>CBDDHU010000004.1:1307500-2022183 GCA_965228535.1 Minwuia sp. | reverse complement strand
GAAGCAGACCGTCACGACAGAGATCTTCATGGTCCAGCTTTCCCGTTCGTGCAGGGCGGCGCCGGGTGAGACGTTCCGGCTGCCAGTGCAGATGTATCAGCGTTCCCGCACGTTTTCGATATTGGCGCGAAACCACTCATAGTACCCGGCCAGCCCCTCGGTCAGGGCGATGCGCGGCCGCCAGCCGAGGCCGGTGAGCTTCGTGACGTCCAGTTGCTTGCGGTACATGCCATCCGGCTTTGTCGGATCGAAGGCCAGTTCACCTTCGTGACCGACGGTCTGCTGGATCAGCCGGGCAAAGTCGGCGATGGAGATGTCCTCCCCGCAGCCGACATTGACATGGTCGTGGCCGGAATAGCTGCGCAGCAGGTGGATGCAGGCGTCCGCCATGTCGTCCACGTGCAGGAATTCGCGCCGCGGTCGCCCCGTGCCCCAGACGGTAACCGTCTCCACGCCATCACGCTTCGCCTCGTGGAAGCGGCGCAGCAGGGCCGCCGCGACGTGGCTGTTGTCGGGATGGAAATTGTCGCCCGGCCCGTAGAGGTTGGTCGGCATGACGGAGATGAAGTCCGCCCCGTACTGCTTGCGATAGGCCTGGCAGAGCCGGATGCCCGCGATCTTGGCGATGGCATAGGGCTCGTTGGTCGGTTCCAGCGGCCCGGTCAGCAGCGCATCCTCCCGGATCGGCTGCGGTGCCTCCCGCGGGTAGATGCAGGAGGAACCGAGGAACAGCAGCTTGGCCACCCCGGTTTCGAAGCCGCCGCTGATCAGGCTGGACTGCAGTTCCAGGTTCTCGGCAATGAAATCCACCGGGTAGGTGTTGTTGGCATGGATGCCGCCGACCCGCGCGGCGGCAACGATGATCACGTCCGGCCGGTGATCCGTCAGCCACGCCTTCACCGCCGGCCGGTCGCGCAGGTCCAGCCGGCTGCGGTCGACGGTCAGGGTCTCGCAGTCCTCCTGCTCCAGCCGCCGGACGATGGCCTTGCCCACCATGCCCTTGTGGCCGGCAACGAAGACCCGGCGTCCCTGGAGGTCGAAGCCGGACCCCATCTCAGCTCTCGCGCGCCTTGTGCATCGCGGTGTTGAACTCGTGCTCGCGCTGCACGGCGATCAGGTCGGCCCGGACCATCTGCGCCACCAGGTCACTGAAGCCGGTGGTGTGCGACCATCCCAGCCGCTCCCGCGCCTTGCTCGGGTCGCCCAGCAGCAGGTCGACTTCCGTGGGGCGGAAATAGCGCGGATCGACCTCGATCAGCACTTCGCCGGTGTCGGCGTCCCTGCCCTGCTCCTCCACCCCGCTGCCGGACCAGGCGATGCGGCGATCGACCTCCGCGAAGGCGGCCTCCACGAACTCACGCACCGAATGGGTCTCGCCGGTCGCCAGCACGTAGTCATCCGGCTGGTCCTGCTGCAGCATCAGCCACATGCCCTCCACGAAGTCCCTGGCATGCCCCCAGTCGCGGCGCGCATCCAGGTTGCCGAGATAGAGCCGGTCCTCCAGCCCGAGCTGGATCGAGGCCACGGAGCGCGTGATCTTGCGCGTCACGAAGGTCTCCCCGCGCAGCGGGCTCTCATGGTTGAACAGGATGCCGTTGGAGGCGTGCATGCCGTAGGCCTCGCGGTAGTTCACCGTGATCCAGTAGGCATAGAGCTTGGCGGCGGCATAGGGACTGCGCGGCCAGAAAGGTGTCGTCTCCTTCTGCGGCGTTTCCTGCACCTTGCCGTAGAGTTCGGAGGTGGAGGCCTGGTAGAAGCGGACACGTTCCTCCATCCCCAGGATGCGGATCGCCTCCAGCAGCCGCAGCGTGCCCAGCGCGTCCGAATTGGCCGTGTATTCGGGCGTCTCGAAGCTGACCTGGACATGGCTCTGGGCGGCCAAGTTGTAGATCTCGTCAGGCTGGACCTGCTGCACGATGCGCAGCAGGTTGGTGGAATCCGTCAGGTCGCCGTAATGCAGGTGCAGCTTCACGTCGCGGGCATGCGGATCCTGGTACAGGTGTTCCAGCCGCCCGGTGTTGAAGGAGGAGGAGCGGCGCTTGATGCCATGGACCGTGTAGTCCTTCGACAGCAGCAACTCGGTCAGATAGGCACCATCCTGGCCGGTCACGCCCGTGATCAGGGCCGTCCTTGCTGAAGCATCCGATTTCATTGAGCCCACTACCTGTCCGTCAAGCCAACACAAACACGACCAGCGCGCGAAATGGACAAGCCGGTTCCGGGCCCTGTCACGTACCTCGTTTCCCGACTCGATACGCGTGGCATACTCCCTATCTCCTACCCATGATCTTTTCAATCGGCACGGGAGCGCAGGCATGAGCAGAACCTACGGCAAGAGCGAGGAAGCCCTTCGGAACCTGACGCCCGAGCAGTATGCCGTCACCCAGCAGGACCATACCGAGCCGCCGTTCCGCAACCGGTTCTGGGACCACAGGGAAGCGGGCATCTATGTGGATGTGGTCAGTGGCGAGCCGCTGTTCGCCGCGTCGCAGAAGTTCGATTCCGCCTGTGGCTGGCCGAGCTTCTTCCGGGCGCTGGAGCCGGACAATATCGTCGAGAAACGTGACACGAGTCACGGAATGGTACGGATCGAGGTCCGCTCCCGTCACGGAGACTCGCATCTTGGGCACGTGTTCCCCGATGGGCCACCGCCGACCGGCATCCGCTACTGCATCAACTCCGCTTCCATGCGTTTCATTCCGCTCTCGGAGATGGAAGAGGAGGGGTACGGGGAGTACCTGGAGATCGCGCAGCTATCCGACCAGGGCTGAGGCCGCCGCTCTGCCCCGGAAAATGCCCGTCTCACGAGAATTGAAGAAGGTTTCATTCTTGGGAATGGTTAATTTTCGGGATTCTGTGACGGTCTTGGCATCCCGCTTGCTGTGATCTGGAGCAAACAGGATTGAGTGGTGCAGGTGTCTCTCAATTTGCCAAATGAAACGCATTCGGCATGACGGCACTTAAGCAATGCAACACGCACCACGGGTTGGAGACCGGTCGATGCAGGCCATGCGTGTTTTGATCGTTGACGACAGTGACGCCAACCGGAAGGTGGCGCGTGTCTTCCTCGAACGGGAGGGCCATCTGGTCGTCGAGGCGAATGGCGGTGCGGCCGGCCTGCGCGAACTTGCGGGCAACGACATCGACATCATCCTGATGGACATCGCGATGCCGGAGATCGATGGCCTGGAGGCCACGCGCCGGATCCGCCGGATGGGTGGCCCGCTGGCCCGTACGCCCATCGTTGCCTGGACCGCACACGACGTGCCGGGCATGCGCCTGCAGTGCGCCGCCGCGGGCATGGACGGTTACCTGACCAAGCCGATCCAGCGCACCCCACTGGTGGAGAACCTGACCGCCATCCTGGAGCGCAGCCGTTCCGCAGGTGACCAGGCCGCTGTGGGTTGCAGCGGCTGATCGCCGGTTCGCCTACCGGAAACCCACGGCGAAGCCGTCATCGACACTGACCACCGATCCGTTGACGAACCGCCCCTGCGGCCCCGCCAGCACCAGCAGCATGCCGTCCAGGTCCGACGGTTCGCCGACGCGCGGACGCGGGAAGCGGCTCAGGAACGCCTGTCCTGCCTCCGTCTGCCAGTAGTCGGCATTCATTTCCGTCTCGATGTAACCGGGGCAGAGGGCATTGATGTTGATGTCGTGCTTGCCCCATTCCAGCGCCATCGCCCTGGTCATCTGGTCCATCGCGATCTTCGACATGCAGTAGATCGAGAGCTGCCCGATCACCCGGTGCGCCAGGGTGGAGGAGATGTTGACGATCCGCCCCGGCGCCTTGCGCGCCATCAGCCGTTTCGCCACCGACTGGGCCACGAAGAAGGCCCCCTTCAGGTTGGTGTCGAACACCTGGTCGTAATCGTCCTCGGAAATTCGGTGCATCGCGTTGGGGATGGTGATGCCTGAATTGTTGATCAGGATGTCGATGGGCCCCAGGGCCTGTTCCACCTCGTCGATCGCCGGGTCGATGGCCGCGATGTCGGTCACGTCCAGCGAGACGGCGAAGGCGGTGCCGCCTGCAGCCTCGATCTCCGCCACCAGGTCCTCCAGTCGTTCCCGCCGTCGCGCGGCGATCCCGACCTTCGCCCCCTGCCCGGCCAGCAGCCGCGCGAAATGCGCCCCAAGGCCGGAGCTTGCACCGGTCACGAATGCCACCTGGCCCTGCAGTTGCTGTTCAGTCGTCAAGTTGCTCTCCCCCTGGCCCCATCGCCTGCCGGATCGAATCATTTGAGTGGCCCTGCAGGCAGTGGTGACCTACTCTTGGTCCCATGCTGATCGATATCGTCTCAGATACCATCTGTCCGTGGTGCTTCATAGGCAAACGCAAGCTGGAAGCAGCCATGCAGAACAGACCCGACGTCCAGCCGGAAATCGGCTGGCGACCGTTCCAGTTGAATCCGGAGATGCCGCGGGCGGGAATGTCGCGTGATGCCTACCTGGCCGCCAAGTTCGGCGGTGCCGACCGTGCCGCGCGGATCTACGAGACCATTCGTGCAGCCGGGGCGGAACTGGGCATCGGTTTCCGTTTCGACCTGATCCGGCGCACCCCTTCGACGCTGGATTCGCACCGGCTGATCCGCTGGGCGACGCAGGAGGGGCTGCAGGACCGGATCGTGGAGGCACTGTTCATCGCCTACTTCACCCAGGGCGAGGATATCGGCGACGCGGAGGTGCTGACCCGCATCGCGGTGGAGAACGGCATGGATCCGCGTCTCACGGCGGACCGGCTGCGCAACGACACCGATCTCGACCTGGTCCGCCAGGAAGACGCGATGGCAAGGTCCATGGGCATCAATGGCGTGCCCTGCTTCATCATCGACCGGAAATACGCGGTGTCCGGCGCGCAGGATGAGCCTGTGTTCCACAAGGTCTTCGACCTGGCACTGAACGAGACGGTCCCTGCCCCGGAAATGACCGACGCCGACTGACGCTGGCGCTGCCGTTCAGGCCGCCGCCTTCTCCGCGATGCGGGCAAGGCCCCGCACCAGCTGTCGCACGCCCTTCACCCGCACCGGCACCTCGTCCCAGCCGCGCAGGAAGACCATGGTGTGGTCGGGGCGCAGTTTGGCCGTGCCGGACTGGCCGGAGATGAAGCGGACGAGCCCGGCCGGGTCGGGGAAGTTGTTGTCGCGGAAATGCACCGTCGCGCCCTTCGGCCCGGCGTCCAGCTTGTCGATGTTCGCGGTCCGGCAGAGCCCCTTGATCGCGACCACGTCGAACAGGTTGTCGACTTCCCCCGGCAGCGGCCCGAAGCGGTCGATCATCTCCGCCGCGATCTCCTCGATCCCCGCCTCGTCCGGCACGTGGGCCAGCCTGCGGTACAGGTCCAGCCGCGCGGACAGGTCGTGGACGTAATATTCCGGGATCAGCACCGGCGCGCCGAGATTGATCGAGGGTGACCAGTTGTGGTCATCGGCACCGGAGGTACCGCGCGCCTCCGCCACCGCCTCCTCCAGCATCGCCTGGTACAGCTCGACACCGACTTCCTTGATCTGGCCCGACTGCTCCTCGCCCAGCAGGTTGCCTGCACCGCGAATGTCCAGGTCGTGGCTGGCCAGGGTGAACCCGGCGCCGAGCTGGTCCAGCGTCTGTAGCACCCGCAGGCGCTTGTCGGCGCTGTCGGTCAGCCGCTTCGAGGCAGGCACGGTCAGGTAGGCATAGGCCCGGACCTTGGAGCGGCCGATGCGGCCGCGCAGCTGGTAGAGCTGTGCCAGCCCGAACATGTCGGAGCGGTAGACGATCATGGTGTTGGCCGACGGCACGTCGAGACCCGATTCGACGATGTTGGTGGAGACCAGCACGTCGAAGGCGCCCTCGTAATAGGCGTGCATGACGTCTTCCAGCTCGCGGGACGGCATCTGCCCGTGGGCGACGGCGAACTTTACCTCCGGCACGTGGTTCTTCAGGAAATCCGCGACCTCCGCCAGGTCGCTGAGACGCGGCACCACGAAGAAGCTCTGGCCGCCGCGATAATGCTCCCGCAGCAGCGCCTCCCGCGCCACGATCTCGTCGAACGGCAGCACGAAGGTACGGACCGCCAGCCGGTCCACCGGCGGCGTCGCGATGATCGACAGGTCGCGGATGCCGGTCAGCGCCAGTTGCAGCGTGCGCGGGATCGGCGTGGCGGTCAGCGTCAGCACGTGCACGTCGGCCTTCAGTTCCTTCAGCCGTTCCTTGTGCTTCACGCCGAAATGCTGCTCCTCATCGACGATCAGCAGCCCCAGGCGCTTGAAGCTGATGCCCTTCCCCAGCAGGGCGTGGGTGCCGATGATGATGTCGGTGGTGCCGGACTTCAGCCCCTCCTTCACCGCCGTGGCGGCCTTGCCGGTGACCAGCCGCGAAAGCTGCTCCACGCGCACGGGGAAGCCGCGGAAGCGGGCCGTGAAGGTCTCGTAATGCTGCCGCGCCAGCAAGGTGGTGGGGGCGACGATGGCGACCTGCATGCCGTCCATTGCCGCGACGAAGGCGCTGCGCAGCGCGATCTCGGTCTTGCCGAAGCCCACGTCGCCACAGACCAGCCGGTCCATCGGCCGACCCGAGGCGAGGTCGCCCAGCACGTCGTTGATCGTCTTCGCCTGGTCGTCCGTCTCCTGGTAGGGGAAACGGTCGCAGAACTCGTTGAAGGCGCCTGCCGGGGCCTCCATCACCTGCCCGCTGGCCAGTTCGCGCCCGGCGGCGATGCGGATCAGTGCGTCGGCCATGTCCTTCAGCCGCTGTTTCAGCTTCGCCTTGCGGGCCTGCCAGTTCTTGCCGCCCAGTCGGTCAAGCACCGTCTCGCCTTCGGATGAACCGAAGCGGGAAAGCAGTTCGATGTTCTCGACAGGCAGGTAGAGCTTGTCACCGCCCTGGTAGACCAGCAGCAGGCAGTCATGCGGCGCGCCCATGATGTCGAGCGCCTGCAGCCCCTCGTAGCGACCGATGCCGTGATCCACGTGCACCACCAGGTCGCCGAGCTGCAGCTCCGTCGCCGTGGCGATGAAGTTGTCCGAGCGGCGGGCGGAGCGCTTGCGGGAGCGGACCAGCCGGTCCCCCAGCACGTCCTGTTCCGAGATCAGGTAGAGGTCGGCGCTCTCGAACCCCGTCTCCAGCGGCAGCACGGTCAGCCCGACCGTGCCGCGCGGCAGCTTCTCCGCCTCCGCCATGTCGGCCACATCGCTCAGCGCCGCGATGCCGCCGTCGCGCAGCATGCCCGACAGCCGCTGCCGCGCACCGTCGGAATAGCTGGCCATGACGGCCCGGTGGCCATCGGCCGTGACCTGTTTCAGGTGCGCGACCAGTGCCTCGTAGACATTGGTGCCTGGGGCCGCCCGCTCCGGTGCGAAGTCGCGCCCCCTGCGGCCACCCAGGTCGAACGCCTGCCCCGGTGTCTCGCTGACCGTGAAGGGCGTCAGGGCCGCAACCGGATGCCCCCCAAGTGCCTCCGCCCATTCCTCCCGCGACAGGTAGAGCATGTCGGGTGCCAGCGGCCGGTAGATGGCACCGGCCACGCCGGACGCCCCGGTATTGGCCTTCAGCGCCTCCTGCCGGGTGGCGTGATAGTCGTCGATGGCCTGGAACCGGGCGTCGGTCGCATCGTCGGCCAGGTGATCCAGCACGACAGGGGCATCGCCGACATAGTCGAAGATGGTCTCCAGCCGCCGGTGGAAGATCGGCAGCCAGTGCTCCATGCCCGGATGGGCGCGGGATTCGGAGACGGCCTCGTAGAGCGAGTCACCTTCCGCCCGGTTGCCGAACAGCTCCCGGTAGCGGGCGCGGAACAGGTTCACGGTGGGCGGTTCCAGCACCAGCTCCCCCACCGGTGTCAGCTCGAACCGGTCGATCTTCTCCAGCGTGCGCTGGGTCATGGAATCGAACAGCCGGATGCTCTCCAGCTCCTGCCCGAACAGGTCCAGCCGCACGGGATAGGAGTCATTGGGCGGGAAGATGTCGATCAGGCCACCGCGAATCGCGTACTCGCCCGGCTCCATCACCGTGCCGGTACGCGAATAGCCCTGCCCGACAAGGAAGGTCGTCAGCGCCGCCTCGTCGATGCGGTCGCCGATGCTGGCCACGAAACGCCCGTCGGTCACTGTCGCGCGGGCCGGAACCCGCTGGGTGATGGCATTCACAGTGGTCAGCAGCACCCGCCCTGCCAGCCCGTCCTCGGCCAGCAGGCCCAGCGTGCGCATCCGCGCCGCGACGACCTGGCGGTTGGGGGAGGAACGGTCGTACGGCAGGCAGTCCCACGCCGGCAGGGTGAGCACCTGCAGGCCGGGCGCGAAGAACTGCAGCATCTCCGCCGTCGCGGCCAGCCGCTGGTCGTCGCGCGCGACATGGACCACGCCATGCAGCGCACCGGTGGCCAGGGCAACGAGCAGGCGTGCCTCCAGCCCTTCCGGCGCGTTCTGGACGGTGATCCTGCCAGGCGCCGACAGGATGTCGATCAGTGGCTTCAACTGGCTGACGGCTGGAACTTGAACTGCATCAGCAACCGGGTGACGTCATTGTCATAGTCCGGTGGCACCGGCTTGCGGCCCATCACCCAGGCCAGGATCTCCGGATCCCCCGCCTGCAGCATCTGTTCATAGAGGTCGAGCTGACGCTCCCCGAAGGTCGGCAGGTTCCGCTCCGCGAAGCGTGTCAGCAGGATGTCGGTTTCCTTGGTCCCGGTATATTGCGAGCGATAGAGCAGCTTCTTGCGCCGCACGGCCAGCCTGTCTTCCTGTTCCGACATGATGACGGCTCCTTCGCAACCGGTTGGGGTCGGCATCATATAGTACGAAAGCCGGAACCGGAAAAGCCGTGCGGCTTGCGTCAGACCGTCCATGCCCGGATGATCCGGCCATGCGCCCCGAGGTCCTTTTCCCCCTGTTTGCACCGGTCAGCTCCCTGAAGGGGGTGGGTCCGCGCGTGGCCGCCCTGCTGGAGAAGCTGGAGGTGACGCGGGTGCTGGACCTGCTGTGGCTGCTGCCGCACAGCCATGTCGACCGCAGCCAGCGACCGAGCGTGGAGGATGCGGTGCCGGGCGCGACCGTGACGCTGACCCTGAACATCCTGGAGCACCAGCCCGGACGTACCGACCGCCAGCCCTATCGCATCTTCGCCGGTGACGAGACCGGGGTGGTCGGCCTGACCTTCTTCCGGCCCCGCCGCGACTGGCTGGAACGCCAGTTCCCGCCGGGGGAGCGGCGCATCGTCAGCGGCAGGCTGGAACGCTATGGCGACCAGTTGCAGATGGTGCATCCGGATCATGTGGCGAACCCCGACAAGGGGGAGGACGTGCCGCTGCGGGAGCCGGTCTACCCGCTGACCGCCGGTCTGGCAGCGAAGTCGCTGCGCAATGCCATCGTGCAGGCGGTGGAACGCGCGCCGGAGATCAGCGAGTGGCAGGATGCCGCCTTCCGCGCGCAGAACCGTTTCCCGGACTGGCAGTCGGCACTGCACACGGTTCATTCCGATGATGGCGTAGGCGATGCGGACGGCGACCTGCTGGCGCGGCGCAGGCTGGCCTACGACGAGTTGCTGGCCAACCAGCTGGCGCTGGCGCTGGTGCGGCAGCGCATGCGCCGCCAGGGCGGTCGTGGCCTGGCGGTGCGGAGCGATGGCCAGGCCGCGAAGCTGCGCGCCGCCCTGCCCTGGCCGCTGACCATGGCGCAGGACCGGGTGATTGCCGAGATCATGGCCGACCTGAAGGCCCCGACCCGGATGCTGCGCCTGCTGCAGGGCGATGTCGGCAGCGGCAAGACGGCGGTCGCGCTGCTGATCGCAACGGCGGTCGTCGAGGCTGGTTCCCAGGTGGCGCTCATGGTGCCGACCGAAGTGCTCGCGCGGCAGCACGCACGGACACTGGACGACATGGGGGCCGCCATCGGCTTGCGGGTGGAGGCGCTGACCGGGCGTGACAAGGGCAAGGCGCGCCAGGCGATCCTGCAACGGCTGCAGGCGGGGGAGATCGACCTGGTGGTCGGTACCCACGCCCTGTTCCAGGAAGCGATCCGGTTCCGCGACCTGGGACTGGCGATCATTGACGAACAGCACCGCTTCGGCGTGCATCAGCGGATGCTGCTCTCCGCCAAGGCCCGCAAGACCAGCGACGTGCTGGTCATGACCGCGACGCCGATCCCCCGAACGCTGGCCATGACCGCCTATGGCGACATGGATGTCTCCCGCCTGGACGAACGCCCGCCGGGGCGGCAGCCGGTGGACACGCGGGTGCTGCCCGCGGACCGGGCGGACGATGTCGTGGAACGGCTGAACGGCCTGATGCAGCGGGGGGAGCGGGCCTACTGGATCTGTCCGCTGGTGGATGACGAGGGCGAAGGCGGGAGCGAGGCGGCAGCGGCCGAATCGCGGTTCCGGGCCCTGCAGCAGCGTTTTTCCGATCGTGTCGGGCTGGTCCACGGGCGCATGAAGCCGGAGGAGAAGGACGCGGCCCTGGTCGCGTTCGCGGAGGGTGCGACAAGCCTGCTGGTGGCCACCACGGTGGTCGAGGTCGGCGTCGACGTGCCGGAAGCCACGGTGATCGTGATCGAGGATGCGGAACGGTTCGGGCTGGCGCAGCTGCACCAGTTGCGCGGTCGCGTCGGGCGCGGCGAGAAGCAGGGTCATTGCCTGTTGCTGTACCGTCCGCCGCTGGGCGAGACCGCGCGGAAACGGCTGGAGGTGCTGCGTGGCACCGATGACGGGTTCCTGATCGCGGAGGAGGATTACCGCCTGCGCGGCGGCGGCGACCTGCTGGGCACGCGGCAGAGCGGCCTGCCGCCGATGAAGCTGGCACGGGTGGAACGGGACCAGGACCTGCTGGCCGCCGCCCATGACGACGCCCGGCTGATCGTCAATACCGACCCGGAACTGCAGGGCAAGCGTGGGCCGGACCTGCGGACGCTGCTCTACCTGTTCGAGCGTGACGCGGCGATCCGGTACCTGAAGTCAGGCTGAGCGGCGGACGTCCGGATCCTTCTCACCGGCCGCCACGTCATTGGTGGGCAGCGGTCGTGTCTTCAGGTCCGGCGGCACCACGACACCGACCGAAACCACGTACTTCATCGCCTGCTCCACCGTCATGTCGAGGACGCGCACATCCTCCCGCGGGATGAACAGGATGAAACCGGAGGACGGGTTGGGCGTGGTCGGCACGTAGACGCTGACCAGGTCGAGCTCGGTGCGCCGCACCACCTCGCCGCGCGTGTCACCGGCGACGAAGCCGATGGTGTAGAGGCCACGACGCGGGTATTCCACCAGTGCCGCGTGCTGGAATGCCTGGCTGGAATCCGTCAGAACGGTCTCGAACAGCTGTTTCAGGACGTTGTAGATGCCGCGCACGATGGGCATCCGGTCGACCAGCCGCTCCCCGAACTTCACGATGGAGCGGCCCAGCAGGTTGGCAGTCAGGAAACCGATCACCGTCAGCCCGACCAGCGCTACGATCAGGCCGAGGCCCGGAATCTCGAAGGGCAGGTCGAAGGGCAGTTTCAGCCGCTCCGCGATGTGCGGCGGCAGGTCCGGGATCAGCGGCAGGAACTGTTCATCGAACCATTCGATGATCGACCAGGTGACGTAGACGGTGATCGAGATCGGCGCGGCCACGATCACGCCGGTCAGGAAATAGGTCCGCATCCGCGCCATGAATGGCGAGCGCACGGGTTTCGGGGCTGAACTCATCTGAGACTGTACTCCATGTCCCTGACATATCACGTCACCGGTGAGGGACCGAGTGTTAAAGAATGTCATTCCTGCGACAGATTTCAAGGGAATGCTGCAGCGCAATCTCGCAATGCGGAATGTGCGTCAGGTCACGGACGCAACCGAAACACCGAGGCGTGATCACCGTGCCGGACCAGTGCGCATTGGCGAAAGGGGCACAACGGTCGTATCCTTGACCGGCCCGGCATGACCCTTCGTTACAGTTACGGGAGCCCGCCTGCCATGCTTGTCCTTCCAGAACGCAAACGCGCCGGTACCGTCGGCCGGGCCGCCTTTGGCGGCATCGCCACGGCCAATCCGCCCCATGTCCTGGAGCAGTCGGAGGTCGCGCGGCGTGCGGGCGAACTGTTCGGCGATAACCTGCCGGTCTTCGAACGGCTGAAGCCGGTCTACGAGAACGCGGAGATCGAGACCCGTTACTCCAGCGTGCCCATCGAGTGGTACCAGCAGGTCCACGGTTTCGGCGCCCGTAACCGCCAGTACATCGAGACCTCCGTCGACCTGCTGGCCGACGTGGCCGTGCGCGCGGCCGACCAGGCCGGGCTGGGCCTGGACGAGATCGACGGCATCATCACAGTCTCCACTTCCGGCATCGCGACCCCCAGCCTCGACGCGCTGGTGATGGAACGGCTGAAACTGCGCCGTGACCTGGAGCGGCTGCCGATCTTCGGTCTTGGGTGCGCCGGTGGCGTCGTGGGCCTTGCGCGGGCGGCGCAGATGGCGCGCAGCCGACCCGGAGCGAACTATCTCTACCTGGTGGTCGAGTTGTGCGGCCTGACCTTCCGCAGCCGCGACTTCTCCAAGAGCAACGTGGTGGCCACGGCCCTGTTCGGCGACGGCGCGGCCGGTGCGGTCGTCGGCTCCGACATCGACGGGGCGGAGATCCTGGCCAGCCAGGAACATACCTGGGAAGACTCGCTGGACATCATGGGCTGGGACGTCACGGATGACGGTCTGTCCGTGATCTTCTCCAGGGACATCCCGACCCACGTGCGCAGCAAGATGAACGATGCCCTGCTGGGGTTCCTGGAGCGGGAGGGGCTGGCGCTGACCGACATCGACCATTTCCTGTCCCATCCGGGCGGGGCGAAGGTGCTGGACGCGCTGGAGGACATCTTCGGCCTGGCACCGGGCGGGCTGAAACATTCGCGGGAGACCCTGCGCGACTTCGGCAACATGTCGGCGGCAACGGTGATGTTCGTGATCGCCGCAGCGCAGCGTGACGGGCTGAAGGGGCGTGCCCTGCTCTCCACCCTGGGTCCGGGCTTCACTGCCGGCTTCATGACCGTGGACCTCTGATGGGGGCGTTTCACCTGGTCCTTGCGTTTCTGGTCGTGCAGCGACTGGCGGAACTGGTGCTGGCCCGGCGCAACACGGCGCGGCTGCTGGCGGAGGGCGCGGTCGAGCATGGCCGAGGCCATTATCCCCTCTTCATCCTGCTGCATGGTGGCTGGCTGGTGGCGCTCGCCCTGCTGGCTCCGGCGGACGCAGCGATCCACCTGCCGCTCTTCGTCGTGTTCGTCGTGCTGCAACTCGGGCGGGTCTGGGTCATTACCAGCCTGGGGCGGTACTGGACCACCCGCATCATCACGGTTCCCGATGCCCCCCTGGTGAAGCGCGGGCCGTTCCGTTTCGTGCGACATCCGAACTACATGGTGGTGATCGGAGAGATCGCGGTGGTGCCGCTGATGGTCGGCCTGTGGGAAGTTGCGCTGGTCTTCAGCAGCCTGAACTTCATCCTGCTCGCCTGGCGGATCAGGGCGGAGGAAGAGGCGCTGGCGCCACGGCGTTCTGGCTAAAATCCGTACAATTATGTTAAATATATTTTCATGAACAATCGTTCAGATGCGTTCTCCTGCAACCAGAACGTTTGAGTGAATGAAAGGCGCAGTCGCAATGTCGCCGCGTCGGGGATCATGAACGCGAATACACCGCCGAGAAGGCCGGATGGCAGCGGTCATCAGGCCTTCACGCCCGAACAGCGCCTGTCCGATTTTCTCGACATCGCCAATGACTGGTTCTGGGAAACCGACGCCGCCCATCGCTTCATCTTCCTGTCGGAGCGGTTCGAGCAGCTGACCGGCATCGACGTCGCGCTGTTTCTCGGCAATACCCGCGCCGAGATGGCGAGCAACCCCGATACTCCGGAGTTCAGGGCGCATCTCGACGATCTGGAAGCCCATCGCCCCTTCCAGGACTATG
Organism: Minwuia sp.; assembly: GCA_965228535.1. Taxonomy (GTDB): domain Bacteria; phylum Pseudomonadota; class Alphaproteobacteria; order Minwuiales; family Minwuiaceae; genus Minwuia. The sequence continues at coordinate 2,008,287 of CBDDHU010000004.1, read as the reverse complement.
TCTATGGTGGCGAGACGCCGCGTGGGTTCCGCTGGTTCCAGATCAGCGGCCGACCGGTCTCCGGGGACAACGGAACCTTTCTCGGCTATCGCGGCACCGGCAGTGACATCACCCAGAGTGTCCTGGACCGTGGGCGCGCGCGCGATGCGGAGGGCCGCCTGACTGCGGCGCTGGAATCGATCAACGAGGGTTTCATCCTCTATGACCGGAACGACCGCATCCTGCTCTACAACAAGGTGTTCCAGAAGGCCTTCGATCCCAAGGAAGAGATGCTGCGCGTCGGCGTTTCGTTCGAGGACTGGATACACTGGCTGATCGACAGCGACACGATCGACCTGGGTGCGGCAGGCAGTTCCTATGACGTGCCTGAAAGGCTGAAGGGCCATCGCAGGGGCCGCTACGAGGCGGAAGTGAGTTTCAGGGACGGTCGCTGGTACCGGCTCTCCGAGAACGAGGTCGCCGGTGCCGGTATCGTCGGCATCTACACCGACATCACGGCCCGCAAGCACCGGGAACTGGAGCGCCAGCGCCAGGCCGAGCTGCAGGCATCGGTATTTGCCAAGCTGCACCTTGGTGTCTGCGTTGCCGACCGCGACTTCATGGTCACCAGTGTCAATGACCGGTTCCTGTCGCTGCTGGGCCTGCCGCAGGATTTCCTCGAGGCTCCGAAGAGTATCGGCGACATGCTGGACCTCTTCCGCAAGGACAAGGGCTACGATCCGACGATCCGGGAGATGGAACGGCGCTATGACATGTCCCGCCGGGGCATCGCCTTCCGCTACCAGCGCACCCGTCCGGACGGCGTTCACCTGGAGGTGAGCAGTGATCCCCTGCCCGACGGCGGCCTGCTGTTCACGGTCAGCGACATGACCGCCTGGCAACGGATGAACGAGACGCTCCGGGAGCGTGAGGAGCGATACCGTCACCTGGTGGAGAGCAGCCCGGACGCGATCATCGTGCACCACAAGGGCGCGGTGCGTTACGCCAACGCGTCTGCAGTGACCATGTTCCGGGCCCGCAACAGGGAGCAACTGCTGTCATTGAAGGTCGCCGACCTGGCGGCCGCACGCGACCTGCCGAAGCTGCTGGAGCGGTCACGGGAGATGATGGAGGAGGGTGTCGGTTCCTCCCGCGGGGCCATGATCATCAAGTGCCGCAAGTTCGACGGCCAGTGGTTCGACGTGGAGATCGAGAGTTCCATCCTGCCCTTCGATGGCGAGCCGATGGCGCAGGTGGTGATCCGCGACGTGACGGAGCGTCGCCAGGCCGAACGCGCGCTGCACAAGGCCAAGGAACAGGCCGAGATGGCCAACCGCGCCAAGTCGGAATTCCTCGCCAACATGAGCCATGAACTGCGCACGCCGCTGAATGCGATCATCGGTTTCTCCGAGATCATGCGTGACGAGATGTACGGCCCCATGGCCAATCCCCAGTACGCGGAATATGTCAGCGACATCCACCACAGCGGCAGCCACCTGCTGTCCGTGATCAACGACATCCTGGACCTGTCGAAGGCGGAATCCGGGCACCTGGAGATCCGGGAGCAGGAAGTGGACCTGTCGCTGCTGCTGGATTCGGCCCTGCGCATCGCCCGTACCCGCGATGATTCGGACGGTCTGACCATCATCAACCGCGCCGCCACCCGCGACGTGCCGGAAGTCATGGCCGACAGCCGCCTGATCAAGCAGATATTCATCAACCTGTTGTCGAACGCGATGAAGTTCACGGAGCCGGGCGGCGAGATCGTGATCGACGCCGCCCTGGTGCAGGACGGGCTGGAACTGACGGTGACCGACACCGGAATCGGCATCGCGAACGACCAGCAGGAACGTGTCTTCGAACCCTTCGTGCAGGGCGAGACCGGACTTTCGCGCCGGTTCGAGGGGACGGGGCTGGGCCTGTCGCTCTCCCGCTCCCTGGCCCAGTTGCACGGTGGTTCGCTGCGCCTGGAAAGTGCAGCCGAACAGGGAACCAAGGCTGTTCTCTGGCTGCCAAGCTCTCGCATTTGCAAAATCTGACTTTTGGCACGTCAGGCAAAAAGCACGCTTGGCTATTGAGAATACCCACTGGTATAGTCCCCTACCAAGAATAAGAAAACTCGAGACATGGGGAGGCCTTGAGTGGCGATGCCAGCAGCATCGACAGCCGGGGAAGTGACGCTCAGCGTCAACGGTGTGTCGAAATACTTCGGTGGTGTACGGGCGGTGGACAATGTCTCCGTCGACATCCCCAAGGGCAGTATCTATTCCATCATCGGTCCGAACGGTGCGGGCAAGACATCGCTGGTCAACATGATCAGCGGCTTCTACACCCCGAACACGGGGTCGGTGATGTTCCAGGGGGAAGACATCACGGCGTTACGTCCCAATGAAAGGGCGGCACGCGGGATTGCCCGGACGTTCCAGAACATCGCGCTGTTTGCCGGCATGAATGTGCTGGAAAACCTGATGCTGGGCCGGCACATCCACATGAAGTCGAACCTGCTTTCGGCCTGCCTCTACTGGGGACCGAACCAGCGGGAAGAGGTCCGTCACCGCGCGCGGTGCGAGGAGATCATCGACTTCCTGAAGCTGAACGACCTGCGCAAGCAGCCCACCGGCGCGCTGGCCTATGGCTACCAGAAGCGTGTCGAGCTTGGCCGCGCGCTGGCGCTGGAGCCGACGCTGCTGCTGCTCGACGAGCCGATGGCCGGCATGAACTCCGAGGAGAAGGAGGACATGGCCCGCTATGTCCTCGACGTGAACGAGCAACTGGGCACCACGATCATCCTGATCGAGCATGACATGGGGGTCGTGATGGACATCTCGACCCGCATCGCCGTGCTCGACCAGGGCACGAAGATCGCGGAAGGAACACCGGCGGAGGTCCAGGCGGACCCGGCGGTGATCCAGGCCTATCTCGGCACGTCGCACTGATTGGGGGGAACCGGAATGGCCAATGCTGAAACACTCGGTGCCCTGCTGCTGGAGAATGAGCGCACCCGCCCGACCAAGCCCGCGATCCGGGAGAAGGACCTGGGTATCTGGCGCACCTACACCTGGGCGGAATATGCGCAGAACGTACGTGACTTCGCGATGGGCCTGGCAAGGCGCGGCTTCGGCGCCGGCGACAAGCTCTGCGTCGCGGGCAACAACCGTCCGCGCCTGTACTGGGCGGAACTGGCTGCCATCAGCCTCGGCGGCACCGCGGTCCCGGTCTACCAGGACGCGATCGCGACCGAACTGCAGTACGTGCTGAACAATGCCGAGGTGAAGATCATCGTCGCGGAAGACCAGGAACAGGTCGACAAGATCCTGTCACTGCGTGACGGGCTGACCGGTCTCGAACTGCTGGTCTATGACGACCCGCGCGGCATGGCGGAACTGGCGGATGACCCCGGTGTCATCAGCTTCGAGGACCTGCAGGCGGAAGGTGTCGCGCACGCGGCGCAGAACCCCAACGCCTTCAACGATGCGGTCGCCGCGGTGAAGCCGGAAGACATCGCCTTCATGGTCTACACCTCCGGCACCACCGGCAATCCGAAGGGCGTGATGCTCTCCCACGCCAACATGGTGCAGACGGCTCGGATCTTCCTGGACCACGAGGACGTGCGGGAGAGTGACGACCTGTTCTCCTACCTGCCCCTCGCCTGGGTCGGTGAAGCCATGTACAGCACCACGGTCAGCCTGATGTCCGGCTGTTCCTGCAACTGCCCGGAAAACCCGGAAACCTTCCGCCGTGACGGCCGTGAACTGGGGGCGACGGGCTTTGTCGCCGCGCCGCGCAGCCTGGAGATGGTGCTGTCGGAAATCCAGGTGAAGGCGAATGACGCCTCGGGCCTGAAACGCTGGGTCTTCAACACCTTCCGCGACGTGGCGGTGGAGATCGAGAACCGCAAGGCAGAGGGCCAGCCGATCTCGCTCGGCATGAAGCTGAAGCGCGCCATCGGCGAGATCCTCGTCTACGGCCCGATCCGCGACCAGTATGCCTTCCGCCGTGCCCGCTGGGTCTATGTCGGTGGTGCGCCGCTGGGACCGGACTCGTTCCGTTTCTTCCGCGCCATGGGGATCAACCTGAAGCAGGTCTACGGCTCGACGGAAGTGTCGGGACTGGTCTCGCTGCAGAGCGACGAACTCGCCTCCCCCGATCACGTGGGCAAGCCCTGTGACGGCGTGCAGGTGAAGATCGCCGAGAATGGCGAGGTGCTGATCAAGAGTTCGGGTGTCTTCCAGGGTTATTACAAGAACGAGGAAGCGAGCCGGGAGGCGATCACGGAGGATGGCTGGTTCCGTACCGGTGACGCCGGAATCATGGAGAGCTCGGGCCAGCTGACGATCATCGACCGGGCGAAGGACGTGGGCAAGCTGGTGGACGGCAGTCCCTTCGCGCCGCAGTTCGTCGAGAACAAGCTGAAGTTCAGCCCCTACATCTCGGAGGCCGTCTCCTTCGGTCACGAGAAGCCCTATGTCTGCGCCATGATCGCCATCGACATGAGCACGGTTGGGAACTGGGCCGAGAAGAAGGGCCTCGCCTACACCAACTACATGGACCTGACGCACAAGCAGGAAGTCCGTGACCTGATCGCCGAAGAGATCAAGCGCATCAACCCGTCCCTGCCGGAAGTCAGCAGGATCAAGAGGTTCCTGCTGCTTGCGAAGGATCTGGATGCGGATGATGCCGAGGTGACGCGGACCCGCAAGCTGCGCCGCGGCTTCATCGCGGAGAAGTATGCGCCGGTCATCGACGCCTTCTACAACGGGGGCACCGAGGTCGAGCTGGCCACGGAAGTGACATTCGAGGACGGACGCAAGTCGATGCTCGACACGCGCCTGACCATCCTGGAAGCGGCCTGAGGGGGGATTGCAAATGGACATGTTCGCCGTCTGGTACTTTCTGGAAACGACGATCAACGGGGCCCTGATCGGGCTGATGTACGCGCTGATCGCGCTCGGCTTCGTGCTGATCTACAAGTCGACTGACGCCATCAACTTCGCCCAGGGGCAGTTCGTGATGATCTCCGGCGTCATGGTCGCGGCGCTGGCCGCGGACTACGGCGTGCCCATCGTGGTGGGCGTGATCCTGGCCCTGGTCTTCATGATCCTGTTCAACCTGATGCTGGAGCGGATCGTGCTGCGGCCGATGATCGGACGCCCGGTGGTCGCGATCATCATGGCCACCATCGGCCTTGCCGCGTTCCTGGAGGGGCTGTTCCCGATGATCTTCGGCGCCACGACGCGGGCGCTTGATCTCGGCATCCCGAACGACCCGATCATCGTCGGGGAGATCTACCTGACGCCGATCAACGTGGTCGGCGGCGCGATCGCCCTCGCCTTCTTCGGTGCCTTCTCCATCTTCTTCCTGAAGTCGCGCAAGGGCGTGGCGCTCCGGGCCGTGGCCGACAACCACCAGGTCTCCATGGCAATGGGCATCAACGTCGAACGCTACTTCGTGCTGGCCTGGTCGATGGCCGGTGTCGTCGCGGTGCTCGGCGGCCTGCTCTGGGGCAGCGCCATCGGCGTCGACAACACGCTCGCCGTGGTCGGGCTGAAGGTGTTCCCGGTGGTGATCCTCGGCGGCCTCGAGAGCATTGTCGGCTGCATCGTCGGCGGCATCATCGTCGGCGTGATCGAAGCCTGGGGCGGCACCTACATCGACCCTGCAATGACCCAGCCCTGGTTCCGCGACTTCTTCCCGTTCGAGGGCGGCGGCACCAAGGACTTCCTTCCCTACCTGCTGATGATCGTGGTGCTGTTCTTCAGACCCTACGGCCTGTTCGGCAAAGTCATCATCGAAAGGGTCTGACGCCGTGTTTCATCGTGAAAGTGGTTACTACAAGACGACCTACGCCAGCGACTCGGCGCTCTATCCCCTGCCGATCGCCCGCTTCGCCGTGGCCGGTTTCGCCGTGCTGTTCTTCGTCATCGCGCCGCTGCTGGTCAGCAGCTACTACCTGACAATCCTGAACCTTGTCGGGATCGCCATCGTCGGTGCGCTGGGGCTGAACATCCTGGTCGGCCTGACCGGACAGATATCCATCGGGCATGCGGCCTTCATGTCGGTCGGTGCCTACACCGCCGCCAACCTGGCGACGCGCTTCGACCTGCCGTTCTGGATCACCCTGCCGGCCGGTGGCCTGATGGCCGCCGCAATCGGCATCGTCGTGGGCTTCCCGTCGGTACGCATCAAGGGGCTGTACCTCGCCATCTCGACCCTCGCGGCGCAGTTCATCATCGACTGGTTCATCGTGCACACGCCCGCCATTTCCGGTGGCTTCCAGGCGTCGATCCAGGTGCCCCGGCCGACGGTCTTCGGTGCCGTGCTGGATACCCAGCGGGAACTCTACATGTTCATCCTGGTGGTGGTGGTCCTGGCCATCATCGTCGCCCTGAACATCGCCCGCAGCCGCATCGGACGTGCCTTCATCGCCATCCGCGACCAGGACATCGCGGCGGAGATCCTGGGCATCGACGTGCGCCGCTACAAGCTGACGGCCTTCGCCATCTCGTCCTTCTATGCCGGTGTCGCCGGGGTGCTCTACACCTACTACTCGGGGGTCGCGAACAACGAGTTCTTCCCCCTGGTGGTCTCCATCGACTACCTGGCCATGGTGATCATCGGCGGCATGGGTTCGGTACTCGGCGCCATCTTCGGTGCCACCTTCGTGACCCTGCTGCCCATCGCCATCGACCTGGTGATGACCTCGGTCGGTCCTTACCTGATCGAGGACGCCGGTGCCCTTTCGGGCATCAAGTCCCACATGCGGCTGGTCGTGTTCGGCGGGCTGATCATGTTCTTCCTGGTCGTTGAACCGGAAGGCCTGAACCGGTTGTGGCTGAATATCCGGAGTTATTTCCGGGTCTGGCCGTTTTCGTACTAGACTGTCGCCAATCCCCCGCAAAAACGCCGGGGCATAACCCAAAGGGAGGAACCAAGAATGAAACGCATACTGGCATCCATTGCCGTCGCTGGTGGTCTCACCGCCATGACTGCGGCCCACGCCGGGGAGATCGTCATCGGCCAGATGACTGACCGAACCGGCCCGATAGCCAACGTGGGCAACCCCGTCGGCGACGGCGCACAGGACTACATCGACCTGATCAATTCCCAGGGTGGAATCAACGGTCACACGATCCGCCTGGTCGAGGTCGACAATCAGTACAAGGTACCGCCGGCGGTTGAAGGCTATCAGCGCTTCAAGTCCGAAGGCGCTGTTCTGGTCGGGCTTTTCGGCACACCGATCACCCAGGCGCTGACCGCCGATCTGGCCAAGGACCAGATCCCCGGGACGACCCCCGGCTTCGGTACCGCTCTGGCGGCTGATGGAGAAGCCTTCCCGTTCCTGTTCCCGGCAGCAGCCAGTTACTGGTCTCAGGCCGGTGCCGCGGTGGAATACGCCAAGCAGCAGATGGGCGGCCTGAAGGGCAAGAAGATCGCCTACCTGTTCTATGACAATCCCGCTGGGCGTGAAGGCCTGCCCGTGCTGCGCAGGCTGTCCGAGATGGAAGGTTTCACCCTGAACGAGTTCCCGGTCCCCGCACCAGGTATCGAGATGGACAACCAGGCCCGTGATATCGCACGCCGTTTCCGTGCCGACTTCGTGATCAGCCATCTGTTCGGCCGCGCCCCTTCGGTGCAGATCAACGCGCTGAAGCGTGCCGGTTACTCCCTGGACAAGGTGGTTTCCTTCGTCTGGGGTATTTCGGAAGCCGACGTTGCCGCAGCAGGCGGTTTTGAGGCGGCCGAAGGCTATGCCGGCATGCAGTTCGCCGGTGTCGGCGACGACTTCCAGGTCCGCCGCGACATCAAGGCGATGCTCAAGGCCCAGGGCAAGGAACCGCGTGAGAGCATGGATTCGACCGTGTTCTACAACCGTGGCCTGCTGACCAGCGCCCTGCATGTCGAAGCGCTTCGCAATGCCGTTGCGGCAAATGGCGGCAATGCGGACGTGACTGGCACCCAGGTCCGTGATGGCTTCCGCGCCATCAAGGACTTCTCCCTCGGTGGCCTGATCCCGCCGCTGAACCTGGCCGGTGGCGACCATGAGGGTGGCGGCTGGGTCCGCGTCTTCAAGGTGACGAAGGACGGCTTTGCCCCCGCGACCGACTGGTTCAAGGGCTATCGCGAGGTCGTCTTCGGGCTGATCAAGGAAGAATCGGCCAAGATGAAGAACTGATCATGGCCTGATCCATTGCCGGGCTGTCGCCTGCGGCAGCCCGGCGCTTGATACCTTTTCAGAAGGGGCGGAAATGCTCGCGATCAACAATATTGAAGTGGTTTACAACAACGTCGTGCTGGTGCTGAAGGGCATCTCCATCGACGTGAAACCCCAGTCGATCACCACGATCCTGGGTGCCAACGGCGCGGGCAAGACGACAACGCTCAAATCCATTTCCGGATTGCTGAAGCCCGAACGGGGTGCCGTGACCCGTGGCTCCATCGAATTCGACGGAGAGCGGATCGACAAGCTGGCGCCGCACGAGACGGTGAAGAAGGGCGTCGTTCAGGTCTTCGAGGGCCGTCGCGTCTTCACCCACCTGAGCATCGAGGACAACCTGCTTGCCGGGGCGCATATCGTCTCCGACATGAAAACCGTCCGCGACATGATCGATCAGGTCTACACCTTCTTCCCGCGCCTGAAGGAACGGCGCACCGGACAGGCGGGCTACCTCTCCGGCGGTGAGCAGCAGATGCTGGCCATCGGACGCGCCCTGATGTCGAACCCGAAGATGATCATGCTGGACGAGCCGTCGCTCGGCCTCGCCCCGATGATCATCGAGGAGATCTTCGGCATCATCCAGCGCATGCGCAAGGAAGCCGGCGTGACCATCCTGCTGGTGGAGCAGAACGCCAACCTGGCGCTGTCCATCGCCGACCATGGCTACGTGATGGAGAACGGCTCCATCGTGATGGAAGGCCCGGCGAAGGAGCTGCTGTCCAACTCCGACATCCAGGAATTCTATCTCGGCATCGGTGAAGGCGGCAGCAAGAAGTCCTTCCGCGACGTGAAGCACTATCGCCGCCGCAAGCGCTGGCTCGGCTGACGATACGTCTTCCTCGCCCGTTTCCCGGCCCTGCCTTCGAGGGCTGCGTGCGCGGGCGCCTTGCCCGGAATGGCCGTTGCAGTACGGACCTGATGGTCGAAGGCATCTGTCGGCATTGACCAGCCAGATCACCCTTGACCGTCCCGCCCGCGATGGCGCATACAGGAACGTATGCGGAACATATGACACGGGGCGGGCCTGGCATGTCGGAACTTGAACTTCATCTGCCGGGGCTGCTGCTGGCCTACGGTGCCTTCCTGCTCGGCATCGTCAGTCCCGGACCGAACATCCTTGCCGTCATCGGAACATCGATGAGTGTCGGTCGCCAGCAAGGCATCGCCCTTGCGGTTGGCGTCGCCGCCGGATCCCTGACCTGGGCAACACTGACCGCGGTTGGTCTGTCCGCATTGCTCGCCAGCTACGCCGACGCGCTCTCGGTCATCCGGATCGCGGGCGGGCTCTACCTGATCTACCTTGCATGGAAGGCCCTTCGCTCCGCCTGTTCACGGAACGAGCTGAGCACCTTCGATGTCGAGACCACGTCACCGTCACGCCTGGGCTGGATGCTGCGCGGCTACCTGATCCAGATGACCAATCCCAAGGCCGCGCTGTCCTGGATCGCGGTAATCTCCCTTGGCTTGAGTGACAGTTCGCCAGGTTGGGTCACTCTGGTGATCGTCGCGGGAACCTTTCTCCTCTCGCTGGTGTTCCACATCCTCTACGCGATCGGTTTCTCGACGGACGTCATGGTCCGGTTCTACGCAAGGGCGCGCAGGCTGATCGAGGCAACGCTCGGGACATTCTTCGGCGCGGCCGGGCTCCACCTCCTGCTTGGCGGAGCCGACAAGGTCCCGGATTGATCCAGGGCACCGGCCCTGAGACAACGGTTCAGACGGTGAACTGCAGCTCCACCGTCACGGACTCCGGACCACGGACGAAGACCTGGCGGATCGGGCGGCCCGGCACGTCGTTCTCGCGGTACTTGAGACCAGCGGCGCGGATCGCGGCGACCTGCGTGGCATGGTCCCCGCCACGAAAGGCGAAATGGTCCACCGGACCGGGAACGCTCTCCCCACCATCATCGGGCACACCGACCAGATGCACGATGGCCTCGTCGGGCGCGCTGCCATAGAGCCAGTATCCGGGAAAGCTGAAGTCCGGGCGCGGCCCCACATGCAGGCCGACGACCGTCTCGAAGAAGCTTCGCATCCCCTCCAGGTCGCGGCAGCGGACATTGACGTGATCGAGGCGCATCAAAGCACCTCGGTCTCGACCTCGCGCCCCATCTCGGCGACCACCAGGCGGCCATCCTGACGCTCGATCCGTGTGATGGAACAGTTGTCGGGGCGGAAGATCGTCACGCGGTCATCGCCTGTCAGCAGGCCGACAATGGTGTTGATGGCGACGAAGTGGGAACTGATCACCGTGTCGGTCTCGATCCCTTCCAGCACGTCCAGCAGCGCCGCACGCCAGCCGGCCAGGTGCAGTGCCCCCTCGTCTGTCCAGCTTCCGGCCATGATGCCGGTCAGCCACTTGCGCCGGGCACTCAGGTCCTCCGTCGGGGACGGAACCTCCGTCACGCGCGGTTCGATGCGCGCAGGCGACCCCCAGACAGCCTCCAGCGCCGAGATCGTCTCCCGCGTGCGCCGCATCGGGCTGGTGAGCATCGGCAGCGGGCCAAGCGGTCCCAGGGTATCGGCCATGGCCAGCGCCTGCCGGATGCCGGTCTTGTCGAGCGGCGGGTCGTGGTCCTCGTCAAACGCCGCTGCAGCCTTGCCGTGGCGTACGAGATAGATCTTCGTCATGCGTTCCTGCCCCTCCCCGGGCTTGCGTCAGGTTCTCGGCTCAGTCGCCCGCCGGCGCCGGTTCTCCCGATCCGGGCTTCGGATCCGCCGCGGCGACCTTCTCCGTATCACGATAATCCGATTCCATGCGACGCAGGCGCCGCTCGATATGACCGGTCGGCTTGGTGAAGCGGGCCAGCAGCAGGTAGAAGACCGGCACCACGAACAGCGACAGCACGGTTGAGAAGCCGATGCCGCCGATGATGACGATCCCCAGCACCTCCCGCGTTTCCGCCCCTGCCCCGGTCGCCATGGCCAGCGGCAGCGCACCGAGGGCCGTGGAGATCGTGGTCATCAGGATCGGCCGCAGGCGGATCACGGCGGCTTCCACCACCGCGTCATGGATCGACCTGCCCTCGTCACGCAACTGGTTGGCGAACTCGACGATCAGGATGGCGTTCTTTGCCGTCAGCCCGATCAGCATGACGATACCGATCTGGCTGTAAACGTTGATCGACAGCCCGGCGATGATCAGCGCCCCCAGGGCACCGGTCACCGCAAGCGGCACCGCCGTCAGGATGACGAACGGATGCACGAAGCTCTCGAACTGCGCCGCCAGCGCCAGGAAGACGATGACCAGGGCCATGGCGAAGGTGAAGTAGAGCGCGCCGGTGGAGGAACGGAATTCCTCGCTCTCGCCCGCGAAGGTGATGCGTGCGTCCCCCGGCAGGGTCCGTCGCGCCGCTTCCTCCAGGTAGGTCAGTGCCTCGCCCAGCGTGTAGCCTTCCGCCAGCGCGGCGGTGATGGTGACGGAGCGCAGGCGGTCGGTGCGTTTCAGGCTGCCTGCCGTCGCGCCTTCCGACAGGGTGACCAGGTTGGAGAGCGGGATGAGCTGGCCGGTCGTGGACGACTTCACGTACATGTTGCGCAGGTCCTCGGGCGTCGCCCGGTCACGCTGCTGCGCCCGCAGGATCACCGGGTACTGCTTGCCGCCCCGTTCCAGGTTCGTCACCCGGCGCTCGCCCAGCATGGTCTCCAGCGTGCGTCCGATCTCGTCCACATGCACGCCCAGCGCGGCGGCGCGGTCACGGTTGATGCTGACGCTCAGCTCGGGAACCGTCTGGTCGAAATCCTTGTCCGGATTGCGCAGGCCCGGATTGTTCCGCGCCTCCTCCAGCAGCAGGTCGGCCCACTGGTCCAGTTCCTCGTAGCTCGGACCGCCGATCACCACCTGCACCGGCGTCTGGGAGAAACGCTGACCCAGTGGCGGACGCCCGAAGGCGAAGGCCTTGATACCCGGGATGCTCAGCATCTTCGGGAACACCTGCCCGATCACTTCGCCCTGGGTGATGCTGCGCTCCGCCCAGTCCTTCAGCCGGACAATGCCGAAAGCGGAGTTGACGTCACCGGGACGCCCGCCAAAGCCCGGCGCCAGGATGATCAGCGTCCGGTCGGCCTGGCCGCTGTCGACATAGGGCTGCAGCGCATCCTCCACCTCCCGGGTGTAGCGGTCGGTATATTCCAGGCTGCTGCCCTCCGGCGCGGAGACGGAGACGAAGATGATGCCGCGATCCTCCCGCGGTGCCAGCTCGTTGGGCAGGGCCAGCAGCAGCAGGTAGGCCAGTCCGGAGACCGCCACGGCCAGTGCCACGACGACCAGCGGGATCGAGACCGCACGGCTGAGCAGCCAGCCATAGCCGGACGCCATGCCTTTGAAGATCCCCTCCGTCGCCCGGCCAAGCATGCCGGCATTGTTGCTGGGCTTCAGCAGCTTGGAGCAGAGCATCGGTGTCAGGGAAAGCGCGACAAAGCTCGAGAACATCACGGCGGTCGCGACGGCGATGCCGAATTCCCGGAACAGGCGACCGACATTGCCCTCCAGGAAGGAAATCGGCACGAAGACCGCCACCAGCACCACGGTGGTCGCGATGACGGCGAAGGCGATCTGGCGTGCGCCACGGGTGGCGGCAAGCAGCGGTGGCTCCCCGCCCTCGATGCGTCTGTGGATGTTCTCCAGCACCACGATGGCGTCATCCACCACCAGCCCGATGGCCAGGACCAGCGCCAGCATGGTCAGCACGTTGATGGAATAGTCCAGTGATCCCAGGACGATGAAGGCCGACAGGATCGAGACCGGTATCGCCATTGCCGGGATCAGCGTTGCCCAGATCGATCTCAGGAAGACGAAGATCACCAGCACCACGAGTGCCATGGCGATGGCCAGTGCGCGATAGACCTCCCGTATCGATTCCTCGACGAACACCGCCTGGTCGTAGGACACCACCAGTTCCATGCCCACCGGCAGGCCGGGCTGCACCTTGGCCAGTTCCTCCCGCACGCCCTCGGCGACGGCCAGCGTGTTGGACTTCGACTGACGGATCACGCCGATGCCGATGGCGGTCCTGCCGTTGGCGCGGAACCGGGTCCGTTCATCCTCCGCGCCCAGTTCCACGTCGGCGATCTCGCTCAACCGGATGAAGTAGTCATTGCGTTCCGCGACGACGATGTTGCGGAACTCCTCGACACTGCGCAGCGCGGTGCGGGACTTCACGGCGAACTCGCGTTCGACGGACTCGATCCGGCCCGATGGCAGCTCGATGTTCTGGTTTCTCAGCGCCGTCTCGACATCGGTCACGGTCAGTCCGCGCGCGGCCAGTTCACCCTTCCGCAGCCAGATGCGCATGGCGTAGCGCTTGCCGCCGCCGGTGCGCACGCGCGCGACCCCGTCCACCACGCTGAACCGGTCCATGATCTGGCGTTCGGCATAGTCTGTGAGTTCCAGCGCGTTGAGCCGGTCGCTTGTCAGCACCAGCCACATCATGGCGCGGGCATCCGCCTCTGTCTTCGCGACGCGTGGCGGATCGGCCTCGTCCGGCAGCCGGTTGATCGCCCGGCTGACCCGGTCCCGGACATCGTTCGCGGCCGCGTCGATGTCGCGGTTCAGGTTGAACTCGACGGAGATGGAGGACGATCCCTCCTGGCTGGTGGAACTGATGCGCTTCACACCACCGATGCCGGCGACCTCATCCTCCAGCACCTGGGTGATCTGGGACTCGATGATCTCCGGCGATGCACCGCGCCAGATGGTGTTGATGGAGACGATGGGCGGGTCGATGTCCGGGTATTCCCGGATCGTCATGCCCTGGTAGGCAAAGATGCCGAAGATCATCAGCACCAGGCTGAGCACCGTCGCGAAGACCGGTCGCTTGATTGCAACGTCCGAAAGGACCATGCCGCTCTCCCTGCCTGATCAGTTCATGTCAGGCTGATGGTTTCTGACCTGCGTCAGCACTGTTGTTGCGGATGCTCACCGGTGCACCGGGGCGCACCTTCTGGACACCGCCGACAACCACGATCTCTCCCTTGGACAGGCCGGAAACGATTTCCGCCTGCCCCGGTCGCCTGCGGCCCAGTTCGACGGGCCGCCGTTCCGCCTTGCCGTCGACGACGGCGAACACGAACATGCCGTCATCCACGGCCACGATCGCTTCCTCCGGCACCAGCAGCGCGCCTTCCTTGGCGCCGTAGGCCAGGTCCACCGTCAGGAACATGCCGGGGCGCAGCAGCCCCTCCCGGTTCGCCAGTTCGGCGCGCACCGTCACGGCACGGGTGGCCGGGTCGATGCGCGTGTTGATGGTGGAGACCACCCCCTCCAGCACCACGTCCGGATAGGCCGCCGAGCGGGCGGAGACCAGCAGTCCCGGATGCACGGAGGAAAGCGCCGTCTCCGGCACGTCGAAATCCAGCTTCACCACCGAGATATCGTCCAGGGTGACGATCTCGTCACCCGGCGTCACCAGGGCACCCTGGCTGACCTTGCGCAGGCCGAGACGGCCGGAGAACGGGGCCTTGAGTTCGTAGTTGCGCAGCCGCGCCTCGATCTGTGCGACCGCAGCCTCTGCCTCCGCCAGTTCCTGGGCCAGTTCCTCTGTCCGGACGGCGGTCACGGCACGGGCTTCGCGCAGCTTCACCCCGCGTTCGTAGTTCTGCCGCGCGCGGGTCTGCCGGGCAATGGCCTCGTCCCGTTCCGCCAGGATCTCCACGGCGTCGAGGCGCAGCAGCACCGCACCGGCACGCACGGTGTCGCCCTCCCGGAAGCGGATGTCGGCCACGCGGCCTGCCACCTTGCTGGTGATCGTCACCGCCTCGTTGGCGCGGGTGGTGCCGACGGCCTGGATGGTATCCACCAGCCGCTCCGACGTCACCGGCGCGACATCGACCAGCACCTCGCCGCCGCCGAAACGCTGCCCGCCACCGGACTCCGCGAAATAGGGACCGATGATCGGCAGGTCGGCACGGGCCTGCCAGACCAGGTAGCCGACAAGACCGAGCACAGCGATGACGACAAGCTGAATTCCAAGACGCAAGCCGGATTCTCCCGTGAATGCCTCGGGCATGACTGCCCCGGGACACGGCGGCGGTCCAGAATTTGCCCTTGAGGCCGCATTGCCCCCGCGCGAAGGTAACCTGTCGTGTACCCGTGGCAAATGCTATTTGCAGTACCCCCGGTCACGATCTGGTGCCGGGCTGGCGGCGGGAGGACCGATTGACGACCCTGTTCGTGACACACACGGAATGCCTGTTCCACGATACCGGCACCGGGCACCCGGAACGGCCGGACCGGTTGCGGGCCGTGCTGCATGCCATCGACGAGACCGACTATCCGGACCTGCTGCGGCGGGAGGCACCGCTGGCCAGCGACGGACAGCTCGCCCTGGCCCATTCGGACGCCTACGTGCAGAAGCTGAATGCCGCCATTCCCGCCAGTGGCCGCCGCAACCTGGATCCGGACACGGTGGTCTCGCCGGGATCGGCGGAGGCCACGCGCCGGGCGGCCGGTGCGGTGATCGCTGCCGTCGATGCGGTCTTCGCGGGTGACGCGGACAATGCCTTCTGCGCCGTGCGGCCGCCGGGACATCATGCGGAGCCGGACCGGCCGATGGGGTTCTGCCTGTTCAACAATGCGGCCATCGGGGCGCTGCACGCCCGCCAGGCGCACGGCATCCGCCGGGTCGCGGTGGTGGACTTCGACGTGCATCACGGCAACGGCACCCAGGCCCGGTTCAGGAACGATCCCGACCTGATGTATCTCTCCTCCCACCAGTGGCCGCTCTATCCCGGCACCGGGGCGGCGGACGAGACCGGCATCGCCGACAACCTGGTCAATCTCTGTCTCGAACCGACCGCAGGCTCCGACGCCTTCCGCCGTGCCTGGTCGGAGACGGGGCTGCCGCGCCTCAGGGCCTTTGCCCCGGAACTGGTGATCATCTCCGCCGGGTTCGACGGGCATGAGCGTGATCCGCTGGCCAGCCTGAACCTGACCGACGCGGACTATGGCTGGATCACGGCGGAAATCATGGCCATTGCCGCCGAATGTTGCGACGGTCGCCTTGTTTCGGTCCTGGAGGGAGGGTACGACCTTGATGCCCTGCAGTCGGCGTCCCGGATACACGTCTCGACCCTGCAGGGTGAAACAGCGACGCGGACGGAGCGAGCATGACAGACGATACGGTGATCCCCGAGGACATCGCGGCCATGACATTCGAGGATGCGCTGGCCCAGCTTGAAACCATTGTCCAGAAGCTCGAGTCCGGGTCCGTGGACCTGGAGAAGTCCATCGACATGTATGCCCGCGGCAGCCTGCTGAAGGCCCATTGCGAGACCAAGCTGAAGGCCGCCGAGGCGCGGGTGGAGAAGCTGGTGATCGGGCCGGATGGCCGCCCCGGCGATGCGGTTCCCTTCGACACGGAATGACCGCGCATGACTGAGACTCCCCTGGCAACCGCCATCGCGGAGACCGCCCGCGCGGTGGAGGCGGAACTGGACCGCCTGCTGCCCCTGCCCGACACGCTGGAGGCCCGGGTGCACGCGGCCATGCGCTACGCGCTGTTCGCCGGTGGCAAGCGGCTGCGGCCGTTCCTGGTGATGGCCAGTGCCGACCTGCTGGGCGTCCCGCGGGAGAACGCGGTCCGTGCCGCCGCGGCCGTGGAGATGGTGCACACCTATTCACTGATCCATGACGACCTGCCGGCCATGGATGATGACGATCTGAGGCGCGGCAAGCCGACCTGCCACCGCCAGTTCGACGAGGCAACGGCGATCCTGGCCGGGGACGCCCTGCAACCGCTGGCCTTCCGGGTGCTGGCGGAACCGGAGACCGATCCCGACCCGGCGATCCGCATGGAACTGGTGCGCACGCTGGGCCATGCCATCGGGGCCGACGGCATGGTCGGCGGCCAGATGATCGACCTGCAGGCCGAGACCGAGACCTACGACCTGGCCCAGATCACCCGCCTGCAGGATCTGAAGACCGGTGCCCTGATCTCCTGGTCCGTCGAGGCCGGGGCCATCCTGGGCCGTGCCACGGCGAAGGAGCGGGAGGCACTTGCCCGCTACGGGCTGGAGATCGGCCTGGCCTTCCAGATCGCCGATGACCTGCTGGATATCGAGGGCGATGCCGAACTGATGGGCAAGGCCGTCGCCAAGGATGCGGAGGCGGGCAAGGCGACCTTCATCAGCCTGCTGGGGGTCGAGGGCGCGCGGAATCGCGCAGCCGAACTTGTCGATTCAGCGGTTGCGCGCCTTGATTTGTTTGGTCAAAACGCCTTTCTATTAAAGGACATCGCGCGTTTCATGATCGAACGCCGATCCTGACAGGTCCATTGCGCCGCCATTTGTGCGGTCCGGTGCGGACCGGACAGGAACAATCATGGGAGGCCATGCTTGGCCGACACATCCAAGACGCCACTGCTCGACACCATCAATTCACCGGCGGACCTGCGCGCGCTGGAGCCATCCAGGCTGCGCCAGCTGGCCGATGAACTGCGGACGGAGACAATCGACGCGGTATCCCAGACCGGTGGGCACCTCGGTGCGGGCCTGGGCGTCGTGGAACTGACCACCGCCCTGCACTACGTCTTCAACACCCCGGACGACAAGCTGATCTTCGATGTCGGCCACCAGTGCTACCCGCACAAGATCCTGACCGAACGCCGGGACCGCATCCGCACCCTGCGCGCGGGCGGCGGCCTGTCCGGCTTCACCAAGCGGGCGGAGAGCCCCTACGACCCGTTCGGCGCGGCGCATTCCTCCACCTCCATCTCCGCCGGGCTCGGCTTCGACGTGGCGCACCAGATGCTGGGCCAGCCGCACCGGGTGGTCTCCGTCATCGGCGACGGCTCCATGTCCGCCGGCATGGCCTACGAGGCGATGAACAATGCCGGAGCGATGAAGAGCCGGATGGTCGTGATCCTGAACGACAACGACATGTCCATCGCGCCGCCCGTCGGGGGGATGAGCGCCTATCTCTCGCGCCTGATCTCCGGCAAGCCCTATCTGAGCCTGCGGCAGGTCGGCAAGCAGCTGGCGCAGAAGTTCCCGCGCAGCTTCGAGAAGATGGCAGAGCGGGCGGAGGAGTTTGCCCGCGGCATGCTGACCGGCGGCACCATGTTCGAGGAGCTGGGCTTCTACTATGTCGGCCCGGTGGACGGTCACAACATCGACCACCTGCTGCCGGTGCTGGAGAATGTCCGCGACGCGAAGCAGGGTCCGATC
Organism: Minwuia sp.; assembly: GCA_965228535.1. Taxonomy (GTDB): domain Bacteria; phylum Pseudomonadota; class Alphaproteobacteria; order Minwuiales; family Minwuiaceae; genus Minwuia. The sequence goes on along the minus strand of CBDDHU010000004.1, from coordinate 1,989,929 downwards.
CTGGTGCATGTCGTGACGGAGAAGGGCAAAGGCTACCTGCCCGCCGAGAAGTCCGCCGACAAGTATCATGGCGTCGCCAAGTTCGACGTGGTGACCGGCACGCAGATGAAGGGCAAGTCCAACGCCCCCGCCTACACCAAGGTCTTCGCCAACGCCCTGGTGCAGGAGGCGGAGAAGGACGACCGCATCGTCGCGGTGACGGCCGCAATGCCGTCCGGCACCGGCCTGGACATCTTCGGCAAGGCGTTCCCGGAACGCACCTTCGATGTCGGCATTGCCGAACAGCACGCCGTCACCTTCTGCGCCGGCATGGCCGCCGGGGGGCTGAAGCCGTTCGCGGCGATCTATTCGACCTTCCTGCAGCGCGGCTATGACCAGGTCGTGCACGACGTGGCGATCCAGAGCCTTCCCGTGCGCTTTGCCATCGACCGAGCGGGGCTGGTGGGCGCCGACGGCCCGACCCATGCCGGGTCGTTCGACATCACCTACCTCGCCACCCTGCCCGGCTTCGTGGTGATGGCGGCGGGTGACGAGGCGGAACTGGTGCACATGGTCGCCACGGCGGCAGCAATCGACGACCGTCCCTCCGCCTTCCGCTTCCCGCGTGGCGAAGGCGTCGGCGTGGACATGCCGCAGGCCGGGGTGCCGCTGGCGATCGGCAAGGGCCGGATCCTGCGCGAAGGCAGTTCCGTCGCCATCCTGTCCTTCGGCGCACGGCTGGCCGAGGTGATGCAGGCCGCCGATGACCTGGCCGCCATGGGCCTGACCGCGACGGTCGCCGATGCCCGCTTCGCCAAGCCGCTGGACGAGGACCTGATCGCCCGGCTGGCGCGGGAGCACCCGCTGCTGGTCACGATAGAGGAAGGCGCGGTCGGCGGCTTCGGCAGCCACGTGCTGCAGTTCCTCGCCACCAACGACCTGCTGGACGGTCTGAAGGTCCGCCCGATGTTGCTGCCCGACAGCTTCATCGACCAGGACAAGCCGCAGGCGATGTATGACATGGCCGGACTGAACGCGCCGCAGATCGTCACGACTGTCGTCTCCGCGCTGGGCATCGACACCGCCGCCACGGCCCCCGCCCGCGCCTGACCTCATCCAGCCGGGTTCCGGCCCGGACATCTGGCGATGACCACTGCCCTCCCCACCCCACGGCGCACCCGTACTTGATACGGGTGACCATCTTGAGGCGCTGGTGCGGCACCATGGGCTGCCGGGTCAAGTCCAGCAGCGCCGAGGTGTGGGTGGATGTGCCAGTTTCCACTGTTCCGGCAGTGACCACCACCGTCCCCACCCCACGGCGCACGCGCACTTGATGCGGGTGCCCATTTTGCGGCGCTGAAGCGGCACCATGGGCTGCCGGGTCAAGCCCAGCAGCGCCGAGGTGTGGGTGGATGTGTCATTGTCCCCTGGCAACGCGATGACCACCGCCGCCCCCACCCCACGGCGCACCCGTACTTGATACAGGTGCCCACCTTCAGGCGTCGGAGCGGCACCATGGGCTGCCGGGTCAAGCCCGGCAGGGCCGTGAGAGGGTGGGAAAAGCTGTGCCCTTTCGATTCCCCTGGTTCCGCAGCGGTCACCTTGCAGCTTCCGTCCGCAACCCTTTTCTTCCGCCCCCGCCTGACGCATATTGGGCATGGATGTTCACGTTGTGGTCCATGGGCCGAACCGCCCTGCCCGCAGCCGGAAAGCGCAGGAAACCCATGGCAACGTCACTCGGACAGCTCGACAGCAGCTTCAAGCACGCCCTGATGGAGGCGGAGGCGCCGGTCTGGCTGCCGGAGCGTGCCGACCGCCCGCTGAAGACGGAGGGCGGCAAGGCGCTGAAGATCGTCTCCGACTACGAACCGGCCGGCGACCAGCCCCAGGCCATCGCCGAACTGGTGGCCGGTGTGCGCGCCGGGGACCGCGACCAGGTGCTGCTCGGCGTCACCGGGTCGGGCAAGACCTTCACCGTCGCGCACCTGATCCAGGAGGTGCAGCGCCCCGCCGTCATCATGGCACCGAACAAGACCCTGGCGGCGCAGCTATACGGCGAGATGAAGTCGTTCTTCCCCGACAATGCGGTGGAATACTTCGTTTCCTACTACGACTACTACCAGCCGGAAGCCTACGTCCCGCGCACCGACACCTATATCGAGAAGGACGCCTCAATCAACGAGCAGATCGACCGGATGCGCCATTCCGCGACCCGTTCGCTGCTGGAGCGTGATGACGTGATCGTCGTGGCCTCGGTCAGCTCGATCTACGGCATCGGTTCGGTCGAGACCTATTCCGACATGACCATGACCATCACGAAGGGCGACCGGGTTGACCAGCGCGCCCTGCTGGGTCGGCTGGTGGAACTGCAGTACCGGCGCAACGATGCCGCCTTCCAGCGCGGCGCCTTCCGGGTGCGCGGCGACACTGTGGAGGTCTTCCCCAGCCACCAGGAGGACCGGGCCTGGCGCTTCTCCCTGTTCGGGGACGAACTGGAGGAGATCGTCGAGTTCGATCCCCTGACGGGAGAGAAGGCGCAGGTGCTGGACACGGTGAAGCTCTACGCCAACAGCCACTACGTCACCCCGCGCCCGACGCTGCAGCAGGCGGTGAAGGAGATCAAGGTGGAGCTGGCCGTGCGGCTGGAGCAGCTGAACGCGGAGGGCAAGCTGCTGGAGGCGCAGCGGCTGGAACAGCGCACCCTGTTCGACATCGAGATGATGATGGCCACCGGCTCCTGCCCCGGCATCGAGAACTATTCCCGCTACCTCACCGGCCGTCCGCCCGGCGCGCCGCCGCCCAGCCTGTTCGAGTACATCCCCGAGGAAGCGCTGCTGTTCATCGACGAGAGCCACGTGACAGTGCCGCAGGTCGGCGGCATGTTCCGGGGCGACTTCCGCCGCAAGTGGACCCTGGCTGAGTTCGGGTTCCGGCTGCCGTCCTGCGTCGACAACCGGCCACTGAAGTTCGACGAATGGAACGCCATGCGGCCCCAGACCGTGTTCGTCTCCGCCACGCCGGGCGCGTGGGAACTGGAGCGGACCGAGGGCGTGATCGTGGAGCAGGTGATCCGTCCCACGGGCCTGGTGGACCCGGAATGCATCATCCGCCCGGTGGCCAGTCAGGTCGACGACCTGATGGCAGAGGCACGGGCCTGCGCGGAGAAGGGCCAGCGGGTTCTGGTCACGACGCTGACCAAGAAGATGGCGGAGGACCTGACCGAGTACCTGCACGAGAACGGGGTGAAGGTCCGCTACCTGCATTCCGACATCGACACGCTGGAGCGGATCGAGATCATCCGCGACCTGCGGCTGGGCGTCTTCGACGTGCTGGTGGGCATCAACCTGCTGCGGGAGGGGCTGGACATTCCCGAATGCGGCCTGGTCGCCATCCTGGACGCGGACAAGGAGGGCTTCCTGCGCTCCGAGACCTCCCTGATCCAGACCATCGGCCGCGCGGCGCGCAACCTGGATGGCCGGGTCATCCTCTATGCCGACAAGATGACCAACAGCCTGACCAACGCCCTGGCGGAGACGGAGCGCCGCCGCACCAAGCAGCAGGCCTACAACGAGGCGCATGGCATCACCCCGGTCTCCATCCGCAAGAACATCTCCGACGTGATGGAATCGGTCTATGCCCGCGACAGCCTGACGGTGGACGTGGACAGCGACAGCAAGATGCTGACCGGCAAGGACCTGAAGGCGCATATCGCCGATCTGGAGACCCGCATGCGGGAGGCCGCCGCCGACCTGGAGTTCGAGGAGGCGGCACGCCTGCGCGATGCCATCAAGCAGCTGGAAAGCGCCGAACTGGAGATCATGGCCGACCCCATGGCCCGCCCGAAGGGGCTGGCCGAGGCCATGGCCGCCTACGCCCCGGGTGCGACGAAGACCGGCCAGGCCAAGGTCAAGGGCGGCGGTGCCAGCAAGTATGGGCGCGGCCGCACCAAGTCCGGCCGCCCCGGCGCCCGCCCCAGCGTGAAGAGCCGGAAACGGTAGCCGGCCAGCGCCGCCAGGTCATCCGACCAGGTCACCCCGCGTTCGGATGCCCCTCCGGCCAGCCGCCATCATAGGCGGTGCCCTGGTCGCCGAGATGGGCGAGGCGGAAGCCGATGGGGCGTTCCAGTTCCTCCAGGCAATGGCCGATCAGGCCCGCCGTGCGGCAGAGGATGGAGATGCCCTTCAGCGCATCGGGCGGGAAGTCGAGATCGAGCAGGATCGCCGGCAGCGGGCCGTTGACGTTCAGCACCAGCTTGCGGCCATAGACTTCCTCCGCCACCGCCCGCGCGGCGCGCAGGAAGGCGACGTGATCGCCGGAGGCACCGCGCTGGTCCGCCAGGTCCAGCAGCTTCTCCGCCCGCGGATCCACCGGCTTGTGCACCGGGTGGCCGAAACCGGGCAGGAACGCCTTCCGGTCGCGCAGGTCCTGCACCATGGCGCGGGCCACGGCATCCATGTCCTCTCCGGCCCGGACACGCGCGACACCTTCACTGTAGAACCGCCCCGCAACCTCCGCCGAACCAAGGATGACCGAGCCGCATCCCAGGATCCCCGCGGCCACGGCCCCCTGCATGGCGTCAGGCCCGGCCTGAAGGGTCATGCGCGCGGCCTGTGCCGAAGGTGTCAGGCCATGCTCGGCCAGTGCCACCAGTACGGCGTTCAGGAAGAAGGACTGGTTCTCCGTCGGCATCCGTCCCGTCAGGTGCAGGAAGAAGAAGTCCGTGAAATCGACCTTGCCGATCAGTTCCTCGCAGAGATCCTTGCCCCGTATCGTGACGCTTGCCGCGTCTGCCTTCGCGATCGCCGATGCGCCGGCGCCCTTGTCACCCATCATGTTGCGGTACTCCCCTCACCACCTTCTGCGCCGTAGAACACGACCCACGTCTCGAAATCATCCGTGAAATCCTCGAAACGGTGCTCCGCCCCGGCCGGCGCGAACAGCACGTCGCCCGGCCCGAACGGCACCCGTTCCCCGTCCATGAAGAACACGCCGCTGCCGCGCGAGACGATGTAGAGCTCGTCCTGGTCATGCGGCGTCTGTGGATCGGTCCCGCGCGGCGCATAGAACCGCAGGCTCATGCTGCCGTGCTGCATCAGCAGGGCGGAGGCCCGCCCCGGGCTGGGCGGCGTGTTGCGGGCACCCTTCAGCGTGGCGCGAATGTCCATCCGTCTTCCCTCCCCCGCGAATGTCAGGACCTAGAGACCGTAGCGGTTCCAGTGCAGCCTGTCCTCGATTGCGGCCAGCAGTTCGCCGGTGATCTCCCCTCCACGCTGCCCGCGCATCAGACTGCGCAGCGGTGACCGGCGCACGCCGATCTGGCGCAGCTTCACGTCCTTGCCGTAACGCTCCTTCAGGAACGGGGTCACATCGGCGATGCCATCGATCAGGCCCAGCCGTTCCGCTTCCTCACCCAGGAACACATCACCGGAGAATATCTCCTTGTAACGCCTGCGATTCAGCTTGTCGCCGCGCCGCTGCTTCACCTGGTCCATGAAGGCGTCGTGGATCTGCGACTGGATCGCCTTCAGCCGTTCCACGTCCTCCTCCTGCTCTGCGGAGAAGGGATCGAGAAAGGATTTTCGCTCCCCCGCCGCATGGACACGACGCTCGACGCCGAACCGCTCGATCAGTCCCTTGAAACCGAACCCGGCGGAGATCACGCCGATGGAGCCGACGATGGAGGCCCGGTCGGCATAGAGCTCGTCACCGGCCGTCATCAGCCAGTAACCGCCGGAAGCCGCCACGTCCTCCGCGAAGGCCAGCACCGGCACCTTCTTCTCCTCCGCCTTGCGGCGGATCGCCCGCGCGATCAGGGCCGACTGCACGGGGGAGCCGCCCGGGCTGTTGATCAACAGGGCAACGGCGGCCAGCCGCTTCGGCCGGAACGCCTGTTCGATGCGGCCCTCCAGCGCGGCGAGGTTCAGGGAGGCGGGCCGGAAGGGCGCGCCGCCGCCCGGCGAGATGACGCCCTGCAGGCGCAGGACGGAAACCACGGGTGTCGCGCGCCATTTCCGGAAACGGGCGATGGGGCGCTGGAAGAATCCTGTCTCGGTGCTCATGCACCTGATGTGCGGCAGCCGGGCACGGCTTGCAAGGGGGCGGACGGTTCAATCCCACATGATCGGTCGTGCATCGCGCATGATGCCCTGTGCGAATGCCGTGTCCCGGCCATCCGCCTCGTGCAGCGGCAGCGGTTGCAGTTCGCTTGTCCGGCCGTTGGTTCCAAGTCGCAGTCGCAGCAGCACCCGCTTCGCGGGCCGCCCGGCGCGGCTGCCCAGCGGCCGGATGTCCAGCGCCGTGGCTTCCGGCAGGGCCGAGCGCACTTCCTCCAGCCGCTCCCGCCGCAGGATCAGCACCGCGTGGCCGCCCGACACCAGCAGGTCCAGCGCCGTGTCGATCCAGGCACGCAACGGCACCGCCCCTTCGGACCGCGCAAGTTCCCGCGCCGCATCGGGGGAGCGGCGGAAGCGCCCGGCATCGAAATAGGGTGGGTTGGCCAGCACCAGGTCGAACGACTGTGGTGACAACGGTGGCCGGGCGACATCGCCGACCGAGACACTTCCCCTGCCTTCCATGCCGTTCGACGCGATGTTGAACCGGGCGAGCGCCGCGATGTCCGGCTGCAGTTCCAGCCCGCAGAAGCGGATATCCGCCCGCCGGGCCGCCAGGGAGAGCATCGGTAGCCCGGTGCCACAGCCCAGTTCCAGCACCCGCCCGCCGGACGGCGGATGACAGGCGGCGGCGAGCATCACCGCGTCGGATCCGCTGCGGAACCCCTTCGCCGGCTGGCGCAGGGCGACACGTCCACCCAGGATCAGGTCATTGGTCACGTCCTGCATGGCCGCTCAGATCAGTTCCGCCGCGCGCAGCAGGTCCTTCGCCGCGGTCTCGTCCCCGTCATCCACCATCAGGCGGCGCGGGAAGATGCCGATGGACCCTTCCATGGCGCTGATGTTCTGGTCGAAGCGCAGGGACGGTATCCCCTCCCCCTTCAGCAGTGCCTCCGCGAAGGACAGGGCCACCAGGTCGTTGGTGCGGAAGACTTCCACCATGTCCAATGTCCGTTCGGGCCAGAGGCGACAACACGTCCCGCGTCCGCCGCTTGACGGACCTCCGTCCCAATCTATTCTCAGCCTCATGAATCCGCCAGTCGCAGCGTTTATGGAGCATCCAGCGTGACCAACGTGGTTTCCCTGAAGGACGAAACGGCCAAGCCGGCTGCCGGGCTGGCGCGGTTGCGGTCGCTGGTCGAACGCGACATGGACCGGGTCAACCAGGTGATCATGGACAAGATGCAGTCCGAGGTGGCGCTGATCCCCCAGCTGGCCAGCCATATCGTCGCCGCCGGTGGCAAGCGGCTGCGCCCCATGCTGACCCTCGCCGCCGCCGACCTTTGCGGCTATCGGGGCGACCGGCAGGTCAGCCTGGCCGCCTGTGTCGAGTTCATCCACACCGCGACCCTGCTGCATGATGATGTGGTGGACGAAAGCGACCTGCGCCGGGGCAATGCCACCGCCAATGCCGTGTTCGGCAACCAGGCCAGCGTGCTGGTCGGCGACTTCCTGTTCAGCCGTGCCTTCCAGCTGATGGTGGCCGACGGCTCGCTGGAGGTGCTGGCGATCCTGTCCAAGGCTTCCGCCGTGATCGCGGAGGGTGAGGTGCTGCAGCTCATCACCACCAACGACACGGAGACGACGGAGGATTCCTACCTCGACGTGATCTCGGCCAAGACCGCGGCGCTGTTCTCCGCCGCCTGCCGCGTCGGGGCCATCGTTGCCGATGCGCCGAAGGCGGAGGTCGAGGCGCTGGACTCCTACGGCCGCAACCTCGGCATCGCGTTCCAGCTGGTGGACGACGCGCTGGACTATTCGGCGCGACAGGCAACGCTGGGCAAGACGGTCGGCGACGACTTCCGCGAAGGCAAGATCACCCTGCCCATCGTGCTCGCGTTCCGGCGCGGCACACCGGAGGAGCGGCAGTTCTGGCGTCGCTGCCTGGAGGAGATGGACCAGACCGATGACGACCTGGCCCATGCCCAGGAACTGATCGCGCGCCACGATGCCATCACCGACACCATCGAGCGTGCGCGGCACTATGGTGCGCGGGCGCGCGACGCCCTTGCCATCTTCCCGGAAAGCGTCATGAAATCGGCGCTGGTCGACGCGGTCGAATTCACCATCGAACGCGCATATTGATCCTTGCCCGCGCCGCACCCAGCGGCTATACACCGCTCGCCCCTGCAGTCACAGACTGAAGGAACGGTCGGGGAGTAGCTCAGCCTGGTAGAGCACCGTCTTCGGGAGGCGGGGGCCGGAGGTTCGAATCCTCTCTCCCCGACCATTTAGTCTCAGGGTTCCCGAAGCCCCGAGACACTTACGGCGGAATGCCGGAACTCCGGGGCCTTCCGGCGACCAATGGGACTTTGTCCCGCCGGGAGAGACGGTGATTCTGTCTCCTTTCCCACACTGTTCGGCATGCGTCTCTTTTTGGCCATTTCCGTAGCCCCACCATCATTCTGCAGGCGGACAGGTGTGCCGGGCACATGGTTTGGGCGGCGGTCGCCGGATGGCGCTCAATCAGGCGAATCCCAGCGCTTTCCTCTGTTCAGACCAGTCGAGCGGCAATCCGGCCATGCGTTTCAGACGATGCGCCGTGAGTTCGGAGGGCTGACGGCCATCGAGGATGGCCTCGGTAATGTCAGGTGCCAGATAAGCCAACTGCAGCACACGGCCGATCTCGCTGCGATCGATGCCGACTTTGCTGGACAATTCCCGGAGCGAAGCAGCCTCGCCCGTCGCCAGCATGTTGTTCCAACGGTGGGCGCGCGTGACCAGTCGGACCAGGGCTGCATCGGGAGTCCCGGCTTTGGCGTTGTTGGTAGCCAGCACGATGCAGCTTTCGACACCACGGCGCGCGACCCGAACAGGCAGTTCGATCGCGAGTTCTTCCTGCCCTGCCTTTACCGGCTTATCCAGTGTCGCCCGGTCGAGTGCCAAGCCAAGTATGCCGTCCCGAATCTCGATACGCCGTACCAGCTGGCGAAGATATTCGTCGGCTGGTTCTGACTGCCCGGTCTCAAGCTGGCTTGCCATCTCCGCGGCCCGGTCGATCAGGTCTCTCAGATGCGTGTTGTCGCGGGAATCATCCTCCAGAAGGTCCATCAGGCGGATCGGGTCGCGAAGCAGGGCCTGCAGTTGCTCGACCACCAGCTTCTCGAACGCCGGCGCGGCGATGCGCCATCCCTTGCTGGAACCCGTGTCTTCCTCCCTGCCCTCAACAAGCGACTTCGACGTGTAGTAGCGGTAACGTCGGCCCTGCTTGCTGGCCTGGGTCGCATAGAGCGGTTCGCCGTCATGATCGAATAGAAGCCCGGCGAAAAGGTGCTGGGTGGATCCTCCGCCAGTTTGCCGCTTGCGCCGCGCATGGTTGGCCAGTTGCTTCTGCACGCGGGTCCAGGTGTCCCGGTCGATGATTGCCTCGTGCCGACCGTCGAAGACCTCATCCCGATGGCGGACACGGCCAATGTAGACGGGATTGCCAAGGATCGAATAAAGGTTGCCGCGGCTGAAGGGTCGGCCACCATGGTTCCTGCCTGCCTTGCTCGTTCGATGCGGCGTGCGGATACCTTCTGCCTCCAGGACCTGCTGGACTGGCCTGACCGAGCCCAGTTCGAGGTAGAGGGCAAAGATGCGCCTGACGAGACCGGCCTGATCCTCGTCGACAACCAGCTGCCGGTCCTCGGCGCGATAGCCGACCGGAACGCTACCGCCCATCCACATGCCCTTCCTTCTCGAGGCGGCAATCTTGTCGCGGATGCGCTCGGCTGTGACCTCGCGCTCGAACTGCGCGAAGGAGAGCAGCACGTTCAGTGTCAGCCGCCCCATGGAGGTTGTGGTGTTGAACTGCTGGGTGACCGAGACGAAGGAGACGCCCTGGCCCTCGAACAGCTCGACAATCTTGGCGAAGTCGGCCAGCGACCGGGTCAGCCGGTCGACCTTGTAGACCACCACCGTGTCGATGCGGCCGGCCCGGATGTCGTCCAGCAGCGATGCCAGGGCAGGACGTTCCATCGACCCACCGGAGAAGCCGCCATCATCGTAGCGGTCGGGCAGTTCCTGCCAGCCTTCGTGCTGCTGGCTCCGGATATAGGCCGAACAGGCCTCTCGCTGGGCATCCAGCGAGTTGAAGGCCTGGTCAAGCCCTTCCTCGGTGGACTTCCTCGTGTAGATGGCGCAGCGAACCGTCCGGCCCGAGGTCCCAGTGCGGGCGGTGGAGCCAGCCCTTCCCCTCATTTGCTGCGCTCGCGGGCCCGAAGCCCTGTTGCGCTGACGCTCAGACATCCGGACCGTCCTCGACCAGGGAACTGGAAGGGGACGGGTTCACCCCCGGCGCGGCTTCTGGCGCTCTTCTCGTGTTGCGCTCGGTGCCGGACTGCGTCTTCGATCGATTGAGACCGAAGAACCGCGGTCCCGACCAGCGGGCGCCGGTGATCTCGAAGGCGATTGCCGTCAGCGAACTGAAGGTCTGGCCGTCATAGCTGAAGCCATCGTCGACCACGTCGACGATGTGGGTCCGCCCCTGCCACTGCCGGACCAGCCGGCTCCCCGTTCGCAGCGGCCGACGCAAGACCTTCGGCCTGCTGACGGGCTTCCTGGCTACGTCAGCCCCCCCGTTGCCGCCTTCTCCGGCCTCGGCCAGTTCGTTCAGCCAGCGTCGCGTGGCGGCACCAACCCCGCCCTGCCTTTCGGCCTGGAGCAACCATGCGGCGTTGCAGTCGAGGAGCCGCCGGCTCAGTCCCTTCGGCGGTGGCCGTCGCCAGCGACGTTGCCAGAAGACGACCAGCTGCTCGCGTGTCAGCTTCCGCACCTGCTCGTCCACATCCAGCACGGCCGCCGCAGGAGCCGTGGCCGGCGGCGGCGAATCGCCCGCCACCCCGCCGCCGGTCCCTGTGCGGATATGACAGGCGGCGACCCGATCATCGCCGCCTGCCCTCTTTGCGCGTTCACCACGCATTGTCGTCGCGCCCTCAGCCGACGGATTCAACGGCGTTCGTCGGTGCGGAAGCCCGGTAGACGCTGACGCCATTGCCTTCCTTCGTGCGGGTCACCTCGATGCCGCGCTTGCGGAAGCCTGTCAGCACCGCCCGTACGCTGTGCGGCTGCCAGCCAGTGAGGTGCACCATCTCGTCGATGTCGGCGCCCTCCTCCCGCTGGAGCAGGTCCAGCAACTGCGCCTGTCGGCTGCCCGGCCGGCAGAGCGGCGGCGCGACGCCATCGCCGCCGCTCGCGCCCGGGTCCGCAGCCGTGGCTTGCGGCTCGGTCTTCTCGTCCTTTTCCTTGTCTTGACCCTCACCCTCGCCGCCGACGGCCGCACGGCCAGCGTCGGTGATGGTCCAGGTGTCGTCTTCCGAACGCTCGGTCAGGCCGCGGCGCTCAAGAGCCTTGAGCATGGCAACGAGCCCGCCGCCCTTCACCTGAACGTCTTCCGGCTGCGGCAAGACATTGCCGTCCGAACGGCTCGCAGCGTTGGCCAGGATGGCTGTCTGCTTGTCGTTGAGCTTCACCATGATCGATCTCCGTGGCTTCATTCCACGCCGACCGGATGCCGGCGCTGTCACCAAGAGAAGCCCGGACTGCGATGCGGAGGCCGGGCCGGGCAGGCCACGCACATTTCGCGTAACCAGTCCCGACCGCATGCATGCTTGGCTGTGACCGGAAGTCGAGACGGTTTCAGGTCAGCGCGAAGAAACTCTTCATCGGCTCCATCCCTACGAGATACCGCCATCCAACTGTCCTGACGGTTCGAATGTCTCCCTCTCCGCCACTTGCCCTCGCGAACCTGTTCTCCCCATGCGCCGGCTGCCGGAATTTCCAGTGTTTTCAGAGGGGTTTGCACGACAGGCTGAGCACTGCCGCGTTGGCGGCTGGCCCCAAATCTGTTCTCTCATCCGAATATTCTCCGGACCTCTCGACTGCACAGGTTCGGTGTAGAGCCCGCAAGCTTTTGAAAATAAAATAAGAAGTATCGCTCTAGGGTCGAAACCCAATCAACATATTGAATTTACGATGAATGGCTGATTCTCTAGCGGTGTGATTCGCTCAGGAGGATTGGGATGGCCCGGCTTTTCTGGCTTGATGATGCGCAATGGGCAGCGATCGAGCCGCACTTACCGAAGAACCAGCCTGGCGCACGACGCGTCGATGATCGTCGGGTGATCTCCGGTATCATCCATGTTCTCAAGACAGGTTGCCGATGGTGCGATTGCCCTGTCGAGTACGGTCCATCGACGACGATCTACAATCGCTTCAATCGCTGGTCACGCCGTCGCTTCTGGACGGACCTGACGGAGGCCTTGGCCGCGACTGGCGCAGTGCCGACTTCGAGCGCCATCGACAGCACTTATGTGAAGGCGCATCGCTCGGCCCACGGCGGAAAAGGGGGGCAAAGTCGCAGGCGATCGGGCCTTCACGGGGTGGCCAGACGAACAAGGTCCACGCGCTCACCGACACAATAGGCCGTCCCTACGCCTTCGAACTGACTGCTGGCAATGTCTCGGATGCAAAGGCGGCGCGGTTGCTCTTCAAAAGGTTGGCCGGAGCCCGAAGGCTGCTCGCCGACAAGGGCTACGACGCCAACGCAATCCGCAAAGAGCTGCGCCAGAGCGGCGTCATTCCCGTCATTCCGGGACGTATCAACAGGAAACGCCGGATCGTCTATGACAGGCAACGCTATCGTGAGCGCCATCTGATCGAGAATGCCTTCTGCCGCATCAAGGACTTCCGGCGCGTCCACACACGCTACGACAAGCTGGCCAGAAACTTCCTCTCCGCCGTCGCTATCGCCGTCCTCGTGGCATTCTGGCTATGATTGAGTCTCAGCCCTAATCTGAACACTTCGACGGCAGTCGCATCTGCGGGAAGGAACAGAAATCGAACCGGCCACAGACGCTGGTCGGGTGACTGATCCGCGCGCCCATGTTCCGGCTTTGTTCAAGGCCGCTGCCGTGTTAGCTTTTCAAGCAAAATCATTGAGGTGGCAGGTGGCGCAGAAATCGGAGATCGAGTGGACGGACGCCACGTGGAACCCGGTGACCGGGTGCACGAAGGTCGGTCCCGGGTGCGACCACTGTTACGCGGAACGCTTCGCCGAGCGATGGCGCGGCGTCGAGGGACACCCTTACGAGCAGGGCTTCGACCTGACACTCTGGCCGTCGAGACTGAAGCAGCCGACGCTCTGGAAGAAGCCGCGGATGATCTTCGTAAATTCGATGAGCGACCTGTTCCACAAGGACATCGACCGCGTTTTCGTCGACAAGGTCTTTGATGCGATGGAACAGGCAGACTGGCATGTATACCAGGTGCTGACCAAGCGCAGCTCGCTCATGCGCAACTATGTCCGGAAGCGGTACGAGGGTGGGCCAGTCCCGCGTCACATCTGGCTCGGCGTCTCGGTTGAGGACGCCGCGCATATCAGCCGGATCGAGCACCTGAAGCAGATCAATTCCGACGCACGCTTCATCTCGTTCGAACCACTGCTCGGACCAATCGGGGCCGTCGACTTGGAAGGTGTCGCGTGGGCCATCGTCGGGGGAGAGAGCGGGCCTCGCGCTCGACCGATGGAGGAAAGCTGGGCCCGTCAACTTCGGGACATCTGCGACCGTGACGACGTAGCTTTCTTTTTCAAACAATGGGGTGGCGCCCGTCCGAAGTCGGGCGGGCGTCTGCTCGATGGTGAGGAATGGAACGGCTTTCCGTGGCGAATAGTCCCGAAGCCGATCCTCGATCAGATTTCAGCGTGAACCATTTCGCACGGAGTACCACCATCATTGAAGAAATCGCATGTTGAGAACACGGTTGGCCCATGGGCTCGGCAAAAGCTCGATGGCCTCGAGGCATATCTTCACGCTTACACCATTGCGCTGAAGAAACAGTCCTTCGAACTGGTCTACATCGACGCATTCGCCGGCGCGGGACGGTCAAGAATCCGCGACGCCTGGGTCGGCGCTGATGACGAAGACCTTCAGCTTCTTGATGACGAGTTCGTTCGGTCCGAGGAGCAGTTCATCGAAGGCTCCCCGCACCGAGCCCTCGCACTCGAGCATCCCTTCACCCAATACCATTTCTTTGACGCAGATGCAGGGCGCGCGACCCTTCTCGAGGGCCTCAGGGCCGAGTACCCGGCTCGAAAGATCAGTGTTCAGGTTGGCGACGCGAACGAATTGATCCAGAAGCTGGTCCCGCGGATTGCGGGGCGAAACACGAGGGGTGTTGCTTTCCTCGATCCTTATGGCCCCCACCTGGACTGGCGAACCGTCGCAGCTCTGGGGTCAACCAAGAAGTTCGAGGTGATTATCAATTTCCCACTTGGAATGGCTATCAACAGACTGATCACCCGGTCGGGCGACATACCGGATGGTTGGCGCGCGGGGCTGAACGGCTGCTTCGGCGGTGCGGACTGGGAGAGCCTCGTCTATGCAGAGCGCACGGATCTCTTCGGGGATACGACCCGCCACAAGGTTGACGATGCAGCCAAGCGGCTTCTTGACCACTACGTCGGCCGCTTGAAGACCCTGTTCGGCCACGCCGCCACACCGAGCGTCGTCAGGAACACGCGAGGGGTCCCGATCTACTACATGCTTTGGGCGGGACCTCATCCCCTCGGGCATAAGATCGCCGACTACATCTTGGCGAAGGGTGACCGGATCACGCCACCAAAGGCTCGATCCATTCGACGATGACCAGCTGGCGGCCTCGATCGCTAGCTGAGCCGGAAGGCAGGCCTTGAAAGCATCCGAACGGCGAGACCGATCGAAAAGATCGCGTCGTGGCGCAGCAGATCGTCCGCCGATTTGCTCTCATCGATGCTGCGACGATCAAGATTGCTGCCGTCATCGACATGCCGGAAATGCGACAGCGGATTTCGCAGCGCCATCATGCGGCGGAGGTCGGTCACGTCTTCATCAGAGATTACCTCGCGCTCTCGGCAGCGGCGGAGGGTTTCGGCGAACTGGATGCGATCCGGAATGTCGTCGACCATAAGCCCGGCGTGAAGATATGCCGCCAGTAGATGCTCTACGAGCCCCAGCACAGCAGGATTGTCGCCACATAGTTGCCGTGCACGAACGACGAGCGTGTGAACCGGCCTGCAAAAGTGACCCCGTAGCGGGGTAATCGGCGTCCAATACTGACCCCCTTGCATTGATGTTGATGATGCTCCCGAGGCTATCGGGAGCAGGTTGGGGATGTTGGTCGTGGAGACGATTGCAAAGGTCCGTCGCGCGTATTTTCAGGACAGGAAGTCGATCAAGCAGATCTGCCGCGAGCTGCGGGTGTCGCGGAACACGGTGCGCAAGGTCATCCGGTCCGGCGCGACCGAGTTCAGCTACGAGCGCAGCATTCAGCCGCAGCCGAAGATCGGTCCGTGGCGGAACGAGCTCGACCGGTTGCTGGTGGAGAACGCGCAGAAGCCGAAGCGCGAGCGACTGACCCGCATCCGGATCTTCGAAGAGCTTCAGGCTCTCGGTTACAAGGGCGGCTACGATGCCGTGCGGCGCTACGCGGCCACGTGGGCACAGTCGGTGCGCGAGGCATCGGCGGCGGCCTACGTCCCGCTGAGCTTCGATCCCGGGGAAGCCTACCAGTTCGACTGGAGCCACGAGATCGTTCTGATCGACGGCGTGACCACGACGGTGAAGGTGGCGCATGTCCGGCTCTGCCACAGCCGGATGATGTTCGTGCGGGCCTATCCGCGCGAGACCCAGGAGATGGTGTTCGACGCCCACGACAAGGCGTTCGCCTTCTTCGGCGGGGCCTGTGCGCGAGGCATCTACGACAACATGAAGACGGCGGTGGACACGATCTTCGTCAGCCGCGACAGGGCCTACAATCGGCGGTTCCAGCAGATGTGCGGGCATTACCTGGTCGAGCCGGTCGCCTGCACGCCGGCCTCGGGCTGGGAGAAGGGCCAGGTTGAGAACCAGGTGGGCGTGATCCGCCGGCGGTTCTTCGTGCCGCGGCCGCGCTTCAAGAGCTACGCCGAACTCAACGCGTGGCTTCTGGATCGGTGTACCGCCTGGGCCAGGAGGCATCCCCATCCCGAGCTGCGCGACCGGACCACCTGGGAGGTCTTCGAAGACGAGCGCTCGAGCCTGGTGCCCTATGCAGGCCCATTCGACGGCTTCCATGCCGTGCCCGCTTCGGTCTCGAAGACCTGCCTCGTCCGGTTCGACAAGAACCGCTACTCGGTGGATGCTCGCGCTGTCGGTCGCCCGGTCGAGATCCGCGCCTATGCCGAGCGCGTGGAGTTCTGGCAGGACGGAAAGATCGTCGGCGAGCATGCGCGCGCCTTTGGTCGCGACAAGGCGATCTACGACCCGCTGCATTACATTCCGGTGCTCGCCCGCAAGCCTGGCGCGCTCAGGAACGGCGCGCCCTTCAAGGATTGGGACTTGCCGCCGGCGATGCGGCGCATCCAGCGCAAGCTGGGCCACGTGCCGAATGGCGACCGCCAGATGGTCGACATCCTGAGCGCGGTTCCGACTGACGGGCTGGACGCCGTCGAAGCGGCCTGCGCCGCAGCACTGAGCGAGGGCGTCCCCGCCTCCTCTGTCGTTCTCAATATCCTTGCGCGCCGCCGCGAGCCGGCGCCGCCAGTGACCATCACGACACCGGAAGCACTGCGCCTGAGCTGCGAGCCGGTTGCCGATTGCAGACGCTATGACAGCCTCAGGAGACGAGACCATGGAAAGATCACAGGTGCTGGGCGCGATGGGCCAGCTCAAGCTCTACGGGATGAAGGCGGCCTATGACGAGATCATCGCCACGGCCGTGAAGCGCCAGCACGAGCCCCAGCAGATCGTCGGCGACCTGCTGGACGCAGAGATCAGCGAGAAGCAGGCACGGTCGATCAAATACCAGATGACCATCGCCAAGCTGCCGCTGGCCAAGGAAGTCGACGAGTTCGACTTCGAGGACACCCCGGTCAACGAGACGCTGGTGCGCGACCTCGCCGGTGGCGAGTTCCTCGAGCATCAGCGCAACGTCGTGCTGATCGGCGGCACCGGAACCGGCAAGTCGCACCTGGCCGTCGGTATCGCGCGCGCCTGCATCCGGAATGGCAAAAGGGGCCGCTTCTTCAACGTCGTGGACCTCGTGAACAAGCTTGATGCCGAGGCGCGTGATGACCGCCAGGGCCGCACGGCCGATCTGCTCTGTCGACTCGACTTTGTGATCCTCGACGAACTCGGCTATCTGCCCTTCGCCCAGACCGGCGGGCAGCTCCTCTTCCATCTGATCAGCCGCCTCTATGAGCGCACCTCCATCATCGTCACTACCAACCTCGACTTCGGTGAATGGCCCAGCGTCTTCGGCGATGTGAAGATGACGACGGCGCTGCTCGACCGGCTCACCCATCACTGCGACATCGTCGAAACCGGCAACGAGAGCTGGCGCTTCAAGACACGCGCGTGACGTCCGCAAAAAAGGCCACTGCCTCCGGGCGGAAACTCCGGTCGGGCTAAGCCCTCCCTGCGTTCCCGCCCGGAGGCATTCTCATCCTGATCGACGCCGCCCTCTCATCTTCATTGTCGTGCTGCAAGCTCCGCCGGATCGAGCCAGCCATCCATCCATCGAAGGGGGTCAATCTTGCACGCCGATAGGGGGTCAGTTTTGCGTGCCGATTGACATCCTGACTGCGTCAGTCCCCCCGTTGCCATCTTCTCTGGCCTCGGCCAGTTCATTCAGGCGACGCCGCGTGGCGGCGCCGACCCCGCCCTGCCCTTCGGCCTGGATCAGCCAGGCAGCGTTGCATTCGAGCAACCGTCGGCTGATCCCCTTGGGAGGTGGCCGTCGCCAGCGACGCTGCCAGAAGACGACCAGCTGCTCGCGTGTCAGCGCTCGAACCTGCTCGCCCACATCCGCCACCGCTGCCGCAGGCGCCGAGGCCGGCGGCGGGGGCTCGCCGGGCACCCCACCGCTGACCCGGGTGCGGCTGTGACAGGCGGCGACCGGACCGTCGCCACCTGCAGCCAATGCGCGGTTCCCTCGCATCGTCGTCGCGCCCTCAGCCGACGGTTTCGACAGCGCTCGTCGGGGCGGAAGCTCGGTAGACACTGACGCCGTTGCCCTCCTTCTTGCGGGTCACCTCGACGCCGCGCTTGCGGAAGCCCGTCAGCACCGCCCGGACGCTGTGCGGCTGCCAGCCGGTGAGGTGCACCATCTCGTCGATGTCGGCGCCCTCCTCCCGCTGCAGCAGGCCCAGCAGCTGCGCCTGCCGCGTGCCCTCCCGGAAGAGCGGCGTCGCGACGCCATCGCCGTCGCCCGGGTCCGCTTCCTCAGTCGCCACCCGCGGCTCGGTCGTCCCATCCTCGCTCTTGTCGTGACCCTCAACCTCGTGCCGTACGGCGGCACGGCCGGCGTCGGTGATAGTCCAGGCGTCGTCTCCTGAACGCTGTGCAAGGCCGCGGCGCTCCAGCGCCTTCAGCATGGCGGCGAGCCCTCTACCCTTCATCTGCATGTCTTCCGGCAGCGGCAGGATGGTGCCTTCCGGGCGGTTTCCGGCATTCCTGAGAACCGCTGTCTGCTTGTCGTTGAGCCCGGTCATCATCGGTCTCCATGGTTTGCATCCGCGCCGGCCCAATGCCGGCGCTGTCACCAGGAGAAGCCCGGACCGCGATGCGGGCGCCGGGCCGGGACGACCACGCATGTCTCGCGTGGCCAATCCCGCGACCATGCATGCTCGCCAGGAGCGGGAAGTCCAGACGGTTTCGATATTTGTCGGAATAGAATTTTGCCCGTTTCTATCGGCCGCCGACTGGGGCCATGCAGGTCCACCGCAGGTTCAAATCTGGGGCAAGCAGCCGACGTTATTTGCACGTCGATCACACGGTCCTTTGACGTGCAGTTTTGATCAACAAGCCGATCGATCACCTGCAGCCTACGCCGCAGACCTGGAGCGACAATGGCCTGCTCAGCTGCGCCCTGCGGGCTCCGCTACACAGGCCATTGCTTCAACCGCGCCTATGCACAACAAAATGCTCTGCTACCTAGAAACTGGATCGTTTGAATCTGGAGTTTTCCGTTAAGTTTTCCCTGGCTGGGAGAGGAGCGGAACCAAATGAAGGCATCGAAGTTCACGGATGCGCAGAAGGCATTCATTCTGAAGCAGGGCGAGGAAGGAACGCCCGTGGCGGAGATTTGCCGCAAGGCTGGGATCAGCCAGGCAACCAATTTCAACTGGAAGAAGAAGTATGGCGGTCTACTGCCCGATGAGATGCGACGTCTGAAGCAGCTTGAGGACGAGAATGGTCGTCTGAAACGGATCGTTGCTGACCTGACGCTGGATCGGGAGATGTTGCAGGACGTCATTCGCCGAAAGCTCTGAGGCCCGCCCGGAAGCGACAGCTTGTTGATGGGATGCTGGTCGATTGGGGTGTTTCGATCCGCCGGGCCTGTCGGGCACTGCGTTTTGACACTTCGACTTACCACTACAAGTCCCGTCGCCCCGGGCAGGCCGCCCTGGAACGAAGGATCAGAGAGATCTGCGAGACCTGTGTTCGCTACGGCTACCGGCGCGTGCACGTTTTGCTGCGGCGGGAGGGCTGGCTGGTGAATGTGAAGAAGACACGCAGGATTTACAACGAGTTGGGGCTGCAGTTGCGGAGCAAGCATCCGAAGCGGCGGGTCACGGCGAAGCTCCGTGAAGATCGCCAGGAAGCGGACGGGCCGAATGACGTCTGGGCGATGGACTTCGTTCACGACCAGCTCGCCTTGGGCAGGAAGCTCCGCATCCTGACCATCGTTGATACCCATTCAAGGTTCTGTCCGGCAGCTGATCCGCGCTTCAGTTACCGCGGGGAGGATGTGGTTCAGACGCTGGAACGAGTCTGCGCCAACATCGGCTATCCGAAGACCATTCGGGTCGACAACGGTAGCGAATTCATCTCCCGGGACCTGGATCTGTGGGCCTATGCCAATGGCGCCACGCTGGACTTCTCCCGGCCTGGGAAGCCGACGGACAACGGCTTCATCGAAGCGTTCAACGGCAAGCTCAGAGCCGAATGCCTGAACACCCACTGGTTCATGAGCCTTGCCGATGCCCGCGAAAAGCTGGAGGATTGGCGTAGACATTACAATGAGGACCGACCCCACAGCGCGATCGGATACAACGTCCCATTCGCCATGCATTATCACGACGTCGCAGCCAGCCCGTCATCGTGATAGAAGTCGGAAAACGCCAGATGCCGGTGGTCCAGACTTGGGGAGCGAAGCACGGAGACTGAGCCCCGATTACGCCATCTCAACGAGCATCTCTTCGCCAACCTCCGTCATGCGCGCCATCTGATCGCCACGTGGCGGGACGACTACAATTATGACCGCCCGCACTCGAGCCTCGATGGGCTCACCCCGCAGGAGTATCATCAACGGTCAACAGAGGACCAAACACTGAACAGCTCTGACAAATAAACGCGGACTCACAGGGGAGCAGGTTAGCGCCACAGTGCATGAATGTCCCGAAAGCGCGAAAGTTGGGCTTGCCGAGGCCACCGGATGTCAGGGGCGCGAGGCGGCGATTTCGTCGAGAATTGTCGCGGCCAGATCGCGCGTTCCAGACGCGGAAAGGACGATAAGGCGATCCGGATTGCATGTCCGGCGAAGCCGTTCGATTTCGCTCGCACCGAAACGCGTGTCCACGACGACAACCACTCTGCCCGCACGGTGACGTGCGAGCGCATCCAGCGTCTTCGGGAAGTCCGTTCGGTTGAACCGAAGGACCTTCCACAGCAGGTGCCGAATGCTCTCGAAGTAGGGCACGCGCTTGCCGCGCGAAATCTGCTGCCGTATCGGCCCCGGCAGGCCGTCCAGCTTCCCGCCATAAGCTCGGGCGATGCGGATCAAGGCCCGCCACGCGCAGACCCGGGAGGGAACGTGGAAAATCACCGTGACAGTGGCACGTTCGATCCGCACGGGCACACCGTCGAGGAAATTCCCGTCGATGATCCATTCGTCAGCGGCCGCCAGACGGGCCTGCGCTTCCTGCCAATGGGCCGCCTCTGCCCGGGTCCAGTCCGGGCCCCAGTAGTGGTCGTCGAGATGGATGAGGGGCAGGCCGGACAAGCGCGCGACCTCCCTTGAGAAGGTCGACTTGCCGCTTCCCGGACAACCCAGGACCGCAACGCGCGATCCGGCGAAGGAGCGCGGTACCGCGCACCCAGCCAAGGCGGCATCGTGTCCTTCCGCAGCCGCTTCGGGCGTCATGACCGCGCCCTCAGACCGTGAACTAGCAGGCTCCGCCGCGCTTCGGGGGCATGCTCGGTGACTGCGCTCACACGGTGCCACGCCGTTTCCTCGCGGCGCAGGATCACGGAGCGTCCCGGCGATGGTATTATCCGGGCGCAACAGCGATCATGCGCCTCGGGATGAAGAATCTCCAGCGCCCCGCCGAAGCGCTCTTCCCAGCGCTGATTGAGGTAGAAAAGCTGCGTGAACAGCTTGTCCGCGCCGTCGACGTGGGGGTCCAGCCAGTCGCCCGGATGATGCAGGGAGAAGCGGACCTCGATATCTTCTGCAATGTCTTGGTCTAAGAGAGCGGCGACCTTCCGGCTATAGGCGTGCGATTCCAGGTCCGCGATCAGGTTGCGCCAGAGCAACGGCAGGTCGGCGCTGTTCGCATCGCTCGCGACGGGTCGCGATTCGTTCCGATACCGCTTTCCCTCAAGGCGGTCCGATCGATCCCGACGCGCAAATCCGGCGGTCGGAAACGACGCGATCAGCCGATCGACGGTATCGCGATCGATCAACGCGCCGGCATCGTGAACCCACCACATGCACGGATCGGTGCCGTGGCAGCCGCCGCCCCAATCGTCCGCCAGCACCCGCATATCAGGTCGGGCCCCTTAGACCGGCAGGGTGCGCCGGCTTCGCGGCGGGCAAACCACCGGCGAAGCGCAAACGCGCGTAACACAGGTCCAACCCGCAGGACGCCAACATGCGGATGCTGTGCAGATCCGGTGACAAGTCATGCGGCAAGTCGATCCGGAACGCCACGGCATCGTCGTTGAGCGCCACGTTTTGCGACAGACTGGCGATGCACCGGTCGCGCCCCTTATCGAAAAACCGCAATGCCACCGACGCAAACGGGAACGGTGCGGGCGAGGGCCCGTCGCGCAGGACCCTAACGGCGATCACAAGGCAGCGCGTATCATCGGACCCATCCGCCATCAGGGTCGGCTCAATGCGGATTCCCTTAGCGCGGTATTCGCGGTACGGGCCGCACACGCAGCACAGTTCACCGACACGCGCATCCTCAGCGGTCGGACTATCGCCGAAGTAATGCAAGTCGAGCGCGGTCCCGCAGCGTCGGCAGTCGGGCCCGTCGGCGGAATCGCGCGTGAACTGGTCGTAGTGGCCGAGATCGTAAGGATCCGCGCTGGAGCGCGTTTCGAGAATCGCGCCGACCGCCTTCGCATCTAGCGCCCGCGCCTTCAGGTTCAGCAAACTGACATCCTGACGAAGACGCGCCAACTCCTCTTGGGTGCAGGCGGCATCGGCAAAGCGCGCGACTTCGATAGTCGTCGCCAGGAGGCCGGACAATTCCATTTGTAGCATTCGTATCGCCTCGACCATATCCGGTCCAATACAAACGCACAACGCCTCGAGATATCGCTGGCCGCGCCGCAATCCACGCAGGAACGTGGCGACCCAATACCGGTGGTGGTCGCCATCGGCGCGTGAGAGCTTGCGCGCGCCGTCCGCTATCGCGGCCGGCGGGTCGAATGCGCGCGTCGCGTTGCCGAAGACCTGGCGCGGGTCGCCGTGCAGGGCGAAGGTCATACCCTGGCCTGCCTCCAGACAATGTTCGTTCAAGCATACGACGGCGTCACCCGTCCGAACGCCTCGCCCGATCATGTCGTAGACGAGGTCCATCAGGCTGTCGGGGGCAACCAGCGCTCGAACGGGCGCGATGACGGACCCGGCCCAGCCCTCCGTCAAGGCGAGGGAAATCGAGACCGGTGAGGGATAATGGTCCTGCGCGAAACTGAAGCCGTTGCAACAGACGAAAACCACGGTCGGACTTACGATCTCGCTCGCGAAAAGGACGCCCCGCCATTTGCCGGGCGGCGCCCGCTTGCAGGCGTCTCGTGTCCTGGAACAGCCGACATCGGGGGCCTCGGAAAACTCCGTATCGTCGAGCAAACCGCAGACCGTCAAGCCGGGCAGCTTGGCATGCGCCCCCTCGCCATGACTTCGGATGACTTTAACGTCCTGGGGTTTTCGCAAGGCGCGGTCTATTTCGGCCGAGTCCGCGGCATCGTGATCAAGGTGATGGCTGACGGCATCGAAAACGCCCAGCGCCGAGTCGGTGTCCACCGGGTTCAGCAACGTCTTGGCAACCGAAAAGCCGAGCCCGGCGGGATCCCGTCCGGCGACAAAGCCTATCGAGAGACCGGCGCGCCGCGCCGCCTGCAGCGCCTTCACGACCCTCGAGGCGCACAGATCGGAAGCCATACTGACTATCATGCAGTAGACTTCGCGGGCGTCGCGCAACGCGTCGCCCAACCCGTCGACGTCGAACAGTCGCGCATGGCGGGATCCGTAACGCGCGGACAGCGCCTCGGCGACCGGACCGGCCGCTTCGCCGATCGAAACGATGTGACAGGGCGGCCGGGAAGCGATGGATCCGGGCCCGTACAAGGAGGTCAAAACCTCCGCCCATCGCGCGTCGCGTTCGGCGATGCCGGAGCGAAGAAGGGGTACGCTGTCTTCGCCGGCGCGTAGGGCAGCACAATAGGAACCGAGGTCGGAGTGCCAGTCGATCTCTGTCATTTCGCCGACCCGCCTGTCCTACGGGTCCTCCCAGAACCAGAGTTGAAGAACCAGACGCTGCTTGAGCGAACTCATGGAAATGGGAGTCACGGCATGCCAAGCATTGTCGGTTCGTCGAAGCAGAACGCTGGTATTCGCTTTCGGCGGCAATCCATATTTCACGTCCTCCGGCTTGGGGCTGCTCTGAAGTTGCAGACATCCACCCTGTTCGGGCGTCCAATCGGACGAGAAATAGCAAAGATGGGTGACGATCTTGTGCGCCTTGTCGACGTGCGGGACGAAGAACGAACCCGCGCCGAAACGCCAGAAATGCGCTTGGAATTCCAATCCCCGCACATCGTGGCGTATCGTATCGCTGACGCAGTCGCGATACTCCTTCGACAGGAAGACACGGGCCACGTCCAGCCAGGCCTCGTCCAAGGTGTCGGGCTCGAACACCTCGTCGGCCCCCAACTCCAACAAGGGGCGGGTTCGCACATTGTGCTGATGCCATTGCGGCGATCCTTCCTTGCCGACGGCCTTCAACAACTTGCGTTGCGCGTGATGTTCGAAGTGGTCATCGGGGAAAGTGGCCTCCAGCACGCGCGGGGCGAAGCTGTCTTCCGTCACGGCCCAGGGAAACGGATCCTCATGATAGGCGGAAGCTGAAAGGGCCTCGAGGTTCAAGGCGGCATCCACCGTTGTGAGCATCACATCTTCCTTCCTTCTGTTACGGCCAATCCGCTTGTTAGAGTCGATCCAGGTGTCGCCGCGTTGCGGCCGGTCCGGTGCGTCGCCCCGGTCTTCTGTCCCTCGCCCGCAGATGCATCGCCGAAGAGGAACGAGAGCTCTTCCTGGGAGAGGCGCACTGCCGACGCCTCGACGAAACTCCGCATCTGCCCGACGTCCCTAGGACGTGCGACCGCCGCGACGACCTCCGGAACGGCCAATACGGCCGCAAGGGCAATATGCACGGGCTCGACATCCTTTTGCCGTGCCAGCGCCCCGACCCTCTGCGCCACCGCCATGCCGTAATCGGTCCAGTATTCGACACCCTTTGCGCTCAGCAGATCATGTCCATCAGTGGGCGGATCCTCCCGGTTATAGCCGCGCGCCAAAAGTCCACGAGCCAGCGGTGACGCCGCGAGAAGACCGACCCCCACCCTGGCCGTCGCACGGCGCAGCGAAGCCTGCGATGGCAGAGAGATCAGATTTATCTGGGACTGGACGCACAGAAGACGCCCGCCCTCGCCGCCGTCCGCGATGTCGCAGGCCTGCCGGAGGGCGGACTCCGAGACATTGCACAGGCCGTAGTAAAGAATCTTTCCCGCGCGCACCAAATCGCGCAGCGCCGAAATCGTCTCGGACAACGGGGTCACTGGGTCCGGACCATGCAGAAGGAAAACATCGATATAGTCGGTCCCAAGGCGACGAAGGCTGGCCTCGACGGCGACACGCGCGCTCTTGCGGCCGGCGCCGGGGACCGGACCGCCATATCTGAACTTGGTTGCGATGACGCACCGGTCACGCGACGCACCGAGCGCTGTTCCGAGCAGTTCCTCGCTAAGCCCCTCACCATAGACGTCCGCGGTGTCGAAGAAAGTCAAACCGTGGTCGACCGCCGCCGAAACGAACCGACACGCCTCCGCCGGGGACTGATCAATCCCAAGCCTACTGCAGCCGACAGCGATGTTGGGGACGCGGAGCCCTGCATTGGGAAAGGCGGTTTGCAGCGGCGGAGCCATGGGTCACCAGTAAACCCGCATCTGTTTGGTATGCCGTTCGGCCAGACCGAGTTCGATGAGCTTATCGACATCGCCGTCCAGTAGGGCTTGCCGCTCCGCCTCGCCGAGCGCGTAGTTCTTCAGAACCTCCGTCGGGTTCAATTCCCAATCGCGCTGCATGTCGGGATCGTTGATGAGGTCGTCCAAGAGGTCGTTCACACTTTTTGCAGGCTGCATGGTCTCCGCCTTTCACTTGCGCCGTTACGGCGATCACATCGCACCGCCCGGCTTCCTTCCGCCGCGTTTGGGATGCGGTAGGTCAGCGTGATCGATCTGCGCCGTCCGCTGCCCTCACCCAAGGGCTCCACAGCGTGCCACGATATGTGCGAGCGGACCAAGATCGCCGTGCCCCCCATCCGCGGAACGACGCTGTCGAACACATCGTTCTTGTCCGCGCTCCGCAGAAGCAGAAGGCGGCCTCCGTTGGCTGCCGTCTCGCCTGCGCACAGATAGATGATCTGCGTTACCAACTTCTCGGACTTGTCGAGATGCGCTCCCAGGAAATCGCCCGGACCGTATTCCCACAGGTCCAAGTGCGCCTCTGCCCCCTCCAGCTTCGTTCCGGAAAGCCGCGCGATCTCACGTTTGTATTCGGCGCCGAGCAGCACGTCCGCGACGGTTTGCCAAGACGCACGCGCACCCGGCTCAGCGCGAGGAAAGGAGGCATGCGAAAATCGGTAGGGCTTCTCTTCGCGCTCGGCGGCAACCCTGACCAGATCCGCGGCATCGAAACAGGCCTGCATCGACGCGCAGATCTCCGCAGGCAGCGGATCGGTCGTGGCGTAGGTCCACGGATCACGTCGCACCTGCGCTGTCGGGAGCACCGACATCAATGCCTTGCGCGCGCCTTCAGGTGTCAGCGTCATTGCACGTTTTCTCCAGCCCGGTCCCTTCGATTTGGGCGAGGAACTGCCGAAGCGCCATCGTACCATACCAGTCCCGTCGTGTGACCAGCCCCCAGCGACTGGTCCGGGTGGAATGTTAGTGCATGGGCGGCTTTGCCGCCAGGCTGGCCGGCTGGCGAAGCGGCGCGGAGCCTGTCGGCCAGCCTGACGGAATGATGACCTCCGGCGCCGGTGTGCGGTATCCGAGACGGCTGTGAGGTCGGATCGTGTTGTAGTGACGACGCCATTGTTCGATGACCACCTGCGCCTCCTTCAGCGTGTAGAAGATTTCCCCGTCGAGCAGTTCGTCCCGGAACCGGGCATTGAAGCTCTCGATAAATCCGTTCTGCCAGAGTGAGCCGGGCTCGATGAACGCCGTTCTGGCGCCCACCGCTGATATCCAGCGTCGCACGGCCCCGGCGACGAACTCGGGGCCATAGCACGTCGGGAATATGCGCTGTCGACAGGTTATGGCCACGCGCGCAGCCCTCAGATTGCGCAGCGGGTGGCCATAACCGGGTCTCAGGTCTCAACAGTGGTTTTGCTGAATCACACTGCTGAGGAGGCCGGCTATGACCATCATCTATTCTGCCCGTGCGACCTTGTTGGTCGCCATCGACATTTCCAAACATCGGCACGAAGTCCTGATCGGTATTCCAGGCAAGAAGCGTCGTCGGCGCATGACGATCACCAATACGCTTGAGGACTTCAGGCGTCTGTCGGCCGCTCTTTCGAGCTACAGCTTGCCGGTGCGGATCGGCTTCGAGGCAACCCGCAACTATCACAGGCCGCTGGCGCATTTTCTCGGCCAGGCCGGGTTTGAGCTGAAGCTTGTGTCCTCTGTAGGTCTCGCCTGAGCTCGCTAAGCCCTGCACAACAGCTGGGACAAGAACGATCCGAAGGACGCCCAGGTTATCTTGCACATGCTGGAGATCGACGCAGTCCAGTTCTTTCACGATCCGCTGGTCGCCGGGACCGCGGACATCTAGGAGCTGTCGAAGACCCACAAGATCGTCTCACGTTCCAAGACCGAGCTCTGGCACCGTATCCTGACCCATTACCTGCCACTGTATTCTCCCGAAGCCGAACGATTTCACCGAAGCTCGCGGACGGATTGGTTCCTGGCATTGCTTGAGAAGCACCCATCACCACACATGATTTCGGCAATGAGCCGCGAGGCCTTCATCGCTGATGCCTAGGAGATTGTTGGCCGGAAGGTGTCTAAAGAGCAATTGCTTTCAGACATTTACGCCACTGCGGTCGACTCCGTCGGATTGCCGGTTCATGCGGATTCTGACGCGGTACGCATGTTCCGTCTCGTTCTTGCAGAGGGGCGAAGCCTCATCCGGCAGCGCGATGTGATCGAAGCGCGGGCCATTGAGTTGCTGTCGGACCTGCCCGACTGTCAGCTGTTGACCACCATTCCCGGCATCGGCCCGATCAACGCCATGACAATCCTGGCCGAGGCCGGCGACCTGCGTCGATTCCGGCATCACCGACAGTTCCTGAAGTTCTGCGGCATGGACCTCGCCACGATGCAGTCCGGCATGTTCCGCGGCCAAAGCCGCATCTCGAAGTACGGCAATGCCCGACTGCGGCGCACGCTCTGGATGGCCGGCCAAACCGCCGTTCTCAAGCGGACCAACAGCTTCCGGGACAAGTTCGAACGCTACATCTCAAAGGATCGACACAACGCCCATCTGTGCCGCAAGGCCTACACCGTGATCGCGGCAAAGATGGCGCGCACCGTACACGCCGTAGTCAATCACGGCGAACCTTATCGCCCCTTCTTCGAGGGGGTGAGCCCAGGCGGAAGGACCTCTCTCTGATGAGCCGTGGAGGCAGCTTGCTGACCTCGTAGATAATGTTTGGGCCTTCTGATTGGGATTCGGGATCTCGCATTAAGGACGGTGAGGGCCGCCGCAGCGCGTACCCTGTGTTTGCTATGGAAGAGATCATTTCTTGACGGCAGAGCCCGTCTGGGCAACCTCATCAAGGTATCCGGAGCGCCGGTTACCCCATGACCTGCTGACCTAAGCAGCCAGATCTTCCTGACATAGGACGTTGTCGGAGCGAACGAAGCTTGGTGGACCGCGGAGAATGAACAGGTCCGTTAGGATGTCGATCACATCGACCGACGAGAGCTTCCGGCGAACCCGGATCGCCAGGCTCTCGCGCGTGAACTCGTCCAGCACGTTCAAGTTCCGGAAAGTACGACCATTATGTGTCCGGTGGTGGACGAACTCATAGGACCAGACATGGTTGGGTCGTTTGGCTCGGAGCCGGATGCAGGATCCGTCGACGAGCCAGTGCTGGCGCCTCGTCGGCTGCCCGGCTGGCACCTTCAACCCCTCGCGCCGCCAATGGCGCTCGACCCGCTTGTCGTTGATCTGCCAGCCGGCCTCCCAAAGCAAGGCCGCGATCCGGCGATAGCCGTATCGGCCATACTGATGGGCCAGCTCGATCATGTCCGCGACCAGGCGGGCCTCGTCATCACGTCCACACGGGAGATGACGCTGCGTGGAGCGGTGCTGGCCGAACACCCGGCAGGCCCGGCGCCCCGATATACGGAGACGCCGGCGGACATGATCGATGCAACGTCGGCGACGCGAGGGGCTCAGAAGTTTCCCTTCGCAGCTTAACTCAGAATCTGCTTATCCTGGGTCAGATCGGAGACCGCCCGGTGCAGCCGCTCGTTCTCCTTCTCCAGTTCCTTCAGACGCCGCAGCTGATCACCGCTCATGCCCCCATATTCCCTGCGCCATCAGTAGAAGGTGACTTCGCTGATACCCAGCTGCCGGGTCGGCAATTATATACTTGAGAAAGCAAGCCACCCTCACCATATGAAGATCCGGAGGGCAGCAAACCATGAACTTCGATATCACGAACCCCATCTTCACCGACACCACGAAGGCCCGCGAGCATCTTGAGTCGATCCGCTGGGCCAATGGTCCCGTCTGCCCGCATTGCGGTGAGACGGAACAGGTTCGCCGCCTTGAAGGCAAGTCCCACCGTCCCGGCGCGGTCCAGTGCAACTCCTGCCGCAAGCAGTTCACCGTCACTGTCGGTTCCGTCTTCGAGCGCTCGAAAATCCCACTCAACAAGTGGCTGCTCGCTACGCACCTGCTGTCCGCCTCCAAGAAGGGCATGAGCGCCCAT
Source organism: Minwuia sp. (assembly GCA_965228535.1). Lineage (GTDB taxonomy): Bacteria > Pseudomonadota > Alphaproteobacteria > Minwuiales > Minwuiaceae > Minwuia. The sequence continues at coordinate 1,960,322 of CBDDHU010000004.1, read as the reverse complement.
CAGCTTCATCGTATGCTCGGCGTCACGTACAAGACCGCGTGGTTCATGGCCCACCGTATCCGCGAGGCAATGCGCGATGACAACCCCGGCGCGCTCGGTGGCAACAACAAGGTCGTCGAAGCCGATGAAACCTATGTCGGCGGCAAAGCCAAGAACCGCGCCTTCAAGGAACCGTCCAAGAAGGAAGCTGTTGTCGCCCTCGTAGAGCGTGACGGCAAGGTACGTTCCGTCCATCTGCCCGCCGTCACAGCCAAGACCCTGCGCCCCATCCTCGTCACCCAGATCGACCGCAAGTCCTATCTGATGACCGACCAGAGCGGCGTCTACAAGAAGACTGGTCGCGAGTTCACCAGACACGGCTCCGTCAATCATTCCATTGACGAGTATGTGCGCGGCGGCTTCTGGCACACCAACACGGTCGAGAACTACTTCTCCATCCTCAAGCGCGGCGTTGTCGGAGTGTACCACCACGTCAGCCAGCAGCACCTCAAGCGCTACGTTGGCGAGTTCGATTTCCGCTACAATACCGGCGATGTGTCCGACGCTGAACGCGCTATCGAAGCCGTCAAGGGCATCGGCGGCAAGCGCCTGACCTATCGGCGGACTGACGAAGCCGCGCACGCCTAGGCAGCACGCCAAACGATTCCTGCGCTGGCGCAAGCGCAACCCGTAAGTGTGAATTCTGTTGGCAGATTAAGGCGAATCGGCTCTCATGCCTAGTGGTCCCCAGTTCCCTAGCCCGGAACTGAGGACCGTCTGGGCCGCGTGAAGCGAAGCCGATGCGGCCCCGGTTTAGTTATGGATTTGATTCTCTCCCTACTCGAATCTTGCCCGAAATCTGGCCGCACCTCAACTGGCTTCGCGTCACAGAAGTGGAGAAGCGCCATGACTAGGCGCGCATCTCCCCCAATGACGCCGTGGCGTGCGGCGCTGGCAAAGTTCCTTGTGATCAAGCTCGGACTCTACCAGCACCAAGCCGCCGCGATACTTGGCGTCAATCAGGGGCGTATCTCCGAGGTCATTACGGGTAAGCGCCATAAGGGCGTCCGCACTCCGGACGGTCAGCTTCCCTTCGACTTCGGTTGATCGGTCGGGCGGCTTGGCTCTCGGGCCTTGCCGCCCTTCTGATGCGGCTTCGGCGGCGTTTCCAGCATCCGCTTGAGCACTTCGTCACGTTTCTGATCATCGGATTTATCTGTCATGACTGACCCTGACTGGCTCGGCCCAAACGCACGAACGATGGCCGATTTCATGGCTGACCCAATGGCTGCTGCTGTTGGGCGGTTCACAATAGCATTCTCCGCCGCAGAACACTCAATCAACCGTCTGATACAACATCTCATGGGCCTGGAGCCGCCCCAAGGAAACGTCGTCACCGCACAGGTCATGAACCTGTCCGCGCGCCTGAACATACTTGTCCACCTGGGCCAAGCCAAAGTCGAGGCGGCAGATCTGAGAGACGACCTTTCAAAAATCATCAGCGGCACGAAGACCCTAAACGCCAGAAGAAACATGATGCTTCATAGTGCTGTGGTCGGATACCGCAGCGCTCACCCGAACACTGAAAACCAACGTGAGCCGGTTTTGACCTACTACAACATCAAGGCGGACCAGAACCCGGTCAGTGACTCCTACGCGCTCTCCAAGAGTTACATTGACGGCCTGAAAGAGTACGCTGCTCGGATCGACGTCGCCTGCGTGGTTCTCACTGGGAACCTTGAAATCGGGAGGCGCGCCGTGACGCCTCCATCGCTCGATAGACGTCCCGAGCCACCTCCCAAGGATCATGTCTTTCCGGGTGGAAGAAGCCGATGATATCGGCACCCGCATCCGCTATCTCTGGCGTCACCTCAATCTCAACGCCGGCCTGTCGATTCTCAGATGGTGACGCCATTCTGCTTTCTCAAGTATATAATTGCCGCCGGATCGCGTCCGCCATCGACATGCGCTGACTGTTCAGGACGTCCGCCTGGCGGAGTTTGCCCACGATCTCTTCTGGCTTGTGGCGCTTCCTCGCCTTCTCTGATCCTCCTTGTTCCAAAACATCAGAATGGACCAATTCAATGAGGGAAGCTCAGACCATTTCAATGGGGGAGGCTCAGTGGCGTTTTTTCCAGTGCTTTTATTATGATAGCATTCGGTGGCTGCGGGTTCGTGCGCAAAGCGTTTCGAGCTCTTCACGCGGCCTAGGAACACATCGCGCGGGTGTCGGCGACCTGCGCCGAGCTGCATGGGAATACCGGAAGAATGTCCGACGCCTCGCCCCTATCGCGCCACGCGATCGACGCCCAGTACGACTGTCGGCCGGAAGCGTTCGAGTGCGTGCGCGGCACCAAGTTGGTCTATCTGGACGAAGACGCCGCGCGGCGCGACTTCGGTGCCACCCCTGCGGCCGCATCCCAGGCGAGCCGAGATGAAATCGGTGCATTCCTGAAGGACGTTGGAAGCGTGATGTCGGCTGCGCAATGTCAGCCAAACGAGGTGCATGACTCCGTTCCCACCCGCGGCAGCCGACGCGTCGGATATCGACCGCCGCGCTTCGGGCGTGCGGCCCTGTTTCAGTTTTCCGAGGCCAGGATCGCATCGATCCCGCCCGGGTTCGCTGACGGGCTCTTGGATATCAAGGGATGCGGAATTCAAGCGGGCCGAACGCCGATGCTCGGCGAGGATCGCACCGGCGTTCTTTTTCTTCACGAAGCGGTCACAGAGCTTTTGACGAAACGGCTTCTGGACAGGGTGTTTCAACTCGAGGGCGTCGGCGTAAGAACCCTTGACTATTATGCATTGGTGCATTTGGGCGTATACGCCACCGTCTCCTGGTGTCGCCCACTTCCCTGCTGCACGCTCGCCCGGTCGGTCGTGACCCGGCCGAAAGAGAATGTCGAACTGCCCAAAAGCGGCAGCGTTGAAGAGCGGGTACAGCACGAAATCGAGCACCTGTTGCTTTCGAACGGCCTTTCGAGCGTGGGAGCGATCAATACGCTGACGATGTGCTTCGAGGACGGCCGCCACGTCGCCCGCCTGAACGGCCGGACCGTGGAGGCCTTGAGCGAGGACATCATTTACGAGTTCTTGGAAACGCAAGGCCTCGCGCCCCCGCAGATTTTTCACGGCACCAACGTGCAAATCGCGCGGGACTGTTCGGCCATTCCGCTCCGGGCGACCCTGACCGACCTTGGTCACTATAGGGGGCTTCCGGACCCGCCCGGGCATATCGTGACCTTCGTTTCGGACAGGGCGTTGAATTGGGGCATGATGACGAAGAAAACCGGTGCCCAGCGTCCGCGCGGTCGCGCGCCGGTCCGACAAGACGTGGTTGGCGTGCGGCTGTTATCCGACGAGGCGTTGCCGAAGAGCCTGATGTCCTGGCTTCAGCCGACCGGCCGGATGAAGCCGGCGGTCTCGGGCATCGTCGGCGAGGCCCTGCGCCTTACCGCCGCCATCGATCAGGGAAACCTCGATCTCGACGCGCTATCGGCCGCGCTCGACGCATTCGTGGATCGTGCGATGGCCTAGAAGTGCGCGGGCACCACCGTGCGTAACGGGCGCAAAACGGGGTGCAAATTGGGCGCAGGAGACACGAAGAACGAGGCCGCGCAGCTATCCGATATCGCGGCGGGAGAATGGCCATGCGTCGAATTTCGCAACCCTACCGCGGCGTTATCTCCTTGCGCTTCGACGACGCCAGCAGCCGCGAGCTCTCGCTTCGGATCGACACGATTTGTGTGGCGGCGGGACTCCCCGCCTTACGCCGCAAGCGAAACGAACCGCCGCATGTGACACTCGCCGTCTTCGACACCTTCGACCGGGTACGGGTCGAAGATGACCTGACCCGCATAGTTGATACGAAGGAATGCCCCAGCGCGCGCATCACGCATATCGGCGCGTTCGAGTCCGCGATGGGACCGGTCTACTGGGGGCTGGCCAAGTCGCGGGAATTGGTCGCCCTGAACCGGGCCGTCTATACCATGCAGTCCACCCGGGGACGCGGCTGTCTTCCAAATTATCTGCCGAGCCGGTGGGTCCCGCACTGCACGATCGTCACGGCGATGGGCGCAAGAGAGAGGGCGCGCCTCCTGACGGCCGCGCGCTCGCGTCCCCTGCCCATGGCGCTCCCGGCCTCGATCGCAATCCTGGGGAGTGGCGCGCAAGACGCCGTCAAAGTCCCGCTGAAGATCGGCGCCACGTCTTGAAGATCCACCGCGACTCGCCTGCGGGCGCTTAATCGCGCACGCGCCCCCAAGAACGCGGCACCCAGCGATCGCGCTGCGCCTCCTTCTTCTTTTTCTCGCCGTCGCTGCTCCGGATTTGCGCCTCGATGAAATCGCTCTTGGCGTCCGCATATTCGTTTATGTCTGCCCAGTCGGCGCGGGCCAGCCGTCGCTTGAGAGCTTGATACCGATTCCGGACTTCAGGATGCGCGCGCAGGCGATTCCGAAAGGACAAGTACCGGTCGATTTCCGGCGACCCCTCGGAGAGCACGTGGATGTGCACGTCCTTTTCCCGCGTGCGGAGCATGCGATGCTCTTCGAAGTCGGGCTCCCGCACCCGCAATTCATACCCCCTACGGATCAAGGCCGGCAGGTAGGTTTCTTCCCTGGAGGAGTCCTTGACAACCAGAAGAATGTCGATGATCGGCTTGGCGGAGAGATGGGGCACCGACGTCGAGCCGATATGCTCGATCCGAAGCGCGTGTCGGCCGAGCGTCGAGGCGATGATGTCGCGATGCTTCTTGAATTTCCATTTCCATTCGCGGTCGTGTGGAACTTGAACGATTGAGCGCTTCTCGACGCCGCCGATCAGGCCGGTTTCCAGCGTGTTCTTATCAGTCCCATGGCTCATGCTGAAGTCATCCTCGTCCGACGGCAGAGGCCCGTCAGCCCCCACGTTCGGTGTGCGGTCACCTACGAAACTCCATGAACCGAGACCCCGCGCGGGCGAATACCGTGACCTTCAGCCGAAATGTATCTTGGCATAATATTGTGTCAATCGTGCAAGGGTCGGCTTGACCGACCGTCCGGAGGCAAGCGTCTCGCAACCCTCGACTCTCACGCGGCCGTCGTCGAGTCGGTCTCCAAGCTTCGCCCACAGGCCGCGCGTCGGCTCGTCCAGGTAGATGGTGGTGTTCGACGGCGCCATGTCTCCCAGCGGCGCCGCGAGCGAGGCCGAAGGATTGGCCCATAGCGTCGCGCGAATGACCGCATGGAAATGCGTGGCCTCCAGATCGCCGAGGCTGGGGTCTTCTTCGGTAAACAGCCGACCCATCAGAAATGTGGGAAAGTCCGGATCGATCTCCCGCAATCCCAGTCCCGAAGACGGGCGCGCATTCACCTCGGTGATATAGACCGTGCCATCGTCGCCATAAATGCCATCGACGCCGAATGCCCCGCGAAACCCGTCGCGTCCCGACATCGTCTCACCGATGGCGCGCGTCATCTTGCGCATTTCACGGCCTGCCTCCTTCGCCGGACGCCAATATGTCGAGGTGCCGCAGAAAACGACGCGCCCTTCGCGCCATCGCAGCAGACAGACGATTTCCGTCGGATCGAAGATCAGAACGTCTCCGTTCAGCACGATGCCATGAACGCTGAAAGAGGTTCCGGGCACGAAGCGCGCAACTAGGACATCGCTTTCCCGCCCGGCGATCCAGGTCGACAGGGCGGGCGACGCTGTATCCCGCCCCCACAAAAACAACGTGCTGCCGCCGCCGCGATCGACGTTGTCGCCGGAGGCAGCCAGCACCGTTCCATCACCATGGTCCAGTTCGCGCGCTGCGGATCGAACTCGGTTCTCCATATCGGCGCCGCCCCGAACGCGGATTGCTGGCGGAAGACGCACGTCGATGTCTGCAACGTAATCCCGCAGCGCCAGCTTGTTTTCCCAGGTTCCCCACGCAGGGCGTCGCCAACCAAAGACAGCCCTGCCCAAAAGCGTGCCGGCCTCCACGAACTGATTGCCGACGAGAAGCATTTCGCCGGACGGATCCAGCTCGGCCATCCATGCCGTAAGGCGTTCACTCGGTGCGCTCAGCCGAAACTCGAACCGGTGCGCGGACCGCACCGGATCGAGCCGTGACAGATCCGCGACTGCCAAATCCTTGCGGTGGGGGAAGTCGCCCGACACGCTTCCCGTAATCACCCCGACCACGTGGGCGCCAACGCGTTCTGCATGGGCGATAATGGGAACGAAATAGCCGTCCAGACGGGGCGCCAGAAAGCAGATCCGCCGGCCTGATAGCCGGGCCCGCAAGCCGGCCTCAATATGGGCGCGGACGCCATCGAGTTCAGAGCGGGTGTTAATCTTCGCGTGCCTTTTCCAAGAGCTCGATTGCCGCGCCAAGCCGTTCGAAATCCCCCACGAGCCCTTCGTACCCGCGCGCCAGATGGTCCATGCCTTCCAGGACCGCTGGCCCGCCGACGGCGCAGGCCGCCACCAGCGCCACCGCCGCCATTCGCAGGTCCAGTGCCTTGACGGGCTCGTTCGGCGGCTTTAACGCGCTGGGATGCACCGTCACATGGTTCTCGAACCTCTCGATCCGCGCGCCGAAAAGACGCAGCGCGTCCACGTAGGCGAAGCGCGATTTCCAAACACGCTCGCGGATCGTGGCCGGCCGGTCGCCCCGGGTCAGCATGAGCGCAAAAAAAGGCTGGTGATCGCTGTAGATGCCCGTGCTTTTCACCTCGATATCCACGGAGCGCAATGCGCGCGGCGCCCGGACCGCGAGTCTGTCCGCGCGCCATTCGAGCGACACCCCCATCGCGTCCAGGTAGGCGATTTCGGCAGCAAGGCCATCCTTCGCCTTCGCCATGTTCATGGACGTAAGGGCGATTTCCCTGCCTGACAGGACCGCAAGGGTTATGAAGGTCATGATCACGCTCAGGTCCGGGGTCAGGAGCATTTCCGGCACCTGCCCGACGGCCCCGTCCGGCGGCGGCTGCACTCGGATCCGATCGTTGGCATAGGACGTGCGGAAGCCCGCGCGCCGAGCGTAGTCTAGCAAATCGGTGACATCCGGCTTCGGATAGGGGTTCCTGATCACACACCCGTCGCCCTGCGCCACGGACAGGGATGCGATAAGCGCAGTCTTCGTCGCCCCTGATACCTCAGGTCCGGTCAGGTCGGTCGTCGATTCCGAGAAATCCATGATGTCGATCTCTGCCGCAGTGAACGCCTGCGCGCGCCCGAGCCACCCCGCCTCGCTCGCTTTGATCCGTCCGCCAAAGCGCTTTAGAACGCGCTCCACATGCTCTGTTGGGCGTCGTCCATCGGGATCGTCGCCGATCGCGCATCCGCCGCTCTCGCGGAACGCAACGGCGCCGAGGGCACCCAGCAGAGACGGCACCAGATAAAGCGAACCGTGAATGCGCACGGCGAGGGAGGCGTCGACCGTCGATCGCCGGATTGTCGAACAGTCGAAACGAATGGCACCATCGCGTGCCGTCACAGAAGCTCCGAGGTCTCGCAGGATCGCCGTCATCACGGAAGTCTCTTCGATATCCGGTGCGTTGCGAAAGATCACCGCACCCCTTGCGGCGACGGCGCCCGCGAGTACAGATACGAAGGAATGCTTGAAACCCGGCACGAAGATTTCGCCGCCCCGGGCGATGCCGGCATTCACGCGGAGCGCCCTCATGCTATAGAGCCTTGGTGGCGACGTCACCGGACAGCACCGGCGGTCGCGTCCCCCGTGCATCCCCTCGGCCTTCGAACATTGCGGCCGTTGTAATGCGCCCCTGAACCGTGGTCGCGGTGTTCTGTTCGTCGTCGAAAAGGGCGGCGTAGGCAAGCCGCTTTTCCTCCGGCGAGATGTCCAAGTGCAGCAGGAGCTGTCGATTGAATTTCTGGAAGTCCGCGATGCTCATGTCCGGCTTGATCCGCTCGTAGGGGGTGTAGACAGTTGTACGAACCCGGAGCCCCCGGTCGGTCAACGCGTGCATCTGCGCGACCGCCTCCTCGATCGGCTCGCCGTCCAATCCGAACATCAAGAAGCAGTTCAGCTCGACGCCGTTGGCGGCGCAGGCAGCCGAAATGTGTTCCAACTGCTCTTTCGATTCCCGCTTCATCTTGGGAAGGGTCGCACCGGCGGCGGGCGAGAAACTCTCGACCCCAACGCTTATGCGCACGCATCCCGCGCGTGCCATCGTTGCGATGATGTCTTCGCCGAGATGAGCCATTGTGGTGACGCACTTCCAATTGAACCGCGGCCCGTGCGCGGTGATTTTCCCGCAGAGGTCTTCCACCCACGCGCGCTTCAATGTGAAGGTCGGGGCGTAAAAACTGACATATTCGAAGCCCACGCGCCGGTTCGCCTCTTCGATATAGGCCAGGACGCTGTCGACGGACAGGCGCCGCTCCTTGAGGCCTTGCTGTTTGGGAACGTCGCAGAAGGAACAACCGACCGGGCACCCGCGAGCGGTGGGAACGACAAGCTCGCGACGCTCGGGAATTCCGCAAAACCGGTTCAGGTCGTCTTTGTAGAGCGCGTCGTAGGCGGCGTAGGGAATCTTCGTGACGTCCGGCAGGGCCCACTCCTCGACCGGCAGCCAGCCGGCGCCCAGCGCCTCTGCGTAGCTTCCATCCGCCCGGCGCGCGCGACAACCGACCAGCGGGCGCCCGTCACGGCAGTGGTCGATGAAAGATTCCACACCGGGTTCGTAATCGCCCGAGGTGTGGATCACATCGAAGCCAAACTGGTCGAAGAAGCCGCCGCACTCCCTGCTGGCCCGCCCGAAGGTCATCGTCTTCGCATCCGGGGATATCTCCGAGACGTAGCTCAAGAATCGCGCGAAGCCGTCCACGCCGTCAAAATCGTTGAAGGCCGCAATGACATCGTGCTTTCTCTGGAGCACGCGGCATACGTCGCGCCACGATGCGTTGAGGGCACCGAAATCGAAAACATCGACCGTCGCGCCGGAATATTTTCGATCAAGATAGGCCGCGACTTGAAAAAGGGGTAGATGGTGACCGGCATTGAAATAGCTTGGAACGTACGGCGGTATGATAAGAAGTATCTTCACGTCTCCACCCCCGCGAGCTTTAGCACCTTAGATTGTACTCAACAAATATCATGCATTGAAAAAGGTATCAAATTTTGGTTTTTTAAGTTGGAGTCAGCCACTAAAAATGTCGAGCGCGATGTCATTTTCGTCGCGGTGAGGCGCAAAGAGGCATGATCCACGCTCGTGGGTAAGGATGCGCGAGGCAATGCTAATGGACCACGTCGCGAATTTCCGTGATCTCACCGGCATGCCTGTCGCGCGCGGGGAGCCGATACGTCGGGATATTTTTTTTCGCTCCTCGACATTCTGCGTCGCGCCTCGGGATGTGCTCGAGCGCTTCACGACGGCCGTCGGCGCAGGGACCTATATCGACCTGCGTACACAGAGCGAAGTGTCGCGCGACGGGAGCGTCCGCGTTCTCCGGGACCTGGGATGGGAGGTCGTGCAAATTCCCATATATGAAGAGCGGCGATGGCCAGACGTCGAGGGCTGGGGCGACGCGGCGCTAGAGAGTTACCGCGCTTCGATGCAGTATTATATTCCGGGTGCACGCACCGTCGTCGAAACGGTGAAGCCTAATAGGCCGACCGTCGTTGCCTGCTCGCTGGGCAAGGATCGCACCGGGCTGGTGGTTGGGTTGATCCTCAAGTGGCTGGGAGTGCCGGACGCAGAGATCGCGAAGGACTTCGAACTGAGCAACGAAGCGCTTCGCGCGGGGCGAACCCTGCTCGTTCCGAGATTTCGGGAGCGCGAACGACCCTTTCACACGGTTTCGGGCGCGACGCTTCTCCGCGCCATCGAACCGTTTTCGGTAACTGCTCGGGTTCGCGAGAGGCTCGGCTGGTGGTTCACGCGTGCGAGCGAAGAGGACGGGACATGCTTCATCGGCGCCCCAGAAACCATCGAACCAATCTAAGCAGCAACGAACTGATCCACCCCGGGATCGGCGCATTGATCGCGGAGGCCATGAGTGAATTCTCGGCCGAGGCGGTCCGACATTATCCGAATTTCGCGGACCGAGTCCCGCGCATCGCCCATCGATTGGGGGTTCCCAGCGGCGAACTTGTGCTAACGCCCGGCTCCGACGCGGTGTTGCGGCAGGCGTGCCATTTGCTCGCACGGCGCCGAAACGGACGCTTCACTATTTTCCTGCAACATCCGAACTATTACTGCTGGGAGCAAATGGCCGCCCCGACGGGTCCTCGGCTTCAACCGATTCCATGGTCCCCCGAGGGCGAGGGAGGGTCCGCCCTGATCTCGGCGGCGCGCAAAGCGAGAGGCGCGCTCATCGCCGTTAGTGTGCCCAACGGCCCGGTGGGTGGCAGTCTTGAGGAAAACCAACTCGACACGTTGATCAAGGTCGCCTCCCGCAACAAACATCTGATCGTGCTCGACGCATGCTATCAGGCGTTCGCCGGCGATTGGCGAAAATGGATTGCCAGGCGCGGCGATCACGTTCTGGTCGTTCAATCCTTTTCGAAATCGCACGGCTTGGCGGGCGCACGGGTCGCTGCCGCATTTGGCTCCCCGTCGCTGATCGAGGAACTCGCCGATACCCGGATCGAACACGCGGTCTCGATGCCGGCCATGATCCTCCTGGAAGCGCTGCTGGAGCGCACCGGCGTCTTCGAAGAAATATGGTCGGATATCCGCCGATGCCGACAGGCCACGGAGGCTCGATTGCGCGAGGCAGGATTGGATGTCCCATCGTCCGACGCGAACTTCGTCCATGTCCGGCTGGGGACTGCAGCACGCGCCGAAGAGGTAGTCCGTGTTTTCGACGCGCAGGGGGTCCGCATCAAAAGCCTGGGCGACTATTCCGGCCATGTCGGTTCAATCCGCTACACGATTGGCGACCTCGCGGGCACCTCACCCTACACGGACCTTCTTCTGCGCGAAGTAACGCGCGCGGCATGCCGGCCCTCTAACGGCAGGCCTTCTCGGCGGCAAGCGATGTCATGACGCTTCTGGTTCTCAATCGACGACGTATCGCGGAGGCCATTCCGGAATGGCTTGAAGCGTTCGGGGAAGACGTGATCCTGGTTTCTGCGGCGAACGTGATCGCGAACGACCAACGCGCACGTCTAAAGGAGGCATACAGGGCGGTTCATCTGCTGGAGGCGTACGAATCCGATGAGGCCTCCCGGCAAATCTTCCAGCTTTGCCGGGACCATGGCGTCACCCGAATCTTGGCGGCGGCAGAGGCCGACATTGTGCGCGCGGCGGCCATCCGGGAACTAACAGGCATGGCCGGCCAAAGTCTTTCTTCGGCGCTGTCTTACCGCGACAAGTACATGATGAAGCGGATCGTCGCGCCTCACGTCACCGTCGCCCCGATGGAGCTGGCATCCGATCGCGAAGCCATCAGGCGCTTCGCGCAACGATACGGTTACCCGTTGATCCTAAAACCGCGGTTCGGGGGCGGCTCCGTCGGGGTGACGGTAATCAAGAACGAAGCGGCCGCGGCTAGTCTTTTTGACGCCCCGCGAGACAAGCGACCCGCGCTCGACAATGGTACGTGCATCGTCGAGAAGTGGGTAGGTGGCGATTTCTTCACGATCGACGGATTGATGCACGACGGTGCCGTCCTGTCGATCTGGGCGTCCCGGACAACGGCCAACCTCGACACCGTCGTGAACGAAGCCCCACTGGTGAGTGGAATGCTGGCGCAAGCCGACCCGATACGGCAGCCGATCGAACGTACCGTGCGCTGCGCCGTGGCGGCCCTGCCGCCATCGCCAGACATGATGGCGTTTCACGCGGAAGTATTCATGACACCCGAGGGGCAGCCTGTCTTGTGCGAGATTGCCTGCCGGCCAGGCGGATGCGGTCACGTCCCGGTGTTCGAGGCGGCCTTCGGAGTCAACCTCTACGCGCAGACATTGCGCGGGCAAGCTGGCGGCGCCGCCCCGACGGATTTGAGCGCGCGACAGCCGAGATCAATGGCCGGCTTCATCTGGTATCCACCGCGTCCGGGCGTTCTGCGGCGCGTACCGGATAGGTGCGATTTGCCTTACACGCGGCATTTCAGGATGACGGCAAGCCTCGGCGACATTTGTCGCGCACCGCGGTCCGTCGCAGATCACGTCGCCGAACTGATCGTGGCCGCGCCTCCCGACATGGCCGTCGCCCCCGTCCTCGAGGAGGGGACCCGCTGGCTCGATGACAATATCCTCATTGACTGAACCGGGCCGCCACTCAACGACGGAAAAAAACTGAGAGTCGGCCGCGCTCCCGGCTCTCTCATAGATCGTGCCAAATCCGTTGAACCACCATTTATTGATTTCACGATGGTTATGCGGCTACACTTGCCCCGGCGGGCACTTGCATCAGAGAAGGGGTATATTGTGGCGTTGAAATCCGAACCCGTATTCAGCTGGGGCAACCTTCGGCTTCTGGTCAACTCTGCGGAAATGGCCGCGCGGGAGAACTTGTCCGTCAAGGGCAAGGAAGTCGCCGGAGAGGGTGACCGCTGGAAACTCGTCGACGAAACGGCGCTGAAGACGCTGCAGGAGAAGACCGACATCTCGGTTTTCTCGGACCGCGAGATCCGGATCTTTCTTGCTTCGGTCGAAGATCAAATGTAGCGGATGGGCATTGTCATACTAACGGGAGCCGAGCACGCGAAAGGGTATTGTCAGAGCAAATTCGCAGCGGCGCCCAACCGTCCCCGGTAGGCTGGACCGATGCGCAATCCCTTCCGCTATTTCAACAGCTCGCCGGCGGTGATCCGGACCGCGGCAATGCTCTACATCCGGTTTCCGTTGTCGCTACGCTAGGTCGAGGACCTGCTCCACGAGCGGGGCATCGACGTCAGCCACGAAACCGTCCGGTTTTGGTGGAACCGCTTTGGGCTGATCGTTGCCGCCGAACTCCGGAAGCGGCAGCGACGGACGGTTAGCTGTGAGGTTTCATTAGGTTGTCCATCCGGGCGGTATCCGGGAAGCTGGAGTTGCGAGCGCATTGTCAGAGCAATCTGAACCCAGCGCAGAAGAGCCATATTTGCGCATCTTCAGGCGGCCAACTGTCGCCATTCAGCAAGCGCCGCGTCGCGGTGCTGCCTGAAGTCAGGTCGGCCGGTGAGATGGCGATCGAGATTGAAGTGGTTGTGGATGGCAGCGTGAATGGAGACAAATTTCTGAAGCGTGGCATCGCTTCGAAAACTTTGCATGGATCGCTCTCGTCGTCGGAACGGCTGATGGGAGTTCTCGGCCCGATTGTTCAGCCATCTCGAGGTGTCCTGGCGGTCGCCTACGCCGAGGTCCGAGAGTGCTGCGCGGTAGGAGCGAAGGCGGTCGGTTACGATGGTGCGTGGTGAGCCGAACCGCTTCAGTGCCCGCTTCAGAAAAGCCAGTGCAGCCCTGCGATCGCGCGTCTTCGTGACGTAGACTTCCAGCACTTCTCCTTCGTGATCAACGGCCCGCCAGAGATAGCGTCGCTCGCCGTTGACTTGGACGAAGACCTCGTCCAGGTGCCAGCGCCATTGGACATGTTGGTGAGCCGTCTTCCGTTGCTTGTTGCGAAGTTCAGCAGCAAACACCGGTCCGAAGCGATTCCACCAGAACCGGACGGTCTCGTGGCTGATGTCGATCCCACGCTCATGCAGCAGATCTTCAACCTGCCGCAGTGACAGAGGGAAACGGATATAGAGCAGGACCGCAGTGCGGATCACCGCCGGCGAGCTGTTGAAATAGCGGAAAGGATTACGCATCCGCCCAGCTTACCGGGAACGGACTGGATCCGCTCCGAATTTGCTCTGACAATGCCGAACAGGCAGAGCCCGGTGCCATCCCAGAAGACGATCTTGATTAGATTGGCCTTGCGTCCCCCGAAGACAAAGAGATGACCCGAGAACGGGTCCTGTTGCAGCACCTCCTGCACCATGACGGCGAGGCCATCCATCCCCTTGCGCATGTCGGTGTAGCCAAGCGCCAGGTGTACCTTCACGCCGGGAGGCAGGAGGTTCATGACCTTCGCTCCTCAACGGTCGCTGGCGTATCGGAGATCTCGACGTTCACAAAGCGAGGTTCCGCCACAGCCTGCTCCTGGCGCCACCGGCAGAGCACCCTTCGGGCAATGCCATATCGCCGCGCGATCTCCGACTGGCTACTACCAGGCTTGGACGCCTCGGCGAGAATCTGGAGCCGGTCGGCCTCGCTGAACCGCCGCCGATGCCCCGGCCGTGCCGGCGGCACGACAGGTATCGGCGAAGTGGGATAAGTCCCGTGACCAAGGGTGTGACTTAGCCTGTGACTTAGGGTGTGACTTACCCCGCCGCGGCGGTAAAGCAGGCGAGGTGCTTGCGCCTCCGGCTCGGCCTTGAACTTCGCTCGCCAGTTCCCGAAGGCCTTGAGCGGGAGGCCATGCGCTTCGCAATATTCCCGTTGATTCAGATCGCTACGCTTCCACGTGTCGTGATGCGCCCGCCAGAACGCCTCGCCACGACGCCTCCACGGCTCTTGATCATCAGTCATCTCGATCTCCTCTAATCCGACAAAACGAATGAGACCAGACCGCACCCTCTGCTCGCCGCGGAAGTGTGTGTTCCCTGAACGCTTACCCTGGTTCCCTGAACCCCAAGATAATTTCCCTGATATGTTCGATAGAATTCCCTGTTATCCGGAACAGGGAAATCGGTCTCCAAGCCCGCGGAAATACTGGGCTCCAGGCCTGCGAGAACCGCCAGACTGGCCCAAAATCAACGAAATTCCCTGTAAATTCCCTGTAAATCAGGGAACACGATGCAAGAGACGGGTTCGGCGCCGACTGCGAACACGACCAACATTTTTCCGCTTTCCCGAGACATTCCGGTTCGCGATGCAGACGCGCCCTCCGGGCGGCCCCAACCGGGGCTGTCACAGGCTGGCCTGTCAGTCCGCGCACCCCGATCTTCCGCTCCAGACGTGCGAAGACCGCCGATCGCCCTTCCAGGCAATCGACGGTCCCCGAACCGCTTTCAGCGATGACGCCTCAGAGTGCCGGCAGCGGCGGCAGCTTCTGGCCGAACCAGGTCTCCGACAGCGCGTTCAGTTCCCCGCCCAGGGTCTTGTGCAGGATGAAGACGTTGACCCACTGCAGCAGGTCGAAGCTGCCCTTCTTCACACCGATGAAGCAGGGCGAGTTCTTGATGATGAACTTGGTCTCGATGGCCTTGCCCGGGTTCATCTTCGCGAAGTTCGCCGCCACCGTGTTGCCGGTGACCAGCACGTCCACCTGGCCGGAAGCATAGGCGGCCAGGGTCGCCGCATTGTCGCCGAAGCGGATGATCTCCGCCGATTCGGGCGCCGTCTTGGTCAGTTCCAGGTCTTCCAGCGTGCCGCCGGTCAGCCCGACCTTCTTCCCGGCAAGGTCGGCCGGGGAGGAAATCGCCATGTCACCGGCGGCAAAGGCACCGGAGAAGAACGGGGCATAGGCGCTGGAGAACCAGATCGACTTCGCCCGTCCCGGGTTCGCCCCCATGGAGGAGATGACCAGATCAACCCGGTCGGTTTCCAGGTAGGGGATGCGCTGCTTGGAGGCGACCGGCACGATCTCCAGCTCGACCCCCAGGTCCTTGGCGATCAGCCTGGCCACATCCACGTCGTAGCCCTCATGCTCGCCGCTGGCACCCAGCGACCCGAAGGGCGGGAAGTTCTCCGGCACCGCGATCTTGATCGTGCCGCTGGAGAGGATGTCGGACAGGTCCGCCGCCGCGGGCGAGACGAAACCGACGGCAGCCACGGCGGCAAACGCGAGGTTTCGGAAGGTCTTGAACATGGGTTACTCCTTTTCCCTGGAAATCAGGCAGTGGCCACCTGGGGTGTCTTGCGGACCGTCCCCAGGCGGTGTTCGAGGTAGAGGGCGATGCGGGAGAGCGGGAAGCACAGCGCGAAGTAGATCAGCGCCATCAGCGGAAAAACGATGAAGGGTTCGGTCCCTTCCACCGGCGCATTGGCCCAGCGTCGGCCGATGTTCATCAGGTCCTGGAAACCGATGATGTAGGCCAGCGACGTGCCCTTGATGATCTGCACGCTGAAGCCGACCGTCGGCGCCAAGGCGACCCGCAGGGCCTGCGGCAGGATGATCGCGCGCAGGATCGGGAAGAATCGCATGCCGAGCGCTCGTCCCGCCTCCCACTGGCCTGTCGGGATCGACTGGATCGCGCCGCGCCAGACCTCCGCCAGGTAGGCGCTGGCATAGATCGTCAGCGAGACCATGGCGGAGATCCATGGGTCCACGTCCTGCCCCAGCAGGCGCGGCACGCCGAGGCCCGAAAGGAACAGCAGCATCAGCAGCGGCACGGACTGGAAGCACCAGATGTAGCCCGATGCGAACCGCCTCAGGTGCCCGATGCCCGATATCCGCGCCAGCGTGACCAGGCTGCCGATCAGCCCGCCCCCGGCAAAGGCGATGGCGGAGAGGTAGACCGTGTACTGCGTCGCGTTGAGCAGCTGGAACAGCATGATGCCCATCGGCTTGCCGAACAGCATTACGAGGAAGTCGTTCATTGCCGCACCTTCCAGGCAAAGAAGTAGCGGTCGATGGCCAGCAGGCAGGCCTTGAAGGTCAGCGCGATGGCGACGTAGAGCAAGGTCAGGGTGATGAAGACCTCGAAGGAGCGGAACGTGCGGCTGTCGATGAAGACACCGGCATGGGTCAGGTCCTCCACCCCGATCTCGGAGATCACCCCGGTGGTCAGGAACAGGAAGATGAACTGGCTGGTGAGCGACGGATAGACGCTGGCGATCACCTGCGGCGCGACGATCTTGATGAAGCGCACATGGCGGCGCAGGCCCAGTGCCTCCGCCGCCTCGATCTGTCCCTTCGGCACGGCCAGCAGGCCGGACCGCAGGATCTCCGCGAAGTAGGCGGAGAAGTTCAGCGCCAGCCCCAGCAGGGCATGGGCCCAGAACGGCCAAGCATAGCCCAGCAGCAATGGCAGGCCGAAGGCGACGAAGAAGAGCTGCACGATCAGCGGGGTGTTGCGGATGAACTCGACATAGCAGGTCGAGAGCTGCGCCAGCACCGGAACGCGTGCATTGCGCACGACGGCCAGTCCCATGGCGACGATGAAACCGGCGGCGGCGGCCGTGACGGTGAGCGACACGCTGAGCCAGACGCCCTCCGCGAGCCGCCACATGAAATCCGCGTCCCGGTAGATCTCGAAGAACCGCAGTTCAAGCATCGCCATGAAGCTCCTGCGTCGGCATCCACGGTGCTTTCAAACGCCCGCTGCGCCTGATACCCGTGTTTCAGGCAACCAGTAGATACTGAAATTATTGTCTCAACAAGTGCAATTCTAAAAACTTGTGTTTCAGTTTCGTGCTGCCTAGCCTTGACCGGCAAGCGAGGAGCATTCGGACGCAACATGGCGAAGAAACCGTCATCGGAGACTGCGGCGGGCGACGGACCGGCCGCTCTGGGACACACGTCGCTGGAGAAGGCGATCCGTGCCCAGTACGAATCCCTGCCGGAGAGCGAACGCCGCATCGCCGACCAGATCCTGGAGTTCCCGGGAGAGGTTGCCGCCTATTCCGCGACCGAGCTGGCGGAACTGTCGAACGGGTCAAAGGCCGCCGTGACCCGGCTGATCCAGCGCCTCGGCTTCGCGAGTTACGAGGATGCGCGCAGGGCCGCCCGTGACGCTCAGAGCTGGGGTTCACCGGTCTACCTGATGTTCAAGGACCGGGTCGGCCAAGCCTTCAGTACCCGGATCCAGTCTCACGTGGACCAGGATGCCCGCAACATCGCGCTGACCATGCAGTCCCTCAACCCCGACACGGTACGCGCCATCGTGGACGCGATCTGTTCGGCGCGGCGGGTCTACTGCATCGGCTGGCGCAACAGCCACTTCCTCGCCGGCTATTTCCAGTGGCAGATCGTCCAGGTGCGCGACGATGTGCGGCTGCTACCCGCACAGGGTGCGACGCTGGCGGAGGATGTCGCCTCCATGACTCGGGAGGATGTGCTGGTCTGCATCGGGATGCGCCGCCGCGTCCCCCAGATGGGCATGGTGATGGGGGAGGCGCGGCGGCTGGGAGCCCGCATCCTCTACATCACCGACATGGCCGCCCCGCATGCCGACAGCGCGACATGGAACATCCCCTGCGCGGTGCGGGGCACGGATCCGTTCGACCGTTACGGCTCCGTGCTCTCGCTGCTGCATTTCCTCAGCGTCGCCGTCGTCGAGAAGCTGGCGGAGCGGGGCCGCGAACACCTGCAGTCGATCGAGCGCGTTCACGATTCGCTCGACGAACTGAGCTAGGCCGCCGGGCCAGCGCGCAACTGGAAGGAAACCGGATCCGATGGAACCCTCCTATTCCTCACCGCCGGGCGGATTGCCCGGTCCCGAGAGCCTGATGACCGGCCGCGCCGTCTTCACGGAGGCCTACGCGGTCATTCCGAGGGGGGTGATGACCGACATCGTCACCAGCCGCCTGCCCTTCTGGCGCGACACCCGCCTGTGGGTGATCTCGAAACCCCTCACCGGCTTTGCCGAGACCTTCTCGCAGTACATCGTGGAGGTTCAGCCCGGTGGCGGCAGCGACCGCCCGGAGACGGAGGAAGGGGTCGAGGCGGTGCTTTTCGTGACCGATGGCACCCTGCGGCTGGTGCTGGATGGTGCTGTCCATGACCTCGAACCCGGCGGCTATGCCTTCCTGGCACCCGGTGCCGACTGGCAGGTCACCAACATGTCGGACTCGCCGACGCGGTTTCACTGGATCCGCAAGGCCTACGAGGCAGTGGCGGGACTGGACCTGCCGGACAGCTTCGTGACGCGGGAGGGCGATCACCAGCCCCGCGTGATGCCCAACGGTCATGATGGCTGGATGACCACCCGCTTCGTGGACGGAGACGACCTGCGCCACGACATGCATGTCAACATCGTCACCTTCCAGCCCGGCAGCGCGATCCCGTTCAAGGAAACCCACGTGATGGAGCACGGTCTCTACGTGCTGCAGGGCAAGGCGGTCTACCACCTGAACCAGGACTGGGTGGAGGTGGAAGCCGGGGACTACATGTGGCTGCGCGCCTTCTGCCCCCAGGGCTGCTACGCAGGCGGGCCCGAGCCGTTCCGCTACCTGCTCTACAAGAACGTCAACCGCCACATGAAGCTGCGGCCGGGCGGATGAGCGGGCCGACCCTGACAGCCGCGCCCCTGACCGAAGAGGCCTTCCGCCCCTTCGGCGACCTGATCAGTGCCACGGGTACGCCCGACATGATGATCAATGGCGGGCGCTGCGGCAGGTTCCACGACCTGGCGCGCCTGAGCTTCGGAACCGGCCAGGCCGGAATCAGCATCTTCCGCACCGACGCCGTGACGACCCCCTGCCGCGTGGAACTGGTGGAGCGCCATCCCGTCGGCAGCCAGGCCTTCCTGCCGATGACAGACGGTCCCTGGCTGGTCGTCGTGGCGGAAGACGTGGATGGACAACCCGGTCCGCTGCACGCCTTCATGGCCGCACCAGCGCAGGGGGTGAACTACCTCGCGGGCACCTGGCATGCCCCGCTGCTTGCGCTCCGCGACGGTGCTGTCTTCGCGGTGGTCGACCGGATCGGTTCGGGTGACAACCTGCAGGAATTCATGCTGCCCGAACCGGTGACGGTCACGGCTCCCGCGGCGGGGTAACGGCAACCCTCCCGGGTCAGGCCGCCGCGCCCGGCAACAGCTCGTAGCCCGGAAAGCCCTGCTCCAGCTCCCGGTAGCAGGCATCGTTGTAGCGGCTGAAACCACCCCGGTAGACCATGTAGCGGCGCGGCTTGCCCGGTACGTTGGCCCCGTTGTACCAGCTGTCCGTGGTCAGCGCGCCGGGCACCCGCTTGGCGTAGCGCAGGGTCTCGTCGCGCCAGTACTCCTCCGACGCCGCGGTCGGATGCAGCCGGACCCGCCCGTTTTCGTCCAGCCAGTGGATGGTGTCGAAGATGAAGTCCACCTGCTGTTCCGCAAGGGTCGCCATGTTCGACAGCACCGATGGCGACATCGCGCTTGAGGGAATGAACAGGTTCGGAAAGCCGTGGACCATGGTGCCCAGGTAATTCACCGGGCCATCCGCCCACCGGTCATTGATCTCGACCCCGTCGATACCGGTGATGTTCAGCGCCCGCACCGGTCCTGAAAGCGCATCGAAACCGGTCGCATAGATGATGACATCCAGCGGGAACGTCTCTTCCGATGTCACGATACCCTCCGGCACGATCTTCTCGATCGGGGTCTCGCGCAGCGACACCAGGCGGACATGCGGCTGGTTGTAGGTCTGGAGGTAGACGTCGCTCTGGCACGGTCGCTTGCCGCCATAGGGATGGTCCCATGGCACCAGGTGGTCCGCGGTCCAGGGATCCTCCACGACTTCATGCATGCGCTGACGGATGAATTCGGAGATGGCGGCATTGGCCTCCGGCGTGTGCGAATCCCAGAAGGCAAGCGCCACGTCCTTCTTCTCCCAGGCGCGCCACAACGCCTTCTGACGACCTTCCTCGTCCAGGTCGCTGTAGCGGTCGGGGCCGATATAGAGCGGCTGGTTGCCGCCATAGGTCGTCCGCAGTTCCTTGCGGACCGCCTGGGGATCAGCCCTAAGTTCCGCCACCAGTTCCGGGTCCATCGGACCCGAGTGCGTCGGCGTGACGAAGTTCGCCGTGCGCTGGAAGACGAAGACCTCGCTGGCGACCTTGGCGACCTCTGGAATGCACTGGACGCCTGACGATCCGGTGCCGATGACACCGACACGCTTCCCCTTCAGGTCGACGGCGCCGTCCCTGGGCCAGGTCGAGGTGAACCATGCGCTGCCCGCGAAACTCCCGACACCCGGAATGTCCGGGGCCTTCGGTTCGGACAATGCGCCCACGGCCAGCACCACGTAGCGGCAGACAACGGATTCACCGCCCGAGGTGGTGACGGTCCACAACCCGGTATCAGCGGCGTAGCTGGTTGACTGGACGGTCGTGCTGAAGGTGATCAGTCGCCTGACATCGCAGCGGTCGGCAACGAAACCCAGATACTGCTGGATCTCCCCCTGGCGGGAGCAGACGTCGGACCAGTTCCAGTCCCGCACCACGTCATCCCTGAAGAAGTAGGCGTAGTTGTAGCTGGCAACATCACAGCGTGCGCCGGGATAGGCGTTCCAGTACCAGGTGCCACCCACATCCGAACCGCGCTCGAAGCCCCGGACGCTCAGCCCCTGCTGTTCGGCCTTCCAGAGTGCATAGATTCCGGCAAAGCCGGCTCCCACCACGACCACGTCACAGTCGATACCTGTCATCGGCATGCCTCCCCGCATTACCTTGCAACATCGGCGGAAGGCGGGAACCGGAACCGGTTCCGGCCATCCAGCCGTCAATCCAGCGCCCGGAAGGGACGCTCTGCAACCGCGCTGCCCTGCCCTCTGCATCCGGTCAACATCCACGCGGAAACGCGCGCGGCGCGATCCGGAAGCGCAGGCAGGCGGTGCAAATTTCATTACTGAAGGTAATTGTATTTTACCGCTTTGCAAATTTTCCTACGCATGAGTATCGTTGCTGACGCGCGCGTCCTGATCCTGGGGAGGAGAGTGGCATGCTAGACACGACGCAGGTGTTCCATATCAACATCAACTGCACCGACCTGGATCGGTCGCTGGCATTCTATCGGCTTCTCGGCTTCCGGGAGGTGATCGACTTCAATGCCGGCGATGGGGCGCAGGACGTCACGGATGTCCTGGGTGATCCCGTCCTCGGCCCGGCGCTGGGTCTGCCGAGCAATGCCCGCGCCCGGGCACGGATGCTGATGCTGGGGGACAATCCGCGCTCGGCCCGGCTCGACCTGATCGAATGGATCGAGCCCGGGGCGGAGGGAAAGGCCTATCCGCACCTGGCCCATGTCGGCATCGCGCGCATCTGTTTCCGCGTCCGCAACGTTGATGACGCATGGCGGCAACTCGACGCTGCGGGGGCGGAGCCGTTCACGGAACCGGTCCTGATCAACATGGGGGGATCGCGTCAGCGATTCTTCTGCGCCAAGGACCCGGACGGGGTCGTCGTGGAATTCATGGAGTTCCTGAAGGACTGATTCCACACGACTGATCCAGAACGAAATCCAACTGAAACTCAGCCCGGACGGGCATCACAGGGAGGAACCATCAATGTTTTCAAGAAAGACCGTTCTCGCGGCAGCCGGGGCAGCGATGCTCGCCACGGCGGGTGGCGCGCAGGCCGCGGACACGCTGAAGGTCGCGGTCGGGTTTCCGACGGGCAGCGCGGCCGTCTATGCCCTGGAGAACTTCGCGAAGAACGTGGAGGCGACAAGCGACCTGAAGGTGAAGGTCTTCTCGCTGTCCCTGCTGAACCTGAAGGAGACCCCTCCGGGCATTCGCGACGGGATCGCCGATCTCGGCTTCGTCCTGCCGCCCTATTACCCGGCGGAGTTCGCCGAGATCAACCTGGCCGCCAACCTGTCGATGCTGGCCACCACCGGCAAGCAGGTCGCGAGCCCGGGCGCGGCGATGGGTGCAGCGATGACCGAGTACGTCTTCCTGCATTGCCCGGAGTGCCTGACGGAGCAGAAGCGCCAGAACCAGGTCTACCTGGGCACCGGGACCAGCCCGACCTACATCCTGCACTGCACCACGCCGATCCGCACGATCGATGACCTGAAGGGCAAGAAGTACCGCTCGGGCGCCGCGAACTTCGGCCGCTGGGCCGAGGCGGTCGGCGGCACCAAGGTTTCCGTGCCCGGCAACGACATCTACGAGGCGATGGCACAGGGTGTCGTGGATTGCGGCATGTTCTCGGCGACGGAGCTGACGAACCTGCAGCTGTTCGATGTCACCAAGTACATCACCACCAAGATCCCCGGCGGCGTCTTCGCCGGTGTGGCGACCAACAGCATCAACCGTGACGTCTGGGGCGAACTGACCCCGGCGCAGCGGGAAGCCATCTTCAAGGCGTCCGCGCGGTCCTCGGCGGACGTGACCTGGAAGTACTACGCCGACGCCAAGCGGAACCTGAACGACGCCCCGGGCAAGGGCATCGAGATCATCGAGCCGACGGCGGAGATGGTGAAGATGTCGGAGGACTTCGTGAAGGCCGACCTGGCAGTCATCTCCAAGCAGTTCACCGATGATTACGGACTGGAGAATGTCGACGCCAAGATCGCCAAGATCGCGGAGCTGGTCGAGAAGTACAAGACGCTGACCGAAGGCATGGAAGACGATGCCGAGGCGCTGGCCCAGCTCTACTGGGACGAGATCATGTCCAAGGTCGATCTCTCGACCTACGGCATGAACTGAGCAGGCAGGGCAATGCGGCGATCCGGGTCCGGGTCGCCGCATCGCACTGTTCGGGTGCCGGGTACTTGGCCCGACCTGGCTCTGGCAACGTGTCGGGCCGACGTGTCCCCTCACCTGCTCGAAGACCTGCATTGCAGCCGCCCTTACTGCTTTGCATTTTTTTCTACCCGTCAGTATGTTCGGACGAAGCGACACCCTGGGGAGGGAAAGTTCATGCTGGGGAGTCCGCGGGTGTCCCGGTTTGCGCATATTCGAACGGACACCGGTCGGTGCAACCCGGTTTCACGGATGTGGGGACATCCGGAACCCGGCCGCTCCCGAGACGGTGAACCCGTCGCACCGGGCACGGACCAGTGTCCGGGTGACTTGACCCCGGAGACTCCGGCGCAGGATTTCCTGGCAGAGGCGAGAAGTGCATCAGGGCGATTTCGTGCGGCCGGTTCCGCGGCACGACGGTCGCCGACGAGATCGTTGACGTGTTCACGGAGCATCCGACGAACCGGAAACGTGTAGCTGGTCCCCTGGGGAGGAGACCTGGACATTGCCCGAACGGGCACAACAGGATTGGAGACAACATGCTTTCGAAGAAGATGCTTTCCGCCGTGGCCGGCACGGCGCTGCTCGCCTCGGCCGGCGCGGTACAGGCCGCCGAGACGCTGAAGGTCGCGGTCGGCTTTCCGCAGGGCAGCGCCGCCGTCTACGCGATCGAGAGGTTCGCGAAGAACGTCGAGGCGAACAGCGACCTGAAGGTCAAGGTGTTCCCCCTGTCGCTGCTGAACCTGAAGGAGACACCGCCGGGCATCCGTGACGGCATCGCCGACATGGGCTACGTGCTGCCGCCCTACTATCCGGCGGAGTTCGCTGAGTTCAACCTGGCAGCCAACCTGTCGATGCTGGCCACGACCGGTGATCACGTGGAAAGCCCCGGCATGGCCATGGGCGCGGCGATGACGGAGTATGTCTTCCTGCACTGCCCCGAGTGCCTGACCGAGCAGAAGCGTCAGAACCAAGTCTATCTCGGCACCGGCAGCACCCCTGCCTACATCCTGCACTGCACCACGCCGATCCGCACGATGGATGACCTGAAGGGCAAGAAGTACCGCTCCGGTGCGGCGAACTTCGGTCGCTGGGCAGAGGCGGTCGGCGGAACCAAGGTCTCCGTCCCCGGCAACGACATCTACGAGGCGATGTCGCAGGGTGTTGTCGATTGCGGCATGTTCGCGACGACCGAACTGACGAACCTGCAGCTGTTCGACGTGACCAAGTACATCACCACCCGAATTCCGGGCGGCACGTTCGCCGGCATCGCGACCAACAGCATCAACCGTGACGTCTGGGGCGATCTGACCGATGCCCAGCGCGAGGCCATCTTCAGGGCTTCCGCACAGGAATCCGCTGACTTCACCTGGAAGTACTACGCGGACGCACGGCGCAACCTGGACGATGCACCCTCCAGGGGCATCGAGGTCATCACGCCGACCGACGAGATGCTGCAGATGTCCCAGCAGTTCGCCAGGGATGACCTGGCCGTCATCGCGCAGCAGTTCACCGACGATTACGGGCTGGAGAATGTCGACCCGAAGATCAAGACGATTGCCGCGCTGATCGAGAAGTACCGGGTGCTGACGCTCGGGATGGAGAACGACGCCGACGCTCTGGCGAAGCTCTACTGGGATGAGATCATGTCGAAGGTCGACCTGACGACGTACGGTCGGAACTGAGACACAACCGTGCGGGCGGCGGCCTGGAAAGTCGCCGCCCGCCGCGACCAATGCTGAAACAGTTACGGACTTGTGGACCAATGGACTTTGTGGATCGCTTGCTGGAACGGGCCATCGGCCTGACAAGCATCATCGGCTCGATCGCGGTCGGGCTGATGATGGTGCACATCACCGCCGACGTTGTGGGCAAGTTCGTCTTCTTCTCGCCCGTGCCCGCGACCATCACCATGGTCTCGAACTACTACATGGTGGTGGTGGCGTTCCTGCCACTGGCGCTGGCAGAGCGGCGGAATTCGCACATCTCCGTCGAGGTGCTGACCGAACTGTTCCCGGCGCGGGTCCAGCATCACATCAACGGGCTGACCTATGTCCTGTCAGGCGCTGTCTTCGGACTGCTGGCCTATCGCGGCTTCACTGACGCCTTCAAGAAGCAGGACATGGGTTCCTTCATCATGGAACAGGGCACCAAGGTGCTGATCTGGCCCGGACACTACCTGCTGCCCATCGGTGCGGCCCTGATGGTCCTGGTCCTGCTGTTCAAGTTCATTTCTTACCTTTCCGGGCGCCCCCAGGCCGGCGCTCCCGGCCAGATCGCTGAATAGGAGGCCGTCCTGTCCGACGTACAGATTGGTTTTGTGGGCATCGGCATCCTGCTGGCCCTGATCGCCCTGCGTGTTCCGATCGGTGTCTGCCTGATCGGCGTGTCCTTTGTCGGCATCTGGGCACTTGCCGGGGAGCGGGCGGCATGGGGCTCCATCGGCGTGATCCCCTACAGCTTCGCGGCGACCTGGCAGCTCAGTTCGGTCCCCATGTTCCTGCTGATGGGGTTCCTCTGCTATCACGCCGGACTGACGAAGGGCATGTTCGACGCCGCCCGGATGTGGATGTCGCGCCTGCCCGGCGGGCTGGCCATCGCGACGATCTTCGGCGCGGCCGGCTTCGCGGCTGTCACGGGATCCTCCGTGGCCTGCGCCGCAGCCATGGGCCGGATCGCGGTGCCCGAGATGATGCGCCACCGCTATGACGCATCGCTGGCCACGGGAACCGTTGCCGCGGCGGGCACCATCGGCGCGCTGATCCCGCCCTCCATCCTGATGATCCTCTACGGCATCATTGCCGAGGTACCGATCAGTGCCCTGTTCCTGGGCGGTGTCGGTGCCGGGCTGCTGACCACGTTCAGCTATGTCGCCGTCGTCATGATCCGGGTGAAGCTGAAGCCGGAACTGGCACCTGAACTGCACGAGGAGGTCACGCTGGGCGACAAGGTTGCCGCCCTGAAGGACACCTGGCCGGTGCTGCTGCTGATGATCGGCGTCTTCGGCGGGCTGTTCTCCGGCGCCTTCACCCCGACGGAGGCCGGCGCCGTGGGCGCGGCAATCGCCACGATCATCGCCGCCCTGAAGGGCTCGCTGACCTGGGTCAGCTTCCGCGATGCGCTGTCGGAGACACTGCTGACCTCCGCGTCGCTGTTCATCATCGCCATCGGTGCCAGCATGCTGACCCGGTTCCTCGCCTTCAGCGGTGCCGGGGACTACCTGTCCGATGCCGTGACGGCCATGGGGGCGGACCCGCTGCTGCTGCTGATCGGCATCTCGCTGATCTACCTGCTGCTGGGCATGTTCCTGGAACCCATCGGTGCCATGCTGCTGACCCTGCCGATCCTGCTGCCGATCATCGACACGGCCGGTTTCAGCCTGATCTGGTTCGGCGTGCTGCTGACCAAGTTCCTCGAGATCGGCATGATCACCCCACCCATCGGGCTGAACGTGTTCGTCATCAAGGGGGTGGTCGGTGACCTCGCCTCCACGGGCGTGATCTTCCGTGGCATCGCCTGGTTCCTGGTGGCGGACCTGCTGATCATCATCGCGCTGATCGCCATTCCGGACATCATCCTGTACCTTCCGTCGCTGGTCGGCTAGTCCGGCCGACGGCAGGGCCGGGCATGCCGCCAAGTCGGCACTGACAGCGGGGAGCGGTTTCAATTATGATCCCCCGATCATTGCGGGGCGCACTGCAGCGGCAGTGCGCTCCTGATCGGAGGCTCACATGGAAACGCGAAACCTCTCGCCACTGACCGGTACCGAAATCACCGGCATCGATGTCCGCACGCTGGACGATGCTGCCTTTGCCAGGGTGGAACAGCTGTGGCTCGACCGCTGCCTGATCGTCATCCGTGACCAGCACCTGACCCCGGCAGAACTCTGCGCCTTCAGCCGCCGTTTCGGCGAACTGGAGCCGCCGCCCGCAAGCGAGGCCCGGCGCCGGGACGAGGAAGCGGCGGAGATGTGGGTCATCTCCAATGTCGTGGAGAACGGCAAGGCCATCGGTGCGCTGGGCAACGGAGAGGCCGAATGGCACACCGACATGTCCTACATCCCTGCCCCGCCCTCCGCCTCCGTGCTCTATGGCCGGGAGGTGGTGACGGAAGGTGGGCGCACCTGGTTCGGGAACATGATGGCTGCCATCGAGGACATGCCCGACGATCTGCGGCAACGCCTGGCGGATCAGGTGGTGAACCATGATTCCAGCTACACCTCCGCCGGGGACCTGCGGAAGGGCATGAGCGAGGTCACCGACGTCACCCGCGCCCCCGGCGCCCGCCACCCCGCGATCCGCCGACACCCGGTGACGGAGCGGGAGGCGCTGTTCCTGGGCCGCAGGACCAACAGCTGGCTTGTCGGCCTGCAGGTGGAGGAGAGCGAACGGCTGCTGGACGAGCTGTGGGCCTGGTGCACGCGCGACGCGTTCCTCTACGCGCACGAATGGCGTCCCAACGACCTGCTGGTCTGGGACAATCGCTCCACGATCCATCGCCGGGAAGCCTTCGATGCAAGCGCGCGCCGGGTGATGTGGCGCTGCCAGGTGCGGGATGCCGCCCTGGCGAACGCGGCCTGAGCGGAGCCGCCACCGGCAATCCCCTTGTTGCGCCGCAACAGGATCGTATGGCTTAATTCCCTTAACCAGTTGAGCCTGGGGGACACCGGGCCGAGGTCTTTCACGAGGGGATTGCACATGAGATCTTTCATCAGGCTCGCGAGCACTGCCACGGCTGCCCTGCTGGCGCTGGGCATGGCCTGGCAGGCACAGGCTGCCGAACCGAAGAAGGGCGGCACGCTGACGCTGCTGACCAGCCAGGTGCCGCGCCACTTCAACCCCGCAGTGCAGTCCGGTACCGCCACGGGCCGGCCCGGTACGCAGATCTTCGCCACGCTGCTGCGCTATGACGAGGGCTGGGAACCGCAGCCTTACCTGGCCGAGAGCTGGTCCTGGTCCGACGACAGCCTTTCCATGACCGTGAAGCTGCGGGCCGGTGCCCGTTTCCATGACGGGGAGCCGATCACGTCGGACGATGTGCGCTTCTCCATCGAGACGGTGAAGGCCAACCATCCCTTCAAGACCATGTTCGGCGCGGTCGAGTCCGTCGAGACCCCGGATGAGCTGACGGCGGTGATCCGGCTGAGCCAGCCGCACCCGGCGCTGGAACTGGCCATGTCCTCGGCCCTGTTGCCGATCATCCCGGAGCATGTCTATTCCAGGCTGGAAGAGGGCCAGACCGCCAAGAACCATCCGATGAACGCGACACCGGTCGGTTCCGGCCCGTTCAAGTTCGTCGAGTACAAGCAGGGCGAGTACATCATCCTGGAACGGAACGACGACTACTTCCTGCCCGGCCTGCCGTACCTGGACCGGGTCGTCTACAAGATCGTCCGCGACTCCAGCCAGCGCGTGATCACGATGGAACAGGGTGAGGCCGACTTCTACACGGAGGTCGAGTCCATCAATATCCGTCGCCTGCAGAATGCGAAGAACCTGGTTGTCGCCGAAGGCGGTGGAGAGGCCATCGGCCCGATCACCTGGCTCGCCTTCAACACCAAGCGGGCGCCGTTCGACAATGTGAAGGTGCGCCAGGCGATTGCCTATGCCGTGGACCGGAACTTCATCATCAAGGCGCTGCAGCGCGGTGTCTCGAAGCCCGCGACCGGCCCGATCGCGCCCTCCAGCCCCTACTACTCGGCCGATGTCGAGACCTATGACGTCGATCTGGACAAGGCGAACGCCCTGCTGGACGAGGCCGGGCTGATGCCGAACGGTGACGGGATCCGCTTCGCCGCCAGCATCGACTACCTGCCCGCCCTGCCGGAGCAGCAGAAGAACATCGCCGAGTACCTGAAGCCGCAGCTCAAGAAGATCGGCATCGACGTCACGGTCCGCAACGCGCCCGACTTCCCGACCTGGGCCAAGCGCGTCTCCAGCCATGACTTCGACATGACGATGGACCTGGTGTTCAACTGGGGTGACCCGGTGATCGGCGTGCACCGGACCTACATCTGCGACAACATCGTCAAGGGCGTGATCTGGTCGAACACGCAGCAGTACTGCAACCCGGAGGTCGATGCCGCGCTCGAGCAGGCCGGCAAGGAACCGGACCTGGCGAAGCGCAAGGCGCTGTACGCCCAGTTCCAGAAGACCGTGGCGCAGGACCTGCCGATCTACTGGCTCGACATCGTGCCCTACACCAACATCCACGCGAAGAACCTGGTGAACCCGCCGCTGGGCATCTGGGCCGACATGCATCCGCTGGACAAGGTCGGCTTCAGCGAGTGACCCCTGCCCTGCCATCCCCGGCGGTTGCACTGCAGCCGCCGGGTTTTCCCGCCGCCTCCGGTCGGGTGCCCGGGAGATGAACATCGCCTCCGTCCTGCTCCGACGCATCCTGAACGCGGTCGGACTGCTCGCGGCCGTGCTGATCCTCTGCTTCACGCTGATCCACCTCGCTCCCGGTGACCCGGCGGAGGTGATCGCCGGGGAGATGGGCGGCGCGACCGAGGAGATGATGGCCGAGATCCGGGCCCTGTACGGCCTCGACCAGCCCTTCCACGTCCAGTTGCTCAGCTATCTCGGCAACGTGGCGCAGGGCGATCTCGGCTTTTCCTTCTACTTCAACCAGCCGGTCACCGACCTGATCATCGAACGGCTGGGGGCAACGCTGCTGCTGGTGGTCTCCGCGCTGCTGCTGGCGATCTTCCTCGGCACCTTCCTGGGTGTCGTGGCGGCCCGCAAGCCCAACGGCCTGCTCAGCCACTTCGTCACCGTGCTGGCGCTGTTCGGCTATGCCGCCCCGGTCTTCTGGACCGCGATCATCCTGCTGATCCTGTTTGCCAGCGTGATCCCGATCTTCCCCGCGTCTGGCGGCATGTACGACATCACCGGGCCTGATGACCCGCTCAGCCGGGCGCTCGACATCGCGCATCACCTGGTGCTGCCGGTGGTGACGCTCTCCACGATCTACCTCGCCTTCTACAGCCGCCTTGCTCGCGCCAGCATGCTGGACGTGCTGGGGTCGGACTACATCCGCACCGCCCGCGCCAAGGGACTGTCGGAGCTGGTGGTGGTCTACAAGCATGCGCTGCGCAACGCGGTGCTGCCCGTCGTCACCTTTGCCGGGCTGCAGTTCGCGCAGCTCATGTCCGGCGCCGTGCTGGTGGAGGCCGTCTACAGCTGGCCCGGCCTCGGCACCCTGGCGTTCGAGAGCCTGCTGCGGCGCGACACGCCGACCCTGCTCGGCATCCTGTTCTTCTCCTCCATGGTGGTGATCATCGCCAACCTGCTGACCGACATCGCCTACCGGCTGATCGATCCCCGGATCAGGAGCGGCGCGAAATGACCGATGCCGCCCGCGAGTTCGAACAGCAGATCCGCGTCGAGAGTCCGGCGCGCGAAGCCTGGCGCATGTTCATCTCCAACAACTCCGCGATCGTCGGCCTGGCGATCTTCGTCGTCATCATCCTCACCACCTTTGTCGGCCCGCTGGTCTATACCGTTGATCCATTTGAACTTGTCTGGGCACCGCTGACCCCGCCGGGGGAGGAAGGCTGGTTGCTCGGCACGGACTACCTCGGCCGCGACCTCGTCGCCGGGTTGCTGGTCGGCGGGCAATCGACGCTTGCCGTCGGCGCGGCAGCGGCGGTCATCACCGTGACCATCGGCATCACCGTCGGTGCCCTGGCCGGTTACTATCGTGGCTGGGTCGACGAGGCGCTGATGCGTGTCACCGAGTTCTTCCAGGTACTGCCGCCGCTGCTGCTGGCCATGGTGCTGGTGATGCTTTTCGAGCCGTCGCTGCCCACCATCGCCTTCGCCATCGGCATCGTTTCCTGGACCAGTGCCGCTCGGCTGACCCGCGCCGAGTTCATGCGCATCCGGGAACTGGAATACGTCAAGGCGGCGCGGTCCATCAGTGCCTCCAACGCGCGCATCATCTGGCGGGTCATCCTGCCCAACGCGGCACCGCCCCTGATCGTCTCGGCGGCGCTGTCGGTGGGCACGGCGATCCTGTTCGAGGCGGGGCTGAGCTTCCTCGGCCTGTCGGACGCCAACGTGATGAGCTGGGGCAAGCTGATCGGCGACAACCGGCCCGCCATCCTGGCCGCCTGGTGGCCGGTGACCTTCCCCGGCATCGCGATCTTCCTGACCGTGCTGGCAGTGAGCCTGATCGGCGACGGGCTGAACGATGCGCTGAACCCGAAACTGAGGCGGCGCTGATGAGCGGGAGCCTCCTGTCCGTCCGCGACCTGCGTGTCGAGTTCGATACCCGCGACGGTATCGTGCCGGTGATCCAGAACCTCGGCTTTGACCTGCAGGCCGGTGAGACACTTGGCATCGTCGGCGAATCCGGTTGCGGCAAGTCGATGACCGCACTGGCGGTCATGGGACTGGTGCCGGGGCCTATGGGCCGCATCGCCGGGGGCAACATCAGCCTGGACG
Source organism: Minwuia sp. (assembly GCA_965228535.1). Classification (GTDB taxonomy): domain Bacteria; phylum Pseudomonadota; class Alphaproteobacteria; order Minwuiales; family Minwuiaceae; genus Minwuia. Next base: position 1,928,597 of record CBDDHU010000004.1, on the reverse strand, counting down.
GGGAGGACCTGGTCAGCGCGGGCGAGCAGCGTATGCGCCAGGTACGGGGCAACGAGATCTCCATGGTGTTCCAGGAACCCATGACCTCGCTCAATCCCGTCTACACCGTGGGCGACCAGATCGGCGAGACCGTGCGCGTGCACCAGGGGCTGAGCCGTCGCGAGGCCATGAACCGTGCGGTGGAGATGCTGCGCGCCGTCGGGATCCCGGCGCCGGAGAAGCGCGTCCACGAGTATCCGCACCAGCTCTCCGGCGGCATGCGCCAACGGGTGATGATCGCCATGGCGCTGGCCTGCCGCCCTCGCATCCTGATCGCCGACGAGCCGACGACGGCGCTGGACGTGACCGTGCAGGCACAGATCTTCGACCTGCTGCAGGACCTGCAGGCGGAAACCGGAACCGCCATCATCCTGATCACCCATGACATGGGCGCCATTGCCGAACTCGCGGAGCGGGTCATCGTCATGTATGCGGGCCGGAAGGTGGAGGACGGGCCGGTGAGCGAGATCCTGGGCCAGCCGCTGCACCCCTATACCCGTGGCCTGATCCGCTGCGTGCCGCACCTGGAGGCCGATCCCCCTGCGGAACGGCAGGAACTGATGGAGATTCCGGGGGTGGTGCCCGGTCTCAGCCAGCTTGGCGGCAGCGGCTGCCCCTTCGCGCCGCGTTGCGGTGAACGCCGCCCCGACTGCAACGCGATGCCTGCGGAGTCCGACCGCGCAGGTGGTCACAGCGTTGCCTGCTGGGCCGTGCCCGGATCCGGGGCGGAGGCCGTGTCATGAGCCGGGAACCGCTGCTGCAGGTACGGGACCTGAAGGTGCATTTCAAGGTCGGCAAGCGGGGCCTGTTCGGCGAACCCTCCGTGGTCCACGCCGTCGATGGGGTGGATTTCGACGTCGCGCCAGGCACGACCTTCGGCGTTGTCGGCGAGTCCGGGTCCGGCAAGACGACGACAGCGCTGGCCGTCATGCGGCTGGTGGAGGCCACCGGCGGATCGGTGATGCTCGGCGGGACGGACGTGCTGCAACTGGGCGGTGACGCGCTGCGCAAGGCGCGGCGGCGGATGCAGATCATCTTCCAGGACCCCTATTCCTCCCTCAACCCACGGGTCCGCGCCGGGGCCATCGTGCGGGAGCCGCTGGAACTGCTGGATGTCGGCAGCCCGGCCGAGTGGGACGAGCGGGTGGCGGAACTGTTCCGCCTGGTCGGCCTGCGCCCGGAGCAAAGGGCGCTGTTTCCGCACCAGTTCTCCGGCGGGCAGCGCCAGCGCATCGGCATCGCCCGCGCGCTGGCGACGAACCCGGAACTGATCGTCTGCGACGAGCCGGTATCGGCGCTGGATGTCGCCATCCAGGCGCAGATCCTCAACCTGCTGCGCCGCCTGCAGGCGGAACTGGGCCTGACCTACCTGTTCATCAGCCATGACCTGGGCGTCGTGCAGCACATGTGCGACGAGATCGCCGTGATGTATCTCGGCCAGATCGTGGAGCGCGCGGACCGGATATCGCTGTTCCGCCAGCCGCTGCACCCCTACACGTGGGCGCTGCTCTCCGCCGTACCCTCGGCAGCACCGGCGGCGGGGGGCGGTCGGAAACGGGTCCGCCTGCAGGGTGATCCGCCAAGCCCCATCGATCCGCCGCCCGGTTGCCGCTTCGCCGGACGCTGCCCCTTTGCCGAGGACCGGTGCCGTCAGAGCGATCCGCCGCTGCGCACGATCCGGCCCGGACACCTGGTTGCCTGCCACCTGGTCACCGATGACGGGCATGCACCGCACATGGAGGCCATGAAGGCATGAGTTTCACCATCTACAGCGCCCGCCGGATCATCACCATGAATCCGAACCGGCCCGAAACCACCCATGTCGCGGTGCGCGACGGCCGCATCCTCGGGACCGGCACGCTGGAGGAACTGGCAGGCTGGGGCGCGCACGAGCTTGATGAACGGTTCGCAGACAAGATCCTGATGCCTGGCCTGGTGGAGGGACACAGCCACACGATGGAAGGCACCTTCTGGCGCTACATCTATTGCGGCTTCTTCGACCGCATGGACCCGAACGGCCAGGTCTGGGCCGGGGCGAAGTCCATCGAGGCAGTGGTGGAACGGCTGCGGGACGCTGCGGCGAAGCTGGATGGACCGGACACCCCCCTCGCCGGCTGGTCGCTGGACGCGATCTATTACGGCGACCGGCGGGTCAACCGCCATGACCTGGACAAGGCTGCCGCCGACCGTCCAGTGGGGGTGCTGAACGCGTCCGGGCACATCCTCAATGTCAACACGAAGGCCCTGGAGCTGGCCGGGCTGCTGCGCACCGGCATCAACCATCCCGGTATTCCCCTGGGCGACGACGGGCTGCCCACCGGCGAACTGAAGGGACCGGACGCCATGACGCCGGTCGGTATCCATGTCGGCTTCGACCGCGACCTGCTGGCCTGCGACGAGCCAGGCCTGCGCCAGTTCGCCCGGCTGTGCGTGCGGGCCGGTGTCACCACCGCTGCCGACCTTGCCAACCTGCTGCCGCAGGATGCGGTGGAGATGATGCTGCGGGTCACGGGGGAGGAAGCCTATCCCGCCCGCATCGTCTCGCTCAGGCGGTTGCAGAACATGACGGTGCCGGAGATCGTGGACCGCGCGCTGGAACTGCGGGAGATGAGCACCGACAAGTTGCGGCTGGGGATCATCAAGGTGGTGTCCGACGGCTCGATCCAGGGCTTCTCCGCCCGGCTGCGCTGGCCCGGATACTACAACGGTGCCCCCAATGGCCTGTGGTACGTCCCGCCGGAGCAGTTGCTGGAGATGTTCACCCTGGCGCTGCAGAAGGGCGTGCAGGTGCATACCCACACCAACGGCGACGAGGCAACGGAACTGGTGATGGACTGCCTGGAGGAGGCGCTGAGGCGTCACCCCGCCCCCGATCACCGTTTCACGCTGCAACATTGCCAGCTTGCCGATGCGGCCCAGTTCCGGCGCATGAAGGCGCTGAACATGTGCGTGAACCTGTTCCCCAACCACCATTTCTACTGGGGCGACCAGCATTACGCCATGACCGTCGGGCCGGAGCGGGCAGAGCGGATGAATGCCTGTGCCACTGCCGTGGAAACCGGTGTGCCCATGGCGATCCATTCCGATGCCCCCGTCACGCCGCTCGGCCCCCTGTTCACCGCCTGGTGCGCGGTCAACCGGCGCACCGCGACAGGACGGACGCTGGGCGAGCATGAGCGCATCGACGTGGCCACCGCGCTGCGGGCCATCACGCTGGGGGCGGCCTACACGCTGAAGCTGGACGGGGAGGTCGGCTCCATCGAGACCGGCAAGCGCGCCGACTTCGCGGTGCTGGAGGATGACCCGCGCGAGATCGGTGCCGAGAAGCTGAAGGATGTCGGCGTCTGGGGCACGGTGCTGGGCGGGCGGATCTTCCCAGCCGCCGAGATATGAGCGACCCGGCGGACCGCACTGCACCCCTGCCCGTCACCGTCATCGGCGGTTACCTGGGTTCAGGCAAGACCACCATGGTCAACCACCTGCTGCGCCATGCCGATGGCCGCAAGCTGGCCGTGCTGGTCAACGAGTTCGGTGAACTGCCGATCGATGCCGACCTGATCGAGGCGGAGGACGAGAACCTGATCTCGATCGCCGGGGGCTGTGTCTGCTGCAGCTACGGCAATGACCTGGTGCTGGCGATGCTGGACCTGGCGAAGATGGAGCCGCGCCCTGACCATGTGCTGCTGGAGGCGAGCGGTGTCGCCCTGCCCGGTGCCATCGCCGCCACGGTCGGTATCCTGCCGGACTATGCGCTGGGCGGGGTCATCGTGCTGGCTGATGCGGAAACCGTGCAGCGACGGGCCTCCGACCGCTATCTCGGCGACACGATCCGCCAGCAACTGACGGACGCGGACATCATCGTGCTGAACCGCACCGACCTGGTGGCGGAGGAACAGCACAAGGCCGTCAGCGAGTGGCTCGTGACAGGGCATCCCCACGCGCGCCAGGTAAGTACCAGCCGGGGCCAGCTGCCGCCCGAGCTTCTGCTCGGCTTTCGCGACCGTGGCAAGGCGTTGCCCGATCCTGCGGGACCATTGCACGGGGATCATCACCAGCTTGTCTCGGTCGCGGTCACGCCGCCGGGACCTGTCGATGCCCGTGCGGTTGCCGAGGCACTGACGGCGCCCGAGCTCGGCCTGCTGCGCGCCAAGGGCATGGTGAATGATCATCGCGACGGTCCCACGATCATCCAGACCGTCGGTCGGCGGGCGGAGGTTGTTCCAGCGCAGTCAGACACCCGCCCCGGCCTTGTCTGCATTGCCCTGCGACACGTGACCGGTGATGCCGGTTCCCTGGCCGAAAAGGTGAACTGGATCTTCAGCCGGGTCGTTCAGGGCGTTGAATGAAATGATGTTTTCGCCGCCAGGTCAGAGGCGAATGTCGAGGCCCTGACTGGGGGAGGCAAGACCGGGCTGCAGCTGGGCCTGCGTGCGTTCAGCGCCGCTCAGGGCAAGAAAGGCGGCAAAGTCGCGGGAAACGCCTTCTTCATCACGTCGGTCGGACCGTGACAGGGCATCCCCGACAGCCCGCTCATCTTCGTCGCCGGATTGCCGCTGCGCACCCTCATCGTCCTGCCCCGACTGTCCCACGGGACCCAGGCCAGGCAGGCTCTCCGCATTCCGGGTCTTCCCGGCGTCCGGCAGGGCTTCGCCGTCCTTGCCGTCATCGCTCCGGAAAGGCGCGTCAGCCTCCTCCGTCTTGCCAAGCGTCTCCTCCAGCGCGGCCTGTCGCTCTTCGGCACGGATGCTGTTCAGTTCGGAGCGGGCATCGGCGCGCTTGCTCTCCGCGTCCGCCGCCACGCTGCGATCCGCGCTGGATGGCTCAACCGGGGCAAGCGCAGCCCGTTTCACGACGTCCATCTTGGCGATGGTGGCCTCGGGGTCACCGGGGACCGGGCTGGTGCTGATGGAGACACGGCCGCTGACGGCATAGCTCTTTCCGTCCGGTCCGCGCTCCAGGTCATATTCGGGGGCACTGGCATATTGCCCGCCGGCCGCCTTGTGGGCCTGTTCATGGGTACGGACTTCCCGATCGCGGGCCTGCATCTCCCTGACCTGCTCCCGCTCCTGCTCGGTCAGTTCGGTGCCGGTGGTGGTGGACTGCTTCGGGTCGGTGCCGGCCTGCTGGCTGCCGCGACTGTCCTTGCTGGCGGCAAGCTGTGCCGCGATCAGCGTGCCACCGGCCACGGCGGATCCGCGTGCCTCCTGGAACGTCGGCGACGGCGTGCTGCCCCGCGACGCCTCCCGCGGCTCCGCGCCTCGCGGGATGGAGGGCTGCGCACGCGAAAGCTGGGAAGGACCGTCAACACGCGTATGCTGGACGGCGCTGATCATGCGCTGTGACCTGTCGTGATGGAACAATCCGGATGCATTGTTCCAGTCAAGCAGGTGAATGTTAATCAATCGTCAACCCGCTGCCTGCAGGCTTGTCTGTATCGGCAGCGAACGATGATTGCCGAAAAAACATGATCCTCATCACATTTTGATCGAATAATTACCGAAAGTCCGGTGTTGCATTACCGGGACCGAAGTTCTGGCCCTGGAAATGACCACCAATGACCGGGCATGACATGTTGACCAAAGCACGCGAACCGGAGATCAGGGACGCGGTGAGCGAAGTTTGCGGCAAGCTCACTTCCCACACCACGCTGGCGGTACTCAGGTACTGGGAATTCATACGCGGGGACCGGATCTGGCCCCTGCGCAGCGACCTCAACCCGATGGACATGGTCGAACAGTTGCCGAACGTGATGATCCTGGGGATCGAACATGATCCGCTGGACTTCATCTACCGCCTGACGGGCACGCTGATCGACGAGAACATGGCCGGACCGCTGAAGGGCCGACGGGTCAGTGAGATGCCGAACCAGGCCGGTCCGGGCCAGTACTGGGAACTGCTGAGGGAAGTGGCGGAACGGGGCCTGCCCTGCACGCGACCGATGCCCTATGTCGGGCCGCACCGCGACTTCAAGCGCTGCGAACTGGTTGCGTTGCCGCTGTCGCTGGATGGCACCTGTGTCAACCAGGTCCTCGTGGCGGTGGATTTCATCGCCCTGCTGGAAGAGGACTAGCGCGCAGCCGGTCCCCGCAGACGTGATGCGGTCAGACCACGCGCTTGCGGCGTGACGAGATCACGCCCGTATTGACGCCAAACCAGCCGATCTCCCCGGACAGGCGACCATACTCGATCTTGGGGCAGCGGTTCATGACCACCTTCAGCCCCGCCGCCTCCGCCTTTGCCGCGGCCGCATCGTTGCGCACGCCGAGCTGCAGCCAGAGCACCTTCGCCCCGATGCGGATGGCGTCATCGGCGATGGGCGGAATCGCCTCCGAATTGCGGAAGCAGTCGACCATGTCCACCGGCACGTCGATGTCGTCGAGCGACGCAACGGCCGGTTCCCCCAGGATGACGGTCCCGGCCGCCGCTTCCTTCGGGTTCACCGGGATCACGCGATAGCCCTTTTCCTGCATGTACTTCATGGCGAAGTAGCTGGGGCGGTTCCAGTTGGCACTGGCGCCCACCATCGCCACCACCTTCACGGAATGCAGGATGTCGCGAATATAGGCGTCGCTGTAGCTCTCGTGATCCATCGCGGTTCCTGGCCCGGCCCCGCTCCCCGCCCCGGCCATGTTCAGCGGTCCTCCCAGACCGGTGCCCGCTTGTCGATGAAGGCCTGGATCCCCTCGTTGGCGTCACGGGCGACCATGTTCTCCATCATCACGCCGGAGGCATAGTCGTAGGCGGCGTTCAGGTCCGGTGCTTCCAGCTGGCGATAGAAGGCCTGCTTGCCGATCTTCAGCGTGTAGGAGGACTTGGAGGCAATGCGCTCCGCCATCTCCGTCACCGCCTGGTCCAGGTCGGCAGCGGGCGCGGTACGGTTGATCAGCCCGAAGCGGAGCGCGTCGTCGGCACTCATCATCTCGCCGGTCAGCAGCATCTCCATGGCGTGCTTGCGGCTGACATTGCGTCCCAGCGCGACCATCGGTGTGTGGCAGAACAGGCCGATGTTCACCCCCGGCGTGGCGAACTTCGCATCATCGGTGGCGATGGCCAGGTCGGCGCTGGCAACCAGCTGGCAACCGGCGGCGGTGGCGATGCCATGCACCCGCGCGATCACCGGCTTCGGATGGTTGACGATGGCCTGCATCATGGTGGAGCACTGTTCCAGCATCGCCTTGATGAACGGCGCGTCCTGCTGGTTGCCGCGCACTTCCCGAAGGTCGTGCCCGGCACAGAAGCCGCGCCCGGACCCGGCAATGACGATGACGCGGCAGGCGGGATCGTCCGCCAGCGCGTCCAGGTGCTGCTGCATGCGGGTCATCAGCGCGGTGGACAGGCTGTTGAACGCATCCGGCCGGTTCAACGTCAGCCACGTCACGGCACCACGGTCGTCCCGCAGCACCAGGTCCTCGTTGGCGGCGGCAGCGGCGTCGCTGCCTGCGGTTCGTACGGTCATCTCATCCTCCCCGGATTCGCGGTTCGAGGCGCTCAGCCCAGCGCCCGCTGCAATGACGGCCCCATCATGTTAGCAAAATTACCTGCAAAGAACCGCTCCTTCACCGTGTCCGCGGCACTGGCCAGTGATGCCTCGAAACGGCCGAGCGGGTTCCGCCCGCCCTCCACGTGCGGATAGTCGGAGGAGAACAGGCAGACGGCATCACCGGCCTGGGAGGTGATCCAGCCCACATCCTCCGTCGGGTACGGGGTCACGCGCACCTGGCGCTGCACGTACTCCGACGGGCGCAAGGACAGTTTCTGCAGGCGCTGCTCATGCCGCAGGAAGGCGTCGTAGGCGCTGTCGAGGTAGCGCATCCAGCTCGGCACCCAGCTCGCCCCCTGCTCGATCACGCCGAACTTCAGGCGCGGGAACCGTTCCATCACGCCGTCCAGGATCATGGTGGCCAGGGTCTGCATCACCGGGTTCGGGATCGCCATGTAGTCGATGGAGCGGAAATTTTCCGCCCCGCCATGGAAGTCCTTCTCCATCGGCAGCCCGTTGTTGAAGTAGGTCCGGTCGAAGAAGCTGCCGCCCGAACCGACATGGAAGACGATGGGCACCCCGGCCTCCTCCGCCTGCGCCCAGACGGCGTCCAGGGCGACGTGGCTGGGGCTGTGGTCCTTCGGGCAGGCGGCGGCGATCATCAGGGCGTTTGCCCCGTCCCTGATCAGCGCCTTCGCGGTCTGCGGCGCTCGCTCCAGGTCCATCAGCGGCACGTAGGCCGTGGACAGCAGGCGACGGTCGACACCGCAGAAATCGAACATGCCGCGATTGTGTGCATCGGCCATGGCATAGGCATAGTCGGCGTCGCTGCCATGCTCCGCCTCCTGCATCGGCTTGTTGGTGAAGGTGTTGAAGACGAGCTGCGACGCGAATCCCAGCAGGTCCAGCGCCTTCGGACGGTCCTGCTTCAGCGTGGCCCCGATGGCGCGCCAGTTCTTGCGGTTCATCAGTTCCGCCTCGTCATCGGCGCGGTAGCCCGCATCGGCATGCAGGGCGATGTCGTCGCTCACCCGCTCATGCTCCCCCGGTGCCAGCGCCCCGGTGAAGATGTCCGGCAACCGGTCACGGAACTTCGGCGCCGCGTAGTCGCGCAGCCAGTCCGCCGTCTCCATGATGTGCGCGTCCGCGTCGTGATACAGACGCCCTGTTGCATAAGGCATTGAACTCTCCCCATCCGATCTGCCACCTGTGCGGATGATACTATCAGCAAACCGGCGGCGGCTTGTACCGCACGTCGATCCAGACTGACATGCAGGGGATGCGTGACGTGACCGAGCCCAGACTGTTCATCGAGGCGGACCTGGCGGCCGACCGGCCCCTGACCATCTCCGGTCCCCAGCATCACTATCTGGCGAAGGTGCTGCGGCTGGGGGCCGGGGCGACGGTGAAGCTGTTCAACGGGCGCGACGGGGAATGGCGCGGGGCCATCGACCACATGAACCGCCAGGGGGCGGAGATCGCGCTGCTGGAACAGTTGCGGCCGCAGGTGGCGGAGCCGGACCTGTGGCTGCTGTTCGCGCCGATCAAGGGAAAGCGCATCGACAGCATCGCGGAGAAGGCCGGGGAACTGGGCGTGTCGCGCATCCAGCCGGTGCTGACCCGGCGCACCGTGGTCAGCCGCGTCAACACCGAACGGCTGACCGCCAATGCCATCGAGGCGGCGGAACAGTGCGAACGGCTGACGGTGCCGGAGGTGGAGGAGCCTCAGGCCCTTGCCGCAGTGCTGGACACCTGGCCCACGGGACGCCGCCTCTACTTCGCCGATGAACGCGCCGATGCGCCCCCCATCGCCACCGCACTGGCAGCGGAGGCAGCGCGTGCGGAACCGCCCCGACCGGCCGCTGTCCTGATCGGGCCGGAGGGCGGGTTCGAGGCGGAGGAGAAGCGGATGGCGCGCGCCCTGCCCGACTGCGTGCCGGTCAGCCTCGGCCCCCGCCTGCTGCGTGCCGACACGGCGGTCTTCGCGACCCTGGCGCTGTGGCAGGCGCATCTGGGCGACTGGCGCGGCGGTGACCGGGGCTGGCCGGACTGAGCCGCATGGCGACCAACCGAGCGCTTGCCCTTCCATACCGATGCCCTGCGCCCTAAGTTCCACCCTCAAAGAAAACGCTTCGGAGTGAATCGCCCATGTCGACCATGCTGGACAGCGAGGAAGCCCGCGCGCACTCGTCCACGATCGTCGAGGACCGCACGCAGCTCATCGACTTCCTCGCCTCCGGCTGCAAGCCGGCCGACCGCTGGAGGATCGGCACCGAGCACGAAAAGTTCGGTTTCGACCTGGAGACCCTGAAACCGATTCCCTATGACGGCCCCGCCGGCATCAAGGCCCTGTTCAAGGGACTGGAGCGTTTCGGCTGGGAGCCGGTGATCGAGAACGGCTATGCCATTGCCATGTACATGGACGGCCAGGCCATCAGCCTGGAACCCGGCGGGCAGCTGGAACTTTCCGGTGCCCCGCTCTCCACGCTGCACCAGACCTGCGGGGAGGTGAACACCCACCTGGAACAGGTGAAGACCGTTTCCAGCGAACTGGGCATCGGCTTCATCGGCCTGGGCCACCATCCGCTGGCGCGCCGCGACGAGATCTCGATGATGCCGAAGGCGCGCTACGAGATCATGACCCGATACATGCAGATCAAGGGCAACCTGGGTCTCGACATGATGTACCGGACCTGCACCATCCAGGTGAACCTCGACTTCGGGTCGGAAGCCGACATGGTGGAGAAGTTCCGGGTCGGCATGGCGCTGCAGCCCATCGCCACGGCGCTGTTCGCCAATTCCCCGTTCCGCGACGGACAGGCGACGGGCCTGCTGAGCGGGCGCAGCCATGTCTGGACGGACACCGACCCTGACCGCAGCGGCACCCTGCCCTTCGTCTTCGACCAGGGTTTCGGGTTCGAGCAGTATGCCGACTACGCGCTGGATGTGCCGATGTACTTCGTCTTCCGCGACGGTCGCTACATCGACGCCTCGGGGCAGTCGTTCCGGGATTTCCTGGCCGGGAAGCTGCCTGCCCTGCCCGGCGAGAAGCCGACGATCAAGGACTGGGACAATCACCTGACCACGCTGTTCCCCGAAGTACGGATGAAACGCTTCCTGGAGATGCGCGGCGCCGATGGCGGTCCCTGGCGCAGCATCTGCGCCCTGCCCGCTTTCTGGGTCGGGCTGCTCTATGACAGCGCGGCACAGGCGGAGGCACTCGAACTGATCCGGGACTGGACCGCCGACGAAGTGGACGCGATGCGCAACGCGGTACCGACGCAGGGGCTGAAGGCCCCGGCACCGGGCGGACGCACGGTCCGGGACGTGGCACGTGACGCGGTCGCCATCGCGGAACGCGGACTGATCGGTCGCAACCGGGAAGACGGGCTTGGCCAGGACGAGCGGCACTTCATCGGCACCCTGAAACGCATCGTCGAATCCGGCATGACCCCGGCCGACGAGCTGCTGGCCCGGTTCAACGGCGAATGGAACGGCGACGTCCGTCACGTGTTCCGCGAATACGCCTACTGACCGGCTGGCGACCGAAGCATGCCCCGCCCCCTGATCGTTGCCGCCTGGATGCTGTTCGGGGCGGTCGGTTTCGCCCTGATCATGGTCATTGTCCGCCACCTGTCGGCGAGCCTTGATCCCTTCGTGCTGAATTTCTGGCGCAGCATCTTCTCCATCCTGATGTTCGCGCCCTGGATCATGCGGGTGGGTTTCGGTGCCCTGCGCACCAGCCGCCTGCCGCTGTTCGCCATGCGCTCCGTCGTCATGGTGGCATCGTCGCTGATGCTGCTCTGGTCGGCGGTGCTGATCCCCATCGGCGAAGCCACGGCGATCACCTTTACCGCGCCGCTGTTCACCACCCTGCTGGCCGCGCTGATGCTGAAGGAAAAGGTCGGCCCCCGGCGCATCGCCGCGCTGCTGGTCGGGTTCGTCGGTGTGCTGATCATGCTGCGGCCGGGGCAGGAAGCGATCAGCACCGGCGCGATCCTCGCCATCGGCTCGTCACTTCTCTTCGGGTTCGTCGTCATCTTCGGCAAGCAGCTCTCGGCCACGGAACGGCCGGAACTGGTGATCCTGATGCTGTCGATCTTCAACCTGCCGATCTCCTTCGTGCCCGCCGTGATCTTCTGGCAGGTACCGCAGGGGGAGGAATGGCTCTGGATCATCGGCCTCGGCATCGCCGCCAACATGAACATGTACGGCATCCAGCGCGCCATCTCAGCCGGGGACGCCAGCCTGGCGCAGGTCTTCGACTTCGTTCGCCTGCCACTCTCCGTCGGCCTCGCCTGGTGGGCCTTCTCGGAAGTGCCGGACCCATGGATGTGGGCCGGTGCGGCGGTCATCTTCATCGCCACCGTCTACACCACACGGCGGGAGGCACAGCTGGCCCGCAGCGCCCGCGCCGAAGCAGCGGCCCGAACCAGGACTTGAAGTAGGTTCGCATATCCGAATAACATTCGAATATGCGAACAACGACTGCCGACATCGCGATCACCAGCACGCCCCGCCGGGCCGCGCCACAGTCCATCGGGCGGGTGCTGCAGATCCTGGAGCGCCTGGTCGCGGCGCGCACGGGGCCGGACGGCCACGTCACCCTGGGCGAGATCGCCGAATCAACCGGCGCACCGAAGTCCAGCCTGCTCGGCCTGCTGCAGGGACTGCAGGACGAGGACTGCATCATCCGCGACTCCGACGGCGCCTATGCGCTGGGCCCCCGCTTCCTGCGGCTCGCCACCAACGCGGTGCTGGGGGAGCAGATGGTGGAGGTGCTGCGCCCCGTGCTGGCGGAACTGGTTGCGGAAACCGGGGAGACCGCCGTGCTCGGCGTCCTGTCCGCCGACCAGACGATGGTCACCTACCTGGACCGCCTGGAGTGCCCCAATCCCATCCGCTACACCGTCGAGACCGGGGTACAGCGCGAACTGCACTGCACCGCCGGCGGCAAGCTTCTGCTGGCCCACATGCCTCCCGCACGCCTGGACGAGATCCTGTCATCCGTCACCCGCGTCCGTTTCACGGAAGCCACTGTCACCGATGGCAGGAAGCTGCGGGCCGAACTGGCGCGGATCCGCGAGACCGGCATGGCCTGCACCGCCGACGAGAGGATTGTCGGTGCCAGCGGCATGGCCATCCCTGTCTTCGGCCCTGACGGCGCGGCTGTCGCCACCATCCTGATCGCCGGGCCGAGCGACCGGATGCGCCTGGCGACGGAGGCCAACCAAGCCGCCATGCGCCGCGCGGCCACCCGTTGCCGCGAACTGGGCTTCCACGCCCCGGCGGACAGGCAGACCGACTGAACGAGACAGACCCTGGGGAGGGCCGCATCATGAGCATCGACTTCACACCGGAACAGCTGCAGATCCGCGACAGTGTCGAACGGCTGTGCAGCGACTTCGATGATGATTACTGGCTGGCACGCGACACGGACGGAAGATTCCCGGAGGACTTCTGCAAGGCGATTGCCGACCAGGGCTTCATGGGCATCGCCATGCCGGAGGAATATGGCGGTTCCGGCCTCGGCATCACCGAGGCGGCGATCCTGATGCAGGCCATCTCCCAGTCCGGCGCCGGCAATGGCGGGGTCTCCTCCGTCAGCCTCGGCATCTTCGGGCTGAACCCGGTGGTGCGCTACGGCACCGAGGAACAGAAGCGCCGGATGCTGCCGCCGGTGATGAAGCGGGACGACATTGCCTGCTTCGGCGTAACGGAGCCGAACACCGGACTCGACACCACCCGCCTGAAGACCCGCGCGGTGCGCAAGGGCGACCGCTACATCGTCCATGGCCAGAAGATCTGGATCAGCACGGCACAGGTGGCGAACAAGATCATGCTGATCGCCCGCACCACCGACGAGGGCGATACGGACAAGCCGATCGACGGTCTCAGCCTGTTCTTCACCGACCTGGACCGGTCGAAGGTGGAGATAAGGCAGATCGACAAGATGGGCCGCAAGTGCGTTGATTCCAATCAGGTCTTCTTCGACGGGCTGGAGATTCCGGTGGAGAACCGCATCGGTGACGAGGGCAAGGGCTTCCGCTACCTGCTGCACGGAATCAACCCGGAGCGAATCCTGATCGCCGCCGGCCTGGTCGGCCTGGGCCGCGCCGCGCTGCGCCGCGCCACGAACTACGCGAAGGAGCGGGAGGTCTTCGGGCGCCCCATCGGCATGAACCAGGCGATCCAGCATCCGCTGGCGGAGAACTGGATGGAGCTGGAGGCCGCGAACCTGATGGTGTTCCGCGCTGCCCAGCTCTACGACCGGGGGGAGGACTGCGGGGCCTTTGCCAACGCTGCCAAGTACCTGGCCGGCGAAGCCACCTTCAAGGCCTGCAACGCCGCGATCCTGACCCATGGCGGCATGGGATACGCCAAGGAATATCACGTGGAGCGCTACCTGCGGGAGGCACTGATCCACCGCATCGCGCCGATCACGCCGCACCTGATCCTCTGCTACGTGGCGGAGCGGGTGCTCGGCCTGCCGAAGTCGTACTGACCATGGCTGGCAGCGAAGGAATCTCCGCGCCGGGTCCGCGACCACTCGACGGCGTGCGGGTGATCGACCTGTCGAACATGCTGATGGCCCCCTACACCAGCCAGATCCTCGGCGACATGGGCGCGGACGTGATCAAGGTGGAGGCACCGGGCGGCGACCCTGTGCGCGGCATCGGCCCGATGCGCAATCCCGGGATGGGCGCGATCTTCCTCAACGTCAACCGCAGCAAGCGCAGCATCGTGCTGGACCTGAAGCGCCCGGCTGGACTGCAGGCCATGCTCGACCTTGTGCAGACCGCCGACGTGCTGCTCTACAACCGCCGCCCGCAGGTGATGGCACGGCTGGGGCTGGACTGGGACCGGCTGCATGCCCTCAACCCGCGCCTGATCCATGCCGGGCTGTTCGGCTATGGCCAGGGCGGGCGGCACGCGGCGAAACCCGCTTTCGACGACCTGATCCAGGGCGCCGTCGGCATCCCTGCCCTGTCGCACCGTGCCGATGGCCGCCCCCCGGCCTATGCGCCGACCGCGCTGGTGGACCGGGGCGTGGCGCTGTGGGCCGTGGGCCAGATCAACGCGGCCCTGGTCTGCCAGGGCCGCACCGGACAGGGGCAGCGGATCGACATGCCGATGTTCGAGATGATGGCGAGCTTCGTCCTGGGAGATCACATGGGCGGCGCCACCTTCATCCCCGATGAGGGGCCGAGCGGCTATCCCCGGATGCTGGTGCCCGACCGGCGGCCGTTCCCCACCCGGGATGGCCATGTCTGCCTGATGCTCTATACCGACCGTCACTGGCGCGACTTCATGCGCGACCAGGGTCGGGAGGACGAGTTCGAGAACGATCCGCGCTATGCCAGCATGACCAGCCGGACGGAGAACATCGGCAGCCTGTACCGCGAACTGGCGGAGCTGCTGCTTACCCGCACGACGGCCGAGTGGCTGGAGACCTTCGACCGGCTCGACGTTCCGGCATCGGCCCTGAACAGCCTGGACGAACTGATAGCGGAACCGCACCTGGCGGACGTGGGATTCTTCGGGGAGGAGGAACACCCGACGGAGGGTCGCCTGCGCCGCATGGCCTATCCCGCGACCTGGTCCGAAACCCAGCCAACCGCATCACGACCGGCCCCCGGCCTGGGTGAGCACGGCGCCGAGATCCTCGGCGAACTGGGTTATGACGCCGCGCGCATCAAGGCTGCACTGGAAAACTGAAGCGATCCGTCGAATGATGACGGCCGTCCGACATGCAAGGGGAGGAAAGAGCAATGTCAGGTCTCTATTACGAGGAATTCGAGGTCGGAATGGAATTCAACCATTCCCTGACCCGCACCATCACCGAGATGGACAACGTCATGTTCTGCGCCATGACACACAATCCGCAGCCACTGCACCTGGACGAGGAGTTCTCCAAGGACACCGAGTTCGGGCAGCGCATCGTGAACAGCCTGTTCACGCTGGGCCTGGTGATCGGCGTGACCGTCGGTGACACCACGCTGGGCACGACCATCGCCAACCTGGGCATGACCGACGTGCGCTTTGCCAACCCGGTGTTCCATGGCGATACCGTGCGCGCCGTGACCAAGGTGAAGAGCATGCGGGAGAGCAAGTCCCGCCCGAACGCCGGCATGGTGGTGTTCGAGCATTTCGGCTTCAACCAGCGCGGCGAGGAAGTCGCCTACTGTGTCCGTACCGCTTTCATGAAGAAGCGCCCGGCATGAGGCTGAACCGATCCTGGCTGTTCGTTCCCGGCGACAGCGAGCGCAAGCTTGCCAAGGGACCGGAGAACCCCGCCGACGCGCTGATCCTGGACCTGGAGGACGCGGTCTCCGATGACCGGCAGGAGATCGCGCGGGAAATGACGCGCGACTTCCTGAAGGCGCATCCCGACCGGTCGCGGCAGGAACTTTGGGTCCGGATCAACCCGCTGGACACGCCGCTGTCGCTGCCCGACCTGGTCGCGGTGATGCCCGGCGCACCGGACGGCATCGTGCTGCCGAAGGTCTATTCGGCGGCAGACGTGAACACGCTCGCCACCATGCTGTCGGCGCTGGAAACGCGGGAGGGGCTGGAACTCGGCTCCACGCGCATTCTCTGCGTCGCGACGGAAACGGCGCAGTCGCTGCTGACCTTCCACACCTACCTCGACAATGTCTCGGACCGGCTGACGGCCCTGACCTGGGGTGGTGAGGACCTGGCGGCGGCGCTGGGGGCCAGCACCAACCGCCATCCCGACACGGGCGACTACGACACGCCGTTCCAGCTCGCCAAGACCCTGTGCCTGACCACGGCGCGGGCTATCGACGCCCAGCCGGTGGGTGTCGTCTATGTCGATTTCCGCGACCTGGAGGGGCTGGAGGAGGAATGCCGCCGCGACCGCCGGTCAGGCTTCATCGGCAAGATCGCCATCCACCCGGCACAGTCGGAAGTCATCAACCGCGCCTTCACCCCGACGGAGGAGGAAGTCACCCACGCCAGGCGGGTGATCGCGGCGTTCGAGGACAATCCGGGTCTTGGCACGGTGGGGCTGGACGGCAAGATGCTGGACATGCCGCACCTTAAGCAGGCCCGGAACCTGATGGCGCTGGTGGCGCAGTTCGGTGGCTGAGCCGGTCAGCTACAGCCTGGTGGACGGGGTCGCGACCCTGCAGATGGACGACGGCAAGGCCAATGCCTTCAGCCATGTCATGATGCAGGCGCTCTCCGAAGCCCTCGACCGCGCAGCGGCGGAAGCGGACGTGACAGTGATCCGGGGCCGCGACGGCGTGCTCTGTGGAGGCTTCGACCTGAAGGTCATTCGTGGCGACCCCGCGAACGTGCCGGCACTGGTGAAGGCCGGACAGGACCTGCTGATGAAGGCCTGGCTGCACCCGCAGCCGCTGCTGATCGGTGTCACCGGTCACGCGGTGGCGGCAGGCGCCTTGCTGGTGCTGACGGCGGACTGCCGCATCGGCATGGACGGGGACTTCCGCATCGGCCTGAACGAGACCGCCATCGGCCTCACCCTGCCCGCCTTCGCCATCGAACTGGCAGAGGCAAGGCTGGACCGGCGCGCGGTCACCATGGCCACGGTCGGTGCCGCGCTCTATGCCCCGGCGGAGGCGCAGCAGGTGGGCTACCTGGACGAGGTGGCGATTCCCGGCAATTTCGAGGAGGCGATGGCCGACGCCGCGGCGCGGATGCGTGCGCTGGACAAGGCCGCCGTCGCCGGGGTCAAGCAGCGCCTGCGCGGTGCTGCGGTGGCAAGGGTCGAGCAGGCCGGCCCCTCTCTCTGACCCGACCTGAAACGGTTTCGGCCCCGGTCCGCCATCATGCGGGCCGGGGCCGAACCTGTTCAGGGGCCAGTGCGGTTCAGGCAATCACGAACCGCCTCACTTCGATCATTCCGGCAGGACGGAGCGTCCCGCGTAGAGGGCATCCGGACCCAGCATGTCCTCGATCCGCAGCAGCTGGTTGTACTTCGCCGTACGGTCGGAACGGGCCAGCGAGCCGGTCTTGATCTGGCCGCAGTTGGTAGCCACCGCCAGGTCGGCGATGGTCGCGTCCTCTGTCTCGCCGGAACGATGCGACATCACGGCGGTGTAGGAGGCGCGGTGGGCCATGTCCACGGCCTCCAGCGTCTCGCTCAGTGTGCCGATCTGGTTGACCTTGACCAGGATCGAGTTGGCGACCCCACGGGCAATGCCGTCGGCCAGCCGCGCAGGGTTGGTGACGAACAGGTCGTCGCCCACCAGCTGCACCTTGTCACCCAGCCGTTCCGTCAGCATGGCCCAGCCTTCCCAGTCATCCTCGGCACAGCCATCCTCGATCGAGATGATCGGGAACCGGGCGCAGAGGTTGGCGTAGTAGTCGACGATCTGGCCCTGGTCGAGGGACTTGCCCTCGCCCGTCAGTTCGTACTTGCCCTTGCGGTAGAACTCGGTGGAGGCCGCGTCCAGCGCCACGAAGACATCCTCGCCCGGCAGGTAACCGGCCTTGGCGATGGCCGCCATGATGAATTCCAGCGCTTCCTCGGCGCTGCCCAGCGACGGCGCGAAACCGCCTTCGTCACCGACATTGGTGTTGTGACCGGCTTCCTGCAGCCGCTTCTTCAGCGCCTGGAAGACCTCCGCGCCGCAACGCAGCCCCTCCGCGAAGCTCGCCGCGCCGACCGGCATGATCATGAATTCCTGGATGTCGATCGGGTTGTCGGCATGGGCACCGCCATTGATGATGTTCATCATCGGCACCGGCAGGGTGCGGGCGGAGACGCCACCGACATAGCGCCAGAGCGGCTGGTCCATGGCATCCGCCGCTGCCTTGGCCGCCGCCAGGCTGACACCCAGGATCGCGTTCGCGCCCAGCCGCGCCTTGTTCGGCGTGCCGTCCAGCTCGATCAGCATCCGGTCGATGGCCAACTGGTCGCTGGCGTCCATGCCGGACAGGGCCTGGAAGATCTCCCCGTTCACGGCCTCGACCGCCTGCTGCACGCCCTTGCCGCCATAGCGGTCGTCATTGTCGCGCTTCTCGACTGCCTCGTAGGACCCGGTGGAAGCACCGGACGGGACCGCCGCACGCCCGAAGGCACCGCTGTCGAGCAGCATGTCGACCTCCACCGTCGGGTTGCCCCGGCTGTCGAGGATTTCACGTCCAACAATGTCGATGATGGCGGTCATCGGCGCCCTCCGTCTGGGATGTGCTTGGTTGATGGCAACAGGTAGACCACAACGGACAGAATCACAAAGGCGATTCCCGCCCCGCGTCCCTTTCGCGCAACAAATGTTCCCGATCAGGCGGTCGAGCCGTCCTTCGCCACCGCGTCGAAGGCCATCAGGCGACGCAGCAGGCTCTCCAGCTCCTGCACCGGCACCATGTTGGGGCCGTCCGAGGGTGCATTGTCCGGGTCCTCGTGCGTCTCCATGAAGACCGCGGCCACGCCGACGGCGACGGCGGCACGGGCCAGCACGGGCACGAACTCCCGCTGGCCGCCGGAACTGCCGCCCTGCCCGCCCGGCTGCTGCACCGAGTGGGTGGCGTCGAACACCACCGGGCATCCGGTCTGCTCCGCCATGATCGGCAGGCCACGGAAATCGGTGACCAGGGTGTTGTAGCCGAAGCTGGCGCCGCGTTCGCAGACGGAGATGTTGTCATTGCCGGTGCTGCGCAGCTTCTCCACCACGTTCTTCATGTCCCAGGGGGCCAGGAACTGCCCCTTCTTCACGTTGATGGCGCACCCGGTCTCGCCCGCCGCCAGCAGCAGGTCGGTCTGGCGGCAGAGGAAGGCGGGGATCTGCATCACGTCCACCACCTCGGCCACGACGGGGCACTGCTCCGCCGTGTGCACGTCGGTCAGCACCGGCAGCCCGGTCTTCTCCCGCACCTCGGCAAAGACGGACAGGGACTTTTCCAGCCCCAGGCCGCGCTTGCCGCCGACACTGGTCCGGTTCGCCTTGTCGAAGCTGGTCTTGTAGATCGCGCGGATGCCCACCCGGTCCGAGATCTCGCGGATCGCCTGCGCCATCTCCAGCGCATGCTCCCGGCTCTCCATCTGGCAGGGACCGGCGATCAGGACCAGCGGCAGGTGGTTGCCGATGCGGATGTCCCGGACGGTCATGACGCCCGACGCAGCGCCTCTCGCAGTATCGGCCATGGGCAGGGTTTCCTGTTCCTGTTGGACCACCCCGGCGGGCGGTCAGAGGGGCATCATACCAGACGCGACTGGCGAATGGCGGCTTCCACGAAGCTTGCGAACAGGGGATGTGGCTCGAAGGGGCGGGATTTCAACTCCGGATGGAACTGCACCCCGATGAACCAGGGATGTTCGGGAATCTCGACGATCTCCGGCAGGCGACCATCGGGCGACACGCCGGAGAAGACCATGCCCGCGGCCTCCAGCCGTTCGCGATAGTTGATGTTGACCTCGTAGCGGTGCCGGTGGCGCTCGCTGATCCGCTCGGCGCCATAGACCTCCGCCACGCGGCTGCCGGGCTTCAGTTCCGCCGGGTAGGCACCAAGGCGCAGGGTGCCGCCCATGTCGGAACGGTCGGTGCGGGTCTCGCGCTTGCCCCCCTCGCCTTCCCAGTCGGTCATCAGGCCAACCACCGGCTCGCTGCAGTCCGGGTTGAACTCGGTCGATCCGGCACCGTTCAGGCCGATCATGCTGCGGCAGGCCTCGATCACCGCCATCTGCATGCCGAAGCAGATGCCCAGGTAGGGAATGTTGCGGGTACGCGCGAACCCGGCCGCGCGGATCTTGCCCTCCGACCCGCGCTCCCCGAAGCCGCCGGGGACCAGGATCGCATGCACGTTCTCCAGCCGGTGCAGTGCGCTGCTGTCCTCCTCGAAGATCGAGGAATCCACCCAGTCGATATCCACGTTCACATGGTTGGCGATGCCGCCATGGCGTAGCGCCTCGGCTAGGGACTTGTAGGCATCGGGAAGCTCGATGTACTTGCCGACGATGCCGATGCGCACGGTGCCTTCCGGGTTGCGCACCCGCTCCAGGATGCGCAGCCAGCGGCTCAGTTCCGGCTCCACCGACACGTCGAGGCGGAAGTGGCGCATCACCTCCACGTCCAGACCTTCGGAATGGAACATGATCGGCGCGGCATAGATGCTGTCCACGTCCGGGGCCTGGATCACGGCGTCGGGACGGACGTTGCAGAACAGCGCGATCTTCTTTCGCTCGCTCTCCGGCACCGACTTCTCGCAACGGCAGATCAGGATGTCGGGCTGGATGCCGATGGAACGCAGCTCCTTCACCGAATGCTGCGTCGGTTTGGTCTTCAGTTCCCCGGCGGCGCTGATGTAGGGCACCAGTGTCAGGTGCAGGAACAGCGCCCGGTCGCGGCCAAGCTCCTGGCCAAGCTGGCGGATCGCCTCCAGGAACGGCAGGCTCTCGATATCGCCGACGGTGCCGCCGATCTCGACCAGCACGAAATCATGCCCTTCGGTCCCCGCCTTGATGAATTCCTTGATGGCGTCGGTTATGTGCGGAATGACCTGCACCGTCGCGCCCAGGTAGTCGCCGCGCCGCTCCCGCTCGATCACGGTCTGGTAGATGCGCCCGGTGGTGACATTGTCGGCCTTGTTGGCGGCCACGCCGGAAAACCGCTCGTAGTGCCCCAGGTCCAGGTCGGTCTCCGCCCCGTCCTCGGTCACGTAGACCTCACCATGCTGATAGGGGCTCATGGTGCCCGGATCGACATTGATGTAGGGGTCGAGCTTGCGCAGGCGGACCTTGTAGCCACGCGCCTGCAGCAGCGCCGCCAGTGATGCGGATGCCAGGCCCTTGCCAAGTGAGGAGACCACGCCGCCGGTGATGAAGATGAACCGCGTCATGGACCTTCCCTTTAGCCGAAAGCAGGCAAGCGAAAAAGCGCCGATTTCGAGGTCGGCGGTAAGCGTTGATTCCGTTGGTGTCAGTCAGCCAGCGGGACGACCGGGCCGGTCGGCTCGGCAGGGGCTTCCGTGGCTGGTGCGGTGATGATCGATTCGGGCTCGCTGCGATTGCCGGTCAGGATGGCCAGCAGGATCGAGGTGGCGAAGAACGCCACGGCCAGGATCGCCGTCGTGCGGCTCAACAGGTTGCCGGCACCACGCGCGGACATGACACCGCCACCACCGCCACCGATGCCCAGTGCGCCCCCTTCGGAACGCTGCATCAGGATCACGCCGGTCAGCGCGATGGCGATCAGGACGTGGATGACGAGTACGATGATGATCATGGGTGTTGCCGTTCAGCCCTTCTGAGTGTCGCCGTCTCTTACACGAGCGATTGCCGGAACGAAAGCCCTGTGGCCTTCACGATGATGACGAATTGCCGCTCGTCACCTGATCTGCTCCAGCAGTCCCGCGATTTCCGCGCCCCTGCCCCGTCCGTGATCGGCCAGCGCCCTGCGCCCCCCGGCGGCATAGACCGCGACGGCGGCCAGCAGTTCCTTCAGCCGTTCCGCGCTGGAGGCGTCGAACGGGCACCAGGCCCCGCCCGACAGACGCGCCATCTGCTGGAACACGGTGGTCGCATCCGGGTCACGGCCTTCCTGGAACAGGAACAGCGGCACCTTCAGCAGGCCAAGCTGCCCCGCCTGGTGACACAGCATGTCGGCATCCTCCTCCATGCTGTCACCGACAAAGACCAGGGCCTGCACCGGACGGTCGCGATGTTCCTTCATCGCCCGCGCCAGCACGCGGCCGATCTGGGTGCGCCCGCCGAGGCACTGCACCTTCAGCATTGCGTTGCGCAGCGCCTGTGAATCACTGAACCACTGGCTTGCCTTGCATTCGCCGAAGCCGCGATAGAACAGCAACTGCACGTCCAGCCCGCCCAGGCTGCGCGTGGTCTCGAACATTTCCGACTGGATATGCAGCGCCTGGTCCCAGCTGCGCTGACGGCTGGCGGTGGCATCCATGGCGAACATCAGGCGTCCGCGCCGGCCCCCGTCCGCCTGCGGTGACGGTGTTGCCGCGACCTTTGCCAGGAAGGCGTCGATCTCGCCTGCGCCACCATTGCCCTGTTGCAGATCGCGTTTCACGCCCTCTCCGCTCGCTCCGTTCCGGCACTGTCATGTCCAGGGTCAGACGGCGCAGGTCGTCGCGCCTCGTCAGCTCCCCGGCTGCGGCTCCGGCTCCATGCCGCCGCCCTTCGGCTCCTCGCCGCTGTGGCCGTCGGTCTCCGGCACCGCCGAGGACGGACCGGCACCGTCGCCACTGCTCTCAGAGCTTTCCTCCGGACGGTGCAGTTCCTCACCGCGCTTCAGCGCCATGATCTCCTCGCCCGTCAGGGTCTCGTATTCCAGCAGCGCCTTGGCCAGCTTGTGCAGCAGGTCGATGTTCTCCGTCAGGATACGACGCGCGGTCTCCATCGCGTCATCGACCAGGCGACGGATCTCGGCATCGATCAGCTGCGCCGTGTCCTCGGAGATGTTCTTCTGCTGTGTCACCGAATGACCCAGGAAGACCTCTTCCTCGTTCGCGGAATAGCGGACCTGCCCCAGCTTGTCGGAATAACCCCACTCGGTGATCATCCGCCGCGCCAGGTTGGTCGCCTGGGAAATGTCGCTGGCGGCACCGGTGGTGATCTTGTCCTTGCCGAAGATCAGCTCCTCCGCGATGCGGCCACCCATGGCCACGCCCAGGTGCGAGATCAGCTGGTCATAGCGCATGGACAGCTGGTCCTTCTCCGGCAGGCGCATCACCATGCCCAGCGCGCGACCGCGCGGGATGATGGTCGCCTTGTGGATCGGGTCCGACGCCGGCATGAACATGGAGACGATGGCGTGCCCGCCCTCGTGGTAGGCGGTAAGCTTCTTCTCGTCCTCGTCCATGACCATGGAGCGCCGTTCGGAGCCCATCATGACCTTGTCCTTGGCGTCCTCGAACTCCTGCATCGTGACCAGGCGGTTGTTCTTCCGTGCGGCCAGCAGCGCCGCCTCGTTTACCAGGTTCTGTAGGTCGGCGCCGGAGAAACCGGGCGTGCCGCGGGCAATGACCCGGGCATCGACGTTCGGCCCCAGCGGCACCTTGCGCATGTGGACCTTCAGGATCTTCTCCCGGCCCAGGATGTCGGGCAGCGGCACCACGACCTGGCGGTCGAAGCGACCGGGCCGCAGCAGCGCGGGGTCCAGCACGTCGGGACGGTTGGTGGCGGCGATCAGGATCACGCCCTCGTTCGCCTCGAAACCGTCCATCTCCACCAGCAGCTGGTTCAGCGTCTGCTCGCGCTCGTCATTGCCGCCACCGAGACCGGCACCGCGATGACGGCCGACGGCGTCGATCTCGTCGATGAAGATGATGCAGGGCGCGTTCTTCTTGCCCTGTTCGAACATGTCGCGCACGCGGCTGGCGCCGACACCGACGAACATCTCGACGAAGTCGGAACCGGAAATGGTGAAGAACGGCACGTTCGCCTCACCCGCCACGGCGCGGGCGATCAGGGTCTTGCCGGTGCCGGGGGAGCCGACCAGCAGGCAGCCCTTCGGAATCCGGCCGCCCAGCCGCTGGAACTTCTGCGGGTCCTTCAGGAACTCCACGATCTCGTGCAGTTCCTCCTTGGCCTCGTCCACGCCGGCCACATCCTCGAAGGTCACGCGGCCCTGGCGTTCGGTCATCAGCCGCGCCTTCGACTTGCCGAAGCCCATGGCCTTGCCGCCACCGCCCTGCATCTGGCGCATGAAGAAGATCCAGACCGCGATCAGCAGCAGCATCGGGAACCAGGACACGAAGATCGTGAACAGGCCGTTGCCTTCCTCCTGCGGCCGCGCATCGATATCGACGCCGCGTTCCCGCAGGCTCTGGATCAGGTTCGGATCGGACGGCGCGTAGGTGCGGAACGCCTGGCCACCGGAGAGGTTGCCGGTGATCGACCGGCCCTCGATCGTCACGTTGCGCACCGAGCCCTCGTCAACCCGGTTCATGAACTCGGAGTAGCTGAGGCTGGTGCCGGACTCCTTGACCGAGGGAGACTGGAACAGGTTCACCAACGCGATCGCCAGCACGACGATGATGATCCAGAACGCGATATTCCTGCCGAAAGGTGCCAACTGTCAGATGTCCTTGACTTCGGGGTGACCTGCCGACGCAGGTACGAAACAAGCTATCACGATACCCCTAGCGCCCCATGGACTCCACTGCAATCGGGACATCGCACATGCTTCAGATAGTCCTGTTTCCGCGGCACGCAAGCAGGGATGGCGAAACATGTTTCAGCCCGGCGACGTGAACAATGCCGTGGCATGGACTGCCACGTCGCCCGGCAGCATGACCGGCTGCCGGACAGGGCAACCCAGCGGGTTGCCATCGCGGTAGACGACCGGTAGCAGCGCACTGTCCGACCGGCCCGGTCCGATCATCACGGGCACGGCCAGCGGCGCGGAGAGATCAAGCCGGAACCGGCCGTCCCAGAGCAGGCTGCGCGGCGCGTCCGGCTGCCAGTCCAGGCATGGCAGGTTCCGCCTCTCCCGCTCAACCCGCAGCCGACCGCCGGACTGCCGCACCAGGGCGTGTCCAAGGGTCAGCGCCGTCACTGTCGCACCGTGCTGCAGGCGTTCCAGCGCATTCTCGGCCTTCTCCAGACCGGCGGCCGTACCGCCGGCCTGCTCCACCGCGCGCAGCAGCAGGCGCAGGCGGATCTCCTCCGGCAGGGCGCGGAAACCGTCCAGGTCCAGGGTCACGTCCCCGGCAATGCCGGTCACCGCCATCTCCTGCCAGGCGCGATCGGTCCAGAGCTGCAATGCGTCCGTGGCACGTGCCGCCCGCCGGGCCAGCCGGTTGAGACGCTGCCGGTGCTGCAGCGACTGCGGATGCGCGGCCAGTTCGCCGTCTATCCTGTTGCGCTCATGCCGGGGATCGTCGTTGGTCGGGTCCTCCACCCAGGCGACCCCCTGCGCCGAAAGCCAAGCAAGCAGGTCCTGCTTCGTTACCTGCAGCAACGGCCGGAAGATGCCGATCCCTTCCCGCCACGTTGCCGGGCGCATCGCGCCCAGTCCGTCCAGCCCGCTGCCGCGCGCGATGCGCATCGCCACGGTGGCCGCCTGGTCGTCGGCGTGATGACCCACGAACAGGCTGCGCACCCCGTTGGCACGGCACCAGTCCAGCATCAGCCGGTAGCGTGCGTCGCGCGCCCGGGCCTGAAGCGCCGTACCGGATCGGGCATCGCCCCAGCGCAGGATGATGCCGGGAATGGACGCATGCGCCAGCCGGTCCGCGACCAGCCGCGCCTCCGCCCCGGAACCGCTGCGCAGGCCGTGATCAACGACCAGCGCCGTCAGTTGCCGCCCCTGCCCCCGGAACAGATCGCGCAGCAGCAGCGCCAGCGCCATGCTGTCGGGACCACCGGACACCGCGACCGCCGCCGCCTCGCCGGGATCGGGCAGTTCCGCCATGGCCTGCCCGAACCTGGTCGACAGGTCAGTCATGGCCTCAGGCGCACCCGGCCTTCTGCTTTTCCCGCTGCACGCGGCGCTTGATGCTGCTCGCGGCAGTCGGGTAGCGGTCGGTGAGTTCATTGAACACCGCACAGGCATCCTGCTTCTGGTCCAGCACCACCAGCGTGATGCCGAGCTTCAGGAGGTTGTCCGGTGCCTTGGTGCTGGTGCGGTACTT
This sequence comes from Minwuia sp., assembly GCA_965228535.1. Classification (GTDB taxonomy): domain Bacteria; phylum Pseudomonadota; class Alphaproteobacteria; order Minwuiales; family Minwuiaceae; genus Minwuia. The sequence goes on along the minus strand of CBDDHU010000004.1, from coordinate 1,902,493 downwards.
CTGGTAGCCGGTCAGGAAGGCGGACGCCGCCGCCTCGTAGTCCTGCCGGACATAATGGCTTTCCCCCAGCCAGTACTGGGCGTTTCCGGCCAGTTCATGCTCAGGATGCAGTTCCAGGAAGGCCGTGAAGGCCTGCTCCGCCTCCGCGAACCGCTTCGCCTGCAACAGGCCGAAGGCATGGATGTACTGGTCCTTCGGTTCACCGGCCGGCAGGGCCTCGTTCAGCGGCCTGCCGGTGGCCGGGGCGGCGTTCGCCACCGGTGCAGCGGCAACCTGGGTGTTCCCGGTGGAGACCGGCGGGGCGGACTGGACCTGGACGCCGGTCCCGGCAGGGGCATTGCCCTGCGGCAGGCGCGCGACCTCATCCGGCGTCACCTGGCCCAGCACCTGGGCACCCTGCGCCGCACCGGCGACCGGTGCCGCGTTGCTGTCCGTGGCCAGGTTGCCGGCTGGTGCTGGCGCCGGGGCGGCGGCCATGTTGCGCTCGATGGCGGTGAGGCGGAAATCCACATCCTCCACCAGCTTGGTCATCCGGCTGTCGATCCGCCGCAGCTTGAAATCCACTTCCTCGATGCGGTTGGTGAGGTTCTGCATCTCCTCTTCCAGCGCATTGATCTTCAGGATCAGCCCGGCCGCATCCGCGCGCTCGGCAACCGTTGACGGCGCGGTGGGCGTGCTGCCGGTCTCGGCGGCGGCGGGCAGCGGCCTGCCACCCAGGACATGGGCCTTCAGGTCGTTGACGGACCGTTCCAGGCGCTGGACCCGGTCGCTCAGCGGCGCCAGGTCCTGCGCGATGGCCGTCGTTGTCAGGGATACCGCCAGCCCCAGGGCGGCGGACAGGGACAGCAGCCTTCCCCGGCCAGGCAAAGTGATCATCGAATTCTCCTCTTCTCGGACAGCATGGCCCGCCCGTCAGGTGAATGCATCCTCAATGCCGCAGAATTGCGACGAAATTGCGGAGCCGCGTCCCACAACGCAAATCGCCTGCCGCTGCCCGGGGGCGGCGACAGGCGAGAAACGCTCCGCACCACCCGAAGGCGGTCCGGTCCGAAATCAGTTGGCGATGGTGGTCACGGCCCGGCGATTCTGGGCCCAGGCACTCTCATTGTGACCCAGCGCGACCGGGCGCTCCTTACCGTAGGAAATCGTGGTCACGCGCGACGGTGCAACGCCCAGGCTGGCCAGATACTCCTTCGCCGCGTTGGCACGGCGCTCGCCCAGGCCGAGGTTGTACTCACGGGTGCCGCGCTCGTCGGCATGTCCCTCCAGCACGATGCGCTTGGCCGGGAAGCGGGCCAGGTAGGCCGCCTGGCGCCGCAGCACGTCCTGCGCGTCGCTGTTCAGTTCATGGCTGTCGAAGGCGAAGAACACGCGGTCACCCACGTTCAGCACGAAGTGCTCCTGCGAGCCTTCCTTCGGGCCGGCGGGCTGCGTCACCACGCGCGGTGCGGGCGCGCTCTCCTGCGGTGCCGGCGCGGCGGTCTGCGTCGCGCCACCCGAACCGGCGTCGGAGGCATCCGTCGCCGGCGGCTCGTCGGCACAGGCGGCGAGAAGAACCAGTGCGGCAACCATGCTGCCAGCCTTGATCAGAAACCCATGAGGCATGATGAATTCAGCTCCCTGCTGCGTCACGACCGTCATGGCCTGACGATGATCGAATCTCGGCATATGCAGGTGGCACGGACAGGCGCCCCCCGACAACCCATGGGACCGGTATTACCACCATGCACGATGAATCGGAACCGGACTTTGTGTCCTCGACGTGACCATGTGACGGGATTGTCAACAGTCCTGCGCCGGAATTCGCCCGGCCTCACTCCTCCAGCGGAGTGAGCGGCGACCAGGCCGGGTCCGATGCATCAAGCGGCGTCGATACCTCCCGCAGGTTCTGGCCGGTCAGATCGACGGACCAGAGCCGGACACTGCCGCCGCGGCCCGTGTCGTCACCCGGCACCTGGCGGAAGAACATCAGCACGCGCCCGTTCGGCGACCATGTCGGCCCCTCGTCCAGGAAGCTCTCGGTCAGGATGCGCTCCCCCGTCCCATCCGGGCGGATGACGCCGATGTAGAAGCGACGGTTGAGCAGCTTGGTGAAGGCGATCAGGTCGCCACGCGGCGACCAGACGGGCGTGGCATAGCGCCCTTCCCCGAAGCTGATGCGCTGCACGTCCGTGCCGTCCGCGTCCATGACATAGATCTGCTGCGTCCCGGAACGGTCGGAGTTGAAGGTCAGGCGGTCCCCGTCCGGGGAGAAGCTGGGCGAGGTGTCGATGGCCAGGTGGCGGGTCAGCCGTGCCGTGACGCGGGTCCGCAGGTCCATGACATAGACGTCCGAATTGCCGTCCCGGGCCATGGAGATCACCACCTTCTCCCCGTCGGGGGAAAAGCGCGGCGCATAGGTCATCCCGGGAAAGTCGCCCAGGATCTCCTGCTGTCCCGTATCGATGTCATAGAGGTACACGCGCGGCTGGTTGCCGACATAGGACATGTAGGTCACCACCTGCTGCGTCGGGGAGAAGCGGGGCGTCAGCACCAGGTTCGAGCCATCGGTCAGGTAGCGGTGATTGGCGGAATCCTGGTCCATGATGGCGAGACGCTTCACCCGCCGGTCCGGCGGGCCGGACTCGGCGACATAGACGATGCGGGTGTCGAAGTAGCCTTCCTCCCCCGTCAGGCGCTTGTAGATGGCGTCGGAGATGATGTGGCCGATGCGCCGCGCGTTCTCCGGCGTGGTGCGGAAGACCAGTCCGGTAAGCTGGCTGGCGCCGAACACGTCCCAGAGGCGGAACTCCGTGCGCAACTGCCCGTCACTCTCGATGCGGACACTGCCCGTGGCCAGTGCCTGCGCGTCCAGTGGCCGCCAGTTGGTGAAGTTGGGCCGCACCAGCACGTCCTCCGGACTCTCCAGGTAGGCGGCGGGGTTGATCAGGCGGAAGATGCTGGTGCGCGAGAGGTTGCCGCGCACCACCTGCGCGATCTCCCGGCCCAGTTCGCGGGTCGTTGCCGTCTCGCCATGCAGGTCCGTGACCGCCACCGGCAGCGGGTCGACGGAGGCACTGGTGATGTCGATCCTCAGCTGCGCCGCTGCGGAGCCGACGGTCGCCACGGCTGCGCCCATGCACAGCATCACCATGGTCGCTGCTCTCAGAAGCTTCATTTGCCGGATTCTTCCTTCAGGTTGAAACTGATCTCGATGGTGCGCCAGTCATCGTAGCGTGCGGCAGGCAGGGGAAAAGGCTGGCTCCTGACGATGGCCGTGCGCACGCTCTGCACATAGGTCGCAACTGTGGCGGCAGTTTGACCGCCATCGTCGGTGACCGTCACTTCCGGCTCCCCATCGACGGTGCCATCGGGGTTCATCCGCAACAGCACGGTCACGCGCACCAGTTCGGCGCGCCCCTGGACATCGCTGATCACCCAGTTGTCGGCCACATGCCGCTGCAGGGTCTCGCCCAGGTTCGCGGTCTCCTGCGCCGCGACGGAGGCGGAGAGCAGGACGGCCGTTGCTCCGACCAGCAGTGGCCGCAACCGGCCGGGACGGCTTGCGTGGGACTTCATTGGCCATAGACCTCCCGCAGCGAGAACGTGAAGACCATCTCCCGCCACTGCTCGAACTTCTCCGGCGGCATCGGCAGCGGCTGGGCCTTGTAGACCGCGCGCACGGCGCTGTCGGTGAAGGCCTGCACGACGCGGCTGTTCTGGCCGGCATCATGCACCTCCACCAGTTCGGGTTCCCGCGCCAGGGTGCCGTCCTTGTTCAGGAACAGGTGTATGTCGGCCCGCATCTCCTGGATTCCCGGCGCGCCGTGATTGGGGCTCCAGTTGCGCGCCATGTGGCTGCGCAGCAGGTCGCGTTCCGAAACAGTCAGCACCGCATCGACGCGGTTGCGCGCGGTTCCCCCCTCCCCGATGCGGATATCGGAGATGCGCCGCTGGTTCTTCTCCACCGGCGGGGTCGGCTTCTCCTTGTTCAGCCGGTCCAGCTTCGCCGACAGCCGGTCGAACAGGGCTTCCTGGTCATCGGGTTTCTTCTGCGGCCGTGCGTCCGGCACCGGGGCAGCCTTCGCCACCTCCTGCGGGCGCGGCTTCGGTATCTCCGGCGCGGGCGGCTCGGGCCTGGCGGGTTCCGGTTCACGCTCCACCGGACGCGGCTCGGGCACCGGCAACGGCTCCAGCTTCGCCAGCTTCTCCACCTTCTCCTCGACCGGCTTGCGCGGGGCCAGCGTTCCGTCCGGGTCCAGCTCGACCACAGGGCGCGGGGCGGGTGGTGGTGGCGGTGGCGCAACGGCCTCCGGTTCCGGTGCAGGCACCGGTTCCGGCAGCGGGGCCACGTCGGCGGTCTCCGCCTCCACGGGCGGTGGCGGTGGCGGCGGGGCGGTCTCCGGCGGCGCCTGGCGCTGCTGGTCCGGTGCGCTGATGGGCTCGTCGGGTACCGTTTCCTCCGGCTCGCCCGCCGTCCTCAGGTTGGTCTCCGGCCCCACCGTCTCGTAGGACACGGTGATGATCGTCTCCGCGTTCACCGGCTCGTCGTCGGTGAACGAGGGCAGGTCGAGCGCCAGCGCCCCGGCAACGGCCAGGTGAAAGACAACCGATATGGTGGCGGAGCGGATCACTGTTCTGGATACCTGTCCCTGTCCGGCTGCGGTCCGGCCTCCGGTGCGAAGTTCCTACTGCGCGTCGACCCGTGCCGGGGCCTGTGCCACCAGCGCGACGCGGGTGAACCCGGCGGCATTTATGGTCCCCATCACCTCCATCACCCGGCCATAGTCGATCGACCGGTCGCCGCGGACGAAGATGCGCCGGTCCTGCGCCGCATCGGTGATCGCGGTCAGCTTCGGCACCAGGTCGCCCAGCTGGACCTCCGTCTCCTGCAGGAAGATCCGGCCTTCCTCGTCGATGGTTATGGCCAGCGGCTCATCCAGTCCCTGAAGTGTCGGGGCCACCGCCTTCGGCAGTTCCACGGGCACGCCGACCGACAGTAGCGGCGCGGCGATCATGAACACCACCAGCAGCACCAGCATGACATCGACGAACGGCGTCACGTTGATCTGCGACATGGGCTCGTAGCGTTTGCGGCGGAACCGCCCGCCCTGCACCTGAACGCCCATCAGCCGTGGTCCCCCTCGTCCAGCTGACGCGACATGATGGCGGAGAACTCACCGGCGAAGCCTTCCAGGCGGGTGGCGTACCGCCCCAGGTCATTGGAGAACTTGTTGTAGGCGATGGTCGCGGGGATCGCGGCAACCAGGCCCAGCGCGGTGGCGAACAGCGCCTCCGCAATGCCCGGCGCGACAACCGCCAGGGAGGTGTTCTTGGTGGCGGCGATGGCCTGGAAACTGTCCATGATGCCCCAGACGGTGCCGAACAGGCCGACGAACGGCGCGGTGGAACCGACTGTCGCGAGCACACCGAGGTAACGCTCCAGCCGCTCCACCTCCCGGTCGATGCTGATGCGCATCACCTGGCCGATGCGGTCCTGAAGCCCGGCCCGCAGATGGTCCTTGCCGGTCAGCCCACGCTCCGCCGTGCGCCGCCATTCGCGCATCGCGCCTGCGAACAGGACCGCCATCGGGTGGTTCGCCTTGGCACCGATCTCGTCATACAGGGCCTCCAGGCTGCCGCCGGACCAGAACTCCTTCTCGAAGCTGTCCGCCTGCCGCCAGACCCGGCGATAGCGTACCCATTTCTCGAAGATGATCGCCCAGCACCAGATCGAGGCACCCAGCAGCACCAGCATCACGAGCTGCACCACGATGTCCGAGCGCAGGAACAGCGCCCACATGGACAGGTCGGCAGCGTTCAGCCCCTCGATCCCGGCTGCGACAACTTCCTGATTCATTGATCTTCTTCTCCGCCTCGTGTTTTCAGCGCTGTCAGCCGGTCGCGCACCAGGGCGGGAATCCGCCGTGGCCGCCCGTCCAGCCCGATGAATGCGGCGCGCACCTGCGTTTGCACCAGCATCTCGTCCTGCCGCATCACATTCTGCGACAGGGACAGTGTTGCCCCCTTCATTTCCGTCAGCCGTGTCTCGACCACCAGGTCGTCATCCAGACGCGCCGGTGCCAGATAGCTGGCTGTCACGTCCCGCACAGCAAACATCGCGCCAGAGTCCTGTTCCATCATGGCCCGCTGGTCGATGCCGAGCAGCCGCAACATGTCCGACCGCGCCCGTTCGGTGAACTTCAGGTAGTTCGCATAGTAGACGATGGTGCCTGCGTCCGTGTCTTCCCAGTAGACCCGGACCGGCATCACATGCGCGTCACCCCTGATGGCGCCCCTGGCGCCCGCCGGATCAGTCATGGTTGCCGTCCGGCAGGTCCAGCGCGCCCTGTCCGCCCTCCTGCCCGGCCACAGGGGTCGGCGGGGTCAGCCCCAGGTGCTGCCACGCCGCCGGTGTCATCATCCGACCCCTGGGGGTACGGACGATCAGGGCGAGCTGCATCAGGTAGGGTTCGATGATGTCCTCTATCGCGTCGCGCGGTTCCGACAATGCGGCGGCCAGGTTGTCGACGCCGACCGGGCCGCCGCCATAGGACTGCGCCATGCAGGTCAGGTAGCGCCGGTCCATGCCATCCAGTCCCAGCCCGTCAACCTCCAGCCGGGTCAGGGCCGCATCCGCCTTCACCCGATCCACGGTATCCGCCCCCGCGACGGCGGCGAAGTCGCGCACCCGGCGCAGCAGGCGGCCTGCGACACGGGGCGTGCCCCTGGCCCGCCTCGCGATCTCCGCACAGCCATCATCGGTCAGGCCGAACCCCAGCACCTCCGCCCCGCGGCGGACGATGCGTTCCAGCTCGGCAGGCTTGTAGAACTCCAGCCGACAGGGAATGCCGAACCGGTCGCGCAGCGGCGTGGTCAGCAGGCCCGACCGCGTCGTCGCTGCTACCAGCGTGAACGGCGGCAGGTCGATCTTCACGGATCGCGCCGCCGGTCCCTCCCCGATGATCAGGTCCAGCTGAAAGTCTTCCATGGCCGGATATAGGATTTCTTCTACGGCAGGATTAAGGCGGTGAATCTCGTCGATGAACAGCACATCGCGGGCTTCCAGGTTGGTCAGGATCGCGGCCAGGTCACCCGCCCGCGCGATCACGGGGCCGGAGGTGGCGCGGAAGTTCACGCCCAGTTCCCGTGCCACGATCTGCGCCAGAGTGGTCTTGCCCAGGCCCGGAGGACCGAAGAACAGCACGTGGTCCATCGCCTCCGAACGGCCCCGTGCGGCGGAGATGAAGACGTTCAGGTTCTCCCGCACCTTCTGCTGGCCGATGAAGTCGTCCAGCACCTGGGGGCGCATGGTCGCCTCCCCCAGGTCTTCCTCGCGCCGCTCCCCCGTGATCAGCCGGTCTTCACTCATGTCGCCAACGCCTTCAGCCCGGCGGTGATCAGGGCGGAGGCATCCGCATCCTCACCCACCGCTGCCCTCGCCCGGCGCACGGCAACCTCCGCCTCCGCCTTGCGGTAGCCGAGATTGACCAGCGCGGAGACAGCGTCCGCAGCCGCGCCGACCGGACCCGCCGGGGCGGCCAGGACCGCGCCGTCGCCGGACACCGGGGCAATGCCGCCCATCTTTTCCTTCAGCTCGCTCGTGATGCGCTGCGCCAGCCGCTTGCCGACGCCCTGCGCGCGGGTCAACAGGGTGACATCCCCGGTGCTGATGGCGTTCTGCACCTCCGTCACCGCCAGTGCCGACAGGATGGCCAGCGCCACCTTGGCCCCGACGCCCTGCACCGTCTGCAGCACCAGGAACAGGTCGCGTTCCGCCAGCTCGGCAAAGCCGTAGAGGTGGATGTGATCCTCCCGCACATGGGTCTCGATCTCCAGCACGGCGGCCTCCCCCACCTGGCCAAGCTGCTGCAGCGTGCGGCCGGAACAGAAGACGAGATAGCCGACACCACCGACATCGATGATGACGTGTTCCTCCCCCAGCCGGTCCACCCTGCCCTTCAGCCGCGCGATCATGTCCGCTCCGCCCAATCTCCGCCAGTTCTCCGGTGGCGCTCGAATCGCCGCCGACCCACCATCGCTCAATAGCAGATTTGCCGCGCCCCGGCCCTCCGATATGCTGGTCCGGGCATGACAGGGGAGGACTGGAAATGCTGAGCAAGGCTGACAATGATCTGCTGACGCTGACCGGGCCGGGAACGGCGATGGGGAACCTGTTCCGTGAGTTCTGGCATCCGGTGGCGCTGCAGGCGGAAGTGGCGGAGGTCGATGCGGCCCCGAAGCGGCTGACCATCCTGGGGGAGGACATGCTGCTGTTCCGCCAGAGCGACGGTCGCCTGGGCCTGGTCGAACCGCGATGCCCGCATCGCGGTGCCGACCTGTTCTGGGGCCGGAACGAGGAATGCGGCCTGCGCTGCATCTATCATGGCTGGAAGTTCGATGTGGACGGCAACTGCGTGGACATTCCCAACATGGTGCCGGGGCGGCTGCGCGACAATTTCCTGAAGACGGTGCGCATCCGCAGCTACCCGGTGCGGGAGTGGGGCGGCATGGTCTGGGCCTGGATGGGCGACCCGGAAAACGCGGTGGACCTGCCGCGCGTGGAATGGGCGCTGGTGCCGGACACGCACCGCTACGTCTCGAAGAAGCTGCAGGAATGCAACTGGGCGCAGGCGCTGGAGGGTGCGATCGACACCGCCCATTTCACCTTCGTCCATCGCAACCTGACGCCGCCGCCCGCGAACATGTCGGTCTATGCCGACAAGCGCGCGGCCTGGATCGATGCTGACGGTGCCCCTTACTACGAGGTGCTGGAACATGATGCAGGGCTGGTGCTGGGTGGAGCACGGCGCGGTGATCCGGGTGAGACCTACTGGCGGATCAGCCAGTACATGGTGCCGAACCACGCCACCGCGCCGAACGCCATGCCGGGGGAGACCTACACTGCGCAGACCTGGGTGCCGGTGGATGACGAGAACTGCTGGATCTTCACCACGGCCTGGAATCCGGAACGCCCGCTGAACGAGGAGGAGCTGTTCCGCTACAATTCCGGTCGCAGCGTGCATGCGGAGGTGGACGAGAACTACGTGCCGCTGCGCCGACGCGCCAACGACTACATGATCGACCGCGAAGCGCAGAAGACGGTGTCCTTCACCGGGATCACCGGGCTCTCGGAGCAGGATGCCTGCGTGCAGGATAGCCAGGGACGCATTGCCGACCGGACCCGCGAGACCCTCACCCCGTCCGACGAGGGCGTGGTGCGGTTCCGCAAGCTGATCATGGGGCTGGCGCGGAAGCTGGAGACCGGGGAGCGGCCTGCCGCCGCCCGCACGCCCGGTGCCTACCGGACGCGCAGCGGCGGGGCCGTCTCAACGGAGGGCACGGATCTCGCCACGGTCATGCAGGACCGCTTTGGTGATCCGCGCGGCGTCATCTCCGACGCCGCCGACTGACACCGCCGTCAGCCGGCCGCGCGTTCGCGGTTGCGACGGGGCTTGCCACTGCCCTGCTTCGCGGCGGGACGCGCGCCACCCTCCCGGTTGCCTCCGGTTGCGGCAGCGCCTTCCCGGCCACGCTTGTTGCGGCCGGCTCCGGCGTTGCGCTTCCAGGGCCGCGTGGAGTTGGCGTGGTTGCCGCCGGGCTTGCGCCCGCGGCCGCCGCCACCGCCCTTCTTCTTCTGCGGTGCATGGCTCGGCACGATCACCGGCTCGCCATGCTCGTCCACCTTTTCCAGCTCCATGGCGGTGAGCCGTTCGATATCGCGCAGCAGGGTCAGTTCCTCGCTGTCACAGAAGGCAATGGCCACGCCGCTGCGGCCCGCACGCGCGGTCCGGCCGATGCGATGGACGTAGGATTCCGGCACGTTCGGCAGGTCGAAGTTGATCACGTGGCTGACACCGTCGATATCGATGCCACGGGCAGCAACATCGGTCGCCACCATGACGCTGACCTGGCCGTCGCGGAACTGGGCCAGCGCCCGGTCACGCTGCGACTGGTTCTTGTTGCCATGGATCGCGACAGCCTTGATCCCTTCCCGGTCCAGGTACTTGGTGATCTTGTCGGCGCCGTGCTTGGTGCGGCTGAAGACGATGGTGCGATCCGCTTCCTCCGCCTTCAGGACATCGACCAGCACGCGCTTCTTGTCGGCGGTCGGGATCATCATCACCCGCTGCTGGATCAGTTCGATCGGACGCGACACCGGGGCGACGGAGATCTCCACCGGCCGGTCCAGGAAGTCCTTGGCCAGGGCGCGGATCGGCGGCGGCATGGTCGCCGACAGCAGCGCCGTCTGACGCTCCGTCGGAACAGCCCTCATGATGCGCCGGATCGCCGGAATGAAGCCCAGGTCCAGCATGTGGTCGGCTTCGTCCAGGATCACCGTCTCCACCATGTCCAGCTGGATCGCACCGCCGTCCATGTGGTCCAGCAGCCGGCCCGGCGTGGCGACGACGATGTCGACACCCGGCTTCAGCGCCTTGATCTGCGGAAACGGCTTCACGCCGCCCACGACCAGGGCGACGGAGGGCCGGATGTGGCGACCATAGGTGCGGATGCTGTCGCGGATCTGTGCCGCCAGTTCCCGAGTCGGTGCCACGATCAGGGCGCTGCAGTGGCGCGGCGTGCGCGGCTTCGGATGGGTGATCAGGCGCTGCAGCAGCGGCAGCACGAAGGCCGCGGTCTTGCCGGTGCCGGTCTGGGCCGTGCCCAGCACGTCGCGGTCATCCAGCATCGTCGGAATGACTTTCTGCTGGATCGGCGTCGGCGTCGCATAGCCTTCGCCTTCAAGGGCACGCAGCAGGGGTTCGGCCAGGCCGAGTTCTTTGAAGTTTGTCAAAACAGTACTTTCCTGTGACCTGCCCCTCGGGGTCAGGCACATGTCAACCGGTCGCCAGATGCCGTGGACAATTGGTCCCGGATCGGCCCGGATCATCATTGTTCGGAATAGCTCGCGTAGATCAGCCGCCGATGTCTGGCGCGTCATGCGCCGCTTCAAGGCAACGATCCCGTGCGGGAAAATCGCTCAGTCACGCACCGCAAGCGAACGGAATCGCCCTCTACGCACGGTGCGTGTGCGAAGGCTTAGACCACATTCCTTTCGCAATCGCAAACGAATTGCTGAGACCCGGGGTCGCCGGGGGTACAGATCGCGGTGAATTGCACTATGTTCGCGCTCGTACTTCTTCATGGCGAGGCGACCCCGATGGCGGATAGCGAAGATCCTTTCGACCTGTTCCAGACGTGGCTGAAGGAAGCCAGTGAGAGCGAGCCGAACGACCCGAACGCCATGTCGGTGGCGACGGTGGACGAGACCGGCATGCCCAACGTGCGCATGGTACTGCTGAAAGGCGCCGACCATCGCGGCTTCACCTTCTACACCAACTTCGAGAGCCAGAAGGGCGTGGAGATCCTGTCGAGCCGCAAGGCCGCGCTGTGCTTTCACTGGAAGTCGCTGCGCCGCCAGGTGCGGGTGCAGGGCCCGGTGGAAGTGGTCAGCGATGCGGAAGCGGACGCCTATTTCGCCTCCCGCCCCCGCGACAGCCGCATCGGCGCCTGGGCTTCCGACCAGAGCCGCCCGATGGAGGGGCGGTTCGAGTTCGAGAAGCGCATCGCTAAGTTTGCCGCGAAGTACGCCATCGGCGAGGTGCCGCGGCCGCCGCACTGGTCGGGATTCCGTGTCGTGCCGACCCGGTTCGAGTTCTGGCGCGACAAGCCGTTCCGCCTGCATGAACGCAACATCTACCGCCGCCTCGGCACCGACGACTGGACACGGGAGATCCTGTATCCCTGACACTGGCCGACACCGACGTGGAAGCAGCCTGCCATGACCAGCAACCAGAGCAGTCCCGGACGCCTGATGCGCCTCGCGACCTATGCCTCCGCCTCCACGGCGGGGGTGCTGATCGTGATCAAGCTGTTCGCCTTCGTCATGACCGGATCGACGGCCATGCTCGGGTCGCTGCTCGATTCCGCCCTGGACATGGCGGCATCGCTGATCAACCTGTTCGCGGTGCGCTACAGCCTGCAGGAGGCGGATGCCGAGCATCGCTTCGGCCATGGCAAGGCCGAGTCGCTGGGCGCGCTGGGACAAGGTGCTCTGATCGCCGGTTCCGCTGTCTTCCTGGCCTGGGAAAGCATCTCCAACATGGCCCGGCCCGAGCCGGTGACGGCGGGCAATGTCGGCATCATCGTCATGCTGGTCTCCATCGCCCTCACCTTCGCACTGGTCAGCTTCCAGCGTTTCGTGGTCAACCGTTCCGGCTCGGTCGCGATCAGCGCCGACCTGCTGCACTATGCCGGCGACCTGGCGATGAATGCGGGTGTCATCGTGGCCCTGGTGCTGTCGGGGGTCTTCGGCTGGCACGTCGCCGACCCGATCATCGGCCTGCTGATCGCCGCCTGGCTGCTGCGCGGCGCCTGGCGGATCGCGATGACCGCCTTCGACCAGCTGATGGACCGGGAACTGCCGGAGGATGAGCGGGAGAGGATCGCCGCCGCCGCCGTTGCGGTCGATGGTGTCCGCGCCGTGCATGACCTGCGCACGCGCCAGTCCGGCATCGACACCTTCGTCCAGGTCCACGTGGAGCTGGATGGCGGCATGCGGCTGTTCCATGCCCATGTGATCGCCGACCTGGTGGAGGCGGAGGTGCAGCAGATCCATCCGGGCGCGGAGGTCTTCGTCCACCTTGACCCCGCCGGTGTCGAGGATTTCGCAGAATCGATGGAACGCGTCACGTCCGCCGAGATCGCGGGCAGCAGCAATGCCGAAAACGGGCAGGATCAGGCCTCCCCCGTGGCCGGACAACAGGGTACGATGGGATCATGACAACAGAACGTGGCAAGACACTCATCCTGACCGGCGCCAGCCGGGGCATCGGGCACGCGACCGTGAAGCGGTTCGGTGCCGCGGGGTGGCGCATCATCACCGTTTCCCGCCATTCCTTCTCGGAGGACTGTCCCTGGGATGGCGGGCTGGAGAACCATGTTCAGCTCGACCTGTCGAACGTCGACGGCATCCGGCAGGGGATCGAGCTGCTGCGGTCGAAACTGGACAATGGACGGCTCGACGCCCTGATCAACAATGCGGGCATCTCGCCGAAGGCCGACGATGGCGGGCGGCTGGGCACCCTGAACACGGATGCGGATGACTGGCACCATGTCTTCAACGTGAACCTGTTCGCGCCGGTGCTGCTGGCACGGGGCCTGTTCCAGGAACTGAAGGCGGCCAAGGGCTGCATCGTCAACGTCACCTCCATCGCCGGCAGCCGGGTGCATCCCTTCGCAGGCTCCGCCTATGCCAGTTCGAAGGCCGCGCTGGCCGCGCTGACACGGGAGATGGCGGCGGATTTCGGCCCGCACGGGGTTCGCGTCAACGCCATCGCACCGGGTGAGATCGACACGCCGATCCTGTCACCAGGCACGGAAATGATGCTGGAGGACATTCCGCTGCACCGCCTCGGCAAGCCGGAGGAAGTGGCGTCGACCATCTATTTCCTCTGCTCACCGCAGGCGAGCTACGTTACCGGCGCGGAAGTCCACATCAATGGCGGCCAGCACGTCTGAGGTCGTCACGCGGTGCCTTCAGAGGCCTTCGGCGGTGGTCGGCAGGAAGTGATAGATGCTGAGGACAAAGGCCACGTCCCTGCCTCCATCCGGCGACGGCCCGAAGGGAAGCACCAGCAGATCGCAATCCCGGACCTGTTCTCTCACGGTCTGGTAGCGCAGGCCGATCAGTGCCGGCACCGCATCCCGCAGGACCCGCTGGTAGTTCGGCAGCAGCAGGCGCGCCACGGGTCGGGACTTCGCCATGTCGGACAGCAGCAATCCGGTGGGATCGAACCGGCCATTGCGGTTGAGGAACAGTTCGCCGCAGATCCTGTGCCGCAGATCATCACCTTCCACCTGCAGCAGAAGCGACGAACTGACCAGGCGCCCGAGCCAGGAAGGGCCGATCATGGAACGGGGTGGCAGTCCGACCGGGGTATGGGCGTCGCGCCAGTCCAGGTATGCCTGCGCGTAGGCCGATTTCAGTCCCGCATGCTTCAGGTCACCGAAGACTGCCGAACGTATGAAGTCCCGTGGCATTTCACCCCCAGATGAAAGGCCAGCCTGATGCCCCCCAACCCGGCTGACAGGCCTTCCGCTCATAATGCCTCCCTCACCCACAACAGAACACGATCGCGATACAATTATCCATAGTTGTATTCTGTATTAGAATCCGGGGCTTGACCAGAATCAGCATGGCACCCCTGCATTCGGCCCCTTCGAAAACCGGTTGCGGTGTCCCGTCAGTCTCGACAATCAACGGATCTCCCGGGACACTGGTTCCAGCCAGCGGCGTCGACCCAGCGATCAGGAACGGACCTTTCATGAAACATGTCGATGCGGCTCTCGCGCGCAGGATCCTGCTGCAGCGTCAGCAACTTGCGGACAATCCCCGGTCGGCGGTGAACCTGGACGGACTGTTGCAACTGATCGAGCGCATGGGCTTCGTCCAGGTGGACAGCATCTCCACGGTGGAACGTGCGCATCACATGATCCTGTTCGCGCGCAACAACACCTACCGGCCCGGAATGCTGCAGCGGATGCTGGAGCGCGACCGGAGCCTGTTCGAGAACTGGACCCACGATGCATCGGTGATCCCTGCCCGCTTCTTCCCCTGGTGGCAGCGGCGGTTCCTGCGCGACCGTCCGGCAATCCTCGCCCGCTGGCGGAAATGGCGCGAAGCCGGTTTCGAGCAGCAGTTCGACGACGTGCTGCGCCATGTCCGCGACAACGGTCCGGTCAAGGCACGCGACATGGCACCGGGCGGGCGGCCGTCCGGGGGCTGGTGGGACTGGCATCCCTCCAAGACCGCGCTGGAGTTCCACTGGCGCACAGGTGCCCTGTCGGTCTGCCACCGGGAGGGGTTCGAGAAGGTCTACGACCTGACGGAACGCGTGATGCCGCCGGAGCATCTGGCCGAACCGCCGGAGGAGGACGTCTTCATCGACTGGGCCTGCCGGTCCGCGCTGGAACGGCTCGGCATCGCGACGACAGGGGAGATCGCAGGGTTCTGGGGCATCATCTCGGCCGCGGAGGCGAGGGCGTGGAGCGAGAGCGAGGCAGGTCGCAGCTATCCCCGCGTGACGGTGGGCAGCGTGACGGAGCAACGGCCGCGCGTGGCACTGGCCGACCCCTCCGTGCTCGAGACGCACGTGGACGACATTGCCCTGCCCCCGCGCCTGCGGGTGCTCAGCCCCTTCGACCCGCTGATCCGGGACCGCAAGCGCTGTGAGCGGCTGTTCGGTTTCGACTACCGCATCGAGGTCTTCACCCCGGCGGAGAAGCGCCAGTACGGCTACTACGTCTTTCCCCTGCTGGAGGGGGAGCGGCTGGTCGGTCGGATCGACATGAAACGCCAGGCGGACGAGGACGCGCTGGTGGTCCGCAAGCTCTGGTGGGAGCCGGGCGTGCGCGCCTCCAGCCAGCGTGACGCCCGCCTGGAGGCGGAACTGGAACGCATCCGTCGGTTCGTGAATGTCGGCAGGGTCCGGTACGAGGATGGCTGGCGCACTTGACGCGGCGTGCCGATGCCAACATATAGCGGCCCAGGTCTCCGGCACCTGCCGCCCGTTTGCGCTCAGCAATGGTGAAGCCGGACTCTGGAACGTCTGCCATTCAGCACACCTGAACGGTGGCAACAACGGGCCCCACCCCTTCGAACGATCCGGTGTGCGTGATCGGAGACGTGTCATGTCCGACCTCATCCAGTCCCACAGGGACAGTCTGAAACAGCAGGCGAGACGCCTGCGCACCACCCTTGCCGAGTCCGGCCAGGGCATCAGCCACGCACAGGCGCTGGAGGCCGTGGCCCGCAGCCACGGGTTCCGTGACTGGAACACGGCGGCGGCCCATGTGCCCGAGCCCGCCCCTGCGCCGCGCCCGAACACCCTGCGCCTGATGCCCGGCGACCGGGTGGAGGGTGAGTACCTGGGGCAGCCGTTCCGGGGCGAGGTGCGTTCGGTGAACGTGGTCTCGAAGGACCGGCTGACGCGGATCAGTGTCTCGTTCGACGAGGCGGTGGATGTCGTCTCGTTCGAGAGCTTCTCGTCATGGCGGAAGCGCGTCACCAGCCAGGTCGGGCCGGATGGCGTGTCACCGCAGCGGCGGTCCGACGGCACACCGCACATGCGGATCCGCCGGGAAGGGTCCGGCTGAACCGTTCAGCCGATCCTGACCCCGCCGCCACCATCGACGGGCAGGATCGCACCGGTGATGAAACGGGCCTCCTCCGATGCCAGGAAAAGGGCCGCGTGGGCCGTGTCCCACGCGGTTCCCATCCGGCCGCGCAGGGGGACCATCCGGTTGCGTTCCTCCCGCACCGTGGCGGTATCCAGCCCACGCGCTGCGGCACCGCCGCTGACGGCCATCGGCGTGTCCATCAGGCCGGGCGCGACCGCGTTGCAGCGGATGCCGTGCTTCGCGTTGGCCATCGCCACGCTGGTGGTCAGACGGTTCATCGCCGCCTTCGACATCTCGTAGGCCACCATGTTGCCGCCGCCCAGCGCCGCCAGGGAAGAGATGTTGACGATGCTGCCCTCCCCCTGCCCGCGCATCTCCGGCAGCACCGCGCGGATCATGCGCCATGCCCCCAGCGTGTTCACGTCCATGATCCGCTCGACAGCATCCTCGCTTGCCCGGTGTGCCGGGCCATCGCCGCCACCGCCGATGCCTACATTGTTGACCAGGATGTCGATCCGTCCCTCGGCACCCACGGCCTGCTGCACCAGGCCGACACAGTCGAAGGTCTCGGTAACGTCGCAGCGCACGGCGCTGGCATGGCCGCCTTCCGCGCCGATCATGGCGACAGTTTCCTCGGCGCGGTCGAGATCCCGGTCGGCAGCGATCACCCGCGCGCCCGCCCGTGCGAACAGCAGCGCCATGGCGCGTCCATTGCCGATGGTCTCGCCCGGCGTCTGCCCGGCGCCCGAGACCAGGGCGACCTTCCCTGCCAGCCGCCCTGCCACGCTCATCGCTTCAGGTCCGGATCCAGTTCCAGCCCGTCATCGAGCTGAACGCCGAAGCTGTTCAGGATCATGGAGACCTGCGTGTACTGGCCCACGGTGAAGACGATATCCATCCGCTGCTTGTCGCTGAGGTCGGAGAGCGCCTTCCAGGTCGCCTCGCTGATGAAGTGGTCCGTCACCAGTTCGTCCGTCGCCTGCAGCATGGCACGGTCGAGGTCGCTCCATTCGGGGTCGGCCGGACCACGCTTGATCCGCGCGACCTCCGCATCCGTCAGTCCGCAATCCTTGCCGATCACCACGTGCTGCGCCCATTCATAGCCGGACTTGCACATGAAACCGGTGCGCAGGATCACCAGTTCCCGGTCGCGCGGGCTCAGGTCATTGCGCGACGACAGCACGTAGCCGCCCCAGAGGTTGAAACGCTTCAGCGCCTTCGGTGCCCACGCCAGGGTGCGGAAGATGTTCAGCACCCAGCCTTCGCGGATGAAATAGTCCAGGGCGTCGCGCTGCTCCTCCGTGAACTCGTTGTCCTGAAGCGGTGCGACACGTGCCTTCTGAAGTCTCATGGCTCTCTCCCCCTTGTGTCGGCGCATGACAGCAGGGTGGAGGCTGGCGGTCCAGTGCCGCGTTCGGCATGGCCACCATCTTCGGCAGTGTCTCAGGCGCCCAGTGAAGGCGCCCTGCGCATGTGGACACCGGCGATCTTCCAGCTGCCGTCGTCCTGGCGCTCCATGATGTAGGTGCCGATGGTCGAATCACCGCCCGTGCCGAGGAACCAGACCTCCTGCACCATCCGCTCGCCGTTCGGTTTCAGCTCCCGGAACTCGACGGCCCTTGGCCGGTACACGTCGGGATAACCGGTGCGCACCATGGTCATGAAGTTCTCGGCCGTGCCGAACCTGGAACGGATGACCGGGGCGGCGAAGGAGAAGGCCAGCTCGCCGTCATCGGCCCGGAACGCCTCTATCTGTCGGCTGATCACGTCACGGATGGCATTCCCGTCCGCTTCGGCGCTGGCCGGCGCGGGGAATGCTGCCAGCAGCAGCAAGACGAAAGACAGAACCCGTATCCGCATCTCATCCTCCTTCAGGATGCCCTGAAGGATAGACGCTTCGCGGCGGCCGCCGGATCACTTTCTCGGGCGCGCGGCCCGGTTCAGGCCCGGTTCAGGCCCGGTTCAGGCAGTGGTGGCGAGATTTGCCTTGGCGTCCTGCAGCAGGGCGACGAGCCGTTCCTGGTCGTCCCGCGCCATGCCGCTGGTGAGCTGGCGATGGACCTCGCGCCCCCTCTCCTGCATCTCCCGGATCAGCGGTTTCACCTCTTCCGTCAGGAAGACCCGCTTGGCGCGCCGGTCGGACGGGTCGGGGCGGCGTTCCACCCAGCCCTTCGCCTCCAGCCGGTCGAGCAGGCCGCCCAGCGCGACCTTGCCGATATCCAGCACGTCAGCCAGTTCGGTCTGGTTGTGACCGTCATAGCGGATCAGGAAGACCAGCACCCACCACTGGGACCGGGTCAGGTTCAGGTCCCTGACCTTGCGGTCATATTCGCGGGTCATCAGCCGCGCGACATCGCTGATCAAGAACTCCAGGTTCCGGCCAAGGGGATTCTCGTCAGCCATGGGAAGGTCCGATTCCGTAAAGTACGCATTGTTGACTATACGCAATACAGATCAGTTCATCCCCTGTCGCCGCGACCTCACGCCGCCATGTTGAGCAGGGTCAGCACATCGTCGATGCCGTTCACCTTGCGCGGGTTGGTGTGCAGCCAGCGGTCATGCAGGCTGTTCTTCGCCACAAGGTCGAACTGGTCCGGCCCGACACCGACCGCCGACAGGCTGCGCGGCAGGCCGAGCCCGTCGATCAGCTCGTGCAGCACGTCACCGGCTTCCGCCCCCGGCTGGCCCAGCGCCTCGGCAATGATCTTCTGGCGCTCCCGCAGTTCCGGCTGCTCTGCATTCCAGCGCAGCACCGTCGGCATCATGATGCAGCTGGTATAGCCGTGCGGCACGTCGCAGGTGCCGCCCAGGATGTGCCCGATGGCGTGGCTGGCGCCCATCGGCACGCCGGCGGTCACGGCGGTCATGGACAGCCACGCCCCCTGCAGGCATTCCAGCCGTCCCTCCATGTCCGACGGGTCGGCCTTCACCCTTGCCAGGCCCGACGACAGCAGGCGCAGCGCGTGCAGCGAGGCCCCGTCGCAATAGGCATTGGTCTGCGGGCTGCAGATCGCCTCCACCGCATGATCGACGGCCCGGATACCGGTGGACAGCCAGACCCATTCCGGGGTGTGCACCGTGGGCGCCGGGTCGAGGATCACCGACAGCGGCACCAGGGAGGGATGGCGATAGCCCTGCTTCACCTTGATGCGTGGGTCGGTGCAGCCGCCCAGCGGGTTGAACTCGCCCCCCGACAGCGTGGTCGGGACGGTGATCTGCCGGACGGTGGCCGGGCGCAGCTTCGGCATCGTCACCTTGCCGTCGGGCGTGGTGCCGATGCAGTAGTCATCCAGTTCCGCCATGTCGGTCACGCCATGTTCCAGGCAGACCTGCATCACCTTGCCGGCATCGGTGACCGAACCACCGCCGAAGGTGACCAGCAGGTCGGCCCCGGCCTCCCGCGCGGCATTCGCGGCCTCCACCACCTTGTCGCGCGGCGTGTGCGGCGGAATTCCGGCAAAGCGCCCGGCATAGCGGTCCCCCAGCGCGGCGGCGACCCTGTCGACCTCGTCCGTGGTGTCGTTCATGGTCTTGCCGACCAGCAGGAAGACCTTCCGCTTGTCCAGCCGTGTGGCCTCCGCCTTCACCGCGTCCGCCGCTGCCTGGCCGAAGATGACCTGTTCCATCTCCGAAAACCGGATCACACCACCGCGCATCTGTACCCCTCCCCGGGTCCATGTTTCAGTTCCGGGCGCAGTCTGCACGGGCCGGACGGGTACAGCCAGCCCCCCTGAGGCCGATTGCGCCAAGATTTCCCTTCTCATTGCGGACGATCACGGCCATATCGGGGCCATGACAAGCGCCTCACGCCAACCCATGTTCAACGCCCCGCCCTGGTCGTTCCGTCTCGCCGGGCTGTTGCTGCTGATCCATCTCGCCTTCTTCCTGATGCCCGATGACCTGGCGAACAGCGTCGGTTCGCTGCTGGTCTTCGTGCCGGAAGCGCTGGACGCAGGAATCCCCTATGTCTGGACCCTGCTGACCTATGCACTGGTCCACGCGGACCTGATCCATGTGGGCTTCAACGCCGCGTTCCTGCTGGCGCTTGGCAGTTATGTCGAGCGCACGCTGGGCGGGGGCATGTTCCTGCTGATCTTCTGCCTGTGCGCCATTGGCGGCGCATTGACCTTCTGGGTGCTGAACGGCCAGGGGGTGATGCTGGGGGCGTCGGGTGGTGTCGATGGACTGATGGGCACGGCGGCCGTGCTGCTCTACCGCAACCGGGACATCGACCCGCGGGCGCGGATGATGATGATGATGGTCTGCATCGTCGTCGTGATGAACCTGCTGATGGCCTATTCCGGCGGCACCGGCGTGGCGTGGGAGGCACACCTTGGCGGGCTGTTCTGCGGCCTGGCCTATGGCTATGCCGTGAAGGACCGCGCCCCGCGCCGGTTCATCCGCTGAGGTCTACCACCACTCCCCGACCGGCATGATCAGGCTGAGCGCGATGGTCTCCGACCCCGGGTTCTGCGTGCCGAGCCCTGCATTGGAAATGTGGTTCAGGCTGAGGCCCAGGCGCGTGCCGCCGTCGAAACGCCAGGCGAACTCGATCTGGGAGCGGAACTGCAGCGGGTAGCCGAGATCCTTGCTGTTGCCCTTCATGTAGATGCCGGGGGCGAAGCTGGGCGTGATGACGAAGTTGTCGGACGGGAACCAGTCGATCAGCACACCTGCATAGACATGCGCGGCCTCCCGGTCGTTCACCATGAAGCCGCCAAAGGGCTTGAGGATGCTGAGGCCCTTGTCGTGGCGGTACTCCATCCGCGCCGCCAGTCCCTCATCCTCCCGCTGGATGGCATCGAAGAACCCGACGGACAGGCTGTAGAGCGGGCCATCCTCCGACGGGTCGGCCGCATTTGCAGGCGCGGCAAAAACCGTGACAATCAGCGCGAACAGGATCGCCCGAAGTCCCCGAAGCCCCGAAGCCCATTGAATGCCGGACATGATGATTCCCCTCGTCCCCGCTGCAGCCGCTGTCAGTCCTAAGCCCATGGAGGGCAATGTGCAATCGCGATGGCCGGAGCTTCGCCTGGCGGCGGTGATCTTCGTGATGCTGGTCGCGTCGCTGGCGGGCAGCGCGGCTGCCGGGCCGGAAACCCTGCCCGCCGGTGATCCGGGCCGGGTGGTGGAGGTCGTGGACGGCGACACGGTGATCCTCGACACCGGCGTGGAAGTCCGCATGGTCGGCATCCAGGCACCGAAGCTTCCGCTTGGCCGGGCGGGATTTCGGGCCTGGCCGCTGTCGGAGGAGGCGAAGGCGACACTGCAGGCGCTGGTCCGGGACCGGCGTTTCACACCGCATTTCGGCGGCCGTCGCATGGACCGGCACAGCCGGGCGCTGGCGCACCTGGTCTCCGAAGGCGGCATCTGGCTGCAGGGCGAGATGCTGCGGCTCGGCCTGGCACGGGTCTACTCGTTTCCGGACAACACCGCACTGATCGACGAGATGCTGGCGCTGGAGCAGGAAGCCCGTGCGGCGCGCTTCGGCATCTGGAGCCATCCCTTCTATGCCCTGCAGGCGCCGGAACCGGAGCAGCTTTCCGGTCTGATCGGCACGTTCCAGCTGGTCGAGGGTCGGATCGTCGATGCGGCGGACGTGCGGGGCACGGTCTACCTGAACTTCGGCGCGGACTGGCGCACCGATTTCACCGTCATGATCGACCGCCGCGCCATGAAGGCGTTCCGAGCCGCAGGACTGGACCCGGCAGCATGGTCCGGTACAAGTGTGCGTGTGCGCGGCTGGCTCCGCAATCGCAACGGACCTATGATCGAGGCCACGCATCCGGAGCAGATCGAGCGACCGGAGCGGGCAGTCGAAACAGAACGAGAGTAGTGGCGTGACAATGCGTATCTGGAAGTCCATCGCGGCCTGGCTGCCCATCGCGGCCCTGGCGCTGACGGCCGCCTGCACGACGGTCACCAACCCGGCCACGGGCGAGAGCGAGCTGACTACCGTCACCCCTGCCCAGGAACGGGCCATCGGGGCGCAGGAACATCCGAAGGTGGTGGCCGAATTCGGTGGTGAGTATGGCGATGCCGAGCTGAAGCAGTACGTCAATTCCATCGGGCAGAGCCTTGCCCAGAATGCGGAACTTCCCGCCGACACCTTCACCTTCACCTTGCTGGATTCGCCGGTGGTTAACGCGTTCGCGCTGCCGGGCGGCTATGTCTATGTCACCCGTGGCCTGCTGACGCTGCTGAGTGACGAGGCCGAACTGGCCGGTGTCATGGGACACGAGATCGGGCATGTCACCGCCCGGCACGGCGCGCGCCGGCAGACCCGGGGTACCATTGCCAACATCCTTGCCACCGGTGTCGGGATCCTGACCGGCAACCGCCAGGTGGCACAGCTCGGCCAGGTCGCCGCGCAGGGCTTCCTTGCCAGCTACAGCCGGGACAATGAACGGGAGGCCGACCAGCTTGGCGTGCGCTATCTCGGGCGCACCGGTTACGACACGATGGGCATGGCGCACTCGCTGGAGGCCATCGGCCGCCACAGCGACCTGCTGGCCAAGGTCAGCGGCCAGGAGGCGCAGGGCTTCAACTTCTTCCAGACCCACCCGCAGACTCCAGAACGGGTCGCCAACACGGTGCAGCTGGCGAAGACCGGCCCCACCGTGCAGAACCCGGTGGTGGGCCGTGACCGCTACCTGAGCGCCATCTCCGGCATGGTCTATGGCGACAGCCCGGCCCAGGGCTTCGCGCGCGGAACCCGTTTCGTGCATCCCAACCTGCGCTTCGCCTTCCAGGTGCCGGACGGATTCAAGCTCGACAACCTGCCCGACGCGGTGCTGGCGGCGGGGCCGGATGGCACGCGGGTGGCCTTCGACCGGGAAACCGACCGGAACGCGGTGGCGCAGTATTCCGACATGGCGAGCTACATCAGCCGCAAGTGGGCGCGGGGTGCCCGTGGCGGGGAACTGCGCACCACCCGGATCGGCGGTTTCCCCGCCGCGACGGCCACCGTGTTCATGACCGCGCAGAACGGGCAGCAGTTCGAGGCGAAGATCGCTGCGATCCGCTTCTCGGAGACCCAGATCTTCCGCTTCCTGCTGGCGGCGCCGACACAGGTCGCCGGACGCTATGCCAGGATGTTCGAGGACACGATCTACAGCTTCCGCGCCCTGACGGAGGCGGAGGCGGCCGAGTTCAAGCCGCTGCGCGTCTTCGCCTACACGGTCCGTCCCGGCGACACGGTCTCCGGGCTTGCGCGGCAGATGAACATCGACGGCTTCGATGAGGAACGGTTCCGCACCATCAACGCGCTGGGACCGGATGAGGGTCTGCAGGCGGGACAGCGCATCAAGGTGATCCGCGAATAGGCCCTGCGTTCCGCGCCGGAGCATCGGCTCGCTTGACCGGCGGGGTGAAGCGCGACATCTCTGCTGCGCCTGCCCGCGCCGAGGAAATTCCATGACCGACACCACCGCCCGTCCGGGCAGGATCGAGGCGACCGCGCTGATGATCGCCCTGCTTGCCGCGCTGATGGCGCTGGGACAGTTCGCGACCAATGTCTACCTGCCGTCGCTGCCCGCCATCCGTGACGAGTTCGCCTCCACCGACACGCTGGCGCAGCTTACCCTGACCGCCTACCTGGTCAGCTTCGCCATCATGCAGCTCTTCTACGGCCCGGTGTCCGACCGTTTCGGGCGCAGGCCACTGCTGATCTACGGCACGCTGGTCTACGCCATCGGTTCCGTGGTCTGCGTGCTCGCCCCCGGCATGGACGTGCTGATCCTGGGCCGGGTGGTGCAGGCCGTGGGCGGGGCCGCCAGCCTGGTTGTGGCCAGGGCCGTGGTGCGCGACAGCTTCGAAGGCGACCAGTTGCAGCGGGTGATGGCGCTGGTCAGCATCTTCTTCGCCCTCGTCCCCGGCCTGTCGCCCTTTGTCGGCGGCATCATCGAGGCATATGCGGGCTGGCGCTGGATCTTCGTGCTGACCGGCGTGGCCGGGCTTGTCGTGTTCCTGTGGATGCTGCGCCGCATCCCGGAAACGCTGCACACGCCGCTGCCGAGACTGGACCTGGTATCGGTCTTCCGGGGCTATGGCATCGTGCTGAAATCCTCCCTCTTCCGACGCTATGCGCTGGCCAACGGCTTCATCTTCGGGGCCATGTTCGCCTTCTTCGGTGGGTCTCCCAACCTCTACATCGACATCCTGGGCGTGACACCGAAGGAGTACGGCTTCTACCCGCCGCTCGCCTCCATCGGTTTCGCCATCGGCGGCTTCGCGGTCAGCCGGCTGACGGGCAGGGTCAGCAGCGTGCAGATCTGCAACCTGGGCCTGGCGGTGGTGATCGGTGGGACCGCCATCGGCGTCCTGCTGCCCCTGCTCGACATTGTCCACAAGCACGGCTTCAACCTGTCGGTGGTGATCTTCGTCACCGGGCTGGGCATCTTCCTTCCGACCGCCATGGCCAACGCGCTGCAGTCCTTCCCCGACCGCGCCGGAACCGCATCGGCCATGATGGGCTTCCTGCAGATGGGCGGGGCCGCCGCGGGCAGCGCGCTTGTCGGCCTGTACCAGGAACAGTTCCCGGTGCTGACCTACCCGGTGATCATGCTCGCCATGACCCTGCTGGCGGCAGCGGTCTTCGCGCTGGAGGGGCGGCAGCGCGCGGCAACCGGCTGATACGCGCTGCCAGGCCGCTCATGACCGCGAGCCCGACTCCCGCTCCTCCTGCCACCTGATCATGTCCTCGATGGCGACCACCGGCATCTGGTGGCGACGGGCGAACTCCGTGATCTCCGGCAGCCGCGCCATGCTGCCATCGGGGTTGGCCAGTTCGCACAGCACCGCCGCAGGCTTGAACCCGGCCAGTTCCACCAGGTCGACGGAGGCTTCCGTATGGCCGCGCCGCACCCGGACACCGCCATCGGCGGCACGCAGCGGGAAGACGTGACCCGGACTGGCCAGGTCCGTGGCGCGGGCCTGCGGTGCGATGGCGGCACGGACCGTGGTGACGCGATCCGCCGCCGAGACGCCGGTGGTGACACCCTCCCGCGCCTCGATGGACACCGTGAAGGCCGTGCCCATGCGGGAGGTGTTGCGGGTGACCATGGGTTCCAGCCCCAGCCGGTCGATCAGGTGGCCGCGCATCGGCAGGCAGACGATGCCGCTGCACTCCCGGATCAGCATCGCCATCTGGCGCTCGCTCACCGTTTCGGCGGCGAAGACCAGGTCGCCCTCGTTCTCCCGGTCCTCGTCATCCACGATCAGGATGCCGCGCCCCTGCCCCAGCGCCGCAATCGCGGCATCGACCCGCGCGATGGCGGTTCCGAACTGATCCAGCAATGATTGGTAACCCAGTGTCTGCACGTTGCCCTCCTCCAGGCATGACGGCCGGACCCAGGGCAACAGGTCGCGAGGGCGCCCGCCCCCGAAGGGAACCGGATACCGCACGGCGACACATGGACGACGGACAAGGCGCGCGGACGCACCTCTCCCACCGACACATGCTGGCTGCATCTCTCCCATCCGGACTGTTACCGTCGGCCCCGGAATCACACCGGGTCTGCTGACCCCGGACGGCCACGCAGAAGACTGCGTGTTGCTGTCCGGGCGCTCGCGGGCTCCGTACCGGTCCATCACTGGACCCGGCACTTACCGCCGGTCGGGATTTTCACCCTGCCCTGAGATCAAGCCAATTTTCGACTCAACGTTCTTCGAGAGAAGAACGGACAATTGTTAACATGCGAATTGGGCGGTGCAACATGCTCAGGATGCGACAGTGTCATGCGTCGGCAAAGCAAGGGTGGCAAGACGTTTGTACTTGGCCCCACAGCAAAGACGAATCAAACTCACACTTGCGTGGCTAGCCTGCATAATCTTGGCCCGCACGAGACAAAAGAGACAGGAAACGGCGTCGTAACTGGATGGCCCGGAAGAAGCGCACCGCGATCGAGACCTTAAGGCTCTATCGAGGAGTCTCAGATTTGATCATCAATCTTGGATTCTTCTCGATCATATTCTCCAGCAAGCTGTCAGTTTCGGAATATTTTGGCTTCTCCGATTTCAGTCTTGAGAAGCTCTTTCTTGCATCGTTCTGGGCGAATATTGCCCCCTTCGTTCTGGACAAGTGGCCGGACCTGCTGTTCTTCGGATGCGTGTTCCTGTGGTTCTGGGTGTTCAGGAAATCGGTAAAGAACGAGATTGAGATACTCAACTCGTTGTTCTCCCGCGAGTCCGGTGAACCGGATTGGGGTATCGCGTCCGGCAAGTTCCGGGTCGCGATACTTAGTGTCGGCATCATTGCCTGTTTCTTCCTGCTCACTTGGTTCATCGATGACGTTCAGAATTTCTGTCTCATCGCGTTGTTCCTGAACATCCAGGATGCAATCGGCAACAGTCTGTTGCGGAAGAACATGCTCAAGTACTTCTCGAACTCGTCTTTCGATCCTGATCCCGACCTTGACCAGCGAGCCAAGTTCATCATGCAGCGGCGTCATGTGGCATTGCAGTACTGGGTCTTCAGGCCACAGGTCGAACGAATTGGACTGATGATGGTCTGCTTCACCACCATCCTTATCCTGTCCCGCCCGGACAACCCTTTCGGTCTGGATATTCCGGACGATTTGCTGCGGCTGATACTGGGGATTGTCATCCTGACCAACGAAATCACGATGCAGGTCTGGCGCCGCGACAGGAATGCCAAGCTCAATATCATTGATGAACGGGAAGAGGCTTACTCCACCGCGAGAAGAAACGAGATTCGGGATCGTTCAACTCCCGCGAAACCCGAAGCCTAGCGCGCCGCGATCTCTCGGATGATGCGGATGGTCTCCTCGGGCTGGTCGAGCAGGACGTGGTGGTAGGCGTCGGGCATCTCGACGAAGCTGGTGCCGGCGGGGGCGACGGAGCGCATGTAGGCCATGGTGTCCGGCGTGCAGAGGGCGCTGAGGCTGCCCCAGACGACATGCAACGGCACGGAGACGCGGGGGAAGCGGTCGCGCTGGTCCTGCCAGTAGCTCTCGCCGAACGCGGGGTGGCCGAAGATGTTGGTGCGGGCCTTCCAGATCCAGCCGCGCGGGGTCTCCATGATGCCGGTATCGGCAATGTAGTTCACGGCCCAGGCGTTCACCACCGGCTGTTCCGGGATCAGCCTGAACCGTTCCAGCGCGATCTCCCGTTTCGGATAGCGGCGTGGTGCGATCTTCGGCGGCGCGGGGCGTGCGCCGGCGATCTCCGGCGGCGGGTAGATCGGCGAATCCATCATGACGAGGCCGCGGATCAGTTCGGGCCGGGTCTCCGCCAGGAACATCGACATGCCACCGCCGAAGCTGTGGCCGATCAGCAGTGGCGGCGCGTCGAACCCGGCATCGGCGATCACGCTGGCGATGTCGTTGGCGAAGGCTTCGGGCGTGGCGGTGCGCCGTTCCTCCGAATCCCCCATCCCGGCGAAGTCCATCGCGGCCACCCGGTGGGTCTCGGCAATCGCCGGTGCGATGAAGTCCCACCAGCCGGAATGGGCGGCATTGCCATGACAGAGCACGATTCCCGGTGCGCCTGCCGCGCCACGCAGCCGGTAATGCACCTTCACCCCGTCACTGTCGACGAATCGCTTCTCCCACGGGCTTTCAACGGCCGCGCGGAACCAGTCCGGCGCAGTCTGCCGCCAGTCGGTCATGCTTTCCCTCCCCAGAATGCGTCATCGCATCACGGGCGGAATCATAGGTGGCCGGACAATCAGGGGTCCAGACGTTTCAGGTGAATGGCGGGGTTGCCGGGGGCGTTGCCCGGGGAGTTGCCCGGAAAGCTGCGCTGGAGCCGTTCAGTGACCGTTCAGGCGGCCGCCTGCTCGTTGCGGCTCTTCACGTAGCGCGTCGTGGTCTCCTGCAGCCGCTCCACCAGGATCAGAGACAGGTTGTGCAGGATCCGGGCGGCGACGGCGGGCATGCTGTCCATCGCCTTCTGCATCGTGTCCTGGGTGAGGATCAGCAGTTCCGACGGTTCAATCGCCACCACGTCGGCGGTGCGCGGCGCGGCGTTCAGGTAGGCCATCTCGCCGAAGATCGCGCCACGACCGAAGGAGGCGACGCGACGCTTGCCGTCCCGTACCTCGACCGCGCCGGAGAGCAGTACGTAGAGTTCGTTCCCGACATCACCCTTGGCGACGATCTTCTGGTGCTCGGCGCAGTCCACCACCGTTGCCAGCTTCAGGAAGCGGCAGGCGTCCCGGAACTCCAGCCCGACCAGCAGCGGCACACCATGGTGCGGCACCTGGTTGAGCTTCCGCGTCAGCATGGACCAGAAGGCTTCCTCGTCCATGGAGGCCGGATGGGCATTGTCCGCCGCCGGGAAGGTACGCCGGAACCAGTTCACCGCCTCCGGCTGGTGGTCCAGGGTGCGGGCAATGGACTGGTAGGGAGACTTCACCTGCGCCATGTGTCCCAGGTCGCCGGTGGGCAGGACCATCGGGGTGCGCATGCCGCCCGATTCGTCCTCGAAGCTGCTGCCCAGGCGGCGGTATCCCAGCCGCTCCAGCAGCGCGATCTCCGAGGCGGTGGCATGGGTGAAGTCGAACAGGCTCTTCTTCGCCGTCGCGATCTTGTATGCCGCCGACATCAGCAGCCGGGTCATGCGGCTGTCCGGCACGTCCGGATCCACGACCAGGTGTTCGGTCAGCGATACGGTGGGGTCGGAAAGCTCCCTGAACGCGCCCATCGACAGCCGTTCCCGCGCCAGCGCAGGCATGGCCGACAGCGGCCCGGCTATGACGCGTACGGCAGCGGCGGTGCGCCCCGCATGGGTGAGATAGATGTGCAGTGCCCCGCGGTCCGCCGGGTCATCGACCCGCTTCGCCTCCCGGTCTGTGAAGGCGACGTTGCGCCCCATGCCCTCGACCAGCACGCGGTAGCGCAATTCCTGGATGGCACGTACCTCTTCCGCCGTGCGCGCGATCAGGACCTGAAGCTCTTGGGAACCGGACATGGCACCAGCCTGGCAGAGAGCGGTTGAGAAGCGGTTAAGGCCATGCAAGATCATCGGCGTCCAGGATGGGGGAATGCGGAAATGCTGAATCAGGGTCTGGCAACGATCGCGGCGGCGCTGGCGGCGGGCGAGACAACGGCGACGGAACTGGTGGAGCAGGCACTGGATGCCGCCACGCGGGGCCAGGGTCCGGTGGCGGTGATGGCCCTGCACGCGGAACGCGCCCGCGCCGAGGCAGCGGCCGTCGATGCCCTGCGCAAGGCGGGGCGCGAAGTCCGTCCCCTGGCCGGTATCCCCTTCACCATCAAGGACCTGTTCGATGAGCAGGGCCACGTCACCACGGCCGGATCGCGGGCACTGGACGACACTGCCCCCGCCGCCGCTGACGCGCCCGCGGTGGAGCGGCTGCGCCGGGCCGGTCTGGTGATCATCGGGCGGACCGTGATGACGGAGTTCGCCTATTCCGGGCTGGGCCTGAACCCGCACCACGGCACGCCGCTTTCGCCGTGGGACCGCGAGACAGGGCGGATTCCGGGCGGCTCCACCTCCGGCGGGGCGGTCAGCGTCGCCGATGGCATGGCGGCAGCGACCCTCGGCACCGACACCGGCGGATCATGCCGCATCCCGGCGGCGTTCTGCGGCATCACCGGGTTCAAGCCGACCCAGTCCCGCGTGCCACTGACCGGCGCGACACCGTTGTCCCATTCTCTCGATTCCATCGGCCCGCTGGCGCGGACGGTCGACTGCTGCGCCCGGCTGGACAACATACTGGCCGGCGGAAGCGGCCGCTCGGAGAGCGCGCGCGACCCCCGGACCATGACCTTCCTGGCCCCGACCAACTACGTGCTGGATGGCATGGACGCGACGGTCGCCGCCGCGTTCGCAGACGCGCGGCAGCGACTGGCCGATGCCGGGGCGCGCATCGTCGACGCCGAACTGCCGGAGCTGGACCGGTTGCCGGGACTGAACGCGGCGGGCGGTTTCGCGGCAGCCGATTCCTTCGCCTGGCACCGTGCGCTGATGGAGCGGCGCGGTGCCGACTACGACCCGAGGGTCATCGGTCGCATTCGCCGTGGCGAGGCCATCAGCGCCGCCGACTACATCGACCTGATGCAGGCCCGGCAGGCGATGATGCAGTCGGTCGCGGCGGCAATGCGCGGCTTCGACGCCATGCTGATGCCGACAACGCCGATCATTCCCCCCGCCCTGGCGGTCTTCGACGGTGATGACGACACCTACGCAACGCTGAACCTGCTCTGCCTGCGCAACCCGAGTGTCGGCAACTTCCTGAACTGCCCGTCGATCAGCCTGCCCTGTCACCGCCCCGGCGAGGCACCGGTGGGGCTGATGCTCACCGGGCTGCAGAACCATGACAGGGTGCTGTTTCAGGTCGCGGCGGGGGTGGAGGCCGCGCTGGGCGCCTGAGCCTCCGGTTTCAGGCAGCCCAGTCCCTGCAGCGTCACGTGCAGCGCGGCAGGCAGCGGGGTGCGCGGTTCCTCCCCGATCAGGTCGCGCAGGCGCGCATTGTCCAGTGCGATCGGGGTCTGCCAGAGATAGCGCATCTCCCGCAGTTCCCGGCACAGCGGCAGGATCGGTGAAAGCAGGGAGATCACCCACCATGGCAAGGACCTGACCTTCGCCCCCGGAACACCCCCTGCATCTGCCACGGCCCGCGCGAAGTCCCGTCCGTCATCGAACCAGTGACCGGCCATGTGCACGGTCTCCAGGTCGCGCAGCCGGTCCTCCACGCGCAGCAGGCGGACAATCGTCTCCGCCAGGTCCGGCAGGTAGACCCAGGCATGGCCGACACCGGCGGTGCCGGGATCACGCACCAGCCTCACCCGCCTTCCGGGAGAAATCATGCCGTTGGTCAGCCAGGAGGCGGGCGCATGCGGCCCGAAGAAATCCCCGGCCCGGAGCACGATGGCACGCAGCCCCTGCCCGCAGGCGTCTGCCAGCATCGCCTCCATCTGTCGCCGCACCTCTCCCTTCACGCTGACCGGATGCTGCGCTGCCCCCTCCCGCAACAGCGGAAAGGCATCCGGGCCGAAATTGTAGATGTTGCCGGGCAGGACCAGTCGCGCACCGACCTGCCTGGCGGCGGCGATGCTGTTGGCCAGCATGGCAGGCGCGGTCCTCGGCCAGTTGCGGTAACCCGGCGGATTGGCACCGTGGAAGATCACGTCGACACCCCTCGCTGCCCTCAGCACGTCATCGGGCTGCATCGCATCGCCCTCGATCCAGCGGATCGCCGGGCGCTCCGGGCGGTTGTCGACCGCGCGCCGGGTCAGCGCGCTGACGTGCCAGCCCTCGCGGCTGCAGGCCGTGGCCAGGGCCGCGCCTGCGCCGCCGGTGGCACCAATGATCAGGACATGTCGGGTCATGGTCTCTCTCCTTCCTCGAGGCATCAGTTGCTGAAGACAAGGATGGGACCAATCCCTTCATAAGATAATTGCGCATATGCGTTTGCATTCCATACATTGATGTATGGATTTCTCGTGGGACACCTGCCGAAGCTTTCTCGCCGTGCTCAGGACCGGATCGCTGTCGGCTGCCGCGCGTGAACTGGGGCTGACCCAGCCGACCATCGGCCGTCACATCGACCAGATGGAGCAGGCACTCGACGCGCGGCTGTTCACCCGCGCCCGCAACGGCCTGACCCCGACCGGCACGGCGCTGGCGCTGCGCCCGCATGCGGAGGCGATGGAGGCCGCGGCGGCCACGCTGGTCCGCGCGGGAAGCGGCACGCAGGGGGAGGCGGAGGGCACGGTGCGGTTGACCGTCAGCCAGTTCGTCGGCGCCGAGGTGCTGCCGCCGATGCTGTCCAGCTTCCGCGACCGGCATCCGTCCATCGACATCGAACTTGTGCTCTCCGACGCGCCGCTGAACCTGCTGACGCGGGAAGCCGATATCGCCATCCGCATGGCCCGGCCGTCGCAGACCGGACTGGTCGCGCGGATGCTGGGCACGGTCGCTGTCGGCCTGTTCGCCCGTCGCGACTACCTGGACCGGTTCGGCGTTCCCGACAGTTTCGAGGCCCTGCGCGGACACCGGGTGATCGGCTATGACACCGCCCCGTTCCTGGAACGCGCCATGCGCCATGTCGGGCTGGAGATCTCGCGACGGGACTTCGCGGTCCGGGTCGATGTCGAATCGGTCCAGGTGGCGCTGGTCAGGGCGGGATTCGGCATTGGCGGCTGCCAGGTCCCGCTGGCGGAACGGGACCCGGAACTGGTGCGCGTGCTGCCCGACCTCGTGGACTTCCGGCTGGAGGTCTGGCGGGCCATGCATGGCGACATGCGCAACAGCCTGCCGGTGCGTCTGATGGCGGACCATCTGGACCGGGAAATGGGGCGTTATCTGGGGGCTGCGAAAGCCCCCGTTCCACCCCCCTCCGAAAGGGCCTGAGCCGAGGGTTTCCGCGGGCTGCAGCCCCCTTCAGGATTATGCGACATATCGCCCCTGTGGTGCCACGTGACTCGGGACTAAGGTCCGGCCCGTCTATAGTTCGCAGTGCTTTTTTGCTGGTTGTCGAACCGCTTGGGGTCGCGGGCAACCGGTTGGGATACCGGCAGACGGGATGCCGGAATGGTCGGTATCCACGTGCCAAATGGATTGAGGGAGCGGAACGCGTGAAACGTTTCATTCTGATGATGATGGGCCTGTTCGCGGTGACGGGGCTGTTCGCGGTGACAGGACAGGCTGCGGCCGAGTTGGGCAAGGCGTCGCCCTGGCAGCTGAACCTGCAGGAAGCGGCATCGCCGCTGATGCAGAGCGTTGTCGACTTTCACGACCTGCTGCTGGTGATCATCATCCTGATCACGCTGTTCGTGCTGGCGCTGCTGATCTGGGTCATGGTCCGCTTCAACGAGAAGGCGAACCCGGTCCCGTCCCGGACGTCGCACAACACGGTCATCGAGATCGTCTGGACCGTCGTGCCGGTGCTGATCCTGGTCATCGTGGCGATTCCGTCGTTCCAGCTGTTGTACCAGTCCGACGACGTGACCGAAGCCGAGATGACGCTGAAGGTCACCGGCTACCAGTGGTACTGGGGCTACGAATATCCCGATCATGGCGGCTTCTACTTCGAGGCCTACCTGAAGCCGGACGAGGAACTGCAGCCGGGTGAGCCGCGCCTGCTGACCACTGACACCGCCGTGGTCATTCCGGTGAAGACCAACATCCAGGTGCTGGTCACCTCGGCTGACGTCGGCCACGCCTGGGCGCTGCCGGCCAACGGCCACAAGACCGATGCCTGGCCGGGCCGGGTCAACCACCTGCCCCTCTACATCGAGGAGCCGGGAATGTACTACGGCCAGTGTTCCGAACTCTGCGGTCGCAACCACGGCTTCATGCCGATCATGGTCAAGGCGGTGCCGCAGGCCGAATTCGACGCCTGGGTGAAGACCCAGCAGGCGAGCCTGGGCATCGAGCAGAAGCCCGTTGATATCGCCCGCGTCACCAACGACTGATCCGCCGCGTCCGGAAACGAAGATACAGAAAGGGCCGAAGAGATGAGCTACATCGGCAAGTCCGTCGACAGCCACGGCAATCCGCGCGGTTGGAAGCGCTACGTCTATTCCACCAACCACAAGGACATCGGCACGATGTACCTGATCTTCGCGATCCTCGCGGGGATCATCGGTGGTGGCATGTCCATGGCCATGCGCATGGAACTGCATTCGCCGGGTGACGGCATCCTGGGTGGCGACCACCACCTGTTCAACGTGCTGATCACGGCCCATGGCCTGATCATGATCTTCTTCATGGTGATGCCGGCGCTGATCGGCGGCTTCGGCAACTGGTTCGTGCCGCTGATGATCGGGGCGCCCGACATGGCGTTCCCGCGCATGAACAACATCTCCTTCTGGCTGCTGCCCGTGGCGCTGGGCCTGCTGGTCATCTCCACCTTCGTGCCCGGTCCGGCCGGTGGCGACGGTGTCGGTGCAGGCTGGGTGATCTACCCGCCGCTCAGCTCCGGTCTCGGGCATCCGGGCATGGCGATGGACTTCGCCATCCTGGCGCTGCACATCGCCGGTGCCTCCTCCATCCTGGGCGCGATCAACTTCATCACCACGATCTTCAACATGCGCGCACCGGGCATGACCCTGCACCGCATGCCGCTGTTCGCCTGGTCGGTGCTGATCACCGCGTTCCTGCTGCTGCTGTCGCTGCCGGTCCTGGCGGGTGCCATCACCATGCTGCTGACCGACCGCAACTTCGGCACCGGCTTCTTCGTGGCGGAAATGGGCGGTGACCCGATCCTGTTCCAGCACCTGTTCTGGTTCTTCGGCCACCCGGAGGTCTACATCCTGATCCTGCCGGCCTTCGGCATCATCAGCCACATCGTGTCGACCTTCTCCAGGAAGCCCGTCTTCGGCTATCTCGGCATGGCCTACGCCATGGTCGCGATCGGTGTCGTCGGCTTCGTCGTCTGGGCGCACCACATGTACACCGTGGGCCTGGACGTGGACACGCGGGCCTACTTCACCGCGGCGACCATGGTCATCGCGGTGCCGACGGGCGTGAAGATCTTCAGCTGGATCGCCACCATGTGGGGCGGCTCCATCTCCTTCCGCACGCCCATGGTATGGGCCATCGGCTTCATCTTCCTGTTCACCCTGGGCGGTGTGACGGGCGTGGTGCTGGCCAATGCCGGTGTCGACAATGCGCTGCATGACACCTACTACGTGGTCGCGCACTTCCACTACGTGCTGTCCATGGGTGCCGTGTTCGCGATCTTCGCGGCCTGGTACTACTGGTTCCCGAAGATGTCCGGCTACATGTACTCGGAATTCTGGGGCAAGACCCACTTCTGGGTGACCTTCATCGGCGTGAACATCCTGTTCTTCCCGCAGCACTTCCTGGGCCTGGCCGGCATGCCGCGTCGTATTCCGGACTACCCGGAAGCCTATTCCGGCTGGAACGAGGTCTCGTCCTGGGGTGCCTACATTGCCGGTCTCGGCGTGATCGTCTTCCTGTTCGGTGTCGTGGAAGCCTTCATGGCCAAGCGCAAGGTCGGCGACAATCCGTGGGGCGAAGGTGCGACGACGCTGGAGTGGACCCTGCCCTCCCCGCCGCCGTTCCATCAGTACGAGGACCTGCCCGTGGTGCGTGAGCGCCAGCAGGGCTGATCCGGAAAGCAACCGTTCAGGTATCGGCAGAGCATGATGAGCGACATCACCTATTCATCCGACGAAGGCGGCTACAGCGCCGTGCGTCAGGCCAGTGCGGGCGATTACTTCGCCCTGCTGAAGCCGCGGGTGATGTCGCTCGTGCTCTTCACCGGCCTGATCGGCGTGGTGGTGGCACCCGGTGCCATCCATCCGGCGACCGCGATCATCGCGCTGATCTGCATCGCGGTGGGTGCCGGGGCGTCCGGCGCGATGAACATGTGGTTCGACGCGGACATCGACGCGGTGATGGAGCGGACGCGGCTGCGCCCGATCCCGGAAGGCCGCATCGCCCCGCACGAGGCCCTCACCTTCGGCCTGTTCCTGGCGGCCGCATCGGTCTTCACGATGGGTCTGCTGGTCAACCTGGCTGCGGCCGGGCTGCTGGCCTTCACCATCTTCTTCTACGTGGTGGTCTACACCATGTGGCTGAAGCGCCTGACGGTGCAGAACATCGTCATTGGCGGTGCCGCCGGCGCGTTTCCCCCGGTGATCGGCTGGGCGGCAGTGACCGGTGGGCTGGAGCTTCCGGCCTGGACCATGTTCCTGCTGATCTTCATGTGGACCCCGCCTCACTTCTGGGCCCTGGCCCTGTTCCGCAGCGGTGACTATGCGCAGGCCGGTGTGCCCATGCTGCCGGTGGTCCGGGGCGAGGCGTCGACCCGCCGCCAGATCCTCGGCTACAGCATCCTGATGCTGGCCGCGTCCTTCACGCCGCTCTGGTTCGGCATCGGTGGCCTGGCCTACCTCGCAGGCGCTGCCGTGCTGGGTACCATCTTCCTCGGCATGGCCGTGATGGTGCTGCGGGAGGCCGAGGGCACCTATCGCTGGGCCGGACGCCTGTTCGGTTTCTCGATCCTGTACCTGTTCGTGCTGTTCGCGCTGCTGCCGTTCGGCCCTGCCCTGCTGCAGGCGGGATGAGCGCCATGGCCCTGACCCCCGAAGACGAGAAGCGCCGCCACGGCCGCAACCGCGCCATCGCGCTTGCCCTCGCCGCCTTCGTGATCCTGATCTTCGTCGGATCCGTGGTGAAGATGACGGACGGCGTCATTCCGCAGATGGACGTGGAGATCGGTCGATGAGTGATCGTCCCGCCCCCGCCCAGCGGCGCAACCGTCGGCTGGTGCTGGCATGCCTCGGCATGGTCGGCCTGATGCTGGGCGCATCCTACGCGGCCGTGCCGCTGTACGACCTGTTCTGCCGCGTCACCGGCTATGGCGGCACCACGCAGCAGGCAGATGCCGCTTCGGATCACCTGGGCGAGCGCATGGTGACCGTGCAGTTCGATGCCAACGTCGCGCGCGACATGCCGTGGGACTTCCGCCCGGCGCAGCGCGAGCTGAAGGTGCGCACCGGGGAAACGGCCATCGCCTTCTACCGGGCCACGAACAATACCGACCGCACGGTCGTGGGAACCGCCACCTTCAACGTGACGCCGCTGAAGGTCGGGTACTATTTCAACAAGATCGACTGTTTCTGCTTCACCGAACAGGTGCTGGAGCCGGGACAGACGGTGGACATGCCGGTCCAGTTCTTCGTGGACCCGGAGATGGAAGCCGACAGCAACGCGGACGAGGTGAAGCTGATCACCCTGTCCTACACGTTCTTCGAGAAGCCGGCCGAGCAGGCCGAAACGTCAACGATCCAGGTGAGTGCCGTTCAGAAATGAATGGCGAGGGTTAGGGAGCTGGAAAATGGCAGACGCACACGCCAAGAATCATGACTACCATCTGGTAGATCCAAGTCCGTGGCCGGTCGTGGGTTCGATCTCGGCCTTCGTGATGGCCGTCGGTGCGATCACGTCGATGCACGCGCCCGAGGGCGAGGGGATGGTCGAGGGGATCATCTTCTGGGTCGGCATGCTGGGCATTGCCTACACCATGTATGTCTGGTGGCGCGATGTCGTCGTCGAGGCGGAGCACAAGGGCGATCACACCCCGGTGGTGCAGCTGCATCACCGCTACGGCATGGTCCTGTTCATCGCGTCGGAGGTCATGTTCTTCGTCGCCTGGTTCTGGGCCTTCTTCAATGCCGCGCTGTTCCCGACCGACGCCATGGGTGGCCAGTGGCCGCCGGAGGGGATCGAGGTCTTCGATCCCTGGCACCTGCCCTTCCTGAACACGGTCATCCTGCTGCTGTCCGGCACCACGGTCACCTGGGCGCATCACGCGCTGGTGCATGGTGACCGCAAGGGACTGGTCAACGGCCTGATCTGCACGGTCGTGCTGGGCGCGCTGTTCAGCGTCGTCCAGGCCTACGAGTATGCCCATGCGCCGTTCAGCTTCAGCGGCGGCATCTATGGCGCGACCTTCTTCATGGCCACCGGCTTCCACGGTTTCCACGTGCTGGTCGGCACCATCTTCCTGCTGGTCTGCCTGATCCGCGCCACGCGGGGTCACTTCAAGACCGACCACCATTTCGGCTTCGAGGCCGCGGCCTGGTACTGGCACTTCGTTGATGCCGTCTGGCTGTTCCTGTTCTGCTGCATCTACTGGTGGGGCGGTTCGGGAGGCGTGGTCTATCACGGCTGATCCGTCAGGCATCTGACGAACCGGGGGCCGCGTCGGCAAGCAAGTCGGCGCGGCCCCCTGCGTTTCAGGCAACAGGTATCCGGGGCCAGGCATGAACGAATCCTACATCTCCCCCTTCCGGGCCGGGCTGACCGCCCGTTGCCCGCGTTGCGGGGAGGGCAAGCTGTTCAGTGGCTACCTGGAGGTTGCTTCCGGGTGCGATGCCTGCGGCCTGGACTATTCCCACGTCAATTCCGGTGATGGCCCGGCGGTCTTCATCATCCTGATCATGGGGGCGGTCACCGTTACCCTGGCGCTGCTGGTGGAGGTCTGGTTCTCCCCGCCGCTCTGGCTGCATGCGGTGCTCTGGGCGCCGTTCATCCTCGGTGGTTCCCTCGGCCTGCTGCGGCCCTTCAAGGCTACCATGATCGCGCTGCAGTTCAGGTACGCCGCTTCCCAGGATGTCGATGTCGAGTAACCGCAAGCTCGGCGGCCTGCCGCTGCTCAGCGTGGTGCTGTGCGCACTGGCCGCCATCGCGACCCTGCTGTTCACGGCACCGCCGCTCTCCGACTACTGGCTCACCCTGGCCGGCGCCCTGCCCGCCGACCGGACCCTGGTGCTCGACTGGCCGCGTCTCGGCCTGCTGAGCCTCGTACTGCTGATGGCGACCGGGCTGCTGCTGTTCGTGCTGCTGACCCGGACGGAGGTGGATCGCTGGCTCCATGCCTGCCTCGGCAGCGCCGTCCTCGCCGTGCTGTTCGTCAGCCTGCAGACCGTGCGCCACGGGGAAAGCATGTTCGTGCATTCCGGCATCGCCACGAACCTGATCTACCACGCCGAGGGCTGGCACGGCATGGGTGTATTGCTGGCGCTGCCGCTGGGTGTCGTCACTGCCCTGCTCGGCGTCCCGCGCTTCGCCGCCGCGCCCGGTAGCCGCATCGCCGCCTGGGTGCTGGCATGCTACTGGCTGTTCCTCACCCTGCTCTGGCTTGCCATCCTGCTGACCTGGCGCTTGCTGCAGGCAGGTTGAAGCCACCGACATCCCTGACACCCGGAAACCGGAAAGCATCCACGTTGCGTACCTTCCGCCCCTCCCTCTGGCTCACCCTCGCCTGGCTGCCGTCCCTTGTCATCCTGCTTGGTCTCGGTACCTGGCAGATGGATCGCCGCGAATGGAAACTCGGCCTGATCCGCGACATCGATGCCCGCATGCAGGAAGGCCCGGTGCCGCTGCCGGAACGCGTCGAGGATCCGGCTGCCTGGCGCTTCCGTCCGGTCTCGGTCACCGGTCGCTTCCTGCATGAGGCAGAGGCCCATCGCGTCGGCCAGCCGCGGGATGGTGTCACCGGCTACCAGGTACTCACCCCGCTGCTGCGCGACAACGGGACCGCCGTGGTGGTGGATCGCGGCTGGGTGCCGAAACAGCTCAAGGATCCAGCGACACGGCAGGAAGGCCAGGTCACGGGTACGGTCACGGTGACCGGCATCGTCCGGCTGAAGGGCGAACAGAGCATGTTCGTGCCCGACAACGACCTGCAGACCAACACCTGGTTCTTCGTCGATCTGGATGCCATGCAGGCGCAAGCCGGCGTGCCGCTGCAGCAGGTCTGGCTGATGCAGGACAGCAGCGACCTGACCTGGCCCGACGCGGCACCGCCATCCTTCAGCCTGCGCAACAACCACCTGGAATATGCCTTCACCTGGTACAGCCTGGCCGTGGTCATGACCGTCATCTACGTGCTGATGGGACTGGCGCGGGGGCGGGAGAGAAAATCATCATGACCGCGACGCCATCCGGGGCACTGGGACAACTGCACGACCGTTTCCGCCGCCGCAGCCTGATCGAGGATGCGCTGGCAATGCTCTACTGGGACCGTTCCACCCTGATGCCGGACGGTGCCGCCGATGCCCGCACGGACCAGATCGCGGAACTGACCCGCATGGCACGCGAGATCCTGGTCGCCGAGGAGACTGCCGAGTTGCTCGACGCGGCGGAGGCGGCGACGGCGGAACTGACCGCCCTCGACGCCCGTGACCTGCAGCTGATGCGGCGCGCCTACCTGCTGGAGACCGCCGTGCCGGCCGACCTGGTGGAGGCATCCCAGCGCGCCGGTGCCCGGTCGGAGATGGCATGGCGACAGAACCGCGCCGCCAACGACTTCGCGGCACAGAAGCCTTTCCTGGAAGAAGTGATCCGCCTGACCCGGGAAACCGCGCAGACGCGCGGGGCGGCGATGGGCCTCGACCCCTATGACGCGCAACTGGAACTGTTCGAGCCGGGGCTGCGCGATGCCGACGTGGCGCCTGTCTTCGCCGACCTGAGGGGCTGGCTGCCGGACATGGTGCAGCAGATCCTGGATCGCCAGGCCCTGTCCCCTGCCCCGATGGAACCGGAAGGCCCCTTCCCCGTCGCCATCCAGAAGCAGCTGGGTGAGGGTTTCATGCAGTCGCTCGGGTTCGACTTCACCCGCGGTCGGCTGGACGAGAGCCTGCATCCCTTCACCGGCGGCATCCCCGACGACAGCCGCCTCACCACGCGCTACGCATCCGACAGCTTCGCCGAGGCGATGATGGGCATCCTGCACGAGACCGGTCATGCGCTGTACGAACAGGGACTGCCCGCCGCGCACCGCCACCGCATGGTGGGCCGTTCAGGCGGCATGGCGCTGCACGAGAGCCAGTCGCTGATCATCGAGATGCAGCTCTGTCGTGGTCCTGCCTTCCTGGATCATGCGCTGCCGCTGATCCGGCAGACGTTCGGCGACCAGCCCGCGCTGGAGACAGCCAACTTCAACCGCCTGACGACGCGGGTGGAACGCGGCCTGATCCGCGTCGATGCGGACGAGGCGACCTATCCGCTGCACATCATCCTGCGGCACGGGCTGGAGAAGGCGCTGCTGTCAGGTGACCTGTCCATCGCCGACCTGCCCGGTGCCTGGAATGACGGGATGCAGGACCTGGTCGGCATCCGCCCTGCCGACGACCGTAATGGCTGCATGCAGGACATTCACTGGATGGACGGGGCCATCGGCTACTTCCCGACCTACACGCTCGGCGCGCTGGCGGCGGCCCAGCTGATGGCGGCGATGCGCAGCGCGCTGCCCGACCTGGACAGCCAGGTGCGGGCGGGGGACTTCTCCGCCCTGCTCGGCTGGCTGCGCCGCAACGTCCACGCGCGCGGGCTGGAGGCAACGACGGGGGAGATCATCCGGGATGCCACCGGTGCCCCGCTGGCGGCCGATGCCTTCCGCGCCCACCTGCAGGCACGCTACCTGGACTGAGGCCGCGCCGAGGGCCTGCGCCGGGGCCCGTGTCAGAGCCTCGGCATGATCTGTTCGGCAAAGTCGCGGAAGTTCTCCCGCATCACCGCGCGCGGCGGCAGCAGCGTGACCTCCTTCAGCCCGGCGGCGGCCAACTGTCCCAGCCGTTCCACGATCTCGTCCGGTTCGCCTACCAGGCCACCGGCGATGCGGATCATGTCCGGCGTGATGAAGCGCCGTTCCTCCGGCGGGCAGAAGGCGCAGTGCCCGCGGTGCAGCATCTGGTGGCGTCGCTCGGCGGGCATGCTGGTCTCGACATAGGTGCGGTAGTCCTCCCAGACCCCGCGCACCCTTGAGGAGACGAAATCGTCCCGGCCCCATTCCTGGTACAGCTCGTACCAGTAGTGCAGGGTCGAGACGACGGCGGAATCGACCTGGTCGATCACCCGCTCGCTCTCCAGCGTCTCCCCCGGTCTCAGCACGCAGGAGAAGGTCAGGGCGGCGACGTGGAAATCGTCCGTCACTTCCCGCCCGACCTCGGCAGCGCCCTCCCGGATCGTGTCCAGGTTGCGCGCCAGCACCCCCAGCGGTTCGTTGCCGGCACAGATCCGGCCGTCACCGTAGGCCCCGGCCGCCTTCAGCGCCTTCGGACCGTTGGCACCGACATAGATCGGCACCGGGTCATCCAGGTTGAGGCATTCCAGTTCCCGGTCGAGGAAGCGGATCGGCCGGACTTCCCCGTTCATCTCGTGCGCCACCTCCTCGCCCTGCAGCAGGCCGCGCACAACCCGCAGGTAGTCGCGGAACGCCTTCGCCTTCACCGGTCGCGCACCCATGATGCGCATGGCCGTGTGGCCCGTACCGATGCCGAGGAACGTGCGCCCCGGCGCCAGCTTGTTGATGGAGGCGATGGAATGCGCCGTCACCGGTGCCAGCCGCGTGCCCGCAATGGCGACGCCGGTGCCGAGCCGGATGCGGCTGGTGTGATGCGCGGCCAGGGCCAGCGTGGCATAGGCATCGGACCAGATCATCTGGCTGTCCGGTGCCCAGCCATGGTCAAAGCCCAGTTCCTCCATCTCCCGGAAGATCTGCCAGTCGTCGATCTTGGTCGCGACCATGCCGCCGATTTTCATGTGATTCCTCCCTCGCTCCCTTCCCTGACTCTGCGACGGGGGGCTAGTGTCTGGCAATCGTCTGCCAGGGGAACCCAGCCATGCCCATTGCCAACGCCCTCGCCTTCCCGGATCGCCTGCCTGCGGGCTATGAGCATCTGCCGGAGGAACCGGCCTTCGACCCTGCGCGCCACCTGGCGCTGGAGCATCCCGAGGAGAGGGTCAGCCTCGCCGATCTGGGCTACTCGGAGGCCGAGGTCGCCGCCTGCCCCTCCGACCTGGCGATCACTTCGCCGTTCCGGGTGCTGAGCGCGGAGGGCGCGGCCTGCCTGCTGGAGGTGTCACGGCAGCTTGCCCCCTTCGCGGTGTCGCTGGAGCGGATCGAGCGGATGGTGCGGGGCGGCACCTACCGCTCCCGCTTCCTGCGCGACCTCTGCCAGTCACCGGACGTGACGGCGTTCCTGTCGGAAGTCTTCGGCGCGCCGCTGCTGCCGCACACCATCCCGCACCAGCTTGGCCATCTGAACTTCAACCCGACGCAGGTGGGACGGAACGTGGACAAGTGGCACACCGACACGCTGCGCATCGACTACGTCATGTTCGTGACCGATCCGAACGCCGTGCAGGGCGGAGAGTTCCAGTACTTCCACGGCACACGCCACGAGATGAAGGCCCTGGCAGAGGCGGGCCAGCCGATTCCGGCGGACCGCATCGTCTCCCCCGCCCTGCCCGGTCCCGGCCACGCCGTCCTGCAGCAGGGCAACATGGTAGTGCACCGGGCCAAGGGCCTGCGAAAGGCGGCGGAACGCATCACCATGGTCAACGGCTACGTCCCGGCGGAGATCGGCTTCCCCGACTTCACCCGCTACGACCAGCTCTACCTGGCGGATCCGCACCACGTGGTGACGGAGGAATATGCCCGCCACGTCGCCTGGATGGGCCGGGAGATGCTGGCCCACCGCATCGACAACCCCGCCTTCACCGACAGCCGCGAGGCGGAGGCCGCTCGGTTCGACCAACTCGCAGCCCTGTTCTCGGGCGCAGCCGAACAGATCCGCAACGCGGGCACCGCGACGGAGGAGCATTTCGGCGACGGGGAGTAGGCGGGATCGCCACTGTCCCGGCGGAGAGGTGCGGGAACAGTGTCAGGAGAACCAACCTCGCAGCGTCGGTGCGGCACATGGGTACCCGGGTCAGGCCCGGGCACGCCGACAGTGTGTGTGGGCGCGGCACGTGAGTCACCACCACCTCCCCCGTCACGGCGCTCGCGGACTTGATCCGCGAGCCCACCTCGAGGCGTCTGTGCGGCACGTGGGTACCCGGGTCAGGCCCGGATACGCCGTCGGTGGGGATGGGAGGGGCAATTGAGTCACCTCAACCACCCCCCGCAGTTGGCGAAAATGAAAAGGGCCGCGCCCGGTTTCCCGGACGCGGCCCCTTCATGTCGGAACTGGTTGGTCCCGGACGGGATGATTACATCATGCCGCCCATGCCGCCCATGCCGCCCATGTCGGGCATGCCGCCACCGGCAGCGCCGCCCTTGTCTTCCGGCAGATCGGCGACCATGGCTTCGGTCGTGATCAGCAGGCCGGCAACGGAGGCCGCATCCTGCAGCGCGGTACGGACAACCTTGGTCGGGTCGATGACACCCGCCTTGACCAGGTTCTCGTACTTCTCCGCCTGGGCGTTGAAGCCGAAGTCGTTGTCGTT
Source organism: Minwuia sp. (assembly GCA_965228535.1). Classification (GTDB taxonomy): domain Bacteria; phylum Pseudomonadota; class Alphaproteobacteria; order Minwuiales; family Minwuiaceae; genus Minwuia. The sequence continues at coordinate 1,858,633 of CBDDHU010000004.1, read as the reverse complement.
CTGGTCCAGCAGCTTGCCGGCCACGACGGCACCGTCGACACCGGCGTTCTCCGCGATCTGGCGGGCCGGAGCCTGCAGCGCGCGGCGCACGATCTCGATACCGACCTTCTGGTCGGCATTCTCGGCGTCGACCTTCTCCAGGGCGCGGACGGAGTACAGCAGGGCCGTACCGCCACCCGGCACGATGCCTTCCTCGACCGCGGCGCGGGTCGCGTGCAGCGCGTCGTCGACGCGGTCCTTGCGCTCCTTCACCTCGACTTCGGTCGCGCCGCCGACCTTGATCACGGCAACACCGCCAGCCAGCTTGGCCAGGCGCTCCTGCAGCTTCTCACGGTCATAGTCGGAGGTGGTCTCCTCCGTCTGGCGACGGATCTGGGCGCAACGGGCCTGGATGTCGTCCTTGTCGCCGGAACCATCGACGATGGTGGTCTCTTCCTTGGTGATCTGGACCTTTTCGGCCTGGCCCAGCATGTCCAGGGTGATCGTCTCCAGCTTGATGCCCAGGTCCTCGGAGATCACCTGGCCACCGGTCAGGATGGCGATGTCCTCCAGCATGGCCTTGCGGCGGTCACCGAAGCCCGGCGCCTTCACGGCAGCGATCTTCAGGCCACCACGCAGCTTGTTGACGACCAGGGTGGCCAGCGCCTCGCCCTCGACGTCTTCCGCGATGATCAGCAGCGGACGCTGGGACTGAACGACGGCTTCCAGGATCGGCAGCATCGGCTGCAGGCTGGACAGCTTCTTCTCGTGCAGCAGGATGTAGGGCTTCTCCAGCTCGACGGTCATCTTGTCGGCGTTGGTGACGAAGTACGGCGACAGGTAGCCACGGTCGAACTGCATGCCCTCGACCACGTCCAGCTCGGTCTCCAGGCCCTTGGCCTCCTCGACCGTGATGACGCCTTCCTTGCCGACCTTCTCCATCGCCTCGGCGATGATGCGGCCGATCTCGGCCTCGCCATTGGCGGAGATGGTGCCGACCTGGGCGACCTGGTCATTGGAGGTGACGGCGGTCGAGCGGGTCTTCAGGTCCGCGACGATGGCGGCAACGGCGGTATCGACGCCGCGCTTCAGGTCCATCGGGTTCATGCCGGCGGCAACCGACTTCAGGCCCTCGCGCACGATGGCCTGGGCCAGCACGGTCGCGGTGGTGGTGCCGTCACCGGCCTCGTCATTGGTCCGGGAAGCAACCTCGCGCACCATCTGCGCGCCCATGTTCTCGAACTTGTCCTTCAGCTCGATTTCCTTGGCGACCGTCACACCATCCTTGGTGATCCGGGGGGCGCCGAAGGACTTCTCGATGACGACATTGCGACCCTTGGGGCCGAGGGTGACCTTCACCGCATCGGCCAGGATATCGACGCCGCGCAGCATCTTGGCGCGCGCATCGGTACCGAATTTCACATCCTTGGAAGCCATGTGTTCCTGCTCCTTGTCTCAAACTGCCGACCCGCCCCCGTGGGCGCGCCGGACCTCATCTCGTGTGTCGGGAAAGCGGCGAGGTGCCGGATCAGCCCTCGATGACACCCATGATGTCGGATTCCTTCATGATCAGCAGCTCTTCGCCGTCGATCTTCACCTCGGTGCCGGACCACTTGCCGAACAGGACGCGGTCGCCTGCCTTCAGGTCCAGGGCAACGACTTCACCCTTGTCATTGCGCGCGCCATTGCCCACGGAGACGACTTCGCCTTCCATCGGCTTTTCCTTGGCGGTGTCGGGAATGATGATCCCACCAGCGGTCTTCTCATCGGATTCGAGGCGGCGAACCACCACGCGGTCGTGCAGAGGCCTGAAGCCCATCGTCTGTACCCTCCCTCGGATTGGATACTGTGTGTCCTGAACCCTGTTGGCACTCAATTGGAGTGAGTGCTAACAGGCAGGGCGGACTTAAGCAGCCACTGCCTGCCTGTCAACGGATTTGGGAGAAAAATTTCACCGTCCGGGCAAGGCCCCGGCGCAGTGCCAGCGCCGCCTGGCGGACGGGTCAGCGGTAGGCGGAAAGGAATTCGGCAATCGCGGCATCCGCCGCCTGCAGGTGCTCCCCTTCCTTCCACTGCTCGATCAGCCTGGCGTCGGGGGCCAGCTCGGCCACCCGGCGGGAGCTGAACTCAGGGTGATACACATCATTGCCCATCAGCACCAGCAGGGGCACCCGGCAGCGCGCGACATCGGCCTCCGACGCGTTGAACAGCAGCCGGTCGCTGCCGAACATCGCCGCACGGAACCGTGCCCAGTCGGCATCGGAGACATCCGGATGATCCGGCTTCCGTTCCTCTGCCCAGCCATTGAACAGGTCCATGAAGGTCTGCTGGTTGCCGTCCAGGCCGATGGGCTGCAGCATCACGGCCGCAGCCAGCCGTTCCGGCACGGCAGCGGCGAGCTCCATGATGAAGGATCCGCCGATGCACATCCCGACCGCGTGGAACCGGTCCACGCCCAGGTGATCCAGCAGCGCAAGCTGGTCGTCGCGGTAGGTGCCCCAGCCGTCGCTGCCGCGGATCGGCGCCGTCGACTGCCCGGCATTGCGCTGGTCCATGGCTATGACTTTGTAGTCGCTGCCCAGCTGCTCCAGCGGGTTCCAGGGCGCGTTCTCCCACACCGGGATGGCCGACCGCATTCCGCCCGGTGCCAGCAGCAGGACAGGGAAACCCTCCCCGCTCACCTGGTAGTGGATGCGTGCGCCGTCGCGTTCGAAGATGGGCATTCAGGTTCTCCCCGTTCCTGTCCGTTCCGGGCCTCGCAGTCCCGGTGTCGCCTGTCGATCGTGTCGAATGGACTTACGCCTGTCCCTTCAGCCGTTTCGCGGCCTGGCGCAGCACGTCACGGTCGCCGCGCTGCCAGGTCGTGGTCAGGCGATAGCGGCTGACCCGCCAGCCCTCCGCGCGCCGGACCAGGTCGACATCATAGTAACCACCGATCAGGTAATCCGGGTCACCGCGCGCGCCCGACAGGTGGTGCATCGCCTGCAGGTAGGCCGTCAGGTGTGCCCGGTCGCCGTCAATGCGGTGCACATGGTTGCCGGTCAGGTGCTGCGTCGATGTCAGCCCGCTGACGGTGCTGCGAACGGTCTCGATCCATTCCGCCCGCGGCCCGGAATAGGATGCTCCGCCAAAGCTGGAGAAATCAGCCTCCAGCGGATCGTCGAAGACCTGTTCCAGCAGGCCGAAATCCCTCATGTCGATGGCCGTGGCGTAGCGATGCATCACATCGCTGATCGCCATCCGGTCCGCCAGGACCGATTGTTCATTTGCAGTCATCCGTACGCCTCCCCTTGCACGTTGCCTGTCAGGTTAGCGCAACCAGCCAGCCCGGCACACCATCACCGAGTGAAACGAATGGCCGATTAATGGCGGACGCGGCCAACAGGGATCGAGTCGCGGATTTGAGGCCGCACAGATTGATCCGGTTCCCCCCAACGAATCTGCAGATGAACATCAGGAGTCACGAAACGCCGCCTTGCGGGTGTATTTCCAGGCAATGCCCGATCCGGTTCGCCTAACCTTTCGTCAAATTCAATCGAAAGTTGGTGCATCGTTAAATCAAAATTTATCATTGCAAGGGCAAATATTGATCAAGCAAGGGTCACGTCGGCAGGCAGGCCCCAGACACGCAAACCAGACAGGGTTGTTGAACATGTCCAGGCAGAACCTGATGCGGATGTCACTGGTCTCATCCGTCCTCGCTCTCGCAGTTCCCCTCTCCGCCACCCAGGCGGATGACATCGACTTCAACGGTACGCTGACCAACGAATGCACCCTCGCACTGACCAATGCCGGTGTGCTGGCCATGTCGTCCGACGGTACGGTGCTTTCCTCGCAGGAAGCCGGCGGTGTCGCGGCAGTGATGACGGTGGTCTCCATCGGCTCCAACACGCTCACGGTCAATGCGCCCACGGTGGTCTCTGCACCCGGCAGCCACAATGGCTCCGGCGAGACGGTCGAGGTTTCCTATTCCGGTGCGTCGGGCCTGTCCGGTGTCTCGCAGACGATGACCGACCAGACCACCAATCATGCCCTTGGTGCCGTGCCGCTATCGGCCCTGACGATCCACACGCGTATTACCAACACCAACTCCTTCGCGGCCGGTGACTACACCATCCGCTCGGTGGTGACATGCTCCTGAACCGGGCACTGCTGAGATCGCTTGCGACTGCGGCCCTGGTCGTGGCCGCATCGGAGGTTGCCGCCCAGGGTCTCTCCCCGCTGCGCCGCGAGGGTGAGACGCCGGGGGACCGGAAGGCTTTCTACATCAGTGTAAAGAACCCCTATCCCAAGGCGCTGACCTTCCGGCTGGAGCCGATGGAACTGGACCACCAGAACCTCGCGCCCAACGCCTGGGTGCATCCGAACAAGGTGACGATCGCACCGAACCGCGGCCGCAGGGTCACGCTGATCATGGAGATTCCGAAGAATGAGACTGAGAGAACCATCTCGCTTTGCGTCACGATTCCCAGTCTGGAGTCAGCGGTTCTGCCTCGCGTTTGTGGCACTTACACTGGTCGCCGGTTCGGCGCAGGCCGACACGACCGGTCTGTTTCTGCCCAGCCAGCCAAATGGACCGGGCGGACAGGATCAGATTGAATCGACCACCGGCGCGCGTTGCAGCCAGTCCATCAACAGTTCCGGTGCCTACCTGGATGTCGGCATGACCTCCACCACCGACACTGACCGGCGCAGCTTCGGCACCAACACGTCCGGCTCCCTCAGCGCGGTCGATGTGACGGGCTATGTCCGTGTCATCGTGCCGCTTGGTTACCGGCCGAAGCGCCTCGACTGCATCCGCCTCTACGAGATGGAACTGCGTCGCCTGCGCCAGGAACTGGAGATGATGCAGATGGGGGCCGAGTAGCGTACAGCACCCCCTGCATCTTCTCCGAAAGAGAAGGGCCGCCCTCGGTTTCCCGCAGGCGGCCCTTTTTTCGTCCAGTCCGATCCGGCAGGTGGATCAGTTCTTTTCCTTGTCCACCAGGGCCTTCTCGGAGATCCAGGGCATCATGGCGCGCAGCTTGCCGCCGACTTCCTCGATCGGGTGGGCGGCGTTGCGGGCACGGGTGGCCTTGAAGGAGGTCTGGCTGACCTTGTTCTCCAGCATCCAGTTGCGGGTGAACTTGCCGGACTGGATGTCGTCCAGCACGCGGCGCATCTCCGCCTTGGTCTCCTCGGTGACAATGCGCGGGCCAGTGACGTACTCGCCATACTCCGCCGTGTTGGAGATGGAGTAGTTCATGTTGGCGATGCCGCCCTCGTAGATCAGGTCGACGATCAGCTTCACCTCGTGCAGGCACTCGAAATAGGCCATCTCCGGGGCGTAGCCGGCTTCCACCAGGGTCTCGAAACCGCCACGGATCAGCTCGACGAGGCCGCCGCAGAGCACCACCTGCTCACCGAACAGGTCGGTCTCGCACTCTTCCTGGAAGGTGGTCTCGATCACGCCGGCACGGCCGCCGCCGATGGCGCTGGCATAGGACAGCGCGACCTCCAGGGCGTTGCCGGAGGCATTCTGGTGCACCGCGACCAGGCAGGGCACGCCGCCGCCGCGCTGGTACTCGGAGCGCACGGTGTGGCCCGGACCCTTCGGCGCGATCATGAACACGTCCAGGTCGGCACGCGGCTCGATCAGGTTGAAGTGGATGTTGAGGCCATGGGCGAAGCAGATCGCCGCGCCTTCGCGCATGTTCGGGCCCAGGTCGTCACGGTAGAGATCGCCCTGCAGCTCGTCCGGGGTCAGCACCATGACCACGTCGGCCCAGGCGGCACCGGCGGCCGGGTCCATCACGTCGAAGCCCGCGCCTTCCGCCTTCGGGCGGCTGCCGGAACCCTCGCGCAGCGCAATGCGCACGTTCTTCGCGCCCGAATCCCGCAGGTTCATGGCATGGGCATGGCCCTGGCTGCCATAGCCGACGACCAGGACGTTCTTCGCCTTGATCAGGTTCACGTCCGCGTCGCGGTCGTAGTAAACACGCATTGTTCAGGTCCTCCTCAGGGTCTCGCGTCTGTTCAGTTCGTTGTGTGCCGCACCGGGCCGGTGCCGCGTCCATCAGCCGATGGAAATCCTCAGTTCATGGGCGCTGCTGTGCCGCAAGTCCGGCAGCGACGCAACGCCGATTTTCGCAGTCCGCCTCAGATCTCGTCCGGGCCACGGCTGATGGCGGCGACGCCGGTGCGGCTCATGTCCACCAGCCCGAGCGGCCGCATCAGGTCGGCGAAGGCATCGATCTTCGAGGTCGATCCGGTGATCTCGAAGACGAAGCTGCGGTCGGTGGCATCCACGGCGCGGGCCTTGAAGATGTCGGCGATGCGCAGGGCCTCCACCCGCTTCTCACCGGAGTTGCGCACCTTCAGCAGCGCCAGCTCGCGTTCGATATGCGGCCCCTCCACGGTCAGGTCGGAGACCCGGTGGACAGGCACCAGCCGGTCCAGCTGCGCCTTGATCTGTTCGATGATCATCGGCGTGCCGGTGGTGACGATGTTGATGCGGGAAACGCCGTTGGTGCGGTCCACCTCCGACACCGTCAGGCTGTCGATGTTGTAGCCGCGGCCCGAGAACAGGCCGATGACACGGGCAAGCACGCCCGATTCATTGTCGACCACGGCGGATATCGTGTGACGTTCGATGGTCTCTTGCATGTCGCTTCACGGTGCGGCGAAGGCGGATACCGACCGGCATCCCCTTCGCACGACCGCCCCTCCTGATAGATGGATGTCGTTGTGGTCCCGGCTCAGACGAGCGCCAGTCCCTGATCCGTGGCCTGCGGGGTCTCCGCGCCTGAGTCGTTGCCCAGGATCATCTCGTTGTGTGCGGCCCCCGACGGCACCATGGGGAACACGTTCTCCGCCGGATCGACGCGGACATCGGCAATGACGGGCTTGTCCACCGCGATCATCTCGTCGATCAGGCTGTCCATCTCGTCCGGCGTCTCCGCCCGCAGACCCACGGCACCGAAGCTTTCCGCCAGCATCACGAAGTCCGGCAGGCTCTCCACGTAGCTCTCCGAGTAGCGCTTGCCGTGCATCAGTTCCTGCCACTGGCGGACCATGCCCATCCACTGGTTGTTCAGGATGAAGATCTTCACAGGCAGCTTGTACTGCGCCAGCGTCGACATTTCCTGGATGTTCATCATGATCGACGCCTCACCGGCAATGTCGACCACCAGCTTGTCCGGGTGCGCCAGCTGCGCGCCCATCGCGGCGGGCAGGCCATAGCCCATGGTGCCGAGACCGCCGGAGGTCATCCAGCGGTTCGGGTTCTCGAACTTGAACAGCTGCGCCGCCCACATCTGGTGCTGGCCGACCTCCGTGGTGATGTAGGGATCACGGTCCTTGATCTTCTCGTACAGCGCCTCGATCGCGCGCTGCGGCTTGATCAGCTTGTCGGTCTGCTCGTAGGCGAAGCTGTTGCGCGCCCGCCAGATGTCGATCTGGCGCCACCACGGCTCGATCCGGGCCGGATCGACCTGGCGCGCGCCGGCCTTCCAGATGCGGATCATGTCCTCCAGGATGTGCGCCGCGTCGCCGATGATCGGCAGGTCCACCCGCACGTTCTTGTTGATGGAGCTGGGGTCGATGTCGATGTGGATCTTCTTCGACTTCGGCGAGAAGGCATCCAGGCGGCCGGTCACCCGGTCATCGAAGCGTGCGCCGATGCAGATCATGACATCGCAGTCATGCATGGCCCAGTTCGCCTCGTAGGAACCGTGCATGCCCAGCATGCCGAGATACTGCCGGTCGGAGGCCGGATAGCCACCCAGGCCCATCAGCGTGTTGGTGATGGGATAGCCGGTCATGCGCACGAACTGGGTCAGCAGCGCCGAAGCCTTCGGCCCCGCATTGATGATGCCGCCGCCGGTGTAGAAGACCGGACGCTCCGCGTTGGCGATCAGCTCGACCGCTTCCCGGATCTTCTCCAGGTCACCCTTCACCCGCGGGCGATAGGTCTTGTGGCGGACCTTCTCCGGCGCGGTGTAGTCGGCAGTGTTGATCTGCACGTCCTTCGGGATGTCGATGACCACCGGGCCGGGGCGGCCGTTGGTGGCGACGTAGAAACCCTCGTGAACCACCCGCGCCAGGTCCGCGGTGTCCCGGACCAGGTAGTTGTGCTTGGTGCAGGGCCGCGTGATGCCGGTGGTGTCGCATTCCTGGAACGCGTCATTGCCGATCATGTGGGTCGCGACCTGCCCGGTCAGGCAGACGATGGGGATGGAGTCCATCAGCGCGTCCGTCAGCCCGGTCACGGCGTTGGTCGCGCCGGGGCCGGAGGTGACCAGGACAACGCCCGGCTTGCCGGTGGAACGGGCATAGCCCTCCGCCGCGTGAACCGCGCCGCCTTCCTGCCGGACCAGGATGTGGCGAATGGAGTTCTGCTTGAACAGCGCATCGTAAATCGGCAGTACCGCGCCGCCCGGATACCCGAAGATGGTATCTACACCCTGATCGGCCAAAGCCTTTATCAGGATTTCCGCACCGGTCATTGCGTTGTTCGACATGATACGCCTCGTTGCCTTGCCTGCCTTCCGGACTGGAAGGCAGTTCCTCACTCGTCACAAATGAACAGCCCGTCACGCGCGCGCATGGTCCGAACCGGCCATTTCCGGGCCGGAAACGGCGTGACCGAAGACAGTGGTCGAAAGGTACAGAACAGGCGCGGCGAACCGGGCGGCGCGAACATAGGCAAGGGCTACCCCTTGGTCAACAGAAATTCGCTTATTTTTGGAAAGATTTCCGCGAAAACACTTTCCGTTTGTTTCGTATCGGGTCGAATATCAGCAACGATCTGATGGCGAAACCAGGTGCCCTGACGCTTCGCATAACGCCGTGTCGCAGTCTGTGCCTGCGTTCGCGCCGCGTCCAGGTCCAGGTCCCCCTTGAGGTGGTCGATCAGTTGCGGCACCCCGAGCGCCTTCATGGCCGGCAGGCCGGGGTCCAGGTCCCGCGCCTTCAGCCGCGCCACCTCGTTCAGCGCCCCCTGCCGCAGCATCTGGTCGAAACGGGCGTCGCAGCGCGCGTAGAGCTCCGCACGCGGTGGATCCAGCACCACCGTGAATGTCCGCGCCCGCACGGCCGGCTCACCCTGCTGCCGCTGCCAGTCCGTCAGTGACCTGCCGGTGGCCCGCCAGACCTCGAAGGCACGAACCAGGCGCTGGCTGTCACCGGCATTCAGTCGGGCTGCGGCGGCCGGGTCGACCGCCCGCAGCCGCTGCCGCAGCCCCTCCCCGCCCTCGACCTGCAGCAATGCCGTGGCCTCCGCCCGGAACTCCGGCGCGACGTCAGGAACCGGTGCCAGGCCATGCAGCAGCGCCCGCACGTACAACCCGGTACCGCCACAGAGCACCGGCACCTGGCCGGCGGCATGACAGGCGGCTATCTCCCGCGCCGCCAGCGATGACCAGAGTGCTGCCGAACAGGGTTCCGCAGCGTCCTGGAATCCGTAGAGCCGGTGCGGTGCCCGGGCCTCCAGTTCCGGCTCCGGCCGCGCGGTGAGGATGTGCAGGTCGCGATAGACCTGCATCGAGTCACAGTTGATCACCGCCCCGCCAAGTTCCGCGGCGACACGCGCCGCCAGTGCCGACTTGCCGCTCGCCGTCGGGCCGAGTATCAGCAGCAGGTCGCCGGTCGCAGCCGGCTGTCTGGAGGGGGGTTCGGTCATGCAGATGGTTCTGACGCTGGTGGGCAATGCGCGTCAACCACTGACGCCCGCACATGTCACCGCGATACGCGAAGCCACGGGCGCGACCGCGCCGGTGCGGGACCTCGGCCCCGATGCCGCGGAGTTCGCGGTGGAAGTCCGCCCCGCCGATGCCGCCGAACTGGAACAGCGCGCCACGACCGCCCTGGCCGGGGCCACCATCGACCTGGCGCTGACCCCCGACAGCAACCGTCGCAAGCGCCTGCTGATCGCGGACATGGACTCCACGATCATCACCGTGGAGTGCATCGACGAGCTGGCGGATTTCGCCGGGGTGCGCGACGCGGTGTCCGGCATCACCGAACGCGCCATGCGCGGCGAGATCGATTTCGAGGGTGCGCTGACGGAGCGTGTCGGCCTGATGCAGGGCCTGCCCGAGAGCGTGCTGCAGCAGGCCTTTGACGAGCGGGTGCGGCTGACCGACGGTGCCGCGACCCTGGTCCGCACCATGAAGGCCGGTGGCGCGCGCGCCGCGCTGGTCTCCGGCGGTTTCACCTTCTTCACGGAACGGGTCGCGCGTCTGGCAGGCTTCGACGAGCATCACGCCAACAGCCTGGTCTTCCGCGACGGCATCCTGACCGGGGAGGTCGGGCAGCCGATCCTCGGCCGACAGGCGAAGCTGGACCAGCTCAACCGCATCACGGCGGCGGACGGCATCACCAACGACGACGCGCTGGCCGTGGGCGACGGGGCCAACGACCTGGCGATGATCCAGGCATCGGGCCTCGGCGTCGCCTTCCATGCCAAGCCGGTGACGGCAGCGGCGGCAGCGGCGCGGGTGGTGCATGGCGACCTGACGACCCTGCTCTACTACCAGGGCATTCCGCGCGACGAATGGACGAACTGACAAGGGGGAGGAAGAACACGATGAACGGGGACAGCGAACGCATCGACTACAGCGTCACGGACCGGGTGGCGGTACTGACCATGCAGCACCCGCCGGTGAACGCGGTGGACATGGAACTGATCGCGGCGATCCATGCCGGGCTGCGGCGCGCGGATGCCGACCCGGATGTCGGCGCCATCGTGCTGACCAGCGCGGTCGAGGGCTATTTCTGCGCCGGGATGGACCTTAAGATGGTGCAGCGCGGGGGCGTCGCCGCCTTTCGCCGGTTCCTCGAGACCTTCTATCTCGACACCCTGGACATCCAGCACCGCCTGACCAAGCCGACCATCGCCGCGATCAACGGCACCGCGCTGGGTGCCGGCATGACCCTGTCGATCACCAGCGACGTGCTGGTCGCCGCCGACGACGCCCGGCTGGGCTATCCTGAGATCAATGTGGGTGTGCTGCCCGCCATCCATTTCGCGCACCTGCCGCGCATCGCCGGTCGCCACCGGGCCTTCGAGTATCTCTTCACCGGTGATTTCCTGGAGCCGGAAGCGATGCGGGAGATCGGCGTGATCAACCATGTGCTGCCGGTCGCCGACGTACTGCCGAAGGCGATGGAGATCGGCCGCAGGTTTGCCGCCAAGTCCCCCGCCATCATGGCCATCGGACGCCGCGCCTTCAGCCGTGCCAACGACCTGGACTACCGCCGCGACGTGGGCAACCAGGTGGAGATGATGTGCGCCCTGCTCGGCACCGAAGACGCGGTGGAGGGACTGACCGCATTCACCGAGAAACGGAAGCCCCGCTGGACCGGAAAGTGAAGATCGCGTCGAACCCGATGGGACTTTGTTGTCTGGACAAGCGATGAGGCTTTTTGCAAGCTGACCGAAGAACTGGAGAAAACCAGTCGGTATCGATCGTCTGACAGGGACGGTATTCAAGGGAGGTTACTGGAGATGCTCAAACTTGGTTTGGGGCAGCGGGCAGGTCGTGTTCTGACTGCCACTGCCGCGATCGCGCTGGCTGCCACGCTCGCGGTCAACAGCGTTCACGCGGGTTCGCACAGCGGCGCGATGAAGGGCGGCACGCTGACCGTCGGCGTCGAGACGGACTCGCGCGGCTTCGATGCCGTGAAGGGCGGCGTGCTGGGCATCAGTGCCGGCACGGTATCCCTCGCCATCCACGACACGCTGCTGAAGTACAACGAGAAGACGAAGGAATTCGAACCCAACCTGGCAACCGCCTGGGAGGTCTCCGAAGACAACAAGAGCTGGACCGTCACCCTGCGCAAGGGCGTGAAGTTCCATGACGGTTCCGACTTCACCTCCAAGGACGTGGCCGACCACTTCAACCGCATCCTGGATCCGGCCAACAAGTCGCGCAGCCGCTCCTTCATCACCGCCATCACCGGGGTGGAGGCCATCGACGACCACACGGTGAAGTTCAACCTGGCCCATCCGTGGCTGCCGCTGCTGGGCAACCTGGCTGCGCCGAGCATGATCGGCCTGATCCCGTCCAGCGCCAATGTCGCCGCCGACAAGCAGAACCGCGAACCGATCGGCACCGGTCCTTTCGTCTTCGAGAGCTGGGCCGGTGGTGACCGCATCACGCTGAAGCGGAACCCGAACTACTGGAACAAGGACGCGGCGCACCTGGACGAGATCGTCTTCCGCATCCTGCCCGATACCCAGGCCCGGTTCGCCAGCCTGCGTTCCGGTGAGATCGACCTGATCTGGACCGACCGAGGCAGCTCCATCGTGGAGGCGCAGAAGGATCCGAAGCTGGTCACCGTGGTCCGCGACGGCAAGGGCGCGGCCATCACCTTCGTCAATGCCTCCAAGCCGCCGCTGGACGATGCCCGCGTGCGCCAGGCACTGTCCCACGCTTGGAACCAGACGGCGATCCTGAAGGTCACCTGGAAGGACACGCGTCCCTTTGCGGAGCATCCGCTGGGCACCGATTCCAAGTGTGATGCCGGCTATCGCCACTACGACCCGGCGAAGGCCAAGGAACTGCTGGCCGACTACGGCAAGCCGGTGAAGATCAGCATGATCCACACCACGACCCCGCGCGGTCGCGAGTTCGGCGAGATCTACCAGCAGCTGCTGAAGCAGGTCGGAGTCGAACTGGAACTGGTCCCCGTCGATCAGAACACCCTGGTGAAGAAGGTCTTCACCAACGACTACATGATCTCCGGCTGGCGGATCGGCGATGCCGACGATGTGGGTCCGCAGACCTTCGCCCTCTCCTTCTCCAAGAGCTCCTACAACCTCAGCCGTCTGAGCTCACCGGAGATGGACAAGGTGGCGCTGGCCATGCGCACGGCCTCCGACCCGGAAACGCGGGAGAAGTACCACTGCGACCTGATGCGCATGGTCAATGACCAGGGCAACATGACCTATCGCGGCGGCAACCGCTACTACGCCTTCCATGGCACCAACGTCCACAATGTCGGGATTGACGGACTGGGCGTGGTCCGCGTCTCCGGTGCATGGAAGGACAAGTGATCGGCAGATCTTCCGACTGACAATCTGCTGAGTACGCAGACATGCGTTACGTGCTGAAACGGGTGCGGCGACTGATCGTCGTGGTCTTCGCCGTCACCCTTTTCACCTTCCTGCTGGTCAACGTGCTGCCGGGCGATGTCGCCTACGACATAGCCGGGCAGGACGCTTCGGAGGAGGAGGTGCAGGCCATCCGTGCCGACCTCGGCCTCGACCGGCCGGTCATGGTCCGCTACGTCGAATGGCTGGGCGATTTCCTGCAGGGCGATTGGGGCCGATCGTTCCGCACCGACGAGCCGGTGGTGGAGGCGATCCTGTCGCGCTTCCCGGTCTCGCTGGAGCTGATGCTGGTGGCGCAGGTCTTCGCGCTGCTGCTGGCCGTGCCGTTCGGCATCTTCGCCGCCTACCGCGCCGGTCGCACCGCCGACCGTGCCATCGCGACCGCCGGGTTCATGTCGCTGTCGATCCCGTCATTCATGGCGGCGATCCTGCTGATCCTGATCGTCTCGCTCAACCTGGGCTGGCTGCCCACATCCGAATACGAGCCCCTGTCGGCCGGCCTCTGGGCGAACCTCAGGGCGTTCATCCTGCCTGCCCTGGCCATCGCCATGGCTGAATGGGTGATCCTGATGCGAGTCCTGCGCGCCGACATGATCGGTGTCCTGCAGCAGGACTACATCTCGCTGGCGCGGGCAAAGGGACTGCCGGTCTGGCATGTCATACTGCGCCACGCGCTGAAGCCCGCATCCTTCTCCATGATCACCGTGCTGGGCCTGCAGATCGGCAACCTGGTCGGCGGATCGATCATCATCGAATCGATCTTTGCCCTGCCCGGTGTCGGTCGCCTGCTGATCAACGCGATCTATGCCCGCGACTTCATCGTCGTGCAGGGCGTCGTGGTCTTCATCGCCTTTGCCTACGTGCTGGTGAACTTCACGGTCGACCTGCTCTACGCCGTCCTGGATCCGCGCGTCAGAACGGAACGCTCCGATGGCTGATCCGACCACCAACCGTCCGTTGCATCCGACCCGCCCGACCCTGTCGCGGTTCCGGCGCATGCGCGCCTCCGCCGGCAAGTCGGGCCAGTTCGGCTGGGCCTTCTGGCTGCCCCTCGCCTGGCTGGTGATCATCAGCTTCATGGCCATCTTCGCGCCCTGGATCGGTATCCAGGACCCCGATGCACTGGACTTCATCAACCTGCAGGTTCCGCCCAACGACGCGCACGTGCTGGGCACGGACCACCTGGGGCGAGACGTGCTGGCACGCATCGTCTACGGCGCCCGCGTCTCCCTGGTCGTCGGCTTCTGCGCCCCGGTGGTGGGGATGCTGTTCGGCCTGCCCATCGGCATGATCGCGGGCTATTTCGGCGGTCGCATCGACGGCTTCATCGTCGGTGCCATCGACACCTTCCTGGCCGTGCCGGGGCTGGTGCTGCTGCTGCTGTTCTCCCTGATCTTCGGCGGCAGCCTGTTCGTGGTGACGGTCAGCCTCGGCCTGCTGTTCATTCCCATCTTCTCCCGCATCAGCCGTGCCGCGACCCTGAGCTTCAAGTCGTCGGAGTTCGTGCTGGCGGCCCGGACCATCGGCGCGGGCGATTTCAACATCCTGGTGCGGGAACTGCTGCCCAACGTGGTGCTGCCCGTGCTCGCCTACGGCCTGGTCGCCGTTGCCGGAGCCATCGTGGTGGAAGGCGCGCTGAGCTTCCTCGGCCTGTCGGTCCCTGCCCCGCACCCGAGCTGGGGCGGCATGATCGCCGGTGGCCGGGAGCACCTGGAGGATTCGCCGCACATCAGCATCTTCCCGGCGGCGGTGATGTTCCTGACCGTGCTCTCCTTCAACCTGGTGGGCGACACACTGCGCAGCCGCTTCGCCGACGTGCGGGAGGCCGCGATCTGACCATGGCCGCTCCCCTGCTCCAGCTCGAGAACGTCTCGACCCATTTCCATTCCCCGGCAGGACGCGTGCGCGCCGTGGATGGTGTCTCCTTTTCCCTGCATGCCGGGCAGACGCTGGGACTGGTCGGCGAATCCGGTTCCGGCAAGTCGGTGCTCGCCCGCACCATCATGGGGCTGCTGCCGTCCTATGCGGAGATCCCGCAGGGCAGCGTCATCAACTTCGACGGCCACGACCTGCTGACCATGGACCGCAAGGCCCGGCGCGCCATCTCCGGCCCCGGCATCGGCATGATCTTCCAGGATCCGATGACCAGCCTGAACCCGGTAATGAAGATCGGGCAACAGGTCTACGAGGGGATGCGCCACCACTTCGGCACCTCGAAGGCGGCGGGTCGCGACAGGGCGGTGGAACTGCTGACGGAGGTCGGCATACCGCAGCCGGACGTGCGCGTTGACCAGTTCCCGCACCAGCTCTCCGGCGGCATGCGCCAGCGCGTCGCCATCGCCATCGCCCTGGCCTGCGAGCCGAAGCTGCTGATCGCTGACGAACCGACCACGGCGCTGGACGTGACCGTGCAGTCCGGCATCCTGGACCTGCTGCAGCGGGAGCAGCGCGACCGTGGCATGACCCTGATCCTGATAACCCATGATCTCGGCGTGGTTGCCGGGCGCTGCGACCAGGTGGCGGTGATGTATGCCGGTGGCATCGTCGAGACGGGCAGCACCCGCAGCCTGTTTGCCCGCACCCGGATGCGCTACACGCAGGCGCTGCTGGATTCCATCCCCCGCCTGGACCGCCCCCCGCATGAACGGCTGAAATCCATCGGCGGGCGCCCGCCGAACCTGATCGCGCCGCCGCCGGGTTGTCGCTTCGCGCCGCGCTGCGCCTTCGCGGACGGCCAGTGCGAGTCCGGGCTGCCGCCGATGCAGGCGGACGAGGCCGACCCGACGCACAGCTTCGGCTGCTGGCATCCGCGCGACCCGGAACAGGCGGCGGAGGAGGTGGCATGAGTGACGTGCTGCTGGATGTCCGCGACCTGGTCGTGGAATTTCCCACCCGCAAGGGGCTGGTGCAGGCGGTCAGCGGCGTCAGCTTCCAGCTTCGTCGCGGCGAGACGCTGGCGCTGGTCGGCGAATCCGGCTGCGGCAAGTCGACGACGGCCCGGGCGGTCATGCAGTTGCCACGTCCGACCAGCGGGGAGATCGTGCTGGACGGCGCGGACCTGGTCGGCGTCGGGGGGCGGGACCTGCGCCGCCTGCGCCGCAAGTTCCAGATGATCTTCCAGAACCCCATCGCGTCCCTCAATCCCCGCAAGCGCATCAGCGAGATCATCGAGAAGCCGCTGAAGATCGCCGGGGAACTGGACGAGGGAAAGCGGTTGAAGGCCGTCGAGGAACTGCTTGAAACCGTTGGACTTGATCCGGCCGTCGCGATGGACAAGCGGCCCCACGAATTCTCCGGTGGCCAGTGTCAGCGCATCTCCATCGCCCGGGCGCTGATCCTGGAACCCGACCTGCTGATCTGCGACGAGCCGGTCTCGGCGCTGGACGTCTCCATCCAGGCCCAGATCCTGAACCTGCTGGAGGACATGAAGCAGCGCTATGACCTGACCATGCTGTTCATCAGTCACGACCTGGCGGTGGTGCGCAACGTCGCCGACCGGGTCGCGGTGATGTACCTGGGACGGTTCTGCGAGGTGGGAACGTCGGAGCGGCTGTTCGAGCAGCCGGCGCATCCCTACACCCGCGCCCTGCTCAGCGCGATCCCGGTGCCCGATCCGACGGTGACGCCGAAGCCCATCGAGATGATCCAGGGCGACCTGCCCTCCCCCATCTCCCCGCCCAGCGGCTGCCGCTTCCGCACCCGCTGCCCGCTGGCCAGTGATCGCTGCGCCGCCGAGGTGCCGGAGATGCGGGAACTGCCCGATGGCCGGACGGTGGCCTGCCACCACCCGCTGGTCGACAACTGAACCGACCTCAACCACCGGGAAACAGACTGGTGACCGCGCGCGCCATTGCCGCGCGTGCCTGCGTTGTTCATATCGGGGTGGAAGTCAGGAGATTGCGATGACCGAGACGAAGAATCCCGCCACCATTCACGGCTACCACGCTCACATCTATTACCGGAACGGGGCGGAGCGCGCGGAAGCCGCCGTATTGCGCAGCCAGATCATGGCAGGCTTCGAGGTCGTGCCCGGTCGCTGGCGTGACCAGCCGGTGGGCCCCCATCCGCTGCCGATGTACCAGATGGCCTTCGCGGCGGAGGTGTTCCCGGCCATCGTGCCCTGGCTGATGCTCAACCGCCGTGGCCTGACCGTTCTGGTTCACCCCGAAACCGGGGACGATGTGGCCGATCACGACATCCATCCGCTCTGGCTGGGCGAGAAGCTGCCGCTGAACATCGAATTCCTGCGCGGCTTCGCCGGGCGCCCGGGCCGCGCCTGATATCCGGCCGCGCCTGATTCCCGGCCGAGCCTGACCGCCTGCCGGGTCAGTACATGCGCCCGCCATTGGGGATCTGCCGCTCCGGGCCGATCAGGATGACGTTGCCCTCGGCATCGGGGAAACCCAGGGTCAGGCATTCGCTCATGAACTTGCCGATCTGCTTCGGCGGGAAGTTCACCACACCGGCGACCTGGCGGCCCATCAGTTCCTCCCGCGAGTAGTTGGTGATCTGTGCGGAGGTCTTGCGGGTGCCGATCTCCGCCCCGAAATCGATCCACAGCTTCCAGGCAGGCCGCCGCGCCTCCGGAAATTCCTGCACGTCGATGATGGTGCCGACACGGATGTCCACCCGCTGGAACTCGTCATAGGTCAGGTCGGTCATGCTCTCTCCGTTCAGTTCTGCCCGGCGTGTGCCCGTGCGGTGCGGGCATGGATCTCCCTCAGCACCGCCAGTTCGTCGGCCTCCGGCCGTGGCGTCTCCCCGACGCTGTCGGCAAAGCGGATGTTCCAGCCCGTCGCCGCGACGATCTGTTCGCGGCTGACGCCAGGATGGATCGTGGTGACCACCAGTTCCTTCGTCTCCGGGTCCGGCGCCATCTGGCAGAGATCGCTGATCAGCCGCGTCGGCCCCCTGGTCGCCGATCCGGCCTGTGCGCGGCTGTCGCCACCGCTGCCATGGCCGAGCGAGGTGATGAAGTCCAGCTTCTCCACGAAGGCGCGCGGCGACTGCCGGAGCAGGATGAAGGTTTCCTTCGCGCTGGTGGCGATCTCCGGCGCGCCGCCCGCACCGGGCAGCCGGGTCTTCGGCTTCAGGTAGGTGCCGCCGATGACCGTGGTGTTGATGTTGCCGAACCGGTCCACCTGCGCCGCGCCCAGGAAACCGACATCGATGCGCCCGCCCTGCAGCCAGTAGCGGAACATCTCCGGCACCGAGACGTTGGTCAGCGCCGTCTCCGCCAGTTCGCCGTCTCCGATGGACAGTGGCAGCACGTCGGGCCGGGTCTCCAGCGTACCGGACTCATAGATCAGCACCACGTCCGGGGCGTGGGTCTGGCGCGCCAGGTTGGCTGCCGCGCTGGGCTGGCCGATGCCGACAAAGCAGACCTGGCCGTTCTGCAGCGCGCGGGAGGCCGCGACGGTCATCATCTCGTCGGAGGTATAGTCCTGCCCGCTCACTGCACGCCCTCCCCTGCCTTGCGCTGCATGACGCGGCTCTCTATCCAGTCGCGGAACGTCTCCCGGTCACGGGCGATAGGGTCCCAGGCCTTGTAGAAGCCGTTGTCGCGCGGGTAGTAGCCATGGGCATAGCTCGGGAACGCACCACCGGGCACGGCCGCGATGGCGCTGACGGTCCAGGAGGGCAGGATCACCGCGTTCGGACCGCCGCCCAGGTCGTCGACGATCTCCTCCACCGTCACGATGGACCGGCTGGCGGCCAGCACCGCCTCCTTCTGCACGCCGATGATGCCTTCCAGCAGCACGTTGCCGCGGCGGTCGGCCTTCTGGGCGTGGATCACGGCGACATCCGGCCGGATGGCAGGCACGGTTGCCAGCTTCTCACCCGTGTAGGGGCAGGTGACGGAGCGAATGCGGTCATTCACCTTCGGCAGGTCATTGCCGACATAGCCCCGGAACACCGCGCAGGGCAGCCCCGCCGCACCGGCCTCGTAGGCATTGGCCATGGCACCGTGGCTGTGCTCCTCGATCTCCAGCGCATGCGGCCAGTCGCGCTCGATGGCATCACGCATGCGGTGCAGGGAACCGACACCGGGGTTGCCACCCCAGGAGAAGACGAGCTTCCGCGCGCAGCCCATGCCGATCATCTGGTCGAAGATGATGTCCGGCGTCATGCGGATCAGCGTCAGGTCCTTCCGGCCCTGGCGGATGATCTCGTGCCCGGCGGCGTAGGGGATCAGGTGCGTGAACCCCTCCAGCGCCAGGCTGTCGCCGTCCCTGACATTCCCTGCCACCGCCTCTTCCAGGCTGGTGATCACTGCGCGCGGCATGCACGTCCCTCCGTCTCAGAAGCCGATATGGCTGCCACCGTCGATGCTCAGATGCTGCCCGGTGATGTAGCTGGCACCGGGCGACAGCAGGAAGCAGACCGGAACCGCAACCTCCTCCGGGTCGGAGAAGCGCTCCAGCGGGATCTGCGCCAGGTAGCGGTCGCGGAACTTCTCGCCCCGGATGGTCTCCGTCATCGGCGTCTCGACCAGGCCGAAGCAGACCGAGTTCACGTTGATGTCGTGGCGTCCCCACTCCCGCGCCGCGCTCATGCTCAGGCCCAGCACGCCCGACTTGGCCGCGCCGTAGTTGATCTGGCCGATGGTGCCCCGCCGCCCGGCGATGGAGGAGACATTGACGATCCGCCCGGGGGCCGTGTCGCCATCCTTGCGCCGTTCGATGATGTGCCGTCCCACCGCCTGCAGGCACAGGAACACGCCCGTCAGGTTGACGTCGATCACCTGCTGCCAGGTCTGGAAGGCCATCTTGTCGATCATCGCCGCGCGCACGATCCCGGCATTGTTCACCAGCCCGTGCAGCGCCCCGGCATCACGGACGATGGCGGCAACCATCTTCTCCACCGTGCCCGGATCATCGACGGAGCCGACATGCTGCAGCGTGTCGTCCCGCCCGATCTGTTCGGCCGTTTCGGCCAGCCCGTCGCCATTGACGTCGTTGATCGCCACCCGCGCGCCCAGCGACGCCGCCTGGCAGGCCACTGCACGCCCGATACCCTGTCCCGCGCCGGTCACCAGCACGGTCATCCCCTCCAGGGTCATTGGATTGGTCATCACTTCCTCCCGCTATCGCAATTCCTCACCACCTTCATTCAGGCAAGGCGGCAGCAGGGGGTCAATCAGTTATTGATGGTGTCGGGCAGGCCCGGCAGTTCGAACACCTGCCCCGGATAGATCAGGTCCGGATCGCGGATCTGGTCGCGATTCGCCTCGTAGATCGTGGTGTAGCTGATGCCCCGGCCATAGGTCCGTCGCGCGATGCGCCAGAGCGAGTTGCCGGGCTGGACCACCACCTGGTCCACCTCCACCACGACGTCCGACCGCGCAACGCGGGCGAAGGGAAGTTCGATGCGGGCCAGCACGGCCCCGTTGCTGTCCACGTGATCGACGCGCAGCACATGCAGCCCAGGCGCGATCTCCGTCTCCGGCATGATGCGCCACTGGCCGTCCGCACCCGCCCGTGCACGACCGGCATAGGCGCCATCGACATAGGCGCGCAGTTCCGCATCGGGTGCGCCATGACCCGACATTTCCAGGTTGCCCTGGTCGTCATAATCGACCTTGCCGAGGTTCAGCCCCTCCGGCATGGCGATCCGGTCGGCCCTGTCCGGCTCCTGCAGTATGCGGGTGCCGGTGCGGTTCTTCGGGGTCAGCAGCGCGACCGCCTTGTTGTCGGTGGAAAGGTCGGCACAGTCCGGCACCACCAGAACCACGCTCTCCGGCGCTTCCGCCCTGCCAGCCGTGGTCTCCGCCGTCAGGGTCAGTTCCACGCCGCCGGGCCTGAAGGGTTCGGAAACCACATGCGCCCAGGACCCGTCTGCCTCTGCCCGCAGGGTGGCGATGGTCTGACCGTTGGCGTTGATGCGCACGATGGCACCCGCCGGGGCCTGCCCGGCCATGACAGCAGTGCAGTCCACGTCACTGATCCGAACGATGTCGAAGCTCGGCGGCGCAACTGCGCGTTTCGGGATGACCGGCACCCCCTTGGCGTTTGTCTCCGGCTCCCGTTTCGGAGCCACCGGCTCCAGCGGCTTCACCGGGTCGGGCGTCACCACTGCAACCGACTGCTCCCGCGCGGCCTCCAGGGTCTCCTCGGCCTTGCTCTCGAGCTGTTCGCGGATCGCCTTGCTTTCCGGTGCCGCCGGATTGCTGACAGGCTCCGTCGCCGCCGTCCCCGCCATGTCCGGCTTGCTTTCGGTCTCTTCCTGAACGGTCTCCTGCGGCTTCGGGGCCTGTTCGACGACGGGCTTCGGTGCTTCAGGCGCGGTCTCGACCGTATCGGGCTTCACCGACGCAGGAGACGCGGCGGGGGCCGTTGCAGACCCGGACTTCGGGACTTCGGGGCTTTCGGACGGGGGCGTCACGCTCTCCGGCGCGGCATTCGGGGCGGTCCCGGTCGCGGCTGCGGGGGCTTCCGCGACAGGCTTCTGCGCGTCCTGCGGTGCATCTTCGCCACCAAGGATGAGGAACCCGGCCGCGGCAAGTGCGGCAACGGCGATCAGCAGAAGCAGGATACGATTCAACGCGACACCGCCCGGACAATTGTGTCAATTCGGTGATACCTAGTCCGAACCACCCGGAACCGCAACGATTCCCTTGATCTGTGACCGATCCCTGATGTCGCGCCTTCAGTCCGGCAGGTGCACCGTCATGGTCGCGCCACCGAAGCCATGCAGCTTGTCCCCGGCGCGGATCGTGACCTCCCGCACCCCCTCCGGGATGGCGATGTCGTGGTAGCGGGTGAAGGGCTGCTCGTTCACGTGCGGATGGTGAAGGATGCGGGTGCCGAGCACCTTTCCGTCAGGCCCCAGCACCTGCCACCTGTCCGCATAGTGATCCCAGCCGGTATCGTCGTGCCGGACGGTGACCCTGAATCGGTATATGTTCGGCCCTGCCCGTTTCATGTGCAGGACCTTGACGCCCACCACGTCCGCGCCACCGGCCTGCGCCTGAAGCGGCATCGCGGACGCAAGGCAGATCATCGCAACCGGCAGCAGGCTTCTGAACATGGCAACCCTCTCGACACTTTGCGTCTATTGCGGCTCATCCGACCGCGCGCGACCGGCCTTCCTCGACGCGGCGGAGCGGCTGGGCAACATCCTGGCCGCGAACAATGTCGGCCTGGTCTATGGCGGCGGACGCCTGGGCCTGATGGGCCGCGTCGCCGATGGCGTCCTGGCCGGTCAGGGCCGCGTCACCGGAATCATTCCCGAACACCTGCACCGTGTCGAGGTACGGCATGAGGGGGTCACGGAATTGTTGATCGTGAACACCATGCACGAACGCAAGGCGGAGATGTTCCGCCGCTCGGACGCCTTCTGCGTGCTGCCCGGCGGCATCGGCACCCTGGACGAGGTGGTCGAGATCCTGACCTGGCGACAACTAGGCCTGCATGACGACCCCATCATCATCGTCAACCAGGACGGCTATTTCGATCCGTTCCGGGAGATGCTGACCCATATAGTGGCCGAGAACTTCGCCGGTCAGGACACGCTGGATTTCCTGACCTGGGTCGACACGGTGGAGGATGTCCTGCCTGCCATCAGCGCCATGCCACAGTCGCAGCAGCCGCAGCATCCCGAAAAGGTCTGAGCCACCCCGACGCCGGCCGATGCACGGCACCGGCAGGTTGCGTCAGTCCGGTTGCAGGGACGCGACCAGGGCCTCACGCAGGATCTTCCGGCGCAGGGCCTGGTAGAAGTCGGTCATGTGCTGCACCGGGATGACGAAGCCGTTGGCGACCTGCTCCCGGTAGTATTCATCCAGCGGATAGAGGGTTCGACCGCTGATCACCAGGCCGTTGACGTCGATGCCGGCCAGGGTCGCCGCAGCGCGCGACTGCTCCAGCAGGATCATGTCGCGGTTCTCCCGACCGTCGCCGGAGATGTCGATCACCTGACGCCCCCGCTTGCCCTCCAGCAGTTTCAGGGCCGCGGCCAGCCCACGGCTGATCCCGGTCCCCCCGCGCGGACCGGTTGGATGCCAGTCGGCATAGCGTTCGGCTGCCTGCTCGGCACGGCTCCAGGGCACGACCACCTGTGCCGTGTTGTCGAATTCGATGATGGCGACCTGCGCGGCATGCAGCGCCAGCTTCACATCCTCGTCCCGCAGTACGGCGACATAGGCGTCCCGCTGCAGATTCAGCTCCGCCGCGTCGATGGAACTCGACCGGTCGATCACGAAGACCAGCCATTCCACGGCGGCAGCGGGCGATGCCATCCCGAGGGTCAGGATGGTCACGATCAGGATGCGTCGGAATCCCATCAGGGCGAGCGACCGGAACAGGACAGGGGCAATGGCGGGTGCAGCAATGCCGCACCCGCCATGCCGATGTGGCGTCCCTTGGGGCGCCTTACTTCGGCCGTACCGCGTCAGCGGTCGCCTGGATGAACGCCCGGATCTGGACGACTTCCTCGCGGGTCAGCCTGCCGGTGAAGTTCGGCATCCCGGCCTCGACGAAGGTCTCGCCAAGGATCAGGTCCGGCAGGGCACGCAGGACATCTGCATCTGTGAAGCCGAGGTTCTTGACGTTGCCGCCATTGTTGACGCCCGGCACGCCGTGGCACTGCGCACAGCTGGAGACGTACAGGCCGGTCCCCGGCCCCACATCATCGGGACTGTACTCCACGCCCTGCACCAGGTTGCCCGTCTGGGCGATGACATCCTTCGGCGGTTCGGCGTTGCCACCGACGACGAAGGTGTAGACACGCCCCGGTCCGACCCGGTCCGTCGCGCGCTGTGCGATGGCATAGACGCCACCCCAGCCGACCGCGATGGAGACGTACTGCTTTCCGTCAACCTGATAGGTCGAGGGGGCAGCGACTGCCCCCGATCCCAGCGGCGTCTGCCAGAGGGCGGCACCCGTCGTCGCATCATAGGCAACGAAACGGCCGTCGGCGGTTCCCTGGAACACCAGGTTCCCTGCCGTTGCCAGCGTTCCGCCATTCCAGGGCGACAGGTACTCCTGGCGCCAGACCTCACGCTGGTTGACCGGATCCCAGGCAATCAGCGAACCGAACGGCTTGGCCTCCGGCGCAACCGCATTCAGCGCAAAGCCCAGGTTCCAGCCGGAGTTCGATCCGAACTTGAACGGCTTGTGCTGGTCCTGCGCGAAGTCCTGCTCAGGTGTCTGCGTCACCGGCACGCCCTGTGCCGGGATGTAGACCAGGCCGGTCTGCGGGCTGTAGGACATCGGATGCCAGTTGTGCGCGCCATAGGCACTCGGGATCGTCTCCCAGCTTGCGTCCTTCGCCCGGGCCGCAGGCACCTCGATCGGGCGACCGTTGGCGTCGTAGCCCTCCGCCCAGTTCACTTCGACGAAGTTCTTCGCGGAGATGAACTTGCCGTTGGTGCGGTCGACGACGAAGAAGAACCCGTTCTTCGGTGCGTGCATGATGACCTTCCGCATGCGGCCATCGATCTGCAGGTCGGCCAGGATCAGCGGCTGGGTCGAGGTGTAGTCCCAGTGATCGCCCGGTGTTTCCTGGTAATGCCAGACATATTCGCCGGTGTCGGGGTTCAGCGCGACGATCGAGGCCAGGTAGAGATTGTCTCCACCGCCGGGGCTGCGGATATCGCGGTTCCAAGGATTGCCGTTGCCGGTGCCGACATAGAGCAGGTTCAGCTCCGGATCGAAGACCATGCTGTCCCACATGGTGCCGCCGCCACCTGCTTCCCAGTACTTGCCCGACGGGTCCCAGGTCAGCGCCGCCCGGGCCATAGAGTCGTCCTCGAACGGCTTCGACGGGTCACCGGGCACGGCGAACCAGCGCCATGCCTGCTCACCGCTCTTCGCGTCGTAGGCGGTGAGATAGCCCCTCACCCCGTACTCGGCGCCGCCATTGCCGATGACCACCTTGCCATTGTAGACGCGCGTGCGCCGGTGATGGTGTAGGCCTTGGAGCGGTCGATGATGGTATCGACCTCCCAGGACGGCTTGCCCGTGGCTGCATCCAGCGCCACCAGCCGACCGTCATAGGTCGCCACGTAGATCATGCCGCCATACAGGGCGACGCCCCGGTTGACGACGTCGCAACAGCCCTTCTCCGCATAGTCGCGCGGCACTTCCGGATCGTACGTCCAGAGTTCCTCGCCGGTCCGGACATCGATCGAATGCACGACACTCCAGGACGACGTCACGTACATGACACCGTCCACCACCAGCGGCGTCGCCTCGACACCGCGCCGCGAATTCAGGTCATAGGTCCATGCCAGGCCCAGCTCGCCCACATTGCCTGTGTGGATCTCGCTCAGCTTGCTGAAACGCGTCTCGGCGTAGTTCAGGCCATAGCTCAGCCAGTCCCTGGTATCCCTGTCATTGGCAATGATTGCCGCTGCATCGATACCGCCCGTCACCTGTCGGATCTGCTCCGGCGTCCTTGGTTCGGCAAGTACCGAACCCGACGCCAGCGCGGCCCCGAGGGCCAGGGCAACAACTCTCGCAGATATCATGTTTTCCTCCCGGAAGTATGCGCACGTTTTGCTTGTTGAGGTTTTCTTGCGCTCTTCGAGTGTGACGGTGCCCTTGCTGTCTGGCAACAGGCTTGACGCTACGGCATCTCGACACCTTGCCTCTGGCACGTGAAGAAATGCGCCGGTCACGGACCGGACTTGCCTTGCGCCGCACGGCCCACGCGGCGGACACGCAGGACGGGTCAGGTTGCACGGATTCCGGCGCTATCCTTTTGACCCCCTCCGGCCCGGTGATATAAGGCGCGGATGATCAGGAGCGTCGGTGGCGACGCGCATCCAGTCTTGAAGGGGTCGGGGATGAGCAAGATCAAGGTAGCCAATCCGGTCGTGGAACTCGACGGGGACGAGATGACCCGGATCATCTGGGATTTCATCAAGCAGAAGCTGATCCTGCCCTACCTGGACATCGACCTGCACTATTACGATCTGAGTGTCGAGGAACGTGACCGCACCGACGATCAGGTGACCGTCGACTCCGCCAACGCCATCGCGAAGTACGGTGTCGGCGTGAAGTGCGCCACCATCACCCCCGACGAGGACCGCGTCGCCGAGTTCAACCTGAAGCAGATGTGGCGCAGCCCCAACGGCACCATCCGCAACATCCTGGGCGGCACCATCTTCCGTGAGCCGATCATCTGCCAGAACGTGCCGCGCCTGGTACCGGGCTGGACCGATCCCATCGTCATCGGCCGTCACGCCTTCGGCGACCAGTACCGCGCCACCGACTTCGTGGTTCCCGGCAAGGGCAAGATGACCCTGAAGTGGGAGGGCGAGGACGGCCAGGTGATCGAGCGGGAGATCTATGACTTCCCGAGCAGCGGCGTTGCCATGTCCATGTACAACCTGGACGACTCCATTCGCGACTTCGCCCGTTCCAGCATGAATTTTGGCCTCGACCGTGGCTGGCCGGTCTACATGTCCACCAAGAACACGATCCTGAAAGCCTACGACGGCCGCTTCAAGGACCTGTTCGAGGAGGTCTACCAGAACGAGTTCAAGGATGCGTTCGACCGGAAGGGCATCACCTACGAACACCGCCTGATCGACGACATGGTGGCCTGCGCCATGAAGTGGTCGGGCAAGTATGTCTGGGCCTGCAAGAACTATGACGGCGACGTGCAGTCCGACACCGTGGCACAGGGCTTCGGCTCGCTGGGCCTGATGACCTCCGTCCTGATGACGCCGGACGGGAAGACGGTCGAGGCGGAGGCCGCGCACGGCACCGTCACGCGTCACTACCGCATGCACCAGCAGGGCAAGGAAACCTCCACCAACCCGATCGCGTCGATCTTTGCCTGGACCCGTGGCCTGTCCTATCGCGCCAAGATGGACGAGAACGCGGAACTCGCCCGTTTCGCCGAGGCGCTGGAGCGGGTCTGCATCGAGACGGTCGAGGCCGGGCAGATGACCAAGGACCTGGCGATCCTGATCGGCCCGGAGCAGTCCTGGATGACCACCAACCAGTTCCTCGACACGCTGGACCAGAACCTGCAGAAGGCGCTGGGCTGAGCCATCGGCTGGCGCATCGCGCAGCAGCGGCGGAAAACGTCACGAGAGAAGCCCCGGATGTCGTTCCGGGGCTTTTTTCATGGTGGGCGACGGGTCTATCGTCAGCGGCATGGGCGCTGGCGAGGGGATTCTGGGGTGATCATCGACTGTCCGGTCTGCGGACCAAGGCACCTGGACGAGTTCACCTATGGCGGGGAGGCCGACAGGACTCCCGTGGCCGTCGACAGCCCTGACCGCGCCGCGTGGGAGAGCCATGTCTTCGCCCGGCGCAACCCGCGCGGCCCGCACGAGGAACACTGGCAGCATTCCGGCGGCTGCCGCTCCTGGCTGCAGGTGCGCCGCGATGTCACCACCCACCGGATCGAGTCGGTGCGGCTGATCGGCCCCTTCGCGGCGGTGGAACAGCCATGACCGGCGCGCGCGTGGCAGAGGGCGGTGCCTGCATCGACCGCACACGGTCCCTGTCCTTCAGCTTCGACGGCAGGCCGATGCAGGGCCTCGCCGGGGACAGCGTCGCCTCCGCACTGATGGCCAACGGCGTCTCCCTGGTCGGGCGCAGCTTCAAGCTGCACCGGCCGCGCGGCATCTTCGCCGCCGGGGTGGATGAGCCGAACGCCCTGGTGACATTGCGGGAGGGAGCACGGCAGGAACCCAACGTCAAGGCGACGGAGGCAGAGCTGTTCGCGGGACTTGTCGCGCGCAGCCAGAACCGCTGGCCTGGCCTCGGCCTCGACCTGATGGCAGCCACGGGGCTGGCGGCCCCCTTCTTCTCCGCCGGGTTCTACTACAAGACCTTCATCGGCCCGTCGCAGAAGGCGTGGATGTTCTACGAACATTTCATTCGCCGCGCCGCCGGGCTGGGTGCCGCGACGCTGGAGCCGGACCCGGACAGCTACGAACATGCCTGGGCCTTCACCGACGTGCTGGTGGTGGGCAGCGGCCCGGCAGGACTGGCAGCGGCCCTGACCCTGGCCCGCAGCGGCGTGCGCGTGCTGCTGCTGGAGCAGGATGCCGTGACCGGCGGCCACCTGCTGCAGGAACCGGGGACCGTGGACGGCCAGCCTGCCGCGCAATGGGCAGCGGCGGCGCGGGCGGAACTGGAGAGCCTGGGTGCGACGGTCATGCCGCGCACCACCGCCTGGGGCTACTATGACGGCAATGTCGTCGCGGCACTGGAACGGGTCAGCGATCACCTGCCGGAGCCCCTGCCCCACCAGCCGCGCCAGCGGCACTGGAGCATCCGGGCGGAACGGGTGGTGCTGGCCACCGGTGCCCACGAACGCCCCATAGCCTTCGCGGGCAACGACCTGCCGGGCATCATGCTGGCCGGGGCGGCGGAGCGGTTCCTGGCCCGTCATGCGGTGGTGCCCGGCCGCCGGATGGCACTGTTCGCCAGCAATGACCTGGCCTATGGCGCGGCCTTCGCGCTGCACGATGCGGGGGTCGCCATCGCCGCGCTGGTCGATCCGCGCGAGACACCGGGGGACGCCGTGCTGCAGGGACTGAGGTCGCGCGGGCTGGAGGTGCGCACCGGGCAGGCCGTGGTCGCCGCGAAGGGGCGGCAGCGGGTGCGCAGCATCCATGTCGCGCCCTTCGACATTGCCCGTGGCGCACTGGGTGGCGGCGACGATGTGGCGGTCGATACGCTGCTGGTCTCCGGCGGGTTCAACCCGGTGATCCATCTCGCCTCCCAGGCCGGGGGACCGGCGCAGTACGACCGCGCCCTGCAGTCCTTCGTGCCGGGGGAAGCGCGGGAGGACTGGGTGGCGACCGGTGCCGTGACCGGACAGCTCACCCTGGCCGGGGCGCTGGGAGACGGCGCCCGGACAGGGGCGGAGGTCGCCACGGCGCTGGGCCGCCGCACGGTGGCAAGCGCCGTCCCTACCGTCACGGAGGATCGCGGACCCGGCGACATGCCGGCCATCTTCGAGATCCGGGACCGGAAGAAGAGGCGCGGCAAGGCGTTCGTGGACTTCCAGCACGATGTCACCGTTGACGATATCCGGCTGGCGCACCGGGAAGGCTACCGCTCCGTCGAGCACCTGAAACGTTACACGACGCTCGGCATGGGCACCGACCAGGGCAAGTCGTCCAACATCATCGGGCTGGCGCTGATGGCCAGCGCGCGCGGCATCCCGGTGCCGGAGGCCGGAACCACCCGCTACCGCCCGCCCTACACCCCGGTCAGCATCGGTGCCCTGGCCGGGCCGGAGGTGGGTGCTGAACTGCGACCGAAGCGGCTCACCCCGATGCATGACCGGCACGTGGCCCGGGGCGCGGAGATGATGGAGGCGGGCCTGTGGTACCGCCCTCGCTACTACCCGGACGGCCATGAACCGCTGGAGGCCGGTTATGTCCGCGAGACCGCCATGGTGCGTGGCGGCGTCGGCATGGTCGATGTCTCGACGCTCGGCAAGATCGACGTGCAGGGGCCGGACGCGACCCGGTTCCTGGAGCGGGTCTACGCCAACGGCTTCGCCAGGCTGCCGGTGGGACGCGCCCGCTATGGCCTGATGCTGCGGCAGGACGGTTTCCTGTTCGATGACGGCACCACCTGGCGGCTTTCGGAGACGCGCTACCTGATGACCACCACCACGGCCAATGCCGGACCGGTGATGCAGCACCTGGAGTTCCTGCTCGCCGCGCACTGGCCGGACCTGCGGGTCAAGCTGACCTCCGTCACCGAACAGTGGGCCGGCATGGCCGTGGCCGGACCGAAGTCCCGCGACGTGCTGCGCCGGGCAGTCACCGACATCGACTTCGACGATGCCGCCTTCCCCTTCATGGGTGTCCGTTCCGGTACCCTGAACGGCACGGACGTGTTGCTGGCACGGCTGAGCTTCTCCGGCGAGATGGCATGGGAGGTCTATTGCGGCAGCCATTCCGGGGCCGCCGTCTGGGACGCGCTGATGCAGGCCGGTGAGCCGTTCGGCATCATCCCCTACGGCATGGAGGCGCTGGGCGCCCTGCGCATCGAGAAGGGGCACGTGGCGGGGCGTGAA
Organism: Minwuia sp.; assembly: GCA_965228535.1. GTDB lineage: Bacteria > Pseudomonadota > Alphaproteobacteria > Minwuiales > Minwuiaceae > Minwuia. The sequence continues at coordinate 1,828,554 of CBDDHU010000004.1, read as the reverse complement.
CTGGACGGGCGCACCACCGCCGCCGATGTCGGCCTGGGTCGCATGGTCTCGCAGCGCAAGCACTTCATCGGCAGCACCCTGGCAACGCGGGACCATCTGCAGGGGCCGGACCGGGAGCAGTTGGTCGGCCTGTCCTCGGTGAGCGGCACGAAGATCTCCCCCAGCAGCCACCTGGTGGAGCCCGGTGCCGGGCAGGACAGCCCGACCGGACCCAGCCTGGGACACGTCACCGCCATGACCTACAGCCCCGAACTCGGCACCTATGTCGCCCTGGCCCTGCTGCGGGGCGGCATGCGGCATCTCGGCAAGCGGCTGACGGCCACCGATCCGGTGCGTGGCACCCAGGTGGAGGTGGAGGTCACCGACCCCTGCTTCATCGACCCGGAAGGGAGCCGGATGCATGGCTGAGAGCGCGCTTTCCTGGCCACTGGAGGGGCAGTTGCCGAAGGGCCGTCACGGTGCAGGCAGCGGTGCGCCTCCCCTCACCCTGACCGAACTGCGTCCCGGCAGCATCGTGGAGGTCGGCTGCTGGCCGGACACGCTGAACCGCATGAGGATCGTGCTGCCGCAGCTTGGCCGCGATGCGACGGTTCTCGACATGGCGCCGGGACGCTGGTGGCTGGTCTCCGCGCAGGCCGGCCTGGCCAGGGAACTGGAGCGCGGCATCGATCCCGGCCTCGGTGCGGTCGTGGACCTGTCTGATGCCCGCGCCGCGCTGCAGGTCTCCGGCCCTGCCACGCTGGACCTGATGAGCCGCCTGGTGCCACTGGATTTCGGCTCCGCACGGCTGGCACCCGGCAACAGCGCGGAGAGTGTCATCGGCCATGTCGGTGTCACCCTGCACTGCAGCGCCGGGGACTGCGTGGAGATGTACGTGTTCCGGGGCTTCGCCCGATCCTTCGCCCATCGGGTGCGGGAGGCGGCGGCTGCATTCGGCTACCAGGTGAACTGAGACACCGCCGGTCTCTCCATGCCGCGTACGCTTCACAGGCACGACAGGTGGCGAAGAGCCGTCTAGACTGCGCGCCTCATCACCTTGGGAGGAAACCAGATGAAGCTCTATAACTCGGTCGGGCCGAACCCGCGCATGGTCCGCATCTTCATGCACGAGCTGGGCATGGAAATGCCGATGGAAGACGTGGACATTCGTGGCGGCGTCAATCGCCAGCCGGAGTTCCTGAAGAAGAACGTGGCCGGACAGTGCCCGGTGCTGGAACTGGATGACGGCACTACCATCTGCGAGATCACCGCGATCTGCGAGTACCTGGACGAGAAGGCGGGCGGCACCAGCCTGATCGGCAAGACGCCGGAAGAACGCGCCGAGACCCGCATGTGGACCCGCCGGGTGGACCTGAACATCTGCGAGAATCTCGGCAACGGCTTCCGCTACGCCGAAGGGCTGAAGATGTTCCAGAGCCGGTTCCGCTGCCTGCCCGAGGCCGCCGACGGTCTGAAGGCACTGGCACAGGACAAGCTGACCTGGATCGATGGCCAGCTGGAGGGCAAGCAGTTCCTCTGCGGCGACCGCCTCAGCATGGCCGACATCCTGATGTTCGCCTTCGTCGAGTTCGCCGCGATGGTCGGGCAGAAGCTGAACACCGAGAACAAGAACGTCGCCGCCTGGTTCGAGCGGATGAAGGCACGCCCGTCGGCGGCGGCGTGATCGCGACCGTTCACAGTGACCACGACCGTTCCCACCCCACGTCGCACCCGGGTGAAGTCCGGGTGCGTCGTGGGGTAAGGCGGTTGTGTCGATCCCCTCGATGCGGTCTTTCAGAACCGTGAAATCACATCAGGAATCGTCGCTAGCATCCTGATCTGGAAACAGGCCATCCGGTAGTTCCGGGATTTGCCGCAACCGCTCCAGCACGGCAGCGGTCAGGGTGTCAGGGGCAGCATCACCGCTGACGCCATCCAGGTAGGCACGCACGTCCTTCTCCAGGATGCCGATGGTATTGGCGGGATTCCAGGTCTCCTCCGCCCAGTCGATATGTTCCAGGTTGTCCCCGAACCAGGTGCCACCGGAACTGCTGCGCATCACCGCGAGCAACCGTGACGGCGACAGGCCCAGGGCATCGGCCTGGGAAAGCACGGTACGCACCGTCGCGACGGAAGTGGCGGCAACGAAGTTGTTCAGCACCTTGGCCGCCATGCCGGCGCCGTAGGGGCCGAGATGGTGCACGGCCTCCCCCATCGCGCGGAACATGGGCATCAGCGCGGTCACGTCACCCTCCGCGCCGCCCAGCATGAAGGTCAACGTGCCCTGCCGTGCCCGGAACGGGGCGCCGGACATGGGGGCATCCACCAGCGCGATGTCGGGGTGAACCAGCTCCCGCAGGCCAGTGACGAAACGCGGTGACAGGGTGGACGAGACGATGAAGGTACGCACGCCGTGTCCCTGCCCCGGCGGCTGCCGCAGGCCGAGGCCGTCAATGACATCCAGCGTCTGCCCGCTGTCGCGCACCACCGAGATGACGGTCCTCGCCTGCGTCCCGATCTCGTCGACGGACGGCACCATGTGGCGCGCGAAGTCGCCGAATTCCTCCGCCGGCCTGACATCGTGACCGATGGTCGCGAAGCCTGCCCGCAGCAGCGCCTCCGCCATCGGCTGACCCATCGCGCCGCACCCGACGACACCGATCATCCGCTCAGCCCCCCGTCGGCAGGCCGACCATCAGCAGCGCCGGGTCCAGCCGCTGGTCGAACCAGTTGATGCGCCAGTCCAGGTGCGGGCCGGTCGAGCGGCCGGTCGAGCCGACGGCACCGATGATCTGCGCCGCGAAGACCTGGTCTCCCACGGCCACGTCGATCCGCTCCAGGTGCGAGAAGATGCTGACGATGCCGTGGCCATGATCCAGCATGATGGTGCCACCGGTGTAGTAGAGGTCCGGCTCCGCCATCCGCACGATGCCGTCACGCGCGGCAATGACCGAGGTGCCGCGCGGCGCGGCGATGTCGATGCCGTAATGCGGCCTGCGCGGCTTCCCGTTCAGGATGCGCTGGCTGCCATAGACGCCTGTGACGGTACCGATGGTGGGCCAGAGCCACTTCTCGTCGAACCAGGTCTGCGGGCTGTCCAGCGCGCGGATGCGCGCGATCTCCGCATTCTCCCGCCGGATGCGTTGCAGCACCTCCGCCGGTGGCGTCACCATCTTTGGCGGCAGGCCGTTGATCCGCTGCGTCTCGTAGCTGCGCTGGCGGATCTCGAGCCGGGTCTCGTTGACCTGACCGTCCTCGCCCTCGCTGCGCAGGGTGGCGGTCGGCGGGTGATCCCGGCCAAAGCCGATGACGAAGACACCGGTGGCTGAAACCCGTACCGCCCGGTCGCCCAGGAAGATCTTCGTCCCAGGCAGGGTCCGACCGATCACCATGCCGCCCTGGACCAGTTCTCCCTCCAGGATCTGCGCCCGTGCGGGCAGCACGGCCACCAGCAGCAGCAGGCAGGCCAGCAGCAACCGCATCAGAACAGGTCCCCCTGCTTCGGTTTCGGCTCCGCCTTCGCGGATTTCCGGCGCGGTGCCGGTTTCGGGTCGCCGTCACTGCCACTGCCGACGGTCACCGGCAGCCGCCCATCGGAAAACTCGATCTCCAGCGCGTCACCACCGGTCGCCGCTGCGGCGGACACCATCGCCGCACCATCCCTGCGCACCACCGCGAAGCCCCGGGCCAGCGTCGCGCGGTAGGAGAAGCTCTCCAGCAGCCGCGCCGCATTGGCCAGACGCTGCTGCCGGTCCTGCAGACCGCGCGCCATGTCACGGGCCATCGCCCGTTCCGCCCGCTGCAGCCTGTCGCGCCCATCACGGATGGGCCGGTGCAGGATGCCCGGTCGCAGGCCACCTGCCGCGCTGGCCAGCCGCTGCCGCCCCTGCCCCGCATTGATCCTCAACGCCCGGCCCAGCGCATCCGCCAGGTCGTCCAGCCGCTGCTGGTGCTGCTGCAGCATCCGTCGCGGATCGACCAGCCCGCGGGCCAGGCCCTGCAGCGCGTTTCGGCGGTCGCCCTGGATGCGCAGGAGGCCGGCAATGCCGCGCCGCATCAGGTCACCGACCTGCAGGGCGAGGTCGGAGCGTACCGGCACGGCCCGCTCCGCCGCCGCCGTGGGCGTGGGGGCGCGATGGTCGGAGGCATGGTCGATCAGCGTCGTGTCGGTCTCGTGGCCCACGGCGGAGATCAGCGGGATGTCACTGCTGGCGGCGGCGCGGACCACCACTTCCTCGTTGAAGGCCCACAGGTCCTCGATGGAGCCGCCGCCGCGCGCGACGATCAGCAGGTCCGGCCGTGCCGCCCCCTGCATCGCGTTGAAGCCCTGGATGGCCGCCGCGACCTCTTCCGCCGCACCTTCCCCCTGCACCCGCACCGGCCAGATGGTGACGGGCCGGGGAAAGCGGTCGGAGAGCCGGTGCAGGATGTCGCGGATCACCGCCCCGGTCGGGCTGGTGACGATGCCGATGCGACGGGGCAGGAACGGCAGCGGCCGCTTGCGTTCGGGCGCGAACAGCCCTTCCTGCATCAACTGGCGACGCCGCTGCTCCAGCAGCGCCATCAGCGCGCCCTCGCCTGCCGGTTCCATGCGGTCGACGACGATCTGGTACTTGGAGCGGGCGGGATAGCTGGTGACGCGCCCGGTGCAGACCACCTCCAGCCCGTCCTCCGGCCGGAAGCCGAGACGCGCCGCCGTGCCCTTCCAGACGATGCCGTCGATCACCGCCTTCTCGTCCTTCAGGCCGAAATAGAGATGGCCCGACGCCGCCCGCTTGAAGCCGGAGATCTCGCCGCGCACGGAAACCCGCCCGAACCGGTCCTCCAGCGTGCGTTTCAGTTCCCCCGAAAGGGCACTGACCGTGTAGGCGGGAACGTTGGAACCGGCGGGTGCGGCAGTTTCTTCGGTCAACAGGTACTCCCGCTACTTGGTGATCAGTTCCGGCCCCATGAAGTAGGTCGGCAGGAAGGTCGAGATCTCCGGGATATAGGTGATCATGATCAGGAAGATCACCAGAATGCCCAGCCATGGCAAGGCCGCCCTGACCACGTCCATCATCGGCATGCCCGCCACGCCCGAGGTGACGAACAGGTTCAGCCCCACCGGCGGCGTGATCATGCCGATCTCCATGTTCACCACCATGATGATGCCGAGATGGATCGGATCGATACCGAGATTGATGGCAATGGGGAAGACCAGCGGCGCGACGATGACGATCAGCCCCGACGGCTCCATGAACTGCCCGCCGATCAGCAGGATCAGGTTGACGATGACCAGGAACATCACCGGGCCGAAACCGGCATCCAGCATGGCACCGGCGATGGTCTGCGGGATCTGCTCCTCCGTCAGCACGTGCTTCAGGATCAGCGCGTTGGCGATGATGAACATCAGCATCACCGACAGTTTCCCCGCCTCCAGCAGGGTCCGGCGGGTGTCCGGGTGCCACAGCACGGCAACGATGTCCCAGATTCGCCTGCCGATGCTCCTGTCGGCATTGCGCTGCGCGAACGGGCCCATGTCGCGATAGACGAAGTTGGCGATGATGAAGGCGTAGATGGCGGCAACCGCCGCGGCCTCCGTCGGCGTGAAGATGCCGCCATAGATGCCGCCCAGGATGACGACGATCAGGAACAGGCCCCAGCCCGCATCGCGCGCCGAATCGAAGATCTCCCGGAACCCGGCCCAGGGCTGCGCGGGAAGGTTCTTGATCCGCGCGGCGATGTAGATGCCGATCATCAGCATGACACCGGCCAGCAGCCCGGGAATCACCCCGGCCAGGAACATCCGCCCGACGGAGACATCCACCGCCGCCGCGTAGACCACCATGACGATGGAGGGCGGGATCAGGATGCCGAGCGTGCCTGCGTTGCAGATGACACCGGCGGCGAAGTCCCTAGTGTAACCGACCTCCCGCATCCCGGCGATGATGATGGTGCCGATGGCGACCACGGTGGCCGGGGACGAACCGCTGAGGGCCGCGAACAGCATGCAGGCAAAGACACCGGCGATCGCCAGCCCGCCCCTCAGGTGCCCGACACAGGCAACCGCGAATCGGATGATGCGCTTGGCCACGCCGCCGGTGGACATGAAGGAGGATGCGAGGATGAAGAACGGGATCGCCAGCAACGTGTAGTGCCCGTCAAAGGCGGAGAACAGCGTCTGCGCGATGGAGGCCAGCGACGCATCGGAATAGACCAGCAGGAACAGGATGCTGGACAGGCCGAGCGAGATGGCGATGGGAACGCCGATCAGCATCAGCGCGATGACGACGACGAAAAGCAGCAAGGCGGACATGACGCTCAGCCTCCCGTCCTGGATGCGCCGGAACCTTCCAGCGTCTGTGCGGCGGCCTTCACGTCATCCTCCGCCTCGTGGCTGACGATGATCATGTCCTGCTCGTCACGCAGCACGCGCCAGCCCGCCTGCAGGAAGCGGAGCGTCAGCAGCGCCATGGACAGCGGCAGCACGAAATAGGGAATGAAGCGCGGGATCTTCTCGTAGGGCTCGCCCTCGTTCCTCCAGTCGGCCAGGAACTGCAGGAAGGCGGGCATCGGAATGTCGTTCACTTCCATGAAGGACGCGGTTCCGGCGAACTTCCACCAGTAGTTCCAGCCCCCGATCAGGACCAGGATCGAGAAGGCAAGGCAGGCAATGACGGCCAGCAGGGTCAGGGTCTTGCGCAGCGGCGGCGCAAAGCGCACCAGCAGCGCATCGACACCCAGGTGCGCGGTGATCTTCACGCAGTAGGACGCGCCAAGCAGCACCATCCAGGCGAACAGGTAGACCGTCGCCTCCAGCGCCCACAGGATGTTGTCGTTGAAGACGTAGCGCGCGATGACGTTGGCGAAGGTGATCACCGTCATCAGGCCGAGGAACAGCGCGATCAGGTTTTCCTCAAGCCGGTCGAACCAGGTAGTCGGGCGCGGTTGCATGGGACCGTCCTCCAGAACCCGTATGTCGATGTATCAGGGGGTCAGGGGTGTCGGACACCGGAACTGCGGCACCCGACACCCCCGCCCGAGGGCCGTCAGATCAGCTTCCGGCGCCCTGCGCGGCAGCAATCAGGTCCTCGCCCACGTCGCCCTTGAACTTGTCCCAGACGGGGCTCATGGCCTTGACCCAGGCGGCGCGCTGCTCACCGGTCAGGGTACGGACGGTACCGCCGGCCTGCATGATCAGCTTCTTGTTCTCCTCGTTGATGGCGGTCGACTCGGCGTTCCGGGCCTCCGTCACCTCGGCCAGGATGGTGGCCAGCTGGTCACGCACATCGCCCGGCAGGCCGTCCCACCATTCGGTGGACGTCACGACCAGGTAGTCGATGATGCCGTGGTTGGACTCGGTCACGCCGTCCTGGACCTCGAAGAACTTCTGGCCGTAGATGTTGGACCAGGTGTTCTCCTGCCCGTCGATGACGCCGGTCTGCAGGGCGCCATAGACTTCCTTGAACGACATCTTCTGCGGGTTGGCGCCCAGCGCCTCGAACTGTGCCTGCAGCACGTCGGAGGCCTGGATACGGAACTTCAGGCCCTTGGCGTCGGCCGGGGTGACCAGCGGCTTGTTGGCCGAAAGCTGCTTCATGCCGTTGTGCCAGAAGGCCAGGCCCAGCAGGCCGCGACGACGCATCGAGTTCTTCAGCGCCTGACCGGCTTCCGAAGCCTGGAAAGCATCGACGGCGGCCACGTCCTTGAACATGAACGGCAGGTCGAAGATGCGGAACTTCTTGGTGAACTTCTCGAACTTCGACAGCGACGGCGCAGCCATCTGCACGTCGCCGATCAGCATCGCCTCCAGCACCTTGTCGTCATCATAGAGCTGGGAATTCGGGAAGACCTCCATGCAGGCCTTTCCGTTCATCTCCTCGTTCACCCGCTTCTCCAGCAGCGAAGCGGCGATGCCCTTCGGATGCTTGTCGGTGTTGGTGACGTGGCTGAACTTGATGACGATCTCGCCCGGCTGGCAGGCATCGGACGCCTGCGCCGCACCGGCTGACAGGGCAAGCGCGCCCAGCGCGCAGGCCGTTACGAACAGCTTCTTCATCTGATGATATCCTCCGTCTGTTTGCCGCGTCCGCCTTATGTGTGCGGATCGCGGATGAGATAACCACTCATGCGTGGCAATCTAGCCCGACCGCGCGTCCGGCGCCAGCGGTCCTAGGGTGTTGATTTCCCCGTTCGCATTCGCTACATCCACGCCGCGACCGCGGTCCCTTCGTCTAGTGGTTAGGACGCGAGATTTTCATTCTCGAAACAGGGGTTCGATTCCCCTAGGGACTGCCATCGCTTTCCGAAACACCAATCATATCAACACCTTGCACGGCAAAAGTGTCCCACTATTCCGCATCGGGGTGAAGGTGGGACAGTTTGGCGTCGAGGGCTTCGATGGCGGCGGCGCCCATTCGGCGGCGGTTTGCGTTGCGGGTGTAGACTTCGGACTGGGTCGGGCTGGCGTGTCCCAGCAGGGCCATGATCTGGTATTCGGTTGCACCCAGTTCGGCCGTCGCGTCGCCGATCCCCTTCCGGACACCATGGGATGAAACGTCGAACAATCCGGCCCGGTCGCACCATGCGCGCATGCGGTTGCCCATGCCGCCGATGGTGAATGGCTTGCCGTAGGATGTGGTCAGGAAGGTCAGATGCTGCGGGTCGGCCCAGCGGTCGATGGCCTGCTGCAGACCGGGCGTGATCAGGTGTTCGACCTTGCGCGGGTGCCGGTCCCGCCCCTTGTGCTGGACATAGACCAGGTGCGGGCGGCCATCCAGCAGGCGGATGTGCTGTCGGCCCAGCTGGGCCAGGTCCGACCGGCGCACCCCGGTCCAGACCAGCAGGTGCAGCGCCAGCATGGCGCGCGGGTTGCCGGCGTGGTGGCGGGCGAAGGTCTGGATATCGTCGAGCGTCCACGGCTTGAAGCCGTTGCCGGGGGTCTTCAGCTTTCGCACGTGACGGGCGGGATTCGTGGTGGCCAGGTCGTTTTCCTGCGCCCAGGTGAACAGCTGCCGCAGCGCCTTCACCCGGTTGTTCGCGGCGGACGGCCGGTCGGCGATGCGATCCCGCAGCATGACGACGTGCCGCCGTTCCATCATCGCGAAGGGCAGTGCACCGGCGGTGCCGTCGCCGACGGGCTCCGCCGCCGTCCGCTGCAGCACGCCGCCCCGCGTCGCCCTGGTCAGCCTGGCCAGCGCGCGCCAGGTGGCGGATTTCATGTAGCTGTCGATCAGGTGCTGCAGCGTGCCGTCATCCGGTTCGCGGCGGCGGGTCGGTGGCGGGAGCTGACCGGCAAGGGCGGCATGGTATTCGGTCATGAACGCCTTGGTGCCCGGGGTCTCCCGCAGCCGGATCTTGCGGCCGTGACGGCGGACGTAGATCCGCAGGTTGCCGTGCCGGTCCCTGTCCTGAACGATGTAGCGCAGCCTTGCCAGCAGTGCCATGGCTTCGTCGGCCCCCTGCCCCCCTTCGTCGCGGTCGGGCGTTGGCGTCAATTGTCCCATGGGTTCCCGCCCGGCCCGGTCGCCGTGACCCTATTCAACAGCCGATCGGCAGCGGCGGCAAGGTCGTCGCGATGCCAGAACCGGACCCCGCCGATGCGGGTGCCCGGCCCCAGGTGCCCGGATTCGATCCAGCGGGCGAATGTGGTGGTCGAGATGTCCAGGAACGCCGCCGCCGTCTCGCGCCGCATCAGCAGCGGCGGATAGGCCGCCTGTCCCTGTCGGACAATGCGGGCGGGGGCGTTCATGGGGTTGCCTTGGGCAGAAATCGCCCGGTGGTGGGACACCTTCGACCGTCATCCGCGATATGAACCGCGTTGTGCCGACCACGGGCCATGATCTCCAGATTCTCCAGTCTGTTATCAGTCTTGTCGCCGTTGATGTGATGGATGATCTGATCCAGGCCAGGTCGGGGATTGCCTGCAGCGACCCATACGACAAGATGCTCATATGCATAGCCGTTCGGATCAGCGAGGGGGTGACCCTTGCCCAGTCGCAGCTTCACATAGCCGTTTGAGGCGACAGAACCGCCAGGCTTCCAGCGGTGCTGCCGAGACGCCGACGCATGATTCCCGTGCTTACCCCGTGGCATTGGGATACTGCCGGATATGCAGGTCAGCCGGGATAGCCGCCTTGTCAGCGCGCTGACCATCGGGTGTCACGACGCTCATCTGCTTCATGAAGAAGGGCGTTCCGGCGGCGGCGCACTGGTCGCGGAGGGTGCGGGCCCATGCGGGGTGCATCGGGCGGGCGCCGGGGCCGGACTCGCCGCCGCAGATGACCCAGTCGAGGCCAACGTCTTCAGTCTTGAAACTGTGCTCACAACGACGGCACTCGGTAACGCCTGTCGTGTAGTCGTAGAACCGGTAATCGCAGTCTTCGGCGCAGTCGAAGTACATCAGGTCATCCAGTGTCAGGTCCACCGGCCCCAGCAGGGGTTCGGCGCTGATGAAGCGGATCGCGGCGGGGGTGTTCAGCAGGGCCGGGATGCGGTCGTCGGCTGTGGCCTGGTTCTCGACGCTGGTGCCCAGCCAGACGTTCGGCAGGGGCCACCACACCGCGCCGGGGGACAGATGAGGAAGCGGGCCGACCACCCTGTTGCTGTCTGTCCGCAGCGGCTGTACGGCGGCGGCGATCCGGCCCAACGCCTTTGCCATGTATTCCCGCATCCGATCAGGCCGCTTTGTCAGCACCTGAAACACATGCTGCGGGCACAGCGCCATGACGGCGAAGACCTGGTCGATCTGTTCGATGGGCACGGCCTCATGGAACAGGTCGCCCATGCTGTTGACGAAGTACGTGGTCGGCTTGCGGCGGCGGAGGGGGGCCAGGAAGGGACCTTCAGGCGCGGCGGCGATGCGACCGGTCCAGACCGGGTTGCCGTTCACGGTGCGGGTCAGGCCGTGGTAATGCGGCGTCATCGGCATCGACCCCAGCCGGTGCGCCATCCGCATGGCATAGCAGTTCGTGCAGCCGGGGGAGACCACGCTGCACCCGACGATGGGATTCCATGTCTCGCCGGTCCATTCGATGGCGGTCATGTGCCCTGCCCCCGTGTCTGGTCGTCGTTGATGGCCGAACGCAGCAAGTCGGCGAGTGCATCGGCCTGAGTGCCGCGACTGTCCTGTGCCCGGCGACGGGCGCGGTCCTTCCAGTCGTCACCGGTCCGGTGGCGGAGGATTGCCGGAAGGGCATCCGTCGCCGCCGGGAAGTCGCTGATGACCTGTGCGACGGCCATGACCACGCATGCGATGATGTCGCCGGCGGTCTCCGGCCAGGCCGCAACACAGACGGCGAGCGACTGCCGCAGGATGTCGTCGCCGAAGCGTCGGCGGACATTGTAGAGCGTGCCAATGCACAGCAGCTGGCGGGGCCTGATCTGGCTCCAGCTGACGACATTGCCGGGCACGATGACACCGACATCAGCGCAGATACCGGCCACGGCGGCGGCATCCGGGTCACCGGCCAGCCGCCGTGCCTTATGCAGCTGCAGCGCGTTCAGCTTCACGCGGTGGCGGTTGATGTCCAGGAAGGCGCTGGCCTGTTCCTGCAGGGTTTCCGCATCCGTGACGAAGACCGGGACGGAACGGATCGAACTGTGCAGCGTCGCGGCGATGGCCCGATGCTGGCCGTCGATCACCGTGAAGGTGCCATCGCCATTGTCGGTGCAAATGATGATGCCGAACAGGCACCACCGGAAATTCTCCACGATGCGGCGGATCAGCCGATCGGAATTCTTGCTGAGGTCACGCTGAAAGCGGGTGTCGACCAGAAGCGTGTCGGTCGACTGCCATTCGACCCTCGGACGTTCGCCGGGGTCGCCCGCCGGTGACCACCCGCCGACATCGTACCTGCCCGCCAGTTCCGTGATGGTCGGGGCGACGGCGGTCATCCCTGCCCCTCCAGTTCGATGCCGATGGCGGGGAAGGTTTCCGAGAGGGCCTGCAGGAACTGCTGTTCGGCCAGGTCGGAGTGCAGCACCTCGATCTCCGGCCCGCGATCGATGCGGAACAGGTCGGGGTCCAGCACGGCCCAGGCGTCCATCGCCGGGCCGTCGGGCAGCAGCCACTGCACCTCCCGCGCCAGCATGGTTCGGTCGGCGATGCCGACGGCGCGGCGCACCGGCCATGGCGCCTGCCACGGCAGGGCGATGCCGGCGCGGGTGTGGATGGCGATGTCGGCGGGCCTGCGCAATGCCTCCAGCGCCGCCTGCACGATGCCGGTGCCGTGGTGGGCGGGAAAGTTCAGGGTCTGCGCCGCGTGGGCCCCGGCGATGGCCAGCGCCCGCTTGATCGGCGTGATGGTGTCGCCGATGTAGGCTTCGTGCGCGTCGTGCAGCAGGGCATGTGGCCGCGCCGCCGGTTCCACCAGCCGCATCACGGCAACCGAGTGCTGCGCCACCGAATAGGTGCCTGATTCAGAACAGCCGGCAAAGCGCGGCAGGCGCGCCAGCTGCCGCGCGATGTCGGGCCAGTGCACATCATGCGTCGTCGCGGTCAGCAGCGGCCATATGCGGCCCGAAGAGGTTGACATGAACGTGCCGGAGCGGTGCCAGTCGTCGGACAGCGCGGGCCAGGCGTGCGGGTGGCTGTCATGGATGGCATCCGGTTCCGGCGCATCGAGGGCGGCCGGGCGGGTGTTCGGAGCGGTCGGCATGATCTGTGCGGACTCGGTCATCTGCATCGCCTTTCATGAAAATTCACATATCATGTAAATTCAAATGAAAGTGACGGTCAACCGATTTCGGCAGATGTGATCGCGCGGGCCCGGCTGCGGGGGCACGGCATGGCTGGATTGTGGTTAATGGCGTTGACTGATTCGGCGTGATCGGCCTTGCCCGGGGTCGGGGTCGGGGTCGGGGTCGGGGTCGGGGTCGGGGTCGGGGTCGGGGGCGCAGACCGGCCCCTGGACGGCGTCGGTCAGGTGCCCAGCAGCTCCGCCGTCGGGTAGATGCGGTGGATCGCGGCGACGCGGCCGGCGGGCACGGCGATGTCCATGACCGGGCGGAACTGGGCCAGGGTCAGGGCCTTGTCCTGCACCTGCACCAGGCGGCGGACATAGACGCGGGCGGGGTCGCCGTCACCCTTGCGCCGCGGCCCGTCCAGGTCGGCCAGCACGACGACGACATCGTCACCGTTGCGGGCCGGACGGGACGGGGAGACGTAGAGCCTTTCCCCATGTTCGAAGCGCGGGACCATGCAGTCGCCGTGCATGTAGAGGCAATAGGCCGTGTCGTGCCCGACCAGGCCGGGCGGGCGGCGCACATGCTCCGCCGGGCGGGACCAGTCCACGGTGACGGTCATGGCATCCGGATCGGCGGTGGAGGCATAGAGCGGCAGGGTCGATGCCTGCACCTCCGCCGCCCCTGCCCCCTGCGGCAGGCCGCGACCCGGCCCGGCGCCACGGAAGGGGGCGGCGGGGGCACCGAGACCATCGATCGTCAGGTCGGACGCCGGCACATCCAGCACGCGGGACAGGCGGCGCATCCAGTCTTCGGTCAGCTTGATCTTGCCGTGTTCCAGATTCGAGATGGTCGTCGCCGTGCTGTCCAGCATCTCGGCGAGGCTTTCCTGGCTGAGGCCGCGGCGTCGGCGATGCTCGCGAATGCGGTTCGCGGCGACGTTCGGCTTCCCGGGCGGATTCCATGTCATGGCGGTTAGATGGCATTCCCCTGTTGCAATCGCCATCGAACTGTTGTTCATTTTGTGTATGGAAATTTACACAACATGTGAAACAGGCCGATGACACTGGCGGAGTGGATGGACGATCGCGGGCTGCGCGGCACCTGGGTGGCGGAAAAGCTGGGCGTCACGCCGCAGACCCTGAGCCAGTACAGGACAGGCAAGCGGCGCCCGTCGGCGGACGCGATGAAGCGGATCCATGACCTGACCGAAGGCGCGGTGCAGCCGAACGATTTCCACGATTTCAGCCGCGACGGCGCCGATGGCGATGCCGCGGCGGGGGCGGTGGCATGAGGGGGCCAGGCAGCGTGAAGCCACCCCGGATGCCTGCTGGCCGCCGGTACTTCGTATCGTCGGTCTGGCCGGTCTCGGCGCCGTCATGGGCACGTCGCCCGGTCGAGGCGGTCGCGCATGGCGGGCGGGACGCGGTGGTTCCAGCGGCTGAGGCGGCGGGCGAGGCAGGATCGCAGCATGGCTTCGGACAGGGTGTCCTGCCCGTCGCCGACGCTGTCCGCCGTGGCACCGGGCGGGATGATCCGGCACAGCGCGACGGCGCGGGCGTATCGGTCGATGTCCACGGTGCGGCAGAGCACGCCGTGGTGGCCGACAAGATCGCGCAGGGAATCCGTCGCGGCGGCAAATCCGGCTTCGCCGCGTTCCGGTGTGTCGATCCCGAACAGGCGTATCGATTGTTTGCCGATACGGATGGTGTCGCCATCCACGATTGCTGCCCGCCCTGTGAAGACATCGCCGATCGCGGGGTCGGCGCTGGTCGCGGTGGTGCCGGGGCCGCACAGGGCGATGGCGAGGCCGAACGCGCCGACGACGCGGCGGAGCGGCTGACGGTGATGGGCTGGCTTGGCTGGCTGTGCCTGGGGCTGCTGGCCCTGATCGGGGCGGTGGTCGCGTGTGTCGTGCTGGCGGTCGTCGTCACGCAGCTGAGCCTGGCGGTGATGGCGGAACCGGTGGTCGGCGATGGGTGCGATCAGGGTCATGCGGCCATCATAGCGGTATCAGCGGAACACGTCGCGCGGACAAGTGACGCGCCTGTCCGCCCCTTCGATCACCGGATTGCGAGCAGGGAGCAGCGGACATGAGCCCCAGGGCCGAAGCGGTCATCGATGTGCTGTCGATCATGGTGGCATGGGCCTCCGTCCCGATCCTGATTGTCGTTGCCGTGCTGGTCGTCGCGCCGCTGGCTGCGGTGGCGGCGGCGATGACATCCATCATCGTGCTGGTGGTGATGGCGCTGGGCTGTGTGCTGATGGTGGTGGCCGCGCCGTACCTGGCTGGCCGCGCGTTCCTGCGGGAGATCCAGCGAAGGGTGCAGCTGGAGGCCGACGCGCTGCGGGCTGCCGCCGAACAGTCACCGGACCGGACCGCTGATCCGGCCCCCGACAATACCAGGACATGAGGAACCGACATGCCATCACGGATCAACAGCTACAGGCCGAAGCATCACGGGACGCTGAAGGATGCGGCGACGGAACTGATCGAGGCGGCCGGCGGGCTGCGGGAGGCGGCGGAGCTTTGCCGGGTCAGCAAGACGCGGCTTGGCGAAATCTGCACCCCGCATCGTGAAGACGCGCACATGCCGGTCGATGTCGTGCTGGCGCTGGAGAAGGCGACCGGCCGCCCTGCGATGACGGAGCACCTGGCGGCGCGCCACGGGCTGCTGGTGATCGAGATCGGCGCCGCCGAATCGGCGGTGATGCTGAACGACCTGCAGGGCCATGTGCTGCGCCAGAACGGGGCGACGGTGAAGGCGGCGGCGGACGCGATCAGCCAGCAGATGGAGGCGAGCGCCGACGGCGTCGTCACGGATGCGGAGGCGGTGGCGATGCTGCCGGCGCTGGAGCGGCTGCTGGTGACGGCGGCGCGGCTGCGGCACCTGCTGCTGCACATGACCAACGATGCCGGGGGGGACGGCATCGACTGAACACGGCTTCGCCCCTGCCCCCGGTCCGGACCTGTCCTGCGCACCCCCTCACGCAGCCGGACATCCAGGGCGGGGCGGAACGCCGGGATGCGGACGGGGTTTGATCCTCCCCAGACTCCCCTGCCCGCATCCCGGCACCTGATCGACGAAACGGGCCTGACGGCAACGGGCCTGACGGCAACGGACCGAAGCAAGCGGAGTGCATGACATGGCGGAAGTGGTGGCGGCTGACCATCTGCGGCAACTGATCGAGCGCGTGGAGCGCCTGGAAGAGGAAAAGGCCGCGATGGCCGCCGATATCCGGGAGGTCTTTGCGGAGGCGAAGGCCAACGGCTTCGAACCGAAGATCATGCGCCAGGTCATCAAGCTGCGGAAGATGGACCGCGACGACCGGGCCGAACAGGAAGCCGTGCTGGCGCTGTACCTGGAGGCACTGGGCGCGTCGCGGCCGCTGCCCCTGCTGGACAGCGGCGACGACGCGAAACAGGCGGCCTGACCCGATGGTCGTGGCGGTGCACTGGACCCCGGCGATGGTGGAGGACTTCATCAGCCTGCTGCGGCAGGGGGAGGATCTGAGGGCCTGTGCGGCGGAGCTGTCGCGCAGGCACGGGGTCGGGCTGTCGCTGGACCAGGTCGGTCGGAAGCTGGCGAAGCTGCGCAAGGGGCCGCGCAAGGCGGAGGTGCCGGCCCCGAACGCGCTGCGGCCCGGGCACTGGTCGCCGCGGGCGAATGGCGAACTGCTGCACCTGATCGACGACAGGGGCATGGATGTCGCCGCCGCCGCGGCGCATGTCGGCCAGCCGGAAGTGCAGGTTGCGCGGAAGCTGGCGCAGCTGCGCCGTGGCGATGGCGGCCAGGTCGAGATGCCGAACCCGCGGCGGCGGATGCGGCACTGCCTGCGCTGCCGTCACCCCTTTGTCAGCGAGGGGGCGCATAACCGCATGTGCACCCCCTGCCGCCAGGCCGCCAGCGAGATCGATGCCGACTGTGCCACGGTGGCCGTCGCGGGGCTGATGCTGTGAGCTGGGCGCACATACAGCGCAGCTGGACCCCGGCGATGGTGGCGAAGCTGAAGGAACTGGCGCAGGACAAGAGCCGCCGGGCGTCGGATATCGCGACGCTGCTGTCGGTGGAGTTCGAGCGTGACTTCAGCCGCAGTGCCGTGCTGGGCCAGGCGAACCGCCACGGCATCCAGATCGGGGGTGGACGGAAGACGGCGCGGCAGAAGCAGGCGGCGTCGAAGCAGAAGCGGGCGGCGGCGGGGGCGCGGTTGCCGCGCCGGATGCGGCCGCCGGCGCCACCGAACCGGACAATGGCGCCGAAGCCGCCGTCGGGGCACGTGGCCGGTGACCCCTGGCCCGACGACAGGGTGCACTGGCCCGGCCTGTCGGCCCCGCCTGCCGGTCGGCGATGCCAGTGGCCGATCGGGGAAGTGGGGGCGAAGGGCTTCGGCTATTGCGGGCGGAACGTGGCGGCGGTGGCAGGCGGCACCGGCCCGCTGGCCCGGACCTATTGCCAGGCCCATGCCAGCCGCGCGCTGCGGCCAAGGAAGGCGGCGGAGGCGGTGGAGGAATGAGCGAGGTGGTGCATATCGGGCACTGCACGCTGATCCATGGCGACTGCCTGGAGGTTCTGCCCGGCCTGATGAAGGCTGACGACCTGGCGGCTGACGGGTTCGGGGCCGTGATCACCGATCCGCCCTACGAATCGCACATGCACGCGGCGAAGCGGGGGGAGACGGCGGGGGTGTCGGCGCGGCGGATCCGCGTGGACGGCCACGCCAACCCGCCGCCGGTGGATTTCGACAGCATCGACGGGGTGCGGGAGGCGGTGACGTGGCAGCTGGTGGCGGCGACGGACGGCTGGTGCCTGATCTTCTGCACGCCCGAAGGGGTGGCGGCGTGGCGTGATGCGCTGGAGGCCGCAGGGGCGCGGTACAAGCGCGCCTGTCACTGGGTGAAGCCGGACAGCGCGCCGCAGTTCAACGGCCAGGGCCCGGCGATGGGGGCGGAGAATTTCGTCGCCGCCTGGTGCGGGCCGGGCCTGTCACGCTGGAACGGTGGCGGCCGTCGCAATGTCTTCACGCACAATGTCAACGGCCCGGCCCGGCATGGCGGCCACCCGACGGAAAAGCCGGTCAGCCTGATGGCGGAGCTGGTCGGCCTGTTCACCGACCCCGGCGACCACGTGCTGGACCCGTTCATGGGGTCGGGCAGCACCGGCGTCGCCTGTGTCCGTTCCGGCCGCGCCTTCACCGGCATCGAACGGGACGAACGCTATTTCCACATGGCCTGCGACCGCATCCGGGAGGCCACCCGACAGCCCGACATGTTCGTCAGCACCCCGGCGACGGCCCGACAGGAGGCGATGCTGTGAGCGGGGTTGTGGACAGGCAGGCGGCGCCGTCGCGGCCGGTGCTGCGGTGGTTCGGGGGCAAGTGGCTGCTGGCGCCATGGATCATCGCACATCTGCCGCCGCACGAACGCTATGTCGAGCCGTTCGCGGGGGCGGCGTCGGTGCTGCTGCGGAAGTCGCGCAGCCGGGCGGAGTGCGTCAACGACCTGGACCATGACATCGTGAACCTGTTCCGGGTGCTGCGGGATCCGGGCCATGCGGCGGATCTGGTGCGGGCGATCTGGCTGACGCCGTTTGCACGGGATGAATTCACGGTCGCCTATGAGCCGACGGATGATCCGGTCGAGCAGGCGCGGCGGCTGATCGCGCGGTCGTTCATGGGCTTCGGCGCCAACGGTGCCAGCGGGCAATCGACCGGGTTCCGGGGGCTGTCGGACCGGTCCGGCACACCGCCGGCGGGCGACTGGACGAACTATCCTGACTCGCTGCGCGCCGTGGCGGAGCGGTTGCGCGGGGTGGTGGTGGAGAACCGGCCGGCCATCGACCTGATCCGGGACCGTGACCGCTATCCGGCGACCGTGATGTATGTCGACCCGCCCTACATGGCGGAGACGCGCGGGCGGGACCAGCGATACCGCCACGAAATGGACGATGCGGCGCACCAGGCGTTGCTGCAGGCCCTGCTGGCCTGCCGTTCGATGGTGGTGTTGAGCGGCTATCGCAGCCCGCTGTACGACGATGCGCTGCGCGGCTGGCAGCGGGTGGACCGCAAGGCGCTGGCCGACGGGGCACGGGCGCGCACCGAAAGCATCTGGCTGAACCCCCAGGCCACCGCCCGCATGAACCAGGCGGTGCTGCTGTGAGCGGGGGGCGGGCCGGAAAAAAGGCAACCTGCAAGGATTCCTTGCTGGTTGCGGACCTGTTCTGTGGGGCCGGGGGCAGTTCGACGGGGGCGGTGATGGCGCTGGAGCGGCTGGGCAAGGTGCCGGAGCTGGTCTGTGTCAATCACTGGCCGGTGGCGATCGAGACCCATGCCGCGAACCATCCCGATGCGCGGCATCACTGTGTGGATATCGGCACGGCGCGGCCGGAGGTGATCGTGCCGGAGGGGCGGCTGGACCTGCTGATGGCGTCGCCGACCTGCACCTATCACAGCCGGGCGCGGGGCGGGAAGCCGACCAGTGACCAGCAGCGCATGGACCCCTGGCACGTGGTGACCTGGTGCACGTCGCTGCGGGTCGACCGGATCATGATCGAGAACGTGCCGGAATTCATGCAGTGGGGGCCGGTGGACCCGGAGACGGGCCGCCCGATCCCCAGCCGACGCGGGGAGTTCTTCGGCGCCTGGCTGAGTGCGCTGCGGGGCATCGGCTACAATGTCGAATGCCGGGTGCTGAACTGTGCCGATTACGGCGACCCGACGACGCGGGAGCGGTTCTTCCTGCTGGGCCGTCGCGATGGCGGGTCGATCACCTGGCCCCGGCAGAGCCATGCAAGGCCCGACGGCGCGGCGGCGATGGGGCGGCCGGGGTGGCGCGCGGCGCGGGAGATCATCGACTGGTCGCTGGCGTCCGAATCGATCTTCACCCGTGACCGGCCGCTGCGGCCGAAGACGCTGGCCCGAATCGCGGCGGGGCTGTCGCGGTTCGGCGCGGCGGCTGAGCCGTTCTTGGTGGTGCTGCGCAACCATGCGGATGCGCGCGACCTGGACCTGCCCCTGCCCGCGATCACCGCCGGCGGCAACCATTTCGGTCTGGTGGAGCCGGTGCAGCCGATCATCCTGGCGCAGCAGTCCGGCGGGCTGGCGCGGCCCGTGGACAGGCCGGTGGCGACGATACCGGCGCTGGGGGCGCATGCGCTGATCGAGCCGCTGGTGATGGCCTATTACGGCGCGAATGCCAGCGCCAAGCCGGTGTCGGAGACGCTGGACACCGTGACGACGCGGGACCGGTTCGGGCTGATCGAACCGATGGCCGGGCCGCCGGTCGATATCCGGTACCGGATGCTGCAGCCGCACGAGCTGGCGGCGGCGATGTCGTTTCCCGCCGACTACGATTTCAAGGGCACGAAGACCGAGGTGAAGCGGCAGATCGGCAATGCCGTGCCGACCCGCACGTCCCGCGCGCTGGTGCTGGCATCGTTCGGGGTGGCGGCATGAGCGGCGGGCGCTACCGGGTAGGGCCGGAGCAGCGGGACATGGCGCTGCCCTGGCCGGTGATCGACACGCATTTCGGCAACGAGACGGTGGCGCGGTTCCGCAGCCGCTGCCTGGCGCGGGAGTGCGCGCGGGCCTTCAATGAGCCGTTCTTCCGGCCGCCGGTGGCCGCGCCAGTTGCCCCGGCGGGTGCAGACGGCGGAGGGGAACGGGCATGAGCGGGGTTCGGCAGCGACGCAGGGCCCCGGCGCGGCGGCGGGGGCGGGTGAAGGCGGCGAAGGTGGTGACGGCGGAGCGGCGGCGGTTGCTGTTGCAGGTGGCGGCGGCGGTCGGCGGGGTGCGGGTGCGCCCAGATTACCGGGTCAATGGCTGGCGCGAGACGGCGGCGGAGAAGCGGGTGCGGGATGCCTGCACGCAGGCGGGATGGATCGAGACGATCTGGGGCTGCGGGGCCTATCGCATGACGTACACGGAATTCATGCAGCAGTACGCGGATGACGCGGCGCGGGCGCGGGCCTGGAAGGTCGGCTGGCGGCCGCTGGGCGACCGGCTGACCGAGGTCGGGCGGGCGGTGCTGGGCGATGTGGTGAGTGGCGACGGAGGTGGCGGGGCATGAGCCTGGCGGCACTGAAATGGGCGTTCGGGCAGGACTGTGGGTCGGCGGCGGCGAAGGCGGTGTTGCTGAAGCTGGCGGACCATGCGGACGATGCCGGGCTGGCCTGGCCGTCGATGGTGACGGTGGCGGAGGCGATGCACCTGTCGCGCGGCGGGGTTCTGAAGGCGGTGAAGCAGCTGGAGGCGCGGGGGCTGATCGTGGTGGTCCGGGCGCGGTCGGGACGGGTGAATGCGAGCAACCGGTACTGGCTGAAGATGTCCGGCCCGGCGGTCGCGGGCGGGGCGGATTCGGGGTCGGATTCGGGGCCGGATATTGGGTCGGATGTGGCTTCCGGGGCGGGCGCGGAAGGGTCTGCTGCGGGTGCTTCGGGGCCTGTTCGGGAGTCAACTGAGTGTACACCGGTAGTCAACCAGGTGAACACCGGTAGTCAACTGAGTGTACCTGGGTTGTCAACTGAGTGTACCCGAACCAGTCAAGAACCATTCATAGAACCTGAAAAAGAAACAGACGGGCGCGCGGGCGAAGCGGCGGGCGGGGGTGAACCCGTGGCCGCGATCGAGGCGTTGCCCGACGGGTGGAAGCCGTCAGCACGGTGGCGGCGGACAGCACGGGAAAGAGGTCTGGATGATGGCGCGATCGATGAGGCGGCGCAGGGCTTTGCCGACCACCACCGGGCCGTTGGCAGCCGGTTCGTCGAGTGGGAACGGGCCTGGGCGGGATGGTGTGCCAGGCGGGTCGCCATGCAGCACAGGGACGGCGACCGGGACGGGCAGCGGGGCGGCGGTCACGAAGCCGGGCGGCGGCGCGGCGCGGCGCGTGGTGCCGGTTCCGGCGGCGGCGCTGGCCACGGCGCGAAGACGGGAAGCCGGGGCGGCGGAGGTGGCGGCCAGGACCGGGGCGGAGACGTGGGCGAGGGCCTGTATCGGGCAAGCCTGCGGCTTGTCGGTGGTTCATGTGCAGATGGGGGACCTGTCACCGATGGACCGGCAGGACTTCACCATGCGCTGGGCCACGGGCTGGCAGGCGGTGCCGGACCGGGAGCTGACGGCCGAGGACAGGGTGCGGGCGGCGGCGATGGCGGAGGCGATGGTGCGGCCCTGCCTGGACGTGGCGCATGGCCGGGCGACGGTGATCAGGGCGATGGGGGAGGTCAGCCTGCTGCTGCGGGTGCCGAAGTGGGTGATGGCGGATCCGGAACCGGTGCTGGTGGCCTATGCCGGGGCGATGGCCGGATGGCCGCTGGTGGCGTGTGAGGATGCCATCCGGACCTGGCACGACGAGCATCAGTTCTGGCCCTGCTGGCCCGACCTGCAGGTGGCGATACGGGAACGGGCGGTGGTGCTGAACGGGATTGCCGGTGCGGTGCGGCACTGGCTGAAAATGGCGGGCGGATGAAAGGAACCGGTGGCGATGGCGAAGACACGGAACGGGAAGAAGCGCGGCAAGATGGGCGCGGTGAAGCGCGGGCGGCCCCGGCTGGAAGGCGTGGAGCGGGAGCCGAACGGACGGCCCCGGCGCGGGGCGGCGCGCTATGCCGGGGGCGGGCGGGAACGGCCCGTCGGCGCGACACCGGAACAGGCGCTGCGGCGGATCGCGACGGGAATGATGGCCGCCGGGCTGCCCGGTCGGGATGGCCGGACGCGCGGCGGGCTGGACGGCGGGAACTGTCCGCTGGACTGGCTGCACGCGGCGGGGGTGATCGATGACGCCGCATACCAGGTGATGATGCGATGGCGGGAGCTGCACCGCAGGATCATCGGGGCGCCGGACCCGGCCAGCCGCGACAGGGTCGGCAGCGCGGCCGAGATCACGCCCGAGATGCAGCGCGACTGGCGACACCTGACCGAAGCCATGACGACACGGGAGCGGGAGTGCGTGTTCGCGATCGCCGTGCAGGAGTGCTGGCCCGGGTGGCTGCTGGCCCGCGACGGGTGGGGCGAGGAACACGAAGCCACCACCGCCGATGGCAAACGATGTCATTTATTCCGCAGCGGGGTCGCGCGGCTGGTCGAGGCAGAAGCCGAACCGCTTCAGTCACTTGTGAGGCGGCAGCAGCGGCGCTTGACGCGGGGGGCGCGCGTCGGTAATGTCATAAATGGAGCGTCGATAAGTGGGTCTGAAACAGACCATCCCGACGCAGACACCCCCCAGACAGCAGCAACCGCAGCGGCGGGCCGGTAGATGGCACGCCGTCCGCGATTCCTCAAAGGGGCCGCAAGCAGCCTGGGACCAGCCGGGGGCGAGCGGGCGCGGGGCAAGGCTTACAACCAAAGGAGGCCGGCCGATGTGAAAGCATTCTACGATTCCAGGAAGTGGCGGCGGGCCAGGCTGCAGGTGCTGGCCAGCGACCCCGAGTGCGCGACCGAAGGATGCGAGCAGCTGGCCACAGATGTCGACCACATCCGACCGATCCGCGACGGCGGGGCCTGGCTGGACCGGGCGAACCTGCAGGCGCTGTGCCACGCTTGCCACACCAAGAAGACGGTGCGGGAGACGGACGGCGCCGGGGTCGCGGAGGTCGGCAACAGGGCCGTACCGGGTTCGCGAGGGGGTGGGGGCGGGTCAAATACCTGACGACCCCACTGTTGACCTATCCGCGCCCAAGTAGAAAAAATGGGTGTGGGGGTTAATGTTCTGTGTAAGTTAATGTTTTTGTTAGGAAATTTTTGGTAAAGGCGGGGTGTTTGCCGGAGCCTTGCGTGAGGTGCATACCGCGTTCGGTAAAGAAATACCGAGGCATTCCGGACCCGAAATTGATTCGCTGTTTACGGACTGGTGACAGTCGGAGGATGTGCCGATGAAGCGAGGAACGAAGCCGACAACGGCGGAGGAAAAGGCGCGGCGCGGCACCGGGCCGGTTGCGGGCGGCACGCACCCGAAGGATGAAGTCGAGACGGATCTGCCGCGCATGCCGGCGGGCTTCCCTGCCGAGGCGGAGGAAGTCTGGAACGACCTGATCGTGCATGTGGAGCGGAACCGCCTGGCAACGGAGCGGGACAGCCAGGCGTTCGCGAACCTTTGCCAGCTTCAGGCGCATATCACGGCGCAGTTCAAGGCGTCGTTCGATGGCAAGTGTGACCCGCCCAGCATCGCCGGGCAGGCAGAACTGCGGAAGCAGCTGGAGGTATTCGGCCTGGGGGGCGTGAAGTCCCGCACCGGCGGGTCGGGTGAGAAGGTGAGCAAGAACCCGTTCAAGAACCGTGGCGTCGGCCCGGCATAGCCGCGACTTCGTCGGCATCGCCCGGCGCTATGCGCAGGCGGCAGTCAGGGACACGGAGGGGCGGAAGCATTGCCGGTTGCTGCGCGAGGCGGCGCAGCGGTTCCTGGATGACCTGAACCGGGCCCGGCGGAAGCGGCCCCCGTTCACCTTCAGCCGCGTCCACGCCAGCGACGCCTGTGCGTTCATCGAGATGATGCCGCATGTCGAGGGGCGCTGGTCATCGCCGACGCTGGTGCTGGAGCCCTGGCAGATCTTCATCGTCGTGAACCTGTTCGGGTTCCGGCGGGCGGACGCGGACGGCAACGATATCGGCCGCCGGTTCAGCACGGTCTATGTCGAGGTGGCGCGGAAGAACGGCAAGTCCGCCTTCGCCGCGGCGATCATGCTCTACTGCGCGGTGTGCGAGGGGGAACTGGGGCCGCAGATCAAGACGGCGGCGACGACAGGCGATCAGGCGCGCATCGTCTGGGGCGTCATGAAGAAGATGATCGACGCGACCCCGGACATGCAGGAAGCCTATGGCCTGCGCACCTGGGCGAACAGCATCACGATCGACAGCAACATGGGCGACATCAAGCCCATCAATTCGAAGTCGAGCACGCAGGACGGCCTGAACCCGCATGCGCTGTGCATGGACGAATTTCATGCCCACAGGGATCGCGGGCTGTGGGACGTGCTGCGCACCGCCCAGGGCGCGCGGCTGAACCCGCTGGCACTGATCATCACCACGGCGGGCCGGAACATCGAAGGCCCCTGCTATGAACAGCGGCAGCTGGTGACGAAGGTGCTGCAGGGCGTCGTGGAGGCCGACCATTACTTCGCGGTGATCTACACCCTGGACGAAGGCGACGACCCGCTGGACCCGAAGGTCTGGATCAAGGCGAACCCGAACCTGCATGTATCGAAGCAGGTCCGGTACATGGAAGACCGGGCGCTGGAGGCGGCGAACAGCAACGAGAGCCAGGCCGAGTTCGTCACGAAGGATCTGAACCGCTGGCTGCAGTCGGCGACGAACTGGCTGAAGCTGGATGAATGGAACGCCTGCGCCGACCCGTCCCTGACCCTGGAGGATTTCGAGGGGGAGGATTGCTGGATCGGCGCCGACCTGTCCGAACGCGACGACATGACGGCGGTGGTGCTGGTGTTCCGGCGCGAGGGCCGGGTGATCTGGTTCCCGCAATTCTGGCTGCCGCGGGATGTCATCCGCCGGCGCGTCGCGGAGATGTCGCTGGACTTCTACCGCGTCTGGTCGGCGGCCGGCACGGTGCTGGCCACCGATGGTGACTGGATCGATACCCGGGCCATCGAAGCGCATATCCGCGAAGCCTGCGAACGGTTCCGGGTGCGGTCCATCGTGTTTGACCGCTACGGCACCGGCCCGGACATCGTGTCAAGGCTGGAGGAAGACGGCCACCCGGCCGGCATCCTGAACTACACGGCTGCCAATATCGGCGCGGCGGCGCTGGACCTGGAGGCGCGGGTGCGGTCGCAGGGCCGGTTCAGCCATCCCGGCAACCCGTGCCTGACCTGGCATGCGAGCAACTGCGTCGTCGAATACCGGGTCGATGGCAGCATCCTGCCGAAAAAGGAATCCAAGATGTCGAAGCTGAAGATCGACGGGATCGCGGCGGGCCTGATGGCCATGAGCCAGATGCCGCTGGCCAGGGATTCGGCGCCGAAGGTGATCGAGTATGAGCGCGGCGGTATCTTCGATGCTGCGTAGGCTGGGTCAGGCGCTGGGTGGCTGGCTGGGGGTGCGTGCCGACATCACGACCCCGCAGGAGCTGGACAAGGCGCTGGAGCGGTACACGAACCGGGCAATTGCCGGGGTTTCGGTGACGGCGGCCAGTGTCAGCGGCATCCCGGCCGCGCACCGCTGCATCCGGTTCCTGTCGGAAACCACATCGCAGCTGCCGATCCGGGTCATGACCGTGGATGACGGACGCCGCAAGCCGGCGCCGGACATGGCGGTTGCGAAGGTGCTGCGCGCGCCGAACCCGTGGCAGCGGCCCTATGAATTCCGGGAGCTGCTGACCGACGACGCGCTGAAGACCGGCAATGGCTGCGCCCTGATCACCCGCAACGGTCGCGGTGACCCGGTGCAGATGATCCGGCTGCATCCGGCGCATTACCGGGTCGAGGTCAACGATCGCGGGTTGCCGGAATGGGTCTGGCGTGACCCGCGCGGCGGGGCGGAGACGGTGTTTCCGCAGGATCGCATCCTGCAGGTGCGTGGGCCATCCGATGACGGGATCCGTGGCCTGTCGCCGGTTGCCGTGTTCCGCAACAGCTTCGGTGAGAACCAGGCGATGCAGGACCATGCGGGCCGGTTCTGGGTCAACGGGGCGAAGCCGTCCGCCGTGGTGACGACGCCCGATGGGGTCACTGTCGACAAGGAGTCCCGCGCGAACCTTCGCGAAGATCTGGAAGACCTGTATCGCGGGGAACGGGCCTACAAGACCGCCGTGCTGCCGGTCGGCATGAAGTTCGAACCGGTCAGCCTGAACCACCGGGATGCGCAGTTCATCGACGGTCGGAAGTTCGGCCTGCTGGACATCTGCCGGATCTATGGCGTGCCGCCGCACCTGGTCTATGACCTGGAGCGGGCAACGTTCAGCAACATCACCGAACAGTCGCTGGAGGTGCTGAAATACAGCATCGCGCCATGGCTGATCCGGTGGGAACAGGCGATCCTGTTTTCGCTGGTGTCGGAGGCCGACCGGGACCGGGTGCAGGTGAAGCACAATGTCGATGCCCTGCTGCGCGGTGACCCGAAGACGCGGGCGGAATCGCTGAACATCCAGCGCCGGGCCGGGATCATCAGTGCCAACGAATGGCGTGCGCTGAACGACATGGATCCGCGCACCGACGTGGGCGGCGACCGCTACATCATCGAAAGCAACATGCAGTCGGATACCGGCAGCCTGGTGGCCGACGGAACGGGAGAAAGCCAGACATGAAACCGCGCCCGATCGCCCTGCCCGAGACCGTTCCCGGCCATGCCCGGCGCGGTGTGTTTGCCCGCGCCATGGGCCGCCGGTTCGATATCAACGCGGCAGGTGGCGACTGCACGGCGCTGGTGATCTATGACGAAATCGGCGACTTCGGCATCAGTGCCCGGATGATGCGCCAGGCGCTGGCCGGCATCACGACGCCGCGCATCCGGCTGGAGATCAACAGCCCGGGCGGTGACGTGTTCGACGGCATCGCCATCTTCAACGACCTGGTGCAGCACGATGCGCGGGTCGAGGTGGTGGTGACGGGTGTCGCCGCCTCCGCCGCGTCGATCATCGCCATGGCCGGTGACGACATCGCGATGCACGAAAACGCCTTCATCATGATTCACAACGCCTGGGCCATGACCGTCGGCGACCAGAACGACCACGCCGCGATGGTGCAGGTGCTGGCCGGTATCGACGACGCGCTGGCCCGGACCTATGCCCGGCGTACCGCCGAGGCTGCCGATGTCATCACCGCGATGATGGATGCCGAAACCTGGATGGACGCCGAACAGGCCGTCGACCGTGGTTTCGCCGACCGCATTGTCGAGGATGCGGCGGAACCGGAGGCGCGCGCCGCCTTCGACCTGTCCATCTTCGCCAAGACCCCCCGCGAGCTGTGCCGCGACACCCCCCTTGCCGGTGACCCGACCTGTCGGGATATCGAGCGTGCCCTGCGGGATGCAGGGATTTCGCGCAGCAAGGCGAAGGCGCTGGCATCGGCCCGCACCACCATGCCCGACG
The DNA here is from genome assembly GCA_965228535.1 of Minwuia sp. Taxonomy (GTDB): domain Bacteria; phylum Pseudomonadota; class Alphaproteobacteria; order Minwuiales; family Minwuiaceae; genus Minwuia. The sequence goes on along the minus strand of CBDDHU010000004.1, from coordinate 1,800,884 downwards.
ATCAGGATCAGCGGGATGCTGACGACCCCGATCTGGGCCCGTTGCTGGCCAGCCTGAATGCGCTGGCCGGTCAGTTCCATACCCAGTAACGGGAAGACGAAAATGTCCCAGATGCAGGAAATCCAGAACGCCGTCACCAAGATCGGCACGGCGTTCGAAGCCTACAAGGCCGCGAATGACGAGCGGCTGGACCAGATCGCGAAGACCGGTGAGGTCGCCGCCGAAACCGCCAGCAAGCTGGTGAACATCGAAGCGGAGATGGCGAAGCAGCAGGATACGCTTGCCGAACTGCGCAGCGGCGAAGACAAGATCTTCGCGGCAATCGACCAGATGACCATCGGCGGCGGCGCCCGTGGCGAGGCGGCGGAGAAGAAGGAAGCCGCGGCGCGGCAGTTCTTTGCCCGGCACCACGCGCCGTCGGAGAAGCATCGCCCGACGGACCCGATCGGCGGTGACTTCGGCCAGGCCCATATCGATGCCTACGCGAAGTATGCTTCCGCCTGGCTGGATCTGGTGCGGCACAACGGCGAGCGCGATGACCTGACCGCTGACGTGCGGGCAAACCTGCGGGTCGGGAAGGATACCGATGGCGGCTGGCTGGTTCCGACCGAGATGGAGTCGGTGGTGCGCCAGCGGCTGTTCGACACCAGCCCGATGCGGCAGATCGCGGAAGTGCGGGCCATCGGTTCCGACAAGCTGGAATTCCCCTACAAGTCCGACGACGCCACGTCCGGCGGCTGGGTCGGGGAAATGGCGACCCGCCCCGAAACCGGCACACCGCAGGCCGGCAACCAGACGATCGAGGTGCATGAGCAGTACGCCATGCCGAAGGCAAGCCAGCGGTTGCTGGACGATGCCGTCATGGATGTCGGCAACTGGATCATGGGCCTGACCGGCGACAAGATGATCCGGACGGAGAACACGGCCTTCGTCTCCGGCAATGGCACCAAGAAGCCGCGCGGCTTCGTCGATTACGGCGGCGCGGCGGTGACCACCACGGACGCCAATGGCCGTGAATGGGGCAAGCTGCAGTACGTGCCGGTCGGTGCCGCCGGTGCCTTCCCGTCTTCGTCCGGGAAGGACGATGCGACGGCGCTGATCGACATGATCGCGGCGCTGCACCAGGGCTATCACTCCGGTGCGGTCTGGGCCATGTCCCGCCTGACGGCGGCCGTGGTGCGGAAGCTGCGGGACGCCGACGGGCGTTACCTGGTGGACTTCGACGGCACCGGCGGCCTGAGTGGCGGCGCGGTGTTCAGCCTGCACGGATACCCGATCGCGCAGCTGGATGACATGCCGGTCGTGGCATCGAATTCCTACAGCATCGCCTTCGGTGACTTCCGCCAGGGCTACATGATCGTTGACCGGCTGGGCATGCGGACCCTGATCGACCCCTACACCACGAAGGGTCAGGTCAAGTTCTACATGACCAAGCGGACCGGCGGCGACGTGCAGAACTTCGACGCCATCAAGCTGCTGAAGTTCGCCAGCAGCTGATCCGTCGCTGAACCCCAATGAGACGGCGCCCCTGACCCGGGCGCCAGCCGAGACGAGAGCGCCGCCACCCGGCAACGGGCTGGCGGCGCTTTCATTGAAGGAGTGAAGACCATGGGAATCCATTCCCTGCATCAGAATATCGAGTTCGTGCAGCACATCAGCGGCGCGAAGACGGCAACCGTCACCCCGTCCAGCGGCGTCGACCTGCGCGACTTCGTCGGCGGTGTCGCGATCAGCATCCATGTCGGGGCGGTGACGAACATCGCCAACAGCCCGCAGCCGACCTGGACGTTCCACCTGGAGGAATCGGACAGCGCCAGTTCCGGCTTCACCGCCGTGACCAACAGCGACGATGTCGATATCGAGGGGTCGCGGTCGCCGGTCACGACCCCCGACAGCTCCACGGGCGTGTTCCTGACCATCGACGACGCGGCGGAAGACGACCTGACCTACCGCGTCGGCTACCTGGGCACGAAGCGTTACATCCGTGTCGTGGCCACGGCGGCGAACTCGCCGGGCAGCACCGTGATCGTCGCGCATGTCGTGGCGATGCCGCGCCTGCTGCCGGCCGCCGACAGCTGATCGCGGCCGGTGCGGGGCGGGGCCGGTTCCCCCTGCCCCGTGCCAGGCCCGATGCGATGCCGGGCGCTGGCCCTGAACGGCGCCCGGCATCGCCCCCCTTTAAGATTCCTGACATAGATTGAGGCAGCCATGCCCCGAATTGTTCTGAAGCACCGTGTGTTTCATGTCCCGCACGGGCATGTGCATCCGATCCATTTCGAGGCCGGGCCGCAGGACGTGCATAACCGCGATGCCGAAACCTTCCTGCGCGAGGGCTGGGCGGACCCTTTGGACGCGGCGGCGGAAGCCGCCCCGACGCCGGATCCGACCCCCGGCCCGGCCGCGCCGTCGCCGGACTCTGGCCAGGCGGAACCGTCATCTGCGTCGCCTCCGGCCCCGGCTTCACCGAAGCGGTCGCGGAAACCTGCCGCGAAGCGCAAGTCGCCGGCAAGGCGCGCCTGATCGGCGTCAACGAAGCCTGGCGGCGTCTGCCGCTGGATATCCTCTATGCCTGCGACCTGGCGTGGTGGGCACTGCATGACGGGCTGCCGGGCTTCACCGGCATCCGCGTCAGCCAGGACGCACGGGCCTGCACCCGCTGGCCCGGCATTCATCGCATCCCGCTGCGCCACGAACCGGGCCTGAGCACGGACCCGGCCCTGATCCACAGCGGCGGGAACAGCGGTTACCAGGCCGTCAACGTCGCGCTGCACACCGGCGCGGCGCGGATCATCCTGGTCGGGTACGACATGCGGCGCGGCGCCGATGGCCGCGCGCACTGGCACGGCAATCATCCGCCGGGAATGAACAACGCCCCGGAGGATGCGCTGGCCCGCTGGGTCCGTGCCTTCGACACCATTCCGCCGACCGTGCCGGCGGGCGTCGAGATCATCAACGCGACCCCGGGTTCGGCCGTCACCGCCTTTCCCTTCGCCCCCCTTGAAACCCTGTTCTGAACCGGAGAGCACCATGACCGATGAAACGATCACCCCTGCCCCGCCCGATACCGGCATCGAGGCGGAGCGGGTGAAATATGCCGAGGTCTGGCAGATGCGCGGCTATCGCAATGCCTGTCACGGGCTGGACCTGTGGCGGCATCGGCGCGACATCTTTCCGCCGAACCCGGTGTCGGTGCTGGACATCGGCGCTGGCACGGGGCGGCTGTTCGGGCACCTGCGCGACAATGGCATCCATGCGGAAGGCATCGACCTGGTTGACGGGCTGGACCCGGAGATCCGGGAGCGGCATGGCAAGCACTTCCACCAGATGCCGGTGCAGTCCATGGCACGCTGGGAGGCGTGGTTCGACCTGGGCATCTGCGCCGACGTGATGGAGCATCTGCCGGAAGCCGACGTTGACATCGCCTTGCAGGCAATCGACGCCGTGACCGATACGACCGTGTTTCTGATCGCCAATCATGAATCGTCCTACGGCGGCCACGATCTGCACCTGACGCGGCAGCCGCCGGAATGGTGGGCCGGGCGACTGAACGCGATCTTCATGAACGTGGAGCGCCTGCCCTACATCCGGCGCAAGCGGGATGCCGACGATGTCTTCCTGTTCCGGTGCAGCTGAGATGAAGGCGGTATTCGTCGTCCGGCCCGGCATGCCGCACCATGCGCTGGCGGCGGCCGGGGTGGCCGCTGGCCTGGACCGGCACGGGATCGAGGTCGTCACGGCGCGAGACCCCGACTACACGGTCGAGCTGATCGGCGCCGACTTCGCCATCTGCTGGGGCTGGCGGATCGGGCGGAAGCTGGCGCCGGTCCTGCCGACCATGGTCATGGAACGGGGCTATGTCGGCGACCGCATGTCCTGGACATCGATCGGCTGGAACGGGCTGAACGGCCATGCGCTGTTTCCGCCGTGGACGCCGACGGCAGATGCCGTCCGCCGCCGCGACCTGATGCGGCATCACCTGAAGCCGTGGCGGATCCGGCCCGGCGGCCCGGCGGTCATCATGGGCCAGGTGCGCGGCGACATCGCGCTGGAGTCCTGCCCCGACTATCTCGACTGGCTGGAGGAAACCGCGCGGCTGGAAGCATCTCTGGGGCCGGTCATGTTTCGCCCGCACCCGTCCGACATGTCGATCCCGACGCCTGCCCGTGCCGAGCGGCATCACGGCAGCCTGGCGGACGCACTGGCCATGGCCAGCCATGTCGTGACCTGGAACAGCAACAGCGCCGTCGATGCCGTGCTGGCCGGTGTGCCGACCACCGTGATGGATCGTGGTTCCATGGCCTGGCAAGTGTCTCACCATGGCGGCAGCACCGCCGTCACCCCGGATCGTGAATGGTGGTTCGCGCACCTGACCATGGCGCAGTGGTCGCCGGAGGAAATCGCCCGCGGTGACTTCTGGCCCTGGCATGCGCCGTTGCTGCGCAGCCTGCGGGCCGTGCCGTCCCCTGCCCCGGAATCCGCCCATGTATGATCCGTTCTCCCCCAACCGCCTGACCCGCACCGTGGCCCCCGCGACGCTGATCAGCACCGACGACATCAAGGACTGGCTGAAGGTCGATATTTCCGACGACAACACCCTGATCGGGGATCTGGTCGACGCCGTTGCCGGGCATCTGGACGGGCGTGACGGCATCCTGGGCCGGGCGCTGCTGACCCAGACATGGACGCTGCAGCTGGACGATTTCCCGTGCGAGACGTGGGATGACCCCTATGCCGGCATTCGCGTGCCGCTGCCGCCGTTGCAGTCGGTGTCGTCGATCACGTACCTGGACCCGGCGGGCGCGGAACAGACGCTGGCGACTTCGGCCTATGCCGTCGACACGGCATCGCAGCCGGGCATCATCAGCCTGAAGAACGGGCAGTCCTGGCCGTCCGTGCTGGACCAGCGGAACGCCGTAACCATCACCTTCGTCGCCGGGTATGGTGATGCGGCGTCGGACCTGCCGCGGCCGCTGCGCCAGGCGGCGAAGCACATGGTCGCGGCGTGGTACGACAACCGGTCCGCCGTCATCGCGGAGAGCCTGTCCGAACTGCCGTTCGGTGTCCGTGCCCTTCTGGCCCCGTTCGTGGTGCATCACTGATGCCGTTCGTGCGGGCACAGCCGGGGGAGCTGGACCAGCGGCTGCGCATCGAGAGCCAGAACAATGCCGCCGATGGCCAGGGCGGCTTCACCAAGGGCTGGAGCACCGTCGCCACGGTCTGGGCCGAGGTGGAACCGATCACCGGCAGGGAAGGCGTGGAGGCCGACCGGCTGGAGTTCGCGCTGCGGTATCGCATCACGATCCGCACCGGGCAGACGTTCGACACCTCCGCCCGGCTGGTCTGGACCAGCAACGGCAACAAGGTTCTGAACATTCGCGAGATCCACGACGCCGGCGGGCGGCAGAATTTCGTGATGATCATCGCCGAAAGCGGGGTCGCGACCTGATGCCGTCGCAGGCAACCATCGAGAACCGGCGGCGGCTGGAGGGCAAGCTGAAGGCCCTGCCGAACAATGGCGCGGAGAAGGTGCGCAAGGCGATCGCGAAAAGCGCGCCGGAGCTGGCCAGCGCCGCGCGCACGCTGGCCCCGGTCAGGACCGGAGAGCTGCGGGATTCGATCCAGCACGAAATCGCGGATGACGGGCTGTCGGCCACGGTCGGCAGCAAGCACTACTGGGCGCGGTTCGTGGAGTTCGGGACAAAGGCGGGCGGCAAGAACCGCCCCGACCATCCCGGCACACAGGCACAGCCGTTCCTGTTCCCGGCCTATCGCATCATGAAGAAACGGATCGTCGGGCGCATCAGGCGATCAGTGAAAGCCGCGGTGAAGGAAGCCGCGAAGGACACGGGCGGGACCACGACATGAGCGCCGACGCAACGAACGCCGTGCAGGCGGCCGTCTACACGGCGCTGACCGGCGCGTCGGCCGTGACCGACCTGGTCAGCACGCGGATTTATGACCAGGTGCCGGAGGGGCTGGAGACGTTTCCCTACATCACCTTCGGCAACCCGGTGACGTCGCCGTTCGACGCCGCCGTGATGCGCGGCCAGACCGAGGATCTGACCCTGCATGTCTGGTCGCGCGAGGGCGGCCGCAAGCAGACCCAGCAGGTGCTGGCCGCCATCCACGCCACGCTGCATCGCCAGCCTCTGACGGTCACGGGGCACACGCATATCCAGACGCTGCACCGTTTCGCGACCGTGTTGAAGGATCCCGACGGCGAGACATTCCACGGCGTTACCCGATTCGAGATCACGACCCAGACCACATGATTGCCCCGGAAATACCCTCATTGGTCGTGAGGGTTTCCGGATCATGCCCCTCCCCTCCCCAGAAAAGAAGAGGATACGACCATGGCCGCACAGGCAGGTGCAGGGCTGCTGCTGAAGATTTCCAACAGCGACAGCCCGGAGACGTTCGCGACGATCGGGGGCATCCGCAATGCCACGATCACGCACAACAAGACGCCGATCGACATCACCGATCAGCAGTCGACCAGCCGCTGGCGCGAGCTGCTGGGCGCGGTCGCGACCCAGTCGATGGATGTCAGCGGCTCCGGCGTCTTCACCGATGACGGCACCGGCGACACGGCGCTGAAGAATGCCGCGATCTCTGCCACGGCGATGATCAATTTCCAGATCTTGATTCCGGACTTCGGCACCTTCGAAGGGGCGTTCCATGTCACGTCGCTGGAATATACCGGCGAACACGAAGACGCCGTGCAGTTCAGCCTCAGCCTGCAGTCCGGCGGCGCCGTTACCTTCAGCGCCGCCTGATCGTGGGGCAGGAACCGAACCCGCAGCGGGGTGCCGTTGCCGTCACCGTGGGCGGCCGCCGTGCCGTCCTGGTGGCGAACCTGGGCCGCCTGGCCGCGCTGGAGGAAGCCTGGGGCACGGGCATCAGCGGGCTGGGCGGCATCGTGCTGGACAATCCCGGCGTGCGGCACATGCTGCCGGCGCTGGAGATCCTTTCCGGCGGGGAGCTGGACCGGGCATTCCTGGACACGCTGGACCTGCATGCCCTGAACGGCAGCTATTCGGCGGTCCGGAAGTGCATCATCCTGTCCTTCACCGGCGGCGAAGACCCCGACGACGCGGACGTGGAGGGCGACGACGACCCGGAAAACCCTCCGACGACCTGACCCCCTGGGGCGCGTGGCTGGAGATGGCGCTGGGTGTCCTGAACTGGACCCCGGACACGTTCTGGTCGGCGACCTGGCGGGAGTTCCGGGCGGCGATGAAGGGCCGCGCCGACCTGCTGTCCGCCACCACGCCCGGCGGTTCAGGTCATCACCGGAAGCTGTCGAAACGCGAAGTCCGCGACCTGAAGCAATGGACGCAGGACATGATGGAACGATACCCCGACGGGCCGTCGATCAAGGCGAAGGGCTAGGTCGGATATGATCCCCGTGCAGATGCTTCAACTGCATGGAATGTTGGCCGCCTCACACGCGCTCTGGCTTGCAAATCAGTAGCGTGTGAGGCGGTTCCTCACGGTGAGGGAGCGTTTTCAGTCGTCTAGTGCCGGGTCAGATTCATCGACGCCAAGCGACGTGACAACATCAAGCCCAGCCCTGACCAGATATCGGATTGCCGATGCGCGTGAGGGCGGGATGGTCAGCGAGAGCCGCCATTCATCGACGCTATCTAGGAACGCCTGATCGCATCGGAGTTGGAACACCTTATCTTTCATGCACAACGATGTAATGACAAAGGTTGACATGCGCAAGTCATACGACTAACTACATTGTAATTACATTGTGGTGCACGAAAGGTTGAGCCATGACCAGAGCGACACAGACGGGGGCGGAGATCGGGCGGCTGTGCATGGCGCTGTCGCTGAACGATGGAGAGGACCAGGCACTTGAATGGCGGCTGCTGGACGGCATCGACCGCGCCCGCGAAGGTCTGAGCCACATGCCAGTGGAAACTTCGGCGGATCGTCTGGCCCTGCTGGCCAGCATGCGCGAAGACGTCGAGATGCTGGACGCCTGCGCCGCGCATCATCCCGACGACGCCGCCCGCACCGCCCGCCTCCGCCGCATGATCGACGCCCTGATGCAGCAGGCCATCACCGACTCCGGCCTGCCCGAAACCATGTTCGGGCCTGTGGTGCGCCGCCAGGCCGCACCACTGCCGCATTACCGATACGCATGAAAGGAACCAAAATGGAGATGATGAATATCAACACTGGCCAGGAGCCGGTCACCATGTCGTCGCGTGAGATCGCCAAACTTTGTGAGAAGCGCCACGATCACGTTCTGCGCGATATCGAGAAAATGCTGGCCAATATCAACGACCCCAAGTTTGGGGTGGTCGAATTTGAGGCGCAGTATCAGGATTCCAAGGGAGAATTGCGCAAGGAATATCGCCTCCCGAAAGATCTGACCGTTACCCTCATTACCGGATACCGCGCCGATCTGCGGTACAAGGTGGTTAAGCGGTTGGAGGAACTGGAATCCGAGCGCCAGACATTCGACCCGTCAAGGCCCTGAACGACCCGGCCGTCATGCGCCACTTGCTGCTGACCTACAGCGAGCGAGTGCTGGATCTGGAACAGGATGTTGCCGAACTGACACCCAAGGCGGCGGCGCTGGACCGCATCGCCACCGCCGACGGGTCGGAGTGCATCACAGACACGGCGAAGGCGCTGGGCATGCGCCCGAAAGACCTGTTTGCCTGGCTGTCACGCAACAAGTGGATTCATCGGCGCGCCGGGTGCGCGCACTGGATCGCCTATCAGGACAAACTGATGCGCGGTCTGCTGGAGCACAAGGTGACTGAGGTCACCCGTGGCGATGGCTCCACCCGCATCAGTGAACAGGTACGCGTAACCGCCAAGGGAATTGCGCTGCTGTCGGAGAAGACAGGCCAGGTGCTGCTTTGAGCGTGTCCAATCTGCACGACGCTGAGCTGGAACCGAAGACACGCATCGAGATGATCGACGGTGAACCCGAGCGAATGGTCAACATCGACGGGGTCATCAGGATGGCCCGTGATGGTGGGACACCGCGTTCAAGACAGCTCTACCGGATGTACCGCCGTGCCTATCGCAAGATGGAAGGCCGCCCGATTTCGGATCAGAAGCGCCGTGAAGACGCCATGATATCGGCCATTCGCGATTTAGGTATTGATCTGAATTTCATCAACAAATCGGGCTGATCACCCCTAATCGCGGGGTTTCAGATTGGGCTCGGCAGGCTTCGTGCTGGCCGGGCCTTTCTGCTGGGCCATTTCATCAGGTGCATCGGGTTTGATCAGGATGTCATCCAGCGTCGGGGCCTTGGGCATTCCCGTTTCATGACGGGGTGCGTTGCGGTCAACGGAGGCCTGGAACTGATGCCCGCAATGCTTGCAGACCTTGGCGGCGGGCTGGACCTTCTCTGCACATTGCGGGCACGCCTTACCGCTGCTGCCCAAAGCCAGAACCAGAATACCGGCGATCAGCGGGCTGATGATCAGCGCCAGGAAGAACCAGCCGAAGCCGCTGCGGTTCCTGCTGCCCGCAATCACGCCGACGACGATGGCCAGGATCAGCCAGAACACCAGAATTTCGATCATCTCAACCTCCGCATCCGTTGGTTGCGGTGAAGTCTAGACACGACCGCCGTTCCCGTCACCCGGAACCGAAAGCGTCCCGTCCACCACAATCCAAGAACTGAAAGGTCCGATCATGGCGCGAGACACGCTGGAAACCCTTGTCGTCAAGCTGGAGGCCGACGTGCGCGGCCTGTCGCGCGGGCTGGAACGGGCAAACCGGGACGTGAAACGCGGCACCGACAAGATGCGGCGGCCGCTGGAGAAGTTCACGCGGCAGATCGATGCGGAAATGCGGGCCATGGTGGCACCGATCGGGCGGGTCGGTAACGCCATCGGGGCGCTGGGGCCGGTCGGCATCGGCGCAGGGGCGGCACTGGGCGGCATGGCCATTGCGATCCGGGAGATCAACCAGCTTTCCCGTGAGGCCATCGCCAATTTCAGCACGCTGGCCAACAACGCCGACAAGCTGGGAATCTCCGCCGAGAAGCTGCAGGAACTGCGCTTCGCCTCCGAACAGGTCGGTGTGTCGTCAAAGACGCTGGACCTGGCGTTCCAGCGGTTCACCCGGCGGCTGGGGGAGGCCGTGCAGGGCGGTGGCGAGCTGAAGGGCATCCTGGAGCAGTACGACATCGCCGTGCGCAACGCCGACGGCAGCACCCGTCGCACGACCGACGTGCTGGATGACCTGGCGGAGGCGGTGCAGAACGCGGGTTCCGAACAGGAACAGCTGCGCATCGCCTTCAAGGCGTTCGACAGCGAAGGCGCGGCGCTGGTCAACCTGCTGCGCCAGGGCGAGGAAGGGCTGGACCGCTATGCCGCCGCGGCGCGGGATGCCGGCATCATCGTCGATGGCGACCTGGTGGAGAAGGCCCGGGCCGCCGGTGACGAAATCAACCGCCTGGAACAGGAACAGCAGGCCCTGCGCAATCAGATCGGTGCCCAGTTCTCCGACTGGCTGGTCTGGATGGAGCAAGCCAAAGTCTCGATTCTGCGGATCATTAAGGAAATCGGCGACAGCTTCAATGATGACATTGGAGAGATGGGCGTAAACGCCCTGAACCGAGAACTGGAGGCGACAGAAAACCGGCTCGCAAAGGTCAGCCATTTACTGGCACTCGCACAAAGTGCCGCTGAAGGCGGCTTTACTGACGACGCAACGCAGGAACGTATAGAGAAATACTCAGCGGATGTGGAGCGGCTGACCCAGCGTATGATCGACCTGACCGGGGAGATCAATCGGGTGAAAGCCGCCGGAGAAGATGTCGGCGAAGGTAGCGGCACCGGCGGTGGTGTGCCCCTGATCCCGCAGGCTGATATCGACAAGACCGAAGCCGAGATCGCGCGTCTGCAGAACCAGCTGGACGACCTTCGCCGCACCGACCTGGGCCGCGACACCTTCGCGTCGTTCCGGTCGGCCGGCGTCGTGGATGACGAAGGCAACATCAAGCCGGGCATGGAAGACGAAGCGCGGGACATCATGTTCCTGCAGCGCAAGATCGCGGAGATGGAGAAGGCCAACGCGGTCAGCGCGCGCGCGACCCAGATCACGCTGGCGCTGCGGACCGAACAGGAAAAGCAGGCCGCCGAACTGCAGGAACTGGCCGAACTGTACGAGGCCGGGGCCCTGACGCTGGAGGAATACGAGGCCGCGCAGGAAGCGGTGCGCGACAAGTACGACGATCTCGGCCGCGCCGCGAAGCGGGTGATCGCCGACATCATGACCGACCAGGAAAAGCTGGCTGCCGAGATCGAGAAACTGAACGAAATGCTGCGGCAGGGCAAGATCACCACAGAACAGCATGGCCGTGCCGTCGAACAGGCAAAGAAGAAATACGACGAAGCCACCGACGCGCTGGACGAAATGGCGAAGCAGGGTGTCGAGGGGCTGGCCGATTCATTCCGCGACCTGGCCAACGGCACGAAGGATGCGGGCGACGTGATCCTGGACGTGCTGTTCCGCATCGGTGATGCGCTGGCCGACGTGCTGGCAAAGAAGGTCAGCGGCGGTTCCGGCGGCGGAGGCGGCGGCGGCGGCCTGTTCGATGGCATCTTCGACGGCCTGTTCGGCGGCACGGGCAGCACCGGCGGCACGGCGGGCGGTGGGGGCCTGTCCATCCTGCCGAAGGTGCTGGGCTTTGCCGATGGCGGCAACCCGCCGGTCGGTCGCGCATCGATCGTCGGTGAACGCGGGCCGGAACTGATCATCCCCCGGATCCCGACAACCGTCATACCGAACCACGCCCTGGGCGGGACGGGGGGCGGCGGCCGCGACGCGGCCCCGGTGGTCATCAACCACAACATCAGCATCGACGCGACCGGCGCGGACCCGGCCCAGCTGCGTCGCGTGACGGAGGCCGTCAGGGAAATGAACCGCACCTTCGATGACCGTGCCATGTCCGCCGTCAGCCAGGGCAGCCAGCGCGGCAGGATCGTCCTGACATGACCGTGACCTACCCGCTTGCCCTGCCATCGATCGGCGCGACGAAGGTGTCGATGCGCATGGGCAACCGCATCGGCGTCGACCGGTCCCCCTTCACGGCGGAGGAAACCCGCTACGAATGGGCCGCGAAGTGGTGGGAGGCTGATATCGTCCTGCCGCCCATGTCACGGGCGGAGGCCGGGGCATGGCAGGGGTTCCTGGCGCAGCTGAACGGGTCGAAGGGCACGTTCCTGCTGGGCGACCCGGTCGCCACGACGCAGCTGGGCGACATCGGCACCATCACGCCGGAGGCGGGAAACAATGGCACCGACTTCGACGGCAGCACCGCGAACGGCGCCTATTCGTCGCGCCCGACGGGCCTGGCCGACGGCCCGGCGGCCACCATGTCGATCTGGTTCCGCTGCGATACCGAGACACTGTCACAGTTCCTGTTCTCCATGGGCCCGTCGGCGGACGTGTCCATTCAGGCGTCCGGCGCATCCCTGATCCGCTGGCGCGATACGTCGAACAACCTGATCATCAATTCAGCTGCCGGAACCGGTCTGGACGAAGGCGGCATCCATCACCTGATGATTGCTGCCGACCGAACCAGCGGCCGCCGCCAGATCATCCTGGACGGCGTGACGACCCTGAACGACACCGGCTATCCGACTGCAAACGACCTGGCGCTGTTTGACACGAAGTTCGTGATCGGCGCGCAGATCGCGGCGGGCAGCGGTGCCTTCGACGGCATGATCTCCGAATTCTGGTTCGACAATGTCGCCTATGACATCGTCACGAACCTGACCGACTGGCGCACGGCGGCGGGCAACCCGGCGGACCTGGGCGCCGACGGTTCCGGCCCCGGCGCGCAGCCGAAGCTGTATTTCCCGGACGGCAACCCCGCCGACAACAAGGGCACCGGCGGCAACGCCAGCATCACCGGCACGCTGACGCCGGTCGATGGCCCGACCCCCCCGGCCCCCGCGGCGGCGCTGGTCAACGGGGCCGACCAGACCGGCGCGACGCTGGCCGTGGACGGGCTGCAGCCCAGCAAGGCGGACGTGTTCAAGGCCGGTGACTATTTCCAGATCGGCACCGGATCTTCGTCACGGCTGCACATGGTCACCGCCGACGCCGACAGCAACGCCAGCGGTGAGGCGACGCTGGACATCTGGCCGCCGCTGCGGTCCAGCCCGGCCGACAATGCGGCGGTGACCGTCAGCAGCCCGAAGGGCGTGTTCCGCCTGACGGAGAATGTCACCGGCTGGGACATCGACGCGGCCCGCACCTATGGCATCACCCTGAAAGCGATCGAGGTCATCTGATGGCGCGTGACCTGACATCGGCGATGGTGGATGCGGTGACCGGGCAGGTCGTGCGGCCGATCCTGTTCTTCGAAGGGGAGTTCGCATCCGGCACGCTGCGCATGTTCAGCGGCATCGGCAGCATCACCTGGGACAGCAAGACATGGACCGGCGGCGGCGACATGATCGGCGTCAGCGCGATCAGCGAAACCGCGAAGGTGGAGGCGCGCGGCGTCACCGTTTCCCTGAACGGGTTCGACAGCGCGCACGTGTCGCTGGCGCTGCAGGATCTGCGGCAGGGGAAGACGGGCAAGATCTGGCTTGGCTTCCTGGATGATGCTGACGCCATCATCGCCGACCCGAAACTGGCCTTCACCGGGCGGCTGGACACGGCGCAGCTGGATGACAGCGGCGACACGGCCAGCATCGCCGTGACATATGAAAGCCGCCTGATCGACCTGCGCCGGCCACGCACCCGTCGCTATACCGACGCCGATCAGCGTCAGCGCAACGCCGCCGACGGGTCCATGCGGTTCGTCGAAAGCCTGATCGAGGCCGAGATCGTATGGGGGCGGTTCTGATGGCGTTCGCATATACCCGCCTGCCGGACTGGGAAGCCCGCCTGACCGACCATGTGCGGGGCGTGGACCGGGATGCCCCGTTCGACATGGGCCGCCTGTCCTGCGCGCTGTGGGTGGCGGACGGGGTCAAGGCGATGACCGGCCATGACCCGGCGCCGGACTGGCGCGACCTGCACGATAACGAAGCCGAGATCCTGCGGGATCTGCGGGACCGTCACGGCGACCTGTTGTCCGCCACCTCCGCCGCGCTGGGGCCGGTGATCGCGGCAGAACAGGCGCGGCGTGGCGATGTCGTGCTGCACATCGTCGGGCGCAACCGCCAGGCGCTGGGCATCTGCATCGGGCGGGAGTTCATGGCGCTGGCCGACCGTGGCGTCGGCACCCGGCCCATGCACACCGCCGTCTGTGCCTGGAGGGTTGGCTGATGCCGCAGCTTGCCGCCGTTGCCGTGCCCCTGGCGCTGGGTCTCAGCTATGGGACGGGTGCGTTTTTCGTCGTCGGCACGCTGGCGCAGCTGGCTGTCTCGGTCGCGATATCGTCGCTGGCATCGAAACCGAAGGCCCCGCGGCGGCAGCTGCAGGACCGGGTCCAGACGGTGCGGCAGGCCGTGGCGCCGCGGCAGGTCATCTTCGGTCAGGCGATGGTCGGCGGCCCGATCATCTACATGAAATCGACCAACGGGAACCAGTTCCTGCACATCGTCGTGCCGCTGGCCGACCACGAAGTCGAAAGCATTGACGGCCTGTTCTTCGGGACGGAGGAAGTCACGCTGGACGGCAACGGCGATGCGACCGGCGACTATGCCGGGTTCGTGCGGATGAAGACGAAGACCGGGGCATCGGGCCAGACAGCCTTCGCCGACCTGGTGACGGAATCGGGCGGGGAGTGGACGGCGAATGATGTCATCGAGGGCTGTGCCGCGGCCTACCTGCGACTGAAGTTCGATGCCGACCGGTTCCCGGCCGGGCTGCCGCCGATCCGGTTCCTGGTCAGCGGCCGGAAGGTCTATGACCCGCGCGTCAGCGGCCATGATCCGGATGATTCCTCGACGTGGGAGTACAGCAACAACGCCGCGCTGTGCCTGGCCGCGTACCTGAACGATGCCCAATATGGCATCGCCGCCGCCTACGGGACGGAGATCATCGAAGACGACCTGACGGCCGCCGCGAACATCTGCGACGAAAGCGTCAGCCTGGCCGATGGCGGCACCGCCGCGCGCTACACGATCGATGGCAGCTTCACGGTGGATGAAGAACCGATGCAGGTCATCCAGGACATGGTCAACGCCATGGCGGGCAAGGCGGTCAGCATCGGCGGCACGGACTGGCACCTGCAGGCCGGGGCGTTCGTGACCCCGACCATCACGCTGGATGAAGGCGACCTGCGCGGGCCGATCCGTGTCGTGCCGCTGCTGACGGCGCAGCAGAATTTCAACGCCGTGCGCGGCACCTTCATCGACCCTGACCGGGACCATCAGCCGACCGACTTCCCGCCCGTCACCTCCGCCACGTTCCAGGCCGAAGACAATGGCGAGCAGAAGTTCGCCGACGTGTCATACCCCTTCACGAACAGCGCGCCGATGGCGCAGCGGCTGGCCCGCATCGCGCTGAACCGGGTGCGGCAGCCGATCACCATCATCTATCCGACGGGCATTGCCGGCTGGCAGCTGCAGGCCGGCGACACGGTGATGATCACGAACGAACGCTACGGCTTCGACCAGAAGGTGTTCGAGGTCCAGGACGTGCAGCTGTCCATGGATGAATCCGAACAGGGCGGCATCGTGCTGGGGGTCAACCTGACCCTGCGGGAGACGGCGACCACCGTGTTCAGCTGGACCACCGGCGACGAACAGACATCCGACCCGGCGCCGAACACGACCCTGCCGAACCCGTTCCAGGTCGCGAACCCGACGGCGCTGCAGATCAGCACGACCGATGTGACGATCGACACCGTGACGCTGAAGCAGCCGACACTGACCTGGGTCAGCCCGGCGGATCAGTTCGTCACCGCCGGCGGCACGATCGAGGTGCAGTGGAAGCCGTCTGCCGCCTCCGCCTATCGCAGTCTGGGCCGGGTCAGCGGCGACATCACCGCCGCCACCCTGCCCCCGGTGCAGAACAGCACCGACATCGACGTGCGGGTGCGGTCCACGAACAGCGCCGGGGTCAACGCCCCCGCCTTTGCGGAGCTGACGAACCACACGGTCGGCGGCGCGGCGGAGGGCGACGATTCCGAAGACTGGGGTTCGGTCGCCGGATCCAACGACACCACCGAAGACTGGGGTTCCGTTGCGGGAGCCAATGACACCACCGAAGACTGGGGGAGCGTCGCCTGATGGCAAACAACCAGGTCCAATTGCGCCGCGGCACGACCGCGGAGAACAACGCCTTCACCGGAGCGGACGGCGAAATCAGCTTCGACACCGACCTGGACCGGCTGCGCACGCACGACAACAGCACCGCCGGCGGCTTCAGCATTCCGAACCACAAGGACGTGCAGAACAGCGCGATGGTGGCCGGGGCGGCGGGCGGCACGGCGAACGCGCTGACCCTGACGCTGGCCCCGGCACCGACGGCCTATGCCACGTATCAGCGTTTCATCTTCAAGGCGTCGAGCAGCAACACCGGCGCGGCGACGCTGAACGTCAACAGCCTGGGGGCGAAGTCGATCAAGCGGCTGGTGGACGGCACCCTGCGGGCGCTGATCGCCGCCGACATCACCAGCGGCCGGGTCTATGAGGCGATCTATGACGGCACCCAGTTCGTGCTGGTCGGCGGCCCGTCGCGCTTCACCTCCGCCGCGATATCGTCGCCGACGCTGGCCAGCGGCGACCAGACCTATTCCGCCGCGCACGGGTTTCCGCAGGCGCCGTTCGATGCCTGGGCGGAGCTGGTCTGCACCACGACGGACCTGGGCTACGCGGTCGGGCGGCGGGTGCCGCTGGGCGACGTGATCAAGTTTTCCTCCGCCTCCGCCTGGCGCGGCGCCAGCGTCAGCTGGGACGCGACGAACGTCTACGCGGTGCAGGAAGACGGGCTGTGGCTGCCCGACCTGTCCAGCAACAACCTGCCGACGACGATCACCTACAGCAGCTGGGAACTGGTGCTGAAGGCGGTGCAGTGATGGCCGCGCTGATCCGCGATCACGTGGGTATGGCGGGGCCGGGCATGGCGCTGGCGGTGGTGCTGATCGTGCTGGGGCTGCTGCTGGCCGCGTGCGCGCCGGTCAATGCGCCGGACCCGGTGGCGGCGAAGCAGCGGTTCCGCGCCGACCTGGCCGGGTTCTGCCTGCGCAACCCGGAGACCGTGGGCTGCGAGCGATTCACGAACGGAGCGAGGTGACCGTGATGCTGTCGATGATCCCGATACCGGATGACGCCATGCGCGGGGCGGCGGAATACGCCCGGGCGCACCTGACCTACCAGGCCGGGCAGGCGCAGTGGACCACCGTGCCCGGCTTCGCCGACCGGCAGCTGGCCCCGTGGGAGAATGTCCGGGTGGACTGCAAGGGCTTCGCGCTGAACACGGCGGTGCTACTGTTCAACGACATGTTCGCCCGTGTCGCCGGTGCATCGGAAAGCGCGCTGCGGCGGTCGATCAAGATCGGGTTCTTCGACTGCGACCCGCGGGACAGCAAGCCGGAGGATCACGTCAGCTGCATGGCGTGGGACGGCGCCGACTGGCGCATGGTCGCCGACACCATGGACCCGGACCCGCTGGGCCTGAGCGCGCTGCAGGATGTCCCGTATCGCCTGTGCGGCTGGGTCGACCTGACCGACCTGACGACGATGATGGTGCCGGAGGGCGTGGCATGAGCCCGGAAGCCGAGATCGCGGATCTGAAAACCCGGATGGCACTGCTGGAGCAACGGGAAAACGCGACGGCGAAGACCAACGAGAAACTGAAGGAAGAGGTCGGCGAGCTGAAGGCCCTGCTGCAGCGTGGCCGGGGTGCCGTCTACGTGCTCGGCACGCTGGGCGTAATCATCGGCATGGCCCTGGGCTGGTTCGAGAAGATCGCGGGGTTGCTGAAATGAAGGGGTTCGACAGGAATCTGGTCGCCATGACGCTGTTTGTGCTGATGCTGGGTGTGCTGGTCGGCCTGGGTTTCAGCGGGGCCAGAATGGCGGCGGAGCAATCGAGTGCGGCGCTGGCCCTGTCAAAGCCCCCTGTCACGGTGCATCAGACCCGTCTCGGCAGTGTGACGGCAACCGGCGTCAGCATCGAGTTCCAGGCGACCCGTCACCGCAGCTGCAGTCTGTCCGCCCTTGCGGAATGGGAGCGGCCGGACGGTGTCCGGATGTCCCGCGCGAACCCGAACAAAGCCACGTTGCGGCCGGGCACAACTCACTGGATAGAGCTGCAGATCAGCCGCCCGCCTGAATTGCCGAGCGGGTCGTATCGGGTTCGGTCCGTTGGCGAATATCACTGCCCTGACGGGCAGGTCTTCATCGTTCCCACAGACTGGCTGGAGGTTGACTTGCCATGAGCGCCATGAACGAACGCGATATCCGGAACCTGATGGAATCCGCGCCGACGGTGGTGCCGCCGATGCCGGAGGGTGCGGTGATCGACCTGCAGGTTTCCGACCTGGCCGGTGCATCGGCGACCGTGCTGCCGAACCGGGCATCGGATGCGCCTGTGCCGGGCAACCTGATCGCGCTGACATCCGGCCAGGGCGACTATCACGATCTGGGGCCGGACGGCGTGCTGTCGGCCACGCGGGTGCAACTGCCGGCGGATGCGTTCGGCACGAAGGACCTGGTGCCGGGCGGCATCCTGCTGCCGGCAGGGACATGGACGGCGGCGGTGCAGCTGCGCGCCACGTCCGGTGCCGGTGCACAGTCGCTCAAGTTCGGGCGGGTGCAGTCGCCCATGACCACGGCAGCGATCGATGAAGACGGGTTCGTCAAGGCGACCTGCACCTTCACCCTGCTGTCCGAAACCGCCAGCCGCATCGTGCTGTCGCATGACGGTGCGCCGGTCGACGTGCTGTGGGACCAGCTGCAGCTCTATCCCGGCACCACGGTGCCGCCGTTCGCGGAGGAAACGGAGGGCTACCTGACCCCCTTCGTCCGGACGGAGGGTGCCCTGCCGGTGCAGGATGATGCCCTGCTGACCAGCGGGGTGAAGGCATTCGTTCCCCTGCCCGCCTATCCGCAGCCGACCACGATCGACGAAGTGACGATGGTCGCCGTGATCGATACCGATGACGGCAGCGTCGGCCCGAACAACATCCTGTCGCTGAACGGCATGGCGGGCGGCACGTTCCTGGGCACCTTCAAGGGCCGGTTCACGGCCAGCCCGGTGCAGAACTACAGCAATTCGACCGACCTGCTGAAGATCGCGGGCACCGGCACGCGGGTGCTGGCGGTGCGGGCCAGGACCGGGCCGGACGGCGAATCCGCCATGTTCATCGACGGGGTGAAGGTGCTGTCGCGCCAGGCCGCCTATGACCCGGAGGTCGCGCGGGTGATCGGCGCCTTCATCAGCCCGCCGAATCCCGGCGTGCCGCAGAACGAATTCGGCTTTGACGGTCGGTTCTATGGCGCCGCCGTGTATGACCGCTGGCTGAACGACAACGACATGGGGCACCTGTGCCGGTCGATGCGGGGGCGCTATGGCGTGCATATCGGCCCGAAGCCGAAGCCGCTGAACGTGCTGTTCATGGCCGGGGACAGCATCACGTCGGGGGAGAACATCGACGCGCCGACCTATGGCCAGCAGTGCTTCGAGGATGGCCTGCCCGGCTGGATCGGCGTGAACTACGGCAGGTCGGGACAGCAGATCACCTATGACCGCTGGCCGGAGATCGAGGCCGGGGTGATCAGCGCGAAGGAAGCCGGGCACCGGCCGGTCGTGTCCCTCGCCTTCGGGGCCAACCATGCCAACCTGGACGATGACGACTTCGCGCAGTTCGAGGATCGGTGGGACAAGCTGCGATATCTCGGCTGCGAGACCATCGTCTGCGACGTGCTGCCGCGCAACCTGCCGGGGTGGGAGGCGAAGCGGCTGCCGTTCAACGACAGGATCCGCGCATCGACGAAGTACACCGTGCTGTGCGACTGGGGTTCGCACCCGGTCATGGGCAACCCTGCCAGCAACCCCGGCCCGGAATGGTACGATCACACGCACCCGCAGGGCAGCACCGGCCAGGCCCTGCTGAAGGTGCCGTTCCGCGCCGCGCTGGCCGCCCTGCCGTGAGCGTGGTCAGAATAGGCGACTGCACCCTGATCCAGGGCGACTGTCTGGAGGTCATGCCGCCGCTGGGCAAGTTCGATGCCGTGGTGACTGACCCGCCGTATGGGATTGGCGAAAACCATCAGAAGGTGGCATCTCGCCGCAACGCCGCAAGCGTAAGAGATTATGGTGCATTCGTTTGGGACAGCGCACCGGCATCAGCGGAACAGATCGCTGCAATTCGCCAGATCAGCAGGCATCAAATCATCTTCGGCGGCAACTATTTCGACCTGCCGCCGACCACATGCTGGCTTGTCTGGGACAAGCAGAACGGCGGAAGCGACTTCGCCGACTGTGAACTGGCATGGACCAATCTTCCGCGCGCCGTTCGTCGTCTGTGCTGGCGCTGGAATGGCATGATCCGCAAAGGGAACGAAGACAGGTCACACCCGACACAAAAGCCGGTCGGCGTCATGCAATGGTGCATCGGCTTCCTTCCCGATGCCCAGACCATCCTAGACCCGTTCATGGGCAGCGGCACCACGGGCGTAGCGTGCGTGAAGATGGGCCGCAAGTTCACCGGCATCGAGTTGGACCCCAGATACTTCGACATCGCCTGCAAGCGGATCGAGGAAGCGTACCGCCAGCCCGACATGTTCGTTGGAACCCCTGCGAAGCCGAAACAGGAGGCGATGCTGTGATGACGGTGAGGGAGATGGCCCGCGCGATCGTGGAGCGGGAGGGCGGCTTCGTGGACCATCCGGACGATCCGGGTGGTGCCACGAAGCATGGCGTGACGATCCACACCATGCGACGGCTGGGGCTGGACCTGGACGGCGACGGCGACATCGACACCGCCGACGTGCGACTGGTCACCATCGATCGCGCGACGGACCTGTTCATCGACCACTATTTCCGGCGGCCGGGCATCTGGCGACTGCCGGAGGATCTGCAGCCCGTGGTCTTCGACATGCAGGTCAATGCCGGTGATGCGGCCGGGCGGCTGCTGCAGGGCCTGCTGAACCGTGCCGACGGGGCCGGGCTGGTGGTCGATGGCGTGATCGGCCCCGCGACGGCGGAGGCGGCGGCAGGGGCGCTGGGGCGCATGGGCGACCTGCTGGTCGATGCCTACGCCATCGAGCGGCGGGACTTCTATTACCGCCTGGCCGACCGTCGCCCGCCGCTGCGCGCCTTCGCCCGTCGGCGTGACGGCGGCAAGGGCGGCTGGATCCGGCGGGCAGAGGAATTCATGTCGGCCCGGTTCCACCTGTCCGACAAGCAGCACCGGGAAAGGGTTTCGGCATGGGTCTGATCAAGGATCTTCTGTTCGGAGGCCTGGCAGGAGTGGGAGAAGCCGCCGCCACCGTCGGTCGTGTCTTCGTCGGCGACAAGGCTGCCGGTCAGGCGCAGCGTCACGACGAAACCATGGCCGTGCTGGGCCAGTACGCGGCGGAGTTCCGCACGCTGCAGAACCGCACCTGGTGGGATGCCCTGGTGGATGGTCTCAACCGCCTCCCGCGTCCCTTGTTGGCGCTTGGAACGGTTGGGCTATTCGTCCATGCAATGGTCGACCCGGTCGGGTTCGCCATTCGGATGGAAGGGCTGGCGCTGGTGCCGGCGGAAATGTGGTACCTGCTGGGGGCCATCGTCGGCTTCTTCTTCGGCGCCCGCGAACTGTCACACAGTCGCCAGACACGCAGCGGAGTCGCCGAACAGCAGGCGCGCGTGAAAGCGGTGACGGAGAACATCCGCCAGCTGCGCACCCTGCGCCGCCCCGACACCCCCGGCGTCGCCGCCATCGATGACGAACAGTTCAACCGCGAAATGGCCGACACCGAACAGCCACTGAGCAACGCGGCCATCCTGGAATGGAACCGGCGGAATCAGGGGGCGGGCTAGAGAAAAAGTGGGACACTTTGGGGCGGAAAACATGGGAAAACATGGCTATTTCGGCTGTCCCACTTTTCGCCAACCAATTGAATTCATTGACTTGTGACACTCCCCTAGGGACTGCCAGTCGCCCTATCCCCCATGCAGACCTGTCCGCATCGCCTCCCCCACCGGGTGGCCAAGGCGTCCGCGCACGACCACAATCCGCAGCCGGATGCCGGCAGCAAGGGGGAGAACATCATGGCCGAGAAACTGGGCCTGGAAGAGGCGCGCATCATCGTCGACACGATGCTGGCGGAGGGGGTGAAGCGCGGTCTGAACTTCGCCGGGGCCGTGACCGATGCCGGGGGCGACCTGATTCACCTGTCACGCATGGAGGACGCGTCGGCGCTGAATGCGCGCATGAGCTTCCACAAGGCCTACACGGCGGTGAAATGGAAACGGGACACGCGGGTGCTGCAGGATCACCTGTTCGCCATGAGCCTGGGCGACGACCGGCGGGAAATCAGCTGGTTCTGTGACCCGATGTACACCCCGGTCTGGGGCGGCATCCTGCTGAAATCCTCCGCCGGAGCGATTCTCGGCGCCCTCGGCCAGAGTGGCGGCACCAAGGAACAGGACGAGGAGATCGGCAGGATCGCGGCGAAGGTCTTCGCGGAGATGTAGACGGCCTCTCCGTCTTTTCGTCGAGTGGTCGGGACGCGAGACCTTCAATGCCGATCCAGGGGTTCGATTCCCCAGAACTCCCACCATCTTGCGAAGAATCAATCATATCAACGCCTTGGGCTGTGAAAGTGTCCCACTACTCCGCATCGGGGTGAAGGTGGGACAGTTTCTGGCTGCCTGGATCAATGGCGTCCTCTGTCAATCCATCCATCCCTGTCTGATCGCACGCCTCTCAGCCCCGCGATGGCTGTGCCAGAATTGCCGCTTCTTCGACTTGCGCAAGTGCTTCCACCATTCGTAGGCCGACAGGAGATGCCCCTTCTTTACATGAGTCATGATGAGGAAACTCCTGCTCTCCGGAACGATGAACATGCCAATAGCACAACTTCAGGTATCCAGTGCCGGAAGATTCCACTGCCGGATTTCGCAGTTCCGTCAGCCCTGCCCCAGCCGCGCCCTGAGTTCGGTCTTCAGTACCTTGCCGTAATTGTTCTTGGGCAGGGCATCGACGAAGACATACTCCTTCGGACGCTTGAAGCGGGCGATATTGTCGAGGCAGAGGCGGTCCAGCGCAGCCTCGTCCGCCGCCCCGTCGCCGTCGCGGACCACGAAGGCCACCACTTCCTCGCCCCAGTCGGCATGGGGCCGTCCGACCACCGAGACCTCCGCCACGCCGGGATGGCGCAGCAGCACCTCCTCGATCTCGCGCGGGTAGATGTTGGTGCCGCCGGAGATGATCATGTCCTTCGAGCGGTCCTTCAGGGTCAGGAACCCGTCCGCGTCGAAGGCCCCGACATCGCCGGTGTGCAGCCAGCCATTGCGCAGGGTCTCGGCACTGGCCTCCGGATTCTGCCAGTAGCCCTTCATGACCACCCGGCCCCGGGCGATGATCTCCCCCGTCTCCCCCACCGGCAGCGGATTGTCATCCGCATCCACCACCCGCACCTCCACGTCAGTGCGCGCGGTCCCGGCGGAGCCGAGCCGCTCCATGTAGCGGGGATGGTCACGCATGGCATGCAGATCCCGGGAAAGTCCGGTGATGGTCATCGGCGCCTCCCCCTGGCCGTAGATCTGCACGAACTTGTTGCCCAGCATGTCCATCGCCTGCAGCAGGTCGGCGACATACATCGGCCCGCCGCCATACCAGACCGTCTTCAGGTTGGTGGTGTCGCTGTCGCCAGTGCGGGGATCGTTGATCAGCCGGTGCACCATGGTGGGGGCCAGGAACTGCCCCGTGCCCGGCCAGTCGCGGATCAGACGCAGGTTCTCCGCCGGGTCGAAGCCACCCGATTCGGGAATCACGTGCACCCCGCCGCGTACCGTGTGCGGCAGACCGTATAGGCCCGAGCCATGGCTGAGCGGCGCGCTGTGGATGATGGCATCGCCGGGGCTGACCGTGTCCACGTCGACGAAGAAGTTCATGGTCTGCATCAGCAGGTTCAGGTGCGTGATCATCGCCCCCTTGGGCCTGCCGGTGGTGCCGGAGGTGTAGAACAGCCAGGCGAGGTCATCATCCGCCACGCTGACCGGGCGGGGCAGGCCCTCCCCCTCCAGCAGCCGTTCATAGTCCCGGGAACCGGCCATCAGCACCCGGGGTGCCGGGTTCATGCCGGCCACCGCCTCCGCCATCGTGCTGTCCATGTCGTCGCTGGACAACGCCAGGGAAGCGCATGAATTTTCAATGATGTAGGCGAGTTCCTTCGGATGCAGCTTCGCATTCACCGGCACCGCCGCCAGCCCCGCCCACCAGATGCCGTAGAGGCATTCGTGATAGTGGGCGCTGTTCTTCTGCACGATGGCAACGGTGTCGCCGCGCGACAGCCCGAGCTGTCCCGTCAGCCCCTCGGCCAGCCGCGCGGCGCGTTCCGCCAGCCGGGCATAGTCGTGGGTGACATGGGTACCGAGCGCCACGGCAGGCAGTCCGCCATGGACCTTCGCCGTGCGCCAGAGATGTTCTGCCTGATTCACAAATGTCCCTCCCCGAACATCAGGATCAGTTTTTCCGGTCGGTCGGAGGCCGGCTAGCCGTCCGTCCGCTTGTCGAAATGCGCGTAGTAGCGGCTGCCGACCTGGTCCATCGCCACCGTGACGAAGACATCGACCGTGCCGAACTGGTCATCGACCACCGCCCCGTCGCCGATGACGCCGCCCAGCCGCAGGTAGGCCTTGATCAGCGGCGGCATCGCCTTCCAGACGCGCCGGGCATCGATCTCGTCCTTCGGCACCATCTCCATCGCCACCCGCCGTTCCGGCAGCGCCTTCACGTCGCGGTCCGCATCGGCGGCATGGAAGTGGCGCAGGTAGCTGAGCGATTCGGCGTGCGCCTGCGGGTCGCGGCCATGGAAGCTGGCACAGCCGAACAGGGTGGTCAGTTCATGCTCCGCCAGGTAGGCCGCGATGCCGCGCCAGAGCAGCTGGATCGTGGCCTTGGAGCGATGGGTGGAGGCAACGCAGGAACGCCCGAGTTCCAGCAACTGCTCCATCGGCTGGTCCATCAGCGGCGACAGGTCGTACTCGTCCGCGGAGTAGAAGCCGCCATTGTCCTTCGCCACGCTGCCGCGCAGCAGGCGGTAGGCGCCGACGATCTGCTCCCCCTCGTCCATGCTGCGGTCCACCACGATCAGGTGATCGCAGATGTCGTCATAGCGGTCCATGTCCAGCCGCAGGCGGCGGGCCACCGGCGACGGGCGCGCGCCCATCTCGTCATAGAAGACGGTGTAGCGCAGGGCCTGCGCGGCGCGGATCGCGTCGCGGTCGCGGGTGATGTAGACCTCCAGGTTGCCGGCGGAGCAGACCGGGCCATCGGCAGGCAGCACCCAGCGCAGGCGCTGTGTCGGGCGGCGCGCCGGGGCGGCACCGGCACTGGCCATCGCGGTGACGGAGGGCACGGCCTCGCTGATCTCCGCATTCGGGCCACTGACGATACCGGCCTTCTTCAGCCGACGCCGCCGCATCAGCTTGTTGGCCGCCAGCTTCGGCAGCACGATGACATTGCGGATGACACCGGTCCTGGTACCTGGCGCCTTGGGCTGCAGGCCACGTCGCTTGCGCCAGGGCAGTTTTCTCATGGCGCTCAATGCCGTCTCCCTGAATTGTCGGTGATCCCGGGTGCCTGTCGTCCGGTGCGCTGACATCGGCACATGCAACAGGCCCTGTCGAAATCCGTGCTGAAGGTATAGTGCAGTCCGTGAGGGGTCAATTGACGCTGACCCGACCAGCAGGAGGACAGGCACCATGACCGACGCCTTCATACCGGCGCTGGTGACATTCTTCGTCATCATCGACCCGATCGGACTGGCCCCGATGTTCGCCACCCTGACGGAAGGCACCGATGCGCGCCACAAGCGCCGCATGGCCATCCGCTCCGTCCTGATCTCGGCACTGATCATTGCCGGGTTCGCCTATGGCGGCGCGTTCCTGCTCGGCGCGCTCGGCATCACGCTGGACGCGTTCCGTGCCGCCGGGGGCATCCTGCTGTTCCTGATCGCGCTGGACATGGTGTTCGAGAAGCGCACGGAACGGCGGGAAAAGCGCAACGACCACATCCGCGAACACCGGGACGAGACGCCGACCGACGTCTCCGTCTTCCCGCTGGCCATCCCGCTGATGGCCGGCCCCGGCGCGATCGCCACGATCATGCTCTACATGAAGGGGGCGGGCGACGACCTGGTGGCGCAGCTCACCGTGCTCGGTGCGGCAGGGATCAACCTGCTGGTCTGTCTCGTGGTCTTCCTGGCCGTCGGGCCGTTGCTGCGGCTGCTGGGGGAGACCGTGGCCCAGACCATCGGTCGCATCCTCGGCGTCATCCTGGCCGCACTGGCGGTCCAGCTCATCTTCGACGCCATCGCCAACACCTTCGGCGCCTGAGGCCCACTCCAATCCCCTTCTACCCCCTTGCGGGGGAGGATCGAGGTGGGGGAAGCCCGGCGTTTCCGGGGCGCAGGTGGTACCCCATCGGTACTTCTGGCCGGCGCTGCCGTGTCTGATTGGCCTGGTGATGACCCGGACCGCCCCCTCCCCACGGCGCACCCGTAGTTGATACGGGTGCCCACCTTGAGGCGCTGCAGCGGCACCATGGGCTGCCGGGTCAAGCCCAGCAGCGCCGTGGGAACGGACGGACAGGCCATTCCCCACCCGGATCAATGATCCTTGCAGAGCCTTTCCGAAAGGGGATAGGCCGGAGCCTCAGCCGCCGCGGGCGACGAAGAACGGGTTCTCGAAACCGGGCTTGCCGTAGGCGAGTGGCTGGCCGATGTCACCTGCGACGTCGCCACCGGCAATCACCGTGACACTGCCCCCCGCCCCGGCCAGCACGGCGTGGCCCGCCGCGATGTCCCATTCCATGGTGCGGCCGAGGCGCGGATACATGTCCGCCGCGCCTTCCGCCAGGCGGCAGAGCTTCAGCGATGACCCGGCGGAGACCAGGTCGGCCACCTTGAACCCGGCCAGGTAGTCATCGGTCGCGCTGTCGCGGTGGGACCGGCTGGCCACCACCACCAGGCCGGACGCAGGGGCCGGTCGCACGCTGACGGCACGGGGGGCGCCGTCGCTGTCCCGCCGCCAGGCATCGCCAGTCCCCTTCGACCAGAAGGTCTGGCCCAGCGCGGGCAGGTGCACCACGCCGAGCGTCGGCTGCCCGTTCTCCACCAGCGCGATGTTCACGGTGAACTCGCCGTTGCGGTTGATGAATTCCTTCGTGCCGTCCAGCGGATCGACCAGGAAGAAGGTGCCGCCGGAAATGTCGGGAATGGTGCCCGCGGCCACCGATTCCTCCGCCACCACGGGAATGTCGGCCGCCAGCACCGACAGCCGCTTCAGGATGATCGCCTCCGCCTTCTCGTCGGCATCGGTCACGGGGGACCGGTCATCCTTCACACGGGTCGCGATCTCGCCGTCATAGATCTCCAGGATGGCCTTCCCGGCCTCGATCGCGACATCGACCAGCATGTCGACCAGCGCCTGACGGTCATGGATGGTCATCGGTTCAGCGCCCCCCGGAAACGTCGACGAAGCTGCCGGTGACGTAGGACGCGCTGTCGGACAGCAGCCAGAGCACCGCCTCGGCCACTTCCGCCGCCGTGCCGACCCGCTGCATCGGCACCGCCGTGCGGAACCGCTCCACCCGCTCCGCATCGCCTGCGGCGGCATGGATCTCCGTGTCGATCAGGCCCGGACGCACGGCGTTGACGCGAATGCCCTCCGTCGCCAGTTCCTTGGCCAGCCCGATGGTGAAGGTATCCATCGCGCCCTTGGAGGCGGCATAGTCCACGAACTCGTTGGGGCTGCCCAGCCGCGCGGCAGCGGAGGAGACATTGACGATGGCACCGCCCTGCCCCTCCCGCTCCGTCGACATGCGGTGCGCGGCTTCCCGCGCGCAGATGAAGGCACCGGTGACATTCACCGCCAGGATGCGGTTGATCCGCTCCGCGCTCATGTCCGCCACCTTGCCGCTCTGGTCGATGATGCCGGCATTGTTGACCAGCGCCGTGACCGGTCCCAGTTCCTGGTCCACCAGGCGGAACATGGCCTTCACATCGGCTTCCTCCGCCACGTCGGCATGAGCCATGATGGCCTCCCCGCCCGCATCGCGGATGGAATCGACCACCGCCTGCGCCGCCTTCTTGTTGCGGGCATAGTTGACGCAGACCTTGTAGCCCTGCGCCGCGCCGCGCTGGGCCACTTCGGCGCCGATGCCACGGCTTCCACCGGTAACGACCAACACGCGGTCCATGGGTTCCCCTCCTGGTTCAGAGATCAGGGGCGGAGGAAACCATTCGCCACCATCAGCGGTCAAGCAACCTTCCGGGCTGGTGGCCGGTGGGGCTGGTGGCCGGTGGGGCTGGTGGCCGGTGGGGCTGGTGGCGGGTGGACCTGATGGGGCAGACTGGCGCCATGATGACCGATCCCATCCTGATGCCCGATCCCGATGACAGCGCCCTGACCCGGCGGATGCAGGGTATCGACCACACCGGCGCGCCGGTGGAGGCCGCCGTGACCGTGGAGCGTGCCCTGACCCTGTTCCTGAACGGGCAGGAGATCGTCACCATGATGACCATCGGCGATTACCCGGACTGCCTGGCCGTCGGCTACCTGACAAACCAGAACATGCTGCGCGCCGATGACGCGCTGACCGGGGTGAAGGTGGACGAGGCGAAGGGCCACATCTTCGTCACCACCGCGCGGCGCACCGACTATGAATGGAAGCTGAAACGCCGCACGCTGACCTCCGGCTGTGCCCAGGGCACCGCCTTCGGCGACGTGATGGAACGGTTCGACCAGGTGGTGCTGGACGACACGGCGCGGCTGCGCACGTCCTGGCTCTATGCCCTGTCGCGCCGGATCAACCAGACCCCGTCACTCTACCTCACCGCAGGCGCGATCCATGGCTGCGTGCTGTGCGAGCAGGACCGGCCGCTGATCTACATGGAGGATGTGGGCCGCCACAACGCGGTGGACAAGATCGCGGGCTACATGCGGCTCAACGGCATCGGGGCCGCCGGCAAGTGCTTCTACACCACCGGGCGGCTGACATCGGAGATGGTGATCAAGACGGTGCAGATGGAACTCCCCATCCTGATCTCCCGCTCCGGTTTCACCGCCTCCGGCGTCGAGCTGGCGCGCCAGGCGGGCCTGACCCTGATCGGGCGCGCGAAGGGCAAGCGTTTCATCTGCCTGTCGGGGGCGGAACGGCTGGTCTTCGACCATGATCCGGACGCGGTGGCGGAGGAGGCACCGCACCTCCGCCGCAAGGGGGCCGTCGATGACTGAAACCGGAAACATTGCCGGGCTGGTGCTGGCGGGCGGACTGGCGCGCCGCATGGGCGGCGGGGCGAAGGCGCTGAAACATCTGGCCGGACGCCCGCTGCTGGCGCATGTGCTGGACCGCATCACGCCGCAATGCGGTGCCCTGGCCCTGAACGCCAATGACGACCCTGCCGCCTATCAAACATTCGGCCACCCGGTGCTGCCGGACGTGGTGGGGGGCTTTGCCGGGCCGCTGGCCGGGGTGCTGACCGGCCTGGAATGGCTGGAAGGTGCAGACAGGGCGTCGTGGCTGCTCACCGTGCCGACGGACGCGCCTTTCCTGCCCAGCGACCTGGTGCAGCGGCTGCTGGCGGCGGCAACGGCGGGAGACGTGGAGGTCGCGGTCGCCCGGTCGGACGGACGGACCCACCCGGTGGTGGCGCTCTGGCACCGGTCCCTGCTGGCCCCGCTGCGGACCGCGCTGGTGGAACTGGATATCCGCAAGATCGACCGTTTCACGGCCATGCACCGCACGGTGCACGTGGACTGGCCGGTCAAGGGCGGTGACCCGTTCCTCAACATCAACACACCGGAGGAACTGGCGGCGGCGGAGGCCCGTATCCGGCAGGCGAGCTGACACGTCGCTGCATCGCGGGGTCGCGTCGATAGGCATGGCACGACGCGCGTGAAGGCATTAGTGAAGGCCACCATCACCTCCCCATCCAACCATGCAGGGCAAGCGGCCTCGCCGCCGGACCCCTGCCCCGTTCAAGGACAATTCCGTGTCGCGTTCAGTTTCCAGTCCCGGTCGGGTCGAGTTCGTCATCATGATCGCCCTGATGACATCACTGATGGCCCTGTCCATCGATGCCATGCTGCCGGCGCTGGCCACCATGGGCGCGGACCTGAACGTGACCGACGTGCACGACACGCAGCTTGTCATCTCGCTGCTGTTCGCCGGGCTGGCGACGGGACAGCTGCTCTATGGCCCGCTGTCCGACAGCATAGGGCGCAAGCGCACCATCTATGTCGGCATCCTGGTCTTCCTGGCCGGGTGCCTGCTGTCGCTGTTCGCGCCGGATTTCGAGACCATGCTGGCCGGTCGCGCGCTGCAGGGGCTGGGGGCCGCCAGTGCGCGGATCGTGCCGATGGCGCTGGTCCGCGACCAGTTCGAGGGGCGGGCGATGGCGAAGGTCATGTCCTTCATCATGTCCGTCTTCATCCTGGTGCCGGTGCTGGCCCCGATGATCGGACAAGGCATCCTGTTCGTCGCCGAATGGCGCGCCATCTTCGTCTTCTTCATCGTGCTGGCCATCGTCGCGACGCTGTGGCTCGGCATCCGCCAGCCGGAGACCCTGCCGCCGGGCCTGCGCCGCCCCTTCTCCGTCGGCACCATCCTGTCCGGCTTCGGCTATTGCCTGCGGGACCGCATCACGCTGGGCTACACCCTGGCAACGGGCTGCATCTTCGGTCCCTTCATCGGCTACCTGGGGGCGTCGCAGCACGTGTTCCAGGACATCTTCGGCACGGGGGAGATGTTCGCGGTCTGGTTCGGGGTCGGCGCCATCGCCATCGGCGCCGCCTCCGTCTTCAACTCCCAGCTTGTCATGCGCTACGGCATGCGCCGCATGACCCGCGCCGGGCTGGCCGGAACCGTCGTCTGCTCCACCATCGCGGCGCTGCTGTTCCATGCGGAGCCGCCGGGCCTGTTCGGTTTCATGGTCTGGCTGATGCTGGCCTTCTTCGGCACCGGCATCTGCTTCGGCAACCTGAACGCCCTGTCGCTGGAGAACATGGGTCACATGGCCGGTGTCGGCTCGGCCTTCGTCGGGTTCACCTCCACCATGCTGGCGGTGCCGCTGGGCATCGTCATCGGCAGCCTACTGGATGACGGCGTGGTGCCCATGGTGGTCGGCTTCGCGGTTCTGCCCGGCACCGCACTTGCGCTATCGTTCATCGCCGACCGGGGACGTCCCCCCGGTCCCATCGTCCGCTAGAGGGCATTTCCTGGGGAGGAAGCAAGGCATGGGTATCACGGAGGAACATCTGGAAAGGGTCGCGGCCAAGCGCCATGCGGTCTCCGACGCGGGACGGGAGGCCGCGGTGGCGAAGCAGCATGGCCGGGGCAAGCTGACGGCGCGGGAGCGCATCACGGCGATCCTGGACCCTGGCAGCTTCCGCGAGACCGGGCAGCTCGTGGAGCCCATGCGCGATACCGAGCTGACCAGCACGCTGCAGGCACCGGCGGATGGCGTGGTCACCGGCACCGGCACCATCGACGGGCGGCCTGTCTGCATCATCTCCGACGATTTCACCGTGCTGGGCGGCTCCGTCGGCGTGGTCGGCGGCGAGAAGGTGGAGAACCTGCTGGTGCGGGCGGAGAAACACGGCCTGCCTGTCGTCTGGCTGCAGGAGGGCGCGGGCCACCGCATCCAGGACGGCCTCGATTCCCGGCACTTCGCCTCCGCCGGGCCGATCTTCTGGCACATGTCGCGCCTGTCGGGCTGGGTGCCGATCGCCACCGCCATCCTGGGGCCGGGCTATGCCGGGCCGACCAACATGGCCGCCTTCGCCGATTTCCGCATCATGCGCCGGGGCCATGCCCAACTCGGCATCGGCGGCCCCGCCCTTGTCCGCGCCGCGACGGGGGAGGAGATAGACACCGAATCCCTGGGCGGTGCCGCCGTGCAGGCCGATGCCCAGGGCGTCGCCGACATGGCCCCGGAGACGGAGGAGGACTGCTTCGCCGCCATCCGCCGCTATCTCGGTTTCCTGCCGCGCAACGCAGGCGAGGCTCCGCCGGTACAGCCCTGCGACGATCCGGCGGACCGGCGGGAGGAAGCCCTGGCCAGCCTGGTGCCGGACAATCCGCGCCGCGCCTATGACATGCGCAAGGCGGTGGAGATGGTCTTCGACCGCGACAGCCTGTTCGAGACCAAGCCAACCCATGCCCGCAACATGGTCACGGCCTTCGCCCGCATGGAGGGGCGGCCGGTCGCCATCATCGGCAACAACCCGATGTTCCTGGCCGGGATGCTGGACGCCAAGGCCGCCGAGAAGGCCGCGCGCCACATCGCCATCGCCGATGCCTTCGGCCTGCCGCTGTTCTACTTCATCGACATGCCGGGCATCTTCGTCGGCTCGGGCGCGGAGAAGACCACGCTGGGCCTGCGCTCCGCCAAGATGCTCTACGAGCTGGGGGTGGCCACGGTGCCGCGCTACTCGGTGATGGTGCGCAAGGGCTATGGCGCGGGCTACTACGCCATGAATGGCGGACGCGGGTTCAAGGCGGACGGCACCTGGGCCTGGCCGACCTCCGAACTCTGCGCCATGTCCATCGAGACCGCGCTGAACGTCGCCTATGCCCGCGACTGGCAGAACGCGCCCGACCCTGCGGCCCGCAAGGCGGAGCTGGAGGCCGATATCCGGCGCAACCTGACCCCGCTGCGCGCGGCGGAGCATTTCGGCGTCGATGACGTGATCGACCCGCGCGACACCCGCGCGGTGCTGGCCGACGCGCTGCGCCACGCGCCGCTGCGCCCGCATGACCCCGGCCCGCCGAAGAAGCGCGCCATCAGTCCCATCTGACCCCGGAGCACCCTCCCCCGTGAAACAGGTCACCGAACCCGCCCGCCAGATCGACGTGATCCATGAAACGGACGTGCTGGTGGTCGGTTCCGGCCCCGGCGGGCTGGCGGCAGCGCTGGGGGCGGCGCGGGCCGGGGTGGCGGTGACACTGGTGGAGCGCTTCGGCTGCTTCGGTGGCAACATCACGGCGGTGGGGGTGGAGGGCTTTGCCTGGTACCGCCACGAGAAGACCGTGGACACCGAAGGCGTGGGGCGGGAGTTCGAGGCCCGCGCCATCGAAATGGGGGCCGCGACACCCGAACCGCAGTCCGACAGCCACGCGCTGGATGCGGAAGGCTTCAAGGTCGTGGCCGACCGGCTGGTGGAGGAGGCCGGGATCACCCCGATGCTGCACCGCCAGTTCGTCGCGCCGGTCATGGAGGGCACGGTGATCCGCGGCATCATCACCGAAAGCAAGGCGGGGCGCGAAGCCATCCTGGCGGAGCGGGTGATCGACGCCACCGGCGACGCCGACGTCGCCCACCGCGCCGGTGCGCCCACGGTGAAGGCGGCGCGGGAGGACCTGATGGCGGCCTCCGTCATGTTCTCCATGTCCGGCGTGGACCGGGCGAAATTCCTGGAAGAGATCCGCGCCAACCCCCTCACCTACCGCGACTGGGACAGCGGCGAATGGACGGTGGAGACCACGGGGAAGGAGGACACGATGTTCTCCCCCTTCCTGAAGAAGCCGTTCCAACTCGCCATGCGGGAAGGGCTGATCCCGCCGAACCTCTCCACCATCGCCGGCACCTGGGGGGCGATCTATAACAGCGGCGACCTGACCTATCTCAACCTGGTGCACCTGGACGGCTGCGACGGCACCGACCCCGATGACCTGACCCGCTTCGAGATGGAGGGACGGCGGCAGGCCATGCTGGCCGTGGAGGCGATGCGCCGCCACCATCCCGGCTGCGAAGCCGCCAAGCTGCGCAATTTCGGCATGACGCTGGGCGTGCGCGACACCCGCAAGATCGACGCCCGCTACAACATGACCGAGATGGACGTGCGCGACCAGGGCCGGTTCGAGGACAGCATCGGCATCTTCCCCGAGTTCATCGACGGCTACGGCCTGCTGATCCTGCCCACCACGGGCCGCTACTTCCAGGTGCCCTGGCGCACCATCGTGCCGAAGCAGGTCAGCAACCTGCTGGTCGCCGGCCGCGCCACCGGCGGCGACCGCATCAGCCACGCCGCCACCCGCAACATGATGTGCTGCACCGTCACCGGCCAGGCCGCCGGCGTCGGCGCGGCGCTGTCGGTGAAGCTGGACCGGGCGGTGGAGGAGATGGATGTAGTGGATGTGCAGCGGGAACTGAAGCGGCAGGGGGTGCGGTTGGGGTGAGGGTGAGTCAGAAGTCTATGTGCAAAGGGCTATTCCGATAGAAATGCGTAACGACAGGCGCCTTCTCAGAAGCTGATCCAGTTTCTCAAGATCGCCGGGGTGTCTTTCTCGTGTTCCCGAATGACGTCCTCTAACTTGCACTCTTTGATGGCCTTTTGAGTGTGGTCATGGCCGACTTTTCCCGGTCTCTACGGGGCGAAGCCGCCCGCGGTCATCTTCTTCGGTATGAGCCAGGTCCCAAATTAGACCGTTCATCATCTGGATAGCCCCCAGCGCCTTGGTAAGCGACCAGAATGAAAAACCGATGACTACTGTCATGATCGCCTGATCGGCCCAAAGCGGAAGTGCCATCAGGCACGCAACTAATGCCCCGCCACTAGTAATAGCCGAAGTCACCAAAATTCCATGCACCGCATCGACGAAAAAAAGATGATCCGCAAGGAGATCGTTCCTCCGCAGAAACGCCGCGATGCGGGTATTGGTCAGAATTTCATAAATCTTGGAGAAGGCTCCCCATCCAAGCGCTAGTAGGAGGCCGTCAAATGCTAGAAATCCAGTAAAAACTGTCGTTGCCACATCCCATTTTTCATCGCTCCAGAAAGCGACCGGCATGAACCATGCGGCCGCAAATCCAGCCGCGAGACCAAGCAACAGCCACCAAGGTACAATCGCTTTCCAACCCCCATCCTCGTATGCGTCTGACACGTTGGAAAAAAACGCCGTGAGGAACTTTGGCTTGCTGGGCACCGCGTCAACCACGATAAAATCGCTTTAATTCTCTCGCTATCTGAGCTGCCATGTGATTCTCACCATCATCCTCGGATGCAAACATAACTCGAACGAATTTCGGCTTACTCTGTTCTTCAAGATTTTTATGCCTGTTGTCGTGAAATTTCGGCTTGCTAAGAGGCTGACTGAAAAAGAAGGTGGGTGATTTCAATCGGTTGTGATTCCGTTGGGTTGCGAAGCTCAATGGAGGTCACAATGGCTTGGACTGAAACCACCCGCCGGCACTATCGGCGCGACGGCTTGCGCTACGCAAGCGATCTGACCGACGCGGAGTGGGCGTTGGTCGCCCCATTGCTGCCGGCGGCGCCGAGGCGGGGGCGGCCGAGAAAGACCAACCTGCGCTCGGTGGTGGAGGCGATCCTGTACATGGCCTCGACCGGCTGCCAATGGCGTGCGATCCCCAAGGACTTTCCGCCCTACTCGACGGTGCAGGGCTACTTCTACGCCTGGTCGCACACGGGCTTGCTGGCGCAGATCAACCACATGCTGGTCATGGCCCTGCGCGAGATGGTCGGGCGCGAGGCCAGCCCCACGGCGGGGGCCATCGACAGCCAGTCGGTGAAGACCACCGAAAGCGGCGGGCCGCGAGGCTTCGACGCCGGCAAGAAGATCAAAGGCCGCAAGCGCCATATCGTCACCGACACCGAGGGCCATCTGGTCGGCGTGCAGGCTCACCCCGCCGACATCCAGGACCGTGACGGCGCGCCCGACCTGCTGGCGTCGATCCGTTCGCTCTATCCGTGGCTGCGCCACATCTTCGCCGATGGCGGCTATGCCGGCGACAAGCTGCGCGACGCCATGGCCTCGCTGGGTCACTGGACCTTCGAGATCGTCAAGCGCTCCGACACCGCCAAGGGCTTCGAGCTTCTGCCCCGCCGCTGGGTGGTCGAACGAACCTTCGCCTGGCTCGGGCGATGCCGCCGCCTCGCCAAGGACTTCGAAGCCAGCATCGAGAGCGCCGTCGCCTGGGTCCTCGTCGCCCACATCCGCCGCCTCATCCGGCGCTTGGCCAGAGCGTGAACCCCAATCAGCCTTTATGAGTCAGACTCTAACATGAGCTACGTGCCCGTCGGGAGTTTGAACACGAAAACCACGCTGAGCATATCCTACTTCATTCAGTTCCTCGACTTCCGAGATCACACCACCATTTGGCGTCATCGCTTGACCGGCTGGAGGCTCTACCTTGCCTAGTTCCCTAGCCGCATTTTCAGCCTTCATTGCATCGGATCGCTTAGTTGCATAGCGACCCGCGCTGATAGGGTTCAGCGGAGATACTGTGTAAGTGTACTCCTTCAGATCCCACTCTTGAAGCCATCGCTGAACCTCTCCAGGCTCCCCATGGTGAACGTCAAAACTGCCTCCTCCGTCGCCCAGTTCGCGAGCAATTGAACGAAAGACGTTGATAGCCTGCCGAGCAGGGATACGTTCGTCATTCGCTCGGTCTTCGATTGCCATCACACCACGTTCGGGCAGCGCTATCATCGGCGCGTAGCGTATGTGCGAGTTCTGAACAATTGTGTGCTGCTTCTTCTGACTCAGCGGATCGTACTGAGTTTCCGTGCGCACGCCGGGCTTGAATCCCACGTCCCATGTCAGGCAAATCTCGCCATCAGAGTTAAACTCGCCCGGCTCCATAATGAGACCAAGTGTTTGGGCGCGGCTACTTGTCTGCCTTCTATGGACAAAATCCTGTCCTTGAAACTCCTTGATAAACTGCCTTTGGCCTCTCAGGCCTAGCAGCTCATCTTCAATGCAAATTTCGTAACGGCAAAATACGTAGGGTATGTGTCGTGCCATTCAATCCTCCCCTTATCCGGGAAAGCTGGCACGCTTGCGCAACCCCGTCAAATTGACTTCGTATCCTAGGCCAATCAAATTCCACGGATGAGCGAAAATAACTATACACGAAGCGAACTAGAATGGATCGTGCAGCTACCGGTTCCCTGCCCGGAATGCGGACATGAAAGCATGGAAGTCATCGCTCGGCTCAAAGATCGCGATGAACTCCCCTGCGAGAGCTGTCGCATCATGATCGACCTCACCTCGGAAGATTGGCGCACCTACGTCAACGAATTCGCAGAAGCGCTTGGCCACATCAGGCCAACCTACCGCAAGCTCTGACAACTCGCGCACAGCCGTGCCCCCCCCTCACCACCCCAACTGCCTGCTCGCCAGGTCCTTCATCACTTCCGTGCTGCCGCCGCCGATGGTGAGGATCTTGGATTCGCGGAAGATGCGTTCGACCTTGTGGCCGCGCAGCAGGCTGGCGCCGCCGAAGATCTGGGCGGCTTCGGCGGCGAT
The DNA here is from genome assembly GCA_965228535.1 of Minwuia sp. Taxonomy (GTDB): domain Bacteria; phylum Pseudomonadota; class Alphaproteobacteria; order Minwuiales; family Minwuiaceae; genus Minwuia. Next base: position 1,763,501 of record CBDDHU010000004.1, on the reverse strand, counting down.
CCATTCGTGGGCCTCCCCGCAATAGACCTTCAGCATGGCGATCTCCGCGATGCAGGGGTCGCCCTGCATGACGCGCCAGATCAGGCTGTCCATCTGGGCCTCCATGGCCTGCAGCCGCACCGCCATGTCCACCAGCTTGTGGCGCACCACCTGGAACTCGGCCAGGTGCTTGCCGAAGGTCATGCGCTCATGGGCGTAGCGCACGGCCTCGCGGTAGGCGCAGCGGCTGACGCCGATCTGGGTGGCGGCGATGCCCAGCCGTTCCAGGTTGAAGTTGTTCATGATGCCGCGGAACCCGGCATTCTCTTCGCCCAGCAGGTTTCCGGCCGGCACCCGCACGTCGTCGAAGATGATGTGGCCGGTGTCGGAGGTCCACCAGCCGCTCTTGCGCATGGCGGTGCGGCTGACGCCGGGGCGGTCGCCCTCCACCAGCAGCAGCGAGATGCCGCCCATCCCCTCCCCGCCCGTGCGCACCGCCACGGTCATGTAGTCGGAGCGGACGCCGTTGGAGATGAACGCCTTCTCCCCGTTCACGACATAGTGGTCACCGTCGCGCCGGGCGGTGGTGCGGATGTTGGCGACGTCGGAGCCGCCATTGGGCTCCGAGATCGCCAGGCAGATGATCTTGCTCCCGCTCAGCACCTGCGGCGCGACGCGGCGTTTCAGCGCCTCTGACCCCAGCTTCAGCACCGGCGGCAGGCCGATGCCGTGCGCCATCAGGCTGACCCGGACCCCGCCGAAGCCCGCGGCCGCCAGTTCCTCCCGCGCCAGGCAGTAATAGTCGATGCCGCCACCGGCCCCGCCAAGCTCCTCCGGGAAGCCGAGGCCGAGAATGCCGGCCTCCCCCGCCTTCAGGTAGAGTTCACGCGGGAAGGTGCCTTCCTCCTCCCACTGCTCCCCGTACGGTTCGATCTCGCGCTCGATGAAACGACGGATCTGGTCGCGAATGACCTCCGTCTCCTCCGAATAGACCGGATGCCTGGCTGCCATCGCTGGTTCCCTCCCCACTGTTCCCGGTATCAGGGCTAGCAGGCGGGTGCCCCGAAAGCCAATGCCGATCCGGCATGGATCGCGCTGCGGCAGGAATGGTGACCGGTGCAGGGGTGGGCCTCCGCGCCATGCACGTCATGCAGGACTGGGAGCGCGCGGCCGGGCCGAGATTGACATGACAAGCATGGTTCGATTATCAGCGAAGTGTGACTGTCGCTCCGGCCCGCAACAGGCTCCCCGCAGGGGACCCGCGGACCGGTCGGCATCCCCCTGTCGCGCCATCCCGTCCGGCATCCTCCGGATCGGCAAATAATGCTATTGACACTCATTCGCAAATAAGGTTCTTCTTGCGAACGATTATTAGCAAACGCGGCGGGGCGGAGAACGGACAAACCGCTGCCTGCGGCACTCTGTAGCCGCAGGTGACCTGACCACGCTTGCTGACCAGTTAAGGAACCAGAATGCCCAACGACCTCAACGAAGCACGCATCCGCCGTGCCGCCATCGCCACCATCCTCGGACTGTCGGTCCTGCCCGGCATCGCCCTGGCTGACGGCGGCAGCTACCCGAACATCACCGGCGAGGTGGGCTTCGAGGTGCAGAACGACTTCAACTTCGATTCCGAGGATCCGAACGCCGAGCAGAACGAGCTGGGCGGCGTGGTGGCGCCCGTCATCAACGTGAACTTCAACCCCAACCTGACCCTGACCACAGGCCTGACGCTGGAGGCCGTTCGCGACCCCGGCCCGCGTGAGGACCGGGTGTTCCAGGATCACGGCGTTTTCGTCGATACGCTGGTGCTGAGCTGGGCCAACGATGATTTCGAGGTCTATGGCGGCAAGTTCGCCCCCAACTTCTCCATCGGCTATGACGCCGCCGGCGGTGTCTACGGCACCGACCTGCTGGGCGATGACGTGGAACTGTCGGAGCTGATCGGTGCGGGCGGTGCCTTCGCGCTGGGCGAAGGCGGCATGGGCGCGCTGACCCTGTCGGGCAGCGTCTTCTTCGTCGATCGCACCTTCCTGAGCGAGTCCTTCATCACCAACCGGGGCCGCACCAACCTGGCTGCCGGTGGTCCGGGCAACACGGAACTGCCGGAATCCTTCGCCCTTGCGCTGGATGGCGAGGCCGTGCCGGGGCTGGACGGCATGCGCTACCATGTCGGCTTCGCGCGCCTGGCCGTGAACAATGGCGATGACGAGATCCGCGCCACTGCCGGTGCGGAATGGGCCTTCGATGCTGGCAACGACGTCACGCTGACCCCGCTGGTCGAATATGTCCGCTTCTGGAACGCGGGCGGCGTCGGCGCGGAAAGCCGCAACTACTACACCCTGTCGCTGGTGGCCGAGACCGGGCCGTGGAACGTGGCCCTGGCCGGAACCGCCAAGGATGTGGACGTGGACAACGCCAACGGCACCACCTTCGATCACCAGGTGCAGCTTTCCGCCGGTTATGCCTTCGAAAACGGCTTCACGATCGATGTCGGCTACAAGCACGCCACGGCAGCCAACATCAGCACCCAGACCCTGGGCGCGATCGTCACCTACGGCATCGAATTCTGAGGCCGTACCGGCCGACACCTGATCCAAGCAGGAGAAGAACCCTCATGAGACTTTCGAGAGCAACAGGACTGCTGTGCGGCATGGCCATGGGCATTTCCACGGGTCTGGCCGCCGGCAGCGCCAGCGCGGATCAGGTGCCGACGGCCGAAGCCGTGGTCACCACCTATGCCGACATCGCCCATGCAGCCTTCAGCGACTCCCTGACCACGGCGGAGGCGCTGCGGGCGGCGATCAACGGGCTGATCGCCAGCCCCTCCCCCGCAACGCTGGGGGCGGCACGTGCCGCCTGGGTCGCGTCCCGCGTTCCCTACCAGCAGACGGAGGCCTATCGCTTCGGCAATGCCGCCGTCGACGACTGGGAGGGCAAGGTGAATGCCTGGCCGCTGGACGAGGGACTGATCGACTATGTCGATGCGTCCTACGGCGAGATGGCGGGCGAGAACCGCCTCTACACCAGCAACGTCATCGCCAACCCGAACCTGACCATCAATGGCCAGGCGGTGGATGCCACCCTGATCACCCCTGCCCTGCTGTCGGAGACGCTGCACGAGGCGGAGGAAGTGGAGGCCAACGTCGCCACCGGCTATCACGCCATCGAGTTCCTGCTCTGGGGCCAGGACCTGAACGGCACCGGTGCCGGGGCGGGGCAGCGCCCGGCCACCGACTTCGACCTGGCCAACTGCACCGGCGGCAACTGCGACCGCCGCATCGCCTACCTGACCGCCGCCAGCGACCTGCTGATCAGCGACCTGCAGGACATGGTGGCAAGCTGGGCAGCGGGCGGTGCCGCCCGGCAGGCACTGCTGGACGATCCGAAGGCCGGCCTGTCGGTCATCCTGACCGGCATGGGTTCACTGTCCTACGGCGAACTGGCGGGGGAGCGCATGAAGCTCGGCCTGATGCTGCACGACCCGGAGGAGGAGCATGACTGCTTCTCCGACAACACGCACAATTCGCACTACTTCGACCAGATCGGCATCCGCAACGTCTATACCGGCCACTATCGCCGGGTGGATGGCAGCACCGTCACCGGCCCGTCGCTGGCCGATGTGGTGGCCCACGTGGCGCCGGACCTGGACGCGGAACTGCGTGCGAAGCTGGATACCACCGTGGCGTCCATGGCGATCATGAAGGCCCGGGCGGTATCCATCGAGGCCTATGACCAGATGATCGCGGAGGGCAATCCTGTCGGGAATGCCACGGTGCAGGCGGCCATCGACGGCCTGATCGACCAGACCCGCAGCATCGAGCGCGTCGTGGCGGCGCTGAAGCTGCAGGCCATCGAATTCGAGGGATCGGACAGCCTGGATAATCCCGGCGCCGTGTTCCAGTAACCAACCACCCCTTGATCGCGATCTGGTTCGCCATGGCCAGAGGCGTTTCCGGATAGCTGAAGGACCAGGGTGACCCTCTGCATCTTACCTCGTCACGTTATCACCTGTCGTGACACTCCTCCTAGGATGCAGTCTCTGGTTCCGATATCCGGCGATACGTTACCGCGATCATGTGGGCCGGCTTCCCCGAGCCGGCCCACACCCTTTTTTCGGAGTGACGCCGATCTTATGGAGTGACCGGAACTGATGCAACTGCCTGCCCGACCGGGCCAGTCGCCCCGCGTCCCAGCCGCCATGTCAGCGCTCCTGCTGGCGGGCGGTTTGCTGATTCCGGCCCTGGCAACGCTTGCCGCCGACCAGGTGCAGCGCCCCGACCTGACGCCGAAGGACCATGCCCGCGTCCTGGCGGTGACGGCACCGCCCACCGCCTTCACCGTCGCGGAACCCTTCGAGATGATGGCCGGCGGCGCAGCCACGTCACGCCGCACGCCGGACGGCAACGCCTTCTCGCACGCCTCCGCCAACCTGGATTTCGAGGGGGAGCGGGACTTCAAGCTGGGCAATGCCCTGTTCCGCAAGCTCTGGGTCTCCTCCCCCTCCTCCACCCAGGCCTCCGACGGGCTGGGGCCGCTCTACAATGCGCGCTCCTGCCAGCGCTGCCACCTGAAGGACGGACGCGGTCACCCACCGGAACCGGGGGAAGCGAACGCGACATCGATGTTCCTGCGCCTGTCCGTTCCGCCGCAGACCGACGCGGAACGCGCGCTGCTTGCCTCCGGGGCCGTGGCATCGTTGCCGGAGCCGACCTATGGCGGCCAGTTGCAGGACTTCGCGGTGCCGGGGCTGGCGGCGGAGGGACGCATGGTGATCACCTACCGGGAGGAGACGGTTCTCCTTTCCGGTGGCGAGACCGCGACCCTGCGACACCCGTCCTACGCGGTCGCGGACCCGGCCTTCGGCCCGCTGCATCCGCAGGCCATGCTGTCGCCGCGTGTCGCCCCGCAGATGATCGGCCTCGGCCTGCTGGAGGCCATCCACCCCGGTGACATCCGCGCCCTCGCCGACCCGGACGACCGGGACAGGGACGGCATCTCGGGACGGATCAGTGTCGTGCGCGATCCGGTGAGCGGTGCCGAGACACTCGGCCGCTTCGGCTGGAAGGCCGGCAGCCCGACCGTGGCACTGCAGAGCGCCGACGCGCTGGCCGGTGACATCGGGGTCTCGAGTCCCCTCGCCCCGCGCGACCATGGCGACTGCACCGCGGCACAGACCCGCTGCCTTGCCATGCCCAGCGGCGTGCAGGCGCGGCTGGGCGAGACGGAGGCACCGGATCCCGTGCTGCCCCTGATCGCCCACTATGCCCGCAACCTGGCGGTCCCGGCACGGCGGGACGTATCCGATCCCGAGGTACTGCGCGGCAAGCAGGTGTTCCACGCGACAGGCTGTGCCGGCTGCCACCGCCCGAAGTTCGTCACCCGGCGCGACACCGCGTTCGCGGAGCACCGGTTCCAGCTCATCTGGCCCTTCACCGACATGCTGCTGCACGACATGGGCGAAGGGCTGGCGGACCATCGCCCCGTCGGCTCCGCCTCGGGCCGGGAATGGCGCACCGCCCCGCTGTGGGGCATCGGCCTGACCCGGACGGTCAATGGCCATACCCAGTTCCTGCATGACGGTCGCGCCCGCAACCTGCTGGAGGCGATTCTCTGGCATGGCGGGGAAGCCGAAGCGGCACGCAACCGGGTCGCCGACATGGCACCGGCAGACCGCGCCGCCCTCATCCGTTTCCTGGAGTCCCTCTGATGCGTGTCCTTGCCATCCTGCTGCTGCTTCTCGTCCTGGGCCACGGCGCGGCGCACGCAGACGCGACCGCCGAACAGTCCGGTCTGCAGGCCCGCCTGGTCGAGGCATTACTGGTGCAGACCATCCTGCCCGACCACGCGGCACTGGTCGGGGCCACGGAGCGCCAGGGCCAGGCCATGCGCGCGTTCTGCGCGGCGCCGGGCACGGAGACCCTGGCGGCGGCGCGTGGCGCCTTCCGTGACCTGGTCAGCGCCTTCTCCCGCGTCGAGATGTACCGCTTCGGCCCGGGTCGGCAGGACAACCGTCTCGCCCGGCTGAACTTCTGGCCGGACCGCCGGGGCCTCGGCATGCGCCAGGTCCGCCGCATCCTGGCGGAGCAGGACGCCAGCGCCACCGATCCGGACACGCTGCGGGGCAAGAGCGTCGCCGTGCAGGGGCTGTCGGCGCTGGAGCAGGTGCTGTTCGACAGCCGGGACGGGACGGTCCCCGACTTTGCCTGCCGCTATGGCATGGCCATCGCAGAGGCCAGCCACGCGACGGCGACGGCCCTGCGAGATGGCTGGCTGGGACAGCAGGCGGAGCTGCTGCGGCACCCGGGACCGGACAATCCGCTCTATCGCGACCGGGGCGAAGCCCTGATGTCATTGCTGAAGGCTGCGACGGAACAGCTTGTGATCGTTGAACAACAGAAGTTCGGTCGGGTACTGCGGGACGGTCCCGCCAGTGCCAATCCGCTGGCCGCCCCGTTTCGCCTGTCGGGCATGACCCTGCAGGCGGTTGCCGCCAACATCGCCGCCAGTCGCGCGGTGCTGGCCCATCCCGACCTCGACAACCTGTTCCGGGAGCTTGATTTCGAACTGGCGCAGGCGCAGATCGCGATCGACGGGGCGCTGCAGCATTCCGGCGGCATCGCGGCACGCATCGCGGACCCTGCCACCCATGACCTGCTGCAATACGCCCGCATCCCGCTACGCGCCGCCGTCGACCTGCATGATACCCGCCTGCTGCCCGCGCTGGGCCTGACCCGGGGGTTCAATGCACTCGATGGTGACTGACGGCGCAATGCTGACAGGCCGGCGGTCGCTGCTGCTGGGCCTGTTCTGCGCCACCCTGCCGTTGGGCCGGGACGTTGCGGCAGCCACCGACACCGCGCCTGCCTTCCTGACCACGGCCCGGCAGGACGGGCAGTTCCACGCCGTGGCGCTGGACCGGCGCGGCCGTCCCGTCGGCAGCTTTCCGCTGCCCGGTCGCGGCCATGGCTTCGCCGTCAGTCCGGATGGTCGCCAGGCAGTGGCCTTCGCCCGTCGCCCCGGCCGCTTCGCCGTGCCCTTCGATCCGGCCACGATGCGGGCCGCCACCCCGCTGCCCCTGCCCGCCGACCGTCACTTCTACGGGCATGGTCTCTACAGCAGCGATGGCGGGCGGCTGTTCGCCACCCAGAACGATTTCGGGGCCGGGCGCAGCGTGCTGGCCATCCATGATGTCCGCGCCGGCCATCGCCGTATCGGCGAGTTCGACACCCACGGCATCGGGCCGCACGAGTGCCTGCTGTCACCGGACGGCGCATCGGCCGTCATCGCCAATGGCGGCATCCTGACCCATCCCGACTGGCCCCGGCGCAAGCTGAACCTGGACAGCATGGCTTCGTCGCTGGTGCGGCTGGACCTCGGAACCGGGGCGCTGCTCCGACAGGCCAGCCTGCCCCCGGCGCTCTACCAGCTCTCCATCCGGCACCTGGCGGCCACACCCGACGGGGCCACCTGGTTCTGCTGCCAGCATGAGGGCACGGCCACGGAGCAACCGCCGCTGGTCGGACGCTGGGACAGGGACGGCAGGCTGCGGCTGGTCGGCCTGCCCACTTCGGTCACCCGGTCGATGCGCAACTATGCCGGTTCCATCGCCGCCAGCCCCGACGGGACACGCATCGCCGTGACCAGCCCGCGCGGCGGTGTCATCGTGCTGATCGACGGCCGTACCGGTTCGTTCCTGGAGAGCATTCGCCTGGACGACACCTGCGGCATCGCCCCCGGCGCGGACGGTTTCATGGCAACCGCCGGGACCGGCACGGTACTGCATGACGGCCACGCCGAACCCCATCCCGGCATCGCCTGGGACAATCACGTTACGGCGCTCTGAACCCGACTTTCCGCCGGTTTGCGGCGCTCACGAAACATTGTTCCGGTTCCGTGTTCCCGGCCTCGTCCCTGCCTCTGTTCTCGTATGGAACAAAATAGGAACATCTGTTATCGTGCCTGCATGAATGCACGCTCTCACACATCCCCCCTCTCGCCTGTTTCGAGCCGTCTGAGGCCCTCGCCCCCCATGGCGCGGCAGGGCACTCGCATCCTGAAACAGGTCGATCCGTCAGGCTCCGGTTCCCCTTCCCCCTCGACGGGGGAAGGTCGGGGTTCGGTGCCGTTCGGCATGCCCGACAGCCAGCCGCCGCCCCTGCCGGGAAAGCCGCAACTGGTGGAGGTCTTCTCGGAGACGCGGGATGTCGGCGCGGTGGGCTTCGTGCTGGCGCAGGTGCCGCGCGGGCAGCCGGTGCTGTGGGTACAGGACCGCATGTCGGCGCAGGAGACCGGGCGCCCCCACGGCCGAGCGCTGGCCCGCTTCGGCGGTGATCCGGACCGGCTGATCCTGGCCTGCGCACGCCATGCGGAGGATGTGCTGTGGACAATGGAGGAGGGCCTGGCATGCCCGACGCTTGGTGCCGTGATCGGAGAGATATGGGGCGACCCGAAGGTGCTGGACTTCACCGCCACGAAACGGCTGGCGATGCGGGCGGAGCGGGTCGGCGTTCCCGCCTTCCTGGTCCGTTTCGGCGGGGGCGCGGCCTCCGCCTCCGTCGCGCGGCGACGCTGGCGCGTGGTCTCCGGCCCCTCCGCCCCGCACCCGCACGACCCGCGCGCGCCGGGGGAACCACGCTGGCGCACCGAACTGTTCCGCGCCCGCGACGCACGCCCCGGCAGATGGGAGGGAGGATATGACAGCGCGACGCATCGTCTGCATCTGGCTGCCGCACTTCGCGATCCAGCGCTGGCGGCGAAGGCATTTCGGCGAGAAGGCAACGGCTGAGACCGGACCGGTGGTGCTGGCCCGGCCCGGCACCCACGGCCCGGTGGTCCACGACATGAATGCCGCCGCCGCGGCGCTGGGCATGGTGCCCGGCGCACGGGTCACCGACATGCGGACGCTGGTGCCCGAACTGCGGGTGGAGGAGGCAGAGGAACGGCTGGACCATGGCGACCTGGCGCGGCTGGCCCACTGGTGCCGCCGCTGGTGCCCCTGGACCCGGACGGACGGCACGGACGGTCTGATGCTGGACACCACCGGGGCCGATCACCTGTGGGGCGGGGAGGTCGCGCTGGTCGCCGACATGCGCCGCGCCTTCACGCAGATGGGGCTGAGCACCCGCATCGCCATCGCCCCCACGGTCGGCAGCGCCTGGGCCCTGGCCCGGCATGGCCGGGAGAAGGTGGAGATCTGCGCCCCCGACGACCTGGCGGCACGGCTGGGTGCCCTGCCGGTGGCGGCGCTGCGGCTGGACGGCAACACGGTGCTGCTGCTGGAGCGGCTGGGGTTCCGCAGCATCGCCGCCCTGGCCGAGGTGCCCCGCGCGGCCATGGCCCGGCGGTTCCGCCATGGCACCCCCCTGCCCGGCGATCCGCTGGCGCGGCTGGACCAGGCCATGGGCCGGACCACGGAGCCGCTGACCGCCGACGCGATCACCGAGCCGCTGCGCAGCCTGCGCACTCTGGCGGAGCCGATCACGGAGATCGACAGCTTCAGCCATGTGCTGGCGCACCTGATGGCCGACCTGGCGGTGCAGATGGAGGCACGGAACATCGGTGCCCGTGGCCTGTGCTTCACCGGCTACCGCGTCGATGGCGCGGTTTCCGCCATCCAGGTCCGGACCAGCCGCCCCAGCCGCGAACCGGCGCACCTGGCGAAGCTGTTCGAGAACAGGATCGAGACACTTGACCCCGGCTTCGGGTTCGAGGTCATGGTGCTGGACCTGATCGACGGGCAGGACCTGGCCCTGGCACAGCCCGACCTGAGCGGTGAAACCGATACCGGCGTGGCCCTGTCACGGCTGGTGGACCGGCTGATCGCGCGGCTGGGGCGACAGGCGGTGCTGCGTCCGCTGGGGCACGGCAGCCATGTGCCGGAACGGGCGGAGATCCTGGTTCCGGCGGATACCGACATGCCGCCCCGGCCACGCGGCCCGGCAGCACCGGAACAGGAGGAAGCCCACGCCCCCTGGCGCCCGTTGCGGCTGCTGCCCCGGCCGGAGGAGGTGGAGGTGCTGCACGCGGTTCCCGACGGTCCCCCGGCGCGTTTCATCTGGCGGCGCCAGACCCACCGGGTGGTGCGCAGCGGCGGGCCGGAACGGATCGCGCCGGAATGGTGGCGGGAGAAGTCGGTGGTGCGCCTGCGCGACTACTACAATGTGGAGGACAGCGACGGCCGCCGCTACTGGCTGTACCGGGAGGGGGTGGCCGGGGACGGGCGCGGCGGCAACCCGCACTGGTTCCTGCACGGGCTGGATGCCTGATGCGCCATGCCTGAAGCCCCGCTGACACCGGAGAAACGGCGGATCCGCGACCCCGGCTCGTTTGTCCCCAACCCGCCTGCGCCGTTCGTGGAGCTGGGCGTGGCCTCCAACTTCTCCTTCCTGCGCGGGGCCTCCGACCCGGTGGACCTGGTGCTGACCGCGCACCTGCTGGGCTATGACGCCATGGGCATCGCCGACCGCAACAGCATGGCCGGGACCGTGCGGGTGCATGGGGAGGCGGCGACGGCGGGCCTGCGCCCGGTCATCGGCTGCCGCCTGGACCTGCTGGATGCCCCGTCCCTGCTGGCCTATCCGCGGGACCGGGCAGGCTATGGCCGCCTCTGCACCCTGCTCTCCGCCGGCAAGATGCAGGACATGGCGGGTGAATGGCAGCGCAAGGGCGCCTGCGACCTGTCGCTGGCCATGGTGGCGAAGATCCTGGGCCCGGCAGCGGAACAGGTGATGCTGATCGCCATGCCGGGGCCGGACACGGACCGTTTCGCCACCGAGCTGCCACGGCTGGTGAAACACCTGCCCGGCCTCAGCCACGTTGCCGCCAGCTACCTCTATCGCGGCGACGACCGGGCGCGGATCAACCACCTGGCGCAACTGGCCGGCAGCCATGGCCTGAAACTGCTGGCCACCAACGACGTGCACTACCACACCCCGGCCCGCCGCCCGCTGCAGGACGTGATGACCTGCATCCGGGAGAAGGTGACGATCCGCAGTGCCGGTCACCTGCTGCATCCGAACGCGGAGCGGCACCTGAAGTCACCGGCCGAGATGCAGCGCCTGTTCGCCGACTGGCCGGAGGCGATCAGCGAGAGCCGCCGCATCGCCGACGCCTGCACCTTCTCGCTCTCGGAACTGCGCTACGAGTATCCGGAGGAGACCGTGCCGCATGGCCGGACCCCGGACGAACAGCTCCGTATCCTGACACGGGAAGGAGCAGCGGAACGCTATCCCGAAGGGGTGCCGGGAGATGTGCAGCAGACGCTGGAGAAGGAACTGGTGCTGATCCAGAAGATGAATATCGCGCGCTATTTCCTTACGATAAAGGACATCATCGACTTCGCGCGCGGGGAAGGCATCCTCTGCCAGGGGCGCGGGTCGGCGGCCAACAGCGCCGTCTGCTACTGCCTGAAGATCACCTCCGTCGATCCGGCGCAGCACCAGTTGCTGTTCGAGCGTTTCATCTCCGAGGAGCGCAAGGAGCCGCCCGACATCGACGTGGATTTCGAGCATGAGCGGCGGGAGGAGGTGATCCAGCACATCTATGCCCGCTATGGCCGCGACCGGGCCGGGCTGTGCGCTACCGTCATCCACTACCGCCCGCGCATGGCGATCCGGGAGGTGGGAAAGGTCATGGGCCTGTCGGAGGACGTGACCACCGCGCTGGCCCGCACCGTCTGGGGATCCTGGGGTGCCTCGGTGGAGGACGGCATGGTGGCGGAGGCCGGGCTGGACCTGTCCGACCCGCACCTGAAACGCACCATCGCCCTGACGCATGAGCTGATCGGCATGCCCCGGCACCTGTCGCAGCATGTCGGCGGCTTCATCCTGACCCAGCGTCCCCTGACCGAAACCGTGCCCATCGGCAATGGCGCGATGGCGGATCGCAGCTTCATCGAATGGGACAAGGACGACATCGACACGCTGGGCATCCTGAAGGTCGACGTGCTGGCGCTGGGCATGCTGACCTGCATCCGCAAGGGCTTCGAGCTGCTGCGGGCGCATCATGGCCTCGACCTGTCGCTGGCCACCGTGCCGCAGGAGGATCCGGCGGTCTACGACATGCTCTGCAAGGGCGACTCGGTGGGCGTGTTCCAGGTGGAGAGCCGGGCGCAGATGAACATGCTGCCGCGCCTGAAGCCCCGCACCTTCTACGACCTGGTGATCGAGGTGGCGATCGTCCGCCCCGGCCCGATCCAGGGCGACATGGTGCATCCCTACCTGCGCCGCCGCCAGGGCAAGGAACCGGAGGTCTATCCCTCTCCCGGCCCGGAGCATGACCCGGACGAGCTGAAGAACATCCTGAAACGGACCCTGGGGGTGCCGATCTTCCAGGAACAGGCGATGAAGATCGCCATGGTCGCCGCCCGCTTCTCCCCCGTGGAGGCGAACCAGCTGCGCAAGGCCATGGCCACCTTCCGCTCGAAAGGCATGGTCAGCGCGCACAAGGAGAAGATGGTCGGGCGCATGGTGGAGCGCGGCTATGACCCGGAATTCGCGGAACGCTGCTTCAGCCAGATCGAGGGCTTCGGCGAGTACGGCTTTCCCGAGAGCCACGCCGCCAGCTTCGCGCACCTGGTCTACGTGTCGAGCTGGATGAAATGCCACTACCCGGCGGTGTTCGCCGCGGCACTGCTGAATTCCCAGCCCATGGGCTTCTACGCCCCGGCCCAGATCGTGCGCGATGCCCGCGAACATGGCGTCACCGTGCGCGGCGTGGACGCGAACTACAGCGACTGGGACAACACGCTGGAACCGCTGCGGGCGGCTGACCGTCGTGATACCGCACCAACGCCTCAAGCTGGGCCCTCGGATCAAGTCCGAGGGCGCCGGAGGGAAGGTGGGGAGGACATACCAGCCCATTCCACTCCCCACCACGCCGTGCCCGGGCTTGACCCGGGCACCCATGGTGCCGCACCAGCGCCGCAAGGTGGGCTCGCGGATCAAGTCCGCGAGCGCCGTGATGGGGGCGGTGGCGGTGACCCACCTGCCCCGCCCACCCACACCGACGGCGTGCCCGGGCTTGACCCGGGCACCCATGGTGCCGCACCGACGCTGCAAGGTGGGCTCGCGGATCAAGTCCGCGAGCGCCGTGATGGGGGCGGTGGTGGTGACTCACCTGCGCCGCCCAAGCCCACCGACGGCGTGCCCGGGCCTGACCCGGGCACCCATGGTGCCGCACCGACGCCGCAAGATGGGCTCCCGGATCAAGTCCGGGAGCATCGTGACGGGGGCAGTGGTGGTGACTCACCTGCCCCGTCCACCCACACCGACGGCGTACCCGGGCTTGACCCGGGTACCCATGGTGCCGCACCGGCCTCTCGATCCACCCCCGCACCCCGGCCACAGGTCTGTGCCCTGCGGCTGGGACTGCGGCAGGTCTCCGGGCTGGCGAAGGAGGATGCGGCACGGCTGCTGCGCCATCGCGGCCGCCCCTACGAGAGCGTGGAGGAACTGCGCAGCCGCGCCGGGATGAGCGCGCGCGGCATCCAGGTCCTGGCGGCGGCGGACGGCTTCCGCTCCCTGGGGCGGGACCGGCGCGGGGCGCTGTGGGACGCGCGCACGGTGAAGAACGCGCCCGACCTGCCGCTGTTCACCTGGCAGGAGACGCAGGACGAGGGACCGGACAGCGCGGTGCTGCTGCCCGCCATGCCGCTGAGCGAGCACGTGGTGGCCGACTACCAGACGCTGCGCCTGTCACTGAAGGCGCATCCGATGGAGTTCCTGCGGGCGAAGTACCGGGCGGAGGGGTTCACCACCGCCGACCGGCTGCGGTCACTCGGCAATGGCCGCGCCGTCTCCATGGCCGGGATCGTGCTGATCCGCCAGCGGCCGGGCAGCGCCGCCGGTGTGGTATTCATCACGCTGGAGGACGAGACCGGCGTCGCCAACCTGGTGGTCTGGCCCGACACCATGAAACAGTTCCGCCGCACCATCATGGGCGCGCGGCTGATGGCGGTGCACGGCATGGTGCAGATGGATGACGACGTGATCCACATCATCGCCAAGCGGCTGGTGGACGAGACCGGGCAACTGGTCCACCTGTCGGACGACCTGATGCGCTCCCCCCTCGCCCGCGCCGACCATGTGGCCAGCCCCCTGCCCGGCCACACCGCCCGCCACCCGCGCAACGTCCGCGTCATCCCGAAGTCACGGGACTTTCATTGAGGCTCGCCGATCAAGTCCGCGAGCGCCGTGACGGGGGTGGTAGTGGTGACTCACCTGCGCCACCCACGCACCCCGTCGGCGTGCCTGGGCTTGACCCGGGCACCCATGTGCTGCGCAGACGCCGCAAGGTGGGCTCGCGGATCAAGTCCGCGAGCGCCGTGACGGGGGTGGTCGTGGTGACTCACCTGCGCCACCCACGCACCCCGTCGGCGTGCCTGGGCTTGACCCGGGTACCCATGTGCCGCGCTGCCGCCGCACGGCAGGTACCGGCATCAGGTACGAGTGTGGCGTGGGGTGGTGGATCAGTCGGTCAGGTCGGACCAGAATTCCTTGACCTTGTCGAAGAAGCCTTCCGTCTGCGGATGGTTCTTCTTGGCACGGCCGTCCTTGCTTTCGGAGGCGAACTCCTCCAGCAGTTCCTTCTGGCGCCGTGACAGGTTCACCGGCACCTCGATCTCCGCCTGGATGTAGAGATCGCCGTAGGAACCGCCGCGCAGCTGCGGCATGCCCTTGGCGCGCAGGCGGAACTGCTTGCCGTTCTGGGTGCCCGACGGGATGTTCACCTTGGCGCGGCCACCATCGATGGTCGGGACTTCCACATCGCCCCCCAGCGCCGCCGTGGTCATGGGGATCGGCACGGAGCAGAACAGGTTCATCCCTTCCCGCTCGAAAATCGGGTGCGGGTTCATGGACAGGAAGATGTAGAGATCACCCGGCGGTCCGCCACGCGCGCCCGGCGTGCCTTCGCCCGACAGGCGGATGCGGGTGCCGTCCTCGACACCGGCCGGCACGTTGACCGACAGCGTCTTGTCCCGCTGCACCTGGCCATTGCCGTTGCAGTCGATGCAGGGATCGCTGATCACCTGGCCCTGGCCACCACAGGCCGGGCATGTCCGCTCGATGGTGAAGAAGCCCTGCTGCGCGCGGACCTTGCCCATGCCGTTGCAGGTGGTACAGCCGGTCGGCTCCGTCCCCGGCGTGGCGCCGGTGCCGCTGCAGGTCGTGCAGTTGACGGCGGTCGGGATGGTGACCTGGACCTGCTTGCCGATGAAGGCATCCTCCAGGTCGATCTGCAGGTTGTAGCGCAGGTCGTCCCCGCGCGCCGGACCACCGCGGCGTCCGCCACGGGCACCGCCCATGAACTCGCCGAAAAGGTCCTCGAAGATGTCGGAGAAGGAATTGGCGAAGTCGGGACCGGAGGCACCGCCGCGACCGCCGCCGAAGCCGCCATTCTCGAACGCCGCATGGCCGAAACGGTCATAGGCCGCGCGCTTCTCGGCGTCGCGCAGCACGTCGTAGGCCTCGGAGAGTTCCTTGAAGGTCTGTTCGGCCTGTGCATCCCCGGGATTGCGGTCGGGGTGATACTGCATCGCCTTCTTGCGATAGGCCTTCTTCAGGGTCGCGCCGTCAACGTCGCGCGAAACCCCGAGCATCTCGTAATAGTCGGTCTTTGCCATCTGTCTCCGCCCCTCCAGTCAGCCGGAACGAACGGCACTGGCCCTGAACAAGACGCTCCGGACCAGTGCCGCTCCCATCGCTCCGCTGCCGGTCAGGCAGACTTCTTCTTGTCGTCGTCGACTTCCTCGAAATCGGCGTCGACGATGTCGTCATCGGCGGACTTCGCCGCGCCCTCGGACCCGGCGTCACCGGCATCGGCCTCACCGGCCTCCGCCTGCTGCGCATAGAGCTGCTCGCCCAGCTTCATGGACAGCTGCGCCAGTGCCTCGGTCTTCTGCTTGATGGCCTCGCCATCATCGCCTTCCATGGCCGACTGCAGGTCCTTGATCGCCGCCTCGACACCGTTGCGGGTCTCGGCATCGACCTTGTCGCCCAGATCCTCCAGCGTCTTCTCCGTGGTGTGGATCAGACCCTCGGCCTGGTTGCGGGCCTCGACCGCCGCACGCCGCTTCTCGTCCTCGGCCTTGTTGGCTTCCGCCTCCTTGACCATGTTCTCGATGTCGGCGTCGGACAGGCCACCGGAGGCCTGGATGCGGATCGACTGTTCCTTGTTCGTCGCCTTGTCCTTGGCCTGGACGTTGACGATGCCGTTGGCGTCGATGTCGAACGTCACCTCGATCTGCGGCACGCCGCGCGGTGCGCCCGGAATACCCACCAGGTCGAAGTTGCCGAGCAGCTTGTTGTCTGCCGCCATCTCGCGCTCACCCTGGAAGACCCGGATGGTCACGGCGGACTGGTTGTCCTCCGCCGTGGAGAAGACCTGGGACTTCTTGGTCGGGATCGTCGTGTTGCGGTCGATCAGGCGGGTGAAGACACCACCCAGCGTCTCGATGCCCAGCGACAGCGGCGTCACGTCCAGCAGCAGCACGTCCTTGACGTCACCCTGCAGCACGCCGGCCTGGATCGCGGCACCGATGGCCACCACCTCGTCCGGGTTCACGCCACGGTGCGGTTCCTTGCCGAAGAACTCCTTCACCGTCTCGATCACCTTCGGCATGCGGGTCATGCCACCCACCAGGACGACCTCGTCGATCTCCGCCGCCGACAGGCCGGCATCCTTCAGCGCCGCCTTGCAGGGGGCCACGGTGCGCTGCACCAGCTCGCCCACCAGGCTCTCGAACTTCGCCCGGCTCAGCTTCAGCGTCAGGTGCTTCGGACCGGAGGCATCGGCGGTGATGTAGGGCAGGTTGATGTCGGTCTGGGTCGAGGAGGAAAGTTCCACCTTCGCCTTCTCGGCCGCTTCCTTCAGGCGCTGCAGCGCCAGCTTGTCGTTGCGCAGGTCGACCGAGTTCTCCTTCTTGAATTCGTCGGCGAAGTAGTTGACCAGCACCATGTCGAAGTCTTCACCACCCAGGTAGGTGTCACCGTTGGTGGAGCGGACCTCGAACACGCCGTCGCCGATCTCCAGGATGGAGATGTCGAAGGTACCGCCACCCAGGTCGTAGACGGCGATCACCTTGTTGTCGCCGGACTTGTCCAGCCCATAGGCCAGCGCGGCAGCGGTCGGCTCGTTGATGATGCGCAGCACCTCAAGTCCGGCGATCTTGCCGGCATCCTTGGTGGCCTGGCGCTGGGAATCGTTGAAGTAGGCCGGAACCGTGATCACGGCCTTGTCCACCGTCTCGCCCAGGTAGGCTTCGGCGGTTTCCTTCATCTTCTGCAGGATGAAGGCGGAGATCTGCGACGGTGCGTACTTCTCGCCATTGGCCTCGACCCAGGCATCGCCATTGTCGGCCTTGACGATCTCGAACGGTGCGGTCTTGGCGATCTCGGTCGCGACATGGTCGCCATAGGGGCGCCCGATCAGCCGCTTGATCGCGAACAGGGTGTTGGTCGGGTTCGTCACCGCCTGACGCTTGGCAGCCTGCCCGACAAGGCGCTCCCCGTCCGGGCTGAAAGCCACCATCGACGGCGTGGTGCGCGCGCCCTCGGCATTCTCGACAACCCTGGCGTTGGAGCCATCCATGACGGCCACGCACGAATTCGTGGTGCCCAGATCGATCCCGATCACTTTCGACATCTGCTTCCTCTTCTATTGTGGCCGACGCGGTTGGCCCTTGCAGGCACCGCCCGCGCCCCCTTGCAGTTCGGTTCGGTTCGCATCGGCGGTTCCTGGGAACCGGTGCAACGACTGTCACAATCATGCCGACGCGAACTGCTATATAGGGGGGTGCCCCATGGCCCGCAACCCAAGCCCCCACGCGATTTCCGACATGTTCCGACTTGCCACTTTCAACATTGGCCTCGCCCGGCTGCACCTGCTGGGACAGACGGTGCGCGAGGGCGTGCCGAACCAGGCGGCGCGACTGCCCGCCATCTGTGCCTGGCTGGACCGCAACAGCGTGCAGGCCGATGCCTGGCTGCTGCAGGAAGCCTATGGCGCGGACGTGGTGGCGCGGCTGGCTGCCTGCAGCGGTTTCCGCGCGGTCGCCGCGCGCGACAGCGGTGCCGATACCGGGCTGGTCATGCTGGTGCGCAAGGACATCCGCATCACCCGCAGCAGCGTGCTGCGCTTCCCCGCCGTGGACTGGGTCGAACGCCTCGTTGCCCGCAAGGGGCTGCAGATGGTGGAGCTGGAAGTGGACGGACATCGCTTCCGCATCGGCAACATGCACACCAGCTATGACGGGCGCGGGCCACAGGCGGTCGCGGCCATCGCGCCGCAGATGCGGCAACGCCAGGTCGACATGGCGCTGGCGGCGATGGAGAAGGATGCCGGCGACCGGACCCTGGTGCTGGGTGGCGACTTCAATGCCGCCGCGACCATCGAGCCGGCGACCTTCCGGCTCGGTCCCTCCCGGGGCTGGCGCGACGGACGCCTGGATGCCGCGACCTGGGACGATGCGGGCGTGACCAGCTGGTCCAACGCGAACCCGATCACCAACGGCACCAGCCCGGACCAGGATATCGACCATGTCTGGGTGAAGGCCCCGACCGACGATCCGGTCCTGCACAGCCGCCACGTCGCGACCGGGAATAGCGTCCCCCTGCCCGATGGCCGGATGATCCCGCTCTCCGACCATTACGGGCTGGCTGTCGGGATCGGCACGACGCTACCCTGAGCGGATCGGGATTCGGGGGAGGAAACACCGGCCATGACAACGGATATCGACGACCTGCTGCGCCATCCGCCCGCGCGTGCATCGGCCCCGACGGAGGCGGCATGGCGCGCCGCCTGGGATGCGGCGGCGCTGTCCGATGCGCCGCCGGTCAGGCAGGCGGTCAGTGCCGGGCTGCGGGCCGACCACCTGGACTGGGTGTTTGCCGGTGGCTACCAGGCGGCGATCCGCCACTGCTTCCCGGAGGTGCCGCGTGGCGGCTGGGCCGCCCTTGCCGCCAGCGAGGACCGGCACGAACCGGAGAAGCATCCCGGCGTGATGCTGACCGGCGGGAATGGCGGGCAGCGGGTCAGCGGCTTCAAGTCCTGGGTGGCGCAGTCGCGCCATCTCGACCACCTGATCATCACCGCGCGCCAGCCGGGGGAGGAACAGGAGAAGCCGCGCCACGCGATCCTGCTGGATGCAGGCGCGCCGGGCGTCACCCTGACCCATCGGGACAAGGCCGGTTTCCTGCCGCGCATGAGCCAGGGCTTCGCGGCCCTGCAGGACGTGGCGGTGCCGGGGGCGGGACGGCTGGGCGACAATCGCCTGCGCCCCTTCGTTCGCGCCGAATCGGCCTACGTGCTGCTCACCGGTGCCGCCTTCCTGTGGGCGCATGTCGTGGCCAGCCACCAGGCCCTGGCGACGGAACTGGCGGAGATCATCGCCGGACTTGCCCTGGCCTGCGCGGACCCGATGCAGCACCCGAAACAGATCGCGCAACTGGACCTGCGCCTCCAGCAGATTGTCAGGAATGGGGAACAGGTTGCTGAAATCGCTTCCATTCCCGACTGGGGTTCGGACCAGAAGGTGCTGAGCATCTACAGCGAGGGGCTGCAGCGCCGCGCAGCACGGTCCTGACCCGCACCGTGATGGGGGGCACGGGAAGCGGCTTCGACCTGATCGCGGTGGTGGACTGGTCCGCCGCCGCCAGCCCCGGCCCGGTGCGGCCGAAGAAGGACCGGGTCTGGCTTGCCTGGGCCACCGCCGACAGCCCCCCCGATCCGCTCTATTGCCGGACGCGGAACGACTGCCTGGACCGCCTCGAATCCCTTGTCCGCGCAACGGCTGGCAACGTGTTGATCGCCTGGGACTTTCCGTTCGGCTATCCGGCAGAGAGCGGCCTGGGCGGCGGGCGGACGGTCGCGTCCCGACTGGCGACACTGATCCAGGATGGCCCGAGGGACCGCAACAACCGCTTTGCCGTGGCCGACAGCCTCAACCGCTCGCTCGGTTCGGACTGCGGTCCCTTCTGGGCCAGGCCGTCCTCCAACCGCGTGGCGACCGTGCCCGAGAAGAAACCAGACTTCGCCCGCTTCCCCTTTCCCGAATGGCGCATCGTCGAACGCCACGCGCGCAACCTCGGTTTTCACAATATCCAGAGCGTCTGGAAGCTCTTCACCGCCGGCTCCGTCGGCTCCCAGGCACTGATGGGCCTCGCGGCGATCGAGCGGCTGAACACGCGTCTGGCCGACCATGTCGCGGCGCGCTGGTGGCCGTTCGAGACCGGCTGGTCGGACCGGCTCGACGGGCTGGTGCACGTGGAGTGCTGGCCGAGCCTGTTCGACTTCTCCGCCACCGGCTGGCCGATCCGCGACCAGGCGCAGGTGGCGGTGACGCGCGACACGATCATGGCCTGGCAGCGGGACGGAACCCTCGCCGCGCGGCTCTCCGCCCCGGCCTGGCTGAGCGGCAGCGACCGGAAGAAGGTCATGCGGTCGGAGGGGTGGATCCTCGGTCTGCCGGATCGCTGACAGCCTCCTGCAACCAGGCCAGGCACATGTCCCGGTCCGCCGTGAAGCCGCTGTCGATCCAGCGCGCCTCCAGCCGTTGCAGCAACTGCCCGATCTCGGGCCCGGGCGGCATCCGGGCGTTCATCAGGTCCCGGCCCTTCAGCGGAAAGACCGGGATCGGCCAGCCGTCGATCACGGACTGCACATCGGCGCGCACCGCCTCCCCCCGTACCTGCGCCAGCGCCGAACGGTCCCGCATCGCCTGCCGACCATCATGGTAGAGCGCCAGGCGGGCGGCATCCGGGCTGGCCAGAAGCTCACCGGCGGGCTGCACGGCCAGTACCAGCCGCTTCGCGTCCGCCCGCGACAGCTTCCAGCGCTGCGCGATGGCAGAGGCTGCGTCCGGGCCGGAAACCAGCGCGGCAAGCCTCAGGATCGCGTCCTGCATGTCCGGCCGGGGACGGGAGCGGTCGATCTCCGGCGCGATGATGGCGAGGATCCCGCACTCCGCCATTTCCGACAGCATCGGGGCGGGGTCCGGGGCGGCCAGCAGCTTGGCCATTTCCTGCCAGATGCGCTCCACAGAGAGGCGTTCCAGCCCCTGCCGGTGGGCGATGCAGGCTGCCCGGCCATCCAGGTCGCGGATCGGCCAGCCCAGCATGGCGTGGAAGCGGAAGAAGCGCAGGATGCGCAGGTAGTCCTCCCTGATCCGTTCCGACGCCGCGCCGATGAAACGGATGGTCCCGGCCCGAAGATCATCCAGCCCCTGCCCCAGCGGATCGAGGACGGTGCCATCAGGCCGCAGGTAGAGGGCGTTCATGGTGAAGTCGCGCCGCCCCGCATCCTCCGCCCAGTCGGTGGTGAAACGCACCACCGCACGGCGGCCATCGGTCTCCACGTCGGCGCGCAGGGTCGTCACCTCGAAGGGATGGCCGTCGGCAACCACGGTGACGGTGCCGTGCTCGATACCCGTGGGCACCGGTTTCAGGTCTGCCGCCCTTGCCGCCTCGATGACCGCGTCGGGCGGCAGGGTCGTGGCGAGGTCGGCATCGTTGACCGGCCGGCCCAGCAGGCAATCCCGCACCGCACCGCCGACCATGCGCACCTCGCCCCCCGCCGCACTGATCGCGGCCACGACACGGGCAAGTGCCGGATCATCCTGCCATGGCGTCTCGATCCTGATGCTGTCGTCCCCCGGGTTGCGATGCGCCCCGACCGGGCGCGACAATGCAGATAGCACTCCACCGCAAAGGGAGCACGATCCATGTCAGGAAATGAAGCCCATCTGAAGGATGTCTATGCCGCCGACGGCGACGCCTCCGCACTTGGCCGCAGCTATGACGGCTGGGCAGGCGACTACGACGCGGACATGAGCGGCTGGGGCTACCGGCACCCGTCTGTCATCGCCGGGATGGTGGGACGGCACGCGCCATCGACCGGAACGGTGATCCTGGATGCGGGATGCGGCACGGGCGTGCTGGGGGAAACGCTTTCGGTGCTGTGCTATGGCACCATCGACGGGATCGACCTGTCGGAGGGGATGCTGGCGGTGGCGGGCGCGAAGGGCTCCTACCGCGACCTGAAACAGCAGATGCTGGGGGAGGTGCTGGACTTCGCCACCGGCAGCTACGACGTCATCGTCAGTTCAGGCGTCATGACCCCTGGCCATGCACCGGCAAGCTGCCTCGACGAGCTTGCGCGCATCCTGAAGCCCGGTGGCCACATGATCGTGACCATCACGGAACAGGCCTGGGCGGACAGCTATGGCGACGCCGTCGCCGGACTGGCGGCGAAGCAGGTGCTGTCACCGCATGACGAGAGCCGGCGCTATGTCAGCCTGCCGGGCGCGCCGGAGGCGGAAAGGCTGCCCGCGCGGGTGCACGTGCTGCGCCGTATCTGAGCGGCGCGGCACGTCACCCGGGGACGGATCACTCGGTGGCGGCGGCTTCCAGGCGCTGCTCGACCTCGCGCCAGGTCTGCGACAGCTCCGGCTTGCCCAGGCGGCCCAGGTGGTCGGCCCAGGAACCGGCGATGTCCGCCGCGATGCCACCCAGCGCCAGGCTGAGGTGATGGGCTGCCCAGTCAATCTGGTGCTTCTCGATTGCCATGCTCATTGCCATGATCTTTCTCCATCGTGTTTCATGATTGCTGTTGCATCAGCAGTGCCAGAAAAAACATCATTCAGATCAGACAGTTGGAACTTCAGACGCATGAGCCGTGCAGGAACTGCCGGGTCATGTCTGCCGGGGGAGGCAAGGAATGACAGTCACAACGACGGAGATCGCGGCGCGGGGGATGCGTTTCACCGCCGATGTCGCTGGGGATGAAACGGCAGCGGAGGCCGTGATCTTCCTGCACGGTTTCCCCAATTCCCGGCACAGCTGGACCGACCTGCTGCAGGCGGTTGCGGCGGCGGGCTATCGCGGCATCGCGCCGGACCAGCGCGGCTATTCCCCCGGCGCGCGACCGGAAGGGATTCCGGCCTACCAGGTCTCCGAGATCGTGGCCGATGTGGTGGCGATTGCCGATTCGCTCGGGCTGGACCGGTTTCACCTGGTCGGTCACGACTGGGGCGGGCAGATCGCCTGGGCGACCGCGGCGGCGCATCCTGAGCGGCTGCGCAGCCTGACGGTGCTGTCGCGCCCGCATCCGGCCGCTTTTGCTGCGGCGTTCCGCAACGATCCGGCGCAGGCCAACCGTTCCCGCCACCACAAGGCGTTCCAGGATCCCGACATGGCGGACCGGCTGCTGGCCAACGATGCCGAGGCGCTGCGCAATACGCTCTGCTTCGAGAACGCGTCCGGGCTGTTCGGGGCCGACAGCGGCGACGGGCCGCCGCCGAAACGGCGCATGTCCGACGAGCTTGCCGCACGGCACCTGTCCGTGCTGGGCAACCGCGACGCCCTGGACGCGGCGCTGAACTGGTACCGGGCCGCCTTCTCCGGCCAGTCGACGCTGGCGAGGGACGATTTCCCCGGTATCACGGTACCCACCCTCTACATCTGGGGGCGGGAGGACATGAGCGTGGGCGAACGGGCTGCCACCACGACGCAGGATCACGTCAGCGCCCCCTGCACCTTCGAGGCGCTGACGGGTGTCGGCCATTTCGTGGCCGAGGAAGTGCCGGAGGAAACCGCGCGCCTGCTGCTGGCCCACCTGCGCCTGAACCGTATCGGAGGGAAATCCCGTGGCTGACCCCATCGCGTTCCATTTCGACTTCATCTCCCCCTATGCCTGGCCAGGCGCGGTAGGGATCGAGGCGCTGGCGGCGCAGCACGGTCGCACGGTGGAATGGCACCCGATGCTGCTCGGCGTCTCGGTGATGAAGACCATGGGACTGCCGCCGCTGATGGAGACCCCGCTGAAGGGCGACTACATCCGCCGCGACGTGCCCCGCATCTACGCGTTTCACGGACTGGAGTACCGCCTGGCGGTGCCGGACTTCGTCACCTCCCCCTTCGCGCCCGCACGACTGTTCTGCTGGATGCTGTCGCAGGACCGGAACCGGGCCACCGATGCCGCGCGCGACATGCTCCGCGCGCACTGGTCGGAAGGCATTGACGTGTCGCAGAAGGAAAATGCCGTCGCCATCGCCGCCCGTCATGGCTTCGACAGGAACGCTGCCAGCGCCGCACCCGATGACCCGGCAGTGAAGGAGATGCTGAAGGACGCCTGCAACCGCTCCGTCGCCGCTGGCGTGTTCGGCAGCCCGAGCTTCATCGTCGACGGCGAACTGTTCTGGGGCACCGACCGGCTGCCGCAGATCGCCTGGTCGCTGGAGCAGGCTTCAGCGTGACAGTTGCGGCGGCCCGGCCACCGGCGCGATCCGCACCCGTTCCCGCCGTCGTCCCCAGTCCCCCGGCGGGCCGCTGAAACGACCGGGCAGCGGCGTGCCGCACCAGACGCAGCCGCCATGATCATCCAGGTGCCAGTCGGAGAGCTGGTGCCAGTCACGCCCGATCAGCAGGCCGCCGCATCCGGCGCACCAGGTGGACTGCGCCTGCTTGTGGTGGATGTTGCCGACATAGGCATGGCGCACCCCGGCCCGCAGCGCGATGTCGCGCGCCCGGAACAGCGTCTCCGCCGGTGTCCGTTCCTTGTCCAGCATGCGGAAATCCGGGTGGAAGGCGGTGAAGTGCATCGGCACGTCCCGGCCGAGCCGCTCCACCACCCAGGCGGTCATGGCCTCCAGTTCCGCGTCCGAGTCGTTCTCGCCGGGGATCAGCAGGGTGGTGATCTCCACCCAGACCTCCGTCTCCCGCACCAGATATTCCAGCGTCTCCTTGACCGCCCCCAGCTGCGAACCGGTGACCCGGCGGTAGAAATCCTCGCTGAACGCCTTCAGGTCCACGTTGGCCGCATCCATGTGGGCATAGAACTCGGCGCGCGGCTCGGCGCAGATGTAGCCCGCCGTCACCGCGACGTTCCTCACCCCGACCTCGTGACAGGCAATGGCGGTGTCTACGGCATATTCCAGGAATATCACCGGGTCGTTGTAGGTATAGGCCACCGAGGTACAGCCCAGCCGCAGCGCCGTCTCCGCCAGCGCATCGGGCGGCGCGGCATCGGCCAGCGTGTCCATCTGGCGGCTCTTCGACATGTCGTGGTTCTGGCAGAAGTGGCAGGTCAGGTTGCAGCCCGCCGTACCGAACGACAGCACCGGCGTGCCGGGATGGAAGTGGTTCAGGGGCTTCTTCTCGATCGGGTCGATGCAGAAACCGGAGGAGCGGCCATAGGAGGTGAGCACGATCTCGTCCCCCTGCCGTGCCCTGACGAAGCACAGGCCCCGCTGCCCGTCATTCAGGCGGCAATAGCGCGGGCAGACCTCGCAGCGGATGCGCCCGTCATCCTGCTTCGCGTAGTAGCGCCCGGAGACCGTGCCGACATGGTTCCTGTTCATGGCTCCATGGTGCCGCAAGCACCGCGCCTTGTCACAGCAGTGTGCGGATCGCGGGCAGCAGCGGATCGTCGGCGGGGGGCATCGGGTATGTTTCAAGCTCTGCCGCCGTGGCCCAGGCGAGGCGCTGCCCCTCCTGCCCCTGCGGCTCCCCCTGCCAGGCGCGGCAGGCATAGAGCGGCATCAGCAGGTGGAAATCATCGTAGGTGTGGCTGGCGAAGGTCAGCGGCGTCAGGTCGTCGGGCCGCAGGGTGATCCCCAGTTCCTCCGCGCACTCTCGGACCAGGCAGGCTTCGGGCGTCTCGCCCGGCTCCACCTTGCCGCCGGGAAATTCCCACAGCCCTGCCAGCGCCTTCCCCGCCGGCCGTTCCGCCAGCAGCACGCGGCTGTCACGCACCAGGGCAATGGCGGCGACGAGAACGAGTTTCATCGCGCGACCATCCCAACGCCCACCACGCCATGCCTGGGCTTGACCAGAGACCCCATGGGGTCGCGCAGGACAGCGGACACCGTGTCCGACGGTGCCGTCACGAGCGGTAGTCGGCGTTGATGTCGATGTAGCCGTGGGTCAGGTCGCAGGTCCAGATGCGGGCATTGCCGTCGCCGATGCCCAGTTCGACCTCGATATGGATCTCCTGCCCCTTCATGTGCGGGATGATGTCGGCCTCGCGGTAGTCCGGCGACAGGCCGCCATTCTCCGCGATGGTGACGCCGCCGAAGCGGACGCCGAGGCGCGAGCGATCCACCGGTTCGCCGGACTTGCCGATGGCCATGACGACCCGGCCCCAGTTGGCGTCCTCCCCCGCGATGGCGGTCTTCACCAGCGGCGAGTTGGCGATGCAGAGCGCGATGGTCCGGGCGGAGGCGGCACTGCTGGCCCCGTTGACGTCCACCGTGATCAGCTTCGATGCCCCTTCCCCGTCCCGCGCGATCAGGATCGAGAGCTGGCGCAGCACGTCCTCCAGCGCGTCCTTGAACGCCCGCAGGGCGGGGTCATCGGCGGTGCTGATGGCGGGCTGCCCCTGTACCTGGCCGGTGGCGAACAGCAGGCACATGTCGGAGGTCGACATGTCGCCATCGACGGTGACGCAGTTGAAGGTGCGGTCGGTGATGCCCGGCAGCAGCGCCTGCAGCACGGCGGCGGGCAGCGCGGCATCGGTCACCACGTAGGCCAGCATCGTCGCC
Source organism: Minwuia sp. (assembly GCA_965228535.1). GTDB lineage: Bacteria > Pseudomonadota > Alphaproteobacteria > Minwuiales > Minwuiaceae > Minwuia. The sequence continues at coordinate 1,736,983 of CBDDHU010000004.1, read as the reverse complement.
ATGTTCGGCGCGATCATGCCCGATCCCTTGGCGATGCCGTTGATGGTCACCGGCGCGTCGCCGATCTTCACCGTGGCCGTGGCCCGCTTCTCGAAGGTGTCCGTGGTCAGGATGCCCGCCGCTGCCCCGGCCCAGCCATCGGACGCGACACTGTCGAACGCCTGCGGCAGCGCGGCGGTCAGCCTGGCGACCGGCAGCAACTCGCCGATCACGCCGGTGGAGGCGGCCAGCACCTCGTTGGTGCTGCAGCCCACCAGTTCGGCGGCGGCGGCGGCGGTGGCCTCCACGTCCGCCTCCCCCTTCGCGCCGGTGAAGACGTTCGCATTGCCCGCATTGACCACCAGCGCCCGCGCCCGCCCCCGGGGCAGGTGCCGCGCGTTCCAGATCACCGGCGCCCCGGCGGTGGTGGAGGTGGTCTGCACCCCGGCCACCGTGGTGCCCGGCGCAAAGCGGAAGACCGTCAGGTCCGGACGGCCCTTGTAGCGCAATCCGGCCGAGATGCTGCCCAGTTCGCAGCCCGCGATGGCGGGCAGGTCAGGCTGCGACTTCGGCGCAAGGGGGGAAACAGGCAGGGCAGCGGCCATGGCAATGGTCCTGGATCAGGGGTGGATGTGTCTGCGGTTCGTCGTCAGAGGCTGGGACGCGCCCCGGCCACCGTGGTGCGGTGCAGCCTGCGGCGGAAGCCGTCATAGTCGTTCATCGCGTTGTGCTGGACGCAGCGATTGTCCCACATGGTCAGCGTTCCCGGCTGCCAGCGCACCCGGCAGGTGAACTCGGCCCGCGTCGAGTGTTCATTCAGGAAGTCCAGGATCGGCTGGCTCTCGCGCTCCGTCATGTCCTCGAACCGGATCGAGTAGACCGGGTTGATGAACAGCGCCTTGCGGCCGGTCTCCGGAACCGTGCGCACGGCCGGGTGGGCCAGCTCCGCATGCGCTTCCTCGGAATTGATGATGGTCATGGCGCGCTTCGCGGTGCCGAACAGCTTGTTGTCGACGCCATAGGGCCGCCGGGCGGAATGGATCACCCGCATCCCCTCCAGCATCCGCTGCATGCCCTTCGAGAGCGTCTCGAACGCCATGTACATGTTGGCGAACATGGTGTCGCCGCCATAGGGCGGGACTTCCTTCGCATGCAGGATGGTGGCGCGGGGCGGTGCCTCCTGGAAGCTCCAGTCGGAGTGCCAGTTGCCGCCGAAATTCTTCACACCGATCTCGGTCGCTTCCTTGATCACCTCAATGACTTCAGGATGATCCGGCATGGTCTTGACATATGGCTCGAAGCCGAATTCCCCGAACATGCGGGTGAACCGCTTCTGGTCCTCCGGCTCCATCTGCTGGTTGCGGAAGACAATGACAGAGTGCTCGGCGAAGGCCTGCTCGATCTCGGCCACCACCGCGTCGCTGAGGCCGGAGGTCAGGTCGACGCCCTCGATCTCCGCGCCCATGATGCCGGTCATCGGCGTCACCTGGATGTAGCGATAGTCCTGATCCTCGAGCGCGCTCATCTGTCTCTCCTCCCGGCCTCTTCTGTTGTACAAAGGCGTTGTGCGGATTGTCCTGCTGCGGTGGACAGAAGGCAAGGTCCGTGGCGGGGGGCAGTCATGCGCCCTTCTCCCAGCCCCGCTCCCCCTGTTTCCAGTAGGTCACGCCATGTCCCCCGGCGCGCGCCGCACGCCAGCGGTCGCGGGCGGCGGCAACCGCGTCCTCGTCCCGCCCGTCGAACAGGTCGAGGCAACGGTCATAGCCATCCAGGTCGGACGCGGCGACACCGTCTACCAGCAGCAGCACCTTGGCCCCGGCGGGATTGTCCTCCGCCGTGGTCAGCCAGACCGGCTGCCTTTCCCCATGACCGTCCTCCGCCCAGCCATGCGGCAGGAAGGAGTCCTTGCGATAGGTCCAGAGCAGTTCGCTGAGGCCCCTCACCCGGTCCTCGTCGCCCGCGCGCACCACGGCCCGCATGCCGCGCTCCACCACCTTCTCGAGCAGTTCCGGAAGCGCTGTCTCCAGCGGCTTCCGGGTCAGGTGATAGAAGGCGACATCGGCCATGGCTCGGGCGATCAGCTCTCGTAGTAGCGCCTGACCAGCTCGTCCAGCAGGCGCACGCCGAAGCCGGTGCCACCCTTCGGTGCGGTGGCGGAGGCCTTCTGCGACCAGGCCACGCCGGCAATGTCCAGGTGCGCCCAGGGCACGTCGTTGACGTAACGCTGCAGGAACTGCGCCGCCGTGATGGAACCGGCGCCCCGGCCCGTGCCGATGTTGCGCATGTCGGCGATCTCGGACTTCAGGAAGGCGTCGTAGTTCTTGTGCAGCGGGAAGCGCCAGAGCTTCTCCTCCACGGCCTTGCCGGCTTCCGACAGGCGCTCCGACAGTTCGTCATTGTTGGAGAACAGGCCCGCATGCTCCGATCCCAGAGCGATGATGATCGCACCGGTCAAGGTGGCCAGGTTGACCATGAACTGCGGCTTGAAGCGGTCCTGCGTGTACCAGAGCGCATCCGCCAGCACCAGCCGGCCCTCCGCGTCGGTGTTCAGCACCTCGATGGTCTGGCCGGACATGGAGGTGACGACGTCGCCGGGCCGCTGGGCATTGCCGTCCGGCATGTTCTCCACCAGGCCGACAACGCCGACAGCATTGACCTTGGCACTGCGCCCGGCCAGCGCCGCCATGGCACCGATCACGGCGGCGGAACCGCCCATGTCCCACTTCATGTCCTCCATCCCGGCGGCGGGCTTCAGCGAGATGCCGCCGGTGTCGAAGGTGACGCCCTTGCCGACGAAGGCGACGGGGGCGCTGTTCTTGCGGCCACCGTTCCACTGCATCACCACCAGGCGGCTTTCCCGGGTCGAGCCCTGGCCGACGCCCAGCAGCGCGCCCATGCCGAGATTCTTCATCTGGGCCTCGCCCAGCACCTCGACCTTCACGCCCAGCTTCGTCAGTTCCTGGCAGCGCTCCGCCAGGGTCTGCGGGTAGAGCAGGTTGGGCGGCTCGGTCACCAGGTCGCGGGTGAGGAAGACGCCGTCGGCCACGCGGTCCAGCGCGGCGAACGCGTCACGCGCCGCAGCGGCGGAGCGGGTGCCGATTGTCAGCATCTCCAGCGCCGGCTTGTCCTCGTCCTTCAGCTTGGTGTGGTACTTGTCGAAGCGATAGCTGGCGAGGCGCGCACCGACCGCGATATGGGCCTGCACCGCCCCCTTGGTCAGCTTCGCCTTCGCGGCCAGGCCGTCCGAATCGATGACGATCTTGCCCTGCTTGACGCCCGACTTGGCCCAGGCCGCGTAGGTCCTTCCGCCCAGGGCCTCCAGGTCATTCTGCGTCAGTTCGGCCGGGTCACCGGTGCCGAGCAGCAGGATGCGGTCCAGCCGGGTGCCGCGCGGGGCCAGGATCTCCGCCTGCTGCCCCTTGTTGCCGCTGAAGCGGGAGGCGCGCAGGACCTGCTTGATCGCCCCTTCGGTGGTCTTGTCCAGCTCAGCCGCCGCAGGCGACAGCTTGCCCCCCTTGCCGACCGCGACGGCGACCGCGCCGCGTCCCGGAATGGCTCCACCCTTGATCTCGATTTCCATCTGTTTCCGCCCGTTCCCGATTGAACCTGCCGGACACCGGACCGGTGTCCTGTTCGTGTCGCATATATTGCAGCGTTTCTCGGGGTGCGCAAACGCCGCGAATTGTGAGCGTCACCCCATCTTTCACATGACGCCATCGCGGCTATACTCCGCGGCCATGCGCTCCCTCAGCCGATACATGATCCGCGCCGCCATCGGTCCGTTCCTGTTCGTCACCTCGGTGCTGACCGGCGTGATCTGGATCGTGCAGGCGCTGCGCTTCGTGGACGAGATCATCAACTACGACATGACGGCCAGCGCCTTTGCCTACATCACGCTGCTGCTGCTGCCACAGCTGTTGCCCGTCACCATGCCCATCGGCCTGTTCTGCGGCATGCTCTATGCCTACTGGCGGCTGTCCACCGACAGTGAGCTGGTGGTGATGCGCGCGGCGGGGCTGAGCCGGATGCGGCTGGCGCGACCGGGCATCATCCTGGGCGGCGCCTGCGCGGTGGTCGTGGCCTCCATGACCTTCTACTTCATGCCGCTGGCCAACACGACGATGCGCGATACCCGCTTCGCCTGGCACTACATCTACTCGACGCTGGTGCTCAGGGAGCAGCAGTTCACGCCGCTGCAGACAAAGCTGACCGTCTATGTCCGCGAACGCCACCAGGGCGGGGAACTGCGCGGGCTGCTGATCCAGGACGACCGCGATTCGGCCAAGACCGTGACCATGATGGCGGAGAAGGGCACCATCATCCGCAGTGATGACGGGCCGAAGATCCTGCTGCTGAACGGCAACCGCCAGGAACGGGACACCGGCAGCGGCGATGTCAGCCTGCTGTTCTTCGACAGCTACACGGTCGAGGTGAACATGTTCGACAGTTCCGTGCCGGTCCGGCCGAAGAAACTGGAGGAACTAAGCATCCTCACCCTGCTGGAGACCGGGCGCGGCCTGACCGGCGATGCCTACTGGCGCCAGCAGGCGGAGGCGCACAAGCGCGTGGCGCTGCCCCTGCTCGCCCTCACCTTCAGCCTGATCGCCATTGCCGCCATCCTTTCCGGTGAGTTCGACCGGCGCGGACAGGGGCGGCGGATCTTCATTGCCTCCGTCGCCGCCGGACTGGTGCAGGGCGCGGTGCTGGCACTGGTCCAGGCAGGGGGCAGTTCGCCGTTCGCCCTGGTCCTGCTCTACGTGCTGATCGCCGCAGGGATCGGCGTCAGCCTCTACATGATCCGTCCCGGCGCGGGCGGCGGTATCCAGCCCTCATCCGCCCCACCACCCGACCTCCCATCCGCCCAGGTCGCGGGGGGCGACTGAACATGCTGCAGACGCTCGGCATCTATATCGGTCGGCAGTTCCTGGTCGGGGCGGGGATCGTGCTCGGCCTGCTGATCGTGGTCATGTTCACGGTCGAGGTGATCGAGCACTTGCGCAAGGCCGGGGACCGGCCGGAGGTCACGATCCTGGCGGTGATGCAGCTTTCCCTGATGAAGCTGCCCGCGACGATCCAGAAACTCTGGCCCTTCGTCTTCCTGTTCGGGGCGATGCTGGCGCTGACCCGCCTGGCCAATTCCAGCGAACTCGTGGTCGCGCGCTCCGCCGGGGTCTCGATCTGGCAGATCCTGACTCCGCTGCTGCTGGTGGCGGCGACGGCAGGCACGATACTGGTCACCGTGGTCAACCCGGTGGGGGCGGCACTGAGCGGTCGCTATGACCAGCTCAGCAACCGCTACTTCAAGGGCGAGAGCAGCCTGATCAGCGTCTCCGTCCGCACCGGCCTGTGGCTGCGGGAGGTCAACGAGACGGGCCACCAGGTGATCCATGCCAACAGCGTCTCCGGCGACGGCGAGATCCTGAACGACGTGACCATCTTCACCTATGGCCTGAACGACACCTTCGACCGGCGCACCGATGCGGAACGCGCACGGCTGACCGATGGTGCCTGGAAACTGCAGAACGCCCGCATCACCTCCCCCAGCGGCCCACGCCAGTTCCTGGCCGAGACGCAGGTCCCGACCTCGCTGACCTTCGCGCAGATCGTCGACAGCCTTGCCGCGCCGGAAACGCTGTCGTTCTGGGAACTGCCAAGCTTCATCAGCCTTCTGGAGCATTCCGGCTTCAACGCGCTGGCGCACCGGCTCTACTGGAATTCCCTGCTGGCCCTGCCGCTGCTGCTGTCGGCGATGGTGCTGCTGGCCGCCACCTTCTGCATCCGGCTCAGCCGCCGCAAGGGCGGCACCGGCTGGGTCTTCTTCTTCGGCGCCATGTCCGGTTTCGGTGTCTTCTTCATCACCGACCTGGTGGAGGCATTCGGCTCGGCGGGCAAGCTGCCCATCATCCTGGCGGCCTGGACACCTGCCGCCGTCACCTCCATGTCGGCGGTCGCGGCAATGTTCCACCTGGAAGACGGATGAGGACCGGCCTGCCCCCCATCGCCGGCCGCCTGTTCGGCCTCGTCCTGCTCGGGCTGTCGCTGTCCCTGCCCAGCGGCGCGCGCGCACAGTCGGAGGAGGCGCTGCCGACCGAGCTCGAGGCCGACGAGATGATCTACGAGCGTGACCTGGGGGTCGTCACGGCACGTGGCAATGTCGAGATCACCCAGGGCGAGCGCATCCTGTTCGCCGACACGGTGACCTACAACGAACGCGACGACGTGGTCACCGCCACCGGCAACGTGATGCTGCGGGAGCCGAGCGGCGACGTGGCCTTCGCGGAGTATGTCGAGCTGTCCGACGGCTTCAAGCAGGGCGTGATCCGCGAGATCAAGGTGCAGCGGGCGGACCGCAGCCGTCTCTCCGCCCGGGTCGCGCGGCGGGAGGGCGAGGACAGGACGGTGCTGGAGCACGCCGTCTTCACCCGCTGCGAATCCTGTCCCGACCACCCGGAACGCCCGCCGATCTGGCAGATCAAGTCCGGCACCGTCACCCGCGACGTCTCCACGGAGATCGTGGAGTACGAGGACGCGATGTTCGAGATGTTTGGCGTGCCGATCTTCTACACGCCCTACTTCTACCATCCGGACCCGACCATCGACCGCAAGAGCGGCCTGCTGACGCCGATCATCGGCTCCTCGACGGAGCTGGGAGCGCAGCTGACACTGCCGCTCTACGTCGTGCTGGACGACACCAGCGACTTCACCTTCAGTCCCCGCCTCACCGCCAAGGAAGGCGCGGTCTTCGGCGGTGAGTACCGCAAGCGCTTCGACAACGGCACCTTCGACACCAACGGCTCCATCACCTATGTCGACGAGGTCGACATCAACAACCGCAAGACCGGTGCGGAGGAGTTTCGCGGCCACATCCAGTCCGCGGGGCGCTTCGACGTGGGACGCGGGTTCGAATCCGGCTTCAGCCTGAACCGGGCCAGCGATGACACCTACCTGCAGCGCTACGACATCAGCTCCGCCGATGTCCTGACCTCCGACCTCTACCTGCGCGGCATTCGCGGCCGGCACGCGGCCTCCGTCGAGTTCCTCGCCTTCCAGAGCCTGCGCCAGAATGACAAGGACGGCGACACGCCGTTCGTGCTGCCGCTGGCGAGCTATACCGCCAGCACCGAGCCGTCGCTGGGCGGTCGCCTGGACGGCACGCTCAGCGCCGTGGCGCTGCAGCGGACGGGCGGACGCGACACGCGACGGGTCTCGCTGGAAGGCGACTGGTCGGCGGACCGGATCGGCGAGTTCGGCGACCTGATGACGGTCGGGCTGCACCTGCGGGGCGACGGCTACATGATCTCGGAGGCGCAGAGCACCGACATCACCGCCGTCAATGATGACGAGGTCACCGGCCGTGTCTGGCCGATGGCCAGCCTGCTCTGGCGCTTGCCGATGGTGAAGCAGGAAGGGCGGCTGATGCAGACGGTGGAGCCGGTGGTGCAGCTGATCGCCTCCCCCGCCGGCGGCAACCCCTCCGCCATCCCCAACGAGGACTCGCAGAGCTTCGAGTTCTCGGAGGCCAACCTGTTCGAACGCAACCGCTTCGTCGGCTTCGACCGGATCGAGAGCGGCAGCCGGGTGAACTACGGCCTGCGCCTCGGCCTGCATGGCGAGGGCGGTGGCCGCACCGACCTGGTCATCGGCCAGTCGATCCGGCTGAACCAGACCAGTTCCGCCAATGTCGGCACCGGCCTGGAGGAGCGTTTCTCCGACTTTGTCGGCCGCTTGAGCATCGCGCCCTCGGAACTGGTGAACTATTCGCTGCGTTTCCGCTTCGATGCCGATGGCCCGACGGTCGAGCGGCACGAGCACATGCTGGAGGCCGGTGACGAACGCTACCGGCTGAAGCTCGGCTACGTCTCCCAGGCCGCCATCGGCGGCGGTGTCGCGGCGGGTGCGGTGGAGGAACTGAACATGGAAGCCTCCGCCGCCATCGCCAGCAACTGGAAGACGTTCGGGGCCTACCGCCATGACCTCACTCGCGCGGGCGGTGCGCTGCGCGCCGAACTGGGCCTGCAGTACCTGGACGAATGCTTCGATTTCCAGATCGGTGCGGTGCGCGACTTCACCAGCGACCGCGATATCGAGGCTTCAACCTCGGTCTTCGTGCGGGTGCAGCTGCTCGGGCTGAACTGACACGGCACCGGGGACGCCGACGCCACCGGCGCCCGGCACCGATGCGGGCGCGGCCACGGTCTGCGGCACGCTGGAGCGGCCATGGCGCCCGACCCGGACCCTGTTCTTGCGCGTCGGCACCGGCGCGGGCGGCTGGAAGCTGCGACCCCGGCCGACCGGCCTGAGCGGACTTGCGGGCTCCGGCGTCCGCGACATCTCCGAGATCCTGCGTACCCGGTCCTGCATCGCGGGGTGCGTGCGGAACAGGCCCAGGAAGGGTCGCCGCGTGTTCACCACGCACATCATCGCGACCTCTTCGGTGGTGTCCGGAATGCGGTCGTGCCCGGAGATCCTGAGCAGGGCGCGCATCATCGCCTCCGGCTTCTTGGTCAGCTCGATACCACCCGCATCCGCCGAATACTCCCTGACCCGGGAGATCGCGAACCGGGCGACCAGCGACATGAAGTAGGCCACCCATAGCACGGCCAGCATGGCATAGAGGAACAGCATGATCTGGCCACCGCCCTTCTTGCTGCGGGAAGTGCTGACATGAACCCGGCTGCGGCCGAAGCCGCGCAGCATGCGGTTCAGTGTCTGGGCGGCAAAGCCGAACATGCCGGTGAAGATGATGCAGACCGTCAGCAGCCGCACATCGCGATTGAGGATATGCGCCAGCTCGTGCGCCAGCACCGCCTCCACCTCGTCCTCCGGCAGCGACTGCAGCAGCCCCCGCGTGACGGTGATCTGGAAGCTGCGCTCATCGACACCGCTGGCAAAGGCATTGCGGGCGTGGGTCTCGACAATACTGAGCCGCGGCACCGGAACCCCGCGCGCGATGCACAGGGTCTCGAGCATGTGATAAAGCTCCGGCTCATCTGCCCGCGTCACCTCCCGCGCACCGCACAGCGCACGGGTCATGCGGGCATTCAGGAAATAGGCGATCACCAGCCAGCAGGCGATGGCCAGCAGGATCGCCCAGCCATAGCCCAGCAGGAACGCCACCGTCCGGGGCCAGTACTGGTCCGCAGTCCATTCGTGCCCCTTGACCGCGATGAAGAACCCGACCCACACCACTGCCAGCACGATCAGCGGGTAGAACGCCAGCAGCAGGAAGCTGCGGATGTTGTTGTTCCAGATCTGTGTGCCGGTTCCGACGCTGGCCAGGGCCATGCGGGGCCTCCCCGTTGCCGGTCAGTTGCCGAAGCTGATCTTCGGCGGTTCCTGCACTGCCCGCTTCACGGCCTCTTCCAGTTCGAAGAACTGCTCAGGCTCGAAACGGAACATGCCGGCGACGATGTTGCCGGGGAACTGCTCCCGCCCCGTGTTGTATTCCGCCGTTGCACTGTTGAAGTAGCGGCGGGCGGCGGAGATCCGTTCCTCGATCTCCGTCACCTCCGTCATCAGCCGCTGGAAGCTGGCATCCGCCTTCAGGTCGGGATAGGCCTCCGCCACCGCCAGCAGGTTGACCAGGGCGGTGCCCAGCGCGCCCTCTGCACGGGCACGTTCCGTCTTCGAGGCACCGACCGCTTCCCCCGCCCCGGCACGGGCGGCGGTGACGTTCTCCAGCACCTGCTTCTCGTGCCCGGCATAGCCCTTCACCACTTCAACCAGCTGCGGGATCAGGTCGTGGCGCTGACGCAGGTAGATGTCGATGTCAAAGAACGCCTTGCCGCAACGCTGCCGCAGCGCAACCAGCCTGTTGAACAGGATGATGAGCAGGCCGAGCACCAGGACGGCAACAACCGCAAGACCAATCAGAACGTACATGCACCTACCTTCCACAACCGGTGACCTGACCTTAGCGCCAATCCCGTCCCGTCGGCAATGCGGTGCCGGTACCCGCCCTCAACCGATGGCACCGAGTTGGCCGGCCTCATGTGCCGCGATGACTGCGGCCAGTTCCTCCTCATTGCCCATGGCGAACGGTCCCTTCTGGATGAACGGCTCCCGCAGCGGCCTGCCGCTGAGCAGCACCGCCTGGCCGCCATCGACGCTGGTCAGGCCAGCGACCCGGGCGTTCCGGGCAGCAAGGGCCTGCGAACCGCTGACCCGCCGGGTCTCGCCCTCCAGTTCCACCGTCACCTCGCCCCGGATGGCGTGGATCCAGACAGCGTGGTCAGGCGCGACGGGATGAGTGAACCGGCCACCCGGTGCCAGGGTGATGTCCAGGATGGTGAGCGGCAATGCGGGCGACGTGGCACCAGCGACGCCGTTGCTCTCTCCGACCATCACCCTCGCCCGGTGGCCGGGGCCGCTGATCACGGGCATCTGCCCGGCGGGGACGTGCAGGGAAGTCGGGGCCTGCTGCCTGGCCGCCGCTGGCAGGTTGACGAACAGCTGCAGGCCATGGGTCCGGGAACCGGGTGTCGGTGCCTCGTCATGCACGGCACCGCGCGCCGCCTTGAGCCAGTAGAGATCACCGGGGGCCAGTCCGATATCGTTGCCCAGCGAATCCCTGTTGCGGAACGTGCCGGTGCTGTCCTCGAACAGCACGCTGACCGCCGACAGCCCGGCATGGGCATGGGCGCCGAAGGTCGGTTCGGACATCGTGAAGTGATCGACCATGATCAGCGGGTCCATCAGCCCGTCGAGCTGGCGATGGCTGAAGCTCAAGGCCGTGAAGCCGGTGCCCCTCGACATTGCCTCACCCTGCTGAAGGGCGGAAATCACCGTGTCCTGCCGGGATGCCTGAAGTTCGTGCTGATTGGTCATGATCGCCTCCTTTGCCTGGAAACGAACCTAGAGACAGGACAATCATTGAGAAATCCGTTGAATCCAGAACACATCGTTCCAAGAATGGAACGACTTTCAGCATGAGCGGGGCATGGTCATGGACCTCAATCACGCGTTCTACTTCGTCAATGTCGCCGAGAAGCAGGGTTTCTCCGCCGCCGCACGGGCGCTCGGCATTCCCAAGTCGCGGATCAGTCGACATGTCCGCCAGCTGGAGGAATCGCTCGATACCCGGCTGCTGCACCGGAACACCCGGCATCTCGCCCTGACGGAGGCGGGAGAGGCGTACCTGCAGCACGCCAGGGCCGCACTGGACTGCATGGCGACGGCGGAGGCGGCGGTGCGGCGGGGTCACGACGTCCTGCAGGGCGCGGTCACGCTGTCCTGTTCGGTCGGGGTGGCACAGTTCGCGGTCAGCCGGATCCTGCCCCGGTTCCTTGCCGCCAACCCGCTGGTGGTGGTGCGCCAGCAGGTCTCCAACGCCTACACCGACCTGATCGGGGACGGGGTCGACATGGCGATCCGTGGCCATGTGCGGCTGCTGCCGGACTCCCAGCTGATCCAGCGACAGCTGGCAGTCGTGCCCTGGCACCTGTTTGCCGCGCCCGACTACCTGCAGGCCCGGGGGACTCCCGGGGCGCCTGCCGACCTGGAAGAACACGATGCCCTGGTCCTGGGCTGGCGTCCCGGTGGCGATTCATGGTCGCTGCAGGATGCCGGGGGCGCCACCGCTTCCGTCCCGCACCATGTCCGCCTGCGTAGCGACGACATGTCGACACTCAGGCAGGCTGCGGTCGGGGGGCTCGGTGTCGTTGCCCTGCCCCACTATGTCTGCCGCGAGGAAGTTGCTGCGGGTCAGCTCTGTCGGCTGCTGCCGGGCTGGACCGCCGGTGAACCGGAACTGAGCCTGCTGATGCCCTCCCGACAAGGTGTGCCACCACAGGTGGAGGCCATGGCCCGGTTCCTGCGCGAGGAGTTGCCGACGGTGGTTCAGGGTGACGGGCCAGCATAGCAGCGACGGAACCTTCACACGCCGCTTCGTATGCGGTGCCGGTTGGAAAGCGGGCGGCAATCCGCTAGAGCATGTGCAGTGGACAGACCGCTTCGTGGAGCAGACATGCGCGCCTTCCTGATCGCCCTTGCCGGGCTGCTGATCCTGACCGGTCATGCCGGGGACGGACGCGCCCAGCAGGTCTTCGGCATCGCCGCCGTGGTGAATGACGAGGTGATTTCCGCCTTCGACCTGGAGGAGCGGATCGACCTGGTGGTGATCAGCGCCAACCTGCCCCGGACGCAGGACACCCGCAGGCGCATCCGCGCCCAGGTGCTGCGCAACCTGATCGACGAGAGCCTGCAGATGCAGGCGGCGCGCAAGATCGGCGTGCAGGTGACGAACGAGCAGATCGATGCCGAGATCGAGCAGCTGGCGCAGCGCAACAACATGAGCATGCTCGCGTTGAGCGGACGGCTGGAGGGCGCGGGCGTCGATCTCTCCACCCTGCGCCGCCAGTACCTGGCGAGCATCGCATGGGAACAGTATGTGAGCGCCCGGCTGCTGCGCACGGTCGATGTCTCGGACGAGGAGATCGACGAGGCTGTGCGGGAACAGGAAGCCAGCCGCGGCCAGGCGGTGTTCCGGGTGAACGAGATTGTCCTGGGGGTGGACCGCCCGCAGGATGAACCGGAAGTGCTCGCCGCCGCCGAACGGCTGGTCCGCCAGGTCCGGTCCGGGGCGGATTTCGCGGCCCTTGCACGCCAGTTCTCGGTCGGCGCGAACGCCGAGGATGGCGGCAGCGTCGGCTGGGTGCGCCCCGCGCAGTTGAGTGACGAGGTGGCGTCGGTACTGACCACGCTCTCCGTCGGCGACGTGTCCGATCCGATCCGCACACCGCTGGGCTTCACCATCATCTCGGTCGATGGCCGCCGCATCCTGGGCGAGGAAGCCGTCGACGGGATCGAGGTGGAGCTGGCGCAGCTGCTGATTCCGTTGAGCCGTACCGCCAACGCGACAGCCGAGGCCGCCGCGCGTGCCGACGCCGAGTCCGCCCGCAGCCGTATCCGCAGCTGTGCCGGCATCGACCAGGTCGCGGAATCCATCGACCAGGCCCAGTCGGCACAGCTCGGCACGCTGAAGATCGGCGACCTGCCGGACGAGTTCGGCAAGGCCATCGCCAAGCTGAATGTCGGCGACAGCAGCGAACCCCTGCGGACCGCTGCCGGCCTGCATGTCCTGGTGGTCTGCAACCGCTCCCAGCCCGTCGATGCCACGCCGAATAGGGACGAGGTTCGCAACAGCCTGATCCTGTCGAAGCTGAACCAGCGGGCCCAGAGCGCGCTGCGCGACCTGCGGCGTGACGCCATCATCGACCTGCGCTGACCATGACCACGCGCCCCTTGCTGCTGTCGATGGGGGAGCCTGCGGGCATCTGCCCCGAGATCACGCTTGCGGCGTGGCAGTCCCGTGCGCGGGAACGGCTTCCCGTGTTCGCGGTGGTCGGCGACCCCGACTTCCTGCGCCGGGCCGGTGACGTTCCGGTGGTCGCGATCAGCGATCCGGCGGAGGCGATCGACCACTTCGACACCGCACTGCCCGTGATCCCGCTGTCCGGCAGTGTCGGCGGCCAGCCCGGAACTCCCGCCAGCGGGGATGCAGCACTGGTGATCGAGAGCATCGAACGGGCTGTCGCAGCCTGCATGGCCGGTACCGCGTCCGGCATCGTCACCAACCCGATCAACAAGGCCCTGCTCTACGATGCCGGGTTCCGCCATCCGGGCCATACGGAGTTCATTGCCGAACTGAGCGGTGCCGCCCTGCCCGTCATGATGATTGCCGGGCCGAGCCTGCGCGTCGTACCGGCCACCATCCACCTGCCGCTGTCGGCGGTGCCGCAGGCACTGTCCACGGACGGGCTGGTGGCCGTCGGGCAGATCGTGCTGGACGCGCTGCGGCAGGACTTCGGCTGCACGCCACCACGGGTCGCGTTTGCCGGGCTGAACCCCCATGCCGGGGAAGGCGGTGCGCTGGGCAAGGAGGATGACGCTATCATCCGCCCTGCCGTCGAGGTGCTGCGCCAGCGGGGACATGACGTGGCCGGTCCCCTGCCCGCCGACACCATGTTCCATGCCGCCGCCCGTGCGCGCTACGACGCCGCGATCTGCATGTACCATGACCAGGCCCTGGTGCCGGTGAAGACGCTGGATTTCGACCTGGGGGTGAACGTGACGCTGGGGCTGCCCATCGTCCGCACCTCCCCCGATCACGGCACCGCCTTCGACATTGCCGGAAAGGGCATTGCCCGGCCCGACAGCCTGATCCAGGCCATCCGGCTGGCAGGCGAGATCGCGGAACGGCGCGGTGCGCCATGACCGCCCTGCAGGACCTGCCACCGCTCAGGGACGTCATCCGCACCCACGGCCTGGATGCCCGCAAGGGCCTGGGACAGCATTTCCTGCTGGACCTGAACCTGACGGGCCGCATCGCGCGGGAAGCAGGCGACCTGACCGGCTGTGACGTGCTGGAGGTCGGTCCCGGTCCCGGCGGCCTGACGCGCGGGCTGCTGGCTGCCGGTGCCCGCCGGGTGGTGGCGGTGGAGAAGGACCGGCGCTGCCTGGAGGCGCTGGAGGAAATCCGTGCCGCCAGCGACGGGCGTCTCGAGATCGTGGAGGGTGATGCCCTCACCTTCGACGCCGTCTCGGCGCTGGCACCGGGTGCCCGTGTGGTCTCCAACCTGCCCTACAATGTCGGCACGCCGTTGCTGTTCGGCTGGCTGGAACGGCTGGAACACTTCGCGGGCCTGACGCTGATGTTCCAGCGCGAGGTGGCGGAGCGCATCGTCGCCCGTCCCGGCGACCGTGCCTATGGACGCCTGGCCGTGATGTGCGGCTGGGCCGCGGACTGCCGCATCGTGATGGACCTGCCTGCCCGCGCCTTCACCCCGCCGCCGAAGGTCGCCTCCGCCGTGGTCAGCCTGGTGCCACTGGCAGAGCCGAGGGCAGAGGCGGACATGAAGGTGCTGTCACGTGTCGTGGCGGCCGCGTTCAACCAGCGGCGCAAGATGCTGCGCCAGAGCCTGAAGAGCCTGGGCGGTGACACGGCGGCGCTGCTCGACCATGCCGGGATTGACCCGACGCGCCGCGCCGAGACCCTCTCCATCGCGGAATTCGCTGCGCTGTCACGCAGCTATCAGGATGCTGGCTGATAGCCGCGACTGAGCCCCTCCACGAAGTCAGCCAGGTCCGGCAGCCGGTCACTGCGCACCCGTTCCGCATGCAGGATGGCGCGCACGTCGCCGAGGCAGCGCTCGACATCATCGTTCACCACCACGAAGTCGTACTCGGAGAAGTGGCTCATCTCCGTCGCCGCCTTGGCCATGCGCTGGCGCACCACGTCGTCCGGGTCGCGGCCACGTGTCGTCAGGCGCCGCTCCAGCTCCGCCGCGCTGGGCGGCAGGATGAAGACGGAGACGATGTCGGGACGGCGCCGGGTGCGCATCTGCTGCGCGCCCTGCCAGTCCACGTCGAACAGCACGTCACGCCCGGCGGCCAGCGCCGCATCGACCGGCGCAACCGGCGTGCCGTAGCTATTGCCGAAGACCGTCGCGTGTTCCAGCAGCCCGCCCTGCTTCACGGTCGCGTCAAACCGTGCCTGGTCGACGAAGTAGTAGTCCTTCCCCTCCTCCTCACCGGCGCGTTGCGGCCTGGTGGTCATGGAGACGGACATGGAGAGTTCCGGTTCCAGTTCCAGCAGCCTGCGGGCGATGGTGGTCTTCCCGGCACCGGACGGGGACGAGATCACGAACATCAGCCCCTTGCGTGTCATGCCTCCCGGCATTCCTGTCTCCCTGTTCATTCGACGTTCTGAACCTGCTCCCGCAGGCGATCGATGGTGGCCTTCATCGCCATGCCGACGCGGGTCAGCGTCACGTCACCGGACTTGGAGCAGAGCGTGTTGGCCTCGCGGTTGAACTCCTGTGCCAGGAAATCCAGGCGCCTGCCGACCGTTTCCCCCGCATCCAGCAGGTCGCGGGCCTGCTCTATATGTGCCTTCAGCCGGTCCAGTTCCTCGCGGATGTCACCACGCGTCGCCTGCAGCGCCAGTTCCTGCGCCAGCCGTTCCTCCGTCACCGGCGGATCCATCTCCAGCAGTTCCTGCAGCACCGCGCGCAACCGGACGGCGCGCTGCTCCGGACGTGCCGCCTCGGCTGTCCCGGCCTCTGCCACCTGGGCCTCGATCTCGTCGACCAGCCCGGCAATGATCGCCTGCAGCCTTGCCCCTTCCTCGTCCCGCGCCGTGACCAGGTCGGCGAGCAGTTTCCCATGGTCGGCCAGGATCGCCTCGTCCCGCCTTTCCAGTTCGCTCTCGTCCGGTGTCTGGTCAGCCACATCCACCACGCCTCGGACCGCCAGCAGCCCGGCAACATCCACCGACGCGCCGCCCGCGTGCCGCTGGGCCTCCTCATGCAGGGTGCGCAGCCATTCCCGGTTGATGGTCAGGTTGCCTTCCTCCGGCCTGTCACGGTCAAGGTGCAGCGAGATGCTGACATTGCCCCGCGACAGCAGTCCCTGCGCCTGCCGCTTCAGCTCCGAGTCCGGCGTGCCGAAGGCGGAGGGCACGCGGTAGCGGACGTCCAGCCCCTTGCCATTGACGGAACGCGCTTCCCATACCCATTTCCAGTCTTCGGCAACGCCTTCGCGACGGGCAAACCCGGTCATGCTGGTGATCGTCATTTCTGCCTTTCCCGAATCTTCGCCGCTGCGTCAGGGAGTCTTTCCCGCGCCATGCAGCTCCGCAAGCGGCAGCGACCCCTGGTCAACGATCCGCGCCGCAGGGAACCAGAGACTGACCGAGGTGCCCTGGTTCTCGCAGCTATCGATCTCCAGGCTGCCGCCATGCAGCTCCACCAGCGAGTTGACGATGGGCAGGCCCAGCCCCGTGCCCTTCTGTTCCGCCACCATCTGGTTGGCGATCTGGCCAAAGGGCTGCAGCACCTTCTCCAGGTTCTCTGCTGCGATGCCGATGCCGTCATCATGCACGGTGATGCCGACGCGTTCCGCCTCCTGCCGTCCCTGCAGGGTCACGCTGCCCCCCGGCCGGTTGAACTTCAGCCCGTTGGAAATCAGGTTCACCAGCATCTGCTTCAGCAGCCGGGGATCCGCCTGCAGCATAGGCAGGCTGTCAACGTCGCGGATGATGACCTCCACCTCCGCCTTCCTGGACAGCGGCTGCATCAGCTCGACGATCTCCGTCACAAGCCCGGTGAGTGATACCGGTTCCTCCTGCAGCACCACCGCCCCGGCCTCCACCTTGGCGAGGTCGAGCAGGTCGTTGATCAGGTCGAGCAGGTGGCGACCACTGGCAAGAATGTCGTCGGCATATCCCAGGTAGCGCTCGTTCCCCAGCGGCCCGAATATCTGGGTCTTGAAGATTTCCGAGAAACCGATGATCGCGTTCAGCGGTGTGCGCAGTTCGTGACTCATCTTGGCGAGGAACTGCGACTTGGCCTGGTTGGCGCGCTCCGCTTCCTCCTTCGCGGCCACCAGTTCCCGCTGCACCCGCAACTGGCTGGTGATGTCGCGCACCGTGCCCTGGTAGTAGAGCGCTTCCCCATGCGCGTCCTTCACCACGAAGGCATTCTCGGATATCCAGATCCGTTCCCGGCTGCGATGGCGATAGACCTCGGAGATGAAGTCGGTCACGCGACCGTCGCGGGCCATCAGCTCGACAAATTCCTGGCGGCGACCCGGTTCGACATACCATTCCTTGGAAATGTCGTGGACGGCCTCCAGCAGTTCCGCCTCGCTGTCATAGCCGTTCAGCGCAACCAGCGCGGGGTTCGCGCGCAATTGCTTGCCATCGACAGTGGACCGGTAGATGCCTTCCGTCGCCTGCTCGAAGATGTCGCGGTACTCGGCTTCCGCGCGCTTGCGCTCATCGATATCGATGATGGCGACCTGCAGTGCCTGTTCGCCTTCCCACTCGGTGACCGAAACGAACTGCTCGCCCCAGAAGATGCTGCCGTCGGCCCGCATGAACTGGATCTCGAACCGGTTCGGATGCGCCCCACCCTGCAGACGGGAGTCGGCGATGTTCATGATCCGCTCCCGCTCATGCGGTGCGAGCAGGCAGCCGATCTCCGGAAGCGCCATTGCGGCCTCGAGCGACGGCAGTCTGAACAGGTCGATGAAGGAGGGATTGGCGAACAGGATCTGGTGGTCGCGATGGATGACGATGCCCTGGATGGAACCCTCGACGAGTTGCCGCAGCTGCCGTTCGCTCTGTCTCAGCCGCTCCTCGGCCTGCGCCCTTTCCCTGACCACGGCCTCCAGGTCCGCCTTCGCCTTCGCCAGCGACGCCGTGCGGGCGCGCACCCGCTCCTCCAGATGGTCGCGGGCGAGACGAAGCTCCTCTTCACGCTCGTGCTGGCTGGTCACGTCGGTCCAGATCGTCAGGACACCGCTCTCGCCGGTTCCCTGTTCCCGGACCCGCAGCCAGCGCTCCCCCAGCCGACACTGGTAGACCCGGTCCGCATCCCCCTGCAGCGCCTGCGTCGCGACCTGCATCGCCTGTCGGACATCAATGGTGGATGGTGCATCGGTCAGCGGCCGGTATATCCGGCGCAGCTCGTCCAGCGGCAGGCCGTGTACCAGATGGGCACCATGCCCGCGCACCATCCCGGCCAGCGCCTCGTTCCACATCGCCAGCCCGTTGCCCTCGTCGAACATGGCATAGCCCTGCTCGGTATGCTGGATCGCGAGGCTGAGGTTGCGTTCTGCCGCAAGCGCGCGCCGGTCAGCGCGTGCCAGTGCGGTCTCGTCGATGCCGGTGCCGCGATAGCCAGTGAAACGCCCGGCCCGGTCAAACACGGGAACACCACTGACGCGGACATGGCGCGTCTCACCGACATCGTCGACGAAGCTGTAGCGGAAGTCCCGGAAGGGTTGGTGCCGCCAGAGGGTCTCCCGGTGCGCATGCCATCGCGGATCGGCGTCAGGATCGTGACCCAGCGCCTCCCACCGGGTGAGCCCAAGGAACTGACTGGGTTTCGGCCCGATGCCGACCCCGGCGGTTGCATCCGGCTGCACGAAACGCAGGTCGGCATCCTGCTGCCAGAACCAGTCGGCGGTCGCCAGCGCGAAATCGCGCAGCGCGTTCTCCTGCCGCTCTGCCTGTTCCGCCGCGTTCTTCTCCACCGTGACGTCCGAAACCATCGTCAGGATGCCCTCGCCGACGGACTGGTTCACGAAACGCAGCCACCTGCCATCCTGCATCAGCCGGTCGAACGGGGTATCGAACGTGGTGTGCTGTTCCAGTGCCTGACCGATCCAGTCGGCGCGGCCATGGCGCGTATCCGGCGGAATGGCACCACTGTCCCAGATCAGGCCGAGCAGTTCCTCGCAGCGCAGTCCGACGCGGAACCTGTCCGCCATGTCTCCACCCAGCAGGTCACGGAAGGTGGTGTTGAAGGCGATCAGCCTGTCTTCGGCATCGAACATGGCCGCGCCCTCACCGACCCGATCGAGCGCCTGGAGCATGACCTTCTCGCTGGACGGAACCGCAGGATCGGCGGCAGGTCCGGTCGCGCCGCTGTCAGTCGTTCTGTCGCCTGAGCTCTCGCCAGCGCCGGACATTGCGGTTGTGCTCCTTGAGGGTACGGGAAAAGGCGTGTCCACCGGTGCCATCCGCTACGAAGTATAGGTCATTCGTGTCTGCAGGGTTAAGGACAGCTTCGATGGAGGCCCGGCCGGGGTTCGCGATGGGACCTGGCGGCAGCCCCCCGTTCACGTAGGTGTTGTATGGTGACTCGAGCCGCAGGTCGGCGCGGGAGATCGCCCGACCGAATGCCGTCTCCCCGTTCGTCACCGCATAGATCACGGTCGGGTCGGACTGCAGGCGCATGCCCTTGCGCAACCGGTTGATGAAGACGGCGGCCACGCGGGGGCGCTCCGACGCCACGCCGGTTTCCTTCTCGACGATGGAGGCCAGGACCACCGCCTCCTCCGGCGAGGCCAGCGGCAGGTCCTTCTGACGCTGCGGCCAGAGTTCGCGCAAGGTGTCCCGCATCGCGATCCGCGACCGGCGGATGATCTGCTGGCGTTCGTCGCCAAGCTGGAAGTGATAGGTCTCCGGCAGCATGGAACCCTCGGGCGGCACATGCGCCTTGCCTTCCATGCCCTCGACACCGTTCAGCAGTTCGGAGACCTCGGCGGAGGTCAGCCCCTCCGGGATCGTAAGCTTGCGCACCACGGTCCGACCGGCCACGACCTGCTCGATGACCGCATTCATGCTCTGCCGGGCCTCGAAGGCGTATTCACCGGCCTTCAGGCGCGTGCCGAGGTCTCGGACCTTCAGCACCGCCAGGAACAGCAGGCGGTCATCCACCACGCCGTTGAGCACCAGCGAGTCGGCAATGGCACGCGGACCGGTGCCGCGTTCGATCACGACGGTCCGGGTCTCTGCGAGTGGTCCAGGCAGGTCAGCGCGCTGCCACCAGTTCCAGGCGAACAGGGCAGCGGCACCACAGCCGACAACGGCGACGAGCAGCAACAGCCGCAGCGCCGACCGCATGCCGGATCAATCCAGCCGACGGAAGATCAGACTCGCGTTCGTGCCGCCGAAGCCGAAGGAATTCGACAGGGCCACGTTGATCCGGCGCTCGGTCGGCTGCAGCGGGGAAAGGTCAAGCCCGGCAGAGGATTCGTCCGGGTTCTCCAGGTTCAGCGTCGGCGGTGCCACGCCGTCCCGCATCGCCATCAGGCAGAAGATGGCCTCGACACTGCCCGCCGCGCCCAGCAGGTGACCGATGGACGACTTGGTGGAGGACATGGTCACGCCCGTGGCGTCCTCACCCAGCAGCCGCCGGATCGCCTTCAGCTCGATCTCGTCACCACGCGGCGTCGAGGTGCCGTGGGCATTGATGTAGTCGATGTCCGAGCTGTTGATGCCGGCACGCTTCAGCGCCGCGGCCATGCAGCGATAGGCACCGGAACCGTCCTCCGACGGCGCGGTGATGTGGTAGGCATCGCCGGACATGCCGTAGCCGATGACCTCACCATAGATCTTCGCGCCACGGGCCTTCGCGTGCTCCAGTTCCTCCAGCACGACAATCCCCGCGCCCTCGCCCATGACGAAACCGTCACGGCCCTGGTCCCAGGGCCGGCTGGCCGCCTGCGGATTGTCCTTGAACCCGGAAGAGAGCGCCTTGGCCGCCGCGAAACCGGCAATGCCGAGACGGCTCAGCGCCGCCTCCGCCCCACCGGCGACCATCACGTCCGCATCGTCCAGCGCGATGATGCGCGCGGCATCACCGATGGCGTGTGCACCGGTCGAACAGGCCGTCACCACCGCGTGATTCGGACCCTTGAACTGGTTCTCGATGGAAATGTGGCCGGAAAGCAGGTTGATCAGCCGTCCCGGGATGAAGAACGGCGACAGGCGTCGCGGTCCCTTCTCCGCCAGGATGCGGGCGCCTTCCTCGATCCCCTGCAGGCCACCGATGCCGGACCCGACCAGCACGCCGGAGCGGAACTGCTGTTCCTCCGTCTCGGCAACGAAGCCCGAGTCCTGCAGCGCCTGGCGTGCGGCGGCGAGGCCGTAGACGATGAAACCGTCGACGCGGCGCTGCTCCTTCGGCTCGACCCACTCATCGGGGTCGAAGCCGTCGGGGAACTCGTCCGACTTCGGCTTGATCTCGCACGCGTAGTTCGTGGCGAGATCCGCTGTCTCGAACTTTCGGATGGTGGCGGCGCTCGATTCGCTCTTCAGCAATCGGGCCCACGTCTCCTCGGCTCCGGTCGCCAGGGGCGTGACTGCCCCCAGTCCGGTCACGACTACACGACGCATGATCTGCTCTCCTGGCCGGACTCTGCGATCAGGCGTTGGCGGAGATGTAGTCGATGGCGTCCTTCACCGTCTGGATCTTCTCGGCGGCGTCATCGGGAATCTCGATACCGAACTCTTCCTCGAAGGCCATGACCAGCTCGACCGTGTCCAGGCTGTCGGCACCCAGATCGTCGATGAAATGAGCGTTGTCCTTCACCTTGTCTTCCTCGACGCCAAGATGCTCCACGACGATCTTCTTAACGCGGTCTGCTGTATCGCTCATGTCCAGTTTCCTTTGTCCCTGAAATCTCACTCAGTGATGTTGGTCATGTGCCCGGACGAACGGTCCGGCGCACGGCTTCGATGATCTCCAATTGGCGTCCCGATCCATCGGATCAAGGCGAAACGGGCGGCTCTTAACACACTTTGTCAGGCAGGGAAAGCGAACGGAAGCACCCGAATTCCGCCACTTTCAGCGTTCAGATCATGGCCATCCCGCCATTGATGTGCAGGGTCTGGCCGGTCACGTACGCCGCTTCGCTGGAGGCCAGATAAACCACCCCGGCGGCAATGTCATCCCCGACGCCCATGCGACCGGCAGGAATGGATTGCAGCAATGCCGTCTTCTGGTCGTCACCCAGCGCGTCGGTCATCGCCGTCTCGATGAAACCGGGTGCCAGGCAGTTGACGGTGATTCCCCGGCTGGCCACTTCCTGCGCCAGCGACTTGGACCAGCCGACCGTGCCCGCCTTGGCCGCCGCGTAGTTCGTCTGCCCGCCATTGCCGGTGGTGCCGACGATGGAGGTGATGGAGATGATGCGGCCATGGCGGCGCTTCATCATGCCCCGCAGCAGGGCCTTGGCGAGCTGGAAACCCGCGCTGAGATTGACGTTGATCACCGCGTCCCAGTCATCGTCCTTCAGCCGCATGGCCAGGTTGTCGCGGGTGATTCCGGCATTGTTGACCAGGATATCGACGCTGCCCATGGCCTCTTCCGCCGCCTTGGCCAGGGCGGCCGGCTGCCCGGCCTCCCCCAGGTTGGAGACCAGCACGTGCGCGCGTTCGCCCAGCGCCGCCTGCACTTCCTCCAGAACCGCCTGCCGCGTGCCGTGCAGCCCCACCGTCGCGCCCGCTGCATGCAGGCACTCGGCAATGGAGCGACCGATTCCGCCGGACGCACCGGTCACCAGCGCGGTCTTTCCCGTCAGATCGAACATCTTCCTTCTCCCTCCGTTCCAGTGGCTTCCCGTTCAGAGAGCGCCCAGAAACGCCTCGATATCATCCGGCGTGTTCACAGCCTTCGCCGCCACCGACCGGTCGATCCGGCGCGTCATCGTGGCCAGCACCTTGCCGGAACCGATCTCGGCCAGTTCCTCGATACCATTGTCACGCATGTAGAGCACTGATTCGCGCCAGCGCACCATGGATGTCACCTGCTGCACCAGCAGCGCGCGGATGCGTTCCGGGTCATCGACGGCAGACGCGGTCACGTTGGCCACCAGCGGCACCTTCGGGGCGGAGATGGTGACACTGCCCAGCGCATCCGCCATCTCGTCGGCAGCGGGCTGCATCAGCGGGCAATGGAACGGCGCGGAGACCTGCAGCCGCATCGACTTCTTCGCCCCCTTCTCCTTCGCGATCTCCACTGCCCGGTCGATGGCGGCGGACGAACCGGAGATCACCACCTGCCCCTCCGCATTGTCATTGGCGGCGCGGCAGACCTCGCCCTGAGCCGCGGCTTCGGCGACAGCGGCCGCATCCTCCAGGCTGAGGCCCAGCAGTGCCGCCATCGCCCCCTGCCCCACGGGCACCGCGCGCTGCATCGCCTGGCCCCGGAGCTTCAGCAGCCGGGCAGTGTCGGACAGGCCGATCGAACCGGCGGCGGCGAGCGCGGAATATTCGCCCAGCGAATGGCCCGCGACATACTTCGCCCGGGCGGCAAGGTCGAAGCCGCCCTCGCGCTCCAGCACCCGCATCACGGCCATGGAGACGGCCATCAGGGCCGGCTGCGCATTCTCGGTCAGCACCAGGTCCTGCTCCGGACCATCCTTCATCAGGCGGAACAGCGGCTGGCCGATCGCGTCATCGACCTCCTCGAAGACCTCCCGCGCGGCGGGAGAAGCCTCCGCCAGGGCGACGCCCATGCCGACTGCCTGGGACCCCTGTCCCGGAAAAACCAGAGCGCGTGCCATTCGATCCTCCCTGCCGCGCTGCGGGGCGCGGCCTGTTCCCTCGGTTGACGCCGTTCTATCGAGCGCGCTTGCCCTGTCAAGCTGACTGCCATCCGCATCACCGGTCAACGTCCAAGATCGCTTGACAGCAGTCAGCGGCGGCCCTAGGAAAAGCGCGCTCCGCGACACCACCGGTCACTGACCGGCTCCGGGTCGCAATGGTGGGGGCGATTAGCTCAGTTGGTAGAGCACAGTGTTCACATCGCTGGGGTCACTGGTTCGAATCCAGTATCGCCCACCATCCCTTCTTCCGCGACAGCGCGACCGCAGCCATGAAGCGGCGCCGCAGCCGACCAGGCAGCAGCCCGGTCTCCTGATTTCCTGCCGACAGTTCCTGCGCCGTTGACCGGCTTCCTTGTGGCTGCACCTCGGCCATGTCGTTCCCGGCCCGAATCCTGTCGATGACAGCCCGGCCCGAACGAACCTGTCCCGGAGCATGGTTCACATCATTCTTTTCAGTGACCGACCTGCACGAGCCGCGGCAACCAGACGGATACATCCCTTTCCCTGCGGAAATTTTCATTGCCAGATCAACGGACTAGCTCAAATTTTTCATTGCCTGATCAATCTAATTCACTGGCATTAACGTAAATCAGTGGTGTAAATCGGGCATTTCACCCCGCTCCGGGACGCGCAACTCATTGAATTATATAGATTTCATGCCCCATTTAACCATGCGTTGTCCTGTCGAACCCTGATACATCCGTTAACCTGATTTCAACTCTGAACCCGTACTCACCTTTTCCAGGCGCAGACGCAGCGTCGGCAGTTTCTTTACGTGATGACGAGCTCAGGCAGACCCATGGCAAAGAACGATTCCGGATCGCGCGGTACCCAGGCCTCTTCGCAGAGGTCGACAGGACTCGATTCCGATGCCCTCGAAGTCGCTGACATGCTCGATGCCGACGAATTCGTGGCGGAGGACTTCGATCTCGTTGCGGAAAACGCCATCGGATCAGGCGGGGTGAACCACGCCCTGCTGCAGGCACAGCAGCAGGCGGAGAGTGCCGTCGCTGACACGGCGACGATCACCCGGGAGGAAGAGGTCAACGTCGTCGAGGATGTCGGTCTCGGCAATGTCGCCCCGATCGAGACCACGCTGGACGATACCGGCAATCTCAATGACATCGACCTGGACGCGGAGATTTCCGAGAACGCACGCACGCCCCAGACCGGCGCAGAGGTCCGCCAGGCGACACAACCCTCGACAGGCAATGCAACCGGTTCGACGCCGGGAGTCTCGACGACCGCGGTGAGCCCGGCGGCAGCCTCGGCGATTTCCGCTGCCGGCCAGGCCGAAGATAGCGACCAGCCGCAGGGTGACAGCTCCGAACCCGGCAGCGAGGAGGAGCAGGAAAGCAGCCGCTCCGATGATGCCGCCGAGGACTCGCCCGTCGCGGTTCAGGACGCGGTGACGAACGACACGCAGGATGCCGCCACGTCCAGCCGCGACACGAGTGCATCGGACGACAGCGACGATGTCCGCCCCACATCCAGTGTCTCGAACGCGTCCTCCGGCGCGGCTGTCGGCGCCGGTGCCGGTTCCCCGACGGCCAGTGCATCTGCTGATGACGAGATCGCGGTCATCGACGATCTCGGGCTGGACGCCGACCTGATTAACGAGCTTGGCCTCGCCCCGGATGCCGATACAGCGACGTCGGCCTCCGCTGATGACGACACTGCTGATGATGCTGACCCGGACAGTGACGACACGGTCCCGGAAGACCTGATCGTCGATGACGGCGCAACCGGTGGTAAGGATGAGGGCGCGGCCGCCACGGAAGCCCGTGCAGATGCGGGCACGGGTGGTGACGAGAGTTCGGCTGACGACAGCGAGAATGGCAGCACGGTCGCCGTCGAGGTCGATCCCGCGCCGTCGGTGGTCGCCTCGGCTCCGGAAGGTACCGGCAACGAACCCGGCGTGACGCTGCCCGGTGAGTCCGTCGGACAGGCCTTGGACAGCCCGGTCATCATCCAGGAGACCGCGATTGCCGAACCGCCCGCATCGACCGATGCAGCGACGGCGACGCCCGACGGCTCCGAAGCGGTTGGTGACGACAGCGAAGCCACAGCGGACACGGCACAGGAAACCGCCTCCGCCCCGCAGGACGACGATGCACCCGTCAGCGACGGTGCCCCCGCCGAAGCGTCGGCAGACACCGGCACGGCCGAGGAAGACGCGGTCGTGGCCGACGTCGTTGCCCCCCTCACCGCTGAGGCCGCCACGGGCGAAGGCGACGACGCAGGCTCCGGTTCCGGCCCGGACGTCGCCGGATCGGCGGACCCGCAGGACACGGCTGGCCAGGGCATCGATGAGCCCGTCACCGCTGAGGCGGCTGCGGGCGAAGGCGATACAGGCTCCGGTTCCGACCCGGACGCCGCCGGATCATCGGACCCGCAGGACACGACCTCGGACGAGGGCACGAACAACGACCCCGACGGGGTCGCCGACCAGGAAGGCCTCGAGTCCGACACGCCGGAATCCGGTTCCCGGGAGACCGGCATCCCGGACACAGGTACCCCGGACACTGGCACCCCCGATACTGGCACCCCAGATTCCGATGCAACGGGAACCGGCAGCAATGCCACCGATACCGGCAACACGTCCGACGCGACGAATTCCGGTTCCGGAACCGGGCCAGGATCCGACACCGGAACAGGATCCGACACCGGAACAGGATCGGAGACCGGGGTCGGAACCGGCAACGAACCCGTTGACGGCCCGGATGAGACCGGTGATGCAACAGCGCCGGACGACACGCCCGATCCCGACGGAGACACGGACGGAGCATCGGGTTCCGGCCCGACCGACCCCGGTTCGACCGGGACGGATACCGACACGCCGGACGAGACCGAAGAAACCTCCGGCACCGACACCCCCCCTGCCCCGGAACCGTCTGACGAGGTCGAAGGCGAAGGTGACGCCGATCTCACCGTGGACAGCACCACCCCTGTCGCCGAAATCGATGCGGACATCCCGCTCGATCCGGCCGAGGCCGTCGTCGGGGACATCGACGTCGAACTGGACACCGAAGCTGATGTACTGGCCGGTGGGGACACCGGGGCCGACGCTGGCGAGGCCGAAGCGGGCGACACCGACCTGGCGGTCGATGCAGACGTCGCCGTGGCAGACACGCCAGTTGCCGAACTCGATGCAGACGTCCCCCTCGAACCGGTCGAGGCCGTCGTGGGTGACATCGATATCGAACTCGATGCCGCAGCCGACCTGATCACCGGTGACGACACCGAAGCCGATGAAGACGAGGCCGAGACCGACGACACCGACCTGGTGGCAGACGCAGACGTCGCCGTCGCAGACATCCCTGTCGCGGAAGTCGATACAGATGTCCCACTCGATCCGGTCGAAGCCATTGTCGGTGACATCGATGTCGAACTGGATGCCGCAGCCGACCTGATCGCCGGTGACGACACCGGAGCCGATGAAGGCGCAGCCGAGGCTGACGACACGGACCTGACGGTCGATGCAGATGTCACCGTCGCTGACATCCCTGTCGCCGAGGTTGATGCGGACATCTCCCTCGATCCCGTCGAGGCCGTCGTCGGGGACATTGACGTCGAACTTGATGCCGCAGCTGACGTGCTGGCCGGTGACGATGCCGGAGCCGATGAAGGCGCAGCCGAGGCGGAAGACACAGACCTGGTGGTCGATGCTGAAGTCACTGTCGCCGACACGCCAGTCGCCGAGGTCGATGCAGACTTCCCCCTCGATCCGGTCGAAGCCGTTGTCGGTGACATCGATGTCGAACTCGATGTCACAG
Source organism: Minwuia sp. (assembly GCA_965228535.1). Lineage (GTDB taxonomy): Bacteria > Pseudomonadota > Alphaproteobacteria > Minwuiales > Minwuiaceae > Minwuia. The sequence continues at coordinate 1,709,327 of CBDDHU010000004.1, read as the reverse complement.
CTGATGTGCTGGTCGGAGGTGATGTCGAAGGCAACGAAGGCACAGCCGAGGCGGACGACACCGACCTGGTGGTCGATGCAGATGTTGCCGTCGCCGACACACCGATCGCCGAGGTCGATGCAGACGTCCCGCTCGACCCGGTCGAGGCCGTCGTTGGTGACATTGATGTTGAACTCGATGCAACAGCCGACCTGATCGCCGGTGACGACACCGAAGCCGACGATGGCGCAGCCGAGGCTGACGACACCGACCTGGTGGCCGATGCAGATGTCGCCATCGCCGACACGCCGGTCGCCGAGGTCGATGCGGACTTCCCCCTCGATCCCGTCGAGGCCATCGTCGGCGACATCGACATCGAACTCGACGCCGCAGCCGACCTGATCGTCGGTGACGATGCCACCGATGAAGGCGAGGCCGAGGCCAGCGACACCGACCTGGTGGTTGATGCAGACGTCACCGTCGCCGACACCCCTGTCGCCGAGGTCGATGCGGACATCCCGCTCGACCCTGTCGAGGCCGTCGTCGGAGACATCGACGTCGAACTGGACGCCGCAGCTGATGTGCTGGCCGGTGACGATGCCGGAGCCGATGAAGGCGCAGCCGAGGCTGACGACACCGACCTGGTGGTTGATGCAGACGTCACCGTCGCTGATACCCCTGTCGCCGACATCGATGCGGATGTCCCGCTCGATCCCGTCGAGGCCATCGTCGGTGACATCGATGTCGAACTCGACGCCGCAGCCGATCTGATCGCCGGTGACGACACCGAAGCCGACGAAGGCGAGGCCGAGGCCGATGACACCGATCTGACGGTCGATGCTGACGTCGCGGTGGCTGACACGCCTGTCGCGGAGGTCGATGCAGACGTCCCCCTCGATCCGGTCGAGGCCGTCGTCGGGGACATCGGCGTCGAACTCGATGCCGCAGCTGATGTGCTGGGCGGTGACGATGCCGCTGCCAATGAAAGCTCAGCCGAGGCGGGCGACACAGACCTGGCGGTCGATGCAGATGTCACCGTCGCCGACACGCCTGTCGCGGAGGTAGATGCGGACATCCCGCTTGATCCGGTCGAAGCCGTTGTCGGTGACATCGATGTCGAACTCGACGCTGCAGCTGATGTGCTGGCCGGTGGTGACACTGGTGATACCGAAGCCGACGAAGGCGCGGCCGAGGAGGACGATACCGACCTGGCGGTCGATGCAGATGTTGCCGTCACCGACACCCCTGTCGCCGAGGTCGATGCGGACATCCCGCTCGACCCTGTCGAGGCCGTCGTCGGTGACATCGATATCGAACTCGATGCTGCAGCTGATGTGCTGGCCGGTGGGGACACTGGTGATGCCGGGGCCGACGAAGACGCAGCCGAGGAGGACGATACCGACCTGGCGGTCGATGCAGATGTTGCCGTCACCGACACCCCTGTCGCCGAGGTCGATGCGGATGTCCCGCTCGATCCGGTCGAAGCCATTGTCGGTGACATCGATGTCGAACTGGATGCCGCAGCCGACCTGATCGCCGGTGACGACACCGGAGCCGATGAAGGCGCAGCCGAGGCTGACGACACCGATCTGACGGTCGATGCTGACGTCGCGGTGGCTGACACGCCTGTCGCGGAGGTCGATGCAGACGTCCCCCTCGATCCGGTCGAGGCCGTCGTCGGGGACATCGGCGTCGAACTCGATGCCGCAGCTGATGTGCTGGGCGGTGACGATGCCGCTGCCAATGAAAGCTCAGCCGAGGCGGGCGACACAGACCTGGCGGTCGATGCAGATGTCACCGTCGCCGACACGCCTGTCGCGGAGGTAGATGCGGACATCCCGCTTGATCCGGTCGAAGCCGTTGTCGGTGACATCGATGTCGAACTCGACGCTGCAGCTGATGTGCTGGCCGGTGGTGACACTGGTGATACCGAAGCCGACGAAGGCGCGGCCGAGGAGGACGATACCGACCTGGCGGTCGATGCAGATGTTGCCGTCACCGACACCCCTGTCGCCGAGGTCGATGCGGACATCCCCGTCGATCCCGTCGAGGCCGTCGTCGGTGACATCGATATCGAACTCGATGCTGCAGCTGATGTGCTGGCCGGTGGGGACACTGGTGATGCCGGGGCCGACGAAGACGCAGCCGAGGAGGACGATACCGACCTGGCGGTCGATGCAGATGTTGCCGTCACCGACACCCCTGTCGCCGAGGTCGATGCGGATGTCCCGCTCGATCCGGTCGAAGCCATTGTCGGTGACATCGATGTCGAACTGGATGCCGCAGCCGACCTGATCGCCGGTGACGACACCGGAGCCGATGAAGGCGCAGCCGAGGCTGACGACACGGACCTGACGGTCGATGCAGACGTCACCGTCGCTGATACCCCTGTCGCCGACATCGATGCGGATGTCCCGCTCGATCCCGTCGAGGCCATCGTCGGTGACATCGATGTCGAACTCGACGCCGCAGCCGATCTGATCGCCGGTGACGACACCGAAGCCGACGAAGGCGAGGCCGAGGCCGATGACACCGATCTGACGGTCGATGCTGACGTCGCGGTGGCTGACACGCCTGTCGCGGAGGTCGATGCAGACGTCCCCCTCGATCCGGTCGAGGCCGTCGTCGGGGACATCGGCGTCGAACTCGATGCCGCAGCTGATGTGCTGGGCGGTGACGATGCCGCTGCCAATGAAAGCTCAGCCGAGGCTGACGACACCGACCTGGCGGTCGATGCAGATGTCACCGTCGCCGACACGCCTGTCGCGGAGGTAGATGCGGACATCCCGCTTGATCCGGTCGAAGCCGTTGTCGGTGACATCGATGTCGAACTCGACGCTGCAGCTGATGTGCTGGCCGGTGGTGACACTGGTGATACCGAAGCCGACGAAGGCGCGGCCGAGGAGGACGATACCGACCTGGCGGTCGATGCAGATGTTGCCGTCACCGACACCCCTGTCGCCGAGGTCGATGCGGACATCCCCGTCGATCCCGTCGAGGCCGTCGTCGGTGACATCGATATCGAACTCGATGCTGCAGCTGATGTGCTGGCCGGTGGGGACACTGGTGATGCCGGGGCCGACGAAGACGCAGCCGAGGAGGACGATACCGACCTGGCGGTCGATGCAGATGTTGCCGTCACCGACACCCCTGTCGCCGAGGTCGATGCGGATGTCCCGCTCGATCCGGTCGAAGCCATTGTCGGTGACATCGATGTCGAACTGGATGCCGCAGCCGACCTGATCGCCGGTGACGACACCGGAGCCGATGAAGGCGCAGCCGAGGCTGACGACACGGACCTGACGGTCGATGCAGATGTCACCGTCGCTGATACCCCTGTCGCCGACATCGATGCGGATGTCCCGCTCGATCCCGTCGAGGCCATCGTCGGTGACATCGATGTCGAACTCGACGCCGCAGCCGATCTGATCGCCGGTGACGACACCGAAGCCGACGAAGGCGAGGCCGAGGCCGATGACACCGATCTGACGGTCGATGCTGACGTCGCGGTGGCTGACACGCCTGTCGCGGAGGTCGATGCAGACGTCCCCCTCGATCCGGTCGAGGCCGTCGTCGGGGACATCGGCGTCGAACTCGATGCCGCAGCTGATGTGCTGGGCGGTGACGATGCCGCTGCCAATGAAAGCTCAGCCGAGGCTGACGACACCGACCTGGCGGTCGATGCAGATGTCACCGTCGCCGACACGCCTGTCGCGGAGGTAGATGCGGACATCCCGCTTGATCCGGTCGAAGCCGTTGTCGGTGACATCGATGTCGAACTCGACGCTGCAGCTGATGTGCTGGCCGGTGGTGACACTGGTGATACCGAAGCCGACGAAGGCGCGGCCGAGGAGGACGATACCGACCTGGCGGTCGATGCAGATGTTGCCGTCACCGACACCCCTGTCGCCGAGGTCGATGCGGACTTCCCCGTCGATCCCGTCGAGGCCGTCGTCGGTGACATCGATATCGAACTCGATGCTGCAGCTGATGTGCTGGCCGGTGGGGACACTGGTGATGCCGGGGCCGACGAAGACGCAGCCGAGGAGGACGATACCGACCTGGCGGTCGATGCAGATGTTGCCGTCACCGACACCCCTGTCGCCGAGGTCGATGCGGATGTCCCGCTCGATCCGGTCGAAGCCATTGTCGGTGACATCGATGTCGAACTGGATGCCGCAGCCGACCTGATCGCCGGTGACGACACCGGAGCCGATGAAGGCGCAGCCGAGGCTGACGACACGGACCTGACGGTCGATGCAGACGTCACCGTCGCTGATACCCCTGTCGCCGACATCGATGCGGATGTCCCGCTCGATCCCGTCGAGGCCATCGTCGGTGACATCGATGTCGAACTCGACGCCGCAGCCGATCTGATCGCCGGTGACGACACCGAAGCCGACGAAGGCGAGGCCGAGGCCGATGACACCGATCTGACGGTCGATGCTGACGTCGCGGTGGCTGACACGCCTGTCGCGGAGGTCGATGCAGACGTCCCCCTCGATCCGGTCGAGGCCGTCGTCGGGGACATCGGCGTCGAACTCGATGCCGCAGCTGATGTGCTGGGCGGTGACGATGCCGCTGCCAATGAAAGCTCAGCCGAGGCTGACGACACCGACCTGGCGGTCGATGCAGATGTCACCGTCGCCGACACGCCTGTCGCGGAGGTAGATGCGGACATCCCGCTTGATCCGGTCGAAGCCGTTGTCGGTGACATCGATGTCGAACTCGACGCTGCAGCTGATGTGCTGGCCGGTGGTGACACTGGTGATACCGAAGCCGACGAAGGCGCGGCCGAGGAGGACGATACCGACCTGGCGGTCGATGCAGATGTTGCCGTCACCGACACCCCTGTCGCCGAGGTCGATGCGGACATCCCGCTCGACCCTGTCGAGGCCGTCGTCGGTGACATCGATATCGAACTCGATGCTGCAGCTGATGTGCTGGCCGGTGGGGACACTGGTGATGCCGGGGCCGACGAAGACGCAGCCGAGGAGGACGATACCGACCTGGCGGTCGATGCAGATGTTGCCGTCACCGACACCCCTGTCGCCGAGGTCGATGCGGATGTCCCGCTCGATCCGGTCGAAGCCATTGTCGGTGACATCGATGTCGAACTGGATGCCGCAGCCGACCTGATCGCCGGTGACGACACCGGAGCCGATGAAGGCGCAGCCGAGGCTGACGACACGGACCTGACGGTCGATGCAGATGTCACCGTCGCTGACATCCCTGTCGCCGAGGTTGATGCGGACATCTCCCTCGATCCCGTCGAGGCCGTCGTCGGGGACATTGACGTCGAACTTGATGCCGCAGCTGACGTGCTGGCCGGTGACGATGCCGGAGCCGATGAAGGCGCAGCCGAGGCGGAAGACACAGACCTGGTGGTCGATGCTGAAGTCACTGTCGCCGACACGCCAGTCGCCGAAGTCGATGCAGACATCCCCCTCGATCCGGTCGAGGCTGTTGTCGGAGACATCGACGTCGAACTCGACGCCGCAGCCGACCTGATCGCCGGTGACGACACCGGAGCCGATGAAGGCGCAGCCGAGGCTGACGACACCGACCTGGTGGTCGATGCAGACGTCACCGTCGCCGACACCCCGGTCGCCGAGGTTGATGCGGATGTCCCGCTCGATCCGGTCGAAGCCATTGTCGGTGACATCGATGTCGAACTGGATGCCGCAGCTGATCTCCTGGCCGGTGACGATGCCGGAGCCGACGATGGCGAGGCCGAAGCTGACGACACCGACCTGGTGGCAGACGCAGATGTCACCGTCGCTGACATCCCTGTCGCCGAGGTTGATGCGGACATCCCGCTCGACCCTGTCGAGGCCGTCGTCGGAGACATCGACGTCGAACTGGACGCCGCAGCTGATCTCCTGGCCGGTGACGATGGCGAGGCCGAGGCTGACGACACCGACCTGGTGGCAGACGCAGATGTCACCGTCGCTGACATCCCTGTCGCCGAGGTCGATGCGGACATCCCCCTCGATCCCGTCGAGGCCGTCGTCGGAGACATCGACGTCGAACTCGATGCAACAGCCGACCTGATCGCCGGTGACGACACCGGAGCCGATGAAGGCGCAGCCGAGGCTGACGACACCGACCTGGTGGTCGATGCAGAGGTCACCGTCGCTGACACGCCGGTCGCCGAGGTCGATGCGGACGTCCCCCTCGATCCGGTCGAGGCCGTCGTCGGTGACATCGATGTCGAACTGGACGCCGCAGCTGATGTGCTGGCCGGTGACGATGCCGGAGCCGATGAAGGCGCAGCCGAGGCTGACGACACCGACCTGGTGGTTGATGCAGACGTCACCGTCGCTGATACCCCTGTCGCCGACATCGATGCGGATGTCCCGCTCGATCCCGTCGAGGCCATCGTCGGTGACATCGATGTCGAACTCGACGCCGCAGCCGATCTGATCGCCGGTGACGACACCGAAGCCGACGAAGGCGAGGCCGAGGCCGATGACACCGATCTGACGGTCGATGCTGACGTCGCGGTGGCTGACACGCCTGTCGCGGAGGTCGATGCAGACGTCCCCCTCGATCCGGTCGAGGCCGTCGTCGGGGACATCGGCGTCGAACTCGATGCCGCAGCTGATGTGCTGGGCGGTGACGATGCCGCTGCCAATGAAAGCTCAGCCGAGGCGGGCGACACAGACCTGGCGGTCGATGCAGATGTCACCGTCGCCGACACGCCTGTCGCGGAGGTAGATGCGGACATCCCGCTTGATCCGGTCGAAGCCGTTGTCGGTGACATCGATGTCGAACTCGACGCTGCAGCTGATGTGCTGGCCGGTGGTGACACTGGTGATACCGAAGCCGACGAAGGCGCGGCCGAGGAGGACGATACCGACCTGGCGGTCGATGCAGATGTTGCCGTCACCGACACCCCTGTCGCCGAGGTCGATGCGGACATCCCCGTCGATCCCGTCGAGGCCGTCGTCGGTGACATCGATATCGAACTCGATGCTGCAGCTGATGTGCTGGCCGGTGGGGACACTGGTGATGCCGGGGCCGACGAAGACGCAGCCGAGGAGGACGATACCGACCTGGCGGTCGATGCAGATGTTGCCGTCACCGACACCCCTGTCGCCGAGGTCGATGCGGATGTCCCGCTCGATCCGGTCGAAGCCATTGTCGGTGACATCGATGTCGAACTGGATGCCGCAGCCGACCTGATCGCCGGTGACGACACCGGAGCCGATGAAGGCGCAGCCGAGGAGGACGATACCGACCTGGCGGTCGATGCAGATGTTGCCGTCACCGACACCCCTGTCGCCGAGGTCGATGCGGATGTCCCGCTCGATCCGGTCGAAGCCATTGTCGGTGACATCGATGTCGAACTCGATGCCGCAACTGATGTGCTGGCTGGTGGTGACGCTGGTGATGCCGGAGCCGACGAAGGCGCAGCCGAGGCTGACGACACCGACCTCGCGGTCGATGCAGACGCCACTGTCACCGACACACCGGTTGCCGAGGTCGATGCGGACGTCCCCCTCGATCCGGTCGAGGCCGTCGCTGGTGGCATCGAAGTCGAACTGGATGCCGCAGCTGTTGTGCTTGCCGGTGACGATGCCGCTGCCGATGAAGGCGAGGCCGAGGCTGATGACACAGACCTGGCGGTCGATGCAGACGTCACCGTCGCCGAAATCCCTGTCGCAGACTCCGACGCAGACGTCCCGCTCGATCCCGTCGAGGCTGTTGTCGGAGACATCGACGTCGAACTCGACGCCGCGGCTGATGTGCCGGCAGGTGACGACACCGGAGCCGATGAAGTCGCAGTCGAGCCGGACGATACCGACCTGGTGGTCGATGCAGACATCGCAGTGGCGGACACGCCGGTCACGGAGATCGATGCGGACCTCCCGCTTGACCCGGTCGAGGCCGTTGTCGGAGACATCGACGTCGAGCTCGACGCCGCAACTGACGTGCTGACCGGTGGCGACACTGACGATGCCGGAGCCGACGCTGGCGAGGCTGAGGCAGACGACACGGACCTGGCGGTCGATGCAGACGTCGCCGTGGCGGACACGCCGGTCGCCGAAGTTGATGCGGACCTCCCGCTCGACCCCGTCGAGGCCGTCGTCGGGGACATTGATGTTGAACTCGATGCCGCAGCTGATGTGCTGGCCGGTGACGATACCGCCGATGAAGGCGCAGCCGGAGCCGACGATGGCGAGGCTGAGGCAGACGACACGGACCTGGCGGTCGATGCAGACGCCGCCGTCGCTGACATCCCAGTCGCCGAAGTCGATGCGGACATCCCGCTTGATGCGGTCGAGGCCGTCGTCGGGGACATCGATGTCGAACTCGATGCGGCAGCTGATGTGCTGGCCGGTGACGACACCGGAGCCGACGCTGGCGAGGCTGAGGCAGACGACACGGACCTGGCGGTCGATGCAGACGTCGCGGTGGCTGACACGCCTGTCGCCGACGTCAGTGCTGACATCCTGCTCGATCCCGTCGAGGCCGTCGCCGGGGACATTGATGTTGAACTCGATGCCGCAGCTGATGAGCTGGCCGGTGACGATACCGCCGATGAAGGCGCAGCCGGGGCCGACGCTGGCGCAGCCGAGGCTGACGACACCGACCTGGCGGTCGATGCAGACGCCGCCGTCGCTGACATCCCAGTCGCCGAAGTCGATGCGGACATCCCGCTTGATCCGGTCGAGGCCGTCGTCGGGGACATCGATGTCGAACTCGATGCGGCAGCTGATGTGCTGGCCGGTGACGACACCGGAGCCGACGCTGGCGAGGCTGAGGCAGACGACACGGACCTGGCGGTCGATGCTGACATCGCCGTCGCAGACACGCCTGTCGCCGACGTCAGTGCTGACATCCTGCTCGATCCCGTCGAGGCCGTCGCCGGGGACATTGATGTTGAACTCGATGCCGCAGCTGATGTGCTGGCCGGTGACGATACCGCCGATGAAGGCGCAGCCGGAGCCGACGAAGGCTCAGCCGAGGCTGACGACACAGACCTGGCGGTCGATGCAGATGTCACCGTCGCCGACACCCCGGTCGCAGAAGTCGATGCGGACATCCCCCTCGATCCCGTCGAGGCCGTCGTCGGTGACATCGACGTCGAACTCGACGCCGCAGCTGATCTTCTGGCCGGTGACGACACCGGGGCCGACGCTGGCGCAGCCGAGGCTGACGACACAGACCTGGTGGTTGATGCAGACGTCGCCGTCGCGGATACGCCTGTCGCCGACATCGATGCGGACATCCCGCTCGACCCTGTCGAGGCCGTCGTCGGGGACATCGATATCGAACTCGATGCTGCAGCTGATGTGCTGGTCGGTGGGGACACTGATGATGCCGGGACCGACGCTGGCGCAGCCGAGGCGGACGATACCGACCTGGTGGTCGATGCAGACGTTGCCGTTGCTGACATCCCTGTCGCCGAGGTCGATGCGGACATCCCCCTCGATCCCGTCGAGGCCGTCGTCGGGGACATCGATATCGAACTCGATGCTGCAGCTGATGTGCTGGCCGGTGGGAACACTGATGATGCCGGGGCCGACGAAGGCGCAGCCGAGGCGGACGATACCGACCTGGTGGTCGATGCAGACGTCGCCGTTGCTGACATCCCTGTCGCCGAGGTCGATGCAGGCATCCTGCTCGATCCCGTCGAGGCCGTCGTCGGGGACATCGACATTGAACTCGACGTCGCAGCCAACCTGATCGTCGGTGACGATGCCACCGATGAAGGCGAGGCCGAGGCCAGCGACACCGACCTGGTGGTTGATGCAGACGTCACCGTCGCAGACACCCCTGTCGCCGAGGTCGATGCGGACGTACCCCTCGATCCGGTCGAAGCCGTTGTCGGTGACATCGATGTCGAACTCGATGTCACAGCTGATGTGCTGATCGGAGATGATGCCGAAGGCAACGAAGGCACAGCCGATGCTGACGACACGGACCTGGCGGTCGATGCTGACATCGCCGTCGCAGACACGCCAGTTGCCGAGGTCGATGCGGACATCCCGCTCGATCCCGTCGAGGCCATCGTTGGTGACATCGATGTTGAACTCGGCGCGGCAGCTGATGTGCTGGCCGGTGACGACACCGGGGCCGACGCAGGCGAGGCTGAGGCCGGCGACACCGACCTGGTTGTCGATGCAGACGTCACCGTCGCCGACACACCGGTCGCGGAGGTCGATGCGGACATCCCCCTCGATCCCGTCGAGGCCGTCGTCGGGGACATCGACGTCGAACTGGATGCCACAGCTGATCTGCTGGCCGGTGACGATACAGGAGCCGACGAAGGCTCAGCCGAGGCTGACGACACAGACCTGGCGGTCGATGCAGATGTCACCGTCGCCGACACCCCGGTCGCAGAAGTCGATGCGGACATCCCCCTCGATCCCGTCGAGGCCGTCGTCGGTGACATCGACGTCGAACTCGACGCCGCAGCTGATCTTCTGGCAGGTGACGACACCGGAGCCGACGCTGGCGCAGCCGAGGCTGACGACACCGACCTGGTGGTTGATGCAGACGTCGCCGTCGCGGATACGCCTGTCGCCGACATCGATGCGGACATCCCGCTCGACCCTGTCGAGGCCGTCGTCGGGGACATCGATATCGAACTCGATGCTGCAGCTGATGTGCTGGTCGGTGGGGACACTGATGATGCCGGGACCGACGCTGGCGCAGCCGAGGCGGACGATACCGACCTGGTGGTCGATGCAGACGTTGCCGTTGCTGACATCCCTGTCGCCGAGGTCGATGCGGACATCCCCCTCGACCCGGTCGAGGCCGTAGTCGGTGACATCGATGTCGAACTCGACGCCGCAGCCGACCTGATCGCCGATGACGATGCCACGGCCGATGAAGGCGCAGCCGAGGCGGACGATACCGACCTGGTGGTCGATGCAGAGGTCACCGTCGCTGACACACCTGTCGCCGAGGTCGATGCGGACATCCCCCTCGATCCCGTCGAGGCCGTCGTCGGTGACGTCGATGTCGAACTCGACGCTGCAGCCGACCTGATCGCCGGTGACGAAGGCGCAGCCGAGGCGGACGATACCGACCTGGTGGTCGATGCAAATGTTGCCGTCGCCGACACCCCGGTCACCGACATCGATGCGGACGTCCCGCTCGATCCGGTCGAAGCCGTCGTCGGTGACATCGATGTCGAAATCGACGCCGCAGCCGACCTGATCGCCGGTGACGACACCGAAGCCGACGAAGGCGCAGCCGAGGCCGACGACATCGACCTGGTGGTCGATACCGATGTCGCCGTCGCCGGCACCCCTGTCTCCGAGGTGGATGCGGACGTACCCCTCGATCCCGTCGAGGCCGTCGCCGGGGACATCGATGTCGAACTCGATGCATCAGCTGACCTCGTCGCCGGTGGGGACACGGGTACGGGTGATGGTTCGGGTTCCGGGGGTGGTGCGGTGGCCGGGGGCGAGGATGACCTCTTCACCCTTCAGGTCTTCGATCCGGTGGCCGAGGCGGAGCTGTTCGGGAGCAGCAGTGTGGTTCCCGATGAACAGGATGCGGACCCGACACCTGATGCGGATGTTTCTGCCGGAAGCGATGCCGAACCGGTGGAGGCACCGGCCGAGGAGCCTTCGGCCACGCCTGCCGCCATCATCGATGCAGAGGTGACGGCCGAGGCTGTTGCCGGTGAAACCGAGACCGCGACTGTCACGGGTGACACTGGGGCAGACAGCGCCGCAGCTGACAGCAGCGAACCCGACAGCTTGGATTCCCTGGGTGCCGATGTCGGAACCGAAGCGGATGCAATTCCCGAGCAGGTTGCCGACGCCGCATCCGACGACGTGGCAGAGGTCACCGGTGGAAGCGAGGAACCCTCAGCGACGCCCCTGGAGAGCACCGCCGAGACCGCCGAAGCCGACACGCAGCCTGGTCCGGTCGAGGTCGAGGTTGCAGCCGAAATCGGGGGCGAGATCGAGGTCGAGATCGACGGCATCGACGCCGAACCGGTCGCTGACACCACCCTCCCGGAGGGTGACAGCACCCTTTCCGATCCCGCTGCCGAGGATCTCGGGGAAGCCCTGATCGAGTTCGACGCCGAGATCGCGCTGGATCCGTTCGACCAGGTGCCCGGGGCGGACGACGCGCCGGAGGCACCCCTGTCTGCCGAAACCGGCACCGAGCCGGAAGCCGACCTGATCCTTTCCGGTGACGCGGAGACACCTTTCAGCGACACGCTGGACGGCGGCGGAGACCTTTCGCCCCTGGCTGAGGCCGCCAGCGCCGACACGGTCAATCCGGAACCGGAAGGAACCGGGGAAGCAAGTCCGCTGACCATTGCCGCGGAGCTTGATTCCACGCCGGGCGACACCGTCACCGACCCGGCCGGCACGGACGGCGAACTGGAGACAGACCTGGTCGAAGCCCTCGGCATGCTCTCCAGCGCGGAATCCGCGCTCAACACCCTTGCCGGTGAAGATGGTGGCGTGGCTGACAGCGACACCGACGCCGGATCGCAGGATCCGGGCGCGGATGCGGTCACGTCCGGCACCGGCAACCTGATCGACATGCTGCTGGCCGACGAAGGTGCCGATGCGCCTTCCGGTGGCGGCAGCGGCGAGAGCCAGGGAACGGGTGATGTCCTGCCCGAGCCGGTCGGCTCGGTCGAGGAAGGCATCGGCCTGGTGCTTGACGAGAGCACCGTGAACCTGACCGGATCGGACTACTTCTGATGAACAGCCAGCCCCGAGACATCCGGTTCAGCGACTATCGGCAGCGGTTCAGCATCGTCACCGTGGTGACGTGCACGCTGGCGATCAGTTTCCTCTCGCTCGCCCTGCCGATCACGACACTGCAGATCTATGACCGCATCCTGCCGAACGAGAGCACGGGCACCCTTGCGATCCTGATGCTGGCCGTCAGCGTGATCATCCTGCTTGAGGTGGTGCTGCGGCTCTGCCGCGCCTACCTGATCGGGCTGGCCGGTGCCGTCTTCGTCCACAAGCTGAGTTCCGCCGCGATCCAGCACCTGCTTGCTGCCGACATCTCCCAGCAGACCGTGAAGCTGACGAAGGAACATCAGGCCCTGGGTTCCGTGCGCCAGTTGCGCGACTTCCACAACGGCCATTCGCTCGCGACCTGCGTGGACCTTATCTCGGTGCCCGTGTTCCTGGGCGTGATCGCCCTCGTTGCCGACGAGATGTTCCTCATTCCGCTGGCCGGGCTGATCCTGTTCTGCCTGGTCGCCTGGCGTGACGGCGCCGGAATCCGTGCCGCGCTGGATGAGCGGGAGCGGAGGGACGGGGAGCGTTTCAACTTCCTGGTCCGCTCCCTGAACGCGGTCCACACGGCCAAGGCCTTCTCGCAGGAGATGAGCCTGCTCCGGCGCTACGAAACCCTGCAGCGGGACTCGTCCCGGGCCAACCTGATCGTGTCGATGGCCACGGTCGGCTCCATCAACAGCGTCAGCCTGATCGGCCAGGCCATGACCGCGATCGTGGTCGCCTGGGGCGCCGTGGCCGTGATCGACGGGCAGATGTCCACCGGTGCCCTGATCGCCGTGATGCTGATGTCCGGCCGCATCATGCAGCCGGTACAGAAGGCGCTGGTCCTCTGGACCAAGTACCAGGACTACTGCATCGGCCGGGAACGCGTGCTGGCCATCTTCCGGATGCCGACGGTGCGCCAGGGCAATGACGAGGTGATCCCCACCAACCACGGGTCCCTGGCACTGCAGGATGTCAGCTATACCAGCCCCAATGGTGACGAGGTCCTGCTCGACGGCATCAACCTCCGCCTCCGGGTCGGGGATGCGATCTCGCTTTCCGGGCCGTCGGAGCAGGCCAAGTCGCAGTTGCTCAAGATCATCGCGGGGCTGGTACAGCCCACCTCCGGCAAGGCCATGATCAACGGACAGAGCGTGCTCGACTACCGTCCCAGCACCCTGAACAACCATGTCGCCTATCTCGGTTCCGACGGCGCCATCTTCCGCGGCACCATCCGCGACAACATCACCGGCTTTGGCGGCGTGCCGCTGGGCCAGGCCCTGCAGATCGCCGGGTACCTGGGACTTGACCAGGCCATCTCCAGGCTGCCTGCGGGCCTCGACACCCGGCTGGAGGGCAGCCAGGCCGACAGCATCGCCCCCGGCCTGAAACACCGGATCACGCTGATCCGCGCGCTGGCGCGCAAGCCCCGGATCATCCTGGTGGAGAACGCCGACAAGTCGTTGGACATGGAAGGCTACCGCCAGCTCTACACCCTGCTGGGACGGCTGCGCCGCAAGACCGCGATGATCATCGTTTCGGAAGACCTGAACCTGAAGCTGCTCGCCTCCCGCCACATGGTGCTGGAGAACGGCGTGCTGCAGCGGGTTCCGTCCCAGGCCGGCGCCCACCCGGCGCAGCAGGTCATTTCCGCGGCTGCGGTGCCTTCCGGCTCCGGTCAACCTGTCGGCAGCGAGGTTCTGGCCACATGAACTACTCGACGCATTACATCCAGCAGGAACTGCCGACGATCACGGACCGGCGCGAGACCGCCATCCAGACCCTCGGCGCACACCTGAAGCGGACCGTCTGGACCTCCAGCGAGACGCTTTCCGCCCTGCAGAACTGCTTCTGCGCCTATGTCCTGGCGAACCAGCCGGCGGTCGAGTTCGTCACCGTTGCGCAGGCGATCGCCCATTCGGACCAGACCATGAGCCTGCCGGACTTCCTCAACTCCCTGGCGAACCTAGAGCGGAAGGCGATCACGCTCAGCAGTTCCCCGGCCGAACTGGACCCGCGCCTGTTGCCGTGCCTGCACATTCCGGTCCGGCGCGGGCGCCGCCAGGTGGAGAACGCGAAGCTGGTGCTGTCCGCCAACGACACGGTGAACGGCAGGGAATACACGGTCTTCCGCGGCTCCGACAGCACTTTCGAGGATCTCTCCGAGGCGCAGGTCCGCAACGAGCTGCGGGGCGAGGTCTTCGTGTTCCAGGACACGAAGGACGCGGTGACGAAGGGGTCGGAGAGCGAACAGGCCGACATGGGCTATCGCTGGTTCCGTGCCACCCTCCCCCGGTTTGCCCACGGATTCTGGCAGATCATCGCCGTCAGCACCACGCTCAGCCTGGTCAGCCTCGGCACCCCGCTGTTCATCATGCTGGTCTATGACCGCGTGATCGCGCCGCACAACACCGAACCGCTGGCCTACCTCGCTGTCGGTGTCGGGATGGCCATCCTGATGGAGTGGGTGCTGAAGACACTGCGGACGGTCTCGATCTCCTGGCTGACGGGGCGACTGGACTACGTGGTCGGCACCGCCATCTTCGAACGGCTGATCCAGCTCAGTCCGCAGATGATCGAACGTGCCTATGTCTCCGCGCAGATCGCGCGCATCCGCACGTTCGAATCGATCCGCGACTTCTTCAACAGTCCCGTCTTCATGTCGCTGATCGACATGCCCACCATCCTGGTCTCGCTGGTGGCAATCACCTGGCTCGGTGGCTGGCTGGCCATGGTGCCGGCAGTGATCGGCCTGCTCTATGTCGCGCTGTTCCTGTTCCTGCGCATGCGCGTCCAGTACGCGATCCAGCGCGCCGCCCGCGCCACATCCGCCACCCAGCGCTTCTCCCTCGAGACCTTCGAGAAGCTGGAGGGCATTCGCGCGGCAGGTCTCGGTGCACGCTGGCTGGACAAGTTCAAGGACCTCTCAGGCCGGGAAAACGTGGCCCTGCTGCGCCTCAACATCGACGGCTTCCTGGGGGAGACCCTGGCCCACGCGCTGACCGTGCTCTCCGCCATGGCGACCCTGGCGGTGGGCATTCACCTGATCTGGCAGAACCAGCTGACCACCGGGGCACTGGTCGCCAGCATGATCCTGACCTGGCGCATCCTTTCGCCCTTCAACGGGCTCTGCACCGTGATCCCGCGCTTCGAGCAGATGCGCAACTCCGTCATCCAGATCGACAACCTGATGGAAGTGCCGATCGAGAACGAGGCCAACGAGATCACGATGCGCGTCGCCAGCAATGGCGGGCAGCTGCACTTCAACAACGTGACGCTCCGCTACACCCGGGAGGGCGGGCCGATCATGCTGGGCCTGAACGCGGATATCCAGAGGGGTGAACTGGTGATCATCACCGGTGCCAGCGGCTCCGGCAAGAGCAGCATGCTGAAGCTTGCGCTCGGCCTCTACGCCCCAGTCACCGGCACCATTCACCTGGACGGGATCGACATCCGGCAGATCCAGCCGCACAGCCTGCGCCCCTCGATCTGCTATGTCCCCCAGGCGTCCGAGCTGTTGCCCGGCACCGTTGCGGAGAGCCTGCGTTTCGCCAATGCCTTCGCCAGTGACGAGGAACTGTGGGCCGCCCTGCGCGAAGCCGGGGCGGAGGCAGCCGTCAGGGCCCTGCCCGACGGCCTGCAGACCGACCTGAGTGATGTCGAGGTGCTGGAGATCAACCCGGCCCTTCCCTTCCGCCTCGGCCTCGCGCGCGCCCTGCTGCACCCGAGCCGTCTCATCCTGATCGATGAGCAGCCGAGCTTCGTGCTCAGCGCCGGCATGCAGGCCGACATCAAGCGCCTGGTGGAGAACTCCAGGGGCCAGCGCACCATCCTGCTGGTTTCCCACCGGGACGATTTCGCCGACATGGCCGACCGTGTCGTGCACCTGCGGCGCGGCAAGACGCCGATCATCCGCACCAGGAAGACCAGTCAGCTCAACGGCATGGAGAACGCAGCATGATGCCTGCCAAGCAAGCTCCGCTGATCCGGCGATCCGGCAAGGGCGGGGCCACCCAGCCATCGCCGAGCCGTCGCCGGTCGTTTCTCGTCCCGTCGGACGCCCAGCTGCGATACCTGTCGCAGTCGGTCCGGCTCGACGAGGCGGTGAGCCCTCACCTGGTCCGCCTGACCGCCATGATCATCAGCCTGTCCGTGCTGGGTTTCCTGATCTGGGCCGCCGTCACCAATGTGAACGAGGTTGCCCGCAGTCCCGGCGAGATTGCGCCCCAGGGCTTCGAGCAGTTTGTCCAGCATGTCGATGGCGGCACCGTGCTGGAGATTCCCGTGCGGGAAGGCCAGCTGGTCGAGAAGGGTGAGCTGCTGATCCGGCTGGACGGCATCGGAACCCGCGAGGACCTGGCCCGTGCCGAGATCAAGGGCCGGTCGCTGCAGGCACAGGCAGAGCGACTGCGTGCCCTGGTGGAGAACCGCACGCCCGACTTCTCGCAGTTCGCCGAGACCTCGCCCGTCGCGGTGCAGGAACAGAAGGCGGTCTTCAACGCCATGCTTCGTGCCCAGCAGCAGCAGCAACAGATCGTCCAGCAGCAGATCCGCCAGAAGGAGAAGGACAACGCGGTCCTGAAGATCCGCCTGCAGTCGGCACTGGAAACACAGGCCACCCTGCGTGACCTGGCCGACCGCTATGCCACGCTGCACGAACGGGGTCACATCTCCTACATCCGCATGGCGGAAACGCAGCAGAAACTGAGCGACACGACACGCCGCGCGGAGGCCCTGGCCGAGCAGATCAAGCAGTCCCAGATCGCCACGGACGAGTTCCGGGACAGGCTGACCCTGCTGCAGTCCAGCCGTCGCAGCGAGTCCTATGACGAACTGGACCGGGTGGAATCGGAACTGGCCCAGCATCGCGAGACGATCCGCAAGCTGACGCGAAGGATGGAGCGGCTGATGGTTCGCGCCCCCACGCGCGGCATCGTCAAGCAGATCTCTGTCAACACGATCGGCGGCGTCGTGCAGCCGGAGCAGCCCCTGCTGACCCTGCTGCCGCTGGATGACAGGCTCGTCGTCCAGACGCGCATCGCGCCGAAGGACGTCGGGCACGTGTCGGTCGGCCAGCGGGCGCAGATCAAGGTGAGCGCCTATGACGTGGCCCGCTACGGCTCGATCGAGGGGCATGTCGACTTCATCTCTGCAACGACCTTTGCCGACGAGAGCGGGGCGAAGTTCTATCGCGGCCGGGTCCTGCTCGACCGCCTCTATGTCGGCGCGGAGGAAAGCCAGAACCAGATCCTGCCCGGCATGACCGTCATGGTCGAGATCATCACGGGCGAGAAGACCATTCTCGAATACCTGCTGAAGCCCATCCGCCGGGCTGTCGGCGCAGCATTTTCGGAGAGGTAGTATGACCTTCGAGTACAAGCGTGAAACGATGAAGGAAGCGCCTGCGGCAAGGCTGACGAACGTGCATAGTTCCCTGCGCCAGGCACTGCTGGTGACGGGAAACCGGGCCCTGGCCGAACAGGTCGGGCAACAGCTGGCCCAGTTCGACTGCAAGACCAGTGTTGCCGGCAGCACCGCAGGTGCCCTGGAACTGATGACGAGCCTGGGTGCCCGTGTCGGGCTGCTGGTGCTGGACTACCAGTTGCCCGGCCTCGACCCGGAGCCTCTGCTGGAACCGCTTCGCGAGACCAGCGGTCGCCACGACACCACGATCCTGGTCTGCAACGCCACGCGCGAGGAACTGATCGCCCTGAAGGCCAGCGCCCGTGGCGATGCCCACGCCATGGCCTGGTCGGGCAACAACAACGAACTGGCATTCCTGGCGCGGGAGGCCCTCGACCTCTCGACGGCGGCTGCCGAACTGCGCGAGCAGTTGCGCAGCCACTGGCGCAGCGCCAAGTTCATGGAGGCCTGCAAGTTCCGGATCCGCACGCCGCAGGAAGCGATCGACCTTGCCCCGGCCATTGCCCAGGTCTTCCCGGAGCCCGAGCGCGTGAAGGCCGGCATCCTCGAGTTGCTGAACAACGCCATCGAGCATGGCAACCTGGAGATCGGCTTCGAGCGGAAGGCCGAGCTGGTCGAGTCCGGCAGGTTCTTCAAGGAACTGAAGCAGCGCCTGGCCCAGCCCGAATATGCCGAACGCAGTGTCGAGGTCGTCTTCAGCCGCCGCGATGACCGCTGCTGCCTGGTGATCACCGACCAGGGCAAGGGCTTCGACTGGGAACCGTTCCTGGACATCCAGCCGGCACGGGCCGCTTCGGCCACCGGCCGGGGCATTGCCCGTGCCCGCCTGATCAGTTTCGACAAGCTGATATACTGCAAGTCGGGCAACCAGGTCGCTGCCTATGTGAACGCAACGCCCAACTTCGACTGGTAAGACACCCATCAACCGGTTGGGCAGCCCCCTCGCCGGCCCGGTCATGCCGTGATGGCGGTCAGCGGGGACCGGATGCGCCCGCCTCCGGACCGTCAACCTTCCCTGACAGCAGGCCCCCACGCCTCGGGCACGATGTCGGCAAAGGTGGCGTAGGCTTCCGGGACGTCGATCTCGCGCGCGACAATGCCCTCCGCCATGGCTTCCCGGGCCGGGTGGAGCAGCTTGCGGCCCAGTGCCCGCCCGTCGGCGGGGTCGAAGGTCGTCTGCTCGAACCCGCGCGCATTGCAGTTGAAGATCAGGGCCGGACCGTCCCGACCGGCGACGAACCAGTGGGCATTGCGGGACCACTCGTGCGCCAGCAACCGGCTGCCCACCGGCAGTTCACCGGCAAAGAGCGGTTTCAGCAGCACGTGGTTCTCGTCGATCCGGCGGATGCGGTCATATTCGCGGCCCGAGATCGCGCCTTCCAGGATCACCTGGACCGAGGTCACGTTGTGGTGGTGGTGCGGCGGATGCACCTCGCCGGGCTGCAGGTGGATGATGCTGACGGTGATGTCGCGACCGCCGAAGTCCTTGCGCCAGATCGTGACATCGGCTCCGGCGCTGCGGGCCTGGTCGGCGGCGGTGCCGATCACGCGCTGCACGTCATCGCGTTCCAGCGCGGCGAGCACGCCTTGCTGGAACCCCGCGCCGTCGATCCTGGCCCCGTCGAAATCCGACAGCAGCGGGTCGAGCGCCGCCCGAAAGGCACCGTCATGTTCGACGTCCGGTCGCGCCTGCCCCATCCGGCTGTTGTTGGGAACCTGTGCGACTGTCATTGCAGTTCGGCCTCGTAGCTTCTCAGGCCCTTACGGATATGCTGGCGTCGTTCCTCGTCGACCAGGTCGTCGCCGCTGCGGTAGATGTCGGCCACGCGTTTCGCGATGTCGGAGATGGCCTGGCCGTCCTCCTGGTTCGAGCGGCGGACCCGCAGCACCGTGTCGCCCCCGTATGTCGGGATGGGCGACTGCACGCCATCTGTCGGCAGCAGCGGGTTCTCGCCCTTCCCGTGGGTCCTGATCGCGTTGCGCAGGCGTCGGCGGTACAGGCTGACGCCGCGATCGGTTGCGCCCAGACGCTCGCGCTTGTGGACCGTGCGCGGACCCTGGCTGGACCAGGCCTCGTAGTCGCCGGGATCGCGCTGCATCTCCTCGTAGGTCCGCTGGTCGGTCTGGCCGTAGAAATCGACGCTGTTGTAGCCGCACAGGTCCTTGCGCCCGCGCCCGTGCGGATCGGTTTCCTCGTTGAAGTGCCGCCAGGCGATGGTGATCGAGTTCTCGTCATCGACCGGCACGACCCACCTGGTCAGCCCCGTGCGGACGAAGTAGGTCGACCTGTCCCCGTCGATATGCATGCCGCCGTTCTGGGAGAAGTTCGGCAGCATGTGGTCATGCACCCGGAACCAGAGGAAGTCCTCGGCCCGCCGGGTGGAGGTGTAGAAAACGCCGTTGCCCGCCGCGCGCTCGTGATAGTCGACGGTCGGCAGGTTCACCAGGTTGGCCTGGAACTGCACCCGGTTCATCAGCGAATGCAGGAAGGAGACGTGGAAGGGATCGATCCCGTTCTCGAACATCTGCACCCAGTTGGCCGGGGACGGCACCATGTAGGGGACCATCTCGTCATCCGGCAGGTCCATGGTGTCGAAGAAGGGAAAGGCCGGCATCAGGTCGGGCGGCCCCATGTAGGCGAAGATCATGCCCTTGTACTCGACGACCGGATAGGCGCCGTGGCAGGTGCGCCCGGCGATCTTGCTGCTCGCCGCTTCGCCCGGTGTCTCCAGGATGGTGCCGTCGATGCCGAACAGCCAGCCGTGATAGCAGCAGCGCAGGCCGCGCTCCGTGACCACACCATATTCCAGCGAGGCATTGCGGTGACTGCACAGCAGGTGCAGCAGCCCGTAGCGGCCGCACTTGTCCCGGAACAGCACCAGGTCCTCGCCCAGCCGCCGGATGCGCAGCGGCAGTTCGCCGACCATGGAGGCCATGGCGATCGGATGCCAGAAACGGCGCAGGTATTCGCCGCACGGTTCGCCGGGTCCGACCTTCGTCAGTTCGTCATCCGGTGCCAGCGACTGCAGGCCATTGCGCGCGTAGCCCTGAAAGGCGCCGGTCGGAAGTTCGGGTATCGAAGTCATGCAATTTTCCTGTGGTCTTGCGTCATGCTGCAGTGCAACATGATCGTCTGAACCGGAGGTGGTCCGATGCACAATGGTGAGAATGATGCGCCGTCGGAGGGCGCGTCCTGGATGGTGGCAGGGCTGCAGAAGGCACCGGTTCCCGATGCCGAACTTGCCGGTGTCGAGCAGACGGCCCGCCGCCTGAACGACGTGACGCGGGATCTTGCGGACGCCGCACCCGCTCTCTGCGATCCGTTTGCCTTCGGTGCTGCGCTGCGCCGGCAGTCGGGCGGCTGCTGATGGGGCAGATCGCCGAATTGTCCGAACAGCTGGCGCGCGGCGAGGCCACCAGCCGGGAACTGGTGGAGATGCGGCTTGCCGGGATCGAGAGGACGGCCGCCGACCTCAACTGTTTCATTCATGTCGATGCGGACGGTGCCCTGGCTGCCGCGGATGCCGCCGACCGCGCCCGCAGCCAGGGTCACCTCAAGGGCGTGCTGCACGGCATTCCGATGGCCTGGAAGGATGTGCTCGGCACCGTCGCGCGGCAGCCGACCGGCGGTGCCGCACCACCGCAGGAGAGCACAGGGCAACCGGCCACGATCGCCGACCGGCTGGTCGCGGCGGGCGCCGTTCCGCTGGGTGCGCTCAACATGGACGAGTTCGCGGCAGGCGGCACGGGTGCCAACGCGCATTTCGGGCGCTGCACCAACCCCTGGGATACCGCACGCATCACCGGCGGTTCGTCCAGCGGGTCGGCGGCTGCCGTGGCCGCCGGGCTGGTGCCTTTCTCCATCGGCTCCGACGCCGGTGGATCGACCCGCCTGCCCGCCGCCATGTGCGGCGTGACCGGTCTCAAGCCGACCTATGGCCGGATCAGCCGCAACGGTGCACTGGCACGAAGCTGGTCCATGGACAGCCTCGGTCCGGTTGCCTGTTCGGCTGCCGACTGCGCCGCCGTGTTCCAGGCCATCGCCGGGCCGGACCCGTCCGACCCGACAACGCTTGGCGCACCGCCGGTCCTGCCGGTGCCGCAGTCGCTCGATGGCGTCCGGATCGGTGTCGCGCTCTCGCCGGATGATGCCGGCATCGCTGACTGTGTCCGCCAGGCGATCTCGGATGCGGTGGCGATCCTTGCCGACCTCGGTTTCGCGTGCGTCCCGGTGGACCTGCAGGAAGTCCAGGCCTGCAACGACCTGCAGCAGATCCTGGTGAAGTGCGAGGCCGCGACGATGCATGGCCGCCGGTTGCGCAACGCACCGGACAGCATCGGCATCGAGGCACGCAGCGTGATCCGCGAGGGACTGCTGCTCCCGGCGACGCGCTACATCGAGGCGCTGGGCCTGCGACAGACGATGCTGGAGCGGTTCACGGCGTCGGCCTTCGCGCAGGCCGACCTTGTCCTGGCCCCTGTCTATCCCGACGAAGCGCCGAGAGCGGGGTGGGACGGGGATGACCCGCGCGCCATCGAGGCGGCCTTCACGGCCTCCGCCCAACAGACGCGCCACGCCAACTATCTCGGACTGCCTGCGCTGAGCGTCCCGGCGGGGTTTGGCCCGAACGGCATGCCGCTGGCATTCCAGCTGATCGGCCGGCCATTCTCGGAATCCCTGCTGCTCTCGGTCGCGATGCGTTTCCAGGACGTCACCGCGTTTCATCTGCAGCGCCCGCCGATCCATCTTCACGCCGCGTAGTCAGGGCAGACATCGTCGGCCAGAAGCGTCAGGGCCGTCCAGTCGCGCCCATCCTCGTCGACCATGCCGCGCGCCGCCATCTGCCCGGCCGCATGGGCGATGACCTTCTCGTCCGGCCAGATCAGGTGCTCGACACCGCCGATGCTCATGGCGGCCACCTGCGCACGGCAGGCCATTTCCAGGTAGTGATGGCGAAACAGGGCCTCGGCCACGGTGCGACCCGTGACCAGCACACCATGGTTGCGCAGGATCATCACGTCCTTGTCGGCCAGGTCGCGCACCAGCAGTTCGCGCATCTGCGGCTCGAACTCGAAGCCATGGAAATCGTGGTAGCTCAGACTGTCATGAAAGATCATCGCGTGCTGCGTGAGCGGCAGCAGGCCGTATTTCTGTGCCCCGACGGCCATGTTGGCCGGGCTGTGCGTGTGGAACACCGCATTGACGTCGGGCCGGGCCTCCAGGATGCCGCCGTGAATGACCCGCCCGCCGGGGCTGACACGGCCCGCAGGCGACGCGGGATCATCATCGTGGAACCCTGAACTCAACAGGCTCGACGCGGTGACCTGTTCGAACATCTGGTCATCGCGCTTGATCAGGAAATGATCCGGCCGGTCCGGGATCCGGACCGACAGGTGATTGTAGGTCAGGTCATCGAAGCCCGAACGCTGGATCATCCGATAGGCCATCGCCAGGTGACGCCGCTCCCGCCATTCGGCGGCCGTGAAGCGGGCGTCCGTCTCGCTCTCCTTGGCGCGTTCCAGCATGCCTCAGTCCTCCAGCAGGAAGCCGTTGTCGGGCTGCCAGACAACACCGACCTCGGCACCGGCAACCAGCCCGTTCATGGCGCTGGGATGGGTATCGACGATCACCGTCTGGTCCATGCCGATATCGACCTCGATCTTGATCACGTTGCCGATGAAGCGGGTCGTGATGATCTGTCCGTCCAGCCGGTTGGTGCCGTTCAGCGCCGTTTCCTTCGGCACGATCGTCAGCTGTTCGGGGCGGATGCCGAGCACCGCGCCGCCAGACGGCACCGTGCGCTCGGCGGGCATCACCACCCTGATCTCCCTGCCGTTGAAGCCTGTCGCCACGTGATCAGACTGCTGCTCCGGCTTCGAGACGGGAATCAGGTTGATCGACCCGATGAAGTCGGCGACGAACTTGGTCCTGGGCGTATCGTAGAGTTCCTCTGCCGAGCCGATCTGTTCCAGCACGCCTTCGTTCATGACCGCGATCCGGTCGGACATGTTCATCGCCTCGATCTGGTCATGGGTGACATAGATCGTCGTGATGCCCAGGCTTCTCTGGATGTTGCGCAGCTCGATCTGCATCGATTCCCTGAGCTTCAGGTCCAGCGCGCCCAGCGGCTCGTCCATCAGCAGCACGCGGGGGGTATGGGCCACCGCGCGGGCGACGGCCACGCGCTGCTGCTGCCCGCCGCTGAGTTCCGAGGGGTAGCGGTCCTTCACCCCCGGCAGCTCGACAAGCTGGAGCAGGTCCCAGACCCGTGTCCGGATATCGCCCTTCGATGCCCCCCTCTCCTGCAGGGCAAAGCCGATGTTCTCCTCGATGGTCATGTGCGGAAACAGGGCATAGTCCTGGAAGACCATGCCGATCCCGCGTGCCTGCGGCGGCTTGCCGGTCACATCCTCGTCGCCGATATGGACCGATCCCTCGGTTGGCTGGATGAAGCCTGCGACCAGCCGCAGCGTCGTCGTCTTGCCGCAACCGGACGGGCCGAGAAGGGTCAGGAACTCGCCCTCCCGAATATCGAGATCCAGGGGCTGCAGCGCCGTGAAGTTGCCATAGCGCTTTACGGCCTTGCGAAAGGTGACCTTGGACATCTGCAGTACTGCTCCTGATATTCGAGAGGGTGATCAATCCGGCCGTGCCGGTGATCGGCTACTGGCTGGAGACCATGCGGTTCCACTGGTCGATCCAGTCGCTGGTATCGACCTTCGCGTAATCGACGCGGAGCGCCTTCGCGATCATTGCGGGATCAAGCTCCAGCATCTCCGCCAGCAGCGCGTCCTCGCCCAGCTTCGCGATCACTTCCTGATTGACGGGCATGACACCGTTCTTGGTGGCCGCGCGGTACTGGAAGTCGTAGCCGACATATTCATTGATGAACCAGACGGCGGCTTCCTTGTTCTCGCTGGATTCCATCACGCCGAGCCAGCCCTCCTTGGCCACGCCCTTGATCTCGGCATTGATGACCGGGTGCACGCTGGTGACCGGGTATCCGGCATTCTTGGCGCGCACGCACCAGCCCGCATGGACCACGGCGGCATAGATGTCGCCACTGCCGAACTGCGTGACCGTCTCGCCACCACGCGACCAGAACTTCAGGGCCTTCAGGCTCTTGATCAGCTCGATGCCGGGGCCGACATTCACCTCGTCACCACCAGCGGCATAGGCAAAGCCACCGAAGTTCGCCAGGCCGCCACCGGAGGTGATGTCCGGGATCGAGATACGACCCTCCAGCTCGGGCACGGCGAGGTCGCTGTAGGTGGTCGGCGGGGTGATGCCGAGTTCGGCGAACTTGTCCTTGTTGTAGCAGATGGTTTCCTGCGTGTTCCAGGACGCGACCATCTTGTCGTTGTACTGGAAGTCGGCCAGGTGCTGGGTGTTGGGCACCTTCGACAGGTCGATCGTCGCCAGGAAGTCCGTTGCGGCGAAGTCAGGCACCTGGGCATCCAGGATCTCCATGACATCGAACGGTGCGCGGCCGCGTCCGGCGATCAGCTTGGCGAGGTTCGCCTGCGGGCTGCCGGTGACGTACTCGATCTTGCCGCCCATCGCCTCGAACTTGGGGGTGATGGTGGCGTCGAGGCTCTCCTTCCAGGAGCCGCCGAAGGTGGCCACGCGCAGGGTCACGCCGTCGAACTTGCCGTCCGCTGCGGCCGGGAGGGCGATGGCGCCGACGATGCCGGCAATCGCCAGTCCGCCTGCCAGGTTGATGATGGATTTCTTGGTCATGGTTAGCTTCCCTTCCTGTTCGGGGTCATGGGAGTCGCCGCAGCAATGGCCGCCCCACTGCCGCGGCGCAGGCCTTCAGTTCGTCACGATTGCCCGGGTCCACTGGTCGACCCAGTCGCTTATGTTGACTTCGGAGTAGTCGATGCGGAGCTGCTTCCCGAGCATCCCGGGATCGAGTTCGAGCATCTGCTTGAGCACGGGATCGGAGCCGAGCCTGGCGACAACTTCCCTGTTGGTCGGAAAGACACCGGTCTGCGTGGCAAGCGTGAACTGGTTGTCGATGCCGACGAACTCGTTCACGTACCAGAGCGCGGCCTCGTAGTTCGAGGACGATTTCATGATGCCCAGGCGGCCATATTTCTGGACGCCCACAACACCTTCCTTGATGACGGGGTGAACCGTCTGCACCGGGGAACCGGCATTCTTGGCACGGACGCACCAGCCCGCATGCACCACTGCGGCGTAGATGTCGCCGGTCTGGAACTGGGTCACTGTCTCACCACCGCGCGACCAGAACTTCAGCACGTTCATGTCCCGGATCAGGTCGATGCCGGGCTTCACGTTCTTCAGGTCGCCACCCGCCGCGATGCTGATCGCCGCGAAGTTGGCCAGACCACCGCCGGACGTGATGTCCGGAATGGAGATCCGTCCCTTCAGTTCAGGGATTGCCAGGTCGCGATAGGTCGTCGGCGCCGGAATGCCGAGTTCGGCGAACTTCTCGGTGTTGTAGCAGATGGTTTCCTGCGTCAGCCACGACGCCATGCCCATCTCGTTGTAGGACCAGTCCTCCAGGTACCTCGTGTTCGGCACCTTCGACAGGTCGATCCTGGCCAGGTAGTCGGTCTGTGCGAAGTCCGGCAGCTGCGCATCCAGGATCTCCATCACGTCGAACGGTGCGCGACCGCGTGCGGCGATCAGCTTGGCGAAGTTCGCCTGCGGACTGCCGGTGACGAACTCGATCCTGCCGCCCAGGGCCTCGAACTTCGGCACGATGGAATCCTCGATCGCGGCCTTGTTGGAGCCACCCCACGTGGCAATGCGCAAGGTCACGCCATCGAACTTGCCATCCGCCAGGGCCACGGGACCCAGGCCGACAGAGATCGCCAGTGCGGAAAGCGCAGCAAGCCCTCTCCACTTCATCGAACTCGACATCTCCAGTCTCCTCTGTTGCTGTCCCCTAGGGGACGGGGCCTCCCAGCTTCGGCACGGGGGATCTAGCGTCCCTTTCCTGTGCCGCCGATCTTGAGAAGTGCGTCCAGGCCGACGACCCGCTGAACCACGATCATGACCAGCAGGCAGAACATGATGACCAGCGTCCCGGAGGCGAGGATCGACGGGTCGAAATCGTTCTCCAGCGCGGAGAACAGCTCGACCGGGTAGGTCACGTAGCCCGGGGCGGTCAGGAAGATGGAAAGCGGCACATCGCCGAACGACACCATGAAGGCGTAGAGCGCACCGGCGTAGACGCCGGGCATGATCACCGGCAGGGTCACGCGCCTGAACGTGCGCCAGCGGCTCGCACCCAGGCTCAGCGCGGCCTCTTCCAGCCGGTGATCGAAGCGCTGCAGCACGGCAACGACGGTGCCCACGACATAGGGAATGGCGATGAAGATGTGGCCGATGGCAAGGCCGATGAAACTGCCCTGGGCGAAGAAGCCGGTGGCGTCACCGATCAGGTAGTACATCTGCAGGAAGGCGATGCCGCTGACCACGGCGGGGATCTGGAGCGGCGAGCGGAAGACGATGCCGATCAGTGTCTTGCCCGGCAGGTTCGACCGGACCAGGCCCAGCGCCGCCGGCACGCCGATGACGACCGCCGAGAAGGCCGCGAGGCTGGCGAGCGCGAAGCTCAGCCCCAGGGCCTCGAACTGCTGCATCGGGATCTCGAAGTACCACTCGATCGACGGCGATGCGGGCGGGAACTCGATGGCGGCATATTCGCCACCGCCATTGAACGAGGCTCCGATGACGACGATCAGGGGCGCGTGCAGGAAGACATAGGCAAGCACCACCATGACCCACTTCAGCCAGAAGTTCACGGCCTGGCGGCTGCGCCAGCGCATGGCCTTGCCTGCCGCGCCTGCGCGGGCTGCCGGTGTGGCGCCTATCGTGTCCGCGGCCATCAGGCCGTCCTGCCGGGTGCTCATGCCAGTACCCCCCGTGCTGCGCGCATTCGGCGGATCAGGAGGATCGAGAGCACGTTGATCAGGATGACCGCCACCAGCAGCACCGCGGCGAGCGTGCCGGCCATCGAGTACTTCACTTCCATCATGATCGTGCGCTGGATCAGGACCGGCAGGGTGAAGACCTTTCCCCCGCCCAGCAGCGCGGCGGACGTGAACGCCCCCATGCACATGTTGAAGACCATCAGGCCGCCCGCAACGAGGCCCGGCATGGCCAGCGGCAGGATCACGCGCAGGAACATCCGGGGGCGGCTGGCGCCATGGATCTCGGCGGCTTCCTCCAGCGACCTCGGAATGGTCTGCACCACGCTGTAGAGCGTCAGCACGCCGAACCCGAGCGTGAAGTACATCAGCCCGATCACTACCCCTTCCTGGGTGCCGATGATCGAATAGGGCTCCGTCGTGATGCCGGACGACATCAGGAACCGGTTCAGCCAGCCATCGGCAGAGAAGATGATGATGATGCCGAAGACCTTGATCACGATGGTGATGAAGGTGGAGACCACGATCCCCGACAGCAGGATCATGCCCCAGCTCGACCGCATCCGCGCGATGACGTAGGCCACCGGAAAGCTGAACAGCAGGGTGCAGATGGTGGCCAGCGCCGAGACCTTGATCGTGATCCACAGGGTCGTGAGATAGAAGCCGTCCGTGAAGACCCGGACATAGTTCACCAGGTCGAAGCTGTCCCCGGTCCTGCCCAGGCCGAGGTCCTTGTAGAAGCTGCCTTCCAGGAACAGGACCTGGGAAACCGCCAGCAGGATGAAGGTGAACAGGAAAGAGGGGATCAGCATCAGATCCCAGCGAACGGTCATGAGCAGGTCTCCGTCAGCAGGTCGGGCTTCACTTCGGGGCAAGGGCGCCGGATCTCGTTGGCAAGGGCTTCACCGCTGGCGAAGCGCTGCGCGTTCTCGAAGATCAGCTGCGCCAGCGTGGCCAGTCGTCGGGGATCACCGAAGCCACCGACATGCGGTGTCAGGATGACGTTGTCGAAGGACCAGAGCGGGCTTCCGGGCGGCAACGGCTCGGTCTCGAAGACATCCAGCCCGGCGCCGCCGATCCGCTTGCTTGCCAGCACGTCCACCAGGGCCGCTTCTTCGACAACCCCGCCGCGCGAGATGTTGATCAGCAGCGCCCCCGGTTTCATCCGGCCAAGGAAACCGGCATCGATCAGCCTCTCCGTCCCGGCGTTGAGCGGCACCGCCGGCACGACGACATCGATGCTGTCGAGCTGCCGCAGCAGACCGGCCATGTCTGTGACGGCATCCGCCTTGTCACGGACGTCGCGGGTGACGGCTTCCGGGTGCCGGACAACGGCAACGATGGTCGCGCCGAATGCCGCGATGCGGCTGGCAATGGCCTGACCGATGGCCCCCATGCCGATGATGGCGACGCGCGCACCCTCCAGGACGCTGACCGAATGGCGGATGGTCTCTCGGTTCCAGCGACCGCCCGCGTTCTGGGCCTCCGCCAGCGGCAAGCGCCGCAGCAGCCCAAGGATCAGGGCCAGCGCATGTTCCGCCACCGTACCGGCCCAGAGAGCCCCGGCCGTCGAGATCCGCACACTGTCCGGGACGCCGAACTCCAGCAGCCGGTCATAGCCTGTCGATCCGGCCTGCAGCCAGCCCAGCTCCGGGCATCGGGAAAGGCATCCGGCAAGCCGTTCATTGTAGGAACCGCTGTAGAGGGCAGCGGCACGGGCGCCGGGCAGCGCCTCCACGAAGGCATCCTCGTCATCCGCCAGCACCAGGTCGATGTCCGGCGCACCGGCGAAGGCCGAACGCAGTTCCGGCTGCATGTCGGGAAGATAGGCGACGAGTCTCATGCCCGACCTCCCGCGTCGGCGGGTGCGGGATGCTGCGCCATCCAGTGGCGCGCGATGTCGATACGGCGGGCGATCCAGACATCATCACGTGCGGCCATCTCGTCGAGAAAGGCCGCCAGCGCCCGCGCGCGCGCCGGATGGCCGATGACACGCGCATGCAGCCCGACCGACATCATCTTCGGATGCGTCGCACCTTCCTCGACCAGCATCTCGACGCTGTCGCGCAGGAATGTCGTGAACTGTCCGCCAACCGACATGCCGCCACGGACGAACTTGGTGTCGTTCGTGGTCAGCGAATAGGGCACAACCAGGTGCGGCGCGCCCTGAACCACCTTCCAGAAGGGCAGCTCGTCGGCATAGGAGTCGCTGTCATAGGTGAAACCGCCATGTTCGACGACAAGCCGCCGCGTGTTCAGGCCGGGCGCGTAGCGGCAGTACCAGCCACCCGGCGCCGTGCCCGTCAGGTCCCTGATCATCGTGAAGGCCCGGGCGATCTGGCGGCGCTCCTCAGCCTCGTCCAGATCGGTGTGCTTGATCCAGCGCAGCCCGTGCGCGCAGATGTCGTGATCGGCCTCGACGATGGCATCGACCACTGCCGGGTTCCGTTCCATGGCCTGGGCGCAGGCAAAGACCGTGAGCGGCATGTCGCGTTCACGGAACAGCCGGAGCAGGCGCCAGACCCCGACGCGCGCGCCATATTCGAACATGGATTCCGCGGCGAGGTCCCGGCCCGAGATGCCGGACGCGGCGGTTCCCAGCTCGGTCAGGCCGGAGTCGGACACGCCGTCCCCGTCCGGGTGACTTGGTTCGGACCCTTCCTCGTAGTTCAGCACGAAGTTGATGGCGAGACGCGCACCACCGGGCCAGCGAGGATCAGGCGGGGTCGGTCCGTAGCCGATGAAATCACGTGCGAGATCTACTGACATGCGCGTACCAGCCCGGTAATCGAAGCGGCCTCTTCCAGCGTCGCGATGGATTCGATGATGTGGTTCTGCGCGCTCCGGTCATGCCGTGCGGCACCCAGGCGGAACTTGCCGACCATCTCCGCGGAGGACATGGGATTGACCCGGCTGCCGCGATTGACCGGCTCGACATGACTGTGAACGACACCGTCAGCCATCGTGACTTCCAGCACCCCCCGGAAACCGGCCGGTGCGCTGACCTCGTCGGTCGCGTAGGTGAAGCGCTCGGCCAGTGACCTGACCGTCGCGTCACTGATCCTGTCCTCCGCATAGTCATCCGGCCCCAGGGCTCCGCGATGCAGCGCCACGCAGACGGCATAGGGCAGGCTGGCGCGGGCATGCGTCGGCGTCAGCGGCGCACGCTTTGCCTGCATGGGTTCGCAGATCAGCGGCTGGTAGGTGGGTCCGACAAGGGCGCGGATGGCCGTTACCCGGTCTGCCTGCACACCGTTCCGCTGATGGATCGCCAGCGCGGCATCGACAAAGGGATGGATCGCATGGGCGCAGGGATACGGCTTGAAGGAGCAGTCAAGCATCGTCCAGCGCGTGCCCAGGCCATTGGTCACGGCATCCAGATCAAAGGGATAACCGGTGTCCTGAACGTGGGAGCGGTAGAGGCCGAAACGCCCCTCCAGGATGGAGGCCGGGCCGGTGAACCCTGCCCTTGCCAGCGCCGCCGCGGCCATGCCGGCATGGCAGGCCCAGCCCGGATGCAGGGTCTTGGACCAGGTA
This sequence comes from Minwuia sp., assembly GCA_965228535.1. Classification (GTDB taxonomy): domain Bacteria; phylum Pseudomonadota; class Alphaproteobacteria; order Minwuiales; family Minwuiaceae; genus Minwuia. The sequence continues at coordinate 1,677,759 of CBDDHU010000004.1, read as the reverse complement.
CCGTCGGCAAAGGCTTCCATCAACCCCGCCGCCTGGCTGCCGGCGATGCCGGCCGCGTGCACCGCCTGCGCCGCCGTCCCGCCGGTCAGCACCGTTGCCGTGATGGCAACGGCAAGCGTGCCGACCACGCTGGTGGGATGGAAGCCGTGGCTGTGAAACCCGCCCGGCGCGCCCGAGCCGATCCGGCAATTGATCTCGTTGCCGATGGCGATGGCGTTGAGCACCTGAAGCCCTGTGAGCTTCCGCGCCTGACCCAGCGCAAGCGCCATCGGCACGATGGCGGCACTTGGGTGCACGACGGACAGGTCGTGCGTGTCGTCGAAATCGGCGGCATGGGCCAGCGTGCCGTCGATCAGGGCGGCGAGGCCAGCAGGCAACGCATCGCCAGTGCCGAGCGAGAACGCTTCCGACCCGGAACCCATCTCCAGCGCGGCTGTCCGCACCGCTTGACCGATGGGGGTGTCCGCCGCCCCCAGGATCAGGCCCAGCGTATCCAGCAGCCGCAGTTTCGTGTCCGCAAGCACCTCGTACGGCAAGACCTCGTCACGCATGCCGACGCACCATTCCGCCAGTTGTCCTGTCAGGCAAGGCGCGGACTTGGCGAGATCGGGCGATATGGTGAGCGCTTCAGACAACACGCTTCACCAGTTTTTCGCGCATGTGCTCGCCCGCCATGATCGGCGGATAGGCGGCGGGGTGGCTCACGGTGACGCAACCGGGCAGGGCCTCCACCATGCTGTCGTAGTTCGGGTGAAGGAAGTAGGCCATGGACTGCCGCGCCGGCTGCGTGCCGTCAACGGTGGGCGGGTTGGCGACGCGATGCAGCGTGGAGCGCCATTGGTCATTGGTCCAGCGGGCCATCATGTCGCCGATATTCACAACCAGCGTGCCGGGAATGTCCGGCACGTCATGCCACTCCCCGTCGTCGCCCTGAACCTGCAATCCGCCAGCCGTTTCCGAGCGCAGCAGCAGGGTCAGGCTGCCGAAATCGGTGTGCATCCCGGTGCGCAGCTGTCCCTCGTCGGGTGGTGTCGTCAGGGCCGGATACAGGTTGGTCGTCCCGGTGCTGAAATGCCGGTCGATACGGCTGGCGAAATAATCCTCCGGAAGGTCGAGCCCGAGGGCGAACGCCGTCATCAACTCACTGCCCAAACGCTCGAACGCCCTGTAGAGGCCGGTCATCGTCTCGCGAAAGCCCACCGGCGCATCGGGCCAGATGTTCGGGGCGTAGAACCGGGCCGCTTCCGGGAACGTGGCAACCATCTCGCCGTGATCCTCCGGCGGTCCCATGAAGAACTGTTCGCGCAGGTCGGGCGGGGTCTCGATGCCCAGCGTCGCAGCCAGACGCTTCGTTGCGAAAGCCTGGTAGCCGCGTGGAACCGTCTTGTCCGGCGGAGCCGCCTGCACCTTGGCCGTCTCTGGCTGGGCAAAGAATTCGCGCGAGATCGCGAAGGCCCTGTCGATGAGTTCCTGCGGGATGCCATGTCCGCCGATGACCAGAAAGCCGATCGAGCGGCAGGCGGCGTCGATCTCGTCAGCGGTCCGCCGACGGGCAATCGCATTGCCTTCGCGGAAGGGCGTGAAGTCGATCACGGGCACCACCGGGTCATCGCCCATCACTTGCCGGAGCCTGATCATGCGTCTGCCTTTCCCGCAGCCTGTATGGCGCGCCAGACGTTGAAGGGTGTTGCAGGCATGTCCACGTGGCTGACGCCCAGCGGCGCAAGCGCATCCATGATCGCGATCATGATCGCGGGCGGTGCGCAGATGGCACCGGCCTCGCCGCAGCCCTTCAGCCCCAGCGGATTGTTCAGGCAGGGCGTGGGCGCGCGCGACAGCGTCATGTCGGGAAAGTCGGCGGCCCGTGGCATCGCGTAATCCAGGAAACTGCCGGTGATCAGCTGCCCGCTGTCCGGGTCGTGGACCACTTGTTCCATCAGCGCCTGTCCGGCCCCCTGCCCCACGCCGCCATGGACCTGCCCGTCAACCAGCATCGGGTTGATCTCGTTGCCGAAATCATCGACCGCGGCGTACCGCACCAGCCGTACCGTCCCCGTATCGGGATCGATCTCGACCTCGGCGGTGTGCATGCCGTTCGGGTAGGTCGGTTCGGCCGGCTGGAAGGCACCGTCGGCGGAGGGGTCGCAATCCAGCCCCCCCGGCAGGCGATCCGCATGTGCCAGGCGCGCCAGTTCGGTCGCGCGCACCCTGCGATCAGTACCCGTGATCGAGAACACGCCCTTCTCGAAACCGATGTCCGCCTCGGCGCATTCGAGGACCGCCGCCGCGACGGGTTTCAATTTCTCGACCAGCGTGTCCACCGCCCGGTGCAGCGCCGATCCGCCGACTGCGAGGGATCGCGACCCGAACGTGCCGACACCGCGCGCGACCCGGTCCGTGTCACCCTGGTGAAACCTGATCCGCGCCGGGTCCAGTGCCAACCGTTCCGAGACGAGCTGGATATGGGCCGTTGCGTGCCCCTGTCCGGCGGTCATGCTGCCGACCATTACGTCGGCGCCGCCTGCATCGTCCAGTTCGATGCGCGCCCCCTCCTCCGCGCCGCCTGCCGCGCGTTCGACATAGGCAGCCGCGCCGAAGCCACGCAGAAGGCCGCTTGCCTCGCTGTCGGACCTGCGCTCGGGAAAGCTTGCGAAGCCCGATACCTCTTCCGCGGCGGAGAGCACCGCCGGAAAGTCACCCGAATCGTAGGTTGCGCCCATCACCGTGCGGAACGGGATGGCGTCGCGGGGAATCAGGTTCCTGCGGCGGAGGTCGAAGCCGGAAAGTCCGAGCTGCCGTGCAGCCTTCCCGATCAGGCATTCGAGGGCATAGATCGCTTCCGGTCGTCCGGCGCCGCGATAGGCATCGACGGGCGTGGTGTGTGTGAAGTATCCGGCGGAGCGGATATCGACGGTCGGGATCCGGTAGACACCGCCCAGCGCCGCCAGCCCGACATTGGCCGGAACCGCGCCGAACAGCGACTGGTAAGCCCCCAGGTTCGCCTGGACCTCGGCACGCAGGCCGAGGAAGTGTCCCCCATCATCCAGGGCAAGCTCCAGCGACCAGATCATGTCGCGGCCTGCCGCGTCGGACTGGAACCCCTCGTTGCGGCTCGCGACCCATTTCACCGGCACGTCGAGACGGCGCGCGGCCCAGAGCACCAGCGCCTGCTCCCGGTAGATCGGTGCCTTGGTACCGAAGCCGCCGCCCGTGTCCGGCGTGACCAGCCGAAGGCTTTCCGGCAACTGGCCGAACATGTCCTGCGCCAGCACGTTGCGCGTCAGGTGCGGCGCCTGCGTGCCCGTCAGCAGCATGTGACCGGTGGCTGTCGGGCGGGCAATCGCGCTGCGGGTCTCCATCGGCGCGGCGGCAACCCGTTGGTTGACGAGCCGGATCGTGACCCGGTGGGCCGCCGCCTCGAAAGCGCGATCCGTTGCCGCCGCATCGCCGTGATGCAGGCTGTATCCGATCTCTGCCGCCTCATCGACCGGCGAGAGCGCAAAGGGCAGCGGTTCGTAGTCGATCTCGACGAGATCGCGCGCCGCCTCCGCCGTTGGCAGGTCCCTTGCCAACACGAGGCCAACCGCTTCACCGACATGTCGGACCACATCGTCGGGAAGGATGCGCACTTCAGGCCCTGTGACCTCCAGCGGCGCGCCCTTCAGCGTCGGCACGTTGTTCGGCGGGATGACGCCCAGCCCGTCAGCGACGGCGTCCTTGCCGGTCAGGACCGCCGCCACGCCATCCAGTTCAAGGGCTGCCGCAGTGTCGAAGCGTGTGATCCGGCCATGGGGGCAATCGGACCGGATCACCAGTGCAACAAGTGCTCCGGAATCCTCAAGATCGTCCAGGTAGGCCCCTTGCCCGCGCAGGAACCGTTCGTCCTCCAGCCGGCGCGGCGAGCCGCCCAGCGCAAGAGTCGGCGCAGATGTGTGTGTTGCTGCATCATACCCCATCAGACCGGTCGATCCCCCTGGGTCTGGGTTCGGAACATCAGGCGGATCTCGCTGGTCTCGTCGTAGCTGGTGGCGCAATGCATCAGGCAGCGATTGTCCCAGACTGCCAGGTCGCCCTGCTGCCAGGCGTGGCGATAGACGAAACGCTCATCCTCGATATGGGCGAACAGGAAGGAGAGCAGTTCCGCGCTCTCCTCGGCACTGACGCCCAGGATCTCCGTGACGGAATCCGGATCGACGAACAGCGACCTGCGCCCCGTTTCGGGATGCGTGCGGACGACCGGATGAACCACATCCGGATTCTCGGCCTTCTCCTTGTCGCTGAGCGTGCGTGCACGGATGTAGTTGCGCTCGTAACTGGCCACGAAGCTGTGCACGGCCTTCAGCGAGAGCAGCTTCTCCTGCATCTCCGCCGGCAGCGCCTCGAAGGCTGCATACATGTCGGAGAACAGCGTGTCCCCGCCGGTCGTTGTCGGTGTCCTGACGCCGTAGAGCAATGTCGCCAGCATCGGCCGTTCGCGGAAGATCTGGTCGGAATGCCAGTAGATGCCATTGTTCGGCGCACCCAGCGGCTTGCCGTCCACGGTGTTGTTCGACAGCCGCATGATCTGCGGAAAGGCCGGATCCAGATATTCACCGACATGATGCACGACCGGCTCACCGAACAGGTCGCTGATCCGGACCAGTGCCGCCTCGTCCAGCTCCTGGTCCGGAAAGACGATCAGCCTGTGCTCCAGGAACGCGTCCCGGATGACCCCGGCCGTGGCGCCATCGGGCATCTCCGACAGATCGACGCCACTGATGACGCATCCGAGCGGGGCGTCCAGTGGATTGACCCGAATGGCCGCGGCGAGCTGCCCGTTCCGGGCTTGCGACGTGGTGCCTGTGGCGGCGGATGCGGTCATTGTCCTGGCTCCGGCTGGCGAACTGGCTGGCGAACTTGATCAGGTCTCTTGCAGTCAAATGCTCCGTTGCGATGCCGCACCGCACAAATTCATATTTCATATCGGGTCATAGAGTTCGCCTATGCGCGGACAGGCCAGACGCAGAACGGGCGCAGCAAGGCCTTCCGGCCCTGCCACGCCCGTCTGGTCGGAGGAATTCGGCGTGGTGTCGGGGGATCAGGCGGCGGGGTTGTAGGCCTGTCCCTGGAATACCTTGTCGGTCGCGCTCAGTCGGCCCTTGCAGGTGCGCAGGACATCATCATCAAGCTTGTCGACCCGATGCAGCCCGGAATGCGGCCCCTCCTTGAACGGCAGGTTCGACAGGGCATTGAACACGGTGATCAGAGCCCAGCGACGACGGTCCGACCGGTTCGCGCTGGAGCGATGCAGGGTGTTGCAGTGGAAGAAGACGGCATCCCCGGCATCCAGTTCGCAGGGCACGACGGACAGGCGCTTCTCGGCCACCGCGACGCGGTCCTGGTCGGCGCAATACTGCTTGCCGACAAAATCATGATCGATCCGGCCGAGCAGGTGCGAACCGGCCAACATCTCGATACACCCATTCTCCCGGTTCGACGGGTCCAGCGAGACGAAACAGGTCGCCATCTTCGGTGCCAGCACCCCATAGCCGTAGGCATAGCCATAGTCCTGGTGCCATTCCCAGCTGCCACCGACCTTCGGCTCCTTGGCATTCAGCTTCGAATTGTAATGACAGACCGGCTCCCCGATCAGCTGCTCGACAGCATCGGCGACGCGGCGACTGCGCATGGCGACGCTGTATATGTCGTCGCCCATCTCGTCCCAGACCGTCATCCGGGTCTCGTTGCCCTCCCGGTCGGTGCGGGAGTAGGCCGCTCGCTTCAGTTTCTCATCGGCAAGGGCCGCCTCGAGGATGAGGTCGATCTCGTCACGGGCGAACAGTCCCGACACCTTCACGAACCCCTCGGACTCATAGTGCTGGACCTGTTCGCTGGAGAGCGGTTTGGACATGTTTCAGGCTCCTGGTTTCAAGTGTGCGCCGGGTAGGTTCGGCGTGCCCACCGCCTCTGGCTGTTTCCTGGGCACGCACAAGTTTTGCCCAGATACTGCGCAATCCGAAGGCATGGCATCGCCCGCATCAATCGAATTGCTCTCAGCTCGGGCACTGAATTCGCCTTTTCTCACAGTCGCTTGCCTGGCAACTGCCGGTGCTGTCGCCGGTAGGCACAGGTCTTGCTGCCATCGGGTATCAGCCACAAGCGGCGATCCGCGGCGATCACAGGATTTGCCCGGACACGTCACTTGGCAAATCCGAATACTCTATGCTCTCGATAGGGTGAGGCTATGACACCGACACAGGCCCGGGCATTTCACGCCGTTGGACAGGCAGGCAGCTTCACAGGCGCCGCACGGCAACTGAACGTCAGCCAGCCAACGATCACCACGCAGGTACGCGAACTGGAAAGAACCTATGGCGTCGAACTGTTTCTCCGCTCGACGTCGGGCGCGCGCCTGACCGAGACCGGCAGCATCCTCTTCCGCATGGTGGACGAATGGCAGGGGATGCAGCGTGAGTGCCGGGAGTTCCTCGCCAGCGCCCGGGAACTGCGCAACGGGCGGCTCAGGATCGGCACCTACGGCCCGTTCGATGCCATCGACCTGACGGCGACGATGCGCGAGAGCTATCCCGGCATCGATGTCAGCGTTGTCTTCTCCAACTCCGACAGCCTGAAGGACCAGCTTCAGTCCCACGACATCGATGTCGCGATCATGTCCGGCATGAATTACGACGACACCTATCACTGCCTGAAGTTCAGGAAGCGGCGCCTGGTCGTGCTGCTGCCGAAACAGCATGGCTGGACCGGGCGTCATGCCGTGACGCTCCAGGAACTGGCGCAGGAACCGCTGATCTGCCGCGAGAGCGGCTCGGCGGTACGCGCCTGCCTGGAACATGCCGCGCGCCGTGACGGGCTGCATCTCAAGTGGTCGGCCCAGATCGGCAGCCGGGAGGGCATCGTCGCCGCAGTACAGCGGAACCTGGGCATCGGCGTGATCTTCGAGGAAGGCCATATTCCCTCCGACACGGTGGACGTACTGCCGATATCGGACCTGGAATGCGATGCCACCGTCGATGTCGTCTGCCTGGCCGAGCGGGCATCCAGCCGGATCATCAAGTGCTTCACCGACCTGGCCGAGCGCGAGGCCGCATCCCGGATGCAGCTGGAGCCGGCCTGATCCCGGCAGCGCGATAGCTGCCCCATAGGGTCAGCCTATAGATACGGCGAATGTCGCCATTCAGTATTTCGATTTGCTGCGCTGCAATATGCCCGAAACAATCCTGGGTATCGAGAAGCCCAGGTCGGCGTTTCAGGTGAGCGCGTCATCCCTTCGATGGACCCTTTCCGTCCCCTGCCGATGCCAGGCTTCACCCCACAGGTGAGGTAAATCGAGATGCTCAATATCCTGATCCGGCAGAATCGCAGACTGGCCGCCGCGATTGTCGCAACGACGGTGGGACTGGCCTCGTCCGCGGCGCTGGCCGAGAAGATCACCATCACCGCCGGTTCGCCCGGTGGCGGCTACTTCAAGGCTGCGGCGGCCTTTGCCGAATACATCAAGTCGGACATCGCCGACGCCAACACGACGGTCATTCCCGGCGGGGGCTGGGCCAACGTCGAACGGCTGCAGGCCGGATCGAACCTCGCCGATGTCGCGGTGCTGGAGAACGCGCTGGCGACCCAGGCCTATCGCGGCGAAGGCCCCGGCGGCACCAAGTATGATTTCCGCATGCTCGCCGCCGTGCGCGGACCGAGTGCGGCCCAGGCGGTCGCCACCGTCGCCAGCGGCGTGACCTCCTTCGAGCAGATCCTGACGGACGAGATCCCGGTGCGGATCGCCATGTTCGAGCGCACGCAGCTCGCCACGGCCCAGGCGCTGGCAATTCTCGACGGCTATGGCCTGACACGGGAGAAGATCGAGTCCTTCGGCGGCAAGATCATCTTCACCTCCCATTCCGATGGCGTGCAGATGGTCATGGACGGCCAGGCGGACATGTGGTTCACCGGCGGCTCCTACTACCCGCACCACCAGTACATCAAGATCGGCGCGAAGCAGCCCTTTGTCCTGGTCCCGATCAGCCAGAAGGTGGCGCAGACCGTCGCCGACCAGTTCGGCCAGGGCGTGATGGAAGTGCCGGCCGGCATCTATGACGGCAACAACGGCACCAACGAGGCCTACTGGACCCCCGTCACCGTCGTCGGGTTCGGTGTGCGCACCGCGATGTCGGATGACCTGGTCTATGCCATGACCAAGGCGCTGGCCGACAACACGGCCAAGTTCCACGCGGTGCATCCGCAGCACATGTTCTACGACCCCAAGGTGGCGTGGAAGGACGTCGGTGCCGTGCCGCTGCACCCGGGTGCCGAGCGGTACTACAGGGAAATGGGCTACCTCGACTGACCGGTCCCCTTCTCCCGCAACCCGCATCCAGATTGGCAGATCATGACCGCTCCGACCCAGCTTTCCCTGGCCGACCGCCTGACCGACACGATTCGTCGCGAGACGTCGGTGATCACGGGACTGGGACGGGGCGGACTGATCCGTCTGCTGACCGGCAGCCTTGGTGTCACTTTGGCCGGGTTCCACCTCTTCACCGCCTTCGACGGCACGTACTATCCCTTCACCCAGCGCGCGTTTCCCCTGCTGGTCGGCCTCGCGCTGGTCTTCCTGGTGATCCCCGCCTCCGGAGTCTCCCTGGCGGAGGATGAGGACCAGCCACGCACGGTGCCGTGGTACGACTGGCTTCTGGCCGCGCTCTGCCTGCCAGCGTTCGGCTACATCGCGTTCTCGCCCGACTACCTGGCAAACCGCTGGCCACTGACAACCGCCTTCGCCCCGACGACGCTCGAGATCGTGCTGTCATTCATCGGCATCGCCCTGGTGCTGGAGGCGACGCGGCGGCTCACCGGCTGGGTACTGGTGATTGGCACGGTGGGGGCGCTCGCCTACGCCTATCTCGGCGAGTTCCTGCCCGATGGCATGATCTCGCACCGTGGCTTCTCCATGATCCACATCATCGACTTCATGTACCTGACCGTCGACGGAATCTGGGGCACCGCACTCGGGGTCGCTGCCACCTACATCGTCGTCTTCATCATCTTCGGCGCGTTCATGGAGCGGGCCGGGGCTGCGGACTTCTTCGTCGAGCTGGTCTCGGCCCTTGCCGGACACACGCGCGGCGGGCCGGGCAAGGTCGGCGTGCTGGCGTCGGCAATGGTCGGATCGGTCACCGGCTCATCGGTGGCGAACGTCTACACGACCGGGCAGTTCACGATCCCGATGATGGCACGCCTGGGGTACCGCCGCGCCACGGCCGGCGCGATCGAGGCGCTGGCGTCCAACGGCGGGCAGCTGATGCCGCCGGTGCTGGGTGCGGCCGCCTTCATCGTCGCTGCCTATGCCGGTGTCTCCTACCCGACCATCATCGTTGCCAGTATCCTGCCTGCCGCCCTGTTCTTTCTCAGCCTGCTCTGGTTCATCCACCTGGAGGCGGTCAAGACCGGCATGAAGGGCATGCCGCTGGACGAGAAGCCGAAGCTCGGCCCCGTGCTGCGCCGGCGCGGCCACCTGATGATCCCGATGATTGCCCTGATCGTGCTGCTGACGACCGGCATGTCGCCGCTGCGCGCCGCCTTCTTCGCGGTCTGCCTGATCGTCGCGGTCAGCTGGTGCCGTCCGGAGACACGCCTCGGCCCGCAGGAGATCGTCTCGGCCCTGATCCTGGGCGCCCGCAATTCGCTGATGATCCTGGCGACCTGTGCGGCTGTCGGCCTGATCATCGGCACCTTCACGATGACCGGTCTCGCCCTGAATGCCAGCAGCGCCATCATCGCGCTGGCGGGCGGGCAGTTCGGACTGGTGCTGGTCTGCATCGTGCTCGCCTGTCTCGTCCTCGGCATGGGGATGAACACGGTGGCGGCCTTCATGCTGGTCTCCGTGATCGGCGTGCCCGCGCTGATGGAGATCGGGATCGACCGCCTGACTGCGCACATGTTCGTCTTCTACGCGGCACTGCTGTCGCACATCACCCCGCCGGTCTGCCTTGCGGTCTTCGCCGCGGCACAGATCGCAGGCGCCAACATCTGGGCAACGGCCTTCACCGCCATGAAGATGGGGCTGATCGCCTACCTGATGCCCTTCCTGATCGTCGGTTCGCCCAGCCTGCTGCTGCTCGAAGGCGAGGTCTTCAGCATCTGGGCCGTGATCGCATCCTTTGCCGGCGCACTGCTGATCGCATCGGGCGTGCAGGGCTGGATGTTCACGCGCCTGACCCTCATCGAGCGTGTGCTGCACGGCATGGCCGGAGTCCTGCTGATCGTCCCGTCCACCGACCTGCGGCTGCTGGGGCTTGGCCTGCTTGTGGCCGGCCTGCTGCTGAGCGCCTTCATCTGGCGCGACGCGCTCATCGGCGCCCTGCGTCCGACCGAAACCGATTCCTGACCAACTCTCCCGGGAGAACAAGACCGATGTATGCCAATGACGATCTGCAGACGATGGTCCAGCCGGACCGGGTGCACAGGCGCCTGTATGTGGATCCGGACATCTTCGAGATGGAGATGGAACGCATCTTCGGCCGCATGTGGGTATTCGTGGCGCACGAGAGCCAGGTCCCGGAGCCGAACGACTACATCACCACGCGCATCGGTCGGCAGCCGCTACTGATCACCCGCGACAAGGCCGGCAAGGTCCATGTGATGTTCAACCGCTGCGGCCATCGCGGCGTGAAGCTGTGCGCCACGACGGAAGGCAACAGCGCCGGTTTCCGCTGCCCCTACCATGGCTGGGCCTATAGGACGAACGGCAAGCTGGCGGGCATCCCCTACAGGGACGGCTACAGCGACGAGTTCCTGAAGGACCCGTCGCTCGACCTGGCCCGTCCGGCCCGCGTCGACAGCTATCGCGGCTTCATCTTCGTGTCCCTCAGTTCCGAAGGCATGTCGCTGGACGAGCATCTCGGCCCGATCAAGGGCAGCATCGACGATCTGTGCGATCGCGCACCGGACGGGGAGATCCTGGCCCAGGCGGGCTGCAACCGCTACATCGTCCGGGCCAACTGGAAGCTGCAGATGGACAATGGCGTCGACCTGTACCACGCCCCGTTCGCGCACCATTCGACACTGGACGAACAGGGGCGGCAGTTCTCCCGGCACGGCGGCGGTCCCAGCTTCTACAAGCCCGGCACGAAGAACCCGGTCGATTTCGATCCGATGGGCGTGCACGGCTTCGCGAACGGACATGGCTACCAGGGGGCGGTGCCGCAGGTGCCCGACCCGGACGGCATGGCCTTCAAGGAACTGAAGGCGATGCTGGTCGAACGCCACGGCGCGGAACGGACCCGGGAGATCCTGAGCTACGACCGCTTCAACTCCATGATCTATCCGAACCTGACCTTCCAGGCGATGGGACAGCACTTCCGGATGGTCATGCCCATCGACGTGGACCGCACGGAGGTCCGCATCTATCCCATCCTGTTCAAGGGTGCGCCGGATGCGTGGAACCGCTACGCGATCCGCTCCGTCGCGGCGACACACTCGCCCGCCTCCATGATCCAGACCGATGACGTCGCGGTGTTCGAACGCGCGCAGGAGGGCCTGCAGGCACAGGGCTCCGACTGGGTGATGTTCGCGCGCCACATGGGCGTCGAGACACCGAACAATTTCGGCGGCCTGGGGGCACCGGGATCCAGCGAGTTCGTGCTGCGTCAGCAATACAACGACGTCTGGCTGAAGAACATGAGCGCGTGAGGGGAATGACGATGACCGCCACCTTGGCCAGAACACGGACAGCCGACCTGCCCGACCGCGAGACCGTGGAACAGTTCCTGTTTGCCGAAGCCCGGATGCTGGACGAGAAGCGCTGGGAAGACTGGATGGACCTGTTCACCGACGACGGCAGCTACTGGATCCCGACCGCGGATGACCAGACCGACCCCGATACCCGTGCGTCGATCATGTATGACGACAGGACCATGATGCAGATGCGCGTCCGGCGCCTGCGCCACCCCGAGGTTCACGCCCAGACCCCGCCTTCCCGCACGGCGCACCTTGTCACCAACGTGATGGTCGCGCCCTCCCCCGACGGCGATGGCGACATCGAGGTCAGCGCCTGCTTCCTGATGCTGGAATTCCGGGTCGAGGAGCAGACGGTCTATGGCGGTCGCTACCTGTACCGCCTGGCGGAAACCGATGACGGCCTGGCGATCCGCAACAAGACGGTCCGCATGGTCAATTGCGATGCCGCCCATCACCTGATGGCGATCTACCTGTGAGCCGGGGACAACGCGCCGATGATTGATCCTGTTCCGAGAAGCCGGAAGCGCATCATGCCCTTCCGCCTGCACCGGCCGGGCACGGTCGCGGAGGCTGTGGCCGCGCGTGCCGACCTGCCCAATTCGGCCTACATGGGCGGTGGCATCGACCTGCTGAACGGCATGAAGGCCGGGGCGGAATGGACGGATATCGTTCTGCTGCGCGATGTTGCAGAACTGCGAACCATCACCCGCGCCGACGGACATGTCCGGATCGGGTCCGGCGTCAGCCTGGACACGCTGGGAAGGCATGACCTGCTGCGGGACAGCCTGCCCGACATCGCCCGGGCCTGGGCGCCGATCGCCAACATGCGCATCCGCCACCAGGGCACGGTCGGCGGCAACCTGATGGCCCGCAAGGCGCACTACGACATCCTGCCCGTGTTGATGGCTGCCGGGGCGACGGTGGTCTTTGCCACCATCGACGGCCCCCTGGAACTGCCTGCCGCCTGGCTCGCCAGTTCCACCAAGCCGGCCACCATCGGTGCCCTGCTGACGGAGGTGCGAATCCCCCTGCAGGCGCGGATCCTGGCCCATGACAGGACCCACCTGCCCGGTTTCCTGGTCACCGTCGGCCATGGCGGTGACGGGGCGTGGCTGGCCGCAGTGGCCGGTGCCCACGACCTGCCTCGCGTGGCACCGCTCGATCTCCAGCCCGGCACCGGTCTACCGGTTCACGCGGCGCTGGCGCGCCGGGTCGCCGAAGACTGGTGCAGCAGCCTGCCGATCATGTGCAGGCGCGCCAACATCTCCGGGGCCTGGCGTCGCCGCGCGGTCCCGACCGTGCTCTCGAGACTGCTTGCGGGCAATGCCGTGTCTGCAAGGCCGAGGGCCGCATGAGCGATCTCATGGCCCTGAAGTTCAGGCTGAACGGTGTGGCACGCACCGCTGCGGTCGAACCCCGTACCATGCTGGCCGACCTGTTGCGGGAACAGCTCGGACAGGTCGATGTCCGGGTCAGTTGCGACCAGGGCGTCTGCGGGGTCTGCACGGTGCTGGTGGACGGGACCCCGACGACTGCCTGCCTGACGCCCGCCTTCCTGGTCGCGGAGCGGGAGGTCACCACCGTGAAGGGCCTGTCCGGCGATGCGACCGGGCTGACCGATGTCCAGCAGGCCTTCATCGCCTGTTCCGCGTTCCAGTGCGGGTACTGCACGCCGGGAATGGTGCTCGCCGCGACGGCGCTGCTGGCGGAGAACCCGTCACCGGACCGCCAGACCATCCGCGACTGGCTGGACGCCAACATCTGCCGCTGTACCGGCTACCAGACGATCATCGAGGCCATCGAGATGGTGGCGGCACAGCGTCGGACGCAGTCGCTGGCGACGGATGTGGAGGCGGCGGACTGATGCCCGATTCACAACGGCAGAACCTGGTACTGAACGACCGCGCCCGGCAGGACGCGCTGGACAAGGTGAGCGGTGAAGGCCCCTACGCAGGCGACATCACCCTGCCGGGCATGCTGGAGGCACGGTTGCTGCGCAGCCCCCACGCACATGCCCGCATCGTCGCCATCGACACGCGTGAAGCAGAGGCGGTCGAGGGCGTGCGCCTGGTTGCCACGGGCCGCGACCTGGGACTGCTGAAGCGAAGCACCTACGGCAACTGGGTCCATGACCAGCCCGTCATCTGCACCGACCGCGTGCGGTTCGAGGGCGATGTGGTGGCCGCGGTCATCGCCGTCGATGAGGCCACCGCCTTCCGGGCCATGGAACGGATCCATGTCTCGTACCAGTTGCTGCCACCGGTGATGGACATCCATGAGGCACGGTCGGACAGCGCCCCGGAGATCTTCGATACCCGGCACCCCAACGTGCCGATGAAGCTTGGCCGGAACACCGAGACGGCGAACGAGCCGGGAAAGAACGTCCTGTTCTCCTACGATTTCGAGGATGGTGACATCGCCGCCGTGGAGGCTGGCGCCGCGCATGTCTTCACCGACCGGTTCCACTTCTCCCGGATCGGGCATTTCTACATGGAGCCCTGGATCTGCATCGCGCAGCAACTGACGGACCGCATCGAGCTCTGGTCCTGCAACCAGGATCCCTTCGTCCTGCGTCAGGACCTGTCGGAGATGTTCGGCCTGCCGGAGGGATACTTCCGCGTGCGGACCGCCTATATCGGTGGCGGCTTCGGCGGCAAGAGCTACTGCAAGCACGAACCGCTGGCCGTCCTGCTGGCCATGCTGGCCAATGCCCCTGTCCGGCTGCTGATGACGCTGGACGAATCCATGCTGACCCTCAGCCAGCATGACGGCGACCTGGTGCTGACAACCTCTGTCGATGCGGACGGGAAACTGCTGTCACGACGTGTGGAGATCGACCTGAACGGCGGAGCCTATGCCGACGCCAGTGCCCAGGTCGGCGCGCGTGCGGCCTACCGATCCTCGGGTCCGTACCGCTGGCAGGCCTATCATGCGCATTCCCGCGTGATCCGGACCACGACGATCCCTGCAGGTTCCTATCGCGGCATGGGCGGCACGCAGGCGAGCTTTGCCTCCGAGAGCCAGATCGACATGATCGCCCGCCGCATGGGCATCGACCCGATCGCCTTCCGGCGGCGCAACCTGATCCCACCGGGGGAGCCGTTCAAGCAAGGCGACAGCAAGGTCGATGCGGATTTCGCCGAAGGGCTGGACCGGGTCGTCAACGACCTGCGACACGTGGAGGAACCGTCCACCGGACCTTTCCGGACCGGCAAGGGCTTCGCGATCGGGCTGAAGGACGGCGGCAGCTTCGGACGGCTGGGCAAGGCGACGGTGAAGGTCACGACCGATGGCCGTGTGCTGGTCCTCTGCGGTGCGATCGAGATCGGACAGGGCGCGACGACCGTGATCAGCGGGCTGGTCGCCGATGTGCTGAAGGTGCCGAGGGAATGGGTCCGGTACGCGGCCATCGATACGGACGTGACCCCGTTCGATCAGGGCACCCACGCGAGCTGCGCCACGACGCTGACGGGCAACGCCGTCTGGCGCGCCGCGCAGAAGCTCCGCGACCAGATCCTCGGGCTTGCCGCCGACGAACTCGGCTGTGACGCGGCTGAACTGGACCTGCGCGAATGGAAGGTGACCGGTGCAGGGCACAGCCTGGACCTGGAACAGCTTGTCCGCCGGAAGTTCGGTCGTTTCGGCTTCGAACTCAGCGCGGACGGCTTCGTGCAGTACCCGAAGGAGGCCGATGCCCCCTTCGGCGCCAAGCATCTCTACTGGATGCCGCACTGGGTCGGCGTGTCCCTGCGGGTCGACACGGAGACCGGAGAGATCCTGATCCACGACATGGTCACCGGGGTGGATGCCGGACACACGCTGCACGCCGGTGGCGTGCGCGGACAGGACGAGGGCGGCAGCCTGGTCGCCCTCGCCCAGACCCTGTTCGAGGAAATCACCTATGGCGACGAGAACGAACTCGCCGCCCCCACGCCGCTGGACTATCGCGTCGCGCGCGCCTCCGACCTGCCGGACCGCTACCGGTCCTTCATCCTGGAACAGGGCATGGGCCCTGGCCCGAAGGGCGCCAAGGGCGTCGGCGAGGCCGGGATGCTGGGCATCGCGGCGGCGGTCGCCAATGCCATCCACGACGCGACGGGCGTGCGCATGACCCACCTGCCCTTCACGCCTGAGAAGGTGCTCGCGGCGCTGGATGCCGCCCGCGAAAACAATGGAGACTGACCGATGAACAAAGCGCTCAGACTGGGGATGCTGACGCCGTCCTCCAACACGATCCTGGAACCCGTGACCAGCGCGATGCTGGCCGGAATGCCCGAGGCCACGGCGCACTTCGGGCGCTTTCGCGTGACCGAGATCTCGCTCAGCGACCAGGCGCTGGCGCAGTTCGACCTGGAGCCCATGCTGACGGCCGCGGAACTGCTGGCCGATGCCCATTGCGATGCGCTCTGCTGGAACGGCACATCGGCCGGCTGGCTGGGCTTCGACAAGGACGTCGCGCTGTGCGCGGCTATCGAGGAACGCACCGGCATCAAGGCATCGTCATCGGTCCTGGCGCTGTCCGAGATATTCAAGCTCGCGGGAGTGAAGACCTACGGGCTGGTCACGCCCTACATCGACGATGTGCAGAAGGGCATCATCGAGAACTTCGCGTCCGAAGGCTACGAGTGCGTTGCCGAACGCCATCTCGGCGTGAAGGTGAACTTCGATTTCGCCCTGACCACCCCTGACCAGCTTCGCGAGATGATCCGCGATGTCGCGTCGGCGAAACCGGACGGCATCGTCATCCTGTGCACCAACCTGGCTGGTGCGGCACTGGCGGAGGAACTGGAGCCGGAACTCGGCATCCCGATCTATGACAGCATCTCCACCGCCGTCTGGGGCGCCTTGCGCGCGGCCGGCGTGGCGCCGAAGCACATCGAGGGCTGGGGCCGCCTGTTCACCGATCTTGGCGAAATCTGAAAGAGGAGGCGCATCGGATGGCCGAATTCGATCTTGTCATTCGGGGCGGCACTGTCGGCACGGCCTCGGAAAGCTTCAGGGCAGATGTCGGCATCGTCGATGGCCGGATCTCCGCCCTCGGGGAACGTCTTGGCGCGGGAACCCGGGAGATATCCGCGGCCGGCAAGTTCGTGCTGCCCGGCGGCATCGATGCACACTGCCACCTGGACCAGCCGTCCGGTGACGGCAGCATCTGCGCGGACGGCTTCGAGACGGGCAGCCGGTCCGCCGCGGCGGGCGGCACGACCACCATCCTGCCCTTCGCGCTGCAGATGAAGGGCGGGTCGCTGACCGAGGCCGTGAAGGACTACCACAACCGGGCCGACGACAAGTCGGTGGTCGATTACGCGTTCCACCTGATCGTCACCGACCCGACGCCGCAGGTGATCGGACAGGAACTGCCCAGCCTGATCGCCCGGGGCTACACCTCCTTCAAGATCTACATGACCTATGACGACCTGAAACTGAACGACCGGCAGATCCTGGAGGTGCTGGCACTGTCGCGGCGCGAGGGCGCGATGGTCATGGTTCATGCAGAGAACGCCGATGTCATCGGCTGGCTGACAGACAGGCTGGAACAGGCGGGACTGACCGAACCGATCTATCACGCCGTCTCCCGCCCCATGCCCGTCGAGCGGGAGGCGACGCACCGTGTCATCAGCCTCTCGGAGATCGTCGATGTGCCCGTGCTGATCGTCCACGTCTCCGGACGGGAAGCCGTGCAGCAGATCCACACGGCGCAAGGCCGGGGCCTGCGGGTCTATGCGGAAACCTGTCCGCAATACCTGTACCTGACCGAGGACGACCTGGCCCGGCCGGGCTTCGAGGGCGCGAAGTGCCTGTGCAGCCCGCCGCCGCGCGACAAGGCGAACCAGGAGGTGATCTGGTCGGGGCTGCGCAACGGCACCTTCCAGGTGTTCTCGTCCGACCATGCCCCGTTCCGGTTCGAGGACCCGGCGGGCAAGATGCTGCATGGCACGGACGCCTCCTTCCGCTACGTGCCCAACGGGGTGCCGGGCCTGGAAACACGGCTGCCGCTGCTGTTCAACGGAATCTCGCAAGGCCGCATCGACCTGGCGACCTTCGTGAAGGTCACGGCAACGCAGCCGGCGCAGATCTATGGCCTCAACCCGCGCAAGGGCAGCATTGCCATCGGTTCCGACGCGGACATCGCGATCTGGGATCCCGAGATGAAGGTCCGGATCGCCAATGCGGACCTGCATCACGCCGTTGACTACACGCCCTATGAAGGAGTCGAGGTGACAGGCTGGCCGGTGATGACCCTGGTACGGGGGCAGGTCGTCTGCCAGGACGGCAAGATCGGGCAGGCACCCGGCTATGGCATGTTCCTGCCCTGCGACCGGCCGAACCCGCCCCTGCCCGAACCGTCACTGGAGCGTGCGCCCCTGCCCGCCGCCTGAGGCGGTCAGAGCAGGTTGCTGAGTTCGATCAGGTTGTCGTCCGGGTCCCGGAAATAGACAGACATGATCGGCCCCGTCGCGCCGATGCGTTCGCCCGGCCCGGCTTCGATGGCAATACCGTGCGCATCCAGGTGCGCCATGATCTCGTCCATCGGCGTATCGGTCAGGATGCAGTAGTTGCCGCTTCCCGGAACGCTGCCCCGTGCGATGGGCGGCGCATTGTTCGCATCGTTCAGGCTGATCTTGTTGTCGCCGAAATGCAGCGACCACTTGCCGGGAGCTTCCTCGCGCGGCTCCATCCCCAGGACACGGCTGTAGAAGCCGATGATGAGTTCCAGGTCGCTGGCGTTCAGGACAAGGTGGTCCAGACTTCGAACCTGCATGGGATCTCCTTGTCTTGATGGCCAGACCCCGCCCAGATGCGTGCATTGCCGCAGTCAGGCAAGGACATGCACATCATAGCCGAGACGTGCCTGATTCTCCCCGACGAACCGCCGGAACAGGCCGGAAAAACGAAGAATCCAGCAACCCTCTCCGGAGACTGCGCGCGTCGCGCGATCCCGGCCCGGTCAGTCCGTGATGAAGTTCCGCACAGTGTCGCAGAAACCGTCCAGGCGGTCGTGCTGGACCCAGTGACCGGCGCCTTCGAACGTGACCACTTCCGCCGCACCGAAATGCGCGATCCGGCCATCCTCCTCCGGGTTGGAGGCCCAGCTCTCGGAGCCGTAGACCAGCAGCGTCGGGCAGGTGATGCGGGACCAGAGTTCCTGGATGCCCCGGCCCGGCATGTCGTAGGGCGGCCAGGTGCGGACATAGTTGTCGAACTTCCAGCAATAGGTGCCGTCCTCGTTCTGGATCACCCCCTGCTCCGTCAGGTGGCGTGCCTGTTCGGGGGACAGGTGCTTGTTCTCCTCCTGCATCCGGCGGAACGCATCCTCGATGGAGGGATAGCGACGCGGCATGCGACCGGACAGCTTGCGCTGTTCCTCGATCCAGTCCCGCATCCGCTCCCCGAACGGTTTCTCGGCCCTTTCCTTCAGGATCTTCGGCGACGGCCCCAGCCCCTCGATCGCCACCAGCCTGCGGACACTTTCCGGATAGATCCCGGCATAGCGCAGCGTGATGTTGCCCCCCAGCGAATGCGCCACGATGGTCACCGGCGCCAGCTCCTGCTGGTGGATCAGTTGGGCGAGGTCGTAGACGTAGCTGCTCATGGGATAGTTGCCGTCGGTCGACCACTGGCTGTCGCCATGACCGCGCAGGTCCGGCGCGATCACGTGCCAGTCGTCGCGGAACCGTTCCGCCACCCAGTCCCAGTTGCGGCAATGGTCCCGCCCGCCATGCACGAGCAGCAGCGGCGGCGCATCGGGGTTGCCCCAGTCGACATAGTGCAACCGCAGGCGCTGGGAGAAGTAGGTCCGGGAAGTCGGGCCTGTGCTGGACAATGTCATGGTGCGGGGTCCCCGTCGTGAATCTGCTGCGCCGACTATAGGCCGTCGCCGCGCGGGCCGCTAATCCGCCCTGCCCTGCATGGGGGCGGCTGCGCGGTTCCCAAGCGCCACGTCGTTGGCTACCTTCTCGGCAGGACAATGACGGCAATCCGGGGGAGGACAGGAACCGTGAAGGCACAGCAGATCATCGAATGGGGCGCACCGCTGCAGGAACGGGAGATGGCGACGCCGGAACCCGTGGGCAGCGAGATCCTGATCCGCATCACCGCCTGCGGCGTCTGTCACAGCGACCTGCACCTGCATGAGGGCGGGTTCAACATGGGCGAAGGCAACTTCGCCCGCCTGTCCGACATGGGGGTCGAGCTGCCCATGACCATGGGGCACGAGATCGGCGGCATCGTGGAGGCGGTCGGCCCGGACGTGGAGGGCGTCGAGCCGGGGTCATCCTGGGTCGTCTATCCCTGGATCGGCTGCGGCGACTGCGAACATTGCGCGGATGGACGCGACATCGACTGCCTGACCACGCGGCCGCTCGGCACCCGGCGCGACGGCGGCTATGCCACGCACGTGATCTGCCCCGACAAGCGCTACCTGTTCGACCATGGCAGCGTGGCGATGGACCTGGCCTGCACCTATGCCTGTTCCGGCCTCACCGCCTACAGCGCCCTGAAGAAGCACGCCCACCTGACGGAGAAGGACAGCCTGGTGATCGTCGGCGCCGGTGGCGTCGGCCTGTCCGCCGTGATGCTGGCGAAGCACGTGACCGGTGCGAAGGTCATCGTGGCCGATGTCGATCCGGAGAAGCGTTCGGTCGCGCGGCAGGCCGGGGCGGACGAGACCTTCGACAACAGCCAGCCGCAGGCGGCGGAGAAGCTGAAGCAGATGCTGGGCGGCGGTGTCCGGGGGGTGATCGATTTCGTCGGCCGCCCCGAGACCGCGTCCTTCGGCCTGGACTGCCTGGCCAAGACCGGCAAGCTGGTGATCGTCGGCCTGTACGGGGAGGCCCTGCCGCTCGCCCTGCCCCGCATGCCGATCTTCCAGCTCACGGTCCAGGGATCCTATGTCGGCGACCTGCAGGACATGGACGAACTGATGGAACTGGTGCGGGCCGGCAAGGTGCCGCCGATCCCGGTCACGCCGCGCCCCCTGGCGGAGGCGAACGCGGCACTGCAGGCCCTGGTGGACGGCAATGTCAGCGGCCGCCAGGTGCTGAAGCCCTGAGCCTGACGGTCAGCCAGACCTAGGCCTGGTCGGAGGCGCTCGGCCCGCAACCGGTGACGAAGGAAAGCACCGTCGCCTGCAACGGGCCGATCATCGACGTGATGTCGATGGTCCGGGGTTCCGCGAGCGCCTGCATCGTCACGCCACGCAGCAGCCCGACAATGATCACCGTGGCTTCGGTCGGATCCAGGTCGGCGCGGAACGCGCCCGTCCGGATGCCATCGACGATGTAGCCCTCCACGTGCCTGCGGAAGGCCCGGTTCACCTTGACGATCTGGTCATGGACCTGCGGCATGCCTCCCAGTGCCTCGCCGATGATGACGTGCAGGGCACGGATCCGGCTCTGCCGGTCGTTCACGTCCATCAGGTAGCGCGCGATGAAGCCGAGCAGCCGTTCGTCGGCGGGCTGGCCCGCAGCCCCCTGCCCGGCTGCCGCCTGGTCCGCACCTCCGGTATCCGGATAGAAGCGGTCAAGAATGTGCGCCAGCACCGCGCGCAGCAGTTTCTCCTTCGAGCCGAAGCGGTTGCTGATCAGGGTGCCGGTGTAGCCGGCCGCCTGGCCGATCTGGATCAGCGTGGTCTGGCGATACCCCTGGCTGGCGAACAGCTCGATCGCCGCCGCAATGATCCGCGCGTCGGATTCGTTCCGACGTTCCTCCTGCGTGCGGCGCGCTGGCTCACTGGCTGTCATGGCTGAAATCCTGCTGCTTCCGAACGCACACGGCCGATTGACCCCGACCGTTCCGTGACCTACAAGACATATAGTTGTTGTTCAACAATCAACATTGAAGCGGGAGGGCAGCGAGATGCTGACAATCGAACCGACGGGCCAGGCCTGTGGTGCAGTCGTGACAGGCATCGACCTGCGCCAGCGCCAGGACAGGGAGACCCTTTCCGAGCTGCGTGCGGCGTGGCTGGAGCACCATGTCCTGGTCTTCCCGGAGCAGAAGCTCGACGACGATCAGCTGGAAGGCTTTGCAGAGAGCGTCGGCCCCATCGGTGACGACCCCTTCATCAAGGCCATGGAGGGCAAGAAGCGCATCGCGGCGATCCAGCGTCGTGCGGACGAGACCGGACGGATCTTCGCCGATGTCTGGCACTCGGACTGGAGCTTCCAGGAAACGCCCCCCGCCGGGACCTGCCTGCTCAGCATCGTCGTGCCGCCTGTCGGCGGTGACACCCTGTTCTCCAACCAGCACAAGGCGCTGGAGGCGATGCCGGACGACATGCGAAAGCGCTTCGAGGATCAGACGGCGCTGCATTCCGCCCGCTCCGCCTATGGCGATGACGGCTATTACTCGGACGAGGACAACAAGGGCAGCATGGCCATCACCACGTCGGAGACCGCGCGGGACATCCGCCGTCACCCCCTGGTCCGCAGGCACCCGGAATCAGGCCGTGCCGGGATCTTCGGCGGCGCCTACGTGGTCGGTTTCGACGGGGTGGAGCAGGCCGAGTCGCAGGAGATGGTGAAGGAACTCTATCGCTGGCAGGGTCGGCCCGAGTTCACCTACACCCACCAGTGGCAGCCGGACATGCTCGTGCTCTGGGACAACCGATCCGTCCTGCACAAGGCCACCGGCGGCTTCGAGGGGCATGATCGGCTGCTGCATCGCCTCACCATCGCGGACGACAGTTCATACTACGGCTGACCTCTCGCCGGGACTTGCCGGGCAGCCCGCTCAGTCACGTCCCCAGATCGCGACCTCTTCCTCCAGCCCCCTGATGGGATGCAGGCCAAGCGCGGTGAAACCATCGGCGGGGTCCGGGCCGTCCGGCTGTTCCGCCCTGGCGCGGGCAACCAGCCGGTCGGTGGCCGCGATCCTGACCCCCAGCTTCCGGGTCAGGCTCTCGACCCGGCTGGCGACGTTGACGGTGTTGCCGATGACGGCGAACTCCAGCCGGTTGGCACCGATGTCCCCCAGCACCGCCGGGCCGTGATGCAGGCCGATACCGACCCGGATCGGCGGTTCCCCCGCCCCGGCCCTCTCGCGGTTCCAGTCATCGATGGCCGCCGCCATGCCACAGGCACAGGCCAGCGCATCCGACGCGTCGCAGCGGCCCGCCGTCGGTGTGCCGAACGTCGCCATCAGCCCGTCCCCCAGGTACTTGTCCAGCGTACCGTTGCGGCGGAATACCTCCGCCTCCATGCGGGCGTGGAAGGCCCGCAGCGTCTTGATCACCTCCTCCGCCGGACGCTCCGCCGCAAAGGGCGTGAAACCGACAATGTCGATGAACAGCACCGCCACGTCCTGCGTGCGGACGCGTTTCAGCGGCTCGTCATTGCCCGACAGTTCCTCCACGACATTGGGCGAGAAATAGCGGGCCAGGTTGGTCCGTTCCCGTTCCAGCGATGCCTGCTGCAACAACAGGCGGGAAAACCGCCTGACCGTGGTGCTCAGGATCCAGGCGACCACCAGCAGCACGATGATCTCCTGCGCCCTGATCCATGGCAGCATGCTGTAGGGGTCCAGGTAGTCATGCAGCACCGGCAGGTGGCCGAACGCGGCCAGCGCCGCTGCCTCCAGCTCCGGCTCCGGTGTCGTCAGCAGCCAGACCAGCGCGATGGTGACCAGCCAGACAACCGCGGTGATGCTGCCGATGCCCCGCACGGTGCGCCATGAATAGGCCAGCGTGCCGAAGGCCAGGAAGACGTAGAAATACATGAAGCTGTCGGCGCGGAACTGCACCGGCGGCGGCAGGTCGTGCGGCTGCAACGGGTTGGGCAGGATCACCGCCACCGTCATGATCACGATGTCGGCCAGGATCAGCAGCATCTCCAGGTTGGACCGCCCGACCCGCGCCACCCGGTTCTGCAGCCATCCGACCAGCGCCAGCAGCGCCAGCATGGCCTCGTAGTACAGCGCCTCCCACCCCGAGCCGAGAAACGGCAGCATCACGGCGAAGACCGCCAGCGCCACCAGCCGGGCCCGGAACGCGAGCCGCATCCCCTCCCGCTTGTGTTCCGCGATGGCGGCTTCCGCGAAACGGGCGGCCGGTCCCTCGGGCACCGGGTCGGGCCGGGAATAGAAGACCTCCCGCACGGCGGCGAGGTTCAGGCCATATCTCATGCAATTCCTCCTCGACACCCCGTGTCCGGCGGGACCGATCCGGCAATGCTGCCATCCCGGAGCACCGGATCGTGGCATGAATGTCACCAGACCGTCATTGCCACCGGCACTTAACCGAAAATTATTGGATATCCGCAAGAATCAGGGCGAGCTTTCGGGAGGGGTCGATCAACTGGTGACGTTTGAAGGAGTTCACCATGGCCAGCCTTGAGATGCAGTCCGGACCGGATGGAACCTCCGGTGCCTATCGTGTCGCGACTGCCGAGATCATCTACTACATCCCGGATCAGCCCGACCAGCTGCAGACCTTCGTCTGGCAGACGCTCGACATCGGCCCTCACTTCCCTCGCGTGACGCAGTTCGTCTCGGCCTGGCGCGCGGAGACGAAGGCCCGGCTGCATTCGGTGCGGGTCTCGAACGGCGACAGCGTGACACCGCTGCGGTTCGAGCCGACAAGCTTCGGCATCACGCCTGCCCCTGTGGCGGTTCCGGCCTGAGCCACCCCCGGTAACGCACCACCTGTTGCCCCGTCAGCGGCAGGTACAGCGCCACGTCGAAATGGAAGACACCGTCACGGACATGTTCGCGTGACACGCTGCGCGGCAGCAGGGCGCGCGGCATTGGGACCCCGAGGCAGCGGCCACCTGTCACCGGGAAGTGCAGCGCCCCCTCCACCACCTGCAGGTCGATCAGGAAATCGAACGGCCCGAAGCGCTCCCACACCCGGCCCGCACCGCCGGGACGCAGGCGGGAGCGGAAGCGGCGGTTTCCGAACTGCCTCAGCCAGATCTCCCGCTCCCCCCGCCGTTCCATGATGACACGCACCGCCACGTCACCGGACGCAGGCGGAAAGCGGAAGCAGAACGCCGCGAGACACGGCAGCCAGCCATCTCCCCGCTCCACCTCTGCCCGCCCTGCGAAGCACCGCAGGTCATCGATCTCGTGCAGTTCGCGCACCGGCGCGGGCAATCCGCCCCAGTCCGCGCCCAGCGCATCCTGGAACAGGAACGGTGCCTCCACTTCCTCGCGATGGAAGCTGATCTGCAGGTCGGCCATTGCCGCCTCCGCCGCCGCCAGGCTGAAGGCACCGAGACAGGGACGGGCCCCAGGGACGCAATCTCCGAAACGGCGCAGCAATGCACGCGCGGGTACTGTCGGAACGAACGGTCCCTCCCCCGCCTCCGCGACCGGGGTCCAGCTGCGGCGCACTCCCATGCCACCGGTTCGACCGGTCACCGTGACCTTCATGCCGCCCCGGTCGGTCCCGAACGGCAGGAGCAGCTTCGCGAAGCGCAAGGCCAGGCTGACCTGCCAGTCGCGCACGCCGTCGGTCAGCCGCCAGCGCCGCACCAGCCCCAGCAGCGACAGGCCGAAGTTGAGCAGGAAGAGTTCCATTCCGGCCCGGAAGACCACCGACCGCGCGCCCGACCAGTGCGGCAGCAGGTCGGTGTCCGGCACCCGCAGCAACCAGCCACGACGCCGCAGGCCGCCCCCCAGGTCGAAGACGCGGCTGTCGGACCAGTTGCGTGCCGCGACCCACTGGCCGCCGCGCCAGAGGCTCAGCGATGTACCGGCCTGGCGCATGATCGCCTCCACGACAGACCGGCCGCGCGGGGCACGGTTCCCGGGCAGGATGGCGATATCGATGCCGTGCAGTTCGTCCAGCCCCTGCCGGAGGTCCGCAACCGCGGCGGATGACAGCGCCGGAACACTGGAGACACCGGACAGCACCACGCAGCCCGCAGCCTGCGCCGCCGCGTCCAGTGCCGCGATACCCGCCGCGAAGTCCGCATCGTCCGAGAGATCGAGATAGTGCAGCCCGTGCATGACGCAGAAACGCGGCACCCGCCAGGGGTCTTCCGCCGACGCGACCATGGCCTGGAAAGGGCCGGATGCATCGACGACCACCTCCACGTCCGCATCCAGTATCGGGCGCAGGTCGCCGTCACGGTCGAGCCGCAGCCGCGCCATGCTGTCCAGCGGCGGCCCGGTCACCGCCCTGTCCACCGAGCGTCCGGCAAGCGTCACCTGGTGACCGTCCCGGTGCAGCAGCAGGGCGAGCCTGCTGCCGAATACCCCGGTGCCGCCGATGACCAGCACCCTCACGACAGCAGTCTCCGGCGCAGTTTCCCGTCGGGGATGGCGCACATGTCCGTCCGTCCGAACAGGGCGTAGCGGTTGCGCGCGATCCGGCGGTACAGCCAGTCCTGGACCCGGCGCGGCAGCAGCCCGAGAGGCGCCAGCAGGTAGCCCAAGCCGCCAATATCCTTTCCCAGCCGGATCATCGCCGCGAGCGACGCATGGGCGGTGCCGTCGCGCAGGTAGACCCAGGTCTCCGTATCCTCCGGGTCCAGCCCGAGATGGTGCAGCATCGCCTTGCCAAGCGGCGTGTCGACGGGACAGATGCGGATGCCCAGCCGCCGGTCCAGGCGCGCGATCACCCGCGCCCCGCGCGTGCAGAGCACGCATCCGCCATCCATGAACGCGACCGGTGCCGAATCGTCGAAATCCGGCACCAGCGGGTCATCCCGATAGCTGTAGCGGCCTGAACCGAGCATCTTCCGTCGCACCATGCAGGTTGATGGACCGGCCACAGCGTGGCCCTGTCCCGCACGGGCGTGAACCGACCGATTGTCGCGGCGGATGCGCTTTCCGTCGCACGGCATGGGCGGCAGGCGCGTGCGCGGGCTGGCACATGGCGCGGAACTGCGGTACGTCCGCCCGGTACGAGACGCGCTGCGGGAGATACCATGACCGACACCGAACTGCTGCCGACCCTGATCCGGATCGCCGACGCGCTGGAGCGCCTGGCGCCGCCCGCTGCAGCCCAGCCCGACACCGATGCCGCCAGCGCCTTCGTCTGGCACGCCGATCCCGACCGGCTGGACCCGGTGCCGCAGGTCAATCATGTCGGCATGGCGCTGCTGCAGGGCATCGACCGGGTGCGTGACATCCTGACCGACAATACCCGCCGCTTCGCCACCGGCATGCCGGCCAACAACGCGCTGCTCTGGGGCGCGCGCGGCATGGGCAAGAGTTCGCTGGTCAAGGCCGCCCACGCGGAGATCAACAGGGAAGTCGGCGGCAGCCTGATCCTGATCGAGATCCATCGGGAGGACATCGACTCCCTGCCCCGCCTGCTGCACGTGCTGCGCGCCCGGCAGGACCAGCGTTTCATCCTGTTCTGCGATGACCTGTCCTTCGACACCGACGACACCAGCTACAAGTCGCTGAAGGCGGTGCTGGAGGGGGGGCTGGAGGGCCGCCCCGGCAACGTCATCTTCTACGCCACCTCCAACCGCCGCCACCTGATGCCGCGCGACATGATCGAGAACGAGCGCTCCACCGCCATCAATCCCGCCGAGGCGGTGGAGGAGAAGATCTCGCTCTCCGACCGCTTCGGCCTCTGGCTCGGCTTCCACACCTGCAGCCAACAGGAATATCTCGCCATGGTGCAGGGCTACTGCGCCGCCTACGGGCTGGAAATCGACCCGGAGACGCTGCGCCTGGAATCAGTCGAATGGGCCACCACGCGCGGCGCCCGCTCCGGCCGCGTCGCCTGGCAGTACATCCAGGACCTGGCCGGACGCCTCGGCAAGCCGCTGGGATAGGCAAGCTGCGTATCGGCTGAGCCGGACGCGGCATGTCAGCTCAGGCTGCGTGGCGGGCTGCTGCCGAGCTTGTTCACCGGATCGATGGCCTTGCGGCCCTGCCGGATCTCGAAATGCAGCTGGGCGGGATCGACGCCGCCGGTATTGCCCACCGTGGCAATGGCCTGGCCACGGCGGATACGGTCGCCGCGCTGCACGTCGATGCGTTCCAGGTGGGCATAGGCAGTGGTCAGGCCGCCGGAATGGCGGATCAGCACCAGGTTGCCGAAGCCGCGCAGTTCGTTGCCGGCATAGACGACTTCCCCGCCAGCCATGGCCCGTACCGGGGTGCCGCGCGGGGCGCTGATGTTGATGCCGTCATTGTGCAGCCCGCCCTGCTTTGGGCCGAAGCGGGAGACCACCCGCCCCGCGACCGGCCAGACGAGACCGCTGGCCGTGACAGCCGATGTTGCGGGTGCCGCCTGCGGTGCAGGCGCGGGCGACGACGGGCGGGGTGCGGAATCAGGTTCCGTCCGGCTGGGGCGGCCAGTGCTGCTGGCCACCCGTCCCGGCGGCCTGGGGGGCGGCAGGGGCACGACCTCCTGCCCCGCGACCACGCGGGTGACGCCCGGTTGCGCCGACCGAGACCCGCCGCCCGGAATCTTCAGTATCTGTCCCGGATGCAGCCGGAAGGGGGAGACGAGGCCGTTCAGCTGCACCACCTCCCGCCGGCCAACGCCGTAGCGTTCGGAGACCGTCGTCACGCTCTCGCCGGGCCGGACCCGGTGCAGGCGCAGTTGCGGCACGCGAAGCTGCTGCCCGATGGCCAGGGTATAGGGTGCCCTCAGTCCGTTGGCCTGGATCAGGTCACGCACCGGCACACCGCTGCGCCGGGCGATGGCATAGGCCGTGTCGCCCGGCCGGACGATCACAGTGGCCCCGGTGAAGGCGCTGTGGTCCTCCACCGGCGCAGGCGTGCTGCGCGGACCGCAGGCAGCCAGCGGCAGGGACAGCAACAGCAGGAAGAACAGGGCGCGGGACATGGGACCAGAGTATGAATCCGGGTTTCGGGCGGCAAGACCGCTCGGCTGAGGCGCGCTGCGCGTCAACCCTCGCCGCGCTGTTCGTTCGGCACACCATCCAGCAACGGCACGAATCGGACCGGCAGCAGGTTCTCCCGCGTCGTGCTGCCATCGGCCTGGCGGGTGACACGGACCAGCATCTGGTCGGCACCGCTGCGCCCGACAGGCACGATCAGGATGCCGTCAGGGGCCAGCTGGTCGACCAGTGCCGACGGCACCTCCCCGAACGCCGCCGCGGTCACGATGATCCGGTCGAAGGGGGCCTGTGCAGCCCAGCCGCGGGTGCCGTCCCCCAGGTGGGTGATGATGTTGTTGATACCCAGCCTGCTGAACAGCGCCGTGGCATCGCGGTACAGCGTGCGATGGCGCTCCACCGTGTAGATGCGGCGGCAAAGCATGGCCAGCACCGCCGCCTGGTAGCCGGAGCCGGTGCCGATCTCCAGCACCTTCGCGCGCGGGAACAGCCGCAGCGCCTCCGTCATGAAGGCCACGACGTAGGGCTGGCTGATGGTCTGCCCCTGCTTGATCGGCAGCGGCATGTTCTCGTAGGCCTGATGGCGGAAGTTCGCATCGACGAACTGTTCGCGGGGCACCCGCTCGATGGCCCCGAGCACGCGGGAATCGGTGATGCCCTCCCGACGCAGCTGCATCAGCAGCCGGATCTTTCGCACATCATCCGTCATGCGGGGCCTCAGTCCTGGAACACGCGCCCGAGCGGATCCAGCGCATCCCGGTCGGTCAGGTTGAGGCTGATCGGCGTCACCGAGATGCCGCCGCGCCAGATGGTGCCGATGTCGGTGCCCGGCGGCGGCATCGCCTTCTGGCGGCGCATGCCGATCCAGTAATAGGGGATGTTGCGCCCGTCCTGCCGCTCATCGACCGTCACGTCCGACTGGTCGCGACGACCGTGCGGTACGACATGGACGCCGTTCACCTCGTCCGGTTCCACGTCCGGGTAGTTGATGTTGATCAGCACGTCCTTCGGCCAGCCCGACTCCAGCAGCCGCCGCACGATGCCGGGCGCATGTTTCTCCGCCGTCTGCCAGCGGATCACCTGGTCGGCGAAGCCGATCTGGCTCATGGCGATGGAGGGGATGCCCAGCAGGGTGCCTTCCATGGCCGCGGCGACCGTGCCGGAATAGGTGATGTCCTCGGCGATGTTGGCGCCGCGATTGACGCCGGAGAGGATCAGGTCGGGACGTCCGTCCATCACCTGGCGCACCGCCATCATCACGCAGTCCGTGGGGGTGCCGCCGACGGCGAAGCGCCGCTCCCCCATCCGGTGCAGGCGCAGCGGATTGGTCAGGCTGAGGGAGCGCCCTGCCCCGCTCTGTTCCTGTTGCGGGGCGACGATCCAGACATCGTCGCTCAGTTCCCGCGCGATCCGCTCCATCGCCTGCAGGCCGGGCGCGTTGATGCCGTCATCATTGGTCAGAAGGATACGCATGTGTCTTCAGCCCTTCGCAGCTTCGATGACGGTCTGCCCGCCCATGTAGGGACGCAGCACCTCGGGCACGGTGATGGAGCCGTCTGCCTGCTGGTAGTTCTCGATCACGGCGATCAGCGCGCGACCGACGGCAAGGCCGGAGCCGTTCAGGGTATGGACGAAACGGGTCCGCTTCTCCCCCTCCGGCCGGTAGCGGGCATTCATCCGCCGCGCCTGGAAATCCAGCGTGTTGGAACAGGACGAGATCTCGCGGTAGCGGTCCTGACCCGGCAGCCAGACCTCCAGGTCATAGGTCTTGGTGGCGGTGAAACCCATGTCGCCGCTGCTGAGCTTCATCACCCGGTAGGCCAGGCCGAGCCGCTGCAGCAGCGTCTCGGCGCAGTTGGTCATGCGCTCCAGTTCCGCCTCCGACTGGTCGTCCGCCGTGACCACCACCATCTCCACCTTCATGAACTGGTGCTGGCGGATCATGCCCCGCGTGTCGCGACCCGCCGAGCCAGCCTCCGAGCGGAAGCACGGAGTCAGCGCGGTCATGCGCATCGGCAGGCGCGCCGCATCGACGATCTGCTCCCGCACCATGTTGGTCAGCGGTACCTCGGAGGTCGGGATCAGCCAGAAGCCATTGTCGGTGTGGAACAGGTCCTCCGAGAACTTCGGAAGCTGGCCGGTGCCGAACACCGCCTCGTCCCTGACCAGCAGGGGCGGATTGACCTCCTCGAACCCGAACTCACCGGTCTGGACATCCAGGAACCAGTTGGCCAGCGCGCGCTCCAGCCGCGCCAGACCACCGCGCAGCACCACGAAACGGGCACCGGAGATCGCCGCGGCACGGTCGAAGTCCATCAGCCCAAGCGCCTCGCCCAGCTCGAAATGCTCCTTCGGTGCAAAGTCGAACGCAGGCACGTCCCCGACCTGGCGGACCAGTTCGTTGGCGTCCTCGTCCGCCCCGACCGGAACATCGGCGGCGGGCACGTTGGGGATACCGGCAAGCTCCAGCGACAGCGCCGCCTCCCGCTGCCGGTCCTCCTCCTCCAGCCGCTGCACCTCTGCCTTCAGGTCCGCGGTGGCCTGCATCAGCCGCTGAGCCTCGGCCTCGTCGCCGCTGCCCTTGGCCTTGCCGATGGCCTTCGCGGTGGCGTTGCGCTCCGACTGCTTGCGCTGCATCTCGTTCTGGATGGACAACCGTGCCTCGTACATCTCCACCAGAGAGTCCGCGCGTGCCGCATGGCCGCGCGCTGTCATGGCTTGGTCGAAGGCATCCCGGTTCTCCCGGATCCAGCGAATGTCGTGCATGGGATCTATTCCAGACTGAGTCTCAAGTGAGGTGCCCGCGCCTTATAGTGCACTTTGCGGGGCGATTGAATCCTTCTCATGCCCCGATCCTGTGTCACCATGCGGCACCAGACATGCACGAGAGGCGGGGAGCCGAAAGATGAGCACAATCCTGGACCGGGTCACGTTCCGGACCGTCGCGACCAACGGGGTGGAACTGCGCGTTGCCGTCATGGGCGAGGGACCGCTGGTGATCATGGTGCATGGCTGGCCGGAGAGCTGGTACTCCTGGCGGCACCAGATGGGTCCCGTCGCCGATGCGGGCTACCAGGTCGCAGCCATCGACGTGCGCGGCTATGGCGGCAGCAGCAAGCCGCACCCGGTCGAGGCCTATGACATGGAGAGCCTGACCGGTGACGTGGCCGGCCTGATCCCGGCTCTGGGCCACGAGACGGCGATCCTGATGGGTCACGACTGGGGCGCGCCCATCGTCTGGAACACGGCCCTGCTGCACCCGGCACGGGTCAGCGCCGTCGCAGGGCTCTCGGTGCCCTATCTCGGTCCCGGACCGGCACCCTTCATCGACATCGTCAGCCAGGTCTTCACCGCCAAGGGGCGCTTCTTCTACCAGGTCTACTTCCAGGACGAGGGCGTGGGCGAGGCCGAGCTGGAAGCCGATATCCGTGGCGGCCTGCGGCGGGTCTACTACGCGATCTCCGGCGATGCGCCCGACGGCACCTGGCCGACCGACAAGCCGCATGGCGCCACCCTGCTGGAACGGCTGCCCGATCCCGACCCCTTCCCCGCCTGGCTGACGGAAGCGGACATCGACTACTATGTCGGCGAGTTCGAACGTTCCGGCTTTCGCGGGCCGCTCAACCGCTACCGCAACCATCGCCGGGATTTCGCCCTGCTGGACGCCCAGCCCGACAAGCGCATCCACCAGCCGGCGCTCTATATCGGCGGCACGCGGGACCTGGTGCTGAAGATGCTGCCCGGCAAGGACATGGTGGCCTCGATGAAGCCGCTGATGCCGAACCTGTCGGACGCCGTGCTGCTGGACGGCATCGGCCACTGGACCCAGCAGGAGGCACCGGAGCAGGTCAACCGGCTGCTGCTGGAGTGGCTGAACGAGTTGAAGAAAGACGCGTAAGCCATTCCGGGACAGGGACAAACCTGTCCCTGCCCCGAAGGTCCGGAAGCCTCAGCTGCTCTTGGCGAGACCACGGTCGAAGATGGGTACCCATTCCTCGGCCAGCGCCTTGCCCTGGTTCAGCTGCTTCTCGGTGATGTCCTGCGTCAGCTCCTTCAGCTCCGGCCTCGCGGCACCGACACCGCGGTCGATGGCCAGCTGCAGCCACTTCACCGCCTCGACCGGATCGGCTTCCACGCCGAGCCCCTGGGCGAAGGCGGTGCCGACATAGGCCTGGGAACGCGGATGATCCGCCTCCGCCGCCCGGAACAACCAGTAGAAGCCACGCTGATGGTCGACCGGGTGGTTCGCCTTGCCGGTGAAGAACATGCGTCCGGCAAGGAACAGCCCGGCACGGTCACCGGCGGTCGCGGCCACCTCGTACAGCTTGCCGGCCCTGATCACGTCGCGGTCCACGCCGACACCGATGATCAGGATGTTGGCGAGTTTCTTGTGCGCGTCGATGTCCCCTGCGGTCACCAGCGGCTCCAGCAGCGTCGCGGCATTGCGGTACCAGAGCGCTGCCAGTTCCAGGTCCTCCGGCGTCCCCAGCGCCTTGTGGTGCATCTTCGCAAGCTGGATCTGCATCTGGATGTCGCCGCCGCGCGCCAGGGTCGAGACCTGCGGCAGCGCGCGGGCATAGAAGCTGTCGGACAGCGGAATGCTTTCCTCGACACCCCTGCCCCGGCGATGGAACTCGGCCATGCGCAACAGGCCGCAGAGCGCCTCCTGCTCCGACGCCTTGCCGAACCACTTCGCCGCGACCTTCATGCCGCGCTGGGCCTCCTTGCCCCGGACGATCAGTTCCCCCAGGTCGCACATGGCGGTGGTGCTGCCATCCCTGGCGGCCGCCAGCGTTTCATCCCAGAGCAGCTTCTCGTCATCGGTGCGCAGGTCCTCGTCATCCGCCTGCACGGTCCCGGCCAGTGCCGATCCCAGCACCAGGGTCAGGGCCAGCGCCCTTCCCGTTCTCCAGATCTCTTGCCTCATCATTCCCCTCCATGAACTGACGGCGGAGATCTCCGCCGCCCTCCATGGCCGGAAAGGCAAACCCCATGCCAATCAATAACTTGCCCTGGCAAGAGTATCGATCTGCAGCGGGCAAGAATGGCCCGGGAGCCACCGCACAGGCAGGCATGGGTCAGCGGCGCGGAGGCATCGGAACCCGGTCTCCGCCTGCCTCGTGGCAAGGCACGCCATCGTCGGGGCGGTAATATTCACCGTGGCTCGCGGTGTGGATATGCGCCGCCAGTTCCAGCCCGTGCCCGGCATCAAGCGCACCGGCGGAGACCGATGTCCGCTCCGACCCGTCGGTGGCGAAGAACAGAATGGAACCACAGTTGCGACAGAAACCACGGCGGCTTTCCGCGCTGGAGCGGAACCAGTGCAGCGATTCCTCCCCCTCAACCGCAAGGTCGGCATCCCATACCGTCGAGAAGGCGAGAAAGTGACTGGTCTGCCGTCGGCACATGGTGCAGTGACATCCGACAACCTGTTTCATCGGACCGCTCACCGTGAACCTCACCGCACCACAAAGGCACCTGCCGCTCGCTGTCACTGGCGCAACCATGATCCATGTTCCTTCTTTGTTCCACTACCTGAAACATGGCATCAGCGGAGACCGGCAGCAAGCCGTTTCCCGGTGGGCGCTCGCATGACGCACCGGTCGGACTTGTTGCAGGAACTGGAACAGCGCGTCGGTGTGCATGGGCTGGTGGTGCTGGGCGGCTTCGCGGAACCGGACGCCACGCGCATCCTGATCGGCAATGCCGGATCGGCGATCGTGCAACATGTCCCCGGGTTGCCCGACGCGGACCCGGCATCCGACCCGGTGAACCGTTGGACGCGGGAGGTCATGGACCCCATCGCCAGTGATTTCGGCGCACGTGTCAGCTATCCCTTCGACGGTCCGCCCTGGCATCCCTTCGTCCGCTGGATGCAGGCCACCGGACAGGCATTCGTCTCCCCGCTGGGACTTGCGATCCATCCCCGCTACGGCCTCTGGTTCGCCCTGCGCGCGGCGCTGCTGTTCGACCGTGTCCTGCCCCTGGAACAGCCGCAGGAGACCTCCCCCTGCGAGACCTGCCGGGACCGCCCCTGCCTCACCGCCTGCCCGGTGGACGCCTTCACCGGCCAGGCCTACGCGGCGGAGAAATGCCGCGACCACCTGGCGACAACGGCAGGCGCGGACTGCATGGCGCTGGGTTGCCGGGCGCGCCGTGCCTGCCCGGTCGGCACCGCCTGGCGCTACACCCCCGCGCATGCCGCCTTTCACATGCGCGCCTTCGCCCGCTGACCGCCCCTGCAGCAATCCGGCTGGTGAGACGCCTGTCGATCCGGTAGGAATCATGCTGTTCGGACCGGGAGGAAGACATGCCTGAATATCGTTCGCATCGCACCACGCAGGGCAAGCGGCAGGCCGCCGCCCGCGCGCTCTGGCGCGCCACGGGCACGGCGGAGGAGGACATGGCGAAGCCCATCGTCGCCATCGCCAATTCCTTCACCCAGTTCGTGCCCGGCCATGTGCACCTGAAGGACCTGGGCCAGCTCGTGGCCGGGGAGATCCAGCAAGCTGGCGCGGTGGCGAAGGAGTTCAACACCATCGCCGTCGATGACGGCATCGCCATGGGTCACGAGGGCATGCTCTACAGCCTGCCGAGCCGGGAGATCATCGCCGATTCCATAGAGTACATGGTCAACGCCCATTGCGCCGACGCACTGGTCTGCATCTCCAATTGCGACAAGATCACGCCCGGCATGCTGATGGCCGCGATGCGCCTGAACATTCCCACCATCTTCGTCTCCGGCGGACCGATGGAGGCCGGCAAGGCAATCGTCGGGGGGCGGGAGCAGATCGTCGATGCGGTGGACGCGCTGGTCGCGGGCAACAACCCGAACCTGCCCGACGAACATGTGCAGGCCATCGAGGACATTGCCTGCCCCACCTGTGGTTCCTGCGCCGGCATGTTCACCGCCAACTCCATGAACTGCCTGGTGGAAGCACTGGGCCTCGGCCTGCCCGGCAATGGCAGCATCCTGGCCACCCACGCGCTGCGGCGCGGCCTGTTCGAGAAGGCGGGACGGCAGATCGTCGAACTGACACGCCGCCACTACGAGCTGGGTGACACGGACGTGCTGCCCCGCTCCATTGCCAACCGCACCTCGTTCGAGAACGCCATGTCGCTCGACATCGCCATGGGCGGATCGACCAACACCGTGCTGCACCTGCTGGCCGCCGCGTTCGAGGGCGAGATACCCTTCACCATGGAGGATATCGACCGCCTGTCCCGCAAGGTGCCGAACCTGTGCAAGGTCTCGCCCTCCGTGCCCGACTACCACATGGAGGATGTGCACCGGGCGGGCGGCATCATGGCAATCCTGGGGGAGATGGCCCGTGGCGGGCTGCTCGACACCTCCACCACCGACGTGCTGGGCCTGACGCTGGAGGAAAAGCTGGCGCTCTACGACATCCGCGTGACCCGCGACGAGGTGGTGCGCCACTTCTACCGCGCCGCGCCTGGGCGGCGCCGGATGCTGCAGGCGTTCGGCCAGGACAGCTACTACGAGACCCTGGACACGGACCGGGCGGGTGGCTGCATCCGCGACATCGAACATGCCTATTCGCAGGATGGCGGCCTGGCGGTGCTGAGCGGCAACCTGGCGGAGGACGGCTGCATCGTGAAGACCGCCGGGGTCGATCCGTCGATCCTGCAGTTCGAGGGACCGGCCAAGGTCTACCATTCGGAGAACGCCGCCTCTGCCGGGATCATGGGCGGAGAGGTGGTGGAAGGCGATGTCGTCGTCATCATCTACGAGGGTCCGCGCGGCGGGCCTGGGATGCAGGAAATGCTGATGCCCACGTCGATGCTGAAGGCGATGGGGCTGGCCAGCACCTGCGCCCTGCTGACCGACGGCCGCTTCTCCGGCGCCACGTCGGGCCTGTCCATCGGCCATGCCTCCCCCGAGGCCGCCGAGAAGGGCACCATCGGCCTGGTGGAGAATGGCGACCGCATCCGCATCGACATTCCCGGCCGTTCCATCGAACTGCTGGTGGACGACGCCACCCTTGCCGCGCGCCGTGACGCCATGAACAGCCGTGGCGACGGCGGCTGGCAGGCCGTGGGCCGCGACCGCAAGGTCTCCCGCGCCCTGCAGGCCTACGCCGCCCTCGCCCGCTCCGCCGCCCACGGCGCCGTGCGCGACCCCGCGGTGCTGTCGGAGATGAGGTGATGATCCGCCTCGGCGCCAGCAAGAGGCTGACAGCCCGGCCGCGATTTCACTTGCCTTCCCTCGGAAGGCTCGCGTGTCTCTGTCTTGCTGGCCTGCTCGCGATTTCCTGCGCCAAGGAACCGATCCCAACCGCGTTCCAGGGTCTCAGCGATCAGGAAATGGCGGCGACCTTCTCGAATACCACGACGCTGTACCAGCGGAGATACGTCATGGTCTTCGAGTATTTCGGCCCTGACGGGCGGTTCGCGGAATGGTCCAGCAATCGGGATTCCCTGATTACCGGCACGTGGTCAGTGACCAATGGCGACGTTTGTCACCATATTCCCAACAACGAAACCGCCAAGACAACGAGATATTGCAAGAAGAAGACCGAAAAGGTGAAGGATATCGCCGCCGTGTTTTCAGGGGACATCCTGGATATCGTCGACCGAGATTATATTCACTGCAAGATCGAATACCGAACCATTGACTACGCAGATGGCATCAGACCAGACCCCAAGTCGACCGTTTACGCTCTTACTGCCGCGGCAGCGTTGCGTGACAGGGATGATGCGGACTCCGCAAGAAAATCATGCAATGATCATATCTATGAGGCTCAGGAGTCCTGGTTTCTTCGTGGGAAGGAGCACGCCTCGAAGTTGCAGCCCGAGATCACGATCAGGACTGAACGGGGACTCTTCATCGACATGGCAGAGTTTGAATCGCTGGCGCCGCTGCACCTGACACCCGAAGGCATTGCCGTCATGCGGAGATATTATGAGATGGTGAACAGCCTGACCAACAAAGGTGACCGATCCCGGAAGTTCTTCTAGGGCGATGCCGGGTTCGATCATGGCGACGACAGGCGGCGTCCATTGATCCTTCCACCCTTGTCTCCAACTACCGATCCCGCAGCGCGTCGTCCTTCAGGGCCGCGAGGGGGTGCAGCAGGTACTGCAGGATGGTGCGCTTGCCGGTCAGGATATCGACCTCCGCCACCATGCCGGGCAGGATCGGCAGCGGGTCACCGTCCTCGTCGGTCAGATCGTTCTCCACCACCCGGACATGGGCCAGGTAGCGGGCATTGCCGCGCTCATCCTCGATCGCATCCGGGCTGATGTGGGTCACCTGGGCCTTCAGGGAGCCATAGGTGGTGAAGTCGTACGCGGTGAGCTTCACCCGCGCGGGCTGCCCGACATAGACGAAGCCGATCCGGGACGGCTCGATCGCCACCTCCGCCAGCAGGCGGTCATCATCCGGCACGATCTCGATCAGCGGCTGGCCGGGCTGGGCCACACCGCCGATGGTGGAGACCAGGACCTGGTTCACGATGCCATCGGTCGGGGCAAGGATCGCCGTCCGTTCCAGCTTGTCGCGATGGGCGGGCAGCGCCTCCACCACCTCCGTGTATTCCTGCCGCGCCTCCGCCAGTTCCTCGCTGGAACGGGCCTGGAAACGGCTGCGGGTGGCGGCGATCTCCAGCTTCACCTCCTCCAGCGCGCTCTGGTGCCGTAGCAGGGAAAGCCGGGCAATGTCGCGTTCGGATTCAGCGGCCACCAGTCCCTTCTCCGACTCGATCAGGTGCATTTCCGGCTCCAGCCCGCGTTTCACGATGCCTTCCACCATGCCGAATTCCCGCTGCGCCACCGCCACGGCACGCTCCGCATTGGCCGCGTTCAGGCGCGCCTCCGCCAGAGCCTGCTGCCGTTGCAGCAGCCGCGACTGCAGCACCGACAGTTCTGCCTGCAACTGGGTCCAGCGGGCCTCGAACAGGGCCGACTGGCGCGCCACCATCTCCGGCGCTCCGTCACGGGTCTCCGCCGGGAAGGCCGGGCGCACCAGCGCGCTTTCCCCCGTCAGCCGGGCAATCCGCGCCTGGGCGGCGTAGTAGCGCTGGCGCAGCCGGTTGAAGTCACCGGTGAACACGGTGCGGTCGAGGCGCAGGATGACCTGGCCCGCGCGCACCCGCTCCCCTTCCTGCACCAGGATCTCGCTGATGATGCCACCCTCCAGGTTCTGCACCACCTGCAACTCGCCGGAGGGGATCACCTTGCCCTGCCCGCGCGTGACCTGGTCCAGCGCCGTCAGGTGGGCCCAGGCGACAAGGGCAACGAAGCAGCAGATGATGACCAGCAGCAGCAGGCGCGCCGCCCCGGCGGGCCGCACCCGCCCGGCGACCTCTGCCATGTAATCCTGCGTGGCAAGGTCAGTCATCCCCGGCCTCCGAGTCCCGCTCTTCATGGTCGGCCCCGCCTTCCGCCTCAGGTGCGGATTGCCGGGCCGCCGGTTCGGCACTGGCGAGGTGGCGCAGCACCTCCTCCCGCGGGCCGTAGGCGAAGATGCGCCCGCCCTCCACGATCATGATCTTGTTGACCAGCCGCAGCATGCTGGACTTGTGCGTCACCACCAGCACCGTCTTGCCCTCCGATGCCTGGCGCATGCGCTCGATCAGGGCGGTCTCGCTGCGGGTATCCAGCGCGCTGGTCGGCTCGTCCAGCACCAGCACCTGCGGGTTGGCGACCAGGGCACGGGCCAGCGCGATGGCCTGCCGCTGGCCGCCGGACAGCCCCTCCCCCTTCTCCGAGATGCGCAGGTCATAGCCCGACGGCAGGTGGCCGACGAAGTCATGCACGCCTGCCGTCTGCGCCGCCTGCAGGATCTCCTCGTCCGTCGCGTCCGGGTGCCCGATGGCGATGTTTTCCCGGATGGTGCCGGAGAAGAGCTGCGTGTCCTGCAGCATCGCGCCCACATGTCGGCGCAGGTCGGACGGATCGAACTGCCGGATGTCGGTGTCGTCGATCAGCACGGAACCGTCTTCCGGCTCGTACAGTCCCAGCACCAGCCGCGCCAGGGTGCTCTT
Source organism: Minwuia sp. (assembly GCA_965228535.1). GTDB lineage: Bacteria > Pseudomonadota > Alphaproteobacteria > Minwuiales > Minwuiaceae > Minwuia. Next base: position 1,638,254 of record CBDDHU010000004.1, on the reverse strand, counting down.
GCCCGACCCGATGCGCCCCAGGATCGCCACCCGGTCTCCGGGATTGACGGTGAAGCTGATGTCGTTGATCGCCGGGGTGTGCGCGTCCGGATAGCGGAAGCGCACACCCTTGAAGGCGATCTGCCCCTCCACCTTCTCCCGCCGCAGGTACGCGCGGTTGCGATTGCGGTCGCTGCCGGCCTGCATCAGCGCATCCAGCGCGCGGTAGGACATCAGCGCGTGCTGCGCCCGGGTCAGGATGTTCGCTGTCTGCGCCAGCGGCCCCATGCAGCGCCCGCTCAGGATGACGCAGGCGACCAGCGCGCCCATGGTGACCAGGCCGTCCTGGATCAGGAACACGCCGTAGAACACGATGCCGACCTGCACCGCCTGCTGCGCGCTGTTGGTCAGGTTGGTCGCCGACTGCGCGGTCAGCCGCGTACGCAGGCCCAGCGCCGACTGGCGGTCCACGCTTTCCTCCCACCGTCGGCCCATGAAGCCGCCGCCGCCGACGCTCTTCAGCGTCTCCAGCCCCGATACCGCCTCCACGATCACCGACTGCTTCGAGGCCCCTTCCTGGAAGCTGCGGCTGATCAGCCGAGACAGGATCGGCTGCACCAGCCCGGCATAGACCAGCACCACCGGCACCACGATGGCGGGCACCAGCGCCACCGGCCCGCCGATGACCCAGATCACGCCCAGGAACAGGAAGATGAAGGGCAGGTCCACCACGGCCGCCAGGGTCGCCGAGGCGAAGAAGTCGCGCAGGGTATCGAACTCCTTCATGGTGTTGGCATAGCCGCCGGTGCTGCCCCGGCGCGCGGCCAGGTCCATGCTCATCATCTGCTGGAACAGGGAGCGGCCGATCACCAGGTCCGCGCGGCGGCTGGCCACGTCGATGAAGTAGCCGCGCAGGGTGCGCAGCACGTAGTCGAAGCCGATGATCACCACCATGCCCAGCACCAGGGCGACCAGCGAGTCGATGGCATTGTTCGGGATGACCCGGTCATAGACCACCATGATGAAGATCGACGACCCCAGCGCCAGCAGGTTGGACACCATGGCCGCCAGGATGACCTGGCCATAGATGCCCCGGTTGAACCAGAACGGCCCCCAGAACCAGTGGGACTTCAGCCCGATGTCCGTGCTGCCGCTCATCGGCCCGATGTCCCGAAGATGTCGAACGCCGCGCCGATGCGGCCCAGGGCCCGCGCCAGTTCGTAGCCTGCGGCCTGTTCAGCGACCCGGGCATCGATATAGCGCATGGCAACGCCGAAATAGTCCTCCTGCGCCTGCAGCACCTCCAGCAGGCTGACCCCGCGCAGGCGGAACTGTTCCAGCACCGCCATGCGGGAACGATGGTTCTGCAGCAGCGCCTTCTCGAAGGACGCCACCTCCTCCCCGCGCTCCGCCAGCGTCTGGAAGGCCGTTGTCGCTTCCCGCTCGGCGGTGCGGCGCGCGGTGGCCAGCACCCGTGTCGCCTGGACGTGGCGCGCATGCGCCTGGTCCGCGCGGGCGCCGATGACGCCGCTGGTATCGATGCTGACCTGGCCCACCAGCCGACCGGAAAGCTCGTAGTTGCCCTGCCCGTTCAGCACGTCGAAACGGGTGGCCCGCACCTGCAGGCTGAGACTGGGCAGGTAGGCCGCCTCCGCCGCGCGCCGCTCGTGCAGCCGCTGCGCGGAAACCAGCCGCGCGGAGGCCATGCGCGGGCTGTTCTCCAGCGCCTGGATACGGGCTTCCTCCACCTGCAACGGCAGGTCGAGAACCAGGCCGGGCAGGCTCTCCGTCCCGTCCGGAGGGCTGTCGAACAGTTCCCTGAAACGGTTGCGGGCATCGACGCGACCGGCGGAGAAACCCGCCGCGCTCGCCCGCGCGCCCGACAGCCGGGCATTGGCCCGCACCACGTCCGTCCGCGCCCCGACACCGGCCTGCTGCCGTTCCTCCGCATAGGCCAGCACCAGTTCATGCACCGCCAGGTTCTCCCTGATCAGCGCCTCCCGCACGTTGGCCCGCGCCACGTCGAGCCAGGCGGACACCGTGTCGAGGGTCAGGCGTCCGGCGATGGTCCGGGTCTCGGCATCGATGCCGCGCCGCGCCGCCTCCGTCGCCGCGATCTGGTGGCCGGTCGCCCCGAAGTCGTACAGACGCTGCTGCGCGCTGAGAAACAGGTCGGCCTCCGTCGTCGTGCCGTCATCCGCGACGGAGGCGCGATTGTCGTTGGCATCGCCGTTGAAGAAACCGACACCTGTGGTCAGGCCACCGGACACTTCCGGCCGCAGGGCCGCCCTGGCCTCCCGGATCCGGCCTTCGGCCTCCCGACCGCGCCAGAGCCGTTCATCGAACTCCGGGTTGGCGGTGACCGCACGCATCACGCGCTCCCGGAACAGTCGCGCCTGTTCGGCATCCGCAGAAAGCCCGGTGACCAGTTGCGCCGCGTCTTCGATCTCCGCGACGGGTCCTGCACCGTCACCGGATACTGCCTCACCGGCAATCACGTTCCGGAACACGTCCAGGAAGTGGAAGTGCTGTGCGGCGGCCACGGGTTCGTAGGGCAAGGGAATCTCCGCCCGCGCGCCAGCAACCGGCAGGGCAAGCGCCAGCACCATCCAGGAGAAAAAGAACCGCAAGGCCATCACAGCGGAGGGACCGGGCGTGATGGCCTTGCGGGTGCGACAGACCTGATCGGGGTCCTGATCATTCCGGTGTCGCAAGCACGTCGATCAGGGACTGCAGGTCGCCCAGGGCCGCATCCGCCCCCGCCTGATCGAGGATGAAGTCGCCGGCAGCGAGCTGGCCGCTGCCGAGCGCGGAGATCGTCACCTGCCCGGCCACGGCGGCACCGGCGGCGGTGAGGAAACCGGACAGGTCGATGACCGCGTCCCCGGCCTGGTCGGAGGTGGCGCCCAGCACGTCGGCCAGCGTCAGTTCCGTGCCGCCACCGCTGCGCAGGCCCGACAGGTCGATCCGGTCCCCGTCAGCCTGGCTGAAATCCGCCAGGTCCAGCAAGGCGTTGATCGTGTCGGTGGCCGTGTCACCCGGCGCGACGATGGAGAATATGTCGGCACCGGAGCCGCCGAACGCGGTGACGGTCGAACCGTCGCTGGCGCTCACCCGGACATTGTCGTCACCGGAGCCGCCATTGACGATGTCGGCACCGCCATCCGCCACCAGCACATCATCGCCACCACGCCCCAGCAGCGCATCGGCGCCCGCGCCGCCACGCAACCCGTCCGATGCCGCGCCGCCTTCCAGCGTGTCATCAGCGGCGGAGCCGATCGCCGCCTCCACGGCGACAAGCTGGTCGGTCTCCCCGCCGGACAGGGCGGTCCCGGCCCCCAGGTCAACCGTGACCGGCCCGGTCTCAGCCGACAGGTCCACCACGTCGGTGCCTGCGCCGCCATCCAGGCTGTCGGTGCCGCCGCCACCGGCCAGCGTGTCATCACCGCCACCACCGGAAAGCGACTGGGCACCGGCATCGCCCGACAGGCGGTCGGCCTGGGCCGTGCCCTGCACCGCCTCGAACCCGGCCAGGCTGTCCACGTCCTGCCCCGAGGTCGCGGTTCCGGCGGCCAGGTCCACCACCACCCCTGCAGCCAGGTCGGAAAAGTCGGCGATGTCCGTCCCGTCGCCACCGGCCAGGCTGTCGCTGCCCAGGCCGCCAAGCACCACGTCGTCCCCGGCGCCGCCCGCGATCGTGTCATCACCCGCATCGCCCAGCAGGCGATCGGCGCCGGCACCGCCGCTGACACTGTCGGCACCATCGCCGCCGGAGACGGTGTCCGCATCCGCCCCGCCGGAGAGGATGTCGTTGCCGCCATCCCCCTGCAGCAGGTCGCCCCCGGCACCACCGAACAGCGCGTCGACACCGTCGCCACCGCTGAGGCTGTCGGAACCGGCACCGCCGATCAGCTGGTCCCGCCCGGCTTCACCGGCGAGCGTGTCGTCGCCTGCCCCGCCCGACAGGGTGTCGTTGCCGCCCGCACCGGACAGGTTGTCCGCGCCGCCCCCGCCCAGTACGTCCTCCGCCGCCGCAGCGCCGCTGAACTGGTCCGCCTGGGCGGAGAGGGTGAACTTCTCGATCCCGGCAATGACCGTGTTGTCACCGCCGCTGGCGGCGGTGCCTGCCGTGGCATCGATGGTCACCGCCGCTGTTGCCGTGGAGAAGTCGAGGAAGTCGGTGCCCGCACCCCCGTCGATATTGTCGTTGCCCGCGCCGGGGCGCAGCGTGTCGTTGCCGTCGCCACCGGCCAGCGTGTCGTCCCCCGCGCCGCCATCCAGGAAGTCCGCACCGGCATTGCCCACCAGGCTGTCATCGCCCGCCAGGCCGCTCAGGCGGTCACCGACCGCGCCACCGGTCAGCGTGTCGTCGTTGCCGTCCCCGGTCAGGTTGCGGGGCTGGTCGTTGGCGAAGTCGGTTGCCGCCTGGGTGACGGCGGCGTCGAGGTTGTTCTGGATGTTGGCCACATCGTTGGCGAAGTTCGCGTCATTGGCATCCAGCGCCGCGACCTGCTCCACCGCGTTCTGCAGGTCGTTGACCACTGCCGCGAGCACCGCCTGCCCCTCCGCCGAGTCCGGGGCCTGGTCGGCCGCGCGCACCTGCGCGATGCGGGCATTGACGTCCTGCACCACGTTCGCCGTAGCGGCGATCACCTGGGCATCCAGCGCCCCGGCCTCGTCCACCTGCGCCGCCGCGTTGGTCAGCACCGTCACGATGTCCGCGGCGCCGGCATCGTCCAGGTCCACCTGCTGCCCCAGCGCGTCGCGTTGCTGGATCAGCGCCGCCGTGGCCTGGAAGGCGTTGGCGCTGGAGCCCTCCACCCCCGTCACCGTCTCGAAGGATGCGGCGACCGCCGCCACCTGCTCCGCCGCCTCGATCACAGCGAGCGCGTTGGCACGATCCGCCCCGACCGAATTGAAGGCGTCGAAGTTGCGCAGGTCGACTTCGTTGCCAAGGCCCAGCGCCTGCCGCACAGAGGCCTCGGCGGCATCCGCGTCGTTGCCGTTCAGAGCCGCCACCTGCTCGATCAGCGTGGTCAGCGGCGTCACCACGGTCGATCCCGCCGGTGCGGTCAGGACCAGCCCCGCCTGCACCGCTGCGCCGGAGACGGCATCAAAGGTATTCTCGTTGGTGACGATGATGATGTCGTTGTTGCCGAAATTCGCCACCTGGTCGGCAGGGATCTGGCCGTTGGCGTCCGTCAGCGTGATGAACTCGCCCGCGTCGGCCACACCGTCATCGTTCGCGTCGGCAAAGGCCGAGGCGTTCACCAGCGGCCCCTTCTGCACGCCAATGGCACCGCCGCCGCCCCCGCCATTGCCGCCACCACCACCGCCGCAGGCTGCCAGGGCCGCTGCCATCGCGGTCATCGCGCCACCCTGCACCGCCCATCGTGGCGCGCCGCGCAGGACCCGGCCGAGCGCCGGCCCGACACGGCCGTCGCGGCCCGTCGCGGCCTGACCGGGCAGGACCGCGCCTGCCGCCAGTTCGCCGAACCCGGCCTGCCCCGGCCGCTGATCCGCAAACAGGTCACCGGGAGTGACCAGCACCTCCTCCAGCACCCTGTCGATACGGGCGGCGGATGCCACCGGAACGCTCACACGGCCATCAAATGCCATCACACCCAACTCCCCTTCACCGAATACGGCTCCATTGGCGGCTCCATCGGTGGTTCCATTGTCGGCTCCGTTGCCCGTCCCGCTTGCCATCTGCGTTGCCACCATGGTTCAGCCCACCTGTTCCGAAGTGCCGAAGAACTGGTCGAAGTCCGCCAGCCCGCCCGGCAACCCGGCCCCGTCGAACGAGAAGTCGGCGGCGTCGAGCGCGCCGCCCGCTCCGGTGACCGTGACCTGTCCCGCCACCTGTCCGCCCGTGTCTGTCGTCAGGTTGCCCAGGTCGATCACCGCGTTTCCGCCAACGTCGCTGACCAGAAGGTCCGCGAAGGTCAGTTGCTGCGCGATGCCGGAGCGCAGCTGGCTGAGATCGATCAGGTCGGTACCGTCCTCGAAATCGGTGATGGTGAGATCGACCGAGAGGCCATTGCCGTCGGCGGCGCGCAGCTGGAACACGTCCGCCCCCGCCCCACCGGTGAAGCTGACCGCAGACCCGTCCGCGTGCGCCGTCACCAGCAGGTCGATGCCACCACCGCCATCCAGCAAGTCAACGCCCGCGCGGTCGGCCAGCAGGTCGTTGCCGAAGCCGCCATTCAGGCTGTCATTGCCTGCGCCACCATCCACCGCTTCCCCGCGGTTGCCGCCATTGAAGCTGTCATCCTGCTCGGACAGGGTCAGCAGGCCGGTATCGTCGATGCGGAAGCTGCGGTCGTCGAACTGCAGCGCGCCCACCTGCACCCGGTCATCCCCGGCATCCCCGTCGGCGGCATTGGTGTCACGGACCACGAAGGTGGGGCTGTTCGCATCAAGCGCCTGGCCGTCCAGTCCCAGCAGGCGGTTGAACAGTTCCACGTCCCGCGCGTTCATCGCGGTGATCTCGAAGTCCTGGTGGTTGCCGCTGAAGATCGCCGTGGCCCGCGCCTGCCCGATCAGGATGTCGTTCTCCGTCCCGCCATCCAGCAGGTCATCGCCCGCGCCGCCCGCCAGCGTGTCGTCGCCAGCCTGCCCCGTCAGCGAGTCGCGGCCATTGTCCACGGCCAGCAGGTCCTCCCCCGCCGAGCCATTGGTGGTGATGATCGGCTCATCCACCCCCTGGATGGTGAAGGTGACGGTGCCCTCACCGGTTGCGTTCTCGGGGTCAGCGACGGTGTAGGTGAAGCTGTCGGTATCGCTCTCCCCTGCCCGGAGCAGTTCGAACTGCCCGTTGGGGTCATAGCTGAAGGTGCCATCGGCGTTCACCGTCAGCAGCGCGCCGGAGGCGAGGGTGACCGCGTTGCCGACATCCGCTGCCTGGCCGTTCACCGCCGCGATCGTCAGTGCGTCCCCTTCCGCATCCACGTCGTTGGCCAGCAGGCTGCCGCTGAAGGCATCATCCTCCGTCGTCGTGAAGGCGTCATCGCCTGCCACCGGCGCGTCGTTCACGCCGGTGATGGTGATGGTCAGGGTGGCGTCATCCTGGCCACCGAGACCGTCATCGGCGGTGTAGGTCACGGTCTCGACCTGGCTGTCACCGGTCCCCAGCGCCTCCAGCGCGCCATTCGGGTCGAGGCTGAAGTCACCATTGGCATTGATGGTCAGCAGCGCGCCGGAATTCAGCACGATCTGCGTCGCGACATTGCCTGCCACGCCGTTCACCGCCGCAACCGTCAGGGCATCGCCCTCCGGATCGTCGTCATTGGCCAGCACGTTGCCGGTGACCGCCGCGTCTTCCGTGGTGGTCACCGCATCATCCGCTGCCACCGGTGGCTCGTTCTGGCCGTTCACCGTGATCGTCGCGTTGGCCGTGTCGGTGCCGCCATTGCCGTCATCGATGGTGTAGGTGAAGCTGACATCCCGCGTCTGCCCCTGACCCAGGTCATCGAAGGCGCCGTTGGGATCGAAGGTGAAGCTGCCATTGGTGTTGAAGGAGAACGACGACCCGTCTGCATTGACGAAACCTGTCAGCCCCCCCGTCAGGTCATTGTTGCCGAAGGCCACCAGGGTCAGCGTGTCACCATCCACGTCGATGTCATTGGCAAGCAGGTCACCGCTGAACAGCCCGTTCTGCGGGATGGAGAAGGTATCGTCGATCGCGTCCGGCGCGTCGTTCAGCCCGGCGATGGTGATGGTGGCGGTGGCCGTGTCGGTCAGGCCGTCCGGATCAGTCATGGTGTAGGTGAAGCTGTCGGTCGCACTCTGGCCCACGCCCAGGGTCTCGAAGCCGCCGTTCGGATCATAGGCGAACGTGCCATCCGCGTTCAGCGTCAGCAGCGCGCCGGAGGCCAGCACCACCTGGTTGCCGACATCGCCCGCCACGCCGTTGACCGCTGCGACGGTCAGCTGGTCCAGGTCCGGATCGAGGTCGTTGCCGATCACGTTGCCGGTGATCGCCGTTGCCTCGTCGGTGCTGAAGGCATCGTCGAGAGCCTGCGGCTGGTCATTCTCCCCGGTCACGGTGACCACCGCGTCCGCCGTGTCCGTGCCGCCATTGCCGTCACTGACGGTGTAGCTGAAGATGTCGATCGCCGAGGCACCACTGCCCAGCTGGTTGTGGCTTGCGGAGGTGGAGGCGTCGTAGCTGAAGGTGCCGTCGGCGTTCAGCAGCAGGGTCGCGCCCGACCCCAGCACCACCGCGTTGCCGACGCTGGCAGCCGCCCCGTTCACTGCCGTCACGGTCAGCACATCGCCCTGGTCCACGTCGATATCGTTGGCCAGCACCGATCCGGTGACCGTGCCGCTCTCCGAAACCGTGGCGGCGTCATTCACCGCGTCAGGGGCGTCGTTCAGGCCGGTGATGGTGACCGTGGCCGTCGCACTGTCTGTGCCACCATTGCCGTCGCTGATGCTGTAGTCGAAGCTGTCCGTCGCCGTCGCCCCGGCGGCCAGCCCCTCGAACTGTCCGTTCGGGTCATAGCTGAAGCTGCCGTCCGCGTTCAGCGTCAGCACCGCGCCGGAGCCAAGGGTCACCGCCGACCCCACATCCCCTGCCTGGCCGTTCAGCGTGGAGACCGCCAGCACATCCCCGTCCACGTCCTGGTCGTTGGCAAGCAGGTTGCCGGTGGCTGCCGTGGCCTCATCGATCGCGATGGCATCATCAACCGCGACCGGCGGATCGTTGACGCCGTTGACGGTCACGCTGACCGTTGCGGTATCGCTGCCGCCATTTCCGTCCTGCACGGTGTAGGTGAAGCTGTCGGTCGCATCGGCACCGACTGCCAGCCCCTCGAACTGCCCGTTCGGGTCGTAGCTGAAGGTGCCGTCGGCATTCATCGTCAGCAGGGCACCCGAAGCCAGCGTGACCTGCCCGCCGACATTCCCGGCCTGGCCGTTGACCGCGCCGACCGTCAGCACGTCGCCCTGGTCCACATCCGCATCATTGCCCAGCACCGCACCGGCGACCGTCGCATCCTCGCTGGTTGCCACGGCGTCGTCGGCTGCCACCGGCGCATCGTTCACGCCGGTGATGTCGAGGATCAAGGTGGATCCGGCCGTGCCACCATTGCCGTCGGAAATGGTGTAGGAGACCTGTTCCTGTGCGCTCGCCCCGGCCGCCAGCGCCTCGAACTGCCCGTTGGGGTCGAGTGTCACCGAGCCATCGGCGTTGACCGTCACCCGCGCGCCGGAGGCCAGCGTCAGTTGCTGCCCGACATTCGCGGCCGCACCATCGACTTCCGTCACGGTCAGCACGTCACCCTGGTCCGGGTCCTGGTCGTTGGCGATGACATTGCCGGTCGCCGACGCATCCTCCGTCGCGGTGACCGTGTCCGGGTTCGCGACCGGTGCGTCATTGACGCCGGTGATGGTGACCGTGACCGTGGCGTCATTCACCGAACCGGCCGTGTCCGTGGCCGTGTAGGTGAAGCTGTCGGTGTCGCTGCCGCCCACCGCCAGCCCGTCGAAACTGCCCGCGGGATCATAGTTGAAGCTGCCGTCGCTGTTCACCGTCAGCCGCGCGCCGGAGGCGAGCACGACCTGGTTGCCGACGCTGCCTGCGACCCCCTTGACGGCGGCCACCGTCAGTGCGCCCTGGCCGCCGGCATCGTTGGCCAGCACGTTGCCGGCAACGGCCGTGTCCTCGTCCGTCGTCACCGCGTCATCAAGAGCGGAGAGCCCCGGGTTCAGTGCCAGCGATGTCGGCGTGAAACCAAACCCGTTCGGCAGGCTGGAGGCGGAGAAGTTGATGGTCTCTCCGTCAAAGCCGTTGCCGACATCAAAGGTGAGGGTGACCAGGTTCGCGGGGAGGTTTCCCGCACCGGGAAAGGTCTCGGCCCCGACCAAGCTGCCCCAGGCGAACCCGATGAAGGTGTCCGTGGTCGGGTCACTGTCGAAGTCCGCGGTGTCTGCCTGCGGTACCTGGCCGAAGGGCAGAAGCTCCACCGGGAACAGGTCGGCAAAGGCGTTGAACGTCAGTTCCGCCGAGTTGAAGTGCACACGCAGGCCGAACCCGGAAGTGGTCTCGTCGGCCACGTCATTGTCGTAGACGACCGTGAAGCTCGCCTGCCCACCGACAACCACGTCATTCAGAACGCCCGGATCCGCGTTGATCAGGATATTCATCGGTTCGCCTCCCGCATGGGTTGGATCTCGGACACGTTCGTCTCCCCAGGCCTCTTGTTCGCTGATGTCTTCATGTCGTCCCCCTCACAGCACGGCATCGGTACCGGCAGCGCTGACCAGTGCCAGGTTGATGTCGACGGCGTCCAGGAAGCTTCCGATCTCTTCGGCACTCGTGCGGCTGCCGACGGGATTGGCGAAGGAAGCGAGCTGTGACGCGGGTGCCCCGAACAGGCGCCCGAGGATGATCAGGCCATCCGAGAGAGCGTTCTGAACCCCGTCACCATCCACGTCGAAGAACCCGGCTTCGGCTTCCAGCAGGCGCTGCTCCAGTTGCGCGGTGTCGGCGCCAGGCGAGCCGGAAGCGGCGAACCCGGAAAGCTGCTGGACCGGCGCGCCGAACATCCGGCCCAGCGCGATGAGGCCGTCCGACAGCGCGTTCTGGATCCCGTCGCCGTCCAGGTCCATCGTCGCCTCCGCCACGTCGGTGACGTCGATGGTCAGCACGTCCTCGAAGGTCAGGCCGGCACTGTCCCGCGCCTCGACGCGGATCTGGTGGCTCTGCGCGGTCTCGAAATCCAGTACGCCATTGCCGGCTACCACGATCCGGTCGCCATCCAGCGCGAAGCGGCCACCCGCATTGTCGAGCAGGGCGAACAGCACGGCGTCGCCCTCAGGATCCTCCCCGCTCAACCGCCCGACCAGCGTTCCGGTCGTTGCGGCCTCCGACACCTCCGCATTGTCCAGTTCAACGGCAGTCGGGGCCTCGTTGACATCCGTGACACCGATGGTCAGCGTCCGCTCCGCCACCGCACCGGTGTTGCTGGCGATCCGCAGCGTGATGTCGTGGCTCGCGGTGCTCTCGAAATCCAGACCGCCCCCGTTCGCGACCCGCAGCTCGAACCCGCTCAGGGCGAACCGCCCGCCGGCATCGTCCAGCAGGGTGAAGCTGCCGGGATCATTGGCGTCGAGCACCAGCCCGTCCGCCAGGTCGGCGACCAGGGTGCCGTCACCGCTGTTCTCCGCCACTGCCAGGTTGTCCGGCAGCGGCCAGCGGTCTCCGACCACGGCAAAGGACTCGCCAACGAAGGTCCGCCCGGCCGCGACGCTGGAGACGCTGAAATTGACCGTCGCATCGGAGCCGCCGATGGAGGTGAACAGCAGGTCGTAGAGCAGCTGCGTCTCCGCGCCGGGAAAGTTCTGGTTGAAGTCGGCCCAGCTGGTGGCAATGAAGCTGTCGGTCGCGGCATCATTGTCGAAGTCGGCCGTGTCCTGCTCCACCACCTGGCCGAAGGGCTGCAACGCCGTCTGGAACAGGTTCTCGAAACCGACGAAGCTCAGCGCCGTGCTGTCGAAATGGACCCGCAGCCCCAGGCCGGACAGGGTCGCATCTACCGGATCGGCGGTCGTGTATTTCGCCGAGACCACCACCGTGTCCCCCGCCCCGGCGATCACGCCAGGCACCACCGGCGTCACGATCTGGAAGGCCGCATCCTCGACGGCGACGGTGAGCGTGCGCGCCACCGACGCGCCGGTGTTGCTGTCGATGCGGATGCTAATATCGTGGGAGGTGGCGGTCTCGAAGTCGATCAGGCCGCCATCCGCGACCTCCAGTACGAAGCCATCCAGGCGGAACCGTCCCCCGGCATCATCCAGCAGGGTGAAACTGCCCGGATCGTTCGGGTCCAGCACCAGCCCGTCCACCAGGTCGGCCACGACAACGCCGTTCGCCGCACCCTCCGTCACGCTCAGGTCATCCGGCAGTGGCCAGCGGTCGGCCACCACCTGGAACGATGTCGCCTCGAACCCGAACCCGTTTGGCAGGCTGGAAGCGGAATAGTTGATCACCGTGTCCGCGCTGTTTCCGGTCACCGTGAAGGTCGAATCCAGTAGCACCTGCGGCAGGTTCCCCGGCCCCGGCCAGTTGCCGCCCAGGTCGGCCCAGTTGAAGGCAACGAAGGTGTCCGTCGTCGGGTCGCTGTCGAAGTCCTGGCTGTCGGCCTCGATCACCTGGCCGAAGGGCTGCAGCGAGCGGGCAAAGACATTCGACGCCTGGTCATAGGTCAGCACGCTGCTGTCGAAATGGATGCGCAGCCCGACGCCCGTGGTGGTCTCGTCACCCAGCCCGTTGGTGTAGATGGTGGAGAAGCTGAAGCTGTCACCGGTACCGGCAATCGCACCGGGGATGGAGGGCGCGATGATGACATTGCTGTCATCGGGCGGCGGCGCATCGCCCTGGATCATGAAGGTTCCGCCATCCGTGGTGGCGATGATGTCCGCCCGACCGTCGCCATCCGCGTCGGTGGTGACGATCCGGCTGATGGTCGCCCCCAACTCGACCGGTGCGACAATATCGGAGAGGTCGGTGCCCGACAGGATGCGCAGTGCCGAGCCGTCGCCCACAATGATCTCCGCCGTGCCGTCGCCATCCACATCCGCCGCACCATTGACGGAGAAGGCGATACCGGTCCGACCTTGCAACAGGTTCAGGTCATGGTCGTACAGCCGCAGGTCCTGGCTGGAACCGTGACTCACCACGATCTCGAGGTCGCCATCGCCGTCCAGATCATGGGCCAGCAGGGTTGCCGGGGCGTTGGCGATCGTCGTTGCGCTGTGTTCCACCGTCCCGTCGGCGCTCAGGACCTGAATTTCCGTCAGGCCGGGATGCTGCGGCGTGTGTCCACTGGACAGCAGGATCTCGTTGACCCCGTCCCCGTCCAGGTCGGCGACGATCTGCTCCACGGAGCCCGATGTCGTGCCCCCCGCGGCCAGTTGCACATCCTGGACCAGGGTCTCCGAACCATCCTCCGCGACGACAATCGCACTGGCGCGATTGTCCCTCGTCTGGGTGCCTGTGCCATTCACGCCATTGCCGGTGGCACCGTTTGACGGCGTGAAGATGCTGAGGGCGAAGTCCAGCGCGGTGTCGCTGCCGAGGTTGCCGACGCTGACGCCGTTGACCTCCGGTCCCGTGTCGAACAGGAACTGTTCCGCGCCGTCATTCAGGTCATAGACGGCAAGCCCGCGCGGATCACGGTCGAAGCCCGCCCGGAAACCCACGGCCAGATTGCCGTCCCCCAGGTAGGCAACCGGAAACATCTGCAGGTTCGATGCATCCGACCCACCTGCCGGCCCATCGACCGTCTGCAGGATGGTCCCGTCGCCATCGAACACGTTGATCTGCAGGTTCACGGTTCCGCGGGAGCCGGTGATGATCTCCAGGTCCCCGTCGCCGTCCACATCCTCCAGGATGACGTCACGTGGCGTGGCAGCCGGGATGGCCGTCGCCACGGTCTGTCCTGCACCGTCCACGACCCGGATACCCGACGGCCCTGCAATCACGATCTCGGGATTGCCGTCCCCGGTCACATCGCCGACCGCCAGGTGAAAGCCCTGCTCGGATGCCAGGGTCGTGATGTCCGGGGCCGACCAGTCCTGCTCGGCATAGCTGGTGGTGTCGCCCAGCGCCTTGTCCACCGTGCGTCCCGAATAGCGCCAGTCGCCATCGGCCACCACCAGGTCCCGCGCGGCATCGAAAGGCCTGTCAGGCGCATCGGCGAAGATGAAATCCCCTGCCTGCGGGTCCGGCCCGGCAAGGGTCTCGATGACCAGCGTCCGGGTCGGGCCCAGCGTGACCTCCATGATGCTGTCCGGCGCGCCGTCGACCGCCGCCACCACGGGGAACGCGCTGACCGCGAGCAGACCGTCGAAATCGAAGATGTCGAAGGCCCGGAGGTCGATCAGGTCACTGCCTGACTCGAGGCCGCTGATGGTCGTGGTGCCGTCTTCGGCACCGATGATGAACAGGTCACTGCCTGCCCCGCCGACCAGCAAGTCGGTTCCGCCGCCGTCCGACAGGGTGTCGTCGCCATCGCCGCCGAGCAGCGTGTCGTCGCCCGCCTCCCCCCGCAGGCGATCATTCCCGCCATCGCCGATCAGCAGGTCGTCGCCCGCGCGCCCGGCGATATCGTCGGCAGCGCCGTCCAGCCCGCCAATCAGGTCATTGGCTGCGGAGCCGACAAGCACGACCGCGCCACCTGGTGCCAGGGTGAGATCGAAGGTGATGTCGGCGAATTCCAGTATCTCGAAGGTCGCATCAAGCGCATCCTGCTCGCCGACCCCGGCGGACGAGACCGTCAGTCCGCTGCCATCACTGTTGAGGTCAACACCGAACGGATCCAGCGCAAACCCGAAGACAGCGCGGTCCGTGCCGGTTCCACCCGACAGCGTGTCATCGCCCGCACCACCGGCCAGGGTATCGTCACCGGCATTGCCGCTGAGCAGCTCCGCCGCAACGCTTCCCCGGAGGTCGTCAGCGAAATCCGAACCGAGGACCTGTTCGATGCTCACCAGCGAGTCGCTTCCCTGACCGCTTGCCGTACCGGCGGCCAGATCGACCAGCACACCAGCCGCCGACAGCGAATAGTCCAGAAGGTCCGTACCGGCGCCACCATCGACCAGGTCATTGCCCAGGCTGCCGAGGAACGCGTCATTGCCGTCTCCGCCGAACTGCTGGTCATCGCCCGCGCCGCCGGACAGGGTGTCATTGCCGTCATTGCCCTGCAGGCTGTCATCCCCGGCGCCACCGAACAGCAGGTCCGCGTCGTCATTGCCCTGCACGGTGTCGTTGCCGCCATTGCCGCTTAGCGTGTCATTGCCCGCTCCGCCGCCGATCAGGTCGTCCCCGGCACCGGCACCGCCATCGCGTTCGATGGTCTGCGATGTGCTGACGGACGTGCCGTCACTGGCGATCAGCGTGGCCTGCACGACATCAACCGCGTCGATGTCCAGGCCCGTCACCTGGGCGGAGAAGCGGAGGCCGAACGGGGTCGAGATCAGCGCGGCAGCCGGAATGGTGGTCTGCAGCACGCCGTTGACGCGGATCTCCACCCGGTCGATGTCGCCGACTTCCACGTCAGCGCCCTGCAGGTTGGCGTCCAGCGCCGCCGGGTCTGCGGCCAGCTCGACCGAGCCATTGTCCAGCCCGTCATCCAGCAGGTCGAGGTCCAGCAGGTTGTTGCCGGAGCCGAGGCTGATGGCCCGGATGGTGGCGTTGATGCCCGCCGGATCACGCAGGATCTCCGATTCGTCCAGGAACGGCCCGCCATTCGGCAAGCCATCGCTGAGGAAGAAGACATGGTTGGCACCACCGCCCACTGTCCCGAAGAAGTCGATGGCCTCCGCCAGTGCCGCGTCGAAGTGGGTCGTGCCACCGGCCTGGATGCCGGACAGCACCGCGTTCACGTCCGCAACGCCATCACCGTCAATGTCCGCATCCGCCCGGCCCGCGCCGATGATCTCCGCCGTGCTGTCGAACTGGATCACCGAGATGCTGGCCCCGCCCAGACCCGCATCGACCAGCGAATCGGTCAGCGAGCCGACGGCGACGATCACGGCATCGAGGATCGTGTTCGCTGAACCGTCGCCATTGACGTCACCCACGGCAGCGCCCTGGAACGAGTTGATCATGCTGCCGGATCGGTCGAGGACGAAGGCGATGTTCAGGTCGTCGTTGACCACCTGGTCGCGGGAGACGAAGCCGGTCAGGGTCTCCGTTGCCGCGTCGGAGCGATCGGCAACGGTCATGTTGATGGTCAGCGGATCGTTGGTGGTGATCGTCGTGACCGTGTCGGACGACGTCACGGCCAGGTTGCCGTCACCGTCGATGCGGTCCGCCCCCTCCCCGCCCAGCAGCAGGTCGCCGTCGCTGCCGCCGAAGATCTCGTCATTGCCCGCACCGCCATCGGCAATGTCCGCACCGTCACCGCCGACAAGCTGGTCATCACCGCCATTGCCAGTCAGCGTGTCGGCACCGGCATCGCCCAGCAGCGTGTCATCCCCGGTACCGTCCCCCACCAGCACACCGACTGTCTGGCTGGTGCTTGCCGTGCTGCCGTCGCTGGCCACCACGCGGGCCGTCACTGCATCCGCCGCGTTCGGGTCCAATCCGCCGAGATCGGCCGCATAGCGCAGGCCAAGCGGGGTCACGGTCAGGTCACCCGCATCGATGGTCTGAACCACCGTGCCGTTCAGCAGCAGTTCGACCCGTGCGATATCGGCGGCATCCACGCCACTGTCCTGCAGGTTGGCGTCCAGCAGCGCCGGGTCGGTCACCCGCTCCACGGAGCCGTTGGCCAGCCCGTCGTCCAGCAGGTCGATCTGGTCCAGCGCCGCCCCGGCCCCGAGTCCGATGCCGCGGATGGTGGCGTTGATGCCTGCCGGATCGCGCAGCACCGCCGACTCGTCGGCGAAGGGGCCACCGTTGGGCACACCGTCGGAGATGAAGAAGACATGGTTGGCGCCGGGACCCGCCTGCTGGAAGAAGTCGATAGCCGAGGCCAGACCGGCATCGAAGAAGGTCAGGTTGCCCGGCGTCAGCGCCCGCAGCGCCTCCTCGATATCAGTCAGCCCGTCCAGGTCGCTGTCGAACCCGGCCGCGGCCACCTCGGCGACGGTTGCATCGTCGGAGAAGGGAATGACCGCGACATTGGCGTCCTGCAGCCCGGCATCCACCAGGGAGCGGTTCAGGGAGACGAAGGACGCGATCACCGCATCCAGCAGGGTGTTGGCCGTGCCATCGCCATCCTGGTCGCCGACACTGGCACCGGAGAAGCCCGACAGCATGCTGCCGGACACGTCGATGACGAAGGCGATGTTGATGGCCTCCCCCACCGCCGCCTCACCCGAAACGAAGCCGCTGACCGGCACGACGGTGTCGTTCGTGGCATCCGGCAGGGTCAGGCTGATGGTCAGCGGGTCAACGGCGATGGTGGTGACCGTGGCGTCGGTGGTCGTGTTCTCCTGACCGTCGCCCACAAGCAGGTCATCACCCGCGCCGCCCACCAGGACATCATCCTCGGAGCGGCCGAAGAGGGCATCGTCGCCGTCCCGCCCCTCTAGCCGGTTCTGTCCGCCATCACCGGCAATGGCATCGTCGGCCGGGGAACCGATCACGTTCTCGATGGAGGACAGCACGTCCAGCGCACCGAACGGGTCGAGCGCCTGCCCACCCTCCAGGTCCACGGTAACGGGGTTGCCGACCAGAGCATCCGGGTCCAGGTCGAAGTTCGCGACCCGCGCCACATCCGCCGCGGTCATGGACTGCAACTGGCCGGTCGCACCGCCTTCCAGCGCCAGCAGCAGGTTGCCCATGACGGTCAGGTCCTGCGACTGCGAGGTGAAATGCAGGATCGACACCGACTCGCCCGGGGCAAGGGTCAGGTCGAACTGGTAGAACAGCGTGTCGTTCGCTAGGGCACCGACTGTCGGCCGTGCCGCACCGGTGCCATCGCCGAAGTAATGCAGGACGAAGGGATCCCCCGACCCGCCGACCGCATCATCGGAGATCACGAAGCGATCACCTGCATTGAAGCCCTGGTCGACCGGCGACTGCACGACCACCCGCGTACCGGCGTCGGAGCCGAGATCGGACACCACCTGGATGGAGAACGACTGCGTCGATGATCCAAGATTGGTGAAGGTCTCGAGATACCGCGCGAACGCCGCATCATCGGGCACGAACACCTGCCGCTCGATCGCGATGTCCTGCGACGCCCCGGCAGCCGCCACCGTCCGGCCGTCGGCGGACTGCCTGAGTTCACCATCAGGGGTGAACGGCGTCGTGGCCCCGCCCTGGACGATGTTCAGCACCAGACCACCATCGAAGGCGTCATTGGAGCCATCGACGACAGACAGCGAACTGTTGAAGTCCCACTCGAAACCATCGCCATCGAACAGGGTCGGTGCATTGCCGCCTATGTCCTGCAGGCCGAGCTCGGCGTCACTGACCAGCAGGTTCCCGCCGGCGCTGTAGTCAACCGTGTCGGTGCCGCCATTGCCGTCCAGCGTGTCATTGCCCGGCCCGCCATCCAGCGTGTCGTCGCCCGCCGCATTGCTGGCCGCGACCTCGATCACCTGGCTCGTCGTGACAGTGGTCCCGTCCACCGCGACCACGCGGGCGGCGACGGTATCCTCGAAGGCCGGGCTGAGACCGGCGACGGTTGCGGAGAAACGCAGGCCGAACGGTGTCTCCACCAGTTGTGCCGCGTCGATGGTGGTCACCAGCACGCCATTGACGAAGATCTCCACCCGGTCGATCTCCGACACCGGCACGTCCGTGTCGATCAGCCCGGCATCCAGCGCATCCGGGTCCAGCACCCGCTCCACCGAATTGTTCGCCACACCATCGTCCAGCAGGTCCAGGCTGTTGAGGCTGGCACCGTTGCCCAGGCCGATGGCACGAATGCTGGCATTGGTTCCGGCGGGATCGCGCAGGGCCTCCGATTCATCAGTGAAGCTGTTGCTGTCCGGCAGCCCGTCGGAAATGAAGAACACCTGGTTCGCACCGGATGCGGCGGCGTCAAAGAAGACCTGTGCCTGCTGCAGACCGTCATCGAAGGCAGTCGTGCCACCGTCGTCCAGGGCGGAGAGCACCTGCACCACGTCCAGCACGCCGTTCTGGTCGGAATCCTGGTCCGCGCGCCCGGTGAAGACGATCTGGGCGTTGCTGGCAAAGGGAACGATCGCGATGTTCGCGTCGCCCAGCCCCGCATCGATCAGCGACTGGTTCAGCGACGAGAAGGAGGCGATGACGGCGTCCAGCAGGGTGTTGGCCGAACCGTCGCCGTTCAGGTCCCCGACCGTCGAGCCCTGGAACTGCCCGCCCATGCTGCCCGACACGTCGATGACATAGGCGATGTTCAGGTCAGCCGAGACCTGCGCCTCGCGGGACACGAAGCCGCTGATATCCTCGAACACCCGGTTTGATTCGTCCGCGACGGTCAGGCTGATGGTCAGGGGATCATTGGTTGTCGTGGTGGTGACATCGGAGGAGGTAACTGTCGTGTCGCGGTCGCCATCCAGGCTGTCATCGCCGGACCCGCCCGAAATGCTGTCGTCCCCGGCTCCGCCGTCCGCCGTGTCGTTTCCGGCACCCCCGAACAGGCTGTCGGACCCGGCAAGACCGTCCAGCCGGTCGTCGCCACCATTGCCGGTCAGCGTATCCGCCGCGTCTGTCCCGGCCAGCGTGTCCGCCGTTTCCAGCCCGACAACCTCAACCATGCCGATCTGCCTCCGCAATAACTCACGGTAGCAGTTTATTCATACTCGTTTTGCGCGTGCAACCCATCAATTACACGCATCAGATTCATATTTGCACAATTAAGTCTCAAATCGTGTATTATGAGTTTCGTGTTCATGAATACATCCAAAAAGATGCATTCTCGTGATTGCATAAAGTCGAGAACGACGATCCAGGCGACAGTCTCCTAGTATCGAGAAGCTGGAAACCGGCAGATCCGCCCTGATGACTTCCGTTCCTGCAACGTGAACAGGAAAGCCCCGGCGAGAACGATGCCGGTACACGGAAGCCCCCCCTTTGGCGCCACGAGGCTGCAGCGAGCCATTGCCAGCGCCCGGGCACGGGAGTACGAATCCCTTGCATGTTTCATGTCCTGTCGAGGAGCCACCTGCCGTGCGACGTTCCCTGATCTCCCTGGTGGCTGCGGCCACCCTTCTGCCCGCTGCCGTCCAGGCCGAGGGCGAGCTGAACTTCTACAACTGGTCCGACTATATCGGTGAGACGACCCTGGCCGATTTCACGGCGGCAACAGGGACCAAGGTCAATTACGACGTCTATGATTCCAACGACGTGCTGGAGGCGAAGCTGCTGGCAGGCAGCTCCGGCTACGACCTGGTTGTGCCGACGGCGATGCCCACCCTCGGGCGGCTGATCAAGGCCGGCGCGGTGCAGAAGCTGGACAAGTCGAAGATCCCGAACCTGGCCAACCTGGACCCGGTGCTGATGGACCGGGTACGCACGGTCGACCCGAACCTGGAATACGGTGCCATCTGGCAGTGGGGCACCAACGGCATCGGCGTCAACGTGAAGAAGGTGAAGGAGCGGCTGGGCGACGTACCGCTGGACACCTTCGACCTGCTGTTCGACCCGGAGACGGTGGCGAAGCTGGCCGACTGCGGCGTGACCCTGGTCGACTCGGCCGAGGAAGTGATCCCGCTCGTGATCAACTACCTGGGCGGTGACCAGGCGGCCGAGGACATGGACTGGCTGAAGAAGGCGGAGGATCACCTGCTGAAGATCCGCCAGCACTATCGCTACTTCCATTCCTCCCGCTACATAAACGACCTGGCAAATGGCGAGATATGTGTCGCGGCCGGTTTCTCCGGTGACATCTTCATCGCGGCAGACCGCGCCAAGGAGGCCGCCAACGGTGTCGAGATCGAGTACCTGATCCCGCGCGAAGGCACCTTCATCTGGTTCGACATGATGGCGATCCCCGCCGGTGCGCCGCATGTCGATGCCGCCCACGCCTTCATCAACTTCGCGCTGGAGCCGAAGAACATCGCCGGTGTGACCAACGCTGTCTTCTACGCGAATGCAGTAACCGACTCACATCCCATGGTGGATGAGCAGATCCGCAACAATCCGTCCATCTTCCCCACCGACGCGGTGAAGGAGAAGCTGTTCGCCGCCGTTCTGAAGTCGCCGCGCTTCACCCGGGCGGTGAACCGGTCCTGGACCAAGGTCCGCACGGGCGAGTAGTTACCGTTGGCCGCCGCCGACAGCACGGACACCCTGGTCAGCATCCAGGGTGTCACCAAGGACTTCGGCGGCGTGCTCGCCGTTGACGGGATCGACCTGGACATCCGCCGCGGCGAGTTCTTCTCCCTGCTGGGCGGCTCCGGCTGTGGCAAGACCACCCTGCTGCGGATGCTGGGCGGCTTCGAGACGCCCACCAGCGGCCGCATCATGATCGACGGACAGGACATGGCGGACGTTCCCGCCTACCGCCGCCCGGTCAACATGATGTTCCAGTCCTATGCCCTGTTCCCGCACATGAGCGTGGCCCAGAACGTCGCCTTCGGGCTGGAGCAGGAGAAGGTCGCCCGCTCGGAGCGTGATGACCGGGTGGCGGAGACACTGGCCATGGTGCAGCTGGGGGACTTCGGCCGGCGCAAGCCGCACCAGCTCTCCGGCGGCCAGCGCCAGCGCGTCGCCCTGGCCCGCGCGCTGGTGAAGCGGCCGAAGCTGCTGCTGCTGGACGAACCGCTGGCGGCGCTGGACAAGAAGCTGCGGGAGAAGACGCAGTTCGAACTGGCCAACATCCAGGTCAGGGTCGGCATCACCTTCATCATGGTCACCCATGACCAGGAGGAGGCGATGACGCTGTCCGACCGGCTGGCGGTGATGAATGCGGGCC
Organism: Minwuia sp.; assembly: GCA_965228535.1. Lineage (GTDB taxonomy): Bacteria > Pseudomonadota > Alphaproteobacteria > Minwuiales > Minwuiaceae > Minwuia. Next base: position 1,616,910 of record CBDDHU010000004.1, on the reverse strand, counting down.
GGATCGTGCAGGTCGGCACGCCCGGCGACATCTACGAGTTTCCCGCCAACCGGATGGTGGGGGAGTTCATCGGCACCATCAACGTGTTCGAGGGCCAGGTGGATGCCGCCGACGGCACGGTGCGCTGTGCCGCCCTGCCCTGCCCGATCGCGCTGGAGGAACGGCTGCCCGCCGGTGACGGCAGTGCCGTGGCCATCGGCATCCGGCCCGAGAAGATGCGCATCCGCAAGGCCGTCCCCGATGAGCCGACCACGGTGCCGGAGAACAACTTCCTCTCCGGACGGGTGGAGGACATCGCCTACCTGGGTGACCTGTCGATCTTCCATGTCCGGCTGGCTGACGGGCGCATCGTCCAGGTGTCCCGCACCAACACCACCCGCCGCCGCGACGAGCCGCTGACCTGGGAGGACGCGGTGGAGGTGGAGTGGGATCCGCAGGCACCGGTGGTGCTGCATCAATGACCGACAAGGCGGCAGGGCGGACGGCGGACGACACCGCCTTCAGCGCGCGCCGCGGACGCATGATCGGCATCCTGATCCCGACGGCCTGGCTGTTGCTGTTCTTCGCCATTCCCTTCCTGTTCGTGGTCAAGATCTCGCTGTCGGAGGCCGCCTATTCGGTGCCGCCGGTCAGCGACTTCCTGGTCTGGCGAGAGGGCTGGCCGGAACTGCAGGCGACCTGGGGCAACTTCGCGCTGATCCTGGATGATCCGCTGTACCTGCAGGCGCTGCTCGGCTCGCTCCGCATCGCGCTGACCTCCACCATCCTCACCCTGCTGATCGGCTATCCCATGGCCTACGCCATCGCGCGGGCGGAGCCGGGGATGCGCACGCCGCTGCTGCTGCTGGTCATCCTGCCGTTCTGGACCTCCTTCCTGATCCGCGTCTACGCCTGGTCAACGCTGCTGCAGGACCAGGGGATGATCAACAGCGCGCTGATGTGGCTGGGCGTGATCGACGCCCCCGTCCGGATGCTGAACACCGAGTTCGCGGTGCAGCTCGGCATCGTCTATTCCTACCTGCCCTTCATGATCCTGCCGCTCTACGCCACGCTGGAACGGCTGGACGGCAGCCTGCTGGAGGCAGCGGCTGACCTGGGGGCGCGACCGGTCACCACCTTCTGGCGCGTGACCCTGCCGCTGTCCCTGCCCGGGGTCGCGGCCGGGTGCCTGCTGGTCTTCATCCCTGCGGCGGGGGAATTCGTCATCCCGGAACTGCTCGGCGGCCCCGACACGCTGATGATCGGCAAGGTGATGTGGCAGGAATTCTTCAACAACCGCGACTGGCCCGTGGCCTCCGCGCTCGCCACCATCCTGCTGCTGCTGCTCATCGTGCCGATCCTGCTGCTGGACCGGACCCAGTCACGGGCGGAACAGGCATGAGGCGCGGCAGCTTCCTCACCCTCTGTCTCTGGGCCGGGTTCGCCTTTCTCTACCTGCCGATCATCGTGCTGATCATCTATTCCTTCAACGCATCGCGGCTGGTGGCTGTCTGGGGCGGATGGTCGGTGAAGTGGTACGGGGAACTGTTCCGCGACCCGCAGGTACTGGGCGCGGCCTCCATGTCGCTGCAGATCGCGGCGATCAGCGCCACGGTCGCGGTGCTGATCGGCGGGCTGGCCGGCTATGCCCTCTCCCGCTTCGGGCGTTTCCGTGGCCGCACCGGATTCTCCACCATGCTGACCGCACCGCTGGTGATGCCGGAGGTGATCACGGGCCTGTCGCTGCTGATGCTGTTCATCGCCATGGAACAGATCATCGGCTGGCCCGCGGGCCGCGGCATGACCACGGTGATCATCGCCCACATCACCTTCGCCGCCGCCTATGTCGCGGTCGTCGTCCGCTCCCGCGTCGCCGGACTCGACCGGGCGCTGGAGGAAGCGGCGATGGATCTCGGCGCGCGTCCCCTCACCGTGCTGCGCCGCATCACCCTGCCGATGCTGATGCCGGGCCTGCTGTCCGGCTGGCTGCTGGCCTTCACCCTGTCGCTGGATGACCTGGTGATCGCCAGCTTCGTCACCGGCCCCGGCGCGACCACCCTGCCGATGCTGATCTTCTCCAAGGTCCGGCTGGGGGTCAGCCCCGACATCAACGCACTTGCGACCCTGATCGTTGCCGTGGTGGCATCCGGCGTCCTGCTTTCGGGCTGGATCATGTTGCGCGCGGAACGGCGGCACGGCAGGCAGGTGCAGGCCGCGTTCCGCCGCGAAGGCGCGATTGACGGGAACTGATTGTCCGACCGATGACACCACTGGCCGAGAACCTGCGCGGCGCGGGCCTGATGATGGCCGCGATGGCCGCCTTCGTGCTGAACGACACGCTGATGAAGCTTGTCTCCGCCAACCTGAACCTGTTCCAGGCCGTGTTCCTGCGCGGCATCGGCACCACCATCCTGATCCTGCTGATCGCCTGGTGGCAGGACGCGCTGCACTTCCGGCCCGCCCGCCGCGACCGGCGCATCATGGCCTGGCGGACGCTGGGCGACATGGGGCAGATGATCTGCTTCCTGACCGCGCTGTTCCACATGCCGATCGCCAATGTCTCGGCCATCCTGCAGTCCCTGCCGCTGGCCATGACCCTCGCCGCCGCGCTGTTCCTGAAGGAACCGGTGGGCTGGCGCCGCTACTGTGCCATCGGGGCCGGTTTCATCGGCGTCCTGATGATCGTCCGGCCGGGGTCGGAGGGGTTCAACGTCTATTCCCTGGTTGCCCTGACCACGGTCCTGTTCGTGGTGCTCCGCGACCTCAGCACCCGCCAGCTCGACCGATCCGTACCGAACATCTTCGTCACCCTGGTGACATCTGTCGCCGTCACCTGCATGTCCGGCGCGGCATCGGTGGTGCAGGGCTGGAACCCGGTCAGCGGCCACGACCTGCTGCTGCTCTCTGGTGCCGCCTTCTTCGTCAGCTTCGGCTACATCTTCATCACGATGGGGATGCGGGTGGGAGACATCGGCTTCGTCTCCCCCTTCCGCTACACCATGCTGGTCTGGGCGCTGCTGGTCGGGCTGTTCGTCTTCGGCGACATGCCGCGCCCGCTCACCCTGCTGGGTGCCGCGATCATCGTCGCCAGCGGCATCTACACCTTCTACCGGGAGCGCAAGGTGGCACGCGGCCTGATCGCGACCACTTCCTCACCCCGCCCGGGCAAGATCACGTAGCTTGAACTTCTGGATCTTGCCGGTGGAGGTCTTCGGCACTTCGCCGAACACGATCTCGCGCGGGCACTTGTAGCCGGCAAGGTGCTCGCGCAGGAACGCGATCATCTCCTCCGCCGTGGCCGTCTTGCCGGGCTTCAGCTCGATGAACGCCACCGGCGTCTCGCCCCACTTCTCGCTGGGCTTGGCCACCACGCCGCAGGCTGCCACGGCCGCATGCCGGTACAGCGTGTCCTCCACCTCGATGGAGGAGATGTTCTCGCCGCCGGAGATGATGATGTCCTTCGAGCGGTCCTTAAGCTCGATGTAGCCGTCCGGGTGCCAGACGCCGAGGTCGCCGGAATGGAACCAGCCGCCCTTGAAGGCGTCGTCCGTCGCCGTCGGGTTCTTCAGGTAGCCGCACATGATGGCATTGCCGCGCATCATCACCTCGCCCATGGTCTCGCCGTCCATTGGCACCGGCTCCATGGTGTCCGGATCGGCCACCATCAGCGCCTCCTGCATGATGGAGGTGACGCCCTGGCGGGCCTTCATCCGCGCCTTCTCGTCGGCGCTCAGGTCATTCCACTCGTCCTTCCAGGCACAGACCACGCAGGGGCCATAGCTCTCCGTCAGGCCGTAGACATGCGTCACCTCGAAGCCCTGGCGCGCCATCTCCGCCAGCACGGCGGCGGGCGGCGGGGCGGCGGCGACCATCATGTTGACCTTCTGGTCGAAGGGCTTCTTCTGCTCCTCGCTGGCGCCGGTGATGAACTGCATGATGATCGGCGCACCGCAGAGATGCGTGACGTTGTGGGTGGCAATGGCGTCGTAGATCGTGCCCGAGTCGACCCGCCGCAGGCAGATGCTGACCCCGGCAACAGCCGCCAGCGTCCAGGGGAAGCACCAGCCGTTGCAGTGGAACATCGGCAGGGTCCAGAGATAGCGCGTGTGGGTCGGCATGCCCCAGGTCAGGGCGTTGTTGATGGAGTTCAGGTAGGCGCCGCGATGGCTGAACACCACGCCCTTCGGGTTGCCGGTGGTGCCGGAGGTGTAGTTGAGGGCGATCTTGTGCCACTCGTCATCGGGCATCGACCATTCCATCTCCGGGTCGCCCTCGGCCAGGAAGTCGCTGTACTCGATCTCTCCCAGGCGTTCGCCGCCCGGCCCCTGCGGATCGGCAATGTCGATCACCAGCATGTCGCGGCCGATGATCTGCAGCGCCTCCTTGATGATCGGCGCGAACTCGGTGTCGGTGATCAGCGCCTTGGCCTCGCCATGGTCCAGGATGAAGGCGATCTCGGAGGCCGTCAGGCGGTAGTTCAGGGCGTTCAGCACCGCGCCGATCATCGGCACGCCGAAATGCGCCTCGTACATCGGCGGCGTGTTCGGGCACATGATGGCGACCGTGTCCAGTTCGCCGATCCCCCTGCGCTTCAGCGCGGAGGCCAGCCGGATGCAGTTGGCATAGGTCTCCGACCAGCTCTGCGTCACCTCGCCATGCACCAGCGCGGGCTTGTCCGGGTAGACCGCCGCCGAGCGCCGGATCAGGCTGAGCGGCGTCAGCACCGTGCTGTTGGCAAGGTTCATGTCGAGATTGTTGGCGTAGGCTTCCCTGCTCATCGAAGCATCTCTCCCTGGTGCTGGCCCCCTTGCCGCCGATGCGAGTCGGCTTCGGCGATGGACAGCCGTCGCTGGTCACGGTTGACTCTGGACCTGATTCAAGGGCCATAAAAGCCGATGGTACACGGGCGATCAACAACGCCGGTGCAGGATCGCGGGTTTCGGGGGCGGGAATGGCTTCAGGCCAGAATTCAGCAGCAGACACGGGCGCCACGCAGGAGCGTTCGCGCCGTACCGGAATCCTGCCCGGGCAGGCCCTGCGCCGCCTGGTGGAGGAAGGCCGCATCAGCGCCGATGGCGGGGTGCCGGAGGAACTGATCCAGCCGGCCAGCCTGGACCTGCGACTCGGCCGCCGTGCCTGGCGGGTCCGCACCAGCTTCCTGCCCGGCGCCGCCTCCACGGTGCAGCAGAAGCTCGACCGGCTGACCATGCACGAGCTTGATCTCGGCACCCCGGCGGTGCTGGAGCGGGGCTGCGTCTACATCGTCGAACTGCAGGAACGGGTACGGCTGCCGCGCGAGATGACCGCGAAGACCAACCCGAAGAGCTCGACCGGTCGCCTCGACGTCTTCACCCGGCTGGTGACCGACCGCTGCGAGAGCTTCGAGACCATCGCGGCAGGTTACGAGGGGCCGCTCTACCTGGAGATCGCGCCGCGCACCTTCTCCGTGCTGGTCAGCGCCGGGCTGCGGCTGAACCAGTTGCGGATCTGGCGCGGCAAGTCACGTCCCTCCGACAGCCTGCACCGGGAACTGCACCAGCGCAGCGCCCTGGTGGACCCGGAAAGCCTGGATGGCGCGGAACCGATGATCCGCGACGGGCTTTGGGTCTCGGTCGACCTGTCGGGCGAGAGCCATGATGGCCTGATCGGCTATCGCGCCCGGCACCACGCCCCGCTGATCGACCTGAACCGGATCGACCACTACCCGGTGGAGGAATTCTGGGAGCCGGTGCACGCCAACGCCGAGAAGACCCTGATCCTGGACCCGAACCAGTTCTACATCCTGGTCAGCCGCGAACGGGTGGCGGTGCCCCCGGACTCGGCGGCGGAAATGGTCGCCTACGACACCTCGTTCGGCGAGTTCCGCATCCATTATGCGGGCTTCTTCGACCCCGGCTTCGGCTATGGCCCGGCATCGGGCGGCGGCACGCCCGCCGTGCTGGAGGTGCGCAGCCACGAGGTGCCGTTCGAACTGGCGCACGGGCAGCGCGTCTGCCGCCTGGTCTACGAGCGGCTGAGCGAGACGCCGGAGACCCTGTACGGGGCCGAGATCGGCAGCCACTATCAGGGCCAGGGCCTGAAGCTGTCGAAGCATTTCCGCAAGGACTGAGCAGGCACCGACAAGGCCGGGAGGGAGACTAGGGATGGTGATCGGACGGGACATCTACGACGCCTTTCCGCGCTATCCCTTCACCCCGCCGCCGGAACTGGACGGCAAGGGCGGTCGCGTTCCCGTCATCATCGTCGGCGGCGGTCCCATCGGCCTGACGCTGGCGCTGGGCCTCGCCTGTCATGGCGTCGCCTGCACGTTGATCGAGCCGCGTGACAGCGCCAGCTTCGGCAGCCGCGCCACCTGCACCTCCCGCCGGTCACTGGATATCTGGGAGCGTTTCGGTGCGGCGCAACCGTCGCTCGACATGGGCCTCGCCTGGACAGGCGGCAGCAGCTTCTGGCACGACCACACCGTTTTCTCGCTGGCCATGCACCATGATGACGACCAGAAGCACCCGCCGATGATCAACATCCAGCAGTGCTTTGCGGAACAGTTCCTGATCGACGCGGCGCAGGAACATCCCGGCATCGACATTCGCTGGTCCAGCACGGTGACCGGACTGGCGCATGACGACACAGGCGCGACCGTCACGGTGGAGACGGCGGCGGGTACCTACGATCTCACCGCTGACTGGCTGGTGGCCTGCGATGGCGCCCACAGCTTCGTGCGCCAGGCGCTGGGCCTGAAGATGCAGGGCAATTCGTACGAGGGGCGCTACCTGATCGCGGACATCCGCCACGCCTCCAACCACCCGACGGAGCGCCGTGCCTGGTTCGATCCTGTCTCCAACCCGCGCGCCACCGTGCTGATGCACAAGCAGCCGAAGAGCATCTGGCGCGTCGATTACCAGTTGCGTGACGAGGATGACGCGGAGGAGGAACTGAAGGAGGAACGGGTGCGTGCCCGCATTTCCGCCCACCTGGAGATGATCGGCGAGGATCCGGACTACGAGCTGGTCTGGATGAGCCTCTACAAGGCGCACTGCCTGACCCTGGACAGCTATCGCCATGGCCGGGTGCTGTTCGCGGGCGACGCCGCGCACCTGGTGCCGATCTTCGGCGTGCGCGGCCTGAATTCCGGCATCGACGATGCGGGCAACCTGGCCTGGAAGCTCGCCGCCGTGATCCAGGGCACCGGTGGTGACCGGCTGCTGGACAGCTACAGCGAGGAGCGGGTGTTCGCGGCGCACGAGAACATCCGCCAGGCGCGCAAGAGCACGCTGTTCATGACGCCGCCGTCGCGCGGCCACACCCTGCTGCGCGACGCGGCGCTGAGCCTTGCCGTGAAGCACGATTTCGCCAGGCCACTGGTGAACCCGCGCCAGACCACGGCCATCGTCTTCCCGACCTCCGTCATCAACACCCCGACAGCGCCGCAGATGCCGGGACCGCCAGCCGGTGCGACCCTGCCCACCTGCCCCGTGGAGTGGCGGGACGGCAATGGCAGCGGCAAGGGGTTCCTGCTGGACCATGTGAAGCTGCTGCCGACCCTGATCCAGTTCGGCGACCACCGCACCCTGCTGGCGGAGGCCGCGACCGGTCACGCGGTCGATATCGTCACCGTGCTCGACCGCCCCGATCCGGCGTTCGAGGGCTTCTGCCTGGTCGATGCGCAGGGTCGTGCACGGGCCGTGCTGGGGGCGGACAGTGCAGATGCGGGCCTGCTGGTCCGACCCGACGGCCACATCGCGGCACGCTGGGACGCACCGGACAGGGACGTGGTGCGCGCGGCACTGCTGCGCTCCCTCGGGCTGGAGGACGCGGCATGAGCAGCGAACCGATGGATACGGAGGCGCTGGAGACCTGGTGGGAGGAACTGGCCCACGCCGTCGATGAGGCAGGACCGGAGCACGAAACCCTGTTCCTGGCCAAGCTGGCGCTGCTGCTGGGGCGGGAACTCGGCGATCCGGATCGCTGCCGGGAACTGATGCGCAGCGCGCTGGAGGACCTGACCTGAAACCGGACGGCGACATCATCCGCCCCACCGTCCGTCCCCGTCACCGCCTTGCCCGCCTGGGATACCGGGGGCTGTATTCCGGCTATCGCATCGGCAGCATCCTGCTCCGCCCGAGACTGCGCGGCGCGCTCGCGCTGGTCCGGGTGGACGGGCAGATGCTTCTCGTGCGCAACAGCTACAACCGCTGGCACACGCTGCCGGGTGGACGGGTCGATCGGGGCGAGACGTTCCGGGAAGGCGCGGTACGCGAACTGCGGGAGGAAACCGGGATCAGCCTGCCGGAAGCAGATTTCACCTGCGTCCATGCCGAGACCCATCGCTGGCAGCAACGCACGGAGCGGATCGAGATCCATGCCATCGAACTGGAACAGCGCCCTGCCGTTCACCTGGACGCGGTGGAGATCGCGGAGGCCCGCTGGATCAGCCCCTCGGATGCCCTGGAACTGCGTCTCTACCCGCCGCTGCGCCACTATCTGGTGGCAGAGCGCCAGGCATCCGGACGGTAGGACGGCTCGCTCCGTCCTGCCCGGTCGCCCGGTCGCCCGGTGACCTGGGCCAGGCGTGCAACTCAGCTTGCCGCGCTCCGCGCCACCAGTACCGATGAGGGGATGCCGCCGGCCGTCACCCGGCTGCGGTGGCTGATCTGCCAGTCCTGCCGGTCGAGACGGCGTTCCAGCTGGATGGGGCGGCAGCCGCCGACCAGCCGGGGCGCCACGCGCTGCACCATGGTCCAGATGGTCATGGTCAGACCGGCATGGCTGAAGGTTCCCGGCGCCAGGCCCGCCACGGCAAGCTGGCCACCGGGCCGCAGGACCCGCGCCGCATCCGCCAGGAACCGCGCGATCGCGTCCGGCGACAGCAGGTCCAGCACGTAGGTCGCGATCACCAGGTCGGCGGAACGGTCGGACACGGGCAGCCGCCCGTCCCCCGTGCAGTTATCCAGCCGCACCTGGCCCCCGAACCCGGCCAGCCTTTCACCGGCCAGCTGACGCATCTTCGGACTGATGTCGAAGCCCTGCCACTGCGTCTCCGGCGACAGCTGGTCCCGCAGCAGCCGCGCGGCCAGCATCCCGGTTCCGGGACCAAGTTCCACCACTCGGCGCACGCCCGAAAGGTCCAGCGCGCCGATCAGGCGGGAGAACGCCGCCTCCGCGTAGCGCATCTCCCGATCCTGGCCTTCGCCGAGCGCATCGTAGTGCGCCCGCGCGGCCTCCACCGACAGCACCGTGTCCATCAGGCGGGCCAGCGTCCCCTGGCCATGTCGCGCCAGGCATCCCGCAGCCCGTCCCGGAAATCCGGGGCGGCAATCTCGATCAGCGCCTCCGGTCGATGGTGGACCGGCAGGTTGCGCAGGTTCGCCACGCCGAACTCCGTCACCACGTGATCGATGTCGGTGCGCAGCCCGGTGACGACGCTGGGCGCATCGATGGTCGGCACGATGCGGCTGACCTTCCCCCCGGCCGCCGTCGCGGTCATGGCGACGATGGAGCGGCCGCCACGGCTGCGTGCCGCGCCGCGCATGAAGTCCACCGAACCGCCGGTGCCGGAGATCTGCTTGCCCTTCAGCGTCTCCGCGTTCAGTTGCCCGAACAGATCGACCTCCAGGCCCGAATTGATCGAGACGAAATTGTCGATCTGCCCGATAAGCGCCGAGTCATGGGTATAGCTGATGGGCTTGTAGACGATGTCCTGCCGTCCCACGGTCCAGTCATACAGCGCCTGGGAACCCATGCTGACACCACCCAGCATGATGCCGGTGTCGATGGTCTTGCGGCGGCCGTTCATGTTGCCGTTGTCGATCAGTTCCGGCATGCCGTCGGCGATCATTCCCGAATGGACGCCCAGGTCGTTGCGGTCGGTCAGGCCGCGCAGCACGGCGATGGGCAGGGTGCCGATGCCGATCTGGATGCAGTCGCCATCGCGGATCAGCGATGTGACATGGTTCGCCACCTGCTGCACGTCGTCGGTCACCGCGCCGACACGCAGTTCCAGCGCCGGGTGATCCACCTCCACCGCGATGTCGATACGGTCCGCCGGAACCGGAACGGCACTGCCGCCCACCGGCAGGGAACGGTTGACCTCCGCGATCACCAGCTTGGCCCGGTCCAGCACGGCCGGCTGGCTGTCCACGCCCAGCCCGTGCGGATAGCTGCCGTCGGCCCGCGCCGGTCCGACCTGGATGACAGCCACATCCACATCCACGTCCTGTTCCAGGTAGCGGTAAAGGCCATGGTACTGCTTCGGGATCAGCAGCATCCGCCCGTTCAGCAGTGATTCGGCGGTCTGCGGCGTACCGAAGAAGCCGATGCCCCGCGCAGTCGGGTGCAACTGGCTGTAATCGGTGCGGTTCACGCCCGGAATCGCCACCGAAACGAAGGTGCAATCCGCCCCGCAATCAGCGTCCGCGGCCATGGCCGCCACAAGGTCCGTCGGCTCCCCCGGTCCGCCCTGGACATAGACGGTGCTGCCCGCCGGTATCCGGCGCACTGCATCGCTGCCATTCAGCCACTCGGTCATTCATACCCTCCCCTTCAGTGGGCCGGGAGGTTACATTCGACGGCAAGGGAGGACAACGCGATGAAATTCGGCATTTTCTACGAACACCAGATTCCGCGCCCCTGGGACGACCGGAGCGAGCAGCGGACGATCAATGAATCCCTCGACCAGATCGAACTGGCCGACCGGCTGGGCTATGACCACGCCTGGGTGGTGGAGCACCACTTCCTGGAGGAATACTCGCACGCCTCCGCGCCGGAGGTGTTCCTGGGGGCCGCGAGCCAGCGGACGAAGAACATCCGGCTCGGCCACGGTATCGTGCAGATCACCACGAACCAGCCGCACCGGGTGGCGGAGAAGGTCTCGACCCTGGACCTGCTGACCAACGGGCGGGTGGAACTGGGGCTGGGCGAAGGTGCCGGCCCCGCCGAACTGCACCCCTTCGGCGTGCAGGTCCGCTCCAAGCGCGACCGCTGGGAGGAGGCCGTGCGTGCCATCATCCCGATGTTCACGAAGACCGACTGGTCCTTCGAGGGAGAGTTCTTCAAGTTCCCGGCCCGCAACGTAGTGCCGAAACCGGTGCAGAAGCCGCACCCGCCGCTGTGGGTCGCCTGCTCCAACATCAAGACCATCGGCAAGGCCGGTGAATGGGGCATGGGCGCGCTGGGCTTCAGCTTCGTCAACGCGGACGCCGCCAAGGCCTGGGTGCATCGCTACTACAACAACCTGCTGCAGCGCCGGAACCTGCTGACCGACTACCCGATCAACCCGAACGTGGCGGTCGCCAACGGCTTCTTCTGCGCAGAGACCGACGAGGAAGCGATCGAGAAGGCGTCGGGCTGGACCTTCTTCATCTTCGCACTGTCCTACTACGGGCGGATGGGTGTCGATGCGCCGGGCAAGAGCGATCTCTGGGCCGCCTACCAGGACTGGCGCAACACCGACAAGGCGAAGGAGGCGCTGGCCAACGCCCTGGTCGGCAGCCCCGAGACATTGCGCAGGAAACTGCGCATGTTCGCCGATGCGCATGTGGACCAGATCATCCTGGTCGCCCAGGCCGGACGCACCAGCCACGAGGACATCTGCAGGAGCTACGAGCTGTTCGCGCGGGAGGTCATGCCGGAGTTCCACGCGGAGCGGGAAGCGCAGGAAGCCTGGAAGCAGGACGTGCTTGCCGGTCGCACCGTGCTGGAGGAACTGACCACCGAGGGCTACGACATCTACAGCCACCAGAACGAGGATATCGTCCGCCTGACGCCGGAGGAACTGAAGGCGCAGATGGCGGAGAAGGAAGCCGCGCAGAAGGCCGCTGCCGGCGACGACTGAGCCGCCTCGCGCAGTGCCGGGCGTCCGGGGCGGGCCGTCGGCTCAGGCCCTGAGCGCCCGCGTCGCCTCCATGTCCACTGCGCGGCCATCGGCGGTGATCGCCACGCCATAGACCTCCCGCGCGGCCTCGGCGCTGACGATCTCGTCGCGCACGTCGCGCAGCACGTGTTCCGGGTCGCGTTGCTTCGGGTCGCCCCAGCCGCCACCGGCGGGGGAAGATGCTTCCAGCCGCGCGGGCGGGAAGCTGCGGACGCCGTATTTCGGGGCCGTGAAGGCAGTGCCGTCGCTGGCGCGGACCTGCATGGCACCGGCCAGTCCCGTACCCCCGCCCTGGATGCCGTAGCCGGAGGGGGTGTCCAGCCCCTCCCCCCGGAACGAGTAGGTGGCATCGCCGGTCACGTCGACGGCGTAGTGCACGCCGCTGCCGCCCCGGAAGGTGCCGGCACCAGCCGCATCGGTGCGGAACTCCTGGCGGCGGATCATGGCCGGGTAGATGCGCTCGTACCCTTCCGCGTTCGGCAGGTGCAGCCCACCCAGCGCGATCAGCAGCCCGATCTGGTTGAAGCCGTCACGCCCCTCCACCGCGCCGCCGGCGGCATTGGCGGCCCAGTTGTACATCACGTAGGGCTCCGTGCTGCCTGGCTGCTGGCCGGAGGTGATGTTGTGGATCGTCTTGCCCCACCCGGCGCAGGCGCGGGCAGGCACCGCCTCCCCCAGCGCACGCCAGATCGCATGCACGATCTCGTGCGCGATGAAGACGGTGCACATGGTCAGCGGCGCGGGTGGGCGCGGATTCACCACGGTCCCCAGCGGCGCCACGATCTCCACGGAGCGGAAGGCACCTTCGTTGCGCGGCATGTCCGGATCGAAGAAGGACGCCAGCGCCATGTAGACGGCGGAGTGGGTGTTGGCGAGGGAGGAGTTCTTGAAACCCCGCATCTGCGGGTCGGAGCCCGTGAAATCCACCTTCACCCCGTCATCGGTGACGGTCACCGCCACGCTGATGCGGATGTCACGCTGTTCGAAACAGTCATTGTCGGTGATCTCGGTGGCGCTGTAGGTGCCGCGCGGCAGTTCCTCGCAGGCCTGGCGGAAGCGCTGGTCGGCATAGGACAGCAGCGCATCAAAGTACCCGGCCCCGGCCTCCCGCCCCAGTTCGGTGACTAGTTCCGCCAGTCGTTCGGCGCCGATGCGGGTGGAGCCGATCATGGCGCGCAGGTCGCCATCCAGCAGTTCCGGCGTGCGGCTGTTGAGCAGCAGCAACTGCCAGAGGTCATCGCGCACCTGCCCGCGTTCGAACAGCTTCAGCGGCGGCAGGCGGATGCCCTCGTGAAAGATCTCGGTGGCTTCGGGGTTGTAGGTGCCGGCCGCGCCGCCGCCGATGTCGGACTGGTGCGCGCGGTTGCAGGTCCAGGCCGCAAGTTCCCCGTCGACGAAGACCGGACGGCTGATGACCCAGTCCGGCAGGTGGTTGCCACCCGCCACGTAAGGGTCGTTCGACAGGAAGATGTCATCGGGTTCGATCCGGCCCGCGAACGCCTCCAGCAGCGCCCGGACCGTGAACCCGCCGCCGCCGGTATGGATCGGGATGCCGTCGGCCTGGCTGATCAGGGTGCCGTGGGCATCGGCGATGAAACAGGAGAAGTCGTGGCTCTGGTTGAAGATCGGGCTGCGCGCGGTGCGCGTCATGACGAAGCCCATCTGGCGGGAAATGTGGTCCAGCCGGTTCTGCACCAGCGCCAGGGTGACCGGATCGATGCTCATGCTGTCCCTCCCGCCGCGATGCGGATCAGATAGTTGCCGTGACTGTCCACCGTCAGTTCGTCGCCCGCACCGACCAGCACGGTGGTTGTCGGTGCCTCGATGATTGCCGGGCCGGTCAGCCGGTGCCCGGGCAGCAGGGTGCCGGAGGACCAGACAGGCACCTCGGCCCAGCCGGTCGCGGCATCGACGAAGGCGCGGCGGCTGTCGGCGGGTGCGGGCGGGGCATCGCCGCCGCTGCCATCCAGCCCCTTCGGTGACTGCCGCGCGATCCGTCCGGTCGCGACCGCCCGCAGCGCGGTGATGAGCAGCTTTCCGTCCGGCTGGATATGGCCGAAGCGGCGTTCGTGATCGACCTCGAACGCCTGGCGGATCGCGGCGCGGTCAAGTGTTTCACCATCCCCCGGAACCACCGTCCGCAGCGACCATTGCTGGCCCTTGTAGCGCAGGTCGAGGACACGCTGCACCTCCGCCTCCGCGCCGGTGAAACCTTCCCGTTGCAGCGCCGCCCACGCCGTTTCCAGCAATGGCCCGAACCCGGCCGCGATCTCCGCCGCCGCTGTTCCGTCCAGGTCACCGTCCAGCACCCGCAGCGAATCCAGCCGCACGTCGGACCAGAGCATCCCAAGCGCGCAGAAGGCCCCGGCCTGCACCGGCACGAAGACCTGGCGGCAGCCCAGGGCGCGGGCCACGGCGACGCCGTGCATCGGCCCCGCCCCGCCAGCCGCGACCAGCGTGAATCGCTTCGGGTCGTAGCCGCGTTCCACCGACAGCCGCTCCACCGCGTGCAGCAGGTTCTGCTCCAGCAGGCGCAGGATGCCGATGGCTGCCTGTTCGACCGTCAGGCCAAGCGGCCCGGCGACATGGTCCTCGATCGCCTGCGCGGCACGGTCGGGGTCCAGCGTCACCGCCCCGCCTGCCATGGGACCGGGCCTGAGCCGCCCGAGCACCAGGTGCGCGTCGGTCGCGGTCGGCCGGTCATTGCCGAGACCATAGGCTGCGGGACCGGGATCGGCCCCCGCCCCCTCCGGCCCCACCCTCAGCATGCCGCCGCCATCGACACCGGCCAGGGTGCCGCCACCGGCCCCCACGGTGTGGATGTCCACGGCCGGAGTCGCCAGGTGGTAGCCGTCGATCTCCAGCGCGTCGGAGACCGGAACATCACCGTTCGCCATCAGCGTCACGTCACAACTCGTGCCGCCGATCTCCATCGCCACCAGGTCGTCGATGCCGGTCAGGCTGCGATACAGGTTCAGCGCGCCGACGCCCGCCGCCGGGCCGGACAGGGCCAGGTTGACCGGACGGCTCGCCGCCTCCTGCGCCGAGACCACGCCACCGTTCGACTGCACCAGCAGGATGGACTGCTGCAGGCCCGCCGCCTGCAACTGCTGCTCCAGCCGCTCCAGGTAGCCGACGACCTTGGGCGCGATCCAGGCGTTCATGACGGTGGTGGAGCCGCGCTCATACTCTCCCACCACCGGGTTGATCTCCGACGACAGCGACAGCCAGCGGCCCGACCATTCGGACCTGATGACCTCCGCCACCTGCTGTTCGTGCTTCGGGTCGGCATAGGCGTTCATCAGGCAGACCGCGATGGACTCCACGCCCTCCGCCTCGAAGAAGCGCACCGCGTCGCGCACGTCATCGGCGTTCAGGGGCGATTCCTCCCGACCGTCACGGTCCAGGCGACCACGCACGGGGCGGCGCAGGTAGCGCGGCACCAGCACCGGCGGGAACGGCGCCCGGTGGTCCCACTGGTCGGCACGCAGGCCGCGACGGATCTCCAGGAAGTCCCGGAACCCCTCCGTCACCAGCATCCCGACGGTGACGCCCTTCCGTTCCAGGATCGTGTTGGTGGCGATGGTGGAGCCATGCACGAACAGGCGGCACTGGCGCAGCAGGTCGCCGACCGTGACCCCCAGTTCCGCCGCCGCGACCTCCAGCACCCGCACGACACCCTGCGACGGATCCGACGGGGTGGAGGGCGACTTGAACACCCGCAGCGTGCCGACGGCATCGATCAGCGCCATGTCGGTGAAGGTGCCGCCAATGTCGACGCCGATGCGCCATGGCGGTGTTATCGCGGCTTCAGGCTTCATGTATCGTCCTCCCCATCGGCGCAGTCTGAACGTTCGGGCCGGGCGCATCAATTGCGGGGAGCGGATGGCAGCGATGACACGGGAGATCGAGCTCTTCTGGGATACCGGCAGCACCAACACCTATTTCGCGCTGCACCTGGTCCGGCCGCTGGCGGCGCGGTACGGAGCCACGATCCGCATGCGCCCCTTCAATCTCGGCTACGTGTTCCGCCACCACAACTACGTGCTGATGGAGGAACCGGCGGCCAAGATCGCCAACCGCAAGCGCGACCTGCAGCGCTGGGCGGAGCGTTACGACCTGCCATTCCGCTTTCCGGACGTGTTCCCGATCAAGACCGCCCCCAGCCTGCGCGGGTCGCTGGTGGCGCGGGAACGGGGCTGCGAGGATGCCTACCTGGACGCGGTCTTCAGCCGCTACTGGGAGCGCAACGATGCCAGTGTCGACGGACTGGAGGGACTGGCCGCCGTCGCGCGCGAGATCGGCCAGGACCCAGAGAGCTTCGTCGCGGACATCGAATCACCGCGCATGAAGCAGGCCCTGGTCCGCGAGACCGACGCGGCCCTGGCACGTGGTGTCTTCGGTGCCCCGTCCTTCATCGTCGGGGAGGAGCTGTTTTGGGGGAAGGACCGCATGGAGTTCGTCGAGGATGCGCTGAAGGCCCTGCCCTGAGATGCGGTTGCGGCTGCATACGCGGTACCAGAATTCCGCCGGGGAGCGGGTCAGGATCGTGCTGCACCTGAAGGGTCTTGCCTTCGACTACGTGGCGGTCCGGTCCCCGCGCGACCCCGACTACCGCGCGATCAATCCGCAGGGGCTGATGCCTGCACTGGAGGTAGACGGCCAGTTCATTGCCCAGTCGACCGCCATCGTGGAACTGCTGGAGGAACTGTTCCCGGAACCGTCCGTCTTCCCCACCGATCCGGTCGAACGGGCCCGGGTTCGGGCCTTCGCCAGCCTGGTCTGTGCCGACCTGCACCCGCTGAACAACAACCGGGTCCGGCGTTACCTGTCGGAGCGGATCGGCGCCGCGGACCCGGACGTGCAGGACTGGTACGGGCACTGGATCGGCGAGGCCTTCGCCGCGCTGGAGGCGACCGTCGCTGGCCACCCGCCGCGGCACCGGTTCTGCTTCGGTGACCGGCCAACCTTCGCCGATGCCTGCCTGGTGCCGCAGATGGCCAATGCCCGGCGGTTCGGTTGCGACCTCTCCGCCTATCCGAACCTGGTCCGCATCGACGCGCACTGCCGGACGCTCGACCCCTTCATCCGTGCCCGTCCCGACCGGCAACCGGACGCGCCCTGACGCACCCCCGGCCGACAGGACAGGAAAACTGTTCCGACCGGTAAGGAAATCTCGTTTGTCCGTCTTGAAACAAGACCCGATGCTGCGCGCGCAATACTCAACCAAGGAAGACGGGCCGCCATGCGCTGGAACGACCTGGAGAATCAGCAATGTGCCGTCGCACGCGCCGAGTCGGTGCTGGGCGATCGCTGGACCATGATGGTGGTCCGCGACAGCCTGCTCGGCGTCCGGCGGTTCGAGGATTTCCAGTCCCGCCTCGGCATTGCCCGACGGGTGCTGACGGAACGCCTCAACATGCTGGTGGAGAAGGGCGTGCTGCGCCGTGAAGCCTATTCGGAACGTCCGCTGCGGGAGGAATACCGCCTGACCGATGCCGGTCGCGACCTGCTGCCGGTGGTGATGGCACTGGCCACCTGGGCCGACAGGCACCTGCCGCACCCGGAAGGCACGGCGATCGCCTATCGCCATACCGAATGCGACCGCGTGGTGGAGCCGCGCATCGACTGCCCGCACTGCGCCAGTCCCATGACCACACGAAACACGCGCGCCGTCGTTCGCGGCCGTGTCAGCGAACAGGAGTAAGACCATGAACGCACCGACCTCGCCGAAGGAGATGACCGGCCTGCAACTGCTGGAGATGGCGTTCCGCAATGCCGGGTCCGCCCCCAGCATCGGCCGCACGCTGAACTTCAGCGTGGCGCACGTCGAACATGGCCGTGTCGAGTTCGAGGGGGAGCCGAACGAGAACCACCTGAACCCGCTGAAGACGGTTCATGGTGGCTATGCGGCGACCCTGCTGGATTCCTGCATGGGCTGCGCCGTACATTCGACGCTTCCGGCGGGCAAGAGCTACACGACGCTGGAACTGAAGATCAATTACATCCGCGCCATGCGCCCCGGCATCGGCAAGGTGCGCGCCATCGGCAACATCATCCACGCCGGTCGTTCCACGGCCACGGCGGAGGGCAGGCTGGTCGACGCGGAGGGTCGGCTGATCGCCCACGGCACCACCACCTGCATCATCATGGACATGTGAACCGCCCGAACTATCTGGCGGGGACCGGCGCGGCGCGCCGCTTGGGGGGAACAGGCAAATGACTTCGACAACAGAAACATCCGCACTGGCGCGGCGCTGGCCGCTCTGGCTCATGGTCATCTCGGCCTCGCTGATCGTGTTCTTCGGCATGGGCACGCGGAACATGTTCGGCCTGTTCCTCGACCCGATCTCCGAGTCGATGAGCTGGGGGCGGGAGGTGTTCTCCCTGACCCTGGCGCTGCAGAACATCATGTGGGGCCTGACCCAGCCCTTCGCCGGGGCCATCGCCGACCGCTACGGCGCGGGCAAGGTCATGGCGCTGGGCGGTATCCTGTATGCCGTCGGAATCCTGGCCATCAGCTTCTCCGGCGTGCCGGTGGCAATGCACCTGGCAGGCGGCGTGGTGATCGGCATCGCGCAGGGCCTGGCGTCCATGAACATCGGCATGGCAGTGGTGGCACGGCGCACGCCGATGCACCGGCGCACGCTGGTGATGTCCGTCGTGACCATGGGTGGTTCCGCCGGGCAGATGGTGCTGTCCCCCCTCGCCCAGACCTTCATCGAGGGCTATGGCTGGGTCACGGCGCTGCTGATCGTTGCCATGATGGTGCTGATCATCGTGCCGCTGACCATCCCGCTGGCCGGTCGGCCGCAGATGGCGACCGGCAGCAGCCAGACCTTCGGCGCGGCACTGCGGGAGGCCGGGGGCCATCGCGGCTACCTGCTGCTGATCGCCGGATTCTTCGTCTGCGGCTTCCACGTCACCTTCATCGGCAACCACCTGCCATCCTACATCCGCGACCTGGGACTGGACCCCGCACTGGGGGCCGTGGCGCTGATGATCATCGGCCTGTTCAACATCTTCGGCACGCTGACCGCCGGACTGCTGGGCGACCGCTACAGCAAGAAGTACATGCTCAGCTTCCTCTACCTGGCGCGGTCGGGGGCGATCCTGTTCCTGCTCTACTCCCCCGTCAGCGAGATGACGATCTATGTCTTCTCCGCCATGATCGGCGTGCTCTGGCTCTCGACGGTGCCGCTGACCACCGGGCTGGTGGGGCAGATCTTCGGGCCGCAATATATCGGCATGCTGGCCGGCATCGTCTTCTTCAGTCACCAGGTCGGTGCCTTCCTGGGCGTCTGGCTGGGCGGCCTGCTGTTCGACCTCTATGGCAGCTACGACATTGTCTGGTGGATCAGCATTGCGCTCGGCGTGGTGGCAGCGCTGGTGCACTTCCCAATCGACGAACGACCGCTGGAACGGCAGGCGACGGCCTGACAGGCGACGCGCAATCCGCGTGTTTCGTGACCTGACGGGTGCGTGATAGGCTGCGGCCAAGATCACGCATCGAAGACGAGGGAGTGCGTCATGAACGACCAGACACCCATGGGTGTGCCAGCCATCGGCATGAAGGATGCGGACCTGTTCCGCGAACAGTGCTTCATCAACGGCGCCTGGTGCGACGCGGATGGCGGGGAGACCATCGACGTCACCAATCCGGCGACCGGTGCCAAGCTGGGCACGGTGCCGAAGATGGGTGCCGACGAGACCGCCCGTGCCATCGCCGCGGCAGAGGCCGCGATGCCGGCCTGGCAGGCGAAGACCGCCAAGGAGCGGTCGGCCATCCTGCGCCGCTGGCACGACCTGATGTTCGAACACCAGGATGACCTGGCCCGGCTGATGACCGCCGAGCAGGGCAAGCCGCTGGCGGAGGCCAAGGGCGAGGTTGCCTATGCCGCCAGCTTCATCGAGTGGTTCGCGGAGGAAGGCAAGCGCATCTACGGCGACACCATTCCCAGCCACCGCCCCGACGCCCGCATCGTGGTCATCAAACAGGGCATCGGCGTCTGCGCCGCCATCACGCCGTGGAACTTCCCTGCCGCGATGATCACCCGCAAGGCCGCGCCGGCACTGGCCGCGGGCTGCGGCATGGTGGTGAAGCCCGCGACCTCCACGCCCTACTCGGCGCTGGCGATGGCGGAACTGGCGGACCGCGCCGGGCTGCCGGCCGGGCTGCTGTCAGTGGTCACCGGTTCCTCCTCGGCCATCGGCGGGGAAATGACCAGCAACCCGACGGTGCGGAAGCTGTCCTTCACCGGCTCGACCGAGATCGGCAAGATGCTGATGAAGCAGTGCGCCGACACGCTGAAGAAGACCACCATGGAACTGGGCGGCAATGCCCCGTTCATCGTCTTCGACGACGCCGACCTGGATGCGGCGGTCGAGGGCGCGATCATGTCCAAGTTCCGCAATACCGGCCAGACCTGCGTCTGCGCCAACCGCATCCTCGCGCAGGACGGCATCTACGACGCCTTCCTGGAGAAGCTGACCGCCGCGGTGGCGAAGCTGCGCGTCGGCGACGGCCTGAAGGGCGAGACCGACCAGGGTCCGCTGATCGACGATGCGGCGGTCGCCAAGGTGGAGGAACATGTCAACGACGCCGTCGCCAAGGGCGCACGCCTGGTGCAGGGCGGCAAGCGCCACGAGCTGGGCGGCCAGTTCTTCCAGCCCACCATCGTCGCCGACGTGACACCCGGCATGAAGGTGGCGCGGGAGGAGACCTTCGGCCCCCTCGCCCCGGTCTTCCGCTTCTCCGACGAGGCGGAGGCGATCAGCATGGCCAACGATACCGAGTTCGGCCTCGCCGCCTATTTCTACGGGCGCGACCTGGGCCGGGTCTGGCGGGTGTCGGAAGCGCTGGAGTACGGCATTGTCGGCATCAATTCCGGCATCATCTCCACCGAGGTCGCGCCGTTCGGCGGCATGAAGGAGTCCGGCTTCGGCCGCGAGGGCTCAAAGTACGGCATCGATGACTACCTGGAGATCAAGTACATGCTGATGGGCGGCATCGACCGCTGACGCTCACGCATTGCTGAGAGGCAGATGCAGGCGGCGGGACTTGGCTCCCGCCGCCTGTTGCCTATCTGCTGAGTGACGACGAACCACGTGACAACCAAACGACCGCAAGGAACCCCGGCCCATGAGCAACTATGACTACGACCTCTTCGTCATCGGCGTCGGTTCCGGCGGCACCCGCGCGGCGCGCATGATCGCCTCCACCGGCGCGAAGGTGGCGGCGGCGGAGCAGCAGTTCCTGGGCGGAACCTGCGTCAATGTCGGCTGCGTGCCGAAGAAGCTGATGGTCTTTGCCAGCCACTTCGCGGAGGACTTCGAGGACGCGGCCGGCTTCGGCTGGGACGTGAAGCCGGACCGATTCAACTGGTCGCGCCTGATCGAGAACAAGAACACGGAGATCAGCCGCCTGAACGGCGTCTATCGCCGCCTGCTCGACAATGCCGGGGTGAAGCTCTACGAGGCGCCGGCGAAGATCGTCGACCGCCACACCATCATGGTCGGCAACGAGACCGTGACCACCGACCGGATCATCGTCGCCACCGGTGGCTGGCCCACCATGCCGGAAATTCCGGGTATCGAGCACGCCATCTCCTCCAACGAGGTGTTCTTCCTGCCGGAACTGCCGAAGCGCTTCATCGTGGTCGGCGGCGGCTACATCGCCGTGGAGTTCGCCGGCATCATGAATGGCCTCGGCTCACAGGTGACGCAGATCTATCGCAGCGAGAAGATCCTGCGCGGCTTTGACGAGGACGTGCGCGACGTGCTGTCGAAGGAGATCGTGCGCAAGGGCGTGGACCTGCGCACCGGTACCAACATCACCGCCATCGAGAAGCAGGGCGAGACCCTGGTCGCCACCCTGACCGACGGCACGACGCTGGAGGCCGACTGCATCATGTTCGCCACCGGGCGGCACCCGCGCACGCAAGGCATCGGGCTGGAGGAGATCGGTATCGAGATGGATGCCAAGGGCGCCATCAAGGTGGACGAATATTCGCGCACCAACCTGGACAATGTCTGGGCCATAGGCGACGTGACCGACCGCATCGCCCTGACCCCCGTCGCGATCCAGGAGGCGATGGCCCTCTACCGCACGGAATATCTGGGCGACCCGACCCCCTGTGACCACGCCAACGTGCCCTCCGCCGTGTTCAGCCAGCCGCCGGTCGGCTCGGTCGGCCTGACCGAGGCCCAGGCGGCGGCGCAGTACGGCACCCTGGACATCTACCGCTCCACCTTCACGCCGATGAAGCTCAGCCTGACGGAGCGGGAGGAGAAGACCATGATGAAGATCATCGTCGACCAGGCCAGCCAGAAGGTCGTCGGTGTCCACATGGTCGGCCCCGATGCCGGGGAGATCATCCAGGGCATTGCCATCGCCGTGAAGATGGGCGCCACCAAGCGCGACTTCGACCGCACCGTCGGCATCCACCCGACCGCGGCGGAGGAGTTCGTCACCATGCGCGAGAAGGCCGCCTGACGGCGGCCGATCGGGCGAAACAATGTTTCGCAAAAAGGTCAATATTTCTGACCTATAATTGACTTTGCGTCACCCGGCAGATAGCTTCTGATGGAACGTCGGAATCTCTGAACGCGGGAGCGTAGAAGATGGACCTCGCCCAGGCTTCGCTGAACGACAAGTACGAACTGGAAGAAGGCCGCGTGTTCATCACCGGCACGCAGGCACTGATCCGCCTGCCGATGATGCAGCGGAACCGGGACCTCGCGGCCGGGCTGAACACGGCCTGCTTCATTTCCGGCTATCGCGGCTCCCCGCTCGGCACCTACGATCAGCAGCTCTGGCAGGCGAAGGAGTACCTGGAGAAGAACCACATCCGGTTCCAGCCGGGCCTGAACGAGGACCTGGCGGCGACCTCCGTCTGGGGCTCGCAGCAGACCAACCTCTATGACAGCGCGAAGTATGACGGTGTCTTTGCCATCTGGTACGGCAAGGGCCCCGGAGTCGACCGTTCCGTCGACGTGCTGAAACACATGAATTCCGCCGGCACATCGAAGCATGGCGGCGTACTGGTGCTGGCCGGTGACGACCATGCCGGTGTCTCCTCCACCCTGCTGCACCAGTCGGAGCATGTCTTCATGTCCGCCATGATCCCGGTGCTGCATCCCGCCAACGTGCAGGAATACCTTGATTTCGGCCTGCTCGGCTGGGCCATGAGCCGCTATTCCGGGCTCGCAGTCGGGTTCAAGTGTGTCTCCGAAACCGTTGAAAGTGCTGCGAGTGTCTATATCGACCCGCACCGGGTGAACATCCGCGAACCGGAATTCGAGATGCCGCCGGGCGGCCTGTCGATCCGCTGGCCCGATGACCGGTTCCAGGAGGAATATCGCCTGCACCGCCACAAGGTCTATGCCGCCCTCGCCTTCGCCCGCGCCAACGGCATCGACACGACCGTGATCGACAGCCCGAAGCCGCGCATCGGCATCATCACCACCGGCAAGTCCTACCTGGACGTGATGCAGGCGCTGGACGACCTGGGCATCGACGAGGATCTGGCGGCAGAGATCGGCATCCGCCTCTACAAGGTCGGGATGCCCTGGCCGCTGGAGCCGGAGGGGGCGCGCCACTTCGCGGAGGGGCTGGAAGAGATCCTGGTGATCGAGGAGAAGCGCGCGGTCATCGAGAACCAGCTGAAGGAACAGCTCTACAACTGGCGCGAGGATGTGCGCCCGCGCATCGTCGGCAAGTTCGACGAGCACCGCAACTGGCTGTTCCCCAGCCACGGCGAACTCAGCCCGGCGCAGATCGCCCGCTTCATCGCCAGCCGCCTGGAACCGTTCCACAGCAACCCGGAAATGGAGGAACGGATCGACCTGCTGGAACGCAAGGAGCGGATGAAACAGGTCGCCGCCGAGACCCGGGACGCCGGCACCAAGCTGGAACGCATGCCCTATTTCTGCTCCGGCTGCCCGCACAACACCTCCACCCGCGTGCCGGAGGGATCGCGCGCCACGGCCGGCATCGGCTGCCATTTCATGGCGCTGTCGATGAACCGCCAGACCCAGACCTTCACCCAGATGGGGGGCGAGGGCACGCCCTGGATCGGCCAGGCGCCGTTCGTCACCGACAACCACATCTTCACCAACCTGGGTGACGGGACCTATTTCCATTCCGGACTGCTGGCGATCCGTGCCGCCGTCGCCTCCGGCGTCAACATCACCTACAAGATCCTCTACAACGATGCCGTCGCCATGACCGGCGGCCAGCCGCATGACGGGCAGCTGACCGTGCCACAGATCGCGCAGCAGGTCTGGGCCGAGGGCGTGAAGAAGCTGATCGTCGTCACCGACGAGCCGGACAAGTATCCGGGCGACGCAGGCTTCCCTTCCGGCACCCGGATCTTCCACCGCAGCGAACTGGACGACGTGCAGAAGGAACTGCGCGACACGCCGGGCTGCACGGCACTGATCTATGACCAGACCTGCGCGGCGGAGAAGCGCCGCAGGCGCAAGCGCGGCACCTTCCCCGACCCGGCCAAGCGGGTGATGATCAACCAGGAGGTCTGCGAGGGCTGCGGCGACTGCTCCGTCGCCTCCAACTGCGTCTCCGTCGAACCGGCGGAGACCGAGCTGGGCCGCAAGCGCCAGATCAACCAGTCGTCCTGCAACAAGGACTTCTCCTGCGTGAACGGCTTCTGCCCCAGCTTCGTCACCATCCATGGCGGCGGCCTGCGCAAGCCGAAGAAGGCATCCAGCGGCAAGCAGGGTGCGGCGGCGAAGGACCGTTTCGCCGACCTGCCGATGCCGGAGAAGGCCCCGGTGGAGGGCGAGACGTTCGACATGGTGGTCACCGGCATCGGCGGTACCGGCGTGCTGACCGTCGGTGCGCTGATGGGCATGGCCGCGCACCTGGAGGGCAAGGGTTCCTCCGTGCTCGACTTCACCGGCCTGGCACAGAAGAACGGCGCTGTGATGAGCCATGTGCGCATCGCCAGGGCGCCGGAGGACATCCACGCCGTGCGCGTCGCCTCCGGCAAGGCCAACCTGGTGCTGGGCTGCGACATGGTCGTCGCCGCCTCCGACAACGCCATCGACACGATGGACAAGGGCGGTACCCGCGCGATCATCAACAGCCACCTGGCCCCCACGGCGGCCTTCACGCTGAACCCGGACATGAAGTACGGCACCGGCGCGCTGGAGGACACGATCCGCGAGGCCGCGGGCGGCAACCAGACGGAGTTCATCGACGCCACCCGCATCGCCACCGCGCTGCTTGGCGATTCCATCGCCACCAACCTGTTCATGCTGGGCTATGCCTTCCAGCGCGGGCAGCTGCCGGTGGGCCATGATGCGCTGATGCGCGCCATCGAGCTGAACGGCGTTGCCGTGGACATGAACAAGGAGACCTTCAACTGGGGTCGCCTGGCCGCGCACGACCTGGATGCCGTCGAGGCGGCGGCTCAGCCGGGCGGTGCCACGGTACTGCCGTTCCACAAGCCGCTCACCGACCTGGACGAGATCGTCGAGCACCGCCGCAAGCTGCTGACGGCCTACCAGGACAAGGCCTATGCCGACCGCTACGAGGCGCTGGTGCGCGACGTGCAGAAGGCGGAACAGCAGAAGGCAGGCGGCGAAACCGGCCTGGCCGTCGCGGTCGCCCGCAACTACTACAAGCTGCTGGCCTACAAGGATGAGTACGAGGTTGCGCGGCTCTACACCGACGGCACCTTCCGGCGGAAGCTGCAGGCGCAGTTCGACGGCGAATACAAGCTGAAGTTCCACCTGGCCCCGCCGCTGATCAGCCGCCCCGATCCGGAGACCGGCAAGCTGACCAAGACCGAGTTCGGCGGCTGGATCATGCCCGTGTTCCACGTACTGGCCCGCCTGAAGGGCCTGCGCGGCACCCGCTTCGACATCTTCGGCTACACCGCCGAGCGCAAGCAGGAGCGCGCCCTGATCACGGAGTACGAGACAGTGGTGCGGGAGCTGGTCGACAAGCTGTCGGCGGACAACCACGCCATGGCGAAGGCCATCGCCGAGGTGCCGCAGGACATCCGCGGCTACGGTCACGTCAAGGAACACAACATCGAGGGCGCAAAGCAGCGGGAGGCCGACCTGCTGCGCCTGTTCCGCAAGCCCACGACGTCCGGCGACCGGGCCGAGGCAGCGGAGTGACAATCCACGCTGACTGACAGGCTGCGTCAGCAGCAGACAGGAATTCCGAACGAACCTGCTTCCCCCCTTGCGGGGGAAGTGACCGCGTAGCGGTCGAAGGGGGGTGAAGCCGCAGGCTGCTGCACAAATGTCCGATGCCACTCGGCTACGCCGACTCACCCCCATCCCGGCCTTCCCCCGTCGAGGGGGAAGGAGCAGTCATCCGGCTCGGGCTGATCCGTTTTCGGACCTGTCAGGTGTCCAGCAGCATCATCGGCCCATGCGACCTCAGCCCGTGCCGCCGACGGTCAGGCCGTCGATGCGCAGGGTGGGCTGGCCGACGCCGACGGGGACGCCCTGCCCGGCCTTACCGCAGGTGCCGATGCCGGGGTCGAGGGCCATGTCGTTGCCGATCATGGCAACCTTCTTCAGCACTTCCTCGCCGGAACCGATCAGGGTGGCGCCCTTCACCGGCGCGCCCAGCCTGCCGTTCTCGATGCGGTAGGCCTCCGTGCAGGTAAAGACGAACTTGCCGGACGTGATGTCCACCTGGCCGCCGCCGAAGCTGGTGGCATAGATGCCGTCCTTCACGCTCGCCAGGATCTCCGCCGGGTCACGGTCGCCATTGGCCATGACCGTGTTGGTCATGCGCGGCATCGGCATGTGGGCAAAGCTCTCCCGCCGGCCATTGCCGGTGGGGGCGACACCCATCAGGCGGGCATTCAGCCGGTCCTGCATGTAGCCGCGCAGGATACCGTCCTCGATCAGCACCGTGCGGCTGCTGGGCGTGCCCTCGTCATCGACGGTCAGCGATCCGCGCCGGTCGGGTATGGTGCCGTCATCCACCACCGTGACACCGGGTGCGGCCACCCGCTGCCCCATCAGGCCGGAGAAGACGGAACTCTTCTTGCGGTTGAAGTCCCCTTCCAGGCCGTGGCCGATGGCTTCATGCAGCAGGATGCCGGGCCAGCCCGGACCCAGCACCACCGTCTGCTCCCCGGCGGGGGCCGCCACGCTCTCCAGGTTGACCAGCGCCTGGCGCAGGGCCTCGTCCACCTCCGCCTGCCAGCGGGTCGGGTCGATGTAGGCGGCGTAACCGGTGCGGCCGCCGGTCCCGGCGCTGCCCGTCTCCTGCCGGTCGCCGTCGCCGACCATGACGGACACGTTCAGGCGCACCAGCGGGCGGATGTCGCCGACCTCCGCCCCGTCGGGCCGGATGATGCGCACCGCCTTCCACGACCCGGCCAGCGAACAGGTCACCTGCCGCACCCGCGAATCCAGGTCGCGCGCATAGGCGTCGATGTCCTGCAGCAGCTTCACCTTGCTCTCGAAGGAGAACTCGTTCAGCGGGTTGTCGTCGGCGTAGAGAATGCGGTTGGTGCGCGCAGGGCCATCGGCCAGCGTGCCCTGGTGGCCGCGCCGCACCGCGCGCACCGTGTCCCCGGCCCGCGCGATGGAATCGTGGGAGAGTTCGGAGGAATGGGCATAGCCCTGCGCCTCGTCCGCCACGGCCCGCAGGCCGAAGCCCTGGGCGGTGTCGAAGCTGGCATTGCGCAGTCGCCCGTCATCGAAGGCCAGCATCTCCGACTGGCTGTACTCCAGGTACAGTTCCCCGTCGTCACAGCCCTCCAGCGCCTCGCCCACCTGGCGGCGGGCGCGGTCGGGATCCAGCCCCGCGCGGGTGAAGAACAGTTCGGACGTGGTGGCAAGATCGGACATGGGGTGCTCCGCTGGACAGGTCTCCCCCGAACATAAGCCGCCCCGCCGGAATGTCATCAGGTGGAGTTGCCGTCCTGGTCAATCGGAGGTTTCATGCACCGAACGAGAAAACAGGACGGGAGGGATGGAATGCTGAAACAACTGGCTGCGGCTGCCCTGGTGGCGGGCATGGCGATGGTGCCCCTGTCGGCGGAGGTCCAGGCGCAGGACGTCACCCTGAAACTGCACCAGTTCCTGCCGCTGCGCGCCACCATCCCGGCAAGGTTCCTGACGCCGTGGATCGAGAAGGTGCAGCAGGAATCCGGTGGCCGCATCGCGGTCCAGCATTTTCCGTCCATGCAGCTAGGCGGCAAGCCGCCGGAGCTGATCGAGCAGGCAACGGACGGTGCCGTTGACCTGGTCTGGACCGTGCTGGGGTATACGCCGGGTCGTTTCCAGCGGGCGGAGGCGTTCGAGCTGCCCTTCATCATGACCACGGGCGAGGCGACCTCCCGCGCGTTCGAGGAATATGCCGAAAGGCACATGGCGAACGACTTCCCCGGCCTGAAGGTGATCGCGGTGCACACCCACGGTCCCGGCGTGCTGCACACCAAGGCACCGGTGAACGCGCTTGCGGACCTGGAGGGGATGAAGCTGCGCGGACCGACCCGCGTCATCACCGGCATGCTGGGCAAGCTGGGCGCGGTGCCGGTGGGCATGCCGGTCCCGGCCATGCCGCAGGCCCTGTCCAAGGGCGTGATCGACGGCACGGTCATCCCCTGGGAGATCACGCTGCCGCTGAAGATCAGCGAACTGGTGGAGAACCATACGGAGTTCACCGGGGAACACGGTCTCTATACCGCGACCTTCGTCTTCGCCATGAACCGCGACAGCTACGACAACCTGCCCGATGACCTGAAACAGGTGATCGACGCCAACTCGGGCATCGAGACCGCAGCCTGGGCGGGCCGGGTCATGGATGCCGGTGACGTCGCCGGTCGCGCCAAGGCCGCAGCCGACGGCAACAACATCGTGACCCTCGATGCCGCCGAAACCGCGCGCTGGGCCGTCGCCGCGTCCAGCGTCGTCTCGGACTGGGTGGCCGAGATGAAGGACAGGGGCATCGACGGCCAGGCCCTGGTGGACGAGGCCAAGGCACTGGTGGAGAAGCATTCCCGGTAGGTGTCGGGGTCAAGGACCGGACCATGACGGCGCACGGCGCAGCCCGCCTGTTCCCACGGCGCTGCCGGGCTTGACCCGGCAGCCCATGGTGCCGCTTCAACACCCCGAGGTGGGCACGACTGTGGTCATCGCCAGCCCCATGATGTCTCGTGTGGGTCTCTGCGATGGGAGACGCAGGAACCCTTGCCTGGCGCGATGACCCGTGTGCCGGTTCACTCGAAGGTGCGGGCATCCTCCACGACGATGCCGTCATTGGGCAGGCTGCCCGGTGCCACGATCTCCACCTCGCCACGCAGCTTGGTCACGGTGGTGACCGACTGCTTCACGGCATCCAGCAGCGCGGCATCGCCCTTCCCGGCCTCCACCTTCAGCGTCATCTGGTCCCGGTTGTCGGGGTTGGTGATGACGAAGCGGGCCTTGGCGACTTCCGGATGGCGCGCGACGATCTCTCCCACCAGCTTGGCATGGACGAACATGCCCCGGACCTTGCAGGACTGGTCGGCGCGGCCCATCCAGCCCTTGATGCGGGTGGCGGTGCGGCCGCAGGGGCTGGTGCCGGGCAGGATGGCGGTCATGTCGCCGGTGCCGTAGCGGATCAGCGGATAGATCGGGTTGAAGGTGGTGACGACGATCTCGCCGACCTCGCCCTCCTCCACCGGCTCACCCGTGCCGGGTCGGCAGATCTCCAGGATCAGCCCCTCGTCCAGCAGCATCCCCTCGACAGGCAGCGACTCGTAGGCGATCAGGCCGACATCGGCGGTGCCGTAGCCCTGGGTGGTCTGGATGCCGCGATCCTCGAACCACTGGCGCAGCGACGGCGGCAGCGGCTCCGCACCGACCGAGGCCTTGCGGTAGGAAGAGCTGTCGCGCCCCATCTCGTCCGCCTTCTCCAGCAGGATGCGCAGGAAGGACGGCGTGCCGGCATAGGCGGTAGGCTTCAGCCGCTCGATGGCGTCCACCTGCATCTCGGTATTGCCGACGCCGCCGGGGAAGACGGCGCAGCCGATGGCGCGGCAACCGGTCTCCACCAGCATGCCCGCCGGGGTCAGGTGATAGGACAGGGTGTTGTGGACGATGTCACCGCGACGGAACCCGGCGGCATAGAGCGCACGGGCATAGCGCCAGTGGTCCCGCTGTGCCCCGTCCGGTTCGAAGATCGGTCCCGGCGACATGTAGACATGCGCCATCTCGCCCACCGGCACGGCGTTCAGCCCACCAAAGGGCGGTTCCGCGTTCTGGGCCTCCTGCACGTCGGGCTTGCGGATCACGGGAAGCTGCCGCAGCGCCTCCCGCGTGTTGATCGCCATCGGGTCGATGTCCGCGTAGAGCTTGCCGCAGAAGCTGCTGTTGGTCTTTGCCAGCGCCACCTGCCCCGGCAGGGCCGCCATCAGTTCCGTTTCCCGCTGCTCCGGATCACGGGTCTCCAGTTCGTCGAAATGGTCAGCCATCTTTCCCTCCCCAGGAAGTCGGTTTTCTTGTGGCCTGTTCCATCCCCCTCCCCCTCCGGGCCACCCATTTCAGGATACTTGCGTGGGTGACCGGAAGGGGGAGAGGGATGGAACAGGCCCGAGGTTCAAAGCGTCATGGCGCGCGCACGGGCACCGCGTTCGATGGCGGCGGCCGGCAGGCGACCGACGCCGAGGCTCTGGCGAATGATCATCAGTATCTCGAGTTCCACCTGGCTGACCTCCCCGTCCGCTGCGGCCACGTCGCAGGCCAGCGCGTAGGCGGTCTCGCCCAGACGCGGCGGCAGGGCACCGGCAACGTCCTGCATCAGCAGCTCGACGCCGTCCTCCTTCTCCAGGTAGCCAAGGCAGCTCTCCGCATCACGGGCCAGCGCGCCATCCACGTCATAGTTGCGGAAGATCGGCAGGATCCGGATCATCTCGCTCATCAGGATGACCTCCTGCTCCGCCATCTCCTTGTCGGCGCAGGCCACCAGCACCATCACGTGGATCAGGGCGCTGTGCGGGCTCATCTTCTCGGACATGGGGTGCAGGCTCCGTTCTCGGTTTCAGGACCGGTAATCTGTCAGGTCAGGTCCCCGCCGTCCATGGCCTGCACGCGATCCGCCGCCAGGAAGGCACGGGTCTCCGCCACCGCCTCGGCCAGCCCGACCCGCGCGACCTCCACATCGGAGGGAAAGGCATCGCAGAGCCGGGTCGGCAGGCGCGGGTCCAGCATCACGAAGACCCCGCGGTCGCCGCGCTGGCGCAGCAGCCGCCCGAACGCCTGCTTCAGCTTCAGCCGGGTCAGCATGTCGTCATGCGCGCCCTTGCCGAAGGCTTCCCTGCGTGCCTTGTGCATGATGTCCGGGCGCGGCCAGGGCACCCGGTCGAAGACGATCAGGCGTAGCGACCGCCCCGGCACATCGACCCCGTCCCGCACCGCATCCGTGCCCAGCAGGCAGGAATCCTGCTCCGCGCGGAAGATGTCCACCAGGGTCGGCGTGTCGATCGGGTCCACATGCTGGGCGTAGAGCGGGATGCCGTGATCCTCCAGCGGCTCCAGCAGCCGTTCGTGCACGCCGCGCAGGCGGCGGATGGCGGTGAACAGGCCCAGTGCCCCGCCCCCGGCGGCAAGGAACAGTTCCCGGTAGGCCGCCGCGATCTCGTCCACCCGGTCGCGGCGCACGTCGCGCACCACCAGGATCCTTGTCTGGTTCGCGTAGTCGAAGGGCGAGGGAACGCTGATCCGTTCCGCCGGTTTCACCAGGTGGCGCAGCCCGGTGCGTGCCTCCGCCGTTGCCCAGTCATCACCGTCGGACCGGTCGCGCAGGCTGGCGGAGGTGATCAGCACGCCATGCGCCGGTTTCAGCACCACGTCCGCGAAGGCCTGCATCGGGTCGACCAGGTGCCGGTGGTAGGCCACGTCCGCCTCCCGCCCCCCGATGCGGCGTAGCGCGAACCAGTCCACGAACCCCTCCGGCCTCGGCCCGCCAAGTCCCTGCAGCATGGATATCCAGGCGGTCAGCAGGTTGCCGGCGCGGTAGTCGAGACCACTCACCGCCGCCTCGATCCGCACCCGCTCCCCGCTCGGCAGTTCGTCCGCTTCATCGTCCAGCCGCTCCAGCAGGATGCGGCGCAGTTCCTTCAGTGGCTCCCGCAGTTCCTCCAGCGCCCGTACCAGCCGCGCCGCAGCCTCCACCAGCCCCTCCACCGGCGGGTCGGTCTCGCACTCCAGGCCGTAGACATCGTCCGGGTGCGCCGCCCGCGCCCGCACCTGCTGGCGCACGACCGACAGGAACTGCTCCGTCGGACCGCTGGGATTCTCGCCCCGCAGCCGTGTCTGCCAGTCGAAGGCCGGCAGGATGCGGGCGGCATGGGTGGCCCCGTCCAGCGCCGCCATCGCGGCATCGTCGCCGACGATCAGGTCCTGTATCCGCCGCGTCAGGCCGCGCGCCCGGCCCCGCGCGCCATCCTCCGCGCCCCGGATCCAGCGCCGCAGCTCCGCCGCCTCCTGCCCGGAGAGCTCGGCGGCGAAGGCGCTGTCGGCAGCGTCGAACAGGTGATGCCCCTCGTCGAAGACATAGCGCCCTGCCCGCTGTTCCTCCGCCGCCTGCTGCACGGCGCGGATCAGCACCAGCGCGTGGTTGGCGATGACGATCTCCGCCCGTTCCGCCCGGCGGCGGGAATTCTCGATGAAGCAGCGCCGGTAATGTTCGCAGGCGGAGAAGACACACTCCCCGCGCCGGTCGGCCAGCGCCACGGTGCGCTGGGTGCCGAACAGGGTGACCAGCCAGGCGGGAAAGTCGCCGCCGCCCAGGTCGCCGTCCCGCGTCACCTCGATCCAGCGTGCCATCAGCGCAAGCGGCACGATGTCGGCCCGCCGCGCCGCGCCGCCCTGCACCGCCTCCTGGAAGTTCAGCAGGCAGAGATAGTTCTCCCGCCCCTTGCGGATGACCGCCTTCTCCGCCTTCCGCTTCGGGTCCGGGTAGAGGCGGTCCAGTTCCTGGTCCAGCTGCCGCTGCAGGTTCTTGGTGTAGGTCGACAGCCAGACGGTGCCGCCGTTCTTCTCCGCCCAGACGGAGGCCGGGGCGACGTAGCCGAGCGTCTTGCCGGTACCGGTCCCGGCCTCCGCCAGCACCACGTGCGGTTCGTCGATCCGTTCGCGCGGGGCGAAGGCGAGTGCGGCGCGGGTGGCATATTGCTGCTGCGCCTGCCGGTCCTCCGCCCCCGCATCCAGCATCCGGCGCAGCCGCTCCAGCGCCTCGATCGGCTCCACCGCCGCGTGGCCTGCGGGCGGCAACGGCGCCAGGTCGGGGAAATCCGCCACGCGGGTCCAGGCATCCAGGCCGCGATAGCGCCCCTTCCCCGCCGTGACGCCGAGGGCGCGCAGCACCGGCTGCGCCCAGGGCCAGCCCCCGTCAGCCATCGCCTGCGCCAGCATTGCGGTGGTGTCGCGTCGGGCCGCCGGTGTCAGCGACAGGTCGTGCAGCATCAGCGCCGCCGCCTCGAACAGTTGCGCCGGGTCCGGCGGCAGGCCGAGGCCGGGCAGGTCCAGCGCCCGCATCAGCCCGTCCGCGGTGGGCAGGCAGAAGGTTCCGGGCCGGGCGAAGGCGAACAGCTCCAGCAGGTCGAAGGCCGCGAAGCTCGCCACCCCCAGCCTGCGCGCCACGGCGGGCATGTTCACCAGCATCGGCGGATCGCCGGTCAGCGCCGCGCCCGCCGCGCGCCCCTCCAGCGTCTCCACCTCCCCGTCCGGGCTGACGCGGACGATCCCGCGACCGCTGAGAGCCACCGCCGGACAGTCGGGCAGGACGATCTGCGAATCTTGCATGCTCATGGCGGGACTATATCCATGCGACGCCTGCGTGGGGACGCGGATGCGGGCTGTGCTTGACCCGGCCCCCGCGCCTGCATAGAGCTACCCCCCGCGCGCGCCGTGGCAGGGATGCCCGGGCAATCGGATTCAACGTTCAGACAAGGGTTCGGCAATGCTGGACAAGACCTATCGGCCCCAGGAGGT
Source organism: Minwuia sp. (assembly GCA_965228535.1). Lineage (GTDB taxonomy): Bacteria > Pseudomonadota > Alphaproteobacteria > Minwuiales > Minwuiaceae > Minwuia. The sequence continues at coordinate 1,583,087 of CBDDHU010000004.1, read as the reverse complement.
CGAGCAGCGGCTTTACGAGAGTTGGGAACAGGGTGGCCTGTTCCAGGCGGGACGCAATGACGGCGCCCCGTTCACCATCGTGATTCCGCCGCCGAACGTGACCGGCAGCCTGCACATGGGCCACGCGCTGAACAACACGCTGCAGGACATCCTGATGCGCTGGCACCGGATGAAGGGCCGCAACGCGCTCTGGCAGCCGGGCACCGACCATGCCGGCATCGCCACGCAGATGGTGGTGGAGCGCATGCTGGGCGCGGAGGGCATCAGCCGCCACGACCTGGGCCGCGAGGCCTTCGTCGACAAGGTGTGGGAGTGGAAGGGCGAGTCCGGCGGCACCATCACCAACCAGCTTCGTCGCCTGGGTGCCTCCTGCGACTGGAGCCGCGAACGCTTCACCATGGACGAGGGCCTGTCGGCCGCCGTCACCAAGGTCTTCGTCGAGCTGTACCGCGAAAAGCTGATCTACCGCGACAAGCGACTGGTGAACTGGGATCCGAAGCTGCTGACGGCCATTTCCGACCTGGAGGTGGAGAACACCGACCAGAAGGGCCACATGTGGCACTTCCGCTATCCGGTCGAGGGGCAGGACGGCACCTTCATCACCGTCGCCACCACGCGGCCGGAGACCATGCTGGGCGACACCGGCATCGCGGTCCATCCGGAGGATGAGCGCTACCGCGACCTGGTGGGCAAGTTCGCCGTGCTGCCGCTGGTCGGGCGGCGCATTCCCATCGTCGCCGATGAATATGCCGACCCGGAGCAGGGTTCGGGCGCGGTGAAGATCACCCCGGCGCACGACTTCAACGACTTCGAGGTCGGGCGGCGCTGCGACCTGGAGATGATCAACATCCTGGATGCGCATGCGCACCTGAACGAGAACGTGCCGGAGGCCTACCGGGGCATGGAACGCTTCGCGGCGCGGGAGAAGGTGATCGCGGACCTGGACGCGCTCGGCCTGCTGGAGCGGGTGGAGGAAATCACCCACACGGTTCCCTACGGCGACCGATCCGGCGTCGTCATCGAACCGTGGCTGACCGACCAGTGGTACGCCGACGCCGAGACCCTGGCCCGCCCCGCCATCGAGGCGGTGGAGGACGGTCGCGTCCAGTTCGTGCCGAAGAACTGGGAGAACACCTACTTCGAATGGATGCGCAACATCCGGCCCTGGTGCATCTCCCGCCAGCTCTGGTGGGGTCACCAGATCCCGGCCTGGTACGGCCCGGACGGGGAGGTCTTCGTCGCCTACGACGCGGCAGAGGCGCAGACGCTGGCTGACGCGCACTATGGCAAGGCGGTCGAGCTGACCCGTGACGAGGACGTGCTGGACACCTGGTTCAGTTCCGCGCTCTGGCCCTTCTCCACCCTCGGCTGGCCGGAGCAGACGCCGGAACTGGCGAAGCACTATCCCACGGACGTGCTGATCACCGGTTTCGACATCATCTTCTTCTGGGTCGCCCGGATGATGATGTTCGGCATGCACTTCATGAAGGAAGTGCCGTTCCACACGGTCTACATCCACGCCCTGGTCCGCGACGAGAAGGGCCAGAAGATGTCGAAGTCGAAGGGCAACGTCATCGACCCGCTGGAACTGATCGACGAATATGGTGCCGACGCGCTGCGCTTCACCCTCGCCGCGATGGCAGCGCAGGGCCGCGACATCAAGCTGTCGGAACAGCGGGTCGCCGGCTACCGCAACTTCACGACGAAGATCTGGAACGCCGCCCGCTTCTGCGAGATGAACGAGTGCGCGGTCACTCCCGACTACGATCCGTCCACCCTGCAGCAGCCGGTGAACCGCTGGATCGTCGGCGCCCTGTCGGAAGCCGCCGCCACCATCGACCGCGAACTGGAGGCCTACCGCTTCAACGAGGCGGCGAACGGCATCTACCGTTTCACCTGGAACCTGTTCTGCGACTGGTACCTGGAGTTCGCCAAGCCGCTGCTGCGCGCCAACGATCCGGAGGCCGCCGGGGAGACCCGCGCGACCGCCGCATGGGTGCTGCAGCGCATCCTGACCATGCTGCATCCCTTCGCGCCGTTCGTGTCGGAGGAACTGTACCGCCAGATGGGTGGGGAGGGTTCGATCTCTGCCACCGAATGGCCACGGCAGGACCTGCAGGACGCCGACGCGGCGAAGGAGTTCGGCTTCATCATCGACCTCGTCTCCGAGATCCGTTCCGTCCGGTCAGAGACCAACGTGCCGCCGAAGGCCGAGCTGGAAGCGCACTTCCCCGACCTGGATGCCACCCGCAGGGGCTGGATCGACGGTAACTGGGAGCTGGTGTCGCGACTGGCGCGGCTGTCCGGCATCAGCGCGACCATGCCGACAGGCAGCGGCGCGGCGGAGATCGTGGTTGACGGTGCGCGGGTCGTGCTGCCACTGGCCGATGCCATCGACATCGACGCGGAAAAGGCGCGCCTGGGCAAGGAGATCGGCAAGCTGGACGGCGAAATCGTCCGCATCACCAAGAAGCTGGCCAACGAGAAGTTCGTTTCCCGCGCGCCGGAGCACGTGGTGGAGCAGGAACGCGAGCGCCAGGCGGAGGCGGAAGCCGCGAAGGGCAAGCTGCAGGCCGCGCTGAACCGGCTGTCGGCGGCCTGATCCGATGGCCTGGCCGTCCCGCATGCTGACGGTCGCTGTCGCTGCCCTGCCCATGCTGCTCGGCAGCCTGCCGATGCAGGCTCAGGTTCAGGCGCAGCAGCAGGAGGACTGGCAGGAGCCGCTGCGCGTCTTCCTGGCCGACCGCGACTATGTCAACGCGCTGGGCAGCCAGATCGACATCGTCGAACAGCAGATCGCGCCCGAATGCATCCAGGTGCTGAAGAACGCGGACCGGCGGGAACTGCGGATGCGCGTGAAGCCTGTGTTCAAGGCCGGGACCCTGTGGCCGATCTGGGGCGAATGGCGGGAGCAGATCCAGATCGAACGCTGCGGCGAGCCGGTGATCCACAACATCCTGGTCACGGCCAGGCCCGACGGGGCACCGCAACTGACCTCCCTGCTGCCCGGCCGGACCCGGGCCAGCGTGGAGATGCAGATCGACGCCAGCCTGCCCGTCGTCAGGATCGCCGATGCCCGTCGAGGCAAGGAATGTCCCACCGGCCAGCGCGACATCGTCGACACGGTGTTTGTCGGTTTCCTCGACAACACGGAAACCCAGCCGGTTCCGAAGCAGAAGTGGCGCGAATACTGGCTGGTCCGGCTGTGCGCCAAGTTCGTCACCGTGCAGGTCGACTTCCAGCCCGACGGCAAGGGTGGCTTCACCCACGGCCTCGACGTGATCGAGTAGGCCGCCCCCCTGTGTGGTCGTCCTGCGGCGGGTCTTGGCTGGGAGTGCAGCTCGTATCGCCTGTCCCCACGTTGCATCTTGCTGGGTGGAGTAACTGATCATTGATGGGGCACTGGCCTTCCAGCTTGCTTCCACAGCGCTGCTGGGCTTGACCCGGCAGCCCATGGTGCCGCATCAGCGCCTCAAGGTGGGCACCCGTATCAAGTACGGGTGCGCCGTGGGGTGGGGGGCGGCAGTGGTCATCGCCTGACATGCTTCAGCAGAGGCACGTCCCCGATCAGAGTGGCATGACGTGGACCAGCAAGGGCGTCCCTCAGTGCGTGGCGGTCTTCGAGAACAGGTGGATGGTCAGGACACCGGCGATGATCATCCCGAGGCCCAGCAGGGCGGGCAGGTCGAGGCGTTCGCCATGGACGATCCAGCCGAAGGCAGCGATCAGCACAATGCCCAGGCCCGACCAGACGGCATACAGCACGCCGACGGGAAAGCGGTCCAGTGCCAGGCTGAGCATGAAGAAGGCCAGGCCGTAGAAGGTCAGCGTCAGCACGGTCGGCCCCAGCCGGGAGAAGCCCTCCGTCGCCTTCAGCGTGCTGGTGCCCGCAACCTCGCAGACGATGGCGATGAACAGATACAGGTAGTGCATGGCTGACCTCTCCACTGCCCGCTGATTTGCGGTTGCCTGCGGGTGTGCCCGTGAACTAACCCTGTGGCAAGCGCCCTCGGGGCAACCCCGTCAGTCAGCAGCGGAAGGACAAGCGCAATGGAGCGTGGCAGCAGCTACCCGTTCAGGGGCAAGAGCCCGAAGATCGCCGAAACGGCCTTCATCGCCCCCGGCGCGCGCCTGATCGGGGACGTGGAGGTGGCGGACAGGGCCAGCGTCTGGTTCAACTGCGTGCTGCGCGGCGATGTCTGCCATATCCGCATCGGCGCGCGGTCCAACATCCAGGACGGCACCGTGATCCATGTGAACAGCGGCGACTTCCCTACCCTGGTGGGGGAGGACGTGCTGGTGGGCCACAAGGTGATGCTGCATGGCTGCGAGATCCAGGACCGGTCCTTCGTGGGCATGAGCGCGGTGATCATGGATGAATGCGTCGTCGAGACCGGCGCGATGGTCGCCGCCGGCGCCTTCCTGCCGCCGGGCAAGATCGCGCGCAAGGACGAACTCTGGGCCGGCTGGCCCGCCAAGCCGATCCGCACCCTGACCGACCGCGAACGCGCCATGATCGGGAACGGCGCCGCGCATTATGCCGAACTGGCCGCGGAATACCGGGCGCAGCAGGACTGATTCAGTCCCCCGGGCCGGCCAGTACCGTGACCGCGCAGACCGCTTCCTCGAAGCGGTAGACGCCGCCACCATTCTCGGCGATGGCGTGGCGCGCGCCCTCGACCTGGCGCGGTCCGGCTTCGCCGCGCAGTTGCGCGACCAGTTCGGCGATCTGGCCGAGGCCGGTGGCACCGATCGGGTGGCCCTTTGATTCCAGGCCACCGGAGGGATTGACCGGGATGTGGCCGCCCAGCGCCGTCTCGCCCCGTTCCGCCGCCCGACCGCCTTCGCCGAACGGCACCAGGCCCAGGTTCTCCACCTGCTGGATCTCGCCCATCGCGGTGGCGTCATGGACTTCGGCCACGTCGATCACGTCCGGTCCGAACCCGGCCTGCGCGTAGGCGCGGTTCGCGGTGCGACGGGTGATGTGGTTCTCCATGTCTTCCGGTTCCCGGTCGATTCCGGTGCCGAGCACCGACGCGGCGACACGGACGGCGCGGGAGCGGGTGAAACGCGCCAGTACTGCATCGGAAACCAGGATCGCCGCCGCCGCGCCATCCGAAATGGGAGAGCACATCGGCAGGGTCAGCGGCCAGGATACCGGCCGGGCGGCCAGCACTTCCTCGACACTGACCGCGTTGCGGTACTGCGACTTCGGGTTCAGGGTCGAATGCTGGTGGTTCTTGGAGGCCACGGCGGCGAGATGGCGCTGCGTGGTGCCGAAGGTCTTCATGTGGAACTTCGCCCAGCTGGCATAGACATCCATGAAGGGGCTGCGCTGCCCGTTCGGCAGGTTGGCATCCGCCGGCGGCTCAACCCCCTGTCCCAGCCGGTTCAGCCGCTCGAAGGTCGCGTCGCGGTCATGCACGTCGATGGCACCGTCGAAGATCTCGAAGCTGCGGGCCTTGTCGGCGTGGTACATCTTGTCCGATCCGACGGCGAGGGCGATGTCGCACTGCCCCGCCCGGATCGCCGTGAAGGCGGCGTTGAACGCCGTCGAGGCACTGGCGCAGGCATTCTCCACGTTGGCCATGGGAATGCCCTGGAACCCCATCTCCCGCAGCGCGATCTCGCCGGGCACCAGGTACTGTCCCTCCAGCACCCCCTGCGTGGTGTTGGAGAACCAGGCTGCCTCCACGTCGCCCGGCTGCAGGCCGCAGTCGGCCAGCGCCTCCGACACCGCCATGGCGGTGAGCTGTTTCACGGATGTATCGAGAAAGCGCCCGAACGGCGTCATGCCGATCCCGACGACATGGACTTCTGTCATGGCTGATCGTCCTCCCCAGGCTGATGCGCGGGGAGCATACCACCAGGCCGGGTGAGACGGACAGCCTGCCCCACGCAGCCCTGCCCGGCACCCGTCAGCCGACGGCCGCAGCCAGCCCCTTCTCCACCGCACCGGCGAGGCGGTCGACCAGGATGCCGATCTCCTCGTCCGAGATGATGAAGGGCGGGGCAAGCAGCACATGGTCGCCATTGCGTCCGTCGATGGTGCCGCCGCCGGGATAGCAGACCAGTCCCGCATCCTGCGCCAGCCGCTTGATCCTGCCATTCAGGCCCAGCGCGGGGTCGAAGGGCTCCTTCGTCTCCCGGTCACGCACGATCTCGATGGCACGGAACAGGCCCCGGCCGCGGATGTCGCCCACGTTCGGGTGCTGCCCGAAGGCCTGGTCCAGCGCGTCGGCCAGCTTCTCCCCCCTGGCGGCGACACCGGCGACCAGCCCGTTATCCAGCAGGCGCGACAGCACCGCGTCGGCCGCGGCGGCGGCGGCGGGGTGGCCCATGTAGGTGTGGCCATGCTGGAAGAAGCCGGAGCCATCGACGAAGGCCTGGTAGATGCGGGCGCTGACGATGGCCGCGCCGACCGGCTGATAGCCTGCACCCAGCCCCTTCGCCACGGCGATGATGTCCGGCACCACGCCTTCCTGGTCGGAGGTGAACAGCGCACCGCAGCGGCCCATGCCGCACATCACCTCGTCGGCGATGAACAGCACGCCATGGCGGTCGCAGATTTCCCGGATGCGGCGGAAATAGCCCTCGACCGCAGGCACCGCGCCCATGGTCGCGCCGACCACCGGTTCGGCAATGAAGGCGGCAACCGTCTCCGGCCCCAGCCGCTGGATCTCCGCTTCCAGCTCGTCGGCGACGCGCAGGCCGTAGGCTTCCAGGCTCTCGCCCTCCGCCTGCCCGCGATAGGCGTAACAGGGGGAAATGTGGGACATGCCGATCAGCAGCGGCTCGTAGAGCCCGCGCCGCCAGCGGTTGCCACCGGCAGACAGCGCCCCCAGCGTGTTGCCATGATAGCTCTGCCAGCGGGCGACGATGTGGTGACGCTGCGGCTGTCCGATCTCCACGAAGTACTGCCGCGCCATCTTGATGGCAGCTTCCACTGCCTCCGACCCGCCGGAGACAAGGTAGACATGGTCCAGGTCCCCCGGAGCCTCCGCCGCCAGCCGGTCCGCCACCCGCTCCGCCGCGTCGGAGGTGAAGAAGCCTGTGTGGGCGAAGGGCAGCGCACTCATCTGCGCCCGCACCGCCTCGATCACCTTCGCATCCGAATGTCCGAGGCATGACACTGCCGCGCCCCCTGAACCGTCCAGGTATCGCTTGCCGTCCCGGTCGATGATCCAGCAGCCGTCACCGGCCACGGCGACCGGCGGGCTGAAGGCCGTATGGCGGGGGAAGACATGGCTCATGGGGTCTCTCCGGTTCGTATCCTGCCTCGGTTTCAGCCAGCTTGCGCCGTCACTGCCGGTTTTTCCAGCATTCCGAGGCTTGGCTTGCGGACCTCCGGATAATGGTCACAATGTTCTCAGCTCGAGGCCAATCGACAAATGGTTGTCTGGGCACCGAAATCGCGCAAAGCCAAATTACAGGGAGCGAAAAGCGATGAAACCGATCAAATTGCTGGCAGCGGCAGCGGCCGTCGCCGTGTGTGCCACGACTGCGATGGCGGAGGAGAAGTTCGTCACCGTCGGCACCGGCGGCCAGACCGGCGTCTACTACGTGGTGGGCCAGTCGATCTGCAAGCTGGTGAACCGTGACTCCAAGAAGACCAACCTGAAGTGCACGGCCCCGTCGACGGGCGGGTCGATCGCCAACATCAACGCCATCAAGGGCGGTGACATGGACATGGGCGTGGCCCAGTCGGACTGGCAGTATCACGGTCTCAACGGCACCTCCAAGTTCGCCGAGAGCGGGGCCTTCCCGCAGCTTCGCTCGGTGTTCTCCGTGCATCCGGAGCCGTTCACCGTCGTTGCCCGTGCCGATTCCGGCATCAAGAGCTTCGATGACCTGAAGGGCAAGCGCGTCAACATCGGCAACCCGGGTTCGGGCCAGCGCGGCACCATGGAAGTGATCATGAATGCCAAGGGCTGGTCGCTGGACGACTTCTCGCTGGCATCGGAGCTGAAGTCCTCCGAGCAGTCGCAGGCGCTGTGCGACAACAAGGTGGACGCCATCATCTTCACCGTCGGCCACCCGAACGGCTCCATCCAGGAAGCGACCACTTCCTGCGACGCCATCGTGGTTCCCGTGCAGGGTGCGGCCATCGACAAGCTGGTTGCCGACAACCCGTACTACTCCGCCGCGTCCATTCCGGGCGGCATGTACAAGGGCACCGACGCCAACGTCCCGACCTTCGGTGTGCGCGCGACCTTCGTGTCGTCCACGAACACCGATGCCGACACGATCTACAACATCGTGAAGGCGGTGATGGACAATTTCGACCGCTTCAAGCGCCTGCATCCGGCGTTCGCCAATCTCGACATGAAGGAGATGGTGACGGCCGGCAACTCGGCGCCGCTGCATGACGGCGCGGCACGTTACTACAAGGAAAAGGGCCTCATGAACTGAGTCCGGTTCCGCGAACCACCGCCCGGCGCACTCCGCGCCGGGCGACCGCGGACTTCTGATCGGCCAGAAACGGCCTGCTGCATTTCCTGAGGGGGAACGGACGCGATGTCGGACACAACCGATACACAGAAGACTGGCCCCAGCCAGGCAGAACTCGACGAACTGGTCGCCGCGTCGGATACCGGCGGACGGTCACCCACCGGGTTCGCAGCCAAGGTCATCCTCGGCGTGGCCCTTGCCTGGTCCCTGTTCCAGCTCTGGTACGCCTCTCCCCTTCCCTTCGTCTTCAACTTCGGCGTCTTCAACGATACGGAGGCGCGCTCCATCCATCTCGGCTTCGCCATGTTCCTGGCCTTCGCCGCCTATCCGGCGACCAGGACCCCGGTGCAGCTTGCGCTGGGCTTCATCGTTCCCATCGCCATCGCGCTTTCCTTCATGTACGGCGCGGAGGGCGATGTCCCGGTCTACGTCTTCCCCATCGTCGCGCTGGCGGTCTGCGCCGCGATCATCCTCGGCTCCCCGAAGGACCGGGTGCCGTCATGGGAATGGGCGCTGGCACTCATCGGCGCCGGTGCAGGCCTCTACCTGTTCCTGTTCTACCGTGACCTGGCGGAACGCCCGGCCGCACCGATCATGCAGGACATGATCATCGCCGTGATCGGCCTGACACTGCTGCTGGAGGCGACGCGGCGCGCGCTCGGCCCGGCGCTGATGATCGTGGCCACCGTGTTCCTGGTCTACACCTTCTTCGGGCGCTCCATGCCCTCCATCATCAGCCATCCGGGCTTCTCCCTCTCCGAGGTCGCGAACCACCAGTGGATCACGACGGAGGGCGTGTTCGGCATCGCGCTGGGTGTCTCGACCTCCTTCGTCTTCCTGTTCGTGCTGTTCGGCTCCCTGCTCGACAAGGCCGGGGCCGGCAACTACTTCATCCAGGTCGCGTTCTCGCTGATGGGCCACCTGCGCGGTGGCCCGGCCAAGGCGGCGGTGGTCTCCTCCGCCATGACCGGCCTGATCTCCGGCTCATCCATCGCCAACGTGGTGACCACGGGCACCTTCACGATCCCGCTGATGAAACGCGTCGGCTTCTCCTCGGAGAAGGCGGGCGCGGTCGAGGTCGCATCCTCCGTCAACGGCCAGATCATGCCACCTGTCATGGGCGCGGCCGCGTTCCTGATGGTGGAGTATGTCGGCATCCCCTATTTCGACGTGGTCACCCACGCCTTCCTGCCGGCCGTGATCTCCTACATCGCGCTGGTCTACATCGTGCATCTGGAGGCGATGAAGGCCGGGATGCAGGGCCTGCCCCGCAGCTACGTGCCGAAGCCCATCGTGCAGCGGCTGATCGGCATGAGCTTCACCGTCGCCGCAATCTGCGCCCTGTCGCTGATCGTCTATTTCGGCATGGGCTGGATCCGCCCGACCTTCGGTGACGCTGCCGGCTACATCGTCTTCGCCCTGCTGACGGCGGCCTATGTCGGCCTGCTGAAGCTGGCATCGACCGTCCCGCCGCTGAAGATGGAAGACCCGAACGCGCCGGTCACCAAGCTGCCGGTACCGGGGCCGACCATCCGTTCCGGCCTGCACTACATCCTGCCGGTGGTGGTGCTTGTCTGGGCGCTGATGGTCGACCGGCTGTCGCCGGGCCTGTCCGCCTTCTGGGCCGCGGCCTACATGATCTTCATCCTGGTGACGCAGCGCCCGCTGATGGCCATCTTCCGCGGTGAGGGCACTGCCTTCATGGCCAATGTGAAGGCCGGTCTCACCGACCTGATCGAGGGCCTGATCTCCGGCGCCCGCAACATGATCGGCATCGGCATCGCCACGGCGACCGCCGGCATCATCGTCGGCGCGGTCAGCCAGACCAGTGTCGGTGCCTCGCTGGCCGACGTTGTCGAGGTGCTGTCGGGCGGCAACATCATCGCCATCCTGTTCCTGACGGCGGTGCTGTCGCTGATCCTCGGCATGGGCCTGCCGACGACGGCGAACTACATCGTCGTCTCCGCCCTGCTGGCCCCCGTCATCGTGACCCTGGGACAGCAGAACGGGCTGATCGTGCCGCTGATCGCGGTGCACCTGTTCGTGTTCTACTTCGGCATCATGGCCGACGTGACACCACCGGTCGGCCTCGCCTCCTTCGCGGCGGCTGCCGTTTCCGGCGGTGACCCGATACGCACCGGCCTGGTCGCCTTCTTCTATTCCCTGCGCACGGCGGCGCTGCCGTTCCTGTTCATCTTCAACACGGAACTGCTGCTGATCGGCGTGGACGTGGTCCAGGGCATTTTCGTCTTCATTGTCGCGACAGCGGCGATGCTGCTGTTCGCGGCGGCAACGCAGGGCTGGTTCCTGGCCCGCAACAAGATCTGGGAATCGCTGCTGCTGATCCTGGTGGCCTTCACCCTGTTCCGGCCCGGATACTGGATGGACATGGTCTATCCACCGTTCGAGGAACGGGAACCGGCCGCGATCTACGAGGCGGCGGCGGCAACGCCGGTGGGCACGCAGATGCGCATCCGCGTGAAGGGCGTCGATGACATCGGCGACCCGGTCACCTTCGACGCCTTGGTCTCCATCGATGCCGACGGCACGGGGGAGGAACGGATGCAGGCCGCCGGACTTGCCTTCGTGGAGCGTGACGGCCAGACCTTCATCGACGACGTCGCGTTCGGCAGCAAGGCGGCGGAGGCCGGACTGGACTGGGACCAGGAGGTGCTGCAGGTGCTGCAGCCCCTGGAACAGCCGACCAAGTACCTGATGTTCATTCCGGCGCTGGTTGTCCTGCTGCTGGTGATCATGCTGCAGAGGCGGCGCGTGCCCGCAGCCACGTCCTCGGCCCAGGCCTGAAGGGGGAAGCACCATGTTCAAGAACGTTCTGCTGGCCATCGACCTGAACCATGAGGCGAGCTGGAGGAAGGCGCTGCCCACCGCGCTGGAACTGACCCGGCAGTCATCGGGCACGCTGCACCTGCTGGCGGTGCTGCCCGACTATGGCATGTCCATCGTCGGTACCTTCTTCCCCGCGGATTTCGAGAAGAAGGCGCTGGAGAAGATGCATGCGGAACTGACGGGATTCGCCGCCGCCCACCTGCCCGACGACGTGGCCAGTGAATGCCACCTTGGCCATGGCCACGTGACGGAGCAGATCCTGGAACGGGCGTCGAAGCTGAATGCCGACATCATCGTCATGGCCTCCCACCCGCCGGACGAGGTGCGGGATTTCCTGGTGGGATCGAATGCCTCCGGTGTCGTTCACCGGTCCCCCGTCAGCGTGCTCGTGGTGCGCGGCTGAACGGGCGATGACGCTGGTGGACAGCATCGCGGCAGAGGTATATTGCGGCGTGCCCCAGTAGTGTCAGGCCAGTATCTTCAGGAGTTCCCCAGCCCATGACCCCCTTCGCCATCGCCGGTATCCAGATGCATGTCGCCGCGCTGCACGACAATGTGGACGGCATGCGCCATCGCCTCGACGTGCTGATGGCCCGGTTCCCGTGGACGCAGATGGTCATGTTCAGCGAGCTGGCGCCCTTCGGTCCCCTGCCCCGCTTTGCCCAGAGCTTCCCCAACGCGGTGGAGGACGGCTTTCGCGAGATGGCCCGGACCTACGGCATCTGGCTGATTCCCGGGTCGATGTTCGAGAAGACGGCGGACGGTCGCATCTACAACACGTCCTCTGTCATCAACCCGCAGGGCGAGGTCGTGGCCCGCTACCGCAAGATGTTCCCCTTCCGCCCCTACGAGACCGAGGTCGAGGGCGGCACGGAGTTCTGCATCTTCGATGTGCCCGGCGTCGGCCGCTTCGGCCTGTCGATCTGCTACGATATCTGGTTCCCGGAGACCACGCGTCACCTGACCAGCCAGGGGGTGGAGGTGCTGCTGCACCCGGTGCTGACCGGCACCACCGACCGCGATGCCGAACTGACCATCGCGCGCGCCACCGCGGCGCAGTTCCAGTGCTACGTCTTCGACGTCAACGGGCTTGGCGCGGGCGGTGTCGGCCGTTCCTGCGTCGTCGATCCGTCGGCCACCGTGCTGCACCAGTCGGCAGGGCAGGAAGACATGTTCCCCATCGAGATCGACCTGGACCAGGTACGGCGGCAGCGGGAAAAGGGCCTGAAGGGCCTGGGCCAGGTACTGAAGAGCTTCCGCGACCGGACGGTGGACTTCCCCGTCTATGACCGGGAGAGCGGGGCCGACCACTACCTGCACACGCTCGGCCCGCTGGAGATGCCCCGGCAGGAACAGGGGCGCGCCGCCGACAGCGTCGCGGCGGACCCCCGCGTGACGCTGGAGCCGACAACGGCACAGATGATGCCGGACGCAATCAACGTGACCCCGCTTGCGGGACGGATCGTGTCGAACTGACAGTCGCAAGCGGGCCCCGAAGAGCCCGCCGGCTGCGGCAGACACGGTGGACCAACAGGGAGGCAACATGCCGGACACCGGAGACCATGCCAGGAAGCAGTCGATCAACGACTACTACAGCGCCGCGCAGCTGCGCAGTGACCGCTGGATCGCGCTGAGGGACGCCGTGGAGGCGGCGCTGCGGGCGAATGCACGCGAGCGGAAGAAGATCGACAGCGAGGTCGCCCAGCTGTTCGGCGCGCTGGAGCCGATCGAGCGGTACTGGGCCTTTCCCGGTGCCGCCGCCTTCCAGCAGCTGCAGCGGATGTTCGCCGCCAATGCGTTGCAGGACCTGAGCTTTTCCCTGAAGCGCGTGGTCCGCGCGCTGGCCACAGGGGCCTATCGCCGCCGCAATGTCCCCCTGTCGCACGAGGATGGCGACTGGGACGATGTGGAGGATGAATCGACCCTGCCCATAGAGGCACGGGCACTGACCAAGCCCTATTTCGAGGTCCTGATCGTCGACAGCCTGACCGACCAGCAGGACAAGTGGCTGCGCAGCAGCCTGCAGCGCATGCGGCGCACCGAAGACCCCTTCACCTATGAACCGGTGGTGGTGCCGTCGCTGGAGGACGCGCTGGTCGCCATCCTGTTCAACCACAACATCCAGGCCGTGGTGGTCCGACCCGGCCTGACGCTGAAGAGCGATGCGCTGCTGCCCCTGCTGAAACGGCAGCTCAACCGCATCGGCGACTCGGTCGATCTCGACAGCCTGGAGCCGGACCTCTACGGCCCCGAACTCTGCCGACTGATTGCCCGGGTGCGACCGGAACTGGACGTCTACCTGGTGACCGAACGGGCGGTGGAAAGCATCGCCGGGCTGGATCTCGGCACCTGCCGGCGCGTGTTCTACAACCAGGAAGACTTCCTGGAACTGCACCTGAACATCATCCGCGGCGTCAACGCGCGCTACAGGACGCCGTTCTTCACCGCGCTGAAGGAATATTCCAAGCAGCCGACCGGCGTGTTTCACGCCATGCCGATCAGCCGCGGCAAGTCCATCAGCCGCAGCCACTGGATCCAGGACATGGGGGCTTTCTACGGCCCCAACATCTTCCTGGCCGAGACATCCGCCACCAGCGGCGGCCTCGACAGCCTGCTGGAGCCGCATGGACCGATCAAGGAGGCGCAGGAATACGCCTCCCGCGCCTTCGGTTCGAAACAGACCTTCTTCGCCACCAACGGCACGTCCACCTGCAACAAGGTGGTCGTGCAGGCGCTGGTGCAGCCCGGCGACATCGTGCTGGTCGACCGCGACTGCCACAAGTCGCACCATTACGGCATGGTGCTGGCCGGGGCGCAGGTGGTCTATCTCGACAGCTACCCCCTCAGTGAATACTCCATGTACGGCGCTGTGCCGCTGCGGGAGATCAAGCACCAGCTGCTGAAGCTGAAGGCCGCTGGCAAGCTGGACCGCGTGCGGATGCTGCTGCTGACCAACTGCACCTTCGATGGCATCGTCTACAATGTCGAGCGGGTGATGTCGGAATGCCTGGCGATCAAGCCCGACCTCGTCTTCCTCTGGGACGAGGCCTGGTTCGCCTTCGCCCGTTTCGGCCCGACCTACCGCCAGCGGACCGCCATGAATGCCGCCAACAACATGCGCGCACGCCTGCGCCGCCCCTCGGCGAAGCAGAAGTGGGAGGCGCAGCAGGCCGAACTGGCGGACGCGGACGAGGAGACGTTGCTGAACACCCGGCTGGTGCCGCCACCCCATGCGCGCATCCGGGTCTATTCCTGCCAGTCGACGCACAAGACGCTGACGTCGCTCAGGCAGGGGTCGATGATCCATATCAACGACCAGGACTTCAAGGGCGAGGTGGAGCAGGCATTCCACGAAGCCTACATGACGCACACCTCCACCTCCCCCAACTACCAGATCATCGCCTCGCTGGACGTGGGGCGGCGGCAGGTGGAGCTGGAGGGCTTCGAGTTCGTGCAGCGGCAGGTGGAGGCCGCCATGTCGCTGCGGCGCGCCATCTCCACCCACCCGCGCCTGCAGAAGTACTTCAAGGTGCTGACTGCCGGCGACATGATCCCGGAGCAGTACCGGGAGAGCGGTGTCACGTCCTACTACGATCCGGAGCAGGGCTGGACCGACATCTGGGAGTGCTGGGCCAGCGACGAGTTCGCACTGGACGCGACCCGCGTCACCCTGGCGGTGGGCGGCACCGGCTGGGACGGGGACACGTTCAAGACCAAGATCCTGATGGACAAGTTCGGTATCCAGATCAACAAGACGTCCCGCAACACGGTCCTGTTCATGACCAACATCGGCACCACCCGGTCATCGATCGCCTATCTGATCGAGGTGCTGGTGGAGATCGCCAACGACCTGGATGACCTGCTGGACGACGCGTCGAAGATGGAGCGCCGGGGCTTCGAGAAGCGGGTGAAGAACCTGATGGAGGACCTGCCGCCCCTGCCCGACTTCAGCCGCTTCCACGACGCCTTCCGCACCGACGACGGCCACGGCACGCCGGAGGGCGACATGCGATCCGCCTTCTTCCTGTCCTATGACGAGGACAATTGCGACTACCTGGAACTGGACGGGTCAGTGAAGGCAGCGATGGAGAGTGGACGGGAAGTCGTCTCCGCATCCTTCATCATTCCCTATCCACCCGGATTTCCGATCCTCGTGCCCGGACAGGTCATCAGCAAGGAGATCCTGGCCTTCATGCGCGCGCTGGATGTCAGCGAGATCCATGGCTACCGCCCCGACCTGGGGCTGCGCGTCTTCACCGATGAAGCACTGGAGCGGCACGCAGCGCGGCAGCGCGCGATCGCCGGAATTTGAGCAAGAAGGAGGCAGGAATGCCCAAGAAAGTCCTGAAGAACATCTCGGAGATCCGTCGCTACTTCCATCGCAACGAGACCCCGATCTACTTCGTGTCGGCCACCAACTTCAACCTGCTCGGCCTCGATGAATGGGTGAAGAACTTCAAGTACATCAACTACATCGACTGCTTCGACGGACGGCATCCGAACGTCCTCGTCCCCTCCGAGCAGCCGCATGCGGAGTTCCAGTCCATCGAGGACATCAACAACTACCTGCTGCAGCACAAGGAAGTGGTCGACTATGTCGGCGACCGTCCCGGCAAGCCGCATTTCGTCTTCCTGATGTTCGACGAGGAGACGGAGAAGCTGGCCAAGCGCCTGGGGGCAAAGGTCTGGTTCCCCAGGGCGAAACTGCGCAACCGCGTCGACAACAAGATCGAGACCGTGCGCATCGGCGACAAGGCCGGCGTGCCCTCCGTTCCCAACACCCTGTCGGTGATCAAGGACTGGGATCACCTTTGCAAGGTCGCGGAGAAGGCGAAGCTGGGCACTGACTGGGTGCTGCAGTCGGCCTATGGCGATTCCGGCCACACCACCTTCTTCATCAAGTCGGAGGCGGATTTCCGCCGCCACGAGCACGAGATCGTCGGCCAGGGCGAGATCAAGGTGATGAAGCGCATCGTCTGCCGCGGTTCCGCTATCGAGGCCTGCGCCACCAGCCAGGGGACCATCGTCGGCCCGCTGATGACCGAACTGGTGGGCTTCAAGGAACTCACTCCCTATCGCGGCGGCTGGTGCGGCAACGAGATCTTCTCCACCGCCTTCAGCCAGGAGATCCGCGACAAGGCGCGCCAGCTCACCTTCCAGTTCGGTGAACAGCTCAAGAAGGAAGGCTATCGCGGCTATTTCGAGCTGGATTTCCTGATCGAGGAGAGTACCGGCGAGATCTACCTGGGCGAACTGAACCCGCGCATCACCGGCGCGTCGTCGATGACCAACCATGCTGCCTTCGCCCATGCGGATGCGCCGCTGTTCCTGTTCCACCTGCTGGAATTCTCCGGCAAGGAGTTCGAACTGGACGTGGAGGAACTGAACGCCCGCTGGTCCGACCCGGACATGATCGATTCCTGGAGCCAGATGGTCATCAAGCACACCGAGGACACCGTCGATATCCTGACGGAGGCACCGGAGTCCGGCATCTACCGGATGCAGGATGACGGCACCGTGGTCTTCGACCGCTTCGACTACCATCGCCGCGCGGTGGAGAGCGAGAAGGAAGCCTTCTTCCTGCGTATCCTGAAGCCGGGTGACTATCGCTACGAAGGTGCCGACCTGGGCATCCTGGTGACCCGTGGCCGGTCGATGAACAACCGGTTCCGCCTCACCCCGCGTTCCAAGCAGTGGATCGAGGGCATCAAGTCCTGCTTCTCCGCGCGGCCGCTGCCGGCGGCGGAACCGGGACCGGAACTGTCGGACCCCGCCTTCAAGATCATGTAGGGGCCGGAACCGGCGCACCGCAGGAGGAGAAGCGACAGGCATGCTGCTGACGTTCCGGGCACGGGCGGAGGCATCCCCCGGCCCGGTCTGGGGGGGCCTGTTCCGCGAGTACTGGCCGGCCTACCGCAAGTGGTGGGCCCGGTCAGGTGCCGCCGCCCGACCCACCTGGCTGGAGGGGCTGGATGCCATGCGCGCCCACATGCCGGAGATCGTGCCGCTGTACGAAGAACTGGTGGAGGTCGCGGGCGGGCGCGACGACCAGGCCCGGTTCCTCAGCTACTACTGCCCGCCGCCCTACCTCTCCGGCTGCAGCCAGGCGATCTGGCCCGGCAGCCGCCCCGTGCTGGTGCGCAACTACGACTACAGCGCCCATGCCTTCGACAGCATCGTGCTGCGTACCGAGTGGCAGGGCCGCACGGTGATGGGACTGACCGACGGGCTGTTCGGCCTGGTGGACGGGGTCAATGATGCGGGACTGGCCCTGTCGCTGACCTTCGGCGGGCGGCAGGTGGTGGGTGACGGCTTCGGCGTGCCGCTGATCCTGCGCTACGTGCTGCAGACCTGCGAGACCGCCGAGGAGGCAGGAAAGGCTCTGGCCCGCATCCCCACCCACATGAGCTACAACGTCACCGCGGTGGATGCGAAGCGGGACTATGTCACCGTCCACATGGCGCCCGACCGACCGGCCATCGTCACCCATGCCGCCGTGGCCACGAACCACCAGGAGAAGGTGGAATGGGCCAGCCATGCCCGTTTCACCGCGACGGTGGAGCGGGAGCGGTACCTGCTGCAGCGGCTGACATTGCACGTGGAATCGGCCAACCGCTTCGTTTCCGCCTTCCTGCGGCCGCCGCTCTATTCCTTCGCCTTCAACCAGGGTTTCGGCACACTCTACACGGCCGTCTACGAGGGGCGGCAGCGGCGGCTGACCCTGCACTGGCCGGGCAAGAGCTGGAAGCTGGAGATGCGCAACTTCCAGGAAGGCAACGCCGCCGTGCGGCTGCCCGATGCCGCCTGACCGGCAACCGGAGACGAACGAGGCCACGAACAAACAGGACCACGGGGACCAGGGGAAAACCGAAGATGCCAAGCAACATTTCCGATGATCTGAGGTCCGGCGCGCTCGTCTATCACAGCGCCCCGCGGCCGGGGAAGATCGAGGTCAACCCGATCAAGCCGCTGGGCAACCAGCGTGACCTCGCCCTCGCCTACAGCCCCGGCGTGGCCGCGGCCTGCGAGGCCATCGTCGACGACCCGAAGGCCGCCGCGCAGATGACGTCGCGCGCCAATCTGGTCGCCGTCATCTCCAACGGGACCGCCGTGCTGGGCCTCGGCCCCATCGGCCCGCTGGCCGCCAAGCCGGTGATGGAGGGCAAGGGCGTGCTGTTCAAGAAGTTCGCCGGCATCGACGTGTTCGATATCGAGATGGACTGCACCGATCCCGACCGGCTGATCGACGCCATCGCCATGCTGGAACCCACCTTCGGCGGCATCAACCTGGAGGACATCAAGGCCCCGGAATGCTTCGAGGTGGAGGAACAGCTGAAGAAGCGCATGGGCATCCCGGTGTTTCATGACGACCAGCACGGCACGGCCATCATCGTCGGTGCAGCCGCGCTGAACGCCATGCAGATCGCGGGCAAGAACCTGGCCGAGGTGAAGATCGTGGCCTCCGGCGCCGGGGCGGCGGCGCTGGCCTGCCTCAACATCCTCGTCTCGCTCGGCGCGAAGCGGGAGAACATCTGGGTCACGGACATCGAGGGCGTGGTCCACAAGGGCCGCGAGGTGCTGATGGACCGCTGGAAGTCGGTGTTCGCGCAGGAAACCGACGCCCGGACCCTGGCGGACGTGATCGACGGTGCGGACATCTTCCTGGGCCTTTCGGCCGCGGGCGTGCTGAAACCGGAACTGCTCTCCCGCATGGCCAGGGACCCGCTGGTGCTCGCCCTCGCCAACCCGACGCCAGAGATCATGCCGGACGTGGCGCGGGAGGTCCGGCCGGACATCATGATCTGCACCGGGCGTTCGGATTTCCCGAACCAGGTCAACAACGTGCTCTGCTTCCCCTACATCTTCCGCGGCGCACTGGACTGCGGCGCGACGGCGATCAACGAGGCAATGAAGCTGGCAGCGGTGGAAGCCATTGCCGAACTGGCGCACGCCGCCCCCTCCGACGTCGCGGCCAAGGCCTACAGCGGCGAGTCGGAACTGTTCGGGCGCGGTTCGCTGATCCCCAACCCCTTCGACCCCAGGCTGATCCTGAAGATCGCGCCGGCGGTCGCACGAGCGGCGGAGGCCAGCGGGGTCGCCAGCCTGCCCATCGGCGACTACGAGGCCTACGAGGAGCGGCTGGAACGGTTCGTGTTCCGCTCCGGCATGATCATGAAACCGATCTTTTCCCAGGCGAAGGCGGACCCGCGCCGGGTGATCTATGCGGAGGGCGAGGATGAACGGGTGTTGCGCGCCGCGCAGGTGGCACTGGAGGAAGGCATCGCGACGCCGATCCTGATCGGGCGGCCGGAAGTGGTGAACCAGCGTCTGGAACGCTTCGGCCTGTCGATCCGTCCCGGAACCGACTTCGAACTGGTGAACCCGGAGAGCGATCCGCGCTTCCGCGCCTATGTCGACACCTACCTGGAACGCGCCTGGCGGCAGGGCGTGACGGCGGACCGCGCACGCACGCTGGTCCGGACCCGTCCGACCGTCATCGCCACGCTGGCGGTGCATCGCGGTGACGCCGACGCCATGATCTGCGGGCTGGAAGGGCGCTTCGACCGCCACCTGGAGCATATCCGCACGGTCATCGGCCTGGCCGACGCGGCGCGGGACTTCTCCACCATCAGCCTGATCCTGCTCTCAAAGGGGGCCTATTTCCTGGCGGACACCTATGTCTCCTACGAACCGACGGCGGAGGAGCTTTCGGAGCTGGCGATCCTCGCCGCCGGACAGGTGGAACGCTTCGGCATCACGCCGAAGGTGGCCCTGCTCTCCCATTCATCCTTCGGCAGCCGACCGACCGAAAGCTCCCTGAAGATGCGGGAAGCGGTGCGGATCATCCGAAAGCGCGCTCCGGGCCTGGAGGTCGAGGGGGAGATGCATGGCGACGCCGCGCTGGACGAGGCCTATCGCAAGCGTGCCTTCCCGCTGGCGGAACTGACCGGGCAAGCCAACATCCTGATCATGCCGAACCTGGACGCGGCCAACATCTCATACCAGCTGATCAAGTACATGGGCGACGCGCTGCCCGTCGGCCCGATCCTGGTCGGTGCCGCGAAGCCCGCGCACATCCTCACCCCCTCCGTCACCGCCCGCGGCATCGTCAACATGACCGCCCTTGCCGTCGTGGAGGCCGGTGCGAGAGCGCGCGGCTGACGGCCTTGATGTCAGGAAAGGAGGGGCAAGCCTGTCCGTCTGCGCCCCTTCCCCCTCGACGGGAGACGGTCGGGATTGGGTGACGGGCGGTTGGGACCAGTCGCGGCGATGATCAATGCCCTCGAAACCCCACGGCTCACAAACGCCTCAAGCTGGACACCCGCATCAAGTGCGGGTGCGCCGTGGTGTGGGAGCGATTGTGGTCGTCGCCACCAGGGGGTGGAAGGAAAAGGCACCGCCCGCTCGCAGGCACGCCCTTCCCTCAATGACCGGGGTTCTGCGCCTTGAAAGCCTGCTGCTGTTCCGGGGTGGCCTCGGTCTGGTACTTTGCCTTCCAGTCCGCGTAGGGCATGCCGTAGACGATCTCCCGCGCGTCCTCCTTCGACAGATCCAGCCCCTTCTCGTCGGCGGCTTCCCGGTACCAGTTGGACAGGCAGTTGCGGCAGAAACCGGCCAGATTCATCATGTCGATGTTCTGCACGTCCGTCCGCTCCCTGAAGTGGCTGACAAGGCGGCGGAACGCGGCGGCCTCGAGTTCGGTGCGTGTCTGGTCATCCATGATCATCTCTCCGCGGCAGAACAGGTTTCGCTGTGGACCGTGCCGCCACTCTCCCCCGCCCGGCCACCCGCATGAGCATCCTGACTGGGTGGCCGGGCGGGGGAGAGCGGCGGCGCGGTCCACGAGCACATCAAACCATCATGTGGTTCGGCAGCCGTGTCAGTCCAGCCCCAGCACGCTGTCGGCGACCAGTTCGTCGACCACGGCGCGGAACGCCACCTTCGGGTCTTCATGCTGCTTCATCTGCTGCTCGAACGTGGCGATCTGGCGGTCGGCGGAGGTTCCGCGACGCACGATCTCCCGCGCATGCAGCACTTCGGCGGTGCAGCCCAGTGCCTCCGCATCCTCCGCGATCAGCTCGAAGATCTCCTCCAGCAGCTCGGCATAGGGCACCTGCTCGCCGCGTCCGAAGTCCACCAGCGTGCCGGTCACGCCGTGGCGCATGGCCAGCCAGCGGTTCTCCCGCACCAGCGCCGCCGGATAGACCCGCCAGCGCTGGTTCCGCTTCTTCAGTCGCCACAGCATGCGCAGCAGGCAGGCATAGATCGCGGCCACGGAGATCGCGTCCTCGACCCGCGTGCAGACATCCGTCATCCGCATTTCCAGGGTCGGGAACCGGTCGGAGGGGCGGATGTCCCACCACAGCTTGGTCGCGTCCTCGATCACGCCGGCGCGGATGAACTGGGTCTTCAGCCGCTCGTACTCCGCCCAGCTGGCGAAGGGTTCGGGCATGCCGGTGCGCGGCAGGGCATCGAACACGGTCAGGCGGTAGGACTGCAGCCCCGAACGCTGCCCCTGCCAGAAGGGAGAGGATGCGGTCAGGGCCAGCAGGTGCGGCAGGAAGTACCGGACCTGGTTCATCAGGTCGATGCGCAGCTCCGGATCCTCGATGCAGACATGCACGTGCATGCCGCAGATCAGCAGCCTGCGCACCACGGTCTGCAGGTCGCGGGCCAGCGTGATGTAGCGGTCCTTCTGCGTCGGTTCCTGCTGCTTCCATTCCGCGAACGGGTGCGAGGACGCCGCCGCGAAGGCCAGCCCCTCCGCCGACACGGCGGTCTGCACCGCCTTGCGCAGCTCGATCAGCGACGTCTTCGCCTCCGCCACCGAGCGGCAGACCCGCGTCCCCACCTCGATCTGCGCGCGCAGGAACTCCGGCGTCACGATCTGGTCCGGGGCCAGCGACTGGGCGTGTTCCAGGATGCTGTCCGGAGGACGGGCGGCCAGGTTGCCGCTGTTCGGGTCGATCAGCAGGTATTCTTCCTCGATCCCGATGGTGAAGGACGGGCTGTCACTCATGGCAGGACTCCGAGCGGCACCAGCATCTCCCGGAAGGCATCGCCGATCAGCGCCGCCCACTGCTCGGCATTGGCCTCCGTCTCGATCAGGTCCTGCCGGATCTCCAGCGCGACATAGGGCCGTCCGGCACTGATGGCGTGGTGGTAGATGGAATAGGACCGGGGCTCGTTCACCGCGTAGGGCTGGTTGTCGCCGGTGACGATGTCGCTGTTGCGGCGCAGGATCTCCAGCAGCCGGTCGCTCTCCGGGCTCTCGTGATCATGCAGCACGCCCAGGTGCCAGGGTCGCCGCGTGTCGCGGATGATGGGCGTGAAGCTGTGGATGAACAGCAGCGGCGGCGGCGTCTCCGCCGTCAGGGCCAGCACCTGCCGCTCCACCTCGTTGTGGTACTGGCTGTGCCAGGACAGCCGGTGCGCCCGCTCCGCCTCCGACAGGTTCTCGTTGCCGGCAACGCGGGTACCGTCGGAGAAGGCGGCGATCGCCGTCTCGTCGTCGGGATAGCGGTTGAGATCGACGAACAGGCGCGAGGTTCCGCCAAGGATCGCGGGCGCATCCAGGATCCGCGCCAGTTCCCGGGTGACGGCGGCGGCACCCACGTCCCAGGCGATGTGTTCGAACATCTTGTCGGGGTCGATGCCGAGCGTGCCATAGCCGCGCGGCAGGGCATTGGAGGCATGGTCGCAGAGCAGCAGCGCCCTTGCCTTCCCCTCCCTGTTGAACAGGTGGTAGGCCGGGGGCTGGATATCGACCGTGGGTCGCAGCGAGAAGGGATCAAACATGGCGGCAGAATAGACGCTTTTCCCCGACAGCAAACAAGGCCACCCTGCGCCACAAACCCGCACATGCAAGAGACACGACCCATGACAGCCGAAACCACCCTGCCCCCGGAACTGGAATCCGACCTGCTCTACAACGCGGACGGGCTGATCCCCGCCATCGCGCAGCAGCACGACACGGGCGAGGTGCTGATGATGGCCTGGATGAACCGGGCCTCCATCGCCGAGACCCTGGCGACTGGCCAGGTCTGCTACTGGTCGCGGTCAAGGCAGAGCTTCTGGCGCAAGGGCGAGAGTTCGGGCCATGTCCAGCGCCTGCACGAACTGCGCTATGACTGCGACGGCGACACCATCCTGCTGCTGGTGGACCAGAAGGGTCCCGCCTGCCACACCAACCGCAGGAGCTGCTTCTACCGCGCCGTGCGTGACGGCAGGGTGGAGGAGATCATGCGGCCGGTGTGAGGCCCGGTCGGGGACCAGCCCGGGGGGCGGCGATCAGCCCCGGCTGATCTGTTCCATGCGCTTGCGGAACTGGCGCTGCTCCCATTCCGCGCCGAACAGCCCGGCCACGCCGAAGACCATTGCCGCGTGCAGCACCAGGCCGAAGCCCCAGCCCAGCGCAACCGTCAGCACCCAGAGCCGGTCCGGGCTGACATAGAGATTCAGCAGCAGCAGGCATGGCAGGGTGATCGCATAGCTGATCCAGTGCATGTGAAAGCCCTTGAGCTGCCGCACGTACCTGATCGCCTTCCGCTCCTGCGCCCGCTGCAATGCGGTGGTGTCCATGCTGTTCGTTTCCGTCATTTCCGGTTTCTCCCTTGCGAGTTCCGCCACACTCGTCTCGAAGACGGCAGCCAGGCACTTGAGGGATTCAAGGGTTGCCGGGCGTCCGGACTCGATCCGCTGGATCGTGCGGACGCTCAGCCCGGTGTGCATGGCCAGTTCTTCCTGGCTCCAGCCCCGCGCCTTGCGCATCTCCTGAATCTGCATTGTCCTGCTCCCGCCTCGTGTGACCCGCTTCATGTCGGACAGACCGGGCCGGAAGAACACGTCACCGACCCGCCACGACACGACAGGGCCCGGAAACCTGCGGTTCTCAGGGTAGTTTGCCATACCGCAACGAAAAAGCCCCGACCGCGATGGCCGGGGCTTGATCCGTCAGGCGATGGACCGGGGTCAGAGACCCAGGATCAGCTTCGCCATGATGTTGCGCTGGATCTCGTTCGACCCGGCATAGATCGAGACCTTGCGGTAGTTGTACATCTTCGGCCCGACGCCGCCGGCCCAGTCGGGACCGATCGGCGGCTCGTTGGAGCCCCATTTCAGCGGCTGGAACGGGGACTGCTTGATGCCCGCCGCCTCGAACGCCAGTTCGGAGACAAGCTGCTGCAGTTCCGAACCGCGGCACTTGATCATCGAACTCTCGGGTCCGGGGTTCTGGCCACCGGCCAGGCGGCCCAGCACGCGCAGTTCGGTGTATTCCATCGCGGTGATCAGGCTGTCGGCATCGGCGATCTTCTTCTGGAACACCGGGTCGTCGATGATGCGTTCCCCGTTCTCCTGCTCCTCCGACGCGATCTGGCGCACCTTCTCCATGCCGCGCTTCAGGCCCTGGCTGTAGGTCCCGCCACGTTCGAACTCCAGCAGGTACTTGGCGTAGGTCCAGCCCTTGTTGACCTCTCCGATCATGTTCTCCTTCGGCACCTTCACGTCCTCGAAGAAGACCTGGTTGACCTCCTGGTAGTCCTTCTCCGGCAGGTCCATGGTGATGATCGGGTCCACGGTCACGCCCGGCGACTTCATGTCGATCAGGATGAAGGAGATGCCTTCCTGGCGCTTGCCCTCGTTGGAGGTGCGGACCAGGCAGAAGATCCAGTCGGCATACTGGGCGACGGAGGTCCAGATCTTGGAGCCGTTCAGCAGCCAGTGATCGCCCTTGTCCTCGCACTTCATCTTGACGCTGGCGAGGTCGGAACCCGAACCCGGCTCCGAATAGCCCTGGCAGATGATCAGGTCGGCCGCCTGGATCTTTGGCAGGAAGTCAGACTTCTGCTTCTCGGAGCCGAACTTCATCAGCACCGGCGCCAGCATGCGCGGACCGAACGGGATCACGATCGGGGCACCTGCCGCCGACATCTCCGCGTCGTAGATGTACTTCTGCGTCGGGGTCCAGCCGCAGCCGCCATGTTCCACCGGCCAGTGCGGCGTCGCCCAGCCCTTCTTGTGCAGCGCCTTCTGCCAGCGCACATGCAGGTGCTTCGGCATGTAGCCCGCGCGGGTCTTCTTCATCGCCGCCTTCAGCTCGTCGTCGAAGGCCTCATCCAGAAACGCGCGAACCTCGTCGCGAAACGCCATGTCCTCGGCGGAAAAGCTGACATCCATGATCCATACTCCCCGGAATCCTGATACCGCATTAGATGCTGATTTGGCATGCTGGATCAACCCACTTACGTTTACGTAAGGTAATTGAACCGGACGGTCAGCCATGCCTCGCCGGGGCTGCACAACAGCCCCGGAATCGTGGAAGATCAACGGAACAAGACGAACGAAGAACGGGGGAAACGAAACACATGTCACGCTTCGAGATCAGTCCGGGGGAAAGCCTGTACTACGAGTATGATGCGCCCTCCGCAGACGGGCACACCTTCGTCTTCGTGAACGCGCTGACCGGCAACGCTGCGGCCTGGCAGGCAGAGATCGGCCCCGCCCTGCGGGAGAGCGGGCACGGCACGCTCTGCTACAACTTCCGCGGCCAGGCGGAGACCGAGTTCGGGCCGGACACGGACCTGCGGCCGACCTTGGTGGCAGAGGACCTGAAGCTGCTGATGGCCGAACTGCAGCCGCCGCGACCGATCCTGGTCGGGCTGTCCATCGGCGGCCTTTTCGCGGCGGAGGCCTGGCTGGACGGTGTCGCGGCGGAGGGGCTGGTGCTGATCAACACGCTGCGCCGTCCCGGCCCCCGCATCGAATGGCTGGGCAGCGCCATGGTGGCCATGGCGCGCTATGGCGGCTCGCGCCTGATGATGGAGGCCAACCTGCCCATGCTGGTCAACCCGGAGCAACTGGTGGCGATGCGGCCCGACATGTTCTCCGACACGCCCTACGAGCCGATGTCCCCCGATGATGGCCTGTTCCGGCTGATGGACCGCTCCACCGCCACCGACTGGAACTTCCCCTGGGATCGCCTGACCCTGCCGACCCTGGTGATGACCGGCCTGCATGACCGTGTCTTCCGGGTGGAGAAGGATGTCGCGGAACTGACGGCGATGATCCCCGATGCCCGCAGCATCACATTCGAGGATGCGGGGCACCTGATCCCGGTGGAACGGCCGGCGACCTTCACGCGGCACCTGCTCGACTTCGCGGGGGCCCTGCGTGGCTGAGCCGAGCCCGACGGCGCAGGGGTTCCGCGCCGCCCTGGCCCTGCGGCTGAACCAGCGTTTCTTCTATGGCTGGGTCATGCTCGGCGTCGCGGCCATCGTGCTGCTGGCCAGCGGTCCGGGCCAGTCGCACACCATCAGTGTCTTCGTCTCGATCCTGGTGGAGGACCTGGGCATCTCCGCCACGGCGGTCTCCTTTGCCTATGGCTTCGCGACCCTTGCCGCCGCCTTCCTGCTGCCGTTCGTCGGGCGGCAGGTGGACCGGCACGGCATGCGGAAGACGGCCCTCGCCATCACCATCCTGTTCATGCTGGCCTGCATCGCCTTCTCCCAGGTCACCGGCACGGTCATCAGCGTCTTCGGCATCTTCGAGATCGCTGTCTGGCTGACACTCGGCTTCGGTGTGCTGCGCTTCCTGGGCCAGGGCGCGCTGATGCTGAACGCGGTCAACCTGATCTCGCAGTGGTTCGCCGCCAAGCGGGGCTTCGCCATGGGGCTGGTGATGCTGGGCTTCGCCGCTTCCATGGCGATCCACCCGCCGCTGGCGCAATGGCTGATCGACAGCGGCGACTGGCGCTCCGCCTTCATCTGGCTGGGGGTGATCAGCGCATTGCTGCTGCTGCCCGGACTGGTTTTCCTGGTGTTCAACAAGCCGGAGGATCTCGGCCTTCTGCCCGACGGCGCCAGGGCCGCGCCCGACGATGCGGAGGGCGAGAAGAAGCCGGAGTTCGGCCTGACCCTGCAGCAGGCAACGCGCACGCCCACCTTCTACCTGGTGGCACTCGGGCTGTTCTGCTTCGCCATGCTGGTGACCATGCTGCACCTGTTCCAGATCTCGATCTTCGAGGCGCAGGGGCTGAGCCGCGAACTGGCCTCCCTGATCTTCCCGGTATCCGCCGTCGCCATGGTGATCTGCATGCCGCTGCTGGGGCGGATGCTGGACCGGTTCCGCACCGAATGGGTGTTTGCCGGGGGGCTGCTGGTCATGGCTGCGGCGCTGGTGGCCGCCGGCAATGTCACCAGCCAGACATCCGGCGTGGTCTACGGCATCATCTTCGGCGTCAACAACGCGGTCTCGATGACCTTCTTCGGCTTCATGTGGCCGCGCTATTTCGGGCGTCGGCACATCGGCTCGATCCAGGGTACGGGGCAGATGATCGGCGTCGTGGGTGCTTCGCTCGGCCCGCTGCCGCTGGGCATCGCCTTCGACTTGACCGGCGACTACACGCTGACGCTGATCGGCTTCGCGGCCATGCCGCTGACGGCGGCTGTGCTGATCGTGCTGTTCCTGCGCGACCCGAAGGAACTGGCCGACTGAACCTCAGCCGCGGCTCTTGATCACCCGAGCGGGCACGCCCGCCGCGACCGTGTAGCCGGGAATGTCGCCCGAGACCGTGGAGCGGGCGCTGATCACCGCACCGTTGCCGATGCGCGACCCCGGCGTCACGGTGACGCCGGAGGCCAGCCAGACATCGGCGCCGATCAGCACCGGCTCATGCACGTAGCCCTGCCGCATGATCGGTTCGCGGCTGTCGAAGCGGTGTTCGCTGGCGATGATTGTGCAGTGCCCGGCAGTGGCGCTGTCACGCCCGATGGTCACGTCCGCCCCGGCATTGATGATGGAGGAGAAGGCCACCTGCGCCCGGTCCCCCAGGCGGATGGTGCCGTCGCGTGCCGCGACCAGCCGTGCGGTGGTGTCGACCGCCGCGCCGTCGCCCAGGATGATCCGCCCGTTCTCCCGCACCTTCAGGTCCACCCAGGGCATCAGCGTGACCGAACGGCCCAGCCGGATGTTGCGCGGATCGCCGTCAGGACGCAGCAGCAGCGGCCCCAGCACGCGCAGGCCCGGACCATGGCTGATCCCGAGGCGGCGGAAGGTGAAGCGGTAGTACCAGGTCCAGAACCCGGCCCTGCCCTTCGGCAGCGGCACATCATCATCCGTGACCATCGGCACGTCGTCCGGCGTCAGGTCGAACGCCTCGGCGGCCTCGACCGGGCCTTCGCGCAGCCGCTCGACGGTGCGGGCAATGGCGCGCACGCTGTCCAGGGCGGCCGGGTCGGCGGTGATGCTCTCCGGCACCGAGATGCCGAAGCGCTGCTCCAGCGCCAGGATCAGGTTGACCGTCGAGAAGGAGTCGATCAGCCCGCCCCGGATCAGCGACGCATCGTCGTCCACGCGACGCCCGGAAAGCAGCTCATCGGTGACCAGCCGCCGCACATCCTCGACCGGGGAGGTTTCGGCAACGGCGGCTGACCCGGATGTTTCAGGCGCGACGAAGGCGGGCAAATCCTTGTAGCGCCGCAGGTTCTCGGCCCGCGCCAGCTTGCCGGAGGTCGACTTGCGCAGCCAGCGCGGTTCGACGATCCGCACGTCACCGGGCACGATCTCCGTTCCCGTCGCGACCGTTTCACGGATCGCCCCGGCAATCACGGGCCAGTCTGAGGCGGGACGGTCACTCTCGGCGATCAGGACCAGCCGTTCCGTCCCCGCAACCTCGTCATGGTCACCCAGCGCCACCGCGCGCCCCGGCAGCACGCCGTCAACGGCACAGGCCAGGGCCTCCACATCATGCGGGTGGATGTTCTTGCCACCGATGATGATCAGGTCCCGCTTGCGTCCGACGACGAACAGGTGTCCGCCGGCCAGGTAGCCGAGATCACCACTGCGGTAGCGACCGTTCTGCAGCACCTCGGCGGTGCGCTCCGGCTGTCCGTCATAGCCGGTGAACATGGACGGCCCGCTGATCTCGATCTCGCCGACATGACGGTCCGGCAGCGCGTTGCCGTCATCGTCCAGGATGGTCAGGCGGGTGGCGGGCAGCGCGACGCCGGAGGAAACCAGCTTCCGCCCCGTTGCCGCCGGTTCCGCCACGTGCCGGTCCGCCAGGGCGGAGATATCGACGGTCTCCGTGCGCAGCGCATGGTTGAAACCGCCCGAGGTGGCGGCAAAGGTCGCCTCCGCCATGGCATAGGACCCGGCAAGCGCCTTCGGCTTGAAACCGGCATCCGCGAAGCGGGCCAGGAAGGACTCGTGCGCCGCGGCCGTGATCGGCTCGGAACAGTTCACCAGGCCACGCAGCGACGACAGGTCATGGTCGCCCTGCGGCGCGTTGCGGGCCATGAAGCTGTAGGCGAAGTTCGGCAGCCAGCCGAGCGTTCCCCGGTGCCGCTTCACCGCGTCGAGCCACAGCGTCGGGTTCTGCACCCAGTCGAAGGGGGAGATCGCCACCAGCCGACAACGCCGGACCAGCGGCAGGAAGAAGCAGGTGATCAGCCCCATGTCGTGATAGAGCGGCAGCCAGCTGACGATCACGTCCTTCTCGCCCGCGCGGATCATGTCGCCATAGGCGCCGATCTGCCACAGCAGCGCCCGATGGGTGATCGTGACCCCCTTCTTCAGTCCCGTCGTGCCGGAGGAATATTGCAGGAAGGCAACGTCATCCGGGCTCGCGACTGACCGGGGCAGCAGGCCGGGAACGCCGCCATCGGAAATCCTTGCGGGCTGTGACGCCGCATTGTCACCCGCAACCAGCAGGCCCGCGAAGCTCGGCAGTTCATCCACCAGGGGGGCAAGCTTCGGTGCCAGGTCGCCATAGGTGACGAGCAACCGGGCGCGGCTGCCTTCGAGCAGGCTGCGCACGGTCTCGAAATAGACACTCTCCGACAGTTTCGCCGACGGATGGGCAAACATCGCGGGAACCGCGCCCATCAGGATCGCACCGATGTAGGACGCGTAGAGGTCGATGCCGTGCCGCAGCACCACCACGACCCGGTCCCCCTGCCCCAGCCCCTGCTCCAGGTAGGCGGCGGCCCAGGCCTCGGCGCGGCGACAGATGTCGTCATAGGTGAAGTGCTGTTCGGAACCGTCGCGCCCGACCAGCGTCAGGAACTCCGCATTGCCCATGCGCGCCCGGTTGGCGAACAGGACACCCTGCAGCGTATTGTCAGCCCAGGGGGCGTTCATCCAGCCACTCCAGCACTGTCTGTTTCTCGGCCGCGCAATAGGCGTCGAAGCGGTCCATCCGGTCCTGTTCCACCACCATGACGTAGACCTGTCCCGCCTGGTTGCGGACAAGGGCGGTCTTGAACCCCTCCCCCTTCAGGCGACCGTTCACCGACGGGGTGGCGTAGAAGCCGAAATCCTTCGCCGCGACATCCATGCGCCGGCCCGAGGCGGTGACCATCGTGACCTGCTCATCGGCGGCCAGGTGGACGTCGCCACAGTCGGAGATGGCGATCCCCGGCGCGGGCTGGAACACGCGCGGCGGCGATTTCTCGGCCAGCCTCATGCCGCCTGCTCCATCGCCGCGACGGGCCAGCGCCAGTCGGCGACCGGGAAGCCCGGCACCACCCAGTGACCATCGCGCTGCTGCCAGATCGTGCGGTCACGGAACTTCTCCTCCAGCTCCGCGAAGACGGTCGGCGACAGGTCCATGAAGGCCAGTGCGCGGGCAATGTCCGCATCGGGGCGCTGGTCACCCAGCCGGGCGATGCAGGCCAGCGCCTCCGGGCGGGTCATGCGGCCGTTGCGGATCTCCAGCGACAGGTTGTCGAACAGGCGCGTGAAGCCGAACTTCGGATACTTGAACCAGTGATGGATCGAGATGAAGTCGCAGTCGATGTCGGCATAGTCGTACAGGCCCACCTTCGGCCCTTCGGCACGGCGGCTGAAACCCTTGGCCTCCGCTACCCGCAGGCTCTCCGACGGGTCCCAGGGCAGGTAGTAGCCGAGGAAGATGGAGCGGATGTCCGCCGCCTCGAATTCCGCCTCCGACGGCGGCGTGAACGGTTCCAGCTCGCGCGGGCTCAGCTCGTCACCGATCCAGTCCTGCGCTTCCCGCCCCTGCAGGATGCCATGCCGCTTCAGCCAGGCATGGTTCAGCAGGTCGAGGTCACTGTCCCCGGCATCGCCGCCATACTCCATGAACGGGCTCTCGCCCCAGACGATCAGCGGCACGCCCAGCCGGGCGGCAAAGCGCATCGGGATGGCGAATATCGCCAGGTGCATCGGCACGGCGCTGGAGCCGGTCTCGATCAGGGTCCGGCGCATGAAGCGCGCCTCCACCGACGGGTCGATGGTGAAGTCCACGTGATCGACGCCCAGCCGCACCAGCGCGTCCAGGTTGGCCTGGCCCAGCGCGTTGCGGCCCGGCGACTTCCAGGTCACCGCCAGCACCTTCAGCCCCATGTCGAGGCAGCGTGCCACCTGCCAGAAGCTGTCCTTCCCGCCGGACACGGGGACGATGCAGTCATAGGCGGCCTTGCGGCCCTTCGCCCAGGCCACCACCTCGTCCAGGCGCCGTTCCCGCGCCGCCCAGTCAATCTCCACCCGGTTGCGCTGATGGCCCTTGCAGGCATTGCAGACACCATCGTCGCCGATCTGGATGCCGGGACGGCTGTCGGGCAGGACGCAGGACTGGCAGAAACGGACGGTCATGCCCACTGCTCCATGAAGAGTTTCGCGGAAACGAAGGAAAACAGGAACTTGGAAAAACTGTTTGGCAGATCGGATTCACGCATCGCCGCCTCGATCCGGTCGCGTTTCACCAGGCGGAAGATCGGGCCGTCATCCAGGATGCGGTCGCGGGTCTTCGCATTGTCGAGGTCGAACAGGCTGCGGAAGGCGGCGTTGAACCCCTTCTTGTGCCGGTCCAGCCGCACCTTGTCGTTCAGCACCCCACGGGCCGCGGCGCGCAGCGGGGCCTTGGCATGGCCGTCGCGGATCAGGTGCTCCGGCGGGATGGTGTAGGCGAAGTCGCAGAGCTTCCGGTCGAGATACGGGCTGCGGTTCTCCACCGACGACCGCATGGAGTTCAGGTCATCCTCCCGCAGGATGATCGGCACCGCCTCCGTCCGCAGTTCGTTCAGCATCCGGTTGCGCAGCAGGTTGTCGGACAGGTTGCTCTCCGTGAACGGTTCGTCGAACGGCACCGTCAGGTAGTCGGAGAAGACGTCCCGGTTCAGGTAGATGTGGTCCCTGAACTGCGGTTTCGCGCTGTAGAGGTCCGGGTCCTGCAGGTGCGGATTGCGCACGATGGGCCGGACATGGCGCTGCCAGTCGGCCTTGCGCGCGTCACGCTCCGGATGGCCCTGCATGGCCTGCAGGTGCAGGTTGAAATGGTCGTAGTAGCCGGTGACCAGCTCGTCGGCCCCGGTACCGGACACGGAAACCCGGTAGCCCTCCGCCCGCATCGCCTCCGACAGCATGCTGTGGACGTAGTACGACGCGGTGATGACCGGCTTGTCGTGATAGGCGACCAGGTCGGCGAAGCGGTCCAGGTCGCTGGCCTGCTCAAGCCGGATCTCGTGGTGGCGGCACCCCAGGTCGCGCACGGTGGCGGCAATGTTGGCGCTCTCGTCGTAACGCGGATCGGGGTCGATGATGGAGAAGGAGGCCACGTCCGCCCCATGACGCTTGGCCGCGAAGGAGGCCAGCGCGGCGCTGTCGACACCGCCGGAGAGGCAGAAGGCGATGGGCACGTCGGCGCGCAGCCGCAGGCGGATGCTTTCCTCCAGGTGAAAGCGCAGCCCCTCGACGGCGGCGCCGAAGGTCATTCCCGTCTCCGGGCGGTACTCCGGGCGCCAGTATTCGTCGATGCTGACACCGCGATTGTCGCCGACCACCAGGTTGTGGCCGGGCGGCAGTTCACGCACGCCCGCATGGAACAGGTCGCCGGTCTTGTAGAGTGACTTGTAGCCATTGACGAGGAAGCGGCGCACCGTCTCCTCGTTCACGGTGGGGCGGCTGCCGTTGAGCGCCGCCAGGGCCTTGATCTCGGAAGCAAAACGGAACCCCTGCCCCGTGTCCTGCCAGTAGATCGGCTTCTCCCCGAACGGATCGCGGGAGATCAGCAGGCGGCGGCGGTTCGCGTCATGGATGGCGAAGGCCCACATGCCCTCGATATGGTCCACCAGCCGGTCGCCCCAGGCCCGGTAGGCTTCCAGCAGCACCTCGGTATCGGATTCGGTGGTGAAGACCACGCCGCGGGACCGCAGGGTCTGCCGGACCTCGACATAGTTGTAGATCTCACCGTTGAAGACGACGGTCAGCCCATCGCGGCGGAACGGCTGGTCGGCACGGGAATCCAGGTCAATGATCGCCAGCCGCGTGTGCAGAAGGGTCAGCCAGTTGGCCCCCATCTCCACGCTGAAACGGCCCGCGGCATCCGGGCCGCGCCGGCCCATGGCGTCAAGGCACGCAGTCTCCCGCTCCGGGGACGGCCGGTCAGGTCCGAAATGTCCGGCGATCCCGCACATCCCGGTTCAGCCCAGCAGCTCGGCGGTGAAGCGGTCGCCCATGGCCATCGGCGCCATCAGCGTACGTCCGATGACCTCGTGCTCCCGGCCCGGCGGCAGCCCGTCACCGGGACGCACCCAGATCAGGTCCGTGTCCGCGATCTCGTGCCCGGCCGCCAGCGGACGGCGGGCGGCGATGGAACGGCGCACCAGCGGCGCGGTATCGCGCTCGATGGACGCCATCGCGACCTCCCCGCTGCCCAGCAGGGTCTCGGTGGCGCGGATACGCTGCACCAGGTCCTTCATCTCGGCCGGATCGGCTGAAAGCTGGTGGTCGCGGAAATCGCTGTGGTGATGATCGATGGTGAAGTGCTTCTCGACGATCCGCGCGCCCAGCGCCACGGCAACCACGGCGGCGTCATTGCCGCTGGTATGGTCCGAATAGCCCACGTCGCAGGACGGCAGGGCGTCGATCATGGTCTTCACGGCGGCGACGTTGGCGTGCTCCGGCGGCGTCGGGTAGGCGGTGACGCAATGCAGCACGCCCAGCCCCGGCGCGGCGCCGTCGGCCACCCAGCGCGACTTGATGCGGCAGACAGCCTGCTGCACCCCGTCCATGTCGGCGAGGCCGGTGGAGATGATGGCGGGCTTGCCCGTCGCGGCGACGAAGTCGATCAGCGGCCAGAAGGTATTGTCGGAGCTGGCGATCTTGAAGGCATCGACGTGATCGTTCAGGAACACCGCGCTGTCCATGTCCAGCGGCGTGGAGATGAAGGCGAGACCCGCGTCGCGCGCGACCTGCCCCAGCTCGGCGAACTGGTCGTGGCTGAGTTCGAAGCCCTTCATGCGCTGGAACCGGACGGCATCCACCGGCGCGATGAACTGGTCGGTGCTGAAGGTCTGGAACTTCACGGCATCGACCCCGGCATCGGCGGCGAGATGCACCATCTCCTTCGCCAGCCCGAAGTCACCTTCGTGATTGTTGCCGACCTCCGCGATGATGAAGGCCGCGTCGTCCGTGTTCCTGCCCGCGATCTGCATGGCGCTCACCCGTGATAGTGAAAGACGTAGTTGGATGTGATCAGGCGGAAATTGTCGCCCATGTAGCTGCGCAGCGACGCCGCGTTGGCCAGCTGCGTGCCGACACGCAGGATCGCGATGCCGGGAACCATGGACTCCGACCAGGCGATCATGTCCCGCGCCAGGCCCCTGCCCCGGTACCGGTTGTCGACGGCGACCAGGTCGATGGTCAGCACGTCGCCGGAACGCAGGTACTGCAGGAAGCCCGCGATCGTGCCCTCGACCTCCGCCACGATCATCCCGTCACCGCGCTGGCCGGCGAACCAGTTGCCGGCCCACTGGCGCTTGATCTCGTTGGCGGTGGCGACCTCGACCAGCGGATCGAGGTGGAAGCGGCTGAAGGAGAAGTTGCGTGCCGCGATCTCCTCCACCGCCAGCCGGTCCGCAGGCCGCGCCGCCCGGCTGTGACGGCTCGTCGCCGCACCCCAGACGGGCCGTTCGAAGTTCATGCCCGTGTCGACCAGGCGAAAGCCCTTGTCCTCCAGCCGGCGCGCAACCTCGGTGCGGGACACCGGCAGCTTCGCATCGACGAAGCACGGTTCGCCCTGCGGCAGCTCGATCAGCCGCCCGGGTTCGGCGGACGGGGTCATGTGCCACGCCGCCTTGCCGAGCAGTCCCGTCAGCCAGTCATCCGGCCGCAGGGCCATGGGGGCGTTGGAGGTCACGCCCAGGCACGCCGCTTCAGGTAGACGACCTGGCCATCCTCCGGATCCGCGTTGGAACCGATGAAGCTGGCCCAGTTGTCCTTGTACCAGTTGATGTAGTCGACGAAGCCCACATCCAGCGGATGGCTCGGACGATAGCCGATCAGGCTCTTCGCCTTCTCCACCGACAGGGTGCCACGCTCCGGCATCAGGCTGTCACGCTCGTTGTGGCGGACCTCCACGCCGGGGAAATGCTCCCGGATGATCTCCACCATCTCGTTCAGCGACCGGCCCTGGCCGTAGGTCAGGTTGAAGATCTCGTTGGCCGCATCGGGGGACGCCAGTGCCGCGATGACACCACCCACCAGGTCCTGGATGTAGGTGAAGTCCAGGCAGTCGGTGCCGTCGCCGTTGATCGTCAGCGTGTTGCCGCGCAGCGCGTTCTCGATCAGGGCCTGACCGACACGGCGGCTGACGCAGCGCTCACCATACAGGGCGGAGGGGCGGACGATGGTGTAGGGGAGGTCGAAGACCTGGTTGTAGGCGATCACCATCTTCTCCCCGGCGAACTTCAGCGCGCCGTAGATGCCCAGCGGGTTGCAGGTGGTTTCCTCGTCCACGATGCCGTCGGCGAAGGTGCCGTAGACCATGGAGGAGGAGAAGAAGACGAACCGCTGCACGTTCAGGCGGCTGGAACGTGACGCGTCCAGCGCGTTCTCCAGCGTGCGCAGCGAATGGTCGAAGGTGGAGTACGGATCCTTGTTGGACCGGTTGGCGTGGGCCACCGCGGCCAGGTGGACGATGTAGTCCGGGTTCAGGTCCTCCAGCGCCTCCGACAGGGCGTGGTAGTCACGGGCATCCGCCTCGATGAACGGCACCTGGGCCTGGTGCAGCAGGGTCATGCGCTGCTTGATGAAGTTCAGGTAGACCTCGCCGTTCGGGTTCGTGTACCGCTCCCGCTCGATGGCGTAGTAGTTGTTGACGCCAAGGCTGTCGATCACGGCGACGTCGACGCCGAGCGACTTCATCTTCAGCGCCATGTTGTGGCCGATGAAACCGGCACCGCCGATGATCACGACCTTCTTGCCGAGCAGCGCCGATTGTTCTGTCTGGAAGTTGGTTTCAACGGACATCGTGCAAAGCCTTCTTCATGGCGTGAATGATGAAATCCATGTCTTCATGGTTCAGGTGCGGACCGACAGGCAGCGCGATCGAGGACCGGCTGATCTCGGTTGCGTTCGGAAAGTCCTCGGCGCGGAGACCGTACTTGTCGCTGTAGTAGGCAAGTGCCGGGACCGGGCCGGGGTAGTAGACGCTGGTGCCGACGCCCTGTTCGTTCAGCGCGGCGGCGACATCGGAACGCCGCGACGCCCGCGCGCCCTTCAGCACCACGGAAAGGCAGTAGTGGCTGCTGCGGAAGCGGTCATCGCTGGAGCGGAACAGGTGCAGCCCGTCCAGCTCCCTTAGCCCGGCCTCCAGCCGTTCGTAGTTGGCGTGGCGCGCATCCAGGAAACCCTGGACCTGCTTCAGCTGCTCGATCCCCATCGCCGCCTGCATCTCGTTCATGCGGTAGTTGAAGCCGAGCTGGGTGACGTCATAGACGCCGGGTTCCTTGCGCTCCGTCACCGTGCGGTCCAGCCCGAAGGCCTTCTTGCGGCGGATGCGTTCGGCCAGGTCGTCGTCGCGGGTCAGCACCATGCCGCCTTCCGCCGTTGTCATGTGCTTGACGGGGTAGAAGGAGAAGCAGCCCATGTCGCCCATCAGGCCGGCATGGACGCCGTCCAGGTATGTGCCGACGGCCAGCGCCGCGTCTTCCATGACGAACAGGCCATGCTTCGCGGCAATGGCATTGATGCGCACCATGTCCACCGGCATGCCCAGGTAATGGACCACGGAGATGGCCTTCGTGGCGGGCGTGATCGCAGCCTCGATCTGCGCGATGTCGATGTTGCCCGTCTCCGGCTCCGCATCCACGAACACCGGCTTCGCACCGACATACTCGACGGCGTGCGCGGTGGCGGTGTGGGTCTGGGCAGGCACGATGACCTCGTCCCCGTCCCCGATGCCGAGCTGGAAATAGCCGAGATGGAGCCCCGCGGTGCAGGACGACACGGTGATCGCCTGTCCGCCCCCGGTGAAGGCGGCGAAATCCTCCTCGAACTTCAGCGCGCGGGGGCCATGCACCAGGATCGGGCTGTCCAGCACCTCCAGCACGGCGCGGCGCTCCGCCTCCCCGATGATCGGGCGGCCGAAATGGATCTGGCGGAAGTCAGGCTTGTCAGAGCTGTTCGACAGCGACGGACTTGCCGGTGTGAGCGGCGCGTTCGATGGCGAAACAGACGGCGAGGGAGCGGAATACGTCATCTGCGCTCACCTCCGGACTGCGGTCATGCAGCACCGCGTCAACGAAATCATGTAACAGGTCACCCTTGTCGACACCGGGATAGGCCTCCCTCATTTGCTCCGGCCTTCTGCCGGGATGCCGATCACGGTAAACAAACGCACTTTCCAAACCGTTAACGAAACTTGCGTCCGTTCCGTAGACCTCCAGCTTGTGGAAATGCGGGTGCACGCAGCCACCGTTGCAGCCGATCTTGGCCACCATGCCGCTCTCGAAACGGACCAGCGCCTGCACCAGGTCGAAGTTGGCGAAGGCGCTGTCGGCGGTGGCGATGCGGTTGCCCATGGCGGTGACTTCGACGGCGCGGTCGCCGGTCAGCCACAGCACCAGGTCGATCATGTGCACTGCCCCGCCCAGCACCAGGCTGTAACCCGGCAGTTCCCCGCGCCAGCCACCCAGCAGCTTGTGGATGCGACCGTACTGGTAGTCGGCATCGATGTGGAACAGCCGCCCGTAGCCGCCGTCCGCAATGTCGGCCCGCAGCTTCAGGAAGCGCGGGCAGCGGCGCAGGATCAGGTTCGAGGAGATCTTCAGGTGCGGCTTCTCGTTCAGCTTTGCCCGCACCTGGCGCGCATGCTCGATCTGCAGCACCAGCGGCTTCTCGACGAAGACATGCTTGTCCGCGTCCAGCGCCCGCATGACCTGCTCGAAATGGTCCTGGTCATGGGATGCGACGGAGACGATGGAGACATCCGGGTCATCCAGCACCGCGTCGGCATGGTCCGCGATCTCCCGGTCGGGGAAGCGGGTCAGCACATCGGCGCGCTTGTCGGCGCAGAAATCGGCGAGCCGCGTGACACGGCATTCGGGATGACGCTCGTAGCCGCCGATATGCCTTTCACCGACGCCGAGGCCGATGATCCCGGCCTGGATCATGACGCGATCCGTCCCGCGGTGCGCGGCAGCTGGGCCAGCTCGTTCCAGTGGTAACGCCAGTTCGGCGCCTCCAGGCTGTGGGCGATGGCACGGAAGCGGGCGAAATCCTCCTCCGTGTCCACCACCATGGAGGTATCGGCGGTATCGAATGCGGAGGCGATGTTGACGATGCGGTAACGGTCGGCATCGCGATAGAACCAGGGCGTGACATGTTCGCGGTCGGACGGGTCGGTCATCTCCGCCTCCGCGGCGAGGAAGATGTCGGCGGCAATCACCTCCACCGACTGACCCTTGGGGAAGGTGCGCGGGAAGACGTTGGTCACGATGTCGGCCCCGCCGTCGCGGAACCGGGTCACGGCCTCGTCCACCAGCCTGCGGTCGATCAGGGGGCTGTCACCGGAGATGCGGACGAAGGCACGCACGGGAAACCGCTCCAGCACGTCGCGGAAGCGACCGGCGACATTGTCGAGCGGTCCACGCACCACCGGCACGTTGCGGGCAGAGCAGTGGGCCGCCAGGGCGTCATCCTGGACACTGTCGGAGGTTGCGACGATCAGCGGCCGGGCCACGCGGCACCGCTCCAGCGCGTCGAGCGTGAAGTCGATCAGCCGCCGGCCGGCAACGGTGCGCATCACCTTGCCCGGGCACCGGGTGGAACCGGTGCGGGCCTGCACGATCACGGGAACCAGGTCATGCATCGCCGCTGTCCCGCGCCGGTCCCAGGCCCAGCCGCCTGCCCGTGGCAATGCGCGCCGCCTTGCAGGGCACGGCGGGCCATTCGGCGCGGCTGGTGGCGGTGAAGATCTCGGCCTTCGGGAACCAGGGCTCGATCCCGGCACCGAAATGGAACCGGTC
The DNA here is from genome assembly GCA_965228535.1 of Minwuia sp. Classification (GTDB taxonomy): domain Bacteria; phylum Pseudomonadota; class Alphaproteobacteria; order Minwuiales; family Minwuiaceae; genus Minwuia. Next base: position 1,543,521 of record CBDDHU010000004.1, on the reverse strand, counting down.
GGGCTTGTGCAGCAGCGTGACCGACGGCACGCCCACCGCACCGGCGATGGCAACCGGGGAGGACGAGATCGAGACAACGAAATCCAGCGCCGCCGTGTAGGCCGCCGCCTCGTCGAGCTGGTTGCGGCGGTCGATGTCGTCCCAGTCATGCAGGTCGATGCCGAACTCGGCCTTCAGCCGTGCCCGGTCCTCGCTGGCGTCCTTGTACATGACGTCGATCAGGTGGGCGCCCTTGTCGACCAGGTCATAGAAGGGCTGGAAATCGCTCAGCGACATGTAGCCCTTGGAACGGATCGGCGTCACGAAACCACCGGACCAGCAGAGGCCGACCTTCGGCCCCTCCCCCAGCGCATCGAACCGCGCCTTCCAGAACGCCACCCGTTCCGGGTCCGGCGTCAGGTAACTGTCGCCCCGGCGGAAGCTCTCCAGGTCCGGGCGCAGCAGGCTGAAGATGGAGCCGGAGGGGATGAACAGGTCCGGCTTCGGCATGCCGTCATCCTTCAGCCAGGCATAGTGGCGATGGATCTTGTTGTTGGAGCGGAAGGTGACGTGGCGATGCACCGTCGCCTGCGGGAAGGAGCGCTGGAACCAGGTCACCAGCCTGTGGTCGCACTCGATGATGACGTGACCGGCGCGGTCGATGACTTCCTGGAACGCGCTGGCGAAGATGATCGCGTCACCGATGCCCTGCTCGTCGGAGATCAGCAGGGTCTTGTCGGAGATGTCCTCGCCGTTCCAGCGCGGCAGGTCATGGACGAAGACCACCGAGTCGCCGCGGCGGCGATCCAGCCGCCATTCATATTCCTGCCAGCCCTTCTCCAGGTTCCCCGTGCCCAGCAGCGAGGATGCATAGTTGAACCGGGTATCCGCATCGTCAGGGCGGAGCGCGACGGCCCTCTCCAGGTACGGCAGGGATTCGGCAAAGCGCCCCTCCGCCGAGTAGGCATGGCCGACATTGGCGTAGGCAATCTCGTAACCCGGTGCCAGGCGCAGCGCCTCGTCGAAGAACGGTCGGGCATCGTCCGCGCCCTTGGCCTCCGCCACCGTGACGGCCAGCGCCTGCCACAGGGTGGGGTCTTCCACCTTGGCCTGCACGGCGAACTTCAGCGTGTCGATGGCGCCGTCATAGTCACCACCCGCCCGCTTCGCCGCTGCCATGGCGATGGGGCCGCGGCTGTCGTCGGGAGTACGCTGCATCACCAGCGCGAACATGTTCTCCGCCGCCTTCAGCATGCCGAGATCCTGCGCCAGCAGGCCGATGCCGTAGATGATCTCCGGATCCTCGCCGGAGACCTTCAGCGCCTTCTCCAGCACGTGCACCGCCGCCTGCACCTGTCCGGCGTGGCGCAGGTTGTTGCCCAGCACCAGCAGGGTGTCTGCATTGCTGGGGTCCAGCACATGCGCCTGCAGGAAGGATACGGCGGCATCATCATACTTGCCCTGGCCTGCATGCTTGCTGCCCTGGCGCAGGTGCTGCAGCGCACGTTTCAGGTCACTGCGGGTCGGCTTGCGGTCATCATCCACCGTCTGCAGCGTTGCCATGATCTGGTAGGTGCCGGCCTGCATGATATTGCGGCCCAGGGTGGGTGCATCCTGACGCGGGCTGACGTCTGGGCTTTTTCGGTGCGCGGCGTTGCGGGCCATCCCGGAACCTCATCTGGCGGTTTGATCAACGGTGCCGCATTCAGCCCGATCAGGCTTAAGAAACGTTTAAGGCACCTGGCCCGATGCTCCGCCGCGCCCGGAAAACCGGTTACCGACAGCGTTAACGATAATTCAACCAGCACCGGGCCAATCTCTGTCCACGGTCCGCAACGGACCCGTCACATTCCGTGTCAGAAGGCGGCCGGTGCCCCGGTCGGAAAAATCGAATGGCCCTGAAGCTGACCCTGAAACCGGGTGAGAAGTTCGTGATCAACGGCGCCGTCATCGCCAACGGGGATCGCCGTGCCACACTGGTCCTTCACAACAAGGCGTCGATCCTGCGGGAGCGGGATATCCTGAAGGCCGACGAGGTCGATACGCCGTCCAAGCGCATCTACTTCGCCATCATGTCGATGTATCTCGACGAGAAGGTCCGACCGCGATTCTACGAAGAATTCGTCATGCGCATGTCGGAGTTCATGGGGGTCCTGACCGACCCCGAAGCCCTTTCCACCTGTGTCGCCGTCAGCCAGTGCGTGATGGATCGTCAGTACTACAAGGGTCTGACGCTCTGCCGGAAGCTGCTCGATTTCGAAAGTGAGAGACTGCACCATGAGCCTGCAAGCGTATAGCCGGACCCAGCGGGTCACCGAGAACCCGCGGGACACCGAGTACCGCCTCTTTGCCGACATCACGCGCCAGCTGATGCAGGTCAAGGACCAGCCCCGGCACGACCGCGCCGTCATCGACGCGCTGTACCGCAACCGCCGGCTCTGGAGCACGCTGCTGAGCGACTGCAGCCGCGACGGCAACGGGCTGCCGGAAGCGATCCGCGCCTCCGTCATCTCCCTGTCGCTCTGGGTCGACAAGCATTCCAGCGCGATCATGCGCGGCGGCGAGAGCATCGAGCCGCTGATCGAGATCAACCGCACGATCATGGAGGGCCTGGCCCAGCGGCCTGCCGCCTGATCACGGATCCCGGGCGACCGGATACCGACCGCCACCCTGGTCAGCGTGGCGCTTGCGATGCGCTGCCGCGCGACCGACAATCGCCGGCATGCGCAAGACACTCATCCCCGATCCCCGCCGCCACCCCTGCCGCGACGACCTCGCCGCGGCCTACCTCGAGGGGCAGGTGCGCGCCGACCGGTTCGTGAAACCGGTCCCCGCACGGGTCATCCGCGAGACCCTGTCGATACAGGCCCGACCCGAACCTCAGGCGATGCAGACATCGGAACTGCTGTTCGGGGAGGACGTGGACATCTACGAACAGCGCGACGGCTGGGCCTGGGTCCAGGGGCGGCTCGACGGCTATGTCGGCTATGTCCGCCAGGACGGCCTGTCGCCCGACATCTCACAGAAACCGACCCACATCGTCCATGCCCGCCTGAGCCACCTGTTCGCGGATGCGACCATCAAGGATCCCCCCGCAGGCCGCGTGACGCTGGGTGCGCGCCTGGTGATCACCGGGACGGAGGGGCGATTCTCCACCCTCGCGGACGGGCGGCACGTCATGACCAGCCACATCCGCCCCATCGGCAAGCCGGAACGGGACATCGTCGCCGTTGCCCTGCGCAATCTCGGCGCCCCCTATCTCTGGGGGGGCCGCAGCAGCCTCGGGCTGGACTGCTCCGGCCTGATCCAGGTCGCCGTGCAGGCGCTGGGGGGCACGCCACCACGGGATTCGGACATGCAGCGGGACGAACTGGGCACGGTACAGCCGAAGCCCGAGGACATGCGGGACCTGCGGCAGGGCGACCTGGTCTACTTTCCCGGCCACTGCATGATCGCGGATGGCGCAGGACAACTGATCCACGCCAACGCCACCCACATGATGGTGACGCGGGAACCGGTCGAGACCGTGTTCGCCAGGACCCGCGGCGGCTACGGCTCCGTCACCCATGTCCGCCGCTTCGTCCCCTGACGGCTGGTTCAGCCACCCGCGCCGGGAATCACCCCCGGCCAGTCGATGACCGGCAGGCTGCCGACGGTTTCCCGCAGCGACTGGCTGTAGCTGCGACGCACATCGGAATAGTAGGCGTCGTTCTTCTCGAATCGCCGGATCTCCAGCGGTTCCAGCGCGTTCGCGCGATAGCAGATCATGTCGAACGGCGGCGCCACGGACAGGTTCGAACGCACCGTCGCGTCGAACGACAGCAGTGACAGCTTCACCGCGTCGGCCATCGTCGTGGTGGAGTAGCGGAAGGCACGGTCCAGGATCGGCTTGCCGTACTTCAGCTCACCGATCTGCAGGAAGCAGGTGTCGGACGTTGCCTGGATGAAGTTGCCCGCGGAGTAGATCAGGAACAGGCAATGCCCCTCCCCCTTGATCTGTCCGCCGAACAGCATGCTGGCGCTGGGGTCGCCATAGCCCTGGACGTGGTTGGCGTTGGCGCCCATCACTTCCCGCAGCACGCCGCCGACCATGTTGGCCGCATCGAACATGGTCGGCGCCTCGAACAGGTTCGTCGGATTGCCCGGCTGGCGCGTCCGCTGCTCCAGGATCGTGGCGACGGCCTGGGTGGTCGCCAGGTTGCCGGCGCTGGCCAGCACCATGATCGACTGCCCCGGCTGCTGGAACAGGTTCAGCTTCCTGACCGTTGCAACATGATCGACACCGGCGTTGGTGCGGGTGTCGGCTGTGATGACAATACCGTCCTTCAGATATAGACCGAGACCATAGGTCATGGCGGCGCTCCGATTGCATGGGGTGTGCGGACGCGATGCAATGCATCCGCGCGCGGAGCATGGCATGATCGCATTCCTGCTGAAAGAACGGATGCTGCAATCGGGGAGGATGAGGCATGGCAATCAATCAGGAATGGCTCGACCAGGTGCGGGAGGAGATCATCGATCCCGACCGGCCGATCATCGATCCGCATCATCATCTCTGGGACCGCCCGTCGATCAACGCGCTGCCCGGCAACCGCTACCTGCTGGACGAGCTGCTGGCGGACACCGGCAGCGGCCACAACATCGTCGCCACGGTGTTCATCGAATGCGCCGTGATGTACCGCGCGGACGGACCGGAGGCACTGAAACCCGTGGGCGAGACGGAGTTCGTCAACGGCGTCGCGGCCATGAGCGCATCCGGCAACTATGGCCCGATCCGTGCCTGTGCGGGCATCGTCAGCCTGGCCGACCTGAACCTGGGCGCCGCCGTTGACGAGGTGCTGGAGGCGCACCAGCTTGCCGCCCCGGCCCGGTTCCGAGGCATCCGTCATGCCGCCGGCTTCGACCCGAGTGACGAGGTCCGCAATTCCCATACGCAGCCCTTCGCGGGGATGCTGGGCGACCCGAAGTTCCGCGAGGGCTTTGCCTGCCTGGCGTCGCGCAATCTTACCTTCGAGGCCTGGGCCTACCATCACCAGGTGCCGGAGGTGACGGCCCTGGCCCGTGCCTTCCCCGACACCACGATCATCGCGGACCACTTCATCGGCCCCGTCGGCATCGGCCCCTATGCCAACAGGCGGGCGGAGATCTTCGAGACCTGGAAACGGGACTTCGCGGAACTGGCGACCTGCCCCAATGTCGTCGCCAAGCTGGGCGGCATCAACATGGCGATCAACGGATTCGGCTGGCACCATCGCGACACGCCACCGACATCGCGGGAACTGGTGGCGGCCACGGGCGACTGGTACGCCCACGCCATCGACTGCTTCGGCCCGGACCGCTGCATGTTCGAGAGCAATTTCCCCGTCGACAAGCTGTCGGTGTCCTATCCCGTGCTCTGGAACGCCTTCAAGCTGATCGCGGCGGCCTATACCGAGCAGGAGCGGCAGGACCTGTTCCACGACACCGCCAAGAGGGTCTATCGCCTGGAAATCTGACCGGGCCTGTCACAAACCGCAGCACCGGATCGTCATGTCCCTGTCACCCGAACCGAATTCAGGAGATCACGGACATGCGTACCTTCCTCGCCCGTCGCGCGCTGCGGGCCTTCGGCCGTCACTACGGCTATGATGTCGGTTACCTGCAACACCTGCTGCAGGTCAGCCCGCGCGGTTTCTTCGGCTTCCGCCCCGTGATGGCCCTGGCCCGCCATCGGGAGGCCGCGCCGCGCGACGCGGCCTGTGCGGCCCGGCTGGTCGGCGCGATGCACGAGGATTGCGGACCCTGCCTGCAGATCACCACCGACATGGCGCGGGAGGCCGGGATGGCCGATGACCAGATCGACGCGGTGCTGACCGGCAACGGGGCGCGGATGAGCGCCGCAACGGAACTGGGCCACCGCTTCGCCAGCGCGCTGGTCGGGCGCACCGCAGACCTCGATGCAGCGCGGGAGGCGGTGCGGGCGGCACATGGCGAACAGGCGGTCGTCGACCTGACCTTCGCCACCCAGATCAGCCGCATCTTCCCCATGGTGAAGACCGGCCTCGGCTTCGGCCAGGCCTGCCTGCAGATCCGGCTCGGCGAGCGGACCGTCGAGATGCACCGCAAGGCCGCCTGAACCGATGGACCGCAGCCACCCCCTGGCCGACAGCTTCGTCCGAGCACGGCCCCGCCTGCTGGGCCTCGCCTACCGGATGCTGGGCAGCCGAACGGATGCGGAGGATATCGTGCAGGATGCATGGCTGCGGCTGCAGGGTGCGGATTCGGCGGCCCTTGCCAGCCCGGCGGCCTGGCTGACCACCGTGACGACCCGGCTCTGTCTCGACCGGCTGAAGAGCGCGCGGGCACAGCGGGAGACCTATATCGGGCCGTGGCTGCCGGAACCAGTGCCGGACGCCGACCGGATGTCACCGGAGGCCGCGACGGCCCTTGCCGACGACCTGTCCTTCGCCCTGCTGCTGACGCTGGAGCGGCTGTCGCCTGCGGAAAGGGCGGCCTTCCTGCTGCATGATGTCTTCGACACCCCGTTCCCGGAGATCGCGGAAACCCTGCAGCGGTCGGAAGCCGCGTGCCGCCAGCTCGCCAGCCGCGCGCGCCGGGCGGTGCGCCGGGATCATGTCCGGCAACCGGCCTCCGACGAACAGCACCTGGCCCTGCTGCAGCGGTTCGTGGCTGCCCTCGGCCAGGGCGACGTGGCGGGCCTTTCCGACCTGCTGACGGAGGACGCCGTGGCCTATGCCGATGGCGGCGGCGTCCGGCTCGCGGCCCTGCGGCCCATCCTGGGTGCCCGGAACATCGCGCGTTTCTATGTGGGTATCGCGGGGAAGGTGGCACGGCGCGGCACGCAAGCGGAGATCAGGCCGAAAGTGCTGAACGGTCGTCCTGCGCTGCTTGTCCACCTGGATGGGGAACTGGACCAGGCCCTCAGCATCGAGGTTTCTGCCGGGCGGATCAGCCGCGTCTACAGCGTCCGGAACCCGGAAAAGCTCGGGACCGTGAACTGACACGAGGCACGGGGAATCGCGCTTGCCGGGACCGAACGGTCAGGCGCTCAGTTGGCGACCTTCTGGCGGCGGTCGCTGACGAACTGTTTCTCTGCGTCCCGCGCGGCGGCGAAGGCCGGCTGAAGCCGTTGGGCAAGCTGGACCCGCCCCTGCTCCATCGCCTGCTCCACGGCGGCAGCGATCTTGTCGGACAGGCGACGCATGTAGGGATCCTTCTGCATCACCGCCCGGACGCAGCGGCGCACGCGCACGGCGGAGACGATGCGATCGATCTGGCCCTCGTCCAGCGCGGAGATGATCCGTTCCGTCGTCACGCTCTCCGCACCGTCGCCGAACTGGCGTACCAGATCGTCCGCCTGCCAGCGCTCGGCATCGGTGAATTCGTCCAGATCCATCCTCGGAATGACGTTCGCCATCATGTCGTCCTGCCCTGCCCCTTCTTCTTCCTTCGAGCCACGGTAGGGAAGGATAGTAAACCGACGGTAAACATGCCGTACCGCCTCAGGACCCCGCCTTCACTCCCACTCGATGGTGCCCGGCGGCTTCGAGGTGACGTCGTAGACGACGCGGTTGACGCCGCGGACCTCGTTGATGATGCGGGTGGCGACGCGGCCCAGGAAGTCGTGCGGGAAGGGATAGAAGTCGGCGGTCATGCCGTCGGTGGAATTCACCGCGCGCAGGGCGAGGACGCTCTCGTAGGTGCGTTCGTCCCCCATGACGCCGACCGTCTTCACCGGCAGCAGTACGGAGAAGGCCTGCCAGATGTCGTCGTAGAACCCGGCCTTGCGGATCTCCTCCAGGTAGATGGCGTCGGCCTTGCGCAGCGTATCCGCCTTCTCCTTCGTGATCTCGCCGGGAATGCGGATGGCGAGGCCGGGGCCGGGGAACGGGTGACGGCCGACAAAGACCTCCGGCAGGCCCAGTTCCCGGCCCAGTGCCCGCACCTCGTCCTTGAACAGTTCCCGCAGCGGCTCCACCAGCGACATGTTCATCCGCTCCGGCAGGCCGCCGACATTGTGGTGCGACTTGATGGTGACGCTGGGGCCACCGGCGAAGGAGACTGACTCGATGACATCGGGGTACAGCGTGCCCTGGGCCAGGAAGTCGGCACCGCCGATCGCCTTCGCCTCTTCCTCGAAGACGTCGATGAACAGCTTGCCGATGGTCTTGCGCTTGGCCTCCGGGTCGGTGACGCCGTCCAGCGCGCCCATGAACAGCGGCTCCGCGTTCTTGTGCACCAGCGGAATGTTGTAGTGGTCGCGGAACAGGGTCACGACCTCGTCGGCCTCCCCCATCCGCATCAGGCCGGTATCGACGAAGACGCAGGTCAACTGCTCCCCGATCGCCTGGTGCACCAGCACTGCGGTAACGGCGGAATCGACCCCGCCGGACAAGCCACAGATCACACGCCCCTCGCCCACCTGTTCCCGGATGCGGCGGATGGAGTCATCGCGGAAGGCCGCCATGGTCCAGTCGCCGGCACAGTTGCAGACGCCAAGGCAGAAGTTCGCCAGCAGCTTCGCCCCATCGGGCGTGTGCGCGACTTCCGGATGGAACTGCAGGCCGAAGATCTGCCGTGCCTCGTCGGCGATGGCGGCGATGGGAGCATTGACGGAACTGGCAACCACCCGGAACCCCGGCGGCAGCGTCGTCACATGGTCGCCATGGCTCATCCAGACGCGGTAGGAATGGCCGGTGGACCAGACGCCGTCGAACAGCGCGCAGCCATCCACGACCTCCACGTCGGCGCGGCCGAATTCCTTCTCCTCGCTGGGGGAGACGGCACCACCCAGCTGCTGCGCCAGTGTCTGCTGGCCGTAGCATATGCCCAGGATCGGCAGACCGGCATCGAACACGGCCTGCGGTGCGCGCGGCGTATGGTCAAAGGTGACGGAGGCGGGGCCGCCGGAAAGGATGATCCCCTTGGGCTGCAGTCGCGCCAGCCCTTCGGTGGTCTTGTCGAAAGGCACGATCTCGCAGAAGACACCGGCTTCGCGCACGCGGCGTGCGATCAGCTGGGTCACCTGGGAGCCGAAATCGACGATCAGGACGCTGTCAGTCATGGCCACCCGATACGCGGATGGCCATGACTTGTCCAGCGGACACAGCGCCCCTGGAAAAAACGTGGTGTCAGGAGCCCTTGACGCGCTCCACCGCCTTCTTCAGCGAAGTGTACTCGGCACAGCCGAAGGTGCAGATCGAATCGAGCGCCGCCAGGTGCTTCTCCGCCTCGCCCAGGTTGCCGATCTCCAGGTAGGCCTGGCCGATATATTCGTGGGCGCCCTTGTGCTCCGGATCGATGTCCAGGGCCGTGCGGTAGGTCGAGAGCGCATCCAGGTAGTTGCCGCTCTTGCGATAGGCATAGCCGAGATAGTTGAAGGCGTCCGCATTGCCCGGATCCTTGGCCGTGGCCAGTTCCAGGTTGGTGATCGCCGTCTTCCAGTCCTGCGCCTCCACCGCGGCGACGCCACGGTCATAGGCCGCGTTCGACGGCTTCGCCTTGCTGCTGGAGGAGGATTCGTCGCTGGAACTTGAACCCATGGCCGAAACCGCAACCGGTGTCAGGGCAAGCGCACCCATGGTGAGGGCCACCGCAACGCCGCGCGTAAACTTCGACATCATTAAACTCCTTCACGTGGTTTGATCGTGACCGGGCTGGTGCTGAGACTAGCCGATATCACTGCGCAGGGCAGCCGCAAAAAACCCGTCCACACCGTGACAATGCGGTGACAGGCGCAGGTCTCCAGCGTCCGTCACGGCTCCGTCCGGCAGGGAAACCCCGGCTTCCCGCGCCGCCTCCTGACAGTTGATACGCACAGGATGCGGAAGCCGATGCATCAGTTCTGTGATCACGGTCTCATTCTCCGCGCGCAGGACGGAACAGGTGACATAGACCAGCAGTCCACCGGGCCGCAGCAGGGTTGCCGCCCGCGCCGCGATGTCGACCTGGCGCGCCTGGTGCTGGGCCAGCCGTTCCGCGTCCAGCCGCCAGCGCTGTTCCGGCTGCCGCCGCCAGGTGCCGCTGCCGGAACAGGGGGCATCCACCAGCACCCGGTCCATGCGCCCGACCAGGTCAGCGGGCAGCTCGCCGTCAGGCGAGATGCGGTGGCTCTGCACGTTGCGCAGGCCCGCGCGCGTCACCCGCGCCCGCAGCCGCTCCAGCCGCCGCACATCGACATCCATCGCGTGCAGTTCGCCGCTGTTCTGCATGGCCGCGCCCATGGCCAGGGTCTTCCCCCCGGCACCGGCGCAGAAGTCCGCCACCTGTTCGCCGGGGCGCGCGCCGACCAGCGCGGCGACAAGCTGGCTGCCCGCGTCCTGCACCTCGATGCTGCCGTCGGTCGCCAGCGGGCGCCTGCCGAGATCTGGACGCCCGTCGAGGCGGATCGTGGCATCGGTCCAGCCGAACGGAGCCGCGCCGATCCCGTCCGCCTGGAGGCGGGCCAGCACCGTGTCACGATCCGACTTCCGGCGATTGACGCGGATATCCACGGCGGCCACGTCGTCGATCTGCGCCAGCATGGCCCGTTCCAGGTCCGCGCCGTAGGTCGCCGCCAGGTCGTCCAGCAGGTGCGCGGGGAATCCGGCCCGCGCCGGCAGGGGAGCCTCGGAGACATCGAGGGCACGCGCGGCCGACAGCGCCTCCACCTCCTCGCCGGTCGGGGGAACCGGTCCATGCGGTCCCCGGGCATCCGGCAGCTCGGCGGTTTCATCCTCAAGCAAGACAGAAAGAAACACGCGCAACCTGTTGTCCACAGGCAGTTTCACCTGCTCCAGCCGCCAGTCAATCTGCCCCCGCTGGCGCAGCACCGTGAAGACCCTCTGCCCGGTGGCACGACGGTCGCCGGAACCGGCATAGCGGCGCCTGCGGAAATAGTCCCGCAGGATCCATTCGGCGGCCGGGGCCTCTGCCCCGATGCGGTCAAGCAGCTCGATCGCGGCCTGCAGCCTGGCGGCGGGGGTCACGTGCCGGCTCCGCCCGGATCAGAGGCCGCCGCCATAGTTCGGGGCTTCCCGGCTGATCTCGACATCGTGCACATGGCTCTCGCGCAGGCCAGCATTGGTGATGCGCAGGAACTCGCAGTCACGGTGCATCGCGGCGATGTCGCGGCAGCCAGTATAACCCATGGCGGCCCGCAGTCCGCCGACGAGCTGGTGCACCACCTGCCCGACCGGCCCCTTGTAGCCGATCCGGCCCTCGATCCCTTCCGGCACCAGCTTCAGCTCGTTCTTCACGTCTTCCTGGAAGTAGCGGTCGGCGGAACCGCGCGCCATGGCCCCGAGAGAGCCCATGCCGCGATAGGACTTGTAGGAACGGCCCTGGTAGAGGAAGACCTCCCCCGGCGACTCGTCGGTCCCGGCGAGCAGCGATCCGATCATGGCGCAGGATGCGCCCGCAGCGATGGCCTTGGCCAGGTCGCCGGAGAACTTGACGCCGCCATCGGCCACGACCGGGATGTTGGCGTCGTGGCAGACGCTGACGGCATCCATGATGGCGGTGAGCTGCGGCACGCCGACACCGGCAACGACGCGGGTGGTGCAGATGGAGCCGGGGCCGATGCCGACCTTCACGGCATCCGCACCGGCATCGACCAGCGCGCGGGCACCGTCAGCGGTGGCGACATTGCCGGCCAGCACCTGGGTGTAGTTCGACCGCTTCTTGATTTCCGCAACAGCCTCCAGCACCCGAAGGCTGTGACCGTGGGCGGTATCGACCACGACCAGGTCCGCCCCGGCCTCGATCAGCGCCTCGGTGCGGCGCAGCCCCTCCGGCCCGACGCCGGTGGCCGCGGCCACCCGCAGGCGACCCTGCGCGTCCTTGGAGGCGTGGGGATGGGATTCCGCCTTCTCGATGTCCTTCACCGTCACCAGGCCGACACAGCGATAGGCGTCATCCACCACCAGCAGCTTCTCGATCCGGTGCTGGTGCAGCAGCCGCTTCGCCTCTTCCCGGTTCACGCCGCTGTCGCGCACCACGACCAGGTTCTCCCGCGTCATCAGCTCGGACACCGGCTGGCGCTTGTCGGTGGCGAAACGCACGTCGCGGTGGGTCAGGATGCCGACCAGCTTCCGGGTGTTGTGTTCCACCACCGGGATGCCGGAGATCGATCGCGTCTCCATCAGCGCCAGGGCGTTGGCCAGCGGCTCGTCGGGATAGATCGTGACCGGGTTGACCACCATGCCGGATTCGTAGCGCTTGACCTTGCGCACCTCCTCCGCCTGCTCCTCGATGCCGTAGTTCTTGTGGATCACGCCCATGCCGCCCAGCCGTGCCATGGCAATGGCCATCGGTGCCTCGGTGACCGTGTCCATGGCGGCCGACAGCAGCGGCACGCCCAGCGCGATCTCCCGCGTCAGGTTGGTGGCGGTGGTGACATCCCCCGGCAGGACACCGGACTCGCGCGGTGCCAGCAGGACATCATCGAAGGTGAGGGCTTCACGGATCGTGATCACGTCGGAACTCCTATGACGGCTCCGTCAGCGACGGAAACGGAGTAGCCCAATGGGCGCGAGACCGGAAAGCGGTACCGTTCGCGTCGGACGCGGGCTGTGTTGATTGGGAGCGACTTATGCCATCAGTCCGCCGTGACAACCAGTTCCGCGATTGCCATTCGCCCCGGACGAAGCGCCGCAGTCGCAGGCATGATGGCCAAGCCCTTGGAAATCAGGCGTTCTCCGCCTCCGCCTCGGCAGCGAAATCGCCATCCAGCGCCGTCTCCGCATCGAACATGTAGGGGTAATGCTCGCGGAAGCAGTCACGAATCTCGTCATAGGGCATGTCGTTGCGATGCCCGCGCTCCTGCACGTACTCCATGTGCCGTGCGCCGTCCGCCGTGAAGGGATGGAACACCGAGTCATTCTCCCCGTCGAACTCCAGCGGCAGGATGCGGAACTTGTTGCACAGCTCGATGTTGAAGGCGGGCGTGGCCTTCACCCACTTGCCGTCGATGAACAGCTCCGTGAAGCCGTGATAGAAGAACACGTCGGTGCCCATCTGCTCCGTCATGCGCCTGGTGGAGACGTGGTTGCGCACATCGGCGAAGCCAAGCCGCGCCGGGATCCCCTGCCCCCGCGCCGCCGCGGCCAGCAGCCCGGCCTTGGTGATGCAGAAACCGCTGTTGCGCTCCAGGCAGGCGCTGGCGCGGAAATGGTCCGGCGTCATGCGCACGCCGTACGGGTCATAGTAGAAGTCGTCACGCACGGCGTAATAGAGCCGGATCGCCTTGGCCTTTGGCTCGGTCTCGTCACCCACCACCTTGCTGGCGAACGCCTTGATTCCGGGATGGTCGGAATCGATCAGGTCCGTCGGTTTCAGGCACTCGGCAATGTCGGTGTCGTGATGGTCGTTCATGCTCATCCTCCCCAGGCTGCGGTTGCGATGATCCCGCCTGTACCGCCGTGCGTCAACTCAGCGGTTCCCCTCCCACCGTACCATCCAGAGGAACGGAATGACGGCCAGCGAGACGATGCCGAACAGGTAGAAGGCGTTGAGGTAGCCGATCATCGATGACTGGCGCCCGATCTCCCCGGCAAAGGCGGCGATGCCCTGCATGCTGTCCAGGTTCCATGCCCCGGCGGAGGACGGGTACTGGAAGTTCTCGTTGTACGGGGAGGCATGGGTGGTCAGGTCGGCATAGTTGACGTTGCTGGTGCGGATCACCACCGCGATGCTGATGGAGATGAACAGGCTGGAGCCGAAGTTGCGGATCAGGTGAAACACGGCACTGCCCTCCCCCGCGTCCCTTGGATCCAGGGTCGCGAAGGCGATCTGCGTCGTCGGCACCCAGGTCATGCCGACACCGAAGCCCTGCAGCATGCTGGTCCAGGCCACATCGAACGCGGTCAGGTTGATGTTGAAACCGGCGATGTAGAGACCTGCGATGCCCTGCATCAGGAAACCGACGGTCATCCAGCGCCTCGGGTCATATCTCGACAGCCAGACCATGGCGGTGAAGGCGACCAGCGTTCCGACACCGCGCGTCGCCAGCAACCAGCCGATATCGGTGTCCGGGAACCCGCGCAGGTGCTGCAGCATCGGCGGGAACAGCACCATCGGGGTGAAGTTCAACATGCCGAAGATCAGGATGAACAGCATGCCGAAGGCGTAGTTCCGGTCCCGGAACAGCTTGAAGTTCAGGAACGGTTTCTCAGCCATCAGGCTGTGGACCACGAAGATGTAGAGGGCCAGGATCGCCAGCCCCAGTTCGAACATGATCTCGACGGATTCGAACCAGTCCTGGCGCTCGCCCCGGTCCAGCATCAGCTGCGTCGCCGCCACCGCGATAGACAGGCTGATGAACCCGGTCCAGTCCAGCCGGATGCGGCCCGGCGTGGCCAGGTCACGGACGATGGCGACGATCCCGGCGAAGGCCACCACCGCGCAGGGCACGATCATGAAGAAGACCCAGCGCCAGCCATATTCCTCCGACAGGTAACCGCCGAGGGTCGGGGCAATGATCGGCCCCAGCACCACCCCCATGCCGAAGATCGACATGACGCTGGCCTGCTTGTCCTTGGTGAAGGCCTGCAGCACGATGGACTGGCTGGCGGGCACCATCGGCGCACCGCACAGGCCCTGGAAGACGCGATAGATCACGATCTCGGTCAGCGACGTGGCCAGCCCGCACAGCATGGTGGAGAGCGCGAAGCCGGCGACGGAGAACATCATCACCTTGCGTTGCCCCAGGCGGGCGATCAGCCAGCCGGTCAGCGGCGTCATGACCGCGGTCGCGACGATGTTGAAGGTGACCACCCACGCGATCTGGTCCTGTGTCGCGCCGAATTCCCCCTGCATCTTCGGCAGCGCCACGTTGGCGATGGTCACGGTCATCGCGTACAGCATCGTCGACATGGTCAGGGTGCCCACCAGCAGGGCCTGGGACAGCGTCGTCTGAGGCGGCGTGACGACAGAAGGTGTGACGCTCATGCTGGGGCGGGCTCCTGTCGCGGCGGCGCGAGGTGGCTGGCTGGTGATCCCGCGCCCCGCCACTGTTGCAGGAATGGCGGTTGACCGGATGATGCTTCTCGGCATCCTCTTGTTGTGTCGCCATCGTCGTCAGAAAGGGTTTCCGGCGCAACCATGTCCAGATCAGACCAGCACCACGGAATTGTAGGGGCAGCGCGGCTGGTGGCCCTGGCGCTGTTCGCGACCCTGCAGGCCGCGTCGGCGCAGGCTGCCGACTGCCGGGAGGTGCATCTGACCGATGCCAGCACGGGTGCCGTGCTGCGGGGGATCGAGGACATTGCCTGGCACGAACCCAGCAAGCGCATCCTGCTGTCGGCCCATGACCGGTGGGCGGACGGGGATGATGACGGGCCGGTGGCGAACGGCATCTACGGCCTGTCCTTCCCGCGCCTGAAACGCGAATTCATCGAGACCTCGCGCCCCATCGACCTGCCGGTGCCGAACCTGACGGAGCTGTTCCAGGAGAACAACCTGATGCACCCGCACGGCATCACGCTGTGGGAGCCGGAGTTGCCCAAGGCGGGGTTCCTGGACCAGCGCATCGGCGACCAGGTGGGGCGGCTGATGGTCATCAACCACAGGGAAATGGGGACCGCGCGGCGCGATGACGGGACCGCCGGAACCACCATCGAGGCCTTCTTCGTCGCCCCGAACGGAGAGCTGGATCACGAGTTCACCTACGCCCACCCCGACATCTGCGCCGCCAACGACCTGGATGCGCTGGACGAGGACACCGCCATTGTCAGCCTGGACCGCAATGCCTGCGGCGGCATCAGCGCGTTCTTCGAACTGCTGCTGGGGCGGGAACGTGCGAAGGTCGCGCGGATCGACATCACCCGCGCAGACGCGCCGGAGATCCTGGATGACGGCATCGCCTTCTCCAACGGCATCCTGATCGACAAGGGCGAGACGCCCACGGTCTATGTCGCCGAGACCCAGGCCAACCGGATCCGCGCCTATGACCTCGTCGACGGGCGGCTGAAGCGGCCCGCGCGCATGATCCCGGTGCCCGGCGGGCCGGACAACCTGGACATGGATGCGGACGGCAACCTGCTCACTGCCGTCCATCCCGACACGATGGACCTGTATTTCTACATGCGCGAATGGCCGTTCTTCTCCAGCGCCCCGACCCGGCTGGTCGCCGTCGATCCGAAGAAGAGCGGCAGCGAAGGCTGCACGGTGCTGCATGACGATCCGGAGGGGGATCCGATCAGCGGGGCCACCGGCATGCTGCGCATCGGCGGCATGCTGATCGCGGGTGCCGTGACGGATGACGGGCTGCTGCTCTGCCGTGACCCGGGAAAGGCACCGGCCTGCGCGGAATGACCGACCTGGTGATCTTCGACTGCGACGGCGTGCTGGTGGACAGCGAACGCCCCGCCAACCGGCTGCTGACACGCTACCTGAACGACCATGGTGTCCGGATCGACGTGGCGGAGACGGAGGCGACCTTCGTCGGCCTGTCGCTTTCCTCCTGCAAGCAGCTCGTGCTCGACCGGTATGGCGTCCACCTGCCTGACACGTTCGTTGCCGACATACGCGCCGGAACCGCCGAGGTGCTGGCGCGGGAGGTCAGGGCGATTCCGGGGGTGCGGGAGGCGGTGCGGCGGCTGCCCGGTCCCACCTGCGTCGCCTCCTCCGGCGAGGTCAGCAAGATGGAGCTGACCCTGGGCACCACCGGCATTCTCGACCTGTTCCGAGACCGGCTCTATTCCGCGACCATGGTACGGTACGGCAAGCCAGCGCCCGACCTGTTCCTTCATGCGGCGGCGGAGATGCAGGCCGATCCGGAACGCTGCACGGTCGTGGAGGACAGCCCGTTCGGGCTGCAGGCGGCCCGCGCCGCCGGCATGCGCGCGCTCGGCTTCACCGGCGGCAGTCACCGCGACCAGCACCGCGACAGGCAGATGCTGCTGGATGCCGGGGCGCACGCGGTGTTCCAGCACATGGATGACTTGCCGGAACTGGTGGTTCGGGGCTAACCTCGACCGATAAATGAACGGCGGTCATCAATTCCGCCGTCAATGTCGGGGAGAGACAGCATGAACGAACAGACACCGGTCGCGGACGCCCCCCTCTTCAACCCGTTCTCGCCCGAGTTCCTGCGCAACCCCTACCCCTCGTTCCAGCTGCTGCGGGAGAACCAGCCGCTGATGAAGACGCCGCTGGGGTTCTGGGTGGCCAGCCGCTATGCCGACGTGCAGATGATCCTGAAGGACCGCCGCTTCGGAAAGGGGTTCGAGGAGCGCATGAAGATGCGCAATGGCGATGATGTCTTCGACAACCCCGTCTATGCCAACATGCGTACCTGGATGCTGGTGCAGGACCCGCCCGACCACAGCCGCCTGCGCGGTCTGGTGTCGAAGGCGTTCACGGCCCGCCGGATCGAGGGACTGCGCCCGCAGATCCAGGCGCTGGTCGATGAACTGCTGGACCGGGTCGCCCCCCGTGGCCGCATGGATTTCATCAAGGAGTTCGCCTACCCCCTGCCGGTCAACGTGATCTGCGACATGCTCGGCATCCCGCCGGAGGATCGTGCCCATTTCGAGTTCGGATCGAAGATCTCCGGGCGGCTGATCGACCCGACGCCGGTGAGCGGCGAGGAACTGGCGGAGATCGGTGCGGGTTTCGCGCGGCAGGAAGCCTATTTCCGTGACCTGTTCGCCCGCCGCCGTGCCGACCCGCAGGACGACCTGACCACCGTGCTGGTGCAGGCGGAGGAAGCCGGTGAACGGCTGACGGAGGCCGAACTGGTCGGCAATGTCATCCTGCTGTTCGGTGCCGGGCACGAGACAACCGTGAACCTGCTGGGCAACGGCCTGCTCGCCCTGCTGCAGAACCCGGACGAATACGCGAAGCTGCATGCCAACCCCGACCTGGTGCCGGGCGCGATCGAGGAGATGCTGCGCTTCGACTCCTCCGTCCAGATGACCGGTCGCACGGCGATGGAGGACGTGGAGGTCAATGGCGTGACCATCCCGAAGGGAGAGCACGTCATCAACCTGCTGGGTTCCGCAAACCGCGACGGTGACGAGTTCGCGGACCCGGAGAGCTTCCGGGTCGACCGCAAGGATGTGCGACCGACCTCGTTCGGCGGCGGCATCCATTTCTGCCTCGGGGCGCAGCTTGCCCGGGTGGAGGCCGATGTCGCCTTCCGCAGCCTGCTGGCACGGCTGCCGGACCTGCGACTGGAAAAGCCGGAGAACGATCCCGACTGGCGTCCCACCTTCACCCTGCGCGGCCTGACCAACCTGCCGGTCGCCTGGGGCTGACAGCTCGACCCCTGGCTGGGAGATGCCCGCCATACCGCAACCGGTATGGACCTCCGACGCACGGCTGTTATCTTCCGCGCTCGCCGTAGCATGTCGCAACAGCTGGAGAACCGATGATGGCCCTGTCCGAGCCGGCCAAGCGTGCCCACCGCCATACCCGCACCATCGAGATCCGCGGATATGAAAGGGAAGATGGCCTGTGGGACATGGAAGGCATGATCTCCGACCACAAGCCCGTGCCCTACGGCAACATGTCGGAGCGCCGGGATGACGGCATGGTGCACAAGATGTGGCTGCGGCTGACCGTGGACACCGACATGCTGATCCATGCGGCGGAAGCCTGGTCGGAAATCACCCCCTACAGCATGTGCACCGAGGTGGCGCCGAACTTCGCCGCCCTGGCCGGTCTGCGCATCGGCCCCGGTTTCAACCGCAAGGCCCGGGAACGGGTGGGCGGAACCGCCGGATGCACGCATATCGTCGAACTGCTGCCGCAGATGGCAACCGCCACGATGCAGACCATCTGGCCGATCAAGAACATGGACGGCAAGAAGCCCGATGGCCGCCCCGGCATTCTGAACACCTGCCATGCCTGGGCCGACTACAGCCCGGTGCTCAAGGAACGCTATCCCGACTTCTATGTCGGTCCGCGGGACGGCACGATCGAGGCCTGACGGCCCGGTCCGTCATGCACCCGGCCCCGGCGCAGGCCTGTTCCCTGCCGCATTTGTATGCATCATGATACTACAGCACGGTTCTTGCAACCGACGCGAGGGTTAACGCCTGATGTCCCGGATCGGTAACGATTTGGCACATCTTTCGTGAGACCATTGCGTTTTGGAGTCGGGGAGTGTCTGACATCGGTTCGGGACGACAGGCAGGGCGGATCGGCCAGGGGTGGTTGCGTTATGCAGCGCCGCTGATCGCCATTGCCGGTGTTGTCGCCGTTGTCCTGATCTTCAATGCCGACCTGTTCGCCGGTGATGGCCAGATCGCCATCGGCCCGAAATCGGTCAGCGCGCTGGTCATCATCGTGGTGCTGATCGTCGGTGTGCTGATCGAGGATGCGCGGCGCAAGTACATGCGCCTCAACAGCCAGAACCATCGCATGACGGAGATGGCCGACCGGCTGTCGGAGACCGTCGAACTGCTCAACGACATGAATGCTACCCTGCGCGCGAACGAGGAACGCTATCGCGGGCTGGTGGAGACCCAGCATGACCTCATCGTGCGGCTGGACGCGCGCGGTCGCCTGAGCTTCGCCAACGAGGCGCTGAGCCGGACGCTGGGGATCAACAACGAGGATGCGATCGGCAGCCCGCTGACGGTCAATGTCGCGGTGGAGGAGGGCTCGCAGCCCTTCGACATGCAGCGGATCACCGTTCCCCCCTATCGTGCCAGCTATGACCAGCGGGTACTGACGCGGGAGGGCTGGCGCTGGATCGCGTGGGAAGACGTGGCGCTGCGCGACCCGGACGGACGCATCACGGAGATCCAGCGGGTCGGTCGCGACATCACCGACCGCAAGGAGACGGAGCGAGAACTGGGCGTGGCCCGCGACGAGGCGGAGGCGGCGAACCGCGCCAAGTCCGGCTTCCTGGCCACCATGAGCCACGAGATCCGCACCCCGATGAACGGCGTGCTGGGCATGACCAGCCTGCTGCTGGACACCGAACTGACGGCGGAACAGAAGAACTATGCCGACGCGGTGCAGGAATCCGGGCAGTCGCTGCTGACCCTGATCAACGACATTCTCGACTTCTCCAAGATCGAGGCCGGGTACCTGGAGTTCGAGAACATCGACGTGGACCTGGCCGGGCTGGGGGAGAAGATCGCCGAGCTGCTGGCCCCGCGTGCCTTCGAACGCGGGATCGAGGTCATGGCCATGGCCGACCCCGACATTCCCCGGCACCTGATCGGCGACCCCGGCCGGCTGCGGCAGGCCATCGTCAACCTGGCCGGCAACGCCGTGAAGTTCACCCACGAGGGCGGCGTGGTCATCGCGCTGCGCCTGCTGCAGGACCGCCCGGATTCGGCTGCGATCCGCGTGGAGATCATCGACAGCGGCATCGGCATTCCCGACGACAAGCAGGCGCAGCTGTTCGAGGAGTTCACCCAGGTGGATTCCTCGGTCTCCCGCCGCTATGGCGGTACCGGCCTCGGCCTCGCCATCACCCGGCGCATCGTCGAGAAGATGGGCGGCGAGATCGGCCTGATCAGCAAGAAGGACAAGGGCAGCACCTTCTGGTTCGAGATCGAGCTGAAGAAGGCGAAGGGGGGTTCGACCCCGCGTCCGGAGCCCCGGCTGGACCAGAAGCGTATCCTGGTGGCGGAGGCGAACCGCATCGCACGCTGGGCGCTGGCCGACCAGTTGATCGATGGCGGTGCAGAGGCCAAGCGCACCTCCACCGGTCGGGAAGCACTCGACCTGCTGCGCGCGGCGGCAGCGAGCGACAAGCCCTTCGACGCGGTGCTGTTCGACGGCGCGCTGGAGGACCTGCCACCTGCAGCGTTCATCGCCGAGTTGCGCGACACCCCCGAACTGGCATCGACCCGCGCCATCGTCATGCTGCCGGTCAGCCGCCGTGCGGAGAACGAGCCGCTGAAGGATGCCGGGTTCGATGGCTACCTGACCAAGCCGATCCGCCGCCGCTCCCTCTACCGCCTGCTGACCCCGGAACTCGAACCGGGCGGCCAGGTGGACATCAACGAGGATGAGGATGACCTCGCCAGCCAGCCGCCGTCGAAGACGGACAGCAGCGGCCCGCTGCGGATCCTGCTGGCGGAGGACAACGAGATCAACCAGATGCTGGCCCTCGCCCTGCTGGGCAAGAACGGCCACCAGGTGACGGCGGTGGAGAACGGCGCGGAGGCTGAGGCTGCCGTGCGGGAGAACGACTTCGACCTGGTGCTGATGGACATCCACATGCCGGAGGTCGACGGGCTGGAAGCCACCCGCCGGATCCGGTCGCTGGACGGCGACAAGCTGGACATCCCGATCATCGCGCTGACCGCCAATGCCATGGCGGAGGACAAGCAGATGTGCCTGGACGCTGGCATGGATGACTACCTGGCCAAGCCGATCAACGAGGCCGAGCTGAATGCCGCCATGGAGCACTGGCGTCCGGGACGCAGTGCCGGTCCCCGCACCTGAGCGGCATCGGGCCCCTCTCCGCTCGCGTCACTGGCGCTTGCCAGCCCCCCGGCTTTGCCGATAGAGCTTTCAGGCAGCTTCATGCTGTTCACCGTCTCAAGGGGGAAGGCACCATGTCGGGCAAGGATGCCATGCTGGCGAAGATCGGTGCGGCCAACCGGGACAATCCCCTGCGCCGGTCGCCGGAGGAACTGGCGGCGCGGATCGCCGACCCCAGGCCCAACCTGATCCCCGCCCGCGCCGACCGGCCGGAACCGGAACGCTATGCCCTGTTCCTGGAGAAGTGCCGGGAACTGGCGATCACCATCGACGAGGTCAGCGACACGGATGCCGTGCCTGCCACGGTGGCGGACTACCTGAAGGGACTGAACCTGCCGGGCAGGCTGAAGCTGTCGCCATCACCGGAGGTGACCGGCCTGCCCTGGGACAGCGCACCGTTGCTGGAGGTCTCCTCCGGCGCGGCGGAGATCACCGACCTGACGGGCGTCACCCCTGCCTTTGCCGGCATTGCCGAAACCGGCACGCTGGTCTTCGCCTCCAGCCCCGAGACACCGCCGACCCTGAACTTCGTGCCCGACAACCACATCGTGGTGATGCGGCGCAGCCAGGTCGTGCGCGCCATGGAGGACGCGTTCGGCAAGGCACGTGAACGCTTCGGTGCCGGCGTCCTGCCGCGCACGCTGAACCTGGTTTCCGGCCCGTCGCGCACCGGTGACGTGGAACAGAAGATCGTCATGGGTGCCCATGGCCCGCGTCGTCTGCACATCGTCATGGTCGATGATGTCGGCGCGGCGGCCGGAACGGACAGCGGCGACAGGGACTGAGCGCATGGCGCGGCCGCCCCGCAAGCCCAAGGGCAAGCCCGCCGTCGGGGACGACAGTGATCTCTGGCAGCGCGTGGCGGAGACCGTCACCCCCCTGCCCGCCACGACCGCGCGGCTGAAGGAGATCAGGCGCCGGGAGGCCGAGGCCGCCCCTGCGGCTCCGAACGCGAACGCCGGTCCGCCGAAGCCTGCAAGGAAGAAGCGAGCCGGGGTGAAGGTCGGCCAGCCGCCGGTCGCGGTGCCTCGTCCGGCCACGACCGCAACGCCGCCGGTGCCGGACGCGGAGCGGCAGGCCGCGGTCGCGCGGGGCCGGGTCGCCGGTCTCGACCGCCGCACGGCGGAGCGGCTGCGCAAGGGGGTGTTCCAGATCGATGCCCGGCTGGACCTGCACGGGATGAACCGGGAACAAGCACACGCGGCGCTGCGACAGCGCATCCGGGCCTGTCATGCCGCCGGACAGCGTTGCCTGCTGGTCATCACCGGCAAGGGCAGCCGGGGCCGGCAGCAGGATGATGGTCCCTACGCCACCCCGGAACCGCCGGGCCGCCTGAAACGGGAGGTGCCGGGCTGGCTGGCCGCCGCTGACCTGGCGCCCATGGTGCTGTCCACCGCCCCCGCGATCCCCCGCGACGGTGGCAGCGGCGCGCTGTACGTGCTGCTGCGGCGTCGGCGGGACGACCGGCAATGACACCGTTCGGCAAACGCGTGCGGGCCCTGCGCCAGCGCCGCGGCCTGACGCTGAGCCGCATGGCGACGGACCTGCAGCTCACCCCCGCCTATCTCTCCGCGCTGGAGCATGGCCATCGCAGCCGCCCGAGCTGGTCGCTGGTGCAGCAGATCATCGACTATTTCAACCTGATCTGGGAGGACGCGGACGAGCTGCGTGACCTGGCACGCCTGTCACACCCCCGCGTCGTCATCGACACGTCTGGGCTCAGCCCCAGGGCCACGCTGCTGGCCAACCGGCTGGCGACGGAGATCGCCGATACGGATGAGGCCGTGCTGGAGGAAGTCCTGGCGGTGCTCGACCGGCGCAACGGGTCCGTCGACGGGACCACCGGCGACTGACGCCACGGAAGGCGTCGCCGCTACTCCCGGTTCACGCCCAGCAGGCCGTTGCCGAACAGCTGCTCGAAGAAGCCGAGCTTCTCACCCTGCGTCGGGGTGGTGCGGGATGCGATCCGGATATCCTTGGCATCCTTCAGCCCGTATTCCCTGATATTCTCGACGCGGCCAACCTCGTCGAAGTCCACGGCCACGACCTGCTGGCCGACCACTTCGGCGTCCAGTTCCGTCACGCTCTCGATCTGGCGCGAGATGTAGTACCAGGTGTCCGCGTTCTCGCGGAACGTCGCGACGCTGGACGGGCTGCCCAGGATGTCACCGACCTGCTGCTGCGTCGTGATGCCCGGCTGGATCCGTTCGATCCGGTCCCGGTCCAGGTGATAGCCCTCGACATGCGTGTCCGGTGCGCATGCTGCGAGCAGCGCCGCCACAACGGCCAGAACCATGAAATTCCTGCGTCCAGACATGCTGTTCCGATCCACCCTGGCCGTCCGGCCATTGACGCCGGGCCCTTGCGGACCTAGCTGTTGCATTCCGATTGCCCGAACCGCACCACCCGAGTCAACTGCGCAACCCGAAGCCTGTCGCGGAAACCACCAAGACCATGTCCCTTCTCGACCTGATCAAACCGGACCCGATGCGGAAATCCGCCCATGCATTGTACAGCATGGCGGGTGAGCAGGCACGGCTGCCGCTCTTCTACACCGACTGGAAGGTGGAGGATACGTTCGATGGCCGCTTCGACCTGCTGGTGCTGCATGTCCACCTGCTGATCCGCCGCGCGAACAAGGAGGCCCGTCCGGCCCCGCGCCTGGCCCAGTTCCTGTTCGACGTAATGCTGAAGGATCTCGACCAGGGGCTGCGCCTCTCCGGTGTCGGCGACATCGGCATCGGCCACCGGGTCAAGAAGATGTCCCACGCCTATTACGGCCGCGCGACGGCCTATGACGCCGCCCTGGACGAAGGGGACGGGATGGCCCTGCAGGAGGCGCTGCACCGCAATGTCTACCGGGGCGACGAAGCCGACCGGGACACCCTGCCCGCGCTGGCGGACTACGTCACCGCCAACTGGCAGATGCTGGCCGCGCTTTCCTTTGCCGACATGGCGGCGCAGCGTTTCACGTTCCTGATGCCGGACAGCGTGGAGGCGCGGTCATGAGCGACACCGATTCCCGGGATCCGGGCGCAGACGTTCCCCCGCTCTTCAGCCACTGGATCGACATCGCCGACCTGGACCTGACCGGCAAGGACTTCGAACTGACGCTGGATGCGGATGCCCGTCGCACGCTGGCCGAGGCCTATGAGCTGCTGGACCTGCCGCTGGTCAGCGTGAAGGCCACGGTCTGGCCGATGGAGGAAGGTGTCACTCTTCGGTTTCACCTGAAGGCGCAAGTGGTGCAGCAGTGTGTCGTCACGCTGGAACCGGTGCCCGGCGATGTTGACGAGACGGTCACGTTGCATTACACGCCACGGGCTGTTCTGGATGAGACGCATCGCGTTGTCGATATCGCCGACGAGGATGATCCACCGGAGCCTCTGGACGGTGATCGGCTGGATCTTGGCGCTGCGGTGGCCGAGCATCTGGCACTGTCGCTTGATCCGTTCCCGAGGAAAGCGGACGCTGTCCTGCCTGACGCCGCGACGGACGGACAGCACCAGGCGACCGGCCCCTTCGCGGTGCTGGCACAATTGAAGCGTGACGAGACATGACCCTGCCGCAGGGGCGGAAGGGTCTCAAGGAGTAGAAATGGCTGTCCCCAAGAAGAAAGTAACGCGGTCCCGCCGGAACCAGAGGCGCGCCCACGATTCGCTGGCTGCAACCGCTTCGCACGAATGCCCGAACTGCGGTGAGATGAAGCTGCCGCACCATGTCTGCGGGGCCTGCGGTCACTACAAGGAGCGTGAGGTGTTCGAGGCTGACGAGGCCGTCTGAGCCCCGCCGCCTGAACAGGCACACGCAACATGAGCCGTCCCCTGACACTTTCGCTGGATGCCATGGGCGGCGACCTCGCCCCCGGCGCGGTTGTCGACGGGATTGCTCATGTCCGCCTGCAATATCCCGGAATCCGCTTCCTGCTGTTCGGCGACGAGGCGAAGCTGAAGCCTCTCGTGAAGGGCGAACTGGCTGATTTCATCGAGATCAGGCACGCGCCCCGCACCGTCGGGTCCAACGAGAAGCCGAGCCAGGCCTTGCGACGCGGTGGCGACACCAGCATGCGCATGGCCATCGATGCCGTGCGCGACGGCGATGCCGACGGCGTCGTCTCCGGCGGCAATACCGGCGCGCTGATGGCGATGGCCCTGTTCTCCCTGCGTCCGCAGGCGGGAATCGACCGGCCTGCCATCGCCGGTTTCATGCCCACCGAACGCGGCGAGAGCGTCATGCTCGACCTGGGTGCCAACGTCGTCTGCGACGAGGACAACCTGGTCCAGTTCGCGCTGATGGGGGCCACCTTCTGCCGCGCCGTGCTTGGCCGCGCCCATCCCACGGTCGGCCTGCTGAACATCGGCGAGGAGGAACTGAAGGGCAACGAGATCGTGCGCGCCGCGGCGGAGCGGCTGCGCAACATCACCGATGCCGGGTTCCACTATCACGGCTTCGTCGAGGGCCATGACATCACCCGCGGCGTCGTCGACGTGGTGGTGACAGACGGTTTCAGCGGCAATGTCGCGCTGAAGAGCCATGAAGGGGCGGCCCGCCTGGTGACCTACACCATGCGCCAGGCCATCAATGCCTCCTGGATTGCCCAGCTCGGCTTCCTGATCGCCCGCGGTGCCTTCCGGCGCCTGCAGAAGCGTCTCGATCCCAACGGCTACAATGGCGGGGTGTTCCTGGGCCTGAACGGTGTCGTGGTGAAGAGCCATGGCAGCGCCAACGCCACCGGCGTCGCCAGCGCCATCCGCATCGCCGCCGACATGGTGCAGGACGGAATGATCGAACGAATCGCTCAGGACTGCCAGACTATCGACCTTCTGGGTGGGGATATGCAGAAAGCGGGCAACGCATGATACGTTCCGTGATCGTCGGCTGTGGCAGCTATCTGCCTGCACGGGTCATGACCAATGCGGACCTGGCGGAGATCGTTGACACGTCCGACGAATGGATCGTTGCCCGCAGCGGTATCCGTCAACGCCACATCGCTGCCGACGGGGAAACCACCGGCGACCTGGCCGAGGCCGCGGCGCGTGACGCCCTGCAGCATGCCGGCCTGCAGCCCGACGACATCGACCTGATCGTCCTCGCCACCGCCACGCCAGACAACACCTTTCCCGCGACCGCGACAGCCGTCCAGTCGCGCCTGGGCATTCGCCATGGCGCCGCGTTCGACGTGCAGGCGGTCTGCAGCGGCTTCATCTACGCCCTCGCCACCGCCGACAACTTCCTGAAGGCCGGTCAGTTCCGCCGGGCGCTGGTGATCGGGGCGGAGACCTTCTCCCGCATCCTGGACTGGGAGGATCGCACCACCTGCGTCCTGTTCGGCGATGGCGCCGGCGCGATCGTGCTGGAGGCGATGGAGGGCGAAGGCACCAGTGCCGATCGCGGCATCCTGACCAGCCACCTGCATGCGGACGGCTGCCACCACGACCTGCTCTATGTCGATGGCGGTCCCTCCAGCACCCAGTCGGTCGGCCACCTGCGCATGTCCGGCAAGGAAGTCTTCCGCCATGCCGTCGTCAACCTGTCGGCAGTGATCAACGAGGCGCTGGAGGCCACGGGCCTGCAGGCCGATGACATCGACTGGGTGATCCCTCACCAGGCCAACAAGCGCATCCTGGACGGCACGGCGAAGAAGCTGAAGCTGGACCCGTCGAAGGTGGTGGTGACCGTCGACAGGCACGGTAATACCTCCGCCGCGTCGGTGCCGCTGGCCCTGACGGAGGCGGTGCGTGACGGCCGCATCCAGCGCGGGCAGTTGCTGCTGCTGGAGGCAATGGGCGGTGGATTCACCTGGGGTTCCGCGCTGGTACGCTGGTAACGACGGTCGGCCCTGCACCGAACTGCTTTGACTCCAGATTGAATTTCGCGCGTAATGTGCCGTAACAACAAAACAATGCCGAATGGCAAAGCAGGCAGGCGTGGCAGTGGGGAGCGACGATAATGAGCGGTTCGACAGTGACCCGTGCGCATCTCAGCGAGGCTGTGTACCGGGAAGTCGGTCTGTCGCGTAACGAATCCTCGGAACTGGTGGACGCCGTTCTGATGGAGATTGCAGATCACCTCGCAAAGGGCGAGACCGTAAAGATTTCTTCCTTCGGCAGCTTCCAGGTTCGCGAGAAGGGCGGGCGCATCGGGCGCAACCCGAAGACGGGCGAGGAAGTGCCGATCGAGCCGCGTCGGGTGCTGGTCTTCCGGGCCAGCCACGTGCTGAAGGACGAGATCAACCAGGGCCTGCTGGGCCGCCCCGCCAAGACCTGAGACATGCCCTGCGGGTCGTCGCCGACCTGACCGGGTTCCCCTGCCCCTGAAACTTCTTCTACCGGATACCTGCCTTGGCGAAGTCACCCGAAGCATTCCGCACCATCAGTGAAGTGGCGACAGAACTGGATGTGCAGCAGCATGTCCTGCGCTTCTGGGAGAGCAAGTTCCCCGAGATCAAGCCGCTGAAGCGCGGTGGCGGCCGCCGCTACTACCGGCCGGAGGATGTCGCCCTGCTGCAGCGGATCCGGCACCTGCTGTACGAGGAAAAGTACACCATCAAGGGCGTACAGCAGATGTTCCGCGACCAGGGTTCCGCCGCCCGGAAGTCCCCCGCCGCCGACACACTGAGCGTGATGCAGCGGCGCGCCATCGAGGATGCGCGCGGCGAACTGATCGAACTGCGGAAAAGTCTGCTTGCACTGACGACAGGCGATTGATCGCGGCAGCGGGAACGACTATGGTCCGCCGCGTCGGAGCGTAGCGCAGCCTGGTAGCGCACCATACTGGGGGTGTGGGGGTCGTGGGTTCAAATCCCGCCGCTCCGACCATTTCCCGACACCCCCCGGATTTCCCCGTTCAGCAGTACCTCTCCGGTCCCTCCCACTGGGTCAGGGTATAGCGGTCGCCATGGCACCAGCCGACCGGCAGCACCTGCTCGATCCGCTGCAGGTCCTCCGCGGTCAGGTCCAGGCTGCCACCGGTCGCCACCTCGCGCAGGTGATCGATCGAGCGGGTGCCGGGAATCGGCACGATGTGGTCGCCCTGGTGCACCAGCCAGGCTATGGCCAGCGTTGCCGCGGCCACCCCCATGTCGGCCGCCAGTGCCCGGAACTCGGCGTTCTTCGCCAGGTTGAAGCCGAGATTCGGCTCCACGAAGCGCGGGTTGGCCTTCATGAAGTCGATGTTCTGGACGGAGGCCAGGTCATGCGGCGTGTCGGTCAGCAGGGCACGGCCCACGGGCGAGAAGGCCACCAGCGTCGTGCCCAGCTCGGCGCAGGTCTGCACCAGCCCGAGTTCGGGGGAACGGGTGGACAGCGAATATTCCGACTGCACCGCAGCCACCGGATGCACCGCCTGCGCCCGGCGCAGTGAGGACGGCGCGATCTCGGAGAAGCCGATGGCCTTGCACTTGCCGGCCTTCACCAGCCCCGCCAGTGTCTCCGTCACCGCCTCGATCTCGTGCGCCTTGTCACGGCGATGCACGTAGTAGAGGTCCACGGCCTCCACCCCCAGCCGCTTCAGGCTGCCTTCCAGCTGTTCCGTCAGATGCTCCGGGTCATTGTTGAAACGCCGGTCCGGGCTGCGGGTGATGCCGCCCTTGGTGGCGATGGTGAAGGGGCACTCGCCGCCGCGACGTTTCAGCCATTCACCGATCACGGTCTCGGACCGCCCCATGCCATAGACGTTCGAGGTGTCGACATGGTCGATGCCGAATTCCAGGCAGGCATCCAGCACCTGCATCGACCCCTCGTCCGTCGCCTTGCCGTAGAAGTCGGTGAACGACATGGCGCCATAGCCGACGACGCTGACCTTCGGCCCGTCCTGTCCCAAGATCCGCTGTTTCATGTGCTGTTTCCTCCCCAAGTCCGCAATTTTGTTGCACGATAGTCGCTGGACGCACGCCGCGACAGGCATTTTCAGGGGAGCAGTAACATGGCCGACTACATTCCACCCGCGATCGACTGGGTGCGGAAGCAGGTTGAACTGTACGAGAGCAGTGGCGGCACGGAGGGCACGACGCTGGCCGATACCGGCCTGCCCTGCATCCTGGTGACCCACAAGGGCAACAGGACCGGTGGCATCCGCAAGATCCCGCTGATGCGGGTGAAGGTCGATGAGGGCTACGTGCTGGTCGGGTCCTATGGCGGGCGGGAGAAGGATCCGGTCTGGGTGCACAACCTGCGCGCCAACCCAGACGTGGAGATTCGCGATGCGACGGAGGCCTGGCCGATGCGGGTGCGGGAAGTGCCGGAGGGAGCCGAGCGGGACCGGCTGTGGGCCGCAGCCGTCGCCGCCTTCGACCGCTACGAGGACTACCGCAAGAAGGCACCGCGCCTGATTCCCGTCTTCCTGGCCGAGCCGGTCTGACGGCACCGCGACAATCAAGAACCACGATCCTGAGGGGGAACACGCATGAAACTGACACGCTTCGGCCAGCCCGGCGCCGAGAAGCCCGGAATCTTCGACGGTCAGGGACAGTTGAGGGACCTGTCGTCGAAGGTCACGGACATCAACCCTGCCCTGCTGTCCGACCTGTCGGTGCTGGAGGGGCTGGATGTCGACAGCCTGCCCGTCGTGGAGGGCAACCCGCGTCTCGGCCCCTGCGTCACCGGCACGGGCAAGTTCATCTGCATCGGCCTGAACTATTCCGACCACGCGGCGGAAACCGGAAACCCGGTCCCCAGCGAGCCGGTGATCTTCATGAAGGCCAGTTCAACCATTGTCGGCCCGAACGACGACATCATCATCCCGCGCGGGTCGGTGAAGACCGACTGGGAGGTGGAACTGGGCGTCATCATCGGCAAGCGGGCCAAGTACGTCACGGAAGCCGAGGCGCTGGACCATGTCGCCGGCTACTGCGTCACCAACGACGTGTCGGAGCGCGAGTTCCAGATCGAGCATGAGGGCCAGTGGACCAAGGGCAAGTCCTGCGACACCTTCGGCCCCATCGGCCCATGGCTCGCCACCCGTGACGAGGTGCCGGACCCGCAGGACCTGAAGATGTGGCTGGAGGTCAACGGCAAGCGCTACCAGGACGGGTCAACCGCCACCATGGTCTACGGCGTTGCCTTCCTGGTGTCCTATCTCAGCCGCTTCATGACCCTGCATCCGGGCGATGTCATCTCGACCGGCACACCGCCGGGCGTGGGCATGGGCCAGACCCCGCAGGTCTACCTGAAACCGGGTGATGTGGTGACCCTGGGGATCGAGGGGCTGGGCGACCAGCGCCAGACCTTCGTCGCCGACAGCTGAAGACGGAATGAACGGAAGGGTGCCCGGTCTTGTCCGGGCACCCTGTCGTTACTGTTCTCAGGCCGCCTTCTTGAGGAAGCGCGAACCCAGCGTCTCGGCGATCTGCACCGTGTTCAGGGCAGCGCCCTTGCGCAGGTTGTCGGAAACCACCCACAGGTTCAGGCCGTTGTCGATGGTCGCGTCCTCGCGGATGCGGCTGATGAAGGTGGCATAGTCGCCAACGCACTCGACCGGTGTGATGTACTGGTCCTCTTCCGGGTTGTCGACGACCATGCAGCCCGGGGCCTCCCGCAGCAGGTCGCGCGCCTCTTCCGCCGACAGCGGCTCCTCCAGTTCCAGGTTCACCGCCTCCGCATGGCCGACGAAGGTCGGCACGCGGACGCAGGTCGCGGTCAGGCGGATCTTCGGGTCGAGAATCTTCTTGGTCTCGACCGTCATCTTCCACTCCTCCTTGGTCTCCCCGCCGTCCAGGAAGACGTCGATGTGCGGGATGACGTTGAAGGCGATCTGCTTGGTGAACTTGTTCGGCTCGGCAGGCTGGTTGACGAAGATGCCCTTGGTCTGGCTGAACAGCTCGTCCATGGCATCCCGCCCGGCACCGGAGGTCGACTGGTAGGTCGAGACGACGACGCGGCGGATGCGGGCGCGGTCATGGATCGGCTTCAGCGCCACCACGAGCTGTGCCGTGGAGCAGTTCGGATTGGCGATGATGTTGCGCTTGCCGAACCCGGCCAGCGCGTCGGCATTCACCTCCGGCACCACCAGCGGCACGTCCGGATCCATGCGGAAGGCGGAGCTGTTGTCGATCACGACACAGCCCTGCGACGCGGCCTTCGGTGCATATTCCTTGGCGATGGAGCCACCGGCGGAGAACAGCGCCATGTCGTAGCCCGTGAAATCGAAATCATCGAGGGCCTTGGTTTTCAGGGTCTTGTCGCCGAACGTGACTTCCGTGCCGAGGGACCGGCGGCTGGCAACAGCCGTGACCTCATCAGCGGGGAACATGCGTTCCTCCAGAATGTTCAACATCTCGCGGCCCACATTGCCCGTGGCACCGACGACGGCGACGCGATAACCCATCTCCCTCGTCCTTTCGATCAAAGGTTCGCTGCCGCGCCCGACTGGCGCGGAGTGGGCGGAGAGATACGCCTTGACCCGGCAACAGGCAAGGGCTGCACACCTGAATAATCCTGTGGCGCGCTCAAGTCGCGCAGGGGTGGCGCATCATCCGGCGGCGGAATGCGCCGCCAGCCGCCCACGGATCCGGCGCAGGATCCAGCCGATCACCGGCAGCCGTTCATACATCTGCCCGGCCGCGTCCCAGTAGTCGACATGTTCCGTCACCCGCCCCTGCTCGTCGAACTGCACGATGCTGGTGCCCGTCACCGTCCACCGCTGCTTCCCCAGCGCCCTGACATGGCCGGACATGGTCCATTTCAGCCAACCGGTGCGACCATCGAGGCACTGCGCCTCCACCACCAGCCCGTAGCCACGCACATCGCGCAGCATGGCCGTGAACAGGCGCTGCAACCGGTCATGCCCCCGGAAGTCACTGAACGGGTCCTTGAACCGCGCATCGGGCGCGTAGACCTCCGGCACGCGCGCGATGTCGCTCTCCGTCATGCCCTCGAAGAAGGCGACGTAGCGCTCAAGCGGATCGGCTTCGCGTTGCCCGCCGGACAAGGGGGAAGTAGAGGGCATAGGGAAGACACCTCACCAGTTTCATGATCGTCGTGAAGACAAACGGGAAACGGACCTCGAAGCCGCGACCCAGAACACCGTCCACCAGCCGCTCCGCCGCCTTCCCGACCGGCATCAGGAAGGGCATGGGATGCGTGTTGCGGTCGGTGAGCGGGGTCTTCACGAAACCCGGATTGACCACGCCGAAATGCACGCCGAGCGGCTTCAGTTCGCTGTTGAGCGCCTCCGCCATGTTGATCAGCGCCGCCTTCGAGGCGCCATAGCTCGCCGCACGCGGCAGGCCGCGATAGCCGGCGACCGAGGCAACGACGAAGATCCTTCCCGTTCCGCGTTCGATCATGCGTGGCAGCAGCGGTTCCAGGCAGCGCGCGGCACCGACCACGTTCAGGTCCATCGTCGCCCGAACCGCCTCCGCGGTGAAGGTCTCCGCGGTCACCGGCGTGTAGCTGCCGGCGTTCAGGACCGCCGTGCCGATA
Organism: Minwuia sp.; assembly: GCA_965228535.1. GTDB lineage: Bacteria > Pseudomonadota > Alphaproteobacteria > Minwuiales > Minwuiaceae > Minwuia. Next base: position 1,510,690 of record CBDDHU010000004.1, on the reverse strand, counting down.
CCGCCAAGCTCCTCCTCGATCCGCGCGACGACCGCCGCGATGCCTTCCGCATCCGTGATGTCACCGGGGAAGGCCGTCACGTCACCCAGTTCACCGGCGGCTTCCGCCACCAGCGTGTTCAGTTCCTCCTCCCGCCGGGCCGTCGCCGCAACGCGGTAACCGCGTCGCGCGAATTCCAGCGCCGATGCGCGGCCGAGACCCGAGCTGGCGCCTGTGATCCAGACAATTCCACTCATTCAGAACGCTCCGCCAATTCCTCGGCGGCCCTGCAGGACTCGCAGCGATACTCGATCCGCTCGCCACCCTCCGTCAGGAACCGCAGTCTCACCCACCGTCCTGCGGCGTCGTACCAGACGTCCACATCGTGCAGGTCTCCGGAATAGAGATAGCGATCCGCCGTGACATATCCATGTGCGGTTTCGACCCGTTCCCGGCCTTTCGGGGTGATCGCAACCCGGTCCAGCCGCCCCGTCAGCGTGTTGAGCACCCGCGTCTGGCCGATGATGCCCGGATGCCAGTGGTTGGAGGGAAAGAGCGCCCCGTCCACCCGCCTGAGACCGCCCGATCCATCGACCACGACCTCCCCGCCGAAGCGACGCGCGGAGACCTCTCCCCGCTTGCCGTCATCATTCACGGTCGCGTCGAGTGTCTGCAGCTCGCCGCCGTTCCAGGCGGAACTGGAGCGATATTCGAACCGGTAGGCGGTGATGCCGAGGAAGCTGACCCGCGCGCGGAAATCGACCTGCACGTCGACCAGGTCACCGTCGCGGCGGAACTGCACCACGTGGCTGCCGATCTGCTTCCCCTCCCGCCAGACACTGAAACGGATGTCGGGGCCGTAGAGCGCAATGGGGTCGAACCCGGACCGGTCCTGCGCCGCCGCACGCGGCACCTGCACGGCAGCCGACAGCGCCACCCCGAACAGCAGGATGATGGCGACGACATGCCAGTGAAATGATTTTCGGCAAGACAGCATGATAGTGTCTCTACGGCCCGGATCGCGGGTCGGATCATCCCTCTGCCGCCGTCTCGGACCAACCGCCGGAACCCCTGCCCCATGACCACCGCCCTGATCCTGACCGGACTGATCCTTGCCCTGGTGCTGCTGGGGCCGCGCGCCAGGGTGCGTGACCGCCTGAGCTACCGCAGCGGTGAGCTGGGCACGGACCCGGATGCGACACTGGCCCGGCGGGAGGCCCGCCACAACGATATCCGGACGGGACTGGAGAAGCAGATCGTCTGGCGCGATCCAGCCAGCAAGGACCGTCGCCACTGGGCGGTGGTCAACATCCATGGCTTTTCCGCCAGCAAGCAGGAACTGCGGCCCCTGCCCGATCTGGTGGCGGCGGGGCTGGACGCCAACCTGTTCCTCACCCGCCTGGCCGGTCATGGCCGGACACCGGAAGCGATGGCGGAACCCGATGCCGACGACTGGCTGGACGACATGGCAGAGGCGCTGGAGGTCGGGCAGCGGCTGGGGGAGCGGGTGCTGGTGATCGGCATGTCCACCGGCGCCACGCTGGCAGCCTGGGCCGCCATGCGTGATGACCTGCGGGTGCAGATGGATGCGATCGTGTTCATCTCCCCCAATTTCGAGATCCGCAACAATGCCACGCGCTGGCTGGTCATCCCCTGGGCGCGCCAGTTGCTGCGGCTGTTCATGCGTCGGATCAACCCGGTGCGTGCCGACGACCCGGACTTCCACCATGCCTGGACGACTGGTTATCCCGCCGAGGCCCTGCTGCCGATGGCGGCTGCCGTGCGGCATGTCATGCGTCTGGAACTGGAGAACACGACGCAGCCCGCCCTGTTCATCCATTCACCCAAGGATCAGGTCATCAGTGTCCCGCACGTGCGCTCGACACATGACCGCTGGGGCGGTGAACCGAAGGCCCTGATCGAGGTGACGGACGCCGAGGACAGCCTGCAGCACATCATCGCTGGCGATGTCGTCAGTCCGACCCCGACGCGGCGGCTGGCGGATCAGGTCGTGGACTGGGTCAGGTCCCTGCCCGCGAACTGAGCGATCTGCCGGGAGATCTCGTCCGGAACCTGGTGGGCGATCCAGTGGTCGTTCCCCGGGTATCGCTGCACGGTGATATCGGGTCCGGCCTCCTGCATCCGGTCGATGTTCTCCGGCGCGAAGTAGGGATCGCCCTCCCCCCACAGCACCAGTGTCGGGACCGTGACCTGGGTCTCCGCCACGCTGCGCTTCGGCGCGTCATTGCCGCTCGGCGGTCCCGACCTGTTTGCACGGTAGTAGTTCAGACCGCCGGTCAGCGACCCCGGCAGACGCCAATGCGCCAGGTAGGCCGCCACGTCCGCCTCCGCCAGGTGACCCGCCTTCAGGCCCGGATCGAGGATGTTGGAGCGCAGGCTGGCGAAATCGTCACGGCTGACCAGCATCTCGGCCTGGTCGGAGCGGAAGGCGAGCATGTACTGGCTGCGCTTCACCTGCTCGCTGTCCGGCACATGCAGCAGTTCGCTCATGATCCCGGGATGGGCGCAGTTGATGATCACCAGCCGGTCGACCAGGTCGGGACGGCGGATGGCCACTTCCCAGGCCATGAAACCACCCCAGTCGTGCCCCACCAGGATCACCTGTTCCCGCCCGTAGGCGGCAATGATGCCCGCAACATCCTCCACCAGGTTGCCGATCTCGAAGCTTTCCAGGTCCCCGGGCTTCTCCGTCAGGTTGATGCCACGGCAGTCCGGGGCGACGCAGAACCAGTCGTCGGAAAGCGTTTCAAGCTGCTTTCGCCACGCGTACCAGAACTCGGGAAAGCCGTGCAGGAACAGGATCATGGGCGACAGCGGGTCCCCGGCCTCGGCGCAGTGGAACCGCAGCCCGTTGGCCTGGATGTCGACATGCCGGATCACGCTGTCGGCCATGGTCTCAGTCCTCCCGGAAGCGGCCGTAGGCCTGTTCGCTGGCGATGATGACATGCTCGACGCAGCCATTCAGCCGATGATGGTTCTGGGCCTCGTACTCCTCCGAGGTGATGAAGGCGCGGAAGGCGGCCTTGGACGGGTAGCGGACCAGGGCAACGAAGTCCCAGTCGCCGAAGCGCTCCGGCCCGAAGGAGGCTCCCTTGGCGTCACCGGTCCAGATGATGCCGCCGCCGACGCCCCGGATCAGGTGGTTCACACCCTTCGAATAGCGCACATAGGCATCCCAGCCGCTGCCGTCGCCATCCAGCGAGGTCTCCCTGAACTTCATCAGGTTGACCATCACCACGGGCACGCCATCGGCGATGCGGTCCAGCGTCTCATCATGCAGTTCGTCGATCGCGGCCATCACGCCCCCCCTCGCGGTCGGCCCCGGCAAGGAGCCTTCGAAACTCTCCCGAATGAAAACAGGGGCCGACCGTCAGGCCGACCCCCGCATTCCGTCAACGATTGCTGATCGTGGATCAGTAACCGATGTTCTCGCCGATGCGGACCCAGCGACCACCCTGGACCTGCGACAGGAAGGATTCGTTGGAACCCTGCCGCTTCTTCGGACCGAAGCTCTGCACCGGACCACCGAAGATGTCGCGGTAACCCTTGATCTGCTCGAAGCCCTTGACCATCCCGTCGACCGTCAGGTCACGACCGGCGTTCTGAAGCGCGATCACGGTCATGTCGGCGAAGATGTAGCCGAGCTGGGCAGGGAAATCCGGGTCCTTGCCGAACTTCTCCTTGTAGGAATTGTACCAGTTGCGCACCAGCGGATCGGGATCGTCGGCATAGGCCATCTGGAAGCCGGTCATGGCCATGTAGCCCTCGGTGACGCCGCCCTTGGCACCGGCCGTGAAGCTCGTGTAGGTGGCGATGGAGCCGACGAAATCGACATCCCAGCCCATCGAGCGGGCGGTGACATAGGGAATGATGGTGTCGGAAACGATGGTGCCCATGTAGACGACGTCGCAACCGGCCTCACGCAGCTTGGTGACGGCGGCGGTGAAATCCTTGTCCGTCGGCTTGTGGGCGGTCTCGGCAACGACGCTAAGGCCCTGCACCTCCGCCTGGTCCTTCACGCCGAACTCGATCTCGCGACCGAAATCCGTGTCCTGGTACATGGTGCACGGCTTGGTCTTGCCGCGCGTCTCCGCGAACAGCTTCACCGCCGCACGGACCTGGTCGTAGTAGGTCGAGCCACCGGCAAACTTCAGATTGTGGAACGGCTCGAACATCTGCCGCGCGGAGGAGAACGGGAACAGGTTCGGGATGCCCGCCGCCAGCTGGCGCGGCAGCACCGCGTTGTTCATCGGCGTACCCAGCGCGGACAGCATCGTGAAGACACGGTCACGGTTGATCAGCTTGTTGCCTGCCTGCACGGCCTTCGGCACCTGGTACTCGTTGTCCTCGATCACCAGCCGGATCTTGCGGCCATGGATGCCGCCTTCCGCGTTCACCGCGTCGAACCGCTGACGCATGCCCTCGACCGACGGCACACCCCAGACGGCAACCGGACCGGACAGCGCAGTGTGCGAGCCGATCAGGATCTCGTCGTCGGTGACGCCGCGTGTGGCGGCCTGCGACGCGCTCGCGATCATCGTTGCCGTGGCTGCCACCGCAGCCAGGCCAAGAAGCTTCTTTTTCATCCGATCCTCCCTGTTTTCGGCCCGGTCTGGTTCAGGGCCGTTTCTATGACACCAGTCTAGCAGAAATCCGTTTCACACAAAGCATTTCACCGGAATGTGGCCCCAATCAGGCCGCGTCCGAGTACATGCTGTCGATCAGACTCTCGTACTTCTTCTCGACGAATTTCCGCTTCAGCTTCATCGTCGGCGTGACTTCGTCATCTTCCGGATCAAGCTGCTTGTCGAGCACGCGGAACTTCTTGATCGTCTCCACCCGGGCGAACTTGGTGTTCACCCGCTCGATCTCTTCCGACACCAGTTCGATGACTTCCGGCGCGCGGGCCAGCGATGCGAAGCTGGTGAAGGCGATGTTCCGTTCCTGTGCAAACTTCTCCACCATCTCCTGGTCGATCATCACCAGCGCGGTCAGGTACTTGCGCCGGTCGCCGATGATCACCGCGTCGGAGACGTAGGGCGAGAACTTCAGTTCGTTCTCGATTTCCGAAGGCGTGATGTTCTTGCCGCCGGCCGTGATGATGATGTCCTTCATCCGGTCGGTGATCTTCACGTAGCCCTCATTGTCGATGGCACCGACGTCACCGGTGTGCAGCCAGCCATCGACCACCGTCTCCGCCGACTTCTCCGGCTGGTTCATGTAGCCCATGAAGATGTGGCGGCCACGCAGCAGGATCTCGCCCTCCGGCGAGAGCTTGCACTCGGCGTAGCGCACGCAGCGCCCCACCGAACCCAGCTTGATGTCACCCGGCAGGTTGGTGGTGGCGAGACCGGTATTCTCCGTCTGGCCGTAGAGCTCCAGCATCTCGATGCCCAGCGCCATGTACCAGCGGATGAGCTGCGGCGAGATCGGGGCCGCGCCTGTTCCGACCCAGTCGACACGCGACAGGCCGATGACGTTGCGGATGTTGCGCAGCACCAGGAACAGCCCGATGCGGAACTTCAGATTCTCCAGGAAGGACGGCTCCTGCCCCTCCAGCTTCTTGTCCGCTACCGCGAAGCCCCAGTTGATCGCGGTCTTGTAGGCCCACTGCTGCAGTTTGGTGGCGTCGCGGACGGCGATGTTGATCTGGGAATAGAGCTTCTCCCAGATGCGCGGCACGGCGAAGAAGGTGGTGGGCTGGATTTCCTGGATGTTCTCGAAGACCGTTTCCGGGTTCTCGATGAAGTTCGCGATGTTGCCGGTATAGAGCGAGAAATAGGTCAGCGTGCGCTCGGCCACATGGCAGAGCGGCAGGAACGCCACGCGTTCGCCATCGGTCTCCTGCGGCAGGATCTGCGTGCCGTTGACCATCTGGAAGCACAGGTTGTCATGGCTGATCATCGCGCCCTTGGGCGGGCCGGTGGTGCCGGAGGTATAGACCAGGATCGCCATGTCACCGGGCTGCGCCACCTGCAGCAGTTCCTCCCAGCGCCCCGGGCTGGCATCGTGGTGGGCCTTGCCGGTGGCGAGGTAGTCGTCGAAGCTGACCACCATCGGGTCGCGGAAGGACGCCAGCCCCTCCATGTCGAACACGACGATGCGCTTCAGCGTCGGGCACTGCTCCCGCACGCCCAGCACCTTGTCGAGCTGTTCCTCGTCCTCGACGAAGATCACGCCGGTCCGGGAGTCGTTGACCAGGTATTCCACCTGCGCCGCCGCATCCGTCGGATAGATGCCGGCACAGGCCGCGCCGATGCCCTGGATGCCCATGTCGGTGAAGATCCATTCGGGCAGCGTGTTGGAAAGCACCGCCACGACATCGCCCTTGGCGACGCCTTCCTTGTCCAGCGCCATGCCCACATTGCGGGCCTTCTCGCCGAACTCCGCCCAGCTGATGGCCTTCCAGATGCCGTGATCCTTCTTGCGCATCGCCGTCTTGCCGGACCAGTTGGTGACGCGGTGCCAGAACATCTGCGGCACCGTGCGCGCGTTCGGATCGTCAACCAGGATCAGTTCGCGGCCGTCGTCGGCCATCTGTCGGGTCTCGGTAAGCCCTGCGGTCATGGTCTGCTCCGCCTTCTCCCAATGGGCAGCCGGGGTCTCGTGCCGGTTCCGGGAAACACCCCGGACGGCCCCCTCAGCGCCAGAGTTTCTTCTTCTTCCAGCGCCTCTCGCCGCGGGCGCCCTCATCCTTCACACCCAGGTAGAACTCCTGGATGTCCTCCCGCTGCACCAGCTTCTCGCAGGGGTCTTCCATCACGATGCGTCCGACCTCCAGCACGTAGCCGAAATCCGCGGTCTTCAGCGCCATGTTGGCGTTCTGCTCCACCAGCAGCATGGTCACGCCGCGCTCCTTGTTCAGGCGCACGATGATCTCGAAGATCTCCTTCACCAGTCGCGGGCTGAGACCCAGCGACGGCTCGTCCAGCAGCATCACCTTCGGCCGCGACATCAGCGCCCGGCTGATGGACAGCATCTGCTGCTCACCACCGGAAAGCTGGCCTGCCGGCTGCTCGCGGCGTTCCTTCAGGACGGGGAAGTAGTTGAAGACCATGTCGATGTCATCGGCCACGCCCTTCGAATCCTTGCGGGTGAAGGCGCCCATGCGCAGGTTCTCCTGCACCGACAGGAACGGGAACACCTCCCGCCCCTCCGGCACGTGGCTGATGCCGCGCCGCATGACCCAGTCCGGCTCGCGGGAGGTGATGTCCTCCCCCTCGAACGTGACCGAGCCCTTGCGCGGGTCCATGACGCCGGAGATCGTCTTCAGGATCGTCGTCTTGCCGGCACCGTTGGAGCCGAGCACGGTGACGATGTCGCCTTCGTTGACCGCGATGCTGACACCGCGAATGGCCATGATCGGGCCGTAGTAGGTCTCGACGTTGGAGACTTTCAGGATGGGTTCACTCACCGGTCAGCCCCCCAGATACGCGCGAATGACCTCTTCGTTCGACTGCACCTCGGAAGGGCTGCCGAGCGTGAGAACGCGGCCATAGTTCAGTGCCAGAACACGGTCGGAGACCCGGTTCACCAGGCTCATGTCATGTTCGACCATCAGCACGGTGATCCCCAGCAGGTCCCGGATGTCCTTGATCCAGAACGCCATGTCGGTGGTTTCCTCGACATTCAGGCCGGAGGACGGTTCGTCGAGAAGCAGCAGCTTCGGCTCCGTGCAGAGGGCACGGCCCAGTTCCACCACCTTCCGCACACCGTAGGGCAGGTTGGCGATGCGCTGGTCGCGGTAACGCGCCAGGTCGAGGAACTCGATCACCTTCTCCACCTGTTCCCTGTGCGCCAGTTCGGAGCGCCGGGTCGAGGGCAGGAAGAAGATGTTGGCCAGCAGGTTGCCGCTCCGATGGGCGTGCCGACCGATCAGCAGGTTCTGCAGCACCGTCGCCTGCTCGAACAGCTCGATGTTCTGGAACGTGCGGGCGATGCCGCGTCCGGCAATCAGGTGCGGCGCGGTGTTGGTGATGTCCTCGTCATTGAAGATCAGCTTGCCTTCGGTCGGTTCGTAGATGCGGCTGATCAGGTTGAAGATCGTCGTCTTGCCCGCACCGTTCGGCCCGATGATCGTGAATATCTCGCCCTCGGCAATCTCGAAATCGACGCCATCCACGGCCTTCACGCCGCCAAAATGGATCGCCAGCTTGTCCGCCTTGAAGAAGGTCACCGCAGTCGCTCCGTCTTCACATAGGATTTCTGCCGCGCAAAGGTCGATTTCTTGTACAGCGGGAACAGGTCGAAGTAGGTCTTCACCTTCAGCCAGCGGCCATACAGGCCCATCGGCTCGAAGATGATGAAGATCACCAGCAACGCACCGAAGATCGCTGCCTCCAGGCCCGGCGAATTGACGAAGCGGACCAGCCCTTCCAGGAACTCGATGCCGCCGGCACCGGCCGTCACCTCGTCACGCATGATCGGGATGAAGGACCGCAGCACGATCAGGAAGGCCGCGCCCAGCACCGCACCCTGGATGGTGCCGATGCCGCCAACGACGCAGATCAGCAGCAGCTCGATGGAGATGAAGATGTTGAACGCGTCCGGCGCCAGGTGGGAGATCTGGTGCGCGAACAGCCCGCCCGCGATACCGGTCACGAAGGCGCTGACACCGAAGGCGGTGGTCTTGTAGTGCGCCAGGTGCACGCCCATCGACTGGGCCGAGATCTCCGAATCACGGATGGCGACGAAGGCGCGTCCCGTGGGGCTGCGCAGCAGGTTGCGGGCCAGCAGGGCGGCCAGGATCAGCACCGCGACGCAGATGTAGTAGAGCGAGACGGGGGACCAGAGCTCGGTCCAGCCGACATGCAGGCCACCGACCGAGAACCACTCACCCTGGTACATCGCCTCCGCCTGGATCGACAGGAAGTCGGGCGCCGCCACCGGCAGACCGTCGAAACCGCCGGTCACGGAGGACCATTTCGACATGACCTCCTGCGTGATCAGCGCGACCGCCAGGGTGGCGATGGCCAGGTAGATGCCGTGCATGCGCAGGGTCGGCAGGCCGACCGCGACGCCGATGGCACCGGCCAGCAGGCCGCCGAGCGGCAGCGAGAAGACGAAGGGTACGCCGTTCTGCAGCAGGTAGGCATGGGTGTAGGCCCCGATGCCGAGGAAGGCCGAATGACCCAGGCTGACCATGCCGGTGAAGCCGACGGCGATCATCAGGCCCATGGCGGCAATGGCGTAGATCAGCCAGAGATTGGCCTCACCCACATAGTAGACACCGGCGAAGATCGGCAGCGTCAGCAGGGCGACCAGGAAGATGCCATAGCCGATCAGGTCGCCATTGTGGCGCCACAGCCGCAGGTCCTGTTCGTAGCGTGTCTTGAAAACAAAGCGCATCGGATCAGACCTTCTTCCTGCCCATCTGGGAGAAAATGCCTTCCGGCCGGACCACCATCACCGCGAGCAGCACGGAGAACACCATGATGTCCTTGAAGCCGGGCGGCAGCAGATAGTCGGAGAACTGCTCCACCAGGCCGATGATGATGCCACCGACCAGCGCACCGGGAATGGACCCGAAGCCGCCGACCACAGCCCCGGCAAACGCCTTGATGGCGATGAAGCCGATGGAGGGGTCCATGACGTTGGCGATCGGCATCATCATGACGCCGGTGATCGCCGCCACACCGGCGGAGATGCCCCAGATCAGGGAGAAGATCAGCGCCACCGGAATGCCCATGTAGTAGGCGGCGAGCTGGTTCTGCGACGCGGCCTGCATGGCGACGCCGATCCGGGTCCGCTGGAAGAAGGCGTAGAGCCCGGCGCACAGCACCAGGGTGCCCACGACTGCAGCCAGCTTGCCCGCATCCAGCGTCACCGCAGCAATCTGCACGGCCTTGCCGGTGAACGGCGTCAGGAAGGCGATCTGCTCCACGTTGAAGGCGTAGGGCATGACGAACCGGAGCACGTAGCCGATGCCGATGGTCGCCATGACGATGGAGAACTGCGGCTGGCCGATCAGCCTGCGGATGACCACCACATCAAGCAGGAAACCAAGCACCAGCATGATGATGATCGTCAGCAGGAAGCCCAGCCAGAAGTTGAGCGCCAGTCCCGAGATCAGCCCGAAGGCGATGAACGCGCCGACCATCATCAGGTCGCCCTGCGCGAAGTTCACCATCTCGGTGGCCTTGTAGATCAGCACGAAGCCGAGCGCGATCAGGCCGTAGATGCAGCCGAGCGCGAGCCCGTTGATGAACAACGAAATATAGATCTGGACGGTATCCACGTCCCTGTATCCTCCCCTGTACCGCATGTGCGGCGATGCCAACCTTCAGGGCCACCGATCCTGTCCCGGACCTTGTGTCGCCCCAATTCGATTACGCGGGTTTCGCCACGCAAAGGCTCGGGTAGGATAGGGGCGGTTTGACGCCTGTCAATTCGTCAGGTCGCGGGGAGGGAAGAAACTTGGCCTATGCAATTCCGTTCGTTCGGGAGCTTGAATTCCAGTACGGGGAACCGGCGGAACTGAGCCCGCTTGTCCGCCGGGTGATCTGCAACAACCCGGGCGGCTTCACCTTTCAGGGCACCGGCACCTACATCATCGGGCGGGGCAAGGTGGCCATCGTCGATGCCGGGCCGCTGGACAAACAGCATGTGGAGGCGGTGCTGCGCGCGGTGGAGGGGGAGACGGTGACACACCAGCTGATCACCCACACCCACATCGACCACAGCCCTGCCGCGCGGCTGGTCAAGGAAGCGACCGGTGCCCTGACCTGGGGCTACGGCCCGCACGGCGGCGACCGCGGCGGCCCGAAGGTGGAGGAAGGTGGCGACCACGACTTCGCGCCCGACCACGTCATCCGCGACGGCGACATCATCGAAGGCGATGGCTGGTCGGTGGAGGCGGTGCATACGCCCGGTCACACCTCCAACCACATCTGCTTTGCCCTGCGGGAGGAGAAGGCGCTGTTCACCGGCGACCACGTGATGGGCTGGTCTACGACCGTCGTCTCCCCGCCGGACGGCAACATGACCGACTACTTCAGTTCGCTGGACAAGCTGCTGGCGCGGGACGACGTGCGCTACTACCCCACCCATGGCGCGCCGATCGAGAACGTCCATGACTATGTCCGGGCCTACCGGGCGCACCGGCAACTGCGGGAGAGCCAGATCCTGGAACTGCTGCAGACCGGTCCCCGGACGATCCCGGACATGGTGGCGACGATGTATGCCGACGTACCGGCGAACCTGCATCCGGCGGCGGCCCGGTCGGTGCTGGCACACCTGATCCACATGGTGCATGACGGCCGGGTCGCGACGGACACCGTCGCCGATGCACAGGCCACCTACCGCGCCGCCTGAGGGGGAGATTCGCCATGTTGCGTGAGCGCATCGAAGCCAAGTGGATCGACGCCTTCGCCGAGACCTTCCGCCTCTGCGAGGTGAAGCCGGGCGAAGTCTGCGCCATCCTGTCGGAGACGCAGAGCAGGCAGGTCAACGTCGAGCTGGCGGAACTGGCGCTGCAGCGCATGGGGGCGGAGGTGTTCCACATCGTGCTGCCCTCCCCGCGGCAGACCGCACCTGCCCCGGTGCGCTCCACCGGCGCCTCCGACGCGATTCGCGGGCTGGCGCCGGTCATCAGCGCCCTGGGGGCCGCCGGCTTTGTCGCCGACTGCACGGTGGAGGGGCTGCTGCATGCGAAGGAACTGCCCGCCATCCTGAAAGGTGGCGCGCGGGTGCTGATGGTCTCCAACGAGCACCCGGAACTGCTGGAACGCCTGACGCCGACGCCGGAACTGGAGGCGAAGGTGAAGACCGGGATCAGGATGCTGCGCGACGCGAAGCATATGCGCGTCACCTCCGCCGCCGGAACCGACCTGACAGTGGACGTGGAGAAGGCACCGGCAGGCGGCGGCTGGGGTTTCAGCAAGCGCGCCGGGACCATCACCCACTGGCCGGGCGGCCTCTGTCTCTGTTTCCCCGCGCCCGGTTCAGTCAACGGCACCATCGTCATGAACACGGGCGACGTGAACCTGACCTTCAAGCGTTACGTCGACCGTCCGATCCGGCTGACGGTGGAGAACGACTACATCACCGACATCTCCGGCGACGGTGTCGATGCCGCCCTGTTCGAGAGCTACATCGCCGCCTGGGGCGACAGGGAAGCCTATGCGGTCAGCCATGTCGGCTGGGGCATGAACCCGTCGGCACGCTGGGATTCGCTCACCGCCTATGACCGCAGCCAGGTGAACGGGACCGAATTGCGCGCCTTCGCGGGCAACTTCCTCTACTCCACCGGCGCGAACGAGGTCGCGGGCCGCCACACGCTCGGTCATTTCGACCTGCCGATGCGTGGCCACACCATCAGCCTCGACGGCACGGTGGTGGTGCAGGACGGCGTGCTGCAGGGCGACCTGGCATGAGCTTGCCCATTCCCACCTTCACCGACCATGGTAGCGGCGCGCCGATCATCTTCCTGCACGGCATCGGCGGCAATGCGGGCAACTGGCAGCCGCAGGTCGAGCGGCTGTCGGCAAGGTTCCGCTGCATTGCCTGGAACGCGCCGGGCTATGCCGATTCCCCTGCCCTGCCGGAAATGACCTTCCCCGCGCTGGCGGATTCGCTGGCCCGGCTGATGGATCGTCTGCAGCTGGAGAAGGCGGTGATCTGCGGGCTGTCCATGGGCGGCTACGTGGCGCAGGAGTTCCTGGCCCTGCATCCGGCGCGGGTGCGGGCGGCGATCCTGATGTGCACCAGCGCCGCCTTCGGCAAGCCCGGCGGTGACTTCCAGCAGAAGTTCCTCGCCGCGCGCCTGAAACCGATGGATGAAGGCAGGACTCCGGCCGACATCGCCCCCGCGCTGGTGGCCGGCATGGTCGGCCCGAACGCCGGACCAGGGGTCGCCGATGCCCTGACCGAATCAATGAGCGGCATCAGCCCGGCAACCTATCGCCAGGCGCTGAACTGCCTGGTGACCTTCGATCGGCGCGACGCGGTGAAACAGATCACGGTCCCGACCTGCCTGATCGCGGGGGCGGAGGACACGACTGCCCCGGCTGCCGTGATGGAGCGCATGGCGGGGCGCATTCCCGGCAGCCGGTTCCATGTCATTGCCGGTGCCGGGCACATCGCCAACCTGGAGGCACCGGAGGAGACCTGCCGCCTGATCACCGGGTTCATGGAGGGACTGCCGGAATGAGCATGTGGGCAGACTTCGACCTGACCGACCGGCAGCGGGAACTGGTCGGACGGGCCACGGAACTGGGTCCCCGCTTCGCCGCCCGCGCGCCGGAGATCGACCGGGACGCCCGCTTCCCGCACGAGAACTATGACGACATGCGCGATGCCGGCCTGCTGGCGCTCTGCATTCCGGAGGCGCATGGCGGACTCGGGGCCGATTACCGGACCTATTTCCTGGTCGCATCGGAGATCGGGCGGCACTGTGGCGCGACGGCACTGACGCTGAACATGCATTCCTGCTCCATGCTCTGGTCCGGTCCGCTGGCTGACGACCTGCCGATGACGGAGGAGGAACGGCGCGGCCATTCGGAGCGGCGCGCGGCGCTGTATGACCTGGTGCTGAACCATCGTGCGATCTTTGCCCAGCCCTTCTCCGAACCCCATACCCAGGCCGCGACGGGCAAGGCCCCGTTCGGCACCACGGCACGGAAGGTCGATGGCGGCTACGTTGTCACCGGCAAGAAGCACTTCGCCTCCCTCGCCGGGGCAGCGACGCACTACTCGGTGCTGTGCACGGAGGAACGGGACGGCCGCGACCTCGACCCGAAGGACACCATCATGCTGGCCGTGCCGGGGGATTCGGAGGGGTTCTCGGTCACCGGTGACTGGGACACGCTCGGCATGCGCGGCACCGTGTCGAAGAGCCTGGACATCGACGGGGTCTTCGTGCCCGACGCGCACCAGATCATGCCGCGCGGCACCTACTACAAGGCCGCGATCCAGTGGCCGCACATGTTCCTGACCCTCACCCCGGCCTACATGGGCATCGCGCAGGCGGCCTATGACTTCACGGTGGCCTTCCTGCGCGGCGAGGTGGAAGGCGCGAAGGGCGTGAAACGCGGCAGCCCGGTCAAGCAGTTCGCGGTGGCGGAAATGCGGATCAGGCTGGAGCAGATGCGCGCCCTGTTCCTGGAGGCGGCGACCGATGCCCGCTTCGAGCCGTCGAAGGATGCGCGGATGCGGGCCTATGTCGCCAACTACACCATCATGGAGACGGTCAACGACATCTGCCGCCTGGCCATCCGCACCTGTGGCGGCACCACGATCATGAAGCGCTTCCCGCTGGAGCGGTTCTACCGCGACAGCCGCTGCGGCGCGCTGATGCTGCCCTGGTCGGCGGAGGCGTGCCTGGAACGGCTGGGCCGCGAATGCCTCTATGAACGCGGGGAGAGTGACTGATGGCGGGCATCCCGCCCCTGCCACTGCTGTTGTCGGTGCTCGGCCTGCTTCCCTTCGTCGGCGGCGTGGTCGCCATCGAACTGGCGGAGGGTGGCTGGAAGGGCTGGGCGATCTACTCGCTGCCGGTCTACGCGGCGATCATCCTGTCGTTCCTGGGTGGCACCACCTGGGGCTTTGCGCTCGCGGACGCCCAGCAGCGACGGGTGAGCCTGCGCCTGGTCATCGCCATGGCCCCAAGCATCGCCGCCTGGCTGATCATGTTCCAGCCACCGGTCAACCGGATGCTGTCCCTCGCGCTCTGCCTGCTGATCTGGGCGGCGGTGGACCACCTGATGACCCGCCACGCGCTGCTGCCCGCCTGGTACCCGAAACTCCGTTGGCCGATCACCCTTGTCGCCGCCGCGTCGCTGGCCGTGGGCTCACAGCAGATCGGGTAGAGAGCTGGATTGCCGGTCGCTGCACCGGCCCGCTCCCCCTCCCGGCCGCCCACGCAAGTATCCTGAAATGGGTGGCCGGGAGGGGGAGCGGGCCGGTGCAGCAGTCAAACGAGAACCCTACCTTTCGTTGATCAGGTCCAGCGGGTAGACCGGCCTGCGGACATTCTCGTAGTTCAGCAGGCTGTTGTCGGAGGTGGTGACGCCCACCCCGTCCAGCGTCAGCGTGGCCTTCGCCAGCGGCGCGAACCCGGCGCGGTAGTGGATGCGGGACTTCAGCAGCAGGTAGCGCTTGTACAGCGGGTCGATGCCGACGGAGGTGAAGACGCCGATATCCCATGGTTCGTGATGCTGCGAGACCACGACGATCTGCATGCCGCCGGTCTCCAGCACCGCTGTCGGCCCCATGCGCACGGTGACGCCGGTATACATCGGCCCGCGACAGACCCATTCGCCGTCCGTCACGGTCCGCACCTTGCCCGTCAGTTCCAGCGGCGCGCCTGCCCGGTCGATGGCGGGCATGTCGGTGCGGCCGCCAAGGGTCAGGGTGATGGTCGCGCCGACACCGGCGGCCTGCATCCGTTTCACTGCCTCCGGATCGCAGACAGCGGCAACGGCGACATCCTGCAGCCCCTGGCGCAGCACTTCCGCGATGACCGTCATCACGTCCTGCGTCCCGCCGGAGCCGACATTGTCGGCATGGTCCAGCAGGATCACCGGTCCTTCGGTCAGGTCCTTCGCCTCCGCCACCGCATCCTCCAGCGGGCGGTGCGGGTAGATGAAGGCCTCCCGCTGTTTCCAGGCGGCGGCGAGGATCTCGTCGCGCACCTGCTCCGCCAGTGCCGGGTCATTGTCGGTGACGATGACGACGGAGGTGCCGGCATCCGGCATGTCGGCCAGCGCGAAGCCACCGAACACGGTCGCGGCCAGCACGCCGGGGCGCTGTTCCGCCGCGCGGGCCATGGCGATCAGGCTCTTCATCGGCTCGTCATCGGTGCCCTGCATCAGGGTCTGCGACAGCAAGGGCAGGTTGCCCCAGCGCATCACCGGCGCGACTTCCCCGTCCAGCATCCGCAGCAGCACCCGGCCGATCTGGTCCCCCATCTCGTGCATGTCGACGTGGGGATAGGTCTTGTAGCCGATCAGGGCATCGCAATTGTCCACCATGGCATCGGTGAGGTTGCAGTGCAGGTCGCAGGTGACGGCAATGGGCACGTCAGGGGCCACGGCGCGGATGCGGCGCAGCAGTTCCCCCTCCCCGTCGAAGGTATGCTCCGCCACCATCGCGCCGTGCAGGTCCAGCATCACCGCGTCACAGCCTTCGGCCACCGCATCGACGATGGCACCGGCCATCAGCTCGTAGGCATCGCGCTGCACCTTGCCGGACGGCATCGCCTCCGCCGCCACCGGGGTCACGATCTCCGCCCCGCGCGCCCGGGCCAGGTCGAGATAGGCGGCGAAGGGCATCCCGGTGCCGTCATAGGCCGCCAGCGCCTCGTCGCCGAGAAAGCTGCCCCAGCCGGTGAATCGCGCCCAGTCCGTCACCACCGGCGAGAAGGTGTTGGTCTCGTGTTTCATCATGGCGATGACGATGCGCATGGGTTCCCCTCCCCCGGTTCGGTTCCACGCCCCAGTCTACAAATGAAAAGGCCCGGTGGCGAACCACCGGGCCTTTCCCGTTCACGGCAGCTGAAGCGAGGTGTTACTCGCGGTCACCCAGCAGGTGCATCAGCATGAAGAACAGGTTGATGAAGTTCAGGTACAGCGCCACCGCGTCGAAGATCGCGGAGCGCACGGCCACGTCGCCCTCCATGCGGTGCTGGATGTAGGTCGACTTGATGCGCTGCGTGTCGAACGCGGTCAGGCCGGCGAAGATCAGCACACCCACCACCGAGATGACCATCTGCATCATGGAGGATTCCATGAAGATGTTCACGACGGAGGCGATGATCAGGCCGATCAGGCCCATCATCAGGAAGCTGCCCATGCCGGACAGGTTCTTCTTCGTGGTGTAGCCGAACAGGCTGAGACCGGCGAAGGAGGCGGCGGTGATCATGAACACGCGCACCACGGAGGCATCGGTGTAGGCCAGGAACACGGTCGACATGGACACGCCGAAACATGCCACCATCAGCCAGTACAGGCCCTGCATAACCGGGGTGCTGAGCTTGTTCTGGGCGAACGACATCACCAGCAGGATACCCAGCGGCGCCAGCATGAAGACGAAGGCCAGGCCGGAACCGAAGATCGCGTTGATCGCGGCGGGCGAATTGGAGATCAGCAGTGCGACGATGCCACTGACGAGGAGCCCCGACGCCATGTAGTTGTAGACGCCGAGCATGTACTTGCGCAGGCCCTGATCCAGTTCGGCGGCCTGTACGCCACTGGCCGCTGCGCCGTAGCGCTGGTCAGCATTGGTTGCCATTTGAGACAAACTCCCTGTGAGTTAATTTCGAGCTTGCATGGATATTGGCGCATCCGCCCCGTGAATCAAGGAAAACCGGAGCGGGCGAAGGGTCATCGATAGCCTGTTCCACCCCTCTCGAGATCAGTATGTGGCCTGTGCCGTCCCTCTCCTCCACGCGGCCACGAGTCTTTCGTTGGCCTGTGCCGTCCCTCTCCCCCACCCGGCCACCCACGGGAGTATCCTTATTGGGTGGCCGGGTGGGGGAGAGGGACGGCACAAGCCACAGGGAATCCGGGAGAGGGATGGAACAGGCCGCAAACAGACTCCCCTCTCAGGGTGCCTTGAAACCGAACGCCTCTCTCAGGGCACGGCTGTAGTACCGGTCCGCTGAGGTCATGGGCGACCGGTCGCCATCCTTTCAGGCGAAGGCGTCGGGCATCGAATCCTTCTTGCGGCGGATGAAGTCGTTCAGTGCCTCGTCGATGGACGGGTCCAGCGGCGGGGCCTGGTAGTCGGCCAGCCACTTGCGCACCAGGTCGCGGCCACGATCCTCCAGCCGCTTCTCGCCTTCCGCCGCCCACTGTTCGTAGGAATTGTTGTCGGTCAGCGGCGAGAGATAGAACGCGGTCTTGAAGTTGGCCTGGGTATGGGCACAGCCGAGATAGTGGGCGCCCGGTCCGACCTCCCGGATCGCGTCCATCGCCTGGCCGTTGGGCGACAGGTCCACGCCTTCGGCGAATCGCTGCATCATCGCAAGCTGATCGCAGTCGAGGACGAACTTCTCGAAGGACGTGACCAGACCGCCCTCCAGCCAGCCGGCACTGTGCAGCGCGAAGTTGACGCCGCCCATCACGGTCGGGATCAGCGTCGCCTGGCTCTCGTAGGCGGCCTGCGCATCCATCACCTTGGAGCCGCAGAGCGCCCCGCCGGAGCGGAACGGCACGCCGAGACGGCGGGCAAGCTGTGCCGCGCCATACAGGATCAGCGCCGGTTCCGGGGTGCCGAAGGTTGGGGCACCGGACTGCATCGACATGGAACTGGCGAAGCTGCCGAATATCACCGGCGCACCGGGGCGGCAGAGCTGGGTGAAGGCCATGCCCGCCAGCGCCTCCGCCAGGGTCTGGGTCAGCACGCCCGCGGGCGTCACCGGGGCCATGGCACCGGACAGGATGAACGGGGTCACGATGCAGGCCTGGTTGGCGCGGGCATAGGTCTTCAGCGCCCCCAGCATGGTGTCGTCGAAGACCATGGGGGAGTTGGTGTTGATCAGCGACACCAGCACGCAGTTCCGGTCGACGAAGTCCGCGCCGAACAGCAACTTCGCCATCTCCACCGTGTCCGCCGCCCGTTCCGGGTGCGTCACCGACCCCATGAAGGGTTTGTCGGAGTATCGGATATGGCTGTAGATCATGTCGAGGTGGCGCTTGTTCACCGGCACGTCCACCGGCTCGCAGACCGTGCCGCCGGAATGGTGCATCGACGGCGCCATCCAGGCGAGTTTCACGATGGTCCGGAAGTCCTCGATCGTCGCATAGCGGCGCTTGCCCTCCAGGTCGCGGACGAAGGGCGGGCCATAGACCGGTGCGAAGACCGTGCTGTCGCCGCCGATCTCGACATTGCGCTCGCTGTTGCGGGCATGCTGGGTGAAGCTGGCAGGGGCGGTCGCGATCAGCTTGCGGCAGAGGCCACGCGGAAAGCGGACACGCTCCCCGTCCACGTCGGCCCCGGCATCGCGCCACATCTGCAGCGCCTCCGGGTCGTCACGGAACTCGATGCCGATCTCCTCCAGCACCGTCTCCGCATTGTGCTCGATCAGTTCCAGCCCCTCGTCGGTCAGCACCTCGAACGGCTTCAGCTTGCGGGTGATGAAGCGCTGCTTCTCCATACCGCCGCCGCGTCGTCCCTCCCGCCGGTTCTCCGCTCCGCCGCCGCGCCGCCCGCGCCTGCGACCGCCCGTTTCGGCGCCATCGGCCGTGACGCCGGATCCCTCGGTGCTGCTGTTGTCTGTCATGGCCGGAACTCCCCGATTCAAGGAAACAGACCGGGTGCGAGACCCCATCCACCCCACCTGAGTACAGCCAGTCCCCCCGCCCCGCTTGCCCGTTCGCGTCACCGCCCCGCCGCGCCGGGAACAGCCGCGCCCAGGCCGCACGGATCGCAGGTCGCAAAGGACGATGCGACCTGTCGTATTCAACACACCGGACGGCACCCGGCATTGCCATATTGATCAACAGCCTGACCCCATCGTGGTTGCGTGCGGAGACCCATTGCCATGGCCGATGAAGACGAAGATATCGTCCTGTCCGAACTGGACGACGCGGAACTCGTCCAGCAGATGCATGACGACCTCTATGACGGTCTGAAGGAAGAGATCGAGGAAGCGGTCAACATCCTGCTGGAGCGGGGATGGGCACCCTACGACATCCTCACCCAGGCGCTGGTGGAGGGCATGCGGATCGTCGGCATCGACTTCCGTGACGGCATCCTGTTCGTGCCGGAGGTGCTGCTGTCGGCCAACGCCATGAAGGCCGGCATGAACATCCTGCGACCGCTGCTGGTGGAGACCGGCGCGCCGAAGGTCGGCAAGATGGTCATCGGCACGGTGAAGGGCGACATCCACGACATCGGCAAGAACCTGGTCGGGATGATGATGGAGGGTGCGGGCTTCGAGGTCGTGGACCTGGGCATCAACAACCCGGTGGAGAACTACCTGGACGCGCTGGAGGAGCACAAGCCGGAGATCCTCGGCATGTCCGCCCTGCTGACCACCACCATGCCCTACATGAAGGTCGTGGTGGACACGATGAAGGAAAAGGGTATCCGCGACGATTACATCGTCATGGTCGGCGGTGCGCCGCTGAACGAGGAATTCTCGGAGGCGGTGGGAGCCGACGCCTACTGCCGTGACGCCGCCGTGGCGGTGGAGACGGCGAAGGAACTGATCGCCCGCCGCCACAACCAGCTCGCCTCCAACGGCTGAGAACACTGTCCGCCGGGCCTCCCGCCCGGCAGTGGCACAGGCAACAGACAGCGGTCCACGGGGCCACTGCGCGGAAGCGGTGACGCAATCACCGCAAGAGACGAACAGGGTTTGACTTCAATCTCTTCTGAAACGGAAAGATCGAACATGCCAGACTCGACACAGTCCCCCAGGCCACCCCGGCGCCACCGTGGTCCGGACCTGGGCGGCCAGGCACAGGACCGCACGCTGATCATCGCCTGTGGTGCCCTGGCGCGCGAGATCGGGACAATCATCGGCCGCAACGGGCTGGGACACCTGTCGCTCCGTTGCCTGCCTGCCACCCTGCACAACAGCCCGGAGAAGATTCCGGAAGCAGTGAGGGAGGCCGTCCGCGCCGCGCGGGAGAATTACGGCCGCGTCATTGTCGGCTATGCCGACTGTGGCACCGGCGGCCTGCTGGACCGGGTCTGCGAGGAAGAGGGCGTGGAACGCATCCCCGGCCCGCACTGCTATGCCTTCTACAGCGGCAACAAGGCGTTCGAGGCGGCCGGCGACGACGACATGACCAGCTTCTACCTCACCGATTTCCTGGTCCGACAGTTCGACACGCTGGTGATCCGCAGCCTGGGCCTGGACCGCCATCCCGAACTGCGGGACATGTATTTCGGCAATTACGAGAAGGTCATCTACCTGGCCCAGACGCAGGACCCGGAACTGGACCGCGCCGCCGAACTGGCTGCGGGGAAGCTCGGGCTGGCCTATGAACGGCGCCAGGTGGGCCTGGGCGACCTGGAGCAGTTCATCAACGAGGTGAACTGAGCGCCCGCGCGTCCAGCACCGCCCGGGCAAACGCTTCCGGCGCTTCCTGCGGCACGTTGTGACCGATGTCGGCGAGTACCCTGTGTTCGTGGGGTCCGGTGAACTTCGGCGCGTGATGCGCCGTGCCGCGTGCCGGGATCACCCCGTCGCTGTCACCGTCGATGGTGATGGTCGGCACCGTGATGGGTGGCTGTGCTGCCAGTTGCCGCTCGATCTCCGCCACGGCCGCGTCCCCCTCGACCAGCCCGTAGCGATGCCGGTAGGAGTGGATGACCACCTCCACGAAGTCCGGATTGTCGAAATGGATGGCCGGGGCGTCGAACGTCGCCTGGTCGAACGGCCATTTCGGTGACCAGAGCCGCCAGAGCAGGTGACAGATCTCCCTGCGGTTCCGGGTCAGGCCCGCCCGGCCCCGCTCCGAGTGGAAGTAGTACTGGTACCAGTAGCCATGTTCCTCCTCGGCGGGAGCCGGTTCCATGCTGCGGGCGATGTTCTGGATGTTGTAGCCATTGACCGACACCAGCGCCTGCACCCGCTCCGGCCACAGCGCCGCGACGATGCAACCCGCGCGTCCGCCCCAGTCATAGCCCCCCAGCACCGCCTGCCCGATGCCGAGCGCGTCCATCAGGGCAAGCAGGTCGGCACCCAGCACGGCCTGTTCCCCGGACCGCAGCGTGGCGTCGTCCAGGAACCGGGTCGGCCCGTAGCCGCGCAGGAAGGGCACGATCACCCGCGCGCCCTCCGCGACGAGGATGGGCACCACCTCGGCATAGCTCTCCGGGCCATAGGGAAAGCCGTGGGAGAGGATGACCGGCCAGCCATCGGCCGGTCCCTCCTGCGTGCAGGCAATCTCCAGCGCGCCTGCCCGGACCGTTGAAAGCGGTGCGCCCATGAACTCAGGCGGCGGTTTCGCGGTTGACCTGAACCGACTTCACCGATGCCTTCACCACCGGGATGTCGTCGTCGCTCAGCTCCGGCATCCGCTGCTTGCGGGCCAGCGCGGCCTCGATGAACGGGGCCAGTTCCTTCGCCTTCGCCGCCTCCTTCGCGGCCTGCTTCGCCTTGAACTCCGGCAGCACCTCGTCGGCGAACAGGTTCAGCGAGTCGCAGATCTGTTCGTGCGTGTTCCGCCCCGCCTGCTGCAGGAATATGATCTGGTCGACGCCCGCTTCCTCGAAGTTGCGGATATGGGCCCGGAAATCGTCGGGCGTGCCGATGCCGGGTGCGTGCAGCAGCCGCGCCGCATCATTGTCGGAGGCGGCGGCAGCGGCCACCATCTCGTCCTCACGCACCTTGCGCTGGGCCTGGAAGTCCTCCCAGATCGTGGTGCGACCGGGTTTCACGTCTTCCGCCACCAGCTGGCGCATGGCAAAGCCGAAGAATTCGAACCCCTCCTGCCCCTGCCGGATCGCGGTCTCCCGGTCATGGTGCAGCGAGAAGGCCGAGACCATGGCGATGTTGGCATTGACCGCATGGCCGATGGGCACGCACTCCTCGGAGCGGATGATGTCGTAGTAGATCTGCGACCAGCTTCGCGCCTCCTCCGGGTCGAGGAAGCTGAAGGCCAGCGCCCCGACGCCCAGCCGGGCCGCCACGC
This sequence comes from Minwuia sp., assembly GCA_965228535.1. Taxonomy (GTDB): domain Bacteria; phylum Pseudomonadota; class Alphaproteobacteria; order Minwuiales; family Minwuiaceae; genus Minwuia. The sequence goes on along the minus strand of CBDDHU010000004.1, from coordinate 1,488,101 downwards.
GGATCGTGTCGCGGTTGGTGCAGGCCATCCACATGGGCGGATGCGGCTTCTGCAGCGGCTTCGGCACCACGTTGCGGCACGGCAGGGAGAAGTTCTCGCCCTCGTAGCCGGGATAGGGGTTCATCACCATCATGTTGGCGACCTGCTCCGCCGCCTCCAGCGCCATGTTGCGCTTTTCCTTGGCCGGGATGCCGAAACCGTGCAGTTCCAGCCGGGTCGCCCCCTCCCCGATGCCGAACTGCGCCCGCCCGTTGGAGACCAGGTCCAGCGTCGCGATCCCCTCCGCCGTGCGGGCCGGGTGGTTGTAGTTCGGGATCACCTGGCGGATGCCATGCCCGATGCGGATGTTCTTCGTCCGGCCCGCCGCCGCCGCCAGGAACACTTCAGGCGAGGCGCAATGGCTGTATTCCTCCAGGAAGTGATGCTCCACCGCCCACGCGTAGTCGATGCCCAGCCGGTCGGCCAGTTCCACCTGCTCCAGGGCGTTCTGGAACAGCCGGTGCTCGTCCCCCTCATTCCAGGGTTTCGGAAGCTGCAGTTCATAGAAGACGCCGAATTGCATGATAGTCTCTCCCCAGTCCTCAAGTTTTACCCGAGGGTAGCAGACCGCACCCATGGGTCATAGATGCCGGAGATCCTGACATGCCCCATCCCAAGGCCCTTCTGTTCGACGTGTTCGGCACGGTCGTGGACTGGCGCAGTTCCGTCGCGCGGGAGATCGAACGGATCGGGAAACAGAAGGGATTCGCCGTCAACGGCCATGACTTCGCGATCGCCTGGCGCAGGCTCTACCAGCCGGCGATGGAGCGGATCAGGGAGGGAAATCGTGGTTTCGTGCCGCTGGACGTGCTGCACCTGGAGAACCTGCGCGAGGTGCTGGCGACGTTCGGGATCGACAGCCTGTCGGAGGCGGAGATCATCGACCTGAACCATGTCTGGCACCGGCTGGACGCCTGGGGTGATTCCGTCGGTGGCGTGAACCGGCTGAAGTCCCGCCATATCGTCGCCACCTGCTCCAACGGCAACATCGCGCTGATGGTCAACATGGCCCGCCGCACCGGCCTGAACTGGGACATGGTGCTCGGTGGAGAGGTGGCACAGGCCTACAAGCCCGACCGGGAGGCCTATCTGCGTTCCGCGGCGTTCCTGGGGCTGAAGCCGGAGGAATGCTGCATGGTCGCGGCCCACAACGAGGACCTGGCCGCCGCCCGCTCCTTCGGCCTGCAGACTGCCTATGTCGAGCGCCGCAACGAGTTCGTGGCCAGTGGCGGCAAGCCCCGCCCCGCCAGCCAGGACTGGGAATGGGTCGCCGACGACTTCCTCGACCTGGCCAGGAAGATGGGTTGCTGACGACGGTTTCGAGTCCGCCTTGCGGGTCGGTCAGGTCGCGGAAATGCCTGTTCGGCGAATTGGGTTACGTCCCGACTGATCCGCGACTATGATGACTTCACGGCGGAACCATTCCGACCCTGATCCAGCGTGTTTCCGATGAACCAGCGCTGCCCGACGCGTCTGCTTCCTCGTTTCCATACTGCGACCATGACCAGTCACTGGAGAAGCACCCATGCAACGTTCGACACCCACCAAGGCAGCAGAGAAGCTCGCGCTGGAAGAGCGCAAGGCGAGGCAGATGATCAAGGACAAGGAATCTGCACGCGCCGCTCGCAATGCCAAGGTCGAGAAACTGAAAGCATTGCGAATCGCAAAGGAAGCGGAGGAGCAGACGAAAGAGGCAGCCTTGGCCGCTGCACCGCGCAAGCGCAAGGCTGCGGCGAAGAAGAAGACTGCAACCTGATCACCCCGCCGACGGAAACCGAAGGCACTGCTGTGACCAGACTGTGACCGCCCTTGAATCGACACGATCCTGACCGACATTCGCGGGTCGGGCCCGCGAAGTTGAATGGCCCGGGTGGGCGCTACCCGCTATTGTTCAGCCTGACAGGTCGCTGCCGTGCGCGGTCCGGGGCCTGGTTCTGTTGAGTTCCCAATCGAAGGGGTGTTTCGTCATGAATATCGTGCGTATCGGTGCTGCCGGCCTGCTGATGCTGGTGCTGGCGGCATGCAGCGGTATCCACTCAAATGATACCTACAAGCGCGGTGAACTGGGACGGGCCGCCTCCATCGAGAAGGGCACGATCGTCAGCGTGCGCGAGGTCCAGGTGGAGGGCACCCGTTCGGGCACCGGCACGGTCGGCGGCGCTGTGGCCGGTGGCGCCATCGGTTCCCAGGTCGGCGGCAGCGGCGTGGCCCGGGTGGCCAGCGCCGTTGGTGGCGCGATCATCGGCGCGGTCGCCGGTTCGGTGGCGGAGGAGGGAATCACCTCCGGCTCCGCCACGGAGTTCATCATCCGCAAGGAGAATGGCGACACCTTCGTCATCGTCCAGAATGACGGCGAGGAAATGAAGGCCGGTCAGCCGATCCTGATCATCTACTCGGACAAGACCCGCATCGTCCCCGACCAGGGCCAGGACATCACCAGGGCCAAGCCGACTTCCTGACGCCGGGCCGTCCCGGACACGGGCACCCCTACGCCAGTGCCAGCACCGCCCGTGCCAGGGCGATGCGATCCTGCACGGATGTCATCACGGTCGGCGTGACCGGGGCGGCGATGCCATGCCCGGTCACGGCCTGCGCCTGGTCCCGGTCTGCCACGTCCAGCACCAGGTGGCTGATGATGTCGCGGTAGCGGGCGGCGACGGCCCCGACCGACGGTGTCGTCCCGAGTTCCCGGAACATCTTCGCCGTCGGTCCCTTGATGGCGTCCCCGCCGACGATGGGGGAGACGGCCACGACCGGCGTTCCGGCATCCCGCAGTTCCCGCAAGCGGTCGCGCAGCCCGCTCAGGTGCAGGATCGGGTCGATGGAGATGAACGGGTTTGACGGCCCGATGACGACCATCCGGGGGGCCTGCAGTGCCGCCATCACCTCCGGCGTCGGGTCCTGCGGCGCGCCGCCATGCAGGGTGAAACCGGTCACCACCGGTACCGCGCGCTGGCGCACGAAATAGTCCTGGAACGCCACCGGCCCATCGACGGTGTCGATGATGGTCGGGGCGGCAACATCGGTCATCGGCAGGATGCGCGGGCCGATGCCCAGCGCCCCCGCCAGTTCCGCCGTCACGTCCGTCAGCCGACCGCCCGCCCGCATGCGCCGCGTCCGCTCCACGTGCATCGCCAGGTCCCGGTCGCCGAGGAAGAACCAGTCCGGCCCGCCCAGTTCCCGCAGCGCGGTCATGAAGCCGTCGCTCTCGTCCTGTCGCCCCCAGCCCTGGGCCAGGTTGGCACGGCCCGAGAGCGTGTAGACCAGCGTGTCGATGTCCGGACAGACCCGCAGCCCCAGATGGTCGAAATCGTCACCGGTGTTGGCGATGACCGCCAGGTCCTCCGCCGGCAACACCTTCGCCAGGCCCAGCGCCAGCTTCGCCCCGCCGACACCGCCGGAAAGGTAGGTGATGCCACCCCCGCCGCTCACCGGAACAGGTCCATCAGCGGGAGGCGCACCAGTTCGTCCGCGGTGCCGTCACGCCCGGCGAAACGCATGCCGCGCACGATGACCACCGGCACCCCCTCCGCCCCCTGCCCCATGACGATGGAGGCTGCGGCGGCGATCTCGTCGGCGACACCAAGCTCGCTGGACTGCAGCTCCCGCCCGTCGCGATCGAACTCGCCGCGCAGGTCCTGCATGGCCGGAACGCCGGCCACCCCGATGGCAATTCCGGCGCTGCCGACCCGCCAGGCCCGGCCCGGACTGTCATTGATGATCACGCCGACATCGGCACCGGTTCCGCGGCGCAGGTCGTCACGCAGGGCGGCGGCGCTGCCGTCCGGGTCCAGCGGCAGCAGCAGCACACGTTCCCGCCCCTGCCCGTCGCGCGGCACGTTGGAGGCATCGATCCCGGCATTGGCCAGCACGTGCCCGAGGCGGTGACGCACGATCAGCACGCCGGGGCGGTGACGCACGACCTCCGATGCCTCCGACAGCACCACCTCCACCTGGCGCGGATCCTTGGCGCACTGGGCGGCGATGCGGATGGCACGCGGGCCGGGCTGCACCTGCTCCAGCACCACGTAGCGGTCCTCTGCCTTGGAGATCACCTTCTGCGCCACGGCGACGATGTCGCCGTCGCGCAGCCCCCCGGTATCCTGTTCGGCGGCCACCCGGATCATCGCCCCCAGGTCCGCGCCGGGCAGCACTTCCGGCAGGCCTTCCAGCCCGATCAGCTCAAGTCTGCGCATCGTGGGTCGGTCCCCTGGCCCCGGTCAGGTCAGTCCATGTCCGGTAGGTTGGTGATGCGGATGCCCGCGCCGGGGCTCTTGTAGCGCTTGTTCATGAAGATCAGCACGGAGGTCAGCGCCTCGGCCACCGCCGCATTGTCGATGGGACCGACATGGAAGCCGCGCATGCCGCAGGCTTCCACCAGCGCGATCACCTGCTCCCGCGCCGCGACGACATTGCCGGCCACCAGCACGTCGCAGTCCGGGTCATGCTCCAGGTCCGCCAGGTGGTCGGCGGCGACATTCTGGAAGGCGGAGACGACCTGCACGTCCGGCCCGAGGAAGTCCTGCGCCGCCTTGCCGGCGGAGCCTTCCGGCGGCATCTGCACGCGGCTGACCTTCGGCGGTACCAGCGGCACGGTGACATCCACAACGATCTTGCCCTGCACCGAGTCCTTCACCGATTCCAGGGTGGAGCGGTGGTTGGAGAACGGCACGGTCATGACCACGATCTCGCCTGCGGCGGCGGCGGCGATGTTGTCCATGCCCCGCACGGCCGCACCGGCGAAACGGCCGTTCAGTTCGACCGCCGAAGCCTCCGCCTTTTCCGCGGTGCGGCTGCCGATGATCACCGGGTACCCGGCCCGCACCCAGCGCAGCGCCAGTCCGCCGCCAAGGTCACCGGTGCCGCCGAGTACGGCGATGGAGGGTTTGCTGTCAGTCATGGTTCGGTCCTGTGGTCTGGTCGTTGGAAATGTTTGGCAGGGCAGCCCGGCAGCGCGTTCAGCCGTCCCAGTCCGTGTCGTCCACGGTCAGGATACGGCGTATCTCGTCGCTGACGAAGCCGATGGCCATGGGGCGCTTCACCCCGGGCAGCACGGTCACGTCGTAGAGTTCCTCGACCACGCCCTCGATGCGCAGCCAGTGCACCACGTCGCCGGTGCGCAGGTCGATGACATAGATGGCGCAGCGCGGCTCCGCATCCGCTTGGCGCAGCCGGTCATCCAGCGGCAGGCCGCTGAAGGTGCGGTTCTCGCGCGGCTTCGACAGGCCGACCACGGCGTAGTCGCCGATCATCGCCAGGCCGCGCAGGAAGCCGGGGCAAAAGGCCACGGGTTCGAACCTGCCGGTCTCCAGGTCGACATGGCCGAACTCCCCGGTACCGGCATTCGACAGCCACAGCCTGCCCCGGTGCCAGCGCGGGCTGTGCGGCATCGACAGGCCCTGCGCCACGATCTCGCCGCTGGCCACGTCCATGACGATGCCGCCATCGGTGCGCCGGTCGCGCCAGCCGTCGGAAACGTCGGAGCGGCTGACCGCCGTGACGAAGCCCGGCTTGCCGTCGCGCATGGCGAGGCCGTTCAGGTGGCAGCGATCCTCCGCCGCCAGTTTCGACAGGAAGGGCGGCTTCCAGACCGGCTTGAAAGAGAACCGCTCGCTCGGCTCCGCGATGCAGCCGAACAGGGTGGCGATGAAGTTCACCTTCCCCTCCGCCGTCACGCCGATGTCGTGGGTGTCGATGTCGCCGGTGGTGTAGCCGAGCTGTGGCACGTACACCCGGTCATAGTCCTGGTGGGTCTGGCCGGCGGGCAGGATGTTCTCGAACCGCCAGAGCTGGTAGAGCGAGCTCAGCCAGATGGTCTGGCCGTCAGACCACATGCCCATGCAGCGATTGAAGGTCCGCTCGAACACGGAAAGACGGGCATCGTCGCGCCGCCCGATCAGGAACATCTTCCCGGCCTGGTAGGTGGAGAACCCCAGGCTGACATTCATCTCCCGCAGCCAGTCACCGAACTGCCGCGACGGCGTCAGCACCAGCTTCTCCTCCTCCGCCGCAGCAGATGCCTCGCCTGTGTCGCTCATGATCGGTCCTGCCTCACCCAGCCTGCTCTGGCTGTAGCACAGGGTGATGCGGGGTGGAACGGTCCAGCACCGGAACACCGGCCTTTCGGCGCAGAACGGCACATGGAACGGGCGTGCGACAGCAGGGTGCGCGCGGTTCAGGCCGCCTCCTGCATCCTCGCGATCCGGGTGAGTGCGACGGAAAGGGCTTCACGCGGAACCGGCTTCGTCAGCACGCCAGCCCAGTCCACGGCACCATCCATCAGCCTCTGCCCGCTGGTGACGTCCGCGGTCCATGCAAGGATCGGAATGTCTGCCTTCCCGCCCTTCATGCCCTGGATTTCCCTGGCCGCGGTGACTCCGTCCATGTCGGGCATGTGAATATCCATCAGGATCACGTCTGCATCGTTGGCGCGCAGCCAGTCGATCGCATCACGGGCGTTTTCGAACACCGTGGGCCTGCAACCCAGTTCCGTCAGCATGTCATGGATGACGGCGCGGTTGGAGGGGACATCATCCACCGCCAGGACGGACAGCGTGGTCTCGATGACGGGTTCCGCAACCTCCATGGCCTCGGATGCGGCACCATCGCCCGCTTCGACGAACTCCTCGAAGACGAAGCTCGCCGTGAACACCGAGCCGGCGCCCGGCTTGCTGCTGACGGTCACATCGCCCCCCATCAGCCTGGCAAGCGTGCGGGAGATCGGCAGGCCAAGCCCGGTCCCGCCAAACCTGCGGGTGATCGAGCTGTCGGACTGCGAGAACGGGTTGAAGATCGCGTCGATGCGGTCTGCCGGGATGCCGATGCCGGAATCCCTGACCTCGATCTTCGTCCGGATCCGGTTGTCGGCTTCCCGTATCGACGATGTCGAGACCCTGACCTGGCCGTTCGCGCCGAACTTCACGGCGTTCGAGATCAGGTTGTAGAGGACCTGCCTGAAACGGACCGAGTCACCACTCACGACCACATCCGATCCGTCGTCCGTCAGTTCCAGGTCCACGTTGTTCTCGGCGGCCAGGACCGCAAACGCCGACCGGATGCCCGTGACTTCGTCCGCGATGTGGAAGGGCTCGTCGGCCAGTTCGATCCGGTGTGCCTCGATCTTGGCGAAATCGAGCAGGTCGTTGATCAGGCTCAACAGGTGACGCCCGGCCTGCGCGATGTTCTCCGCATAATCCCTGGTCTTCTGGGGATCAGCCGCCTGCCTGCCCTGGGTCGAGAGGATGTCGGAGAAACCGATCACGGCGTTCAGCGGGGTGCGAAGCTCATGGCTCATGTTGGCCAGGAACAGCGACTTCGACTCGTTGGCGACCTCGGCCTCCTGCCTCGCATCGTCGAGGTGGCGATGGTTCGCCTCCAGGCTCGCGCGCATGGACTCCAGTGCCTTCTCGATATCCCCGAACTCGTCATCGCCCCGCGAATTCACCGGCGTCGCGACATCGCCACCACCGATCCGCATGGCCACGCTCTTGATCCGGTCCACGGAGGGCAGGATCTGCCGCGTCATCCCGGTCACGATACCCAGGCCGGAGAGCATGATGACCGACATCATGATCAGAACGATGTAGAGGCTGCGATTGACGATCTCCTCCTCCAGCGCCCGAGTGTCCACCACGATCTCGTCAACCCGCGCACTGGCGGCGTTCAGGATAGTGATCAGTCGGCCCACCACCGCATTGCGCCGTCGCTCCGAAGGTTCCTCGTCGTTGATCGTCTGTCGCAGGTGACCGAACACGGGGGTCGCGCTGTGCAGGCGCGTGACCAGTTCATCAACACCGGTAACCACATTGCCCGAGTCATCGCGCAGGGTCTCGGCAAGCTGCATCAACCGGGTCACGGTCGCGCCCCATTGCTGGTCACTGCGGGCCGCGTTGAACCGCGAGTACTCGTAGACCAGCTGCTTCATGGCACCCAGGTCCGCCTGCATCTGGCTCGCCACGGCGTGATCGTTGCGCGTCCGCGCAAGGTCCGTTGTCGTGACGTATAGGGCAACGCCGACCACGATGATCACGAGCGTGACCGCCACGAAGGAACAGTAGAATTTCGTGCGAAGGCGCATGCGGGAAACGTCAGTTCAGTACGTGCACGGAGGCAGGCGAGACAGCCTGCAGCGGCCGCATGTCGAGGAATTCCAGGACATTCGGTATCTGTTCGGAACCCACGAGCCCCTCGGTCATCCGCCATTCCGTATGCGCTTCGAGGACCGTAGGCAGGTCCTGCGGGATCAGGACCCGCAGGGTATGGCTGCGCCAGATCCGGGCCAGGACCTCGCGTTCGATGTCGAGGAAACGGGAGAGCCGGTCAATCGACTCTTCCGGGCGCGCCTGGGCGTACTGCTCTGCCTGCTTCAGTGCCGCGAGGAAGCCGGCCGCAGTCTGCAGGTTGTTCTCGATCCAGTCGCCCGAGCCATAGAGGCAGAAGTAGTAGAACTGGTCGAGCTGGTCCTCGAAGTAGATGACCTCACCGGACAGGCTGCTCGCGATGCGGGAGACATGGGGCTCCCAGACCAGCGCCGCATCGACCGAGCCCTCTTCCATCGCAACGACGATTTCCGTCGCGGGCAGGAAGACCACGTCGACATCCGAGATTTCCAGGCCATGAAGAGCGAGGTAATCGGACAGGAAGAAGTGCGAGACAGCGTTCCGCGTCACCGCGTAGCGCAGGTCCTTCAGGTCAACAGGTTCCTCCCCGACGGCGGCGGCGCGTGCAATCAGCTTCGCGGTCTGGGACGAGGACATCGTCGCCAGCAGCCGCATGTGATCATGCTCCAGCACACGCGCCGTGAAGGCAAAATCCGATGAGGTGGCCAGTTGCGCCGTGCCATCCATCACCGCCTGGCCGGTCGCGATCCCCGACGTCATCCTCTCGACATCGACCGGAACGTTGTCCAGGTAGCCGAGATCCTTGGCCAGCCAGATCAGGATCGCCGTCGATGATGCAGCCACCTTCGCGCGCTGCGGCGACTGGGCGGAAGCGGGGGCGATCACCAGGGCCAGCAGCAGCAGCACCAGAGCAATCAGGATCGGGAAAGGTCTGCGTGCCGTCATCATCGGAACCACTCAAATCCGGAATCGTGAATTCTTCTCGATCAGGAACCCGAGCACGCAACGCCCAGGCAGAAACCCGCTACAGACCTGCTACTTCACCGGCGGGCCGTGCATCTGATTGGACGCAAAAAACATAAAGGGAGTGTTAATTAGGGCATCGCTCCGGATCAGACCTGGTGGATATCGACCCACGATCACATTCTCTTGATTCTATGTCTCATGCTGTCGCAAGGAACCGAGAATGTCCCGCAACACCCGGCCTGCTTCGGCATTTGCGCAGGGTGTTGCCAGGTAGAATATTGCATGGAACCGGGTGCCAGCAATCTCAGCCTGCAGGTTCGCCCACCGCCTCGGGACCTTCGACGGCAGCGAATGGACAGCCCCGATTCGGCAGCCTATCGTCGCAGACCATATTTCCTGGGGAGGAAACGTGATGTCATTCGGAGACCTGATTGGCCGCATGGGCGATGCGGTTTGCCGCGGCGCCTTCGAGGAGGCCGCCGCCTGTTTCACGCCGGACGGTGTCTACAACGACGATTTCTATGGCGCGTTCGAAGGCAGGACGGAGATCGCGCGCCTGTTCTCGGATTTCTTCCACCGCGACGGAGAGAACTTCCGCTGGACGTTCCACGAGCCGGTGGAGCAGGACGGGGTGGGCTACGCCCGATACCTGTTCAGCTGGAATTCGCGTCTGCCGGATTCGAAGGGCGTGCGGGCCGGCTTCGAGGGGGTCTCGATCTGTGAACTGAGTGACGGGCTGATCGCCTGCTACAAGGAGATCGCCACCACCCATACGGCGCGGCACATGATGGGTTTCCCCGTTCTCAGGATGTCGCGGCTGGTGGAGCGGGAGACGCAGCGGTTGCTCGATCGCGCGGACATGAAACCCCATCTGGACCGCTGAAGGTTCGCTCCAGGCGGACACCACTGTTTCCGGCCATGACCGGGTCTCAGACCCGGAGTCTCACATATCCGGCCTTGCCCGATGCCAGTCCGTTGCCTGCTGGTAGGCATGGGCGGCATTGAGGATCGTGACCTCTTCGAAGGGCCGGCCGGCGAGCTGGAGGCTGGCGGGCATGCCGTCTTCTGCCAGGCCACAGGGAATGACGATGGCCGGCTGGCCGGTCAGGTCGAAGGGCTCGGTATTGCGCAGGATGGCGCCGAAGACCGCGTCCTCCGTGCCGTTGATGTCCACCATCTCCTGTCCCAGGGGTGTTGCGGTATGGGCAATGCCGGGGGTGGCCAGCACGTCCACGTCCGCCATGATCCGCGCGACCTCGGTCCCCAGCAGGGTGCGGTAGCGCTGGGCGTGCAGGTAGTCCTTGGCCAGCATTTGGTCACCGATCTCCAGGAAGGCCCGCACCTGCTCCGTGTACAGGTCGGCGCGGTCGTCCAGGGTATCGTCGTGATAGGCCGTGGCCTCCGAGACATAGATCGCCATGGCGGCGGCCGCCGCGGCCTCGATGTGGGGGATGTCGACCTCCACCAGTTCCGCCCCAAGCGCGGCCAGTTCGGCCAGCGCGGCATCGACCAGGCCAACCACCCGGGCCTGTGCCCTGTCGAAGAAGTAGCGACGCGGAATACCTATCCTGAGGCCCTTGATGTCGCCGGTCAGGGAGGCCGCATAGTCCGGCACGGGCCGGTCGGCGCAGGCGGCGTCACGCGGATCGTGCCCCGCCACCGCACCAAGGAAGATTGCCGCATCCATGGCGGAGCGTGCCAGTGGCCCGGCATGGTCCATGGACCAGCAGAGCGGCAGGATACCCGCACGGCTGACCCGGCCATAGGTCGGTTTCAGTCCGGTCAGGCCACAGCAGGCCGCGGGCATGCGGATGGAGCCGCCGGTGTCGCTGCCCGAAGCGATGGGGGCCAGCCCACCCGCCACCGCTGCGCCGGAACCGCCGCTGGACCCGCCGGTGATGCGGTCGGTGTTCCAGGGGTTGCGGGTGGGGCCGAACATGGAGTTCTCGTTGGTCGGGCCATAGGCGAACTCGTGGGTGTTGAGCTTCCCCAGCATCACCGTGCCCGCCGCTGACAGGCGTGCCGCGACCGTGGAATCCTCCACCGGCACATTGTCGGCCAGCACGCGGGAGCCGCCGGTGGTCCTGACTCCTGACGTCGCGTAGAGATCCTTGTGCCCCAGCGGGATGCCGTGCAGGGCACCGCGATAGCCACCGGCCATGATCTCCGCCTCGGCGGCCTTCGCGGCAGCGCGGGCCGCGTCCGGCGTCAGGGTGACGAAGGCGTTCAGTTCGGCGTTCTTCTGTTCGATGCGGGCGAGGAAGGCTTCGGTGACCTCCACCGGGGAGACCTGCCGACCGGCAATCAGCACACCCAGTTCAACGACATCCAGGCGGGTCAGGTCAGTCATGGGGCTTGCCCTCCACCGGGGTGAAGACCGGCGCGGGTTCCACGTCCTTCAGCGGCAGGGCGCGCAACTGCTGCATCATGCCGAGGATCGGTTCCAGCGCCTCCGCATACGCAGCCGCGCGCTCCGGTTCCAGCGGATGTCCCGCATTCTCCCGCGCCACTGCCGCCACGGTCTCCGCAGTGATCGGTCTGCGTTCTCCCATCTGACCTGCCCTCTTCCTGTTTCAGTGCCTGTTCCAGTGCCTGTGTCAGTTCCCGGCCTTCTTCAGGTTCTCGGTATCGGAGTCCCCGGCACGTCCGCCGAACATGCCCCTGGCGCGCATGGCCAGCCAGTGGCCGTACTGCACCGGCCAGTCCGCGAAGGCGTCCGGTTCGCCCAGCGCCAGCGCCGCATGCCGCGCCCAGTAGGGGTCGTGCAGCACCTCCCGCGCCAGGGCGGTGAAATCGGCGGCACCGGAGCGCAGGATGGTCTCTGCCTGCGCCGGATCGGTGATCAGACCGACAGCCTGGGTCATGATCTCCGCCTCCCGCCGGATCGTGGCGGCGTGCCCGACCTGGTAGCCCGGCGTGGAGGGCGGCAGCGTGTTCTCGCCATACCCGGCAATGCCGCCGGAGGAGCAGTCGATCACGTCGACCCCCAGCGCCTTCGCCCGTTTCGCCAGTTCCACCGAGTCGGCAATGTCCCAGCCATCCCGCTTGCCATCAACGCAGGAGATGCGCAGGAACAACGGCTTGTCGTCCGGCCAGGCGGCCCGCACGGCCTCCACCACCTCCAGCGTGAAGCGCATCCGCCCGTTCCGGTCGCCGCCATAGCCATCGCTGCGCCGGTTGGAGAGCGGGGAGAGAAAGCTGTGGCTGAGATAGCCATGGGCGCTGTGGATCTCCACCATGTCGAAGCCGAGCTTCTCCGCCCGCCGCGTTGCGTCGGCCCACTTGTCGACCATGTCCGCGATCTCGCTGGCCGAGAGCTCGTGCGGCACGATCCAGCCGTCATCGAAGGCGACCGGGCTGGCGCCCACGGTCTCCCACGGCACCTCCCCCTTCGCGATCTCCCGCGGCGAGAGCGGGCAATCCCCCTCCCAGGGGCGGCTGATGCTGGCCTTGCGCCCGGCATGGGCCAGCTGGATGCCGATGGCGGCACCGCGCGCCTTCACCTGCTGCACCACGGGCCACATCGGCTCCATGTGCGCGTCCGACCAGAGGCCGCTGTCGCCCCAGGTGATGCGGCCGCGCTTCTCGACCGCCGTCGCCTCCATGATCACCAGTCCCGCGCCGCCCATGGCAAACTGGTTCAGGTGGGTCAGGTGCCAGTCGTTCAGCATCCCGTCCACGGCCGAGTACTGGCACATGGGGGCAATTGCGACACGGTTCTTGAAGGTCTGTCCGCGCACCTGGATGGGGCTGAACAGGGCTGTGCGGGCCATCGTGGTCAGGGCCCGCGCACGACTTCGGTTCCGGCCCAGCTCTCCAGGCTCGGAACGTTGAAGTTGACCAGGAAGTCGATCTTCGAGAACAGCCACTTGCCGTCGCGGCGGACATAGGTCTCGTCATAGTCGCCCAGGATCCAGCGGCTGACCTTCTGGCCGTCCTCCATCATCGTGCAGGGCATCAGGATGCGCCACTGCCCGGTGGCGGTGTCGCCATCCACCTCGATCACGAAGTTCATCGCCAGGTGCGCGGCGAAGACGATCTGGGAGGAAATGCCGCCGAAGAACTCCTCGATGGCGGCGCGGCCCGCATGGTGCCCGAACACGGCACTTGTCCAGACGGCCTCGTCCACGAACATCGGCCCCAGCTTGTCCGGCAGGTAGCCGAGATCGCATTCGTTCATGTAGATGTGTTTCAGCTTCTTGATCGCCTCGATGGACTCAAGACGGTCAATGCGCGTTGCCAGGTCCTCGCTCATGCCCCGATCTCCCATGGTGCAGGGCCGGAACACGGTCGGCGCGGCGGCCCCTGTCCGTGCAAGAGTGGGTAGCCACGCCACCCCAAGTCAACGAACAACACCTTGTCGCCTTGCGCCCTCGCAGCAGGATCAGGGGCCTGTAGCAGGCTGGCCGTTCAGTGGCGGCAGCGGGCCGGTGCTATTCCGTCGCGTGATGGAACGAGCTAGTCGTCGTCCAGCAGGATGCGCTCCGCCGCCCCGTCCGGGTCATCGAACTGTCCCGAACGCAGCGCCCACACAAAGGCGGCCAGTCCCACGCCGCCCAGCAGCAGCGCGACCGGAACCAGATAGATCAGCACGTTCATGCCGGAACCTCCCTCACCGCCGTGGCCCCCTTGCGGATGGCGCGGTTGCGCCGCATGGCGACACGCGGCAACCGCAGGCGCAGCGCGTTCAGCGTGACCACCACCGAAGAGGACGACATGGCGATGGCCGCGACAAGGGGTGACGCACCGCCCAGCACCGCAACCGGCACGGCAATCAGGTTGTAGGCCAGCGCCAGCCCGAAGTTCTGGATGATCAGGGCCCGCGCCTGCCTGGCGATCCGCATTGCCTCGGTCACCGCGTCGAGGCGGTCTGACAGGAACACGATGTCGGCGGCCGCGCGTCCCAGGTCGGAGGCACTGGCCGGCGCCATGGAGACATGGGCCGCGGCCAGCGCCGGGCCGTCATTGATGCCGTCGCCGACCATCAGCGGCTTCTGCCCCGCCGCCGTCAGCGCCCTGATCGCGGCGATCTTGTCCTCCGGGCGCTGCTCCGCCTGCCAGTCGGTCACACCGGCGGCCCGCGCCGTCTCCGCGACGGATACGGCATTGTCACCGGAAAGCAGCATCGGCGCGAAACCGTCCCGCTGCAGTTCCGCGATGGTCGCCACCGCACCGTCGCGAAGCGTGTCCGCCAGCAGCAAATGCCCCTGCACCACGCCACCGACGGACAGCCAGAGTTCCATGCCACGCGGCGCGGCGGTGCCGGCCTGCGGTCCGGCAAAGGCCCGGCTGCCCAGCCGGACGGTCTGGCCGTCCGCGGTGCCGGACATGCCCTGGCCGGGATGTTCGGTGATGTCTGCCACGACCGGAGCGGCAGCCGAATTCCCCTGCTGCCCCGCCAGCAGCGCCTGCGCCAGCGGATGGCGGCTGTGCGCGGCCAGCACCCGGGCGAGATCCATCGCGGCGGGCGACATGTCGCTGCCGATCACCTGCGGCTGGCCACTGGTCAGGGTGCCGGTCTTGTCCAGCACCACCCGCCGTGCCTCCGCCAGCCGCTCCAGCGCCGTGCCGTCCTTGATCAGGATGCCCTTCCCGAACAGCACGCCGCTTGCCACCACCTGCACGGCAGGCACGGCGAGACCGAGGGCACAGGGACAGGTGATGATCAGCACGGAGACCGCGATCCAGAGCGACTGCCCCCAGTCCCCGCCGGTGACGAACATCCAGCCGATGAAGGTCAGCAGCGCCACCAGGTGCACCACCGGGGCATAGACCTGCGCGGCCCGGTCGGCGAGACGCAGGTAGCGCGCGCGACCGCTCTCCGCCTCCTCCATCAGCCGCACGACCTGGGCCAGGAAGGTGTTCTGCCCGACGGCGGTGGCACGCAGGGTCAGCGGCCGGGTGAGGACCAGCGTTCCAGCCTCCACGCTGTCGCCGGGACCGAGGGTCACCGGCATGGCCTCGCCCGTCACGATGGAGCGGTCGAGGTCGCCCTGCCCCTCGACGATCCGGCCATCGACCGGCGCGCGCTCACCGGCAGCGACGCGGACCAGGTCACCGGCATTGATGTTCTCCACCGGCACGCGTTCCTGCCCCTGCCCCGTCAGCCGGGTGGCCTGGGAGGCCATGAGCGACAGCAGTTGCCCGACCGTGTCGCGGGCGCGGGCGCGGACCCGGTGGTCGAGGTAGCGGCCCACCAGCAGGAAGAACAGCAGCATGACTGCAGCGTCGAAGAAGGCTTCCTCCCCGCCCGAGAGCGCGGCGTCGAGGCTGAGGCCACCGGCCAGCAGCACCGCCAGCGAGATCGGCACGTCCATGTTCAGGCTGCGCCGTTTCAGCGCCCGCCAGGCGGAGCGGTAGAAGGGCCGGCCGGCATAGAGGATCGCGGGCAGCGCGATCAGGGCGGAGATCCAGTGGAACAGGTCGCGGGTCGCCCCCTCCGCGCCCGACCAGACGGAGACGGACAGCAGCATCACGTTTCCGGCAGCAAAGCCTGCCACCGCCAGCGCGAACAGCAGTTCACGGCCCTGCCGGTCCTGCGCCGCCGATCCGGCTTCCGCCGCACTGAAGGCACGGCATTCATAGCCGAGTGCCTCGACCGCCGGGATCACCGCGTCACCGCTTGCGCCGGCGGCAAGCCCCACCCGCAGACGCCGGGTAGACAGGTTCAGCCTGGCGCTCTCGACACCCGGCAGACCGTTCACCGCGCCCTCGATGCGGGAAATGCAGCCGGCACAGTGGACACCAGGAATGATCAGTTCCAGGACGCTGGCGGCCCTGCCTGTCTCAGCCTGCTTGCGTGGCGCCGGGGCGCAGGCGGTGCCGGAGGTGCAGCAGCTCATCCGTCCTCTCCCACCAGGACCTGGAAGATGCGCCGGAACCTCTGCCCGTCGGCGTCGGTCGCGGTCAGGTCGATGTCCCAGTAGCCGGAGGCCAGCGGCAGTTCGGCCGTGTAGCGGCCCTGTCCTGCCTCCGTCAGCACGATCGCGCGGTCATCGCGTGCCGTGACCGGTCGTCCGACCCGCCCCGCGACCTGCAGGTCACGCAGCGGTTCGCCGCCGGCATCGCGGTAGGTCATGGTCAGGCGCCCGTCCTGCCGCTGCAGCGCCACCGACCAGTTCAGCGCCGCCTGCATCCGCGCCTCTGCCTGGTCCCGGTTGAAGTTCTGGCTGGCGACATAGCTGTTCTTGACCACCAGGCCATTGTCGGTACGCAGCGCCAGCGTCATCAGCACCATGTTCACGGCAATGATCACGCCGAAGAAGGCAAGGATGCAGATCAGCATCCGGCGTCCGGTGAAGGGCTTGCCGACAGACATTGCACTCATCGTCCTACTCCTCCGGTGCCCTGAAGATCGCACCGTAATGGGCCTGCTCGATCCCGCTCAGATCCGTCACGGAGAAGCGGAAGCTGTGCGCGCCCGGTTCCACCGCGTCACGCGGCACCGCCACGAAGATACGCAACTGCTGCACCTGGTCGGCCTCAAGCACGAACTCCCGGGTGCGGCTCGGCCACTGGTCCTGGCCGACAACGGTCATCAGCGCCTCGGGCAGTTCCGCGATCTGCAGCAGCACGCGCCGCTGCTCCTGCTCCATGTTCAGGATCTTGACCGTGTAGCCGTTGCGGATGCTGCCGTCGGCCAGCACGACATACTGCGGATTGCGGTCGCGCAGCACGTTCACGTCCAGCCGGTCACGGGTGAACAGCACGAACAGCATGGCCAGGCCGATGCAGGACCACAGCGTGGCATAGACCAGCGTGCGGGCGCGGAAGATGGTCCGTTTAAGCGGCAACGCCGGCCGTCCGGCCGCATTGGCCTCGTAGCTCTTCAGCGTGGTGTAGGAGATCAGGTCGGGCGTCCCGCCGGTCCGCGACATGATGTTGTTGCAGGCATCGACGCAGAGCGCGCAGTTGATGCATTCCAGCTGCTGTCCGTCCCGGATGTCGATGCCCATCGGACAGACCGCGACACACTGGTTGCAGTCGATGCAGTCCCCCAGCAGCGACGCGTCCGCCGCCTTGCGGTGCCGCCCGCGCGGCTCCCCGCGCCAGTCCTGGTAGGTCACGGTGAGGGAATTCTCGTCCATCATCGCGGCCTGGATGCGCGGCCAGGGGCACATGTAAGTGCAGACCTGTTCGCGCATGAAGCCTCCGAACACGAAGGTCGTGGCGGTCAGGATGCCGACGGTCGCGTAGGCGATCGCCGAGGCCTCCAGCGTGAACAGCTTCACGAACAGGGTCGGCGCATCGGCGAAGTAGAAGACCCAGGCACCCCCGGTGGCCACGGCGATCAGCAGCCAGATGATGTACTTGCTGAAACGCTTGCGGATCTTCGCGGCATTCCAAGGCGCCTTGTCGAGGCGGAAGCGGGCGTTCCGGTCCCCCTCCAGCCAGCGCTCGACATGGACATAGAGATCGACCCAGACCGTCTGCGGGCAGGCATAGCCGCACCAGGCCCGCCCCAGCACGGAGGTCACGAGGAACAGGCCGATACCGGCCATGATCAGCATGCCGGCGACGTAGTAGAATTCCTGCGGCCAGATCTCGATGAAGAAGAAGAAGAACCGGCGGTGCTCCAGGTCCACCAGCACCGCCTGGTCCGGCATCCCCTCGCCGCGGTCCCAGCGCAGCCAGGGCGTCACGTAGTAGATGGCCAGCAGGACCCCCATGATCCACCACTTGAGCCGCCGGAACGTTCCGGAGACCCGCATGGGATGGATCGACTCGCGTGCCTTGTAGAGGGACCGGTGCTGGCGGCTGTTGACCGCCTCCACATCGATCCGGGCGACGCCGTCAATCGCTGGATTGGCATCCTTGCTGGCCACGGTCTGCTACTCCCCGCCACCAAGCGAGTGGACGTAGATGGTGAGCTGCTTGATCGTCACCGGGTCGAGCCGGTCCCCCCAGGCAGGCATCACGCCATGACGCGGATCGTGGATCTGGCGGGCGATCTCCGCCTCGGTCCCGCCATAGAGCCAGATGGCGTCCGTCAGGTTCGGGGCCCCCTGCTCCCGGTCACCCTTCCCGGCGTCACCGTGACAGGCGGCGCAGTTGTCGGTGTAGAGTTCGCCGCCTGCCTCGGCCAGGTCGGCGTCATGCGGCTGACCGGCAATCGCCAGGACATGGTTGGCCACTGCCCTGATCTCCTGCCGCCCCAGCAGCCCGTCGCGACCGAAGGCCGGCATCTCGGAGAAGCGGGTCTCGTCGTCGCCCGGATGACGGATGCCGTGCTGCAGCGTGGTGGCGATGGCCTGCAGGTCACCACCCCAGATCCATTCGTCATCATTCAGGTTGGGATAGCCGGGGGAACCGGCAGCACCCGAACCATGGCACTGGGAACAATTGACGGAGTATGCCGCGCGGCCGCCATTCATGGCGAACTGCAGCAGGTTGGCATCGGCGCGGATGTCTGCCAGCGGCAGGTCCTCCATCCGGGAGATCATCGCCGACTGCGCGTCACGGGCCTCCCGGATGTCCTGGTGCACCTCCCCCCGGCTGGAATAGCCGAGCACGCCGGGCGTCGCCTCGTTCACCAGCGGCACCGCCGGATAGAAGATCATGTAGCCGATGGCCCACACGATGCAGATCAGGAAGGTCCACAGCCACCAGCGCGGCAGCGGGTTGTCGAGTTCGCGGATGCCGTCCCATTCGTGACCGGTGGTATCGACGCCGGTCACCTCGTCCGTGTGCTTGGTGCTCATTTGCCAGGCTCCTGCTCGTCAGGCTTCCGATCATCCTTCAGGGGCAGTTCCGCGCACTTGCGGTAGTAGCTGCCCGCTCCGGGCCGGAACAGGATTGCGACTGCAACGGTGAAGGTCACGACCAGGAAGACCAGACCCCAGGTATCGGCCAGATGCCGCAGTGTTTCATGATCCATCATGCTCACCTGTAGTTCTCGTCGGCCCGATAGGCGGAGAAGTCCACCAGGGTGCCGAGCATCTGCATGTAGGCGACCAGCGCGTCCATTTCGGTCAGGGCGCGGGGATTGCCGTCGAAGTCACCGGTCTGGGCCTTGGGGTAGCGGGCCAGCAGCCCGTCCCAGTCCCCGTCCGGATCGGCCTGGGCGCGCATGTCCGCCTCCGCCGCCTCGATCATGGCGTCGTCATAGGGCACGCCGACTGCACGGTTGGCCTTCAGGTGGTCGGCAATGTCGCTGGTCCGGAGTTCCGCCGTCAGCAGGAAGCTGTAGGCGGGCATCACCGATTCCGGCACCACCGACCGGGGATCCACCAGGTGCTGGACATGCCATTCGTTCGAATAGCGCTGTCCGACACGGGCAAGGTCAGGCCCGGTGCGTTTCGACCCCCACTGGAACGGGTGGTCGTACATGCTCTCCGCCGCCAGGCTGTAGTGGCCATAGCGCTCCACCTCGTCGCGCATGGGGCGGATCATCTGGCTGTGGCAGTTGTAGCAGCCCTCCCGGATGTAGACGTTGCGCCCTGCCAGCTCGAGCGGGGAGTAGGGACGGACCCCCTCCACCTTCTCGATCGTGTTCTGCATGTAGAACAGGGGCGCGATCTCGACGATGCCGCCGATGGACACCACCAGGAGGCTGAGCACCAGCATCAGGGTGGCGTTCTTCTCGATGCGTGAGTGATCGAACTTCATCGGATCCTCCCTCAGGCCGCCGACGTGGCGGTTGCGGTGCTGTCAGCGCTGACGGCACGGGTTTCGGGGGTGCCCACGATGGTCTTCCAGACGTTGTAGACCATCAGGATGGCACCGCTGATGTAGACCAGGCCGCCAATGGCACGGATCACGTAGAAGGGGTGCATGGCATCGACCGTCTCGGCGAAGCTGTAGACCAGGAAGCCGTTGGGGTCGTATTCGCGCCACATCAGGCCCTGGGTGATGCCGCTGACCCACATCGCCGCCGCGTAGATGACGATGCCGATGGTGGCGAGCCACACGTGCCAGCTGACCAGCCGCAGGCTGTACAGCCCGGCCCGGTTCCACAGGCGGGGCACCAGGAAGTAGACCGCGCCGAAGCTGATCATGCCGACCCAGCCGAGCGCACCCGAATGCACGTGCCCGATGGTCCAGTCGGTGTAGTGGCTGAGCCCGTTCACCGCCTTGATGGACATCATCGGCCCCTCGAAGGTGGACATGCCGTAGAAGGCGACGGCGACAACCATCATGCGCAGCACAGGGTCGGTCCGCAGCTTGTCCCAGGCCCCCGACAGGGTCATCAGGCCGTTGATCATGCCGCCCCAGCTGGGCATCCACAGCATGATGGAGAACACCATGCCGAGCGTCTGCGCCCAGTCCGGCAGCGCCGTGTAGTGCAGGTGATGCGGACCGGCCCAGATGTAGAGGAAGATCAGCGCCCAGAAGTGGATGATCGACAGGCGATAGCTGTAGACCGGGCGCTCTGCCTGCTTCGGCACGAAGTAGTACATCATGCCCAGGAAGCCGGCGGTCAGGAAGAAGCCCACGGCATTGTGGCCGTACCACCACTGGGTCAGCGCGTCCTGCACGCCCGAGAATGCCGAGTAGCTCTTGGAACCCAGGAACGAGACCGGAATGGCCATGTTGTTCACCAGGTGCAGCATCGCCACGGTGACGATGAAGGCGAGGTAGAACCAGTTGGCAACGTAGATGTGCGGTTCCTTGCGCTTCAGCAGCGTGCCGAGGAAGACCGCGAGATAGGCCACCCAGACCAGGGTCAGCCAGATGTCGACGTACCATTCCGGCTCGGCATATTCACGCGACTGGGTCACGCCCATGATGTAGCCGGTGGCCGCCAGCACGATGAAGAGCTGGTAGCCCCAGAAGACGAACCAGTGCAGCCCGCCCAGCGCCAGCCGGGTGCGGCAGGTCCGCTGCACGACATAGAAGCTGGTGGCGAGCAGGGCATTGCCGCCGAAGGCGAAGATCACCGCAGAGGTATGGAGCGGCCGCAGGCGCCCGAAGCTGGTGTAGGAATAGCCGAGATTGAGCTCGGGGAAGGCCAGTTGCAGCGCGATCACCAGGCCGACCAGGAAGCCGACCACCCCCCAGAACACGGTGGCGATGACGCCGAAACGGACGACACCGTCGGCATAGCCGTCGGCCGCCTCTGCCCGGGTCGGGCGATCCAGCCGCTGCAGCAGCGCGGCGATGGCGACAAGACTGGCTGCCACGATGACCCAGGCATGGGCCTGGAAGAGTGCGTCGTGTCCTCGCGCCGCACCGTACAGCCCTGCCACGGCCGCCAGGCCGAGCAGGATGATCAAGACTACGTTGGCCATGGAAGTTCCCTCTGCTTCCGCCCCCTCCGGGAGCTGAATGGCCGAGCATTAGGGGGCGGCCTGTCCGGTCGCCTTGATCTGAGTCAATTCGTTCCGGGGCGCATGTGAGACACTTGCGCTCATTGACCAAGCAACGGCTGCCGCAGCCTCCGGGAGATTGGCCTCGATCCATGGACCAGAAACTGCCCTTTTCACCATTGAAGCAGGCGCTGGGCGCGCGGCTGGTGGCGGAGGCCGACAGCGAATCCAGCTTCCGGGCAGAGCATCAGCTGATCCGTTCCGTGTGCGACCGGCTGGAGGCCATCGCCGATGCCCTGCCCGTCGAACCGCAACGCGAGAGCCTGCCGGAACTGGTCGCCCTGCTGCGCTTCGGCATTCCCGCCCATTGCCGGCACGAGGAACGGACCCTGCGGGAGCTTCTGGCGGAAGGTTCGCAAGGGGAGTGGCTGCACGAGGCCGCGGCCCTGATCATCGCGGAGCACCACGAGAACGAGACCATCATGCTGGAGCTGGCGGAGGCGCTGGAGGACTATTCCGCCCGCCACAACAACGTCCGCGCCGACGCGCTCGGCTACCTGCTGCGTCACTTCTTCAGCCAGATGCGCCGTCACATGGCCTGGGAGGATCAGGTGATCGCGGAACTGCGCGTCAAGCGCCGCTGACCTCGGCCAGCCGTTCGATATCCATCACCGAGAACTCCCGCGTCGCATGCAGCTGCAGGATGCCGTCGGCCTTCAGCCTGCCGATCTGGCGACTCACCGTCTCGATGGTCAGCCCAAGATAGTCGGCGATTTCCGACCGGGTCAGCGGCATCTGGAACCGGATCTCCTCGTCATTCGCGTGATGCGCGCAGCCGATCATGGGCGAGCGGCGGGCGATCATCTCCAGGAAGCTCGCGACCTTCTCCGCCGCTGTCTTGCGGCCCAGCAACAGCATCCAGTCCCGCGCTGCGTCCAGTTCGTCCAGCGTGTCCTGGAACAGCCGGAACTCGAGGTCAGGCTTTTCCTTCAGGATCTTCTCGAAGGCCGCCTTGGGGAAGGTGCAGAGCTCCACCTCGGTCGCGGCCTCGGCGAAGTAGGGACTGGTCTCCTTGAAGGCACGGCCCAGGAAGTCGGGCGGGAACTGCAGTCCGACAATCTGCTGGCGCCCGTCGCTCAACAGCTTGGTCAGCTTGACGGTGCCGGAGACGATGTTGCCGAACCAGGTGACCTGGTCCCCCGCGCTCAGGATCGGCTCCCCCGGTGCCAGCACGCGCTGACGCGAGATGGAGTTCATCATCGCCAGTTCATCGTTGGACAGTGCGCCACAGACCGCACGATGGCGGATGGCACATACATCGCAACGCAACGGAACCACTTTCGGTGCAACCACCTGCATGGAAACGACCTCCGATGAGCTTGGCAGGACCAGCGTCCAGAATTCCCTGCCAGAGCAACATTATCATATATTCGGGCCGCCTTCGCACCCTGCCATTGTGGCACGGGACTAAACGCCCCAGGTGTCCTTCAGCCGATACCCCCGCGGCCAGGGGTCGGACGGGTCCAGCATGTGCTGGTGCGTGCCGGTGAGCCAGGCGGAACCGGAAATCTCCGGAATGATCGCAGGCGTGCCGCCGACCTCCGTTGCCTCCACGATCCGCCCGGCGAAGCGGGAACCGATGATCGATTCCGCGACCAGCCGGTCGCCGACCGCCATCCGCCCCTCGGCATGCAGCAGCGCCATCCGTGCCGACAGCGCCGTCCCCGTGGGGGACCGGTCGATCTTGCCCGGCTGGATCGCGACAGCGGCGCGGGCATGCAGCCCCTCCTCCGTCATGGTCAGCGGTCCGGCGAACAGGCAGAAGGAGATGTGTCGCCAGTCGGGGTTCGCCGGGTGGTCGAAACCGAGCTGTTCGTTTGCCGCATCGGTCAGCCGGATGCCTGTCTCCGCCAGTTGGCGCGCCTCTTCCGGCACGATGGCGAAACCCAGTGCAGCCGCGTCCACCACGACGAAACTGTCTCCGCCGAAGGCCGTGTCGACGGAGACGGCGCCGAGACCCGTAACGTCCAGCGTCACGCCGGTGCGGCAGGCAAAGCTCGGCAGGTTGCGCACGGTGATCCGCTCCGCCTTGCCGTCCCGGCAGTCGGCGGTCACCCGCACCAGTCCCCCCGGTGCCTCCAGCGTCAGGTGGGTCACGGGTTCCTGCATCTCCACCAGTCCACTCTCCAGCAGCACGGTGGCGACACAGATGCTGTTGGACCCGGACATGGGCGGCGTGTCCTCCGGCTCCATGATGATGAAGGCGGCATCGGCTTCCGGATGCCTTGGCGGCACCAGCAGGTTCACGTGCCGGAAGACTCCGCCGCGCGGCTCGTTCAGCACGAAGTCCCGCAGCGTGCCGTCGCGGGCGATGAAGTCCCGCTGCTGCCACAGGGTCTCACCCGGCGGCGGCGCGACACCGCCGACGATCACGTCCCCCACCTCGCCCCCTGCATGGGCGGAGATCACGTGGATCACCTTGCTGCTGCGCATCCGCTTCTCCTTCCTGTCCGCCTGCCCTCGCTGTCGTGCATCCCGGCCCTGCCCGGCAGACCGTTGAGCCGCACGGCCAATGATGGAAGACTGCCGCGAACCGACAGACAAGGGGGGAGCAGTCGCGTGGCGCAGGAATTTGTCATCCAGGACGTGGTCGATGGAGTCGCCACACTCACCCTCAACAGGCCGGACGCGCTGAACGCGCTGACCATCGAGTTGCTGGGGCAGGCAGGTGACGCACTGGCTGCACTCTCCGCCCGCGATGATGTCAGCGTCGTGGTGCTGACCGGCGCGGGCCGCGCCTTCTCAGCCGGTGTCGACCTGAAGGCGCTGCAGGCCAGCGGCCAGGATGTCAGCGCCGGCGATGTCGGCAATGAACTCAACAGCGCGGCCCGCCGGGTGCAGAAGCTGCTGTCGGAGATGCCGCAGGCCACCATCGCGAAGGTCAACGGATTCTGCTTCACCGGCGCGCTGGAGATCATGCTGGCCTGCGACATCACCATCTGCGCCGACGAGGCGAAGTTCGGCGACACCCACGCGATGATCGGCCTGCGCCCGACCTGGGGCATGACGCAGCGGCTGGCGCGGAAGGTCGGCATGATGCGGGCGAAGGAACTGTCCTTCACCGCCCGCACGATCACGGGGACGGAGGCCGCGGCCTATGGCCTGGCCATGGAATCGGTGCCCCGCGATGCGCTGGACGCCCGCGTCGCCGAGCTGGCCGGTGCCATCGCTGCGAACAGTTCCGGCTCCATAGCCGCCTACAAGGACCTCTACCGCCGGTCCGAGAATGCCGGTCTTGATGACGGCCTCACCTACGAGGCGGAGACCAGCTACGAGATCGTGGACGTGCGGGAGCGCATGGCCGCGATCCTGGCCCGCCTCAAGGGCTAGCCAGGCACAGCCCGGTTGCGCCGTCCGCGGTTGCCGGGTCCGGGACGCGATGCTATCCGGTCCGTGTCTTTGAGTGTTTTCGGGGAGGAACCGATGGGACAGTTGCTGAACGAAGCCGATCTGATCGACCGCATCTTTGCCCATATCGACGGCAAGACGACCGATGCGGGCCATGGTGTGTGGCGCGAACCGGTGGAGAACTACACCTCCAGGGAAAGGTTCGATGCGGAACTCGCCGTGATGCGCCGCCTGCCGGTGCCGTTCTGCCCCTCCGCCGCGATCCGCGAACCGGGTTCCTTCATCGCACGTACCGCGTCAGGCACACCGTTGCTGGTGGTGCGTGGAGACGACGGTGTCGCCCGTGCCTTCCGCAATGCCTGCCGTCATCGCGGCATGGCCGTGGCCCGTGGGGAGGGCTGCCAGCGTTCCTTCGCCTGCCCCTACCATGCCTGGACCTACGGCCTGGACGGCAGCCTGAAACACATCCCGGGCGAGGATGGATTCCCCGGCCTGGACAAGGCCGACAACGGACTGGTGCCGGTGCATTCGGTGGAGGAACGCGGGGGGCTGGTCTTCGTCACCCAGGACGTGCCGCTGTCCGATGGCGCGCTGGCGGAACTGCCCGAACTGCTGGCGCCGGAGCAGGAACTTTTCAACTCCATCAGCTTCAACGACCAGACGAACTGGAAGCTGATCGGCGAGACCTCGATGGAGGGCTATCACATCAAGGCCCTGCACAATAAGTCGTTCTACCCCTACGGCTTCGACAACCTGAACGTGGTCGAGACCTACGGGCGCAATTCCCGCATCGTCTTCCCCTTCCGCCGGATCGAGAAGCTGAGGAAGCTGCCCCGGGAGGAACGGCGACTGAAGGGCATGGTGACGGACGTCTACCAGCTGTTCCCGAACACCCACATCTCCTACCTGACCGACCACGCCATGCTGATCATCCTGGAACCGGTCAGCCCGACGGAGACCCAGTGGGTGATCTACCAGGTCACGCTGAAGCCGGAAGACGGCAAGCCGATCGATGTCGAGGTGGCGCGCCGCGATGCCAACTTCGTGCAGGATACCGGGCTGGTCGAAGACCGGGACGCCGCGCACACCATCCAGACCCACATCGCGAGCGGCGCCAACACCCACCTGACATTCGGTCGCTACGAACAGGCCATCGGCCACTTCCATCGCCACCTGACCGAACACGTGGACATGCTTGGCTGATCTCCCCTAACCGGGGATTGCCGGCGGAGCAGACGGGTTCCAGGCGGTCAAGGCCGCGCCGGAGTGGATTTGCCCGCGCGGTCTCCGACGCGAGACCGATCCCGAAGACCTGAACAACCGGCAGGTGATTCAGCTTCCCGCCAATTCTCCCCGAAATCGGGTCATGGTCGTCGCGACACCCTTGCTGGTTGGTTGTATTCGGACAACCGTCGGAAGAACCTGAAAACCAGTCGCATGTTTTCCGGGTGCGATGATACCCCGGCCATCAGATACGGCAATATTGCTTTTAATTCATCCGACTTGCGAAACAACGGGGACGGGTATTTTCTCTGGCAGCACACGGACCCGCCGCGACAATCGAATTGATTACTTATGTGTTAATTTGATCATTCGCCAAATAAATACCCCCTTCGATATGAATGAATGAATGAATTGATGACTTGTGTTCGCAGAAGCATCGCAGGAATTCGCGTCATCTTCATGAATTTTTCCTGACGTTAACTGCGATTCCTGCTTGCCCGGAGCGGAACATGCACTCTCTAATGATGTGGGGTCGGCTGGGGATTTGAACGTCGGGTTACAACGAGGGGTCTCCGTCCATGGGATACAGAAACAACCGCCGTGGGGATGACGGCGGGCGCTCCGGTTCGCACGACAACCGGGGACGGGGACACTTCGACAACCGCGGTGACGACACGCTGATCGCAACCGGTGGTGATGCCCGGCTTGACGGTGGCGACGGCGACGATGTGCTGATCGGTGCCGGTGGCGATGACCGGCTCGATGGCGGACGCGGCGACGACAGCATCCAGGGTGGCGACGGGCGCAACCGCGTCGATGCCGGGGACGGCAACGACATTGTGACGACCGGGCAGGATGATGACCGCATCGACGCCGGTCGCGGCGACGACCTGGTCATGTCAGGCGGCGGGAACGACCAGGTCGATGCCGGACGGGGCGACGACACGGTCGATGCCGGGGGCGGTCGTGACACGGTGCAGGGTGGAGACGGCGACGACAGCATCTCCGGCGGCGATGGCGACGACAGGCTGCAGGGCGATGACGGCAACGATACGCTGGATGGCGGGAATGGCGATGACCAGCTGGATGGCGGTGACGGCAATGACCTGCTTTCCGGCGGTGCGGGGGATGACCGGGCCTATGGCGGGGATGGCGACGACACCGTGCTGGGCGGCAGCGGCGACGATACCCTCCATGGCGGGCGTGGCGACGACCTGGTCGATGGCGGGGACGGCGACGACGTGATCCGGGCCGACCGGGGCAACGACACCCTGGTTGGCGGTGCAGGCAGCGACCTGATCCATGGCGACCGCGATGACGATGTCATTCGCGGCGACGGCGACGGTTTCGACAGCATCCAGGGACCGACGGAGCTGCAGCAGGGCAGCAACGGCACCTGGGACATTGCCGGCCTCGATGCGGTCGAGCTTTCGGTGGACTTCCTGGGCGGCAGCGCCGGGTTCGACAACAGCTTCGGCTACTACCTGGCCGATGCGTCCGGCAACCCGGTCTCCGGCGCCATCATCTTCCGCAACGTGAAGTGCTCCGACGATGATGCCGGTGACGATGTCCACACGATCTCCCTCGATGCGCAGGACCTGGATGGCGCGGTCTCGCTCGGTTTCTTCCTGCTGCCGGACGGTGGCGACAGGAACCGGCATCTGCGCGACGGCGATGAGGTCAGCTTCCGCCAGGACCGCGACGGGGACTGGCAGGCCATTGCCGATGGCCGCGCGCTGCAGTCCGCCTATGGACGCGACACGGTCTTCTTCTCCGACGCCGCCCTGAACCGCGACGGCGTGGACCACGAGGTGGAGGGCGCCCTGCCCGGTGACTTCGCCTGGGAAGACCTGCTGGGCGGCGGAGACAATGACTTCAATGACGCCACCTTCCGGATCAGCGTCCTCGACGGGCCGCAGCCGGCATGTGACGACACCATCTACGCTGACCGTGGCGATGACCTGGTGAACGGCGATCGTGGCGACGACTTCATCGATGGCGGCCGCGGCAACGACACCCTGCAGGGTGGCTCCGGCGATGACACCGTCGCAGCCGACGATGACGACGACCGCGTCATCCACAATGTCAGCGACAACCAGGGCGCCCACGACACCTATGACGGTGGCAAGGGCCAGGACACGCTGGAACTGCAGGTGACGGAGGCGGAGCTGGCCCTGCTCGCCGACGACATCGCGGCCTACCGGGACGTGCTGGCGCAGGACAGCCATGGCAACGGCCATCACGGTCACTGGTACCAGCACTGGTATCACCATCAGCACCGCGACAATGACCGTGCCTTCGAGTTCGAGCAGATCGGCCTCGACGTGCGCAATTTCGAGGTGCTGAACCTCACCATCGTCAACTTCAACCCGGACGCCGTGGACGACGCCGTCGTCACCGACGAGGACACGGCACTGCTGATCGACGTGCTGGCCAATGACGGCGACGCCGACGACGATGCACTGACGCTCACCGCCGTCACCCAGCCTGCAAACGGCACAGTGGAGATCGTCGGCGACAGGATCCTGTTCACCCCCGCCGAGAACCGCAACGGCCCGGACAGCTTCACCTACACCGTCTTTGACGGGGTGGACGGCTTCGATACCGCGACCGTCACCCTGACCGTCAACCCGGTGAACGACGCCCCTGTCGCGGCGGACGACGCCATCACGGTGGTCGAGGACACTACGACCACTATCGACGTGCTGGCCAATGATGTCGATGTCGACGGCGATGTCCTGACCGTCATTGCGGCCTCCGCACTGAACGGCAGCGTCACGATCAATCCCGACAGCACCCTCAGCTACACACCGAACGGCAACTACTACGGCACCGACACGATCAGCTACACGATCAGCGACGGCGCGCTCACCTCCACGGCCAGTGTCGCGGTCACCGTCACCAATGACGGCACGGATGCCCTGTTCACCGACGGCAACGACACGGTGGATTTCAACACGGTCACCCCGTTCGACCTGGACGACGGCAACACGTCCGACGCGCTGGGTGGCGACGACATGGTTATCCTGCCCGTCGATCAGGCGACCGCGGACGCGGCCGGTTTCGACGCGGGCGCGCCCTTCGATGCGGGTTCCGGCGACGACACGGTCCTTGGCGGCGGACTTGGCGACAGCATCATCGGCGGCGACGGCGCGGACTCGCTCTCCGGCAATGACGGCGACGACTCGTTGTCCGGCGGTACAGGGGCCGACTTCCTGTCCGGTGGAGCGGGTGACGACACGCTGGACGGCGGGGCCGATGGCGACCTGATCACCGACGATGGCGGCAACAACGCGGTGAGCGGTGGCCTGGGCGACGACACGGTCAACATTGGCAACGGCACCGGCACCGTCTCCGGTGATGCGGGGGATGACCTGGTCGTCGCGAGCGACAGCACTCTTGATGTCTCCGGTGGCGAAGGCAACGACACCCTGCTCGGGATCGGCGGCGACAACACCCTGTCAGGCGGTGCGGGCGACGACTTGCTGGATGTCTCCGGAATGTCGGGCGAGGTCTCTGGCGGTGACGGCAACGACTCGATCTCCGCCTCGGAGAGTGATGCTGCGCTGTTCGGTGGCCAGGGCGAGGATGCGATCGACCTGGATTCCACCAGCGGTGACGTGTTCGGCGGCGACGGCAACGACACCATCACCAGTTTCGACGCAACCGGCACCCAGTTCGGTGGTGACGGCGACGATACCTTCGACGCGCAGTCTGCCGTCAATGACGTCACGATCGACGCCGGGAACGGCAACGACCTCGCGATCACCGGCTCCGGCGACGACACCATCGACGGTGGCGACGGCAACGACGTGCTTGCCGCGGGAGACGGCGCGGACCTGGCGTCCGGCGGCACGGGCGACGACCTGGTCCAGGGACAGGCAGGCGACGATACCCTGTCCGGGGATGCGGGCGACGACACGCTGGATGGTGGCGAAGGCGATGACCTGCTGGATGCGGGCGACGGCGATGATGTTGTCGAAGCCGGTGCCGGTGATGACCAGGTCGATGCGGGAACAGGCAATGACACCGTCAACGCCGGGGCTGGCAACGACGCGGTCGAGGGCGGCACGGGTGACGACCTGGTCCTGGGCGAGGCCGGGAACGACACCCTCTCCGGTGGCGAGGGCGATGACACGCTGGATGGCGGCGGGGATGCCGACCAGCTCTCCGGCGGCGCTGGTGCGGATTCCATCATCGCGGGCAGCGGCAACGACACTGTCGATGCGGGCGATGACGACGACCTCGTGGATGCCGGCGACGGCAACGATTCCGTGGAGGCCGGTTCCGGTGACGACACAGTGCTCGGCGGCGCGGGCAACGACACCGTCTCCGGCGGCGACGGCAATGACGTGGTGGACGCCGGTACGGGCGACGATACCGTTCTGGTCGGGGTGGGCAATGACACCGTTGCCGCCGGAGAAGGCGACGACTCGGTCGAGGGCGGCACGGGTGACGACCTGATCCTGGGCGAGGCCGGGAACGACACCCTCTCCGGTGGCGAGGGCGATGACACGCTGGATGGCGGCGAGGATGCCGACCTGCTCTCCGGCGGCGCTGGTGCGGATTCCATCGTCGCGGGCAGCGGCAACGACACGGTTGATGCAGGCGATGACAACGACATCGTGGATGCAGGCGACGGCAATGATTCCGTGGAGGCCGGTTCCGGTGACGACACGGTGCTGGGCGGCGCGGGCAATGACACGGTCTCCGGCGGCGACGGCAATGACGTGGTGGACGCCGGCACGGGCGACGACACAATTCTGGCCGGATCGGGCAATGACACGGTTGCCGGTGGCGATGGCGGTGACTCGGTCGAGGGCGGCACTGGCGACGACCTGGTCCTGGGCGAGGCCGGGAACGACACCCTCTCTGGTGGCGAGGGCAATGACACGCTGGATGGCGGCGAGGATGCCGACCTGCTCTCCGGCGGCGCCGGTGCGGATTCCATCGTCGCGGGCAGCGGTGACGACACCATTGATGCCGGTGATGGCAGTGACGTGGTCGATGCCGGTGCGGGCGATGACTCGGTCTCGGCAGGTGCAGGCGACGACGCTGTCCTGGCGGGCGATGGCAACGACACGGTTGCCGCCGGAGAAGGTGACGACTCGGTCGGAGGCGGCACGGGTGATGACCTGGTCCTCGGCGAAGCCGGAAACGACACCCTTTCCGGTGGCGAGGGCGATGACACGCTCGACGGTGGCGACGACGCGGACCTGCTGTCCGGTGGCTCGGGCGCGGATTCCTTTGTCGCCGGCAGCGGCGACGACACAGTCGATGCGGGCGATGACGACGACATCGTGGATGCCGGGGACGGCAATGACTCCGTGGAGGCTGGAGCCGGAGACGACACTGTCCTGGGCGGAGCGGGCAGCGACAGCCTCTCCGGCGGTGACGGCAGTGACGCTCTGGATGGCGGCGACGGCGACGATGTGATCGACGCCGGATCCGGAAGCGACGTGGTCGATGCCGGTACGGGGGACGACTCGGTCTCGGCAGGTGCAGGCGACGACGCTGTCCTGGCTGGCGATGGCAACGACACGGTTGCCGCCGGAGAGGGCGACGACTCGGTCGAAGGCGGCACGGGTGACGACCTGGTCCTCGGCGAGGCCGGGAACGACACCCTTTCCGGCGGGGCGGGAGACGACACGCTCGACGGCGGCGACGACGCGGACCTGCTGTCCGGCGGCACGGGCGCGGACTCCATTGTTGCGGGCAGCGGTGACGACACCGTCGATGCCGGTGACGACAGCGACATCGTGGATGCAGGCGACGGCAGTGATTCCGTGGAGGCCGGTTCCGGTGACGACACGGTGCTTGGCGGTGCAGGCAACGACACGGTCGCGGGTGGCGATGGCAATGACGTGCTGGACGGTGGCGACGGCGACGACCTGCTGGATGCCGGAACCGGCAATGACGTGGTGGATGCCGGATCAGGCAACGACACGGTCTCGGCCGGCGACGGCGATGACGCGGTCCTTGGCGGCGAAGGCAACGACACGCTCTCCGGCGACGCGGGCAATGACACGCTGCTGGGTGGCGCGGGCGACGACCAGTTCTTCGGCGGCACCGGCGACGATTCCATCAATGGCGGCGCAGGCAACGACAACGCCACCTTCACCGGCAATGCCGACGAGTACGAGGTCACCTTCAACACCGACGGCACGGTCACCATCACCGACACGGTGCCCGGTCGCGACGGGACCACGACGCTGGAGGACGTGGAAACCGCCACGTTCGCTGACGAGACCTACTTCACCGATGGCACGAACAATGCCCCGGAAGCCTCTGGCGAGGCGGCGACCACCGACGAGGATGTGGCCGTCACCATCGACGTGCTGGCCAATGACACGGACTTCGACAGCGACCCGCTGACCGTTGCCAGCGCCTCCGCCGCGAACGGTACCGTCGAGATCGGAAACGACGGAACGCTCACCTATACCGGCAATGCCGACTTCAACGGCACCGACACCATCAGCTACACGGTCGCCGACGGGCGCGGCGGCACCGACACGGCAGAGGTCACCGTCACCGTCAACGCGATCAACGATGCGCCGGTCGTCACCACACCGACCGGCGGGGCGCTGCGCTTTGACGGCAACCCGGCCAACCATGTGCAGGTCGCGCATGACCCGGACCTGAGCCCGGCAAGCTGGACCATCGAGGCCTGGGTGACGACCAGCGACGCCGACGGCCAGTTCAACCGCGTCGTGACCAAGCCGGTTGGCGGTCAGCAGACCTACAGCCTGGTCGTTCGCAATGGCGAGGCGCATATCCGCTTCGATGATGCCACGCTGGGGCAGCGCTTCGTGCAGGCCGGTTTCGTTGCCGACGGCCAGCCGCACCATATCGCGGGCGTCTACGATGACGCGGCGAACAGGCTGAGCCTCTATGTCGACGGAGAACTGGCAGGCAGCATCGCGACCTCCGGCACCCCGAGGCAGGGTACCGAGGAACTGAACATCGGTCGTTTCAATGACGGCTTCAGCCAGGGCTTCATCGGCGACATCTCGGAGGTCAGGGTCTGGTCTGCACCGCGCACGGCGGCGGAGATCGCGGCCAGTTTCGACCAGGTGCTGGACTCAGCCAACGAGCCTGACCTGGAACTCTACCTGACCTTCGACCCGGGCCTTGCCGAGCCGGGCAAGGTGCAGGACCTGAGCGGGCACGATTTCGATGGCTCCATCATCGGGTCGCTGCAGGCCGTCGCGGGCAGGTCTCCCGTTGACCAGACGATCCAGACCGAGGTCGGGCAGGAAGTCCGCTTCTTCGGCGGCGCGGTGGCGGACGTGGACGCGGCTGACGGCACAGGCGTCATCGAGGTGACGGTGCAGGCGGACAACGGCACCATCGACGTCTCGTCGGGCACCGGCGCAACGATTACCGGCGACCAGTCGAAACTGGTGACATTGACCGGGACCGCGGCACAGATCTCGCTCTCCCTCGCCAACATGACCTTCACCCCCGATGCCGGTTTCATCGGCACGGAAACCGTCACCATCACCGCCAGCGACCTGGGCAACAGCGGTGCGGGTGGTGTGCTGACCGACACGGGCAGCTTCACCATCCTGGTGGTGGAACCCAACGTCGCCCCGGAAGCCACGGACGATACCGCGACGGTCGATGAGGACAGCTTCGTCAGCATCGACGTGCTGGCCAACGACAGCGACGACAATGGCGACGACCTGACCATCACCGCCGCTTCCGTCGACCAGGGCACCGTGGTGATCGAGACCGACGGCACCCTCACCTATACCCCTGACGCGAACTTCAACGGCCTGGCCACCATCAGCTACACCATCACCGACGGCAATGGCGAGTTCGACACGGCCACGGTCGCCGTGACCGTCAACCCGGTCAACGACGCCCCCGTCGCAGTGGATGATGCGGCCGCGACCGACGAGGACAGTTCGGTCAGCATCGACGTGCTCGGCAATGACAGCGACATCGACGGCGATGCCCTTTCGGTGGCTTCCGCCAGTGCCGCGAACGGCACGGTGGTGATCGAGGCGAACGGCACCCTTAACTACACGCCCGATGCGGATTTCAGCGGCACAGACACAATCAGCTACATCCTCTCCGACGGCGACCTGACCGACACGGCGGAAGTCACCGTCACGGTGGATGCGGTCAATGACGCGCCGGTGGCCGTCGATGACACGGCGACTACCGACGAGGACACGACTGTCAGCATCGACGTGCTGGCCAATGACAGCGACGTGGACGGTGATGCCCTGACCGTGACGGCCGCCAGTGCCGCGAACGGCACGGTGGTGATCGAAGCGAACGGCACCCTCACCTACACACCGGACGCCGATTTCAACGGCATCGATACCATCAGCTACACACTCTCCGACGGTGACCTGACCGACACGGCGGAAGTCACCGTCACGGTGAACGCAGTCAACGACGCGCCGGTCGCCGTCAATGACACCGCGACGACCGACGAGGACACGACGGTCAGCATCGACGTGCTCGGAAACGACAGCGACATCGACGGCGATGCCCTCTCGGTGGCTTCAGCCAGTGCCGCGAACGGCACGGTGGTGATCGAGGCCAATGGCACCCTCACCTACACGCCGGACGCCGATTTCAACGGCATCGACACCATCAGCTACACCCTCTCCGACGGCGACCTGACCGACACTGCGGAGGTGACGGTCACGGTGAATGCAGTCAATGATGCCCCGGAGGTCGATGTCGCCGGGTCCGACCTTGTCTCCGACCTGACGGTCGGGTTCGAGCGCTCGGAATCGCTGGATGCCAACGACCTGCTGGCCAATTTCGTGCATCCGGTCCGGTCCGCCACCGTGGTGGACGAGGGCGCGCTGGATGTCCTGCATATCGGCAGCGGCGGCATCTCCCGCACGCCGATGATCGAGATCCCGCTGTTCTCCGCCGGTGAAGTGCGCGCGGACGACCGTGTCTCCGTGCTGATCGACGGCGTGATCCAGCGCAATGGCAGCGACCAGGACCTGTTCTTCGGGGTCCGTGACAGTGACCAGCACATGTCGCTTTTCTCCACCGATGGCACCATCGGTGGCCTGTTCTCCGACGCCGTCCTGGCCAACGGGTCACTCGGTGTGGCCTTCCCGGAAACCCCGCCCTCCAACGACCGGACCACGCTGGGCTTCGGCTCCTCCATCGAGGATTTCAGTATCCGTATCGACCTGGACGGCGATGCGGACCGGATTACGCTGCTGACTGGTGACGGGGTGGTACTGAACTTCGCCGGTGACGCGGGCGCCTATCTGGATGCCGACGACGCGGTGCAGATCCTGCTCGGCTCCGACGGCTTCCCGGAGGTCTACGAGATTGTCAGCGTCGCCTATTCGGCGGAGGTTGATGGGCTCGTGGACAGCGGCATGGTGCTGTTCACGGATGTCGATGCAGCGGATGTCCACGCGGCGACCGTCACCAACGTCGCGACCACCGGCGACACCAACGGCATCGACGCCGCGACCTTCGCCAGCTTCCTGACCCTGGGCACGGTGACGGCATCTGCCGCGGGTTCGACGGGTTCCGTCGGCTGGACGTTCGAGGCTGATGACGACCTGTTCGCCTATCTGGCCAGCGGCGAAAGCCTGCAGATCGCCTACACCATCGAGATCGATGACAATGCGGGCGGCACCGACAGCGAGACGGTCACCGTCAACATCAATGGCCGCAATGACGGCCCTGTGGCCGTGGACGACATCGCCACGACCGACGAGGACACCACTGTCAGCATCAACGTGCTGGCCAATGACAGCGACGTGGACGGCGATGCCCTGACGGTCGTCTCCGCCACCGCGAACAATGGCAGTGTGGTGGTCGAGGCAAACGGCAGCCTGACCTATACCCCTGACGCCGAATTCAGCGGCCAGGACACGATCAGCTACGTCCTCTCCGATGGCGAACTGACGAACACGGCGCAGGTCGCGGTGACCGTCAATCCGGTCAATGACGCGCCGGTGGCGGTGGACGATGCCGCGACGGTGGATGAGGACACCACGGTTGTCATCGACGTGCTGGGCAATGACAGCGACGTGGACGGTGATGCGCTGACGGTGACGGCGGCGAATGCGGCCAACGGCACGGTCAGCATCGGGGCCGGGGGTGCCCTCACCTATCTCGGCAACCAGGACTTCAACGGCACCGATACCATCAGCTACACGGTGAGCGACGGCAATGGCGGCACCGACACGGCGGAGGTGACGGTCACCGTCAACGCGGTGAACGATGCGCCGGTGCTGCAGTTCGTTTCCGCCGAACTCGGCAGCTTCGACGTGGCGGAGATGATCGCTGGTGACGGCGGCTTCGTCATGTTCAACAACAGCTTCTACACCAATGCCGGGTTCGCGGTGGACGGTGCAGGCGACGTCAATGGTGACGGCCTGTCAGACCTGCTCGTGACCGAGCGGCGCGCCGCCCCGGACGAACTCACCAATGCCGGTGCCGGTTACGTCGTCTTCGGCAAGGCGGACGGTGACCAGATCAACCTGGCGGATGTCGCCGCGGGCATCGGCGGCTTCGCGGTCAATGGCAGCGAAGCCAGCGGGTTCCTGGGCCGGGAAATCAGTGCTGCAGGTGACGTCAATGGGGACGGCCTTGCCGATTTCATCATCAGTTCGCCCAATCTGCAGAACGGAACGGCCTATGTCGTCTTCGGCAAGGCGGATGGAACGCCGGTCGATGCCGACCAGCTGGAGAACGGTGTCGGCGGCTTTGCGATCAGGAACAACGGCCAGTTGTCGTCAGGGGCAGGCAGCTCCGTCAGCAACATCGGTGACCTGAACGGCGACGGGCTGGATGACCTGATGGTCGGAGCCACCAGCGCGAATTTTGACGCTGGTGCCGTCTATGTCGTCTTCGGCAAGGAGGATGGAGCGACAGTCGATCTCGCAGACATCGAAGCGGAGACCGGAAATCTGGGCTTTGCGATGAACGGGACTGCGCTTGCAGAGACCGTGCGCGGCGCAGGCATCTCGATCGACAATGCAGGCGACGTCAATGGTGACGGACTGAACGACATCATCATCGGCACGCCAAACTCCAATACAGACGGCATCCAGGGTAACGAGGGTGGAGCCTTCGTGGTCTTCGGCAAGTCGGATTCCGCAACCGTCGAACTCGGTGACATCCTGGCCGGTGGTGGGGGCGGCTTCGCGATCTACTCCAACGAGGGTCACAGCACTCTCGGCGCGACGGTGGCCGGTGCGGGGGACATCAATGGTGACGGCCTTGAGGACCTGATTCTGGGCGAGCATCAGGCGTTCGACAATGGCCAGCCGGTTTCCAAGGCCTATGTCGTGTTCGGGAAGTCGGACACGAGCGGAATCCTGGTCGAGAACATTGAGACCGAGGGTACGGGCTTCGTCATTCGGGACGCTGGAGCGACCAGCTCGCGGGACGTGGTCAGTGCGGCAGGCGACCTCAATGGTGATGGACTGGATGACCTGCTGATCGGCCAGAGGGGCTCGTTTCGCAACGGCGACGTGGCGGTGATCTTCGGCAAGACCGACGGCGCGCAGGTGGAGATCGACGACATCCGCAACGAGGATGGCGGCTTCATCATCACCGCGAACACGCTCAACTTGCACAGCTTTGGCTATTCCCTGGCGCAGGCCGGGGACGTGAACGGGGATGGCTTCGGCGACCTGATCGTCGGTGCCTTCACGGCGAGCATCGATGCGCCGAGCACCTATGGCGGTGGCGCCATCGTCATCTTTGCCGAGCCCACGATCCGGACCGACTTCTCACTGTTCCCGACGGTACAGGTCGCCGAGGATTCTGCGGTCGAGATCACCACCATCGGCATCAGCGACGTCGATGCCGATGAGGGCACGGGCCAGGTCGAGGCCGTGCTGACGGTCGTCAATGGCAGCATCGATGTCACCGACACCGCTGCAACCATCCAGGACGACGGCACGGGCACCGTCACCGTGACAGGCACACTGGCGGAGGTGAACGGGGCCATCGGTTCGCTGGTCTACACACCGGATGCCGACTTCAACGGTATCGACAACCTGCAGATCACCGTCAGTGACCTGGGCAATACCGGCGATGGTGGTCCGCTGCTGGATACGGAAGCGGTGCAGATCAGCGTCAGCGCCGTCGCGGACACCCCCGTGGCCGGTGATGACAGCGCCACGACGGACGAGGACACGGCCGTCAGCATTGCCGTGCTGGACAATGACAGTGACGGCGACGGTGACGCGCTGACGATAACAGCGGCCGACGCGGCCAATGGTGACGTGGTGATCGAGGCGAACGGCACCCTCACCTACACGCCGGATGCGGATTTCAACGGCACCGACACGATCAGCTACAGCATCAGCGACGGCAATGGTGGCAGCGCGACGGCCGAGGTCACGGTCACCGTGAACCCGGTGAACGACGCGCCGGAAATCGACCAAGTCGCCTCCGACCTGGTTTCGGACCTGACGGTCGGCTTCGTGCGTTCGGCGACGCTGGATGCCAACGACCTGCTGGCCAACTACGTCAATCCGTTCCGCAGCGCGGTGGTGGTTGATGAGGGAACGCTGGACGTGCTGCATGTCAGCCCCCGACCCGGCAGCGGCTTCGACCGTACCGTACTGGTGGAAATTCCGCTGTTCAGCGCAGGCGAGCTGGATGCCGGTTCCCTGGTCAGCATCGACATCGATGCCCTGATCCAGCGTGTCGGCGGCGACCAGGACATCGCCTTCGGCATCCGCGACACCGATCAGCACCTGTCATTCTTCTCCTCCGACGGCGGCACCGGGCTGCTGCTGGCCGACGCCCTGGTCGGCATCGGTCCCTTCGGCATCGCCTCACCCGAGAACCCGCCGCTGACCGAGCGCACGATCCCGGCCGGTTCCCAGGTCGAGGATTTCACCCTGCGCATCGACCTGGACGGTGCCAGTGACCGGATCACCCTGGTCGAAGGCAACGGCAACAGCTTCAACACGAGCAGCGACCCCGGCACCTACATCGATGCCGATGACACGGTGGCCATCTTCATCGGTGCCGACCAGTTCCACGAGAACTACGAGATCGTCAGCCTGGCCTTCTCGGCGGAGGTCGACGGGCTGGTGGACAGCGGCACGATCCTGTTCACGGATGTGGATGCGGCGGATACCCATTCGGCGGCCGTGACCAACGTGGCGACCACGGGCGACACCAACGGCATCGATGCCGCGACCCTTGCCGGTTTCCTGACGCTGGGCGCCGTGACGCCGTCCGTCGCGGGCGCGACCGGAGCCGTCGGCTGGAGCTTCGCGGCCGATGATGCGCTGTTCGATTATCTCGGCACCGGCGAGAGCCTGCAGATCGCCTACACGGTCGAGATCGATGACAATGCGGGTGGCACGGACAGCGAGACCGTCACCGTCACCATCAACGGCCGCAATGACGGTCCCGTGGCGCTGGACGACACGGCGACGCTGGATGAGGACACCTCCGTCAGCATCGACGTGCTGGGCAATGACAGCGACGTGGACGGCGATGCGCTGACCGTCACCGCCGCCACCGCCAGCAACGGCAGCGTGGTGATCGAGGCGGATGGCAGCCTGACCTACACGCCGGATGCGGACTTCAATGGCTCCGACACCATCAGCTACGTCATCTCCGACGGGGAACTGACCGATACGGCCCAGGTCGCGGTGACCGTCAATTCGCTGGGCGAACTGATCGTCGGAACCAATGGCGACGACAGCCTGACCGGGTTCGAGACCGGCGACACGCTGCGCGGGCTGGCCGGTGACGACACCCTGGAGGGCGGCAGCGGCAATGATGAGCTGTTCGGCGGCGGCGGTGTCGATACGCTGATCGGCGGTGAAGGGGCGGACACGCTGGATGCCGGCGGCGGCACCGTCGACTATTCCGGCGCGCAGGGTTCGGTGATCATCGACCTCGACGCCGGTGGCGGCACCGAGAACGGCGAGACGGAGGTGCTCAGCAACGTCAACCACCTGGTGGGTTCCGACTTCGATGACACCCTGTCCGGCGACCTGGCGCTGAACATCTTCCAGGGTCGCGGCGGCAACGACGCGCTGAACGGCGGCACCGGCTTCGACAGCATCTTCGGTGGTGACGGCAACGACACCATCGACAATGACGGCGGCACGGACACGCTGTCCGGCGACGCGGGCGACGACCTGATCCGCGGCAGTTCCAGTGCGGAGGAAATCTTCGGTGGAGCCGACAACGACACGCTGGACGGCGGCGACGGGTCGGACACGATGGATGGCGGCGACGGCAACGACGTCCTGACCGGCGGCGGCAGCCTCGACACGCTGACCGGCGGCGATGGTGACGACTCGCTGTCCGGCGGGTTGCAGGTCGACCACCTGTCAGGTGGCGCAGGCAACGACACGCTGGACGGCGGCGGCAATTCCGACACCGCCGACTACACGGGTGACGCGCCGGGGGGTGTCAATGTCGACCTGACGGCAGGCACGGCCACGGACGGCTTCGGCAGCACCGATGTCCTGATCGACATCGAGACGGTGCTGGGCAGCGCCCAGAACGACACGCTGCGTGGCACGGGTGTGAATGACCGGCTGGTCGGCAATGGTGGTGACGACCTGCTGAATGGGGAACTGGGCGCGGACCTGCTGGAGGGTGGCGAGGGCAATGACACGCTGCTCGGCGTCGGCTCCAACGACACCATGCAGGGCGGTGGCGGCAATGACAACCTGGACGGCGGCAACAATGACGACGTGCTGTCCGGCGGAACCGGCAACGACCTGCTGGAAGGCGGTGCCGGCGACGACATCGCGGTCTTCACCGGCAGTTCGGGCGAATACGACATCACCTTCAACGGCGACGGAACGGTCACTGTCACGGACACGGTGGCGGGCCGCGACGGCACGGACATCCTGAACGGGGTGGAATCCGGCCGCTTCGCCGATGGCGACTTCCTGCTGGAGAACATCAACG
Organism: Minwuia sp.; assembly: GCA_965228535.1. Lineage (GTDB taxonomy): Bacteria > Pseudomonadota > Alphaproteobacteria > Minwuiales > Minwuiaceae > Minwuia. The sequence goes on along the minus strand of CBDDHU010000004.1, from coordinate 1,447,192 downwards.
TTCCGCCGGTCGCGACCGACGACAGCGCCACGACCGACGAGGATGTGGCGGTCAGCATCGACGTCCTGGCCAATGACAGCGACGCCGACGGCGATGCGCTGACCGTCACCACGGCCACCGCCGGCAATGGCAACGTGGTGATCGAAGGTGACGGCACCCTCACCTACACGCCTGACGCAGACTTCAACGGCAGCGACACGATCAGCTACACCGTCACCGATGGTGAATTCACCGACACCGCCGAGGTCGCGGTCACGGTGAACCCCGTCAATGATGCGCCGGTGGCGGCTGACTTCACCGTTCCGGCCACACTGGTCTCGCAGCTCGACACCGGCACCCCCGGCGATCATGTCAGTGTCGCGAACGCGCCATCACTGGCCATTGGCGGCACCGGCCCGGTCACGGTCGAGATGTGGATCAATGCCGACAGCACTGCCGGGCTGGTGACGCTGTTCGACAAGGGACCGTCCGACGTCGATCTGCCCGCGCACCGTATCCACCTGTTCGATGGCCAGATCCAGGTCTTCAATTTCGATGGCGGCCTGGTCGGAACTGCCGCAGTGGTCACCGCAGGTATCGACACGCATGTGGCCGTCACCTTCGACGGCGCGAACCTGTCGGTCTTCGTCAATGGTGTCGCCCAGCAGGTCAGCACCGGCGGCCAGTTGCCTAACGGCAGCGGCCTGGTGGCGCCGGACGGACTGTCCACCAGCTACGTGCTGGGTCCGTCGAGCAATGACGGGATCAGCTTCGGCACCGACCTCTTCCCAGCCCGTGTCTTCGATGGCCAGATCATCGAAGCCAGGATCTGGAACACGGCGCGCAGTGCCGCCGAGATCCAGGCCGGCATCGACGCCCCGCTGGCCGACCCGGCGAACGAGGCTGATCTGGTGCTGTTCCACAGCTTCGACAATGTCACCGGCGGGGTCGTGCCCGACCTTTCCGGCAACGGCAACAACGGCACGCTGCAGGGCAATGCCCAGGTCCAGGTGGTCGCCTCCACCCTCGCGCCGCAGGTCGAGGGTCCGGCCCCCACCAACGACAACGCGGTCTTCACCATCTCCGGTGCGGACATCCTGGCCGGGGCCAGCGATGTCGATGGCGATGTGCTCGGCATTTCCGGTCTGGCCGCCGATGGCCAGACAAGCGGTTTCAGTGCCAATGGTGCGGCACTCTCCATCGTCAATGGCGACATCACCTTCGATCCGGAAGCCTCCGCCATCCTGAACGGACTGGCGGCGGGTGAGCGGCTGACGGACAGCTTCACGGTCACCGTCTCCGACGGCAATGGCGGCACGACCTCCCTGCAGGTGTCCATCGACGTGGACGGTGCCGATGACGGCCCCGTTGCCGCTGACGACACCGTCACCACCGATGAGGATGTGGCTGTCGGCATCGATGTGCTCGGCAACGACATCGACCCGGAGGGTGATGCCATCTCGGTGACGTCGGCGAGCGCCGGGAACGGCACAGTGGTGATCGAGGCGAACGGCACCCTCACCTACACGCCTGACGCCGACTTCAACGGCACCGACACGATCAGCTACACGGTCGAGGATGGCGTCGGCGGCACCGATACGGCCGAAGTCTCGGTCACGGTGAACCCGGTCAATGACGCGCCGGTGGGCAGCGACGATGCCGCGACGGTCACCGAGGATGGTTCCGTCCTGATCGACGCGGCGGCCAATGACGGCGATCCGGATGGCGACGCCTTGAGCGTCAGTGCGGTCGGCAGCGCCGCGAACGGCACGGTGGCTGTGGAGGCCGGCCAGATCCGCTACACCCCGAACGCCGACTTCTTCGGAAGCGACAGCTTCAGCTACACGGTTTCCGACGGCAATGGCGGCACCGGCACGGCCAGTGTCACCGTCACCGTGACGCCCGCGCAGGACGCGCCGACGGTCGCCGCGAAGAGCTTCACGGTCACCGACAATGACGGCACGGTCGCCCTGCCCCTGCTGACGCCGGGTACGGAAGTCCCGGATATCGACGGCGACGATGTGGATATCCTGCAGGCGGAGATCGTCTCCAGCGGACGCAGCATCGCCTTCACCCTGGACGGGGAAAGCGGCAACTGGAGCTTCGACACTGCCCAGTTCGACGATCTCGGCATCGGCGAGTCGGAAAGCTTCACGCTGTCCTATCTCGCTTCCGACAACTCGACCCCCATCGGCATCCACAACGGCCTGTCGCTGGAGGACACCGTTTTCGTGCAGGTCGGTACCGAACTCGTCGATTTCGGCTTTGGCCTGGTCGAAACCCCGATTTTCGAAGTGCAGGACGTGAGCCACTTCCTGATCGTCGATATCGATGCAGGCACCTACACGGTGCACAAGTTCAATGAGAGCGGAGCGGAGGTGCTGCTGCCCGACAGCTTGCCGCAGAACGGTGCCTTCATCCGCATTGACACCCGTGACACGGAATGGTTCGCCTCCGCCCGCAGCTACGTGGACGGCGTCGAGACCATCCACACCGCCGACACGTTCGCGATGTTCAACTATGACGGCCCGACCGGGACCGTCACCACGGCCGGGATCGGCGAACAGGCCGTGTTCGGCACGATCTCCCAGCATGCCACGCTTGTCTGGACCGGGCCGACGATGCAGATCAACGGCGCGACGGCACCGATCGAGATCGTGCTCGACGATCTGATCATGAACGATTTCAACGTGTTCACCGGCTCGACCTTCGCGCGGTCGCAGGGCACGGCCATCGGAACGGGCACCATCACCGTCGATGGGGCGAATGATCCCGTGGTGGCCGCCGATGACGTGGCAAGCGTCAGCGAGGATGGGTCCGTCGCCATTGATGTCCTGGCAAATGACACGGATCCGGAAGGCGACACGCTGACGGTGACGGCGGCAAGTGCCGCCAACGGCCAGGTGGTGATCGGTGCGGGCGGCACGCTGACCTACACACCGGACGCCGACTTCAACGGCCAGGACTCGATCAGCTACACGGTCGAGGACGGCAATGGTGGCAGCGATACCGCAACCGTCACCGTGACGGTCGTGCCCGCCAATGACGATCCCGTCGCGTCGGACGACCTTGCCGCCACGGACGAGGACACGCCGGTCACCTTTGCCGTGCTGGGCAATGACAGCGACGTCGACGGCGACAGCCTGTCGGTCTCCGCCGCCAGCGCGGCGAACGGCACGGTCATCGTCAATGGCGACAACACGCTGACCTATGTCCCGGATGCCGACTTCAACGGCACGGACACGGTCAGCTACACCGTCGCGGACGGCAATGGCGGCAGCGATACCGCAACCGTCAGCGTCACCGTCAACCCGGTGAACGACGCGCCGGTGCTGGCGATCCGTACCGGTGTGGTCGATACCGCTGCCATCAGTCTCGGCGATGTCGGCGGTGCGGTCGCAGGGCTGGAGATCATCGGCGAAGTCGATAGCGACCGGGCCGGTTACGCAGTCAGCGATGCCGGCGACGTCAATGGTGACGGCATCGGCGATCTGATCATTGCCGCCCGCTACCATGACGGTGTCGGACCGGACAGCGGCGCGGCCTATGTGGTGTTCGGCACAGGCCAGAGCGGCAGCATCGACCTCGCCCAGATCCGCGCCGGCAATGGCGGTTTCGCCATCGACGGCAGCGCGGCGGGTGACCGTGCCGGCCATTCGGTGGCGGGCGGTGGCGACATCAATGGCGACGGGCTGGACGATCTGGTGATCGGGGCGCGTCTCAGTGACGTCAATGGCACCGACAGCGGCGCGGCCTATGTGGTCTTCGGCAAGGCCGACGGCGCGACCGTCAACCTTGCGGCGCTGGAGAACCCGTCCAGCGGCCAGACTGACGGATTCCTGGTGTCCGTCGGCAATGCGGTACAACGCTCAGGTGAGGCGGTCGGCATCGTCGATGACATGAATGGCGACGGTCTTGACGAGGTGCTCGTTGGCGTGCCGCTCGCCGATACGGCGGGTGAGGACAATGCCGGCAAGGCGTTCGTGGTGTTCGGGCGCAGCGGCAATGACGCGGTGACCCTGGCCGACATCGGTACCGGCGGCGGCTTCACCATCGGTGGCGGCGCGCCAAGTGACCTGCTGGGCCTCGCGGTCTCCGGCGCCGGCGACGTCAATGGCGACGGCATCGGCGACTTCATCGTCGGTGTCGCACTGGACGACCCGAACGGCAATTCCTCCGGCAGCGCCATGGTGGTCTTCGGCAAGGCCGATGGCAGCCCCATTGACGTCAATGCGCTGGAGCTGGACAGCAACAATGGCGGCTTCCAGATCCGGGGTGCGTCCTTCGCCGACCAGGCCGGGACCGCAGTCAGCGCCGCCGGTGACGTCAATGGCGACGGGCTGGATGACCTGATCGTCGGCGTTCAGAATGACGACGCGCCGCATCAGGACTCCGGCTCCGCCTTCGTGGTCTTCGGCAAGGCCGACGGGGTCGCGGTGGAACTGTCCACCATCGAGACCGGCGGCGGCGGCGGCTTCCACATCACCGGCGGCATCGGCAATGACCAGCTTGGCCGGGGCGTTTCCGGGCTCGGCGACATCAACCGCGACGGCTTCGATGATGTGATCGTCGGCGCGCCGGGCAACGATGTCGGTGGTGCCGACAGCGGCACCGCCTATGTCATCTTCGGCAAGGCCGACACCACGACGGTCAACATCACCGGTATCGAGGGCAACAACGGCCAGGGCATAGTCCTGCGCGGTGTCCTGCCGGACCGGTCGGCCGGCATTGACGTCAGCGGCATTGCCGACGTCAATGGCGACGGCTTCCGGGACCTGGTTGTCGGCTCCCCCATCGCGAACTCCGGAGGCAACCAGGAAGGCAGTGTCGATGTCATCTTCACGCCGGTGGTCACCAGCGACGAGACCGACTTCGCCAATGTCGCCACCATCAACCTGGATGAGGACACCAGCACGGACATTGTCGGCCTGACTGTCCTGGACGTGGACTCCGGTGCGGGCGATGTCGAGGTCACGCTGTCTGTTGCCAACGGCACGCTGGCCCTCACGGGCAACGGCATCACCGGCAACGGCACCGCCAATGTCACCATCACCGCACCGGCGGGGACGGTGAATGCGGCGCTGGCCATCATCACCTACACGCCGGACGCTGACTTCTTCGGTGCCGATGCGCTGCAGATTTCCGTCTCCGACCTGGGCAACAGTGGCGCGGGCACGGCGCTGACCGACAGCGAGACCATCCAGATCAGCGTGGCGAACGACTTCGCGGAGATCCTGTTCACCGCGGGCGGCGACGTTGTTGACTATGACAACCTGCTGTTCCAGCCCGATGACGGCAACCTGACCGACGCGCTGGGCGGCGATGATTTCCTGCTTCTGCCCGGCAGCGCCGGGGCAGCGGCGGCGATCGGCTTCACGCTGGGCGACACGGTCTTCGGCGGCAGCGGCAATGACGAGATCATCGGCCGCGCGCTTGACGATGTGGCGCATGGCGGCGCCGACAATGACCGTCTGCGGGGTGAGGACGGCAATGACCTGCTGGCCGGCGGGTCCGGCAACGACACGCTGGAGGGCGGGACCGGTGCCGATACCCTGCAGGGCGGGGACGGCGACGACCTGATCGAGAGTGGTCTCGGGGCCGACGTCATCGATGGCGGCGACGGCATCGACCATGTGTCCTACCAGTTCGACGACGACGCGATCCAGGTTGACCTGCAGGCCGGTACCGGCGTCGGCGGCGATGCCGATGGCGACACGTTCGCCGGCATCGAACAGGTCACCGGCGGCTTCGCCAGCGACCAGCTCACCGGCGACGGCGGAGACAACGGCCTGTTCGGCGGTGAAGGCGACGACCTGCTCTTCGGCGGCGACGGCGCGGATACCCTGGACGGCGGCAATGGCGACGACACACTGCAAGGCGGCGATGGCGCGGATTCGCTGAACGGCCTGTCCGGCAACGATACCGCCAGCTATTCCCTGTCGGATACCGGGGTGGCAGCCGACCTGCAGGCCGGTCAGGGCACCGCCGGTCAGGCCACCGGCGACCAGTTCATCGACATAGAGAACCTGGTCGGCTCCGGCTTCAACGACACGCTGTTCGGGGACTTCAACCAGAACCTGCTGGCAGGCGGTGACGGCGATGATGAACTGTTCGGCAATGACGGTGACGACATCCTGCAGGGCGGCAATGGTGCCGACGTGCTGGATGGTGGCACTGGCCAGGACACCGCGTCCTACGCCACTGCCGACGCCGCGGTCACCGTGGACCTGCAGTCCGGAACGGGCAGCGCCGGTCAGGCCAGCGGCGACGTTCTGGCGTCGATCGAGAACCTGGCCGGGTCCGGCTTCGGCGACAGCCTGTCCGGCGACGGCAACGACAACCTGCTGGCAGGCGGCGACGGCGACGACACGCTGACCGGCAATGGTGGCACCGACACGCTGGATGGCGGTGACGGCATCGACCTGGCGGACTTCGCGAATGCCAGCGGCCGGGTCGAGGTGGACCTGTTCGGCGGCGTCGGGTTCGATCAGAACTTCAACAACCTGTTCCTCTCCGGCATCGAGAACGTCACCGGCAGCCAGTTCGACGACAACCTGATCGGCAATGACGACGCCAACCTGCTGGACGGCGGCAATGACAGGGACACCCTGACCGGCGGCCTTGGTGACGACACCCTGCTTGGCGGCGAAGGCGACGACAGCATCTTTGACGGGGAAGGGCTCAACTTCATCGATGGCGGCGAAGGCAACGACACGATACAGGCGGGCTTCGACGCCGACCTGATCTTCGGTGGCTTCGGTCAGGACACGATGGAAGGCCGCGAAGGCAATGACACGATCGACGGCGGCGATGACGATGACCTGCTGATCCTGTCGGGCAACGCGATCGAGTACACCGTCACCATCAACGGCGACGGCACCTTCACCATCACCGACTCCATAGACTCCCGTGACGGGGTCGATCTCGTCTCCGGTATCGAGACGATCCGGTTTGCTGATGGTGACATGGCATTCAACGATTTCGTGTCCGTCGCGAATGTCTCCCCCACCGCAGTTGACGACACCGTCTCGCTGCTGAACATCGAAACGGTCAATATCGATGTCCTGGCGAACGACATCGCCCCGGGGGGTGCGACGCTTCAGGTGACAGCGGCTTCCGCCCTGAACGGCACGGTCGTGATCGAAAATGACAGCACGCTGACCTATCGTCCGAACGCGGATTTCCTCGAAGGCACTGACACGATCACCTACACGGTCGCGTCGTCGACCGGTGGCACCGACCAGGGCACGGTGGAAGCCTTCGTCACGGTGGGACTGCCCATCATCGACAGCTTCACCGATGGTGACGACATCCTGTTCAATGATCCGTCGCAGCCGCCGCAGGGCATCTATTTCCTCGGGGCCGGCAACGACATCTTCGGTGCTCCGGAGACCCCCGGTGGCAATATCGTGTTTGCAGGGGACGGCAACGACATCCTTGTACTGCGCGTCAATGACAGCATGTTCGGCGGCGCCGGTGATGACGAGTTCCTGGAAGTCGGCAACTCGACCCTCGGGGCAGTGTTCGTGGATGGCGGTGATGGCAATGATCGTATCAATCTCGCCAGCCTGGAAGACGCAACGCTGATCGGCGGGCTTGGCAGTGACAGCATCACCGCCAGCGGCCAGCCCAATGCCTTGCCCGGCGAAGGCCCGGTGAATACGGACCTGTTCGGCGGTGAAGGCAATGACGACCTGAGGATGGGCAGCGGCGCGCAGGGCGTTGACCTGTTCGGCGAAGATGGCGACGACCAGCTGATCATCATCGCAAACGGCACCGATCTCGGACTCTTCGGCGGTGACGGGGCAGACGACCTCATATTCAAGCCGGGATTGAGCGGAAACATCGACGCAGAGAGCAGCGTGACGATGACGGGCGGTGCCGGAGATGACTACTTCATCTTCGGCAGCGACAAGGACGGCTTCAATGACACCATCCTGATCACCGACTTCACCCCCGGTGCAGGAAGCGAGGACGTACTGCTGTTCGAAGGTGGCGCGCCGGCGGGCTCGCTGGTGCCATCGGTCATTCTCTCGCTTGCCGATGACGGCCTGGGCAACACGGTCATCACCTATGGCGAGGACCTTGGTGGTCCGGGCCTGGATATCGTCGAGGGCACTGTCACGCTCGCCGGGGTCAGCGCAGCCTCGATCCACGAGGATGACCTGCAGTTCCGGTTGCGGGAATCATTCCCGTTGTCGGTCAATGACGACGTCATGCGGTTCGACGGTCTCGATGACAGTATCCTGATCGATCATGCCGGGCCGATTGACATTGGCGGGACCACGCCGGTCACGGTGGAGATGTGGATCAACCCGGACAACACCGATTTCTCGACCCTGTTCGACAAGTCGGTGCCGGGACTCGACCAGATGGCGCATCGGATTCACCTGAATGACGGGTTCATCGAGGTCTTCAATCCCGATGGTGGCCTTGCCGCGACCCAGAACGCGGTGATTCCCGTCGACCAGTGGTCGCACCTGGCGGTGACCTTCGATGGCGCGAACCTGTCGGTCTATGTGAACGGCGTGGCGCAGCAGATGCGCGATGTGGGCAACGGTTCGCTGGCACCTGACGGGCTTTCTGTCAGCTATGTGCTCGGCGCGAGCAACACAGGTCCGATCACGGTCGGAACGGACCTGTTCCCCGACCGCCACTTCACCGGCGAGATGTCGGAGTTCCGTGTCTGGAACCGCGGGCTGGAGGCAGCAAAGGTCCAGAGCCTGTTCGAGAATTCGGAGATCGGAAAGACCACCGGCGGTGGTCTGCTGATCGACTTCTCCATGAGCAATGTATTCGGCAACAGCCTGCTGAACCTGCAGCAGAGCCAGATACCTCTCACCAACCAGCTGCTCGGGAACCCGGTGCTGGAGACCGTGGTGACGCCGGTCTCGGACAACGTGCACAATGCCCGGACGTTCCGGGACACGATCTCGGTCTTCAATTTCGACACCATTCTCAGCGACGGCTTCGGTTTCGCCTATACGGACGCATTCGGCGATCCCGTGTTCCTCACGGGCCTCGACGCTCCGGGAACCTTCACGACAACCACCAGCAACGGGGCGACGGTCACGCTCGACTTCGGTCGCGAACTGCTGATCTATGATCCCACGACCTCGGCTAGCCTGCAGACGCTCGGGCTCCAGTCGAACGGTTTCCCCTTCAACGTCTCGGATGACTTCCGGCTGTCGATCGACAATCTCGGGCTTGGCACGGCCAGTGGTTTCGAGACCCCTGGTGCCTCTTTCGACCTGAGCCGAGCCCTGAATTCCGTTGGCGTCCGCATGAGGGTGACCGGTATCGACTCGGAGTCGGTGGCAGAGGAGATCACTGGAACCGAAGGCACGGATACACTTGCCGGAGCGGCCGGAGACGACACGATCAACGGCCTGGCGGGCAATGACACCCTGTCCGGCGATAATGGTGATGATGTGGTCATCGGCGGTGCCGGTGAGGACTTCATGCTTGGTGGTGCCGGGGCCGATACGCTGGACGGCGGGACGGACGACGACGTGCTCTATGGTGGCGCAGGCGATGACCGTTTCATCTTCAGGAGCGGGGACGGCGTGGACCGGATCGAGGACTTCACGGCCGGTGCCGGGACGGAGGACCAGCTGGCGTTCGGTCTCCATGTCGGCATTGCCTCGCTTGCTGACCTCACCATCGTTGATGACGGATTCGGGAACACGATCATCGGTCACGGGGTCGGCGACCAGATCCTGCTGGTCGGTGTTGCCGCCGCTGCCCTGCATGCAGACGACTTCAACTTCGATCTGCCGATCCAGGCAAATGACGACACCGGCTTCATGCTGAACGGCGAGACGCAGGGCTTCGACGTGCTGGCCAATGACGCGGGCGGCAGTGGCACGTTGACTGTCATCGCAGCCTCGGCCGCGCGCGGCGCGGTGGTGATCGGGCCGGACGGGCAACTGACCTACACGCCGGACCTGGATCTCTTCGACGGTACCGACGCCATCAGCTACACCATCGAGGATCAGGCCGGGGACCAGTCCACCGCCACCCTGACTGTCACCGTCAGCCCCAGCGGCCCGGTCTTCACCGGAACCGAAGGGGATGATGTCTTCCTGAGCACCGCCTTTGGCGGCGGTGTCACCCCCTCCGCCGAGATCTACGACCTCCGGGGCGGCAATGATGTCCTTATCCGGGAACCCGGACAGTCCGGCAACCTGATCATCGGTGGCAGTGGCGACGATGGCTTCGAACCCAGGGACGGTGACATCTACCTGGCCGGCGACGGCGTCGACAGCATCTTCTCGTTCAGCAGTGGTGGCTTCACCGGCATCTTCATCGATGGCGGCAACGACAATGACTCCCTGCAGCTCAACGGCAGCTACACCGACACGACGCTGATCGGGGGCATCGGGAACGACGTTCTCGCCATCGCCGGCATCTTCGGTGTTGCCGATTCCGGGCCAATCAACTCGGAACTGTTCGGCGGCGACGGAGATGACGCGATGCGCATCGATTCCGGGCGCGACAGCTTCCTGTTTGGCGGTGCCGGGAACGACACGCTGCACATCGGTGGTGGCGAGGGGATCAGCGCCGATGGTGGCGATGGCGATGACTCGTTCAGGCTGTCGACGAACAGCGATGGTGTCATCGACAGCTACGACGTGACCGGCGGGGCCGGGAACGACATCTTCCGGATCGGGCTGAACAATGCCGACGGCGTGATCGACGAGGTCGTCATCCATGACTTCACCGCCGGTGCAGGAACGGACGACTTCTTCCTGAGCGACTACTCGCCAACCCATGCCGGGGGCGTGGACGGACTGTTCAACATCTCCTCCGACGGCCTGGGCAACACCGTCCTGGAGATGGGCCGGATCATCGATATCTCGAACGGCAACATCAACATCGACCTGACACAGGTGGAGGCCCGGATCATCCTGATCGGCGTCGATCCCTCGCAACTGCATGATGATGACTTCGTCGGCTTCTGATCCGGTGCAGGACCTTCGCGCAGGCCCTTGTTTTCCCTTCGGAAGCCGGCGGCGGATAGGGTAGGCTGAACGAATGCAGGCGGGACCGTCCGGCGGGGCGGTTCCGGCCACCCCTGCGGCAACAGACGGAACCGGGGATGCCCATGCGGCCTGAACCACTGGACGACGCGCGATCCGCCCTGCGGCGGGGCTTCACGGTCATCGGGATCGTCAGCCTGGCCACGGGACTGCTGATGCTCGCCAGCCCGCTCTACATGCTGCAGATCTATGACCGGGTGCTGTCCACCGGCAACACCGACACGCTGCTGGCGCTGACCGCGATGATCGTTGCCGCGCTTGTCGCCTATGCGGCGCTGGAGGGACTCAGGACACTGGTGGCACAGCGGGTCGGTGTCTGGCTTGAACAGCGCCTCGGCGCGCCGGTGCTGGTCAGCGCCGTCGCCCAGGCGCTGCAGCGCAACGGCGGCACGGCGCAGGGCCTGCGCGACATCACGACGGTGCGCGGTTTCGTCGGTTCCCCGGCGATCTTCCCCCTGTTCGATGCGCCGATGGCCCCGCTGTTCCTGGCCGTGCTGTTCATCATGCACCCGGCGCTCGGCTTCGTGGCGCTGGTCGGGGCAATCATCCTGTTCGGCCTCGGCCTGGTGAACGAGATGATCACCCGCAAGGCCCTGCGGGAAGCTTCCGGCGCGTCGAGCAAGGCCTGGGCCTCCGCCGACGCCACAGTGCGCAATGCCGACGCGATCATGGCCATGGCGATGCTGCCGGCGCTGGCACGACGGATGGAGACCCATTCGGCGGCCTGGCGGGCACTGCAACGGCGTGCGGGCGGACGTTCCGGCCTGCTCACCGCCATTGCCAAGGGCACGCGGCTGCTGCTGCAGTCGGCGATCCTCGGCACCGGCGCGTGGCTGGTGCTGGCGGGCAAGCTGACACCCGGCATGATGATCGCCGCCTCCATCATGATGGGCCGCGCGCTGGCCCCCGTGGAGCAGGCCATCACCGCCTGGCAGGGCCTGATCAATGCCCAGGCCGCCTGGGGACGGCTGAAGGAGGTGCTGGCCGCCCGTCCGCAGCTTGGCAAGGGCACCACCCTGCCCCGCCCGCACGGGCTGCTGGAGGCGGAGAATGTCGTCTGCCAGCCTGTCGGTGCCCCTGCCCCGGTGCTGAACGGCGTGTCGTTCCGGATCGAACCGGGCACGATCACCGGCATCGTCGGCCCCACCGGTGCCGGCAAGAGCACGCTGGCCCGCTGCATCGTCGGCTCCGTCCGGCCGCAGCGTGGTTCCATCCGCCTCGACAGCGCGGACATGAAGGACTGGGACCCGCTCGACCGGGGTCGGCATGTCGGCTACGTGCCGCAGGATGTCGAACTGTTCGACGGTACGGTGGCGGAGAACATCGCCAGGTTCGGTGAGGCGGAGGATGCGGACATCGTCGCCGCGGCACAGCTTGCCGGGGCGCACGAGATGATCCTGAAGCTGCCGAACGGCTACGAGACGGAGATCGGTGAAGGCGGTGCCCGCCTCTCCGGCGGCCAGCGGCAGCGCCTCGCCCTCGCCCGCGCCGTGTTCGGTGAACCGCGCCTGCTGGTGCTGGACGAACCCAATGCGAGCCTGGACGCCGCCGGGGAGGACACGCTGGTACGCCTGGTCACGCAACTGGCGGAACGGGGCTGCACGATCCTGCTGGTGACCCACAAGCCCAGCATCCTGCGCACCGCCCACAAGGTCATGGTGATCGAGGAGGGGCGGGTCAGCCGTTTCGAGGACCGGGCGGAGATGTTCGCCAGGCAGTCCGGACGCCCGGCGGCGGAGGCAGGTGAGCGCCCGGCCGTCCGCATCGTCCCCGGCGGCTCCACGGGCAACCGATGACCGCCGATATCGCAGGTTCCGGGGGGCAGGCGTCCGTGGGCACGCGCCTGGATGATCCGCTTGATCCCTCCCCGCCGCTGGGACTGGGGCGGCTGCTGCTCGCCATCGCCATCGTGCTCGGGATCTTCTTTGTCGGGTTTGGCGGCTGGGCAGCCTTCGTGCCAATGGAAAGCGCGGCCATCGCGCCCGGCACCGTCATCGTGGAAAGCAACCGCAAGACGATCCAGCACCTGGAGGGTGGCATCGTCGCCGAGATCCGGGTCAATGACGGCGACCGGGTGCAGGCGGGCGACGTGCTGCTGGTGATGCGCAATGCCCAGTCCCAGTCGGAGCGGGAACTGCTGCGCGGCCGTCTTGCCGCGGCGCTGGCCCAGCGTGCGCGGCTGCAGGCGGAGCGGGACGGACGCGACACGATCGGTTTCGGTTCGCAGATCCACGACCTGGTCACCGATCCCGTCGCCCGGCAGACCCTGATCGAGGGGGAGCGGACGGTGTTCCGCGAACGCGCCAGGTTCCTGGCCAGCCAGACGGCGCTCAACCGCCAGGGCGTGGCGGAACTGGAGCAGCAGATCGTCGGCCTGCGGGAGGAGATCGCCGCCGCCGACCGCCAGCTTGCCCTGATCCGGGAGGAGGAGACCGGCCTCGCCAGCCTGGTGGAGAAGGGTCTCGCCCGCCGCCCGGCGCTGCTGCAGTTGCAGCGGGAGGCAGCGAACCTGTCCGGCATCCGTGCCGCCAACCTGTCCGATATCGCCCGCGCCCGGCAGCAGATCGGGGAGGCGGAACTGACCCTGGTCGACCTGCGCACCCGGCTGCTGAACGAGATCGTGGGTGAGTTGCGCGACACGGAGGCGGAGATCGCCGACCTGTCGGAGCGCCTGGTCGCGGCAGAGGACGTGATCAGCCGGACCGAGGTCATCGCCCCGGTCGATGGCATCGTGGTCAACAAGCGCGTGTTCACCACCGGTGGCGTCGTCGCCCCCGGCGCGCCGGTGCTGGACATCGTGCCTATCGCCGATTCCCTGACCGTGGAAGCGCGGGTCCAGCCCAACGACATCGACGTGGTCCATGCCGGCCTGAGCGCCCGTGTCCGCATCTCCGTCTTCCGCGTGGCCGAGAACCCGATCCTGCCCGGCACGGTCCAGACCATCTCCGCCGATGCGCTGGTCGATGAGCAGACCGGCGCCAGCTTCTACCTTGCACGCATCACCCTGAACGACCTGTCGGAACTGCCGGAGGACGCGGTACTGCAGCCCGGCATGCCGGCGGAGGTCATGATCGTCACCGGGGAACGCACCGCGCTGGACTACCTGGTCGAACCGATCCGCATCACCCTGAACCGGGCGCTCAGGGAAAGCTGATCACCTGTGCAGCCATCTCGGGACCGTCAGGCATCGACGACCGGCCCGAGCTGTGACAGTGCCGCATCGAGCGTCACGGCCCGATCCCGGTCGGAACGCAGGGTGCGCCAGCCCTTCACCGCCTCCGTCTGCGGCTGCTGCTGCATGACCCTGGCGTCAGCGTCCGAGGCGTCGGTGACACGGCGGTCCAGCCGCGCCGCCAGCACGTCGTCGGCCCCCACCAGCCAGAAGCCGTGGAACGGCACCCCGGCGTCGCTGGCGATGCTCTCGGCCACCGCACGCTGCTCCCGCTTCAGCATGGCCGCATCGACGATGACACTCGTCCCGGCGCGCAATGCGCGCACGGCGTCCCGCGCCATCCGGCGATAGGTGGCGACGGTGACCTCCGGCGCATAGGCCTCCGGCGGCAGCGCCATGTCGGGGCGGACGCCGAACATGCGCTTGCGGATCTCGTCGGTGCGCAGGATGACCACGTCCGGCGCGGCGGCGATGCGGGGTGCCAGCGCCTGTGCCAGGGTCGACTTGCCGGTGCCGGAGCGCCCGCCGATGGCGATGACGCGCGGCGCGGGCGGTTCGTTCAGCAGCGCGGCGGCAAGCGCGAGATAGTCCGCCGCCTCCTCCTGTCCTGCCGGCGACAGCATGCCCACAAGCGCGCGCACGGCGGCGCGCGCCGACATGAACAGGCGCAGGGCCGGCATGTCGGCATGGTCCCGCGTCGCCCCCAGGTAGCGGCTGAGGAAGATGATCGCGGCCTCCTCCTCCCCCCGGAAGCGCAGGTCCATCAGGGCGAAGGCGGCATCGTAGAGAATGTCCACGTGGCTGAAGCGCGGCTCGAACTCGATGGCGTCGAACAGCACCACCTCGCCCCGGAAACGGCAGGCATTGTGCAGGTGCAGGTCGCCATGACCGTGACGCACCGCCCCCCGCCGTGCCCGCGCCCGCAACCGTGGAGCCAGTGTCCGCGCCACCGGCAGGACCTGCCGCTGCCAGCGCCCGAGCGCACCACGCAAGCCCTCCGGCACCGCATGGTCCAGGTTGGTCACCAGCTCGTCCAGCGTGACGGCAAAGCCTTCCCGCCCCGACGAAGGTTCCATGATCTCGGCGGTGAGATGCAGGCCCGCCACCGCGTCGGCAAACTCCCGCACGGTCTGCAGGTCCAGCCTGTGTTCCGCCGCCATGCGGTCCAGCAGATCCTCCTGCCGGAAGCGGTGCATCCGGACCAGGTACCCGACCGGCGCTTCCGGCGGGCCGAGCCGGAGCCTGCCGTCCTCCGCATTGATCGCCACCACGTCGAGATACATCGCCCGCGCGGTGCGGGCATTGACCACCAGTTCCGCCTCGCAGGCCGCCCGGCGCTGCTCCAGGCTGCTGAAATCGACGAAATCCAGGTGGACGGCCTTCTTCATCTTCCAGGCGAAATCCCCGGCGAGGAAGATGTGGGAGATATGCGTCTCGATATGCGTGACCTTCTCGCCGCCATGGGTCTCGGGCCGCAGCATGAAGGCAATGCAGGCGGCCTGGTCCACGGTCGCCGCCCCCATCTCAGCCATCACCGCAGGTCAGGACGGCAGCACCTGAGACCCGTCCCGCGCGCAGGTCCTCCAGTGCCGCGTTGGCCTCTGCCAGTGGATAGGTCACGGTCTCCGTGCGGATATCGGCCTGCGCCACGATATGGAAGAAGTCGGTGGCATCCGTCCGCGTCAGGTTGGCGACGGAGCGGATGACCCGTTCGCCCCACAGGTCCTGGTAGGGAAAGCCGGGAATGTCGGACATGTGGATACCGCCGCAGACCACGGTCCCGCCCTTGGCCACCGCCTTCAGCGCCGCTGGCACCAGCCCGCCGACCGGGGCGAAGATGATCGCGGCATCCAGCAGTTCCGGAGGGCTTTCCTCCGACCCGCCGACCCAGACGGCCCCCAGCCTTCGCGCCAGATCCTGCGCCGCCGTGTCGCCGGTGCGGGTGAAGGCATGCACCTCCCGCCCCTGCCAGCGCGCCACCTGCGCCACGATGTGCGCCGCCGCGCCGAAGCCATAGAGACCCAGCCGTTTGGCATCCCCGGTCATGGAGAGGGAACGGTGCCCGATCAGCCCGGCACAGAGCAGCGGCGCCTGCGCCACCGGGTCGCCATCGTCCGGCAGACCCACCACGAAACGGGCATCCGCGACGCAGCGCTCCGCGAACCCGCCGTCACGGCTGTAGCCGGTGAAGGTCGGCGCATCGCAGAGATTCTCCTGCCCCTTCAGGCAGTAGGGACAGGTGCCGCAGGTGCGCCCCAGCCAGGGCACGCCGACCCGCTGCCCCACCGAGACCGCCTCGACCCGCTCCCCGCGCGCCAGCACCCGCCCGACGATCTCGTGCCCCGGCACCAGCGGCAGTTTCGGCTCCGTCAGGTCGCCATCGACGATGTGCAGATCCGTCCGGCAGACCGCACAGGCCTCCACCGCCAGCAGCACATCATCCGGCCCCGGCTCCGGCTCCGCCATCTCCACCAGCCGCAGCCCCCGCCCCGGCCCCTCAAGCACCATCGCTCTCATGCCCGCACCTCCAGGATGCGGTCATGGTGCCATCAAACGGGACTGGACACAGTGAGGACAAACGCCACACCGCCGGGAGACGCACGGATGGTTCGTCAACAAGCGCCGAAGAATGGTTGGTGTATTGGTGAGCCCGACAGGATTCGAACCTGTGACCCGCTGATTAAAAGTCAGCTGCTCTACCAACTGAGCTACGGGCCCCCAATGGGTGTGCGGGAGGGACCGGAGGGGGTCCGGTGTCGCGGCGGGCGGACGATAGGCGGGGTGGGGAGCGGGGTCAAGGCCGGGGCGGGGTTGCCGTCGCGTCAGGTGCCCCGGCAAGGGCGCGGCGGGGGTTTCAGTCCCTTGGCGGGATGTCCCCTGCGGCCTGTTCCTCCGCGAAGGCGGCGGCCATGTCCTCCAGCCGACCGTCCAGGATGGCGGCGCGCATCCGGCGCATCACCTCCTGATAGTAGGTCAGGTTGTGCCAGGTCAGCAGCATGGCGGCCAGCATCTCCTTCGCCTTGATCAGGTGATGCAGGTAGGCGCGGCTGTGGTCCTGACAGGCGGGACAGGGACAGGTCTCGTCCAGCGGACGCGGGTCGTTGCGGTGGCGGCTGTTGCGCAGGTTGACGGTGCCCCGCCGGGTGAAGGCCTGGCCGTTGCGGCCGGAGCGGGTCGGCGCCACGCAGTCGAACATGTCAATGCCGCGCTGCACCGCCCCCACCAGGTCGTCGGGCTTGCCCACGCCCATCAGGTAGCGCGGGCGGTCCTGCGGCAGGGCGGGGACGGTGAAGTCGAGGGTGCGGAACATCTCTTCCTGCCCCTCCCCCACCGCCAGGCCGCCCACGGCATAGCCGTCGAAGCCGATGTCGGTCAGGCTGCTGGCCGATTGCAGCCGCAGCGTCTCGAAGGTGCCACCCTGCACGATGCCGAACTGGCCGTAGCCGGGCCGGGCGCGGAAGGCGGTGCGGCAACGCTCCGCCCAGCGCATCGACAGCTCCATCGAGTCGCGCGCCTGCTTCTCCGTCGCCGGCCAGGGGGTGCATTCGTCGAAGGCCATGGTGATGGTGGCGTCGAGCTGGTCCTGGATCAGCGTGGAGCTTTCCGGCGTCAGCCGCACGTGCGCCCCGTCCACGTGGCTGCGGAAGGTCACGCCGTCCTGGTCGAGCTTGCGCAGGCCCGCCAGCGACATGACCTGGAAGCCGCCCGAGTCGGTCAGGATCGGCCCCGGCCAGTTCATGAACCGGTGCAGCCCGCCCATTTCCTGCACCAGCTCCGACCCCGGCCGCAGCATCAGGTGATAGGTGTTGCCGAGGATGATCGTCGCCCCGGTCTGCTTCACCGCCGCCGGGGTCATGGCCTTCACCGTGCCCGCGGTGCCCACCGGCATGAAGACCGGCGTCTCCACCGGCCCGTGCGCGGTCTGCAGCACCCCGGCGCGGGCCTCGCCGTCCGTCGCCTGCACGGTCATGGCGAAGGCGGGCGCGGTCATGCCGACACCCGGTGCAGCAGGGTGGCATCGCCGTAGGAATAGAAGCGATAGCCCTCCCTGATCGCGGTGGCATAGGCGTCCTGCATCCGCTCCAGCCCCGAGAAGGCGGAGACCAGCATGAACAGGGTCGAGCGGGGCAGGTGGAAGTTGGTCATCAGCATGTCCACGGCGCGGAAGGCATATCCGGGCGTGATAAAGATATCAGTGGCGGCATGAAAGGGCCGGATCAGCCCATCCTCCGCCGCCGCGCTCTCCAGCAGGCGCAGCGAGGTGGTACCGACGGAGACGATGCGCCCCCCGGCGGTGCGGGCCGCGTTGATCCTGTCCGCCGCCTCCGCGGTGATCTCCCCCACCTCCGCATGCATCCGGTGTTCTGTGGTGTCGTCGGCCTTGACGGGCAGGAAGGTGCCGGCGCCCACATGCAGCGTCACGCGGGTGCTGCCGATCCCCCGGTCCGCCAGCGCCGCAAACAGCCGGTCCGTGAAGTGCAGCCCTGCCGTCGGCGCGGCCACGGCGCCCGGACGGTCGGCCATGACGGTCTGGTAATCGTCCGTATCCCGCTCATCGACCGCACGGCGGGAGGCAACATAGGGCGGCAGCGGCAGTTCCCCCGCCCGTTCGATGGCGGCCATCAGGTCGGCGTCGCGGCGGTCGAAGCGCAGCACGACCTCCCCCGCGTCCCGCTTCTCATGCACCTCCGCCGTGAATCCCTCCCCGAACAGGACCTGGTCGCCGACGCGCAGCCGCTTCGCCGGACGGGCGAAGGCGGCCCAGCAGTCGGGGCCGAGATTCATGTGCAGCATGATCTCCACCCGCGCCTGGCCGCGCGTGCCACGCAGGCGGGCACGGATCACCCGCGTGTCGTTGACCACCAGGTGATCCCCGGCACGCAGCAGGTCCGGCAAGTCGGCGACCGAGGCATGGGCAAGACCGTCCGGTCTCACCTCCAGCAGGCGCGCGGCTGTTCTGGGTTCGGCGGGTCGCAGCGCGATCCGTTCCGGCGGCAGGTCGAAATCGAAGAGATCGACCTTCACTTCTTCCGCGCGGCGACCTTGGCCTCCAGCAGCCCCGCGACATGGGCCGAGACGAAGGGTTTCGCGTTGCCGTCCAGCATCGCGATCTCCTTCACCAGCTTCGAGGCGATGAACTGGTGGCTGTCGGAGGCCATCAGGAAGATGGTCTCCACGTTGGAATTGAGGCGCAGGTTCATGCCGACCATCTGCATCTCGTACTCGAAGTCGGAGACCGCGCGCAGGCCGCGCACGATGGCACGGGCACCCAGTTCCTCCGCGAAGTGCATCAGCAGCCCCTCGAACGGGCGCACCTCGACCTGGCCGTCGAACTCCCGCACCTCGTGCTCCACCATCTGCACCCGCTCCTCCAGCGAGAACAGCGGCCCCTTGCCGGCATTGATGGCGACACCGATCACCAGCCGGTCCACCAGCCGCGCCGCGCGCCGGATGATGTCGAAATGACCCAGATGGATCGGGTCGAAGGTGCCGGGATACAGTCCGACGATCTCGCGTTCACTCACCTCTGCTCTCCCCTTCAGAGATTGGTGACAGGTCTGCGGAATCAGGTCTCGGCCTGCCCCTCGTCCCCGTCGTTACCCTCATCTTCCTCGCCCTCGTTCTCCGCCTCGGACAGGCGGGTGACGGAGACGACATGTTCCTCGTTGCCGACATGGAACAGACGCACACCCTGCGTATTGCGCCCGGCAAGGCGCACTTCGTCAACCCGGATGCGGATCAGCTTGCCGCCATTGGTCATCAGCATCATGTGGTCGGTGTCCTCCACCGGCCCGGATGCCACCACGCGGCCATTGCGTTCGCTGGTGACGATGTTGACGATGCCCTGCCCGCCACGGCCGGTGACCCGGTACTCGTAGGCCGACGTGCGCTTGCCGAAACCGTTCTCGGTGATGGAGATCAGCAACTGCTCCGCCGCGCCCAGTTCGGCGATGCGTTCCGGGCTCAGCGACACTTCGCCCTCGTCCGCCTGGTCCTCGTCCGCCGCCTCCGGCGCATCCGTGTCGGCCTCTGCCTGCTCACCGCGGCGGATCATGCTCTGGTGCTTCAGGAAGGCCCGGAACTCCGCCGGGGTGCCGTCGACGTGGCGCAGCACGCTCATGGAGATCACGCCTTCGCCGTCAGCCAGCCGGATGCCGCGGACGCCGGTCGAATCGCGGCCCTTGAAGACGCGCACGTCGCTGGCGCGGAAACGGATGCACTTGCCGCCGCCGACCGCGATCAGGATGTCGTCACCCTCCCCGCACAGCCGCACGTTGACCAGCGCGTCATCCTCGTCCAGCCGCATGGCGATCTTTCCGTTCGACTTAACGTTGGAGAAGTCGGACAGCAGGTTGCGCCGGACATTGCCGCTGCGGGTGGCGAACATGACCTGGTGGTTCTCCCAGTCGGCCTCGTCCTCCGGCAGTGGCAGCAGGGTCTGGATCACCTCCCCCTGTTCCAGCGGCAGCAGGTTCTGCATCGGCCGCCCGCGACCGTTCGGCTGCGCCAGCGGAATGCGGTAGGTCTTCATCTTGTAGACCTTGCCGGCGGAGGAGAAGAACAGCACGGGCGTGTGGGTGTTCACCACGTGCACCTTGGTGACGAAATCCTCGTCCCGCGTGGCCATGCCGGAGCGGCCCTTGCCGCCGCGGCGCTGCACCCGGTAGGTGGAGAGCGGCACCCGCTTGATGTAGCCCTTGTGGCTGACGGTGACGACCATGTCCTCCCGCTGGATCAGGTCTTCCTCGTCATGCTCGAACTCGACATCCAGGATCTCGGTCTTTCGATCCGTCGCGAAACGCTCCCGGATGTCGCCCAGCTCGTCGCGCAGGATGCCCATCAGGCGGGCGCGGCTGGAAAGGATGTCGAGATAGTCGGCGATCTTCTCCCCCAGCCCCTTCAGCTCGTCACCGATCTCGTCCTGGCCCAGCGCGGTCAGGCGATGCAGGCGCAGGTCCAGGATGGCGCGCGCCTGGGTCTCGGACAGGCGATAACGCCCGTCGACCACCTTGTGGGTCGGGTCGTCGATCAGTTCGACAAGGGCGCGGACATTCTCCGCCGGCCAGTCGCGGTCCATCAGTTCGGCCCGCGCGGTTGCCGGGTCGGGGGCGGCGCGGATGATGCGGATCATCTCGTCGATGTTGGCGACGGCGATGGCCAGACCGACCAGCACGTGGGCGCGGTCGCGGGCCTTGCCCAGCAGGTGCCGCGTGCGACGGGCGATCACCACCTCGCGGAAGCGCACGAACGCCTCGATCATGTCGCGCAGGTTCATCACTTCCGGGCGGCCCGCCAGCAGCGCCAGGCTGTTCACCGGAAAGCTCGTCTGCAGCGGCGTGAAGCGGTAGAGCTGGTTCAGCACCACCTCCGGGATCGCGTCGCGGCGCAGTTCGATGACCACGCGCACGCCGTCGCGGTCCGACTCGTCGCGCATTTCCGAGATGCCCTCGACCCGCTTGGCCTTCACCGCCTCGGAGATCTTCTGGATCATCGCGGCCTTGTTCACCTGGTAGGGGATCTCCGTGACGATGATCGCCTCGCGGTCCTTGCGGATCTCCTCCACCTGCGTGCGGCCGCGCACGATGACGGAGCCACGCCCCTGGGTCAGGGCAGCACGGCTGCCGGCGCGGCCCAGGATCAGGCCGCCGGTGGGGAAGTCGGGCGCCTGCACGAACTCCATCAGTTCCTCGGCCGTCAGCGCGGGATTCTCCGCGAAGGCCAGGCAGGCATCGATCACTTCGCCAAGGTTGTGCGGCGGGATGTTGGTGGCCATGCCGACGGCAATGCCGCCGGCGCCGTTCACCAGCAGGTTCGGGATCCGGCTGGGCAGGACGATGGGTTCCTGCGTCGTGCCGTCATAGTTGTCCTGGAAATCGACCGTATCGAGGTCGATGTCCTGCAGCATCGCCTCCCCCGCCTTGTCCAGGCGGATCTCCGTGTAGCGCATGGCCGCCGGCGGATCATTGTCCATGGAGCCGAAGTTGCCCTGGCCGTCCAGCAAAGGCAGGCGCATGGAGAAGTCCTGCGCCATGCGCACCATCGCGTCGTAGATCGCCTGGTCGCCATGGGGGTGGTAGCGACCCATGACCTCACCGACCACGCGGGCGGACTTGCGGTACGGCTTGTCGGAGGTGAAACCGTTCTCGTTCATCGAGTGCAGGATGCGCCGGTGCACCGGCTTCAGCCCGTCGCGCGCATCGGGCAGCGCGCGCGAGACGATGACGCTCATCGCGTAGTCGAGGTAGGAGCGGCGCATCTCCTCCTCGATCGTGATTCCGGAGATGTCCGACGGGAATTCCGGCGGAGGCGTGTCCTGTTCGGTGGCCAAGAATTGGGTCCTTTGGGTCACCCTGCGCGTGTCCACCCTCCGGCAGGAAAGGGTGGTTGCGGCAATGCCCGGCCAGCGGGCTGTGGGGGCGTGTGAATCCTGTTCTGTTGCAGGGATTTATTACCCTGCCAAGACAGCCGGAGCAAGCCGCGAAGGGTCGCGGAACCGCAATATTCTGCGGTTCGCCGCGATACTGCTTCAGGATGTGGTGGTGGGCGGTGACAGGTTCGAACTGCCGACCCTCTCGGTGTAAACGAGATGCTCTACCAGCTGAGCTAACCGCCCCTGTTCGTCCCGTCCGCAGGTGCTTGTGGCCGCCGGAACGGCTGCGGTACCGGTCGTTCCGGGCACAGTCCCGGATCGGACAGCCCCGGAACGACAACGCCGACCGCTTTCACCGCATGGGAAAGGGTCGGCGCGCCGTCAACGTCATTCAGGACAGGGTCAGTTGACCGCGTCCTTCAGAGCCTTGCCAGCCTTGAACTTGGGCTGGTTGGAAGCCGGAATATCGATCTCGGCACCGGTCTGCGGGTTGCGACCCTTGGAGGCGGCACGCTTGGCAACCATGAAGGTGCCGAAACCGACCAGGCGAACCTCGTCGCCCTTCGCCATTGCGCCTTCGATCGCCGCCAGCGTCGCGTCAACCGCATTGCCCGCATCGCGTTTGGAGAGTTCCGTCGCTTCCGCGACTGCTGCTACCAGCTCGTTCTTGTTCACAAGGCGTCCCCTTCTCTATTGCCGGTCAGGTCGTGAATCCGCGGCAAGAATAGGCGGCGACCCTTGGCCCGTCAAAGGGAAAGGCGGAGAAATCCCAAGGATTCTTCGCCTTTGCAAATCATGCACTTAACGTTGCAAATCGGTGACGTCACCGGCGCGGACGTCGCTGTCAAGCCCGCGTCCGGAGACCGCGTGACGGAGAATCAGTGGGTGACGACACCCTCCCGATCACCATCGCCGCGACGGGCGGCGAGCTGCTCCGCCTCCCAGGCGGCCTCGTCCCATTCCACCTCGGTCAGCGGTTCGGTCAGCGCACGCGGCAGCACATCGTCGATCGTGCCCACCGGCACGATTTCCATGTCCTTCTTCACGTTGGCCGGAATGTCATCCAGGTCCTTCTCGTTGTCCTTCGGGATCAGCACCGTCTTGATGCCCGCACGATGTGCGGCCAGCAGCTTCTCCTTCAGGCCGCCGATGGGCAAAACCCGGCCCCGCAGCGTGACCTCGCCGGTCATGGCGATGTCGCGCCGCACCGGCACCTGGGTCAGCACGGAGACGATGGACGTCACCATGGCGATACCGGCGGACGGTCCGTCCTTCGGGGTCGCCCCTTCCGGCACGTGGATGTGGATGTCCTTCTTGTCGAAGGTCGGCGGGATCACGCCGAAGCCCAGCGCACGGGAGCGGACCAGCGAACGCGCGGCCTGGATGGATTCCTGCATCACGTCGCCGAGCTTGCCGGTGATGGTCATGCGCCCCTTGCCGGGCAGCATCACCGCCTCGATGGAGAGCAGTTCGCCACCGACTTCCGTCCAGGCCAGGCCGGTGGTGACACCGATCATGTCCGTCTCCTCGATCTCGCCGAAGCGGAAGCGACGGGTCCCGGCGTACTTGTCCAGGTTGCGGCTGGTGATCTTCACCGTCTTGGCCTCGCCCGTGACGATGGCCTTCACCGACTTGCGGGCCAGCTTCGCCATCTCGCGTTCCAGGTTACGGACACCGGCCTCCCGCGTGTAGTAGCGGATGACGTCGCGGATCGCGTTGTCGGTGATGTCCCATTCCCCCTTGCGCAGGCCATGGTCCTTCACCTGCTTCGGGATCAGGTGCCGCTTGGCGATCTCGACCTTCTCGTCCTCGGTGTAGCCGGAGAGACGGATCACCTCCATGCGGTCCAGCAGCGGCTGCGGCATGCGCAGCGTGTTGGCCGTGCAGATGAACATCACGTCTGACAGGTCGTAGTCGACCTCCAGGTAGTGGTCGGCGAAGGTGTGGTTCTGCTCCGGATCCAGCACCTCCAGCAGCGCCGACGACGGGTCACCGCGGAAATCGGCACCCAGCTTGTCGACCTCGTCCAGCAGGAACAGCGGGTTGGAGGTCTTCGCCTTCTTCATCGACTGCACGATCTTGCCGGGCATGGAACCGATATAGGTCCGGCGATGGCCGCGGACCTCTGCCTCGTCACGCACGCCGCCGAGCGACAGCCGCACGAAGTTGCGCCCCGTCGCCCGGGCAATGGACTTGCCGAGCGAGGTCTTGCCGACACCCGGCGGGCCAACCAGGCACAGGATCGGACCCTTCAGCTTCTTCGCGCGCTGCTGCACGGAGAGATATTCAAGGATGCGTTCCTTGACCTTCTCCAGGCCGTAATGATCGTTGTTCAGCACGATCTCGGCGGCGTTCACGTCCTTCTTCACGCGGGACTTCTTGCCCCACGGGATCGACAGCAGCCAGTCGAGATAGTTGCGGACCACGGTCGCCTCGGCCGACATCGGGCTCATCGCCCGCAGCTTCTTCATCTCCTGGTCGGCCTTCTCGCGGGCTTCCTTGGACAGCTTCGTCTCCTCGATGCGCTGTTCCAGTTCGGACAGCTCGTCGCCGCCGTCATCGCCCTCGCCCAGCTCCCGCTGGATCGCCTTCATCTGCTCGTTCAAGTAATACTCGCGCTGGGTCTTCTCCATCTGGCGCTTCACCCGGCCGCGGATCTTCTTCTCGACCTGGATGACACCCAGCTCGCCCTCCATCAGGCCGCTGATCTTCTCCAGCCGCTCGGCGACCGGCAGCGTCTCCAGCAGGACCTGCTTGTCGGCCAGCTTCAGCTGCAGATGCTGCGCCACCGTGTCGGCCAGCTTGCTCGGCTCCTCGATCTGCTGGACGGTCGCCAGCACCTCGTTCGGCACCTTGCGGGACACCTTCACATACTGCTCGAACTGCTCCAGCACGGTACGGCCCAACGCCGCGATGGTGTCGGCGTCGCCCTCATCCTCCGACAGGGTGCGCGCCGAGGCCTCGAAATATTCCGGGTTCTCGACGAAACCGGTCAGTTCGGCGCGCCTGCGCCCCTCGACCAGCACCTTCACCGTGCCGTCCGGCAGTTTCAGCAGCTGCAGCACCGTGGAGATCGCGCCGTAGCGGTAGATGTCGCGCTCTCCCGGATCATCGACGGTCGCATCCTTCTGCGCCACCAGCAGGATCTCCTTCGACCCCTGCATCACGGCCTCCAGGGCGCGGACAGAGCGGTCGCGACCGACGAACAGCGGCACGATCATGTTCGGGAAGACGACAATGTCACGGAGCGGAAGGACCGGCAGCGTCACGATGTTCTCTGCGTCAGACACACAATTCTCCTTTACGCGCGGGCTGCACCGCTCTTCCGGGAGCGGTCACCCCTGCGTCATCATCTATGCAATCGGTTTCATGCTTCAAGCACCGGCTCGCGCACGGTGCGTCCGCAGGCCTGGGATCAGGCGCTGTTGTCCATCTCGCCGGCGCGATCCGCATAGAGTTTCAGGGGCTTGGCCCGTCCCTCCACGACCTCGCCATTGACGACGACCTGTTCCACACCGTCCATCGACGGCAGGTCGAACATCGAATCGAGCAGGATGTTCTCCAGGATCGAACGCAGGCCACGCGCGCCCGTCTTGCGGGCGATCGCCTTCTTGGCGATGCCGAGCAGGGCGTCCTCGGTGAAGGTCAGCCCGACACTCTCCATCTCGAAGAGCTTCTCGTACTGCTTCACCAGCGCGTTCTTCGGCTTGGTCAGGATCTCGACCAGCGCCTCGCTGTCCAGGTCGCTCAGCGTCGCCAAGACAGGCAGACGACCGACGAATTCCGGGATCAGGCCGAACTTCAGCAGGTCCTCCGGCTCGACCTCGGCCAGGATCTCCCCGGTCTGGCGGTCATCGGGGCTGCGCACGTCGGCACCGAAGCCGATGGAGGTGCCCTGCCCGCGGGCGGAGATGATCTTGTCCAGCCCGGCGAAGGCACCACCGCAGATGAACAGGATGTTGGTCGTGTCCACCTGCAGGAATTCCTGCTGCGGATGCTTGCGCCCGCCCTGCGGCGGCACGCTTGCCACGGTGCCTTCCATGATCTTCAGCAGCGCCTGCTGCACGCCCTCGCCCGACACGTCGCGGGTGATGGAGGGGTTGTCGGACTTGCGGCTGATCTTGTCGACCTCGTCGATATAGACGATGCCGCGCTGCGCCCGCTCGACATTGTAGTCGGCCGCCTGCAGCAGCTTCAGGATGATGTTCTCGACATCCTCACCGACATAGCCCGCCTCCGTCAGGGTGGTGGCGTCGGCCATGGTGAACGGCACGTCCAGGATGCGCGCCAGCGTCTGGGCCAGCAGCGTCTTGCCGCAACCGGTCGGCCCCATCAGCAGGATGTTCGACTTGGCCAGTTCCACGTCGCCGTTCTTGCCGGAGTGGTTCAGGCGCTTGTAATGGTTGTGCACCGCGACGGAGAGCACGCGCTTGGCCACGAACTGGCCGATCACGTAGTCGTCCAGCACCGTGCAGATCTCCTGCGGGGTCGGGATGCCATCCCGGGTCTTGACCAGCGATCCCTTGTTCTCCTCACGGATGATGTCCATGCAGAGTTCGACGCATTCATCGCAGATGAACACGGTGGGACCGGCGATCAGCTTGCGCACCTCGTGCTGGCTCTTTCCGCAGAAGGAGCAATACAGGGTGTTCTTCGAGTCGCTGCCGCTCAGCTTGGTCATTTCAGCTCCAGTCCTCTCAAGGCCATCCTCATTCTAGACAGCCGCTCGTACGCCGTTCAACCCCGCCTGGACCTCACACCCCGGTGAGATACCCTGCAGGTGACGATGGTCATGGCTGTGGGAACGCTAACCGAACCGGCCTCAAGGTTCGGTTAACGGCACCGGTTCCGTCAGTGCTCAGCTGTCAGCCGCTTCGCCCGGAACCGCGCGATGCTGCACGACCTCGTCGATCAGGCCGTACTTCACCGCATCCTCCGGCGTCATGAAGTTGTCGCGGTCCATCGAGTTTTCAACGGTCTCGATGTCCTGGCCGGTATGCTTCACGTAGATCTCGTTCAGGCGCTGGCGCAGCGCGATGATCTCGCGCGCATGGATCTCGATGTCCGAGGCCTGGCCCTGGAACCCGCCGGAGGGCTGGTGAATCATGATGCGGGAATTCGGCAGGCTGAAGCGCATGCCCTTTTCCCCCGCCGTCAGCAGCAGCGACCCCATGGACGCGGCCTGGCCGATGCACAGCGTCGCCACCTTCGGGCGGATGTACTGCATGGTGTCGTACATCGCGAGGCCGGAGGTGACGATGCCACCCGGCGAATTGATGTAGATGGAGATCTCCTTGGTCGGGTTCTCCGCCTCCAGGAACAGCAGCTGAGCCGTCACCAGCGAGGACAGGCCGTCATGCACCGGTCCGACGATGAAGATGATGCGTTCCTTCAGCAGCCGGGAGTAGATGTCATAGGCCCGTTCGCCCCGGTTGGTCTGTTCCACGACCATCGGAACAAGGGTGTTCATGTAAACGTCACGGGGGTCCTTCATCACGGCTCCTCGAAGGTTGGAAGTCCCGCAGCGGCATCCTGCGAAGGCCGCTGCGGGATAAAGACAGATGCCCTATATGGCGCTGATTCACGCCAAGGCAAAGCCCTCTCGGGTCCGTCCCCCCTGAAACGGAGTCCGGTCAGGCCGATTCGGTCTCCTCGTCCGGATCGCGGGTCAGCTCCTCGATGGAAACCGCCTTCTCCTCTACCTTCGCCATCTCGACGATGAAATCGATGACCTTGTCCTCGAACAGCGGGGCACGCAGCTGCATCATCGCGTCCGGGTTCTTCTGGTAATATTCCATCACCATCCGTTCCTGGCCGGGGAAGTTGCGCGCCTGCTCCATGATGGCGCGGTTCACTTCCTCGGGGCCGACTTCCAGCTTGTTCTGGCGACCGATCTCGGCCAGCACCAGGCCCAGGCGCACCCGGCGCTCGGCGATGCCGCGATACTCGGCCTTCTTCTCGTCATCCAGACCCTCGTCCACCGGCTTCTCGTCATGCGCGTGGTCGTGATCATGATCGTGGTCATGGTCATGGTCATGGTCATGGTCATGGTCATGGTCATGGTCATGGTCATGGTCGTGGTCGTGGTCGTGGGCCTCTTCGGCCTGGCCGTCCTCTGCCTTCGCCTGACGCACGATCTGGCCGTACTCCTCCTCGACCATGCCCTCGGGCACGCCGAAGTCGTGGCGATCGGCCAGCAGGTCCAGCACCGTCCGCTTCAGGCGGGTGCGGGCGACATTGCTGTACTCCTCGGCAATCCGGTCGCGCATGATCTGCTGCAGCGCTTCCAGGTTCTCCAGGCCCAGGTTGGTGGCCAGCGTGTCGTCGATCTTCGCCTCACCGGCGGCACGGATCTCCTTCAGCTTGACCTCGAACACCGCGTCCTTGCCGGCTAGGTGCTCGGCACCGTACTCGGTCGGGAAGGTGACGTTGATGTCGCCCTCGAAACCGACGGACTTGCCGATCAGCTGCTCCTCGAAGCCCGGAATGAACTGGCCGGAACCCAGCACCAGCGGCACGTCCTCGCCGGCACCGCCCTCGAATGGCTCGCCGTCCAGCTTGCCCAGAAAGTCGATCAGGGCCTGGTCGCCTTCGGCGGCGGGGCGGTCTTCCTCGACCTTCTCGTAGTTCTTCTGGTCCGCAGCCAGGCGCTCCAGCGCCTCGGTCACCTTGTCCTCGTCGACCTCGGCCTTCAGCCGCTCGACCTCCAGCGCGGACAGGTCGGTGATCTCGAACTCCGGAATGACCTCGACGGCCATGGTGTATTCCAGGTCGGCGCCCTCGTCGAAGCTCTTGATCTCGATCTTCGGCTGCACGGCCGGGCGCAGGTCATTGTCTTCCAGCGCCTTCTGGCTGCTCTCGTTGACCGCTTCCTCCAGCACCTCGCCCAGCACGGACTTGCCATAGAGCTGACGGATCAGCCGCGGCGGAACCTTGCCGGGGCGGAAGCCCTTCATCTGCACCTGCTTGCCGAGCTCGTTCAGCTTGGCACCCATCCGTTCCTCGACCTCGGCGGCGGAGAGAACAATGTTGAACTCGCGTTTCAGGCCTTCCGCCGAGAGCTGTTCGATCTGCATCGAAACCCTATCCCTTGTTGTCCATGCAGCACCCCGATGGCGCTGCCTGCCCGTCATGCGGGCAACGTACCCGGCCCCGGTCCGGATGACCGGGACATCATGTCATTCCACTCCGGCACCGCCGCCCGGACCCGCAAAACCGGTCAGGCAAGCCCGAAGTACAGCGGTGGTGCGGGCGGAGGGACTCGAACCCCCAAGACTTTCGTCACCAGGACCTAAACCTGGCGCGTCTACCAGTTCCGCCACGCCCGCTTGAACCACGCGCCCCGCGGAGCCGCACCGCGCCGTGGCCGATCCCCTGCCGCCCATGCCTTCATCGCCGCGGCGGAGCCATACGCGGGAGCGCGGGGCGCGTCAAGCGCACTCCAGCGTTTCCGCAGGTGCAACGGCTGCCGATCCCGCCCGGATGCAGGCTTCCGCTATCGCGCCAGCCGGGTGACGGCGGAGGCGGCGGCAATGCGCCCCTCCCCGCGATAGGCCTCGTGGTTCCGCTCGATATGGTCGAGGTTGTAGAGGTAGTTGACCATCATCCCCGCCGACTGGCGCAGGCCGGAACCGGAACGGTCACCAAGCCAGTTCAGCCGTTCGATCCGCGCACCGTTGTTCAGGTGGAACCGGCCCACGGGGTCGAGCGGCCGACCCCGGCTGTCCTTCTCGTTCAGCAGGTAGCGCGCGCAGAGCGTCATCAGCGGCTCCTTCAGCGCGCCCTCGATATCATGGTCGTTCGGCCAGGCAGGGTCGCTGACCAGCTTCCGGATCGCCTCGTTGGTCGACGACTTCCGAGCGATCGCCTTCAGCAGCCGGGCCTGGGCATCGGTGACCAGCTCCGCATCGCCTTCCAGTTGCCGGTCGAGCCAGCGCCGGAAACCCGGAATGGGCGACAGCGTGGCGAAGGTCTTCACGTTCGGCATGCGCTGCGACAGGCGGTCGACGACGCGCTTGATCAGGAAGTCTCCGAAGCCGACCCCCGCAAGTCCCTGCTGGCAGTTGGAGATCGAATAGAAGATCGCCGTGTCGGCCGAGGTCGGGTCGGTGGCGGGCGCCATCTCGTCCAGCAGGTCATGCACATTGTCGGCTATGCCGTTGACCAGCGCGACCTCCACGAAGATCAGCGGCTCGTCCGGCATGTTCGGATGTACGAAGGAGAAGCAGCGCCGGTCGGAATCGAGCCGGTTCTTCAGGTCCGCCCAGGACTGGATCTCGTGCACCGCCTCGTAGGCGATCAGCTTCTCCAGCAGCGAGGCGGGCGAATTGAACGTGATCTGCGCCATCTCCAGGAACCCGACATCGAACCAGGCCCGCAGCAGGTCCTGCAGGTCCTCGTCCACGCCGCGCAGTTCCGGGTGATCGCGCAGCAGCGGCAGCAGGTCGGCCCGCATGTCGACCAGGAACTTCACGCCACGGTCGAGACTGTTGAACTGCCGGAACAGGTCCACCCGGCGGGTCACGAGTTGCCGCCGGAGCGCGCGCCGGGCCCTGACCCGGTCCGCATCATTGTCGGCCGCTGCCAGGCTGCCCGCGGCGCTGTCCACCGCAGCCTCGTCCACGTCGTACTTCTCCGCCAGCAGCCCGAAGAAGCGCAACCGGCCATCACTGGCCAGGCTGAGATAGGCGCGCCCCAGTTCCGCCGCCCGCAGCCGCGCCGAAACGGCCCCGCCACGCCCGTCCAGGCAGGCATCGATCTGCGCCGAGATGACACCGAGATCATCACCGGCCAGGTCAGGGCTGACCGACAGCGGACGGACACCGGAGATGCCGTCGCCACGCCAGTCGCGCAGGCGCGACAGCGTGCGGGTCCAGAAGTTTCCGTTGGGGCGGCTCATGGCGATCACCTCCGGCCTGCGGTTCCAGGCAACGCGGGTTTCAGTCCTGCTGCCGCAACTGTCTCCAGACCGGCGGCAGACTCGGCGCCAGATCCTCCGCGATCAGTCCCGGCCCCGCAACCGTCGCGGCTGCGCCATGCAGCCACACCGCGATGCAGGCGGCCTCGAAGGACGGGACACCCTGCGCCAGCAGCCCGACCGCGATCCCGGCCAGCACATCGCCGGACCCCGCTGTGGCCAGGTCCGGCGGCGCGTTGCAGTTGATCGCCGCCCGTCCGTCGGGCGCGGCGATCACCGTGTCCGGCCCCTTGGAGATGATGGTGGCACCGCTGCTGCGTGCCGCCTCGCGGGCGTCCTGCAGCTTGTCGCCGGTGACCGCGAACAGGCGGGCGAACTCACCGGCATGCGGGGTCATGATGCAGGGGCCGGTGATACGCCGGAAAAGCTCCTTCGGCGCATCGGCGAAGACCGTGATGGCATCTGCATCCAGGACCGTTGCACGCCCCCTCTCCAGCGCCGCCAGGGTAAAGGACCGGGTGCGGCCACCGACCCCGTTGCCGGGACCGACCAGCACGGCGTTGCGACGGGCGTCCTGCAGCAGGACATTCCAGTCCTGCGGCGTGTCGGCGGGCTGCAGCATCACCACCGTCAGGTGGCTGGCATAGACCATGGCGGCACTGCGCGGCGGCACGGCGGTCACCAGCCCCGCACCGGCCCGCAGGGCCGCCGCCGCCGCCAGCCGCGCCGCGCCGCTGCTCAACATGCCGCCACCGACCACCAGCGCATGGCCGCGCCCGTACTTGTGGCCATCCGCCGACGGCGTCGGCAGGTGCTCGCGCCAGAGGCCGGGACCATTGACCCAGCAACGCGGCACCACCTCCCCCGCCACGCTGGAGGGGATGCCGATATCGACCACCACGACCCCCCCCGCACGTGCCCGCCCCGGCATCAGCAGGTGTCCGGGCTTGCGCAGGTGAAACGTCACCGTCAGGTCGGCGGTGAAGGACGCGCCCTCGGCCCCGCCATTGTCACCGGAAACGCCGCTGGGGACGTCGACCGCCACCACGAGCCGCCCCCGTGCCGCCTCCGCCAGTTCGGCAGGGATGCCGTCGAGGCCACGGGTGAGGCCGGCACCGAACAGCGCATCGACCACCAGTTCGGCGTCCCCCAGGCAATCGGCCTGCAGCGGTTCGACCGCGCCGTCCCAGCGACGGGCCATGATCGCGGCATCACCCTTCAGCTTCTCCTGGTCCCCCAGTGCGGCCACCCGCACCGGCCAGCCCGCATCCGCCAGGTGGCGGGCCACCACGTAGCCGTCACCGCCATTGTTGCCGGGGCCGCAGAGAATGACCGTCGGGCGGGCCGTCCAGCGGTCCATGATCGCCAGTGCGACGCCCCGCCCCGCCGTCTCCATCAGTTCCTCGCCGGAGACCCCGTGCGCCACGGCATGGGCATCGGCAGCATACATCTGCCGGACGGAGAGCAGCGGTTCGGGGCCGGTGGTCATGATCTCAGAGCTCCGGACGGTGGTGCCGGTGCAGCGGGTTCGCGTCCTCGTAGGCCTGGGCCGCGCGCAGCACCGTGGCATCGTCGAACATCCGCCCGACGATCTGCAGCCCGATGGGCAGCCCGTCCGCGGTGAAACCGCAGGGCACGGAGCAGGCCGGCTGCTGCGTCAGGTTGAAGGGGTAGGAGAAGGGCGTCCAGGCAACCCAGCTGTTCGGCGCATCCTCGTCCCAGCCTTCCGGCACCAGCCGGTTCACCCCGAACGCCGGCACGGCGAGCGATGGCGTCAGCAGCAGGTCGTGGTCGGCCATGAAGACCTTCACCGCGGAACTGAAGGCCGCCCGGTCGCGCTGCGCATCCATGTAGTCGCCAAGGCTGATCCCGGCAGCGTCATCCAGCACCTTGGCCAGGCCCGGATCCAGCCTTGCCCGGTCCTCCGCCCCCAGGTGCCGCAGGGCACCGTAGGCCCCCGACTGCCAGAGCGTGTTGAAGATGCCGACCGGGTCATCGCGGAAAGGGTCCACTTCCTCGACCTCGGCCCCCAGCTCGGCGAAGACCTGCGCGGCGGCGGCGACACTGGCCGCCACCTCCGCATCCACGGTCGCGTGCCCCAGCCTGGGGCTGTAGGCGACCTTCAGCCCCTTCACGCCACCCGACAGGGCCGCAAGGTGGATCGGGCCGGAGGGCTGGGTATACCAGTCCTGCGAATCCTCCCCCGTCATCACGTTCAGCATCAGCACCGCGTCGGCGACGGTCCGGGTCAGCGGCCCGGCATGGGCCAGCGTGCCCATCGGGCTGGGCGGGAAATAGGGCACGCGACCGAAGGACGGCTTGTGTCCGAAGACCCCGGCGAAGGCCGCCGGAATGCGGATCGAACCGCCGCCATCGGTGCCGAGGTGCAGCACCCCCATCTCCGCCGCCGCCGCCGCGGAGGCACCGCCGGACGAACCGCCGGGGGTGCGGTCGGTGTTCCACGGGTTGCGGGTCGCGCCGGTCACCGGGCTGTCGGTGACCCCCTTCCAGCCGAATTCCGGCGTGGTTGTCTTGCCCAGGATCACCGCCCCGGCATTGCGCAGCCGCGCCACCGTCGGCGCATCCGCCGGATCCGGTTCCTCCGGGCTGGTCAGCGAACCCTTGCGGTTGGTCATGCCCTTCACCGCGAACAGGTCCTTGATGCTGGTCGGCACCCCGTCGATGGGCGACAGCGGCGCGCCCTTGCGCCAGCGCTCCGCCGATGCCGCCGCAGCCTGCATGGCGCCTTCCCGGTCCAGCACGCGGAACGCGTTGAGGCGGCCATCGACGGCCTCGATCCTGGCGAACACCGCTTCGGCCACCTCGACCGGGCTGAAGTCACCCTTCTCGTAGCCGACGGCAAGGTCGCCCGCGCTCTTCGCAATCAGTTCGTCGGCCATGCCGTCTTTCCCTCCCGGTTCGGTGCAGTCATCGCAGACGCATTGTCACGCAGCCAATGCCGTCCGACAATGCGCGCCTGTCCGGGAAGGGGTCTGCACAGGATGATTGACGTCAGTATTGCGGTTGTCGGCGGCGGCATGGCGGGCGCGTCCGCCGCCTGCCTGATCGCGGAGGATATCGGCAGCGGCAAGGACATCGTGCTGCTGGAGCGGGAATCGCAGCCCGGCTACCACACCACCGGCCGCTCCGCCGCGATGTACACGGAAGTCTACGGCAACGATGTCATCCGGGCGCTGGTCCGCGCCGGGCGCGCCTTCATGGAGCATCCGGCGGAGCGCTATGCCGACCACCCGCTGCTGAGCCCGCGCGGCGCGCTGATGGTGGCGAACAGCGGCGAGGCGGAGCGGCTGGATGCCTTCATGGAGGAGATGCAGCGCCCCGACGTGCTGACCCGCGTCGATGCCGCGCGCTGCAAGGAGATCTGCCCTGCCCTGCGCCAGGACATGCTGTCGGGCGGCGTGCATGAGCCGCTGGCCATGGACATCGACGTGCACGGCATGCTGCAGGGCTTCCTGCGTGTCTTCCGCGGGCTTGGCGGGCGGATCATCGGCGATGCCGGGGTCAATGCCATCGAGCGCGGCGGCGACGGCTTCCGCATCGCCACCCCGGAGGGGGAATTCCGCGCACAGGTGGTGATCAATGCCGCCGGGGCCTGGGGCGACGAACTGGCGGCGATGGCCGGGGCCGCACCGGTCGGGCTGGTGCCGAAGCGGCGCACCGCCATCACCTTCGATCCCGCCCCCGGCACCGACATCGGCGGCTGGCCACTGACCTTCGAACTGGGCGGCGGCTGGTACTTCAAGCCCGATGCTGGGCGCATCCTCGCCTCCCCCGCCGACGAGACGCCGTCCGCACCCTGCGATGCGCAGCCGGACGAGCTGGACATCGCCATCTGCGCCGACCGCATCCAGACCGCCACCGACCTGCAGGTCCGCCGCCTGGCCAGCAGCTGGGCCGGGCTGCGCTGCTTCGTGGAGGACCACTCGCCGGTGAACGGCTTCGATGATGCCGTGGAGGGCTTCTACTGGCTGGTGGGCCAGGGCGGTTACGGCATCAAGACATCACCGGCCATGGGCCGGATCGCGGCGGCGACGATCGCGGGACGGGCCATTCCGTCGGATATTCTGGACCAGGGCCTGTCGCCCGACAGCCTCTCGGTCAAGCGTTTCAGGGGAGAGAGCAGATGAGCACGACACGTTGGACGAACCGCCCGGAGGGATCGAACTGGGGCGATTTCGGGGATGATGACCAGCTGGGCCGGGTCAACCTGATCACGCCGGAAAAGGTGCGACAGGGCGTGGCCGAGGTGAAGGAGGGACGGACCTTCTGCCTCAGCCTGCCGCTGGACTATCCCGGCGGCAACA
Organism: Minwuia sp.; assembly: GCA_965228535.1. Lineage (GTDB taxonomy): Bacteria > Pseudomonadota > Alphaproteobacteria > Minwuiales > Minwuiaceae > Minwuia. Next base: position 1,411,386 of record CBDDHU010000004.1, on the reverse strand, counting down.
TCCTGAACGAACGCCGCCACCCGCCGCACCGCCAGCCGACCTTCCTGGGCGACAAGCCCTACATCAACTTCCCGCTGCGCAACATCGACGGGCAGAACACCGACGTGGTCAGCGACGACCAGGTGACCATCTGCCTGCAATATTCCACCCAGTGGGATGCCCTGTCCCATGTCGGATCCTTCTTCGATGCCGACGGCGACGGGGAGGCGGAGAAGGTCTACTACAACGGCTTCCGCGCGGGCGAGCACGTGGTCGGCCCGAAATCCTGGGACGGGGAGGCCAGCGACGAACAGCTCTTCGGCGCGAAGTCCCTCGGCATCGAGAACTTCGCCCGCCACGGCATCCAGGGCCGCGCCGTGCTGGTGGACCTGGAGGCGCACCTGGGCCGTGACCGCACCTATGTCGGCCATGACATGCTGATGCGGATCATGGCCGAGGACGGGGTGGTGGTGGAGCCGGGCGACATGCTGCTGTTCCGCACCGGCTTCGCCGACGAGATCCTGTCGATGAACCGCCAGCCGACGAAGGAGCGGCTGGAGAACAGCTGCGCCGTGCTGGACGGACGCGATGCCGCGCTGCTGCAGTGGATCACCGAATCCGGTGTTGCCGCGCTGATCGCCGACAACTACGCCGTGGAGGGACTGCCGGCCCAGCCGAAGGACGGCCCGCGCCCTGCCCTGCCGCTGCACCATCACTGCCTGTTCAAGCTCGGCCTGCCGCTGGCGGAACTCTGGTTCCTGTCGGAACTGGCCGACTGGCTGCGCGCCAACAACCGCAGCCGCTTCCTGCTCACAGCCCCGCCGCTGCGCCTGCCCGGCGCGGTCGGCAGCCCGGCGACGCCAATAGCGACAGTATAGCCGGGGTCCGGGTCTGCCCCATTTCACGCAACCCAACTGTGCAAAATTGGTTTGTCGGCGGATGCCGTGACTGCGTATGGTCCCGGCCATCATGACAAACGCATCCCCAGACGCTGAGGCCCCTGCCGGTTTCAGCAGCATCCGCCGCAACGTGATCCTGCTGTCGATCTGCCAGGCGCTGTTCACCTCCACCTCCGCGATCATGATCGCGCTGGGCGGACTTGTGGGCTTCAGCCTGGCGGAGGACAAGGCGCTGGCCACCCTGCCGGTGACCGCCGTGGTTGCGGGCACCGCGCTGATGACCATTCCGGCGGCGATGCTGATGGGGCGTGTCGGACGCCGGGCCGGGTTCATCTTCGGCACCATGCTGGGCACGGCAGGCACGCTGCTGGGTGCGCTGGCGCTGTTCCAGGCGAACTTCTGGCTGTTCTGCTGCGCCACCGGCCTGGTCGGCATGTTCTCCGCATTCGGGCAGCAGTACCGCCACGCCGCCGTCGACATGGCCCCGCCGATCCTGCGCGGACAGGCTGTCTCTCTGGTCATGGCGGGTGGTGTCGTTGCCGGGTTCCTGGGGCCGGAGATGGCCAAGTGGACGAAGGACATGATCGAGCCGATCACCTTCGCCGGCAGCTACATCGCGGCCTCCGGACTGACCGTGCTGTCGGCGCTGATCCTGATGGGGCTGCGCATCCCGAAGCCGGTGCGCCAGACCGCCGCCAACCGGGGCCGTCCGTTCCGCGAGATCGCGAAGCAGCCGGTGTTCTGGGTCGCGGCCGGGTCCGGCATGGCCGGATTCGGGGCCATGAGCCTGATCATGACGGCCACGCCGCTGGCGATGGTCGCCTGCGGGCACGAGTTCAACAGCTCCGCCACCGTGATCCAGTGGCACGTGGTCGGCATGTTCGCCCCCAGCTTCGTCACCGGCATCCTGATCCGGAAGTTCGGCGTGCTGCGCATCATCGCCACCGGCGCGGTGCTGAACTTCATCTGCATCGCCGTCGCCCTGTCCGGCCTGGAGTTCCTGCATTTCTGGAGCGCGCTGATCCTGCTCGGCATCGGCTGGAACTTCATGTTCGTCGGCGGCACCACCCTGCTGGCGGAGGCGCATACCCCGGCGGAGGCCGCGCGGGTACAGGGCATCAACGACTTCATGGTGTTCGGTGTCGTCGCCGTCAGTTCGCTGAGTTCCGGCCAGTTGCTGCACGCCTATGGCTGGGACGTGGTCACCACCGCCGCCGTGCCGATGATCAGCCTCGCCCTGCTGGCCACCCTCTGGCTGGCCCTGCACCGCCGCCGCATGGCAGGTGCGGGCGTCTGAGACGCGATGGAGTACCGGACCCAACTGGTCGGCGTCCTCTCAATCGCACTGATCGTGTCGTGGCATCTCGGAACACGATGGTTCACACGCATTGCGCTGAATCGACAAGCACGATTGACCAGAGAATTCTTTCCTGACGGATTTCAGACTACCCGACTTGACGAAGTTGGAACTGTCGGACTCGGCGGCATGGATATGGCGAACAATATCTGCTTCAATCTATTGAAAACTAGCGCGCCATTTCGCATCTTGATGAAAATTCAATTCTTGATTCTGTTTTTATTTGAATCTTTTGCCATATTTTTAATTCTGGCTGGAATATCTATTTTAAGTTACGATGAAAAATTGGTGTTTTTGATTTTTTTTAGAATTTTGTTCATTTTTTCTTGGGCGTTCGTGGTTTTTAGTCACATATATATCATAATTATTGTAATAAAGAGGAAGATTTTTTTCGCAATCTACAACATGAATCGAACTGTTGATTCCATAAACACAGTTTGGGTTCCATTCAGATCGATAACTATCCCCATTTTTGCCACCCTGATATCGATATTGCCAATCTATTTCATTCATGATTTATCAACTTCACTGGCGACCAAGTCAAGTATATCAATTTACTGGCCCTTGTATCTGGCTGTCAGTGTGATCTTGATTCCACTTCTCAACCTCGCTGCCATAAATTGTCTTGCAATGGAAATCGTCCGTATTGCGGGAGGGATAAGAGCCCGACGAAGCCGGTAACCCACCAAGCCTGTCGGTGAGTTCCGGCCAGTTGCTGCACGCCTATGGCTGGGATGTGGTCACCACCGCCGCCGTGCCGATGATCAGCCTCGCCCTGCTGGCCACCCTCTGGCTGGCCCTGCACCGCCGCCGCATGGCAGGTGCGGGCGTCTGAGACAGGGCGGGTCCGTTCAGCACCTCGGCAGGTCCGATCGCCTCAGTTGCTTGCCCCGGGAACCAGCGGGCTCTGCACGGTGCCCTGGGTGACATCCAGGATTCCCAGCGCGTCGAAGCCGCCGATCACCGAATCAACGGCGATCGTCGCCAGGATGATGCCCATCACGCGGCTGATGACGCTGGCACCGGTGTTGCCGATGACCCGGTGAATGAAGCTGGCCGCCAGCAGCAGGACCAGTGTCAGCGCCAGCACCACCATCAGCAGTCCGGCCGTGATCGCCTGTTCCGCGATGGAGGAAGTGTGGTTGTCGGTCAGGATGACGATGGCCAGCATGGCACCCGGTGATGCAATGGAGGGCATGGCGAGCGGGAACACGGCCCCGGCCAGGTGGTCACGTCCGGCCTCCTCGATCTCGCGCGCGGGCTTCGAGTCGCCAAAGATCATCGTCATGGCGAACAGGAACAGGATCACCCCTCCGGCGATCTGGAAGGAGCCGAGCCGCAGGCCCAGCGTCTCCAGCAGGAACTGGCCGCCGACCAGGAAGGCGAGCAGCACCAGCGCCGCGATGGCCACGGCGTGCAGGGCAAAGCGGCGGTGCAGGCGTCGCGGCACACCCTGAACCGCGAACAGGAAGACGGGAATCGTGCCGACCGGGTCGATCACGACCAGCAGGGTCACCAGTTCCTTGGCAAGGGCAGTCCAGTCCATCAGGCGCGCGGTTCCCCGACGGCAGCATGTCGTTGCTGACCGGGCGGTGCCGTCGGTGAACCCGCCTCACCCCTCTAACCTATGGCTGGCAACGGCATTCTCAACGGCGGGTGTCGAAAACAAGGTCGCCTGCCCCCTTCCGGCCACGCCATCGCCCGCGGAAGCCAAGCAGCCATGCCGCGAGCGCGCGCCGCACTGCCTTGCATGGCGCGCCGCACTTTGGCATAAGCCAGCGCAACTGACCTGGCGGGAGCTTGCCGGGATGGGGTCCGTATTGCGGATTCGGTGCTGCTCCCGATCACCAGAACATCAGTCTCTCGACGGTCCGGCACCTGCCGGGTCTCTCACGCGTCTTGGACACAGGGGACAAGAAGAAAATGACAGCAATGCTTTGGGCCGTTATCGGCTGCGGCGTGCTGGCGCTGATCTACGGCATCGTCACGGCGAAGAGCGTGCTCTCCGCTTCGGCTGGCAATGCCCGGATGCAGGAAATCGCCGGCGCCATTCAGGAAGGCGCCTCCGCCTACCTCAATCGTCAGTACAAGACCATCGCCATCGTCGGCGTGGTCGTTGCCATCGTGCTCGGCCTGCTGCTGGGCCTGAAGGTCGCCATCGGCTTCGTCATCGGCGCGGTGCTCTCGGGTGCCGCCGGTTACATCGGCATGAACATCTCCGTCCGCTCCAACGTGCGCACGACGGAGGCTGCCCGCCAGAGCCTGGGTGCCGGCCTGTCCGTCGCGTTCCGCGCCGGTGCCGTCACCGGCATGCTGGTCGCGGGCCTCGCCCTGCTGGCCTGTGCCGGTTACTACGCCATCCTGCTGGGCATGGGTGCGGAAGGCCGTGAGCTGATCGACAGCCTGGTCGCGCTGGGCTTCGGTGCTTCCCTGATCTCCATCTTCGCCCGTCTCGGCGGCGGCATCTTCACCAAGGGTGCGGACGTCGGTGCCGACCTGGTGGGCAAGGTCGAGGCCGGCATCCCCGAGGATGACCCCCGCAACCCGGCCGTGATCGCCGACAATGTGGGTGACAATGTCGGTGACTGCGCCGGCATGGCCGCCGACCTGTTCGAGACCTATGCGGTGACCATCGTCGCCACCATGGTGCTGGCGTCGATCCTGTTCGTGGGTGCGACGGCGGAAGCCACCATGCTGTACCCGCTGGCCATCGGCGGCGTGGCGATTCCGGCGTCGATCATCGGCACCTTCTTCGTCCGCCTGGGTTCGTCCAACAACATCATGGGTGCGCTCTACAAGGGCTTCATCGTCTCCGCCGTGCTGTCGGCCATCGCCTTCTACCCGGTGACGGAGATGATCGTCGGCACCGGTGCCATCGAAGGCGCCGCGTTCTCCGGCATGGACCTGTTCTGGTGCGCCCTGACCGGCCTGGTGATCACCGGCCTGCTGATCTGGGTGACCGAGTACTACACCTCGACGGAATACCGTCCGGTGCGCTCGGTGGCCGCCGCGTCCGAGACCGGGCACGCGACCAACATCATCCAGGGCCTGGCCATCGGCATGGAATCGACCGCGATCCCCGCGATCATCATTTCCGCCGGCATCATCATCACCTACAGCCTGGCTGGCCTGTTCGGCATCGCCATCGCGGTGACCGCCATGCTGGCGCTGGCCGGCATGGTCGTCGCGCTGGACGCCTATGGCCCGGTGACGGACAACGCCGGTGGCATCGCCGAGATGGCTGAACTGGACGAATCGGTGCGCAACACCACCGACGCCCTGGACGCCGTCGGCAACACCACCAAGGCCGTGACCAAGGGCTATGCCATCGGTTCCGCCGGCCTGGGTGCGCTGGTGCTGTTCGCCGCCTACACGCAGGACCTGCTGTTCTTCGCCTCGAAGCCGGACCTCTATCCGTACTTCGCCGGCGTGACCGTCGATTTCGCGCTGTCCAACCCGTACGTGGTGGTCGGCCTGATCATCGGCGGCCTGCTGCCGTTCCTGTTCGGTGCCATGTCCATGACCGCGGTCGGTCGTGCGGCGGGCTCCGTGGTGGAGGAAGTGCGTCGCCAGTTCCGTGAGGACAAGGGCATCATGGAAGGCACGTCGAAGCCGGAATACAGCCGCGCCGTCGACATGCTGACCAAGTCGGCGATCAAGGAGATGATCATCCCCTCGATGCTGCCGGTCCTGGCCCCGATCGTGGTGTACTTCGTCATCCTGGCGGTTTCCGACAAGTCCTCGGCCCTGGCCGCGACCGGCGCGATGCTGCTGGGCGTGATCGCCACCGGCCTGTTCGTCGCCATCTCCATGACCGTGGGTGGTGGTGCCTGGGACAACGCCAAGAAGTACATCGAGGACGGCAACCATGGCGGCAAGGGTTCCGAGCCGCACAAGGCCTCCGTCACCGGTGACACCGTCGGCGATCCCTACAAGGACACCGCCGGTCCGGCCGTCAACCCGATGATCAAGATCACCAACATCATCGCGTTGCTGCTGCTGGCCATCCTGGCCCACTGATCCCGCGAACCGGTGCCGCCCAGTCGGCGGCACCGGCACCGGATCTGTGCTTCAGACAGAGAAAGGGCGCCGCAGTTTCCTGCGGCGCCCTTTTTCGTTCCTGCGTATCTGTATGCTTCGGCTGGTTACCGTCACGCAGACAGCTTTGCCATCACCTCGTCATCGACCTCGAAGTTGGCGAAGACCTTCTGGACGTCGTCATTGTCTTCCAGAACGTCGATCAGCTTCAGCAGGGTCGCGGCCTTGTCCTCGTCCACCGGGGTGGTGTTCTGCGGACGCCATTCCAGGCCGGCGCGGCTGGCCTCCCCGAACCTCTCCTCCAGCGCGTCGCGGACGCTGTTGAAGCTCTCGATGGCGCAGATCACCTCGTGGCCGTCATCCGTGGTCGCGACATCGTCGGCACCGGCCTCCACCGCCGCCTCGAACATGTCATCGGTGCTGGCGGTGTCCGCCGGGTATTCCACCACGCCCAGCCGGTCGAACATGAAGGAGACCGAGTTCGTCTCCCCCAGCGCGCCGCCATGCTTGGAGAAGGCGGAGCGGACTTCCGAGGCGGTACGGTTGCGGTTGTCGGTCAGCGCCTCGATGATCACGGCGACACCGCCCGGGCCATAACCCTCGTAGCGGATCTCCTCGAAGCTGTCGGCGGCACCGTCGCCGGTGGCCCGCTTGATCGCCCGGTTGATGTTGTCGTTGGGCATGTTCTCCTTGCGCCCGGCGATGATCGCCGCACGCAGGCGCGGGTTGGCGGAGGGGTCATCGCCGCCCTCCTTCACCGACACGGTGATTTCCCGCGCCAGCTTGGTGAACAGCTTGGCGCGCTTCGCATCCTGCGCGCCCTTGCGGTACATGATGTTCTTGAATTGTGAATGACCTGCCATGGCTTCCAGGCTCCGCGTTCCGCAACAGTGAATGGGGCGCGCGGCAGCACCGGCGCACGCGCGCGGCTTCTCATAGCAGAAAAGCGGGTGCCGGGGTCAAGCTATCGGGCCGCCCGACCGCTTCAGGCGATCAGCCGTTCGATGGACTCCACCTGGTCCGCCTCCGCCGCAGGCTTGTCCCAGCGGATGCGGGCAATGCGGGGAAAGCGCATGGCGACGCCGGACTTGTGCCTGCGCGAACGGTTGACCCCGTCGAAGGCGATCTCCAGCACCAGGCTCTGGTTCACGGCGCGCACCGGGCCATAACGGTCCACGGTATTGTCGCGGACGAACCGGTCCAGGTCCTTCAACTCCGCATCCGTGAAACCGAAATAGGCCTTGCCCACCGGCACCAGTTCGCCATCCCGCCAGGCCCCGAAGGTGAAGTCGGAATAGAGCGATGAGCGCCTGCCGTGCCCGCGCTGCGCGTACATCATCACGCAATCGACGCGATGCGGCTCCCGCTTCCACTTGAACCAGAGCCCGCGCGGCCGCCCGGCCTGGTAGGGACTGTCGGCGCGTTTCAGCATCAGTCCCTCGATCGCCGGATGCGGCGGCTCGGCCCGGGAGGCCGCCAAGGCCTCCCAGCCGGTCACGGTCACCAGCGGGGAGAGGTCGAGGCGCGCGGACGGATGCTGCGCGAGCCAGCCCTCCAGCACCTGCCTGCGCTGCAGGAACGGAAGGTCACGGCAATCGCGTGTCCCGTCATAGAGAATGTCGTAGAGGCGGATGCCCACCGGCTGCGCCGCCTGCAGCCTGGCGCTGACCGTCTTGCGGTTCAGGCGCTGCTGCAGGTCGTTGAAGCTGCCGATGCCGTCGGGGCGCATGACCAGCAGTTCCCCGTCCAGCACCCCCTCTCCCGCCACGGCCTGCATCAGGTCCGGGAATGCCGCCGAGATGTCGTCACCGGTGCGGGAGAACAGCCGCCCCTCCCCACCCCGCAGCACAAGCTGCACGCGGATGCCGTCCCATTTCCACTCCGCACGGAAATCGGAAAGGTCGATGCGGTCGCGATCCTCCACCTCCAGCGGATGGGCCAGCATCAGCGGCCGGAACGTGATCGCCTCCGACAGGGAGGGACGCCCGGCACGGCCCTCCAGCCAGTCGAACAGCGCCGTGTAGGGCGGCTCGACCGCGTGCCAGACCTCCTCGACCTCCGCCAGGTCGGCGTCACCGAGACGGGTCAGCGCGGTCCGCGCCAGTCGACCCGAGATCCCCACCCGCAGGCCGCCGGTGATCAGCTTCAGCAGCGCCCAGCGGCCGGTCGGGTGTAGCGCGACACTTGATTTTGCAGTGCTCGCCACATGAAGTTGCAGCACACGATTTTTCTGCCTGGTAGCATTCTACGGCCATCCAAATGCCGGTATTCCAGCCCCTCTCGATAGCCGCTTGAACGGTCTCCAAACGCCATTCAGACGTTGGATATGATCAGCTCGTTGGCACTGGTCCGCTTGCCCTTTGCAACGCTGTAGGTCGTGGCCACCTCCTCGATCGAGAACCCGTTGAAGGTATCCCGGATCTCGGGCACGTCGTTGATGGAGAGCAGGAAGCGCCCCTTGATGCTGCCCAGCACCTCGGCCATCGCCTGATAGTCGTCTCGCCCGAACATGCCCTTGCCGTAGTCGTTCTCACCGCCCCAGTACGGCGGGTCGAGATAAAACAGCGTACCCGGCCGGTCGTAGCGCCGGATGAACGCCTCCCAGGTCAGGCACTCGATCACCACGCCTGAGAGCCGCGTGTGAAGGTCCTCCAGCATCGGCTGCAGCTTGGTGACATCGAACCGGCCGGGCCTGCTCGGGGCCACGCCAAACGAGGGCCGATAGCCCTTCCCGCCGAAGGCTGTCCGCTGCATGTAGAGGAACCGGGCCGCGCGCTCCAGATCGGTGAGGGTCGCCGGATCCGTCGCGTTCAGGCGCTCGAACTCGGTTCGGGTGGTGATCTGGAACCGCAGCATGTCCAGGAAGGCCACATAGTGGCGCTGCAGGATCCGGAAGAAGGTTGCGACCTCCCGGTTCAGATCGTTGATGACCTCGGCATCCGGACGTGAAGGACGGCGAAGGAAGACGCCTCCCATGCCGACGAAAGGCTCTGCGTAGGTATCGTGCTCGATGTCACCGATACGGGCGATCAGGCGCTTGGCCAGGTTGCGTTTGCCGCCGAGGTACGGGGCGACGGGCTGGGTCGGCCGGACGGCCTCCAGTCCTTTCGGATTCGACTCCATGTGCTTTCAGTTCCAGACTTGCCCCGCCCTGTCAGGGTGGCGGGACGGCCGTGCGCGGCCGAGTACGGTCGTGGGTGTCGCAAGCACCCGGTTCGGGGCGTTGGCGCGCCCCGTCCCCCGCCGGTCAGACAGGGATATCTTCAACTGAACCGCCTCCAGTCACCCGGCTGACTGATCCACTCGAACCAGCTGTAGGGGCACTCCTGGTAGCGACGGATTCCCCAGCGGTCGGCGGTGTCGCCGCAGGTGTACCAGTAGCCATCGTCGGCGGCGACCAGGAGGACCAGGTGGTTGATGCGCCCGACCAGCCCACCCGTGTGGCAGGTAGCAAGGGCGATGTCGCCAACCGCCGCCGGTGAGGCTCTGAGGCGGCGGACGGCGTCGCTATCTGCCGTGTAGTCCCGGAGACCGGGCACTTCCCTTCCGCGCATCAGGGCGCGAGCAAGGAACGCCGATCCATCGCAGTCGTCCTCCCATTTCCCGTCGCCATCGATGTCGTGGACCGGTACTCCCCAGCGATCCATCTCCCCATACACCTCGATATCGATTTCGTAGTCGATGCAGTCACGGACGTGCATGTCCACGTCCTTGACCAGGAGCAGCGAAACCGACATCAGCGCAGATCCCCGCACAGCTCCGGATCATGCCGTGCCGGATCGCGGCACATCTGCACGAAGGCCGGCGTGCCCCAGCCCTTGCCGGCATCGGGCAACGGCGATGGCTGGATCGGTGCCTGCACCGCCTCCTGGGGCCGCGCCCAATCGCAGGACGCGGTCAGGGCCAGCACGGTGGCGGCCAGCAGCACCACCAGCACCAGGTCATGGTTTGCGGTGACGAACGCCCGGAGCTCGCCGATGATCGTTTCGATCCGGTCGATCATGACGCGAACCTCCGCGACGGGCTGGAAGGCGTAACCTCGAAGGCCTGAAGCGCTGTCGCCAGGCTGCCGCTGCGCAGGCGGATATTGACGTGATATCCGGGCAGCGGCGCAGCCGGGGTCACGACCTCTCCCGCTTCATCGAGCACGGGTTCGCTCCAGACCGTGCCGACGTGGTTCACGTCCCAGCCGGGAGCATGGCTGATGGTGATCCCGGCGGCCTGCAGCTCCGCTGCTGCCTCGGCTGCATCGTCAAACTTCAGACAGTGATCATGCATTGCTCATCGCCTCCAGGATTGCGTCGGGAAGGGGACCGAAGATGGCGACCTGACCGATCACGCACGGCAGGCCGTCCGATCCGTCGGTATTGGCCCCGAGCTGCATCTCATCCGAATCAGCGTTCAGGCTGTGCGTCCCGTCCGTGACACTCGCAGCGCCATCGACCGAGACGGCCACATCGTTCTCTGCGATGCGGAGCGCGACCACGATCCGATCCCCCGGTGACAGCCCGCTGGCTGCTGTCAGATCAAGACTGCTGGCACCCGTCAGGTGCAGGTCACCAGACTGCATCTCCAGAGCCATCTCATTCGTGCTGGTCTTGCCGACCGACAGGATCACCCCGTCAAGCTCCAGGATTTCGACCTCGACCAGAAGGGAGAAACCGGCAGGCCTGAACGCGGATACGGCGGACAGGTCAATGGTTGCCAGATCCGGTGAACGGGTCACTTCCGATCCGTCTGTCAGGATCACGGACGACGGACCTGTGTCCTGGCTCTCGACCTCCTCCAGCATGATGCCCCAGACCGCCATGCTGTTGTCGGTGTCTCCGGGATAGGAACCGCCATCATTCTGGAACGAGAAGCCCACGCCTGCGCTGCCTGACGCATCACTCGGTGCGCGGGTCGCCCAGAGGCGATACCAGTCGTTCGCCAGCTTGTCGTAGCCGACGGTGACGTTCTCGTTGGCGGGCTGATAAGGCGTGATGGTCTCTGTTGCAAAATCCCACTGCCAGCCGTGCCAGTTGCCAGCTGCCCCGCTGAATGGCGCACCATAAATGATGGTGCTGTGCTTGGTTGGGTTTGCTCCAACATCCTTCACGTAGGCCGACAGGCAGTAGAACGCCCCTGCCGAGGCGATGGTGAACTTGCCGCTAGACGCCCCCGCTCCGTGAGTGCCGGTGTCTGTGGTCTCCGTCATGGTTCCGGCGGTCAACGTGCCGTCGGGAGCCACCTCGTCATCATCCACAACGGTGCAGCGAACGACGCCGTTGCCGTTCAGCGAATTGCTGGTGATGTGATGGTTGGTCTGCTGCGGCTCCAGGAGCAGGCCGAGCGGCTCGCCCGTCACGGGGTCGTGCGTGATGCGCACGGCGTCGATGGCCTTGCTCTCGACCCCGCCACCCTCCGTGTCGGTAAAACCCACCGTCGCGCGGGTCAGGGCAAGCAGGCTGGTGTCCCCCAGATCGAAGCCCAGCATCGCCGGGGGCATCTTCCCGAACCGGTTCCTGAAGCCCTGCCGGGCGGCGGCACTGACCGCCGCATTCACCGCCGCGATGTTGCTCGCGACCGTCGTGACGTTGGCTGACACCCCGGCAACCGTGGAGATATCGGCAATGATCGCCGCGACGGCGTTCAGGTTTGAGATGGCAGCGGCCACCGTGCCGATGTCGTCGTCTCCGCCCAGGTCTGTCGCGACCGTGCCGATGTTGGTCAGCGCCGCCTCGACCGCGCTGATCGAGGCGATCGCAGCAGCGACCGCACCGATGTCATTGTCTCCGGCCAGGTCGGTGGCGACCGTGCCGACGGTATCGGACCCGGCCAGGTCTGTGGCGACGGTGCCGATGTTCGTCAGCGCGGCCTCTACCGCCACGATGCTGGCGATGGCCGCTGCGACCGTGCCGATGGTGTCGGATCCGGCCAGGTCTGTCGCGACGGTGCCGATGTCGGTCGCGTCCCCGGCGACCGTCGTCACGTTGGCCGCTATCCCGGCCACCGTGGTGATGTTGGCCGCGATGGCGGCAATGGCGGCCAGATCACCGGCGTCGAACGCCGCGCTCGATGACAGGTCCACCGTCTCGATCACCAGCGTGTCACCGACCGCCGGGTCGATGGTCAGCGTGTTGCCGGACAGGGTGAACCCGCGCGTCGGCGCATCATCGACGAACACCAGCAGCGCCGCCGTCGAGGCGGGCGTGCTCGACAGGGTCCAGTCGGTCTCGACCCCGTCGCCGGTGAAGCTGTCATGCACCGGCGCGGCGAAGGCACTGATCGCCGCCACGGCCTTGGCGACACTGTCCACGGTACCGCCATCAGTGACCACCGTGTCGGTGTCACCGCCGTGAATGATGTCGTGCAGCAGACCCATATCGACGACGGCCTGGGCCAGCAGCGGGGTCACCTCGGTGAAGTCTGTCGTCATGTCTGTGTCTCCTATAGGCCAACGCCGTCGGGCAGGGGCGTGGACGGCGTCGTGAACCCGATCTGTGTTGAATAGTTCAGCCCGGTGAGCACACCGTCATGCGCTGCGATCCGGGCGTAATAGGTCCGGTTCGGCTGCAGGCCGGTCACACCGACACTCGGTGTGGTGCCCGCCCGAACGGTCTTCGCCGCTGTTTCCGGGTTGAAACCGTTCGTCGTCGAATAGGCGACGACATAGCCCTCGATCGTGCTGTCCGTGACCGCGTCGCAGCTCACGGTGGCACTGTTGTGCGCGACGGAGCTTTGCGCCGGGTTGGATGGAGCTGCCGGTGCCGGGTTCGAATAGTCATCGGAGACGGGATCGCTGGTACCGCCGGTGCCGGTGGTCCGGATCCGCAGGCGGTTGTACCGGAATGGCCCGCCGTCAGTTTCCTGGGTGGCCAGCGACCAGGTGTAGGCGCCCACCGTCACGATGGCTGTCCGTTTCAGGTCCAGACTGTCGGATGCCTGCCCGGCCAGGATCTCCACGTCATAGGCTGACGCGCCGGAAACCGTGTCCCATGTCCACGCAAGATCACCGTCGGATTCCTCGGTCACCGCGATGCTTGTGTCATCGACCACGGCGGGCGGCGTTGCCAGCTCCGACACGTTCCGGATGATCCGCGTCCCCTCGCCGCCCGCACCCTCGGCCCAGAATTCCACCAGCAGGGTATCGTCCACGTCGGGCACGATGCCGTTGATCTCCGGCGTCACCGATGGCGTCAGTTCGACAAAATCCGCCGTGTCGGCCTGGTACCGCGCGCGATACAGCACAGCGCCCGGCACACTCGGGCCGACGATGCTCAGCCGCTGCTCGTCACCGACCAGGCGGACATTGACCCGCACCCCCAGCCATGTCGGCGCGCCGGAGACCAGCCCCAGACCGCCCGCCGCCACTTCCTCCGGCTGCGCCGTGTCCACCTCGGCCGTATGCACCCGCGCGTCGTCATTGACGGCGGAGATCTCGACCGTCCCGTCCGGTGACGGCCGCGTCTCCAGCACCAGCAGCTTCTGCACCATTGTGGCCTGGGGACCGAACATGATCCGGGTCGGTTTCGATGCGCCATCCTTTGTCAGGATCCAGTTGGCCGGCGCGGCATGGTAGGCACGGCCCAGGGCAGGCTCCGCCAGATAGGTGGCCATGTCGGCCGCATCGATCACCAGCTCGTGCTCGCTTGCACCCACCGTCGCGATCACCGGACCCCAGAGCCGCCCGTCCGGCGTGATCAGGCCGATCGCATGGGTGCCGCCGGCACTGTCTTCAAACGGCTCGTCGGCCGTGAGCGTCACGCCATCGGCCGCCAGCGCCACCACCATGCCGGTCTGGCCCCAGCCGGGACGATAATGGCTGACGGCGATCTGCTGGCCACGGCGCAGGAATCGCCCACGCTTGTGCGCCGTGAAACTGACATAGCGGCGGCGGTACCGGTGCGCCGCCAGCTCGGTGACACCTTCGCGCCAGGCCTGGGCGATATTGTCCACGCCCTCGAACCGCAGCTCCGAGATCCGGTCCGGCGTCACCCCGTCCAGGACAACGTCCACTGAATCCTCCACCCCGTCCGACCGGGTGAACAGCACCCGCGCCGCGTTGGCATCCTCATCGGTGGCGTGCAGACGCTTGATCGTCAGGCTGCCGCGGATGATGTCCTGCGGTGCGAATGCCGCCTCGGGGATCAGCTGCACCTCGTCGCGCCAGAATGTCAGGTCGGCCCCGATCCGGATCGGCTGAGCCCGCCCGGCTCGGCAGGCGATGATCAGCTCTTCCCATGGCGTCGTGTCGCCGGTGAAACGGTGATTGAACGTGTCTTCCCGGTCCGCCCACGTCTCGGCCAGCGACTGCAGCATCTCCAGATCCACCCGGTGGTCGGGCAGACCCGCCTGCGCACTGTCCTGGGCGATGTGGCGTATCGCGGCCTCCGGCGCGTTCGTGGCACCCGTCACCCATATCTCGCCCGCTGCATCCCAATAGGCCCGTTTGCCCGTGGCCGTGGCGAACAGCCGCCGCGCCTGCGCCGTGGCGGCCGTGCCCTTGAAGCGGATCGCCAGCACCGTTTCGTCATCATAGGTCTGGTCGGAGGGGACATATCCGCGGAGCCCCGTCCAGATCGTCCGGTCGCTGGCGCCACTGGTGCCGATCGTGTTGTTCGTGCGCCGGATACGGACCTCATGGCGACCGGTGGTGACGCTGTAGAGCTTCGATATCCGCTGCGGCGTCGTGGTTCCGGCGGTGTAGCTCTCGTTGCCCAGCGTCGACCAGGTCCCGGCACCGACCGGTGTGCCGGCATCGTCGATCTCCCGGCCTTCGACCAGCCAGGTCACGGTGGCGTTGCGCAGCCGGTTTGCGGAGGTGGAGAACAGGGCCGACGGCCATTCGATATCCACCCCGACCCGGTTGACCACCTCGCCGGACGGGCAGACCGCGAAGGGGCCAATGAACAGGTCGTCGTTGGTCTCGCCGACTTCCTTCTCGTTTTCCGCCCTGAGCGTCTGGCCACCGGGTTCCCCGGAAGAATGCACCGTCGCCGGGAACAGGGTCACCGCACCACCGGGCTCCACGATCTCCAGCACCAGTTCGCCCCCGGCGGGCTTCACCCCGTCAGCCAGCGTCCAGATCACCGTGTCCTCGAACTCCAGCTTGTCCAGCTGCACCGCGCCCCGGCCGAGGCTGTAGAGCGCGAACACCAGGTGCTCGTTGTCGGCGAACTCGCCATAGGGCGGCGCGATCCATTCCGGTGCGAACCGGACGGTGCCGTGCAGTTCCGGGATCCGCGCGCCCACCTGCGCCAGCTGTCCCGACAGGGCACCCCGGAACGTCTCACCCGGTCCCGACAGGGCAGGTGGTGCACTCGGCGTCGATGGCGGGAACAGCGCGTTGATCAGCAGGCCACCGCCAATGGAGATGGCAGCTCCGATACCGGCGGCGAGAGCCCCTGTTGCAGTGCCGCCAAGGGATACTGCGATCGGACCCGCGATATACGGCGCGACTATGGCCAGCGCCAGCAGCGCCACCATGGCGATCGGGTTGCTGCCCTCGTCACCGGCGGCGGGTGCCGGCGTCACGAACAGCACGTCGCCGAATCCCAGCCGGACATCGGTCCACTCGTTCACGCCGCTCACCGGGTGACGGCGCAGCAGCGCCTTCGGCCCCGTGCCGCCCGCCACCAGGTCGTGCAGCGGCTGCATCGGATCAGGCGACAGGAACAGGATCGGATGCGCCGGGGCGCGCGCCCCCGCGATCGCCAGCGCCATGGCGGGGGAGATACCGGCGGGCATCTGCCGGATCTCCGCCCCCAGCAGCGGGCGCACGGGATCGCGGCAGATCGCCACCGTTACGCCCGCCATCGGCAGCCCGGTCCTGTTCGGCCCGCCCCTGTCCGGCCTGGTCGTGTTCAGGCTGGCGCTCATGCGACCTCTCCCGGCCGACAGGCCTCCACCGATGTCCATCCCTGGGCCAGCAGGCTCACCCGGTCCACCAGCCGCACGCCCTCATGCCGCGCGGCATGCAGCAGCCGCCCCGGTCGGGCAATCTTCAGCCAGGTGCCGACATGGCAGAACGCGCCGCGCCGCAGCACGATCACGTCCCCGTGCGCCCATTTCTCCCCCTTCGGGCGGGCAGGCCAGACGGCGGCGATATCGACGTCCAGCAGCGCCTGGCGCAGCGCCTCGGCCGACGTCAGCCCGGCATAGTCGGCCATGGTGACAGGCAGGGTCCGGCCGAACAGCTGGCGCTGCACGTGCGCGGTCAGCGATCCGCAGTCCCAGGCGTCGGGCCCGGCCGCGCCCCGCTCCCAGCGCTTGCCGACCAGATCGCGGATGAAGGCTGCCTGATCCATGCTCAGCGCCCTCCCAGCAGCGGATGACTCTGGCGCGTGTAGACCAGTCCCGCGGCCTTCTCCCAGACATAGGTTCCGGCGACCGCCTTGACCGACCGGTCATCGGCCTCGCTCGCCCGGATCTGCAGGCCTTCGACCACGGCGGCGGGTGCACTGGTGTCGGTGGACAGCCAGACCCGCACCGTCAGGTCCACCGGCGCATCCGTCGCCAGCGTGTCATCCAGCACGCGCTCCAGGATCGCATTGGCGTTCATCGCCTCCAGCTGCACCTCCGGGCTGCGGTCCTCCTGCTGCGCCGGGAAGGACATGTCGAAGGCGGATTTCTGGAACGTGACGCTCTCGGCCGGATTGACAGGTGCGCTCGCCTCCAGTGTCAGGTCGTGATCGGCGCGGTCATGCACCACCCGCACGGGCAGGGTCAGGGACGGATGCCGGAACTCCAGTGTCGCCAGTTCCACCTGTCCGGCAGGAAGGCTGGCCTCATGCTCGCGCAGGGCCTGGCTCGCCCGTTCCGCGTCTGTCAGATATGCCGGGCTCATGGCGTCATCGCCGCGGGCCACCCCAGGGCCTGCTTGGCCCGTTCTGCGACTGTCGGAAATGCCTGGCTCATGGCGTCACCGCCGCCGGCCAGCTGACATGCACCAGGTCATTGAGATCGCCCAGCATGGCGACGGCACCTGCCTGGGTATACAGCTCGACAAGCTGCAGCGCCGCCGTCTCCTGTGCCGTCAGGGTCGGCAGGTCCAGGATCTCGATGCGGATGCTCGCGGTCCAGGTATCACCGTCCGGCTGCCGCGCCCGCCAGGGCTCGACACCCATGCGCACGGTCGTGTCGCTGTATTCCCAACCGCGCCAGACCGGCATCTGGAACACCCGCGCGCCCCGGTGCAGCGTGTATCGCCACCAGCCCTTCAGGATCTCGAACTGCGCCAGCGTCAGTTCCAGATCGACCTGATAGAACGCCGGCACGACGGTGAACAGGTTTTCCCGGTCGGTCCAGCCGCCGTCCATCTCCATGGCCTGGAATTGCGGCATGGGCGCCAGCTCCAATGGCTGGCGCAAGGGCCGGAAGGGCACGCCCGCGGGCCACTCGACGGTCAGGCTCATGACGCCACCCCGCGCGGTCGCCTCAGGCCGGTGGGCACACCGGCGCGGCGCAGGCCACTGCTCAGCGGTCCCTGCCCTCTGGCGACATTGCCGGCGATGCTGTTCTCGACGCGCTCGGTCACCATGCGCTCGAAATCGATCCTCAGCCCACCTCCCGGCTGCTGACTGACATTCGCCTGTGCCTCGCCGCCCATGTGGTTGTGGATCGCGATCTGAGGCATCGCGGCGACGGCACCGCCACCCGACTGCGCCAGCGCCATGGCGGACCGCAGGCCCTCGGCCATCGCCTGCAGCGACCGGGCCGTATTGTCCTGGCCCGCCTCGGTCAGCACCCGCTCACCTTTAAGGGCGACGATCGGCTCCTCGCCCGGCCCGAGCACGTTCCCGCCTTCATGGTACCGTGCCGCATTGGCAAAGGCGCTCATCGGCATCGCCCGGCGCGGTCCGCCACCGGACCCGACGACGCCACCACTATGGAACGATGCTGGCAGCAGATCGATGGAACCGGCTCCGGACCGTCCGCCTGATACGGATCCCGACGGGATCCCGCTCGTGGTCACGGTTTCGCCCAGCGCCTCGAAGATCCCGGCGAACCCGCCACGGAACAGCGGGCCCAGCGTCTGGTCGAAGACGGCGCTCGCGGCCTCGCGTTTCAGGGCATCGAAGAAGCTGCCGATCGAGGCCTCGCCCTCGGCCAGGGAGAGGAAGAATTCCTTGGCCGAATCATTGACCCCGTCGAACGCCTTTTCCGCAACGCTGGCCCAGTCGCCGCTGGCCTCCTCGGCACGTTTCAGCGCCCGCTCGACCCCGGCCGACCAATCCTTGCGCCGCTCCAGGTCCTCGTCATAGGCCCGCTTCAGCTGCTCGGCATGGACCCGCTCGACATCCGCCGCGAACTGCTCGTAACCGGCGGCGGTCTCGTCCAGCCCGGCCAGCGCCTGTTCGCGCCACCGGTCGGCCGCAGCCACGGCCCGCTCGTAGGACGGATCCAGCGTATCCAGCTGCGCCGTGATCTCGGCGACCGTCTGGGCATGGATCTGGGCTGCCCGCTCGGCGGCCCGGTTGGCCTCCTCGATGGCGCGGGTGCGGTCCTTCTCCGCCTCCTTCGCCGTGATCAGCTCCGCCACCAGGGCCTTCAGTTCCAGCTCTTCCTGCCGGGTGACCTCGATGCCCGCCGCCCGCGCCTGGGTGGCGGCACGCTGTGCCACGGCCGTCGCCTCGATCTCGATCCGCACCAGCTGCTCGAACTCTGCCGAGACCTGCCGCGCCCGGTTCAGCCGCTGGATGTCAGCGATCTCCTGCGCGGTCGCCGCAGCGGACTCGGCGAAGGCATTGCGCTTCGGCTTCTTGCCGGTATTGGCCGCTCCCAGTGGCGGGGCCTGCCCCGGAATGTCGCGCGACGTGCCCTCACCGGCCCGGAACAGCGCCTGCTGGGTCTGGGCGATCTGGGTTGCCAGCTCCGCATAGGCGGCCCGCATCGCCTCGATCTCTTCCAGCGCCATTCGGGCTTCGTCGGCGGCACGGAAATTGATCCCGGCACCGACCTTGGACGCCTTCGCGATCGCCTCTGGCGAGCCGTCACCGAACTGCTTTGCGAATGCCGTTTCAGCGGCCTTCAACTGCCGTTCAATCGTCGCCTGCTCGCTCTTCAGCAACGCGACATCTGCCGCCAGTGCCTGGGCCTGTCCCTTCGCGGCAAGCGCATTGTTGCGCACCCGCTGGTCGGCCACCGACCGCAGCCGCGTCACCTGGCTATCCAGCAGGTCGTTGGTCCGGCCGATCTCGGTCTGCAGGCTGACATAGCCAGCCGCCAGCGCGCCGATCGCGGTGATCGCCAGCCCCACCGGATTGAGCCGCATCGATGCGTTGAAGGCGCGGGTGGCGATGGTCAGCGCGATGGTGGCAGCACGCGCTGCGACATACCCGGCGGCGAGCGCCGCGATCACGTCCAGGTTCGCGGCGGCAGCTGCGGTCACATCGGCCACGGCAGCGGCGACACCGCTCACCGCATTGACCACCGCGGGATCCGCGACCGCATCCGTCAGCGACCGAACTGCCTCCGTCACACCATCCAGGAAGCCCCCGCGCGCCACCGCTGTCTGGAATTGGAACAGTGCCGTCTCGTAACGTCCGAATGCGGCGCGTGCGCCGTTCGTGGCATCCTCACCGGCCGTGAAACTGCGGCGCAGCTCGGCGGCAAAGCGCGGCAGGAACTCGTCGGCGAGCACCTCGCCCTGCTCGAGCATCTTGTTCAGTTCGGCGGTCGTGACACCCATGGCCCGCGCCGCAATCTGGAATGCGCCAGGCAGGGCCTCACCCAGCTGCTGGCGAAGCTCTTCCGCCTGCACCGTGCCCTTCGACACGATCTGCTGCAGCGCCAGCAGCGACCGCGCCTGGTCTGACGCTGGTCGACCCAGTGCCACCATGGTCTCCGCCACCGCCGACCAGACCTCGCGGACGCCTTCGCCCTCCAGCGCGGTACCGCGTGCGGCGGCCGCGAACGCCGTGAACTCCGGCGCGACGTCGCGCAGCGAGATGCCCAGCCGGTCGGCCTCGGCGGCAACGAACCGGTACTCGGCCTGCGCCGCCTCGGCGGATCCGGTCGCGGCCTTCAGCCCCAGGTCGATCGCGTCGGCCGCCAGCGCCGCATCCTTCAGCGACTGGGCGAACCGCAGGCCGGCGAAGCCCACCAGCACGGCCTTCATCTGCGCCATGGCCGAACCGGCGGCCCCGGCCGACGCACTCATCTCCGCATGGGCCTGGACCGCCAGCGCAGCACGGGTGGCATAGCCCCGGTAATCGATCCCGCGCAGCGTCGCCCCGAACCGGCCCAGCTGGCTGGAGGCCCGACCGGTACTCTGCCCGAACCCGGCGGCACTGGCTGTGATCGATCCGAAGTCCAGATGCCGCCGCACGTCTCCTCCGGCCCGCGACGCGGACTCGCTCAGCCGCACAATGGCGTTGCCCGCCCCCCGCGCTGTCAGGCGCAACTGCTCCTGGGCGGCGGAGGCTCCGCGCACCTGTTCCCGGTGCTGCCCCAGCGCAGGGCTGGTCGCGGCACCCTGCAGACGCCCCATGGCTGCTGCACTGGCGGCCGAGCTGGCGGCCAGGCTCTGCGCTGCCGCCGCCGCGGCGCTGGATGACGTGGCGGCCTGTGTCGAGGCGGCGCTGGCCAGGTTGGCCTGCTGCGAGAGCTGGTCCAGCGCCCGCGCGGCCTGCTGCGTTGCCGGGGCGACCTGGCTGGCATCGGCGTCAATCGTCAGGCCGACATTGTATGTAGACATGTGTCAGCCCTCCCTTTCCGCGAACGCGCCCAATGCGCCCTGCTCGATCTCCCGGATGTCATCGAACAGCTCAGGCGTCATGGCGGTACCGCTCATCCGGGCGGTGGCTTCCAGTGCCGGATAGTCCAGTGCGACCGGCCGGCTGACCGCCACCATGCCCAGACCGGCCGGAACCGGTTGCAGCCGCATCCGCCACTGGCCGCAAGCCAGGCTCCAGAGGTTGAGTGCCGGCATACAGGACGGCAGCAGCTCCAGGCCCGTATCGGGTGGCGGCCCGAGCGTGGCGAGGAAGCGTTCCCGCTCCTCTGGTGGCACGCCCCAGCCTGCAAGCTGCCTTGCGGCTGGCGACCCTTCCGGGTCCGGCGTCTGCCCGTTGATCCACCATCGCCCGAGCGCCCTCAGTTTTTTCTCCGGTACTCCTGGCCGGTCATGGCCTCGGCATAGGCGCGCGCGGTCCCGCGACGGATCGCCAGATCCTCCATCAGTGTCTCGCGCATCTCGTCGCTGTAGCTGACCGGTTTGCCGTGCTCGTCGTTGATATCGCTCCAGCCGACCCAGACGGCCTGCAGCACGACCGCATCGTCGCCGGCGTCCATCAGTTCCCTGAAGCGGCTGCTGGGTACCGCCTTGAAGGTCGCGATGAAGACATGCGTGTCGAACGTGCCGTCGGCGCGCGGGCGCTGCACCGGTACCGGCCATTCGAAGGTTTCCTGCTTTCTGATCGTCAGCATTCTCGGGCGCTCCTGTTGGTCCGTTGTCGGGCTGCTGCACCGGCCCTCTCCCCCACCCGGCCACCCTCGGGATCATCCTGAATGGGTGGCCGGGTGGGGGAGAGGGCCGGTGCAGGCCACCACCTCAAATCACGTGATGACGATCGAGATCTCGTCGTCACCGCTGTCGGGCGTGATCACCAGGTCGATCGGCAGCGACAGCACGCCGGTGCGATTGCCCAGCTGTCCCGGCTTCATCTGCACCTTCGGCGCGGTGATGGTGATGACCTGACCGGCGGCGGCACCGACGCCATGCGTCAGCACCAGCGCCTGGCGGGTATAGGCCAGCGCCTCCTCGATCAGGTTCTTCGTCCCGATATCGGGCAGGTCGACCGTCATCCGGCCGGACATGGCACGGCTGTTCACCCGCACCTCCCGGCACCCGGCGATATCGTCGAACACCGGCGACCGACCGAAATCGATCTGGAAATCACTGACGCACAGCGCGGTACCGGCAAGGGTCACCGTCGTGTTGACGCCACTGACTTCCTTTCCCCGGATCACTGCCGGCAGGCTGCCGGACGGCTGGGTCACAGCAGCCACCGCCTGCCGGATCCCCATCACCGCGAAGTTCAGTTTCGGCACCTCACCGCCGCGCCCCTCCAGCACGACATTGCCGCGCACGCCGAGATGCTCCTGGTCGACGCCATCGATGTTCACCTGGGCGGCGCAGCTGGAATAGGCCGCCGAGACGGGCGCGTAGGTGACCGATGTGGCGGCGACGATCGTCTCCGCGAAGCCGCAGGCCAGCATCAGGGCTGCCCACTGCGGCGCGACGCCGGCTGCGGAGGCACCGGCCAGTTCCACCGGCAGCGCAAGTACACCGTGCGGGGATCCCAGCACCTCTTCCTTGGCACCGGCCAGACCATCGGCATATTCCCGGCTGCGCCAGCTCCCGGCCAGCGGCGTCAGCTGCGGCGCGCCGGACAGCACCACCAGATCGGCGAATGCAAGGGTGGGATCGACGCCGTAGGTGCTCTCGGCCTTCACCAGTGCCAGATGCTGCGCGAAATCATAGGTCGACATGGTCAGTCATCCTTCCCTGTTGCGGTATCGGACTTGGCCGGGGACGGTTTCTTCCCGGCCTTCGGCGCCTCGGCCGTGGCCGGGGTCGCCGCGACCGGACCCACCGCGGGCCTGGTCTGCTGGACAAGCTCCGGCTTGCCTGACTGCGGATCGACGATGTAGCGGCCGCCTTCTCGTTTCACGGCTGTCTCCTCAGGTTGTCGGGGCCGTCCAGGCCCCGTGGAACTCGAACCGGTCTTCCCAGACGATCAGCCCGGCATTCACCGCCCTCAGATCGCCGCTGACCGGCAGGGCCGGTCCGTCGGCGTCCGGATGGACGAAGGTCGCCAGCGCGAGCTTCAGCGGCGCGCTGACCGCATCGACCGCGTCCACCGCTGCCTTGCCCTTCCGGTCGGACACGTCCTTGACCAGGCTGATGACGGAGAACTGGCTGGCGACACGCTGCTGGATGTGCGTGGCCGAACGCCCGCCGGTGCGGCGCTCGGAATAGGGCAGCACGAAGGCCGCCGGCGGCCGGGCGTGGCTGTCCAGCGCCGCCGCCAG
The DNA here is from genome assembly GCA_965228535.1 of Minwuia sp. GTDB lineage: Bacteria > Pseudomonadota > Alphaproteobacteria > Minwuiales > Minwuiaceae > Minwuia. The sequence continues at coordinate 1,388,094 of CBDDHU010000004.1, read as the reverse complement.
ATCCGCCGCGCCGCCGATATCGATGTATGGCAGTGCCGGGCTGTAACCCTGCAGGAAGCTGATGATGGGCAGGATCTTCACGATGTCGCCCCGCTGCCGCGTGTGATCTTCTCCAGCCAGGCAAGGGTCAGCTCGCCGATCGCCGCCTCGCCCTCCGCGGAGATCCCGATGAAGGGCCGCGCCGGGATGGTGACCGCCTTCGTTGTCACGAAGGCCCCGTTCGGCAGCCGGAAACGCAGCGCCTTTGCGGACGTTGGACGGATGGTGGCTCCGGCCTGGTGCACGGCGGCATAGATCAGGTTGGTCCCGACCGCGACACTGCGCGGCCCGGCTTGGTGCGAAATCGAATCGCGCAGCTTTTCCTTGTCGGTCAGGGTCTGGCCGCCGGTCTCCCTGGCCCGTTGCGACGGCTTCCAGGGCTTGCCATCCGGCGCGGTCTCGGTCTCGAAACGCCGGTCGGTATCCGCGACCAGGCGGCGGCCGATATCGTCCATCAGATCCGTCATGTCGCCGCTGGCCCGTGCCAGGGCGGCCAGACCGGATTGGGCGGCCGCGTCGTCGATGTGAAAGCGAAGCTGGACCATGGCCGGTCAGAGCCCCGTCAGGCTGTTGCGGGTGAAGACACGCGCCGGACCGCTGAACTGCGGCGTGTCGCTGTTCGGGATCTGGCTGTCCGCCGGGGTCTGGTCACCCAGCGACATCCGCCCTGCGGCCACGTCCTTCAACCGGGCGATCACGGCCTGGTAGCGATCCTTGACATGATCGGGGATCCTGTCGGTGTAGAGCTGCCAGCGGGCGATATCGGCCGCCCAGTCGGTCAGGACATCCGGTACCGTCACCAGCGGCAGGCTGTAGACCTTGGCCAGGTAGCCGTTGATCTCCGCCTCGGCGCGCCCGATCGCCGGATCCAGCACCGCATCGACGATTGCATCGGCGGTCCCGTCACGATCGGTCAGCGCTTCGATCTCGGTCTGGCCGAACCGGTCGATCATCTGCTGCTTGGTGACGTAGGACATGGATCATCCTTCAGAGGTGCCCGCCCCACTCCCTCGTCCGGAGTGAGGCGGGTCTTCGCTGCGGCCGGCGGGCTTTCGCCCCTACGTTCTCGACGTCCCCCGACGGGTGCCGGGTGCCTCGCGGGCAGTACCGGACCGGCCTCTCGGGTATTGGTTGCGGGGACAGGATTCGAACCTGCGACCTGGTGGTTATGAGCCACCCGCGCTGACCGCTGCGCCACCCCGCGCCAGATCTTCCGCCGACGTTCAGTCTGCCGGCATGAAGTCCAGATAGATCTCGCGGCCGACGCTGAAGAACGGCAGCGCCGCCGGATTGACGACACCCATCTCGAGCTTTCCCCAGGGCGTGTAGTTGAAGAACGCGTCATTCTCCGCACTGCCGCCCGTCACCGGCTCCAGCTCGACCTTGCCGTCTTCGTTCTTGCGGACCACGAACTTCGCGCGCACCATCCGCGCCGCGCCGTCCCGGATCGGTGCCCAGTAGGCCGTGAGCATGGGCTCTTCCATGATCGACCGGACCTCCTCCGGGGTCAGATCACCCTCCGGCACCGCCGTCACCTGCTTGCTCCAGGCCCGCCCCGCACGCCGGAAGCCATCCTGCGCCGAAGACACCATCAGCACCCGGCTGACCGACGGTTCGGTCTTCGGCTTCGGATCGGGTTTCGGCTTCGCGGCCGCTTCCGGTTTCGGTTCGGCCTTCGGCTTCTCAGCCGCCTTCGGCGTGGCTGCCTTGGTGGCTTTCGCCGCCCCGGCCGTCGCCCCCGGCTTCGTGGTCTCCGGCTTCGTGGTCTCCGGCTTCGTGGTCTCCGGCTTCGTGGCCGCCGTCGGCTTTGCCCCGCCGGTCTCCGCCTCGACCTTCGGCGCGGCGGTCGACTTGCTGTCGTCAGGAGTTCCCAAGGTCAGATCCTCCCTCAGCTCAGCCACGGCACGACGAGCAGCTCTGCCGTACCCTTGTAAATGTTCGTGGCTCCCGCAGCGTTGCGCTCGGCGTTGAGCAGCGTCAGGGCCTCGGTTTCCAGGGAAGGCGGAACCACCAGCAGGTTCGGCATCAGGCCGAGCGGGTTGCCATGGTCACCCTTCATGCCCATCAGCGACTCGCGCGCCAGCTTGTAGGTGGTGGCACTGAGGGTCTGCTTGCTTCCCCAGGCAAACTGCCAGAAGCCGAACCCGACATTGTTCCGGCGCTTGACGCCATAGACATACTGGTCGGTGTTGAAGACCACCTCGTCGGTCGGCTGGTCGATCCGCCGGAACGGGCCTTCCTCGCGCACCTGGTGGATCAGCGGCTTCAGCGCGCGGGTGGTGTCCATCAGGAACCAGGGCGTGCCGGAACCGCCGTCGGTATTGGCAACCGATACCGGCTCTCCTCCATCAGCAGGAATGACCGGGTGATCGGTGTCGAAGAAGAACTGCCCGTCATAGCAGGCTGTGCTGAACCCGGCCTTCAGCAGCTCCCAGACCAGCTTGTCCGGGTGGGCTGCGGTCGAACGCCCCATCTCCTCGAACATCGGGGCATAGATGCCGTACCGGTCGTCATTGATGTCATCGACATCGACACCGATGGTCAGTTCGAACTTCCGGTTCGTGATCGAGTAGCCGTGCTGCGAGAGCGCATGCACGACGCGGTCACCCAGCCATTCGCGCAGGTTCGGCACCTTGCCCAGCCACCCGTACTCCTCCGTCCGGGTGGTCGAGTTGACGCGGGTTGCCACCCGTTCCCACTGGGACTTGTGCTGGCCCAGGCCGCGCTGGAAATTGCCCTTGAACCCGGTGAACAGGGTCTGGAGGCTTGCCTGATTGACAATCATGGTGTTGCCGCTCCTCAGAAGGTGATTTCGATGACGGCGCGACCGGCCACGGCGGCACCGTTGGTGCCACCGATGGTCAGGCCGATATCGTCACCGGCGGACACGGTGTTCGCCGCGGACGGCGTGACCGTGTCGGTGTCGCCGGCGGCGCTGCCCGCCTGGGTGATGGTCACCGCACCATCGGTCACCGGCGTGCCGCCGATATCCGCGGTCACGGTGGCATCGCCCGTGTTCAGCGCGGCGTCGATGACCGTGCGGATCCCGGTGATGGTGCCCGCGACCGGCGAGACGGTGTGATAGGCGTCGGTGCCGGACAGGTCCGCCAGCTCGACGGTGAGATACGTCTTGTTCGCACCGATGTTGCCCCGCGCCGTGGCGGCATTGGCCACATCGGAGAGGTTGTTGGCGGCCAGCAGTGCCCCGGCAGGGGCCGCCAGCTGCTGGTTGAGCATCAGCACCCAGACACCCTGGGCATCGACGTCGAAGATCACGCCGGCAGGCGAACGCGTGCCGGAGTTCGACGTCTTCGCCACCGTCTGGTCATCGACGATGAAGCAGGTGTCGCCGATCTCGGCCGCCGTGATCTCGTCGCCGCCGGCGGAGTTCGCCCAGCGGAAACACCCGGTGCGAACGGAGACACTGATGGCCCCGTTTGCGCCGGTCGCGTTGTCGGCCCGCTTCTCGAAGCGGCCGACCGCGATCAGGCCGGTGCCGGTGACGGCGGGCTTGACATGGGCCCCGTCCAGCACGGCCATGGCGCCGGCATGGCAGGTGACGGCGGCCTTGACGGGCAGGGTCAGGAACAGCGGCTCCCGATTGGGCGTGTTGCGGTCTGCGGTAAGTGCGGTCACGTCAGTCCTCCTTCGCCTGCTTGAACTGCTCGACCGTCAGGCCCATGGCCTGGCAGGTCTGCAGCTCCAGCTCGGTCAGGCCCTCGGAGCCCTTGGGCAGATCGCCGGTGCTGACACCGCTGCGACCGCCATTCAGGATCACCGGCGTCTTCTCCAGGTAGTCCCGGAAACCGGCCATGTCCCGGCGGGCATAGTTCAGCGCCCAGTCCTTCTGGGCCGGGATGACTTTGCCGGCCTTGATGGCCGCCTCGACCTCCTGCGTCGCCTGGCCGTCGGTGTTCGCCTGCTTCAGGCTGGCAACCTCGACCTTCAGCTCCTCGAACGTCTCGATCGGCACGTATTTCGCCGGGTCGGGATCTGTGCCGGTGGTCTTCAGCTTCGCGGCGATGCCGGTGGCTGCCTCCAGGGTCAGTTCTTCCTGACCGGCGGCGGCGGCGACCTTCGCGGCGGCGGTGACCAGACCGGCATGCGCCGCGCTGATCTTCTCGGCGGCGGTGACGATGGCCGCCCCGTCCGCCTTGTCGTCCAGGCCAAGTTCCTTGCGGAGCTTCGCCAGTTCCTCTTCCGTCATTGCATTCTCCTGGGCTGACAGAGGTGATGTCGCGCCAGTGACCGGATCGACGGCACTGGCGACTTTCGGCAGTTCGGTGATGGCGGGGGAATTGACCAGGGCAGCGCCCAGGAACGCGCGAACGCGTCCGGCCTTGTCGCTGGCGAAGGTCGGGCTGACGAAGCGATAGGCGCGGCTGGTGACCAGCTGGCGACCTTCCTCCGTCCATTCCACGTCTGCGAGGACCGCCCCGCTTGCGGCATCCACCTTCAGGGCGGAGATCCAGCCGACGGCGCGACCGGTCCGGCCAGCCCCCGGCACATGCACACCATGATCGAGATCCACAGGCAGGACGTTTCCGGCGACGGCCTTCAGGGAGGCCACGATGACGCTCTCGGCCGCATCCAGTTTCCAGGGACCACGCCCGTCATGCGTCCGGACTTCGCCCCGGCCAGGCCAGATCGTGATCGACGTCGGCGCATCCGGTGCGCCGGTCGCACCGGCACCCTGGGCAGCAGCGATCTCGATATTCAGCAGCGGGCCTTGAAGCATGTCACCGTCCGGGCTCTGGGCGAACAGCCACGGGGGCCGGTCGCCGGGATCAGGACGTCAGAATGCTGTTCGGGGTCGGGGCCGGTAAGGGCGTTACAGGAACGCCCCTGCCGCATCGGCGGTCATGCAAGGCCTGACCCGAGAATGACCGGGTGGCGCTTTCGTGTCCAGTCGGCACGGGAGGAAGCCCTTCAATCCGGTTTTAGAACGGTATTAAAACGCTCTGGAACGCTGTTGAAGGCTCTTCGGGTACGGTGACCCCACTCGGGCGCTACAGCCGCCCTGTGAGCGCCATCTTCAAATCCGGCCTCATCCGGGCTATATGAGAGGTGTCAGCGGAGAGACACGGTGAAAATCCTGAGGCCGTAGCACATGCCGTTCGGTGTGGAGCGTGAAGTGGGAGTGCTCGGGTACCCACCCCGCTGACATCACTCCGGCGAATCGGCGATCACTGTTTCGGAACGCACCAGCGCCAGCCGCGCCGCCTCCCGCGCACGCTCCTCCTCACTTGACCGGCTAAGCGCGACCAGAACCGCAGCTTCGCCATCGCCGGTCACTTCGACAAGGGCGCGGTACATGACACCGTCGGCCTGACCGAATATCTGCACCACGCGATCGGACTCCTGCAGCACCCGACCATTCCCGATAACCTCCGGCAGCCTGCGATAGTCGTCGATCGTCAGTTCCGGATGCCCCGGTGCGCCGGTCAGCTCGCCGCGCTGCCTGCGCATGGTGCCGGCGGAAAGATCGACGCGCCGCACCTCGGTCTTCAGCGCATCGGTCAGCGTGTCATCCAGCCAGCCAACAGGCGCGGAGCCCTCGGCCCGCCCGGTGACGATGTCGTCGAAGTGCGGACTGGAGACCGCGTTCCGCGCCGTGGCATGGCCCCAGTCGGCCTCCGAATAGCGCGCGGGGTTCGGGAACCGGCCTTCGGCAACCTTGCCGACATTGTGCCCCCAGCCCGGATCAATGCCTTCCGGCGCTGTCACCACCTCGCCGGTCTCGCGATTGATGTGCGAACGGCCGGGGTTCACCGGCGGCGGCGGGTCGGTCGGCTTCCACCCCAGCCGCTCCAGGTCGCCGTTCGTGAACTGCTGTACCGTGCAGCGGCAGCGCCAGCCGTTCGGCGGGAAATGCGTGTCCCAGAACGGATGGTCCACCGGCAGGATCGTCTCGTGCCAGGCGAGGTGCTGAGGCCGTGTCCGCGAATCCTTCACCGCGACATAGCGCAACCAGGGCAGGTTCTTCTTGGTGCGCTGGATCGCCGCCCAGCGCCCCACCGCATGGGCGGCCCGGATATTCGCGTCATAGATGATCCGCAACCGTCTGCTTGACCCCAGCTGCGCGTCCACGATTTCACCTGTAAGGGGATCCGGCATCGGTTTGCGCCCCCACCAGCCCAGCTCCTTCAGGCGCGGGGCCAGGGCTTTCTGGAACTGCTCGAAGGTCGTGCCTTCGACCAGGGATCTCTCGACCTCCTTGCGGATCGCTTCCAGAACGTCTGTCTGCATCGCCTTCGCTACCGTGAACGCTTCCGCGTGCTGCCGGGCGGACGTGTCCCGCCAGCTGAAGCCCACACGATAGCCCTTCGACCTGAAGAACGCGACAGCCTCGGCGGGCTTCAGTGGTTTGAAGTCCAGCTCCGTCACCCGTCGGTCCCGCCGTCATTCGGGACGTTCAGGCGACCGGCCAGGTGCGCCTGGAACATCAGGTCGCCCAGCCGCTCCGCGTGCCCGGCCGCCGGGTCCTCGGCCACCATCCGGCGCAGGCGGCGCTGGAAGTCCTCGAAGTCGGTTGCGTCGGCCAGTTCACCCAGCACGTCGTCAACGATATCGGACAGCGGATCGAAGCCCTCTGATTCCAGCGCCGCGATCGCCAGCTCGTCCAGGATGTCGTCGTCACGCTCCGACCGTGCCGTTGTCACCGCCAGGCGGCTGCGCGCCGTCTCCACTGCGTCGGGCTCCGGCACCCGATCGGGATCCGCGCCCGGCGCCGGGGCCTTTGCCGGGGCCACCAGCAGCTCCGCGCCCGCCTCCGGATCCGCGAAGCCCAGCATGTCGCGCACCTCCGACATCTGCACCTTCAGGCCCATGGCGACAAAGGTCCGCAGGCCGTCGATCCGTTCCTTCAGGGGAATATCGTCCGGGGCCACCAACTTCAGGGTCGGATAGACCGGTCGGGGCCCCATGTTCAGATCGATGATCGGGCGCACCAGGTCGCGCCGCAGCGTCGCCACCAGCTGGCGTGCATCGGCGTCGCGAATGTCCTCGCGCACGTCGTCATGTACCTTGCCGACCGCATGCCCGCCCGCGATCGCGTCCGTTGTCGCGGTCTGGCCGATCACCGCCTTCGATACCTGCCGGTCCAGGTAATTGCACAGCCGCTCGAACAGATCGACATTGCCGGTCAGCTTCGCCTCGATCAGTTCCACTTCCATCGTGCGCGGAATGATCCCGGCGAGATCCGTGCCGATCGACGACACGGCGTTCAGCAGCACGCGGCGGTCCTCGGCGCTGGCCCCGCTCTCGTAGCGGCCGATGCGGATCGGGTGACCGAACGTCTCGGCGAAAACCACCCAGTCCTTGATCGCGAAGTTCTGGAACAGCCAGACCCAGCTCACCAGCCGTGCCAGCCCGGCCCGCACGGGGATGCCGGACTTGGCCTTGGCGTAGTGGGTGATGAACTTGAACGGGTCCAGTGGCCGGTCGGCCTCGTTCTCCCGCAACAGCAGCGTCGAGCCGTCTGCCAGGCTCGGCCGGAACCAGCGCGGGTCACGCCATTCCAGGCGCTCCGGCATCCATTGCCTGCCGTCCAGCTTCCAGATGATCTCGGTCGCAGAGTAGCCCTTGCCCACCGCGTCCAGGATATCGATCATCTCGTCCTGGATGGTGTCGCGGGCGAACGCCTCCCGCACCAGATCGGCCGCCTTCACGTCCTCGGCCGCGTCGGAGGCCGCGTCGATCTGGATCTCCAGCCCGGAGACCGCACGTTTCCGGACACCCAGCACGGAGGCATAGTGCAGGTACTTCTCCTCCATCGCCTCAGCCAACTCCAGATAGGCAAGCGGCTCCCCCTGCTCAGCATCCAGCAGCAAGCGCGCCAGGCGCGGCGGCGTCAGCCCCTGTTCCGGATGATCGCCGATGACCTGGCGCACACCAGCCAGCGACGGGGCCGCAACCTCTTCCTTCAGGATACCCTTGTCGATCGGGCGTCCGTACTGATCCAGCAACGGCATTACCAGGCTCCCTTCCTGCGTCCCCAGGCGGCGACCGAGAAGGCATCTTCACCGTCGTCATCGATGTCGGCCGGGCGTGAACCGAACCCGCGCGAACCCGGTGTGCCGGCATGGCCCTCATAGCCATATTCCATGGCGTCGTTCTGGCTGGCCGCGTGACCGTAATAGAGCGACATGGCGGCGTCGGCATGGCGCGGGTTCTCACCGCCATCGCCCTTGCGGCGCACATCGCTCGGCACATGGATCACGCCGTCGATCTCGGCCAGTTCGCGCAGGTCGTCGCGGATGGTCACGTCAGCCGGGATTCGGATGGTGCCGTCCTGGAACGCGGCCCGGAACTTCGGGCCATGCTCCCGGTACCAGGCGACATTCGGATGCAGCTGCTGGATCAGGCGCTCGCCGAACGTCTGCGCGATTTCCTGGGCGAGCGGCATGCCGTTGCCGTTGGCGTCGAAGATCGCCCCGGAAAACCGCGGCAATCGCTCCAGGACGTATTTCACCAGCTGCTTCTGCTGGTCATAGGGGCAGCGGTCCAGTTCGATGATCAGTGGCACATGCCGCGTCAGGTCCTGCGCCGTCTGGAAGATGCTCAGGCAGGTCCGGTCCATCTTCATGCCGAAATCCAGTCCGGCATGGGACGGCAGTCGCTGCAGCTGGTCCAGAAGCGGCTGCACCTCTCGCTCAAGAAACTGATCCATCTCGGCCTTGCGCAGATCTTCCGGCCAGAAGGTGAAATCCTCCGCCGGTGCTTCCCAGCGCGACACCTGGTGGTCGGCCTCGCTGCAGGCCTCGATCCACGTCATCGGGATCGCCACGCCTGATCCCTCGCGCGGGATCACGTCCAGCTCCTCGCGCATCGCCGCCGTGCGGGTGCCATAGACCCGGCGCACCTTGCGGTACCAGGCATCCTTGCCCTCCCGCGTCGGCGTGTCTCCGTTGATCAGGCAGACCCGCTCATAGAGGCCGTTGCCCACCGCATCGTCGAAACTGATGCGATGCAGGGAATAGTCGTTGCGTCCCTCGCGGGTCTCCCGCACCAGCTCGTTGAACGGGTTCTTCGACGTGTTGTGGGTCGAGATGATGCGGATCTTGCCGCCCCAGATCAGCAGCGCGGCCACCGCATCGATGACGGCCCGGACGTCCTGGTGGAACGCTGCCTCGTCGATCACGACGATGCCCTGCAGGCCACGGATGGCGGCCGGGCGGCTCGACAGGCCGACGACGCTGAAGCCGCTGGCGAACTTCACGCGATAGGCCGCGATCCTGTTGGTCTTGCCATCCGGCTGGATGTCGTCGAACATGAACTCGTTGACCGCCAGCAGCTCACCGGCCAGGTGCCGCGCGAACCGCGCCACGACGGCGCAGAACTCCAGCGCCTTGTCCTTCGAATCACCGACATAGAAGATGTTGTCGCCGCCGGCGCTGCGCTGCGCGGCAGCGATCAGCGTGTCATCCAGCGCCTCGGCGAAGGTGATACCGGTGCGCCGCCCCTTCTCGGCGATCTTCACATCGGACTTGTCGGCCACCCAGTCGGCCTGGTGCGCCATCAGGATGCCTTCATCCAGCGGGTCGAGATCCTCCGGCGGCAGACCGCCGGGCAGCACGTCATCGATCGGGGACGCCGGTACCGGAAACGCTTCCTCAGCCATTCTCGCGGACCCCGAGGAAGTCACGGCGGATCTGCGCCACCCGCTCAGCCGACAGACCGGCTTCCGTTGCGACCTTCTCCATCGAGTCTGCCGCCTTCCGGTTCGCCTCCGCCTCGATCTTCTTGCGTTCGTCTTCGACCCTTTTCTCGAAGTCCTGGTCCAGGCGCGCGGCGCGGGCCATCTCCGCCAGGCCTTTGCCGATCAGCGCGAACTCCTTCGCATCCGGCGTTTTCCCGTCCCGCCGGAACGTGAGCAGCATGTCGTGGACAAGCGTCCGGGCCATCTCGACCAGCATCCGACCCTGCTGGCCCTGAAGTTTGGAGTCCGACATCTCCTGCGCCAGCGCGGCAGTGATCTCGCGCGACTGGCGCAGCATTTCCGCGCCCTCTTCCTTGCTCACCATGTAGCGGTGTGCGGAGGACCGCGAGACACTGATCTCGTGCGGTGCCAGCAGCTCCGCCAGGAACAGGGTGAACTCATCGACCGACCGGTTCTCCTTACCCAGATAGCGGTCGATCGACGTCCTGAGGTCAGACGGCAGTCGGTCAATCTGGTGGCGCGGCGGCATCAGCCCAGCTCGCTCGGCCGGGGCCGTTCGATGCCTTCGACATGCTCCTCGCCCCGCGCGACGCTCAGGCCCCTGTCGGTCAGCTTGGCCAGCAGGTAGGGACCGACGGTCTCGGTGGTGACGAGCCCGCGATCCTCCATCCAGGACAGGTGCTGGCGCACCTCCGTCTCGGTCAGCGACTGTGCCGTGGAGACCTCCAGGGCGCGGCGGATGATGGCGTGGTTCTGGCTGTATCCGGGGTCGGATGCCAGCAGGCGCAGGATCTCGCGCCGGACCATGGCCCGGATGATGGCGGCAAGGCTCATGGCTCTCTCCCCTCCCTGATGTGATGGCTGACCAGGATGTCCATGGACCGTTTCAGGCCGCCGATATCGGCGTGCGCGCCCTTCACCTCGCCGCCGATCTCGTAGACCTTGTCCTTGATGTCACTGACGCGCTGGTGGATGGTCTGCAGGTCGTTGTGCCCCGGCGAGTGTTCGAACCGGCTCCGGAGATGCGTCAGGCTGCGCTCCTGTTGCGCCAGCCTGTCGTCAAAGTCCCTCGCGAACTTCCGCTGCTCCTCCCGCGCCATGGATCGGATCGTCCAGGCGATCCAGAGGACGATCAGGTTGATGCCGACCGCGATAATCGGCAGCCAGGGAAGCAGCGCGTCCATCTCACGCCCCCTGGGAGCTGTCGCGACCGGTCGGTCGGGATGCAGGGGCCCGGTCCGCGCCGGACAGCCGCGCGATCATGGCGTTCTTGTCGGAACTGCCTTTCGAGGACCCGAAATAGTAAGCGCCGATCGACGTCACCAGCGTACCCAGTGCGCCCAGCATGACAGCCAGCGGCTGCTCGGCCGACTCGGGGATCTCCACGAAGATCATCGCGGCGAGGATCCCGAAAAACCCGAACAGTGCGGCGAGCGCGATGACGGCGGGCATCTTGTCACCCGTCCTGATCTCGCGCTGCCGGGCACTTGCACGGTCGCCCGCGTGAAGCTTCTCGACCTCGATGTCGAGTTCCTTCATCCGCGTCGTGAAGTCCTGCTCGGCCTGCTTCAGCTTCAGCAGGTCCTCGGGACTGGCGCGCCGTATCGCCTCGGCGGCGATCGACGCGTCGTCAGTCTCGTGCTCATCGCCCAGCAGGTGCCGGGTGATGGTCCGCGCCGCGACACCGCCCAGCGGACCGCCGACAGCAGTCCCCAGCACCGGCGCCACCACACCCAGGACATCCTTCACCCCGTCCCAGAAGCTGCTCATGCGACCATCCTCCGGCACCAGGCAGTAATGGCCTCCGCCAGCGATAGCCCTTGCCTGACCCTGACTGGCAACGTCTGGCGCGACTCGATCGGACCGCCATGGCTGCGACGGCGATGAAACGCCCGCTTGCTGACCTTCTGGGATCGGGACTTGCGCAGAACCCTGTTGCCCATCACGCCACCTCGAGAAGTTTGTTGAGCCGGTTCATCCAGCCGCTGAAGAACACCGACTGGCTCCGGTCGGCCTCCACGATCTCCTTCATGAAATGCCGCCGATGCTCGATCAGCGCGACAGTCAGATCCCTGCGCCTTCCGGCGCAGGCCTGCTCGGCCGCGCGCATCGTCCGGGGACCGACAACACCGTCGATCGGGCCTGGATCCATGTCCCAGAGCGAGAGCAGCCGCTGCAGCATGCGGATGGCAGTGGCCGGACCGTGATGCACGGAGGCGTCCAGCATCACCGCATGCAACGGCTCGGGCAGATCGGCGAGACCTGGTCTGATGAAATACTCTGATCGGTAGATCGCCCTGGCGACCTCATCCGACATGTTGCGGACATCATCCACGGACGCCGCACGGCCGAGCCAGTCGGAAAGGGCTCTGCGGGTCACTCCGAAGTTGGTCGCACCACCCCGGTCATCAGGATGATCGACGAAACCGCCTTCGCGTTCGATCACATCATCAATCAGGGTTTCGACGGTCGTTGTCATGTTCACCTCCACCGCGCCAGATGCCGGGCGGTGGACCGCAGCGATTCACGGTGAATCGACTGCGGTCCGGGTGATTGACACGCGCCCGGCGTGACAGGTGCAGGATGTGGAGATCGGCTGATGCCGGTAAGGGCGTTGCTGTGACGCCCTGAGGCCGAATGGCCGTTATCCGAAGAGGTCGGCCTGGGACGGGTTCAGGGCCGCCCGCTTCTCCCAGAGCTGAACGGTACGCCGTTCCACCTTCAGCTCGCGCGCGACGCGCTCCTGGCTCCAGCCCTGCTTCCGCAGCCAGATCGCCATCGGCTTTCGGGCATGGGGAATGGTGAGCCGTTCGTCGGCCAGAGCCTCCACAATGCGCCGCGCCGCGTCAATGCCGACGTATTCAGCCAGCTTGCTGCCTTCCGCGACCAGCGGGATCCGCTGTCGCGTGCCACCGCACTCGAGCGCAAGCTTCAGCGCCGCCTCGACACCGGCGGCGTCGCTGATCGTCTGGAGTGTTCCGGGAATGCGGAAAGCGGGATCACCCATCAGCTGCGCAGCCCCTCGCGACGGCACCAGGCCTTCAGCGCCTCGATGATCGGGGAGGCCTCGGCCTCCGTCATCCACTCCAGCTGCTCGATGCGGTCCATGTGACCGGCGTTCCGGTGCCGGTTGACGAATGCCACCAGCGCCGCATCGGTATCGGTCGCATCCAGCACCCCTGCACGCTTCAGGTTGCCCCACAGCGCCCACAGCTTGCGGATATAGCCATGCTGCGACATCGGTCGTTTCCGGGCACCCTGAGCCTGCCCGCCCTGTCCGACCTGTCCCGCGCGGGTCGGGCGGAAGCCGCTGGCCTTCAGATGCTCGATGAGGTCGCTCAGCTGATCCGGTGACAGATCCTTGCGGCTCTCCACGCCGTAGCGCGCCCGCAGCATTTCCCTGCGCGCATCGTCATCGATGCCGAGATCCCGGCACCCGACCGCGATCAGCCTGAAGGCGGCGGCACTCATTTAAGGAGTCTCCTGCGGCGGCCGTTGCGGCCGGCCGCGAGCATCCGCGCCCTGGTTCCCACGGCACCCTTCATCTGCTCGGCCGCCAGCGGCGCGGCATGAAACCGGGTCTCGATATCCGACAGACCGGCAGCTGACCCTGGCGGCAACCTGGTGACACGCCCTGCGGCCACCGCCTCGCGCACCAACTCCGCCCGCTTCTCGCGCTCGGTTTCGGAGACGGATGAAACCCGCTCCGGCTGCTTCGGCGGCATCTCGGAAAGGATCCGGCTCGTTTCGGAGTCGGCAGGTGCGACCACATCATCCGGCCGTGTCGTTTGCAACGCGATCTTCGGAGCCTGCCCCTGCTTCATGTTGTTGTTGGCAACAACCTTGCGCGGGGTTGACGCTCGTTCGATAGGTTGTTCAGCGGCCTTCTGACAGCCACCTGAAGGCTGTTCGGAAGGCAGTACAGGTTGACTGCCATGCGAAAGGACCGACCTGACCGCCTGGTAACTCACCAGGCACTGCACCGCGATATCGACCACGCTGTGCCCGGCCTCGGCGAGGCGCAGGATCCTTGAACGAAGTGCATCCGTCATCGCCCGCACTCCGACTGTGCGGGAGACCAGCGAACCACGACACCGTGAAAGACCGACCCCGGATGCGTTAGTGCCCACCATCTGGTGAAGATGTAAGAGGCCGGGAATGGCTCATGAGGCAGCAGCAGGGATGCCCGATGCCCAAAGCCGTCAGCTATCGCGAAATCCTCGAGCATCTGCGCGTTGCCCAGCGGCACGCCATTGATCTCGATCGATGCAATGGTGCGTTCAGCAAACCGGATCTCGATATCATCCACTCCCGCACAGATCGGGTCGGGATCAACAAGCTTCCGACAGGCCCTGGTCCGCATGCCGGTGAAGAGCTGGACAGGTTCACCCGGTCGCGCGTGCCGCTTGCGCGGCAGTCGCACCGTCTGGCATTTGGCTCCGCTCTGAACCTGTTCAACGAAGCTGGCGTTGAAGCTGTAGGCAACCATCACGCGCCCTCCCCGTCGTCCCTGTCCCGCTCCGGTGTCCTCCAGTTCGCGGCGCTCCCGGTGGCCTTGATGACCAGCACCCTGCCGTCTGCCAGATCGATGCGGCCATCCTGGACACCGTGGCCGCAGCAGCTCCCAAAGGTCTCGACGCCGCCCGCGTTGAGCGCAGCGACGATGTGGTGGATGCACCAATCGATGCAGAACACTTTGCCATTGATGGCCATTTTGGCCTGATTGGCGTAGGTAACCTGCCCGCCGCATTCGTCACACCGATCACATTTCTGGCTCATTTGTCAGCTCCTGCGGCCAGCACGAACTGCGGCGGTGGCGGTCGGAAATACGGCTCGTTCAGCGTCCGCGCGACCTCGCGCGCCAGGCAGAGGCTGCGGAACAGCCCGACCGCTTCATCACCGAAATGCGTGTCGATCACCGGCCAGGGCATGGTCCCGTAAGGCCGCTTCTCGCCAACCTGAAATCGAGACGCGATCATGTGCGACCTGCCCTGCGGATTGGCTCCAGCTGGGCACGCGGCGCGGTCGACAGACCGGGGTCAATCGGCACTTTCGCGCCAGCGATATGACCGGCAAGCCGCGCCTCGGAAAATGCGCTGCTGGCTCGGCGAAGAGCCGCCATGCCGGAGAGCTGGACGCCCATCTCCTGCAGAACCTTGGCCAGTCGCTTCAGATAGTCACGCTCGACCAATGCAGCCGCTTCAGCGTTACCTTCCGAATTGATGCGGACCCACCAGAGCTCCGAAAGCCGTCGTGTGATCCGTTCAAGCATGCCCTGCTGAAACGCTCTCAGCGAAGCGTTGCGCGTTTTCTGTTTGCGCCTCCGCTTGTACTCATGACTGGCCTTGAACTGATCGGCCTCACGCCGAAACGCGGCAACCAGCAGACCGTGCAGATATTCGGCGATGAGAACATCTTCCTCCCGACCGAAGTACACATAGGTCAGACCGTTGTCTGTCGCTGCAAACCAGCCCTTGCAGCGACAGATTCTGGCCACATGCGGCCACAGGCTGTCGATAACCTGACGTCGCTTGCCTGGCGTGGTCCGGCGATATTGCACGAAGGCGAGATCGTCGTCGCTCAGACTGTGCTTTTGCATCAGGGATAGCGCCGACGCGGCGGCTTGCATTGCCTCCGCCTCAGTACAGCCATTGGCCTCTGTCATCTGGCGCAGTGCCCGGATACGGGCCTTGATGCGTTCAATATCAGTTCGCATTCCTCAGCCCTCCAGATCAGCGCGATAGCCGGGCCGGGCGGCGCACTCGGCGTCTGCCGCGTCGGCCAGCTCGCGCAGGTTCTCGACCCGCCCTGCCTCGGCCTGCGGATCGACGATCTCCAGTTTCAGCAGTTCACTGGCGTGCTTGACGTTGCGCAGCAGCTGCCGCCGCGCCCGCTCCATGCCCCGGCCATGTATGAAGGGCGCAGCGCTCATCGAAACGTTGAGCAAGGCGCTCTTGATCTCTTCGACCGACACTGTGCCCCTGGTCGGCATGGTCAGACGGCTCCCGCCGTCGGTTCGCCCAGGGCTTCCAGATAGAGCGACAGGAGCGATTGCTCCTCCAGGCGGTCGTCACGGTCCTTCTGCCGCAGCTTGACGACTTGTCGGATGATCTTCGGCTCGAACCCGTTGGCCTTGGCCTCCGCGTAGATCTCCCGGATATCGGCCGCCATCGCGGCCTTCTCTTCCTCCAGGCGCTCGACGCGCTCGATCAGCTGGCGCAGATGATCCGCTGCAACGGCTTCAGACATGATGGTTCTCCGGTTCAGGATTGACCTCGGGTGAAAGATCCGCCGCCGCGTCCAGCGCCAGCCCGATCAGGCTCGCGGCGACAGTGCGGGGCGACTTGTCCAGGTCGCCGGGCATGACCGGCCCGGCAGGGACGCGCGACAGGCTGTGGCGCATCACGTCCAGCGGAATGCCGTGCTGCAGGCCGATGCTGACCAGCACGGCCGCGTCCTCCAGCACGTGTCGGGTCTCCGACCCTTCCTTGCCACCGGCGACGAAGATCTCCAGCAGCTGCCTGGTCTTCGGGCAGTACCCGGCCGAGACCGCGATGCGGATCCCGTTTCGGTCCACCGCAACCGTCTCGGACGGACGCCGGTCCGGCAGGCGATGTCGGTCCAGCGCCATCAGAGCGCCGCCGCATCCAGCGGAATCGGACGGTAATGCTCGCTGTCGCCGACCCGCTCGTACATCCGCACATAGGTCCGGGTGCCGGACACCTGCACGCTGTCGCTGATCGCGGCCATGGCCTTCAGCCAGACCTCGTCGGTGATATCGAGACGGCGCAGGCCGAGCACGCGGCTGGTCGAAACCTTGCCCGCCTTGTCCACCTGAAAGGCATGTTCCACCAGCGCACGGATCTCGCCACCGCTGTTCTCGGCCCAGCGCCGGATGCACTGGTCGATCAGATCCTTCGCCACCTGCAGTCGTTCATCGAACACCAGGTATTCACCAACCTGCCTTTCGACCTTGAAGCGACCGTCGAAGCTGACGAGCGTGACGTTGCCCTTCTTGCCGCCGATCTGGACGCCGTACTGCTCTGCCGACAAGTCCATGAACGCGCCGATGTCAGCCAGGCATCCAGCCTTGAACCGGGCCAGGGCTTCCGACTGCGCCTTCGCGGCTGTCACCATCTCCAGCACCAGGTCGTTGCGCGCCTTGTCCAGCGGCTTGACCATTTCCAGCGGCACCAGGTGCCCCTTGGCGTCCTTCAGGTATCCTTCGGGGATCTCGACAGTCATCGCATGGGTCCTTCCGTTTTCGGGGTCCAGATCAGCCTCAGCCAGCGGATCTGCTGGCGCAGGCGACGCAGCAGCGGGTTACGGCGCGCCATGGGTGTCCTCCACGCCGAGGCGCCGGAGTGTCAGGGTGCAGTCGGCGATCGTCTGGCGAAGCGACGCGATGAGCCGTTCCCGGTGCTCCTCGGTCAGTGCCTCGGAAACCAGATCGAGAAACGTGTTCTGGTGGATGGCTTCCCTGATGCGCGCGACCTCATTCTTCTTCCCGGGGTCGTTGTCCATCTCCGTTCGGACACGGCGGATTCCCTGCAGAACTGTTGAGTGGTCTCGGCCACCCAGCACCCGCCCGATCTGGGTCATGCTGTGGCCTGTCAGCTCGTAGGCGACATACATCGCCACCTGACGTGGCCAGGTAACTGAACGCACCCTTTGCGGGCCAACCAACCGGCCAAGAGATACGCCGTATGCCCGACCGACCTCGGAGCAGATGAAAGTGACCGGTCCCATAACTTCGTCGTCATTCATGACCGGCCTCCGGAGCGTTTCTTCAGCTGGCGGCAGAACGCGCCCAGCGCATCAATCGCGTCCGCTTCTTCCTCGGCTTCGGGGACACCTGGAACCAGCAGCGTCTTGCCGTCATAGGCATGTCGCGCCACGGCGCTGATGATGCTCTCGTCTGCAGTGGGCAGCGCCAGGGCACCTTGCGGCGTGAACCGGCCGAACTCGATCAGGCCGCTCCGCCAGGCGTAGGCAACCGCGCTCATGACCGCCCCCGCTTCCAGAAATCTGCCGCAGGAACCACCAGTTCGCCCTTCTTCCCGGCATCGTTGCGGCGCATGGCGCAGGCGGGAATGCCGGGTGAAAGGGGCGTCACGCGCACCTTCCGCTGAGCCTCCGGAACCGGTTGCGCCTCCAGCGTCTCCACTTCGTCGGCACTGGCCAGGAGCATCTTCAGTGCTCTCAACAGCGTCTCTTCGGTCAGGGTCTCTGCCTCGACCTGGCGCGCGACCACGCCCACGGTGTTGCGGATGTCCTGCGAGATCATGGCAGGTCCTCCCGGCCACGGTTCTGCCAGGCCAGCCGGATGTCGTTGGCCTCCATCGCGCGGCTGTCCGCAGCCGCCAGCTGCGACGCGAGTTGCAGGGTGAAAGTCAGCTGGCCCAGCGCGCCCGGCTTCAGACCGATCTGCATCAGCAGCTTCCGCATGTCGGCATCCTCGACCTGCCAGGCATCCAGCAGCATCCTGATGTCCATCTTCGTCGGCCTGGCTTCCTGCACCGTGATCCCGACGCGCCTGTGCAGCTGGGCGAACCCCGGCACCGGTCGCTCGCCACCGATGCGGCGGTAGATCTCCATGTTGCCGAGCAGCGCGATGCCGCAGCCATACTCGTCGAGCCAGTGGCGGGCCTGGTTGATCGCGTTGTCATCCAGCTCCTGCGCCTCGTCGATCATCAGCAACGTCTGATGACCATTGCGCTGCAGCCTCTCACCGATCATGCGGTCCAGGTGCACCGGGCTGGCATCAATGCTGAGCATCTTGCCCACACCCACCAGCATCCGCTGGTAGGACCGGGTTGCCGGCCGGGCCGTGAACAGGTGACAGTGCGGTCGCGTCGCCGCGAACTGGCGCGCGGTCATCGTCTTGCCGGTACCCGGCGCGGCACAGATGATCGACATGCAGGGCGTCTGTTGCGCCATCAGCAGCGCTGTCTGCACCTTCATTGCCGTCGGTGTCGGCAACCATTCCGGTGCGGCGGGCACTTGCGCCGCCATCACCTTGCCCTGCTCGTAGCCGGTCAGGAAGCGAATGGCCTTGTCGGTCACGTTGTCGACCCGGCCGGTGTAGCTGCCGTGATACCAGCTGTTCAGGGTGCCGCTCGGCACGTCAGCCCGGCGCGCAACCTCGGCCATGCTCCAGTTCTCGGCCTCGCCGACCCGCTTGATCTCCTTGACTGTCTTCCACCATCTGGCGCGGACCTGCGTCGGAATCCGGTCCGCCGCATCGTGCTTGTGTTCAGGCCAGGCCTGTGTCTCCGGGTTCATCATTCATCTCCATCAACCACCGTGAAAACCGCCCGTTCCCGCGAACGGAGTAGTGCGCCCAGCTTGTCGAAGCTCTCTTCCGCATCAGGCGATGCGGTCTCGACAGGGCGGGGCTTGAGAGCGGCATTGCCGCTGCTCACCAGCCGGACTGCGGGAGGTTCCGGCGTCGTGATTTCGTCGATGTCGTCAGGGATCAGCGCGGCGAGGTCGCTCATGTTCAGGCTGACCTCCAGCTCGGCCAGCTCGCGATGCTTGCGGTTGAAAGCCTTCCGTTTGCGGATGTGCTCCCGCCCGCCCTCGACATCCTCAAACCCGACCGCATCCAGGCAGTCGGCGCGGGCGATATAGCGGCCATCCAGCTGATGCACGTCGACGCCCTGGTGCAGGTTGTCCGGGTCGAACCGGATGACCACCTTGCCGCCCATGTATTCGTGCAGCGGCTCGGCCCAGTACCGGTTGCCCATGAACCGGACCGTGCCGTGGCTGCGGTTCACAGACACAGCTTCGGCGGCCAGGAGGCACATGCGCAGCTGCTCGGCCCCCGCCTTGCGGATCAGCGAGTTGCCATAGGATGCAGCGAATGCCTGGTCGAACGACCGGACACCGCCGCAGACCCGCGTGCGGCGCTTCTCGCGCCCGTTGTGCAGCCGGATGCCCTGTTCGACGACCTTCAGGAACGCGTCCAGGGGAACCGCCTTCTGGCCATAGTTGTGCGGCTTGTTCGTTGGCTTGTTGCCGGTGTAGGCGCCCTCGAACGCCGGGTGCTTGGCAACGCTGTCACAGAGGTCTCGGAACGCCCGCTCGATCGGCTTGGCCTGGCCGTGATACGGTGTCGCCCAGTGGATCTGCACGCCCAGCTGGGTCAGGATGCCGGACGGCTCATCGGCCTTGACCTTGAACCGGTACCGGTTCGGCACGCCGCCGCTGATGCACTTGGCTGCGAAGCCCCGGCCGTTGTCCATCCAGACCTTGTCCGGGATGCCATAGCGTTCGAACACGTCGCGGAAGCACAGCCGGATCAGGTTCGAGTTCTCCGACCGGTCGATGCGCCAGGCCAGCACCTTGTTGGAGTGCAGGTCCTGTATCGCCGCCATCACCGGGCGGTCCTTCGTGCCGTCAGGCCACTCGACGAACACGTCCCAGGTGTGGCCATCGACGTTGACCGCCTCCAGCGCATGGAACTTGCTCCGGTCCCGCTCCTGCGGCGGGTACATCTCCTGCAGCTTCTGCGGCCCTTCGCGCAGCAGCACCCGCACCGGCTTCGGAATCTCGGTCTCGATCCGGCGGAACAGGGTACGTTCAGACGGCACCTTCCAGCCCTTGGTCCGGGCGGCGAGTGAAACCCTCTCGAAGCACGTCGTGAAGGGCGGTTTGGCCCCTCTCAGATAGTCGGCCTTGACCATCTCCCAGGCCGCCGGGTCGCAGTCTGCAGTGACCACCCGACCCATGTGACGCGGGGCCAGGGATGGCAGCCAGTCGGCGCGGTCCTTGCCCGCGACCAGGTCGTACCAGTTCCAGATCGTGCGGGCGCTCACCTGCCGCTGCACGGCGACGGTGCCGACCGCTGCGTTCTTGTCCAGCCCGCCACGGACCAGAGCCTCGACCGAATCCAGCGCCGAAAGCCGGTCCTTGGCCTTCTGCTTCTGCTTGTCTGTCTGGTCATCCCAGAACGCCCAGGCCGCGCTGCGATCGCTCGCCTTCGGGACGTCCGTCTCCGACAGTGCCGTCTCCGCCTTTGCCCGCTTCGTCAGGGCAATCTGCGCCCTGATCGGCAGCACCGAATGGTGATATTCCACTCCACCGCCCCGGCCCTGCCGCTGCCGCGACAGGGGCTGGCCCAGCGAATCCAGCGCCGCAGGCCAGCCCTCGGCCTTTGCCTTGCGGTTCACGCCGCGCACCGTATCCGGCACGTCGGGAAGCCCGGCTTCCGCCAGTTCTGATGCTGACCACCACGCCTTCATGGTTCGACCTGGCGGTGAACCGCGTACTGCGGCTGGGCGGCGGATATCGACTCGTCAAGCAGGTCAGGTCTATCCTCACAGCGCCGAAGAAATTTCAACAGCGGGGACGGTTTCTTGACCACGGAACCATTTGATTTCTGGACCGATGTGCGTGACCGCGACGTCCGTGAAGAGTTACGAGACATGTGCTGTCCCTCCACTCAGTTCATGTGGGACAATCATCTTCTTGCCCCGCGCGTGGAGTGGCAGAGCAGTGCCGACAACAGCCTCAACATGGGGTTCCTGCTCGGGTTCAGGATGGTCAGAGCATTCCTCTTCTTCAGGCGAGACGAGATGCTCTACGAATGCCCGTTCTGCCGCTGTTGCTTCGTCCAGCCATTGGCCTATCGGGACATCGAATGCGGCGCGTATGCGAAACTGACACTGGATCGTCTCCCTCAAGTCCCGAAGGATCTGCTCCCGATGCAGATTCCGACCCAAATGCTTGAGGATGCGTTGGCCCAGACGAAGCGCCGTAGTATCGCTGGATGGCCACCAAAAAACTGACTGCCTCATCGGCTCGCCTTCCGCGTCCGCCGGAGCGACTCGAGCTCGGCGCGCATCTCTTCCATCTTTTCGGCCAGCACCGCCTCGCGGATCGCGGGTTCGTACTGGCGCGGCACGATGGCCAGGCCCAGGTCATCGGCAATCAGGCCCAGCAGCCGGTAATCCTTCGTCGCCTCCATCAGCGCCATCGCCCTGACCAGGCTGATCGTGTGGTCGGCCTTGCTCTCGGCGGCGTAGGCATCCAGCGTCGCGCGGGTGACGGTCTCGCCCAGGTAGGCCGACATTGCCTTCGCCACGTCCGGGCGCGTGGTACCGCCGCTGGCGGCATCTTTCAGTGTCTTCCCCACCGCCTTCGCGATGCGGGCGTCCAGCCGCGCGGCACGGATGTCGGAATCATCGAAGCGCGGCACGTGCGGCACCTCGACTGTCATCGCCAGCAGGTCCAGCGTCCGGCTGTCACGGCGGTCCTTTGCCATCAGCTGACACCCTCCCCGACGACGTCATCCAGGAACCGCTGCCGCATCGCGGGCGAACAGCGCCGCCATGCCGACAACAGCGCCTTGTAGGCGGCCTCGTCGGGCGAGGTGCGCTGAGCGGTCGGTGTGATCTGCTCGATGGCCTGGCGGACCGACTTCGGTCCGCCCTCGGCGAGCACCAGGTCAACGATTCTGATCTGACGCTCGGGCGACTGACGCGACAGCGCGAACAGCTCACCTTCTTTCTGTGCGATGTGGGTGCCGGAGAGCCTGCGCCGGACCTCCGGTGCCAGTCGGCTGTGGACCTGTACCGCGCGCCACACAGTCCGGGCGCTGAGGCGGGTTCGGGCCGCGACATCCTCGGAGAATGCGGCCGCGCCTTCCTGCGACCCACTTGCAACTGCAAAAATTGCAGTTGCTGATTTCTGACCCTGCCGCGCCTTGGCCCCGGCCACCCCGGCGCGGGTTTCCGGGTGCAGTTCCTCATAGATGCGCTTGCGCTCGGCGAGGAAGGTCGCGCGGTCGAGCGGGTTCAGTTCATGCCGGATCAGGTTCTCGTCGATCTCGATCATCCGCGCCGACAGCGCGTCCAGTCCCTTCTCGATCAGGCATTCGATCTCGTTCAGGCCTGCCATGCGGCAGGCTTCGATCCGATGCAAACCCGCAATCAGGTGATAGGCGCCCTCACGATCGATACGGACCCGGATCGGCACCTGCAACCCGATCTGGCCGATGCTCTCGGCCAGCGCCGCCACATGCGCCGGGTCGGCGTCACGCAACCTGTCGGCGATCTCGATATCGTCCAGCTGGAGGATTTCGTGGTTGGTGGTCATGCGCTGTCACCCGCGACTGCCCGGACCGGCGTCGGGGAGGTGACGCCGGTCCGGATCGCTCCTACCATCGGAATCGCCAAAACACCGATGGAGGAAACGGCAATGGAAAATCCAAACCTGAGCAATGATGCGCTGGTCGGCCGGATCGCCGCCTTGGAGTGGATGGTGGCGCAGCAGTACGCGCTGATCCTCTCGATGTCCGAAGACCCAAAGGGCTTCCTTGACGACAATCGCAAGATGATTTCGGAACGCGTCAACGACTGGCGTTTGCCGTCCGAGATTTCCCGCCAGGCCGCTCTGGAGGTGTTCGATCGGGTATTCTCGATCGCCGAATTGAATTCCGTACCGCAGCAATCGCCCGCTCCTGAGCGGGGGTGAAGAGCTTTTCCCCTCGGCGCAGGATCACCGAGTCGGGCAGAGGTGACGTCATCGGCCTTCTCCATTGAGATCACAGTCAGGATGCTCTGCTGCAGCGCTTTCACGGGTCAGCCTCGCAGCAGTCGTTGCAACTGGAATGTCGCGGTGCTGTCGCTGAGGGCGGCAGCGACCAGAACCTCGCTGGGGTCGACCAGCTTTTGCTCCTCCTCGTGCAGTTCAGCGTGAAGGTGGCCGAGTTCGCGGATCAGCTTCTCAGCCAGTTGCAGCCTCAGCTGCGCGGACCTGTTGCCGTTGTCGCGGGCGACGCGGGTCAGCCACCGCTTGTGCTCAGGCTCCCCTTCGCACCCTGTTGTGCCGGCGGGCGGAACCGCGTTCAGACGACGGACGGCGGAATCGAACAGCAGCGCAATGGTGATAAGCCGGTACTGGTGACGGCGGCTCACCTCGAACAGCAGCTGCAGGCCGGCGTCGCTCCGGAAGGCGTCGTCAGTCGATCGCTCGCCGAGACGCGCCTCGAAACGCTTGCGGAGTTCGTCGTGCGGGACTTCGTTGTCGATGCCGACCGCGACAATCTCCAGAAGGTCGTGGGCGAGTTCCGGGTGTTGTTCCAGGAACGGCAATCGGAAATCTTCGGTCATCAGTTGCTCTCCGTGTTTCACAGGCTTGAATTCCCCAGGTGCCAGCCGCCGCAGAACGCGCAGCGGTATGCGCCCCGTCCCGGCGTCTTCCTTCTGCGGCTGATCCGCCATGCCAGTTGCGGGCTGGTCAGACGCTGCTTGCCCTTGCATTGCGCGGCCCGCAGCATCTCGGTGCCATCGACCGAATGGCTGTGGCGCGGCTGCCTGTCTGAAACCACCCGTGCCATGTCTACGCAGCCTCCACTTTTGGACGCTGACTCAGGGCGGCGCGGTCACTATCCTGCTTCACAGGGAAACGACGGGTGCCATCGGCGGCATACCACTCGGGCCAGAGCACATGGACAGGCGTGTCCAGCGCTTCGGCCAGGGCCAGGTTTCCGGATGGCTGCGGACGATGGATGGACGCCTGAACGGTCTTCGGGTTCACCGCCATCTCGCGGGCCACACCGGCAAGCGTCCTGAACCGGCTCTTGCCGATGCGGTACTTGATCCATGCAGGGGTCCTGTTCCGTCCCATCGTTCCTCAACTCGTCGTCGGCCTGGCAGGGCCGGTTTGTGTCAACGCACGTCAACTGGTTGATGAGGATGGACCTATTTTTGAGTTTCTGCAACCCAAAATTTGTTCCAAGTTCGAATTTGGGTTCTGGAGGGTAGAAACCAATAATTGTCCTTTATAAACAACATGATAACATACGAAACAACATGATCAGTGAACCTGGACACACAGTTCCAAGTTTCCGTGTCGAACTTGGAACTAGGCTTCGTTGGATCGAGAAGACCTATTTTCAGACTCGAGCAGATGCGGCTGAAGTTGCAGCGGTGTCAAAATCGACACTTCAAAGATGGATTGAAGGAGGCAGCGATCCCTCGTTTGAAGGTCTCGCAAGGCTCGCAAAACACACAGGCATCAGCCTCGACTGGCTCGCGACCGGGAAAGGCGAGGCGCGGGGGATGCAGCCGAATCCGGGCCTGGCGGAGGAACCGGCCGTCTGGCTGCCTGGCAAGGTCCAGGACGCGGCTGAGAACGGCTTCGTCATGATCCCCCGCTATGACGTGACCGCCAGCGCCGGGCCGGGCGCGTTCCAGGACATGGAGAAGGTCACCGACGTTCTGGCCTTCAAGGCCGACTGGGTCAGGCGGGAGCTGCGCACCAGCCCGGACAAGCTGGCGCTGATCACCGCCGAGGGCGATTCCATGGATCCGACCATCCGCCCCGGCGACATCCTGCTGATCGACACATCCGTCGATGAGATTGAACAGGATTCGATCTATGTCGTTGTAATTGATGGATATGTAATGGTGAAACGCTGCCAGCGCCTGTTCCGCTCAGGCATCGTTATCAAGTCGGACAATCCGAACTATGATGAGATCCGGCTCGGCCCCGACGAGGCTGGAGAATTCATCGTCGCCGGTCGCGTCTGCTGGGTAGGAAGGATGATCTGATGAACACACGAGCCCTCGCAGGACTGACCTTGGCACTGACCCTTCTGCTCTCGGCATGTGCTCTGGAAATCGACCTTAAGCAACAATCCAGATTCGAAGCCTTTGACGACGGTCGGTTCCGTTACGAGTCATACGCTGACGCCGCCTGGCCGGAATCGAGTGAGAGGGCCGAGTCCGCTCGCATCAAGGTGCTTAGGGAGACACTTGAGACCAACAAGCTGTGCGCCGACGGATTCGAGCTGTCCGAGCGTAAGGCATTTCTGAAACAGAAGGGCTTTGCGGGCGACGTATATGATCTGGTCTATTACGGTCGTTGCACCTGATTGGCGTTGGCTTCTGAACGCTGTTTGAACGCCATCAGAACGCCACGCCGCCACTGCAGAATCAAATGACGAATCGGCCAAATTTTTCCGGCACGCCCGCCCGACTGCAATTTTGACCACCTGCGTCCTTCGCGCCTGCCACCACCTCGCATCCCCGCGGAAACCGTGGCCCCGTCCCGCCATGTCCCACCTCATCCCGCCCTGTCCCGGTTACTGCAGATTCATGTGTCTCCCTACATCGGGTCCAGCCGGTCGAGCCAGCCCGCGACCAGTTCCGGCACCTGGCCACGCTTCGCGGATGAAACGGCGGCGATGATCTCCGACAGGCGCGGGGTCGCGTTCGCCGTCCGGTCCATGGGCCAGAGCAGGGATACCGTCTCGGCCAGGTCGCCGACATAGTCGTAGGACAGGCGGAACAGTTCCGGGTCCGTCCGTTCCGCCACCAGTTCCCGGATCATGGCCGGTCGCGCGGCACGCAGCTTCAGGTCCCCGGCCAGCGCGGCCAGCGCATATCCGCGGTCCGGGTCCGGTGCCGACTTCAGGTAGGCCGCGATCAGCTCCAGCCGGACATTGCGGCCCGGGGCGGTCGAGAGGCGGTCCAGCAGTTCGGCGAAGGCCTGCATCAGGACGCGCCCTCCGCGATCTCCTCCCCCGCATCATCATCCTCCTCCCGCCCGACAAGGCGCAGCGCCCGGGCTTCGAGGCCGAGGGAGCGGGCATGGTGCACCAGTGCATCCTCCCGCCCGTGCGTCACCCAGATCTCGCCCGCCTGCACGTCGCGGATGGTTGTCGTCAGCTCTTCCCAGTCCGCATGGTCGGAGATGATCAGCGGCAGTTCCGCCCCCCGTTGCCTGGCGCGGGCGCGGATGCGCATCCAGCCGGAGGCGACGGCGGTCACCGGGTCGGGCATCCGCCGCGACCAGCGGTCGGCAATGGCACCCGGCGGACACATCACGATGCGTCCGGTCAGCGCCTGCTTCGGCAGTCCCGCAACCGGTGCCAGGTCGCCCAGGTCAACACCGAGCCGCTGGTAGAGGGCGCAGAGCTTCTGCAGCGCGCCGTGTAGGTAGATGGTGTCCGTGTATCCCGCCTCCCGCAGCAGCGCGATGACCCGCTGCGCCTTGCCCAGGGCATAGACACCGACCAGGTGACAGCGCTCCGGCGATGCGGCGACGGAGGCGAGCAGGCGCGCCACTTCCGTGCTGGCCGGGGGATGACGGAACACGGGCAGACCAAAAGTCGCCTCCGTGATGAAGGCGTCGCAGGTCACGACCTCGAACGGTGCACAGGTGGGGTCACGGCTGCGCTTGTAGTCGCCGGAGACCACGATCCGCTCGCCGCGATGCTCCAGCACCACCTGCGCGCTGCCCAGCACATGCCCGGCAGGGACAAGCCGGACGGAGACGTCGCCGATCCGCGTCACCTCGCCATAGCGGACACGCTGCAGCGACCGCCCCGCACTGTTGCCGTACCGTGCCTCGGCGATGGCGATGGTCTCGTGGGTGGCCAGCACGTGGCCATTGCCCGGGCGGGCATGGTCGGCATGGCCATGGGTGATCACCGCCCGCTCCACCCGCCGCACCGGATCGACATGGAAATCACCGGGTATGCAGTAGAGCCCGCCCGGTCGCGGCTCCAACCAGTTCAGACGCTTTCCGGCCGCCATCGCCTTGCTGTTCCCTGGCTGTCATTTGCACGGGCCGGTCGGCTGCGCCATGCTTCCCCTCCCACGATACATGAGGTCGCTTCCTTGGCCATGAGTGCACTTGACCACCCCCTGCTCGCGGGCCTGCTGGGCGACCCGGAGATTGCCGCGTGGTTCGCGCCGGAGGCCGAGATCGCGGCGATGCTGCGATTCGAGTCCGCGCTGGCCCGGGCAGAGGCCCGCTGCGGCGTCATTCCAGAAGCTGCGGCCCGCGAGATCGTGGCGGTGACGCGGGACTTCCGCCCTGACCTGCAGGCGCTGGGCGAGGCCAGTGCCCGTGACGGGCTGATCATCCCGGAACTGGTCCGGCAGCTTCGTGCCGCCGTCAGCGAGGCCCACCGGGCGCACCTGCATTTCGGCAGCACCTCCCAGGACGTGATCGACACCGCGCTGGTGCTCCGCCTTGCCCCCTGCCTGGACATCCTGGAGCAGCGGTTGCGGGACATCCTGGCACAGGTGGACGCCTTCACGGAGGCCCATGGCGCCCAGCCCCTGATGGGGCGCACGCGGATGCAGCGGGCCATTCCGGTCACCTATGGCGACCGCCTCGCCAACTGGAGCACGCCGCTGCGGGAGGTGCTCGACGACCTGCCCGGCGTCCGCGCAGGCGCGATCCGGCTGCAGTGCGGTGGTGCGGCCGGCACGCTGGACAAGCTGGAAGGACGCGGCCGGGAAGTCTCGGAGGCGCTGGGGGCGGAACTGGACCTGCCGGTCCCGGCGCGGCACTGGCAGACCAACCGGCATGGACTGGTGGCACTGGCGAACTGGTGTGCGTCCGCCACTGCCGCGCTGGGCAAGATCGGCCAGGACGTGGCGCTGATGACCCAGAACGAGATCGGGGAACTGCGGGTGAAGAGCGGCGGCGGATCGTCCGCCATGCCGCACAAGGTCAACCCGGTGAATGCGGAGGTACTGGTGACGCTGGGGCGGTTCGTGGCCGTGCAGATGGGCGGGATGCACCAGGCCGCGGTGCATGAACAGGAAAGGTCCGGCATCTCCTGGACGCTGGAGTGGATGCTGCTGCCCCAGGTCGTGGCGGCAAGCGGCGTCGCCACCCTGCGCGCCGGATCACTGCTGCGGACGATCACGATGCCCTGAAACAATGCCCTGATGCGGCATGTGTCCCACCGTTGCCGATTGACGGTTGTCTCACCCATGGATTGCACGTCTAATCCCCCGATGCCCGATGGATGGGGGTCCGGATGGCGGATGCGGGGGGCAGGATGCAGTGAGTGTCATCGTTGCGAATGATGATCCGGGTCGGCCCGGACGGTCCGACAGGCTGGACGGCGACGGCATCCGCCGCATTCTCGCCGACCAGCAGGTCGATCCCTACGTGATCTATGACGATGCCCGATGCAGCTTCGCGGACCGCATGTTCCGGCCCGTGGTGCACGAGGATGTTGAGGATATCCGCCACTGGCTGCTGGACCGCTGGCCCGACCCTCCCCGGTTCAGGAGCGAGGTCTTCGACTGCGACGACTTCGCGATCATGTTCAAGAACTTCGCCACCCTGTTCACCTATTACCGGCAGGAACCGCTGCCGCTGGCCATCGGCATCGCCTGGGGCGTGTTCCCGCAGATCAACCCCGACCTGCATGCACTGAACTTCGCGATCACGCCGAACAACAAGGCTGTCTGGTTCGAACCACAGGACCTGCTGCAGTCCGGCGGCACCTGGCGAACCGGTGTCAGGCCATACAGCATCACGCGGATCGTCTGCTGAGGCAGGCTGGGGACGGCAATGCGTTCGCCGCGCTTGTCGTGGTGAGGGGCCTGTGGTTGGCTCCCTGAAAATTGCCGTGGGAGGAAGAAGATGGCCGCAAGAGCAACATCCATGATCGTTGCCGCACAGCCGGAGGCTGCGGAAGCAGGGGCGGAAATCCTGAAGCGCGGCGGCAATGCCGTCGATGCCGCAATGGCTGCGGCGCTGGTGCAGGGCGTCGTTGATCCGCAGATGTGCGGCATTGCCGGATTCGGGTCCTGCCAGATCCACATGCCGGACCGTGACGTGCTCACCTTCATCGACTTCCACGGCAAGACGCCGAAGCAGGCGACGCCCGACATGTGGGAAGACATCATCGTCGGCGAGGCCCGGGACGGATTCGGTTTCGTGCTGGAGGGATTCGTCAACGATCTCGGCTACCAGTCCGTCACCACGCCGGGCAGCCTGAAGGCCTACCACGAGGCGGTGACCGAGTACGGGACCATGGACTGGGCCGATATCTGCGCACCGGCGGTGGCGCAGGCGGAGGAAGGCTTCATCGTCCGCCCGCACGTCCAGTTCTGGTGGGATTCGGGCAGCAGCTACGGTCGCGCCGACGTGACGGAGCGGCTGCGGTTCTCCGCCACCGGGCGGGAGAACTACTTCCGGGGCGACGGCACCACCAAGCGGGTCGGCGACCGGGTCCACAATCCCGACCTCGCGCGCACCCTGGCGCAGATCGCCAGGCATGGACCCGACATCTTCTATCGCGGCGAGATCGCGGAACGGATCGCGGAGGACTTCGCGGCCCATGACGGCCTGCTGAACTATGACGACCTGGCCGAGTACCGGACCACGCGGAACGAACCGATCCGCATCGATTACCGTGACTGGCACCTGTCGACGAACCAGCCCCCGGGCGGCGGCATCATGCTGGCCGAGATGATGAACATCCTGGAGAATTTCGACCTGGCCGATATCGGCCACAACACGGTCGAATATGTCCGCGTGGTGGCGGAAGCGATGAAGATCGCCACCGCCGACAAGGACGGGCACGTGGGCGATCCCGCCTTCTATGACGTGCCCATCGACCGCCTGACCTCGAAGGCCTATGCGGCTGAGGCAGCGGCCCGCATCCGGGCCGGCGAGAAGCACCATGTCGAGCGCATCGGCATGGAGGAATCGAAGCAGACCACCCATGTCGCGGTCATCGACGCCCAGGGCAATGCCGTCACCATGACGCATTCGCTGGGCATGCCGTCAGGCGTGATCACCGACGGGCTGGGCTTCATGTACAATGGCTGCATGGCCGTGTTCGACCCCCGGCCCGGCCGGGCGGGCTCCATCGCCCCCGGCAAGGCGCGTTTCAGCTCCGTCTGCCCCACCTTCGGTTTCCGTGACGGTCGGCTGGAACTGGCCATCGGCGCGCCCGGCGGCACCCAGATCGCCATGGGGGTGATGCAGGCGACCCTGAATGTCATCGATCACGGCATGACCATGACGGAAGCGGTGTCGGCGCCGCGATTCTCCGCCACCTCCGACATCATCGACGTGACCAACCGGATCCCGCGCTTCGTGCAGCGGGCACTGGAAGCGGACGGTTACCAGGTGATGCGCAACCCGCTGACCTTCGATATTGCCGCTGTACACGGCATCCGGGTCCGGGCGGACGGCAGCTTCGACGGCGCGGCCGACCCGGGGCATGACGGCGTGGCCATCGGCGTCTGACCAGATGCCCATGCTGCATGGCATCAATGTCCGGCTTTTCCGGCCCGGTTAATTGTGTCTGAAGACAATCCATGCGATGCTGAGACGCGTAGAAGAGATGTGCGGAAAAGGGACGGGTACGTTAACTCTTTGTTAATTCATGAGGCGTAGATCTTCATGCGGAATGAGAAAGGCGCAAGCGTGCTGGACAGAAGCCCCCTCCGGGCAAACCACCTGACACTGCTGGATTACTGGACCGGCCTCGAGGCCGGCGGGAAGCTGCCGTCGCGTACGTCGGTCAACCCGATGGATGTTCCGCGCCTGCTCAAGAATATCGGCCTCATCGACGTGGTTCAGGAAGTTGGCGGCAACTACCGCTTCCGCTATCGCCTTGTCGGCACGCAGATGAGCCACATCACCGGCCTGGACCTGACAGACCGCTGGCTGCATGACGTGAAGAAGGGCGAGTATGGTGCCTTTCTCGAACAGCTCTACACGGACGCCGTGACCTCCGCGTCGCCGGTCTTCTCCCGCACGGCCATGAAGTATTCCGACGGACGGGAACTGGAGACCGACCGCCTGCTGCTGCCGCTGGCGGCGGACGGGACGAATGTCGACATGCTGCTCTATTCCAACCTGTTCCGGTCCCCCAGCATGACCTTCGGGCTGAAACCCTTCCATCCCGATGACATCGTCTGGATGGCGGAGAGCCTGCGCGCCGCCGCGTGAGCGCTTGACTTCCCTGCCCCACCTTCCCTAGTTTCCTCTCCGCGCCGATTTGAGCCAGCTTGCGGGCGCGTTAAACAAATTCCGCTAAAGAGGTGTACTTGCGTCCCGAGGGATGTCACCGCCTCCGCTGGCAACATGCGAAGCCGTGAGGACGCAAGAACATGAGCCTGTCATCCAAGAATCCCGAAACCATCGTGCTGCATGCCGGACATCGCGCCGACCCGACCACCGGGTCCGTTGCCGTGCCGATCTATCAGACCACGTCGTACCAGTTCCAGCACACGGAGCACGCCGCGAACCTGTTCGCGCTGAAGGAACTGGGCAACATCTACACCCGCATCATGAACCCGACCTGCGATGCGCTGGAGCAGCGCATCGCGGCGCTGGAAGGTGGCGCGGCGGCGCTGGCTGTTGCCTCCGGGCAGGCCGCGAGCGCCATGGCGATCCAGAACCTCGCCCGCGCCGGTGACAACATCGTCTCCTCCACCGACCTGTATGGCGGCACCTGGAACCTGTTCGCGAACACGATGAAGGACCAGGGCATCGAGGTCCGTTTCGTCGATCCCGAGGATCCGCAGGCATTCGCCCGCGCCACCGATGACCGTACCCGCGCCTACTACGCGGAGACGCTGCCGAATCCGAAGCTGAGCGTGTTCCCGATCCGCGAGGTCGCGGAGATCGGACGTCCGCTGGGCATTCCGCTGATCGTCGACAACACGGCGGCGCCCATCCTCTGCCGTCCGTTCGATCACGGGGCCGCCGTGATCGTCTACTCCACCACCAAGTATATCGGCGGACATGGCACCTCCATCGGCGGCATGATCGTCGATGGCGGCAACTTCGACTGGGACGCGGTGCCGGAGCGGCAGCCGGCCCTGCACACCCCGGACCCGAGCTATCACGGCGCGGTCTGGGTCGATGCCGTCAGGCCGCTGGGCCCGATTGCCTATGTCTTGAAGGCCCGGGTGACGCTGCTGCGTGACACCGGCGCGGCCATGAGCCCCTTCAACGCCTTCCAGTTCATCCAGGGGCTGGAGACCCTGCCGCTGCGCATCCGCGCCCATTGCGAGAATGCCAGCCGTGTCGCCGACTTCCTGAAGGCCCATCCGAAGGTGGAGAAGGTGATCTTCCCCGGCCTGGCCGAGGGCGAGGCGAAGAAGCGTGTCGATACCTACCTGAACCGTGGTTTCGGTGGCCTGCTCGGCTTCGAGATCAAGGGTGGCAAGGAAGCCGGTTCCGCGTTCATCAACGCGCTGGAACTGTTCTACCACGTCGCCAACATCGGTGACGCGCGCAGCCTGGCCATCCACCCGGCAACGACGACGCACTCCCAGCTGACGGCGGAGGAGCAGATCGCCTCCGGCGTCTCCGACGGCTATGTCCGCCTGTCGATCGGTATCGAGCATATCGACGACATCCTGGCCGACCTGGAACAGGCCCTCGCCAAGGCCTGATCCGCCTGACCCGGGCCGCCCGCCCCTGCTGACGGGCGGGCGGCCCACGGTCCTGCCAGGAACGAAACACCAGCAAGGGAAGGCCGGAAATGGATGCTGCCGTGACCCGGACCGGATCGTTCAACTACATGTCCGGTTCCTCGGAACCCTCCCTCTACCGCAACGGCAAGGTGCTGACACGCCGGGACCTGGATGGCAGCGATGGCGGCTCCGTCGGCATCGACCTCTCGCGCACGCCTATGCCGGTGGCCGATGCCCGGCTGGCTCCGGCCGGAAGCGCGCCCACCCTGCTGCACAACGGATTCGAGCTGCTGGACAGCAGCATGAAGGAGCCTGATCTCGACTTCTTCGCCCACGATCCGGTGCTGCGCCGGTACTACCCCGACTGCGAGGCCCTGGTGCAGGCCGCGACCGGCGCGGTGTTCGTTGCCGCCTTCGACCACAATGTCCGTTCCGCCAGCGGCAAGAAGGACCGCAGGCGCATCGATGGCGGGCAGCAGGTCCAGGGGCCGGCCCACGTGGTCCATGGCGACTACACCCTGACCAGCGCACCGCAGCGCCTGCGTGACCTGACGCGCCCGCCAGGTGCCAACGACACCATCGCCCCGCTGCTGCGGGACGGTGAGACCCTGCTGGACCGCGACCGCACCGAGCACGCCATTCGCGACGGCCGCTTCGCCATCATCAATGTCTGGCGCAATATCGTCGCGGAGCCGGTGGAGACCAACCCGCTGGCACTCTGCGACGCCGCCACCGTCCACCCCGAGGACCTGGTGGTGTTCGAGATCCATTACAGCGACCGGGTCGGGGAGAACTATTTCGCCCGGCACGCCGACCGTCACCGCTGGTTCATGTATCCGCACCTGACCCGCGACGAGGCACTGCTGATCAAGCAATGGGATTCAGCCGGGGAACTTGCCCGTTCCGAAGGCGCGCGCGGCGACATTGCCGGACAGCCCTGCACCTTCAGCTTCCACAGCGCCTTCCGCGACGCGACCACGCGCGACGACGCGCCCGACCGCTGGAGCATCGAGGTGCGTTGCGCGGTGCTCTACGACTGACGGCCTGCCGTCACCGCCTCAGTGCGCGTCACCGCCTCAGTGCGCGTCGGCCCAGCTGTGCCCCTGCCCCGCCTCGGCCACCAGCGGCACGGAAAGGTGCGCGGCGCTTTCCATGATGCCGCGCACGGTGGCGATGGTGTCCTCCACCTCGGCATCCGGTGCCTCGAAGATCAGTTCGTCATGCACCTGCAGCAGCATCCGCGCCTTCAGGCCCGCCTGCTGCAGCCCGTCGGGAATGCGGATCATGGCGCGCTTGATCACGTCCGCCGCCGTGCCCTGGATCGGCGCATTGATGGCGGCACGTTCGGAGAAGCTGCGCATGGCCGGGTTCTTGTCGCGGATGCCGCGCAGGTGGATGCGCCGCCCGAACAGGGTCTTCACCGACCCGGCCTCCCGTGCCTCCGCCTTGGTCCGGTCCATGTAGTCCTTCACGCCCGGATAGCGTTCGAAATAGGCGTCGATGAACTGCTTCGCCTCCCCTTGCGGGATCTGCAGCTGCCGCGACAGGCCGAAGGCGGAGATGCCGTAGATGATGCCGAAATTGATCGCCTTGGCACGGCGGCGGGTGGCCCCGTCCATGTCCTCCAGCGGGATGCCGAAGACCTGCGACGCGGTCAGGGCGTGAATGTCCACGCCATCGGCGAAGGCCTGTTTAAGGGCGTCGATCCCGGCAATGTCCGCCAGGATGCGCAACTCGATCTGGCTGTAGTCGGCGGAGATCAGGGTGTGCCCCTCCTCCGCGATGAAGGCGGTGCGGATCTTCCGCCCCTCCTCCGTCCGGATCGGGATGTTCTGCAGGTTCGGGTCCGATGAGGCCAGTCGCCCGGTGGCGGCACCGGCCATGTGATAGGCCGTGTGGACCCGCCCGGTCTCCGGATTGATCTCCCGCGGCAGGGCATCGGTATAGGTCGATTTCAGCTTGGTCAGCTGCCGCCAGTCCAGCACCCGGCGGGCCAGTTCCACCCCCTGCGCCGCCAGGTCCTCCAGCACTTCCGCGCCGGTCTGGTAGGCGCCGGTCTTGGTCTTCTTGCCGCCGGACAGGCTCATCCGGTCGAACAGGATCTCCCCCAGCTGCTTCGGACTGCCGACGTTGAATTCCTCCCCCGCCAGCCCGTGGATCTCCTTCTCGATCTCCGCCGCGCGCTGTTCGAAGTCCGCCGACATGTCCTCCAGGATCTTCCGGTCCACCTTGATGCCGGCCTGTTCCATGCCGGCGATCACCGGCACCAGCGGCCGTTCGATGGTCTCGTAGAGCGTGACCATCCTCTCATGCACCAGGCGCGGTTTCAGCAACTGCCAGAGGCGCAGGGTCACGTCGGCATCCTCCGCCGCGTAGTCCAGCGCCTTGTCCAGCGGTACCCGGTCGAAGGTGACCTGCGCCTTGCCGGTTCCCGCCACCTCCTTGTAGGGGATCGGCGTGTGATCCAGGTGCAGCTTCGCCAGCTCGTCCATGCCGTGGCCGTGCTGCCCGGCATCGAGCACGAAGGACAGCAGCATCGTGTCGTCGATCGGGTGCAGCGGTGCCCCGGCGCGGGTCAGCACCGTCTGGTCGTACTTGATGTTCTGCCCGACCTTCAGCACCCCCGGATCGGCGAACAGCGGCCGCAGCAGGTCCAGCGCCTCGGCCACCGGGATCTGCTCCGGGTCGTCCGCCGCCTCCCCGCCCAGGTCCAGCTGCCCCTCCGGCACCTTGCCCTTGTGGCGCAGCGGGACGTAGCAGGCCTGCCCCGGCGCGGTGGCGAGCGAGATGCCCACCAGTTCCGCCTCCACGGCGTCCAGCGAGGTGGTCTCCGTGTCCACGGCAACGACACCGGCCTTCTCCGCCGCCGCGATCCAGCGTTCCAGGCTCTCCCTGTCCTGCACCAGTTCGTAGGTCGCATCGGAGGGCGACACCTCCTCCGCCACGCGCGCGGCCTCCCTGTCCCCCTCCGTGCCGAAGCGGTTGCGCACCTTGGTGGTCAGGGACCGGAACTCGTTCGCTTCCAGGAAACCCAGCAGCTTGTCCAGGTCCGGTGGGCCGATGGTGAAATCCAGGAATGCCTCGTTCACCGGAACGTCGCGTTTCAGGGTCACCAGGTCGCGGCTGATCCGCGCCAGCTCCGCATTCTCGATCAGGTTCTGGCGTCGCTTCGGCTGCTTGATCTCTTCCGCCCGCTCCAGCAGGGAATCGAGATCGCCATATTCATCAATCAGTTGCGCGGCCGTCTTGACCCCGATTCCCGGAACGCCGGGCACGTTGTCGGTGGAATCCCCGGCCAGCGCCTGGATGTCGACCACCTTGTCCGGATCGACGAAGAACTTCTCCCGCACCTCCGCCGGACCGATACGGCGGTTCTTCATCGGGTCCAGCATGGTGACGCCGTCATCGACAAGCTGCATCAGGTCCTTGTCGGAGGAGACGATGACCACCTCGTGCCCGTCCTCCCGCGCGTGCTGGGCGAAGGTGGCGATCAGGTCATCGGCCTCGAACCCCTCCATCTCCAGCGAGGGCACGCCGAACGCCGCGACCGCTTCCCGGAACAGCGGGAACTGCGGCACCAGGTCTTCCGGCGGCGGCGGCCGGTTGGCCTTGTAGTCAGGATAGATGTCGGTGCGGAAGGTCTTCCGCGCAGTATCGAAGATGACCGCGAGATGGCTCGCCTTGCCGGCCGACGTCAGGTCGTCCAGCAGCTTGTAGAGCATGTTGCAGAAGCCCAGCACCGCGTTGACCGGCGTGCCGTCGGCACGGGTCAGCGGCGGCAGCGCGTGATAGGCCCGGAAGATGTAGCCGGAACCATCGACCAGGTAGACGAGATGCTGCGTCTTCTCCGTACCGGTATCCTCGGCCATCGTCGGCTCAGTGCGCTGCGGCGTGGCCCGCGCCTTCCTTCAGCACGAAGCGACGACCGCAATAGGGGCAGTCGACGGACGTCTTGCTGCCCATCTCCAGGAACACACGCGGGTGCCCCAGCGGACCATTGTCGCCGTCGCAGGCAACACGCTTCGCTTCCGTTTCGACGATTTCGGCTGGTTCCATGGCCCAAGGGTCCCCGTGCTGTTTCGTGGCCGCGATGATAGCGCCGGAAGCGCGCCGTTCAAGCGTGGCCGGGTGACCCATGGCGCAGTTCCTGCCGTGCCTGCCGCAGGACCGAAACCGCGCTCCAGAATGCCAGCAATGCCATGACACTCGCCACTGCCAGGTCGGGCCAGCGGCTGGCGCTGGCAAACACCCCGGCACCGGCAAGGATGACGGCGACATTGTTGATCGCGTCATTGCGGCTGCAGAGCCAGACGGAGCGCAGGTTGGCGTCCCCTTCCCGGAAGCGCAGCAGGAACACGACACAGACCAGGTTGGCAACCAGCGCCAGCATGCCGACAGTGCCCATGGTCGATGCGTCGGGAACATCGCCCTGGATCGCAGCCCATGCTGCCGCACCGAGAATCCACAGGCCGAACAGGGCCATGCTGGCCGCCTTGACGATCGCGGCCCAGGCGCGGGTGGCCAGACTGGCCGACAGGACGGCAAGGCTGATGGCATAGCTGGCGGCGTCTCCTGCGAAGTCGAGCGAATCGCTCAGCAGCGCCAGCGACCCGGACTGGATACTCGCCATGACCTCCACCACGAACATCACGGCGTTGATGGCGATGACCAGCAGGAGGATCCGACGCGCACCCCGCGTTCCGAGCGTGGCTTCCGGACCGTGACTGCAACCGGCGCCCATGATGGGTCTCCCTTGATTTCGTTCCGATCACATCAACATGGGACCTCCAGTAACTGGAGGTTCAAGGGGGTTCCGGCGAGACCCCGAAACTTTTTTCCGGAGGGCAGGATGCTGGGTATCGGGCAGGTCTCGACCGAGACGGGCACAAAGGTGCAGACGATCCGCTACTACGAGGAGATCGGCCTGCTGCCGGAGCCGGAGCGCACGGCAGGGAACCAGCGTCGCTACAGCCGCCAGCAGGTGGACCGGCTGCGCTTCATCCGCCACTGCCGCGATCTCGGCTTTCCATTGTCGGAGGTCCGCGCCCTGCTGGACCTGAGCGACGATCCGGACCGCTCCTGCGCCCATGCCGACGCCATCGCCCGCCGCCAGTTGCAGGAGGTGGAGCGCAGGCTTGCAAGTCTGGCCAGCTTGCGGCAGGAACTGTGTCGCATGATTGACCAGTGCGCGGGCGGCACGGTGGCCGACTGCCGGGTCATCGAATCCCTCGCCGATCATGCCCATTGCATTGCCGACCGGCACACGGTGCCTGCGACAGCGGGTCCGGCGACCGCCCACGACCGACAGGACGCTTCATGACCGACAACGCCATCGAGACCAGGGACCTGCGCAAGACCTATCGGGGCAAGAAGTCCGACGGCATCAAGCAGGCCCTGAAGGGCGTGGACCTGACCGTTCCCCGTGGCTCCTTCTTTGCCCTGCTGGGCCCCAACGGGGCCGGCAAGTCCACCTTCATCAACATCCTTGCCGGACTGGTGGTGAAGACCAGCGGCAGTGCCTCCATCTGGGGCATGGACATCGACCGCCAGCCCCGGAAGGCGCGTGCAGCCATCGGCGTCGTGCCGCAGGAACTGAACCTGGACGCCTTCTTCACCCCGCGGGAGGTGGTGGAGTTCCAGGCCGGGCTGTACGGCGTGCCGCGCAAGGAGCGCGCGACCATGGAGGTGCTGGACGCCATGGGCCTGGCCGACAAGGCCGATGTCTATTCGCGGACCCTGTCAGGCGGCATGCGGCGCAGGCTGCTGGTGGCCAAGGCCATGATCCACCGTCCGCCGGTGCTGGTGCTGGACGAACCGACCGCCGGTGTCGATGTCGAACTGCGCCAGCAGCTGTGGCACTACATCCGCGCCCTGAACTCCGACGGCACCACCATCGTGCTGACCACCCACTACCTGGAGGAAGCGGAGGAACTCTGCGACACCATCGCCATCATCAACCATGGCGAGGTCGCGGCCTGCGAACCGAAAGAACAACTGATCCAGCGGCTGGACCACAAGTCGGTGGCCATGCGCCTGGAGGGGGAGATCGGCAGCCTGTCCGACCGCCTGAAGCGGCTGGGGGCGACGGTGGACGAGTTCGGGCGGCTGTGCGTCAGCTACCACCCCTCCGAACGTTCCATCGGCGAGATCCTGGCGGCGGTGCAGGCAGCGGGTCACACCATTGCGGACCTGTCGACCGAGGAGTCGGATCTGGAGGATGTCTTCCTCTCCATGACCCGCAGCAGCGCGTGAGCAGCGCGGGTTCCGTCGCCCCGACGGGCATGCCGCAGTCACTGGGACACCATGTGTGGCAGACGCTGCGGCTTGCCGGGCCGGTGGTGGTCGCGCGTTCCGGTGTGCTGATCATGATGGCCGTCGATACCGCCATGGCGGGCAGCGCCGGGGGCGACGAGCTGGCCTATTTCGGCCTCGGCCTCTCCCCCACCATCGCCCTGACCCTGCTGGGTCTCGGCTTCCTGCTGGGCGTCACCGTGCTGACCAGCCAGGCAGACGGCGCGGGCGAGGAGGAACGGGCGGGCCATATCTGGCATGTCGGGCTGGGGCACGCGCTGGTGGTCGGGACCATCTTCGCCATCGTCTGCCAGTTCGGCGTCACCATCCTGCTGGCGCTGGGCCAGGCCCCCGACCTGTCGGAGGGCGCGGGGCGGGTCATGCACATGCTGGGCTGGGGCCTGCCTGCGGTGATGATCTTCGTCGCCTGCTCCTTCTTCCTGGAGGGGGTCAGCCGCCCGGCGCCGGGCATGATCATCATGCTGGGTGCGAACGTGCTGAACTTCGGCCTCAACTGGCTGCTGATCCATGGCAATTCCGTCGCCGGGATCAGCTTCAGCGAGGCCATGGGGGCGGAAGGCGCGGCGCTGGCCACCACCATCGCCCGCTGGGCCACGGCGCTGGTGGCGCTGGCCTACATCTGGTTCATGCCGGGGCGTGACCGCTACCGCGTGCGTGGCGGCGGACCTGCCGCGCCGGACACCGGCAGGCGCATCCGCCGCATCGGCTATCCCATGGGTCTCGGCATGTTCATCGAGACAGCGGCCTTCATGGCCATGACGCAGATGGCCGGCTATCTCGGCAAGGCGGAGGTCGCGGGCTACCAGATCGCGCACAACCTGGTCGCGCTGGTCTTCATGTCCGCCATCGGCATCGGTGCCGCGACCGGCGTGCGGGTGGGCAACGCGGTGGGGCGGAACGACCGGCATGGCGTGCGAATGGCAGGCGGGGTCGGGGTCGGCCTGGTGGTCATCGCCATGATCGCGCTCGGCGCCTGCTTCGTGCTGATCCCGGAACTGCTGACCGGCCTCTACACCTCCGACGCCGCAGTCGCCGCGACAGCCATCGGCGCCCTTGCCGTCGCCAGCAGCATGATGATCTTCGACGGTTCCCAGGGCGTGCTGGTCAATGCCCTGCGCGGCCTCGGTGATGTCTGGTTTCCCATGGGCGGCCAGTTCGTCGCCTTCTGGCTGATCGCCCTGCCGGTCGCCTGGGTGCTGGCCTTCGACCAGGGTTTCGGAACCCAGGGGCTGATGGGCGGCATCTATGCGGGCTGTGTCGCCGCGACCCTGATCGCCGCCCTGCGTTTCAACGCCATCTCCCGCCGTCCCCTGCGGCGGGCGTAGCAACTGCGCCCGTGGGTGGCCGGGCGGGGGAGAGGGATGGCACAGGCCGCAAGCAGTCTCCATCTGCCCCGGAATGGCCGCATTCCTGACCCGTTGCGGACCAGCTTTCGTCAGAGACAGGACCGTGCAACGATCCGAGAACGAACGACCCGAGGGGGATATCAGGGGATGAGTGACACGATCGCGCTGGTCGATGACGACCGCAACATCCTGACTTCCGTGGCCATCGCGCTGGAGGGCGAGGGCTTTCGCGTGCGCAGTTTCTCCGATGGCGCGGAGGCCCTGCGCGGCCTCACGGCCCAGGCCGCCGACCTGGTGGTGCTGGACATCAAGATGCCCCGCATGGACGGCATGGAGACCCTGACCCGCCTGCGCCGCACCTCCGACGTGCCGGTGATCTTCCTCACCTCCAAGGATGACGAGGTGGACGAGGTGCTGGGCCTCAAGATGGGCGCCGACGACTACATCAAGAAGCCCTTCTCCATGCGCCTGCTGATCGAGCGCATCCGGGCGGTGCTGCGGCGGCGCGAGGCAGCGATCAATCCCTCCGAGGAGAACGACCGGAAGGTCATCGAGCGCGGCGACCTGACCCTGGATCCGAACCGCCACCACTGCGAATGGCGCGGCAAGGCGGTGAAGCTGACCGTGACCGAGTTCCTGATCCTGGAATCGCTGGCCCAGCGGCCCGGTCACGTGAAGACCCGCGACCAGCTGATGGATGCCGCCTACGAAGACAATGTCTATGTCGATGACCGGACGATCGACAGTCATATCAAGCGCTTGCGGCGAAAATTCAAGGTCGTGGATGATGAATTCGCCGCCATCGACACGCTGTACGGCGTCGGCTACCGGTTCCGCGAAACCTGACCGGACGCCACGCGCTTGTCCCCCCTCGCCCGTCGCATACTGGCCATCAACCTGCCGGCCTTCCTGGTGCTGGTCGGTGCCTGGTTCTACCTGGACCAGTACCGCGCCGGGCTGGTGGAGGCGCGGCAGGAGGCACTGGCCAAGGAAGCGCACCTGATCGCCGGTGCGCTGGGTGAAGCGGCACTGGCCGGCCCCATCGACCGGCTGCGCCTGGACCCGGCCCTCGCCGCCTACATCCTGCGCCGTGCGGTGCTGACCACGGGCGCACGGACCCGGCTGTTCGACCCGGGCGGTCGGCTGATGCTCGACAGCCGCCGCCTGCCCACGGCAGAGCGACAGGTGGAACGCCGCGATCTGCCCCCGCCCGGCGACCTGATGGATCCGCTCAACCTGATCGGGGTCGTCTGGGACCGGGCGATGAACCTGATCCCGCGCCGTGGCGACTACCCGGTGTACCGGGAGACCCATGGCGGCACGGTACGGGACTGGCCCGACATCGCGCTTGCCGCGCAGGGGTTCCAGGTCAGCCAGGTCTGGCGCACCTCCGGCGGGCGGCTGGTGATCGGCGTTGCCGTGCCGGTGCGGGCGCTGAAACGCGTGCTGGGGGCCATCGTGCTGACCGTCGACACCTACGAGATCGACGATGCCGTGCGGCAGGAACAGGTGGCGACCCTTGCCGTCTTCGGGGTTGCCGCCCTGATCACGCTGATGCTGTCGCTGTTCCTGTCACGCTCCATCATCCGTCCGATCCAGCGGCTGTCACGGGCGGCAGACCGGGTCCGGTCGGAAGGTGGCGGCCACGATGCAATTCCCGACATGAAGCACCGCCGCGACGAGATCGGCGACCTGTCGGTTTCCCTGCGCGCGATGACGGAGGCGATCAATGGCCGCGTCGGCGCCATCGAGGCCTTTGCCGCGGACGTGGCGCATGAACTGAAGAACCCGCTGACCAGCCTGCGCAGCGCCGTAGAGACGCTGGAACGGACCGACAAGCCGGAGGCCCGCAAGGAACTGACCCGCATCGTGCTGGAGGACGTGCAGCGGCTGAACCGGCTGATCAGCGAAATCTCCGATGCCTCCCGCATCGACGCGGAGATGGGGCGCATCGAGCGGGAAAGTGTCGATGTCGGGCAGATGGTGCTGGCGCTGCGCGAGATCCTGCAATCGACCTGGCCGGACATCCGGATCGAGACCGATGTGCAGTCCGGCGCCGACCTGCGCGTCATGGGGGCGGAGCACAGGCTGGGCCAGGTGCTGCGCAACCTGGTCGACAACGCGGTCTCCTTCAGCCCGGAACAGGGCCGGGTCATGGTCCGCGTCGCTGCCGAAGCCGACCAGATCCTGCTGTCGGTGGAGGACCAGGGCCCCGGCATCCCGGAGGAGGCGCGGCAGAAGATCTTCGAGCGGTTCTACTCCGAACGTCCGGCCGGAGAGGCCTTCGGCACCCATTCCGGCCTCGGCCTGAACATCTGCCGCCAGATCGTCGAGGCCCATGGCGGCACCATCAGCGTCGAGAACGTGAAGGATGTCGGCAAGCACGGCCTGCTGATGGGCATCCGCGGCGCCCGCTTCACCGTCCGACTGCCCCGCGCCTCGGTCGGGCGACAGAAGTAACGCACCGCCGCAGGCGCAGGCGACGATGCCTTCGGCCTGCCGGACCGGCGGGGCTTCCCCCCCTCCTCGGTCCTCCCCCGCCTGGGGGGAGGAGGAAGCGCTGGCCGTTGTCACGACACTTGCCACCCCACGGCGCACCCGCACTTGATGCGGGTGCCCATCTTCAGGACAGGCATGTTCAGAGGTCGAAGAACACGGTCTCCCGCTCACCCTGCATGTGGATGTCGAAGCGGTAGACAGGTCCACGCGGCGTCTCTTCCCGTTCGGCGATCAGGGTGTCGCGCCGGTCGGTCGGCACGGAGGCGAGCACCGGATCGGCGGCGTTGGCCGCTTCCTGGTCGCTGAACCAGATGCGCGTGAAGCAGTGGTTCAGCAGCCCGCGCATGAACACGGTGACATTGATGTGCGGCGCCTGCTGGCCATCCACGGAGCCGGGCCTGATCGTGTCGAGCCGGAACGACTGTGCAGGGTCCGCGCCGGTGCCGACCCGCGCGAAGCCCCGGAAACCGGAATTGGTCGGCCTGCCATCCGCTGCATGGGCATAGCGTCCCGCCGAGTCCGCCTGCCAGAACTCCAGCATGGCGTCACCGACGACGCCGCCCTGCCCGTCGAACACCTGGCCGATGATGGTGATCGCCTCCCCGTCACCGGATTCGTCGGTGATCGTGCCTTCCGCGATCTGCGGATGGGCATAGCCATATTGCTGCGCGGTCAGGCCGTAGGCGAAGAAGGGACCGACGGTCTGCGATGGTGTCTGGCCGCGGCTCATTCCCTGCCCTCCTCGAACGGTGTTTCCCGGCGCCCGGCGAGAACGATGTCGAAGACATAGCCCAGCGCGAAACCTTCCTCCGTGACGCCGATGTCGAAGCGCGAGACCAGCCGTTCGCGCGACCCTTCCGGCACGGCCTGGTAGATCGGGTCG
Organism: Minwuia sp.; assembly: GCA_965228535.1. GTDB lineage: Bacteria > Pseudomonadota > Alphaproteobacteria > Minwuiales > Minwuiaceae > Minwuia. Next base: position 1,344,150 of record CBDDHU010000004.1, on the reverse strand, counting down.
AGTGCCAGCAGCGGGTCGCCGGGGAAGTACATCTGCGTCACCAGCCGACTGGCGATGCTCGGCCCGAAGAGGGAGAAGTGGATATGTCCCGGTCGCCAGGCATTGGCGTGGTTGCCCCATGGGTAGGCCGCGGGCCGGACGGTCATGAAACGGTAGCGACCCTCCGCATCCGTCACGCAGCGCCCGCCGCCGAAGAAATTCGGGTCCAGCGGCGCATCATGGATGTCGCTGCGATGGATGTAGCGCCCCGCGGCATTGGCCTGCCACACCTCCACCAGTTCGCCCGCCAGAGGCCGCCCGGCATCATCAGTCACCGTGCCGGTGACGATGATCCGCTCCCCCAGCGGTTCGCCGTTGGTGCGGCCGTTTCGGGTCAGGTCGGCATCTATCTCGCGCACGGACTCGTGGCCATAGACAGGCCCGGTGCGTTCCGACAGGCCATGCGCCAGGGGGATCAGCGGCCTGGTCGGGCCGCGCTGCACGGTGGACTTGTAGGCCGGGTCAATGGCCGGGGGGTGGCTCTGCCAGTCCCGGGACGGTGCAGTCATCAGTCCTTCTCCTCCGCTTCCATCTCCGCATAGACCTGCTTGATCAGCTTGATGGCGTGGTTGGCCGCGGGCACACCGGCATAGACCGCCACGTGCAGCATCGCCTCCCGGATGTCGTCCAGCGTTGCGCCGGTGTTGCGCGTCGCCCTGGCGTGCAGGGTCAGTTCCCCGTCGCGCCCCAGCGCCGCCAGGATCGACAGGGTGACGATGGAGCGTTCGCGCAGGCTGAAATGCGGCCGGGTCCAGAGGCCGCCCCAGGCCGTCTCCGTGATGTAGTCCTGGAACTCGGCATCCAGTTCCGTGGCAGCAGCGCGCGCCCGGTCCACGTGAGCATCACCCAGCACCTTCCGGCGCACCGTCATCCCGGCCTCGAACCGGTCACTGTTCTGCAACGGATCGTCAGCCAAGGCCGTTCTCCCGGAAGAAGGCATCCATCAGTGCAAGCTGTTCACCCGGCTTCTCGATGCAGGGCAGGTGCCCCGCCCCGGCGATCACCGCGTAGCGTGCGCCGTCGATCAGCTTCGCCAGCGACGCGACCAGTTCAGGCGTCGTCGCCTTGTCCTCGTCACCGACGATGCACAGCGTCGGCACCGTCAGCGCGGCGGTGGACTGCGTGAAGTCGGTGTCGCGGATCGCCGCAGAGGTGCCGGAGTAACCCGGGACCGGGGTGCGTTCGAACATGTCGCGGTAGCCCTGGTAGGCTGCGTTGTCCGGCACCCGGTAGGCAGCGGAGAACCAGCGCTCCATCACCCCGTCGGTCATGGCGGCCAGGCCCTTCGTCTCCACCGTCTCGATCCGTCCGTTCCAGAGCGCGTCATCACCGATGACATGGCCCGTGTCGCAGAGCACGAGGGCACGCACCAGGTCCGGTCGGCTGGTGGCCAGGCCCTGCGCGATCATGCCGCCGACGGACAGCCCGCAGATGATCGCCGGACCGCCCCCCAGGTGATCCAGCAGCGCCGCCAGGTCTCCTACATGGTCATCCATGACGTAGGGGGCAGCCGGTGCCTCCGACAGGCCATGGCCGCGCTTGTCGTTGCGGATGCAGCGGAACCGGCCCTTCAGCCCCGCCACCACGTCGTCCCAGATGCGGAAATCCGTACCCAGCGAGTTGGAGAAGGCGATGACCGGCAGGTCCGCCTCCCCCGTGTCGGCATAGTGCAGCACCACGCCGTTGAGCCTTGCGAAGTTCATCTCCTGCTCTCCCTCCCGTCCGTCTGCCGCCCGCTCAGAACGGCAGCCCCACATAGTTCTCCGCCAGCGACCGGCCGGCGGCCTCGGACCCGGTCAGATAGTCCAGCTCCGCCTCCTGGATGCGCTGGCCGAACGCTCCGTTCTCCGGGAAGCGGTGCATCATCGACGTCATCCACCAGGAGAACCGCACCGCCTTCCAGACCCGCGCCAGCGCGCGCGGCGAATAGGTCTCCAGCGCCGCCTCGTCCCCCCCGGTGAGAAAGGCGGTCAGGCTCTCATGCAGGTAGTGCACGTCGGAGACTGCCAGGTTCAGCCCCTTGGCACCGGTGGGTGGCACGATATGCGCCGCGTCGCCGACAAGGAACAGGCGCCCGAACCGCATCGGCTCCGCCACGAAGCTGCGCAGCGGCGCGATCGACTTCTCCAGCGAGGGACCGGTGACCAGCGCCGCCGCAGCCTCTGCATCCAGCCGGTTGCGCAGTTCATCGTAGAAGCGGTCGTCGGACCAGTTCTCCACCTTCTCGTCCAGTTCGCACTGGATGTAGAAACGGCTGCGGCTGCGGGAGCGCATGGAACAGAGCGCGAAGCCATGCGGGTGATTGGCATAGATCAGTTCGTCGGAGACCGGAGGCACGTCAGCCAGCACCCCGAGCCAGCCGAAGGGGTAGATGCGCTCCACGGTGGTGATCGCGCTTTCCGGCACGCTGGCGCGGCTGACGCCGTGGAACCCGTCACACCCGGCGATCACGTCGCAGGTGATCTCGTGCGCCTGTCCGTCGTGGGTATAGGTGACACGCGGTGTCCCGCTGTCGAAATCATACACCGCCACATCCTGTGCCCGGTAGACCGTCTCGCACCCCGACGCGGCCCGCGCCTGCATCAGGTCGCGCGTGACCTCGGTCTGGCCGTACACCGTGACGGTCTTGCCGCCGGAGAGTGCCTGCAGGTCGATCCGGTGCCGCCTGCCGTCAAAGGCAAGCTCGACGCCCGAATGCACCAGCCCCTCCGCCGCACAGCGCGCACCCACACCGGCCCGGTTCAGAACATCGACGGTTCCCTGCTCCAGCACCCCGGCGCGGATGCGTCCCAGCACGTAGTCGGCGGTCTGGCGCTCCAGGATCACCGCCTCGATGCCCGACAGGTGCAGCAACTGGCCAAGCAGCAGCCCCGACGGCCCTGCCCCGATGATCACCACCTGCACCCGTCTGCTCACCGGCGCCTCCCTGTTCTTCTGTTTCCCGCAAACCTAGCCTGTTCCCCTGTCCTGATCCATGTCCGGCGAACATGTGCTATCCATCGACGAGAGAGCTGTCAGGGGGAGCGCCAATGCTGCAGGCGACGCAACGCATCCGGGTCGAATGGGGTCACTGCGATCCGGCCCGCATCATCTTCAATCCCAACTACTACATCTGGATGGACCAGGGGACGCACAGCCTGCTGGAGGCAGCGGGCTTTCCCTTTGCCCGGCTGACGGCGTCGCCCGAGTTCCGTGGGTGCCCGCTGGTGGCATCGGGTATGGATTTCCGGAAACCCGCCTACTACAGCGACGTGCTGCTGCTGACGACGTTCGTGGAAAAGTTCGGCACGAAGTCCTTCACCATGCGGCACCGCTTCACCCGCGACGGGGACCTGCTGGCGGAGGGGCACGAGATCCGTGTCTGGGCCGCCAACGTGCCCGATGATCCGCGCGGCATGAAGGCGATACCCGTGCCGCAGGAAGTGCGGGCGATGCTGGAGCGTGACGGCAGCATCGATATGACGCCCTGACGCGCTGACGCCCACCGCAATGGGCAATGCGACCGGTCGGTGGTAGGCTGCGGACTGCATGGCAGACAGGGGGAACGCGGCGATGAACCGGCAGCCGGTGCGCGAGATCACGCGGGAGGAACAGGAAACGTTCTGGCGGGACGGCGTCATCTGCCTGAGCGGCATGTTCGACGCGGACTGGATCGCCCGCATGGGTGATGCCGTCGATGCGGCCATCGCCACGCCGGGCCCCATGGCGCTGAACCTGGACCAGGGCAAGTCGGGACGGTTCCACGGGGACAGCTTCGTCTGGACATGGCAGGACGATTTCCGCGCCTTCGTCTTCGACAGTCCGGCGGCGGAGATCGCCCGGCAGGTGCTCGGCGCGAGGCAGCGCGTGACGCTGTTCTTCGACACGCTGCTGGTGAAGGAACCCGGATCGCAGGCCCTGACCCCGTGGCACCATGACCAGCCCTACTGGCCCATCGACGGGGATCAGGTCTGTACCGTCTGGACGCCCTTCGACCCGGTGACACGTGACTCTGGCGCGGTCGAGTACCTGGTGGGATCGCACCGCTGGGGACGGCGGTTCCAGCCGCAGAGCTTCACCGGCGACAGCCGCTACGGCAACAGCCTCGAGCCGGTGCCCGACATCGAGGCGGAGCGCGACCGCCACAGCTTCCGCAGCTTCGAGACGGAGCCGGGCGACTGCCTGGTGCATCACGGGTTGATCCTGCACTCCGCGCCGGGCAACAGCCGGATCGACCGTCGTCGCCGGGCGCTGGCGACGCGCTTCTGCGGTGACGATTGCACCTACCGGCCGGAAGGCAGCTTCCAGCCGCTGATCCGCGACCCCGGCATCCCCTCCGGCGCGCCGCTGGAATGTGACCTGTTCCCCCGCGTCTGGCCGCGCGCGGCCTGAGACGACGCGTCCTGATCCGAACCGGAGGCACGAAGATGAGCCTGGCTGAGATGCACACCGACCTGAGCCCGGATGGCCCGCTGAGCACGGCGGAGGTTCGCCACTACCATGAGCGGGGCTATGTCGTGCCGCAGGGCCTGCGCATCGACCCTGCCCGCATCGACCGGATGCGCGCCGACCTGGACCGGCTGATCGCCGACAATCCGCACCTGTCTGCCGATGCCATGTTCTGCCCGCACATTCCTGCCCATGGCCCGCAGGCGCTGAAGGGTGCCGACACCTGGATGGACCATGCCGCGATCCCGGAAGTGCTGGACGCGGTGACCCAGGTGATCGGTCCCGACTTCCTGCTCTGGGGCACCACCGTCTTCGGCAAGCCGGCCCGTTCGGGCAAGGAGACGCCGTGGCACCAGGACGGCCAGTACTGGCCGATCCGCCCGCTTGCCACCTGCTCCGTCTGGATCGCCATCGATCCGGCCACGTCGGAGAATGGCTGCCTGCGCGTGATCCCCGGTTCCCACCGCGACAAGCGCGTGCGCGGGCATGACCGCAATGACAGCGACGGGCTGACCCTGAACCAGCAGTTGAAGCCGGAGGAGTTCGACGAGGCGGAGGCAGTGGAGATCGAACTGGAACCAGGCCAGATCTCACTACATGACGTCTACATGGTCCACGGCTCCCGCCCCAACCGCTCCCCGCATCGCCGCGCCGGGTACGTGCTGCGCTTCATGCCCACCAGTTCTGTCTTCGACCGCGGGATCGGGGCGGAGATCGTGAAGATGACCGGCGGGCAGGTCGATTTCGTCACCCGGCCGCTCTACCTGATGCGCGGGCGGGATGTCAGCGGCCGCAACGACATCGCGACGGACCGGCCATAGTGCTGCTGACACCGGTGGAACTGCGCCAGCGCGCGGCGGGCACGCGCCTGCTGGGGCTGGATCCGGGGACGAAGACCATCGGCGTGGCGGTCTGCGACTCGGCGCACATGGTGGCGACGCCGCTGCAGGTGATCCGGCGCGGCAAGCAGGCCGCCGACTTCGCCGCGATCCGGCAGATCATTGACGAGACCGGGGCCGGGGGCATCGTCATCGGGATGCCGCTGAACATGGACGGCAGTTCCGGCCCCCGCGCGCAATCGGTACGCGCCTTCCAGCGCAATCTCGAACGCGCCATCGACCTGCCCATGGCCTTCGTCGATGAACGGCTGTCGACCAGCGCGGTGGAACGCAGCCTGATCAGCCAGGACGTATCCCGCCGCCGCCGGGCGGAGGTGATCGACGCCCACGCCGCCGCCTACATCCTGCAGGGGGCGCTCGACCTCAAGGCATAGGCCGGATCAGCTGCTGGCGCCGGTCTTGCGGGCGGAGGCGGCAATGGCGCGCACGGTGCGCTCATGCAGCGCGAAGTAATGCAGTTTCGGCGCGATGTAGATCATCATGCGCAGCGTGCCGTCCTGCTGCGACCCGATCACCAGACCCTTCTTCTCAAGCTGGTTCTGCGCCACCATGTCGAACTCGAAGGCAAAGCCCGGCTGGTTCAGGAAGGTCTGCGGGCGCAGGTTGGAGGCGGAAACAAGTGGCGCACCGGAAACCTTTGCCAGCGTACCCTCCACCAGTTCCATGACATCCGGTTCGGTCATGCCGATCCGCCAGGTAGGCAGATCCTCGTTCACCGTCTTCTTCGGTGACTTCATGAACGGTTCGCCGGTCTCGACCTTCGAAAAGAAGAGCAACTGATTGATATTGGGACCGTCCACGGTCCACAGCGCATCGACGCCTTCATTCTGGACAAACTGCTTCGAAACCGCCGCCCAGTCACCGGCGGCGGTCACCGTGATCCCCTCACCCACCGGCACCGTCTGCCCGGCACTGACGGCCGTGTAGGTCTCACAGGCGGCCAGGCTGAAGAGCAGCAGTACCGATGCCAGGAAGTTGCGTACCCTCATGTTCTCACGCTCCCACATAGGATTGGATCATCAGCCGGTCATCCGCGTCGGGGACCAGTTCGAGATAGCGGCGGAACGCATTCGCCGCCTGTTCCTGCTTGCCGGCGCGACGGTGCAGGATGCCGATGCCGCGCCACGACAGTCCGTGGCTCTCGTCCAGTTCCAGCGCCCGGCCATAGGCGTTCATGGCACGTCCGGAATCGATTCCGTCGTCCCGCGCGCGATAGACCTCGCCCTCGTAGTAGAACGGATCGGCGTCCCCCGGATTGGCGGCCTTCATGCGTTCGACGATGACAAGGGTGCGGTCGTACTGGTGCAGCCGCAGTTCATCCTGCATCATCCGGTCACGGAACGCACGGGCCTGGGCCAGGTAACGCTCCTCCCCGACAACTCGCTTCCCGCCGGGAAATGCCGCGGCCTGCAGCGCCAGCGCCTGGGCGCGGTCCGCCGGTGCCGGGTGGCTGGCGAAGAAGACGTCCTGCTGGTCCCTGCGCTCCCGCTTCTCTTCCTCGGTCAGGCCGGCGTCACGTTCCTCGATCAGGCCGCGCCAGATCTCGGACGCCTGCACCGGGTCGTAGCCGGCATTGACCATCAGCTCCAGCCCGATGCCGTCAGCCTCCCGCTCCTGCTCGCGGGAGAAGGAGAAGATGTTGGCCAGTGCCACCAGGCCAGGCAGGTTGGCCAGTGCGCCACCGCCCGCTGCCGCGATTGCGATGCCGAGGAAAGCCGCGACGGAGGAACTGTCGCGAATCTGCTCGAAACGCTGCAGGGAATGGCGCTTCAGGTAGTGACCGATCTCGTGCCCGATGACGGCGGCAAGCTGGGCCTCGTTCTGGCAGCGCAGCAGCAGCCCCGACCAGACCTGCATCATGCCGTTCGGTGCCATGTTGGCGTTGAAGAACGGCGTGCGCATCAGGTAGACGCGCATGTCGGTGCAATGCTTGCCCGCCAGGCGGCAGGCAATGTCGGTGACGTAGCGGTTCAGTTCCGCGTCCGTCATGCGCAGCGGGGAGAACTTCACGTCCTCTTCCGCCTTGTTGAAGATATCCCACAGGCCGCCCTCCACGCTGTCCAGCGTCGGCGCGTGGCCCGCCTGGATGCGTGATCCGCCGGACTGGCTGACACAACCGGTCAGCGCCGTCGCGGCGCATCCGCACAACAGGTGTCGGCGAGTCAGATGCATCGGGGTATCAGCTGTTCGGCAGGGTGCTGAACAGGCTGCGCACGGAGGTCTCCGCCGCCTGTTCCGTCCGGAGGTCGCCGGTACCGCTCACCACCGTTCCGAACCATGCAAGCTGGCCGGTGTTCAGATCGACCAGCGAAGCGTAGCCGACCTGCGTCCCGCCCTGGATGCCGACACCCAGCAGCGCCATGGCGATGCCCAGCGCCACGCGACCGCCGGAGGAATAGCTGTCCTCGAGGAAGATGAAGAGGCCATAGCGCGCGCCGGTGGCCTCCGCGATGGTCCGCACTTCCGTGCCGATCGACCAGTCGAACTTGCCCTGCTTGGTGGGGGGACGCCGCTGCGGCACGCGGGTCTGCAGGAAGACCTCACCGCCAACGACGTTGTGCAGTTTCACCAGCTGGTTGACCAGCTTCTGCTTGTCCAGCGGCAGGGTGTTCGGATCGAACTGGACAAGCTGCAGCTGCTTCTCCGACTGGATCACGTTGATGGCGCGGCGGACATGGACCTCCGCGTCCTTGGTCCATTCGGCCTTCGGCTCCCGGACCCCACCGGCGGTCAGCTGGTAGAGCTGGAGTTCCATGGGCATCAGGGCGATGCGGGTGTCACCCGGACGCAGGTCAGGCCTGACCTGGGCAACCTGACCCGTCGTCTGACAGGCAACGAGGACCAGTGCCACACAGGACACCAGAGCGAATCTGACCAAGTTCATGCTATCCCCCTCTCAGCACGTCCTGCCTTCTGGATACCCGTGCTTCAGATGGCAGGCAAGGTCGAACGTGATATCGGTCACAACTGATGGATGCTGCCCACATGACTGCAGGAAAGGTTCTCGTCGGAAGCCCCGACGCCCCCGTCTGGCGCCACAGCACCCAGCGTGCCACCGATGTCGCGTCACTGAGGAATGATGATCTGCCACCGATGGCGCTGGCCGCGATCCATGCCGACGAGACCGAACCGCGCTTCACGCGCTTCGACGGCGCCGATGTGCTGATCCTGCGCGGCGTGAACCTGAACGAGAACCGGCGACCGGAGGACATGGTGTCGCTGCGTGTCGCGGTGACCGGAACCCTTGTGGAGTCCGTCGCGCTGCAGCGTGTCCGGGCGGTGGAGGACGTGACAGCGCTCGCCGGGGCGGCGGGTGACAGGGCGAAACCTGGCATGATCGTCACCGCGCTGGTCGCCAGCCTGACCAGCCGGGCCAAGGATGCGCTGGTGCACCTGAACGGCCAGCTCGCGGAGCTGGAGGACATGCTGGAGGCACCGGGCCCCAACCCCTCCGCCCAGGAACTGTCCAACCTGCGTCGCCAGGCCATCTGGCTGCATCGCTTCTCCGTGCCCCAGGCCGACGCGCTGGAGGCTGTCCTGAACGCCCACCCGGCATGGCTGGAGGAAGCCGACCTGATCGAACTGCGGGAGAACTGGCATGCCACGCGGCGCAACGTCGCCGCGCTGGAGGCGATCCGCGACCACAGCCGCCTGATCCAGGACCGCATCGACCAGGCCACCGCCGAATCGAGCCAGCGCGCTACCTACATCCTGACCATCATCGCCGGCATCTTCCTGCCGCTGAACCTGGTCGCCGCGCTGCTCGGCGCCAATGTTGGCGGGGTGCCGTGGTCGGAGGACGGCAACGGTTTCACCTACCTGATCGTCGGCTCCGCCGTGCTGACGGCGATACAGCTCTGGATCCTGCGTCGGCTGAAATGGATCTGACCGGCCTGCGCTGCTGAAACCGGAGCCTCAGCTGGCGGTGCGTTCCGCCGCCACCTTCTCGATGGTCGCCTTGAGGTCGGGATTCTCGGCCAGCAGTTTCTGGAACGCCGCACGCTCCAGCACCAGCAGGTCACAGAAGCCCACGGCATGGACGTCCGCGTTGCGCGGCGCGTCCTTCAGCAGTGCCAGTTCGCCGAAGAACTGCCCCGAACCAAGGATCACCGGCTCCGGCTCGATATCGACACTGATCGCGCCGGAGGAAACGAAGTACATCGCCGAACCGGCATCGCCCTTGCGCACGATGAATTCCCCCGGCAGCACCAGTTGCGGCCTGAGCAGGCTGGAGATGCTCTGGATGCGGTCCTGCGACAGCCCCGTGAACAGCGGCACGCGGGACACCAGCTCCGCCGGGTCGAGGCCGAGGTCGAGCGGTGGCCGCTTGCCCAGCATGGCATAGCGTTCCTCCAGCTCGCCCTGCAGGCTGGCGTGGATCTCCGCACCGATGACCGCTTCCTCGTGCAGGCGGTCATAGTCCTGCCGCTCCTGCCGCAGCGCCACCCGCTCCAGGTAGCGGTGCTGCAACTGCCGCGCATAGTCCGGGTACTGCAGCCGGACCGCCGTCAGCGCCGCCATGGTCTTCTCCAGCCGCGCATCCAGCATCTCGCACAGGCGGGCGGAAACTTCCGGCCCCACCAGCGCCTCGATATCGCCGATGCCTTCCTCCCGCACGTCGGCCAGCACCGCGCGCATGGTACGCAGCCGCTCCATCCGGTCGGCAAAGCGCCTGGCCAGAGGCTCAGCAATGCCGAAGCGGCGCTGCAGCTTCAGCGCCAGCAGGAAGGAGCGGTTGAAGCCCAGCACCCTGTCGCAGGCCCGCGCATAGCCCTCCAGCCCGCCATGCTTGGTCGCGTCCAGCATCTCGTCATTCATGGCCAGCAGCGACCGCGCGATGGGCGACGACAGATAGCCCTGCGCATAGTGGCGCAGGAAGCCCCGCCGCTCCTGCCCCAGCGTGGCCATCAGCGCCACCTTCATCCAGTCGTCCGGTCCCAGCGTGGCCTCGTCGGCACTGTCGGAGCGGGCCTCCGCGACGCGCTTCGCATAAAGGGTCGAGACCTCCTGCGCCACCTCAGGTGGGATCTTCTGGTTCTCCGCCACCTTGCCGATGCGATGCTGGATGTCATCCAGTGCGGTGGTGATGGCGCGGTTGCGGATGGTCAGGTCGGTGGGCGAGAGCTTGTCGAGGCCGAAGGCCTTCATCACCGCACCGACCGTGGTCGCGTTCACGAACAGGGTGAACAGCACGAAGGCACAGACCAGCGCCACCACGAACTCACGGATGTCCTGCGGGATCGAGTCGTTCTCCCAGATCGCCAGCGCCAGCGCCAGCGAGACCGCGCCGCGCAGTCCACCCCACCACATCACCGTGCGGAAGCCGAGGCTGACATTGGTGGCAACGCCGACATGGCCCAGCACCGGCAGCAGCCCGTGGGTCAGCAGCCCGCGCGCGAAGAAGGCAGATGCCAGCAGCACGCCCAGCGTCAGCCACATGCCGCCATTGAACACCGACAGGATGTGCGGCACCGCCAGCCCCACCAGCACGAAGATCAGCGAGTTCGCCCAGAATCCCAGGTTCTCCCAGGTTTCCTGCAGCAGGTGCCAGCCGTTGGCGGACATGCCCGTGCGCCCCATGGAACCCATCACCAGCGCCGCCGTGACCACCGCCATGACGCCTGAGACATGCAGGTAATGCTCCGCCACCAGGAAGGAGAGATAGGCCAGCGAGACGGTCAGGGTCACCTCGACCAGTGCCACGCCGCCCATGCGCCCGATGATCCAGACAAAGGCCCGCGCCATCAGGAAGCCGACGATGATGCCGCCCAGGAAGACCTTCAGGAAGCCGAGGCCACCACCGACCAGGTCCGCCTCCACGTTGCCGATGATCATGGCGGCCAGGATGTTGAACAGCACGATGGCGGTGGCGTCGTTGAACAGGCTTTCGCCTTCCACTAGCACGGCCAGGCGTTTCGGCGCGCCGAGGTCCTTGAAGATCGCCACCACGGCCACGGGGTCGGTCGCCGACAGGATCGCCCCCAGCAGCAGGCAGACCAGGAAACTCATCCCCGACACGGCCCAGACCGCGCCCCCCACCATGAAGGCGGAGATCAGCAACCCCACGATGGCCAGGAACAGGATCGGGCGGATATCGGCGAGCAACTTGCGCACGTCGATGGCCAGGCTGCTCTCGAAGACCAGCGCGGGCAGGAAGATGAAGATGATGATCTCCGACGTGATCTCCAGCGAGCCGAAGCTGTGGAACAGGTCGCTGACCGGTCCGAGATGCATGGTGTGGGTCAGTTCGCTGACCAGGCCGAGCCCGATACCCACCGCCGCCAGCAGCACCGTGTAGGGAAAGCGGATGCGCCGGGCCAGCGGCAGCATCAGCACCGCAATGGTCATCAGGCCGAACAGGCCGAGCACGGTTGTCCAGATACCCTCATGCATCGCGTTTCCCCCTCTGACGATGCAGTCCTCTTTTTCCCTACTATATCACTTATGGGCACGCCTGACCGGATTGTTCGCCGTCGCGATTGACAGGGGTTGTTGCAGAATGCAGCTTCACCCCTCACCGACCCCCGGGGCGCGAGGAATTCATGCAGACCTATCTGGACTTCGAGAAACCGCTGGCCGAGCTGGAGGGCAAGGTCAAGGAACTGCAGCATCTGGCGCAGACCAACGAGGCGACCGACATCGATGCGGAGGTCGACACGCTGCGCGGCAAGGCGGCGAAGCTGCTGCAGGATACCTACAAGTCCCTGACCCCGTGGCAGAAGACCCAGGTGGCGCGGCATCCCGAACGCCCCCACACGCTGCACTACATCGACGCCCTGATCACCGATTTCACGCCGCTGGCCGGTGACCGATCCTATGGCGATGACAAGGCCCTGATCGGCGGCATGGGCCGCTTCCGTGGCCGCGGCGTGATGATTCTCGGCACGGAGAAGGGGCACAGCACCGAGGGCCGCGTGAAGCACAATTTCGGCATGGCCCGGCCGGAGGGCTACCGCAAGGCGCAGCGCCTGATGCGGCTGGCCGAACGCTTCCGCATGCCGATCCTCACCTTCGTGGACACGGCCGGCGCCTATCCCGGTGTCGGGGCGGAGGAACGGGGCCAGGCCGAGGCCATCGCGCGCTCCGTCGAGGTCTGCCTGAATGTCAGGGTGCCGATCATCCCCGTGATCATCGGCGAGGGCGGATCGGGCGGCGCCGTGGCGCTGGCGGTCGGCGACCGGGTGATGATGCTGGAGCATTCGATCTATTCGGTGATCTCGCCGGAGGCGTGCTCCTCCATCCTGTTCAAGACCTCGGACCGCGCCATCGACGCGGCGGAGGCCCTGAAGCTGACGGCGCAGGACCTGAAGCGCCTGCGCGTGGCCGACCAGGTGATCCCGGAGCCGGTTGGCGGTGCCCACCGTGACCCGGTCGCGACCATGCTGCGGGTGGGCGATGCCATCGCCGACGCCCTTGCCGCCTTCAAGGACGTGGCCGACGACCAGCTGCTGGAGCGGCGACGCGACAAGTTCCTGGCCATCGGTCGGGTCGCAGGCTGATGGGCGGCACCGGGCGGGCCGGTTCGGGGCGGCGGGATGGCTGAGCAAGGCCGCCATAGGCTGCTGCTGATCGAGGACAGCCGCTCCCTCGCCCGCACCTACGAGCAGTACCTGCGCGAGGAACCCTTCGAGATCATCTCGGTGGAGACCGGGGCCGAGGCGCTGGATGAACTGGACCGCCCGTTCGACGTGGTGCTGCTGGACCTGCGCCTGCCCGACATGGACGGCATGGAGATCCTGGAGCGCCTGAATGCGCGCGACACCCCGCCTCCGGTCATCGTCATCACCGCGCACGGCTCCATCAATGTCGCGGTGGAGGCCATGCGGCTGGGGGCCTTCGACTTCCTGGTGAAACCGTTCTCGGCGGAGCGGCTGACCTTCACGGTCAGGAACGCGACCGAACGCGCCCTGCTGGCGGCCAGCCCGGTCCCGGATGCGGAGGATGACGACAGCGGCGGCTTCGTCGATTTCATCGGCACCTCGGCCAAGATGCGCGCCGTCTACAAGACCCTGCGCATGGCCGCGCCAAGCAAGGCAACCGTCTTCATCGTCGGCGAGTCAGGCACCGGCAAGGAGCTTGCCGCCAACGCGGTGCACAAGCTCAGTCCGCGATCCAACGGGGCCTTTGTCGCCATCAACTGCGCCGCCATTCCCAAGGGCCTGATCGAGAGCGAGATCTTCGGCCATGTGCGCGGTGCCTTCACCGGCGCGGTGCAGGACCGGGAAGGTGCCGCGGCCCGCGCCCATGGCGGCACCCTGTTCCTGGACGAGATCTGCGAGATGGACCTCGACCTGCAGAGCAAGCTGCTGCGCTTCGTCCAGACCGGCAGCTTCGAGCGGGTCGGCGATGGACGCACGCGCCATGTCGATGTCCGTTTCGTCTGCGCCACCAATCAGGACCCGATGGAGGCGGTGCAGGCCGGTCGCTTCCGGGAGGATCTGTTCTACCGGCTGCATGTCATCCCGATCACCCTGCCGCCGCTGCGGGAGCGTGAGAACGACATCATGCTGATCGCGGAGACCTTCCTGAAGCATTTCGCGCGGGAGGAACGGAAGAAGTTCCGTCGCTTTGCACCGGAGACCGCTCAGGCCATGCTGGGTCACCGCTGGCAGGGCAACATCCGGGAACTGCAGAACATCGTCCGTTCGATCACGGTGCTCTATGACGGCACCGAGGTCACGCCTGACATGCTGCCCCCCGCCTTCAGCGTACCGCACACATCCGTGGAGACAGGCACGGCACGCGCCGCGACCGCAGACGTCCCCGCGGACAGTGACCATCCGGGTGCGGCCTCGGGCACCGCGGCTTGGCAGACGGAGGCCGATATCCTGCCCCTCGACGAGGTGGAACGCGATGCCATCGAGGCGGCGATCCGCATCTGCGGCGGCAACATCGGACGCGCTGCCGGCTTCCTGGGCGTCAGCCCGTCCACGATCTACCGCAAGAAGCAGGTCTGGGACGCCCGCGACGGCTGACCCCGGCAAGGGGCCGCCATCGCGGTTGGCAGTGGTGAAGGACCGCCTTGGTCAGATCGGCTTCTGGCCGATCTTCTTGCGGCCCTGGTTCACGTTCTTCAGGAAGGCAATGCCGTCGGCGGCGATGGCCTCTCCGATGTGCAGCCCCTCTTCCCGCTCCAGCGCGTCGACATCCAGCCAGTTGGCGTAGAGCTGGCGCGTGCGGTCGGTGATGATGCCGGCGTTCAGCAGCGTCTTGACCAGCACCCGCATGATGTTGGTCGGGTCCTTCAGGTCATTGCGCCGCTTGGAATCGCGGTCGGCATAGACTTCACGCACCGAGTCGCGCACCCATTCCCAGTCCAGGCCGAACTGCGGATAGATCGCACGCTTCTGGCGGATGTTGGTCAGGTTGAACAGCAGCGTCTCGAAGCAGCGCGCCGCCCAGTCCTCGACGATCTCGTGCTCGCGGGTGTCGAGCTTCGGGATCGTGCGGTCAGCCCAGATCTTGCCGAAGCGGTGATGGAAAGCCTCGTCGGTCATGACCAGCTGCACCAGGCGCTTCAGGACCGGGTCATTGGTGTGACGGTGCAGGTTGGCGAATGCGCCCATCGCCAGGCCCTCCACCAGCATCTGCATGCCAACCAGCTTCTTGTAGACCTCCGGCGCGGCAACCAGCTCGTTCATCAGGCGGCCCAGCTCGTCGCCCACCGGGTAGGCAGTGCCCCAGCGATTGCCGATATAGCGGGCGAAGCCGGTGACGTGCCGTGCCTCCTCCCGCGCCTGGTTGGTGGCATATTCCTGCGCACCGGGATCGATCATGATGTGGCACAGGCTGGCGGAGAGGCTCAGCGCCCCCTGCTCCCCATGCAGGATGCCGGACAGGCCCCAGCGGGTGGATTCGTTGGCCAGCCGGATGCACTGGCCCTCGTCCAGGCGGTCACGCACGGCACCGGACAGTTCCGGCACCTGCTCCGGCGGCATCAGGTACTCGTTCTGAAGGTCGAACGGCTGCGTCAGGTCGACATAGGCAGGGTCCAGCGGATCCCAGAAATGGTCATGCGTGGCGGAGATGATCTCGTCGAAGGCATCGCTGCGGCGGTTGTAGCGATCCACCTCCATCATCGCCGGAAAGGCGTCCCGGTCGACGGTCTCGTAAACGGAATCACGCGTGATGTGCTGGTTCATGTCTCTCCCCTGACGTCATTTCCCGGCCTGTCCGGGCTGCCTGTACGGCTTGTCTGGACGGGATTATTGCGCAGTTTACGTCAACGTCAACCATGATCTCGCGGATCAGGCGCGGAACGGGCGGCGACGGCGCACGTTCTCCCTGATCCGACGCATTGCCTGCAGCGGATTGGCGGGGCTGCTGCCCGCCCCCAGCACGCGCGCCTTGGCCTTCTCGATCTGCATGACATTGGCGATCCGCCGGTCGAGGAAGGCCCAGCTGTCCGCATGGTCCTCGGAGTTGTCCGACAGCCAGTAGAGCAGCGTGCTCATGTAGACCCCGGCGAGCAGGGTCCGCTTGGTGTAGAAGTTGAAATCGGTCGAGGTGTCGCCGATGGCCCGCCAGATCAGGTCCACGGTGCGCCACAGCGCCCGGCTGGCACGCGGGCCGCGATGCGGCAGCCCCAGGTGGTTGAATCCACGGCGCACCGCCTCCTTGTGCGGTTGGGCCGCCTCCAGCCGCAGCCGCACGGCAGTGGTGATCCTTTCCCGGATCTTCATGCTGTCCAGGTCCAGCGCCAGGATACCCTCCACCATCCGGCGGTCGGCCATCAGCAGGTGATGATCCAGCAGTTCCTCGACGCCTCCAGGAAAGGCGCGATAGACATCCAGGTCGCTGGCGCCGGTGTCCCGGGCCGCGGCGCGCAGGGTCTCCGACGTCCAGCCGTCGAAGCCGGCATGCAGCAGCGCGGCATCCGTCAGCCTGTCCCTCAGCGCATCCAGGTCCGTGGCTGCATCGGCATCTTCGGAACCGGTCGTCATGCGTCCTCTCCCTTGTCCTGCACCGGCGTCTCGCTGGCAACGGTCGCCAGGTGCTTCATCTCCGTCTCGAAGACCAGGTGCTTCAGGTCCGGCATCCGCTGCGGATAGAGGATGCCATCCAGGTGATCGCATTCATGCTGCACCACGCGGGCGTGAAACCCGCTGACGGTGCGGTCGATCACCTGGCCGTCGATGCCGTGGCCGCGATAGCGCACGGCGGCGGGTCGCGGCACCAGTCCGCGCAGGCCGGGCACGGAAAGGCATCCCTCCCATCCCCACTCGATCTCCTCCGTCACCGGCTCCACCACCGGGTTGCACAGTATGGTCAGCGGCACCGTTTCGTGCCCCCTGCCCGGCGGCACCTGGAACATCACCAGCCGGACCGGTTCATGCACCTGCGGCGCGGCCAGACCGGCCCCGCCGATATCCTCCAGGGTCTCCATCATGTCACCGACCAGGTGCAGCAGTTCCGGCGCGGTCGGGTCAGGCACCGGGTGCGCGACCTTCAGCAGCACCGGGTGCCCCATGCGGGCGATCTTGCGGATGGCCATCAGCCCGCACTCCGCGTGGCCGTGGCGAAGTAGTTCACGTCCAGGTCACGGCTGTTCAGCGACCAGCCCGACAGCGGGCTGAAGACCAGGCCCGTCAGGTCGACGAGTTCCAGGCCGCTGTGCCGAAAGTGTCCCGCCAGTTCGGACGGCTTGACGAACTTGGCGTGGGAATGGGTACCGACGGGCAGCCAGCGCATCACCCGCTCCGCCCCGAACACGGCAAGCGCCCAGGCCTTCGGCGTCCGGTTGAGCGTGGAGAAGATGACGATCCCGCCGGGCCGCACCAGCTTCGCCACCGACGTGACGAGCAGCCCCACGTCGGCCACATGCTCCACGATCTCCAGCGCCAGCACGACATCGAATGTCTCGCCCTTGCTGACCAGCGCCTCCGCGGTGTCGTGGCGATAGTCGATCTGCAGGCCCAGCCCGGCCGCATGGGCACGGGCGGCACGGATGTTGTCCCCGGCCGCATCAACGGCGGTGACGGCTCCACCCAGCCGCGCCATCGGCTCCGCAACCAGCCCGCCGCCACAGCCGATATCCAGGACCGAGAGTCCCTTCAGCGGCGTTGCCCCCTGCCCGTCGCGTCCGAAATGTCCGACGATCCGCGACTTCAGGTAGCGCATGCGCGCGGGCGTGAGCTGGTGCAACGGCTTCATCGGCCCATCCGGGTCCCACCAGGTCTCCGCCATGGCGCTGAAGCGGCTGATTTCCTCCGGATCGACGGTGGTTGCGGTCATGAAAGCTCCCGAGCGTCTGGCCAGTCCGGTCGATTTGCCGCGAGATGCAGCACGAAGCGGGCTTGCGACCGGTCCACTGGCTAATTAAGACGTGCGGCCTTGAGCCCGCAAGGGGCCGCGACACATTGGTCGCGTTCAGAGGACATGCAGGAGGCGGCGCGGCAGACACCGTGCCGGGATGGAACAGATGGCGCGCATCGTCATGAAATTCGGCGGAACCTCCGTCGGCGATGTCGACCGCATCCGCAACGCGGCCCGTCGCGTGAAGGCGGAGGTCGAGGCGGGGAACGAGGTCGCGGTGGTCGTGTCCGCCATGTCGGGGGAGACCAACCGGCTGGTCGGACTGGCCCGCGAGGTGTCGGCGCTGCACGATGCGCGGGAATACGACACCGTGGTCGCGGCCGGCGAACAGGTGACGATCGGCCTGATGGCCATGGCGCTGCAGGACATGGAAGTAAACGCGCGCTCCTGGCTCGGCTGGCAGATCCCGGTGCACACCACCAACGCCCACAGTGCCGCGCGCATCGAACGGATCGAGACGGACGAGATCATCCGCCGCTTCGGGGAGGGCCAGGTGGCCGTCGTGGCCGGGTTCCAGGGCATTGCCAGCGACGGGCGCATCTCGACGCTGGGCCGTGGTGGCTCCGACACGTCGGCGGTGGCACTGGCCGCCGCGCTGAGGGCCGACCGCTGCGACATCTACACCGACGTGGATGGGGTCTACACCGCCGATCCGCGCATCGTCTCCGCCGCGCAGAAGCTTGACCGCATCACCTACGAGGAGATGCTGGAACTGGCCTCGCTGGGTGCGAAGGTGCTGCAGACCCGTTCGGTGGAACTGGCAATGAACCATGGCGTGCGGGTGCATGTGCGCTCCAGCTTTTCAGACGAGCAAGGGACCCTGGTGGTCGACGAGGAGGAAATCGTGGAACAGCAGATGGTGAACGGCGTCACCTACGCGCCGGACGAGGCAAAGGTGACGCTCCGCCAGGTGGCCGACCGTCCCGGCGTTTCCGCGGCGATCTTCGGCGCGCTGGCGGATGCCAACATCAATGTCGACATGATCGTGCAGAACATCACGGAGGACGGGAACACCACCGACCTGACCTTCACCGTGAACCGCGACCAGCTGAAGCGGGCGCTGTCGATCCTGGACGGCATCAAGGCCCAGGTCGGCTGGCGGGAAGTCGTGTCGACCGCCGATGTGGTGAAGGTATCCATCGTCGGCGTCGGCATGCGCAGCCATGTCGGTGTCGCCCAGACCATGTTCCGGGCACTGGCGGAGAAGGGCATCAACATCCAGGTCATCACGACCTCGGAGATCAAGGTCAGCGTGCTGATCTCCTCCGACTACACGGAACTGGCTGTCCGCGCCCTGCACACGGCCTTCGGGCTCGACGCCGCCTGATCCGGACAGCGCCGAAGCCCCGACCGACATCTCAGCCGATACTGCGCCCCTTGCCCTCCCAGTAGGGGGCGCGGATATCGCGCTTCAGCACCTTGCCGACCGGGCTGCGCGGCAGTTCCGGCCAGAAGTCCACCGACTTCGGCGCCTTCACCGAACCCAGCTTCTCCTTGCAGAGGGCGATGATCTCGTCCTCGCTCACCTCCGCACCCGGCTTCAGCTCGATCACCGCCTTCAGCGCCTCCCCCCACTTGTCGTGGGGCACGCCGATCACCGCGCAGTCCTGCACCGCCGCATGGGTCCAGATCACCTGCTCCACCTCCGACGGATAGACGTTGAAGCCGCCGGTGATGATCATGTCCTTCAGCCGGTCGACGATGTAGACGAAGCCGTCCTCGTCGATGCGGCCGATGTCGCCGGTATGGTGCCAGCCATGGGTGCTGGCCGCCGCCGTCTCCTCCGGCTGGCGGAAGTATCCCTCCATCACCATCTCGCCGCGCAGCACGATCTCCCCGGATTCGCCCTGGGGCAGGATGGTCCCGTCCCCCCCCATGATCTCGACGCGGGTGTAGGGGGTGGGCTTGCCGCAGGACAGCAGCCGGTGATGCTTGTTGGTGGCCAGCGCCTCCGCATGGTCGGCGGGGGACAGGTAGGTGGCGATCATCGGTGCCTCGGCCTGGCCATAGGTCTGGGTCATGACCGGACCGAAGACCTCCATCGCCTCCTTCAGCTTGTCGGCAGACATGGGCGCGGCGGCGTAGATGAAATGCTGCAGGCTGGAATAGTCGTAGTCGCGCACCTTCGGGTGGGCCAGCATGACATAGATGACGGTCGGCGGCAGGAACAGGTGCGTCACCCGGTGAGTCTCGATCATCTGCATGATCTTCTCCGGCGCGGTCTCCGTCATGAAGATGTTGGTCGCGCCATAGGGCAGCAGCGGAAACGAGACGCCGCCCGCCGCATGGGTCATCGGTGCCACCATCAGGTGCACCGGCGGGGCGGTGACCGGCATCATGACATGGAACGTCGCCACCATGGTCTCCCAGGCCCGGGTGCTGAGCATCACGCCCTTGGGCCGCCCCGTGGTGCCGCCCGACGACATCTGGGAACAGACGGTCTCCGGCGGCAGCAGCGGATCGGGCGCGGGCTCCGGGTCCACCGGCATCCAGTCATCCAGGAACGGCAGCCCGTCCACGGGGGCATCGGTCGTCACCACCAGCCGGATCGAGGGCACCTCCGCCCGGACCCGTTCCACGTGCCCGGCGAAACTGGAATGCACGAACAGTACATCGGTCTGGTTGTTGTCCAGGACGTAGATGTTCTCTTCCAGCGCATTGCGGGCATTGATCGGCACCCAGATGCCGTTGTGGCGGCTTATGGCCAGCACGCAGGCATAGGCCATGGCATGGTTCGGTGACCAGACGGCGATGCGGGCACCGATTCCGACATTCTCCGCCCTCAGACCGGCAGCAATGCGCTGTGTCAGGTCACGGACGGTGGCATAGCTCCAGCCTGTCTCTCCGTCCGACAGGCAGTCCCTTTCCGGGAACTGCCGCGCCCCCTGGTCGAACATGTCGATCATCCGCATGGTCACTCTCCCCCGTGTTGCGTGGCAATGGGATAGCAGCCCCGTCGCCGTTCGTCTCCGCCGCAGCCAGAATACCCCTCCCCAAGCCAGCGCAATTCGGCTATCCCCCGCGCATGAGCGCACTGGAAAATGAAACCGGACGGCGACGCACCTTCGCCATCATCTCCCACCCCGACGCCGGCAAGACGACGCTGACGGAGAAGCTGCTGCTGTTCGGCGGCGCGATCCAGATGGCCGGCGCCGTGAAGGCGCGTGGCGACCAGCGCCGCGCCCGGTCGGACTGGATGAAGGTGGAGCAGGAACGCGGCATCTCCGTCTCCGCCTCCGTCATGACCTTCGACTACGGCCCGCACACCTTCAACCTGCTCGACACGCCGGGGCACGAGGACTTCTCGGAGGATACCTACCGCGTTCTGACCGCCGTCGACTCGGCGATCATGGTGATCGACGCCGCCCGCGGCATCCAGGCCCAGACACGCAAGCTGTTCGAGGTCTGTCGCCTGCGCGACGTGCCCATCATCACCTTCATCAACAAGATGGACCGGGAGGCGCGCGACCCCTTCGAGCTGATGGACGAGATCGAGCAGGACCTGGCACTGGACGTGACGCCGGCCAACTGGCCCATCGGCATGGGCCGCGACTTCCAGGGCTGCTACGACCTGTTCAATGATCGGCTGGTGCTGATGGCCCGCAGTCGGGAGAAGCAGGGCGACATCACGGCGGAACTGAAGGGACTCGACGACCCCGCGCTGACCGAGAAGCTGGGCGAGAGCGCGGCGGAGCAGCTGCGGGAGGAAGCCGGCATGGCCCGGGAGCTGTGCCCCACTTTCGATCCGGTGGCCTATCGCGAAGGCAACATGACGCCGGTCTTCTTCGGCAGTGCCATCAATGCCTTCGGCGTGCAGGACCTGATGAACGCGCTCGGCAGCCACGCCCCCGCGCCGCGCCCGCAGGTCACCACCAGCCGGGAGGTGCAGCCGACGGAGGACAAGGTGGCCGGCTTCGTCTTCAAGGTGCAGGCGAACATGGACCCGAAGCATCGCGACCGCGTTGCCTTCGTGCGGCTGGTGTCAGGTCACTTCAGGCGCGGGATGCGGCTGAAACATGTCCGCACCGGCAAGCAGCTGGCGGTCCACAACCCGGTGATGTTCCTGGCCGGTGACCGGGAGACGGCGGAGGAAGCCTGGCCCGGCGACATCATCGGCATCCCGAACCACGGCCAGCTTTCCATCGGCGACACGCTGACGGAGGGGGAGGAGATCCGCTTCCGTGGCGTGCCGAGCTTCGCGCCCGAACTGCTGCAGCGTGTCCGGGCCACCGACCCGCTGCGCGCCAAGCACCTGGGCGAGGCCCTGAAACAGCTCGCCGAGGAAGGCGTCGCCCGCGTCTTCCGGCCCCGCATCGGCTCCGACTGGGTGGTGGGCGTGCTGGGGGCGCTGCAGTTCGACGTGCTCGCCGAACGGATCAAGACCGAATACAACCTGCCGGTCCGCTTCGAGACGACGGAACTGTTCACCGCCCGCTGGGTGTTTGCCGACACGACGGACATGATCAAGCGCTTCGGTGACGAGAACGGTGCCTCCATCGCCGACGATCACGAGGGCGATCCGGTCTTCCTGGCCCGCAACGCCTGGCACCTGGAACGTGCCCAGCAGGACTGGCCGGACGTGCGCTTCATGGCAACCAAGGATCCGGGCGTGGCCGACAGGGCGGCGTAGGAGCGGTTCCGTCCCGCGTCAGTGGCGCAGGTCGCCGGGTTCCATGTCTTCGAAGTCCGCAGGCTCCGTGCCCGGCAGGACATAGTCTTCCGACAGCCAGCGTTTCAGGTCGACATCGGCACAGCGCTTCGAGCAGAAGGGCCGCATGGCCTGCTCGGTCGGTCGTGAACAGATGGGGCAGCGGGTGGTCATCGCAGGGCCTCGGGGAATCTGGTTCGGACGGAGGGGACCATAACGCGGCAGGTGCGCCGTTCAAATCTCCGAACAGGGAACCTGCAGGATATCGGTGGGTGTCAGGGGTGGCTGTTCCGGCCACTGCAGCCTGGTACTGTAGAGTCCGACCCCGATGATGGTGTCCGCCGCTCCTCCCTGAACGGAGGCGAAGGGCAGCAGCAAGCGCTCCGCCTGCCGCATCCGGGTGTTGGAGAGTGTCTCGTTCGCCGTTCCATAGTGAATGCAGGGAACGCCAAGGATGCGCGCCCAGCGTTCGATGATCACCGGGTGGTCCTTCTCGCCCACGATCTGGCGCAACGTCTCGCCTCGGATCGCCCTGCCATAGGCCTCGTTCACCTGCTCCCCGGCCAGTTCGCAGACATAGTCTCCGGCCTCGTCACTGAAGCGATAGATGTAGATGTTGGCCAGCAGGGCGGGCACCAGCGTCGGGTCGAAATCCTTCCGCCAGGGGACGCTCGCGTCACCGCGCGCCGCGCGCCAGACATCGAGAAAGCGATGCAGGCGCGGGTCCATGTCCTCGAGTCTCGGTGCTCCATGCTCTTGCCCGCTCATGCGTGAACTTGTCTCACATTGCGCTGGCCGCGACAATGCAAAGGCCGTTCAGCGTGTCCGGCTGATCGCCACCTCATCGATGCCGCACGCTTCGAACGCGAAGCTGACGGGGCGTCCCAGGAAACTGCCCGCCCGGGTCGCCGCATCCGCGTCCAGCAGGGGCTGCATTTCGGTCGAAACCGTCAGGGTCACGGGCAGCAGCCCGACCCCGGACAGTTCCGCCTCGGCCTTCCGCAGGACCCTGGCGAGCGCCACGACCGGACGCAGCCGGGGCGTTTCACGGCCCGCCGCGACCAGTTGGCCCGCCAGCCCGCTCTCCCCCCTTCCCCGCACCAGCGTGGCGAGGGAGAAGCGGTCGACCTGGCCGACATCCACCATCACGGGATCCCGTTCGAAGGCCCGGCGCAGTGCCGCCTCGACGCGCTTGCGTTCATTGCCCGCGCGCATGGAGATGAAGTCGATCACCACCGGCCCGCCGATGCGGCGCAGGCGGATCTGGTGCGCGATCTCCGGGATTGCCCGCATGTTGTGATCCAGCGGCGTGCCACGCGCCCCGCCGCTGTCCACATCGATCGCGGTCAGGGCTGTCGTCGCCTCGATGATGATGCGGCCGCCACCGGGCACCGGCACTTCCCGCGCCAGCGCCTCGTCCACCACCTGGTCCAGTTCCAGCCCCTGCCCGGCTGGTGCCAGGCCGATGCGGTCGACCAGGTCGGGTGCGACCTGCCTGGCCAGGACATGCAGGTCGGCCGCAAGTTCCCTGTCGGAGACGGCAATCGCTTCCGGCGCGGGGGGCGCGAGTTCGGTCAGCGCACGATGCAGCAGGCCAGGTGCCGGGCGCAGCAGCGAAGGCACCGGACCCTCCGCACCAATGATGCCGTTCCATTCCTCCAGCAGGCGTTCCGCATCGGCGCGAACAAGTTCCGGCGTGACCCGGGCTGCCGCCGGACGCGCAACGAGCCGTCCGCGGGGACCCAGCCCCTCCAGCACCTGCTGCAAGGCCTCACGCTGGTCCGGATCGCCGATGCGTTTCGGCACCTCCGTCCCCTCCCGCAGCGGGAAGAGGCTGACATGCCGGCCATGCAGGGTGATGTCGGCGGTGAGCCGGACCTGCTTGCCGTCCGCCGCGTCCCTGGTGGCCTGGACCAGGACGGTCTGGCCCCGCCGCAGCAGCTTCTTCAGCGGCACCCGCTTGTCGGACGCCGCACCGTCCAGCACCCGTGCATCGGCGGCGCGCAGGAAACCGCTCTCCCCGCCGCCCAGATCGACGGCGGCAGCCTGGAGTTCCGGCATCAGGTCGGTGACACGGCCGCGCCAGACAGCCCCGGCGACCGGTGCGCGGTCGGACGGCTGCAGATGCACCTCCGCCACCCGCTCCCGCTCGATCAGCGCGACACGGGTCTCGAACGGTCCCTTGTCGATGAACAGGCCCTGTTTCATGACCGGCTCCAGACCGGGTAGCCCAGTCCGGTCAGCAGGTTGGCGGTTTCATGCAGGGGCAACCCGACCACGTTCGACCAGGAGCCGTTCAGGCTGGCCACGAACGCATCGGCAAGGCCCTGGATGGCATATCCGCCGGCCTTGCCCTGCCATTCCCCACTCTCGAGATAGTGCGCCTGCTCAGGTGCCGAGAGCACCTTGAAACGGACGACAGTGCTGACCCGGCGACTGGCAAGCCGTCCGCCCGGCGCATGCAGCGCCACCCCGGTGGTCACGCGGTGTCGCCGCCCCGACAGCAGGCGCAGGCAGTCGGCCGCCTGTTCCCGCGTTTCCGTCTTGGGCAGGATGCGGCGACCACAGCTCACCACCGTGTCGGCGGCAAGCACGAAATCGTCTGGAAAATCGGGAAGCACGTGCCCGGCCTTGGCACATGCAAGGCGCTCCGCCAGCCGTTGCGGAGCCTCGTCGGGCAGCGGGGTCTCGTCCAGGTCGGCGGCGACGATGCTGTCGGGCGTCAGTCCGATCTGACGCAGCAGGTCACGCCGACGCGGCGACGCCGAGGCAAGAATCAGGCGAGGCATCTGCCGCCCAGGACCGGCGTCTACTTGAAGCGGAAGGTGATGCGGCCCTTGGTCAGGTCATAGGGGGTCATTTCCACCATCACCCGGTCGCCCGCCAGCACCCGGATGCGGTTCTTGCGCATCTTGCCCGACGTGTGGGCCAGCACTTCATGATCATTGTCCAGCTGCACGCGGAACATCGCGTTCGGCAGCAGTTCGGCAACATGCCCTTCGAATTCGAGTACTTCTTCCTTGGCCATTCTGCACCCTGTTCAGGAAACCCGGCGCGGCAGGCCAGCACGACCCGGCCGCTTGGCGCGCAACATGCTGAAATCGCCGGTCAGAATCAAGTCAAAGCCTGTCGAAGGGCGGTTGCATGGCTTGCGGCTCTCGGCTATATCCTCCCGACCGTTTGCAGGGCGCGGGTGCCGAACCGGTTCCCAGCCTGCAAGGACGGCCATGCCCAGGTAGCTCAGTTGGTAGAGCAGTGGACTGAAAATCCGCGTGTCGGTGGTTCGAATCCGCCCCTGGGCACCACCGCCCCCACCAGATGCCAGGATCAGCACGGACGCGGGCGCGATCCGGACATCCGAACAGGCTCACTGAGGCCCCAGCAGGCACCCGACACGGTCACCCGGTCGGACCTCGGTCACGTCGGGGGGGCCCGACCGCTTTCACCCCACCTTCCTTGTCGACGAGTTTCTCTTGCGGGTGCAGTCCCGGATCTCGGCGACAGATGCAGGCTCCCGGATCGCTCTGGCAAGGAGCCGCGTGCCGCGCCTGATCTCATCCGGCGAGAGCGCGGCATAGCCGAGCACGAGGCCTGCAGCGCCTTTCGGATTCCCAGTGCTACCGCCGTAGAGTGGGGCCACGCCGTAGACCCCGACCCCCTCGCTCCGCGCGGCTTCCACCAATTCTGTCTCGCGAGAAGCCGGGATGTCGTCGAACCATGCGATCAAGTGAAGGCCTGCATCTGCACCCGAGATCCGGACCCGGTCCCGGAAAGCTTCGGCGAGTGATGTGGTCAATGCAGCGCGTCGCTCGGCATAGCGTCGTCGCACGCGGCGGATATGGCGCTCATACGCGCCGCTCTCGATGAAGGCAGCGAGTGCCTCCTGCTCGAGCACCGGTGCGTGGCGGTCGAGCAAGCCCTTTGCCCGCTCAAACAACCGCGCCAGCTCCGGCGGCGCCACCAGCCAGCCGAGGCGCAGGCGGGGCGACAGGCTCTTCGAGGAGGTTCCTAGGTAGATGACGCGATCTGGTGCCAGCACATGCAGTGGTGGCGACGGGCGCGCCTGGTAACGGAACTCGCCATCATAATCGTCCTCAAGCACCCAGGCGCCCGCACGCTCGCTCCAGGCGATGATCTCGCGCCGCCGTTCGGCAGACAAGACGCCGCCCATTGGAAACTGGTGCGAGGGCGTCACGAATGCGAGCCGCGCTTTCCCTATGGCGGCGAGCGCATTCGTCTGAAGGCCATCGTCATCTACCGGAACGCGGACGAGCCGTGCTCCAGAGGCGGCAAACACGCTGCTCGCCATCGGATAGCATGGATGCTCGATGACCACCGGTTCACCCACATCGACGAGCGCCCGGGCCACGAGATCGATCCCCTGCTGCGAGCCGTTCACGATGATGATCTGGTCGACATCGCATTGCAGCCCGCGCGACCGCCAGAGATAGGCTTGCAGAACCCGCCGCAATCCTGACAACCCGGCGGCGGCATCGTAGCCGAGTCGGTCAGGCCGCTTCAGCGCTGCGGCGTCCAGCACGCGCTTCCAACCGAGGGTCGGGAAGTCCTGACCTTGCAGTTCGCCGTAGCGGAAGTCGATCGCTACGCCCTCGACGCGCGGCTGTGAAGGCGGCAGCTCGGCAAGACGCTTTGACCATGCCGAGATTGCGGATGGTGATCGGGCTTCCCGCTGCGCCGGCATCGGTCGTGTCGGGTCCACCTTGCCAGCCACACGGGTCCGAGCGCCCTGCGAGGCGACGAGGAAGCCCTCGGCGTGCAGCTGCTCGTAGGCTGCGGTGACCGTTCCTCGCGAGACGCCGAGTTCCTCTGCAAGCGCGCGTGTTGATGGCAGCGCATCCCCAGGCGCATAGACGCCGCGCGTGATCTGCTCCCGCAGGTCGTCAGCAATACCTCGCGCGCGACCGAGGGCCCTCTGGCGCGTTCCAACTGGACCAATCATTCGTTACGAAACTGGATATTCCATGCGAGCCAGTTTTGCCCAATCTTAGCGGCACATCAAGGAGGCCCGCATGTACATACCGACCCAGTTCCGCATCGACGACCGCGATACGATCCAGAAGGCGCTCCGCGCGGCCCGCCTCGCGAATCTCGTGACATGCGGCACGGATGGATTGATGGCAACGCCACTTCCGCTGATCCTGGACGAGAGTGAAGGCGAATTCGGCACTCTCTATGGTCACGTGGCCCGCGCCAACCCGCTGTGGAAGACGGACGCCAGCGAGGCCATGGCGATCTTCATGGGCCCGGACGCCTACATCACGCCGAGCTGGTACGCGACCAAGCGGGAAACCGGCAAAGTGGTACCGACCTGGAACTATGTTGCGATCCATGCCTACGGAGCCGTCGAGTTCTTCGAGGACCCTGATCGGCTGAGCGAAGTGGTGACGCGCCTCACGCGCCTGCACGAGGCGGAACGGCCGGACCCCTGGGAGGTCACGGATGCTCCGGCCCGGTTCATCGAAGCCCAGCTCCGCGGTATTGTAGGTGTGCGTCTGTCGATCACTCGCATCGATGCCAAGAGCAAGATGAGCCAGAATCGCAACGAGGCGGATCGTGCCGGCGTTGCTGCCGGGCTTGCGGCCAGCGAGCGCGCTTCTGACCGCGAGGTCGCGGACCATATCCCTTCCTGAGATTTCGTCGTCTGTCGCCATCTCCCGGGGTTGGCTTGGCCAGGGCATGAGCTGGCGAGATCCGTTGGTCTCTTCGTTGGCATCGTCCGAGGTGTCACTTCGACAGGTCCGTGGAATCCGATTGTCAGACGACCAGTACGATGCGGCCCTTGGGCACCGCCGCCCTCTCCAGATGCCGGGATCAGGGAATCAGCACTGTCGATCCGACCGTGCGCCGTCCCTCCAGGGCGCGATGGGCCTCCGCCGCATCCTCCAGCGCATGGGTCTGGCCCGGTTCGCTGACGATCTTTCCCGCAAGCACCAGCCCGAACAGTTCCGAGGCCATCTCCAGCATCTTCTCCCGGGGGGTGGCGTAGTGGACCATGGCCGGGCGGGTGACCCAGATCGAGCCCTTGGCCGCCAGCAGCGCCGTGTCGATGACCACCGGACCCGAGGACGTGCCGTTGCTGACCAGCGAACCTCGTGGCTGCAGGCTGTCCAGGGAGGCCATCAGCGTGTCCTTGCCCACCGAGTCGTAGACAACGGGCACGCCCTTGCCGTCGGTGATCTCCCGCACCCGCTCCGCCACATCCTCCCGCGAGGTGACGATCACGTGGCTGCAGCCATTGGCGCGGGCGACCTCCGCCTTCTCGTCGGTGCTGACGGTGCCGATCATGGTGACGCCCAGCGCCCGTGCCCACTGGCAGGCGATCAGGCCCACCCCGCCGGCCGCCGCGTGGTAGAGGATCGTCTCTCCGCCATGCAGCGGATAGACCTGGCGGAAGAGATACTGCGCCGTCAGGCCCTTCATCATCAGCGTCGCGGCGGTGCTGTCGGCAATGCCGTCGGGAATCGGGATCAGTACGGCCGCGGGCATGATCCGGACATCCGAATAGGCCCCCTGCGGTCCCAGCAGGTACCCGACACGGTCACCGGGCCGCACCTCGGTCACGTCGGGGCCGACAGCTTCCACCACGCCCACGGCATCGGAGCCGAGCCCGTTGGGCAGGCGCAGCGGATAGCGGCCGGTGCGGAAGTAGATGTCGATGAAGTTCACCGCGATGTGGCTATGACGGATGCGGACCTTCCCCGGACCG
Organism: Minwuia sp.; assembly: GCA_965228535.1. Classification (GTDB taxonomy): domain Bacteria; phylum Pseudomonadota; class Alphaproteobacteria; order Minwuiales; family Minwuiaceae; genus Minwuia. The sequence continues at coordinate 1,315,094 of CBDDHU010000004.1, read as the reverse complement.
GGTTCGCCCACCTCCACCGACTCCAGCTTCAGCACCTCGGGACCGCCGGTCTCGTGGAACCGGATTGCCTTTGCCATGTCCTGCCCTCCCCTTGCAGTTGCTGCGCTCAGTATCCCCAGGAAACGCCGCCATCGACCGTGAGCGAAGTTCCGACCACGTAGTCACCGGCGCGGCTGGCCAGGTAGACGGCGGCGGCCGCCATGTCCACCGGCTCCCCCACCCGTCCGGCGGGGATATGGTCGGTCCAGCCCTCCGGATTGTCCCGCGCGGCGCGGTTCATGTCGGTCGGGAACGCACCGGGGCTGATCGCCGACATGACGATGTCGTCTCGGATCAGCCGCATGGCCATGCGCTTCACCAGGTGCAGCACCCCGGCCTTGCTGGCGTGATAGGAATAGCTCTCGTTCAGCGGATTGACGAAGAAGCCGTCAACCGAGGCGATCACGATCACCTTCGATTTCCGCGCCGGTCCCGCATTGGCCTTCAGCGCGTCATGTAGCGCCTGGGTGAGGAAGAACGGGGTCTTCACGTTCAGGTCCATCACCTTGTCCCAACCGGACTCCGGGAACTCGGCGAAGGGTGCGCCCCAGGCGGCACCGGCATTGTGCACCAGGATGTCCAGGCTGCTCTCCCGCGCCAGGTAGGCATCGGCGAGGCTGCGCGCGCCGTCGGCACCGGACGCGTTGACGGCAATGGCTTGGCATTCCCCGAATCCAGCCAGGTCCGCCGCTGCCGCATCCGCCTCCGCCTGCTTCCGGCCGGAGATGTAGACCTTCGCGCCCTGCTCCAGGAATCCCTGCGCGATCATGCGGCCGATACCGCGGGTGCCGCCGGTGACCAGGGCGGTCCGCCCGGCCAGTGAAAAGGCGTCCTGCATCATGTGTTCTCTCCCCTCGTTTCAGTTGCGTGCTTGGTCCGGCACGTGTTCAGGTCAGTTCAGGCCGCGCGACGGAACGGGCGGTCACCACAGACCGTCACCCGCTGGCCATAGCGCCGGTGCCCCTGGTAGTCGAACAGCGCCCGGTGCTGGGTGGCGCGGTTGTCCCAGAAGGCGATGGAATTGGGCCGCCAGCGGAACCGGCACTGGAATTCCGGCGTCTCGATGTGCCGGTACAGCATCTCCAGCATCGCGTCGCTGTCAGCGGACGGCAACTGGCGGATCCGGGTCGTGAAGCCCCTGTTGACGTAGAGCGCCTTGCGCCCGGTCACCGGATGGGTCCGGACCACGGGATGCTCGCTGCTGGGCAGCGTCATGTCGGCGCGGTCATTCTGCTTCAGGCGATAGCCATGCGCCTTGGCACTGTCATGGAACGCGGTCATCGGTTCGATCAGCTGGCGGATCGGCTCGGCCAGCCGCTCATAGGCCTCGTACATGTTGGCGAACATGGTGTCGCCGCCACCGTCAGGGGGCACCACGGACATGTGCAGGATGGAGCCCATCGGCGGCTCGGCATCGCTCGACACGTCCGTGTGCCAGACCTCACCTGCCACGTGGCGGGAGTTCTCGTCGGCCGCGACCACCAGGATCTCCGGATGGCCGGCCAGGTCCTGCGGCGCGTTGGGATGGACATGCAGCGGCCCGAAGCGCCGCCCGAGTGCCTTGTGCTGTTCGATGGTGATCTCCTGGTCGCGGAAGAAGATCACCAGGTGTGCCATCAGCGCGTCGTGCACTTCCCTGAACTGCGCGTCATCCAGCCCTCGCGCGAGGTCCACACCGCTGATCTCGGCCCCGATGGTGGGCGAGATCTTCGTCACTTCGATGGTGCGATAGCTGCTCATTTCACGTCCCTCCGCCTGTTGCTGAAACCGGGCCGGTGCTGCATTCGCCCTCTCCCCCGGAAGACCCTCGATGCATTCATGACAGCGGTTCCCCGCGCAGCGTGGCGCGCAGCATCCGGCGCGGCGCATTGCCATAGTCACTGACCGCGTAGTGCTGGGTCAGCAGGTTGTCCCACAGCGCGATGGTGCCGGGCCGCCACTTCAGGCGCACCTGGAACTCCGGCTGCTGCGCCTGTGCCTTCAGGAAGTCGAGCAGGGCACCGGCCTCCTGGAAATCCTGGCCGTAGCGCACATCCGTGAAGCTGAAGAAGTTGGCGAAATGCGTGGTGAAGGGCTGGTTGACGAACAGCGCCTGCTCCCCGGTCTCGGGATGGGTGACGACCACCGGATGCTCGATCGGCGGCAGGCGCCGCGCCAGCTTCAGGCGCTTTTCCTGCGGCAGTTGCGCGCCGAAATACTGTTCCAGGCTGTGCTTGGCATACAGCCCCGCGATCCGTGCCCGGACCTGCTCCGGCAGCCTCTCGTAGGCCAGCGCCATGTTGGCCCACATGGTGTCGCCGCCGGTCTCCGGGCAGGCCTCGCAGGCCAGCACCGCGCCCCGGGGCGGAACCGGCGTGTAGGTCAGATCATTGTGCCAGATGTTCTCCCGGCTCACCTTCTCGACCGCGTTCGGCTGTCCGTCGCCGCCCCGGTAGATCGGGAACAGCAACGGCGCATCGGGATGCATCGGCGCCGCCGGGTGCGGCTCCAGGGTGCCGAAGCACGCCGCGAAGGCCTGCAGTTCCGGCGGAGAGATGCTCTCCTGGCGGAAGAACAGCACCTTGCGTTCCAGCCACAGCGCGCGCAATTCCGCCACCAGGGCCGCGTTGCGGGCAACCTCGCCCAGGTCGAGGCCGGTGATCTCCGCTCCCAGTGCCGGGGTCGGGAACTCGATCCGGCAATCACTGCCACTCAGCAGCGGACCGAGCCGCCCCCGTATGTCAGAACCCGCAATGGCTGCGGCCGTATTGGCCATGATCAAGCCCTCCCGAACGCCGGTACATTGCGTCCGACCGCCCGTTTCACGGGTCGCCGCCGGACCTGCCCCTGTCCTTCCGCGGCATGATCGCGCCGGATCGGCGAGTTCGGACAGCCAAATCGGCTTGAATTCCACTCAGTGGAATTTAACCTGCTGCACATGAAGGAATCCGCCACGCGACCTGCCGATGACTGTCGCGAACCACCGCGCGAGGTGCTGCTGCGCGGGCTCTCGGTGCTGGAGGCGCTGAATCACCGTACCGTCAGCTCGGTCGAGCAGCTGGCGCACAGCACCCGCCTGCCGAAGCCGACGGTGGTGCGGATGCTCAACCTGCTGGTCGGTGCCGGCTACGTGCAGCGCCTCCCGAACCGGCGCGGCTACGTGCTGGACGAGAGCGTGCAGACATTGTCCGCCGGGTTCCGCAGCCACGACCTGGTGGTGCAACTGGCCCGCCCGATCCTTTCCGCCTTCACCGCGACAACCCGCTGGCCGCTCAGCCTGGCCACGCGGGAGCGGCACACCATGCGGGTCCGCACCGGCACGCTGCAGGAAAGCCCCTACGCGACGGAGGGGGACATGCGACGGCTGGCGCGGCGGCTGCCCATGCTCGCCTCCGCGCTTGGCCGTGCCTATCTCGCCTTCTGCCCCGACGAGGAACGGATGATGCTGCTGACCCAGTTGCAGGCGGCGCGCCCTCGCGACCCGCAGCGGGCGCAGGACATACGCGACCTGCCCGGCATCATCGCCCGGATACGCCAGGCCGGTCACGCCAGCAGCCCGCGTGAACGCGACAACCCGGCCGTGGGGATCGCCGTCCCGGTGATGCAGGGGCAGCAGGTGATCGCCTGCATCTCGCTGCGCTATCTCGCACGGGCCATGACGGAGGCGGAGGCGGCGCGCCTGTACCTTGCGGGCCTGCAGGAGACGGCGGCAGCCATCGCGGATGCCGTCCGCCGCAACCGGGCCTGAGCCAGGCACGCCCGAAGGCGCGGACATGCCTCCCATCCGGCTGCAACGGCTTACCGTACCCGACCGGATCAGGCATGAAGGGCGTATCAGCTTTCGGGAGGGGAAAAATCCGATGTGGTCATTCGAGACGGATCCGGCGTTCCAGGAGGAACTGGACTGGATCAGGGACTTCACGCGTCGCGAGATCGAACCGCTGGACGAGGTGCTCGGCAGCCAGTGGAACATCCACGACCCCGAATTCATCCGGCTGGTGCGCCCCCTGCAGGAACAGGTGAAGCGCCGTGGCCTGTGGGCCTGTCACCTGGGCGAGGAACTGGGTGGCAAGGGCTATGGCCAGCTGAAGCTGGCGCTGATGAACGAACAGTTCGGGCGTTCGCGCTTCGGCCCCATCACCTTCGGCGCGCAGGCCCCGGACACCGGCAATTCCGAGATCCTGGCCCGCTATGGCACCGAGGCGCAGAAGGAACGCTACCTGAAGCCGCTGCTGAACAACGAGATCGTCTCCTGCTTCGCCATGACGGAGCCGCAGGGTGGCGCAGACCCGCTGAAGATCGAGACACGCGCGGTGCTGGAAGGCGATGAATGGGTGATCAACGGGGAGAAGTGGTTCTCCTCCAACGCGAAGTTCGCCGCCTTCTTCATCATCATGCTGGAGACGGAGCCGAACGCCAACAACCCGCACAAGCGCCAGTCCATGCTGATCGTCCCGGCCGAGACGCCGGGCATCGACATCATCCGCGACTATGGCTACCTGGGGCAGAAGGAGGCGGAGCACGCCCATATCCGCTGGAACAATGTCCGGGTGCCGAAGGACCACCTGCTGGGGGAACGGGGCGAGGGTTTTGCCGTGGCCCAGGCGCGGCTCGGCGGCGGCCGCCTGCACCACGCCATGCGCGCGCTGGCGGAGGCGACGAAGTGCCTGGACCATACCTGCGAGCGGGTGATGTCCCGCACCACCAAGGGCGAGATCCTGGGCGAGAAGCAGATGGTGCAGGAACGGCTGGCCGATGCCTGGATCCAGATCCGCCAGTTCCGCCTGCTGGTGCTGGAGACCGCCTGGATGGCCGACCAGGGCAAGGACTGGAAGACCATGCGCCAGCAGGTCTCGGCGGTGAAGGTGTTGATGCCGAAGGTGCTGCACGATGTCTCGAGCATGGCGCTGCACCTGCACGGCTCGCTCGGTTTCACCACGGAGATGCCCTTCACCGACCACCTGATGAACAGCTTCATGATCGGCCTCGCCGACGGCCCGACGGAGGTGCACAAGCTGGTCGTGGCCAAGGAGATGCTGCGCGACGTGGTCCCCTCGACGGAACAATTCCCGGCCTATCACCGCCAGAACCTGCGCAACCTCGCCCGGGCAAGGTTCGGCCTCGACGGGGAGTGACCGGATCGGGCTGGCTCTGCACTCCATGCAGAGGCACTTCCCCGTGCCTCATGCAGGCCGGGTGATCAGGCCGCCACCGGTGTCGCAAGCCGCTCGCCCGGGAACCGGACCTCGATCGTCGTCCCCAGGCCCGGTGCCGTGGTGACGGCGACGGTTCCCTGGTGCAGTTCGGCGAAGCGCTTCACGATGGCGAGTCCCAGCCCCGCACCACCCTGGGCGCTCTCGATGGTCTCGTTCAACTGGACGAAGGGCGAGAAGATCCGCTCGGCCTCCTCCGGATCCATGCCCGGCCCCTCGTCGGACACGAAGATCGAGACATGGTCAGCATCGCTCTCGGCCCAGATGCGGATGCTATCCCCGCTTCCGGAGAACTTCACCGCGTTGCCCACCAGGTTGAGAATGATCTGCCGCACCAGGCGGATATCGGCCTTGATGTAGAGTGGACGGACTGCGATCTCGTTCTCGACACTGACTCCGTTACGCTCAGCGGCGTGCTGCAGCAGCTTGAGGCATGTCTCGGTGGCATCGTTCAGGTTGAACACGGTCTCGTCGACATCCACCCGGCCGATCTCCACCCGGGAAATGTCCAGGATGTCGTTGATCAGCGCCAGCAGGTGCTTGCCGCTGTCATGGATGTTCTCGGCATATTCCATGCCCCGACCATCCAGGCTGGTGCCGATCCCGAGCTTCATCATCTCCGAGAAGCCGATGATCGCGTTCAGCGGCGTTCTCAGTTCGTGGCTCATGTTGGCCAGGAACTCGCTCTTGGCGCGGTTCGCGATATCGGCCCGGTCCCGCGCGGCGGTCAGTTCCTCCTCCGTCCGGCGCCGCTCGGAGATGTCCCAGAGGAAGGCGTTGAAGACGTGGCGCCCCTCGACCGACTGCGTCCCGAGCGTCACCTCCACCGGAAACCGGCGGCCGCTGCGATGCTGTGCCATGGCCTCGAACCGTCGGCCGATCAGGCTGCTCTCGCCGGTCTCGAGATATCGGGTGAGTCCCGCCCGATGCTTGGCCTCGAACTCCTCGGGGATGAAGAGGTCCGACAGCAGTTGCCCGACCGCCTCGTGCCGTGACCAGCCGAAAATCTCCTCGGCCGCGGGGTTCCAGTCGAACACCCGGCCATCCTCGTCCATGCTGACGAAGGCGTCCTTGGAGCGGTCGATGACCTCCCGGGTCCGCTGCTGGCTTGCGGCAAGGGCCTTGCGTGACCGGAACTCGTTGCTGATGTCGCGATAGGCGGTGACGAAGCCGCCGGTCGGAACCGGACGTCGTGCAACCTCGATCACGCTGCCATCGGGCCGTTCGTGCTTGTAGTACTGCGGCGCCCGCTTCCGGGCGAGCGCCAGTTGCTCGGCAACATGGGTATCCTCGTCCACGTCGCCATGCTCCCCCCGCTGGCATTCAAAGCGAAGCAGTTCCTCGAGCCCGGCACCCGGGCCGAAACGACCCTCCGGCAATTTCAGGATCTGTGCAGCGCGGCGGTTCATCAGCAGGAGCTGCAGGTTCTCGTCGAAGAACGTGACCCCTTCCTCCAGGTTTTCCAGCGTGGTCTCCAGCAGACTGCGCTGCGACCGGGCCTCGTCAAGCGCGATGCGCCTTGCCTGCGCTGAACTGCGCATCCTGCGCATCGCGTGGGACACGAAGAAGACGGCGATACCACCCAGGATGACCCCGAGCCCGACGAGCCCGTAGGTCATCATCCGGGCCAGGGCACGGGCCGAATCGCTCAACTGGACGATGAAGTCGTTCTCGAGCGTGCGCAGGTCCGCGTCGATCGCCCAGATCCGCATCATCGCAGCTTCCGCATCGGCGCTGCCCGGACCGGATCGCGCCACCGCCGCCTGGAGATCCTCGGCGGCAGCCATGAACGCGATCACCTTCCGGTCGGCTTCCTGCCAGGTCGCCAGGGCATCCGCAAACAGCGACGAATCCCTGAAGGTCCTGAACATCCACGACATGCCTGCCACATCGTCCGGATGGTTCAGGCCGGCAACCAGGTGCGGATGGCTGTTGCGGCGATCCTGCCCGGTATCCTCGAGGATCCGCCGCGCCTCCCCGTCATTGAACGGGATCGCTATGCCGGTCTCGTAGTCCTCCAGCAGTGCGGGGTTCCCGGTCCTGGCAAACTCCTGAAGCGCACTCATGGCCGCCATGTGGCCGCGGGAATAGAAGCCGCTGCCCCCGACATAGGCCCTGGTGATGTCCTGCAAGGCGAGCCCGATCACGCCGACAGCCACCAGGATGCCGAGCGTGGAGACATAGAGCATCGTCAGATAGGCTGGTGATCGGGTGGTCCTGGACAGCATTTGTCATTCTTCACGATACGGCAAGGCCATGCTTGACGGACACTTCTTAAGAAACGACGTACGATACACGCGTCATCGGACATTTTCGCCGATGACTGCACGCTACCATGGCAGGATCACGTGGCCCACGCACGC
>CBDDHU010000004.1:52500-1300000 GCA_965228535.1 Minwuia sp. | reverse complement strand
AGGGTTCGCTGCTGGGCCTGCGCGGCTCGCTGGAGGGATTCAGCAACCAGGTCCTGGGCCTCGTCATGTCAGGCTATTTTGCCGGATTCCTGGCGGGTTCCCTGTTCGCGCCGAAGGTGGTGGCGAAGGTCGGGCACATCCGCGTCTTCGCCGCCCTAGCCTCCCTCGCCTCCGCCGCCGTGCTGGTGCATTCGATCTTCATCGACCCGTGGGTCTGGGCCGGGATGCGGCTGGTGACGGGGTTCAGCTATGCCGGGCTGTACATCGTGGCCGAGAGCTGGATCAACGACATGAGCGACAACCAGAACCGTGGCCGGTTACTGGGCACGTACATGGTGATCCAGCTCGGCGCGCTCTCCGCCGGGCAGTACCTGCTCGCGGTCTCCGACCCCAGCGGCGCCAACCTGTTCATGATCGTCGCCGTGCTGGTCTCGCTGGCACTGCTGCCGGTCTGTCTCGCCGCCTCCCGCGCGCCGGACTTCACCGCGCCGGAAACCCTCAGCTTCCGGGAGCTGTACCGGCTCTCGCCGCTCGGCTCCATCGGCATGACCCTGAACGGCATCACCAACGGCGCGATCTTCGGCTTCGCCGCCATCTATGCCCAGCGCATCGGCCTGTCGGTGACCGAGATCTCCACCTTCATCGCGGTGATCTTCCTGGGCGGCATGCTGCTGCAATGGCCGATCGGGCGGATCTCCGACCTGGTCAACCGGCGGGTGGTCATAACCGTGGTCACGCTCGGTGCCATGATCGCGGCGGTCATCGCCATGCTGCTGCCGGCCCCGGTTTCGGTGCAGCCCCCGGCCATGATCGAGCAGCGCACGGTCTGGCCGCTGTTCCTGGCGGTCGCCATCTTCGGCGGCTTCTCGATCCCGATGTATTCCCTGTTCAATGCCCATGTGAATGACCGGGTGCCGCTGAAGAAGATGGTCGCGGCCTCCAGCGGCCTGATCTTCCTGAACGGCACCGGGGCCATCCTGGGTCCGAACCTGGCCGCGGTGGCCATCGACCTCACCGGTCCGGACGGGTTCTTCATCACCCTGGCCGCGATCCACGGGCTGATCGGCCTGCTCACCCTGTTCCGGATGCTGCGCAAGCCGCCGCCGACCGCGAAGCAGCATGTCGATTTCGTCGCCATGCCGGTGCGCGGCACCTCCTACGCCGTGCAGCTGACCGTGGAGCAGGAGGAAGGAACCGGCGCGGCAGGCGACGCCACCGACCCGGCAGCGGCCGGACCAGCACCCGAAGGGACGGCAGAGCCACCCGGCGAGACCGGGCCGAACCCCGAAGCGGAAACAGCACGTCGTGGAGGCCCCGATGGAGAGCGCTGACGCCATCGTCATCGGAGCCGGTGTCGTGGGACTGGCGATCGCGCGCGAGCTGGCAATGGCCGGGCGCGACGTGATCGTGCTGGAGCGCGAATCGCTGATTGGCTCGATCACCAGCTCCCGCAACTCGGAGGTCATCCATGCCGGCATCTACTATCCGAAGGACAGCCTGAAGGCCCGGACCTGCGTCGAGGGCAAGCAGCTGCTCTATGCCTTCTGCGAGAGCCACGGCGTGGCCCACCGGCGCTGCGGCAAGGTCATCGTCGCCACCGCCAGCAACCAGACGGAGACGCTGGAGGCGATCCGGCTGAAGGCCCTGGCCAACGGCGTGCCCGACCTGCGCGCCATCGGTGCGGCGGAACTGGCGGAGCTGGAGCCGGCAGTGACCGGTGTCGAGGCCCTGCTCTCCCCCTCCACCGGCATCATCGACAGCCATGGCTACATGCTGGCGCTGCAGGGCGATGCGGAGGCACATGGCGCCATGATCGCCTTCGACACCCCGGTGGAACGGATCGCGCTGACGGAGGCGGGCCCGGTGGTACACACGGGCGGCGAGGCCCCGTTCAGCCTGCAGTGCCGCACCCTGGTCAACGCGGCCGGGCTGGATGCGCCGGGACTGGCGCGCGCGACCGACGGCCTGCCGGAGGCGGCGCGGCCCGCGACCTGGTTCGCCAAGGGCAACTACTACGTCCTCGCCGGTCGATCCCCCTTCAACCGGCTGATCTACCCGGTGCCGGAGCCGGGGGGACTGGGGGTGCATGTCACCATCGACATCGGCGGCGACGCCCGGTTCGGACCGGACGTGGAATGGCTGGAGACAACCGACCCGCGGCGCATCGACTACACCGTCGACCCCGGCCGCGCCGACGCCTTCTATGCCGCCGTGCGCCGCTACTGGCCCGGCCTGCCGGACGGCGCGCTGCTGCCCGGCTATTCCGGTGCCCGGCCGAAACTGACCGCCCCGGGGGTGGAGGCTGCCGACTTCCGGATCGACGGCCCCGAGACCCATGGCTGCACCGGGCTGATCAACCTGTTCGGCATCGAGTCGCCGGGTCTCACCGCCTCCCTGTCCCTCGCCCGCATCGTCGGCGAGACGTCGGCTGCGACCCTGCGCTGAGGCGCATCTCGGCACGTCCGCACCGATGCCTGCTGGACAGTCTTAACGCCACTCTGCTAAAGCCGCCCGGCGCAGGACAGGTGGCCGAGTGGTTGAAGGCAGCGGTCTTGAAAACCGCCAAGGGTAACCCCCTTCGTGGGTTCGAATCCCACCCTGTCCGCGGGACTTCTCCTGTCTCACGCTCGCCGCGCGGCGCGCGCCCGCTCCGACGGGGCGGCGAACGGTCGCCGGGCCGCAGTCGCGGCCTGTGGTGAACTTCGTCGTTTCTGGTTCGCCATGCCCGATCTGCAGTGCTCTGATCGGGAACGCCTAGGCTTCACCGCCTCCGGTCGCGCGCAGGAGCCAGACGGCGAAGAGGGGGTCCGGCCCGGCGCGCATGGCGTGGAGGATGCCGGGCGGGTTGTGGAGCGACCCGCCGATGCCGGGAGTGAACCAGGGGCCGTTCCGCTGCATGAACTCTCCCGGGCTCATCACCAGGTAGGTTTCCTCCGGCGGGTGGTCATGGTCGGGATAGCGGATGTGCGGCGCGAGCAGGGAAACGCCGAGCCAGACATCGCTGCGCCGTTCCATGCCGTCGGGACCGATGATCATCGCGTTGGCGTGACCATCGGCGAAGCTTGCCTCTGCCGCGAGACCACGGGTGGACCGCCTGTGCCAGGCCAGGCCGGGTTCGATGCTGCGGAACGCTGCAGCCAGGTCACGCAGGTCAGGATCCCCGAAGCGGGCAGGATCGGTTGCCGTGTCGAGATGCGCACAGGCGGGCAGCCGCTCCGCAGCCTTCCGCCCTGCCCTGCCCGGCTGCGCCAGGGCAGCGAAGCAGCACGAGACCGATGCCCGCGACGCCTCGCCGGCCGCGCGGGCCGAGAAGGCCACTTTCGCGGCATCGACGAAGGCCTGAAGTCCGGCAGACCGAGCGGTCACGAATTCCCCTCCCTCCGTCAGCGGGAAGCCCTAGTAGACCGGCGCGCTTTCCGCCACGTCGCTGTTCTGCATCATGGCATCGAACCAGGCGGCAAGGCCCGGGCGACCGTCGCGCCAGTTGTCATCCGCACCGCGCCAGTCGGCATAGCCCAGCCCGGCAATGGCGGCAAAGGTCGCCAGGTTGAAACTGGCCGCCTGCCCCGCCAGGCGCTTGTCCAGCGCATCGTAGCAACGGGCGATGCGGTCCGTCTCCGTCTGCAGCACCGTCGGCGACGGCTGCCCGTCCTCCGACAGCCGCTCCTTGCTGCGCTTGTAGGTGGCATCGATCAGCACCGAGCCGATGCCCTCCAGTTCCAGCAGTTTCGGCGTGTAGTCCATCAGGCGGTTCGGTGACTGCGCGTCGATGTAGCGGGTGATGATCAGGCTCTCGCACAGGCAGATGCCGTCATCCAGCAGCAGTCCCGGGATCTTGGCGCTGGGGCCGGCCTCGACCAGGACCTTGCGGGCCTCCGGGTCCTTCGAGACATCCAGTTCCTCGATGTCCAGGCCGGAGAAACGCGCGGCGAGACGGGCTCGGCGCGCATAGGGCGAATTCTGGGCGTGCAGGAGCTTCACTTGTTGTTCTCCACCTGGTGATCTGGCTCGGATGCCGGGTCACGATAGATGCGGCCATGCCATGCGTCAGCAGAAAAAGCAGCGTTCGCGGCAAGGGGCCGGTGCCGACGAAGCACCGGTCGTCACGACACCTGTCCGCCGCTGCTGCCCCCTCCGCGACCGATCTCGGCAGTCAGCCACTGCACCAGGATGGCGACCTGACTGTTCACCTGTTCGGTGCGGGGAAACACCAGGTGGTGGCCGACATAGTCGATGTCGGTCGACAGGTCCTGCAGGGGCATCACCAGGCGCCCCGATGCCAGTTCCCGTTCGGCGAGCAACGTCGATTCCAGCGCGATGCCGACACCGTCGGCTGCCGCGGCGATGGCGAGGAAGCTGCGGTCGAAACGGATTCCCTGCGGCCGCGGCGAAGGCAGGCCATTGGCATCGAACCAGTGTGACCAGCGCACGGTCTTGTTGTCGCTCTGGATCAGGTGCCGGGTGAGCAGGTCACGGGGTTGCCCGATCCCCTCGGCCAGTTCGGGCGTGCACATCGGTGCCACGGTCTCGGTCGTGATGGGCACCCTTTCGACATTTGCGGCGCGAACCGGTCCATAGACGATATCCACGTCGAATTCGTCCGTGGTGAAGGGGCTGTAGTCCGTGCCGGCGGACAGACGGACCTCGATGCCGGGATGGCTGGCGAGGAACCCCGGCAGCCTGGGCGACAGCCAGCCTGCCGCGAAGCTGGGTGCGGCGTGCACGCGAAGCAGTCGCGGGGCCCGGGCGGAGGTCTCGTCCAGGCCCTGGCGCAACTGCTCGAAAGCGAGCCGGACATGGCGATGGAGTGTCTCGCCCCGGTCCGTCAACCGCCCCCGCCGTCCCTGGCGATCCATCAGGCCGACGCCCATCGACCGTTCCAGCGCGGAGACCGCATGGCTGACCGCGCTCGGTGTCAGGTTCAGTTCCTCCGCGGCCGCCTTGAACGAACCCAGGCGCGCAACGGCCTCGAAGGCACGGATACCCTTGAGGGAGACAGAACCGATCATGGCTTTCGTGATTTCCTCTCAATCAATTGCAGTCCTTAGCCTGAATGAGGCATCATGAAGTGAAACAATTTCATTTTTGACTGAAATCTCTGCGTTTGTCTTCCTGTCGGCAACCGGGCATGAAGGATGCGGACAGCAAGGGGAGCGAGGCATCATGATCCTGCAGGGAAAGACAGCCGTCATATCGGGAGCCGCCAGCAGGCGCGGCATCGGGCTGGCGACAGCACGCATGTTCGCGGAGCATGGTGCGCGTGTTGCAATCCTCGACATCGATGGCCTGGCAGCGCGGGAGGCGGCGGCGTCCGTCGGACCGGAGCATCTGGGCATCGCCTGCGACGTGACCATTGCCGATGATTGCCATCGCGCCATCGCGACAGCCATCGATGGCCTGGGCGGGATCGACATCCTGATCAACAATGCCGGCATCACCCAGCCGGTCAGGACGATGGAGATCGACGCGGAGAGCTGGGACCGCGTTCTGGACGTCAACCTGCGCGGCGTGCTCCATCTCTCCCAGGCAACGATTCCGCACATGCGGGAGCGACGGGCAGGTTCGATCGTCTGCATGTCCTCCGTCTCCGCCCAGCGCGGCGGCGGCATCTTCGGCGGCCCGCATTACTCGGCGGCGAAGGCCGGTGTGCTGGGCCTGGCCAAGGCCATGGCGCGGGAACTTGGACCCGACGGGATCAGGGTCAACTGCGTGACGCCGGGCCTGGTGCAGACCGACATCACCGGCGACAAGCTCACCCCTGAGATGAAGGCCGAGATCGCCGCCGGCATTCCGCTCAACCGCCTCGGCGAGGCGCGCGACATTGCCGGTGCCTACCTGTTCCTGGCGTCGGACCTTTCCGGCTATGTCACCGGGGCCGTGATCGACGTGAACGGAGGCATGCTGATCCATGGTTGAGACAACCGGCCCGATCCCGAACAGGAGCCTTGCCGAGCGCGCCTACCACATTCGCCGCAACGCCGTGCTGATGGGCGAGGTCCAGGGCCAGGGCTATGTCGCCCAGGCACTCGACATCGCGGATGTGCTGGCCGTCGCCTACTTCCACGCCATGCGCCATCGCCCCGATGACCCCGAGTGGGAAGGCCGCGACCGCTTCCTGCTCTCGAACGGTCACTATGCGATCGCGCTGTACGCCGCGCTGATCGAGGCTGGCACGATCCCCGAGGCAGAACTGGAGACCTATGGCAGCGATGACAGCCGCTTGCCGATGTCCGGGATGGCGTCGTACACGCCGGGCATGGAGATGTCGGGTGGCTCGCTCGGTCTCGGGCTGGCCATCGCGGTGGGCAAGGCGCTCGGGCTGAAGCGCAAGAAGTCGGATGCCCGCGTCTACACGCTGTTCTCCGACGGCGAACTGGACGAGGGCTCGGTGTGGGAGGCGATCATGTCCGCCGCCCATCACCAGCTCGACAACATGATTGCCATCGTCGACGTCAACAACCAGCAGGCGGATGGTCCTTCGACCGAGATGCTCGGCTTCGAGCCGCTGAAGGAGAAGCTGGAAGCCTTCAACTGGCATGTCGAGCGCGTGGACGGCAACGACATCGATGCGCTGGTCGGGGCCTTCGACAGGGCGCGGCAGCAATCCGGCCCCAGGCCACGCATGATCATTGCCGACACGCTGATGGGCAAGGGCGTACCGTTCCTCGAAGCCCGGGAAAAGAACCACTTCATCCGGGTCGAGGAACATGAATGGCAACTGGCCCTGGAGGCGCTGGACGCCGGGAGGACGGCATGACCACGAAGGGCAACGGCAAGCCACGCCTGACCACGTCGGCGATGATCGCCTCGATTGCTGGCGAAGGTCAGCGGACCCGGTCCGCACCCTTCGGTCATGCCCTGGTCGAACTGGCACAGGCGCGGCCCGATATCGTCGGACTGACGGCGGACCTGGGCAAGTACACCGACCTGCACATCTTCCGGGAGGCCTTTCCGGATCGCTGCTACCAGATGGGGATGGCCGAGCAGGTGATGTTCGGTGCCGCTTCGGGGCTGGCCGCAGAGGAATTCACCCCGTTCGCGACGACCTATGCCGTCTTCGCCAGTCGCCGGGCCTATGACTTCATCCACCAGGCCATCGCGGAAGAGGACCGCAACGTGAAGATCGTCTGCGCGCTGCCAGGCCTGACCTCGGGCTACGGCCCCAGCCACCAGGCGACCGAAGACCTGGCCATGATGCGGGCCATGCCCAACATGACCGTCATCGATCCCTGTGATGCGTTGGACATCGAACAGGCGGTTCCGGCGATCGCAGCGCACCAGGGTCCGGTCTACATGCGCCTGCTGCGCGGCCAGGTGCCGCTGGTGCTCGACGACTATGACTACAGCTTCGAACTGGGCAAGGCGAAGCTGCTGCGGGACGGTAACGATGCCCTGATGATCAGTTCCGGCATCATGACGATGCGTGCGCTGGAGGCCGCGAAGCAGTTGCAGGCGGACGGCATCGGTCTCGCCGTGCTGCACGTGCCGACCATCAAGCCCCTGGACGAGGAAACGATCCTGTCCGAGTGCCGCCGCTCCGGACGGCTGGTCACGGTGGCGGAGAACCACACGGTCATCGGCGGACTGGGGGAGGCTGTCGCCGGATTGCTGATGCGCCGGGGTGTCTTCCCGGCGTTCAGGCAGATCGCCCTGCCCGACGCGTTCCTGGCCGCCGGTGCCCTGCCCACCCTCCACGACCGCTACGGCATCTCGACGGACGCGATCACGGCGAGCATCAGGGACGCCCTGTAGGCACCGGGCGGGGCGGGTTCTCAGTCGGGTACGAACCGGATCGGCTTCGACCACTGCACCAGCACGACGCAGCCGTCATGGGAAACGACATCGTGGCTGCTGCCTTCGGTGTTCACCACCAGCGCCCCGGCGCGGTAGGTGCCCCTTGCATCGGTCTGGCTGCCCTCCAGCACCAGCACCGTCTCCGCCCCGACATGGTCGTGGCGTGGCACCGTTGCGCCCGGCTGGTAGCGCAGCACCGCCAGCGCAGGCTCCCCCTTCAGCAGGTGGGCGATCTCGATGCCCTCTCGGAACGGTTCGAAATCCAGCGCCTTCCATCCCCCGTCGAGGATGTCCGGAATGTTGAAAGGCTCGGTCATGGGGCAACCTCCCTGTCCAGTGCCGCGACGATCACGTCCGTCGGCGCGGTCCATCCGACGATGGCGCCCTGCGCCCGGATCATCTCCAGCGTCGCATGTCTGAAGGCCGGGAAATAGCTCTCGGTCGCGTCCTCGGCCAGCAGGCACTCGAACCCGCGGTCGTTCGCCTCCCGCATCGTTGTCTGGACGCAGACTTCCGTAGTCACGCCGGCAAGGATCAGGTGCGTGATGCCGTTCCGCGCCAGCAGGTCGCCAAACGGCGTGGCGTAGAAGGCCCCCTTGCCCGGCTTGTCGATGACATGCTCGCCATCGCGTGGGGCGAGTTCGGGCACGATCTCGACACCGGGTTCCCCGGCAACCAGGATCCTGCCCATCGGTCCCGTGTCGCCGATCCGCAGCGACGGCTCGCCACGGTTCCGCTTGGCCGGGGGACAGTCGGAGAGGTCGGGAAGATGGCATTCGCGCGTGTGCACGATCATCATCCCCGCGCCGCGCGCGCCATCCAGCAGCCGCCGGACCGTGGGGATGATCGCCGCGACCGGCGCGACATCGTTGCCGAGCGCGGCGCCGAAGCCGCCCGGTTCGACGAAGTCCCGCTGCATGTCGATCACGACCAGGGCCGTCCGCGACGGATCGAAGGTGAAGGCGAAGGGTCGGGCATCAAGACGGATCATGCGGCATGTCCTGCCATGTGCTGGCCGATGACGCCAATATCGGCTTCCGAGGCTGGCGTCTCATGGACGATACGCCCCTCCGACATCACCAGCACACGGTCCGACAGTTCCAGGATCTCGTCCAGGTCCTCGCTCAGCAACAGGACGGCCGTGCCTGCGTTCCGGGCATCGACTATCCGGGACCGGATCGCCGCTACCGCAGAGAAGTCGAGACCGAAGCAGGGGTTCGACACCAGCAGCAGGTTCACCTCTCCCGTCAGTTCCCGCGCAAGGATGGCGCGCTGCACATTGCCACCGGACAGGGTCTGGATCGGGCTGTCGGCGGAGGCGGTCTTCACCTGGAACCCCTCGATCAGCTCTCGCGCATGCGCCTTCATGGCACCCCGGTCGAGCCAGAAGCGACGACCGTTCCTGCCCACGTCGAAGGTCCGGAAGGCCAGGTTCTCGGTCACGCTCATGCGTGGCGCACAGGCGTTCCGCAGCGGCTCCTCCGGCAGGTAGCGGATCCTGTGCTCCTGCGCCTGGACGCGCGTGGCGTGAAACGGCTCTCCGGCGACCGTGATCTCTCCTCCCGAGACGGGCCGCTGACCGGCCAGGATCTCCATCAGCTCCATCTGGCCATTGCCGGAAATCCCGGCAATGCCGACGATCTCCCCGCCATGCACCGTCAGTTCATCGATCTCGATGGGGGCGAGCCCTGACCGGTCGAGCGCCTGCACGCCCTGCATCCGCAGCACGGCATCCCCGGGTCCGCCTGCACGCTCCGTCTCCCGGCGCGGCGGCTGCCCACCCACCATCATCGACGCCATGTCGTCATGGCTCAGGTCGCACACCTGGCCGCCGCCGACATGGCGACCACGCCGCAGGACGCTGACTTCGTCGGCGAACGCGGTCACCTCGCGGAACTTGTGGCTGATCATCAGCACCGAGAGCGTGCCGGCTTCGGTCAGTTGCCTCACATGGCCCAGGACCTCGTCGGCTTCCTGCGGCGTCAGCACGGACGTCGGCTCATCCAGAATCAGGAAACGCCGCCCGAGATAGAGCTGTTTCAGGATCTCCAGCTTCTGCTTCTCACCCGCGGCCAGGCGGCTGACAGGCCGGTCCAGGGGAACGGAGAACGGCATCCGGTCCATGAAGGCCTGCAGTGCCGCCCTTTCCCTGCCCCAGTCGATCACCGCCGGGGTGTCGTCGCGGCTGATCACCAGGTTCTCCGCGGCGGTCAGCGCAGGCACCAGGGTGAAATGCTGGTAGACCATGCCCAGCCCCAGCGCATGGGCGGCCTTCGGATCGGGCACATCGACCTCCCGCCCGGAGACGAGCACCGAACCGCCGGTGGCCTGGTAGAAACCCATGATGCACTTGACCAGCGTCGACTTGCCCGCGCCGTTCTCGCCAAGCAGCGCGTGGAAGGAGCCTGCCCGGACCTTGATCGACACGTCATCCAGCGCCGTGAAGGCACCGAAACGCATGGTCAGGCCGATGGTCTCCAGCCCGATGGCCCCGTCCGACCCTGTCCGCTGGCCGCTCACGGCAACTGGCTGACGAAGGTTTCGCTGTCGGAGACCGAACCGAAGACCCCGCCCTGCATCTTCACCATCTTCACGGCGGCATCATGGTTGCCGCGATCGGTCGCGCCGCAGCAGTCCTCCAGCAGCAGGCACTCGAAACCACGGTCGTTCGCCTCCCGCATCGTGGTGTGGACACAGACGTCGGTCGTGATGCCGGTCAGCACGATGTTCTCGATCCCCCTGGTGCGCAGCAGCAGTTCCAGGTCGGTGGCGCAGAAGCTGCCCTTGCCCGGCTTGTCGATGATCACCTCCCCGGGCAGCGGCTTCAGCTCGTCGATGATCTCCCAGCCCGGTTCGCCGCGCACCAGGATCCTGCCGCAGGGTCCGGGGTCGCCGATGCCGGCACCGATCTGGCGCGACCGCCAGCGCTTGTTGGCCGGCAGGTCCGACAGGTCGGGCCGGTGCCCTTCGCGGGTGTGCATGACATGGAACCCTCTGGCGCGCATCGCCGCCATCACCTTCCGGATCGGTTCGATGGGCGCGCGGGTCAGGGACAGGTCGTACCCCATCTTGTCGACATAGCCGCCCTTGCCGCAGAAATCGGTCTGCATGTCGATGACGATCAGGGTCGTGTTCTCGGGCCTGAGATCACCATTGTAGGGCCAGGCATAGGGATCGGCTTCGATGGTGCTCATTCTGCGGCCTCAAGCTTCTGCTGGTAGGAACGTGTCGGTGCGTCAAAGCCGCAGGAAGTGCCGTCGGTGACCTTCACCGCGTCCTCCCATGGCAGGCGATAGCGACCGGCGGCAAGGTCGGTCATGTAGGTGTAGGGGCAGTCCTGCGCCCCGCCCCTGACCGCGACATAGCCGCGATGGCCGAACTGGTAGATGTTGTTCTCCACCCCCCAGCCGGTCCGCGCCTCGCGCACCAGGTCAGGCCGGACCTCCGCCGTGATGATCTCGTCCGGTCGGCCCGAGGTGCCATGCGCCAGCACCGTGCCGTCAAAGTTGACGATCATCCCCTCGCCCATGCTGTCGAAGGTACCGTCGGAGCCGCACATGCAGACATTGGCGGTCACCATCAGGTTGCAGAAGGCGTTCGCCTGGTTGGTGAAACGCCAGGATTCCCGGATCGGAGCGGTGTAGCCCGCGGTGCGGATCATCACCTCGGCTCCCTTGTAGGCACACTCGCGGGCCATCTCCGGGAACATGCCGTCATGGCAGATGATCAGGGCAAGCTTCACGCCGCGCGGCCCCTCGATCACCGGGATGCCCAGGTCGCCGGGCTCCCAGGGTTCGACCGGCACCCAGGGATGGAGCTTGCGGTAGTACAGCCGGATCTCGCCCTGATCGTCGATGATCAGGCCCGAATTGTAGGGCATGCCCCCGGGGTTCAGTTCCATGATGGAGAAGCAGCCCCAGATCGAGTTGTCGATGCAGGCCTGCCGGAACGCCGCGACCTCGGGGCCGTCGAGGCGGCACATGATCTCCGGGTTCGTGTCCATGCTGAGGCCGTGCAGGGCATATTCCGGGAACACGACCAGGTCCATCGTGGCGGAATTCCGCCGCGCCTTGCCGACCATCTCGACGATCCGCCGTGTCTGGGCCGCCAGGTCGGCGGGCGTCTCGACCACCGGCAACTGCAACTGGACCATGCCCAGCACCACGCCGTTCTCCGACTTGTTCAGACCGCCAAGGCCGCTCATCCGTTTCTCCTATTTCGTGATGCTCAGTTCGCGCGGCGCGCTCTCCAGCGCCCGGTTCGGCGACGAGGTCGCGATCAGCAGGCCCAGGGTCAGGACATAGGGTGCCGCGTAGAACAGGTAGTAGCCAGAGGTGACCCCGATCGACTGGAGTGCCGGCCCCAGCGCACCGGCGCCCCCGAACAGCAGGGCCGCCCAGAAGCAGTTCACGGGCGACCAGCGCGCGAAGATCACCAGCGCCACGGCCATCAGCCCCTGGCCGGAGGAAATCCCCTCGTTCCAGCTGCCGGGGTAGTAGAGCGAGAGATAGGCACCGGCGACACCGGCCAGCGCGCCACCGGCCGCGGTGGCAAGCAGCCGGACGACATTCGGATTCAGCCCCATGGACCTGGCCGCGTCGGAGCTGTCCCCGACAACGCGCACGATCAGGCCGACGCGCGTGAACCGGAACATCCACCACATGGCAACGGTCAGCACGATGCCGATCAGGAACAGGGCATTCACCTGCAACGCCGCCCTCACCTGCGGAATGTCCGACCACCAGCCGAACGCGATGGCCGGAAGGTCGGGCGCCTGCGGCTGCACGTAGGGCTTGCCGAAGAAGAAGGCGAGGCCCATCCCGAGCAGCATCAGGGCGATACCGATGGCGATGTCGTTGACCCGTGGCAGCTTGCAGACCCAGCCATGGAACAGGCCGAAGAGCACTCCTGCACCGGCGGCGGCAAGGACACCGATCCAGGCAGACCCGCTCTCGTAGGCCACCGCGTAACCGGCCATGGCACCGAAGACCAGCGTGCCTTCCAGGCCCAGATTGATGCGCCCGGAGCGTTCGGTCAGGCATTCACCCAGCGAGACGAAGAGGAACGGGGTGGAGACGCGGATCGCCCCGCCCAGCATGGCCAGCGGCACGGCCCAGAGGCCCAGGTCGGTTTCGCTCATCCCGGTACCTCCGTTCTCGGCTGGAAGATGCGGAACCGCCCGTACAGCGTCTCGGCCACCAGGATCGCGACGAAGACGAAGCCTTCCAGCACCAGGATGGTGGCGTCGGGCAGGTCCATGCGGCGCTGGATCAGCCCGGAGGAGGCCTCGAAGCCGCTCAGCAGGATGGCAACCGGAATGATGGCCAGCGGATTGTGGCGCGCCAGGAAGGCGATCAGGATGCCGGTGTAGCCGTAGCCGGTGACCAGCGACGCGTTGGCGGAGCCGTGGACTGCCGAGACCTCGAAGAAGCCGGCCAGTCCCGCGCAGGCACCGCCGAGCGCCGTGAAACCGATGATCAGCCGACCGACGGGCAGTCCCTGGATCTGCGCCGCGCGGATGTTTCCACCGGCGATCCGGGCCGCGAAGCCCCAGGTCGTCCGTTCGATCAGTACCCAGGCAACGATGCAGGCGATGATCCCGGCGCCGAAGCCCCAGTGAACATCCATGCCGGGCAGGTTGCCGACACGCAGCGCCGCATCCAGCGGCGCCGTCGACGGCTTGTTCAGGCTGGCCGGATCGCGAAAGGTGACCTCGACCAGGTGGTTCAGCAAGGCAACGCCGATATAGGCCATCAGCAGCGACGATATCGTCTCGTTGACCCCGCGCCGGTAGCGCAGCGCACCGACAGCGCCGATCCATGCGCCGCCGGTCAGCATGGCGGCCAGCATCATCAGCGGCAGGCCGATGGCGCCGGCAACGCCCGCCAGGGCGTTGCCGGTCACCGCGGCGGCCAGGCCGCCGAGAACGACGGCCCCCTCGCCGCCGATCACGACCAGCCCGAGACGCGCCGGCAGGGCCACGCAGAGCGCTGTCAGCAGCAGTGGCGCGACCCTGGACAGCGTGTTCTGCCAGGAGAACGAGGTACCGAACCCCGCCTTGTAGACCAGGCCGAAGAAATCCACCGGCGACTTGCCCAGCACGGTCAGGAAGACCGAGAAGGCCAGCAACCCGCCCAGCAGCGCCCCGACCGGGATGACCAGGGGTTCGAGGCGGGGTGCGAGGTCCGAGAGACCCCGCATCCTCGACGCCGACAGGGCTGTGGTGTGGCCAGCGGTCATGGGTATCAGGAAGCGGCGCCGACCACGCCCTCGACCAGGTAGTCCATGCTCTCGAGCGCGATGTCATCCTCTGCGAACGACTTGCCCGCAGCCGCGATCACCTTGCCCGTATTGTCCTTCAGGGGACCCTGGATGATGGGGAAGCCGCCCTTCATCATCTCGGCCTTGACGGCTTCGAACTGGTTCCGCGCCGCGTCCGACACCGCCGGACCCAGCGGGCTCATCTTGATGAACGCATCGGACAGGCCGCCGCGCACGAAATTGTCGATCGTGCCGCCGCTCATCGCGGTTTCGACCATCCCTGTATAGACATTCGCCCAGTTCCACTCCGCCCCGGTGAGGTACTTCTCCGGTGCCAGGGCACTCTGGTTGGCGTGATAGCCGCAGACATAGGCGCCGCGACCGGCAGCGGTCTCGACCACGACCTTCGGCCCGTCGACATGGCAGGTGATCACGTCGCAGCCCTGGTCGGCCAGCGCGTTGGTGGCCTCGGCCTCCTTCACCGCCAGCGACCATTCACCGGTGAAGATGACCTGGCAGGTGATCGCCGGGTCCACGGCACGCGCGCCCAGCAGGAAGGCGTTGATGTTCATCAGCACCTGCGGGATCGGCTTGGCGGCAACGAAGCCGATCTTCTTCGACTTCGACGCATGACCGGCAGCGATGCCGTTCAGGTACTGGCCCAGGCCGATATAGCCGAAGTAGGACCCCACGGTGCCGGGATGGCGGTCCGCCGACCAGAGGCCACCGCAATGCTGGAACCGGACATCGGGATACTTGGGGGCAACGCTGAGGATGTGCGGATCGAAATAACCGAACGAGGTCGGGAACATCAGCGATGCCCCATCGAAATTGATCATGGATTCCATGGACTTCTGAACGGCCACGGTTTCCGGCACGTTCTCTTCCTCGACCACGGTGACGCCATCCATCGCCTTGACGGCGGCGGCGCCTTCGGCGTGGGCCTGGTTGTAGCCGAAGTCATCCTTCGGGCCGACATAGATGAAGCCAACGGTCAGGTTGGCGGCACGGGCTGCGCGGAAGGGGGTGGTCCCCAGCGCGGCGAGTGCGCCCGTTGCCACGCCGGCCTTGAGCAGATTGCGGCGGGAAAGTTTCTTCTGGGTCATGAAGGGTCTCCTTGGCTGGTTCGGGAGGGGGCGTCCCGTTGTGCGATGCAAAAACTCTATCCGGCTGGACCGGTGCTGTCGGTTGCTAAAAATTCCACACGTATGTTCATTCAATGCACCGGTCAGGCGCCCGGCGATGCAGCGAGGTATCCGCGCCATCCGGCATCGGGGTCGAGTTCCCGTGCGCCGTCCAGGCCAGCGCTCTCGCAGAGGAAGCCGGTTACCGACGTGCCATCGGCCAGCGTGACGCTGCCCAGCCCAAGCGGTGCCGGAATGCCGGCGAGGAAGCTTCCCACTTCCGCCAGCGGCAGCGCCCAGACTTCCACGGGAACCGCGCCCCCGGCCGCCGCATCGCGGACCATGCCCGGCCGGGCCGGCGGTCCACCGTTCAGGGCATAGAGGCGATAACCCGGCACTGTCGTCGTGGCGCGGAGGAACCTTCCCCTGCGGGAGGTCAGTTGATGGTTCAGCGGCAGGCCGGACATGTGCGCGCCGCACACCGCCAGTGCCATCTCGTCGCTCTGCGGTGCGGCTTCCGCCAGCGCCG
The DNA here is from genome assembly GCA_965228535.1 of Minwuia sp. GTDB lineage: Bacteria > Pseudomonadota > Alphaproteobacteria > Minwuiales > Minwuiaceae > Minwuia. The sequence goes on along the minus strand of CBDDHU010000004.1, from coordinate 1,284,292 downwards.
GCGGCGACCGGTCGAATCCCGTTGCGCCGACCTCCCCGGGGCGCTCGATCGCCGCCGCGACCGAGGCCAGCCAGCCGTCCCGTCCTGCCTGTGCCAGCAGGGTTACGCTGCCGGGACGCCCGTCGCTGCGCTGCGGGGTCGGGACCGCGATGCCGCAGAGGTCCATCAGGTTCACGAAGTTGGTGTAGGTCCCCAGGTTCGAGTTCGGCTCCACCGGGTCATAGCGAAGGTCGGAAACGGTGTAGAAGGTCGGGATGGACGGGACGCAGAGCAGGTCCACGCTGCCGACCAGCGGGTCCGCCACCGCGCGCAGTTCCTTCAGGCGATAGAAACCGCGGAACGCGTCTGCCGCGGTCTGCCTCTCGGCCGCCTTGACGACCTGTTTCGTGACCGGGTGGATCGTGTCGGGCCGGTCCTTCAGCAGCCGTTCGATGACCGTGTAGCGTTCGGCGACCCATGCCCCCTGGTAGAGCATCGACGCCACGTCATGGAACGGCGTGAAGTCGATGGGAACGATCTCCGCGCCGATGCTGCGCAGCCGGTCCAGGTCGGCCTCGAAGGATGCAGCCTGGATCTCGTCGCCCAGGAAGCGCGCACTCGCCTCGTCCGGCACACCGACGCGAAAGGATGGCGGCAGGGGTGACAGCGGCGAGACCGGGACCGTGCGGGAATAGGCGTCACTGCTGTCCGGCGCGGCGCTGATCGCGAGAACCTCGTGCGCGTCCTCCACGCTCAGGGCGAAGATGGAGATGGTGTCCAGGGTGCGGCAGGCAGGCACCACGCCCCGCGCGGAGAGCGCGCCCAGCGTCGGCTTGATCCCGACGATGTTGTTGAGCGCCGCAGGCACCCGCCCCGAACCGGCCGTGTCGGTGCCGAGCGAGAAGCAGACGAGCCCGTGCGCCACCGCGACGGCAGAACCGCTGGACGACCCCCCCGGCACGATCGCCGGATCGACCGCGTTCCTCGGCACCACATAGGGCGTGCGCATTCCCACCAGTCCGGTGGCGAACTGGTCCAGGTTGGTCTTGCCGATCAGGATCGCGCCTGCCGCCTTCAGCCGGGCGACCACGAAGGCATCCTCCCCGGCCGTGTAGGCATAGGCGGGACAGGCAGCGGTGGTCTCCCGCCCCGCGGCATCGATGTTGTCCTTGATCGCGAACGGAATGCCCCAGAGTGGCTTGCTGTCGTCCCTTGGCCCCAGTTCCCGAAGCGCACCCAGCACCTCGCGCTTGTCGAACAGGTCGATGAAGATGCCGGGATCCCTGACGGCGGCAATCCGGCGATACACCTCCTCGATGATCTCGGCAGGACTTGCACCCTCGGCATAGGCAGAGCGCAGGGCAGGAAGGGTGAAGGGCAGGTCTCGCATGGTATCTCCTCGCAGCGCCTTTCAGGCGGCTCCCATTTCCTGACGCGAAACCTCGGGCGGTTGCGGCGCGGCGGCGATCAGTGTCCGGGTGTAGTCGGTGGCGGGGTTGCGCATGACCTGCTCCGCCCGTCCCTGTTCGACGATCTGTCCGGCCTGCATGACGATGACCTCGTCACAGAGCAGCCGGACGACGTTCAGGTCGTGGCTCACGAACAGGTAGCTCATGCCCAGCCGCGCCTGCAGGTCGATCAGCAGGTTCAGCACCAGCGCCTGGATCGACACGTCCAGGGCCGCCGTCGGCTCGTCCAGGATCAGCAGCGCCGGGTCCACGGCGATGGCGCGGGCAATGCCGACGCGGGCCTTCTGCCCACCGGACAGCTGATGCGGAAAGCGGTCCAGCAGAGGCAGGGGCAACCCGACGAGTTCGGCCAGTTCCTCGATCCGGCCGCGCGGGATGCCGCCGCCCAGGCGTTTCAGTGGCTCGCCGATGGACTGGCGCGAGGTGTGCCGGGGATTCAGGCTGTCCGTCGCGTCCTGGAACACCATCTGGATACGCGCGCGCCTCGGATCGCGGGCGAATGCGCGGGCGGGCGACGTTGCCAGGTCCTCCCCGTCAAAGACGATCCGGCCACTGGTCGGGTCGAGCAGCCGGACGATCATCGAGGACGTGGTTGACTTGCCGCAGCCGGATTCACCCACCAGTCCCAGGGTCTGCCCACGCTTCAGGCTGAACGAGACTCCCCTGACCGCATGGACCGGCCCAGACTTCCCCGCGAAGGTCTTCACCAGGTCGGTCACCTCGAGAAGGTTCTCGCTGCTGACCTGGCGCACGGGTTCGGGTGTCCGGGCCTCCCGGGGCAGCAGTTCGCGGATGCGCGCGCCGAGGCGCGGCGTGGCATCGATCAGCCGCCGGGTATAGGGATGCTCGGGGGCCGCGAAGATGCCCTCCGGCGTGCCGCGCTCCACCACCTCCCCGTCCTTCATCACCAGGATCCGGTCGCAGTAGAGGGATGCGAGTCCCAGGTCGTGGGTGATCAGGATGGCGCTCATGTCGCGGTCCCGAATCAGTTCCGCCACCAGGTCCATGACGGCCTTCTGCGTCGTGATGTCGAGGCCTGTCGTCGGTTCGTCCATGATCAGCAGCTTCGGATCGCAGGCCAGCGCCAGCGCGATCACCACGCGCTGGCACATGCCACCGGAAAGCTCGAACGGATAGGCATCGACCCGGGCCTCCGCATCACGGATCCTCACCGCTTCCAGCGCCTTGATGGCTTCCTGACGTGCCGTCTGCCGGGTGGCCCGGCCATGCCGCCGGAGCACGTCGGCGATCTGGTCGCCGACCCGGCGGATCGGGTTCAGGGCCGCCCTCGGGTTCTGGAAGATCATGGAGATCTCTCGCCCCCGCATGTCCGCCATCTGCCGGTCGGTGGCACCGGTGAGATCGATCCCGGAATAGCTGATCGAGCCATCGACGATCTGCCCGCCGCTCTCCAGCAGGCGCAGGATCGAATAGGCGGTCACCGACTTGCCCGAACCGGACTCGCCGACGACACCGAGTGTCTCGCCCCGCGCGAGGTCGAGGTCCACGCCACGCAGGGCGTCGACCGGGCCACGCCGGGTCTGGAACCTGACTGCGAGATCACGGATCGAGAGCATCGGTCAGGTCCTCTGCCGGGGATCGACGATGTCACGCAGGCCGTCCCCCATCAGGTTGAAGGTGAAGACAGCAAACATCAGCGCGATACCGGGGAACACCGCCAGCCACCACTCGCCCGAGACGATGAAGTTGGCTCCCTCCGCCACCATGATGCCCCACTCCGCGGTGGGCGGACGCACGCCAAGGCCGATGAAGCTCAACCCGGCGGCGTTCAGGATCGCCCAGCCCAGGTTGAGCGAGACCTGCACCATCATCGGCGGCAGGGCATTGGGAAAGATGTGCATGGCCAGGACCCGCAGGTCGGAGTTGCCCGCCAGCTTCGCCGCGTGCACGAAACCTGCCTCGCGCCGGACGTTCACCTCCGCCCGGACCAGGCGGGCATAGAAGGGCGTGTTGATGACGGCGGTGGCGTAGACGATGTTCTCCACCGTGTTTCCCAGCGCCGCGACGATGCCCATCGCCAGCACGAACAGCGGGAAGGCCATGATCGTGTCCATGATCCGGTTCAGCACCGCGTCCAGCCAGCCACCGAAATATCCCGCCGCCGCGCCGAGCACCGAACCGGCCAGTAGCGACAGCGCGACTGCGGACACGGAGATCAGCAGATCGAGGCGCGTCGCCACCAGGACACGGCTGAACACGTCGCGGCCCAGGTTGTCGGTACCGAACCAGTGCGACCAGCTCGGCGGCTGGAGGGCGATCGCGGCATCGGACGCGAGCGGGTCATAGGGTGCCAGCACCGGGCCCAGGACCGCTGCGGCGATCAGGATGGCGAACATGCCGAAGGACAGCGCGGTCACCGGGTTGCCGCGCAGCACATACAGGACATGTCCGAACGTGTTGCCGCCTGCCCCGGCCCGATGTTCCGTTGCCGCGCTCATGCGCCTTCGAACCCGATGCGCGGATCGATCAGCGTGTAGGCCAGGTCGATGACCAGGTTCAGCGCGACGAACAGGAAGGCCATCGCCAGCACGAAGCCCTGCACCGCCGCGTAGTCGGACACCACCAGCGCCTCCACCGCGTAGGACCCGATGCCGGGCCAGGCGAAGACCTTCTCGACCAGGACGTTGGCGCCGAGCGTGAAGGAGAAGACCATGCCCAGCGTCGTCACCACCGGCAGCAGCGCGTTGCGGAAGGCATAGGTGTAGCGGACCGTGCGTCCCGTCAGGCCCGCCGCCCGCGCCGTGCGAACGAAGTCCGCCGACAGCGCCCCCAGCATGGAGGCACGCGTCATGCGGGCGATGGGGGCCAGGGTGAACAGGGCCAGCGTCGCCGCCGGCAGGATCAGCTGCCGCAAAGCCGCCAGGCAGGTCTCCACGTCGCCGACCAACAGGGAATCGATCAGGAAGAAGCCGGTGACCCGCGGCGGTTCGAGATAGATGAAGTCGAGCCGCCCCAGCGGCGACGGCGCGATGCCCAGCAGGTAGTAGAAGACATAGATCAGCACCACGCCGGTGAAGAAGGTCGGCAGCGAGACACCGGCCGTCACCAGCACCCGGCAGGCGTGATCGATCACCGAACCCGGATGGGTCGCCGCCATCACTCCCAGCGGAATGGCGATGCCGCAGGACATCAGCAGGGCCACCAGTGTCAGTTCCAGCGATGCCGGCAGCCGGTTGGCCAGGTCCGACAGCACCGGCTGGCCGGTCGCGATGGAACTGCCGAAATCACCGCTGAGCAGATCGCCGACATAGATCAGGAACTGCTCCGGCAGCGGCCGGTCGAGCCCGAGCGTCTTCCGGATCTCCGCGATCGACGCCGCGTCTGCTGCCGCACCCGCGAAGTAGACCGCCGGATCGCCGGGCAGCGCCCGGGTGAGGACGAAGCCGATGACGACGACGCCCACCACCACCGGGACAGCCTGCAGGATCCGGAGCAGGATCGATCTCGGGCGCGACCCCATGGTCAGCCCTTGGACAGCTTGCGGGCGTCGAGCTGGCGATGGAACCAGTACTCGTAGCCAGAGGCACCGTTCATCGCGACGTTGAGCGCCGGTTGCCAGAGCGGAATCCGGGGCAGGTCCTCGAAGGCGATCTCGAACATCCGCCTGACCTTCGGCGCGTAGTCGGGATGCTCCACCGGCAGGTGCAGCGTCTCGTCCACCAGCGTCTCGATCTCCTCGTTTCTGTAGTTGGAGGAGTTGAACAGGTGCCCGTGCTTGTAGGCCCAGAAGAAGTAGTAGCAGGGATAGTTCAGCCAGCCGCCGAAGCCTTCCAGGTGCAGCGGCAGGCGCTTCTCGACCAGCGATGCGGTCCGCCAGTTGGCACCCGGAATCTTGTCGATCTCCGACTTGATGCCCAGCTTCGCCATGTTCTCCTGGATCAGCAGCGCCGTCGGTTCCATCCAGTCCGACTGGCTCAGGCTGATCGAGAACGGCACCTCGAAACCATTGGCGAACGCGGACTTCTCGAGGTGCTCGCGGGCCTTGTCCAGGTCGGTGTAATAGGGAGACTTCTGCGGCCAGTCGATGCCCTCGATCCCGTTCCTGGCACCCCACATCGGGTTGCCGCGCCCGTAGGCGGCAGCCTGGAAGATGTCCTCGTAGGGGATCAGGTAGGCCATCGCCTTGCGGACATCCGGATCCTGGAAGGGTTCGAAGCTGTGATTGATCCCGACGACGTAGATCGAGTTCTCGATGGGCGTCGAGTAGACCTTCACGTCACCGCTGAGTTCCTTGGCGTCCTTGTTGGGAATGTTGAAGGACATCTGCGCGTCACCACGGGCGATCAGCGCCCGCCGCGTGGCCTGGCTGGGCACCTCCCGCAGCACCAGGCGCTTGATGCCGGGCAGCGGGCCGCCGGTCCAGGCGTCGTTGCGCTCATAGACAAGCTGCTGGCCTGGATCCCAGCGGACCACCTTGTAGGCGCCGGAACCGATGGTGTTCTTGTGCACGTACTCCATGGCCCAGGGGTCGTCGGCGGTGGCGTGCTGCTTCGCCAGCTTCGCGTTCAGGATGTACGGCACCGGCACGGCCAGGTCGGGCAGGGTCAGCTTCGACGCCCTGTCCAGCTTGATCTCGAACGTCAGTTCGTCGATCGCGGTGAACTGGTCAGGCCGCACCAGGCCACCGGCCTTCATCTGCACGGTCGGGAACCCGCCGGCCGAAACGGCGCGGTCATAGGACCACTTCACATCCTCGGCGGTCACCTTCGTGCCGTCCTGGAAGACAGCGTCGGGCTTCAGCCTGAACGTCATGGTCAGGCCATCGTCGGAAATGCTCCAGCTCTCGGCCAGCTCGCCCTCGATCGTGGCGTAGTCGTATGACAGGCCACCATCCGGTGTGGTCTTGGTGCCGAACGACACCAGCCGGTCATAGCAGTTGACCGCGACCTGGTAGCTCGGCCGGTTGGTGCCGGTACGGTGGATGTCCAGCGAATTGATGGTCTGGCCGTGGACGGCGACGATCACATCGTCTGCGGCCGCCTCGGCAGGCAGCACCTTCAGGAAGGGCAGAAGTCCGGCGCCGAGCACGCCGCCGCCCCCGATCTTGAGCAGTTCACGTCGTGAGAGGGTCATTTCCGGTCTCCATTGCAGGTCCGATTGCTGCGCTGCAAAAACGCTATGACCTTCCCTCGTTGCGTTCTATTGCTATTAATTCACACAACCGGTTCATTGAATGCACCGCCTGGAGATCACGATGCGCCATCTGCAGACATTCCGCCTGATCGAGGCCGTGATGCGGGCCGGATCGATCCGCAAGGCCGCCGAGGACGTGAACATCACGGCATCGGCCCTGAACCGGCGGGTCCGGCGCTTCGAGGAGGAGTTCGGCTACGAGATCTTCGAGCGCCTGCCGCGCGGGGTGCGGCTGAACCCTGCCGGAGAGCTGCTGATCCAGCACATCCGGTCACAGGTCTCCGACCTGGCACGTGTGCAGTCGCAGGTCGCGGACCTGGCCGGCGTGCGTCGCGGCCATGTCACGGTCGCCTGTTCACAGGCCCTGCTGCCCTATTTCCTGCCGGCGCAGATCGCTGCCTATCGCCACGAACATCCCGGCGTCACCTTCGAGGTCAAGGTCCGCGACCGGGAGGCGGCGGAGCGCGACCTCAGCACCTTCAGCAGTGACATTGCCCTGGTCTTCGAACCGATGCTGCTGGTGGAGTTCGAGGTTCTCTCCTCGGTACCGCAGCAGATCCAGGTGGTGATGTCCGCCGATCATCCCCTGGCCGGCAGGTCCGAGATCCGGCTGCGCGAGTGCCTGGACTGGCCACAGGTTCTGCCCTCGCCGCAGTTCGGTGTCCGCGACCTGCTGGAACAGGCCTCGCTGCGCGGCTCGCGCCGGCTGGAACCGATCCTGGAAGCCGAGTCGTTCGATTTCATGCGCCACTACGTGCTTCACGAGAACGCCGTGGCCTTCCAGATCCCCATCGGGCTGGACCCCTCGCCCGAGCGGGGGCTCGTGTTCCGACCGCTGTCGGCGCGCGACGTCCCCGTCGGTCACCTGCTGCTCGGCCAGGTCCGCGGCCGCACCCTGCCCATCGCCTCCGCTCTCTTCGCCCGCCAGCTCGGCCAGGAACTGGAGCGGAGCTACGGCAGCTCGTTCTTCGCCGAGACCTGAGGCACGGAACCGCCGCCTCCAATGGGAGACGGCGGTCCTGATGGTTGCGGGATCACACGGCAGACGTGACCTGCACGTCGATCATGCTGTCCCTCACGATGTTCCGGTCGCAGCTTCCCGGCGGTTGATCAGTAGAGCAACTCCGGCAGCAGCAACGATATCTCCGGGAACCCGATCAGCAGTGCCAGCGTTATCAGGTCGGCGACCACGAACCAGAGTATCCCCTTGAAGATGACCTCTGTCTTGATCGCGTCCCCCACGATGCCCTTGATGACGAACACGTTCAGGCCGACAGGCGGCGTGATCAGTCCGATCTCCAAGTACTTCACGATCAGGATGCCGAACCAGATCAGGTTGATGTCCAGCGATTCCACCACCGGCAGGAAGATGGGCAGGGTCAGCAGCATGATGCCCAGCGGATCCAGGAACATGCCCAGCACCAGGAAGACCACGGAAATGCCCAGGATCAGCTCGAGCTGGCTGATACCCTCTGCCAGCACCATCTCTGCCAGGAAGTCGGAGACACCGGCGAACGCGAGGAAACGGGTCAGCAGGTTGGCACCGATGGCAATGATGAAGATCGCCGCCGTGCTCTGCATCGCCTCCGAAGTCGCGTCCCGCAGGCGCTGCCAGTTCAGGTCACCCTTGGCGAAGGCGATCACGATGGCGAGCGCCGCACCAACGGCACCGGCCTCGGTGGGCGTGAAGATGCCCCCGAACAGGCCACCGAACACGCCGATGACAAGCAGGATCACCGGCCAGGTCTCGTAGACGGCGGCAAACCTCTCCCGCCAGGACACGTCCTCATGCACCGTCGGGGCAAGTGTCGGCGTGATCTTGACCCGCACGAAGATCATCAGCACGAACATCAGGGCAGTGAGCAGCCCCGGCAGGAAGCCGCCGATGAACAGCTTCCCGATCGGAACCTCCGCGAAGATGCCGAAGATCAGCAGCAGGATGCTGGGCGGAATCAGCGAACCGATTGTCCCGGCAGCCGCGACCGAACCGGCGGCAAGCCCCTTGTCGTACTTGGCCTTCAGCATCTCCGGCACGGCGATGCGGCCCATGGCGGCGGCGCAGGCGACCGATGATCCGGTCACCGCGGAGAAGCCGGCGGCGCCCCACACGGACGCGATGGCGAGTCCTCCCGGCAACGCCGAGAGCCAGAGCCGGGCGAGCCTGAAGAGGCCCTCCGTCAGGTTGGCGTGGTAACAGACATATCCCATCAGCAGGAACATGGGCACGGAACTCAGGGTCCAGTGTGCCACCAGTTCGTAGGGAACCGCCGTGATGATGCCGAGCGTCGGCTTCAGCCCCAGCAGGGTGTAGATGCCGACCAGAGAGACACTGCCCAGCGCGATACCCACGGGCACCCGCATCAGCAGCAGCAGGATGAGAACCGCGATGCCGGCTCCGCCGATCTGAAGGTCGGTCATCGGTTGTCCTCGAGTTCGATCGTTTCGTTGCCTTCGCCGAGCAGGCGGTCAGCACCGCGCAGCAGCATGATGGCCTTCCAGAGCAGGACGATGACGAGCAGGCCGCAACCCAGCGGCACGAAGAAGCGGGTCGGCCAGACCTGCAGCGGCACGGTGCCGTAGAGGTATTCGCCGATCTCGTACTTGTTCACCGCGTCGTGCCAGGTGCGCGTCGTCAGCAGGCTGAAGTAAACGACCCCCATCAGCGAGACGAACGCGACGAGGATGCGCCGGATCCGGGGCCGCAGGTACTGGGAGATGATCTCCACCGTGATGTGCCCGTTGCGCAGCTCGACTGCCGCCAGCGGGAAGAAGACGACGCCGACCATGTAGTAGTTCGATGTCATCTCGATGGTGACGGGCAGCGGCATGTCCAGCAGCCACTTGCCGGCCACGTCAAGCGAGACATGCAACAGCATGGCAAACATGCTGACCATGCCGATCAGCCCGAATATCCGGGCCAGCGTTCTTACCAGTCTCTCGATCATGGTCCCTTTCCTCCCCTTCCAAGCGATGATTGGGCAGGCAGCGCAATGCACTCCCTGCCCGATCTGCCGGATCAGCTGTCAGTGACGGCCGAGTGGGTCACATGCCGTAGGTGGAGACGTCGATCCTGGCGATGACGTCGGACTTGAAGCGGGCTTTCATGGCCTCGACATCGCCGCCGACTTCCTCGTGAATCCTGGTCCACTTGTCGACCAGCGCGCTCATCTTGGCGATCAGCGACTCCGGATCGGCAATGCCACGGACATCCTTGCCCTTGGCAATCAGGCCGGCCTTCTCGGCGGCAACATAGTCCGCGCGGATGGCCTTGAAGGCTTCGGAGATCTTCTGCACGCGGACGCCCTTGGCCTCGCTCTCCTTCAGCGCTTCCCGGTCCGTCCGGATGTAGCCGTCCGCGATGCCGAAGTTGGCGTCCGATGCCGCCTCCAGCACGATGCGACGCTGCTCATCGGTCAGGTCGGCCCAGCTCGACGGGTTGAACGCGAAGGTGTTGATCGCGCGATAGGCACCGACATCAACCAGCAGCACGTCCTTGGTCATGTCCCACAGGCCGTAGGTCTTCAGCGAGGCGGCAACATGGAAGGCCGCATCGACGACGCCACGGCTCATGGCCTCGTACTGTTCCGACGACGGCACGTTGACCGGGGTCGCACCGATCGCGCTGACGAAGTTGTCCCAGGCCGAACCGGCGGAGCGGATCTTCAGCCCCTTGGCATCCTCCGGGCTGTCGATGGTCTTGGTGGACATGATGACCATCGGCGGCACCGCGTAGGTGCCGGTGTAGACGTTGCCACGGGCCTTGTACTCGGCCAGGCACGGCGCACACTGCGTCATGATCAGCTCGGTCGTGGCGGCCGAGACGACGATCGCGTCGGTGCCGATGGCGGCCATGTCGTTGATGAAGGCGGTGTGGGCGAACTCGGCCGGGTGATACCCGACGATCACGTAGCCGAGGTCGACGACACCGTCACGGATGCCTTCGGAAGCCGCCTTCGGTCCCAGCAGCGAACCGCCGAGAAACAGCTTGACGGTCAGTTCACCGTTGGTCCGCTCCTTGACCTGCTTCGCGAACGGCTCCCAGCCATCGGCGACGGTGTTGTTCTTCGGCGGCAGGTGGACGCTCGCCTTGAGCTCCTTCGCAGCCAGGCTGCCGGCGGACCCGGCCACCAGGCCGACGCCCAGCGCAACCGCAGCCAGTTGTTTCATGTACTTCATCGTTTCTCTCCCACTTTTCCATTTGTTCCGGAACCTTCCGTCCCGGAACGCGGTCGTTCGAGCCGGATCGACTGACCGGCTCATCGTGTCTGTGTCCCTGACCCTGTTGCGGTCAGGTCTCGACACCGATCTTCTCGCGGCGGATCCTCACTCCCGCCGCCTCGCGGTCCCATGTATCCGCCGTGACGCCCTCTTCCCGCAGCAGGTGCTTCTGCACCTTCTGGGTCGGCGTCCTTGGCAGGTCGTCCATCAAGCGGACGAAACGCGGGATCATGAAATGCGCCATGCGTGGCTGCAGGAACGCGAGCAGTTCGGCCGGGTCGATCACCCGACCGGGCACCGGCGCAACCACGACCAGCACCTCGTCCTCGCTGAACTCGCTCGGAACGCCCAGTGCAACGCTTTCCCGGACGTCCGGATGCGCATTGACCTCGTTCTCGACCTCGAAGGACGAGATGTTCTCGCCCCGGCGGCGGATCGCATCCTTCGCACGATCGACGAAGAAGTATGTTCCTTCCGCATCCTGCCGGAACAGGTCTCCGGTATGGAACCAGCCGTTGCGCCAGGCCTTCGCCGTGGCTTCGGGGTTGTTGTTGTAGCCGTGGTTGAGGGCCCAGGGCACGTCATCGCGGACGATCATCTCCCCGACCTGCCCGCGCGGCACTTCGCAGTCATTCTCGTCCACCAGCCGGACATGGGCGCCGGGCCGCACAGTGCCACAGGAACCGGCCTTGTCCGGGTTCTTCCCCGACATCAGCTGGTTGCTGATCTCGGTCATGTTGAAGGAGGTGTAGACATCCAGCCCGAAACGGCTGGCGAAGGCGCCGACATTCTCTGGCAAGGGCACCATGAAGACCTTGCTGAGGGGATGGTTGGTGTCGTCCGGCCCTGCCGGTGCCTTCATCAGGAACGGCGTCATGGCCCCCAGCAGGGTGACGCAGGTCGACCCGGACTCCCGCACGGTGTCCCAGAACGTCTCGGTCCTGAAGGAATCCACCAGCGCGATCGACCCGCCCTTGACCAGCATGCCGTAGCTGTTGCCGGTTCCGCCCGCGTGGAACAGGGGCAGGTTGATCAGGCGGCGGTCCGTGTGGTCCAGCATCTCCCGCGAGCATGTCGCCATGGTGAAGAGGTGCAGGTAGGAAGACAGCACCCCCTTCGACGGGCCCGTCGTGCCGGACGTGTAGATGATGGACTGCAGGTCCCAGGGATCGATCGGCCGATCCAGCGGTTCCGGCTCGTCACCCGGCTGGCCGAGCGCCTCGACCCCCGATACGGGCAACCGGTCGAAACCGGCCTCGCCGCCGACGATGATCAGCCGTTCGATCCGGGCGGTATCGATGTCGGCCAGCCTTCCGACCAGGTCCGCATGCACGATCATCACGCGGGCGTCGGCATTGCGGACGACATGCTCCAGCAGGTTGCCGCGATAGGCCGTGTTGACCGGCACGAAGGTGGCACCGATGTAGTTGATGCCGAACCAGCACCGCAGCATCAGCGGTCCGTTCGGCAGCCAGACCAGCACCCTGTCGTCCCGCGCGACACCGCATCCCTGAAGGCCCGCGCCGGTACGCGCGGCCTCGGCACGCATCCGCGCGTAGTCCCAGGTCTCGCCGTCCTCGAACCAGGCAAACGGGCTTGCGGGCGTCTCTGCAGCAAGCCGGTCAAGGACATGACGCAGGACACAGCGGTCCCGGCGCGGAATCCGGGGATCCGCGAACTCGGTTGGTGCTGCTGCCATGTCGTTCAAGACGCTTCTCTCATTTCTGCCCAATGCAGCCGCACGGCCACATGACGTGCCGGGCGGCAAGCGAGGCAACGGGGTAACCGGTTCGTCTCCGAAGGGTTCGCGCCGGGGCGGCAGTGCCATCGGCCCGCAAGCATCCGGTCTTCGCGACGATGGCCTCCCCCACCACGCGCGCCGCCATCACCCTGATTTCCATCCGATCCACCCTCCCCAGGATGCCAGAAAGCCCTAAGTCTCCACCCGATCCGGCCTGGTCAGGACCTTGCGGAACATCTGCACCAGATCGCTCTCCACCAGTTCCAGCCGTGTCCCCTGGTCATCGACCAGCGCCTGGATGATGCCCCCTCTGACAGCAGCCAGGATGACCGTGGCGAAGCGGTCGGTGTCGATGCCGTCAACCAGCTCACCGGCCGCCCGGGCCTCCTCCAGATGGCCGCGGAAACCCAGCCTGAAGCTTTCGCTCATCGCCGTCATGCGGGGCTTCAGTTCCGAGTCCGCTCCCATCGATTCGACATAGAGCTGGTACACGGCGGTCGCCGCCGGGGAACTCTCCCGGGCACCTTCGAAATGGACCGAGATGCGGATGAACAGGGCCTCGAGCCCGGTCCTGTCACCGATCCTTCGCTGCAGGCGGCGCTGGAACCATGCCTCGCTCGTGTCCATGACCGCCTCGAGCAGCCCCAGCTTGGTGCCGAAGCGGGCCACGGGCAGCCCGCGGCTGTAACCGGCATCGATCCCGACCTTCGCCAGGCTGCACCCGGCAGCACCATGTGCAGCGATCAGATACAGGGCAGCACGGATCATCCGCGCGTCCGAGTCCGCGCGCCTTTCCGTCTGTTTCCGTCCCTGTGTGGTGTTCTGGATCATCGCACCATCATTTACTTGCTAACCGGCCAGCAAATAAATGATGGTGCAATCTTCAGCGTTACGCAAGTTGCATCATGCGTCCCGGGCGGTCTGAGGTTCCAAGGAACCGTCCGCTGAGGGTCATCGGCCGTTGCTGCAGGCGACCGCCATTCGTGCGCCTGGTTCGGGTCGCGCTGACTTGACCCAGATCAAGACCCCCTTCCCGCAACGGCTCCAGAATGATGTCTCGACTGATCGCAGCCGAAGGTTTCGGGAACCGAAATCACGAGAAGAGCAATCACGGCTGTCCTTTCAGTTGCCGAACTGCTGGCCGGAACCTCGCCGATGGCGCGGTGCGCGCAGCGGGTGCGATGGCCTGGGTGTCCACCAGAAGGGGATGACCGACCAACCTTGAGACCTGGAGGAAGAAATGAGTGCCACCAATTTCCAGAAGGCCCTGGAACAGCTCGTGACGGATGTCGACTATTGCAGGGTCGTGAAGGACAACCCGCAGCGCCTGATCTCGGATCACCAGTTGAGTGAAGACGAACTGGTGGCCATGCGTGACATCGCGGTCCGCGTGGGCTGGGACGTGCGTTCCGGAAGGGGCGACAATGATGGTGCCTCCAACGGTGACAACAATTCCATAAATTGCTGTGCCTGCTGTTGCTGTGGTCAGGCAGATCCCACCGAGAACAACCCGAATTGAAGCTGATGCGGGCCGGGTACGCCGCAACCGCACATCGAAGCCGTGTCAGACAAGCAAGGCATCAGGGGTCCGATGCGGATGGAAAGCAGCAGTGAGCCCGCCGGTTCGGTGGCCACAGGTCTGGCCCGGGTCGCTGGCGTCGGTGTTCCGGAATTTCCCGGACTGCCCGATTGGGTCAGCTGGACATCCCCGGCCGTCGATCTGACGCTGTTGCGTGGCGATGAGGCGCTGCTGCCGATCAGGGGCGAACTCTTCTGCAGGGTCGCGCGGGCGATCCTGCCGGAACTCGATGGAACGCGCAGTTCAGAGGTTCTGGCCCGGCTTCCGATCAGGGATGTTCAGCCGACCACCATCCTGTTCTTCCTGAAGGTCCTGGCAGCCCATGGCTTCCTGGAACCCGGCGGTCCGCCCCGCCAGGAGGCTGGGACGCCAGGCGAAACCGAACTCGCCGCGCTGCTGGCTCCCCTGACGGCGCAGGACGAGACAGGCTCACTTGTCAGTCATCTGCGGGGCAGGAGGATCGGCCTTGTCAGCTGCGGTCCTGCTGCGGAAGCGGTCTTTGCCCCCCTCAGGCAATGGATTGCAACGGCATTCGATGTGACACCGGAGCCCGGTGACAATTGCGGTTCGGGGACCGGCTGGCTTTGCAGCGGTGCTCTGGATGAGGAACTGGCCGCGACGGATCTCGTCATCGTCTATGCCTCTCCCTACGACCCGGAAGTCAGGCAGGACATCAACGAATACCTGCTGAAGAAGGGCGCACGCGCGCTGTATGTCTGGCAGGAAGGGGCGACCGTCTATCTGGGGCCGACGGTCATTGGCGGCTACACGCCATGTATCCAGTGCCTTGTCACGCGAAGGACTGCAGTCGATGCGAGCGGCTGGTCGTATTCATCGGCTGACAGGCCTGGGGCCAGCGGGGGCTGGGTCTGGCAGAATGGGTCCAGCGACACCGGTTCCCCGGAGCGCGCCCTGCTGAATGCCCGGCTGGCCGCGCCATTGCTGTTCTTCGAGGTCGTCAAGCTGCTCAGTGGCGTGGCCCCTCCGGCAACCGTTGGCGCCTGGCTCGAAGCAAGCGCAGCGAGGCCGAAGCTCGAACGTCACGCCCTGTTGCGCGCGCCACGTTGCACCTGCGCAGACCATCACCCCGGCAGCGAGAATGACGCGCATGCGTGAGCGGGACCTGCTGGCGATCCTGAAACAGCTGGTTGACGAGAAATCGGGTGTCGTCAGGAACCTGCACTTTCCGCCCCTGCACTCCGACGACCCGGAGCTGGCCAACGCCTACGCGCAGCCGGCCGACACGATGCCGGTCTTCGGCAGGCGTGCCCTGAACGATGGCCGGGCCGTTTCGGTCCGGCCCGAGCGGGCGGCGATCAAGGCGGTCTGCGAAGCCATCGAACGCTATTGCGCCGCCGGATATGACGAGAGGGCCCTGACCCTCGGGCACCAGGCAGATATGGAAGGCCGCGTTGCCGGACCGGACGCGTTCACGCTCTACAGCGATGCACAGTATGCCGCCGGGACCGTCCCGTTCTCGCGTCCGATCGAGACGGGCCCGATACGCTGGGTCCAGGCGAGTTCGATTGCATCCGGCGAACCTGTCTGGGTGCCGGCGCAGTTCGTCTTCATCCCCTACGAGCCCGCACCGGCGGAACCTGTCTTCGACAACCTCCAGAGCACAGGGCTGGCATGCGGATCGTCACGCGCGGACGCCATCCTCGGTGGGCTTCTGGAGGTCATCGAACGCGATGCCTTCATGGTGGCCTGGCGCACGCGGCGCCCGGGACGACCGATCGACGTCACGCATCCGGCCCTCCACGAGGCGCAGGTGCTGATGCAACGCCTTCGGTCACGTGGTCTGAAGGTGCGGGCAACCGCACTGGAGAACGAGGCTGCCGCGCCGGTGATCATGGTGGCGATCAGCAATGACGGAAACCAGTGCCCGCACGTGGTCTGCGGATTCGGCACCAGTCTCGACCCCGACCGCGCAATCCTGCTGGCGCTGGAAGAGGCGGCCCTTGGCCAGATCCTGTTGCGCAGGTCCGCTCGCACGCCGGACGTTGCGGCACCGGAATGCCCTGCGTCACTGGTCGAACATGCCATGCGCTTCGCGCTCGACCCCGACGCCAGCGAGGAGGTCAACTTCCTGTTCGATGGCACGCCGACAACGGCTGCCGAACTGGATCCGGGTACCATGGACGCGGCGGTGGCAAGGCTTGCCCGAGCTGGCTTCGAGCCGCTCCATGTCGACATCACCACGCCGGATATCTCCGACTGCGGCCTTTCGGTGGTCAAGGTTCTGGTCCCGGGCATGCAACCGCTCGACCTTGACCATCGCCACCTGCACCTCGGGGGTCATCGGCTCGACCAGGGCGTGGTGAACTGGCAACCACATCCGTTTCCCTGAACCGGGGGGCTCTCATGCTGCGAGACTGGAAACGACAGAGGCAGTGGCAGATCGGCGGCGCCGAGCCGGCTCCGGAACTGCACGAGATGTACCTGGAGAATACCAGGCTTCGACGCACACCGGACGACCTGTGGCCTGTCCTGAAACCTCACGTTCCACCTGCCGATGAACTTGGCGAGGGAGAGAGCGGGGTCAACCGTTTCGGTCGGCAGTTCCTCTTGCCGGACCCGGGTGAGCAGCTTGTAGACGTGTCGCTTTCCGACGCCCTGTCCAGGCGGCGTTCGAGCCGCGACTTCGGAAACAGGCCACTGTTGGGTCAGGATCTCTCGGCGCTCATGTTCGCGACCTGCGGTCAGACCGGAACCAGCGCCAACACCGCCGATGCACCGGTCGCATTCTACTCGACCCCATCTGCGGGCAACCTGCGTTCAGCCGTTCCCTACCTCATCCTGCAGGAAACAGAGGGTCTCGAGAGGGGGCTGTACAGTTTTGATGCCGCCAGGCAGGCGGTGCACCTGATCCAGCCACTGCAGCAACGCGCCGACGAACTGGGCATCTTCGCCGATCCTGCGGCGGCGCGCAGTGCGGCAGCAATCATCCTGCTGCTGGGCCGGTTCGGGAAGGCGGTGCACAAGTACGGCCCGCGCGGCTCACGCTATGTCTTCATCGATGCGGGCCACATGATCCAGAACACCTACCTCGCCGCAACGGCCCTGGGACTCCGCTGCTGCTCGGGCTGCGATTTCCACGACGACGCAGCCAACCGTCTGATCGGCGCCGATGGCCTCGATGAATCCGTGATCTACGCCGCGTTCATCGGAACCTGAAGCAGGACACGCAAAGCGCATTGATGACACGGCTCGCCAACGAAAAAGGGCTCGGCCACTGTTGACCAAGCCCTTGATATCGTTGGTTGCGGGGGCAGGATTTGGATTTTGCGACCTAACAGGCTGCGGAAAAAGCCACTTGTATGAGGCGGACTGGCGTTTGTGAGTTGGTGTCTCGGTGTTTTTCTGCCGTTGCGTTGAGCTGTTTCGGGGTATTGGCGACGAAGTGAAGCGGTTCGGGCAGTCTCCGGGCCCGGCTCACATGGTGATCCGCTTGGGCTGCCTGACCAGATTGCACGCGGCTGCGGTGAGAACGAACTGCCAGTCGACCCGTTGCAGGCCGCGATGGCGGGTCTTGGCGTAGCCGGCACTGGTCTTGATCCAACCGAAGCCCTCTTCGATGCGCTTGCGCAGGCGCTGGCTTGCGAGGTAGCCGGGATGGCGGGTGGTGCGGCCGTCGATGGCGGTCTTGCGACGCTTGCCGGTCTTGGTCAGGTGGCCGTCGACGGCGATGTGCGGGGTAACCCGGCGCCGGCGCAGGTCGGCCACGAAGCCGCTCACGTCATAGGCCTTGTCGGCGCCCAGCGTGATCCTGCTCCGGCTCTTGCGCCGCTCCAGCATGGCCAGCGCGGCCTCGCGCTCGGCCGTGTCGGTGGCCCGGGTCAGCGTGGCGTCGACGATCAACTCGTGACGGTTCTCCATCAGCAGGTGGCCCATGAAACACAACCGGCTCGATTGGCCGTCGCCCTTGCGGTAAAGCTGGGCGTCGGGATCGGTGGCAGAGGCATGCGTGGCATTGCTGCGCCTCTCGCCACGGAAGTCGCGCTCAGCGTTGCGCCCGCTACCGGCCTTCGGCGGGGCCTGGTCGTCCCCGTCATCGCTACCGGCCTTCGGCTTGAAGCTCTTCATGCTGGCCCAGGCCTCGATCGGCGTGCCGTCGACCGAAAAGTGCTCGTCCGACAGCAGCGCCTTGACCCGAGGCTGACCCAGCACCGCGGCCAGGAACTTGGCCGCGAACTCGCCTGCCAGCAGCCGCTCGCGGTTCTTGGTGAACACCGTGACGTCCCACACCGGGGCATCCATCGACAGGCCGACGAACCAGCGGAACAGCAGGTTGTAGTCCAACTGCTCGATCAGCAGGCGCTCCGAGCGCAGCCCGTAAAATGCCTGCAGCAGCAAGGCTCGCAGCAGTTTCTTAGGCGCGATCGAGGGCCCGCCGATCTTCGAGTACAAGGCCTCGAACTCCGCCGACAGAACCTCCAGCGCCTCGTCGACAATCGCCCGGATCGCTCGCAAAGGATGATCCGCTGGAACCCGAGCCTCGCAACTCACATAGGAAAACAGAGTGCCACTGTCCTGATCCTCGCCACGCATCGATATCCCCCGTACGTCATCCCGCTGAGACAGAGAATCACGACGCAAACAAACACGCGAGAGACTTTTTCCGCAGCCTGTTAGCGCCGCCAACGCCCCGTATCGACCACCTCGAGCCGGCCAACGAAGCCACTGTCTCTATCCATATCCATAGAGACAGTGGACTACGCAAGGCGCCAATCCGTCAGGGGGTCCTCACCGGCTTTCAATTACCCACAATTTTCGCTCCGATAGCGGCACCCAACGCGATGTCGGTGAGACGCGACATGCCTCGCCACATGACGGTGTTGCCCGGTGGAGGATCGCTGGCCCGGGCGAGGTAGCCGCCCAGGCGAGCGATCTTGGTCAGGTAGTCAGATAAAGTTCCACGTCGGGTCGGCGTGCGGTTCCTGTCCTTCACCAGATGGTCGAGCAGATCGATCTCGAGTTGGGTCAAGGCGAGAACCGGCGAGGCATCGCTGGCAGTGCGATTAAGCATCGTCATCCAGAACACCCGCCAACTCAGGATGCAGTAGACCGCAATCAAATTCGGCAGGCGTTGGGCGGTCCTGAGCTTCGCTTCCTCCGCCTTGCAGCCGGACTTCAGGACTTTGTGGAGCACTTTGATCTTCCATCGCATGGCATACCAATCGAGCTTCTCAATGGCGTCCTTGCGGGAGCGAACCGGTAGATCGGTGATCAGTCTCCAGATAATCTTCTTTCGGCTCTTCGGCGTCCCACGCTCCTCAGCATGGATCACCGTCAGGTCCAGGGCGGGATATCTCTTCTATTTTCCGATCGGAGGCAGTACTCGAACCCTGCGATAGCGGATCTCGAGAATGGCTTCCTCTGGGTCGCCATTGTTGTCTTTGACTGCAATGCGATGCACTCCCTTGACCATGACCTTGGCCATCTCGTCTGCGATGGTGCGATCCCCGTCGCCGGCCAGGCGGTCGACGCAGGTCCTGACCAGGAAATGCGTGCCGACCTCCTGGGCCGCGCAGAAAAGCTCATAGATGTCGCTCTCGCGATCGCCGATATGGACGCATCGCCCCGGATCACCGAGAAGCGCCGTGGATTGCTCCAGGTTCTCCAGCCAGCGGATGCTTTCCTTCTCTTCGATGGAAACGCGTGTGGGGTTGACCTTCTTTTTGAGCGCAGCAGTTCCTTTGAACTTCTTCCGGGTCCAGAATTTGACGGCGGCCAGCCCCAATGGCAGTCCCTCTGTTGTGACCGCGAGGCTCGAATGCATCAGGATGCCGCAAACCGTGTGCGATCGCAGGCGGCCTGCCTTGTCCCGCCCGCTATTGATGCTCTTGGTGATGCCGATCGGCTCCGACGCCTCTCTCTGAAACGTAAACTCGGTCGTGTCATGGAGCACAAGAACAGGACCCTCGCTGGCGGCCGCACGATCATGGGTCGATTGAAAATGACCGGCCAGAATGTCCGCCTCGCTGACCCGCTCATTGGAGAAAAAGCGGTAGGCTGCCTTGGTGTTGGCCCAATCCTGGCAGACCAGGGGAATGCTTTGCTCCATGGCGCTCCCGATCTGCGCCAGCAGTTTGCGAAGTCGCTTGCTCAGGCGCTCGTCCGCTAAGGTGCAGCCAGCAAGCTCGCGATCAAACCATGCGTCCGTTGCTCCGTCCATCGGCACCGCTCCGCCTGTGATTCGGTGCCAGACAAGGAATCACGACCGATTCCGACCGCGCAACAAGTTGTATGCTCGTCAATGTCGCTGACAAGATGTGGGTAATTGAAAGCCTCACCGGACGGTTACCCTGCAGCACAACGGACACATTGCCGACAGCAATGCAATCCTGGTGCATAGCGCTGAGATCACTCCGGTGATGGCGCGGTCACCTCGAGCGGCGCCTGGTCGCACCGGCTAGCTCACGCTCCGTCAGGTTAGCGTCACCGAGTTGCTGGGCGAGGCAACAAACTCCAACGATCTCGTCCAGAGATTTCGTGAAGAGGTAGCGTTATGACTGCAACTACGCCAGTCGAACGAGTGAGCGCAATTCTCGAATCGGCAGGCTACCGCCGTCTGCCGCGCCCACTTTCAATTGCCGAACAGACCTTCAACCTACCCGCCGCGTTTGTTGGATCTGATCGATCCTCGGAGCTTGTGCACGTCGCTGACACTGCATTTGAAAAGGAGGCACGTATCTTACGGATAGTCGAGGGCATCGGGCGTGCGCTTGAGATTATGCATTCAAGGCGCCCCGTCACGCTTGTGCTTGCTGAACCGAAACCCGAAGCCGAAGTGATTGACGCCTTGGCAAAGGTCTACCGAGACCTACCGATTGGCACGGTCATCGACGACGACCCTGCTACAGCTCTGAAGAACTGGCTGGCGGTGCTTCTACCGCTCACTCTCCCAGAACCGGGTGAGGGCATTGCGGATCCGCTCGCCGCCATACGCGCGAGCTAACGAGCTTGATGCGCAGATCGGTGGTCTCATTGAACTGGCGCCTCAAGGAGCCGACGAGGTGAAGGCGGCGCTGCACGACCTATTCACACGGACACTTGATGGGAACGAGGAGGTCTCATGACCCGGCTGACTTCTATCAGCATTGCCGATTTCCGCAGTATTCGTGGCTCGATCATGGTGCCCCCTGTTGTCTATGCCGGGTAGAACACCGGCACAGTCAAGTCGTCATCCTGCCGTTCAAAGACGATCCGCACCGGCATGCTGATGGTCGGCGCGACGTCTTTGCCTCGCAACTGAGCGACAACCCGCACGCCTTCGTCCATGTCCACAGTGACGAAAGTCATCGGCAGGTCATCCTTGAAGGACAGGTGGAAGGCGTGCTGGGAGACGGTCCAGCTGTGAACCTTGCCGTTGCCGCTTGACTCGATCCAATCCACCTCCATGGAAAAGCAGTTCTCGCATACCTGGCGCGGATAATGACGGATCGTACCGCAGTCGCCGCACTTCTGGAACAGCAAGCGGCCTTCCTTAAGGCCATCCCAATAAGGCTTAGTGTCCTCATTGGGCGATGGGCGAACTCGTTCGATTTCCATATTCCTCAAATCCTTCTTCCCAATTCCTTCGTGGACTAACACCGCATGATGGCGACGCCGCCATCGCCCATATCGCCGTAACCGGTCACGAGACCAATCTCCGCGTCCTTGACTTGCATCTTGCCGCCCTGGCCGCGCAGCTGCTTCACCAGTTCGACGATATGGTTCATACCGATGATGTGCGCTTGCGAGAGCAGTCCGCCATGGGTATTGACCGGCATCGGCCCGTCGAGACCGAAGGAGGTGCTGGCCACGAAGTCGCCGCCTTCGCCCTTTTTGCAGAAGCCAAGATCTTCCAGCTGACAGAGCACGATGTAGGTGAAGCAGTCGTAGATTTCCGCGACGTCAATGTCCTTATGATCGACGCCGGCCATGCCGAAGGCGCGCGGCGCAGCCTTGGCGGTCCCAAGCGTGGTCATATCCGGGCGCTGGGTGATGGCGCTTGGCGAATCGGGGTGCCCTTCGGCAATGCCCATGATATAGACCGGCTGCGATCTCAGATCGCGGGCGCGCTCGCTGCTGCTGACGACGATAGCCGCACCGCCGTCGCTTTCCAGACAGCAGTCGAACAGGCGCAGCGGGTCGGAAATCATGCGAGCAGTCTGGTGCTGCTCCAGGGTCAGCGGCTCTTTCATCAACGAATTGTCGTTCTTCGTCGCATGGTCGCGGAAGGTAACCGCGATCTTGCCGAAGTGCTCGCTCTTGGTACCGAACATCTCCATGTGGCGCCGGGCCATATGCGCATAGAGCTGAGCCGGCGCAATCTGGCCGAGCGGCATTTCGAATTCGCCGACGGTGCGGAATTGCGGCAGTTGCTGAACGCGGCTGCCGATGCGGGCGCCGGAATAGCCGTTACGGCCGATCGGGATCAGCACATGATTGGCAGTACCAGCGACGATGGCGCCGACCGCGAGTTGCACCGCGGCCAGGCAGCTTGCCCCGCCAAGCGGTGTGGTCGCGGATAGGCGCAGGTCGGCAATGCCAAAATTGGTAATGAAGTCTTCGGCGACGGCGGAGCCGGTGGCATAGGGGATGACCCCGTCGATGTCCTTTGGACTGAGGCCGGCATCGGCGATTGCCTTCAGCGACGCTTCCATCTGGAGCGCGGTCTCACTCTTGCCCGAGCGGCGGACATAGGCGGTTTCGCCGATGCCGCTGATCGCGCATTGCTCAAATAGGGTGTTCGGCAAAGTTTCCTCCGTTCGTCAGAAAGTGGTTGCGGTGAATGCGCGGGTTTGCGGGACGCGCCCGCGGAACGTGCAGAAAATTCCCGGCACATCCGGCAGATATCAGGCCGCGGCCCAGCCTTGCAGGACTGCGGCTTCGCTCCGGCACCGCTCCGGTCCGCCCAACACCTGGCGGTCAAAGGTGATGCGCTTGAACCAGAAATGCAGGCCGAGCAGATCGGTGAACCCCATGCCGCCATGCACCTCCGTCGCCATGCGCGAGACCTCGCGGGTGGTTTCGCCGAGATGCGATTTCGTATGCAGAATCGTCAGCGAGGCGTCCTCGATCCCGTGTTCACGCGCATACCCGGCATACCAAGCCATCGAGCGGCAGGGCTCCAGCATGCTAACCAGTTCGGCGCACATGTGTTTGACCGCCTGAAAGCTGCCGATCTTCCGCCCGAATTGTTCGCGCTCGTTGGCATAGGCGACCGCCTGGTCGATCATGCGCTGGCCTGCGCCCAGTGAGTCGGCGGCGATCATCAACCGCCCCGCCTCCAGCACGCTTTTTGCAACACCGCTGCCGGCATCGAGAACCCTGGCTTTTGCCCCATCGAATGTGGCCATGCCGAGCGGCCGGGTTCTGTCGACCGTCTTGCGCAGGCTCGTGGCGACGCCGGCCGCATCGGCTTCGACCAGTGCCATGCGCCCGTCGGCGAGCGCCACCAACAGATCGGTGGCCTCGCCGGGGTCCAACAGGTTCTGGACGGTGCCGGAAATGCTGTTGCCGTCTAGCCTGAGCGCAGCAGCGCCGGTGGTCCCGGCAAGCGCCGAAAAGTCCACAGCCACCCGGCGCTCGCCCACGGCGATACGGCTGAGCAACTCTGACCGTATGCCGTCATCGCCTGCATTCATGATGGCGAGCGGAGCCATCACGCAGGCGCCCACAAAGCCGAACGGCGCGACGGCGTAGCCAAGCGCTTCGGCGACCACCACAGCCTCCACCATCCCCAGCCCGACACCGCCCTGGGCCTCCGGCACCACGACGCCGGTAACGCCCTGCTCGGCCAGCCCCCCCGCCAGCGCAGCGTCGTAGCCGGTCCCATCCGCCGCCAAACGCCGAACCTCATCCAGAGGCAGGGTCCGTGCGAGAAAGCCTCGGACCGATTCGTCCAGCATCCTCTGTTCGTCGGAAAGTCCGAACCGCATAATCCTACCTCCCTGCCACTTGCACTTTGGGTTCTCGAGGCAGACCCAGCCCGCGTTCGCCGATGATGTTTTTCTGGATCTGAGAGGTGCCGCCTCCGATGATCAAGCCGATGTCGTACATGTAGTCGATCTGCCATGTCGTGGCCTCGTCGTCGTCCTTGTCCTCGCCCTGAGGGTCGTAGGACAGTCCGGCGGCACCCATTACGTCCACCGCTAGTGACGACAGACGGTGCAACATCATGGTGCCCACATACTTGACGATCAGGCGGCGCACGCCGGAATCCACCTCGTTAGCCATGTCGCTCAACAAGCGCATGCCGTGGTACTTCCAGGCCAGCGTTTCGCCTTGCAGCTTGAGCAATCGGTCGCGATATTCCGGCAAGTCCAGTATCCGGATACCATCGACCTCGGTGAGCTCCATCAAATTGCGAATTCTATTCACCCGATACAGAAGCCTGTTGGGGTCGCCAAGCAGCATTCGCTCGTACTTCAAAGTAACGTTGGCGACCCGCCAACCCTCGCCACGGCCCATGACGATCTGGTCAGCCGGCACACGCACGTCAGTGAAGAAGGTCTCGTTAAATTCGGCCCGGCCGGTCATCGTGGTTAGCGGGCGCACCTCGATACCGGGCGTCTTCATCGACAACAGCAGATACGAAAGCCCCTCATGCTTCGGCTTATCGGGCTCGGTCCGGCAAAGCAGGAACATCATGTCGGCATAGTGGGCCGAAGAGGTCCAGATCTTCTGGCCGTTCACCATGAAGTGGTCGCCGTCCAACTCAGCTTTCGTGCGGGCGGCGGCCAAATCGCTGCCGGAGCCCGGTTCTGAATAGCCCTGGCACCAGATGGTCTCGCCGCGAATGGTAGTCTCGACCCATTGCTTTTTCTGGTCTTCGCGGCCGACTTCAAGCAATGTCGGCACCAGCATGCTGATGCCCTGGTTCATAATGCCGGGATAGAGACCGGCCTTATTGAATTCGTCGGCGATAATAGCCGATTCCACAACATCCGGCTCGGCACCATAGCCGCCGTATTCCTTGGGGATAGTGCGCCCGAAATACCCGCGGTCGAGCAGCAGGGCCTGCCAATCCAGGGTTTTCGCATCCGGGCGCTTGCGGCCGCCGCCGGATTTGGGCGAACGGTGCCCCTCCTTGGCTATGAATTCTCGCACTTCCTGTTGGAGTGCATTGTGGCGGTCGGAATATTCCAGGTCCATTTCGCCAGTCCTTTTAGTCTTGCCGGATTTGAGAGTGCCTTATTCCGCCGCCGGTGGCTTTTCGCCGTCCGGCAGCCAGGGCTCGATGCCCTCCTCTAACGGAATTTTCAGGCTTTGCAGCAGTTCGGAGAAAGTGCGCCAGTTGCTGATGGCCAGCACCATCTCTATGCGCTCTTCCTGGCTCACCAAATGCTTGCAGCACTCGGCCCAGGTGGCGTCCGAGATACTGCCGTCGTCCAGCGTTTCATCCGTCGCGGCCAGCACGGCCCTCTGCGCATCGGTCAGGTTGGTGGCGTTAGGCCAAGCGCGCACGGCCAGCACCAAATCCGCAGGAATGTTCATGTTCATACAAACCCGCCAGTGCTGGGTCCATTCGTACATCGCCCCCGTGCGCCAACCAATACGCATGATGATCAACTCGCGCAGCGTCCCGTCGAGCTTGTTTGCCCGGTAAAGCAGGTTCGCGAGCAAGCCGCTGACCGATCCCGCCATCACGGGATGGTTAAGCATGACCCTGAACACATTGAGTGGCGCCATCGACGATGGCACCCCGTGCTCTTTGCCAAGGCGGCGTGCCTCGTCCTCGCCAAGCATCGGAACTCTTGCTGTCGGCGCTGCCATCCGGGATGCTCCTCACTAACGTTTGTTGTGCGATACGCCACAGAGCCTCTCTCCGGAGGGGGCGTTGCTATTGCGTCAAATAGCAATCTATCTATTATTAGTTAGAATGCTATTTGACGCAATAGCGAACCGGCCTTCATAGACTAGCAAGGGATAGGAAATGTTGCCGAAAAAGACGATGGCGATGGTGCAGACAGGAGTCCGCCGAATCGAACCCCGGGACATTCCGCTGCCCGATATCGATGCAGACTCCGCTCTGCTGCAGGTCGAAGCATGCGGTATCTGCGGCAGCGATTGCGAACAATACGAAGGGCATTTGCGCACCCCGATGCCGGTTATTCCGGGGCACGAACCGCTAGGCATCATCGCCAAGATCGGCGACAACGCCGCCCGGCGCTGGGGGGTGGACGTGGGCGACCGGGTCGTGGTGGAGACCATGCTCTCCTGCCGCTTCTGCATTCCCTGCCGGATGGGTTTCTACCATCTTTGCAAGAACCGGAGAATTTATTCCTATATACCGCTTGACGACAGCCCAGGATTGTGGGGCGCCTACGCCCGGCACATGTACCTTCACCCGAACACCTTCGTGCATAAGATCGACAAGAGCCTGCCACCTGAAATCGCAGTAATGTTCAATCCTCTTGGGGCCGGCTACCGGTGGGCGGTGGAGGTCCCGAAACTGCAAGTAGGCGACACCCTGGTCGTGCTCGGACCCGGCCAGCGCGGTTTAGCTAGCGTCCTCGCCGCACGTCAGGCGGGCGCCGGCGACATCATCGTCACCGGCCTGGAAAGCGACGAGGCCAAGCTGGAACTTGCCCGCAAGTTTGGCGCGACCCATACCATCGACGCAACCAACGAAAACGTCAAACAGCGGATCAAGGAGATTACTGACGGCAACGGCGCCGACGTGGTGTTGGACGTGACGCCCTATGCGGTGGAGCCGCCTGTGGAGGCCATCGACTATGCGCGTTTTGGCGGCACTGTGGTGCTGGCGGGTGTTAAAGGTTACAGGCCGCTGCCGAATTTTGTGTCTGACAAGTTGATTATGAAAGAAATCACAATGAAGGGCGCCATTGGCGTTACTTCGACCGGCTACCGAAACGCGATCAAACTGATCGAAGCGCGAAATACGCCGCTGGAGCTGATGCATACGCATAACTTCAAGCTGGAGGAAGCAGTGCTGGCAATAGAGACCTTGGCCGGCAAAGCGGACGGCCCGGCTTCTATCCACTCCTGCCTGCTTCCATAGCAAGCGACGAATTAGATATTTTCTACGATTAGCAGGAATATGAATTATTCCCACAGGTATTATGTGGTCGACCGCGAAGATGGCGTCCCAGATAGCCGGGTCGATGTCGGTCAGGGCGACGCCGCTGCGGCTAATGCCGGCGATGGTGGTCAGCCCGTCCCGTCCAGCCGGCCGAAGCGCTGCACGGCTTGGTTCAGGGTTGTGCGGGCAAAGGCGACGTCGGTGACGTCACCCTCCACTGCAATCAGCGCGTCTCCGGCCTCGTGCGCCAGCGTGGCCAGGCCCGCTTCGTCGCGATCGACGGCAATCACGGTCGCGCCCTCGGTCACGGCCCTGAGCGCGGTCTGCCGCCCGATGCCCGACGCCGCGCCGGTCAGCGCAACGATCTTGTTCTCCAATAACATGTCGGCCTCGTTTTCTCGGTGCCCAGCGGTGTCACGCGACAGCCCGGCCTGCGGCTCAACGATCTTAATCGCTGATCTTATGGCCAAATGTCGCAGCCGTCGCTTGGTCGTGCCAGCGGCATTGCCAACAGGGGTTCTGCTTCCGCACTATTCCAGCGAACTATGGGAGGACTGCCAATGACTGCCGGTAAAATGCGAATACAAGTCGACGCGGACAAATGTCAGGGCCACAATCGCTGCAAGGCGCTGGCGCCGGAGTTGTTCGATCTCGACGAGTTCGGGAACGCGACCGCCGCCAATGGGGGGGTGGTGCCAGCCGGATTGGAGGAAAAAGCCAATCTGGCGGTGAACAACTGCCCTGAATATGCCATCGACATCCTCGAGGAATAGGCCGGGAGGCACATTATGACCGAGGTCATGCCCGTCACCGACTGGACGACCGACTGGGATCATCTGGATGCGCGTTGGCAACAGAACCCGTTTCCGATCTGGTACGAATTGCGCGAGTCCTGTCCGATCGCACATACCGACCGCTATCTCGGCGCCTATCTGCCCACGCGCTACGAAGACGTGCGGGCGATTGCTAACGACACCGAGCATTTCTCCTCGCGCCGTGTGGTGGTGCGCAACGTGCGCCCGGACGAGGTGGTGCCGTCGCCCCCAATCACCTCCGATCCGCCGAATCACAAACCCTACAAGCGTCTGCTGTTGCCACCTTTCACCGTGGCGGCAATGGCGAAGCTCGAACCGAAGGCCCGGGCCATCTGCAACGCGTTGATCGACGACTTCATCGGCGACGGGTGTTGCGATGCCGCGCAGCAATACACCCGGCATATCCCGGTAAAGGTGATCGCCCACATGCTGGGTGTGCCGGACAGCGACAGCCATCTGTTCATCCGCTGGATCCACGAGATTCTTGAACTCGGCATCACCAACGACGAGGTCCTGCAGAAGGCCGCCGACGAGATGACGGATTACTTCCAGGAGAAGGTGGCCGAACGGCGGGCAGAGCCGCAGGACGATCTGATCAGCGATCTCATCCACGCCCGTCTCGAAGGGGAGCCGCTGGACGACCGGCATCTGTTGGGCATGCTGCGCCTGTTGCTGATTGCCGGGATCGACACCACCTGGAGCGCCATCGGCTCCTCGTTGTGGCATCTCTCGCGGGTGCCGGACGACCGCAAGCGTCTCCTGGCCGAGCCCGAACTCATGCCGTTGGCGGTCGAAGAGTTCCTGCGCGCCTATGCCCCGGTGACCATGGCGCGCGAAGTGGTCAAGGAGACCGAAATCGGTGGCTGTCCGATGAAGACAGGCAACATGGTGTTGCTGTCTTTTCCGGCGGCAAACCGCGACCCGGAGTATTTTGCAAACCCGGACAAGGTGATCCTGGACCGCAAGGAGAACCGGCATGCGGCCTTCGGCCTCGGCATCCATCGCTGCGTCGGTTCCAATCTGGCCCGCATGGAGATCACCGTTGCGCTGGAAGAATGGCTGAAGCGGATTCCCGACTTCGAACTTATCGGCGACGTGGCCTGTTCGGAAGGGACCGTGCGCGGCCCCCGCCAACTGCCGATCGCCATTTCCTGATGGTTCATTGAAGGGCCGTGAATGACGGTTCCGGCCCTGGGTTTCGATGGGGCGGGCTCTTCAACAGAAGGCAAGACATTTTACCTAATCTGCGTTAGATTTTCTGGCGGATCGGTAACAGCACAAAGAATAATGGCGTGGTCCGTGAAGCGATGGAGGAATGACGTCGTGAGCGAAGACAAGAGTGAAGGCCAATGCCCGGTGGCCGATTGGGCCACGGACTACGATCTGTTCGACCCCGAGTATGTGCGCGACCCGGTCCCGTTCTGGAAGGATCTGCGCGAGCAATGCCCGATCGCGCATACCACGCGCTGGGGCGGCTCCTGGATGCCGACCAAATACGAGGACATCCAGGCGATGGTGAAGATGGTGCCGGCGCTGTCATCGCGCTCGCCCACCGTAATTCCGCCCGATCCCGCGTTGCGTGAAGAACTGATCGCCGAGATCAAGGCTTACGGCACGGAGAACCCGCCGATTGCGGCCGATCCGCCCGAAAACATCGCCTATCGCCGGCTGATCCTGCCGTTTTTCACGCCGGAAGCCGTCGACGAATACCGGCCCTATACCGAGGAACTATGCAACGAGCTGATCGATCGTGTGATCGACAAGGGCTCCTGCGATGCCGCCGAAAACTACGCGCAGCAGATCCCGCCGCGGGTGATCGCCCGGATGCTGGGCATCGACGCCGGGCGGGCCGAGGAGTTCACCGAGTGGACTCGCGGCGTGCTTGAACTGGGCCAGACCCATCCGGAACTGCGGATGGAGTCTCGCCGCAAGATCCGCGAGTTCTTCGGCGAGCTGGTGCCGGGACGGCGGGCGAACCCTGGCAACGATCTGGTCTCCAAGCTGGTTAACGCCGAGATCGAAGGCAAGCCAGTCAGCGACCACACTGCCATCGGCATGTGTAATCTGCTGCTGGTTGCCGGTATCGACACAACCTGGAGCTCCATCGGCTCGGCCATGTGGCATCTGTCCAGCCACTCCGAGGACCGCCGCCGGCTGGCCAAGGAGCCCGAACTGTGGCCGACCGCGATCGAGGAGCTGCTACGCTTTTATTCGCCGGTCATGATGGCCCGCCGGGTGACCGAAGAGGTCGAGGTGGGCGAGGCCCATTTCCGCCCGGGCGACAAGGTGCTGTTGAACTTCCCGGCCGCCAACCACGATCCCGAGGTGTTCGACCGTCCGGACGAGGTGGTTCTGGACCGTCAGCGCAACCGCCATATCGCCTTTGGCATCGGCATGCACCGCTGCGCCGGTTCCAACCTGGCGCGGATGGAGATGGAAGTGGCGCTGAAGACCTGGTTCGCGCGGATTCCGGAGTTCGAACTGACCGACCCAGAGACAGTCACCTGGGCCGGCGGTCAGGTCCGCGGACCTCGGCGGGTACCGGTGAAGTTCCCGGTCGCCGCGTAGGGCTCATCCAGTCGACAGTTAAGAAGTCGGTTTGAATGCTGATTGGTGTGCGGGTGCGCTGAGGAGGGCTGTCAGGACAAGGCGCAAGGGAAGCCTCAGCCAGTTGAGGATGAGGCGCAGATTGTAGCCGACGGCGGAGAGGATGGCGTTGACCTGATCGCCGATGCGTCCCTTCAGGTAGTTGCGGTCGAGAAGACCGTCCGCCTTCTGACGTGACCCCCTGATTTTCCTCCAAGTTGGATTAGAGTCTGGCCTTGAAGGAAGGACAGACGATGAAGCGTACGAGGTTTTCAGAAGAGCAGATTATCGGGGTGCTGAAGGAGGCTGAGGCGGGTGCGAAGACCGCAGACCTGGCTCGGCGGCACGGTGTATCTGAAGCGACGATCTACAACTGGAAGGCCAGGTATGGCGGGATGGAAGTGTCCGATGCCCGCCGACTGAAGGAGCTCGAGAGCGAGAACGCAAAGCTCAAGCGTCTGCTGGCCGATGCGATGCTTGATCAGGCCGCATTGAAGGATCTTCTGGCAAAAAATGTATGACCCGCCCTGTCCATGCAAGGGTCGATTGGTGTTGACGGTGCCAGTCTGCACAAATGTATCCGGCCTCTCGCGAGTGGGCCGCTGTTGCGGCCAGGCCTTGATGAGATCCGCGCGCCTCGTTCCCAGATAAATGCTTCGAGCTTTCTGCCCGCTTTTTTGCAGGGGCTTACGATGCGCTGGTCCACTGTCTCGTCATCACTCTCACGAACCTCGCAGTTGGTGGCGGCGCTGCTCAGCCGAACGCTGAAACTCGCCGCTCGTAGGTGGCACCCGGCTTGGTTAGAATAACCCAGACAATGCGAGCGATCTTGGCTGCTAGGGCAACCGTGACCTTGTTTTTGTGCATCCTGCTCTCAAGCCCATCGAGCCATGGCCCCAGTCGGTCTCTGCTCCTGTCGAGATGCGTAACGCAAGATCGTGCACCATGGACGATCATCCTTCGCAGGTATTTGTTGCCGCGCTTGCTGATACCGAGCAGCTTGATCTTGCCACCGGTCGAGTGTTCGCGCGGCACAAGGCCGAGCCAGGCAGCGAGGTCACGAGCCTTGGCGAACTGGCGCCCGGAACCCGCCGCCGCCAGTAGAGCGGTCGAGGCCAGTGGCCCGATGCCCGGCACGGTCATCAGGCGCCGTGCGGTATCGCAGCGGGCTGCGATGTCTTCGATCTCCTGGTTCATCGTTGCGATACGCTGCTCGAGTTCCATCATCTCGCCGTGAACCTCTGTCAGGATGCGACGCATCGAAGGAGTGAGCTCGTTGGTCTCATCCGCCAGCACGCGCGGGATCTCGGCCTTGAACTTGCCCGCGCCTTGGTGGATCGCGATGCCATACTCGAGGCAGAAGGCGCGCATCTGGCTGATCAGCCTCGTTCGATGAGCGATCATCCGGTCTCGTACTCGGTGGAGCGCTTGCAGGTCGATCTGCTCCGGAGTCCTGATCTCAACGAAACGCATCGTCGGCCTCGTCACGGCTTCTGCGATGGCCTCCGCATCAATGATGTCGTTCTTGTTCGACTTCACAAATGGCTTCACGAACTGTGCCGGCACGATCCGGACCGAATGCCCCATGGCCTGCAGCTTGCGTGCCAGCCACTGCGAGCCGGGGCACGCTTCCATCCCGACTAGCACCGGGGATGCGCGCTCGAAAAACTGCAGCAAGGTCTCTCGTCTGAACGTTGCCTTCTGGATCGGTGCGTGGGCGGCATCGAGGCCGACGACGTGAAAGACCGTCTTGCCAATGTCGATGCCGAACACGGATGCGTCTCTTGGTTGGTTGCGTATGCTCATTATTACCTCCTTCTCAGTCCGCCGAATGTGCGTGGAAGGACAGGGCGGGTCATCGCATTAGTTCTGACGCCCGCCGCGAAGCGGGAAGCTGTCGCTCATCTCCAGGCCTGCCACGGGATGAGCGAGCGGCGGGCGTGCCGTGTCATCGATGCCGATCGCAAGAGCGTGCGTTACCGTTCCACACGGGACGATGATGCCGCCTTGCGCGAGAAGCTGCGCGAGTTGGCCAACCAGCGCCGCCGGTTCGGCTATCGCCGTCTGCATATCCTGCTGCGCCGGGAGGGGATCATGATCAACCGCAAGAAGACCCAGCGGCTCTACCGCGAGGAAGGCTTGGCGGTCAGGCGACGACGAAGCCGCAGGCGTGCTGTCGGCACGAGAGCACCTGCTACGGTTCTGGCTCTGCCGAACCAGCGCTGGAGCCTGGACTTCGTGCACGACCAGATGGCATCCGGCAGGCGGTTCCGCGTGCTCAACGTGGTCGATGACGTGACGAGGGAGTGCTTGGCAGCGGTGCCGGACACCTCGATCTCGGGTCGCCGCGTCGTGCGCGAACTGACCGAGCTGATCGCGCAGCGTGGAAAGCCCGGCATGATCGTCAGCGACAATGGGACGGAGCTCACCAGCAACGCCGTGCTGGCATGGTGCGGTGAGATCGGCGTGGAGTGGCATTACATCGCGCCGGGAAGGCCGATGCAGAATGGCTATGTCGAGAGCTTCAACGGTCGCATGCGTGACGAACTGCTTCTGTAGTCGGGGCGTCCTCGTCAAGCTTCCTCGGCATCGGTACCGTCATGGGGTCATGCTTCTGTCCGCGGTCGGCTCGATGGCGCGCCGCATGTTGGCGGTCGAAGGTGAGGCGGACCATGCTAAACGGCGGGCTTGCGTGATTGCGCGCGGTAGCAGCACCAGGCACTCGTGCGGCCTTCGCCTCATCCCCGTCCCTGACGGGACCTATTGCCGGGCTTCGGCAGCCGGCTTGCCCGGAGGCCTCGCCCGGATCGGTTCAGGCGGCAGCGCCCCAGCGGAACGGCGCGTCGTCACGCCACATGCGGTGCATCACGACCGCGAGCTTCCTCGCCACCGCGACCTTGGCCTTCTTCAGGCTGCTTCGCTTGGCGATCCGCACGCCCCAGGCCCGGATCGCCGTCCACTGCCGGGACCGCGTCAGCATCACGTGCGCGGCGGTGAACAACGCCGTTCGCGTAAAGGCGTCGCCGGATCGGCTGATGCGCCCGCGGACGTCGGTTTCGCCGGATTGATATTGCCTCGGCGTGAGGCCAAGGTGAGCGCCCACATCGCTCGATCTGCGGAAGCGGGCCGGATCATCGATGGCTGTCTTGAAGGCCAGGGCGGTGACCGGCCCGACGCCCGGTATGGTCATGAACCGCCGGCAGAGCTCGTCGTTCGCGGTGACACGCAGCAGTTCGCGATGAAGCCCGGCGAGCTGGCGCCGCATCTCTTCCCGACCTCTGAGCAAGGCCGCCATGCACAGCTCCAGCAGCGGAACCCCGGCAGCCAGTTCCCGCACACGGCTCTCGAAGTCCCGCGCGGCAACATGGCCGACCTTCAGACCGAAGGGGCGGAGCAGGCCGCGGATCTCGTTCTCGTGGTCGCGCAGCTTGTTGACGAAGAACTCGCGAGCGATCAGCAGCGCTCGCAGCTCCTGGCTCTCTGCGGACTTCATGTGGACCGCCTTGAACCAGCCCGAACGGATCAGGTGCGCTAGCGATCTCGCGTCGTTGCGGTCGTTCTTGTTGCGCGTCATGGCGACCATCGCCGCCTTGGCGTGCCGCGTTTCGATGCAGATCGCCGGCAACCCGGCGGCGGTCAGACCGGCAAAGAGCCAGGGCGAGAGCGGCCCCGCTTCCAGGCCCACCCGCTCGAACGCTCCGTCGATTCCCGAAAGGACACCGAAGATCGCCTCCGGTTCCGAAGCGGCCTTCGCCTCCAGGACGATCACGCCATCGTCGTCCACGACGCAAATGCTCGTCATCTCGAGCGACACGTCCAGTCCCGCATGCAGCTTGCGCATCATCGCCTCCTTGCCAGCAGCATCATGCCGGTAAGAAGACCACCGGCGGCGTCGGGCGCCGAGCCCCGACTACGCCATCTCAACGAGACGCTGTTCATAAGCATGGCCCATGCACGGGTCGAGATCGCTGCCTGGGTCGAGGATTACAACCGGGAGAGACCGCACTCGTCCCTCGGCTACGCAACCCCGGCGGCATTCGCCGCCGAACTGGATAAGCAATGGCCTGCTTCGCTACGCCCTGCGGGCTCCGCTACGCAGCCCATTGCTTCAACCGCGCTCATGCGCAACAACGCGGTCCGGCTCTAATCCCAGCTGGGGGAAAGCTGGGGGTCACGTCACTTCATATGGCCGATCTTCGGCGCAGCTCGCGCTTGATGGCGCCGTGCACACCGCGCTTTCGTGCAAACTCCAATACTTGCCAAGTGCTTCAAACGACCGACACATCAAAGGCTTGCGCGTTCTTCACGGACGACTACGTGACAATCCTGTAAAGCACCGTCGCGCGCGCGCAGATTTCGCGCATTGTGGCATCTGCGATATTGACGTCCACCCAGAAAATTTCGCCGTCATGCTGCATGATCTCTGCGCTTGCTACGACATCGGTCAGCGGCACGGGTCCGAGGATGCTCGCTTGGATTGCCGGAGTCGAGGCGCGGAACTGGCCCAAGCCGGTAACGCCCCAGCAAGCCATGGCACCGCAAGAATCCATCAACCCTAGAATTGCCCCCTCATGCATGCCGCCGCCGGCTTCCGCATTTTGCGGCAAGCCGGGCATGGTCATGATCGCGACGCCGTTTTCCTGAACCGTAATCTCCATACCGCGGCCGCCCATGAACGCGTTTTCGCGAATGCGGGTCTGATTGGCCGGTGTGACGGTAGCGAGGGGTGGCTCTTCGGCCTTGGCGAGAACGGGGCTGGTCTGGTTTTTGCGGCCGCGGACAACCGATTGCGCCGCGGCGATCTTTGTGCCGTCGGCTGCCTCGATATCAATGCCGATAAAGGCCAGGTCGAGGCCTTTGCGCACAAGGCGCGCGCGCGAAACCAAATCGACTTCGACGGCAGCAGTCAGGTAGCTGATCGAATAGTTTGCGGTGTGGAACGGTCCGCTTTCCGGCGGCAGGACATGCAGTGCCATGGCCATGCTCGTGGCGGCTCCTAGCGATGCTGCGATCCCACCATGCAGAACGCCCGTCTGGTTGGTGTTTTCTTTGCGGAAGGGCAGCACTAGGGTGGTTTCCTCGTCGCCGGCGCTTTGGAAAGCGATGCCAAGCGCATCGCAGTATGCCGATTTCGACACCCAGTTGCGGGCAGTCTCGGTCGTCATTCGTGTAGTACCTCTCTTAGGGTTATTTCTCGCCGTTCGCCGCCGCCTCATCTGCATGAAAAAGCCCGTCAAACAGCAATGAAATACCTGAAGTCGATACGTCTTCCAGTTGATATAACGAGGGCTTGTACCATTGAACTGACCAGTTAAGAGCGCCGAGCAACAACATTTGGATAATTTCGACGTCGAGAGATTTGGCGATTGCCCCTTGTGCTTGTCCTTCGCTCAGCATCTCCTGCCAGTAGTGGCCATAGGCGCGCCGAACACTCATATGCCGCTTGACCACGGGCGCAGGCGCTTCGGGGAACAAGCGGATGTTTGCTGCTGTGTAGTCGCCTTGCGTGTGAAGTAGTTTTAGGTGTGTTTTGAGTGCCAATACCATCTTTTCGCGAGATGAGGTTTCCGGCGGAAGGCTGTCGATCGCTTGGCGAACCGCGTCGAACACTCGCAATGTACCGAGATTGAGCACCTCCTCAACCAGGTCATCCTTGGATTTAAAGTAGTAGTATATGCTGGCAGCTTTGATACCGGTCGCGTCGGCAATATGTTTCATTGTGGTATCGGAATAGCCTCGGATCCGAAAAATCTGAGCCGATACGTCTAAAATTTTCTCCCTAGTGCCATTCGGCATCGATGGCACAGCCGCCAAAGGGGCCTTTTTTTGCATTGTGTCTCCTGCTTTATCTATCTATCATTAGTTAGAATTGGACTCGGGTCAAGGGATCGTTGCCGACTCAGGATAGCATGCGGATCAGATTACGCAGAACCCGCCTTTCGCCCACCGGCACGCAACCGGCGCCGCGCAAGGATGAGTGGGACCGGCCGTCACGGGGAAAGGCTGCGGTGCAATTTTCGGGCCGCCGGACATGCTGCGGAAACGATGAGATCACGGCTTCGCAGCGTTTTCCACTGCCATCAAGTCGCCAGATCAATAAGGAGGAGCCCAGAGTGGGATTGATTTCGGAAGAAGCGCGCAAGTTGATCGGCGCAGAAGACCCGCCGGTGCATGTGGAGGTGAGCCGACGGGATATCATCAAGTACTCGGTTTCGACTGAGCAAATTCTGGACAAATACCTGAATGGCGACGAGGCGCCGCCGATGTTTCTATTTGGCGCTTTGCGTCCAATTGTGCCCATCGACAAGCTCGGCCCGGACGGTATCGCTAACGCGTCCCTGTTGCCGGACCTGCCGCTGAAGCGTGTCATGGCCGGCGGCACCAAGACCCGCTACTTCCGATCGGTCAAACCCGGCGACCAGTTGGTGGCGACCCGCACGCTGGCCGACATGTACGAGAAGTCCGGCTCCCAAGGGCCATTGATCTTTCTGGTCTACAAGCTGGACGTAAAGACCGAGGCGGGCGAGCCCGTGGTCGAAGAGATCCAGACCCGTATCGTGCGCTGAAGGAGAGAACCGATGCCCAAATTCAACGACATCAAACCTGGCGTCGCCTTGCCCGAACGTCGCTACGTTCCCACAAACGTATCGCTGTTTCTCTACAATGCTGCCATTTGGAACGCGCACCGCATCCACTACGACGAGATCTACACAAAAGAGGTGGAGAAACACCCGGCCGTGGTGGTCGACGGGCCACTGCAGGGCGACTGGCTGACCCAAGCCGTGCTGAATTGGCTCGGCGACGACGGTGAATTGGTGGAGTTCGAGTACTCCAACCGGCGTTCCGGCTATATCGGCGACACGATGTTGTCGGGCGGCAAGGTCGAATCGATCGATCCGAAGAAAAAACAGGCCGAATTCTCTCTCTACGTCAAGGTCGAGGGCGGTGACGTCACTGCACCCGGCCGAGCAGTCGTTCGTTTTTACGCCTGACATAGGGTACAATGACAAGGATATTAGAGCTGTGTCGGCGTTTCGCTATGCCATAAGTGCAGTGAATGAGCGAAGAAACCACGGAAGGTTTGTGTGGCCGGTACGGCGAAGCTTATCGATTGCTCGCAACGGTTACGGCCATGGTGAGTGCCACTTCGATGTTGCTTTCGTCCAAGATCGTCAATGTAGCATTTCCGAAGATCATGGGCGAATTCGGTATCGGCCAGGATCGAGCGCAGTAGATCTCGACCGGGTCTCTCGCCGCAAGCGCTGCAATTATAGTGTTCATGCTCGTCAGCGGCTTCGTGTTCGTGGCCATTGGTTCCGCGGGAATGGCCGGTACAGAAGTCAATACGACCTTTTGAGCTTTTGTCGTCTACACCCTCGTCCAGCGGTTTGGCCTCGGTTTGATCCATCCTACTTTGAACGCGACCGGTCTACGGACTTTGCCCCAAAAGAGCGTCAGCGCTGGCTCGCGCATGCTCCATTTTTCCGCCAGCTCGGAAGTTCCGGAGGGATATTGGCAACTGTTATTGCATACGAGAGTGGACTGGCGATTTTTGCCGATGCCTACACGATCACACAGATACCCCCAAACTGGGCGACAGCTGGCCATCTGAGCGAATTGCTCGCGATGCAGGGCAGCACTGGACTAGACGCTGACACAGCTTCCGAAATCGCCTTGTACCATCTAGGGCAGGCCGTGCTGGGGGAAACGCTAACCCAGGGGTTCAGCAGCGGACTCTGGTTGCTGGCGGAGATGGGGCTATTTGCCTTGATACCCGCCTGGATCATGGGGCGTCGCGCATCGGCATGAACACTCGCCGTCGGCAGCTCTGTGTCTCGCTACCGCGTCCCTCTTTTGATGGAGGCCTCCAATGGAAGACCTACAAAGCTTGACCCGCCCGAATCCGAAAACGGCAACCGACTCGGATTTCGACGCTATCATCATTGGCGCTGGCATTTCCGGTCTCTACCAACTGCTACGGCTGCGCGATCACCTGGGCATGAACGTGCAGGTGTTTGAGATGGGCAGCGGCGTCGGCGGCACCTGGTATTGGAACCGCTATCCCGGCGCGCGCTTCGACAGTGAGAGCTATTCTTATGGCTTTTCCTTCAGCCAGGAATTGCTGGACGAATGGGACTGGACAGAGCATTTCTCGCCGCAGCCGGAGACGGAGCGCTATCTGAACTACGTCGCCGACAAGTTCGATCTGCGCGGCAACATACGCTGTTCCGCCAAGGTCACGGCAGCACATTATCAGGACGAAACACGCTCTTGGAAAGTCACGCTTGAGAGCGGCGAAAGCTTCACATCGCGTCTGTTGATCACCGCAGTCGGGCCACTGTCCGCGCCGACCTTTCCAAAGGTCGAGGGCCGGGAGTCATTCCAGGGCGAAGCCTATCACACCGGGCTCTGGCCGAAGCACGAGGTAGCGTTCGAGGGCAAGCGCGTGGCCGTGATCGGCACCGGGGCCACCGGCGTGCAGGCAATCACCGAAATCGCCAAGACCGCCGAGCATCTGACCGTATTCCAGCGCCGCCCGAACTGGTGCAAGCCGCTCAGGAACAAGCCGATTTCCAAGGCAGAAATGGAGGAAATCCGCCAGCAATACCCAGAAATCTTCCGCAAGTGCCAGGAAAGTGCCACCTGCTTCCTGCACACGCCGGATCGACGCAACACATTCGATGTGCCGAAGGAGGAGCGGGAGGCGTTCTGGGAGCACCAGTACAACGAGCCCGGCTTCTCAATGTGGGTAGGCGGCTTTCGGGACATGATGACGAACCGCGACGCCAATGACGAGGTCTCCGAGTTCGTCGCCAAAAAGATCCGCGAGCGGGTGAAGAATCCGAAGGTCGCCGACCTGCTGATCCCAGCCGACCACGGCTTCGGCACCCGCCGCGTGCCGCAGGAAAGCGGCTATTACGAGGTGTTCAACCAGGACAATGTCGAACTGGTCTCGATCCTGGACAACCCCATCAAGCGTGTCACGGAGACAGGGCTGGAGCTGGCGGACGACCGTTCCTTCGAGTTCGACATGATCGTCTACGCCACCGGCTTCGACGCGATCACCGGCGCGTTCGACCGGATCGACATCCGCGGCGC
Organism: Minwuia sp.; assembly: GCA_965228535.1. Taxonomy (GTDB): domain Bacteria; phylum Pseudomonadota; class Alphaproteobacteria; order Minwuiales; family Minwuiaceae; genus Minwuia. The sequence goes on along the minus strand of CBDDHU010000004.1, from coordinate 1,244,616 downwards.
GGGGGGCGAGCAGCTGAAAGAGAAATGGCGGCGGGCCCTGGAGACGTTCCTCGGCATGATGGTGGAGGACTTTCCCAACATGTTCATGCTGTGCGGACCGCACACCGCGCTCGGCAATATTCCGCGCTCTATCGAGTATGCGGTTGACTGGGTGACAGACGCCATCCGGTTCATGAATGAGAACGGCTACACCTATGCCGAGCCAACGCGGGCGGCGGTCGAGGACTGGACCGACTTCGTGATCGAAGGAAACAAGGGCCTGTTGTCGTCGGAGGTGGATAGCTGGATGACTGGCGTCAACCGGAACGTCGAGGGCAAGCAGATCCGTATCGTCGCCCGCTACAGCGGCAGCGCGCCGGTGTTTCGCGAGAAAGCTGATGCCGTCGCCAAAGGCGGCTACCAGGAGCTGATCACAAACTGAAGCGAACAGCCCAGACGAGCAAAAAGAAACCAAACGAGGTAGAGGAAATGAACAACGAGCTTTGCAAGAAATTGGGAATCGATTTCCCGCTCTTCGCTTTCACGCACTGCCGTGACGTGGTCGCGGAAGTGACGAACGCTGGCGGCTTCGGTGTGCTGGGAGCTGTCGGACTGACGCCGGAACTGCTGGAAATCCAACTGAAGTGGATCGACGAAAAGGTCAAAGGCAAGCCCTATGGCGTCGATCTTCTGATTCCGCAGCGGATGGAAAGCCGCGAAGAACAGATCAGCGATGAAGAACTGAGAGCAAGAATTCCGCATGAACACAAGAAGTTCATCGAAGACCTGATGCGTCGCCACCAGATAGACCCGTCTGATCTGTGGGACGGTACATACGACGACCGCGATTCGTCGCTCATGCGCCCCGACGGCGCCAAGAAGATGCTAGAAGTCGCCTTCCGCCATCCAATCAAGATGTTCGTCAATGCTCTCGGCGTGCCGCCGGCGGAGATAATCGAAGAAGCGCATTCGCGCGGCATGCTGGTCGGTGCGCTGACCGGTTCCCGCCGCCATGCAATCAAACATGCTGAAGCGGGCGTAGACGTGCTGGTCGCCGCGGGCGGCGAAGCGGGCGGCCACTGTGGTGAAATCGCCACCATCGTCCTGGTGCCGGAGGTGCTGGAGACAATCAAGGACTATCCGGATATGCATGTGCTCGCCGCGGGCGGTATCTCCACCGGCCGGCAAATGGCGGCCTGCATGGCGATGGGCGCATCCGGTGTCTGGTGCGGATCGGTCTGGCTGACCACTTCAGAGGCCGAGACCACTCCAACCGTCAAAGAGAAAATGCTGAAAGCGACATCGGCCAACACCGTGCGTTCGCGCAGCCGTACGGGTAAGCCGACCCGCCAGTTGCAATCAGCATGGTCCGACGCCTGGTCGTCCAAAGATGCGCCCGAGCCCCTAGATATGCCGCTGCAAGGAATTCTTTCCCGTCCGGCCATGGTCAAGGTGGACAAGCTCGCCGAGGGCGGCCATGACGGCGCGAAGGAAGTCGCTGCCTATTTCGTCGGCCAGACAGTGGGCTTGATGAATGAGGAAAAGTCCTGCCGCACGGTCGTCTATGAGTTCATGGAGGACTATGCCGAAGCGGTGGAGCGCCTCTCCAACACCGTCGCCGAATAGTGCCAATGGGGCGGGCAGAAGATCCGCCCTCAGAGGCTCTGTGCAGCGGCTACGGCTGTCACGCGGGGTGGCCGAATTGGGACTGGCTTCAAAATCGGTATCCGGTGGCGGCACCCTCCAATAAATATACTTTCGAGGCCTATACCGATGAGCGATCCTGTTCCCCTCCGGCTTGCCGCGACGCTAATGCTAGCCCGTGACAGTACCGGAGGTCTCGAACTGTTCATGGTGGCCCGGCATCGCCAGATCGAGTTCGCCTCCGGGGCGCTGGTGTTTCCGGGCGGCTCCGTTGACCCGAACGACTCCGATCCGCGCCTGCAACAGCGGTGCGACAGGGCTGACACGGTCGATGCAGCGATGTTCCCGGTACTGATCGCCGCCGCGCGCGAGGCGTTCGAAGAATGCGGTGTTCTGTTCGCTCGCACCGAACCCGGCGGCCCGCTGCTGACGAGCGACCGCGCCGCCGCGCTGGGCGAAACCTATCGCCAGGCCGTCGAGAACGGCGAGATCGGATTTGCGGATATGATCGAGAAAGAGGGGCTGGTGCTGGCGCTCGACCGGCTGGTGCATTTCGCCCATTGGGTGACCCCGCCGCACATGCCCAAACGGTTCGATACCCATTTCTTTCTGGCGGAAGCGCCGCTCGATCAAATCTTGCAGCATGACGGTCGTGAATCAGTTGATTCGATCTGGATCACACCGCGTCAGGTCTGCGAGGACGCGGATGCCGACCGCCGCACCGTCCTGTTTCCGACCCGTTTGAATGTAGAGAAAGTTGGGCAAAGCCCTACGGTAGCGGAAGCGCTTGCCTCGGCGCGGCAGGCGAAGGTGATCTCGGTCCGGCCACAAAGCGAAGCCGCGGGCGAAGGTCGGTTACTGCGTATCCCCAAGGATGCGGGCTACGGGTCCGGCGAATTCCTGGTTTTGGGCAGCTCCGGCAAGGGCGCCCGCATATTGAACGCGGACGGCAGTGCTCGCCCTCTTCCCTGAGACGGCCAAAGAGTCGACCTTAAAAAGGTCTAAACGGTTGATGTGGCAAGAACAAGGGGGCGTTGGCAAGTGCCCGTTTCAGCATAGGTCGAAGGTTGGCTCACTAGGATACAGACAAGGAAAAGTATCAGAACGTTCAAGGCGACACGCAGATTGTGGCCGGCGGACTGGCAAGAACAGCATGCATTCCTTTGCCGGCCTGCCGCGCTAGCAGACTGCGGAAAAGCGGTTTGTCTGATTTGGGGTGCCGTTAGAGCGGGATCGGGTTAGGTGGAAGCATAGCCTGCGTTTTCGAAGAATGCGGCGCATTCGTGCGGCTGGAAGCGTTGCAGGACCTTGGCGATGGCATCGTGAGTTTGCGCCATGGTCCGTGCCTGGGCTTGGCGAAGCCAGTGTTTGAGCTTGGCGAAGGCCTGTTCGATGGGATTGAGATCAGGGCTGTAGGGGGGCAGGAAGAGCCGCCTGGCTCCGACGGCGCGGATGGCTTGGCGCACGGCCTGGCCCTTGTGACTGCCGAGATTGTCGAGAACGACGATGTCGCCCGGTCTGAGTGTCCGGCCCGAAAAGAGTTGAGTGATTTCAGTCCACATGTTGTGTCTCCGGCGGCTTGGTCCACAACCACCCAATCACAACCGACTGAAATCACTCAACTCTTTTCGGGCCGGACACTAAGAGTCGCGGAAGAACTTCTGGATCAAAGCCCGCAGGTCGATGCAGCGCCAGCGCACTACGCCGTCTGTCTGGGGGTCAGGTCTGGTCTCCACAATATTGGCCAGTTCCGCCAACTGCTCGACCGACAGTTTGCAGTCCGCGCCGGGCGCCTTGCGGTTGACCAGGCCTTGAGGCCCTTCGTCGTTGAAGCGGTGCGCCCAGTCGCGCATCCTCTTCCGGTTCATGCCGCCGACCCGGGCCATCTCCCTGCGCGAGCGGTTGTCGTACACGGCCGCGATGGCCGGCAGCCGGCGGGCCTGGGCCGCATCACCGGCCCGGCGCGCCGCCGCCCGCGTCAAAGCCGCATTGTAGTCAATACGCAGAGATACCGGGAACGCCATCCTTGCCTCCCGTATCTTGAGGTCGGCAAGCATTGAATTACATCATCTGGGCCTTTAGATGTTTGGTCCCCGGATTCGATGGTGCGGGTCAGCGGTGAAGTGTTCGGGCTGGTTTGACCATGCTTTGCAGATGGCTTCGTAGGGTGTGAGGGCGTTCAAGGTCTTCAGGCGCCGGGCGAAGTTGTAGGCGGCAACGAAGTCGGTCAGATGCCGTCGCAGCTGTCCGTGGTCGTCGTAGTGGTAGTGCTTGACCGTGGCGTCCTTGATGGTGCGGTTCATGCGCTCGACCTGGCCGTTGGTCCAGGGGTGCTTCGGCTTGGTGAGCCGATGGTCGATATCGGCCTTGGCGCAGGCGTACTCGAAGGCGTGGGCCCGCAAGACCTCACCTCGTTGCATGGCCAGCTTGATATCCGGAGCGGCCGAGCTGACGTTGCCGGGGGTGGTGAACTGGCTGCCGTTGTCGGTCAGAACGGTGTGGATGCTGTAGGGCACCGCGGCAATCAGCGCGTCCAGGAAGTTGCCGGCGATGCGCTGGGTGGCGCGCTCATGCAGCTCGACGAAAGCAAACTTCGAGGTGCGGTCGATCGCCACGAACACGTGCAGCTTGCCCTCTGCGGTGCGCACCTCGGCGATGTCGATGTGGAAGTAGCCGATTGGGTAGCGGCTGAACTTGCCGCGGCGCGGCTTGTCGCCGTCGGTGTCCGGCAGGCGGGAGATGCCGTGGCGCTTCAGGCAGCGGTGCAGGCTGGAGCGCGTCAGTTGCGGGATAGTCGGCTGCAGGGTCTACAGGCAGTCATCCAGCGGCAGCAGCGTGTACTGCCGAAAGGCGACGATCATCGCCTCTTCCTCGACCGACTGGACGGTCGAGCGCGGGCTCCTCGGCCCCGTGCGCAGATCCGCCACGGAGGAACGCTTGCGCCACTTCGCTACGGTCTTCGGGTTGATCCCGTAGCGCCTGGCCAGGGTCCTCAGGCTCTCTTGACTATGTTGTATCGCTCGACGGACCGCCGCAGTCGTTGTGGCGCTGCCATGGTGTACTTGGCCCATAGTGCCTCCCTCCAATCAAGGGAGAACATTGCACCATCAAATCCTGAGACCAAACATCTAGTCGGCAGCAAGCTTGCGGCCATTGCCTCGCGGCACAAGGCGATGAGCTACGGCGGATGAAGACGCGCGAGGCCGAGCTTGCCGCGGAGGTGGCAGCCTGGCTTGAGCAGGCGGAGCGGATGGACGCGGCGGGGGACGCCGAACTGAGCCAAAAGCGCGGCGACGAGATGCCGCCATGAATGGCCGACAAACAGCAACGGCTGGCCAAGATCCGCGAGGCCAAGGCGGCCCTGGAGGCGGATGCCAAGGTGCCGCCGCCGGACAATGGCGAGGCTCCCGCCCCCTCCACCGGCATGATGGCGAAGGGCCATCCCAAGCGGGCGGCCGACGGCTGTCCACCGGACAAGGGGCAGCACAACTTTAGCGATCCCGGCAGCCGCATCCTGAAGACCCGAAGCGGCTTCGTGCAGGGCTACAACGGCTAGATCGCGGTGGACAGCCACCGCCAGATGATCACCGCCCATAGGCTGACCACGAACGCCGCCGACTACGCCGGCCTGGAGCCGCTGGTCGAGCAGACCGTCCGGTTGTGCAGGCGCAAGCCGAAGAAACTCTCCGCCGATGCCGGCTTCTGCAACGAGGACAATCTGAAGGCCCTGTAACGGCGCGCCATCGCCGGCCATCTGACGCCGGGCAGCGCCCGCCACGGCAAGCCAGGCGACACAGGCCGGCGCCGCATCGCCGCCGGCAACGAGATGCCAACGATGGACCTCAAACTGAAACGCGGCGCCCGGCGCAGCCGATACCGCCTGCACAAGCAGACTGTCGAACCCGTGTTCGGCCAAATCAAAGCAGCCCGCGGCTTCCGCCGCTTCCTGCTGCGGGGATACCACAAGGTCAGAGATGAATGGGCCGCTCTGCACCGCCCACAATCTCGACAAGCTCATCCGCTACCGCATCGCCTGAGTAGGACATCATCTCGAACTCAACAGCACCGCTGCCCCAAGACAACTACATCACACCCTTGCTCGCCATTACGCAGACAGGCTCCTAGTATCTCTTTCCGGCACAATCGGAACAGCTTCCTGTGCATCATCACTTCACGGTCCAACAAATTGCGGAGCCATCGTCAGTTGAAGCATCGTCGGGTCCAGCACCGCTTTTGTCCGGAGCTTCCTTTGCGGCCGAATTCCACCTTACAACCCCTTCGGGCGCCAGGCGTTCGTCAGTCCCACTTCGCACGTCGCCTTCCACCTGTGGAAGTTCTGCTTTCTGATCCCTCGCCGGCAGAACACCTCCACGGTCGCCGCATCGACCTCCTACTTGCGCAGCACGTCGGCAATTAGCTCTTCGGTGTGCCTGTTCCTTTGCATCGCATGCCCCAGATGACGAACTGCGATGTCAGCAGAGAGAATCGTGGGGAGCAAATCACGTTCACAGAGACAGGGTGACTTCAACCACGATCTCGACGATGGCCGCCCCTCTCAGCCTTGTGAAACTCTCCGGAAGGCTGTGCAGCAGGATCTGGTCGAAGGCCATGTTTATCGGATTCGGAATCTCCAATTGAGCGCACTTTTTCAGACTGGAGTGCGGGCGCCCCTACTGACCGAGCAAATTCCTCATGTAGCCGCCGTTCTGGCTCAGCAGCGCTTGACTCAAAATTTCGCCGCACCTGAGCGGTCGCACGAGCGAGTTCGGACGTGTGTCGGTTTGCAGCTTTATAGAGTATAGCCTTGCGCCCGCCCGGCCTCAGCTCGAGCGTCAGCGATGGCATGTGCTCATGCCCGCCACGAGACCGCACCAGGTGTTCTCTCTGCGCAGCGGTCTCCAGATTTCGTAGCTCACTCCGCTCGATCTTTTCCATCGCGTGCCGCTTGCGCTCCAGCTCAAGCGACTGCATCTCCTGCGCCCGTTGCTGCTCGACCCGTTTGGCGTCCTGCTCAAACTGCAATTGCTGCTTCTGCTCCTGGAAGGCATCGAAGCGCTGCTTGTCCTGGTAGCGATGAACTTTCTTGGTAATGAGCTCGATCCCGGTGACGCGCCCCAGGAAGGCGGCCAATCCTGTCGGGCGGTTGGCTTCACGCTGAGCCCGAATGGCTCGAACTTCGTCCAGATAGCCTGATTTCAGGGCCCGACGCTCGTCGAGCTGCAAAGCTTCGAGCCTGAGCCTCTCACCCTTCTGCCGCGAGCGCTCGGCCTCGATCTTCCCTTCGAGCTCACGCCGACGCTCGGCCTGTTGCTTCCGCAGCAGCTCACGCTGATTGGCTTGCTGCTCGCTCGCCTTGAACGCGGCAAGGGCCTTGCGATGCTCTGCCGCGATTTCTTGTGCTTCTTCGACAGACGGCAGCGTATCGGTCGCGAAGTCGCGCTCCAGGAAGGCGCAGACATCCTTGCTTCGCACCTGCCGATCGTCGATCAGCTTCGGCAAGGCGTTCACATGGCCATAGAGGTCGATAACGACATAGGGGCGCTTGCCGGTTGCCAGCACATAGCCACTGTCGGCGAGTGCCTGTACGAAGGCCAATGGACTGTCGCTCTGCTGCCAGGCCTCGGTGACCTGCGCCTTGCGCTGCTCCTTGGTGAGCCCGGTGCTGTCCTGCTGGTGCTTCTCGTAGAGGCTGAGCTGGCGTGACTTGCGCTGCTCCTGGCCCGGCTCGCGGTGATAGCCCGGCGCCAAGGTCAGGTCGTGCTCGCGGGCAAACTGCCGCGTCACCATCATCAGCTTCTCGCGATCGTAGGACAGATGGATCGCCTTCTCCTGCACCATGTCAATCCGCGACCAGACCACATGACAGTGCTCGCGCTCGCTCTTGATGTGGAAGACAACGGCCCGCGGCTGGCCGGCAAGCCCCAGGCTCTGCTCCACCCGAGCGATGTAGTCATCGTACTGCGCTCGAGACATCGGCCCGTTGGTCCTCTGGTCCGGATTGATCGACAATGAGTAGAGATAGTTCTCGCACCTGGTGAGCGCACTCGCCTGCGCTTCCCATTCCGCGAAGGCACCGTGCAGGTCATCGGCAATGGCGCCGCTGATCTCGGCAACCTCGATGTACTCGTTATCGAACTCCTTCTGCAGATGCGTTGCCAGGTCCTGGCCATGACCGCGACTGGAGGCAAACGGGATCACGGCTTGCGTCCCATACACACGAACAGCGCGGCGCGGATCTCGATGAGCAGATCACGGATCTCGTCATGCTTGAGATGGACGCCGCCGTCAGTGCCGCAGCTCAGCAATATCTCATGCTGACGGTCGCTAATTTGCGCGGCCTCGCCCAGGATCTTGGCCAGCAAACGCAGCTCCGCTCGTCGGTGCCGGCTGCGCCCGAAGACGGCTTCGGTGATGAACGCGTTGAACGGAAGACCGGATGCGGCAAGCAGGCGCTCGAACTCCTGCTCCCGGCTCTTCGGTGGCCGGTAGGAGTAGGGCGCACGGCGCTTCTGAGTCGTCTCGGTCATGGTGGCGTTCGTCAGCTCCTTTCAGCGTTGAGGGCGCTCCAAGTGTGTCATGCGGCGGGCGCGGCACGCCTCGCCGGTTCCTCGAACGGCAGATGTTCGATTGTCCGGTGATGGCACACGTCTGCTGCCCGCAGCGCCTGCGTCGGGCCCGAGGTTTCCAAAGGGCGCCGGAGGCTCTTTGGTCGGGGGTACAGGGGCGCCGATGAGCCCTTGTCGCGGTTCAGGTGGCGCACGCCTGATCGATGGGTTGCCGAAGGGAGAGCGACATCGCCCTTGGGCCCGGATGCAACGGCGGGCACCGTTGCCCTCGGCCTGCTGCGTGCTCGATGCCGCAGGCTGGCCGACCAACCCCTTAGCAGCAGCGTCCCACAAGGACGATGGCGCTTAGGGGTTCCCAGGGGGTGTCAACGGGGGATGGGAAATCCCCCTGCAAGGTGAGCGCGTCGGGAGGTACGACCAGCGCACACCTTGTACCCATCCGCTTTTAACGCCGTCCCTATTTTCCAGAATAGAGCATAGACATTAGGATTTCGTTAACTTCACTGCACGTGATTCTCAAACGCATATCAAGCTGCAACGCAGCAATGGCGATACGAGGACCCCGCGAGGCACTCCTCTCCGCCACCCGGTCATGATCCGCACTTCACCGGCAAACCAAACGCCCATGGAGTGTACATTCCAATGCCACTTGCATCCGGCCCCAATCTCGAGCTCAGGCCGACGGAGGAGACCTACCAGGCCTTTCAGCAGGCCTTCGATCACTTCAACTGGACGCTGTTTGAGACCCTGTTGCCGGGCTGCCTGATCACCTTCCAGCGCAAGTCGCGCTCGCTCGGCTACTTCTCGGGCGGACGGTTCATTCGCGGCGACGAGACGCGCTGCGATGAGATCGCCATGAACCCGGTCTATTTCCGGGAGCGGTCGACGGCAGAGACACTGTCGACCTTGGTGCACGAGATGGTGCACCTGTGGCAGCAGCACTACGGCACGCCGGGCCGCGGGCGCTATCACAATCGCCAGTGGGCAGAGAAGATGAAGAGCCTCGGCCTGCAGCCCACGGATACCGGCAAGCCCGGTGGCCGCGAGCTCGGCGATCAGATGACGCATCTGATCGTCGACGGCGGTCCCTTCGCCGAACAGGCCGATCTTCTGATCGCCACTGGCTTCGCGATCGCCTGGCAGGAGGCACCGCTGGATGATCGCGCGCAAGACGGAGATGGCGACAGTCCGGTCGCCGGTTCAGATGCCGGAGCACCGCATTCGCCGACCGCCAGGCGCCGCAAGAGCGGCGTGCGGGTGCGTTATTCATGCCCGGCCTGCGGCCTCAAGGCCTGGGCCAAGCACGAAGCGCTGCTGATCTGCGGTGAGGATCACGTGCCGCTGACGCCATCGGGCTGACGCGCGGACTGCAGCAAGTTTCCAGAACAGAGGAAGAGCGGCGCTGATCCTGTCAGCGCCGCTCTTTGTTGGCCGCCTGAGGGACTGTCTAGGCGTCTTCGGCTTGACCGTCTCCCAGAGGGTAGAGATAGACGTCCTCGGTGATGATCTGGGTGCCGACGAGCCGGAGGCAGATCCCGCCGTCGTCCCGGTTCCAGGCAACGCCGATGCGCTCCAGGCGCTGGTTGCGGCCGCTGCCGCGGGGGGACTTGGCGACCCAGTCGGGCTGATTGCCGTTGTCGGTGCGGACGTCCTGGGAAGTGGTGTTTGTCGTGGTCATGGTGGTTTCCTTTCGTTCGAGGCCCGCTTGATTGCGAGCCGATGTCCCGGATGCACGCGGACCGACGGGGACGTGTCATGGGCCACACGGTCCGGCGCTGGCGCCGGAGTGGTGCGGGCAGCCCATTGACACGCCGTCAGGGCATCCACGAGCGGTCTGCGATCCGGTGATCGGCAAGGCTTGCAATCGTTAGAGCGGGATCCGGAACAGGAAACGGCCAGGTCTGCGCACATCTGCAGCCCAAAGCGCCGCACACGCCAGCGGCCCAGTGCGCACATGACAGACCCTTGGCTCCCCCGCAGCCGCCGCCACAGGAACTTGCACCACATCGGGCAAAGCCTGTGATGCTGACGACGGGGCCGTCCTCTCAATGACACGCACCGATGAAGGGCAGCGAGCACATGCTGCTCGAGACGTCAGGCGAAGCACGACCGTATCTGACCGCAGTGTCGGACGGCGGCTGGCTGAGAGAGGCTAGCTGCCTTCCCAGAAGTTCATCCCGAACACGCTTTCCTCCAGCGCGACGAAGCCGATTGTCAATCGGCACGCAAAACTGACCCCCTATCGGCGTGCAAGATTGACCCCCTTCGATGGATGGATGGCTGGCTCGATCCGGCGGAGCTTGCAGCACGACAATGAAGATGAGAGGGCGGCGTCGATCAGGATGAGAATGCCTCCGGGCGGGAACGCAGGGAGGGCTTAGCCCGACCGGAGTTTCCGCCCGGAGGCAGTGGCCTTTTTTGCGGACGTCACGCGCGTGTCTTGAAGCGCCAGCTCTCGTTGCCGGTTTCGACGATGTCGCAGTGATGGGTGAGCCGGTCGAGCAGCGCCGTCGTCATCTTCACATCGCCGAAGACGCTGGGCCATTCACCGAAGTCGAGGTTGGTAGTGACGATGATGGAGGTGCGCTCATAGAGGCGGCTGATCAGATGGAAGAGGAGCTGCCCGCCGGTCTGGGCGAAGGGCAGATAGCCGAGTTCGTCGAGGATCACAAAGTCGAGTCGACAGAGCAGATCGGCCGTGCGGCCCTGGCGGTCATCACGCGCCTCGGCATCAAGCTTGTTCACGAGGTCCACGACGTTGAAGAAGCGGCCCCTTTTGCCATTCCGGATGCAGGCGCGCGCGATACCGACGGCCAGGTGCGACTTGCCGGTTCCGGTGCCGCCGATCAGCACGACGTTGCGCTGATGCTCGAGGAACTCGCCACCGGCGAGGTCGCGCACCAGCGTCTCGTTGACCGGGGTGTCCTCGAAGTCGAACTCGTCGACTTCCTTGGCCAGCGGCAGCTTGGCGATGGTCATCTGGTATTTGATCGACCGTGCCTGCTTCTCGCTGATCTCTGCGTCCAGCAGGTCGCCGACGATCTGCTGGGGCTCGTGCTGGCGCTTCACGGCCGTGGCGATGATCTCGTCATAGGCCGCCTTCATCCCGTAGAGCTTGAGCTGGCCCATCGCGCCCAGCACCTGTGATCTTTCCATGGTCTCGTCTCCTGAGGCTGTCATAGCGTCTGCAATCGGCAACCGGCTCGCAGCTCAGGCGCAGTGCTTCCGGTGTCGTGATGGTCACTGGCGGCGCCGGCTCGCGGCGGCGCGCAAGGATATTGAGAACGACAGAGGAGGCGGGGACGCCCTCGCTCAGTGCTGCGGCGCAGGCCGCTTCGACGGCGTCCAGCCCGTCAGTCGGAACCGCGCTCAGGATGTCGACCATCTGGCGGTCGCCATTCGGCACGTGGCCCAGCTTGCGCTGGATGCGCCGCATCGCCGGCGGCAAGTCCCAATCCTTGAAGGGCGCGCCGTTCCTGAGCGCGCCAGGCTTGCGGGCGAGCACCGGAATGTAATGCAGCGGGTCGTAGATCGCCTTGTCGCGACCAAAGGCGCGCGCATGCTCGCCGACGATCTTTCCGTCCTGCCAGAACTCCACGCGCTCGGCATAGGCGCGGATCTCGACCGGGCGACCGACAGCGCGAGCATCCACCGAGTAGCGGTTCTTGTCGAACCGGACGAGGCAGGTCTTCGAGACCGAAGCGGGCACGGCATGGAAGCCGTCGAATGGGCCTGCATAGGGCACCAGGCTCGAGCGCTCGTCTTCGAAGACCTCCCAGGTGGTCCGGTCGCGCAGCTCGGGATGGGGATGCCTCCTGGCCCAGGCGGTACACCGATCCAGAAGCCACGCGTTGAGTTCGGCGTAGCTCTTGAAGCGCGGCCGCGGCACGAAGAACCGCCGGCGGATCACGCCCACCTGGTTCTCAACCTGGCCCTTCTCCCAGCCCGAGGCCGGCGTGCAGGCGACCGGCTCGACCAGGTAATGCCCGCACATCTGCTGGAACCGCCGATTGTAGGCCCTGTCGCGGCTGACGAAGATCGTGTCCACCGCCGTCTTCATGTTGTCGTAGATGCCTCGCGCACAGGCCCCGCCGAAGAAGGCGAACGCCTTGTCGTGGGCGTCGAACACCATCTCCTGGGTCTCGCGCGGATAGGCCCGCACGAACATCATCCGGCTGTGGCAGAGCCGGACATGCGCCACCTTCACCGTCGTGGTCACGCCGTCGATCAGAACGATCTCGTGGCTCCAGTCGAACTGGTAGGCTTCCCCGGGATCGAAGCTCAGCGGGACGTAGGCCGCCGCCGATGCCTCGCGCACCGACTGTGCCCACGTGGCCGCGTAGCGCCGCACGGCATCGTAGCCGCCCTTGTAACCGAGAGCCTGAAGCTCTTCGAAGATCCGGATGCGGGTCAGTCGCTCGCGCTTCGGCTTCTGCGCGTTCTCCACCAGCAACCGGTCGAGCTCGTTCCGCCACGGACCGATCTTCGGCTGCGGCTGAATGCTGCGCTCGTAGCTGAACTCGGTCGCGCCGGACCGGATGACCTTGCGCACCGTGTTCCGCGACACCCGCAGCTCGCGGCAGATCTGCTTGATCGACTTCCTGTCCTGAAAATACGCGCGACGGACCTTTGCAATCGTCTCCACGACCAACATCCCCAACCTGCTCCCGATAGCCTCGGGAGCATCATCAACATCAATGCAAGGGGGTCAGTATTGGACGCCGATTACCCCGCTACGGGGTCACTTTTGCAGGCCGGTTCACATTCATCTCCTTGGCTTTGCGGTTTGCGCTTTCGCTGCAAACCGGCTAGCCACGCGGCAATGAGCGGGGGTGTGGCGGTCACAGGCCGCGGCCGGGGTCGAGGGGAATCACCCGGTCTGCACAAGCCGGCAGAGCTCCGCGGAGACGGCGCGGAAGACTGGGGACACGCCCCGGCAGCGCCCCACAGGGGCTTGGCCTTGACCGCCCGGGGGACGCAGTCCCCTCTTAGGACAGGGGGAAGTTCGGTCGGCTCAAACAGGACTAGGAGTCGTCAAGACATTGCCGCAGCACTCATCGCGGCGGGCGCGAGCGCGTTGGGGACAGGTCCTCCGATGCCGCTCCCGGTGCGGCCGAACTGGCACTTGCCTAGGTCGACCTTGCGTCAGCGATACCCGTTATTCAGGCTGACCCCGATAGGTCAGACGGGGGCGCACCTGAAGCCGGATTCAAAGTCGTTCTCTGTGAGAGAGCCCACCATCGATGAATCAAGTCGCTTGCAGCGCCGGTTGGCAGATGGTTCGCTGCGGGACTGGCCAATGCACGCAAGCGGAGCTCGGATTCGTCTAAGATAGCTTGGTCATCGAGATAGCCCTCGTCACGCAGATACTGTTCCAGGCCCTCGATACTGGCTTTTCGAAAGCCTTTGAGCCGCGGATCCTTGCTCGTTTCAAGATAGGTCAAGAGCCGCTCTGGATCCCCTTCGATCTCCGCAGCGATCACAACGACGTCGTCAAGGTAGCGCGCAGTTAAGGCGTCGCTGTTTTCGAGCGCTTCGCGATCGACGGGGCGCCCCCTGCCCTGTTTCCACAATTCGCAGAAGACCTCGAGCAATTCGGTCCGAGCCGTGATCTCCGCTGCAGAGATCTGATCCGAACCCAATCTTTCGGCGAGCCCAGAAGTTGCAACCGTTCGCCATTGCCCGACCCGTTCAATATGATGGACCAGCAGGGCTCGCAACTGATCGAGATCATCCGACAGGACATAGAAGAAGTGCTGCGCCGCATGACCAAGTGCTGGCTGAAATAAGGGGACCCCGAGCTTGGCGCCATACTCCATAGCCGACAAACCTGTTGGCTCCGGGACAGCTGGCCGGGCTGGAACGTCAAGCGCGTCTGGACCACCCACACTCGCGGCGTTCAAACGGATCTGGCCGAGGTCCATAGCCGCGGCGACTTCATGATGGTCAACCGCGAGTGCACGCCGAATCCGCTCGACATCGGAAGGATCACTTGTGAGATAAAAGATCTGTCGGTCCTGATCATTCGCGATCTGGCCAAGGCTGCGTACGATTGCCTCAAACCGTGCGGGATCGGTTTGATCGAGAGCCTCGTCGAGAAACAAGGGAAGCACCTTCCCTTGCTCAACCTCTTCGGCAAACGCGATGCGCGCCGCCAGCAGTAGCTGGGCACGGGTACCATCTGACAGCTCATCCAGCCTCCGACCCTCACCACTCTGAAGCTCAATGGCGAATAGCTGAGGGGCGCTGGTCTCCCTGCTCAGACGCAACTCATACTTATGATGCGTAAAGGTCGAAAAATGACCGCGCGCAAGCTCTAAGACACGAGGCATCTGTGTCTGCTCATATTCCTCTTCGACCGCATCAATGAGAAACTTTCCAGCTTGGGCGAAGAGAGCCTCCTCTCGTCGTTCTGCCAGTTTTGCGCGGGCCTCTTCGCGAACAGCAATGAGCTCCTGCAGTTTGCTGCTGCGCTTCGCCGCGGCAACCTGAGTGTTGATCTCGGCAATCTCGTTTCGCAGGTTTGGCGCCTCTTCCGCCGCCCGCGAGAACTGCACCTGGAGCGCTTCAAGGGTCGCAACATCGCTCTCCGCAAGCGTGGCTTCGCCTGCATCCGTAAGTGCCTCGCGATCCAGCGCGATCTGGGCTTCCAGCCGGGTCGCCTCGCCCTTCAGCCGAAGGTAGTGCGGCAATGACTCCAACAGCGCCCTGAGGCCAGGTAAGTCGCCTTCCTTCAGTCCGACTTCGGAGTATATTCGCTTCAAAGCATCGAGAGCCTCGCTGCGATCCGTTGCGACCACGGTCAATTGCGCGACGGCTCTCTTTTCGGCAGATAACGCGTTCACGAACTGCGAATTCCGAGTAGCAAGGCGATTGAGGTACGCTGCGGCCGTCTTCGCGTCGCTGGGTCTCGGCTCGCCATGGTGTTCGAGAAACTCGGTCAACTCAGCCAGAAGCTCGGCTTGCCGAGCCTCAAGGTCGCGAACTTTGCCCGCGGCACGTTCGCTCGCGGCGTGTGCAGAACGGAACTGATCAAGCGCACGCGCAAAATCGACGAGCTCCGCATCCGGCGGGATGTCATCGAAGTTCAGGCTGTCCGCCAGTTTCCGCCTTCTGGCGTAGATGCCAGATTCCGCTTCGGCAAGACCGTCCAGTTCACTTTGAAGCTTCTGCCGCTCCGTCTGTCGAATAGCCCCACGCTGTGCACGAGCGTCGAGTAATGCGATCTGGCCTTCGAGTTCGCGCAACCGCATTGCAACTGATACGACATCCCAGGCGTCCGGTTCCTTAACCCCGAGCCTTGTAAAGTCAGTTTGGGCGCCCTCACGCGCACCAGATGATGCAGCTGTGTTGCGCAACGTCACGACCGGCACGACGATACCCAGACCCACAGTTGCCAGGACGATCAACTTCGGATCGACAAACACTGCCAGCACAGCTCCGGCAATGAACATGACCAAAGAAAACAGAATCCAGAAGCGCCGCGCCTGGAGCCTGCCAGAGAACGTTTCCGGTTCGGGCGCACGCAGCCACGCACGCAAGTCATCGACTGCGCTTCTGGTTTTCTCAGTTTCGCGCTGGCTGCCATCATCCCGGTCGACATGCTCTAGCAGCCTCAGCTGTTCCTTGATTGCCTGGACGCGAGACCTGTGCTGTTCGACCGCGCGGAGGAATTCGAAAAGCTGGCCATGCTTCGTCGTATCGAGCGAAACTGTGCTGGGATTACCTCCACCAATTGACGCTAAAGCTGTGGTAAGCGCACCCTGACAAGCCTTGCGTTCCGTCCGGGCTGTTTCGAGCGTCAGTTCTACTCGATTCAATGCATCTGCATTCCCCTGCTGGACAGCAAGTTCTGCGTCATCCAATGGGGTGTCCAGCTGCGCGTTACGTTTCCCCTCGCCTGCGGCTTCGCGCTCTTCTTCGAGCTTTCGCGCACGGCCATCGAAAGTGTCGAGCCGATGCTGCAATTCATCGACCTGCTCGATCTCCTTGCCACTGAGTTTGGTCAGCCCATGCGGTAGGGCACCCATCTCTTCCGTGATCTGGTTGTATTCTTCGAGTCGTCGCGCGAGTCCAATCGCGCGCTTAACCGATACGAGACGTCGCGCGCCTGCATCCGCCGTAGCAAGCTGCTCACGGAGAGCATCAAGCTGGTCGGCTCGCTGCTGAAGTCCTGCGTGCTGTCCTTGCGCACTCTCGACCGCCTGCAAAGCTTTGTTGAATTCGTTCCGGTCGAGGCGGGCGCGCTGCGGAGTAATCCCTGTGAACAGTTTGCCGGCAATGCGATCGAGGTCGAACCCGCCGGACATCTGACGACGGATCTCAGACGCTATGTCGCGGGTGCCATCGGGTGACGGATCGATCAAATCTCGAAGGCGCAGGAAAAAGTACCGGCGATTGTGCGACCCCGGCAGGACTGGTGGCGCACTGTTTTCGCCGCCGCGTTGCCACCTTACATGGGCGCCTTCACGTTCCGCCCACCAGGCGTCTCCATCGATATCGAACTCACCAACGACCGAGGTTCGCTGCGATGGGCCACCATCTTGCCAGTACAACGCCTCGACCGCGCGGCAAAGGCTGGACTTGCCGATAGCATTGGGGCCAAAAACAACGTGAAAGCCGCCGTGTTCCGCTTCGATTTCGAAGGGCTGATCGATACCCGGCAACCGGTTTATGGCGAGCCGTTTCAGTTTCACGACAGCTCGCCTTGCACATTGTCGGCAAGCATGGCGCTCAGAGCCGCTCTACCGGACCTGATGAGAAGATCGCGCAAGGCATCGTCTGACAGCGGATCGTTTGCGTGGCGATGGTCCTGGACGGGTGACCAGGTTTCATCGCGGACGACGCCAACAAGCTCTGTTCGTGCCCTGTCAAGGAGAGCCCGTGCCCTGTCATCGTCGTTCTCAAGGATCAGGAGGCGCCGTGCCATCAACGCGGCCGGATCATCTCCCCTGCTGATCTCAGCGAGATCAAGACGCAGCGTCATGCCATCAGAGACCTTGTTGACGAAGACGGCGGTTCCGTCGACGACCCGCCCAAGCCCGTTCCATTCGCCCGCAACAACCCGTTGACGGATGTCTTCGTAACAGGGACTGGTACCCGTCAGTCGCACCCGGAGACCGAGCGCAAGTGGTGCAACACCGGCTTCGCCAAGTCGACGAACCATCTTTTCCGCTTCGTTCAGCAATCGGTCAGGCACGTCATCGACATGCTCGAGCCCCGCGACCGAGAGGGACACATGCTCCCATCTCAACGGCGCAAGCGGTACATGCTCGAGCTGCAGCACGCGATTCTGCGGCACACGCAGCAGCCACGGGCCGTGCGGTCCCGTTTCCGATGGGTCAAGCCCGACAAGCGAGCCAAGATAGCCCGATGGACGGCGACCCTTCTGCGCGGCAAGGCTCTCGAGCGAGGGCTTGTGAATATGGCCAAGGAGCCAAGCGTCATACCCGGTGTTGTCGAGTTCGATCTGCCGGATGGGCGCGTAGTGACCACCGGAAGCGTCCAGATCGGCATGCAGCAAGCCGATCCGCGGGATCTGCGCGGACGTCGGCTCGAGCGGTTCGGCCAACAGCTGTGCAACAGGACTTTGGCGAACGAAGCGGTCACCGAATGACCAACCGACAATCTCAGCCACAGGCAAGTCGTTCTTCATGATCGTCTGTGCTTCCCATCGGCCGTGGGCGCCCAACAGTTCAAAGCCATCGATTAGCTTCGCCAGTCGCGGTAGAGCCTCGACGTCATGATTGCCTGCAACAGCAATGACTTGAATTCCCTCATCCAGGAGCCGTCTTATCGCGTTCTCGAGGGGCAGGATTGCCTCGAACCGGGCGTTGGTGCTTTCGACGATGTCGCCGGCAAACAGCAAGGCATCGATTTTCTGATTGATCGCAAACTCGACCGAACTCTTGAGTGCCGCAGCAGGGGTGATCGCGTTGGGGTCAAGGCCCCAGGACGACAGCGCCTCGGGCAGCCCCGAACAGGCGGTGCCAAGATGGATATCTCCGATCGCGAGAATTGTCGCGTCAGCGCTCATAAGATTGAATTCAAACCTGAACAGACGAGATTCAATAGATCACAAACACCCGAATACGCGCAACGCTTGGTAGTTAACAACGCAACACTGAGATATCGATCGAAACCAGCCATGTCGTTTCGAACATCCTATGATCTTTCAAGCGTGCTGTGCTCCCGCCACAAGTGCGCCACAGGTTCAAGCTGATCGATCCGGGCTATTGAGGATTTCTGCGGGCCACAGGAGACCGGATCTTTGTGGCGAATCCAGCCCGAAAATCCCAATTCTTTCCGTAAGTCTCGGCTAAGCCGTTGATTTACTTTGCGGAGCGGGCGACGGGACTCGAACCCGCATCACCAGCTTGGAAGGCTGATAAGAGACGCGCGATTTCAAAGGCTTGGGTGCCGTGCGCCACAGCAGCGCCACATCAATGCTGGAGAAGGTCGTCAGCGAGCTCTTCCGCCGTCAGGCGATGCGCCTCCTCTCGGTCCTTCATCAGATGGCCATAGATGTTCATGGTGATCTCGATCCGGGAGTGCCCCATCTTCTGCTGGATGAATTTGGGGTCCTTGCGCTTCTCGATGAGCTTGGAGGCGAAGTAGTGCCTGAGGGCATGCGGCGTGTAGAGAGCGCGCTCCACTTGGCGGCCGTTGACCTCGCATGTCTTGACCAGCCCGACTTCCCGCAGCAGCGGACGCCAGGCGTCGACGAGATAGTTGGCAAGCAGGATCGGCCGGCCACGTACCGTGGGAAACACAAGGCCCGCCTCGGACGCCGGACAACGCTCCCGCCACTCGAAAACAATATCGGTGACCCGGCGGGAGAGCTCGATGCTGCGCCTGGCCGCCCGGGACTTCACCGGTCCAATGATCCCGGTCTTGTCGGCCCGCTGGGTCACCTCGACACGATCCGCATGCAGGTTTGACCACGGCAAACCGCGGTACTCAGAAGAACGCATGCCCGAGAAGGTCGACAGATAGATCATCGGGCGATAGCGCGCCCAGCACAGCGCCATAAAATCGTTCTTCGTTCCCATCAGGTCAGCGGCGGCAAGGATGTCCCTCACCTCCCGATCCGAAGGGATCTGAATGTCCTTGTCGTCCTCTTCATAGCGTCCGCCCTGCTTGATGGTGATCCCGGCCGCCGGGTCGTCTCTGATATGTCCCTGCAGCTTCATCTCGATCAGAACGGAGTGGAACGACGACAGCGTGCGTCGCGCCAGGTCGCGTGTCTTGTACTGCAAGAGCCAGTTGCGGAACTGCACGACGTCAGCCGTCTTAAGCGCCTGCAGTGCCTTTGGCCACGGATACTCCGCCATGATCGTCGCCCGGCGGCGATACTCCTTCAGGGTCTCTCGTTCCACCGGTTCCCGGCCATCACGGCCAATGCGCTCGCAGATGCCGAGCCAGAGTTCGACGGCCTCCGCCACAGTGCGCACAGACGTCGACACGGGCTCACGCATGGAGCCCAGGTTCTGCACGAAGTGGCGCGCCTCCTTCAGCGTGCCGAAGGAGGCATAGGCGTAGCCTGATCTGTTTGTCGTGCTCGGGTATCTGACCTGATATGAGGTGCCTTTATTGTTTACCCGCTTTCTTATGTCTGTCATCGATATGCATTGAATATTATTCTTTTCTTATAATGATAGTTCGCTGGTTGCCAAACAGGTATTCTCCGCCCGGACCTGCAAATCTGTGTATATCTTCAGTAGAGTATTTCTCTCGATCTTCAGGCGACCGTCGATCGGGTCGATGAAAAAGGGCAGCTTGCGTCGGCCCTGCGCATCAAGCTCCGCGGCCCGCTTCATTTGCCGCTCTGAGAACTGGATCCCCATCTCCGCCAGCAGTTGCCGGGCCTCTTCAAGATCGATGTAGATGGGCCTCCGCATCGTCTGCTTCCTACAGCTTGTACTGACTGGCCACGGAGACATATGGCCCCTTGGCATAGAGCTTGGTCACGACCTGTCCGTTGGGATAGCGCGGCGATACTTCGTCGCCGAACCCGTTGGTCGGGTTCAGGTACAGGGTCGCATCGAGCGTGTGGCGCACGGCGTAGTGATCTTCCAGATCGAGCAACGCCTCGAACAGAGCCTGGCGCAGCCCCGCGATCGTCATTTCGCCCTTCACTTTGATCTGCATTAAGTCTCCCTGAATAGTTGTTCTTTCTCACTATAATACTACTTTATTTATTAAGATTTTCCTTATGTAAAGTTGTGCAGCGCAGCAAACTGCGATCTTTGCGTTGCGGCTTCCAGAATGTGCCGCCGTCGCGCCGCGGTTCTCCCCGCAAGCAATACCCTTGCCAACTGCTGTCTCTTCATCGTCCCCGGTCACACGACCTCGGAGACCTTTCCCGGATCAGGGTGCTGGTTCGGACACAGGAAAGGTTCCGATGGTCGGGACCTGACAACGAAGAGGAGAAGCAGCTATGTCAAAGCTATTCACAGCATCGGCGCTGAGCGGGCTTTCGCTCGAGGCGCTGCGCGCCCTGCATCGACGGATCTATGTCGATCTCGTTCGCAGCGAGCCCGGCTCTCCAGAGCGGCGCAATGCGCTTGCCAGTCTGGAGAACATCCAGTGCGCGATCTGCCATCGCCTGAGCAGCGGTCCGGGTCAGCTCTCGCCGTAGCGCTGTCGCCATACCGGCTTTTGGTCCCGCCCGGTCGCATTGCAGGAATGCGGCCGGGCGAATTTTTCGACCGAGTTCAAAAGCGACAGCGCCATATCATGGTGGACGCGCCGGCGAGTGAGAACGGGCGCGCAGAGCACGCGCGCCCTCCTCGCTTGGCTGCAGATCATCCGCACCGATAGATCAAACGCGTTCCTGCAATGGTCGTCTCTGCATAGTCGCAGTCCAGGTCGCGGGCGATCGCGTCATAGTCGATGTAGTTTGCCAAGTGCTCGGGAATGTCGCCGAACAGGCCTTCGTCGACGAATTGCTCGGCAAGCTCTCGCAAGCTATCGACCTCGTAGATATCGATATCGAAGCTGTTTGGATCGCCGGTCTCCAGGTCGAAGTCATAGCCGCAGTCGCCCACGGCGATGATGACGGCGCGCTTCTCATGCTCGTCCCACTCGCCTTCGCGTTCGAAGAAATGGGCAATGTTTCCCTGATGCACACGCAGCGCTTCGGCCAAAGCCGCATCGATTGCCTCTCCCTCAATAAACTGGAGCTCGAATTCCTCGACCAGCTGACCATAGTCATTTCTTGCCTTGGCGACGTTGTCGCGGAATTCGTCGGCCGTCTCAAAATAGAAGCCGCGGGCGCAGAGGTCATAGGGCTGTGCATAGAAGGTACTCATCGGCTTGGCCTTCCTTCGGGATAGGGGTTGCATCTGCAACCCTTGGCCCTCGCCGAGAGTGGGGGTAGCAAGCGCAAGGAGGCTCCGAACGAGGGGCCCCGCTCAGCGGGGATGCGTTTGGATGCCTTGTGCGCGCGAGGGGCAAAGCCCCATAGGCTTAGGTACCAATGAGCAGAGCTTGGGCACTCGTCCACTCCGTGGATTTGTCGAGACGTCGCGGGAAGCCAGTGTTGCAACTCTAGCGGCTTTTCGCTGACCGGCAGCCGATAGGCGGTCGTCCAGTTCGCGGGGAAATTGCGTATTCGCTTCCCATCGGAATGACTTCGTCATGTCAGACTGCCGTCTCTATCAACGGACGGTCGACCCAGTGTTCCGGCTCACGGTCCGGCTACCGGCGTGTTTTCGGCGACCTGACCACCAGGACCACCACCTTTTCCACTTTCGGGCCAACAGAGATATACGTACGGTTGAGTAAGATTCGCACTAGCGCTTCTTCAAGGAAGCTGACTTTCAGGCGACTTCGTCGAATTGCAGTTGGCAGGGATCCGTTGGAATGTCGGAAGATGCCCTAATCACTCCTCTCAGAAAAAGAAGGCTGACCGGAGAGCTCTACACGCGCGATCCAAAGGTCGAAACCCTCTTAGTAGTGCTATCATCGTTATCGCGGAACGAACTGGTCGCGCGCGCTATGATTTCGAGTCGATCCGACCCTAACTACATTCCGAGCGAATGCTTAGTATACTTCGTACGAGCAAGTCGAACAGACAATCAGGAGACTTGGTTCGAGCGTCTCTACAAGATTTTGGCCGAACGAGTTCTACGCGCGTTGCCCAGGGTAGAGAGCAACGATGGCAAGACCGCTTCACTCACTCGAGAAGTCATACGAGAAAAGGCATTTGCGCGGTTCGTTGAGCTCATGGCGGTAGATCGATCCGATTATTCGGAGAAGCTCGACTACTTCGAGGTGAGGTTCGACGGCGCCTTGGCCAGCCTGCGCCGTGATGCCCAGGAGCAGGCCTGGCGTCACGAGAACAGGTCCGCTCCTCTCGAGTATGACGACGAGACGGGCGAGATTTCTCCGGAGGTTGAACGCGCGGTGGGGCATTGCGACCCGTTCGCCGATACGGAAATCGACGGCGATTCTTACCGGTTGCGCCTGGATGCAGCGATTGATGCTTTACCGCCGGAACAAAAAAGGATCATCGAGATGCTTCGCCAGGGCGTTCCCATCGACTCGAAGAACCCGGACGTGATGACCATCGTCAAGGCTCTCGGCCGCTCTGAAAAGACAATCCGAACCTATCGCGACAAGGCGTTAGCGACCTTACGCGTCGCGTTGACGGAAGGAGAACCGCTATGAGCTCCGCCCCCGATCATCCGCCGAAAGAGGACGTGCTCGACGCCTTTGCCGTCGAGCAGAACCCCGGCCGAGAGACGCTTGAGCGGTATCTGCGCGCTTATCCGCAGTTCGCGGCTGAGCTGATCGACCTGTCCCGCGAGCTTGCCCGTCACATACCGGAAGACGCCAGCCCGCTCTCATCGTCGGATCGGTCCATGATCGACGCTGCATGGACGCGGCATGTGGAGGCAGCGTCCGCTGCCGACCCGGTGGCACGCCTGTCTACAGCGGGGCTTCGCAACGTCGCAAAGCGCCTCGGAGTCCCCCGGCAGGTCCTCACAGCTTTCCGAGAGGGTCGCGTCATTCTCTCGACGGTACCTCGGCCCTTCCTAGTTCGCTTCGCTGAAGCAGTAAGCAGCTCGGTCGAGGTGCTGACCGACGCTTTGTCATCGCCCCCTGCGGCGGCCGCGCGCAGCTACAAGGCGGACAGTAAACCCGGAGCAGAGGAACCCGTGAGCTTTGAGCGGGTGCTCAGAGACGCAGGCGTCGACGACCGAAAGCGGGCGCAGTTGCTGTCAGAAGGCGACTGACATGGACGGGGTGGAGCTTGCAAGGCAGATTGCGGCCGACCTCCACCGGAATGCAGTGGAGCGGGGACTGGACCCCTGGTCGCCTTATGCATTCGCCGTTTCGGAAGCCGAACGGCGCGACATCGATGTAGAACCGACGGCGGTGGGGGCCGCGATCCTCGATGGCGCCCGCGCGGTACTCGTCTCCAAAGACGACCTCATTCTCCACGAAAGCATAGGGTCGCCATTCGAAGACGCGTTCCTGGTCGCCCACGAAATTGGGCACATAGAGCTGGGTGACGATTCTCAAGGCGAACCCGTCCGGAGCATCAATCCAGCCAGGCCAGCCGAACCTTCGCCTGTCGGAATCGATCGTGTGGTGGACTATGGGCGCCGGCAGCGGCGCGAGATCCAGATGGATCTGTTCGCGCGCGAGTTTCTGTTGCCGCGCCCCGTCGTCCGCACCCTCCACGTCGATGAAGGACTGACCGCCTCACAAATCGCCGAGCGGATGGGCGCTCCCTTCGAGGTCGTCGCGCAGCAATTGCTTGACGCCTTGCTTTTGCCGCCAATTGTGCCAGGTCGAGAGGACGAGGCGCAGGAGCGACCGCCGAATCCGCTCCAAGTCGCGGCCGCGGCGCATCGTGGCAAGGCCTATCTGCTTGAGGCAGGGCCGGGAACCGGTAAGACGCAAACCCTTGTCGCCCGGGTCGATAGTCTCTTGGACGAGGGCGTCGATCCGCGCCGCATCCTACTGCTTACGTTCTCCAACAAAGCCGCCGGTGAAATGGCCGACCGGATCGCCCGCAAACACCCGGCGGCCGCGGCGGCTATGTGGATCGGCACATTCCATGCCTTTGGGCTCGATATCATCCGGCGCTTCCATATAGAGCTGGGACTGCCGAAGGACCCTCGAATGATGGACAAGACCGAGGCGGCGGAGCTCCTCGAACAGGAGTTTCCCCGTCTCAGGCTGACCCACTATCGCGACCTCTATGATCCGACCCAGATCATCTCCGACATGCTTCAGGCAATTTCGCGCGCCAAGGACGAGGTCGTCGATGCGCAGCGTTACGCCGAACTCGCGGCCGATATGGCGCGCGTTGCCAATTCGCCGGACGATCAGGAGGCTGCCGCGCGCGCGGCGGAAGTCGCACGCGTCTATGAGGCTTACGAAACCCTGAAGCGGCAAGCGCATTGCGTTGACTTCGGAGATCTCGTGTCGATGCCGGTTCGGCTCATGGAGGACGTGCCGGACATCCGCAATCACCTACAAGCACAGTATGAGCATGTGCTGGTCGACGAATACCAGGACGTCAACCGAAGCAGCGTTCGTCTCCTGAGCGCGCTGTGCGGCGATGGCCGCAATCTCTGGGCGGTCGGCGACGCCAAACAGTCGATCTACCGATTTCGCGGGGCCTCCTCGTTCAATATGGCCCGTTTCGGAAAGAAGGATTTTCACGGAGGAAAGCGCGGGCGCCTCAAGCGGAATTACCGCTCGGTCGAGGAAGTGGTGCAAACCTACTCCAGCTTCGCCATAGGTATGAAAGTCGGCGATCCGGACAGCGGCCTGGAGTCCGAACGTGGCCCGGGCGGCAACGCGCCGGAGCTGCGCCTAGCAGATCGGTCTCCAGAGCAGACAGTCGCGATCGCGGATGCCATCGAAGAGATGCGCCGCGGCGGGTACGCGTATCGCGACCAGGCCGTCCTCTGCACCGGCAATGAGAGGCTGTCCGCAATCGGCCAGGATCTCGAACGGATGGGCATTCCCGTCCTGTTTCTCGGTAGCTTGTTCGAGCGGCCGGAAGTCAAAGACCTCTTGTCCCTTCTGACCATCATTACCGATCGTCGCGCTATGGGGCTCGTTCGGGTGGCCTGTATGGCGGACTTCGAGATGTTGATTACGGATGTCGCCTCGGTCTACGAGTATCTACGGGCGAACGAGAGCCAACCGGCGGCCTGGCTTGCGCAGGTGGGGGAAATTCCTGGTTTGACCGATGCCGGTCGAACTGCCTTGAAGGTCCTGGCATCGGCCCTGAAGGGGTTCGACAACGCATCCGCCCCCTGGACCGTTCTTGCCACTGTGCTCCTAGATCGGACACGCATCGCGGCTGATCTCTGCGCTTCGGATGACATTGCCGAACGCTCAAGAGGAATCGCCATCTGGCAATTCATGAATTTCCTTCGGGCCCAGCCCAGCGGGCAAGGCTTGCCGATCCCGCGGCTCCTGGATCGCGTGCGCCGGCTGATGCGTCTCAGCGACGAGCGTGATCTCCGGCAACTGCCGGCGGCCGCCCAGGGGATTGATGCCGTCCGTCTGATGACGATTCACGGCGCGAAAGGGCTCGAGTTTCGCGTCGTCCACGTGCCGGGGCTCAACGCGGACACGATCCCGCGCACACCACCAGCCCCGCCCTGTCCGCCGCCCGATGGCATGGTGGAAGGCGCCGTGGGGAGCGCGCTACAGGTCTTCCGGGACGGTCAGGCCGAAGAACACGAATGTCTCTTCTACGTGGCGATGTCGCGTGCGCGCGATCGCCTAATTCTCTATGCCGCGACCGAAAAGTCGAACGGTAGCAGGCGGCCCCTGTCAAAGTTCCTCAATCGGCTCGGATCCGGTTTGCAGCGACGTCAGGTTACCCCTAAGCGGACGCTGCCCGCCGCTCCAGAAATGGCCGACATAGCCCTCGCGATCAATGGTCGGCCCAGATTTGCCGGGCCGCAATTGGCGCTCTATGAGCGTTGTCCGCGACGCTTCTTCTATACGCACATTCTACAGGTCGGCGGGAGGCGCACGGAGACCCCGTTCATGCAGATGCATGAGGCGGTTCGCATGGTTGCTCGGACAGTGGTTGCGGACGCCGGCGCTATCTCGGGCGAGGACGATCTGGAAAGGCATCTGCAAGAGGCGTTCGCCTTCCATGGCCTCGCAGATCACGGCTATGTCCTAGAATACAAAGCATACGCCATCTCCATGATCCGCTACTACCTTGAAGCACGGGAAGGCCACACACCCGAGCCTCTAGCGGTGATCAGCGTCACGATCGGCCAGGAAGAGATCATTGTCCATCCGGACGACGTGCTCGTACGGCCTGACGGCACGCGCACCGTACGGTGGGTTCGAACCGGGCATTTTCGCAGCAGGGAAGTCGACGACGTCGGTGCGGCAGCCTTCCTTCTGGCCGTCCGGCAGGTTTTTCCAGATGCCGATGTTGAGCTGGTGCACCTGTCGGATCAATCTTCCCGGCCCCTCAGCCTGTCGGCCGACAAGTTGCGAACGCGGAGGGGGAAGCTGTCAGACTTCTTGCAGGACATTCGCGCCGGGCGATTTCCCGCCAAGCCATCCTCCAGGACATGCCCCGGATGCCCCGCGTTCTTCATCTGCGGGCCAACGCCGGCGGGCACCCTCGAAAAAAATTTCCGCTGACCTTACCGGTCCGCCGAAGTCGCTCCGATTGGATCCTTGAAGGCCGGGCGCCGCCCGGTGAAACCACAAGGATCCAACGACTATGACTACCGACGACGTTCTCGACTACGACGACCTGGCCGACGCCCTGCGCGAAGACCGGGCGCTTCGTCCGGCGCGGGCCTATCGTATCCGCTTCGCGCAGGGCGACCTCAACTTCCGCCACCTCGATGTCGAGGATCCCGTCCCGCTGGGACGCCAGATCCTTGCCGCGGCCGGCTGCGACCCGCGCGACGGGTACAGCCTGTTCGCGATCTTGCCCACGGGCGATTTCGAGGATGTCCGGCTCGACGAGCCGTTCGATCTTCGTGCCCGCGGGGCCGAACGGTTCATGGCCTTTCAGACCGACCGCGACTTCAAGCTGACTCTGGACGATCGTCAGCTCGAGTGGGGCAAGCCGGCCATCGGGGGCGCAGCGCTCTACAAGCTGGCGGGCGTCGGCGGAGACGAGGCCATCTTTCTCGAAGTCCGCGGCGGGGAAGACTGGCTGATCGAGCCGGACGACCTCGTGGACCTGACCGAGCCGGGCGTCGAGCGCTTCATCACGGCGCCGCGTCCCTCCAAGACCTACGAGATCATCGTGAACTCCCGGCCTCGAGTGGTCGAGGACCGGCACGTCACCTTCGAGCAGGTCGTGCAGCTCGCTTTTCCCGGGCCCCACGACACCAACGTCGTGTTCTCGATGACCTATCGCCATGCCGCATCCAAACCGCATGCGGGCGAGCTCGCCGCCGGCGGCACCGTCGATGTCAAAAGGAAGGGGACCGTGTTCAATGTCACGCGAACTGTTCAGTCGTAACGCCGACCTAAAGCGCCTTCGCGACGAAGGTTATTTCGTCCAGGTCGTGGGCGGCCTGCTGGTAATGCGCGACGTACCCTACGTCGACGCCAAGCGGCAGGTGCTGACCGGCACCCTGATCTCCAGCCTTACCCTGGCTGGAGATCAGACCCGCCGGCCGGACACGCACGTCATCCACTTCGACGGCGACTACCCCTGCCAGGCAGATGGGAGCCCGATCAAAGAGATATCCAACCAGACCGGCGACTTCGATCTCGGGCATGGCCTCAAAGCGAAGCACAAGTTTTCCAGCAAGCCCGAAAACGGGTACGCGGATTATTTCCACAAGATGTCGACCTATGCCGCGATCCTGTCGGGCCCGGCCGCGACCTTGAAGCCCAACGTCACGCCCAGGACGTTCCGCACACCCGAGCCGGAGGAGGACACCGTGTTCAACTATACCGAGACGGCGTCGGACAGGGTCGGGATCGGTGCTTTGGCGGAGCGGTTGACGTCCGAAGTCGTCGCGATCATCGGCGGGGGCGGAACGGGGAGTTACATTCTCGATCTCGTCGCCAAGACGCCGGTCCGGGAGATCCGGCTCTTTGACGAGGACGAGTTCCTCCAGCACAACGCGTTCAGGGCTCCCGGTGCCGCCTCCATCGAAGACCTGCGCGAGGCGCCGAAGAAGGTGGACTATCTCAAGGCCATCTATTCCCGCATGCACCGGGGCATCGTTGCCCACGATGTGGCCCTGGGGGCATCTAACCTTCACCTCCTCGACGGGGTGACGTTTGCCTTCATCTCCATGGATGCCGGAGAAGACAAGCGGCTCGTTGTCGAGAAGCTTGAAGCTCTCGGCGCGTCCTTCGTCGACGTGGGGATGGGGCTGGAGCTGGAAGATGGGTCCCTGGGCGGCATCCTGCGGGTCACAGCAAGCACGCCGAGCAAGCGGGACCATGCCCACCAGGGACGGATCTCCTTCTCAGGCGGCGGAGAGGACGACCTCTATGCGTCCAACATCCAGGTCGCCGACCTCAACGCGCTCAACGCCGCGCTCGCCGCGATCAAATGGAAGAAGATTCGCGGCTTCTACAGGGACCTGGAGCGGGAGCACCACTCCACCTACACCACGGACGGCAACATGCTGCTGAATGGTGACACGGAATGATGCGTCATATTCGTCTCGAACACCGGTTCGTCGAACACATTCCGGATACCATCGAACCGGGGGTCCTCTATATTTCTATGGAGTACGGGACCGCCGCGCATAGCTGCTGCTGCGGATGCGGCGAAGAGGTGGTGACGCCCTTTACTCCTACAGATTGGAAGATGACGTTCGACGGCGAAACCGTGTCCCTCTACCCCTCGATCGGCTCCTGGTCACTGGCCTGCAGATCGCACTATGTGATCAGAGACAACTGCGTGATAGAAGCAGAGCCGTGGACTGACGAACAGATTGTTGCCGAACGCCGCCGCGACCAGGCGGCAAAGTCGCGTCACTATGGAAATAGCCGCCCTGTCGATACCCGTAGCAGACCAAGTGTCTTAGCTGCGGCGCCCCCCCAGATTGATGGGTTCTGGGGGCGCTTGTGGCGACGTGTAGTGGGTGATCGCTTTGTTTGAGGCCTGCTCAACATAGTCATGACGAGGAGGCAACGAGGCGCCGTCTTTTGGGGCAGTGCCAAGCTGTGTGCATGGGAACCGCCACAGCCAAACCCGCCGACCTTCGAACTGGCTCGCCGACGTCCCGGAAGAGGCAGCACGACAACCTACCCATTTTAGGCACATCCACCGAGCACCCGCTCGGTGATCTGGTCCGCTATCTCGCTGAGGAGTTGGCAGAGCGCCACTTCCGCCTTAGTCTGGAGAACGAACAAGCAACACATTCCCCGCCTCCAGACCAGGACTGATGCCATGGCCGTCGTCGCCCTCTACGCGCGCTACTCCTCTGACCTGCAGCGCGAGACCTCGATCGACGATCAGGTCCGGCTGTGCCGGGAGTTCGCCGAGCGCCAGGGCTGGCAGGTCATCAACTGCTACACCGACCACGGCATCTCCGGCGCCAACCTGCTGCGTCCCGGCATGCAGATGCTGATGCAAGACGCGGCTGCCGGCAAATTCGAGATCATCCTGGCAGAGTCGCTGGACCGGCTCAGCCGCGACCAGGAAGACATCGCACATGTGCACAAGCGCCTGAGCTTCGCCGGCATCGCCATCCATACCCTTTCAGAGGGCGCGGTGAACGAACTGCACATCGGCCTCAAGGGCACCATGGGCGCGCTCTACCTCAAGGACCTCGCCGATAAGACCCGCCGAGGCCTCAGAGGCCGTGTTGAGGCCGGCAAGTCCGGCGGCGGCAACTCCTACGGCTACAACGTCGTGCACACCGTCTCTGACAGCGGCCAGCAGCAACGCGGCGATCGCACCATCAATGAGCAGCAGGCGGCTGTGATCCGCCGCATCTTCACGGACTACGCCAACGGCACCTCGCCGCGGGCGATCGCCCATGCCCTGAACGAGGAAAGCATCCCGGGCCCGTCCGGCAAGGGCTGGGGCCCCAGCACCATTCATGGCAATCCCAAGCGCGGCACCGGCATCCTCAACAACGAGCTCTACATCGGCCGTCTGGTCTGGAACCGTTTGCGCTATGTGAAGGATCCCGCGACCGGCAAGCGCGTCTCGCGCCTCAATCCAGAAGACGATTGGATCGTCCAAGAGGTCCCGGACCTACGTATCGTCGACCAGGCCCTGTGGGACCAAGTCAAAGCCCGGCAATCCACCATGAAGGCCGCCCGCGACGATGAGAACGGCTGGGCCTACTGGGATCGTCGGCGGCCCAGGTTTCTGTTTACGGGACTGATGCGCTGCGGCGTCTGCGGCGGCGGCGTCATCAACTTCAACAAGGTGCGCGTTGGCTGCGCCTCGGCTCGCAACAAGGGCACGTGTTCGAACAAGACCACCATGCTGCGCGCCGACCTCGAGGCCCTGGTGCTCGACGGCCTGCAGAAGCACCTGATGGAGCCGGAGCTCACAGAACTCTTCTGCCGGCACTACACCCAGCACATGAACAAGCTTGCGGCCGAGCACAATGCGTCACGCGATGGCAAACAGACCGAGTTCGACAAGGTGACCCGCGATCTCGACCGCCTGATCCAGGCCATCATCGACGGCGTGCCCGGCGCCCAGGTGAAGGACCGCATCGCCGCCCTGGAACGGCGCAAGACGATCCTGACGCGCGAGCTTTCGGATTCGAAGCCCGTGCCGGTCTCCCTGCACCCCAACATGGCCGAGCTCTACAGCCAAGCCGTCGGCGAGCTGCGCGAAGCCTTGTTGTGTGAGGACAAGCGCGACCAGGCCGCAGCGATCGTGCGCGAGCTGATCGAGTGCATCGAGCTCACACCAATCGAGCTTGAGGGCAAGAAGACCTTGGCCGTACGGCTCATTGGCCGGCTGGCCGGCATCCTGGGCCTGGCGACTGAGGCAGAGGGTCCGTTGGAGGAAGGAGACCCCGCTGTGAGGGTCGCCAAATTGGTTGCGGGGGCAGGATTTGAACCTGCGACCTTCAGGTTATGAGCCTGACGAGCTACCGGGCTGCTCCACCCCGCGTCAAGGTGCCGGGCGAGGGTTCGGAACCGCGTCGCCGGGAGCGGTGATATAGCCCCTGTGCCCCGGCTTGTGAACCCCTGCTCTGAGGAAAAATGACAGCTTCATGAAAGGCGGCCACCGTGACCCCGGTCGAGGCGGTCCAGGAACCGCTGCCAGAGCCGGTCGAGGGCCGGGACGACGCCCCTTGGCATCAGCATCACCAGCCCGATCAGCAGCAGGCCATAGACGGGGAAGGAGACGGTGGCGGAGATGTATCCGGCCGCGTCGGGCAGGAATTCGACGATCAGTCCGCCGACGAACGCGCCGCGCAGCGTGTCGATTCCTCCGGCCACTGCGCCGATCAGCAGGGCGATGCCGAGAAAGATCGTGTAGGTGTCCGGCGCCACGAAATCCGCCAGCAGGCCGGCCAGGCCGCCCGCAAGGCCCGCAGCCGCGCCCGAGACACCGAAGGCCGTGGTGCGGAACAGGGCGACGTTGATTCCCATCGTCCTGGCCGCGTCGGGATGGTCGCGCAATGCCCTCAGCGCCCGGCCGATCCGCCCGTGCATCAGGTTGCCGATCAGGAACGCCGCCAGCAGCACGATCAGCAGCGACACCAGGTACCACCACTGGTCATCGGACAGCGGCAGGCCGAACGGTGCCCCCGGCCGGTCGAGATAGATTCCCTGCACCCCGCCGGTGAACGCATCGAAGGGGGATGCCTTGAGGATACGCGGCACCACCAGGGCCAGCCCCCAGGTCGCCAGCGCCAGGTGCACGATGCTGAAACGGAGCGCCGGCCAGCCGAACAGGAAACCGAAGACGAAGCCGGAAACGGCACCGAAGGGCAGTGCCAGGTAGGGCGAGATGCCATGTTCGGTGGTCAGGATCGCCACCGTGTAGGCACCGATGGCGAAGAAGGCGCTGTGGCCGATGGAGAACTGGCCGCTGATGCCGGTCAGCAGGTTCAGCCCCAGGATGGCGATGGCGAAGACGATGGCATCAGTGAACCGGTAGAGGTCGTAATCCTCCAGCACGAAGGGCAGCGTGAGGGCGACCAACAGCCCCAGGACAGCCTGCAGACGGATCATCAGCGCGCGTCAGCCGTCCGGCCGGAATCAAGTCTGTTGGAGATCTCGATCAGGTTGTCGTCCGGATCCCGCAGGTAGAGCGACAGGATCGGTCCCGTGGCGCCCGTGCGCTGCACCGGCCCCTCCAGCACCTCCACCCCGCAGGCGGCAAGGTGCGCCTGTACATCCCCCAGCGGCACGCCGGTCAGGAAGCAGAGGTCCGCCGAACCGGGGGTGGGGTGTTCGGCCTTCGGCTCGAACTCCCGGCCCTGCTGGTGCAGGTTGATCTTCTGCGCACCGAAGCGGAGCGCGATGCGCCCCTCACCGAACCGTTCCTCCACCATGCCCAGGGCCTGCGTGTAGTACCGGACGGTCGCCGGAATGGAGGCCACGGTCAGGACAAGGTGGTCGAGGCTGTCGATATGCATGTGCGTCTGCTTCGTCCGGACCGGTCAGCGGGCCACGGTTTCCACCGGAACCTCTTCCGGTGCAGAGGCCTCCTGCCTTGCCGCATCGACCAGCAGCACGGCATCGGCCGAGGGCTGCACCGTCCGCCATTGCAGGCCATCGAAGGTGTTGCAGCGGGGACAGCGGGGATGCCAGTCCGCCGGGGTCTCGCCACAGCTGTCGCACTGCCAGTGCGGCGCGGCGGGGGCATCGGCGAGCCGCATCAGCCATTCCCGCGCCTTCTCCGCGCCGTCGTTCGCCCGCTCGGCCAGGCTGACCATCAGGCGGCAGTGCCGCTGGTCGATGGTCTCGGCCTTGTCCAGGGCGCGCTGCGCCGCCTCGTTGGCCTTCATCATCTCGTCGGCTTCCAGTGCCAGGCGGGCCAGCACCAGCAGGCTCTCGCCGTCGCCCGGCGTCGACTTGTGCAGGGTCTCGAACCGGGCCAGCCGCGCAGAGGGACTCTCACCGGGCTTGAGCGCCAGGAATGCCTCCGCGATCGCCGGGTGGCGGGTCTGCTGCCAGGCCGAGGTCAGGTGACGGTTGGCCTTGCGCTCCTTCCCCGCAGCCGCCAGCAGCCGCGCCTCCAGCACCGCGGCGGGCACCAGTTCCGGATCCTGCTTCAGGGCATCGGTCGCGTGGGTCAGGGCCTCGCGCCCCTGCCCGGCCGCTTCCTTGGCCATGGCATCCGCCGTGTAGAGCACGGCAAGCTTGCGGGAGGCATTGTCCCGCGACCAGACACCGGCCCGCTGTCCACCGGCCACGGTCTGCGACGCGGCGGTCCAGTCCTCCGCCGAGACCTGCAGGTCGAACAGCGACCGCACGGCCCAGCCCGCGCCGGGGCGCAGGTTGCGCGCCCGCATGGCCAGCGCCAGCGCCTGCTCATGGTCACCGACGCGCCCGGCCTGGATCAGCAGTCCACGCAGCGCGACCAGCTCCGTCTCCTTGTTGTCCAGCATGGCGCGGAAATACTTCTCCGCCGTCTTGTCGTCACCGGCAAGCTGCGCCGCCTGCGCCCGCAGCAACTGTGCCATCGGCGGGCCGTTGAGCAGCTTCTCCGCCTGCTCCGCCGCGCGGGATGCCACCTGCGCCTCCCCCGCCGCGATGGCGGCCATGCCCTCCGTCAGTGCCCTGTAGCCCTTTTCCTTGCGGTTGCCGCGCAGGACCGAACCGATGCGCCCCGGACTGCCCAGCAGCCAGAGCCAGAGCCGGTAGAGCAGCGCCGAAGCCCCCATCAGCACCAGCAGCAGCACCACCAGCACGGGGATGGAGGTCTCGACGCGCCAGCCCGCCCAGGCGAGCGCGATGCTGCCCGGATGATCCGCCAGCCAGGCCGCACCGACGGCAACCAGGATGACGAAGGCGAACAGGATGAGAAAACGGATCACCGGTCAGTTTCCCTGCGACATGTTCTGGAAGACACCCTGCTGCAGGGCACGGATGGCCTGCTCCAGGTCCAGCCGCGACTGCGCCGTTGCGCGCCAGGGAGCCACGGCCTCCGCCGGTGGTCCGCTCAACCCGTCGAGTTCGGCCAGCGCCGCCTCCAGGTTGCCCTCCTGCAGCCGGAACTCGGCGCGGGTCACGATGGCCTCGACACCGGTGCCCTCGACCTCGCCCACCCGTCGCACGCTGACCAGGTTGCCCAGCCGCTGGAAGGCCGCGCCATACCAGGTATCGTCACCACCGATCCGTTCCGCCGTCAGCGCCGCATCGGCCACCGCCGGGAACCGCAGGCGCAGCTCGTCGGTTGTCGGCACCCCATGCTGGGCCGCGTCGGCAATCGCCGGATGGGCGTCAGCATCAACGCCCAGTTCGACCACGGAGTTCCATGCGCCCGGGAACGCGGCACCTGTCGCGGCAACGTCACGCAGACGGCCCAGCGCCAGCACCAGCGCCGCCTTCTGCGCGGCATCGGCGTCGGCCTGGCTCTGCTGCGCCTCCGCCGCCGAGGCCACGGCCTCGATCCGCGATGACAGGGCATCGGTCTCGCTCGCCAGGGCGGCCATGCGGTCACGCAGTGCCTCCAGGCTGTCACGCAGGTCGCGCGCGGTGGCCCCGGCATCACCAGCGCTGTTCTCGATCACGCTCAGCCGCTGTTCCAGTTCGCCCAGTTCAGAGGCCAGCGCCTCCGTTCCGGCAGCATCGGCAACCGCCGGGGTGCTGCCTGCCGGAGCACTGCCGAGGGCCGCGAGACTGTCGGCCAGCGAAGCGACCTCGTCCCGGACCGCATCCAGGTCTGCCTGCGTGACGGTGGGAGCGGTAGCGGTGTCAGCGCCTCCACCGGCTTCCAGCGCGGCCAGCCGTTCCTGCAACGACGCAACACTGGCCTGCGCGGCCTCCAGCGCTTCCAGCCGGGTCTCGATACCGGACAGGTCAACGGGTTGCGGCGCGGCGGTCGGCGCGGCCTCGGCGACGCGGGCCGTCAGGGCGCGGTTCTGCTCCGACAGCGCCGCGATATCGCCCTGCAGTTTCGCGATCCTGTCGGCGGAGCCGCCATTGATCTGCGGCAGGATCGTCGTCGCCCCCACGCCCAGGGCAATCAGGATCGCCACGAATGCCAGGAACCGGGCTGCACCATCCGACCTGCGGGGGGGCTGGGCCACCGGCGGCGGCGGGGCGGCCACCATGTCATCTTCCGGCTTCGGTTCATCACCCGGCTGGTCCCCGGCCGTGTCGCCCTCATCGTCCTTCCGGTCGGAGCCGGCATCCTTGTCGGCATCGACTTCGGTCACCGGCACGGCGGCACCGGCGGCAACGACCTCGACGACCTCCTGCTCGCTGGTGACCGTGTCATCTTCCTTCGACCGGGCATCGGCGGCATCCGACCCGGCTTCCGACCCGGGCGTGGTCGTGTCCTTGATGTCGTCTCCGGGCTTCGGCTTCTTGTCGTCCTTGTCGGTCATGACGTGAGTTCCCGTCTGTCTACGATACGCACTCTTGCAACAGGTCCAGCAGGTCCGACTGTGCAGGTCGCGGTGCAGCCAGTACACGGCGGAAATTCACGTTCCGCAGGGCCTCCACCGTACGCTGACTGATGCAGCATGCAGCGATTGACCGGCACTCGTCCAGCCTCCCCGATGCCGCAACCAGTTCCGCGAAGCAGGCGGCGGAGCGGGGGGAGTAGAACAGGACCGCATCGATGCCGCCGCCGTCCAGCGCCGCCAGTGTCCCCGCCCGCAGCGCACGTGCCGGAACCGCGGCATAGAGGACCTGCCTGCGGACCCGGTAGCTCGCCCCGGACAGTTCTCCGGCCAGGTTCCCGGCAACCTCCGACCCGGCAGCGTGATACAGCAATCCATCCTCCGGGGCGCGGCTCTGCCGCACCAGCCGCACCAGGTCGGACACGTCGCCATCCGCGTCGTGAACCGTTGCGAACCCGGCCTGCCGGGCCAGTGCCGCCGTGCTGGATCCCACCGCGAACAGGGGAAGCGACCGGTCGGCGCCGAAATGGACCAGGGCACGGACGCCGTTGCGGCTGGTGGCCAGCCAGCAGGCGACACCGGCGAAGTCAGGCTGCATGTCCCCGGCGACACGGATGTCGAGCACGGGGTCGACAATCACCTGGTGTCCCATGGCGTGCAGCAGCTCAGCCGTCGCGACCGCGTCCGCCTCCGGCCGTGTCAGCAGGATGCGCATCAGATCGCCGCTAGGAATTCCGGTCCCGCCAGCGCCTTCAGTTCCTCACCCGCGTCCTGTCCCAGGCGGGCGGCATCGGCCCAGGCACCGGTCCGTTCCGTGGTGTGACGACGGCTGCCGTCCGGCATGACGATCTCCGCCCGGAACCACATGCCGTCGCCGTTCGGATTGTCGATGGCCAGTCCGGCGATCGGCGTGCGGCAGGAGCCGTCCAGCGCGGCAAGCATCGCGCGCTCCGCCGTCACAGCGGCTTCCGTGCCTGCATCATGCAACGGCGCCAGCCGCGCCCGCGTCGCCTCGTCATTGCTGCGGATCTCGATACCGATGGCGCCCTGCGCCACCGCCGGCAGCATCTCCTCCGGCTCGATCAGCGCGGTGATCCGGTCGGTCATGCCCAGGCGGGTCAGCCCGGCATTGGCGAGGAACGTCGCCGCGGCCTCCCCGGCCTCCAGCTTCGCCAGCCGCGTCTGGACGTTGCCGCGGAAGATCACGACCTTCAGGTCCGGGCGGCGGAACAGCAGTTGCGACTGGCGGCGCAGGCTGGCGGTACCGACCACCGCGCCCGCCGGCAGGTCATCGATGGACTTCGCCACCAGGCTGATGAAGGCATCGCGCGGGTCCTCGCGCGGCAGCAGGCAGCAGATCTCCATGCCGTCGGGCAGCACCGTCGGCATGTCCTTCATGGAATGCACGGCCAGGTCGACGCTGCCATCGGCCAGCGACTCCTCGATCTCCTTAGTGAACAGGCCCTTGCCGCCCGCAGCCGCCAGCGCCCGGTCACGGATCCGGTCCCCCGTGGTGGTGATCACCACGATCTCGACCGCCGAATCATCCAGGTCGGGATGCGCCAGGTGCAGCCGCCGCTTCACCTCCTCCGCCTGCCAGAGTGCCAGAGGGCTGCCGCGTGTTCCGATCCGCAAGGGCTGTGTCACTGTCTTCGCCACCTTGTTCGTTGCTGCGCACGGTGTTACCCGGTGACGGGAAGATTGACCAGCATCGCCTGTCTGTCCATGGCAGAGGTCAGCGCAGGCCAGCAGGAGCCACCGACGTGAGCATCGTTCTCGGCATCGAGACCAGTTGTGACGAGACCGCCGCCGCCATCGTGACGTCGGAGAAGCGGATCCTCGCCAACATCGTGCACAGCCAGGTGGACGCGCATCGTCCCTTCGCCGGGGTGGTGCCGGAGATCGCGGCCCGCGCCCATGTCGAGAAACTGGACGGCATCGTCGACCGTTGCCTGGAGGAGTCGGGGCTGCGGCTCGGCGATGTGGATGCCATTGCCGCGACCGCCGGTCCGGGCCTGATCGGCGGGGTGATCGTCGGCCTGACCACGGCAAAGGCGCTGGCGCTGGCCGCCGGCAAGCCCCTGGTCGCCGTGAACCACCTGGAGGCCCATGCCCTGACCGTGCGGATGACAGCGGACGTCGCCTTCCCCTACCTGCTGCTGCTTGTCTCGGGCGGGCATTGCCAGATCCTGCTGGTCAGGGGCGTCGGTGACTATCGCCGCCTCGGTTCCACCATCGACGACGCGGTGGGGGAGGCCTTCGACAAGACCGCGAAGCTGCTGGACCTCGGCTTTCCCGGCGGCCCGGCGGTGGAGAGGAAGGCGCGGGACGGCGATCCGGCGCGGTTCGACCTGCCGCGACCGATGCGGGGGCGCGACCACATGGACTTCTCCTTCTCCGGGCTGAAGACCGCGGTGCGCAATGCCGCTTCCGGGCTGCCGCAACCGCCATCGGACGGTGACCTGGCCGACCTGTGCGCCGGTTTCCAGGCCGCCGTCGCCGACGTGCTGGAGGATCGGGTGGGCCGCGCCATCGACCATTGCCGCGGCCTGGCCACGCCGCCCACCGCGCTGGTCATTGCCGGGGGCGTTGCCGCCAACCGGATGCTGCGGGACCGTCTGACCGACATGGCCGCCGGGCGCGACCTGGCGATGATCGCGCCGCCCGTCGCGCTCTGCACCGACAACGGCGCGATGGTGGCCTGGGCGGGGCTGGAGCGGTTCCAGGCCGGGGCCACGGACCCGCTGGACGTGGCGGCGCGGGCACGCTGGCCGCTGGACCCGGGGGCGGAGCCCCTGCCCTTTGCCGGTGTGAAGGCCTGACCGATGACAGACAAGCTGCAGGACATGGCGGACCGGATCCTGGCTGGGCAGCGCAGGGCGCTGGCACGCGGGATCACCCTGGTCGAATCCAGCCGCAAGGACCACCGCGAACAGGCCCGGACCCTGCTGGAGAAGATCGTTGCCAGCACCGGTTCCGCCATCCGTGTTGGCATCTCCGGCACGCCCGGCGTCGGCAAGTCCACCTTCATCGAGGCCTTCGGCCAGCACCTGACCGGACACGGGCTGAAGGTGGCAGTGCTGGCGGTCGATCCCTCGTCGAAGCGCACCGGTGGTTCGATCCTGGGCGACAAGACCCGCATGGAGCACCTGGCGCGCGATCCGAACGCCTTCATCCGCCCCTCCCCCTCCGGCGGCACGCTGGGCGGGGTGGCACGGCGCACGCGGGAGACCATGCTGCTGGCGGAGGCATCGGGGTTCGACGTGATCCTGGTCGAGACCGTCGGTGTCGGGCAGTCGGAGACCACGGTGGCGGAGATGGTGGACATCTTCTGCCTGCTGCTGGCCCCCGGTGGCGGCGACGAGTTGCAGGGCATCAAGCGCGGCGTGATGGAACTGGCCGACCTGGTGATCATCAACAAGGCTGACGGGGACCTGCTGCCCGCCGCACGCCGGGCGGCAACGGAGTATCGCGGCGCGCTGGGCCTGATGCGGCCGAAGACACCGCACTGGTCGCCGCGCGTCCGCATGGCCTCCGCCGTGGAGGGCAACGGCATTCCGGAGATCTGGCGCGACATCACCAAGTTCCGCGACGACATGACCGAAGCCGGGGCGCTGGAGACCTTGCGCGCCGAGCAGGCCCGGTCCTGGATGTGGCAGGAACTGACCGACAACCTGGTGCAGGCGCTGACTGCCGACGCCGCGGTGGCCGATGCCCTGCCCGACTGGGAGGCGCAGGTGACTGCGGGGACCACCACGCCGGGCGCCGCGGCGGATGCCCTGCTGGCGATGTTCATGGACCGGTCGCGGACAGACTGATCCGGACGCGGACCCGGACTCGGGCCAGACTCAGGCCGGACCGGTCAGCAGCCCCAGGATCGTCGCGCCATCGGTGCCCATCGGCACTGTCTCGAAGTCCGCCGTCAGCGGCAGCGCCGCCTGCAGCCGTGCCAGGTATTCCGGCTTCGGCACGGACTCGATGTGGAACTGCTTCAGGTGGTCGTTGACGAACTGGCTGTCCAGCAGCGTGTAGCCCCCTGCCCGCAGCCGGGCCACCAGGTGGACCAGCGCCACCTTGCTGGCATCGGTCGCGAGGCTGAACATGCTCTCCCCGAAGAAGGCCCCGCCCAGCGAGACACCGTACAGGCCGCCGACGATCTGCCCGTCCTGCCAGCATTCGATGCTGTGCGCGTGGCCCAGCCGGAACAGTTCACCATAGGCCCGCACGATCTCCAGGTTGATCCAGCTGTCGAACCGCCCGCGCCTGTGGTCAAGTTCGGAGCAGGCACGGATCACCTGGTCGAAGGCGAGGTCATGGGTGACCCGGAAACGGTCCTGGCGCACGGTGCGCCGCAATCGCCGGGGCACGTGAAACCCCTCGATCGGCAGCACGCCGCGCTCCTCCGGATCGACCCAGAACAGCTGTGGGTCGTCCCGACTCTCCGCCATGGGGAACAGGCCGCGGGAATAGGCCTGCACCAGCAGGCCTGGCGACAGCCGGTCACTCACCGGCCGCGCCCGCTCAGAACTTCGCCACCAGCCGGTCCAGGTTCTTTTCCAGCCAGTGGATGTCGTAGTCGCCGTCAATGAAGGTCGGGTCGTCGATCAGCGCCTGGTGCAGCGGGATCGTCGTCCTGATGCCGCCGATGACGTACTCGTCGAGACAGCGCCGCAGCCGCATCAGGCACTCGTTGCGCGTCCGCCCGTAGACCACCAGCTTGGAGATCAGGCTGTCATAGTTGGGCGGCACCCGGTAGCCGTCATACAGCGCCGAATCGACCCGGACACCCAGGCCCCCCGGTGCGTGATAGCCCTGTAGCGTGCCCGGTGCGGGCGCGAAGGTCGCCGGGTCCTCGGCATTGATGCGGCACTCCATGGCGTGCCCGGTGAACTCCACGTCAGCCTGCTTGAGGCTGAGCGGAATGCCGGACGCGACGCGGATCTGCTCCCGCACCAGGTCGATGCCGGTGATCGCTTCCGTCACCGGATGCTCCACCTGCAGGCGGGTGTTCATCTCGATGAAGTAGAAGCCGCCATCCTGGTACAGGAACTCGATGGTCCCGGCACCGCGATAGTTCATCTCCGAGATCGCGTCGGCGACCACGTTGCCGATCTGCTTGCGCTGGTCGGCATTCAGTGCCGGAGAGGGCGCTTCCTCGACGACCTTCTGGTGGCGGCGCTGGATGGAGCAGTCGCGCTCTCCCAGGTGCACCGCGTGCCCCTGCCCGTCGCCGAACACCTGCACCTCGATGTGCCGGGGGGCGGGCAGGTACTTCTCCATGTACATGGTGTCGTCGCCGAAGGCGTGCTTGGCCTCGGCCCTGGCCCGGGTCAGCGACGCCTCCAGGTCCTCTTCCCGCTCCACCAC
The DNA here is from genome assembly GCA_965228535.1 of Minwuia sp. GTDB lineage: Bacteria > Pseudomonadota > Alphaproteobacteria > Minwuiales > Minwuiaceae > Minwuia. The sequence continues at coordinate 1,203,572 of CBDDHU010000004.1, read as the reverse complement.
GACCATGCCGCGGCCACCGCCGCCGGCCGCCGCCTTGCAGAGAACCGGGTAACCGATCTCCCGCGCCGAGGCCTTCGCGCTCTCGATATCCTCCAGCGCGCCCTCGGTTCCGGGAACCACGGGGACACCAAGCTCGATCATCGTCTGCTTCGCGGCGATCTTGTCGCCCATCAGGCGGATATGCTCGGGCGTCGGGCCGATGAAGGCGATGCCGTGGGCCTCCACGATCTCCGCGAAGCGCGCATTCTCCGACAGGAAGCCATAGCCCGGATGCACCGCGTCCGCTCCGGTGATCTCCGCCGCCGAGATCAGCGCCGGGATGTTGAGGTAGCTCTGCTGCGGATTGGCCGGGCCGATGCAGACGGACTCGTCCGCCAGGCGCACATGCATGGCTTCCGCATCGGCGGTCGAGTGCACGGCAACGGTGCGGATGCCCATCTCGTGGCAGGCACGAAGGATGCGAAGCGCGATCTCGCCGCGATTGGCAATCAGGACCTTTTCGAACATGCGCCTGCCGCCGCTACTGGATCAGGAACAGGGGCTGTTCGTATTCGACCGGCTGCTCGTTCTCGATCAGCACGGCCACGACCTTGCCCGCCTTCGGCGCGGGCACCGGGTTCATGGTCTTCATCGCCTCGATGATCAGCATGGTCTGGCCCTGGGTGACCGTGTCGCCAACCTTGACGAACTCTGCCGCGCCCGGCTCCGGCGAGACATAGGCCGTGCCGACCATCGGCGACAGCACCTCGGTCGCGCCGGGATGGGCGTCGGACGCGGAGGGTGCGGCCGGCGATGTGCCCGGTGCCACCGCAGGGGCAGCCGCCGGGGCCGGTGCCGGAGAAGGCGCGGCCGCCGGAACGGACGCCACGACGGTCTGCTGCACCTTCCGCTCAAGACGCAGCTTGATGTCGTCCTGTTCGATCTCGATTTCGGTCAGGCCGGTGTCGGCGAGCAAGTTCGCCAGTTCCCGTACCGTGTCCACGTCCACCTTCAATTTGGTCATGCTCTCAAGCCATTGCCTGTTGGTTCCTGGACTTTATCTCGGCTGCGAGCGCCTGGAGCGCAAGGATATATCCAAGCGACCCGAACCCGCAGATCACCCCCTTCGCCGCACGGCTGACATAGGAGTGATGGCGAAACTCCTCCCGCTGGTGGATGTTCGACAGGTGAACCTCCACCGTGGGCAGTTCCACTGACAGCAGGGCATCCAGTATCGCAACGGAGGTATGCGAGTAGGCACCGGGATTGATGATGATGCCTGCGTGCTTCGTCCGCGCCTCGTGGATCCAGTCGACGATCTCGCCCTCGTGATTCGACTGCCGGAAATCGATGCCGATGCCGAATCCCTGCCCCACCTGGGTGCAATGGGCCTCGATATCACCAAGCGTCTCACGCCCGTAGACCTCCGGCTGACGGGTGCCCAGCAGGTTCAGGTTGGGCCCGTTCAGGATGAGAAGTGATTCGCGCATGATGTTCGGTGCAAGCCCCTGTTGCCATGTATCTGCCGTGGTTATAGTTCGTTTCCCGGTAACGCGAAACCACTGCCGACATGCCCGGCGCGACCGCGACACCCACAGGCATGACGAAAGTCACCCATCCCGAGAGGACCCGGCCACATGCGCATCACCGTCAATGGCAAGCAGCAGATTGTCGAGGAGGGCACCACGGTGCGGGAACTCCTGAACCGGATGCGGGTCGATTCGCGCAAGGTGGCGGTGGAACTGAACCTGGAGATCGTGGCCAAGTCCGCCTACGACAGGACGCAGCTGGAGGAAGAGGACCAGGTCGAGATCGTGCACTTCATCGGCGGTGGCGACGATGCCGCGCCGGGCAGCATGGATGCGGCCGACGACGACAGCTTCGTGGTTGCCGGCCGGACCTTCCGTTCCCGCCTGCTGGTCGGCACCGGCAAGTACAAGGACTACGCGGAGAACGCCCGCGCCGTGGAGGCCGCGGGGGCGGAGATCGTGACCGTTGCGGTGCGCCGGGTGAACGTCACCGACCCGGACCAGCCGATGCTGGTGGACTTCATCGACCCGACCAAGCTGACCTACCTGCCCAACACCGCCGGCTGCTTCACGGCGGAGGATGCCGTGCGCACGCTGCGCCTGGCGCGGGAGGCCGGGGGCTGGGACCTGGTGAAGCTGGAAGTGCTGGGCGACCAGAAGACCCTGTATCCGAACATGCCGGAGACGGTGCGGGCGGCGGAGAAGCTGCTGGCCGAAGGTTTCGAGGTGATGGTCTACTGCTCCGACGATCCGATCCAGGCCAAGCGGCTGGAGGAGATGGGCTGCTGCGCGATCATGCCGCTCGGCGCCCCCATCGGTTCCGGTCTCGGCATCCAGAACCCGGTCAACATCCGCCTGATCGTGGAGGAGGCGAAGGTGCCGGTGCTGGTCGATGCCGGTGTCGGCACGGCCTCCGACGCCGCCATCGCCATGGAGCTGGGCTGCGACGGGGTGCTGATGAACACCGCGATCGCGGAGGCGAAGGACCCGATCATGATGGCCCGCGCGATGAAGCACGCGGTGGAGGCCGGTCGCCTGGCCTACCTGGCAGGCCGGATGCCGCGGAAGAAGTACGCCGATCCCTCCAGCCCGCTGGCAGGGCTGATCTGAGCCGGACGCAGGCCTGATCACTTTTTCACTCCGGACCGCATTGTGATCGGTCCGGCTATGGCGTGACACAGGCTGCGGGCGCATGCTTCACCGCATGACGATGACCGGTCCCGTTCGCACCCTGTCGCTGCTGGTCCTGCTGGCCCTGTTTTCCGTGGCCTGCACGCCGACCCAGCCTGTCTCCGTCACCCAGCACAACCGCATCGACAGCATTGCCGTTACCGGCAGCACGGTCGCGATCGCCCATGGCGATGACAGCCTGCGCACCGCCGACTTCGACCTGGCACTGGCGCAGCGGCTTCGCACGGCCGGGTTCTCGGTCATCGACGATACCGCGTCGGCCCGGTTCATCGCCGCCATGCAGACGGAAGTGAAGGAAGGCATCGACCGCGAGCACGTGGTACGGACGCCGGAATACTTCGTGCGGCGCAGGCTGGTGACGCTGCAGAGCGGGCAACAGGTGCTGGAGACGGAGAGGATCTACCTCGGTGACCGGGTCGACCGGTACGCCTACACCCTCTGGCCGGCCGTCGTGAAACTGACCCTGACGGAGCGGGAGACGGGGTCACCCGTTTTCGAGGGGGAGGTCACGACCCAGGGTTCCTGCGGCCAGATGACCGCCCTTGTCGGCCCGATGCTGGACGCCCTGTTCCAGAACCTGCGCAAGGAAAGCGGCACGGTCTCCAGCAGTTACGTGGAGGTGCCGACCTGCTGAACGACGGGTCGCCCGTTTCCTGCCACAATCGGCACCTACCCAAGGACGGAAGCGTCGCGAATCAGGCGCGGACGCGCCCGTTTTCCCTGAATCCGGTTGCGCGATCACGCGGCTTGCGCAACAAAAGGGCCACACGACATATGGTCCGGGATTCCTCCCGACCACAGACACAATCAGGACCGGTTCAGACAACATGTTCGCTAATCTCTTTGGCTGGCTTTCCGCCGACATGGCGATCGACCTCGGTACGGCGAACACGCTGGTTTACGTGAAGGGACGGGGCATCGTCCTGAACGAGCCGTCGGTGGTGGCGATCACCACGGTGAAGGGCAAGAAGCAGGTGCTGGCCGTCGGTGACGAGGCCAAGCTGATGCTGGGCCGCACACCAGGCAACATCGAGGCGATTCGCCCGCTGCGTGACGGTGTCATCGCCGACTTCGATGTCGCCGAGGACATGATCAAGCACTTCATCCGCAAGGTGCACAACCGCCGCAGCTTCGCCAGCCCGCGCGTCATCATCTGCGTGCCCTCCGGCTCCACGGAGGTCGAGCGCCGCGCCATCATGGAATCGGCGGAGTCCGCCGGTGCCCGCCAGGTGTTCCTGATCGAGGAACCGATGGCCGCCGCCATCGGCGCCAACCTGCCGGTGACGGAGCCGACGGGTTCCATGGTCGTCGATATCGGCGGCGGCACGACGGAGGTCGCGGTGCTGTCGCTGCGCGGCATCGTCTATTCCCGCTCCGTCCGTGTTGGCGGCGACAAGATGGACGAGGCGATCATCGCCTACATCCGCCGCAACCATAACCTGCTGGTCGGCGAGAGCTCGGCCGAGCGGATCAAGAAGGAAATCGGCTCCGCCTGTCCGCCGGACGAGGGCGATGGCTCCACCATGGAGATCAAGGGCCGCGACCTGATGAACGGCGTGCCGAAGGAACTGATCATCTCCCAGCGCCAGATCGCGGAAAGCCTGGCCGAGCCGGTGGGCGCGATCATCGAGGCCTGCAAGGTCGCGCTGGAGCATACCGCGCCGGAACTGGCCGCCGACATCGTCGACAAGGGCATCGTGCTGACCGGCGGCGGGGCGCTGCTGGGCAATCTCGACTACGTGCTGCGCCACGCGACCGGCCTGCCCGTCTCCATCGCCGATGAGCCGCTGTCGTGCGTTGCCATGGGCACCGGCCGCGCGCTGGAGGAGATGAAGACCCTGCGACAGGTCCTGCTCAACTCCGACTGACCCCGGGGAGACCGCCCCCATGGCCATCCGCAACGACGACCGGGTCTTCGTTGCGGCCGTCCGTGCCTTTGCCGACACGCACGGCATGGCGCTGGAGGCACTCTCGCATGACTGGCTGCTGATCCTGACAGGTGCCGGGGGGGAACGCTTCCCCCTGCTCGGCTACGACATCGGCCTGAACAGTGCCACGACCCTGCGCATCGCCAACGACAAGGCGGCGACCGCCGACATGCTGGCCGCTGCCGGTGTCGCGCATGTGCCGCACCGGCTGTTCCTCAACCCGGACCTGCATGTCTACACGCGCGGTTCGGGCAACTGGACCGGGCTGCAGGCAGCTTTCAGCCAGGCTGGCGGCGACGTGGTGCTGAAGGGCAACGAGGGCACCAGCGGCAAGGGTGTGCATCGCGTCCGTTCGATGCTGGAACTGGAGCGGGTCAGCCATGACCTGTTCCGGACCGAACGCTCCATCGCGCTCAGCCCCTGGACCGCGATCAGCCGGGAGAGCCGTTTCGTGGTCCTGGACGGCACCATCCACCTGGCCTACGCCAAGACGGTGCCCAGCCTGGCTGGAGACGGGCGATCGACGCTCCGCGCGCTGGTGGCGCAGGCCATGACGCCGGAGATGGGTCCCTCCCTCGGGGCCTGGCTGGAGGACCTGGATGCCGGTGAGCTGGACCGGGTGCCGGAGGCCGGTGAACGGCTCCCCGTCGGCTGGCGGCACAACCTGGGACAGGGCGGCGGCATCGGTGAGATCGCGGTGGATGCCCCCGGTCACGCGGTCGCCCTTGCCGCGGCCGCCGCGCTCAAGCTGCGTTTCGGCAGCGTCGATGTCGCGCGTACGGCAGACGGCCGCGACCTGGTGATGGAGGTGAATGCAGGCGTGATGCTGGAGCATTTCGCCCGTTCCAGCCCCGAACGCCGCACCCGTGTCATCGCGACGTACCATGCCGCGCTGGCCCGACTGACGGGCATGCCCAATCCCTGAAAAAAGCCCCTGACCTCGGCCAGCGGCATCTGGTACGACTGGCGCATCCGAATTCATGCAAGGCAACAGCGGGGGAGACAATCATGAGCGGCACGTTCAAGGCACTGGTCGCCGACAAGACCGATGCGGGCTACAGCAGCGAGATCCGCGAGATCACGCTGGATGACCTGTCCGCCGGGGATGTCGTCGTCGACGTCGCCTACTCGACGCTGAACTACAAGGACGGGCTGGCCGTCACCGGCAAGGGCAAGATCTGCGAGAGCTTTCCCATGGTCTGCGGCATCGACTTCTCCGGCACCGTCGCCTCCTCCGACAATGCCGACTTCAAGCCGGGCGACAAGGTGGTGGTGAACGGCTACGGCCTGTCGCAGTCGCATTCCGGCGGCTATGCCGAGAAGGCCCGCGTCCGTGCCGACATGCTGGTGAAGCTGCCCGACGGCATCGACCTGAAGCAGGCCATGGCCATCGGCACCGCCGGTTACACCGCGATGCTGTGCGTGCTGGCGCTGGAGAAGAACGACGTCACGCCGAAGGACGGCGAGATCCTGGTCACCGGCGCCGCGGGCGGTGTCGGCTCCGTCGCCGTCGCGATACTGGCCAAGCTCGGCTACAAGGTCGTTGCCTCCACCGGACGCGCGGAAACCCATGACTACCTGCGCGGCCTTGGCGCGGCGGAAATGATCGACCGCAACACCCTGTCGGAGGCCGGCAAGCCGTTCCAGAAGCCCCGCTGGGCCGGTGTCGTGGACACGGTCGGCTCGACCACGCTGGCCAATGCGCTGGCCCAGACCAACTATGGCGGGGCCGTCGCAGCCTGTGGCCTGGCCGGCGGTCCGGACCTGCCCACGACCGTGCTGCCCTTCATCCTGCGTGGTGTGACCCTGGCCGGTGTCGACAGCGTCTTTGCCCCGATGGCGGCGCGCCAGGAGGCCTGGAACCGCATGGCCACCGACCTGCCGAAGGACAAGCTGGACAGCATGGCCGAGGAAGTGCCGCTGGCGAAGGTGCTGGAACTGGCACCGCAGATCCTGGCCGGTCAGGTGCGTGGCCGCGTCATCGTGGACATCAATGCCTGATTCCGCTGCCGCCGCGTCCGAAAGGCCAGAAGCAGCGGCGGCACAGGACTGGCTGGACGCGTTCGGGGCCGCCCTGTCGGCCCGGGACGCGGATGCAGCCGCAGCGCTGTTCCTGACCGACGGACACTGGCGCGACATCCTCGCCTTCACCTGGAACATCCGCACCTTCAATGGCGCGGATGCCATCCGGGCCGAATTGGCGGCACGCGTCGGCGAAGTCCTGCCCTCGGATTTCCGCCTGGCGGAAGGGCGCACGCCGCCCCGCCGGGTGAAGCGCGCCGGGCAGGAATCGCTGGAGGTCATCTTCGAATTCGATACCGCCGTCGGGCAGGGCCAGGGTGTGGTGCGGCTGGTGCCTGCCCCTGACGGTTCGGACGGCCTGCGCGCCTGGACCCTCATGACCGCGCTGCACGGGCTGAAGGACCACCCGGAGCGCCTGAGTGCCGCGCGGGCCGGCGGCGACGCCTTCTCGCGGGAGTTCGGTGGCGCCAACTGGCAGGACCATCGTGACCGCGCCCGCGCCTATGCCGACCGCGAACCGGCGGTCGTGGTTGTGGGCGCCGGACAGGCCGGCCTTGCCATCGCGGCACGGCTGACCGCGCTGGGCGTCGACACGCTGCTGGTCGAGAAGAACCGGAGGGTCGGGGACAACTGGCGCAGTCGCTACCACTCGCTGACGCTGCACAACGAGGTCTATGTCAACCACCTGCCCTACCTGCCGTTTCCGCCGACCTGGCCGGTCTACATCCCGAAGGACATGCTGGCCAACTGGTTCGAGTTCTACGTGGAGGCGATGGAACTGAACTGCTGGACCGACACCGCGCTGGTGGGCGGCGACCATGATCCGGCCAGCGGCACCTGGACACTGGAACTGCGGTCCGGCGACGGCGGGCAACGGACCGTGCGCCCGCGCCACGTCATCTTCGCCACCGGCGTCAGCGCCATTCCCGTGATCCCCGACCTGCCCGGCCTGAAGACGTTCCAGGGCACGGTCATGCACTCCGGCCACTACACCGACGGCAAGGGCTGGAAGGGCAAGCGCGCGCTGGTGGTCGGCACCGGCAACAGCGCCCATGACGTCGCCCAGGACCTGCATGCCAGCGGCGCGGACGTGACCATGATCCAGCGCAGCCCGAGCTACATCGTCAGCCTGGCGGAGGCGCAGAAGGTCTATGCGCTGTATGACGAGGGGCCGCCACTGGATGACTGCGACCTGCTCGCCGCGTCCTTCCCCTTCCCCGTGCTGCGCCGGTCCTACCAGCTTTCCACCGCCGAGATGAAACAGGTGGATGCGGAGCTGCTGCAGGGGCTGGAAGCGCGCGGTTTCAAGCTCGATTTCGGCGAGGGCGAGACCGGTTTCCAGATGAAGTACATGCAGCGCGGCGGCGGCTACTACTTCAACGTGGGCTGCTCCGACCTGATCGTCAGCGGCGAGATCGGCCTGCTGCATGATGCCGACATCGAACGTTTCAGCGAACAGGGTGCGGTGCTGGAAGATGGCAGCACCCGCCCCGCCGACCTGATCGTCCTGGCCACCGGCTACCTGAACCAGCAGGAAACCGTGCGCACCTGGCTGAACGACCTCATCGCCGACAGGATCGGCCCGGTGTGGGGATTCAACGAAGGGGGCGAGTTGCGCAACATGTGGTGCCGCACGCCGCAGCCGGGCCTTTGGTTCACGGCGGGCAGCCTCGCACAGTGCCGCATCTTCTCCCGCTACCTCGCCCTGCAGATCAAGGCCTGCGAGGAAGGACTGATCTCCTCGCAGCCCTGATGCGACGCTGACGCCCGCACTGCCTTAAGCCTTTCTTCATCCGGATGAACCATTTGATCTGGCATCTTTCCTGCTGGAAGGAGGCGAACCGTCTTCCGGTATGCGATGCGAGCCAGAGAACGCTCCGGAGACAAGAAAAACAGAAACGCAAAGGAGTGATTTCCATGCTGCGACGGAACATGAGTGGCATCGACGCCATCATACGCTTCACGATCGGTGTCCTGCTGGTCTGGGTCGGATTCCTTTCCGACGAGATCATCGCGAACGGACTGATTTCCTTCATTGTCGGCATCTTCGGCATTCTCAATATCGGCTCGAGCCTGATGCGCTTCTGCCCGGTCTACACCCTGGCGCGTCTGAGCACGGTCCGGTCCGACTGAGTTGAATGTCGGCAGAACGATACTGCTGGCCGCGCTACTCGCGGCAGTCTGTCTGGGCTTCTTCGGTGTCGTGACCTACCAGAACACGGAAGCGATGAGCACGGCACGGCAGCAGACCGTGCTGAAGACCCTCTCTGCTGCCCTGGTCAGGGAGGCAGGCAAGTCGAACTCCGAACCGTGGGAGTCCGTCCACTGGCTGGACAGCCAGCCGTTGCTGGCGTCGCCGGAACTTGTCGCGCTCATCATCGATCAGGACGGCAGGATCGTGAACCGCAGCAATGCAATGGAGAAACCGGGCCATCCCCTGCCCGTCTCCCGGTTCCTGCCCTCCGTTGCCGACCACGAGAAGTCCCTGAGCGTCCATGATTGCCGCTATGTCTGGACGGTCACCGACCTGCCGGACTCGGAGGACCGGCTGATCCTGGTCCACGCATCCGACGATGACGGGACCGCGCAGCTGGTCCAGTACTACCTGGTCCCGACCATCATCGCGGTGCTGTTCATCATCTGGGCGCTGGTATGGGTGCGCCTTTCCGTCCTGCGCAGGATCCGCATCATGGCGCGGCAGGAGCAACTGGAGACCGAACTGGTCCGCGAGCAGGAAGCAAGCCGGATCAAGTCCACCTTCCTTGCCCACATGAGCCACGAGTTGCGCACCCCGCTGAACGCCATCATCGGCTTCGCACAGATGCTGCGCAACGAGACCTTCGGACCGCTCGGCAGCAAACGGAACGCGGAATATGTCGGCATCATCCACGATGCCGGCACGCACCTGTCCCGCCTGATCGGCCATGTCCTCGACCTGTCCCAGCTGGAGGCCGGCAGCACCGACCTGAGCGAGTCCGACGTTCGCCCGACCGAACTCTTCGAGGAGTGCGAGACGCTGGCCCGGTCGCTGGTCGAATCCCGCGACCAGCAGATCACGATGTCGGTCAGCCCCGCCATCGGAACCGTGCGCTGCGACCGGCTGCGCATGGTGCAGGTGCTGCTGAACCTGCTGGGCAATGCCTCCAAGTTCTCCCCCCACGGAAGCCGGATCAGGCTGGAAGCCGGTCTGCAGGCCAATGGCGACCTGCTGTTCCAGGTCATCGACCAGGGGCGCGGCATTGCCGCCGAAGACATCGCGCAGGTGCTGAAACCGTTCGGCCAGGCGGAAGTGAATGCCGAGACGGCCCGCGACGGTACCGGTCTCGGCCTGCCGCTCAGCCAGTCCCTGCTGGAACTGCATGGCGGCAGCCTGACGATCAACAGCGTACCGGGACAGGGCACCACGGTGACGGCACGGCTGCCCGCGATCAGGCACCTGCCTGACACTGCGATCCGCGAGACCGAACAGCCCCTTGTCGGGGCTGCCAACCGCTAGTCCGTACCGGCGTCAGACCGAAGTGGTCTGCCGGTACAGGGATCAGAGGTCGCGGACGTCCGCCAGCTTGCCCGCGATGGCGGCGGCGGCGGCCATGCCCGGGCTGACCAGATGGGTCCGCCCGCCACGGCCCTGACGGCCCTCGAAATTGCGGTTGGAGGTGGAGGCACAGCGCTCTCCCGGCTGCAGCCGGTCGGCATTCATCGCCAGGCACATGGAACAGCCCGGCTCCCGCCAGTCGAAACCCGCCTCGATGAAGATCTTGTCCAGGCCTTCCTGCTCCGCCTGCTCCTTCACCAGGCCGGAGCCGGGAACGATCATGGCATGGACATTGGCGGCGACCTTGCGGCCCTTCGCCACTTCGGCGGCGGCGCGCAGGTCCTCGATCCGGCCATTGGTGCAGGACCCGATGAAGACCTTGTCGATGGTGACATCGGTCAGCTTCACGCCCGGCTGCAGGCCCATGTAGCTCAGTGCCCGGACCAGCGAGTCGCGCTTGATCTCGTCCTCGACCTCCGCCGGGTCGGGCACACGCGCGGTGATCGGGGCCACGTCCTGCGGGCTGGTGCCCCAGGTGACATGCGGGGTGATGTCGGCGGCCGCCAGTTCGATGACCTTGTCGTAGTGCGCGCCCTCGTCCGATGTCAGCGTCTTCCAGTATTCCACTGCCTGCTCGTAGGCGCCGGCCTTCGGCGCCATGGCGCGGCCGCGGACGTAGTCGAAGGTCTTCTGGTCCGGGGCGATCAGACCGGCGCGCGCGCCCGCCTCGATCGACATGTTGCAGACCGTCATGCGGCCTTCCATCGACAGGTCGCGGATCGCGGAACCGGCATACTCGATGACATAGCCCGTGCCGCCCGCAGTGCCGACGACACCGATCACGGCCAGCACCAGGTCCTTCGCGGTGACACCGGCGGGCAGGTCGCCCTCCACCTTCACCAGCATGTTCTTGGATTTCTGCTGCAGCAGGCACTGGGTGGCCAGCACGTGCTCCACCTCGGAGGTGCCGATGCCGAAGGCCAGCGCTCCGAAGGCACCGTGGGTCGCCGTGTGGCTGTCGCCGCAGACGATGGTCATGCCCGGCAGGGTGAAGCCCTGCTCCGGCCCGATGATGTGCACGATGCCCTGGCGGATGTCGTCCATGCCGAAATAGGGCACGCCGAACTCGGCGCAGTTCTTCTCCAGCGTCTCGACCTGGATGCGGCTTTCCTCGTCCGCGATACCGGCGGAACGGTCGGAGGTCGGGACGTTGTGGTCGGCCACGGCCAGCGTCGCATCGGGACGGCGCACCGGGCGACCGGCATTGCGCAGCCCCTCGAACGCCTGCGGGCTGGTGACCTCGTGCACCAGGTGGCGGTCGATATACAGGATCGCCGAACCGTCGGGGCGCGTCTCCACGACATGCGCATCCCAGATCTTGTCGAACAGCGTCTTTGCCTGGCTCACGTCAATTCTCCTCCACCCAGCGCGGCCGTCACGTCCACGCGCACGGCCCCTGGCCGGGATCACCCGCCCGACCGGGCGCTATCCCTATGCCCAACTGTGAATGCCGTCAATCGGGCAGCGCGCTGGCTGCCCCTGCAGCCGGATCAGAACGGGATGTCGTCGTCCAGGTCGGCACCGCCGCCACCAAAGTCGTCGCCACGGTCATTGCCGCCGCGCGATCCGCCGCCGCCGCCGCCGCCATAGCCGCCGCCCCCGCCGGAGCCACCGCCATAGCCTCCGCCGCCGCCGCCGCCGTAATTGCCGCCACCGCCGCCTTCACCGCGACTGTCCAGCATCTGCAGGTCACCGCGGAAGCGGTTCAGCACGATCTCGGTCGAGTAGCGGTCCTGGCCCTGCTGGTCCTGCCACTTGCGGGTCTGGATCTGGCCCTCGATGAACACCTTCGCGCCCTTGCGCAGGTACTGCTCCGCCACCTTTGCCAGGTTCTCGTTGAAGATGACGACGCGGTGCCACTCGGTGCGCTCGCGACGTTCGCCGCTGTTGCGGTCGCGCCAGGTTTCCGAGGTGGCGATGCGCAGGTTGACCACCGGATTGCCGTCGGGCATCCGCCGCACCTCCGGGTCCGCCCCCAGGTTGCCGACCAGAATGACCTTGTTGACGCTGCCTGCCATGTCCCCGCTCCGTGGTAGCTGTTTGTGGACCGTTCCTCCCCTCTCCCCCTCCCGGCCACCCATTTCAGGATACTTGCGTGGGTGGCCGGGAGGGGGAGAGGGGAGGAACGGTCAGCCGAACGACTTCTTCAGCCCTTATAGCCGCTGCCGATCCGGAGTCGCCAGAAGAGTCTGGCTGCGGCGACAGGGGACTCGCCTTGGGGCGGCGTGCACCCTATGTTCCTGTTTCAGGAAAACGCATGGGCCACCCCGCCCCTGCCGCGTACTTCCCCCGGAACGGTGGTTTTTAGATGCAGAAGATGATCAGCGTCCGTGGGGCGCGGGAACATAATCTGAAGGGTATCGATGTCGACATTCCGCGCGACCAGCTGGTGGTGATCACCGGCCTGTCCGGGTCCGGCAAGTCGTCGCTGGCGTTCGACACCATCTATGCAGAGGGGCAGCGCCGCTATGTCGAGAGCCTGTCCGCCTATGCGCGCCAGTTCCTGGAACTGATGCAGAAACCGGACATGGACAGCATCGAGGGGCTGAGCCCCGCGATCTCCATCGAGCAGAAGACCACGTCGAAGAATCCCCGTTCCACCGTCGGCACGGTGACGGAGATCTACGACTACATGCGCCTGCTCTGGGCACGTGTCGGCATCCCCTACTCCCCCGCCACCGGCCTGCCCATCGAGAGCCAGACGGTCAGCCAGATGGTGGACCGCATCATGGCGATGCCGGAGGGGACGCGGCTCTACCTGCTGGCCCCCATCGTGCGCGGTCGCAAGGGCGAGTACCGCAAGGAATTCCGGGAACTGCGCAAGCAGGGCTTCCAGCGGGTGAAGGTGGACGGTTCGCTGCACGAGCTGGAAGACATGCCCGCGCTGGACAAGAAGCTGAAACACGATATCGACGTGGTGGTGGACCGCCTGGTGGTGCGCGACGACATCGCCACGCGGCTGGCGGATTCGCTGGAGACGGCGCTGGCGCTGACCGACGGCATCGCGGTGACGGAGAACGCCGATGGCGGGGAGCGGACGATCTTCTCCGCCAAGTTCGCCTGCCCGGTTTCCGGTTTCACCATCGACGAGATCGAACCGCGCCTGTTCTCCTTCAACAATCCCTTCGGCGCCTGCCCGGCCTGTGACGGGCTGGGGACGGAGATGTATGTCGATCCCGACCTGGTGGTGCCGGACACGTCGCTGACCGTGCGCGGCGGGGCCATCGCGCCCTGGTCCAAGACCTCCAGCCCCTATTACCTGCAGACGCTGGACAGCATCCTGCGCCACTACCGCCAGTCCTCCACCACGCCGTGGGAGGAACTGCCGGAGGAGGTGCGGGACGTGCTGCTGTTCGGTTCCGGCGATGAGCTGATCGAGTTCGCCTATGATGACGGGATGCGCAGCTATCGCACGAAGAAGAGCTTCGAGGGCGTGGTGCGCAACCTGGAGCGGCGCTGGCGTGAAACCGATTCCTCGCGGATGCGGGAGGAGATCGAGCATTACCACGCCATCACCAAGTGCTCGGTGTGCAAGGGGCACCGGCTGAAACCGGAAGCCCTGGCCGTGAAGATCGAGGGGATCCACGCCGGTCACGCCGCCCAGTTCTCCATCCTGGAGGCGGCGAAGTGGTTCGGGGAACTCAATGACCGGCTGTCGCCGAAGCAGCAGGAGATCGCCGGGCGCATCCTGAAGGAGATCAACGAGCGGCTGGGCTTCCTGGTCAATGTCGGGCTGGAGTACCTGACCCTGTCGCGCAACTCCGGCACCCTGTCGGGCGGCGAAAGCCAGCGCATCCGCCTGGCCTCCCAGATCGGGTCCGGCCTGACCGGGGTGCTCTACGTGCTGGACGAGCCGTCCATCGGCCTGCACCAGCGCGACAATGCGCGGCTGCTGGAAACGCTGAAGAACCTGCGGGACCTCGGCAACACCGTGATCGTGGTGGAGCATGACGAGGAGGCGATCCTGACCGCCGACCATGTCATCGACATCGGCCCGCTGGCCGGGCTGCATGGCGGCGAACTGGTGGCGGAGGGCACGCCGGAGAAGGTGATGCAGGCCCCGGACAGCATCACCGGGCAATACCTTTCAGGCATGAAGCAGGTGCCGGTGCCGTCGAAGCGGCGGGAGGGTTATCGCGACCGCTTCATCCGCATCGTCGGCGCGTCGGGCAACAACCTGCGCAACGTCAACGTCACCCTGCCGCTGGGGACCTTCACCTGCATCACCGGCGTCTCCGGGTCCGGCAAGTCGACCCTGACCATCGAGACCCTGTACAAGGCCGTCGCGCGCCGGCTGCACAACGCCAAGGCCGGACCAGCCCCGCATGAGCGGATCGACGGGCTGGAATGGCTGGACAAGATCATCGACATCGACCAGTCGCCCATCGGCCGCACGCCCAGGTCGAACCCCGCCACCTATACCGGGGCCTTCGGGCCGATCCGGGACTGGTTCACCGGCCTGCCGGAGGCGAAGGCCCGCGGCTACAAGGCCGGTCGCTTTTCCTTCAACGTCAAAGGCGGACGCTGCGAGGCCTGCCAGGGCGACGGGCTGATCAAGATCGAGATGCACTTCCTGCCCGATGTCTACGTCCAGTGCGACGTCTGCAAGGGCAAGCGCTACAACCGCGAAACGCTGGAGATCAAGTTCAAGAACAAGTCGATCTCCGACGTGCTGGACATGACCGTGGAGGAAGCCTCCGGGTTCTTCTCCGCCGTGCCCTCGGTGAGGGAGAAGATGGACACGCTGATGCAGGTCGGCCTCGGCTACATCAAGGTCGGGCAGCCCGCCACCACGCTGTCGGGCGGCGAGGCACAGCGGGTGAAGCTGGCCAAGGAACTGGCGAAGCGGGCGACGGGGCGCACCCTCTACATCCTGGATGAGCCGACCACAGGCCTGCATTTCGAGGATGTGCGGAAGCTGCTGGAGGTGCTGCACGCGCTGGTCGAATCCGGCAACTCGGTCATCGTCATCGAACACAATCTGGAGGTCATCAAGACCGCGGACTGGATCGTCGATATCGGGCCGGAGGGCGGCGATGGCGGCGGCTATGTGGTCGCCACCGGCACGCCGGAAGAGGTGGCCACGGTGAAGGAGAGCCATACCGGCCGTTACCTGGCGGAAATCCTCGCCCGCCGGGGATCGAAGGCCGAGACGCAGAAGAAGGCTTCGAAGCCGAAGGCGAAGCCCGCGACGTCCCGCCGCCGCAAGTCCGCCGCGTGACCTCGCCCGGCACGGAAGACACGAACGTGCCGGAACTGCGCTCCGCGACCCCGGCCTTTCCGGTGCAGGACATCGAGCGGGCAATTGCCTTCTACGCCCGCGCCCTGTCCTTCTCCGTCGTGGCGCAGGGACCGGGCTTCGCCGTCATCCGCCGTGGCCAGGTGGACCTGCACCTCTGGCTGTCGAACGATGAACGCTGGCGGGAACGGGACGCGGGCAGCCCGCTGCTCTCCGGCGCCGAGTCGTTCCTCGCCGGGACCGCCAGTTGCCGGATCGAGGTCTCGGGCATCCGCGACCTGTTCGATGCCTGCACCGGCGCCGGGATCGTGCACCCGAACGGGCCGCTGCGACACGTCGAGTACGGCGCGATGGAATTCGCCGTGCTGGATCACGAGGGCAACCTGATCACCTTCTACCAGATGGACTGACCGGAACGCGGATCAGCACACCGGACGGCACATGTTGCAGCCGGTGGAATTCGCCTTAGACTTTCCCGCGGATTCAGGACGGGGAGGAAATGGTCCGATGCAGATGGCACTGACACAGTTCATCAGGCGCAACGCGCAGATCAGGCGCAAGGCGATGGCCACGACCTTCGGGCCACGTACCCAGGACTGGACCGGGTTCCAGAACCGGATCAGCCGCCTCGCGGCCGGGCTGCAGGGGCTGGGCGTGACACCGGGCGACCGGGTGGCGATCCTGGCCAACAATTCCGACCGCTACCTGGAATACTTCTTCGCCGTGCCGTGGGCGGGCGGGGTCTTCGTGCCCGTCAACACCCGGCTTGCCCCGCCGGAGGTGGAATACTGGCTGAGCGATTCCGGCAGCCAGATCCTGTTCATCGACGATGACTTCCTGCCCTACCTGCCGAAGCTGCAGGGCAGGATGCCGTCGGTGCAGCACGTCATCTATGTCGGCGACGGTGCCGCACCGGAGGGGCTGCTGCACTACGAGGACCTGATCCGCGACAACGCACCGGTCGATGATGCCGGGCGCAGCGGCGAAGATCTCGCCGGCCTGTTCTACACCGGCGGCACGACAGGTGTGTCGAAGGGCGTGATGCTGAGCCACCGCAACCTGGTCTCCAACGCCATGCATGTCATCCACGACATGGAATTCAACGAGGACATGATCTACCTGCATGCCGGTCCCATGTTCCACCTGGCCGACGGCACCGCGACCTTCGGTGCCTCCGTGCTGGGGGCCGGGCACTGCTTCATCCCGAAGTTCGAACCGGCGGCGGCGCTGGAGGCGATCGAGGCCCACGGCGTCACCAACACCCTGTTCGTGCCGACCATGATGAACATGGTGGTCAACCACCCGGACGTGGAGAAGCGTGACATCTCCACCTTGCGCGGCATTCTCTACGGTGCCTCCCCCATGCCGGAGGCCGTGGTGCGCAAGGCCATGAAACTGATGCCCAATGTCGGCTTCTACCATGCCTATGGCCAGACCGAGTGCTCGCCGCTGCTGACCCTGCTGCACCCGAAGTACCATGACTTCGACGGGCCGAACCCTGGCCTGGCCAAGTCCGTGGGCCGCGCCACCGTCGGCGTCGAGCTGATCATCCTGGGCGAGGACGGCAACGAAGTTCCGCGCGGCACCGTGGGCGAGATCTGCGCCAAGGGGCCGAACGTGATGCAGGGTTACTGGAACAAGCCAGAACTGACGGCCCAGACCATCCGCGACGGCTGGATCCATACCGGCGACGGCGGCACGATGGACGAGGACGGTTTCGTCTTCGTCGTCGACCGGGTGAAGGACATGATCATCTCCGGCGGCGAGAACGTCTACTCGGCGGAAGTGGAGAACGCGATCTACCAGCACAAGGGCGTGGTGGAGTGCGCGGTCATCGGCGTCCCCGACGACAAGTGGGGCGAACGGGTGCACGCCATTGTCCGCCTGCACGAGGGCGCGAAGGTGGACGAGGCGGAGATCATCAGCCACTGCCATGACCTGATCGCGAACTACAAGTGCCCGCGCTCTGTCTCCTTCCGCACCGAGCCGATGCCGCTCTCCGGTGCCGGCAAGATCCTGAAGACGGAACTGCGCAAGCCCTACTGGGAGGGCAAGACCAAGCAGGTCAACTGATGTGAGTGACCCGTTCCGCATCGGCTGCGGTGCCGGCTTCTCCGCTGATCGTCTCGATCCGGCGGTGGACCTGGCCCGTGACGGGGCGCTCGATGCGCTGGTGTTCGAATGCGTCGGCGAACGCACCCTCGCGTTCGGCCATCGCGACCGCCGCGCCGACCCGGACAGGGGCTACAACAGCCTGCTGGAGACCCGGCTGGGGGCGGTCTGGCCGCTGACGGCGGCGGGGGGCTGCCGCATCGTCACCAACATGGGGGCGGCCAACCCGGAGGCTGCGGGCCGCGCCGCGCTGAAGGTGGCGCGCCGCGCGGGACTGGACGGCCAGGCAGTGGCCGTGGTGCTGGGGGACGACGTCACGGACCGGATCGGGCCGGACACTCCCCTGCCCCACTCCGGCTGCACCGTGGCCGACATCGACCGGGCGCTGATCGGCGCCAATGCCTATATCGGTGCCGACGCGATCCTGCCCGCGCTGCAGACCGACGCCAGCCTGGTCATCGGCGGACGGCTGGCCGACCCGTCCATGTTCCTGGCCCTGCTGCGCCACCGGTTCGGCTGGGCCGGGGACGACTGGCCGCGCCTGGGCGCAGGCATCCTGACCGGCCACCTGATGGAATGCGGCGCGCAGATCACCGGCGGCTACTTCGCCGATCCGGGCTTCAAGGATGTCCCCGACCTCGCCTTTGTCGGCTACCCGATCGCGGAGGTGGCACAGGACGGCAGCGTCACCATCACCAAGCTGGCGAAAGCGGGCGGCATGGTGACGGAGGCAACGGTGAAGGAGCAGCTGCTCTACGAGGTGCATGATCCCTGCCGCTACCTGACACCGGACGTGACGGCGGATTTCAGCGCGGTACGGATCGACGACCGGGGCAGCGACCGGGTGACGCTTTCCGGCGCATCCGGCTCATCGCGTCCCGACACGCTGAAAGTCACGGTCGCCTTCGATGGCGGGCTGCTGGCGGAGGCAGAGGTCTCCTATGCCGGGCGCGGCGCTGCGGACCGGGCGCGGCTGGCAGCGGAGATTGCAGAGGTACGGCTGCGCCGGGTACACGGGATCACCGAAGACCTGCGGGCCGACCTGGTCGGCGTGCACTCCCTGCACGTCCACGCCGACTACGGCACGGCGGGGGCGGACACGGACGTGCGGCTCAGGATCGCCGGGCGGTTCCGCGACCGTGCTCAGGCCGAGGCCGTGCTCTGGGAAGTCGAATCCCTGCTCTGCTCCGGCCCGACGGGCGGTGGCGGGTTCCGGGGCCGCATCACCCCGTCCATCGTGACGCACGATGCCTTCCTGCCGCGCGCGGACGTGCCGACACGGGTGGAGGTACTACGGACATGACACGGACCGTCCGGCTGCGCGACATCGCCCACGCCCGTGCCGGGGACAAGGGCAACACCTCCAACATCTCGCTGTGGGTGCGGGATCCGGCGCACTTCGAGAGCATCCGCCGACAGGTCACGGCCGAAGCCGTCCGCAAGCATTTCGGCGCCCAGGTCCGGGGCGAGGTCACCCGTCACGAGATGCCGCACCTGCACGGCCTGAACTTCATCCTTACGGAAGCACTGGACGGCGGCGTCAACGGCTCCCTCAACCTGGATGGCCACGGCAAGAGCTGGTCCTTCATCCTGCTCGACATGCCGGTCACGCTGGACTGACACCCGGCACCCACCACAGCGAGGCCCGTGCGTTTTTCCCCCCCAACGACACCTCGGAGGTTTGTCGGGGTCAAAGGGACAAGGGCATGGCCGCGCTTGCCGACGGCGTGCCCGGGCTTGACCAGGGCGCTCCGTGGTGCCGCGAGGAGGCCGCAAGCTGGGCACCCGGGTCAAGCCCGGGCGCGCCGTCGAGGTGGGTGGAGGTGCCGGTGTCCGCTGGTCCGGCGGTGACCAAAAACGCCCCGGTCTTCACGGCGCACCCGTACTTGATACGGGTGCCCATCTTGAGGCGCTGGAGCGGCACGATGGGCTGCCGGATCAAGCCCGGCAGCACCGTCGAAGTGGGTGGAGGTGCCGATGCCTGCTGGTTCGGCGATGACCACCACCGTTCCCACCTCACGACGCACCCGTACTTGATACGGGTGCCCATCTTGAGGCGTCGAAGCGGCACATGGGCACCCGGGTCAAGCCCGGGCGCGCCGTGGGATCTGGAGGCTATCGGTCGTCGTCGCATGTGGAGGACCGTCGCCCGTCACCTCGGCGCGACGTGACTTGCCATGCGCCTCAGCCAGGGGCACGAGGAAGGCGATGGTGCGGGTCAGCTTTCCACGTCGTCGACGTCGGCCTGGCCGGAGATGCGGCGGCGGACATGGCTCCAGCTGACGCCGATGCCGAGGATCGTTGCCGCGACGGTGAGGATCAGCCAGGTGACGAGATCGCGGTTCGCCGTGTCCAGCAACCGCAGGTCCGCCAGCACCCAGAACAGTGCCCCGAACAGGGCCGCGACCAGCAGGATGCCGAACGCCCCGATGGAGCGCCAGGTGGCCCGCAGGAAGATGACATAGGCGATCAGCAGCACCACCCCGGCCAGCGCCTTGTAGGGCAGGTCGGCGGTCAGGTCGCGCAGCACCCAGCTGACGAACGACCAGGGCGTCGGGTTGTAGGTCGCGAAGACCAGGACCAGCGCGATGACCCAGCGCCGTACGAAATCCCCGAAATCGAAATGCATGGTTCTGTTCAGACCTTCTCGATGTTCACCGCGGTGTCGTGGAACAGGCCACCGCCGACCGGGGCGCCGGGATCGGCGCTGGTCAGGACGTTGATGCCGATGCCATCGACGAAGGCCTCGTTGGGCCAGACCGATTCGACCACGACGATGCCCTGCTGCACGCCCTCGAAGGGTTCGACATGGATGCGCGTTGCGCCGTTGGCATTGCTCAGGCGGACCAGGTCATCCTTCGCCACGCCCAGCTTCTCCGCATCGCGCGGGTTCAGTTTCACGGAGGGACGGACCTCCCGCTTCTTCGATCCCGGCGTCTCGGTGAAGGAGGAATTGAGGAAGCTGCGCGCCGGGCTGGTGGTCATGCGGAACGGATGGGCCTCCGTCGCCTTGTCCTCCCGCCCCCAGTAGTCGGGAAAGCTCGGCATGCTGGCCGGGGCACCGTCCGGCCCGAAGCCCTGCGGCGCGTTGGCGGACCAGTTGGCGGCGAAGTGGAACTTGCCATCCGCATGGGCGAAACCGTCGAGGTAGTGCGCGGTGCGGAAGTCCGGCTGCACGTCGATCCAGCGGCTGTTCTTCAGCGTCTCGTAGTCGGGCCAGCGCGACGCCTGCAGCGTCCAGTCGATGATCTCCTCCACCGTCATGTCGAAACCACGATGCTCCGCCCCCAGCCGCTTCGCCAGGTCACAGATCACGTCGTGGTTGGAACGGCATTCCCCCGGCACCTCGATGGCCTTCGGCCCCAGCAGGATGTGCTGGTGGCCGCCGCCCTGGTAGAGGTCCGTGTGCTCCAGGAACATGGTCGCGGGCAGCACCACGTCGGCCATCTTCGCCGTGTCGGTCATGAACTGCTCATGCACCACCGTGAACAGATCCTCCCGCGCGAAGCCGGCATGCACCTTCGCCAGTTCCGGCGCGACCATCATCGGGTTGGTGTTCTGGATGAACAGCGCCTTCACCGGCGGACCATCGCCCAGGTCGCGCCTGTCACCGGTCAGGATCGGGCCGATGCGCGACTGGTCCAGGATGCGGGTCTTGCGGTTGACGGCGTCCAGCCCCTCGATCAGTTCCCAGTTCCAGTGATAGATCGCGCCATTGTTGTGGAACGCACCACCGCCCTCATGCTGCCAGGCACCGGTCACCGCGGGGATGCAGAGCGCGGCATGCATGTTCACCGCCCCGTTGCGCCCGCGCGTGAAACCGTAGCCCAGGCGGAAGAAGGTCCGGGGCGTGGTCCCCACCAGCCTGGCGAAGCCCTCGATCTCCTCCACCGTCAGCCCGGTGATCGCGGCGGCCCATTCCGGCGTGCGGTCCTGCAGGTGTGCCTCCAGCCCCGCCGGATCATCGGTGTACTGCGCCATGTATTCCCGGTCGGCCAGGCCCTCGCGGAACAGCACGTGCATCACCGCGCAGGCCAGCGCACCGTCGCTGCCCGGACGCAGCACCAGGCCGATGTCCGCCTGGTCGATGGTGCCGTTGCGGTACACGTCGATGGCGACGATCTTCGCCCCGCGCTCCTTCCGCGCCTTCATGGCGTGGGTCATGACGTTGACCTGGGTGTTTACCGGGTTGGTGCCCCAGATCACCACGCAGTCCGACTTCGCCATCTCCCGCGGGTCCGCCCCGGCCAGCTTCCCCGTGCCGGTGATGTAGCCCGCGAACGCCATCGTGGTGCAGAAGGTGGCGTGCATCCGGCTGTAGCCCTTGGCATGGCGCAGGCGGTTGATGCCGTCGCGCATCACCAGCCCCATGGTCCCGGCATAGTAGTACGGCCAGACCGACTCGGCCCCGTGCTCCCGCTCCGCCGCCAGCAGCCCCTCGGCCGCCATCGACATGGCTTCCTCCCAGCTCGCCTGGCGGAACTGGCCGGAGCCCTTCGGCCCGGTGCGGATCAGCGGATGCATCAGTCGGTCGGGATGGTGCACCCGCTCCGCGTAGCGCGCGACCTTGGCGCAGATCACGCCGTCGGTGTAGCTGTTGTCCTTCGCACCGCGCACACGGCCGATCCGTTCCGGTGTCAGCACCTCGACCTCCAGCGCGCAGGTGGAGGGGCAGTCATGCGGGCAGGCCGAATAGGCCAGTTTCACCGGTGCGTTCATCGGTCGGTCTCCTTGCGCGACAATGCGGATCACGTCTCCGGGCGGCAGCTTAGTCGCGATCAGGGACCGCTGGAAGCCGCCGCCGTTCAGTCCGGCTTGCGCTGGGCAAAGGTCCGTTCCAGCGTGGTGCGCCAGTCCTCCGCCTTCAGCACGTCGTCGGGGCGGTAGTTCAGCAGCCGCAGGTAGCGGCGGCGGATGGCACTGTCGACCACGTCGACATCGAAGATGTTCAGCGCCGCCGTGTCCTGCTCATAGGCATACATGGTCGCCAGTCCACCACCGGTCAGCCAGGACAGGATCGCCCGGTTGGTGCCGCCATGGGCCACGATCAGCATGGTCTTCCAGCCATCCTGCAGCAGCACCTCCTCGATGCCACGGGTCACGCGGGCATAGAAATCGGCATAGGCCTCGCCACGGGCGAAGCGGGCACCGGGCTTCGCCGCGTGCTCCATGGAATAGACGAACTCGTCGATGGCCTCCGCCCGGGTCATCAGGTCGGTGGCACCGGACTTGATCTCCCGCAGGTCCGGCGCGACCTCCAGCCCGGGTTCGGCCCGGCCGCCCAGCGCGCCCTCCGCCGTCTGCCGGGTGCGGAGCAGGCCGGTGCAATAGGCCTTGTCGAACTGCGTGTCGGCCAGCAGTTCGCCCATCATCCGGGCCTGCTGCTGCCCCCGGTCAGTCAGCGGCACCAGGTCCGGGTCCGATACACGCTCCCCGCGGTCGTTGTAGTAGCGCACGTCGCCGTGCCGCATCAGGTAGACGCGGCGGCGATGCCGAGCTGGATCATCCATGGTTCTTCCTCCCCCTCAGACTGGTGACTGCCTTCATAGCATTCACCGTCGACATTGGCATGACAGGTCAGCCTGCGATCAGGAACCGACCTTCAGCGTGCTCACCAGCCCCTCCAGCGCGGCCATGGCCGACAGCGGAGTCAGTCGCCCGGTCGCGGGGTTTCCCTCCGACGGCACACCGGCGATTTCCATGCGGAAACGGGTGCTGTCCGCCTCCACCTCGATGACATGGGTGTTGCGGCTGACCCCCGGGTCGGCCCAGATCTCGTAGCGGGTACGGTCCAGCCCGATCCCCGCCAGCGCAAGTGCCACGGAGACATTCACGTTGGCCGGGAACTTCTGTGCCGCATCGCGCACCGCACCCTCGTAGAGCTTCAGCGGTTCCTTCAGACCCGTCAGGTCCAGTCCCTGCTCCCGCACATGCGGGGTGTTGACCAGACCGGCGGGCGGCTTGCGGGTCATCATGGTGACGGAGCTGACGTTCCCTTTCGCTGCCGCCCGCACCGCGTCCAGCCCCAGGATCGCACCGGTCGGCACGATGATCCGTGCGCCGTTGCGCTCCGCCAGTTCCAGCAGGTCCATGTGCAGGATCAGCTGCGTCACCGTCAGCGGCACCAGGATCAGCCCCCGTCCCAGCACCTGCTCCGCCAGTGGCCGGAACAGTTCCGGCGGCAATCCCTCTACCACCACGTCCGCACCATCGGAAAGGCTCTCCAGGTCACGAACCGGCGGAGGCGTCTTGAAGTCCGCCAGCCTGCGCCCGGCCCCTTCCCGGTCACGGGCACTGACCGCATGAAGCGCCAATCGTGGCTGTCCCGCATCCAGCCAGCGCGCCAGCGGCAGCCCGACCGCCCCCAGCCCCGCGACGGCAACCCTCAATGGCCTGCCCGGTACATTCTGCATGATCCCCCCCCCCGGCTGATCAGCGCCCCGCCGCCTGGCGCAGCAGCGCATCGCGGCGTCCGCCCTGATGGTGCGCCAGGCAGATCGCCGCCGCCAGCGCGTCGGCGGCATGTTCGTTGGCGATCACCGCACCGGGCAGCAGGGTCTTCACCATCAGGTGAATCTGCTCCTTCGCCGCATGTCCGGTGCCGACCACCGCCTTCTTGATCGCGTTCGGCGCATATTCCGTCACCGGCAGCCCGTTCAGCGCCGCCACCAGCAGCGACACCCCCCGCGCCTGCCCCAGCTTCAGGGTGGAGACAGGGTTCTTGTTCACGAAGGTCTCCTCCACCGCCGCCTGGTCCGGCTGCCAGTCGGCGATCACCTGCTGGATGCCGTCATGCAGCTGCCGCAGGCGGGTCGCGAGGTCATCCTTCGCATTGGAGGTCACGGCCCCGTCGGCGACCCAGCTCAGGCGGTTGCCGCGCTGGTCCACGATGCCCCAGCCGGTGGCGCGGAGGCCGGGGTCGAGGCCGATCAGTCGCGTGGTCTGCACGTGGCACCTCCGGCGCATGCGAATCAGGCAGACCAGAGTGCCACAGTCCGCTGCAGGTTTCACTTTCGTTCCCCGGCGCCGGTGCTACCCTGTGGCCATGCAGCAGGCCGCCCCCGCATTCGATTTCCGGCTGCGACCCCACCGGTCGCTCGGTCCGCGCGGATTCCTGGTCCTGATGGCACTGATCGGCAGTATCAGCTTCATCACCGGGCTGCTGTTCATGCTGCAGGGTGCCTGGCCGGTCTTCGGCTTCCTGGGGCTGGACGTGGCGCTGATCTGGTTCGGCTTCCGCCAGAACTTCCGTGCCGCACGGGCGGAGGAACGGCTGTTCATCCAGGGCGACGAGCTGGTCGTGACCCGCCAGCATGCCAGCGGCCGCCGGCAGATCTGGCGCTTCCCGGCCTACTGGGCGCGCTTCGACGTGACACCCCATCACAGCGGCGACAACGTGCTGTGCGTGGCGAGCCACGGCAACTACCTGCCGATTGCCGGGTTCCTGTCCGCCGACGAACGCATCGAGCTGGCGGATGCCATGACGGTGGCGATGCGGGACTGGCGCAACCGCCGCCCCGCCTGAAACATCAGTCGGTCAGTTGGCCCCGTCCAGCGACCAGACCCCGTCGGCAATGATGCGCAGCGCCAGCACGCCGTTGATGCGGTCCATTGACCAGAACCCGCCACGCCCCCAGACATCCGGCTCCGCCTGCGCCGCGACATGGCCGAAATTGGCCTTGGCGACCATGGTGAGGCACAGCATCCGCTCCCCCTTCGACATGGGAAAGTCGTTCGCCGCCACGCGGTCCAGCACGCCGTTGGCCGCGATCTGCTCCCCGAAGGCCAGCCAGTTGGTGAAATCCTCCGGCCCGACCCGGAAGAAGCGCTCTATGGCGGCCGTCGCGGCACAGGCCTCCGCATAGAGCGCCTTGCTGTCTGCATGGATCATGCGCTGCGTCCCTTGGCATGGAAGATGTAACCCAGCAGGTTCATCAGCACCTGCGCCGCCAGGAAGGCCGTGGTGCCGTCGCGGTCATAGTCCGGCGCGACCTCCACCAGGTCGATGCCGACCACGTCACCGCGTGTCGTCAGCCCCTGCAGGAACTCCAGGATCTCGTAGTAGAGGAAACCGCCATGGCTGGGCGTGCCGGTGCCCGGCGCGATGGAGGGGTCGAAGCCGTCAATGTCGATGGTCAGGTAGTACCGCGCCCCTTCCGGCACCCGCTGCAGCACGCCGTCCGGCCCCAGTGCCCGGAACTGCCGGACCGAGAGGATGTCGGACCCGGCGGCACGGGCGGCGGCATAGTCATCCCGGTTCGACGAGGAGACATTGCGGATACCGAGCTGGGTGAAACCCGTGACATGTGCCATCTCGGAGGCCCGGCGCAGCGGGTTGCCATGGCCGTAGCGCACGCCGTGACGCTCATCCACGAAGTCGAGATGCGCATCGACATGGATGATGTGCACCGGCGGCTGGTCGTCAAAGGCACGGATGCAGGGAATGTGCACCGAATGGTCGCCGCCCAGCGTCACCGGCAGCGCCCCGGCGGCCAGGATTGCCCGCACCCCCTTTTCGATGTTGGCGTGGCTTGCCATGGTATCGGTGTGGATGATGTCCGCATCACCCGCATCGACGATCCGCACCTGGTCCACGGGCAGATAGGTCACGTCATCCTCATGATCATAGGCACCGCCATGACCGAAGGAGAACAGGGTCGACGCCTCCCGGATCGCGCGCGGGCCGAACCGTGCCCCGGCCCGGTACTGGGTGCCCATGTCGAACGGCGCGCCCAGGATCGCCACATCGGCGTCGATCGCGGCCCAGTCGGTGCAGACCGGCTGCTTGCCGAAGGTGCAGAGACCGACAAAGGGCAGGTCGAGACGCCCGCTGTCATAGCTGTTGCCGCTCATGGTCCTGCCCTGCTCCACCGGTTGCTGCTGCCGCTGCTCATCCTTGCGTGTCTCGCCATGCCGCCGCAAGCGGCGAAGGCGCAGGCGACGGGCGAGGTCGATGTCGCCATCGTGCTGGCCGTCGATGCCTCGGCCAGCGTCGATGCAGGTGAATACCTGCTGCAGATGGGCGGCATCGCCCATGCCATCAGCCATCCCGCGGTGCTCTCGGTGATCGCGGAGGGACGGCGGAAGGCCATTGCCCTCAGCCTGGTGACCTGGGCCAGCGTGGGGGAACAGCACGTGCTGCTGCCCTGGACCCGCATCGACGGCCCGGTGGCGGCAGGGCGGGTGTCGGCCCTGCTGCTGGACGCGCCGCGCCAGGTCTTCGTGCGCGGCGGTACCGCCATCGGCGCGGCGCTGAGCTATTCCCTGCTGCTGTTCGACCGGTTGCCCTGGCCGACGGAACGCCGGGTGATCGATGTTTCCGGCGACGGGCGCAATTCCAAGCCGCCGCTGATCCGCAGCCTCCGACCGGAGGTCGATCGGCGCGGAGTGGTGGTCAACGGCCTGCCGGTCACCGACAATGACAGCGGTCTCGCGCGCTATTACCGCGACATCGTCATCTCCGGCTACGGTGCCTTCTCCGTCCCCACCCGCAGTTTCGAGACCTTTCCCGATGCCTTCAGGATCAAGCTGATGCGGGAGATCCGCGGTGGCGCGATGGTGTCCATGCAGCGCTGAGACCGCCATTATCCCTTGCCAACATGGCGCGAACCGCCTATCAAGGTTCCATGTTGCAGCGCAGCATTCCACCTTGACCTGCCGCGCGCGGCTTCATTCCCACATATCCTGATTCTGCATACAGCACCCGCACTTGCGGGCCATACCCGTTGGAGATGCCCCCTTGATTCCCGATCTGATGCGCCTGCGAAACGAATGGCTCGGCAACCTGCGCGGCGATGTGCTGGCCGGACTTGTCGTGGCGCTGGCGCTGATCCCGGAAGCCATTGCCTTCTCCATCATCGCGGGCGTCGATCCGAAGGTGGGACTGTTCGCGTCCTTCTCCATCGCGGTCATCACCGCCATCGCCGGTGGCCGCCCCGGCATGATCTCCGCCGCCACCGCGGCGACGGCGGTGCTGATGATCACGCTGGTGCGGGAACATGGCCTGCAGTACCTGCTGGCCGCGACGGTGCTGGCCGGGCTGCTGCAGATCGCGGCCGGTGCGCTGAAGCTCGGCAGCATCATGCGCTTCGTCTCGAAATCGGTGCTGACCGGTTTCGTCAACGCGCTCGCCATCCTGATCTTCATGGCCCAGTTGCCGGAACTGATCGGCGTGCCGTCGCTGACCTATGTCATGGTCGCGGCAGGGCTGGCCATCATCTACCTGCTGCCCCGGCTCACCCGTGCGGTGCCGTCGCCGCTGGTCTGCATCATCGTGCTAACCGCCGTTGCGCTCAGCTTCGACCTGGACCTCAGGACGGTGGGCGACATCGGCGAACTGCCCTCGACGCTTCCGGTCTTCCTGCTGCCCGACATTCCGCTGACGCTGGAAACGCTGCTGATCATCCTGCCCTATTCGGCGGCCGTGGCGGCAGTCGGCCTGCTGGAATCGCTGATGACCGCCTCCATCATCGATGACCTGACCGACACCGGCAGCGACCGGAACCGCGAATGCATCGGCCAGGGCCTGGCCAACACCGCGACCGGTTTCATCGGCGGCATGGCGGGCTGCGCCATGATCGGGCAGTCGATCATCAACGTGAAGTCAGGTGGCCGCGGGCGGCTGTCCTGCTTCTGCGCGGGAATCTTCCTGCTGATCCTGGTCGTGGTACTCGGCGACTGGGTGAGCATGATCCCGATGGCGGCGCTGGTGGCGATCATGATCATGGTCTCCATCGGCACCTTCGACTGGGGCTCGCTGCGCAACCTGCGCCAGCATCCGACATCCTCCTCCATCGTCATGCTGTCGACCGTGGTGGTGGTGGTCTTCACCCACAACCTGGCCTTCGGCGTGCTGGTGGGCATGCTGCTCTCCGGCATCTTCTTCGCCTGGAAGATCGCGCGGGTCTTCGACGTCACCTCCACCCTGTCGGCTGATGGCAGCCACCGCACCTACCAGGTCCACGGCCAGCTCTTCTTCGCCTCCGCCGATGCCTTCAGCAACGCGTTCGATTTCAGGGAGCGGCTGAAGCATGTCACCATCGATGTCAGCCGGGCGCATGTCTGGGACATCTCCGCCGTCTCGGCGCTGGACATGGCGGTGCTGAAGTTCCGCCAGAACGGGGCGGAGACCGAACTGGTGGGCCTCAACAAGGCCAGCGAGTCGATCGTCGACCGGCTGGGCATCCATGACAAGCCAGGTGCCATGGACCGCCTTCTGGGGCACTGAGGCCACCAGTCCCCGGGGCCACCCGCGCCTCATCAGCCCGCCGCCGGTTCCGTCGCCTCTGTCATCCGGTCCACAACCACGCAGGCCACCATGTCGCCGCAGACGTTCACCACGGTGCGGCACATGTCCAGCAGCCGGTCCACGCCCAGGATGATCGCCACTCCCGCCGCCGGAATGCCGACGCTGGACAGGATCGTGGCCAGGATGACGATGCCGACGCCGGGTGTGCCGGGGGAGCCGATGGCCGCGCCGGTTGCCATCACCACGACCAGCACGATGCCCCCGACGCCCAGGTCGATGCCGAAGATCTGCGCCAGGAAGATGGTGGCGACACCCTGGTAGAGCGCCGTCCCGCCATGTTGATGGTGGTGCCCAGCGGGACGACGAACCGCGCCACCTCGCTGCGTACCTTCAGCCGGTTCTCCACCGTGGTCAGGGTCAGCGGCATAACGGCGGCGGAGCTGGAGGTGGAGAAGGCCAGCAGCATCACGTCCCGGATATCCCGCAGGAAGCCCAGCGGCCCGCGTCGCGTCTGCAGCCAGACAACCAGCAGGTACAGCATCAGCAGAAGCACCAGGCCCAGCAGCACCGTCACCACGTACATGCCGGTCCCCAGCAGGGCGGACAGGCCGATGCGGGAGGTGATGTTGGCCAGCAGGCCGAAGACCGCCAGCGGCGCGAACCGCAGCACCCAGCCGACGATCACCATGCAGACCGCCTGGACGGAGGCAAGCAGTTCCAGCAGCGGCAGGCGCTGTTCCAGCGGGGTCATCACCAGCGCGATGCCCAGGATGGCGGAGGCGATGACGATCTGCAGCATGTTGCCGCTGACGAAGGTGCTGAGCGGGTCGGTCGGGAACAGCCCGACGATCATGTCCGGGATCTGGTGCATGGATGGCGGCGCCGGTGGCGCACTGCCCGCGGCCCCGCCGGCCGTGGCCAGCGCATCGCCCACGGCGCTGCGGTCCACCAGGCTGCCCGGTTCGATCACCAGCGCCACGGCGACGCCGATGGCCACCGCCACCAGGGTAGTCAGGATGAAGAAGCCGACGGCCCGGCCGCCGATCCGCCCCAGGCTGGACCCGCCGCCGCCAGCGGCAATGCCCCGAATGACGGAAGCCACGACCAGCGGCACGACAACGAACTGGATCGCCAGCAGGAACAGCCGCCCCGGCAGCGCCACCCAGTTGCCGATCAGTGTGGAGACATCCGCCGACACGAAACCCGCCGTCGGCCCGATCAGCGTCCCGAACCCGACACCGACGAACATCGCCACCAGCACCTGCAGCCACAGCCTCTCCCGAACCAGCGAGAACAGGTGCCGCCTGAGCCCCGGAAGGGAGCGGGAGGGGGCTTCGGTGGTCTCTGCAACATCAGAATCGGGCGTCATGCATTCGGATCCTTTGTCAGTGTCTCGGCAGTTGGCACACATTCGGCCATCGCGGCCATGATCGAGATCAAGCGGACCGCCAACCTGTCGAAAGCCACAAACCGGGCCTCCACCTCAGGTCACGCGCCAGAAAATTTTCACCTATCGGGATATTCGTCTCGTGACCCGCAACCACAGTTCATTCGTCATGACACCTAGAGTCGCAGCAGTTAGTGTACACGGCTGCAGAATGGATGACTTGGAGTTGAGTCGATGAAGATTACAACAATCATACTCTGCGGCATGATCGCGATTGGTGGTGCATCTTCCTCTTGGGCAGCGAGTGATCACCCATCATCCGAGGATGTAATAAGGTTCCTGAGGGATACTGACTCGCGCCTTGGACAGGCTGACATCGCACTGAATGGATGTCAGCTCTCGATAAGTGACGAACAGACGAATGCCGACAGCAACATGGTTCAGCGTGTGGCGCTGGAAGCTGACTTGCGCCAATTGAGCCTGCAGGTAGCAAACATTCAGGATCTCGGTACAAGGGGAGCGGTTCTGACGATTGCACGCAAGTCGGCATCTGCCCCACTCGTTGCGCAGGTTCAGAAGGTATTAGCGCTCGCTCCAGACCCCTTCGAAGAGGGCGATTCCCGGATTGGACGTCCGCAGGATTCCGGAGAAAACGGTCAGGGAATGCAGATGACTTCCGAGCAGATTGGAGAGTTGCTGAGTGCGCCAGATGCGAGAATCAGTTTCAGTCTCAGAACGCCAGTTGACGAGACGGCGGCAAGACCGCACAAAGCTGCGCCACCATTCTTCAGCTTCGCAAATGATATCCTGAACCTGCGTGGCCCCCGTTCCTATTCGGTTCTTCTTGTCTATCAGGCTGGCGAGGCAACGGTCGAGAACCTGGTGGCAGGAAACATTACAACCCCGATCACGTTGCAATTCCTCGCACCAGACCGGGAGAGAGCCACCGCAATGGGGCAGATGCTCTTTCGTTACAGTCAGCGAACCTGCCCGAACTGAGTGCCCCTACCACACGAAACGCCAATCCGCGTCCAGTGGAACATGGCCAACGGTGAGGCGAACCGCTTCGCTCCATGGAACATCTGAAGCGTTACAGCACCGCCCTGAGCAGCATCGCCACCAGCCCCAGCGCCGCGACTCCGGCGATCCAGTAGGCGATGAACCAGAGCCAGCGCCGGCCTGTCCCGCCTGCTGCCATCAGTGGTACCCCTCGCCGGGGCGGACCTTGCCGCGGAAGACCCAGTAGGCGTAGGCGGTGTAGCCCAGGATGATGGGGATCAGGATCAGCGCGCCGACCAGCGCGAAGCCGAGGCTCTCGTCCGGGGCGGCGGCTTCGGCGATGCTGAGGCCCGGCGGCACCATCATCGGATGGAAGCTGATGCCGAGGCCGATGAAGCAGGTGACGAACAGGCCGAGCGCCGCAAGGAACGGCTGCAGGTCGCGCTGCCGCCTGAGACCGCTGTAGAGCAGCCAGGTGGTTCCCAGCATCAGCAGCGGCACGAAGAAGGTGTAGAGACTGCCCGGCAGGCTGAACCAGCGTTCGAAGTAGATCGGGTCCTGGAACGGGGTCAGCAGGCTGACCGCGCCGATGAAGCCCAGCGTGACGATGCCGAGGCGGAAGGCGTAGCCGCGCATCCGCTCCTGCAACGGCCCCTCCGTCTTCAGCACCAGCCAGGTGGCGCCCAGCAGCGCGTATCCTGCCACCAGGGCGACACCGGTCAGCACAGAGAACGGCGTCAGCCAGTCCCACCAGCCCCCGGCATAGGCCCGGTCCTCCACCCGGATGCCCTGCACCAGCGCCCCCAGCGCGATACCCTGGCACAGGGTGGCGACGG
Organism: Minwuia sp.; assembly: GCA_965228535.1. Classification (GTDB taxonomy): domain Bacteria; phylum Pseudomonadota; class Alphaproteobacteria; order Minwuiales; family Minwuiaceae; genus Minwuia. The sequence continues at coordinate 1,171,507 of CBDDHU010000004.1, read as the reverse complement.
TGGAGCCGCCGAAGAAGGCGACGTCCCAGACCCGCTTCCAGCGCTCCGTGCGCCAGCGGAACTCGAAGGCGACGCCCCGGAACACCAGTGCCAGCAGCATCAGCGTGATCGGCATGTAGAGGGCGGGCATGACCACCGCGTAGGCCAGCGGAAACACCGCGAACAGGCCGCCTCCGCCCAGTACCAGCCAGGTCTCGTTGCCGTCCCAGACCGGGGCCACGGCATTCATCATGACATCGCGGTCTTCCCGGCTGCGTCCCGTGGGGAACAGGATGCCGATGCCGAGGTCGAAGCCGTCCAGCACCACGTAGGTCAGCACCGCGAAGGCGATCAGACCGGCCCAGATGAAGGCAAGATCAAACGGCATGACGTGCCTCCCCTTCCCGCCGTCCCGGTGCCGCCGATCCGGCGGCGCGCAACGGCCCGTCATCATCATCGGGCATGGCCGTCAGGGCGGAGCGGTTCATCAGTCGCAGGATGTAGAAGACGCCTGCACCGAAGACGAAGAAGTAGACGATGATGAACATCAGCAGCGACGTCGCCACCGCCGGGGCTTCCACCGGGGCCAGCGAGTCGGCGGTGCGCAGCAGGCCGTAGACCGTGAAGGGCTGTCGCCCCACCTCCGTCGTCACCCACCCGGCCAGCACGGCGACGAAGCCGCTCGGCCCCAGCAGCAGGACGGCGCGGTGCAGCCATGGCGCATTGTGCAGGCCTCCGCGCCAGCGCCGGAACAGGCTCCACAGCCCGACCCCCAGCATGGCGAAACCGATGCCGACCATGATGCGGAAGCTCCAGAAGACGATGGCCACCGGCGGCTCGTCCGCGTCGGGCACGGTGTCGAGGCCGTCCAGCGGGGCATTCCAGTCATGTTTCAGGATCAGGCTGGAAAGTCCCGGTATCTCGACGGCGTAGTCGATCCGCTTCTCCGCCGCGTTCGGCAGGCCGAACAGGATCAGCGGCGCGCCCTCCGGGTAGCTGTCGTAATGCCCCTCCATCGCCATCACCTTCACCGGCTGGTGCTCCAGCGTGTTCAGCCCGTGCATGTCACCGGCCACGATCTGCAGCGGCGTCACCAGCGCCGCCATCCACATGGCCATGGAGAACATGCGCCGCGCCGTCGCGTCGCCCCGGTCGCGCAGCAGGTGCAGCGCACCGACCGCGCCGACGACGAAGGCCGTGGTCAGGAACGCGGCCAGCACCATGTGCACCAGGCGGTAGGGGAAGGACGGGTTGAAGATGATCGCCAGCCAGTCGACGGGAATGAACTGCCCCGCCTCGTTCATCGCGAAGCCGGTGGGGGTCTGCATCCAGCTGTTGACGCTGAGGATCCAGGTGGCGGAGAGCAGGGTGCCGAAGGCCACCATGGCGGTCGCGAACATGTGCAGCCGGTCGCCGACCCGGTCGCGCCCGAACAGCATGATGCCGAGGAATCCCGCCTCCAGGAAGAAGGCCGACAGCACCTCGTAGGCCATGAGCGGCCCCACGACTGGCCCTGCCAGGTCGGAGAACACCGACCAGTTGGTGCCGAACTGGTAGGACATGACGATGCCGGAGACGACGCCCATGCCGAAGGCCACGGCGAAGATCTTCTTCCAGTAGTCGAACAGCGCCAGGTAGCTGGCATCGCGGGTGCGCAGCCAGAGCGCGTTCAGCACCGCGAGGAAACTGGCCAGGCCGATGGAGAAGGCCGGGAACACGATGTGAAACGAGACCGTGAAGGCGAACTGCGCCCGGGCAAGGGTCTCCGCGGAAAGTGATTCCAGCATGACGACTTCCTGTACTGGCGATCAGCAGCCGACATGTCCCGACACCGGCTTCGACCTGCGTCCTGAATAGAATTATTCTGATTATATATTTTAAGATGGCAAATTGGCGCAGCGGCGGCTTCTGGTTCCGGGCAGGACCCGGCCGGCCCCGTCGCCGGTTGCTGCGTTCCGGCGCGCGTCCCGTCAGGCTTGTCCAAAAGCAATATCGCGGATATAGAATTTCGCCTGGAGGCTGCATGAAACTCACAGGCTATACCAACTACGCGCTCCGGTCCCTGCAGTTCGCCGCGCTGCATGCGCCCGAACTGGTCCGTGTCGATGACGTTGTCAGGGTCCATGGCCTGGCGCGCCCGCACATCGTCAAGATCGTCCACGAGCTGGGCAAGGGCGGCTACCTGGAGACCGTGAGAGGCCGGGGTGGCGGCTTCCGACTGGGTCGGCCGGCGGAGGAGATCGTGATCGGCGACGTGGTCCGGCTGACCGAGGGCCCGATGGACGTGGTGGAATGCTTCAACCCGGACCGCAACACCTGTCCGCTGATCGGCATCTGCCGCCTGTCCCGTGCCCTGCGGGAGGCGACGGATGCCTTCATGGCGGTGCTCGACGACCTGACGGTTGCCGACATAGCGGGCAACCGGCGCGAACTGCTGGACCGGATCGCGCCGCTGCAGGCCGGTATCGTGCGCCCGAAACGGATGCAGCAGCAATGACCGGCGACTGGATCACGCGCTTTTCCGGCCTGTCCGCCCTGTCGGCGGACATCCGCGAGACGCTGGTGGCACGTAGCGCGGTTGTCAGGGTTCCTGCGGGACAGGTCATCTTCGGCCCCGGTCGGTCGCCGGATAACCTGCTGCTGCTGCTGCAGGGCACGGTACGGGTGCACCAGACCTCCGAGTCGGGCCGGGAGATCGTGCTCTACCGGGTCGAGGCGGGGCAGAGCTGCGTGCTCACCACCGCCTGCCTGCTGGCGCACGAGGACTACACGGCGGAAGGCGTGGCGGAGACGGACGTGGAGGCGGTGGCAATCCCGCGCGGTGTCTTCGATGAACTGATGGCACGCTCCGCCGATTTCCGTTCCTTTGTCTTCACGGCCTATTCCCGGCGCATCACCGACCTGTTCCGCGTGATCGACGAGGTGGCATTCGGGCGCATCGACGTTCGCCTGGCCCACCGGCTGGTCGCGTTGGCCCGGGGCGGCGCGGACGTGGAGGCAACGCACCAGCAGCTCGCGACCGAACTGGGCACCGCGCGGGAGGTGATTTCCCGCCAGTTGCAGGAATTCCATCGCAAGGGCTGGATCGCCCAGGCGCGTGGCGCGATCCGCCTCGATGACCGGGCCGCGCTGGAGCGGGTGGCGGAAAGCCACTAAATTACATTTCCAGTAGCACTTTCTGATCAGGGGATGATGCCCGGTCAGTACCGGAACCGGAAAATTTCCGACCGTCAGCTCCCTTGGTGACTAAGTCACCGACCGGCTCATGGCACAAACATATACTTCTCCTGCATCTTATCTGAGGAGAAGGCTGATGACTGCAAATGTCGGCACTGTTGACCGCATCCTTCGCGCACTGCTCGGCGTTGTCCTGCTGGCGGCCGCGTTCGGCGGGGCATTCGAATCCATGGCGGCAAGCTGGCCCATGTACGTCGCCATCATCGCCGGCGTTGTGATGCTGGCCACCGCCGCGTTCCGCATGTGCCCGATCTACCGGATCTTCGGCATCCGCACCTGCCGCATCTGAAACCCGAATGGACGGAGACTCCGGAACCGTGAAGACCTATCCCGTGAACATGAGCGTCAGCCCGGACGTGAAGTGCTTCTTCGACGAGGACACCAACACGTTCAGCTATGTCGTGCGCGATCCCGCCAGCGACTCCTGCGCCGTGATCGACAGCGTCCTGAACCTGGACTATGCCGCCGGACGCATCAGCCACGAGGGCGCGGATGCGATCATCGACGATATCCGCAGCCGCGGCCTGAAGCTGGAATGGATCATCGAGACCCATGTCCATGCCGACCACCTGAGTGCCGCGCCCTACATCCAGGAGAAGCTGGGCGGCCTGACCGGCATCGGCAACCGGATCAGCGAGGTCCAGACCACCTTCGCCGCGTTCTTCCATGAGGATGACAGGTTCCGGCGCGACGGCTCGCAGTTCGACCGGCTGTTCTCCGACGGCGACACCTACATGATCGGCACCATGCCGGCCTTTGCCATGCACACGCCGGGTCATACCCCGGCCTGCATGGTCCACGTCATCGGAAACGCGGCGTTTGTCGGCGACACGCTGTTCATGCCGGATGGCGGCTCGGCCCGCGCCGATTTTCCCGGCGGCGATGCCGGCACGCTGTATGACAGCATCCAGAAGCTGCTGTCCCTGCCCGACGCGATGCGCCTGTTCATGTGCCACGACTACGGACCGGGCGGGCGGGAGATCGCCTGGGAAACCACGGTCGGCGAGGAAAGGCGCAGCAACATCCATGTCGGTGGCGGCAGGACGCGCGAGGAATTCGTGGCCTTCCGCAGTGCCCGCGACCCGCAGCTCGGCATGCCGCGCCTGATCATTCCCTCCCTGCAGGTCAACATGCGTGCAGGCGAGATCCCGACCGACCGGGACGGCAACATGGTGCTGCGCGTCCCGATCAACGGCCTCTGAAACTGAAGGACATGAAGGTGGATACCAGGACGATCACCGACCGCTTCTCGGTCAGTTCGCAGCTCACCGCAGCCGACCTGCCCGGCATCGCCCGTGCCGGGTTCCGCAGCATCATCTGCAACCGGCCCGATGGCGAAGCCCCCGATCAGCCGACCCACGACAGGATCGCGGACGCGGCCCGCGCCAACGGGATCGAGATGCGCTACCTGCCCGTGACCCCCGGCAGGATCACCGGGGCTGACGTGGCGGCCTTCCGCGACCTGCTGCGGGAACTGCCGGGGCCGGTGCTGGCCTATTGCCGCTCCGGCGCCCGTTCATCGGACCTCTGGTCGCGCTGCCAGGCAGCCGCCGGGGCCTGAACGCCCCCGACCGAACCAGCAATCCGGAACCGTCGAGAATGGCTTCATCCCTGGCGCGCCACCTGCCGGTCCTAGACTGGGGGCGCGACTACACGCGCGAGACACTGGTCAACGACCTGGTGGCGGCAGTGATCGTGACGATCATGCTGATCCCGCAGTCCCTGGCCTATGCCCTGCTGGCCGGTCTGCCACCGGAAGTCGGCATCTACGCCTCCATCGCACCGATCATCCTCTATGCCCTGTTCGGCACCAGCCGGGTGCTGGCGGTGGGGCCGGTGGCCGTGGTGTCGCTGATGTCGGCAACCGCGATCAGCCAGGTCGCGGCCCAGGGTTCCGCCGGATACCTGGCGGCGGCACTGCTGCTGGCCGCACTGTCCGGCGCCATCCTGCTGGTGATGGGCGTGTTCAGGCTCGGCTTCCTGGCGAATTTCCTCTCGCATCCGGTCATCGCCGGTTTCATCACCGCCAGCGGCATCCTGATCGCCGCCAGCCAGCTCGGCCACATCCTTGGCGTCAGCACCAGCGGTCACACCCTGGTCGGGATCGTGCAGTCCCTCGTCACCAACATCGACCGGATCAACCCGGTCACGGTCCTGATCGGCGTGGCGGCAACGGCCTTCCTGTTCTGGGTGCGGAGGCACCTGAAACGGTCCCTGCGCACCCTCGGGCTCGGGGAACTGGCGGCAGACATCCTGACCAAGGCCGGACCGGTGGCCGCCGTCGCCGCCACCACGCTGCTGGTCTGGGCACTTGGCCTCGACGGACAGGGCGTCAGCGTTGTCGGCGCTGTCCCGCAGAGCCTTCCTCCACTGACCATGCCGCCGCTGGACCTGGACCTGGTGCGGGTGCTGTTAGTGCCCGCGCTGCTGATCTCCATCATCGGCTTCGTCGAGTCGGTCTCCGTGGCCCAGACACTGACCGCGCGCAAGCGGCAACGGATCGATCCGAACCAGGAACTGATCGGCCTGGGTGCGGCCAATCTCGGCGCTGCCTTCACGGGCGGCTACCCGGTAACGGGAGGGTTCGCCCGCTCCGTGGTCAATGCCGATGCCGGTGCGGCGACGCCTGCGGCAGGGGCCTTCACCGCGGTCGGGCTTGCCATCGCCGCGCTCGCCCTGACACCGCTTGTCTTCTTCCTGCCGAAGGCCACCCTGGCCGCGACCATCATCGTGGCCGTGCTCAGCCTGGTCGACCTGGGCATCCTGCGGACGACCTGGCGCTACTCCCGCGCCGACTTCATCGCTGTGCTGGCAACCATCCTCCTGACCCTTGGCCTGGGGGTGGAGGTCGGCGTCTCGGCGGGCGTCCTGCTCTCTCTCGCCCTGCACGTCCACAAGAGCTCACGCCCGCATGTGGCGGAGGTCGGGCTGGTGCCGGACAGCCAGCATTTCAGGAACATCCTGCGTCACAGGGTAGAGACCCATCCCGGCGTGGTCAGCCTGCGGGTGGATGAGAGCCTGTTCTTCGTCAATGCCCGCTTCCTTGAGGACCTGATCCTGAACCGCCTGTCCGGCGACCCGGCCGTGCGCCACGTGGTGCTGATGTGCTCGGCGATCAACGAGATCGACTACTCGGCGCTGGAAAGCCTGGAGATGATCAACCAGCGCCTCGACAGCATGGGTGTCACGCTGCACCTGTCGGAGGTCAAGGGACCGGTCATGGACCGCCTGAAGACCACCCGCTTCCCCGAGAAGCTGACCGGGAAGGTGTTCCTGTCCCAGTATGACGCCTGGCGCGCCCTGAACCCCGGCACCGGAACACAGACACGCCAGGGCCGTCGCTGAGCCGCGGTTTTCCGCCTATTCCTCGACCACGAAGTTGAAGCGGCGCTCCCCCCTGCGGTCCCAGCTGTCATTGACGCGGATCAGGATCTCGTGCTCGCCGGAGGGCAGGTCGGCGTTGCTGGCCATGATCTCCCCGTCCTTGACATGCGCGTGTTCCAGGATCCGGTCGGTGATGTCGAAGGAGAAGATGGAGCCGACATAGCGGATCTCCAGGCTCGCCATGTCCAGCGATGCCCCGAGGCCCGGACGCAGCCGGACATGGATATCGACCGGCGCCTTGAAATTGGCGGTTCCGCTCGGCTGCAGCAGTTCGATGACCGGCGCATCGGCCACCGCCGCGCGCGGCGCCGCATCCAGCGATGCGCCGGGCAGCGAACCGTCACCGATAGCAACCATCTCGCTGCGGCTGATCAGTTCGAAGGCACTTGCGGTGAACGGAACGGCCAGCGCCATGGCAGCACCGGCAATGGCAGAAATCGCACGCATGATGGGAACCTCCTCTGGTTGCTGTGGCCGTGTTCATCCCCCGGCGGGGACATGGCGGAACGAAAGCTCGGTCTGCAGGGGGCGGCGCAGGCGATTGGCTTCCACCAGGTCGCCGAGCGGGGCCGCGGTGAAGTGGTTCTTGCCACGGTCGGCAATGAACATGTCGCGCGGCGCGGGCAGTCCCGAACGGGCGGCAAGCTGTGCGTCGCGGCAGGTGGGCAGACTGGCCCGCACGTCCGGAGCGACCTCCAGGCTGTCGGTGGCGGAGGTCGCTGGATCGGCACAGGGCAGGAAGCGGAACAGCACCTGGTCGGTGCCTGCGGCCCCTGCGAACTCGAACGGTCCGATGTCATGCACCTGCCCCGCAGCGGCCGGCCAGTCACCGAGCGGCACCACCCGTCCATCGGGAGTCCTGTTCGAAAGCCTGTGGATACCCGGCAGGTTGGCCGTGGTGCGCAGGACGATCCGGTCGCTGCCCGTGAAGCGGGTCTCCTCCGGCGAGACCTGGCGCAGCCTGGCCCCGCCATCATCGACATAGGTGGCGACGACCAGCGTCGCGGAGACCGGCTCCGGCTCGGGCGCGGCGGCAATGCTCGCCTCACCGGCGCCCTGGGGGGCACAATCCATCGACGCGTTGATCGCGGCCGGCGAGTCGCTGGCGCCCGCGACCTTCTCGACACCGGCGGCGGCAACGTCAGCGCCCGTGTCCAGCGTTCCGATCAGCAGGTCGAAGATCTTTTCCGCCGCAAAGCCCAGGACCGGGGCGGCGAGCGAGGACAGGAAACGCTGCTCGATCTCGTCCGGCGCCACAACCGCAGCGCGAGGACACGGCCTGACTCCGGATGCCGATGCTGTCTGTGCAGGCGCCGTGTGCACCGGTCCCTGTTCGGCCTGGTCCCCCTGGCAACCGCCCATACCCAGCACGGCCAGAGAAATGATCGAAATGCGCAGCAGTTTCATCGTATCCGGTCCCTGTCCCCTGTACGACACGTCATTGTTGCTGCCGTCACGTGACAACGCAACGACAAACGGGCACACTTCGGACATTGATCGCTCGAGTTCCGGTCGGACAAGCTCCCTTCATGATTGCATGACCGGCGGAACCGTGATGCCGCCACGACCAGGGAACCAAGGGGATGCAAGCCACCTGTCCTGATCTCGCACGACGCCTCGCCGCGATTGTCCTGCTGCCCGTGCTGCTCGCTTCCGGGGCGACCGCCGCAGGCGCATCGGAATGCCCCGATGCCGATGCAGCCGCCATGGCCTACGAGCAGGGATCGGCGCAGACGCTCAGATCAATGTCTCGACAGGCGACGACCGCCCCCTGCCCGCCCGGTTTCCGCAACTGGCTGCGCGTGGCGCTGGCGCGGGTCTCGACCACGGACATCGTGCGCCAGCCGCCGTCCGACATCCGCATGGCCGCCGCTCCGCCGGAGCTTGCCGGGCTGCAGCTCGACATCCCGCCACCGCTGGTGCTGGAGGCACTGGGCGACGGCTATCGCGGCAATGGCCACTACGCGGCGGCGGCCATGGCCTACCAGCGGGCGATGACCCTTCTTGCCGACACCAGCCAGACCTGGCAGGACTTCGATCCCGGCCCCGGCTATGTCAGCATGATCCACCGCAAGATGGAGGAGGCACGGCTGCTCTCCCCCACCCACGTGCCGGTGGACCTCGATCCCGCGACCCAGCAGAAGGGCGGTTATGCCCTGGGGTCGGTGCGCGGCTTCAATCCGACGGTACGGCGCGAACCCATCGCCTTCGAGACCGACTCGACCAGGCTGACCGCGGATGGCGAGAAGACCGTGGCTTCCCTGGTGGAGCGGCTGCTGAACGAGAACCCCAACGTGGTGACCGTGGTCGGCCACGCGGACGAGCGGGGCGATGACGGATACAACGCGGCGCTGTCGGAGCGGCGTGCGGCGGCGATCGCGGAGAAGATCCGCAGCGCCGGCTTTCCCGGCAACATCACCGCCATCGGGCGCGGCGAGAGCCAGCCCTTCCCCATCGACGGACGCAATGTCCTGCCGCTGGAGGACCAGTGGCGGCTGGACCGCAGGGTCGAGATCTGTGTCGGCATGGCCACGTCCACATGCGGTGGCTGATCCTTGCCTGGCTGACCCTTCCGGCGTTGCTGACCTTTGCCCCGGCACATGCGGAGCTGCGGGCGCTCGTCGTAGCAGTGGAGCTTGATGCACCGGGTGCGGAACGCGATGCCCGGGACATTGCCGATGCGCTGCGGCATGTGCATGGAAGCGACATCACCATGCTTGTCGGCGGGGATGCCACGCCGGACGCGGTACGGCGCGAACTCGCGGCGTTGCAGGCGCGGGCAGTGGCCGGAGACCTGGTCGTCTTCTCCTTCGCCGGGGCGGGCGGGCAGCAGCCCGAACGGCAGCTCGGCAGCGAGACCGACCAGCTCGACGAGGTGCTGCGCCTGGCCGACGGCAGGCTCGATACCGGTATCCGCGACAGCGAGCTCGCGGACTGGGCCAGCCAGGTGGCGGCCAGGGGTGGCCTTGCCATGCTGCTTCTCGACACCGGTCACGTGGACACGCCTCGCCGACCGACCGGCAGCCACGTGACGCCACCAGCCGGGCGCGGGCTGCCGGTGCAACCAGTCCGGCGCTGGCCGGAGGCAGTGGCCGACTTCGCTGCCCTCGCCCGGGTCTATCGCCACTCGGCCCTGTCGGGGCTGGAGCAGACGCCGGAGCGCACCATGATCCTGCAGGCGACGGCCCGACCGGATCATGCCGCCCTGACCTTCCGCCATGGCGCGGAGGGTGGGACCACCACGACCTCCGGCACGCGCGGTGCGCTCAGCCATGCCTTCGCCCAGGCGCTCAGGGGTGCCGCGGACCGCAACGGCGATGCCCGCATCACGGCGGGTGAACTGGACCGCCACATCCGCGCCACGTTGCGCCAGGTCACGGACGGGGCGGCAGACCCCGGCATCCGCTATCGCTTCGCCCCCGGATCGGTGCTGTTCTTCTCGCGCGGGCGCGCCGGCGGTGACATCCTGGCCGGTCCCATTGCGCTCGACAGGACCGTCGCCATCGAACCCGTCCGGCGCCATGCCTTTTCGCCGCGCGGCGACCTGGTGGCGGAGCAGGCAACGGTGGACATGGCCGGGCAGATCTCCGAGAGCAGGCTGGCGCTGGACGTGATGCACCTGCTTGCCCGCCGAAGCCCGCTGGATGCGCGCACGGAGCCCGATCGTGGCCTCTGGACCTTCGGGCAGCGATTCTCGATCCGCGTCGGTGATCCCGAACTGCCGCACCACCTGATCGCCAACATCACCGGCCATGGCTCTGTCCAGATGCTCTATCCGGAAGGCGATGCCCAGTCGGATCGGCTTGGCGGCCTGCTGAACGACCTGGCGATCCTGGGACCGTTCGGAACCGACAGCGTGGTGATCATCGCGACTGCGGGACCGGTGCCGACGCTGTACCAGTCATTCAGGAACTGGGACGGCCAGCCGTTCGACCGGAAGATGGCGATGACGGTCAGCACCCTGCTTCAGGGTCAGGACTTCCGCCTGGCCGTCCTGCCCATCGTGTCCGCCGCGGGAGGGGGAGCAAGCCAATGAGCCTTCTGTTGTCCGCCATCCGGTTCCGCCGAACGCTCTCGCGCAGCCTGCTGCTTGGCTGCATCGCGGCCTTGCCGCAGGCCGGAGCGGTTGCGGAGGAGACGCCCACGCCCGTCGCGCGCATCATTGGCGGGCACGAGGTCCAGACGGGCGCGCGCCCTTGGCAGGTGCTGCTCTCCATCAACCGTTCGGGCCTCGGCTATACCTGCGGCGCGACCATCATCTCTGCCGAGTGGGTACTGACCGCCGCCCACTGCACCCACGCGGTGGCGGACAGGCCGGACAGCATCCGGGTCCTGGCGGGAACCACGCGGCTGGCCGCCGGACAGGGCACCACGGTCGGGGTCCGGGAGGTCCGTGTCCATCCCGACTATGACGGAACCGCGATCAACCACCCGCACGACGTCTCCCTGCTGCGGCTGTCGGAGCCGCTGCCCTTCGTTCCCGTGCGGCTGCTCGCGCCGGAGGACGAGGAAAGGCTGGGCGCGCAGGACACCCCGGGCCTGGTCATCGGCTTCGGCGCGACGGAGGAAGGCGGCGGCGCATCCGGTCGCCTGCTGGAGACCAGCGTGCCGCTGCAGGGCTATGACAAGTGCAAGCAGGTCTATGGCGACTATCTCAGCCACGGCATGATCTGCGCCGGCCTGGACGAGGGCGGGCGGGATACCTGCCAGGGCGACAGCGGCGGCCCGCTGCTGGTGCGGGACGGCACCGGTGACCTGGTGCAGGTCGGCATTGTCAGCTGGGGAGCCGGCTGTGCCATTGCCGGTCGCTACGGCGTCTATACCCGCATCACCAGCTACATCGACTGGATCGCACGGCAGACCAGCCTCAGCGTCGCGACCCTGACCGGCCTGGAGAATGATCCGCAGGTTGTCGCCGCCGCGGCACCGCCAGTACTGGAGTCCGCGCTGGTCGCGTCCCAGGCAGCCATCGTGGTTCCTGCCGACAGCGTCACGGAACCGGCGACCGCCACGTCGGCATCGCCGCCAGCCACCGCCCCTGCATCCTCCGAACTGGCGGCCGGGCTGGCCAGCGGCATGGCTGATGTCGGCGCGATCCTGGCACCTGTCTCGCCACGCCTGCCGCCGCCCAACCTGGCCACCCTGGACATCCCGCAGCGTCCGGCAGGAAACCGGGCACTACTGATCGGCATCGATGACTACTGGGATGATGATTTCGACCTGACCGGCAGTGTCGCCGACGTGGAACGCATCCGCAGCCTGCTGCTGGCCGACGGCAGTTTCACCGAGGACCAGATCCTGGTGCTGACCGACGAGGACGCCACCCGCGCCAACATCCACCTCGCCTTCGAGCAATGGCTGACCGCCCAGACCCGGCCCGACGATCTCGCGCTGCTCTATTTCGCCGGGCACGGGTTCCATCAGCGGGACCTGAACGGCGACGAGGCCGACGAGATCGACGAGGCCATCGTGCCCTATGACGCCAACCGCTTCCGGGCGCGGGACCTGATCCGCCCGGCGGTCATGCGGGTGATCGTCGATGACGAGATCGGCACCCTGCTGCGGGCCATCGCGGACCGGCGGGTCACGGCCATCTTCGATTCCTGCTTCTCCGGTTCCGTGACGCGCAACCTCGCCGCCAACGTGCCCGACACGGCCAGCGCCCGCTCCCTCGACTTCCGGCTGGGTGGTACCTTCAAGCCGTTGCCACGCAGTTCGATGAACGCGCAGACCAACGCCAATGACCTGATCGACCTGCGCAACGACAAGCTCGCCGTCTGGACCGCCGTCTCGGAGCGGGAGGTCGCGCTGGTCGACCGCAGCGCCGCCCCGCCCGGCGGCGTCTTCACCTCCGCGTTTGTCGGCGGCCTGCGCGACCGCGCCGCCGATGCCGACGGGGACGGCCTGGTCTCCCACGCCGAACTGCTGGATCACCTGCGGCGGCAGTCCGGCAGCTACTGCGCGGCGAACCCGGATTCCTGCGGTATCGGCCTGACGCCGACGCTGGAGGCGGCGACCGAGACCTACCTGACCGACGTGATCTCCCGCCGCCCGGTGGCCAGGACCGTGCTGCAGACCGCCACCGGCGGGCAGTCCGGCGCGGCCGTCGAGCCCGATCCGGGGCAGCCTGTCATCGCCGTCGCTCCACCGAAGGACTCGCTTCGTCCGGCACCGGCAGCAACGCCGCCGGAAGAGACCGTTGCCAGCGGACCTGCGAAGCCCCAGGAAAGGGTGGTCAGCCTGAGCGTCAGCCCGTCCAGCAAGGTCAGGGTCGGCGACCGCATCCAGCTCTCCGTGACCGCGCGGCGCGATGGGCGCCTGTTCGTCATCGATGTCCGCTCCGACGGGGAGATGGTGCAGATCTTCCCCAACAACCTGGCGGAGGCAGCAGGCCAGACGTCACGCGTCAGGGCGGGCGAGACGATGACCTTCCCGAAACTGGCGGACGGCTATGACTTCGTCGCCGGACCGCCGCTGGGCCAGGGCCAGCTTGTCGCCATTCTCGCCGATCCTGAATCGGATGTGGCCAGGGTGCTGGACCGCCACCGTGACCTGGAAACGATCAAGGACCTGCGTGGTTACCTGTCGGACGTGGCCGCCGGGCTGCGCCAGCCACAGCGTGACGGCTTTGCCATGCGCCTGCCGGACTGGGCCATGCACGCGGTCGATTACGAGATAGCCCAATGAACGGGAAGCGGAGCAGCAGGATGGGTGCGGTTCGTGGACTTCTCGCCGGTCTCGCGCTGGCAACGGCCTTCGGCGGGCTGGCGGCAGGCACACCCGCATCCGCCGAAAGCCACACGGAAAAACTCGACGCCATGAAACCCGCGCGGCGGGTCGCGGTGGGGCTGGAGCAGCTTGGCTTCTGCCTCGCCAGTGCGGCACTGCAGACCGCGCCCGACCGCAACGTGCTGATCGCGCCGACAGGGGCGGGACGCATCCTGGCCATGATCGGCGCGGGCAGTCCGCTGCCGGTCCGGCAGAAGATGGCCAGGGTCCTGGGTTGGCCAGACTTCCTCAGCGGCTCCATCGCCTTCGGCGTCAGCATGAACCGCGCGCGGGAGGCTGCGGCCGCCGCCCCCGATGTCACACTCGACCTCGCGACCGGTGTCTGGCACGACCGGGGTCACACGCCGCAGACCTATTTCGCCCGCCACGCCGGCCCGGGCCTGCAACCGATGGACCCGACCGACCCGGCAACGGTCGACCGGATCAATGGCTGGGTCAGCGAGGCAACGGGCGGGCGCATCGGCACCGCCGTCTCGGAGCTTCCCCCCGACACCACCATCCTGATGGCCGACGTGCTTTCCTTCAGCGGCGGCTGGGCGACACCGTTCGAGAGGGAGGCGACAACGCGCGTCGAGTTCGCCGCCGCGACACCGCTGGCGGCCGAGGTCGCCATGATGCAGGCAGAACGGCAGACCCTGGCCCACCGGCGCGATGCGGACGGAGACTGGGTCACCCTGCCCTATGGCGACGGCACCTTCGAGGCCGTGATGATCCTGCCGGAAGGTTTCGGACTTGGCGATTTCAGCCGGATGGCCTGCGCGACCACCGGCGGACTGGCCGTACCCGCCACCCCCGCCGATGCCCACACGGTGAACCTGCAGATGCCGCGCATGACGCTTTCGGAGAGTGTCGGCCTGGACCGGTTGCTGCACGGTGCCGGGCTTGGAGAGGTGCTGGACGACCCGCTGCTCGGTTCCTCCATGCTGTTGCCCGCCACGCGTCCCGGCCCCATTCGCCAGCAGGTCGCGCTGTCGGTGGACGAGGAAGGGGCGGAGGTCGCGGCGGTCACCATCGCCATCGGTACCCGCGCCGGGACCGAGCCGGTGAACCTGCGCTTCGACCGGCCCTTCGTGCTGATGATCCGGGAACGGGCGTCGGGACTGCCGCTGCTGATCGGCCTGATCAACCGACCGGGCAGTGGCGAGGCCCGCTAGAAGACCGCACTGACCGCTTCTACCGCCCCCGGAAGACGGCCTCCCGCTTCTCCATGAAGGCGGCCATCCCCTCCTTCTGGTCCTCCGTCTGCATCAGCGGCAGCAGTTGCAGGTAGACGTGGTGGACATGATCGCTGAAGCCTTCCGACAGGCCCATGCGCATCATCCGCTTCGATGCCTGCACCGCCAGCGGCGCGTTGGCCGCGATCTCCGCCGCCAGAGCCGCCCCTGCCTCCGCGACCGTCTCGACCGGATGGATGCTGCTGACCAGTCCCAGTTCCAGGCTTTCCGCCGCGTTCAGCGTGCGGCCGGAGAAGATCAGTTCCGACGCCTTCGCCCAGCCGAGCATGCGCGGCAGCAGCCAGGTTCCCCCGGACTCCGGCACGATGCCACGCTTGGTGAAGGCGGCAGACAGCTTGGCCTTGTCCGACATCAGCCGGATGTCGCAACCCAGCGCCATGTCGAAGCCGTACCCGGCGGCAGACCCGTTCAGGACGCAGATCGTCGGCTTGTCGATCTCGTGCAGCACGGTCGGCGGGGTGTTACGCAGGTCGATGGTGGTCCTGACCGGCGCCTTCGGGTCCAGGATGCCGCGGCTGCCTCCCTTCTCGTCCCGTCGCAGGTCCAGGCCGGCGCAGAAGGCACGCCCCGTGCCCGTCAGCACGATGACCCTGACATCCGCATCGTCGCGGGCCCGCAGCAATAGCTCGGAGATGCAGTCCAGCATCGGGCGGGAGATCGTGTTCATCCGCTCCGGGCGGTTGAGGGTGATGGTCGCGACGTGATCCGCGACGGCGTACAGCACCTCGTCTGATGTTTCGGTCATGGCGACAGACTCTCCCCGGTATCCGGTTGCATCGACCGGCAGTCTAGCGCCGAAGGATCCCGATCACAGGTCGAAGATTCCGCTTGCCGCCGTGGCCTCGGCGCCGTATGAACATAAATTGTATACAATTTGAATGCGAAACCATGAAACCAAGCCCGAAACAGGCCTGCCTGGACGACATGCGGCACCGTATCCTGACCCTCGCCATTCCCCCCGGCGCGGACCTGGATGAAACATCACTGTCGCAGACCTACGGCATCTCCCGCACGCCGTTGCGCGAAGTGCTGCAGCGCCTGGCGGCTGACGGATACGTGGAACTGTCGGACAATCGCGGCGCCAAGGTGACGTCGATGAACCTCGACGTGATGCGCAGCTTCTTTCAGACCGCGCCGATGATCTATGCGAGCTGCGCCCGACTGGCGGCGGAGAACCGCACGCCCGCCCAGCTGGCCGAACTGAAACAGGTGCAGCAGGCGTTCGTCGCGGCGCTGCAGTCGGCGGAGGCCACCGCCATGGCGATGGCCAATCATCGCTTCCATGAACTGATCGGCGAGATGGCGGGCAATGCCTACCTGATGCCCACCCTACGGCGGCTGCTGGTGGATCACACGCGGCTTGGCCAGATGTTCTACCGCCCCGCCGCCCCGGCGGAAACACTGGCGGTCCGGCAGGCAGGCCAGCAGCACGACGCGATGATCGAGGCCATCGAGAAGCAGGAGGCTTCGGTCGCGGTCGAGCTGACCCTGCAGCACTGGGACCTGTCACGCGACCGCGTGGAGCGTTTCGTGCGGCCCGATCCCCTCTCCATGGACGTTGCAGACAGGACGGAGGCGAAGCATGCGGTTTGAAGGCATCTATACCCCGGTGGTCACCCCGCACCGCGCGGACCACGGCATCGACAGGGACCGGTTCGCGGAGGTGCTGGAATTCCTGGTCGGTGCCGGTGTCCACGGCCTGGTGATCGCGGGCACCACCGGTGAATACTACGCCCAGACGGCGGAGGAGCGGATCGAGCTGATGCAGTTCGCCGGTGAGGTCATTGCCGGCCGGTTGCCCATGGTGGTCGGCACCGGCGCGATCCGGACGGAGGACAGCATCATGCTCGCGGAGGCAGCGAAGGCCGCCGGTGCCGATGCGCTGCTGGTCACGACACCGCCCTATGCCTGCCCGACGGGACCGGAGATCGCGCTGCATGCGCAGGCCATCGACCGCGCGGCGAGCCTGCCTGTCATGCTCTACAACTATCCCGGCCGCATGGGTGCGGAGATGGACGAGGAGGTGCTGGACCGGCTGGCGCACAGCCCGAACTTCTGCGCCATCAAGGAATCCTCCGGCTCGCCCGACCGGCTGCACCTGCTGGCGCGCGACTATCCGCACTTGCAGCTGAGTTGCGGCATGGATGACCAGGCGCTGGAGTTCTTCGCCTGGGGTGCCCGGTCCTGGACCTGCGCCGGTTCGAACTTCGCGCCGGAGGCCCATATCGCCATGTACCGGGCCTGCGCGGTGGAGAAGGACTTCGACAAGGGGCGGCGCATCATGTCGGCAATGATGCCGCTGATGCGGGTGCTGGAGCAGGGTGGCAAGTTCGTCCAGAGCATCAAGCATGGCGTGACCCAGCGCGGGATCGACTGCGGCCCGCCCCGGCGTCCGCTGCAGCCCCTGTCCGAGGAGGAAGGACAGGCACTGACGGAGGTGATCGCCACGATGAACGCCGAAGTGGCCTCGATCCAGAGCGCGAGCGTCCGCACGAATTCCGGTGGCGGGACCGAGGCCTGATGGACATCTCCACCGGCCTGTCCTGGCGGAACATCCTCGCGATCCCTGCGCGCCTGCATCGCCCCTCGTGAGCGCGGGAAACCAGCCGTGGACGCGCTGAACAATGACGCCTGACGCCGTGGCCGGCACACGCAGGGTCACCCGCCTGCCCCGTGATCCCGGCCCGGCAGGCTGGAACGAGCTGCTGCCCCCGCCGGGTCCGGCGATGCCGCTGGAAGGCCGCCGCACATCGGACTGGCTGGTGATCGGTGGCGGGCTGGCCGGGCTGGCCGCGGCCCGGCGGCTGAGCCTGAACTGCCCCGGAGACACCATCACGGTGCTGGACGCGGTACGGATCGGCGAGGGTCCGGCCGGGCGCAATTCCGGTTTCATGATCGACCTGCCGCATGACCTGTCGTCGGACAATTACGGCGGCGATGCGGACCATGACCGGGCACAGATCCGGGCCAACCGCGCCGCCATCGACTTCGCGCTGGAGACGGCGGAGGCGTACGGCCTGCCTCCGGAAGCCATCACCCGCTGCGGCAAGATCAACGCCGCCGCCTCCCCCCGGGGCATGCAGCACAATGCCGACTATGCCGCGCACCTGGCCAGCCTGGGGGAGGCGCACGAGGTGCACGATGCCGCCACGATGCGCCGGATCACCGGCAGTGACTGGTTCCGGGGCGGGCTCTTCACCCCCGGCGCGGCGATGATCCAGCCAGCCATGTTCGTGCGCGGGGTCGCGGCGGGCCTGGCCACCGACCGGGTGGCGATCCACGAGAATTCACCGGTCACCGGGCTGGAACGCATGGGTGGCGTCTGGACCGCACGCACGCCCCGTGGGTCCGTGCAGGCCCCGAAGGTCATCCTCGCCGTCAACGGCCATGTGCAGAGCTTCGGCCATTTCAGGCACCGGCTGATGCATGTCTTCACCTATGCCTCCATGACCCGCGCCCTGACCGGGGACGAGGTACGGCGGCTGGGCGGAGAGCCGAACTGGGGCGTGACACCGGCGGACCCGCTCGGCACCACGGTGCGCAGGATCAGCGGCACCGGCGGCGACCGCATCGTCATCCGCAACCGCTTCACCTACGACCCGTCCATGACCGTCAGCGATGACCGGATCGAACGGGTCGGCCGGGACCATGACCGGTCGTTCCGGGACCGCTTTCCCATGCTCCCGGAAGTGGAGATGCAATGGCGCTGGGGCGGGCGGCTCTGTCTCTCCCTGAACGATGCCCCGGCCTTCGGGGAGGTCGAGGATAACCTCTACAGCGCCTGCTGCCAGAATGGCCTCGGCACCGCCCGCGGCACCTTCTCCGGTGTCGCCGCCGCCGACCTCGCCACCGGCAAGGACAGCCTGTTCAGCCGCCACCAGAGCGGAACTGCCACCCCCACCCGCCTGCCCCCCGAACCCTTCATGTGGCTCGGCGCCAACGCCCGCATACGCTGGGGCGAGACGGCGGCGGGGCGGGAGATGTAGTTCAGACTCTGATCTGCACGAGATGGACGATCCGAACTTCAAGCCAACGAGTGCGCAATACAGGCAGTACAACAAGACCACGTTCGGCAGGAGCTCAAGAATGACTCTATGCTGCACATGAACGGCCAAAATTTGCCAGGCTCATCCTAATGTATCCTGAACAAGCATATCTCCCACGCAAGGGATTGCACCTCATGTCACCAACCAGATTTTTCATTCCCCTGGTTGACCGAACGTTCCGGGTGACCGCAATTGCGTTTGCGTTGACTTCGATTCTTGTGCTTCGGCCCGCTGTCGGGGAAGAAATTCGGCCGACCCCCGTCGATCTCGAATTTCTGTTCACAGGCCATCACGATATTGAACTGAAGGCGACAGAAGCTGGAACCCTCTGGCACGACTATGTCAGAAGGAAGCTGATGCTGAATGGTAACAAGGTGGTCGCGCGCAGCAGCCCGGTAAAGGTCGCCACGGTCTTTCAGGAGGTAAACGCGCGGACCGAACGCCTCGCGCGGATCGCGCATCTGCCCGTCGCAGTTGCCGACCTACGGGCCGATGACCTGGCCCAAGACATCGAAAGGCATCAAGCGCCACAAATCTGTCTATCGCTGGACGGGTGGTGTCTGAACACATTGGACAATGGTCTCTTTGCGCTGCTCCACAACCGCTCAGGGAACAGTGCTCCAGCGCGCTGGATTGGCAACCATTTCCTGATCCTTGGCGACGCGGACTTTCTGTTGGGTGCTGCTGGCGCATTCTCCGCTTCGAGCCACGAGAAGATTGCGCTCGTGCTCGACCGGCAGATTCCATGTCACCTGCTCGTTCGCCTCGACAAAGGCGCGCTCACCTTCTCAGCCCTCTTTGGCCTTGTCTCAGCGCCGCACGTTGATCTCAAACGATGCATTGTCGGTCAGAGCCTGCGCGCCATGGGCGTGGTGACGCTCCCCACCGAAAGGGCCGTCCCTGATTTCACAGACAGGTCGAGTACGGACGAACTGTTCTGGAAGTTCAATGTTCTCGACATACTGACGCTCAAGACACTCTACCTGGGCCAGCCCCTACCCGGTACGAGCAAGACGCTGACGGACATGGAGCAAACTTACAGCGGCAATATCGAGAGAATACTGTCACGCACCAATCACACCGTCAGATCCTCGGATTGATCGGCGCCATTTCGGGGTGTCAGGTCCAGGAAATGACCAAGCTCAATGACACGGAGCGGAAAAGCAGAAAGGGCCTTGCTCGTTGAAGCAAGGCCCTATCGTCTGCTTAGGCGAGGATCGGTATCAGGAGCAGCCGGTTGTGGCGCCACAGGTGTCGCACTTCATGCAGGTGCCGTTGCGGACCAGGGTGAAGTTGCCGCAATCGTCGCAGGAGTCGCCCTCGTAGCCCTTCATGCGGGCTTCGGCGACCTGCTTGGCGCGACCGTCACCGGCCCCTGCCGAGGCGCTGACCGTGGTGGTCTCGGCATAGGCCACCGTCTGGCTGACCGTCGCACCTCCCCCGGCGGCACCGCCGGCCGAGCGCATCACGGTCGCCCCTTCCTCCATCGCCTGCGCGGCTGACTGCCGCTTCTCCGGGTTCAGGACGTAGAGGTTGGAGCGGACGTAACCGGTGGAGGCCAGGCCCATGGCATGGGTCAGGGCGGCATCGGCGGCGCGCACTTCCTCTGCCTCGCCCGCCGTCAGGTCGGGCAGGTTGCCCTCGTCGGCGCCGTCACCCAGCGCGTCGGAGCGGAGGTCGCTCGGTTCCACATGCGCCAGGTCGTTGCGGCCCAGGTAGCTCACCGCCAGTTCCCGGAAGATGTAGTCGAGGATCGAGGTCGCGTTCTTGATCGCGTCATTGCCCTGGACGATGCCGTTCGGCTCGAAGCGGGTGAAGGTGAAGGCCTCGACATATTCCTCCAGCGGCACGCCGTACTGCAGCCCGATGGAGATGGCGATGGCGAAATTGTTCATCAGGCTGCGGAAGGCGGCACCTTCCTTGTGCATGTCGATGAAGATCTCGCCGATGCGGCCATCGTCGAACTCGCCCGTGCGCAGGTAGACCTTGTGGCCACCGACCAGCGCCTTCTGGGTATAGCCCTTGCGGCGGCTGGGCAGGCGATCACGTTCGCGCACGATCACCTTCTCGATGATCCGCTCCGCCACGATCTGCGCCTTCTCGGTCAGCGACGCCTCGGCCACGGCTTCCTCGAGGGTTTCGCCGTCTTCCTCCAGCGCCACCGCGTTCAGTGGCTGCGACAGCTTGGAGCCGTCGCGGTAGAGCGCGTTCGCCTTCAGGCCAAGCTGCCAGGACAGCATGTAGGCCTGGCGGCAGTCCTCCACATTGGCGCTGTTGGGCATGTTGATGGTCTTGGAGATCGCGCCGGAGATGAAGGGCTGCGAGGCCGCCAGCATCCGGATGTGGCTCTCCGCCGACAGGTAGCGCTTGCCGATCCGGCCGCAGGGATTGGCGCAGTCGAACACCGGCAGGTGCTCGTCCTTCAGGTGCGGTGCCCCCTCCACGGTCATCGCGCCGCAGACATAGGTGTTGGCCGCCTCGATCTCCGACTTCGCGAAGCCCATGGCCGCCAGCATGTCGAAGTTCAGGTCGTCCAGCTGCTCCGGCTCGAAACCCAGCACGCGCAGGCAGAAATCCTCGCCCAGGGTGTAGCGGTTGAAGGCGAAGCGGATGTCGAAGGCGCTGCGGATGCCCTCCTCCAGCTGCTCCAGCTGGAAGTCGGAGAAACCACGTGCCTTCAGGGTCTCGGTATTGATGAAGGGCGCACCCTCCAGCGTCGCGTGACCCACGGCGTAGTTGATGATCGCGTCCCGCTGGCTGTCGGGGTAGCCGAGCTTGGTCAGCGCCTCCGGCACCGTGCGGTTGATGATCTTGAAGTAGCCGCCGCCGGCCAGCTTCTTGAACTTGACGATGGCGAAGTCCGGCTCGATGCCGGTGGTGTCGCAGTCCATCACCAGGCCGATGGTGCCGGTGGGGGCGATCACGCTGGCCTGCGCGTTGCGGAAGCCATGGTTCTCGCCCAGGTCCAGCGCCCGCTGCCAGGACCGCTGCCCGGCCTTGACCAGCGCCTGGTCAGGGCAGGAGGCGATGTCCAGCGGCACCGGCGCGATCGACAGCCCCTCGTAGCCATCCTGCGCACCGTCGGCGGCGCGGGCATGGTTGCGGATGACGCGCAGCATGTGCTTCGCGTTCCGGGCGTAGCCGGGGAAGGCCCCCAGTTCGCCCGCCATCTCCGCCGAGGTGGCGTAGGAGACGCCGGTCATCAGGGACGTGATGGCACCGCAGAGCGCCCGGCCCTCGGCCGAGTCATAACCCAGCCCCTGGGCCATCAGCAGCCCGCCGATATTGGCAAAGCCGAGACCCAGCGTGCGGAAGCGGTAGCTGAGTTCCGCGATCTCCTTCGACGGGAACTGCGCCATCATGACGGAGACTTCCAGGGTCACGGTCCACAGCCGCACCGCATGCTCGAAGGCCTGGATGTCGAACGTGCCGTCCGCCTTGCGGAAGGTCATCAGGTTCAGGGACGCCAGGTTGCAGGCCGTGTCGTCCAGAAACATGTACTCCGAGCACGGGTTGGACGCGTTGATGCGGCCATCCTCCGGGCAGGTGTGCCAGTCGTTGATCGTGGTGTCGAACTGCACGCCCGGATCGGCAGAGGCCCAGGCGGCGTAGCAGACCTTCTCCCACAGCTCCGCGGCATCGACCCGCTTGCCCGAGGTCTGGTCGGTGCGGAACTTCAACTCCCAGTCCCCACCACGCTCCACGGCCTCCAGGAACGCGTTCGGCACACGCACGGAATTGTTGGAGTTCTGGCCGGAAACGGTCAGGTAGGCGTCCGAATCCCAGTCCTTGTCATAGACCGGGATGTCGATGTGACGGTACCCCTGCCCCGCGAACTGGATGACCCGCTGGATGTAGTTCTCCGGGATCACCGCCTTCCGGGCGGCAATGATCTCCGCCTTCAGGGCGCTGTTTTCCTTCGGGTCCAGGCGACGCTCGTCATCGGGGGAGAAGCTGTCGGTCCAGCAGGCGCCGATGATGGCGTTCAGGTGCTTGTTGGCCAGGGTGGAGCCGGAGACCAGGGCGGCGACCTTCTGCTCCTCCACGACCTTCCACATGATGTATTCCTCGATATCCGGATGATCGAGGTCGATGGTCACCATCTTGGCGGCGCGGCGGGTGGTGCCGCCGGACTTGATCGCGCCAGCGGCACGGTCACCGATCTTCAGGAAGCTCATCAGGCCCGACGAACGGCCACCGCCGGACAGCGGCTCGTTGGCGCCACGCAGAGCGGAGAAATTGGTGCCGGTGCCGGAGCCGTACTTGAACAGCCGCGCCTCACGCACCCACAGGTCCATGATCCCGCCCTCGTTCACCAGGTCGTCGCTGACGGACTGGATGAAGCAGGCATGCGGCTGCGGATGTTCGTAGGCCGTCGCCGACTCGGTCAGTTCGCCGGTGCGGAAGTCGACGTAGAAGTGACCCTGTGCCGGGCCATCGATGCCATAGGCCCAGTGCAGGCCGGTGTTGAACCATTGCGGGGAGTTCGGGGCCGCCATCTGCTTCGCCAGCATGTGACGCATCTCGTCATAATAGGCGCGGGCATCCTTCTCGGCATCGAAGTAGCCACCCTTCCAGCCCCAGTAGGTCCAGGTGCCGGCCAGCCGGTCGAAGACCTGGCGGGCATCGGTCTCACCGCTGACGCGCTCCGCCTTCGGCAGTTCGGCCAGGGCCTCCTCATCGGGGACCCGGCGCTGCAGCCAGACGGGAACATCCTCCTCCGCGAAGGGCTTCAGCCGTGCGGGGACACCGGCCTTGCGGAAGTACTTCTGCGCCAGCACGTCGGACGCCACCTGGCTCCACGCCTTCGGCACGTTCATGCGCTCCAGCCGGAAGACGACCGAGCCGTCCGGATTCCGGATCTCGCTCGACGTGGTCCGGAATTCGATGGCGTCGTAGGCGTCCGCCCCGTCCTTCGTGAAACGCCGCTCAATGCGCATTGGTCTTCCCCTCTGTTCCCGCAAACCGGGGCAGTCTCGCCGATTCGTGGACCGGCAAGTAGCCGTGATTTCGATTCATGCACTATCTGTTGCGCCGCAGCCCTGTCTGCGCCCGCAATGACCACAACATATTGCGATCATGACCCCCGATCCGTCAATCGGAAATGACCATATCTAGTGTGCGAATTTGACAACACCGCTACATGTGCGGAGCGTCAGGTAGCAGCGGCGCTACGTAGCGCCGCCGCAAAGCGGGGATTGTGCGCACCGGCAGCGAGGATCATGTGAAGCGGGATACCAGGTATTGCCCCAGGCCGCGAATGCGGCCCGGCGATCGCTCGCCGCCCCTCGGAGCGGGTGAGCGCAGCGAACCGAGCGTGAGACCGGAAAATGGTGCCCCAGGCCCGACTCGAACGGGCACTCCGTTGCCGGAAGCAGATTTTGAGTCTACCGCGTCTACCAATTCCGCCACTGGGGCATGTCCAGAAGGCTGGCGGATCATAGATGGCGCGCCCAGCCGATCAAGTATCAACAGGCGCGCCGCATCCCGGTCTCTATTGGCTTGCGGGCGGGCGGCAGCTTCGTTATACAGCCGCCTTCCTGAGACATTCACGGGTGCCTCCGGCGTGATTGCGCGCGGCGGCCACAGACGAAGCGGACGAGAGCCATGAAAGCGGACATCCATCCCGACTACCACGAGATCACGGTGCAGCTGCCGAGCGGCGACACCTACCAGACGCGCTCCACCTGGGGCAGCGCGGGTGACACGCTGGTGCTGGACATCGACCCGTCCACCCATGCGGCCTGGACCGGCGGCACGCAGCGCCTGATGGACAAGGGCCAGGTTGCCAAGTTCCGCAGCAAGTATGCGGGTTTCGGCCTGAAGTGATCCTGCGGGCGGTTTCCGCCCCACGATACGGTTACGAGGAATGCCTCTGTCGCGACGCGCGGCGGAGGCATTTTTTTGTGTTTTGTCCCCTTGAACGGCGTCCTGAAGCACCAAGATTCAGGAACGAGCCGCTGCCACCTGGTGGGGCGGTGATGACTGCAAGACGCGTTTGCCCTGCGGGGACTCGCGACATTCACATTGCTTCAAGGAGGATGTGCCATGCGTACGTTTGATCTCTCACCCCTGCTTCGCAACACGGTCGGCTTCGACCGTTTCGACCGGCTCTTCGACACGGCCTTCAACGCCGCGGACAGCCAGTCCTTCCCCGCCTATGACATTGTCCGTCACGCGGAGGACAAGTACCGCATCAGCCTGGCGGTCGCCGGCTATGGCGAGAACGAGCTTGAAATCAACCAGGAAGGCCGCTCGCTGACCATCTCCGGCAAGGCCGAGGACGTCAGCAGTGACGAGGGCACCGCGTTCCTGCATCGCGGCATCGCCCGCCGCGCCTTCACCCGCCGCTTCCACCTGGCGGACACCGTGAAGGTGGTGGGTGCCGACCTGCAGAACGGCCTGCTGCACATCGAGCTGGTGAACGAGATCCCGGAGGCGGAGAAGCCCCGCGCGATCACCATCGGCACCGGCCAGAAGCAGCTCTCGCAGGCTGCTTGACCCCTGCCCTGCTGCCGATGAGGCAGCCGTGACCGGCTGACAGAACGGGCCCGCGTCAGTTCCGCTGACGCGGGCCTTGTCGTTTCAGCCTGTCCATGTGCCCGGAGTTCAGGGCAGCGGGCTGACGCCGATGATCACCGGGTGCAGGTGCAGGAAGCCGACGAAGGCCACCACCGCAAGCAGCAGCCGCCACCAGCCCAGTTCCCGCAGCACCAGGCGATTGCGCCGCTGGATGATGGCCAGGAACGGGATGATCGAGGTGACGGCGCTGTAGCGTGCCCAGCCCTCCGGGTCGGCCTTGCGGCGCTTGGCATCGATCAGCAGGGTGCCGACGGCGGCGAGCAGCAGGAAGCCGCCGAACAGGATCAACGCGTTGTAGTCCCCGCGCACCAGCATGTGCGCCGTGGCCCACAGGACGACGGAGACCAGGAACGGGTGGCGGGTGATGCGCATGAAGCCGCGCGCCGGATCATCACCCGCGGCCACCGACTGGCCCACGGATGCCGGGTTGGGCTGGGTCTGGCCACCGATGAACAGGATGAAACCGAGGCCGATCAGCAGCGCTGCCAGGTGGTTCATGCCCCCCGGATTGTACCAGAGCATGCCGCTGAAATCGGCCGCCCGGTAGGCCAGCGCCACCCAGATGATGCCGGCCAGGGAGATCAGGGAATAGAAGGCGAGATAGCCGCCCTGTCCCATTAGCCCGACCAGTCGCCCTCGCAAGGCGCTCGACGGCACGATGTGGATGGCCAGGAAGACGATCATGGCCAGAAGAAGATGCGCTGTGGTTCCCATCATGACCTATCCCGCGTCGTTTGCTGCCAGCCGCACCCCGGCGCTGTCATCCCGGAAACCGTCCATGCCGGTGACGCCGGAGAGCCTGCGTCCCTTCTCGGTCAGGCGGCAGACGAGCCAGTCCGGCTTGATCGGGTTGTCGAACCAGGGCGCCGCGAGACCGCGCGCGATGCAGGCACGCACCACCTCCACCGGCACCATCTGCCCGTCCTCGTCGAACAGCGGCAGCTTGCCGCCGGGCTGCGTCAGCCCGCGCGAGAGGTAGCGCAACTGCGCCGCCGTCGGCACAGCCCTGTCGATCATGATCGTGCGTGAAGAATCCCCTGCCATGGCGCAAGGATAATCGAGATCGCGGTCAGGCAGGACCACTTTCGTCGGCAATCCCGGCGACAAATGCGCATATGGCTTCCAGCGTGGCTTCGAGCTGGTCCTGGTGCGGTGCGTGACCGCAATCGGCCAGCATCAGCGACCGCGCCTTCGGTCCCACTCCGGCAACGATCCCCTCCACCTGCGCGGCGGTTCCATACTCGTCGTCGACGCCCTGCATCACCAGGCAGGGCACCGTGATGGACGGCAGGAAATCCTCCAGGTTCCAGTTCAGGAACGCCGGGTTCAGCCAGGAATCGGCCCAGCCATGGAAGGCGCAATCGACGTTGTCTCCATGGTAGCGCTGCAGCGCCTCCCGCAGCCTGCCCCCGGCGAAGGCGGCGTTGGCGGCGGCAATGGATCGGACGCTGACATCCTCGATGAAGATGTGCGCGGCCATGGTCACGACACCGCGCAGGCCCGGCGCGGCGGCCGCCCCGGCATTGATCAGCGCGATCGAACCGCCGTCGGAATGGCCGATCAGGATGTGATCGCCGATCCCCAGGTGCCGCAGCAGTTCCGGCAGCACCTGCTGCGCGTCGTCATGCATGTAGCTGATCGGTCGCGGCAGCGCGCAGGGTGCGGAGCGACCATAGCCGTGACGGCTGTAGGCCAGCACGCCGCAGCCGGTCCGCTGCGCCAGCAGCTCCGGGAAGGATCGCCAGAGATCAACGCAGCCCAGCCCCTCGTGCAGCAGGACCAGCGTCGGGGTGTTGTCCCGCGCACCGGACCAGCGATATTCGATGTCACCGCCTGACAGCGCGGCATGGTCCGGGGCCGTCATGGCATCAACCCCCCGATCAGGCCGGGGCATCGATCAGCCCGAGCCATTCCTGCACCCACTTCACCCCTGCTTCCTCCGGCAGTTCCGCGCCGTTGGCATTGTGCAGGGACCTCTCCCCGATGATCCGCGCCCCGCAACGGGTCAGCAGGTCCTCGAACAGCTTCCCGCCGAAATTGTAGGTATCCTCGTAGGCCGAGTCGCCCAGGCCGAAGATGCCGAAACGCACCTCGGAGAGATCCGGCGCGGCCTCGTCGACCGACTCGTAGAAATCGAGCGCATTGTCCGGCACCTCGCCCTGGCCATAGGTCGAGGTCACGATCAGGAACACGCCGTCCCGTCCGAACACCCCGGCATCCAGGTCATCCATCAGCATCAGTTCGACCGGATGGTCGCTGACCTCCTCGATCTTCGCCTGCATGTCCTCCGCGACCATCTCCGCGGTTCCGGTCATCGAGCCCACAAGGATGTTGATGGTGGCGGACATGGCTTCCCCTGCACTGGACGGACGGCTGTCGGACGGCGGACCCTATAGACGAAACACGATACCCGATCCAGCCCTGCGGCATGGATCGTCCCCACCCGTCCGACCGGTACCGTTCCGGGGGCACCTCCCCCCGGGGCCGCGCGATCCGCGATTGGCAGGGCGCCGGATACGCCCGTGAAGCGAAAAGTAGGCTTTCCTTAACGAAATTGGCCCATTCCTTGCTGTGAGACAAGCATCTGCCCCGCTTTGGATGGGGATCTGCGTTGGCCGGGGGTCAGCGGGTATCGGGGCGATCGTATCCCCTGGCGAATTTGAAGTGAGGAGAAGACCAGATGTTCCGCAAGATTGCATTCGGCGCGACCTTCGCGACCGCGCTGATGATGGGTGGCATGGCCCATGCCGGATACGCCGAGGGCCAGGCCCTGTACGAGCAGGGCAAGTACAACGAGGCGCTGCAGGAGTTCGTGCAGGCCGGTGGCAATGGCGACGTGGAGGCCGTTTACCGCGCCGCGCTGATGTTCGAGGCGCGCGAAGGCACCGCGAAGGACGATACCGCTGCCATGTCCAAGGCCGCGGACTGGTTCCAGACCGCCGCGCGCGCCGGCCACAAGGAAGCCATGAAGAAACTGGCGAAGATGTTCGCCGAAGGTCGCGGCAAGCCGCAGGATCCGGTCCAGGCCTGGGCCATCCTGCAGATTGCCGCCGACCGTGGTGACCAGGAAGCGGCTGCGCAGCGCGATGCGCTGGCCGAGACCATGCGTCCGGGGCAGCTCGAGGCCGGCAAGCGTCGGCTGGAAAAGATCGCGGACTCCTACCAGGGTTCCTGATCCGCTGTCTCGTTCTGTTGCCTGACGCATTTTGCAAAAGGCAATCGATTGACCGTCTGGTTTTGAAACGAAACCGTCAAGACCCGGTCCATCCCGACGGATGGGCCGGGTTTTCTTGTTCAGGCGACCTGCGTTTCTTTGCGAGTAGTGCATGGATGCCACAACTCGCAGAGACAAGCATTTTCGGACAACCGGCGTGATCTCGCGCCGCTGCCATGCCGCTGTGCTGTCCCCAGCGCTTTCCCGCCGCCCCTGCCTGCGTTGCGTCCTCGGCATGGGCCGGGCGGGTGAAATCCCACCGGTTCATGCCTAGACTTCACCATCTCAGGATGGGGGAGGAACGAGATGGCGAGGCGACTGGAAGGACGGCGGGCACTGATCACCGGGGCAAGCCGGGGCATCGGGCGCGCGATCGCGGAACAGTACGCGGCGGAAGGGGCGGACCTGTTCCTGGTCGCCACCGGGCTGCAGCAGCTGGAGGCGACGCGGGACGCAGCCCTGCAGCATGGCGGCAAGGTGGAGATCCATGCTGCCGATGTCAGCGACCGTGATGCGGTGCAGGGCATGATCGCCGCCTGCATCGACCGCATCGGGGGCATGGACGTGCTGGTGAACAATGCCGGCATCTACCGGGCGGCGCGCTTTGTCGATTACACGCCGGAGGACTTCGACCTGGTGATGCAGGTCAATACCTACAGCGTGTTCCACGCCATGCAGTTCGCACTCCGCCACATGAAAGCCCAGGGGCACGGCAAGATCGTCAACATCGCCTCCACCGCCGGCAAGTGGGAGTCGATGAACCAGGGCATCTACAATACCTCCAAGCATGCCGTGGTCGGCATGACCCGCTGCGCGGCGCTGGAACATGCCCGCGACCACATCACCATCAATGCCATCTGCCCCGGCTTCGTCGAGACCGACATGATCGACCAGTTCTCGGTCCATGCCGAATTGAACGGGGTGACGCCGGAGGCCATGCAGAAGGCGCTGGTGGACCGGGTGCCCATCGGGCGTATGCTG
The DNA here is from genome assembly GCA_965228535.1 of Minwuia sp. Taxonomy (GTDB): domain Bacteria; phylum Pseudomonadota; class Alphaproteobacteria; order Minwuiales; family Minwuiaceae; genus Minwuia. The sequence goes on along the minus strand of CBDDHU010000004.1, from coordinate 1,142,060 downwards.
CAACCGGTGGAGATCGCGCACTTGGCGGTCTATCTCGGCTGCGCGGAATCGGACGGCATGACGGGCCAGACGATCACGATTTCAGGCGGCATGAGGATGGGGTAGGTCGCCCCCTGTGGCGGCACCAAGCGAGTTCGGGGAGGAACGACGATGAAACTGGGACTGATGATCGGATATTCCGGCGGCGAGATGGCATTGCCGGTGGAACGCATCCAGCGGGCGGAGAAACTTGGCTATCACTCGGTCTGGACGGCGGAAGCCTATGGCTCCGACGCCGTGACCCCCCTCGCCTTCCTCGCCGCGAAGACGGAGCGGATCAAGCTCGGTACCGCGATCATGCAGGTCTCTGCCCGCACCCCGGCGAACGCCGCCATGTGCGCGGCGACAGTGGATGCCATGGCAGGCGGTGGCCGTTTCATCGCCGGGCTGGGTGTCTCCGGCCCGCAGATCGTGGAGGGCTGGTACGGTCGCCCCTGGGGCAGCCCGTACTACTGGCTGAAGGACTACGTCGAGATCATGCGCAAGATCTTCCGCCGGGAAGAGCCCGTGACCCATGACGGTCGGCAGATCCAGTTGCCCTATACCGGCGAGGGCGCGCTCGGCGTCGGCAAGGCGCTGAAGTCCATCCTGCACACCAACCCGAACATCCCGATCTATCTCGGCGCGGGCAACGAGCAGACGGTGCGGCTGTGTGCCGACATCTGCGACGGCTGGCTGCCCCTCGGCTTCACCCCCGGCACGATGCCCGAATATGCGGGCTGGATCGAGCAGGGCTTCGAGCGCGCCCGGAAGCGGGGCGAGGAGAAGGGCTGGGACAATTTCGAGATCGAGGCCCCGATCCATGTGGAGATGGATGACGACGTGCAGGCCGCGCTGGACCGGCTGAAACCGGAAGTGGCGCTCTATGTCGGCGGCATGGGCCACAAGAACAAGAACTACCACAAGGAGATGATGGTCCGGCGCGGCTATGGCGACGCGGCGGACCGGATCCAGGAACTCTACCTGGCCGGCCGCAAGGAAGAGGCGACGGCGGCGGTGCCGGACGAATGGGTCGATGCCAAGAGCCTGGTCGGCCCGGCCAAGCGCATCCGCCAGCGTTTCGGCGCGTGGGAAGAATCGGGCGCCACCACCGGCCTGGTCCGCACCCAGCAGGACTCGGTGGTCGACCTGATGGCGGAGGTGGCGCGGCTGAACCAGCCGCGCTGATCCACAGCCTCGTCAGTCGGCGCTGTCGCGGGGCAAGGCGGTCTCCTGCCCCAGCGACCGCCACCAGGTGAGAAGCCGTGCCTTGCGGTCACCGATATCCTCCAGCATGCCGAGCAGTGCCGGGACGACGAACAGCACCAGCACGGATGCCGTGGCGAGGCCGAAGACGATGGTCACCGCCATGGGGATCAGGAACTGCGCCTGCAGGCTGGTCTCGAACAGCAACGGGATCAGGCCGACGATGGTGGTGATCGATGTCAGGGTCACGGCCCGCAGCCGGTCACAGGCCCCGTCGACGATGGCCGCCATCATCTCCTGCCCATCCTTCACCCGCTGGTCGATGGTGGAGACCAGGATGATGGAGTTGTTGACCAGGATTCCCGCCAGGCCGATCAGCGCCACCAGCGACAGGATGGTGATGTCGTAGCCGAGGATCAGGTGCCCCGCGACCGCGCCGATCAGGCCGAAGGGGATGATCGACATGACGATGACGGGGCGGGAATAGGACGCGAAGACCCAGGCCAGGATGATGTAGATGGCCGACAGCCCGATCATCGCGCCGGTCCGCATGTCACCCAGGGTCTGGGCCTGCTCCTCCGCCTTGCCCGCAAAGCGGTAGGAAAGGTTGTGGCGCTGGGCGATGGCCTGCACCCGCCCGTCCGACAGGGCGGAGATGATGGTTCCCGGCTTGGTCACCGTCTCGTCGATCTCCGCGAAGACGGCAACCTCCCGCCTGCCATCCTTGCGCCGGATACGGGCGAAACCCGCATCTTCCCGGAACGAGACGACCTCCTCCAGCGGGGTTTCGGCGCCTGAGGGGCTGCGCAGGTAGAGACCACGCACGGCTGCCTCGGTCGCCTCCGACTCGGGCAACTGGACACGGATCGTCACTTCCTCGTCGTCACGCGGGAACCGTTTCGCGATCGCCCCCTCGAACGCGTTGCGCACCTGCCGTGCCACGCTGTCGGTGGTGTAGCCCAGCGCCCGTCCGCGCGGCGTCAGTTCCAGGATCAGTTCCTGCTTGCCGAAGGGCAGGTCATCCTCGATGTCCGACAGCCCGTCGAAGCGCTGCAGTTCCAGTTTCACCGCCTCGGCCGCGGTCTTCAGCGCGTTGATGTCGTCGCCTCGGAAGCGGATGTCCAGTTCCCGCCCCGGCGGACCACCGGCACGTTCCTGCAGCGTGATCCGGCGGACACCGGAAATACGCGGAATCTCCTCCCGCCAGATCTCGATGAATTCGTTGGTGCGCACGTCGCGGTAATCGGACGCGACCAGTTCCACCTGGATACCGCCCAGGTGGTCGCCCGAGACCCGCTCGAACGAACGCCCCTGGCTCTGCCCCATGCGCTGGAAGCTCATGGCAACGATGTTGCTGGTCTCTGCCGCCACCCGCTTCTCGGCACGTACCAGCGCCCGCTCAAATTCCAGCAGCGCCGCCTGCAGCTCCGCACGCGGGGTGCCGGCAGCCATCTCGATGTTGGCGTCGATGGTGTCGGACTCGGGATTGGGGAAGAAGACAAAGCCGACCCGTCCGCTGGCCAGGATGCCGATGCTGATGATCAGCGCCGCCAGGATGGCACCGATGGTGACGTAGCGGTACTGCAGCGCCGCCACCACCGCCCGCCGGAAGCGCCCGTCCCGCAATGCGTTGAAACGCGCGTCGAACCGGTCCCGGAACCGCTGGTAGCGACCCGTGCCCGGCCCTGCCCCTTCCGCCATCGCGCCACGCAGGTGCCCGGGCAGCACGAAGAAGCATTCGATCAGGCTGGCCACCAGCACGGCCACGACCACCAGGGGAATGGCAACGATGATCTGGCCGATCACGTCACCGATGGCGAACAGCGGCATGAAGGCGGCAATGGTGGTCAGGGCGGCGGCCGTCACCGGGGCCAGCATGCGCAGCGCCCCGGTCTGCGCCGCATCGAGCGCGCTCATCCCCTGCTGGCGCAGGTGCGCGGCATGTTCCCCGACCACGATGGCGTCATCGACAATGATGCCCAGCGTCATGATCAGGGCGAACAGGCTGACCATGTTGATGCTCTGCCCGGTCCACAGCATCACGGCCCCCGTGGCGAAGATCGCCACCGGAATGCCCATCGCCACCCAGAAGGCAATGCGCCCGGACAGGAACACGAACAGCACGATCAGCACCAGCACCAGGCCGCTCAGCCCGTTGCGCAGCAGCAGGTTGATACGGTCGGAGATCAGCGAGGCCTGCACGTCATACTGCCGGATCTCGATGTTCGGCGGCAGCGTGCCCCGCAGTTCCTCCAGGTAGGCATTGACGATGGCCGCGGCCTCCAGCGCGTCCGTGGTCAGTGACCGCTGCACGATCAGTTCGATGGCCGGGTTCTCGCCGCGTCCGCCGACCGGCTGGCGGGTATCGAAGCTCTCCCGCACCCGTGCCACGTCGCGCAGGAAGATCTTCTCCCCGTTGGGTGCGGCAGCGACCTCGATACCTGCGATCTCGTCCGCGCGTTTCAGCTCGCCCAGCGACCGGAGCTGCTTCTCCGACGCGCCCGCGATCTCGCCGGAGGGAAGGTCGACGGAGGTATCGCTGATCCGCTTCGACACGTCGCCGAGCGTCAGGTCCAGCCGCCGCAAAGAGGCCGGCGGCACATCGACATGGATTTCCTCGTCACGCTTGCCGAAGAAGTTCACCAGGTCAATGCCGCGATCCAGCAGCCCGTCCCGCACCCGCTTGGCCAGGGCCTTCAGCGTCGCCTCCGACACCGGTCCGGAGATGGAGACACGGGAAATCAGGTCGTAGCGCACCACCCGCTTGACCAATGGCTCCTCCGCATCTTCCGGCAGGGTAGTGATGCCCGATACGGCGGCATCGACATCCGACAGGGCGGACTGCATGTCGGTGCCGGTCTTGAACTCGACAACGATGACGCCGGAGCCTTCCTGGGAGTAGCTGTTGACCTCCTTCACCCCGTCGATGAAACGCACCTCCGGCTCGATGGCCGCGACGATGCCGGAATCCGCGTCCTCCGCGCTGGCGCCCGGCCAGACCACGGTGATGGTGATGAAATCGAGACCCGTGTCGGGGAAGAACTGGGTGTTCAGCTTCTCCAGGCTGAACAGCCCCGCGATCAGCATCAGGGCCATCAGCAGGTTGGCGGCGTTGGGGTGCCGGACAAAGGTCCGGACCAGGTCCGCCGGATTCATCGGCTGGAGACCTTCGTCGCGGCATCACCTGTGCCGTTCGCGCCGCCGTCCTTCCCGTCGCTGCCCGGAACCCGCACCAGCACCCCCGGCCCGATCTCGTTGAACCGGGTCAGCACCAGGGCGTCACCGTCCTGCAGCGCGCCGGAGACGATCACGTCATTGTCGGCACGGGCCAGCGGTGTCACGGCGCGGCGCTCCAGCCGGTCATCGGCCCCGACCACGAAGACATGATCCTCGTCATGCAGGGCCACAGAGGGGATGCGGACCGTGTCGGGGAAACGGCGGTCCGGCAGTTCGATGCTGACAAAGGCACCCGGCCGGATCGGCAGGTCGAGACCGTCCGCCGCCAGCAGCGCGTAGAAGGTGACGCCACCGGTCTCGGGGCGGATCTCGGCCGTGATGCGGGCAACAACGGCGTCATAGGCCAGCTTGCGGTCACCCACCGTCCAGACCACCTTCGCCAGCCGCCCGTCCAGGCCGCCATCCGACAGCAGGCGGCCATACTGCGCGTCCGACAGGTGTCCCCGTGCCTCCAGCTGCGCGGCGCCCACCAGCCGGGCAATGCGGTCATTGACGCTGACACGCTGGCCGACCTGGGCATTCACTTCCGACAGGAAACCGTCGAAGGGGGCCACCAGCCGCGTGCGCTTCAGGTCACGCTCGGCACGCTCCAGCTCGATGCCCAGGCGCTGCAGTGCCGCACGCTGCTGCACCACGCGCGCATCGTTACTCTTCACCGCCGCCTCCCGCCGGGCAACGGTCTGGCGCTGTCGCGTCAACTCGATCTTGGCCTGGTCCAGCGACTTGTCGGAGATGTTGCCGCGTCCGTGCAGTTCTGTGGTCCGGTCCAGGTCGCGCTGCAGCAGTACCAGCATCTCCTTGTCCTGCTGCAGGGAGATGGTCTCGGAATCCCGGTTGGCCTCCGCCTCCGCGATGCGCGCCCGGGTCTCTGCGATGCTGGCCTTCAGTTCTGCGATGGCTGTCTCGTACTCGAAGCGGTCGATCTCGATCAGCAGGTCACCCCTGGCCACCGCCGCGCCATTGCGGAAATAGTCTCCGACAGCCGCGATCTCGCCCTGCACCAGTGCCCGCATCTCGCTGCTGCGGCCCGCCGCCAGTTCACCGAAGACCTTCATGCGCGGCTGGTGATCGCGCCGTTCGACGATCAGGGTCTCGACGTTCCACACCCGCTCGACCGGCTCCGTCGGCTCCAGCCGGGTCCGCGTCGCCAGCAGCAGCGCGGTGATCATCACGGCCACCACCAGCAGGGCGACAAAGCCGACAAGGTTGACGGCAAACTGTCCGCGCGGGCGCGGGAACTTGATCCTGGCCATGAAGTGCCCGTCCTGTTGACCTTTACGTCAAGCATATAGAGTGCCGCGACGCGCGCCACAACGCGACCCGTATGCACGGTTACAACTGGTCACAATCGCGGGGGCAGGTGTGCCACTTGCCTTTCAGGGCGTGGGACCGGCAAGTTGCCGGACAGGAAGTGACTTCGTGGAGGGGGGAGAGGATCATGGCGCACCATCCGGGCATGCGGACCGTGCAGCGCACGGCGGCGCAGGAGAGACTGTCTGCGGACCTCTGCGTCGTCGGCTCCGGTGCGGCAGGCCTCTCCGCGGCGCTCGAAGCCAGGGCACTGGGCCTCTCCGTCGTGATCGTCGATGCCGCGCCGCAGATCGGCGGACAGGCGGTGAATTCCGCCATCGGCACCATCTGCGGCCTCTATGCCAACGGACCCACGCCGGGCCGGGTGACTCACGGCGTTATGGACCCGCTGCTGGAAGAGATGACCGCGAATGGCCAGGCCACCGCCCGGCGCGCGCGCAACACCCTGATCATCGACTACGCGATCAATGGCTGGATGCGGTGGGTGGAGCGGCGGATCCTGGAGACCGACATCATGCCGGTGACGGGCGCGGTGCTACGCGCGGTGGAGGTGCGGGACCGCCGCATCGCGGCACTGCAGCTTGCCACCCGCTGGGGTGACATGGTGATCGAGGCGCAGAGCTTCGTCGATGCCTCCGGCGACGCGGTGCTGTCCTGGCTGGCCGGGCTGCCGCTGAACCAGTCCGACACGGACATCCACGGCACCATCATGGCGGTGTTCGAAGGCGTCGATACCGACATCGTCAACCGGATGCCGCGCGAGACCTACCACGAGGCCATGCGCAGGCGCGGGGCCGAGTTCGGCCTGGTGCGCCATGACGGGTTCCTGTTCCCGCAGGCGGAACCGGGCAAGGTGCTGGCCAACATGACCCACATCGAGACGCCGCAGGATCCGGTGGGGCTGGCCCGTGCGGGGATGCACGGGCGCGCCCAGGTCGACGGCCTGCTGGCCCTGTTCAGGGACGAGTTTCCGGAGGCCTTCAGCGAGGCCCGGGTCGCGACCTATGGCCAGCCCGGCATCCGCCAGACCCGCACCATCCAGGGCCGCAGCCGCATCACGGTGGCGGGCGTGCGGGCCGGCGAGAGGCCGGACGACGCCATCGCCCGCTGTTCCTGGCCCATCGAACTGCACACGGAAATGGCCGACACGCACTGGGAGGTGTTCGCCGACGACCACATGCACTGGATCCCCTTCGGCGCGATGGTGCCGGAGGGACTGGACAATGTCGTCACAGCAGGACGCTGCATCGATGCCGAGCCGGCGGCACTGGCCAGTGTCCGCGTGATGGGTCCCTGCTTCGCCATGGGCCGCGCCGCCGCCAGCGCTGCCCGGCAGGTGGGGGCGGGGTCGTTCCACCAGATCGACATGGGCGCGCTGCAGACCGCCGTCACCGACAACCTCTCCCTGACCAGCGACGACCCCTGGACCGCAAGCTTCGTCAGCGAACGCGGGCGGGAGGCTGACGGGGCGTGAGACGCCTGGGCCGGATCAGGCGATGGACGCAAGTCCGTTCTTCGCGACCAGCGTCAACAATTTCAACGACGCACCGCGCGGCCGCTTCTCACCTCGCTCCCACTGGCTGACCAGCCCCACGGTCACGTTGAGGTGACGGGCGAAGACTGTCTGGCTCGCCCGTTCACGCAGACGCAGCGAACGAATGTCTTCCGCCGACATGTCGTTGACAGGTGTCAGACACATCTCGTCGAACGTCCTCATCGTCTGCTTGGAGACAAGACCTGCATCGGCAAGGTCAGAAGCCGTCTCATGCACGGCGGCAAGCGCGTCTGTCCTGTACTGCCTCTTCATTCTCTCCATACCTCCACGATCGAACCGCTCTCGACTGCGCGTCCGAGCTTCGACGTATCCATCCCGCAGAGTTCCTCCGCGAGACGCCGAAAGGCGAGCAATTCGTCCCGGCTGATATTGTCTCGATCCTTCTTTGCGAAGCCGTAGACGAAGAAGATGCCTTCCCCGCCGCGAAACAACAGGATGCTTCGGAAACCACCTGACCTGCCCTGTCCACGACGCGCCAGACGTTGTTTCAGTACGCCTCCACCGAGATCGGCATCTATCAGACCACGCTCTGCCCGTGAAACAGCATCAATCAGCTCGGAATCCGCTATCCGGTGCTTCAGCGCAAAACGCTCGAACGGTCTCGTCTTGAAGACTCTCACAGACATCTGCGGCAAATTTCATAGCACTCAGTGTCATGAAACTCAAGTTGGCGCACCAGCTGAACCCGTTACCAGATCGACTTTCCCGACCCGGGAAGGCCCAGGCGGGACCATTTCTCGTCGATGGTTCGGATGACCTCGTCGGTCATGCGGATCTTGGTGCCCCATTCGCGCTTGGTCTCTGGCGGCCACTTGTTGGTGGCATCGAGCCCGATCTTTGACCCCAGGCCATCCTCCGGCGAGGCAAAGTCGAGATAGTCGATGGGCGTGTTCTCGATCACCGTGATGTCGCGCGCCGGGTCCATGCGGGTGGAGATCGCCCACATCACATCCTTCCAGTCGCGGGCGTTGATGTCGTCATCCACGACGATCACCCACTTGGTGTACATGAACTGCCGCAGGTAGGACCAGACGCCCAGCATCACCCGCTTGGCATGACCCGGATAGGCCTTCTTCATCGAGACCACGGCAATGCGGTAGGAACAGCCCTCCGGCGGCAGCCAGAAATCCACGACCTCCGGAAACTGCTGGACCAGCAGCGGCACGAAGACATCGTTCAGCGCCTCCCCCAGCACGGAAGGCTCGTCCGGTGGGCGCCCGGTGAAGGTGGAGAGATAGATCGGGTCCTTGCGCCGGGTCACGGCGCTGACGGTGAAGACGGGGAACTTCTCCACCGCGTTGTAGTAGCCGGTATGGTCGCCATAGGGACCTTCGCCAGCGTAGTCCTCCAGGCTGACATGCCCCTCCAGCACGATCTCGGCATGGGCAGGCACCTTCAGCGGCACGGTCTGGCAGTCCACCAGTTCCACCTTGCGGCCCCGCAGCAGCCCGGCGAACTGGTACTCCGACAGCGTGTCTGGCACCGGGGTCACGGCGGCCAGGATGGTGCCGGGGTCGGCACCGATCACCACGGCGGCAGGCAGCGGCTCCGGCTTTTCCGCCGCCCAGCGCCGGTGATGCTGCGCGCCGCCGCGATGCTTCAGCCAGCGCATGATGGTGCGGTTCCGGTCGAGCAGCTGCATCCGGTAGATGCCGAGGTTGAAGTCATCCTCCTTCGCCGACGACGGTCCCTTCGTCACCACCAGCGGCCAGGTGATCAGCGGCGCGGGCTCCCCCGGCCAGCAGGTCTGCACGGGAAGCTGCGTCAGGTCGACCTGCTCCCCGGTCCGGATCACGTCCTGCACTGGGCCGTAGCCGACCGTCTTCGGCCGCATCGCCATCACCGTCTTCAGCAGCGGCAGCTTGTCCAGCGCGTCACGGAACCCGCCCGGCGGCTCGGGCTGGCGCAGGAATGCCAGCATCTCGCCGACACTGCGCAGTTCCTGCGGCGTGCGGTCCATGCCCATCGCCACCCGCTCTACGGTGCCGAACAGGTTGACCAGCACCGGCATCGAGGCCGACGAACCGTCGGCGTTCACGGGGTTCTCGAACAGCACCGCCGGTCCGCCCTCCGCCAGCAGCCGGGTCTGGATCTCGGTCATCTCCAGGACGGTCGAGACCGGCTCCCGGACGCGCACAAGGTCGCCCTTGCGTTCCAGCCGGCCGATGAAGTCACGCAGCGACTGGTCGGTCACCGCGATGCACCGGGCAGCGGCCGCAGGGTCGCTTCCTCGCGGCTGTAGGGCACGAAACCCATGCGCTGGTACATGGGCAGCGCCGATGGATGGTCCTTCGTGCAGGTATTGACGGTGATGCTCTCCGGCCCGCGCGACCAGAGTTCACTGATCGCCCAGTGCAGGAACCAGGCGCCCAGGCCGCGCCCGATGAATTCCGGCATCAGCCCGAAATAGGCCAGGTCGGCCTCCCCGGGCAGGCCACGGAAATCGAGCTCGGCATAGCCTGCCGGGACGCCCTTCACGTACAGCACCATGACCTCGACATTCGGGTCCTGGACGATCGCGGCCAGGTCCTCGTCCGACATGTAGCGCCGGTTGGACCAGACCCAGTTCTCCCCCACCGTGTCGTAGAGATAGCGGTAGAAGTGAACGGTCGGATTCTCCGCCCGCATGATGGCGTGCGGCACGGCGGGTGCGGGCGGCGTGGGACGCGTCGGTTGCGCGTCCATGCGCAGGTAGGTGATGGTGATCGGGATCAGGTCCTCGTCCGCATCCGCCATGGCCCTCAGCGCTCCACCGGTGTGTCCTTGCGTCCGCCCCACTCGGTCCATGACCCGTCATAGACCGCCACCTGGCGATGCCCGACAAGGTGCAGGCCCAGCGCCAGCACGCAGGCGGTGACGCCGGAGCCGCAGGTCGTGATCACGGGCTTCTTCATGTCCAGGCCGGAAGCCGACAGCACCTTCTGCAGGTCCTCTGGCGGCAGGAAGGTGCCGTCCTCCCGGAACAGCTGCTGGTAGGGCGTGTTCAGGCTGCCGGGAATGTGGCCACCACGCAGCCCCTCCCGCGGTTCCGGATCGCTGCCATTGAAGCGACCGGCGGAACGGGCATCCAGCACCTGCTCCCGACCGCTCTTCACGTTGGCCAGCATCTGGTCGACATCGCGGACCAGGAAGCTGTTGAACCGCGCCGACAGGTGGCGTTCGCGCGGAATGTCCGGCAGGTCGGCCAGCGGCCGGTTCTCCGCCTTCCACTTCGGCAGGCCGCCATCCAGCACGGAGACATCGTCATGACCGAAGGTCCGGAAGGTCCACCAGACCCGCGCCGCCGCCGTGCAGCCGCCGCCGTCATAGACCACGATCCGCACACCGTCGCCCAGGCCCAGCCTGCGGCAGCGGGAGGAGAACTTCTCCGACGAGGGCAGCATGTGCGGCAGGTCGCTGTCGGTATCCGCGATCTCGTCGATGTCGAAGAAGACCGCGCCGGGAATGTGCTCCGCCGCGAACTCCGCCTTCGGGTCCCGCTTCATCTGCGGCATGTACCAGGATGCATCCACCACCCGCACGTCGGGCGCGTTCAGATGCTGGGCCAGCCACTCCGTGGAGACCAGTGATTGCGGATTGGAATAGCCCATGGCTTGGCCCCTGCTGGATTGTTGCTGCTGTTCAGGAGGCGAACTGGATGCTGACGCGCCGGTTCTGCCGTCCCTTCTTCTCGATCTTGCGTACTTCCACCTTACCGATCTCGCCGGTCCGGGCCACGTGCGTGCCGCCGCAGGGCTGCAGGTCCAGCCCGTCCACCTCCACCAGGCGCACGTGCCCGGCACCGGTCGGCGGCTTCACGGACATGGTCTTGATCAGGTCCGGCTGCGCCTCCAGCTCCGCATCGGTGATCCAGCGCGTGCCGACCGGCGCATCCCGGGCGATCAGCTCGTTGAGCTGCGCGGTGATGGCATCCTTCTCCAGCACCGCCTCCGGAATATCGAAGTCCAGCCGGCTCTTGTCCGCCCCGACCTGCCCGCCAGTAACTGGAAAGGTCAGCACGGCGGAAAGCAGGTGCAGGCAGGTATGCATGCGCATGTGGGCGTGGCGACGTTCCCAGTCGAGTTCCAGCGTCACCTGCGTGCCGATTTCGGGCAGGGTCTCGCCCTCGGCGGGCACATGCACGATCTCGTCCGGGGTCTCCCCCTTCACGGTCGTGGCGATCCGCACCTCGGCACCGTTCGCCCCGCGCAGGATGCCGCTGTCGCCGGGCTGCCCGCCGCCGGTGGGATAGAACACCGTCCGGTCCAGCACCAGGCCGCCCCGGTCCGTTACCGCCAGCACGGTCGCGTCACACGATTTCAGGTAGGCATCGTCGCGAAACAGGGCGTCGGTCATCGGGGGCTCCCGCACGGAATTGCGTCAGCCCCGGAATTAGTCCAACCAGGGCGGGGTCGGCAAGCCCTTCTCCTTCAGGAAGGCAGGATTGTAGAGGCGGCTGAAATAGCGCTGTCCTCCGTCACAGAGGATGGTGACGATGGTGTGCCCCGGCCCCAGGTCACGCGCCAGGCGCACGGCACCGGCGACGTTGATGCCGCTCGACCCGCCAAGGATCAGCCCTTCATGCTGTGCCAGGTCGAAGGTCGTGCGCACCACTTCCTCGTCACTGATCCGGTAGGGATGGTCGATCGACAGCCCCTCCAGGTTGGCGGTGATGCGACCCTGGCCGATACCTTCGGTGATGGAACTGCCCTCTGCCTTCAGCTCACCATGCGCGTAGTAGTGCCACAGCGCCGCGCCATGCGGATCGGCAAGGCCGATGCGGATGTCGGGATTGCGGTCCTTCAGCGCCATGGCGACACCGGCCAGCGTCCCGCCGGTTCCGACGGCACAGATGAAGCCGTCAACCTTGCCTTCGGTCTGGTCCCAGATCTCCGGCCCGGTCGTGTCGATATGGCCCTGGCGGTTCGCCACATTGTCGAACTGGTTGGCCCAGATCGCCCCGTTGGGGTTGCTGGCCGCGATCTCCTCCGCCAGTCGGCCGGAATACTTCACGTAGTTGTTTGGATCGCGATAGGGCACCGCCGGAACCTCCCGCAGGTCGGCACCGCAGATGCGCAGCATGTCCTTCTTCTCGTCGCTCTGGGTCTCGGGAATGACGATGACGCACTTGTAGCCGCGCGCGGCCGCCACCAGCGCCAGGCCGATGCCGGTGTTCCCCGCCGTGCCCTCGACGATGACGCCGCCGGGCTTCAGCGCGCCGCGCTTCTCCGCATCATTGATGATGGCCAGTGCCGCACGGTCCTTCACCGACCCGCCGGGATTCAGGAACTCCGCCTTGCCGAGGATCTCGCACCCGGTCTCCTCCGACACCCTGTTGAGACGGATCAGCGGAGTGTTCCCGACCGACCCGACGAAGCCCTGCCTGATATCCATATTTTTCCCGTACAATCCCCTGTAGCGCAAACCTCAATGGGATTTAGGACAGACCACAGGCAAGGTAAAGCAGTCAGGCGGATGCAGGGGTGGCGCGGTCAGATGCTGCCGACCCGCTCCACGACCAGCACCCGCGCCTCGCCCAGCGGATGGGCAACGTGGGCATCACCGGAACGCGCGTGGAAGATGTCGCCCGGCGCAAGTCGGTGAACCTGCTCCAGACCGGCGTCATCGCGTACCTTCATGTCGACCTGCCCATCCAGGACGACGAAGACCTCGGGTCCGTCATTGACGTGCCAGACATAGGGCTGATCGGTCCAGTGCAGCCGGACGGATGCCCCGTCGATGCGCTCGATATCCAGCGCATCCCAGGCGTCATTGCCGACGAAGTCGGAAGGTCTGATCACGCGCACCTGCACATCTCCGGATCCAATGGTTCGGGGACGCTTCTCGTAGCAGACGTTTCCGGTTCACGACAGGTCGGCCTGCCGGGCCAAGACTCAGGCTTGCTTGACCTTCTCGTAGCCTTCCAGCGCCCGCGCCCGCGCCTCCGCGTGATCCACGATCGGTTCGGGATAGTTCTCGCCCAGCCTGATCCCCGCCTTCTCCAGCACCTCGTCCGGTGCCGTCCAGGGGGCATGGAGGTATTTCTTCGGCAGGTCCTTCAGGACCGGCAGCCAGTGGCGAACATAGTCGCCGTCGGCATCGTGCTGCTCCCCCTGCTTCACCGGGTTGAAGATGCGGAAATAGGGGGCGGCATCGGCGCCCGATCCCGCCACCCACTGCCAGCTCGCCGCGTTGTTGGCCAGGTCCGCATCGACCAGCGTGTCCCAGAACCAGTCCTCGCCGTGCCGCCAGTGGATCGCCAGGTGCTTGATGAGGAAGGAGGCGGCGACCATGCGCACCCGATTGTGCATGTAGCCGCTGACCCAGAGTTCCCGCATCCCGGCATCGACGATGGGATAGCCGGTCCGGCCCTGCTGCCAGGCCCTCAGCATCTTCTCGTCCTCGACCCAGGGGAAGGAATCGAAGGTGTCCCGCCAGTTGCGTTCCGGCAAGTGGGGATAGTGGTAGAGCAGGTGATGGGCGAACTCGCGCCATATCACCTCCGCCCGGAACTTGCCGACGGAGCGCGCGCCTTCGGCTTCACGGTGGTCCAGCGCCTGCCAGATGGAGCGGACGCTGATCTCGCCGAAATGCAGGTGCGGGGACAGCCGCGATGTCGTCTCTCCGGCCATCCGGTCACGTGCCCTGGCATAACCGTCCAGGCGCTCGTCAAGGAAGTCGCCGAACCGCTCCCTTGCGCCCGCCTCCCCCGGCGTCCAGTGCTCACGCAGTCCGCCGGCCCAGTCAGGCTTCCTCGGTTCCAGGTGCCAGCTTTCCAGATCATCACTGTCCGGCCAGTCATCGGGAGCCGCGAGCCCGGTGGGCGCGGCCAGCGGCGATTCCGGCGGATCGGAGCGCAGGCAGGCCTTCATGAAGGGGGAGAAGACGCGGTATGGCCCGTCATCGCCCGTACGGATGGTCCAGGGTTCGAACGCGAGGTTGCCGGGAAAGCTCGACACAGAGATACCGGCGTCCTTCAGATCCGCCTTCAACCCCTTGTCGCGCCGGATGGCGAACGGTTCGTAGAGCCGGTTCCAGAGCACGGTGCCGGCCCCCGCTTCCTCCACCAGTGCCGGGATCACCTGCTCCGCCGGGCCGGATCGCAGCAGCAGGCGGCTGCCCCGCTCCCGCAGGCTCTTGTCCAGCGCCCTGAGAGACTGGTGCAGCCACCAGCGCGAGGCACCTCCCATGCGCCAGTCGCCCGCTGTCTCGTCATCAAGGACATAGACCGGGATCACGGGCGCGCTGCTCCGGGCGGCGGCGGCAAGTGCGGGATTGTCGGTCAGGCGAAGGTCCTGGCGGAACCAGACAAGTACGGGTCGTTCGGTCACAGGTCCCCCGGATCCAGTCGCAGGGCAGATGCCAGTCAGACGATCTCCGCGCTGACATCCCCCAGCACGCTGTGGCTGTAGGTCAGTCTGGAGCCTACGTCCGGGAACCAGGTGCGGATCACGGTCCCGGTCAGCACCCAGTCACCGGCCTTGAGCGACCGGCCATGGGCGGTCAGTTCGTCGGCCAGTACCTTCAGGCTGTTGAAGGGATGACCCAGCGCGTCGGAGCCCTTGCCCTCACCCACCTTCTCCCCGTTCAGGTGCAGTTCGGCAGTGGCATCGGCGAGCGTCGCGGGATCGAAGTCGGTGACGACATCGCCCAGCACGATTCCCGCGTTCCAGGCATTGTCGGCGATCAGGTTCAGCGCATCGAGCCGGTCATAGTCGGCATTGCGGTCATCCGCGATCTCGAAGGCCGCGGCACAGGCATCAACGGCTTCATGGATCGCCTGTTCGCTGAAGGGGCCATCGCCCGCTCCCAGCGTCTTGCCGAGACGCACCGCGACCTCGCACTCGATGCAGACACGGCCAAGCTGGGAGGCACGGATGCGCGCAGGCGAATGCTGCAGCCCGGTGCCGACGATGGTGCCGCCGACCGGCCGGTCGATCCCCACCATCTGCTGCATCTGCGGTGACGACAGGGCAATCTTCGCCCCCAGGGACTTCAGGCCGCGCAGCTGCATCCGCCGCACGAAGGCATCCTGCACCGCATAGGCCGTCTGGATGCTGTCGGGACTCAGCTTCTCCGGCAGCGCCTCGTAACGCGCCAGGCGCGTGTGCATGTCATCAAGCCAGAGCGCGGCCTGTTCAATCGTCATCGCATCGCTCATCTCATGCTCCTCGAACGGTTCATGGCAAGCCCGACCGTTCGGAACGGTCACGCACGTGTCGGGCTGCTGCAAGGGAAGGCGTCAACCTATGCACTGCACCTGTGCACCGCAATGGCATGTGACAAGACGCCTGTTCCGCCCGACAGCACCGGGACGGCGCCGGGGCCGGTCAGTCGAAGCGCAGGTCCCCGTCGGGCAGCGGCGCGAAGTAACCCTCCACCGTCGTCGCGTCCACATCGGCCAGCGTCGCAGGCTTCCAGGCGGGTGACTGGTCCTTGTCGATGACCGTCGCCCGCGTGCCCTCGTAGAAGTCATGCCCGGCGATCACCCGGTTCACCATGCGCCATTCCATCTTCATGCAGTCGCGGAAGTCGCGCGAGCCGCCGTCGCGCACCTGGCGGAAGGCGATCTTGAGCGAGGTCGGTGACTTGGTGCGCATGATGGCGGCCTGCTTTGCCGCCCATTCGCCACCATCGGCGTCGAGCGCGGCCAGGATGGCCTCCACGCTGTCGCCGGCAAACAGGCGGTCCAGTTCCTGCCGTCGCGCGGCCAGGTCGGATTCGCCGGGATGCGCGGCGAAACCGGCGATCAGGTCCGTCGCGTCCTGGTGGGTGCGGATCGTCGCCCCCGCCAGCGCAGCCACCAGTTCGTCCTGGCGTTCGGATGCGACACAGGCATCGGCGACCCCGGCATGCAGGCTGTCCGCAGCCTTCAGCCGGGCACCGGTCAGGGCCAGCCAGGTGCCGACATGACCCGGTGCGCGGGACAGGAAGAACGAACCGCCCACATCCGGGAACAGGCCGATCCCGGTCTCCGGCATGGCGAAGGTCACACGCTCCGTCGCCACCCGGTGACTGCCGGGAATCGAGACACCGCAGCCACCGCCCATCACGATCCCGTCCAGCAGGGAGATCCAGGGCTTGGGGAAATAGTGGATGTCGGCGTTCAGCCGGTACTCGTCGTGATAGAAGTCGTAAGGATAGCGCCCGCCCGCGCGGCCCTCGTCATACAGCTTGCGGATGTCGCCACCGGCGCAGAATGCCCTGTCCCCCGCACCGCGCACCAGCACGGCCTGCACGCTGTCATCCGTGCGCCACTGCTTCAGGCGGGCATGCAATTCCACGCACATCTCGTGCGTCAGCGCGTTGAGTGCCTTCGGCCGGTTCAGCAGCACCGTCGCCAGTCCGCCTTCCCTGCCGAATATGATTTCCTCTTCCATGCCCGGTTCCCTCCCCGTCCCGGCCTGCGGCGCAGCGTGCGCCCGACTCAGTCCATCAGCCCGGCCCACTCGGCCTCGCCGCAGATACCGAGATTGGCGCGGTAGCTGCTGGGCGAATCCAGTTCCAGGTGACGGACGCGATATTCCTCGTCCAGTTCGTGCGCGGCGCGCAATGCGACCTGCAGCGACAGTTCCTTGACCCGGTTGATGGCATCACGGCGGTCCCGCGCCTTCTTCGTGATCCGCAGGTCACGCTCCAGCCGCAACGCCTGGCGGATCCGGCCGGGAAGCTCGCGCAGTGCCTCCTTGTGGATCTGCAGGTGCAGCAGCTCGTGCACCCGCACCGCCCCCGCCGGGCAACTGGTGCGCGGATACTCGCCCGGCACGTAGATCACCGGCGCGACCTTGATGGAGACGGTGATTGTCTCCGGCGAATAGCAGAAGTTCTTGTAGTCGTCCGTGCCGGAGCGGACCCTGGCGCTGGTCCTGATCTCCCGCAGCATCTCGGTGAAGCCGAAATGGCGGTAGCCGACCGGCAACGGGTCGGTGTCGTGGGCGTAGCGATGCAGTTCCTCCGCCGTGAAACGGGCGCTTGTCCGCTCCGTCCGCGCCTCGACATCGATCTCCACCGCAGGCAGTTCAAGCGGGTTGCGGCACGGATCGTCGAACTGTGCCGCCGCCGGTGAAACCGTCACCAGGACGGCGGCAAGCAGGACGAACAGTGCCGCGAGAACAGGCTTGAAACAGGTCACACGTCTGCCTCAGCCCTCGTTCACCACCGGGTTGACCAGGGTGCCGATGCCGGTGATCTCGACCTCGGTCGTGTCCCCGCCCTTCATGTAGACAGGCGGGTTGCGCCGGTCGCCGACACCGCCAGGGGTGCCGCTGACGATCACGTCCCCGGCCTCCAGCGCCATGAAGCTGCTGATGTAGGAAATCAGGAACGGCACGTTGAAGATCATGTGATCGGTATCGGCATGCTGCATCACCTCGCCGTTCAGGCGGGTGGTCAGGGTCAGGGTGGAGGGATCGGTGATCTCGTCCGACGTCACCATCCACGGACCGAACGCGCCGGTCGCGGTGAAGTTCTTGCCCGGCAGGAACTGGTGGGTATGGCCCTGGAAGTCACGCACAGAGCCGTCATTGTAGCAGGAATAGCCCGCGACATGATCCAGTGCCTCTTCCTGCGTCAGGTGCCGTCCGGGCTTGCCGATGATCACCGCCATCTCGCCTTCGTAGTCGAAACGGTCGGAGTTGCGCGGCTTCACCATGGCCTGGCCATGGCCGACCTGGCAGTTGGCATAGCGCGGGAACAGCACCGGGTAGCCGGACGGCTGGCGTCCGGTCTCGATGCGATGGTCCTCGTAGTTCAGGCCGACACAGATGATCTTCGGGGGCTGCGGAATGACCGGCAGGAAGGTCACGTCGGACTGGGCGAAGTCATCACCCTGCCCGGCAGCAGCCTTTGCCGCAGCAGCCTGGCCGTTGCCCTGGACCAGTGCCAGCAGTGTCGGGTACTCCGCGCCGATCCGCGCACCGAGATCGATCACGCCGTTGTCCGTGGCGACGCCATAGCTGGCCTTGCCGTCCTTCTCGAAACTCATCAGCCGCATGTCAGCCCCTCCCTGGAAAGCCGTTTCTGTTCCGCCGGAAACCTAGAGAACGGGGCGCTGTTTCGCCAGTGCCATTTCGGCTCCAGCTTGCTAGCATCCGGGAAACCAGACCTCCCGATGACTGCCGCTGGAGTGCGTGCCATGACCTATGCCCATCCGATCCCGAACGACCTCGAATCCTTCTGGCTGCCATTCACGCCGAACCGCCAGTTCAAGAAGGAACCGCGGCTGCTCGTCTCCGCGAAGGACATGCACTACACCTCCGCCGACGGTCGACAGATCCTGGATGGCTCCGCCGGTCTCTGGTGCGTCAATGCCGGTCACGGTCGGCAGCGGATCGTCGATGCGATCACGGCAGCGGCCAACACGCTCGATTTCGCGCCGTCCTTCATGTACGCGAACCCGGCAGCCTTCGACCTGGCCAACCGGATCAGCGCCCTGACGCCGGACCCGCTGAACCGCATCTTCTTCACCAATTCCGGGTCGGAAGCGGTGGACACCGCGCTGAAGATCGCCATCGCCTATCACCGCGCCCGCGGCGACGGCACCCGCACCCGCCTGATCGGGCGGGAGCGTGGCTATCACGGGGTCGGCTTCGGCGGCATCTCGGTCGGCGGCATCGTCAAGAACCGGATGTATTTCGGCAGCCTGCTGAACGGCGTCGATCACCTGCCCCATACCCACCTGCCGGAGATGAACCTGTTCTCGAAGGGCCAGCCGGAACATGGCGCGGAGCTGGCGGACGACCTGGAGCGGATCGTGCAGTTGCATGACCCGTCCACCATCGCCGCCGTTATCGTGGAGCCGATGTCCGGTTCCACCGGCGTGCTGGTGCCGCCAAAGGGATACCTGCAGCGGCTGCGCGCGATCTGCGACAAGTACGGCATCCTGCTGATCTTCGACGAGGTGATCAGCGGTTTCGGGCGTCTCGGCACCAATTTCGCCGCAGACCGCTTCGGCGTCGTGCCGGACATGATGACCATGGCCAAGGGTCTGACCAATGCCGCCGTGCCGATGGGCGCGGTCGCCGCCAGCGACGCGATCTACGATGCCTTCATGACCGGGCCGGAACACGCCATCGAGCTGTTCCACGGCTACACCTATTCCGCCCACCCGATGGCCTGCGCCGCGGGGATCGCCGCGCTGGAGATCTACAGCGAGGAGAAGCTGTTCGACCGGGTTGCCGGGCTGGAAAGCTACTGGGAGGAGAAGGTCCACGGCCTGGCGGACGCGAAGAACGTCGTCGACATCCGCAATATCGGCCTGGTCGGCGCCATCGAGATCGCGCCGCGCGACGGGGAACCGGGCAAGCGCGGCTTCGAGGCAATGGTGAAGGCATTCGAGAAGGGTGCGATGGTCCGCGTGACCGGCGACATCATCGCCCTGTCGCCGCCCTTCATCATCAGCAAGGACCAGATCGACGAACTGATGGACCTGATCCGCGGCGTGCTGAATGAACTCGACTGACGCGTCGGCACCGCGCCGAGCCTTCGTCACCGGCGCGACCGGCTTCCTGGGACTGAACCTGGTGGAGCAATTGCTGGCCGCGGGGTGGGAGGTCACGGCGCTGCGGCGGGAGAAGCTGCGCCACCGCGACCTGGACCGCTATCCCGTCACCCAGGTGACCGGCGACCTGCTGGATCCCGACAGCCTGGAGGCCGCGGTGCCGCAGGGCTGCGACGCCGTGTTCCACACGGCGGCGATGACCTCCGTCTGGCGCAGGCAGGCGCCGATGCAGAACCAGATCAACATCGAGGGGACGGAGGCCATCGTCGATGCGGCCCTGAAGCGGGGCGCGAAGCGGTTCATCCATACCTCCACCTGGAACGTCTATGACTGGTCCGGCGGCACGATCACGGAGGAGACACCGCAGACCGCCGGTTCGTCCTGGATCAACTACAACCGCTCCAAGTTCGAGGCGGAGGAGGTGATCCGACGCGCGGTTGCGGAGCGTGGTCTGGATGCCGTGATCCTGAACCCGTCGCACATCGTCGGACGCTTCGACCGGCAGAACTGGGCACAGCTGATCATGATGGCCGCGGTCGGCAAGCTGCCCGGCGTCCCCCCCGGGGCGGGCAGCTTCGCCCATGGCCAGGCCGTGGCGCAGGCCCACATCGCGGCGGTGGACAGGGGACGCACGGGGGAGAACTACCTGCTTGGCGGACCTGATGCGACGTTCCTGGAGTTCGTGCAGGCGGTGGCCGACATGGCGCAGCAGAAGAAGCGCCCGAAACGCCCGGTGCCGGCATGGATGATGCGGCTGATGGGCAAGGCAGAGGGACTGATCTCCGCCGCCACCGGCAAGGCACCCCAGATCACGCCGGAGGCCGTGGCGATGGTCACCGCGAAGGTCCACATCACCTCGACCAAGGCCATCGATGAACTGGGCTACCGGCCATCGACCCTGCATACTGCGATCTCGGATGCCTATGACTGGATGCTGAGAGAAAAGATGATCTACGCCTACGGCAAGCCGCCCGCCAGAAAGCGGTAGTCCCGGAGGCACGGACACGGTTTGGGAGGACCGGAACATGCTGCCAGCGGAAACCATCGAGACCTTCAGGCGCGACGGGGCGATCCTGTTGCCGGGCGTGATCTCCGGCGACTGGCTCGCCCGCGTCCGGGACGCCATCGAGCGTGACATCGCCGAACCCGGCCCGTTCTGCCACGGCTACACGCTGGACAATGGCCGCCGGTTCCACGGCAACATGCGCATCTGGGAGAACGACACCGCCTTCCGCGACTACTGCTTCGATTCTCCCCTGCCCGTCCTGGCAGCGGAGCTGATGGGGGCCAGCCGCATCACACTGTTCTACGACCAGCTGTTCGTGAAGGAGGCCGGGACCGACCAGCCGACGCGCTGGCACAATGACCAGCCCTACTGGCCGGTGCGCGGTCGCCAGGTCATGAGCTTCTGGCTGGCGCTGGACGAGGTCACGGCGGATTCGGGTCGGCTGGAGTTCGTTGCCGGCTCGCACAACTGGGACCGCTGGTTCCAGCCCGAACCCTTCGCCCCGGGCGGCGCCAGCTACGAGCGCGGGGAAAATTACGAGGACATGCCCGACATCGATGCCGACCGCGACGCCTACGACGTGATCGCCTGGGACATGCAGCCCGGCGACGTCATCGCCTTCCATGCCATGACCGTGCATGGCGCGGGCGGCAACCAGAGGCTGGACCGCCGCCGCCGCGGCTACACCGTGCGCTACTGCGGTGACGACGCCACCTATTTCGGCGGCCCCGGCCCCAATGCCGGCCTGCGCAACCCGGGCCTGAACACCGGCGACGACCTCGCCAGCGACCAGTTCCCGGTGGTCTGGACGCGGTAGTCAGCGCCCGGCGATCAAGGGACTGCGGCACCACGGCATGGGTACCCGGGTCATGGATTCCCGAGCCCCTGATCAGAGCTTCGCGCGCACCTCGTTCGCGAAGCGGTCCATGGTCTCGATGGCGTTGTCGGCGGTCTCCGGGGCAATGTCGAAGCACATCTCCGTTGCACCGGCATCCTGGAAGCGGCGGATGGCGTCGATGATGTCCTGCGGGCGGCCCTGGGTGGGCGGCTGGCCGTCGGCGGTGGGGCCGTCCTGGAAGATCAGCGAGACCTTCGGCGCGATGGGGAAGCCGGTCGCGGTGCGCCCTTCCTCCGCCAGCAGCCGTTCCAGTTCGGGACGCAGGTTGACCACGTCCTCCGGCAGCACCTTGAAGGGATGCCAGACATCGGCGAAGCGCGCGGTGCGCTTCAGCGCCGCCGGGGTGTGACCACCGATGTAGATCGGCGGGTGCGGACGCTGTACCGGGCGCGGCCCCAGCCTTGCCCCCTTGAAGCTGTAGAACTCCCCGTCGAAGTCGGTCGGCTCCCCGCTCCACAGCCGCCGGGCGATCTCCAGCCCCTCGTTGCAGCGCCGTCCGCGCTTGCGGAAGGGATAGCCCAGCGCCTCGTATTCCTCCTGGTACCAGCCGACACCGACACCGAAGTTGGCCCGCCCGCCGCTCACCTGGTCCAGCTCCGCCACCTGCGCCGCCGCCTCGATCGGGTTGCGCATCGGCAGCACCAGGACGGAGGTGCCGAGCCGGATCTTCTTCGTGCGGCCGGCGAGATAGTTCAGCACGCTGAACGGCTGGTAATAGGTGCGCTTCCAGGGTTCCGGCAGCTGCCCGTCCGGCGTGCCCGGATACTTCGAATGCACCATCGGCAGCATCAGCAGGTGGTCACTGGACCAGAGGCAGTCGAGTTCCGTCGCCTCCGCCTTCTCCGCCATCCGGTCAAAGGTCTG
This sequence comes from Minwuia sp., assembly GCA_965228535.1. Lineage (GTDB taxonomy): Bacteria > Pseudomonadota > Alphaproteobacteria > Minwuiales > Minwuiaceae > Minwuia. The sequence goes on along the minus strand of CBDDHU010000004.1, from coordinate 1,119,487 downwards.
CGGCGTGGCATCGTCGCCCCGCACGATGATCGACATTCCGAACTTCATCACGCTTCCTCCCATGCGTTTCGGTCGATGCTACACCGCCCTGCCCCCGCTTGACAGGCAGCCCATGCAAGTATCCCGTGTCCGATCAGGGGGGCTGCATTGCAATGACCGTCATCGCGGGATCGGACAGGCCGGGTGCCGGGATATTCTTCATCGTGCTGGGCATGGCCTCGATCTCCGTCCAGGACGTGCTGATCAAGAGCCTCAGCGACGGCTACCCGCTGCACCAGATCGTCTTCACCCGCAGCCTGATCGGCCTCTGCTTCACCCTGATCCTGGTCCAGATCGAAGGCGGCTGGCGCATCCTGCGCACGCCGCACTGGCGCATCCACCTGGCCCGTGGCGGCCTGGTGATCATTGCCAACATGCTCTACTTCGTGGCGCTGGCCAGCATGACCCTGGCGGAGGCGACGGCGCTCTACTTCGTGGCCCCGCTGTTCATCACCATCCTGTCGGTGGTGATCCTGAAGGAAAGCGTCGGCCTGCACCGCGTCACCGGCATCATCATCGGCTTTGTCGGGGTGCTGGTGGTGGTCCGGCCGGGCAGCGGCATCTTCGGCCTGATCGCCCTGCTGCCGATGCTGGCGGCCTTCAGCTACGCCATGATGAGCGTGCTGACGCGCAAGATCGGGGTCGCCGACAAGGCGTCCTGCATGGCGTTCTACATCCAGATCGTCTTCCTGGTCTTCAGCATCATCTTCGGCCTCGCCTTCGGTGACGGTCGCCATGGCAGCAGCGGCGACCCCAGCATCGACTTCCTGCTGCGTGCCTGGGCCTGGCCGCCGATGGAAGACGCGATCCTGCTCGGCAGTTGCGGGGTGACCGTCGCCATCACCGGCTATTGCCTGTCGCAGGCCTACCGCCTGGCCCATGCCGGGCTGGTGGCCCCGTTCGAGTACGTGGCCATGCCGCTCGCCGTCATCTGGGGCATCGCCTTCTTCGGCGAGTATCCCGACAGCTGGACCATCACCGGCATCCTGCTGATCATCGCCAGCGGCCTCTACATCACCTGGCGCGAGACCGTCCGCCGCCGCCTGCTGGCCGCGCAGGTCCCGGCCCGGGCGGAGGCATCGCCATGAGGGCCATCGCCGAGACCGCCGACATGGCCATCACGCTGCAGGACGGCTGTCGCCTCTCCGCACGGGTCTGGATGCCGGAGGATGCGCGCGAAAGCCCGGTCCCGGCGATCCTGGAGTACCTGCCGTACCGGAAGCGCGACGGCACCGTCGCCCGCGATGCGCTGACCCACCCATGGTTTGCCGCCCGCGGCTATGCCTGCCTGCGGGTCGACATGCGGGGCAATGGCGATTCCGACGGGCTGATGGCGGACGAATACACCGAACGGGAACTGGCCGACGCGGTGGAGGTGATCCACTGGATCGCGGCACAGCCCTGGTGCAGCGGGACGGTCGGGATGATGGGAATCTCCTGGGGTGGCTTCAACGCGCTGCAGGTGGCGGCGCTGGCACCGGAACCGCTGCGGGCCATCATCACGCTCTGCTCCACTGACGACCGCTATGCCGACGACATCCACTACAAGGGCGGTTGCCTGCTGAACGAGAATCTCGGCTGGGGTGCGACCATGCTGTCCTATTCCTCCCGCCCCCCGGACCCGGAGGTGGTCGGACCCCGCTGGCGCCAGATGTGGCTGGAACGGCTGGAGCATGAACCCTTCCTTCCCGCCACCTGGCTGCGCCACCAGCACCGCGACGCCTACTGGCGGCATGGCTCGGTCTGCGAGGATTTCTCCGCCATCCGCGCAGCGACGCTGGCAGTCGGAGGCTGGGGCGATGCCTACCGCAACGCCGTGCCGCGCCTGCTCGCCGGTCTGGAATCCCCCGCCAGGGGCATCACCGGGCCATGGGTGCACAAGTATCCCCACTTCGCCGTGCCCGAACCGCGCATCGGCTTCCTGCAGGAGGCGCTGCAATGGTGGGACCGCTGGCTGAAGGATGATCCGAACGGGGCGGAGAACCTGCCCGCCTGGCGTGGCTACGTGATGGACAGCGTGCCGCCGCGCCGCTGGTACACCGAACGGCCCGGTCGCTGGATCGCGGAGGCCGAATGGCCCTCCCCCACCATCACCGGCCGGACCCTGCACCTCCACCCCGAAGGCGCGCTGGCCGATGCAGCACCGGCGGCCCCGCTCGACATGCGCGTCGCGTCACCGCTGGATTGCGGCATGGGCGGCGGGGAGTACTGCGCCATCTGGCTGGGGCCTGAACTGCCCGGCGACCAGCGCGCCGACGATGCGCTCTCCGCCTGTTTCGACAGCCCCCCGGCAACCGAAGCGACCGACATTGTCGGCGCGCCCGTGCTGCACCTCCGCCTCAGCGCCGACAGGCCGGTGGCACAGGTCGCGGTCAGGCTGTGCGACGTGGCACCGGACGGCGCCTCCACCCGCATCACGTATGGCGTGCTGAACCTCTGCCACCGGGCGGGACATGCGGAGCCCGAGGCCCTGGCACCGGGCAAGGCCTTCGATATCCGCCTGCAACTGGACGACATTGCCTGGAACCTGCCGGCCGGGCACCGGTTGCGGGTTGCCATCTCCTCCAGCTACTGGCCGCTGATCTGGCCCGTGCCGCAGCAGGCGGCGCTCGACCTGGTCGCGGGCCATCTCGACCTGCCGGTCCGGCCGCTGACCCGGGGTGACGAGGTCACCTTCCCCGATCCGGAGGTCGCCGCGCCCTGGCGGTCGGAGGAACTGCGTCCGCCGCGCCATGTCCGCCGGGTCGAGCACGACCTGCAGGCGGAGACGGTGGCCCTGGTGATCGAGGATGACTTCGGGGCCAGCCGGGACCTGGAACATGGCCTGATCACCGGCTCGGTCGCCCGCGAACGCTGGACCATCCGCCCCGACGATCCGCTGTCGGCCCTCGGCCAGACCCACTGGACCCAGACACTGGCCCGCGACGGCTGGTCAGTCCGCACCGAGACGTTCGCCGACATGTGGTCCGACGCCACCACCTTCCACCTGCGCGGCCGCATCGAGGCCTACGAGGGCGGCCGCAAGGTGTTCGAGCGGGACTTCCGGGAAAGCGTGCCTCGGAACCTGCTATAGCCCGAACTTCTCCTCAAGCGTGGTGCGGACGTCATCCGGCAGGGGGCTGGCCTTGCCGTGGACGATGTAGACCATCACCGTCTCCGCCGTGGCGATGCAGGAATCGTCGATGAAGACCCCGTGCCCCAGCGTGATGGAGGTGTTTCCCAGCTTCGACACCCGGGTCCCGATCCGCACATCGGCGGGCCAGAAGGCCTGGGCGCGGAAGCGGATCGACAGGTTGCCGACGACGAAGCGCTGGCGGTCGTCGTAGGCGGGCAGGAAGCCGGCGCGCATGAACGGCACCCGCCCGGTCTCGACATAGCGGGCGAAGGAGACGTTGTTGACGTGACCTGTCGCATCCATGTCACCGAAGCGGACAACGTCATGTGCCCAGAAGTCGAAGCTTGCGGGATCGGTCAGTTCGTGGCTTTTCTCGGTCATGCAACGCCTTATGCCGCATCAACGCCGCCCGGAACAGGTCTTCCTATGAACGAACTCGATCCCCTGCGACAGGAACTGGACCTCTGGGGCGAGGACGGGCGGACCGCCACGCTGTGGTGGCGCGACGATGATGCGGAGGCACCGGATGCCCCGATCCTGCGGCTGCTGGCGCTTTCGGAGGCAACGGGCGCGCCGGTCTTCATCGCCACCGTGCCCGACCGGGCGGTCGATGCCCTGGCCGAACCGATGCTGCACTGCGCGTCGGCCATTCCGCTGCAGCATGGCTTCGCCCATGCCGACCACTCCCCGAAGGACGTCAAGGGCAAGTGGGAACTGGGCCTGCACCGCCCGCTGGAAGTGATTCTGGCGGAGCTGCGCGCCGGGTCGGTCCGGATGCGGGACCTGTTCGGCGACCGGGTCTGCCCCATGCTGGCTCCGCCCTGGAACCGCATCGCGCCGGAGCTGTTCCCGCACCTGCCGGAACTGGGTTTCGACGTGGTCAGCGTCTTCGCCCCCCGCGCCGCGCGCGATGTCGCGCCGGGGCTGCAGATGATCAACGGCCACTGCGACCTGATCGCCTGGAAGCGCGGCCGCAGCTTCATCGGACCGGAGAAGACCGCCGCGCGGCTGGTGGAGCACCTCGCCGCCCGCCGCACCGGGGAGGTGGACGCGGCGGAGCCGACCGGACTGCTGACCCATGTCTGGGCGCAGGACGAGGACTGCTGGGCGGTGCTGGAAGCGGTGCTGCGGCTGGTGGCGGCACACCCCGCCGCCTGCTGGCTCGACAGGGAATCACTGATGCCTGAAAGGGCCGCCGCATGAACGCCGCGAACATCCATCCCGCCATCATCCGCCCCGGCACCGATGCCGACATTCCGCAGATCGCGGAGCTGCTGCACCGGAACATGAACCGCATGGTGCCGCCGGAGGTCTTCGCGCGGCTGATGAACTATGACTGGGCCGGGGAAAAGCCGCATGTCGGCATGGTGTCGGAGGCGGATGGCCGGATCGTCGGCTTTCACGGCAACGTCTATTCCATGCGCCGCATCAACGGGGTGGAGCGCACCTTCGGCAGCTTCACCTCCATCTACGTGCTGCGGGACTGGCGCGGGGAGGATCTCGGCGTGCGGATGATGCGCACCTACGAGGAACGGCCCGACATCACCTACACCGTGTTCGACCCCAGCCAGCGGGTGCACGGCATCCTGGAGAGCTGCGGTTTCCGCGACCTCGACATGAACCGGTTCGTCTGGGAGCGCGGCTTCTCCCCCCACGACGCGCAGGTGGAGGTACTCACCGACCATGACGCGATCCGGCCGCTGGTGGGACCGGAGGAACAGCGTTACCTGGACGACCATCGCGACCTGACCGCCCACCCGGTGCTGCTGCGCGATGGCGAGGGCCAGGTGCTGTGCTTCTTCCTGCAGCAGGACCGCGGCGACCAGGGCTTCTGCCACGACCTGATCTATACCGGCGACCCGGCGGCCCTGGCCCGCATGATCGACCGGGCCGCCGACCGGATCATGGGCGACGACCCCCGCGCCCGCCTGCTGATCGACGAACGCTTCCTGGACGGCCACCGCACGGACGGTGTCTGCACCCCCCTGCCCTACCGCCGCATGGTCCGCCGCGCCGACCCGCCGCTGCCCGACTGGCAGGTCGATCACCTGTACACGGAGACCGTGCTGATCAACCTGAAGCTGGGGTGAGCCGCAGCCGCATCAGGTCGGCAGCACGTCCTCCGCATACTGTCCGGCGAACTCGGCGCTCGGCGGAATCGGCCTGATGATGTCGATCAGGACACCGTTCGGGTCCTGCGTGATGAAGTGGCGCTGCCCGAAAGCCTCGTCCCGGAGCGACAGCAGGATCGGCAGCCCCTGCGCCTCGGCCCGGGCGAACTCCGCGTCAACGTCCGCGACCTCGAAGTTGAGGATCAGGCCGCTGACCTGGCCCCGTCCGGCGGCGGGAACGGTTTCGTGGTCCCCCTGCAGGACAGCGATGTTCACGTTGCTGTCCTCCGTCGACTGCAGGTGGACGTACCAGTCGCTGTCGAAGGCGCGGCGGAACCGCAGATGCTCGGTATAGAACCGCGCCGTCCCATCGACATCACCGGTCATGATCACCGGATAGAACTGGGTCATCTTCATGGCTTGAACCTCCTCGGCCAGAACATACAATGTGTATGTAAATGACATAAACATACAGGCTGCATGTATGCAAGAGAAAACCTCACGCCGCTCCAACCGGCAGCGCAGCGATGCCACGCGCACCGCCCTGCTGGATGCCGCACGGATGCTGTTCGTGGAGAAGGGCTATGCGGAGACCGGAACGCCGGAGATCGTCAGGGCCGCCGCCGTCACGCGCGGGGCGCTGTATCACCATTTCGCCGACAAGGCGGACCTGCTGCGGGGCGTGATCGTCAGGGAACTGGCTGCGGTCACGGCGGAGATCAACGCCGCCTCCGCCGACGCGGCATCGACGCACGACGCCCTGCTGCAGGGCGCGGAAGCCTGGTTCGACGCCATGGCCGATGCGGGCCGGGCGCGCCTGCTGCTGCTGGACGGGCCGGCGGTGCTGGGACGGGCGGAGATGGACGAGATCGACCGCCAGACCAGTGCCGGCACGCTGGTGGAAGGCCTGGAGGCGGGACAACAGGCCGGGGACATCGCCGATGTTCCGATCCCCGCCCTGGCAAGCCTGCTCTCGGCCATGTTCGACCGCGCCGCGCTGGACATTGTCGGCGGCGCGTCGCGCGACGACTACCTCGCCGCGATCAGGTCCCTACTCAGCGGCCTCGGCCGTTGAGTCCCGCTCCATCCGCGGCTGCACCCAGGCGGCGATCTCCGACAGCGGGGCCAGCCAGATGTCGCCGCGCGCCGTCACATGGTCCAGCAGCCGTTCCAGGATGTTCATGCGGTGGTGGCGGCCGATGACGGAGGGGTGGCAGGTCAGCGTGAACACGCCACCCTCCCCGATGATGCCGTCCAGTTCCGCCTGCCAGATGCGGTAGACCTCATCCGGGTCGTGGAACTGCGCCATCAGGTGCGGCGGCATGAACCACATGTAATAGGTGGCGTCGTCCAGCGACCAGTCGATGGGGAACTCCAGCAGGTCCGGCTGGTCCGGGTAGGCGGCGGAGAGCAGGTAGGGTGCTTCCTCCGCGAACAGGCTGGAATCGTAAGCGATGCCCTGCTCCATCAGGATGCTGCCCGAATGCAGGTTCATGTCCCATGCGGGGGAGCGGTAGCCGGTCGGACGTTGCCCCAGGTGCTTCTCGAAGGCGGCGATGCAGGTCTCCAGGATTCGCCGTTCCCCGTCCGGGTCATCCTTGTAGAGCGAGAGGTTCTCGTGCTCGTGGCCATGGGCGCCGACCTCGTGCCCCTCATCGACGATGCGGCGGAACTCAGCCGGCCAGCGCTCCACGTTGGCGCCGGGAATGTAGAACGACCCGCGGACATCACGCCGCTTCATCATGTCGAGGATGCGCGGCAGGCCGACATTCACGCCGTACAGGCCCCGGCTGTAGCCCTGCAGCCGCTTCGGCTGCTTCTCGAACAGTGCCGCGCCGGTGCGCGGGCCGTCCGGGCCGGGGCGTGCCGGGGAATAGGCATAGGTCACGTCGCAGTCGAAGGTCAGCGCCATCGCGCCCGACTTGCCCTCCGGCCACGGTCCTCTGAATGTGTGCATCTCTTCCCTCCCCCGGATTGTCTTGCCCATCGTGCGGCGCACGAGGCTTGATCCCGTCCCCCATTCTGCCGCACAAGGCAGCCAACCTGAAACACCCGATCCCGGAACCCGACCATGACCGCCACGCTGACCGTCTGCGAGACCTGCAACTTCGCCCCCGACACCAAGCGCGGGCCGGAGGGGCTGACCGGCGGGGAAATGCTGTGCGGGCTGGTGGAGGCTGCGGTGGCCGACACCCCCGCTGTCACCAGCCGCCGCCATGCCTGCCTGATGGGCTGCGACCACCACTGCAATGTCGGCCTGTCGGCACCGGGCAAGATCACCTATGTCATGGGCTCCTTCGCGCCGGAGGCGGAGGCGGCGGAGGCGCTGGTGGCGTTCGCGGCGCTGTATGACGCCAGCGAAACCGGGCAGGTGCCGTACAGGCAGTGGCCGCAGGGGGTGAAGGGTCACTTCGTCTCCCGCGTGCCGCCGCTGTCGACCGACGAATCCTGACAGGCGTTCCCCGGCGCACTACATTCGGGGCATGGACGAACAGGTCACAGAACCGGAGACGGAGGCTGCAGAGCCTGAGGGCACGGAACCCGACGGCTTCGCCATCCTGACGGCGAAACTAAAGACGCTGCCGAACAGCCCCGGCGTCTACCGGATGCTGAGCGCCAGCGGCGACGTGCTCTATGTCGGCAAGGCGCGCAACCTGAAGAACCGCGTCACCAGCTATACCCGCGCCCGTGGCCTGTCGATGCGCATCCTGCGCATGGTGCAGATGACCCGCGACCTGGAGATCATCTCGACCCACACGGAGGTCGAGGCGCTGCTGCTGGAAGCCAACCTGATCAAGCGGCTGAAACCGCGCTTCAACATCATCCTGCGCGACGACAAGTCGTTTCCCTACATCGAGGTCAACCTGGACCACGACTACCCGATGCTGGTGAAACATCGCGGCAAGCGGGAAAAGGACCGGGAATATTTCGGCCCCTTCGCCTCCGCCACCGCCGTCAACCACACCCTGACCGCGCTGCAGCGCGCCTTTCCGCTGCGCAGCTGCTCCGACAGCGACTTCGAGAGCCGCCAGCGCCCCTGCCTGCAGTTCCAGATCAAGCGCTGCCTTGCCCCCTGCGTGGGGGAGATCAGCCGCGACGCCTATGCCGAGATGGTGGGGGAGGCGCGGGCATTCCTGTCCGGCCGCAGCCAGAACCTGCGCGACGAGCTGGGGCAGAAGATGCAGCAGGCGGCAGACGAACTGGCGTTCGAGGATGCCGCCATGTACCGCAACCGCATCTGGGCGCTGTCGCAGATCCAGCAGAAGCAGGGCGTCAACGTGGACGGGCTGGAGGAAGCGGACGTGATCGCGGCGCATTCCGCCGGGGGCCAGACCTGCGTGCAGGTGTTCTTCTTCCGCGCCGGGCAGAACTTCGGCAACCGCGCCTACTACCCCAGCCACACCAGGGACGACACGGTGGGGGAGGTGCTGGCCGCCTTCATCGGCCAGTTCTATGACAGCCGCCCGGCACCGAAGCAGATCCTGCTGAGCCACGACGTGCCGTCCGAGGAGCTGATCGCGGAGGCACTCGGCATCCATGCCGGGCACAAGGTGCACCTGCTGCGCCCGCAGCGCGGCGGCAAGCGCGAACTGGTGGAACAGGCGATCCGCAACGCGGAGGAGGCGCTGGGCCGCCGCCAGGCGGAAGGCGCGGCGCAGACGAAGCTGCTGCAGGGTGTCGCCGACCTGTTCGGCCTGCCCGAACCGCCGCAGCGGATCGAGGTCTACGACAACAGCCACATCCAGGGCACCAACGCCGTCGGCGGCATGATCGTCGCAGGACCGGAGGGGATGCGGAAGGCGGCCTATCGCACCTTCAACATCAAGTCGACGGAGATCACCCCGGGCGACGATTTCGGCATGATGCGGGAGGTGCTGACCCGTCGCTTCCAGCGCCTGAAGAAGGACCAGGGCGAGGGTAAGGACCGGGCGGCGGGCGACTGGCCGGACCTGGTCATCATCGATGGCGGTCTCGGCCAGCTCGGCGTGGCGGAGGAGGTCTTCGCCGAACTGGGCGTCGAGGGTGTCGGGCTGGTCTCCATCGCCAAGGGACCGGACCGCAACGCAGGCCGGGAACGGTTCTTCCTGCCCGGCAAGCCACCCTTCGACCTGCCGGAGCGCGATCCGGTGCTCTATTACCTGCAGCGGCTGCGCGACGAGGCCCACCGCTTCGCCATCGGCACCCACCGCAACCGCCGCTCGAAACAGATCGGCCAGACACCGCTGGACGAGATCCCCGGCATCGGCCCCCGCCGCAAGAAGGCCCTGCTGCTGAAGTTCGGCTCCGCGAAGCAGATCGCCCGCGCCGGCCTCGCCGACCTGGAACAGGTCGACGGCATCAGCCGCCAGATGGCGCAGCAGATCTACGACTTCTTCAACGCGGGAAATTGATTCTGCAACACACGGTTAAGAATTCTAGCCTCGCCAGCGCTTGACAGCATCAAATTATTCCGAAAAATAAAATCGATCTGGTGCAACACTAGTCAAAACGATATTCAACTAAGGTGTGTTTTAGAATGTCCCTAAAACTCGGGGAGCCATTTGGCCTTGAAACGAAGATAGTGGATGATTTTGATTGGACACGTTCGACTCAACGCGTGGCCGCCGACATGAGAAGCGACTTCATCTTTGCTCCACATTTGCGGGTGATTTTCGATCATAATTCTGAAGGAATCATTTCTACATTAAAGAATCGCCTCAAATCTGGAAAATATGTTCCTGGATCGCCGATCACAATTGAAGTACCCAAAGCATCAAGGATACGAGTACAAGCAACCCCTCCTCGCCTAGGCCCGAATTATACTCGCCCAGGCAGCATATTATTACCCAATGACCGCCTGTTCTATCAGTTCCTTGCGGATAATTGCGTTGAAACAATTGAAAAATATTCGAACGACGATCGCTCATTTAGTCACAGAATTGATACTGTAAATTCAGATAAATTGTTCTTACCAACCAGAAAATGCTGGAGCAATTTTCAATCTACACTACGCGATTATGCCAAAAATGAACAACATAACTATATTCTGAAGATCGATATAGCAAATTTTTTTGGAAGTATAAATCAACATATTTTGGTAAATAACCTACAAGACAAAGGTATTTCGAAAACATACATTCAAAGATTGGAAAACATACTTACTAGTTTCACAAATTCCCGATCCTCTCGCGGAATTATTCAAGGTGTCTTTCCTAGTGACCTAGTTGGTAATTTCTACCTAGAGCCATTTGATCGGTATATGGGCGATCTTGATTTCGACACAGCTAGGTATGTTGACGATATTTTCATTTTTGTGAATAGCGTTTCAGATGCAGACGCTGTAATGAAGAAACTTATTCCCTTTTTAAGAAGTCTCGATCTATCTCTAAACGAAGCCAAATCCAGCCTTTTTCCAAAGAATCGACTGGTCGTAGAAGAACCGGATCTTGAATCGTTATTTCAAGATGCTATTTCGGAGATTCATGATCAAATAGATGATCACGATTTTGAAGTCTCATACGGTTTTCAATCGGAATGGGACGACGAAGAAACTCCTTACGATGAAAACAACGAAGAAATTGAGATACGGGCAACCGAAATACTATTTGATTCGATAAGTGATTTTCCAGGTCATGAGGAAGAAATAGAGCGATTTTGCTTGCCGTTATTCTTGAAAGCAGGATCTGATTTTGCTGTAGATGATGTAAAAAGCGCATTTCGCGATAGACCGTCAATGAGTCAAATTTATTGCGCCTATCTTGGCCGATTTATTGAAGACAACTCTGTTTTTGATTTTTTGGCAAGTCAAGTTGACCATCATTCTTTACATGATTGGCAATTAATGTGGGTCATTGGCGCGATGCTCCAGCGGAAAGAGTGCCCAGATGCAGTTGTTCGACAAGTAGCCCGCGTGTTCCGCGACCGAAACTACCACGAATGCGTTCGTGCTATTGCAGCGATATTCGTTGGAAGGAAGGGAGATCGTGTCCGCGTCGATGCTTTGGCTAGCGAATGTGCCAATGAAAGCCACTATGTTCAATCAGCGATATATTTTTCTTCACGCTCATGGCCCGGGTCCGCACGGACAAATATGCGAGCACAATGGGGTAATAGAGGAGAACTGAACACTCTGATCTCGGGCGCCATTGAAAATTCTGAAAAATCAAAAAAGAAATAAAGCACTAAAAATTCACTTTTCATTTAGAGTTCTGAATTATATTCATAGCCCTATTTCAGATTTTGCGGCAATGATCCCTGCGATACTTTATCATATTTTCTTATTGAAGCGTAATTATCCTGCCGCCAGCGCGGCCTCCGCGACCAGTTCGTCCACCACCTGGGCCACCGACTTGCGTTCGGTGGAATAGGCGATGGACTGTCCGGCGGGGTGGTGCATCAGGGGTTCGACCTCGTGTTCGTGGATCGCGCCCAGCAGGTCGCCGACCAGTATGTCCTGGTAGGGCATCTTCAGCGCCGCCGGGGCGTTGGGGGCGGCCCATTCCTCCGACCAGGCGGTACGGATCTGGCGCAGTGTCTTGCCGGAATTGGCGCGGCTGATCACCGTGTCCTCGCTGCCCGCAGCGAGCAGCTTGGCGACGATCTGTTCCTGCAGCGCATGCTCATGCGTGGTCAGCCACGCGGTGCCGAGCCAGACCCCCTGCGCGCCCAGCGCGAAGGAGGCCGCAATGTGGCGGCCCGTCGCGACGCCGCCTGCAGCCAGCACCGGAATGTCGCCACAGGCATCCACCACCTGCGGCACCAGGGAAAAGGTGCCGATCTGGCCGGTATGGGCACCGGCATCATAGCCCTGCGCGACGATGACCTCTGCCCCGTTGCGGATCGCGGCCTCCGCGTGGCGTGGACTGCCGACCAGCGCCATGGTGACCTTGCCGTCGGACTTGGCATGGGCCACGGCCTCCGCCGGGGCGCCGATGCCGCAGGCAAATACGTTCACGTCGGAGGCCAGCACGGCGGCAATCTGCGCCTCCGCCACCTCGTCGGAGCGCAGGAAGCGCGACCGCATGCCCGGCTTCGTCGGCTTCGGCACGTTGTACCTGGCATAGATCGACTGCACGAAGTCCTTGTGCTCTTCCGGCAGTTCCGCCTCGATCGCCGCCTTGTTGGCGGTTTTCGGCATGCCGCGCGGCAACACCAGGTCGATGCCGAAGGGCAGGTCGCCGATGCGTTCGCGGATCAGCTTCAGCCCCGCCGCGATCTCCTCCGGCGTCTCCCGCGTGGCGCCCCAGACCCCCATGCACCCGGCCTCCGCCAGGGCGCAGACCACGTCGATGGAATGGGCGAAGCCGAAGATCGGGTGCTTCAGCCCCATGCGGCGACCCAGCTCGGTCTGGATCGGGCTCTGCTCAGTCATCGCCATCGGCTCCCTTCATCTCGACCACGGCATCCAGCGCCATGGCGCCCTGCCCTTCCGGCAGCACCACGAACGGGTTGAGATCGACCGACAGCAGCCTCTCCCGATGCGCGGCGGCGAAGCGCGACAGGGCGGCCAGCGCCTCCGCCAGCGCCGGAATGTCCGCCGGCGGCGCGCCGCGCACCCCGTCCAGCATCGGCCGTCCCCGGATCTCGTCGATCATGCGCAGCGCCTCGTCGGTGTCGAACGGGGCAATGCGGAAGGTCACGTCCTTCAGCACCTCCACGAAGATGCCGCCCAGCCCGAACATCACCGCCGGGCCGAAGATCGGGTCCACATGCACGCCCAGGATGGTCTCGACACCGCCGCTGATCATCGGCGCCAGCAGCACGCCCTCCAGCCGCGCATCCGGCACCCGAGCCGCGACAGCGGCCAGCATGTCCTCGGCGGCAGCCCTTACCGCCTCCGCGCTGGCCAGGTTGAGCCGCACCCCGCCGACATCGGTCTTGTGGATGATGTCGGGTGACAGGATCTTCATGACCACGGGGAAGCCCAGCTCGGCAGCAGCCGTCGCAGCCTCCTCCGGCGTCGTCGCGATGCGGGTCGGCATGGTCGGCACGCCCGCGCCGGACAGCAGTTCCAGCGCCGCAGCCTCCGTGAACGGTCCGGTGCCCGGATCCCCCGCCGCGGCCACGTCCGGCGACCAGTTGAACGGACGGTCGAAGGCACGGGTGAAGTACGCGCCCGCCGCCATCGCGCGGGTGGCGTGGGTGGGTTCCCGGAAGGCCGGAATCCCCGCCGCCTCGAAGCGTTGCTGGGCCTCGTCGCCCATCAGGCTGGCCACGGCGAAACGCTTCTGCGGATAGGCGCCCATCAGCGTCTTCCACATGTCCAGGTTGGGCTGGATCATCTCCGGCTGGTTCAGGATCGCCCCCTGGAAACCGATGACCGTGTCGTAGCTGCCTTCCTCCAGCACCAGCCGCATCGCCTTCTCGAACAGGTCCGGCTGGTTGATGATCTGCCCCGTCACGTCCAGCGGATTGTTGACCCCGGCATAGGGTACGAGTTCCTTGAACTTCGCCTGGGTCGCGTCCGGCAGGGGCGTGACCTCCAGCCCGCGCGTCGCCGCGTCGTCGGCCATCAGAACCCCGACACCGCCGGAGACGGTGACCAGCGCCACCTCGTCACCTGCCGGGCGGCCACCGACCGCCAGGGCGGCACCAAGGTCGAAGAATTCCTCGATCGCGTTCACCCGGTGCACGCCGAACTGCCTGAACACGGCGTCGTAGATCTGGTCGGCACCGGCAAGGGCGGAGGTGTGGGAGGCGGCGGCCTTGGCCCCGGCTTCCGTCCGGCCGAGCTTCACGGCGACAACGGGCTTGCCCGCCGCGCGCGCACGTGCCAGCGCGTCCAGCAGCGCCGGGCCGTCACGCACGCCCTCGATGTAGAGCAGGATCACTTCCGTCCCCGGATCGGAGACCAGGTAGTCGAGGCAGTCGGCGACCCCGATGTCGCTCTCGTTGCCCGTGGTCAGCACGTGCCGGAACCCGACACCACGGTCACAGGCCATCATGGCCGACAGGCCACCGAACGCCCCGGACTGGCTGACCAGGCCGATGCGGCCGACCGGCATGTCACGCGCGAAGGCGGGGTGGAAGCTGGCCGGCATGTTGTTGGCGAAGTTGGCGAAGCCCATGCAGTTCGGGCCGTTCAGGCGCATCCCGGTCTCGTGCGCGATGGCGGTCAGGCGCTTCTGCTCCGCCGCCCCGGCCTCGCTGACCTCCGCGAAGCCACCGGCAAAGATCACCGCCCCGGCCACGTCCTTCTCCGCGCATTCAAGGATGACGCCCTCGACCAGGTTGCCCGGCACGGCGCAGATCGCGAGATCGACCGGCCCCGGCACGTCCAGCACCGAGGGGTAGGCCTTCAGCCCCTGGACCTCGTCCCGCTTCGGGTTGATCGGATAGATCTCGCCCGCAAAGCCCTGGGACTTGAGCATGGCGACCGGTCGGCCGCCGATACGTGTCGCGTCGCCCGACGCACCGATGATGGCGATGGAGCGCGCCTCGAACATGCGCTTCAGATTGGCATCAAGCATGGCATCCCCTCCCCAGGGTCCCGACTGCAGTTCACGAGATCAGTTGAAACAGAAGGGGCGTGGCGACCAGCCACGCCCCTTGCCGTCACGTCGTTGCCGAGGCGCTTACTTCGCCTCGGGCGGAACCAGATGATCGGGAATGTCCCAACCCTGTTCCTTGTAGTAGCGGTAGGCACCGACATGCAGCGGGATGTTCATCTCGTTCAGGGCGGTTTCCCTGTTGATGACCTTCATCCACTCGGCGGTCTGGTGCACTTCCGAGAGGTTCTCCCAGAACACCTTCATCATGTTGTAGGCCAGGTCCGCATCCATGTCCTTGTTGGTGCCGAGACCGACCCAGGAGCCGACGGTACGCACCGGTGCCTCGTTGACCTGGTTGTCGTAGATGCCGTTCGGGATATCCACGATGGTCCGACCCGGCAGGGCCAGGGCCTTCTTCACCGGCTCCGAACTGAAGGCCGCCTCATCCAGACCCAGGATACGGATCGGGGAGACCAGGGCGAACTGCTGGATGGACGGGCTCGGCACCGTGGTCGGGGCGATGTAGACATCCATCTGGCGGTCCAGGAACGCGGTCTCGGCCGACTTCCAGTCGAACTTCACGACATCGAAGTCCTTGCCCGGCTCCATGCCGGTGGCACCTTCCACCAGCTGCGTGGCCACGGTCGTCGCGGCACCGGCGGGCGGGCCCAGGAAGACCTTCTTGCCCTTGAAGTCGGCGATCGACTTGATGCCGGAGTCCTCGTAGACGACGATGTGGTACGGGCCGAGCGGGTAGTTGATGAAACCGCGCAGGTTCTTGTTCAGCTCCGGTGCCGCCTCGACCTTCTTGAACATGGCCGTGCGGGTCTGCATGAACTGGTTGATCGTCGGTGCGGTCAGGAACAGGTCGACCTTGCCCTGCGCCGCGTCGAGGGCGGACTTGGTGGCCGGCTTGCCCACGGAGACCTGGATCTCCACCGGCATCTTCTTCTGGATCAGCTGGGTGAAGGCGATCCCGAACTGGCCCGGCGTGGACCCTGCGGGAAAGCCGTCCATCGTCAGGAACGTCTTGTCCTGTGCCCCGGCCCCGGTCGCCAGCCCTGCGGCGAGCGCGAGGGCCGCGGCCCCCTTGATGACAGTTCTGCGATTCATCCTGTTGTTTCCTCCCTTGCTGGAACGGATGTTATTCAACTGTTGGCGGAGGCGGATTGTGCCTCCGCAGTCTCACGCCTGTTTCGCATGGCCTCGATCACGATCAGCGCGATGCCGACCGCGACCGCAGCCACCTGCAGTTCCCAGATCACGATCAGCATGGCGAACCCGGCGGCGAGACGCAGCAGGCGCGACCAGGCCGGCAGCCTGTTCAGTTCGAACCCGCTCAGCGCCGTGGTCAGCAGCCAGATGCCGAGACAGAGCCGGAACAGGATCCACAGGAACGCCCCGAGGCTGAAATCATCATACACCAGCAGCAGGCTGGGCTCGTAGACGAACACGAACGGGATGATGAAGCCGACCAGCGAGAGCCGGAGCGCACTGATGCCGGTGCGGATCGGCTCTCCCCCTGCTATGGGCGCGGCGGCCACCGCCGCCAGTGCCACAGGGGGCGTGATGGCCGAGAGCACACCGAAGTAGAACACGAACAGGTGCACCGAAAGATCGGGCAGCCCGAGTTTCTTCATCGCCAGGCCAAGCACCAGCACGACGATCAGGTAGGCCGGCAGTGTCGGCATGCCCATGCCGAGCACCAGGCACGATGCGGCGGCCAGCAGCAGCGCGATGAACAGGGTCTGTTCACCGAGCAGCGCCACCTGGGTGGCGAACTTCAGCCCCAGGCCGGTGAGTTCGAAGACGCCGATCATGACGCCGATGGACCCCACCGCCATCATGATGCGGGAGCCTGCGACCCCGCCCTTGGCCAGTGCCACGAGAAGCTGCTTCGGATCCTTGCGCAGCGCCGGGTTGAGCGCGAAGGCGGAGATGATGGTCACCACCACCGCCCAGAAACCGGCCATGCTGGGCGAACGCCCCATGCCGAGCGTGACGATGATCGCGATCAGCGGCAGGAAGAACATCAGCGACTTCACACCGTCACCCGGTTCCATCCTCGGCCGCTGGTCCCTGGGATAGGGTTTCAGGCCGATCCGCCGTGCCTCCTGCCCCGTCGCGATGAAGAGGCTGCCATAGTAGAGCAGCGCCGGAACCAGCGCGGCGATGCAGATGGTCTGGTAGGATTCACCGGCAAGCTGGGTCATCAGGAACGCGGCCGCGCCCATGACCGGCGGCATCAGCTGCCCGCCCGTGGAGGCCGCAGCCTCCACCGCGCCCGCGAACTCCGGCTTGAAACCCCGTTTCTTGATCAGCGGGATCGTCACCGCGCCGGTGCCCACCACGTTGGCGGTGACACTGCCCGACGACATGCCGAAGATCGAGGAGGCGATGATGGCCGAATGCGCCGGTCCGCCACGGGTCCGGCTGGTCGCGGCCAGCGCCATGCGGATCATGACATTGCCCGCACCCGTCCCCTCCAGCAGCGCACCGAAGACAATGAAGATGAAGACCAGCAGCACGACGATGCCGGTGGGAAAGCCGAAGACCCCCTGCAGCCCGTACCAGATGATCTCCATGGTCAGTTCCAGGCTGAAGCCGGAATGGCGGAAGAACCAGGGCAGGTCCTGGCCGAACAGGCAGTAGATCAGGCTGAGACCGCCCACCGCTGCCAGGATCAGGCCGAAGGTCCGGCGGGTGAATTCGAGCAACGCAACGATGGCCATCAGGGCGGACCACTGGTCCACCGTGCTGAAGCTGACGATCAGGTTCTCGATGTCGTCGATCTTGTTCAGGAAGTTGAGGCAGGCATAGCCCAGGTTCGCGGCCAGCGCGAAGTCTATGACCCAGGCCAGGGTGCCCAGCACGGCCCCGCTGAACAGCTTCTCGTTGGCCAGCGGCGAGGTGAAGACCACCACCACGGCACAGAGGAACAGCGCGCCCGCCCGGATCATCTCCGGGTTCACGTACTGGCCGTAATAGGCAATGAAGATCGAGTGTACGGCCAGCCCGACCGCGATGGTCAGGCCGATCCATTTCAGGACGCGGACAAGGGCATTGCCGGAAACCGGCACCTCACCATCTTCCGGCGATGGCGCCGGAACGGCCTCGTTCGGATTGCTCATGTGCGTTCCTCAGACCGGGCGATCGCCGTTGACCGTCACGCGATGCATCTCGCGCGTCTCGTCACCATAGTCCGCGATGGCATAGTGCTGCGTGCACCGGTTGTCCCAGAACGCCACCGAACCTTCCCGCCAGCGGAAGCGGCAGGTGAACTCGGGACGCTTCAGATGGTCGAACAGGAATTCCAGGATCGCCTTGGATTCCTTGCCCGACACGCCCACCAGCTTCTGCGTGAAGATGGAATTGACGTACAGCGCCTTGCGGCCCGTCACCGGATGGGTCCGGACGACCGGATGCTCCGCCGGGGCATGCGAATTGCGCTGCACGCGGATCTCCTCCTTCCGGTCATCGGTCACCTGCTTGTCATAGGCCTTCTCGAAGTTGGCCCGACCGGCGGTGTTCAGCGCGGTCATGCCGTCGAGATAGTTCTTCATCCGATCCGACAGCGACTCGTAGGCCAGGTACATGTTGGCCCACATCGTGTCACCGCCATGCTCGGGCACCTGCCGTGCCAGCAGGATGGAGCCCATCGGCGGCTCTTCCTGGAAGGTGACGTCGGAGTGCCAGGCATTCGCGGCACTGCGGTTCGCCTTGGAGCTCTTCAGGATCAGCACCTCCGGCTGGTCCGCCAGGCTGGGCGCATAGGGATGCACATGCAGCGTGCCGAACTGCCGCGCGAAGGCCACATGCTCCGCCGGGGTGACGTCCTGGTCGCGCAGGAAGATCACCTGGTGCTCCATCAGCGCGTCATGCACTTCCTGGAACACCTGGTTGCCCATCGGCTCCGACATGTTCACGCCTTCGATCTCGGCACCCAGCGCACCGGCGATCGGCCTTACGTTGATCCGCTCATATCCCATCGAACTGGTCTCCTCCCCAGGATGCCCGGCATTTTCGAACCGCCTTTCAGGCGGCTTCCTGTCCGGTTGATTTGGTTTCGTTCTTCTTCAGTGGTGCGGAGACCCCGCCCACCCACATGTCGATCAGGTTCTCGATGGCCCGATGCATGTCGAAGGGCCTTCCCTGAGCCTCCATCCGTCTGCGATGGGCGTCAATATCCGCCAGCGAATAGGTACCTGCCCGCATGATGATGATGAAACGCTGCCGCAGGACATTCTCCGGAATGTCGGGCAGCAACCGCTTCAGCACCTCGAACGAACGGCGCAATCCGCCATCCAGCCTGCCCCGCACGAAATCATCGATGCTGGTGTCCGTGGAAAGGAACATCTCCGTCAGGAACTTGATGTAGTTCCCTGCCCCGTCCGGTTTCCCCAGCAGTTCGGCCGTCGGTCGCGTCACAGCCTCCGCGACGCAGCGCACATCGTTCAGCCGCCCCTCGCGCTCCATCTCGTCCAGCAGCTTCATGCGGTGCCTGTCGAGCAGCCGCATGCGCTTCTCGAAGATCGCCTCGATCAGGCCGTCGCGGGAACCGAAATGGTAATGCAGCGCAGAGGCGTTCTTCTGTCCCGCCTCCCGCGTGATCTCGCGCAGCGATACCCCGTTGATGCCGCGTTCGCCCATCAGTCTCTCGGCAGTAAGCAGCAGGCGTTCACGGGTATCCACGGTGCCGGTTCCAAGGTTCGTTGCAAGGGTGCCTCTTCGTTGGCAGTGAAAACGTAATACACTTGCATTATTGGCGCAAGCAGGTTCCTCTGGTGCGCGGCAGGCACTCCAGCACTCCGGTCATCGCCTGCTTAACTCAATGCCATTAAATTGCGAAACAAGCCAGCGAATTCGTCGGGGAGGACGCCTTGAACTTCGAACACAGCCAGAGAACGGCAGAGATCGCCGCCCAGGTGGAAGAGATCTTCCAGAACGACATCCTGCCCCGGAACCGCGCCTACCTAGCCGCGACGGAACGCGACCACGATCTCACCCCGCCGCTGCTGGAGGAACTGAAGCAGAAGGCGTTCGGCCTCGGCCTGTGGAACATGGCCCTGCCCCAGCTTGCCGATGACGAACCCGGCACACGGCTGAGCAACCTGGAATTCGCCGCGATCGCGGAGATCCTGGGCCGGGTCGGCTGGGCGTCGGAGGTGTTCAACTGCCACGCGCCGGACACGCCGAACATGGAGATCCTGCAGATGTTCGGCACGCCGGAGCAGAAGGAGAAATGGCTGGCGCCGCTGCTGCTGGGCCAGATGCGTTCCGCCTTCGCCATGACGGAGCCGGACGTGGCATCGTCCGACGCCAACAACATCGCGACACGGATGGAGCGGCGCGGCGACAGTTACGTCATCAACGGGCGGAAGTGGTTCGCCACCGGCGCGGCCAACCCGGACTGCAAGCTGCTGATCGTGGTCGGCATGACCAATCCGGACGCGCCGCGCGGTCGCCAGCACTCCATGCTGATCGTGCCGAAGGACACGCCGGGCGTGAAGATCGTGCGCAGCCTCTCCGTCCTGAACCATGTCGATCACCGCACCCCGCATACCGAGTTGCTGTTCGAGGATGTGGAGGTGCCGGCATCGAACCTGCTGGGAGAAGAAGGCGCCGGGTTCCTGATCGGCCAGGCACGGCTGGGTCCGGCGCGGGTCCATCACTGCATGCGTGCCATCGGCCGCTGCGAGGTGCTGATCCGGCTGATGGTGGAGCGCGCGTCGCGCCGCACCACCTTCGGCAAGGTGATCCGCGAATACAGCTCCGTCCAGGCGGCCATCGCGGAATCGCGGCTGGCGCTGGAGCAGGCGCGGCTGCTGGTGCAGCGCACCGCCTGGCGACTGGACCGGGAGGGCAACAAGGCCGCACGGAAGGACGTGTCCCTGATCAAGGTCGCGGTCGCTCGCGCCTATCACGACATCTGCAACCACGGCATCCAGATCTTCGGCGCCATGGGCGTGACGGAAGACGCGCCGTTCGCCGATGCGCTGGCCACCGCGCGCGCGTTCCGGATCTATGACGGACCGGACGAGGTGCACTTGCAGACCATCTTCCGCCTCGAGGAAAAGGAAGGCGAAGGCCAGGACCTGATGCGCGCCTATACCGGCAGGTACTGAGACATGCGGGGCGGCCCGGTAAGGAGCCGCCCCGCGTCCGGTCCTCAGTAGGTCAGCTCGATCCAGGCAACATGGCCGTCGACGGGCCAGGCCTTGGCGGCAATGGCCTCGTCCACGTCCCCGTCCGAGAAGCGGCCGACCACCGTCTGACCCGAAGACTCGTCGAAGGTGATCCAAACCTTCCAGCCGTTCGGCACCTCGTGATCGTTCAGGCCCTGGGCGCGTTCGCCGTTGAAGGTAACGGTGTCGTCCGCACCGAAATAGCCACGCGGCCGCATCATCTGCAGCGCACCGGCCTTGCCCTCGGCCTCCTTGGCCTGCGGATACAGCCGCAGGTTCACAAGGTCGGAGGAACGCGGAAATGCGGAGCGGTAGATGTGGTGGATGGGATAGCCCTTCGCCTGGATGCGGAACTCGTAGGTCTGGTCGTTCTTCGCCTCGAACGGTCCCCACATGCCATCCGCGCCAATGGTCTGGACATGCACCGGCTCACCCTTCCGCGCGCCGTTCTGGGGATCGGTCTCGAACACGCTGACCTTCGCACCGACCAGCGGCAGGTTGGTCGGCCGGTCGGCGGCCCAGCCGGAGACCTCACCGTTCAGCACCGGCTTGTCCTCCGGCGTCACGGTGGCGGAGAAGGTCGGATACCCGGCCACCACCTTGAACATCTCGTGGAAGGCACGGGTGGAATAGGCTGTCTCCCGATGGTCGACGCCATCCAGCACGATGTTGGTCGCGCCGCGAAGCTCCGCGTTGTCAAAGGTCGCGCCGGTTGGCTGGCCGGGCCGACCGATGAAGTCGCCCATCGGCTGCGCATAGAGATCGAACCGGTCGGAGCGGATGGTGACGGTCGGCAGGCCTGGAACCACCTCACTGACAGCGTTCAGGCCGGAAAGGAAGGTTCCGGCGCCATTGTATTCCGATCCCATCACCGCACCGGGGGCCACGAAGACCCCGTGATGCACGCAACCCGTCAGGATCAGTGCCGCCGCGTTCGCCGCACCGCCTGCATTCTGCACGTAGTTGCGAATGGTCTGGCAGCCACGCGAATTGCCGACCAGGACCACCTTGTCCGCCCCGGTTTCCAGCCGCACCCGCGCCACGAAACCGGCAAGCTGCGACGCGACATCTGTGGTGGAGGAACGGTTCTCCTGCGGCACCGTGTCATCGGAGCGTGCACCCGGATGGTCCAGGTCCACCGCGAACATCCTGTCACGCGGATAGCCGCTGGATTCAAAGCGCCATTTCTGCGCGATCCAGGTGGACGCGCTGTCACTGTCCCCATGCACGAAGACGATCGGCAGCGGGTCCGCCGCCCGTGCCGTTCCCGTGGCCGAAAGGGCCAGCAGCCCCGCGGCGACCGTGGTCGCCAGACATTTCATCATCCCTGTCATCACTCTTCTCGTTCTGTTGCCTTGCCCGTTTCTCGGGTCGCGGCAGCATGACCTGTTTCGGTGACAGGGTTAAGGCTGCAAGGTTCAACTTCGCGACAGTCTGGAAATGCGCCCGTCGCGCGGGGGATGCGACGGCGGAATGCTTGACCGTCCCTGTCGCTCGCGTATGTTCCGCGCCAATTTCGCGGCTGCCCGACCGGGTGGCCCGCTGGCGCTTTCTGGGAGGATGACACGATGCTCGGGCTGATGCAGGAAAAGCAGCTTCTGATCCACACGCTGATCGACTATGCGGCCACCTATCACGGTCGGACGGAGATCGTGACCCGCACGGTGGAAGGCCCGATCCATCGCTACACCTACGCCGACGCCCACAAGCGCTCCAAGCAGCTGGCCAACGCCCTGACCCGGCTCGGCGTGAAGCTGGGTGACCGCATCGGCACCCTGGCCTGGAACACCCACCGCCACCTGGAATGCTACTACGGCGTCTCCGGCCTCGGCGCGGTGCTGCACACCATCAACCCGCGCCTGTTCCCGGAACAGATCGTCTACATCGCCAACCATGCCGAGGATCAGTACATCTTCGTCGACCTGACCTTCGTGCCGCTGCTGGAGAAGGTGCAGGCGGAACTGAAGGGCGTGAAGGGCATCGTCATCATGACCGACAGCGCCCACATGCCCCAGACGACGCTGCAGAACGTCCATTGCTACGAGGACCTGCTGGCCGCCGAGAGCACCGACTTCGAATGGCCCGAGTTCGACGAGAAGACCGCCTCCAGCCTCTGCTACACCTCCGGCACCACCGGCAATCCGAAGGGCGTGCTGTACCAGCACCGTTCCACCGTGCTGCACAGCTTCGCCGCCTGCATGGGCGACTGCCTGGGCCTGTCCTCGCGCGACACGGTGCTGCCGGTCGTGCCGATGTTCCATGCCAATGCCTGGGGCCTGGCCTATGCCGCACCGATGTGCGGGGCCAAGCTGGTGCTGCCCGGCAAGGACCTGGACGGCAAGTCGGTCTATGACCTGATGGCCGACGAGAAGGTCACCATGTCGGCCGGCGTGCCGACGGTCTGGCTGATGCTGCTGAACTACATGGAGGAGCATGGCCTGGGCCTGCCCGACATGAACCGCACGGTGATCGGCGGCTCTGCCGCTCCGGCCTCCATGATCCGTACCTTCGAGACGAAGTACGATGTCACCGTGATCCATGCCTGGGGCATGACGGAGATGAGCCCGCTCGGCACCACCGGCGTGATGACCAATGCCATCGCTGCCCTGCCGTTCGAGGAACAGCTGCCCTACAAGGCCAAGCAGGGCCGCGTGATCTACGGCGTGGAACTGAAGATCACCGATGACGAGGCGAACGAACTGCCGCGCGACGGCGTCGCCTTCGGCAACCTGCTGACCCGCGGCTACTGGATCACCAGCGGCTACTTCAAGGGCGAAGGCGGCAACGTCCTCGACAATGGCAACTGGTTCGACACCGGTGACGTCGCGACGCTGGACGAGGACGGCTTCATGACCATCACCGACCGCGCCAAGGACGTGATCAAGTCCGGCGGCGAGTGGATCAGCTCCATCGACCTGGAGAATGCCGCCATGGGTCACCCGGCGGTGGCCGAGGCCGCGGTGATCGGCATCTTCCATCCCAAGTGGGACGAGCGGCCGCTGCTCTGCGTGGTGAAGAAGGCCGGCAAGGAGGTCTCCAAGGACGAGATCCTGGAGTTCCTGTCCGACAAGATCGCCAAGTGGTGGATGCCGGACGACGTGCAGTTCGTCGACGAGATCCCGCACACCGCCACGGGCAAGATCCAGAAGACGACCCTGAGGGAGCAGTTCAAGGACTACTCCCTTCCCACGGCAACCACTGCGGCGGAGTAAGGGTCATGGGTGCATATGATGACGTCTACAACGGCTGGAAGGCCGATCCGGAAGGCTTCTGGGCCGAGGCCGCCAAGGGCATCGACTGGTACAGGCCCTTCGACAAGGTCCTGGACGACAGCAATGCACCCTTCACCCGCTGGTTCGCCGGCGGTGAGCTGAACACCTGCCACAACTGCCTCGACAGGCACGTGGCCGGTGGCCGCGCCGACCAAGTGGCGCTGATCCATGACAGCCCGATCACCGGTACGGTGCAGAAGTTCACCTACAAGGAACTGCTGAACCGCGTGGCCCACTTCGCCGGAACGCTGCAGGCGCGCGGCGTGGAGAAGGGCGACCGCGTCATCATCTACATGCCGATGATCCCGGAGGCGGCGGTGGCCATGCTGGCCTGTGCCCGCATCGGCGCTGTGCATTCGGTGGTGTTCGGTGGTTTCGCCCCCAACGAACTGGCCACCCGCATCGACGATTCGAAGCCGAAGCTGATCGTCACCGCCAGCTGCGGGCTGGAGCCGGGACGGGTCATCGAGTACATGCCGCTGGTCCACGGTGCCATCGACCTGTCGGCGCACAAGCCGGACGGCTGCATCGTCTTCCCGCGCGAGCAGGTGGCGGACTTCGAACTGCGAGACGGCGACCAGCTCTGGGCGGATGCGCTGCAGGGCGTCTCCCCCGCCGACTGCGTAAGCGTGAAGGCAACGGACCCGCTCTACATCCTCTACACCTCCGGCACCACCGGCCAGCCGAAGGGCGTGGTGCGCGACAATGGCGGCCATGCCGTGGCGCTGAAATGGTCGATGAAGAACCTCTACGACGCCAACCCGGGGGAGACCTTCTGGGCCGCCTCCGACGTCGGCTGGGTCGTCGGCCATTCCTACATCGTCTACGCGCCGCTGCTGCACGGGGCGACGACGATCCTGTTCGAGGGCAAGCCCGTCGGCACCCCCGACCCCGGCACCTTCTGGCGTGTCATCGCCGACCATGACGTGCGGGTGATGTTCACTGCGCCGACCGCGTTCCGCGCCATCAAGCAGCAGGACCCGAACGGCGAGTTCATCGGCAAGCACGACCTGTCGAAGTTCCGCATCCTGTTCCTGGCCGGCGAGCGCGCCGATTCCGACACGATCCAGTGGGCCGAGAACCAGCTCAAGGTGCCGGTGATCGACCACTGGTGGCAGACGGAGACCGGCTGGCCCATGGCGATCAACCCGATGGGGATCGAGCCGCTGCCAGTGAAGTATGGCAGCCCGACCCGCGCGGTGCCGGGCTACGAGATCCATGCGCTGGACGAGGGCGGCCACCCGGTGCCTGCCGGGCAGATGGGCGCCATCGCGGTGAAGCTGCCCCTGCCCCCCAGTTCCCTGCCGACGCTGTGGAACGCCGACGCGCGCTTCAAGTCGGCGTACCTGGAGGCCTTTCCCGGCTACTACAACACCGGGGACGCCGGGATGATCGACGAGGATGGCTACATCTACATCCTCTCCCGTACCGACGACGTCATCAACGTCGCGGGCCATCGCCTCTCCACCGGCGCGATGGAGGAGGTGCTGTCCCAGCACCCGGACGTGGCCGAATGCGCCGTCTTCGGCGTCGAGGACCAGCTGAAGGGGCAGTTGCCGCTGGGCGTCATCGTGCTGAAGGCCGGGGCGCAGAAACCGCTGGACGAGATCGAGCGGGACTGCATCGCCATGGTGCGCCAGCAGATCGGCGCCGTTGCTGCCTTCAAGCTGGTCACAGCGGTGAAGCGCCTGCCCAAGACCCGCTCCGGCAAGGTGCTGCGTGCGACGATGCAGAAGATCGCCGACGGCGTGGACTTCAAGACCCCCGCCACCATCGACGACCCGGCCATCATCGACGAGGTCCGCGCCTCCCTGAAGGTGCTCGGCTACCCGAAGGACTGACGAAGACCGCCCTCAGCCGCCTCCTGCGCCTGCCCCGTTTCGGGGTCGGCGGGCCCAGCAAGAACCTGTTTCGCCACCCGCGCCGACGGCGCTGGCGGACTTGATCCGGCAGCCCATGGTGCCGCCGTGGCACCTCAGCATGGGCACCCGCATCAAGTGCGGGTGCGCCGTGGGGTGGAGCGGCAAGGGATCATGGCCGGACTCAGCTGGCGATCACACCATCACCGGTCGGTAGCCCGCCTCAGGCCGGACCGGGAACGCCGGGGCCGGGGGTGAGGATGTCGAACTGCATCCCGAACGTGTCCAGCATGGCGAACAGGTCGTCGATGACCGCGCGGTCGCCATCGATGGTGAGGACGCCGGAGGTCACGGCATCATCGACGGAGACCTTGCCGACGATCAGGCCGACCAGCACCTCGCGGGTGGTGGTCACCGTGGCCGCCGGGGCCTTTGCCTGCTTGCCCATCAGCTGGGTCAGCGTCTCGTTGCTGAGGGTCTGGCAGACCCTCTCGTCGCGGTCGGTCAGCTGCCAGTTGACCTGCCAGCGCTTGCCCACGGCCTTCGCTGAATCCAGTCGCACGGCGATGAAGTCGAACAGGATGTCGGTCGCGACAGCCCCCAGCAGGTCCGGACTCAGGATCGGGCGCGGCGGCAGTTTCAGCACCCCGTGCCGCAGTTCCTGCGCGGCGTAGAGGTAGGCGTTGCGCCAGGTGGCGGACTCGGCCTGGTAGCCCAGCTGTTCGAAGGCGTCGGCGGCCAGGTGCTTCGCCGCCTCGTTCTCCGGGTCGGCGAACAGCACGTGGTAGAGCACCTGCGCCACCCAGCGGTACTCGCCCCTGTCGAAGTCCGCCTGCGCCTTCGCCAGCACCTCCGGTGCGCCGCCCATGTAGTCGACATACTTCACCGCCGCCATGCGTGGCGGCAGCGGGTTCAGGTTGGCCGGGTTGCCGTCGTACCAGCTCAGGTAGCGCTGGAAGACCGCCTTGGAATTGTGGCTGACGGAGCCGTAGTAGCCCCGCATCCTGAAATCGGTGGTCAGCGAGGGCGGGATGTCCAGCACCTCCGCGATCTCCGCCGGGCGCCAGCCATGGTTCATCAGCCGCACCGTCTGGTCATGGATGTGCTTGTAGAGATCGCGCTGCCGCTCCAGGAAGGCGATGATGTTGTCCGACCCCCAGGTCGGCCAGTGATGCTGGCAGATCAGCGCCTCCGTCCGGCTGCCGAACTTCTCCACCGCATCGGCCAGGTAGTAGGACCAGATGCGCGGGTCACGCACTTCCGATCCGCGCAGCGGGCAGAAGTTGTGCAGCAGCGGCGTGGCGTTCTCCGCCATGTTCAGCACCCCGAGTTCGGGAAAGAACATGTGCATCTCCGCCGGGGCCTCTGTCCCCGGTGCCAGGTGGAAATCGACCTGCAGGCCATCCACCTCGTGCCGTTCCACCGCCTCCCGGATCAGGTGCGTCGGTGCCAGCAGGGTCACCCGCCCGCGCGCCGTGACCTTGCCCAGGCCGGCATCGACCTGGCCGCGCGGTCCGGGATGCAGCAGCGGACCGAACTGGAACTGCGCCCGGCGGGACATGGCATTCCCGGCCAGCACGTTCTCCCCGCCCACGGCCTCCATGAACCCGTCGGGCGCATAGATCGCGCATTCCCCGGCATCCACCGCTTCCT
Organism: Minwuia sp.; assembly: GCA_965228535.1. Lineage (GTDB taxonomy): Bacteria > Pseudomonadota > Alphaproteobacteria > Minwuiales > Minwuiaceae > Minwuia. The sequence continues at coordinate 1,091,783 of CBDDHU010000004.1, read as the reverse complement.
GGGTGGCGATGCCCTTCACGCCGCCATAGTGATCGACATGGCTGTGGGTATAGAAGACGGCCTTCACCGGTACCCGCGGGCGGTGCCGGTAATAGAGTTCCAGCCCCGCCGCCGCGACTTCCGCCGTGGTCATGCAGTCGATGATGATCAGGCCGGTCGCGCCCTCGATGATCGTCACGTTGGCGAGGTCCATGCCCCGCACCTGCCAGACCCGGTCCACCACGCGGAAGAGACCGTTCGCCATGTTCAGCCGCGCCATGCGCAACAGGCTGGGATTGACGGTGGGAATGTCCTCCGTCCCCTCAAGGAAGTCATAGGCCGGCAGGTTCCAGACCACCGTGCCGCTCTCGGTCTTCACGACACCGCCGTCGGGCACCGCCTCCACCAGCCCGCGTGCCGCGTTGGCAATGTCGTCCGACTGGTCGAAATCCAGCCTGGCGCGCAGCCGCTCATGCGCCGCCCGCGTCGCCTCGGTCGCCGCCTTCTGTTCGGTGTTGCCCATGACCTGTGCCTCCCCCGCAATGTCGGCAAGCATCATGGATCATTGCGAGACAACGGGGAAGCCGGGCTCAGCCACCTGCCGGGAAATCCGCGGAGAGATCGCCCCAGCTGGTGCAGAGATCGACATCGATGACGATCATCGGCCGTTGTTCCAGCGCCATCTCGCGATACTGGTGATAGCGTGCCCGCAGCAGCTCGATGCCGGTTCGCTGTTCCCCGGCGACCGGTTCCACGTGCGCGCGGCCCCGCAGCATCACCCAGCCCAGCTCCGACCAGTCCGCCGAGTAACGGTCGATGGTCAGGCACACCCGCTCATTCACCATGATGTTGCGCAGCCGCTTCAGCCCGCGGGGATCGCCGCGCTTCGGCTTCTCGTCGATGGGAATGAAGACGGTGTTGCCCCCGACCGCGAAACAAACCGGCACGACGTGCGGATAGCCGGTGCTGTCCGCCGTTCCCAGCCGGCCCACCGGTCGGGTCCTGATGAAGGCGCGTTCCTCCCCCGGAATTATCATGGGTTCTCCCGGCGCTGAGCGCGCCCTATTCTTCCCTGAGAGGACGATGATACGCGAAAGAGTCGGACATGGATTATGGATTCGCATGGTTCACGCGCGGACCGCTGGCCAACAAGGACAGCCTGCGCGAGATCGCGACGACGGGTGAGAAACTGGGCTACAGCCACATCGTGGTCCCTGACCATGTGGTGATTCCGGTCGCCATCGACAGCACCTATCCCTACAGCGCCGACGGGTCGTTTCCCGGCACCGCGAACGGCGAGTGCATGGATACGCTGGTGGCGCTCTCCTTCGTCGCGGCGATGACCACGCGGCTGCGGCTGCTGACCTCCGTCATGGTGGTGCCGCACCGCCCGGCGCTGCTGACGGCAAAGATGGTGGCGACCATCGACCAGCTCTCCGGCGGGCGCATGGTACTGGGCTGCGGCGCGGGCTGGATGGAGGAGGAGTTCGAGGCGCTGGAACTGCCGCCCTACGCGGAGCGCGGGGCGGTGACGGACGAATATATCGAGGTCTTCCGCAAGGTCTGGTCCGGCACCACGGTCAGCCACGCCGGCAAGTACGTGAATTTCAGCAATGTCTCGGTGCTGCCCAACCCGGTGCAGAAGCCCGGCGTGCCGATCTGGACCGGCGGGGAGAGCGCACCGGCGCTCCGCCGTGCCGTGCGGATGGGCGATGGCTGGTACCCCATCGGCAACAATCCGCGCTTTCCCATGGACACCCATGAACGCATCGCCCGCCGACTGGAACGGCTGGCCGGGATCGCCGACGAGGAAGGCCGCGACCTCGCCACGCTGGACCTCGCCTACTGGAGCCACTGGTACAGCCTGGGCAAGGAAGTGCGGAACAGGGACGGCGACAGGATGATCCTGACAGGTTCCGCCGACGCCATCGCCAACGACATCGGCGAGATGCGGCAGCGGGGCTTCGGCAGCCTGATGCTGAACTTCGCGGCCGGAAGCGCGACGGAGACCACCGACCGCATGGCAGCCTTCATGGCCGACGTCGCCCCGCTGGTCGACTGACGGAGCATTGCATTCATGACTGACGACGTTCCGGCGGGCTTCCGCCCCGCCCGGCTGCCCGCGCCGTTCATCGAGGCCAATGGCCCCCTGTACTGGCGCGACGACGACGGCTACCTGATCCTCGGCCTGCGGGTGGAGAAGCGGCACACCAACGCGGGCAGCACCCTGCATGGCGGCATGCTGATGACCCTGGTGGACATGCAGCTCAACTCCTCGCTGAACTACCAGCTCGACACCGGGCTGTTCATCCCCACGGTCTCCATCAACGTGGACTTCCTGGCCCCCGCCGTGGCCGGTGACTGGGTGCAGGGCCGGACCGAGGTCCTGAAACGGGGTGGCAGCACCGTCTTCACCGACTGCCGGATCACCATGGAGGACGGGACCCTGATTGCCCGTGCCGCCGGAATCTTCAAGCTGCCGCGCAATGGCGACCCAGGCGCGCTCGACCCGAAGGAGCTGTTTCAGTGACAGAAGAGCAGAAACATGACGTGCCGGAAGGCTTCAAGGTGTTTGGTGTCCAGGATGGCCTGTTCGGCCTGGTCGGTCCGGTCTTCGGCCGCCTGCGGGACGGGGAGGCACACCTGGGCTTCCGCGTGGCGGAGAAGCACCTGAACCCGACCGGCACCTGCCATGGCGGCATGCTGGCCACGCTGGTGGACGTCCAGATCGGCTTCGGCTCGGCCTACGCGCTGAAGCAGCAGAAGTTCTACCCCACCATCAACCTGAACTGCGATTTCCTGGCGCCCGCGCGGGTCGGGGACTGGGTCGAGGGCCGGACGGAGGTGATCCGCGCCACCCCCCGCATGGTGTTCTGCAACGCCATGCTGCTGGTCGATGACCAGCCGGTGCTGCGCGCCAACGGGATCATGAAGATCCCCAGCGACCGCGACAGCCGCTTCGAGATGAAGCGGCCTGCCAGTTGAGTGGAGTCTCCGTGGAGCGGCGGATCAGTCCGCCTTCGCGGGGGCGTTCGACAGTTCCTCCCGGAACAGCGTGAGCGCCGCGATTGCGAACCGGACCATGTTCGCCGCCCGGTCGCTGTCCCCGGTCTCCAGGGTGCGTGTCACCGTGTTCGCCCCGGCGACGGCGCAGCAACTGTGGCCCGCAGCATCGCCGTAGCCATTGCCGGTCGGCCCCGCCGCGCCGGTCTCCGACAATCCCCAGTCACCGCGCATGTTGGTCTTCACCGCCTCCGCCAGGCAGGCGGCAAAGGGCTCGGAACTGGATCGGATGCCGGTCTGCATCAGCGCCCGGATGTCGAGGCCGGTGAGTTCGCGGATCGAGGTCCGATTGTAGATCACCGCGCCACCCCGGTAGTAGCCGGAGGCACCGGGCACGGCCAGCAGGGCGGCGGAGATCAGGCCACCGGCCGATGACTCGGCCACCGCCACACGCTCCCCCCGGTCCTTCAGCATCGCCCCAACCTCTGCGCCCAGCCTGAGCAGGTCATCCATCGTCGCTTCCGACATTCCGCCGTCCCCCCAAATTCACGAACCGGTTGAAACGGCAATGTCCCCGCGGCGGTGCTCGGGCGTCAAGCGCGGGGTGGCGATGGTCCCTACTGCGTGGTCTGCGGGGCTTCGGCCTGCGGCTGGCGGTTCTGGTGATACAGCCGCATGAAGTCGATCGGGTCCAGCAGCAGCGGCATGAAACCGCCGTCACGGGTCAGGTCGCCGATGACCCGCCGCGCGAAGGGGAAGATCAGGCGCGGGCATTCCACCAGGCAGGCGATTTCCGTCTGCTCCTGCGGGATGCCGACCAGCGTGAAGACACCGGCATAGGTCAGGTCGATCAGGAAGATCGTGGTCTCACCGGAACTCGCCTTGATGTCGAACTTGATCTCGACCTCGAAGGTCGCGCCCTCAAGCTGCGAGGCCTCGACATTCACGTTGATGTTCAGCCCGGTATCCTTCGGCGGCTCCGCCAGCACCCGGGGCGAATTCGGGTTCTCGAAGCTCAGATCCTTGATGTACTGGGCGTTGATGCGGATCTGCGGGGGTGTCTGTTCTTCAGCCATGGGGTCCTGCCTGCGGGTGAATTCTGCTGGCGGGGGCGTAGCACGCACCGGGATGCCGGACAAGCACGGTGGCCCGGCGCGGCGGCCCGGTGCGGTACGCGCATCAGGTCTCCAGGCGGTAGGCGTCGCCGTCGCGCTTCAGGTGCCCGGCGGTGACACCGGCAAAGTGGGTGCCGATGATCAGCACCGGCTGGTCGGCCAGCTCCTCGAACACCCGGTCGCGGGTCGCCTTCGACTCGGTGGGGTCGTAATCGACGGAGGCGCACCAGTCGGTGTGGGCCATCTGGCAGGGGTGATGCACGAAATCGCCGGTGATCATCGCCTTCTCGCCCTTCGATTCGATCATCACGGAGACATGGCCCGGCGTATGGCCATGGGTCGGCTTCAGGCTGACCTCGGGGCAGATGCGGTGGTTGGTGTCAACGAAGTCCACCAGCCCGGCATCGAACACCGGCCGCACCGAATCCTCGAAGATGGTGCGGCTTTCCGCGTCCGTGTCCTGGTCGCGCCAGTAGTCGAATTCCGGCGTCGCCATCAGGTAGCGCGCATTGGTGAAGGTCGGCACCCACTTGCCGTCCACCAGCATGGTGTTCCAGCCGACATGGTCCACGTGCAGGTGGGTGCACATCACCGTGTCGATGCTGTCGACCGGATAGCCCGCAGCCGCCATGTCGTTCAGGAACGGCGTCTGCAGGTTGGTCCAGTTCGGGATGTTGCGCTGCTTGTCATTGCCGATGCAGGTATCGACGACGATCCGCCGGTCCGGTGTCTCGATCACCAGCGCATGGATCGACATGATCAGCCGCCCCTCCGGCGTCATGAAGTGCGGCTGCATCCATTCCAGCGGCAGGCACGCCTCCTTCGTCGCCTGGGGCAGGATGAACCGGGTACCACCCGCAACCTCCATCTCCACGACCTTGGTCACCTTGACGTCACCGATCTGCCAGCTCTGCATGATACCGCCCTCCCCGACGATGAAATTTCCCGCGCTGCCGCGCGTCCCCCCGTGACATTGGCAGGTTTTTCCGCTAGTCGAAAGCGCCAAGCCGACGTGGCTCAATTGGTAGAGCAACCGCCTTGTAAGCGGTAGGTTGGGGGTTCAAGTCCCTCCGTCGGCACCACCCGCCCGGACCGGAGGCGGATGATCTCCGGTTGGCTGTCGGACCACGGCCGCTGGCCGTCAGGCCGCCTCCACCATGACAGTACCGTCGAAGGGCTGCTTGCAGACGGCGACGAAACCGTCGATGTCCAGCGCGTTCATGCCCGGCTCCAGCGGAAATTCCAGCACCTCCGTCACCCGTGCCAGGCCGAAGAAGACATAGGCGGCAACAGCGACGATGACCGGCGCGAACCACCCCGCGATGTCGATGGTGGCAAAGGGCAGCAGCAGGCAGAACAGGGTGCAGGTCCGCTTCACCAGCAGGGAATAGACAAAGGGCAGCGGCGTGTTCTGCAGCCGCTGCAGCGCCGCCTTGGCGTGTTCGAGCTGATGCAGCCTGTCGGAGAAGGCGCGCAGGCCGAAATCCGTCAGGGCCTGCCGCCGGGCACAGTCGCGCAGGTGCGCGGCGCAGGCAGCCAGTGCCGCACGCCGCGAAGTCTCCAGGGGTGCGCGCCCGATGGCGGCGATCTCGTCGATGAAACCATGCACATGCGCCTGTACCACCAGCCGGTCGGCCGGGTCGGCGAGGAACAGGGTCGCATCGCGGTCGATGGTCCTGACCTGGCCGATGACGCTGCCCCAGACCTTCCGCGCCTCCCACCAGCGCTCATAGGCGGCGAAGTTGCGGAAACCCAGGAACAGCGAAAGGGCGACACCGAAGATGGCGAAGGGCGCGAAGCTGGTCTGCGGCACGGCCAGGCCGCCATGGCGGGCAACGACCAGCGCCGCCGTGACCGCCGCGAACCCGACGATATAGGGCAGCACCGCCGGGACCACGGAACCGCGCAGCGCGACCAGGTGATAGAAGAATGACGGCTGGCGACGCTGTGACACGGACATCGTCATTTTCTCCGGCGGTTGGGATCGGACCTGCGCCGACCTGTGTCAGGAAAAGGGGAAAGGCAAGGGAAAACGGTCCGCAACCAGCGGGACCGGCGTTGCGTCAGTCGAGGAAGCCACGTTCGGCAATCAGGGCGAGAAGCTGCTTCAGCGATGCGTCCGGTGTCTGGCCGCTGGTGTCCAGCCGGGCCTCCGCGCGGTCGTAGAGCATTTCCCGGCTGGTGAGCAGGGAGCGGAGCTGGGTCATGGCTTCCGGGTTTCCGGCCATCGGTCGCTCGTCCCCCTGGGCCCGCACCCGCTGCATGTGCTCGTCCGGCGCGGCCTTCAGCCAGATGGTGTGGAACCGGGTCAGCAGGGTCTGGTAGGTGCGCGGTTCCGCGACGATGCCGCCCGCCACTGCCAGGATCATGCGGTCATGGGTGGCGATGATGCGGCTCAGCGCCTCGGCCTCCAGCGTGCGGTAGCCCTCCGGCCCGTAGAGCCCCATGATCTCCGCGATCTCCATGCCGCCATGGGCCTCGATCTCCCGGTTCAGCTCGACGAAGGGAATGTCCAGTGCCGTTCCGGCCATCCGGCCCAGCGTCGACTTGCCTGCCCCGCGCAGGCCGATCAGGCAGACGCGGCTGGCGCGCTGGGATGCCTCCGGCTCCGGGTCCAGGGTGCGCAGCACCTGCTCCTGGGTCTTGCGGTCGGCGGAGCGGAACAGGTCCGCGACCCGCAGCGCCTCCGAACTCCAGGGATCATCCTCCCCCACCAGCCACTCGATCCGGTGATCCAGCGCCAGGGCGACTCGTTTCAGCAGGCCGATGGAGATGTTGCCGGCACCGCTTTCCAGCTGCGCCAGGTAGCGCGGGGAAACCCCCGACATCTCCGACAGCACCCGGCGCGGAATGCCCTTGCGCTCCCGCGCCTTGCGGACCCGTTCACCCACCTGCAGCATCAGGTCGGTGACAGCCCGGTCGGGTCCGGACGGATCATCGACCGGTGTCACCTCTCCGCTGAAGGTTGCGATTTCCGCCATGCGCGACTCACCCTGCAATATAATGCAACAAACTAGCCCGGGTTCCGCCGATTGCAATGATCCAGATCAACCGGCACGGACCGTGGCTTCCCCCGTGCGCCGGGCGATCAGTAGGTCTCGACGTGGTAGCGGCCTTCCTCGCGCATCGAATCCCGCATCGACAGCCATTGCTCCCCGATGCTCTCGGCGATGCTGACGAAGGCCTTCTCGACCCCTTCCTCCATGCCGCGCAGACCGCAGATGTAGATGTGGGTGTCGGGATCGACCAGCAGGTCGGCCACCTTCTCCTGCTCCGCCATCAGCCGGTCCTGGACATACTCCTTCGGCTGTCCCTCCAGGCGGCTGTAGACTAGGTGCTTTTCCAGCAGGCTGGACGGCACCTTCTTCAGCGGCCCGAAATAGGGCAGCGCCTCCGGCGTGCGTGCGCCGAAGAACATGGTCATCGCCCCGGCGCCGGAGGCGGTGGTGCGCTGGCGCCGCATGGTGAAGGCACGCATGGGGGCGGAGCCGGTGCCGGTGCAGATCAGCAGCAGCCGCGCCTTCGGATCGTCCGGCATCAGGAAGGTGGCACCGAACGGACCGGTGACCCGCACCTCGTCCCCCTGCTTCAGGTCGCAGACGTAGTTGGAGCACAGGCCATGCTCCTCCCGCTTCACGGTCAGGGAGAGGTTGTTGTAGTTCGCGCGCTCCCCGTCGCGGGGGCTGGAGACCGAGTAGAGCCGCGGCAGGTGCGGGTTGCCATTGTCGTCCTTGCCCGGCGGGATGATGCCGATGGACTGCCCCTCCAGCACCGGGAAGGTCTGTCCGGCAAAGTCCAGGATGATATGGCGCACGTCATGCGTCGGGTCGTCGGTCAGCCGGTAGTTGCCCTGAACCCGCGCGACGGCAGGCTTGCCGAGATTGTACATGTTGATCGTCGGCTTCTGCGCCGACGCCGGGGCCTTCGCCTTGCCGCCGGCCCCCTTGTGCGCCTCCGCCAGCAGCGCGGCCATGGCGTCATCCAGCGCCTCGACACTGGTCTCCGCCTCGTCCGCGCCCAGTTCCTCCTGCTCCGGCAGTTCGGTCCATTCGTACTGTTCCGACAGCGCGTAGGGTTCCCGTACCACCCGCCACTCGTCGATGGAACCGGTGGGGCAGACCGGGATGCAGTCCATGCAGAAGTTGCAGATTTCCGCGTTCACCACGACGTTGTTGTCGTCATGCTCGATGGCCCCGATCGGGCAGGTCATCTCGCAGGTGTAGCAGCGGATGCAGATCTCGGGATCGATCAGATGCTGTTTCAGCGGCCTGTTCATCATCTCACCTCACTTGTCCTGATCGTCCGTACGGCATTCTGCCATTCCCTGGCTGTCTGGCAGCGCATTTCTCCTTCCCCCTCGACGGGGGAAGGTCGGGATGGGGGTGAACCGGCGAAGCCGGGGCAGCATCAGACACCCGTGCGGCAGCCTGCGGCTCCACCCCCCTTCGACCGCTGCGCGGCCACTTCCCCCGCAAGGGGGGAAGAGGGAGAGGGCCGAATCCACCCCCTCCACCCGTCTCAGCCTCACGCGGCGTGGAGCTGCACGTACTCGAAGTCACCGGGCTTGCTGTCGATGCCGACCTTCGGCGGGGCGATCCAGCTGGCATAGGCACCCGGCTCGGTCACCGGCTTCATCAGCGACTGGATGAACTCCCCGTCCTGCTTCGTCGGCAGCCACTGCGCCACGTTCGCGTCCCAGGTTTCCTGGCTGATCAGGTCACCGGCCGGATTGGCCTTCACCGCCGCGAAGACACCGATCTGGCGATGGAACGCCTCGTCCGGCAGGGTCAGCTCGAACTCGACCCCGGACTTCTGGATGATCTTGTTCCAGCGGCCGACACCCCCGGCAGCATCGCGGATGTAGTCATCTCGCAGGCGCATGTTGATCGCGGTCAGGGCCGGAACCTCCTCTGCCACCACGGCACCGTCCCGGACGGTGCGGACGACATAGGTGTCGTTCTTCAGCTGGTGGTCATCGTCGATCCGGGTCTCCATGTAGCGGCCCTTGATGCCGGCATTGAAGGCATTGGCGGCGTTGGTCGAGACCTCCTGCCCGAACAGGTCCAGCGACAGCGAATAGTGCAGGTTCAGCTTCCGCTGGATCGTCGGCAGGTCGATGACGCCCAGTTCCCGCACCCGGTCGACATCGGTGGGGTCGCTGATCCCGGCCTTGTTCATGGCATCGACTGTGGCCTGGATGGTACGGCCCACGCCGGTCTCGCCCACGAACATGTGGTGGGCTTCCTCCGTCAGCATGAAGCGGCAGGTGCGGCTGAGCGGGTCGAAGCCGGACTGGGCCAGCGACTCCAGCTGCATCTTGCCGTCGCGGTCGGTGAAATAGGTGAACATGAAGAAGGACAGCCAGTCCGGCGTCTCCTCGTTGAAGGCACCCAGCATGCGCGGGGCCTCGTCGGAACCCGACTGGCGGCGCAGCAGGTCATCGGCTTCCTCGCGGCCGTCCTTGCCGAAATACTTGTGCAGCAGGTAGACCATCGCCCAGAGGTGCCGCCCTTCCTCCACGTTGACCTGGAACAGGTTGCGCAGGTCATAGAGGCTGGGGGCCGTGCGGCCCAGGAAGCGCTGCTGCTCCACCGATCCCGGTTCCGTGTCGCCCTGGATGACGATCAGCCGCTTCAGCATGTTGCGGTACTCGCCCGGCACCTCCTGCCAGGCCGGTTCGCCCAGGTGCTCGCCGAAGGGGATCGTGCGCCCCTCCACCTGCGGTGCCAGCAGCACGCCCCAGCGATATTCCGGCATCTTCACATGGCCGAACTTGGCCCAGCCCTTCGGGTCCACGGAAACGGCGGTGCGCAGGTAGACCGGGCTGTCCTGGAAGTTCTGCGGGATCAGGCCGTTCCACCAGTTGATGTAGCCCGGATGCCAGCGTTCCAGCGCCTTCAGCACCTTCCTGTCCGACGACAGGCCGACATTGTTGGGGATCTGCGTGTCATAGCTGACATTGATGAGATCGGTCATGTGTCTCTCCTGTATTCAGGCGGTCACCGGGGTCGTGGCAGGCAACCGTTGAAGGGTTCAAGCGTTCAGACGCGTTCCATGTTGTAGTTGCCGCGGATACCGGTGCCGTAGCGCTGCAGCGCGCCCTCGGCCCCGACCGCGTTCGGACGCTGGAAGATCCAGTTCTGCCAGGCGGTCAGACGACCGAAGATACGGGTCTCCATCGTTTCCGGACCAGCAAAACGCAGGTTCGCCTCCATGCCCGTCATCGCGTCGGGGGAGAAGCTGGCACGCTCCTCCAGGAAGATGCGGACCTCGTCCTCCCAGTCGATATCGTCCAGGATCATCGTCACCAGGCCAAGCTCCGCAGCCTCGTCCGCCTCCAGCGGCTCACCCTTCCGCGCCTCAGCAGTGGCCACCGAGTCCGGTTCCCCCAGGAACCGGGTCTGCAGCCGGGTCAGGTCGTTGCCCATCGGGAACGGCCCGAAGTTGGCATCGGTCAGGGTGACGGTCGCGACGGGACGGTTGTCGCCCTCGAACTCGCCTTCCATCATGTAGGACCGGTCAACCGCGAACAGGATCTCCGCCAGCACACCGGTGAAGCAGGACCCGTTCTCCAACAGCGCGACCAGGGAGCGGGAGGTGACGTCGATCCGCTTCAGGATACGCTTCCAGTAGCGCAGTACCTCGTTGGCCAGCCAGTGGTCGGCATCGTTCATCAGCACCGCCTCGTGCGCCGCGACCAGGGCCGGGTCGCCCTGGGTGCGGAACACCATCAGGCCAAGCTCCATCTCGTTCAGTCGCAGGTGCAGGATCGCGTCATCCAGTTCCCGCGCCATCCGCAGCAGCCAGGCCTGGTCACCCTGGGCCTGGAACGCGGCCATGTCGGCAGGCGCATCCCCGTCGGGGCCATGGATGGTGATCGTTGCCTTCCGGCTCTCCCGGTCGATGGCAACTTCCACGGACGAATAGGTGACGGAGCCGTCATCGCCGAAGCTGCGGTCCAGCGGCCCCAGCTTCACGCCCTCCGCCACGTCGGCCTTGGGAGAGGCTGCGGCGAATTCCTGCGCCCGCTGCTTCACGGTCTCGTCGAACTTCGAATTCGGGATGACCTCGTCCACCAGACGCCAGTCCTTCGCCTTGCGGCCCTTCACCCCCTCCTCGATGGAGCAGAAGATGTCGGCCAGGTCGCGACGCACCTTGCGCTTGTCGGTGACGCGGGTCAGACCACCGGTGCCCGGCAGCACCGCAAGCAGCGGCACCTCCGGCAGGGCGACGGAGGAGGTCGAATCATCGGTCAGCATGATGTGGTTGCAGGCGATGGCCAGCTCATAGCCGCCACCGGCACATGCCCCCTTCACGGCGGCAATGTACTTCTGTCCGCTGTCGGCCTCCGCCGCCTCGTAGGTGTTGCGGGTCTCGTTGGTGAACTTGCAGAAGTTGACCTTGTGGCTGTGCGCCGCGCCGCCCAGCATGCGGATGTTGGCCCCGGCGCAGAACACCTTGTCCTTGCCGGACCGCATCACCACGACCTTCACTTCCGGATGCTCGAACCGCATGCGCTGGACGATGTCCGCCAGCTCGATATCGACACCCAGGTCATAGGAGTTCAGCTTCAGCTCATAGCCCTCGAACAGGCCCGCCGTCTCGTCCACATCCATGATCAGGTTGGCAACGGGGCCGTCATACTCGACGCGCCAGTGACGATACCTGGACGGGTCCGTCTGGAAGTCTATGACCTTGGTCATCACGAAGTCTCCTCTCGCGTTCCGATGACTGCACTATAATGCCTTCAACGCCAGTCGTAAAGGCCTAAGTGCATGATATTGCATCATTTTTTATCTTATATTTATCAACAAATTACCAGATTGTGTAACCAATGAAAGTCCAGATTATGCATTATATTACATAAATCAGCATCCCGCCGTGCGCCGCAGTTCCGCAATGTCGTCCTGCTGCAGCCCCAGGCCCGGCAGTCCGCCGCGGGCGATGCCCTCCCCGATCCCGGCATCGGCGATCTGCCGCAATCGCGCCGCCGCACCGTCGCGCCGCATCAGCCGCTTCAGACCGGCATTGGCCAACTGGATCAGCCCCTGGCAGAGCAGCCGCTCCGCCGAGTTCGGCGGCAGCGCCAGCCAGACAGCCTCCAGCACCTCGTGCGCTTCCCAGAAGAGGCCGTCGCGCAGGAAGCCGAGGCCGAAGCTCCAGGCCGGGGTTTCCACCAGCCGGTCAGGTGCCACGCCCGCGACCGTCGCACGGATCGCGCTCAGCCGCGCGTGCTCCGGATGCGCGCCCTGCCCCGGAAGGAAGGCCCGCGCCGGACGCCAGTCGGGTGCCGGCAGATCGGCCATGACGCGTCAGGCAGCCTGGCGCAGCTTGAAGCGCTGGATCTTGCCGGTCGCGGTCTTGGGCAGGTCGTCCACCACCTCGACCCAGCGCGGATACTTCCACTTGCCGATCCTGTCCTTGACGAAGCCCTTCAGCGTCTCCGCCAGGTCGTCCGCAGCCGGCCCGTCCTTCAGCACGATGAAGGCCCTGGGCTTCTCCAGTCCCTCCGCGTCGCGATGGGCGACAACGGCGGCTTCCAGCACCGACGGGTGCGCCATCAGCGCCTGCTCGATCTCGAACGGCGAGACCCAGATGCCGGAGACCTTGAACATGTCGTCCGTGCGGCCGCAATAGACGTAGCGACCGGCCTCCGTGATCTCGTACTTGTCGCCGGTGCGGGTCCATTCGCCCTCGAAGGTGGTGCGGCTCTTCTCCCGCTGGTTCCAGTAGCCATCGGCGGCCGAGGCCCCGCGCACCAGCATCTCCCCGATACCGCCCGGCCCGACATCCGCCCCGCTCTCATCCACGCAACGAACCTCGTAGCCAGGAACCGCCAGCCCGGAGGTGCCGTAGATCAGGTCGTCGGGACGGTTGCTGAGGAAGATGTGCAGCATCTCCGTGGAGCCGACACCGTCCAGGATGTCCACGCCCCAGATCCGGCGCCAGGCCAGGCCGGTCTGCTCCGGCAGCGCCTCGCCGGCGGAGATGCAGATGCGCAGCCGCGACTCCACCGGCCCTGACTTCTCAAGTTGTGCCACGGTCGCGGCATAGAGGGTCGGCACGCCACAGAACACCGTCGGCTTCTCGGCGGCGATGATCTCCAGCGTCGTCTCCGGCGTCGGGCGGCCATTGAACAGGACCGTCGTCGCACCCACCGACAGCGGGAAGGTCACGGCATTGCCGAGCCCGTAGGCGAAGAAGATCTTCGCGACCGAGTAGACGACATCATCCTCGCGGATGCCCAGCACCTGCTGGCCATAGGTCTCGGCGGTCGCACGCAGGCTGCCATGGACGTGACGCACGCCCTTGGGCTGCCCGGTGGAGCCGGAGGAATAGAGCCAGAAGGCGCCCTCGTCCCCCGAAACCTCGATGGCGGGAAGTTCCGGCGCGCCGTCCATGAAGGCGTCGTAGCTGACCGTGCCTGCCGGCGCCTCGCCGCCAATGACGATGACCTGCCGCAGCCAGGGATTGCCGTCGATTGCAGGCCGGACCACGTCATACAGCTCGGCGGAGACGACCAGGCAGGCGGCCCGGCTGTCCCGCAGGATCACGTCATAGACGGCAGTGGACAGCAGCGTGTTCAGTGCCACCGGAATGACCCCGCCCTTCAGCGCACCGAGGAAGATTTCCGGATATTCGATCTGGTCGAGGACCAGGCAGGCAACCCGTTCCTCCCGCCGGATGTCCGCCCGGGCGAAGGCACCGGCAACCTGGCCGGTGCGCCGCGCCAACTCGCCATAGGTAATGGCCCGCTTCGGACCCGCCGCCTCCCGGAACGCCTGCTTCCCCGTCCGTCCCTCCGCCAGGTGACGGTCCACGAGCCAGACTGCCGCATTGCCGTTCTCCGACATGATCATCCTCCCCGGAACTGGTTTTATGCTTTATAATGCAATATTGATCCAACCATCAAGGATCAAGCTGCATCATATGCATTTTCTTGCATAATACATCCTGCCTAGATCAGGAACAGCGTGATCGACGGGAACAGCACCAGGATCGTGACCCGCACCAGGTCGGAACCAACGAAGTAGATCACGGCGCGGTAGGTCTCGATCATCGGTGTCTTCGGGTCCATCGCATTGATGACGAACAGGTTGAGCCCGACCGGCGGGGTGATCAGCCCGACCTCCACGACGATCAGCACCAGGATGCCGAACCAGATCGCCACCTGCTCCGCCGTCATGCCGAAATCCAGTTCGCTGATGACGGGAAAGAAGATCGGGATGGTCAGCAGGATCATGCTCAGGCTGTCCATCAGGCAGCCCATGATCAGGTAGAAGACCAGGATCACCACCAGCACGGTCCAGGGACTGAGACCCTGCTCCACCACCATGCCGGAGAGTTCCTGCGGCACCTGCGTCAGGGCCAGAAAGCCGTTGTAGAAGGCCGCGCCCAGGATGATGAAGAAGATCATGGCGGTGGAACGGGCGGTGACGAGGAAGCTGTCGGCCAGGCTGCGCCGGTTCAGGCCGCCGTTCAGCCAGGCGATCAGGCCGGTGCCTGCGGCACCGACGGCCGCGCCCTCGGTCGGCGTGAACCAGCCGAGATAGATGCCGCCCACCACCAGCCCGAAGACCAGCAGCACCGGCCAGACCGCGACCAGCGCGGTGATCCGTTCACCCCAGGGCACACGCTCCGCCACGCCGGCCTCGTCCGGGTGCAGCCGCACGTAGACCGACACCGCCAGCATGTAGCCAAGTGCCGCCAGGATGCCGGGGATGAAGGCGGCGAGGAACAGCTTGGCGATGTTCTGCTCCGTCAGGATGGCGTAGATCACCAGCACCACGGACGGCGGGATCAGGATGCCCAGGGTGCCGCCTGCCGCCAGGGTCGCGGTGGAGAAACCGCCCTTGTAGCCATAGCGCTCCAGCTCCGGCAGGGCGACGCGGCTCATGGTGGCCGCCGTGGCGAGGGAGGAGCCGCAGATCGCGCCGAAACCGGCACAGGCACCGATGGCGGCCATGGCGATGCCGCCCCGCCGGTGCCCCAGGAAGCTTTCCGCCGCGCGGAACAGCGCCGATGACAGGCCGCCCAGGGTCGCGAAGTGCCCCATCAGCAGGAACATCGGCACGATGGAGAGGGAGTAGCTGGAGAAGGTCGAGTAGGTCTCGCTCTTCAGCCGGGCGAAAGGCAGGTTGAAGCTGCCGGTCACCGCGTAGAGGCCGACCAGCCCTACCAGGAACATGGCCAGCCCGATGGGCACGCGGATGAAGATCAGCGCCATCAGCGCCGGAAAGGACAGCAGGCCGATCTCCAGGTTGCTCAATGGTCCGTCTCCGGTCCGTCGGTCAGCACGGTCTGCCCGCTGAACATCTCGTAGCTGCGGACGCTGGCGGTATAGACGCCGACCAGCGCCGCAACGACCGCCCCGGCGAAGCTCGCCGCATAGGCCCACCAGATCGGGAACTGCAGCAGGAACGTGGTCTCGCCGTAGCTCATCTTGGACAGCATGCCCTCGAACAGCCGCCAGGCGATCAGGATCAACACCGCCGCGAAGACGATCTCCGTCACCATGCGCAGGCCGCGATTGGCGCGCAGCGGCAGCAGGTTGGTGAAGATGTCCACCGTCGCGTGGCCGCCGGTGATCTGGCAAAGCGGCAGGAAGGCGAAGATGGCGAAGGCGATGCCGGCCTCCACCAGTTCGAAGTCGCCATTGATCGGACCGACGCCCGTGTCGAGCAGCGCCTGCGCCAGGTCAGGTGCCACCGGCGACAGCACGGTGTGAAGGAAGCCGTTCAGGGTGCGGCCCGCGACGGAGATGCAGACCAGCAGGATCAGCAGGCCCAGCACGATACCGCCCAGAATGGCCATCTTCCTGGCCAGGAATGCCATCGCCATGTGCATCCGGGTCCCCCCTGAGGTCGCAACCGGGTCGGCCGCGCGACGGATGCCGCGCGGCCTTGCGGTTCATGCCTTCGGCAGACGTCAGTTGTAGGCTGCCATCAGGGCCTTGGCCTGGTCGATCAGGGCCTGGCCGTCGATGCCACGGTCCTTCATCTCGGCGATCCAGGTGTCGTAGACCGGGGCCGCAGCCTTCGCCCAGACGGCGGACTGGTCCGCATCCAGGGTGATGATGTTGTTGCCGCGATCAACGGCAAGCTGGCGGGACGGGCCGTCCGCATCCGACTGGGTGCCACCGGCAAAGACGGAGAAGTTGAGGCCGGAATTGTCATCCAGCACCTTCTGCAGGTCGGCGGGCAGGTCGTTGAACTTGTCCTTGTTCATGACCAGCACGAAGGTCACCGTGTACATCATCGGGCCGGTGAACTCGGTGTGGTTCTGCACCAGCTCCGGCACCTTCAGCGCGCGCGTCACTTCCCAGGGGATCGTCGTACCGTCGATCACGCCCTTCGACAGCGCCTCCGGCACCGCCGGAACCGGCATGCCGACAGGGGTGGCGCCAAGCTGCTTCAGCAGCGCATTGACCTGCCGCGACGCGCCGCGGATCTTCATGCCGTTGAAGTCGGCCGGGGTGACCACCGGCTTGCTGGAATGGATCATGCCCGGCCCATGGACCCAGGTTCCCAGCACCTTCATCGCCTTGAACTCGGTATCCTCCATGTGTTCCTTCATCATGGTCCAGAACGCGGCGGAGGCAGCGCGCGCGTCATTGACCAGGAAGGGCAGTTCGAAGACCTCCGTCGACGGGAAGCGGCCCGGCGTGTAGCCGACCACGTTCCAGGTCATGTCGATGGCGCCGTCCAGCACCTGGTCGATCAGCTGGGGCGGCTTGCCGCCAAGCTGCATGGAGGGGAAGCGGTTGATCTTGATGCGGTTGCCGGAGGCTTCCTCGACCTTGTCGGCCCAGACATCGATGATCTTCGCCGGAATCGTGGCCTGCGCGGGCAGGAAGCTCTGCAGGTTGTACTCGTAGTCCGCCGCCGAGGCAGCAGAGGCCAGGCCCAGCGCCAGCGCGGCACCGCCTGCCAGATTGATCAGTGATCGGTACATGGTCATTGTTTTCTCCCTGTTTGTCTTTTTTGCAAGATAATGCGTCTTCTGCGCATTCTTGCATGATAATGCAAGTTCTAAATGCCTGCCTGTTCCCGGTTCCTCGTCTCTCCCGACACTGCGCCCTCCAGCCCGGTGCTGCCATAGAGCCAGTCGATCTGATCATACCAGTCCGACGGTGTCCTGGCGCTCATCACCGCGTTGCGCAGGGCGGCATGGGCGCCGACCGGATGATAGACATGCTGACCGATCTCGCGCGACTGCAGCTGCACGCGCGCAGTGCGCAACCGCCGCCGGTCCTGGTACGCGGTCAGGACCTGTTCGACAGCATCACCGCCCTGCCCCATCTCGTGCGAAAGGCAGACCGCATCCTCCATCGCCATGCAGGCCCCCTGGGCGAAATACTGCAGCATCGGGTGCGCCGCATCGCCCAGCAGCGCCACCCGCCCGTCGACCCAGTCCATCACCGGATCGCGGTCGCACAGCACCCAGAGCTTCCAGTCGGAGCCGCGTTCGATGATCTGCCGCGCGACGGGACTGACATGCTCGAAGCCCTTCTCGACCTCCTCCCGACCGACCGGCATTCCGGCGACCGGTTCGGGCGCGTCATTGTGATAGGTGACGACCAGGTTGAAGACCTTCCAGCCCGACAGCGGGTAGTGGACGATATGGCACTTCGGCCCGGCCCAGAGCGTCGCCGCGTTCCAGCGCAGGTCCTCCGGCATCTGCTCCACCGGGATCACGCTGCGATAGGTGGTGTGACCCGAGACCCGTGGCGCACCGTCACCGACCAGTTGCCTGCGGATGTTCGACCAGAGACCGTCGGCGCCGATCAGTGCCCGGCCGGTGACCCGCTCCCCGTTCTCCAGCAGCGCGGTCGCGGTCTGCCCGTCCTGGTCATAGCCCGCGACTGCGGCGCTGGTCCGCAGTTCCACCAGTTCATGTTCGATGCAGGCCTTCAGGAAGACACCGTGCAGGTCGCCGCGATGCACCACCGCATAGGGGTTGCGGAACCGGGTGCGGAACGCCTCGTCCAACGGGATGCGGGTGATCTCCTCCCCCGTCAGCGCATCCATCAGGCGCAGGTTGTCGATGTAGACCGCCATCGCCCGTGCCGCATCGCCGACGCCGAGATAGTCGAAGGCGTGGAACGCGTTGGGACCAAGCTGGATACCGGCCCCGATCTCCCCCAGTTCCGGCGCCTTCTCCAGCACGATGGAGCGGATGCCCTTCTGCGCCAGCCCGATGGCCGTGGCCAGGCCACCGATGCCACCACCCGCAATGACGATGCGGTCCGTTGTCATCATTCCGTCTCCCCCCCGATGTCAGGCCGAGGCCAGCAGGTCCGCATTGCCGCCCGCGGCAGTGGTATCGACACAGATCGCGCGTTCGTGGGCATGGGCCTGCGGACAGATCCGGCTGTCGATCAGGGGTAGCAGCGGCCCCTCCCGCCGCGCCAGTGCCCGGCGGTACGCGGGATCTCCCGGTGCGCAGGCCACCGCATCCACGGCCAGGTCGGTCAGCAGCTCCGGCGCGATGCAGCCGTCCAGCGCCGAGACCGGCAGCCCTGCGTGGGTCAGCGCGCGGATGCGGGAGGAGGCATCGGGTGCGATCACCAGCACCCGGTTGCCACAGCGCAGCGCCTGCACCGCCTGGTCCAGGGCGGTATCCGCGTCAGGGCCGAGACAGAGCACGGTCCCGCGTGGATGCAGCCAGAGATAGTTCGCCTCCCCCGTCGGTCCCGGCAGGTCGACCGGTCCCATGTCCAGCGCCGCCGCCGCCGTCATCGCGGCGCGGGCACGGCCACGCAGGGCGGTGCGCAGCGTGGCGAGCACGTCGTCGCCGCGACCGGGCGTGTCGAGCTTCTGCAGGCTGGCGAGGGTGGCCTGCACCAGTTTCGCGTCCAGCCGGGACCCGTGTGAGACCGTGCCGGATTCGCTGACCGGCTTGCGGAAGCGTGCCAGGTAGTGCGGCCCACCCGCCTTCGGCCCGGTGCCTGACAGGCCCTCTCCGCCGAAGGGCTGGGAGCCGACGATGGCGCCGATCTGGTTGCGGTTCACGTAGACATTGCCGACCGCGATGCTGTCCACCAGTTGCTGGACCCGCCGGTCGATCCGCGTATGCACGCCGAAGGTCAGCCCGTAGCCCCTGGCATTGATGTCCCTGACGACCTTGCCCAGGTCCGCCGCGCGGAAGGTGGCGACATGCAGGATGGGTCCGAAGATTTCCCGCTCCAGCGCCGCGATGCCGGAGACGCGGATGATGGATGGATGCACGAAGAGCCCCTCTGCCGGGACATCGAGCTGCTTTGCCAGGCGACCGGCATCCCGCTGTGCCGCGCAGTAGGTGTTGATGCCGTCCCGAGCCTCCGCATCGATGACGGGACCGACATCCGTGCTCAGGTTCCAGGGATCGCCGACCTGCAGCGCATCCATGGCGCCGGACAGCATCTCCAGCATCCGCTCGGCCACATCCTCCTGCACGTAGAGCATCCTGAGGGCGGAACAGCGCTGCCCCGCGCTCTGGAACGCGCTGGCGACGATGTCGCGCACCGCCTGCTCGGGCAGTGCGGTGGAATCGACGATCATCGCGTTCAGGCCACCGGTCTCCGCGATCAGCATCGCGTCGGGGGCGGTTTCCGCCAGCTGCCCCTCGATCATCCGCGCGACCTCGGTGGAGCCGGTGAAGCAGACCCCGGCAATGCGCGGGTCGGCGGTCAGCGGCTGCCCGACGGAGGGGCCATCGCCGCAGACGAGGTGCAGCACGTCCCGTGGTATTCCCGCCTGATGCAGCAGCGCCACGGCGCGCGCGGCGATCAGCGGTGTCTGCTCGGCAGGCTTGGCGATGACGGCATTGCCGGTGACCAGCGCCGCCGCGACCTGCCCGGTGAAGATGGCGAGCGGGAAGTTCCAGGGGGAGATGCAGACGATCACGCCCCGCGCCACGCCCTCCTGCTCCGCCGTCGCCGACTGCTCGGCGTAGTAGCGCAGGAAGTCCACTGCCTCCCGCACCTCCGCCACGCCGTCGGCCTGCGACTTGCCTGCCTCCCGCGTGGCCAGCGCCATGAATTCCGCCATGTGCGCTTCGTAGAGATCGGCGGCCCGGCGCAGCATCGCGGCACGGTCGGCGACCGGGGTCGAGGACCAGTCCGGAAACGCCGCAACCGCCGCGTCGATGGCAGCCACGGCATCCTCCGCCGTTGCTTCGGCGACCTGCCCCACCACCTCCCCCGGCCGGGCCGGATTGGTGACGTCGCGCGTTCCGGCGGAACCGGAACCGGCCTGCCAGACGTGCGGGGCGGCGAACGGCGCGCGGCCTTCCTCCACCCGCTGCACCGACAGCGGGTCCGTCAGGTCGATGCCGATGGAATTGGCACGCCCGGGCCTGAACAGGTCGGCCGGGCGGCGGATCGCCGGATTGGCGCTGACACCGTCGGCAATGCCCAGCAGCGGATCGGCGGCGATGGTCTCCGGCGCGATGGCCGGATCGACGATCTGGTGCACGAAGGAGGAATTGGCCCCGTTCTCCAGCAGCCGCCGCACCAGGTAGGCCAGCAGGTCGCTGTGCGCGCCAACCGGCGCATAGATGCGGCACGGAACCCCGCTCTCCGCCTTCAGGATCTCGTGCAGCCGCTCCCCCATGCCGTGCAGGCGCTGGAACTCGAAGCCCTTCCGCGCCTCGCCCGCGAGGTGCAGCACCGCCGCCGCCGTATGGGCATTGTGGGTGGCGAACTGGGGATAGATGCGGTCCCGCGCCTCCAGCAGTTTCCGCGCACAGGCCAGGTAGCTGATGTCGGTATGCACCTTCCGGGTGAACACGGGAAAGCCGTCCAGCCCCATCACCTGCGCACGCTTGATCTCCGTGTCCCAGTAGGCGCCCTTGACCAGCCGCACCATGATGCGGCGGTCCAGCTTCCGCGCCAGCGCGTGGAGCCAGTCGATCACCAGGTGCGCCCTGGGGCCATAGGCCTGGACCACGACGCCGAAACCGTCCCAGCCCTCCAGCGTCGGATCCTCCAGTACCCGCCCGATCACCTCCAGCGAGGTGTCGAGGCGATCCGCCTCCTCCGCGTCGATGTTGAAGCCCATGCCGGCATCACGGGCGGCACGGGCAAGTTCCAGTGTCCGCGCCGCCAGCTCGGGCACGGCCCGGTCACGCTGCGCGAACTCGTAGCGCGGATGCAGCGCCGACAGCTTCACGGAGATGCCGGTGCTCTCATGCATGCCGGTGTCGCGGCCATGCGCCGCCAGCCGGGCGATCGCGTTGGCGTAGGACGCATGGTAGCGGTCGGCGTCGGCGGCGGTCAGCGCCGCCTCCCCCAGCATGTCGAAGGAATAGCGATAGCCCCTGGCGATCATGCGGTCAGCGCGCTTCATCGCTTCCTCGATGGTACGGCCCAGCACGAACTGGTTGCCCATCTCCTGCATCGTGCGGGTCACGGCGGTCCGGATCACCGGCTCCCCCAGCCTGCGGACCATGCCGCGCAGGGTCGCCACCACGCCGCCGTCCCGATCATCCAGCATCTGGCCGGTCAGCATCAGTGCCCAGGTCGAGGCATTGACCATCAGCGATCCCGAATCGCCGATATGCGCGCCCCAGTCGTGCGGCACGATCTTGTCCTGGATCAGGTCGTCGATGGTCTCCGCATCCGGCACGCGCAGCATCGCCTCCGCCAGGCACATCAGCGCCACGCCCTCGCTGGTCGACAGGCCGTACTCACCCAGGAAGCTTTCCATCATGGTCGGGGCACCGCCGGAGCGGACGGCCCGCACCAGGTGGGCGGCGCGCTCCGAAATGGCCGTGCGGTCGGCGTCGGTCAGCCGTGCCTGCGCGGCCAGATGGCCGACAGCCTCCACCTCGTCGGCCCGCACCCGGGACCGCATCTGCGCGCGCAACTGATCCAGCATCCGCCACTCCTGTCAGCATCCAGAGGGATCATTGCACGGATTTCAGGGCACCGCACAGGGGGCCAGCACCGCCGCATCCAGGGCATCGGCACGCGCCGCGCTGCGGCTGCTGGCCGACATCACCCCGACAACCCTCAGGCCATCCGGCGCCTGCTGCAGCACCGGCGCGCCGGAGGTGCCGGGCGGCACCGGACAGGCGACGCGGATCGCGCCGCCATCCTCCACCTTCCAGGCCTGGCAGCGGTGATGCTGCAGCATGTGCGCGCGGGGCACCGAGTAGCCGGGCACGAGCAGCGGATCACCCGGCTCCACCCGCGCCACGCCAAGCCCCAGCGCCGGCGCATCCGGGGCCGCGTTGCACAGCACCGCGATGTCCCTGCCGCGCACCGTCCGCCAGGCGGCACGTGGCGCGACCACGTGCTGGGCCAGGTCGCCACGGTCATAGCCACGCAGGAAATGCACCTGCTCCCCGTCCCAGCCGGGAAGGCAATGTGCCGCCGTCACCACGTGCCCGCCCGTCGCGACGAAGCCGGTGCAGTGCGAACGGTTCCGGAAACCGGCATGGTTGATCCGGCCCGTGGCCTGAGCGGTCACGGTCTCGCTGGCCCGAAGGTCGGTGGAAATCGCGACGGAGAATGCAGCAGGCAGCAGCACGGCCAGCAGCAGCAGACCGTGCCGGAGCCAACTGGACAAGGAACGGTCTAGAGCTTGATGGTCAGGCCGCCATCGACCATCAGCATGTGGCCGGTGACATAGGACGCTGCCTCCGACGCCAGGAAGATCGCCGCACCGGCGATCTCGTCGGGGTCGGCCCAGCGCGCCATTGCCGTCCGCCCCTCCACCATCGCGGTGAACTCGGCGTCCTGCATCAGCGGACGATTGAACTCGGTGCCGAAATAGCCCGGGCCGATGCCGTTGACGCTGATGCCATGTTCCGCCAGTTCGTTCGCCAGCGCCTTGGTCAGGCCGGCGACGGCGTGCTTGGTGGAGACGTAGGAGACGATGTTGGGCCGCCCGATCTGCGACATGACGGAGCCGATATTGACGATGCGGCCATAGCCGCGCGGCACCATCAGCCGCGCCGCCTCCCGCGACAGCACGTAGAGCGAGGTCAGGTTCGTGTCCACGACCTTGCGGAAGTCATCGGTGGTGCTTTCCAGCAGCGGGGCACGGACGATGGTGCCCGCATTGTTCACCAGGATGTCGAGACGGCGGTGATCGGTGACGATGGAAGCCAGCGCTGCCTTTGCCGCCTCCTCGTCGGTCACGTCAAAGCAGCGCAGGTCGGCCTGCCCGCCCTTGTGCTCGATCTCGGTCACGACCTTTGCCAGCTCATCCTCGTTGCGTGCGTTCACCACGACGCGCGCGCCGGCGGACGCCAGCCCCAGTGCGATCGAACGGCCAAGCCCCCGGCTGGCACCCGTCACCAGCGCAATCCGGTTATCGAGCCTCAACTGATTGAACATCTCGGTCTTCCCGCCCCCAATGGTTCCATGCCGGGCCCCTGATCCCGGCATGTTTCAGTACCGTGACAGGCTCACCGGGTCCAGTTGCCATTGGCCTCGAGGAACCATGTTCCGCGCGGTGCGGCCTGTCGGATCTGCTGGGCATAGACGCGACCTACCTGTTCGGGCGAAACGCCCTGGGCCGCGGCGCGGTCGCGATAGATGGCCAGGCGCTGCGCGTTCACGGTCTCGACGAACTGCCGCGTCGCCGCCGACCCGTCGCGGGCCACCAGCAGGCCGTCGAAACGTTCCCCCACGGCCCCGGATCCACGCAGGTCATCCAGCGACTGCGCCAGGGCAGGCGCCGCCCCGAAGGCGAGAGAGGCAGCGGTCGCGGCGGCAGCAACGAGAAAGGTACGGCGCAACATCAGAAAATCCCCGGATTGGACTTGATATCCTTCTTGGCGGCTTCCTCCAGCCGGACCCGCACATCGGCATCGAGCTTGATGTTCAGGTTGATGGTGATCGGCTCCTTCGGTGCCTCCACCTGCACCGTCGGCGTGCAGGCGGCCAGCAAGGCACCCAGCAGGGCAACACCACCCGCGCCGACCATGCCCGCGCCACGCCGTCGTCGCCAGTCAACCGATCCCGCTGTCATGTGCATCTTCCCGAAAGTGACGTTCCGCCATGCTGCGACCAGACCGCATCTACTGCAAGGACTTGATACCCTGCTCGATCACGCCGCTGGATGCCCGATAGACCGTCAATATGGTGGCAAGAAGGCGATCCGCATCTCCGCTCACCGAAATGTTGAAGCGGAAGGGATGGCCGTCCAGCACCGCGGGGTTGAGACCGCCCAGCGTCACCAGCATCCGCGATTCACCCTGCAGCGGCTTGTCGATGCTGATCTCCAGCAGGTCATAGCGGAAGTCCTCCAGCGTGCGGATCATCAGGTCCAGTTCCTTGCCGCCCTGCTGCCCCAGCACGCCGCGCAGGGTCTCCCCGTCCAGTTGCAGCCGTCCCGGCCCGTCGGCCACAAGCTTGCCTTGCCGCACCACGATGCCGTTCTCACCGACGATCTCCACCGGCAGGGTGCCCGACAGGCTGCCGGTCAGCACGAAATCCTCCAGCCCCACCAGGTTGACGATCTCCGCCATGTCGATGCGCTCCAGCCCGACAGCGATCGTCCGGCGCGTTTCATCCTGCCGCAGGTCGAAGGGCTGCATCGCCATCCGGCCGCCCAGCAGGTCACCATGCAGGTCAAGGATGCGGGCAAGTGTTTCATCGCCGTCCTGCGCCAGTTCGAACTGCAGCACGATGTCCCGCATGTCCGCCGGGCCGGAGAGCAGGGCAATGCGCACGGTCTGCGGTTCGGCGGTACGCGGCGGCAACAGGCTCTCCAGCCTCAGCCGCGTGTTGATCCCCGCCAGCCCCACCTCCGGCATCGCCACGCTGCCGTTGGCAAGGTCCAGTTCCAGGTCAGCAAGGGGCGGATCGCCAGGCACGAGGTTCACGGCACCTGAAACGGTCCCCGCCGGAAGGGCCATGTCGGCGGGCAACAGCACATCGCGCAACAGGTCGGACAGCAAGGGCAGCGGCGTCTGCGGCAAGGTCAGGCTCGCGGTCGGTCCCCCCGCCGCCGAACTCGTCTCGGCAGTCACATCGATCACGACAGGTCCGGTGCTGAACCTGCCGGAAAGGCTCCCCGCCTCCGCTGTCGCCTTCATCTCCCCGTCGAAGGCCAGCGGTGGCAGTTCCAGATCCGCTGCCCCGATCCGGATACCGGCGACGGCGACACGGGCGTTCAGGCTCTGCGGTGAGGGCAGCAGGCGGCCCCGGACGTCGATCGCGCCGGTCCGGCCCAGACCGGTGGCCGCGAGCCCGTCACTGCGCAGGTCAAGCGTGCCGAACAGGCTTCCCAACTCATAACCATCAACATCAATATCCACTCGTAATGGATTGAAGGTGATGGTTTCTTCCGGCATGTCCGCGAGCAACAACGATCCTGCACTCACGGTCACGACACCCTCCAGGTCGATCCCCCTGCCCGGCACGCGGGCAAGGCTGATGTTCTCGAATGCCAGGCGCGGCCGGTCCAGTTCCATGGCATCGTCGGCCGCCGACACGGTCTCCGACTGCAACTGCCCGTTCAGCCGGACCCGGTACCGCGCGGCACTCTCGGCCGCCAGGTCGAGGTCGAGCGCCACCGTCGCCTCTTCTGCCGTCGCCACGCCCAGGGCGAGTGTTTCCGTCCCTGCCACCAGCCTCCCCCGCAACGCCATCGTCTGCGCAAGACGGACATGGCCGCCATAGCGCACCTGCCGCAGAGACAGTTCAGGCAAGCTATGGTCTGCGAGGGACAGGCCGGACAGGGTCAGGCCGGTCAGCCGCAGGTCGGCATTCAGCAACTCCAGGCCGCGCTCCGAGATGTTCACGGTACCGAGGTCCCCATCCAGTCGCAGCGGCGGACTGCTCACCTGCACCGCGCCATTCAGGGTCGCGGATGACGTTCCCTGCATCGCCACCGAACCGCCTTGCCCCGACATGGCGCGGAAGGACACTGTCTCGTCATGCAGGAAGTTGACACCGGATGCCGATAAATTCTCGGAAATTACATCAGCTTTTCCGGACAATTCGTTGATGTTGAAGTAGATTTCTCCGTTCCTGATCCTGCCACTCATCGCCAGGTCGACGGCAGCCGCGCCCAGGTACTGGTGCAGGGGATGAGCATCGGCGGGCAAGCGGACCATCCCGGTCAGTTCCGCCTCACCCGCAGCGTTGCGCAGCATGTCCGACAGGTCGGGTGCCATCATGTCGGCCCGCGTTGTTGCCACCATTGCCAACGCGATGTCTGCCGATCCACCCGCCAGGCTGCTGCCTGCAGTGCCGTTCCCCTCGCCCGTCCTGGGGAGCAACATGTCCAGCACCCCCAGGTCCGGCAGGGTCGCCTGGACGCCGATGTCCACCGCCGGGCTTTCGAACGGTGCGGCGACCAGCACGCTGGCAGAGACATCTCCCCCACCCAGGGCCGCGATCAGGTCGGCCGTCAGCATGTCGGCCTGCCGGGTCAGTTCCAGGTCGAGCCGGTCCAGGCGGACCCCTTCGCGAAGGCGGGGCGGAAACAGGGCCACCTCCTGCGTCGCGATCACCACGCCACCGGTGAGATCCCGTTCCAGCACCAGTTCCATGGTCCCGGAACCAGAGGCCCGGGAACCACTGAGGCGGACCGGGCCGGCACCGGTCATGCGCCCGCTTTCGAGCAGATAGCTTCCGTCCAGGCTCAGCATCAGGAAGTCCCGCGCCAGCGTGAGGCTCAGCCTGGCCCCGTCGATGGTCACCGGCGGCAGGTCGGCGGGCAGCGAAGGCGTGGAAGTTGTTTCTGCCGTTGTCTCCGTCCCTTGCAACAGGCTGCTCAGGGGACCGACATCCAGCACGCCACCTTCGTAGGACGCCCGCACCCACAGGCCCTGAACCTGAACGGCAGAAATCTCCGTTCCGTCGAAGTCGAGCCGGAGGTTGTTCACGCGGATGCCGGGCGCAGTGACAGACCCGATCCTGATGCCCCGCAGCCCGATACCTGACAGGTCCAGCGCGGCAACATCCAGCTCGACCGGCGAGATGCCCTGGCGTTCCAGGTAGGTTACGGCGAGAAACTCGACCAGCGACTTGCGGGCGATCAGTGCGCCCGCCAGGGCCGTCACGGTCACGATTGCCAGCCCAACCAGGATCCCGACTGCGCTGCGTCTCACGCGGGACATGGAACGCCCCCTAGCGCCGTGCGGCGGCGTGCGCGGCCTGCCCCTCCAGGATCGTCCATTCGACAATGTCGCGCAGGACCGCCCCAAGTGCCGCGTCAAAGGCGCGGACATTGGCGCGCATGCCGGTTGCCTCGGGCCTGGCCGTGGCCTCGAAACTGGCGGAATTGACGATGATCTGGCGCGGCTGGCGGATCAGCTTGGCATTGACCCGCACCCGGACCACGCCGCCGCGATAGGGCTCCACCTGGAACTCGCGCAGTTCGGTCTTCAGGCTGAAGTCGGAGCGCAGGCCGATGGCCTGGCGACCCACCGCGACGATGGTGCCGCTGTTCTCGAAGCTTTCCACCAGCAGGGTCTGGATCATCTTCGGCGCGCGTTCCGTCCAGCGGCTGTCGGAAAAGTACTTCAGCTCCACCTCGTTCGGCTTAACCGCGATGCGGGAACTGTCCAGCCCCCCGGCAGCCAGCGGCTCCTCGATCACCAGTTGCCAGTCCACCGCCGGAAGACCGGCCTGGAAGGTGCTCTTCGGCGTCAGGGTGAAGATGTTCGATGCTGCCTTCGGCACGCCGAGGAAGTTGCCGCAGGCAGCAACGCCCAGCGCCGCCACCAGCGAGAGCATGACCAGCGTCAGTCGGCCCGTCCGTTTCATTCCGCATCCACCTCCGCCGCCTCGACCCCCAGCAGGGTCTGTGCTCCGCCTGCTTCCAGCCGCTCCGTCAGGCGGGAGATCGCGGCCACCATCAGCCGCGCCTCCGTGATGAAGCGCTGGGCCTCCGACAACCCGTCATGGGTGAAGTCCACCAGCGGCTGTTCACTGCCCTGCACGATCCGGTTCACCGAGGCCATGGTCGCCGCCAGGTCGCGGTTGGTCGCCCGGAGTTCGTTGACCAGCGCGCCGAAATCCACCGAGACCGCCTGGTCGATGCCGACCATGGTCCCGCGCGCTATCGCCATCGTCTCGCTGAGGTCATCCACCAGCGCATCCGCCTTGCCCGCCGCAGAGGCGACGCTGGCGGCACTTCGCTCCATCGCGATCAGCGTGTTCTCGATCCCCGACTGCTGGCTGGCCAGGGTTCCCGTCAGCAGTTTCAGGTCGGCCAGGATGCCGGCGAACTGGGCCTGGTTGTCCTCCCCCAGCAGGTCGGCCAGCCGCTCCGAGACGATGATGGCCCGGCCGAGCAGTTCCGGCGCGCCGGAGAACAGGCGTTCCAGCTCCGACGGTGCGGAGGGGATGATCGGGCGCTCGGCCAGCGGCGGGGTGGACAGGCGCGGGCTACGCGCCACCGCGCCCTCGATGTTCACATAGGCGACGCCGGTGATTCCCTGCAGCTTCAGCTTGGCCACGTCGCCTTCGCGGATGGGCGTGTCGCGGTCGATCTCCACCACCGCCCGGACCTGGCTCGGATCATCCTCGTCGATCACGATGTCCTGTACCCGCCCGATGCGGATGCCGCGATAGCGCACATCACCACCGACCGCGAGACCGGCAACGGATCCCCTGAAGAAGATGTCGTAAGTCTTTGTATCGCGGTCGATATCACCGCTCGAAAGCCACACCACCATGCCCATGAACACCAGGGTGAACAGCAAGACCGCACTGCCGATGAGCACGTGGCTGGCACGGGTTTCCATCATTGCCTCGCTTTTCGGGCCGCGCGCGCCCTGGGGCCGTGAAAGTAGGACTGCAGCCAGGGATGCGGATGCGTCTCCAGTTCCGCGATCGGCGCGACGGTCAGGACCTTCCGCTCCGCCAGAACCGCCACACGGTCGCAAATCGCATACAGGCTGTCCAGATCGTGGGTCACCATGAAGACCGTCAGCCCCAGCGTGTCCGACAGTTCCCGGATCAGCAGGTCGAACTCCGCCGCCCCTACCGGATCCAGCCCCGCCGTCGGCTCGTCCAGGAAGACGATCTCCGGGTCCAGGGCCAGCGCCCGGGCCAACCCGGCCCGCTTCCGCATGCCGCCCGACAGCTCCGCCGGCAGCTTGCCGCAGGCATCGTGCGGCAGGCCCACCATGGCCACCTTCAGCCCGGCCAGTTCGTCCATCAGTGCCCTCGGCAGGTCGGCATGTTCCCGCATCGGGGCCTCGACATTCTCCGCCACGGTGAGGGAACTGAACAGCGCCCCGTCCTGGAACAGCACACCCCAGCGTCGCTCGACCGCACGGCGGTCCGCAGGTTCCAGGCGCGCCAGTTCCTGCCCGAAGACCTCGATCCGGCCCGCCGCCGGACGGTTCAGGCCGATGATGGTCTGCAGCAGCACCGACTTGCCGGTGCCCGATCCGCCGACCACGCCCAGCACCTCCCCCTTCCGCACCTCCAGGTCCAGCCCGTCATGCACCACCTGGGGGCCGAACCGGGTGACGAGTCCGGAGACGCGGATGATCGGCTCATCTTCCATCTTCGTTCATACCCCCACGATATTGAAGAATATGGAGAAAATGGCATCGACGACGATGACGATGAAGATCGCCTGGACCACGGCGACGGTTGTCTGTCGGCCCAGCGAGTCGGCACTGCCTCCGGTCCGCAGCCCGGCATAGCAACCGACCAGCCCCACGAGCGCCCCGAACACCGGCGCCTTGGCCAGCCCGACCATCAGGGTGGAGAGGGACACCGCGTTCACCAGCCGGTCGACATAGAGTGTCGGCGGGATGTCCAGCGCCACCCAGGCCATCAGCCCACCGCCGATCAGCCCCATCAGGTCGGCGAACAGCGCCAGCGGTCCCATCATCAGGAACAGGGCCAGCACCCGGGGCAGCACCAGCACCTCCACCGGATCGAGACCCAGCGCCCTCAGGGCGTCGACCTCCTCGTTCACCTTCATCGACCCGAGCTGGGCGGCATAGGAACTGCCGGACCGGCCCGCGACGACGATGGCCGTGAGCAGGATCCCGATCTCCCGCAGCACGGAGACACCGATCAGGTTGACCACGAAGATCTCCGCACCGAAGCGCTGCAGCTGTGCCGCGCCCTGGAATGCCAGCACCACGCCGACCAGGAAGGAGATCAGCCCGACAATCGGCAGGGCGTTCAGCCCCGCGCGTTCCATGTGGTGCACCGTGGCGGTCAGGCGCAGCCGTCCCGGGCGGCGCAGCGCGACCATGCCTGCTGCCACCGTCGCCCCCAGGAAGCCGAGCATCGAACCGGCCTCCCGCCCTGCCTCCAGGGTCGCGTTGCCCAGCCGGGCGAGAACGACGATGAAGGCATTGCCGCGACGGACCGGCTCCGCGGGTTCCGCCCTGGCGGCGGCAACGCGCTGCACCAGTTCCGGCACCCCGTGCGGCGCGGCGGTGATGCCGTCCGGCACGGGGACCGACAGCCGGTCGGCCAGTTTCAGCAACAGCCACGCCCCCGTCGTGTCGAAGCCGCTGACCTGTGCCAGGTCGAACTGCCTTACCGCACCGGGTTCGAACCGCACCTCCGCGATCAGCCGGTCGATCAGCCGGGCGTGGGCCACTGTCCAGCCGCCCCGCAGGTGCAGCACACCCCCCTGCCCCTGTTCGAGCCAGGCCGCGTCGGAGGTATGGTTGCCTCGGGGCGCTGCAGTGGAAATAGTGACCACCTCTGGAAACACGTCGCAGGGAGGGACAGCGATGCCCCGGTTCGATGCAAACATAGACCTGTTGTTCACCGAACGGCCATTCCTTTCCCGGTTCCAGGTGGCTCGGGATGCAGGGATCGACGCGGTCGAGATCCTCGCCCCCTATCCCCACGGTGCCGACGCGATCCGTGACGCAGCGGGTGATGCCGGTGTGCGGATCGCACTGATCAACTCGCCGATGATCGATGCCGAGGCCGGTGACATAGGCTGTGCCGCCGACCCCGCCCGGCGCGACCTGTTCGAGCGGCTGATCGCGGAAGCCCTGGACATGGCGCGCAGCATCGGCGCGGCTGGCATCCATGTCATGGCCGGTCATGGTGACCCGGACAGCCAGGCAGCGAACGACTGCCTGGTTGCCAACATGCGCCAGGCGGCGGTGCAGGCCGGGCCGGAGGGTCCGAGACTGATGCTGGAGCCGCTGAACCTCGTCGACCGCCCCGGATACTTCCTGTCCACCAACGACCATGCCTGCCGCCTGCTGGACCGTATCGGGGCGGACAATGTCCGGTTGCAGTTCGATGCCTACCATACGCAGATCATGACGGGCGACCTGACCCGGGCGTTCCGCCACCTGTTCGACCGCATCGGTCACGTGCAGATCGCCAACCCGCCGGACCGTCACGAGCCGGGCGCGGGAGAGGTCGATTTCGACTGGTTCCTCCGGCTGGTCGACGACATGGCCTATCCCGGCCCTGTCGGACTGGAATACAACCCCTCCACCACCACGGAGGCCAGCCTGGACTGGTTCCGTGAGCATGGCTTCCTCTGACGGCGCTTCACGCGGCATTGAGTTGCGGCGGGCAGGCAATGCGGGTCTGCTGCGCGCCATGAACCGGTTGCCCGCGATCCTCCTGCTCATCTTCGTGCTGCTGCCCCCCTGGACCGTGTCCGCCGAGACCGCGCTGCTGTCGCCGGTGCAGGCATGGTCGGAGACGCAGGAGGGCCGGCTGACCATCATCGACGTTCGCAATGCCCCTGAATGGGCATGGACCGGCGTGCCGAAGGGGGCCGCGCGCGCAAGCTGGTGGCAGGTCGGCGGGGAGAGCGGTTTCCTGGACGACGTGCTGGCCATCGTCGGCGGCGACCGCAGCAGGCCGGTGGCCCTGATCTGTGCCCGCGGGGTCCGCTCCAGCGACGCCGCGAACCTGCTGCGCCGTCACGGCTTCGGCAATGTGCGCGACATCGGCGAAGGCATGCTGGGCAGCCCGGCCGGTCCCGGATGGCTGCGGCGCCAATTGCCGCTGGAGTGACGGCGACCATTGAATGGCGCGAACCGATCGCCAGATTGAACGCTGGATCGGACAGTTCGGCACAGGAGTCAGACGGCATGCGCAACCTCCTCAGGCACTCGGCAAGGGCCACATTCATGCTTCTCGCCCTTTCGGCGGGACCGGCCCTGGCGCAGGGCGATGCAGTCCAGGGCGAGGCTGATTTCCGGCAGTACTGCGCGCAGTGCCACATTCCCCTGCCCGGTGATCCGCTGGCGGCACCGAAGCTGAACGGCATTGTCGGCAAGCCGGTCGCCAGTTCCCCCGACTACCGCTATTCGGACGCATTCCTGGCCCGCAAGTCGGAGGGGATGATCTGGACGGAGGAGAACCTGCGCAAGTTCATCCGCGATCCGCGCGAATTCATCCCCGGCACGGTGATGCAGTTCGTCGGCATCAAGCGCGGCAGCATGCGCAACGACCTGATTGCCTATCTCAAATCCATCGACTGACCTATCCTGTCCGTCATGAGACGGATGGAACTGCCTGAACATGGCACGGAATGGCCCGAGCTTTCCCGACGCATGTCGGAGATGGCGGCGGGCGACACGGACTGGCGCGGCGGCAAGGCCCCGCTGTTCGTCTTCAAGGCAACCGACAGCGTGCAGCAGGTCGGACAGGCCGCCTTCAACCAGTTCTTCTCGGAGAACGCGCTGGGGGCCAAGCGCGCCTTCCAGAGCCTGAAACGGATGGAGGACGACGTCATCGCCATGGCGCTCGGCCTGTTCCGTGCGCCCGACGAGGCGGTCGGTCACATGACCAGCGGGGGCAGCGAGAGCATCTTCCTGGCGGTCAAGGCCGCGCGGGAGCATCACAGGGCACGGCATGGGCGCGGTCGCACGCTGAACATGGTGCTGCCGGAAAGTGCGCACCCCGCGTTCGAGAAGGCGGCGGTCACCATGGACATCGATGTCCGCCGCTGTTCCCTGCGCGACGACCGGCGCGCCGACCCTGCAGCGATGGCGCAGGCCATTGACCGCGACACCATGCTGATCGTCGGCTCCGCGCCCTGCTTTCCCTTCGGCGTGGTCGATCCGGTCAGCGAACTGTCGGAGCTGGCGCTGGCGCAGGACCTCTGGCTGCATGTCGATGCCTGTGTCGGCGGCTACGTGCTGCCCTTCGCCCGTGCCAACGGCGCGGACCTGCCGGACTATGACCTTTCGCTGCCGGGCGTGCACTCCCTCTCCGCCGACCTGCACAAGTTCGGATTCTGTCCCAAGCCGGCCTCCACCGTGTTCTTCCGCGATCCGGAGGACATGGCGCGCAATGCCTTCGACCTGGATGTCTGGGCCAATGGCCGCTTCGTGACGCAGACCCTGGTGGGGACACGGCCCGGCGGCGGCGTGGCAGGTGCCTGGGCGGTCATGAACCACCTGGGACATGCCGGGTACCGCGCCATCGCGGCGGATCTGCTGGCAAATGCCGGGGCCTACCGTGACGGCATCCGGGCCTTGCCGGAGCTGAAGCTGCATGCCGAACCCGACCTGACGATCATCTGCTTCGGCAGTGACAGTCTCGACATGTTCAGGGTTGCCGAGCTGATGACGGAGAAGGGTTGGCTGCCGGGCCTGACGCAGCAGCCGAAGGGGATGCACCTGATGCTGTCGATGCTCCACGCGCCATCGCGCCCCGCCTGGCTTTCGGACCTGGCGGGCGCGGTCGATGGAGCGCGCGATTCCAGCGGCGCCGATACGGCGCCGGTCGGGCTGGAGGCCCGGTACTGATCAGGCAACCGGTGCCTGGTCAGACCTGGCTGTCGATTCCCAGGCCCTGCAGCTTGGCCATGCGTTCCAGCCGCTCCAGCACGTCGGCGGCGGGGAACTGTTTCACGACCTCGCCGGAATCACGATCGACAGCCTTGTAGACAAAGCTGCCGGTAGCATCCGCGATATCGATCTGCAGGTTGGTATTGGCCGGAAAGTCGTCGCGCAGCGCGGCGGTGATGGTGTCGGTGATCCGCTGGCGGTCCACCTTGACATCCTCTTCCTTCTGCGCGGCCTCGCGTTCGGCCTTGTAGTCCTTGGGTCGGACCGATTTGTCAGGCTCGGTCTCACGATCGGATACGGCCCTTGCAGGCGGTGTCCGACCGATAGCCTGGGACAGGTCCGTCACCAGGTTGGTAATCATAGTGCCATCCCCCGATGGGCGAGCCCCGGTTCAGGATGCAACACGGACGACGGTTTGTTTTGGTGTCGTTCTCGACGCAGCAACCCGGACGGAGCGCGCGGGGGATATGGGGGCCAGGGCCCCCATATCCCGGTTACGCGATCTCGGCTTAGAACAGGCCGAGGATCGACTGCGGTGCCTGGTTCGCGATGGACAGGGCCTGCGTACCCAGCTGCTGCTTGATCTGCAGCGACTGCAAGCGGGCGCTCTCCTTCGCCAGGTCGGCATCGACCAGGTTGCCGATACCGGCAGTCAGCGTATCCTGGACCTGACCCACGAAATCCTTGTGGATCTCGAGGCTCTTCGCATCCGTACCCAGCGAGGCAAGGCGCGAGTTGGCGGTCTGGATGGCCGCTTCGACTGCACTGCGGGCGGCCGCAGCGTTGGTTGCTGTGGTCAGGTCGACCGATGCAACACCAAGGCCGGTGTTGGCGGACAGCTGCTGCGCAGAAACCGTGATCGTGGAACCTTCGTCGTTCGCCAGGACGGCGATCGAGGACAGGGAACCGTCGATCAGGTTCACGCCATCGAACTCAGCGTTGCTGACGATGGTCGAGATCTGATCACGCAGGGCAGCGAAGTCATTGTTCAGGGCGGTCCGGCTGGCCGTGTCCAGGCTCGCGTCGGTCGCGGCCACCGACTTCTCCTTCATCTCGATGAGGAGGTCGGAGATACCCTGACCGGCCGCGATGGCCGTGTCGGCAGCGGAAACGCCACGATCCAGGCTTCCCTTCACTGCGTCCAGACCGGCAACGGTGGAACGAATGTTCTGGGCAATGGCGAACGTGGCGCCATCATCCTTCGCGGTCGCAACCTTCAGGCCCGTGTTGATGCGGGACTGAACTTCGTTCAGCTGCTTGTTGGTCTGGTTCAGATTCTGCAGCGCGGTCATCGCGCCATTGTTGGTGTTCACTGACAGCATCTTCATTCTCCATTCTGGATCATTTGGGTTCAGCGGGCTTTTTGCCCGGTTCCCTAGGAGCAACCGTCAGGCCAGTTAACCAAACCGCTCAAGCCATTGAAGAATAGATGATTTTTCAGAAAGCCCGTTAACCAGGGCAATTCTTGCCGGGCAAATCCTGCCGACCCGGCAGCTTGGTCCCGGCAGAATCTGCCCAGCGGGCATCATCGGGACCGGAACAGGGGCTCAGGCCAGGGAAAGGCTCTCGGCCAGCGCGCGCAGTTCCTCGGTCAGGGGTATCGGCGTGGAGCCGTCGAGCAGCACGACGGTGCCCAGCGCGGTGGCCACGCACAGCTCATCCTTGAAGATGCCCTGCCCGACGGTGATCGAGGTGCGGCCGATCCGGGCGACGCCGGTACCGATGCGGACCTCCCCCGGATAGTGCGTCTCGCGCACGTAGTTGACCGTGATGGAGGCGGCGATGAAGCGCAGCCCCTCCGGCATCCGCTTCCGGATCACGCCATGCATCAGGTCAAGCCGCCCGGTCTCGGCATAGGCGGCGTAGGCGACATTGTTGACGTGCCCTGCCTGGTCGGTATCGCAATAGCGGATGCGATCCGTGATCCAGCGGGGATAGCTCTCCGCGCGGGTCAGGTCAGGCAGGGTGTCGGTGACAGGCCCCGGCAAGTCCGGTCAGTCCACCTGCCAGGTGGCCCCGGAACGGAGCAGCTGGTCGATGGTGGTGATCTTCGCATCCGCCTTCGCGCTCACGTTCTGGGCGGTCACGGCCTGGTCGTAGGTCACGTCGGTCGGGTTGTCGTAGATCACGCCAACGGCGACCGGGAAATCCGGCCGGTCCATCGCCGCCAGCATCTGCGCCAGCGCCAGGTTGGTCTGGTCATGGACGATGATGTCATCCTCCGTGACGCCGTCCTGGCCCACGGTCACGACCTCCAGCCGCATGGCCTTGGCATCGAAGCGCAGGCCCTTCTCGTTGTCGGCACCGAAGCGCAGCGGCTCCCCGTGCTTCACGTGGATCTGGGCCTCACCGGCGACCGACTTGTCGACGACGCCGTCGAAGACACCGTCATTGTAGACGATGCAGTTCTGCAGGATCTCGACGAACGACGCGCCCTTGTGGGCGTGCGCACGCTGCAGGATGCCCGGCAGGTCCTTCTGGCCGCGATCGATGCCGCGCGCCACGAAGCGTCCCCCGGCCCCGAGCGCCAGGCCACAGGCCGACACCGGTGCATCGATCGACCCGGCCGGCGTGGAGGGCGAACGGGTGCCCAGGCGCGAGGTCGGCGAGTACTGGCCCTTGGTCAGGCCATAGATCTCGTTGTTGAAGATCAGGTAGTTCACGTCGATGTTGCGGCGAAGCAGGTGCATCATGTGGTTGCCGCCGATCGACATGGCATCGCCGTCGCCGGAGACCAGCCAGACATCCAGGTCCGGGTTGGCCAGCTTCACACCGGTCGCCACCGCCGGTGCACGGCCATGGATGGTGTGGAAGCCATAGGTCTCAATGTAGTAGGGAAACCGTGCGGCGCAGCCGATGCCGGACACGAACACCACGTTCTCCGGCGCCGTGCCGATGTCGGCCAGGGCCTTCTGGACCCCCTTCAGGATCGCGTAGTCACCGCAGCCGGGGCACCAGCGGACCTCCTGGTCCGTGGCGAAATCCTTCGGCTTGTAGGCGATGGGTGCCTGCTGGTTCATGGTTCTCTCTCCCCTCAGGCGTCGAGCGCGGCCTCGATGGCCGCCTCGATCTCCCTGATCTTGAAGGGCAGTCCCTCCACCTTCGTCAGCGGCTTCACATCGATCAGATATTCGGCGCGCAGCACGGTGGAAAGCTGTCCGTTGTTCATCTCCGGGCAGATCACGGTGTCATAGGACGACAGCAGGTCACCCAGATTCCGCGGCAGCGGCCAGATGTGGCGCAGGTGGATATGCGACACGTCCCGGCCCTGGTCACGCATGTTGGAGACCGCGCGGCTGATCGGGCCATAGGTGGACCCCCAGCCGATGATCGCCAGCTTGCCGCCCGCCTCGCCCTGGTCGACCGCCAGTTCGGGGATGTGGTTGGCAATGCCGTCGATCTTGGCGTGCCGCACATCGGTCATGCGCTGGTGGTTCTCCGAGTCGTAGGAGATGTGGCCGGTGGTGAAGTCCTTCTCGATACCGCCCACGCGATGCTGCAGCCCCGGCGTGCCCGGCACCGGCCAGACACGGGCCAGCGTCTCCGGGTCGCGGTGATAGGGCTCGAACCCTTCCACTTCCGTGTGCTGCTTCACCGGGAACTTCTCGAAGCTGGAGAAGTCCGGGATCATCCACGGCTCCGACGCGTTGGCGATGTAGCCATCGGTCAGCAGCATGACCGGGGTCATGAACTTCGTCGCCAGCCGCACCGCCTCGATGGCGGCATAGAAGCAGTCGCCCGGACCGCTGGCCGCCAGCACCACCAGCGGGCTGTCGGCGTTGCGACCATAGACCGCCTGGTAGAGGTCGGACTGTTCCGTCTTGGTCGGCATGCCGGTGGAAGGGCCCGCGCGCTGCGAGTTCACGATCACCAGCGGCAGTTCGACCATGATGGCGAGGCCGATGGCCTCCGTCTTCAGGGCGATGCCGGGGCCGGAACTGGACGTCACGCCGATCTGCCCGGCATAGGACGCACCGATGGCGGCGCACACCGCGGCGATCTCGTCCTCCGCCTGGAAGGTGGTGATGCCGAACTGCTTCAGCCGCGCCAGAGTGTGCAGCAGCGACGATGCCGGGGTGATGGGGTAGGAGCCGAAGAACATCGGCAGCTCGGCAAGCTGCGTGCCCGCCGCAAGCCCCCAGGCCAGCGCCTCCGCCCCGGCAATGTTCCGGTACAGGCCGCTGTCGATCTTTGCCGGACCGACCGTGTAGCCCAGGATCTCGCCCGGCAGTTCCACGGTCTCGCCATAGGCGTGGCCGGCGTTCAGCGCCGCGATGTTGGCCGCCGCCACCTCCGGCTTCGACTTGAACTTGGCGTTCAGCCAGTCGATGGAGGGCTGCCGGTCACGGCCATACAGCCAGTAGACCAGCCCCAGCAGCCACATGTTCTTGCAGCGCAGGGCGTCGCGGGTGCCGAGGCCGAATTCCTTGACCGATTCCACGACCATCTTGGACACGTCGATCTCGACCACCTGGTAGGCATCGAGGCTGCCATCCTCCAGCGGGTTCGCATCGTACCCGGCCTTGCGCAGGTCGCGTTCCTTGAAGGTGCCGCTGTCCAGGATGATCAGGCCACCCTTGCGCAGGTTGCCCACATTCACCTTCAGCGCGGCGGAATTCATCGCCACCAGCACGTCGGGCTGGTCACCGGCGGTCATCACCCGGCGGGCGCCGAAATTGATCTGGAACGCGGACACGCCGAAGGTCGTGCCCGTGGGCGCGCGGATTTCAGCCGGAAAGTCCGGGAACGTGGCCAGGTCGTTTCCGGCCAGCGCAGTGGACTGGGTGAACTGACTTCCCGTCAGCTGCATCCCGTCGCCGGAGTCGCCGGCAAAGCGCACGACAACCGACTCGAGAACCTCGCGATGCCCCTCGCGCGGCTCGATAATCTCAGCAGTGTTGGTCATTCAATCTGGTACCTGGTTCCGCAAGTTTTTCTTCGTGCCGTCGGCGCCGAACTCCCCAAAAAAACGATTGCCGCACGCTGGCCGGGACAAACATAAGGCCCGACCGGTCGCGCGGCAACGGCACTTGACACGAAACAGTCATGTGCAGGCCTGCCAACCGATCACATTTGCGGTGTCGCCGCCCCCAGGCCATGACTCTGGCCACCACCGCAGCCCAGCCGGTTTACGCGGGATTAACCGGTCCGAACCTAATCTACCCTCGGTTTCATCCAGGACACGGGGTCAGGGGCAGTGGCGCTGACGGCGGACAAGACAATGGCATCGGGACACGGCACATCGCGCGGGGGCCTGTTCGGCAAGCTCGCCGCATGGTGGGACTCCGATACCCGGCCGGAGGGCAAGGCAAGGTCCGGCAGCAGCTTCCAGCCCCAGGGTCCGGTGGAGGATGATCCCGTCTGGCCTGCCGCGCGGGTCGACCTGGTGCAGAGCCTGTTCGGCGACGGCCTGGTCTGGCCGGGTGGCGAGGCCATGGTGAACCGCATGTTCCGTGCGCTGGAACAGGACAGCGACCTGCCGCTGGAGAAGGATTCCCGCGTCGTCGAACTGGGCGCCGGACTCGGCGGCATCGGCGCGCGGCTGGCGCAGCAGACCGGCGCCACCGTCACCGCGTTCGAGGACCGGGTCGGCCTGATCGACCACGGGGTCGCCTGGCTGGAGAAATCCGGTGCCAACGTGAAGATCGACCGGCGCGAGCTGAACGACACCGGCCTGCGCCTGGGCTTTGCCGACGCGGTGATCGCCCGTGACAGCTTCATGGCCGTGCGGCGCAAGAAGCATCTGTTCGACCACATCTTCCACCTGATGAAACCCACCGGGCGGCTGGTCTTCACCGACATGTTCCTGACCGGCGATGATCCGGAATGCCCGGAGGTCGCGGTCTGGTCGGCCATGGAACCGCGCCCGATGTACCTGCTGAACCCGCAGACCGCGCGCGACTGGCTTTACGAGATCGGCTTCACCATGCCGGATTTCATCGACATCACCGACGCCTACCTGGCCGGCATCCGGGATGCCTTCAGCCAGGTCGGCACGATCCTGAAGGAAGCCGGGCCCGACGCGCCCAAGCTGCAGCCGCTGCTGATGGCGGAGGCCGAGTACTGGACCCGGCGCAGTACCCTGCTGGAGAGCGGGGAGGTCCGTGCCTTCTGCGTCTCCGCCGGCATCTTCCAGGGCGGCGACGTCTTCTGATTGCGGCTGACGGTCCCGCACGGCGGTTGCGACGCCTGCGATATACGCATGCTTGACCGGGGCCGGAACGGGTTATCACTGCGCTTCACGGAAATCAGGACCGACCGCCCCGAATGACAATCGCCAACGACCATTCCACGGGAAAGGCTGCGCGCGCGGCCGCCTGGGAGCCGAGCGCGTTGACCGGCATCGTGTTCATGTGTCTCGCGATCTCCATGTTCCCGCCGATGAACGCGGCCGTGAAGTACCTGGGAGAGGAAGGCTATCCCTACGGCCAGATCGTCTGGGCCCGCTATGCCGGGCACTTCGTCTTCATGGTCATCGCCTTCGCGCCCCGGTTCGGCATGTCGCTGTTCGTGACGCACCGGCCCGGCGTGCAGGGCCTCCGCTCCCTGCTGCTGTTTGCCTGCACGGCGCTGTACTTCTATGCCCTGCAGTTCGTCGATCTGACGCTCGCCGCCTCCATCAGCTTCACCAGCCCGATCCTGCTGACCGCGCTCTCCGTGCCGTTCCTGGGGGAAAAGGTGGGCCTGCGCCGCTGGATCGCGGTGTGTGTCGGCTTTGCCGGGGCGCTGATCATCATCCGGCCGGGCCATGCCGAGTTCCACTGGGCGACGCTGCTGCTGATCGGCAACACGGTCTGCTACGCCTTCTACCAGGTGCTGACGCGGAAGATCTCGGCGGAGGACACGCCGGAGACGACCATCACCTACACCGCCCTGGTCGGCAGCATCATCGCCAGCTTCCTGCTGATCAACGGCATGGAGATGCCCCGGTCCATCTGGCACTGGGTGCTGTTCCTGTCGCTGGGCGCCCTGGGCGGCTTCGGCCACTACTTCGTGGTCAAGGCGTTCCAGCATGCGCGGGCTTCCGTCGTGGCCCCCTTCGGCTATGGCCAGCTGATCGGCGCGACCCTGCTGGGCTATTTCGTCTTCGACACCTTCCCCGACCAGTGGACCTGGATCGGGGCGTCGATCATCGTCTGCAGCGGCCTCTACATCGTCTACCGGGAGCAGCAGACGAAGACCTAGACCGGTTGGCGGGTCAGCACGCGCCGTGGTACGAATCCGGCGTGCGTGTCGCGGGCGGGCACGCAGTGTCCTGCGGTTCCGCCAACGGGTACCATGCGTGCCGCGAACGCCTTTCCTGGGGAGGATTTCATGACCGACAAGATCATTCGCATCGGGGGCGCTTCGGGCTTCTGGGGTGACTCCGGCGTCGCCGCGCCGCAACTGGTCCGCCGCGCGGAGGTGGACTACCTGGTGTTCGACTACCTGGCCGAGATCACCATGTCGATCATGGCCCGGATGCGGGCGAAGGATCCCAACGCGGGTTACGCCACCGACTTCGTTGCCGTGGCGCTGAAACAGGTGATCCGGGAGATCGCGGAAAAGAACATCCGCGTCGTCTCCAATGCCGGCGGCGTGAATCCCGCTGCCTGCGCCGACGCCATCCGCGCGCTGGCTGCGGAGGCCGGGGTGAAGGTCAAGGTGGCGCATGTGGAGGGTGACGACCTGCTGCCGCAGGAGGCGGCGCTGCGTGCCGCCGGGGTGACGGAGATGTTCTCCGGCGCCGCCTTCCCCGACAAGTGCTGGTCGATCAATGCCTACCTGGGGGCCATCCCGATCGCGCGGGCGCTCGACGCCGGGGCACAGATCGTCGTCACCGGACGCGCGGTGGACTCGGCGGTGACGCTTGGCCCGCTGATGCACGAATTCGGCTGGGCCGAGAACGACTACGACCTGCTGGCCGCCGGCAGCCTGTGCGGTCACATCCTGGAATGCGGCGCGCAGGCCACCGGCGGGCTGTTCACCGATTACCATGACGTGCCGGACTGGGACGACATCGGCTATCCCATCGCCGAATGCGCCGCCGACGGCAGCTTCACCGTTACCAAGCCCGACGGGACCGGCGGCATCGTCGTGCCGGGAACGGTGAAGGAACAGTTGCTCTACGAGATCGGCGATCCGGCTGCCTACATGCTGCCCGACGTGACCTGCGACTTCACCGGTGTCGAAGTGACGGAGGTCGGGCAGAACCGGGTCCGGGTCACCGGCACGAAGGGCCTGCCCCCCACCCCGCATTACAAGGTCTCGGCCACCTTCCAGGACGGGTTCAAGGCGGTGGCGACCATGGTCATCGGCGGCTGGGACGCGGTCGGCAAGTGCCGCAAGACCGCTGACGCGATCCTGAAGCGCACCCGGCGGATGCTGGCGGAGCGCAACATGGGCGACTACACCGAGACCAGTGTCGAGGTGCTGGGTGGCGAAGCCATGTACGGTGCCAATTCCCGCGCCCTTGCCGCGCGGGAGGCAATCATGAAGCTGGCCGTGAAACACCCCGACGCCAAGGCGCTTTCCATGTTCGCGAAGGAGATCGCGCCGGCCGGCACTTCCTTCAGCCAGGGCACCACGGGCTTCGGTGGCGGTCGCCCGAAGGCACAGCCGGTGATCCGCCTGTTCTCCTGCCTGGTCGCGAAGTCCGACCTGGACGTGAAGGTGATGCTGGACGGCCAGGAGATCGCGGTCGATATCCCGACGGCTGGCGGTTTCGATCCGGCCAGGATCGAACGGCCCGCCCCCGTGCCCGCCGCCCCCGCGGACGGCCCCACGGTGGAGGTGCCGCTGCTGGCCATCGCCCATGGCCGTTCCGGCGACAAGGGCGCACATGCCAATATCGGCATCGTGGCGCGCGCCCCGGAATACCTGCCGCTGCTGCGCCAGGTGCTGACGCCGGAGGTCGTGGGCGCCTATTTCGCGCATGTCTTCGACGGCGATATCCGCGTCGACCGCTATGACCTTCCCGGCATCGGGGCGATGAACTTCTTCCTGCACGACGCGCTGGGCGGTGGCGGCATCGCCAGCCTGCGCACCGACAACCAGGGCAAGGCCTACGCGCAGATCATGATGGACCTGCCCGTGAACGTGCCGGTTGCCTGGGGCGTGCACCGGCGTCAGGGAGAGGGCTCGGCGGCGGCCTGACATTGACCACAAGCAGCGGATAGAGCGCTCACGCGGGGAGGATCATGGTGTCTGACATGACCAAGGAGGACACCATGACCGAACAGGACCGCTGGACCGCCGTCTGCGAACGCAATTCCCGCCTCGACGGGCGGTTCGTCTTCGCCGTGAAGACCACCGGCGTCTATTGCCGCCCGGGCTGCGCCGCGCGCCGCCCGAAGCGGGAGAATGTCCGCTTCTACGATGTGCCTGCCGCGGCGGAGCGTGACGGCTTCCGGCCCTGCCGCCGCTGCCGCCCCGAACGGCTGGACATGGTCGATCCGATGATGGCGGCGGTGGAGGATGCGGCACGGCGCATCGACCGCAGCCTGGAACAGGATGCCGCCGTGCCGGAACTGGCGGCGCTGGCCGACCGGGCCGGGTTCAACCCGCAGCATTTCCAGAAGGCGTTCAAGCGCGCGCTGGGCCTGTCGCCGCGCGACTACGCGGACGCCCGCCGGACGGCGCGGCTGAAGGCCGGGCTGCGGGACGGCAACGGCGTGGCGGATGCAGTCTACGGGGCCGGTTTCGGCTCCCCCAGCCGGGTCTATGAACGCGCCGACCGGACCTTGGGCATGTCACCGGGAACCTACGCGAAGGGCGCGACCGGCATTGCCATCAACTATGCCTTCGCGGAGAGCCACCTGGGCCTCGTGCTCGCCGCCGCGACGGCCAGGGGTGTCTCCGCCGTCTACCTGGGCGACGACACCGCGCAGCTGGCCCGGGATCTGGAGGTCGAGTATCCCGGCGCCCTGCTGACGGAGGACCGGACCGGGCTGGAGGATGCGCTGAAACAGCTTGTCGCCTACCTGGACCAGCGCGGCCCGCATCCGTCCCTGCCGCTCGACGTCCGCGCCACCGCCTTCCAGTGGCAGGTCTGGCAGGCACTGCTGGAAATCCCCTATGGCGAGACCCGCAGCTATGCCGAGGTGGCAGGGATGATGGGCAAGCCCACCGCCGCCCGCGCGGTCGGTCGCGCCTGCGGCCTCAACCCCGTTGCCCTGGCCGTGCCCTGCCATCGCGCCGTCGGCTCCGACGGCAAGCTGCACGGCTACCGCTGGGGCCTGGACCGCAAGCAGGCCCTGCTGGACCTCGAGCGCAAGGCCGGGTGAGGCGGCGTGGCCGAGCGTTTCAGGGGCTCAAGCTGAGCCTGATACAACTGCCGCTCACCCCCATCCCGGCCTTCCCCCGTCGAGGGGGAAGGGGCGCGGACGATGACGCCGTATCCTTCCTCCCCCCTGGCGGGGGAGGATCGAGGTGGGGGGGGTTCCCAGTGTCTCAGGGTCGTCACCGGGCTTCACGACGGCGCATTCGGTCGTGACGCCCGGCTCCCCTGTCAGTCCAGCCCTGCCTGCTTCACCACGTTCCAGGCCCATTTCGCGCGCTGCTGGGCGTAGCCGGCGAACTTCTTCGCCGAGTCGGAACTGGCATTGCCGTCCAGCCCGCGCCGGTAGACGCCCTGCACGATGGCGGCGGAGCGGAACAGGGTATAGGCGATGTAGAAGGGCCAGTTGGTGATCTCGCCCTGCCCGGTCAGTTCGCTG
The DNA here is from genome assembly GCA_965228535.1 of Minwuia sp. Lineage (GTDB taxonomy): Bacteria > Pseudomonadota > Alphaproteobacteria > Minwuiales > Minwuiaceae > Minwuia. Next base: position 1,047,286 of record CBDDHU010000004.1, on the reverse strand, counting down.
TAGCGGGCGACGAACTCCTCCTCCGTCGGGATGCCGATCTCGCGCGGGTCATCCAGGTGGGCGAAGCCGCCCGCCGCCGCGTGGCCGTAATATTCCTGGCAGCAATAGGCCAGGTCGGCCAGCGGATGACCCAGCGTGGACAGTTCCCAGTCCAGCACCGCGATCACCTTCGGCTCTGTTGGGTGCAGCACGCAGTTGCCGATGCGGTAGTCGCCATGGACGATGGAGACCTCCTCCGCCTCCGGCGTGTTGGCCGGCAGCCATTCCATCAGCGCGTCCATCTCCGGGATCTCTTCCGTGATCGACGCGACATACTGCTTCGACCAGCGGGAGATCTGGCGGGAGTAGTAGTTGCCGGGGCGACCGAAGTCTCCCAGTTCCACCGCCTCGTGATCCACCATGTGCATCGCCGCCAGCACCCGCAGCCAGTCGTCATACAGCGCGGTGCGTTCCGCCTTGGTGAAGGACGGCACGGCGGGATCGATCAGCACCCGCCCCTCCACATGCTCCATGATGTAGAAGGCCTGGCCGATCACGGCATCGTCCATGCACAGGCAATGGACCTCCGGCACCGGCACGTCGGTGTCCCGCAGGGCCTTCATCACCCGGTATTCGCGGTCCACCTGGTGCGCCGACTTCAGCAGCTCGCCCGGCGGCTTCTTGCGCATGACATAGCGCCGCTTCGGCGTCTCCAGGATGTAGGTTGGGTTCGACATCCCGCCCTGGAACTGCCGTACCGTCAGCGGCCCGCTGAAGCCCTCCACATTCTCCGCCATGTAGGCGGCGAGCGCCGCATCATCGACACGGTGATGTGGCCGGACATCGATGATCTCCACATCGGTCGCCTTGCTGCTCAAACCTGTCTCCTCCCCCTCGATGGTCTTGCGTCTGTCGCGTTCGGGCCGTTTCAGCCGGACTTGTTCATGCGGTCCCAGTCATACAGCGACGGCTCCTTCTCCACGAAGCGGCGCGCCGCCTCCTTGTGGAAGTCGGTGGTGAACAGCAGCGGCTGTCCCGTCGATTCCGCCGTCACCGTCTCGGCATAGCTGGCCTCGAACGTCTTGTTGACCGCGCGCTTGGTGACGGAGATCGCGGACTTCGACCCCTGCGCCAGCCGCCCGGCGAAGGTCTCCACCTCATCCATCAGGGTCTCGGAGGGATGGATGGCATAGACGATGCCCATCTGCTTCGCCTCTTCCACGTCGATGGAGCGGCAGGTGTACATCAGGTCCTTCGCCGCCTGCATGCCGACCACGCGCGGCAGGGTGTAGAGCAGGCCCAGGTCCGGCATCAGGCCGATGCGCCCGAAGACGGAGCAGAACCGCGCCTTCGGCCCGGCAAAGACGAAGTCGGCCAGCAGCGCGAAGGCGAAGCCGCCGCCATAGGCCAGGCCGTCCACCACGGCGATCACCGGGCAGTCGAGGTTCCACAGGCGCTCCAGCCAGGTATGGGTCGAGTACATGCGCTGCTGCGCCACGGAGGGGTCGGCGAACTCCCGCTTCGCCATGCCCTTCACGTCGCCACCGGCGGAGAAGGCCCGTCCCTCGCCCGCGATGATCAGCGCCTTCACGTCCATGTTGCCCTGCACCTGGTCCAGCATTGCCACGAAGTCGTTGCGCAGGTCCTGGGTCAGCGGATTCAGGATATCGCCGCGTGTCATGGTGAAGCGCGCGATACCATCATCGCCAATGGCAAACCGTGTTGCCTTGAATTCATGTGTCATCGATCGGTCCTCCCCTTTAGCATCCGGACATTCTGCCCGTGTTGCGGGGGAGGTGTCACCCATCCCTTTGCGCATGGCCGACAGGGGGAAAGTGGCGATCATGACCGAGGCCGGGACCGACATGCTGGACAATCCCTGGCGCGGGCGCGGGCTGCCTGCGGACGTGCTGGCGGACGGCAGCATGGCGGATGGAGAGGTCGTGACCGACGCCGGCGCGGCGCGGCGGCTGTTCGCGCTCTGCCCCTCGGCACACCGGACACCGCTGCTCGACCGGCCCGACCTGGCGGCGGAGCTGGGCATCGGCAGCCTGTGGCTGAAGGATGAGCGCGCCCGCATGGGGCTGGGCAGCTTCAAGGCGCTGGGGGCAGCCTTTGCCATCGCCCGCGCGGCTGATGAAGCCGTGAGGGCAGGTACGGCGGAGAACCATGCGACGGCGCTGGCCGGCACCACCTGGGTCTGCGCCAGCGCGGGCAATCACGGCCTGTCCATGGCCGCCGGTGCAGCCCTGTTCGGTGCCGATGCGGTGGTACTGCTGGCGGAGACGGTGCCGGAGGGTTTCGCCGAGCGGCTGCGCGGCAAGGGTGCGCGCGTTTTCCGCCATGGCGCGGTCTACGAGGACAGCATGGCGGAGGCAATGCGGCTGGCGGAGGTGGAGGGCTGGAACCTGCTCTCCGACAGCAGCTGGGCCGGTTACAGCGCCCCGGCCCGCGATGTCATGGAGGGCTACCTGATCATGGGGGCCGAGGTTGCCGCGCAGTGCCCCGAACCGCCGACCCACATCTTCCTGCAGGCCGGGGTGGGCGGCATGGCCGCGGCGGCGGCGGCGGCGGCACGCACTGCCTGGGGCGACGCGCCCTGCATCGTGGTGGTGGAACCGTCCAGGGCACCGGCGCTGATCGAGAGCATCCGGGCGGGCCGTCCCGTCACCACCAGCGGCCCGGCGTCCTGCATGGGTCGGCTGGACTGCAAGGAACCGTCGCACCTGGCGCTGAAGTACCTGGCGCAGGCTGCCGACCGGTTCATGACGGTGACCGACACGGAGGCGGAGGCGACAACGGCCTGGCTGGCCGCGGCGGGCATCCCCTCCAGCCCCTCCGGCACCGGCGGACTGACCGGGCTGCGGCAGGCGGTGGCGGACCCGACCCGGTCTGGCCTCGACGGCAACTCCCGGGTGCTGATCCACGTCTCGGAGGGGGTGGCGGATGACTGAGGCCGACTTCACGGGAACGGAGTTCGAGGCCCGGCTGGACCGTGCCCAGCGCGCCATGCGTGCGGCAGACCTCGACGCCCTGTTCCTGATGACGGAGGCGGAGGTCCGCTACTTCACCGGCTTCCGCACCCTGTTCTGGCAGAGCCCGACCCGGCCCTGGTTCCTGGTGCTTCCTGCCAACGGTCTGCCGGTGGCGATCGTGCCGGAGATCGGTGCCGCACTGATGGCGGAGACCTGGATCGACGATATCCGCACCTGGTCCTCGCCCCATGCCACCGATGACGGCATCAGCCTGCTCGCCGACGCCCTGAAACGCTTTCCCCGGATCGGCATGCCGATGGGGCGGGAGAGCAGCCTGCGGATGCCGCTCGGCGATTTCGGGCGGTTGCGCGACGCCCTGCGCGGCAGCCAGTTCATCGACGCCTCGCCCCTGGTCAGGGACCTGCGCATGGTGAAGTCGGAGGCGGAGATCGCCATCCTGCGGCGCATCTGCACCATTGCCTCCGACGCCTTCGACCAGGCCCCTGCCCTGTTTCACCTGGGCCAGCCGCTGGCGGAGGCATTCCGGGCCTTTCGCATCGCGCTGCTGCGCGCCGGGGCCGATGACGTGCCCTACCTGGTGGGGGGCGCGGGGCCCGGGGGCTACCCGGATGTCATCTCGCCCCCCGACCGGCGCCCGCTGCAGATCGGCGACGTGCTGATGCTGGACACGGGTGCGACCCTGCAGGGCTACCATTGCGACTTCGACCGCAACTTCGCCTTCGGACAGGCGGACGAGACCGCCCGCGCCGGGTACCGCACCCTGCACCGCGCGACGGAGGCGGCGCTGGCCATTGCCCGTCCCGGCGTCACCTGTGCCGAGCTTCACCGTGCCATGCAGGCCGTCATCGGGCAGGATACCGGTGATGTCGGACGCTACGGGCATGGTCTCGGCATGCAGTTGACCGAACAGCCCTCCATCATCGGCTTCGACGAGACGGTGATGCGTCCGGGCATGGTCATGACGCTGGAACCCAGCATGGTGCTGGCGGAAGGGCGCATCATGGTGCACGAGGAGAACCTGGTGATCAGGGACGGGGAGCCGGAACTGCTGTCACGCCGGGCAGCGCCGGAACTGCCGGTGCTGGAGGGGGCGGCATGAGCCTTTCCTTCACCCTGGACGGCGGCGCGGGCGCGCGGGCGCAGTTCGGCCTGATCGTGCTGCAGAACGATGAAACAATGGAACCGGAGCTGGCCCCGATGTTCAGCCAGCCCGGCGTCGCGCTGTATCACAGCCGCATTCCCAGCGGCCTGGAAGTCACCCCTGAAACACTGATGCGGATGAAGGCCGAACTGCCGCACGTGGCGTCGCTGCTGCCCTCCGCCAGTCCGCTCAACGTGGTCGGCTATGGCTGCACCTCCGGCGCGACCATCATAGGCCAGGAACTGGTCAGCGTGCTGATCCGGCAGGTACATCCCGATGTCCTGGTCACGGACCCGATCACCGCGGTGCTTGCCGCTACCGCCCACCTGGGCATCGGACGCATCGGTTTCATCACCCCCTACGTGGCCGACGTGTCGGAGGCAATGCGCGACCTGTTGCAGCGCAACGGGCTGGCCATCACCGCCTTCGCATCCTTCGAACAGGCGGAGGAGGCGACAGTGGCACGAATCACCGGCGACAGCCTGCTGAAGGCGATCTGCGACATGGCAGGATCGGCGGAGATGGATGCGGTGTTCGTGTCCTGCACCAACCTGCGCAGCCTGTCCGTCATCGCGGAGGCGGAGGCGCGGACGGGCAAGCCGGTGCTGAGCAGCAACCAGGTGCTTGGCTGGCACATGCTGCACCTGGCAGGGCTGGAGGCCGCCGGAAACCGCGCCGGGGCACTGTTCGGCGGCTGACCGGGCGGCGCGCAGGGGCTTTTGTCGCATTGGTGCGTCCCTTCGGGCTATGTAGAGACAGCTTCTTTGCGAAACGGGACCAGTCGGCAGATGGAACAGGTCAATATCGTCACCCTGAAGTGGGGCGACCGCTATCCGGCGCTGTTCGTGAACCGCCTGCACCGGGCGGTGGCACGCAACCTGAACCGGCCGTTCCGCTTCCTCTGCTTCACCGAGGACCCGAGCGGGCTTGACCAGGGCATCGAGGCCTATCCCCTGCCCGACATCCGCATGCCGGAGCAGTACTACTACACGCCCTGGATGAAGCTCGGCCTGTTCCAGACCGGCATGGGGGAGATGCAGGGCGAGTGCCTGTTCCTCGACCTCGACCTGCTGATCATCGACAACATCGACTGCTTCTTCGAATACATGCCGGGCAAGCGCTGCATCATCCACAACTGGATCCAGGGCCACCTGGTGTTCAAGAAACGCCCTGACATCGGCAACTCGTCGGTGTTCCGCTGGACCGCCGGTTCCACCCAGTTCATCGTCGACAAGTTCTACGCGGAGGCCGACTGGGCGATGGCCAATTTCCGCCCGCCCCAGACCTACCTGACCTACGGGCTGGGGGAGAAGTACTACTGGCCGGCCGAATGGGCCACCAGCTTCAAGCGCCACGCCATCCCGACCTTTCCGCTGAACCTTGTGAAGGTGCCGCAAATCCCCCCCGGCACCCGCATCCTGGTGTTTCACGGCCTGCCGGACCCGGACCAGGCGCTGGAGGGCTATCGCCCGAAGGGCCGCCCGCACCGGCACTGCCTGCCAACCCCGTGGATCGCGGACTACTGGGATGACGGTCCGCAGCCCGACCCGACAGCATGATCCGGCGTCTGAAGCGCGCCCTGGGGATCAGCTTCTCCCTCAAGGCCCTGACCCGCAACCCGGCCATCTGGCTGCGGCAATGGCGACTGCCGAACGTCAGCTTCGCCGACCTGGTGCGCGACGCCATGGCCTCGGACGACCATCTCACCCTGGTGCAGGTGGGGGCCAATGACGGGGCGACCAACGATCCCGTGGGCAAGCTGCTGCACGGCAACCCCGGTCGGTTCGCGGCGGCGCTGCTGATCGAGCCGCAGGGACCGGCCTTCGCCCGCCTCTCCGCCCGCTATGCCGATGTGCCCCAGGTCCACTGCCTGCAGGCGGCGATCGACCGGGAGGACGGGGAACGGTCGCTGTTCACCCTGGACCGGGAGGCCGCGTCCAAGCGGCTGGGCCGCACGGTCTCCGACGGTGTCGCCTCCTTCGACCGCGATCACGTGGTCTGGATCCTGCGCACCTATGACCCGTCGATTTCCGAGGTGGAGATGGCCGGGCTGATCCATGCCACCCATGTCCCCGTGGTGACCCTCGGCCATGCGCTCGGCACGGCCGGGATCGCCAGCCCCCCGACCATCATGCTGATCGACGTGGAAGGCTATGACGGGGCGATCATCCGCATGATGGCGGAAGCCGGCATCTGGCCCCGCCTGATCCAGTACGAGCACAAGCACCTGGACGCGGCGGAGCGGCGTACCGTGGCCCGGCTGCTGCTGGACAATGGCTACCGCCTGCGCTGCGACCATGCCGACGCCTGGGGCTGGCGCGAAGGCTGAGCCGGCCGGAGACAGTGCGCGGCACGCTTGCCTGAAATTTCCCCTCGGTTAGGCTTCGGGCACATGTCCAAGGGGGAGAGAGCCATGAAATTCGGCGTAATGATGTTCGCCACCGACTATTCCATCAGCCCGGCAAGGCTGGCCGTGGAGGCGGAGGCGCGCGGGTTTGAATCCATGTGGATGCCGGAGCATTCGCACATTCCGGCTTCCCGTCGCAGCCCATGGCCAGGCGGCGCGGAACTGCCGAAGCAGTATTACGACGTCATCGACCCCTTCGTGGCCCTGGCCTCGGCGGCCTCCGTGACCAGCAAGCTGCTGCTCTGCACCGGCATCTGCCTGGTGGTGCAGCGTGACCCGCTGCAACTGGCGAAGGAAGTCGCCTCGCTGGACCGCATCTCCAACGGTCGCTTCGTCTTCGGCATCGGCGGCGGCTGGAACGCGGAGGAGATGGAGAACCACGGCACCGACTTCAGCACCCGCTTCAAGCTGATGCGCGAACGGGTCGAGGCGATGAAGGCGGTCTGGACCGAGGACAAGGCCGAGTATCACGGGGACATGGTCGACTTCGACCCGGTCATGACCTGGCCGAAACCGGTGCAGAAGCCCCATCCCCCGATCATTGTCGGCGGCGGCTTCCCCGTCGGCGCAAAGCGCGCGATCCGCTACGGCGACGGCTGGATGCCGATCGACGGGCGCGGCTGGGACATCGTGGAGACCCTGTCGCAGTTCCGCCAGATGGCGGCGGCGGAAGGCCGCGAGCCGGACGACCTGCCGGTCACGATCTTCGCCGCCTCCCAGAAGCCCGACCGCATCGCCACCTACCGCGATGCCGGCGTCGAGCGCCTGGTCTTCGGCCTGCCCTCGGAAGGCGAGGAGAAGATCATCCCGATGCTCGACGACCTGGCGAAGCTGAAGGACCTGTGACGGGTACCGTGCGCGTCAGTGCACGTGGACGGGCTGCATCTCGTGCTGGCGGACAGCGATGAAGGCGGTTTCGCGGGTGGGCGCGACACCGACCTGCTGGCCGCTGGCGGAGAAGATGCCGTAGCCCTTCAGGCCCTGCTCGGTCTCGACCGGCTTCACGTAGGCGATCTGCGGCTGGCCGAGCATGGCCAGTGCTTCCGGCGTGATACTGCGGGCTGCGTCAAACGGGTCAGTCATCGGAAGCCTCCTTCTCCAGCGCGTTGTCGATGACGGAGCGGGCACCGCCCTTGCCGGGCCTGATGCGGATGGTCTTCACCAGGGTCTCGGGCACCGGGCGCTCAAGGTCGATGTGCAGCAGGCCGTTGTCGAGCTGCGCGTCCCGCACCTCGATCCCTTCGGCCAGCACGAAGGCACGCTGGAACTGCCGCGTGGCAATGCCGCGATGCAGGAAGACACGCTCCTCCGCCACGTCCTCGTTGCGGCGGCCGCGGATCACCAGCTGGTTCTCCTCCACCGTGACGCTCAGGTCGCCATCGCCGAAACCGGCAACGGCCAGCGTGATGCGCAGCGCGTTCTCGCCGGTCTGTTCGATGTTGTAGGGCGGGTAGCCGTCATTTGCGGACTTCGCCACGCGATCGAGTACGCGCTCGACATGGTCGAAGCCCAGCAGGTGCGGGCTGTTGAACAGGGACATCCTGGACATGAACCGTCATCTCCTTGTCGGTTAAGCGAGCATGACCGGAGGCCTCGCGACCTCCCTGGCGGACCCTGCGTTAGGCGCCCGCCGATACTGAAAATAAGTCTTCGTCGCGACCATTCAAGACAGCAGTCATGGCACCGCCATCACGGCTGTGCTATCGCGCTGGCAGCAATCGCCCCTCCAGCAGAAAGTGCTGCCGACCGTGACCGACCTGACCGCCCATCCCCTGGAAAAGACCACGCTGCATGGCGAACTGACCGCACCGGGGGACAAGTCGATTTCCCACCGCGCCCTGATGTTCGGCGCACTTGCCGTGGGGCGCACCACCATCTCCGGCCTGTTGGAGGGGGAGGACGTGCGTTCCACCGCCGCCGCCGTGGCCGCGCTGGGGGCCCGCGTCGAGCGCACCGGCCCCGGCGCATGGCAGGTCGATGGCGTCGGCGTCGGCGGCCTGTCGGAACCGGAAACGGTACTGGATCTCGGCAATTCGGGCACCGGCGCGCGGCTGCTGATGGGGCTGGTGGCGGGACACCCGATCAGTGCCACCTTCACCGGCGATGCCTCCCTGTCCGGCCGTCCCATGGGTCGTGTGACGAAGCCGCTGCAGCAGATGGGTGCCCGCTTCCAGGGGCGGGAGGGAGACCGGCTGCCCATGACCGTCACGGGACCGGAAACCGTCATGCCGATCAGTTACGACTCGCCCGTTGCCTCCGCCCAGGTGAAGTCGGCAATCCTGCTGGCCGGTCTCAACGCACCCGGTATCACCACGGTGCGGGAACCGAAGCCGTCCCGCGACCACACGGAGAACATGCTGCGCCAGTTCGGCGCGGAGGTGGTGAGCGAACCGGACGGCGCGGGCCGGATCGTGCGCCTGACCGGGCAACCGGAGCTCTCGCCGCAGCAGATCACGGTGCCGGGCGACCCGTCATCCGCCGCCTTTGCCACCGTCGCGGCCCTGCTCAGTCCCGGCAGCGCGGTCACGGTCCGCAATGTCGGCATCAACCCGCTGCGGGCCGGGCTGTTCGAGGTGCTGCGCGCCATGGGCGGCGACCTCCGCTACAGCAGCAAACGCACCCAGGGCGGTGAACCGGTGGCGGACCTGGTGATCCATGGCGGCAGCCTGGGCGGCACCGTGGCACCGCCGGAGAACGCCGCCGCGATGATCGACGAATATCCGATCCTCTGCATCGCCGCCGCTCTGGCCGACGGCCGGACGGAGATGCGCGGGATCGAGGAACTGAGGGTCAAGGAAAGCGACCGCATCGCCCGGATGGTGGAGGGGCTGCGCGCCGCAGGCGTCACCGTCGAGGAACATGAGGACGGCATGACCGTCACCGGTTCCGCCGGCAAGGCTCCCGCCGGCGGCTGCACCATAGATGCCGGACATGACCACCGCATCGCCATGTCGTTCCTGGTGCTGGGCCTGTTCTGCCGCGAACCGATCACCGTGACCGGGGCCGAGACCATTGCCACCAGCTATCCCGACTTCGTCAGCCACATGACCGGGCTGGGTGCCCGCATCGGCTGAGACCGGGGGACACCAGGCTCAATCGGCGTCGACCCGCGCCCGGCGCAGGAACTGGCGCCAGTCTCCCTTGGGGGAGGTGCAGAGGCGGTCGCTGCCGGACATGGTCATCAGCGCCAGCGCCCCCTCGCGCCAGAGGCTGGCGAACAGGTCGGGGTCGCTGGTCACCACCTCGTGCAGCAACCGACCCTGCAGCGGCTTCACGAAGCGGCGTCCGGCCAGGATCATGGCCAGCAGCAGGGTGAAGAAGCTGATCGAACCGAGCGACATCTCCGACCCCGCCACCGGCACCATGATCGCGTTCAGTTCCAGCGCCTCCGCGATGCCGAACCAGAGCAGCAGCAAGGCAAAGGAAGCAAGCAGGAAACGGTCGCGGATCATCACCGCGCGCGGTCCCACCTTCGCCACCAGCACCTTGTGGAACCCATCATTGCGGCGGGCCTTGCGGTAATTGACATGCATCCGCATGCCGCCCGACTGCAGCGTGGATCGCAGCCATGCGACCAGCTCGGCATCATCCGCGATGGTCATCAGCGTTCGCCAGCCGCCCAGCGGTCCATGAAGGTCCGGCCCTCCGGCGCCGGCATGTCGCGCCCGCGGGTCCAGCCGGAGGCCAGCGGCAGGCTCTCGAAGCGGCCGCCGCGCACCGAACCGGCACGTCCCAGCAGCCGCATCGCGATCCGGGTCGCGAAGCGGTAGAGCCCGGGGCGGCGGGCAAGGAAGGCCCATGCCTTCACACCGAGCCGTTCGGAGGTCGCGCTGATCTTCTTCTCGAAGGCTTCCTCCCGCCAGTGCCGCATGATGGAGGGCAGCGGGATGCGCATCGGGCAGACTTCCTGGCAGCGCCCGCAGAAGGTGGAGGCATTGGGCAGGTGATGCGCGTCCTCGATACCGAGGAAGTGCGGATCCAGCGCCGCGCCGATCGGGCCGGGATAGACCCAGCCATAGGTATGCCCGCCAACGGCCAGGTAGACCGGGCAATGGTTCATGCAGGCGCCGCAGCGGATGCAGCGCAGCATGTCCTGCTTCCGCGTACCCAGCAGGTCGGATCGGCCATTGTCCAGCAGCACCACGTGGAAGCCGCCGGGACCGTCCAGGTCCGCGTCCCGCTTCGGTCCCGTCGAGAGCGTGGTGTAGGCCGACATCTCCTGCCCCGTCGCCGACCGCGCCAGCACGCGCAGGATCGTCGACACGTCCTCCAGCGTCGGCACCACCTTGTCGATGGAGGAGATGACGACATGCGCCGGGGTCAGCATCTGGGTCAGGTCGCCATTGCCCTCGTTGGTGACGATGATGGTGGACCCGGTCTCGGCGATCAGGAAGTTCGCGCCGGTGATGCCGACATCGGCGTCGAAGTATTTCTGGCGCAGGACCTCACGCGCCTCGTTCACCAGGTCCTCCGGCTCGGTCAGCCGCTCGGTCTTGCCGTACTTGCCGTGATGTTCATGAAACAGGTCGGAGACCTGGTCCTTGGTCTTGTGCACGGCGGGGCCGATGATGTGGCTCGGCGGCTCCTCCGCCAGCTGGATGATGTACTCGCCCAGGTCGGTCTCGATGGGTTCGACCCCGTTCGCCTCCAGGAACGGATTGAGCGCGATCTCCTCCGCCACCATCGACTTGCCCTTGGTCACGGTCTTGGCGCCGTAGTCACGGCAGAGGCCGAGGATGGTCTGCCGCGCCTCCTCCGCCGTGGCGCAGAAATGCACCGTGCCGCCCTGGGCCACCACGCGCTCCTCGAAGCGGGCGAGGTAGAAGTCGAGGTTGGCCAGGATGTGGTTCTTCAGTTCGACGGCCTCGTCACGCATCGCCTCGAACTCGTCCAGCCCCGCCGCGGCACGGGAACGCGCGGCCACGAAACCGGTCTCCAGGTTGCTGAGTGCCTGGCGCAGGTTGGCGTCCGCGATGGCACCACGGGCCGCCTGCTTGAAGTTCAGCGCCTCCGACTGCATCAGACCTGCTCCGCTTCGCCGATGGCGGGACGGTCGGTCATCCCGGCCAGCACCTCCGCCACGTGCCGCACCTGCATCTCCGAGCCTTCGCGTTTCAGCCGCCCGGCCATGTTCAGCAGGCAGCCCATGTCACCGGCCAGCAGCATGTCGGCGTCCGTTGCGCGGATGTCTGCTGCCTTGCGGCTGACCATCTCCACCGACACGTCCGCATACTTGATGCAGAAGGTGCCGCCGAAACCGCAGCAGGTCTCCGCCGTCGGCAGTTCCTTCAGCGAAAGCCCCTCCACCGTGCCCAGCAGGCGGCGCGGCTGCTGCTTCACCTTGAGTTCCCGCAAGCCGGAACAGCTGTCGTGGTAGGTGGCGGAGCCCTGCAGCTTCGTCTCGACCTCGGTCACCCCGGCAATGTCGGTCAGGAAGGAGACCAGTTCGTGCGTCTTCGCCGCCAGCGCCTTCGCCCGCAGTTCCCAGTCGGCATCGTCCGCGAACAGGCGCGGGTAATGGTGTTTCAGCATCCCGGCGCAGGAGCCGGAGGGCGCCACCACGTAGTCGAACCCCTCGAACGCCGTGATGGTGTTGCGGGCAATCGCCGTGGCATCCGCCCGGTCGCCCGAATTGTAGGCAGGCTGACCGCAGCAGGTCTGGCTGGCAGGCACCTCGACCGTGCATCCGGCGTCGCGGAGCAGCTTCACGGCGGCGAATCCGACCGTCGGCCGGTAAAGGTCGACCAGGCAGGTGACGAACAGGCCGACATTGGCCCGATGGGCAGATTTTGTGTTCATGCAGAACGTTATAGAGGCGTTCCGGACCGGCGCAAATCGTGTCCTGCACGTGTCGGCATACCGACTTCGGGCCCGCCGCAGGGTGTGACGGCGATTTCACCTTCGCGTGTGCCCTCAAATTGCCCCAATTCAGCCCCTTGGCGGGCTTCGCGCAAGTTCACATATCAGCAACAGGGACGGGCAGTCCTGAAAGCATCACGCGTACGGCGTCCCCCTCCGCCGGTGATGCGGACGGGCTGCCCCGAACCGGCACCAAGGACGACACGTGTTTCGGCGGGACCCTCACTCCCTCCTGCGACCCGATCTCGCCGAGACCGTGACCCGTCCGCCGGTTCTGAAAACCCGGCCCGCTGTCTCGGTCGTACCCCCTCACGCACCGTTGACAGCGGGCCACTTTCCTTCCTCGGCATTCATCTCCTCACCTGCGTACGCACCAGGCTGCCCATGAGCTTGCCCCCAGAGGACGCGAGGAATATCTTTGAATATCTGGAAATGAAGAAGGCTCAGGAGGCAGAAGGATGCAGAAGGAAATGAACCTGAACGTGCGAATCCGTGGGCACCTGCAGGCCTTCGTCGCGTCCAATACCGGCGAGGACGGTCTTTACGACAATGCAAGCGAGTATGTCCGGGACCTAATCCGCAAGGACCTTGCCCGAACGGAACAGGCGGCGTTCGACGCCAAGCGACTCGCGTTGCAGCAAGCCTTCGCCACGCCGGAGGAGAGCTACCGTTCCACCAGCGTTGCGGAAGTCATCGGACGCAATCTGCGCGACACCTGATGCGGCAACGCTATCGGCTGTCACCGTCTGCAAGCCGCCAACCGGACAACATCTATGTCTATACCCGTGAACGCTGGGGTGATGCCCAGGCCAGGAAATACCTGACTGAGCTGTTCGACCATTTCGAACGCATCGGCGACGGCACGCTGGTTGGCGCACCGATCCCCGGAGCCTATGGCGTACAGGGACATTTTGCCCGGTGCGGCAGGCATTTCATCTACTGGAAAGTGCTCTCGGATGGTTGCGTCGGCATCGCCGAGATCCTGCATGAGCGGATGAATCTCGGAGATCGACTGGCAGCTTCCGCGTCACTGGTCCGATCCCCAGAAGACGACTGATTCAAGGCAGTCGGATCAGCGCTTCTCCCAGCGGTCGAACGCGCCGGAGGCCTTGGCTGCCGCGATCCGTCTCTCCGTATCAGCCTCGCGCATCTCGCGCATTTCCCGGGCGCGCCGTGACACGAGCTCCGGTGTGTCTTCAGGCAAGGCCGCAGCACGCGCGATCCGGCGCTTCACCCACCATCCGGCCGAAACCGAAACCACGACCAGGAACAGCGAGACCGGATAGGTCGGCAGTTGCGGGGCGAAAGCGACGAACAGGGCGAGCAGGACGCCGAACACCAGGCTGCCGGCCCAGATGCCTTCGCGCATGCCGTCACGGTGCGACACATGCCGGATATCACGGAGCATGGCCTCGTCATCGTAGCGGTCCATCAGGTCCTCCGGATACCCAATACATGCAATTCACAACGTTCATGCAATCAATGATGGCATTCATCCCGGTGGCCTGCAAGCCCTCCCCCGCTCTTTCCCGTTGCCAGCGGAAACCCTGACGGCATAGGTTCTGCGGGCTTCCGGGGAGGGATTTGGAACATGGTTGAACTGTCATTCGGGGCCAATCTGGCGCGCTGGGCACGGGAAGAACCGGACGCGCCGCTGGTAACCCACAACGGACGGACATGGACGGCGGCAGCGTTCCATGCCTGGACCAACAGGCTGGCGCGGAAATATGTCGAGCTGGGTGTCGGCCGCAACGACATGGTGACCATCGCGCTGCCCAACGGTGCGGAGTTCCTGGCCGCCGCATTCGCCACCTGGAAGGCGGGGGGCATTCCCCAGCCCGTCTCCGCCCGGCTGCCGAAGCTGGAGCGGGACGCGATCATCGACCTGGCGAAATCCGCACTTGTGGTCGGGACCAGCGAAGCGACGCCGAACGGCGCGCCCACGCTGCCCACCGGTTTCATGCCGTCGGAGGACACCGATGACAGCGACCTGCCCGACATCATTGCCGACCACTGGAAGGCCCCGACATCCGGCGGCAGCACCGGCCGGCCGAAGCTGATCGTCGCCGCCTCCCCGCCGCTGTGGGACTTCGACACCGGCCTGCTGGCAGGCGGGGACAACAGCTGGCTGCTGCAGCGCGACCATGACAACCACCTGGTGGTCGGGCCGCTGTACCACAACGGCCCCTTCATCTTCTGCATCCAGGCGCTGCTGAAGCGCTCCCACGTCGTCGTTGCCGACCGTTTCGATGCGGAGCAGACGCTGGCGCTGATCGAGCAGTACCGCATCAACTGGATGATGATGGTACCGACCATGATGCAGCGCATCTGGCGGCTGGATGAGGCGGTGCGGAACCGTTACGACCTGTCCAGCCTGCGGGTGCTGCTGCACCTCGCGGCCCCCTGCCCGGTTTGGCTGAAGGACGTGTTCATCGAGTGGCTGGGCCCGGACCGCATCTTCGAGCTGATGGGCGGCACGGAGGGCACCGGCACAACCTGGATCACGGGCCACGAGTCGATGGAGCGCAAGGGTTCCGTCGGACGGCTGCGCGAAGGATCGTCAATGCGGGTGGTGCGGGAGGACGGCACCGACTGCGAACCGGGTGAGGTCGGCGAGGTCTTCCTGCGCCCCGATACAGGGCGCGGCACCACCTACCACTATCTCGGCGCGGAGAGCAAAGCCATCGAGGGCGGCTGGGAGAGCCTGGGCGACATGGGCTATGTCGACGCCGACGGCTACCTCTACCTGACCGACCGCCGCAAGGACATGATCCTGGCCGGCGGGGCCAACATCTACCCGGCGGAGGTGGAAGCGGCGATCGACCAGTTCCCGGGCGTCAGGTCATCGGTGGTGATCGGCCTGCCGGACGATGACCTGGGCAACCGCATCCATGGCATCGTCGATGCGCCGGGCGGCATCTCGGAGGAGGACCTGGTGGCGTTCCTGGCGGAGCGGCTGGTCCGCTACAAGATCCCCCGCAGCTTCGAGTTCGTGAACGAGCCGCTGCGGGACGATGCCGGCAAGGTGCGCCGCAGCGAGATGCAGCAGGCCCGCATCGGCGGCACTGCATGACGCCGGTCGTCGCCGTTGACGGACCCACCGCCTCCGGCAAGGGCACGCTGGCCCGGCGGCTGGCGGACGACCTGGGCTTTGCCTACCTGGACACCGGGGGCCTCTACCGGGCGACGGCGCTGCGGCTGATCCGGGCAGGCGGCGACGGCAGCGACGTGGCGGCAGCGGTGGCGGCGGCAAGAGGCATCACCCCTGCCGACCTGGCCGACCCGGCACTGCGTGAGGAGGCCACCGGCAACATGGCGTCGAAGGTCGCGGCCCTTCAGCCGGTGCGGGACGCGCTGTTCGCGTTCCAGCAGGACTTTGCCGCCAGCCCGCCCGAAGGTGCCTCCGGCGCGGTGCTGGACGGTCGCGACATCGGCACCGTGGTCTGCCCGGACGCGGCGGCGAAGCTGTTCGTCACCGCCACGGCGGCCGCCCGCGCGGCCCGGCGACATGCCGAACTGGTGGCCCGCGGCACCGACGTGACACTGGCCAACGTGCTGGAGGATCTGCGGTCCAGGGACGCGCGCGACATGAACCGCGCGACCGCTCCGCTGAAACCGGCGGCAGATGCGGACTTGCTCGATACCACCGAATTGGATATAGAAGCCGCGTTCTTCGCAGCCCGTAAGCTGGTTACGGCGCGGCTGGAGCGTCAGGCCAAGGCCTGAGCGACCCGACCGCAGAGTGCGAACGGCCTGATCGTCACCGGGTGACCGGTAAATCCAAGCGAAGGGCCGCGAGAAAGGAAATCACTATATGAGCGACGTATCTGTCGGAGCTGCCGAGCAGTTCCCGGGACGGGAGGACTTTGCCGCCCTCCTGGACGAGACCTATGGCTCCGAGAACAATCTGGAAGGTTCCGTTGTCCGCGGCACCATCCTGGCCGTCGAGCACGACTTTGTCGTTGTCGATGTCGGCCTGAAGACCGAAGGCCGGGTTCCGCTGAAGGAATTCCAGGTCGGCGGCCGCCCCGCCGAGGTGAAGGTCGGTGACGAGGTCGAGGTCTACCTGGAGCGGATCGAGAACGGCATGCACGAAGCCGTCATCAGCCGCGACAAGGCCCGCCGCGAGGAAGCCTGGGCGAAGCTGGAGAAGTCCTACGAGGTCAACGAGCGTGTCGAGGGCATGATCTTCGGCCGCGTCAAGGGTGGCTTCACCGTCGACCTGTCCGGTGCCGTGGCCTTCCTGCCCGGCAGCCAGGTGGACATCCGCCCGATCCGCGACGTGACCCCGCTGATGGGCACGCCGCAGCCATTCCAGATCCTGAAGATGGACCGCCGTCGCGGCAACATCGTCGTCTCCCGCCGCGCGGTCCTGGAAGAGACCCGTGCGGAAGCCCGCAGCGAGCTGATCCAGCGCCTGGAAGAGGGCATGGTCTGCGACGGCGTGGTCAAGAACATCACCGACTACGGTGCGTTCGTCGACCTGGGTGGCATCGACGGCCTGCTGCATGTAACCGACATCTCCTGGCGTCGCGTCAACCACCCGAGCGAGGTGCTGACCATCGGCGAGACCATCAAGGTCCAGGTGATCAAGGTGAACAAGGAAACCCAGCGCATCAGCCTGGGCATGAAGCAGCTGCAGACCGATCCGTGGGATGGCGTCGCCGCCAAGTACCCGGTCAATGTCCGCTTCGACGGTCGCGTCACCAACATCACCGACTACGGTGCGTTCGTCGAGCTGGAGCCGGGTGTCGAGGGTCTGATCCACATCTCCGAGATGTCCTGGACCAAGAAGAACATCCATCCGGGCAAGATCGTCTCCACCAGCCAGGAAGTCTCCGTGCAGGTGCTGGAGGTCGATCCGGACAAGCGCCGCATCAGCCTGGGCCTGAAGCAGACCATGGACAATCCGTGGGATGCCTTCGCGGCCAGCCATCCGAAGGGCACGATCGTCGAGGGCGAGATCAAGAACAAGACCGAGTTCGGTCTGTTCGTCGGCCTGGAGGAAGAGATCGACGGCATGGTCCACATGTCCGACCTGTCCTGGGACATCCCGGGCGAGCAGGCCATGAACGACTACGACAAGGGCGACATGGTCCGCGCCGTGGTCCTGGATGTGGACGTCGAGAAGGAGCGCATCAGCCTGGGCGTCAAGCAGATCGACAACGATCCGTTTGCCGATGCCAAGTCGATGAAGCGTGGCGAGACCGTCACCTGCTCCGTCGTGCGGGTCATGGAGGCCGGCCTGGAGGTCGAGACCTCGACCGGTCTGCCGGGCTTCATCCGCAAGAACGACCTCAGCCGTGACCGCTCCGAGCAGCGTCCGGACCGCTACGCGGTGGGTGACAAGATCGACGCGAACATCATCAGCGTCGACAACAAGACCCGCCGAGTGAACCTGTCGGTCAAGGCGCTGGAGTTCGCGGAAGAGAAGGAAGCCGTCGCCAACTTCGGTTCCTCCGATTCCGGTGCGAGCCTGGGCGACATCCTCGGTGCGGCCCTGAAGGCCCGCATGGAGGGCAACGAGAAGGAAGAGGACAAGTCGTAAGGGTCACCCTTCCGACTGTCTCTCTGACAGGAAACCCGGTGCTTCGGCACCGGTGGAGCGCCGGGGCCAGTGATGCTGGCTCCGGCGTTTCCTTTTGCGGGCGAGGACCAGGATGACGAACGACGCTCCGGTGACCTGGGTGATGACCGACGGCAAGCCGGGCATGCTGAACCAGTGCCTTGGCCTGGCGGAGGCGCTGGGCGTGACGCCATCGCAGCGGCAGCTTGTCATCCGCCAGCCCTGGCGCAGCCTGCCGCCGCAGCTCTGGTTCGCACCGCTGCACTCCCTCGCGGCCAGTTCCGATCCCCTCACCCCGCCCTGGCCCGACCTGCTGATCGCCACCGGTCGCCAGACCGTCGCCCCGGCGATGGCCATCCGCCGCCGGTCCGGCGGCCGCACCTTCTGCGTCCAGATCCAGAACCCCGGTGTCGCCCCCGCGAACTTCGACCTGGTCGTGGCCCCCATGCATGACCGGCTGCCCGGCCCGAACGTGATCCAGACCCATGGCGCGCTGGGCCGGGTCAGCCCGGCAAGGCTGGCCAGGGAAGCGGAACGGTTCCGGGCCGGGCTGGGCAACCTGCCGCGACCGCATGTCATGGTCTCCCTCGGCGGCGACAACGGCGTCTTCCGGATGACGGAGGGCGTGATCGACAGGCTTGGCGAACACCTTCGCCAGGTCTGTGCGGACAGCGGTGCGGGACTGCTCGTCACCCCCTCCCGCCGCACCGGCGCGGCGCTGGGCCAGCGGTTGCACGACATGCTGCGGGACCTGCCGCATCTCTGGTACGACGGCAGTGGCGACAACCCCTATCTCGGCTGGCTGGGTCTGGCGGACGCGGTTGTCGTCACCGGCGATTCCGTCAACATGGTGTCGGAGGCCTGCGCCACGGGAAAGCCGGTCTTCACCGTCGACCTGGAGGGAGGCAACGCCAAGTTCGCCCGATTCCACGACGCGCTGAGCCGCGACGGACTGACCCGCCCCTTCCGGGGACGGCTTGAGAACTGGACTTACCCCCCGCTGGATGATACCGCGATGGTCGCCAGCGCCGTGCGGGAAAGGCTCGCTCACCGGCAGGCATGAGCCAGGAGGACACGGTCCGATGACCCGGATCGAGATGGAGAGGTTGCGGGAAACCCCGCTGAAGACCGACCCGTATGACTATGTGACGGTGGAGAATTTCGTCCCCGTCGAGACACTCGAGACCATTGCCGAAGACTTCCCCGACCTCGATCTGCCGGGATCGTTCCCGGTCGAGGAACTGGAATATGGCCCGCGATTCGGCGATCTGCTGGAGCGGCTGGCGCAGGACGATTTCCGCGACGCGATCCAGGAGAAGTTCGGCATCGACCTGGCCGGGCGCCCGATGACCTGCACCGTGCGCGGCGCGGCGCAGCGCAAGGATGGCCAGATCCATACCGACTCGAAGACCAAGCTGATCACCGTCCTGATCTATCTCAACCCGCCATGGCAGGCGGAGGGCGGGCGGCTGCGCGTGCTCCGCTCCGGCACCGACCTGAACGACTTCGCGGAGGAGATCGAGCCCTCGTCTGGCAACCTGCTGATCTTCCGCCGCTCCGACAATTCCTGGCACGGCCACGAGCCGTTCGAGGGCACGCGCCGCTCCATCCAGATCAACTGGGTGACCAGCCAGGCCGTGGCCGACAAGGAGAAGGCGCGGCACCGCGTCTCCGCCAGGCTGAAGCGTTTCAACCCGTTTGCCAGTCGCGCAGGCAGCATGCGATAGGTCCGGACCATGACCCTGAACATCCAGACGTTCCGCAATGCGGACCACCGGGCGGGCTGGCGTCCGGGCAACAATTCCGGTGGCCTGACCCTGTTCAAGGCGCTGGGCCACCCGATCACCGCCGACCTGGCGAAGGGCTGGCGCGCCGGGCTGGCCGATGCGGGGCGCATCGCGATCTACGACCCGCTGGGCGATGCGGAGACGGTGGACGTGTTCCACGACCTGGCCGGGCTGTCGCCCGTTGCCTACCTGGTGCAGCAGATCGAGCATGTCGGTCGCCAGGCCTTCGGCCTGACCGCGCGCCCGGTGACGGAGATCGGCGACGACTTCGACACGCTACTGGTCACCGCCTTCGACGGCGCGAGCTTCGTGCAGCACCTGAAGCACATCCTGCCGGAAGGCAAGCGGATCGAGACGCTGGACCCGCTGCGCCTGCCCGAGACCATGCTGTCGCAGCCGAAGAGCTATGTCGACGCGTTGAACTTCGCCACCAACTTCGGCTTCCTGCGCGACGCGGAGGGGCTGCATACGCGCATCGTCACGGCCAACTACTGGTCCGGCTACGGGGCCAAGGATCCCGCGCTCTGGTGCCGCCTGATCGGAGGGGACGGCACGACGCTGGCGGAATGGGAAGTGCCGCTGACCCGCCCGTTCGAGACCATCACCATCGACAGCGCCGAGGTACGGCAACGTTTTGGCCTCGATGACTTCGCCGGCACCCTGTTCATGCACGCGGTGCGCATCAAGGGCCACGAGATCGTCAAGTACGCGCTGGACGTCTATGGCGACGCGGCGGAACAGATGACCTGCACCCACGACGCCAATGCCTGGCCGGCCGATCTCTATGCCGGGATGCCCGCGCCGGACGCGGACGAGGACCTGATCCTCTGGGTGCAGAACAGCCACCCGATCGAGATTCCTGCCGGGGTGATCGGTTTCAACCTGATGGGCGGCCAGGACGTGACCACCCATGACGAGAGCGTGCCGCCCTTCGGCACGGTCGCGGTCAATGTCGGTGCGCTGCTGCCCGACGCGCGCTTTCCCGACCAGATCGAGCTGCAGGCCGGGCGCTA
This sequence comes from Minwuia sp., assembly GCA_965228535.1. Taxonomy (GTDB): domain Bacteria; phylum Pseudomonadota; class Alphaproteobacteria; order Minwuiales; family Minwuiaceae; genus Minwuia. Next base: position 1,026,538 of record CBDDHU010000004.1, on the reverse strand, counting down.
CTTCGTCCGCCCGCGCTACGAGGTCATCCGGCGTCCGTCCGGTCGCCGCCGCATTGCCCATGCCAACGTGGAGCGCGTGGACCTGAAGCCGGACCCGGCGATCCGCGAGAACGCACCGCTCTATGGCAAGGGCTACATCATGCCGCTGCCGGTGCTGCCGGTGGAGGAGTTCCGGACCTTTTGCCTGCCGACGCCGATGGCCGACACCCAGATGGAGCTGCCGATCCGCGCGGAACTGATCGACGCCGACGGCACCCGGGTGGCGGAGAAGTTCCTGGGCCGGGTTGCCCGGCGCGACTCCATCGCCATCGACGTGGACGGCTGGATGAAGGAAGCAGCGGCCGAGTTGCCCTCCGGCACCGGCCACGTGGAGTTCCTTTACGATTTCCGCGATGGCGGGGAGGCCGATGGCTGGCTGCACGCCCTCGCCCGGATCGAGCAGCGCGCCAGCGGCCACCGTGCGGAGACCATCTTCGGCGCGCACATGTTCAACATGCCGCTGATCTTCCGCGACGAGCCGCAATCCTACACCGGCCGCCCGCCGGGCCTGTCGACCCGGCTGTTCCTGCGGCTGGGCGGGGAGACGGCGGATGCCATGTGTCACCTGCTCTACCCGGCATCCCTGCCCTGGGCACCGGAGTCGAGCACCGAGCTGCACCTGTTCAGCGGGGCCGGGGAGATGGTGGTGACGAAGCACATCGCGATCCCCTGCGGCGGCTCACGCCACTGGCGCGTGTCGGAAACCTTCGACGCGGCAGACCTGAAGGCCGCCGGACCGGACGCCTATGTCCAGATCCGCGACACCACCTGCCGCCTGTTCGGTTTCCACGGCCTTCTCCGCCCCGGCGTCGCCTTCAGCCTGGACCACATGTTCGGGTACTGACCGGTCCCAGCGTGTACCCTGATCATCAGTCGAACCGCCTGAACTCCACCAGGCCGTCGCGGGTGACCTGTTCGACCAGGCCGACTTCCCAGGTCAGGTAGTCCTCCATGGCCTGGCGGACGCCGCCCTGGTGGTCATAGGGCTTCCACCAGACATCATCCGTCTCGGTCAGGGCGCGGTCGAGGCCGCTTTCCAGCGGCTGACCGGCGGCGACCCAAGCATCAGTACCGCCTGCCAGCACCCGGACCACCAGGTCGGGCCGCGCGGCGCGCAGTTCATGCGCTGCGTAGTGTGCCAGCCGACCGTCGGGGGACGTGAGCAGGATCAGCCCGGCATGGGCCAGGGCCACCATGCTGCCCGCCAGCCGCGCCCGCACCGTCCAGTACGCGCCCGGCACGTGCCCCTTGCGGAAGTTCAGGCTGGTCGCGAGATCCACGACCGCCGCTGGTTCACCGGAATCGATCACCGCCTGCATCTCCGCCACCGTGAGCGTCTCGGCAGGCCGGAACAGGACCGGTTCGGCGTCGGCGGGTCCGGTCTCCGGCTGCGGCGGCTGCGCGGTCAGCACGTGCACGTCCTGCCAGCCAAGCTGGATCAGCCAGGATGCCGTCATGGTCGCGCGTACCCCGTCCGGGGCATCGGCCAGCACGATGCGGGCATTGCGGGTGGCGATATACTCATCGGTGGCCTGGACAAGCTGCCCGCCCGGCGCGTGGTGCGCACCCGGCCAGTGCCCGGCCTCGAACTCCTGCACCGTGCGCACGTCCAGCAGGCAGGTGGTGCGGTCCGCCTCCCGCAGCCAGCCTGCCACCGTGGCGGCATCCGTCTGGCGGACACCGAAGCGCCGGGCGACATGGGCCGCCCGGTCCTTGGCGGCCTGCAGGGCCTCCCCCTCCGGCACCGGCGCGTGCGCGGTCTCGCCACTGGCGCAGGTCAGGCCAGCAAGCTGCCAGCCCATGGTGCCGTCCTTCAGCGCCATGACCGGGTTGGGAATGCCGGCATTGATCAGGGACTGGCTGCCGATGATGGAGCGGGTCCGACCGGCACAGTTGACGATGACGGTGGTGTTCGGGTCGGGCGCCATGGTGTGGACGCGATAGACCAGTTCCGCACCCGGACAGTCGACGCCGCCGGGGATCGACATGCGGTTGAATTCCGGCATCGGGCGGCTGTCCAGGATCACCAGGTCGGTGCCGCTGTCCTTCAGCCGCTGCAGTTCCTGCGCCTCGATGCGCGGCGTGTCGTAGTGGTGCTCGACAAACTCCCCGAACGCCTTGGACGGAACGTTGACGCCGGAGAAGACCTCGTAGCCCTCCGCCCGCCAGCCCGCGGTTCCGCCGACCAGGACCGAGATGTCGGCATAGCCCATCTCCGCCAGCCGCGCGGCGCCCCGTTCGGCCAGGCCATTGTCGGAGGGACCACCGTCGGTCACCACCACGGGCACGGTCAGGCGCGGCACCATCCGGGGCGCACGGAACTCCAGGTGGCTGAGCGGGATGCAGGCGGCGAGGAACAGGTGCTCCTTCGAGAAGGCCCCTTCCTCCCGCACGTCGATCAGGGCGATTTCCTGCCCGTCCGTCAGGCGCGTTCGCAGGTCCGGCGCGGTGATGGCCCTCATGCGGGCAGCGGCAGGTCGCGGATGCCCTCGGAGGCCGGGAAATGCTTCCATTCGCCGGTCTCGGGCTTGTAGTAGCGGCGATGCTCCAGCTGTTCCAGCGCCAGGCCGTACATGTGGAAGTTCAGCACCGGCTCCGTTCCGTCGATATGGATGGAATGCAGGTCATCGGGCATCAGCGCCAGGCCGGTTCCGGCCTCCACCACGAACTGGTCCTTCTCCGCCACGCCGCCATCCTCCGCGGGATCGTAGAGGCGGTTCAGTTCCTTGCCCTCCATGCCAACGATCACCGCCCAGGTGGTGTGGTCATGCGCCGGGGAGTTGGTGCCGCCCATCGAAAGCTGGGCGTAGAGGGCGAAGCGGTGATCCGCATCCTCAGACAGGCGATAGAGCGCGTTCTTCCGCGCGGTGGACGGATCAGGCGGCGGAAAGTCCTCCAGCGGGAAGAGGTCACGGCGCTTCGCCAGCTCGATCAGCACGTCGCGCATGTCGGTGATCGACTGGCGGGTGACGCCCTGCGCCACCTCGATGGCGCGCACCTGCATCATCGCGGTCTTGACGGCATTCTCGCGTGCCGCTGCCCGTTCCCTCGGTGTCATTGCTGCCTCCCGGTTTCCTCCGCGACCGCCTGCACGAAGCGGTCAATTTCCACTTCGGTATTGTAGTAGTGAACGGAAGCGCGGACGAGTCCGCTGATGCGGCGGCGTTCCATGTCGATGCGGGTGCTGGCCGGGGTACTGGTGGTGACATTGATCCTGCGCGCGGCGAGCGCCTGCTTCAATGCCTGCGGTTCCATGCCATCCACGGTGAAGGTCGTGATGCCGCACCGCTCCCGCCCGAGATCCTGCACGGTGATCCCCCGGATGCCGGCCAGCCGCTCCCGAAGCCCTGCCGCCAGCGCCGTTGTCCGTTCCTCGATGGCGGCGATGCCGACTGTCAGCATGTAATCAACGGCGACACCGAGACCGATCCGGCCGGCCTCGTTGAACTCCCAGTTCTCGAACCTGCGCGCGCCCGCCTGCCACTCCAGCACGTCGCGCCCGGTCCATGTCGCCGCGTGCAGATCGATCACGGGTGGCTCGAAACGCGCCACTGCCTCCGGCCGGGCATACAGGAAACCCGTCCCCCGCGGCCCGCGCAGGTACTTCCGGCCCGTTGCCGTCAGGAAGTCACAGCCGATCTCCGCCACGTCCAGCACCCGCTGCCCGGCCGACTGGCAGGCATCCAGCAGGTACGGCACGCCCGCCGCCCGGGTCAGCCGACCGATCTCCGCCGCCGGGTTCACCAGTCCGCCATTGGTGGGGACATGGGTGACGGAGACCAGGGCGACATTGCCATCGTCCAGCATGCGGGCAAGGGCCGCCAGGTCCAGCACCCCGTCGCTGTCGCTCGGCACCACCTCGACCGACACGCCCCGGTCCGCGGCGACCTTCAGGTAGGTCAGGTAGTTGGAGGCATATTCCGCCTCCGCCGTCAGGATGCGCTGTCCCGGCTTCATCCGGTCAGCCACGGCGAAGAAGGCCTGGTTCCAGGCCACGGTGGCGTTCTCCATCACCGCCACGTCACCCGGCGCGCAGTTCAGGTAGCGGGCGAGCAGGCGATAGGTCGCCCCGATGGCATCCCGTGCCTCGTCCGCCGCCTCGTAGCCGCCGATGGCGGCCTCCCGCTCCAGGTGCGCGGTGACCGCGCGCAGCACCGGTGCGGGCATCAGCCCGGCACCGGCATTGTTGAAGTGCAGCACGTTGGCCACGCCTGGCGTTTCCGCCCGGCAGCGGTCGATGTCGATCACTGGTGTCCCTTCACATCGTTCGGACGATAGGCACCACGGATGATCCCCAGTTCCTCCTCCGTCAGTTCCAGCGACAGGGCAGCGAGCGCATCCGCCATGTGGCCAGGCTTGGAGGCCCCGATGATCGGGGAGGTGATGGCCGGGTTGGCCAGCACGAAGGCCAGCGCCACCTGCGCCATCGGCACCCCGCGCGCGTCGGCGACATCGCCCACGGCATCGGCCACCGCGTAGTCCTCCTCCCGTCCGAAGACCCGTGCCGCAACCGGGTCGGACGTCGCCCGCGCGGTGTCCCCGATGGTCCGTTCCTTGTGCCGACGGGTCAGGAAGCCCCGGCCCATCGGGCTCCACGGAATCAGGCCGACGCCGGTCTCCTGGCAGAACGGGATCATCTCCCGCTCCTCCTCGCGGTAGACCGCGTTGTAGAAGTTCTGCATCGAAACGAACTTCGTCCAGCCATTGAGTTCGGCCACGTGCTGCATCTGGATGAACTGCCGCGCCCACATGGACGAGGCCCCGATGTAGCGCACCTTGCCCGCCTTCACGCAGTCATGCAGGGCCTCCATCGTCTCCTCGATGGGGCTGTGATAGTCGAAGCGGTGGATCTGGTAGAGGTCGACATGATCGGTGCCGAGACGCCGCAGGCTGCCGTCGATGCTCTTCATTATGTGCTTGCGCGACAGGCCACGGTCGTTGCGGTCGTCGCTCATCGGGTTGAAGACCTTGGTGGCGATGACCTGCGTGTCCCGAGAACCAAGCTGCTTCAGCGCCCGCCCCGTGACTTCCTCCGACACGCCCAGCGAGTACATGTCGGCGGTATCGAAGAAGTTGATACCCGCCTCCCAAGCCTCCTTGAAGAAGGGCATGGTTTCATCTTCCCGCAGGACCCAGCTGTGGTTGCCCTTGGTCGGGTCGCCATAGGTCATGCAACCAAGGCACAGCCTGCTGACCTTCAGTCCTGTCTTCCCCAGACGTACATATTTCATCGAGATGTTCCCCTGCCCCGAAACGCGTGAATGACTCGCCCATCATTGCCCGACACGGGGATGGGGTCCAGTTCCGGCACATGGAGCAAAAAGGGGGGCGGGGGACATGTCATGAGGGGGGGGAGGGAAGTGACATGTCCCCCGCGCCAGTCAGGCGGTCTTGGGGAGACCGTGGTGCCTGATGAACTCAACCGCAGGCACCTCTGATCCTGTTACGCCCGGACGTGGCAGGCGGATCACCGGATTGCGCGAATCGACGGGAATTTCTTCCCGGCAGGTCAGTAGCGCCGTTCCCAGGTCAGTCCGGTGCTGCCGCCACCGCCGCGACCGACCTCCGCATCCACCTTCAGGTTCGGCAGCACGTCGATCTCCACGACGACACTTCCGGCCTCCGAATCCAGCGACTGCTTGGCCCCGACATAGACCCCTTCGCGGACATAGCGGCCGACGGCGACGGAGCCGGTGGATTCAGGGTCCGCTCCCTCCTCCACCCGCAGCACATCCAGCCCCACCGCCTCGCGCAGCTTGTCCGTGGCACCGCTGCCGCCATTGGTCAGGGTATTGATGCTCTGTGCCAGCTGGATCGCCTCCAGCGGGCTCATCGACTGGGCGGGCTTGTCGAACAGCAGGCGCGGCAGCACCTCGTCCTCCGGCAGTTCGGGAACGGAGGAGAAGGCGATGTCGGGCTTCGCGGGACTGCCGGAGATGCTGATGGTGCCTTCCAGGTCACCGCTCTGGCGGGTCAGCGCGATGTTGAAGCGGGGCTCCAGATCGCCACTCAGGCCGATCTCCCCCTTCGAGACCTGGAAGTCCTTGCCGAGCAGGGAGAGATTGCCCCGCACCACACCGATGTTCACATCGACCCGCGGCTCCGGCAGGCGGCCCTTCACGGTCACCGTGCCGCTCCATTCACTGTCCAGCCCACGTCCGCGCACGAACAGCCGTCCCGGCGCATCGACCACCACGTCCAGCGCGACAGGCAGTTCCTCTGCCGGTTCCTCCTGCCCCTCCGTTTCGGGTGGCGTGTCGCCATCGCGGACAAGCTCGATATCGACAACGCTGGGCGGCAGGTTGTCGGTGATCAGGCGGATCTCGCCCTCATCGATGGTGGTGCGGTTGACGACCTGCACCAGGCTGCCGTCCCAGGTGACGTCCGTGTTGCCGGAAACCAGGATCGTCGCTTCCTCTCTGCTGACCGCGCGCAGCCGCTGCAGCACGATCTTCACGCTGGCCTTGCGGTCCGCGCCCAGCAGGCGTGCCTTGCCGTCACCGCTGACCGACCCGCCGGAGGGATCGACGGCCGAAAGCTGCAGGTCGCCCTCCCCATTGTCGGCGAAGGCCGTGGTCAGGGTCAGCCGTTCCAGGATCGTGCCGGTGAGCAGGTTCTCGTAGCGACCGTCGGAGATCGCCAGGCTGCCGCGCATCACCGGTTCCCCGATGGTGCCCGAGATATCGACCGCGATGTCGGCGGCTCCCTCCAGCAGGTGGTCGCCTTCCGGCAGCAGCTGCATCAGCTTCTCCAGGCTGCCCTTCCAGTCGATGCTCCCCGCCAGCACACCATCCGGCGACGGCTCCGGCAGGAAGGTGCCCTCACCCTGCCGCACGCCTGCCGTCAGTTCCGCCCGCAGCGGAGATTCGAAGGGACCGGCGATGCTGGTCCGCAGGTCCGCCGTCTCGCCGTTCCAGCCCGCTGTCAGGTCAATGTCGAAACTGGCGCCGATATCATCGCCCGGCGGCTGCAGGTCACTGACCTGCACCGCCAGCCGCGCCTTCTCCGCAGGTGCGGCGCTGTCGAAGCGGATATCGGCCGAGAGCACGCCCTGCACCCCGCCCACCCCGGCAATGGCGGCAAGCGGCCCCAGCGGCAGCGCGCTGATCCGCGCCGTGGCGTCCAGCAAGTCTGGGGCATAACGGGCATCGGCCACCACTTCGCCACCGAAGGAAGTGCCGAGGCGCAGTCCGGTCAGTTCGATGGTCTCTCCCAGTTGCACGCCGAAGGGCTGCAACGCCTCGATCGCGGCCTCATCGCTCTCCAGCCGCAGCGCCTCGATCCCGATGGCAGGCCCCGCCGCCTCAGCCAGGTCGGCCACGATACGCGCAGTCAGTCGCGCCCGTTCGGGATCGGTCGCGGAGACGGTCAGGTCGACCTCCGGGCGGGTGAAACTGCCGCCCAGCACCGCTTCCGTCCTCTCGATCCGGGCACCGTCAGCACGCAGGTCCTGCACCACCAGGTCGCCCTGAAGGGAGGGGCTGTCGGACAGCAGGCCGGCAAGGCTCAGGTCCAGCGTCACCGCGTCCACCGTTGCCCCCGCATCGGGGGCTTCCAGGTCCTGCAGGGTCAGGCCGATGGTCGCGCCATGGTCATTGCCCTCGGGCTGCAGGCCAACGGTGGCATCGAGCTTGCCTGCCAGCGGCACCCCGAACAGCCCGGCAATACGCGAAAGCTCATCGCTCGCCACGGCCAGTTCGGCGCGGTAGCCCGGCGTGGCAAGGTCCGCCGACGCGCTGCCATCCAGCGTCAGCCCGGCAAGCGCCAGCGACAGCGACGGCAGCTCCACCTGCTGGAATCCTTCCCGCACCGCCAGTTGCAGGTCGACGTCCAGCACTTCCTCGCCCCAGCGTCCATCCAGGCTGAGCGTGCCGGACGGGGCACGCGCCAGGTCGCGCAGTTCAAAGCCAAGCGCCGGGGCCGAGAGGACGATGTCACCGCTGCCGACAGCGGCCAGCTCCAGCCGCCCGCGCGTGCGGGGTGCCTCCGCCGTGCCGGAGACCTGTCCACGCAACCGCACCGGACCCTGTACCAGCACCCCCTCCGGCAGCAGTCCGGACGGAATGGCCGCCAGGTCGAGCGCATAGTCGCCCTTGACCGCCCCGGCGGCGTCCACGCCTGCATCCACGGTCAGCGCCGGTCCGGCCGCTGTCCTGACCGACAGGTCCACCGTCGCCGCCCCGGCGGCGAGTGGCCGGGCGGTGGCTGTGATCTTCACGTCCGGTCCGACCGCCGACTGCACCACATCATCGATGAAGGCCAGGCCGGCGAGATCACCTGAAAGCCGGACCTCTCCGCCGCCTTCCGGCCTCACGCCATCAGCGGTCAGCACCAGCCGCGCACTGCCGCCGCCCAGCGCCGCGTCGGCGCCCGGCAGGCGGGCAAGCTGCGGCACCAGCAGCACCAGTTCCCCGTCCAGCACCGGATCCGGCAGCGGTGTCGAGACCGAGCCGGAGAGCGCAAGCGCCGCGGCTGTCAGGTCCAGCCCGGTGACACGCACGGCCTCCGCCCCCGCGGTGACATGGGCCGTCAGGCGCGGTGCGGGGCCAAGCAGCCCGTCCAGCGCCGGATCACCCAGTGCGGGTTCCGAGATCCCGAGCGCGACGTCACCGTCGAAGTCGGAACCCTTCAGCCCGCCGGTCACCTGCAGGTCGATGGCCGCTGCCCCCATCTCGCCGAAGGCCGGGGCCTTCAGAGCGGCCGTGACGGAAAGGTCCGGGCTGTCCAGCGCACCGCTGACCTCCGCCTCGATCCGCGCCGCGTCAAAGCCTGCACCGGCCAGCAGGGCATCGAGCGCCGGGTGCCGGTGAACATCAATGACCGAACCGAGATTGACCGTCCCCGCATCCAGGTCCAGCACGCCGTTGGCGCTGACCGTGGCGGACGCCGTGGAGACCTCCAGCCGTGACAGGGTCACCTCCGTCTCGTCCGGCCCGCGTGCCGAGAGGCGGAACGGTATCGTTTCCCCGGTCAGTTCGGTCGGGACCGGTGCCGCCTGCAGCAGGTTGGCCACGCCGTCCGCGTCCAGTCGCCAGCCCTGCTCCGGGTCTGCCGCCAGGCGGATGCCGAGCAGCAGGTCGGCCACCCGTTCCAGGGTCAGGGACAGGTCAACGGTGGCAGAACCGAAGGGGCCACCACCTTCCACCTCCAGCTGGATGCGTTCATCGGTGGTGATACCCAGCGGCTCCGAGATCGGTGCCAGTGCCGGCAGGTCGGCGGACAGGGTGATGCGTGACTGCCGGGCCGCGAAGTCCAGCGCCACATCGGCACGGACATGGCTCGATTTCAGGTCAAGCGGTTCGACGTTCAGTGTGACGCGCTGGTCCTTCGCCACGTCCCGCACCGTGCCGACGACGGAGAAACGGGCACCACCGGGGACCAGGCCATCACCCAGCGCCAGCTCATCGACCCGCAGGCGGTCGAGGCGGACAGGCAGCGGCGCACGCGGCCACTCGAAGGATTCGAGCAGCGGCGCGGACGGTTCCGGCTCCGGCTCCTTCTCCCCCGTGCTGACCGGGGGGCGACTGACCTCGATGCGGGCAACGGTGAGGCTCTCCACCGTGACGGCACTGGACAGCAGCGCAGCCAGGTCCCAGTCGAGCGCCAGCCCGTCCAGGGAGAACCAGACACCCTCCGCATCCGCCATCCGCAGTTCGCGCAGATGGATCACACCTTCCCCGTCGCGCCGGAAGCCGCTGGCGCTGATCTCCATCTCGCCCGGCGTGCTTGCTGCTGCCAGTCCCTGGTCCAGCGCAGCCGTCCAGGTCTCCTCCCCCGCGATCTCCAGGAACCAGAACAGCGTCGCCAGAAGCAGCAGCACCGGCGTCAGCAGGACGGCCAGTGACCAGAGCGCGATCTTTCGCACGCGCCGTCGCATCAGAATGCCTGGCCGAGACTGATGTAGAATTCGAACAGGCTGTCACCGGCGCGGCGGTGCAGCGGGAACGCGAGGTCGAAGCGGATCGGGCCGACCGGGCTGTAATAGCGCAGGCCACCGCCGACACCGACATTGATCCGCTCCTTGAAGTTGGGGAACGGTTCCTCCTCAACCACACCGGCATCGACGAAGGTCACGAAGCCGAAGCTGTCGGTGACCTTGATCCGTGCCTCCAGCCCCGTCTCCGCCAGGAAGCGGCCGCCGGTCTCGTCACCCAGCGAGACGGGCGAGATGGAACGGAAGCCGAAACCCCGGACCGAGCTGCCGCCACCGGCGAACAGCAACTGGTTGACCGGCACGTCCTCCAGGTCGCCGCTGAGGATCGACGAGACTCGCGCGCGCGTCGCCATCACCAGCCGGTCCTCGCCGATCACCGGCAGGTAGTAGGATCCACCCGTCGAGACGACGCCGAAATAGGTCGGGGACCCGTCATTCAGGCCCATGTAGGGCGTGGCGGAGAGGAACAGCTTGTGCCCCTCCGTCGCGTTCAGCGGATCGTTGGTCCGCACCTGCCGCGCGGTCAGCGGCAGGCCGAACAGGTAGGCCGTGTCGCTCTCCACGTCGGTATCGGTCGAGGAAACGCTGCCCTTGACCGCGCCGCTGACTGTCCAGCCATCATCCAGGCCGGTGCGCATGCCGATCTGGACCTCGGCCGCCTGCTCGTCGAAGGCATCGTCGAAGGTGTTGCGCAGCTCCGCGCCCTCGAACACCGTCCAGCGCGCCGCCGGGTAGCGTGGCCGGTTCAGTTCGGCGGAAAGCTTCTGTTCGTCCAGCGCCAGGTCCAGTTCGGTACGCAGGTCCTCCGCCCGGCCGAACAGGTTGCGGTGGCGCCAGCCGACACGGACGCCGGGCCCGCGATCGGTGTCGTAGCGGACGCTGCCGCTGATCGACTTGGCCTTCGCGCCGGTCGCGCTGACCGTCACCGGCTGCGCCCCGTCCGGCACGCCGGCACCTGGTTCGTGTTCCGGCAGCCGCACCGTGACCGACTTGAACAGGCCGGTGCTGGCCATGCGTTCCTGCAGCTGGTTGAGTTCCGAACGCGCGACCGGGGCATCCTTTTCCCACGTCACCATGCCGCGCAGGTAGTCCTGCTCGACGCCCGTCTCACCCTGGATCACCACGTCGCCATAGGTGATGAAGGGACCGCTGCGGAAGGTCGCCGTGACATCCAGCGTCCCGGTCTCCGCATTGGCCCGCGCGACCCGGGAATCGAAGGCAGCATGCGGAAAGCCATGCTCCTGCAGGTAGGTCACGATCCGTGCCTCGGCCGCGACGATGCTCTCCCCGTCCGCTGCGACACCGGGCGGCATCTCCGCCGTGGCATCCAGGACCGCGGCCTCCGGCAGTGTCGGTCGGGTCTTGCGGAAGGCGATGCTGTAGGTGCCCATGGTGTAGAGCGTGTTGGAGACCGCGCGGAAGGTCACTTCCGGCGGTGCGCCCTCCGTCACCTCCGCCGTCACGTGGGCGTCGTAGTAGCCGCTGGCACGAAGGATCCTGCGCAGCTCGTCAATGTCGCCATCGGCCCGCCGTTGCAGCGCGGCAATGCTGCGCACGCCACGGGGCTGCAGGGTAAAGGTCTTCAGGACGCCGCGCGCGATGCCGTCCAGCCCCTTGTCCTCCGGCAGTCCCTCGATCCGTGCGGTGTAGGTGACATCGCCCAGCCGGGTCTTCTGCGATTCCTCCTCGCCCAGCACCTGGTCCAGGCCGACGGTCTCACACCCGCCAAGCGCCAGCAGGGCAGCGCAGAGCGCCAGGGCGCGGATACGCCGGGGCGGGCGGATTGTCAGGCAAGGCAGCGGAATGGGAACGGTCTCCGTTCATCTGGGGCGACAGGTCACGATGGGCTTCAAGTCGTCACTATATACTTACGGTGCAAGGGGATGCGCACATGCAGCGACCGAACGTCCCAAAGGTCACAGTCCTGCAACAGCCGGGGGTCGTTGGCCAGGGCTTCGGTGGCCGAGGCTTCAGTGGCCGGGGATCAGAAGACGCCCGCCTCCAGCCCCGCCGCCACCAGCATTCCGAGTTCCCGCGCCTGCCCGACGAACGCCTCGTCCCAGTCACCGCGGCAGACCAGCGGTTCCTGCACCGCCTTCCAGCGCAGCCCGGTGGTGATGGTTTCCACGGCACGGCAGGTACCGGTGCCGTCATGCCCCGCGCGGACCAGCAGGGCGAAGGACCGCCCCTGGGTGTGGTCGAGGCAGGGATAGTAGCAGCGGTCGAAGAAATCCTTCATCGCACCGCTCATGTAGGCCAGGTTCTCCGTCGTCATCAGTATGATGGCACCGGCAGCCAGCACGTGCTCAGGCTCGGTGTCGAAGGGGCTGCGGCAATCCACGTCCACCCCGTCGATGTCGGCGTCCGAGGCCCCTTCCACCAGCGCATCACGCAGCCGTGCCGTGTTCGGTGACGGCGCGTGGGCAATGATCAGCAGTGACTTGTGGTCAGCCATCCTTCTCCGGCGTGCTGTTCAGCGTTGCCTGGGCCGCCGCCAGCCGGGCGATCGGCACCCGGAACGGCGAGCAGGAAACATAGTCCAGCGCCACCGCCTCGCAGAAGTGGATCGAGGCCGGATCGCCGCCATGCTCGCCGCAGATGCCCAGCTTGATGTCCGGACGGGTCCGGCGACCGCGTTCGGCCGCGATCTCCACCAGTTCCCCGACACCGTCGGCATCCAGGCTGACGAAGGGGTCCTTCGCCAGGATGCCCTGCCCGACATAGTCATCCAGGAACGACGCGGCGTCATCACGGCTGATGCCGAAGGTCGTCTGGGTCAGGTCGTTGGTGCCGAAGCTGAAGAAGGCGGCGGATTCGGCAATGTCGGCGGCACGCAGGGCCGCGCGCGGCAGCTCGATCATGGTGCCGACCAGGTATTCCAGTTCGGCGCCGCCCTGCTCCTTGCTCACGGCCTCCGCCACCGCGTCGATGCGGGCCTTCAGGATGTCGATCTCCTGCCGGGTCGCGGCCAGCGGGATCATGATCTCCGGTGTCACCGCCTCACCCAGTTCCCCGGCAACCTGGTGTGCGGCCTCGAAGATCGCACGCGCCTGCATCTCGTAGATCTCCGGGAAGGAGATGCCGAGACGGCAGCCGCGATGCCCCAGCATCGGGTTGAACTCGTGCAGTTCGGCGGCCCGGCGGCGCATCTGCTCCGATTCCACGTTCATCGCCGTGGCCACCGCGTCGATCTCCTCGTCGGAGCGCGGCAGGAACTCGTGCAGCGGCGGGTCCAGCAGGCGGATCGTCACCGGCAGCCCGGCCATGATGCGGAACAGCTCGACGAAGTCGGTCCGCTGCATCGGCAGGATGCGCGCCAGCGCGGCCTTCCGGCCCTCCACCTTCTCCGACAGGATCATCTCCCGCACCGCCAGGATGCGGTCATCATCGAAGAACATGTGCTCCGTCCGGCAGAGGCCGATCCCCTCCGCGCCGAACTCCCGCGCGGTGCGGGCATCGTTCGGCGTCTCGGCATTGGTGCGGACGCGCAGGCGACGGATCTCGTCCGCCCAGCCCATCAGCACGCCGAAGTCGCCCGACAGTTCCGGCTGGATCGTCGGCACCGAACCGGCCATCACCTCGCCCGTGGCACCGTCGATGGTCAGCAGGTCACCGGCATGGAAGGTCCGGCCCAGCACGCGCATCTCCCCGGCCTTGTGGTCGATGCGGATATGACCGGCGCCGGAGACGCAGGGACGCCCCATGCCGCGCGCCACCACCGCCGCGTGGCTGGTCATGCCGCCACGGCTGGTCAGGATGCCCTCCGCCGCGTGCATGCCGTGGATGTCTTCCGGGCTCGTTTCCTCCCGCACCAGCATCACCTTCTCGCCCAGCTTGGCCTGGCGCTCCGCCTCGTCGGCGGTGAAGACGATGCGGCCCGACGCGGCACCGGGGCTGGCGGGCAGACCCTTGGCGATCACGTCGCGTTCGGCCGACGGGTCCAGGGTCGGGTGCAGCAACTGGTCCAGCGAGGCCGGGTCGATCCGCTTCACCGCCTCGGTGCGGTCGATCAGCCCCTCACCCGCCATGTCGACGGCGATCTTCAGCGCGGCCTTGGCGGTGCGCTTGCCGGAACGGGTCTGCAGCATCCACAGCTTGCCCTGCTGCACCGTGAACTCGATGTCCTGCATGTCGCGGTAATGGGCTTCCAGCGACTTGTAGACGCGGACCAGTTCCTGGAAGACCTCCGGCAGGTTCTCCTCCAGCGACAGGGCTTCCTCCCCCGCCGCCTCCCGCGCGGCCTTCGTGATCAGCTGCGGCGTGCGGATGCCGGCCACCACGTCCTCGCCCTGCGCGTTCATCAGGTACTCGCCGAAGAACACCTTCTGCCCGGTCGACGGGTCGCGGGTGAAGGCAACGCCGGTGGCGGAACCCTCGCCCATGTTGCCGAACACCATGGCCTGCACGTTCACCGCCGTGCCCCAGGCCGCCGGAATGTCGTGCAGCCGCCGGTAGGTGTTGGCGCGGTCGTTCATCCAGGAACCGAACACCGCCCCGACAGCGCCCCAGAGCTGGTCCTCCGGATCCTGCGGGAAGGGCTTGCCGGTGCTCTTCTCCACCTGTTCCCTGAACAGGGCGACCAGCTGCTCCAGGTCCTCCACGGTCAGTTCGTTGTCCAGCCAGACGCCACGGGTCTCCTTGACGCTTTCCAGCAGGTCCTCGAAGTCGCCGTGATCGACGCCCAGCACGACGTCGCCATACATCTGGATGAAGCGGCGATAGCTGTCGAAGGCAAAACGGCGGTCGCCGGAACGCTTCGCCAGCCCCTCCACCGTCACGTCGTTGAGACCCAGGTTCAGCACCGTGTCCATCATGCCCGGCATCGACGCGCGCGCACCGGAGCGGACGGAGACCAGCAGCGGGTTCTCCGCATCGCCGAAGCCCGCGCCCACGGTCTTCTCCACCACGGCCATGGCATCACGCACCTGCCCCTGCAGTTCCTGCGGATAGCTGTGGTCATGGTCGTAGTACCAGGTGCAGACCTCCGTCGTGATCGTGAAGCCCGGCGGCACCGGCAGGCCGAGATTGCTCATCTCCGCCAGGTTGGCACCCTTGCCGCCCAGCAGGTTGCGCATGTCCGCCCGGCCCTCGGCCGCGCCGTCACCGAATGTGTAGACCCACTTGCTCATTGCTTCAGCCCTCGATCCTGGAGAAGTCGGCAACCCGGTGCAGGGTGGCACGGATTTCAGCCAGCAGTTTCAGACGGTTCCCGCGCAGTGCCGGATCGTCCGCGTTGACAGTCACGTTCTCGAAGAATGCATCCACCGGACCACGCAGGGCCGCCATCGCCGCCATCGCTGCGGAGAAGTCCTCCGCCAGCAGCGCCGCGTCCGCTCCCCCATCCGCCGTGGACAGGGCGTCGCCCAGCGCCACCTCGGCCGGATCGGTCAGCCGCTCACGCTCCGCCGGGCCCTGCCAGGCGAAGCCGTCCTTCTTTTCCTCGATGCGCAGGATGTTCGCGGCGCGGCGATAGGCGGCCAGCAGGTTGGCACCGTCATCGGAACCGACCAGCGCCGTCAGCGCCTCCACCCGCGCCACCAGCCGGACCAGGTCGTCCTCGCTGCCGAGTGCAAGCACGGCGGAGATCAGGTCGTGGCGCACGCCCTCGCCGCGCAGGTGAACCCGCAGCCGTTCCGCGATGAAACCGATGATCTCCGCGACAACATCCTCCGCCGCACCGACTTCCGCCACCAGGTCGCCCCTGATGCCGTCAAAGGCGAAGCCCAGGGCCGGTTCCAGCGGCAGGCGCAGGCGGTTCTCCAGGATGATGCGGATGACGCCCAGCGCCGCACGGCGCAGTGCGAAGGGATCCTTCGATCCGGTCGGCTTCTCGCCGATGGCGAAGAACCCGACCAGGCTGTCCAGCTTGTCGGCCAGCGCCACGGCAACGGCCACCGGCTCCGACGGGCAGGCATCGGCGGGACCAGCGGGGCTGTAGTGCGACCGGATCGCCTCCGCCACCGGTTCCATCTCTCCGTCCAGCCGCGCGTAGTAGCGGCCCATGATGCCCTGCAGTTCCGGGAATTCGCCCACCATGCCGGTGGTCAGGTCCGCCTTGGCCAGCATCCCGGCGCGGCGCGCCATCAGCGGGTCCGCCCCCACCTGCGGCGCTAGCCATGCAGCCAGTTCGGCAATGCGCCCCGCCTTCGCCCCGACAGAGCCCATGCGGGCGTGGAAGACGATCGGGTTCAGGTCGGGCAGGCGGCTTTCCAGGGTGCGCTGCTGGTCCTGGTCCCAGAAGAAGCGGGCATCCGACAGCCGGGCGCGAAGCACCTTCTCGTTACCGGCGGTGATCGCCGCACCACCGTCCGCCGCCTCCAGGTTCGCCACCAGCACGAAGCGCGGCGCAAGCGCGCCGTCCGCCGTCTCGGTCGCAAAGTACTTCTGGTGGCTGCGCATGGAGGTGGTCAGCACCTCCGCCGGGACATCCATGAAGGCGTCGTCGATGCTGCCGATCAGCGGCACCGGCCATTCCACCAGCCCCGCCACTTCCTCCAGCAGGCCCGGATCGTCCTTCAGTACCAGCCCCTCCGCCGTTGCCAGTTCCTGCGCGCGGGCAAGGATGGTGGCCTTGCGGGCCTCCCGGTCCAGTACCACCCGTGCGCCTTCAAGCTTCGCCCTGTAGTCGGCAAAGTCCGTCACGGCGAAGACATCCGGGGCATGGAAGCGGTGGCCCCGGGTGGTGTTGCCGCTGCTGACCGGGCCGAAGCTCACCGGCACGGTCGCGCCGCTGAACAGGCATAGGATCGAATGCAGCGGCCGGACCCAGCGTTCCGGACGGTCGCCCCAGCGCATGGACTTGGGCCAGGGCAGCCTGGCGATCGCGCCCTCGACCAGGCCGGGCAGCACCTCCGCCGTGGCCTGTCCCCGGCGCTCGATCACCGCGAACAGGAACGTGCCCTTCGGCAGTTCCCGCTCCTCCACCTGGTCACGGCTGACACCGGCCCCCTTCAGGAAGCCCTCGATAGCCTTCTCCGGCGCGTCGGCGCGGGGGCCACGACGTTCCTCCCGCACATCCTCCTGCGCCTCCGGCACGCCGCGCACGACGACGGTCAGGCGGCGCGGCGTGGAATGCGCCTCGGCACTCTCGTGGGCCAGGCCATTCTCGGTCAGCGCGGCGACCAGCAGGTCCTTTAGCTCATCGGTGGCACGCGCCTGCATGCGCGCGGGAATTTCCTCGGAGAACAGTTCCAGCAGCAGTTCGGCCATGGCTCAGCCCTCCCCCGCCAGGTGTCCGCGGGCGCGCAGCCACTCCTCCGCCGACCGCTTGGCCAGCGCCCGCACCCGGCCGATATAGGCGGCACGTTCCGTCACGCTGATCACGCCGCGCGCGTCCAGCAGGTTGAAGACATGACTGGCCTTGATGCACTGGTCATAGGCCGGCAGGGACAGTCCCTGCTCCGCCAGCGCCATGCATTCCCCCTCCGCATCCGTGAAGTGGCGGAACAGCATCTCCGTGTTCGCATGTTCGAAATTATGCGCGGAGTACTCGACCTCCGCCTGGTGGAACACTTCCCGGTACTTCACGCCCGGCGTGGTGTCGGTGGGCGCGTTGAAAGCCAGGTCGTAGACATTGTCCACGCCCTGCACGTACATCGCCAGCCGCTCCAGCCCGTAGGTCAGTTCGCCCGAGACCGGCACGCAGTCATAGCCGCCGACCTGCTGGAAATAGGTGAACTGGCTGACCTCCATCCCGTCGCACCAGACTTCCCAGCCCAGCCCCCAGGCGCCGAGCGTCGGGCTCTCCCAGTCATCCTCGACAAAGCGGATGTCGTGGTTCATCGGGTCGATGCCGATCTCCCGCAGGCTGCCGAGATACAGGTCCTGGAAGTCCGGCGGCGACGGCTTCATGATCACCTGGTACTGGTAATAGTGCTGCAGGCGGTTCGGGTTCTCGCCATAGCGGCCATCGGTGGGTCGGCGCGACGGCTGCACGTAGGCGGCGTTCCAGGGTTCCGGCCCCAGCGCGCGCAGGGTGGTCGCCGGATGGAACGTGCCCGCCCCGACCTCCATGTCATAGGGCTGCAGGATCAGGCAACCGCGCGCCGACCAGTAGCTGTGGAGCCGCAGAATGAGGTCCTGAAACGATGGCGCAGCGGCCTCGCGCTCTGGCATGAAACCGATCCCTGGATGACTGAAGGCAGAAGTGTCCGCGTAGGTATATGGCTGGCTGTGCAGCGGTCAAGGGGAACACCGACGCATGGCTGGCTGCTGATCGTGCGACGGCCGGAACCGTCGGGACTCACTGGGTTGTCTCTATCACCCCGGCGCTGATTCTGCCCGTGGCCTTTGCGGTCCCTTGCGGGCGTCGGTTGCCGCCTCTTCTCACTTCCGGTCGAAGAAGTCCCGCCACGGGATCAGGTCATAATGGTCGCTGGCCCAGAGTATCGCGAAGACGACGGAGGTGATGGCCGTCGTCAGGGCGAACTTGAACAGCAGCCGGGGTTTCACCGGCGCGCCGTCCGCCTGACCCGGCACCAGTTCCTCCCCCGCTTCCTCCGGCGTACGCACGCCGATTGGCAGGGTGGTGAACAGGATCACCCACCAGAGAATGACATAGATGACGATACCGCCAGCAATGGACATGGCCCGTTCCCGTGTTGATTGCGCCGTCAGACACAGATACGGCCCGCAACGCGGTGCCGATCAGGCTTCCGGCTGCTCCAGTTCCACCAGTGTACCGCAGAAGTCCTTCGGGTGCAGGAACAGCACCGGGTTGCCATGGGCACCGATCTTCGGCTCCCCGTCGCCCAGCACGCGCGCGCCCTCGGCCTTCAGCTTGTCGCGGGCGGCGATGATGTCGTCCACGTCATAGCAGACATGGTGCATGCCACCGGACGGATTGGTCTTCAGGAAGTTGGCGATGGGGGAATTCTCGCCCAGCGGATGCAGCAGCTCGATCTTGGTGTTGCCCAGTTCCACGAACACCACCGTCACACCGTGATCGGGTTCCGGCTGCTGTTCGGAGACCTTGGCCCCCAGCGTGTCTCGATAGGTTGCCGTCGCGGCCTCCAGGTCCGGAACCGCGATTGCCACATGATTCAGACGTCCGATCATCAGACAGCCTCCTTCCACTTGTCTGCCGCGACCCGCTCGCCTTCTTCCAGGCGCACGACCTCGCATTCCGTTACCGGGCGGCGGCCATTGGCCTGCCGCACCACCTTCCTCAGCGCCCGGACAGCGGTCTGGGCAAGCGTCTCGTCATCGGCGGGGCGACGGCCATTGACCTTGCCCATCTCCCGCTCGATGGCCCGTTCGGCGTCGGCGATCAGGTCGCGTTCCTCCGCGCCCTCCGCGATGCCGATCAGGATGATCCGGGGATCCTCGACCAGTTCGCTGTCCTCATCGACCACCAGCACGATCATCGCCGCGCCGTTATGGCTCAGCCTGCGCCGGTTCAGCAGCATCTCCGCTGCCGTCAGCACCAGCCCGGAGGCATCCACCGCCAGGCGACCGACCGGCACCTCGCCGACCTTCTCCGGCGTGCCTGGCCCCAGTTGCAGGATGTCGCCGTTCAGCACCACATGCGCCTCCGGCACGCCGCACTCGTTGACGGCATAGCGCGCCTGCTCGATCAGGTGACGCGCTTCCCCGTGCACCGGGATCACCATCTCCGGCTTCACGATGTCGTACATGCGGCGCAGCTCGTCCCGGCTCGGGTGGCCCGAGACATGGACCGGGCGGTCCTTCTCCGTCACCACGTCGATCTCGTTCAGCGCAAGCTGGTTGTGCAGGCGATAGAGTGTCTTGTCGTTGCCCGGAATGATCTTGGAGGAAAACACCACCAGGTCGCCCTTGCGCAGGCTGACCTGCGGGTGGTCGTCGTTGGCGATGCGGGCCATGGCACCGCGCACCTCCCCCTGGCAGCCGGTGCAGAGCAGCAGCACCTTGTCGCGCGGCATCGCCGCCGCTTCCTTGTCGTTCAGCGGCTCGTCCATGTCGGCCAGGTAACCGACCTTCCGCGCCGCCTCGTAGAACTTCCACAGCGACCGGCCGACCAGCGCGAAGTGGCGCCCGGCAGCCTTCGCGGCATGGGCCACGCTTTCCAGCCGCGCCACGTTGGAGGCGAAGGTGGTGACGACCACCAGGCCGTTGCGCCCTTGCACCGTCTCGACCAGTTCGTCCCGGACATCGCCCTCCGAACCCGAGGTGCCGGGACTGAAGACATTGGTGGAATCGCAGACCAGCGCGCGCACGCCCTTCTCGGCCCAGGCACGCAGCGCATCCTCGTCGGAGGCGGGACCGAGCATCGGCTTCGCGTCGAACTTCCAGTCGCCGGTATGCAGCAGCGTGCCGTGCGGCGTCTCGATGGCGAGCGCCTGCATCTCCAGCGTCGAATGGGTCAGGCCGATCATGGTCACGCGGAACGGTCCCAGTTCCAGCGGATCCTCGTCGCGGACCACCCGCAGGTCGACCTCATCCTCGATCCCCGCTTCCCGGAACTTGCCCAGCAGCAGTTCGGCAGCGAACGGCGTGGCGTAGACCGGGCATTCGAAACGCCGCCAGAGGTGATGCACCGCGCCCAGGTGATCCTCGTGCCCGTGGGTGATCACCAGCCCGACGATGTCCTCCGCCTCCGTCTCCGCATAGGTCGGGTCGGGAACGACGATGTCGATACCGGGCAGGTTGTCGTCGGCGAAGGTCATGCCGCAATCGACCATCAGCCACTTGCCGGCAGTGCCGTACATGGTCAGGTTCATGCCGATCTCGCCGCAGCCGCCCAGCGGCACCATCACCAGACCGTCACGATAGGCGTGATGCCCGCCTGCCTTCCTCGATTTCGACTTGCCCACTACAGCGTCCTTGGGTTGCGGCGACTGATCTCCAGCAGTCCGTGCATCGTCAGATCGCGGTCGATCTCCTCGATGCAGTCCGTGCCATCAGCAAACATGGGTGCAAGTCCGCCGGTGGCAATGACCTGGATACGCTCCCCGTATTCCTGGCGGATACGCCCGATCAGCCCCTCGATCAGCCCGACATAACCCCAGTAGACGCCGGACAGCATGGCGGACTGGGTGTCGTTGCCGATGACCCGCTCCGGGCGCTCCACCGCGATGCGGGGCAGCTTCGCCGCCGCCATGTGCAGCGCCTCAAGGCTGAGATTGATGCCGGGCGCGATCACGCCGCCCAGGTAGTCACCCTTCGCATCGATGATGTCGAAGGTCGTCGCCGTGCCGAAATCGACGATGATCGCCGGGCCGCCATACTTCTTCTTCGCGCCAACGGCGTTGACGATGCGGTCGGCACCGACCTCCCGCGATTTCTCGATCAGCACCTTGATGCCGACATCCACGTCCGGGTCGCCCACCACGATGGGCTCGCACTTGTAGTAGCGGCGGCAGAGGGTGCGCAGGTTGAACAGCGCCTGCGGCACCACGGTGGCGATGATGGCGCTGTCGATCTGCTTCGCATCGACCTCCGCCAGGCTCATCAGGCTGGCCAGCCAGACACCGTACTCGTCCGCCGTGCGGGCGGAGTTCGTGCTGGTGCGCCATTCTCCCAGAATGTCCTCGCCGTCGAAGACCGCGAAGGTCGTGTTGGTGTTGCCCGCATCGATCGTCAGCAGCATCGACCTCTCCTAGCCCTTCGCCTCAGCGCGCCTTCGGCCGGAAGACATCTCCCGCCGTGATCCGCTTCAACGTGTCATCATCCTGTCGCAGCAACAGGGCACCGTCATCGTCCAGCCCCTCGAACAGACCGTGCAGCTCACTGTCTGCCAGCCGCGCGACCACCGGTCCGCCAAGACCGTCAGCCATGCCCAGCCAAGCCTGCCGGACGCCTGCGAAGCCCTGCGTCTCCCATGTTTCAGTCCACGCCGTCAAGCGCATGCTGAGCATGGCAAGGACCCTCTCCACGGTGGTCTTGGGGGCACGGGTGGCAAGGGCGAAGGCGGGATAGGGCGTGCCGGTGGGGGCGGAGGCGACATTGACCCCGATCCCCATGATCACCGCGTCACGACCGGTGGGCGTCCGCGCGGTCTCCAGCAGGATGCCCGCCAGCTTGGCACCGTCGGCCAGCACGTCGTTCGGCCACTTGCAGCGGACCTCCGCCCGGTCGCCCAGTATCTCCGCCGCCATCTCCGCCACGCCAAGGGCGCAGATGAACGACAGTTCCGCGAACCGCGCCAGCGGTACCGAGGGGCAGAAGGCGAAGGAGGCATAGAGGTTCCCCTCCGGACTCGTCCATTCGCGACCCCGGCGTCCCCGACCCTGCAGCTGCCGCCGGCCCGTCACGACCAGCGCGCCCTGGTCGACCATGTCCAGCCGGGACCTCACCTCGTCATTCGTGGATCCGACATCGTCAAGCGCCACATGGCGGAACCGGTTCGAGGCCATCAGTCGAGCACCAGTGTCATGAAGAAGCTCTCCGGATCCTCCGGGTAGAAGGAGAAGGGACCGCAGGGCGTGAAGCCGTACCGCGCATACAGCGCGCGGGCGGAGCGGAACCCGTCCGCCGAACCGGTCTCCAGGCTGAGACGCCGGTAACCGCGTTTCCGGGCCTCGGCCACCACATGGTCCAGCATCCGCACCGCAAGCCCCTGCCCGCGCAGTTCGGCGATGGTGTGCATCGACTTGATCTCGCCATGCTCCCGGTCGAGTTCCTTCAGCGCGCCGAAGCCGATCAGCCGCGTACCGTCCCACATCGACCAGAAGGTCATGCCCGGCGCGGCAAGCCCGCTGGCATCGAGGGCATAGATCTTCTCCGGGCTGGTATGGGCCTGCATGTGCGCGTGATGCACCTGCAGCAGCGCCAGGCATTCCGGCCGGGTCGGAGCGTCCTGCTGGATGCGGATGTCCATGGTCCGCCCCGCCCCCGTGCTCAGGGGAACAGGCTTCCCGCCGCGACCGCCGCACCGTCGACCAGCACGCCCGGAACGATGAAGAAGGCCGCCGTCAGGAACGCGGTCACCGCCATCAGGGCGCCAAGCTCGAACCCGATGGGCTTCGACAGCGGCTCCGTCGGCTCATCGAAATACATGATCTTGATGATGCGCAGGTAGTAGAACGCACCGACCACGCTGGCCACGACACCGATCACCGCCAGGTAGTAGAGCCCGGCATTGATCGCCGCCATGAAGACGTAGAACTTGCCGAAGAAGCCGGCCAGCGGCGGAATGCCGGCCAGCGAGAACATGAAGATGGCCAGCGCCATGGCCATGCCCCGGTGAGTCTTGGCCAGGCCGCGCAGGTCGTCGATGCTCTCCACCATCCGGTCGCCGCGCCGCATCGCCAGGATGCAGGCGAAGGTGCCGACATTCATCACCAGGTAGATGGTCAGGTAGACCAGCACGCCGCGCACGCCCTCCGACGTCGCCGCCGTCAGGCCGACCAGCGCGTAGCCCACATGACCGATGGAGGAATAGGCCATCAGCCGCTTGATGTTGTGCTGGCCGATGGCGGCGAACGCGCCGAGCAGCATCGAGAGCACGGAGATCAGCCAGACGATCTGGCGCCAGTCCGCCTCCATGCCGCCGAACGGCTCCAGCATCGCTCGCAGGAACAGCGCCAGTGCAGCAACCTTGGGCGCCGTGGCGAAGAAGGCGGTGACCGGAGACGGCGCGCCCTCGTAGACGTCGGGCGTCCACATGTGGAACGGCACGGCGGAGACCTTGAAGGCCAGGCCGGCAGCCAGGAAGACGATGCCGACGATCAGGCCGACGCCCGTGCTCTCCTGCGCCTGCATCACGGTGGCGATGTCGGCGAAGGTGGTGGAGCCGGTGAAGCCGTAGATCATGGAGCAGCCATAGAGCAGCATGCCCGACGACAGCGCACCGAGGACGAAGTACTTCAGCCCGGCCTCCGTCGTGCGGGTGGAGTCCCGCTTGAACGCCGCCAGCACGTAGAGCGGCAGGCTCTGCAGTTCGATGCCCATGTAGAGCGAGATGAGGTCATTGGCGGAGACCATCATCAGCATGCCCAGGGTGGCGATCAGGATCAGCACCGGATACTCGAACCGGTTCATGCCCTCCCGCCGGACGAAGCCCTGGGAGAGCACGATGGCGGCGGCGGAACCGATCAGGATCAGCGCCTTGGCGAAGCGCGCGAACGGATCGACCACGAACAGTCCGGCAAAGCTGACGGTATCCCCTTCTCCGGTGACCACCAGCACCAGCGCGACCGCCAGCGACAGGACACCGAGCCAGGACACCAGGCCCATGTCGGAGCCGGGCTTCTGGAACACGCCGATCATCAGCAGCGCCATCGCGGCGACGGCCAGGAAGATCTCGGGAAGGGCTATGGCGAAATCATGCATGGTGATCGGACCTCAATGCTTCGCCGCGCCGGGCATCTCGGCGCCCGCGGTCTGCATCGCCGCATCAAGCGCGATGGCCGCGTTGTGGTGTTCGACCAGGTAGGCGATCGACGGTTCCATGATGTCGAGGAACGCGGACGGATAGACGCCCAGCCAGATGACCGCGACCGCGATGGGCGCGAAGATCAGGATCTCGCGCGGGCTGAGGTCGGTCATGGCCTTCAGGTCTTCCTTCTCCAGCTTGCCGAAGACGACCCGGCGATAGAGCAGCAGCGCATAGGCCGCGCCCAGGATGACGCCGGTGGTCATCAGCAACGCCACCCAGGTATTGGCCTCGAACGCGCCGACGATGGCCAGGAACTCGCCGACGAACCCGGCCGTGCCCGGCAGGCCGACGGAGGCCATGGTCATCAGCATGAAGACGAAGGCATAGCGCGGCATCCGCTCCACCAGGCCGCCATAACGTGCGATCTCGCGCGTGTGCAGCCGGTCGTAGACGACGCCGACGCAGAGGAACAGCGCGCCGGAGATCAGGCCATGCGCCAGCATGACGAACATCGCGCCCTCGATACCCTGCACGTTGAAGGTGAACAGGCCGATGGTGACGAAGCCCATGTGCGCCACGGACGAATAGGCGATCAGCTTCTTCATGTCCTCCTGCACCAGCGCGACCAGCGAGGTGTAGACGACGGCGACGACGGAAAGGCCGAAGACCAGCGGTGCGAAATCGACCGAGGCGATCGGGAACATCGGCAGGCTGAAGCGGATGAAGCCATAGCCGCCCATCTTCAGCAGCACGCCGGCCAGGATGACGGAACCGGCCGTCGGCGCCTCAACATGAGCGTCGGGCAGCCAGGTGTGCACCGGCCACATCGGCATCTTCACCGCGAAGGAGGCGAAGAAGGCCAGCCACAGCCAGGCCTGGATGTTGCCAGGTATCGCCTTGTCCGGATCCACCGCCTGCGCCGTCAGCGCCGGGATGCTGGTGGTGCCGGCATCGAAGTAGATCCAGAGGATCGCCAGCAGCATCAGCACGGAGCCGAGCAGCGTGTAGAGGAAGAACTTGAAGGAGGCATAGATGCGCCGTCCGCCGCCCCAGACACCGATGATCAGGAACATCGGGATCAGCCCGGCCTCGAAGAACAGGTAGAACAGCAGCAGGTCCTGGGCACAGAAGACGCCGATCATCAGCGTTTCCATCAGCAGGAACGCGATCATGTACTCCTTCACCCGGACCTTGATCGCCTCCCAGCTTGCCAGGATGCAGAGCGGCATCAGGAAGGTGGTCAGCAGCACCAGTGGCAGGGAAATGCCGTCAATGCCCATGCGGTAGTTGATGCCGGCGCCGATCCAGTCGACTTCCTCCACCATCTGCAGGTCGGCGGTGCCATATTCGAACCGGCTCCAGACGACCAGCGACAGCAGGAACGTGCCGGTGGTGGCGAACAGCGCACCCCAGCGCACGTTCTTCTGCGCATCCACGTCGTCGCCCCGGACGAACAGCAGGATGATCAGTGCCCCGACAAGGGGTGCGAAGGTAACGATGCTCAGCAGCGGAAAGGCAAACATCTCGTCCTCAGACCCCGATCGCGTAGAAATAGAAGCTGACCAGCACGGCGACGCCGATCAGCATGGCGAAGGCGTAGTGGTAGACGTAGCCGCTCTGCAGCAGGCTGGCCCGCCGCGCCAGCTTCAGCACCGTGGCGGAGATGCCGTCCGGCCCGAAGCCGTCGATCACCTGCCCGTCGCCACGCTTCCAGAAGATGCGGCCGAGCGCCTTTGCCGGACGGATGAAGATCCAGTCATACAGCTCGTCGAAGTACCACTTGTTCAGCAGGAACTGGTAGATCGCCTGGTGCGTGGTCGCGAACGAGCCAGGCAGGTCCGTGTTGCGGATGTACATCTGCCAGGCCAGCGCGATACCGGCCAGCGAGACCACCAGCGGCAGCCACTTCACCCAGGTCGGCACGTCGTGCGCCAGTTCCATCGCCGTGTGCGTCGGCAGGATCAGGATCGCCTCACCCCAGAACTCGTGCCAGTGATGGCCGGTCATGGGACCGTAGAAGGCGATACCGGCGAAGACCGCACCGACAGCCAGGATGTAGAGCGGGATCATCATCACCGGCGGCGAGTCATGGATGTGCGCCATGGTCTCGCGCGGGGCACGCGGCTTGCCGTTGAAGGTCATGAACAGCAGCCGCCAGGAATAGAACGCGGTCATGAAGGCCGCGCCGATGCCCAGGATGAAGGCATACTCGCCGAAACTGCTGTTCGCGGCGAAGGCACTCTCCAGGATCAGGTCCTTGGAATAGAAGCCCGCGAAGCCGAAGATGCCCGGAATGCCGATGCCCGCCAGCGCGATCGAGCCGATCCACATGACGATGAAGGTCTTCTTGATGTGCGGAGCGAGCCCGCCCATCTTCCGCATGTCCTGCTCGTCCGCCACCGCGTGGATCACCGAACCGGCGCCCAGGAACAGCAGCGCCTTGAAGAAGGCATGGGTGAACAGGTGGAAGATCGCCACCGGGTAGGCCGACAGGCCTGCGGCAAAGAACATGTAGCCGAGCTGCGAACAGGTCGAATAGGCGATCACCCGCTTGATGTCGTTCTGCACCAGGCCGACCGTGGCGGCGAAGAACGCCGTGGTGGCACCGACGACGGCGACAACGGCCAGCGCGTCGGGCGCATACTCGAACATCGGCGAACAGCGCGCGACCATGAAGACGCCCGCGGTAACCATCGTCGCTGCATGGATCAGCGCGGAGACCGGCGTCGGGCCCTCCATCGCGTCCGGCAGCCAGGTATGCAGCGGCAGCTGCGCCGACTTGCCCATCGCGCCGAGGAACAGCAGCAGGCAGATCGTGGTCAGCGTATGCACCTCGTAGCCGAGGAACATGAAGGTGTGGTCGACATAGTCCGGCGTGGCGCTGAACACCGCCTCGAACGTCACGCTGTCATAGACCAGGAAGATGCCGGCGATGCCCAGCGCGAAGCCGAAGTCACCGACCCGGTTGACGATGAACGCCTTCATCGCCGCCGCGTTGGCGGAGGGCTTGTGGTACCAGAAACCGATCAGCAGGTAGGACGCCAGGCCGACCCCTTCCCAGCCGAAATAGAGCTGCACGAAGTTGTCGCTGGTGACCAGCATCAGCATGGCGAAGGTGAACAGCGACAGGTAGGCGAAGAAGCGCGCCTTGGCCTTGTCGTGGCTCATGTACCCGATGGAGTACCAGTGGACCAGGCAGGAGACCGAGTTCACCACCACCAGCATCACGGCGGTCAGGCTGTCGATCTGCAGCGCCCAGTTGACCTGGAAATCCCCGGAATGGATCCAGCTCAACAGGTTCACATGGGCCGGGCTGTGGCCGAAGGCGACCTGGTACAGCGCCACCCATGACAGGACGGCGGCAACGGTCATCAGCAGGCTGGTGATCAGCATGGAGGCGCGGTCGCCGAGCGAACGCCCGAAGAAACCGGCCAGCAGGGCACCGAGCAGCGGTGCGAAGGTGATCAGGACATACATCATGGCGGTCTCGATCAGCCTTTCATCATGTTGATGTCTTCAACGGCGATGGAGCCGCGATTGCGGAAGTACACGACCAGGATGGCAAGGCCGATGGCCGCCTCCCCCGCCGCGACGGTCAGCACGAACATGGCGAAGACCTGGCCCACCAGGTCGTTCAGGTAGGTGGAGAACGCCACCAGGTTGATGTTGACGGCTAGCAGCATCAGCTCGATCGACATCAGGATGATGATGACGTTCTTGCGGTTCATGAAGATGCCGAAGATGCCCAGCGTGAACAGGATCGCCGCGACCGTCAGATAATGTCCGAGACCGATTTCCATATGACTTCCCTCGTGGCCCCCCTCAGACGCCCTGGCCGGGCTGGACCTTCTTGATCTCAACCGAGCTGTCCCGCTTGCGGCTGACCTGGTCGGCGATGCGCTGGCGCCGCACGCCGGGCCGCGACCGCAGGGTCAGCACGATGGCACCGATCATCGCCACCAGCAGGATCATCCCCGCCGCCTGGAACAGGTAGACATAGCGGGTGTAGACCAGGTCGCCGATGGCGGCGACATTGCTGCGCAGTGCCGGGTCGGGTGTCGGTGCCGCCGCGACCGCCGCCGTCTCCGGCGCGATCACCCAGGCCCCGACCACCATCAGGATCTCCACCAGCAGGATGAAGGAGACCAGCAGGCCGATCGGCAGGTACTGCAGGAACCCCTGCCGCAGCTCGACGAAATTGATGTCCAGCATCATGACGACGAACATGAACAGCACCGCGACCGCGCCGACATAGACGATGACCAGGATCATCGCCAGGAACTCCGCCCCCAGCAGCACGAACAGTCCCGCCGAGTTGAAGAAGGCGAGGATCAGGAACAGCACGGAATGCACCGGGTTGCGGGACGCGATGACCATCACGCCGCAGGCAACGGTGATCGTCGCGAACAGATAGAATGCCAAGGCTGGCAGGATCACGAGTCCATTCCCTTCATTCCAGTCGTCCCTCCGGCCCCTGCGATCCGGGCCATGCCACCGTCACGGTTCCCCGACCGCGACGATGCCCCTCCAGGTCCAAGCCGACCGCGATCAGCGGTACGGCGCGTCTGCGGCCAGGTTGGCCGCGATCTCCCTTTCCCACCGGTCGCCGTTGGCGAGCAGCTTGTCCTTGTCATAGAACAGCTCCTCCCGCGTTTCGGTGGCGAATTCGTAGTTCGGTCCCTCGACAATCGCGTCCACCGGGCAGGCTTCCTGGCAGAAGCCGCAATAGATGCACTTGGTCATGTCGATGTCGTAGCGCGTGGTGCGGCGGCTGCCGTCCTCGCGCGGTTCCGCCTCGATGGTGATGGCCAGCGCCGGGCAGATCGCCTCGCACAGCTTGCAGGCGATGCAGCGTTCCTCGCCATTGGCATAGCGGCGGAGCGCATGCTCGCCGCGGAAGCGCGGGCTGAGCGGTCCCTTCTCGTAGGGATAGTTCAGCGTCGCCTTCGGCTTGAACATGTACTTCAGCGTCAGCCACATGCCGGAGCGCATGTCCCCCAGCAGGACGGCCCGCGCGGTACGGTCGAGAAATCCCATGATCGCTGCCTCCTGTCCTGCCTCAGCCCTGCAACAGTCCGCCATAGACCAGCACGCCGGAATAGAACACCACGGCACCCAGCGAGATCGGCAGGAAGACCTTCCAGCCAAGCCGCATGAGCTGGTCATAGCGGTAGCGCGGCAGGGTTGCGCGCACCCAGATGAACACGAAGAGAAGGAAACTGATCTTCAGGGCGAACCAGATCACGCCCGGAATGAAGGTTTCCCCCGGTATCGGCGAATGCCAGCCGCCCAGGAACAGCAGCGCCGTCAGGCCGCTCATCAGGATCATGTTCATGTACTCGCCCAGGAAGAACAGGGCGAAGGTCATGGACGAATATTCCACCTGGTAGCCGGCCACCAGCTCCGCCTCTGCCTCCGGCAGGTCGAACGGATGGCGGTTGGTCTCGGCCAGTGCCGAGATGAAGAAGATGATGAACATCGGGAACAGCGGCCAGACGTACCAGCCCAGGATGCCCCCATGCTCCAGCCCCAGCAGCGACGCGATGCCGGCCGACGACTGCGCCTCAACGATCTCCGACAGGTTCAGCGTGCCCGCGAACAGCAGCACCGTGATGATCACGAAACCGATGGAGACCTCGTAGGAGACCATCTGCGCGGCGGACCGCATGGCACCGAGGAAGGCATAGCGCGAGTTCGAGGCCCAGCCCGCCATGACGATGCCGTAGACGCCCAGCGAGGAGATGGCGAACAGGTACAGCACACCGACATTGATATCGGCCAGCACCCAGCCGGAATCGAACGGGATCACCGCCCAGCCGATCAGTGCCAGGATGAAGGTCAGCATCGGCGCGGCGACGAACACAGCCTTGTCCGCGCCGGTCGGGAACACGGTCTCCTTCAGCAGCAGCTTGGCACCGTCGGCCAAGGGCTGCAGCAGCCCGAACGGCCCGACCACGTTGGGGCCGCGCCGCATCTGCATCGCGCCGATCACCTTGCGCTCCGCCAGGGTCAGGTAGGCCATGGCCAGCAGCATCGGCACCGCGATCAGCAGGATCTTGCCGAGGATGATCAGGAATGGCAGCAGCCAGGCGCTCCAGAACTCAGCCATTGGTCCCCGTCGCCTCCCCCGCGCCGGCCTTGCCGACGGAATAGAGTTCCGAACACTCAGCCATGGTCTGGCTGGCCCGCGCGATCGGGTTCGTCATGAAGTAGTCCGTGACCGGGCTGACGAACGGCGCGTCCGACATCTCACCGGCATCGCCTGCCGCACCCGGCGTGCCGGGCCGCGCCAGATCGACCATGTCGAAGCCGTCGATCAGTTCACCGATGCGCGCGCGCAGGGCGGAAAGATCATCATAGGGCAGCGTGTGCTCCAGGTGCGCCGACAGAGCCCGCAGCACCTTCCAGTCCTCCCGCGCCTCGCCCGGGGGCTGGTTCGCCGGTTCGGCCATCTGGATGCGGCCTTCCGTGTTGATCCATGTCCCGGCCTTCTCCGCGTAGGCCGCACCGGGCAGGATCACGTCCGCCGCGTGGGCACCGGTGTCGCCATGGCTGCCCTGGTAGATCACGAAGCTGTTGCCGATGCCGGAGGTGTCGATCTCGTCCGCCCCCAGCAGGAACAGCACCTCGACCCCGCCAGCCAGCATCGCCGTCGCGTCCAGGCCACCCTCGCCCGGCACCAGGCCAAGCTCCAGGCCGCCGACGCGGGACGCCGCCGTGTGCAGCACGGAGAAACCGTTCCAGTCGCCGGAGATCGCGTCGACCTGGTCCGCCAGCTTCCGCGCCGCCGCATGCACCGCCGCGCCGTCTTCGCGCGCCAGGGCACCGGCACCGATGATGATCAGTGGCCGCTCCGCATCCTTCAGCACCTGGCTGAAGGAATGGCTGCCGCCCAGCAGTTCGGTCAGCGTCTCCGGTCCCGCACCCAGGTAGGTGGTGGGATAGGTCAGGTCCGCGTTCTCGCCGATCACGCCGATCTTCAGCGCGCCTGCCGACTGCACCCAGCTCTTGCGGATGCGGGCGTTCAGCACGGCGGCTTCCTTGCGCGGGTTGCTGCCGATCAGCAGTACCGCGTCGGCATCCTCGATCCCCGCGATGGTGCTGTTGAACAGGTAGTCGCCACGGTTGGCGCCATCCAGCTTCGATCCGTCGGCGCGGCAGTCGATGTTGGCGCTGCCCAGCGCCGCCATCAGGTCCTTCAGCGCCGTCATTTCCTCCAGCGCGGCCATGTCACCGACAATGGCACCGACCTTCGACGGCTCCACCGCCGCCACCTTCTCGCCGATGACGCGGAACGCCTCCGCCCAGCTGGCCGGCTTCAGGCGGCCATCGACCCGCACGAAGGGCCGGTCGAGCCGCTGGCGGCGCAGGCCGTCGCAGGCAAAGCGGGTCTTGTCGGAGATCCACTCCTCGTTCACGTCCTCGTTCAGGCGCGGCATCACCCGCAGCACCTCGCGGCCCCGCGCGTCGATGCGGACATTGCTGCCCAGCGCGTCCATCACGTCGATGCCTTCGGTCTTGCGCAGCTCCCAGGGGCGCGCGTTGAAGGCATAGGGCTTGGAGGTCAGGGCACCCACCGGGCAGAGGTCGATCACATTGCCTGAAAGCTCGCTGTCCACGACGCTCTCCAGCGCCGTGATCTCCATGTTCTCGCCGCGGTTGATGGCGCCGATGTCCGGCACGCCGGCCACTTCCTCGACGAAGCGCACGCAGCGGGTGCAGTGAATGCAGCGGGTCATGATCGTCTTGATCAGCGGGCCCATGTACTTCTCTTTGACCGCGCGCTTGTTCTCGTCGTAGCGCGAGCCGCCACGGCCATAGGCCATGGCCTGGTCCTGCAGGTCGCACTCGCCGCCCTGGTCGCAGATCGGGCAGTCCAGCGGATGGTTGATCAGCAGGAACTCCATTACCCCTTCGCGCGCCTTCTTCACCGTCGGCGAGTCGGTGTGGATGACCATGTTGTCACCGGCGGGCATGGCGCAGCTGGCAATCGGCTTCGGCGCCTTCTCCATCTCCACCAGGCACATGCGGCAGTTGCCGGCGATGGACAGGCGCTCGTGATAGCAGAACCGGGGAATTTCCCGGCCCGCAGCCTCACAGGCCTGCAGCACCGTGGCACCTGCCGGTACCTCTACCTCGATCCCGTCTACTGTCAGTTTCGGCATGGCTTCCTGCCGTTCCCTCTATCGTTCCCAGTTCGCGCGGACAGCCCTCAGGCCGCCTGCTTGCGATATTCCAGTATCCGGCGCTCCATCTCCGGCCGGAAATGCCGGATCAGGCCCTGGATCGGCCAGGCCGCCGCGTCCCCGAGCGCACAGATCGTGTGCCCCTCCACCTGCTTCGTCACCTCGTGCAGCTGGTCGATCTCCGCCACCGTCGCCTGGCCGCGCACCATCCGGGTCAGCACCCGGTACATCCAGCCGGTGCCCTCCCGGCAGGGGGTACACTGCCCGCAGCTCTCATGCATGTAGAAATGCGCCAGGTTGGCGATGGCCTCCACGATGTCGGTGGACTTGTCCATCACGATCACCGCGGCCGTGCCCAGGCCCGACTGCACTTCCTTCAGGCTGTCGAAGTCCATCAGCACCTCGTCACAGATGGACTTCGGAATCATCGGCACCGACGATCCGCCCGGAATGATGGCCAGCAGGTTGTCCCAGCCGCCGCGCACGCCGCCGCAATGCTTCTCGATCAGTTCCTTGAGCGGAATGCCCATTTCCTCTTCGACGTTGCAGGGCGTGTTCACGTGCCCCGAGACGCAGAACAGCTTGGTGCCGGTGTTGTTGGGGCGACCAAGCCCCGCGAACCAGGCCGCGCCGCGCCGCAGGATCTCCGGCGCGACGGCAATGGATTCGACATTGTTCACCGTGGAGGGACAGCCATACAGGCCGACCGCCGCCGGGAACGGCGGCTTCAGCCTGGGCTGGCCCTTCTTGCCCTCCAGGCTCTCGATCAGCGCGGTTTCCTCACCGCAGATATAGGCCCCTGCCCCGCGATGCAGGACGATGTCGTAGTCATAGCCCGAACCGCAGGCATTCTTGCCGATCAGGCCGGCCTCGTAGGCCTCCTCGATCGCCGCCTGCAGCACCCGCGCCTCCATGACGAACTCGCCACGGATGTAGATGAAGGCCGCGCTGGCCCGCATCGAGAAACCGGCGACCAGGCAGCCTTCCAGCAGCCGGTGCGGATCGTTGCGCATGATCTCCCGGTCCTTGCAGGTCCCGGGCTCCGATTCGTCGGCATTGACCACCAGGTAGGACGGACGGCCATCCGATTCCTTCGGCATGAAGGACCATTTCAGGCCGGTCGGGAAACCGGCACCGCCGCGTCCGCGCAGGCCCGATTCCTTGATCTGGTTGATGATCTCGTCCTGCCCCAGGTCCAGCAGGGCCTTCGTGTTGTCCCACACGCCGCGCTTCTGCGCGTCGGCCAGATTCCACGGCTGGTCACCATACAGGTTGGTGAAGATACGATCCTTGTCCTGCAGCATCAGGATGCCTCCCCGACACGATCCAGCAGCGTCTTGCGCCCTTCCGCCGGTTCGGAGAACCGGCGACCGTTCACCGGACCCGGCGCAGGCACATCGTCCTTCGCCAGCCGGTCCAGCAGGTTGCTGCAGCTCTCGTAGTCCAGATCCTCGTAGAAATCGTCATTGATCTGGATCATGGGTGCATTGCAGCAGGCGCCCAGGCACTCGACCTCCACCAGCGAGAACTGGCCGTCATCCGAGACACCGGCATGGCTGAGACCGGTCTTGTCCTTGATCGCGCGCCGCAGCTCGTCCGCCCCACGCAGCCAGCACGGCGTCGTGCGGCAGAGCTGCAGGTGGTACTTCCCGACCGGGGCCAGGTTGTACATCGTGTAGAAGGTCGCGACCTCGTAGGCGCGGATGTAGGGCATGCCCAGCTTTTCCGCGATACAGCGGATCGCCGCCTCCGGCAGCCAGCCATGCTGGCGCTGCGCCAGGTCGAGCAGCGGCATCACCGCGCTCTGCTGCCGCCCCTCCGGGTAGCGGGCGATGATCTTCTCCGCCTGCGCCCAGACCTCCGGCTCGAACTCGAAGCTGGCCGGCTGTTCCACGGCGGGTCCCGCAGCACCACTCATCGGTCGATCTCCCCGAAAACCACATCCAGCGATCCGACGATCGCCACCGTATCGGCCAGCTGGTAGCCCTTCGACAGGAAGTCCGTCGCGTGCAGGTGACGATAGCCCGGTGCGGAAATCTTGCACTTGTAGGGCTTGTTGCTGCCGTCGGAGACCAGGTAGACGCCGAATTCGCCCTTCGGCGCCTCGACGGCGGCATAGACCTCGCCCTCCGGCACGTGGAAGCCTTCCGTATAGAGCTTGAAGTGATGGATCAGCGCTTCCATCGAATGCTTCATCTCGCCCCGCTTCGGCGGCGTTACCTTGCGGTCGACGGAACTGGCGGGGCCGTCCGGCATCCGCTCCAGCACCTGCTCGATGATCCTCAGCGACTGGCGCATCTCCTCCAGCCGGCACAGATAACGTTCGAAGCAGTCACCGGTCTTGCCGACGGGAATGTCGAAGTCCAGCGCCTCGTAACCGTCATAGGGCTGCGACTTGCGCAGGTCCCAGGGCACGCCGCAGGACCGCAGCATCACACCGGAGAAACCCCAGTCCAGCGCGTCGTCGACGCTCAGGCCGCCGATATCGACGTTACGCTGGCGGAAGATGCGGTTTTCCGTCAGCAGCCCCTCCACGTCATCCAGGAACTGCGGGAAGGTCCGGCACCAGGCCAGGATCTTCTCCGGCATGTCCGCCGGGATGTCCTGGTGCACGCCGCCCGGACGGTAGTAGGCCGCATGAAGCCGCGCACCGGACGCGGCCTCGTAGAACTCCATCAGCTTCTCGCGTTCCTCGAAGCCCCACAGCGTCGGCGTCATCGCGCCCACGTCCATGGCCTGCGTGGTGCAGTTCAGCAGGTGGTTCAGCAGCCGCCCGATCTCCGCGAACAGCACGCGGATGGCCTGGCCGCGGGCCGGAACCTCCAGCCCAAGCAGACGCTCCGTCGCCAGGCAGAAGGCATGCTCCTGGTTCATCGGCGCGACATAGTCCAGCCGGTCGAAATAGGGCATCGCCTGCAGGTAG
Organism: Minwuia sp.; assembly: GCA_965228535.1. Classification (GTDB taxonomy): domain Bacteria; phylum Pseudomonadota; class Alphaproteobacteria; order Minwuiales; family Minwuiaceae; genus Minwuia. Next base: position 991,157 of record CBDDHU010000004.1, on the reverse strand, counting down.
GTCTTGTACTCGATCAGCTTCTCGGTGCCGCGATGCAGCAGCCCGATATGCGGGTCGGCCCGCTCCACGATCTCGCCATCCAGCTCCAGCACCAGGCGCAGCACGCCGTGCGCGGCCGGATGCTGAGGGCCGAAGTTCATCATGTAGTTCTTGATCTCGACCTCAGCCATGATCAGGACGCCTCACTGCTCTTCTCGTCGCCGGGCAGGATGTACTCGGCACCTTCCCAGGGGCTCATGAAGTCAAACCGGCGGAATTCCTGCGTCAGGCTCACCGGTTCGTAGATCACGCGCTTCTGCTCGTCGTCATAGCGCACCTCGACATGGCCGGTCAGCGGGAAATCCTTGCGCAGCGGATGCCCCTCGAAACCATAGTCGGTCAGGATGCGGCGCAGGTCCGGATGGCCGGAGAACATGATGCCGTACATGTCCCAGGTCTCGCGCTCGAACCAGTTGGCGACGCTGTAGACCTCCGCCACGCTCGGCACCGGCGTCTCCTCGTCCGTCCGCACCGCCACGCGCACCCGCTGGTTCAGCCGGATCGACAGCAGGTGATAGACCACGTCGAAACGCGGCGTCCGGGCCGGCCAGTCAACCGCCGTGACATCCATCAGCGCCTTGAACTGGCACCCGGAATTGTCACGCAGGTAGGTCATCACCTGCACGATGTGGTCAGCGCGCGCATCGACGCGCAGCTCACCCTTCGTCACGGTCACGCCCGTGATCGATTCACCCAGACCGGCGCTGATCTGTTCCGCCAGTTCGTTCAGGTTCTCGTCCATTGCCGCGGACTCCTGCAAGACGTTGTCGGTCAGCGCATGATCGTGCCGGTCCGGCGGATCTTCTTCTGCAGCTGCAGGATCCCGTAGACCAGCGCCTCCGCCGTGGGCGGGCAGCCGGGCACGTAGATATCGACCGGAACGACGCGGTCACAGCCACGCACGACAGAGTAGGAATAGTGGTAGTAGCCGCCGCCATTGGCGCAGGAACCCATGGAGATGACGTAGCGCGGCTCCGACATCTGGTCGTAGACCTTGCGCAGCGCGGGGGCCATCTTGTTGGTCAGGGTACCGGCGACGATCATCACGTCGGACTGGCGCGGGCTGGCACGCGGCACGACACCGAAACGGTCGAGGTCGTAGCGCGGCATGTAGGCGTGGATCATCTCCACCGCGCAGCAGGCCAGGCCGAACGTCATGGGCCAGAGCGACCCGGTGCGGGCCCAGTTCACCAGCTTGTCGACGTTGCTGACGATGTAGCCCTTCTCCGACAGCTCCTCGCCCACGTCACGGTAGAAGGCATCCTGGTCGCCCGATGCGGCCTTCGCGGCCAGCGCGGTGACGGGAAGGTTCTCGTTCACTCCCATTCCAGCGCTCCCTTCTTCCATTCGTAGACGAAACCGATGGTGAGGATGCCGAGGAAGACCATCATCGACCAGAAGCCGAAGGTCCCGATTTCCGCCAGCGACACCGCCCACGGGAACAGGAACGCCACTTCCAGGTCGAAGATGATGAACAGGATGGCCACCAGGTAGAAGCGGACATCGAACTGCTTGCGCGAGTCGCCGAACGGCTCGAACCCGCATTCGTAAGGCGAGAGCTTCTCGCTGTCCGGCTTCTGGCGGGCAGCGATGAAGGACGCGATCACGATCACGCTGGCCAGCCCGATGGCCACGCCCAGAAAGATCAGGATCGGCAGATATTCACTCAACAGCGCGTCGACACCTGTCACCGCTTCGGCTCCCTCATTCCCCGACAATGAAGACAGGGGAGTATAGGCACCGAATGGGCCGGGTGAAAGCGTCAATCCGGCGCAGGTCAGTGCAGAGATCGATTATATTTCAAGGGGTTCCCTGAACGCGGACGGACTTGTGGCGTTGTACCGGGAAAAGAGTGGCGGGAGTGACGGGACTCGAACCCGCGGCCTCTGGCGTGACAGGCCAGCGCTCTAACCAACTGAGCTACACCCCCGCAACGAAGTGCGAGCGGGGGGATACGCCCGCCACGCACCCCTGTCAAGCGCCTCGAACGGGAATCTTGTTGCACCGGCGGCATGAAATCACGTCAATGCCCCGGCATCCGGCGGAAGGAAGACCATCCATGACATTTCAGCCATCCCTCGTCCGGGGCACGCTGCTGCGCCGCTACAAGCGGTTCCTGGCCGACGTGCGGCTGGATGACGGGCGCGAGATCACGGCCCACTGCCCGAATCCCGGCTCCATGCTCAGCCTGGTCGACAGCACGCCGCAGCAGGTCTGGCTGACGCCGCACGACGACCCGAAGCGCAAGCTGCAATGGACGCTGGAACTGCTGCAGGTCGGCGAGGCCCTGGTCTGCATCAACACCATGCGCCCCAACCTGCTGGCGCAGCAGGCGATCACCGAAGGGCTGCAGCCGACGCTCGACGGATATGACCGGATCCGCCGGGAGGTGAAGTACGGCGAGAAATCGCGCATCGACCTGCTGCTCCAGTCGGACGCTCGACCGGACTGCTATGTCGAGGTCAAGGGCGTGACCATGTCGCGAAAACCGGGGGTTCTGGAATTCCCGGATTCGGTGACCGCGCGTGGTGCCAGGCACCTGGAGGAACTGGCGAACATGGTCCGCCAGGGCCACCGGGCGGTGATGTTCTACCTGGCCATGCGCAGCGACGGCAGCGGCTTCCGCCTTGCGGACGATATCGACCCCGCCTACGCGGACGCGTTCCGCCGGGCGCGCGACGCGGGCGTGGAGGCGGTCGCGCAAGCTTGCGTGATCACCCCGGAAGCCATATATCCCAAGGCTGTCCTGCCCGTAGATTTCGAGTGAGAGAACCCGCTCCCGCGCCCAGAGGAGGCCGCAGCCCATGGATTACGTCGCAGCCGAGAAGGCGCCGAGCCAGAACACCGGACAGATCAAGCTGCACGGGCCGGAAGCGTTCGAGGGCATGCGCAAGGCCGGACGGCTGGCCGCCGAGACCCTGGACATGATCGTCCCGCACGTGAAACCGGGCATCACGACGGGTGAACTCGACCGCATCTGCCACGAATACATCACCGACCATGGCGGCATCCCGGCACCGCTGAACTATCGCGGCTTTCCGAAGTCCATCTGCACCTCCATCAACCACGTGGTCTGTCACGGCATCCCGGGCGACCGGGTGCTGAAGGACGGCGACATCATGAACATCGACGTCACCGTGATCGTCGATGGCTGGCACGGTGACACCAGCCGCATGTTCCATTCCGGCAAGACCAAGCTGAAGGCGAAGCGACTGGTGGACATCACCTACGAGGCGATGATGCGCGGCATCCGCATGGTGAAGCCCGGTGCCCGCGTCGGCGACATCGGAGCCGCGATCCAGGAATATGCGGAGGCGGAGCGCTGCGCCGTTGTCCGCGACTTCTGCGGACATGGCCTGGGGCAGGTCTTCCACGACGCGCCCAACATCCTGCATTACGGCGACTACGGCTCCGGCCAGGAACTGCGACCGGGCATGTTCTTCACCATCGAGCCCATGATCAACCTGGGCGACTGGCGGGTGAAGATCCTGGAGGATGGCTGGACCGCCGTGACCCGCGACCGTTCCCTCTCCGCCCAGTTCGAGCATTCGGTGGGCGTGACGGAGACCGGCGTGGAGATCTTCACCGAGTCGCCCGCAGGGCTGCACCAGCCGCCTTACTGAGCGCAGGCCGGTGACCGAGGACAAGCCGGGCGGCAAGGCCAGACCCCACTATCACGGTCACCGTTCACGCCTGCGGCAGCGGCTGCTGATGCAGGGCGGGGAACAGTTCGCGGACTACGAGCTGCTGGAGATGGTGCTCTGGGCCGGAAACCCGCGCGGCGACACCAAGCCGCTGGCCAAGACCCTGCTGGAGAGCTTCGGCGACTTCGCCCATGTGATCAGCGCACCACCGGAGCGGTTGCAGGAGGTACGCGGCCTGGGCGAGACCGGCATCGCGGCGCTGAAATCCGTCGAGGCCGCCGCCATTCGCCTGACCCGGACGAAGGCCATGGACAGCCCGACCGTGCTGTCCTCGTGGGACAGCCTGCTGGACTATTGCCGGGCCGACATGGCGCGGCGCAAGACGGAACAGTTCCGGGTGCTGTTCCTGGACCGCAAGAACAAGCTGATCGCCGACGAGCTGCAGCAGAAGGGAACCGTGGACCACACGCCGGTCTATCCGCGCGAGGTGGTGAAACGCGCCCTGCAGCTGGAAGCCTCCGCCCTGATCATGGTGCACAATCACCCGTCGGGCGACCCGATGCCTTCCCACGCCGACATCGAGATGACCAGGCTGGTCCGCGACGCCGCCAAGGCCGTCGGCGTGACGCTGCATGACCACCTGGTGATCGGCAAGGGCCAGGAAGTCAGCTTCCGCTCGGCTGGACTGCTGTGACGGGCCTGCTACATGTTGGGCCTCAGGGGGACCCGAATTCATGAAGATCTGTATCTACGGTGCCGGCGCGATCGGCGGCTATGTGGGCGCGATGCTGGCAAGGGCCGGCGCGGATGTGAGCCTGATCGCCCGGGGACCGCACCTGGCGGCGATCCGGGAGAACGGGCTGCGGCTGAAATCGGCGGAGGATGACTTCACCGTCCACCCGCGCGCCACCGACGACCCGGCGGAACTGGGACCGCAGGACTATGTCATGCTTACCCTGAAGGCGCATGGCGTGCGGGCCGTGGCGGAGGCGATGCAGCCGCTGCTCGGTTCCGACACGACCGTGGTCACGGCTCAGAACGGCCTGCCCTGGTGGTACTTCCACGGCATCGAGGGCACCTATGCGGACCAGCGCCTCGACAGCGCGGATCCCGGCAACGTGCTCTGGGACCGCATCGGGCCGGAGCGGGTCATCGGTTCCGTGGTCTGGCAGGCGGCGGAGATTCCGGAGCCGGGTGTCGTGCAACTCGGCTATGGTGAGCGGCTGTCGCTGGGGGAGCCGGACGGGTCGAAGTCGGACCGCATCCAGGCCCTGTCCTCCGCGCTGGTCGGTGCCGGCGTCAAGGCCCCCATCCGGCCCAACATCCGCAACGAGATCTGGGTGAAGCTGTGGGGCAACCTCAGCTTCAATCCGGTATCCGCGCTGACCGGCGCCACCCTGATCGACATGGCGCAGGATGCCGGGGTCGGGTCCGTCATCCACACCATGATGACGGAGGCGAAGGCGGTGGGTGAGGCACTGGATGTACGCTTTCCGATGACGGTGGAGAAACGCATCGAATCGGCGGCGAAGGTCGGGGCGCACAAGACATCGATGCTGCAGGACCTGGAAGGCGGCCGGACCATGGAGATCGAACCGATCATCGGCACGGTCTCGGAACTGGGCCGGATCACCGGCATTCCGACACCGACCATCGACACGGTCTATCATCTGACCGTGATGCGGGCGAAGCAGGCTGGCTGCTACGCCGCCTGAGCAGAGATCACTGGGGATCCGGGGGGACAGCATGACGGACTGGCAGCAGATGGGCGACGACGAGGTCGAGCGCCATTTCAACCCGCGCGTGGCGTCACCGGACGCGGCGGCGCACCTGGAGCACTTCATCAGCGAATCCGCTGCAGCCCGTGAACGGCAGGACATGCGCCGCAACGTCGCCTACGGCCCGCATGCGCGGGAGGTCTACGACATCTTCCCCGGCCCCGTCGGCGGCCCGCTGCACATCTTCATCCATGGCGGTTACTGGCGTGCCCTGTCGAAGGACGAGCACAGCTTCGTCGCGGAGCCCTTCGCCGGTGCCGGGGCGACCGTGGTCCTGATCAACTACCCGCTCTGTCCGGAAGTGACGCTGGACGGCCTGGTCGATTCGGTGATGCGCGGGATAGCCCACGCAGCGCAGCATGCGGGCGACTACGGCGCATCGACGGATGGCGTGCATCTGAGTGGCCACTCGGCCGGGGCGCACCTGTCGGCGGTGGCGATTGCCCATGACTGGACGGCCCATGGCCTGCCCGCCGACCTGATCCGTTCCGCCGTGCTGCTGTCCGGAATCTTCGATCCGCGCGCGGCCATGCGCACCACCATCAACGCGGAGATCGGGCTGACGGCGGACGTGGCAGCCCGCAACAACATCCTCACCGACAGCTACGCCCCCCGCCCCGGCATCGACCTGCTGGTTGCGGCAGGCGGCGACGAGCCGGAGGGCTGGATCGACCAGTCGCGCAGCTATGCCGCGATGCACGGCGTGAAGCGGGACGTGATGCTGGTGCAAGGCACCAACCACTTCACGCTGATGGAGGCGGTGGCCAACCCGAAGTCCGACCTGACGCGGACCATGCTGTCGATGATGGGCCTCTGATTCGGACCCCCCTCACACGGTCAATGTCGCAACCGGGCCAGCAAATGGTGCATCCCGGTTTTGAAAACTACCCGAAGGTATGCCAGAGTACCTTGACGTAACAACGTGGTGAGCCAACTCACCCACAGGAGCCGGGGTGACGGTTTCCTGCTCTACAGGGGGTAATTCCGATGCGTTCGGGCATGCGGGACGAGATTGCACGACTGAAGCGGGAACGCATTCTGGAAGAGGCGAGACAGCTCTTCTTCGAGCAGGGTTACCAGGGCACCACGCTGGACCAGGTCGCCCGTCGGCTGGAAGTGACGAAGCCCTTCATCTACTCCCATTTCGAGAACAAGGCCGCCCTGCTCGGCGACATTGCCGAACGTGGCACACGGCTCTCGCTGCAGGCCATTGCCGATGCCCATGACCGCAGCGGCGACCCTGCCCTGCGGCTGCAGCAGGCGATCAGGGAATTCTGCCACGTGGTCATGGATCACCAGGCCAACATCGCGGTCTACTTCCGGGAGGACAAGTACATCCCGACGGCAGCCAGCAACCGCATCGACGACATGCGCGCCACCTTCGACGAGAAGCTGGCGGACCTGTTGCAGCAGGGCAAGGACGCCGGTGTCTTCCAGGTCGATGACGTGCGCCTGACGACCCTGGCGATCGGCGGCATGATCTCCTGGATGTTCACCTGGTACCGTACCGGGGGCAGGCTGAGCGACGAGCACATTGCCGACCAGATGACCGCACTTGTCATGCGCACGGTGGGCTTCCGCACCGACAGCGAAGCAGGACATCCGGCGGGCGCGACGGACTAGACTGGCGAAAGAGCCATTCGCGGAGGAAACTGAACATGGCCGTACCGGCCTATGACTGGATCGCGCATCACGCAGGCTACCAGCCGGACGCGCGCGCGATGATCGACCTGCATTCCGGACGACGTTTCAGCTATCGCCAGATGAACGAGCGCGTGGACCGCTGCGCGCTGTTCCTGGCCAACGGCTGTGGCGTGGGGCGCGGCGACCGGGTCGCCATGCTGGCGCACAATTCGACTGACCATTACGAGGTGGAGTTCGCCTGCCGCCGAATCGGGGCCATCTTCCTGCCGCTGAACTGGCGGCTGGCGGTGCCTGAGCTGGAATTCATCGTCGGCGACGCCGATCCGCGCGTCCTGATCGTCGGACAGGAATTCCGCGACGCCGGACAGGCCGTGGCCAAGACCTGTGGCACCCCTCACCTGGTGGGCAGTGCCGATGGTGCCGACAGTGACTACGAGCGGGCGCTCGCCCGCACCAGTGGCCGCAGCCCGATCGCCGAGCTGACCCATGACGACACCTGGGCGCTGGTCTACACCTCCGGCACCACGGGGCGGCCGAAGGGCGCGCGCGTCACCCATGGCCAGACCTTCTACAACGCCGTCAATTCGGCGATGAAGTGCGAGCTGACCCGCAACTCGGTGAACCTCGCCTTCCTGCCCATCTTCCACATCGGCGGGTTGCAGCTGTTCGCCAACGGCATCTTCCATATCGGCGGTGCCAACATCGTCATGCGCACCTTCGATCCGCTGGCCTTCCTGAAGCTGCTCTCCGACGATGACCTGGCGATCACGCACGGTTTCGGCGTGCCCACCAACTTCCTGTTCGCCAGCCAGCTGGAGGAGTTCAGGTCCGCCGACCTGTCCCGGCTCGTCACCATCGGCGTCGGCGGTGCCTCGTCACCGCGTGCCCTGCTGGAGACGTATGCCGAGCGCGGGATCATGCTGCAGAACGGCTGGGGCATGACGGAGACCTGCACCCTCGGCACCCTGCTGTCCAAGGAACGGGCGCTGGACAAGATCGGCTCCACCGGACAGGCGGCAATGCACACCTCCATCCGCATCGTCGGGCCGGAAGGACAGGACGTGCCGACGGGCGAGACCGGCGAACTCTGGATCAAGGGGCCCACCATCACCCCCGGATACTGGAACCGCCCCGACGCCAACCGCGATTCCTTCACCGACGGCTGGTTCCACACCGGCGACGCCGCGCGAATGGATGCGGAAGGCTTCGTCACCATCGTCGACCGCTACAAGGACATGTTCATCTCCGGCGGGGAGAACGTCTACCCGGCCGAGGTGGAGAACGTGCTCTACCAGCTGGACGGGGTGGCGGAGACCGCCGTGATCGGGGTGCCTGATGATCGCTGGGGAGAGGTGGGACGCGCCTTCGTGGTCCGGAAGTCCGGCTCCAACCTGACCGAGGAAGCCATCACCAGCCATTGCAACGACAACCTGGCCCGTTTCAAGGTCCCGAAGTCGGTGCGTTTCATGGATGAGCTGCCGCACAACGCGACCGGCAAGGTCACCAAGCACGAACTGCCCCGCGACTGAGTTCCGCAAGACCTGAGGACCGACCATGATTACGCCGATGCTGGCCGACTTCCTGAAGGCCCTGCGGGAAGCCGACCTGAAGATTTCCCCCGCCGAGACGCTGGAGGCCCACAAGGCCATCGACCTGGTGGGCTTCGGCAACCGTGAACTGCTGAAGGACAGCCTGGCGATCACGCTGGCCAAGTCGGAGCTGGAGAAGGAAGCCTTCGACGACTGCTTCGACCGGTTCTTCGCCATCCAGGACTTCGAACAGCAGCCCGGTGCGGCGAATGATGACGAGCGGGACCGGGAAGAGAACGAGCCTTCGGACGGACAGCCCGGCAGCGAGGGGATGCAGGGCGGCGAAGGCGGTGATAGCGGCCAGGGCGAAGGTGGCGGCGGGGGCGCGGGCGGCGCCCCGGCATCCGGCGAATCCTCCACCGATCTCGGCAATCTCTCGGAACTGTCGCGCATGCTGCTGGAGAATGACCGGGCGGGGCTGGAGACCCGGCTGGCGGAGGCCGCCGAGGAATCCGGCGTGCGCGAGATCGTGCTGTTCACCCAGATCGGCCTGTTCACCCGTCGCATCGCGGAGGGGATGGGCCTGGAGGAACTGGATGACGACCTGGCTGACCTGCGCGAGGCCGGGATGGCCGGTGACCAGGCGGCGGAAGGGCTGGGCCAGCGGCTCAACCAGGCGCGGTCACGCATGATGGAGCGGCTGCGCGACTATGTGGAGAAGCAGCTCGCGCTGCAGGCCGCCGGGCAGAGCCGCCGCATCCGCGAGGAGATGCTGCAGAAGATGCGGCTGACCAACGTCGAACGGCGCGACTTCGTGCAGATGCAGGAACTGGTGCGCAAGATGGCGAAGAAGCTGGTGGTGCAGCACTCCCGCCGTCGCAAGAAATCGAACCGGGGACAGCTGGATGTCCGCCGCACGCTGCGTCACAACCAGGCCTATGACGGGCTGATCATGGAACCGAAATGGCGCCGGACCAAGATCGACCGCCCCGACGTGCACGTGCTCTGCGATGTCTCGGGCTCCGTCGCCAACGTCTCCCGCTTCCTGCTGATGTTCCTCTATTCCCTGCAGGAGGTGCTGCCGAAGGTCCGCGCCTACGCCTTTGCCGGGGAACTGCGGGAAGTCACCCGACTGTTCGAGACCAGGGGTATCGAGGAGGCCGTGGCGACGGTGCTGGAGGACTTCGCCTACATGTCCACCGACTATGGCCGTTCCCTGCTCGACTTCCGCGACATCGCGCTGGATGACGTCGACTATCGCAGCACGGTCATCATCCTGGGCGACGCGCGCAACAATTACGGCGAGCCGCGGGCGGAGATCGTCCGCACCATCTATGACCGCTCGAAACGGCTGATCTGGCTCAATCCGGAGGGGCGGCTGCAGTGGGGCACCGGCGATTCCGAGATGCCGCGCTATGCCGCGAGTTGCCACCAGGTGGAGGTCTGCAACTCGCTCCGCCACCTGGAACGCATCGTCGACCGCGTGCTGCGCGCGGCGATGTAGGCGGAATCCCCGACCGGTCCGACCTTCATCCCGGCGCAGGCGCAGCACCCCCGTACCTGATGCGGGTGCCCATCTCCAGCTGCTGAAGCGCCGCCGTCAGGAACGGGGCATCCGCCGTTCAGGCGAGGGCGTGGGTGATGTCGGCCTTCAGGTCTTCCGCGTTCTCCAGCCCCACCGAAAGGCGCAGCATCCCGTCGGTGATGCCGATGCGGTCGCGATCCTCCTCCGACATGGCGCGGTGGGTGGTGGTGGTCGGATGGGTGATCAGGCTCTTGGAATCGCCCAGGTTGTTGGAGATGTCGATGACCTGCAGGCGATCCATGAAACGGAACGCACCCTGCTTGCCACCTGCGATCTCCAGCGCGATCAGGGTGCCGCCGCCGCGCATCTGGCGCTCCCGGAGGCTGCGCTGCGGGAAATCGTCCGCGCCGGGCCAGATGACCCGCGACACGCCGGGCTGGGCCGCCAGGTGCGCCGCGACCTTCGCCGCGTTGTCGCACATCCGCTCCACCCGCAGGGTCAGCGTCTCCAGCCCCTTCAGCAGCACCCAGGCATTGAACGGGCTGAGCGCCGGACCGGTATGGCGCAGGAACGGCATCAGCAGGTTATCGACGAAGTCACGGCTGGACAGCACCGCCCCGCCCAGCACCCGGCCCTGGCCGTCGATATGCTTGGTGGCGGAATAGACCACCACGTCGACGCCATGGTCCATCGGCCGCTGCAGCACCGGGGTGGCGAAGACATTGTCCACCACGACACGGGCACCCGCCGCATGGGCAAGGTCTGAAACCGCGCGCAGGTCGATCAGGTCGAGGGTCGGGTTGGCCGGGGTCTCGAGGAACACCACGGCGGCACCGGGCTTCAGCGCCTCCGCCCATTCATCCAGATCCGTCCCCTCCACCAGCGTGCTCTCGATCCCGAAGCGCGGCAGGATCTGGGTCAGGATATGGTGACAGCTGCCGAACAGGGCGCGGGAGGCGACGACGCGGTCACCGGTCTTGAGCTGGCACATCAGCGAGGCAAAGACCGCCGCCATGCCGGAGCCGGTGGCGAAGCAGGCTTCCGCCCCCTCCAGCAGCCGCATCCTCTCCTCGAACATCGCAACGGTGGGGTTGCCATAGCGGGAATAGACGAAACCGTCCTGCTCCCCCTTGAAACGCGCCTCCGCATCCGCTGCCGTCTCGTAGACGAAGCCGGAATTCAGGAACAGCGCCTCGCTGGTCTCCCCGTTGGCGGAACGGTCGAGACCGCCACGGACGAGCCGGGTCTCCAGTTCCCAGTCCGCGGCGCCGTTGCTCACTGCTGCCTCCAGGGCAGACCGGCATGCTTCCAGCCACCGACATTGCCCCGGTGGCCGTCCGCGTCGGCATTGCCCTCGAAGCCTTCCAGGATGTTGTAGCAGGTCCGGAACCCGGCTGCCGTCAGCGCCTTCGCTGCCGCCTTGGAGCGCACGCCGGAACGGCAGAGCAGGTAGACCGGCTGGTCCTTCGCCACGCCCTTCGCCTCCACGGCGGCGGCGAAGCCTTCATTGATCCGCATCTCCGGATAGGCCTGCCATTCGATGAACAGCGCCTCCTTCGACAGGCCGGCAAGGTCGGGCACGCCGACGAACTGCCATTCAGGCACGGTGCGCACGTCCACCAGTACCGCCCCCGCATCGGCCTTCAGCGCCGCATACGTGTCCGCCGGGCTGCGATCGCCCGCATAACCTTCACTCATGTCCCCGATGCCCCTCAGATACCGTCGCCCGCGACGCCTTCATGAATGCCGCATTCCGTCTTGTCCTGGCCGCGCCAGCGCCCGGAACGCGGGTCCTCGCCCGGCCGGACACGATCGGTGCATGGCATACAGCCGACGGAAAGGAAACCATCGGCCTCCAGCGGATGACGCGGCAAATTGTGTCGCGCGAACCAGTCGCTGATCTGTTCCGGCGTGAAGCTGGCCAGCGGGTTGAACTTGACCCGCCCGCCGGAGGCCTCCACCGCCGGCAGGAAGCGCCGGGTGTCCGCCTGGTAGGCCTTGCGCCCGGTGATCCAGGCGTCGAAGCCTTCCAGCGCCCGGTCCAGTGGCTCGACCTTGCGGATGTGGCAGCAGAGATTGGTGTCACGGTTGAACAGCATCTGGTCACTGTCCAGCTGCTTCACCCGGCGCGGATCGGGTGCCACCGTCCGCACGTCCATCAGGCCCAGCCGCGCGGCGAGCTGGTCGCGATAGCGCAGGGTCTCGCCGAACAGCCGCCGGGTATCGACGAAGGTCACCGTGATCGACGGATCGACCTCCGCCACCATGTGCAGCAGCACCGCCGCCTCCGTCCCGAAGGAGGAGACCAGGGTGAGCCTGTCCCCGAAGGCATCACGGGCGGCGGCGATCAGTTCCATGCCCTGCATCTCGCCACAGGTCGCATTCAGTTCGAACGCGCGGTTCGAGGAACGGATCAGGCGTTCGATGTCGGGAAAGGGCTGGCGGGACTGTTGCAGCATCTCGTCGTTTCCTCAGGAAGCGATGGCCGAAGGCGCCGACAGGTGACGGCGGCGATAGGCCGGGATCCGGTCGTCGGCGGCAGGCTGGTATACGGCGGAGAAGCGCCGGGCATTGCGCAGCCAGCTCTCCACGTTGGTGTCGTCCGGCACCTCCACAGCGTCCACGCCGCAGCGCAGCAGGTAGAGGTACTGGTCCGCGATCACCGGCCCGCGTGCCCGGATCTCCCCGTCGAAGCCGAAGCGTTCGCGGATCAGGCGCGCCTGGGAGAAGGCCCGGCCATCCACCATCGACGGGAAGGTCAGGACGATGGCGGCGATGCGGTCATAATCCTCGCCAAGCTGGTCCAGGTCGGCATCGTTGGGCAGGATGACCCCCACCGCGCTCTTGCCGCGCAGGGTCTCGCGCTCCGCCAGCCACAGCTCCAGCGGCACCAGCACGCCACCCGGCTTCAGTGCATCGGTCAGGTTGTCGACGGTGGTCCAGCGGTCCTGGATCAGTCGCCCGTTCTTAAGCAGTGCCATAGAGAGCCTCCTTGAAAGGGGTCTGGCCGAGGCGGTTCAGGGTGGCGATGAAGGTCTCGCCGTCCTGACGCACCGACAGGTAGGTTTCGATGATGGTTTCGATGGCGTCGACGATCGCGTCGGAGGCGAAGCCCGGTCCGATGATCTTGCCGATGGACGCGTTCTCGTCCGCCTGGCCGCCCAGGGTGACCTGGTAGAATTCCTCACCCTTCTTGTCGACGCCCAGGATGCCGATGTTGCCGACATGATGGTGCCCGCAGGCATTGATGCAGCCGGAGATGTTCAGGCTGATCGAGCCAATGTCGTGCAGCCGCTCCAGGTCCGCGAACCGTTCGGAGATCTGCTGCGCCACCGGGATCGAACGGGCGGTGGCCAGGCTGCAGTAGTCCATGCCGGGGCAGGCGATGATATCGCCCAGCGTGCCGATGTTCGGCGCGTCCAGTTCCACCGAACCCAGTGCCAGCCAGAGGTCGTAGAGGTCTTCCTGGCGTACATGCGGCAGCACCAGGTTCTGCTCATGCGCCACCCGGATCTCTCCGAACGACCAGCGGTCGGCATAGTCGGCAACCGCGTCCATCTGTTCCGCCGTCGCGTCACCGGGGATGCCCCCGGCGGGCTTCAGCGAGATATTGGCGATGGCATAGCCCGGCACCTTGTGGCGACGGACATTGCTGGCTACCCAGCGGGCAAAGCCGCGATCCTCGAACTTCCGCGCCTCGAAGGACGTGGACGCGGCGTCCAGGGTCTCGAAGGCGGGCGGCGTGAAGGCCTGGCGGATGCGCGCGATCTCCTCGTCCGGCAACGCCAGTGCGCCCTCGCGGATGGCGGCCCACTCCGCCTCCACCGCGTCGCGATAGGCGTCGGCACCGATCTCGTGCACCAGGATCTTGATCCGGGCCTTGTACTTGTTGTCGCGACGGCCGAAGCGATTGTAGACCCGCAGCATGGCCTCCAGATAGCTCAGCAGATCGGCGGCCGGCAGGAAATCACGGATCTTCTTCGCGATCATCGGCGTGCGCCCCAGGCCGCCCCCGGCCCAGACCTCGAAACCAATCTCGCCGTTCTCTCCCGGCACCAGCACGATGCCGATGTCGTGGACCTTGATCGCGGCGCGGTCGCTGGCGGCGCCGGTCACCGCGATCTTGAACTTGCGCGGCAGGAAGGTGAATTCCGGGTGGAAGGTGGACCACTGGCGGATGATCTCGCACCAGATGCGCGGATCCTCCAGTTCATCGGCGGCGGCACCGGCGAACTGGTCGGCGGTGGTGTTGCGGATGCAGTTGCCGGAGGTCTGGATGGCGTGCATCTCCACCTCGGCCAGCTCCGCCAGGATGTCCGGCGTCTCCTCCAGCTTCGGCCAGTTGAACTGGATGTTCTGGCGGGTGGTGAAATGGCCGTAACCCCGGTCATAGACCCGCGCGATCCGCGCCAGCTTCCGCATCTGGGTGCTGGACAGCACGCCATAGGGCACCGCGACCCGCAGCATGTAGGCATGCAGCTGCAGGTACAGGCCGTTCATCAGCCGCAGCGGGCGGAACTGCTCCTCCGTCAGCTCGCCGGAGATGCGGCGGCGCACCTGGTCCCTGAATTCCTCCACCCGGTCATTGACCAGGCCGCGATCAAGCTCGTCATAGACGTACATGTCTTCTCTCCCGCCTGCTGCGCTCAGGCAGCCTGATATCCCAGATCGACCCGCACCGAGGGGCCGCGCGTGCGCAGCACTTCCCGGTACTTCAGCGGCCGCAGCCCGCCACCGTCCTGCCGCTCCACCGCGATCTCGTAAGGGCCGACCACCCGCCCGGCATCCTGCTCCGCCAGCGCCAGCAGCGCCTGGGTCTGTTCCTTGCTCTCCGCGACGGTGGCGTCGTTGATGTCCGCCGACCAGCCATCCGCGGTCAGGAAGATCACCAGCCCGTCGCCGAGACGGTTTGCCGTGATGATTTCGAGTGCCATGCCATGTGCCTCCAGATACTCAGAGTGCCAGCGCCAGGCGGTCCTGCACCGCCGCAGCGTCGATTGTCTCTCCCGTGACCTCGCCGATGATCAGCAGCGCCGGGGTCACGACGGATTCCCGCTCGACCAGTTCCGGCAGCTGGTCCAGCCGCCCGCGCAGCACCCGCTGCGTCGGCAGGGTGCCGTTCTCGATCACCGCGACCGGGGTTCCCGGATCGCGGCCATGGGCAATCAGTTCCCGCGCCGAGACACGTGCGGTGTCGATGCCCATGTAGATGGCCAGGGTATGGTTGGCCTGCCCCAGCGACCGCCAGTCCAGGTCCGGCGCACCGTCCTTGCCCTGCCCGGACAGGAAGGTCACCGCGCTGGCCTTGCCGCGATGGGTCAGCGGGAAACCCGCCGAGGCGGCGCAACCCGATGCAGCGGTGATTCCGGGCACCACCTCCACCTCGATACCGTGCGCGTTCAGGTGCTCCACTTCCTCCCCGCCGCGCCCGAAGATGAAGGGGTCACCGCCCTTCAGCCGCACGACCAGGTTGCCGGCCCCGGCCTCCGCCACCAGGATGTCGTTGATCTGGTCCTGGGTGCGGTGGTGATGGCCGCGCGACTTGCCGACATAGACCAGCCGCGCGTCACGGCGGGCCAGTTCCAGAACGCCCTCGCCCACCAGCTTGTCATGCACGATCACGTCAGCCTGCTTCAGCAGGCGATGTGCCTTCAGCGTCAGCAGTTCCGGGTCACCCGGTCCCGCGCCGACAATGGCCACGCGGCCCACCGGGTCGGTGGTCTCGCCCTGGTTGACCAGCGCCAGCATGTCCTGGCGCGCCGACCTGTCATTGCCGTCCAGCACCTTCCGGGCAACGGGACCGGCCAGGAAGGCCTCCCAGAACTTCCGGCGTGCCTTCGGCGTCCGGCGGATCGCCGCCACGGCGCCGCGGAAACTCTCCATGAAACCGGCCAGGGCACCGAGACGCGCCGGCAGCGCCGCCTCGACGGCACCGCGCACCTGGCGCGCCAGCACCGGCGCCGCGCCACCGGTGGAGATCGCCACCGTCACCGGATCACGGTCCACGATGGCAGGCATGGTGAAGTCGGAAAGCGCGGGCCGGTCAACCACGTTCACGGTCACGCGCACGGCCCGTGCCGCCGCGGCGATGCGCCGGTCCTCCGCCTCGTCCTCCGTCGCGACGATGGCCAGCGCCACGTCCGCCAGATGGGCAGGGTCGAAGGCGGCCTCGACCAGCGTCACCTGGGTGCCGTCCACCAGTTCGCGGACACATTCCTCGGGCTCCGGCGTCACGACCCGGACATCGGCCCCGGCAGCGATCAGCAGGCGCAGCTTGGCCGCCGCCGCGTCACCGCCACCGGCCAGCAGCGCCGTACGGCCCTTGAGTTTCAGGAAGATCGGAAACGCCTGCATGATCAGGCCCCTCCCTCTGCAGGATGGACCCGGAACCGGGCATCGGTCGACTTCGAATGGATTGGGATCATTGCCCCGAACTCCGTGCCTGCGAAGGGCCCACGGAGTTCGCTCCGTGGCGCTTTAGCATTTGGTAACGCGGGTGCAAGCTGCCCGATCAAATTCCGCGAGCCCGTCAGGTCGGTGGGCCGGTCCGTGTGGTTCAGGGCAATCCGGATGACCGTTTGCGTATGAACCGATAATTCACGTGCTGTCGTTTGCATGCGGATGATTTCATCCCCATGGCACGTAAGTCAATATAAATATCCTTCACTGGTGTGATATTTTATTTTTTACATTTCATCATTGTTGAATACAGCGCTTCAGTTCCTGGTAGTCGGTGGCGCCGGCAAAGCTGAAGCCGAGCAGGATCTTGTCGATCGCCCCGTCGGCCACCAGGGGCAGACCGACGATGCGGATGCTGCCGAAGGAGACGTTGGTCCCGAAGTAGGGCAGTTCGATGGAGCCGCGACAGCGGTCACGGACGATCCCGGTCAGGAACTCCCAGAACGGTGTCCCCTTCCCCGTCGCCGCGCCTTCGCTGAGCTGCTGCCCCGTCGGATCATAGGAAAGCTGCCGGACCACCTTGGTTCCGACGAGACGAAAGCGGAAGCCGTCCCCTTCCGTCACCACGTCGATCAGCGCGATGTGAGCCAGCAACCGCCTGATCTCCGCAGGATCAATGTCCTTGCGGGACGGCAACTGACCATCGTGGCACTTGCTCTGCCAGTAGGCCTCCAGAAGACCGAGAATATCGTCCGACACCGGAACCTCCCCTTTACGTAAACGTAATTTGCTCGAGCAAGAGCAAGGGGGATGCCAGCCTTAGGGCTTTGTTAATCTCAAGCAAGAAACGTGACAGGCGTCACACGGGAGGGTCGAAGCGATGTCAGCCGGTGATGCCCTGCAGCCGCCGCACCCAGTCCTCGATGCGCGCACGGTTGACCCCGAAGTCACGCACGCCGTAGCGCGCGCGGGAATAGACGGCCAGCGCGGACCGGTTCCCGTCCACCGGCAAGACCTGGCAGTCGATCATATCGGGAAAGCGAAAGACCTTTGACCTTGCAACAAGTTTCGCGGTCAGCGTGGCTTCCGAAACTTCCGTTACCGACACCCGGTCCTCGCCCCTGGCAAGCTCGATCAGGTGCTGGAACAGATCCGCTGCGGGCGTCCCGAACACGGGGCTTGCAGCATGCGGTTTCGCGGCCTGGCAGAGACCTTCAGGTGCCATGAGGTACTGGTTGGGCTTGCGCCCCAGCTTCAGGGTCGAGAAGTCCATCCGTCCTGTCTCCCGAGTCTCATTCCGCGACGTCGCTCACGAATTCTGTCTCAATCAGTACGCGCAAGGTCTCGACGGTCAATACCCGTTCGGCACGTTCATGCGGCACCGGTTTGCCGATGCCCCAGACCGGGCCGGGCCAGGCGGCGTCGCCGATCCGGCGGGCGATCACATGGACGTGCATCTGCGGCACCATGTTGCCCAGCGTCGCGATGTTGGTCTTGTCGCAGGGTCCGAGGCCGGTGAGCGCCCGTGCAACGCCCGACGCTTCCTCGACAAGCGTTGCACGGTCGGCGGCATCGAGGTCGAACAGTTCCCGCACGCCTTCACGCCGGGGGATCAGCAGCACCCAGGGCCAGCGGCTGTCGTCCACCAGCCGCACGGCACTGAGGGGCAGATCCATGACCTCGACACTGTCCGCCAGCAGGCGCGGATCGATCTCGAACCCTGCCATCCGGCCCACCTACTCCGCGGCTTCGGCGACGGGCGCCGGGGGCACCCAGCGCAGCACCGGCTTGCGCGCCGCCAGCGTCTCGTCGAGACGACGGCGCGGCGTCATCACCGGCGCAGCCTTGAAGTACTCCGCCTGGTCGCCGGCCTTCGCCTGCTCCACCAGCCCGCGCATGACCTCGACGAAGCCGTCCAGCGTGGCCCGGGTCTCCGTCTCCGTCGGCTCGATCAGCATCGCGCCGTGCACGATCAGAGGGAAGTACACCGTCATCGGGTGATAGCCCTCGTCGATCAGGGCCTTCGCCAGGTCCATCGTCTCGACATCCGTGCCGTCGAGACCACGATCCGACACCAGCACCTCGTGCATGCACGGCCCCGGATAGGCCGGGGGCAGCAGGTCCTTCAGCCGGGCCATGACGTAGTTGGCGTTCAGCACCGCGTCCTCGGCCACCTGCTTCAGCCCGTCGCGACCGTGGCTCTGCATGTAGGCCAGTGCCCGCACGAACATGCCGAACTGGCCGTGGAAGCCCTTCATGCGTCCGACACGGGGGCCGTCCTCATGTTCCACCAGCTCGTAGCGGCCATCGCGCTTCACCACCTTGGGCAGCGGGGCGTAGGGCGCCAGCGCCTCGGAGAACACCACCGGCCCGGAGCCCGGTCCGCCACCGCCATGCGGGGTGGAGAAGGTCTTGTGCAGGTTGATGTGCATCGCGTCGATGCCCAGGTCGCCCGGCCGCACCTTGCCGACGATGGCGTTGAAGTTCGCCCCGTCGCAATAGAAGTAGCCGCCGACGCCGTGGATCAGCTCCGCGATGCGGATGATGTCGCGTTCGAACAGCCCGCAGGTGTTCGGGTTGGTCAGCATCAGCCCGGCCACGTCCGGTCCCAGCTTCGCCTCGAAGGCGGCCATGTCGACCCGCCCGTCCGCCGTCGCGGGAATGCTGTCGACCTCGTAGCCGCAGATTGCCGCCGTTGCCGGGTTGGTGCCATGCGCCGATTCCGGCACCAGCACCCGCTTGCGCGGTTCGCCGCGGGCCTCGTGCGCGGCACGGATCGCCATCATGCCGCACATCTCCCCCTGCGCACCGGCACCGGGCGTCATGGCCACGGTTGCCGTGCCGGTCAGCTCCGTCAGCCAGTGGGCCAGTTCGGAGATCAGGCGCAGCACGCCCTGCGTCGTGGACTGCGGCTGCATCGGGTGCACGTCGCCGATGCCCGGCAGCCGTGCCAGCCGCTCGTTCAGGCGAGGATTGTGCTTCATGGTGCAGGAGCCGAGCGGATAGAGCCCGTAGTCGATGGCGTAGTTCATCCGGCTGAGACGCACGAAGTGGCGCACCACCTGCGGCTCCGCCAGGCCCGGCAGACCGATGGGGCCTTCACGGCGGAGGCCGCCCAGGCGGTCCGGCGCGTCGGGCGCGGGCGGCAGGTCGACACCGGTGCGGCCCGGCGCATCCTGCTCGAAGCTCAGCGGCTCGTCCCTGTCCAGGCCGCGCGCGCCGGAAATCGTCTCGCGTTCGATGCTCATGCGGAAATCTCCTGCAGCGCGCTGACAAGCCTGTCGATGCCGGTTTCGGTCACGGTCTCGGTCGCGGCCAGGATCAGCACGTTCTCCAGGCTCGCTTCCCCCGGGAACAGCCGGGTTGCCGGGACACCGCCCAGGATGCCCAGCGCCGCCAGCGCCTCCACCACCGGCGCGGCAGGCCGCCCGATGTCCAGCGCGAACTCGTTGAAGAACCGCTCCGTCAGCAGCTTCACCCCGGGCAGGGCACTGACCCGTTCTGCCAGCAGCGAGGCAGTGCGGTGATTGACCTCCGCCAGGCCGGTCATTCCGGCCTCGCCCAGCAGGGTCACGTGGATGCAGAAGGCCAGCGCGCAGAGCCCGGCATTGGTGCAGATGTTGCTGGTCGCCTTCTCACGGCGGATGTGCTGTTCCCGCGCGTTCAGGGTCAGCACGTAGCCGCGCTTGCCATCGGCATCCAGCGTCTCCCCGGCCAGCCGGCCCGGCATCTGCCGGACATACTTCTGGCGGCAGGCGAACAGGCCCACATGCGGCCCGCCGAAGGACAGCGGCACGCCGAGGCTCTGCCCTTCAGCCGTGACGATGTCCGCGCCCATGGCACCGGGTGACCGGACCAGGCCCAGCGAGACCACTTCGGTCACCGCGACGATCAGCAGCGCGCCCTGTGCGTGGCAGGCCTCCGCCAGGTCGCTCAGGTCCTTGAACTCACCGAACACGTCCGGGTTCTGCACCACGACGCAGGCCGTGTCCTTGTCGATGGCGTCGGCCAGGCCGCCCTGTCCGCCGACCACCGGGTCACGCACTTCCAGTTCATAGGGCGTGAAGCGCAGCAGGGTCTCGGTGGTCTCGCGGTAGTGCGGATGCAGCCGACCGGAGATCACCGACTTCTTCCGCTTGGTGATCCGGTGCGCCATCAGCACCGCCTCGGATGTCGCCGTCGCACCGTCATACATGGAGGCATTGGCCACATCCATGCCGGTCAGCAGCGCGACCTGGGTCTGGAACTCGAACAGGTACTGCAGCGTGCCCTGGCTGATTTCCGGCTGGTACGGCGTGTAGGAGGTCAGGAACTCGGAACGCTGGATCAGGTGATCCACCGTCGCCGGAATATGGTGGTGATAGGCACCGGCACCGATGAAGCACGGCGCGCTGGAAGGGCTGAGATTCTCCCGCGCGAAGCCCTGGAAATGGCGCTCCACGGCCATCTCGCCCTGGTGGTCGGGCAGGTTGTCGATGGCCGCGTTGAGCACGGCGGCAGGCACGTCACGGAACAGTTCGTCAATGTTGCCGACACCGATGGCCGACAGCATCGCGGCCCGGTCGTCGGGCGTCTGCGGGAGGTAGCGCATCAGTCCAGCGCCTCCAGGTAAGCGGCGTAGGCGTCCGCGTCCATCAGCCCGTCCAGGTCCGCCATGTTCGACAGCTTCATGCGGTAGAACCAGCCATCGCCCTCGGCACTCTCGTTCACCAGCGCGGGATTGTCGTCCAGCGCGTCATTGCGGGCAGTGACCTCGCCGCTGGCCGGGGCATAGACCTCGCTGGCCGCCTTCACCGACTCGATGACGGCAGCCTCCGCCCCCTTCTCCACCTGCTGGCCCACGTCCGGCAGATCGACATAGACCACGTCGCCAAGCTGGTCCTGGGCGTAGTCACTGATGCCGATGGTCGCCTCTCCCCCGGCAACCTCGATCCATTCATGGTCCTTGGTATATTTCCGATCCGACATTGGTGCCCTCCTGCGCGGCGTGTGACGTGTCTGGTTGCGTCCGGTTTCAGCGTTTGTAGTTGTGCGGTGAGAATGGCAGCGTCGCGACCTGCAGCGGGAACTGCTTGCCCCGCTGCTCCGCGAACAGTGCGGTACCCGGCTCCGCAAGCCCGGCAGCGACATAGCCCATGGCGACCGGGCCACCGACGCTGGGGCCGAAGCCGCCCGAGGTGATGGCGCCTACCTGCGTGCCGTCCGCATCCAGGATGGTCGCGCCTTCGCGGATCGGCGCCCGCCCCTCCGGCTTCAGGCCGACCCGGCGGCGCGACGGACCCTCGGCCAGTTCACGCAGGATGCGCTCCCCGCCCGGATAGTCCCCTGCCTCCCGACGGCGCTTCTGCATCGCCCATTGCAGGTTCGCCTCCACTGGGGAGGTGGTCGTGTCGATGTCATGGCCATAGAGGCACAGTCCGGCCTCCAGCCGCAGCGAGTCCCGCGCGCCGAGGCCAATGGGCCTCACGCGTTCGTCGGCCAGCAGGGCCTCGGCCAGCGCCACCGCCCGGCCCTCGGGCACGGAGATCTCGCAGCCATCCTCCCCCGTGTAGCCCGAGCGGGAGATCCAGAGGTCCGTGCCATCCCAGTCGAACCCGCCGGCGGTCATGAAGGTCAGCTCCGCGACACCCGGCACCAGCTCTGACAGCGCCGCCACCGCCTGCGGTCCCTGCAGGGCCAGCAGCGCACGCTCCGGCATCGGCACCACGGCCACGTCGGCAGGCATCGAGGCCTGCAGGTGGGCAATGTCGGCATCCTTGCAGGCGGCATTGACCACCAGCAGCAGGTCGTCGTCGCGGCGGGTGATCATCAGGTCGTCCAGGATGCCGCCCTGGTCGTTGAGGAACAGGCTGTAGCGCTGCTTGCCCGGCTTCAGTTCCTTCACGTTGCTGGGGATCAGCCGCTCCAGCGCCGCATCGGCCCCGGCGCCCACCATCCGCACCTGCCCCATGTGCGAGACATCGAACAGCCCGGCGGCCTTGCGGGTATGGGTGTGCTCCGCCATGATGCCGTCGAACTGCACCGGCATGTCATACCCGGCGAACGGCACCATCCGCCCGCCAAGCTGGCGGTGCAGGTCGTTCAGCGGGGTCTTCAGGACCGTCTGGTCGGTATCGCTCTCGGCACTCATCTCGGGCTCCCTCGGACTCGGGTTCGCGCAACGCCCGGATCCGGCAGGACCAGGGTCGGCGCGCCCCCTCTGTCGTGGAACCTGAGAGACTGGACCGGCAATCTCCACGCCGGTCGTACCCCTTCGGTGTGGACAGGCCGGAGGGCCTGCCCCGCTTTCCAGAGTGCCGTCACCCAGCGGTCCGTTTGCCTGAGAGTTTCCGGGGCGGTTGCTCCTTCGGCGTCCCTCCGGGACCTGTCACCAGGCACCGGACTGATCTCTCCCGCTGGGTTCAATCGGACGCCGACAATGTATGCGGCAGAGGGAATCGACACAACTGCAAAGCCTGTCGCACGAACATTCCGCCACAGATTGCCCTTGCGGAAACCCGGCAGGGGCGGGACGATTGTGGAAAACGACGGGCAAGGAAACCGGAACGGGAGAGACGGACATGACAGACGCTCGGCCCCAGGGGCCCCGCAACGTGGCATTGATCGGCCCCTATCTCAGCGGCAAGACATCCCTTCTCGAAAGCCTGCTGCACGTCACCGGCGCCATCGACCGCAAGGGCAACGTGAAGGAAGGCAACACCGTCGGCGACAGCGCACCGGAAGCCCGCGCCCGGCAGATGGGCGTCGAGTGCAATGCCGCCACGACCCGTTACCTGGACGAGGAAATCACCTTCATCGACTGCCCCGGCTCCATCGAGTTCGTGCAGGAGGCGGCGCACGCGCTGATCGGCGTCGATGCCGCTGTCGTGGTCTGCGAGGCGGACCCCGCCAAGGCGCCGACCCTGCTGCCCTGGCTGAAGCTGCTGGACGACCTGGACATTCCGCGCTTCATCTTCGTCAACAAGGTGGACCGGGCGTCCGGCGAGGTACAGCCGGTGATCGACGCCCTGCAGGCGGTCTCCGAGAAGCCGCTGATCCTGCGCCACCTGCCGGTGACGCGCGACGAGACCGTGGTCGGCTATGTCGACCTGGCGCAGGGACGGACCTACCTTTATCGCGAGGGCGCGCCGTCCGAGCAGGTGGAGGCCAGCGCGGACCAGATCGAACTGCAGGGCGAGGCCCGCTTCGCCATGCTGGAACAGCTTGCCGATTTCGACGATCACCTGATGGAGGAACTGCTGGAGGATATCGAGCCGGAGAAGGCCGAGGTCTTCCGCGACCTGACCCGGACCCTGCAGGAAGGTCGGATCGTCTCCGTGCTGCTGGGCGCCGCCGAGCATGACAACGGCGTGCGCCGCCTGCTGAAGGCGATCCGGCACGAGGTGCCCGACCACAGGGCGGCGGCACTGCGGGCCGGTGCCGACCCGGACGCACCGGAGGCCGTGGCCCAGGTGCTGAAGACCTGGCAGACCCAGCATGGCGGCAAGCTCTCGCTCGCCCGCATCTGGTCCGGCAGCGTGCAGGAGGGTGATACGCTTGGCGGCGAGCGGGTGGGCAGCCTGTCCCGTGCCGTCGGCATGACCACGACCCGGGCGGAGTCGGTATCAGCCGGGCAGGTCGCCGTCTTTGGTCGCATGGAGGCGGCGGCGACCGGCGACGTGCTGGCGGCGGGCAAGGCGCCCGAGCTGCGCAAGGCCCCGTCCTTCCCGCCAGTGTTCGCCGTGGCGATCACGGTCGCGAACCGCAGCGACGAGGTGAAGCTGTCCGGCGCACTGGCACGGTTGCAGGAAGAGGATCCCGGCCTGACCGTCGAGCATGACCCGGCCACCCACCAGATGCTGCTCTGGGGACAGGGCGACATGCACCTGAAGGTGGCGGTCGACCGATTGCAGGGCCGCTACGGCATCGCGGTGGAGACGGCCCCGCCCGCCGTCCCCTACCGGGAGACGATACGCAAGTCCGTGACGCAGCAGGCCCGGCACCGCAAGCAGTCGGGCGGGCACGGGCAATTCGGCGACGTGACGCTGGATATCCGCCCGCTGCCGCGTGGCTCCGGCTTCCACTTCGACGACAGCATCACCGGCGGCGTGGTGCCGAAGCAGTACATTCCGGCCGTGCAGGCCGGGGTCAGCGAGTTCCTGCAGAAGGGACCGCTCGGCTTTCCGGTGGTGGACATCGCGGTGACCCTGACCGACGGCAAGCACCACCAGGTCGACAGCTCCGAGATGGCCTTCAAGACGGCGGGTCGGACAGCGATGGCTGAGGGGCTGCCCGCCTGCGAACCGGTGCTTCTTGAGCCGGTGATGCAGGTGGAGATCATGGTTCCGAACCACCATACCGCCGCCATCAACAACATGGTCAGCACCCGCCGTGGCCAGTTGCTGGGCTATGATGCCCGGCCCGGCTGGCCCGGCTGGGACCAGGTCTCCGCCCACATGCCCCAGTCGGAAATGTCCGACCTGATCATCGAAATCCGCTCCTTGACCCAGGGGGTCGGCACCTTCACGTTCCAGTTCGACCGGTTGCAGGAACTCTCGGGCCGGGCGGCAGAACAGGCAATCGGAGCAGGCTGATGACGGCACGGGCAGCAAGGGCGGCGGAACTTCTGATGCAGGCGCGGAAGGATCGCGCCCGCCTGCCGGTCCTGCCCCCCGACGCCATGCCCGACAGCATCGAGGATGCCTACGCGGTGCAGCCCCTGGTCCGGAAGGCGCTGACCGCCAACGGTGCCGGACGCCAGATCGGCTGGAAGATCGGCTGCACCAACGAGACCGCGCAGCGCCAGATCGGCATCCATGAGCCCTTCTATGGCGGCCTGTTCGAGAACACGTCGAAGGCTTCCCCCGCGACCTACCGCACCGAAGACTTCTTCATGACGGTGATCGAGGCGGAGGTCGGTTTCCTGATGGGGGAGGACCTGCCGGCCGCGGCAGCACCCTACGACCCCGGATCGGTGGGTGACGCGGTCGCCGCGGCATTCCCCGCGATGGAGATCGTCGACAGCCGGTTCCAGGACTGGACCACCATCGGGCCGGTGCAGATCGTTGCCGACAATGGCAGCCACGGGGCCTGGGTTCACGGTGCCCCGGTCAGTGCCTGGCACGAGATCGACCTGGCCGACATGGCGGTGCAGCTCTACGCCGACGGCGAGCTGGTGCGGGAGGGACAGGGCATCAACGTCATGGATCACCCGATCAACGCCCTGACCTGGCTGGCCAATGTCAGGGCCGTCTATGCCCGCGACGGCCTGAAGGCCGGGGACAGGATTTCCACCGGCACCACGATCATTGTCTATGACGCGCACAAGGGGCAGCACCTGAAGGCGGATTTCGGTCCGCTTGGCAGCATCGAGTTGACGTTCGAATAACGCTGGCTTGATTTGCGGACACCGCGCCGAACCGCCTTATTGGGTCCAGGTGCGAAACGCTCAGGAGGTCAGGCATGCTCATCCGAAACAGACGGGGCTGGGAAATTCCGGAGAGCGCCGTGACGCCCGAAAGCGTCTTCCTGAACCGGCGGGCCCTGCTGAAGGGCATGGGCCTGGGTGCCATCGGTCTCTCCGCCCTCGGGCTGTCCGGCCAGGCCAGGGCGGAGGAGGAACTGATCCCCACCGCGGACATGTACCCGGCGGCTCCGAACCTGCGGTACCGCGTGGAGCGCGACATCACCGAGGAAGATGTCAACCTGACCTACAACAACTTCTACGAGTTCGGCTCCCACAAGCGGATCTACCGCGATGCGCAGGACCTGAAGGTGCGGCCCTGGACCGTGACCATCGACGGGCTGGTGAAGGAACCGAAGACCTGGGACGTGGACGCCCTGATCCGCCGCCTGGGCGTGGAGGAACGTGTCTACCGCCATCGCTGTGTCGAGGCCTGGTCGATGGTCGCGCCGTGGAGCGGTTTCCCGCTGCAGAAGCTGGTGGACCTGGCCGAGCCGACCGGCAACGCCCGCTATGTCCGCTTCGAGACCTTCCTGGACAAGGAGATCGCCAGCGGCCAGCGGCAGCGCTGGTACCCCTGGCCCTATGTCGAGGCAGTGACCCTGGCGGAAGCCCGGAACGAGCTGCCGTTCCTGGTCACGGGTGCCTATGGCAAGCCGCTGCCGAAGCAGATGGGGTCACCGCTGCGCCTCGCCCTGCCCTGGAAGTACGGTTTCAAGTCGATCAAGTCGATCGTCCGCATCAGCTTCACCGACGAGCAGCCGGTGAGTTTCTGGGAGGAGATCAATCCCCGGGAATACGGCTTCTGGGCCAATGTGAACCCGAAGGTCGATCACCCGCGCTGGAGCCAGGCCACGGAGGAAGTGCTGGGCACCGGCGGCAAGCGCGTGCCGACGCAGCTCTACAACGGCTATGGCGAGTTCGTGGCCGACCTGTACAAGGGCATGGAAGACCAGCGCACCCTGTACATGTGAGGCCGGATCACGGTCCGGCCATCGGTCAGGTCGCCGGACGTGCCGCCGGTTCCGTTACAGGTAGATCCGGCAGGAAGATGCTGACCCGCGTGCCCTTGCCATAGGCGCTGGACAGTTCCAGGTGCCCGCCATGCAGTTCGGCGAGCTGCCGGGTCAGCGGCAGCCCGAGACCGGTGCCGGGCGTCACGTCGACATCGCCGGCGCGGCCAAAGGGTTCCATGACCTTGGCCAGTTCATCATCACGAATGCCGCGTCCCGTGTCCTCCACGGCAATGAAGGTCTCGGCAGTCTCCGTCCGGCCCGTTTCCAGCGTGATGCTGTCGCCCTTGCCGCTGAACTTGATGGCATTGGACAGCAGGTTCATCAGCATCTGCCGCAGGGCGCGACTGTCGGCCGTCACTGTCTCCGGCCCGCCTGCGACGCGCCGGAAATCCCGGTCTGCAAGCTGCTCCCGGAACATGTCGACCAGCCGGTCGATCTCCTGTCTCAGGCCAACCCTTTCGGGCGAAAGCACCATCTTGTTGGCCTCGACGCGGGAGATGTCGAGCACGTCGTTCACGAGGCTGAGCAGGTGCTCGCCGCTGTCGGCAATGTCACTGACATAGCTCAGGTAACGCTCGTTCTGCATCGGGCCGAGGATCTCGCTCTTCATCACGGTCGAGAATCCGATGATCGCATTCAGCGGCGTGCGCAACTCATGGCTCATGTTGGCAACGAAGGATGACTTGGCCCGGTTCGCCTCCTCCGCCCTGCGCAGCGCATCGACCGCCTGTTCCCTGGCCAGCACCATGTCCGTGACATCGCGACCGACGCCGCGATAGCCGGAGAAACTGCCGTCATGTTCGAACACCGGCGCAGCCGAGATCTCGACGAACCGGCGCTGGCTTCCCATGCGCACCGGCGTCTGGACACGTTCTATCGGCTTCCGTTCGTCCCAGAGCGCGCGCGCCTTCCCCCACGCAACGACGGCCTTGTGTTCCAGCCGGGGGTTGGTCGCACCCACGACCTCGAACCAGTTGCACCCCATGATGACGTCCCGGCTTGTCTGGAACATCTCCTCGTAGCGTTCGGAGACATAGGTGAAACGCATCTCCGCATCGATCTCGAAGTACCAGTCGGAGGCCAGTTCGGCGAACGCACGGAAGCGTTTCTCGCTCTCCTCGTGCCGTGCCAGGGCTTCCTTCTGTTCGGTGATGTCGATCAGGACGCTGTCGTGATGGACGGTGCCGAAGCGATCCTTGGTCGTCCAGCCTTCCTCCCGGATCCAGCGATGCTCGCCGGTGCTGGAGTCCGTTGCACCGAACTCGATGCTGTAGGGTTTCAGCGTCCTGCGGTGCCAGGTCATCAGGTCGATGTAGGGCTGCCGCGATTCCTCGTCGAAGGTATGGAACCAGTCCTCCGGGCGGATGCGCTGCACGTTGCCATCGAACTCTCCGCCCAGTTGGCGCGCCCGACGACCCCAGACCTGTACCCGGTCACTGCCCTGCCGCCGTCGGCAGAAGATGATGCCGTCGATGTTGGACATGTAGGTCTTGAGCTGCTCTTCGCGGCGCTTGAAGTCGGACACGTCGGCCATGACGTGCAACCGGCCGCCATTGGGCAGGATGCTGGTGACGGAGATCGACCAGAGGCCGGAAGCGGTCATGTCCACGAGCGGCTTCTGGGGGTTGTCGTACCCCTTCAGCAGGTTCTGCCGCAGCGCCTCCTCATGCTCCCGCGCACCGGGAATCAGTTCATGTTCGAGGATGTGGTCGATCTGCTCCTCGATCGTCCCGTTCGGCAGGGGAAATGTCGCCTTGTCGGGAAAGAAGTCGTTCATGCCCGGGGACCAGGCCTTCACGCGCCGGTCCGGGCCGAAATACATCAGCCCGAGATGCTCCGCCTGCGAGCCGGAAAGCATGCGGCAAACGGCCTGTTCGATCAGGTCGTCCTTCGCGTCCCTCTGGCACTGCCAGAGCACCGCGCCATCCGTCAGGGGCGCGCCGCTCACGGCCCAGCCGGTGCGCCGTGCTAGCGGCCGCTCGGCCAGGTCGCTGACATCACCAAGCAGATCCAGGGGGGCCGCATCGTTCGGCACCAGGCGGTCAAAGGCGTTGCTGGTGGCAAGTACCACCGTGTCCCCTTCCGGTACCGTCCTGGTCACGGCAACGGGCATGTCCAGCCGCTCGAAAGCCTCGAGCATGGTCCGGTCCATCAGCCGTCGCCCCGGCAGGTCCGATGAGATTGCACGCACTTCACCCATGCGACCGACAGATAGCGGTGCTTGACTAACACTTTCTGAACAGGGACTGACGGGCGAGCGGCCATCGGCGATCAGGCGATCCGTGCCGGTGCCTGGGGGACACCGGCCCAGAATTCCGGATCATGGCCGTAGAAGATGCGCGCCCCTCGGCGCTGCAGTTCCTTCAGCTTCTCCAGGCTGCGTCGCATCTCCTCGGCATCGTGCAGGATCATCGGCAGCCGCATTTCCTCCAGCGTCCGGCGCAAATAGCAGGCATCACCGGTCAGCACCACGTCACCGCCCGGCAACCGGACCTTCAGCGACTGGTGACCCGGCGTGTGGCCATAGGTCGGGATGCAGACCACCGACCCGTCGCCGAAGATGTCATGCTCCCCGTCCGGCAGCACCAGGTCGTGGCCATGGTCGAAGTCCTGCTTCATGAAGCCCACCTGGGCGGCGATGTCGGGATCGTTCGCGGCTTCCCACTCCCGGCGCTGCACCACCATGCGGCAGTCGGGCAGCGCGTCGTTGCCGCCGGCATGATCGAAATGCAGGTGCGAGTTGACCAGGAAGTCGATGTCGCGCACGTCGATCCCCATCGCGTTCAGCCGCGCCGCGATGTCCGTGTCCTTCTCGAAGGTGATGCCGTAGTACTTCGCGATCTTTCCCAGCCTGGCAAAGGGATCGGTCTGGACCTGCAGGTTCAGGCCACTGTCGAACAGCACCCGTCCCTGCGGGTGCTCGACCAGGTAGCAGGGCACCGGCACCCGGATGCGCCCCTCAGCCCCCTCCAGCATCGCCTTCAGGCTCATCTCGAGCCAGCCGCAGGTCATCGCATAGAGGCGGATTTCCATGTCACCCTCCCCGGTGTTCATGCTCCAGCAGTCGCGTCAGATAGCTGCCATAGTCGTTGCCTCGCATGGCTTCCGCAAGGGCATGCAGCGCATCATCACTGATCCAGCCGCTGCGCCAGGCGATTTCCTCCGGCGCGGAGATCTTCAGGCCCTGTCGCTTCTCCACCGCGTGGATGAACTCAGCCGCCTCCAGCAGGCTGCCCGGCGTGCCGGTGTCCAGCCAGGCGAAACCGCGCCCCAGCGTCTCGACCCGCAACTGTCCGCGTTCCAGGTAGTGCCGGTTGACGTCCGTGATCTCCAGTTCGCCACGGGCGGAGGGCGTGATCGACCGCGCGGTGTCCGCCGCGTGCCGATCATAGAAGTAGAGCCCCGTCACCGCGAACGACGACGGCGGGACCGCCGGTTTCTCGACAATGTCTATGGCGCGACGGTCGGCATCGAAGCTTACAACGCCGTAGCGTTCCGGGTCCGCGACCTGGTAGGCGAAGACCACGGCCCCTTCCTCGAAGTCCGCCGCCTCCCGCAACATGCCGGAGAAGCCGCGGCCATAGAAGATGTTGTCCCCCAGCACCAGCGCACAGCGATCACCGGCAACGAAATCCTCCGCGATGATCAGCGCCTCGGCAATGCCGCGCGGCTCGGCCTGTTCGGCATAGCTGAGGCTGAGGCCCCAGACCCGGCCATCGCCCAGCAGTTGCTGGAACCGCGGCAGGTCCTCCGGCGTGGAGATCAGCATGATCTCCCGGATACCGGCCAGCATCAGCGTCGCCAGCGGGTAATAGACCATCGGCTTGTCATAGACCGGCAGCAACTGCTTCGAGACCACCCGGGTCATCGGATGCAGTCGCGTTCCGGCACCGCCAGCCAGCACGATTCCCTTCATGACGCACTCTCCCCGCTCTCCGTCGGCAATTCCCCCAGGTCACGCAAGAGGCGAGCCAGATGCGGCGTCCAGTCCGGCTGCCCGATGCCGAAGGCCGCGCGGATGCGTGCACAGTCCAGCACGGAATTGGCCGGGCGCGGTGCCGGTCGCGGAAACGCGTCCGTGGAGCAGGGCTCGATCACCAGTTCCTGCCGATGTGCCAGTATCGCCCGCGCGAACCCGTACCAGCTCACCACCGGCGCACCAGAGAAATGATACGTCCCCCAGGGCACGATGTCGGACCGCAGCATGTGCGCGGCAATGTCCAGGCAGGCATCGGCGATGGCATCGGCGGGTGTCGGACCACCAATCTGGTCATCCACCACACGCAGCGGTGTCGGGCCGTTGTCAGCCAGCCGCAGCATGGTCTTGACGAAGTTGCCGCCCATGGCACCGAAGACCCAGGACGTCCGCAGGATGACGTGCTTGCCCCAGGCGTCATCGACCGCCTTCTCCCCCGCCAGCTTGGTGCGGCCATAGACCGTCGCCGGGCTGGTCGGATCATCCTCCCGGTAGGGGCCGGACTTGCTGCCGTCAAAGACGTAGTCGGTGGACAGGTGGATCAGCGGGACCGAGGCCAGGGCGCACGAAAGCGCGACATTGCCCGCCCCCTCGCCATTGATCGCCATGGCGCGGTCCGGTTCCACCTCCGCCTGGTCGACGGCGGTGTGGGCGGCACAGTTGACGACGACCGCAGGGCGGATGTCGGCAATGGTGCGGCGGGCCGCATCGGCATCGGTGATGTCCAGTTCATCGCGCTTCAGGCCGATGATGCTCTGCCCGCGTGACATGGCCCGCCAGCGCAGTGCCGCGCCGACCTGCCCGCCGGCACCCAGCACCAGGACGGTCACGATGCCCCGCCCAGCCGACCACGGTCATGCACCCGGGCCAGCCAGTCACGCCTTTCCATGTACCAGAGAATGGTGTCGTCCAGCCCCTCGGCGAAGCTCATGCGCGGCTTCCAGCCGATCTCCTGCTCCATGCGGGCGGGATCGATGGCATAGCGCTGGTCGTGCCCCGGCCGGTCGGGTACCCGCGTCACCAGGCCGAAATGCGGGGCGTGCGGGGAATCCGGCACCAGGTCATCCAGCCGTGCGCAGAGCTGTCGCACCACGTCCAGGTTCTGCCGCTCCCCCCGCGCACCGACCAGGTAGGTCTCTCCGGTCAGCCCGCGCTCCAGCACCGCCAGCAGCGCCGCCACGTGATCATCGACATGGATCCAGTCGCGCACGTTGTCGCCCTTGCCGTAGACAGGCAGCGGGCGGCCATCCAGCGCGTTCAGGATCATCAGCGGGATCAGCTTCTCCGGAAACTGGAACGGTCCGTAATTGTTGCCGCAGTTGGTGACCAGCACCGGCAGGCCATAGGTCACCCCGAAGGCCCGGACCAGGTGATCCGACCCGGCCTTCGACGCGGCATAGGGCGAGTTCGGGCTGTAGGCATCGCCCTCCCGGAAGAACCCGCCATCGGCGAGGCTGCCATAGACCTCGTCGGTGGACACGTGCAGGAAGCGGAAGCGCGCCCGCGCCGCCTCGTGCAGTTCGCGCCAGTATCCCAGCGTGGCCTCCAGCATCACGCCGGTCCCGGTCACGTTGGTGCGGATGAAGGCCGCCGGGCCGTCGATGGAACGGTCCACGTGGCTCTCGGCGGCCAGGTGCATCACGGCGTCAGGGTGGAAATCCGAAACGGCGCGGGCCATTGCCGGCGCATCGCAGATATCGGCCTGCAGGAACCGGTAGTTCGCGGCGCCCGCGACTTCCTCGACGTTCTCCGGCCGGCCCGCATAGGTCAGGCAATCGACATTGAGCACATCCGCCCCATCGCGCACCAGCCGCCGGACCAGGGCCGAACCGATGAAGCCGCAACCGCCGGTGACAAGGATCCGCATGGCTCAGACACCTCCGAACTCGGCCAGGGTGGGCAGCGTGCGATCCTTCTCCGACAGGTGCGCCGTGTTGCGGTCAACCGGCCAGTCGATGCCCAGCGCCGGATCATCGAACGCGATACCCCGCTCCGCTGTCGGATCATAGGAGGCGGTGACCTTGTAGATGACCTCCGCGCCGTCGCTCAGGGTGCAGTAGCCATGGGCGAAACCGGGCGGAATCCAGAGCTGGTTCCAGTCCGCCTCCGACAATTCCACCGCGACATGGCGGCCAAATTCCGGCGATCCCTTCCGCACATCGACCGCGACATCCAGGATGGATCCGCGCAGGCAGCGGATCAGCTTGCCCTGCGCGTTCGGTGCCAGTTGCAGGTGCAGGCCACGCAGGGTGCCGCGCGCACCGTTGCGCACGTGGTTGTCCTGCACGAAATGCCAGTCATGGCCCTGCGCGGACAGCGCACCGGCATTCCAGGTCTCGGAGAAGAAGCCGCGATCATCCCCGTGCCGGACAGGCCAGATCTGCAGGATGTCCGGGATTGCCGACGGCTCGATCCGCATGGGCGTGACCGGGCGGTCAGTCCGTGACCCGGTCGCCCGTCGCCAGAGGCTCCCGCCCCGGCTTGCGGAACCGGGCAAGATAGGCGGGCACGACGGCCTCCACCGTTTCCAGGTCGGTGATGCCGAGTTCGGCGAAACCCGCGGCACCATCGCTGACCACATTGTCATGCCGCAGCAGCCGCACATGGTCCAGCGTCAGCGGCGGCGCAGGCAGAAGCTGCAGGAACGCCCCCATCACCTTGGCCACGTCGAACGGGATCGGCAGCAGCAGCGACCAGCGACCGGTCTGCGCCAGCACGAACTCAAGGATCTCGCGGAAGGTCATGACCCGCGGCCCGCCAAGCTCGAAGGTCCTGCCCTGCGCGTCGGGGCGCGAGAGTGCGGCCATGATGGCATCGGCCACGTCACCGACGAATACCGGCTGGAACCGGGTCTTTCCACCGCCCACCAGCGGCAGGGCGGGGGCAATGCGCGACATGGCACCGAAGCGGTTGAACAGGTCATCCTCCGGCCCGAAGACCACGGAGGGGCGCAGGACCACGGCGGTCGGCAGCAGTTCCCGCACCGCCGTCTCTCCGGCGGCCTTGGTGCGGGCATAGAGGGCTTCCGAATCCGCTGCCGCGCCCAGCGCAGACATCTGGACCAGGTTGGTGATTCCGGCCTCCGCCGCAGCCTGCGCCACGTTGCGGGCGCCGATCGCGTGTGCGGCGGAGAAGGACTGGTCCGACTGGTGCAGCACGCCGACCAGGTTGACCACCGCGTCGGCACCTTCGACGGCACGCGCCACCGATGCCGGCTTGCGGATGTTGGCGTAGACCGGCGTGACCTGCCCGACATCGCCCATCGGCTTCAGGAAGATCGCAGCCTCGGGGTCGCGGACGGCGACCGTGACTACCGCACCGGCGCGTGCCAGGCGCCGCACCAGGTGCCGACCGATGAAACCGGACCCGCCAAAGACCGTGACATGCATGCCCTGCATCCGAAAGAACCTCCCGAACCATCGGGGACCACCTGCCCCGAGCCAATCACAGTGCTCTATCCTGACGCCGTCCCGATGGCAACGACGCGATACGTCGCGACGTGGCAATTGGCCGGGCCTCCCGGCCTGTGATATGCGGACTGAAATGCCTCCAGGGAGCCCTGCCCATGACCATCCACTTCCACCGCGACGACCTGCCCGACACCGTTGACCTGGGGCCGGTCGTGGCCATCGACACGGAGACCATGGGCCTGGACCCGCATCGCGACAGGCTGTGCCTGGTGCAGCTCTCGGCCGGGGACGGTGATGCGCACCTGGTGCAGATCCGCCAGGGCGACGCCCCCGCACCCAACCTGAAGCGCATGCTGGAGGATCCGGCAGTGCTGAAGCTGTTCCACTTCGCCCGGTTCGACATCGCGGCGCTGCGCAACGGGCTCGGGGCCGCCACCGCCCCGGTCTACTGCACCAAGATCGCCAGCCGGCTCTGCCGCACCTACACCGACCGCCACAGCCTGCGCGACCTGTGCCGCGAGTTGCTGGACGTGGACATCTCCAAGCAGCAGCAGTCATCGGACTGGGGGGCGGACGACCTGACCCAGGCGCAGATGGAATATGCCGCCTCCGACGTGCTGCACCTGCACCGGCTGCGGGCCGAACTGGACCGGCGGCTGGAAAGGGAAGGGCGCAGCCACATGGCGCAGGCCTGCTTCGGTTTCCTGCCCATGCGGGCGGAGCTGGACCTGGCGGGCTGGCCGGAAACGGATATCTTCGCCCATTCCTGAGCCCTGGCGGCACGGCCGAATCTGCCTTTTGCCGTAAAGGCTTTCTGCACGATTGCGTGCTCTGATGTTGCGTGGCCGAAGCACTTCAACCATATTGGCATGAATCTTGTTGTGAACCAGACAGGCGAGGTCTGACGACCCATGGCTGACGAGGCACGAGCATCGGCAGACATCAGCGCGACCGGCGAGGACATCGCGATGGGGCGACGCGTGATCGAAATGGAGGCGAAGGCGCTGACGGCCCTCGCCGCCGGTCTGGATGACAGTTTCGTTGCCGCTGTCGATTGCCTGCTGCAGGTGCAGGGCCGCGTCATCCTGACCGGCATGGGCAAGAGCGGTCACATCGCCCGCAAGATCGCCGCGACCATGGCCTCCACCGGCACGCCGGCCTACTTCGTCCATCCCGGGGAAGCCAGCCACGGCGACCTGGGCATGATCACGGAGAAGGACGCGCTGATCGGGCTGAGCAACTCCGGCGAGACCAACGAACTGGGCGACATCGTCGAGTTTGCCCGGCGCAACATGGTGCCGGTGATCGCGATGGTCGGGCGGATGCCCTCCACGCTCGGCTCCGCGGCCGATGTCTGCCTGCTGACCCCGGACGCACCGGAGGCCTGTCCCCACGTGCTGGCCCCCACCACCTCCACGACCATGATGCTGGCCCTGGGCGACGCGCTTGCCGTGGCGCTGCTGGAGCGGCGGAACTTCACGGCAAGGGATTTCGGTCGGCTGCATCCTGGCGGCAAGCTGGGCCGTCGCCTGGTCACGGTGGCGGACATCATGCACAAGGGCGCGGAACTGCCCCTGGCCGCCAGCGGCACACTGATGTCCGAGGCGCTGATCGAGATGACGGCGAAGAGCCTCGGCTGCATCGCCATCACCGACGCTCAGGGTTGCCTCGCAGGCATCATCACGGACGGCGACCTGCGGCGCGGCATGAAGAATGCCGACCTGCTCAGCCGCACCGTCGACGAGGCCATGACCCGCACGCCGCGCACGATCCGCGCCACCGCGCTGGCCTCCGAAGGGGTGGGGATCATGCACGAGAACAAGGTGACGAGCCTGTTCGTGCTGGACGGTGACCGCCGCCCCGTCGGGCTGCTGCACATCCATGACTGTCTGCGGGCAGGTGTCGCATGACTGACGCAGGAACACCGGAGAGCGACGGCACCATCGGGCGGCGCTGGAACGCACGCCCCCGCTCCGACCGGATCTCGACCGGGGAGGCCCGGCGGAACCCGCTGGTCAACCGCATCAAGTTCGCCCTGCTCGGCCTGTCGGCGCTGCTGGTCGTCGCCCTGCTGGCCTGGCCACAGTTCACGGAGCGGAGCGGCGGCCTGCCCATCGACTTCTCGGAAGTGGATGTCGGGGCACCGACTTCCACCATGTCGAACGCCCGCTTCATCAGCGGCGGTGCCCACACCTTCAACATCACCGCCGACCAGGTGGTGCAGGATGCCGAGTCCCCGGAACTGGTTCACCTGACCAACATCGCCGGTGACACCACCACGGAGGACGGTGCCTGGTTCTCCCTGTCCGCGCTGAACGGCAACTATGACCGGGAGGCACAGCGACTGATACTGAACGGCGACGTCGCCCTGTTCACCGACAGCGGCAACGAACTGCACAGTGCCAACGCCACCTTCGAACTGGCGGAGGGACGCATCACCGGGGGCGATCCCGTCACCGGCCATGGCCCCTTCGGGCGCATCACGGCCAACCGTTTCGAGGTCGTGGAGAACGGGGAGACCATCCGTTTCAGGGGTGACGTCACCCTGGTGATCGAGACCGGGGCCGGGGAGCTGTGATGCCGGGAAGAGCCATGTTCGCGAAGCTGCCGCTGATGCTCCTGCTGGCCCTGGTGCTGGTGCTGGGCGCACCGGTGCCGCAGGCCGGTGCACAGCAGGCGCTGGGCGGCGATCCGGATGCGCCCATCGAGATCCAGGCCGACAACCTGGAGGTCTACCGGGACCGGCAGCTTGCCGTCTTCATCGGCAACGTGGATGCGCAGCAGGGCCGCATGAACCTGAAGACCGACGAACTGCGCGTCAGCTATCGCGAGGGCGGCACGGATGGCGACGGCGCTGCGGTCGGCGGTCGCATTTCCCGCCTGGAGGCCCATGGCAATGTCCGGGTCTCGACGGAGAAGGAAAGCGCCACCGGTGATCGCGGCGTCTACGACATCGACAGCGCCACCATCGTGCTGGAGGGCGGCGTACGCCTGTTCCAGAACCGCAACGTGCTGGCAGGACAGCGCCTGGTGATGAACCTGGAGACCGGCGTGACACGGCTGGACGGGGCACCGGGGACCGGACGGGTGAAGGGCATCTTCCAGCCGCAGCGATCGGACGCGACGGAATGACGGACGTGACCGACAGGCCCGAGGGCAAGGACGGCCAGGCACCACGGCTGGTGCACGAAAATTCCGGCCTGTCCGCGCGGAAGCTGGGCAAGCGCTACAAGAAGCGCCCGGTCCTGCGTGACGTGTCCCTGTCGGTGCAGCGCGGGGAGGCTGTCGGCCTGCTTGGTCCCAACGGTGCCGGCAAGACCACCTGCTTCTACATCATCACCGGGCTGATCAAGGCCGACTTCGGCCAGATCATGCTGGACGGCCACGACATCACTGGCCTGCCCATGTACCGCCGCGCCCGGCTGGGTGTCGGTTACCTGCCGCAGGAAGCCTCCATCTTCCGAGGCATGACGGTGGAACAGAACATCCGCGCCGTGCTGGAGGTGGCCGAGAGCGAACGCGAGATGCGGGAACAGATGCTGGAGGACCTGCTGGCCGAGTTCTCGCTGACCCACCTGCGCCGGGCCTCCGCCATGGCGCTTTCGGGCGGTGAGCGCCGCCGGGTGGAGATCGCGCGGGCACTGGCCAGCCGTCCGTCCTTCATGCTGCTGGACGAGCCGCTGGCCGGCATCGACCCCATCGCGGTGGGCGAGATCCGCGACCTGGTCTTCCACCTGAAGGACCGCGGCCTCGGCGTGCTGATCACCGACCACAATGTCCGCGAGACCCTGGACCTGATCGACCGTGCCTACATCCTGCATGACGGTCGGGTGCTGATGGAGGGATCGCCGGACGATATCGTGAACCATGATGACGTGCGCCGGGTCTATCTCGGCGAGCGTTTCAGGATGTAGGGGGCGCGGCATGGCAATCGCACCCCGCCTGGAGCTGCGCCAGAGCCAGAACCTGGTCATGACGCCCCAGTTGCAGCAGGCCATCAAGCTGCTGCAGCTCAACAACATCGAACTCACCGCCTTCGTGGAGCAGGAACTGGAGCGCAATCCCCTGCTGGAATCGCGGGAGAGTGACGACCGGCCCGACCAGCCGGAACCGGAGAGCGCCCCGGACAGCGGCGATGACGGCTTCGGTGACGAGGCGATCTCCGAGATGTCGATCACGGCGGAGAATGGCGGCGGCGCGGAGGCGGAGCAGGCCATCGACACCGACCGCGAGAGCATCAGCGGGGAAGACAGCGCCGCCGACCGCATGGGGGAAACCTCCGGCACCGCAGGTGATTCCGGTGACTTCGGCGGCAGCCTGGGCCAGGTCGGCTCCGGCGGCTCATCACGCTTCGACGACATGGACCTGAGCCTGGAGAACACGCTGGGCGAGGAAATCGGCATGCGTGAATCGCTGATGAACCAGCTCGGCCTTGCCGTGGTCGACGACGTGCAGCGCATGGTGGGTGCGGCAATCATCGACTGCATCGACACCGACGGCTATTTCCGGGAGGACATCGACGAACTGGCCGAGCGCCTTGGCTGCGAGAGTTCCGTCGTGGAGGACGTGCTGCAGGTGGTCCAGGGCTTCGAGCCCACCGGGATCGCCGCCCGCAACCTGTCGGAATGCCTGGCCCTGCAACTGATCGAGCAGGATCGCTATGACCCTGCCATGGCCCGGCTGGTGGCACGACTGGAACTGCTTGGTCGGCAGGACTACCCGGCGCTGATGCGCGAATGCGAGGTCGACGAGGAAGACCTAGCGGAGATGGTCAGCGAGATCCGCCGCCTGGACCCGCGTCCCGGCAGCAACTTCGAACATGACGATACCCAGACCGCCGTGCCCGACGTGCTGCTGCGGCAGAAACCGGATGGCGGCTGGGCCATCGAACTGAACAGCGAGACCCTGCCCCGCGTGCTGGTCAACAACCGCTACTACGCTGAGGTCAGCGGTGCGACCAAGAAGGCCGAGGACAAGACCTACCTGAGCGAGTGCCTGAACACCGCGAACTGGCTGGTGAAGTCGCTGGACCAGCGGGCCAACACGATCATGAAGGTGGCGACGGAACTGGTGCGGCAGCAGGACGGGTTCTTCGCGCTGGGGGTCCAGTATCTCCGCCCCCTGAACCTGAAGACCATCGCCGACGCCATCGGCATGCACGAGAGCACGGTCAGCCGCGTCACGGCCAACAAGTACATCGGCACGCCGCGCGGCATCTTCGAGATGAAGTATTTCTTCACCGCCGCCATCCCGTCGAACCGGGGCGGGGATTCGCACTCGGCGGAGTCGGTGCGGATGCGCATCCGCGACCTGATCGCGGAGGAAGACCCGAAGAAGATCCTGTCGGATGACCGCATCGTCGAGATCCTGAAGGAAGAAGGTATCGACATTGCCCGCCGGACGGTCGCAAAATACCGCGAAGCCCTGCGTATTCCGTCGTCGGTACAAAGGCGGCGGCAGAAGCGGCTGCAGATGTCGATGGCCCGTTGAGAGGGCATCGGCGCCGGGCGGACAACGCTCCCTCCGGGCCGGTTTTCAACGGGTTGACTTGGCTTTGGCGCCTACCTATGGTCCGCGCCGCCTTGCAGCACCGCCGGGTTTCTTGAGGCGTCGCGAGGCCGGTACAAAAGAGGCATCATGAAAATTACCATTGAAGGCAAGCAGATCGATCTGGGTGACGCGCTGCGTGAGCGCGCCGAGGATCGGCTGGTGGAAGCGGTCGGCAAGTATTTCGGCGATGGCATCGATGGTTCCATCACCTTCTCCCGCAATGGCCAGATGATCCAGGCGGACTGCGCCGTGCATATCGGCCACGACATCTTCCTGAAGAGCCAGGGCAGCGACAGCGACGCGCATGGCGCGTTCGACCGCGCCGCGGAGCGGATCGAGAAGCAGCTGCGCCGCTACAAGCGCCGCCTGAAGGACCATCACGCCCGCCAGAAGCAGGATGGCCTTGCCAACCTGATGGCACAGGACTACACCCTCGCCAGCGACGAGACCGAGAGCGATGAGGTCGAGACGGACACTGCCGAGGCACATCCCGTCATCATCGCGGAGACAACGGCCAGCGTGCCGTCCTGCACCGTCAGCGATGCAGTGATGCGGCTGGACCTCGCCAACCAGTCGGCCCTGATGTTCAGGAACCTGGGCAACGACCGACTGAATGTCGTCTATCGCCGCAGCGATGGACATATCGGCTGGATTGATCCGGCCCAGGCCTGATCCGCCGCCGCCCCCGTAAGGGCGGCCCCGTGATCCGGACTGATAACGAAACAGGTGCAGTAGTGGAAATTCATGACCTCCTGAACCCGTCATCCGTTGTCTTTGGCCTGAGGGCCGGCAGCAAGAAGCAGGTTCTGCAGGAACTGGCCCGCATCGCTGCCGGACAGGTCGGCCTGCACGAGCGCGTCGTCTTCGATGTGCTGCTGGAGCGGGAGCGGCTGGGCAGCACCGGTGTCGGTGAGGGCGTGGCAATTCCCCACGGCCGGATCGCCGACCTGACGGGCCTCAGCGGTGTCTTCGCGCTGCTGAAGCAGCCGGTGGATTTCGATGCCCTGGACGGTCGCCCGGTCGACCTGGTGTTCCTGCTGCTGGCACCGCAGTCCGCCGGTGCGGACCATCTGAAGGCCCTATCCCGCATCTCGCGCCTGATGCGGGACCGCGACATGCGTGACAAGCTGCGTGGCGCGCGCAGCAATGACGCGCTCTACGCGCTGCTGACGACAGGCTCCACGTCGGAGGCCGCCTGATCCGGCAACCGGCTGATGCAACCGACGGGGAGGCGAACTGATGCTGCGCTGGGGTCTGGTCGCCATCACCGTCATCCTGCTGACGATCACGATCTACATGTTCGTGGAGCGTTTCAGCGACGACCCGCAACCAGCCCCCCCTGTCGCCACGGCGCCAGCACCCGCGACGCCGACCGAGACAGCACCCGCAACCGCGACACCGCCCGCCGCGCCGGAGGCCCCTGCCCCGCTCAGGACCGCCCCGCCGGAAACAGCATCCGCGCCCGAACCTGAGCCCGCGCCAGCCCCTGCCCCCGCAAGCGCGCCGACACGGCAATCCGAACCCGATCCGGAACCGGTCGCGCCGTCCCAGGAAAGACAGGCCGCACCTTCGCAGGACTTCACCCTGTCGGTGCCCGTCGCCTGCGCCCTGGGCCAGGACTGTTTCATCCAGCAGTACATGGACACCGACCCTGGCCCCGGCGCGAAGGACTTCACCTGCGGGCACCTGAGTTACCAGGACCATTCCGGCACCGACTTCCGGGTAAGGAACCTGAAGGCGATGCGGGACGGGGTGGCCGTGCTCGCCGCGCGGGACGGGGTGGTCCGGGCGCTGCGTGACGGCATGGCGGACGTGAACATCACGACCCTGCCTGCCGGGGCGGTCGATGGCCGGGAATGCGGCAACGCCGTGGTCCTGACCCATCCCGATGGCTGGGAAACCCAGTACTGTCACATGCGCAACGGTTCCGTCTCCGTCGGCAAGGGACAGGTGGTTCGCGCCGGTGATCCGATCGGCCTGATCGGCATGTCCGGCAAGGCCCAGTTCCCCCACCTGCATCTCAGCGTGCGCAAGGACGGCCGGAAGATCGACCCCTACCGCGGCCTCGACCCGGCGCAGGCCTGCGGCGGCAGCTACCGGTCACTCTGGGACCCGACCGCCAGCCGCCAGGTGGCCTACCAGCCGGGCGGGATACTGGATCTCGGCCTGCTCGACCGGCAACTGACACAGACCGAGGCGGAGAGCGGTGAATTCTCCCCCGCAACGCTGGACCGCAACGGCCAGGCACTGGTGGCCTGGTACATCGTCTTCGGCATCCGCAGGGGCGATGTCATGAGCATGACGATCACCGGCCCGGACGGTACGCGGGTCTTCGCCCAGACCCTCAACCCGCACCAGAAGGACCAGGCGCAGTACTTCGCCTTTGCCGGACGGCGCACGCCACCGGGCGGTTTCCAGCCCGGCACCTACCGTGCCGACGTGCAGATGATCCGTGGCGGCACCATCCATGACCGGCAGCAGGTCACGGTCACGCTTCGCTGACTCCACGCGGCGGGACCAGGATGATCAGGCCCCCGGCCAACACCAGCGCCGCCAGGCCCGCAAAGGCGAGGCCGTAGCCGTCCAGCGCCAGCAGCAGGCTGAAGGCCGCCGGTCCCACCACCAGCCCGAAATAGGTGAAGAACACCGTCGCCGCGGTGGCGGAGGCAATCTGCTGCTCCGGCACCTGCCGCGCGACCTCCGCCAGGTAGACGCCGTTCCATCCTGCGGCCCCTGCCCCGCAGGACACGGCCAGCAGCAGCACCAGGCCATAGGGGGTCTGCGCATCGACCATCGCCAGCAGCGTGACCGAGATGGCGGTCACTACCCCGAAGGAGGCGAGGATCGGCCGGGACTGTCCCAGCCGGTCGTTGAGCCATCCCGCGATCATGCGCACCACGAAGCTGCTGACCTGCATGGCAGAGAAGGCGACGCCGGCGGAGACCAGGCTCATCGCCGCCTTCTCCACCAGGAAGATGACCAGGAAGGTGCCGAGGATCATCTGCCCCGCACCATAGGTGAAGGACATCAGCGCGATCCGCACCAGCACCGGGTTGCCGCGCACCGCTGCGACCGGAATCACGTCCGACAGGCGCATCGCCACGCGCGCAGGCGCGGCGGCGATCACCTCCGGGTCCAGGCGCGCCCGCCAGGGCTGCATGACGATCACCGCGACGACGCCGATCAGGATCACCACCAGCAGCGCCGCCTCCCAGCCCTGCCGCGCCTCCACCAGCGGCACGACCACCCCCACCAGCGCCCCGCCTGCCGGCACGCCGGACTGCTTGATGGAGAAGATCAGGCTGCGCCGTGCGGGATGGGTGTGACGCGACAGCAGGTACGATCCCCCCGGGGCGTTCGGGCCATAGCCGATACCGATGAACACCGCCGCCGCGAACACCAGCCAGCCCAGGCCGGTGAACAGGGCCGCGAGCGCGAGACCGGAGAGCAGCACACCCACCTGGATCAGGCGGATCGGGCCATGCCGGGGCATCAGGAACGCGGCGACCGAGGTGCCGAACATCGCCCCGGCGAAGGTCAGCGCGCCGAAGACACCCAGCCCCGACTCGTCCAGTCCCAGGTCCGGCGGCAATGCCGGTGCCACCACCGCCGTGGCGCTGAACATCGCTGCCGCAACGATCTGCAGTACCAGGGTCGCGCCGAGGGCGGTTGCGGGACGTCTGTGGTGGGACGGCTGTCCGGGATCACTCACGCAGCATCACGCTGGCGGATGATCTCCTCCTCGAAGTCCGGCAGCTTGTCCTTGCCGAAGAACATCTCCGACCCGGCGAAGAAGGTGGGACTGCCGAAATTGCCCCGGTCGGCGGAGGCGCTGGTGTTGGCCACCAGCTGGTCCTTGATCGGCTGCTCCTGGGTCGCCGCCGCGACCGCCGCGCCGTCCAGTCCCGCCGTGTCCAGGACGGCACCAATCACCGCCGGGTCATCCATCTTCTGCCCCTCCTCCCACATCGCGCGGAACACCGCATCGATGTAGGCGGGACCGAAGCCGTCACGCTGTGCCACCAGGGCCCCGCGCATGATGGCGACCGTGTTGACGGGAAAGTGCGGGTTCCAGGCAAAGCGGTCCAGGCCATGACGGCGGACGAAACGCTGCATCTCCAGCTGCCCGTACTCGCCCTTGTTCCGCACACCCTTGTTCCATTCCATCGGCGACTTGTTGCCGGTCAGCTTGAACAGGCCGCCCAGCAGCACCGGGACG
This sequence comes from Minwuia sp., assembly GCA_965228535.1. Taxonomy (GTDB): domain Bacteria; phylum Pseudomonadota; class Alphaproteobacteria; order Minwuiales; family Minwuiaceae; genus Minwuia. The sequence goes on along the minus strand of CBDDHU010000004.1, from coordinate 946,986 downwards.
TAGGTGATGGCAACGCCGGTCCGCTCCGCGATTCCCGGCAGGACGCAATGGGCGAGATAGGCGTTCGGGCTGCCGAAATCGAAATGGAACTCTGCTGCGGACATCTTCTTTCCCCTGTTCTTCCCCCGGCCGGGCTGGATCAGGCGCGAAGCTTCACCTCCCCGAACGGTGTGCGTCAATGATACTTCGGCGCATGGCAGCGCCCGGGCTGTCGCAAAGACACATTCCGATGCCGCGTGTGTCTGGAAATTGCCGCATTCCCAATCTATGTTCCGCGCATGCTCAGGAACAGCCTCATATCCGCGGCACTGCTTGCCGCACTGGTCGTCACCGCCGGTGTCATGTTCGGCGATGCCCATGCCCAGGCCGCGCCGCAGAAGATCGGCGACTACCGCGACTGGTCCGCCTGGATCTATCGCGATGGTGAACAGCAGATCTGCTTCGTCACCTCCTCGCCGAAGGACACCCTGCCCAAGGGCGTCAATCGCGGTGCGATCCGCTTCAATGTCGCCCACCGCCCGATGGATGGTGTGGAGAACGAGATCAGCATGATCGTCGGCTACCCCTTCGCGCCGAAGCGGGAGGCCCTGGCGAAGATCGGCACCACCGAGATCGGCATGCAGACGGATGGCGAGCGGGCCTGGTCGCTGGACCCGCGCGATGATGCCCAGATGGTCTCCGCCATGAAGGCCGGGCTGGAGATGGTGATCACCGGCCATTCCAAGCGCGGCACCAAGACCACCGACACCTATTCCCTGCTCGGCTTCACCGCCGCGATGAACGCCATCGACAAGGCCTGCCCGTGAGCGAACTTGCCATCCAGCCGGAAGTGCGCGCGACCGACCGTCCCTTCGCGGTCGGCTTCGACGGGCGCGTCAACCTGATCGGCCTCGACCGGCAGGAAATCGCCGATGCCCTGCTGGATGCCGGGGAACGCGCGGACAAGGTGAAGATGCGCGCCGCGCAGCTGCATCACTGGATCTACGAGCGCGGGGCGCGCGACTTCGACGCCATGACCTCCATCTCCAAGGCATGGCGTGCGGACCTGTCGGAACGCTTCGTCATCGGCCGCCCGGAGATCAGCGTGGCGCAGCAGTCCACCGACGGCACCCGCAAGTGGCTGATGCGCTTTCCCGACGGGCACGAGGCCGAGGCGGTGCACATTCCCGAGGCGGATCGCGGCGCGCTGTGCGTTTCCAGCCAGGTCGGCTGCACGCTGACCTGCAGCTTCTGCCATACCGGCACCCAGAAGCTGGTGCGCAACCTGACGCCGGGCGAGATCGTCGGCCAGGTGATGATCGCCCGCGACGCGCTGGCCGAATGGCCCAGCCCGCGCGACGGCAACCGCCAGCTCTCCAACATCGTCATGATGGGGATGGGGGAGCCGCTGCTGAACTACGACAACGTCTCGAAGGCGCTGAAGATCGTCATGGACGGGCGCGGCATCGCCATCTCGAAGCGACGCATCACCCTGTCCACCTCCGGCGTCGTGCCGATGATGAAGCGCTGCGGCGAGGAACTTCAGGTCAACCTGGCCGTCTCGCTGCATGCCGTGAATGACGAGCTGCGCGACGTGCTGGTGCCGATCAACCGCAAGCATCCGCTGAAGGAACTGATCCAGGCCTGCCGCGACTACCCGGCGGCGAACAATGCCCGGCGGATCACCTTCGAATACGTGATGCTGGACGGCATCAATGACAGCCCGGCGGAGGCGCGGGAACTGGTGCGGCTGATCCGGGATATCCCGGCGAAGGTGAACCTGATTCCGTTCAACCCGTGGCCCGGCGTCGCCTATTCCTGCTCCAGCCCGAAGGCGATCCGCAAGTTCGCGGAGATCGTCAACGACGCAGGCTATTCCAGCCCGGTGCGCATGCCGCGCGGGCGGGACATCATGGCGGCCTGTGGCCAGTTGAAGACCGCCAGCGAACGCGGACGGCGGGAAAAGACCGGGGTCGCCGAGGCCTGATGAACGGGACGGCGGACATCGCCGACCCCGCGGTCCGCGCCGCCTTCGACGCCTTTCCCGACGATATCCGCACGTGCCTGCTGCAGTTGCGGCAACTGATCCTGGAGGAGGCAGAGGCGGAGCCGCGCGTCGGCGACCTGCAGGAAACCCTGAAATGGGGCCAGCCGTCCTGGCTTCCCGCCCGGCCGCGCATCGGCACCACGATCCGCCTCGGCACCGACCGTGCCGGTGAACATGTGGCTCTGTTCTTCCACTGCCAGACCAGCGTGATCCGCGACTTCCGCGCCGGACCGGGTCACGAACTCGGTTTCGACGGCAACCGCGCCATCCTGCTGGACCGTCACGCCCCCCTGCCCCTTGATCTGCTGCGCCTGCCGATCCGGCACGCCCTGACCTATCACCTGAAACCGGAGACGTGATCCCGTCCGGAGGGACGCTGCGCTGCGCCGAGTGCCGACGCCCGCCTCCACCCCACGGCGCACCCGCACTTGATGCGGGTGCCCATACGGCGATTCCAGCGCGGCACCATGCGCTGCCGGATCGAGTCCGGCAGCGCCGTCGGAGCGGGAGGCATCATCAGCGCAACCGGATCAGACGCGCAGCGTCGGGACTGTCGCGCCGGGAGCGGAGAACAAGACGGACATGCCTCTCCGGCAGGGTCCACGCGATACCGGCCGTCCAGGCAGCAAGGAGCACAGACGGCGCGCTCAGTCCGCGCGCCAGACCGCAAGTTCGTAGCCGTCGGGATCGGTGAACTGGAACCGGCGTCCGCCGGGGAAGGCAAATTCCGGTTTCACGATGGTCCCGCCGGCCGCGACGACGCGTTCCGCCACCGCCTTCAGGTCGTCGCTGTAGAGCACGATCAGCGGACCGCCCACCGTCACCGTTCCACCGACGGCGAACCCGCCCTTCATGCTGCCGTCGGTGAATTCGCAGTAGCTGTCGCCGTAGTCGGTGTAGCTCCAGCCGAAGGCAGTCTCGTAGAACGCCTTGGTCCGCGCCATGTCGGAGACATTGAACTCGACATAGTTGATGGGGACCGTCCCTGTTTCCGGCATGGCAATGCTCCCGGAATGATGAGTGAGAACATATCAGGAACAATTGGAACAGGCAACGCCCTTGACCGGCGCTGGTGGCAATGCCCGAATGGACGGAGCAGGGAGAGGGAGATCAGGGAACATGGGCTATGTCACGCATCTGGAATGCAGCGCCACGGGAGAACATTTCGACGCGGATGCGGTGCACAACCTGTCGCCTGCGGGAAAGCCGCTGCTGGTACGCTACGACCTGGAACGGATGCGGGCAGAGCTGGACCGAGATGCGCTGACCCTGGGTCCCGGCGGGCTCTGGAGCTATGCCGACCTGCTGCCGGTGGACGATCCGGCACACCGGGTGAGCCTGGGGGAGATCGCGACCCCGCTGCTACCCCTTCCCCGCACCGGCGCGCACCTGAACGCCGCGCGGCTCTGGACCAAGGACGAGGGACGACTGCCCACGGGGTCGTTCAAGGCCCGTGGCATGGCGCTGGCCGTTTCGATGGCGAAACGCTTCGGCCTCAAACGCCTCGCTATCCCCACCAACGGCAATGCGGGCGCGGCCATGGCCGCCTATGGCCGTGCCGCCGGGATGGAGGTCTATGTCTTCTGTCCGGAGGAAACTCCGGACGTGAACGTGCGCGAGATCGCGCTGCAGGGGGCGAAGGTCTGGCGTGTGAACGGCCAGATCGACCAGTGCGGCGCCATTGTCCGTGACGGCAAGGAACGGATGGGCTGGTTCGACGTCTCCACCCTGAAGGAGCCGTACCGGATCGAGGGCAAGAAGACGATGGGGCTGGAACTGGCGGAACAGCTCGGCTGGACCCTGCCCGACGCCATCCTCTACCCCACCGGCGGCGGCACCGGTCTGATCGGCATGTGGAAGGCGTTCGACGAGCTGGAGGCGCTGGGCTGGATCGGGCCGAAACGGCCGAAGATGATCGCGGTCCAGGCCACCGGCTGCGCCCCCATCGTCCGCGCCTGGCAGGACGGTGCCGAACATGCCACCCGCTGGGAGAATGCCGCCACCGTGGCCAGCGGCATCCGCGTGCCCCAGGCGGTGGGCGACTTCCTGATCCTGCGCGCGGTGCGCGACAGCGGCGGCTTCGCCATTGCCGTCGATGACGATGCGATCATGGCCGCACAGGCCGAGGCAGCGCGCGACGACGGGGTGCTGCTGGGACCGGAGGGCGCGGCGACGTTGGCCGCCTGGCGCATGGCCGTCAGCGACGGACGCCTGGACCCGCAGGCCCACACCGTCCTGTTCAACTGCGGCACACCCCTGAAATACCCGATGCCCCCGGTCACCCGCTCCCTGACCCTGGACGCCATCGACTGGAACAGCATCGAGCAGGCGTGATTCAATCCGTGGTCTGTGCCATCCGGTGTTGATCTCTGGTCTGTTCCATCCCTCTCCGGGTTTCTCCTTGGTCTGTTCCATCCCTCTCCCCCTCCCGGCCACCCACGGGAGTATCCTTATTGGGTAGCCGGGAGGGGGAGAGGGATGGAACAGACCGCCTATGAGATTGCGTGGCGGCGGGCTAACATGTTCTGGTGTGGGGAGAGCTTGCGGGGAGAGGCTGTTTCATGGATCTGGCACTGAAGGGAAAGACCGTCCTGATCACGGGCGGTTCGCGGGGGATCGGCTTTGCCTGTGCGGAGGTGTTCGCGCAGGAAGGGGCCAATGTGCATCTGGTGTCGGTCGATCCGGATCGCCTGAAGCACGCTGCGCACATCCTGACCGAGACCTATCATTGCAAGGTGGGCACCACGGCGGCTGACCTGTCGGAGAGCGCATCGGTGGCGAAGGTCGCGGCGGACTGCCCGGAGCCCGACATCCTGGTCAACAATGCCGGTGCCATTCCCGGTGGCGACCTGCAGGCAGTGGACGAGGCCCGCTGGCGGGAGGCCTGGGACCTGAAGGTGTTCGGCTTCATCAACATGACCCGCGACTACTACGCCCGCTTCAAGGCGCGCGGGCGCGGCACCATCGTCAATGTCATCGGCATGGCGGGGGAGAAGATGGACGCGGTCTATATCGCCGGATCGACCGGCAATGCCTCCCTGATGGCCTTCACCAGGGCCATGGGCGGGGCCAGCTCGGCGGACAATATCCGCGTCGTCGGGGTCAATCCCGGCGCGATCCTGACCGACCGCATCATCGCCCGCTTCCGCGACACCGCACAGGCCAAGCTGGGCGACGCGGAACGCTGGGAAGAGCTGATGAAGAACCTGCCGCTGGGCCGCGCGGGCACGCCGAGGGAGGTTGCCGACACGGTGGCGTTCCTGGCGTCCGACCGCGCCAGCTACATCAGCGGCACCATCGTGACCGTGGATTGCGGTCACGCGAACCGAAACACCCTTTTCTGACCCGGAGATCCTGACATGAAGTTTGGCGTTGGCGCACGTGCCCTCAGAACCGAAGACCAGGACCTGCTGCGCGGCCTGGGGAAGTACACCGATGATGCCCAGGTGGAAGGCGCGCTGCGCGGCTACGTCTTCCGCTCCGCCGTCGCCCACGGCACCATCACCGGCCTGGACGTGTCCGCCGCCCGGCAGGCACCGGGCGTGGTCGAGGTGCTGACCCGGGACGAGCTTGTCGCCGACAAGGTCGGTAACCTGCTCTGCCTGACCGGCATCAAGAACGAGGACGGGTCCGACCATCCGCGCCCGCCGCGCACCATCCTGGCGACCGACAAGGTGCGCCATGTGGGCGAGCCGGTGGCCTTCATCGTCGCCGAGACCCTGGCCCAGGCCCGCGACGCCGCCGACCTGATCGAGCTGGACATCGACGACCTGCCGGTCGCCACCGACACCTACGAGGCCGCGCAGCCGGGTGCGAACCCGGTATGGGACGACATTCCCGACAATGTCGTCTTCCGCTATGGCCGGGGTGACAAGGATGCGGTCGATGCCGCCTTCGACAAGGCCGACCGGGTGACGCAGATCCGGCTGGTGAACAACCGCCTGGTCTCCAACCCGATGGAGCCGCGCGCGGCCGCCGTGGACTATGACGCGCAGACCGAACGCTTCACGGTGTTCATTCCCAGCCAGGGTCCGGCGATGCACCTGCAGATGCTGTCGGGAATGCTGTCGATCCCGATGGAGAAGCTGAGGATGCTGACCGGCAATGTCGGCGGCGGCTTCGGCACCCGTGCCTTCCTCTACCCGGAATCCTGCCTGACACTGTGGGCGGCGAAGCGGCTGAAGCGGCCGGTGCGCTGGACCGGTGAACGGTCGGAGATCTTCCTGTCCGACAGCCATGGCCGCGACAACGTCACCATCGCCGAACTGGCGATGGACAGGGACGGGCACTTCCAGGCCATCCGCGCCACCACCTACGCGGCGATGGGTGCCTACCTGGCGAACTTCGGGCCCTTCATCCCGACCGATGCCTGCGCCGGCATGTATACCGGTCTCTACAAGATCCCGCTGTGCCGGGTTTCCGTGCTGGGGGTCATGACCAACACGGTGCCGACCGACGCCTATCGTGGCGCGGGACGCCCGGAGGCCGCCTACATGATCGAGCGGCTGGTGGACCGGGTAGCGACGGAAATGGGGCTGACGCCGGACGAGATCCGCCGCCGCAACTTCCCGACGCCCGAGGAAATGCCGCACACCATGGGCCTGGGCGACGTGATCGATTCGGGTGAGTTCACCGCCTGCATGGAAGACGCCATGAAGGCCGCCGACTGGAGCGGCTTCGACGCCCGGCGCAAGGAATCCGAGGCGGCGGGCAAGCTCCGCGGCATCGGCCTCGCCACCTATGTCGAGCGCTGCGGCGGCGGCAACGGCATCCCGGCCAAGCTGGTCTTCGACGGTGACGCGGGCAAGGTGCGCATCCTGACCGGCGCGATGGACAGCGGCCAGGGTCACCGCATCTCCTACAAGCAGATCCTGTCGGAGAAGCTGGGCATCGATGCCGATGACATCGAGGTGCTGCAGGGCGACACCGACCTGACGCCACCGGGCTTCACCGGTGGGTCCAAGTCGATTCCCGTGGGCGGGGCCTCGATCCTCGGCGCGGCCGACAAGACCCTGGAGAAGGGCCGGAAGATCGCCGCGCAGATCCTGGAAACGGCGGAAGTCGATATCGAGTATGCCGACGGCCGCTTCAGCGTGGCCGGCACCGACCGGGGCATCGACCTGTTCGAGCTGGCGAAGCAGGCACAGGACCCGGCGAACCTGCCGGAGGGCGAGGAACCCGGCATCGACAGCGACCACGACCACAACAACACGGCCCCGACCTTCCCCAATGGCTGCCACATCTGCGAGCTGGAGGTCGATCCCGCCACCGGCACGGTGGAGATCGCCAACTACACCGTGGTGGACGATTTCGGCGTCACGCTGAACCCGATGCTGCTGGAGGGACAGGTGCATGGCGGCATCGTGCAGGGTCTGGGCCAGGCCTGGACGGAGCATACCGTGTTCGACCCGGACTCAGGGCAGCTCCTGTCTGGCAGCCTGATGGACTACCAGATGCCCCGCGCCGCCGAGATGCCGCATGTCAACTTCATCACCCGCAACGTGCGCTGCACCACCAACCCGCTGGGGGTGAAGGGCGCGGGGGAGGCTGGTGCCATCGGTGCCCCGCCCGCCTTCGTCAACGCGGTGCTGAACGCCGTGCGATCGAAGCGCCAGGACGTGACCCATCTCGACATGCCGCTGACGCCGCTGCGTGTCTGGCACGCGCTGAACGACTGAGCGCATCCGGTCATGACGGAAGAGAGAGCCAAGATCGCGGTCGTGGTCCGCGACGACCTGGAAGTGTGGCAGAAGCTGAACGTGGTCGCCTTCCTCGCCTCCGGCATCGCCGCGGCGCACCCGGAGACCATCGGCGCGCCCTATGCGGACGCCGACGGGCGCGGCTACACCGCGATCTTCGGCCTGCCGGTGCTGATCTACGGCGCGGCGGGGGACAAGCTCGGCCGCGCCCTCAACCGCGCCAACGAACGCGGCCTGACGGTGGGGGTCTATGACCGGGGCATGTTCGCCACCGGCAACGACACCGACAACCGTGCCGTGGTTGCGGCAAGGGCGACGGAGGAACTGGACCTGGTCGGCATCGCCGTCCATGGCGGTGCGAAGGAGGTCGACAAGGCCCTGAAGGGACTGAAGTTCCACCCCTGAGAAGGTTGCTGCGGCGGTCATCGCCCCAACCTTCCCCTTCGTGCAGGTGAAACAGAAACAGGGCGAAACCCCGTGTCTCAGGTTCAGGGCGATCGCCCGAACCTGCCTCCACCGCCGGTCACCCCCTTCCCGACCTTCCCCCGTCGAGGGGGAAGGGGCGCAGACGGCACCGCGTCATTCCTCCTCCCCCCTGGCGGGGGAGGATCGAGGTGGGGGGGAAGCCCGGTGTTTCAGGACCGTCTCCGGGGGACTGGAACTATTCCCCGAACACCCGCGCGAAGATCGTGTCGACGTGCTTGAGGTGATAGCCGAGGTCGAACATGGCCTCCAGCGCCTCGTCGCTGAGGGCGGCGCTGACTTCCGGGTCGGCCTTCAGCAGGGACAGCAGGTCCGCCTTGCCGTCCGCGTCCCAGACCTTCATGGCGTTGCGCTGCACCAGGCGGTAGGCGTCCTCCCGGCTGACGCCGGCCTGGGTCAGGGCCAGCAGCACCCGCTGCGAATGGATCAGGCCGCCGAGCCGGTCCATGTTGGCCTGCATCCGTGCCGGGTAGACCACCAGCTTCTCGACCACGCCGGTCAGGCGGGACAGCGCGAAGTCGAGCGTCACGGTCACGTCGGGGCCGATCATCCGCTCCACGGACGAATGCGAGATGTCGCGTTCGTGCCAGAGCGCCACGTTCTCCATCGCCGGGATCACCTGGGCACGGACATAGCGCGCGAGACCCGTCAGGTTCTCGGTCAGCACCGGGTTGCGCTTGTGCGGCATGGCCGAGGAGCCCTTCTGCCCCGGCGAGAAATACTCCTCCGCCTCCAGCACCTCGGTGCGCTGCAGGTGCCGGATCTCGGTCGCCAGCCGCTCCACCGATGAGGCGATGACACCCAGCGTGGCGAAGAACATGGCATGGCGGTCACGCGGGATGACCTGGGTCGAGACCGGTTCCACCGCCAGCCCCAGCTTCTCCGCCACGTGGGCCTCCACGTTCGGGTCGATGTTGGCGAAGGTGCCGACCGCGCCGCTGATGGCGCAGGTCGCGACCTCCGCCCGGGCCTGCACCAGCCGCTCCCGGTTGCGGGCGAACTCGGCGTAGTAGGTGGCCAGCGTGACGCCGAAGGTCGTCGGTTCGGCATGGATGCCGTGACTGCGCCCGACCTTCACGGTCATGCGGTGTTCCATCGCGCGGGTCTTCAGCGCCGCCAGCAGCTGGTCCATGTCCGCCAGCAGGATGTCTGCCGCCTGGGTCAGCTGCACCGCGAGGCAGGTGTCCAGCACGTCGGACGAGGTCATGCCCTGGTGGACGAAGCGCGCTTCCTCTCCCACATGCTCGGCCAGCGAGGTCAGGAAGGCGATGACGTCGTGCTTCACCTCCCGCTCGATCTCGTCGATGCGGTCCACGTCGAAGCCGCCCCGCTCCCACACCGCCTTCGCCGCGTCGGCCGGAACGATGCCGTTCGCCACCTGGGCGTCGGTCGCATGCGCCTCGATCTCGAACCAGATGCGGAAGCGATTCTCCGGCGACCAGATGTTCACCATGTCGGGGCGGGAATAGCGCGGGATCATGCGGGGTCTCCGTGACGGCAGCGGCGGCGGGGGTGGAGATGCCATCTAGCAGGCTGCCCTGCCCCCCTCAAGCCTCGCATTGTCGCGGGGCGGGGGATGAAATGGCCCCGGAGCATCCCTATCTCCACCGAAACGGAAAGAACGGGGAAACCGAGTGTTTGAAATTGGCTTTCTGGGCTGGATGGTGGTTGTCGGCATCCTGTTCGTCCTGCCGCTGTGGCGGATCTGCGACCGCGCCGGTCTCAGCCCGACGATCTCGCTCTATGCACTGATCCCCTTTGCCGGGCTGCCGCTGGCGCTGGGTTTCATCGCCTTCAGGAAGTGGCCCGCCGGCGAGGGTGCCATCAGCGGGCCGTTCGACGAGTTCGACCGGGTCAGGAAGGAGCATCTCTGATGGAACACCTGCTTCTTCCCGGCTCGCCGGTTGTCTTCATCCTGGCCTGGTTCGGCTGGCGCATTGCCGCCAAGGCCGGGTACAGCGGCTTCTGGGGCCTGACCGCCATCATCCCGCCCATCGGGCTGGTGGCACTGTGGGTCCTCGCCGCGCAGAAGGACTGGCCGCGCGACCGCCAGCCCGGCAAGGGTGACGGGCCGGGCCGGGCGACCGGCCGGAACGCGGGCCGCGCAGGCACCGCGACCACCCCGGCAACGCGCCAGCCCAGCGACATCACGATTCGCCGCCCCGGCGGCCCCGTCGTCCCCTCCGACTGAACCGCCTCCGCCCCCAGGTCAGATCAGCCCTGCCCCAGATGGTGATTGCCTTCGCCCTGCCCGGCGCCCAACCTGCGCGGAAGGGAGACGCACCACTTGGGCAAGGACAGAACCGAGATCACCGGTCTGGCGCTGGCGCTGCTGGCCGGGATTTTCCTGGGCAGCGCGGTCGCCGTCGCACGCTTCGCCTACGAGGGCGGGGCCAGCGGCATCGTGGTCGCCAGCGTCCGCAGCGCCCTGATGACCTTCCTGATGTCGGCGGTCATCCTCTGGCGCGGCGGCGGCTTCGGCCTGCCACGCAAGCTGGTGCCCCTGGCCATGTTCAACGGCGTGCTGATGTCGGCCATGACCTACGGCAACATCGGCGCGGTGGAATTCATCTCGGTCGGCCTTGCGGCCCTGCTGTTCTTCACCTTCCCGGTGATCATCGCGGTGATCGTCACCGTGCTGCGGATCGAACCGACAAGCCCGCTGAAACTGTTCTCCATCGTCTTCGCCTTTGTCGGCCTGGCGCTGATGCTGGGCAGCTCGGTGGGCGAAAGCGACTGGCGCGGCGTCGTGTTCTCGCTCGTCGCGGCCTTCGCGACGGCAACGAACGCAGTGCTGGTGGCTCGGTTCTTCCGGGAAGTGAATGTTTTCCTGATGACGTTCCATTTCAGCTGGACGGCACTGCTGGTGCTGGTGGTGATCGGCATCTTCGTCGCCGATGTGCGCTTTCCTGAGACGGCTGGCGGCTGGGGCGGCGTGTTCGGCGTCGCGGTGCTGCAGGCCTCCGCCATGCCGATGTACCTCTGGTCGATCTCCCACATCGGCGCGCTGAAGTCGGGCATGGCCACCAACATCCAGCCCCTCACCTCCATCGGGGAGGCCTGGGTGCTGTTCGACGAAGTGCTGGGTGCGTTGCAGGCACTGGGCGGTTTCCTGGTGCTGGGCAGCATCCTGCTGATGCAATGGGCGGACATGCGGCTGCGTCGGCGGTCGTTGACCTCGGCCCCCGTGCCGGATCAAATGCCGCCCACCGAAACGGTTCTCAAAGGGGAGAGAGAAAGACATGAGTGACCTGACAGTCCTTGGCCCGGCAGCCTCGCGCGCCATGCGCACACTGTGGATGGCCGGAGAGCTGGGCATCGAGTTCGAGCACAAGGCCGACATCAACTTCCGCGGCGGTGACTGCCGCAAGCCGGAATTCCTGGCCATCAACCGCGCCGGTCGCGTGCCCGCGATCAAGGACAGCGACATCGGCATGGGCGAATCCTGCGCCATCAACATCTACCTGGCCAAGAAGCACGGGAAGCTGATCCCGACCGACCTGGTGGGTGAGGCCAAGGTGCTGGAATGGTCGTTCTGGGTGATGACCGAGGTGGAGAAGCCGATGCTGAACTACCTGTTCCACGCCGCCATGCTGCCGGAGGACCAGCGCGATGCGAAGGTCGTCGAACAGTCGCTGAAGGACCTGGCCTGGCCGCTGGAGGTGCTGAACACCTTCCTGGCCGACAACAAGTGGCTGGTGGGTGACGACTTCTCCGTCGCAGACCTGAACGTTGCGGCCGTGCTGGCCTGGGGCAAGATGTCGAAGTTCGACTTCTCCGCCGTGCCGAACGTGGCCGAGTACATGGGCCGCTGCCTCAGCCGCCCGGCGGCCAAGGTGCGCTGACCATGAAGCACCTGTTCGACATCACCGGCAAGGTCGCGGTCGTCACCGGCGGCTCCAAGGGCATCGGCAAGGCCATCGCCGAGGCACTGGCTGTCCACGGGGCCAAGGTGGTCGTCGCCAGCCGGAAACTGGATGCCTGCCAGGCCGTGGTTGACGGGATCAAGGCGAATGGCGGCGAAGCCACCGCCATCTCCTGCAACATCACCAACCGCGAGGACCTGGAGAAGCTGGTCCGCGAATCGGAGGCCGCCTACGGCCAGATCGACATCATGGTGGCCAACGCCGCCGTGAACCCGTTCATGGGGTCGAACCTGGATATCCCCGACGATGCCTTCCAGAAGATCATGACCTGCAACGTGCAGTCCAACCTCTGGCTGGCGCAGATGGTCATTCCCGGCATGCAGAAGCGCAAGGACGGGGCGTTCATCATCGTCTCCTCCATCGGCGGGCTGAAGGGCGACCGGGCACTGGGTGCCTACGCGATCTCCAAGGCCGCCGACTTCCAGCTTGCCCGCAACCTGGCCGTCGAGTTCGGCAAGGACAACATCCGCGTCAACTGCATCGCGCCGGGGCTGGTGAAGACCGACTTCGCCAAGGCGCTCTGGACCGATCCGGAGCGGTCGTCGAAGCGGCTGGCAGGAACGCCCATGGCGCGCCTGGGCGAGCCGGAGGACCTGGCCGGGATCGCGGTCTACCTGGCGGCACCCGCCGGATCGTGGACCACGGGACAGGTCTTCGTCGTCGATGGCGGTGTCATGGCCGGCGCCTCTGCCGGCTGACACATGCTGGACCCCTCCCCCTCGATGGCGGAGGGCGAGCCAGACTTGCCGACAAGCGCGGAAACGCGTCGCGCTTCCCCCGTTGCGGGGGAAGTGGTCGCGCAGCGGTCGATTGGGGGGTGAAGCCACAGGCTGCGGTGCAGGCGTCTTGCGTCGCATCGGCCTTGCCGGTTCACCCCCTTCCCGACCTTCCCCGTCGAGGGGGAAGGAGTATCGGGACACGTTGCACCGCCCTGATGCCTTGCGCCATTGCCCCGCACAGGGGAAAGAAAGAACCAGCCCGGTGCTGCCCCGCATGCGATGCTTCTCGCCAGGGACCGCGCGCACCACGGAACAAGGGGAGGAGTGAAGCAAATGGCTCTGGAAACGGAGAACAAGGGACCGCTGGCGGGGTATCGCGTCGTCGACCTGACACGGATCGTGCTGGGGCCGCTGGCTTCGCAGATGCTGGGCGACCTGGGTGCTGACGTGATCAAGGTGGAGGAACCGGCCGGTGACCTGGCCCGCGCGATCGGCACCACCCGCAATGCCGGGATGGCCAGTTGCTTCCTGAACTGCAACCGCAACAAGCGCTCCATCTGCCTGGACCTGAAACAGGCGGAGGGACTGGCCGCGATGAAGGAGCTGGTGAAGACGGCGGATGTCTTCATCCATGCCCTGCGCCCACAGGCGGTGCGCAAGCTCGGCATCGCCTACGAGGATCTGAAGGCGGTGAACCCGAACCTGGTCTATGTCGGGGCCTACGGCTTCTCCGAAAGCGGGCCCTACGGCCACAAGACCGCCTTCGACGACATCATCCAGGCGGCTTCGGGCGGCGCGACCATCCAGGGCACGCTGCTGGACCAGCCGCGCTATGTCAGCTTCATCCAGGCGGACAAGACCTGCGGCCTGATGGCCTGCAACGCCGTGGTCGCGGCGCTGCTGCACCGGGAACGCACGGGCGAGGGCCAGTTCGTCGAGGTGCCGATGTTCGAGACCATGGTCGGCATGAACATGGTCGAGCACCTGGACGGCGCGACCTATGCCGACGCCGACGGGCCGACCAAGTATGTCCGGCTGATGACGCCGTGGCGCAAGCCCTACCCGTCGAAGGATGGCTGGGTCGCGATCCTGCCCTATGACAACCGGCAATGGGCCGTGGTGCTGGAGGCTGCGGGCCGTGCCGACCTGGTGGACCATCCGCACTTCAACAGCTTCGCCGCGCGGCAGACCCATATCGAGGAGGTCTATTCCACCCTGTCCGAACTGGCCGGGGCGCTGACCACCGACGAATGGCTGGAGAAGCTGGAGCCGCACGGCATTCCCTGCACCCGGGTCAACACGCCGGAGGAACTGCTGGTCGATCCGCACCTGCAGCAGGTCGGGTTCTGGCAGCACTACGAACATCCGACGGAGGGGGAACTGCGCAGCATGAAGTTCCCCGTCAACTTCGAACGCAGCCCCGTTTCCATCCGCCGCCACACCCCGCACCTGGGGGAGCAGACGCGGGAAGTGCTGGCGGAACTGGGCTATGATGACGCCACCATCGAGAGCATGCTGGCCGCAGGTGCCGCACGCGAGAAGAAGGAAGAGAAGGTCTGAACCGATGCAGCTTCTGGGACATGGATTCTACTGGCAGGACTGGTCGGTCGGCTGGACCTTCAAGACACTGACCCGCACCATCCGCGGCGAGGACGTGACCGGTTTCACCGGCATGGTGGGCATGACGGAGGAACTGTTCACCAGCGACTGGTACCTGGAGGAGCATACCGGCTTCACCGGGCGGCTGGTGCCGGGTGCGCTGGTCATGTCGATGGCGGAGGGACTGGTGATCCCCGCCACCATCGCCCGCACCGGCCTTGCCTTCCTGGGCTGCCAGGTCAATGTCACCGGCCCGACCTATGCGGGCGACACCATCCATGTCGAGGGGGTGGTGACCGAGATCAAGCAGGCCAGCAAGGGCAACCGCGCCCTGGTGCGCACCGACAACAAGGTGATCAACCAGAAGGGCGACGTGGTGATGACCTATGATCCGTTACGCATGATGAAGGGCGATCCCAAGTTCGACTGATCCCCCGGGGGAAACGGATGCAGATGAGCGGACGGTAGAAGATGAGCGCACTGTCGGACGCCCTGCAGGACCTGTCATCGACGGAACGTGTCGTCGTCGCGCTGGTGGCGGTCGTCTGCACCCATGGTGCGGTGCGCGTGCTGCGCTACGCCAGCACCCATGCCATGCGCAGCCGGGTTGCCCGCCGCTCCACCAAGGCAATGACGCTGATCAGCCTGGTATCGAGCAGCATTGTCTTCGCGCTCTACTTCGCCGCCTTCGGCTTCGTGCTGAGCGAATCCGGCGTGCCGCTGTCCACCTACATCGCCAGCGCGTCAATCATCGGCCTGGCGGTGGCCTTCGGTTCCCAGGGCATCGTGCAGGACGTGGTCAGCGGCGTGACCATCGTCTTCACCGACCTGTTCGACATCGGTGACGTGATCGAGGTCAGCGGCCAGGTGGGCGTGGTGGAACGCTTCGGCATGCGTTTCACCGTGCTGCGCAACCCGCTGGGGGCGGAGGTGTTCGTGCCCAACCGCTCCATCGTCAACGTGATCTGCTATCCGCGCGGCTATGTCCGCTGCTTCGTCGATTTCTCCCTGCCCGAGGACAAGGAACTGGCTGCGCGGATGGAGGAACAGGTCCGGGTGATGGCGGAGGCCGCGATCGAGCAGTATCCCGGCATCTTCCGCGCCGCGCCGGAAGTGCTGGACCGCCTGACCACGCGGGCGGGCCGCAGCTTCCTGCGCATGAAGTTCCGGATCTGGCCCGGACGCGGCGCGCCGCTGGAAGGCCCGTTCCGCCAGGAACTGATCCAGGCCGCCAAGCGCATCTGGCCCGACTATGCCGACTGGATGGTGGCGGTGAACTTCGAGGTGGAGCGCTACACCCCGCCACGCAGCCGTCGCGTTATCCAGGACTGAATCCCACCAACCGTTTCGATACGTCAGGACCGGCTTGACCGTTCTGGACTGATCAGTCCATTATTGGACCAATCAGTCCAGAGGAGCGATCCCTTGAGCCTTGCCGACGGCCTCCACCCCGGCCACCAGCCGCACGCTGTCGGCCAGCCACCGACGCGCGAGCGGCTGATCGCGGCCTTCACCCACCTTGTGCAGCAGCGCGGCTTCGCCGCTGTCGGCACGGCGGAGATACTGGAGGCGGCGGCAGCCCCGCGTGGCTCCCTCTACCACCACTTCCCCACCGGCAAGTCGGGGCTGGCCGTCGCGGCGGTGGAGACGCTGGCCGATGACATCGTCGATACCCTGCAGCGCAGTGCAGGGAGTCGCCGGAGCCTGCCGGACCTGCTGCGGCGGATGGCGGATGCCCGCGCGGCCTGGCTGCGGCGGACGAAATGGTCGGCGGGGCCGCTGATGACCGTTCTCGCCAACGAGGCGGTGCCGCACGAGCCGGACATCGCCGAGGCGCTGAAACGGGAGGGGGAGGCGATCAACAGGGCCTTCACAGACCTGTTTGCAGCCCGCGGTTTCCCGCCGGAACAGGCCGCCCGCAATGGCCGCCTGGCCCGGTCGATGCTGGATGGCGCGACGACGCTGTGCCGGGCCGTGCGGTCCGACGAGGCGCTGCGCGAAACCGGTGATTTCCTGGCCACGCACCTGGCCGCCCCAGAACATGATGGAGCCTGACATGACACCGCAAACCGACACGCCAGTCCCGCCCGGCTTCGCCCCGCACTTCCGCAGGAGCCCGCTGACCGACCCGTGGGAGCCGCTCTGGTCCCGCGTCAACGACGATGGCGTCACCATCGGCCTGCGCGCGGCGGAGCAGCACTGCAACGCGCGCGGCTTTGTCCATGGCGGCCTGATCTCCGCCCTCGCCGACAATGCGATGGGCTATTCCTGCCGCCAGCGGCGCGGGGACGACAGCAGCCTGGTGACCATCACCCTGAACCTGGAGTTCGTGCAGACCGCCCAGATCGGACAGTGGCTGGAATTCCGCCCGGTCTTCATCAAGACCGGCGGCAAGGTCGACATAGCCCAGGGACAGGTCACGGCGGACGGGGACCCCTGTGCTCTGGTCTCCGCAACCTTCCGGGTGCTGCAGTCCCGCAAGGCGGCCTGACACGCCAGGCATCCGACACTCATTCCCAAACCCTCCGCACCGCCCTATCCTGACCCTGCGTCGATGCGCGCTGGAGGGGGAAAACCGGAGAACTGGCGATGGTGAACGGGTCAGGCCGATGACCCTCGCGATTTTCACCCCACGGCGCTCGCGGACTTGATCCGCGAGCCCACCTTCCAGCGTTGGCGCGGCACCATGGGCTGCCGGATCAAATCCGGCAGCGCCGTCCGGGTGGGTGGCAGCACAGGCTCCTACCAGGTCTGGCTCTCGCGGCGGTCTTGCAAGGGGAGAAGAGCAAGGGCTTCCGTGGTTTCGGGCGTGAAGGGCCGGGCGGACAGGGGGAGGGGGAGCGATGAGCGGCAAGTGGCGATCCGTGCTGATCCTCGCACTGGCAGAGGTGCTGGTGCTGAGTGTCTGGTTCTCTGGCGCGGCGACGTTGCCCGCGATCCGGGCAGAGACCGAGATCAGCTCGCTGCAGGCCTCGCTCTACACCTCCATGCTCAGTGTCGGGTTCGTTGTCGGCACCCTGGTCAGCGCCATCCTCGGTCTCGCCGACCGCTGGCGACCGCAGCTGTTCTTCGGTGTCTCGGCCGGCATCGCCTGCGCCGCCAACACCGCCCTGATCTGGATCGACCCGGCATCGCCACTGGTCCCGGCGCTGCGCTTCTGCATCGGCATCAGCATGGCAGGCTGCTACCCGGTGGGCATGAAGATGATCGCCACCTGGGCGAAGGCGGACATGGGCCTGCTGACCGGCCTGCTGGTGGGGGCGCTGACGCTCGGCTCCGGCGCGCCGCACCTGGCGCAGGCCTTCCTGGCCGGACTGGACTGGCGGCTGACCCTCGGCGCGACCAGCGCGGCGGCGCTGACCGGCGCGGTGATGGTGCAGTTCATGGCCCTCGGCCCCAACGCCATGCGGCGCGCGGCGTTCAAGCCCTCCGCCGTGCTGGAGGCCTGGCGCAACCGGGCGCTGCGCCTCGCCAATTTCGGCTATTTCGGCCACATGTGGGAGCTCTATGCCGTCTGGGGCTGGATGGTCGTGTTCCTCAACGCCTCCTTCACCCGCTGGTACGGCGCGGGCGACCCGCGCATCGGGGTCAATGCCTCCCTGCTCACCTTCGGCGTGCTGGGGGCTGGAGCCATCGGCGCGCTGCTGGGCGGCTGGCTGGCGGACCGGATCGGCCGCACGGCAGTCACCATGGCGGCAATGGGACTGAGCGCCGCCTGCTGCCTGGTGGCCGGGTTCCTGTTCGGCGGACCGCCCTGGATCATGGCCCTGTTCTGCCTGTTCTGGGGCATGGTGGTGATCGCCGATTCGGCGCAGTTCTCATCTTCCGTCATGGAACTGGCGGACCCGGAACGCGTCGGCACCATGGTCACGGCGCAGACCTGCATCGGCTTCCTGCTGACCCTGGTGACCATCCACATGCTGCCGCACGTGGTCGAGCTGATCGGCTGGGAATGGGCCTTCTGGTCCATCGCCATCGGCCCGCTGCTCGGCTTCCTCGCCATGGCCCGCCTGCGCGCCCACCCCGACGCGGTGAAGATCGCGGGTGGGCGGCGGTAGGGAAGCTCTCGTTCCCGGGGTCAGGGACCGGTCAGCGTGTAGTCCCGGTCATTGCCGAGCGACGGCACCGATTGCCGTGACGAGGTGACCTTCGCGAGATCGATCTCTGCGGTGACATAGCCGGTGTCGGTGCCCGCGTCGGCCAGCACCGCCCCCCAGGGATCGACGATCAGGGAGTGGCCGTAGGTCTCCCGTCCGCCATCATGCGCACCGGTCTGGGCGGCGGCGATGACGAAGCAGCCATTCTCGATCGCGCGGGCGCGCAGCAGCACGTGCCAGTGCGCCTTGCCGGTCTCCGCCGTGAAGGCGGACGGCATGGTCAGTACCTCCGCCCCCGCCTTGGCGAGGTCGCGGTAGAGGTGGGGAAAGCGCATGTCGTAGCAGATGGTCATGCCGAGCCTCATGGCCGCATCGGCGCTGACCGGCACATCGACCACGTTCACCTGCTCCCCCGGACGGTAGGCGCGGGATTCCATGAACTTCTGCCCCGACGGCAGCTCCACGTCGAACATGTGGATCTTGTCGTAGCGGTTGGCGATCTCCCCGTCCGGCTCGATCAGGAAGGACCGGTTGGCCAGCCGCTCCCCCTCCCCCTTCAGGGCCAGGGAGCCGATGTTGAGCCAGACGCCCAGCCGTGCGGCCAGATCGCGATAGGCCTTCAGCGACGGATCATCCGCCTCCGCATGGGTATTGGCCATCGTGTCCTGGCGACGGCGGTAGATGAAGTTGCTCACCTCCGGTGTCTGGATGTAGCTGGCACCATCCGAGGCGGCCTGCTCGATCCAGCCGGTGCAGGCGCTCAGGTTGGCCTGCCAGTCGGTGCCGGTATTGGGCTGGATGCAGGCGGCGAGGAAGGTGCCGCTCACGCCGCACCCTGCAGCAGCGGATCGAGCTTGCCGGCCTGGTCCAGCGCCTCCATGTCGTCGAAACCGCCGACATGGGTCTCGCCGATGAAGATCTGCGGCACGGTGCGACGGCCGGAGCGCTGGATCATCTCGTCGCGCTTTCCGGCGGTGAACATCACGTCGATCTCCTCGTAGCTCACGCCCTTGCGGTCCAGCAGCTTCTTGGCGCGGTAGCAATAGGGGCAGAGCCCGGTGGTGTAGAGGACGACGTTGCTCATGATGCGGCTCTCCTTCCAGGTGAGCGGCCAGGGAACAGCCATGACCCCCTGCCCGGTCCGGTTCGGCTCGTTGGCGCTAGATATAGGACGCGTGGCCCGTGCGGACAACGCGGGCGATGCCCAGCACCGTGATCTCCGCCGCACCGGCACGCCGCAGCACGCGGGCGCATTCGGAGATGGTGGCCCCGGTGGTGATCACGTCATCCACCAGCACCACATGCGCGCCGGAGACCCGTGCCCGATACACCGGGTTCACGGCAAAGGCACCGCGCAGGTTGCGCCGCCGCGCGGAACCGCTGAGGCCACCCTGGCTGCGGGTGGCGCGGGTGCGCAGCATCAGGTCCGGCACCGCGTCCACCCCCGCGTCACGGGCCAGCAGGTTGGCCACCAGCGTCGCCTGGTTGTAGCGCCGGTGCAGCAGGCGACGGCGATGCAGCGGCACCCCGGTGACTATGTCCGCCTGTGCCAGCCAGGCCTGCCCTGCCCGCGCCACCAGCCGCGCCAGTCCCACCGCCCTGTCGGCACGGTCGCCATGCTTGAACCCCAGCACCGCGTCGCGGATCCGGTCGTCGTAGCGGGCGGCGGCGCGGGCGCGGGTGAAGGGCGGCGGATCGGCGGCGCATGCGGCACAGATCCGCCCCGGTGCCCCCACGAACTCGAACGGCACCCCGCAGGTGGCGCAGAGCGGGTCCGTGATCAGGTCGATCTGGCTGAAACAGCGCGGGCAGAGCCGTCCCGGCTCCGCCACCTCCGCATCGCAGGCCAGGCACTGGGGCGGAAGCAGCAGGTCCAGCGCCCTGCGCGCCAGATGTCTCGCCCCTGCCCGGATCGCTGCCTGTTGCATGGCCGGGATTGTCCGCGAAGGGCGGCAAGGTTGCAACGGCGCGCCCCGCCCGGCATATGCTGCATCGCATGAGCACGGTTCCCGAGGGCATGGAAGTCTTTGATCGTCCGCTGCACCGCCGCCACCGGGCGCGGGCGGTACGGGACTTCGCCGAGCATGATTTCCTGTTCCGGGAGGTGGCGCAGCGGCTGGCGGACCGGCTGCTGGACGTGGACCGGCAGTTCGAGCGCGCGCTGGTGGTCGGCGGCCGGGGCGGACTGCCGCCGGAACTGGTAGGCGCAGGACGCAAGGTCGGCAGCGCGGTCACCATGGACCTCGCAGCCGGTTTTGCCGGTCCCGGTCCCGCGCTGGTCGGCGACGAGGAGTTCCTGCCGGTCGCCCCGGCATCGGTCGACCTGGTCTTCAGCGTGCTGTCGCTGCACTGGGTCAACGACCTGCCGGGTGCCCTGGTGCAGTTGCGCCGCGCCCTGAAGCCGGACGGGCTGCTGCTGGTCGCGATCCTGGGCGGCGATACCCTGTTCGAACTGCGCCAGGCGCTGATGCAGGCGGAGATGGAGGTGGAGGACGGCATCAGCCCGCACGTCTCCCCCTTCACCGATGTGCGCGACGCCGGGGCACTGCTGCAGCGCGCGGGCCTCGCCCTGCCGGTCGCCGACAGCGACACGATCACCGTCAGCTACGGCACCCCGTTCCGCCTGTTGCAGGACCTGCGCGGCATGGGGGAGCAGAACGCGGTGGTTCAGCGCCGACGCAGTTTCCTGCGCCGGACCACACTGATGCGGGCGATGGCGCTGTACGTGGAGAGCCATGGAGATCGGGACGGACGCGTTCCGGCCACCTTCCAGGTCATCCAGATGACCGGCTGGGCCCCGGCGCCCACGCAGCAGCAGCCCTTGCGTCCGGGCAGCGCCGCCGCACGCCTCGCCGAGGCCCTGGGGGAAAAGGAGACAAAGCTGTGAGCGTGAAACGGATCGTCACCAACATCGCCACAGATGACCCGGAGGCTGCGGAAGCCTTCTACGGGGACATGCTCGGCCTGGCGAAGGTCATGGACCTGGGCTGGATCCGCACCTACGCGACCGCTTCCGGATCGCCGCAGCAGGTGAGCTTCACCACGGAGGGCGGTTCAGGCACCCCGGTGCCCGACCTCACCATCGAGGTGGATGATCTTGATGCCATGCATCAGCGCATGCTGGCTGCGGGACTGGCGCCGGAATACGGCCCAGTTCTGGAACCCTGGGGCGTGCGGCGATTCTTCGTCAGGGATCCGTTCGGCAGGCTGCTCAACATCATGACGCACCCCGCCTGATCCGGCGCGTCACGACCCGGCCCGGTGCTCTCAGCCGAGCCGGACTTCCTTCGCCAGCAGGCCCTTCCGGCTGCGCTGCACCATCACCCGCAGGCTCTCACCGGGCTGCACCACCGTCAGGCCGACGCGGCGCAGGGTCTCGATGTGGATGAACACGTCCGGTTCGCTCTCGCTGATGCTGAGGAACCCGTATCCCCGGATGCGGTTGAACCACTTCACCGTGGCGACATGTTCCTCCAGCGGCGTGTCGTCATTGGCACCCGTACCGTTGCGCGGCATGGCCGGGCCTGCGTGGCTGGCTGACCGGTCCTGGGGAGACGCGGCAACGCTGCCGGCCTGCATCTGCTGCGGCGTCGGCTCCTGCGGTTCCCGGTTGGCGGGGCGCACCTGCAGCACGCTCTGCGCCTGCAGGCCGCGCGGCCCCTCGGTCGCCTCGCACCAGATCTCGGCACCCTCGTCGATGAAGGAAAGGCCCGCCTTGCGCAGGCAGGACAGATGCAGGAAGACATCGCGGCCATCATCCGCCGTGACGAAGCCATAGCCCTTGACGTAGTTGAACCACTTGAGGTGACCGCGCACCTCCATCGGGGCCGCGTCTTGCACGCGGTCTCCTGCCTCAATCCCCCTCATCGCGCTACCATCTGTCTGTTACGCTTTTCTTTAAGGCTAACAGTCCGATGGCGCGGGGACAAACATTACCGTGATCGCCATCACGCTTTGCTCGGCTGTTGCGCAGCCAATCCGCCTCAAGCTAGGTTGGGACCACTGGCCCGAGGGGTCACCAACAGCATGTCGGGAGGAGCATTCGTGGGTCGCGCTTTGGGATTGCTTGTCTTTCTGGCGGCAACCTGGCTGTTGCTTTCCGGAATCTACGATCACTCCCTGCTCTACTGGCTCGGCGCGGCGTCCTGCCTGCTCTGTGTTGCCATCGCCTGGCGGATGGATGTCGTCGATCATGAAGGCACACCGCTGGAGCTCGGCTGGCGCATCATCGTCTACTGGCCCTGGCTGTTCGTGGAGATCGTGAAGGCCAATATCGACGTCATCCGCCGCCTGCTGCGGGTCACGCCGGACATCTCCCCGACGCTGGTCCGCTCCCGGACCATGCAGCGCACCGACCTCGGGCGGGTGATCTACGCCAACTCGATCACCCTGACGCCGGGCACGCTGTCCATCGACATCAATGACGACAAGGGCATCCTGGTCCACGCGCTGTCCCGCGACGGGGCGGAGGGGGTGCTGAGCGACGACATGAACCGTCGCTGTGCCGGGCTGGAGAGTGATCGCCTGCATCGCCGCGCGCAGAAGGACACGACACCATGATCTATGGCGTTGCCGCACTCGGCCTGCTGGTGGCGATGCTGTTCGCCATCATCCGCGCCCTGCTCGGTCCCACCCTGATGGACCGGGTCATGGCCGCGAACATGTTCGGCACGAAGACCGTGCTGCTGCTGGCCGTGCTCGGCTACCTGGCCGGTCGGCCGGAGTTCCTCGATCTCGCGCTGGTCTATGCGCTGATCAACTTCGTCGGCATCATCGCCGTGCTGAAGTACTTCCGCTATCGCGATCTCGGCCAGTCCCGGGTGCGTTCGTGATGGACTGGACCATCATCATCTCCGGCGTGCTGGTGATCACCGGTGCCTTTCTGGCGGTGGTCGGGGCCTACGGCACCCTGCGCCTGCCCGACCTCTACACCCGCCTGCATGCCGCCAGCATCACCGACACCCTGGCGACCTTCCTCGTGCTGGCCGGACTGGCCGTGCCGTCGCTGGTCGCCGGGGAATGGCTGATCGCCGTCAAGCTGCTGTTCGTGCTGATCTTCCTGTGGTTCACCAGCCCGATCGCGTCCTACTCGATCGGTCATGCCGCGTTCTTCTCGGCCCAGAAGCCGCAGCTCGACCACGACCTGACCGATGGCGAGGGGGACCGGGCATGAGCGGCGGCGAGGGCATGACCCTGGGCGACTGGGAAGCCCTGATCAACATCGTCCTGCTGGGGCTGCTGCTGGTCGTGACGGCCGGCATCATCCGGCTGCGCAACCTGTTCGGCGTGGTCATGCTTGCCGGCATCTACAGCCTGCTGATGGCCATGGTCTTCACGCTGCTGGATGCCGTGGACGTGGCATTCACGGAGGCTGCGGTTGGTGCAGGCGTCTCCACCATCCTCTCCCTCGGCACGCTGGCACTGATCGACAGCCGCCGGGAGAAGATTCCCTTCCGCTTCCAGTTCACG
Organism: Minwuia sp.; assembly: GCA_965228535.1. Lineage (GTDB taxonomy): Bacteria > Pseudomonadota > Alphaproteobacteria > Minwuiales > Minwuiaceae > Minwuia. Next base: position 922,968 of record CBDDHU010000004.1, on the reverse strand, counting down.
CCGTTCCTCGTCTCCGTGGCCACCGGTGCGATCCTGCTCTGGGGCATGCATGACATGCCTGCCGTGGGTGCCGCGGATGCGCCGAACCAGGTGCATGTCGCGCCCTACTACCTGGAGCAGACACCGATCAGCATCGATGTGCCGAACATCGTCACCGCCGTTCTGGCCAGCTATCGCGGTTTCGACACGCTGGGCGAGGTGGCGGTGATCTTCACCGCCGGTATCGGCGTGATGATGCTGCTGTCCTCGATGCCCGTGATCGGCGCACACCGACGCCGTCGGCGCGAGGGCGACGATGAGGGGGACGATACCTGATGATCGAACATCTGGTTCCCCGCATCCTGGCCAAGCTGCTGATCCCGTTCATCCTGCTGTTCGGGCTCTACGTGCAGTTCCATGGCGATTTCGGCCCCGGCGGCGGCTTCCAGGCCGGGGTGATCTTCGCGGCCGGCATCATCCTCTATGCACTGATCTACGGCCTGGACCGGGCGACCAGCGTCATCACGCCTGGACTGGTCGCAGCCCTGGTGGCACTCGGCCTGCTGATCTATGCCGGTGTGGGCGTCGCCACGATGCTGCTGGGGGCGGAGTTCCTGAACTACAACGCCATCGACAGCCACGATCCGGTGCACGGGCAGCACCTCGGCATCCTGATCATCGAGTTCGGCGTCGGCATCACCGTCGCGGCGGTGATGATCACCATCTTCTACCAGTTCGCCGGGCGGCTGAAGATCACACGCGAACTGGAAAGTGCGGACGAAGACGATGATGACGAGGACATGACCACGGAGCAGCCGCGATGAGCGAGTGGCTGGGACAGTTCAACTACTACGTCTTCGCGATCCTGATGATGGCCGGGATCTACATCGCGATGAGCCGTGGCAACCTGGTGAAGAAGGTGGTCGGCCTGAACATCTTCCAGGCCAGTGTCTTCCTGCTCTACATCAGCTCCGGCAAGATCCTGGGTGGCACCGCGCCGATCCTGAGTGACGGGCTGACGCAGCCGATCTCCAACCCGCTGCCGCACGTGCTCATCCTCACCGCCATCGTCGTCGGTGTCGCCACGACCTCCATCGGCCTGGCCCTGATCGTGCGCATCAAGGAGGCCTATGGCACCGTGGAAGAGGACGAGATCGCCGAGGCCGAGTTGCTCTACGAGAAGGAACTGCAGCGGGCGGAAGACGCATGAGTACCGCCGCAAGCGCCGGTTTCAGCCTGATGACCAACCTGCCCGCGCTGCAGGTCGTGGTGCCGATGGTGGCTGCGCCGATCTGCACCTTCCTGCGGTTCCGCAACGTGCCCTGGGCCTTCGCCCTGCTGGTCAGCGCGGCCACGTTCTGGATTGCCGTCAACCTGCTGCTGCAGGTGCTGGACGGCGGTGCCATTTCCTACCAGATGGGTGGCTGGCCGCCCCCCTTCGGCATCGAGTACCGGGTCGACGAGATCAATGCCTTCGTGCTGATGATCGTCAGCGGTGTCTCGCTGGTCGCCCTGCCCTACGCGCTCCGCTCGGTGGAGCGGGAGGTGCCGCGCGACAAGCACCACCTGTTCTATGCCGCGTGGCTGCTGTGCCTGTGCGGCCTGCTGGGCATCACCATCACCGGTGACGCGTTCAACATCTTCGTCTTCCTGGAGATCTCCTCGCTCTCCACATACATGCTGCTGGCCTCCGGCCGGGACCCCCGCGCCCTGACCGCCGCGTTCCAGTACCTGGTGCTCGGCACCCTCGGCGCGACCTTCATCCTGATCGGCGTCGGGCTGCTCTACATCATGACCGGCACTCTCAACATCGCCGATCTCGCGGAACGTGTCGGGCCTGTATCGGACACCACCTCCGTCAAGGCGGCCGCCGCCTTCCTGACCGTCGGCATCGCGCTGAAGTTCGCGCTGTTCCCGGCGCATTTCTGGCTGCCCAACGGCTATGCCTACAGCCCCAGTGCCGTGGGCGTGTTCCTGTCGGCGACAGCGACGAAGGTCTCCATATACGTGCTGCTGCGGTTCCAGTTCACGGTGTTCGGGGACATTCCCGCCTTCGCCGACCTGGACTTCGCCAGCCTGCTGTTGCCCTTCGCCGTGGTCGCCTTCCTGCTCGGCTCCACGGTGGCGATCTTCCAGACCGACCTGAAACGGCTGCTGGCCTGGTCGTCGGTGGCGCAGATCGGCTACATGGCCGCCGGCATCGGCCTGGGCGGCGTGGAGGGCCTGACGGCGGGCATCGTGCACCTGTTCAACCACGCGGTGACCAAGGCGGCGCTGTTCATGGCCGCCGGTGCCATCTTCCTACGCATCGGCTCCATGCATATCGACCGGCTGGCCGGGATCGGCCGGACCATGCCGTTCACCACGCTGGCCTTCGTGCTTGCCGGGCTGAGCCTGATCGGCGTACCCACCACCGCGGGCTTCATCTCCAAGTGGTACCTGATCCTGGCCGCGATGCAGCACGGCGCGGCGGGCTATGCCATCACGGCGATGATCGTGGCCAGTTCGCTGCTGGCGGTGATCTATGTCTGGCGCGTGGTGGAGGTCGCCTATTTCCGTGATCCCGCACCGGGCCGGGAAGTGACCGAGGCACCGCTGTCGATGCTGCTGCCGCTCTGGGCGCTGACCCTCGGCTGCTTCTGGTTCGGCCTGGAGACGAGCTGGTCGGTTGACATCGCACAGGTCGCCGCACGATCGCTGCTGGGGGTCGCGCCATGACCCTGGAGACCCACATCCAGCTTGCCCTGCTGATCCCGATCGTCGGCCTGGTCGGCATCGTGCTGACCGGTCGCATCGCCAACCTGAGGGAAGCGGTCACCCTGGTCACGGCGACGGCAAACGCGATCAACGTCTGGTCGATCTTCCCCGCCGTGCAGGCGGGCGCACGCCCCTCCGTCACCCTGTTCGAACTGGTTCCGGGGCTCGACATCACCTTCACGGTGGAGCCGCTGGGGATGATGTTCGCCGCCATCGCCTCGACGCTCTGGATCGTCAACTCGATCTATTCCATCGGCTACATGCGCGGCAACAAGGAGGTGAAGCAGACCCGCTTCTATGCCTGCTTCGCGCTGTCGATCAGTGCCGCCATCGGCATAGCCTTCGCAGGCAACCTGCTGACCCTGTTCATCTTCTACGAGATCCTGACACTGTCGACCTACCCGCTGGTCACCCACAAGGAGACGGAGGATGCGAAGCGCGGCGGCCGGACCTATCTCGGCATCCTGATCGCCACCTCCATCGGGCTGCAGCTGCCCGCGATCATCTGGACCTGGAACCTGACCGGTACCCTGGACTTCGTTCCCGGCGGCAGCCTGGCCGGCAAGGTACAGGGCATCTCGGCAGGGCTGCTGCTGGCGCTCTACATGTACGGCATCGGCAAGGCGGCGCTGATGCCGATCCACAAGTGGCTGCCTGCCGCCATGGTCGCACCGACCCCGGTCTCCGCGCTGCTGCATGCCGTGGCGGTGGTGAAGGCGGGCGTGTTCACGGTCATCAAGGTCATCGTCTATGTCTTCGGACTGGACCTGATCAGTTCCGAGACCGCCACCAACTGGCTGATCTATGCCGCCGCGATCACCCTGACGCTGGCCAGCCTGATCGCCATGAACCAGGACAACCTGAAACGACGGCTGGCCTACTCCACCGTCAGCCAGCTTTCCTACGTCATCCTGGGTGCCGCGCTCGGCACCGCCATGGGCGTGGTCGGCGGCGGCATGCACATCGCCATGCACGCGGCGGGCAAGATCACGCTGTTCTTCTGCGCGGGCGCCATCTACGTCGCCCTGCACAAGACGGAGATCTCCGACATGAAGGGGATCGGGCGGATCATGCCGGTCACCGTCTTCTGCTTCATGATCGGCGCGCTGTCCGTCATCGGCATCCCGCCGCTGGGCGGGTCATGGTCGAAGTTCCTGCTGATGGTGGGTGTGGCGGATGCCGGGTTCCAGTTCATCATCGGCGTGCTGATCCTCAGTTCGCTGCTGAACGTGGCCTACCTGATGCCGATCCCGCTGCGTGGGTTCCTGCTGAAGCCACCGGGGGCCGGTGACGGGCCGGTGAAGGTGCAGGAGGCCCCGCTGCCCTGCGTCATCGCCATCTGCATCACCGCGACGCTGACCGTCGTGCTGTTCTTCATGGCGCAGGATATCTACGACTTCCTGCTGCCCATCACCGTGATCGGAGGTGGCCAATGAGCACGTCACCGCAGTCCGGCGCACCCGCCAACGGGTCCGGTACCGGGGAAAATCCGGGGCGGATGCAGCGGCTCTACCATGCGCTGATCGTGGTCTGCATCCTGCTGGCGCTGGCGGATGTCGCGGACCTGATCTGGCACGTCTATCACAAGCACGGCTACTTCGACGCCGAGTACCTGCCCAACTTCTACGGCTTCTTCGCCCTGCTGGGCAGCATCCTGCTGGTGCTGCTGGCGAAACGCCTGCGCGGTGCCGTGATGCGCGACGAGGATTATTACGACGATGATGTGGACTGAGCTGCCGCCAGGACTGATCCTGCTGCTCGGCGGCGTCCTCGCCGCCGTCCTGCCGCACCATGCGCGCAAGGCGCTGATGCTGGTGCTGCCGTTCGTCGGCTTCTGGCAGCTTGTCGAGGCGCCGGTGGGCGCGCACGCGACCCTGTCCTTCTTCGGTGCGGAGCTGGTGGGCAGCCGCATCGACGGCCTGTCGCTGGTCTGGGGCTACATCTTCTACATCGCAGCCCTGATCGCGGGGCTGTTCCACCTGCATGTGCGCGACCGGATGCAGGACGTGGCGGCACTGACCTACATGGGCTCCGCCATCGGTGCGGTCTTCGCCGGCGACCTGATCAGCCTGTTCGTCTACTGGGAACTGACGGCCATCACCTCCGTCTTCCTGATCTTCGCCCGGCAGACGGATGCCAGCTACCGCGCCGGCATCCGCTACCTGATCGTGCAGATCGCCTCCGGCGTGCTGCTGCTGGGCGGCCTGATCATCCACTGGCGCGCCACCGGCTCCGTGGCCTTCGGCAGCCTGGGCCTGGATGCGCCGGGCGGGTTGCTGATCCTGCTGGGCTTCGGCGTCAAGGCGGCGTTCCCGCTGCTGCACAACTGGCTGCAGGACGCCTATCCGCAGGGCACCGTGACCGGCACGGTGATCCTTTCCGCCTTCACCACCAAGATGGCGATCTACACCCTGGCCCGTGGCTTCCCGGGGCAGGAGGAACTGATCTGGATCGGCGTGGCGATGGTCATCTTCCCGCTGTTCTACGCCCTGGTGGAGAACGACCTGCGCCGCGTGCTGGCCTACAGCCTGAACAACCAGCTCGGCTTCATGGTCATCGGCATCGGCATCGGCACGGAACTGGCGCTGAACGGGGCCGCCGCGCAGGCCTTCTCCCACATCCTCTACAAGGGGCTGCTGTTCATGACCATGGGCGCGGTGCTGTACCGCGTCGGCACCGTGAAGGCGACAGAGCTGGGTGGCCTCTACAGGTCCATGCCGCTGACCGCCGCGTTCTGCATCGTCGGTGCCGCGTCGATGGCCTTCCCGCTGTTCTCCGGCTTCGTCTCCAAGGCGATGATCATCTCCGCTGCGGGCAAGGAAGGCATGTGGTTCGTCTGGGCAACGCTGGTGTTCGGCTCCGTCGGCGTGTTCGTCACCACCGGCATCAAGATCCCCTGGTTTGCCTTCTTCGCCCGGCCCCGGCAGTCCGCACAGACGCAGGAGACCGCCAGCGAAGCCCCCGCCAACATGCTGCTGGCGATGGCCATTTCCTCCGCGCTGTGCATCGGCATCGGTGTCTTCCCCGGCTATCTCTACGACATCCTGCCCTACGCCACGAAGTACGAGCCCTACACGGCCTCCCACGTCGTGACGCAGATGCAGTTGCTCGCCTTCTCCGGCCTGGCCGTCGCCTGGATGATGCGCGCAGGCCTGTACCCGGCGGAGATGCGCTCCACCCTGCTGGATTTCGACTGGTTCTACCGGCGGGCACTGCACCGGGTCTGGCGTGCGACGGTTGCCTGGGGCAGCGAGACTTCCGCCGCGCTGACCAGTGGCATGCGTGGCTGGGTGAACAACGTGATCGGCCTGGCCGGTCGGCTTGGCGGGCCTGACGGGCTGGCCAGCCGCACGTCCTCACCGGGCACGGCGGTGCTCTGGCTGACCGCCATGCTTGGCCTGTACCTGCTGGTCTTCAGTCTCTGACGCAGGCCGCCATCACAGCTTCTCGATATTGTCCAGGATAGCCTTCGCGCTGTCGCGACAGGCGCTGCGCGTTTCCGGCTTCATCCGGTCCCAGGTGCTGTAGACCGGTCCGAGCCGGGGATTGTCCCGCAGTACATCCTCATTGCGGGCGAGGAAGTCCCAGTAGAGCGGGTTGAACGGGCAGGCACCCTCCCCCGTCTTCCGCTTCACGTCGTAGGCACAGTCGCCGCAATGGTCGGACATGCGGTTGATGTAGCTGCCGCTGGCGGCATAGGGCTTCGACCCCAGCAGGCCGCCATCGGCAAACTGACTCATGCCCAGCGTGTTCGGCAGTTCCACCCATTCGAAGGCGTCCGCGTAGACCGACAGGTACCACTCGTGCACCTGCTGCGGCCGGACCCCGGCCAGCAGGGCGAAGGTGCCGGTGACCATCAGGCGCTGGATATGGTGGGCGTAGGCCTGGCGCCGGGTCTGGTCGACCACGGCGCGGACACAGGCCATGCCGGTCTCGCCGCTCCAGTAGAATCCGGGCAGGTCCCGCTCCGCCGCCAGGTGATTCATCTCCGCGTAGTCGGGCATTTCCAGCCAGTAGATGCCGCGCACATATTCCCGCCAGCCGATGACCTGGCGGATGAAGCCCTCCGCCGCGTTCAGCGGCACGTCCCCGTCCTGCCAGGCCTTCTCCACCCGACGGCAGAGATCCAGCGGGTCCAGCAGGCCGACATTGATGTATGGCGACAGCACGGAGTGATACAGGAAGTCCTCCCCCTGCAGCATCGCGTCCTGGTAGTCGCCGAAACGCGGCAGCGCCTCCGCGATGAAGCGGTCGCGGGCCTGCTCCGACTTCTCCCGCGTCACCGCGAACCAGAACGGTTCCAGGTCACCGAACCCGTCAGGAAACCTCTCCTGCACCAGTTCCAGCACCGCCTTCGTGGTGTCGTCGGGCCGGGCCTGCCGGGGACGGGGCATGAAGAGGTCGGTCTCGGCCGGCTTGCGGTTCTCCTTGTCGAAGTTCCACTTGCCGCCCTCCGGCATGTCACCGTCCATCAGCAGGCCGGTCTGCCGCCGCATCTCCCGGTAGAAGTACTCCATCCGCAACTGCTTGCGCCCCGCCGCCCAGTCGGCGAACGCCTGCCGCGAGCAGATGAACCGGTTGTCGTCCAGAACATCGACGGGCAGGTCCAGCGCATCGGACCACCCGGCCACCATCTGCGCCACCCGCCATTCTCCCGGCTCGGTCACCCGGACACGGTCCGGTGCATGACGCTTCACGGCCCGTTCGATCTCTCCGGTGAAGCTGCCGCTGTTGTCCCGGTCATCCAGCCTGACATGGTCGACCTGCCAGCCGGCCGCCGACAGTTCCTCGGCGAAGTGGCGCATGGCGGAAAGGATGAAGGCGATCTTCTTGCGGTGGTGCGGGACGTAGGTGGTTTCCTCCGCCACCTCCACCATCAGCACCACGTCCCGCTCCCGCTCCCCCTGCTGCAGCACGGTCAGATCAGGGGTGAGCTGATCACCCATGATCAGGATCAGGTTCTTGTCGGCCATGCAAATCCCCCTTCACGGTCACCATTGATACGGGGCGGCAGGGGCTGCGGGTCACGTGCGCACCGGCGGCGGCTTGGCAAGGGGCCGTCGCCGGGACAAGAATGGCCGCAGATTCAACCACCGGGGACTGCAGCCATGAACCTGCCTGACGGCATCACCGTCCGCGACCTGCCGGGTGTGAACGGCCTCGACATGCGGGTGCTACAGGCCGGGGACCCGTCCGCACCGCTGATCGTGCTGCTGCACGGCTTCCCGGAACTGGCCTGGAGCTGGCGCAAGGTCATGCTGCCACTGGCGGAGATGGGCTACCACGTCGTCGCCCCCGACCAGCGCGGCTATGGCGGCACCACCGGCTGGGACGGTCGCTATGACGGTGACGTGCGCAGCTTCCGCATGATGAACCTGGCCCGCGACATCGTCTGCCTGGTGGCCGCGCTGGACCGCGACCACGTGGCCGCGCTGGTGGGGCATGATTTCGGCTCCCCCGTCGCGGCACACTGCGCGCTGCTGCGGCCCGACATCTTCCGCGCCGTCGCGCTGATGAGCGCGCCCTATGCCGGCCCGCCATCGCCGGACCGGGGTGGCCGGGCGAAACCCGATCTCAATAAGGCGCTGGCCGCGCTGGACCGGCCGCGCAGGCATTACCAGTGGTACTATGCCGAGCCAGGGGCCGACCGCGACATGCTGCAGGCCCCGCAGGGCCTGCATGATTTCCTGCGCGCCTACTACCACGTGAAGAGCGCGGACTGGCCGGGCAACAATCCCTTCCCGCTGAGCGGCTGGACGGCGGAGGAACTGGCGAAACTGCCGACCTACTACGTCATGGACCGGGGCACCACCATGCCCGGGACGGTGGCACCGGAGATGCCGTCGGCGGAACTTGTCGCGGCCTGTGACTGGCTACCCGATGACGAGCTGGCGGTCTATGCGGAGACCTATGCCCGCACCGGCTTCCAGGGTGGCCTCAACTGGTACCGCTGCGCCATCGACCCGGTGATCGGCGGCGAGATGGAGCTGTTCCACGGTCGCACCATCGACGTGCCCAGCACCTTCATCGCCGGGGCGGCGGACTGGGGCATACAGCAGTCGCCGGGCGCGCTGGACGCCATGCAGGGGCCGCGCGTCACCAGCGACTTCCGCGATCTGCACCTGATCGACGGCGCCGGTCACTGGGTGCAGCAGGAACAGCCCGACGCCGTGGTCGCCGCCCTCGGCGCGTTCCTGGAGGGGCTGCGGCGATGAAGCTGAAGGGCCCATGGGACCGTAGCGAGATCGATTCGTTCCTGACCGCGACAAGGGTACCGTTGCGCCTCGCGGCCATCACCGCGTCGGGCCGGCCGATGCTGGTCTCCGTCTGGTTCGCCTGGCAGGACGGCGCGTTCTGGTGCGCCTCCCCCATGCAGGCAGACATCGTCCAGGCCCTGCGGCGCGACAGCGCCTGCGCCTTCGAGGTCTCCGTCGAGACACCGCCCTACTACGGTGTGCGGGGCCAGGGACAGGCGGAGATACTGCCCGACGGCAAGGCGCGGCTGCGCGACCTGGTCAGGCGCTATGGCGGTGACCTGCAGAGCGACTTCGCCAGGTGGCTGCTGGGCCGCGAGATCGAGGAAGCCACCCTGCGCATCACCCCCGACCGGCTGAACAGCTGGGACTTCCGCAAGCGCATGGGCAACGCGTTCGACTGACCGCATTCATCCTTCATTCACCATGCTGCGTCGCACAATTGTCGCAGGCCCATGTCGCGTGTTGACCAGTTCATGTCGCCGCCTAATATCCGCCGCGGGTCACGCCCCCCCAACGGGGCGCTACGTTCTGGAAGGAACGCCAACATGAGTGTGAAGAAGCCCGAGGTCCGCCCTGCGGCACCTCATTTCTCGTCGGGTCCCTGCGCGAAGCGCCCCGGCTGGTCCCCTGAAATCTATGCGAATGCGCCGGTGGGTCGATCCCATCGTGCCACCATCGGCAAGGCCCGACTGAAGGAGGTGCTGGATCGCAGCCGCGCCATCCTCGGCCTGCCCGATGACTACCGCATCGCCATCGTGCCCGCGTCCGATACCGGCGCGATGGAGATGGCCATGTGGTCCCTGCTGGGTGAGCGCCCGGTGGACATGCTGGCCTGGGAAAGCTTCGGCTCCGGCTGGGTCACCGACGTGGTGAAGCAGCTTCGCCTGAGCGACGCCCGCGTCATCGAGGCCGCCTATGGCGAGATCGTCGACTTCGGCGAGGTCGACTTCGACCATGATGTCGTCTTCACCTGGAACGGCACCACCTCCGGCGTGCGCGTCCCCAACGGTGACGGCATCCCCGCCGACCGCGCCGGGCTGACCATCTGCGACGCGACCTCCGCCGCGTTCGCCATGGACCTGCCCTGGGAAAAGCTGGATGTGGTCACCTGGTCCTGGCAGAAGGTGCTGGGTGGCGAGGCCGCGCACGGCATGCTGGTGCTCAGCCCCCGTGCCGTTGCACGGCTGGAGAGCCATGCTCCGGCCTGGCCGCTGCCGAAGATCTTCCGCCTGACCAAGGGCGGCAAGCTGAACGAGGGCATCTTCAAGGGGGAGACGATCAACACCCCCTCCATGATCGCGGTCGAGGACCAGATCGATGCCCTGCGCTGGGCGGAGGAGATCGGCGGCCTGCCCGCACTGATCGCCCGGGCCGACGCGAACACGAAGGCGATCGGCGACTGGGTCGAGACCTCCGACTGGGCCTCGTTCCTGGCGGCCGATCCGGCAACCCGGTCCAACACCTCCGTCTGCCTCTCCATCACCGACGCCTGGTTCGCTGGCCTGGACGAGAAGGCGCAGGCCGCGGTGCCGAAGCGCATCGCCACCCTGCTGGAGGACGAGGGCGTGGCGCTGGACATCAACGGTTACCGCGATGCCCCTCCGGGCCTGCGGATCTGGTGCGGCGCGACCATCGAGACCTCTGACGTGCAGGCCCTGCTGCCCTGGCTCGACTGGGCCTGGTCCCAGGTCCGCGCCGAAGCGTCCTGACCGGCCCCGTACCGGACAGCAACCCGATCACCTGAACATCGGTCCCCGCGCGCCGACGCGCGGGGACAACGGAGACAATTCCATGCCCAAGGTCCTGATTTCAGACAAGATGAGCCCCCTTGCCGCCGAAACCTTCAAGCGGATGGGTGTCGACTATGACGAGAAGACCGGCCTCAGCCCCGATGAGCTGAAGGCGATCATCGGCGAATATGACGGCCTCGCCATCCGTTCCGCCACGAAGGTCACGGCGGACATCCTCTCCGCAGCCACCAACCTGAAGGTCATCGGCCGCGCCGGCATCGGTGTCGACAATGTCGACATCGCCGCCGCCACCGCCGCCGGTGTCTGCGTCATGAACACGCCGTTCGGCAACTCCATCACCACCGCCGAGCACGCCATCGCCATGATGTTCGCGCTGGCGCGCCAGATCCCGCAGGCCAACGCCTCCACCCATGCCGGCAAGTGGGAGAAGTCGAAGTTCATGGGTGTCGAACTGACCGGCAAGACGCTGGGCATCATCGGCTGCGGCAACATCGGTGCCATCGCCGCCAGCCGGGCGCTGGGCCTGCGCATGAAGGTCATCGCCGCCGATCCGTTCCTCAGCCCGGAGCGTGCGGCGGAGATCGGCGTGGACAAGGTGGAACTGGACGAGCTGTATGCCCGCGCCGACTTCATCAGCATGCACACGCCGATGACCGACCAGACCCGCAACATGATCAATGCCGAGAGCCTGGCGAAGATGAAGGACGGCATCCGCATCATCAACTGCGCCCGTGGCGGCCTGATTGTTGAACAGGACCTGAAGGACGCGCTGGATTCCGGCAAGGTTGCCGGTGCCGCGCTGGACGTGTTCCAGACCGAACCGGCGAAGGAGAACATCCTGTTCAACCACCCCAACGTGGTGACCACCCCGCACCTGGGTGCCAGCACGACGGAGGCGCAGGTCAATGTCGCCCTGCAGGTGGCGGAGCAGATGTCGGACTTCCTGGTGCATGGCGCGGTGACCAACGCACTGAACATGGCCTCCGTCACGGCGGAGGAGGCACCGAAGCTGCGCCCCTACATGCAGCTGGCGGAACAGCTCGGCGCGTTCATGGGCCAGACCGTGCGCACCGGCATCAAGTCGATCCGCATCGCCTACCAGGGCCATGTCGCGACCCTGAACGTGAAGCCGCTGTCGGCCATCGTCGTGCAGGGCCTGCTGGCCCCGCTGCTGGACTCGGTCAACATGGTCAACGCGCCGGTGCTGGCCAAGGACCGCAACATCCGCATCGTCGAGGAGCGTGACGAGAACCCCGGCGACTACCAGACGGCGATCCGGGTCTTCGTCGAGACCGGGCGTGGCACCCGCTGCATCGGCGGCACCCTGTTCGCAGGCGAGAAGCCGCGCGTGGTGGAGATCGACAACATCGCCATGGAGGCGGAGATCGGCGCCAACATGCTGTACCTGCGCAACCACGACAAGCCGGGCTTCATCGGCCATCTCGGCACCCTGCTGGGCGAGGCCGGCATCAATATCGGCACCTTCCACCTGGGCCGCTCCAGCGCCGGCGGCGACGCCCTCGCCTTCATCGAGGTGGACGGACCGGTGCCGGAGACCGTGCTGGCCCAGATCCGCGACCTGAAGGACTACGTCCAGCGCGCCGACTCGCTGAGCTTCTGAGCGTCGGCACCGAGAGGCGCAAATGCCCCTTCCCCCTCGACGGGGGAAGGTCGGGATGGGGGTGAACCGGCGAAGCCGGGGCAGCATCTCACGACTGTGCGACAGCCTGCGGCTTCACCCCCCCATCGACCGCTGCGCGGCCACTTCCCCCGCAAGGGGGGAAGAGGGAGAAGGCCACACTGTCCCAAGCGGAAGGCGTTCCAGAGCCGAAGGGATTGCCCCGGCGGGCGCTGCGTGTTGGACTGCGGCCAGCAACCTGAACACAGCGGAGCCGCAGCAACATGATCGTCGAACAGATCTGGACCGGGAACAACTACCGGAACTTCAACTACCTGATCGTGTGTCCGGAAACCGGCGAGGCCATGGCCATCGACCCGCTGGATCACGAGAAGTGCCTGGCCAAGGCGAAGGAGAAGGGCTGGGACATTACCCAGGTCCTGAACACCCACGAACATGGCGATCACACCGGCGGCAACCGCCAGGTCATTGCCGCGACGGGGGCGAAGCTGCTGGCCCATGCCAATGCCAAGGACACGATTCGCGGCATGGATCGCGGCCTGGTGGCCGGTGACGTGATCAAGGTCGGCAAGACCGTGGAGATCGAGGCGCTGGACACCCCCGGCCACACCATGTGCCACATCTGCCTGAAGACCCACACCGACCAGCCGTCGCTGTTCAGCGGCGACACGCTGTTCAATGCCGGGGCCGGGAACTGCCACAATGGCGGTCACCCCGACGAACTCTACGAGACCTTCGCGAAGCAGCTCGACACCCTGCCCGACGACACGCTGCTCTATCCGGGGCACGAGTACCTGGTGGGCAACCTGAAGTTCACGCTGGACCGCGAACCCGACAATGCGCGGGCGAAGGAACTGCTGGCGGAGGTCGAGGACCAGGACCCGGACCAGGCACTGGTGACGACCCTTGGACTGGAGAAGGAAGTGAATACCTTCTTCCGCCTGCGCAGCCGCTCCGTCATCGAGGAACTGCGCAAGAGCTTCCCCGACCTGCCCGACGACCCGACCCCGCGGGAGGTCTTCCTGAAGCTCAGGGAACTGCGCAACAGCTGGTAGGCCAGTCGGCCAGTCCGTCAGTCTTCCGACCGGGTCCGCGTCGCCTGCTTGCCCAGGTGGCGACGCACGGCGTCGCTGGGTGCCAGCGCGATGGCGCGCTGCAGCGCCGTCTCCGCCTCCTCCGCGCGTCCGGTATCCTGCAGGTAGCGGGCACGGGTGGCGTGAAACAGGTGGTAGGACTGCAGCGCGCTGCCATCGGGGACGGCGTCGAGCGCGGCGGCCGGTCCCGCGACCTGGGCCACCGCCACCGAGCGGTTGAGGGCAACCACCGGGTCATCGGAGATCAGGACAAGCTGGTCATAGAAGCCGAGGATCGAATGCCAGTCCGTTTCCTGCCAACGGGCGGCCCGGGCATGTTCCGCGGCAATCCCCGCCAGCAGGTGCCAGACCGTGGGGCCGGCACCGCCCTGTGAGCGCACCAGGTGACGCAGGCCGACACTGATCAGCTGCCGGTCCCAGAGCGTGCGGTCCTGCCGCTCAAGATCGACGAGTTCGCCATCAACCTGTCGGGCAGGCAGACGCGCGGCCAGCAGGTGGAACAGAGCCGCCAGGGCATGGACCTCCGGCCCCGCGGTACGCGGATGACGGGCCAGCAGGACGGAGAGCCGCGTGGCCTCGACGCAGAGTTCCTCCCTGATCCAGCGGGTCGGGTCATTGCCGCCATAGCCGCCGTTGAACAGCAGGTAGAGCGTGTTGAGCAGCGGGCGCAGCCGGTCCTCGAGGTCCGCGCCGGACAGTTCGATCAAAGCCCCTGGCCCGAGGTTGCGCAGCCGGGCCTTGCCCCGCGTGATCCGCTGGGTCGCCGTCGCCTCCTCCAGCAGCAGCGCCGCCGCAATCTCCCGCGTGCTGAAACCGCAGGCAAGGCGCAGGGTGAGCGGAACCGCCGTCTCCGGCCCGTTCACCGGATCGCAGCAGAGCAGCAGCAGCCGCAACTCGTCATCGGCCACCAGCAGGTCATCCGGTGCGCGACCGTCGGCGACCTCCGGCAGTTCGGCCAGCGGTTCCGACCGCCCGGCACGCCGCAGGCGGTCCAGCGCCAGCCGTTCCGCCACCCGCCAGAGCCAGCCCGCCGGATTGTACGGCACGCCCTTCCAGGGCCAGCTACGGCAGGCACGCAGCAAAGCCTCCTGCACGATGTCCTCCACATCATCGACCGCAGCGGGGCCGAAGCGACTGAGCAGGATGGCGGTCAGGCGACCCGACTCCCGGCAGAACAGGCGGTCTGCCAGCTCCGTCGCCGGGGAGTCGTGCCGCCGCGCCATGGTCAGTCGAAGGTCTCGATCCGGCGGATCTCGACCGGCTTGCCGCGCTGGGCGTGCGGGCAGTCGCGGGCAATGGCCTCCGCCCCCGCATAGTCATCGGCCACGATCAGGAAATAGCCGCCGATCACGTCCTTGGTCTCGCTGTAGGGGCCGTCCGACACGATCATGCCGTCAGAACCGCTGCGGATGACCCGGCCCGGATCGTCGGTCAGCTTCTCGCCGCCGGTCAGGTGCCCGGACTCGCGCCACTTCTGGCTCCACGCCCGGTAGCGCGCGATGATCTCCTGCATCTCCGCTGCGGAAAGTTCCGCATCCTCGGTCGGATCGTCGTGCAGCAGCAGCATGAACTGGCCCATTGTCGGTCTCCCTTCGTCCCGTCATCGGATGGTACGGGCGATCAGCGCCCGCTTCACCCCAACAGACGTTCCGGGTTCCGGTTTTCCGACAGGTCCGGTGAAAGAATTCAGCCCGCCGCGATCTGCCGCGCGATGACCAGTCGCTGCACGTCGGAGGTGCCTTCGTAGATCTGGCAGACGCGGACGTCGCGGTAGATGCGTTCCACCTCGTAGTCGGCGACATAGCCGTAACCGCCATGGATCTGGATCGCGTCGGTGCAGACCTGTTCCGCCATCTCGGAGGCGAACAGCTTCACCATCGACGCCTCCGACAGGCAGGGTTCGCCGCGCTGCTTCAGGTCGGCGGCGTGCAGCAGCATCTGGGTCGCCACCTCGATCCGCGTCTTCATGTCCGCCAGGCGGAAACCGACCGCCTGGTGCTCGACGATGGCCTTGCCGAAGGCGGTGCGTTCACGGGCGTAGGCCACCGCCTTCTCGTAAGCCGCGCGGGCCATGCCGATGGACTGGGCGGCGATGCCGATGCGCCCCGTCTCCAGGTTGGCCAGCGCGATGCGGTAGCCCTGGCCTTCCTCCCCCACCAGGTTCTCCAGCGGAACCTCGCAATCCTCGAACGCGATCTGGCAGGTGTCGGAGCATTTCTGCCCCAGCTTCTGTTCCTTCGACGCGACGCGGTAGCCCGGCGTGTCGGTCGGCACCAGAAAGGCGGAGATGCCCTTCGATCCCTTGTCCGGGTCGGTCACGGCGAAGACCAGCGCGACGCCGCCGATGGAGCCCGACGTGATGAACTGCTTCACCCCGTTCAGCACCCAGCGATCCCCCTTGCGCACCGCCTTGGTGCGCAGGTTGGAGGCGTCCGACCCCGCCTGCGGTTCCGTCAGGCAGAAGGCACCGATGATCTGCCCCGTCGCCTGCGGACGCAGCCAGCGTTCGCGCTGCGCGTCATTGCCGTAGCGCATCAGCGCAGCACAGCAGGGAGAGTTGTTGACGCTCATGACCGTGGAGACCGCGCCATCGGCTGCCGCGACCTCCATCAGTGCCAGCACGTAGGAGGTCATGTCGGCCCCGGCGCCGCCCCACTGCTCCGGCACGGTCATGCCCATCAGGCCAAGCTCGCCCATCTGTCGCAGCAGCACCAGCGGCGGCTCACCCGTGCGGTCGCGTTCCATTGCCCCTGGCGCCAGCTCACCCTGCGCGAAGGCGCGGGCGGCGTCGCGGATCATGACCTGGTCTTCGGTGAGCTGCATGGGATCACGCCTCCTTCAGGGCCTGGGCCGCGGCCGTGCCGGCGGCACGACCGAACACGGCACCGGACATCAGCCCGGTTCCGCCGGGATAGTTGTGATAGAAGATGCCGCCCACCAGCTCCCCGGCGGCATAGAGACCGGGGATCGGCCGGTGGTCGGTATCCACCACCTGCGCCTCCTCCGTCACCCGCAGGCCGCCGAAGGTGAAGGTGATGCCGCAGGTCACCGCGTAGGCCTCGAACGGGCCTTCATCCAGCGTGTTGGCCCAGTTGGTCTTGGGCAGGGCCAGGCCGGACGTGCCGCGCCCGTCCTTGACGTTGGGATTGAACGGCACCTCGGTCTGCACCGCGGCATTGTAAGCCTCGACCTCGGCCAGGAAGCCCTGCGGGTCCACGCCTTCCATCTGCGCCACCAGCGCCTCCAGCGTGTCCGCCTTCGCCTTCGTCACCTGCCTGATGTGGTACTCGCCACGCAGCAGGTGCGCGACCTTGGCATCGAACACCTGCCAGGCGAACTGGCCGGGCTGGGCCAGCACCTCCCGCCCGTAGCGGGCATAGGTGTAGTTGCGGAAATCCGCCCCCTCATCGACGAAGCGGCGACCCTGAGCGTTGACCATGATGCCGAAGGGATAGGAATGCTTCTGGAACTGGTCGCCCACGTCCAGGTCGCCGAACTCCGGCGCGTTCCGTTCCCAACCCACCGCGTGGCAGCCGGACCAGTTGCCATAGGGCGCGGCACCGATGTCCAGCGCCATGCGGATGCCGTCGCCGGTGTTGAAACGGCTGCCGCGCACCTTCGCCAGTTCCCAGCCGGGGCCGAGATAGCGGGTGCGCCATTCGGGATTGGCCTCGAAGCCCCCGGCGGCGATGACCACGCTGCGGGCCGGCATCTCCTCCGGCGCGCCACCCTGGCGGCGGACCCTGACACCCGTCACCGCGACGCCGTCGAACATCAGTTCCGTCGCCCGGGTCTCGTAATGCACCTCGATTCCCTGTGCTTCCGCGATGGCCGTCAGGGAATCGACCAGGCCGGGGCCGCCGCCCCAGGCCTCCACCGTCAGCCCGCCCCAGAACTTGAAGCGGCCATCCACCTTGAACGCCTGGCGGCCATAGATCGGGACGAAGCGCACGCCCTTCTGCCGCATCCAGACCATGGTGTCGCGTGACCGGCGCACCAGCATCTCGCAGAGCTGCGGATCGGTGCGGTACTGGGTGACGCGGAACATGTCGTCGAAGAACTGGTCCTCCGTGTAGGTGCCGAAGTCGGTGGTGGCGATCTCCTCCTCCGACAGGTCCGGCATCACCGCCTGCAGGTCGTTCAGCCCGTCATAGGCAAAGCGCATCGCACCGGCGGTGAAGCGGCTGTTGCCCCCTGATTCCTCCTGCGGCGCGCGTTCCAGCACCGCGATCCGCTTCGCGCCGTTCTCGGCCGCGGACAGGGCCGCACAGAACGCGGCATTGCCCGCGCCCACGACAATAACGTCATGCATCAATTCAGTCCCCAAGCAGGTACGGAAGTCCGTGTCTCAGCGTGCGAGATAGCGCGAAACCGCTTCCTCGTTCCAGTCGATACCGGCGCCGGGCCGGTCCGGCGGCAGCGCATAGCCGTCCGCGACCTCAAGCGGTTCGCGGATCACGGGCGCGGCCCAGTCGACGAATTCCAGCCAGTGCGCCGTCGGGCTGGTGGCCAGCATGTGCACGCTGAACTCCGGGAACAGGTGGCTGGAGATCGGCACCTCCGCCGCCGCGCAGAGTTCCGCCGCCCGCAGCCAGTTGGTGACGCCGCCGATCTTCGCCACGTCGGGCATCAGCAGGTCGCCCGCGCCTTCCCGGATCAGCCGGGAGATGTCCAGCGGACTGCGCGCGTTCTCGCCGAGCTGGATCGGGGTGGAGGACCACTGGCGCAGGTCGGCATAGCCACCCACATCCTCCGCCGTCAGCGGCTCCTCGATCCATTCCAGGCCCATGTCGTCGATGGCCGCGAAACGCATCTTGGCCTGCGCGCGGTTGAGCGACTGGTTGTAGTCGCACATCACCGGCATCCCTTCCGGGACCGCCTCCATCACTGCGGCGACCGTCACCACGTCGGTCTCGATATCCTCGTAGCCCAGCCGCACCTTCACCGCCCCGAAGCCCTCGGCCAGTTCCGCCGCTTCCGGCCCTGCCTTCTCCGGCCCGATCAGGCCGAGACCATTGGAGTTGTAGGCCGCGATGGGCTGCGATGCTCCGCCCAGCACGCGGTAGAGCGGTTCCTCCAGCCAGCGGGCATGGGCATCCCAGACGGCCATGTCGATGCCGGCCACGACCCAGCCCAGCAGGCCGTCCACACCGGCCAGGCGCAGGCGCCGGCACATGGTCTGGTGCACGGTGCGGGGGCGCAGGTCGACGCCGGTCAGGTCCTCCCCCAGCTTCTGCACCATGGAGACCAGGCCCGGTGACAGCATGGGCGAGACCGCGAAGACATAGCTGCGGCCGACGACCCCCTTGTCTGTCTCAAGGTCGATCAGTACCAGCGGTGCCGTTGTCACCGATCCCCCGCCCGTGACCAGCGGCCGGTTCATCGGCACGTTCACCGCGCGGGCGCGAATGCTTTCGATACGCATGTCCGTCACTCCTCCACCATCCCGACAGCCTACGCCGCTTTGGTCCGCATGACGAGGTTGCGTGAACCGATTGCCGCAAGGTCAGCTTCGCCCTTGCGGCGCGGGGCATGTGTCACGAAGATGAAACCAACTCCGGGGAGGGAGCGATGATCAAATCCGTACTGACATTCCGCCGCCGCAAGGGCATGCCGGTCGACGAGTTCCAGGACTACTGGCTGAACGAGCATCCGAAGGCGGTGCTGAAGCTGGATGGCCTGCAGCGCTACGTCCAGAACCACCCGCTGCGCCAGGGCTATGCCAAGCGTGACCTGCCGGTGGACGGCATCGCGGAGACCTGGTGGCCGGACACCGAAACCATGAAACGCAATGCCACCAGCGCCGTCTGGCCGGAGCTGATCGCGGACGAGGCGCAGTTCGTCGACCGTTCCACCATGAGCCTGCTGCTGGTGGAGGAACACGTGATGAAGGACGAGCCGGTGGCGGCGGACGGCTTCAAGATCATCGAGATCGTGCACCGCCTGAAACGCCTTTCGGTCGACCGCTTCCAGGATCACTGGCAGAACATCCACGGCCCGCTGGGGGCGAGCATTCCGAACGTCCGCCGCTACATCCAGAACCATGCCCGGCTGAGTGCCTACATGGGCGGGCGGGAACCGGACTGCGACGGTTTCGCCATGGTCTGGTTCAACTCCATGAACGACATGCGCACGTCGCCCGAGAGCGCGGCCTACAAGGAAACCATTGCTGACGAGCCCAACTTCATCGACGGCGACCGGCTCGACTTCGTGATCACCAGGGAACACGTGATCCGCTAGGTCCGCCGGGACGCGAGGGCGGCAATGACCATCTGCGGGCAAGACGGAATCCTGCCATGCACCCGAATGGCGGCCATGCCAAAAGGCCGGAAGACGGCTGATCGGTCAGCGGGATAGGTTCGCCGCATGGAGCCTGTCACCGAACCATTGCCGGAGCGCGCCCACGCGCCCCGCCTGCATCGCGGATGGGCGGTGACGGCAGGCTGTTTCCTGATCGCGATCTTCGCCTGGGGCACGGTCTTCTACGGCCACGGCTTCTACATCTCCTCCCTCACCCGCCTGCATGGCTGGTCCACCAGCGCCGTCTCCGGTGCCGTGACCCTGTTCTGGGTGGTGGGCATCCCGATGACCGTGATCACCGGCAGCATGATCGACCGCTTCGGACCGCGCGCCATGATGGCCGCCGGGGGCACGCTGGTCGGGGTCAGCGTGCTGCTGCTGGGGCAGGCGAGCGCGCTGTGGCACATCTATGCCGCCTTCGTGGTGATGGCCCTGGGCTATCCGGCGGTCGGCGCTGTGGGGATCAGCGCGACGCTCGGCCCGTGGTTCGACCGCAACCTGGGCGTGGCCATGAGCTTTGCCCTGACCGGGGCGAGCGTCGGGGCCATGGTCATGGTGCCGGTGGTGACACGCATCGCGGTGGCGGAGGGATTTCCGTTCGCGGCCACGGCGGCGGGCCTGTCGATCATCATCGTCACCCTGCCGGTGGCCGCACTGGTGATCGCCCGGCCACCCGGCGCGGCGGAGGCGGCGGCGGCCACGCCCGCGCTGCGCCACCTCGGCGCCACCGCGCGCATCCCCGCCTTCTGGATCATTGCCCTGGCCTGTGGCCTCAGCCTGGCGGCCCAGGTCGGTTTCCTGTCGCACCAGATCCCGGTGCTGGAGGAACGGCTGAGCCGCACCGCCGCCGCCGACGCCGTGGCGGTCACGGCGGCAGCGGGCATCGTCGGGCGCTTCGGCCTCGGCTTTCTCGCGGCGCGGTTCGACCTGCGCTGGATCGCCGCCGTCTCCTACGCCGTGCAGGCGCTGGGGCTGGTGGCCATTGCGGAGGCACCGCCTGGCCTGGCGCTCTATGCCGCCTGCGCCCTGTCGGGCTTCGTTGTCGGCTGTCTCGTGATCCTGCCGCCGCTGCTGGCACGGCGCTGGTTCGGGGCGACGGGATACGGCAAGACCTACGGCTTGCTGGCCCTGTTCCTGTACCTGTTCCAGGCGATCGGGCCGGGCATGAGTGGCGTGATCCGCGATGCCGCAGGCCAGTACGGTCCTGCCCTCTGGACCCAGGCCGCCATCCTGATCGTCGCGATCCTGGTGATCAGCCGTCTCTCGGCGCCGCCGCCCGAGTGAGGCGGTCGTTGATCGCCAGCCCCAGCCCGTGCATGGGGACAGGCATCACCGCAATCCGGCCGGTCCTGCCGCTGTCGATCTCGTGCAGCACCCGGAACAGGTTCGCCGCCGCCTCCGCCAGGTCTCCCGAGCGGCTGAGGTTCGGTCCGGCCGGCGCATCCGGACCGAAGCCCAGCAGGGTTTCCCCGGGTTCTGCCGCCACGGCATCGAGCCGGAGCGCGCTCCGCGGCGCGTAGTGGCTGGCCAGCATGCCGGGGCTGGCCGGTGCTGCCGGGTCCGACCCGGGCCGTCCGAGCGGGCCGGAGACCGACTCGATCTCCTCTACCGACAGCCCGCCGGGCCGCAGCAGCACGGCCTGACCGCCGAAGATGCCCACCACGGTGGACTCGACACCGACCGCGCAGGGGCCGCCATCCAGCACCATCGCGACCCGGTCTCCCAGGCCACTGGTCACGTGCTGCGCCGTCGTGGGACTGAGGCGACCGGAGGGGTTGGCCGACGGCGCGGCCACGGGTCGCCCCACCGCCCGCAGCAGGGCCTGCGCGACCGCGCCTGCGGGAACCCGCACCGCCAGCGTGTCCAGCCCGGCGGAGCAGATCTCCGCCACCGGGCAGTCGGGACGCCTCGGCAGTACGAGTGTCAGGGCACCTGGCCAGAACCGCTCCGCCAGCCGCTCCGCCAGTGCATCGAACTCGACCAGTTCACGCGCGGCGGCGAGGTCAGGCACATGCGCGATCAGCGGATTGAAGCTGGGACGGTTCTTGGCGGCGAAGATGCCCGCGACCGCGGTCCCGTTGGTGGCGTCCGCGCCGAGCCCGTAGACCGTCTCCGTCGGGAACGCCACCAGGCGTCCGGCGCGCAGCAATGCAGCGGCGCGGGCGATCTCCGCCGCGTCGGTCGAGGGCTGTTCGGGCTGTCTGTCCGGCATGGATGCTTACCTTTGTCGCAGTCGGCTTCCCTTGAACGCGGGCGCGGCACAGGTCAAGTGCTACGGCAATTGCCGGGGTGCGCGGCTTGCCCGTACACTCCGACCACGAATTTCCGGAACGGAAGCAGCAAGGGAGCCGACCCCATGTCCGATTACGCCGCCCCCGTGCGCGACATGCGCTTTGTCCTCAACCACGTGCTGGACTTGGAGGACATCGCGAAACTGCCCGGGTACGAACATGCGGAGCCGGACCTGGTGGACCAGATCCTGGAAGAGGCGGCGAAGCTGGCCAATGGCGTGCTGGGGCCGCTGAACTGGACCGGCGACCAGCAGGGTGCCCAGTACGAGAACGGGGTCGTGCGCACGCCGGAAGGCTTTGCCGATGCCTATCGCCAGTTCTGCGAAGGCGGCTGGAACGGCGTGCCGTTCGACATGGAGCGTGGCGGCGGCGGCCTGCCCTGGGCGGTGACCATCGCGCTGACGGAGATGTGGAACGCGGCCAACCTCGCCTTCTCGCTCTGCCCGCTGCTGACCCAGGGCGCCATCGACGCGCTGGAGGCGCATGGCTCCGACGAGCTGAAGGCCAAGTATCTCGACCGCATGATCTCCGGCGAGTGGACCGCGACCATGAACCTGACGGAGCCGCAGGCTGGTTCCGACGTCGGCGCGCTGCGCAGCAAGGCCGAACCGCGTGGCGACGGCACCTGGCTGATCAAGGGCCAGAAGATCTTCATCACCTTCGGTGAGCACGACATGGCGGAGAACATCATCCACCTGGTACTGGCCCGCACCCCGGATGCGCCGGCCGGCACCCGTGGCATCAGCCTGTTCCTGGTGCCGAAGTTCCTGGTCAATGACGATGGCAGCCTGGGTGAGCGCAACGACCTGCGCTGCGCCTCGATCGAGGAGAAGATCGGCATTCACGGCAGCCCGACCTGCGTCATGTCCTACGGCGACAACGACAACTGCGTCGGCTGGATGATCGGCGAGGAAATGAAGGGCATGCGCGCCATGTTCACGATGATGAACAATGCACGCCTGTCCGTAGGCACCCAGGGCGTGGCCGTCGCCGACCGCGCCTACCAGCGCGCCGTCGCCTTCGCGCGGGACCGGGTGCAGAGCAAGGCCATCCCGGCGGAGGGTGCCGGTGGCTCCGGCAGCATCATCGACCATGCCGACGTGCGCCGCATGCTGATGACCATGAAGGCCTATACCGAGGCGTCGCGGGCCATCTGCCTCTACAACGCCGCCTGCCTGGACTATGGCAGGCGCCACCCGGATGCCGACACGGCCCGCCGCCGCGCCGGACTGGCCGAACTGCTGACCCCGATCTCCAAGGGATTCGGCACCGACATCGGCGTGGAGATGTCGTCGGTCGGCGTGCAGATCCATGGTGGCATGGGCTTCGTGGAGGAGACCGGCGCCGGGCAGCATTACCGCGACAGCCGCATCCTGCCGATCTACGAGGGCACCAACGGCATCCAGGCCATGGACCTGGTGATGCGCAAGCTGACCCTGAATGGCGGGGAACCGATCCGCGACATGCTGGCGGAAGTGGCCGCGACCGTTGCCGCCTGTGGCGAAAGCGACGATGAGCGGGTGAAGGCCATCGCCGGGCCGCTGGAGGCCGCCCGGGCCGCGGCGGAGGAATCGGCGGGCTGGCTGGTGGAGCGCATGGGCAGCGCGGCCAGCGATGCCGCCGCCGGTGCCGCACCGTTCCTGCGCCTGATGGGGCTGCTGGTCGGTGGCGACCTGCTGGCACGGGCCGCGATCGCTGCCGCCCGGCAGGCCGCGAGCGGCGAAGGCGACACCCCGTTCCTGAACGCGAAGGTCGCGACCGCGCACTTCTTCGCCACCCAGCTGATGCCGCAGGCCGCCTCCCTCGGCCAGGCGACCCGGCAGGGTTCCGCGCCGCTGTACGCCATTCCCGACGACGTGCTGGTCGCCTGATCCCGACCGGGCAGCGGAGATATGGAAGGGCTGGAGCTTCTCGTCGACCTGCACCGCAATGCAGAACGACAGGGGCCCGGCGGAGCGGCGGAGACGCGCCGCGCGATAGAGCTGTCCGGCCTGCGACAGGGCGCGGCCCTGCGGGTGGCCGACATCGGCTGCGGTACAGGGGCCTCGACGCTTGTCCTGGCGCAGGAACTGGACGCCACCATCACTGCCGTCGATTTCCTGCCCGCGTTCCTGGATGAGCTGGAGGGCGCGGCGGCGGCCGCCGGACTGTCCGACCGCATCAGCACGCTGGAGGCGTCGATGGACGCCCTGCCCTTCGCGCCGCAGTCGCTGGATGCCATCTGGTCGGAGGGCGCGGTCTACAATATCGGCTTCACCAGCGGCATCAGCCAGTGGCGGAGATTCCTGAAACCCGGTGGCGTGCTGGCCGTCTCGGAACTGACCTGGCTGACCCGCGACCGGCCGGAGGAACTGGAGGCTCACTGGCTAGGGCAGTATCCGGAAGTCGATACCGCCGCAGCCAAGATGGGCGTACTGGAGGAAGTTGGCTTCTCCCCGCTCGGCTATTTCCCGTTGCCGGGCCATTGCTGGCTGGAGAACTACTACCGACCCATGCAGGCGCGGTTCGCCGGTTTCCTGGCACGCCACGGCAACAGCCCGGCCGCGCGCGCCATTGTCGAGGCGGAACAGCAGGAGATCGCGCTCTTCGAACGCCATGCCGCACATTACGGCTATGGCTTCTATGTGGCGAAGCGCACCCGGGACTGAGCGCAAGCCGCCGCAGAAACTGATGAATCAGAATTATCTGCCTCAGGCATACTGTTTCATGCCAAGGCAAGTATTCGGTAAAATATGTGCATGAGCAAGAAATTCGGTATTTTTAACTTGTTTTCGCGCCCTGTCATGTGTATTTGACCGGTATGCAGAACAACGACCTCCTCGAACGGATCGACCTGAGACTGCGTGACAAGGGCCTGACGGATTACCGGGCCTCTATGCTGGCTGCCGGTCGGCCGGAGATCATCCGCAACATCCGCCGTGGACGTTCCCGCAACCCGCGACGCGATACGATGGAGAAGCTGGCGCGCGTGCTGGACTGCTCCTTCGAATGGCTGGCAACGGGACGCGGTCCGATGCTGATGCCGCCGGAGACACCCGGCGTTCCGGCCGCCGCCGCGCCGCTCACCGGCGGGGAGGAAGCGCCGATGCCCCCGGCCCGCAGCGAGATGCCGCTGGATGTTCCGGTCATGGGCACGGCGGCAGGCAGCCTGAAGGGCGCGTTCCAGCTCGATACCTCGTCCCCCATCGACCGGGTGCGCCGCCCGCCGGGCATCGCCACGGCGGTGGACATCTACGCCCTCTACATTGTCGGTGATTCCATGTCGCCACGCTTCGAGGACGGGGAACTGATCTATGTCTCGGGCCGTCGCCCGGTCCGGTCCGGTGACGATGTGGTCATCCAGGTCCATGGCGAGGATGACCAGGTGGAGGCCTACTGCAAGCGGCTGGTGAAACGCGACAGTTCGGGAGCGACGGTCGCGCAGTTCAACCCCTCCACCACCTTCGACATCGCCGCCGACCGCACCATCGCGATCCACAAGGTACTGAACCTGAACGACCTGTTCGGGATCTGATCGGTCACCGCCGCGCGCCTGTCACCCTCCGGGGGGCTGCACCCGCCGCCAGTGCTCCGCGATCTGCTGCCCCGTGCAGACCCAGACATCGTCGAATGATCCGATATGGTCCAGGAACCGGGTCAGCCCGCCGATCCGGCCCGGGCGACCGATCAGCCGGTCATGCAGGCCGATGGACATCATGCGCGGCTGTCCAGCCTGACCTTCGGCGCGCAGCACGTCGAAGGCGTCCCGCATGTAGTGGAAGAAATCGTCCGCCGTGCTGAAACCGCTGTTCTCGTTGAAGCGGTTGTCATTGGTCTCATAGGAATAGGGGATGATCAGGTGGTCCTGCCCCTGTGCGCGCAGCCAGTAGGGCAGTTCGTCGTTCAGGCTGTCGCGGTCATACAGGAACCCGCCATGCTCGATCAGCAGGCGCCGGGTGTTGGGTGAGGGCCGCCCCGTCATCCAGCCGACTGGCGGCACCCCGGTCAGGCGCGTGATCTCCCGCACCGCATCGGCGATGTGCTGGCGTTCGGTTGCCGGATCGACATGCTGGTAGTCGATCCAGCGCCAGCCATGGCTGACCAGCTCGTGCCCGCCCGCCGCGATGGCACTGACGAATTCCGGGTTGTGTTTCAGGCCACTGACGACCGCCAGGATGCTGGCACGCAATCCCCGGCTCTCGAACGCCTCCAGCAGCCGCCAGATGCCGCGACGGCTGCCATATTCGAAGGCCGACTCGGCCAGCATCGACCTGGCCCCGGCGACAGGCGGGAAGCCGATGTCATTCAGCATCCCCTCCGATGTCGCGTCCCCGTGCAGCACGGAGAGCTCGCCCCCGGCCTCGTAGTTCACCGCGAACGTCACGGCGACCGATGCACCGCCCGGCCATTGCGGGTCCGGCAGGTGCCGCCCGTACCCCGCGAGATCCCTTGGAGAGGCTTGCCCTGCCACCGCATTCCCCTGACTCTATGCCCCGTTCGGTATAGGATGCGGGGTGAAACGAAAAAGGCCAAGAGCCACGGGGAGGACATGGCAATGAATGATCAGTCGAATGCGCCGAAGCTCGGCAAGATGGTCCACGCGGTACCGTCGAAGCTGCCCGACACGGCAGGACGGCGCGCCTTCTTCACCTACAAGGACATGGGTGTCACGGATGCGACGGGCGGCCTGATGCGGGCGCAGCTCACCACCGCGCGCGAAGGCATGAAGGAATCCACCGGCTGGCACTACCATGTCTGCGAGGCGCAATACGTCTACTGCACCAGCGGCTGGGTCGACCTGGAGTTCGAGACCGGGGAGACCGTCCGGGTCAGCGCCGGGGAGTCGATCTTCATTCCCGGCGGCATGAAGCACAACGAGTTGCAGACCTCCGACGATTTCCAGATTCTCGAGGTCTCCGTGCCCGCGAAGATGGACACCGTTCCCTGCGATCCCCCGGCCTGAGCCGACGGCCCATCGTGACCGGGTGACAGCGCCCGCTGCCGCGGCTATGTCTGCGGTGGGGAGGATCGCTGCATGACATCACGGGACAGGCTGACGGAGCTGGCGGACATGCTGGCCGACGCGCGCATGCAGGGGCGGCAGCTCGATGGCCTGGCGAGCGAACTGGTGCCGCCGGACGCCGACACGGCCTATCGCGTCAATGCGATGGTCACCGAGCGGCTGGGCTGGGAACCACTCGGCTGGAAGATCGCGGGCACCACGCAGGACGTGCGCACGCGCCTGGGCATCGACACGCCGATCTATGGCCGCACCTTCCGCCGCTTCGCCGTCGAGTCCCCGGCGGTGCTGCAGGTGGCGGACCTTCTCAGCCCGCTGATCGAATGCGAGTTCTTCGTCACGCTGGCGCAGGACCTGCCGCACCGCGACCGCGAATGGACGATGCCCGAAGTGGTCGCCGCCATCGGCCAGGTGAATGCCGGGATCGAGGTCGCGGAGTGCCGTTTCCCGAACCGGGCGCTGCCGCCGCTGCCGGGCATCCTTGCCGATGGCAGTGCCTCCGGTCGCTATGTCTTCGGCGACGTGATCCCCGACTGGCAGTCGGGCCTTGCCGACATGGCCGTGACGCTGGAAACCGACGGCAGCACGCATTGCGAGGGCAAGGGGTCGGACGTGATGGGCGATCCGTTGCGTCCGCTGCTCTGGCTGGCGGAGGAACGCCGGCGCCATGGCGAAGGGCTGCGCGCAGGCGAAACCATCAGCACCGGCTCCACCACCGGCATGCTGCCGGTCCGGTCGATCCGCGATGTGCGGGTCCGGTTCGGGGAGCATGCGGAGGTCAGGATCAGCTTCGCGCACTGACCGGCGAGGCATTCACGCCGGACTGAAGATCTCGGAGGGCTGGGAGACACCCGGCAGCGCATGGAACCCGAGCGATTCCAGCCTGGTGCCCCTGGCTGCCAGGTCGGCAAAGGCTTCCGTCATCAGGATCGGCCGGTTCAGTGTCCGTGTCAGGGACTCGACCCGGCTGACCTCGTTCACCGCGCGGCCGATCACGGTGAAGTCGAGGCGGTCGGCGGAACCGATATTGCCGAAGATGACGTCGCCCACGTTCAGGCCGATGCCGACCTTCAGTTCCGGCTTCCCCGCAGCCTTCCGCTTGCCGTTCAGCTCTGCCAGGTTGGCCACCCCCTCGACCGCGGCGGCCAGCGCGGAATGGCTGGCGAGCCACGCGGTCCTGTCGTCCATCGGGAAAATGGCCAGCATGCCGTCACCCATGAACTTCAGCACCTCCCCGCCCATCGCCTTCACCGGCTCGATCATGCAGTCGAAATAGTCGTCCAGCGTCTCGATGATCTCCGGCCCCTCCAGCCGGTCCGACAGGCGGGTGAAACCGCGCAGGTCGCAGAGGTAGATGGCCGCCTTCAGCGCCTCCCCCTCCGCCCGCTTGATGGTTCCGGCCAGCACGCGCCGGGCCGCCGCCTCCCCCAGGTAGGTGCCGAGCAGGCTTCCGGTCGCGAAATAGGCGTTCATCAGTTCGAGGCGCAGCGACATCAGCGGCACGAGTTCCTTCAGGCGCTCGACCTGCGCGGCGTCGAAGCCCGCCCTGCGCCGGGTGGCGAAGGTGATGACGTTGACCTCGCCGGTGGAGAAGCGCATCGGCAGGCAGAGATAGTCCGTCGCACCCTCGGCCTTCAGTTCCCGCCAGATGTCGTATTCCAGCAGGTCATCGTCCTGGTCCAGCCGCTGCCGGACCAGTTCCGCACCCTCGTGGATCCGGCGGATCGGGCTCCTGAGATAGAAGTCGGTGTGCATGATGTCGTGACCGCGCAACACGACCTCCGCCTCCTCCCCGCGCCGCCAGATCAGGTTGCGCGAGACATAGAGCGGGTGCAGCGAGAGCAGGCCGCAGAGCACGCGCTGCAGGTCCAGCCCCTCCCCGTTCAGCCGCTCGCAGAGTTCGGTCAGGAAATCCAGCGCCGCGTTCGGCCGGTGCAGGCTGCCCAGCAGCCACTGGGCCGTGGGGTCGGCACGCCAGCCGGTCGTGATGATATTCACGCTTGCCTCTTTCCGGCTTTGTGGCATGTTCGCGTCGCTCATGGGACGACCCCTGACCCAGTACTTCTGTCCCGGCTTGATTGCAGGGCGTTCTGCGCCACATAAGCGCCAGAACAGCTCAGGCAACCTGATTGCATCGACAACCCGGAGGAACGCATGTTCATCCAGACCGAACCGACACCCAACCCGCAGACGCTGAAGTTCATCCCCGGCGTCGATGTGATGAAAGAGGGTGTGGCGGATTTCCGCAAGCCGGAAGACGCTGCGGTGTCGCCGCTGGCGGAGCGTCTGTTCGCTGTCCACGGCGTCACCGGCATCTATCTGGGCCATGACTTCGTCTCCGTCAGCAAGCGCGAGGACGTGGAATGGCACCACATCAAGCCGTCGATCCTCGGCACCATCATGGAACACTTCACTGCCGGCCTGCCGGTGATGCGCGAAGGCGCCTCCGTCGGTGATGCCGGGGGCCATGCGGAGGCCAGCGGCGCCGATGGCGAGATCGTGAAGCAGATCGTCGAACTGCTGGACACGCGGGTGCGCCCCGCCGTTGCCCAGGACGGGGGCGACATCGTGTTCCATGGCTATGATGAGGGAATCGTGTATCTGGCCATGCAGGGCGCGTGTGCCGGCTGTCCGAGTTCCGTGATGACGCTGAAGCACGGCATCGAGAATCTGCTGCGGCACTACGTGCCCGAGGTGAATGAGGTTCGCGCGGTCTGACGGGGGAACCGTCCCGGAGAACGTGTCCGGGCGGCGAAGGACCAAGCGACGAACGGGACCCGACCGGCGTGGATTGCGGTCGGAAGGTTGAGAGGAAGAGTGTGCAATGAAGCGAGTCGGACGCTTTCGGGCGGCCGCTGTCGTTGCTTGTGCCGGTTTTCTGTTGAGTGCCGCCGGGCAGGCAGTGTTGGCGTCGCCGCAGGAACTGAATTCGACAGTTGATGGAGCCGGAGCAGCCAGCCTGGCCACCGCATCGGGCTGGGAACTGCGGAAGCTGGAATACGACCTGGCGGCGGTCCGACGCGGCGACGCGCCCGTGCCTGCGGTGTTTGTCTCCGAACTGCCGGAGCATCTCAGCGAGATCGGTGACGTTGCCACCATGAAGCGGACCTTCATCCGCCTGGTGCTGCCGCTGGTGCTGGAATCCAATTCCCGCCTGCTGGCCAAGCGTGCGCAGCTGCTGGAACTGCAGGACCGCGTGGTCCGCCGCGGTCTGCCGATGACGCGTGAGGACCATGACTGGCTGAACGAACTGGCCGCGGACTACCGCGTCGAGGCCGAGACGGTGGAACAGCGGATCGCCGCGCTCAGGACGCGGGTGGACGTCGTGCCGCCGTCGCTGGCACTGGCACAGGCGGTGACCGAGTCCGGCTGGGGTCGCTCCCGTTTCGCGGTGCAGGGCAATGCCCTGTACGGCCAGCGCACCTGGTCCGAAGGGGCCGGGATCGTGCCGCACGCACGGGCCGAGGGCGAGAGCTACGAGGTGCGGGCCTTCCGCAGCCTGCTGCAGTCGGTGCAGATGTACATGCGCAACATCAACCGCCATCCCGCCTATGCCGAGCTGCGTGCCCGTCGGGCGGCGCTACGGGCGTCGGGCAAGCCGGTGGATGGCTGGACCCTGGCCGAGGGCCTGACCCGCTATGCCGAGACCGGCGAGGAATATGTCGACACCCTGCGCGACATCATTGTCGTCAATCGCTTCCGTGACTTCGACGATGCCTGGATCGAGGGCGCATCGACGGCACGGCTGAGCCAGCCGGCCTCATGAGCATGCAGGCACGGAAGGGACCGCCCGCGCTGCTGCACCTGCTGGTGCTGCTGGCGGTGGTCCTGCCGCTGCTCGGCATGGCGACGCTGGTCGTGAACATCGACACGGGCACAAAGATGCGTGCCGCCGTGACCACCTCCTCCCGCCCGCTGATCCTGGCCCAGCCGAAGCTGATCAAGCCGCGCACCGTGTCGGGTCTGGCCTCGCGCTACGAATCGGTCGGTTACACGCTTGAGAACGTGCGCGCCGGCGATCCGCCACCGGCCTTCGTCCTGGTGAAGCTGCCGGGTGACTGGACCAACGAGATGCCGACGGAGGTGCGCAAGAGCCTGTTCTTCCGCGCCCTGCTGCCACTGGTCATGCAGGTGAACGGGGAGATCGCCATGCAGCGTGACCGGCTGATCGCGCTGCGCGACCACCCGGACATGTCGCGGCGCGACCGGGACTGGTTGAACCGCACGGCAGGGCGCTACCGCGCCCTGGATGCCGAGACGGGGAAGATCGACTGGGATCTGCTGCTGCGGCGGGTCGACCTGGTGCCGCCGTCACTCGCGCTGGCACAGGGCGCGCTGGAAAGCGGCTGGGGCCGTTCCCGCTTCGCGCGCCAGGGCAACGCCCTGTTCGGCCAGTGGACATGGACGGAGGGCGAGGGGATCGTCCCGAAGGACCGGGAAGAGGGCAAGACCCACGCGGTGAAGAGCTTCCGCAACCTGCTGGCCTCCGTGCGGGGCTACATGACCAACCTCAACACGGCCGGTCCGTACACCCGGCTGCGCAAGGCACGCGAGAAGCTGGCGAAGGCAGGCAAGGCCGTCACCGGACACGAACTGGCGGGTCACCTGGACAAGTATTCTGAGGAAGGCGCGCTCTATGTCAGGAAGGTGCGCGACATGATCTCCGTGAACAAGCTGGGGCCGCTGGACCAGTTGATCAACGGTCGCTGAACCACCCCGCATCGCGCTATAGTCCCTTGCCGTACAGCATCGGGGACAGGGCATGGCCGAACGCAGTTTCAAGAAGGAAGTCGAGCTTCTGCGGCTGGGCGACGGGGAGACCTTCGAGGGTGAGGGCATCCTGGCGGTCACCAAGGCGCTGCTGCAGTCCGGCGTTTCCTACGTCGGGGGCTACCAGGGCGCGCCGGTCAGCCACCTGATGGACGTGCTGAACGATGCCCGCCCGATCATGGACGAGCTTGGCGTGCACGTGGAGACCTGCGCCTCGGAAGCCGGGGCGGCGGCCATGCTGGGTGCCTCCATCAACTATCCCGTGCGCGGCGCCGCGACCTGGAAGTCCACCGTCGGCACCAATGTCGCCTCCGACGCCCTGTCCAACCTGGCATCGGCCGGCGTCACCGGCGGGGCGATGATCGTGATCGGGGAGGATTACGGCGAGGGTTCCTCCATCATCCAGGAACGCAGCCACGCCTTCGCCATGAAGTCACAGCTCTGGCTGCTGGACCCGCGCCCCAACCTGCCCTCGATCGTGGCGATGGTCGAGCAGGGTTTCGAGCTGTCGGAAGCCTCCGGCACCCCGGTGATCCTGGAACTGCGCATCCGCGCCTGCCACGTGCATGGCCGCTTCAAGACCAAGGCCAACCGGCGCGGCACCTTTTCCGGCCAGAACCGCATCACCGACCCCAGCTTCGACTATGGCCGCGTCTGCCTGCCGCCCTCCACCTACGTGCAGGAGAAGGACAAGATCGACCGGCGCTGGCCCGCCGCCATCGACTTCATCCGCGACCGCGGGCTGAACGAGACCTTCCCCGGCACGGCGGACGATGTCGGCATCATCTGCCAGGGCGGCATGTACAACGCCGTCATCCGGGCGCTGCAGCAGATCGGGCTGGCCGATGCCTTCGGTGAGAGCGCGGTGCCGATCTACTGCCTGAACGTGACCTATCCGCTGGTGCCGAGCGAAGTCACCGCCTTCTGCGCATCGAAGCGCGCGGTGCTGATGGTGGAGGAAGGCCAGCCCGCCTACCTGGAGGACGCGGTGAACGCGATCCTGCGGAAGTCGGACGTGCAGACCCGGGTGATGGGCAAGGACCTGCTGCCGCTGGCCGGGGAATATACCGGGGAGACCGTCTTGCGCGGCGTCGCCCGCTTCATCGAGGGCGCGGTGCCGAAGGGTGTCGATCTCGCCCCCGTGCTGCAGCGTTTCCAGCAGATCGTCGATGCCAGGGCGAAGGCGGTGCGGCTGCTGGGCGAACCGATCCCGACCCGGCCGCCGGGGTTCTGCACCGGCTGCCCGGAGCGCCCGGTCTTCTCCGCCATGAAGCTGGCCGAGCAGAAGGTGGGAAAGTTCCATGTCTCCGCCGATATCGGCTGCCACACCTTCTCCACCCTGCCGCCGTTCAACATCGGCAACACGGTGCTGGGCTACGGCCTGGGACTGGCCAGTTCCACCGGCATCGCACCGAACATGGAGCGGCGCGTGGTCTCCGTGATGGGCGACGGCGGTTTCTGGCACAACGGCCTGACCAGCGGTGTGGCCAATGCCGTCTTCAACAATGATGACGGCGTGCTGGTGATCATGAACAACGGCTACACCTCCGCCACCGGCCACCAGGCGATCCCGTCGTCGGTAAAGGGTGGCGGCATCCGCAGCGGTGCCTACCAGCCCGATGGCCAGGACATCGAACGGGCCCTGCGCGGGGTTGGCGTGAAGTGGATCCGCCATGTCCGGACCTACTCGGTATCGAAGGTCATCGCCACCCTGCGCGATGCCATGACGACGAAACGCGACGGGTTGAAGGTGATCATTGCCGACGGCGAATGCCAGCTCGCCCGGCAGCGGCGCATCAAGCCGGAGATCAGCGCGAAGGTGAAGGCCGGGAACCGCGTCGTCCGCACCCGCTTCGGCGTTGACGAGGATGTATGTACCGGCGACCACAGCTGCATCCGGCTGTCCGGCTGTCCCTCGCTCTCCGTGAAGCCGACCAGCGATCCGCTGCGCGACGACCCGGTGGCACATGTGAACAATGACTGCGTCGGCTGCGGCCTGTGCGGGGAGGTCAGCCACGCCGCGGTACTCTGCCCGTCCTTCTTCAAGGCCGACATCGTGCGCAATCCGGGTCGCTTCGACCGCTGGCGGCAGCGGCTGCGCGACCGGGTGATCGGCCGGCTTTCCGGCAGGGCGTCCGCGCCGGCCCGGCAGGGGGATGCCGCGTGAGCGAGCGCCGCACGACGACGGTGCTGATCGCCGCGCTGGGCGGGGAAGGCGGCGGCGTGCTGGCCGGGTGGCTGGTGGCGGCAGCCGGTGCCGCCGGGCACTGGGTGCAGCAGACCTCCATCCCCGGCGTGGCGCAGCGCACCGGTGCCACCACCTACTACATCGAGATCATGGAGCGGGAACCCGGGGACGGTCGCCAGCCGGTGATGGGCCTGACGGCCAGTCCCGGCAATGTCGATGTCATGGTCGCCTCCGAACTGCTGGAGGCCGGGCGTGCGCTGGAGAACGGTTTCGTCACGCCGGATCGCACCACCCTGATCGCCTCCACCCATCGCATCTATGCCATCGCCGAGAAGTCCGCGATGGCGGACGGGCGCTACGACGCGGAGCGGGTGCGGCGGGCGGCAGAGCAGATGGCGGCCCGCCAGGTGCTGTTCGACATGCGCGCGGAGGCGGAGCGTGCGGGCACGGTGATCAATGCCGTGCTGTTCGGTGCCATGGCCGGGGCGAAGGTGCTGCCGCTGGAACGGGACGCCTTCGAGGATGCGATCCGTGCCGGGGGAATCGCCGTGGAGGCCAACCTGGCCGGTTTCGATCTCGGGTTCCGCATGGCGCAGGGGGAGCGGCTGCCGAAGGCGGAGAGCGCCGCCGGTGTCAGCGACGATGACGGGCTGGGCGACCGGACCCTGACCGACCGCATCAACCGCAACCTGCCCGGCATGCTGCAGGAACTGGCGCGGGAGGGTGCGCGGCGGCTGATCGACTACCAGGGCGTCGGCTATGCGCGCTACTACCTCGACCGCCTGGAACCGCTGGTGAAGGCCGACGCGGCACGTGGCGGATCCTCCCGCTCCCACGCTGTCAGCCGGGAGGTGACGCGGCGGCTGGCGGTCTGGATGGCATTCGAGGACCTGATCCGCGTGGCCGACCTGAAGATCCGCCCCGAACGGGTGGCCCGGGTGCGAGCGGAGGTGAAGGCCGGTGCCGACGAGCCCGTGACCATCACCGAGTTCCTGAAGCCGGGCGTGGACGAGGTGGCCTCCCTGTTGCCGCCGGGTCCGGGGCGATGGCTCATCGGGCTGGCCGACCGCGCCGGGCTGCGCCACCGGCTGAATGTCGGCATGCATGTCTCCTCGACCCGGATCAGGGGGTTCCTGCCGATGTGGCTGCTGTCGAAGCTGAAACACTGGCGTCCCCGCACCCTGCGCTACGCGGAGGAGCAGCAGCGCATCGACCGCTGGCTCGCGGCCATCACCGGCGCGCTGGAGGTCGACTACGACCTGGCACGGGAGATCGCGGTGGCGGGCAAGGTGGTACGCGGCTATTCCGACACGCACCGGCGCGGCATCCGCAATTTCGGCCTGCTGATGGAAGCGATCCCCGCCTGCAAGGCCGCCCGCCCGCCCGCGAAGGCATTCCGCACCCTTCTCGACGCCGCGCTGTCGGACCCGGAGGGTGACGCGCTGGACCGGGCGCTGGCGGCCCTGCAGCAGCCGAAGGCGGCCGCCTGACCGCCCCCGATCAGCTGCGTTTCAGGTGGAACAGGGCAACGTCGATCAGGCCGTCACGGAAGCCTTCGGCACAGAACAGCAGGTAATAGCGCCACATCCGGCGGAACCGCTCGTCGAAACCGTCCAGGCGGCTGATCTCCGGCCAGGCACGTTCGAAGGATTCCTGCCAGAGCCGCAGCGTGCGTTCGTAGCTGCGGCCGAAGAAGCGCTCCCCCGCCAGTTCCAGCCCCGCATCCCGCGCGGCACTGCGAAAAGCACCGGGAGACGGCAACATGCCGCCGGGAAAGATGTAGCGCTGGATGAAGTCGGCACGGCGGCGATAGGCCGGAAAGGCCCCGTCATCAATGGTGATGACCTGGATCACGGCCTCACCGCCGGGCCGCAGCCGGTCATGCACGGTGCGGAAATAGGCCGGCCAGTTCTCCTCTCCCACCGCCTCGAACATCTCGATGGAGACGATCCGGTCATAGGTGCCGGTGGTGTCGCGATAGTCGGTCAGGTCAAAGCGGACGCGATCGGAAAGTCCGGCATCGGCGATGCGGTCCCTGGCATGGCGCAACTGCTCCGTCGACAGGGTGATGCCGGTGACGTCGGCACCGCGTTCCCGCGCCGCGATCTCCGCGAAACCGCCCCAGCCGCAGCCGATCTCCAGCACCCGGTCGCCCTGGCCGACATGCGCCATGTCCAGGATCGCCCGGTACTTCGCCGCCTGCGCCTCGGCCAGCGTCTCCTCCCCTTCCCCGTCGGTGAACAGCGCGGAGGAATAGGTCATGCTGCCATCCAGCCAGGGGGCGTAGAACGTGTTCCCCAGGTCGTAGTGATAGGCAATGTTGCGACGGCTACCGCGGCGTGAATTGGCATTTCGGCGATGGGAGAGCAGGTCGAGCCAGCGGCGCGGTGCCAGCCCCTGCGACTGCGCGACCAGCGCGGCACGGTTCATCTGCACCACCTGGAAGAAGGCCGCGAGGTCCGGCGTCGACCAGTCTCCGGCCAGGTATCCCTCCGCAAAGCCAAGCTCGCCGCCGGTCACCAGCCGCCGCAGCGCGCGCCAGCGATGCAGCACGACCTCCGCCACCGGTTCCGCGCCGCTGCTGCGCGAGCCCGCGCTCAGCGACCGCCCGTCCGGGCGATGGAAGATGATCTGTCCCCGGCTGATGCAGGCCGCGATCCGCCGCAGCACCGGCACCCAGAGCAGCGCACCGCCGCGGCGGCGCATGAAGCCGCTGCGTCCACGGGCGCTCAGGTCCTGCAGCATCGCCTCCATCGCATCCTGGTGCTTGCGATCTCCGGTGGTATCGATCGTGCTCATGGGAACTCCCTGAACGTCATCCTGTCCGGCTGCTGCCGCGGTCTCGGCCCGTGTTTCAACTGCGCCACGAACTGGCCGGTCGCCCGAGGAACGGAATGCCTTTCAGCCACAACCGCGCTGCCTCCCAGTGGATCCCTGCAACAACCTTGTGGGTCATCAGCGGATGACGCAAGACCGTCGAGACGATCTGCCGGTCGGTGAGCGGCCGGCGTCGGCCGCTGAAACCCGCATCCAGCAGCGGACCATCGGCGTCTGCGTGACGGACAACGACGGAGACATCCCTTCCGGGCGGGCGCACGCGGAACCGGTAGTTTCCGGTATTGGCGATGAAGGGTGAAACGAAGAACCGTTTCTCCGCCTGCTGCATCACCAGCCGGTCATCCTCTCCCTCCACGGGAATGGCGTAGGCATGGCGGTCGCCGAAGGTGTTGTGCACCTCGTAGACAATGGCACGGAGTACCCCGTTCCCGTCGCGGCAGAACCAGACGGTGAGCGGATTGAAGACGTAACCGAACAGCCGCGGGTAGGTCAGCATCTCGATCCGGGCCGGGGCTCGCTGGCCGATGTCACGCAGCAGGCCCTCGATCCACGGACGCAGGCCGATGGCCGTGTCCTTCGGCCCGTGATCCTCCGCGCGGAAGGACAGCAGCGCGCGACGGCCACTGCCGAACAGCCGCAGCGAGGCATCAAGCTCGTCCAGCCGGTCGACATCCAGCCCGAGGGAGAACACGCGGTAGCTCAGCCGGTGCCGTTTCGGGCGGTAGCGGACATGGACGACCCGTCCCTCGTAGATGCTGCCGGCGGGCCGGTATGCTGCGGGTGCCACGCTCAGGCCGCCTGGCGCGCGTTGGTCATCAGTTCGGGCCAGCCCGGCGGCAGGCCAAGACGCCCGGATTCCGCCTCGACCGTCCAGGGGCGGCGTGTGCCGCCGAGTGCCTCCGCCACCGCAAGTCCGGCCTGGATGCCATCCTCATGAAACCCGTCCCCCAGGTAACTGCCGCAGAACCAGGTGTTGCGATGGCCCTGGATGTTCCAGATCAGGCTGCGCATCCGCACCGTCGCCGCATCAAACAGGGGATGATCATAGGGGACGGAACGCAGGATTGTCCCCTCCGCCGGTTGTTCCACCGGGTTCAGGGTGACGAACAGGTCGTGGCGCGTGGGCAGCGGCTGCAGGCGGTTCATCCAGTAGCTGACGCAGAGCTGGGGGGACTCGTCGTTGGCCGACAGGGACCGGCTGAGATAGTTCCAGCTGCCCCAGACGCGGCGACGCTTCGGCATCAGCGTGCGGTCGGTATGCAGCATCGCCACGTTGCGCTGGTAGCGGAAGGCGCCGAGCATCCGCCATTCCGCCCCGTCGGGATCCTTGATCAGGCCCAACGCCTCGTCGGCGTGGCAGGCGAAGACCACCTCGTCGAACTCCTCGACACCGCCCTGCCTGTCCTCGATCCGCACGCCGTCGGGAAGCCGCGTCACCGCCTCCACCGCCGTGTTGAGCCGGAACCGGTCGCGGAACCCGACCGTCAGCCGCTTCACATATTCCCGGCTGCCGCCCTGCACCGTGTACCATTGCGGCCGGTTGGAAAGGCCGAGCAGGCCATGATTGTCCATGAAACGGAACAGGCTCTGTGCCGGGTAGTCCAGCATCTGCTCCGCCGGTGTGGACCAGATGGCAGCCGTCATCGGCAGCAGGTGGTCACGCACGAACGCCTCGCCCAGCCGGTGCTGGCCGAGATATTCCCGCAAGCTCATCGCCTCCGGCGTGCTGGCGACATCCTGCCTCGCCTCCGCGTAGAAGCGGCGGATGTCCGCGAGCATGCGCCAGAAGTCGGGCCGGACCAGGTTGCGGCGCTGGCCGAACAGCTTCAACGGAGCAGCACCGCCATACTCGAACCGGCCTTCGTCGCTGGATACGGCGAAGGACATGTCGGACCTGGCGACAGGCACGTCCAGGTGCCGGAACAGGGCATTCAGGTTGGGGTAGTTGCGGTCGTTGAAGACGATGAAACCGGTATCGACCGCGATCCTGCCGTCACCGGGATCGACCTCCACAGTGTTGGCATGGCCCCCGATGTGCTCGGCGCGATCATAGATCGTGACCCTGTTTTCCCTCGACAGCAGCCATGCGGCGGACATTCCCGCGATGCCGGACCCGATGATGGCGATGTTCCGTCCGGTTTTCGGGGTTGAGCTCATGAATTTCCTGCCTGCGACCAACGTTACTGCACAACCGACCGCTGACCGGTTGCCGGACATCGTGTCGTGACCATAGGCTACGGTAATGCGGGGACGGCGGATCACCCGTCGGACAGGGTGCAGGAAATCTGCACGCGGTCCTGATCCGGTCCGGACCGGCGCACGTAGATCGCTGCATGAGGGCTGCATTGAAACAGGTAACGGGTTCGGAACCGGCTGGAACGGCTGCTCCGACCATTCCGGAACTGAACCGCCTGCTGCTGGATGTGGCCAATTCGCGTAGCCGTGCGGCCTTTGCCGAACTGTTCGCGCATTTCGCACCGCGCGTGAAGGGCTTCATCATGCGGTCGGGCATGAGCGAGGAAATGGCCGAGGAGATCATGCAGGAGACGATGGTGACGGTCTGGACCAAGGCGGCGCAGTTCGATGCCGCGCGGGCCGGTGCCTCGACCTGGATCTTCACCATCGCCCGCAACAAGCGCATCGACGTCCTGCGCCGGGTGAGCCGCCCGGAGCCGGACCCGGAAGACCCGATGTTCCAGCCCGATCCGCCCCAGTCGGGGGAGGAATTCACCCAGTCCCGGGAGGATCAGGTGCGGGTCAGGGCGGCGCTGGAGCAGCTGCCGCCGGAACAGGTCGAGATCGTGCGGCTGTCCTTCTTCGACAGCCTGACACATTCTGAGATCGCGGAGCGGCTTTCCCTGCCACTGGGCACGGTGAAGTCGCGGCTGAGGCTGTCATTCCGCAAGATCCGGACTGCACTGGGAGATGAGAGATGATGGTACGTCATCACCCGAACGAAGCGACGCTGCTGAGCTACGCCTCCGGCGGTCTGCCGACGGCACTGTCCGCAATCGTCGCAACACACCTGGCGGTCTGCCCGACCTGCCGCGCACGCGTCGCCGAGGCCGAGGCCATCGGCGGCGTGCTGCTGGACGCGATCGCGCCTGTCGTGGTCGGCGCCGGTGCGCTGGACCGGGCACTGGCGGCCATCGACGGAGAGGCCGGGGCGGAGGCACCGATCACCGCGCCGTCCGCGCCCGCGACCGGCCACCACCTGCCGCACCCGCTGGGTGCCATGCTGCCGGAGGACCTGGACAGCCTGCGCTGGCGGCTGGTCGGTCCCGGCATCCGCCAGGCCCGTGTCGGCACCGGCGAGGCCATGGTGCGGCTGCTGCGCATCGCGCCGGGACGTGCCGTGCCGCAGCACAGTCATGGCGGCCACGAGATGACGATGATCATCTCCGGTTCCTACACCGACGAGATCGGGCGTTTCATGCCCGGCGACGTGGCCGACCTGGATCCGGAAGTCACGCATCAGCCGGTCTCCGACGCCGATACGGACTGCATCTGCGTCATCGCCACCGATGCACCGCTGGAGTTCACTGGCTGGGTGCCGCGCCTGATGCAGCCTCTGGTCCGCATCTGACCCCCTCCCCGGGATCGCGCACCCCGCCACCGCCCCTTCCGCTGGGACCTGAAACACTCTAACCATCGACCGGAGAGAACCGGTCTGTGATGGAGCGAAAGACGTGTCCGATACCCTGCCCCCCCGCGCCGAACAGCGCCCGCACAGCCTGACCGCCCATGGCGATACGCGGGAGGATCCCTGGTTCTGGCTGCGCGACGCGAACTGGCGGGAGGTGATGCGCGACCCGTCCGTGCTCGACCCCGACATCCGTGCCTACCTGGAGGCGGAGAACGCCTATGCCGATGCCCGGCTGGCCGATGTGGCGGAACTGCGCAGTGACCTTTTCGGGGAACTGAAGGGCCGCCTGAAACAGGACGATTCCAGCCCGCCCGCACCGGACGGTCCGCACGCCTACTTCACCCGCTTCCTGCCCGGCGCGGAACACCCCCAGTTCTGCCGCATGCCGCGCGACAGCGGCACGACCGAAGTCCTGCTCGACGGCGATGCGATGGCGCAGGGCCATGACTTCTTCCGGCTGGGCGCGCTGCGCCATTCGCCCGACCACCGGCTGCTGGCCTGGAGCTGCGACACCCTTGGCTCCGAGCTCTACGGCATCGAGGTCAGGGACCTGGCGACCGGCGCTGTCGTCGAGACAGGGCCCATCGGCACCAGCGGGGAGGTGATCTGGGCGGCGGACAGCACCCATTACTTCTACACCCTGCTGAATGACGATCTCCGGCCCGACCGCGCCTACTGCCACCGCATCGGCGACGATCCGGCCAATGACCGGCTGGTGTATCACGAGCCGGACAGCGGCTATTTCCTCGGCCTGGATGACGGGGAGAGCCGCCGCTTCGTCTACCTCGTCTCCCACGCCTCCGAGACCTCGGAAGTGCGTTTCATCCCCGCCGACAGCCCGCAGTCCAAGCCCCGGCTGATCGCCGCACGGCGGGACGGGCACGATTACGACGTCACCGACCAGGGCGACCGTTTCATCATCCGCACCAACCGCGACGGTGCCGTCGACTACAAGCTGATGACGACCCCGCTCGACCGGCCGGAGGAGAGCCACTGGACCGACCTGGAACCGGCGCGGGACGGGCGGTTGCTGCGCGCCGTGCGGGCCTTCGGCGACTGGCTGGTGCACCTGGAGACGGTGAACGCACTGCCGCGCATCGTGGTCACGGAGACCGCCAGCGGGACGCAGCACAGCATCGCCTTCGACGAGGAAGCCTACAGCCTCGGCATTGCGGGAGGGGAATATGTCTCCGACACGCTCCGCTTCTCCTATTCCTCCCCCACCACGCCGGAGCAGACCTTCGACTACGACATGCGCACCCGGCAACGGGTGCTGGTGAAGTCGCAGGAGATCCCTTCCGGGCACGATCCGGCACGCTACACCGTGCGTCGACTGCAGGCCCGCGCCCATGACGGGGAGATGATCCCGCTCACCCTGCTGCACCGCAATGACCTGCCGCCTGCGCCCGACCGCCCGCTGCTGCTCTACGGCTACGGTTCCTACGGCATGTCGATGCCCGCCAGCTTCAGCCCCCACCGCCTCAGCCTGGTGGACCGGGGCTTCACCTATGTCATTGCCCATATCCGGGGCGGCATGGAGAAGGGCTATCGCTGGTACACCGAGGGCAAGCTGCTGAAGAAGACCAATACCTTCCGTGATTTCGTCTCGGCGGGGGAACACCTGGTCGCGACCGGAATGGCAGGTCACGGCAACATCGCCATCCATGGCGGCAGTGCCGGCGGCATGCTGGTGGGCGCGGCGGCGAACATGGCGCCGACGCTCTGGCGCGCGGTGGTGGCGGAGGTTCCCTTCGTCGATTGCCTGACGACGATCCTGGACGACAGCCTGCCCCTCACCCCGCCGGAATGGACCGAATGGGGCAACCCGGTCACGTCCAGGGAAGTCCACGACCTGATGAAGTCCTACAGCCCCTATGACAATGTCGCGGCGATGGACTATCCGGCGATGCTGATCACGGGCGGCCTGACCGACCCGCGCGTCACCTACTGGGAACCGGCCAAGTGGGCGGCAAAGCTGCGCGCCACCCGCACGAACGACAGCCTGCTGCTGCTGCAGATCAACATGGATTCAGGACATGGCGGCTCGGCAGGGCGATTCGACAAGCTGCACGAGATCGCCCGCAACCATGCCTTCCTGCTGAAGGTGTTCGGAATGGCGGGGGACTGACGCGGACAGGCCGTCCGCTCTCAGTTCTTCTCCACGCGGGGGAAGCGGACGGAAACGTCCTTCTGCAGTTCCAGGTCGCTGTAGAGGTCATCCAGCGGCGCAGGCGCGCCGTTGCGAATCTGGAACTCCCGGTTCTGGAAATGCAGCGTCCTGACCGTGGCGTAGAGGTCCAGCGAGGTCGCCTCCAGCGATTCGGAAGCCTCGATGGTCTCGGAACGGTCGTCGATGATGCCGGTGCCGGTGCGTACCACCGCCGGGACGAAGCCGAAGACCAGGCCGAACGGGTCGGTGAAGATGT
Source organism: Minwuia sp. (assembly GCA_965228535.1). Taxonomy (GTDB): domain Bacteria; phylum Pseudomonadota; class Alphaproteobacteria; order Minwuiales; family Minwuiaceae; genus Minwuia. The sequence continues at coordinate 880,033 of CBDDHU010000004.1, read as the reverse complement.
CCACCACCTTGCCCGCGGTGTCACGCGTGTTCGACGGGCCGAACAGCGGCAGCATCAGGTAGGGACCCGAATCGGCACCCCACACCGCCAGCGTCTGGCCGAAATCTTCCTTCCGGCGTTCGAAGTTGCCTTCCGTGGTGATGTCGAACAGGCCACCCAGACCAACCGTCGTGTTGATCATGAACCGCATGAAGGTGTTCCACCCGGCCTCCGCATCGCCCTGCAGGATGTTGTTGAACAGGGTCTGCGGCTCCGTCAGGTTTTCCAGCGCATTGGAAAGGCCGCTACGCAACGGTGCCGGCGTGATGGTGCGGTACCCCCGGGAAACCGGGCGGATCACGCCCCGGTCCAGCCCCAGGTTGAATTCGAAGATGTCGCGGTTGGTCTGCTCGTACGGATCACGCGGCGTGTCGGCCATCGCGGGCGACGTACCGACCAGTGCGGCCAGCCCGACAGCCCCTGCAAGAACGACTGATCTGAGCCCGGTCCCTGAGAACTTCCGCATGCCTGCCCCGCTTTCTCCGCCTCCGGCCCAGGCAACAATGTTGCGCAGCAGGACCGGTCAAATCATTGAAGCCTTAACCTATTTGGCTGCTTTGCCGCAATCTTACAAGCAGACAGTTAGGGAAGTGTGACCGTTGCCATGCAAGGCAACCGAGCCTGTCACCGTGTTGCAACGGGTGAATTGCAGCCATCGCCGGTGCGGGCAGCCTGCAACATGGACAGACCCGGCACGGATCGCCGAAAGTGCTTGCCGGACTGAACTGGCGACACGGGGAGGATGCGCCATGGGATACCGTTCGATCTACAGGGAAGACCTGTTCGGGGGACAGACCATCATCGTCACCGGCGGTGGATCGGGGATCGGCCGCTGCACGGCGCACGAGCTTGCCTCGCTGGGTGCGACGGTGGCGCTGGTGGGGCGGCGCATGGAGAAGCTGGAGGCTGTCGCCGCCGAGATCGCGGAGGATGGCGGCCAGGCCATCACCCATGCCTGCGACCTGCGGGACGAGGAAGCGGTGACGGCCATGGTCGCCGACGTGATCGCCCGGACGGGCCGCGTCGACGGGCTGGTCAACAATGCCGGGGGGCAGTTCACCAGCCCTGCCGCCGACATGAGCCAGAAGGGCTTCGAGACAGTCGTGCGCAACAACCTCGTCTCCGGCTTCTCTGCCGCGCGACAGTGCTTCGTGCAGTGGATGCGCGACCATGGCGGCGCCATCGTCAACATCGTCGCCGACCCGACCAGCGGCACGCCAGCGATGGTGCATACCGGTGCCGCACGGTCCGGCATGATGAGCGTCACCGAGACGCTGGCCGTCGAGTGGGCACCGTCCGGGGTCCGGATCAACGCCGTGGTGCCGGGCTACATCGCCTCTTCCGGCATGGACACCTACAGCCCGGAGATGCAGCAGAAGTTCCGCGAGAACACGAAGAAGATGCCGTTCAAGCGGATGGGCACCGAATCGGAAGTGTCCTCGGTCATCTGCTTCCTGCTGTCGGAGGGGGCATCATACGTCACCGGCGCCAGCTACTACGTGCATGGTGCCAGCCTGTCGATCCGGCAGGACTGGACCATTCCCGACCATGACCGCGCCAGGCCCTACCAGGGCTTCCACCGCTATTCCGCCCCGCGGATGCTCACCGGCGTGGATGATGGCGAATAGCAGTCGGGGGCGACCGGGACAGTCCGCAGCCTGAGCCTCTTGCGGCCTGTTCCGTCCCTCTCCCGTACCGATCACGCCTGCAGCGCGTCGCCGACCTTCAGGATGATCTCGTCGACCGTGAAAGGCTTAACGACGATGTCGTGGATCAGCAGGTCGAGATTGTGGGCGCGGTCGCGTTCGTTGGCATAGCCGGTCATCATCAGGATGCACATGTCCGGCCAGGACTTGCCCGCCTTCAAAGCCAGCGCCACGCCGTCCATGATCGGCATGACGATGTCGGTCAGCAGCAGGTCATAGGAGTCCTGTTCCAGGCGCTCCAGTGCCGCCGCGCCGTCGGACGCCACATCGACCTCGTGGCCTGCATGGCGCAGCGCCCGTGAAACGATGTCCCTGATATCCGGTTCGTCATCGACGACGAGAACCCTTGCCATGCCTACCGCACCCCGCCCTGCAAGCGATTCGCAATGATAGCCGCCGCGCCGGTGGCTGCAAGGCTGCCCATGCTCAGTGCCCGGCCCCGGCTTCGCTCTCGGCCCGGACACCGGTCACGGCGGCAGGCACATCGCTCAGCCGCAGGGCCATGACCCGGCTCTCCTTTGCCGCCAGCGGCTGGTCCGCGGGCAGCCTGATCCGCTCCGTCTTCTCCGTTTCCCCATCCTCGCGCAGCAGGTGCACGACGGCGATGGGCAGGGGCTGCTTCTCCTCCGTGGTGTTGGTCAGCCGGATCAGCAGGTTGAGCTGTCGCCCTCCCTCGCCCTGCTGCAGTTCGGAGCTTTCCACCGCCAGTGCCACGGCAGGCGCCTTCTGCGCGGTCCCGGCCGCGTCACCCGTCGCGAACCCGACCGTGTCATAGAGCCGTTGCAGCGGCGGCCATGCCTCCACCAGCGGCCCGCGCATCAGGACCAGCGCAGCCGCAAGCCCGCCGATGCAGGCCAGCAGGACCACCCAGCCAAGCCAGACCCAGACCGGCGTGCGCCTGCGACCACGCGGCTCCGCCGGCTCCGCCATCGGCTTCCTCTGGCGTGGCCTGTCCTTCCGCGCCGGCGGTTCCGGCTCTGCGGCCAGGGGTTCGGGCGCGGGACGGGGATCATCCGCAACCGGATCATCATCCTCGTCGTCTTCCTGGGCCGCCCGATCCATGCCGGGCAGGTCGTTCAGGCCGAAACCGACCTGGTCGGCGGCGGGAGGCTCCGGCGGTGATTCGGTGCGTGACTCGCGATCGGGTGCCGGTGCCTCGTTCTGCAGCTGCATGCGCGCATCGACCTCGTCGACCGCATCGCTGCCGTCGGTGGTCCAGCGATGGCCGCACCGGGCGCAGCGCACTTCGCGTTCTCCGGCCCGGAACACATCGTCGCCAATCACATAGCGCGTTGCACAGGCCGGACAGGTCAATATCATTCGCGGGCTCGTCTGCCAGTCGTCCAACCCGGTCGACAGCCGGGCGATCAGGCCATATAGGCACTGAATGATCCGCCGTTCAAGGCGGCGACCCCCGCACGGGCCCCCATGACGGGCCCGGATGAGTTCAAGGCAGTCAGGGCGAGACAGACGTGCAACAGCAGGGGACAGACGGAACCGGCGAACCGCTGGTCACCATGCGCAATGTCGGGTTGCGCTATGGCACCGGCCCGGAAGTGCTGCGTGACCTGGACCTGGAACTCGCGGAGGGGTCATTCCATTTCCTGACCGGGCGCTCCGGCGCGGGCAAGTCGTCGCTGCTCAGCCTGCTGCATCTCAGCCGCCGCCCCAGCCGCGGGCTGATGCGCGTCTTCGGCCACGACATGCAGGACATGCCGGCGCGGGAGGTGCCGCTGCTGCGGCGGCGAATCGGTGTCGTGTTCCAGGACTTCCGCCTGCTGGACCACCTGTCGGCGCAGGAGAACGTGGCCCTGCCGCTGAAGGTCGCGGCCAGCATGGACCCGGAGAGGATCGACGAGATCGTGCGGGAACTGGTCGACTGGGTCGGTCTCAGCCAGCAGGCCCAGGCACGCCCGCCGACCCTGTCAGGCGGCGAGAAGCAGCGCGTGGCCATCGCGCGTGCCGTCATCTCCAGCCCGCGCCTGCTGCTGGCAGACGAGCCGACCGGCAATGTCGACCAGGAGATGGGGGAGAGGCTGATGCGGCTGTTCGTGAAGCTGAACACCCTCGGCACCACCATCGTGATCGCGACGCATGATCTCTCCCTGCCGGGGCAGTACGGATATCCGCTGCTGCACCTGGAGGACGGCAAGCTGAGCCACCAGCCGGCGGGAGCGGCCTGAATGGCGGTCTCCGAGCTTTCCCTGGAGCGTGATCCCTCCAGCCGCTTCGTGCCATGGATCGTGGCGGCGCTGTCGCTGATGTGCGCCATCGCGCTCGGCACCGCGTTCGCGCTCGCCTCCATGACCGCCGACTGGGGCCGGGCGGCGAGCGACCAAGTGACCCTGCGCGTCGCGACCGGTGACACCGACATTCCGGCACTGGTGGAGCAGGTGGCGGCGCTGGAGGCGGTCAGCCGCATCGAGCACCTGCCGCGTGAACAGGTGGCCCGCATGCTGCAACCCTGGCTGGGGGACGCGACACAGGTGGACACGGCCCTGCTGCCCCTGCCGGCACTGATCGACGTGCGGCTGAAACCCGGGGCCGACAGGTCGCCGCTGCGGGACCTGATCGATGCCCGGCCGGAGGTGACACTGGATTCGGCCGATGCCTGGCTGGCGCCGCTGCAGGACCTGGCAGGACTGGCACGCCTGGTGGCCTGGGTGCTGGCTGCGGTCGCGGTGGGGGCCATCATGCTGGTCACCGTGTTCGCCACCCGCTCGGCCCTGGTCAACCAGCGCCAGACCGTTGACCTGCTGCGGCTGATCGGTGCCTCCGATGGCTACATCGCGAAACGGTTCCAGCGCCACGGGCTGCGCCTGGCCCTGTTCGGCGGCATTGCCGGAACCTTGCCCGGCCTGATCGTGATCTTCTTCGCCACCGCCGCCGCCCGGCTGCAGGGCGCGGCACTGCTGAGTGGCCTGACACCGTCGCTCGGCGGCTGGCTGGCCATCGCGGCACTGCCGCTGATCGTTGCCATCGTCGCCACCTTCACGGCGCGGGTCACGGTGCTCAAGCTGCTTCGGGCGAGCTGGTGAACGGCATGAAGCTCCTGTTCCGCGTCATCTTCGTCCTGTTCGCGCTCTGGGTCGGCGGCCTGGTCCGCTTCGTCGGAGACATCCAGAACATGCGCCAGAGCCCGGTCGCGGCAGACGCCATCGTGGTCCTCACGGGTTCGCAGGGACGCATCACGGAGGGGCTGGAGCTGCTGTCGCGCAACCCGGAGCGGCACATGCTGATCTCCGGCGTCGACACGCGTACCAACAAGGCCGCGCTGACCAATGCCTACCCGGATGCCGCCGCGCTGATCGACTGCTGCGTCACGCTGGGGCCGGATGCCAAGGACACGGTCGGCAATGCGGAGGAGATCGCCCGCTGGGCGATCCGGGAGGAGGTGGAGTCACTGGTCGTCGTCACTGCCGCCTACCACATGCCGCGCAGCCTGGTGGAGCTGAAGCGCACCACCGGCACCTTCCGGCTGGAACCCTGGCCGACCCGCACCGGCACCGACGATCCCGGTCGCTGGGCCGAGGACCGGCGGACGTTCCTGCGCCTCGTGCTGGAGTATCACAAGTATGTCTTCAGCCTGCTGCGTGCCCGCCTGACCGCCGACATCGGCGACGTGAGGCCGCAATGACCGGCCTGGTCCGCGCCACCCTGTTCAACATCTGGTTCTTCGGCTGGACCATCATCGCGCTGCTGGTCTTCATCCCTGCCCTCGCCCTGCCGCGCCAGGCGGTGATGTTCGGACAGCGGGTCTGGGCGCGCGGCGTCAACCTGGGCATGCGGCTGCTGGTCGGGCTGCGCTACGAGATCCGGGGCAGACACAACCTGCCGCCCGGCCCGGTCATCATCGCGTCGAAGCACCAGTCCGCCTGGGACACGATCATCTGGCACCTGGAGGTACCGGACCCCGCCGTTGTGATGAAACGCGAACTGCTGAGCATCCCGGTCTATGGCTGGTACTGCCGCCATACCCGCCAGATTCCCATCGACCGGGGGGCGGGGGCGAGCGCGCTGAAACACATGCTGCACGACGCCGCCGCCGCCCGCGACCTGGACCGCCACATCATCATCTTCCCCGAAGGCACGCGGGTCGCGCCGGGGCAGAGCGGCAGCTACCACCCCGGGGCCGCCGCGCTGTACCGTCATCTCGGGGTTCCGGTGGTGCCGGTGGCGGTGAATTCCGGGCTGTTCTGGGGCCGCAACGCCTTCCGCAAGCACCCCGGCACCATCGTGCTGGAGTACCTGGAGCCGATCCCGCCCGGCCTGGACCGCAAGAGCTTCCAGGCCCGGCTGCAGGACAGCATCGAGAGCGCCACCCGCCGCCTGGAACAGGAAGGCAGCCGGGAGAGCTGACGCGACCGTCAGGGCTTCCGCAGTCAGGGCTTTCTGGCGGTCACGCACCAGATGGAGGCACCCAGCCGCACGCCGTCCGGGGTCGCGAACTCCGAGAGCTTCTTCGCCATCGCCTGGTTCAGGGCCTCTTGCGTTGCCGCGTCCGCCTCGCTGGCGACGGAGCCGACCGGCCCGACCTCCAGCGCCGTCTGGATGGCTTCCTCCACCGTGTCGCCCATGACCATCGCGTGATCGTGGGGCTGGATCTGGATGTCGGTGAAACCGCCATTGGTCAGGATCCGTTTCACCCGTTCCGGATCGGCGAAGGAGAAGGGGCCGGGTTCCTCCGGTCCCGGACGGGGCGGCAGTTGCAGGAAATCCTTCGCCACCAGCACCGGGACCAGCATCCAGGGATTCTCCGACAGCGGCCGCCAGCAGGCAAAGGCCACGCGCCCGCCGGAGCGGACCGCACCGCCGATATGCGCGAAGGCACTGTCCGGATCGGCGAAGAACATCACGCCGAAACGGGAGAACACCAGGTCGAAGGCATCGCGGCCCAGGTCGTGGCTCGACGCATCAGCCTCCACGAACTCCACCGGCAGGTCGGTCGGCACCGACCGCGCCACCTCCAGCATCGGGTGCGAGACATCGACGCCCAGCACCCTGCCCGAACCGCCGACCCGCGCGCCCAGTTCGAGACTGGTGGAACCGCAGCCGCAGCCGATGTCCAGCACGCTCTCCCCCGGACTGACGTCCGCCACGTCCATGACATGCTGGCTGAAAGCGCCGAGGGTCAGGTCCATGCGTTGCTGGTTGCGCACCCATTTCAGGCTGCTGGGTCCGTTCCAGTACTCGATCTGGTCCGCGTTGCTGTCCGCCATCGGTTTCCCCCCCGTCCGGAACCTACCAGCCGTCGCGCCCCGAAAGCGTCTCGGCCATCTGCTGTTCGCGCATCCTTCGCCGGTGCTCGGCCCGTGCGCGCCCCTGTTCCGCCCGGCGCATCATGGCCCAGACAGCGATGGAGACCGCAATGAAAAACATCATGAACGGCATTGGCCGCAGGGACAGGCCGTTGCCGATCAGCCCGGTGACGAAGACCGGCGCGAACAGGCACAACCCCGTGCGCCCCAGCGCCAGCATCATCATCACCAGCGCGCCCCAGTAGGCGAAGAAGCCGAGGATCCCGTTCTCGATGATCATGGTCAGGTAGGTGTTGTGGGAGGTGGTTTCCTTCAGCCGCCAGATGATCGACGACATGTTGTCGGACCCGATGCCGGTGCCCAGCCAGATCTCCCCCGCCGGACGGGCACTGATGATCTCCACCCGCTCCATCCAGGTGCCGAGACGGCCGGACCCCAGTTCCTCGATCTTCACGTTGGTATCGACGCGGACCTCGGCCTTGCGCTGCTCGTTCTCGATCAGGATGAACAGCATGCCGCCGATGCCCACCGCCACCACGATGGCCTTCATCGGGCGGGAGAACCGGGTCGAGAACATGCCGTAGGCACCGAAATAGACCACCGCGCCCACCAGCACCTGGGTCGAGAAGCAACCGATGATGTAGAGCATCGACAGGCCGACAAAGCCCAGCATGACGGGCCAGCGCAGCAGCCCCGCCAGCCACGCCTGGTGCACCACCATCATCAGGGCGAGCGACATGTAACCGCTGGAATGGGGGTTGTCGAAACCGCCATGGTACGGGGCCAGGCGACCATTGCCGAAGATGCTGGCCCACCAGCCGGGCACCGGCTCCGCCACGCCGGTCTCACCGGAATGCAGGTACAGCGGCTGGGTCAGGGACCAGACCAGCACCCAGGCGATCGCGGCACAGGCCATCCAGGCGATCAGGCGCACCGGAAAGCGGTCCGAATGGCCCAGCACCAGGACGCCGAGATAGAAGCCGCCGAGGTAGCGCAGCATCTGCGGGAAATCGATCTCCTGCTGCAGCACCAGGTGCGCGGTCAGCCAGACGAAGGGCAGTGCCGTGATGATGAAGAACAGCCGCCAGCGCCACCAGTTGGGCCGCGCCAGGATGCTGATGCCGGCCAGCACCGTCTGGCCGCCGAACAGCGCGGCAGCGACCGGGGTCAGCGCCCCCTCGGGCAGGGCGTTGTAGAAGGCGCCGTAGAAGAAATCGAGCACGATGAAGAACGGCATGGCGAGTTCGACAAGGTCGATGCGCCGCGCGCCTGGCGTGCTGCCTGTCCCCGTTTCACCGTATCCCGCAACCATGCGTGTCCATCCCTGGTCCACAATGAGGCAACCCTTGCCCCTGCCCGTCCCGGAAGCAAGTCCCGCACCATGCCTGGCCCGGCCGGGTCAGGTCGTGATGAACCGCCGGGTCTCGCCCTCCAGCACCAGGGCGGTGAGATGACCGCTGAAGAAGGCACCGGTATCGATGCTGATGCGGTTCGCCCGGATCTCCGGCGCCAGCATCGGGGTGTGCCCATGCACGATCACCTTGCCGAAATCATCCCGCGACTTCAGGAACCGGTTGCGGATCCAGATCATGTCGTTGCCGTCCTGGCGGTCCAGCGGCACACCGGGACGCACCCCGGCATGGACGAACATGTAGTCGCCGATCCAGTAGTTCAGCCGAAGCCCGCGCAGGAAGGACAGGTGCTCCGGCGGCAGGTTGCGCTGCAGCGTGGCCTTGGCCTCCAGCAGGCTGTCGATGGTCACCCCATCCGCCCGCAGACGGACACCGTAGGAGGCGAGCGTGGAATCGCCGCCGAACTTCAGCCAGTCCCGCGCGATCTCCGCATCCTGCAGGAACTGCAGCAGCACCGCCTCGTGATTGCCGATCAGGTGGACGGACCGGAACCCCGGCAGCGGATGATGCACCAGGGTGTCCAGCACCTCCCGGTTGTGCATTCCCCGGTCGATGTAGTCGCCCAGATAGACGATGATCCGGTCACCGTCCCAGTCGGAGACGTCCTGCTGGATCATCCGGTGCAGTTCGTCGAGCAGGTCCGCCCGGCCATGGATGTCGCCGACGGCATAGACCCGCAATGCTTCCGGCACTCTCGCCACGATCTCGCGTTTCTCTGGCACGCCTGCAACCGGTCCCTCCGACCGTTTCATCCAGGGTAGCATGAGGTTTGCATTCCATCCGGCATGACAGGCAGTTCTGTTCCTCAGGCGGGTTTTCCACAGGCAACCTGCATTTCCTATCGCATCTTGCGATTGCCGGGAAAAGAAAAATGGTACGTCCGCCGGGGGGCCGGAAGCTGCAAGACGAAGCACTGCGGCAACAATCTGCAAGGAGCATCAGTCATGTCCCGATGGAAGATCCCTGCAACGGCACTGATCCTGTTCTGTGGCCTGCTCATCCTGCAGGCCCCCCTCGCGGCCAAGACGGTCGAGGAGGAAATCGTGCGTTTCGAGACCCTGAGACCGCTGGCGGAGGCGGGGGATGCCGACGCGCAATACGGTCTCGGCGTGATCTACCAGGAAGGTGTCGCGGTCAAGAAGAGCTCGCTGCGCGCCACCCTCTGGCTGCAGAAGGCGGCGGACCAGGGTCACAAGCAGGCGACCAACCGCCTGGCCTGGCACTACCGCAACGGCATCGGCGTCGTGCACAGCCCGGCCAAGTCGGAGGAACTTTACCTGAAGGCCTATGACCTGGGCGTTGTCGGTGCCTCCATCCCGCTTGGCGCCATCTACCGCGCGGGTGAGCCGGGGGTGAAGGAGAACCATGCCAAGGCGGTGAAGTGGGCCCGCATCGGCGCGGAGGCCAAGATCGACCGCGGCGAGAACCTGCTGGGCGAACTCTATCGCGACGGCAAGGGTGTGAAGCAGAGCTTCGCGACCGCGCTGGAATGGTTCGAACGCGCTGCCGCACAGGGCTTCCACCTGGCCTACTTCAACGCCTCCGTCATCCTGCGCGAAGGCGTCGGGGTGGAGAAGGACATGGAAAAGGGCATGAAGTACCTGCGCACCGCCGCCGACCTCGGCCATGCGGGCGCGATGATCGACCTGGCCCTGTCCTATGCGGAGGGTGTGGGTGTCCCGCAGAGCTACCAGGAGGCATTGACCTGGTTCACCAAGGCGGCGCGGCGCAACGATTCCAGCATCATCCGCCTGGCCAAGGCCTATGAGCGTGGCCAACTGGGGGAGCAGGATTTCGCGCGCGCCTTCAAGTGGTACTACATCGCCGCGCAGAAGGGCCTGATCGAGGGCAATGTCGGCATGGCGTCGATGAGCCCGCGGGTCAGCGATACCCAGAAGGAACAGGCCATCGCGGAGGGCGATGCCTGGCTGGGTGCGGCCACGTCCTGACGTCGCGCGCGCCCGGTACCGTCAAGACACTGACATGCCCGTCCCGTGTCGATATATAGGATGCGCGTGGCGGTAACGGTCGATGCGATTGGCATGAACTGATGACAGCGGCAAGCAGCAGACAGAGCAGGCGGCTTCGCATGGTGGCCTCCTCACCGTCGATCGTGCTCGGCACGACGCGGGTCCTGGACCTGCTGATCATCCTGGTGATCGGCTGGCTTGCGTACTGGATCCGCCACGACACCGCCAATCCGCCGGTGATCTATTTCTCCGCCATCGGCCTGTCGATGTTCTTTGCCGCCAATGCGTTCCACTTTGCCGGTCTCTACAGGCTGGACACGATCCGCAACATCGGCAGCCAGCTGACGCGCCTGCTCGGCGCCTGGGTGGCGGTGGCGATCCTGCTGCTGGTCATCGGCTTCTTCTCCAAGACCTCCGCCGAGTACTCGCGTATCTGGCTGGCCACCTGGCTGGTCCTGACATCCGTCGGCCTGTCGCTGTTCCGGACCTGGCTGACCTGGCAGGTGCTGGACTGGCAGCGTTCGGGGCTGCTGCAGCGCAAGCTGGTGGTTGTCGGCGTCGGCAGTTCGGCGCACCGCCTGATCGGGCACGTGCAGACCAGCGGCAAGGACAGCGGTGTCCAGCTGGTCGGCGCGTTCGCGGTCGACGAGGACGAGTCGACCACCGAGGTCGCGGGCCTGCCGGTCCTGGGCGACCTGGAGGACCTGCTGCTCTATGTCCGCGCCAACCCGGTAGACGAGATCGTCGTCGCCATCTCCTGGGCGCGGGAGGACCGGATCGCCCTGGTGCTGAACCGCCTGCGCGAGGCACCGGTGGATGTCTCCCTGGCGCCGGAACCGCTGGCCTACCGCCTGGCCGACCGCCGCGTGGACAATGTCGGCGGCCTGCCGCTGACCGTGGTGCAGGAACGGCCGCTGAGTGGCTGGAGCTACATCGTGAAGGCGATCGAGGACCGCATCCTGGCGCTGCTGATCCTGATCATGATCTCGCCGGTCCTGCTGCTGATCGCGATCCTGATCCGGCTCGACAGCCCCGGCCCTGCCCTGTTCCGCCAGCAGCGCTACGGCTTCAACAACAATGTCTTCACGGTCTACAAGTTCCGCAGCATGCGCAACGACGCGGGCGACACGCGCGGCGGCAAGCAGGCGACCAGGGGCGACCCGCGCATCACCCGCATCGGGGCCTTCCTGCGCAAGACCAGCCTCGATGAACTGCCGCAGCTGTTCAACGTGCTGCAGGGCGACATGTCGCTGGTCGGCCCCCGCCCCCACGCGGTTGCCCACAACGAGGAATATGCCGGGATCATCGACCAGTATCTCGGCCGCCACAAGGTGAAGCCCGGCATCACCGGCTGGGCGCAGATCCATGGCCTGCGCGGGGAGACCGATACCCCGGACAAGATGGAGATGCGCGTCCAGTACGACCTCTACTACATCGACAACTGGTCGCTCTGGCTTGACCTGAAGATCCTGTTCCGCACCCTGTTCGTCGGCTTCGTGAACCAGAATGCCTACTGACCGCCGCTCCACAAGGGACCGGGTGGCATGATCACCTTCCTGGTCGACAGGTTCATGCTGTTCAGCCTGCTGCTGATCATGGCGCTGGCTCCCCTGCCGCTGGGCAGCAACCGCCCGGCAAGCTGGAGCCTGGTGGCCCTGGCCGTCGGCGGCCTGATCATGGTCTGGGGGGTGCTGGCCTCCGTCCGCCCCACCCTGTTCCGGCTGCAGGGCCGGGACGCGCTCTGGCCCGCCCTGCTCTGGGGCGTGCTGATGACCTGGCTGCTGTTCCAGACCACGGGGCCGGAATTCCTCTGGCATCCCTTCTGGGATCTCGCCGCCGGGCTGGGGGAACCGACACGTGGCGCGATCTCGGTCGCGCCCTTCGACAGCGGCTCCACGGCCATGCGCATGATGGCCTATGGCGGCATCTTCTGGCTGGCCGTACAGACCGGGCGGGACAGCGACAATGCCCATGTCCTCAGCCTCGGCGTGCTGCTGATCGGGCTGTTCTACGCCTTCTACGGCCTGATGAACGAACTGCTCGGCACGGACAGCATCCTCTGGTTCCAGAAATGGGCCTACCTGGATGCCCTGACCTCGACCTTCGTCAACCGCAACAGCTTCGCGACCTTCGCCGGCCTGTCCATGGTCACCGGCCTCGGCATGGCCCTGCGCATCCTGCGCCGTGACGATCCGGAGCCGATCATCCGCCGCCGCCGGGCCGACCTGTCACGGGTGGGTGCGGGACTGATCCTGCTGGCCGTCGCCATCATCGGCGTCGCGCTGATCCTGACCCATTCCCGCGCCGGGCTGCTGTCCACGGGTATCGGCATGGCCACCCTGGTGGCGGCGCACCTGTGGCGCTGGCGACGGATTCCCGGCTGGGGCATGGTGGCCAGCGGCGTCGTGCTGGCCGCCTCCGTGCTGCTGTTCGCCGCCGGGACAGGCACCTTCGAGCGCAAGGTCGACAAGGCGGAGGCGGGCGAGCTTGGTGGCCGTACCTGGCTGTTCCAGCGTACCATCAGCGCCATCGCGGACGAACCGCTGACCGGACATGGTGCCGGTGCCTTCGAGAGCTATTTCCAGCATTACAAGAACGCCGATTTCGGCGGTGTCTACGCGATCTCGAAGGCGCACAACAGTTACCTGGAGTTCGCCGCAGACGCAGGAATCCCGGCCCTGATCCTGGTGTTGGTGGTGATCGGCGGGATCGCCCTGGCCAGCCTTGTCGGCATGCGGCGGCGCAAGCAGGACGCGTCCTACCCGGCCATCGGCTTCGCCGCCACGGCACTGGTCGCGCTGCATTCGCTGGTGGATTTCAGCCTGCAGATCCCGGCCGTCGCCATCATGTACGCCACCATCCTCGGCATCGGCTATGCCCAGGCCTTCCCCACCGGCGGCGGACGGCACAACCGGCTGTAGGGGACGACCCGGAAGCCTGCGCCTACAGCGGCGGGCGGTATCCGGGGGTGCGGCGCTGCAGGTAGACGTCCAGGAAGGCGCGCATCAGTTCCGGTTCGTCGGCCAGCGCCTTCTGCACCAGGGGCAGCGCCGCGCGACGCAGCACCGTCTCCGCCAGGATGCGGGCATTGTAGCGGGCCAGGCCGCGGATCTGCGCCAGCACCCGTTCCTGCTGGCGCTCGTCCAGCACCGGCCACAGGATCAGGCCCATGATCACGCGAGGCTTCATCAGGTCGATGACCTGGGGACCGGTCTCCAGCGACATGGCGAAGGCGAAGGCCGCGCGGGCGCCGACACCATCCTGCAGCAGTTCCGCCTGCGCCAGCCGCAGCCAGACATAGGGCTGGGCCGGATTGTTGCCGAGCGAGTTGCGCCCGGCACCGATGGAGCGGTTGATCGCATCCTTCCATTCATCCGAACCGGGCGTCATCCTGCCGGCCGCGACCAGTTCGATCAGGGCCAGGTCGCGCCAGGCCCGGTAGTCGCGCGGGATCGAGCGGGCGGCGGTGGCGAAGGCCTTGCGCGCGCGGTCAATGGCGGGTTCGCCGATCTCCTCCCCCCGTTTCAGCTTCTCGATGGCCGGTTCACCCGCCGTGGCATTCACCGCGCCGATCAGCCTGGGACCGCTGAGCACCAGAAGCAGGACACCGGCAGCCGCGATAACGAGGCCACCGGTGGAGGAACCAAGGGGGATGCCGCCTGAACGCCTGCGGCGTCTACGTGCCATAGTACTTTCCGTAACCCCGGTAGTAATAATAGGAGTCACTGTAGTTGTACTTCTGGTGGCGGCGGATATCGACCCGCGTCATCGCAACACCGGCCAGGTCGCCATTGGCTTCCTGGACCTGGCGGATACCGGCCAGCACGGCCTCCCGTCGGGTGGAACCCCAGCGCACCAGGAAGACCGCCTTGTCGACATGGCGCAGCAGCACCAGCGCGTCGGACACCGGCAGCACCGGCGGGGTATCCAGGATCACCAGGTCATAGCGGCGGGTCAGTTCGTCGATCAGCTGGCGCATGGCATTGGAACCCAGCGCATCCGGCGGGTTCGGCACCTTGGCGCCGGCGGTGATGTAGTGCAGGCCCGACTTCAGGTCGATCTCCACCGCCTCGTCGATCTCCGTCGCACCGGTCAGGATCTCGGCCACGCCCTTGCCGTTCGGCACACCCAGCGACTCGTTGACGGAGGGCTTGCGCAGGTCGCAGTCGATCAGGATCGTGCGCTGCCCGGCCTTGGCCGAGGCCCGGGCCACGGATACGGCGGTGGAGGTCTTGCCCTCCGCCGGGACGGAGGAGGTGAACATCACCGACCGGGGCCGCGCATCGATGCTGGAGAGCATCAGCGAGGTGCGGATGGTGCGTATCGCCTCAGAATAGAGCGAGTTGGGTTCGTCGATGACGAAATCCTCGGGCGTCGAGCGGCGGCTGTCGAGCATGGACAGGCGCGGTACCAGGCCGAGCCCGGGGACATAGGCCAGCTGCTGCAGCTGCTGCAGGGAGCGGAAGCCGGTGTCCATGTACTCGATCAGGAACACCACCAGCACACCCAGGATGAAGGATCCGACCAGCGCGGCGGCGATCGTCAGGCTGCGTCGCGGGAAGCTCGGTTCCAGCGGCGTGCTGGCGCTGTTGATCACGCGGGCACTGGCCTGCTGCGGGCTGCGCTCCTGCAGGTCCACTTCCTTGAAGCGGCTGAGGATGGTGTCGTAGAGCTGCTTGGCGGCGTTGCGCTCCGATTCCAGCGACCGCAGCGTCACCTCGGAGTCGGTCTGTTCCGCCACCTGGAAGGCCAGGGCCTCGATCTCGGTATTCAGGTTCTCGACCTTGATGCGGGACAGTTCCAGCTTGTTGTCCAGCGCCACCACGATCTTGGTGATCTCGGAGCGGATCGCGGCCTGCAGGTCGGTCAGTTCCGCGCGCTTCAGCTGCAGGCGGGGATGCTGGTCGCGCAACTGTGTGCGCAGTTCGGCGATCTCCCGCAGCACCTCTGCCTCCTGCTCGCGCAGCCGCACGATCAGGGTGGAGTCGAGCACCGCCGTGACACTCTCGATACCGTCGGCACCCTCGTTCAGCAGCCGCTTCACCTGGGCAACCCGCGCTTCCGCCTCGGCCATCTGCTCGCGGGCATTGACACGCTGACGGTTCAGTTCGGCGAGCTGTTCCTGCAGCAGGGTGGTCTGGTTGCGGTAATCGACAACGCCATGTTCGCGACGGAACTGTTCCAGCGCCTGCTCGGAGGCCAGGTAGTCGGCCTTGAGGTTCTCGACCTCGGTGCTGAGGAAGGTCGAAGCCTGCGATGTGGCCTCGGTCTTCTCGGTCCGGGTGGAGTCGACATAGACCTGCGCGAAGGCGTTGGCGATCTCCCGCGCGAAGCCCGGCTTGTCGGAGACGAAGCTGATGGAGATGGTGCGCGCCCGCTCGGAAGGATCGACGCCCAGGTTGCCCAGCAGGCCCTTCAGCACGGCCTGCTTCTCGAAGGTCTCACGCTCCTCCGGCGTCATGCTCTCCAGCACGGAAAGCTGCGGGCTTTCCTGCGAGCCGCCGCGCAGCGTGTCCAGCGCGCCGCGCACGCCCTCGACAACCGGGTCGGGCAGCACGCTCTTCACCGCGGCCTTGATGCCGTCGAACAGGGATGCCTTGTCCTGGTCACCCCACCAGAGCGCCGACGGATCCTCGAACAGGTTCATGCGGTTGGCGACTTCCTCCGCCGCGAAGGTGGAGGAGATGATCGCGGCCTGGGTCTCGTTGTAATAGAAATCCTGCTGGCCCTGCTGCAGCACGTCCTGGATGTTGACGACGCGCTGGTCCTGGATGCCGATCTCGACCTCGGCGGTGGCGACATAGAGCGGCGTGCGGGTCTTCACCCAGTAATAGGCCAGTGCGGTGATCAGCAGCATGATGGCGGCGATGATGAACTTCCGGCGCCAGATCACGCCAAAGACATGGCGGAAGCTGATCAGCGACTGGTCGCCCTGCGACTGCGCCATGAACGGCGGCAGTTCCGCGGAATCATCCATCTGCTGTACCTGCTGATAGTAACCTACACTCGCCATGTCGCCTGTCCGCCTCGTTGCTACGAGTTCGGCCCGAAAACGAATCACAAATTAAGACCATAGACCTGAATTCACAATTCTTTCAGAACCTTACCGGAAAATTCTGATATCTGGGCGCAAGATTACGTGACAAGGCTACTTGCAATTTGCAGCCACTCACCGATTTCCCACAACATGCAGTAGGGCACTGTCCCCACCACACCAGATACCGTGCAATCCCGGCCTCCATGGGAATTGTTAAGCAACCGTTATGCCAAGTCCGCCCGAACAGGGTCAGGGACCATCGAATCCGGGTCCCGGGGTGTGATGCGCCGCACTGAATCGTGCCGATTCAGCACAGGATGCCCAATGGAGAGGCTGGAATCGGTACAGCTGCCCCTGACCCGGGAACGGGTCAGTTGATGGCACTGAGCGGTCGGTCGCGCAACCTGTCACGATATGAGGTCATGAACGCCTCGAACTGGTCAACCTGTGCGATTTCCGCTGCCAGATTGCGAAACTCTGCGCTGTCGCGACGGTCCTCTGCCGTCACCACCTGGAAGGCCGGCCATTCTGGCTGCCCCTTCATGCGCTCCCCGAAGGAACGTCGCAGTTCGGCGAGCGCCGTCCTGTCGCCGGCCAGCGAACTGGCGATGGCGAAGCGCAGCACGTCCCGGCGCGAGTCCTTGTCCAGGGGCTGCGATCCCTCCCTGAGCGAGGCCAGCCGCGGCGCCAGGGAAACGGCGGCGCGGGCCCACTTGCGGCCCCGCCACAGGATCTCGGTGCGGACATTGTCGACTTCCTCGCCACTCAGTCCGGCCAGCAGGAACAGCGCCCTGTCATAGCTGCCGATCTCCGTCTGCGCCCGGGCCTCCAGCAGCAGCCTCTCCCGCCGCAGGCTCTCGCTGATCGACAGGGTACGGGTGTTGCGCAGCGCCTCGATGGCGTCCTTCGGGCGACCATCCAGCAGGTTCAGCACCGCCAGCCGGGTGCCGACACGGGCCTTCTCGTCGCCTTCCAGCCGGTGCAGCACCTGGTGCTCCAGCAGCTTGGACGCTTCGCCCAGCAGTTCCACGGCCGCCAGCCGGTCCGCCAGGCGGCGGATCATGCGGTCGCCGCGTTCCCCGTCGGGGGTAAGCTCGCGGAACTCGTAATAGAGCGCCATGGCCGTGACCGGCGACATCTCCTGCCCCTCGCCGCGCTCGAACAGTCCGGCGAAGACCTCCTTCATCTCGCCGGCGAGCGCTTGGGCTTCCGGGATGTTCGGGAACTGCTCCACGGTCTGGCGCATGGTCATCAGGCCCTTGCGGAACTGTCCGTCCTGCACGTAGAGGTCGGCCAGCCGCTGCATCAGTTCGAACTCGAACACATCGCCGCGCCAGGCGAACCGCAGCCGCTCCAGCCGCTCGACCGCCTCCGCCATGTCGATGCGTTCCTCGTCCAGCAGCAGGTTGGTCTCGGCATAGATCGCCCGTGCGCGCACGGGCCGGTACGGGCTCTGTGCCAGCTCGGAATAGAGCGCCCCGGCATCTTCCATGTCACCGGTCATGGCGTGGATGCGGGCGGCGAGCAGCTTCGCCTCCTCCCGCCGCGACTCGGTGCCCGAATGGCGCAGCAGGGCGGAAACCTGTTCACCGGCCAGCTTCGGGTCATGCAGCGCCAGCGCGGTCTCGGCAAAGGCCAGCCGCAGCTCCGGCTGCATCTCCTCCGGCATCTTCGACATGGCCGGCATGCCGCCCCGGAACTCCCGCCGCGCCTCCGCGAACTCCCGCCGCTTGGCCGCCAGCAGCCCACGGAACAGGGCCACGTCCTGCGCGTTCTGCAGTTTCGGGTGGCGCAGGTCGCCCGCCGCTTCCCCGTACTTGCCGGCGAACAGGCGCGCCACGCCGCGCAGCGCCCGGTAGGACGGGTCGGTGTCGGCATACTTGTCCTCGGCCTCGATGCGGTGCATCACGCCCAGCGCCTCCTGCGCCAGCCGGTGGCCGACCAGGAACCGGGCCAGCGCCAGCCGTTCGCCGTTGCGGGCCGCCGGGGTGGCGACGGCGATGCGGTACAGCAGTTCCTGGCGACGCTCGGCAATGTCGTAGTCACCCTGCCATGCCGACAGGTCGAAGACGCTGGTGGGACCGGTGTTGCCTTCCCCTCCGGTGATGCCCGGCGGCTGACCGGCGGCCGCTGCCGGCGATACCGTGCTCTCCTCCGCCAGGAACAGCGTCTCCCGCCCGCCGATGGACAGACCACGCTCCGTGGTGTCGATGGCCAGCGCCTCGGCATGGAAGCGGATGGCGATGCCCTGCTGCGTCGGCGGCATGTCGAACAGCACGTAGCGCCGCGCCGGATGCACGCCCAGTCCGGCCTCCAGCACCGGAACAAGCGCCAGCCGGTCACCGACGATCGGATCGTCGATCAGGATCGGCGTCCCGGCATCCGCAACAGGGGCGAAGATGCGGGGACCGGAAGGGGCATCGGCCTGGGCCTCCAGCCGGATCGGCGTTTCCGCCCGGCCGCGGCCACCGCCGATGTCCACGATCCAGTCATTGCCATCGACGGTGACGGACAGCGCCGCCCCCGCCGCAATGTCGATGCGGACCACGGCACCGCTGGCAGACGGCTCCGTCACCACCTGCTCCACCGGTCCCTGGGGGACGGCGCCCTGCGGGCCGGGTTCGATCCGGCGGTCCTTGTCGAAGGCGAGCCAGACATGCTCCCCGCGATGCACCGCCACCGCAGCCACCCGCTCCGGCCACTGGAAGCGCATGATGGTGCGCCCCGGCCGCAGGTCATAGGCGACCTGCACGGCCTCCGGGTCGATGGCAGCCGGTGCGTCCTCGGCAACGGGTGCATCAACCGCCTGGTTCTTTGCGGGGGCGGGTTCACGGAACGCGGGCCGCTGCGCGACACGGGAAGCCGCGGGCCGGTCCGGTTTCGCCGCGACAGGCAGGGTGGGAACCGACTGCTTCGGCTTCGTCGGTGCGGGTCGGGAAGCGACCTTCGGCGCGGAAGATCCAGGCGCGGCCTTCTCCGAGACATCGACCACGACCTTGCCACCAGCCTTGAAATGCTTGCCCAGTCCACCGCCCTTCAGCAGCAGGCGCACGGTCCGGCCGTCATCCAGCGTCTCCACGCCGCGGATGGCCCTGGCACCGATGGTGCGGAAGGCGGAAAGGTCGAAGTCGGCGGCCCGCGCAAAGGTGACGTCGATGGCGTCAGCCCGCGCGGAAATCTCGTAACCCGCGGCCTCCGGCCAGTCGAAGACGACGCGGCTGAAACCCGGATGGTCGCCGAACCGGACCCGCACATTCTCCGCAGCCTGCGCCAGACCGGCGATCAGCAGCAGCCCGAGAGCGAGCAGGAACGGCAGGAAGCGTGGCTTGGCATGGGTCATGGCTTCGGCTCCGGCGGCTGTCGCACCGCGATCTCAAGTCTGAAAGTGTCCAGCCCGGCAACGATGCCGGTCTCGATGGGAACGGTCCCGTCCACGCGGTCACCCAGGTCGCGCGCGGCGGACCGGGCGCGCAGCAGGCCGACATCGTAGACACCGAAACCGGCGGCACGTTCCGCCGCCTCCGCCGGGAACAGGGCGCGGACGGAAACCGCCAGCCCGGAACCGGACAGGTAGTCACCCAGCATGGGCAGGATCGTGTTCAGCTGTTTCGGCGAACCGGTGGGGCGCAGCACCACGCCATGGTCCGTGGCCCGGACACTCAGGGGCCAGTTGGCGGCCTCCGCCTCTGCCCGGATCACCGTGGCGAGGTAGCGGTTGTTACCGGGAAGCTCCTGCAGGTCGCGCAGCACGCCGACCGCAGGTACGGGCGGTGCCGACTGCACCAGGCTCCAGGCTCCCTTGGCCTTGCCCAGGTCATCCAGCAGGTCCTCGACCCTGGGGGTGTCGAAGTCGGACATGGAAAGCATCAGGACGAAGAACGCCGTCAGCACCGCCGCCAGGTCTGCGAATGCGATCAGCCAGGAAGACCGGCTCATGTCCGCGCCTCCCCTGCCCGGACCAGGACAAGGCGCAGATCGGCAGACGTGCCCTGGTCCTCGATCCGCACCGTGAAGCTCTCCGCATCGACACCGGCACGCACCAGGTCACGGCCAAGTGCCGCCGCCCGGCGGATCGCCAGGTCGGAGGACGGATCAGGCGGAACCACGAGGGTCAGGGTCAGGCCATCGGTACGGCCGAGACCGGCCAGCACCTCTGCCATCCGCCGCATGACGGACAGGCGCTGTGTCCGCAGCACCGCCGTGTCATCCCGGAAGACGCGGCGCAGCGGCAGGCTGACCACCAGCGCGCCGTCACCCGTGGCAAGGACCGCCAGGTCCGGCGCAAGCTCGCGGCCGAAGATGTCGCCCAGGCGCTGCTCCAGCTCGTCGGCAACCAGCACCATCGGGCGGTCAACCGCTTCCGGGCGCGGTGTCACCGGCAGGCCGAGACCGCTCAGCACCGCTTCCGTACGGACTGTCGATATCTCCGCCCGCGCGTTCAGCACGATGAAGAAGGCGAAAAGGATGAGGTAGAGCGAGAGGAAGAGGATGTTGTTGCCCGTGGCGCGCCGCTCCACCGGGTCCATCAGGCTGACCAGCCCGTGATGCGGCTCCGGCGCCCACTGCGGCACAGCGACCGGGGCGTCCGGATCATCGTCCGGCGCCGTCGCGTCCTGTCCCGTCCTGTTGTCGCTCGCGCGCGCCATGCTCACTGCCCGACCTTCCTGAGAGGGGTTGAGCGCCATCATCGTCAATCATGGTTAAGAAGCGGTGAAGCGGGTTCAGTTCTGCTTCATCACGCTTTCGATCGCCTTGCGGTCCGCAAGCTGGATCGTCAGTTCCTGCGCCCGCTGCGGCGTCATGTTGGCCATGATCGCGGCGATCTTGTTCTCCTTCATGCCGCCGGCGACCTCCAGCAGCACTTCCATGTCGATCTCCTCGAAGATGCGGGCGGCATCCTTCGGTTTCATGCTCTCGTAGACCTTCACCAGGCGGCGCATCTGCTCGGTCTCGGCGGCGTCATGACGCTCCACGAAGGCCTCGATGCGGCTTTCCAGCTTCTGCAGGGTCTCGATCTTCTCGTCGATCCGGTTCTCGGTCGCCTGCAGCAGGTTCTCGCGCACGTCCAGTCCCCGCGCGCGCGTCTCGATCTCCTCGCGACGCCGGGCCAGGTTCTCCAGCAGGGCGATCTCGGCCGGCGAGAAGGTGGAGGGATCGCGGTTGGCCAGGCTGTCCGCCGGATAGGGGGAGGACGATGTCGCATCACCGCCCGTCTCGGCCTCGCCGGTCGTCGCCGCGGCAAGCTTCACCTCCGGCGCCGGGGCCGGATCATCCGCCGCGATCGCCTTCGGCAGGCTGATCACCGGGGACACCATGCCCTCGCTGTCGACCAGGTAGGTGACCTTCAGTCCCAGGACCAGGGTGGCCGCAACCAGGGTGGCTGGCAGAATTCGAACGCCGGGGAGTCGCATGGGATTACCTCACCTGCCTCAGGGCCTTGAGAAGTTTCGATTCGGCATCGCCGCGCCCCTCACGCTCCGCCCGCGACGGCGCTGCGGCGGCGGCGGGCTTCTCCGCCGGTGCGGGCTGCGCGGAGGCGGCGCCCTTGCGGCTGTCGACGCCCTTTTCGATACGTTCCGCCACCCGCTCGCCGGAGGTGGTGACGAGTTGCAGTTCGTCCAGCATGTCACGGGCCTTGGCGACCCGCGCTTCCAGTTCCAGGCCGACCGCGCCAGCAGTGGCCTTCAGTTCGTCGATGCTGGACCGGGCCCGCTCCGTCGACTGGTCGAAGGACTGCACCAGCGCCGCCATGTCGCCCTGCGCATTGCGCAGCTGGCCCAGGCGGCGGTTGAGCATGAAGCAGTAGACGACGGTGGCGGTCAGCAGCACCACCAGCAGCACATCCAGCAGCAGGTTCATGTCCATGTTCATGATCCGTCTCCCAGCCGTCGGTAGGCCTTGTCGATCTTCACCGAAATGTTCTGTCCACGGCGGCCCATGTTGCCCGCGGCCATCGGGATGCCACCGCAGTTCAGCCGGATCGCGCTCTCCGGCGAGGCGTTGAGCATCATCGTGTCACCGACCTTCATGCGCATGACCTTCGACAGCGGCAGGGTCTGTTCGTCCAGCACCGCCACCAGGTCGACGTCGGTCTTCCACAGCTCGGTCGCCAGATGGTTCTCCCAGATCGAGTCACGACCGAACTTCTCACCCATGAACATCTGCAGCAGCAGTTCACGGATCGGCTCCAGCGTCGCGTAGGGCAGCAGCACGTCCAGCCGCCCGCCACGATCTTCCATGTCGATGCGCAGCTTGATGACGATGGCCGCGTTGGCGGGACGGGCGATGGTGGCGAAGCGCGGGTTGGTCTCCACCCGGTCGAAGTTGAAGGCGACCGGCGACAGCGGCTCGAACGCCGCCGACATGTCGGCCAGCACCACCGCCACCATCCGCTCCACCAGGTTGCGTTCGATGGTGGTGTAGGGACGCCCCTCGATCCGCATCGCGGCAGTGCCGCGACGACCGCCCAGCAGCACGTCGACGATGGAATAGATCAGCGAGGAATCGACGGTGATCAGGCCGTAATTGTCCCATTCCACCGCCCGGAACACCGAAAGGATCGCCGGCAGCGGGATGGAGTTCAGGTAGTCCCCGAAACGGACCGAAGTGATGTTGTCCAGCGCCACCTCGACATTGTCGGAGGTGAAGTTGCGCAGGCTGGTGGTCATCATGCGGACCAGCCGGTCGAACACCACTTCCAGCATCGGCAGGCGTTCATAGTTGACCAGCGCCGAGTTGATGATCGCCTTGATGCCGGACTTCTCCGCATCATCGTCACCGTCGGCATCGAAGCCCAGCAGGCTGTCGATCTCGTCCTGGTTCAGGATGCGGTTGTTGGCACCGAAGGAGCTTTCCAGATCATCGGCCAGGCCGTCATCCATCTCCGGCGCGTCGGTCTCTTCCACTTCGGGCTTGTCTTCTTCAGCCATTCAAAAACGCTTTCTGCATTTCGGGTTTCGGACGTGGGTTTCCCGATCCGTCACTGGATCAGCATTTCCTTGAACAGGACATCGCGCACACGGGCCGGACGCACCGACTGGTTGACGCGGATCATCAGTTCTTCCTTCAGGCGGTAGACACCGGCGGAGCCCTGCAGGTCCTCCCGACGCAGCTCGCGCAGGTAGACCTGGAAGTGGTCGACGATGCGGGGCATCACCTTCTCCACCCGCTTCACGATGCTGCGGTCGCCGAACTCCAGCGCCACGCGGATCTTCAGGTAACGCGGCTGGCGACCATCGGTGTTCAGGTTCACCAGCATGTCGGGCAGTTCGTAGAAGATCAGGTCACTGCCGGCATAGGTCACCTGGCCGTAATCAACGGAGCTGCCGGCACCATGACCGTCGTCGGAGCCATGGTCGTCGCTGCCATGGCCGCTGTCGGCGGACTCGCCATGGCCGCTTTCCGGCTCTGCCTCGTGACTGGAACTGGCCGCCTGGGCCTCGCCGCCGGAGCCACCGCCCAGCATCATGAAGGCCGCACCGCCACCGCCCAGCAGCACCAGGACCGGCAGCGCCACGAACAGCACCAGCACCTTGCCGCTCAGCTTCCGCTTCTTCGGCTGCGCGTCAGCCGCAGCTTCGGTGCCTTCAGCGACAGCAGCCTCTTCAGTCTCTTCAGCCATGATGCGGTCCTCGCGCGGGTTCCGTGAACTGGCTGCAAGGTAGGCTGTCTCGGTTAACAAAGTGTTGGGATCGGCGTTAACACCTTCGCAACCGGCAGGACTTGCCCAGCAACCCTCCCCCTTCTTGCCGCCCGGCAGCCCCGCCGAAACAGAAATTCATGTTTTTCAATGACTTATTTCTGGCACACCGGATGCATTGCCCCTGACCAGCAACGTTTCAGGAGCTTTCGGCAAACGCCATGGGTATCGAGAACGCAATTCTGGTCGGACTTTCCCGTCAGGTGGCCCTCAGCCGCCAGATGGACATCGTCGCCAACAACATCGCCAACATGAACACCGTCGGCTTCCGCGCCGAGCAGGTCATGTTCCGCGAGTACCTGGTGGACACCAAGGAAGGCGACAAGATTTCCTACGTGCAGGATTACGGCGTGGCCATGGACGTGTCGGAGGGGCCGCTGCAGTCCACCTCCAACCCGCTGGACGTCGCCATCTCCGGCAAGGGCTACCTGGTGGTCCGCACGGAGGATGGCGACAAGTACACCCGCAACGGCCACCTGCGCCTGGATGACCAGGGACGGCTGGTGACCATGGACGGCAACCCGCTGATGGACATCGAGGGCAAGGAGATCGAGTTCGCCGACCCGACCGTCTCCGTCGACATCGCCCGCGACGGCACCATCACCGCCGCCGACGGCGAGACCTTCCGCCTGCAGCTGGTCGGCTTCGACAACGAGCAGGACCTGGAGAAGGCCGAGGGCGGCCTGTACGAGACCGACCAGGCCCCGTTCGAGATCGAGGACCCGCAGATCCTGCAGGGCATGCTGGAATCCAGCAACGTCAATTCCATCACCGAGATGACCCGGATGATCACCGTGCAGCGGGCCTACGAGGCCATGCAGCAGATGGTGAAGTCCGACCACGACATCCAGCGGGACGCCATCGGCCGTCTTGGCCAGGTCACCTGAGCAGCGTCCAAGGAGTAAAGAGCCATGCGTAGTCTTTCCATCGCTTCCACCGGCATGCTGGCGCAGCAGCTGAATGTCGAGGTCATCTCGAACAACATCGCCAACATGAACACGACCGGGTTCAAGCGGCAGCGGGCGGCCTTCCAGGACCTGCTGTACCAGAATGTCCGCCGGGTCGGCTCCTCCTCCTCCGACGCCGGGACCATCGTTCCCTCCGGCGTGCAGATCGGTGTCGGCGTGAAGGCCGGTTCGGTCTACCGCATCACCGAACAGGGCGACATCGCCATCACCGACAACCCGCTGGACCTGGCCATCAACGGCCGCGGCTTCTTCCGGGTGACGCTGCCGACGGGCGAGGATGCCTATACCCGCTCCGGCAACTTCTCCGTCGGTGCCGACGGGCAGCTGGTGACCCAGGACGGCTTCGTCGTCGCACCGGG
This sequence comes from Minwuia sp., assembly GCA_965228535.1. Lineage (GTDB taxonomy): Bacteria > Pseudomonadota > Alphaproteobacteria > Minwuiales > Minwuiaceae > Minwuia. Next base: position 854,585 of record CBDDHU010000004.1, on the reverse strand, counting down.
CATCACCGTGCCGAACAATGCACAGGACCTGTCGATCAACGCCAATGGCGAGGTGCTGGCAAAGATTGCCGGGCAGACCGCCTTCCAGAACCTGGGCCAGTTCGAGCTGGTGACCTTCTTCAACGATGCCGGCCTGGAAGCCATCGGTGACAACCTGTTCCTGGAGAGCCCGGCATCGGGCGCCGCCACCACCGGCATCCCCGGCCAGGCCGGTTTCGGATCGATCCAGCAGGGCTTCCTGGAAACCTCCAACGTGAACCCGGTGCAGGAGATCACGGACCTGATCACGGCGCAGCGGGCCTACGAAATGAACTCCAAGGTCATCACCGCATCCGACGAGATGATGGCCGCCATCAACACGCTGAGGTGATCGACATGAACCGCGCACTCGCACGACTGATCACCGCCGGCGCCTTCGTGGCCGGTCTCGCCCTCTCCACCGTTGCCCCGGCTTCGGAACCAATGATGGCAACCCTGAAGCAGGGCATCATGGTCGACGGCTCCGCGATCACTCTGGCCGACCTGCTGGACGGCACGGGGGAAGCGGGCGAGCTGGTGGTTGCCCATGCCCCGGCCCCCGGCGACCGCATCGCCCTGAACCCGATGGCGATCGCCCGCATTGCCGCCAGCCGCGGCGTGCGCTGGATGCCGCCCGCCGGGATGCACCGCATCACCGTGACCCGCGCCAGCCGCATCGTGCCGATGGCCGACATCATGGTGGAGGTCGAGCTGGCCCTGCACCAGGCCGCCAATGGCGAGGACCTGGAGATCGAGCTCGCCGGTCACCGCTCCACCCTGCATGTCGCCACCGACAGGCTGCCGACGGTGGAGGTGATCAGCATGGACTATTCCCAGCGCACCGGCCGCTTCACCGCCATCGTCGCCTCCCCCGCCGGGGACCCGACGGCGAAGCGGGAGCGCCTGCATGGCCGCGCCTGGGTGATGACCGAGGTGCCGGTGCTGAGCCACCCGGTGCGCCCGGGTGAGGAAATCACCATTGCCGACATCAGCTGGCAGCGTGTCCGCCAGGACCGCGTGCGCCGCCAGACCGTGGTCAACGAGGGCGAGCTGGTCGGCATGAGCCCGAAGCGCCACATCGCCGCCAACCGCCTGATCCGCATCACCGACCTGCAGACCCCGGTCATGGTCGCGAAGGGTGCGGCGGTCACCATGGTCTACCGCCAGGGCGGGCTGCTGCTGACCGCATCCGGCCGCGCCATGGAGAATGGCGGCCGCAACGACGTCATCCGGGTGATGAACGACCGCAGCCGCCTGACCATCGAGGCCCAGGTGGCGGCACCCGGCCAGGTCAACGTGATCCCGGCCAGCACCCGCCTGTCGCAACTGACCCGCTGAAACCGCCCCCCGAGACCCCGCCCGGCAAAAACTGCCGCAGAAGCTTCCGCGCCCTGAAGGACAAAATGTCATGAAAAGCACCCTGATCCGCAGCCTCGCCATCCTCGCCACGGCCGCCGCCCTGACCGCCTGCTCCGCCGTCGACCGCATCGAGAACATCGGCAAGGCCCCCGACCTGACGGAGATCAAGGACCCGCGCTCGGAAACCAACTACCGCACCGTCAGCCTGCCGATGCCGCGACCGGAGCCGACCATCCGCCAGGCCAACTCGCTGTGGCGTCCCGGTGCCCGCGCCTTCTTCAAGGACCAGCGCGCCTCCCAGATCGGTGACATCCTGACCGTCCAGGTGCAGATCAACGACCAGGCCCAGCTGAACAATTCCACCAGCCGCAGCCGCGCCGCCTCGGAAGACGCCGACGCCACCTCGCTGCTGGGCTTCCAGAGCAACTTCGGCAACTTCCTGCCGGATGCCGTCGACCCGACCAGCCTGGTCAGCGTCGGCAACACCAGCAACCACAACGGCACCGGCACCGTCGACCGCGACGAGACGGTGAACCTGGAAGTGGCCGCCCTGATCGTCGACCGGCTGCCCAACGGCAACCTGGTGATCGCCGGTCGCCAGGAGGTCCGGGTCAACTTCGAGGTCCGCGAACTGCTGATTTCCGGCGTCGTCCGCCCGCAGGACATCACCGCCACCAACACGGTGAACCACAGCCAGATCGCCGAGGCCCGCATCGCCTACGGTGGCCGCGGCCAGCTCACCGACGTACAGCAGCCCCGCTACGGCCAGCAGCTCCTCGACGTGGTCCTGCCCTTCTGAGCCTGACCCGCCGGAGACAACCGACACAAGCAATCACACCAATCCCTCCGTCCAGACCATCCCCCAAAGGATCTGAAGACAGGGAACTAGGGCCGGTACCCCACAAGGTACCGGCCCCTTTTTTTCGGGAAGCCGCGCTGCCTTGCGGCGCTGCGTCAGTCGGGATCGGTGTCCTCGGCCGGTCCCTCGATGGCGGGGGCGCCGGCGGCTTCGACCATCGCCTGTGGCAGGTCCTTCTTGGCCCGGGCACCGAGGGTCTTCAGCTGGGTGGCCTGGTTGACCAGGTTGCCATTGCCTTCCACCAGCTTGCCGACGGCCGCCTGCTGTGCCTTGGCGGCACGGTCCAGGTGGCGGCCGATATCGTTCACATCGTCCACGAAGCCGACGAACTTGTCGTAGAGCAGCCCGGCGCGGTTGGCGATGTCCTCCGCGTTCTTCTGCTGGCGCTCCACCTGCCACAGGCTGCCGACGGTGCGCAGCAGGGTGATGAGGGTAGTGGGCGTGGCGATGGTGATGTTCTGGGCGATGGCGAAGCCGGTCAGGTCGGGGCTTTCCTGCAGGGCGGCGGCGAAGGCTCCCTCGATCGGCACGAACATGATGACGTAGTCCGGTGTCGCGCCGGAGATGCGGGAATAGTCCTTCGATGACAGGTCGCGGATGTGCTGGCGCAGGGACTGGACATGGCTCTTCAGCGCCGCCGCCTGCTCCGCCTCCGTCTCCGCGTTCACATAGGCCTCGAACGCCACCAGCGAGACCTTGGAATCGACGATGATCCGGTGCTCGTTGGGCAGGTTCACCACCACGTCCGGGCGCAGCCGCTTGCCGCTCTCCAGCGTCTCGCTCTGCTGGGTGGTGAACTCCTCCCCCTCCCGCAGGCCGGATTTCTCCAGGATGGTGGCCAGGATCATCTCGCCCCACGCGCCCTGGGTCTGGGTCTTCCCCTTCAGCGCGCGGGTCAGGTTCAGCGTCTCCTGCGTCATCTCGGTGCTGTGCTTCTGCAGCGACTCGATCTGCTGCTTCAGTGCCGCCTGCCCCGCCGCCGCCTGCCGCTGGGCATCGGTCATGCCCTTCTGGAACTCCCCGATCTTGTCGCGCAGCGGGTTGAGCAGCACGTCGAGCTGTTCCTTGTTCTGCTCCTTGAAGGTGGTGGCGTGGCCGCGCAGCACGGTGTCCGCCAGGTCCCGGAACTCCTTCGTCATCCTTTCCCGCGCGTCCTGAAGTTCCTTCAGCCGTTCCTCCGCCCGCGCCTGGTCCTTCTCGTGCGCCTGTTTCAGACTGGCATGCGCCTCCCGCAGTGTCCCCAGCGCCTCCCTCTCCTGCTGCAGGTCCGCCCGCAACCGTTCCAGCGCCCCGTCCCGTTCCGTCAGCCGTTGCGCGGCGTTGGCCGCATCGGCCTCCAGCGTGGCGATGCGCCGGTCCTTCTCGGCGATCTCCGCCCTGGCCTGCTGCAGGTCAGCCTCTGCCTGCTCCCGCGCGGCAACGATCTCCGCATCCGGGTCCTGGCGCGCGGCACTGCGTCGGACGGCCAGGAAGGCGGCGACGGCAACGATGACGGCCGCGCCAAGGGCGACGGCGACCAACAGGGCTGGTTCCATGGATCAGGACTCTTCGTGGCTGCTTGGACCACCATCATCGCGCGTAGGAGCGGGATTCGGAACGCCAAAGCCCACGTCCAGATATTCCCGCTCCGGGATCTCGAACTGCTCGACCGGGCGCTTGCGCTGTTCCAGGTCGGACTGCTCCTCCCCGATCAGGTCATGGAGAAACAGCAGCATCGGCGCGCCCGTGTTGTGGTGACGGATGGGAAAACCCACCGCCTCCGCCATCGTCCACATGCCGGAGACGTAGCGAACCTGGCTGATCACCCGCATGCCGCACGGGTGTGTCGCGGTGCGGATCAGGTGGTGATAGGCCTCGGCCTTTCGGTCCGGACTGACGAAATCCAGGTAGTCGCGCCCTGTCGGGTCAAGCCCGAGACGGTCCGCGACGGCGGTCCCGACCAGGCGCAGCAACGACTTGCCCGGCACACCGAGGTCATGGATCAGCAGGTGCGGCAGCAGCGGCTTGATCTGTCCCGGGTCGATCATGGCCCTTGTCGGCACGCCGTCCGGGATCTCCGCCCTCAGGTTCCACCAGTAATCGCTCAAGGCCTGGCAGCGGGGGCTGCTGAAGACGGTCTTCCGGTTCTCCTGCTGCACCATGTTCCCGTTACCCGACACCGATACCTGCGCGACACATACCCTGGCCGGCACCTCCGCGTGCCGGTTGAGGAATACTCTAGCATACCCGTGGCATTTCTCAGGTGACAGGACGTGCCGCGCGGTTACTCTGCCCCGGACCTGCCGCTGATGGAAACTTCCCATGACGACACGATCCGGACGCCAGTTCCTCCAGGTTCCCGGCCCGACCAACATCCCCGACCGCATCCTGAATGCCATGCACCGCCCGGCGCTGGACTTTGCCAGCCCCGGCTTCATGGACATCGCCATCGACTGCTTCGAGAGCATCAAGCCACTGTTCGGCACGGACGGGGAGGTCTTCTTCTACACCGCCTCCGGCCATGGCGCCTGGGAAGCCGCCTTCGTCAACCTGTTCGAGAAGGGTGACACGATCCTGATGCCGGAGACCGGGCGCTTCTCCCTCACCTGGGGCGAGATGGCGAATTCCTTCGGCCTGCGGATCGAGACCATTCCCAATGACTGGCGCACCGCCATCGACATCAACGCGCTGGAGGACATCCTGCGCCGCGACACGGAGCATCGGATCAAGGGTGTGCTGGCCGTCCATACCGAGACCGCGACCGGCGTCACCTCCGACGTGCAGGCGATGCGCACGGCGATCAACGCAGCCGGGCATCCCGCGCTGCTGGTGATCGACGCCATCGCGTCCTTCATGACCACGCCGCTGCCGATGGATGAATGGGGCATCGACGTGGTGATCGCGGCCTGCCAGAAGGGGCTGATGATGCCCCCCGGCCTGTCCTTCACCGCCGCCGGTCCGAAGGCCCTGGCCGCCACGCGCCGTGTCGGCACGCTGCGCGACTACTGGTCATGGGACGCACGCCTGGGAATGGAACAGTACCGCCGGTTCTGCGGCACCGCGCCGGAGCACCTGATCTTCGGCCTGCGGGAATCCATCGCCATGCTGAACGAGTGGGGGCTGGATGCCGTCTTCGCCCGCCATGCAAGGCTGGCCGCCGCGGTGCAGGTCGCCGTCGCCGAATGGGTCCGGGGCGGCGCGCTGGAGTTCAATGCCCTGCACCCGGAACAGCGGGCAACGTCGCTGACCGTGGTCCGGCGCACCGATGGCGGTGACGCGGACGAGATCCGCCGGAATGCACGGGAAGTCTTCGACGTGGCCGTGGGCGGTGGTCTCTCGCACCTTGCCGGGCTGGTGTTCCGCATCGGTCACATGGGCGACCTGAACGACCCGATGATCCTGGGCGCGCTGGCCGGGATCGAGGCCGCGCTGATGCGGTGTGAGGTGCCGCACGAGAGCGGCATCAGGGCAGCGACGGCCCATCTCGCCGCCACGGCCCCGGTACTGAAGAACCAGGACACCCGGCGGATCGTCTGACCCCCTGCCCGCGCCGTCAGCCGCCGAGTTCGCGGCTGCGTTTCGCCGCGGCCTCTACCGCGCGGCGCATCAGGGGCGCGAGGCCATCATCGGCCATCAGGACCTCCAGCGCCGCCTGCGTCGTGCCGCCGGGGCTGGTGACGTTCCTGCGCAGCGTCGCCGGATCCTCCGCCGCCTCGAAGGCCAGGGCACCGGCACCATAGACGGTCTGGGACGCAAGCTGCGCCGCCAGGTCCGCCGGCAGACCGGCATCGACACCGGCCGCCGCCAGGCACTCGATCATGTGGAACACGTAGGCCGGACCGGAGCCCGAAACCGCCGTCACCGCATCCATCAGGCTCTCGTCGTCGATCCAGGCGACTGCCCCGACGGCGGCCAGCAGGTCATCCGCCTGCTGGCGCATGGCCGCCGTCACGTGACCGTTGGGACAGGCGACCATCATGCCCTTGCCCACGGCGGCGGGCGTGTTCGGCATGGTGCGGACGATTGCCGCCTCCGGCCCCAGCACACTCTCGAAGAAACCGATGGTGGTGCCCGCGGCGATGGACAGGAACTGGGTCTCCGGCCCGACATAGCGGACGAAGTCCCCCATCACGTTCGCCATCTGCTGCGGCTTCACCGCCAGGATCACGCAATCGGGCCAGAACCCGTCAGGCAGGTCGGCGGCGGCGGCAACCGCGTTGACACCGCGGTTCCGCAGCGGCGTCCGCAGTGCCTCCGACGGTTCGATCACGAACACGGTGCCCGGATCGGTTCCCTGGTCCAGCCATCCCGACAGCATCGCGCCGCCCATCTTGCCGCAGCCAACCAGCAGCAGTCCCTTTGCCATCCTGTTTCTCCCCCGGGGCCCCGGCCCGGTCTCAGTTCCAGTTCGGGTCGTCGCCGACCTTGACCACGCGCTTGCCGAAATTCTCGCCCGCCAGCATGCCGATGAAGGCCGCTGGCGCATTCTCCAGCCCGTACATCATGTCCTCCGCCACCGCCATGCGACCATCGGCGATGTGTCCCGCCGTCTCGTCGATGAACTGCTCGATCAGGTGGGCATGATCGCGCACCACGAAGCCCCGCATGTTCAGCCGCTTCGACACCACCTCGTTCACATGTTTCAGATGGTACGGTTCCGGCAGGTTGTACTGGCTGATCATGCCGCAGACCGCGATCCGGGCGAAGGGATTGGCGTGTGCCAGCACCGCGTCCAGCGTCTCGCCGCCGACATTCTCGAAATCGACGTCGATCCCCTCCGCGCAGTGCAGCCGCAGCGCCTCCAGCACCGACGGCGCGATGCGGTAGTTGAAGCCGTCATGGAAGCCGCATTCGCCGGTGATGAAACGCACCTTCTCGTCGCTGCCGGCACTGCCGACCACCCGCGCCCCGGCGATCCGGGCAAGCTGTCCCGCGACCTGCCCGACAGCACCGGAGGCCGCGGAAACGAACACCGTCTCCCCCTCCTTCGGCTGGCCGATCAGCATCATGCCGACATAGGCCGTCAGCCCCGGAAAGCCGAGCGTGCCGAGATAGTAGGACAGCGGGGCACGTGCCGCATCGACGCGGCGCAGGCTCTCCCCGCCCTTCGCCACCGACCAGTCGCCCCAGTCCAGCATGCCGTAGACGAAGTCACCTTCGCGGAAATCCGGGTTGCGGCTCTGCGCCACCTCGCCGATGACCCGGCCGAACAGCGGTTGCCCGATCTCGAACCCTGCCGCGTAGGCGACACCGCCGCCCATCAGGCCGCGCATGTAGGGATCGACGGACATGTAGATATGCCTGACCAGCACATCGCCCTCTCCCAGGTCGGGCGTCACCGCCTCCTGCATCGAGAAATGTTCAGGCAGAACAACGGTCTGTGGACGGCTGGCAAGAACTACCTGTCGTGTCGTTGGCATGGGCTTCCCCCCCGGACTGCATGTCATGACGACGTCTGAGCCGACAGTGTGACAGGTCAGTACCGGAAGCCTCAACCCCGCTGAGCGGATGGCGGCATCCAGCGCAGCGCCATGATGGTGATGTCGTCCGAAGCGGGGGCGCCATCGGCATGGCGCTTCACGTCGTCATAGAGCGTCAGGCGCAGGTCCTCGGAGGAGGAGGATGGCTGCAGCCCGGCGATCAGTTCATGCAGGCGGTCGTTGCCGTACAGCTCCCCGCCATGGTTCATCGCCTCCCCGATGCCGTCGGTGGTGATCAGCATCATCTCGCCGGGTGCCAGGTCGATGCTGTCGGACATGTAGGGGAAGTCGTCCAGCACGCAGACCGGCGGACCGCCACCGCCCTCCAGCAGGCGGATACCTTCCGTGCCGGGCGTGAACAGCAGCGGCGGTTCATGGCCCGCGTTGCAGTACTCCAGGTGCCCGGTGCGAAGGTCGAGAATGCCGGCGAACAGGGTGACGAACAGCATGTTCGGGTTCTCGCGGCTGATCTCCTCGTTCGCGGCCGACATGATCGCGTCGATCTCCTGCCGGTCGCGCAGCACGGCCGACTTGTAGAGCGCCTTGGAGATGGCCATGAACAGGCTGGCCGGGACACCCTTGCCGGAGACATCCCCGACGGAGAGGAACAGCCGGTCGTCGTCGATCATGAAGAAGTCGTACAGGTCACCACCCACGTCCCGCGCCGGTTCCAGCATCGCGGCGAGCGACAGCTTCTCCCCCAGGTCGGGCAGGGTCTCGAGACCGGGCAGCAGGCCGAGCTGGATCTCCCGCGCCGCGTCCAGTTCACCCTGCAGCCGCGCCCGCTCCTCCCGTTGCCGCTGCAGGTGCCGCCCGAGTACGCGCCGGTGCGCATTGGCGATCATCAGGGTCATGCTCAGCATCGCGATCCCCGTGATCACGCCGGTCAGCGTCGCGCCCATCGTGTCGACCAACACCCGCTCCGCCGCGTAGGCGAGCAATCCTCCCGCAACCGTCATGGCCAGGATCAGCAGGATCAGCGGAATGCCGTAGCGCAGCCGCAGCACGGGCACGACGAAGACCACCAGCAGGCCGACAACGACCAGCACGGCAAGCTCCAGCCAGCGGGTCCAGGCCGGGCGGGAGATGTAGTATTCCTCGTGCACCGCCTCGATCAGCTGGGCATGGACATCGATGCCGGGCGCGCGGATGCGCAGCGGGGAGGTCTGCAGGTCGACCAGACCCTGCCCGGTCAGCCCGATCATGGCGATCGCCCCCTCCAGCGACAGGGCCACCTGGTCGTCGCGCAGCACGTCGACGGCGGAGACGTAACGGCTGGCGAAGGGCGGCGAGAACGGGACATAGATCGTTCCGTCGGCCTCCGTCGGGATGAACCAGTCACCGATCTGCAGGCCGTCGATCCGTCCGTCCCCGCCCCTGACCGTGATCAGGCCGCCCAACGCGAGGCGCAGCATCTCCATGGCGAAGGCCGGGACGGGGCGGCCATCCACCAGCGCCACCGCGGGAACCCGGCGGATGATCGCGTCCGGATCCTCGATGGCGTTGAGCAGGCCCTGCCCGGCAGCAGCGGAAGAGACAGTCTCGACCGACTGGTCGGCCCCAGGGAAGGACCGCAACAAGGCCTTCAGCGCCGGGTCGGACAGTGCAACCGGCACCGACCGCACCGGAGCATTGGCCCCCTGCCCCTTGCGGGTGCCGCCCAGCCCCAGCACGACAGGCCAGGCACCGACCACTTCCGCCAGGATGGCGTCGTAGTCAGGCAGGGAACGGACATAGCCCACCACCTCCTCCGGCGCGCCCGGCATCCGGTCCGCCAGGTGGCGCGGGGAATGGCGGTCGGGATCGAGGAACAGCACGTCCAGGCCGATGGCCAGCGCCCCGCCCTGTCCGATGCGGTCGATCAGGTCCGCCACCACGGTACGCGGCCAGGGCCACTGGCCGATCTCGGCGATGCTGCGTTCATCCACCGCCACGATGACCGGCAGGTCGCTGACGACCGGTCGCGGCATCAGTTGCTGGGAGAGATCATAGAGTTCCCGCCGGAGCGGATTGTCGGCCAGGAAGGTGACATCGGCGACCAGGCACAGCGCCAGCACCACGAGGCCCAGAACCCGGCCACGCCAGACGGTGACGATGCTGCGCAGGCCGGTCAGTTCTGCCCGCACATCCTCGGCACTGTCGGTGGCCAGGTCGGCGGGGACATCGGCGGCGGCACTGTCACTCATGCGACCGGCCCACCGCTCAGAGATCGATCTCGAGTCCGTCGTAGGAGGCGACGACCTTCAGCGGGGGACCGTCACCGCGCGAAATCTCCTCGAAGCGCTGAGTTTCGGCCAGCACCTGGTCGATCTGCGCATCGCTGTAGACCGGCTCGTGATGGAACATGCACAGCGTCTTCACACCGGCCATCTGGCACAGCTCCACCCCGACCATGTTGGAGGAATGTCCCCAGTCCTCCTTCAGCGAGGTTGCGTCGGCCAGCGAATACATGGAATCGAAGACAACCGCGTCGGCATCCCTGAAATAGCGGATGAAGTAGTCCGTCTCCTCCTGGTCCTCCAGCTTGTGCTCGGAGTCCGTCGAATAGACCGCGACCTTGCCGTCCTTCTCGAAACGGTAGCCATAGGAGTCACCGGCATGCAGCTGCCGGAACGGGGTCACCGCCATGCCCGCGATCTCGTAGGTCCGCTCCGGTTCCAGCTGCACGAACTCGATGGTCGCGCCGAGGAAGTCGAACGGCACCGGGAAGCTCGGATTGTCCTGCTGCCGGCGATAGGCCATCTCCAGCACGTCATGACAGCCATGGATGCGGATCACGTTGCCCGGAATGAAGGCCGGGATGAAGAACGGGAACCCCATGATGTGGTCCCAGTGCACGTGGCTCTGGAAGATGTTGTAGACCTGCGGCGCGCCCGGCCCGTGCTTGCCCAGCGAATGCAGTGCCAGCCGCCGGGCGCCGGACCCCATGTCGCAGACGACATATTCGTCGCCGCCGGTCTCGATCTGCACACAGGAACTCTCGCCGCCATAGGTCCCGCGCATGTGGAACGGCAGCCCGTCGATGGCGGCCTCCGGGTCTCCGCCGGCCTCGACCACCGCCTTGACCGCCGCGCCGATCTTCTCCCGCAGGTGGTCCGCATTCATGGATGTGGGGATGGATCCGCGTGTGCCCCAGAACCGGATCCGCATCGCGGCTCAGTCCTCTTCCGAATAGGCCGCGGCGGCCAGCGCGGAGACCGCCTGCAGCGCCTTCGGCATCTCGTCGAAGGTCGGGAACACCTTGTCGAAATGGCTGATGGTGAAGACCTCCTTCACCACCTCCTGCATGGAGGCGATGCGGATGGTCACGCCCTTCGGCTTGGCCTGCTTGTTGGCGACCATCAGAGCACGCAGGCCGACACTGGAGATGTAGTCCACCTTCGACAGGTCGACGACGATCTGCTTCTCGGTTCCGATGGCCGCATCCACCAGGCCAGAGAGTTCCTTCTGGAAGTCACCGGCCGATGACTGGTCGATCCGCCCCTCCGCCCGGACGACGATCGCGTCGCCATAGGTCGCTGTTGTCACCTTCATGTCGCAGTCTTCCCGTCCTGCAGATCACCCCTCGACCTTGGATCATAAGGCCAGCGCCCCCGGCACGGCAACGACTAGCGGGGGCATTTGACGTTTCGCGACACTGCACCATCCTGTGAGACAACGCACACACAGGGAGGTAACGGAAATGGCCGAATTCGAACTGTTCTGCTTTGCCCAGTCGGGCAATGCCTACAAGGCGGCGCTGATGCTCAACATGTCCGGCGCGGACTGGCAGCCACGCTTCGTCGATTTCTTCAACGGGGAACATCGCTCGCCCGAATACCTCGCCATCAACGAGATGGGGGAGGTTCCGGTGCTCCGCCATGGCGACGTGACGCTCAGCCAGTCGGGCGTCATCCTGAACTACCTGGCGGAACAGATCGGCCAGTTCGGCCCCGAGAACAAGGCGGAGGAGCGGGAGATCCTGCGCTGGATGCTGTTCGACAATCACAAGTTCACGTCCAACATCGCCACCTACCGCTTCATGGCGGTGCTGGCGAAGGTCGGCGACCCGGCGGTGCACGAGTTTCTGAAGGGGCGGATGATGCAGGCGCTGAAGGTCGTGGAGCGGCGGCTGGCGGACAACACTTTCCTGCTTGGTGATCGCATGACCATCGCCGACTTCTCCCTGCTCGGCTATCTCTACTACCCGGACGAGTTCCACATGACCGGCTGGCCCGATTTCCCCAACATCCGGCGCTGGACGGAACAGGTGCAGGGCATGAAGGGCTGGGTCGGACCCTATGAACTGATGCGAAGAAGGGCTGAGCCGCGCGGGCGGCGGACCATGCAGCCCGGTCGCACCATGGCGCTGGCCGTCGCCTTCATCGGCCTGCTGGCGGTCAGCCACGGCGTGATCTTCATCAGGCTCGCCGGGGAAGCGCCCGCGCTGCTGATCGCGCTGGCCCGCGTCGCCATCGCCACCGCCGTGATCGCGCCCTTCGGCCTGATGGCCCTGCCCGCGCGCGCCAGCCTGCCCGACGGCGCCCGGCGAAGCGCGATCATCGCATCCCTGCTGGGCGGCCTGTTCCTGGCCCTGCATTTCGCAAGCTGGATCAGTTCGCTGGAGCGCATCTCCATCGCCGAATCCACCATCCTGGTCAGCCTGACCCCGGTCTGGGTCGCGCTGATCGACCTGGTGACGGGCCGGGGCCTGCCACACCGGCGGCTGCTGCTGGCCATAGGGCTCTGCCTTGCGGGCACCCTGATCCTGGCGTTCGACGGTGTGCAGCGGCTGGACGGTGATCCGCTGGGACTGCTGCTGGCCGTGGCGGGCGGGCTGTTCATGGCGCTCTACCTGGTCAGTGGACGCCGAGCCCGGTCCGTCCTGCCGACCTCCTCCTACGCCACGGTCTGCTACGGCACCGCCGCCCTGCTGCTGGCCCTGACGCTGGCGGCCACCGGCGTTCCCGCCCTGGAATTCGGCTGGCAGACCTGGGGCGCGCTGCTGGCACTTGGCCTGGTCAGCCAGGTGATCGGCCACACCAGCTACAACTGGACCCTCGCCACCCTGCCCCCGGCCTTCGTCGCCATCTGCCTGCTGGGCGAACCGGTGCTGGGCGCGCTGCTCGGCTGGCTCTACCTTGCCGAACCGGTGACGATGACCGCCGCCCTCTCGGGTATCCTCATCCTCGCGGGGCTGGCCATCGCCGTCGGGACTCAACGTCGAGCCATCGACACGGAGAGTGAGACATGAGCGACGGTGACAGCACCCTCTCCTGGATTCTGGTCGTTTCATATCTCGTCGTATGCATGCTGGTGTGCGGGATATTCCTGAGATTGGTACGTTCAGACGAACTCCGCGATCTCGACAGACAGGGGCCGTTCAGGTGGCGTACCCTGATGTCCATCGTGAGAGCCTATCAGCGTCCGCATCACGATCCCGACCGGGAACGCGCGATCAAGCTGGCAAACATCTACCTCATTCAGGCACTCGCCGCATCCGCCCTTGCCATCTTCATGTTCGCCAACTTCGATTCCGCCCTGTTCCACATCGGGACTGTTCTGATCGACATCATCGAATTCTTCGCCGACCCGAAATCAAGCTCCTGAACAGCCTAACCCGCGATCCCGTCCATGAACCGGGCCAGCCTGATGTCCAGTTCGGTCAGGCCACCGGCGTCATGGGTGGAGAGCGTGACTTCCACCCTGTTGTAGACGTTGAACCACTCCGGGTGGTGATCCATCTTCTCCGCCTTCAGCGCGACGCGGCTCATGAAGCCGAAGGCGGCGTTGAAATCCTTGAACCGGAAGGTACGGGTGATAGCGTCGCGGCCATCCACCAGAGACCAATCGGCAATACCGGCCAGGGCCTCGGTGCGTTCGCTGTCCGTCAGTCGGGTGGCCATGAAACAAGTCTCCTGTTCAGTGTGTCAGGTCGCGGATCAGGGGGGCCGCATCCGGCCAGCCGGCCAGCAGGTCGTCCCGCGCCCCGATCTCGAAATCGGCGAAGTCGAAGCCCGGGGCGACCGTCGTCCCCAGCAGGGCAAAGCCCTTCCCTCCGCGCACGCGCGCACCCTGCCACACGTTGCGCGGCACCACCACCTGCGGGCGCTGCCCGGCCGCCAGGTCGTTGCCGATGGTGACGAGGGTGTGCGTGCCGTCCGGCAGCAGCCAGAGCTGTTCCACCGGGTCACCGAGATAGAAGTGGAATATCTCGTCCGACCGCAGCCTGTGAAGGGTGGAGATCGCCTCCCCCTCCAGCATGTAGTAGATCGCGGTGGAGACGGATCGCGCCCCGTCATAGCCATCCGGCAGGGCCGTCGCGGCCACCTGGTCGGGCGCACGATAGATCTCCGCGAACCAGCCCCCTTCCGGGTGCGGCTGCATCTGCAGCATCTGCCTGATCTCCGCCGCCGTCGCCATCTGCCACCCCCTGCCTGTCCTGACCCAATCGGGCACGCCCGCTGCGGCAACGTCAAGCTTGCAGGCCGGCACCCCGCCGCATAGAAAGCCCGCCAGACGGCGCGGAGGCGGGCAATGGGCCAGGATGGCGGTTCGGACGGCAAGGGTGGCAAGCAGGCGGCGGCGGCGGAGAAGCAGGCCCGGCTGGCCGCGCGGCTGCGCGACAACCTGAAGCGCCGCAAGGCCCCGCGCCGCGACGGCGAACGCCCCGCAGGCGCGATCAAGAACACCGAGAAGCACTGAAACAGATTGACCTGCCGCGGAATCGCCTGATTTGTGCGGAACTTCAGGCTGGCGGGTGAGCAGCAGCCCCCCCGGAACGCGGTCAGACGGACAGGACGGACATGGACAGCATTGTCATTCGCGGCGGCAAGCCGCTGAACGGAACCATTGCCATCAGCGGCGCCAAGAACGCGGCGCTGCCGCTGATGGTCGCGACCCTGCTGACCGACGAGCCCGTCACCCTGACCAACGTGCCGGCCCTGATGGACATCGCCACCATGGCCGCCCTGCTGCGCGGTCATGGCACCATCGCCGATGACGGGGACGGTGGCACCTGGCACCTGCACACCCCCGATATCACCAGCACCACCGCCCCCTACGACATCGTCCGCAAGATGCGGGCGAGCGTGCTGGTGCTCGGCCCCCTGCTGGCGCGGGAGGGGGAGGCGACGGTGTCGCTGCCCGGCGGCTGCGCCATCGGTACCCGGCCGGTGAACATCCATATCGACGGCCTGGTCGCCATGGGCGCGGAGATCGAGATCGAGGGCGGCTACATGAAGGCCCGCGCGCCGCACGGGCTGAAGGGCGCGCGCATCACCATGTCCAACGTTTCCGTCGGCGCGACCGAGAACCTGCTGACCGCCGCCACGCTGGCCGACGGCACCACGGTGCTGGAGAACGCGGCGCGGGAGCCGGAGATCGCCGACCTGATCGACCTGCTGGTCGCCATGGGCGCGGAGATCGAGGGGCGCGGCACCGACCGGCTGACCATCCATGGCCGGGACCGGCTGCACGGCGCGACCCACCGAGTGCTGCCGGACCGGATCGAGACCGGCACCTTTGCCGTCGCGGCGGCCATCACCGGCGGCGACATCCTGCTGGCCGGTGCCGACCCGGAGATCGTCGAGGCGATCATGGAACCGATCGCCCGCGCCGGGGCCACCATCGACGACCTGCCCGAGGGCATCCGGGTCCGCCGCAACGGGGCCGGCATCCTGGGCGTGGACGTGATGACCCAGCCCTATCCCGGCTTCCCCACCGACATGCAGGCGCAGATCATGGCGCTGATGTCGGTCAGCCATGGCGCGGCGATGATCACGGAGACGATCTTCGAGAACCGTTTCATGCACGTGCCGGAACTGGGGCGGATGGGAGCGAACATCACGGTACATGGCGGCTCCGCCCTCGTGCGCGGCGTGCCGGGACTGAAGGGTGCGCCGGTGATGGCGACCGACCTGCGGGCCTCCGTCTCGCTGGTCCTGGCCGGTCTGGCCGCGGAAGGTGAAACGGTCGTCAATCGCGTCTATCATCTCGACCGGGGCTACGAGCGGCTGGAGGCCAAGCTGGTTGCCTGCGGCGCGGATGTGGAGAGGGTCAAGGGACAGCGATGAAGCCGGGGGGCCAGGGTGACGGACAGGGACAGGCGCTGCCACGACTGCATCTGCATGCGGTCGGCGCGGACGATCTGGAGGTTCTGAGCGCGGCGCTGGTCAGCACGACCGTGAAGCGCGGCGATCTCGGCTTCCAGAAGTCGCGCCGCCGCCTGGCCTTCGTCGGCAACCGCTTCCGCTGGGAGGATGAGCGGCTGCAGGGCATGGGTGGCAGCCGCATCCGCACCGGCGTGCAGATCAACGACGTGACACGGGTGCGCGCGCAGGGCATGGCAGGCCTGGATGGCGAAGCGGTGCTGGAGCTTCTCTCCATCACGCAGAAGCCGCTGGAAGCTCCGGCGGCGGAGCTGACACTGAACTTTGCCGGGGGCCTGTCCCTGCGGCTGGACGTGGACTGCATCGACGTGCTGATGGACGATATGGGACGGCCTTGGTATACGCCCAACCAGCCCGACCACGGGCTGGACCATCCGGAGCAGCACAACAGCGAAAGCTGAATTCCATGACCACCACCGAACCGCTTGTCATCGCCCTGCCGAAAGGCCGGATTCTCAAGGAAGCGATGCCGCTTGTCCGCGCCGCCGGGATCGAACCGGAAGCCGCCTTCGACGATCCGAAGTCGCGCCAGCTGCGGTTCGCGACCAACCATCCGGGCGTGGAGATCATCCGGGTGCGGTCCTTCGACGTCGCCACCTTCGTGGCCTTCGGCGCGGCGCAGCTCGGCATCGCCGGCCACGACGTGCTGATGGAGTTCGACTATTCCGACATCTACGCGCCGCTGGACCTCGGCATCGGCTTCTGCCGCCTGGCGGTGGCCGAACCGGCGGAACTGTCGCGCACCGACGACCCGTCCCGCTGGTCGCATGTCCGCGTCGCCACCAAGTACCCGCACATCACCGCCACCCATTTCGCCAAGCGCGGCGTTCAGGCGGAATGCATCAAGCTGAACGGCGCCATGGAACTGGCCCCGACGCTGGGCCTGTGCCGCCGCATCGTCGACCTGGTCTCCACCGGATCGACGCTGAAGGCCAACGGCCTGGTGGAGGTGGAGCACATTGCCGACATCACCAGCCGCCTGATCGTCAACCGTACCGCGCTGAAGACCCGTCCCGTGGAGATCCAGGGATGGATCGAGCAGTTCCGGAGGGCGGTCGATGCTGAAGCGGCTTGACCGGTCCTCCCGCGATTTCGAGGCGGCCTTCGCCGCACTGCTGGATGACAAGCGGGAGACATCGGAGGATGTGGATGCGGTCGTGGCCGACATCATCGCCGCCGTGCGGCGGGACGGCGATGCGGCGCTGATCGAATATACCCGCCGCTTCGACCGGCTGGAGCTGTCCGACCCCGGCGCGCTGCGCTTCACCGAGGACGAGATCGCGGCGGCGGAGGAGTCCTGCGAGCCGGAGACGCTTGCCGCGCTCGACACGGCAGCGGCACGGATCGAGACGTTTCACGCCCGCCAGCGCCCGTCCGACGACCGCTTCACCGACGATGCCGGTGTCGAGCTGGGGGCGCGCTGGACCCCGGTCGGGGCCGTCGGGCTGTACGTCCCCGGCGGCACCGCGTCCTATCCCTCGTCGGTGCTGATGAACGCCATTCCCGCCCGCGTCGCCGGGGTGGAGCGGGTGGCCATGGTGGTGCCGACACCGGACGGTGTGATCAACCCGCTGGTGATCGCCGCCGCCCGTCGCGCCGGGGTCAGCGAGATCTACCGTCTCGGCGGGGCGCAGGCCGTGGCGGCGCTGGCCTACGGCACCCGGACCGTCGCACCGGTGGACAAGATCGTCGGCCCCGGCAACGCCTTCGTCGCCGCTGCCAAGCGCCGCGTGTTCGGCCAGGTCGGCATCGACATGATCGCCGGTCCTTCCGAGATCCTGGTGGTCGCGGACAATGGCAACGACCCGGCATGGATCGCCGCCGACCTGCTGTCGCAGTCGGAGCATGATGTCTCAGCCCAGGCCATCCTGATCACCGACGACGCCGCGTTCGCCGAAAGTGTGGCGGAGGCGGTGGAGGGGCACCTGCAGACGCTCGACCGTTCCGGCATGGCGCGGCAGAGCTGGGAGAGCCACGGCGCGATCATCCTGGTGCCCGCGCTGTCCGATGCCCCCGCCCTGGTCGACCGGCTGGCGCCGGAGCATCTGGAACTGGCGGTGGCGGAGCCGGAGGCACTGATGGCGCAGGTACGCAATGCCGGGGCGATCTTCCTCGGCCGCTACACACCGGAAGCCATCGGCGACTACGTGGCGGGGCCCAACCACGTGCTGCCCACCGCGCGCAGTGCGCGCTTCTCCTCCGGCCTCAACGTGCTGGACTTCATGAAGCGCACCACCTTCGTGCGCTGCGACGCCGAAAGCCTGCGCCGCATCGGCCCGGCCGCAGCCACGCTGGCGGACGCGGAGGGGCTGACCGCCCATGCGCTGTCCGTCCGCATTCGCAACAACGGGTGAACTGCCATGGCCGACCACGCGGACAGGATTGTCGAGATCACGCTGGACGAAGGCTCGATCAAGAGCTGGGGACCGGATGTCGACCATGAACGGCGCGTGGCCATCTTCGACCTGATCGAGGCCAACAACTTCAAGCCCATGGGCGAGGGCTTCAGCGGCCCCTACGCGGTGCACCTGCTGATCGAGGACAATCGCCTGGTCATCGACATCCGCGGGGAAGACCAGACACCGCAGGGCCGCATCGTGCTGGCCCTGTCACCCTTCCGGCGGATCGTGCGGGACTACTTCAAGGTCTGCGAGAGCTATTTCAGCGCCATCAAGACCTCCTCCCCCTCCCAGATCGAGGCCATCGACATGGGGCGGCGCGGCATCCACAACCAGGGTTCCGAACTGCTGCTGGAACGCCTGGAGGGCAAGATCGACATCGACTTCGACACCGCCCGGCGGCTGTTCACGCTGATCTGCGTACTGCACATCAGGGCCTGAGCACATGCCGCGTGACCTGCCCGGTGCCGTCCTGTTCTGCTGCACCGAGAACAGCGTCCGTTCCCCGATGGCGGAGGGGCTGATGAAGCAGCTGCTGGGTCACGCGGTCTATGTCGATTCCTGCGGCGTCCGCAGCAAGGAGGTGGATGGCTTCTCCATCGCGGTGATGGACGAGCTGGGCATCGATGTCAGCCGCCACAATTCCAAGAGCTTCGATGACCTGGAGGATTCCTCCTTCGACATCATCATCACGCTCTCGCCGGAGGCCCAGCACAAGGCCATCGAACTGACCCGCACCATGGCCTGCGACGTGGAATACTGGCCCACCATGGACCCGTCCCTGACGGAGGGCAGCCGCGAACGCCGCCTCGAATCCTGGCGCCAGGTCCGGGATCAGCTCCGCGACCGCATCCTCAAACGCTTCAGCCCGGGACCGGCCCCGACGGTGTGAGGACGCGCCAGTCGCGTCAGGCCGCCATCACTCCTTCGGTGCGGCGTCCTGCTGGCCCGGTTCGGCCAGGGGGGTTCCGTCGAGGTTCAGTTCGACGATCTCGGCATCCTTGCGCAGCTTCTCGACCAAGTTGCCGATCATCTCGCCGGTCATCTCCTGCTCCAGTTCCTGGCGCTTCTCCTCGAAGGTCGGGCGGGGCTGGTCGCGGCGCTCCTCCACCTTGATGACGTGCCAGCCGAAGCGGGTCTGCACCGGTTCGGCGCTGATCTCCTGCTCCGCCATCTTGAAGGCCGCGTCGGAGAACGGTTTCACCATCTTCTCCGCGGAAAAGAAGCCGAGATCACCGCCGGTCGGTGCGGACGGCCCCTGCGACTTCGCCTTGGCGACCTCCGCGAAGTCGGCACCACCCTGCAGCTCGGCGATCACCGCCTTCGCATCCTCTTCCGTCTTCAGCAGGATGTGGCGGGCACGGATTTCCTGCTCCGCCGGATTGTCCACCAGGAAGCGGGCATAGGCGGCGCGCAGGGCTTCCTCCGTCACGTCCTTCTCCAGCTGGTTCAGCAGCAGGTACTCACGCATCTTGTTCTCGCGGAACTCCTCAACCTCCGCTTCCAGCTCCGCATTGTTGCGCAGGCCCTCGGCCTCCGCCGCGTCAAGCAGCAGCACGTGGTTGACCGCGCGCTTCACCAGCATCGGGTAGAGCGCGGAGACCGGCACCTGCTGGTACTGCGGCGGCAGGTCCTGGATCATCGACATCACCGCTTCCAGCCGGATTTCCTGCCCGTTGACGCGGGCGACGACCGGATTCTGGTCCGCCTTCTCCGCCTCGGTCGGCTCGGCCGCTGCGGGCTTCGGCGTATCCTGGTTCTGGGCAAGGGCCGCCGGTGCGGCGAGCGCCAGACCAAGCGCGAGGGCCAGGCCGTGACGATGGGTGATCAGCATGAATGCGTTCCTTGTCAGTTGATCCGCACGGCGCGCGACCGTGCATCGGTGCGGGTTGCTGCTCTCTCACATAAAGGTGCGGGCCTCCGCTCACAAGGCGATTGGATCACGATCCGGTGCGTTGCCGGGCCGGTCCGCCGGACAGCGCAGTTGCGCCGCGTTGACAGTGCCACGCGCCCCGCCTATGTCACCCGGGTAATTCCCGGTCCGCCGCACGCGCTGTCGCCACAGCTGCGCGAGGTCGCGCGGACCCTCTCTCGCATGAGGATCCAGCGCATGATCGGCGCCCTGGCCCGAAAGATATTCGGAACCCCGAACGACCGTCTGGTGAAGACGTACCTGAAACGGGTGGAGCCCATCAACGCGCTGGAACAGCAGGTCAGCGCGCTGGATGACGAAGGCATCCGCACCCGCATCAGGGAACTGAAGGAGGAGGTCCAGGGCGGCAAGCCGCTGGACGCCGTGCTGGACGAGACCTTCGCCATCGTCCGGGAAGCCGCGAAGCGCACCCTGGGCCAGCGTCACTACGACGTGCAGATGGTCGGCGGCATGGTGCTGCACGAGGGCAAGATCGCCGAGATGAAGACCGGCGAGGGCAAGACCCTGGTCGCCACCCTGCCCGTCGTGCTGCATGCACTGTCCGGCAAGGGCGTCCACGTGGTCACCGTCAATGACTACCTGGCCCAGCGTGACAGCGCCTGGATGGGAGAGGTCTACCAGTTCCTCGGGCTGACCGTCGGCTGCATCGTGCATGGCATGTCGGACCTGGAGCGCCGCGCGGCCTACCTGTGCGACGTCACCTATGCCACCAACAACGAGCTCGGCTTCGACTACCTGCGCGACAACATGAAGTTCACGCGCGGCGAGATGGTGCATCGGCCGTTCAACTTCGCCATCGTCGACGAGGTCGACTCCATCCTGGTCGACGAGGCCCGGACGCCGCTGATCATCTCCGGCCCGGCAGAGGATTCCTCCGATCTCTACAAGGCCATCGACCCGCTGGTGGCGGAGCTGGCGGCGGAACATGTCGAGGTCGACGAGAAGACCCGCAGCGCCTCCCTGACCGAAGAGGGTCAGGAGCACATGGAGGCGAAGCTGGCGGAGCTGGAGATGCTGCACGCCCCCAGCCTGTACGACATGGAGAACGTCTCCATCGTGCACCACATCAACCAGGCGGTCCGTGCCCACCACGTGTTCCAGCGCGACACCGACTACATCGTGCGCAATGACAAGGTGATCATCATCGACGAGTTCACCGGTCGCATGATGGAGGGCCGGCGCTATTCGGAAGGGCTGCACCAGGCGCTGGAGGCCAAGGAAGGCGTCACCATCCAGCCGGAGAACCAGACCCTCGCCTCCATCACCTTCCAGAACTATTTCCGCATGTACCCGACCCTGTCGGGCATGACCGGCACCGCGGCGACCGAGGCGGAGGAGTTCCAGCAGATCTACAAGCTGGAAGTGGTCGAGATCCCGACCAACGTGATGATCCAGCGCGATGACCAGGATGACGAGGTCTATCGCACCGCGGCGGAGAAGACGGCGGCGATCGTCGACACGCTGGAGGACTGCCAGAAGCGCGGCCAGCCGGTGCTGGTCGGCACCGTGTCGATCGACAAGTCGGAACTGCTGGCGGCGGAACTGAAGAAGCGCAAGATCAAGCACAACGTGCTGAATGCCCGCTATCACGAGCAGGAGGCGCAGATCATCTCCCAGGCCGGGCGCCTGGGCGCGGTGACCATCGCAACCAACATGGCCGGCCGCGGCACCGACATCCAGCTCGGCGGCAATCTCGACATGCGGCTGGAGCAGGAGCTTGCGGACCTGCGCGACGAGTCCAAGCGCGAGGAACTGGCGAAGCGCATCCAGGACGAGGTGGCAGAGGAACGGGCCAGGGTGAAGGCCGCCGGCGGCCTGTTCGTGCTGGGCACGGAGCGGCACGAGAGCCGTCGCATCGACAACCAGCTGCGCGGACGTTCCGGTCGCCAGGGCGATCCCGGCACCTCCCGCTTCTACCTCAGCCTGGACGACGACCTGATGCGCATCTTCGGCTCGGAGCGCATGGACAGCATGCTGCGCCGCCTGGGCCTGAAGGACGGGGAGGCCATCGTCCATCCCTGGATCAACAAGGCGCTGGAGAAGGCGCAGCAGAAGGTCGAGGCCCGCAACTACGACATCCGGAAGAACCTGCTGCGCTTCGACGACGTGATGAACGACCAGCGCAAGGTGATCTACGAACAGCGCATCGAGCTGATGGAAACCGACGACGTGTCGGAGACCGTGGTCGACATGCGCCGTGCGACCATCGACGTGATCGTGGAGCGCCACATCCCCGCCAACGCCTACCCCGAGCAGTGGGACTCGGAGGGCCTGCAGGCGGAGGTGCAGCGCGTCCTGGCGCTCGACCTGCCGGTGCAGGACTGGGCGGCGGAGGAAGGCATCGCCGACGAGGAGATCCGCGACCGCCTGAACGACGCGCTGGACCGCCACATGGCGGAGAAGGCCGCGCGCTACACCCCCGACGTGATGCGGATGGTGGAGAAGAGCCTGGTGCTGCAGATCCTCGACCAGACCTGGAAGGAACACCTGCAGCAGCTCGATTTCCTGCGCCAGGGCATCGGCCTGCGCGCCTATGCCCAACGCGACCCGCTGAACGAGTACAAGTCGGAAGCCTTCGAGATGTTCGAGGCCATGCTGAACCGGATGCGCGAGACCGTGACCGGCGCACTGGCCAACCTGGAACTGCGCATGCAGGACCCGGAGGCGGAGATGGCGACCCCGACCGGTCCCGATCCCGCCGCGCTGCAGGAAGTGCACGAGGATGCGTCCGCCATGGCGGAGGCGGGTGCCGCGCCGCAGGCCGCCGCAGCCTCCGCCGGGCCGCAGCCGGTGGCCAGCCGCCGCGCCAACGGCCTCGACAAGGACGACCCGTCCACCTGGGGCCGCGTCGGCCGCAACGCCCCCTGCCCCTGCGGCTCCGGCAAGAAGTACAAGCACTGCCACGGCATCGCGAACTGATCCTCTGCCCGCCGGTGGTCGGCGCCCGGCTGCGCCGAGCCGCGATACTGCAAGCCTTCTGACGCGCCTCTCCTAAGCTGCGGCGCGGTTCGGCCATAGCCTTCCTGTCAGCAACCGGACAGGAGGATTGGCGACATGGCTCACGCAGCAACCAGGGAAAGCCTCACCGAGGTCTTCGAGGACTGGACCAACGCGCTCAACGGTGACCTGGACAGGTTCTGGTCCTATTTCGACGCCGAGTCGGAAACGCTGGACGAGGACTATCCCTGGCGCATGACCAAGGACGAGATCATCGACCACATCGACTTCCACGCCGCCGGCGGCGGCCAGGGACTCTGGGAGTTCTTCCAGTGGGTCCCGCGGGAGGTCAACGTGAAGGTGTTCGGCACGACCGGTCATGTCAGCGGCTTCTCCACCTTCCGCGGCAAGCCGCGCGACTGCGGCTTCCGCCAGCGCTTCATGGGCTTCACCCTGACCTGGTACCTGTCGGATGACGGCTGGAAGCTGGTCTGCTGGCACCAGAGCGTGCTGCTGGGCCGCATCGTCGGCGCCTCCCCCAGCTGAGTACCGACCTGGCCCGCAAGACCCCTTCCCACCGGCGATGCCTGAACCACGGAGCAGACGACATGTCGGACATCGAAGAGATCATCCAGCTGAAGAACCTCTACTGGCACTACAACGACATCGGCCTGCTGGGGGACCGGATCGCGCCGCTGTTCACGGAGGACGGCATCTGGTCCAACGCCGAACTGGGCCATTACGAGGGGCGCGAGGCGATCCGTGATTTCTTCAACGGTGCCTCCGAAGTGCTGCCCTTCTGCGCCCATCTCGGCATGAACCCGATCATCGAGGTGGACGGCAACAGCGCCACCGGCATCTGGCGCGCCATCCTGCTCGGCACCTTCGTCGAGGAGGGGGAACAGGTCAGCCGCCACATCCTGATCGACTATCGCGACGACTATGTGCGCCAGGGCGGGCGCTGGCTGATCCGCAAGCTGGACATCCTGTTCAACTTCAACGTCCCGTTCGGCGAGGGCTGGGCAGGCAGCACGGTGATCCGCCAGTGACCGATGGCCCGTCGCCGACGGCCAGCAACCGAAGGCCAGCCGTGGTTCACGAACGATGGTGGCGGCGGTAGGCGCTGGGTGACTGGCCGGTCTCGACACGGAACACGCGGCTGAAATAGGCCGCGTCGGGATAGCCGACATCGAACCCGATTGCTGCCACCGACTGGCTGGCCCGTGTCGGATCGGACAGGTAGGCCCGCGCCCGCTCCAGCCGCCGCTGTCGGACCAGGTCCGACAGGGTCTCGCCACGCTCTGCCAGCAGCTTCTGCACATAGCGGAGCGACAGGCCCAGGTCGGCGACGATGTCGCCGGACGAGAGCTGGGGATCGGCGAAACGCCGTTCGATCGCGTTGAATATCCGGCTGCGATGCGCCGCCCGGACGGAACTGTCATTGCTCGTTCCGGCGGTCTGCGGGGCATCCAGCGACAGCGCCAGCAGGTCGATCAGGCTGTCGGCCATGCGTTCAGCCTCTTCCGGCTTCAGCATCGCTGCGTTGGCCGCGAACGAACGCGCCATGTCCACGAACATGCGCACTGCCGGAAGCCCGGCCGAGAAGTGCTGCCCCAGCAGGTCGTCGATCATCGGAATGCGCTGGCGCAACCGGCTGCCCTCGATCCGCAGGGAGATCAGCCGGTTGGTGGTCGGCTGTTCGTAGGTATAGGTCTGGTAGGTGGAGATGATGGAGAAGTCGCCGGGTTGCAGTTCCGCGGCCGCGCCATTCCTCTGCGTCACCGCCAGCATCTCGTCATGCGGGATCGGCAGGAAGTAGTAGTCGCTGCCCGACTGGGCCGTGTGGCTGCGACGCCGCACGCAGCGCATCGCGTCGGACTCGACGCTCGCCACCCTGATGCGGCCCACGTCGAAGATGCCGAGACGACCATGGCGGAAGTCGCTGCCCAGCCCCTTCAGGTCCAGCGGATAGTAAGTGTCGTTGATCGTGTCCGCCCACGCGCCCACCCGCCTGTGGACAGGCTGCTGGTTCACCTCGAACCAGGAAACGGCATGTGGCTCATCGGGCTGCAACAGCGGAAAGTCCCGGAAAATGGCAGCAGAACCACGAAATGGTGCCAGCATTGCCGGGATCAGGCAAAGAAAACCGGCGCCGCGCGCCGTCTACGGCGCCATTGGACGTGATTGTGCAAACCTTCCGCCGCCATTCTCCATGTCCGGGCGGCATTCGCGGGAAGCGGCGGCTCTTCCGGCGTGCCGAAACTTCATTTTCCCGCGCGGGAACCTAGGTTATCCACTCACGCAGGCAATGCAGGGAGAGCAGACACATGGCCGGACCCTTGAGCGGATTTCGCATCCTGGACCTGAGTGCGGTCATCTCCGGCCCGTTCGGGACCATGATCCTGGCTGACCAGGGCGCGGACGTGATCAAGGTGGAGCCGGTGGGCGGGGACTTCACCCGCGCCGCAGGAAACCGGATGAACGGCATGTCCGCCAGCTTCCTGAACAACAACCGCAACAAGCGCTCCATCGCCGTGGACCTGAAGGCACCCGGGGGCATCGACCTGATCAAGCGCCTGGCGAAGGATGCGGACGTGCTGGTGCAGAACTTCCGCCCCGGTGTCATGGAGCGGCTGGGACTGGGCGAGGACGCGATCAGAGAGGTCCGGCCCGATATCGTCTATGTCTCGCTGAGCGGCTTCGGCGAGAACGGCCCCTTCTCGGGCAAGCCGGTCTATGACCCGATCATCCAGGCGCTGTCCGGCCTGGCCTCCGTCCAGGGCGGCTCGGACGAGCAGCGCCCGCGCCTGCTGCGCACCATCCTGCCCGACAAGCTGACCGCCATCACCGCGTCCCAGGCCATCACCGCCGCCCTGCTGGCGCGGGAGCGGACGGGCGAGGGCCAGCATGTGCGCCTGTCGATGCTGGATGCCGTCGTGGCGTTCCTCTGGTCATCGGACATGGGTGGCCAGACCTATGTCGGAAAGGATGTAAGCCAGCAACGTGCCGCCAGCTTCATCGACCTGATCTACGAGACGAAGGATGGCTACATGAGCGTCGCCGTCATGACCAACCCGCAATGGAAGGCGCTGGCGGAGGTGACCGGCCATCCGGAATGGCTGGACGATCCGCGCTTCGCCACCACCGAACTGCGCGACCTGAACATCAATGACCGGCTTGAGCTGATCCAGTCTGTGCTGGTGGAGCGCACGACCGACGAATGGATGGAACTGCTGGAACCGGCCGGGGTGCCCTGCGCGCCGGTGCTGCACCGCAAGGACATGATCCATCACCCGCAGGTCCGGGCCAGCGGCATCGTGACGGAGAACGACCATCCGGTCGCCGGGCGGCTGCGCCAGGCCCGCAACGCCGCGCGCTTCAGCGAGACCGTGCCCGAACACCGCTTCGGTGCCCCCCGCCTCGGCGAACACACGGACGAGATCCTGCGCGAGGCCGGTTTCAGCGAGGTGGAGATCGCCGGACTGCGCGACCGGGGCACGGTAACCTCCGCCGCGCCGGACGCTGCTGACACCTGACCTCTCGACATGTAGAATGGCACCATGGTCGACAACGTGACGAACGAACTGCTGCTGGAGCACCTGAAGGCCGTCCAATCCAAGTTGGGCCAGGTCGCCTCGGATATTGCCGACATCAAGACCGACATGCGCGGCGTCAAGGGGCACATGGCGTCCTTCATGCAGTCCGACGTCACTCAGGACAGTTCCATTGCAGCATTGCAGGCCCGCCTTGACCGCATCGAACGGCGACTGGAACTGAGCGACTGATGCTACAGCCGTTGCCCGGCTGCGCGACCGGGGCACGGTGACCTCCGCCGCGCCGGACGCCAGCGGAAGCGCCTGAGCCCCGGCACCGGAGCCGGTTCGGATCGCCAGTGGCCGAGGCCGAGCCTCATCATCGTTGCGTGGTCATACCAGCTCATGGTCAGGTCTCCGTTCCCGGCAAAGACTGGGGGAACGCTGCTGACAGACCCTTGTCAGGGGGGCGCACTATGGTGTCAGCAGTCCTGGACGGGAGAGTGCGATGCGCCGGTCAAACCGGATGTTCGAGGTGATACAGATCCTGCGCGCCACGGCACAGCCGCTGACGGCGGCACAGCTTTCAGAGCGGCTGGAGGTCTCCGTCCGCACGATCTATCGCGACATCGCCGCGCTGCAGGCCATGGGCACGCCCATCGAGGGGGAGCCCGGCATCGGCTACCTGATGCGGCGCGGCTATGACCTGCCGCCGCTGAACTTCGACCAGGAGGAGGTGGAGGCGCTGCGGGTCGGTCTGGCCATGCTGTCGCGCACCGGCGACCGGGCGCTGCAACGCGCCGCCGACCGCATCTGTGCCAAGATCGACGCGCTGCATGTGCCGGTGGACTGGCTGCAGGTCTCCCCCTGGGGCGCGCCACTGGATGACCCGCAGAAGGGTTGCGTGTCGAAATCCGTGCTCAGGGAGGCTGTGCGCAGCGAGCGGAAGCTGCGCCTGCTCTATGCCGATGCCCTGGACAACCGCACCACCCGCACGGTGCTGCCGCTGGCGCTGACCTATCACGTGGACTGCGTCGTGCTGGCCGCCTGGTGCGAACTGCGCGGCGGGTTCCGCCACTTCCGCACCGACCGCATGTGGGACGCACAGATGCTGGAGGATACCTTCAGCTGCCAGGGCATGGCGTTGCGCAGCCTCTGGCGGCAGCAGGACCGTACCGCGCTGGATGCCCGCATGTACCAGCCTGTCGGCACAAGCAGCAACGGCGGCAGCGGCGCGGCGACTACCGCTCCCTGAACGCCTCGTCGGCGGTGCCGATGACCCGGTCGGTCAGGTAGGAGAGGATGGAGCGGGATCCGGCCTTCAGCTCGGCATCGACCTGCATGCCTGGGCGGACCTGGTTGCGGCCCGGCACCTCGCCCAGGTAGTTCCGGTCGGTACGGATCTCCACGACATAGAAGATCGCGCCGGTCTGCTCATCGGTGTTGGCGTCACGGGCAACCCGCTCCACCGTGCCCTGCAGCGCCCCGTACTTGATGAAGTCGAAGGCCCGGACCTTGATGTTCGCCTCCTGGCCCGGCTCGACGCTGGAGATGTCGCGGTTGGCCACCCGCGCCTCGATCACCAGGTTGTCGGATTCCGGCACCACCGACATCAGCGGCTCGTTCGGACGCACCGCCTGGCCGGTATTGTTCACCGCCAGGTTCTGCACGTAGCCATTGACCGGGCTGCGCACGATGGTCCGGTTCAGCCGGGCGGTGGCCTGTTCCAGGTTGCGGGCGGTGCGGTCCCGCGCGCCACGGGTCTCCGCCAGTTGAGACAGCACCTCGCTGCGGGACTCGTCATCGATCTCCCGGCGGCGGGACCTGGCGGCAGAGAGGGCCGAAAGCGCGGAATCCAGCGACTGCCGCGTCTCCTGCAACTGGCCGTCCGTCTCCGCCAGCTGGCGCTGCACGGACTGGAACCGCAGGAAGGGGAAGTGGCCCTTGTCGGTCAGCGTGCGCAGCGACCGCACCTGCTCCGCCAGCACGTCACGGCTCTGGGCCAGGGTGTTGATCCGCACGCGGAAGGAATTGATGTCGGACTGCGCCTGCTCGATCTCGCGCTCCGCCGACTGGCGACGCGACTCCAGCGAGTCCCGTCGGGCCGCCAGCAGGCGCGTGTGCGTCGCCACCAGGTCGGGGCGTTCACCGGCAACGATGTCGGGGAAGCGGATCTCCGCGTCGTCACCGGCCTCCGCCTCCAGCCGCGCAAGCTCGGCCTCCAGCGTCTGCAGGTCACCACGCAGGCGACGGACCTCCCCGTTGATGATCTCGCTGTCGAGGCGCAGCAGCGGATCCCCCTCCCGCACCAGGTCGCCGTCGCGCACCAGGATCTCGGCCACCGAACCGCCCTCCGGATGGTTGACCAGCTTCACGCGCCCGCCGGGCCTGACCTGCCCCTGGGCTACGACCGCCTGGTCGACCTCCGCGATGGCCGCCCAGGCCAGGATGGCGATGAAGAAGCCGCAGATGATCAGCACCAGCAGCGACGCCAGCGGCGAATGCCGCGCCTCGCTGATGGCCTGCGCCTCGGGAAGGAAGTCGGCATACTGCGCGCCGCGGTTCCGCGTGCGTCCGCCGTCGGTGTCGTTCCTGCTCATGCCTTGGCATCCGCGGAACCGGCACCGTCCCGCCCCTTGCCGCGATCGGACCTGCCCAGCGGCCTGTCGCCGGGGCGCATCGCGGCATCGCGCATCCGGGTCCGGGCGAAGGCGATGACTTCCTCCGGCGACCCCACCCGCTCGATATGGCCGTCGATCAGCAGCGCCACCCGGTCGGCGATCACCATCGGGGCCATGCGGTGGGAGATCATGATGATCGTGCGACCGCGCCGGGCCCGCTTCAGGGCGCGGATCAGCCGCTCCTCCGTTCCCGGATCCAGCGCGCTCGTCGCCTCGTCGAAGATCAGGATCTTCGGGTTGCGGATCAGCGCCCGCGCCACCGCCAGCAACTGCTTCTGGCCCGACGACAGACCGCCGCCACGCTCGCTCAGCACGGTGTCGTAGCCCTTCGGCAGGCGCTGGATGAATTCGTGCGCACCGACGAAGCGGGCAACCGATTCAACCCGCGCAGGGTCCTTGTCGTCGATGCCCATGGCGATGTTCTCGCGCACCGTCCCGGCGAACAGCTGCACGTCCTGCGGCACCACGCCGACCTGGCGACGCAGGGTGGCGGGGGAGATGTGGGCGATATCGGTATCGTCCACCAGCACCCGGCCATTGTCGGGCACGTAGAGTCCCTGGATCAGCTTCGACAAGGTGGTCTTGCCCTGCCCCGACGGCCCGATGATGCCGAACACCTGCCCGGCCTCCACCGTCAGGTTGATGTCGTAGAGCACCGGCGGCAGGTCGTCGGCATAGCGGAAGGCGATGTTCTCGAACGTCACCTTGCCCTCGAAGGTGCTGCCAGGACTGAGCTCGCCCGGTTCGGACTCGGGCGGTTCCTGCATCAGGTCGTTGATGCGGGCAAAGGCGGTGCGCACCTCCTGCACCTGGTGCCAGGCACCGACCACCTGCCGCATCGGTGCCACCGCGCGGGTGGCGAGGATGTTGGTGGCGATCAGCGCGCCGATCGACATCTCGTTCTCCATGATCAGCATCGCGCCGACGACGATGACGATCAGGCTGAGGATCTGCTGCAGGTTCTGGCCGAGCGCGGAGAGCACGCCGGACAGGGTGCTGGAGCGATAGCCGGTCCAGGCGGAGAGGCCCAGGCGATGGTCCCAGCGTCGCTCGATCTCCGATTCCAGCCCCAGCGCCTTGACGGTCAGGGCGTTGGCCATGGTCTCGTGCAATGCCGACGACTTCGCCGCCTGGCCGATGAAGTTCTGTTCCGTCAGCTTCTTCTGGCGACCGTGGGAGACCACGGAGAGCAGGATGAAGATCGGGATCGAGACCATCACGATCATGGCGATCAGCGGCTCGATCAGCAGCAGCGCGAACAGGAAGACGAAGACGAACAGCAGGTCGGCGCAAACCAGCGGCATCTGGCCGGTGAAGAAGGACCGGATCGCATCAAGCTGCCGCATCCGCTCCGAAATGACGCCGCTGGCCGTGGTCTCGAAATGCCGGTAGGGCAGGCGCAGCAGGTGATGCACCAGTTCGCCGCCGATCAGCGATTCCACCCGAGCACCGGTATGGCTGGAGATGTAGACCCGGACGATGCGCAGGATCAGGTCGAAGACGTAGATCACCACCATGCCGATGGCGAGCGCCATCAGCGTCGACTGCGCGCCGCCGCCGGTGCCCACGACCTTGTTGAACACGGTCATGATGAAAAGGGGCGCGGCCAGCGCGAAGATGTTGATCATCAGCGACGCAGCGGCCAGTTCCAGCAGCACCCCGCGCATCTTGCGCACCACCGCCGAACGCCAGTCACGGGTGCCCTTGGTGGCGGCCTCCGGCGCCTTCAGGACGATGACGAGGTTGCCGAGCGGCGCGATCTGCTCCGGCGTCATGATCTCGGTCTCGTCGCGGACCGGATCGTAGACGGCGAAGCGCGCGCCCTCCTTCCGCACCACGGAACGCGCCTCGGTCGGCGAATCCTTCGGCAGCAGGATGAAGGGTGGCTTCACCTGTTCCAGCGTCTTGCGGGTGAAGGTGCGCTCCGTCACCGGAAAGCCGAGCCGCTCCGCTGCCAGCCGGAACCCGTCCAGGGTCATGGGCGTGCCCGCGCCGGGGGCTGCGGCCTGGATGTCAGGTGCGCCGATCGGGCGTCCGACCTCCCGCGTCGTGCGGATCAGCAGTCGGCGCAGCACGTCGACCCGCAGGCCGGACCCCGCCGCCGCCTGCGGCGCGTCACGTTCGCCAGCAAACGGTTTCGCGGCGGGGGTGCGAGGTGCCTGCGGCCGCTCGGCACGCGGCGCGGCGGTGGCAGGTTCAGAGGCGCTCGGCCGCCGCCATTCCTCAGCCGACAGGTCGGAGACGATGGCGCTCTGCCGTGCCTGGGAAGGGCGGGACTCTGGGCGGGGCTTCGGCTGTTCACCACGGATGCGGGACCAGCCGTCGCTGATCGGCGTCACCACCGCAGGCTTCGCCTGAGGCTCCGGGCGCGACCAGCCGCCATCGTCGTCCTGTCCCCCGCCGTCGCTGTCAAAGCGGTCAGCCATCCGGTTTCCCTGTCGCCTTTCCTGTCACCTGCATCGGTCCTGCCTGTCGCAGTAGCCGTATCACGTCGCCTGGCCTGCGTCCTGCCTGCGTGTCAGCAGTTTCGGCGGCCGTCGCTTCTCCGCGACGCTGAACAGGCTGAAGGTGCGTCCGACATAGTTGGTGACGCTGTTCAGCCCCTTCATGTAGTCCACCAGCCGCTGGTCCTTCACGGCCTCCACCATCCGCACCGGGCGACGCGGGTCGTCGGTCTCGAAGCGCATGTAGAACCACGGCTCGCCCCGGCGCAGCACCAGGTCCTTCGACATGTCATGCCATTCGAAGGCCCACATCATCGGGCGCGGCCAGATGTGGATCGGCAGGCGACCGCCGATCATCAGGCCGGGCCAGTGACGCCCGGTATAGCTGTTGAACGGCGGCATCTGGTTCATCCAGCAGACATCGTCGGCGACGAAGATGTAGGGCGTGATGAACTGGATCACCGGCCTTTCCGGGTGGCGCCATTCCTTGCGCGGCATTACCGCAACCATCTGGCCCAGGTGCTTGGAACGGATCTGGCTGCGGTCACCCAGCGCATTGATCAGCTGCGGCTTGCCCTGCTCGTCCAGCTTGATGCGCAGCTGCACGTCGATGGGGGCCGGAACCTCGAACAGCCGCGCCTCGTAATCGATGACGGCGGGGCAATAGGTCACCGACTTGGCGTGCGAGGACATGGCGGTCTGGCGCTGCTGCGGGCGCGGTGCCTCCCAGATGAAGCCGGCCTTGTCCGCATCGATGATGTAGCCGACATCGACCACCCGCCGTTCCGGCGGGCGCTGACCCGGTGGTGCCGTCGGTTCCTCGGCCTTCAGATACTCGAACATGTGCCTCTCGTCTTCCTCACCTGGACCAAGCAAGAAACATTCCCCGAATACCACGATTCTGCGCCTCGGGCCGAAGCCTGTCCAGCAAACCCGTCGCGGTGCGCCCTACGGCTGGTCCGGCAGCCCCGAATGGGGCCGGAACAGGCCGGTCAGCCGACGCAGGTCGCGCCGCAGCGCCACGCCGGGCGATGCCGCCAGCGACCACTGCCGGGCCAGCCGCTCCGCCGTGCCGGGACCGGTCTCGGCGGGGAACATGCGGCAATGGTCCTGCACCACCCGCTCGAAGCACCACCCGCCGACCCGCTGCACCGGCAGGACAGCCGCCGCCGGTGAGATATCGGCGCCCAGCCGCCCCAGCAGCGCGACGAAGACCGTCACCGGCCGCAGCATTCCGCCGGTCCGGCAGCGCGCCGCCAGCTCCTGCCAGTCGATGTCACCGGCGCGCCGCAGCATCAGCAGCCCGTCAATGACGGTCTTGGCCGCGTCCGCCGTGAACAGGTCGCGCGCCGCATGGCTGGCCGACAGCATGAAGGCATGGGTCGGCGACGGGATGGCCAGGCCGTTGTGATGCTGCGCCTGGCCCAGCATCTCCGCCGTCGGCAGCGCCGTGGCGAAGGGTGCCGCATCTCCGGCCACGTGCAGGTCGATGTTGACCGCGCCGTCCGGCGACAGCAGGGGCTGGAAACTGGCCTCGCTGACAAAGCCCCAGCGGCTGCGGGTCGGTTCGTCGGCAAAGCGGAACCCGTGGCCGCGCAGCAGGTCGACGGCCCGGGACAGGTCCTGTGGCTGCACCAGCAAGTCGGCGTCGGAAATGCCCCGGTCCTGCGCTTCCCGGTAGAGCCAGGTGGCGTTCGCCAGCCCCTTGATGGCCAGCACCGGCAGCCCCGCCTCCGCCAGCGCGGCGAACCATTGCCGACCGGCCGCATGGCGAAACCGGTTGAGCAGTTGCGACTGCCGGACATCGCCCGGTGCCGGTTCCGCCCCGGGTACAAGAGCCGCCACCGTGGCCGCCGTCACCCGCCGGGCCAGTGCCTTGACCATGGCCGGATCCACGGCCGGAGCAGCATTGACCGCCGTTCCGGGCCGGGCAATCCGCTGCCAGAGGTCGAGGCCCGCCGCCGCATCAGGTTCGGACATGTCGCCGGTCATGTGTTTCAAATCGGGACCAATGAAATCAGGAACCTGTGCCGACGGTCACGAAATCCAGCAGGGCCGCGCCGCACAGCCTGTTGATGAAACCTTTGCACATAGTCATGTATGATCATTGATCCGATGCAAGGACGGATTCACCGTTGCTTGCGCGTTTCTTGCATGAATGGCGGTGTCATGAGGAAAACAGTCCAATTCTGCACCGCCTCCATCCTGGCACTGATGCTGGGCACGGGGGCGTTCGCCCAGACGGCACCTGATGTTTCCCGCGCGGAGGCCCTGGCCGGTGCCATCGCCGGCAGCGAGGACGGCCAGCGTGCCATCGAACGCTACCTGGACAGTGGCGGCCTGCCGGAGGCTGCGGCCCAGCGCGCCGTGGCCCTGATCCGTGAACTGCAGCGCAGTGACCTGGTCGCCGACCCGCTGGTGCTTGCCGCCGCCGCCGACCGCGTGTCCAGCGCCGCCAGCCGCTCCTTCATCTCCGCCCGCATCTTCAAGGCCAAGGTCACCACCTCGTTCGAGCTGGGCGAAGGCCGCTACGGCTTCGACTTCGGTCCGCCGGATGCCAAGGTGACGCCGGGCTTCACCAAGGTGACCGCGCGCAGCGACTTCGTGAAGGGACCGAAACCCGCCGCCATGCGCCGTCCGGAAGGCGATGCGCTGCTGCGTGACGGCATCCGCAACCTGCGTGTGATTCGCCTGCCGGTGCCGTCCGGCAAGTACCGCGTCTTCCTGATGACCGACGACATCGGCGTGCCGGAGGCCGTGACCAGCCCGTTCGGCGAGGCAATGAAGGTCAACGGGCGACGCGTGCGCGTGGCCGCCTCGACGCCCGACACCTGGGCGGGCGAGACCTACCTGGCCGAACCGGGACGCTACCTGCAGGACGGGGAGCAGGCCGACGCGGTCTCGCGCCGTGGCAATGCGCGCGGCGCCAGTTCCGGCGGCGTGGTGATGATGAGCGCGGTTGTCGAGAACAACGAACTGGTCATCACCTTCGACGGGCAGGCCGGGCTGGAAACCTACCTGACCGGCGTGATCATCGAACCGGAAGCGATGGAGGAAAGCATCTTCGCCCCCTCCGCGGAGGCACGGCGGGTGCTGTTCGCCGGGCAGGACCAGTTGCTGGCTGCCGAGAACCAGGTCAACCAGGCCGTGGCGCAGTTGCTGAACGACGTCGCCACCAGCGCCCAGCCGCAGCAGCTTGCGGCTCTGCTGGACCAGCCGGAACCAGTTGTGGAACCGGCACTGGATGTCAGTCCAAACTAGGATCTGAACGAATCGGTCCGGCAGAACGGGTATCATCATATTGGGTCAGGGGACGACATGGTTGCGGGCCACCGCACTGACGATGACCGTGCTGCTGGCCGGTGCATCCGCGGTGTGGGCCCAGGGCGCGGGCGACACGACGACCGAGGGCCAGGTCCAGCAGCAGATCATCCAGAACCCGATCATCCCCTCCATCCCCGACCCGGAACCGCGCTTCACCACCGCCAAGCAGGACGCCATCCTGTCCCGCCCCCGCCCCGAATATGACGAGATCGGGCTGGAAGCCGGTGGCATCTTCTTCGACGTGGAGCATCTTGGTCGCGGCCAGCCGCTGGAAAGCTTCCTGCTGTTCCCGCAGGTCGATATCGGCCTGACCTTCGACGACAACATCTTCGCCACCCGGAACGGGGCCGTGGGGGACTTCATCGGCTCCATCAAGCCGTCACTCTCGCTCCGGTCGAACTGGGACAATCACGAGATCTTCGCCGAGGGCCATGGCCGCTTCGCGCGCAACCTCTCCAACAGCCGCGAGAGTGTGCGGGAGCACGGCTTCTCCACCGGCGGCAAGCTGGAGATCTCGGAGTTCGAGTTCATCCGGGCCTCGCTCGGCTTCGACCGCAGGACCACCGTGCGCGGCGACGTGCGGGAGGATGTCGGCGGCAACGAACCGGGCGTCTTCTACCGCAGCGCCCTGAATGCCAGCTGGCAGTACAAGCGCGACAAGTTCCTCTGGCTGGCCCGGGGCAGCGTCACGCACAACAACTTCGTCGATGTGCCCGCAGGCGTCGGCGAGATCGAGACCGACCAGAATGACCGGATCGAGTATGATGGCTCCGTCCGCCTGGGGTGGGAGGAATGGGAAGGCACAACCCTGTTCGTGCAGCCCAATGTCGGTTTCACCCGTTTCATCCAGCGGGTGGACAATACCGGCGTGCAGCGGGACTTCGCCCGTTACGGCATCCTTGGTGGCTTCACCTATGACCTGACGGCCGTGACCTTTCTGGAGGGTGCGGTGGGCTTCGGCCTCGCGACCTTTGCCGACCCCAACAGCGACGACTTCTTCTTCGTCGATGCCAGCCTGGACTTCGTCTGGAACCCGCATGACAGCTGGACCTTCAAGGCCGGCTTCGAACGTGACGTGACCGCGACCAACGCCGTCACCAACGTCAACGGCATCAACGTCTCCGACGTGGCCACGATCTCCAACGAACTCAGCCTGGAGGCGCAGCTGGAGGTCACCTACGAACTGCTGGCCGCCAACAAGCTGGGGTTCCGGCGGGCGGAGACGGTGGCCGGAAACACCATCGACAACGTGCTTTCCAACGAACTGTCACTGCTCTGGCTGATGAACGAGAACATGCGCATGCGCGGCTTCTGGCAGTTCACCCTGTTCGATTCCAACGACGCCAACCGGGAATTCCTGCGCAACGCCCTTGGTGTGGTCCTGTCCTTGCATTATTGAGGTTAACCGATCCTTGCCGGGCCGGATCGGGTTGCCCACGGTGCAATTTCATAGCGGATACCAGTATGAGACAGATTTCCTTTCGACGGCTTGCAATCGGCATCACGGCCCTCGCGGCGCTGGCTGTCGTGACACAGGGCTGTTCGGAACGGCGCTATGAACGGGTGACCAGCCGGGTCGATGCCCCCGCCCCGATCCAGCAGCGGGTGCAGCCTGCAACCGTCGCCCCCGTGACGCCCGCCGTCCGGGCACTGCCCGAACAGACGGTCGTGGACCCGGCGGAGGAACTGCGTCGGCAGGAACTGGCGCGCGCGAACCAGGGCGTGCGCCTTGCCACGCCCGACACCACCATCGTGACGCCGCAGAACAACGGTGTCGTCATCAACCGGGCCGCCGTCGGCCCGGCAGCCCTGGACAGCAACAAGCCGCCGATCATCGTTGACGAGGTGCCGAACGACGTGCCGCAGAAGCTGGAACAGTACCGGCTCGGCCCCGGTGACCGCATCCAGATCAAGGTCTTCGGGCAGGACGACATCTCCGGTGAATTCGAGATCAGCGCGGCAGGCGAGCTTTCCGTGCCGCTGATCGGCCAGATCACGGCGGAGAACCTGACGCTGGGCGAACTGGCGGAAGTGCTGACCGTGGCGCTGGACACCAACTTCATCGTCGACCCGAAGGTCTCCATCGAGGTCACCAACTACCGGCCCTTCTTCATCCTGGGCCAGGTCGGCAAGCCCGGTTCCTACAAGTACCAGCCGGGCCTGAATGCCCGCATGGCCATCGCCATCGGTGGCGGCTACACCCGCCGCGCGCGGGAGGAACCGATCACCATCTTCCGCACCAATTCCGCAGGTGAACTGATCCGCTTCCGCGTCGACCAGAACGCCATCATCCTGCCCGGCGACACTGTCGAGGTGCATCGCCGCCTGTTCTGACCGGGCGGACGGGTCCGGGCCGGTTCTCTCGTCTCCGAACCACCCGAAGACGCTGCGTCGGGAGATGACGTTCTGGCAATCCTGTGCCTTCTGCGCCCCTTCCCCCTCGACGGGGGAAGGTCGGGAAGGGGGTGACGGACAGCCATGACAGGCTGCGGTGATGACCTTGAAACGCCGGGCTTCCCCCCCTCCTTGATCCTACCCCGCCAGGGGGGAGGAAGGGCAAGCCGACGACAGATGGGACCGGGCCTCAGCCCCGTGCCTGCTCCAGGCGCTCCGCCACGAGGTTCAGGCGGTCGCCGCCCCAGAACATCTCCCCGTCCAGGGTGATGGCAGGAACGCCGAAGACCCCCGATTCCTCCGCCTCGGCGCGCTGGCTGTCATGCAGCCTGCCCCCCTCCCCGTCATACCAGGCGGCAAACCCGGACGTGTCGGCGCCGACCTGTTTCAGCAGGGCTTCGATCACCTCCGGGTCGCCGGTCTCCAGGTCACGCTGGAAGAAGCGACGGAATGCGGTGTCGAGATAG
Source organism: Minwuia sp. (assembly GCA_965228535.1). Classification (GTDB taxonomy): domain Bacteria; phylum Pseudomonadota; class Alphaproteobacteria; order Minwuiales; family Minwuiaceae; genus Minwuia. The sequence goes on along the minus strand of CBDDHU010000004.1, from coordinate 816,628 downwards.
GGGCGGACGAGACCCTGATTGTCGGCATAGCTCATGCCGATGCCAGCCGGCCGGGAATCGAAGATCTTCTTCGGTCCGTAGAGTGTCAGCCCCTGCCGGTTCGCCAGCCGCCGACAGTCCATGTAGGCATACTTCACCTTGCGCCAGTTGTGTGCCGTCCGCACCTCGACCGCGTCCAGGTAGGTATCGATGTGCAGCGTGTGATGCCGCCAGGTGAAGGGCTTGCCCCAGGCATCCTCCAGCCTGCAGGTCTCGGCGAAGGCGAGGAAGGCGTAGGGGCTCTTCACGTCGGTGTAGCAGATGACCTCCATCGCGCTCACGCCGCCTGCTGCTTCGGCAGGTGGCCGGTCTTGACGTAGAGCAGGCATCCGCCGTCCGACCTCGGCGCGTGGGCCGTGCCGTCGGCAAGCCGGAACCAGGTGCCCGCCGGATAGCTGCCATTCTCGTCGGAGATCTCGCCCTCGATCACGAAGACTTCCTCCCCGCCCTCATGCACGTGATGGTCAATCACCGTGCCGGGGGCGAGGCGGGAGAGATAGATCCGCTCCGGGTAGCCGTTCTCGTCAAAGACGGTGAAACGCTCCCGACCGGGTCCGGCCTGCTGCCAGCCGCTGCTGTCACTGGTATCGACGCGGCGTGTCGGCCGTTCCGCCCCCGGATACTGGCAGAGCTTCACCAGCAGGGTGCATCCGGTCTCCGTCTGCGGCTGGTGACGGGAGCCTGTCGGCAGCAGCGTGAAACTGCCCTTCGGATAGCTGCCGAACTCGTCGGCGAAGACGCCGTCCAGCACCAGCACTTCCTCCCCCAGCGGATGGTCGTGCATCGGGAAGCCGCAGCCGGGATCGAACCTGACGATGGAGGTCACCATCCCCTTCTCCGTGTCGCCGACCAGTTCCAGGCGCTTGCGCCAGACGCCGGGTGCGGGGCTCGCCTGCCATTCAAGCGCGTTCGTGTCCACGACCACGCTCTGCCGCCGGTCGCCATGCAGGTCACTCATGTCCGTCACTGCCTTTCACGGGGATGTTCCAGACGGCTAAGCTATCGCACCGACGCGACATGACAAATGTTTCAGGGGGAGACAGGGGTGCGGGAAATCATCATCGACAGGCGATTCCAGGGGCCTTCGCAATCGGCCAATGGCGGTTACATCACCGGCCTGCTGGCGGAACTGCTGGATGGCCCGGCGGAAGTGACGCTGAAGGCCCCGCCGCCGCTGGAGAAGCCCCTGCAACTGGTGGAGACGGGGGACGGTCATGCGCTGATGGACGGGGAGACGCTGGTAGCCAGCGTGCGGTCCGTTCCGCCGATGCAGATCGACCTGCCCGAATGCCCCGACAGGCAGGCGGCGGAGGCCGCCACCGCGCGCTATCCCGGCCATCGGGACAGCCCGATCCCGCATTGCTTCGTCTGCGGCTCGAAACGGGCGGAGGGTGATGCGCTGAGGGTCTTCACCGGCCCGCTGGAGGGACAGGACATGGCGGCGGCACCGTGGGTGCCGCATGCCAACTTCGCCGATGACACGGGCAAGGTCGCCAGGCGCTACCTGCTCGCCGCCCTGGACTGCCCCGGTGCCTGGGCCTGGTACGGCCAGACCGGCGGGCACATGCTGCTGGGCCGGATGCATTGCGAGACGCTGGGCAGCGTCTCACCGGGCGAGAACTGCACCATCACCGCCTGGCCCATGGGCCGCGATGGCCGCAAGGTCTGGGCCGGGACGGCCGTGCATGATGCGGATGGAAAGGTGGTTGCCTTCGGCTACGCCACATGGATCACGGTGGCGGAGGTCAGCTAGCGCCCCCGCCACCGTCCATGAACCGGGAAGGCCGACGGATCAGCGACCGCTGATCAGTTCGGCCTGCTTGACCAGCGCCTCGGCCTGCTTGATGGAGGCAATGTCGATCAGGCGACCGTCCAGGGCGACCGCGCCGCGGCCTTCCTTCTGCGCCTGCTCCATGGCTTCCAGGATGCGCTTCGCCTTGTTCACTTCCTTCTCGGAGGGGGTGAAGACCTCGTTCGCATGCGGGATCTGGCTCGGATGGATGGCCCACTTGCCCTCGCAGCCCAGGATCGCGGAACGGTTGGCCTGGGCCTTGTAGCCATCGGGATCGGAGAAGTCACCGAACGGGCCGTCGATCGGACGCAGGCCGTTGGCGCGGGCGGCAACCACCATGCGGGCCACCGCGTAGTGCCACATGTCGCCCCAGTGGTAGTCACGGGCACCGCCATCCTCGGCCGGATCGGTCAGCACGCCATAGAGCGGGTTCGGACCGCCGATGACCGTGGTGCGGGCCTTGGTGGAGGCGGCATAGTCGGCGACGCCGAAATGCAGCGATTCATTGCGCGGGCTGGCGGCGGCGATCTCGTCCACGTTGGCCATGCCCAGCGCGGTCTCGATGATCATCTCGAAGCCGATCCGCTTCTTGCGGCCGATGGCGGTCTCGATCTGCGTCACCAGCATGTCCAGCGCGTAGATGTCGGACGCCGTGCCAGCCTTCGGGATCATGATTAGGTCCAGCCGCTCGCCGCCCTGCTCCAGCACGTCCACCACGTCGCGGTACATGTAGTGTGTGTCCAGGCCGTTGATGCGCAGCGACATGGTCTTGTCGCCCCAGTCGATGTCGTTCAGCGCCTCGATGATGTTCTTGCGGGCGGTCGGCTTGTCATCGGGGGCCACCGCGTCCTCCAGGTCGAGGAAGATCACGTCGGCATCGGACTTCGCGGCCTTCTCGAACATCTTCGGGGACGAACCCGGCACGGCAAGCTCACAGCGGTTCAGGCGCGGCGTGGTCTGTTCGACAATCTTGAAGGACATTTTCGGGATTCCCCCCTGTGTTGTGGATTCTTTGGCCTCTGCCGCTCTCTTACAGACCGGGACGCCGCCAGACAAGCGCACACGCGGCACGGTGCTCAGCCGGTCCGCCCACGCCGCGCCAGCGGATGCGCCTGCTCCACCAGTGCGGCCAGGCGTGCCTCCTGCACATGGGTGTAGATCTGGGTGGTGGAGATGTCGGCATGGCCCAGCATCTTCTGCAGGCTGCGCAGGTCTGCTCCACCGGCCAGCAGGTGACTGGCGAAGGCGTGGCGCAGAACATGCGGGGAGACCCTGGCCGGGTCGATGCCCGCTTCCCGCGCAAGCTGCTTCAGCGCGATGCCGAAGGCCTGGCGGGTCAGGTGTCCCTCCGCCCCCCGCGACGGGAACAGCCAGGGTGAAGGCTGCCCCTTCACCAGGAACATCGGCCGGACCTCCAGGTACCGCGCCAGCGCCTCCAGCGCCTCCGGACTCATGGGCGCCAGCCGCTCACGCCCCCCCTTGCCGCGCACCTGCAGGAAGCGGGGGTCCGGCCCCAGCGGCGGATGCGGCAGGCCGAGCAGTTCACTGACCCGAAGGCCTGAGGCGTAGATCACCTCCAGCAGGCAGGTCAGGCGCAGCCCCTTGTGGTCGGTCTTCGTGGCTGCGCACTGCAGCAGGGCGGAGACATCCTCCACCGTCAGCACCTTCGGCAGGGGACGGGACAGGCGCGGCGAGTCCAGGGCCTGGGCCGGGTCGTCCGACCGCAGCCCGTCCTGCACCAGGAACCGGTAGAAGCCGCGCAGTGTCGAGAGCTTGCGCGCCTGAGTCGAGGCGGAGAGCCCCGCCTTCACCATTCCCTGCAGGCAGTGGCGCAGGTCGTCGGGCCCGGCATCGAACAGCCGCCTGCCCTTCGGCAGTGCCTCGCCGATGGCGGTCAGGTCACGGCGATAGGCGGCGACGGTGTTCGCGGCGGCACCCCGTTCCGCCGCCAGCATGTCGAGATAGAGATCGATCAGCCGCCCGTCATTCACCGGCTTTTCCGGCAGCGGCCGCACCGGCCTCCGTCGCGATCAGCGACTCGACGGCCAGGCGCTCAGCCACCGGGGCCAGGTCAAGCCGACGCAGCGATCCGACGATGCTGGCCAGCGCCACCGGGTCAAGCGCACCGGGGCCCGACGGTCCGATCAGGGCCAGCGCGGCCTGCACCGCCTCCCCCTTCCGCCCGGCTCCGGCAGCCAGCACGAGCTGACGCCAAAGGGCCGCATCGGCCGCCCGTTCATCGCTGCCGACACCGGCCGGAGCCTGCAGCGCGTCCACCCAGATACTGTCCGTGACCGGTCGTCCGACCGCGTCCATCAGCAGCAGGATGCGGTGCCACTGGCGGTCCGCGCCCTCACCTGCCGGATTGGCCTCCCTCCAGTTGCCGAGGCGCCGGTTGTTCACCGGGTCCAGCCCTGACACCTGGGCAAGCGGCAAGGCCGCGGTCTGTGCCAGCACGGCATCACGCTCCCCCGCCGCGGCGCGGCGGCGCAGCAGTTCCAGCCAGCCACGCGCGCGCTCCGGATTGCCGTTCAGCAGGTGCATGCGCAGCGCCGCCGGGGCCAGGAAGGCAAGATCGACGGAGGGGGGCATGCGTTCCAGCGCGGCCGACACCAGCGATGCGGCGAGCGCCGCCTCACCCTGCGCCGTTGCCGCCTGCCACAGCGCCAGGATCGCCTCCGCCCGCGCCAGCCTGCCCTCCGCCCGGGCAAACGCGACCGCCGCCTGGCGGATTGGGTCCGCATTCAGGTCGGCATCCGGCGCACCGAGGATCAGGGTGACGGCTGCGGGCTGCAGGGTCATGGACCGCATCGCGGCCAGGCCGGCATCCAGCCGCTGTGGCGTGGTCAGCCGGGGCATGGTGGCGAGGCGCGCCGCAATGGCCGGGGCCAGGCCGTCCAGCCCGACCAGCCGGGCCTTCTCACCGTTGCGGAACATGGCCAGGTGCAGCGGGGAAAGCTGGGATGCGTCCTCCAGTTCCACCGCGATGTCGTCGGCCACGGCATCGGCCAGGGCATCGAAGACCGGGCTGCCGCGCCCGGTCTCGTTCAGGATCGTACGGGTCAGTTCGGCATCGGGTCGCCGCCCCGCCTGCAGGTCGCAGAAGACGGAGGCACGCTGCCAGAAATCACGGCTGCCGCCGCGCACCTGGGCGGCCACCAGGTCACAGGCCCGGTTCACGTCGCCGCTCAGCATCAGCGCGTCCACCAGCGGGCGGCTGTAGGCGGGGTCATTCAGGTCACCGCCCGATGCCGCCTCGGCCAGCGCCACCGCCGCATCCGATTCACCCATGGTGACCAGCAGCGCCATCCGCTGCCCCAGCAGGGCGGCGCTGTCGCTGCCGGACGGCGGCGTGCCGATGGACAGCAGCAGCCGGCGCGCCAGGTCATGCGCCGCCGGGGACGTGTAGTGCGGCGGCATGCGGCCATAGAGGGCATGCACGATACCGGCGGAGGAACCTTCCCAGAGGCCGAGACCCAGGCCGCCGGAGGAGGGACCGAGCAGGCCCGCCGCGGCCTCCCCCGGCGCGTCCAGCCGACCGATGACGATCCCGCCGCTGGTGACGTTTTCCTGCGGGGACTGCCCCTGCGTCCCGGCAGCACCGGTCCCGGTGTTGACGGTGGACGGCAGCAGGGACTTCGGCCCGCTGCCCTGCCCGCCTGCAGCGCCATCCTGCACTTGCGCCTGCGCCAGTCCGGCCAGGCACAGCAGCGGCAGCAGCAGGCAGACGGTCCTCAGGCGGCTAACGCGGAAAACGCTCATCGGGGACCACCTTGCGGGTTTCCTTCGTGGGAGGGGGAATGTCCCATGTGGCAACGAACACGGCACCGGCGGCACCAAGGACAATCACCAGCAGGAACAGGAAGAGGAACAGACGTCGCATGGGCCGTGGGATACTCCGGTCGGTGCGCGATGACGGTGTCGGACAACCCGTCCATCATCCTATAGAGCTTGACGGACGGTGTCGGCAGTGTATCGACGGGGTAACGGGCTTTCAATTGCAGTGACCGGCACTGCAGCGCATCGCCGGGGACGAAAGGTACGCCAGTTTCATGGATCGGGAGGCCGCACGGGACATCATGTTCGAGGGTACGGGCGAAGCGCAGGATGACGACCGGCGCTCACTCGTGCTTGTCGGCCTGATGGGTGCGGGCAAGAGCACGGTCGGCCGTCGCCTTGCCCAGCGCCTGAACCTGCGCTTCGTCGATGCCGATGACGAGATCGAGGCTGCGGCCGGCATGAGCATCCCGGAAATCTTCGACCGCTATGGCGAGGCGCATTTCCGGGACGGCGAACGCCGCGTGATCGGCCGCCTGCTGCGGGAACCGCGCCAGGTGATCGCCACCGGCGGCGGCGCGTTCATGAATGACGAGACCCGCGCCCTGATCAGCGCCGAAGCGACCTCGATCTGGCTGAAGGCGGACCTGGACACGCTGGCGCGGCGCTGTGCGAAGCGCACCGACCGCCCGCTGCTGCGCGGCGGCAACCAGCGCGAGATCCTTGCCGGGCTGATGCGGCAGCGCTATCCGGTCTACGAGACATCCGACCTGGTGGTGGAGAGCGGCGGCGACACCCATGACGTGGTGGTGGACCGGATCATCGATGCCCTGGACCGCCAGTCGCAACAGGGAAGCAACGCGGCACGGCAATGACCACAACCGTACATGTCGCGCTGGGCGCGCGGTCCTATGACATCCTGATCGGCACCGGCCTGCTGGCGGCCGCCGGGCGTCACATCGCGCCGGTGCTGCGGCGGCCCCGCATCGCCATCATCACCGACGAGAACGTGGCCCGGACCCAGTTGCCGGTGCTGACCGATGCCTGCAAGGCCGAGGGAATCGCCACCTCCGTCCTGACCCTGCCGCCGGGAGAGGCCACGAAGAGCTTTGCCGAACTGGAGCGCGTGACCCGCTGGCTGATCGCGGAGCGGGTGGGACGGGATGACATGATCGTCGCGCTGGGTGGCGGGGTGATCGGCGACCTGGCCGGTTTCGCGGCGGCGATCCTGCGCCGGGGCGCCGACTTCATCCAGGTTCCCACCAGCCTGCTGGCCCAGGTGGACAGTTCCGTGGGCGGCAAGACCGCGATCAACACGCCGGAGGGCAAGAACCTGGTCGGCGCCTTCCATCAGCCCGCGCTGGTGCTGGCCGATACCGGCACGCTGGACAGCCTGCCCGAGCGCGAGGTGCTGGCCGGCTATGCGGAGGTGGTGAAGTACGGCCTGCTGGGTGACCGGGACTTCTTCGAGTGGCTGGAGGTCAACGGTGCCGCTGTCATCGCGGGCGATCCGGCGGCGCGGGAGGAGGCGGTGGCCCGCAGTTGCCGCGCCAAGGCCGAGATCGTGGCGGCGGACGAGCGCGAGAACGACCAGCGCGCCCTGCTGAACCTCGGCCACACCTTCGGCCACGCGCTGGAGGCGGAGGGCGGCTATGACGGCCGCCTGCTGCATGGCGAGGCGGTGGCCATCGGCATGGTCCAGGCCCTCGACTTCTCCGTGCGCCAGGGGCTCTGCCCCGGTCAGGATGCGGAGCGTGCCCGGCGCCATCTCGCTGCGGTTGGTCTGCCGACCCGCCCGGCGGACCGGGGCCTGGGTGACGTACCGGCCGACCGGCTGCTGGATCACATGGCGCAGGACAAGAAGGTCCGGGACGGTCGTCTCACCTTCATCCTGGCGCGGAGTATCGGTGACGCCTTCATCACGCGCGACGTGGACGCGGCGGACCTGCAATCCTTCCTGGAAGCGGAACAGACCTGATGCAAACCGTCAGTACGGAACTGTCGACGATCGACTGGGAACTGGTGATTTCCATCGTGGCCATCGTGCTGCTGCTGATGATGTCGGCCTTCTTCTCCGGCTCCGAGACCGCGCTGACCGCCGCCTCCCGCGCGCGGATGCATCACATGGAGCGGCTGGGCAACAAGAAGGCGCACCTGGTCAACCGCCTGACGGAGGACAAGGAACGGCTGATCGGTTCCATCCTGCTCGGCAACAACCTGGTCAACATCCTCGCCTCCGCGCTGGCGACCAGCGTGCTGATCGCGCTGGTGGGGGATGCCGCGGTCGCCATCGCCACCGTGGCCATGACCCTGCTGGTGCTGATCTTCGCCGAGGTGCTGCCGAAGACCTATGCCATCCGCAACCCGGACCGCTTCGCCCTGGCCGTCTCGCCGGTGGTGGCCTTCCTGGTCCGTGCCCTGTCGCCGGCCGTGATCGCGGTGGAGGCGGTGGTGCGCGTGGCGCTGAAGCTGATCGGCGCGCGGCATGGCGGAGAGGAAACCATCGACGTCGCCGACGAGCTGCGTGGCCAGATCGAGTTGCACCACCGCGAGGGCGGTGTGCGCAAGACGGCGAAGGACATGCTGGGATCGATCCTGGAACTGGACGATGTCTTCGTCTCCGAGATCATGATGCACCGCCGCCGCATCAAGACCCTGAACATCGACGACCCGCCGGAGGCCATCGTCGGGGCCGCGCTGGACAGCAACTTCACCCGCATCCCGCTGTGGCAGGACGACCAGGAGAACATCGTCGCGGTGCTGCATGCCAAGGATCTGGCCCGCGCCCTGGCCCGCAACAATGGCGACGCCGCGACCCTGGACATCCGCGCCGTGGCGCGGGAGCCATGGTTCGTGCCGGAGACCGCGTCGCTGCGTGAGCAGCTGAACGCCTTCCGCCGCCGCCACGCGCACTTCGCGCTGGTGGTCGACGAATATGGCGCGCTGAAGGGCATCGTCACGCTGGAGGACATCCTGGAGGAGATCGTCGGCGACATCTCCGACGAGCATGATGCCGTCACCGCCGGTGTCCGCCCGCTGCCCGACGGCAGCTACGAGGTCGAGGGATCGGTCACCATCCGCGACCTGAACCGGCGTTTCGACTGGAGCCTGCCGGACGAGGAGGCGTCCACCATCGCCGGGCTGGTGATCTACGAGGCACAGGTCCTGCCGGAGATCGGCCAGGTCTTCCGTTTCCACGACTTCACCTTCGAGATCCTGGAGCGCCGCAGGCATCGCATCAACCGCCTGAAGATCACGCCGCCTGAATGAGTTCCCGGTCGGCGGCGACCGGCTACCGGCCGGAGATCGACGGGCTTCGTGCGCTGGCCGTGCTGCCCGTCATCCTGTTCCATGCCGGTCTTCCAGGCTTCGGGGGCGGGTTCGTCGGGGTCGATATCTTCTTCACCATCAGCGGCTTCCTGATCACCGCCATCATCCTGCGGGAGCAGGCGGAGGGGCGCTTCACCCTGCGCGGCTTCTACGTCCGGCGCATCCGTCGGCTGCTGCCGGCCCTGTTCACGGTGATGCTGGCCTGCCTGCCCTTCGCCTGGTTCTGGATGACGCCGCCGAAGCTGGAGTTCCTCGGCCGCAGCATCGTCGCGGTGCTGCTGTTCCTGTCCAACGTGCTGTTCTGGCGGGAAAGCGGCTACTTCGCGGACGCAGCGGAAGAGAACGTGCTGCTGCATACCTGGAGCCTGGCGGTGGAGGAACAGTACTACCTGCTGTTCCCGCTGTTCATGCTGCTGTGCTGGCGGTTCCGGCACCGGGGACTGCTGCTCCTGCTGCTGGTCGGGGCCGGGTTCAGCCTCGCCGCGTCGGAATGGGCCTGGCGCTACCAGCCGGCAGCGAACTTCTACCTGGCACCGACGCGGGCGTTCGAACTGCTGGCCGGGGCCGCCGGGGCTGTCTGGGCGCATCGCCGGCCGCTGCGCGGCAGCACGCCCCTGTCACTGGCGGGGCTGCTGCTGCTCTGTCTCTCCGTGGTCTGGCTGGACAGTTCCGACCCGTTCCCGTCCCTGCTCGCGCTCGTCCCGGTCGGCGGCACGCTGCTGGTTCTGCTGACCGGCACCGGGGGAACGGCGGCGGGACGGCTGCTCTCCACCCCTGCCCTGGTCGGCATCGGTCTGGTCAGCTACTCGGCCTATCTCTGGCACCAGCCGGTGCTCGCCTTCGCGCGGATCCGGCTGGGGGAGGATGCCACCCTGCCCGTGCTGCTGGCCCTGGTCCTGCCGGTGTTCCTGCTGTCATGGGGCAGCTGGCGGTTCATCGAGGTGCCCTGCCGCAATGCCGCCCGGGTGCCCACCGGCAGGTTGCTGGCCGGGTTGCTGGCCGCCGCCGGGCTGCTGGCCGCCCTCGGCCTGGGGGCGGCAACCAGCGACGGCTTTCCCGACCGCTATGCCATGCCCCGCGCCGTGGCCGACAGCTTCACCCTGACGGGGCGGGAGGCGGAATGCTTCGGCAAGCCCGGCGCGCACGAGGCCCCGGACTGGGGCTGCCGCCTGGGACCGGAGGGGGTTGCACCGGACTGGATGGTACATGGCGACAGTCACGCCCTTGCCCTGCTGCCCGCCATGGAGAGCGTGGCGGAGAACCTCGCACGACCGGCCTTCTTCACCGGTGCCAATGGCTGCCTGCCCCTGTTGCGCATCCACTCCATCCGCTCCGACCAGCACGTCACCAACTGCAACGCCCTGAACCGCCGCGTCCTGGCCCATGCCAGCGCCAGCGGGATCAGGCTGGTGGTGCTGGTGGCGCGATGGACCTACTACACCGATGGCGGCTATGACGGCGCCGAGTTCTCCCATGTCACCCTGGAACCGGGCCAGGCGAAGGACCGGGACCGTTCGCGCGCGGCCTTCCTTGCCGGGCTGCAGGCCACCATGGACGCCTATCGCGACGCCGGGATCAGGCTTGTCATCGTCTCCCAGGTGCCGCAGCAGCGGCGGGAGCCACGGGACATCTACTACCGTGCCTTCGAACAGGCGGACGTGGCCGATGCGCTGCTGGATGCATCGGTCACCCGGTCCGACCATGACAGCCTGCAGCAGTTCGTCGAGACAGCCTTCGCCAGCCACCTGCCGCCCGCAGGACGCATCGACCTGGCCGAGACCCTGTGCGGATCACGCTGCCCCGTCGGCACTCCGTCAGCAAGCTGGTATTCGGATGATGACCACCTGTCACTGGCCGGTGCTGCCCGGGTGGTTCCGGACCTGCAGGCGGCCATCGCCGCCGCCCTGTCGGCCAGCGTGCGCTGACCGGATCTCTCAGGCGACCCGCATGCTGTCGGGGTTGAGGCTGACGCGCGTGGTCCGCCCCATCAGGTCGAGCAGCACCCAGACCCGCTGGTCGGCATCGATGCACTCCACCGTTCCGACGAAGTCGGCGAAGGCGCCGTTCGTCACCTTCACTGCATCACCGGGCCGCACCTCCGCCGCTGCCCGCAGCAGGCCCGAAGCGTCGCAGCGGTCGAGCAGGGAGCGCACCAGCCCGTCCGGCACCGGCGCAGGCCGCGCACCGAAGCTGACCAGCCGGGTGATGCCCTGGGTGCCGTTGATCGCGCTCCAGCCCCCCGCATCCATGTCGAAGGCAACGAAGACGTAACCGGGAAACAGCGGCCGCGACCGGGTCACGAAACTGCCGCCACGCCGCACCGTCTCCTCGTGCAGCGGCAGGAAGGTCGGGAAACCCTGCCGCGCCAGGTTGCGCAGCGCGATGCGCTGGCAGTTCGGTTTCAGCTGCGCCAGATACCAGCGTTCGGACCGGTCGTCCGTGGCCATCGGTTCCCCCGTTCGCACGATTGAATGCTCAAGATTGAACATGGCATTGCGTGGCTTGGATTTGAAGTGGAATCCGTCACGCCGGAGCGATCTTCCGCGCGGCCGGTTTCGCACTTGCACAAGGCAGGTCGCTCAATTATGAACGCCGCATGAACTGCTTCGATTCGCAGGCTCATGCCCTTCGACCGGCCCACGTCCGGCACCGGCGCACCGCAGTGCAGCCCGGTGCGGTAGCCGTGGTGAAACAGATTTCCGCTGCCCCTGCAAGGTCCGTCGCACGCTGATGGCCGGAAACCGCAAGACCACGCAGGAGGACGTGCACTTCCGGGTGCTGCGCCTGCTGGAGGAAAACCCGGAAATGAGCCAGCGCGACCTGGCCCAGGCGGTGGGAATCAGCGTCGGCGGCGCGCACTACTGCCTGAACGCGCTGATCGAGAAGGGCCTGATCAAGATCGGCAATTTCTCCGCCGCCCGCGACAAGCGGCGCTATGCCTACATCCTGACGCCGAAGGGCATAGCCGAGAAGTCGGCGCTGACCGGCCGGTTCCTGAAGCGCAAGATGGCCGAGTACGAGGCGCTGAAGGCTGAGATCGAGGCATTGCAGGTCGAACTGCAGCCGTCGGAGGACACTGCCGTCCAGACCCGGGTGCAGCAGAAATGACCCGTGTGCTGGTCACCGGCGGTGCAGGCTATATCGGTGCCCACACCTGCAAGGCACTGGCGGCGGCCGGGCACCAGCCGATCACCTATGACAACCTGGTCTACGGCCACCGTCACGCGGTTCAGTGGGGACCATTCGAGGAAGGCGACATCCTGGACCGGGCGCGGCTGGACGCGGTGATCGCCGAACACGCGCCGGAAGCCCTGATCCACTTCGCCGCCTTCGCCTATGTCGGCGAGTCGGTGACCGATCCGGGCAAGTACTACCGCAACAATGTCGCCGGGACGCTGAGCCTGATGGAGGCGATGCGCGATCACGGCATCGGCCACATGGTCTTCTCCAGCACCTGCGCGACCTACGGCGTGCCGGAGAGCATTCCGATCGTGGAGGACGCGCCGCAGAACCCCATCAACCCCTACGGCCAGTCGAAGCTGATGGTGGAGCGGATGATGGCGGACTTCGCCCATGCCCACGGGCTGGGCTGGGTCGCGCTGCGCTACTTCAATGCTTCCGGTGCCGATCCTGATGGGGAGACGGGGGAGGACCATACCCCGGAGACCCACCTGATCCCGCTGGTCCTGGACGCGGCCATGGGTCGGCGCCCGGCGATCACGGTCTTCGGCGACGACTACGACACGCCGGATGGCAGCTGCATCCGCGACTACATCCATGTCACCGACCTGGCGGATGCGCATCTTCGTGCGCTGCAGGGACTGCAGCGGGGATTGGCGTCCGGCGCGTTCAACCTGGGCAACGGCACCGGCTACTCGGTGAAGGAGGTCATCGGGGCGGTGGAGCGGGTGACCGGCCTCAAGGTCCCGGTGGAGATCGGGCCGCGCCGTGCCGGTGACCCGGACCGCCTGGTCGGCAGCGCGGAGAAGGCGCGTCGTGAACTGGGCTGGCAGCCGCGTTTCGCCGCGCTGGACGACATCATCCGCACCGCCTGGGACTGGCACCGCAAGCTGCACGGCACGGGGCAGGCCGCCTGATGCGGATCTATGCCCTGATCACGGATGCCTATGGCGGGCATGGCGGCGTCGCGGTCTACAATCGCGACCTGCTGTCGGCGTTCCTGCAGCATCCCGGCGTCAGCCAGGTGATCGCCGCGCCACGGGTGATCAGCCACGCCATGGAGGCCCTGCCGGAGGGGCTGGACTACCGCACCGGGGCCGCGGGCGGCGTCGGGCGCTACCTGGCAACCATCCTGCGCGACCTGCCCCGGATCGCGCGCTGCGACGTGATCTATTGCGGCCACCTCAACCTGGCGCCCCTCGCCTGGGCGCTGGGCAAGCTGTTCCGGCGACCGGTGCTCGGCGCGCTCTATGGCATCGAGGCCTGGCAGCCCTCCGGCCGTCGGGTGAGCAACTGGGCCAGCCGTCGCCTGGCGCGCTACTACGCCATCAGCAACTACACACGTGACCGTTTCATGGCCTGGGCACGGGTGCCGCAGGCCCGCATCGACCTGCTGCCCAACGCCATCCACCTGCCCGACTACGCACCTGGCGCGAAGTCGGAGACGCTGGCTGCCCGTTACGGCCTGCGGGACCGCAAGGTGCTGATGACCTTCGGGCGCCTGGTCTCGAAGGAGCGGGCGAAGGGCTTCGACGAGGTGCTGCAGGTGCTGCCGACCCTGGTGGCGGAGGACCCTTCCATCGCCTACCTGATCGCGGGTGACGGCGACTACCGGCGGCGGCTGGAGGAACGGGTGGCGGAACTGCACCTGAACGATCACGTGGTCTTCACCGGCTTCGTCGAGGAGGCGGAGAAGGCCGATCTCTACCGGCTGGCCGACCTCTACGTGATGCCGAGCCGTGGCGAGGGCTTCGGCTTCGTCTTCCTGGAAGCGATGGCGAGCGGCGTGCCGGTGATCGCCAGTTCCACCGATGGCAGCCGCGATGCCGTGCGCGACGGCGAACTGGGCGAGATGGTGGACCCGGACGCGCCGGAGGAACTGCTGGCCGCGATCAGGCGCGGCCTGAACGCGCCGCGCGGCGTGCCGGAGGGCCTGTCCTACTTCGCCTTCGGCCAGTTCGCGGAGCGTGTGCGGGACATGCTGGACAGGGTCGTGAAACCATGAACCAACCCCGGACCGCGCTGATCTGTGGCGTTTCCGGCCAGGACGGTGCCTACCTGGCTGAGCTGCTGCTGGACAAGGGCTACCGCGTTGTCGGCACCTCCCGCGACGCCACCACCAACAGCTTCGCCAACCTGCGACGGCTGGGCATTGCCGACCGGATCGGTACCGCGTCCATGGTGCTGACCGATTTCCGCAGCGTGCTGCAGACCCTCGACCGGGTCGAACCGGACGAGATCTACAACCTGGCCGGCCAGAGCTCGGTCGGGCTGTCGTTCCAGCAGCCCGTGGAGACGCTGGACAGCATCGCCGGGGGCACCATCAACCTGCTGGAGGCCGTGCGTTTCACCGGTCGGCCGACACGGCTCTACAATGCCGGTTCCAGCGAATGCTTCGGCGACACCGGCGGTCGCGCCGCCAACGAGGACATGGCGTTCCATCCGCGCAGCCCCTACGCCACCGCCAAGGCCACCGCGCACTGGACCGTCGCCAACTACCGGGAGGCCTATGGCCTGCATGCCTGCACCGGCATCCTGTTCAATCACGAATCGCCGCTGCGGCCCGCCCGCTTCGTGACACGCAAGATCGTCAGCGGCGCCTGCCGCATCGCGCGTGACGGCGGCGGCGTGCTGCAGCTCGGCAACCTGTCGGTCAGCCGTGACTGGGGCTGGGCGCCGGAATATGTCGATGCCATGTGGCGCATGCTGCAGACCGATGTGCCGGCCGACTACGTCATCGCCACCGGCCAGTCCAACACGCTGCAGGCCTTCTGCGCGGCGGTCTTCGCGGAGCTGGACCTGGACCCGGCGGCACACGTGGAAATGGACGAGAGCCTGAAACGCCCCTCCGACATCGACTTCGGCCAGGGCGACGCCAGCCGCGCCGCCCGCGACCTGGGATGGCAGGCGAGCTTCAGGATGGAGGACGTGGTGAGGGCCATGGTCGCGGCAGAGAGGGCCTTGCATGACTGACAGTACGGGCCAGGACGCGGCGCCCGCGACGCAGGAAGAGGTGCGCTGGACCCGCGTGATCCGTCCGCATCGCGGCCTGTTCTCCGTGCCGCTGGCCGAGATCTGGGCCTATCGCGACCTGCTGCTGCTGCTGGTGAGGCGTGATTTCGTGGCGCTGTACAAGCAGACGGTGCTGGGGCCGATCTGGTTCATCATCCAGCCAGTGATGATGACCATCGTGTTCACCATCGTGTTCGGCAACATCGCCAACATCTCCACCGACGGCGTGCCGCACACGGTTTTCTACCTGGCCGGCATCACCATGTGGACCTTCTTCGCCGATGCCTTCACCAAGACCTCGGAGACCTTCATCCTCAACGCCAACATCTTCGGCAAGGTCTACTTCCCGCGCGTCATCGTGCCCCTGTCGGTGGTGCTTTCGGGGCTGCTGAAGTTTGCCGTGCAGTTCGCGATCCTGATCGCCTTCGTGGTCTACTTCACCATGACGACGGAGATCGTGCGGCCGAACTGGGTGGTACTGCTGCTGCCGGTGCTGCTGCTGATGATGGGCGCACTGGGCCTCAGTCTCGGCATGATCATCTCCGCCCTGACTACCAAGTACCGCGACCTGCGCTTCCTGATGCAGTTCGGGGTGCAGCTGCTGATGTATGCCACGCCGGTGATCTATCCCGTCTCCACCCTGCCGGAGGCGTACCGCGTCTACATCCTCGCCAACCCGATCACGCCCATCGTGGAGACCTTCCGCTACGCCTTTGTCGGGCGCGGCGACTTCGACCCCATGCACCTGGCCTACAGTGGCGGTGTCATCCTGGTCCTGCTGATGATCGCCGCGGTGATCTTCAACCAGGTCGAGAAGAACTTCATGGATACCGTCTGATGGTCGCCCCGGCACTCAGGGTCGAGAATGTCTCGAAGATGTACCGGCTGGGGGAGGTCGGGACGGGATCGCTGTCGCACGACCTCAACCGGGTCTGGGCACGCCTGCGCGGTCGCCCCGACCCCTATGCCCAGGTCGGCGCGGTCAATGACCGGACCAGCGAAGGCACCAGGGACTTCGTCTGGGCCCTGCGCGACATCAATTTCGAGGTTGGACAGGGGGAGATCGTCGGCATCATCGGCCGCAACGGTGCCGGCAAGTCCACCCTGCTGAAGCTGCTTTCCCGCGTCACCGCCCCGACTGAGGGCAACATCTACATCAACGGGCGCATCGCCAGCCTGCTGGAGGTGGGAACCGGTTTCCACCCCGACCTGACTGGGCGGGAGAACATCTTCCTCAACGGCGCGATCCTGGGCATGAACAAGCAGGAGATCCGCGCCCGCTTCGACGAGATCGTGGAGTTCTCCGGCTGCGCCAAGTACATCGACACGCCGGTGAAGCGCTATTCGTCGGGCATGCATGTCCGCCTCGCCTTCGCCGTCGCCGCGCACCTGGAGACCGATATCCTGATCGTCGACGAGGTGCTGGCGGTGGGCGACGCGGAGTTCCAGCAGCGCTGCCTCGGCAAGATGAAGGACCTGAGCACGACCGGACACCGCACGGTGCTGTTCGTCAGCCACAACATGGCCGCCGTCCGCCAGCTCTGCCCCCGTTCCATCCTGATGAACCAGGGCACGGTGGTGAACCGCGGCGAGACCAACGCGATCATCGAGCAGTACATGACCCTGGGCAGCACCGCCTCGCGCATGGTCACCTGGCCGAAGGACGATGCGCCGGGCAGCGAAGGCGTCAGCCTGCGGGGCATCTACGTGAAGAACCATCTCGGCCAGACCGAGGGGGCGCTTGGCAGTGACGAGGAAATCGTCATCGAGGTCGACTACGAACTGGAGGCACCGCGCGGTGACCTGCGCGTCGGTGTCAGCCTGTTCAATTCCGAGGGTACGCTGATCCTGATCAGCAGCGATTACGAGGCCGGCGGCTCTGGCGCGATCCGCCAGGCAGGCCGCCACACCAGCACCCTCAGACTTCCCGCGCGCCTGCTACTGGACGGCAAGTACAGCGTCGAGGTCGGCATTGAGACCCCGCGTGTGCAGGACTTCCTGAGCGGCCTGACCTGCGCCTTCGAGATCGACGAAATGACCCATGATCGGTGGGGACCGAAACATGCGGCACGAATGCCCGGCGTGATTCATCCCGACCTGGAATGGAAAGTGGAACAGACAGCGTCATGAAACTTCAGATGCGCAACAAGTTCGGTTCCCTGCCCGTCCGGGCAATCCGGCGGCTGGGACGGATGGCCGGAAGGACAGGATACCGGACGCTGACCCTGTTGCCGTACTTCCGCTTTCTCAAGGCCTATGAAGGCAAGCAGGGTCCCATCACGCTTTCGACATGGTTCATGCAGAAGGTTCTTGGCTTCAACCGTTCCGCATACTGGGGCGTTCACTTCACCAGCAAGGTGACGCAGCCGAAGAAGATCATTGTCGGCAAGAACACCAACCCCGGTATCGAACCAGGCTGCTATATTCAGGGTCTAGGAAGCGTCATCATCGGCGACTACACGGAGATCGCGGCCAACACCTCCATCGTCAGTGCGAACCACGACCTTTACGATCTGGATCGACACCTTGAAGGGCGTGTCGAGATTGGCTCGAACTGCTGGATTGGCGCCAACTGCGTGATCTTGCCCGATGTCACCCTGGGTGATTTCACCATCGTCGCGGCGGGAAGCATCGTCACGAAACCGTTTCCCGAGGGGCATTGCGTCATCGCCGGAAATCCGGCGAGAAAGATCCGCGATCTTGATGCGGAACGCTGCCAGCCCCGTTCCGAGCCCGACCCCTTCGTCGGATACATGCCCGCATCGGAATTTCCGGTGTACCGCGAGGCCTATCTGTGGGCCTGACCCGTCAGCATATCCACGGCAATCCAGTGCGCCCTCTCAAGACCAGGAACGGCAATTGAACGCTCAGGACCAGCAATACGCTGCCTGCACTCGCTGCATCATGACGCGTGCCGATGTATCAGACCTTGCCTTCGACGAAAATGGGGTGTGCTCCCTGTGCCGCAGCTTTGACCTCGCCTATGCAGGCATCCCGAGAACCTGGGAGGAAGCCGAACCGAAACTGTCACAGACGATCGCCCGAGTGAAACAAGCTGGGGATCGCAAGCCCTATGACTGCCTGATCGGGCTCTCGGGAGGCGTGGACAGCACCTATATCGCCCATCTGACCAAGGAGTTCGGCCTCCGGCCCCTGGCAGTACATTTCGACAATGGCTGGAACACCGAACTTGCTGTCGAGAACATCAATCGCATTGTAACGAAACTCGACATTGATCTGGAGACCTATGTCATCGATTGGGATGATTTCAGGGAGCTACAACTGGCCTATCTCCGTGCAGGTGTGATTGATATCGAGGTCCTCACCGACCACGCGATCTTCGGCGCCCTGTACGATATCGCCATTCGCAATCGCATCAGCCACATCATCAGTGGGGTCAATGTCGCGACTGAACATTTCATGCCGAATGGCTGGAACTACGAGAAGTATGATGCCATCAACATACAGGACATCTATCGCAAGCACGGCTCGGGCAAGAAACTCAGCAACTATCCACTGATGAACCGCCGTCGTTGGCGCAAATACATGCGGGCAGGCATCACGCAAGTCCAGCTTCTGAACCTGATTCCCTACGAAATAGTGGAAGCTAGAGAAACCATCGAGCGCGAACTGGATTGGCGACCCTATTCAGGCAAGCACCACGAATCAGTATTCACCCGCTTCTATCAAGGCTACATACTTCCGCGGAAATTTGGTGCCGATAAACGGAAAGTTCATTTATCCAATCTCGTCTGCAGCGGTCAGATCACCCGCGACGAGGCCCTGCGCGAGTTCCAGCAGGAGATATATTCCCCTGCCGAAGAGCAGGAAGACCTGGAGTTCGTCTGCAAGAAGCTCCAGGTCTCGATAGCGGAGTTTGATCAATTCATGCGCGAGCCGCCTCGCAGGCATCAGGATTTCGAAAACCACAAATGGTTCTTCGCGCGATATCCGATGTTGAAGCCGCTGCTGCCGCTCTGGCGGCGCTACAAGGCGTGGCGGACAGGCTGAACCGTGGCCCCCGTCGTGTCCATCCTCACCCCCAGCTTCAACCGGGAAGACCTGGTGGCGGAAACGCTGGAGTCGGTCATGGCCCAGACATGGCCGCACTGGGAGATGCTGGTGGTCGATGACGGGTCCAGCGACCGCACCAAGGACGTGGTGGCCGAATATGCGGCGCGGGACAGCCGCATCCGCCTGTTCGACCGGACCTGGCAGCCGAAGGGCGCCTGCACCTGCCGCAACGAGGGTGTTTCCATGTGCGGCGGCGACTACGTCATGTTCCTGGACACCGACGACATCATCGAACCCTTCTGCCTGGAGAACCGGGTGAAGGCGATGGAGAGCGATCAGGAGCTGGATTTCGCGATCTTCCCAGGCCTGATGTTCGAGAAGGTGCCGGGCGACCTGGGCCTCTGGTGGAACATCGACAAGCCGGAGGACGAACTGACCCGGCAGTTCCGCGGTGACGCCATCGCCCAGGGGACGGGCGTGCTGTGGCGCCGGGAGTCCTTCGTGCGAATCGGCATGTGGGACCTGGAACTGATGCTCTGGCAGGACATCGAGCTGTTCTTCCGCGCCTACATCCAGGGCTATCGCTACACCAAGTTCTTCGACCTGCCACCCGACCTGCACAACCGGGTCAACCCGACCAGCCTGAGCCGCAGCGGCTTCTTCAGCCCAGAGAAGCAGCGCAGCCGGATCCGGGTGGCGAAGCAGGCGGCGGCCATGCTGCGGCAGAACGGCAGGACCGACCGGCTGAACGAGCTTCGCTACATGGTGGCGGAGATCGCCATCGGCGCCGCGCGATCCGGGCAGCACGGGCAGGCATGGAACCTGCTGCTGTGGGCCATCCGGGAGGGCGCGCTGCGGCCGGGCGAAGGGCTGAGGGTCGCGGCGCTGATCGGCCTCCATGGCGGCCGCCTGACGCGGCTTTCGGGCTTGCGCCGGATCGCGGAACGCCTGCAGCGCCCCTTCGCCGGTCACGGCACCATCGGACAGATACCCATCACGACACCAGTTACATCCAGGGCAACCGCACACCCATGACCAGACCCCTCGCCGCCATCATTCCAGCCGCAGGACGGGGTTCGCGGCTGAAGCCCTTCCCCTGCCCCAAGGAACTGTTTCCCGTCGGCTACCAGGATGTCGTCATCGACGGCGTGCTGGAGAAACGCCCCAAGGTCGTCAGCCAGTACCTGCTGGAGCACCTGGTCTCCGCCGGGGCGAAGCAGGTCTTCATCGTCCTGGGCGAAGGCAAGTCGGACATCATGCAGTACTACGGCAACGGCACCCGCTTCGGCGCCCATGTCAGCTACCTGTTCCAGGAGGAACTGCACGGCATGCCGTTCGCCATCGACCTGGCCCGTCCCTGGCTGGACGGCCACACGGTGCTGTTCGGGATGCCCGACACCATCATCGAACCGGCGGACTGCTTCAGCCAGTTGCTGGCATTCCATGACCGACACGAGGCCGATCTCACCCTGGCTCTGTTCCCCACCGACAACCCGAGCAAGTTCGGCATGGTGGACATGGACGCGAACAACGACGTGATCTGGACCTATGACAAGCCGGAGACGTCGGACCTGCCCTGCACCTGGGGGGCCTGCTGCTGGTCGCCATCCTTCACCGCGCTGATCGGGGAGTACCTGGAGACGGTGACACCCGGCGCGCAGGAGGTCGTCCTGGGCGATGTCTTCAACCACGCGATCGAGCGGAAGATGCGGGTGAAGGCGACCTCCTTCGACGGGGCCAAGTACATCGACATCGGCACCACCGCCGAACTGAACCTGGCGCTGCAGCAGTTCAACCTGTGACCGGCATGGCCAGCATCTCCGTCGTCATCCCGGTCAAGAACGAGGCTGCGGGGCTTGGCGCCTGCCTGGACGGCATCCTGGGCCAGACCGTCGCCGTCGACGAGATCCTGGTCATCGATTCCGGTTCCACCGACGGAACGCAGGACATCGTCCGCGCCTGTCCGCAGGCGCGGCTGCTGGAGATCGCGCCCGGCGACTTCAACCATGGCGACACCCGCAACCTGGGTGTCCGGGAGACCTCCGGCGACCTGGTGCTGTTCACGGTCGGGGATGCACGCCCCGCCGACGATCGCTGGATCGAGCGGATGCGCGACGGTTTCGTGGCCGACGACGTGGCCGCGGTCGGGGGGCTGCAGGTGGTGGCCCACGACCCCGCCAACAATCCGCTGGAATGGTACCGCCCCGTCTCCGAACCCGTCAGGAGCGTGCATCGCTTCGGCAGTGCCGAGGCCTTCGACGCCGCGTCCCCGGCAGAGAAGCAGGCGGCCTGTGTCATCGACGATGTCACGTCGATGTACCGCCGCTCCTTCATCACCGGAACGCCCTTCCGCCATGCGGTCTATGGCGAGGACATGCTGATCTGCATCGATGCCCTGCGCAGCGGTCACGCACTGGTGCGCGAACCGGCGGCATGTGTCTATCACTGCCACCTGGAGAACTACGAGACCACGCTGAAGCGGACCGTGGTGGTCTGCCTGATGCGTCATGAACTGTTCGGCACCGTGCCGGACGAACCGTCATTCCAGCCATTGCGGGAGGCGGTGCGGCTGCTGCGCATTCCGTCGCTGACGCCAGGGCAGAAGCTGTACTGGTGGCGCAACCGGCGCGAATGCGTCAGGGGCCTGGTGGACGGTATCGCCATCTTCCGCAAGGCACGGGCGGAGGGGACCGAGGCGCTTTCGGCCCTGTACCGCGACTATCTCGGTGCACCGCCGGTCCCGCTGAAGCGCGGACGCACCGAGGCGGCATGAACGGTTCCGCGATCACCATCGTCGACTATGGCTGCGGCAACCCCGCGTCGATCCGCAACATGCTGAAGAAGCTGGGGATCAAGGCCACCATCACGTCGGAGGCGGAGGACATCCTGTCCTCGGAGCGGATCATCTTCCCCGGTGTCGGTGCCTTCGACTATGGCGCGGAGAGCATCCAGCAGAAGGGCATTGCCGAAGCCCTGGAACAGCGCGTGATCCGCGACGGCGTGCCGATCCTGGGCATCTGTGTCGGCATGCAGCTCTTCGCCCGCCGCAGCGACGAGGGAGAGCTGCCCGGCCTCGGCTGGGTCGATGGCGATGTGCTGGCCTTCGACCGCAGCCGTCTCGGCCCCGCCGACCGGGTACCGCACATGGGCTGGAGCAACCTCGACGTTAAGCAGCCGCAGACTGCCCTGCATGGCTTCCACGAGGATCCGCGGTTCTACTTCGTGCATTCGTTCCACATGACCTGCGACAACCCGGCCGATGTCGCGGCGACCGCGCATCACGGCTATGACTTCTGCGCCGCCGTGGCGACCCGCAACCTGCTGGGCGTGCAGTTCCACCCGGAGAAGAGCCACCGCTTCGGCATGACCCTGCTGCGCAACTTCGCCGAGGGACGGACGGCAGCGGAATGAAGCGCGTCCGCGTCATCCCCACCCTGCTGATCGAGCAGGGACGGCTGGTGAAGACGATCCGGTTCGGCAAGCGCACCTATGTCGGCGACCCGGTGAACACGGTCCGCATCTTCAGCGACAAGGAAGTCGACGAACTGATGCTGCTGGACATCGGCGTGGCCAGGGCGGGCAAGGAACCCGACTTCGAAATGCTGCGGGAGATCGCCAGCGAGTGCTTCATCCCCTTCGGCTATGGCGGCGGCATCCGCACGCTGGACCATGCCCGGCGTGCCTTCGATGCCGGGGTGGAGAAGGTGGTGCTGAACACCGCCCTGCACACGGTGCCGACCCTGGCGGGCAAGATCGCGCGCATCTATGGCAACCAGGCGGTGGTCGCCAGCCTGGACGTGAAGAAGGGGCTGCTGGGTGGCCCGAAGGTGATGACCGCCTGCGGCACGAAGCGCGTTCCGGGTGATGTCACCGAGATCGCGCAGCGCGCAGTGGAGGCCGGCGCAGGCGAGATCCTGCTGACCGCCATCGACCGCGACGGCACCTTCGACGGCTATGACATGGACCTGGTCCGCCGGGTCAGCACCGCGGTCGACGTGCCGGTCATCGCCAGCGGCGGGGCACGCGGCATTCCCGACTTCCTCGACGCGATCAAGGAAGGCGGAGCCTCCGCCGTCGCGGCGGGTGCCCAGTTCGTCTTCAAGGGTCCGCATC
This sequence comes from Minwuia sp., assembly GCA_965228535.1. Classification (GTDB taxonomy): domain Bacteria; phylum Pseudomonadota; class Alphaproteobacteria; order Minwuiales; family Minwuiaceae; genus Minwuia. Next base: position 793,371 of record CBDDHU010000004.1, on the reverse strand, counting down.
GCGCCGTGCTGGTGAACTATCCCAGCCAGGCCGCCCTGCGTGACGGCCTGTTCAGCAAGCTGAACCCGGAAGACGTCCTGAACTGAATCCTGTCCATCCCGAACGAACGGTCTGAAGAAGAACATGCAGCAGGTATCCCCCAACAGCACAGGCTTCGCCATCGTCGGCTGTGGCCGCATCGGCCAGCGCCACGCGGGCCACGCCCCCAAGTTCGGTCGCCTGACCGCCGTCTGCGACATCGTGCCGGAGAAGGCGCAGCAGGTGGCGCAGGAACAGGGCGCGGAGGCCTTCACCGACCTGGACGATATGCTGCGGAGCATGCGCGGCAAGGCGGACGTGGTGGCGATCTGCACCCCGAACGGCCTGCATGCCGAACACACCATCAAGGCGTTCGAGGCCGGCTACCACGTGCTCTGCGAGAAGCCGATGGCGCTGACCGTCCATGAATGCGGCGAGATGATCAAGGCGGGCGAGAAGGCCAACCGCCGCCTCTTCGTGGTCAAGCAGAACCGATACAACCCCCCGGTCGAGCACCTGAAGAAGCTGCTGGACCAGGGCGCGCTGGGCCGCATCTACAGCGTTCACCTGAACTGCTTCTGGAACCGCAACGACGCCTACTATGCCGACAGCTGGAAGGGCTCCCTGGCGATGGATGGCGGCACGCTCTACACCCAGTTCAGCCACTTCATCGACCTGCTCTACTGGCTCGCGGGCGACGTGCAGGACGTGGCCAGCTTCATGGACAACTACTGCCACGCCGACTCGGTGGAGTTCGAGGATGCCGGAGTGGCCATCCTGCGCTTCTACAGCGGGGCCATCGGCAGCGTCAGCTTCACCATCAACAGCTTCGGGCGGAACATGGAGGGGTCGCTGACCCTGTTCTGCGAGAAGGGCACGATCAAGATCGGCGGCCAGTACCTGAACGAGATCGAGTACGAGAACATCGCCGGGATGGACCCGGCCGAGCTGAAACAGGGCCGCCCGCCGAACGAGTACGGGGCCTACCAGGGGTCCATGTCGAACCACGAGGATGTCTACGAGAACATCCAGAAGGTGCTGACGGCGGAAGGCTCCATCGGCACCATCGGCTTCGAGGGGCTGAAGACGGTGGAGATCATCGACAAGATCTACCGGGCGGCGCAGCGTGCCTCCTGACCTGAAGAGCGTCGGCATCCGTGACGTCACCTGCGGCAGCGGCGTGACCATCATCGAACCGTCCAACGTCTATCGCTGCACACTGGGCGATGACTGCTTCGTCGGCCCCTTCGTGGAGATCCAGGCGGGGGTCGAGATCGGGGCGCGCACGCGGGTGCAGTCCCACGCCTTCATCTGCGAACTGGTGCGCATCGGGCAGGACTGCTTCATCTCCCACGGTGCCATGTTCATCAATGACAGCTTCGCCGCAGGAGGCCCGGCCCGTGGTGACCGGACGAAATGGGGTCATACCCGGATCGGCGACAATGTCTCCATCGGCACCAACGCGACCATCATGCCGGTCAGCATCTGCGACGGTGCGGTGGTCGGCGCCGGTGCCGTGGTGACGAAGGACATCACCGAACCCGGTTTCTATGTCGGAAACCCCGCAAGACGCATGGAGCGCTGACTGATGCAGTTCGTGGACCTGAAGGCGCTGCATGACACGCTGCAGCCCACCCTGAACGAGACCATCGCGCGGGTGATCGACACCTCCGCCTTCATCCGGGGCAAGGATGTCGATGATTTCGAACAGAACTTCGCGACCCTGACCGGTGCAAGGCATTGTGTTTCCTGCGCCAACGGCACGGACGCGCTCTACATCGCGCTGCGCGCGCTGGGTGCCGGACCGGGTGACGAGGTCATCACCACCGCGCACAGCTGGATCGCCACCAGCGAGACCATCACCCAGACCGGCGCGAAGGTCGTCTTCGGCGATACCGAGGACGCCTATTTCTGCCTCGATCCGGCAGAGGTGGAGGCGAAGATCACGCCGCGCACGAAGGGCGTGGTCGCGGTGCACCTGTACGGCCAGCCTGCGGCCATCGCGGAGATCCGGACGATCTGCGACCGGCACGGGCTCTGGCTGATCGAGGACAGTGCCCAGGCCCACCTGGCGGAAGCGGACGGCAGGCAGGTCGGGCGCTTCGGCGATGTCGCCACCTTCTCCTTCTATCCGGGCAAGAACCTGGGCGCGATGGGCGATGCCGGCTGCCTGATCACGGACCGCGACGACATTGCGGAGTTCGCTGCCCTGTTCGCCCGCCATGGCGGCAAGAACAACCATGTCATGGAAGGCATATGCAGCCGCATGGACGGGCTGCAGGCCGCGATCCTGAACGTGAAGATGCCCCACCTGCCGGACTGGAACGAAGCACGGCGGAAGGTTGCCGCGCGCTACGACGCGCTGCTGGACGGTGTCGGCGACCTGGTGCTGCCCGCCGTCCGGCCGGGCGTGCGCCATGTCTACCACCTCTATGTCGTGCGCACCGGCGACCGTGACGGGCTGCAGCAGCACCTGGCGGCGGAGGGCGTGCCGACGGTGATCAACTATCCCCGCGCCCTGCCCTTCTATTCCGCCTACGACTACCTGGGCCACACCCCCGCCGACTTCCCCGTGGCCCACGCCCACGCGTCCCAGATCCTCTCCCTGCCGATCCATCCGTTGCTGGGCGAGGCGGACCAGGACCGGGTGGTGGCGGCGATCAGCGGCTGGTTCGCGAAGCAGGGCCACTGATGACGGGAACGAAAGACATGGGTACCGGGGCGCCGACGGTCAGCGTCCTGATGACCGCCTACAACCGGGAGGACTTCATCGCCGACGCCATCGGCAGTGTGCTCGCCTCCGACTTCACGGACTTCGAACTGATCGTGGTCGATGACGGGTCGAGCGACCGGACGGTGGAGGTCGCACGCGAGATCGCTGCGAGAGACGACCGAGTCCAGGTCCATCAGAACCCGAAGAACCTGGGCGACTATCCGAACCGCAAGCATGCGGCCAGCCTGGCGCGCGGCAAGTATCTGAAATATGTCGATTCCGACGACATGATCTACCCTTGGGGCCTGGGCATCTTCGTGCGCTGCATGGAGCAGTTCCCGGAAGCAGGATTCGGACTTTCGGCCCATTCCGCCCCGGATCGCCCGCATCCGATGCTGTTCACGCCTGCAGAGGCCTATCACGAGGAGTTTCACGGGCGCGAACTGTTCGGTCGTGCGCCCGGATCAGGCATCATCCGCCGAGACGCTTACGAAGCCGTGGGCGGATTCAGCGGCATGCGCCAGTTGGGCGACATGGAGTTCTGGCTGAAGATCGGGGCGCGTTACCCGGTGGTCACGCTGCCACCCGCGCTGGTCTGGGACCGGGTGCATGGTGGCCAGGAAAAGAACGCCGACTCCGATACCGAGAAGACCGCCATGCGGGCGGGCGTGGTCGCAGCGGCCCTGAAATCATCGGATTGTCCCCTGTCGCTGCAGCAGCGACGCACTGCGCTGGAAAGCTATCGCAACCGCCTGGCACGGCCCTTCTGGCGGTCGTTGCTGCTGCGTGGGCGTATCGGGCAGGCCCTGAACTATCGCCGCCTGGTCCTCACCCCGCTGCAGCGGACCAGCATTGAAGAGGGTGCCTGACATGACAGACCAGGAACCGGGTCAGGAGTCCGGGCAGCGGCCGTTCCAGGCCGGTGACTACTGGGAAAGCCGCCTCTCTGCGCACTACACGCTGCAGGGTGTCGGCGATATCGGCCTGCCGCTGAGCTACAACAGGTGGCTCTACAATGTGCGCGCGAGCGCGTTCCGGCATGTGCTTGGCCTGATCGACGGGAAGCCCGCTGACTGGGACATCCTCGATGTCGGCTCCGGCACCGGTTTCTACATCGACCAGTGGAACCGCCGCAGCCCGCGCACCCTGACCGGGGCAGACATCACCGCAACCGCGGTGCGCAACCTGACGGAACGCTTTCCAGGTGCGCGGTTTCTCCAGTGCGATATCGGCAGTGACCTGCCGGAGGCGCTTCAGCCCGGTTCGCTTGACGTGATCAGTGCCTACGATGTGCTGTTTCACATCGTCGAGGCTGAACCCTATGCCTGCGCCATGCGGAACTTTGCCGACCTGCTGCGGCCCGGCGGATACCTCATCTTCTCCGACAACCTGGTCGATGCGGGACGCAGCCATGACACGCACCAGATTTCCCGCACGGAGGGCGATGTCCGGGCGCTGCTGCAGCAATCCGGCTTCTCGGTCATGAAGGTCGTTCCGATGTTCGTCTTCATGAACGATCCGGTCCGCAGCAACAGCAGGATCATGCGGGCGCTGTTCAACCGCATCTACCGGCTGGCGGCACGGGGCGAGCGGTGGGGAGAGATCGTCGGCGCCGCGCTGTATCCGCTGGAGATCGCAAGCCTGCGACTGCTGTCCCGTGGCCCCTCGACCGAGATATTCATCTGTCGGCGCGAAGGTTGAGACAGAACTCCGTGCCCCCCCACGTTCTGATCCTTCCGACCGAGGAATTCCTGCCGCCGCAGAGTCCGTTGGCGGGAATCTTCCAGGGCCACCAGCTGGAAGCATTGCGCATGACCGGCAACGAGAGGTTCGGGGTCCTCTCGGTCAGGCTGCGGCACTCGGTGCCCATGTACCTGCGCAGCATCCTGCGACGACTGACGTTCCGTCCCGCCGATCCTGCCCTTCCCGCGCAGCGGCTCGCCCCACTTGCGCGGCACCTCCTGCGTCGCTGGTTCCGGCCCGCCTCGACGATATCCGAGGAGGAATGGCATGGCATGCCGGTGCTGCGGATCGAGGGTCTCTACGGCCTGCCCCCCTCCCGTCGGCTGGACCCGATCTGGTGGCAGAGGGCCGGATGGGCCGCCTACCGCGAATACCGGGACAGGTTCGGCCGACCGGACCTTGTCCATGCCCACAACACCGTGTCCGCCGGCCTGCTGGCGGCTCGGATAAGGCGACATGACGGCGTCCCCTACGTCATCACGGAACACAGCAGCGCCTACCATGTGGGCGAGGTTCCCCCGGCGCTGTTCCCGGTCATTCGCAGGGCCATCGAAGGCTCTGCCGCATACCTGCCGGTCAGCAGGGCGCTGCTGTCATCCGTCACCTCGTGCATTGGCGCGATGAGTGCGCATACGAGGATTGTCGGCAACGTCCTGCCGCGTTCCTTCCTGGACATCGGGCGCCGGGACAGGACCGACGGCCCCTTCACGTTCCTGACCGTCGGCAGCCTGCTGGCCATCAAGAACCAGGCCCTGTTGCTGGCCGCCTTCGCCGAGACCCTCGAGCAGCGGCCCGATTGCAGGCTGCGCATCGTCGGGGACGGCCCCCTGCGCCGGGAACTGGAGGAACAGACGGAAGCGGCGGGAATCTCCGGACAGGTGACGTTCTGCGGCCAGCTGGAGAGCGACGGTGTCCGGGAGGAGATGATGCAGGCCGACGCCTTCGTCTTCCCCAGCCGTTTCGAGACGTTCGGCGTCGTGCTGATCGAGGCCATGGCCTGTGGCCTTCCGGTCATCGCCATGGCGTCGGGCGGCCCCGAAGAGATCGTCGACCGGTCGAACGGACGCCTGGTCACCCCGGGTGACATGCCTGGACTGGTGGACATGATGGCAGGCTTCGCATCGGGAACGATCGCATTCGACCGCCAGGCGATCCGGCAGGCCGCCATCGAGCGCTGGGGACCAATGACATTCTGCCGGCAGCTTCGCGAGATCCATGCCCAGGCCATTGGAGCCCGAGATGAGTGAAACCGACCAGCAGGGTCCCAACCTGATCCCGAACGTGCGCCAGTGTTCCGTCGGTGTCCTCGACACCGGCGACGATCCGGACATGCGCTTCGACGAACAGGGGCGTAGCCACTATTACCACGACTACATGCGCGCCGCCGCCGAGCTGGTGCATGACGGGCCGGAGGGGGAGGTGATGCTGCAGGCGCTGGCGGAGCGGATACGCGCCGACAGCAAGGGCAAGCCCTATGACTGCATCATGGGTCTGAGCGGTGGCGTCGACAGCACCTATGTCGCGCTGCAGGCACGGCGCCTGGGACTGCGGCCGCTGGCGGTGCATCTGGACAATGGCTGGAATGCCGAACTGGCCGTGCAGAACATCGAACAGATCGTCAGCCGCCTCGACATCGACCTGCATACCCACGTGATCGACTGGAACGAGTTCCGCGACCTGCAGCGGGCGCACCTGAAGGCATCGGTCATCGACATCGAGGTGGTTTCCGACCACGCGATCTTCGCGGTGCTCTACCAGCTGGCGTCGAAGTACGGCATCCGCCACGTGCTCAGCGGCACCAATGTCGTGACCGAGTTCGTGATGCCGCCGCACTGGATCTACAACAAGACCGACCATGTGAACATCAAGGCGATCCACGCGGCCTTCGGCGAGGTGCCGGTGAAGACCTATCCCTTCATGTCGCTGAAACTGAAGAAGTGGGACCAGCTGTTCCGTGGGCTGAAGTCCCATTCCATCCTGAACCTGCTGCCTTACAACAAGGCAGCGGTGAAACAGCAGATCATGGCGGAGCTTGGCTGGCGGGACTATGGCGGCAAGCACCATGAATCCATCTTCACCCGCTTCTACCAGGGTTACATCCTTCCGGTGAAGTTCGGCGTCGACAAGCGCAAGGCGCATCTGACCAACCTGATCTATGCCGGGCAGATCACCAGGGAGGAGGCGCTGGCCGAACTCGGCGAGCCCCCCTACGACCCGGACCAGATGGAGGAAGACCGCCAGTTCGTCGCCAAGAAGCTCGGCTTCACGCTGGAGGAATTCGACGCGATCATGCGTGAGCCACCCCGCCCGCACACCGACTTCGCCACCGAACGCTCGGTCTACGAGATGTACCCGGCGCTGCGGCCGCTGCGCGGCGCCTTCAACCTGATCAAGCGCGGCGCGGGCAAGCAGGGCAGATAGCCGGCTGCATCGACCGTCGCATGACCGAACCGGACATCAGTTGGCTGAAGGGCAGGCGCATCCTGCTGATCTCCCCCCAGGGCTGGGACCACATCCCCATCTCGAAGCATCACTATGCCGAGGCGCTGGGCACCGCGAACCAGGTGATGTTCCTCGACCCGCCCGACTGGTCGATGCCTCCGGGCGCGATCCGCAGGACCGCCACGGACCGGCCGGGCGTGGAACGCGTCACCTGGCGTCCCCGGCTGCCGCGAGCGCTCAGGTTCCATGCGCCGGGACTCTACCGGTTCTGGATCGGGCGGGAGGTACGGCGCCTGGTCCGCCGGCTGGGACCACCCCCGGACCTGGTCTGGTGCTTCGATTTCAACACCTTTCCCGACCTGCGGGCCTTTGGTGCCCGTCGCGCGATCTTCCATCCCGTTGACCCCATCAGCAGCCCGGTCCAGGCGCGGACGGGCCGCACGGCGGACCTGGTGCTGAGCGTCTCCGCGCCGATCCTCGCTAGCGTGACCGACCACGCGCCTGGCCCCGTCAGCGCCGTGATCAATCACGGCATCGGGCCGGAGTTCGGGGCACTTGCACGCTCCGCACCGGTCGGTCGGGCCAACGATGCCCCGGTCCGGTGCGGCTATTTCGGCAACCTGGACCGGCCGACGATCAACGTGGACCTGCTGCGGGAGATCGCGGAACGGCACCCGGCGATCACGTTCCATTTCTGGGGACCGTTCAGCAAGGAATCGCCGCTGGCCAGCGCCCTGGCAGCGCGACCGAACTGCATCCTGCATGGCCCGCTGCCCAAGGGGGAACTTGCCACGGCCTCGGCAGCGATGGACTGCCTGCTGCTCACCTACCGGGACCACGCGACCGAGTCGGACCGATCCAATGCCCACAAGTTCCTGGAATACTTCGCGACGGGGAAGGTGGTCGTGAGCACGGCAATGTCGATCTATGCCGATGACCCGGAACTGGTCCGCATGTCTGCCGCGGATGACAGCGACTTCTGCGAAGTGTTCGCCGGAACCGTCCGGGACCTGGCCACCCACAACGCGCCGGAGCGGCAGCAGCGCCGCAAGACCCTGGCGCTGCAGCACACCTATCCGCGCAACATTGCGCGCATCGACAGCCTGCTCGCCCGGATCGGGCAGGATGCCGGAAAAGCCTGAGGAAACAGGATCATGAGCCTGAAACGACTGATCGCCCGCAGCGTCGATGTGCTGCCTTGGGGCGTCCGCAACCGCATCAAGTCGCTGCCACTGGTGGCGCCGATGCAGCGCTGGCTGGTGAACGCGGCGATGAAGGATGCGGAGTTCGTGCATCGCATCACCGCAGGCCCGGCCCGGGGCCTGTCCATGCGGATCCGGCTGCCGGACGACAAGCTCTACTGGACCGGCACGTGGGAGCAGGACGTGACCACGGCGCTGGCCGCGGAGGTCACGCCGGGAATGATCTGCTACGACATCGGCAGCCATCGTGGGTTCATGGCCGGCGTCATGGCCGCCAGCGGTGCGGGGGAAGTGATCTGCTTCGAGCCGAACCCGCAGAATGCGGCGACGATCCGTGACCTGATCGCGCTGAACCCACAGATGAATCTCAGCCTGCAGACCCTGGCGGTCGGCGCCGACGACACCACGGCGACGTTCGAGGTCATGCCCGAATCCAGCATGGGCAAGCTGTCCTCCTCCAGCTTCCAGCACGGCACCGACGGCCAGACCCGCATCGAGGTGCAGGTGGCGCGGCTCGACACCCTGCTGGAACGGCAGGAGATCGCGCCGCCCGGCCTCCTGAAGATCGATATCGAGGGGGCGGAGCAGGACGCTCTCGACGGTGCTGCACAGACGGTGGAGCGGCATCGGCCGACCCTGCTGATCGAGGTTCACTCGTTCGAGCTGCTGACCAGTTGCCGCCAGTGGCTGGCGGAAAGGAACTACCGGATGCGCGTGGTGCAGACCGAGCTGGACACGATCAATGCCTCCAGCTTCCGCGTCTGCCACCTGGTGGCCACCCCCGCCTGATGGCACGGCGCTATGTGATCGTCTCCGGCTTCCAGGTCATCAACAATCCACGGGTCGTGAAGGAAGCCGATGCCATCGCCGAGCTGGGCCACGAGGTCATCGTGCTGGCCGCCATCCACCGCGCGGCGGACCTGCCCCGCATCGAGGCGATGGTACGGGACCGCAAGTGGCAGCATGTACCCGTCGTCAACCTGACGGAGCGCGGCCTGCCCAACCGGTTGCGCGGCATCTGGCTCAGGGCCATGGCGCGGCTAATGCGGGAGGCCGGGCAGCGCTTCGGCTACCAGCACCCGATGCAGCTGGGCTACGAGTCCGGGTCGCTGCTGCGGCTGGCCAGGAAACTGGACGCCGACCTCTACAGCCTGCACCTGGAGAAGGCGCTGTGGGTCGGGCGCAAGCTGGTCGGGGACGGTCGAGCCGTCCGCATCGACATGGAGGACTGGTATAGCGAGGACGGCCTGCCAGCGGACCAGGCCAAGCGTCCCCTCGCGATGATGCGACGGAACGAGTCATTCCTGCTCAACAATGCCGTCCACTCGACCACCACTTCCGGTGCCATGGCACAGGCTCTCGTTCATGCCTATGGCTGTCCGGTGCCGGAAGTGATTCACAACAGTTTCCCGACGGACGAGCGACAGGCCATCGATGGCCGGATCCTGGATCGCAGGGACGCCGGAGTCCCATCACTGACCTGGTTTTCCCAGACGATCGGCCCCGGCAGGGGGTTGGAGCTTCTGCTCCAGGCAGCCAGCCTGATTGACGAACCCTTCGAGATTCATCTTCGGGGCACTCCACGCCCTGGATATGTCGAGCAACTCCTGAGCACGCAGCCGACGGACATCCGGCAACGAGTACACGTCCACCCCCAAGTGCCGCAGGAATCGCTGCTGTCCCGTTTGAGCGAGCACGATATCGGTTACTGCGGCGAAGGTTCCGCGCGAAGGAACAGCGATCTGACGATTGCCAACAAGATGTTTGAGTACATGCGGGCCGGATTGGCGATCATTGCCACCGACACAGCGGGCCAGAAGGAAGTTGCGAAGGCGGCACCAGGGGCCGTGTCTGTCTTTGATCAGACCGATGCGAGTGCACTGGCAGACAGTCTGAGACCGCTGGTCGCCGATTTCGCTTTCAGAAAACGCTGTGCCGATGCAGCAGTGACGGCGCTGGAGCAGCACTTCTCCTGGGAAATCTCCAAGGCCCGTCTGCAGGCACAGGTGAACGGTTACCTGGAGACCCTGGCACCGTGAAGCGTGTCCTCTGCATCTCGCCGCACTTTCCGCCGGTGAATGCCGCCGACATGCACCGGCTGCGGCAGTGCCTGCCATGGATGCGCGCCAACGGCTGGGATCCGGTGGTCTTCGCCGTCGATCCGGCGGACTGCGAGACGGCCTCCGACCCGTTGCTGCTGCAGACCATTCCGGAGGATGTGGAAGTGCACCATGTCCGCGCCTTCTCGCCAGCGCTGACGCGCAAGGTCGGGCTGGGCAACCTGGGCTTCCGATGCTGGCTGCAGTTGCGGCGTGCCGTCGACAGCTACCTGTCACGGCACCCGGTGGACCTGGTCTTCTTCACCACCACCGTCTTCACCGCCATCGCCCACGGCCCGCATTGGAAGCGGAAGTTCGGCATTCCCTTCGTGGTCGACCTGCAGGACCCCTGGCGCAACGACTACTACCTGACCCTGCCCCGCAGCCAGCGTCCGCGCAAGTTCGCCTTCGACTACTGGCAGAAGGCGAAGCTGGAGGCCCGCACGATGCCGGAGGCCGCCGGTGTGCTGGCAGTCTCGACGCCCTACATCCGCACGGTGCAGCAGCGTTACCCGGCATTGCACGGCAGGCCGGAACTGACCCTGCCCTTCGGCGCGGCCACCGGCGACGTGGACATTGCCCGGACCCTGCCCGCGTTGCCGGGCAACGCCGCCCGCGAGCCGGGCTGCGTCACTGTCCGCTATGTCGGTCGTGGTGGCCCGGACATGGCCCGGTCACTGACGATCCTGTTCCGCGCCCTGCGCCAGGGACTGGAGGCCGATCCGCAGACCTTCCGCCGCCTGAGGTTCGAGTTCCATGGCACCAGCTATGCCCGCGCCGGCATGGGCGAACGCACCATCATGCCCGTGGCGGAACGGGAAGGCGTGGCGGACCAGGTGCACGAGAACCCGGATCGCCTGCCCTACTTCGCATCACTCCGTCACCTGATGGACGCCGACGCGCTGGTCATCATCGGCTCCGATGACGAGGCCTACACGGCATCCAAGGTCTATCCCTACGCAATGGCCGACCGTCCCCTGCTGTCGATCTTTCATGAAGCCAGCGGTGCCGCCGCCTTCGTCCGCGACACCCGCGCAGGTTCCGTTGTCACCTTCGGGCAGGACAGGGACGATGCCATCGCGGTTCAGGAGGCCCGCCAGGCCCTCGCCGAACTGGTTCTCTCCCCGAAGCCCCCCTCGATGGACCGGGACGCCTTCGCCCCTTTCACCGCGGAGGCCATGACGGCGAAGCTCACGGCGTTCCTTGACGAAGCTGCGGCAACCCATTCTTGATGGAACATGGATCATGAAGAAACTCGTCCAATATGGTTGCGGGCAGGGCGGACCCGCCAACTGGATCAACTACGATGCCTCCCCCACCCTGCGGTTCGAGCGCATTCCCCTTATCGGACGGCTGTATACCCGCAACAGCCAGCGGTTCTCCGACACGGTGCGGTATGGCGACATCGTGGCCGGGCTGCCGGAAGCTGACGGCAGCGCGGACGTGGTCTACTGCTCCCACGTGCTGGAGCACCTGGCACTGGAGGACATGCGGCGGGCACTGGCCAACACCCTCAAGCTGCTGAAGCCAGGCGGCGTGTTCCGCATGGTCCTGCCGGACATGGAATTCGAGGCCAGGCGCTATCTCGAGAACCCGGACACTGACGCGGTTAGTCAGTTCATGGAGGCCACCTATCTTGGCTCCCGGACCCGTGCGCGGACGTTGAAACAGAAACTGACCCAGCAACTGGGCAACAGCAGCCACCTGTGGATGTGGGACTACAAGGGTCTGGCCGACGAACTGGCTCGTACCGGTTTCACCGACATCCGGCGCGCTGGCTTCGGGGACTCCGGAATTGCCGCCTTCTCGGATGTGGAGATTGAAAACAGGTGGGTCAACGGCCTGGGCATCGAGTGCAGGAAACCCGAGTGAAGCACCAGGAAGGCACACGGCGGCTGGCGATCCTGACCAGCCATCCCATCCAGTACAACGCCCCGCTGTTTCGCGAACTGGCCGACAGGGACGGCCTGGACGTGCGGGTTTTCTATTGCTGGGAGGGCACGGCAAACGCCTTCGACCATGAGTTCAATCGCCCGGTAACGCTCGATATCCCGCTGCTGGAGGGCTACGACTGGGAAATGGTCCCCAACGTGGCGCGTGACCCCGGCACGCATCACTTCGGGGGCCTGCACAACCCCGGCATGAATGCTCGGATCGCCGCTTTCGCACCTGATGCGCTTCTCGTCTTCGGATGGGCATGGCGGACCAATCTTGCTGCCTTGCGGCACTTTCATGGCCGGATTCCGATACTCTTTCGCGGCGACTCGACACTTGGCTCGACCCACCATGCACGCTGGAAGGCCTGGCTGAGGCGAATGGTGCTGACCTGGGTGTATCGGCATGTCGACCTTGCCCTGTCGCCGGGCCAGGAGAACAGGAAATACCTGAAGACGATGGGATTTCCTGTCGAACGAATGCGTTACATGCCGCATTCCATCGACGTTCGCCGCTTTTCGGCTTCGGATCCCGAAGCGGCATCGGGCAGGCTTGAACTACGACAGGAACTTGGTATCGGAACCGAGGCACTTGTCTTTCTCTTTGCCGGAAAGTTTGTGCCACGCAAGCAGGTCCATGTCCTGATCACTGCTTTTCAGCAGCTTCTGGCTGACCTGCCCGATGCTGACCTGCATCTGGTGCTGGTAGGTGATGGTCCTGACGAGCCATCCCTGCGCAAACAGGCTGGGGACACGAGGGGTGTGCACTTCGCTGGCTTCATGAACCAGAGCCAGATGCCCAATGCGTACCGTATGTCTGACATCTATGTGCTCCCATCGGTCCGGGATACCTGGGGGCTGGGACTGAACGAAGCCATGGCCGCCGGTTGCGCGACCATCGCCAGCGACCGGGTCGGTGCAGCGCCGGACCTGGTTGCCGGAAAGCCTTACGGTCGTGTCTTCCAATGCGGCAATGCGGGAGCACTCTGTGCGCGAATGCGGGAACTGGTCGAAATCCTTGATGACCTGCCCGATCTCCGCCGCCAGGCAGCCGCGGCAAGCGAGGAATGGTCCATCGAAGCAGCGGCAGATGCGGTAATGGAGATCTTGCAGCAGCCGACGATCGATCATGCGCCAGGGAACTCGGGAAATGCTTGACCGCATCGACCTTCCACAGATCGACCAGGCATCGCGAACCCGGCAGCACCACGAGATCCGGAGAGAATTGCCTTGCGAAGCGCAGATGCCACTGGCAAGCATTGTCGATATGCGCATTCCGGGTTGGACACGTTCAAGCTGCGCAATCGTGGAGATGATCACGACCAGATCCGGAACGGGTGATCGGAAGCAGTAGCATGACAGCAGTTGACGAAACAGTTCGGCAGCCAGTAGCGCCCATATCACCCACTCGGGACCGCTTCATCAATCTTGCTGCCGGAATTGCCACGATGCTCGTGGCCCTCATGTCCGGGACAGAGATCCTGATGGCAGTGGGCCTCGGGCTCTTCGGCTATTCGCTGATCTGGTTCGTGAATGCCACCGGGGAGGAAATTGCGATCGCCCCTGTGGTATCGCTGATCTCGACTGCCCAATGGATCGTGGGCCCCTACTTCGCCTACTATCACGATGCAGTTACCTACAAGTACCAGATGTATGTGGACGAGGAGCCATATCTCCTGTTCGTCGTGCCATCTCTTCTGGCATTCATCTTCTTCATTCGATTTTTTTCGCCAGTCATCAGCATTCTTGCGGTCAGAGAATTCATAGAACGCACGGCAATCCTGAAGCACAAGAATATCTATTATATATTCATCATCGGGGTGGTCGCACAGATTGCCTCGACCAGCGCTTCCCCTTCGCTGAAATTCATTCTTTTCCTCGTCTCACAGTTCACCTTCATTGCCAGTATCTACATGATGGTGCTGAGAATGAGATTTCGCTGGATATGTCTGGCGATCTCATTCTTCCTGCTCTTCATGCTGTCCCTTGAGTACAGCGTCTTCCATGTCCTGCTCCTGTGGTCGGCGCTGATCGCGTCCTACATCTGCGCCGAATTCCGCATCGGCTTCTATGCCAAGCTCGCTACCCTGCTCATCGGCGTCCTGCTGGTAGCCCACTTGCAGGCCGCCAAGGCCGAGTACCGCCTTCGTGTGTTGCAGAACCCCGAGAACGCCAACCTCTCCACGCTCGTCGATACGATGATCGAGAACTCGTTCCTGCAGAACTCCCAGTTCACCTCACAACAATCGGAAGCTGCCCGCCTGAACTCTCGTCTCAACCAGGGCTGGATCATCAGCGCGGTGATGCGCTATGTCCCTGCGGCGCGGGAGTTCGAGAATGGCGACACCCTGATCTACGCCGTGCAGGACAGCCTGCTGCCCCGTTTTCTCTATGACAAGCGCTCCGTCAGCGTGTCCGAGAATTTCGAGCGCTACACGGGTTTGCGTGTCTCTGACAACACCTCCTTCGGCATCAGCGTGGTGGGTGAGGCCTGGGTCAATTTCGGCTATTTCGGCATCGCCTTCATGGGCTTCTTCGGTGCCTTCTACGGTTACGTGATCCGTGCCGTGGTGTTCATGTCCAGGCGGTTCCCGACCGTGATCTTCTGGATTCCCCTGATCTTCCTGCAGGCGACAAAGGCCGAGACCGAGACCGTGGTGGTGCTCAACCACATCGTGAAATCGGGCATCCTCGTCGCGATGTTCTACTTCGTGGCCTACAAGTTCCTGAAGTGGCGGATCTAGGAATTCAGGACCGCAGCGCGGACCCGCGGGACCGGATGCGCATCTTCATGTCATCGGGCAGTTTCCGGCGCAGCTATGGCGGCCCGGCCCACTCCGTCTCGCGGCTGGGGCGGGCGCTGGCCGATGCCGGTGCCGACGTGGGCCTCTGGGCCCCGGATGGCAGTGCCGTCGACTCCGACGTCGTCCCCGGGCATGCAGGGGACCGGCCCGACCGGCTGATGCGCCTTGGCGGCACGCTGGACGATGCGCTGGACAGCTTCGGCACCCCGGACCTGTTCCATGACAGCGGGCTCTGGTGGTCGCACAATCACGCCATCAGCCAGCACGCGCACCGGGCCGGAATCCCGGTGGTGGTCAGCACGCGCGGCATGCTCGCGCCCTGGGCCATGCGGCACAAGCGCTGGCGCAAGACCGTTGCCTGGCGTCTCTACCAGCGCCGCGACCTGGTGCGGGCCGACGCGATCCACGCCACGTCCCCCGAGGAGGTGGCGCATGTGGCCGCGCTGAACATCGGACATCAGGCCATGCTGATCCCCAACGGTGCGGACCTACCGCCCGGAGACCCCGGACCGCGTCGCGCAAGTTCCGGGGATGGTCCCCGCAAGGCCGTGTTTCTCGGTCGGCTGCATCCTGTGAAGGGCCTGCCGCTGGCCCTCGAAGCCTGGGACAGGCTGCGCCCGGCGGGATGGCGGTTCGAGATCGCCGGACCGGACGAGGACGGCTACCGTGCCGTGCTGCAGGACCGGATCGACGCCCATGGCCTGCAGGACTGCGTCAGCCTGGTCGGCGCGGTCGATGGCACGGCGAAGTCGGAACTGCTGCGCAGCGCCGGCCTGTTCGTCCTGCCCAGCCATTCGGAGAGCTTCGGCATGGTGGTGGCCGAAGCCCTGGCCCACCGGCTGCCTGTGCTGACGACCGACGCCGTTCCCTGGCCGGACCTGGAGCGGGTGGACTGCGGCTGGCGGGTTCCGGTTTCCGCTGACGGCCTCGCCCGGGGCCTGGCAGCGGCGACGGACGTGACCGACGCAACCCGCGCCGACATGGGCAACCGGGGTCATGACCTGGTGCGTGACAGGTTCAGCTGGGAATCGGTGGCGCAGCGCTTCCTTGATCTCTATTCCTCCGTTCTGGCCAGTGAAACTACGGGAAAAGTCGCATGATCATCCTTGGTGTGAACGCGTTTCACGGGGACAGCTCCGCCTGCCTGGTCCGTGACGGCCAACTGGTCGCGGCACTGGAGGAGGAGAGGTTCCGCCGGATCAAGCACTGGGCCGGTTTCCCCTCCCAGTCCATCGCCTACTGCCTGGAAGAGGCGGGGCTGACGCTGGGCGACGTGGACGTGCTGGCGGTCAACCAGGACAGCCGCGCCAGCCTGCCGCGCAAGATCGGCTACGTCCTGCGCAAGCGGCCGGACCTGAGCCTGGTGCTCGACCGCATCCGCAACCGGCACGCCCGGCGCAGCCTGCCGGAACTGATCGACGAGGCCTTTCCCGGACAGAGCTTCAGGGGCGAGATCCGCAACATCGAACATCACCGCGCGCACCTGTCCTCCGCCTTCCACGTCTCGCCGTTCGAGGAAGCGACGGTCGTCTCGGTGGACGGGTTCGGCGACTTCTCCAGCGGTGCCTGGGGTATCGGTCGCGGCACCGAGATCAGCATGGAGGGAAAGGTCTACTTCCCGCATTCGCTCGGCATCTTCTACCAGGCGCTGACCCAGTATCTGGGCTTCCGCCACTATGGCGACGAATACAAGGTGATGGGCCTGGCCCCCTATGGTCAGCCGACCCTGATGGACGAGATGCGGCGCATCGTGCAGCTTCAGCCCGACGGCGGCTACCAGCTCGACTTCCGCTACTTCCGCCATCACAAGGAGGGCGTGCAGTACGAGTGGAAGTCCGGCGTTCCGGAGGTCGGCCTGCTCTTTTCGGAGGCGCTGGAGGGCCTGCTGGGACCGGCGCGGGAGCCGAAGGGTGAAATCGGGCAGCGGCACTATGACATCGCCCGCTCCGTGCAGGCCATGTACGAGGAAGCCTTCTTCAACCTGCTGAACACCCTGCAGCCGAAGCATGGCCTGAAGACGCTCTGCCTGGCGGGTGGTTGCGCCATGAACTCGGTCGCCAACGGCAAGGTGCGCCGCCAGACGGCCTACGAGAAGGTCTACATCCAGTCGGCGGCCGGTGACGCTGGCGGTGCCATTGGCGCAGCCTATGCCGCCTGGCACGAGACCGGCGCGCCGCGCAGCTTCGTCATGGACCATGCCTACTGGGGCCCCGCCTACGGCGCCGACACGGTCCGGGAGGTGCTGGAAGGCAATGCGGAGGCCATCGCCGCCGCCGACTGCTCCGTGACCACCATGGTGCAGGAGAGCGAACTGCATGCGCGGACGGCGCAGGCCATCGCCGACGGCAAGGTGATCGGCTGGTTCCAGGGGCGGCTGGAATGGGGGCCGCGTGCCCTCGGCAACCGTTCCATCCTCTGCGATCCGCGCCGGGGCGACATGAAGGCCGTGCTGAACGCCAAGATCAAGAAGCGGGAGAGCTTTCGCCCCTTCGCCCCGTCCATCCTGTCGGAGCATGTGCCGGACTGGTTCGAGGAGGACGACAACGTCCCCTTCATGATGCAGGTGTTCCAGATCCGGGAGGAGAAGCGGGCGCAGATCCCGGCGGTGACGCATGTCGACGGCTCCGGGCGGTTGCAAACCGTTCACCAGGCCACGAACCCGCGTTACCACGCGCTGATCAGCGCCTTCGGCGAGCTGACCGGGGTGCCGATCCTGCTCAACACCTCTTTCAACGAGAATGAACCGGTGGTCTGCCGCCCGCAGGAGGCCCTGGATTGCTTCCTGCGCACCGACATGGACGTGCTGGTGCTGGGCGATACCTTCATCGAGCGTCGCCGCGACGGCGCCTGAGACCCCGGCTCCCGCGCTGCGGCGCGGCTGGCCCGTCATCTCCGCTTCCGCAGACCGGGACGGTTTCCCGGCGTGGCGTCGAAGTGGCGTCCGGTCCTTCGGAGGGCAACGGAATCAGACGGCCACCGGCAACGGGGCAGGTGCCGTCACGGTCTGCTGCTCCGCGTGACGCAGGACATCACCGATCAGGATGAGGCAGGGACTCTCCGGGTCGAGACACGCCGCAGCCTCGGCGGCCCCGGCCAAGGTCGTCCGGATCCAGTCCTCTCCCGGTCGCGAGACATCGACCCCGATGCAGACCGGCCTGCCGGGAGGCGCGCCGTGCGACATGGCCTCCGCGCAGAAGGTCGCCAGCCGTCCCCGTCCCATGTAGAGCGCCACCGTCGCGCTGCCGGAGGCAACCGCCTGCCAGTCGACCTCCGAAGCCGCCTCCCCCTTGCCATGTCCCGAGACATAGAGCAGCTGCCGCCCCAGATGGCGGTCCGTCAGGGTGACACCCAGGCTTGCTGCCGCCGCCGACGCGGTGGTCACGCCCGGCACGATGCTGAACGGGATCCCTGCCGCACGCAGCACCCGCGCCTCCTCCCCGCCCCGGCTGAAGATCGCCGGGTCGCCTGCCTTCAACCGCACCACGTGCCTGCCCTCCGACGCGAAGCGGACCATCAGCCGGTTGATCTCTTCCTGCCGACAGGATGGCCGCCCGCCCCGCTTGCCGACCGGCATGCGCTGCGCCTCCCGCCGCGCGAGTTCCAGCACCCCGTCGGAAACGAGGGCATCGAACAGCACCACGTCGGCATCCTGCAGGGCGCGGATCGCCTTGACCGTCAGCAGGTCAGGGTCGCCAGGCCCCGCCCCGACCAGCGTGACCCGCCCTCCCCCCGGTTGCGTTGCGGGCAGTGACAGCGGACCGGTCGCGACCTGCGATGGTTCGCCTCCGGAAAGCGCACTCTCCGCGAAGCGCGCCCACCAGGCACGACGCCGGCTGGCGAGCGGCAGCGCCTGGCTGACCCGCTGGCGCAGTGCCCGCGCCTGCTCCCCCCATTCCCCCAGGTTGCGCGGCAGCATCCGTTCCAGCCTCTGGCGGATGGCCTGGCCGAGCACCGGCGCCGCCCCGTCCGTCGAGATTCCGACCACGACAGGGGATCGGTTGACGATGGAACCGAACTGGACGGTGCAGAGCGCGGGGCGGTCGATCTGGTTGATCGGGATGCCTCGGGACGCTGCCGCGGCATGAAGGCGACGGGCCTCGTCCTCGTCGGCAATATCGGCAACCACCAGCGCGAATGTCGCCAGCCGAGCGGTCGCCTCGGCAAGTGTCGTCATCGACAGACCATGACGGTGGACGAGGTCTGCAACCTCCGCCTCGGCCCCGTCGGCAACCAGCACCGGCCGCGCCCCGGCGGCCAGCAGCAGTTCCAGCTTCCAGGCCACGGCGGCAGTGCCCCCCACGACCAGGACCGGCCTGTCCGCAAGCTTGTGGAACAGGGGCAGCACGGCCATCGGCGCAATCCGCGCCGGGCCGGATTCAGACAGCTTCCGCGACCTGCGCATCATCCAGCAGCCTCCCGATCTCGTTCTGGCAGGATCCGCAGCCCGTACCGGCGCCGGTGACCTCCCCCACGGTGCGCACGCTGCATGCGCCCCCGCTGATGGCCGCGATGATGGCCCTGCTGCCGACATTGTTGCAGGCGCAGACCATGGCCCCGGGACCGTCGCGCGCATCCGCGGGCCGACCGGCCAGCAACCGCGCCCGCTGCGCGCCTTCGGGGAACCGTTCTCCCAGGCATGACAGCAGCCATTCACGCTCCGCCGCCACGGGCGCGCGGGCGGCGAGGAACACGCCGGCAAGCCGGTCCTGGCGAAACACCGCCAGCCGGTAGATCCCCAGCCGGTTGTCCAGGTACTGCAACTGGCTCAGGCCGCCTTTGCCGTCGAGGCCGAGCAGCCGCGCGGTGGCCTCGGCGTCCGGCAGGTCGCCGCTGTCGGCACATTCGAAGCGGTGGCCTGCCCCGGCGCGCACGACCGCCCAGTATTCGGAACCGGAGGGATCGGGCTGTTCCAGGCTGGCCCCGAAACCGTACCAGTCAGCGACATGCCGTTGCAGGCTGACCTGGGCCGACTTCAGGGCGGGCTGGCCGGAGAACGGGTCAACGATGCCGGTGACCAGGGCATCGACACGCGCCGATGCGGCTGTCATGCCGGTCCAGTGCATGGGGCAGAAGAGGCTGCCGGGCTGCTGCGCGTCAGTGATCAGCGCGCGCGCCACCAGGCGGCCGTTCACGTTCTCCAGCCGCACCAGATCGGCGGCGGATACGCCATGCCGCCGCGCATCCACCGGATGCAGCGCGACGAAGGGTTCCGCCAGGTGCTGGGACAGGCGCGACGACCGGCCCGTGCGGGTCATGGTGTGCCACTGGTCGCGGATGCGCCCCGTGTTCAGGATCATGCTTGCGGAAGCGGTGGCTGACGGCGTCACCGGGCGGACCGGGACGAAACGGCCCCGCCCGTCCGGGGTGAAGAACCGCCCCCCGGACAGTCCGGCCGGTGCGGCAGCCGCATGGGCCGGAACAGGCCACTGGACCGGGGACAGGTGGTCGAAACCGGCCCGCCCCAGCCCGGCCAGGCCACCGATGTCGAAGTCCCGCGCGCCATCATTGTCCAGCGCGGACAGGCGTGCATGCTCGTCGAAGATCGCATCCGGACCGGCATAGGCGAAGGCGTCGCCGAACCCCATCGCCCGGGCCACGTCACAGATGATGCGCCAGTCCGGACGGGCCGCGCCGGGCAGGGACCGGAAGCCCCGCTGGCGGCTGATCCGTCGCTCCGAGTTGGTGACGGTGCCGTCCTTCTCGCTCCAGGCGGCGGCGGGCAGCAGGACATCCGCGACCTCCGCCGTGTCGGTGCGGCGCTCCACGTCAGACACCACGACCAGCGGACACGTCCTCAGCGCACGGCGGACACGGTCTGCCTCCGGCATAGTGACGGCGGGGTTGGTCGCCATGATCCAGACCGCCTTGATCCTGCCATCCTCCACCGCATCGAACAGGTCAACGGCCTTCAGGCCGGCACGCGGTGCCATGACGGGCGCGTTCCAGAAGCGGCGGACACGCTCCCGGTCTGCCGCGCTGTCGATCTCCATGTGCGCGGCGAGCTGGTTGGCGAGACCCCCCACCTCCCTGCCGCCCATCGCGTTGGGCTGTCCGGTGATGGAGAAGGGTCCCATGCCGGGCTTGCCGATGCGTCCGGTGAACAGGTGACAGTTGATGATCGCGTTGACCCGGTCGGTGCCGTCGGCGGCCTGGTTGACCCCCTGGCTGAACACCGTGACGGTCCTGCGGCTTGCGCCGAAGAGTTGCCGGAACGCGGCCAGCCGGGAACGGTCGAGACCGGTCTGCGCCAGGGTCGCGGCTTCGTCCGCAGCCATGGCCGCATCCAGCGCATCCACGAGACCGCTTGTATGGCGGGCAATGAAGTCCGCATCGCCCAGCCCCTGCTGCGACAGCCAGCCGAGCAGGTGGGTGAAGAGCGCGGTGTCACCGCCGCTGCGGATCGGCAGATGCAGGTCCGCGAGTTCTGCCGTGGGCGTCCGCCGCGGATCGATGACGACGATCTTCAGTTCCGGCCGGGCGTCCCGTGCTGCCAGCAGCCGCTGGAACAGCACCGGGTGGCACCAGGCCAGGTTGGAACCGACCAGAACCACCAGGTCGGCCTGTTCCAGGTCGGTGTAGGAGACCGGCACGTGATCCGCACCGAAGGCGCGCTTGTGCCCGGCAACGGCAGAGGCCATGCAGAGCCGGGAGTTGGTGTCGATGTTGCCGGACCCGATGAAACCCTTCATCAGCTTGTTGGCAACATAGTAGTCCTCCGTCAGCAGCTGGCCGGAGACGTAGAAGGCCACCGCGTCGGGACCATGTTCGGCGATGGTGCGGCTGAAACCATCGGCCACGCGCCGGATCGCCTCCCGCCATGTGGCCGGGCGTCCATCGACCTCCGGCGCCAGCAGCCGACCGTCCAGGCCCAGGGTCTCCCCCAGCGCGGCGCCCTTGGAACAGAGCCGCCCGAAGTTCGCCGGATGATCCGGATCCCCCTTGATCGCGACGGTACCATCCGGCCGGGGGGTCGCCAGCACGCCGCATCCCACCCCGCAATAGGGGCAGGTGGTGCGCACGGTGCCCTGGCCGGTGCTGTCAGGCATCGGCGGCCGCCGGGTTGCTGCGCAGGCAGTCCCCGCTCAACAGGATGCGGCCGTCCCGCACCCGGACAGGAAAGGTCGGAACGCTGCCGCTGTCCGCGCCCTGGGCCTCCCCCGATTCCAGGCTGATGACCCAGTTGTGCAGGGGGCAGGTGACGAACGCGCCATGGACGATGCCCTGGCTCAGCGGTCCATGCTTGTGGGGGCAACGGTCCTCCAGCGCGAAGACCTGGTCATCGACCGTGCGGAAGACGGCGACGCAGCCCTGCGGCAGGCGCAGGATCCGACCGCCCCGGCGCGGCACGTCGTCCAGCGCCGCGATGTCGAGCCATTTTTCCGTGGTGTGCTGCATCAGGCAACGGCCTCCAGGTCAGGGGTTGCGAGGGGGGTGAACTCGTGTGCGTCACGGCCTGCGGCCCGTTCCGACCAGGGATCGGACTGGGCGAACTGCTGCGCATGGTTGAAGCGCGCGACCAGTGCCTGCCGGTTGGCGCTGTCCTGCACCACCGCCTGCTGCACATGCTCCATGCCGACACGGTCCAGCCACTTGTGCATGCGGTCCAGGTAGTGCGCTTCCTCCCGGTAGAGCTGCAGCAGGGCGGTGCAGTACTCCATCACCTGCTCCTCCGTCTCCACCTTGCAGAGCAGGACGGTTTCCTTCACCTCCATCCCGGCTGCACCGGCGAACAGCAGTTCGTAGCCGCTGTCGACGCAGACGACGCCGAAATCCTTGATCGTCGCTTCGGAGCAATTGCGGGGGCAGCCGGAGACACCCATCTTCACCTTGTGTGGCGTCCAGGCGCCCCAGAGGAACTTCTCCATCCGGACCCCCAGCGACACGGAAGCCTGGGTGCCGAAACGGCACCATTCGCTGCCGACACAGGTCTTCACGGTGCGCAGCGCCTTGCCATAGGCATGGCCGGAGACCATGCCGGCGGCATTGAGATCGGACCAGACCGCCGGCAGGTCCTCCTTCCTCACGCCCAGCAGGTCGATGCGCTGTCCGCCCGTGACCTTCACCGTCGGGATGGCGAACTTGTCGGCCACGTTGGCGATGGCCCGCAGCTCGTCGGGCGTCGTGATGCCGCCCCACATCCGTGGCACCACGGAATAGGTGCCGTCCTTCTGGATGTTGGCGTGGACCCGTTCGTTGATGAAGCGCGACTGCTGGTCATCGACATATTCGCCGGGCCAGGTGGAGAGCAGGTAGTAGTTCAGCGCCGGGCGGCACCTGGCGCAGCCACAGCTCGTCTTCCATTGCAGTTCCTGCATCACGGCAGGGATCGACTTCAGTTCCTTGGCAACGATCAGCCGCCGGACCTCGCCATGCCCCAGATCGGTGCAGCCGCACATGGACTGCACTGCGGGCCGCGCATAGGACTCGCCCAGGCTGAGTTCCAGCAACTGCTCCACCAGGCCGGTACAGCTGCCGCAGGATGATGACGCCTTGGTGGTCGCCCGAACCTTGTCCAGGTCGGTCTGTCCCGCGTTGATCGCCGTGACGATGTCGCCCTTGCAGATGCCGTTGCAGCCGCAGATCTCGGCGTCATCCGCCAAGGCTGCAACGGCCGCCATAGGGTCCAGCGGGCCCGCTCCCGCAAAGCCCTGGCCGAAGATCAGGGTCTCGCGCATGTCGGAGATGTCGGTACCGTCCTTCATCAGCTGGAAGAACCAGGGGCCGTCGGCCGTATCGCCATAGAGCACCGCGCCGATGATCCGGTTGTCGCGCAGCACCAGGCGCTTGTAGATCGCGTGGCTGGCGTCCCGCAGCACGATCTCCTCCCGGTCGTCGCCTTCCGCGAAGTCACCGGCGGAGTACAGGTCCACACCCGTGACCTTCAGCTTCGTCGCGGTGATCGATCCGGCATATTCCAGGCTGTCGTCCCCGGCCAGTCCGGCCCCCACCGACTTCGCCATCTCGTAGAGCGGCGCGACAAGGCCGTAGCAGGTGCCCCGATGCTCCACGCACTCGCCCACCGCGTAGATGGCGGGGTCGCTGGTCTGCATCAGGTCGTTGACCAGCACGCCGCGATTGACCTCCAACCCCGCATCCTGCGCCAGCGAGATGCTGGGCTTGATGCCGACAGCCATGACGACGATGTCGGCGGGAATCTCGGTGCCGTCATCCAGGCGCACGGCCGTGACCGCGTCCTCACCGACGATGGCGTGGGTATTGGCGCGGGTGATGACCCGGATTCCCCGTGCCTCGATCGCGCGCTGCAGCAGGTAACCGGCACTCTGGTCGAGCTGGCGCTCCATCAGGGTCGGCATCAGGTGCAGCACCGTCACGTCCATGCCCTGCGCCTTCAGACCGGCTGCCGCCTCCAGCCCCAGCAGGCCGCCACCGATGACGACCGCGTTGCCGCCGTTGCGGGCGGCGGCGAGCATGGCCTCGACGTCGTCCAGGTCGCGATAGCTCAGCACGCCGGGCAGGTCGTGACCGGGCACCGGAATGATGAATGGCAGCGAGCCGGTGGCCAGGATCAGCCGGTCATACTCGGCCACCGTCCCGGCGCGGGAAATCACCTTCCGCTCGGCCCGGTTGACGGCAATGACCTCCTCCCCCCGGATCAGCCTGACCCGGTTGTCGGTGTACCAGTCGTCGTCATGGATCAGGATGTCCTCGTAGGTCTTCTCCCCGGCCAGCACGGGCGAGAGCATGATGCGGTTGTAGTTCACCCGCGGCTCCGCATTGAAGACCGTGACCTCATACCTGTCCGGCGCACGGCGGAACAGTTCCTCCAGTGCCCGGCCGGCGGCCATGCCGTTGCCGACAACAACCAGTTTCTCAGTCATGGCAAGATGCTCCTGCGACTGCGCGGCGTTCCGTGGTCGGCCGCATTTCAGAAATACCAGGCGACGATGTCGCTCAGCCCTTCGGTTCCATGGACAGGCAGCGCCACCATCGACCGGAACCCGGTCCTGGCGGCGGCTCTCTCGAAGATGTCCTTGCTGTCGGAGATATCGGCCGCGACCTCGGGCACGCCGGTCGCCGCGACCCGTGCCAGCAGGCTGTCGCCCTTGCGCACCAGCAGCTCCGTGTCATGGCTGCTGGGGGTGCCCTCCAGTTCGCAGACCCCGTCACGGAACTTCATCCAGCGCCTGTCAAGGACCGACCAGATCTCGAAGCGGCGCGCGATCGGTGTTCCCCGCGCCGAGAGCAGGGTGAGCACGGTGGTGCCGGGTCCGACACCGGCGACCGGAAGGCCCAGACCCAGGGTCAGCCCGGCCTTGTCCGCGCTCTCCGAACGGATGAAGCGGCGGCTGTTGCCGAGATCGTGCATCAGCACCGGGCGACCACTGGCCCAGACCTGGCCCGGCAGCCCCATGCCACGGGGAAACCGTGTGCGCTGGGAAATCCACTCGAAGTGGCGTGCCGTGCCGAAATAGCCGTCAACCAGCCCCATCGTGTCGCCCGGTTCGTCACCGGCGTGCCACAGCTCGATGGCACCGACATGGACCTCGTCATCGCCGCAGAGGAACACCACCACGCCCTTCAGTGTCCCGCGCTGGCAGAAGACCGGGACCGCGAGGCCGACCGTCAGCCCTTCCCGCTCCGCCGCCTCGGTGCGCTTGAAATAGCTGCCCCGGAACCCCTTCAGCATGACCGGCGCACGGTCCTGCCAGGCACGACCGGGCAGTCCCTCCCCCATCGCGAAGCTTTCCCGGTCCGTGACCTCCGCAAAGCCGGCCATCGCGCCGTGCCAGGCAGAGGAGAGTGTCAGCCGGGTGCCGGACGGGTCAGCGGTCCAGACCTCGACCGCCCGGACGAAGGGCTTGGCGTCCCGTGCGGCCACGCGACGGCCCGGGGCCGGCCTGGCTGCATGCGGGTCACCGACAAGCTGCGTGCTCATGCCGCTTCGTCCTGTTCCGCATCATCGACGGTGTCGCTGTCCTCCGGTTTCGGTTCCGGGTTGGCACCGTGCTCGTACTCCTCCAGGAAGGAGAGCAGCTGCTCCCGGTACAGGTAGTAGTCGGGATGCTCCAGCAGTGCCTTCCGGGTTCGCGGGCGCGGCAGGTCCACCTCCATGATCCGGCCGATGCGTGCATTGGGACCGTTGGTCATCATCACCACCCGGTCGGCCAGCAGGATCGCCTCGTCCACGTCATGGGTGACGCAGATCGCCGTCACCTGGGTCCGCTTCCAGACATCCATCAGGACTTCCTGCAGTTCCCAGCGGGTCAGGCTGTCCAGCATCCCGAACGGCTCATCCAGCAGCAGCAGCTTCGGCGACAGGGCAAAGGCCCGGGCAATGCCGACACGCTGCTTCATGCCGTTGGAGAGATCGGATGCCAGCCGGTCCATGGAATCGGCCAGGCCCACCCGCGACAGGTAGTATTCCACGATGTCCCGGCGCTCCTCCGCGGAGGCATCCGGGTAGACCCGGTCCACGCCGATGGAGACATTCTCCCGCGCGCTCAGCCAGGGCATCAGGCTGGGGGCCTGGAACACCACGGCCCGCTCCGGCCCCGCGCCGGCGATCTCCCGACCGTCCAGCACGACACTGCCCGACGAGATCTCGTTCAGCCCCGCCGTCATCGACAGGACCGTCGACTTGCCGCAACCGGAATGCCCGATCAGGGAGATGAATTCCCCCTTGCGCATCTTCAGTTCCACGCCGTCCACCACGGTCAGCGGCCCCTTCGGCGTCGGATAGACCTTCTTCAGGTTGATGAATTCGAGGAACCGTTCCTCGCGCGGGCTGTCGGCGGCATCCAGGTAGGCCTGGGGCGGGCTTTCGGCGGTTTCACGCTGCGAGATCGGCACGATGTTGGGCAGGGTGATGGAGTCCTCGACATTGGCGCCACGCTCCATCCCCACCCGCATCAGGTACTGCGTCACCTCCGCCCGCAGGCGCTTGAAGTCGGGGTCATGGTTCATGGCCGTCCGCTCACGGGGGCGCGGCAGGTCCACGCGGAACTCCGGCCCCAGGGTCGCGTTCGGACCGGGGTTGAGCGGAATGATCCGGTCCGCCAGCAGGATCGCCTCGTCCACGTCGTTGGTGATCAGCACGACCGTCTTGCGGTCCTGCTGCCAGATGCGGGTGATCTCGTCCTGCAGGTTGGCGCGGGTCAGCGCGTCCAGCGCCGACAGCGGTTCGTCCAGCAGCAGGATCTCCGGGCTCATGGCCAGTGCGCGGGCCACGGCGACGCGCTGGCGCATGCCGCCGGAAAGCTCCGCCGGCTTGCGGTCCCGGGCGTGGGAAAGCCCCACCATGTCGATGTAGCGGGCGACCCGCGCCGCGCGCTCCGCCTTGCTCTCCGCCGCGAACACGGAGTCGACCGCCAGGGCAACATTGCCCGCCACGGTGAGCCAGGGCATCAGCGAATAGCTCTGGAACACCACGCCGAGCGCCGGGTCCGGCCCGGTCACCGGCTTGCCCTTCAGCAGGACCTCCCCGGCATCCGGTTCGATCAGCCCGGCGATGGCGCTGATCAGCGTCGTCTTGCCGGAACCGGAGAAGCCGACAATGGCGATGAATTCGCCTTCCTCCACGGCCAGGTCGATGCCGTCCAGGACCACCGTGCGGTCAACCCCGGTGCCGTAGCCCTTGGTCAGTCCCTTGAGTTCGAGAAATGCCATGATCCCCGCCCCCTCAACGCGTTGCCGAGTGGGTGAACATGGTCTGCAGCGCCAGCATCACGCGATCCAGCAGGAAGCCGATGATGCCGATGGTGAAGACCGCGACCAGGATCTTGGCGAGTGAGGAGGACGACCCGTTCTGGAACTCGTCCCAGACGAATTTCCCCAGCCCCGGGTTCTGCGCCAGCATCTCCGCCGCGATCAGCACCATCCAGCCGACACCCAGCGACAGGCGCAGGCCGGTGAAGATCAGCGGCAGGGCCGACGGCAGCACCAGCTTCACGATCTGCTTCGACCAGGAAAGCTGCAGCACGCGCCCGACATTCATCAGGTCCTTGTCGATGGACGCGACGCCGTAGGCCGTGTTGATCAGGGTCGGCCAGAGGGAGCACAGCATCACCGTGATGGCGGAGACCACGAACGATTTCGGGAACAGGTCGCTGTTGCCGGCATAGACGGCGGAGACCACCATGGTCACCAGCGGCAGCCAGGCCAGCGGGGAAACCGGCTTGAAGATCTGGATCAGCGGGTTCACGCCCGCGTTCACGGACCGGGACAGCCCGCAGACAATGCCCAAAGGCACCGCCACCAGGGTGGCGAGCAGGAAACCGAAACCGACCGTCACCAGGCTGGTCCAGATCTGGTCGAGATAGGTCGGCGCCCCGGTATAGTCGCGCCACTTGATGCGGTCGTGCCGTCCCTGCTCGGCGAGCTTCGCGTTGCGCTTCTCCTGCCGTTCCATGAAGGCGGCTTCCTTGTCACGCTCCCGCACATGGTCGGCATACAGGTTCTCCACCTGCTCCCAGACCCCGGCAGGGCCGGGAATCGCACCCAGGGAGGTGTTCACCATGGGTGCCGTCTGCGCCCAGACGAACAGGAACAGCAGGATGCCGAGCAGCGGCATGCCCAGTCCGCGCCCCAGTTCCTTCATCTGGTGTCCCACCGGATCGCCCGCGGCGATCTTCAGCAGCGGTGTGATCCAGCCCAGGGCGAGCATGTTCAGGTAGGTGTCCGCCCGGCCGATCCAGGTGAACAGCCGCTCCGTGCGGCGCTGCCTGGCCTCTTCGGCGGTGCTGTCGATATCGCTTGCGACGCTCATGTTCTCAAATCTCTCGAATGGGGAATCCGGGATGCCGGTCGGGCGGGGGCACGGCCTCGGTCGCCGCGCCCCCGCCGCTTCAGCGACGCTGTCAGCCGTCAACCACGCTGCTGCCCTGGACCTTCTCCGCCCCCTTCAGGCCGATCGGGAACTGCTCCAGGTAGGCGTTGGGCTTGCGGCCATCGAAGGTGATGCCGTCGATGAACTCGGTCTGCGGCGCGCGGTAGCCGTCGGTCTCCCAGGGAAAGTCGGCCTCGCTCGCCAGTCCCTCTTCCACCAGCAGCCGCGCGGCCTTCAGGTAGATGTCCGGGCGGTAGACCTTCTTCGCCACCTCGTCGTACCAGCCGTCGGCCTTGCCCTCGGTGATCTGGCCCCAGCGGCGCATCTGGCTCAGGTACCAGACCGCGTCCGAGTAGTAGGGATAGGTCGCGAAGTAGCGGAAGAAGACGTTGAAGTCCGGCACATCACGCTTGTCGCCCTTCTCGTACTCGAAGGTGCCGGTCATGGAGTTGGCGATGACCTCCGCGTCCGCGCCGACATATTCCGACCGCGACAGGATCTCCACGGCCTCCGGGCGGTTGGCATTGTCGTTCTCGTCCAGCCACATGGCGGCACGGATCAGCGCCTTGGTCACGGCCAGCGCGGTGTTCGGATACTGCTCCGCGAAGGATGCCGTGATCCCGAACACCTTCTCCGGGTTGTCCTTCCAGATCTCGTAGTCCGTGATCACCGGGACACCGATGCCCTTGAACACCGCCTGCTGGTTCCACGGCTCACCGACGCAGTAGCCGTGGATCGTCCCCGCCTCCAGCGTCGCCGGCATCTGCGGCGGCGGCGTCACCGACAGCAGCACGTCCGCCTGGATCTGCCCGGTGATGTTCTCCCCCGAATAGAAGCCCGGATGCAGCCCACCGGCCGCCAGCCAGTAGCGCAGCTCGTAATTGTGGGTCGAGACCGGGAACACCATGCCCATCTTGAACGGCTTGCCGTCATTGCGGAAACGCTCCACCACCGGCTTCAGGTAGTCCGCCTTGATCGGGTGCACCGGCTTGCCGTCGGCCTGCAGCGGGATGTGCTGCTTCATCTCGGCCCAGACCTCGTTGGAGACCGTGATGCCGTTGCCGTTCAGGTCCATGGAGAACGGGGTGATGATGTGCGCTTCGGTGCCGAAGCCGATGGTCGCCGCCAGCGGCTGGCCGGCCAGCATGTGCGCCCCGTCCAGTTCCCCGGTGATCACCCGGTCCAGCAGCACCTTCCAGTTCGCCTGCGGCTCCAGCGTGACGAACAGGCCTTCATCCTCGAAATAGCCCTTCTCGTAGGCGATCGCGAGCGGCGCCATGTCGGTCAGCTTGATGAAGCCGAACTTCAGCTCGTCCTTCTCCACATCCAGCATCTCGGCATGTGAAGTCCCCGCTGCGCCGATTCCGCCGATGGTCACTGCCGCAAGCGCCGCGAAGGCGCCGGTGCGGATACGACTGAACAGTGAATGGGTCACGTTCCTCTGTCTCCTTTTGTCCGGGTCAGGCCATGAAGCCCGACCCCCGCCCGGCCACCCGCCAGGCACAAAAAAAGACCGCCCACCTTTTCCGGGACCGCAGTTCGCGGTTCCGTCAAGGTGGCGGCCTTGCCACGGGCGATCCGCCAATGGATCGCTATGTTCCCAGGCGCCTTCGTTGGCGTCTCACCCCATGAATACAAGCTTCATGCCAGAGCGAGAATTCGATTTACCTTATTGAATTCAATGACTTGAACAATGTGCTAAAAAAGTGGCCGTTCGTGGTTTCGCTTGTTTTTTGTGCAGTGCCGCATGAATTTCATGCAGTTGCCGCGTAGACGGCCAGGCAGCCGACCCGACGGTCAGGACTGTTCGAGATGGCTCAGCACATCCGCCGGGTCGAAATAGCGACCGTCCATCAGCGGGCCATGCCGATGCCGCGCCGCGCCGGGTGCGATGCCGATGGCACCGGCCAGGAAATCGGTCCGGAAGACCTCGCTCACCGTCCTTACCGCCTGCTCGCTGTACTGCACCTGCCCCCAGCGCATCATCTGGCTCAGCACCCATGTCGCGGCATCCGGATCAGGCGCACTCATCCAGCCACTTGCGAAGCGCAGGAAGTCCGGTTCCTTGCGCACCGTGCCGTCGGGATGCACCACCAGGTCACCACTCAGCGCACGGCGCAGGATGCGGGCGGGCGCGCCGACATGGGCCTCGTCCGCCAGCAGGGTCACCAGGTCGTCGCGGTTGGCCGCGTCCTGCGACCACTCCGCCGCCCGGTGCAGGGCACGCAGCAGCCGCAGCAGCAGGTCGGGATGCCGTTCGGCCCAGACCGTCCGGGCCCCCAGCACCTTCTCCGGCGCATCCGGCCAGATGTCCTGTTTCACCGCGACGATGGCGGCAAGGCCGGCATCGACGGCCAGGCTGCCCCAGGGCTCCCCGACACAGAAGCCGTCGATCTGCCCCGCGCGCAGGCTGTCCACCATCATCGCGGGCGGGATCACCACGATCCGCACATCCCTGTCCGGGTCGATCCCCGATGCCGCCAGCCAGTAGCGCAGTTCGTAGTTGTGGCTGGAGAACGGGAACACCATGCCCAGCGCCAGCTGCGGCAAGCCCTGCGCCGCCCGCTGCGTGACGATCTCCCGCAAGGCCAGACCGGCCGCAACCGCCCCCTGCCGCCAGGGATGACCGGTGCCATCCAGCCCGTCGAACAGCGCACGGCTGAGGGCGATGACATTGCCGCCGCGACCGAAGGCAAAGGTGGCAACCGTCGGCACCTGCAGGTGATTGATCCCCAGGGTCGCGGCCAGCGGCATGCCCGCCAGCATCTGCGCCACGTCCAGGTGGCCGACATTGACCCGGTCGCGCACGCTGGCCCAGGACGCCTGGCGCAGCAGGCGCAGGTCGATCCCTTCCTCCGCCGCCATGCCGCGCCGCGCCGCCACGATCAGCGGTGCGGCGTCCACCAGCGGCAGGAACCCGGCCCGCACGACCTCGTGACCGTTGCGGCCCCTATCCATATTCATCATGAATCCCACACAAGGAGCTCATCCGACACATCTCCCGCACGGGGCAGCGACCGTCGATGGACAGCCGCCCCGCAAGGTTTCCGATCGCCGCGCTCCGTTGCGCATCCTGTATCCGGCCTCGCCATTGAGACCCATCATCCAGCCACCTGCCGCATCAGGCAAGCAGCTCCGACGCCGTCACCACGCTGCGCGCGATATCGGCAATCTTCTTCTTCTCGTTCATCGCGGTGCGCCGCAGCAGCGCGTAGGCCGCCGGTTCGTCGATCCGCTTGCTGCGCATCAGGATTCCCTTGGCGCGTTCGATGACCTTGCGGTCCTCCAGCGCGCCACGGGTCTCCTCCAGTTCGGTCCGCAGGCGCGCGAAGGCGTTGAAACGGCTGATCGCCATGTCGATGATCGGCCGGACCCGGGACTGCACCAGCCCGTCCACGATGTAGGCCGAGACCCCGGCCTCGATGGCCTGGTCGATCATCGCCCGGTCGGAATGATCGACGAACATGGCGATCGGCCGCCGCACGTCGCGGCTGACCTGGAACATCTGCTCCAGCACGTCGCGGCTGTGGTCCTCCAGGTCGATGACGATGACATCGGGATCCAGCGCGAAGATCCGCCGCTGCAGGTCGAAGGTGTCGGTGATCAGGTGCACGTCCACCTCCCCCGCTGCCTCCAGGCCATCCACCAGGATGGCCGCACGCACGGGGTTGCTGTCGATCACAGCGACTTTGAGAGGCATTTTCTGCATTGCAGCAAAATCATGACGCACTGCACAATGTGCCGTCAAGCCAATTGCCGTGCATCGCGCATGAACCATGCCGGAACCGGCCAGGATTAGGCATTTGTTCACCAGCGCATGCGATCCTGACCCCATGCGCGCACTCCTGTCCAGACCCCTGCGGAACGATCCGCCAGCACGCCGCCGCCAGCGTGGCTTCACGCTTGTGGAGCTGATGGTCAGCGTCTCCATCATCGGCATCCTGATGGCCATCGGCATCCCGCATTTCCGGCTCTACATCCTGGAGTCCCGGCTGGAGGGCGCAATCCCCTACCTGACCCAGATCCAGGCGCGGCAGCGCATCCACAAGGTCGCGACGGGCAAGTACTGCTGTCAGAATGGCGGCCTGAACGAAAACAACCTGGATGAGAAGCTGGGCCTCAGCATCGAGGAGGCGGGCGATTTCTGCTTCGTCTTCATCTGCACCAACGCCAACCTCTGCGGCGCGACCAGCGCGGCCGGCTTCATCTCGGCAGCGGAAGCAGGCGACCCGACCCCGGAATTCGAGGTGTGGGCGCTGCTGCGCAGGGATGTCGGCCCGGACATCATCGGACCGAATTCATCCTCCTGCACCGCGCACGCGAGCAAGCGCAGTCCGGAGGGCTGGGTGGCGGCCAGCAGTTCCGGTGAGGAAGGCCGCCAGGGACAGGCCGTGGTGCTGCGTTATCCCGCGCCGGTGAACGGCCCGGACGCGGTGACCAGTTCACGCGGCGTCAAGCATGTCTGGAACGGGGGGCTGAGCCTGACCGATGCCATGCGCCCCTGACAGCGGAACGCGCGACGGTCGCGCCCGAAGACAGGCCGGCTTCACCCTGGTGGAGGTCATGGCGGCAGGCGTGATCCTGTCCGTCCTGGCGGTCGGGCTGGCCCACATGTGGGCGGCCGTGGGGGCACAGTCCATCGACCTGACCGTCCGGCAGAAGGCGGTGTTCGTGCTGAACGGGGAGATGGAGCGGCTGAGCAGCCTGTACTTCTTCACCGGTTTCGGCGCGGTGACCGCCACCGATACCAGCGGCTATGACACGCCGACCGGATTCGTCGATTCCCGCGTGATCTACCGCGATGCCACCAACGGCTTCATGGCCACGGGCGGCGATGCCTTCGTGGTGGACCAGGCGACCTTCCTGGCAGGGGCCGATTCGCTGGTGCTGCTGCAGGACGTGACAGGCACGGCGAACGACCGCAACTTCGTCTGGGTCGACCGGGACCGCGAGATCGTGGGACGGCTGAGCTGGGTCGAAGCGGCCGTGGCGAAGCAGAAGACCTGCAACAACAAGGACTGCTTCTGCTTCGACTGGAGCGGTGGCGCAGGCGGCACCGGATGCCGGGAGATCACGCTCTACCTGGAGTTCCCGTTCCGCATGACGGCGACGGGGCCGGAGACCATGGACCAGCCGCTGCAGATCATTCCGCTGAAGACGGTGGTGGGGCGCTGGCGATGAAACAGCCCACCCGTATCCGCCGGAACCGCCGCGATGCCGGCTTCACCCTGCCGGAACTGGCCGTGGCCGGGGGTGTCAGCGCCTTCCTGATGCTTGCCGCCTATGAACTGCTGCTTACCGGGGCGACGTTCCAGGCGGAGGCGGAGAGCCGCATCCGGCTGAACGAGCAGGCCCGGACCAGCTTCGAGACCCTGATGAACGGCTCCGTCGTGGTGGGCGGCACCGGCACCGACCTGACGGACGAGGTCCAGGGCGTGCGCGGCCAGACGACGGTGCCCGGCACGGCACTGCGCAACGATTACCGGCTGCGGCTGACCGACAACGGCCTGCAGCACGATGGCGACCAGGTGCCGTCCTTCACCATCCCCTGTACCGGGGTCGGCACCCCGCTGCCGGACTGTGCCGACGCTAGCGACACGCAGACGGTGACCGGTTGGATCGCGACCGATCCGACCCTGTCCGACACGGCGCGCAGCGTTGACGGCCGCACGGTGGAGACCGGCATCACCATCGTCGATCCCTGGCAAGTGCAGCGACCACGCAGCCGACCTGGCCAGGCCATCGAGGAATATCGCAGCATCATCACCCGCCGTTCGGAGGGTGAGTCATGAACGGGAACGCGACCGGGTCCAGGCAGCGCCAGTCCGGCTATGCCATCGCCGCCGTCAGCTTCATCGGCATGATCGCCATGGCCGGGGCGGCGACCATGCTGTCAACCGCGCCGGTGGCGGAGGTCGCGGGCATCGAGGAGAACCTGCTGCAGGTCCGTGGCCACTGGGCCGCCATCGGCATGTACAGCTATGCCATCAGCCGGGCCCGCCAGGACGGCACCTGCAGCCCCAGATGCAACCAGGGGGACAGCAACCGCGTCGACGGCTACCAGGCCTATGTCGAGGAAATCTACAACGCCAAGAACAAGA
This sequence comes from Minwuia sp., assembly GCA_965228535.1. Lineage (GTDB taxonomy): Bacteria > Pseudomonadota > Alphaproteobacteria > Minwuiales > Minwuiaceae > Minwuia. The sequence goes on along the minus strand of CBDDHU010000004.1, from coordinate 758,529 downwards.
ACCTCGCCACGAACAATCCCAACGCGATGCGCTGGGCCTACACCGAACTGCATCCTGACTATCATGTCCAGCTGGAGGCCACCGTCAGCGACCTGGATGGCGGTTCGCTGGACGGAAGGTTGCTGTTTGTGACCGGACTTCACCAGTTCGGCTTCGGCGACTTCTTCGGCATAGGCCCAGGGGAAGGTTCGCTGCATTCGGCGGATACCCGCATCGAGTTCTGCACCGGGCTGGCGGCTGCGGGCGATGCCTGCCTGAACAGCATCGACAGCACGAACACCAGCGGGGTCAGCCGCCTGCAGGACTTCAGGATCAACCGGCCATGAGCGCCGACCTGCCACTCCGCAGACAATCAGCGCAGCCGGAACTGCCGCGCGGGGCGGAGAAGCGCCGGACGGTGCGCTACACGGTCGACGAACCGGCGCTGGTCATTGTCGGCAAGCATGCCCTCGCCTGCCGCATGAACGACATCTCCCTCGGCGGTGCGATGCTGGAGGGGGAACTGCCGCTGCAGGTGGAGGACCATTTCCGCCTGGTGGTGCTGGACCTGCCTGAACTGGTGTGCCGGGTGGCCCATGTCGGCAACGGATATCTCGGCGTCAGCTTCGTCAACGGCCAGCAGATCGGCCGAAGTCTCGGGCTCTGGATCAGGAAGCGCTGCCGGGTGGCGGAGCAGTGACCACGCTCGGCACCATGCTGGCGCAGGAACCGGCACTGGCCACCGGCCTTGCCGCGCTGCTGGGGTTGCTGCTGGGCAGTTTCCTGAACGTGGTGGTCGGTCGCCTGCCCGCCGTGGCGCTGGACCCGGACCGGGCTGACGCCTGGCCGGGCGTGCTGGTGCGCCCCGGATCCCACTGCCCGCACTGCCTCAGCCCCGTCCGCTGGCAGCATAACCTGCCGCTGCTGGGCTGGCTGCTGCTGCGCGGGCGCTGTCACGACTGCAGCACGCCGATCCCGCTGCGCTACCCGCTGCTGGAACTGGCCGGCGGGTTGCTGCTGGGCGCGACGGTGTTCTGGCATGGCCCGACCCTGGCGGCGCTGGCCATGGGCCTGTTCCTGCTGGCCCTGCTGGCGCTGGCTGTAATCGACCTGGAGCACCAGATCCTGCCCGACCAGATCGTGCTGCCACTGCTCTGGTGCGGGCTGGTGATCAACGCCTTCGGCGTGCTGACCACGCCGCAGGACGCGATCCTGGGTGCGGTCCTCGGGTTCCTGCTGCTGACCGGGTTGCGCGTCGGCTACCGCGCCCTGCGCGGGATCGACGGCATGGGACAGGGGGATGCGAAGCTGATCGCCGCCATCGGTGCCTGGCTGGGACTGCAACCGACCCTGACCACGCTGCTGGTCGCCTTCGTCTCCGGCAGCCTGGTGGCGCTGGTGCTGCACCTGATGCGGCGGCTGGAGCGGCGTCAGTGCCTGCCCTTCGGTCCGGGCCTTGCGCTCGGGGCGCTGGCCGCCAGCATGGGGCTCAGCCTGTTCTGAGCGGACTACTCGCTGAGCGAGAGCCGGGCCTGTCGGGCCTCACCGGGGCTGAAATCCATCAGCACGCGGGAACTGACCGGATGCTTGCCATAGCGGTATTCCAGCCGGACATAGTTCCGGACCTCCGGGCTGTACCACCAGCGCTCGAAGCCGGTCCAGTTGGTCGCGGCGTTGCGCGTCCGCATGACGATGACCCAGGTATCGAAGGTTCCGGCGGGAACGGTTATGGTCTCCCGCCCCTCCAGGATCCAGGAGGTGCGATGCACGCGCGGCTCCTGGTTGGAAGTGTATTCACGGGTGAAGACCACGGGCCGCCGCATCTGCAGGGTCCGCGCCTCGGCCGCGTCGATGGAGCGGAAGACCACCCGGCGGTGCGCCGTCGATGACTGGGCCTCCTGCCGCAGGAAGCCGTGGCGGGTGAACCACTGGCCCGGATCGTCCAGCCGGCGGAAACGGGTGATGTCGCCTTCCACGCCAACCACCTGCAGGCCGTAACCGTCGCTGTAGACCCAGCGGTCACCCCGCACCCAGCGCGGGGCGACGACGACGGGACCACTGAAATCCTCCGCCGCTGCTGCGGCAACGGGCTTCACGGGTGCCGCTGCCTCGGCCATGGCAGGCGCGGCGGCAGCGGGGTTCACGCTGCGCGTGGCGGGCCGCCCCGCCTCCGAGTAGCGCCCCTCCTGGCAGGCGGACAGCACAAGGCAGGCGATCAGGCCGACCGGGGCCAGCAGAAGCTTCCGTCTCATTTCGATTCCACCCATGCCTGTCGGACGGTGCGTCCGCGCGGGTCAAGCTCGTGCTCCAGCAGCAGCGCCGGCAGCCAGTCCTGCTGCATGGCGGAGGGCCGGGTCATGCCGCGGATGATGAAGTTGCCATTGTCTGCCTGCCACCCGGCCAGCAGCATCCGCCGGTCCTGGTAGAGCCGCGGCGAGACCGCGCTGCCATTGGCGAAGTCCGGTACCCGGTTCACCCGGTTGTCGAAGGCCAGGAAGCTTTCCCGCAGCACCAGCTCGTCCCGCTGCCCGGCGGCAAGTGCCTCCACGGCCGTCTCCAGCTCCGCGCGGAAGCCGGAAACGTGGATCAGGCTGTAATAGAGCGGACCGAACAGCGCCCCGGCCAGCAGCATCACCGCCAGCAGCCGCGAGGATGCGACCACCAGCGCGCGGGATGCGCGGTAACTGCGCGCCATTACTCGTCTTCCTCCAGGCTGCGCATGGCATTGGGAAACGCCCTGCCCTTGCCGCCCATCAGCTGGTCGGCAGCGGAGGAAAGCCGGTCACGCTGCTTGCTGACATAGGTCGTGGTGCCCGCACGCTGGGCGATGTCCTGGGCGAAGGGCGCGCCTTCATGCACCACCTTCGGTGTGATGAAGAAGATCGTTTCCGAGAGGTTGTTGGTGGAGGTCTCGTTGCCGAACATCCAGCCCAGCAGCGGCATGTCCTGCAGGCCCGGAACGCCGCTCTTCTGCTCCCGCCGGTCATCGTCGAACAGGCCACCGATCACGTAGGTCGCGCCGTTCGGCACCAGCACCTCGGTCTGCACTTCCTGGCTGCGCACGTCGATCTGGCCGAAGACACCCGCACCCGGCGCGGAATTGACCGCGTTGATGCTGAGCCGCACGAGGCTCTCGTCATTCTCCACCGTGGAGGGCACGATGGATGGCGTGATCTCCAGCGTCAGGCCGGTCTGGATCTCCGCCAGGCTCTGGCCGTTGTCGCCACCGGTATCGACCTGCACGAACAGGTCCTGTGCGCGGGTGATGCGGGCGGTGACATTGTCCAGCGTCACCAGCCGGGGCGCGGACAGCACCTGGGCCTTGTTGTCCTCCTCCAGTGCGTTGAGCTGCGCCTGCAGGATGTTGCCGGCACTGCCGATGACGAAGGATGCCAGCGCGGCATTCGGCGCCGCCACCACGGGCAGCAGCGACAGCGCGTTCAGCCCGTCGGAATCGAACAGGGTGCCATTGCCGTTGCCGACCTGGGTGCCACTGGTCCCGGTATCGAAGGCACCGCTGCGGTCCGCCCCCGCCGTGGCGGTCGCCGAGCCGCGCAGGGCAACACCCAGTTCCTCTGCCACGCCGACCTCGGCAGTGGCGATGATGACCTCGATCTCCACCATGCGCAGCGGCTGGTCGAGCTGCAGCACCACCTTCTCCACCGCCAGGATGCCGCTGTCGGTGCCACGGACGATGACGGAATTGGTGCGCTGGTCGATGGAGACCACGGGGCGCGAGATCTGCTGCAGCCGCCGGAAGAACTGGTCCTCCGTCTCTTCCTCGTCCGACGAGGCGCGACGGCCGGGAGCGGTCGTGTTCTGGCTGAGCTGGCCCAGCATCGCCTGCAGGGTCTGCTCGATGCCCGGCACCGTCACCGTGGTGCCGTGGAAACGGCGCGTGGTCTGGCCGACCGAGGCGAAGCGCAGCGGGATGACCTTCACATCCGCGTCCAGCATCTGCTGGTACATGTTCTGCTCCAGCTCCGCGCGGCGGCGCTTGCGGTCCAGTGCCGCCTGCTCCAGTTCCAGTTCCTGGCGGGTGCGCTCCGACTCCTCGATCCGGGCGATCAGGTCCGTCACCTCCGACAGGTACTCGGTCCGGCCCTGGATCAGCAGGGTATTCGTCGCCGGGTCATGTGCCACGCCGTCGATGGAGATGCCGAACCGGGTCAGCATGGAGCGGATGGCATCGAAGCGGGCATGAGTCAGCGTCACGAACTCGCGGCGCACCACCTGGTCCGCCTCCGCACTGTCCATGAATATCGTCGCGGTGCGGGTCTGTGGATTGTACTCGTAACCCAGCCCCTGCTCGATCAGCAGCTGCTCGAAGGCATGGCGCGGCAGCACGTTGTCGAACCGCAGCGACACGTCGGCCTGCACCCCGGGGCGGAAGATCGCGGAGATTCCAGCGGTGCGCAGGATGCTGCGCAGCACGCTGCGGATATCGTCATCGACGGAGGTCCGGCTGTAGCGCAGGTCGTCACGCCAGGGGATGTCCTGTCCCGACTGGTTCTGGGCCGCAGCAGAGGCCGCGAGCAGCAGCATGACCAGCGCCAGCATGCCGCAGAGCCATCCTGCCGACGGGACGCCGGCGAACCTTCTGTCAGCCATGCTGCGGGATGATCCCATGTCTCAGTCCTTCTGACCGGTCACATTCTCTCTCGGCACAGGCGTGCCGACATGGTCAACGACTATGCGGATACAGGGTTAATTCCGGATTAATTGCCGGATGACCGCGCCGCTGCCAAGGCCGCTCGGCCGATCCCGGAGCAGGTCAGAGCGAGACATCCAGCATGATCGCGGACGTGTCGTCGCGCAGCGGCCCGGCGACGACCGCAGCGGCAAGACCGCGAATGCAGCGTTCCAGCGACTCGCCAGGCTCCGGCTGGGGTGCGGGGACACCGCTGCCGTCCAGGGCGAGCAGGTCACATCCGTCGGAGGTGATCATCAGCCGCGTGCTGTCGGTCAGCGGACAGGTACGGAACTCCACGGACGGAACGGGTGTCGTGCCCATCGCCCTGCGGATACGCGGCTTGCGCGACCGTCCCGGACGTGCGGCAGGCCGTGCCTCAGCCTCCATGTGATCCACCGTCAGCTTCTCCCAGCTCCGGCCTGCCTGAACATGCACCGCGCAGTCCCCGACATGAAACGTGGTGAATTCCGCCTTCACCTCGTCCAGCAGCACGCCCGCGAAGCAGCACCCGCCCGGGTGCCGCTCCGATCCGCCCGGCGTCCAGGCCTGGGCCAGCATCCGCCCGTTGGTCCAGGTGATGGCATCACGAAGCGTGGCAACCCGGTCGGTGATCGGACCGACCGACGCGAGATATTCCTGCATCAGCTCGACGCAGTCCTGCGCCGCCTGCCCGCCGGCCAGGGAACTGCCGATACCGTCGGCCACGCCGAGAAGGCCGAAGGCCTCCGCCACATATATGCGGTCGTCGTTCCTGTCACGCCCGGCACCGCGCAGGCTGAAGCCTGCATGCGCAACCTGCATCCCGCCAAGGCGGAAGCTGCCGGTCTCCAGCGGTCCCGCGTAACTCTCCAGGACCGTCGGAACATCAACATCACTGAACTGGTTCACCTAGACGGCCTTTCGTTGCTGTGCATGGCTTTCTTCCCTGAGGCCGAAGCTGATGAAGGAGGGGTCGTTGTCGTCCGGCGAGGCGCCGAGATAGATGCGGCCGGAACTGTCCAGCGCCGCGCTGACGTTCTGGTGGACATGCTCGATATTGCCGTCGCCCCGGTCGAGGTAGGTTCCGCGGCGGCTCTGGTCGATCAGGAAGAACTGGCCGTGGGAGCCGATGATGCGGGCGTGCGGCCGCGACACGCGCGGATCGCTGAGCGAGATGTCGCAGATCAGTTCCGGCTGACGCGGATTGGGCCGCCCGATCAGGAACTCGCCGGAGCCATGGTGCACCGCGTGGAAACGCCCCTTGTGTTCCAGCGCCAGCCATTCCTGGCTCTCGGAACCGAAATCCGTCTCGTCCGCGAACTCCGTCAGGTCCGCTTCCTCGTCGGTTTGGATCATGCGCGTCGGGGGGAAGGTGATCGTGACCGTGGTCCCCACGTCCAGGACACTGTCGATCGTGATCCTGCCGTCATGGAACTCCACCAGCGACTTGGCGATGGCCAGCCCCAGCCCTGTTCCCTCGTGCGCCTTGCTATAGTCCTCGCTGCCCTGGACGAACGCGTCGAAGACATTCTCCAGCTTCTCGGGCGCAATGCCGATACCGGTATCGGTGACCGTGATGACCAGCGACCCGGAAGTGTCTTCCCTTGCCGTGATGGTCACGTGGCCGGTGTCCTTGGAATAGCGGACCGCGTTGCCGAGGATGTTGGTCAGCACCTGGCGGATCGCCCTGAGATCGCCCCACAGCCGACCGATGTTCGGCGACAGTCGCGAATCGATCCGGACCCGTGCATTGCGCGATTCCGGCCCCAGCAGGTTGACGACGCTGCCGATGATCTCGGCCACGTCGATCTCGACTTCCTCGAACTTCTTCTTGCCGACCTGCAGGCGCGACATGTCCAGGATGTCATCCACCAGCGAGAGCAGGTGACGGCCGCTGTCCAGCACGTCGCCGACATAGCCCTTGTACTGCTTGTTGCCGATGGGGCCCATCTGCTCCAGGTGCATGATCTCGCTGAAACCGATGATGGCGTTGAGCGGTGTGCGCAGTTCGTGGCTCATCGTGGCGAGGAACTTGGACTTCGCCTCGTCTGCCGCGGCCGCCTTGTCGCGTTCCGCCTCCAGTTCCATGGACCGGGTCAGGAACTCCTGCTTGGCGCGTTCAAGTTCGGCCTGCAGCGCATCGCGTTCGGCGGTGGCCTGGATGACGGCATCCGGATCGGCCGCCGGGGCAGCCACGGTCACCTGCGGTGCCGGTGCTGCCTGCCTGCCGCTGCGATGGACAAGGAACAGCAGGGCACCGGCCAGCAGCGCCACCAGCCCGCCCCAGAGCACCACGGTGCCCGACAGCCAACCGGCCTCGTAGGTCCAGCGGGCGGCACGGTTCGGCGCGGCCATGCCGACGACGGAGACTTCCAGGCCAGTGAGGCCGGGGCTGGTTTCGTGCAGCAGGGCGCCGTCCGCCGCGTCGATTCGCGACTGCAGCTTCAGGTCCCGGCCAATGGGAATGATTTCCAGGCCCGTGGCACGGATACCGGAATCCGAGAGTTCGGCGGAGCGCCGGTCAAGCGCCGCGGAAATGCTTCCCCTGTCGGTCTCGAAGACGCCATGGGCGGCTGGTCCGGCAGCCAGCACCGCAACCTGCACGGTCTCGGCCCGCTGCATGGCGACGAGCGCCAGGCCGGCCAGGGCCAGCAGGAGGATCAGGAGTTGCTGCACTACCCGCAGCCGCATTGACTTCTTCCTTTCACCACTCGAAGTTCTTCACGCTTCGTTCGCAGTGATCATTCTGCTGGGAAAGGCTTAACAAAGGCCGAATTCACACCGGGAACCTGTTCTTCCGACGGCACCTGCGTGACATTGGCGACGAAGGCGGAGACCTCGTCGGTTCGCTCCGATTCCGTGACGGCAGGGAAACGCAGGACAAACCGTTCCAGCCGGTTCAGGCCCTGGCGCTCCAGCAGCACCCGGTCATCCAGGATGGCGGTGATCTTCCTGTTGCCCAGGCTGTCGCCGACGACATAGTCGTGCCCATTGATGGTCACCAGGCTGTAGTCGCCGATGCGGGAGATTCCGGTCAGGCTGAAGAATTCCGTCAGGTCGATCCGGTTGCCTTCCTGGCTGCCGCCGCCATCCAGGCGCTGGAACGGGTTGCGCCGCTCCTCCCCTTCCAGTTCCGCTCGCAGGGCGCGCAGCCGGGGGATCTGCAACTGCCGCGCATCGTTGTTCGGCAGCAGCTGCAGTTCGAACGTCGCCTTCGGGTCGTCGCCGGACTGGTTGTCGACCTTTGCAGAGAACGAGAGGATGTCGACATCCAGTTCCTCCAGCGCGGCGATGAAGCGCTCGAAGGCCAGGTAGTCGGCCTCCAGGCTGACCACAAACAGCTCCGGGTTCTCGGCATCGGGACGAATTCCGTGGATCGGCACCTGCTCCTCCGCCGCCAGCACGCCGATACGCTCGATGAACACCGGGGTCGAGGTCAGGCGCGGCACGTCCTTCTGCGCCTTGACGATCTCCTGCAGCCGCGCGACCTGGTCCGTCAGGCGCTTCGCGTCACGCTCCAGGTAGCTGGTGACGAGCTGTGCCGATTCGGCCTGCCAGCCATTGATGAAGTAGAGGTTGGTGCCCAGGAAGATGGCGGCGGCAAGGGCCAGCAACGTGAGCGCGCGGGGCAGTGGCCCGATCTGCGCCAGCTGCTCCCGGATCCCGGGGGTGGCCGCCGGTTCGTTCGCCGCGCCGCTCACTGCCCCAGCTCCCGCGCCGAGGTGCCGAGTCGCAGCACGTTGTTCTGCATCCGCTCGCGCTCGTCGGTCGTCCGGCGCAGCCCCTCCAGCGGGCCGCCCCCCTGCGCCGGTGCGGCGTCACCGCTTTCCTTGCGCTTGTTCTCGTCATACCAGGCGTGGAGTTCGAAGCTGACCTGTCCGTCACCGAACCGGTCCAGCCCCTCGAACGTCACGCGGCGGAAGTCGCTCATGAAGTCCGGATCACCCTCCAGGTGCCGGATGAAGTCCGCGATCTCCCCCAGGTGACGCCGGTCGTCCAGCGTCGTCTGGCCGTGCAGGACAAGCTTCGTGGTGATCACGTCGGTCTGGCCGACGCTGCGCTCGTCCTGGATGATGGCGACATCGCTCAGCCAGATGCTGGCCGGAATGGCGCGGGAAACGGCAAAGAACTTCTCGGTCCAGAGTATCTTGGTCGACTTCTCGTCGCTGCCCCCCGGCTGCAGGGCCGCCGCGGATGACATGTCCACGGCCTGGCGCCGCAGGGCCGCCACCTTGCTTTCCGAATGGGAGAACAGGTCGAGCTTGCGCTGCACCGACTGCTGGAACGGGGCAACGAAATTGTCGAAGATGACGAAGGGCACGGCCAGCAATGCCAGCACGGCCAGCACCGCCACCTGCTTCCTGCGCTTCTCCGCCTTCTCCGTCTCCCGCTGGGCCTTGCGGCTTGCCGGGCCGGTCTTCCGCTTCCCGCTGCCTGTCTTGACCTCGACCTTCGGCGACTGGGTCCGGCCCGTCTCCTCCGCCACGAAACGACCGTCGCGGAACCGGTACCAGGTCTTGCCCTTGACGATCAGCGGATCCTGCGTGCCCCGCAGCAGGTTGAGCGGCGTGCCGTCCTCCGGCTGTTCGGCCAGCCCCTTCTCCGGCACCTCCAGCGGAATGCCGACCTCACCGGTGAGCCATTCACAGAAGCCCTTGATGGCGTGCGCACCGTTTCCGACCAGTATCCTGTCGGGCGGGGCCGCCAGCCGGTTCTCGATGAAGTCGTCCAGCGTCCGCCGGAATTCCTTCAGCAGGGGTGCCGCCGCCGTGGCGATCGCCCTGTCGGCGGCACCGGCGGGGATCACCTCACCGTCGCCGCCCTGTCCGGCCTCACGCAGCCGGACGAGCATGTCGCGCTCCTCCAGCATCTTCACCGTCTGGCTGCTGGGCAGGGAAAGCGCATCGGCCAGTGCCGCCGCGAAGTGGCGCACGCCGACCGGGATGACCCGCTTGGCAACCGAACCGGTATCGCTCTCGGCAAGCAGCAGCTGGGTCTGTGCCGCGCCCAGTTCCATGATCGCGAAGGATTTTCCGGCTTCGGTCGCGGCGTTCTTCTGGAACGCGATGGATGACGGGCTGATCGCCCGGACCCGGGTGGCCAGGTCGCCGCAGGCCGACAGGTATTCGCGGACCCGCTCCAGCGAGACCGCGGCAATCACCTTCCGACCGATGTCGTCATCCGACTGCGGCCCGAAATTGCAGACATCGAAGGCCGCGTCATCCCGACCGACAACCTGGCGGGCCAGGTTGGCCGCGTTCTCGCGGTCATTCATCGCGGACCGGATCAGGCGGTTGTCCAGGATGTCCATTTCGGGGTCGATGACCCGCAGTTCCAGCCAGTCGACGGCACGCGCCTCTTCAGGTGCCAGCGCCTCGACGGCGGCCTGGATGCTGCGGATGAGGTCCCGCTGGTCGCGCTCCATCAGCGGCGTGGCGGAAAGCGCCTCCTGCGTGCGAAGCCGGCTCCCGTCCGTGGTCGAATGGAGGCTCAGCGCCCATCCCGATGCATGGACGGAAACGATGACGCCGATGTCCCGGCGGGCAACCGGCTCCTTCGATCCGGACGCGGCCGAATCACCCAGTCTCACCGTGCGAAGACGGCGGAACACGGGCTTCAGGTCAGCCTTCATTATGCGGGACAAGCGGTTCACGCATGGACCATGTCAGGGCAAGGTTAATTTGGCTTAAACGCTGCCTGACAGCTCGAAGACCGGAAGGAAGGCCGCGACCATCATCCCCGCGATCGCGATACCGACGAACGCGGTCAGCAACGGGTTGATCATCGAGGTAATGCTGCGCAGTTCCTGGATCAGCAGGGTGTCGAAATAGTCGGCGGCGGAGATCATCAGCTCATCCAGGGTTCCGGCCTGCTCACCCGTGCCGATCATCTGCACGACCACGTCGCCGAAGGTCTCCGCCCCCTCGAACGCGTCGACCAGCGTGCTGCCGTTCTCCACCCGGTCGGCAATGCCGTGGACGCTGGTCTCGATGAAGGCGTTGCCGGACGCCTCCGCGGAGTGCCGCAGCGCCTCGACAGCCGGAATGTAGTAACGGAGCTGGACCCCGAAGGTCCGGCAGAACCGCGAATAGGCGGCGAGCCGCCAGACCGTGCCGAACTTCGGCACCCGCAGCTTCCATTCATCCAGCAGCGTCCGGCCTTCCTCCGACGAGATCCAGACGACCAGGCTGACCACCAGCATCACCAGCGCGGCAGCTATGAATGGCCAGTTGGAAATGTAGGCGTCGCCCAGGTCCATCATGAACTGCGTCGGGGCCGGCAGGTCCTTGTTCAGCGTGCCGAAGATGGAGGCAAAGCGGGGCAGGATGACGAAGGTCATCATGTGGAACACGCCGATGAAGACGACAGTGACGAAGATCGGGTAGGTCATCGCGGTGCGGACATTGCGGGTCACGCTGTCGCGTTGTTCCATGTAGTTGGAAAGCTGGCTGAGCGCATCCGCCAACCGGCCGGAGGTCAGCCCCGAACGCACGACACTGACATAGAGGCGGCTGAATATCTTGGGGTGCTCGGCCAGTGCATCGGCCAGATCGGTGCCGGAGCGGACATCGTCCGAGACGTCCTGCAGCACGTCCTGCAACTGCCCTTTCGGCGTCTGCTTCACCAGGTTGCCCAGCGCCACCACCAGGTTCAGGCGCCCGCTGATCATCGCCGAGAACTGGCGCGTCAGGATATAGAGGCTGCTGGTGCTGACGGCCCCGAACATCAGACGTCTCCCAGCACCCGGATGACCTCCGAGAAGGATGTCCGGCCTTCCTCCACCAGGAACGTCGCGTTCTCCAGCATGGAGAGCATGCCTTCCTCCCGCGCGGCCTTGCGGAAGCGGGCGACCTGGAAGCCGGGCTCCATCACCAGCGCGCGCAGGTCCTCGGTCATGGAGAACAGCTCGTAGACCGCCTGGCGCCCGAAGTAGCCGGTGTGGCGGCAATGGTTGCAGCCGACCGTGGAGGCATAGGGCATCTCCGGGTCGATCTCGATGCCGAGACGGGTCAGGCGTGCTGCCGAGACACCCTCCGCCCGCAGGTTGCTGAGGATCTCCCGCCCCTCCACCGTCACCGCGCAATGCTCGCAATGCACACGGACCAGGCGCTGGGCGATGACCAGCGACAGGGCGTTGGCGATCAGGAACGGCTCCACCTTCATGTCCAGCAGGCGGTTGACCACGCCGGCGGCGTCGTTCGCATGGATGGTGGAGAACACCAGGTGACCGGTCAGGGAGGCCTGGACCGCCATCTGCGCCGTGTCCTGGTCGCGGCACTCACCCACCATGATCACGTCAGGGTCCTGGCGCAGGATGGTCCGCAGGCTGGTGGCGAAGGTCATGCCCAGGCTCTCGTTCACCTGGGTCTGGTGAACACCGGTCAGGCGGTATTCCACCGGATCCTCCACCGTCACCACGTTGCGCGCCACGCGGTCGATGGAAGACAGGCAGGAATAGAGCGTCGTGGTCTTGCCGGAGCCGGTCGGACCGCTGAGCATGATCATGCCGTAGGGCGCGCTGACCTTGTCCAGCAGCAGCGCGAGGTCATGGTCACTCAGCCCCAGGCTCTCCGGACGCGGGCGCAGCGCCGTCTCGTCAAGCAGGCGCATCACGATCTTCTCGCCCGTCACGGTCGGCAGGGTCGAGACACGGATGTCGATGGGATGGCTGCGGATCGTCACGCTGATGCGGCCGTCCTGCGGCAGGCGCCGCTCCGCCACGTCCAGGTTCGACAGCACCTTGATGCGGCTGATGACCGGTGCCTGCATCGCGGCAGGCAGGCGGAATTCCTCGTGCAGCACGCCATCGACGCGGTTGCGCACCACCACGCTGTCGCCCGTCGGCTCGATATGGATGTCGGAGGCACCAAGCTCGTGCGACCGGTGCAGGATGTAGTCCACGACGACCGGCACGTCCCATTCGGACAGGTCCGGGGCGCCGTTCTTCTCGGTCCCCCAACTGATCTCGATCGGCACGAACATGCCGCTGTCGTTGCTGTCATTGTCGGCGTTCAGCAGCCGGTAGCGGTCGAGCCCCTCCACCAGCACTTCCGGCAGCAGCGCCACCGGGTGCAGCACCTGCCCCTGCGACCGGCGCTGGATCCAGTCCGACACGGCGGCATCGAACGGATCGACGGTGGCATACCTGAACTCACCCGGATTCTCGGGTTTCAGCGGGATGATCTCGAAACGCTCCGCCAGTTCCGGCGTCAGCCAGTCGACATGCTGCATCCGTGACAGCAGGCCGGCCTTGTCCTGGATCAGCGTCGTCCCGGCCCACTCCGCCACCAGGTCGAAGACGGCCCGGATATCCGTGACCTGCCGGTCGCGGGCCAGCATCCTGAGGAAGCTGATACCGGAATCACGGGCCTTGATGGAGATCGCGACGGCGCGGCGTTCCTGCAGCACACCCTTCTCGACCAGCTTCAGCGCCATGCTGCGCAGGATGCCGTTGCCCTTCGAAGGGGCATCCGCACCGGGACGCGTCTCCGGTTCCGGCGCGACTCCGGCGCTGTTGTCGGCCTGCGGAGTGTCCGGTTCACTGCCACCGCCGCGCACGAACTCGTCCGCAGTGACAAAGGAGATCGCGTCGCGGCCATACCTGGCCGCCGCCTGCTCCAGCAGCCGATTGACGACAGGGTTGCCCGCGTCGGTGAGGGTATCCACCGGCGCGTCCCCGTCCCTCGCGACCTCCCGCGGCGGTCCGGCCACGTCGAAACGGGTCCGCTGGTCCGTCATCAGGTCGGTCTCGTCGTGCCCGGCAAGCGTCTGCTGATCCGGTTCGGCGGTGGTGACGGCCGGCAGCGGTTCGGCGGGTTCGGGCGCCAGGGTGGTCATCGGCTCCGACACGTCGAGGGTCATCGCGGTCTGCTGGTCATCATGCACAAGGGTTTCGGTTTCCTGCAGGCCGGTGTCCCCGGCCTGACGCCTGACGCTGCGCCATTCAGTCATCATGGAACACCACCCTGAAGCCGATGTCGGCCCTCGGCTCCGCCTCCTCCGCCTGGTGGCGGAAGGCGATGCGGCAGGAGGACACGACGCTCTCGTAGCTGCCGCCACGCACGACGCGGACCGTCTGGCCCTCGACCTCGGTCAGCGGCTCCTCCGTGCCATCGCGGAACTGCCTGTAGGGCTGTTCGGAGAACGTGTCGCGACACCATTCCCAGACATTGCCCGACATGTCCCAGAGGCCGATCGGGTTGCGACCGGCCGGGAAGGCGCGGACGGCGGTGGTGGCGCCGCTCATCATGTCCAGGTTGGCATGGTCGGTGGTGGGGCTGTCGTCACCCCAGGAGAACTCGCAGACCCGGCGCCCGGCGCGCGCCGCGGCTTCCCACTGCACCTCCGTCGGCAGATCGCCCCCTGCCCACTTCGCGAACGCCCTTGCCTCCGCCCAGCCCAGCATCACCACCGGATGGTCCGGGCGACCGAAGACCGGGTGGTCGAGCAGGGGCTGCGGCCGGGTGCCGGTCGCACGCACGAAGGCCAGGTACTCGGCATTCGTCACCGGGGTCTCGGTGATTCGGAACGGTTTCAGGGTGACCTTCCGCATCGGCTTCTCGGTCCGGAAGGGGGAGGATGGCGGAGAGCCGACAACATGGAGGCCCGCATCCACCTGCACGGTCTGCAGCCCCTCCTCATCCGGCTCGCCGCCGCTGCTGCCGGCGTCGGCACGGGCATTGGCAATGGTACGCAGCGATTCGGCGACCTGCCGCGCGGTTGCCGGGCGGTGATCGGGATTCACCCGCAGCAGCTGCAGGATCAGCCGGTCAAGCGCAGCCGGTATGGCGGGGTAATGGGCACTTGGCGGCTGCGGCGTGATCGCCTGCCAGTCCGCCAGCGCCGGGCGGCGCGGTGCATCCGGCCCCAGCGGATGAACCCCTCCGGTCAGCAACTCGTAGGCCATGACGCCGAGGGAGAAGAGGTCGCTGCGCACCTCCGGCCGTCCCTCGATCTGTTCCGGCGCCATGTATCGGGGGGTACCCCCCTGCGCGCTCTCGCCCCGGCTGTCATCCAGCAGCGACAGGCCGAAGTCCAGGATCAGCGGCCGCTCGATGTCGCCATCGGTCAGGAAGACGTTGGACGGCTTCATGTCGCGGTGGACGATGCGCGTGTGCGCCACCGCCAGCGCGTCGGCAAGTTTCTCCACCAGTTCCAGGCGCTGGTTGAAGGTATCCTGCAGGCGGTCGCGGTTCTGTTTCAGCCAGGTGCTGAGATCGATGCCCTGCAACAGGTCCATGATCACGCCGAATCCTTCCGGCCCGTCATGAACGTCGTGCACCGGGCAGATCGCCTGGTGCCGTATCGCGCGGGAGACCAGCACCTCCCGACGCATCAGTTCGCGGTTGCGCTCCGTCTGCGGCACGTCGCGGCGCAGCACCTTGATGGCAAGGTGGATGCGCAGCTGCGTGTCCCATACACGGAACACGTTGGAGGATCCGCCACGGCCGATCCGCTGCCATTCGGTGTAGCGGGGTCCGGAACCGGGGCGGACCGCAGGCTCCTCCCCGCCACCAATGACGGAACGCGCCGACGCCACGGCCCTGTCGACCGCGGCGTGACGCGCTTCATATCCGGCTTCTGTCAGGACACCGCCAGCATCTGGCACCATCGTACCGACATCCTTTCGATCAGGTGATGGCCGGCCCGGGCAGGCCCGGACCGGCCCTGGAAGATCAGCAGGACGTGCAGGTCGCCTGGACCGCGCCGGTCGCGGCACAGTAGCCACCGGCGGTCAGGTTGGTGAAGTCGGTCTCACCCGCGACGTAGGGCGTGCGGTTGACATTGTTGTCCCAGCCCGTGGCGGAGGTGAAGACGTTGGTGTAGGCGATCTTGCCGTTGGCAACGCCCGCATCGGAGCGGCCGTTCGCGGTGATACACAGCGCGATCTCGCCTTCCAGCGGCGTACCGGTGCCGCCGACGGCTGCATTGATGGTGTAGTCGTAGTGACCGTCCGTGTTCAGCACCAGGAACGGAATGATCGTGCTGATCTCGGTCGTGCCGGAGCCATCGGGGGTCAGCTCGGTGCCGTTGATGTCCGTGACCACCTGGGCGGCGGTCTTCAGCTGCGAATCCTCGTAGGCCTTGATGCCTGCGGCGATGCGGCCGGCGGCCTGGCTGACCTCGGCAGTCTCGCTGGCGCGGACATAGGCGAACACGCGCGGAATGCCGATCGCGGCCAGGATGCCGATGATGGACACGACGACCATCAGCTCGACGAGGGTGAAACCGGCCTGCTTCTGCCGGCGGGTGGTTCCAGTTTGCATGGGTTCTTCCTTCCAGTACGCAAGAGCCTGATGGTCTCCGACTGCAGGGACGGGCCATCACCTGTAGCCGATGATGACCTGCAAACGTAAATGAACTGCTAATACCGACCCACGCCTTCTCTAATGGTATTGGTACAAATTTATGAAAAATTTGTTGAGAAAAATGCAGATGCATTCAATTGAAATGCTACGGATTCGGAAATGTGATTTTCACAATCATGAACATGGATTTTTATTCATTTCGGGATACACCATCGGGAAAAATGATGCCAGGGCAAACTTCTGTTCTTGAATTCTTCGCTTCGCCAGCAATCCGGAGAGAATTATTCGCCTGACGCAGGAAATCGACCGAATTCCCGGCACGTCACCGCGCTTCACTGCCCTGACACGGGCCGCTCGCGGAGGTGCAAACGGCCGTGGCCGGGCACCGGCGGTCGGCAGCCTGTCGATCCGCTGGATGGACCGCCGGGCCATGCTGGCGTGGTGGTCGGAAGTCACTGGGGTCAGGCGCTGAAGGCAGTCTCCACCGACCTTTGGGATCGCCGCAGACATCGAACCGCACACTTTACCGCTCAAGGTTGTATTGCTAGCGTCGGCTATCAAGAATTGAGCAAAGGCAGCCGAACATGTTGAGATTCCTTGCGCGGATGATGATTGTCACCTCTTGCCTCTTCGGACTGTCTGCCTGCAAGGCCTTGTTCGGGAACTACACCGCAGAAGATCTGGAACGGAAGCGGGTGGCGTGGTTCTCCGCAGATCAACCTCCAGAGCAATTGGAGGGTCACACGTTCTATCGGATTGCTCCGAAACCACAGGAGAATTCGGGATTCATACACGCATTCCAGTATTTTTCACCTGATGGGGCCTTCTACGAGTTCGCTTCCGGAGACAGCCTCATCAGATCCGGCAGATGGAGAAAGAAGTCGACCGACGGAATATTGTCAACCAGCGAAGAATTATGCTTCGATCTTGGATCAGGTGAAGACTGTCTGGATTTCGATGACTGGTCCGAAAACAACATTACAAGCCACAAGACTGATTACATGAATCTCGCCTCCCGAGAATATGCACCCTGTCAACTCGGTAACACTTCTACATTCTCAGCTTTTTTCCTTATCATGGCGAGAAACGACATCAACAGAAATGACACGCAAGAAGACTCGAAAATTGGTTGCAAACAAGCCCTTCGCAGCATTGTTTCCAAGGAATTTTTCGGAGACGAGACAACCAAGAGTTATGAACAGGATGGAATTGTCAAGCACATGAGCTACTGCATGAGAAGCCTGCCGGATTCTTCTCTTCTGGCATCGGAAGACGACCGCGAACAATTCAGAAAATGCAACCACCAGGACATGAGGCCGATCGCCATACAGCGTGCGCACGAGTTCCTGATATTCGGAGCCGCCAATCGGGATTACTCCATCTACAGCAAGGCGAGGCGCCAGAATATGGGAGTGGAGTGAGGCCGTCCGGGCCCGGGCAGTTACCTGCCCCGGGAAGCAGATTCAGCTACCCCTCGGAGACCAGCCGCTCGTAGAGATGCCAGCTTGCATGGCCCAGGATGGGCAAGACGACGATCACACCGATGAAGAGCGGTGCAATGGCCAGCAGGGTCAGCGCCCCCACCGCGGCACCCCAGCCCAGCATGACGGCCGGACTCTGGATCACGGACTTCACGCTGGTAATCATCGCGGTGACGATGTCCACCCGCTTGTCCAGCAGCAGCGGCATCGCGATCACGGTGATCGAGAACAGGATCGTCGCCAGCACCGCTCCGATCACGGAGCCGACGGCAAGGAAGGTCAGGCCGTCACTGGTGGTGAAGACGACACCGAGGAAGCGGTCGAGCGAATGCACCGCCTGGCTGGACATGGTCAGCGCCAGCACCAGCCGCACCTGGTAGGCCCAGATCCAGAACACGAACAGCACCACGAACGACATCCAGCCGAACTCGCGCCGCTGCTGCGTGAAGACCGCCCCGAAGACCTGCCGCACCGTGAACGGCTCCCCCCGCTTCATCCGCCGCGACATCTCGTAGAGACCGGCAGCCACGAACGGCGCCACCAGCGGAAAGCCCACCGCCGCCGCGATGACGATCCAGATCTGGTTGTAGACGGTCAGGCCGGCCATCAGCACCGCACCAAACAGCGCATAGACCAGCCCGAAGAACAGGCTGAGTCCCGGCCGCCGCCCGAAGTCCCGCAACCCCGCCCCCGCCGCCGCCCGGACATCCGCGAAAGTGGCAACACCGACCTGCAGCCGTATCGGAGGCGATGCGGAGACTTCTTCCTGCACTTGCTTCTGCTCAGCGATCATGACGGGTCTTCTTCTGTCTTGCTTGTTATCCACCCGGCCCATTGATCATGGCCTGTTCCGCAAGAATAGTTCGCCCCGAACATCGAGACCAGCCGGTTTCCGGTTCAGAAGCCCTCCCGGTCAGCACTGCCCGCCACCAGGATCACCCAGACCCGACCGACGCGGTATCGCACGCAAGACGCTGGCGCGTTGCGGGGCAGTCATGAAGCGGGAGGAAGCTGGCGGTCCGCGTAGTCCATTGCGAACCTTTCTCCGACGTCTGTTGCCTGATTTACAGGGAATTTACAGGGTAATCCGCTGATTTCGGGGCTGGATGGTCATTCCTGATGGTCGGCAGCCCAGCATTTCCGCGGGCCTGGACAGCGAATTCCCTGTTCACTGGAACAGGGAATTTGCGGAGCCGCAACAGGGAACATCTATCGGGGTTCAGGGAAGCCAGGGTCTTCTTGCAGGGATGTACCAGATCCGCCCCGGGGCAGTCTGAATCAGCAGCACGGTTGCCGTGCCGACGCATGACTCTTGCCGCAACGAGAGCGCCGTCAGAGGCCGCCCCGCGTGAAGTGATCGAAGGTATCGTCCAGCTCGGAATCGTCCTCCGGATCACTGCTGGGTTCGGTATGCAGAAGCACGATGGCGCGATCACCTTCCTGACCGAGGACCTGCAGCTGCAGTTCGATGTTACCGGCCCTGTCTAACCAGTGGGCGGGATCGACCTCTTCGATCTCCGATAACCCCGGCCTTGTCTCGTGGGGGCCTGGCAAGGTCTGCCCCGGTCCGATCCCCAGCCAGGGGAAGTCGTTGCCCTTCTGCAGGTAGACGACCTTGCCGCGGTGAAGAAACAAGACGGCGAGGGACGCGGTGTGCAGGTCGACGTAACGCCTGGCCGCTGCCTCCTTGCTGATGGAGAAGGTCTCCGAAATCTCCAGTACACGGGCCAGGTCGGGCAGTCGTTTCAGTATCGGACGCAGGCGAGAACGCGGTGCCAGCAGCTCAATGGCAAAGCGATTGGCCTCCGCCTCCTGGCGGAGGTGGCGGCCGTCTGAGCTGGTCTTCCGTCCGGGTGATTCCGCAGCCATGTCCTGGTTGCGACAGCGGAAGCCTGTCGACTCGACCATGACATGATGCACCATCAGGAAATGCCCCAACTCATGGGCGATCGTGAAGCGCCGCCTTGGCCTTGAGGAGCGGCGGTTGACCAGGATCAGCCCATCGGGACGCTCGGGCGAGGTGATGAGTGCACCTTCAAGTCCGACCAGGTTCTCCTCACGGATATCAACGATGTCGAGCGTCCGGGCAATGTCGTGCACAGGGACCGGGCCTGGACAGTCGCCGATTGCCTTGTGGATGGCAGCGGCTATCCGCTCCGGGTTTGCCCCGGCCTCATCAAGTTCCATCCGACGCAGCCCGGAAGCCGCGAGACTGTCATCACCGCCGTCAGTCACCATCAACTGCCGCGGCTCGCCGCTTGCGAAAGGACTGGATCATCTCGTCGATGACCTGTCGGTCACGTTCATCCAGTTCCTGGGCCTGGCGGAACATGCGGGCGATCTGCGGGTCGGCATCAGGAGCCTCCAGGTCTTCACCGGCGAGAGAGGCGACTGTCACCCCGAAGTGGTTCGCGAGGCGTGTGACCAGCGCCATTGACGGGTTGCTCGTGGTGCCGCGTTCCAACTGCCAGATATGGGCCTTGGAGACCCCGACAGCTGCCGCGACATCATTCAGGGACTCTCCCTTCTGGCGGCGCAGTTCGGCGATACGCAGGGCAAAGCTCATCGATCGTGTCCTCCGGTTGGAACCCTGTCGTTTACATGATCACACGAAATGATGCCACAGGGGTTGTCGAAGCGCATCGTAAAGTACATATATACGTTTCGGTTCATTGAGCATCAGAAGGAGGCCCCACCCATGCACGACCTTGCCATCGAACACCGCCCGCTGGCGTCCCTCCGGCCCTGGACCCGGAACGCCCGGACGCATTCCAGGAAACAGGTGCGCCAGATCGCCGACAGCATCGAGGCCTTTGGGTTCACCAACCCGGTACTCGTGGATGAGGCAGGCAGCATCCTTGCTGGGCACGGCCGGGTGGAGGCGGCAAAGCTGCTGGGGCTGGCGACGGTGCCCTGTGTCCGTATCGAGCACATGAGCCAGGCCCAGAAGCGGGCCTACGTGCTGGCGGACAACAAGCTGGCGCTGAATGCGGGCTGGGACGAGGACCTGCTGGCGAAGGAACTGGGAGAACTGGCGGACCTGCAGCACCTGGACTTCGACATCAGCGTGACGGGGTTCTCCATTCCAGAGATCGACAGCCTGGTGGACGGGCTGGAGCCGCAGGAGGACGGAGAGCCGGAAGCGGATGTCCTGCCACCCCTGGTGAAGGGTGAGCCTGTCTGCCGGGAGGGTGATGTCTGGCAGCTGGGGCCACACCGGCTGGTCTGCGGCAATGCACTGGACCCGGCGGTGGTCGATCAGCTGGTGGGCGGTGAGCAGGCCCGGATGGTCTTCACTGACCCGCCCTACAACGTACCGGTGAACGGCCATGTCAGCGGCCTGGGCAAGGTACAGCACCGGGAGTTCGCCATGGCGTCGGGGGAGATGACCTCCTCCCAGTTCAGCGGCTTCCTCGAGACCGCGTTCCGCAACATGGCGGATCACGCGATGGATGGCTCGATCCATTACGTCTGCATGGATTGGCGCCACATGGCGGAGATGCTGCAGGCGGGCAATGCAGTGTTCGACGAACTCAAGAACCTGGTGGTCTGGGCCAAGGACAATGGCGGCATGGGCGCCTTCTACCGCTCGCGCCATGAGCTGGTGTTCGTCTTCAAGCATGGCACGGCCGCGCATGTGAACGCGTTCGAGCTGGGCCAGCACGGCCGTTACCGGACCAATGTCTGGGAGTATCGGGGCGTCAACACGATGAAGGCCGGGCGGATGGAGGAACTGGCGCTGCACCCGACGGTGAAGCCGGTGCAGATGATCGCGGATGCGATCCGGGATGTCTCGCACCGGGGCGACATCGTGCTCGACCTGTTCGGCGGCTCCGGTTCCACCCTGATCGCGGCCCACAAGACGGGTCGGCGGGGTTTTGTCTGTGAGCTCGACCCGGTTTATTGCGACCGGATCATCCGGCGCTGGGAGACGTATGCAAAGGACGAGGCGGTGCAGCTGGTCTGCGGACTGCCCTGTGCGGAGGCTGCCTGATGGCGGGGAACAACTCGAGGAACGGGAAGGCGACCGGAATCGGTCATGGCAAGTCACGGCTGCCTGCTCTGCGGTCGCCGTCCAGCGGGGACTACGAGGTCGGCTACGGCAAGCCGCCGAAGCACAGCCGGTTCAAGGCAGGCCAGTCAGGCAATCCGCGGGGGCGACCGAAGGGCGCGAAGAACCACAAGCCCGAGGTGAACCAGGAGTGGCTGCAGGAAATCGTGCTGGAGGAGGCCTACAGGACGATCACCGTGCGGGACGGGGAGCGACAGGTGGATGTGCCGATGGCGCAGGCGGTGGTGCGGACGCTGGCGGTGAATGCGGCGAAGGGTAACAACCGGGCGCAGAAGCTGTTCACGGAGATGCTGTCGCAGACAGAGCGGTTCCGCAGGGAGCGGCAGGAGGAGTTCCTGCAGATCGCCATCCAGTACAAGACAGGCTGGGAGCAGGAACTCGCGTACCGCGAGCGCCACGGCATCGTGGATACCGAGCCGCTGCCGCATCCGGACGATGTCCTGATCAACATGAACACCGGCGAGGTTCGCTATGTCGGTCCGTTGACGAAGGAAGAGAAGGATCGCTGGGAACGGCTGATGCTGGCGAAGCAGACACTCCGCGAGGACATCACAGAGATGGAGACATACGTGTCCGAGGCCCGAATGGGCAAGACCACGCGAGAGACCTTCGAGGGGTTTCTGGAGCAGAACCGGGCCTCGATGGAGAAGATACGGGCAGTGCTGCCAGACGACCTGGAACGGAAGTACCGGGCGAGGGGATGGGGGAAGGTGTGACCGACCCAAGCACAGACCGATCCAGGCGGCCTGTCGACCGACCTTCGAATGACAGAGGCGCTGTCAGAAAGTTCAACAGGTTGTCCGCTGGGCGACGAAAGCTGCGCGCTTTGTCAATTGCTCATGGAGGGGCTTGAGGTCGATGTGACGATCAAGTCGGCCGAAGCCCCTATCAGATACCGCCACAGGTGACGCCTGGCGAGAGGTTAACCCGAGCTCAGATCATCGCTGATGATCTCAGCTTGAAGTGGCTGCCAGACGAATTACGCAAATACGCAAACTATTTTCATATTATCACTTGATATCTGCCGCCGCCAAGGCATATAAACAAAAATGCAATTATGCAGCAAGGACATCACATGCCTAGATTCAGCAACGACCAGATCAAGAACGACCTACGAAAGATCCTTCTCGTACAGGCCGATCATCTCGCGAACATGGCCAATGAGACAATCGCCGCGCAGTTCATTGGATTCGCGCTTGACGGAGACGGCAGGCACTTTGCCGAGGCCGACCCTGCGCGGATCGACCTCGAGCGCTTCCACATCACATCGCTGCTGGAATCGTGCTACGAGTACGCGGTCAATCCTAGCGTCCTCAACCGCCACGATGACTCCTGTGTACAGGATCTGCAGGGCTTCGTGCTCGGCATTCCTGAAGCGGCATTCGACGGTGAAATCTACCTGTTCCTGACGGACAAGGGCGTCTGCCAAACGGTCGCTGAACTCTCACTTGCGCGCTTCAAACTGGATAACGGCGACCACCTCAGCTCCCGTGAGGTCGCACTCCTGGCCAACATTACCGAAGGGGCAGTGCGCAATGCCTTGGCCGACAAGAGCGACAGTGGCCTTCGCGCAGAACCCAATACGAAAAACCCCATCATGATCGGTAATGCCGAGGCCCTGCGTTGGCTGATGGGTCGTCGGAGCTTCGTGCCAACGCCCAAGAGCTTCGACGACGACCGGTACATAGCGGAACGGGTGCTCAAGTCTCGCTCATCGCGTGAAATCGGGGAGATACTGGCTCGCCTGTCTTCGCTGCGATTTGGCTCGTCTGAGGAGGTCTCGAGAGAGCTCGGCTGGGATGAGGACACATTCGACGCCTGGTGTGCAGGCTTGCAGGAGTTCAACGAAACCGAGGCAGTTCAGTTGGCCAAGGCCCTCGGGATCGACGTCCCGCTCTTCGTAGGCAAGGTGCGTGAGACCACTCTGCGACGCGATCTGTCTGTTCAAGAGGAGGGCGTGCAGTGAACAGCCGCATCAATCTGACCCATCATGCTGAAATCCGTTTTGCTCAGCGCGGCATCCCACCCTTCATTCTGGAGTTTCTATGCCGGTTTGGAGCATCTGAACGCTGCAATGATGCAGACAAACTGTTCTTCGACAAACGGTCGAAGAAGCAGCTGAAATCCCATCTCGGCGGTGCCCGGTCTCTGAGGCTCATTGAACCATGGCTCGGTGCATATGCGGTCCTCGGAGACGACGGCACCGTTGTCACCGTAGGTCATCGCCAAAAGCGCATTAAGAGGAATTGATTTCATGGCTTCTTCCAGCTTCGTCCACGATCCTGCGCCCTCCAATGCGAACGGCTCCACAGCCGGATCGCTACCCTGCCACGGACGTATCGACTGTACGCTTTGTCACGGCAGCGCCCCTGTCTTCAATAAGACCCAAACCACATCTGTTGACGATGCCTGGCGTATCACGGCCAACCCCATGGCGTGGGGGAACCCTCGCCCGGAGGTTCTTGTCCTGGGTTTCTCCAAAGGACCTAACCAGATCGCTGATATCGAAGCGCGGCCACATGACGAAGTCGCGTTTCGGGGTGGGCGTGCCAATGTCGGGAAGATCCTTGCCCACGTAGGATTGATTCCGCCTGGAGACAACGAAGACCTCCGCGCTGCAGTGGACGATGCGATTTCTGATACCAGTGGCCGTTTTGGTTGGGGGTCCCTGATCCGCTGCACTGTCGAGCGCCACAACCCAGAAACGGAAAAGTGGGTTGCCACGAGCCAGATGATCGACCCCTTCATGAAGAGCCAGTTTGGCTCGCAGGTCACGGCGCAGTGCTCTAGCCATTTCCTGGGAAATTTGCCAGTCGAGACCCGCCTGATCGTAATGTTTGGGCTAGGCACCAAGCTTGGTTATGTCGCCTCTGCCAGAAAAGCCGTGGAGGCCGCCCGCCAGGGGCCTTGGAAAGACATCAACGACATTGCCTATGGCGACGGGCGCATCACAGTCGTCCATGTCGAGCACTTCAAAGCGCAAGGCCCTTTGATTTCACAGTGGCTCGGAAAAGACAACCACTCCAGGGCAGATTTGGGCGACCAAGCCAAGGCGGCTGTGCGCCTTGCGCTATCTTAAAGCGCACTTGCGCTACTCTCATTTTGCTGGCCGTCGGTAAAAGTTTCCCACCAAATCCAGAGCAACTTCAAAAAGGTGCAAACTGACCATGATGAAGGCATCGGCACTGTCATTATCTGCTCAGCGCACGAACTCTGAAAAGATCGCCCTGAACGGGTTCGGTGGCGCGCTTGCGGAAGGCCGCGTCTCGGCTAAGCCGCGATCGGCTGAGGTGAGGGCGGGACAGTGATCACCGTCCCGCTCGTCATCAGAATGATCAACCCCTGTTCGGCGCCGGTTATATCGAGGTAGGCACGTACCTGAGATCGATAATGCTCGAGCGTCTGCGGGGTGGGGTTCACGTCGCTCTTCCAGTCGATCACTATAACTGGCCGACCTTCCGAATCAATTGTAAGTGCGTCCGCGACACCGGCCGTCGCAACCAACTTGGCATCCTCTTTCTGAAGTGCAAAAACAGGAAACTCAGCGAGCAATGTGGGACGCAGGGCCGCTACTTCCGTCAAGGCCAGCGTCCGCATCACGCAGCCGGCTAGTTCTTCAGGAGAAAGCCCGTTCGCCGAATCGGGACATGGCTCTTTGCCGATCGCACGAATAAGGTGGGCGGCGCGCGCGGTGAGTGCGTCGTCCACCTCTTCGCATTCCCCGGTCAGGATTTCTTCCATGAGCTTGTGGAGGATCCGGCCGCGCTCGCGACCGCCCTGGACGGACACAGGCGCGTCGGCGACTGGCATCGGACTATCTTCCGAACCGGCCCAGATTTCGGGTTCTTCTTCCTGAAGCACCGAACCGTTCGCAGTCTCGTCGCGGCTCGGCGCGAGCCAGGTCAGGCGCGTCTGACTTTTGGCAATCGTCCCAGCCTCAGAGGCAAATTTCTCACGTGTCTGATCATTGACAACATCGCCGGTCGTTTCGATCGGATCGAGCGGCAGATGCGACAGGTTAAGAGCAGGGAGGCTGGCAAGCGACAGGTCCACAAGGCTGATCCAGGCAGACTTTGAGGGCGTCACATCGAGCCGCGGTAACACCAAGAGCTCCCGGGCACGGGTTGTCGCGACATACCAGAGCCGAACCCGCTCACGGCGCAGTTCGTCCTTCTCGGCTTGACGCGCCGCGTCGTAACCGGACGGAGGGACACCCAGAACCGGGCAGTAGAAGATGTCGTTCTGCTGATCGGTCACGGCGCTATCAGGCGCCATCACCCCTGTCATGGTGTTGATTGGAATGACGACTGGCCATTCGAGGCCCTTCGCGGCATGCATGGTGTAGAGGGCGACGGCTTCTTCCTGCGCATCAGGCCGGCCCTCGACCGCGCGGGCCTCATCGGTCCATGCTGCCGTCATTGCCTCGGAAAAGGCTCGTAGACCACGTACTGCATAGCCGGTAGCGAGACTGAGATAGAGGTCAACATTGGCGAGCGCACGTTCCGCCTGACCGCGATGCCGCTCCAGAAGAATCGAGCGCACTCGAAAGAAGTCGACAGCCTGCGAAAGAAGGTCGTGCGGTGTCGTGCCGTTGCTACGTCGCTGGAGCACCTGCAACCGCTCGATCACATCGCGCGCCAGCGGATGCGCTATTGCCGCGGGGTCAACGCCGAGGTCGAGCCGTGGGATCCGGTCGGACTCCTCTTCCGAACGCTGAAGTGCCCAGACGATGTCCAGGAGTTCCTCTTCGCTGAGGCCGACAAGGGGACCGCGCAGCAAGGCGCCAAGCGCCAGCGTATCACGGCGATCGGCGAGCACCCGCGTGAGCGCGATGAGATCCTGCACTTCTTGCCGGCGAAACAGCCCTTTGCCAGCCTGGGTTGCCACCGGAACGCCAAGGCGCTCAAGGGCTTCTTCATAACGCCAGAGTTCCGCGCCGGTCGGGGCGAGCAAGGCGATGTCGCCTGGCTGGCAAGGGCGCTCTGCACCAGCCCTGCGATCTTGCACAGGATGGCTGCCGATCAAACGCGCGCAAAGTTCAGCCACAGCATCGGCTTCGGCATCGCGTTGCTGTTCGGCGCTGATCTTACCGTTCACTTCAGCGACCGCGATATCGATCGCGGCGATGCAGACGCCGTCGTCCGGATCGTCATGGAAGGGGTCGAGCGCTGTGAAACCGGGCTGGCCATCAGCCGACAGGACAGCTTCGAACCGTTCGTTGACGAAAGTAAGGATCGAAGCACAGGAGCGAAAATTGGTGGAGATCGAGACCAGTCCGTCTACGTCCTGCGCCTTGAAGGCCGTGCGGGCCTGGACATAAGCGCCGACGTCCGCGCCGCGGAAGCGATAGATTGCCTGTTTAGGGTCACCGACCAGGAACAGTGCGCCCGGCCGAATCCGGAAGCTCGTCCAGTCCTGCGGATCATCCCTGGGATCGCCGCATAGGCGCCAGAAGATTTCAGCCTGAAGTGGGTCGGTATCCTGAAACTCATCGACGAGGACTCTAGAATACCGCCGGCCGAGCGCCTGACGTACGGCCTCATGGTCGCGTAACAAATCGCGTGCGGCATAAATGAGATCGTCGAAATCGAGCTGGGCGCTGGCGCGCTTCTGCTCGCGATAACGTTCAAGGATCGCGCGTGCCTCGTCGATCAATGTCATAAGGACCTGGCCGGAAACAGCCTGGAGAAGCGCATTCCATGCGGAACAGCAGGCAGCGTACAGGTCATTGGCCGTATCGTTCAGCCTGTCGCCGTCTGCCTTGGAACGCCCCGCCTGCTTGGCAGCCGCCGCCCATTTTCCCTTTTTGCGATAGGAGGAAAAACTACCCGTCTTGGTGCACAGATCGGGATGCGGGCGCGCAACCAGCAACCCGACGAGTCCGGCGGGCGTGGAACCATCCTCGACTGACGGCAAGGCGGCCGCCATTTCCGAGAGGCGCGTGGCGATAACCTCTGTTTCCGGCTCATGGACGCCAGTGCTTTGCATGAAGGCTGAGAGCGCGTCGGCCGCCTGCCGGAATGCATGGAGGTGATCCGCAATAGGCGTCGCCGCTGGTGCGACAAGGCTCCTGGACCGTCGGAGGGCTTCCGCAATCGTATGCATTAGAGCGACGGTCTCACCCGGGCTATGCAGCACCATCTCAGCGAGGAGGCCACCCTGATCGCCGGACAGGCGTTCGCGCAGCCAGCCATCGACGATTTCGAGAAAGGCGAGGTCAGCCTGATTGCGATCCATGACCGCTGCACCTGGATCGATATCTGCTTCCGCCGGATATGGCTTGATCAGCCGTTGGCAGAAACCGTGGATCGTCGAGCAAGTGATTTCGTCGATCGCCTCGCTGGCCGAAGCCAAACTTTCCCGTTGCGCCGCGGACAGACCCTCCGGCAGGCCGGCACGAAGCTCCGGTGCGATATGGCCAGCGGCCAGAACTTCAACAAAATCTCGAACGCGCAAGAGGAGCTCGCTAGCGGCAAGCTCAGTGAAGGTAACCGCCGCGATCGCGCTTGGTGCGATACCCTGAGCGAGCATGACAGCAATCCGGCCGGCCATGACTGCGGTCTTGCCCGATCCCGCGCCAGCCTCAACCAGAATGGATCGGTCATGACGACTGATCGCATCACACCGGGCAACATCGTCCTTTAGGACATCTACATTGCTCGTCATTCTGCCTCCCAGATCGGAGCGACATCACTGAGCCGCTCCATCGCAGCAGCTCGCTTGTGTTTGCAGTATATGGCACCTGCGTTTGCCGGCAGGGCAAAGGCAAGATCGTCATAGTCGCCGCCCGTATCAGGTCCAGGCAGCGCAGCACCCCCGGCGAACGCGGCTCTCGCTGCTTGCAGATACGTCGTGATCTCCGCCAGCATTGCCTCCGGATCGTCTAGCTGGAGATCCAGCTCCTCACGCGGATAGAGCAGCGAAGCGCTGATCGCGATGTGGTCGCCCAGAAGCGCTTTGACGGCGAAGGCATATAGACAACGTTGAAGTTCGCGGCCGCCGTTCACGCGGATGGTGCCCTTGGGCGGCTTGCCGGTTTTGTAGTCGCGCACGAGCGCCCGGCTGCCATCTTCAGCAATGTCGAGCCGGTCAATATACCCCGCTATATGGAAGTCGGTGTCGGGGATGATTACCGGCGCACTGGCGTCCCAGGGCAATTTCGTCTCCGATTTATGTTCAGACCCGCCGAATGGGACTTCGCCAAAGGATCGGCTGCCCGGCAGATGATCGTTGCCGTAGGCAAGTGCCCGGCAAGCAAGAGCGCGCGCATCCCCAAGCGTGCGGCCCCAGATAACGGAGGGTGGAACGGGCCGCTCGCTTTCCCAATCGTCGGCGACCGTACACGCAGCCTCGTCCACAGCGGCTTCAATGGTCGCCGCGTCGGCAGACGCCAAGCCTCCCGACGCTTCGAGGTTTCGGAGTGCATGGTCGAGAACGAGATGGATGAGGTCGCCGGTTTGCAGCGCGTCGAGCACAAGTGGTTCGGCACTGCTTTGCGGAGTTTTCCAGCCCAGAGCATAACGCCAGAGGAAGCCGAGAGGACTGCGCAGCAGTGTCTTCAGCGAGCTCGCCGATTGCGTCCGTGCAAGGATCGCGAGAACCAAAGGATGATCGGACCTGACCAGGCCATCATGAGCGGTCACATCGGCCAAGCGCCAGTCGCGCCAGCAGTCACGCGCGCCCAATGCCTGGGGATCGGCGGCAAATTCCTGTGGTCGCGCCATCAGCCGGTCCGTTTCACTGAAAGCATGGGCAGGAACGGCATTGCGACGCAAATAGGCTTCGTCGCCATAGTTGGCGAGGAGAGGGCTTCGACCCAACATCCGACCCTCACTGTCGCGTCGGGCGCGTGAGAGCACAACGTCGCTGCCCGTGGTGGCGAGGATCGTTTCGAAGTCACGGCGATCTGCTAGATTGACAGGGAGCGGGTCGAGTTCATCAGTCGGAATGATGTGGTCTGGGATCAGCCGATCTTCGGCGATCGCGCGTGGCCATCGGGAGGAATTGAGACCGATCAGCCGAACAAAGCGTCGCGGGGTCGCCGCCAGAGCACTGGCAGGCATCCATACCACGGAGACGCAGGCCTCAAGTCCATCATCCTGTTTCAGTGTTTCCAGCGTGCTGTCGATAGCGCCGGACGGCCCAGCGAGCAGGGCCTTGCGCCAGATGGACAATGCCCGACCGCTGAGGAAGGCTTCACCGATCTCCTGTGCTGCGTCTGGTCCCTTTGACAGCAGATCGACCGCAGCACGCAGCACCTCTACGTGATCCAGACCGTCGGGCCAGTTGTCCGGTGCGAGGCGCGCCAGAAGTTGGTTCCAGGCAGACAGCGTTGACAAGGGGGCGTCGCTTGGAAGGATCCGGATCCAGCCATCAGGAAGGGACGCCAAAGGCGCACAATCCCGGCACATGACAGCAAGACGGCGCAGGCGCGACTGTGAAAGCCCGCGCACGACGATGTCGGCAAGTGCCGCTGCTGCTTGTCCGTCACGTGTAGTGACGGCCGGAACGCCATGAACGAAATGCAGATCGATATTTGCGTCGGCGCGCAGCGCGAGAAAGTGATCGTCGTAGTCGGCTGGCGACGCCGTAGCGATGGCGATGTCGGAGGGCGACACACCCGACGCAAGCAGGGACCGCACCCAGCGCAACGTCTCGATTGCCTCGTGGTAGGCCGTCGCAGCGCTCAGGGATCGAACGATCGGTGTTTCTGCATTTCCTCGAGCGACAGTAACGCAGCTTTCATTGAGCCAAGCCGGGACAGGGCGAGGACCTGACGTCCATTGCATCGGGATGTGCTCAGCAAGCTCCATTACCAATCTTCGCCAGCAAGGTGAAAGTTCGGTTAGGCCGACGATCTCCATGGAACCGAAAATGGCAGATGCATGAGCAATCCGGCTCTTGGCCGCGGCGCCAATGTCGACTGGACGCAGCATCCCGGCTGGGAGTTCGGCGAGGACTGCGGCCTCCAACCGAGCGATGGCTTCGAGCCTCGGATGATCGGCTGAACGGGACGAGAGATCGATACCGGCGCGCCACGCTTTGTGCAGCGTATCGGCGGCCGCACCAATCATGCCCGGCAGCATCTTGATGCTTTCCAGTTCACCCATCTGTGTTTCGGGCAGAACCGTCTGGACCGCCGAGCGAAGGCTCTCCTCGTCAATCGTGCGGATGAAGCCGCCTGCAAGCCGCACTGCAGCTTGCTCGAACGACATGACCTGGAGGCCATTCTGACTGTTGCGGGCCGCCGCAAGGCGGACATCGCGCATTGCCAGCCGACCGTGAACGATGAGAGTGGATCGCTTCGCGGCGGGCATCGGCGTATCCTTTTCCAGACTACTATTTGTTCGGGTTCTAGGTGTTCAACGCGGACGCTGCTGCCCTCTTGCTGACCGTGCTGCTACTCGGATCAAGCAAGGTTTCTGATGTGGCGCGACATTGCGGCCTTCATATTAGCCACTTCACGATTGGGACGATGCTTGAGCATGATCGCTCCTTTCAGATCCCGCAACCTCTAGTGACCCGACCTTCTCCTTCAACCACCGAAGATCACACGCCACTTAAGGCGTGGGCGACCCCGGCCGTGATACATTGAGACGCCATTTCGGCCCCCAGCCCGGGACATGGCCCATAGCCACCGTTGAGTGCAATTCCTGATGGAAACCCCGGTCAGCAGGCCTCGACTGTAACTTTATCCACTATCAAACTTGTCCAACAGATGAGGAGTAGCTCAAACTCAACAAATGTCATCTCTTGCCTGGATTGATTTTGATGAAGCTGAGCGCCAGCGTGCGCAACGAATCATGGCGCTTTTTCAGGAACGCGAAAGCCGTGACGAATTGGGCATGGGAGCAATCCGCGATTCCATTGCTGATCATCTCTTCCCGGGTACAAGCACTATCCAAACTCGTTTG
This sequence comes from Minwuia sp., assembly GCA_965228535.1. Lineage (GTDB taxonomy): Bacteria > Pseudomonadota > Alphaproteobacteria > Minwuiales > Minwuiaceae > Minwuia. The sequence goes on along the minus strand of CBDDHU010000004.1, from coordinate 727,102 downwards.
CGGTACATGCTTTTCATCCCGTGGCTGTATCAGGCGCTGGAACAGCGAGAAATTCCGGAGTCGGCGGTCCGCACCGAAGCGCGCAATGCCGAGATCCGGCTCGTTAACGCCTTGAAGGCTGGCGGGGAACAAATTGGCATCATTGGTCGCGATGCAGGTGCAGAACTGCAGCGGCTGCCGAGTTCTGTTTACTGGGCAGGACTTGGTGCCTGGGGCATTAGGCAATTTCCTGGCTCGATCGACAGTCTTTTCGCAGGATTAGGCGGTCGCAGGCGCTCAAGCGACAAACCCAACAACGAGGCGACCCGAGCCAGATTACAAACGCTTGCCATCTGGAACCCGGCCTTGCCTCAGATGCCGAGCGATCTGTTGGAACATGCCGTTTTTCGCCTGACTATGGACGAGGCACAATTCCTTGTTGATCGCCTTGTCGCGACACAGCCAAACGCACTACTGACCGTGTTGGCGGGCGAAGGCATGTACGCCGACTGCAAGTATATCTGGACCCATCCGCATCTATCTGCATTTCCTACCGCCGCGTACCGTCTGGTCCAGCACGGTGAGGTCTTCTCTCACGTGATGCACGGAGCAGCGCTACTGTATAACCTTGCTCTGAGTGAGTTGCGCGAGCGCGATGATTGGGTCGAAGACTATCGAGACCGGCTTCAGACTTGGGGGAGCGAACTTGATCTTGGTACCGTCAAAGCTTGGTCGCTTGATGACTTCTGGAGCGTCGTAGAGCATTCGGCGCATACTATCCGCCCCGCCGCAAAGCGCTTCGTGACTGAGTGGCGAGCTGTTGTTCTGGACGGACCTGGACAAGTGGTGTCCACGTCTGTGGCACGGCGACTCGTCCAGGAACGCGAGCGCCGGTTAAAGACCAGCCAGTCCCGGTACACCAATCACGCTGTTCGTGACCGTTGGGCAGGCGCATCTGGCACTGAACGCCTCACCTTCCGATGGGCGCAGGCCAGATCGCATCTGCAGGATATTGCGAATGCACGATAGACACTGCCTCGACCCCGAACACCGAGCGCTTTACGGAGCCAATCTTCAGCCGCCTGCGGGCTACGTCTTCGACGCGGCAGTTGCCACAACATTCTCCCTCGACTTCGAAACGACACTCGCGGTGCCGGTGAGTCTGGCGCTCTTTGCCGCAGAGAACCGCGACGACATTCTCTCTCACCCTCTGGCGCTGCTGGAGGGAGCCGAGCGCATCGCCGGGCGACTGCTTGTCTTCACGGACGCTGGCCATATCCAGGCTCATACACGCCCACACTCCCGTCTTTGTTCTCTGCTTGAGCGCATCGTGGTCGAAGTCGCTGCACCCAATGACGGAGCCTTTCACCCGAAGATGTGGGCGCTCCGCTTTGCCCCGAAGCAACCCGAGGACCCGCCGCGTCTGCGCCTGCTGATACTCTCGCGAAACCTGACGCGCGATCGCTCGTGGGACATTGCTCTCACCCTTGATGGTGTGGTCACGAAGCGGCCAAAGGCCATCAACCGGCCATTGGCCGATTTCCTTCGCCACCTTCCCGACCTGGCAACAGTTGGCGCGCCAGAGGGAGCAAGCGCGCTTGTTGGTGAACTGGCTGAAGACATACGGCGCACCGAATGGAGCCTGCCCGAGCCGTTCCAGAGTGTCTCCTTCGCGATCAACGGCCTGGGCGGAAAGCAATGGCGCCCAGAACCCTGTGTTCGAATGGGCGTCGTATCGCCCTTCTGTGACGATCAGACGATGTCGCTGCTCGCCGGTCTCGCGAGTGCCGAGAAATGTATGTTCATCGGACGGTCCGATGAGCTTGCGCAGGTACCCAGTCGCACACTCGATCGGTTCAGCAGCGTTGCGGTGCTCGACGAGATGGCTGCTACGGAAGATGGCGAAGAAGACGATACGATGGCCTTGCAGGGGCTTCATGCGAAGATATTCATCGCCGAACGCGGTTGGGATACCACCATAACGGTTGGCTCCGGAAACGCCACGCGACCCGCTCTCTTAACGGGGCGCAATGTCGAAATATTTGCGACCCTGATAGGCAAGCGAAAGAAGGTCGGAAGTGTTGACGAGATCCTCGGCGAAAATGGTTTCGGTCGGCTGACAAGGCCATTCGTCCTGGACGAGCTGGATGGTGCCAATTCTGCACAACGGGAGGCCGAAGCGCGGTTGGACCGGGCGCGGCGCGAGATTTGCCTCGGCGACCTCAAGCTTCTTTGCGAACGCGCGGATTCCATTGAAGATGGCATGCCGCTCTGGCGGATATGGTTGGTTCCGTCCCAGCCGCTCTCCCTTGCGGGGGTGAGCCTTCTGCATGTCTGGCCGATCACGCGGGGCGATGGCCATGCGAGGGATGTGCTGGAACCACTCCGGCTGGGAAAACCCGCCGATCTTGGTGTAATGCCGCTTGTTGACCTCACGCGCTTTCTGGCATTTCACCTGCAGAACGAAGAAAACGACATCTCCATCCTGTTCAGCACAGGGCTCCACATGGACGGTCTACCCGCCGAGCGCCATGCCGCCATACTGCGCTGGGTGATCGACAGCAAAGATGCCTTTTTCCGATATCTCCGGTTACTACTTTCCGAATTGGGGGACCCGTTCGCCGCCGCTCTGGCTACTCAGGGTGGTTCCGATAATGGCGCATGGCGAACGGCAAGCGATGACGCACCAATACTAGAGGAGATGGTTCGCGCCTTCTGCCAGGGCGGAGACCAACTCCGCGCTATCGAGCGGCTGATCAACCGTCTGGAGACAGACGAAGGCGATAGCGAAAGCGATCCAGTTCCTGCTGAGTTCCGATTTCTCTGGACGACGTTCAGGATTGCGCTCGCCGCGGAGGAATCCGCATATGACAGATGAGCAGTTCCGCGCGGAAGCCGCGCTCGCTCCTCTGAAGGCCTTCCAGCGGCGTACCGTCGACTACGTGTTTGATCGCCTCTACGGCGATGATGATCCGGTGCGCCATTTTCTGGTCGCCGACGAAGTGGGCCTTGGCAAGACAATGGTGGCGCGCGGGGTTATTGCTCGCATGATCGAGCACCTATGGGACAGCACGCAACGCATTGACATCCTCTATATCTGTTCGAACCAGGCGATCGCAGCCCAGAACCTCAACCGGCTGAATGTCCTGGGTCGCCGCGAGTTGACCCTGCCCACCCGCATGACCCTCATTCCACTGCAGCTCCGGGATCAGGAGGGGCTCGATACAAACAGGGTGAACTTCATCAGCCTGACGCCGGGTACGACCTTCGATTTGCGCTCCGCAACCGGAGTGACCAGGGAACGTGCCCTGCTATGCCATCTCCTCCGCGATCTCGTCTCCCGTCCCCGCGGCCTCCATAACCTTCTGCAGGTCACAGCCGGTATCGAAGGCTGGAACAGTGCTGTTTACAACTTCACCCTCGAAGGCGTTGATAACAGCATCATCGAACGCTTCCGCTGTGCCATTAAGGAGGATCAAGACCTCTTCGCGGAACTCAATGAGGTCTGTGAGCTTTTTCGGCGCCGTCGAAACTATTATCCGCCAGAGATGACGCAGCCACGCAACAGACTGGTCTCCCGTCTGCGCACCAAGCTCTCCCATGCCTGTGTGGACGCGTTGCAGCCGGATTTGATCATCATGGACGAGTTCCAGCGGTTTCGGGATTTGCTGCACGGCGAAAGCGATGCAGCGATCCTTGCGCGCGAATTGTTCAACTACACCGGCGGGGGGGGGCATCAAGCCCGTACACTGCTGTTGTCTGCAACACCCTACCGGATGCTCACGCTTGCCGCTGATGAGCCGGAGGAAGGTGACCACCATCAGGACTTTTTCGAGACCCTGAGCTTCCTCTATGGTCAGGAGAAGGGATCAGAAGTGGCGGCGACACTGGCCTCGGAAATGCGTTCCTTCCGGGGTCTGCTGCATAGTCTCCCTCAGTCGCACGCCCGAGCTGTCGAGACCCGCACGAGGATCGAACAACACCTGCGCCGGGTGATGGCGCGAACCGAACGGGTCGCCTCCACGATTGAACGTGATTCGATGATGGCTGAGCCTCCAATGAAAGTTTCGGTCTCACCCGCCGACCTCGCACAAGCATTGGCTTTTTCCAATGTCGCGCGAATCCTTGATGCCCCTGAGATCGTCGAGTATTGGAAATCCTCGCCCTACCTGCTCAATTTCATGCGTCATTACAGCCTGAAAAGGACACTTGAAGCCCAGGTAGACGCTCCTTCCCTGGCGCTTTGCGATGCAATCCGGGCAGCTCGATCAGCCATGCTGAACCGCGGTGCGATTCATAATTATGCACCGCTGGAACCTGCGAACGGGCGCATGCGCGCCCTCATGGATGACATATTCGGCCACCATCTCGAACAGAATCTCTGGATACCCTCCGCCTTGCCATACTATGGGGGTACGCGATCTGCCCCCCCCCTGACCAAAGCACTGATATTCTCTTCATGGTCCATGGTGCCCGACGCGATCGCGGCTCTCTTGTCGTACGAATCCGAACGGCGCATGGGAGTAGGCAAGTCTGGTCGTCGCTACTTTCATAAGCGTCATCTGCGTCCATTACAGTTCCGGAAGTACAAGGGGCGACTAACTGGTCTTCGTGGACTCCTGCTGATCTATCCATCGCCAACTCTTGCGCAATTGGCTGATCCACTCGCGGTGTTCGCAGAGCACGACAAGGCTCTAACAATGGAAGCCATGCGCTCCGCGATCAGCCATCGGCTCAAGCCAGCTCTGGACACGTTGCAGAAAACCGCAAACCCTCGGTCTACTTCGGGTGGTGCTGAATGGGCTGCTCCCGCAGTCATCGACAAAATCTCGGGCATGCGGTCCAGTGAATGGCTGGATATGCCCCGCGGAATGCGCGCGCTGGCCAGCGAGGACGCTTTTCAGGATCATGTCGATGAGCTGGCTTCCGCAGCGGCTAACCTCGATATCGGTAGTTCTCTACCCGATCTCGCTGATATTCTCGTGGATGTGGCCCTTGGTAGCCCAGCTGTATGTGCGCTTCGAGCCTTGAAAAGAATTGCCCCTGAGTTGGCATGGGATGATCCAAACCTGCTCAGCGCGGCAGCTCAGGTGGCATGGTCCTTCAGGACGCTCTTTAACCAGCCTGAGGCGGTGGCGCTTCTTCGACGGACTGCTGACGACCGATACTGGCATCGCGTGCTGACCTATTGTGCAGATCACAATCTTCAGGCCGTCCTGGACGAGTATGCTCACTACCTGGTGGATGCCGAAGGACTTGGCGCTTGCCCGGCAGAGGAACGAGCGATCGGCGTCGGAAGTGCAATGGCCTCGGCCTTGGCTATTCGACCGTCGCAGATCGACGTCGATGACCTGCGCGTTGACGGAGAGGCCCTTGCAATTCGTAAGTTCCAGATGCGCGGACGTTTTGCGATGCGACTTGCTGACTACAGGGACGAAGATGGAGCAGTGGCTCGTCTCGGCGGCGTTCGTGATGCTTTCAACTCACCTTTCCGGCCATTCGTTCTTGCCACGACGTCCGTTGGTCAGGAAGGTCTCGATTTTCATCCGTATTGCTATCGTGTCTATCATTGGAATCTTCCCAGCAACCCAGTCGACCTCGAGCAGCGGGAAGGTCGCATCCATCGGTTCAAGGGCCACGCGGTGCGCCTCAACCTGGCGGAGCACCAGGCCACTGCCATCCGCGGTAGCGGCGAGGCTCCCGACGATCCATGGAAGCTGATGTTCGATCAGGCACGGGCTCAGGCAGCTGTCGACACCGACCTTATTCCCTACTGGATCTACGAGGGATCTGTGAGGGTGGAAAGGCGTGTCCCGATGCTACCGTTTAGCCGGGAGATAACCCGACTTGCCTGGCTCAAACGCAGCCTGACAGTCTATCGTCTGGCGTTCGGTCAGCCGCGGCAGGACGATCTACTGGAATATTTGCAATCACTTGTCGGCGCGGGCGTCGATGCGGCGATGCTCGCGGATTTGCAGATTCAACTTCAACCGACAGGCGTGGTCGCGCCGAGCGCAGTTGATCCAGGAAGCTGATTCTCTGCCAATCCAGTGACCTCGGTTCGATCGCCGCTAGAGAGGGCGGTTTTCGTAATTGCGAAAACCCGCCTGCCGTTTATCAAATTCGGGGCTGGGCGCGGCGAGCAGGAGCTTTCCCGATTCTGAAATGATCCGATAAGGGCTCATTCATGAATGCGGAAGCCAGTTGGCGCATTCATTTGTCCGGCGCACGACATGGGGACTGGCCAGGACGACCAGCCTCATGAGCCACTGGTATTGGCCACCGAACGGCCGTTCCGGGAGAAACGACGGCATCATAAAATTTCGTCGTGACATAAAAAATAATTATGTGATTTTTAATTTCTCTCTTGCGTATTAAATTTGCATTCACATATATGGGCGACCGTTCAGAGGAGTCACGCCATGCAGATGACCGCCCACATCGACGCTCGCATGAACCAGCGCGGGATACGCAAGGACCTTGTGGAACTTGCCATGGATATCGGGGAGGTCGATGGAGACCGCTTCGTCCTGACACGAAAGGTTATCGACGCCGAATTCGACAAAATGCGGCGGAAAATGAAGGCCCTCAGTGATGCCCGGAAAAAGGGTGGTGTGGTGGTGATCGCAGATGCCGACGCACTCATCACGGCATACCGTCGCAACAGCTTTAACCCGAAGCTTGCAAACAGAAGTGAGCGCTGAAGTTAGGATGGCTATGAAAATTCAGGACATCATCCAGTCAATCCATTCCGAGATCAGGCCACTAGACGCCTTCTGGGCAATGATCGAGATCGCAGCGAACAGGCTTGGCAAAGATCTCCCGGTCGAGAAGTTGCGCCATGGACAATTATTGCGCCAGGACGCCATCAGGATCCTGCTTGAAGGTGCCGCTGAGTTGCTGATGAAGGAGGACCGTCAGGCGAGATATGACGCGATCATCACGTTTCTGGATCAAAATGCCGCCCCCAGCCACTTTGAACAATTCTGGATCCGGAAGGACGCCAGCGAACTCGTGACTGCGCTGATACAAGACGCAAGGAAGGTCCGCTTCTCTTTCCCGGGCGCGTTTCGGCCTTGGCTGGCCTACGCGTTTGATACGGCGGCCAGGCCAGAAGTCGTCAGCGTACATTTTTCGACCGGGTCCGCGGAGTTTGAACACGGCTGCTGCGATCTGATTTCTGTTCTTGATTTGGAAGATGCGTCTGTTGACGCGAGTTCGCCATGGGATATCGACGGTTCTGTACATGCCGATTTTGAAGTGATGCTCCCGCCTTTCGGCATGCCGATACGAGACCTGGACAAGGTCTCCAATCAACTGCTGTCACCCCTTGGTGTTGCGCCAGATCGCGTCGGCCGGCTCAACGTGGAGACCCTTGCTATCCTTCATGCTCTTGAGAACCATGGCGCCCGCTCTGTAATCCTCGTCCCGCAGGGGGGGCTATTTCGTATGGTTGGCGCAGAGGCAATCGTGCGCCGCCACCTCGTGGAGAGCGGCCGCCTTCGGGCTGTTCTGGATATCCCGAGCGGCCTGTTCTACACCTCCAGTAATATCAAGCTCGGGCTTCTTGTCCTGTCGGGCACGCATGACACTCAGGAAATGGTTCGCATCATGGATATGGGTCACGAGGACCTGTTCTACTTTGGCCTCGGCGGAAAGATTGCGGGTGTCTATTCGAAGATCGATATCTCCGATCTGGCTTTTGGCGATGCCCCCTCTGACAAGACGATTGCGCGCGATGTGTCCCACGAGGAGATTTCCAAGCATAACTGGGTGCTCACCTCCGACCGGTATCTCAATACCGGGCCAAAGGAACGCATTGATGCCCTGCTAGCCAAGACCGATGCGGTCGAGTTACAGGAGATCGTGGATATGATCCGGCCCAGCCCCCTCCGGGCAGAGCTCGGCGAAGATTACACGATACACGAGTCCTCGCCTGGTGATGTCGGCAGACGCGGCTATCTGGAGCGACCCGTTCGATCCTTTACCTTGGATCGTGCAGCCTACAATCGCGCTCTGAAACAACAGGTTCTGCCAGGCGATGTCCTCTTGTCGATCAAGGGGACCATAGGTGTCGTGGGGCTGGTCCCCGAGACTGCGCCCAAAGAAGGTGAAACCGAAATCTGGACTGCGGGCCAGTCACTCATGATCCTGCGCCCCAAGAAGCGCGGCGGAATTGATCCAGTCACTCTCTACGAGTACCTCACCGATGAAACGGTACAGGAATTCATCAAGTCGTTGGCGGGCGGCACAGCGGTTCAGAGCCTTGCAATGAAGGACCTGAAGGCATTTCCAGTCGCTGTTCCAAGCAAGGAAGTCATGGCGGATGTGCGTGCGCAGTTCGCCGAGCGCCAGTCTCTGCTGGATGAAATTGAGGCGATCGAACGGAAGGTCGATACACAGCGTGCGCAGCAATGGCCACACGCACAGCTCGTGCGCGCAGCATGAGCCCCGAACCCGACGTGGGCAGGCACCATCAAGCCTTAGACATCTCCCCAACGATGAGACATCCTTGCTCGCCAGGACCTAGCCGGAGGAATTGGCCTGTATCGAGGAGGCAAAGCCAACCCGCTGTTGCCAAATTTGCTGTTTCGAATTGCGATATGCGCTTCAGCCCCCTTAGCCTTGTCGGTCACCACGTGTCCGTGCATAGCTCACGCTGTTGTGCCATCAGGCGGAGAACCATTATCCCCGAGGCTTACATTTTGGCGGAAGATGCCGCTAGGATCGGCGATCAATGTTCACGAAACCTATCAGCAAACAAACACTGCGGCTTGAACAACTTTGGGCATTGCAGACTCGGGAAATCAGATGAGACCTAGCGCAAAGACGGCCCCCGAGGTTCAGTCATCTATCGGAGCGAGAGAGCTCAAACCTGCGTTGTGGGATGCGGCGAATACTCTTCGTGGTTCGGCCGTCGATCGCACAGACTGGAAGGGCTACATCCTTCCGCTCCTGTTCTTCAAGCGTATCTCGGATGTCTGGGATGAGGAGACAGCTGAGGCGCAGGAGGCCTATGGCGAAGCTGATCCTTCGCTGTTTCCGGAAATCCACCGGTTTGTGTTGCCCGATGGCTGTCACTGGAACGATGTTCGCGAAACCGCAGTCAACGTGGGTTCCGCCCTTCATCATGCATTGCAGGAGATCGAGCGGGCGAACCCCGAGACCCTGTTCAGGGTCTTTGGCACGGCCGACTGGGGGAACAAGGAGAAGTTCTCCGACGAGTTGCTCAAGGATCTGATCGAAGGCTTTTCGGACATACGGCTTGGTAACACCGCCGTCAGCACGGACGTCCTTGGCGACGCTTACGAGTATCTCGTCGGCAAGTTTGCCGATGTCACACGGCGGAACAAGGCAGGTGAATTCTACACGCCGCGCAGCGTCGTTCGGATGATGGTGGAGATCCTTGATCCCCAGGAGGCCGAAAGCATCTATGACCCGGCCTGCGGCACCGGCGGCATGCTGCTCGGCGCGATCGAGCACGTTATGCGCAAAGGCGGTGATCCGCGAACCTTCTACGGCAAGATCTATGGCCAGGAGAAGAACCTCACGACGTCCGCGATCGCTCGAATGAACCTGGTTCTGCATGGGATCGAGGACTTCCAGATCGCCCGCGAAGATACACTGCGCAGCCCGGCATTCACCGATCCCAGCACAGGCGGGACCGCGACCTTCGACTGCGTCATAGCCAACCCACCTTTTTCGCTCAAGGAATGGGGCCGAGAGCTCTGGGAGGCCGATCCCTGGGGCCGCGCCCGATATGGCATCCCACCCGAGAGCTACGGCGACTACGCGTTTGTTCAGCACATGATCGCATCGATGGCCCAGACCGGAAACAGCCGGATGGCTGTTGTTCTGCCGCAAGGAGCCCTGTTCAGGAAATCAGCCGAAGGCAACATCCGCCAGGCTCTCCTCGAGAATGATATGATCGAGGCGGTTATCGGTCTCGCCCCGAACCTGTTCTACGGCACTCAGCTTGCCGGTTGCATCGTCGTTCTGCGACGCAAGAAGCCTGCCGACCGGAAGAACAAGGTCCTGATCATTGATGCGTCGGGCCTGTTCCGTAAAGGCCGCGCACAGAATTTCCTCGACCAGGAACACAGCGACCAGATCGTCACCTGGTACCGCGCCTTCGAGGATGTCGAGGATCGTGCCAAGGTCGCGACCATCGACGAGATCATGAAGGAAGGCTGGACGCTGAACATCTCTCGCTATGTGCTACCGCCTATCGGCGAAGACATCCCGCCGCTGCCCGAAGCCGTCGAGGCGTTCAAATCGGCCCTTGCCGACGCGCGGGCGGCCGAGAATCATCTGCGGCTTGTGTTGAATGAAGGTGGCTGGCTTGAATGATTTATGAACAGGCGATTCAATCTCTGCCCGAGATATTATCGGGTTCAGGTTATCCTTCTCAGGAACATGAAGGAGGAATTGTTGCGGCCTTCTCCATGGCAGTCCTTCAGGAACTGAATGCACGAAACATCCAGAACCCGCTTTCAATGATTCATTGCGAAAGGCTGTACCGGAAGAAGGAACAAGCAGTTAAATCAGCGAAGGCACCATTTAAGCCGCGCTATCTGAGAGCCGATCTGGTCGTCAACCTACATGATCTAAAGGTGGCAAATATGGCAATGTCGGCCTATGGCTGGCGCCACTCTAATTGGCTTGAGGCCAAATTTTTTCGATCTTATAACCAAAGAAACGGCATGCCGAAAGACAATGCCAATCAATCACTTCATACTGGCAGTCTGCTTGCCGATCTATATCGGATCCTGGTTCTGAGCCCGAGAGGCGTTCCGAAAGCACTCCAGGCAGACGGAAGGAAGGAAAACAGATCAAACGTCGGTCGGTACTTGCTGCATGTTTACTCTGGTGTCGTTGATCAACATCTTTCACGAAACATAAAGGGCGTTGGTCGGCGTGCTTGGGTAGATGCCTTGACTTGTCCAGGGCAATGTTCAGCAAGTGACGTGTCAATCACACCCGAACCCACGACCATACGATCACATGTCGGCAAGGATCTCGGGAAATTTTCTTTTGACTTTACTGCAACAAATTTCGTTATAGCGCCGCTCGAACAGCAAAAGAAAATTATTACTTATACTTGTATTCTGTCTCGAATTGAGAGTTTCACGCTCAGGGTTGGTGATTCCCATTGGGGGGTGAGGGCCGACCGTACTATCGAAGCTTCCCGATATGATGATCGGATTGCACATGATCTGATCACTAAATACGTTGGATCTCGAATTGAGCTCAAAGGTGACATCGAAACCAAAAAGCCCCTACCGACCGGTGCATCGACCGATCCCGAAGAGGATGCGGATGCTTAGTCAGCGCGAACTCGAAAGCTATCTCTGGGGCGCGGCGACGCTGCTGCGCGGCCTCGTCGATGCCAGCGACTACAAGCAGTACATCTTCCCGCTGATGTTCTTCAAACGCCTCTCCGACGTTTGGGACGAGGATTACCAGGACGCGCTCGACGAAACCGACGACGAAGGCTACGCGACCGCTACCGCCAATGACCGCTTCGTCATTCCTGAGGGTGCACATTGGAACGACGTGCGCAGCGCGCCAAAGGACGTGGGGCGGGCCATGCTCTCGGCCTTCCTCGCCATCGAGGCGGCCAACCCCGAGCGGCTGCAGGGCGTCTTCGGCAACGCGCCCTGGACCGACAAGGGCCAGATGCCCGACGCCACGCTCAAGAATCTGATAGAACACTTCTCGAAGCACGACCTGACGCTCGCCGCCGTGCCGGAGGACGAGCTCGGCAACGGCTACGAATACCTCATCAAGAAGTTCGCCGACGACAGCGGCCACACCGCGCAGGAGTTCTACACCAACCGCACGCTGGTCCACCTCATGTCGCAGATGCTCGAGCCGAAGTCGGGCGAGAGCATCTACGACCCGACCTGCGGCACCGGCGGCATGCTGATCTCCTGCCTTGCCGAGGTGAAGCGGCGCAGCGGCGAGACGCGCACCATGGGGCTTTACGGGCAGGAGCTCATCACCATCACCGCCGCCATCGCCCGGATGAACCTCGTCATCCACGGCGTGTCGGACTTCCAGATCGCCAGCGGCAACACGCTGGTCGCCCCCGCCTTCGCGCAGGGCGATGAACTCCGCACCTTCGACGTGGTCCTCGCCAATCCGCCGTACTCCATCAAGAAATGGAACCGTGGCGCGTGGGAAAAGGATGTCTGGGGGCGCAACTTCCTCGGCACCCCGCCGCAGGGGCGCGCGGACTACGCCTTCTTTCAGCACATCCTCAACAGCATGGACCCCGAAACTGGGCGCTGCGCGATCCTGTTCCCCCACGGCGTGCTCTTCCGCAACGAAGAGGCCGAGATGCGGCGCAAGCTGATCGAGGCCGATCTGGTGGAATGCGTGCTCGGGCTCGGGCCGGGGCTGTTCTACAACTCCCCGATGGAGGCCTGCGTCATCCTCTGTCGCAGCAAGAAGCCAGCTGACCGCCAAGGGCGCATCCTGTTCATCGACGCTGTGGCCGAGATCGCACGCGAACGGGCGCAAAGCTTCCTCAGCCCGGATCATCAGGCGCGCATCCTTGCGGCTTATCAGGATTTCACCGACGCCCCCGGCTTTGCCGGCGTTATCACCAACTCCGATGTGCTGGCGGCCGAGGGGAACCTGTCCATCGCCCGCTATGTGAAGAAGCCAAAGCCTGACGTGCCCGTAGGTGAGGCCGTGACCCTGACCGCCGCCTGGAACATTTTCGATGCCGAGGGGCGCGGGTTCTGGACCGGCATGGATGCGCTGGTAGATATGCTCGACGGGTTAGAGCCTGCGGAGGACGCCGATGCTTGAGCGCCCGTCGAAATTGACCTCCTACCGCTTCGATCAATTGGCGGATCAGATCAACCAGCGTGTGATGCCCGCAGAGGCGGACGTTGAACGCTACGTTGGGCTGGAGCACCTTGATCCCGACAGCCTGCGCATTCGCCGGTGGGGCGACACCAGCGAGGTCGAGTCCACCAAGCTTCTGTTTCAGCCGGGCGACATCATCTTTGGAAAACGTAGGGTCTATACCCGTAAAGTTGCGGTTGCTGACTTCAAAGGCATCTGTTCTGCACACGCAATGGTGCTCCGAGCAAAAGAGGGAGCGATAATCCCAGATTTCCTCCCGTTCTTCATGCAAAGCGACCTCTTCATGGAAAGGGCGCTGAGAATCTCGGTGGGCTCGCTCTCGCCGACGATCAACTGGAAGACGCTCGCGAAGGAGGAATTTTTGCTGCCACCGATCCAAGAGCAGGCGCGCGTGGTCGACGCTTTGGGAGCAGCAGAAAAGAGCTTCTCAAGTCTTACTTCGGCAGCAATAGCGGCCCAAAGCATCGAGAGAGCTTTTGGAGAAAAATACCTCGGAAGTACCGTTTGTGACGATGGTATTGAATTGGGCGAAGTGTGTGAGGAAGACATCCAAAAGACTGACGTAAAAAAGGGCGTCGAGTATCGAGTGGCTGGCGTCTTTAATAAGGGCGCGGGCCTATATGAGAGCGAAATAATGCCCGGCTCGAAAACACGCTACAAAAAACTTCACATTCTTAAAGCAGACCAAATCGTCATGCGCAAGCTGACCGCTTGGGAAGGTTCAATTGCAGTAGTGCCAAAAGACTTTGCCGGCGCCGTGGTGAGCCCAGAATTCCCTACGCTTTCGCCAGATCAGTCCCGCGTCTTGCCAAAATATCTCGGCTGGCTTTTTCGACAGCCGCCTTTCTGGAGAGAAATGAAGGCACATTGTCGCGGAACAGCCGTGCGTCGCTCGCGGCTTCATCAACGTGATCTAATGAAGATCCGAATAGTACTGCCTGATTTGGCGGAACAAGAAAGAATTGTCAGCGATCTAGATCGCATAAGGTGTGCCGCCGAGGCCGCAACAAAGCGTGCCGCTGAAGTAAAGTCGATATTCAATAGTATTTTCTCTGAGGCTCTGTTTGGACAGGTTGGTTCCAGCAATGACCTTTAACGAAGCCAACACTGTCGAAGCCTTCATCCGGGACCGTCTCACAGGGACGACCAGCCCGGCCACTGTCACGCCAGGCCTCGCCCGGCAGGGTGGCGCGATCTCCGGCCTTGGCTGGCATTTCGTCGGCCCCGCCGACCTGCCACGCCAGTCGCAGGAGGCACTGGTCGAACCCTATCTGCGCGATGCCCTGATCCGCCTGAACCCCGACATCGCCGCCAATCCGAGCCGCGTGGACGACGTGCTCTATCGCCTGCGCGCCATCGTCATGAGCGCGCGCTCGGACGGGCTGGTGAAAGCCAACGAGGAGTTCGGCGCCTGGATGCTCGGCGAACGCTCCATGCCTTTTGGCGCGAATGGCGAACACGTCACCATCCGCCTGATCGACTTCGACGATATCGAGCAGAACAGCTTTGTCATCACCCAGCAGTTCACCTTCCGCGCAGGCAAGACCGAAAAGCGCGCCGATCTGGTGCTGCTGGTCAACGGCCTGCCGCTTGTCCTGATCGAGGCCAAGACGCCAGTCCGCTCCAGCCAAAGCTGGCTCGACGCAGCACTCCAGGTCCATGACGATTACGAGAAGAACATACCGGAACTGTTCGTGCCGAACGTCTTCTCGGTCGCCACCGAGGGGAAGGAATGCCGCTACGGCTCTGTCCGGATGCCCGTCGATCTCTGGGGTCCGTGGCGGACGGATGAAGATGTGTTGCAGTCGATGGGCGAGGTCGAAAAGGCCGTCACTGACATGCTGCGCCCGGCGATGGTGCTGGACCTGCTCGCCAATTTCACCGCCTTTGCGACGCAGAAGGGCAAGCAGCGCATCAAGATCATCGCGCGCTATCAGCAGGTCGAAGGCGTCAACAAGATCGTCGAACGCGTCGTGGCCGGTCAGGTGCGCAAGGGGCTAATCTGGCACTTCCAGGGCTCCGGCAAGTCGCTGCTGATGCTTTTCGCCGCCCGCAAGCTGCGCCTGCACCCCGCGCTAAAGAACCCGACCGTTCTGGTGGTGGTTGACCGCATCGACCTCGACAGTCAGATCGCAGGCACTTTCTACGCCGCCGACATGGCCAACCTTGTGCGCACCGACAGCCGCAAGGAGCTGGCCGATATGTTGTCCAAGGACACCAGAAAGGTCGTCATCACCACGATCCACAAATTCGGCGAAACGGACGGCGTTCTGAATGACCGTGACAACATAATCGTCATGGTGGACGAGGCGCACCGCACGCAGGAAGGTGGTCTGGGCCGGAAAATGCGCGAGGCGCTGCCAAACGCTTTCCTGTTCGGGCTCACCGGCACCCCGATCAACCGCGCCGACCGCAACACCTTCTACGCCTTCGGTGCTGAGATCGACGAGAACGGCTACATGAGCCGCTATGGCCTGAACGACTCGATCCGGGACGGCGCAACAAAGGAACTGCATTTTGAGCCGCGACTGGTCGACTTGCATATCGATCAGCAGGCAATCGAAGCGGCCTATGCCGAACTGACCAATGGGTTGACGGACGAGGACAAGGACAAGCTCGGCCGTGCGGCCGCAAAGATGTCGATCCTCGTGAAGGCCCCTGAGCGCATCCAGGCGATCTGTGGAGACATCGCCAAACACTATCAGGAGAAGGTCGCGCCCAACGGTTTCGGCGCGCAGGTCGTCACTTTCGACCGTGAAAGCTGCCTGCTCTACAAACAAGAGCTCGACAAGCTGTTGCCGCCTGAAGCGTCAGACATTGTCATGTCGGTCAAGAGCGGCGAGGACCAGTATGCGGCCTACAAGCGCGACCGGGATGCGGAAGAGAAGCTGCTTGATCGGTTCCGCGACCCCAAGGACCCGCTGAAGATCATCATCGTCACATCGAAGCTGTTGACCGGTTTCGACGCTCCGATCCTGCAGACGATGTATCTGGACAAGCCGCTGCGCGATCACACACTGTTGCAGGCAATCTGCCGAACAAACCGTCCCTATGGCGAGCAGAAGACCCACGGTCTGATCGTGGATTACCTCGGGATCTTCGACGATGTCGCGCAGGCGCTGAAGTTCGACGAGAAAGGCGTTCAGAAGGCCGTCTCAAACATCGCTGAACTGGCCGCGATGCTGCCCTCGGCAATCCAGAAGTGCCTGGAGTACTTCGCAGGGGTGGACCGAACCCTCACCGGGTACCAGGGCCTGATTGCCGCGCAGGACTGCCTGCCCGATGACGAGCGGCGCGACGCCTTCGCATCCGACTTCAGCATTCTCAGCCGTATCTGGGAAGCACTGTCGCCAGATCCGATTCTGACACCGCACGAGAAGGACTATCGCTGGCTGGCGCAAGTCTACGAGTCCCTGAAGCCGTCAACGGGCACCGGTAAGCTGCTTTGGCATCAACTTGGGGTAAAAACCATCGAGCTGATCCATCAGAGCGTACATGTCGATGCCGTGCGGGATGATCTCGATACTCTGGTGATGGACGCGGAGCTTCTTGAGGCGGTTCTCGGCAATCCCGACCCTGAAAAGAAGGCGAAGGAAATCTCCGTCAAGCTGACAGGCCGCCTTCGAAAGCACGCTGGCAATCCTCAGTACAAGGCACTGGCAGAGCGGCTCGAGGATCTGAAGAACCGGCATCAGCAAGGTTTGCTTCTCAGTATCGATTTCCTGAAGGAGTTGCTCAAGCTCGCGAAGGATGTCGTCAAGATGGAACGCGATACCCCTGTCGAAGTAGACATCGACCGTGGCAAGGCGGCTCTCACTGAGCTTTTCGAGGAAGCCAAGAATGGAGAGACCCCGATCATGGTTCGGCGCGTCGTCGATGATATCGACGAAATTGTTCGCGCTGTCCGGTTCGATGGCTGGCAGGCCACCCATGCAGGCGAACGCGAGGTGAAAAAGGCTCTGCGGCAGACACTGTTCAAATACAAGCTGCACCAGGATGCAGAGTTGTTCGAGCGCGCCTACGCCTACATTCGCGAACATTACTGAAATTCGAAATTCTGAACCCGCACAGATGCATAGTGGAATTGCTCTGCTCTCTGAGTTCGACCGTTTTTGGACCGCCAATTTTCGGATCAAACTTTTTGAGTTTGCCGAGTTCAACTGGACTGTCACGCCCAGGCAAGCATTGCTTGGCCTGCGGAGTTGATCACCCCCTGAGCCCTCCGGCTCATCGCATGACAACCTCCGCCGGCCCTGACCGACCGATCGGCAGGGCCCAGGGTCGTGGGAGGCGTATCGGCTGACCACCGGGGTCCTGCCGATCGAAACGCCTCCATGACACCAGGAGGCTCTCATGTCCCACCTCACCGACACCCAGCTCGTCATCCTGTCCAACGCCGCGCAGGCCGAGGATGGCTCCATTTTGCCATTACCCGACTGCCTGACCATCAACGGCGGCGCCATCTCGTCCGTCCTGTCCAGCCTGCTTCGCAAGGGCCTGGTCGAGGAGCGCCCCCTGCATGGAGCGGGGACTTCAGGCATCGGATCACGTGCTACCGGTTCTGCCCCAATTGGCGCCTGTCACGGCCAGGAACGGGTCTGGCGCACTGGTGACGACTTCGAGCGGCTGACACTCACGATCACACGCGCCGGTCTCGACGCCCTCGGCATAGTGGATGAAGAAGACGTGGCTGAGGATGTGGCATCCGATGAAGCGACACCCTCCACCGGGCAGGAAGCCGCTCCCAGTGCGACGGCTGCTGATTCCCGTGAACCAGCAGCGCCCGGGTCGGCCAACACCGCTCCCCATATCCGCCCCGGCACCCGCCAGGCCCTGCTGGTCAACCTGCTCCGGCGCGACGGCGGTGCCAGCCTCGAGGAACTGGTGCAGGCCACCGGCTGGCAGCAACACTCCGTGCGCGGCGCCATCAGCAGCACTGTCCGGAAGAAGCTGGGCCTCACCGTGATGTCGGAGACAACAGAAGGTCGTGGCCGTGTCTACCGGATCATCCCGTGAGCCGGCGGTCGGCAAAGCGGCAGGGCAAGGTCTCGCACGAGGGTCTTGATGCCCTGTCCAGCCTCGACAAGTCCGAGCTTCACGTACGCTGGGAAGATGCCTTTGGCCAGTCTCCACCGAAGTACATGCGTCGGGAGATCCTTGTGCGCGCCCTGGCACACGAGATGCAGCTGGAAGCAGCGGGCGGCATGCCCGCTGGCCTGACCCGTCAGCTGGAACGGACGGCCAGGTCCATGCGCGAGGGCAAGATCTCTGCATCGGCCGGTGACCACCATCGTTCCGCATCCGCCGTGACCATCAAGCCCGGCACCCGCCTGCTGCGTGACTGGCAGGGCGTCACTCACGAGGTGATCATCCTCGAGAACGGCGTCCAGTATCGCGGCCGGGAATGGAACTCCCTCTCCGCCGTTGCCCGCGAGATCACCGGCACCCGCTGGTCCGGCCCCTTGTTCTTCGGCCTGAAGGGGCAAAGGCCATGACGGTCACTGGCGGCAGGCGCAGGAAGAGGAGAAGCAACGAGAACTCGGTACGGCGCTGCGCGGTCTATACCCGCAAGTCCACCGAGGACGGGCTGGACCAGGACTTCAACTCCCTGCACGCCCAGCGCGAAGCCTGCGAGGCCTATGTCCGCAGCCAGGCCGGCGAAGGCTGGAAGCTACTGCCCGACCCCTATGATGATGGTGGCTTCTCCGGCGGCACCATGGACCGCCCGGCACTGACCCGCCTGCTGGCGGATATCAAGGCACAGAAGATCGACACCATCATCGTCTACAAGGTCGATCGCCTGACCCGTTCACTGGCCGACTTCTCCATCATCGTCGATGTGCTGGATGCGCATGGTGTCTCCTTCGTCTCCATCACCCAGCAGTTCAACACCACCACCTCCATGGGACGGCTGACGCTCAACATGCTGCTCTCCTTCGCCCAGTTCGAGCGCGAGGTCACGGGAGAGCGTATCCGCGACAAGATCGCTGCATCGAAGAAGAAGGGCATGTGGATGGGCGGCTTCGTGCCGCTGGGCTACGAGCCGGACGGCAGGACACTCACCATCAACGAGGAGGAAGCAAGGACCGTCAGGAAGATCTTCGAGCTCTATCTCGAACTGGGCAACGTCAGGCTTGTGAAGCAAGCTGCCGATGCCCTTGGGCTCACCACCAAGGTCAGGAGACCGGATGAGACCAGGACTGGCGCTGATGCCGTTACCGAGCCGCCAGAGGGCGATGATACGAATGGGTCGGTGATCGATACACCGACCGGCGCGACACCGGATACGGGAAGGCATGCAGACGGCAAGCGGAACCGGGAACGGGACGACAGGAGAACGAGAGAAGATGCTTCTCCTGTCACGAAGCGATCGGCCGGCGGGCGTCCGCTGTCACGGGGTTATATTTACAAGCTGCTGGGCAACCCGCTCTATGTCGGCTGCATTGCCCACAAGGGCGAGATACACGAGGGACTGCATCCGGCCATCATCGACCGGCCCACGTGGGACGCGGTGCAGATGAAGCTGACCGCCAACCGGGGGCGGAAGCGCAGCATGCCCACCCGGAGGACAGAACCAAGTTCGCTGATGGGCAAGCTGTTCGATGCGGAGGGTCATCCCCTGACACCCAGTCACGCGGTGAAGTCCGGCAGGCGCTATCGCTACTATGTCTCGCGGCACCTTGTGAATGGCACCGTGGGTGAGAACACCACCGACAGCGGCTGGCGGTTACCGGCGCGGGAGATCGAGCGGATCACCGCTGATGCCATCACGGCACTGATCAGCAACCCGGCACGGCTGGCAGAGGCGGCACGGGACAGCGGCATACCCGCAGACCGGATCGGCGCGTTACTGGACAGGGTCTCCACAAGCACGAACCCGGGCACGGGCACCACCACCAGCAATCCAGACCCCTCAGGAACCGGGAAGCATCCCCTCGATCTCGCGGATCGCGTCGTACTCGACAGCGACCGGATAGAGATCACGCTCGACCTGTCATCCATGACCGGACTGCCCGACATCACAATCACCCAACACATTCCGACCTGCATCCGCAGACGCGGTGTCGAGATGCGGATAGTGCTTGATGGACCCGACAAGGGAGAGGCACCGGCAAACCCCGACCCGCGCCTCATCCGTTGCGTGGTGCAGGCACATGCCTGGTTCAACGACCTGAAGCAGGGCCGGGCAGCAACCCTCTCGGACATCGCCAGATCAGAAGGTGTCAGTGACCGCCACATCAGCCAGGTCCTGCCGCTGGCCTTCCTCGCCCCCGACATCACCGGGGCAATCCTGGCCGGGCGACAGCCATCCGAGCTCACTGCCGAGACGCTGATCAAGCGCATCGACCTGCCGCTGCACTGGGATGATCAGAGGGCACTACTGCTGGGCTTCAACTGAGCCGCATCCCCCCAGACACCAAAGCGAACCGCTGAAACGCCGGCAGAGAATACACGGCCGCGCCAAGGGAGAATCGACGCGCCGAAGCGTTCTCGGGTTCGCAGTCAGGAGTATCAAGGCGCAGTGCCCCGCGGAAGCCGGGGGTTCGGGGAGACAGTCCCGGAGAACGAAATTATACCAATAAAAACAAAGACTTAATGGCGGAGAGGATGGGATTCGAACCCACGAGGGAGGATTAGTCCCCACTCCCTTAGCAGGGGAGCGCCTTAAGCCACTCGGCCACCTCTCCACCGCCGGGTATAGACGGGGCGTGGCGACCTGTACAAGGGGTTTTTCCCGGTGGGGGCCGGTGGGCTGCTCAGACGACGGACGGGGCGTGCGGCAACGGGGCGAAACGGCCGACGGTGGCCTCGATCCGGTTGCGCACGGTCTGCACGTTGAACGGCTTGACGATGTAGTTGCTGACGCCCGCCTGCCGGGCCGCCTGGACATGCTCCGCTGCCGTCACGCCGGTCACCATGATGAAGGGCAGGTCGGCCAGCTTCGCGTCCGCCCGCACCTCCTTCAGCAGCTGCAGGCCGGTCATCGGGGTCATGTTCCAGTCGCACAGCACCAGCGCGTAGTCGCGGCTGCGCAGGCGGCGCAGCGCGCGGGCGCCGTTCGCCTCGCTGTCCACGTCGCTGAAGCCGAGCTCCCGCAACAGGTTGGTCAGCAGGCGCACGATGTCGCGATAGTCATCGACAATCAGCACCGGTCGGGATCGGTCAAAGGCCATGGGGAACGCGCACTGCCGCAGGTTTCGGTTGGTCCCCCAGCCTAGGCAGCGCCGTCTGAAGGTTTGGTAAATGCCCGCCCCCGGGCGACGGCTCGCGCGCGTTCAGCCCTGCAGGAAGCGGGAGAGATAGGTGCGCGGTTCGTCCCCGGCGTGGCTTTCCTCGAAGGCGTCGATGGCGGCATTGATCGCGGCGTCGATCGGCATGTCCTGCCAGCTGCGGATCAGCCGCTTCTGCATCCTGACCGCGTCCGGTGCCGATTCGAGCAGCGAACTCACCCAGGACTCCACCTGCCGGTCCAGCTGTTCCGCCGGCACGACCTTCTGCACCAGGCCGCAGGTCATGGCCTCCGCCGCGTCGATCATGTCGCCGGTCAGCAGGATCTCGGTCGCCTTGCCCCAGCCCATCAGGCGCGGCAGCAGCACCGCCTCGATCACGCTGGGCATGCCGACGCGCACCTCCGGCATGCCGAACTTCGCGCCCTCCGCCGCGACGCGGAAATCGCAGACCGCCGCCAGTTCCAGCCCGGCCCCCAGGCAGAAGCCGTTGATGCGGCCGATCACCGGCACCGGGATGCGGCGGATCTCGTCGATCGCCAGGTGCAGGTTGGTGATGAAGGTCCGCGCGGTGTGGCGGTCAAGCTGTGCCATCTCCCGGATGTCGGCACCGCCGACGAAGGCCTTGCCCGCCGCCGTCAGGATGACCGCCCGCAGGCTGTCATCGCGGGCCAGGTCATAGGCGGCTGCCTGCAGTTCCCGGTTCATGGCCGTGGACATGGCGTTGAGCTTCGTCGGCCGGTTGAGGGTGATGGTGGCAATGACGCCGCCATCCCGTTCGTCGCGGCCAACCGTGATGAATTCGTACGTGGTCATGCTGCCTGCCCTATCCTGCGACAATATCGGCCCAGAAGTTCTCCACCCCGCGCCCGACGGCACGCTCGCCCAGCCTGCGCGACCAGAACCGGGCGCCGCCGAACTCGCTGCGCCAGGACCAGAGCCGGCGGGTGGCGAAGTGCAGGCTGTGTTCGTAGGTGAAGCCGATGGCGCCATGGGTCTGGTGCCCCACCGTGGCGCCGACGCCCGCGGCCTCCGACGTGCGGGCCTTGGCGGCGGCGATCTGCCATTCCGGGTTCTGCCCGGCATCCAGCGCCGCGAAAGGTGCCTCCGCGATCACCCCGGATGCCGCGGCCTCCCCGGCCATGCGCGACAGTTCCTGCTGGATCGCCTGGAACTTGCCCAGCGGGCGCCCGAACTGGGTGCGTTCGTTGGCGTACTGCACCGTCTGGGTCAGCACCTTGTCCATCGCCCCGGCAATCTGCACGGACCGCACCATGGCCCCGTACTGCAGCACCACGTCGCGCGGCAGGTCGTTGGGCAGGTGCGCAACCGTCACCGGCGCACCGTCGAAGCTGACATCGTCGCGCGGCTCCCGCGCCATGTTCTGGCTGGCACTGATGTCACGGGCATCCGACAGCCGGACCTGCCCGACGACCGCGCCACCGTCCTGCATCGCCACGAAGATCGCCGAAGCCGCCTTCGATGCCCAGGGAACACGGGCGGACTTGCCCGACAGCTTCGCCGACGCCCCGTTGCCGCTGACGCTCAGGCTGCCGTCGCTGCCGTCGATCACGGTGGCCATGCCCTCCGGCACCGCCAGACCCGCCTTCTCGGCCAGCCAGCTTGCCAGGATGGTCTCGGCCAGCGGCACCGGGGCGGAATGGAACCCGGCGGCGGAGAGCAGCACGTGCGCATCCCGCCATTCGCCGCCGACGCCGCCATTTTCCTCCGACACCAGAGGCAGGGTCAGGCCCTGGGCCTCCACCTCGGCCCAGATGCCGCCATCGTCGCCGGTCTCGTCGAACCGGGTCAGCAGTTCGCGGGTCACGCGATCACCGAACAGACCGTTGACGCTGTCGGTCAGGATGTTGCGAAGTTCACTCATCTGAGGCCAAGCCCCCGTGCAATGATGCCGCGCAGGATCTCGCGGGTGCCGCCGCGCAGGCTGAAGGAAGGGGCTTCCATGGTCAGGAAGGCGAGCACCTGCTGGAAGTTGTCACCGCCCACCAGGGTCGGCTCCTCCTCCACCAGCCGGGCCGCGATCTCCGGGATCGACTGTTCGAACACGCCGCCGACATCCTTGACCACGCTGGCCTCCAGCGCCGGGTTCTCCCCGCGCTGCAGCTTGCCCGCGACGGACAGCGACATGCGCCGCAGCGTCAGGGCATGGGCCGACAGGCGCCCCACTTCCTCCACCATCGCCGGATCGCGGCTTTCCGCGGCCACGCCCAGCAGTTCCAGGATCAGCTGGATGCAGCTCAGGTAGCGCTCGGGGCCACTGCGCTCGAACGCCAGTTCCGCCACCACCTGGTTCCAGCCACTGCCGGGCTTGCCCACCAGGCGGTTGTCGGGGACGAAGACGTCGTCGAAGACGCACTGGTTGAAATGGTGGTTGCCGGCCAGGTTGATGATCGGGCTGACGGTCAGGCCGGGCGACTTCATGTCGACGATGAACTGGCTCAGGCCGCCATGCTTGTCCTCCGCATCGGTGCGGAACAGGCCGATCATGTAGTGGGCCAGGTGGGCGCTGGAGGTCCAGACCTTGGTGCCGTTCACCTTCCAGCCGCCATCGACCTTCTCCGCCTTGGTGCGGGTCGCGGCGAGGTCGGAGCCCGAATCCGGTTCCGACATGCCGATGCAGAAGCAGGCATTGCCGCTGATGATCTGCGGCAGGAAGAACTCCCGCTGCTCCTCGGTGCCGAAGCGCAGCAGCAGCGGTCCGCTCTGCCGGTCGGCGACCCAGTGGGCCTGCACCGGCGCACCGGCGGCCAGCATCTCCTCCATCACCACGTAGCGTTCGAAGAAGGTACGTCCGCCGCCGCCATATTCCTTCGGCCAGGTCATGCCCAGCCAGCCCTGCTCGCCCACCTTGCGGCTGAAGTCCTGGTCGTGGCCCATCCAGTTCCAGGCCCGCTCCACCGGCTGCCGGTCCTTCAGTGCCTCGTCCAGGAACGCCCGGACCTGCGGTCGCAGCGCCTCCGCCTCCGGCGGCAGGGTTGCCGGTTCGAAATTGAAGAAACCCATGGTCTCGCTCCCCTTGATACCTGCCGAACCTAGCAGTCACCGGGGTACGGTCAATCGCCGCCAGCGGATGACAGGCATGACACCTTGCCGCTGTCGTCGGTTGCGCCCCGGGGCCGAAAAACCTAGCGTCCCGTGGTCAGCCTGCGGGAAGCGGGCGATCACGGTCGGGGAGGGACGTCGGATGGCCACGAATCACAGGACAGGCGGGCAGTTGCTGGTCGACAGCCTGGCGAAGCACGGGGCCGACCTGGCGTTCTGCGTGCCGGGCGAAAGCTACCTCGCCGCCCTCGACGCCCTGTACGACCAGCCCTCGATCAAGCTGATCACCTGCCGCCAGGAAGGCGGCGCGGCGATGATGGCGGAAGCCTATGGCAAGCTGACCGGCCGCCCCGGCATCTGCTTCGTCACCCGCGGGCCCGGCGCCACCAATGCCTCCCCCGGCCTGCACATCGCCTTCCAGGACTCGTCGCCCATGATCCTGTTCATCGGCCAGGTGGCGCGGGAGCAGGTGGACCGCGAAGCGTTCCAGGAAATCGACTACCGGCGCATGTTCGAGCAGCTGACCAAGTGGACCGGCCAGATCGAGGATGCCGCCCGCGTGCCGGAATATGTCAGCCGCGCCTTCCACAACGCCACTGCCGGGCGTCCCGGCCCGGTCGCCATCGCCCTGCCGGAGGACATGCTGCGGGATGCCGTAGAGGCGGCGGTGGGCACACCCTGGCGCACGCCGGAGATCGCGCCGACGCCGCAGGACATGCAGCAGTTCGAGACCATGCTGGCGGCGGCGGAACGGCCCGTCATGATCGTCGGCGGCTCCCGCTGGTCACAGGACACCGCCGACCGGCTGGCCGCCTTCTGCGCCGCGAACGACATGCCGGTCTGCACCTCCTTCCGCTGCCAGGACTTCATCGACAACACCGCGCCCGCCTACATGGGCGTATCGGGCATCGGCCCGGACCCGGAACTGGTGCGCCGCATCACCACCGCCGACCTGGTGGTCTGCGTCGGCGCCCGGCTGGGGGAGATGACCACCGGCCGCTACAGCCATTTCGACATTCCCCGCCCGAAGCAGAAGCTGGTCCATGTCTACCCGGACCCGGAGGAGATCGGCCGCGTCTACCAGGCCGACCTGGGGCTGGTCGCCACCCCGGCCGCCTTCGCCCGCGCGGTGGAGGGGATGGCGGTGCGCCCGGACCGTGGCGTGATCGCGGAGGCGCACCAGCGGTTCCTGGAATGGTCGACGCCGATCCCGATGGCGGGCGATGTGCAGCTGGCGGAGATCATCCACCACATTTCCGAGAAGCTGCCGCCCGACACCATCGTCACCAATGGCGGCGGCAACTGCATCACCTGGGTGCATCGCTTCATGCGCCACAAGCGCTGGCGCACGCAGGTCGCGCCGACCTCCGGCTCCATGGGCTATGGCGTGCCCTCGGCCGTGGCGGCGAAGCTGACCCACCCGGACCGGCACGTCATCAGCTTCTCCGGCGACGGCTGCTTCATGATGAACGGGCAGGAATTCGCCACCGCCGTGCAGTACGACCTGCCCATCGTCTTCATCGTCGTGAACAACGGCATGTACGGCACCATCCGCATGCACCAGGAACGGGACTACACCGGCCGCGAGATCGCGACGGAACTGAAGAACCCCAACTTCGCCGCCATCGCCCACGCCTACGGCATGGACGGCACCGTGGTGGAACGGACGGAGGATTTCTTCCCGGCGCTGGAGAAGGGCCTGGCGGCCAGCGGCCCCAGCCTGATCGAGATCCGCATCGACCCCGACGTGCTGTCACCGACCGCCACCATCTCCGGGCTGAGGGCAAAGGCCGGGATGGGCAAGGGCTGATGCCGCGAACCAGCGTCCCCTCCCCCTGCATTTCCGTCTGCATCCTCGACCCCGGTCGGGACATGTGCATCGGCTGCTACCGCAACCGCGCCGAGATCGGGGAATGGGCCCGCGCCGATGATGAGCGGCGCTTCGAGATCGTCGAGACGGCGGAGGCCCGCCGCATCGCCCTGACGGCCGAGAAGGAGAAACGTGCATGATCCCGGTCACCGCCCCGTTCCAGCTCTACACCGACCGGGTCCGGCCCGAATGGATCGACCATAACGGTCACATGAACATGGGCTATTACCTGGTGGTGTTCGACTACGCGACCGATGCCTTCCTGGATGCCTGCGGCCTCACCACGGCGCACCGGGAGGCGGAGCAGGTCAGCACCTTCTCGCTGGAGGCCCATGTCAACTACCTGCAGGAGGTGAAGGAGGGTGATCCGCTGACCTTCCGCACCACCCTGCTGGGCCACGACGCCAAGCGCATCCACTACATCCACGAGATGATCCATGGCACGGAAGGTTTTCGCGCCGCCACAAACGAACTGATGTCCCTGCATGTCAGCCGCGCCACCCGCCGCACCGCACCGATGGCGGACACCGTGCAGCGGCGCCTGGCCGAGATCGCGGAGAGCCATGCGAAGCTGACGCCTCCGCCCGAGGCCGGTCGCCATATCGGCCTCAACCAGCGCCGCAAGGGGTAACGCGGCGCGCACTGTCTGCGGTGGGTTTCAAGGATGGCGGAGGTGGTGACTCACCTGGCCCTGCCACCCACACCGGCGGCGTACCCGGGCTTGACCCGCGTACCCACGTGCCGCACCGACGCCGCAAGGTAGGCTCGCGGATCAAGTCCGCGAGCGCCGTGAGACGGGCGGTGATGGTGACTTACCTGCCCCGCCCACGCACACTGACGGCGTACCCGGGCTTGACCCGGGTACCCACGTGCTTCACGGACGACGCAAGGCCGACTCAGACCAGAGCGGCGCAGGCCTTCTGGATGCGGGTGCAGGCTTCCGTCAGCGCCTCCGTCGAGGTGGCGTAGGAGATGCGGAAATGCGGGGCGAGGCCGAAGGCTTCACCCTGCACGCAGGCCACGCCGACGCTTTCCAGCAGGTAGGTGACGAAATCCGTGTCGTTCCCGATCACCTTGCCGTCCGGGGTCTTCTTGCCGATGCAGCCGGCGCAGGACGGGTAGACATAGAACGCCCCTTCCGGCATCGGGCAGTGCAGCCCCTCCGCCGCGTTCAGCATCTCCACCACCAGGTTGCGGCGCTGTTCGAAGACCTTACGCCGCTCGGTGATGAAGTCCTGCTGCCCGTTCAGCGCCTCCACCGCCGCAGCCTGGCTGACCGAGGAGGGGTTGGAGGTCGACTGCGACTGGATCTTGCCCATGGCCTTGATCAGTTCCACCGGCCCGGCGGCGTAGCCGATGCGCCAGCCGGTCATGGCATAGGCCTTCGACACGCCGTTCACGGTCAGTGTCCGGTCCTTCAATTCCGGCACCACCTGGGCGATGGTCGTGAATTCGAAATCGTCATAGACGAGGTGTTCGTACATGTCGTCGGTCATCACCCAGACATGCGGATGCCGCTTCAGCACCTCCCCCAGCGCCGCGAGTTCGTCGCGGGTGTAGCCCGCACCCGTGGGGTTGGACGGGCTGTTGAGCACCAGCCACTTGGTCTTCGGCGTGATCGCCGCCTCCAGCACCTCCGGGCGCAGCTTGAACCCTTCGTTGGCACCGGCGGACGCGAAGGTCGGCTCCCCACCCGCCAGCAGCACCATGTCCGGGTAGGACACCCAGTAGGGGGCGGGGATCAGCACCTCGTCGCCTTCGTTCAGGGTGGCCATCAGGGCGTTGTAGAGGATCTGCTTGCCGCCGGTCCCGACGGTGACCTGGCTGGTCTCGTAATCCAGCCCGTTCTCCCGCTTGAACTTGGCAACGATGGCCTGCTTCAGCGCGGGCGTGCCGTCCACGTCCGTGTACTTCGTCTCGCCATTGCGGATAGCGGCGATCGCCGCTTCCTTGATGTTGTCCGGCGTATCGAAGTCGGGCTCCCCCGCGCCGAGCCCGATCACGTCCTTGCCCGCCGCTTTCAGCTCACGGGCCTTGGCGGTGACCGCGATGGTCGGCGACGGCTTGATGCGGCTGAGGGAAGAGGCGAGGATGGACATGTTCTTGCTCCATGGTCCGTGGACCGCAACCGGACCGATATCAAGGGCCGGGCGCGACGCGGCGTCACCGCGCGGCGGGAACCTACGCCTGTGCAGTGCAGCATTCAAGCGTGCAACCGGCAGAGCACGGTCGGGACGGGGCAGGACGGACAATCGGGGCGGGGAGGCCAGGCAGCATGTCACTGAAACTCGGACTCATGGTCGGATACTGGGGTGCCCAGCCCCCGGCCGATATCGTCGGCACCGCGGTGCAGGCGGAGAGGATGGGCTACTGGGGCTTCTTCACGGCGGAGGCCTATGGTTCCGACGCGCTGACGCCGCTGGCCTGGGTCGGGGCGCACACCAGCACCATCAAGCTGGGGACCGCCATCGTGCAGATCTCCGCCCGCACGCCGACCTCCACCGCCATGCACGCCCTGACGCTGGATCACCTGAGCGGCGGGCGCATGATCCTGGGCCTCGGCGTCTCCGGCCCGCAGGTGGTCGAAGGCTGGTACGGCCAGCCCTTCGCCAAGCCGCTGTCGCGCACCCGCGAATACATCTCCATCATCCGCCAGGTGCTGGAGCGCCAGCAGCCGGTGGTCGGTCCCGGCCCGCACTATCCCCTGCCCTACCCGGAGGATGCACCGGGAAGCTGGGGCCTGGGCAAGCCGCTGAAGCCGATCACCCATCCGCTGCGCAGCGACCTGCCGATCTTCCTGGGGGCGGAAGGGCCGAAGAACGTCACCATGGCGGCGGAGACCTGCGACGGCTGGTACCCGCTGTACTATTCACCCTGGCGGCAGGAGGTCTATGCGGAGAACATTGCCAACCGGCCTGACGGGTTCGAGATCATCTACCCCATGCAGATGCACGTCACCGACGACCTGGAGGCCGGGCGGCTAGAGGTGAAGAAGAACCTCGCGCTCTATGTCGGCGGCATGGGGGCGAAGGACCGCAACTTCCACAACGAGCTGATCGTGCGCATGGGTTACCCGGACGCGGCGCGGAAGATCCAGGACCTCTACCTTGACGGCAAGAAGCGCGAGGCGGTGGCCGCCGTGCCCGACGAGTTGGTGGACGAGGTGGCGCTGGTCGGCCCGAAGGACCGCATCCGCCAGCAGCTCGCCGCCTGGGACGACAGTCCCGTCACCGGCCTGCTGGTCTGGCCGAAGGCGGAAGGCGACCTGGAGAGCTTCGCCGAGCTGCTGCTCGACCGGTAGTTCAATCCACTGCTTGATTGCGGCACCTGCCCGCTCCCCCTCCCGGCCACCCACGGGATTATCCTTGTTGGGTGGCCGGGAGGGGGAGCGGGCAGGTGCGATTTCATCATCTGATGGAACGATCTGGAAGGCCCGCTCAGCCGCGCCGTGCCCATTCGATCATGCGGGCGAAGAACTCCTCCGCCGCCGCGATCTGCGCCAGGCCGACAAATTCGTCCGGCTTGTGGGCATGGCCGATGTCGCCGGGTCCGCAGACCACCGTCGGCACCCCTGCCCCCTGGTAGTGCCCGGCCTCCGTCCCGAAGCTGACCTTCTGTGATGCATTGGCCTGGGCGAACGCCTTGGCCAGGGTCGTGGCCTCCGCATCCTCAGCCGTGTCCAGCCCCTCGAACCAGGAAATCTGCTCGAAGCTGATGCCGGTGCCGGGCTGGATCGCCTGCATTTCCCTCGTCAGTTCGTCCGCCTTCGCCTCGATGCGGCCGAAGATCTCCTGCGTGTCATCGGCAGGCAGGTTGCGGAACTCGAAATCGAAATGGCAGTCCTTCGGCACGATGTTCAGCGCCGTCCCGCCATGCACCACGCCCACATGGATGGAGGTGTAGGGCGGGTCGAAGGCCTCGTCATAGGGACCGTGGTCGCGCTTCTCCCGCGACAGGGCGCGGATGGCGGTGATCAGTTCCGCCGCGTACTCCACCGCGTTCACCCCCTGGTGCGTCAGGGAGGAATGGCACTCGAAGCCCTTGATGCGGGCGCGATAGCTCACCTTGCCCTTGTGGCCGGTGACGACGCCCATCATCGTCGGCTCCCCCACCACGCACAGGCGCGGCTTCGGGTCGAGGCCGCGCAGCATCTCCGCCAGTTGCCGCCCACCCAGGCAGCCGACTTCCTCGTCATAGGAAATCGCCAGGTTGACCGGCACCTTCAGGTCCTGGGCCAGGAAGTCATCGACATGGCTGAGACAGATGGCGATGAAACCCTTCATGTCCGCCGTGCCACGCCCGTAGAGCCTGCCGTCCCGCTCCACCATGGTGAAGGGGTCGCTGGACCAGTCCTGCCCGTCCACCGGCACCACGTCGGAATGGCCCGACAGCATGATGCCCGGCACGTCCTTCGGCCCGATGGTGGCCCAGAGGTTGGCCTTCTCCCCGCTCTCGTCATGCAGCAGGCGGCATTCCACCCCGCGCTCCGCCAGGAAACCGACCACCCAGTCGATCAGTTCCAGGTTGGAATAGCGGCTTGTGGTGTCGAAACCGATCAGCCGTTCGAGGATGTCGATGGTGCTCTGGCGTGGTGCTTTCATGGTCCACGGATGTACCATCCCCGGTGAACGGCAGCAATCGAAGGCGCGACGGGGGCCAGGGAAACATGTGCGGACGCTACAGCCTGACTTCCCCGCTGGAGGCGATGCGCCAGACCTTCGCCATCCAGGGCCTGCCGAACCTGCCCGCGCGCTACAACATCGCGCCGACGCAGACCGCGCCGGTGATCCGCCGCCACCCGGACGGGCGACTGCTGATGCACGAGATCCAGTGGGGGCTGATCCCGTCCTGGGCGAAGGACGGCAGCGGCGGCGCGAAGCTGATCAATGCCCGCGCCGAGACGGTGGCGGAGAAACCGTCCTTCCGCGCAGCCTTCGGGCGACGGCGCTGCCTGGTCCCCGCCGACGGCTTCTATGAATGGAAGAAGCCGGAACCGAAGGTGCGGGAGCCGTGGCGGATCACCATGCTGGACCAGCAGCTGTTCGCCTTCGCCGGGCTGTGGGAGCGCTGGCAGGACCGGGACGGAACCAGGATCGACAGCTACACGATCATCACCACGGAGGCGGCACCGGCCATCGCCGACATCCACCACCGGATGCCGGTGATGCTTGACCGCGACGACCATGTCCGCTGGCTGGACCCGGAGGCGAGCACCGACGAACTGCAGTCCCTGCTGAGACCCAACCCGGACGTGCGCGGGTACCGCGTTTCATCACGGGTCGGAAAGGTGCAGAATGATGACCCGGGTCTGATCGAACCGCTTGACGCGGACACGGATTGACCCACCGACCCCTATCCGGTTGAAACGTACCCGTCATGGCATTCCCGAAGAGCTTCCTCGACGAGATACGCAACCGCATCAGCATGGTGGAGCTGGTGGGGCGGCGCGTGGCGCTGAAGAAGCGCGGGCGCGACCACTGGGGCTGCTGCCCGTTTCACAACGAGAAGAGCCCGTCCTTCAAGGTCTCGGAGGATCGCGACGACTATCACTGCTTCGGCTGCGGCGCGCATGGCTCCGCTTTCGACTTCGTGATGCAGACGGAGGGGCTGAGCTTCCCGGAGGCGGCGGAGCGGCTGGCGGAGGCAGCCGGGCTGGAAGTGCCGAGGATCGCACCGGAACAGCGTGAGAAGGCGGATCACCTGTCGCGGCTGGCCGACGCGAACGAGGCGGCGGCGAAGTGGTTCCAGGCCCAGCTGCGCAGCAGCGGCGGCGGAGAGGCCCGGGACTACCTGCGCCAGCGCGGCCTGGGGGACGAAGCCGTCGAGGAGTTCCGTCTCGGCTATGCCCCCGACCGCAATGACGGGCTGAAGTCGGCGCTGCTGGAGCGGGGCTTCACGGAGAGGGAACTGGTGGAGGCGGGACTGCTCGGCCAACCGGACGACGGGCGCGGCAGCTATGACCGGTTTCGCCACCGGCTGATGTTTCCCATCGGCGACCGGCGCAACAGGGTGATCGCCTTTGGCGGCCGTGCACTGGGCGATGCCCGCGCCAAGTATCTCAACAGTCCAGAGTCTCCTCTCTTCGACAAGGGCCGCAGCCTCTACAATCACGCCATGGCACGGGAGGCCTCGCGCGCCGCCGGAACCGTGATCGTGGTGGAGGGCTACATGGACGTCATCGCGCTGGCGGAGGCCGGGTTCCGCAACACGGTGGCACCACTCGGTACCGCGGTGACGGAGGACCAGATCAGCCTGCTCTGGCAGATGACCTCCGAACCGGTGCTCTGCCTGGACGGTGACGCCGCCGGGCTGCGCGCTGCCCGCCGCGCCGCGGAGCGCGCCCTGCCGCTGCTGAAACCCGGCAAGTCGCTGCGCTTCGCCCTGCTGGCGGAGGGCGTGGACCCTGACGACATGGTCCGCAACAGTGGCCGGGAGGCATTCGCCGGGCTGCTGGAGAAGACCGCACCGTTGACCGCCGTGCTCTGGCAGGCGCTGATCGAGGGCCGGGAGACCGACACGCCGGAGCGCCGCGCGGCGCTGGAGAAGGACCTCGACCGACTGATCTTCTCCATCGCCGACGAGACCGTGCAGCGGCACTACCGCGACGACCTGAAGACCCGGATGCGCGACGCGCTGCGACCGCCCGCGCGCAAGCCCTGGCAGGGTGACAGGGGCAAGCCGCCGCCCTGGTCACGGGGCCGCGCGGCGGTGGAGGACGTGACACGGCTGAAGGCCAGCATCAGCACCTCCCCCATCCGCCCGCGGGAGGAGGCGATCGTGGCCGCGCTGCTGAAATGGCCGGACCTCTGCACCGACTTCGAGAACGAGCTGGATGACCTGCACCTGCAGAATTCCGATCTCGACGCCTGCCTGATGCGAATCAGGGACGCAGTTTACCGGGAGCCGGGACTTGACTCTGAAGCTCTCTCACGCCACCTAAGCCGATCAGGACTCGAACGGCTTGTGACCCGGATGAGTGCGCCCAGTGCGGCGCGTCTGGACTGGGCAGCCAAGCGAAATCCTCCGGCGGAGGCGATCCGGCAGCTTTTCGACGCCACGTTGCGTCGATACCGCGTAGAGGTGTTGCAAACGGACTATGAGGAAGCCGTGGCCGAGGCCCGGCGGGAAGTGACGGCTGAGGCGATCGAACGGATGGCGGCGCTGCGGCGTGCGCTGGATCGTGCCAAGGCGGAGGAACCGACATCGGTCGGGCTCGCAGGGGGTGGCGGGCAGGCCTGAGCGGTTGGTCCGCAGGTCCGGGCAAGCCGGACATGGGCACGGGATCCACGGACCTCGGCAAATGACAGGTCTGATTTCAGGACGGAAGACATATGGCGACCAAAGCAAGCGAGAAAGAATCAGCCGCGCGACCGGAACAGACGGACGGACCGCTGCTGGATCTTGCCCGGCAGGACATGAAGAAGTTCGTGGCCAAGGCGAAGGAGCGGGGCTACGTCACCCATGACGAGCTGAACGCCGCGCTGCCGCAGGATCAGGTCTCTTCGGAGCAGATCGAGGACATCATGGCGATGCTGTCGGAAATGGGCATCAACGTCATCGAGAACGAGGAACAGCACGAGGAAGACAAGGACGGGGAGGAGACGAAGCAGCCCGTCGCCACCACCACGACCAGTTCATCCTCCAGCGACGTGGAGCGCACGGACGACCCGGTGCGCATGTACCTGCGCGAGATGGGCTCGGTCGAACTGCTGTCGCGCGAGGGCGAGATCGCCATCGCCAAGCGGATCGAGGCCGGTCGCGAGAACATGATCGGCGGCCTGTGCGAGTCGCCGCTGACCATGCGCACCCTGATCGAATGGCGCGACGAGATCGTGGCCGAGAACATGCTGCTGCGCGACGTGATCGACCTGGAGAGCACCTACGGCAAGCCCGAGGGGCCGAGCGCCAACGACGATTCCGACGATGACGAGGACTCGGAGGGCCAGGACGGCAAGAAGGCCGACAGCGCGAAGGACGACGACAGCAAGTCGGCGGACGGGAAACCGTCGGACGAGAATTCCTCCGACGATGACGACGATGACGACTTCGACGATACCGCCCTGTCGCTGGCCGCGATGGAAGCCGCGCTGAAGCCGCGGATGCTGGAGACGTTCGACGAGATTGCCAAACTGTTCAAGCGCATCGAGCGGGCGCAGGACAAGCGTGTCGCCAGCGCACTGGAAGGCGGCGAGGTCTCGTCCTCCGCCGAACGCCGGTTCCAGAAGATCCAGGCGGAGATGGTCGAGCACATGAAGGCCATCCGCTTCTCCAACGCCCGCATCGAGATGCTGGTGGGCGACCACTATGCCGTGAACAAGAAGCTGATGGCCGCCGACGGCAAGCTGCTGCGCCTGGCGGAGAAGCATCGCGTCGACCGCCAGTCCTTCCTGGACCACCATTTCGGCCACGAACTTGACCAGGAATGGCTGGAGAACGTGGCCAAGCTGGACAAGAAGTGGGCCGCCTTCGCCGCTGCCGAGGCCGACAAGGTGGAGGCCATCCGCGACGACTACAAGCAGATCGCCACGCTGGTCGGCCTGCCCATCGACGACCTGCGCCGCATCGTCTCCACCATCCAGCGCGGTGAGCGCGACGCCCGCCGCGCCAAGAAGGAGATGGTGGAGGCCAACCTGCGCCTCGTCATCTCCATCGCCAAGAAGTACACCAACCGTGGCCTGCAGTTCCTGGACCTGATCCAGGAAGGCAACATCGGCCTGATGAAGGCGGTGGACAAGTTCGAGTACCGCCGCGGCTACAAGTTCTCCACCTACGCCACCTGGTGGATCCGGCAGGCCATCACCCGCTCCATCGCCGACCAGGCCCGCACCATCCGCATTCCCGTGCACATGATCGAGACGATCAACAAGCTGGTCCGGACCGGGCGCCAGATGCTGCACGAGATCGGGCGCGAGCCGACGCCGGAGGAACTGGCGGAGAAGCTCGGCATGCCGCTGGAGAAGGTCCGCAAGGTGATGAAGATCGCCAAGGAGCCGATCAGCCTCGAGACCCCCATCGGTGACGAGGAAGACAGCCACCTGGGTGACTTCATCGAGGACAAGAACGCCGTCCTGCCGATCGAGAGCGCCATCCACTCCAACCTGCGCGAGACCACGACCCGCGTGCTGGCCAGCCTGACCCCGCGCGAGGAACGCGTGCTGCGCATGCGCTTCGGCATCGGCATGAACACCGATCACACGCTGGAAGAGGTCGGACAGCAGTTCTCCGTCACGCGCGAACGCATCCGCCAGATCGAGGCCAAGGCGCTGCGCAAGCTGAAGCACCCCTCGCGCAGCCGCAAGCTGCGGAGCTTCCTCGACAACTGACGGCCGGAAGCCGTCCCCGTGCCGAACCTGCCTGACCGCGCCGACATCGTCATCGTCGGCGCGGGTATCGCGGGCACCGCCAGTGCCTGGTACCTGGCGCAGCGCGGCCTGTCGGTCGTGGTCTGCGAGAAGGGCCGCGTCGCCGGGGAACAGTCGTCGCGCAACTGGGGCTTCGTGCGCCAGCAGGGCCGCGACCCCGCCGAAATCCCGCTGATGATGGAGTCCAACCGCATCTGGCGCAGGCTGGAGCGGGACCTGAACGCCGACCTGGAATGGACGGTCGGCGGCAACCTGGTGGTGTTCCAGACGGAGCAGGACCGGGAATCCTTCGTCCGCTGGCGCGACATCGCCGCCGGACACGGGCTGGAATCCCGGCTGCTCGACCGGTCCGGACTGGACCGGCTCGTGCCCGGCAACCGCCTGCCCACCCTCGACGGTGAACATGGCGCCATCTACACCGAAAGCGATGGCCATGCGGAACCGGCAAAGGTCACCGTGGCGCTGCAGCGCGCGGCGGAGGGGCGGGGCGCGACGTTCCTCACCGACTGCGCGGTCTTCGGCGTGGAAACCGCCGGCGGCGCTGTCTCCGGCGTTGAAACCGAACACGGGACGATCCGCAGCCCGACGGTGGTGCTGGCCTGCGGCGCCTGGACCAGCCGGATGCTGGCGCACATGGGGCTGAAGTTCCCGCAGGTCTGGATCACCGGTTCCGTCGGGCGCACCACCGCCGCACCCGCGATCTCGGACGCCGCGACCTGGGCCGGTGTCGCCTTCCGCCAGCGCCGCGACGGCACGCTGAACATCGCCACCCGTTCCGCCGACCACGACCTGACGCTGGAGAGCCTGCTGTTCGGGCGGGTGTTCCTGGATGATTTCCGCAAGCATGGCCGTGACCTGCACCTGCGCTTCGGCCGGGCCAGCCTGTCGCTCGCCCTCGGTCGCCTGTCGAAGGCGGCTTTGCGGCGGGAACTCACTCGCTTCCGCACGCTGGATCCGAAACCGAATCTCGGCCAGCTCGACGCGGTGCTGCAACGGCTGCGCCGGGAGATACCGGCCATCGGCGACATCAGCCTCGACCACGCCTGGGCCGGCTACATCGACATGACGCCCGACATGCTGCCGGTCATCGACAGCCTGGACAGCCCGACGGGGCTGGTGGTGGCCAGCGGTTTCTCCGGCCACGGCTTCGGCATGGGGCCGATCGTCGGGCGGCTGGTGTCGGAGATCATCGCCGACGGCAAGCCGTCGCTGGACCTGCATGCCTTCCGTTTCAGCCGCTTTGCGGAAGATGGCCCCCTGACCTCCGATACCGTCATTTGACGGCGGCGGAGAGCTTCCCGTAACCTCCCTCCCCGGGGAGAGAATTCATGGATGAAACGTTCGAGACCGTGGTGCTGGAGCGGCCTTCGCCGCATGTGCTGGTGGTGCGGCTGAACCGCCCCGAGGCGCGCAATGCCATGAACACCCAGATGGGCCACGACCTGAAGGCCATCTGGCAGCAGATGTATGTCGATCCCGGGGATACCCGCTGCATCATCCTGACCGGGACCGGCGACAAGGCCTTCTGTGCCGGGGGCGACCTGAAGCAGCGCAACAACATGACCGACGCCCAGTGGCAGCAGCAGCATGCGCTGTTCGAGCAGGGCACCCTGGCGCTGATGGACTGCCCGGTGCCGGTGATCGCGGCGGTGAACGGTGCTGCCTTCGGCGGTGGCTGCGAGTTCGTCTGCGCCTGCGACTTCGCCTACGGTTCCACCAATGCCCGTTTCGCCCTGACGGAGGTGTCGCTGGGCATCATGCCGGGCGCGATGGGCACCCAGAACCTGCCGCGTGCCGTCGGCATCCGCCGGGCGAAGGAGATCATCTTGACCGCCAGCCCGTTCAGCGCCGGGGAAGCGTTGGCCTGGGGCCTGCTGAACCGGGTCTGCGCGCCGGAGGAACTGATGCCGCTGGCACTGGAGACGGCGGAGCGCATCGCCGGCAACGCCCCCATCTCCACCCGCCAGGCGAAGAAGTCGATCTCCATGTCCACCCAGGTCGGGTACCATACGGGCTACATGTACGAGATCGAGGCCTACAACCGCATGATCCCGACAGAGGACAGGCTGGAGGGTGTGCGGGCTTTCAACGAGAAGCGCCGCGCCGACTTCAAGGGCCGGTGAGAAGGAGAGAAGCGATGGAACGTGATGTGATCCTGCGCGAGGTCGGCCTGCGGGACGGGCTGCAGATGGTGAAGTCGCAATTCCCGACCGAGGCGAAGAAGCAGTGGATCAGTGCCGCCGTGGCCGCCGGGATGCCGGAGATCGAGGTCTGTTCCTTCGTGCCGCCGCACGTGGTGCCGCAGTTCGGCGACCATGCCGACGTCGTGGCGCACGCGAAGACCCTGGCCGACCTGACCGTCTCCGCCCTCGTCCCCAATGCCAAGGGCGCGGAACGCGGGTTCCAGCTGGGCGTCGACAAGCTGAACTTCGTGCTCTCGGCCTCCGAGACCCACAACCAGAAGAACGTCCGCTGTTCCACGGAGCAGTCGCTGGAACGCTTCGAGCAGGTGATGGAGGTGAAACGCTCCAACCCCGACTATGCGAAGACCAGCGTCGGCGGCGGTGTCTCCACCGCGCTCGGCTGCACCATGGAGGGGGCCATCGCGCCGTCGCGCGTGATGTGGCTGATCGAGGAGTACCTGAAGCGCGGAGCCGACGAGGTCGGGATCGCCGACACGGTGGGCTATGCCAACCCGGCACAGGTGAAGGCGGTGTTCAGGGAGGCGATCAGCAACTTCGGCAACGACACCACCATCGTCGCCCACTTCCACGACACCCGCGGGCTCGGCCTGGCCAACGCGCTCGCCGCGCTGGATGCCGGCTGCCGCGTCTTCGATGCCTCGCTGGCCGGGCTTGGCGGCTGCCCCTTCGCGCCGCTGGCCACCGGCAACGTGGTGATGGAGGACCTGGTCTTCATGCTGGAGGCGATGGGCCTGAAGACCGGCATCGACCTGGATGCGCTGGTCGCGATCCGTGACCTGCTGGAGGCCAACCTGCCCGACGAACCGCTGCACGGCATGATCGCCAGGGCCAGCGTGCCCAAGGGCTTCGTCCCCGCCTCCGCCGCCCTCGCCGCCGAGTAACTGCTGACAGGACCCCTGCCATGAATGCCGATACCACCCTGAACGCGTCCACCGCAGTTGCCATGGAACTGGGGGAGGACTGGCCGGAAATCCGTGACCAGGTGCGGCGCATCTGCGAGGGCTTTCCCGGCACCTACTGGCAGGAACTGGACGAGAAGTCGGAATATCCGCACGCTTTCGTCGAGGCACTGACGAAGTCCGGCTATCTCGGCGCGCTGATCCCGGAGGAGTATGGCGGGTCCGGCCTGCCGGTACGGGCGGCCTCCGTCATCCTGGAGACCATCCATGCCTCCGGCTGTTCCGCCGCCGCCTGCCACGCGCAGATGTACATCATGGGCACCCTGCTGCGGCACGGGTCGGAGGAGCAGAAGCAGAAGTACCTGCCCAAGATCGCCAGCGGCGAGCTGCGCCTGCAGGCCTTCGGCGTGACGGAACCGACCACCGGCTCCGACACCACCCAGCTGAAGACCCGCGCCGTGCGCGACGGCGACAGCTACGTGGTCAACGGCCAGAAGATCTGGACCAGCCGCGCGCTGCAGTCGGACATGATGCTGCTGCTGGCCCGCACCACCCCCGCCGACCAGGTGCAGAAGCGCACGCAGGGCCTTTCGGTGTTCCTGGTCGACCTGCGGGAGGTGAAGGGCAAGGGCTGCGAGATCAGGCCGATCCCGACCATGGTGAACCACAACACCAACGAGGTCTTCTTCGACAACATGCGCATCCCCGCCGACAGCCTGATCGGGGAGGAAGGCCGCGGCTTCAAGTACATCCTCGACGGCATGAATGCGGAGCGCGTGCTGGTGGCGTCGGAGGCCATCGGCGACGGCAAGTACTTCACGGAGAAGTCCGTGACCTATGCCAATGACCGCGCC
This sequence comes from Minwuia sp., assembly GCA_965228535.1. GTDB lineage: Bacteria > Pseudomonadota > Alphaproteobacteria > Minwuiales > Minwuiaceae > Minwuia. Next base: position 687,764 of record CBDDHU010000004.1, on the reverse strand, counting down.
GTGTTCGGCCGCGCCATCGGCCAGAACCAGGCCATCCAGCACCCGATCGCGCGGGCCTATGGCGAACTGCAGGCGGCGGAATTGATGGTGCGGCAGGCGGCGGCGCTGTTCGATGCCGGCCGGGAATGCGGAGAGGCCGCGAACCTGGCCAAGCTGCTGGCATCAGAGGCGGCGTGGAAGGCGGCCGATACCTGCATGCAGACCCATGGCGGATTCTCCTTCGCCCGCGACTTCCAGATCGAGCGCAAGTGGCGCGAGTGTCGCCTGTTCCAGATCGCGCCGATCTCTTCGAACATGATCCTGAACTTCGTCGCGCAGAACGTGCTGGGGCTGCCGCGATCCTATTGAGCGGGACGGACAACCCTGCAGAATTGGCATGCCCGGCGACCCCGCTTCGCCACATAATGCCGCCAACAGAAACAAGAACCGGGAGGATCGAGAGATGCTGAGCGTGGAAACCCCGCAGGACCTGAAGAACCATGTCGGCGCCGATTGCGGCGTGTCGGACTGGGTCACCATCGACCAGGAGATGATCGACAAGTTCGCCGACGCCACCGGCGATCACCAGTGGATCCACGTGGACGTGGAGCGGGCGAAGAAGGAGATGCCGAACGGCCAGACCATTGCCCACGGCTTCCTGACCCTGTCGCTGGTGCCGCTGCTGTCTGCCCAGACCCTGACGGTGGAGAAGCGCAGCCGTGGCATCAACTACGGCTCCAACAAGGTGCGTTTCACCAACATGGTGCCCGCCGGCAGCCGGGTCCGGCTTCGCCAGAAGATCAAGGAAGTCAACGACGTGTCCGGTGACGGCGTGCAGGTGATCTCCGAGATGTCGATGGAGATCGAGGGCCAGGAACGTCCGGCGATGGTGGCGGAGTTCATCAGCCTGTCCTACGCCTGACCGGTCCATCGCGATGACCGGCACGCAGGTGACGGCGGCGCTGGCGGCAAGGGCTGCGGGGCTGCAACTGGACGACATCGATGATGATGCGCGCGCGGTGGCCCGGCAGTGCCTGCTGGACTGGTTCGCCGTGACCATCGCAGGGGCGGACGAGCCCTGTGTCGAGCTGCTGACGGCCGAGGCCGCCGAGCAGGGCGGCCACCCGCAGGCCACGCTGGTCGGGCGCGGGCTGCGCCTGTCCACGCGGCAGGCGGCGCTGGTCAACGGCACCGCCAGCCACGCCCACGACTATGACGACGTGAACATGACCCTTTCGGGCCATGCCACGGTCGCGGTCGCCGGGGGGCTGCTGGCGCTGGCCGAGAAGCTGGATGCCAGCGGCGCCGACGTGCTGACCGCCTTCGTCGCCGGGTACGAGACCGCCTGCCGCGTCGGCGCGCTGGTCATGCCCGGTCACTACGCGATGGGGTTCCATTCCACGGCGACGGCCGGCACCTTCGGCGCGGCTGCGGCCTGCGGGCGGCTGCTTGGCCTGGATGCCGACGCGATGGCCCGTGCCTTCGGCATTGCCGGGACCATGGCGGCAGGGCTGAAGAGCCAGTTCGGCACCGACTGCAAGCCCTTCCATGCCGGGCGGGCGACGGAGGCCGGACTGATGGCGGCCACCATGGCCGGGCGCGGCTTCACCTCCCGCGCCGACATCCTGGACTGCGAACAGGGCTTCGCCGCGACCCATTCGAAGCACTTCAATCCGGAGGCCGCGACGGGCGACGCACCCGGCGGCGGCTTCCATGTGCGCAACAACCTGTTCAAGTACCATGCTGCCTGCTACCTGACCCACGCTGCCATCGAGAGCGGGCGGCAGATCCGCAGCAACCACGCACCGGCACTGGATGAGATCGCCGAGGTCACGATCCAGGTCGAGAAGGGTGCGGACAGGGTCTGCAACATCACCGAACCTGCGACGGGGCTGGAGACCAAGTTCTCGCTGCGCATGACCACCGCCTTCGCCCTGGCCGGGATCGATACCGCCGGGATGACAAGCTACACGGCGGCCAACGCCACCGACCCGCGCCTGACGGCGCTGCGCGACCGGGTACAGGTCGACCTGGTCAGCGGCATGTCGGCCACGTTCTCCGACGTGAGCGTGACGCTGAAGGACGGTACCCGCCTGCAGGCGAGCCATGACAGCGGTGTTCCCGCGCCCGATGTGGCCGTGCAGGGAGAACGCATCGGTGCCAAGTTCGACGCCCTGGCCAGGCCGGTGATCGGCGACAACCGCACCGGTGCCCTGCGTGCCGCGGTGGAAGCCATCGAGACGGCACCGTCGCTCGCGGAGATCATGCAGATCGCCGCCTGACCCGAACCAGAACCACGTCGCACGCGCCGCAAGGATTCCACGCGCGTCCGCCCCAGAACGAGAGATTCCAGATGTCCACCAAACCACGGGACCTGACCGCGCTGGTCGATCCGAAGTCCATCGCTGTCATCGGCGCCTCCAACGATCCCTACAAGTTCGGCGGTCGTCCGATCCGCTACATGCGGGAGGCGAAGTTCGCCGGGCCGATCTACCCGATCCATCCGCGGGAGACGGAAATCCAGGGCCTGAAGGCCTATGCCGACATCCGCGACGTCGGGCAGCCGGTGGACATGGCCATCATCACCATTCCCGCCCCCGGTGTCGCCGACGTGGTCGATGCCTGCGCGGAGGCGGGGGTGAAGTCCTGCGTCATCTTCTCGTCCGGCTTCTCGGAGGTCGGGGGCGAGGCGCATGAGTGGCAGGAGCGGATTTCCGCCACCGCCGCGCGCTCCGGCCTGCTGGTGCTGGGTCCAAACTGCCTCGGCACCCTGACCCCGCAGGGCTGGGCCATCGGTACCTTCAGCACCATGTTCGACCATGGCTGGCCGGTACCCGGACACCTGACGATCATGACCCAGTCCGGCGCGGTCGGCGGGCATATCCTGGTCGCCGCGCGGGAACGGGGACTCGGCATCCGCACTTGGGTGGCGACGGGCAATGAATCCGACGTGGACGTGGCCGACTGCATCGCCTTCGGCGCAACGGACCCGGAGACGAAGGTGATCGCGGCCTACATGGAAGGCTGCAAGAACCCGGAGCGGCTGATCGAGGCGCTGAAGATGGCGCGGGATGCAGGCAAGCCGGTGATCTGCATGAAGGTCGGATCGTCGGAGGTGGGGGCCGCCGCCGCCGCGACCCATACCGCGTCCCTGGCCGGGGCCGACGCGGTGTTCGATGCCGTGTTCCGCCAGTACGGCGTCTATCGCGCCTACAGCCTGGACGAGATGATGGATGTCGCCGGTGCGGCGCTGGTCAGCCCGCTGCCGAAGGGGCGCCGACTGGGCATCGTCACCGTCTCCGGCGGTGCCGGGGTGATGGCGGCCGATGCTGCCGCCGACCTGGGGCTGGAGGTGCCGGAGCTGCCCGCCATCGCCCAGAAGGCGGTGAAGGACGCCCTGCCCTACGCCGCCGCGCGCAACCCGGTCGATGTCACCGCTACGGCCACCAACGACTTCCACCTGCTGCAGCAGGGGCTGGAGGCGATGCTGGACCACGGCAACGTGGACATGACGGTGATCTTCCTCTCCACCGTCGGCTTCAGCCCGCGCATCATGGAGGGACTGAAAGACATCTTTCCCGCCATCCGGGCCAGGTACCCGGATGCGATCATGACCGTCTCCATGATGTGCACGCCGGAGAACCGGCGGAAGTTCGAGGCTGATGGCTACCTGGTGATCGAGGACCTGAACGACGCGGTGCACATCCTGGCCGCGCTGGCGCAGATCCGGGAGAGCCTGGAACGGCCCGACAGCGCCGAGGGGCTGGCGGCCGCGCCGGAGCTGTCGCACATCCCGTCCGGCAGCCTGAACGAGGCGGAGGCGGCGGCATTGCTGTCCGAATCCGGCCTGCAGTTCCCGACGCTGCATGTCGCCACCAACGCCTCGGAGGCCGAGGCGGCGGCACGGCGGATCGACGGCCCGGTGGCGATGAAGGTGCTTTCCGGCGCCATCCAGCACAAGAGCGACATTGGCGGCGTGCGCCTGAATGTCAGCGCGGACCGCGCGGCGGAGGCCTATGCCGGCATCATGAACGCAGTCGGCAACCACGAACCCAACACGCCGCTGGACGGCGTCCTGGTCGCCCCCATGGCGCCGAAGGGTGTCGAGACCATCATCGGCGTGCAGAACGACCCGGTCTTCGGCCCGGTGGTCATGTTCGGCCTGGGCGGCGTCTTCGTGGAGGTGCTGAAGGACGTCACATTCCGCGTCGCTCCGTTCAACGAGGCGGAGGCGCATCGCATGATCCGGGAACTGAAGGGGCTGCCGCTGCTGCAGGGTGCACGTGGCGCGGAACCGGCAGACCTGGACGACCTGGCCCGCACCCTGTCACGCCTGTCGGTCTACGCCGCCGCGCAAGGCGATCAGTTCACTTCCATCGACATCAACCCCTACGTGGCCCTGCCGAAGGGTGGCGTCGCCCTGGACGCGGTCATCGTGCCGAAGGATCAGGCGTAGCGTCACCGGTTTCGCGGCGGGCGCTCGCGCGCTCCCGCGTGTGGAGACCGGGGAAAAGCCGATGATCCGGTGGCACCGGCATTTCCGTCTGAACCCACGGCGCTGCCGGGCTTGACCCGGCGCAGCCCATGGTGCCGCTCTGGCGCCTCAGGATGGGCACCCGTATCAAGTACGGGTGCGCCGTAGCGTGGGAGCCCGCCGCCGTCAGTGGCTGAGGATCTGGCTGAGGAACAGCTTGGTGCGGTCGCTCTGCGGGTTGTTGAAGAACTCTTCCGGTTCGTTCTGTTCGATGATCTGGCCCTGGTCCATGAAGATGACGCGGTTGGCCACCTGGCGGGCAAAGCCCATCTCGTGCGTCACGCAGATCATGGTCATGCCGGTCTCCGCCAGGTCGACCATCACGTCCAGCACTTCCTTGATCATTTCCGGGTCGAGCGCCGAGGTCGGCTCATCGAACAGCATGATGCGCGGGTTCATGCAGAGCGAGCGGGCAATGGCCACGCGCTGCTGCTGACCACCAGAAAGCTGGCCGGGGAACTTCGCCGCCTGGTCGGCGATCTTCACCCGCTCCAGGTAGTGCATGGCGCGGTCCTCGGCTTCCTTGCGCGGCTCCTTGCGCACCCAGATCGGTGCCAGGGTGCAGTTGTCCAGCACGGACAGGTGCGGGAACAGGTTGAAGTGCTGGAAGCACATGCCGACTTCCGACCGGATCTTGTCGATGTTCTTCAGGTCCGACGACAGTTCGATCCCGTCCACGACGATGGAGCCCTTCTGATGCTCCTCCAGCCGGTTGATGCAGCGGATCAGCGTCGACTTGCCGGAACCGGACGGGCCGCAGACCACGATCCGCTCCCCCCGGTTCACGGTCAGGCTGATGTCGCGCAGCACGTGGAAGTCCCCGTACCACTTGTTCATCCCGGTGATCTCGATGGCGACCTCGTCGGACACCGACATCTTCGAACGGTCAACTTCGCGATCGATTGCCACTTCGCTCATGGTCAAGGCCTTTCCTGTACGCGGTCAGCGGTGCCCGGTCTGCAGCTTGCGCTCCAGATACATCGAGTAGCGGGACATGCCGAAACAGAAGATGAAGAAGAAGATGCCGATGAAGCCGTACAGCTCCCAGACAATGCCGTTCCAGTCCTGGTCGGCGCGGATCGGGTTGAGGATGCCGACCGGGTCCAGCAGGCCGATCACCGACACCAGCACCGTGTCCTTGAACAGGCCGATGAAGGTGTTGACGATGCCGGGGATCGAGATCTTCAGCGCCTGCGGCAGGATGATCAGCCGCATCGACTTCCAGTAGTCCAGTCCCAGCGCGTCCGCGGCCTCGTACTGTCCCTTCGGCAGGGCAGCCAGGCCGCCGCGGATCACCTCCGCCATGTAGGCGGCGGCGAACAGCGTCACCATGATCACCACCCGCAGGATGATGTCGAAGCTGGTGCCCGGCGGCAGGAAGTAGTTCAGCAGGGTGGAGGCCACGAACAGCAGCGTGATCAGCGGCACGCCACGGATGAACTCGATGAAGGCCGTGCTCATCGCCTTGATGAACAGCAGGTTGGAGCGCCGTCCCAGCGCCAGGGCGATACCCAGCGGGAAGGACCCGGCGATACCGCTGACCCCGATGATCATCGAGAGCAGGAAACCGCCGATCTTGTCCGATTCAACCACCGGCAGCCCGATATCGACGATGCTGGTGAGCGCGCCATCGAAGATCGCCACCCCCAGCAGCCACCAGATCACGGTGACCAGGGTACCCAGGACCATCGCGATGATGGTGGCGATGCCTTCCTCGACGGATGCGCCCTGCAGCACGGAGGCCAGGATACGGTAGGCGATGATCCCGATGATCGGGCCGAGCATGACACCGACGGGTCCCCAGATCGTGCCGCCCCAGATCAGCCAGTAGGCGATGGCCGGGTAGAGCGCGGAGACCACCAGCATCTTGCGCGGTGCCCCGGAGAACAGGATCGGCCAGGCGGCCACCAGCAGCAGCACGAAGGCCAGGATGGAGCGCCAGCGTTCCTGTTCCGGATAGAAGCCGTAGATGAACTGCAGGTACCGCTCGTTGATGACGGCCAGGCAGGCACCCTTGTCGATTTCCCGGCACTCGCCGAGCGATCCGGCGTTCCAGACCGAGTCGAGGAACAGCCACGGAATGACGGATGCCAGCAGGCTGTAGATGATGTAGGCGCCCAGCAGCGTCATCACGGTGTTGGAGACGCTGGAGAACAGGTTCTCCCGCACCCAGGCGATGGGGCCGACGACGCTGGAGGGCGGCGGGGAGGGCGGGATGTCGCCGGAAGCGACGAAGGGTTCGCGGCTGGCGCTCATCTCACCTCTCCCTCAGCTTGACGCGTTCATTGTACCAGTTCATCACGCTGGAAATGCTCAGCGAGGCGACCAGGTAGAAGCCCATCAGCAGGATCAGGCATTCGAACTCGCGACCGGTCTGGTTCAGCGAGATGCCGCCCAGGGTACCCGTCGCATCCATGTAGCCGACGGCGATGGCGAGCGACGAATTCTTGGTCAGGTTCAGGTACTGGCTGATCAGCGGCGGCACGATGACCCGCAGCGCCTGCGGCAGGATCACCAGGTTCATGGTCCGGTTGGGACGGAGGCCGAGCGCGAAGGCAGCCTCCGACTGGCCCTTGCTGACCGAGAGGATGCCGGCACGGACGATCTCCGCCGTGAAGGCACCGGTATAGAGCGACAGCGCCAGCCAGAGGCCGATCAGGCTGTCACGCATGAAGACGCCGCCCCGGAAGTTGAACCCCTTCAGCTCGGGGTATTCCAGGGTGATCGGCATGCCGAGAACGAAGAAGACCAGGATCGTCGGCAGGAAGAAGATCGCCAGCGAGATCGGGAAGACGGGCAGGATGTCACCCGTCGCTTCCTGACGCTTGCGCGCCCAGCGGCGGAAGATGAACATGCCCGCGATCGAGAGCAGGAACACGATCACCACGATCATGGAGCCGTCGCCCATGACCGGTGACGGGATGTAGAAGCCCCTGTTGGTCATGACCAGCATACCGCCCAGCAGCGGCGACGCCTCCGGGTCGGCCCCCCGGAAACCGCTTGGCGCCGGCAGGGTCTCGTTGATCACCGCGACGGTGATCAAGATCCAGATCAGCACCGGAATGTTGCGGAAGCCCTCGACATAGATCGTCATCAGCCGGGCGATCAGCCAGTTGTTCGACAGCCGCAGGACACCGGCGATGACACCGACAATGGTCGCCGTGATGCAGCCCAGGACGGCAACCAGCAGCGTGTTGAGGATGCCGACCACCGCCGCGCGGGCATGGGTCGAGGTCGAGGAATACTCGATCAGGCGCTGGTTGATGTCGTAGGAGGCGGTGTCGCCGAGAAAGCTGAAGCTGAAGGTCTTGCCCAGCAGCGCCAGGTTCTGGATCACGTTGTTGACCAGCCAGGCGGCGGCCAGCATGAAAAGTAACAAAGCAATGATCTGGATCGTGTAGGACCGGTAGCGGGTGTCGTAGATCAACATCCCGAACCGGAACTGGTTGTCTCCGGTATTGGAGATCGTGGCCATGGCAGAGAGCCCCCTCGCGCTACGGCGCCGGACAGACAAATGGTCCGGCAGTCACCTCCCCCGTCAGAAAGAAATCGGGCGCGTCACCCGGAGGAGACGCGCCCGATTGTCAGATCAACGGAACGGCGGTGCGTAGAGGATGCCGCCCTTGCTCCAGAGCTGGTTCAGGCCACGGGCCAGACCGATCGCGGTGCTCTCGCCCACGTTGCGCTCGAAGATCTCGCCGTAGTTGCCACCGGCGGAGATCGCGTGCACGGCCCAGTCAGCCGGCAGGCCCAGCATCTCGCCGTAGCTGCCTTCCTTGCCCAGCAGGCGGTTCACTTCCGGATCGGAGGAACCGTCAGCGGCCAGCTGCGCGACGTTGGCCTTGGTCACGCCCTTCTCCTCGGCGATGATCAGGGCATTCAGCACCCAGGCGCTGATGTCCGCCCACTGGTCGTCACCCTGGCGAACCAGCGGACCCAGCGGTTCCTTGGAGATGATCTCCGGCAGCACGACATGGTCGCCCGGCTTCTCGAAGGTCGCGCGCGTCGCGGCCAGGCCGGAGGCGTCGGTGGTGTACACGTCACAGGCGTTGGACAGGTACTTCTGCTGCGCCTCGGCGTTGGTCTCGATCGGAACCGGCTCGTAGCTCATGTTGTTGGCACGGAAGAAGTCGGCCAGGTTCAGCTCCGTCGTGGTGCCGGTCTGGATGCAGACGGTGGCGCCGTCCAGCTCCTTGGCGGACTTCACACCCAGGCTCTTGCGGACCATGAAGCCCTGACCGTCATAGTAGTTCACACCGGTGAAGGTGAAACCCAGGTCGACGTCGCGGCTCAGCGTCCAGGTGGTGTTGCGATACAGGATATCGACCTCACCGGAAGCCAGCGCCGTGAAGCGGGTCTTGCCCGTGGTCGGCGTGAACTTGATGGCATTGGCGTCGCCGAAGATCGCGGCGGCCGTGGCGCGGCAGAAGGTGACGTCGAAGCCGTCCCAGACGCCGTTCGCGTCGGTGAAGGCAAAGCCGGCCAGGCCGGTCGACACACCACACTGGACAAAGCCCTTGGCCTTCACGTCGTCGAGCGTGGCCGCGTTCGCTGCCGCCGAAACCGCCATCACGGCAGCCGCAGCAATGATTGCGCCTTTAACTTTCATACTGGAAAACTCCCTGTTTCATCCGATCCCCGGATAGTCGCAGTGCCGTCCTGTCTTTGGCCGGACGGGTCGATGCCCTGCCGGTCCGAAAGCACCACTTGTGTCCGAGGTGCGTTTAACTCGCGCAGCCTATGCCCGGGTTTCCGACAACACAACAGGCATTCTGCATTGCAAGGTGGCGTGTACCGCAATGCAGCACTTGGCCAGAACCCCATGGCTCTGCCAGTATCGCGGAACGATCTGGTGATTTGCGGTGCAGCGCTGGACGAACACCAAAACCCCTGGGGAAACGCACAGACATGAAGCAGGACACCACTATCGTAACCGCCGGGCGCGACCCGGAGAGCAATCACGGCGTGGTCAACCCGCCCGTCTATCACACCTCCACCATCCTCAATCCGTCCATGGCGACGATGAAGGAGAAGGGCGCGCGGCGCGAGAAGGGCGAGTCCGTCACCATGTACGGCCGCATCGGGCATCCGACATCGCTGGCGTTCGAGGAGGCGATGGCGGAGGTCGAGGGTGGATACCGCGCCTTCGCCTTTCCCTCGGGCCTCGCGGCCATCGCGGCGGCGATCACCGCCTATGTCTCCGCCGGGGACCACATCCTGGTCAGCGATTCCGCCTATCGCCCGACCCGCAGCTACTGCGACGGGGTGATGAAGCGCTTCGGGGTGGAAACCACCTACTACGACCCGCTGATCGGCGCCGGCATCGCCGACCTGATCCGACCCAACACGAAGATCGTCTATGTGGAGGCCCCCGGCTCCCACACCTTCGAGATGCAGGACATTCCGGCCATCGCGGCGGCGGCGCACAAGGCCGGGGCGATGGTGCTGATGGACAATACCTGGGCAAGCCCGCTGTTCTTCCGCCCCTTCGAGCATGGCGTCGATGTCTCCATCCACGCCGCCACCAAGTACATTGTCGGCCATTCCGACGCGATGCTGGGTGTCGTCACCACCAACGAGGCCGCGTGGCAGCCGCTGCGCCAGACCGCGCAGGCGATGGGGCAGTGCGTCGGGCCGGACGACATCTACCTGGGACTGCGGGGACTGCGGACGCTCGGTGTCCGGCTGCGCCAGCACATGGTGAACGCGCTGGATGTCGCCGCCTGGCTGGAGACGCGGCCGGAGGTTGATCGCGTGCTGCATCCCGGCCTGCCGAGCCATCCGGGACACGCGATCTGGAAGCGGGACTTCCTCGGCGCGTCCGGCCTGTTCTCCATCGTGCTGCGCGAAGGCTACAGCGACGATGACCTGGCACGGATGATCGACGGCCTGGAATTGTTCGGTCTCGGCGCATCATGGGGCGGCTACGAGAGCCTGGTCATCCACCAGAAGCCGGAGCAGTTCCGCACCGCCACGCAATGGTCCGGTCCGGGCCTGCTGGTGCGTCTGCATATCGGCCTGGAAGACCCGGAGGACCTGAAGGCAGACCTGCAGTCCGGCCTCGAACGCCTGCCGGGCTGACCCCGCCGGGCGACTGCGGAACGGCATCGTGGGTGCCCTGATCAGGTCAGGGCGCGCCGCCGTCGTGATGGCATTGCATGCGTTTCGCGGTAACCGCCCGTTTCCCGCGGCGCTCGCGGACCTGATCCGCGAGCCCATGCAGCATCACCGGCCGGGCCGGGCCGTCAAGAACCGGCGGCCTGGCGCAGGCCGATCTCGTCCATCTGCATCTGTTCGCGGCGGTCGGCGACGCGGCGGCGTTCCGCCTGCTTGCGCTCGATCAGGTTCTCGTAGCGCTTGGTCTCGCGAAAGGCTTCGGCGACCACGTCGCGCAGGGCATCGATCTGGGCATCCACTTCCTGCATGGAGGCGGTGAGCGTCTCCTGCTGGCGGCGCGCGGCGTTGACGAAGGCACCGATGGTGGTCCCGGCCAGCGGGTCATTGACCGTGGCCGCCTTCTCCGCCGCGATGCGCTGGTCGATCCGGTCACAGCGCGCCTGCAGGTCGTCGCGCATGGCGTGCAGTTCTCCGATCTCGTGACGGCGCCGGTCCAGTTCCAGCTTCGCCACCTGCAACAGCTTGTCCAGCGTGCTCATGCCGCCATGCCCCCCTCTTCAAGCAACCCTGCGAGTTGCTGGAACCCCTCATGCAGATCGGCCCGTTCCTCCTGTCTCTGCGACAGGAAGGCTTCCAGGGCCGGGTTGTAGTCGATGGCCTGGTCGATGCGCGGGTCCGAGCCCCGGCGATAGGCACCGATGCGGATCATCTCCCCCATCTCGTCATAGGCCGCCAGCAGGTCGCGCGCCCTCGACACCACCCTGCGCTGCTCCTCGGTCTGGCAGCCGGGCATGGTGCGGGAGATGGATTTCAGGATGTTGATTGCCGGGTAGCGACCGCGTTCCGCGATCTGCCGTTCCAGTACGATGTGGCCGTCCAGGATGCCGCGCACGGCGTCGGCGATCGGCTCGTCATGGTCCCCGCCCTCGACCAGCACGGTGAACAGCGCGGTGATGGCGGCCCCGCCGATGCCCGGTCCGGCCCGTTCCAGAAGCTGCGGCAGTTCGGCGAAGACCGACGGCGTGTAGCCCTTGGAGGCCGGTGGCTCCCCGGCCGACAGCCCGATCTCCCGCTGGGCCATGGCAAAGCGGGTGATGCTGTCGATCATGCAGAGCACTTCCTGGCCCTGGTCGCGGAAATATTCCGACAGGGTCAGCGTCAGGTGCGCCGCCTGGCGACGCATCAGCGCCGGCTCGTCGGAGGTCGAGACGACCACGACGGTACGTGCCATGCCCTCCGGCCCCAGATTGTCCTCGATGAATTCCTTCACCTCGCGGCCGCGCTCTCCCACCAGCCCCACGACAGCGACATCGCTCTCCGTGTAGCGGGCCAGCATCGACAGCATCACCGACTTGCCGACGCCGGACCCGGCGAAGATGCCCATGCGCTGTCCGCGACAGGTGGTGAGGAAGGTGTTCATGGCCCGGATGCCGAGGTCCATCGGCGCACCGACCCGGTCACGCAGGTGCGCCGAGGGCGGACGTGCGCGCAGGAAATAGCTTTCCTGGCCCTGGACCAGTGGCGGGCCGCCGTCGATGGGCCGCCCCATGGCATCCACCACCCGGCCGAGCCACGACGAATCGGGCCTCACGCAGGGCTGTTCCGTGCCGACGATGGCCTTGCAACCGACCCCCACGCCCTCCAGCGGGCCAAAGGGCATCGCCAGGGCGTGGTCACCGCGGAAACCCACGGTTTCCGCCTCGACATGCCGGCCGTCCCGGGTCTCCAGCAGCACCCGGCCACCGACCGAGAGCCGCCAGGCAATGCCGGCTACTTCGACCATCAGGCCCTGGACGGCGGCAACGCGGCCATATTCCTGGCGCGCGGGGATCTGTTCGAGTTCGGTCAGCAGGGTACGCAAGGAAAATTCACCGGCAGGTCAGGTTGATCAGCTTCGACCCGCAGGCTGGCGCAACAGCCTTAATTTCCGGTGAACGGCACCCTCGGAATCAGAGAATGAATTTCGAAAGATCCGCGTTCTGGGCGAGATCGCCGATCCGGTCCCGGACATAGGCCTCATCGATCTCGACCGTCTCGCCCGCCTTGTCGCTGGCGGTGAAACTGATCTCCTCCAGCACCTTCTCCAGGATGGTGTGCAGGCGGCGGGCGCCGATGTTCTCGACGCTCTCGTTCACCTTCACCGCCAGGTCGGCCAGGGCATCGATGGCGTCTTCGCCGAAGGTCAGGGTCACTTCCTCCGTACCCATCAGCGCGGTGTACTGGCGGATCAGGCTGGCCTCCGTCTCCGTCAGGATGCGCTTGAAGTCCGACTTGGTGAGCGGCTGCAGCTCGACCCGGATCGGCAGGCGGCCCTGCAGCTCCGGCAGCAGGTCCGACGGCTTGGCGACATGGAACGCGCCAGAGGCGATGAACAGGATGTGGTCGGTCTTCACCGTGCCGTGCTTGGTGGAGACGGTGGTACCCTCGATAAGCGGCAGCAGGTCGCGCTGCACACCCTCGCGGCTGACATCCGCACCCTGGCGGTCGGAGCGCACGGTGATCTTGTCGATCTCGTCCAGGAAGACGATGCCGTTCTGCTCCACCCGGCGGATGGCATCCTGCACCACGTCCTCGTCATCCAGCAGCTTGTCGGATTCCTCCGCGATCAGCACCTCGTGGCTGTCGCGCACGGTCATGCGCCGGGGCTTGCCCTTGCCGCCACCCATCGCCTTGCCGAGGATGTCGTTCAGATTCATCATGCCCATCTGCGCGCCGGGCTGGCCCGGAATGTCGAAGGTCGGCAGGCTGAAGCCACCGCCCGCCTCGCGCAGCTGCAGCTCCACCTCCTTGTCGTCCAGGTCGCCATTGCGCAGCTTCTGGCGGAACTTCTCCCGCGTGTCGCGGCTGGCGCCCTCGCCCACCAGCGCGTCCAGCACGCGCTCCTCCGCTGCCTGCTCGGCACGGGCGCGCACCTCCTTGCGCTTGCGTTCGCGCACCATGGTGATCGCGGCTTCCAGCAGGTCACGGACGATCTGCTCCACGTCGCGGCCGACATAGCCGACCTCCGTGAACTTCGTCGCCTCCACCTTCAGGAACGGAGCCTGCGCCAGCTTCGCCAGCCGCCGCGAGATCTCCGTCTTGCCAACACCGGTGGGGCCGATCATCAGGATGTTCTTGGGCAGCACCTCGTCACGCAGGTCATCGGGCAGCTGCTGGCGGCGCCAGCGGTTGCGCAGCGCCACCGCCACGGCGCGCTTGGCGTCGTTCTGGCCGATGATGAAACGGTCCAGTTCGTGGACGATCTCGCGCGGGCTGAAGTCACTCATGGGGATCAGGCACTCTCGATGATGATGTTTTCGTTGGTGTAGACGCAGATGTCGGCGGCGACCTTCATGGCGCGCCGGGCAATCGCCTCGGCATCCATGTCGTCGCGGTCGATCAGCGCCCGCGCGGCGGCCAGCGCGTAGTTGCCGCCTGAGCCGATGCCGATCAGGCCGTCCGCCGGCTCCAGCACGTCGCCCGTGCCGGTCAGCACCAGCGAGGTCTCGGCATCGGCGACGGCCATCATAGCCTCCAGCCGCCGCAGGTAGCGGTCGGTGCGCCAGTCCTTGGCCAGTTCCACGGCGGCGCGGGTCAGCTGCCCCGGATGCTGTTCCAGCTTCGCCTCCAGCCGCTCGAACAGGGTGAAGGCGTCAGCCGTGGCCCCGGCGAAACCGGCGATGATGTCGCCGCGTCCCAGCCTGCGCACCTTGCGCGCATTCGCCTTGATGACCGTCTGGCCCAGCGTGACCTGCCCGTCACCGGCAATGACGACCTTGCCGTCCTTGCGCACGGAAAGAATGGTGGTGCCGTGCCAGGTGGCCGACTGTTCCTGATCCATGACTGCTCCCGAAGATGGAAGATGTGGGGCCGCCAGCGCGGCTGCTGGCCACCATGTATACCGTCCGCTGCCCCGATCAAGGCAGGGGCACCGACACCGGTTCAGCCCGGCGTGCTGCCCCCGGTTTCCCCCGGCGGATTGGTGAAGGCGGCAAAGCTCTGCGCGTCCCAGACCTGGCGATACTGCTGCAGGGCCCAGGTGACACTGGGGAACGCCAGCTCGTCCCAGGGAATCTCGTCCCAGGTGAAATAGCGCACCTCCAGCGACTCCGGTCCGGGTTTCACCTCCGGCACGTTCATCTCGGCGCAATAGATCAGCTGCACCTGCGAGATGCGGGGAATGTTGTAGACCGCCAGCAGGTTGCCGATGCGGATGTCGGCATGGGCCTCCTCCATCGCCTCCCGCGCCGCGCCCTGCTCCGAACTCTCGCGTTCCTCCATGAAGCCGGCCGGAATCGTCCAGAAGCCGTGCCGTGGCTCGATGGCGCGGCGGCACAGCAGGATCCGCTCATCGAGACGGCAGACCGCACCGACGACGATCTTGGGGTTCACGTAATGCACCCAGCCGCAATCGCCGCAAACCATGCGTTCCCGGTTGTCGCCGTCCGGCACCTGCGCCGAGAACTGGTCGGCCCCCGGCAGATGACTTGGAATGGTCACTGTCCGCGTCTCCTGTTTCCCACCATCCGACTTTGCGGTGAAGCACCCTGGTATTTCAAGCGCGACGGCCCCGAACCGGCCGCACCAAATTGGCACAGCCAAACTCCACTGCACCATAGTGAAACATGTCGCCTGTACGAAAACAGGTCACACACGTTTGTGGTGCAATGAAAGATATTGGAATCACTGACAAAATTACCCTTGCGAGTGTGGATAGGGATTTGCTTCGATAAGGCTGTTCGGTGCTGGTCACCACGTGATTCTAGTGCCGCAGCATTCCCTCATCGGCTAACCGCGACTGTCGGTGGCTGAAACTCGACGGAGGCTCCCCCCTGGGGATGCCTCCGTTTTTTCTTGGCGAAACCTGTTGCCGTCAGCCCTCGTCGAGCCGCTGGATCTGGGCGCTGACATTGCCGTGCGCCTCCGAACCCGGCTGCAGCTGACCCAGCAACCGCTGCCACTTCTCGCGCGCCGCATCGTTGCGACCAGCCTCCGCATCCGCGCGTCCCAGGAACCAGAGCGCGTCCGGATTGCTTGCGTCCAGGGCGAGCACCGCCTCGAACTGCTCGATGGCCGTCACCGGCATCGGCCCCGGCCCGGCCAGCGCCAGGTAGGCCCCGCCGAGCGAGAGGCGGGCCTGCACATCGTCGGGGTTCAGGCGCACCAGGTTGCCATAGGCCTCCACCGCACCGGACTGGTCACCCAGCACGCCGTAGGCACGGGCCAGGCGGTTCCAGCCATCGGCATCGTCGGGATTCTCCGCCATGCGGTCGGCGAGGCGCTGCACCATGCCGCGAATCATCTCCTGGCGGTCGTCAGCCGACATCTCCGCCGCCGCCCGCATCTGTTCCGCATCCGGCCCCCGGGTCCCGGCAATCGGTCCCGCAGGCGCGGCGGGGCGGGAAGCGGCTGGTGGCGCGGATGCCGACGGTGCCGGGGCCTGGGCAACCGGCGGCGCGGCCTGTGCAGGCCCGGCCGGCAGGGTCGGCAGCGGGTCCGGCAGTTCGATGTCCAGGTCCCGCGCGACCTCCTGCAGCCTTGCGCGCAGCGCCGGCATCCAGGGCGCGTCGGCGGGGCTTTCGGCGGCGAGTGCCAGCCAGCCCTCATAGGCACCCTGCAGGTTTCCGGCCTGTCCCCGGGCCAGCGCCAGGTAGAACTGCGCCCCCGGATGGCGCGGGTCGATCTCCAGCGCGCGGCGGAAGGCAGCCTGCGCCCGTTCGGTCACGATGCCCTGGCTGGCGAAGATGATGGTCTCGCCCAGCTGCATCTGCGCGTTCGGATCGTTGAAGCCTTCCGGCAGGGCCGCCGCACGGGCATAGGCCTCGGCCGCCTTGTCATAGGCTTCCATCACCCCGTAGGAGCGACCGAGCAGCATCCAGCCGTCGAAGTCGGTCGGGTCGCCCTGCAGCCGTTCGGACAGGCTCTCCACCATCTTCTCGATGGAGGCGAGACCTTCCTGCCCCGCCCCACCGGCAGGGGCACCGCCACCGGCCCGTGCGACCTGGGGCCGCCCCGGAACGTCGCCGCGTTCCGCCAGCGGCTTGGAGGGCAGGTTGGGCGAACCGAGCGACATGTAGAGCGCCGCCGCAGCAGCGGGCAGCAGGATGGCCACCACCACACCGACGACCAGGCGGCTGCTGCCACCGGCCTCAGCCGCAGCCTCCGCATCGCGGCCGGTCTGGATCATGCGGCGCTGGATCTCGACCCGCGCGGCCTCCGCCTCGGGGCCGGAGATGACGCCCCGCTCCTGGTCGGCGTCCAGTTCACTCAGTTGCTGGCGATAGACGGACAGGTCGAAGTCGCCACGACGCACACCGCTGCTGCCGCCACGGATCAGCGGGCGCAGCAGGTAGACGGAAACGGCCAGGGTAATCAGGCCAACGGCAATCCAGAGGTCCATCCGTGGTCAGCCCTGCTCTCGCATCAGTCGGTCGAGTTCGGCCTTCTCGGCCTCGGAAAGTTCCGCCGGCACCGCCGCAGCCGCGCGCGGCGACCGGCGCATGCGGATGAAGACCAGCCCGGCCCCGACCAGCAGGATCACGCCGCCCCCGGCCCAGAGCAGGATCGTCTTGCGGTTCAGCGGCGGGTCCAGCAGGACCCAGTCGCCGTAACGGTCGATGAAGTACTGGCGCACCTGGTCGTTGTCGTCACCCGCAGCGATGCGTTCACGCACGATGGCACGCATGTCGCCCGCCAGGTCGGCATGGCTCTCGGAGATCGCCTGGTTCTGGCAGACCAGGCAGCGGAACTCCTGCATCAGGTCCTGCGCGCGTGCTTCCTGCTGCGGGTCGGTCAGCGGCTTCTCGGTGAAGATGGCCAGGGCCGGCAGGCCCGACAGCAGCAGCATGGCGGCCGCCAGCATGGCAAGGGTCGGTCGGGTCACTTCTGCATCTCCGCGATCAGGGGCAGCAGTTCCTTCTGCAGGATCTGCGGTGTGATCGGGCCGGTGATCTTGCGCACGATCACGCCGTTCCCGTCGACGATGAAGGTCTCCGGCACGCCATAGACACCGAAGTCGATGCCGACGCGGCCGTTCAGGTCGGAACCGATGCGGTCATAGGGATCGCCGAAATTGCGCAGCCAGTTCAGCGCCGCGCCCGGTTCGTCCTTGTAGTTGAGGCCATGGATCGGGACGGTGCCGTTGCGCTTCAGGTCCATCAGCAGCGGATGCTCCACCCGGCAGGCCACGCACCAGGATGCGAACACGTTCACCAGCTGCACCGGCTGGTTCAGGTCGGTGCTGGCCAGCCCGTTCTGCTTGCCCGGCAGCGGCGGCAGTTCGAACGCGGGCGCCGGCTTGTTGATCAGCACCGAATAGATCTCGGACGGATCGAGCGACAGCCCGCGATAGAGGAACACGCCGATCACCACGAAGGCCGCGACGGGCAGCAAGGCAAGCAGCAGCCCGGTGCGGGAACGGCGGCGAGCAGGCGCCTCAGCGCCGGTTTCAGCACTGTCAGTCATCTCGGTTTCCCTGTTCAATCACCGGCCCCGGCGGCGGCAAGCGCCCCGCGGTCGCGGTCCCCGTCCGCCATCTCCGCCTGCCGTCGGGCAGGTGCGCCGATGCGGTGTCGGCGATCGCTGAGCGAGATCATGCCACCGATCATCATGGCCAGCGTGCCGAGCCAGATCCAGATCACCATCGGCTTGTAATAGAGCCTGACGGCATAGCCGCCCTGACCGTCACCTTCGCCCACCACGGTGTAGAGGTCACCGGCCAGCGTGGTGCGGATCGCGGCCTCCGTGGTTTCCATCGGCGGGTTGGTGAAGGTCCGTGCCTCCGGCTGCAGGATGGTCACCGGCTGGCCGTTGCGGGTCACCACGAAGGTCCCGGCCAGGGAGGTGTAGTTCGGTCCGGGCAGCTGTTCCGCGCCGACGAAGGTCAGTTCGAAGTCGCTGACGGTCTGCACGTCACCGGGCCGCATGATCAGCTGCTTCTCTTCCTGCCAGGTCTCGGAGGCGGTGATGCCGAAGACCATCAGCGCCACGCCCAGATGCGCCATGGACATGCCGTAGGCCGCGCGCGGCAGGCCGTTGGCACGGCGCCAGCTGTCCCCCAGGTCCCAGCGGAACAGCCGCACACGCTCCGCCCATTCCCGGAACACGCCGAGGCCGAGCCAGGCCACCAGCGCGAAGCCGAGCACGGCCAGCGGCATCACGTCCCAGGCATACCAGGCCGTCGCCAGCGCCGCGAGAAAGGCGATGGCGGCAACGAACTTCAGCCGTCCCATCACGCCGGCCAGGTCACCCCGCTTCCAAGCCAGCATCGGCCCGATGGCCAGCGCCGCGATCAGCGGCGTCATCAGCGGCACGAAGACGGCGTTGAAGTAGGGCGGTCCCACCGACACCTTCTCCTCCGCCACAGCGTCCAGGAACAGCGGGTAGAGCGTGCCCAGCAGGACGGTGAAGCAGGCGGTGGAGAGCAGCAGGTTGTTGAGCACCAGCGTACCCTCCCGGCTGATCGGCCGGAACAGGCCGCCACCCTTCAGCGACGGCGCGCGCAGGGCATAAAGCGTCAGCGAACCACCGACGACCGCCACCAGGAAGGCGAGGATGAAGACGCCGCGGGCGGGATCGGTGGCGAAGGCATGCACGGAGTTCAGCACGCCGGAACGCACCAGGAAGGTGCCGAGCAGCGACAGCGAGAAGGCGAGGATCGCCAGCAGTACCGTCCAGCTCTTCAGCGCGTCGCGCTTCTCCACCACGATGGAGGAATGCAGCAGTGCCGTGGCCGCCAGCCAGGGCATGAAGGACGCGTTTTCCACCGGGTCCCAGAACCACCAGCCGCCCCAGCCAAGCTCGTAGTAGGCCCAGTAGCTGCCGAGCGCGATGCCGGCGGTCAGGCAGCACCAGGCGGCCAGCGTCCAGGGCCGCACCCAGCGCGCCCAGGCGGGATCGACGCGCCCCTCGATCAGGGCGGCGACGGCGAAGGAGAAGGCGACCGAGAGGCCGACATAGCCGAGATAGAGGAACGGCGGATGGATCGCCAGCGCCGGGTCCTGCAGCAGCGGGTTCAGCCCCGCGCCCTCGAACGGTGCCGGGTCCAGCCGGGCGAAGGGGTTGGAGGTGAACAGGATGAAGGCCAGGAACCCGACCCCGATCATCGCCTGCACCGACAGCACCCGCGCCTGCAGGGTCGGCGGCAGGTTCTGCCCGAACTGGGCCACGGCCGCGCCGAACAGCGTCAGGATCAGGATCCAGAGCAGCAGCGACCCCTCGTGGTTCCCCCAGACACCGCTGATCTTGTAGATCATCGGCTTCAGGGAATGGCTGTTCTCGAACACGTTCACGACCGAGAAGTCGGAGGTGACGAAGCTGGTCATCAGGCAGCCGAAGGAGAACAGCACCAGCACGAACTGCGCCCGCGCGGCGACGGGGGCGACCCCCATCCAGGCGGCATCGCGGCGCCAGGCGCCGATCTGCGGCACGATGGCCTGGACGGTCGCGACAAGGATGGCGAGGACCAGGGCGTACTGACCGAGTTCGGGTGCCATCAGCTGTCTCCACCTTCAGGCTTGAAATGGCCGGACTTCTTCAGCGCGTCGGCGACTTCCGGCGGCATGTAGTTCTCGTCATGCTTGGCCAGCACCTCCTGCGCCTGGAACGTGCCGGCTGCATTGAGGGTGCCGAGTGCGATCACGCCCTGCCCTTCGCGGAACAGGTCCGGCAGGATCTTGTCGTAGGAGATGGTCAGGGAGTTGGCGCCATCGGTCACGCGGAAGGTGGTGACGATGCCCTGGCTGCTGACGGAACCATCCTCGACCAGCCCGCCGACACGGAAGCGCTTGCCCTCGGGAAAGCCGTCCTCCGCCACCTGTGTCGGGCTGCGGAACACGTCCAGTTCCTCGTTCAGCGCGAAGAGCGCGAAGCCGATGGCCGCCCCGATGAACACCAGGCCGGTGACGACGATCAGAAGTCGCTGACGTTTGGGCCTCATTCGGCATCTGCCTTTCTGCGACGGCGGCGGGGGCTGAGCTGCTCGATGGCCTGGACCTCGCGCGCGGCGGCGCGGGCGGCGGCAATGCTCTGCACCAGCAGCCCGATCATCAGCACCACCCCGACGCCCCAGGACGTCCAGACGTAGAACCCGTATCCGCCCATTGAAAGAAATTCACTCAACGCATCCTCCCCCCTATTCCGCAGCCTGCATCGCCGCGTGGCGATCAGCCTGGGCGAGGCGCAGCATCCGCGTGCGGCGCTGATGGATCTCCGCCCGCACGCGGTAGATCAGCACCGTCAGGTAGTAGGCCCCGAATCCCACGATCATCAGCAAAAGTGGCCAAAGTAGGGACGAATGGATCTTCGGCCCCGACAGGGTGATCAGGCTGGCGGGCTGGTGCAGCGTGTTCCACCACTCCACGGAGAACTTGATGATCGGCAGGTTGATGGCCCCGACCAGCGCCAGGATCGCGGCGGCCCGCGCCGCCTTGGTCTGGTCGTCGAAGGCCTGCCACAGCGCCATGTAGCCGAGATAGATGAACAGCATGATCAGCATCGAGGTCAGCCGCGCGTCCCAGACCCACCAGGTGCCCCACATGGGCTTGCCCCAGAGGGAGCCGGTCAGCAGGCAGATGAAGCAGAAGCTGGCACCGATGGGGGCGCTGGCCTTGGCGATCAGGTCGGCGACCGCGTGCCGCCAGATCAGGGCAATGGCGCTGGAGATCGCCATGCCGGCATAGACGCCCATGGCCATCATCGCGGCGGGCACGTGGATGAACATGATCCGCACCGTGTCGCCCTGCTGGTAGTCCGGCGGCGCGAAGCCCAGCCCCCAGACCATTCCGACGCCAAGGCAGACAGCGGCCACCGCCGCACTGAACGGTAGCACGGCAGCGGCAAGACGCAGGAAACGGGTCGGATTGGCAAACCTGTGCATGTCGCTCCTCAAGCTGGGGCGAAAACCGCGAATTCCAAGGTGACGGTCGTCGCAGTACGTCCCTGATTTCTCATACGAACCTAGTCCAACGCAAGTTTCAGTGCCCACGCTGCGGCGATCGGCGCGATCACGATTGTGCCAGACAGGATCGCCGACAGAAAAAGCATGTGGGCGGAATAGGAGAAACCCTGCGCCGCGGCCTCGACCGCGCTGACGCCGAAGATAAGCACCGGGATGTAGAGCGGCGTGACGATCAGGGTCAGCAGCACCCCGCCGCGCCGCACCCCCACGGTCAGCGCCGCACCGATGGCGCCGATCAGGCTGAGGATCGGCGTGCCCAGCAGCATGCCGGCGATCAGCGCGCCATAGGCATCCGGCGAAAGCTGCATCAGCAGCCCCAGCAGCGGTGCGGTGAGCGTCAGCGGCAGGCCCGTGGTCAGCCAGTGGGCGACCACCTTGGCCAGCGCCACCAGCGCCAGCGGCAGCGGCAGCAGGGCAAGCTGGTCCAGGCTGCCATCCTCCAGGTCCGCCTGGAACATGCGGTCCAGCGACAGCAGCACCGACAGCAGCGCCGCCACCCAGATGGTCCCGGCAGCGATGCGCTCCAGCGTCTCCGGCGCCGGGCCGACACCCAGCGGGAACAGGCTGACCACCAGCACGAAGAAGGCGATGGCCAGCAGGCTGCCGCCGCCCTGTCGCCGGGCCAGCAGCAGGTCGCGCCGGATCAGCATCAGGAAGGTGCGGCTCACCACATCTCCTCCAGGTCGCCTTCCCCGTCTTCCAGGTCCGCCGGGGGCAGGATCTCCAGCACCGCGCCGGGCTGACCGGGCAGGTCGGCATGGGTGGCGGCGATGACAATGCCGCCGGAATTGCGGTGCCTGTCGACGACGGCCCCCAGTTGCGCGATGGCGCCGGTATCCAGCGCCGTCAGCGGCTCGTCCAGCAGCCACAGCGTCGCCGGGGCCATCAGCAGCCGCGCCAGAGAGACCCGACGACGCTGCCCCGCCGACATGTAGCGCACCGGCAGGTCGGCCAGTTCGCCGATGCCGAAACTGTCCAGCGCCGTGCCCGCATCCCGCGCCGACGCGCCGCGCAGCCGGGCGAACAGCTCCAGGTTCTCCGTCGCCGTCAGCGCGGTCTTCAGCCCGTCCTGGTGGCCGGCATAGATCATGTCGGACAGGAACCGCTCCCGGTCATCACCCACGGGGGCACCGTTCCAGGACAGCGAACCGGTGAAGGGCGTGACCAGCCCGGCGATCATGCGCATCAGGGTGGACTTGCCCGCGCCGTTGCGGCCGACCAGCTTCAGCAGCCCGCCGCCCGCCAGGTCAAAGCCGATCCCGGCAAAGATCAGCCGCTCCCCCCTCAGCGCGGCCAGGTCGCGGCCCTGCAGCACGGAAGTCTCAGCCATCGGGCATCAGGCCGCGCGGCGGCGGGTCATCTCCGCGCCGACGCTCTCCACGTCGCCGAAGACATCCAGCTTCTCGATCCTGATCGTCGCCTCGATGACCCGGGGGTCCTCCACCACCATCTCCAGCACCGCGTCACCCAGTGTCTCCACCAGGTCGATATGGCCACGGTCGACGATGTCCTTGATGTTGTTGATCAGGTCCTCGTAGGAGACCACGCCGTCAATGCCCGGCGTGTCCGGGTCGCGCAGCGTCTCCACGTCCAGGTTCAGCCGGACCCGCTGCTTGCGCCCCGCCTCGTGGTCATGGATGCCGATCTCCATCGCCAGAACCAGGTCGCGCACGAAGATCCTGTAACTGTCCGACACGGTTCATCCTCCGGCAGCGGTTGCGCGGGTGAGGTAGCCATCGTGCCGCCCTGCGGTCAAGCGGCACTTGCCCCCATGCGTGACGGACAGTACAGGTCAGCCATGACCGATGAAACGCCCTGCCGCCTCTATCTTATCACCCCGCCGCAGCTTGACCCGGACGGGTTCGCCGACACGCTGGCCGCCGCGCTGGATGGCGGGGACGTCGCCTGCCTGCAGCTGCGCCTGAAGGATGTGGACGACGACACCGTCCGCCGCGCCATCGAACGGCTGATGCCGGTGGCGCAGGCGCGCGGCGTCGCCTTCATCGTCAATGACCGCCCCGACCTGGCCGCCGAGTTCGATGCCGACGGCGTGCATGTGGGGGGCGAGGACGCGCCCTACGAGACCGCGCGGGCGACGGTGGGCAGCAACGCCATCGTCGGCGTCAGCTGCTACGATTCGCGCCAGCTCGCCATGGAGGCCGCGGACGCCGGCGCCGACTATGTCGCCTTCGGCGCCTTCTTCCCCACCACCACCAAGGTGCCGAAGACGAAGGCCGAACCGGAGATCCTCGAGATCTGGTCCGCCATGACCACCGTCCCCTGCGTCGCCATCGGCGGCATCACGGTGGACAACTGCCCACCCCTGGTCACCGCCGGCGCCGACTTCCTGGCGGTCGTCAACGGCGTCTGGAACCACCCGGACGGCCCGGCGAAGGCGGTAGCGGCGTTCAACCGGGTGTTCGAGGGGACGGCAGGAAACTAGGGAGCGGGCTTGAAGAATTTTCAGCGGCCAACCCATTTTGCAGAAAGAATCTACCGACCGCTCAACTGAGAGGTGAATGAATCATTCACCCCTTTTCTTTGGAGCGAGGGCACATGTTGCGATCACACACCTCCCCAAGTTTGTATCATCCGATATATCACTGCTGCGAGTGGGCTTCGGGACCGGTTCAATCGTTCTCGCGCCGAAAATACAAGCGGTCCTACCGGCAACAAGCATATCTAACCGGTCCGTCTTCAATGCGCCGTATTTTGGCGATCTTGGACAAATCAGATATTTATTTTCTTCAATATTAATATATCTTGCACAATCGTCACCACTGCAATTATTTGGATGATTTACAAATTCCCAACTATTCGCAGAGTTATTAAGTACCACCAAGGCCGTCGAAATTGTCACCATCATAGTTACTATGCCAAGAGGAGAACGTTTCATATTGGCCATGAAGTTATCCTGTCGCTTGATCTGCGAAAGACCCTAGCACACTTGAGCAGGTATCCGCCCGGCAATGCTCTCGACATCCCGTCATGCGGTATCGAAACACTCGGCACCTTCGGGAACTTCCAGCCAGGCCTGTTTCCGGCTGACCCAGTAGTGGGCGTCTGGGTCGAGCAGAGACGTGTCGTCCAGGGTGCCCGCCTTGACCGACATCAGCGCACTGGTGGCGTTGTAGATGCGAACGCCGCAGTGCTGGCAGAACGCGCAGGTCTTCTGCCTGCCGCTGTCCGACGTCGTGACAAACTGCTTGAGGCTGCCTGATTCCAGGCGGAAGCTTTCAGGCGCGATGACCAGGCTCATGCCGAAGGCGCTGCCCGACTGCCGCTGGCAATCGCGGCAGTGACAGACGTTCAGGCGCACCGGATCGCCAGCAATCGAATACCGGACGTCTCCGCACTGGCAGGCACCGGTCAGTCGCTGATCCAAGGTAGCCTCCCTACTCCACCGTCACCGACTTCGCCATGTTGCGGCGAACATCCATTCGGAGGCTTCGATTCATTCTCGAATATCATCAGCTTCAGATTCGGGCGCGTCTGACAAATTCAGAATTCTGACAACCAGCGTTCTAGTCAACGGAATCAAGAAGAATACAGCGGTAATTACCCCAATCGAACCGGCAAAAATTCTATCGGTCAACACCAGAATAAATATTGATCCAATGAAAAATAAAAAGAAAAAAACGAAAATAGAAGCAATTTTTACAGAACTATGATTCAGATTTCCGTCCAAATTGTGATATTTAAATCGAAATTTTTCATTTGATTTTTTTAGACCGAACAATAAATAGTTCATTGAAATCAAAATAACACAAGAAATCAATAACATAAGACCAATTACGCCAAATTCCCCTGCCGTATTGTAAGATGGATAGCCGAGCACCATTCCCATCAACGTAGAATATTTCAATATTCTACGTATTGATCGCTCTCTTTCTTCAGTATCAATGATATATCCGGAACCCAAACTTCCCCATGGATAGAAAATGGTCTCCCCACTCTTGCCCTGCATGAACATCCCACCCTGCTGGGCTTGCCAATACCCCATCCTCCCCTCACTTCCTTTCGGCTATTGATCGTTCCCTGGCTTCCTCTCAGTGCCTACTCCACCGTCACCGACTTCGCCAGGTTGCGGGGCTGGTCGACGTCCGTGCCCTTCAGCACGGCGACGTGATAGGCGAGGAGCTGGACGGGGATGGAGTAGAGGATCGGGGCGACGAAGGGGTCGGCCAGGGGCAATTCGACGGTGTGGGCGGCGTCGCTGCCGACCTCCGCCAGGCCCTTCGCATCCGACAGGAAGACCACGCGGCCGCCACGGGCCATGACCTCGCGCATGTTGGAGATGGTCTTGTCGAACCACTTGTCCGACGGCGCGATGACGATGACAGGCACCAGTTCGTCGATCAGGGCGATGGGACCGTGCTTCATCTCGCCGGAGGCATAGCCCTCCGCGTGGATGTAGGAGATCTCCTTCAGCTTCAGCGCCCCCTCCAGCGCGATGGGATAACCCGGACCGCGGCCGAGATAGAGCACGTCCCGCGCCTCGAAGATGCTGTGCGCCAGGTCGCGGATCATGTCGTCATGGTTCAGCACCTCCGACACCATGGCCGGGACATGGGCGATGGCGGCGGAGAGCCGGTCCTCCTCCGCCTCGTCGATCGCGTTGCGGGCGCGCGCGGTGGCGAGCACCAGGCAGGCGAGCGTCGCCAGCTGGCAGGTGAAGGCCTTGGTGGAGGCAACGCCGATCTCCGGCCCCGCCAGGGTCGGCAGCACCAGGTCCGATTCCCTGGCGATGGAGCTTTCCGGCACGTTGACGATGGCCGCGATGTGCTGGCCGTTCTGCTTCGCGTACTGCAGCGCCGCCAGCGTGTCGGCGGTCTCCCCCGACTGGCTGATGAAGATGGCGAGGCCGCCTTCCGGCAGCGGGGCCTCGCGGTAGCGGAACTCCGAGGCGACATCGACCTCCACCGCCAGCCGCGCCACGCTCTCGAACCAGTACTTGGCGACCATGGCGGCGTAGAAGGAGGTGCCGCAGGCGATGATCGTCACCTTGGTCACGGATGCCATGTCGAACGGCATCGGCGGCATGTGGATCTCCCCTGTCGCCGGGTTGAGATAGCTGTGCAGCGTGTCGCCGATCACCGCGGGCTGTTCGAAGATTTCCTTCATCATGAAGTGGCGGTGATTGCCCTTGCCGATCATCGCGCCGGAGATGGCGGACTGCTTGATCTCCCGCGTCACCTCGTTGTCGTCGGCATCGAAGAAGCTGGCGCTGTCGTTCTTCAGGACGACGTAGTCGCCCTCCTCCAGGTAGCTGATGCGATTGGTCATCGGGGCCAGCGCCATGGCGTCGGAGCCGAGGAACATCTCGCCGTCGCCATAGCCCACCGCCAGCGGGCTGCCGCGACGGGCACCGATCATCAGCCCGTCCTGCCCGGCAAAGATGATGGCCAGCGCGAAGGCCCCCTCCAGCCGTTTCAGGGCGCGGGCGACCGCAGCCTGCGGATCATCGCCCTCGTTCAGGTGGCGGGTGATCAGGTGCGCCACGATCTCCGTGTCGGTCTCTGAGGCGAAGACGGCACCATTGTCCTTCAGCTCCGCCGCCAGCTCGCGGTAGTTCTCGATGATGCCGTTGTGGACCAGCGCCACCCTGTCGGTGGCGTGCGGGTGGGCATTGGTCTCGTTCGGCACGCCATGGGTGGCCCAGCGGGTATGGCCGATGCCGATGACGCCATCCAGCGGCCGGTCACGCACCACGTTCTCCAGGTTGACCAGCTTGCCCTCCGCCCGGCGGCGGTCGATGCCGCCATCCACCAGGGTGGCGATACCCGCCGAGTCATAGCCGCGATATTCGAGACGCCGCAGCCCCTCCACCAGTCGGCCCGCAACCTCGGCACTGCCGACAACTCCGACGATTCCACACATGCGCCTGCTCCTCAGCTCTTCTTCTGCGCGGCCTTGGCGGCGGCCTGCCTGACACGGAAATCGGCGGCCCAGCCGCCCTTCACCACCGGCTTCGCGCGGGTCACCACCAGGGCATCCGCCGGCACATCCTTCGCGATTGTCGATCCGGCACCGACGATGGCACCGTCGCCAAT
Organism: Minwuia sp.; assembly: GCA_965228535.1. Lineage (GTDB taxonomy): Bacteria > Pseudomonadota > Alphaproteobacteria > Minwuiales > Minwuiaceae > Minwuia. The sequence goes on along the minus strand of CBDDHU010000004.1, from coordinate 660,145 downwards.
GTTCACCGGGGCCACCAGCGCGCTGTTGGAGCCGATGAAGGCCCCGGCACCGATGTCGGTGTGATGTTTCAGGAAACCGTCATAGTTGCAGGTGATGGTGCCTGCGCCGATGTTGGCACCGGCCCCGACCCGGGCGTCGCCGATGTAGGTCAGGTGATTGACCTTGGCGCCATCCTCGATCACCGCCTTCTTCACCTCGACGAAATTGCCGATCTTCGCCCCCTTGCGCACATCGGCGCCGGGGCGCAGCCGGGCATAGGGACCAAGCTCCGCCTGCTCCGCGACCTCCGCCCCCTCCAGGTGGCTGAAGGCCTTGATGCGGACATTGTCGGCCACCGTGACACCGGGACCGAAGACCACGTGCGGCTCCACCACCACGTCGCGGCCCAGCTTCGTGTCGCTTGAGAACCAGACCGTCTCCGGCGCGACCAGGGTGGCACCACCCGCCATCGCGGCCTGGCGCAGGCGCCGCTGTGCCACCGCCTCCGCTTCCGCAAGCTTCAGGCGGCTGTCGACGCCCATCACCTCTTCCTCGTCGCCTTCCACCACGACGCAGGTACGCCCGTCACCGCGGGCAATGGCGACCACGTCGGTCAGGTAGAACTCATTCTGCGCATTGTTGCAGTCGATCCGCTCCAGCAGCGACAGCGCCACGCGGCCGTCCAGCCCCATGATGCCAGCATTGCAGAGCGTGATCTGCTTCTGCGCCTCCGTACAGTCCTTGAACTCGACGATGGCGTCGAGCTGGCCGTCAGCGGAGGTGACGAGACGCCCGTAGGCCGCCGGATCATCCGGGCGGAAGCCCAGCACCGCGACCGCCGGATCCTCCGGCCCCTCCATCGCGTCGGCCATGGCGTGGATGGTCCCGGTGGTCAGCAGCGGCGTGTCGCCGAACAGCACCAGCACGGTGCCGTCGAAGTCCCGCAGCGTCTCGCGCGCCGCCAGCACCGCGTCACCGGTGCCGCGCGCCGGGCTCTGGATGGCGGTGTCGGCGGGGGCGACGGCGGCGGCGACATCGTCATAGCCCGGTGCCACCACCGCGGTGGTGCGCACCGGCTGCAACGGTGCCAGCGCATCCAGGATGTGATTGATCATCGGCTTGCCCGCCACGCGGTGCAGCACCTTCGGCATGTCGGACTTCATCCGCGTGCCCTTGCCCGCGGCCAGCACGATGGCGGCCAGTGCTTTCGATCCCATTCCCGGTGTCCTTCCCATCCTCGGCAACCATGCGGCGCGGCGCGACCTTGCCACAGTCGCACGAGCCACAACAATTCAAACGATGTTTCAGAGGGTTGCAGACACCATGCCAATCCTGCTCTAAACCGCGCGGGGATCACGGGATGCAGCGCGACGGGGCAAACGGACATGACAGCAGACACCATCGTCTTCGACCTGGACGGCACCCTGATCGACAGCGCACCCGATCTCTACGGCACCGTGCGCTGGCTGCTGCGCCACGAAGGCCGTGCCGACGTGTCCTACGACCGGGTCAAGGACCTGATCGGCGACGGGGCCGCACCGATGATCCGGGGCAGTTTCGCCGATACCGGCGAAGCGCCGGAGGGCGCGGAATTCCAGCGTCTGCTCGACCTCTTCCTGGCGCATTACGGGGCGCACCTGGCCGACCGCAGCGAGGCGTTTCCGGGTGCCATGTCCGCCGTGCTCCGCTGCAAGGCGCGGGGGTCGAAGGTGGCCGTCTGCACCAACAAGCGCTTCGACTTCGCGGACCGGCTGCTGAACCTGCTGGGCATCAGCCAGCACTTCGACGCCATCACCGGGTCGGACACCTTCGCCTTCCGCAAGCCCGACGGCCGGCACCTGCTGGAGACGGTGCGGATGGCCGGGGGTGATGCAGAACGGGTCATCATGGTGGGTGATTCCGCAACGGATGTCGGTGCAGCACGCAACGCCGGTGTCCCGGTGATCGCCGTGACCTTCGGTTATGGCCACGGTTCCGCCCACGACCTGGGGGCCGACGCGGTGATCGACCATTTCGACCAGCTCGACGCCGCCATCGCCCGCCTGCAGGCATCTCGTACCTGAGCCGATTCCATCTTCCGAAGGAATGCTCTAACCTCCCCCGCAGGAATTTCTGCGATGCGGGAGGAAGCGCGCAATGGACGTCGGACTGATACTCGGCACGGGTGATGCCCATTACCGGATAGACATGGAGATGGTGAAGGCGGCGGAGGCGATGGGCTTCGATTCCGTCTGGACCTCCGAGGCCTGGGGCGCGGACGCCATCTCCTCCGCCTCCTGGATTCTCAGCCAGACCACGAAGATCAAGGTCGGCACCGGCATCTGCCAGATGCAGGCCCGCTCGCCCGCGCTGATGAGCACCACGTCGCTGACCCTGCAGGCGCTGTCCGGCGGGCGTTTCATCCTCGGCCTCGGCCCGTCCGGCCCGCAGGTGATCGAGGGCTGGCACGGCGTGCCCTACGGCAAGCCGCTGGAACTGATCCGCGAGTACGTCTCCATCATGCGCAAGGTGATCGCGCGGGAGGAGCCGGTGACGCACGAGGGCACGCACTATCACCTGCCCTACAACGGCCCCGGCGCCACCGGCCTCGGCAAGCCGCTGAAGACCATCCTGCGGCCGGAGCATCCGCTGAAGATCTACTCCGCCTCCATCTCGCCGGGCGGCATCCGCACCGCGGCGGAGATCTGCGACGGTGTCATCCCGGTCTACATGGACCCGTCCAACTACGACGCCATCGGCACCTACATCGACCAGGGCTTCGGCAAGGCCGACGGCAAGAGCCTGCAGAACTTCGATGTCTGCCCGTTCGTCACCGTGGTGGTGAACGACGACATCGAGGCCGCGCGGCGTCCGGTGAAGGAGAACATGGGCTTCTACATCGGCGGCATGGGCGCGAAGAAGAAGAACTACTACGCCGAGTATGCCACCCGCCTGGGCTATGGCGAGGCGGCGTCCGCGATCCAGGACGCCTTCCTGTCCGGCCGCCGCGCCGAGGCCTTCTCCATGGTGCCGGACGAGCTGGTGGACAAGGTGGCGCTGGTCGGTCCGGCCGGTCACATCCGCGAACAGCTCGCGGCCTGGAAGCAGGCCGGCAAGGAGCGCAAGGTCAGCGCCATGCTCTGCCGCGCCACCTCGAAGGAAGCCTTGGAGATCCTGGCGAAGGAACTGTTCTAGGGCGACGTTCCGGTGACGGGCGCAGGTTCGCCTTCGCCCGTCACTCGTCGCTCCACATGATCTCGATGAACCAGAGCGCGCCGCCGATGCCGAGCAGGCTGACGACCTTCAGGACGGAGGAGACGAGGCCGAGGGTGCCGACGACGGTCTCCACCACCGACCGGGCCTCCGTGGAGATGCGCAGCGGCATCAGGGCACAGGTCACGGCCATGATGGCGACGATACCGCTGATGGAACCGAGCGAACGCTCGATGTTCAGGCCCAGGTGACGTTTCACGATCTGCTGCGCGCCGTCCAGGGTCACCGCCCGTTCGGCGCGGTCCGCGCTCAGGTGGCCGCGCTGCGCCACCTCCAGTACCAGTGACCTGAAGCCGGGATCGGTGATCAGCGCGCGGGCCAGCCGCTCCAGCTGCTCCAGCGACAGGGCCTGCAGCAGGAAGACCGACCGTTCCGCATCCACCACCACGTTGATGCATTCCAGCAGCCGGAAGGCGCGCGGCTTGCTGCCCCCCTCCACCAGCATGGCCGGGGCGTAGTCCAGGCAGTTGTCGTTCGCCAGTTCGAACTGCTGGCTGCGGCGCGGTGCCCCCGACTTGTCCCCGGCGCGGAACCGCACGTCCCCGGTGCCCCCTGCATTGTCCAGGTACCCGCAGCCGCCCAGGCAGGCGGCGATGGAGAACCGGCCCCCGTCCTGGTCCACCACGCGGAACAGCTGGCTGCCATCTTCCTGCCGTCCGCTGACCACGACCTCGCCCGTCTGCCGTTCCACCCCCAGGAACGGCTTGTCGGCCGCGTCCTTCCGCAGGGTCAGGATTCGGTGATAGGTCTCGTCAACCGGCACGAAGACGAACCGCTGGTCCGCGCCACCACTGCCCTGCCACATGGTCAGGCCGAAGGAATTGCGGTTGTCGGGGCGCAGGGACAGGTAATCGGACCGACCCGGCGCGGCAATCTCACAGCTTCTCAGCAACATGTGGCTGTTCACCCCTTCTGTGACGGACAACATGCCGCAGACGATAGTTCGCCGTTTACGCTGTCACCCGATCAGGCGTCCCGATTACTCGACAGGGATTCGGTGTCGGATTTGGCTGTGACGGCCATCAAGTGTCATGATGCGCCACGGGGATGGATGAGGAGGCACCGCAGATGCTGGGAGGCGACGCGGCACAATCAAGGGCGGACCTGTCACCGGTGGCCCGGAGCGGCTTCGCACCGGAGGCCCTGTTCGATGTGCGCGACCTGCAGGGCCGCGACCAGTTCGGGGTCTGGAAGGAAAGCATCGCCGTCATCTTCGACGTGGATACCACGCGGCAGCAGCGTCAGGACGGCTTCGAGGCACGCATCCACGCCACCATGCTGGGCACGATGATGCTGGCCCGCTGCCAGACACGGGCGCAGGACTTCACCCGGGGATCGACGCGCATCGGCCAGGACGGGCTGGACCACTACATGATCCAGTTCTACGAGACCGGCTCCCAGCGCGTCACCGTCGGCACGCGGGAGATCGAGCAGTCCGCGACGACGATGCTGGTCTATGACCTCGCCCGCGACATGAGTGCCACCGCGGAAGCGTTCTGCAACCTGTCCCTGATCGTTCCGCGGCAGATGCTGGCGGAGCGGCTGGTCGCGCCGGACGACCAGCACATGCGCCACTTCACCTGCGCCCAGCCATCGGTGGCGATCCTCTGGGACTTCCTGCGCGGGGCCATGGCCCAGGCTGGCCGGATGTCGCTGTCGGAGGCGGAGAACATCGGCACCGCGGCACTGACCCTGGTCGCTGCCTGCCTGAACGCGGCGCATGACGACAGCCTGTGCCAGGAGCAGGTGCGCAACCTGAGCCGCATGACCGCCGTGCGCCGACTGGTGCAGACCCACCTGCACGCGCCCGACCTGTCGCCGGAGTGGCTGGCGGCGGAGGCGGGGATGTCGCGCACCGTGCTCTACCGCATGTTCGAACCGGCCGGCGGCATTGCCGGGTACATTCGCGAGACCCGGCTGCGGCGCGCGCTGCAGATCCTGCTCAGCCCGCAACACCATCACAGGTCGTTGCTGGAGATCGCGATGATGCACGGCTATGGCAGCGACACCGCCTTCGGCCGTGCCTTCCGCAAGCGCTTCGGCGTGACCCCGAGCGAGGTCCGCGAAGGGCGGCTGCCGAGCACGGAAGTCGCGGGCAGCGACATGCAGGCAACCCTCGACAGGCAGTACGAGGGCTGGATCACCTATCTCACCTCCTGAAGACCGACCGGCATTGCCGGTCTCGCCCGGCCTGACCGAAAGCACTTGACCCGGCCTTCATTATCTATATATCTAGAAACATGGATAACGAGAGAGCGGCAGAGGCCTTCGGGGCCATGGGACATCCGAGCAGGATCCAGATCCTGCGCTATCTGGTGGAACGCGGGCGCGACGGTGCGGACGCCTCCACCATGGTGCGGGAGCTGGAGATCGCCTGGACGACCCTCAGTCACCATCTCGATCACCTGAAACGGGCGGAGCTGATCACCGCCACCCGTGACGGGCGACGGATGGTGCACCATGCCGAGTTCGCGAAGGTGGCGCAGCTCTCCACGTTCCTGATGCAGAACTGCTGCGCCCGAGAGGAGAGAACGGATGAAACGCCTGCACGTGCATATCGCGGTCACGGATCTTGAGCGGTCCCGGACCTTCTACTCCACCATGTTCGATACCGAACCGACCGTGGTGAAGGACGACTACGTCAAGTGGATGCTGGACGACCCGGCGGTGAACTTTGCCATCTCCAGCCGCGCCGGTCGCGACGGGCTGGACCACCTGGGCCTTCAGGTCGATACCGATGCCGAGGTCGAGGCCATCGAGGCCCGCATGGCCGCGGCGGAGGAAAAGGTCGCACCGCAGCGGGAAGCCGCCTGCTGCTACGCCCGGGGCAACAAGTCCTGGTCCCGCGATCCGGCCGGTGTGGCGTGGGAAACCTTCCACACCATGGAGGACATCCAGTTCTTCGGCAGCGACCACCAGCCGCTGGACGAGGTCGAGAAGGCACCGTCCGGCAGCGCCTGCTGCGGCTGACCTGACAGTCCGGCTTTGCCGCTCCTCCCCTGATCCCCTACGCTGCGGCGTCTGAATCACCTGGGGAGGAGACGGCAATGACCACCAATGAAGAGAATCCGGTTCGCGTCGAGATGCAGGGTGCGGTGTGCCGCATCACCATCGACCGGCCGGAACGGCGCAACGCCCTGAATGACCGGGTGACCGGCGGCATCGCGGCGGGACTTGCCGCGGCACAGGCCGATCCGGCGATCCGCGCCATCGTGCTGACCGGTGCCGGGGACCGCGTGTTCTCCGCCGGTGGCGACCTGTCGCCACAGCCCGACGGCAGCCCCTTCGCCACCGATCCGGCCCGGCCGCAACTGCAGCTGACGGAAATGTTCCGTGCCTTCGAGACCTGCACCCTGCCGGTGATCGCGCGGGTGAACGGCCACGCGCTGGGCGGCGGCTTCGGTCTGGTCTGCGTCGCCGACCTGGCCGTCGGTGTCGAGGGCGCGCGGCTCGGCACGCCGGAAGTCGGTGTCGGCCTGTTTCCGATGACCATCCTGCCCTACATGCTGCGCGTGCTGCCGCGCCGGAAGGTGATGGAACTGTGCATGCGCGGCACACCATGGAGCGCGGAACGCGCCGCCGCCGAGGGCGTGCTGAACGCCGTCGCCCCCGTCGGCAAGCTGGACGAGGTGCTGGACGAGATGCTGGCGGACATCACCCGCCGTTCCCCCACCGCGATGCGGCTTGGCAAGCTGGCGCTGCACGCGGTGCAGGACATGCCGATCCACGAGGCACAGCAATATACCCAGCTCATGCTGCCGGTGATGGCGGGCACCGAGGATGCCAAGGAAGGCTTCCGCGCCTTCCAGGAAAAGCGGGAGCCTGACTGGCCGAACGGCTGAGGAGGAGTTTGTTCGCTGACCCCGGCCAGCCCTCTCCCCTCCCGGCCACCCATTTCAGGATACTTGCGTGGGAGGCCGGGAGGAGAGAGGGCTGGCCGGAGTCAGAGGAAGCGACTACTCCCCGCCGAACACGTCCCCGTTGGCCTCGCCCAGCGCTGGGGCGCTGCTGCGCAGGCCGGGACGGTTGCCGTCGAACTGAAGCGGCAGGCCGATCAGGCCGAGCGGATAGCCGGTCAGGTGCTGCACCATGCCCGACGCGATGGTCTGCGGATGGGCCAGCACCTCCTGCGTGGTCTGGGTCGGTGCGCTGGGCACGCCCGCATCGTCCAGGATGCCCTGCCAGTGGCTGCGCGGTTCGCGCAGGAAGATGCCGGTCAGCATGGTCTTCAGTTCCACCCGGTGGGCGTCGCGCTGCGGGTTGGTGGCGAAGCGCGGATCGGTCTTCCATTCCGGGTGCCCCAGCGCGTCGGCCAGCTTGAAGAACAGCCGGTCGTTGGAGGCGGCGACGATCTGGTAGCCGTCGGAACACTCGAACGCCTCGTAGGGCGCGATGCCGCGCACGCCGGAGCCGTGCCGGGTGGGCGACTTGCCGGTGACCTGGGCGTCGGCGGAATAGAAGGTCATCCACTGCACCGCCGTCTCGAACAGCGCCGCATCGACCACGCCGCCCTTCCCCGTCACCCCGCGCCGCAGCAGCGCCGAGAGGATGCCGATGGCGCACCACATGCCGGTCCCCATGTCGATGACGGAGATGCCGCAGCGCACGGGCGGCCGCCCCTCCTCCCCCGTCACCGACATGATGCCGCCGAAGGCCTGCATCAGCGCGTCGTAGCCGGGACGGTCCTTCAGCGGCCCACTGGCGCCGAAGGCGTGCAGGTTGCACACGATCAGGCGCGGGTTCAGGCCCAGCAGCGTCTCCGCATCCAGCCCCAGCCGCGCCATGGCCCCGGGGCGCATGTTCTGCACCACGATGTCGCCATCCGCCGCGATCCGGGCCTTCAGTTCGTCCAGCGCCGCCTGGTCCTTCAGGTCGACGGTGACGGAGCGCTTGTTGCGGTTCAGCGCGTGGAAGATGGTCGCCGTGCCGTCATCGCCGAACGGCGGTCCCCAAACGCGGGCGTCATCGCCCTCCGGCCGCTCCACCTTGATCAGGGTGGCGCCCAGTTCCGCCAGGATCGACCCCGCGAAGGGTCCCGCGACATTGCTGCCGAATTCGTATGCCGTCAGTCCTTCCAGTGGCAAGGTCACGCGACGTTCTCCCCGTTTGAGCTGTTTCCCGGCGAACCTATGCCCCGGCGGCGGCGGTGGTCAAACCGCGATGTCGGTATTGTTGCCGTCCGCGCCGTGCATGGACAGCCCCGCGCCCGCCGCTTTGGCGTTAGGCTGTGCCGTTGCCTCCACGGGAGTCCGCGCAATGGCGATCAGTGTCTTCGACATGTTCAAGGTGGGCATCGGCCCCTCCAGCTCCCACACGGTCGGGCCGATGTGGGCCGCGCGGCGCTTCCTCGATGCGCTCGACAGCCGCAACCTGACGGAGCGGACAGCGCGCGTGCGCGTCGACCTCTATGGCTCCCTGGCGCTCACCGGCCTCGGCCACTCCACCGACAAGGCGCTGATCCTGGGCCTGGCCGGGCAAGTTCCGGACCGGGTGGACGCCGATGACGCCGACCGCATCGTGGCAGAGGTGCGGCAACGGGAGCGGATGATGCTCGATGGCCGGGTGGAGATCGGTTTCGTCCCCCGTCGTGATCTCGACTTCCTGCTGACGGAAAGCCTGCCCGAGCATCCGAACGGCATGGTCTTCGTCGCGGAGGACGCCTCGGCGACGGAACTGCACCGGGAGGTGATCTTCTCCACCGGCGGCGGCTTCATCCAGGACCGGGCCGAGATGCGCGGCGAGACCCCAGCCTGGGCCGGGCGCAACGTCGCGGTTCCGTATCCCTTCGCCGGGTCGGTGGAACTGCTGGCGCTGGGGCAGCAGACAGGCCTCAGCATCGCCGGGATGATGGCCGCGAACGAGGCCGCGATCAGCCCGGGCGAAGATGTTCCGGCGCGGCTGCTGGAGATCTGGCGGGTGATGGAAGGCTCCATCGAGCGCGGCTGCCGGGAAACCGGGCTGCTGCCAGGCGGGCTGAAGGTGAAACGCCGCGCCCGCACCATCCACCAGTCGCTGCTGGCGAAACCGGAAGCCAGCATGAAGGACCCGCTGACAGTGATGGACTACATCAACCTCTACGCCCTGGCGGTGAACGAGGAGAACGCGGCCGGTGGCCGGGTCGTGACCGCGCCCACCAACGGCGCCGCCGGCGTGATCCCCGCCGTGCTCGCCTACTACACCCGCTTCGTCAACGGCGCCTCCGATGCCGGTGTCGTGACCTTCATGCTGACCGCCGCCGCGATCGGCAGCCTCTACAAGCTCAACGCCTCGATCTCGGCGGCGGAGGTCGGTTGCCAGGGAGAGGTCGGCGTCGCCTGCTCCATGGCCGCAGGCGGCCTGACCGCCGTGCTGGGGGGCAGCAACGAGCAGGTGGAGAACGCCGCGGAGATCGGCATGGAGCACAATCTGGGCCTCACCTGCGACCCCATCGGCGGGTTGGTGCAGATTCCCTGCATCGAGCGCAACACCATGGGCGCGGTGAAGGCCATCAACGCCGCCCGGCTGGCCCTGAAGGGCGACGGCACCCACTTCGTCAGCCTGGACCAGGTGATCGAGACCATGCGCGAGACCGGCCGCGACATGGCCGCCACCTACAAGGAAACCTCCCTCGGCGGCCTCGCGCTGCGCATCCCGGTCAGCATGGTGGAGTGTTGATGGTCTTGCCCCAAGCGAACTGCACTACCCCAGCAGGTCCGGAACGTTCCGGGCACCATGCAGAACCCGGACGACAATCACGTTCTCGTCTTCGACAAGATAGAAGATCAGGTAGCGACCGAAGACCAGACGACGAAGCGACCTTCCATCCAGCACGACAGCGACAGGGTTCGCTTCTGGCCAGTTCGTGATTCCAAGACAGGCCTCACGGACTTCCCCGACGAATGACAAGGCTCGAACCGGGTTGTCGGCTGCAATGAAGCCACGAATTTCTGTCAGATCGCGTTCCGCGCGATCAGTGAACAGACACTGCATCAGCTAGGCATTGCGCGACGATCGCTCCATGCGATCCAGAACCTCTTCCGCCGGATGGAGGTTGCCTGATGTCACATCGCCAAGGCCTTCGCGCAAGGCATCCAGCAGACACGAACGCTCCCGATCCTCGCGGATGAGTTCTTCGACATAGGCAGAAGGATCGGTGAACGCACCTGATCTGAGTCTTTCATCGAGCCAGCGACGCTCCTGATCCGAAAGCGTGATGTTCAGAACGGACAAGCCAAAACTCCGTCAGTTCGCTAAAGAGACAGCCTTGTCAGGCTACAGGATGCCGGTTGTACCGGCAATGTTCCGTCCGATTCTCCTCCGTCTCAGAAATGAGCTCGGTAGTTGGTCGGTTTCAGGTCTACCGACTGTTCAAGCGGCGGTCGCAGTTCGAAACCGCCGGGTTCGTGACCGAACTGGTACAGCCGCACCAGGCGAAATTCATCCGGTCGTTCCTTCGAGAAGGCCAGTTCGTTGGCTGAAATGTAGAAGGGGGTGGTGCGGGTGCCGGTGGTCGTTTTCACCTCCAGCAGGCGTTCCTTGCCACGAAGGTCGAAGGAGCGGATGTCGTAGCCTGCGCCGTCGCCCTGTTCCTGCGATGTCCATTCGACCTTGCGGGCGAGATCGTCGCGACCACCGAGTTTCAGCCGCGCCATCACGTCATGGAATACCTTTTCCTCTCCCTGCATGCCCAGCGCCCTGTTGCGGGCGTCGCGTGCAGCAGGATCGAACTTCCGGATCAGCCGCCGCATCTCGGTATCGTGTTCCGTGTCAGCCCGGACCAGTTGCGGGGCCGCGTCAAGATAGATGATGCCGCTTTCCTGCAGCCCCTGCACGGGGCGCATGGTCTCGGCGTCCGCGAGATTCGGCTGCGCCTCCAGGTACCGCTCGATACCGGCGGGCAGCGCGGTCTTCTGGTAGTTGGCAGCAGGCTTGTAGCCCCAGATCCATGGCAGGCTGAGTTCGCGCAGCACGGCACTGATGTTCTGATGCTTGAACTCGATGGAGCCTTCCGAGCGGCGAACAAACTGCTGCAGGGCGCGGCGATGTTCGGTCTTGTTGTACCGCTCGCCGGCCAGTTCCCGTTTCAGCATCGCGAAGTAGTCGGCAACGATCAGGTCGATCTCCTGATCGCTCCAGTCCTGACCCGTTGGCGACTCCCCGCTCATGACATCCGGCCGTTCCTATCCCGCCTCCGCCTCGCCGCCGTTCACGCGCATGGCGAGGGCGGCTTCCATGAAGGCGTCTAGGTCGCCGTTGAGGACGTCCTGGGTGTTGCCGGTCTCCTCCCCCGTGCGCAGGTCCTTCACCATCTGGTAGGGGTGCAGCACATAGGAGCGGATCTGGTGGCCCCAGCCGATGTCGCCCTTGGCGTCGTGCAGGGCCTGCTTTTCCGCCTCCCGGCGCTGCAGTTCCTGTTCGTACAGGCGCGCCTTCAGCATCGACATGGCGGCGGCGCGGTTCTTGTGCTGGCTGCGGTCGTTCTGGCACTGCACGACGATGCCCGTCGGCTCGTGCGTGATGCGCACAGCCGAGTCCGTCCGGTTGACGTGCTGCCCGCCCGCGCCGGAGGCCCGGTAGGTGTCGATGCGCAGGTCCTTCTCCTCGATCTCGATGTCGATCTCGTCATCGATCACGGGGAACGCCCCGACGGAGGCGAAGCTGGTGTGGCGGCGGCTTTGCGAATCGAAGGGCGAGATGCGGACCAGCCGGTGCACGCCGCTCTCCGACTTCAACCAGCCATAGGCATTGTGGCCCTGGATGCGCACGGTGGCCGACTTGATGCCGGCTTCCTCCCCGCCCGATTCCTCGATCCACTCCACCTTGAAGCCGCGTTTCTCCGCCCAGCGCACATACATGCGCAGCAGCATCTCGGCCCAGTCCTGGCTCTCGGTGCCGCCGGCCCCGGCATGGACCTCCAGGTAGCTGTCATTGCTGTCGGCCTCGCCCGACAGCAGCGCCTCCAGCGACAGGCGGTCGACCTTCTCCTTCATCTCGCGCAGGGTGGCCTCGCCCTCCTCCACGGTGTCAGAATCGTCTTCCTCCTCCCCCAGCATGATCAGCTCGGAGGAGTCCTCCAGTTCCTGTTCCAGTTCCCGCTGCTGCGTGATCGACTGGTCGAGGGTCGTGCGCTCCTTCATCAGCGCCTGGGCCCGGTCCGCATCGTTCCACAGGTCCGGGTCCTCGGCGAGGGCGTTCAGTTCATCGAGTCGGCGAAGTGACTGATCCCAGTCAAAGACGCCTCCTCAGCAGTTCCAGTGACTGCTTGATGTCGGCGACCAGCTGTTCGGTTTCGGCGCGCATGCCCGTTCAACCCCTTGGAAAGTATCGAAATTCCCTAATGGAGGCGGGAACATACACGATGCTGCGCGACAGGGAAACCGGATGCGCGCGACGGTGCCTCAGAAGTGGTCGAGCAACCGGTACCAGAGCCGCCCGAGGGTGACCAGCGGCCGCCGCAGCATGGCCCCGCCGGGAAAGTCCCGGTGCGCCACGTCGGCCAGTACACGGAAGCCCGCATCATTGCCCCTGATGGCATCGGCGATCAGCCGCCCGGCGATGCCTGTCACCGCGACGCCCTGGCCGGAAAAGCCCTGAGCGTACCAGACCCGCCCGCCGACCTGCCCGATGTCAGGCAGCCGGTTCATGGTGATGGAGACCTTGCCGCCCCAGACCTCCCCCACCGGCGCATCGGCCAGTTCCGGGTAGGTGACGGCAATGCGCCGGCGCAGCAGCCCGGCGGCCTGCGGCCCGTCCTCCCGCCCCAGGTAGCTCACGCCGCCGCCGAAGAGCAGCCGGTTGTCGGCGGTGAAACGGAAGTAGTCCAGCACGTTGTTGTCGTCGCAGACGCATTCGTTGCCCGGCAGCATGCGGGTCCTGATCTCCTGCGGCAGCGGCTCCGTCGTCATCACCCAGGTCCCGACTCCCAGCGCCCGCGCCTCGATGTCCGGCAGCAGCCCGTCCAGGTAGGCATTGGCGGCGACCACCACGTGATCGGCGTGGATCGTGCCCCGCGCGGTCGTCACCACGCCCTGCGCCGCATCGACGGAAAGTGCCTCCACGTTCTCGTGCAGCTTCGCCCCGGCTGCGGCAGCGGCGCGGGCGAGGCCGAGGCAGTATTTCAGGCTGTGCAGATGGCCCGCGGCCGGGTCCAGCAGGCCGCCATGGAACCGTTCCGATCCGGTCAGGCGAATGGCCGCGTCGCGGTCCAGCACCTGCACCCGGTCGATGCCGAAGACGTCGCGCAACGCATCGCGTTCGGCCAGCATGTGCTTCATGCGCGACGGCTTCACCGCACCGAAGAAGAACCCCCGCGCCAGGTCGCAGTCGATACCGTGGCGTGCGACCCGTTCGTCGATCAGCCGGATCGCCTGCTCCGAAAGGTCGAACAGCGCCCGCGCCGTCGGCCTGTCGCACAGTTCCAGCAGGCCGACCATGCCCGGTGCCAGGCCGGTGTTGATCTGGCCACCATTGCGGCCACTGGCCCCGCCGCCGATACGCCCGGCATCGATCAGGCGCACGTCCACGCCCTGCTCCGCCAGTTCCAGCGCCACGCTGACCCCGGTCAGGCCACCGCCGACGATGCAGACATCGGCCTGCACATCACCGTCCGGCGGCTCCGCGAACGCGGGCCGGTCCACCGTCGCCTCGTAGTATGACCATGCATCCGGGGGAATGCTCATGCCAGCCTCTTAGCGCCCCCCCGACCGGCGGGCAAGCGGCAGAGACAGGCATTGCAACATCCCCGCCCAGCGCCATATTGGGGCACTGGCCGGAACGGCCGGGGGGACTGCAGAGGCGGGGGAAGTGGGAACATGGCGGCCATAGAGCCGACATTGCAGATGTGGCTGGTCTTCGGCGTGATCGCCGTGGCCGTCGCCGCCTATGCGACCGAGCGGTTCTCCATCGAGATGGTCTCGCTCTGTGTCGTGGCCTTCCTGTCGGCCCTGTTCTTCCACATGCCGCAGGTGTCGCAGCCCGGCCTGCCCGACATCACCACGACCAGCCTGCTGGCGGGACTGGCGGATCCTGCACTGATCTCCGTGCTCGCGCTGATGGTGGTGGGCCAGGGCATCGTCAGGACCGGTGCGCTGGACAATCCCGCGCGGCGCATGGTCTCGCTGCGGCGCAAGCACCCGTTCCTCGCCGTCGCGGCGGCGCTCGGTGCCGTCATGGCGCTCAGCGGGTTCCTCAACAACACACCTGTCGTGGTGATCTTCATCCCGATCATGGTGGTCATCGCGGACCGGATGCGCCGCAGCGCCAGCGGCTTGATGATCCCGCTCAGCTATGCCGCCATCCTGGGCGGCATGACCACCGTCATCGGTTCCTCCACCAACCTGCTGGTCTCTGCCGCCGCCGTGCGCTCCGGCCAGCCGAAGATCGAGTTCTTCGACATCACCGCGACGGGCATCGTGCTGGCCGGTGTCGGCATGGTCTACGTCATCTTCATCGCCCCGCGCCTGCTGGCGGACCGCGCCACCCTGGCCCAGTCGCTGACGCACGGGGTGGAGGGACGCCAGTTCATCGCCCAGATCGATGTCCGCGACGGATCCTCCCTGGTGGGGGAGAGGCCGCGCGCCGGTCTGTTCCCCAGCATGCCGGGGATCACGGTGCGGCTGATCCAGCGCAGCGAGGAGCAGATCCTGCCGCCCTTCGACGAGATCGAGCTGCAGGTAGGCGACGAGCTGATCATCGCCGCCACGCGCAAGTCGATCACGGAGGCACTGGCACGCACGCCCGACCTGCTGCAGGCGATGCATGCCAGCGACGACCTGCCACCGCCGGAGGATGACGACGCGCCGATGGACCGTGACTTCCTGCTGGCGGAGGTCATCGTCGCTCCGGCCAGCCGGATGATCGGGCGCAACCTGGCGCAGATCGTCTTCCACACCCGCACGCGCTGCACCGTGCTGGGCATCCAGCGCCGCAGCCGCATGATCCGACAGGGCCTGAACGATATCCGGCTGGAGGCCGGTGACGTGCTGCTGACCCTGGGCCACCGCAAGGACGTGCACCGCCTGCGCTTCAACCGCGACGTGATCCTGCAGGAATGGTCGGCCTATGACCTGCCCGCGCGGGAACTGGCGAAACGGGCGGGACTGATCTTCGCGGCGGTGGTGGTCACGGCCGCGACCGGCATCCTGCCCATCGTCGTCGCCGCGCTGGGTGGCGCGGTGCTGATGCTCGCCACCGGCTGCCTGAACATCCACCAGGCATCCCGCGCGCTGGACCGGCGGGTGGCGGTACTGGTCTGGGCGGCGCTGGCCATGGGCACCGCGCTGCATGGCACCGGCGGTGCGGACTACGTGGCGCAGCAGTTCATGGCGCTGCTGTCGGGGGCGCCGCCGCTGGTGATCCTTTCCAGCTTCTTCCTGCTGGTCGCGGCCTTCACCAACGTCCTGTCCAACAATGCCACGGCGGTGCTGTTCACGCCCATCGGCATCGGCCTGGCGGACCAGCTCGGCGTCCCCCCCATCGCCTTCATCCATGCCACCCTTTTCGGGGCCAACTGTTCCTTCGCAACGCCGATGGGCTACCAGACCAACCTGCTGGTGATGGGACCGGGCCATTACCGTTTCAGCGACTACCTGAAGGCCGGTGTGCCGCTGCTGCTGCTGATCTGGCTGACCTTCACTGCCGTCGCCTCCGTGACATTCGATCTCTGACGCGACCGCATGCCATATCGACAATCCGTCGCATCGGCCCTATTCCGGTCAGTGGGGAAGAACCAGAACGCAGGTTTCGCGGTCCATTTCCGTCCGGGCACAGGGCTCCGGCGGCGCGACAAGGGGTCCGGGACACAATGCGTCAGATGAGAAGGGCAGCCATGGACCCTCAGCGGCCACCAGCCAGGCAAGACACGCCTGCGGGATTGTCCGATTCCGATTTCATGATCGACCCGGACATGAACTTCCACAACAGCCTTCCCCTGCAACTGCTGCAGGACTGGCAGCGCAAGCGCAACGGTGACCGGTTGCCCGGGCGGCAGCAGTTCGGCATGGAGAACCTGCGCCCCTATCTCGGCTGGCTCTGCCTGCTGCGGGTCAATCCCGACCGCAGGGACCTTGTCTATTCCCTGATCGGCACGCGCATCGTCGAACAGGTGGGCCGCGACAATACCGGCAGGGCGGTGAGCGAGACCCTGCCGCCGGCGGCGCTGGAGATCTACATGCAACTGCTCGAGCAGCCGGAGCCTTTGCGCACCTGGGGTCAGGTGACCTGGCGCAACCGGGACTACCTGCACCATGAATCACTGCTGCTGCCGCTCGCCAGCGACGGCTTCCGGATCGACCAGTTCATGGTCATGATGATGTTCTACTGAGACACCGCCCGGCGCACTCGGGCCGCAAGGTGTCCACGGTCAGGCAGGGGAGGGCCATCCGTGAAACCGGAACTGCGCATCGGCGTCGCCTACGACTTCCGCAACCCACCGGATTCGGGCATCGCCAATCCCGATCTCTATGCCTCCATCCTGGACCAGGTGGCCTGGCTGGACACGCTGGGCCTCGATCTGGCCTGGTTCACGGAGCACCATTTCCTGGATGATGGCTACCTGCCATCCTGGACACCGGTCGCGGCGGCAATGGCGGCGCGGACGAAGCATGTGCGCCTGTCCTCCGACATCTGCCTGATGCCATTCCAGAACCCCGTGCGGCTGGCGGAGGACCTGGCGGTGATCGACAATATCAGCAACGGGCGCGTCGAGATCGGCATCGGCATGGGCTATGCCCCGCACGAGTTCCGCGGTTTCGGCATTCCGCTGAAGCAGCGTGTCTCCCGCACCGAGGAAGGGCTGGCGGTGCTGCAGCACTGCTTCAGCGGGGAGAGATTCAGCTTCTCCGGCAGGCGCTACCAGTTCGAGGATGTGCAGATCCGGCCCGGTTTCGTGCAGCCGGGCGGTCCGCCGCTCTGGATCGCGGCCATGTCGGAGGCCGGTGCCCGCCGCGCCGCCCGCTTCGGCACCAACCTGCTGCCCCAGGGCAGCCGCGCCGAAGTGCTGGACCCGTGGCGGCAGGACATGGCGGCGAAGGGCATCGACCCGGATGCGCGGCGCGTCGGCATCATCCGCTCCTGCCTCGTCACCGACGATCCGGAACGCGACTGGCCCGCCGTGAAACGGGCCGAACGCTATCGCATGGAAGTCTACCTGCGCTTCAACCGCGAATCCGGCGACGGCCTGTCCAGCACCACCGACCAGGGCCGCATCCCGCAGAGCTGGGTGGTCGGCGACGTCGATCACTGCGTGGCGGAACTGACCGGCTTCGTCCGTGAATTCGGCATCACCGACCTCGTCACCTGGGCCGTCCCGCCCGGCATGTCTACCGACCAGATGAACCCGCACCTGGAAAAATTCGTCGGCGAGGTGGCACCGCGGGTGAAGGCGGCGGTTGCGGCCGGGGGCTAACGGCCTACCCCCACAGATCCCGGCCCGCCGGGCTGACGGTGGAGCCTTCAAAGGTCAGGCCCGGTTCGCGGTCCTGTTTCAGCATCAGCGGGCCATCGACATCGACGAAATCTGCGCCCTGCGCCACCAGCAGGGCGGGGGCCATGGCGAGGCTGGTGGCGACCATGCAGCCGACCATGACCTGGAAACCTGCCGCCCGGGCGGCGTCGCGCAGACGCAGGGCCTCGGTCAGGCCGCCGGTCTTGTCCAGCTTGATGTTGACGATGTCGTAGCGGCCACGCAGTGCCTCAAGGCTGTCGCTCGCGTGGCAGCTCTCGTCGGCGCAGATCGGCACCGCACGGCTGACCGTGCCCAGAGCCGCGTCGTCACCGGCACGCAGCGGCTGCTCGATCATCCGCACGTCCAGCTCGGCGAAGGCGGCGAAAAGGTCGGTGAGCTGCTCGGGCTTCCAGCCCTCGTTGGCATCCACCACCAGCACGGAGTCGGGGGCCGCCTGCCGCACGGCGCGGGCGCGGGCCACGTCGCCCTCCGGGTTGCCGAGCTTCAGTTTCAGCAGCGGGCGATGCGCCTCCCGCGCCGCGACCTCCGCCATCTTCTCCGGGTCATCCAGGGTAACGGTGAAGGCCGTCGTCACCGGCCCCGGCGCAGGCAGACCGGCCAGTTCATGCACCGGCGTGCCGGACAGCTTCGCCTCCAGGTCCCAGAGCGCGCAGTCAACCGCATTGCGTGCCGCGCCCGCCGCCATCAGCTCCAGCAGGGCAAGCCGGTCAGCGCCATCCTCGACGGCCTTGCGCGCGTCGGCGATCTGCTTCTCCACCTTCTCGAAGGTCTCGCCATAACGGCGATAGGGCACGCACTCGCCCCGCCCCGTGACCCCGTCCTGGGTCACGGTGGCCACCAGTACCTCTGCCGTGGTCTTCGTCCCGCGGGAGATGCGGAAGGTCCCCCGGATCGGCCAGACCTCCCGCTGAAACGAAAGCTGCCTCACGCCAGGGCGTCCACCAGGGCGGCAACGCCGGTACGGACCGGATCCACTGTCGGCAGACCGTGACGGTCGGCGATCTGTTTCAGGCAGTCGGCGGCCTCCCCCTCCGACAGGGCGCTGGTGTTGACGGCAATGCCGATGCAGCGGGCATCCGGGTTGGTCAGGTGCGCCGCCTCCACATGCGCCCGGATACAGGCATCGATGGCCGGGATCGGGTGTTCCACGTTGCGCATCTTCTTCCGGGTCGGTTCATGGCAGAGCACCAGCGCATCGGGCTGGGAGCCATGGATCAGCCCCATCGTCACCCCGGCAAAGGAGGGATGGAACAGCGACCCCTGCCCTTCCATGATGTCCCAGTGGTCGGGATCATTGGCCGGACCCAGCACCTCCGCCGCACCGGAGATGAAATCCGCCACCACGGCATCAACCGAGATACCTGACCCGGCGATGAAGATGCCGGTCTGGCCCGTGGCGCGGAAATCCGCCTTCCAACCCCGCGCCTGCATCTCGGCGGCGATGGCGAGGGAGGTGTACATCTTGCCGACGGAGCAGTCGGTGCCGACGGTCAGCAACCGCTTGCCGGATCGTTTCGTGCCCTTGCCGGTGGGCAGGCTGCCGGTCGGATGGCGCACGTCGAACAGGTTGCGGCCCGTCCGCTTCGCCGCCTCCGCCACCTGCGGCTGGGCCGCCAGGCGCATGTGCAGGCCGGAGGCGACATCCATGCCGCTCTCCAGCGCCTCCACGATCGCCGCAACCCAGTGGTCGGGCAACACGCCGCCGGGATTGACCGCGCCGATCACCAGGGTCGCCGCCCCGGCCTGCCGACCCTCCGCGATGGACATGTCGGAAAGGCCGAGATCGGCCTTGCAGTCGGCAAAACGCACCTGGCCGATGCAGTCGTCGCGGCGCCAGTGCACCACGCCGGTCGCGGTCTTGGCGGCAAGCTGGTCATGCACGTCGCCCAGGAACATCAGGTAGGGAGCGCGGATGTCGATGGTTGCGGTGGTCATTGCTGCTGTCCCTCCTGCGCCTGCATCTTCGCCAGTTCCGCCTTCAGCTGGTCCATCTCGTCGGCGGCGAGCTGGATGAAGGATTCCTCGCTCCAGCGCCGGTAGTTGCCGAGCGCGTAGGCCAGCGCATTCTCGTAATACATGAACGCGTTCATGCGGTTGGCGAGGTAGTTGTTGCGCGTTGCCTTCACGGTCGCGGGCACCCCGACAACGATGGAGTTGGGCGGCACCACCTGGTTCTCCCGCACGAAGGCATTCTGTCCGACAATGCTGTTGTCGCCCACGACCGAGCCGTCCATCACCGTCGCGTTGATGCCGACCAGCACGTTGTCGCCCAGCTGGCAGCCATGGATGATGGCGTGGTGGGTGATGGAGCAGTCCTGGCCGATCACCGACGGGGTGTGCGAACCGACATGCACCATGCAGAAGTCCTGGATGTTGGTCCGCTTGCCGATGACGATCTCCCGCACCTCGGCGCGCATGGCGACATAGGCCCAGACGGAGGCCTGTTCCTCGATGGTCACCTTGCCGAAGATGCGAGCCGATTCGTCGATATAGGCCGGATTGTTCAACGTCACGTCAGGGCCGAAGATCGGCATGTCGCAGTTCCCCCCACGAAGTCCGGCAGGCGGTGCCTGCCCGGTCAGTGATCGAATTCCGGCCGTTCGAACTCGGGCCGGGACAGGTCGGCATCCAGTGCCGCGCCCTCCGTCTGGCGCGATGTGCGCCGTGACAGCGTAACCGCCCTGCGCTGATAGTACAGGGCGCGCTGCCGCTCGTAGTGGTTCGGGCGATTGCGGATCGCCTCCTCCTGCGGATAGGCGATCATCCGGTCCGACAGTTCCTCGACCGTGCCATGGATGATGCGGCCTGGCACGCGGGTGATCAGCGCGAACGGGTCCGCCGCCTCCGCCGCGACATAGCCGAGGCCGTCACGCAGGTTGGTCGGCCCCAGCACCGGCAGCACCAGGTAGGGACCGGCCGGCACACCATAGCTGTGCAGGGTCTGACCGAAGTCGGCATTGTGCGGTTCCCACCCGAACCACATGTCGGCGACATCGAACAGCCCGCCGAGGCCGAGCGTCGTGTTCAGCGCGAAGCGTCCAGCGGACAGCCCGGCCTGGGTGAACTCCCCCTGCAGGATGTCGTTCACGAAGATGATCGGTTCGCTGTAGTTGTGCACCGCGTTGGCAATGCCGGTCTGCACCGGGTCCGGCGCCTTGTCCAGCAGCCACGCCGCCGGTCGCAGCACCACCTGGTCCACCGCCTGGTTGAAGCTGTAGAACAGCAGGTTCATGGGTTCCAGCGGATCCCACGGCTCCTCCACCGCCACCAGCGGGGGCAGGTCGGCCTGGCGCGGCGGGCGGCTCCTGTCGCGCGGTGCATCGCCGACGGAGGGCAGCGTCGCATCCGAGACCGCCGCCGGACCTGACCGGAACCGGTCCAGCGCCGGCTGGTTGTACCAGAAGCCCACCGTGTCGGTGCCCTGCGCGAAGCGGACCGGTGCGGCGGGCGGCGGTGTGCCTGCGGCGGCGCGGATCTCGGTCGCGAAGCCGGGGAAACTGCCACCCACGGCGCGGCTGATCTGCTGCCGCGCCTCCGGCATCCGGTCCGAGAGGTAGCCGACGATGGCTGCCGCGTTCGCGGGATTTCCGGCCGCGTTGATCACGGCGACGGAGGCGATGTGTTCATGCCCCGGCTGCAGGTCACTGAAGACCGGGGTTTCCCGCGCCTCCGCGTTGCGGGCCCGGGCCTCCGCCACCCCACGGTCCAGCCGCTCGATCAGGTCAGGGGAAAGTCCCGTCTGCGCGTTGATCGGACCGAGCAGCAGCAGCAGGCCGAACAGCACCAGCAGACCATGGCGGAACAGCGGCATCACCGCCGCCGTCACTGGGTCACCGCCATGGCGGGACGGGCAGGCGCGAAGCTGTCGGCAAAGCGCACCGCGGCGGCGACATCCATGATCCCCAGCTTCTGCTTCAGTTCCTCTGCCAGTTCCAGGGCATCCGGATGCGCCTGGCGCGCCGCCAGCAGGGCGAAGCCGAGGGCGGCAACCGGGTCGGCATCGACACCGTCCCCCGTCGCCAGCCGCCGGGCATAGTGATCCTGTCCCCCAGCATGGCCGTGCCGGGCGGCACGCCCGAACCAGTCGGCCGCCGCGACCGGATCGGCATCGACGCCTTCACCGTCGCGATAGATCTTGCCCATGTTGTATTCGGCGCGGGGCAGCCCGGCATCCGCCGCCTGCCGCAGCAGTTCCAGCGCCCGCGCCATGTCCTGCGGCACGCCGACACCCAGCAGGTACATCTTGCCAAGCGTGTAGGTGGAACGCGGCAGGCCGGCGGCCGCCGCCTGCTCCAGCCGCGCGCGCGCAGCCTCCAGTCGGCCCGGATCACCCTCCGCCTGTTCCAGTTCCATCAGTGCGAGATTGTGGCTGGCGACCAGCAGTCCCTGGTCCGCCGCCGCGGCCCAGAGTTCGGCAGCCCGTGCCGTGTCCTGCGCAACACCTTCGCCGGAATCATAGAGGGTTCCGAGGTTGAACTGGGCAGCGGCATCACCCTGGTCGGCCAGGTCCTGCCATATCTGCCGGGCGCTCTCGAAGTCGCCGCTGCGATAGGCGTCCAGCCCGTCCGCCACCGTCCCGGCCCGTGCCGCTGGCAGGGCAACGAGCGCCAGCAGCAAGCCACAGGCAAGAATCCGGACGGAAGTCCGCCAAGCCGCCCCGATCTGCATCCGCACCCTCCGTCAGTGAACGGAGGAAACTGTCACAGACTGGATGCCGGGCGCAACTGATGAACGTTGTCGGCGGATGCGCCGGAGGCGCGCAGGTGACGCGGTGCGAGGCTGGGGCTCGCCATGCCCCCGGCCATGGTGGTTTCCAGACCCCAGGGCGAGGTCATCAGCCACTCGGTCAGGTCGTCGGCAGGCAGCGGACGGGACATGTAGTAGCCCTGGGCGAAGTCGCAGCCGACCTCACCCAGCGTGCGCAGCGTCTGCTCGTCCTCGACACCCTCTGCCACCACGGTCATGCCCAGGTTGTGGCCGAGTTCGATCAGGGAGGAGACGATGACCCAGTCATCGGGCGACGTGGCCATGCCGATGACGAAGGACTTGTCGACCTTCAGTTCCTCCACCGGCAGGCGGCGGATGTAGGACAGGCAGGTATAGCCGGTACCGAAATCGTCGATGGAGATGCGGATGCCGAGATTGTCGAGCTGGTTCAGCGTGGCCGTCGCCCGGTCCACGTCCAGGATGATCGCGCTCTCCGTGATCTCCAGCACCAGCTTGGTGGGATCGGTGGACCACTTGCGCATCATGTCCTGCACCTGGGCAGGGAAGCGGGCATCCTGCAGCGTCTTCGCCGACAGGTTGACCGCGACGGTCAGGTTGATCCCCTCCGCCCGCCAGGCCGCCTGCTGCGCCAGCGTGTGGTTCAGCACGTGCAGGGTCAGCTTGTCGATCAGGCCCGCATCCTCGGCCAGCGGGATGAAGGCATCCGGGAACACCATGCCGCGATCCGGGTGGCGCCAGCGCACCAGCGCCTCGACGCCGTGGATCTGCTGGTTGCGCATGTTGATCTTCGGCTGGAAGGTCATGAAGAGCTGGCGGTCGCCATCGTTCAGGGCCTGCTTGAATTCCTCGACCAGCGGCCGGCCCTTGTCCTCGTCATGGTGACGCCCGGCGACATGCACGGCAAAGCGCTGGTTGTCCCGCCGCCCGTCGCGCATCGCGTTCTCGGCCCGCACCAGCAGGGTCGAACCCTTGGTGCCGTGGGTCGGGTAGAGCGCGATGCCGATGCGGACACCGATGCTGAAGGTGTGGTCATGCAGTTCGAACGGCATGTCCAGCGCAGCGATGATCTTCGCCGCCGCGCGCTCCGCACCCTCCTGGGTGGCGCCGGTGGGCAGGATCACGCCGAACTCGTCATCGCCGAGGCGCGCCAGCGTGTCGGAGCGGCGCAGGGCGGAGCTGATGCGTTCGGACACCGCGCGCAGAAGCTGGTCACCGACATGGTGCCCCATCTCGCCATTGATGCGGTTGAAGCCGTTGATGTTGCAGGTGAGGATCGCCAGCGGCGTCCGCTGCCGGTCACCCAGCGAAAGGGCCTGGTCCAGGCGGTCGAAGAACAGGGACCGGTTGGGCAGGTCGGTCAGGTGGTCATGCAGCACGTTGTGGACACGCTGCGCCTCGGCAAGGCTCAGTGCCCGTTCGGTCCGGGCGGAACGGGTGGCGTTCCAGATGGCGCGCACGACCCGGTCGATGCTGAGATCGCGGGAGGTGATGCAGTCGGCGACGTTGGCACGCAGCAGTTCCACCATCTCCGACGAGGACAGGCCGTCGGCAATGACGATGATCGGCAGGCTGATACCCTTGTCGAGCAGCCGGTGACGCAGGTTCTTGGGCGACTCCGCATCGGTGCCGACATCCAGCAGGATGCAGTCGAACTGGTCCGCCTCCGCGGCCTGGACGGCTTCCTCCATCGACGCGACCCTGTGGCCGACAACGGTGGTGCCGCCAACACTCAGTCTGGGTGCAATCTCATCCAGACGTCCATGTCCCGAAGACACGGTCAGAACCTGAAAACGACCATCGTGCATACTGCTGCCCCTGGGCAAAGATACTCCTGCACGGCCTTCTGCCATGTACATGACCCGCACCGGCTGGTGCCTTGGGATCACCCCGATACTTACCTGCGACCTGTAAAGAACACCTTAATCGCGGGGCCTGTTTGTTAATGGCCGTCCCGCAGGGGGTCAGTAGGTGCTGTCCCACTTCAGGTAACGGTAGCGGTCGCCGGAGGTCACGCTGACCTCCACCAGTCCCGTCTGGCGACCAAGGGTCAGCGGCACGGTCACCCCGGGACTCCCGAGTTTCCAGACCTTCCGGTACATCTCCGCCATCGACCTGACACGTTCCCCGTCCACCTCCAGCACCACGTCTCCGGGTTGCAGGCCCGCTGCCTCCGCTGGGCCGTCGGCCGCGACATATGTCACGACCACATACCCCCTATGATCGTTGGTGAAGACGCCGAGCCAGGGACGCTCCGACGCGGAACCGCGTCCGACGGTCAGCAGGTCACCCAGTACCGGCTTCAGCGCGTTGATCGGCACGAACATGTTGCCCGACGCGCGTCGGCGACCCCGGCGGGCATCCGGCACGGCGAGCGACCCGATGCCCAGCAGCCCCCCGTCCGGTGCGAACATCGCCGCCCCCTGCCAGGCGTGCATGCCCGGCGTGGTGAACACCGCATCCTCCAGCAGGTACTCCCAGTAGCCGCTGAAATCCCGCACGTCGGCGACGACAACGCCCCAGGATTCATCAAACCCGCCATGCGGTGCGACAACCACCGGTGTGTCACGGGTCAGGGAAGAGGAATCGCCGAGCCGCACCGCCGGGCGTCCCAGCGGCGAACGCGCCCGCAACAGGCCCAGCCCGGTCGCGTGGTCATAGGCCACGACATCGGCGGGCACGGCATTGCCCTGCATGTCGGTGACCGTCGCGGCCATGGCTTCCAGGATCAGGTAGCCGATGGTCAGCACCAGCCCCGAATCATCCAGCACCACACCGGTGCCTTCCCGCTGTCGTCCCAGCGCCTGCGCCGTCCGGCCATCGGGGAAGATGTCGGTATTGACGCGAACCAGGCTGTCCATGGCACGCCGGAAGGGCTTATCGTCGGCACTGGCCGGATGCGGAAGGGTCGTGACCGAGACAAGGATCAGAAGGACAAGGCAGTGGAACAGGACACGCATGATCGGATCTCCCTTGCGGCAAAGCGTACGCCCCGGCGCGCCCGACAGCCAGCCCCACGCGATCACGAGAAGGCGACCGCGCGATGACGCAGCCGCCCCCCGCACGGATCGGTGACCGGCTGGAAGACGTCGACACCCCTGCCCTGCTGGTCGACCTGGACGTCTTCGAGCGCAACCTGGCACGGATGCAGCGGCTGGCCGACGGCGCGGGCGTGCGCCTGCGCCCCCATGCCAAGACCCACAAGTCGGTGGACGTGGCGCTGGCCCAGATCGGCCTCGGCGCTGTCGGCCAGTGCTGCCAGAAGGTGTCGGAGGCGGAGGTGCTGGTGCATGGCGGCATCCGGGACGTGCTGGTCAGCAACCAGATCGTCGGCCCGCGCAAGCTGGAACGGCTGGCGCGGCTGGCACGCACGGCGACTGTCGGTGTCTGCGCCGACGATGCCCGGAACATCGCCGACCTTTCCGCCGCCGCAACCGCTGCGGAGGTGGTGCTGCAGGTCTACCTGGAGATCGATGTGGGCATGGGACGCTGCGGCGTTGTCCCCGGCCCGGACGCCGTTGCCCTGTGCCGCCAGATCGCGGACGCGCCGGGCCTCGGGTTTGCCGGTCTGCAGGCCTATCACGGCAAGGCCCAGCACATTCGCGGCGCGGGGGAGCGGGAGGCCGCGATCCGCCATGCCGCCGGTGCCGTCAGGACCATGCTCGACCTGCTCGCCGCCGCCGGGCTCGACTGCCCGGCAGTGACCGGTGCGGGCACCGGCACCGCCCCGTTCGAGGCGGGATCGGGACTCTGGACCGAACTGCAGGCCGGATCGTACGCCTTCATGGATGCCGACTATGGCCGCAACCTCGGACCGGACGGGGAACCGGATGACAGCTTCGGCCACAGCCTGTTCCTGCTGGCCACCATCATGAGCACCGCCCGGGCCGGTACGGCGATCTGCGACGTGGGGCTGAAATCCACCAGCTTCGAATCCGGGTTGCCGCTAGTGGCGGACGATATCGGCGCGACCTATGCCGGGCCGTCCGACGAACACGGCACCCTGCGCCTCGACCCCGGCAGGACACTGGAACCGGGCACCAGGATCAGGCTGATTCCCGGCCACTGCGACCCGACGATCAACCTGCACGACTGGTATGTCGGCTATCGTGGGAACGTGGTGGAACGGATCTGGCCCGTTTCCGCCCGTGGTGCATTCTTCTGACGGAGCCGCCGCATGACCGGAACCCCCGCCATCCTGACCGTCGCGCCGAACGGCGCGCGTCGTACCACCGCCGACCATGCCGCCCTGCCCGTGGTCCCCGCGACGCTGGCGGAGACGGCGCGGGCCTGCCGTGACGCGGGCGCGGCGATGATCCACCTGCATGTTCGTGACTCGGGACAGCGGCACAGCCTCGACCCCGATCTCTACCGCCAGGCCACGTCCGCGATCCGCGATGCGGTCGGTGATGACCTGATCGTCCAGGCCACCAGCGAGGCGGCCGGTGTCTACCGGGCACCGGCGCAACTCGCCGCCATGCGGGCGCTGGCGCCGGAAGCGGTGTCACTGGGCCTGCGGGAGTTCGTGCCGGATGACGGCGACGACGCGGCTGTCGCGGACTTCGCCGCCTTTCTCGGCTTCGCGGCGGAGCAGGCGATCATGGTGCAACACATCCTCTACGACGCCGAGGACGTGGCGCGGTTCCTGCGCCTGCGGGACCGTCAGGCCATTCCGGCGGGACGGCCGAACGTGCTGTTCGTGCTGGGCCGCTACAGCCGCGACCAGCAGTCGGAACCAGCCGACATCGACCCGTTCCTGCAGGCCATGCGGACCACGCCCGACCATGCCGACTGGCTCTGGTCGGTCTGTGCCTTCGGGGCGAAGGAGAGCGCCTGCGCCGCGCGCGCGCTGGAACTGTCCGGGCATGCGCGGGTGGGGTTCGAGAACAACATGCTGCTGGCGGATGGCAGCACTGCGCCGGACAACGCTGCCCTGGTGCTGCAGGCCGCCGCCGCCGCACGTGAAGCGGGCCGTCCCGTCGCCGATCCGGCAACCGCCCGTGACATGATGCGCAGGGGGGCCTGAGGCCCAACCCTTTGAAATCAGGAACCTCGCGACCATATGCATGGCCGTTGCCCAAGTCCGGTATCAAAGGAGGCATCTGACCATGAAACGCGTTCGCACGACACTCACGGCCACCCTGGCATCCCTTGCCATCCTCGCCGGCGGGGCTGCTGCCCAGGCATCCGAGACCGGCAAGCAGACCCGCGAGGAACTGCGTGAGGCCTGGTCGGCCATCCAGGACTATTCCGTCGAGAAGAAGGACCAGGCGATCGAGAAGGCCGAGGAACTGATCGAGGCGCTGGATTCCCGGATCGAGGAACTGAGCGACGAGGCGGCGGACGCCTCCGGTGAGGCCCGCGAGTCCCTGGATGAACGTGTTGCCGACCTGAAGGACCTGCGGGACGACGCGGCCGAGCGGCTGGAAGAGCTGCGGGAAGGTTCGGCTGACCGCTGGGACCGGCTGAAGGCGTCGTTCAGCGATGCTGTCGATGCGTTCCAGAAGCGCTGGAACGAAGCCACCGAGTAACATCGCGTTCAGTCATCCTGCACGACCGCGATCTCGCCCCCCTGGTCGCGGCTGCCGGCCACCCCGTCACCCAGCCACACGCTGACCATGATCTGGTCAACGGTGGTGCCACCATCCGTGGTGAAGGGAACGAACAGGTTGTCGGAAGCCCGCCAGGTGTCGGCAAACAGGACAGGTGAACGTGTCATCACCGGCAGGCCGTCGCGTGCGACGCGCCTGTACGGCACCAGCATCCGCGACAGGTCCGGGCCGTACAGGTCCCCGTCCAGCATCTGGCCCGTGGCGTTGCGGCCGGCGATCTCGGCGATGAGGCTGCCGACCAGGCGGTAGCGGAAGGCGTGACCACCCTCCAGCACCTCGACAATGGCGATCGAGGGCAGCAGGGCCGTCACTTCCTCGGGGCGGAAACTGTTCCGGGGCGGGATGGCGCTGCCGCTCCTCGCCCTGAGCGTGCGCCAGACCCGCAGCAGCTCGAGCGCCCCGGCCTCGAACGCCAGGGACGGGACTTCCCGCCAGTAGGAGTCTGCCGCGGGGAGTATCAGTGCTTCCGACCCACCAGGAACCTGAGACCCTCGGGACCGACATCCTCGACGTGCTCGCAACCGGCCTCCATCACCACGATGTCGCCCGGTCCGTACTTCCGTGACTCACCGTTGAAGGTCAGCGTGATGCCCCCTTCCACCACCATGGCACGGACGGCGAACTCGTGGACATGCGCGTCATTGTGGCAACCGGGTTCCAGCGTCTTGACGCCCGCATTCTCATAGCCGTCCCGCGCCAGTCCGGCCTCGAAATCCGCTGTGTCCATCATGATGCCCTGACCTCCACTCATGCGTAGGGAACCGCAACCTTGCCGATCTTCTCCCGCGAGATGATCATCTTCTGAATCTGGGCCGTTCCGTCGCCGATCTGCAAGCCCATTATGTCACGCAGCCGCTGCTGGTGCGGCAGGTCCATCGCGTACCCCATGTGGCCGTGCAGCAGCAGGCACTGGTGCACCGTCTCGAACGCCACCTGCGGGGCGAACCACTTGCACATCGCCGCCTCCGCCGTGTGGGGCAGCCCCTGGTCGCGCAGCCACAGGGTCTGGTAGCAGATCAGCTCCGCCGCCCGCATCCTCGTTTCCGCCTCCGCCAGCGGCTGGGTCACCCCCTGGTACTTGGCGATGGGATTGCCGAAGGCATGGCGCTGCTGCACCCACTCCCAGGTCTCCTCCAGCGAGGCGCGGGCGCAGCCCAACACCTGCAGCCCGATCAGCGCCCGCGAATAGTCGAACCCGGCCATCACCTCCCGGAACCCCGCGCCCTCGGCCCCCAGCCGCATGTGGTCGTCGATCCTGACATCATCGAAGAACACCGAACCACGGCCGACAACGCGTGCACCCGCATCCTCGAACTTCGACGTGGAGACCCCGTCCGCATCCATCGGCACCAGGAAGGCGGTGACGCCCCGTGCCCCATCATCGGTGCCGCTGGTGCGGGCCGCGACGATGATCCAGTCCGCCTGCGTGGCGCAGGAGATGGAGGTCTTCTCCCCGTTCAGCACGTAACCCTTGTTGCTGCGCTCGGCCCGGCAGATCAGGTTGGCGGCATCGGAGCCACCGCGCGGCTCGGTCAGCCCCAGCGCGATCATCTCGTCGCCGCGACAGACCGGCGGCAGCACCTGGCGCTTCACGTCCGGGGTCGCGTGGCGGGCAACGATGTCGCCCAGCAGGGATGCCAGAAGCTGCGAGTAGGCGACGTTCATGTCCCCCACCGAGATCTCCTGCATCAGCAGCCCCGCCGTCACCGCGTCAACGCCGGAACCACCGAACTCGACCGGCAGGTCCGCGCCCAGCAGCCCGATCTCCCCCATGGCGGGCAGCAGCCCCTCCTCGAATCCCTCCTGGCTCTCGCGCGACTGGTAGCGCGGTGCCAGATGCTCCGCGCTGAAACGGCGTGCCGTGTCCCGGAACGCCTCCTGTTCCTCGGTGAAACCGAACTGCATGCCTCAAGATCCTCCCCGATCCCGTCTTCTCCCGCATTGAACACAGACTGACGCTCCGCCATGCTGTCCGCAAGACTGCGGAGATGCATGGCCACCGACAATGCGGCTGACACGACCGAAAGACCTGACCGAGACCCTCGACCTGCTGGCAGCCCGAGACTGGCATGTGCTCGCCGGTGGCACGGACCTCTATCCCGCGCACGTGGAACGCCCCTTCCGCCGTCCCCTGCTGGACATTTCCGGGATCGCGGCGCTGCGCGGGATCGACCGGACGGAGGCGGGCTGGCGCATCGGGGCCACGACCACCTGGACCGACATCGTGCGCGCCGACCTGCCCCCGGCCTTCAACGCGCTGAAGGCCGCCGCGCGGGAGGTCGGGTCCATCCAGATCCAGAACGCCGCCACGGTCGCGGGCAACCTCTGCAACGCCTCCCCGGCTGCGGACGGGGTGCCGCCGCTGCTGATCCTGGACACCAGGGTCGAACTGGCCAGTGCCGAACACGGATCGCGCCTGGTCGCGCTTGAAGACTTCATCCTGGGCAACCGCCGGACGGCGCTGCGGCCCGGTGAGCTGATGGTCGCGCTGCATGTCCCCGCCGCCGGCGCCAACGGGCGCAGCAGCTTCGTGAAGCTCGGCAGCCGCCGCTACCTCGTCATCTCCATCGCCATGGTCGCCGCGCGGCTGGCCGAGGGTGAGGCCGCCATCGCGGTCGGGGCCTGTTCAGAGGTCGCGACCCGCCTGCCCGCGCTGGAGCAGGCGCTGGCGGCGCGTGGTGGCGGCGAGACGTTCGATAGCCTGGCGACCCCGGCACACTTCGCCGCGCTCAACCCCATCGACGATGTCCGTGCAAGCGCGTCCTATCGCCGTGACGCGGCCCGCACCTGCACGATCCGCGCGCTGGAGGAGATCACGTCATGAGCATGGGCGCGGAACTGGCGGGCGAGGCAGGCGGCATCGCCTTCAGCGTGAACGGACATCCGGTACAGGCGCAGTCCGACCCTGCGACGCGCCTGACAGCCGTGCTGCGCGAGGAACTGGAGCTGAAGGGTACCAAGGTCGGCTGTGACGCCGGGGACTGCGGCGCCTGCACCGTGCTGATCGACGGGGAGGCTGTCTGCGCCTGCATGACCGCGCTGGCGCAGGTGGAGGGCCGTTCGGTCACGACCGTCGAAGGGCTGGTCGCCGACGGCACCATGAGCCGCCTGCAACGCAGCTTCCTGGACCATGGCGCGGCCCAGTGCGGCATCTGCACGCCGGGGATGCTGGTCGCCGCCACTGCCCTGCTGGAGCAGGTGGCGCGGCCCAGCGAACAGCAGGTGCAGGACGCACTGGGCGGCGTGCTCTGCCGCTGCACCGGCTATCGCCGCATCATCGACGCGGTGATGGATGCCGGTACGCGGATCGAAAGCCGGGGACCGGGTGTCGGTGCCGCCATCCCCAGGCTGGACGGCGTGCCGAAGGTCACCGGTACCGACCGGTTCGGCGACGACGTGGCTCCGGCGGATGCGTTGCTGGTGCGGGTGATCCGCAGCCCGTTCCACCGCGCCGCCTTCACGCTGGGCGACCTGCAGGGGTTCGTGGCCGCCACGCCGGGCCTGGTCGCCGCCCTGACCGCCGACGACATCCCCGGCGAGAACCGCTTCGGCGTCATCCCGCCCTTCGCCGACCAGCCGGTCTTCGTCGGTACCGGTGAGACCCGTTTCAGGGGGGAGGCGGTGGCCGCACTGGTGGGCGAGCATGACGTGCTCTCGCAACTCGACCTGGCCGATGTTCCGGTCTCGTGGACGGAGATCGCGCCTGCCATGTCCACGGAAGCCGCGCGGACCGGCGATCCGGTGCATCCCGACCGGCCCGGCAACGTGCTGGTGGAGGGCTTCGTGGCCCGTGGCGATATCGACGGCGCGCTGGAAGGTGCCGCGCACGTGGTCAGCGACAGCTTCGCCACCGCCTTCGTCGAACATGCCTATATCGAGCCGGAGGCCGGTACGGCCTTCATCCGCGACGATGGCCGCATCGAGATCCTGGCCTGTACCCAGGCCCCGCACATGGACCGGGAAGCCGTCGCGGCGATCCTGGGCGTGGCGGAAGACCGGATCGTCATCACCCCGACAGCGGTCGGCGGCGGCTTCGGTTCCAAGATCGACGTCTCGATCCAGCCGATCCTGGCGCTGGCGACGCAGGTGACGGGTCAGCCCTGCCGCATCTGCTACACGCGCCCCGAATCCATGCGCTCCACCACCAAGCGCCACCCCGCCCGCATGCAGGTGAGCGTCGGCGCGGATGCCGATGGCCGACTGACCGGCCTGCGCTTCGACGGGGACTTCGATACCGGAGCCTACGCCTCCTGGGGGCCGACGGTGGCCAACCGGGTGCCGGTGCATGCTTCCGGCCCCTACTACCTGCCCGCGTACCGCGCGCATTCGTTTGCGTTGCATACCAACGGACCCGTCTCGGGCGCTTTCCGGGGCTTCGGCGTGCCCCAGGCCGCCATTGCGCAGGAGACCCTGTTCGACCGGCTGGCCGACGCCTGCGGCATGGACCGGCTGGCGTTCCGGCTGCGCAACGCGCTGCGCGACGGCCTGCCAACGGTCACCGGGCAGAGCTTCGAACGCGGGGTCGGCATCCATGAATGCCTCTCCGCCCTGCAGGAACCCTGGGCGCGGGCCAGGGCGGAGGCGGCGGCCTGGAACCGCGACAATGCAGCCTCTCCCCTGCGGCGCGGGGTCGGGCTCGGCACCTGCTGGTATGGCTGCGGCAACACCTCCCTGCCCAACCCCTCCACCATCAAGGCGGGGCTGCGGGCGGACGGGACCGTGCGGCTGCACCAGGGGGCGGTCGATATCGGCCAGGGCTCCAACACGGTGGTCACCCAGATCTTCGCGGAGGCGCTGGGCGTGCCCGCCGACGCGGTGGAACTGTTCGTCGGCAATTCCGATGTCACCCCCGATGCGGGCAAGACCTCCGCCTCCCGCCAGACCTTCGTCTCCGGCAAGGCGGCGATGCTGGCCGGGCTCGCGCTGCGCGACAGGCTGCTGCGCCATGGCAATGTCAGCGGCGCGGCGGAGATCAGTCTGGCCGGTGGCAAGGTGCTGCTGCGCGATGGCGGGGCGGAACGACGGCTCGACCCGGCCGCGCTGCCCGTCGACCAGGACGGCTTCGTCTTCCGCGTCGAGGAAACCTACGACCCCCCGACATTACCGCTGGACGCGAACGGGCAGGGCGTCCCCTACGCGCTCTACGGCTATGGCGCGCAGATGGTGGAACTGGCGGTGGACACCGAACTCGGCACCGTGAAGCTGCGCAGGATCACGGCAGCGCATGACGTGGGCCGCGCCATCAACCCGCAACTGGTGCAGGGCCAGATCGAGGGCGGTATCGCCCAGGGCATCGGCATGGCGCTGATGGAGGATTACCAGCCGGGGCGGACGGAGAACCTGCACGACTACCTGATCCCGACCATCGGCGACGTGCCGGAGATCGAATCGATCATCATCGAGGTGCCGGACGCCGAAGGTCCCTACGGTGCCAAGGGCCTGGGCGAACACGTGCTGATCCCCACCGCGCCCGCCATCCTCAACGCCATCCGCGACGCCACCGGCGCCACCCTGACCACCACCCCCGCCACCCCCGACCGCATCCTCACCGCCATCCGCGCTGCAAGACCATGACAGGCGTTTGGACAGGCACAGTCGGCACCACCCCCTCTCGCGTCTTGCGCCGCACGCGGACAGACCGTCGAGGTGGCCTCCCTCAGACAGGGCGCTTCCCCTCTTCCCCCCTTGCGGGGGAAGTGGCCGCGCAGCGGTCGATGGGGGGTAAGCCGCAGGCTGCTGCACAGGCGCCTGATGCCACCCGGCTGCGCCGGTTCACCCCCTTCCCGACCTTCCCCCGTCGAGGGGGAAGGGGCGCAGGCGGCACCACATTTCTCTCCCGGTCTCCTTCGCAGACAGGCAGCCACCGAAGACCCGCACACGCCAAGCGCCATCCCTCTTCCCCCCTTGCGGGGGAAGTGACCGCGCAGCGGGCGATGGGGGGTAAGCCGCAGGCTGTTGCACAGGCATTTGATGCCACCCGGCTGCGCCGGTTCACCCCCTTCCCGACCTTCCCCCGTCGAGGGGGAAGGGGCGCAGGCGGCTCCGCCTTCCTCTTCCTGGCTCCTTCGCAGGCAGGTTGCCAGCAAAGACCCACACCCGCGAAGCGCCGACCCTCTTCCCCCCTTGCGGGGGAAGTGGCCGCGCAGCGGGCGATGGGGGGTAAGCCGCAGGCTGCTGCACAGGCATTTGATGCCACCCGGCTGCGCCGGTTCACCCCCTTCCCGACCTTCCCCCGTCGAGGGGGAAGGGGCGCAGGCGGCACCTCCTTCATGGTCGTCGCCCAGGCAGGGAACATCAGGAACTCCAGGGAAAGGTACGAGAGCATGGCGGACAATCGTGCAAGAGCGCTTCGTGCCAATCTCACGCCCGCAGAGCGTAGACTTTGGCAAGCCCTTCGCCGCCAGCAGGTCGCGGATGCACGGTTTCGCCGCCAGGTGCCAATCGGCCCCTACATTGCTGACTTCTGTTGCCTCAAGCACCGTCTCGTCATCGAGATTGATGGTGGCCAGCATGCGCAGCGCACAACAACGGACGAACGCCGGAGCCAATGGCTCGAGAGCCAGGGGTTCACGGTCATTCGCTTCTGGAACAACGAGGTTCTCAGCAACCTCGAGGGCGTTCTCGTGAGCATTTCGCGCATCTGCACCAGGGGAGCCCGCAGCAATGCACGATGATTTCCGGAACGACGGAGTCCGCCAATGACTGACGTGGTGCGCAAGGACGGGAAGATCAGGTGTGATGCCTGTCCGGTGATGTGCTTCATCGCGGAGGGTCGCTCCGGGGCCTGTGACCGGTACGCCGTGGAGAACGGGGAACTGATCCGGGTCGATCCGCTGACCGTGGTGCAGCGGGTGCGGGACGCGGAGGGGCGGCTGGTGCCGTTCCTGGAGGGGGCGGAGGACTGGGACGGGGAACTGGTCCGTCCCGGCGACAGCTTCATCACTGCGGTCGGCGCCGGCACCACCTATCCCGACTACAAGCCCGCCCCCTTCATCGTCAGCCAGGATGTCGAGGGGATCGACATGGTGACCATCGTGACGGAGGGGATCTTCAGCTATTGCGGTGCCAAGGTGAAGATCGACACCGACCGCCACCTGGGCCCGGAGCGCAACCTGGTCCGCGTGGACGGGGAGCCGGTGGGCCATGTCACGACCGGCGAGTACGGTTCGCAGATGCTGTCGCTGGGCGGCGTGCATCACCTGACCGGCGGCGGCAAGAAGGAAGGCCGCGTCACCTGTTCCACGCTGATGGACCTGTGCAACGGCAAGGCCGTCGACATGACCGTGGACGAAGGCGTGGAGATCACCGTGCAGGCCGGGCAGCCGCCCGTCGTCAACGGCACGCGGGAGAACCGGATGCGGGTCGGCTGCGGCTCCGCCACGATCGGCATGTTCGCCACCCAGTGGCAGGGGCTGGTGGACGAGGTGGTGGTGGTCGATGACCATATCACCGGCGTCGTCTCCGAACACCAGGCGGGCAAGGTGCTGGACTGGCCCGACACCGGCATCCGCATCCGCGGCCGACGCTCCACCCCCGGACGCTATTTCCAGGTGGCGGAGCCGGGCACCGGCTGGGGCGGCACCAATGTCTCCGACCCGCTGACCATCCTGGGTGACTGGGATCCGAAGAAGGCCCGCCCCGGCCTGACCATGATGATGGTCTCCACCACCGGCGAGCAGTTCGGCTACTACGTGCTGAACGACGATCTGCAGCCGGTGGAACATGACCTGCCCGACAGCCTGCGCCCCTCCGTCGACCTGATCGCGGAGAACTGCGAGCCGGCGCTCTGCTCGGTGCTGTTCATGGGCGGGGCGGGCGGATCGCTGCGTGCCGGGGTCACGCGGAACCCGGTGCGGCTGACCCGGTCGGTGGCGGAGGCCGTGACCAACGTGACCTGCGGCGGTGCACCGGTCTACCGCTGGCCCGGCGGCGGCATCACCGTGATGGCAGATGTCAGTCGCATGCCGAGCAACTCCTTCGGCTACGTCCCCACCCCGGCCATCGTCGCGCCCATCGAGTTCACCATGTCGCGTGCCGACTACCTGGCGCTTGGTGGCCATGGCGATCACGTGCAGGACCTGTCGGGGGTGCTGAGCCGCGACGGGCAGCGCCGTGTCCGGCACCGGCGGGACAATCCCTGGCCTGCCGGGCAGCGCAGGCGCGACGACTGATGGCACCGGGGCCGCAGGTCGCGCTGCTGCCGGACGGCAGGCGGCTGCATCTGCAGCATGGTCCCATCGACCTGATCGTGACGGCGGAAGGACCGGTGAGCGATGTGCGTGCCGCCTGGCGCGCGGCGGAGGAACGGTTCCGCGATGTCCTAGCCGTTCTGGTGGAGGAACTGCCGGCCCTGCGGCGACCCTGTCCACCGTCCGGTATCACCCTGAACGGCCCGGTCGCCCGTCGCATGGCTGCCGCCGTGACCCCGCATGCGGCTACCTTCGTGACGCCGATGGCGGCGGTCGCAGGGGCCGTGGCTGACGAGATGATGGCCGCCATGCTGGTCGCCGCGCCTGGCCTCACGCGTCTGCATGTCAACAATGGCGGTGACATCGCGCTCTGGCTGGCGCCGGGCAAGTCGGTCGTCAGCGGCATTGCCGGACCGCCACCGCATGCCCGTATCCTCGACCGGGTGCTGGTGACCGCCGGGGACAGGACCGGTGGCATCGCCAGCAGCAGCCGGCACGGCCGTTCACTCTCTCTCGGCATCGCCGACAATGTCACGGTGCTGGCGCGGAATGCAGCCATGGCGGACGTGGCCGCCACGCTGATCGCCAACGCGGTCGATTGCGGCCCGCACCCGGGGGTGAGACGCCTGCCCGCCCGCGAGCTTGACCCCGACAGCGACCTCGGCGATCGCCTGGTGGCGGTGGCGGTCGGGGGGCTGTCCGCCGCCGACGTGAGCCAGGCGCTCGACCGGGGCATGGCGCGGGCGGAGCAGATGCGCGCGGCGGGGCTGCTGGATGCGGCGCTGCTGATGCTGCAGGATGAGACACGACAGGTTGGCCCCCTGAAACGGCCCGGAGGCGAACATGGAATACATCCGGAACCACTGGTACGTGGCGGGCTTCGCATCGGAGTTCGGTGAGGCCTTCACCACCGCGACGATCCTGGAGGAGGAGATCGTGCTGTATCGCGGCAGCGACGGCACGGTCGTGGCGCTGCAGGATCGCTGCCCCCACCGGGCGCTGCCGCTGTCCATGGGCAAGCGGATCGGCGACACGGTGCAGTGCGGCTATCACGGCCTCACCTTCGGCATGGACGGCCATTGCGTGCGCGTGCCGGGACAGCGCAGCATCCCGCCGCAGGCCCGCGTGCGCCGCTATCCGACACACGAACGGCACGGCATCGTCTGGATCTGGATGGGAGCGGAGGATGCGGCGGACCCGGCCGCTGGTCTTCGACATGCCCGAATTCACCGACCCCGCCTGGGCCGCCCACCAGGGCGAGGCGCTGGAGTTCGAGAGCAACTACCTGAATGTCGCGGACAA
Organism: Minwuia sp.; assembly: GCA_965228535.1. Taxonomy (GTDB): domain Bacteria; phylum Pseudomonadota; class Alphaproteobacteria; order Minwuiales; family Minwuiaceae; genus Minwuia. The sequence continues at coordinate 622,642 of CBDDHU010000004.1, read as the reverse complement.
TCTCTGCGATCCGGCCCATGTCAGCTTCGTCCACCCGACGACGCTCGGCAATCCGGACAGCGAGGATGTGCCGGTCCGCGCCCGCCGACGCGGGCAAATGGTGGAGATCTCCCGCTGGATCCGCGACAGCGCGCCCATCGGCTTCTTCCAGGCCTATGGCGGGTTCAGCGGCAACGTGGATCGCTGGCACTACTACTACCTGCACGCCCCCTGCATCGCCGCCATCGACTTCGGAAGCGCCGACACCGCCCTGGCCCTGCCGGAGGAGCGGCGTGGCGAGGGGGTGCAGATCCATGCGCTGCACTTCATGACGCCGGTCAACGCGACCCGGACCATCGACCGCTGGATGCACCTGCGCAACACGGCAATCGACGATCCCGAGGCCGGGGAGCGGATCAGCACCCTGCTGCGCAAGGCATTCGCGGAGGACAAGGCGATCCTGGAGGCCGTGCAGCGCAAGGAACTGCAGCCCCACGACCGCCCCCCCGTCCGCATCGCCATCGACGCCGGCGCCAACCACTACCGCCGCATCGTGGCCGAGATGCTGGCAGCGGAGCAGGACGTGGCCGCAGCGGCGGAGTAGGTTCGCGAAGGGCGTTCTGTCCGGCGGCTCAACGGCACCTTCCGGGCTGACGACAAGTGCCCGTCACCCCCTTCCCGGCCTTCCCCCGTCGAGGGGGAAGGAGCGCAGGCGTCACCGTCTTGCCCTTCCTCCCCCCTGGCGGGGGAGGATCGAGGTGGGGGGGGAAGCCCGGCATTAGAGAGGTGTTACAAGCCGCCCGCGCGATCAGGCGCTTTCGCGCAGGGCGGCGGCTTCGGCGAGGTCGACGGAGACCAGCTGGCTGACGCCGCGTTCGGCCATCGTGACGCCGAACAGGCGGTCCATCCGGGCCATGGTGATGGGGTTGTGGGTAATCACCAGGAAGCGGGTGCCGCCGCGACCGGCCAGGTCCTCCAGCAGCAGCATCAGCCGCTCGACATTGGCGTCGTCCAGCGGCGCGTCGATCTCGTCCAGCACGCAGATCGGTGCCGGGTTGGTCAGGAACACCGCGAACAGCAGCGCCGTCGCGGTCAGCGCCTGCTCCCCGCCCGACAGCAGGGTCAGGATCTGCATCCGCTTGCCCGGCGGGCTGGCCATGATCTCCAGCCCGGCCTGCAGCGGATCATCCGCCTCCGTCAGGGCCAGCCGGGCCTCACCGCCACCGAACACCCGCTTGAACAGCACCGTGAAATGGCCGTTGACGGTCTCGAAGGCCTCCAGCAGCCGTGCCCGCGCTTCCCGGTTGATGGCACCGATGCCCTGGCGCAGGCGCTGGATCGCGGCCTCCAGGTCGGTGCGTTCCGCCGTCAGGGTCTCGATCTTCTCCTCGACCTCCTGCGCCTCGATCTCGGCACGCAGGTTGACCGGTCCCATGTTCTCCCGCTCGCGTTTCAGCCGCTCGTGGCTGCGCTCCGCATCCGGCAGGTCGGGCAGCTCGGCATCCTCTTCCAGCCCGCCGGCTTCCAGCACCTTGTTCGGCGGGCATTCCATGGAGTCGCGGATGTCGCGGGCCAGCCGCTGCAGTTCCGCCTGGCCCATCTCCACCGCCGATTCCTTGCGCACGTGGTCTTCCCGCGCGGTCTGCAGCGCCGCCTGGATGCCGCGCAGTTCCCGGTCGGCCTCCGCCAGGGTCGCCTCAGCCTCCGACAGGCGTTTCACGGCGGCGGCGCGGGTGGCCTCCGCCTCCCCGATCCGCTCGACCAGGTCGGCACGCTGGCTGGTGATGATGTCCGGGCGACGGGCAATATCCGCCAGCGCCTGGCGCGCGGCGGCCTGGCGTTCCTCCAGGTCGGCAACGGCGGTACCCGCCTCCCCCGCGCGCCCGTTCCAGTCGGCGGTCTCCCGCGCGATCTCCTCCCCCCGGCGCCGGCGGAAGCGGCGTTCACGCTCCAGCCGTTCGAGCGCCTGGCGGGCCGTGTCGAGCTCCGCGCGGGCCGCCTCCACCGCCTGGCGTGCGGCTGCCTGTGCCTGCTCCGCGCTGTCGGGCTGGGGCAGGGTGGCGAATTCGCGGGTCAGCGCCTCGACGGCTTCCGCCGCGGCCGCACCGTCACGGCGCAGGCTCTCCAGCGCTGCCGCCAGCCGCTCCCGCTTCTGCCGTTCGCCATCGGCCTGGCGACGCATGGCGGCAAGTGCCTGGCCGGCCTTCGCGATCTGCTGCTCCGCCTCCGTCCGGCGCGCGCGGCTGGCACGTTCGGTACTGATCGCCCGCGCCACATGTTCCCGCGCCCTGGCAACCGCCTGTTCCAGTTCCTGCATCCGGGTGCGGGCCGGTTCGACCTGCCCCTGCACCGCCTTCAGCCGGTTCTGCTGTTCCAGCCGGATCGCACCAGCCGCCTGCTTGCCCGCCCGGCGCACGAACCCGTCCCAGCGCCAGAGATCACCGCTGCGGGAGACCAGCCGCTGGCCGGGCTTCAGTTCCCCTGCCAGCCGGTCGCCCGCATCCCGGTCCGCCACCACGCCGATGGCGTGGAGCCGTCGGGCCAGCGCGGCCGGGCCGGTCACATGGGCGGAAAGCGGCTCGACGCCTTCCGGCAGGGCACCGGCAGCATCGGCAGGTTCGACGGCCAGCCAGTGCGCCGGGGCATCGCTCTCCAGCGCCGCCTGGACCCCTTCGCCCAGCGCGGCGGCGAACGCGGTCTCGAGCCCCGGGCTGACCTGCACCTGGTCCAGCACCGGGCGATGCGCCGTCTTCGCCTCCCGCGCCAGCAGCCGGGTGAGGGTGTTCAGTTCTGTTTCAAGCGACGAAAGCGTTGACTTGGCGGACCGTTCCGCCTCGATCGCGGTCGCCAGCTGCTCTTCCGCCTCCGCCCGCGCCGCCTCGGCCTGCGCGATCTCCGCAGCGATCCCGTCAATGGTTTCACGGGCCGCAGTCTCCTGCTGCTCCGCCGCGGCAATCCGGTCATCGAGGCCCTGGTCACCGGTCCGGGCCATGTCCTGTTCGGCGGCGCGGGTGCGGCGCTGCAGCTCGTCGCGCCGCGCGGTCTCCTCGGACACGCGGCGGCCGAGCGCCTGGCGCCGGGCGCGCAGATCGGCAAGCTGTTCCGTCGCGGTGGACAGCGCAGCCTCCGCCTCCGCGACCACCGCCTTGCGGGCGGCGACATCCTGCTCCGCCGCCTGTTTCAGGCCATCCTGTCCGGCGGCAGCCTGCTTCAGCTTCTCCGCCTCCGCCGCCAGTGCCTCGACCCGCCCGGCAGCCTCCGACCGGCGACGGGTTTCACGTTCAAGGTCACGGTCGAACTGGGCCAGCCGTTCCTTCAGTTCGGTGATGGTCTGGCGGACCCGCGCTTCCTCCTGGTCCAGCGACTCCCGCGCCACCAGCAACCGCTGCAGCGCGGCCGCAGCCTCCGCCTCCGCCTTGCGCAGCGGCTCGATCCGGGCCACCGCGTCGGCCTGCAGCGCGCTGGCCTGGGCGGCGGCGCGCGTCGCCTCCGTCACTGCCCGTTCCGCCTCGTCCTTCACCGCCCGCGCCCGGTTCAGCGCTTCCAGCGCCGCCGTGTAGCGCAGGTGATGGATGATCGCCTCCGTCCGGCGGATCTGGTCGGAGAGGTTCCGGTAGCGGCTGGCCTGCCGCGCTTGGCGTTTCAGGGCCGCGAGCTGAGTGTCCAGTTGCCCGGTGACATCGTCCAGCCGCTCCAGGTTGGTCTCCGCCCCGCGCAGCCGCAGTTCCGCCTCGTGACGGCGCGAATGCAGGCCGGTGATCCCCGCCGCTTCCTCCAGCAGCAGCCGCCGCTCCGACGGCTTGGCACCGATCAGCGCACCGACCCGGCCCTGGCTGACAATGGCGGTGGAACGCGCGCCCGTGGCCAGGTCGGCGAACAGCAGCTGCACGTCGCGCGCCCGCACATGGCCACCGTTCAGCTTGTAGTCGGAGCCGGATTCGCGGGTGATCTTGCGGCTGACCGTGATCTCCGGTGCATCGCTCCAGGCCGCGGGCACCGGGCTGCCCGCCAGGTTCTCCAGTGTCAGCTGGACCTCGGCATGGTTGCGGGCGGGGCGGGTGGCGGACCCGGCGAAGATGACGTCGTCCATCTCCCCGCCGCGCATGTTCTTGGGCGAGGTCTCGCCCATCACCCAGCGCAGCGCCTCCACCAGGTTCGACTTGCCGCAGCCGTTCGGTCCCACCACCCCGGTCATGCCGGGGGCGATGGTCAGCTCCGTCGGTTCGACGAAGGACTTGAAACCGGTCAGCCGAAGCTTGTTGAACTGCACGGGTTCCCCGTCCCCCTGTTCCGCCCCTACAGGGCGCTCTCGATGCTGTCCGACAGCGCCTCGAAATCGAGACCACCATCGAACTTCTCGCCATTGACATAGACACTCGGCGTGCCGCTCACCTTCATCCGCTGATGCCCGTCCAGCCGCGTGGCCAGGATCATGTCGACCAGCGATTCATCGGCCATGCAGGCATCGAACGCTTCCGCAGAGACCCCGCCCAGCATGCCGATCTGGCGCAGCGCAGCCGTCGGGTCGCTGGCACTGGTCCAGTTGGGCTGCTGGTCGAACAGCAGGTCGATGAAACCGAAGAACTTCTGCTCACCGCCGCAGCGCGCCAGCATCGACGCCTGCAGCGCGTAGCGGTCCAGCGGGAACTCCCGGAACACGAAGCGGACCTTGCCGGTGTCGACGAACTCCGACTTCAGCTTCGGGTAGACTTCCTCGTGGAACCTGCGGCAGTGCGGGCAGGTCATGGAGGCATACTCGATCACCTCCACCGGCGCGTCAGCGTTGCCGAGGATCATGTCGCCCTTCGCATAGTCCGCCGCGCGCGCATCGCGCGGCAGCAGCACGCCGCCAAGCGCAAGCCCGGTTGCCACGCCGCCGCCCACCAGCAGCCGACGCCGCGAGATTCCCATGCTATCCGTCTTCGTTAGTGTCATTACCTGCCCATACCCACTAGATGTTGTGAAATCATACTGCCCCGTGCCAGCCGCCTCAATCCGAAAACGACCCGGACCACCGGCCCGACAGCTTGGCACACAATGGGGCGAGAAGATGGCAATTGGTCATCGAAGTCAGTCACTTCGCGGTGTTGTCGACAGCACGAACGGGCACTGCCCCGGGTCGGCGCACGACCGGGCACATGGCCCGCCGCACGATTCCGGACCTACCTGACCGGGGCCAGCGCACACCGATTCGGACGCAGCCCCGCTAGATCGTCCGCTCGATATGTGCGGCCAGTTCCTCGAAGTCATGGGCATTCCCGACTTCCTCGCCATTGACGAAGACGGTGGGTGTGCCATTCACCTTCAGCCGCTGGTGGCCGTCCAGTCGCGTGTTCATGATCATGTCGGCCAGCGACTCGTCGGTCATGCAGGCGTCGAACGCTTCTGCCGGGACACCTTCGGAAATGCCGATCTCCCGCAGCGCCGCCACGGGATCACTGACGCGGGTCCAGTTGGGTTGCTGGCTGAACAGCACGTCGATGATGGCGAAGTACCGCTGCTCCCCACCACAGCGGGCGAGCATGGAGGCCATCAGCGCGTAGCGGTCCAGCGGGAACTCCCGGAACACGAAACGCACCATGCCCGTGTCGATGAACCTCGACTTCAGCAGCGGGAAGACCGTCTCGTGAAAGCTTCGGCAATGCGGGCAGGTCATGGAGGCATATTCGATCACCTCCACCGGGGCATCCGGGTCGCCGAGCACCATGTCGCCCGTGGCGTAGTCCGCCGCCTGCGCACGCGTCGGCCGCAGCAGGCTGCCACACAGGAAACCGATGGCCGCGCCGCCACCTGCCAGCAGCCCACGACGCGAGACGCCACGCGTTCCGGTTCCGGTCAGCCTCATCACCCTCTCCCGCCGATTGCGTCGCTGCGCCCGAACCGGTTACTTCGTGCGCTGGTCCCCGGTGGTCAAGATCGCCGCGCCCAGCCGGTGCAGCGCTGCCCGCGCCTCCGGGTCCGTCACGGCCGCCGTGACGCGGTCCAGTTCCGCCTGTTCCTGTTCGGTGAGGGCGCGCCGTTCGCGCACCTTCGGTCGCTGCCAAGGCTGGATCGCCACCTGCCGCAGCCGGATGCCGGTCACCGCGCGCCAGCCGAAGAACCGGTTCACCCGCTCGATCAGCAGCGGTTCCAGGTGCTGGATCTCCGTGGCCCAGCCGGGCGCGACGCTGAGATGCAGCACCGCCCCCTCCGCCGCCGCCGCGCGCTCCTGCCCCTCCACCACGCGCGGCCAGTTCAGCCGTTCTGGTCGGCACTGGTCGGCCAGCGCCGCACCGACGATCTCCGGCCAGCGCAGCACGATGTCGGTCTGGGCGAAGCCACGCTTGCGGAAGGTCGGCGACAGGATCGCCGCCACGTCCTCCCCTGCCCTGCGGAAGCCGCCCTTGCCTCGGCGCGGTCCACTGCCTAATGGTTCTGCGCTGCTGCCCCCGCCTCTGGCCGGTCGCTTGTCCGTCACCCTGCCCCTCCCGGAGCCATGCCTGAAACCCGTCGCATCATAGCCGACCTGCTGGCCCACTACGACAGCCACCGTCGCCGCCTGCCCTGGCGGGCCGACCCCGGCGTGCGGCCCGATCCCTATCACGTCTGGCTGAGCGAGATCATGCTGCAGCAGACCACCGTGCAGACGGTGATCCCCTATTTCGGGCACTTCCTGGACCGCTGGCCGACGGTCGCCGACCTGGCCGGGGCTGACCAGGATGCGGTGATGCACGCCTGGCAAGGCCTCGGCTACTACAGCCGCGCGCGCAACCTGCTGAAGGGCGCGAAGGCCGTGCTGCAGGACCATGGCGGCCGGTTTCCGGAGACGGAGGCCGGGCTGCTCACCCTGCCCGGCGTCGGCCCCTACACCGCCGCCGCCATCGCCGCCATCGCCTTCGACCAGCCTGCCATGCCGGTGGACGGCAATATCGAGCGGGTCAGCGCCCGGCTGTTCGCGGTGGAGGAGGAGATGCCCGCCGCCAAGCCCGCGCTGCGCCGCCATGCCGCGACCCTGATCGCCCCGGACCGGCCCGGCGACATGGCGCAGGCGCTGATGGATCTCGGCGCCACGATCTGCACACCGCGCAACCCGGCCTGCGGCCGCTGTCCCATCGCCGGGGAGTGCCTGGCGCAGGAACGCGGCATCGCCGCCGAACTGCCACGCAAGGCACCGAAGAAGGCCAAGCCGACGCGGCATGCCGTGTTCTTCTGGCTGACCCGGAACGACCGGGGCGCGGTGCTGTTCCGCCGCCGCCCGGACAAGGGCCTGCTGGGGGGCATGGTAATGCCGCCCTCCACGGACTGGCGTGACGCCGCGCCCTGGACCGCCAGGGCCGCATCTGCTCAGGCGCCCGTCGTGACGGACTGGAAGCCGCTGAACGGCACGGTCAGCCATACCTTCACCCACTTCCATTTCGAGATGCAGGTCTGGGTGGGACAGGTGGCGACCGGGTCCGGGCATGACGGCACCGACGACATCTGGTGCCCACCGGACCAGCTCGACCGGCTGGCCCTGCCCACCGTGGCCAAGAAGGTCTGTCGCCATGCCCTGGCGGGAGGCAGCCTTGTCTGAGGTACAGCGGGGAGAAGACCTCTGGGTCTTCGGCTATGGCAGCCTGATGTGGCGGCCCGGCTTCGGCCACCTGGAGCGGCAGCGGGCGCTGCTGCGCGGTCGGCACCGCAGGCTGTGCGTCTGGTCCTGGCATCATCGCGGCAGCCAGGCCGCGCCGGGGCTGGTCATGGGGCTGGACCATGGTGGCGCCTGTGTCGGCATTGCCTACCGTGTTGCCGCGGCGGAGGCGCAGGCGGTCCGCGACTACCTGGACGCGCGGGAGCGGGTGACGCCGGTCTATCTCGCCACTGATGTGCGCCTGCACCTGGCCGACGGACGCCGGGTCACCGCGCTTACCTACACCGTCGACCGGGAGAACCCGCAATATGCCGGGCGGCTGGACCTGGAGACCGCGCTCCGGACAGTACGCGGTGCGGTCGGCCACAGCGGCCGCAACCCGGACTATGTGCGTGAGACGGCGGCGCACCTGCGCGAGATCGGCGTCCATGACCCCTTCATGCAGGCGGTGGATGCCGCCCTGCCAGCCGAGGACCACCGATGATCACGCTCTGGATTCCCATCACCATCGCCGCAGCCTTCCTGCAGAATCTCCGTTCCGCCCTGCAGAAGGCGATCAAGGGCCGGCTGTCGACCTCCGGCGCCGCCTACTCGCGCTTCATCTACGCCCTGCCGCTGGCGATCCTGTATGTCTGGGGCCTGTCGGCCATCGGGGGCTACGCGCTGCCGGAACCGAACGCGCTGTTCCTGCTCTACTGCGCGCTGGGCGGCCTGTCGCAGATCCTGTTCACCGTGACACTGCTCTGGATGTTCTCCTTCCGCAGCTTCGCCGTCGGTACCACCTTCTCGAAGCTGGAGGTGGTACTGATCGCCATCCTGGGCGCGATCCTGCTGGGGGACACGGTGGGGCCCCTGGCGGCGCTCGCCATCGCGGTCGGCGCGGCCGGCACCGTGCTGCTGTCCCTCACCGAGACCCGGCTGACACTCGGCGGCCTCTGGCGCGGCATGGGGGAAAAGGCGACGGCGATCGGCCTGCTGAGTGCCGTGCTGCTGGGAGCTTCCGTGGTGTTCTATCGGGGCGCCGCCCTGGCGCTGGATGGACCGGACTTCATCATGGCGGCGGCCTACGCGCTGGCGATCTCCCTGGCGATGCAGACGGTGATGATGGGGGCCTGGTTCCTGGTCTTCGACCGCCCGGAGCTTGGCCGGGTGCTGAAGGAATGGCGGCGCGCCGCGCCTGTCGGGATTGTCGGCATGGCCTGCTCCGTCTGCTGGTTCACCGCCTTCACCCTGCAGAACGCCGCCTATGTCCGGGCGCTGGGACAGGTGGAATTGGTCTTCACCTTCATCGCCGGGGCCTTCTGGTTCCGCGAGAAGGTCCAGAAGATCGAGGTGGCGGGCATCCTGCTCATCGTCTCCGCCATCCTGCTGATCCTGCTGGCGGAGGCGTAGGCGGGGGCGTTCTCTTTGGCCTGTTCCATCCCTCTCCCCTCCCGGCGGGAGTCGTTTGGCAGGCTGTTCCATCCCTCTCCCCCTCCCGGCCACCCATTTCAGGATACTTGCGTGGGTGGCCGGGAGGGGGAGAGGGATGGAACAGCCCACAGACAGACCGACACAGGCCACAAGCGACTCCCCGACCACTGCCTCTCCCTCGCCCCGTCATCCCGTGACAAGCCGCGCGCCGCTGCGTTAGATAGGCACAGCCTGCCAACGACACCCGGAGCAAGGGTCATGATCCCGAACCAGTTCCCCAGCCTGAACTTCCACCTCGGCGAGACGGCGGACATGATCCGCGACACGGTCTCCGGTTTCTCCGCCGACCGCATCGCGCCCCGGGCCGCCGAGATCGACCGCGACAACGAGTTCCCGCGCGACCTGTGGCCGGAGATGGGGGACCTCGGCCTGCTGGGCATGACGGTGGAGGAGGAATATGGCGGCAGCGGCCTGGGTTACCTGGAGCATGTCATCGCGATGGAGGAGATCAGCCGCGCCTCCGGCTCGGTCGGCCTGTCCTACGGCGCGCACTCCAACCTCTGCGTCAACCAGATCCGCCTGAACGGCACCGACGAACAGCGCCGGAAGTACCTGCCCAAGCTGGTCTCCGGCGAACATCTGGGCGCGCTCGCCATGTCGGAGCCAAGTGCGGGGTCGGACGTGGTCAGCCTGAAGCTGCGCGCGGAGAAGAAGGGTGACCGCTACGTCCTGAACGGCAACAAGTTCTGGATCACCAACGGCCCCACCGCCGACACGCTGGTGGTCTATGGCAAGACCGACCCGGATGCGGGGCCGCGCGGCATCACCGCCTTCATCATCGAGAAGGGAATGAAGGGATTCTCCACGGCGCAGAAGCTGGACAAGCTGGGGATGCGCGGCTCCGACACCGGGGAGCTGGTGTTCGAGGACTGCGAGGTGCCGGAGGAGAACATCCTGGGTGGCCTGGGCCAGGGTGCGCGGGTGCTGATGTCCGGCCTGGACTACGAACGTGCGGTGCTGGCGGCGGGGCCGCTGGGCATCATGCAGGCCTGCATGGACGTGGTGATGCCCTACGTCCACGAGCGCAAGCAGTTCGGCACCCCCATCGGCGAGTTCCAGCTGATGCAGGGCAAGATCGCCGACATGTACACGACGATGAATGCCTGCCGCGCCTATGTCTATTCCGTGGCCGGGGCCTGCGACCGGGGCGAGGTCACGCGCTACGACGCCGCCGGGTGCATCCTCTACGCGGCCGAGAAGGCCACCTGGATGGCGCTGGAGGCGATCCAGGCGCTGGGCGGCAATGGCTACATCAACGAGTATCCGACGGGCCGCTTCCTGCGCGACGCGAAGCTCTACGAGATCGGGGCGGGCACGTCGGAGATCCGGCGCATGCTGATCGGTCGCGAACTGTTCCAGAAGAGTGCCTGAGCCATGCGCATTGCCGTGATGGGTGCCGGAGCACTCGGCTGCTACTACGGGGCCCGGCTGCAGCGCATGGGTGCCGACGTGACCTACATCGCGCGGGCACGCACCGTGGGCGTGCTGCAGCAGACCGGCCTGACCGTCGACATGATGCAGGAGACGCTGCACCTGCCCGATGTCAGCGCCACCACAGAGCCCTCCGAGGTCGGCGCGGTGGATGTCGTCATCTTCGCCACCAAGCTCTACGACGTGGACGATGCCGCCCGCGCCATGGCCCCGCTGATCGGGCCGCAGACCCACGTGCTCTCGCTGCAGAACGGCGTCTACACGGAGGAACTGCTGTCGGAGCTGTATGGCGCGGAGCATGTCTGGGGCGCCCAGTCGATGCTGCCGGCGCAGGTGGTGGCACCAGGCCATGTGCGCCAGATCGCCAACATCGACAGGCTGGAGTTCGGGCGGCTGGACAATGTGCATGACGCCGCGATCACCGGCTTCCGCGAGCGGCTGGAACAGGCCGGTGTCTGGGCCTTGCTGGCCGAGAACACGCTGGAGTGCCTGTGGCGCAAGTTCGTCATGGTCGGTTCCTACGCCGCTGTCAGCACCCTGGTCCGTGCGCGGCTGGGCAAGGTGCGGAGCTGTCCGGAAAGCTGGCAGCTCTATCGCGAACTGATGCAGGAAGCCTTTGCCGTCGGCCAGGCCAAGGGGGCCGGGATGGCCGAGGACCTGGTCGACCAGCACTGGGCCGACGGGCTGAAACGCGACCCGGAGGTCGAGACCTCGATGCAGTTCGACCGCGAGCGCGGCGCCCGGCTGGAACTGGACTGGTTCTCCGGCTACATCGTGCGCGAGGGCGAACGGCTCGGCATCCCCACCCCCTGCCACCGCGTCGCCTGGATGGCCCTGAAACCCTGGGCGGAGGGGGCGTGAGGGGAGCGGCGGGCCCCTGGACTGTCAACTGATACTTGACAAATATCTGTAAGAAATTACCTTACAGTGATGATCGGCAGCATTCGCCACAAGGGTCTGAGTGACTACTGGACGAAGGGCCGGACGAGAGGTCTCAGGCCGGACTGGATCGCCAGACTGAGCCGCATCATGGCAATGCTGCACGCTGCGGAAGCGCCTGAGGACATGAACTATCCCGGTTCATACTTTCATGGCCTGCGAGGTACAGACCGCTACTCGGTTCGCCTGACGGGCAACATGCGGGTGACCTTTGGCTGGCGGGGCGAAGAGGCCATTGATATCGATCTGGAGGACTATCACTGATGGAACCCCATCCCGACATCACGCCGGTTCATCCTGGAGAGGTCATCCGGGAGGACATCCTGCCATCCGTGTCCGCCAGCAAGACCGCGATTGCCGCGTCCCTGGGCATCTCCCGACAGCATCTCTATGCCATTCTGCGCTGTGAACAGCCGGTCTCGGCGGAGATGGCGGTGAAGCTGGGCAAGCTGTTCGGCAACGGGGGCCGTGTCTGGCTCAACATGCAGCGGAACCACGACCTCGCGATGGCCGAGAAGACGGTGGACGTCTCCGGTATCAAGACACTGGATGCCGCCTGAGGCGATCCACGATCAACCCTTCCCGAAGGCCTTCAGCCGCTCCTCCACCTCCGCGCTGCGGCCGGGGCTGTTGCGGCGTTCGAACTCCAGCGCCCCCCAGTGACCGTGATTCTGGCCCTGGTTGACCAGCATCTTGTCGGCGCGCAGCGTGAACCAGGAATTCTCCAGGAACGACCGCGCCATCGCGGTGACATGGCCCAGCAGGTCCGCATCCGGCACGCATTCCAGCGCCAGGCCGATCGCCACCGCCTCGGCACCGGAGACCGGTGCACCGGAATACATCATCTGCTTCGCACGCTGCACCCCGACCCGCTGCGGCAGGCGGCAGCTCATGCCCCATTTCGGCGACATCCCCCACTTGCCGTGGGTGTCGCAGAACTTCGCCGACTCCCCGGCCACGATCAGGTCTGCCGACAGCGCCAGTTCCAGCGCGCCGGTGTAGCAGTGCCCCTGCACCGCGCAGATAACCGGCTGCGGCAGGTTCTCGATCAGGTCGATGGTGGAGGACTGGAAGGTCGGCACCGGCGGCACGTCACCGGCCTGGATCGCCTTCAGGTCGTTGCCGGCGGAGAAGGACCGCCCCTCCCCGCGCAGGATCACCACGCCGATTTCGTCCTGCTGCGCGGCCAGCGCCTGCACATGCGCATCCAGTTCCACGAACAGGCTGGGCGACAGCGCGTTCAGCGCCTCCGGCCGGTTCAGGCTGAGGATCGCCAGCCCATTGTCATCCTGTCGCGTCACCAGTGCCATGATCATCTCCCCCTTTTTGGCGGGAGGGATTGAAGGCCGGGATGGTGCCGATGTCCAGTGCCCGGCAGCCATGCCCGTCGCACAGGGGACCGATATCGCCGCATTCGGGAACGTGGCCGTATGGCGGGAAATGTGAGAGAAACAGGGTCAATCAAAGCTTGAACGGGCAGCCGAGCGCAAATGGGTGACGCTATCGCAGAAGCCTTTCGCCTGATCGCCGCCGGAGACACCGCGCTGTGGGAGATCGTCTCCCTGTCGCTGCGGGTCAGCCTGACGGCCGTGGCGCTGGCCTGCCTGGTCGGGCTGCCGCTGGGGGCCATGCTGGCCATCGCGCGCTTTCCGGGCCGTGGTGCGCTGATCGTCGCCACCAATTCGCTGATGGGCCTGCCGCCGGTGCTGGCCGGGCTGCTGGTCTACCTGCTGCTGTCGCGCGCGGGACCGCTGGGGCCGCTGGAACTGCTCTACACGCCGACCGCGATGATCATTGCCCAGACCGTGCTGGTCACCCCGATCATCGCCGCCCTGTCGCGGCAGGTGATCGCCGACATGCACCAGGAATATGACGAGCAGCTGCGCAGCATGGGAGTCACGACCACCGGCGCGGTGCTGACCCTGCTGTACGACGCGCGGCTGTCGCTGCTGACCGTGGCGCTGGCCGGGTTCGGACGCGCGGCGGCGGAAGTCGGGGCGGTGATGATGGTCGGCGGCAACATCAACCATGTCACCCGCGTCATGACCACCACCATCGCGCTGGAGACATCGAAGGGCAACCTGGCCATGGCCGTGGGACTGGGGCTGGTGCTGATGCTGATCGCGCTGACGGTGAACGGTGCCCTGATGGCCCTGCGCGGGACGCAGGCGGTGGCGCGCCATGTCTGACGCCCTTGTCAGTGCCGGACGCCGGGTCCTTGCCCCGGTCCGCCGACCGGATTCGGTCCTGCCCGTGGCGCTGGACGGGGTGGGCTACGCGGTAGACGGCACGGTGCTGCTGGACAATGTCAGCTTCCGCATCCGGCCCGGACGGCTGACCGCCATCATGGGGGCGAACGGGGCGGGCAAGACGCTCTGCCTGCGGCTGGTCCAGGGGCTGATCGAGCCGACATCCGGCACCCTGCGCCACGCCACCGGCAACGTCACCGCCGCCGGTCGCCGCAGGATCGCGACGGTGTTCCAGCGCCCGGTGCTGCTGCGGCGCTCCGTCACCGGAAACCTGCGCCATGCGCTGAAGACCTATGGCGTACCCAGGTCGGAGCGGGGGCGGATGCTGTCGGAACTGCTCGACCTGGCCGGACTGCGCGACCTGGCCAACCGCCCGGCACGGGTGCTGTCGGCGGGGGAGCAGCAGCGACTGTCCATCGTGCGCGCGCTGGCGGCGAATCCGGACCTGCTGTTGCTGGACGAACCCACGGCGAACCTGGACCCCTATGCCACACGCATGATCGAGACACTGATCCGCCAGGCGGAGATGCGGGGTGTGACGGTCGTGCTGGTCAGCCATGATGTCGGCCAGGCGCGGCGACTGGCCGACGATGTCGTCTTCCTGAACCGCGGGCGGGTGGCGGAACAGGGTCCGGCCGCCGCCTTCTTCGATGGACCGCAGACGGCCGAGGCCTCTGCCTACCTGGCCGGGAGGCTGCTGCTGTGATGACCCGGATACTGACACTGCTGCTGGGCCTGGTGCTGCTGGTGAACCCGGCCACGGCCGATGAGCGCTTCATCGTCGTGCAGTCCACCACATCGACGGAGAATTCAGGCCTTTACGCCTGGCTGCTGCCGAAGTTCACCGCCGCCAGCGGGATCGAGGTGCGGGTGGTCGCGGTCGGCACCGGGCAGGCCCTGCGCAATGCCCGCAACGGCGACGGCGACGTGCTGATCGTCCATGCCCGCGCGGCGGAGGAAGCCTTCGTCGCGGCCGGGCACGGCGTGAAACGCCATGACCTGATGGTCAACGACTTCGTGCTGGTCGGTCCTGCCGCCGATCCCGCCGGGCTGGAACAGGCGACAGGCGTCGCGGACGCGCTGAAACGCCTGTCCGGCAGCCGGGCGATCTTCGTCTCGCGCGGCGACGACTCCGGCACCCACCGAAAGGAACGGACGCTCTGGCAGGCGGCCGGGCTGGACCCGGCAGCGGGGCAGAACGGATGGTACCGGGAGAGCGGATCCGGCATGGGCGCGACCCTGAACATCGCCATCGGCATGGACGGCCACACCCTGACCGACCGCGCCACCTGGGTCAGTTTCGGCAACAAGGGCGATCACGCGATCCTGGTGCAGGGCGACCCGGTGCTGCGCAATCCCTACGGCGTCATCCTGGTGAACCCGGCGGCCCATCCCGGGGTCAGGTCTGCCGACGGCCAGGTCTTCGTCGACTGGCTGCTGTCGGCGGAGGGCCAGGCCGCCATCGCTGCCTTCCGGGTCAACGGGCAGCAGCTGTTCTTCCCCAACGCGCGATAGACCGCCCCGACAGGCCGCCCCGACAGACCGCCGGTTACATTCGGAAACCAGACCTCGCTGGTCTGTTACACTCTCCCATGGCCCGATGGCGAACGAGGTTCCTGCTGGGGGAGACGTGAGATGAAATGGCTGTTGCCGCCGTTGCTGACCCTGATCCTGCTGATCGCGCAGGTGCTGCTGTCGGTGCAGATGCCCGTGCCGGGCATGTTCGGACCCGGGATCGCGCAGTTCGGCTACCTGGTCATCGTCGCCGGGGTTCTGCTGCTCATCTGGGGTGCGGGACATTTCAGGAAGGTCCGGACCAACATCAACACCTTCCGCGACCCGGATGTGCTGGTGACGGGCGGGCCGTTCCGCTTCACCCGCAACCCGATGTATCTCGGCTTCTTCCTGATCCTGTTCGGTGCCGCCATCGTCTATGACGCGGCATCGGCGCTGCTGCCCGTGGCGGCGTTCTTCGCCGCCGCCAACTGGTGGTACATCCCGTTCGAGGAACAGGCCGCCGAAAAGGCCCTGGGCGACGCCTACGACGAGTACCGCCGCCGGGTCCGCCGCTGGCTCTAGATCGCCCGACGGGGAAGCTTCCGCGACCAGTACAAGGCGATGTCATGCCTGATTGGTCGGCGATGACCACAGCCACAACCACCCCACGGCGCACCCGTACTTGATACGGGCGCCCATCCCGAGGTGCCGAAGGGGCACCATGGGCTGCCGGGTCAGGCCCGGCAGAGCCGAGAGAGCAAGCAGGATTGCCGGTGCCTCATCAGCCACCGATGCCGCCGAGGTTTCCTCGACAGGGGCGAACGCTACTGACCGTCAGCTCGCTTCGCGGCGTTCCGACTTCTTGCGTTCGTGCCGGTCCAGGTAGCGCTTGCGGATGCGCACATGGTTCGGCGTCACCTCGACCAGCTCGTCATCGTCGATATAGGCGATGGCCTGTTCCAGCGACATGCGGCGCGGCGGGGTCAGGGCGACCGCGTCATCCTTGCCGGAGGCGCGGATGTTGGTCAGCTTCTTGCCCTTCAGCGGATTGACCTCAAGGTCGTTCGGGCGCGCATGCTCGCCGATGACCATGCCGTCATAGATGTCCTCGCCGGAGCTGATGAACATGAAGCCGCGCTCTTCCAGGTTCCACAGCGCATAGGCCACCGACTTGCCGGTCTCCAGGCTGATCAGCACGCCGTTGCGGCGACCCTGGATCGGCCCGCGCCAGGGCTGGAAGTCATGGAACACCCGGTTCATGATCCCGGTGCCGCGCGTGTCGGTCAGGAACTCGCCGTGATAGCCGATCAGGCCACGGGACGGCGCATGGAAGGTGACGCGGGTCTTGCCGGTGCCGGACGGCACCATGTCGGTCATCTCCCCCTTGCGGGCGGCCATCTTCTCCACAACCACGCCGGCATATTCCTCGTCCACATCGACGACGACTTCCTCGATGGGCTCCAGCCGCTCACCGGACGGGCCGGTCTGGAACAGCACCCGGGGACGGGAGATGGAAAGCTCGAAGCCCTCCCGGCGCATTGTCTCGATCAGCACGCCGAGCTGCAGTTCGCCGCGACCGGCGACCTCGAAGGCATCCTTGTCCGCCGTCTCGGTGATGCGGATGGCGACGTTGCCCTCCGCTTCCCGCAGCAGCCGCTCCCGGATCACCCGGCTCTGCACCTTGGAGCCGTCGCGACCGGCCAGCGGCGAATCGTTGATGCCGAATGTGACCGCCAGGGTCGGCGGATCGACGGGGCGGGCATCGATCGGTTCCGTGACCGCGATATCGGCCAGCGTGTCGGAGACACCAGCAAGGGTGACACCGGCGATGGCGATGATGTCACCGGCGGAGGCTTCCTCGACCGGCTTCCGCTCCAGACCCTCGAACGCCAGCAGCTTGGTGACGCGCAGGTTCTCGACGGTCTTGCCGTCGCGGCTGAGCGCCTTGATGTTGGTGTTGGTGCGGATCCGCCCCTCATGCACCAGGCCGGTCAGCGTCCGCCCCAGGAACGGGTCGGAGTCCAGCAGGCTCGCCAGCATCCGGAACGGCTTCTCCGCATCGCCCTTCGGCGCGGGCACGTGATCGACGATCATGTCGAACAGCGGCGTCAGGTCGCCGCCCCGCTTCTCCGGATCATCGGAGGCCCAGCCATCGCGACCGGAGGCATAGAGGATCGGGAAGTCGAGCTGCGCATCGTCCGCGCCCAGCGCGTCGAACAGCTCGAAGACTTCCTCGTGCACCTCGTCGGGGCGGCCATCGGGACGGTCGATCTTGTTGACCACGACGATGGGGCGCAGGCCCAGCGCCAGTGCCTTGCCGGTGACGAACTTGGTCTGGGGCATCGGCCCCTCCGCTGCGTCCACCAGCAGGATGACGCCATCCACCATGTTCAGGATACGCTCCACCTCGCCGCCGAAATCGGCATGGCCCGGCGTATCGACGATGTTGATGCGGTGATCGCCATAGCGGACGGAAGTGCACTTGGCGAGGATGGTGATCCCCCGCTCCCGCTCCAGGTCGTTGGAGTCCATGGCCCGTTCCGCCAGCTGCTGATGCGAGCGAACGGTCCCGGACTGGCGGAACAGCTGGTCAACAAGGGTGGTCTTGCCATGGTCGACGTGCGCGATGATGGCAATGTTGCGGCGCGAAATGTCTGTCATGGCGCGCGGTATACAGTGTCCGCGACAGAGGTACAACAACAGCCTCTGCATGGATGCTGCGTTGCAGCATGACTGTCACATTCCCGCCGAGTGCTGGACGAAGCCCGCCCGGTTGCGCATATCGGGGGTATGGAACAGCCACGACGCAGCCTGCGGACCGACTTCATCGCCCTTGCCGGGGCGGTCGGCCTGTCTGTCGGGGCGGTGCTGTTCCTGTTCTGGCTGGCGGCAGCGCCGGATGACTACCAGGGCCGCATGATCGTCCGCTTCGACGACAGGCCACCGACCATCGAGGCCGTGCAGCGGATCATCGCCAGCGGCGCGACACCGGTCAGGGCCATGCCGTTCATCGGCGCCTGGGTGATCCGGGCAGAGACCGGCAGCGTTCCCGCGCTGAAGGCACGGGGAGCATGGCTGACCATCCGCGACCTGGACTTCGACGCCGCCTTCGCCGGCTGCCTCGGCACCGCGAGCGGCCCGGCCCGCGCCCCCTTCACCACCACGGGACGGTAATCGCCACAGGGTCGGCGTCGGCGAGGTCGGCCAGTGTGATGCGGTCAGCGGCTCTTCCCCCCGACGCAGGAAGGTACTGAGCCGACGGGCGCCGGGATTCCCCCTCTCCTCGTTCCTCCCCCGCCAGGGGGGAGGAGGAATATGGCATCGATACCGGCAAGCAGTGCGCGGACTCCTCCGGCAGGCCAGTTCCGCTGCCGCCATCCCGCCACAACGAAAAACGCCGCCGGGCGGAACCCGACGGCGTCTCCGAATTCTCGAACTGACCGAAGGGTCAGTGCAGGTGCTTGCCCAGCTCGTCGATGGAGCTGTCGATCAGCGCGGCACCGCTGTCACCCTTCATGTCATCCTTCAAGATGCCGGTGGCGGCGGCGATGGCGATGTCGACGGCCCGGGCGCGGACTTCGTCGAGAGCCTGCTGCTCGGCCTGGGCGATCTTCTGCTCGGCCTGCTGGCGACGACGCTCCAGCGAGGCTTCCAGGTCGGCGCGCGCCTTCTGGCCCACCCGCTCGGCTTCCTCGCGGGCATGGGCGACGATGCGGTCGGCCTCCTGCAGCGCGTCCTCCGCCTTGCGCTGGTACTCGGCGTAGAGTGACTGCGCTTCCTCGCGCAGGCGCTTGGCCTCCTCCAGCTCGTTGCGGATGCGATCGGCACGGGCATCGAGCAGCCCGGCGATCTTGCCCGGCAGCTTGAGGTAGATGACGAGCGCGATGAACAGGATGAAGGCGATGGCGACCCAGACGGTCGGATCCTCGAAGAAGCCTCCGGCGTGTTCGGCCCCCTCCGTGGCGGCCATTGCGGCACTGATGAACATCAGCGACCCTCCCCGACCGAACCAACTGCGGAGGCGACGCGGTCCTGATCGGCACTGCCGGTCAGGCGCTCCAGCACGGCCGCGGTGGCCTGCTTCGCGACATCATCCAGGGACCCGAGGGCGGATGCGCGCTGTTCCGCGATCCGGCTCTCGGCCTCGGCCTGGCGCTTCGACAGTTCGGCGTCGATCTCCTGACGCCGCTTTTCCGTCTCTGCCGCCATCTCGGCCTTCATCTCGCCGATGATGCCCTGTGCGCTCGCACGGGCCTCGGCCAGACGGGACTCGTACTCGGCCATGGCCTTGTCAGCATCGGCCTTGAGTTCTTCCGCCTTGTCCAGATCACCGCGAATCCGCGCCTCGCGATCTTCCAGTATCCCGCCAACCCGCGGGATCACGACCCGCGACATGATCAGGTACAGGATCACGAAGGTGATCGCGAGCCAGATAAGCTGCGAAGCAAAGGTTTCTGCTGCTAGCTGCGGCATGACCGACTACGCCTCGTTCATTGGTGCACATGTCCCCGGGCAGCCAGATGACTGCCCGGTATCCTGTCAGTTCCGTTCCGGATGCGCCCCGAACGGGGCGCGCGGATCAGAAGGCGAACAGGATCAGGAACGCGATAACCAGCGCGAACAGCGCAACGGCTTCCGTCAGGGCAAAGCCCAGCAGCACGTTGCCGAACACGCGGTTGGCCGCGCCGGGGTTGCGCAGGGCACCCGAGACGAAGTTGCCGAAGATGTTGCCGATACCGACACCAACACCTGCGAGCGCGATGGTGGCCAGACCGGCACCGATCAGCTTTGCGGCTTCTGCTTCCATTGTACTAACCCTCTTCGTTCCAGATTGAGGTTGATGCGAATTCTTGTTTCAGGTCCGGACTGCCAGATCAATGCCCAGGATGCAGGGCATCATGCAGATACAGGCAGCTCAGGATGGTGAAGACGTAGGCCTGCAGCATCGCGATGCCGATCTCCAGCCCGGTCAGCGCGACCAGGAACGCCAGCGGCGCCCAGCCGGCAACGAAGCCCAGGGAGATCACGAAGCCGCCGAACACCTTCAGCATGGTGTGGCCGGCCATCATGTTGGCGAACAGACGCAGGCTGAGGCTGATCGGACGCACGAAGTAGGAGATGATCTCGATCGGCACCAGGATGAACAGCAGCGGGATCGGCACGCCCGACGGCACGAACAGGCGGATGAAGCCCAGCCCGTTCTTGGCGAAACCGATGATGGTGACCCCGATGAAGACCACCAGCGCCATGCCGAACGTGACGATGATGTGGCTCGTCGGCGTGAAGCTGTAGGGGATCATGCCCAGCAGGTTGCAGAACAGGATGAAGAAGAACAGCGTGAACAGGAACGGGAAGTACGGCTTGCCGCCGGAGCCCGCATTGTCACGTATCATGTTGGCTATGAATTCGTAGGACAGTTCCGCCACGGACTGCAGCCGACCCGGCACCATGGCGCGACCGCGCATGCCCATGGTGAGCAGCAGCGTCGCCGCGGCGATGGCGATGACCATCCACAGGGCCGAATTGGTGAAGGAGATATCGACGCCGCCCGCATTCAGCGGGATGAGCTGCTTGATCTCGAACTGCTCAAGGGGGCTTGCCACCTTATCCGTCCTCTGTCCCGTTGGCCTCCGCGGAGAGGTTCCGCGCAACCCGATACACGTTTCTTATACCAACCGCACCGCCGAGCAAAAGCCCGACAATCAGGAATGCCGGCTTGGTACCCGACCACTCATCGATCCAGTAACCGACAAAGCCACAGAACAGAAAGGCGGCAACCAGTTCCGCCGATATCCGCCAGGCCAGCCCATCAGCCCTCGACCGCTCCCGACGGTCCAGCCGCGCCTTCGCCCGGCCATCGGGACCGGATTCACGCGCCGCCTTCAGTCGGGCCTCCAGCGCGGCCCAGCGATCCTCACCGCCGGGTCGCTGCCCATCAGGGTTGTCGACCATGTCTCTCAGCCTTCCGACACTTGCACATCCGAAGGATAGCACCCCGATACACTGGGATGTCCCGAAATCCGGGAAACCATGGCCCCCGCCTCAACCCGGTCAGACCGGACCCTGTCAGGCACTCTCCACCAGGCCCCTCGTACGCTACAACCCGCGAACCGGCCCCGGTGGGAAGCGGGCGAAACCTAAGCTCCCGGGCCTGAAACGGTCAACGCGGGCCTAACGGACCAAATGACGCACCGCCGCAGCCCCGCCCGACGCCCCTTCGCCGCGCCTTGCTTGACAAGGTGTGCGGCCCGTCTGACCCTTGGCCGGAGCACAGTTTCCGACCGTCCGGGGGAGTTGAGGGAATGGCCGCCGAGATCCGCAAGATCGCTGTCTTCATCGAGGAGATCCACCGGGAGATGGGACAGGGCATCAGCCCGCCGACCCGCAAGGCCGCCGCCGTGGCGGTGATCGCCAACCCGCTGGCCGGGCGGTTCCAGGAAGATCTGGAACCGCTGATGCAGATCGGGGAGGAACTGGGCGGCCTGCTGGGGCAGCGCTGCGTCGCGGCGCTGGGCATCGAACCATCCCAGGCGGAGAGCTATGGCAAGGCGGCGCTGGTGGGCGTCGACGGCGAACTGGAACACGCGGCGGCGATCCTGCACCCGCGCCTGGGCAAGCCGCTGCGCGCCGCGGTGGAGAAGGGGGCGGCTCTCGTCCCCTCATCGAAGAAGCGGGGTGGTCCCGGCCAGGTGCTCGACGTGCCGCTGGGCCACAAGGACGCCGCCTATGTGCGCAGCCACTTCGACGGCATGGAGGTGATGCTGTCCGACGCCCCCCGCGCCGACGAGATCCTGGTTGCGGTCGCCGTCACCGACAGCGGCCGCCCGCTGCCCCGCGTCGGCGGCCTGACGGCGGACGAGGCGGAGGGCAAGGACGGCCTGCGCTAGGACATTCGCTTCGTTTCGGTTCGGGACCGGCGCGGCCACGACACCGCGCCGGGGGTGCGCCCTTGCGCGCCTGCAGCGATGGCGCCTGCTTTTCCGTCCGGGACCATATGTCGTGTCTCGATTTTTTGTTCACGCCTGATATGGTGCCGCTTCCCAAGAATGCGGTCGAATCGATGAATGACATGAGTGACCTCTTCGCCCCGGCAGCCAAGGCGTCGGGCGGCAATGACTATTCCGCCAAGGACATCCGCGTGCTGGAGGGGCTGGAGCCCGTCCGCCAGCGCCCCGGCATGTATATCGGCGGCACCGACGACCGCGCGCTGCACCACCTGGCGGCGGAGGTGCTGGACAATTCGATGGACGAGGCCGTGGCCGGGCACGCGACCCGCATCGAGGTGTCGCTGGACGTGGATGGCTGCCTGACCATCGACGACAATGGCCGCGGCATCCCGGTCGATCCGCATCCGAAGTTCCCGGAGAAGTCGGCGCTGGAGGTGATCCTGACAACGCTGCATTCCGGCGGCAAGTTCGAGCAGGGGGCCTACCAGACCGCAGGCGGCCTGCACGGTGTCGGTGTCTCGGTCGTCAATGCGCTGTCCGACGACATGGTGGTGGAGGTGGCGCGGGACCGGCAGTTGTTCCGCCAGAGCTTCTCCCGCGGGATCCCGCGCGGCGGCCTAGAATCGCTGGGCGCGGTGCAGAACCGGCGCGGCACGCGCATCCGCTTCCACCCGGATGCGGAGATCTTCGGCGAGAAGGCGGCGCTGAAGGCATCCCGTCTCTACCGCATGGCGCGGTCGAAGGCGTACCTGTTTCCCGGCGTGGAGATTCGCTGGCGGGTCGACCCGTCACTCGCCACCGACGAGACCCCGGCGGAGGCGGTGCTGCATTTTCCGGGCGGCCTGGCCGACTTCCTGGTGGCAACGCTGGGGGACCAGGCACTGGTCGCGCCGGAGGCCTTTGCCGGTCGCGTCGAGCTGCCGGAGGGCCGAGGCCGTGTCGAGTGGGCGCTGCAGTGGCTGGAGCATGGCGACGGCTGGACCAGTTCCTACTGCAACACCATCCCGACGCCGATGGGCGGCAGTCACGAGAACGGCTTCCGTTCCGCCATCTCGCGCGGGCTGAAGGCCTATGGCGAACTGGTGGGCAACAAGCGCGCCGCGCAGGTCACCGCCGACGATGCGCTGGCCGGGACCACCGCGCTGCTGTCGGTCTTCATCCCGGAGCCGCAGTTCCAGGGCCAGACCAAGGAGAAACTGGCAACGCCGGAGGCCACGCGCCTGGTGGAGGCCACGGTCAAGGACCATTTCGACCATTTCCTTTCCGCCGCGCCGAAGGTGGCGGAGCGGTTGCTGGAGAACGCCATCGACCGGGCGGAGGAACGGCTGCGCCGGCGCAAGGAAAAGGAAGTCGGCCGCAAGACCGCGACCCGGAAGCTGCGCCTGCCGGGCAAGCTGGCCGACTGCAGCGCGCGGGAGCGGGAAGATACCGAACTGTTCATCGTGGAGGGCGATTCGGCGGGCGGCTCCGCCAAGTCGGCGCGCAAGCGCGAGACCCAGGCGGTGCTGCCGCTGCGGGGCAAGATCCTGAACGTGATGAGCGCCGGCGCGGACAAGCTGGCCCAGAACCAGGAACTGGCCGACCTCACCCTGGCGCTGGGCTGCGGCACCGGCAGCCGCTTCAACGAGGATGACCTGCGCTACGGCAAGGTCATCATCATGACCGACGCGGACGTGGACGGTGCCCACATCGCTGCGCTGCTGATGACCTTCTTCTTCCGGGAAATGCCGGGGCTGGTCGATCTCGGGCGGCTCTACCTCGCCTGCCCGCCGCTCTACCGCCTCAGCCAGGGCGGCAGGACGGTCTATGCCATCGACGATGCGCACCGCGAGCAGCTGATGGCCAGCGAGTTCAGCGGGCGCGGCAAGGTGGAGGTCAGCCGTTTCAAGGGCCTGGGCGAGATGCCGCCGCAGCAGTTGCGCGACACCACCATGAACCCGGCCAAGCGCAAGCTGCTGCGCGTGGACATTCCGGCGGAGGACCGCTCCGAGACGGAGGGGCTTGTCGAACGACTGATGGGACGCAAGCCGGAGAAGCGCATGGAGTTCATCCAGGAAAACGCGCGCTTCGTGCAGGACGTGGACATCTGACACGCCGCCTTTGCGGCCTGCCCCTACCACCCCCACACCCTTCATCCCACGGCGCTGCCGGGCTTGACCCGGCAGCCCATGGTGCCGCCCGGGCACCGAAAGGTGGGCACCCGTATCAAGTACGGGTGCGCCGTGGGGAGGAGACGGCTGTGGTCACCGCGAGGCCCGATCAGGCAGCCCGCGCCTGACAGGCTTCAATGAAACCGCCCCCTCAGTTCAGGATCTCGGCCAGGGCGTCGCCGGTGGAGACGGTCTCGCCGCGCTGGTTGGTGACGGTCAGGGCGCAGACCAGCCACTTGCCCTTCCGCGTCTCCCGCTTGTCCTGCACCTGTACCCGCACCTGGATGGTGTCGCCGGGATAGACCGGGCTGCGGAAGCGGGTTTCCATCCGCCGGTGGTTGCCATTGTCGGGCCAGAGCCAGTCGGTCATGGTCCTGACCATGAAGGAATAGGTCATCAGCCCGTGGCCGATCACCGTGTCGAACTTCTTGCCGTTGGCGAAGGTGGTCTCCGCGATGTAGTCGTCGTCCCAGTGCAACGGGTTGTTGTCGAAGGACGCCATGGCGAATTCCTTGATCATCTCCCGCGTCACGTCGACCTTCACCCCGTCGAAGGTGTGGCCCACGGGGATGTCGGCATAGCTGAACGTGGCTGTCATTGCTTCTCTCCCCCTCAGTAAGGACGCATGGTCCAGCCACGGCCGGAACAGACCACCGTGTCATGCTGGTTGCGGAAGACGTTGTCGTGGATGGCGAAGGTGTTGCCCTTGCGGATCACCTTGTCGAGGCAGCGCGCGGTCAGCGTGATGGTGTCGCCCGGCCGTACCGGATGCTGGATCCACCAGTTCTGGCCCATGTTCACCGTGCCCGGCGTGCGCATGAAATGGTCATGCGTGGTGCAGGCGAACAGGAACAGCGCATGGATGCTGGGCGGGGAGATCAGCCCACCGAAGCGCGTTGTCTTCGCGTATTCCTCGTCGAAGTAGAGCGGGTTCATGTCGCCGATGGAGCGGGCATAGCGCTGGATGATGTCGGCGGTGATGGTCACGGGATGCGATTCCACCACCTCCCCCGGTTCCAGGTCGTCCCAGCCGGCGCGCTTGTCCGCGTCCTTCCAGAAGTCGTAGTCGAAATCCTCCGCACTGAATGCGGCCGACGGTTCGCTCATTCTCTCCTCCCCGTTCGCGCCCGGCATGATCGCCGTGCTGCGCGGCAGGGTAGGGCCGCGGCGGGGCCGGGGACAAATGCCGATGCGGATTCCGAATTGCGCTCAACGCAAGACAGGCTCGGCGACGCAGTGACGGATCCAGCGGCGGAAACTGCGGACCTCCGGCGCGCGCAGCCGCGACCGGGAACAGACAAGCTGGTAGCTGAAGGCACTGCGTACCGGCAGGTCGAAGGGGGCGACCAGCAGACCGTTCTCCAGCCGGTCGGCGACCACCGCATCCGCGCCGATGGCAAGCCCGATGCCCCGCTGCGCCGCCTCCAGCGCCAGCTGCACGTCATTGAAGCGCATGTCGCCACGCCGCCCCGGCGCGTGGGCCACGGCCCCGTGACCGACCTGTTTCAGCCACTCGTCCCAGGCCCTGGGCAGTTGCCGCACATGCAGCAGGGTTTCCGCTGCCAGGTCGGAGGGATCGCGCAGCCGTTGCGCCAGTTCCGGGCTGCAGACGGGAAAGACACGGATCGGCACCAGTTGCTCGACATGCCGTTCCGGCCAGTCCCGGCGGGAGAGAAAGATGCCGATGTCGAAACCGTCGGCATGCTGGCCGGTGATGTCCTCGCTGACATCGATGTCGATCTCCACCTCCGGGTGCAGGCGGCGGAAATCCGGCAGGCGCGGGATCAGCCAGTTGGCGGCAAAGGATTGCGGCGTGGTGATGACCAGTCGGCTGGCGGAGCGTGACAGGGCGCTGGTGGCGCTGCGGATCGCGGCGAAGGCCGGTGCCAGGTCTTCCAGGTACTGCGCACCTGCCGCCGTCAGCGAAACGGACCGCCCGTGCCGGGTGAACAGCGCCACGCCGAGATCCTGTTCCAGCGCGGCAATGCGGCGGCTGACGGCGGAGGGACTCAGCCCCATGGCCATGGCCGTCTGGCCGAAGCTGAGGCTCTTCCCCGCCTGGACGAAGACCTCCAGCGATTTCAGTGACGGCAGCCGCTCTGCCATGTCACCTCCCCCTCCCCGTGCCGCGGACCAGCCCGCGACGCACCATGATAGGATGCTCCGGCGGGCGAAGGGAATCGCGGGCCTTCAGGGGCGGGGACCGGTGATCCGGGCTCAGAGCCAGCCGGACAGTTCCCGCCGGGTGATCTCCTCCAGCATGTCGACATGCCGGTCACTGTCATTGAGGCAGGGAATCATGGTGAAGTCCTTGCCTCCCGCTTCCTCGAAGATCGCCCGCCCCTCGATGGCGATCTCCTCCAGCGTCTCGACACAATCGGCGGCGAATCCCGGTGTCAGCACGGCGACACCGGTCCGGCCCGCCTGCGCCAGTTCCTCCAGCGTCGCGTCCGTGTAGGGTTGCAGCCATGCCTTCGGGCCAAAGCGGCTCTGGAAGCTCAGGCGCAACTGCTCCCCGTCAAGGCCGAGCCGTTCGCGCAGCAGCCGCGCGGTCTTGTGGCAATGGCAGTGATAGGGGTCGCCCTTGTCGAAATAGGCCTGCGGCAGCCCGTGAAACGATGCCAGCAGCACCGTGTCGCTTCCCTGTGCCAGCCCCGCATCCTGCACCGAACCGGCCAGCGCGCCGATGTAGGCGGGGTCATCGTGATAGGGCGGCACGAACCGCAACGTCGGCTGCCAGCGCATGCCACGCAGCGTGTCGGCGACCTTGTCCACCACCGTTGCGGTGGTGGTGGCGCTGTACTGGGGATAGAGCGGGAAGACCAGGATGCGTTCCGCCCCCGCATCCTTCAGCGCCGTCAGCCGGTCGGGAATGGAGGGCTGGCCATAGCGCATCGCCCAGTCGACGGTCACCGTCGCGTCTCCGGCGAAGCGGGCGGCCAGTGCCTCCGCCTGCTGGCGGGTGTAGTAGCGCAAGGGCGATTCGTCGCTCTCCTTGCGCCAGATCTTGGCATAGGCCTTCGCCGTCTTCGGGGAGCGGAAGGTGACGATGAACAGGTTCAGGATGAACCACCAGATCAGCTTCGGCACCTCGATGACGCGGCGGTCGCTCAGGAACTCCCGCAGGTAGCGCCGGACCGACGGTACATCGGTACCGTCCGGTGTGCCGAGATTGACCAGCAGGACACCGATTCGACCCGTCTGAACGGGCGGGTGACCCGACGGCAAGTTCCTGTTATCGCTCACAATACCTTCCCCCGATGAGATGTCATGCGCCAGCGGCACCGACCCGGAATTATCTGTTTCTTAACGACTTCAGTGCTCTTCTGACAGCCGTTCAACAACCACGACCCGCACGATCTGCCGGACAGATGCTGCGGAAACGGATTCGGCGCCGGTTCGCCCCCCGCCGAAATCCTACGATGCTGGAAAGAAACCGGATTTGCGCAGTTTCCTGCAACGCCTGATGACCGAGCGGCCGGAGATGACTCCGGAGATGCAGCGCGAGTTCGATGTCGAGAGCGTCCTGCGGCTCAACCGCAACCAGCTCTTCGGCGGCGTCGCGTCCAGCATCAACCCTATCGCGCTCACCCTGGGCCTCTGGCGCGAGGACCTGGCGCTGATCCTCGGCACCTGGTGCCTGATCGGCCAATTCTTCGCCATCGCGCAGATTTACGGCTGGTGGAAGCACCGGAACAAGCCCCGGCCGACCCGGGTTTCGAGGCGCAGTTTCCGCAAGGCAACCGTGATGGCGGTCGCCGCCGGCCTCTACTGGGCTGCAGTCATCGTCCTGTGTGTTCCCATGGTGTCAGCATCGGAGGCGTTGATCGTCATCCTGACGGCATTCGGCACCTCGATCGTCGCGGCTGCGCTGCTCAGCCCCGCGCCGGTTGCCGCCTTCACCTTCTTCTTCATCACCGTGATGGCGGGCCTGCTCACCCTGACAGTCCAGTATCCCGATATCACGACGCCGCTCTGGCTGCTCGCCAGCGCCTATATCAGCTTCGTGCTGGTGATGGTCATCATCGGTCATCGCGACTTCCAGGCGCTGATCGCCCGGCAGGTCGAGAACCGGCAACTGGCACTGGAGGCACGGGACGCGAGCGAGGCCAAGTCCCGCTTCATCGCCAACATGAGCCATGAACTGCGGACCCCGCTCAACGCGATCATCGGCTTCGCCGACATGATGCAGACGGAGACCTTCGGTCCGGTCGGCCACCGCAAGTACGCCGAGTATGTCGGCGCGATCAGCGACAGCGGCAACCACCTGATGGACATCATCAATGACGTCCTCGACATCTCCCGCATCGATGCGGGGTCGGAGGACATCCGCGAGACGGATGTCCGGCTGGGCTCCCTGCTCGCCCGCTGCCGCCTGCTGTTCTCCGAACGCGCGGCCCGCAGCGGCGTCGACTTCGAGGCCGGATCGGCGTTCGAGAGCCTGATCCTGCATGTCGACGAGCGGCTGATCGTGCAGATCCTCATCAACCTGATCTCCAACGCCATCCGCCACACGCCGGAGGGCGGTGCGGTCACGGTGAACGTCACCCTGCGGCCGCAATACGGGGTGCTGTTCGTCATTGCCGACAACGGGCGGGGAATGACGCCGGAAGACCTGGCCCGTGCGCGCGAGCCCCATGGCGGCAGCGGCAACACCTGGGTCAGCCGGGGCGACGGGGCCGGACTCGGCCTGCCGATCTCCCACCGCTTTGCCGCGCTGCATGGCGGGCACCTGAACGTCGAGAGCGAGGTCGGCAAGGGCACGCGCTGCACCCTGCGCATCCCGGCCAGCCGGATCCGTTCCACCGCAGCGGACCCGGACATGGAATCAATGATGTCCGCCGGCTGAAATTGCGTTAAGCCCTCGGGTTCCCGAAACCGGACCTGGGCGGAACCGCATCCGTGATCGAATTCGACCTGTCACTCGGCCTCGCCATGGCCCTCTCGCTCGCTGCCGGGCTGATGCGCGGATTCGCCGGATTCGGCTCCGGCATGATGCTCGCCCCCATCTTCGCCATCCTCTACGGCCCGGCGGAGGCCGTGCTGATGATCGCGGTGATGGAGGTCGTGGTCAGCATCCAGCTTGTGCCGAAGGCCCTGCCGGATGTGCAGTGGCCGTTCCTGGGGCCGCTGATCGTCGCAGCCGCCGTGGGCATGCCGCTGGGTGCCTGGCTGCTGGCCACCACCGAGCCCGAACTGATCTCCCGCGTGATCGCGGGGATCGTGCTGGTCTTTGTCGTCGTGCTGGCCATCGGCTGGCGCTACCAGGGACCGAAGCGGCTGTTGCCCACGCTCGGCGTCGGCGGGGTGTCGGGTGCCCTGCTGACCGGTACCAGCGTCGGTGGCCCGCCGGTGCTGCTCTACATGCTCTCCGGCCAGGACAGTGCCCGGACCAACCGCGCCAACATCATCCTCTACTTCGCCATTGCGGAGATCATCACCCCGATCTTCCTGTACCTGCAGGGCCTGTTCGCGATGGAGGTGGTGATCCGTGCCCTGGCCATCTGCCCCGCCTACATGGTTGGAGCCTGGATCGGCAGCCGCCTGTTCCGCGAATCGTCGGAACAGACCTACCGCCGGGTGGCGCTGATCTTCCTCAGCATGATCGCGCTCTACGGCATCCTCCACTGACCGGCGGAGACCGCCAACAGAGGATGGATTCGCGCCTGCGTGCGGTCTATGGTCCGCGCCGCATCAATGCATGGCTCAGGGAGAGACGGACATGACCGAAGCGGTCGCGGCAGATCACTTGCGGCAACTGATCGAGCGCGTGGAGCGCCTGGAAGAGGAAAAGGCCGCGATGGCCGCCGATATCCGGGAAGTCTATGCGGAGGCCAAGGCCAATGGCTTCGAGCCCAAGATCATGCGCCAGGTCATCAAGCTGCGGAAGATGGACCGCGACGACCGGCAGGAGCAGGAAGCCGTGCTGTCGCTGTACCTGGAGGCACTGGGCGAGGCCACGCCGGGTTCCGCCTGAGCGGGTCCGGACGACAGGCAATTCGAGGAGGTCGGCATGACGCGTGAGATCAATTCCGTTGCGGTTCTGGGCGGCGGCACGATGGGGGCAGGCATTGCGGGCATCTGCGCGCAGATGGGATGCAGGGTGCTGTTGCTGGACATCGACATGCCGACGGCGGAGGCATCGCTGGACCGCATCGTCAATGGCCGCCCGCCGGCACTGGACGATGCCGACAAGGCGAGCCTGATCACGCTGGGCACGCTGGCCGACGACCTGGAGAAGATCGCCGACTATGACTGGATCTGCGAGGCGGTGATCGAGGACGTGGAGACCAAGCGCGCCCTGTTCCAGCGGCTGGAGCCGCTGCGCCGTCCCGGTTCCGTCGTCTCCACCAACACCTCCGGCATCCCGCTCAGGGAGATCTGCGAGGGGCTGCCGCAGAGCCTGCGCCGCGACATCGGCGTCACCCACTTCTTCAATCCCGTGAAGGTGATGCGGCTGATGGAACTGGTGCCCGGCACCGATACCACGCCGGATGTCATCGACGCCTTCGCCGCCTTCCTGGGCGACCGCATGGGCAAGGGCGTGGTCCATGCCAAGGATACGGTGAACTTCATCGGCAACCGCATCGGCTGCTTCCTGATGCTGTCGGGCCTGCACAAGGCGCAGGCGGCACGCGCAGAGGGGCTGAGCCAGGAGACCATCGACGCGCTGATGTCGAAGCCTGTCGGCCTGCCACCGACCGGTCTCTACGGCCTGATCGACCTGATCGGCCTGGACGTGATGTACCTGGTCGGCCGGAACCTGGCGGTGAACCTGCCTGACGGTGACACCGGCCACGCCTACACCGCCTTCCCGGCGATGGAACGGCAGATGTGGGAGCGCAAGCAGCTTGGTCGCAAGACCGGCGGCGGCTTCTACCGCATGGTCAAGGATGCCGACGGCAACCGCGCCAAGGAGGTCTTCGACCTGGACAGCGGCGACTGGCGCGCCGAGGTGCCGGTCAGCCTGCCGGAGAGCCGGATGAGCGCCGGATCGCTGATGTTCGAGGATTCGGTGGAAGGCCGGTTCGTGTGGGACCTGATGGGCGGCACGCTCTGCTATGCCGCGGACCTGGTGCCGCAGATCTCCGACGACGTGGTCAATATCGACCGCGCCATGCGCTGGGGCTTTGCCTGGCAGAAGGGACCGTTCGAGTTCCTGGACGACCTGGGTCCGGCAAGGGTGATCGCCCGACTGAAGGCGGAAGGCAAGCCGGTCCCGGCCATGCTGCAGGTGCTGGAGAAGGCCGGTGCCGGGAGCTTCTACCGCGCCGATGGCAAGGAGCATCTCGGCCTCGACGGCGCCTGGCACCCGGTGGCCTGATCCGGTCCACCCGGGCATTGCCCTTCGACCGGGTGACCTGAGGGTCAGCCCCCGTCCGGTGCCGGGTCGATCAGTTCCCGTCCCGTGAAAAGCAGGGAGCCGGTGACACGCCCGGTGCCACCGGCTCCATTCACTTCAGGTCGATGATCCTCGGGATCAGCTCTGCTTCAGGCGCACCGCCACGAACAGCCGGTCATCACCACGGACCACCAGCAGCAGCACGGAGCGGCCCTTGCGCTCCTCGATCTCGGCCACGCGGCGGGCAACGTCGCCCGGTCCCTGCACGGCCTCCTGGTTGACCTCGATGATCACGTCACCGGCCCGCAGCTTCTCCGCTGCTGCCGAGTCGGGAACAACCTCGGTCACCACCGCGCCGTCCTCCACGCTGATGCTGAAGCGTTCCCGCACCTCGTCGGTCATCGGGCTGAGCTTCATGCCGAGGGAGGCCAGGTCGCTTTCCTTCGTCTGCGGCGCTTCGGGTTCCTCGTCGGAGGCGGCGAGGGCCTTCTCGGCCTTCTCCAGTTCGCCCAGGGTCACGGTGAACTGCTCCAGCTTGCCCTTGCGCCAGACGGTCACCGGAACCGCCTCACCGACACCGGTGCCGGCGACGATCCGGGGCAGCGCCCGCATCTCGTCGATGTCCTGGCCGTTGAAGGTCACGATGACGTCGCCCGACTTGATGCCGGCCTCACCGGCGGGGCTGTCCTGCGTGACACCGGCCACCAGGGCACCGCGCGGCTCATCCATGCCCAGGCCCTCGGCAATCTCCTCCGTGACCGACTGGATACGGACACCCAGCCAGCCGCGCTTGGTGCGGCCGAACTTGATCAGCTGCTCGGCCACCGGGCGCGCCAGGTTGGACGGCACCGCAAAGCCGATGCCGATGGAGCCGCCGGACTGGGAGAAGATCGCGGTGTTGATGCCCACCACTTCCCCGTCGACATTGAACAGCGGGCCACCCGAATTGCCCTTGTTGATGGAGGCATCAGTCTGGATGAAATCGTCATAGGGGCCGGAGCGGATGTCGCGGCCACGCGCGGAGATGATGCCCGCCGTGACGGTACCGCCCAGTCCCAGCGGGTTGCCGATGGCGATGACCCAGTCACCTTCCTCGGCGGTGTCGGAATTGCCCCACGGCACCGCGGTCAGTTCCATGCCCTCGTCGGGCTTCACCCGCAGCACCGCGACGTCGGTCTTCGGGTCGGTGCCGACAAGCTCCGCATCCAGGCTCTCGCCATCACTGAAGAAGACACGGATCTCGTCCGCGCCGTCGATGACATGGTTGTTGGTGACGATCAGGCCGTCGGCATCAACCACGAAGCCCGAACCCACCGAGACCAGCGGCCGGGAGTGCGGGTTCTGCTGGCGGCGCTTGTCGAAGAAGTCCTTGAAGAACTCCTCGAACGGCGACCCCGGCGGCACCTGCGGAATCTGCGGGCCTTCGCCCGAGTTGCCCTTGCCCGGCTGCTGCGTCACCTGGATGTTCACGACGGCCGGTTTCAGCTTCTTCACCAGCGGCGCGAAGCTCTCCGGCGCACTGCGGGCAAACGCACTGCCCGCGGCGACCAGCATCGCCAGCAGGACCACCACCGCGGTCAGGCGCAGCATCAGCGCCGCATTCGCATCCTGTCGCGCCATCGGCACGGCGCGCGCAACGGTACGACGACGCATGAACTGTTCTCTTGTTTCGTGACTCACTTGCACATGCTCCAACGCTCGATCTACTGCTTACCCGCATAATCTGGGTGTGGATCACCCAAACTGCAAACCCGACCGTGAAGCGGGTCGCCCGGACAGAATGTAACCCGGATTATGACCGAACTTAGCCCGGAGTGTGAAAGATGTGCCATCGCGGCGACATTTTCAGCCCCGCTGTCGGTTTCGTGAGCGGGAAGAACGGGATCAGGGAGCCTCGATCACGTAGTCGATGCCCGGTTCCGGCTTTCCGCCGCCCAGTTGCTCGTAGGCATCGCGCGCCTTCGCGAAGCGCAGGTCGGTCGCGTTGGGCGGTTCTTCCCCGCCCTCGCCGTCCATCCCCGCCAGGCCCATCAGGTGACCGCCGAGATCCTTGCCCGTTGTCTCGTCCAGCACGGCGTTGGCAACGGAACTGACAAGGCCCAGCACGCCGCCGAACAGGAATCCGCCCGCGATCCGCGCCGGGTTGCCGATCTCGTCGCCCGTCGCCTCGCGGTACAGCGTCGATACCACCGGGATGTGCTGCAACGGATTGACGGCGTCGAGCAGGTCCAGAAAGCCCAGTTCCTCCCCCGCCGCATCCGCCGATGAACTGCTGACCGGTGTGCCGCCGTGATCCCCCCGTGCCGGAACGAAGGCCGAGAGGGAGGCGGAGCTGGCATGGCTGTGACTGTCAAAGATCATGCGGCCAGCCAAGCAAGCCCCGGACCAGACCCTGACCCCTGCCTTTTCAGCCAGTTAGCCGCTGGCGATCGCCGTTGGCCCGGCAGAATCTGCCCGATCCGGCGTCCGCCCCCTAAAGAAAATGCCCGGTACGGCTCTTCTTGGTGGCCAGGTAATCGGCATTGTGCGGGTTGGACGGAAACCTGTGCGGCACCCGTTCGGCGACGCTGATCCCCTCCCCTTCCAGTCCCGCCACCTTCTCGGGATTGTTGGTCATCAGCCGCACGCTGGAAAACCCGAGCCTGCGCAACATCTCCGCCGCGGGCCGGAACAGCCGCTCATCGGTCTCGAAGCCAATGCGCAGGTTCGCATCCACCGTGTCATAGCCCCGGTCCTGCAGCGCGTAGGCCCTGATCTTGTTCATCAGGCCGATGCCGCGCCCTTCCTGCGCCAGGTAGAGCAGGATGCCGGTGCCGTTCTCGCCGATCGCCTCGATGGCACCGCGCAACTGCTCCCCGCAGTCGCACTTCATCGACCCCAGCAGGTCGCCGGTGAAGCATTCGCTGTGGATGCGGGTCAGCACCGGCTGGTCCCTCGGCGGGTCGCCGGTCACCAGCGCCAGGTGCTCCAGCCCGCCATCGGCGGGGCGGAAGGCGTGCATCCGCGTGTTCTCCGCCCCCCAGAGCGGCAGCCGCGCAGCCGCGACCGGCTTCAGGATGTTACCCGTATGGGTCGCGATGGCGGCGATGTTCGCCGCGTCTACGCTGGCAATGCCGGCAGCCTGCCAGTCCGCGTCCGGGGAAAGCGGGGCGACCAGCACCGCCGGCAGCAGCCGCGCATGCCGTGCCAGCCCGACAGCGGCCAGCGCCCAGTCCGGCGGCGCATCCTTCACCTGCCGGAACGGCCCCCGCATGCCGCCGTCCAGGTCATGCGCCGGGTCCGCGATCTCGCTGGCAAGCTGGCGCGACAGGGTCTCGTCGATGGGCACAAGCTGCACCTCGTGCCCCGACGGCAGGATGTGCAGCACGTTGGCGCGCCGCGCTGTCAGCGCCAGGCTGGGCTGCCCGTCGGAAAGCTCCAGCAGCTCGCCATACTCCTCCGCCGTCGCCGTCTCGGCCGAGACGATGACACCGCTGAACGACGCGCCACGCACGATGACCGGCATGCCGCGCCGCAGGTCCGCAGCCGCGCGATCCACCAGGCGCACATGGCGCAGGTCGCTGGTTTCCTCTTCGCTGTGGCGCGTCAACGGGACAGTCCTGACAAGTGAACGGGATGTGACCGCCACTGTATATCCCGCCCCCCCGGACTGTTGAAGCATTCACTGGCACGGGTCAGACTTGCGTGCGGGAACAGGGTGTCGGGACACCGCACGGGCCGATCAAATGCGCGTCACGTGTCGGTGAAGCTGTTCTCCCACAACGGAACCGGACTCTTGAACCGGACGGCGTCCGACCAATCTCTGGTCAGTCGATGGTCCGGCGGTGATTGGGAGAAGCGAGAAGATGATGGGTGGAAAGCGGATACTGCTGGTCGACGACGACGACACGCTGCGCGAGACGCTGGCAGAACAGCTGGAACTGCACGAGGAATTCGAGACCCGTCAGGTCGACACCGGCCAGGCCGGGATCGAGGCCGCGCGGAAGGAGCATTTCGACCTGGTGCTGCTGGATGTCGGCCTGCCCGACTCCGATGGCCGGGAAGTATGCCGGGCGCTGCGCAAGAACGGCTTCAAGATGCCGATCATCATGCTGACCGGCGCGGATTCGGACGCCGAGGAGATCCTGGGGCTGGAGTCCGGCGCCAACGACTACATCACCAAGCCCTTCAAGGTCGGCGTGTTGCTGGCCCGCATCCGTGGCCAGCTGCGCCAGCACGAACAGAGCGAGGATGCCGTCTTCACCATCGGTCCCTACAGCTTCCGCCCGGCGCAGAAGCTGATGGTACACAAGCAGACGGAGAAGAAGGTCCGGCTGACGGAGAAGGAAACCTCCATCCTGAAGTACCTGTTCCGTGCCGGGGAGAAGGCGGTCGGGCGCGACGTGCTGCTGCACGAGGTCTGGGGCTACAATGCCGGGGTCACCACCCACACCCTGGAAACCCACATCTACCGCCTGCGCCAGAAGATCGAACCGACCCCGTCAGAGGCCGAGATCCTGGTGACCGAACCGGGCGGCTACAAGCTGGTACCCTGAGGGCGGGCGCTCACACCGTCTTCAGCCAGGCGATCAGCAGGGACAGGGTGATGGCGCTGAATACCGTGGACAGCAGGATCACGGAGGCGGAGCGCTGGGTGTAGGTGCCGTAGAAGCGGGCCAGCAGGAAGGCATTGATCCCTGCAGGGGTCGCGGCATTCAGGGTGGCGACGGCGACGTAGAGCGGGTCGTTCTGGAAGATGTAGCTGGTGAAGATGAAGACCAGCGCCGGCAGCAGCGCCAGCTTCATGATCACCAGCGTGATGCTTTCCCTGAGATCACCTGCGATGCGGAACTGGGTGAGCGAGGCCCCCAGCGCACAGAGCGCCGCCGGGGTCGCCGCCCTCGACAGCAGGTCGATCAGCCGGTCCACCATGGACACGAGCTCCAGCCCGGTCGCGCCGAAGGCCAGCCCGGAACAGAGGCCCAGGATCACCGGGTGCACCGCCAGGCTCTTGAAGGTCGAGAGCAGGATGTTGCCCAGCCCCTGCCCCTTCTGGCCCCGCAGCGCCTCCACCATGATGGTCGAGAGCGGGATCAGGATCATGGGGTGGAAGGTCACGATCATCATCATCGGGATCAGGCCCGGCTCCCCGAACGCCGTGTAGACCAGCGGCAGGCCCATCAGCACGGTGTTGGAGAAGCTGGATGACATGCCCATCAGCCCGTATTCCACGGGCGGGTTGCGGAACACGAAGCGCCCCAGTGCCACGGTGATGGCGAAGTGGAGCAGGGCAGCGCCGAAGTAGCCGAAGACGATCGACCACTCGATCCCCTCCTCCGGCAGGCCCCGGCTGAACAGGCGGAACAGCAGGGCCGGGATGGCGGCGTAGAAGACGAAGTTGGTCAGCGCCTTGATCCCGACATCGCCCCCCAGCAGCGGGGACCGGCCCAGCGCGTAGCCGATGGCCATCAGCGCGAAGACCGGGAAGACGATGTCGAGAACGGCCCCCATCAGCCGTGGACCGTGCCGCGACCGGAGCTGTCGCCCGCCACCGGATCAGCCCTCGAAGGGATGCCGGACGACGATGGTGTCATCACGTTCGGGGCTGGTGGACAGCAGCGACACCGGTGCGCCGATCAGTTCCTCGATGGCGCGGACATACTTCACCGCCTGGGCCGGCAGGTCGTTCCAGGACCGGGCGCCGAAGGTGGTGTCGGACCAGCCCTCGAAGGTCTCGTAGACCGGGCGGATATTGTCCTGGTCGGCCATGTTGTAGGGGTAGAAGTCGAGCCGCTTGCCATCCAGTTCGTAACCGACACAGACCTTCAGTTCCTTCAGCCCGTCCAGCACGTCCAGCTTGGTCAGGGCCACGCCGTCGATGCCGCCGGTGCGGATCGCCTGGCGCACCATCACCGCGTCGAACCAGCCGCAGCGACGGGCGCGGTTGGTGACGGTGCCGAACTCGCGGCCCTTCTCCCCCAGGTGGCGACCGATCTCGTCGTCCAGTTCGGTCGGGAACGGGCCGGAACCGACGCGGGTGGTGTAGGCCTTGACGATGCCCAGCACGTAATCGATCACCTTCGGCCCGCAGCCCGAACCGGGGGCGGCCTGTCCGGCGACGGTGTTGGAGGAGGTGACGAAGGGATAGGTGCCGTGGTCGATGTCCAGCATCGCGCCCTGCGCCCCCTCGAACAGGATGCGCTTGCCCTGGCGGTTGACCTCGTCCAGCGTGCGCCAGACATGGGCGGCGAAGGGCAGCACCTCGGCGCTGACCGCATCCAGTTCCGCCATGATGTCCGCCTTGGCGATCTCCGGCTGCGACAGGCCCCGCCGCAGCGCGTTGTGGTGCACCAGCAGACGCTCGATCTTGCCGTCCAGGGTCACCGGGTCGCCCAGGTCGGCCACCCGGATCGCGCGCCGGGCCACCTTGTCCTCGTAGGCCGGGCCGATGCCACGTCGGGTGGTGCCGATCTTGGCCCCGCCCGCGGCTTCCTCCCGGATCGCGTCCAGGTCGCGGTGCAGGCTGAGGATCAGGCAGGCATTGGCGGCGATCTGGAAATTCTCCGGCGTCACCTCGACCCCCTGGGTCGCCAGCCGCCCGATCTCGTCCATCAGCGCCGCCGGATCGATGACCACGCCGTTGCCCAGGATGGACAGCTTGCCCGTGCGCACGATGCCCGACGGCAACAGGCTGAGCTTGTAGGTCACACCGTCGATGACCAGCGTATGCCCGGCATTGTGGCCGCCCTGGTAGCGCACCACCACGTCCGCCATCGCCGACAGCCAGTCGACGATCTTGCCCTTGCCCTCGTCACCCCACTGGGCGCCGACCACCACGACATTGGTCATGTCGGGATCCTTTCCTGATGCTTTTCCGGGCCGAAACCCGTCTCAGATATCCTTGACCTCGATCCGGTGCCAGATGGCGCTGCAGCCGAGCCTGCGCGCCTCCGCCACCGGATCGGATTCCGGCTCCAGACCGGCCACGACACGATGCCCCTGCTCGCGGCAGAGCCGGGCCTCGTCGGCACCGGTGCCGAAGGGCAGGTAGACCCGCTTCGCCCGCGTCGTCGCCGGCAGCGCGCGCAGCACCGAATCCAGGTAGACCGTGGCGCCGACCGCCGGTTCCCCGGTCTCGCTGACATAGCGGCCGCCACGACCGATCTCGCCCCTGACACCGGGGGCGAAGACGCTGAACGCCACCCCGGTCTGGTACTCGAACCCGCGATACTCGCCCGGATCGACGGTCAGGCCGAGATCCGGCTCCACGGCGCGGATGCCGTCGATGGTCTCCGCCAGGCGCGCGATCTGTTCCCCGGCACGGCCGCCGATCTCCAGCGCCTTCAGCCGGGGCATCGCCGTCTCCGCCGGTCCCACCGCCTCCAGCAGGCCGAAGATCAGCGGGTCGTCGCCGACGATGCCACGCAGTTCCCCGGCATCCTTGCCGTCCAGCGCCTCCCGCGCCGCATCCGCCGTCGCACCGTCATGCCCCTGCCCTGTCAGCACCGCCGGTGCCAGGGAAGGCACGGTGAGGTCGACGGTCAGGTCACGCAGCCCGGCGGCACGCAGTGCGGCGATGGTCAGCAGCACGATCTCCACGTCCGCCTTCACCACGTC
This sequence comes from Minwuia sp., assembly GCA_965228535.1. GTDB lineage: Bacteria > Pseudomonadota > Alphaproteobacteria > Minwuiales > Minwuiaceae > Minwuia. The sequence goes on along the minus strand of CBDDHU010000004.1, from coordinate 583,430 downwards.
GGAGCCGAACATCTCGATCCCCGCCTGGGTGAACTGCCGCTCCGGCCGGAGCTGGTCGCCCCGGACGCGCAGCACCTGGCCCGAATAGCAGAGCCTGAGCGGGCGCGGCGACCCGGCAAGGCGGCTGGCGGCGATCCGCGCGATCTGCGGGGTGATGTCGGCGCGAAGGCCCATCATCTGCTGCGAGATCGGGTCCATCAGCCGGAACAGGTGCTGGGTCAGCTCGCCGCCCGGCCCGCTCAGCAGGCTCTGCTCGAACTCCATCAGCGGTGGCTTGACGGTCTGGTAGCCCTCGGCGCGGAAAGCGGTCATCAGGCTGTGCACGGCCATTGCCTCGCGCTCTGCCTCCTCGGGCAGGGCGTCGCGCAGACCGGCAGGCAGCAGGGCCTTGTTCACAGGTTCATTCATGGCGCGCCTTTGGTACTGCATCGGCAGGGTTCGTCAACGTCTTATCGAACAGGGCCACCGGACGGCGATTCGCCAGCCCGTGCCCCGATGTCATCCACCTGTCATCTCCGGAAGAGCTGAAGCTGTTGAAATCCGGGCATTTTTCACAATTTCACTTGTCAGGACCACAACAACACCGGACAGTTCTCCCATGACCAATGAAGGCATCTCGGGTCTCAGGGGACGAACGGTCGCACTGCTCGGCCCCACCAACACGGGCAAGACGCACCTGGCCGTCGAGACGATGCTGACTCACGCCAGCGGCATGATGGGTTTTCCCCTGCGCCTGCTGGCGCGGGAGGTCTATGACCGGGTGGTGGAGGCGCGCGGACGCTCCAACGTCGCGCTGGTGACGGGGGAGGAGAAGATCATCCCCCCCAACCCGCACTATTTCCTCTGCACGGTGGAGGCGATGCCCACGGGCCGCAGCTTCGACTTCGTTGCCGTGGACGAGATCCAGCTCGCCGCCGACCCGGAACGCGGCCATACCTTCACCGACCGGCTGCTGAACGTGCGCGGGCTGGAGACCACCATGTTCCTCGGCGCGGCCACGGCGCGCGGCCTGATCCAGCGTCTGCTGCCCGACACCACCATCATCACCCGCCCGCGGCTGTCGTCCCTGGCCTATGTCGGGCAGGGCAAGCTGTCGCGCCTGCCGCGTCGCAGCGCCGTGGTCGCCTTCTCCGCCTCCGATGTCTATGCCATCGCCGAACTGATGCGGCGGCAGCGCGGCGGCGCGGCGGTGGTGCTGGGTGCGCTCAGTCCCCGCACCCGCAACGCGCAGGTGGAGATGTACCAGGCGGGAGAGGTCGACTTCCTGGTGGCAACGGATGCCATCGGCATGGGGCTGAACATGGACATCAACCATGTCGCCTTCGCCGCCACCCACAAGTTCGACGGCGCCCGCCGCCGCGCCCTCAGCCCCGCCGAGATCGGCCAGATCGCCGGGCGGGCCGGGCGCTTCATGCGCGACGGCACCTTCGGCGTGACGGCTGACGCACCCCTGCTGGAGCCGGAACTGGTGGAGGCGGTGCAGCAACATCGCTTCGACCCGCTGACGCAGCTGCGCTGGCGCAACACGAAGCTCGATTTCAGCCACCCCAAGGCGCTGATCCGCTCGCTGGAGCAGCCCCCGCCCTTCCGCTGGCTGGCCACGCCGCGCCGGGCAGAGGACACCGCGACGCTGAAGGTGCTGGTGCGCGACCCGGAGATTCTGGCGCTGGCGGAGCTGAACCCGGCCAACATGCACCTGCTGTGGGACATCTGCCAGGTCCCCGACTTCCGCAAGACCATGCACGACAACCATGTCCGCCTGGTCGGACGGATCTACCTGCAGATCGCCACCCGTGGGCAGATCGACAGGGACTGGATGGCGAAGCACCTGGACCAGCTGGACCGCACCACCGGTGACCTGGATACGCTGCAGGGGCGGCTGGCGCATATCCGCACCTGGACCTACATCTCCCACCGCGCGGAATGGCTGGACGATCCGGTTCAGTGGCAGGAACGCGCGCGGGCGATCGAGGAAAGACTCTCGGACGCCCTGCACCAGTCCCTGACCCAGCGCTTCGTCGACCGCCGCACCGCCGCGCTGGTCAACCGGCTGCGTGACCGGGAGGACGTGCTGACCGCCATCGACCCGGACGGCAACGTCACGGTGGAGGGACAGTTCGTCGGCCGCATCCGGGGCCTGGTGTTCGCCGCCGACCGCTCCGCCTTCGACAACAAGGCGCTGAAGGGTGCCGTGCGCCAGGTGCTCGCCTCCGCCCTGCGGGCGCGAGGGCGGAAGATCGCGGACGCGCCTGACAGCGCCTTCTCCGTCACCGATGGCGGCGACATCTGCTGGCAGGAAGAGGTCATCGCGCGGCTGGAACCGGGCGATCACGTGCTGCGGCCCAAGGTGAGGCTGAATGTCAGCGACCAGCTCGATACCCGCACCAGCGAGGCCATCTCCGCCCGGCTGGCGAAGTGGGTGGAGACGCGCATCGGCCAGTTGCTGCGCCCCCTTCCAGGCCTGGACGAGCGCGAGTTCAGCCCTGCGGCGCGCGGCATCGCCTTCCAGTTGGTGGAACGGCTCGGCATCCTGCCGCGCAAGGCGGTGCAGGAACAGATGCGCCTGCTCGATCCGAAGGATCATGGCCGCTTCAAGTATGCCGGTGTGCAACTGGGCCGCTCCGCGATCTTCTGCCCCGCGCTGCTGAAGCCCGAGGCCACGCGCTGGCGCATGATCCTGCACGGGCTGCGCGGCGGCCTGATGCTGCCCACGGACCAGCAGGGGCGCGTGTCGTTCGACACCGACCGCAAGGGCGACGCGGACGCGCTGCTGGTCTCCGGCTATGCCCGCTTCGGCACCACGGCGGTGCGGGTGGACATGGTGGAACGCATTGCCGACCACGCCCACAGGGCCACCCGCAAGGGCCCGGCGGAGGCGGATCACGCCCTGATGTCGATGCTGGGTGGCGGGCCGGAGCGGCTGGGACCGATCCTGACCGGCCTGGGCTACCGCACCGAGCGGCAGGCCGATGACGCGCCGCTGCTGTTCCATCCTCGCCCGACCCGCGAACAGCGCAAGGCGCGCAAGCATGCCCGGACCACGCCGCCCGACCAGAAGCCGAAGGCCGCCCCGCCGCGCAAGCGCCGGCGCCAGCCTGCCCCCGTCAACCCGGATTCACCCTTTGCCGCACTGGCTGTCCTGAAGAACAGGTGACCATGGAAACATCCGCCCAAGGCTCGATCCGCATTGATCTCTGGCTCTGGTACGCGCGTTTCTACAGGAGCCGAAGTCTGGCCGCCCGGGCGGTGAAGGGCAGCCGGATGCGCCTGAACCGGCAGGTGATCCGGAAGGTGAGCCAGCCGCTCAGGGTCGGCGACGTGCTGACCATCCCCTGGAACGGCGAGATCCGGGTCATCGAGATCGCCGCCCTGGGCGAACGGCGCGGCCCGGCGAGCGAGGCGCGGATGCTCTATCACGACCGGACGGCGGTCGAGACGGTGGCACCCTGAGGGAAGGCGTCAGATGCCGCCCTTCGAGAGCACCTGGCGGGCCGTCCACCAGAGGATCTTCAGGTCGAGCAGGAAGGACTGTTCCCGGACGTAGCGCAGGTCCATCTCCGTCCGTTCCTCCGGGGTGGCGGTGGAGCGTTTCAGCGCCTGGGCGAGACCGGTCACGCCGGGACGCACCCGGTGGCGCAACTGCCACTGCTCCGGCGTGTACTCCGCCTCCTGCGCCGGAACGTCGGGGCGCGGCCCCACCAGGCTCATGTCCCCGGCGAGCACGTTCAGCAACTGCGGCAGTTCATCCAGGCTGGTCTTGCGGATGAAGCGGCCGACGCGGGTAATGCGGGCATCCCCGGCAGCGGTGGAATGGCCACCGATGCGGTCTGCGTTGGCGACCATGGAGCGGAACTTCAGCATGCCGAAGCTGCGCCCGCCCCGCCCCACCCGTACCTGGCGGTAGAAGGGCGAGCCGGGGCTGTCGAGCCGGATGGCGATGGCGAGCGGCAGGAACAGCGGCAGGCTGCAGAGCAGCAGCAGGGCCGAGACGATGATGTCGAACAGGCGCTTCATGCTGCCGTGGGTGCCACAAAGCCCCGCCCGACGCCAGAGGGACGCGCATCCGCTGGACAGGAACCGGCAGAAATCCTATGTCTGCGGGCAGGTGAACCGCCCCGCAAGGGGCCGAGGCAGAAGGTCATTACCCATGTCCAACGATGTGCTGCGCGGCAATTTCGAGACCCGGAACAAGGTCGAGATCAAGCAGGCCGAGGAAACCCTGGAAGACCGCTTCGAGATGGAGGCCAAGAAGCGTCTTGGCGGTTCCATCGCCTTCGTGTCGAAGAAGAAGGTGATGTGGGACGCGGACAAGAAGTGACCGGTTCCGGGTCCCAGCCACAGGGACAGCGTGACGGTCGGCTGCTGCTGGAACTGCAGCAGGAAATGACCGCCATGACGGCGGCGCGCACCCAGAACATGTGCCTGGAGAATGTCGCCGCCAACGCCCCCTACCTGAAGCAGGGCCGGACCCTGCGCGACCTGCATGAACTCGGCCTCGGTGCCGGGGACAGCGGCGTGGTCGTGGCTGCGGGACCGAGCCTGCGCCGCCGCGACCCCGTGCCGGTGCTGAAGCAGCGGGCGTTCGGCGGGGCCGTGGTCTGCACGGAGAGCGCCATTTCCCACTGCCTGCGCCAGGGGCTGATGCCCACCGTCGCCGTCTCCGTCGATCCGCACCCGCTGCGCATCGTGCGCTGGTTCGGTGATCCGGAACTGGACCAGGCGCGGATGCAGGCCGACGACTATTTCCGCCGCCAGGAGCAGGATCCGAGCTTTGCCGACGAGGTGGCGAAGAACGAGGAGCTGCTGGCGCTGATGGCCGAACATGGCAGGGACATCCGCATCGCCCTCGGCACCACCGCCTCGCCCGACGTGGTGAAACGGGTGCACGAGATCGGCATGCAGGTGTTCTGGTTCAACCCGATGCTGGACGATCCCGACCAGCCCGGCAGCGTGACCATGGAACTGCACCGCCAGAACGGCCTGCCCTGCATGAATGCCGGCGGCAATGTCGGCGGGGCCTGCTGGATGGTGGCCCACGCGGTGCTGGACAAGAGCCGGGTCGCGGTCACCGGCATGGATTTCGGCTATTACGGCGACACGCCGCTGCTCAATACCCAGTACTACTACGAGGCGCGGGACCTGGTCGGTGGTGACGAGAGCCGCATCAGCGAGCTCTATATCGACATCTACAACCCCCACACCGACGAATGGTACTATACTGACCCGGCGTACTACTGGTATCGCTCCGCCTTCATCGAGATGGCGGCGGACGCCGACTGCACGACCTTCAACTGCAGCGGCGGCGGTACCCTGTTCAGCGACCATGTCCACTGGGCATCGCTGGAGGAATTTCTCGACGGCGCGAGCGCGTAGGCGCCACCTGACCCCTGGGAGAAGAGGCAACCTTCATGGCCAAGATCCTGTTCATCAATCCGACGGTCCGGGAAGAGGATGTTCCCCGCCACGTGCCCTATGGCATCGCGCTGCTGGCTGCCATCGCCATGGAGAAGGGCCACCTGGTGCAGGTCTATGACGAGAATGCCTGGCGCCAGGGCGACGAGACCACGAAGGCGGTCTGCGTTGCCGACGACTGGGACATCATCGGCTATGGCGGCATCACGACCACCTATGCCTCGGTGAAGCGTATCGCGAGGATCGCGCGGGAATATGCGCCGCAGGCGGTGCAGGTGATGGGCGGCGGCCTGCTGACCTCCCTGCCCCGGGAGATGATGTCCTGGATTCCGGAGGTCGATGTCGGCTGCGTCGGAGAGGGCTTCATCACCTTCCCCGAGATCTGCGACATGGTGGACCGTGGCGGTCGCGAGTTCTGGGACATCAAGGGCACCGTCTCGCGCAAGCCCGGCGGTGGCCTGGTCATGTCGCAGATGCGGCCGCTGATGCACGACCTGGACAGCCTGCCCTTCCCGGCCTGGGAACTGTTCCCGCTGGAGGAGGTCTACTTCAAGAACAGCCAGGTGCTGTTCTCCGAGGAGGGGATGCTGGCGTCGCGGCGGCTGGACATCAACACCAGCTATGGCTGCTCCCTGATCTGCCGCTTCTGCTACCATCTCGGCATCGCCGGCGACATGCGCTACGAGCAGGACGAGAACGGCGAACTGAACGTCGCCTTCGACCAGCCCGGCACTTACACCCGCAACATCCGCTATCACTCGCCGGACTATGTCGGCGCGCTGGTGAAGCATGCCTACGACAAGTTCAACATCAACTTCATCGGGTTCCTGGACGAGAACCTGATGACGATGGACAAGTTCTCCGGTCGCACCTGGATGAACGACATCTGCAACCAGTGGCACGATCTCGGCTTCGCGCCGAAGGCCAAGGATGACGGCACCTGGACGGGCATCCACTGGGCCGGCACCAGCCACGCGACGCTCTGCACCAAGGACGTGCTGAAGACGATGCGGGAGGCCGGTTGCTCCCACCTGGTCTACGGCTACGAATCCTTCGCCCCGCACGTGCTGAAGACCATCGGCAAGGGCGCGACGCGGGAGGCCAACCTGCGCAGCTTCTTCTGGACGCTGGAGGCCGGTATCCGCCCCGTCCCCAACCAGATCATCGGCTTCCCGAACGAGGATTTCGAATCGATCCGCATGAACATGCACGCCTGGGACGATCTCGGCATCCAGGTGAAGCCGCACTTCGCCACCCCCTATCCGGGGTCGGAGTGGTTCACCACCTACCGGGAGCGGATCAGCGGCCAGTATGACGGCGACATGGAGCGTTTCATCCTCGACCTGGGCGACGCCTCCAGCATCTCCGCCGTCATCAGCCACAACTTCAATGCCGTCGAGCTGCTGGGCCTGCGCGAGGCGATGCTGCAGCTCAACTATCGCCGCATCGACGAGTACGAGCAGATCTGGCGCCGCAACCACCAGATTCCGGACGGCGCGCCCTCGACGCTGCTGTCGGAGAACATGACGGGTGCCTTCCTGCGCAATGCCGACAAGGTGAAGTCGGCGATCAAGGATTCGGAACGGCGCGATGCGGTGGCGGAGACCAGCGGCACCGCCAGCACCCACTGACCCATGGCCGGTACGGATCACCGTGCGCTGGGGGTGATCTGCGCCCGTGGCGGGTCGAAGGGCCTGCCGGACAAGAACATCCTCGACCTTGGCGGGCGGCCCCTGATCGCCTGGACGGTCGAGGCGGCGCGCGGCGCGGTGCGGCTGGACCGCACCATCGTCTCCACCGACAGCCGCCGCATCGCCGACGCAGCGCTGCAACATGGCGCGGACGTGCCGTTCCTGAGACCGCCGGAACTGGCCAGCGATACCGCGAAGATCACCGACGCGCTGTTGCATGCGGTGGGAGTGCTGGATGGTGGCTACGACATCATCGTGCTGCTGCAGGCCACCAGCCCGTTCCGCACCGCGACCGACATCGATGCCACCGTCGCGGCGCTGGTGGAGACCGGGGCGGAGAGCGCCGTGACCTTCACCGAGCAGGCGAAGTCACCCGACCTGTTCGTCACGGTCGGGGAGGACCGGCGGGTGCGGCCGCTGAATCCTGACGGGCTGCTGAAGCGGCGGCAGGACCTCGGCCATCTCTATGCGCCGAACGGGCTCTGCTACGCCGTGCGCACCGACTACCTGATGCGCACGGGCCGGGTCTATGGTGACGACACGGTGGCGGTGATCATCCCCCCCGAACGCGCCATCGACATCGACAGCGCCCTCGACCTGGACATGGCCCGGGGCCTGCTCGCCGTCAGAGGCTGAGGAAGGAACGGACGATCCGCAGCCCTGCAGGGCCGCTCTTCTCCGGATGGAACTGGACGCCGAACAGGTTGTCGCGCCGCACGGCGGCACAGACCTCGAACCCGCCATAGTCGGTCACCGCCAGCAGGTCGGCGGGTTCTGCCGGACGGGCGGAGAACGAGTGGACGAAATAGACATCGGCACCCGGTGCCGTGCCGTCCAGCACCGTGCCCGCCCACCAGTCGCCCCCCTGGCCAGCCGGGGGCTGCAGCGACGACCAGCCGATATGCGGCACCTTGCGGCGATCCCCGTCGGCCCCGCTGCGGGGAATGCCGGCGACGATGCCCGGCAGCAACCCCAGGCCGGTCTGGTCACCGAATTCCTCGCTGCCGTCGAACAGCATCTGCATCCCGACGCAGATGCCCAGCACCGGGCGCTGCCGGTCGGCCACCAGTTGCCGCACCACGTCCTCGAACCCCGCCGCGCGCAGACCGTCGACACAGGACCGGAACGCCCCGACACCGGGGATCACCAGCCGCTCGGCCCGAGCGGCCTGGCCCGGGGTCTCCGCCAGTTCCGGGGAGGCACCACAGACCTCGAACGCGCGGGCGACGCTGCGCAGGTTGCCGACGCCATAGTCCAGGATCGTCACGTGCGGTGCGGTCATGGCCTCACCCGTCCTCCGGATGGCGCAGGGACAGTCCGGCCTCCGCCAGGTCATTGCGCAGGCCGGTCAGGCTGGTCCGGTCGAAATGGATCATGTCGGCGACCGCCACCGCGTCGGCCTGCCCCTCCGTCACCGCCGCCACCAGGTGGGCCGGAGTTCCGGCACCGCCACTGGCGATGACCGGCACATCCACCACCGCCGTCACGGCTCGGATCAGGTCGGTGTCCATGCCCTTGCGCGTGCCCTCCTGATCGACGGAGGTCAGCAGGATCTCGCCGATGCCGAGGCTCTCCGCCTCCTGCACCCAGGCGACCACGTCGCGGCCCGTATGCTCCCGGCCATTGTCGGTGTAGGCCTCCCAGCCACCATCGGCGCGCTTCTTTGCCTCCACCGACAGCACGATGCACTGGGACCCGAAGCGGCGCGACAGGTCACCGATCAGCTCAGGCCGATGCACGGCGGCGGTGTTGATCGCCACCTTGTCCGCGCCCACCCGCAGCAGCCGGTCAGCATCCTCCACCGACCGCACGCCACCGCCGACGGTGATCGGCACGAAGATGTGCTCCGTCGCGTGGCGCACCACATCGACCAGGCTGTTGCGGCCATACAGGCTGGCCACGATGTCCATGTAGATCAATTCGTCCGCGCCCTCGGCATAGTACCGTGCCGCGCGTTCCTGCGGGTCGCCGACCTTGCGCAGGCCCTCCAGCCGCACCCCCTTGATCAGGTTCGGTCCCTTGATGTCCATGCGGGCGATCAGGCGGGTGCGACGTTGCAAGGGATCAGGTTTCCTTCACGGGCAGGTCCGGCAAGGCCGGGCCTCAGTCCTTCAGTTCGCTGGCTTCTTCCCAGGGCTTGTGCCGTAGTTCCCACTGCCCGTCCTTCTGCATCCACAGATGCGGCGAGCGGAAGCGGTCGCACAGGTTGTCGAAGTAGGCCCGGTCCATGATCGGCTGCTCGAACTGCTTCGACGCCACGGGAAACTGCTCCGGCGGCAGCGACAGGTACTCGAAGATCTCCTTCGCGAAACGCTCCGGGAACTCCCCGTCATAGCGCTTCACCAGCGCCACGCCCTCGTCGAACTCGATATCGCCGGAGCGGATCTCCTGGCTGGCGTCGTACATGCAGCGCCCGATGCCGAACTTGATGAAGGTGGTGTAGTAGTGGAAGTCGTCGATCTTGTCGTCGATGGAGTTGTACTTGGAATAGGTTCCGGCCGTACGTTCCGGCGAGGCCTCGAACCCGCCATGCTCGACAGCGTAGTAATAGGCGCTCTGCGGGTGCCACTGCATGTAGTAGCCCATGTAGTGCACCTCGATCCCCGCATCGGTCATCTGCTGCGGGTCGGGCGGCAGGTAGGGCTCCAGGTCGACCCGGTCGAGACCGAAATCGCCGATCAGTTCGCTGACCGAGGAACCGCCGAGATAGACATCCTCGTCATCCTGCATGGCGAAGTAGTCCCAGGCGCGCTGCGCCTTTTCCGCATCCTCCTTCGGATTGCCGTACTCCGCCTCGCTCTCGCCGTACATCACCAGCGGGATGTTGAACAGCGTCGCCAGCTTCGGCGCCAGCTGCTTCTGCCCCAGGATGAAGGGCTGGAACGGATGCAGGATGTTCTCCACCGCCAGCCGGGTCAGCAGCCGGTGCACCCGGCCGTTCGGTGTCATCAGGTAATTGTCGAAACCGGCATGGATCCAGGCCTGCTGGTTGCGCCAGCCCCAGTCGGTGTACATGTGCGGCGCCCAGGTGACGGTCAGCGGGTGCATCCCGAACTCGTACTTCAGCACGTGCGCGGCATAGAAGCTGTCCTTGCCACCCGACCCCGGCACCAGGATGTCGTAGTGGCCGTCATTGCGCCGGTGCTTCGACAGCACCGCCTCCAGTTCCTCCCGCCGGGCCTGCCAGTCGATGCCGCGCTTGCGCTGCGCCACGTGCCAGGCGTCGGAGACCCCGTTCTCGTCGAAATGCACGGTCTGCTTCTTCGAATCCCGGCGATGCTTGAACTCGACGGCAGAGTTCGGCCGCTGGTTGGAGATCAGGCTCTTGCGGCAGAAACGGACGTCGCGCGGCAGTCCGTAGAACACTTCCGGGTCGTTCAGTTCGGGGCTGTAGCGTGCGGGATCGACGGCAACGCGGGCCGGGTATTTCGCCATGTCTTGGAACCGCTCTCTGCTGAAGGATTGTCCGGGAATGACCATGGACAGTGGGGCGACCGGACTATAGCTATCAGCTTCGCGCGTTCAAGAGAACGCAGCCAGCCGGGATAAGCCGTTCGATGACGAAATATCGCATCCTGTTCGCCGCCTACGGTGCCAGCCACATCAACATGCTGATGCCGGTGATGCGGGCGCTGCGGACGCGGGCCGACGTGGAGCAGCGCATCCTGGCACTGACCACCGCCCACGCCGTCGCGGCGGCGGAGGATTTCGACGCGGTGGGCTTCCGCGATCTCTGGCAGGCAGGCGACGAAACGGCACGGGATCACGGGCGACGGCTGGCGGCGGGCATGGCGGGCGGCCTGGTCGCCATCGAGGAATCGGAGGCCTATCTGGGCCTGAGCTACGCGGAGCTGGAAGCCGATAGAGGCGCGGCGGAGGCGGCGCGGCGCTACGAAACGGAAGGCCGGGCGGCGTTCCTGCCGGTGCGGACGGTCGGGCGGCTGATCGACGGCTGGCGGCCCGACCTGGTGGTCACGACCAACTCGCCAAGGGCGGAGCGCGCGATGATCCTGGCGGCGGGGCAGCGCAACCTGCCCGCCCTGGCGCTGGGGGACATGTTCCTCGACTTCGAATGGCAGTGGATGGCGGACAACGGCTTCGCGACCCGCGTTGCGGTGCTGGGTGAATCGGTGCGGCAGCACCTGATCGCCAAGGGCCGGAGGGCGGAGACCATCGCGGTCACCGGCAACCCCGCCTTCGACCGGCTGGTGAGCGCGGAGACCGTTGCCACCGGGCACGCCCTGCGCCAGCAACTCGGCTGGAGCACGAACCGCGTCGTGGCCTGGACCCTGCCCGCCGTCAGTCCCGGCGACACGCGCATCGCCCCGGTGCCCGACAAGCTGGCGATCCTGCACCGGATGCTGGACCGGGACCCGGACCTGCGCATCATCCTGCGCGCGCACCCCAACCAGCAGATGGATTTCGGTGACCTGGGACCTCGCTTCCATGTCAGTCCGCGCACCGAGAGCGTGCACGCGGTGATCCACGCCGCCGACGTGCTGTTCACCGAATTCTCCATGGTCGGGCTGGAGGCCGCGCTGGCCGGAAAGCCGGTGGTGACCAACAGTGCCGACGATGCGATTCCCTACGGACCGCTGGGCCTGAGCCACGACATCGCCAGCATCGCGGAGCTTGACGCTGCACTGACCCACGCGCTTGCCCACCGCCCTGCGCCCCGGCTCGACCTGCTGGGTGCGCCACCGACCGGCACGGCGACCGCGAACGTGATCGCGCAGATCGACAGGCTGCTTACCGAACGGCCGGGCGGCGGCTGATGCTGGGCGCGGTCCTGCGATCCGGCGCCGCCGTTGCCCTGGCCCTGCTGATCGGGCGCCTGCTCGGTTTCGGGCGGGAAGCGACGATCGCCGCCTCCTTCGGGCTGGGACGGGAAGCGGACATCGCCGTCTTCCTGGTCGGCCTGCCCGATTTCCTGATCAACGTGCTGGGAGCGGGCGGTGTGACCGCCGTGCTGGTGGTTGCCTTCCGCCAGCGCGCGGCGGAGGCCAGCCGGCTGCTGTTCCAGGCCAGCCTGGCGATCTTCGCCATGGTCGGCGGCCTCGCCCTGCTGCTGGTGGCGCTGCGTGCGGGCATGGTCGACCTGCTGGCGCCCGGCTTCGACGCCATCGCCCGGCAGCGAACCATCGACCTGCTGCCGCTGGTGATCCTGGCCGCGCCGGTCGCCGCCATCAACGCGGTCACCATTGCCTGGCTGCAGGCGGAGGACAGGTTCTTCCTGTCCGCCATCGGCACCGCTGTCATCAACGCGGTGCTGATCGTCGCGCTGCTGGCCGATGGACGGGAGGGGTCGGTTGTCTGGCTGGCCGCGGCGGTGCTGGGGGGCGTGGTGCTGCGCTGGATGATCCAGATGGCCGCCATCGGCGGTCGCGCGCTGGGCGGGATCAGCCTGACGCCGTGGCTGGTGGACCGGCGCATGATCCTGGGCATGGTCCAGACCTCCGCCGCCGAATCGGTGGTGTTCTTCTATCCCTTCGCGCTGCGCGCCTTCGCCACCCTGTTCGGCATCGGCGCGCTGGCCGGGGTCAACTATGCAACCCGGCTGGTGCTGCTGCCGCTGGGCGTCGTCATCATGACCCTGACCATCATCCTGCTGCCCCGCATGGCGAACCTGGCACCGGGCGGCGCGGAACAGGACAGGGGCGCATTCCTGAACCTGGTGCGCCAGGGCCAGACCTGGATCCTGGTGCTGTCCGGCATGGCCTTCGGCGCGCTGTGGCTGAGCCGCGACCTGCTGACCGGGCTGGTCTTCGGCTGGGGCGACATCACGGCGCGGGAACTGGGGGAGATTGCCGACCTGACGGCGATCTATGCCATCAGCCTGGTGCCGCTGGGGCTGAACGTCTTCATCCGCCGCGTGCTCAATGCCGTCGGCGACACCCGCTCCCCGATGATCGGGGAAGGTCTTGGCTTCCTCGCCTTCCTTCTCGCCGCGCTGGCGGTGAAGGGGCTGGACGGCAGCCTGGTCCACCTGATGCTGGCCGCGGTCTTCGGGGCCTTCGTCAGCGGTGTCTACCTGCTGCGGATGGCGTCGGCGCGGGATGTGCCGATGCTCGCCATGCTGGGCCAGCCCTCCACCTGGCTCACCGCGCTGCTGGCCTTTGCCGTCATGGCACTGCCGGTACTGGCGGAACAGCAAATGCCGGACGGCGGAACGGTGACTGCCGTGATGGCCCTGCTGCTTGGCGGCATCTGTGGCACTGGGGTCGCGATCGCGGTCAACCGCGACGCCCGCGCCGCCGTCTCGGGCCTGCGTCGCCGTCAGTAGCTGTTGAGCTTCCTGAAGGTCGCGGGGGACAGGTCGGCCTCGGCCAGGAAGGCGGCGATACGCGGCGCGCTCTGCCCGTCGCCCCAGATGTTGCCGTCGAACCGGCGCCCCCGCTGGAGGGCGGTCGCGATGGCCGCGGATACCGCGTCGGCCTGGATCACCGGCACGTCGATGGTGTTGCTGTTGCGGTCCCGCGCCATCTGCCGGTCGCCCAGGTTGATGCAGGGAATGCCGAGGCTGGCCGATTCGATGATGCCGCTGGAGGAATTGCCGATCAGCAGGTCGGCCGCCGCCAGCCAGGCGAGATAACGGGACCGGGGCAGATGGTCCACCAGCCGGACAAGGTCGGGGCGCGCGGCAGCGACCGTGCGCAGCACGGCGGCGATGCCGGAACCACCGGCATCCGCGTTCGGCGCCAGCGCCAGCACCTGGATGCCGGCGCCCGTCAGGCCGTCCAGCATCACCTGCATCTGGCGCGCGGCATCCGCACCGTCCTGCACTACCGGGTGGAACACGGCCACGGCCATGCTGCGGTCCGGGTCGAACCCGGCGTCCCGCGCCAGCTCCGCGCGGCCAGCGGCGTCGCGCCCGTCCAGGCCGTCCAGTCCCGGCGCGCCGACGACATGGATGCGCCAGTCATCCTCCCCCATCTGCCGTAGCCGGGCAGCGGCCTGCTCCGTCGCGGTCAGGTGGAAATGCGCCAGCTTCGAGATCGCGTGGCGCACCGGCTCGTCCACCGTGCCGGAACGCTCCCCGCCATGGATGTGGACGCAGGCACAGCCGAGATGCAGCGCCGCGATGGCCCCGGCCAGCATCTCCCCCCGGTCACCCAGCAGCAGCAGCATGTCCGGCGGATCGTCCCGCAAGGTCGTGACCAGCCCGCGCAGTGTCTCCGACAGGGCCAGCGCCATCTCCGCCCCGTCGCTGCCGCTCAGCACCACCGGGCAGCGCCCGATGATAGGCAGGCCATCGGCCTCGATCTCCGTCACGGTCTCGCCATAGGCGGGCAGCAGGTGCATCCCCGTGACGAACAGGCCGAGTTCCAGCCCCGGATCGGCGTGGATCTGTTGCAGGGTGCCGCGCATCAGGCCGTAGTCGGCGCGGGTGCCGGTGACATAGACGACGCGGCGGCGCGCACCTGTTCCGGTCATTCCAGGTCGTCCGGCAGGATCGGCGCACCGCGCTCCAGCGGGTGGCGCAGGGTGCGCCCCGGCAGTTCGTCGATCAGGTGCGGGGCGAAGCCCGTCTCCGGCCTCAGCACGGCGATGTCCTCCAGCCGCAGGACGGTTCCGGCCGCCAGGTCCCGCGCCGCCTTCAGGCCGCGTCGCGCCACCCGGCGGGTATCCAGTTCACTGCCGCGCGCGGCCTTCACGCCGTCCCCCAGCGCCGACGACACCTCCCGGATCGCGGCAACCATCGCCGCGAAGCCGTCCGGTTCCAGCGATGCCGCATGGTCGGGGCCGGGCAGGTTGCGGTCCAGCGTCAGGTGCTTCTCGATGATCCGCGCGCCCAGCGCCACGGCGGCCGGGGCGGCATGGATGCCCAGCGTGTGATCGGAATAGCCGATGGGCAGCGCGTAACATGCCTCCAGCGTCCGGATCGCCAGCAGGTTGGCCTCCGCCATCGGCGTCGGGTAGGCGGAGACGCAGTGCAGCAGGCTGATCCGGTCCCGCAGCGGCGACAGCGCGGCGATGGCCCGATCGATTTCCGCCATGTCGGCCATGCCGGTGGACAGGATGACCGGCAGGCCGAAGCCCGCCAGGTGGCGCAGCAGAGGGATGTTGGTGACATCGCCGGACCCGACCTTCAGCCGCCGCACACCCAGCCGCACCAGCATCTCCGCCGACCCGGCATCGAAGGGGGTGGAGATGAACTCGATCCCCAGCCCCTCGCACTGCGCGAACAGGGCCTCGTGCGCCGCCGCGTCCAGCACCAGCCCGCGCAGCATGGCCTGCTGGTCGTCGCTGCCGGTGGCCTTCTTCTGGTAGGCGGCGGTCTCGGCCCCCGCACTGACCAGCGCGTCCGGATCGAAGCTCTGGAACTTCACCGCGTCGGCCCCGGCCTGCTTCGCCGCCGCCACCAGCTCCGCCGCCAGCGCCGGGTCGCCATTGTGGTTCACACCTGCCTCCGCAATCACGAAGACGTCCGCGCCGGTCGATGCAGTCAGGTCATGGTCCATGAATCCGCTGTACCCCTTTTCGCCCCGGCCTGTCGAGCCAACCCATCAAGCCAGCCGCGCTTGCCGCTGCGTGCCCATCGTGGCATCTGGAGATGACGGTTGGGAGAGAGAGCATGGCAGACGCGACCCTGAACGGACTGAGGTTCCTGGAGCAGCGGGCGGAACTGGAACGGCGCGACGATGGCGCAATGATCCTCCGCTCCCCCGTGCCGCTGGGCGATTACCCGGCAACGCTCGGCGCCGTCCTGGTGCGACAGGCACGGCTGAACGGCGACCGGGTGTTCCTGGCCGGGCGCGACGGCGGTGGCTGGCAGAAGCTGACATACGCGCAGGTCCATGCCCGCGCCGCCGGTGTCGCGCGGCACCTGCTGGCGACCGGGCTCGGGCCGGACCGGCCGCTGATGCTGCTCTCCGGCAATTCCCTGGGTCATGCGCTGATGACCCTCGGGGCCGTTCTGGCCGGTGTGCCCGCCGTGCCGGTCTCCCCCGCCTACAGCCTGATGAGCGCCGACCATGCCAAGCTGCGCCACATCGCCGGGCTGACCCGGCCAGGCCTGGTCTGGGTCGACAACCCCGCCCCCTTCGCCCCGGCGCTGGGGGCGCTGGCGGAGGAAGGCTTCACGGACGTGATGTCGGACGCCGACCTGGCCGCCATCGCCTCCGCCGAGACCGCGCCGGAGGTGAGCATCGAACCGGACGCGGTGGCGAAGATCCTGTTCACCTCCGGCTCCACCGGCATGCCGAAGGGCGTCATCAACACCCACCGCATGCTCTGCGCCAACCAGGCGATGCTGGCCGCCGCCTGGCCGTTCGTGGAGGACATGGCACCGGTGCTGGTGGACTGGCTGCCCTGGAACCACACCTTCGGCGGCAATTTCTGCTTCAACCTGGCCCTGTTCAACGGCGGTACGTTCCACATCGATGACGGCAAGCCCGCGCCGCAGCTTATCGGGCGGACGGTGGAGAACCTGCGCCTCGCCAGCCCCAATCTCTACTTCAACGTGCCCGCCGGCTTCGCCGCGCTGCTGCCCGCGCTGGAGCAGGACGCGGAACTGCGCGACAGCTTCTTCCGCGAGCTGAAGCTCATCTTCTACGCCGCGGCCGCCCTGCCGCAGGATCTGTGGAACCGGCTGGAGGCGGTGGCCGCCCAGTCCGGACATCCGCGCCCGCTCATGGTCTCGGCCTGGGGTTCGACGGAGACCTCGCCGCTGGCCACCCTGGTCCACTTCCCCATTCCGCGCGCAGGCAATATCGGCCTGCCGGTGCCGGGGTGTGAGCTGAAGTTCCAGCCGAGCGGTGCCAAGTACGAACTCCGCCTGCGTGGCCCCAACATCACCCCCGGCTATCACGACCGCCCCGACCTCACCGCCGCCGCGTTCGACGAGGAAGGGTTCTACATGATGGGGGACGCGGGCAAGCTGGCCGACCCGGATGATCCGTCTGCCGGGGTGCTGTTCGACGGCCGCGTGGCGGAGGACTTCAAGCTGATCACCGGCACCTGGGTGAGCGTCGGCGCGCTGCGCGTCGGCACCGTCGGCGCCTGCTCGCCACTGGTGCAGGATGTGGTGGTGACCGGCCACGACACCGACCGCATCGGCCTGCTGGTCTGGCCCGCCATGGCCGCCGTCGCCGCGCTGGACCCGGATGCGGGCGACGATCCGGCAGCGCTCTGTGCCTCGGAGAAGGTGAACGCCGCCATCGCGGCGAAGCTGGCGGCCTGGAACGCGGCCAACCCAGCCTCCTCCACCCGCATCGACCGCTTCGTGCTGATGGCGGAGCCACCCTCCATCGACGCCAACGAGATTACCGACAAGGGCTACGTCAACCAGCGCGCGACGCTGGAACGGCGTGCCGACCTGGTGGCGGGCCTGCGCGATGGCACGCTTGGGCAGACGGTTCCCGGCAAGGAGTGAAGGCGATGGCTCGGATGAACATCGACGGCGGATGCCTCTGTGGTCACATCACCTATGAGGCGACGATCGATCCCGACCGCATCGCGATCTGCCACTGCACCGACTGCCAGGTCAACAGCGGCACCGCCTTCCGCTATGGCGTGCTGGTGCCTGCCGCCGACTTCCGGCTGCTGAGCGGCAAGCTGAAGGTCTTCATCAAGACCGCCGAGAGCGGCAGCCCGCGCGCCCTTTCATTCTGCCCCGAATGCGGCACCTCGATCCATGGCAGCGCCCCGATGGACCCGGATGCCTATTCCCTGCGCCTCGGCACCGCACGGCAGCGCAACGACCTGCGTCCGTCGATCCAGATCTGGTGCCGGTCAGCGCTGGACTGGGTGGAGGATATCGGCGAGGTGCGAGGGCTGCAGGAGCAGGGTCGCCCGGCTGGCTGACAGCCGGGAGATCAGGGCACGTCAACGCCCTTGCCCGCGTCCTTCCCCCCTGCCCCGCTCCGGCCTGCGAAGGCGATGCGCCAGGCCACCCAGCTGCCCAACCCACCCGACACGGCCAGCCCGGCGCAGAAGGCAAGCAGCAGGTCGCCCTGGTGGTTCAGCATGGGCAGGATGAACAGCCCCACGAGCACGGTCGGGACGATCAGACCGGCCCCGACGAAGTGCCTCTCCTCCATCATGCGCATCTGCCGCATCAGGGCGAGCAGCGGCAAGCCGCACACCACGACGCCCGCAAGCCACGCGGGCAGGAACCAGACCAGTCCCGGGAGCGCATTCGGGTCGCCCAGAATGACTGCCAGCAGAACCGTGCTGACCGCTGCCGAAACGGCTGTGCCTGCCAGAACGGCGACCACGATGCGGATCATGCCGTTGGATTCCCCTCGCCCGAGATCATTGCGCAGTCTGGTCGTTGTCGGGATCTGCGACCCCGATCCGCCCGGCGAAGATGATGCGCCAGATCATCCAGCCGCACGCTGCGCCGGCAAGCGCGAAGAACGCAACAATCACGGCAAGCCGGTTCAATGGAGAGTTCCCGGCGAAGAGGACGAAGATCAGCGTCCCTGCGATCAGCCCTCCCGCAAACAGGAAATTGCGGGCGTGGACGAACCCGACACCCCAGAGTGCCAGCGCGCCGGGCCCACCGACCGACAGGGTCGCGAACATCCATCCCGAATAGAGCTGGATTACGGCGGTACGATTGACCTCATCGGCAACCGGGGTCAGCAGGATCAGCAGCGACATGATGGCGGTGGCCACCGCCGGTGCCAGCAGCAGTGCGAGAAGGCAGCGCAGCGTCAGCCACCCCAGCTCGCGCCATGTCCATGACGCGCTGGCAGGGTCCGGCACCGTCAGCCAGCGCCAGAACCGGCTCGCCATGCCGCGCAGCAGGTTCATGGCCGTGGGTCGCTCCCTCTGCCTTCGATCAGTCGGCGGGTTCCCGGGAAAGGTACCAGATGATCCAGCCGCATGCAGCACCGGGCAGGAACTGCAGGTAGAAGGCGAGCTGCGCCGGTGACCACGCGAAATCACTGTTGAGCAGGACCATCATCGCCAGCAGCGGCAGGATCGCGGCGGTCGCGACCCAGAGCAGCATCGCGTCCCAGCGCAACTGCCTGAACAGGAGGAACGTCGGCAAGCCGATCAGCACCGCGCCGACCAGCACACCCTGTGACAGGGCCTTCAACAGGTGGGGCATCACCCCAGCGCCGTGTCGATCTCCGCGATCAGGTCCTCGACATTCTCCACGCCGACCGACAGGCGGATCAGGGTGTCGGAGATGCCGAGTTCGGCGCGGACCTCGGCGGGGACGGAGGCGTGGGTCATGATCGCGGGATGTTCGATCAGGCTCTCGACGCCGCCCAGGCTCTCGGCCAGTGCGAAGATCTCGCAGCGTTCCAGGAACTTCCGTGCATCCCCGATATCGCCCTTGATGAAGGCGGTGATCATGCCACCGAAGGCATCCATCTGCCCCTTCGCCAGCGCGTGCTGCGGATGGCTCTCCAGGCCGGGATAGATCACCCGCTCGATCTTCGGATGCGCCTCCAGGTGCCTGGCCACGGCCAGCGCGCTCTCGCAGTGCTGGCGCATGCGCAGGGCCAGCGTCTTCAGGCCACGCAGGGCGAGGAAGCTGTCGAACGGCCCCAGGATGCTGCCGACCGCGTTCTGCAGGTAGAACAGCCGGTCCTTCAGGTCCGGATTGTCACCGATGATGACCACCCCGCCGACCACGTCGGAGTGACCGTTGAGATACTTGGTGATGGAGTGGACGACGATGTCCGCGCCGAAATCCAGCGGCCGCTGGCAATAGGGCGTGGCGAAGGTGTTGTCGCAGACCATCAGGATGTCGTGGGCCTTGGCGATGCGGCTGATGGCAGCCAGATCGACCAGTTTCAGCAGCGGGTTGGTCGGGCTCTCGACCCAGACCATGCGGGTCTTCGGCGTGATCGCAGCCTCAAACTTCGCCGGGTCGGACAGGTCGGTGAAACTGAATTCCAGCGCCGCCGAGCGCTTGCGCACATTCTCGAACAGGCGGTAGCTGCCGCCATACAGGTCATCCATGGCGATCACGTGATCGCCGCTGTCCAGCAGTTCCAGCACCGTGCCCATGGCAGCAAGGCCGGAGGCGAAGGCCAGGCCGTGCGCGCCGTTCTCCAGATCCGCCACACAGGCCTCCAGCGCGTGCCGGGTCGGGTTCTGGCTGCGGCTGTATTCATAGCCCTTGTGGACGCCCGGACTCTCCTGGACATAGGTGGAGGTGGCGTAGATCGGCATCATCACCGCACCGGTGGTCGGGTCCGGTCGCTGTCCCGCATGGATGGCACGAGTGGAGAAACCCTGCCGGTTCTTCAGGTCAGCCATGGATGATGCTCCTTCGGTCGGTTTCAGGTCGCGGAGGCGGCTGCTGCCCGCTGTCGTCGGGCGGCCATCCGCAGCGCGGACTCAAGCTCCTCCCGCTCCAGATAGCAACCGCGCAGCCAGCGTCCACCCTCCGCGGCATCGAATGCCTCCCGACCATGCAGGACACGACGGTTGTCGAACAGCATCAGGTCGCCGGGCCGGTAGTCGAACAGCATGCGGTAGCGCGGGTCCAGCAGCTTCGCATGCAGCAGCCGGTCGGCGGCATACAGGGCCTCCACCTGGTCGAACGGCGCATTCAGGGGGCCACGCAGGAAATAGATGCTCCTGATCTCCGCCACCGCACCGGCCTGGTCCAGCACGATGGCCGGGGAATTCCAGCGGTAGTCGCTGTCGGTGGCGCGGTTGCTCATGTGCCAGGGCACGGTGGTGAGCAGGCGGAAGGCGTCCGGAGCCTCCGCCCTGAGATCCTCGGCCACCCGGAAACCGTCGATCATCATGGCCCGGCCGCCGCGGGTGGTGTTCTCCACGCAGTGCAGGATCTGCAGCCCCGGCTGGTATTCCCGCGTCGCCAGGTCCACGTGCGGCGCCAGCTCCAGCGCGGTGTAGGCGTTGCTGCCCGACCCCGGCTCCACCCTGACGTTCCAGATGCGGCCGAAATTGTTGTCCCGGATGACACCGATCCGACCGGCGAAGCGTTCCGCGAAGTCGGGATCGGCAGGCGTACCGCGCAGTCGCGCCAGCCCGTGACTGGCAACGGCGGTCAGGAAGGCGGTGAAGGTCCGGTCGTCGTGCAGGATGTCGGTGCCGTCGAAGGTCGGCGGTACCGGGCATTCTTCGGTGGTCCAGAGCACCTTCGCCACCGCCGCATCATCGGGTCGCCCACCATTGGAATAGTCATGCAGCCGCAGCCAGCCGGGATCGAACAGGGCGTCATGCCCCTCCGGCAGGAAGCGGAGCGCGACCGCGCCGTCGGGGCGCAGCGTGCAGGCCCCGACCGACACCTCCGCCGGCAGGTCCAGCGGACTCAGGGTGATCTCCCGCGTGTCCAGGTTGAACGTCTGCGGGTCACAGGCATTCATGCGCAGCCAGATGGCGTGGTAGCGGCTGACGCGGCCATCGGACCATTCCAGCGTCACGATCCGCCCGTCGCTGGAAAGGGCGCGGACGGTTTCCGTCACCGGATAGGTGTCGAAGTCCGGTGTCAGCGGCACCTGTGACATGCTCTCGGCCTGCATGGCTCTCCCCCGGTCGGTTGGCCCATGGTCATCGGGCAGGGTCACGGTTCGGCCGGTCGTGGGAAAGGTCTGATCGCGACCCGATATGTCGCCCCGGCGCAGCCGTCCTTCAAGATATGGTTCCGATCCCCGTGGAACTGCGGCAGACTGCGCCCCCGGAGAGCACGATCAGGGAGAACAGGGCCATGACGCAGACCATGCAGGAAATGAGGCAGGACCTTGCCTGTGCCTTGCGCTGGGCGGCGCGGATGAACCTGAACGAGGGCGTGTGCAACCACTTCTCCCTGGCGGTGCCGGACGAGGATGGCGTGATGCGCGGCAACCGCTTCCTGATCAATCCCTATGGCTGGCACTGGTCGGAAATCACCGCGTCGTCGCTGGTGCTGCTGGACGGCGAAGGCACGGTGCTGGAGGGCGAGCACGAGGTCGAGACCTCCGCCTTCACCATCCATCGCGGCATTCACGTCGCCGCGCCGAACGCAGCCTGCGTGCTGCACACCCACATGCCGCACGCCACCGCGCTGACGCTGCTGGAGGATGGCGAGCTGAAGATGTGCGAGCAGAACGCGCTGAACTTCCATGACCGCATCGCCTACGACACGGAATACAACGGCCTGTCGCTGGATATCGAGGAAGGCGACCGCATCGCCTCCAAGCTCGGCAATCGCGCCGTGCTGATGATGGCCAGCCACGGCGTCACCGTGACCGGTGCGTCGGTGGGCGAAGCCTTCACCGACCTCTACTACCTGGAGCGGGCGGCGATGTTCCAGGTGCTGGCGCGCTCCACCGGCGGCACCCTGCGCACCATCCCGGAGGAGGTGCAGCGCAAGACCGCCCAGCAGATGGCGGAGGAACGCCCGCTGATCGCGGAGCGGCACTTCGGCGCCCTGCGGCGCATGCTGCAGAAGCAGGAACCGGAGTACATGAACTGATCGCAGCAGCGGCGGACGGATCGGCACCATGGTGGTGATGGACCGGCCGCGGCGCCTGCCGGATGGCCGTATCACCGCCCACCTGCTGTCCGACCTGCATGGCGACGCGGCCTATCACGAACTGCTGCCGGTGGCGCTGGCGCTCGGCTGCCACCCGGCCTTCTACCAGTATCCCGGACGCTACAAGGCGCATTTCGACCTGATCGGCACCCTGCGGATCAATGCTGCCCTGGCCCACCCGGCCATCGAGACCGTGCCGCGACGGCGCATCGCCGAGATCCTGCGCCGCCGCAAGCTGCTGGAGGAAGGCGTGTGAGCCGGTCATCCAGCGACATCGCGATCATCGGCGGCGGCGTGATGGGCGCGGCCATTGCCTGGTGGCTGAAGGGGCATTTCGGGTTTCCCGGAACCGTGACGGTGATCGAGCCGGACCCGACCTGCGCCGAGGGCGCCACGGGCCGCTCCCTCGGTTCGCTGCGGCAGCAGTTCTCGATGCCGGAGAACATCCTGCTGTCGCGCTTCGGGCTGGAATTCGTGCGCAATCCGGGCCGCTGGATCGACCTGCCCGATGACGAGCAGCCGGACGTGCAGTTCCGCAACGGCCACTACCTGTTCCTGGCGACGGAGGCCGGGGCTGCGGCGCTGCGCGACAACGTGGCGACGCAGCAGGCAACCGGCGCACCCGTCACCCTGCTGCAGCCCGTGGAGGTGCAGCAGCGCTTTCCCTGGATCAGGACCCATGACGTGGCCCTTGCCGCGCTGGGCCTGCGCGACGAGGGCTGGCTGGACCCCCATGCGCTGCTGCAGCTGTTCCGCCGCGCCGCCCGCCGCGCCGGAGCCAGCTTCGTGCAGGACCGGGTGAGTGGTATCGAACGGGAGGGGCACAGCATCACTGCGGTCACGCTTGCCAGCGGCGACCGGATCGCAGTCGGACAGGTGGTCAACGCTGCCGGGCCATGGGCCGGTGCGGTGGCGGCAATGGCAGGAATCGACCTGCCGGTGGTGCCGCGCAAGCGCACGGTGTTCCATGTGACGACCCCGACACCACCCACGGACCCGCTGCTGATCGTCGATCCGAGCGGTGTCTATGTCCGGCCGGAGGGCAATGGCTTCCTCACCGGCTCCTCACCCCTGCCCGGCGAGCCGGACCCGGACGGCGTAGACCTGGAGCCGGACTATGCCCAGTTCGAAGACCGCTGCTGGCCTGCCCTGGCCAACCGTTCCGCAGCCTTCGAGGCGCTGCGCATGACCGGGGCATGGGGCGGGTTCTACGACTACAACAGCTTCGACCAGAACGCGGTTCTGGGACCGCATGCGGAGGTCCCGAACTTCCTTTTCGCCAACGGTTTCTCCGGCCACGGGGTGCAGCAGGCCCCGGCGGTCGGGCGGGCACTTGCCGAATGGCTGCTGCAGGGCCGCAGCGTCAGCATGGACCTGGACCTGTTCCGTCATGACCGCATCGCCGCCAACCGCCCGGTGGTGGAGCGCGGCATCATCTGAGCAGACCTGCACGCCAGCCCCTTGCGGTCGCGCGGCCAGTGCCGAACACTGCCCGCCTGACCGACAGGAGGCTGCCTTGTATCCAGATCCCGAATCCCGCTCCGCCAAGCTGACCCAGCGGGCCATGGCGGTCCTGCCTGACGGCGGCAGCCGCTCCACCATCCGCCTGTCACCGCACGCGATCTACGTGCAGAAGGGATTCGGGTCGCGGGTCACGGACGTGGACGGCAACGAACTGGTCGACTTCAACAACAACTACACCTCCCTGATCCACGGCCATTCGCACCCGGACGTGGTTGCCGCCCTGCAGGAGCAGGCGACACGCGGCACGGCCTTTGCCTTCGCGACGGAGGCGGAGATCGAGTTGGCGGAGATGCTGACCGCGCGGGTCGACGGCTTCGACATGATCCGGTTCTGCAATTCGGGGTCGGAAGCGGTGATGAACGCCATCAAGGCGGCCCGCGCCTTCACCGGGCGCTCGAAGATCGCCAAGTGCGAGGGCGCCTATCACGGCTCCTACGACTTCGCGGAGGTTTCCCTGTCCGCCGGGCCGGAGAGCTGGGGGCCGGAGGAGCAGCCGAACAGCGTGCCCTACAGCCACGGCACGCCGCAGGGGGTGCTGTCGGACGTGATCGTCATTCCCTTCAATGATCCGGAACGGGCGGAGGCGATCCTGGATGCCCATGCCGACGAGCTGGCCGCGGTGCTGTTCGATCCGGTCTCGACCCAGGTCGGGCTGCTGCCGCCGACACCGGCCTTCCTGGACATGCTGGCGCGGTTCCGGGAACGGTCAGGCGCACTGCTGATCTTCGATGAGGTGATTGCCTTCCGCCAGGCATTCGGCGGCAGTCACGCCGTGCTGGGCATTCGCCCCGACATCTCCTCCCTCGGCAAGATCATTGGCGGCGGCCTGCCGGTGGGTGCCATTGCCGGACGGCGGGAGGTGATGCAGGTGTTCGAGGTGGACGGTGCCAAGGCCCGCCTGCCGCATGGCGGCACCTTCAACGCCAATCCCATGACCATGGTGGCGGGACGGGCCGCGATGGCGAACTGGACGGAAGAGGCGGTGGAGGAACTGAACCGGATGGGGGAGGTCTGCCGGGAAAGCCTGCGGGAGGCCATCCGGGTGGCCAACGTGCCGGGGCAGGTCACCGGCAGCGGATCACTGTTCCGCTTTCACACCCATGGACGGGCGATGACGACCTACCGTGACACCCATCCGCAGGGGCAGGAGGCCCAGCGCAACGAGCACATGTTCAGGCACCTGGTGTCGTCGGGCATCTACTCGACGCCCTACGGCCTGGGCTGCATCTCGACGGCGACCACGGTCGCTGACATCGACCGGCTGGCCGAGGCGACAACGGATGCCCTGCGCAAGATGCGGGAGGCCGGGCTCTACGAAGCCTGACCGGAGCTGCGTTCAGGCGGTCAGCCGCGCTGGAACTGCAGCTGTGCCCGGGCCCGCTTCTGGGCTTCGGCGATCTCCGCCGCGCTCATCATCTCGGCCATTTCCCTGCGCTCGACCTTCGCGCGGGCATCGCCGGAGATGGCAGCGATGTTGAACCACATGTGCGCCATGATCAGGCATTCCGCGCTGGTGTCCTCCGTGGCGTAGTAGAGTCCCAGACGGTACTGGGCTCCCTGCTCGCCACGTTCGGCGCGGATCAGCAGTTCCTTCGGAATTGTCGGGTCATATTGTGCCATTTCCAGTTCTCCTTCGTGCCAGCCTTTCGGCTTGCGGCAGGGTTAAGTCTGGAACCGATTTGTTAACGTCACGTATCCGAAGGGTGAAGCAGGGGTTAACGCGTAAACTTTTTCGCGCCTTGCTCCGGACCCGGATCAGAGCAATTGCGTGGCGACCGGCTGCTCGTTCGGAATGCCGTCGATGGGGAAGCGCAGGGTAACAACCGTGCCGACACCCGGTTCCGACTGGATATCCAGCGTGCCGCCATGCAGCGCAATGAAGGACTGCACCAGCGGCAGGCCGAGCCCGGTGCCGTCCTGGCGGCGCGAGAGGCCGGCATCTGCCTGGCCGAACGGCTCCAGCACCCGGGGAATGTCCTCCGCCGCGATGCCGATGCCGGTGTCACTGACGGTCAGGGTCTGGTCCCCCGATTCCTCCAGCGCGATGCGGATCGTCACCCGCCCGCCGCGGTCGGTGAAGCGGATGGCGTTGCCCAGCAGGTTCAGGATCATCTGCCGGATCACCCGCTGGTCACCCAGGATCAGCGGCAGGTCGTCCGGCGCCTCGATCGTCACGACCAGACCTGCCTCGTCCGCCTTCGCCTGCATCAGGCGGACCACCGCGTCCGCCTGCTCCGGCAGGCTGCATTCACCCACGTTCAGCTCGAAACGGCCCGCCTCCACCTTCGACAGGTCGAGAATGTTGTTGATCACCTGCAGCAGATGCTGCCCGCCCTCGTGGATGTCGGTGGCATAGATGCGGTAGCGCTCGTCACTGTGCGGACCGAACATCTCGTTCATGAATATCTCGGCGAAGCCCAGGATGGCGTTCAGCGGCGTGCGCAGCTCGTGGCTCATCATGGCCAGGAACTCGGACTTGGAGGCGTTGGCCGCCTCCGCCGCCACCTTGGCGCGGATCAGTTCGGCCTCGTTCTGCTTGAACACCGTCAGGTCGATCAGCGTCGTCACGACGCCGCCATGCCCGGCCTTCCTGTGGCCGATTCCCAGCCAGCGGCCATCCGGCACCGCAACCACCTGCAGCCCGTCACAGGCGTGATAGCGGGTGACCTGCGCCTTGATCCAGTCTTCCGAGAGCTTGCTGTCCGCCCCCTTCAGCAGTTCCTCGTAGGTGCGACCGGAGCGCGCCACCTCCGACTTGAGCTGCAGCAGTTCCGCAAAGCGGTCATTGGCGACCACCAGGCCGCCTTCGGAATTGAACAGGGCAAAGCCCTCCGTCGAACTGGCAATCGCGTCCAGCAGGTCCTGGCGGGCGGCAGAGAGTTCCGTCAGCAGCCGCTCCGTCGCCACGCGGCCGCGCACGCTGTCGATGAAGGAGATGTAGAAACTGCGCGCGGTGGCGAGCAGCGCGACCATGTAGATCAGCGTCATGGCCGCGAGCGACAGGCTGAGGGCATCATCATGCAGCGCCAGCCGGAAGGCGAAGGGAACGAGACAGCCGACCGTGTAGCCCATGGAGGCGGCGGGCACCGTCGCCAGCACCGATGCACCGGCCGCGGCCATGCCGGCCAGCACGATGCCGATCAGCATCTGCTCGAACCCCGGCATGATCGGGAACATGATGGCGCAGCCGACGCCCCAGATTGTGCCCTGCACCGTCGCCGCGATCGCGACCTTGCGCGGCCCCCTCTCGCTGACCCGCTTCGGCTGGGTCTTTCGCCGCCGGATCACCCAGCGCACCAGGCCCGCCACGGACATGGCGACCATGATGATGGTCCAGACCAGCGCGAACTCCGGCTGCTGGATCGCACCG
This sequence comes from Minwuia sp., assembly GCA_965228535.1. Taxonomy (GTDB): domain Bacteria; phylum Pseudomonadota; class Alphaproteobacteria; order Minwuiales; family Minwuiaceae; genus Minwuia. Next base: position 555,982 of record CBDDHU010000004.1, on the reverse strand, counting down.
GCGACACCACCGGTCAGCACCGCGTTGGCCCCGACCGCGATGAAGATCACCGGGGTCCGGCGCGACAGGATGGCCATCTGCTGCACACGGATCTGGTTGCCGGTCGCGGACTGCCCCGTCTCGTGCGTCACCCAGAATGTGCTGAAACCGCTCATGCTGTCTGAAAGACTTACAGATCAGGTCAGTTGAAAGCCATGGGCATAAGGGTCGTCTCGCGTGATCATGATCGTGTTCAGGCCGGTGACATGGGCCGTTCCACTCACCGACGGGATGATGGCCGGGTGCCCGGCCACCTCGGTCGCTGCCTCCACCCGGCCATGGAACAGCGACCCGATGATCGATTCATGCACGAAACCGTCCCCGACCGAGAGCCGCCCGCGCGCATGAAGCTGCGCCATCCGGGCCGAGGTACCAGTGCCGCAGGGCGAGCGGTCGATGGCCCGCGCGCCATAGAGCACCGCGTTGCGGGCATCGGCGCCCGGCGTGGTCGGTGCGCCGGTCCACATGACGTGGCTGACGCCGCGGATGGCCGCATCCTCCGGATGGCTGACGCTGACGGCACCGTTCAGCGTATCCCGCAGGGCATTGCCCTGCGCCACCAGCCAGTCGACGGAATGGTCGGCAAGGTCGCGGAATGCCGCCTGCGGTTCCACGATGGCGTAGAAGTTGCCGCCATAGGCAATGTCCACCGTCACCGGCCCCAGCCCGGGCACGTCCACGCTCACATCGCGGGAATGCAGGAAGGCCGGCACATTGGTGATCCGCACCGACCGGACCCGGTTCCCGTCCATCTCGCAACTGGCGACGACCCGGCCGGCGGGGGTGTCCAGCGCCAGGTTCCCCGGCACCTTCGGCTGCACCAGGTGCCGCTCCAGCGCCACGGTGACCGTGCCGATGGTGCCGTGACCGCACATGGGCAGGCAGCCCGAGACCTCGATGAACAGGATGCCGATATCGCAGTCGTCCCGCGTCGGCGGCATCAGGATCGACCCGGACATGACATCGTGCCCGCGCGGTTCGAACATCAGCCCGGTGCGCACCCAGTCATGGTTCGCCAGGAAATCCGCCCGTCGCGCCATCATGGTGTCACCCCTCAGTGCAGGCGCGCCACCCGCCACCACCCGCACCGGGTTGCCGCAGGTATGGGCATCGATGCAGAAGAACGTCCCCTGCCCCGCGCCGGCTGCCCCGCCAGCCTGCCCGTTCGCCCCCTCGCCGCCGTCAGCACGTTCCGCCACGTCACCCTGCCTTCCGCCTGTCCGCACCACCATTGCCAGCGGACACCGGCACTACCTATTCTGGCCACTCCGCAACCGACCGCAATGGCCCGTGAAGCATGAAGCCCAAGCCCGATGACCGCGCGCTGCTGGAGAGGCTGTTCCATGCCGCCGTCGCGCGGGTGCATCCGTCGCGCTGCATCCCCGATCACCTGCCCGACCCGCCAAGGGGCCGGACCGTCGTGGTCGGCGCGGGCAAGGCCGCCGCCGCGATGGCCCAGGCCTTCGAGCGTGCCTGGCGGCACGACCTGACCGGGCTGGTCATCACCCGCTACGGCTTCGCCATGCCGACGGAGCGGATCGAGGTGGTGGAGGCATCCCACCCGGTGCCAGACGAGAGCGGCGTCCGCGCGACGCAGCGCATCCTGGACATGGTGCGAGGGCTGGGACCCGATGACCTGGTGGTCTGCCTGCTGTCGGGCGGTGCCTCGGCACTGCTGACGGCACCTGCCGACGGGCTGTCGCTGTCACCGGACACCTGCGTGCTGAGCGGTGGCACGGACGCGCTGCGTGCCGCGCCGGGCACCGGGCTGACCCTGGCGGACAAGCAGGCGGTGACCCAGGCGCTGCTGCGCTGCGGTGCGCCGATCCAGCACATCAACACGGTGCGCAAGCACCTGTCGGCGGTGAAGGGTGGTGGCCTGGCCCGCGCCGTTGCACCGGCCCGGCTGGTGACCCTGGCGATCTCCGACGTGGTGGGGGACGACCCGGCCATCATCGGCTCCGGCCCGACCGTCGCCGACCCTTCCCATGCCAGCGACGCACTCGCCCTGATCCGCCAGTACGGCCTGCAACCGCCGGACGCGGTGATCGCCCACCTGGAGGCGAAGCGTGACCTGGCTGCGCCGCCCCTGCCGCCCCCCGACTATCGCCTTGTCGCGCGCCCGCAGGATGCGCTCGACGTGGCGGCTGCGCTGGCGGCGGAGGCGGGCCTGGAACCGATCATGCTGGGCGACGGGCTGGAGGGGGAGGCCAGGGACGTTGCCTGCGCCCATGGCGACATGGCGCGTCGCCTGCTGCACCGGGACCGGCCGACGATCCTGCTCTCCGGTGGTGAACTGACGGTGACGGTGCGCGGCAACGGCACCGGCGGCCCGAACCAGGAATACGCCCTGGCGCTGGCCCTGGTGCTGGATGGCTGCGACGGCATCACGGCGCTGGCGGCGGATACGGACGGGCTGGACGGCAGCGGTGATGCCGCAGGCGGCTTCGTCGATACGGACAGGCCGCTGCCGAACGGGCATCATGCGGGCAGTCCCGCGGCGGAGCTGGCCGCCAACAATGCCGGGCCTGCGCTGGACGCGATCGGCGCGCTGTTCCGGCCCGGACCGACCAACACGAACGTGAACGATTTCCGTGCCATCATCGTCCGACCACCAGAGGAGCCCTACCTTGCACCGTAAACGTCAGACGAAGATCCTCGCCACCCTGGGCCCGGCCAGTTCCACCGCGCACCGGATCGCGGAGCTGTTCGATGCCGGGGTGGACGTGTTCCGGCTCAATTTCAGCCACGGCACCCACGCGGAGCATCGCCGCCGCCATCGCGTCGTGCGCAGCCTGGAGGAAGCCCGTGGCCGCCCCATCGGCCTGCTGGCCGACCTGCAGGGACCGAAGTTCCGGGTCGGCACCTTTGCCAAGGGGATCGTGGAACTGACCGCCGGATCGACCTTCGTGCTGGACATGAAGGACGCACCGGGCACTGAGAAGCGGGCGCAGCTGCCGCACCCGGAGATCTTCAAGGCACTGGAGGCGGGATCCAACCTGCTGCTGGATGACGGCCGGGTGCATCTGCGCGTGGTGGACTGCAACCGCAACAGCGCGAAGACGGAGGTCATCACCGGCGGCAAGCTGAGCGACCGGAAGGGCCTGAACCTGCCCGACGTGGTGCTGCCGCTGGCCGCGCTGTCCGACAAGGACCGCAAGGACCTGGACTTTGCCGCCTCCCTGGGCGTCGACTGGATCGCGCTGTCCTTCGTGCAACAGCCCGATGACGTGGCGGAGGCGCGCAAGCTCGCCGCCGGGCGCGCCGCGATCATGGCGAAGATCGAGAAGCCGGCTGCCGTGCAGCATATCGACGGCATCCTGGACCTTGCGGACGGCATTATGGTGGCGCGCGGCGACCTGGGCGTCGAGACCCCGGTGGAGGAAGTGCCCGCCACCCAGAAACGGCTGATCCGCAGGGCGCGGCGCATGGGCAAGACCGTGGTGGTGGCGACCCAGATGCTGGATTCCATGGTCGTCAGCCCCTTCCCCACCCGCGCGGAAGTCTCCGACGTGGCCACCGCCGTCTATGACGGGGCCGACGCGGTGATGCTGTCGGCGGAGACTGCCTCCGGCGATCACCCGGTGCTGTCGGTGGAGACCATGAGCCGGGTGATCGCCAGCGTGGAGCGTGACGACCATTATCGCGGCATCCTGGAGGCTGACCACGCGATCCCGGAACCCACCGCGTCGGACGCGATCACCGCCGCCGCGCGACAGGTGGCGGAAACCATCAAGGCGGCGGCCATCGTCACCTACACCACCTCCGGCTCCACCGCCCTGCGTGCGGCGCGGGAGCGTCCGCCGACACCGATCCTCAGCCTGACGCCACGGGTGGAGACCGCGCGGCGGCTGGCGCTGGTCTGGGGGGTGCATTCAGCAGTGACGGAGGATGCGCAGAACTTCGCCGACATGGTCAGCAAGGCGTGTCACGTGGCGAAGCGCGACGGCTTCGCCGACCCCGGCCAGCGACTGGTGATCACTGCCGGTGTCCCCTTCGGCACGCCGGGCGCCACCAACATCCTGCGCATCGCCTGGATCAGCGACGACCCGCAATAGGCTACTCCGCGCGGGCGGCAGGCAGCGCGAAGTCGACCAGCACCTTCACCGGGATGCGCCAGGCCTCCGGATCGTTGTAGTTGCCGGCGAAGACGGCAACCACCAGGCCGTTCGTCGTGCCGATGGACAGGCGCTGGCCGCCATTGCCGAACCCGGCGACACTGACCGGCGGATCACCCTTCGGGCTGAGCCACCAGAAGAAGCCGTAGCGCAGGGTGCTGGGGTGCACGGCACGGGGCGTGAAGGACTGGACCAGCCAGTCCTCCGGCACGATCTGCCGCCCCTTGTGGCGCCCGCCGTTCTGGATCATCAGGCCGATCCGGGCGAGGTCGCGCAGGTTCATGCGCAGGCCCGACGCGGCGGAGGGTTCACCGTCGCGGCCACCGACCCATTCGAAGCTGTCGATCCCCAGCGGCGCGAACAGCTTCTCCCGCGCGTAGGCATCCAGCGGCCTGCCCGCGCCCATCGCGATCAGCCGCCCGATCAGGGCCGTGGCCCCGCCATTGTAGGTCCAGCGGGTGCCCGGTTCCGCCACCATGGGCCGGTCGAGCACGTAGCGGTAGCGGTCCGGCGCACGCTCCATGGCGATCTCGCTGTTGCGCGGATCAGTGTAGGGCAGGTCCTCGTTCCATTCGGTTCCCATCTGCATCGACAGCACATGCCGGACCAGGATGGCCCGCCGTTCCGGGTCCGACGCCAAGTCGGCATGGTCGGGGAAATGGTCGATGACCGGTTCGTCCAGCCCCGGCACCAGCCCCTCCGACAGGGCGATGCCATAGAGCAGGCCGGTGATGCTCTTGGTGACGGAGCGCAGGTCGTGCAGGGTCTCCGGGCCGTGTTCCCGCACCCCGAGCGACCGCCCCCAGCGCTCGTCCGGGCCGGGAAAATGCACCTCCGCCAGTGTCTCGCCCCGCAACATGACAAGGGCACCATGCAGGCCGGGCAGTTCACCACGCGCGAAGGCCTGTTTCATGCGGGCTTCCAGCGCAGCGTCCGCAGCGCCCGACGGTGCCGCGACGACGGTCAGGAGAAGCAGCACCAGAAGGAGCGGGATTGATCTGCCTGGCATGTCGAAACCTCTCGCGTCCGGACGCCCGCCGACCTATCACGGCAGGATGAAGGATCCGAATGTAGCATCAACGGCTGACGGTGATGTGAAGCAAGACATGCGCGGGGGAGCAGCATGCGGGAGATGCCGCCACTGAAACTGGGCCTGATCGGCGACAACATCGCTGCCTCCAGCGCGCCGCGCCTGCATCAGCTTGCCGGTCGCCTCGCCGGTCGCCGGGTGACCTATGACCTGCTCGTACCCGCAGCGTTCGGGATGGACTTCGACAGCCTGTTCGATCATGCGCGGGCGGAGGGCTATCGCGGCCTCAACATCACCTATCCCTACAAGGAAACCGTTGTCGCCAGGGTGAAGGTGCCGGAGGTGGAGGTGCGTGCGCTGGGCGCGGTCAACACCGTGCTGTTCGGCGACGGAGAACCGGAGGGACACAATACCGACCATTCCGGTTTCGTGACCGCCTGCACCCGTGGCCTGTCCGGCGCAGCCCCCGGAACCGTCTGCCTGATCGGCGCGGGCGGTGTCGGCAAGGCTGTCGCCTTCGGGCTGCTGTCACTCGGCACCCGCGACTTCCGTATCGTGGAGCGGGACATGCCGAGGGCGGAGGCGCTGGCCACCTCCCTGCGCGCAGCGGAGCCCGGGGTGGGGATCACGCTCCTGGAGAGTGCGGAGGCCGCTGCCGAGGGTGCCGAGGGGCTGGTCAACTGCACACCGGTCGGCATGGTCGGTCATGACGGCTCCCCCCTGGCTGCCCCTGCGATGCAGGGCGCCCGCTGGGCCTTCGATGCGGTCTACACGCCGGTCGAGACCCGGTTCCTGCAGGACGCGCGGCAGGCGGGACTGCAGGTCATCAGCGGCTACGAACTGTTCATCCACCAGGGCCTGCATGCCTGGGAACTGTTCTCCGGCGAGGCCACGGACGAGGCACGTATCCGAATCGGTCTTGCCGGTCCGGCAGACTGAGGTTCAGCTCCGTGCGCGACGGCGGCGGCGACCACCGCCACCCGCTTCGCCGGACGGTGCACGGCGCGCAGGCAGCTCGACGGCGGCGGCGAGATTGGGGAACGGGTCCACCTTGTTGGGCAGGGCCATGGCGTTGACGAAATGCTCCTGGAACTTCGGTTCCAGCGCGGTCTCGATCTTCTCCACGTCCTGCACAAGCTGCTCCACCTCCCGCCGGTGCCCGCGATTGAGCAGCGCCATGCGCGCACCGGTCCCGGCCGCGTTGCCAACCGCCGCGACCTGTTTCAGGTCACAGTCGGGGATCAGCCCCAGCACCATGGCGTATTTCGGGTCGATGTAGCTGCCGAAGGCCCCGGCCAGCCGGATCCGCTCCACCGCCTCGACGCCCAGGCTGTCCATCAGCAGCCGGACACCGGCATAGAGCGCCGCCTTGGCAAGCTGGATGGCACGGACGTCGTTCTGGCTGATGCTGATCTCCACGTCGCCGCGCCACAGGACATAGGCATGGGTGCGCCCGTCGGCACGGACCCGGTCGCTCTGCGCCACGCGGGTGCCGTCGATCACCCCGTCCTCCGTGATGATCCCGGCCAGGAACATCTCCGCGATGGTCTCGACGATGCCGGACCCGCAGATGCCGGTCACGCCGACGGACGGGATGTTCGCGGCAAAGCCCGGTTCGTCCGACCAGTCGTCGCAGCCGATCACCTTGATGCGCGGCTCCAGCGTCACCGGGTCGATCCGCACCCGCTCGATTGCGCCCGGTGCGGCGCGCTGGCCGCAGGAGATCTCCGCCCCCTCGAATGCCGGGCCGGTGGGGGAGGAACAGGCCAGTACCCGGTCGCGGTTGCCCAGCACGATCTCCGCATTGGTGCCGATATCCACCAGCAGGGTCAGCGCCTCCGCCTTGTGCGGTGCCTCCGCCAGGGTCGCGGCGGCGGCGTCGGCACCGACATGACCGGCGATGCAGGGCAGCACGTAGACCTGCGCCCCGGCATGGAACGGCAGCCCGATCTCCCGCGCCGGCAGGCTGACCGGGCCCGAGACGGCAAGGGCAAAGGGTGCCCCGCCCAGTTCACGCGGGTCGATGCCGAGGAACAGGTGATGCATCACCGGGTTGGCAACGAACGTCGCCTCCATGATGTCCGATGCGCTGGCGTCGGCCTGCCCGGCCACCTTCGTCGCCAGTCCGGCGATGGCCCCGCGCACGGCCTCGGTCAGGGCCGGCAGCCCATCCGGGTTCATCATCACGTAGGATACCCGGCTCATCAGGTCCTCGCCGAAGCGGACCTGCGGGTTCGCGGTCCCGGCGGAAGCCACGGTGCGGCCACTTGCCAGGTCGATCAGGTGGGCGGCAATGGTGGTGGACCCGATATCCACCGCCAGGCCGAACAGCCGTTCCCGCCGACCCGGCCAGAGACCCGTCAGCACCGGGCCATCACCGTCGTCATGGATCGCGGCCGTCACCTTCCAGTCACCGTCACGCAGGGTGCGCTGCAGGCTGTGCAGCAACGGCGGATCGACCTTCATGCCGTCGATCCCTGACGCCGCCAGCAGCGCCGCCTTCAGCCGGTCCAGGTCGCCCAGCGGGTTGGCCATGTCCGGCTGCTCCACCTCCACCGGCACCAGCCGGGTGGCGGGATCACAGGCGATCTCCCGGGTCTCCGCGCGCTTGCGCACCACCTGGGCGTTGATGGCCGAATCGGTCGGCACGTCGATCACCAGGTCGCCCAGGATCCGTGCCTGGCAGCTGAGACGCCGGTCGGCGGGCAAGGTGCGCCGCCGGGTGTAACGGCTTTCCGTCTCGTCCACCGGCGTCAGGTTGTCGAGCGACGAGGTGATCTTGTGCTTGGCGAACTGCCCCGCCGTGGGGGTCACCTGGCAGCGACCGCATATGCCGCGCCCACCGCAGACGCTCTCCACGTAGACACCCAGGGACCGCGCGGCGTCCAGGACCGGCGTGCCGTGCGGGAACCGCCCGCGCCGACCGCTCGGCATGAACAGGACGAGCGCGTCGGCAGCAGGTTCGGTCATCGCGTTTTCCCGGAAGGTGTCAGGCGGCGGAACGGCGGCGCCGCTCGCCACCACGGCGACCGCGACGCCCCTCGCCCTCGCCGCCCGACGAAGCGGCATTCGGGTCGCGGTTGGCGTTCAGCCAGGTACGGCAGTCCGGGTCGAAGCCGTTCAGCACGTTGGCGGCGCGGATGGCGTTCATGTCCTCCGCATGCAGCGGGTTCATGATGGCGGAGGTCATGCCCATCGCCGCCGCCATGGACAGGAAGTGCCCGTTCATCACACGCCGGTTGGGCAGGCCGAAACTGATGTTGGACGCGCCGCAGGTGGTGTTGACCTTCAGCTCCTCCCGCAGCCGCCGCAGCAGCCGGAAGACCTGCCGTCCGGCATCGTTCATCGCCCCCACCGGCATGACCAGCGGATCGACCACCACGTCGGCGCTGGAGATGCCGTGGTCGGCGGCACGCTCCACGATCTTCTTCGCCACAGCGAAGCGCACGTCCGGATCGGTGGAGATACCGGTCTCGTCATTTGAGATCGCGACCACGGCGGCACCGTGCTTCTTCACCAGCGGCAGCACCCGTTCCAGCGACTCGTCCTCGCCGGTCACCGAGTTCACCAGCGCCTTGCCCTGGTAGACCGCCAGTCCCGCCTCCAGCGCGTCGATGATGGAGCTGTCGATCGACAGCGGCACGTCGACCAGCGACTGCACCAGCTTGATGGTCTCCGCCAGGATGCGTGGCTCGTCGGCCAGCGGGATGCCGGCATTGACGTCCAGCATAGTGGCTCCGGCGGCGACCTGGGCCAACGCATCCGCCTCCACCCTGCTGTAGTCGCCTTCCTTCATCTCCGCCGCCAGCAGCTTGCGGCCCGTGGGGTTGATCCGCTCCCCGATCACGCAGAATGGCTGGTCAAAGCCGATCAGGACTTCACGCTTGGCGGAACTGACAAGGGTACGGGTCATCAACGGGCCTCGATCTGGATGGGCTGGGTGTCGGTGGCAACGGCGAACCCCTTGACCCAGGAGCCACGCTCATGCAGCCACTCGCTGGTCTTCTTCAGTCCGCCGAACGGAAAGACGTGCATCTGCCGGACAGGTCCGGACGGGTTGGCGGCCCAGGCGGCCTCCAGCGGCTCCACCACCGGCTCCGGCGAGAAACCGGTGGCCAGCGCGGTGATCGCGCTCGCCCGCTTCTTCAGGAACCCGAGCGACGGGCCGACACCGCACATGGCGGCATATTTCAGCAGCGTGGTGATCTTCGACGGTCCGGCGACACCCATGTGGACCGGCAGCCGGTTGCCCGCCGCCGTGATCCGGTTCGCCCAGGCGACGAAGCTGGCGGCGTCGAAGCCGAACTGGGTGACGATGTAGAGCTCGGCGTCCGTGCGGGTGGCGAAATCGTTCTTCTGCTGGATCGCCAGGTCCAGCACCGCGTCGGAGATGTCGGGGCTGCCCTCCGGATGGCCCGCCACGCCGATGCGGACATAGCCATGGCGGTCGAACAGGTTGCTCTCCAGCATCTCGATGGAGGCGGAGACCGGCCCCGCCTGCCGTTCCGGGCTGCCGGCGATGGCCAGCGCCTCGTTCACGCCTGCTTCCTCCGCGAAGGCACGGATGCGGGCCTCCAGCGCCTCCCAGGACGGCTGGCGGCGGGCGGCGATGTGCGGCACGGCAACGAAACCGCAATCCTGCAGGGTGCGTGCCGCGCGGACCAGCCTGGCGGTGTCGTCGGTGCCGAGGTCCGTCAGGTAGACCCGCGTGCCCACAGGGAACAGGCCGGACAGGTCCGCCGTGTCCAGCACCTGCTTCGGCGTCGCCTCGATGGAGGCACCGATGCGCGGCCTGCCGCCGAAATGGATCATGTCAGTCATGGGCATAGCCTCCGTTCGCGACCAGGGCATTCAGATGCTCGTTGGAGAATGTCGTTTCGAGCATCGCGGCGGACTGCGCCGCCTCCTGCTCCAGATCATCGCTGCAGCTTTCCGGTTCGCCGCGCCGCCAGGCCTCCAGGTAGGCGTCGGTGTCGCGGGCGCCGACCTTCATCGCCGTACGGTCGATTGCCTTGATGAAACGTTCCGGCAGTTCGACGGTGGCGCGCTTCCGGCCCTTGCGCACGATCACCTGCGCCGGGATATCACGCCAGTAAACGATCACCTTCTCAGCCATCATCTCTGCCCCTGCCATGGGAACGTCCTGAATCGAATATGGTCATCCCGAGGGGGCCGAGCATGGCTTCTGCACGACCAGTGGAAGTCGCTTTCGCGACAAAATGACCAAATCCGCGCGACCGCTGCCCGGAACCCCGCCCCCTTGCCCGCCGCTCCGATTGCCGTAGGCTGGTTCATGTCGAGGCACTTCAGGGAGCATCCGATGGGCATGACCTTCCCCAACGAAGGCGCGGCCTACCGCGCCGCCCGCGACGAACTGCTGGAGGCGGAGGCCGATCTGCGCCGCCGCACGGAGGAAGTGGCCGCCATGCGCCGCGCCCTGCCGCCCGGCGGCGAGGTTCCGCAGGACTACCTGTTTCACGCCAGCGACGGCACGCCGGTCCGCCTGGGCGACCTGTTCGCCGAGGGACAGGACACGCTTTCCGTCTACAGCTTCATGCTGGGGCCGGAGGCATCGGCACCCTGCCCCATGTGCGCCGCCTTCATCGACGCCCTGGACGGCAACGCACCGCAGATCCGCGCCCGGCTGTCGCTGCAGGTGGTGATCAGCGGTTCACCGGCGCAGGCCGGGGCACTGGCGGCGGGGCGGGGCTGGCGCCACATCGTGCCGCTTTCCGTGGCCGGCAGCAGCTACAACCGCGACTACCACGGGGAGGCCGCGGACGGTTCGCAATGGCCGATGCTGAATGTCTTCCAGCGGCGGGAAGGCGTCATCCGCCACTTCTGGTCATCGGAGCTGCTGGGCAAGGAATGGGACAACCATCCCCGGCACATGGACCCGGCCTGGCCGCTCTGGACCTTCCTCGACTGGTCACCGGCCGGGCGGGGCGACTTCTTCCCTTCGCTCGACCCTGGCTGATCAGGACCCTGTCTGATCAGGACCCTGGCGTGGTCTGCTCCGGGGCCGCTTCCACCCGGTTCCGGCCGTTCTTCTTGGCTAGGTAGAGCGCGTCATCCGCGCGCTTCATCGCGGCTTCCATGGTGGTCTCACCATCCTGGAGAAGGCTGACACCCAGGCTGACGGTCAGGCCGAACTTCCGCCCGGCATGCGCCACCTCGATCTCCGCGACCGCCTTGCGGATCCGCTCCGCCACCACTTTCGCGCCTGGCAGGTCGGTCTCCGGCAGGATCACGGCAAATTCCTCCCCGCCGATCCGCCCCAGCAGGTCGATCGGTTGCCGCAGGCAATCGGCGGCAGTCCGGGCAAAGACCTTCAGCGCCAGATCGCCGCCGGCATGGCCATGCCTGTCATTCACCAGCTTGAAATGGTCGATGTCACAGACGATCACCGCGAGGCCGTGGCCGTAGCGGATGGCCCGGCGCACCTCCGCCTCCGCCACCCTGGCAAAACGGTGCCGGTTGGCGATTCCGGTCAGGGCGTCGGTGTCGGCAGCACGCCGAAGTTCCGCCTCCATCTCCTTCTGCAGGGTCATGTCCCGCACCACGCTGCCGATACCAAGCAGCTTGCCATCCTCGTCACGCAGCGCCGTGGAACGCAGTTCGACAGGGATACGCCGACCATCCTGGTGGACTGCCTCCGTCTCCATGATGATCGCGTGGTCGCTCTGCTGCACTTCCTTGATGTAGCCGGCCATGGGGGCGACCCGGTCCTGCGGCCGCAGCATCGATGATGGCTGGTTCAGCATCTCGTCGCGGGTATAGCCATAGACCTCCTTGCAGGCGCTGTTGACGTAGCCGATGGTTCCGTCCAGCCGGATGTGGAACACCGGATCGCTCAGGTTCTCCACCAGGTCGGCCAGCAATTGCGCCCGCTCTGCCGCCCGGCGCTCCCGCTCCTCCAGCGCCATGCGGTCGCTGATGTCGTAGGAGACGCTGGCCATGGCGGTGATCAGGCCGTCATCATCGATCAGAGGCGTCACCCGCAGATGCACCGGGATGCGCACACCGTCACCGCGTACTCGCCAGGTCTCGATCTCCAGCGGCTTCTTCTCGCGCCGGATCTCGGTGGCGAACTCCGCCATGCGGGCGGACTCCGTGTCAGGCACAAAGATGTCGTTCGGCTTGCCCAGCATCTCCTCGCGCGGCATCCGGTAGAGGTCAACGGCAGATTCATTGCAGTAGATGATGCGCCGCTCCGAACTGATCAGGATGATCGCGTCCATGGAGCGGTCGAGCAGCAGGCTGAGATTCTGCGCCCGCCTCTCCGTCGCCCGCTCGGCGGTCACGTCGATGGCGGTTCCGACCCTGAGATGCAGGGTTCCATCCGGGTTCCGCAGGCTGCGCGTGGTCCATGACAGGTGGATGGTGCGCCCGTCCTTCGCCTTCCAGCGGCTCTCGAAACGGCGACCATCGCTGTCGAAGCCAACCGACTGGAACAGTTCGCGACCAATTTCGGTTTCGTCGGGACAACGGAATTCCCAGACCTTCTTGCCGACCGCATCGTCGTGCGAATAGCCGGTGATGCGCGTGAAGGCGGAGTTTATCCAGGCAATCGAACCATCGGCGCGGACAGCCGTGAAGATGGCGTCTGTCGTATCGATCAGCGCCTCAAGGAAATAATTCTCGTCCAGCCCGTCATCCATGTCTCTGGCCGGGTCCGCTGTCTGGGTGCTCATGTGCCAAGCATGCACATGCAGGCGTTAATATCCGGTTCATCATAACCCGGAAGGCACAAGGGCGGCACCATGCGCCGCCCTTGTCTTTCCTTGACCCGCCAGGGGTCAGGACTGTCAGTCGATGTCGTCCTTGGGCCGGATCTTGTTGATCACGTCCGGTCCCGGCAGCACGTCCTGCCCGGAAACATAGCGCCAGCCGACCATCTCGCCCTTGCCGTCACGGTTGAAGGTACGGCCGACATAGGCCCCCATCGTCGACTGGTGGTCGACGCGGCGGAAATAGACGGTCCCCAGCGGCGATTCGAAGCCGAGACCGCGGAACGCCTGCACAAGCAGCTCGGTCTTGGTCGTCTGACCCTTCTCCATGGCCGCGGCAATGGCCTGGAACGTCATGTAGCCGACCAGTGACCCGGTCTTCGGATCCTCGCCCCAGCGATCCTGGTAGGCCTTCACGAAGGTCTTGTGTTCCGGCTTCTCGATGGACTGCCAGGGATAGCCGGTGACGATCCAGCCATTCGGCGTCTCCTCGCCCAGCGGCTCCAGGTACTCCGGCTCACCGGTCAGCAGGCTGGCCACCTCGCGCCCCTCGAACAGGCCGCGCAGGTTGCCTTCGCGCACGAAGGCGGCAAGGTCGCCACCGAAGGTGACGTTGTAGATCGCGTCAGGCTTCGCAGCCTCCAGCGCGCGAACGGTCACGCCCGCATCGATCTTGCCCAGCGCCGGCCACTGTTCCTCGACGAACTCGACCTCCGGCTTGATCCGCTTCAGCTCCTGCTTGAAGACGGCAACCGCGTCCTGTCCGTACTTGTAGTTCGGCGCGATGGTCGCCCAGCGCACGGCGTCCAGGTTCGCCGCTTCCCGCGCCAGCAGCGCCGACTGCACGAAGGTGGAGGGACGCAGGCGGAAAGTGTAGCGGTTGCCCTTTTCCCAGACCAGCGCGTCGGTCAGCGGCTCCGCCGCCAGGAACAGCACCTGCTTCTGCGCTGCGAAGTCACTGACGGCCAGGCCGATGTGCGAGAAGAAGGTGCCGGCGAACATGTCAACCCGTTCGCGGCTCAGCAGTTCCTCGGCGATCTTCACCGCGTTGCCCGGCTTGCCGCCATCGTCGCGGCTGATCACCTCCAGCGGGCGGCCCATGACGCCACCGGCCGCGTTGATCTCCTCAACCGCCAGTTCCCAGCCCTTGCGGTAGGGTTCGGTGAAGGCCGGCAAGGCCGAATAGCTGTTGATCTCGCCGATCTTGATCGGCCCTTCGTCCTGGGCCGAAGCACCCGACAGACCTGCCGCCACGGCGGCAACCCCGGCAAAGGCTCCAAGCACGCTTCTGCGCGTCAGCATGGTTTCCTCCATAAATCAGGTATCGAAGCGCCTGATGACGCAACGCGATGGCCGCGAATCTTAACCGATGCACCTCATGTCGCAACCCTCGCGTGACGGCGGTCACGCTCCGGCTCAGGTGGCCGGTGTCCGGTTGCCGAAGATCGCGGTGCCGACGCGGACCAGCGTGGCACCGAAGCGGATCGCCACCTCGTAGTCCGCGCTCATGCCCATGGAGAGGCCCTTCAGCCCGTTCCGCTCCGCGATCTTCGCCAGCAGCGCGAAGTGCGGGGCCGGTTCCTGGTCCGCCGGGGGGATGCACATCAGACCCGCCAGCGGCAGGTCATGCACCGACCGGCAACGCTCGATGAAGGCATCCGCGTCCTGCGGGGCGATGCCGGACTTCTGCGGCTCCTCCCCCGTGTTGACCTGGATGAAGCAGGCCGGTCGGCGTCCATGTTCCGCCATGGCGCGGGCGGCGGCGGCGGCGACCTTCTCCCGGTCGATGGAATGGATCACGTCGAACAGGGCCACGGCGGGCGCCACCTTGCGGCTCTGCAACCCACCGATCATGTGCAGTTCGGTGTCCGGGAAAGCCGCCTTCAGCGCCGGCCACTTGTCCTCCGCCTCCTGCACCCGGTTCTCGCCGAAGACCTGCTGGCCCGCATCGATGGCCGGGCGGATACGCTCCGCCGGGTGGGTCTTGGAGACGGCGATCAGCGCCACCTCCGCCGGGTCGCGCCCGGCATCACGGGCGGCGGCGGCGATGCGATCCTGCACTTCCTGCAGGGCGGCAGCGATGTCATGTTCTGCGGTGTCGATCATGGCAGGGCAGGGAATCACGGCGTGGGGACTGTTGCAAGAATCCGTTCTGTCGCGGACCTGCCCGCGATCATCATGCCCACCGACCTGGAACGCGTGCCCGACCCGGTCGGGGCCGTTGCGAACCTGCCGCCCGGCGCGGCGGTGATCCTGCGCGACGCGGACCATCCGGAGCGCCAACGGTTCGGCGGGGACCTGCGCAGGGCAACGCGGTCGCGGGGCTTGCTGCTGCTGGTCTCGGGCGACCCTGAACTGGTCGCGGCACTGGGCGCAGACGGCCTGCACGTGCCGGAACGCATGCTCGGGGCAGAGCCGACGCGCAGCTGGCGGCGCGCCAACCCGTGGAAGCTGATGACCGCCGCCTGCCACTCCCTGCGCGCCCTGCGGCAGGCGGAACGGGCTGGTGCGGACCTGGCCCTGCTGTCACCGGTCTTCCCCACCGCCAGCCATCCAGGTGGCCACGTGCTGGGACCGTTCCGGGCATCAGCCATTGCCCGGGCCAGCGGCATGCCGGTGCTGGCGATGGGTGGCATCGACGCCACGACCAGGCGGAGACTACCCCCGGCCTTCTTCGGCATCGCCGCCATCTCGTTCTTTGCCTTTGGCACCTGACGGTTCTTCCAGACGCCTGATCCGCGCCGTCTCCACGGCCATTTCCCTTACGGAAAGTGGCGCAAAGCATAACCAGTTGTAGAAGTCACCAACTTCGTCGGGGGCCGAGCGCCTCACCTTCAAGAAGAGGAGGAGCCAAGCAACCGGAATGACCGGAATGACCAGTACAAACAAGAACGGCCAGGACCCAAGACCAAAGTGTCTCGTGATCACGGAAAGCAAAATTCCGGAAAAGGCAAGCATCAGCGCCAGCGCTCTTGCGGTCCTCCACCAGTAGAGAATCTCGCCAAAGCGGATATCACGGTCGGCAAGGGGCCTGTCGGGCATATGCCCCAGCCACCTCACCAGACCTCCGAGAAGGGACACGACTATCTCTTGTAGTGCTTGCGGAAATCCGGCTTGCGCTTCTCGTTCAGGGCGCTGACGCCTTCCTTCGACTCGTCGGTATCGTAGTAGAGTTTCAGGGCCTGGAAGGCCATGCCGGAGATACCGCGGATCATCTCCGTATCCGCGTTGAAGGACTTCTTGGCCAGCGCGATTGCCGTGGGGCTGCGCTCGTTCAGCTCATCGCACCAGGCGCGGACCTCCGCATCCAGTTCCGCCTCCGGCACCACCTTGTTGACCAGGCCCATGGCCTCCGCCTCGGCAGCAGGGTAGCGGCGGCACATGTACCAGATCTCCCGCGCCTTCTTCTCGCCCACGGAACGCGCCAGCAGGGCCGTACCGAAGCCCGGGTCGACCGAGCCCATCTTCGGCCCGACCTGGCCGAAGATCGCCGTGTCGGCGGCGATGGTCATGTCGCAGAGCGTGGCCAGCACGTTGCCGCCGCCGATGGCATAGCCGCGCACCTTGGCGATCACCGGCTTGGCCACGTCGCGCAGCGCCGTGTGCAGTTCCTCGACCGGCATGCCGACCGTGCCGCGGATGCCGCCCTGGTACTGGCCGTCATGGTTCTTCTGGTCGCCGCCGGTGCAGAACGCCTTCTGCCCCGCGCCGGTCAGCACGATGGAGCCGATGTCGGGGTCGTAGCCCGCGGTCATCAGCGCATCGATCAGTTCCACCACCGTGTTGTAGCGGAAGGCATTGTAGACCTCCGGGCGGTTGATGGTGATGGTCGCGGTGTGGTTCTCCACCTCGTAGAGAATGTCTTCATAGGCCATGGAACGGGTTTCCTCGTACTTGATCACTGTCGCTTCTTGGCTGGCTCAGCCGCTCATGCTCAGGCCGCCGCTGACGCTGATCACCTGGCCGGTGATGAACGCCGCGTCATCGGAGAGCAGGAAGGCGATCATGCCCGGATAGTCATCCGGCTGGCCGACCCGGCGCAAGGGGATCGCCCGCTCCAGCGCCGCGACGATCTTGCCCTCCGGGTCGAAGTCGCGCAGCAGCGCGGTGTCGGTCGGTCCGGGACAGACGGAATTGCAGGTGATGCCCTGCCGCGCATGTTCCCGCGCCAGCGTCTTCATGAAGGCAATGACTCCGCCCTTGCAGTAGGAGTAGACCGCCTCCCCCGTCGAGCCGACGCGACCGGCATCGGAGGCGACGGAGACGATCCTCCCCTCCCCGCGCTCCGCCATCTTCGTCAGCACGGCATGGGTGACGTTGACCGGGCCGAACAGGTTCACATCGACGATCCGCTTCCACAGCGCGGCGTCACTCTTCAGGAACGGGACCATCTTGTCCCACCCGGCATTGTTCACCAGGCCACCGACCGGCCCCAGTTCCGCCTCCACCCGATCGACCGCGGCAATGACCGCCTGCTGGTCGGCGATGTCCACCCCGATGCCGATGGCACCGTTGCCGATCTCCGCCGCCGCAGTCGCGGCACCGTCACCATTGAGATCGAAGATGGCGACCTTCGCGCCCTCTTCCGCCAGCCTTCCGGCCGTCGCCCGACCGATCCCGCCGGCCCCGCCGGTCAGGATGATCACCTTGTCATTCAGTCCACGCACAGCGCCCTCCCCCAAATTGGTCTTCACCTCAACCTGACAGATGATACGCTGGCTTACAATCTGGTGGGAATGGCGATCAGGGGAGGAATGCCATGCTGGACGGAAAACGGATACTCATCACCGGGGCGGGGGGCGGCATCGGCCAGGCCGCCGCGATCCTTGCGGCCGGGGAGGGCGCAAAGGTGATGATCGCCGACGTCAACAAGGCCGGGCTGGAGGAGACGCTGGAGACCATGATGGCTGCCGGTGGCGGCGGCCAGATGCGGGTCACCGACGTGACCAGCGAAAGCGATGTGGAAGGACTGGTCGCCGATACCATCGCCGCGTTCGGCGGGCTGGACGGGGCCTACAACAATGCGGGGATCGAGGGCGACTGGGCGAAGACTGCCGAATCGAGCCTCGACAACTTCAACCGGGTGATCTCGGTCAACACGACCGGCGTCTTCCTGTGCATGCGGGCCGAGATCCAGGCGATGCTGAAGGCCGGAACCACAGGTTCCATCGTCAACACGGCCTCCATCGCCGGGCTGGCGGGCGCGCAGTACATGCCGGCCTACGTCGCCTCCAAGCACGGTGTTGTCGGCCTGACCTCCAGCGCGGCGATGGAATATGCCCGCAAGGGAATCCGCATCAACTGCGTCTGCCCCGGGCCGATCGAGACCCGGATGCTGAACTCGCTGGCCAGCAACCATCCGCGTGCGGGCGATGCGCTGTCCGCTTCCACCGCGATGAAGCGCCTGGGCCAGCCGGTGGAGATCGCGCAGGCCGCCTGCTGGCTGCTGTCCGATCGTGCGTCCTACGTCACCGGCGTCGCGCTGCCGGTCGATGGCGGAATGATCGCCGGTCCGTGAGGACCGGCAGACCGCCCTACTGTCCCGTGCCCAGCCCGACGGGCTGGCCCACGGCGACAGCCAGCATCCCGTCCAGGTCGAGGATGCGGCGAGCGACACGTTTCACGTCATCGATCGTCACCGCGTTGATCAGTTCCGGGCGGCGCGCGACATAGTCCTTGCCCAGGTCGTAGCGCTGCAGCGCGACCAGCAGCCCGGCAATGCCCTTGTTCGAGGTCAGGCGCAGCGGGAATGCCCCGTTCATGTTCGCCTTCGCATTGGCCAGCCGTTCCGCGTCCGGGCCGTTCTCCGCATAGTCGCGGATGGTCTGGCGCAGCACGTCCCACGCCTCCGCGGCCCGGTCATTGCTGGTGGACAGGCCACCGAGCCAGAGGCCGCCACGATCGCGCGGATTGAGGTAGCTGTAGATGCCGTAGGTCAGGCCGCGCTTCTCCCGCACCTCTTCCGTCAGCAGGCTGGTGAAACCGCCGCCACCCAGCATGTGGTTCATCACCCGTGCGGCGTCATAGTCGGGATCGTCGCGTTTCAGTCCGGGCAGGCCGAAGATGAAGGAGGTCTGCGAGGTCGGGAAATCGGAGACGGTCAAGCCCCGCTCCGGCTGCATCGAGACGTCTTCCAGCCCCAGCGGCACGACCCGCTCCGGCAACCCGCCGAAGGCCGCATCCAGCAACGCCTTCAGTGCCTCCGGCGAGACATCGCCGACAACGCCGATGACCAGGTTGTTGCGCGCCAGCCGCTGGCCGACGAAATCACGCAGGTCGTCCGCGCCGATGGCCGGTACCGTTTCAAGTGTCCCCTCCACGGGGCGGCCATAGGGGTCATCACCATAGGCGAGGGAGGCAAACAGGCGCCCCGCGATGGTGTTCGGATCCTGCGCGCCACGGGCGATTCCGGTCAGGATCTGGCGGCGGATGCGCTCCACCGGTTCGGCATCGAAGCGCGGTGCGGTCAGCGCCTGCCCCACCAGTGCGAACGCCGCCGTCGCATTGGCCGTCAGTGTCTGCAGCGACATGGAGAAGCTGTCACGGCCGGCTTCGAAGCTCAGCCGCACGGCCAGGTCGTCCAGCCGCTGCTGGAACGCCTGCGAATCAAGGTCGCCTGCCCCTTCGTCCAGCAGCCCCGAGACCATGTTGGCCCGCCCGGTCAGCGATGCCGGATCGGAGACCGCACCGGCATCGCTCCACATGGCGGAAACCGCGATCATGGGGATCGACGGCTCCTGCTTCAGCCAGGCGGTGACGCCATTGTCGCTCACCACCTCGATGATGTCGGATTCCTTCGGCTGGGCCTGTGCCTGGCCCTGCAGGGCAAACAGGCCGAGACAGAGCGTCAGCGCCGCCGCCAGCGCCGTGCGGAAAGGGATCGGGTTCATGTTCATGACTTCTCCTCCGGCGACAGGATCGCGGTGACCGAACGTTCCATCCGGAAGACGGCGCGTGCTGCCTCGACCACGTCCTCCGCCGTCACGGCACGGACACGGTCCGGCCAGCTTTCCACGTCCTCCACGCTGGCGCCTGCGGTCAGCGCATTGCCGAAGATGCGGGCGCCGTTGAACAGGCTGTCACGGGCATAGATCGCGTCGGCCAGCAGGCCGGTGCGCGCGCGTTCCAGTTCCTCCTCCGTCACGCCATCGGCGATGATCCCGGCGATCGCCGCATCCATGGCCTGCTCGACGGCGGCGACATCACTGTCCGGTGCGGGGGTCGCGTAGAGACCGAAATTGCCCGGCCCGCGACTGACACCCGAGTACCAGGCCCCGGCAGAGACCGCGATGCCCTGCTCCACCACCAGTGAACGGTAGAGCCGGCTGGTGCTGCCCCCGCCCAGGATCTCGGAGAGGAAGTTCAGTGCCGCGCCGCGCGACGGCTCGCCCCAGCCGATGCTGTCGGCCAGGTACTGGCGCTGCCAGGAGGTCACGGCGACGCGCGGATCACTGTGCAGCACGCGCCGGGCCGCACGATGCGGCGGCTCCAGCGGCAGGGGTTCCACCGCCGTGTCTGGATTGGCCGGAATGACGCCGTAGAACTTCTCCGCCAGCGGTTTCAGTTCGGCGGCGGTGACATCGCCTGCAACGATCAGGATCGCGTTGTTCGGCGCGTAGTAGCGCCGGTAGAACGCCATGGCATCTTCCAGGTTCAGCTTCTCGATCTCCGCCTGCCAGCCGATCACCGGGCGGCCATAGGGATGCTGCAGGTACAGCGCCGCGCGTGCCTGTTCGCCGAACTGGCCCTGGGGGGTCGAGTCGGTACGCTGGCGCCGTTCCTCCAGCACCACGTCACGCTCCGTCACCACGTCGTTCTCGTCGAGGCGGAGATTGACCATCCGGTCCGCCTCCATCTCCATCACCAGTTCCAGGCGGTCACGCGCGATGGTCTGGAAGTAGCCGGTGTAGTCCAGCGAGGTGAAGGCGTTGTCGCGTCCGCCATTGGCGGCAACGATCTTCGAGAAGTCGCCGGGCGCGATCTTGTCGGTACCCTTGAACAGCAGGTGCTCCAGGAAATGCGCCACGCCGGATTTGCCGACCGGTTCGTCGGCGGAGCCCAGCCGGTACCAGACCATGTGCACCACGACCGGGGCACGGTGATCGGGGATCACCACCACCTCCATGCCGTTGTCGAGACGGAAGGTCTCCGCGTTGAACAGGCCGGCCGAGGCCCTGTCCACGGGCCAGACCAGCAGCAGCGGCAGCATCAGCAGGGCGAACAGGGGCAGACGGGCGGGGGTCGGCAGCGGTACGCGGGGCAAGCGATCTCTCCGTGTGCGGGTCTGGGCTGTCGGTTCGGTACCGGCAACATGTGGCCAGAAGGTGGCGCTTTGACAAGTCACAGCTCGGCGACCGCGCCACCTTGACTCGACCGGGCCGCAGCGGATGATCGGCAGGAACCGTCAGGTGGAGGAAACCCCCATGAACGAACAGAGTCCCGTCAAGGGCCAGGACCGGCAGACCAGCCACGATGCCACCCCGCGTGGCGGTGTCTCCCATGTCGTCGGCGACACCTCTGTGCCGCTGTGGCATCGCACGATCCCCGATGTCTTCGCGGAGACCGCCGGACGCTGCGCCGACCGCGAGGCCGCGATCTTCGTGGAGCAGGGCATCCGCTGGTCCTGGGCCGAGCTGGCGGCGGAAGTGGACGCGCTGGCGCAGGGGCTGGCAGGTCTCGGCCTCGCCAAGGGGGATCGGATCGGCATCTGGTCGCCGAACCGGGCGGAATGGCTGCTGACCCAGTTCGCCACCGCGCGGCTGGGGCTGGTGATGGTCAACATCAACCCGGCCTACAGGCTGGCGGAGCTGGAGTACGCGCTGAACAAGGTCGGATGTGCGGCACTGGTGACTGCCGCCACCTTCAAGACCAGCGACTACCTGGGCATGATCCGCACCCTGGCGCCGGAGATCGACGGCGGCGCACCGGGTGAGCTGAAGGCGGAAAAGCTGCCGAGCCTGCGCAGCGTCATCCGCATGGGGCCGGAGAAGAGTCCCGGCATGTTCAGCTTCGATGACGTGGTGGCGGCTGGCCGCGCCAACCCTTCCGCCGACCTGGATGCCATCTCGGCCGGCCTGGACCCGGATGACGCGATCAACATCCAGTTTACCTCCGGCACCACCGGCGCGCCCAAGGGGGCGACGCTGACCCACCGCAACATCATGAACAATGCCCGCTTCGTTGTCGGCGCGATGCACTTCACGGAGCAGGACCGGCTGTGCATTCCGGTGCCGCTGTACCACTGCTTCGGCATGGTCATGGGCACGCTCGGCTGTGTCGCCACCGGTGCGACGATGGTGTTCCCGGCGGAAGCCTTCGATCCCGACACCACGCTGGCCGCCGCATCGGCGGAGAAGTGCACCGCCCTGTACGGCGTGCCGACCATGTTCGTCGCGGCCCTGGGCCACCCGGACTTCGGCAGCTTCGACTTCTCCCAGCTGCGGACCGGCATCATGGCCGGCGCCCCCTGCCCGACGGAGGTGATGAAACGGGTGGTGAGCGAGATGAACATGTCGGAGGTCACCATCGCCTACGGCATGACGGAGACCAGCCCGGTTTCCTTCCAGAGCAGCACCGGTGATTCGCTGGAGCGGCGCGTGTCCACCGTCGGGCGCATCCACCCGCATGTCGAATGCAAGGTGGTGGACGAGAACGGTGCCACCGTCGCGCCGGGCGTACAGGGGGAACTCTGCACCCGCGGCTACTCGGTGATGAAGGGCTACTGGGACGACCCGGAACGCACGGCGGAGGCCATTGACGCCGATGGCTGGATGCACACCGGCGACCTGGCCACCATCGACGCGGAAGGCTTCTGCAACATCACCGGGCGGGTGAAGGACATGCTGATCCGGGGCGGGGAGAACGTCTATCCGCGCGAGATCGAGGAGTTCCTGTTCCGCCACCCGAAGATCGCCGACGCGCAGGTCTTCGGCATCCCCGACGAGAAGTACGGCGAAGAAGTCTGTGCCTGGGTGGTGCTGAAGCCCGGCCAGAGCGCCGACGAGGAGGAGATCAGGGCCTTCTGCAAGGGCCAGATCGCCCACTACAAGATCCCGCGCCATGTCCGCTTCCGCAGCGAACTGCCGATGACCGTCACCGGCAAGCCGCAGAAGTTCCGCATGCGCGACGCGATGATCGAGGAACTGGGCCTGACCGTCGCGAAGACCGCCTGACTCTCGCGGCTTGAAGGCAACGGCGTTGCCCGTTACGCAGTGAGCGTCGCACCCGCATCGGGCCCGACCGGGAAACGCAAGCGCAGGTAGTCCGGGCATGAATGCCGCCGCCGACCAGCCGACACCCATGATGGTGCAGTACCTGGAGATCAAGGCCGCGCATCCCGGCGCGCTGCTGTTCTATCGCATGGGCGATTTCTACGAGCTGTTCTTTGACGATGCACGCCAGGCCGCCGCCAGCCTGGACATCGCGCTGACCAAGCGCGGCAAGCACCTGGGAGAGGACATCCCCATGTGCGGCGTGCCGGTGCATTCCGCCGACCAGTACCTGGCCCGGCTGATCCGCGACGGCTTCCGGGTCGCGGTGTGCGAGCAAACGGAGGATCCGGCGGAGGCGAAGAAGCGCGGCTCGAAGGCCGTGGTGCGCCGCGACGTGGTCCGGCTGGTCACCGCCGGAACCCTGACCGAGGATTCGCTGCTGGACGCGCGGCGCAACAACTACCTGCTGGCCCTGGCCCGCACCGGGGCCGGGCGGAACGCCAGCTTCGGCCTCGCCTGGCTGGACATGTCGACAGGGGAGCTGCGCACCACCGGCGTCGGCACGGATCAGCTTGCGGCGGAACTGGCGCGGCTGGCACCCGGCGAGATACTCGTGCCGGAAAGCCTGCTGGAGGCGCTGGACGAACAGGCCGGTGACTGGTCCGACTGCTTCACCCCCCTGCCCGCCCCCCGTTTCGACAGCCAGAGCGGGCAGAAGCGCCTTGCCGCCCTGTTCGGGGTCGGCACGCTGGACGGCTTCGGCGCCTTCGGGCGGGCGGAGATTGCCGCTGCCGGGGCCGTGGTCGATTACGTGGAACTGACGCAGAAGGGGCGGCTGCCACCGATTCGCCCCCCGGTGCGAGAGGAAACCGGTGCCACCATGGGCCTGGACCCGGCCACCCGGCGCAACCTGGAACTGACCGAGACCCTGTCCGGCGAGCGGCGCGGCAGCCTGCTCTCCGTCATCGACCGGACCGTGACCGGGCCGGGCGGGCGGCGCCTCGCCACCGACCTGGCCGGTCCCCTGACCGACCCGGCCGCCATCGGGCGGCGGCTGGACATGGTGCAGTTCTTCGCCGACGCCGACGCGCGACGGCAGGCGCTGCGGGACGCGATCCGCCGCGCGCCGGACATCGAGCGGGCTCTGTCGCGGCTGGGGCTGGACCGGGGCGGCCCGCGCGACCTTGCCCACATGCGCGACGGTCTGCTGGCCGCCGCCGCCGCCCGCGACGTGCTGGGCAGTGACGGCCCGGCGGGGTTCACCGACCACGCGGCTGCGCTGGTCGGGCATGGGGAACTGATCGACCGGCTGCATGCCGCGCTGGTGGATGATCCGCCGCTGCAGCGCCGCGATGGCGGCTTCATCCGCGAAGGCTTCGACCCGACACTGGACGAGTTGCGCGGCCTGCGTGACGAGAGCCGTCGCCTGATCGCCGCGCTGCAGAAGCGCTACGCCGAGGAAACGGGCGTCGCCACCCTGAAGGTGAAGCACAACAACGTGCTGGGTTTCTTCGTCGAGGTCGGACAGCGCCATGCGGAGCGGCTGGGGGAGCAGTTCATCCACCGCCAGACCATGGCGCAGGCGATGCGTTTCACCACCACCGAACTGGGCGAACTGGAGGGCAGGATCCGCTCCGCCGGGGACCGGGCGCTGGCGCTGGAGGAAGAGCATTTCCGCACCCTCGCCGACGTGGTGCTGGAACGGGCCGGACCGCTGGCTGCCACCGCCGCCGCCATCGCGGCGCTGGACGTGGCTGCCGGACTGGCCGAACTGGCGCGGGAGGCGGACTATTGCCGCCCCGTGGTCGACGGCTCGCTGGATTTCCACATCGAGGGCGGGCGTCACCCGGTGGTGGAAGCCTTCGCCACGCCGGAGGACGGGGCCGGGTTCCAGCCCAATGACAGTGACCTGGGGCCGCTGGGAGACGGGGCGGAGGCCGAAGCCTACCCGGGACGCCTCTGGCTGCTGACCGGTCCGAACATGGCCGGCAAGTCCACCTTCCTGCGCCAGAACGCACTGATCGCCATCCTGGCGCAGATGGGCAGCTTCGTGCCCGCCGCTGCCGCGCGAATCGGCGTGGTGGACCGGCTGTTCAGCCGCGTCGGGGCGGCGGATGACCTGGCGCGCGGCCGTTCCACCTTCATGGTGGAGATGGTGGAGACGGCGGCAATCCTGAACCAGGCCGGGGAACGCAGCCTGGTGATCCTGGACGAGATCGGACGCGGCACCGCCACCTATGACGGCCTAGCCATCGCCTGGGCGACGGTGGAGGCGCTGCATGAAACCAACCGCTGCCGCGGCCTGTTCGCCACCCATTACCACGAGCTGACCGCGCTGGCGGAGCGGCTGGAACAGGTAACCTGCCGCACCATGCGGGTGATGGAGTGGAAGGGCAGCATCCGGTTCCTGCACCAGGTGGTGCCCGGTGCCGCCGACCGGTCTTACGGCGTGCAGGTGGCCCGGTTGGCCGGTCTGCCCACCGCAGTCATCCGCCGGGCCGAGGCAGTGCTGAAACGGCTGGAGGCGGAGGGCGGTGGCCGCCGCAAGGTGAGCTTCGCCGATGACCTGCCGCTGTTCGCCGCCGCGCCGGTCGCCGCTGCCGAAGCGGACCCCGCCGACGCGAAACTGCGGCAGGCCGTCAACGCACTGCGCCCCGACGACCTGTCCCCGCGCGAGGCGCTGGAGACGCTCTACCGCCTGCGGGAACTGCTGGAGACCGATGATGGCGGATGACCGCGCGCTGGTGCTGCTCTCCGGCGGGCAGGACTCCGCCACCTGCCTGGCCTGGGCGCTCGACCGTTTCAGCCACGTGGAGACGCTCGGCTTCGACTATGGCCAGCGGCACGTGGTGGAACTGCAGGTACGCGACCACCTGCGCGAGGCCATGGCGGCGATGAAACCGGACTGGCGCGATCGCCTGGGTGAGGACCACGTGCTGGACCTCCGCCTTCTCGGCCAGGTCTCCGATACGGCACTGACCCGCGAGACGGAGATCGCCATGCAGGCGGACGGCCTGCCCAACACCTTCGTGCCCGGACGCAACCTGGTGTTCCTGACCATGGCCGCCGCGCTGGCCTATCGCCGGGGGCTGCGCCACATCGTCGGCGGCATGTGCGAGACCGACTATTCCGGCTATCCGGACTGCCGCGACGACACGATCAAGGCGTTGCAGGTGGCGCTGGGGCTGGGCATGGACCGCCGCTTCGTACTCGACACCCCGCTGATGTGGCTGGACAAGGCAGCGACCTGGCGGCTGGCCGAGAAGCTCGGCGGTGAGGATCTCGTGAGCCTGATCCGGGACCACACCATCTCCTGCTACCTGGGAGAAACAGGCGTCCGTCATGCCTGGGGCCAGGGTTGCGGGAGTTGCCCGGCTTGCGACTTGCGGAGCCGAGGCTATCTGGCGTATCGAAGCCGCTGACCGCAGTCGGCAACCCTCAAGGACCGGAGCCAGCAATGACCCCTGATGCGCTGGAGCGCAGGAGATCGAGGGAGGGCCTGATCGCGCTCGCGGGCTTCGCCCTGTGCATTCCCGCCGCGAACTGGCTGATCGGCAATGTCGGCACGGTCTGCCTGGAGAACGGCCCCTGCCTGATTCCCGTCGCCCCCGGCATCGCCGCCCCGAGTGGCGTGCTGATGATCGGCCTCGCCCTGGTGCTGCGCGACATCATCCAGCGCAGGCTCGGCCCCGGCTGGGCGCTCGGTGCCATCGTCGCGGGTGCGATCCTCTCCGGCCTGGTGGCCCCGCCGACACTGGTGTTCGCTTCCGCCTTTGCCTTCTTCCTGTCGGAGGGGGCGGACATGGCCGTCTACACCCCGCTGCAGAAGAAGCGGCTGATGCTCGCCGTGGTGCTCTCCAGCATTGTCGGCCTGGTGGTGGACAGCGTCATCTTCCTCTACCTGGCGTTCGGCAGTCTCGACTTCCTGTCCGGCCAGATCGTCGGCAAGTTCTGGATGGTGCTGCTGGCCTTGCCCGTAATCCACTGGTTGCGGAAGCGGGACGAGCGCATCGGCATGGGCCCGGCCTGATCCCCCTGTAACAAAACCGGGAATCCGGTTCAGGCGGGTTTACTAATTCTTTCAGGTTAGCGTGCCGTAATGCCGGAATGCACCCGGTCAGCCCCGCCAACAACTCGGACCTGATGGGCGCGGGAGCTTGTCGGAAGCTCCAGCGCATGCTGCTTGATGATCCGGAGGTGGAGCGGGCGCAGATCCTGATGATGGCGCGGCGCATCCGTGTCGACAGCGTGACCCGCATTGTCTTCGGTGGCCTCATCACCTCCGTGCTCAGCCTGCCCTCGCTGCTGGCGACCGAGGAATCAGCGGTCGGCGTCATCAGCTGGTTCGTGATCTTCCTCTGCCTGTCGCCGGTGATGTTCCTGACCGGCACCTGGCTGCTGAAACGCGCACCGGAGGACTTCTCGCTCAGGCGCTGGCGCTATGTCTTCATCGCGCTCTACGGCACCAACGGCATTCTCTGGAGCCTGCTGCTGCATTTCGGCTGGTCGGAAGACAGCGTGGCCACCCAGGCATTCGTGCTGCTGGTGGTGGTCGCGCACCTGACCACCTACCTGGTCAATCTCGGCTCGCACCTGCTGTCGTTCCTGACCACCACCTTCGCCGTTGCCGTCTTCAGCGAGATCCTGCTGCTGAACCAGCCATCAGACATCGCCACGCTGATCAGCGTGGTGTTTCCCCTGTTCAGCATCTACCTGCTGGTGCTGGGCTTCGACGCCAACCGCCGGTTGGGGGTCAGCCTGCGACGGGGGCGGGAACTGGCCCTGATGGCCAACGAACTCGAGACCGCGCGGGCCGCGGTGGTGGCGACCGGCCAGGCACGCTACCGCTTCTTCGCCTCCATGAGCCATGAACTCAGGACCCCGCTGAACGCCATCATCGGCTTTGCCGAACTGATGACCCATCGGCTGCATGGCGGCCTCGGCTCCCCCCGCTACGAGGAATATGCGGAGGACATCCACAAGAGCGGCCACCACCTGCTGCAGCTGGTGAATGATCTGCTGGACCTGTCCAGCGCCCACCACCAGCGCATGGAGATCACGCGCAAGACGGTCAGCCTGGACGACCTGCTGCAGGAGGCCGGGACGGCACTCCGTCACAGTGCGGAGGAAAAGGGCATCCGCTTCGTGGTGCAGGGCTCGGTCGGGACACAGGTCTCGCTCGACCCGATCCGCATGCTGCAGGTGCTCATCAATATCGGGGCCAACGCGATCCGTTTCAGCGATCCCGGCGGCCAGGTGGGCATCCGCGTGGAACAGCGGCCCGGTCGTACCCTGGTGCTGTCGGTGCAGGACGAGGGGGCCGGCATCGCGCCGGAGGAACTGACCCGCATCGTCGATCCGATCGGAACCAGCCAGCCGCGCGAACTGACGCGCCGCCATGGCAACGGGCTGGGGCTCGCGGTCTCCCGCGAGGTGGTGGAACTGCATGGCGGCGGCCTGCGCATCGAGAGCGAGGAAGGGCTGGGGACCACGGTGACGCTTTCCCTGCCGGGGGCGATCGTCGGGCCGGGGGACGATGCCGATGACGCCTGACAGCCAGGCGCCGGTGGCGGCCCGAACCCAGGCCCGGTCGCTGGTCTGGCGCCAGTACCGGCGGCGGTTCAACCGCCTGCGGCGCAGGATCGGCGGCAAGCTGATCGACCGGGAGGCGGTGGAGCGCCAGCAGCTTCTGATGCTTGCCAGGCAGTGCCGCATCGACGGTTTCAGCGCCGCCTTCTTCGGCCTGGTGCTGTGCATCTTCCTCGATTCACCGCTCGCGCTGTTCGAGGCGGAGCATCCGGGTGACATCTGGATCTGGTACGGCCTGTTCGCCGTCTGGACCCCTGTGATGTTCCTTACCGGTAGGGTCCTGCTGCGCAGTGACCCGGCGCAGTTCCGTGTCAGGCCCTGGCGCTGGCGACTGACCCTGCTCTACACCCTGAACGGCATGATCTGGGTCGGGTTCATGTACGCAGCATGGTCCGAGACCAACGTGGCCGTGCAGGCGCTGGTGATGATCGTGCTGCTGGGGCACCTGACAACCTACCTGGTGAACCTGGGACCGCACATGATGGTGTTCCTGTTCCCCGCCATGGCAGTGCTCCTGGCCGTCGAGGCCCTGATGCTGCATTTCCAGTCGGAGCTTGCGGCCCTGGGTGCCGCGACCTACCCGCTCTATGGCCTCTACCTGCTGCTGCTCGGCCGCGATGCGCACCGGCGCCTGTCGGCCGCTCTGCTGCGCTCCACCGAACTGCAGGAGATGGCCGACAGCCTGGAGGAGGCGCGTGCCCGTGCCGTCAGCCAGGGGGAGGCCCGGTCCCGCTTCTTCGATTCCATGAGCCATGAGTTACGCACGCCGCTGAACGCGATCATCGGCTTCTCGGAACTGATGGAACAGCAGGTCCATGGCCCCCTGGGACATGGCAGCTACCGGGGCTATGTCGGCGACATCGGCAGCAGCGGCCGGCACCTGCTGCGGCTTGTCGATGACCTGCTGGACATGTCCAGCATGGAGCAGCAGGGGCTTGCCGTGCAGCCGGAACGGGTCGCCCTGAACGACCTGGTCACCGAGATCAGGAAGGTCCTCGCCCCGCTCGCCGCCCGCCGGAAGCAACGGCTGGAACTTGTGTCGGCGGACGGTGTCTTCGCCAGCTTCGACCTGTTCCGCATGACCCAGGTGATGATCAACCTGGGGTCCAACGCGATCAAGTTCACGCCGGAAGGGGGGTCGATCCGCCTCGGGTGGGAAGTTGACGAAGGCGGTGCGCTGCTGCTGGTGACCAGCGACGATGGCGTCGGCATCAGTGCCGAGGACCTGGCGCTGGTCTTCGATCCCTTCCGACAGGCCCAGTCGGCAAGGGTGGCACGCAAGGTCGATCACGGCACCGGCCTGGGGCTGACGATCTCCCGCGAGCTGGTGGAACGCCATGGCGGCACGCTGACGCTGGAGAGCGAGGCGGGCAAGGGTACCTGCGCCATCGTCCGGTTGCCCGGGGCCAACGTGGAACTGCCGCAGGCCAGCCTGTACGGCACCTGAGTCCCCGCCTCCGCCCTGTCCCTGTCGCATCGGTCACGGGTTCCTTCGCAATCAGGACAGGCGACTCGTCATCTGTCACCATATAAGGCAATCGACATGTGATCCGGCGCGCACTCGCGGGGACCGGAACGGCGTTGCTTGGATCGGATTGGATGCTGCCATGCTTCAGGAACTGCTTGCCGAACGGGACGTGCTGCTGGCCGACGGGGCCACGGGCACCAACATGTTTGCCCTCGGCCTGCCCGCCGGACACGCGCCGGAGGACTGGAACATCGCCGAACCGGACAAGGTGCGGGCGCTCTATCGCGGTTTCGTCGATGCCGGTTCCGACATCATCCTGACCAACAGCTTCGGCGGCACCGCCTACCGGCTGAAGCTGCATGACCTGCAGGACCGGGTCGTCGAACTGAACCAGGCTGCGGCGCAACTGGCACGGGAAGTGGTGGCTGAAGCAGGCCGCCCCATCGTCGTTGCCGGGTCGGTCGGCCCCACCGGCGAGTTGCTGGCCCCGCTCGGCTCCATGACCTTCGATGATGCGGTGGCGGCCTTCACCGACCAGATCACCGGGCTGAAGGCCGGCGGCGCCGACGTCGCCTGGATCGAGACCATGTCCGCGCCGGAGGAGATGCAGGCCGCCGCCGAGGCCGCGATCCGCGTCGGCCTGCCCTATGTCTACACGGCGAGCTTCGACACGGCGGGGCGGACAATGATGGGCCTGCCCCCGGCGGACCTTTCCGGTGTCACCACAGGTCTGGCGCAGGAACCCGTGGCCTTCGGGGCCAACTGCGGCGTTGGCGCGTCCGACCTGCTGCTCGCCATCCTGGACATGCCGACGGCGGACCATGCGGTGGTGGCCAAGGCCAATTGCGGCATCCCGCAGATCCGCGGTGACAGCGTGGTCTATACCGGCACCCCGGAACTGATGGCGGACTATGCCCGCCTGGCCATGGATTGCGGCGTGCGCATCATCGGCGGTTGCTGCGGCACCACGCCGGAGCATGTGCGGGCGATGCGTGATGCCATCGACAGCCATGAGCGTGGCGCGCGACCGGACCTGGCCGAGATCGTCGAACGGCTGGGACCGCTGATCGCCCCGCCCGCCAGCGCGGACCGTTCCGCCGACCGTGGGGAACGGCGGGGCCGCAGGCGGCGCGGCGCGGCCTGACAGGCCGGAAGCGGGCGCGTTCAGGCCCCTCCCGACACGGCATCCCATTCCACGCGGACAGAGGCATCCGGTTCGCCCCCTGCCCGCCGTGCCATCTCCGCAACGATCCGTGCGGGATCCGCCAGCCGTCCCAGCGCCCAGACGGCCATGCCGCGCACCAGTGGTGATTCATCGTCCAGCAGCCCGGTGACACGGGGCAGCAGCGCCGGATCTTCGGCGTTGCCGGCCGCAACCAGCACGTTGCGCAGGAACCGCGATCGCCCCAGCCGCTTCACCGGGGTCCCGGCAAAGCGCTGCCGGAATGTTGCATCGTCCAGCGCAAGCAGGTCGGCCAGGGGAGCGAGATGCAGGTCCCCCCGCATCTGCATCCGCGCGTCCCGCGTCTCGGCCGCGAACCGGTTCCACGGACAGACCGCGAGACAGTCGTCGCAGCCGAAGATGCGGTTGCCGATGGCGGTGCGGAACCGGGCCGGGATCTGGCCGCGATGTTCCACCGTCAGGTAAGCGATGCAGCGCCGCGCATCCAGCTGGTAGGGGGCAGGAAAGGCATCGGTCGGACAGATGTCGAGACAGCGCCGACAGGTGCCGCAATGGTCGGGAGACGGATCGTCGTGCGGCAGGTCAAGCGTGGTGAAGATCGCCCCCAGGAAGGTCCAGGAGCCATGGCGGCGGCTGACCAGGTTGGTGTGCTTGCCCTGCCAGCCCAGCCCGGCCTGCGCCGCCAGCGGCTTCTCCATCACCGGGGCGGTATCGACGAACACCTTGATCGCGGCGGCGGGGGTGCCCGCGTCTCCGGCAGCCTGCCGCGCATCGGCCAGCAACCCCTGCCCCAACTGCTTCAGTCGCCCCTTGACCACGTCGTGATAGTCCCGCCGCGCGGCATAAACGGACACCGTGCCGCTGTCGCGTTGCGCCAGGCTGTGCAGCGGATCGGCGGGCGGCGCGAAGCTGGTGGCCAGCATGATGATGCTGCGCACCTCCGGCCACAGCCGGCGCGGATCGCCACGCCAGTCGGCGCGCTGTTCCAGCCAGTCCATGTCGCCATGCCGGCCCTGCTGCAGGAAATGGCCGAGGCGGGCTGCGGCGTCGGCCATGCCGTCCGGGCCAGTGATGCCGGCATCGTCGAACCCCTCCGCCCGGGCGCGGTGCAGCAGCCTTTCGCGCAGCCGCCGGGCCGCGCCCTCAGAAATCGAGGTCGGCATAGTGCGGCGGCGGCGGGTAGCCGCCGATCCGGTCCTGCAGCAGGGGTCGGAAGGAGGGACGGGACTTGATGCGGCTGTACCAGTCGCGCGCGTGGTCGTTCCGCTCCCAGGGCACGTCGCCGAAATAGTCCGGCACCGAAAGGTGGGCGGCGGCGGCCAGGTCGGCAACGCTGAAACGGTCGCCCCCCAGCCAGCGGCGGCGCATCGCCAGGTGACCGATATAGTCGAGATGGACCTGGATGTTCCACTTCGCGGCGCGAATCGCGGCAGCATCGGGACTGCCGTCGCGCATCAGCCCACGCAGCACCCGCTCCCGCAGCAGCGGCTCGCTCACCTCCTGCGCGAACTTGTCCAGGAACCAGCCGGTCAGCCGCCGCACCTCCGCCCGCGACTCGCTGTCCGGCCCCAGCAGACGCGGTTCCGGCACCGCTTCCTCCAGGTACTCGATCAGCGCGCGGGTATCGGACAGGGCCGCCGCCTGTTCGGAGATCCGCAGCACAGGCAGGGTTCCGGCAGGGTTCAGCCGCAGCAGCATCTCCGGCCGGTCCCAGAACCGCACCGGTTCCAGCCGAAAGCCGACACCCTTCTCCGCCAGCACCAGCCGCACCAGCCGACAGGCCGGTGACAGGGCGAAATGGAGCAGGCTCGGCGTCAATCGGATACCCTTCCGCTGCGGGTTGCGGGCGCCGGGCCGCTGGCCACGCGCCGCACGGGGCTTGTGCAATCGCTTGATAAGAGCTTACACGAACAATTCAAGCATCGGAGTGGCCACCATGACCCTGCTGCAACTGATCATCATTGCTGTCGTGCAGGGCGTCACGGAATTCCTGCCTATCAGTTCCTCCGGACACCTCTACCTGACCTCCAACCTGCTGGGCTGGTCCGACCAGGGGGTGATGGTGGATGCCGCCGTGCACCTGGGCACGCTGGTGGCGGTGCTGCTGTATTGCTGGCGCGACATCGGGCGCATGATCGGTGGCTTCTTCCTCGCCCTGCGCGGCCGGGGCAGCGCGGGCGGGCGGATGCTGCTTTTCCTGGCCATCGCCACCATCCCGCTGGTGCTGGCCGGGGCGACGCTGGTCTACCTGGATGCCACCGACATCTTCCGTTCCATCGAGGTCGTGGCCTGGGCGACACTGGGCTTCGGGCTGCTGCTCTGGCTTGCCGACATGTTCGGCATGACGGTGCGCAGGCTGGAGCACCTGACCGTCGGCAGCGCGCTGACCATCGGCTGCTTCCAGGTCCTCGCACTGATCCCGGGGACCAGCCGGTCCGGCATCACCATGACCGCCGGCCGCCTGCTGGGGTTCGAGCGGGCGGAGGCGGCGCGGTTCTCCCTGCTGCTCTCGATCCCCGCCATCCTTGCCTCCGGCGGGCACGCGGTGAAGGAGATCGCGGAGAGCGGCAACGCCGCCTTCACCGAGCAGGTTGGCATCGCCATGGCCGTCGCCTGCCTGACCGCCCTGCCCGCCATCGCCCTGATGATGGCCTGGCTGCGCCGTTCCGGCTACGGCATCTTCGTGATCTACCGGGTGATCCTGGGGCTGGGGCTGCTGGCTGTCGCCTATGGTTTCGTGTGATAGGCTGACCGCCTTGCCCAAGGACGGAGGTCACGTTCGGTCATGAGTGCAACCCTGCATCCCGTCAGCCCCGGCTGCGGCGTCGAGATCCGTGGCGTCCAACTCGCCCGCCTGTCCAACAGCGAACTCGGCCTGGTCCGCGATGCCTTCCACGAACATGGCGTGATCTTCCTGCGCGACCAGGAATTCACTACCCAGGACCACCTCGCCTTCGCCCGGCGCTGGGGCGAGATCGTCATCAACGAGCATTTCCCGGAACTCGCCGACACGCCGGAGATCGCCGTGGTGATCAAGGAGGCGGAGCAGAAGACCAACATCGGCGGCGGCTGGCATGCCGACCATTCCTATGACCCCAAACCGGCGCTGGGATCGATCCTGGTGGCCCGCGACGTGCCCGAGAGCGGCGGCGACACCCTGTTCGCCCACATGGCACGGGCCTTCGACAGCCTGTCGGACGGGCTGAAGGCCAACCTGCGGACGCTGCGCGCACTGCATTCGTCGCGGCAGATCTACGGCCCCGGCGGTGCCTATGACGGAACCGACCTGAAGCAGGTGCTGAAGGCCGATGGCGCGCTGTCCGACGCGATCCATCCGGTGGTGATCCGCCATCCCGAGACGGGGCGGGAGGTGCTGTACGTGAACCCGGCGCACACGATCAGGTTCGACGGCTGGACGCGGGAGGAGAGCCTGCCGCTGCTGAACCACCTCTACGCCCATGTCACGAAACCCGATTTCACCTGCCGCCACCGCTGGACGAAGGGCTGCGTCGCCATGTGGGACAATCGCAGCACCTGGCACCATGCCCTGAACGACTACCAGGGCCAGCGGCGGGAGATGCACCGCATCACCATCGCCGGAACCGCACTGGACGCGGCCTGAAACACGGGCCGGACACCATCAGCACCCGAGCAGCCATCCTGGGGAGGATACGAAGATGAGCTACACCTACATGAAGTTCGAGGTCACGGAAGGCGTCGCGCTCTGCACCTTCAACCGGCCCGACGCGGCGAACGCCATGCATCTCGGCATGATGGAGGAGATGTTCGACATCGCCGTGCGCATCGACGAGGATCCGGCGATCCGTGCGGCGGTATTCACCGGTGAGGGCAAGATGTTCTCCGCCGGGGGCGACCTGAAGCATTTCCAGACCAAGGGCGATGACCTGCCGGCGGAAGCCAAGCGGATGACCCTGTTCCTGCACGGCGCGATCTCCCGCATGCACCGCATGGATCCGCCGGTGATCTGTGCCGTCAACGGCATCGCCGCCGGGGCCGGTTTCAGCTTCGCGATCCAGGGCGACATCGTCATGGCCGCCGCGTCTGCCAAGTTCACCTCCGCCTATACCCGCGCCGGGGTCTCCGCCGACGGTTCCTCCACCTATTTCCTGCCGAGGCGTGTCGGCACCAAGCGTGCGCTGGACCTGATGCTGACCAACCGGGTGCTGAGCGCGGAGGAAGCACGGGACTGGGGACTGGTCGACTATGTGCATCCCGACGACCAGATGCTGGACAAGGCCATGGAGCTGGCGTCCGGTCTGGCCAAGGGGCCGACCGCCACCTACGGCACGATCAAGTCCCTGATCCTGGAGAGCACCAGCGAATCGCTGGAAAGCCAGATGGAGCGGGAAACAACGGGAATCGCGGAGGCGATGCGCCGCGCCGACGGCAAGGAAGGCATCGACGCCTTCGTCAACAAGCGCCAGGCGAACTTCACCGGCAAGCGTTCCTGAGACACCCGTAACGCTGGACGGGGCAGGCGCGGGAAGGGATCAGCCAGGGCTACTTGTTGCGGCCACCGGCATTGTTTCCGGGGTTGTTGGCGGTACCGCCGCCACAGCCGCCACCGCCACCCTGGCCGGCACCACCGCCACGACCGAAACCGACGCCGGGGCCACCGCCGCAATCACTGGGAAAGGCGGCCCGCGCGCTGTCCAGCCGGGTCACCACGGGCACCGTGTAGACAGCGGTCGCAACGAGACCCAGCCGCGCCAGTGCGCTGCGGCGTGTCATCCTCGATCCGGACCGGTCCATGAAAACCACCTCCATCTGCCGGGAAAGCAATCCGGCCTCATGGAGTCATGTGGTGGGTACTGAGGTGCCACACAAGCATCATCACGGGATCGTGTGGCAGGCGATTGATCCCCGTCACGGATCAACCGGAAATGGTGTCTGCCGACCGTGGCAGCGGGAACGGTCTAGCGGCAGCCGCCACCGCCGCCCGTGGGCTGCGGCGCCTGGGTGCCGCCACCTGCACAGTTGCTGGGGAAGGCGGCCCTGGCGCTGTCGAGCCGGGTCACAGTCGGAGCCAGATAGACCGCAGCCGCGCCGAGGCCGAGCTTGGCCAGTGCCGCACGGCGACCGGCACGCGCCGCATCGTCATTCGTCCGGGGCTTGCCCGTCTTCTCTTCGGTCATTGCTCGCTCCCTCCTGCATTCAGTTGGGCCAGTTCGCACGGTGCCGGATAGATTCCGGCTCCTGCTCAATTCAACGTAATTACGATCAGATCGTAAACAACAGGTTGCTTTCGTCGTCCAGCAGGTCAATCCCGGCCACGCCATTGTTCAACAGGGTTGTTGCCGTCGTCACCGTGCCGCCGATGGTGTCCAGCAGGTTCAGCTCCGTCACCGCATCGGCGTCGAAGGTGATCGAGCCGGAGCCGTCGGTGAAGGCGACATTGACGAGACCACCCCCCAGGTCCGTGAAGGCCAGCTCGCCGAGACCGGCGACACCGAAGATGTTCAGCGTATTGCCCGCACCGTCATCCAGGATCGTGTCGTCATTGGCTTCCAGGTCGGTACGGCGACCGAACAGGTAGGTATCCTTCTGCCCGTTGCCGCCGATCAGCGTGTCGGAACCGTTGCCGCCGAACAGGGTGTCGAAGCCGACATTGCCGCGCAGGTCGTCATTGCCGTCGCCACCGGCCAGGAAGTCATCGCCATTGTCGCCGGTCAGGAAGTCGTTGCCCGCGCCGCCGTCCAGGCTGTCGGCACCTTCCTGGCCGCGCACCCGGTCATCACCGTCGCCGCCCAGCAGGGTATCGTCGCCACCGGCACCGAACAGTTCGTCATTCCCGGCACCGCCATCGACGAAGTCCTTGCCGCCGTCGGCATTGATGAAGTCATCGCCGCCGCCGCCGAACAGGTCATCACCGTTCAGGCCACCCCGGATACGGTCAGCGCCCTCGCCGCCCTCGATCGTGTCCGCGCCGTCATTGCCGCGCAGCACGTCGTCACCTAGGCCGCCGAACAGGGCGTCGTCCCCGTCCTCGCCATCCATGAAGTCGTTGCCGTCGCCGCCTTCCAGCAGGTCCGAACCGGCATTGCCACGCAGGTTGTCGTCACCTTCGCCGCCGTTCAGCGTGTCATTGCCGTCGCCGCCACGCAGGCTGTCCGCGCCCTCGTCACCGAACAGCACGTCATCGCCCAGGTCGGAGACCATGAAGTCGATGTCGAGACCGCCATGCATGGTGTCGTTGCCGTCACCACCGCGCATCACGTCGTCACCGGCATCGCCGAACATCTCGTCCAGGCCACCGTCGCCGCGCATGGTGTCGTTGCCTTCACCACCCTCGATCCGGTCGTTCTCGGTGCCGCCTTCCATGAAGTCCGCACCCAGGCCGCCGAGCAGCGTGTCCTGGCCGGAATTGCCGCGCACCGTGTCGTTGCCCGCGCCACCGGCGACCAGGTCGTCGCCGCTGCCGCCGAAGATCTTGTCGACGCCGTCACCGCCATCGACCGTGTCGTCACCGTCACCGCCTTCGATCAGGTCATCGCCCGCGCCGCCATTGACGATGTCGTTGCCGCCATCGCCCTTGACCACGTCGGCGCCGGCACCACCGTCCAGCACGTCGTCATCGGCCCGGCCACGCAGGATGTCCGACCCTTCGCCGCCGACCAGGCTGTCCGCACCGTCGCCACCATCCAGGAAGTCGGCACCGTCGCCGCCCACCAGGGTGTCATCACCGGCATCACCCTTCGCCGTGTCGTTGCCGACACCACCGAAGACCAGGTCGTTGCCATCCTCGCCCAGCAGGCTGTCGGCACCTTCGCCACCGAACAGGGTGTCGTTGCCGAAATTGCCGCGAACCGTGTCGTCGCCCTCGTCGCCATGGACCTCGTCATTGCCGTCACCGCCACCGACGGAATCGGCACCCAGGCCACCGAACACGAAGTCATCACCCGCGCCGCCATCGACATCATCATTGCCGTCGTCACCGAAGATCGTGTCGGTGCCGTCATTGCCGGCCACCCGGTCGTTGCCGTCGCCGCCATAGACACTGTCGTCGCCGCCATTGCCTTCGACGAAGTCGCTTCCGGCCCCGCCATAGACCTCGTCATTGTCCTCGAAGGCGCAGACCAGGTCGTCGCCATCACCGCCGAACAGGCAGTCATCACCCTGGCCGCCGAACACCGTGTCGTTGTCGAAGCCGCCGAACTGGGTGTCGTTGCCGTCATTGCCGATCACGAAGTCGGAGTTCGGACCATCGGGGGGCAGCAGCACCGGCAGCCCGGCAAAGACCACGTAGCCGGTATAGACATTGCCGCCGTTCGGACGGTCGGCACCGGAGTCGTTGATCTCCTTCTTGATGTCCTCGACCTCGAAGTTGGCACCGCCCGACTGGTAGCTGACGAACTGGTCCGGCTCGAAAGACAGCTCACCGGCGGAGGCATCGGTCAGTGCGCCGTTGAACTCGATGGCCTCCACGAACAGGTTGCGGTCCTCGTTGCCTTCCGGTCCGAAGGAATTGTCGCAGTCGCCGCCATCGGTGGCATCGTTCAGGAAGCTGATCTTCACCTCGCCCGCACGCTGAACCTCCGAAAGGCCCGAGATGTCGAAGCCGTAGGGGCTGAGGGACTGGGTGACCTGGGCCGTGCCGACCACCACGCCGCCGACCGAGACCTCCATGATCGGGAAGACGCCGTCCAGCGGGGAACCGTGGGCATGCACGATCAGCGTGTCGGTGTCGCCGAAGCTCTGCGTCACGCCGTCACCGAACATCAGGTCGGCACCGTCATTGCCGCGAATGTCGTCATTGCCGCCGCCACCGATCAGCGTGTTCTCGCCGTCATTGCCGGTGATGCGGTCATCGAAATCGGAACCGATGGCGCTGTTGAAGCCGGTCAGCGAGATATCGAGACCGTTCGCATCCTGCGCCAGGTCATTCTGCAGCGCGATCAGCACGCCGCCCTGCGCACTCTGGAACGACACGGTATTGTTGCCTGCACCGCCATCCATGGTGTCCGCGCCACCAAAGCCGTCGATGGTGTCGTCACCGTCGCCGCCCAGGATCACGTTCGCGCCGTCATCGCCCAGCAGGGAGTCATTGTGGGCGGAGCCGTTCAGGTTCTCGATGTTGGCCAGGCTGTCGATCCAGCCATTGCCGTCCTTTTCCGCGATGCCGTCATTCAGGCTGACCAGCACCGTACCCTGTGCAGCCGAATAGTCGGCCATGTCAATGCCGTCACCGCCATCCATGACATCGGCACCGGCATTGCCCGCCAGCACGTCATCGCCGTCACCGCCGGAGAGCG
This sequence comes from Minwuia sp., assembly GCA_965228535.1. Taxonomy (GTDB): domain Bacteria; phylum Pseudomonadota; class Alphaproteobacteria; order Minwuiales; family Minwuiaceae; genus Minwuia. Next base: position 516,341 of record CBDDHU010000004.1, on the reverse strand, counting down.
TGTCGCAGCCGAGATCACCGGTCAGGGAGTCGTCACCCTGGTTGCCGGAAATGTCGTCATGCCCCTCACCGCCATTGATGGTGTCGTCATGGGTGGTCTCGCAGACCTCGGTCGTGGTGACGTCCACCTGCCAGTTGACGTCGTCGAAGTCGTTGTCGCCGCCGTTCTCCAGGTCTTCCCAGTTGGAGTTGCCGGCAAGTGCGCTGTCGGTCTCGTGATCGACACCGTCACCATTCAGGCTGGCGTCGGAGAAGAAGACCGGGCCGTGCCCGCCGGCTGCCGCGACCGGGGTGCCATCGACCAGCGCCTGCAGCTCACCATGGCCATTGTCGGCAAAGGTCACCGCGGTGCCATCCGCCAGGCCGGGATTCTGGTTGCCGCCATCGGGAATCAGGAACAGGCCAAGCTGCGCCGCGCCACCAAGCTGCGCCGCGTTCAGCGTGAAGGTCAGCACGTCCACGCCTTCCCCGGCGTCGGAGGTCTTCACGTCGGCCTTGACGATCTCGCCGGAGAGCGGGGTGCCGCTGGCGTCCGCCAGGTAGAAGCCGAAGCTGTTGTGGAACGAGGCCTCGCCGCCAAGGAAATCCATGGTCAGCGTGATGCTGTCGCGTCCGACCACGTCGTAGAGCCCGTTCTCGCCCTGCGGGATGGTGATCTCCCCGGTTCCGCCGGAGGATGAGGGGCCGCTGTCGCCGGTGATGGTGTCGTTGCCGGCACCGCCATCGATCAGGTCACTGCCCGCGCCACCATCGATCAGGTCGTTGCCATCGTCACCGGACAGCACGTCATCGCCGCCCTGGCCGTTGATCTCGTCATCCCCCAGGCCGCCATGGATGGTGTCGCTGTCACCCTCGCAGTCATCGACCACCGCGGGCGTGGTGAACTTGATGGAGTAGAGGAAGTAGTCGCTGGAATCGGTGCCGCCGACATCGTCGCCGTTCGCATAGGGCAGCGCCGAAAGCTCCAGAGAGGCGAACTCGCCGATCCCCTCGACGGTGAAGCGCCCGACCGCCGGAATCCCGTCCAGGCCATGGTCGGTGATGATGTCATCGGGACCGAAGGTGCCGGTGGCGACCTCCTGCCCATCGGCATCCAGCGCCCGCCACTGGCCGGTCTCCCCGCCATTGCCCTCGTCGGGGAAGAAATGGGTGACCGTGACCGTGGCACTATCGACGTTCTGGCCGAAATCCGCGACCAGGGTCTGGGTCTCGCCGGAACTGGAATGGTTGATCTGCTCACCCACCGGGCTGCCGCCCGCCACGCCGAGGCCATGGCTGGTATCGGTGACCGTCGCCGGGCTGCCGTCGAAATCGGTCGCCGACAGGGTCACGCCGACCGCCGCGAAGCCGTCAATGCCGTTCTCGGCGCAGAACTCCTCGCCGCCCGAGACAAGGCCCGTGCCGTCCGCACCGCCGTTCAGCGTGTCGTTTCCGGCACCGCCGTCGATCAGGTCCGCGCCCTCTCCGCCATCGACGACATCGTTGCCTTCCTCGCCGTCGATGGTGTCATCGCCGAGACCGCCCGCGATCACGTCATCACCCGGCACATCCTCCACGACGACATTCGCCGGGCCGACCAGGGAGACGCTGTCGATGAAGATTGCGTGCTCGTCATAGGTCCAGATCTTGAACTCGAGCTGGTCGCAGCCGTCACCGGCACCGCCCGTGACCTCGAACTCGTACTCGCACCAGCCGGTCGAGGTCTGTTCGATGGTCGCGATCTTCTCGCCGCCGAAATAGACCTTCACCACGTCGCCATGGTCGCCGTCGCGGTTCAGCAGGGAGAAGTTCAGCGTGTAGCTCTCCCCGTCCAGCAGCCCCTCGACATCCTGGAAGATGTTCGTGTTGTTGAAGAACGGATCGGTTCCGCCGCCATCGATCTCCAGCTTGAAATTGCCGTCCAGCGCCGCGGGTGAATTCTCGATACCCGTCCAGTCGCCATGGATCTCGATGTTGTCGCCGCTGGTCTGCCAGCCCGGAATGGCCTCGTAGAAGCCGACCTCCGTGCGGTCATGCGCGTCATCGCCATTGCTGTTGAAGGTGGAGATCATGGTCGGGCTGCCGGAGCCGTCCGCCACCTGCTCGAACGAGCCGTTGACGATGAAGTCCCGGATCTCGACGGCGCCGCCATCACTGTCGCCATCACCCCGGATGCTGTCATTGCCTGCGCCGCCGTCGATGACGTCGTTGTCGCCGCCGCCGATGATGGTGTCGTCCGCTTCCGTCCCGGCAAGCGTGTCCGCGTTCGGTGTTCCGATGATGCCGTCAGTCATGTGCCCTGCTCCACCCGTCACGCCCATCCCCCAGGCGCGGTCGTATTGGTTCCACCCCTGTTGACAGCAAGAGACGGGCCAACTGAACGGCTGCTCATATTGCGCGCGAAGGCAGAAATTGACCGGTGATTCATGATCGTTTCACGGTCAATCGGCGCAGATGACCCCACATCTAGTTGCCCGTCTGCCACAGGACACGAGACGGGAAGGCACGCCGAGGGTCGGAAAGTGATGCAAAACGCATGACGCGAATTCCTGTCCTGAATCGAAACAGGCAACAGCGCGGGATTGCCACGCATCGATATATCTGGAATGGTCATGATATGTTCCCGAATGTTCCAACACGGCCGGACGGGGTCGCCCTGGCGCGGGGGGTGGTGCGGATGCTGTCACAGCATGACCGTCCGGCCCTGACGGAGGTCACGCTGCGCAACAGCCGGCGGGCGGATGTCATGGCCATCGGGCGCGACGGTTCGGTCTGGATCGTGGAGGTGAAGTCGTCCCTCGCCGACTACCGCTCCGACGCGAAATGGCAGGAATATCGCGACTTCTGCGACCGCTTCTTCTTTGCCGTGCCGCCGGACTTTCCCGTGGAGATCATTCCCGACGATTGCGGCCTGATCATCGCCGACATCTATGACGGGGCCATCGCGCGGGAGGCACCGGACCTGAAGCTGAACGCGGCGCGGCGCAAGGCGGTGACGCTCAGGTTCGCGCGCCTGGCGGCCGACCGGTTCAGCCGCCTGAGCGTCGACCTGCCGCCCGGCTGAAACGGTTCCATGCCGACAGCAGCAGGGTTGCCCCGAGGATGCCGACAGTACCGCTGAACAGGTTGATGGTGACGTCGAACAGGCTCGCGGTGCGGTTGGGGCTGAACAGTTGCAGCATCTCCGCCACCAGCCCGAAACAGGTGCTCAACCCGATCGCCAGCAGCACCGGTCGCGCCAGCGCCGCGCGCCGCCAGCAGAGGGCGAACAGGAACACCGCACCGACTGAGGCGAACATCAGCACGTGTCCGGTCTTGGCCAGCGAGAACAGGTTGGCGGAAAGCGCCGCCTCCGCCGCGCGACCGGTCTGACCCGCCACGCCGGAGAGGTCCAGGTTGCGCGCGACGCCGAGGCGCAGCGGCGCCGTGACCGCCGCCGGGGCGATACTCAGCACAAGCGCGGGCGCGGCCACGGCATAGCCCAGCGCAGGTCTCCAGCGACCGTGCAGGCAGCAGCGCAGCACCCAGCCACTGATCAGCAGCGCCAGCAGTGCCCAGCACCCGGCGATGAACCACGACCCGCCGGAGAAGCCCGGGCGCTGCTGCAGGGGCTGCACCCGCAACGCCTGCAGCGCGAGCCGCCCGGTGGTCCGCAGCACCTCTGCCCGCAGCAGCAGCGCCTGCGTGTCGGGTGCGATGCGGAAGGTCGCGCGATAGGTCCGGCTGGCGCGGTCGCCACTCAACCGCGCCACCACGTGCGGCAGGTCCAGCCGCCGTGCGCCGTCACGCCGGACCTGCACGGCAACCAGCCGCCCCTGCTGCCAGCGCCGTTCCCCCCTTGCGATCCCCTGCGCCGCCAGCCGGGCCTCCACCCGGATGAACGCCACGTCCGCCAGCGGCTGCAGGATCTCGACACGCGCCGGTTCGGCATCGCCATCGCGGGAGTCCAGGATGTCCGGTCCGGACGGCAGCAGGTTGACCGGCGGTCCCGCCGCCTGGAAGCGCGGCATGCCGTGGAAGTGCAGCAGCGTCAGGCAGACCAGCAGCAGCGTCGCGCCGAGCAGGAACGGCGCGGCAGGCAGGTCACGGTCAGCGGCTGAACAGGTCGTCATAGGCCGCCAGCAGGCGCGGAACCTCGTGTTCCCAGGACAATTCGTTCTCGACACGTGCGCGTCCGAAGCGCCCCATCTCCGCCCGGCGTTCCGGGTCCGCCAGCAGGGCCAGGATCTGTTCCGCCATGTCGACCGGATCATTGCGCTTCGCATAGACCGACGCCTCCGCGGCGGAGAAGCGCCCCTCCGTCAGGTCGAACTGCACGATGGGTTTGCCGAGCGCCATGTACTCCATGATCTTGTTCATGGTGGACTTGTCGTTCATGGCGTTGAAGCGGTCGGCGTTGACGCAGACATCCGCCGTGTTGAGCATCTCCAGCAGGTCCTGGTCCGGCACCCGCCCGGTGAAGGTGACGTAATCAGCCACGCCCAGTTCCTGCGCCTGCGCCTTCAGCACCTCCAGTTCCGGCCCGCCGCCGACCAGGCCGAAATGCACGTCGGTGCGGCCCTTGTCATGCACGATGTAGCGCACCGATTCCAGCAGCAGGTCCAGCCCCTCCTGCGCGCCCATGACCCCGACATAGCCGACCAGGAAGTCCCGTCCCCGCTTCAGTTCCGGCACCGGCGGGATGATCTTCAGCCGCTCCAGGCTGGGGCCGGAGCGCACCACGTGCACCCGTTCCGGGTCCATCTTCCCCCGTTCGATGGCGATGGTGCGATAGCTCTCGTTGGTGGCGATGGAGACGCTGGCAGTGCGGAAGGTCCAGCGCTCCCACGACAGCATCAGGCGGTAGAACAGGTCACGCCGCCCGAACTTGGCCTCGTAGAGTTCGGGGTTGATGTCGTGATGGTCGAACAGGAACTTCTTCCCGAACAGCAGCTTGAAGAAGCCCCCGACCAGGAAGATGTTGTCCGGCGGGTTGCAGGCATGGATCGCGTCGAAGCCCCGGGTCAGCAGCACCTTCCAGGTCAGGAAGAATTCCCAGAACAGCGCCGCTGAGTATTCCAGCAGGTAGCCGAGCGCGCCACGGGCATCCAGCGGCAGGTTGTGGCGGTAGATGTGGATGCCGTCGATGGTCTCCTGCTTCTTCTCGTAGCCCTTGCCGGTGGGGCAGACGATGGAGACCTCGTAGCCATGGGCGTGCAGGGTCGTCGCCTCCTGCCAGACGCGCCGGTCAAACGGGCTGGGCAGGTTCTCGACGATGAACAGGACGCGGCGGGGACGGGACACGCTGATCGTCCGCCCTACCAGGCGACGCCGTCATAGCGGCCTTCCACGCTGGGGCCTTCGCTGATGCGCACGAAGTCCACCAGCACCTGCCCCTCCCGCATGCGCTCCGGCACCTGGCGGAAGGCGGCGTCACCGTTGCCGACCACCAGCACCTCGGCATGGTCCAGCACCTCGTCCATCGTCTCGACCATCAGGTTGGAGATGTGGGGGATGGTCTTCAGGATGTAGTCGCGGTTGGCACCGGTCAGTCGTGCCAGGCTGACATTGCGGTCATACAGCTTCAGCTCGATGCCCTTGCCCAGCAGCCGCTCGATCACCTCCACCATCGGGCTCTCGCGCAGGTCGTCGGTGTCCGCCTTGAAGGAAAAGCCGAGGATGCCGACCTTCCGCTTGCCCTTGGACAGCACCATCTCGACGCCGGCTTCCACCTGCCAGCGGTTGGACGGCAGCACCCCGTTCAGCATCGGCACCGGCAGGTCCAGTTCGCGGGCCTTGTAGGTGATGGCGCGCAGGTCCTTCGGCAGGCAGGAGCCGCCGAAGGCAAAGCCCGGACGCAGGTAGTTCTTCGAGATGTTCAGCTTCGTGTCCTGGCAGAAGATGTCCATCACCTTGTGGCTGTCGATGCCCAGGCGCTTGCAGATGCCGCCGATCTCATTGCCGAAGGTGACCTTCACCGCGTGCCAGGCATTGTCGGCATACTTCACCATCTCCGCCACCTCGATGTCGGTGCGGATCAGCGGCGCGTCCAGCCCGGCATAGAGACCGGCCAGCATGTCGCCGGAACGCGGGTCGCTTTCCCCGATCACCGTCTTGGGCGGTTCACGGAAGTCGCGCACGGCGGAACCCTCGCGCAGGAACTCGGGATTGTTGCAGACACCGAAGCCGACCCCGGCCTGCTTGCCCGATGCCGCCTCCAGCGTCGGGATCACGGTCTCGCGGATGGTGCCGGGCAGCATGGTGGAGCGGATGACGACGACGTGGAACGCATCCTTGGTCTTCAGGCAGGCGCCGATGTCCTCGCAGACCCGCTGCAGGTAGGTCAGGTCCAGGTTGCCGTTCACCTGGCTGGGGGTGCCGACGCAGACCAGCGACAGGTCGGTGGCCGCGATCGCCTCCGCCGCGTCGGTGGTACCGCGCAGCCGCCCCGAACGCACGCCGTCCGTCACCAGTTCCGCCAGTCCAGGCTCGACGATGGGCGAGGCCCCTTCGTTGATCAGGTCTACCTTCACCGCGTTGGGATCGACGCCGATGACCGTGTGGCCGTCGGCCGCGAAGCAGGCGGCGGAGACATTGCCGACATAACCCATCCCGAAGACGCTCAGACGCATGTGACGCCCCTTCCGTACTTGCGAATTCCGTTTCCCGTGCGGCGGATCATAGCCCCCGCCTGCGGTCGCGCAATCGCGCGACGCCCGCCGCTCACTGGCCGACCTCGTGAATTTCCAGGTCGAACGCGGCTTCGCGGCCAGGTGAAAGCTCACCGGCGAAGACGATGCGCGGCGCCGGGGCACGCACGCCGAAGGACGGCGAATGCCAGCCACGCTCCGGCGCCGAGCGCCCGGTCTCCAGCCAGCCGGCCAGCCCGCCGGCGTGGCGGATGGTCAGCACCACGCCACGCTCGTCGCGGATGCGGAAACCGGTTCCCGCCGCCTCCACCTCGAACATGGGGGAGACCAGGAACCCGATCTCGACCCGCTGCGGCGAGGGCTGACCGCGCAGGCTGTCGGTGATGCGGTAGGTGCCCGTGCCGGTGCGGGCCAGCGTCCGCACGTGGGAGACACCATGGCTGGCGCGATAGCCGTCATGCTCGGCGCTGACCTGCCAGGCATCCGGCGAATCCTTCAGTTCCAGCACCCGCGTCTCGGCCTTGCGGGCCCAGTTGAAGGGACCGGAGATCTCGGAGCTGTTCTCCCCGCCGATGGTCAGCGTGTTGTGCGCGACCGTGCCGCGGAAGTGGTCCCGCCAGGCATGGCCGGCATGGTAGAGGTAGGTGCCGGCATCGATCAGCACCGGTTCCCCCTCCACATGCAGCCAGACCGCGAGCGTGTCCGCGTGACCATGGGCGGCGATGGAGAGGTAGCCGATGGGGCCGTGGTCGAAGACCAGCAGGTGATCCGCCGCCCCCTTTCCCAGATGCCGCTGCACCGAGTAGCCGCCCTCGCTGAAATGCCGGAACCCGCCCGGCCAGATGCCGTTCGGCGGCGGTGCGGGCATCAGCGCATGGCGCAGGTGCCGCACCGGAACCGGGGGACTGATCTCCGGCCGGTCCGTCGCATGGGCCACCGCCGCCATGACGGAGTTGATGGTCGGTTCCACCCCCATGCCGTTGCCCAGCACGTGGCTGTCATCATCATCGCCGATACGCGGCTGGTGTCCCGACGAATCCGTCACCCATTTCAGGAACGCGCCCGCCCTGGCGATGCGCGACCAGAACTCGGGGCTGAAATCCCGGCCCAGGCGCCGCCCCAGGTCACCGCTGAGCAGCAGCCATTCGACGGTCAGCGCCGCGTAGGCGGGAGACTGCTCCGCGCCGACACCGTCTGCATGAATCTGGCGCTGGCATTCGCGCTCCAGCACCGCGCGGCCATAGTCGGCCCAGCGCCTTGCACCGGGAAGGCCGGGACAGAGCGTCCCCAGCATGAACAGGCCCGCTGCCTCCGCCACCAGGTGGTTGTTGGCCGAGGAATGGCGCGACGGATAGCGCGCCAGCCACCAGCCATGCTGGTACAGGCTGCGCATCAGCCCGGCACGCGACCGTTCGCTGAACCGGTCTCCGATCAGGCCGAGCACGACAAGGATGCTGACGATGCGGAACGCGACCTCGATTCCCGACGACCAGTGGACGCCGCGATAGACCGGGTTGGCAGCGATCCAGGAATCCAGGTGCCGCTCGCAGGTGCTGATCGCGGCGGCATCCTCCGACACCAGGGCGTAGGCCGCCACCGGCTGCAGGTACTGCAGCCGCGACAGCTCCCAGACATTCTTCACGTCGCCATACTCGTCGGCATGGCGGTAGGAGATGTCGAAGCAGAAGCGGTCATCGGGCCAGCGCTGTCCCGTGGCGGGGTCCAGGTGCCAGTCCGGCAGGGTATCCGTCGCGCCCTCCGCCGGGCGCGGCCAGTCGATCCCGAGGAAAGACAGCTGACCGGCGCCGACCTGCCGCGCCGTCTCGGTCCAGTCGGCCAGCAGCGCCGCATCGCCCGCGATCCGTCCGACACCATCGGCCAGGCCGGGCCAGACCGGCGGTTCCAGCGCGGCACCGTCGAACCGCCTGACCGACCGCGGCAGGTAGAGGCGGCTGATGCGGCGGCGGGCCTGTTCCTCCATCCGGTGCGCGATCTCGGCCGCGGACATGGCGGCCAGCCGGTTGCGGTACCAGCGCGCCTTGCGCACCAGTCGCACCAGATTCTCGCTGCTCGCCTGCCCGGTGACCATCAGCCCTTCCGCGTCAGCAGTTCCTCGTAACCCGTCGCCAGCCGTTCCAGCACGACCTCCGCGACGAACGTCTCCCGCACCCGTTCTTGCGCGGATCGTGCCAGTTGCAGGCGCAGGGCCGGATCGTCGGCCAGGCGTCGTATCGCCCCCGCCAGCGCTTCCGCGTCCCCGGCCGGAATGACCAGTCCGTCCTGCCCGTCCGTCACGATCTCCGGCACCGCCCCGACAGGCGTGACAACGGGCGCGAGCCCGGCCGCCATGGCCTCCAGCAGGCTGTTGGGAAAGCCCTCCCCGAACGACGGCATCAGGAAGACGTCGCATTCGCGCATCAGGCGCAGCAGGTCGGCGTGGGGCAGGTAACCCTGCCGCCTGATCCGCTGCGGCAGTTCCGCAGTCGCGAATTGCGACTCAAGCGGCTCGATCACCGCCGCAAGATGGAACGCGGCATCGACCTCCGCCAGTTCGGGGCGCTGCAGCGCCTCCATCAGCACGTAGGCACCCTTGCGCTTGCCCTCTGTCCCGGCGGTGAACAGGAACACGGGGCGCACGTTGCGGGCTGCCTCCAGCGGCACGACCGACGCCTCCGGCACGGAGTTGTAGAGCACCAGCATCGGCCCCGTCCGGCCCAGGCCGGTCAGGTAATCCCGCCACCCCTCCGACTGCACGATCAGCACGTCCGGCGCGGCGACGCCGGCACGGATGCCACGCTGCATCCGTGGCGAGGACCCTTCGTAGAACTGGTCGAAGATGCCGCCGAGCCGCATCATGGTCGGCCGCCCCATGCGCCGCGCGATCCACTGGTAGACGCAGGATTCCCAGAAGGTCTGGAAGTCGGAGGACTGGATCTGGACGATGTCGATGCGCCGGAACCAGAGCACGAAGGGAAACGAGACCAGATGCCAGAGCGTCACGAAGGCCGCGACGAACAGCCGGAACACGCCGCCCTTCAGGATCGCGGCATAGCCGTAATTGTCGACCACGTTCCGCTTCGGCGGACGCGAAGTGGTGTGGGCCAAATATTCGAACCGCTCCGCCAGCCCGGAGGCCATCAGGTTCAGCATGAAGGTGGTGACACCGCCCGTGGTCGGCGGGAACGGCCCCACCAGCAGCACGCGCGGCCTGTCGCCTGACCGGGTCCGGACCGTCTTCGCTGACCTGTCGCTCTGGGCTGACATCGCTTCCCCGTCTGGCCTTGGACGCATCGGCCTGTCGCCACCACGCCCGACCGGGCGCAGGAACTGGCATCCGCAACGACGGAATGCGCCCCTGACCCTGTAGGGTGCGCCGATGATTGCTGTCAACCGGACGATGGATCGGCTGTTGACCGGCGTGGCGGCAGGAAACTTGAATGCCGGAGCCGGGATCGGTCCTGCGCGTGCAATTCAGGAGGCACCTGATGGGTTTCAGCAGCGGTATTCGTGCACTCTCGCTCGCGATGCTTGCAATCTGCATCGTCACGGCGTCCCGTGCCGAAACAGTCGGCCGCAATGTCGATGTCTGGCTCGACTACATCCAGCGGCTGCCCAACCCGGAGGTGGTGACGGATTTCCTGTCGCCGCAGACCGCGCTGGAATTCCCCGTCTACCCGGCCAACGGCACCATCGCCGCGCAGAACCCGCCGATGTTTCACTGGCGCTACGACGCGGTGGACACGACCTACGAGGTGGAGATCATCCACGAGGACGGAACCCGGGTGCACCGGCTGACCCCGGACAACCACCTGATGCTCGATGCGCCGCTGGCGCAGGGCAACTGGCGCTGGCGGGCGCGGCTCTGGCCCGCCGGGCAGCCTGCGGGGGACTGGAGCGCCTGGCGGCAGTTCCGCATCCATCCGAACGCCCACCAGTTCGTCGCGCCGTCCGTTTCGGAGGCGTGGCAACTGGCGCTGGACCGCCGCAACCCCCGTGCACTGCCACCGAAGGAGGTGTTCAACGAGTTGCGGCGCGACCTGCGGCAGGGGGAACGCAAGGCGCTGTTCCGCAGTGTCCGGCAGACGGTGGAGAAGAAGTGGGTCGGCGACGAGCTGACGAAGGAACCGCCGGTCGCGACCTTCGAGGTGGAGGATTTCTACGAGCGCATCCGCGTCGCCCGCTTCATTGCCAGCGAGGTCAACCGCGCGACCGTGCGCCTGTCCGCCCTGACATACACCTACTGGCTGACCCGCGACGAGGCGACGCTGGGGGAAAGCTGGCGCCGGGCCGCGAACCTGCTGTCATGGGACCCGGACCATTCTACGGGCATCCTGTCCTCCGACCTGTCGAACCTGCGCATCTCCCTGGCGCTGGCCCTGACCTACGACATCACCAAGCGCTGGCTGACGGACGAGCAGAAGGCCGAGACCCTGCGGATGATCGAGTACCGCACGCAGGCGGCCTTCGACCGCTTCGTGCTGCATCCGCGCCGCCAGCTGGAACGCAAGCCCTACAACAGCCACGGTTTCCGCCAGGCCGGGGCGATCACCGCCATCGCGGTCCTGCTGGCCGGAGATTCGCCGCGGGCGAAGAACTGGTTCTTCCGCACCTACCCGATCTATCTCGCCACCAACAATCCCTGGGGCGGCGATGATGGCGGCTTCGGCAACGGCGTGAACTATGGCGTCTGGGACGCGATGAACAGCATGCAGTACTGGGACGTGCTGCGGAATGCCATCGGCGTCGACCCGGTGAACATGGGCTGGCCGAAGCAGGCCGGGATCTTCTTCAGCTACCTGATCCCGCCGGGGACGCCCAACAGCGCCTTCGGTGACGGCGGCGAGTACGAGCGTTCCTCTGCCTGGAGCCTGCTGTCGAAGCTGTACCTGCAGCGGGTGGACACGCCGATCAGCCGCCGCCTCGCCGCGCTCTGGGCCGAGGCGGAGACGGACGAGGAGTATTTCGTCCACCTCTACGGCCCGCTCTACACCCCGGTGAAGGCCTTCCTGGCGGAGGAGCATGTGGACCTGCCCGACACGGCGGTCTTTCCCTCCATCGGCTGGGTGGCGATGCACAGCGACCTGGATGATCCGGACCGCTACTCGATCCTGTTCAAGTCCAGCCCCTACGGCTCCTTCAACCACAGCCATGCCGACCAGAACAGCTTCATCATCAACGGCCGCCGCGAGTCACTGGCCATCGACAGCGGCTACTACGACACCTGGAAATCGGCCCATCACGAGAGCTGGACGATGCGCACCAAGGCTCACAACGCCATCACCTATGATGGCGGGGAGGGCCAGCCCTACCAGGACCGTTCCGCCCAGGGCACGTTGCGCAACTTTGCCCGCTGCGGTGACATGGACATGGCCGTGGGCGACGCCACCGCCGCCTACAAGGGCGAACTCGCCAGGGCGGTGCGGACCGTGATGTATCTCCGCCCCGACGTGGCGCTGATCTATGACGACCTGGCCTCCGACACGCCGCGCCGCTTCGAATGGAACCTGCACAGCTGGACGGAGATCGAGCGGCAGGGCACGAACCGCCTGAACATCACGAAGGGTGAAGGCAAGGCCTGCTTCACCGTGCTCGGCGCACCGGACTTCGGCATCGGCCAGACCAGCGAATTCCCGGCGAACCCGGACGAGTTCTTCGTGCCCGACTGGCAGCCGCAATGGCATGCCACCATGGCAACGAAGGAAAAGCTGAACACGGCCGAGTTCCTCGTCGCCGTTGACCTGGGCTGCAAGGGCACGGTGGCCGAGGCCGTGACCGCGAAACCCGGCGGCGGCTTCAGCCTGAACATCGCCGGGCACCAGGTGAACATCGACGCCACCGGCGGCAGCGCCACCCCGCTCGGCCCGACCCCGGACCAGCTGATCTGCAAGGTCCCCCCGCTGGAGGTCGCGGCGCGGTAACAGGGCCGCTTCCGGGACGCTGCGGACCGTCCCCGGCCCTTGTTGTGTAGTGCAAATTGCACTACATGAAAGACGAAGGGAGACCGACCATGCTGGACCTGAACGTGACTGGCCTGAACAGCGAGAAGCAGACGCGCACCACGCAGGTGCGTCACGGCGACAGCCTTGCGGTGCTGATCGAGCGTGCCAGCTTCACCCTTGGCGTCGACAAGTCGGTCTTCCTGCGCAACGCCATCGCCAGGGAAGCACAGCGGGTCATCGAGGACAGTTCCCGCCACGTGCTTACGGAAGAGGACGCCAGGCTGTTCGCGGCCGCACTCGACACGCCGCCTGCACCGACGCCACGCGCCCTCAAGTCCGCCGCCGCCTACCGCCGCCGCGTTGCGGATGCTGACTGAACGGACATCCATCAGCATCGAACGCTGGGATCCGGGGCATCATGATCGCGCCTGGTTAGACTGCGGGGTCGAGCGGCTGAACAATTTCCTCCGACTGTCCGCCAGAAAGCAGCAGAAGGACGACATGACCCGGGTGTACGTCGCCGTCGAGCTTGGGCAGACAACGGTCCTCGGCTATCACGCCATCAATGTCGGCACGATGAATGTCGCCGAGATGGCCAGGCCACCGAGGGGCACCCCAAGCCACGGCGAGATCCCGGTCCTGTTTCTCGGCCAGGTCGCTGTCGATGTGAAGGCCCAGGGTCTCGGGGTCGGAAGCCTGCTCATGCACCATGTGTTCGAGAAGGCCCGCGTCATCGCCGACCAGGCCGGTTGCCATGCGGTGCTGCTCGACGTGATGTCGGATGGAGATGCGCAGGCGTTCGAGCGCCGCAGGGCCTGGTACGCGGAGTTCGGATTCCAGCGCTTTGCCAGCAACGAGGCGCGCATGTTCATGACCATGCAGCAGGTCCGCCGGATCACCGAAGCCTGACCACGGCAAGAGAAAGGGGCGGCGCCGTCTCCGGCACCGCCCCTTGCCCATTCGTTGCCCAGGACACCGCCCGGGTGTCCGGAACAGCCTGGATCACACGACCTCGAACAGGCCTGCCGCGCCCTGGCCGCCGCCGATGCACATGGTGCAGACGACGTACTTGGAGCCGCGGCGCTTGCCCTCGATCAGGGCGTGGCCGACCATGCGGGCGCCCGACATGCCGAACGGGTGGCCGATGGAGATCGCGCCGCCATTGACGTTCAGCTTCTCGTTCGGAATGCCCAGCTGGTCACGGGAATAGAGCACCTGCACCGCGAAGGCCTCGTTCAGCTCCCACAGGTCGATGTCGTCCATCTTCAGGCCGGTACGCTGCAGCAGCTTCGGCACGGCGTAGATCGGGCCGATGCCCATCTCGTCCGGCTCCAGCCCGGCGACCGCGAAGCCACGGAAGATGCCCAGCGGCTGCAGGCCCTTCTGCTCCGCGACCTTGGCATTCATCACCACGGCGGCAGAGGCACCGTCGGACAGCTGCGAAGCGTTGCCGGCGGTGATGAAGCCATTGTCACCGATCACCGGCTTCAGGGAGGACAGACCCTCCATGTTGGTGTCGGCGCGGTTGCCCTCGTCCTTGTCCAGGGTCACCTGGACTTCGGAGGTCTCGCCGGTCTGCTTGTCGGTGACGACCTTGGTCGTGGTCATCGGCACGATCTCGTCATCGAACTTGCCGGCCTGCTGCGCGGCGGCGGTGCGCATCTGCGACTGCAGACCGTACTCGTCCTGGTACTCGCGGCTGACATTGTAGCGGTTGGCGACCACTTCCGCCGTCTGGATCATCGAGTAGTAGATGCCGGGAATGGTCTTCTCCAGCCACTCGTCCTTGGAGCGGTAGCGGTTGGCATGCTCGTTCTGCACCAGGCTGACCGACTCCAGGCCACCGGCGACCAGCACGTCGGCCTCGTCGGCGATGATCCGCTGGCTGGCCATGGCGATGGTCTGCAGGCCGGAGGAGCAGAAGCGGTTGACGGTGGCACCCGGCACGGTCACGGGCAGACCGGCACGCAGCGCGATCTGGCGGGCGATGTTGCCGCCGGTGGTGCCTTCCGGGTTGGCGCAGCCCATCAGCACGTCCTCGACTTCCGCGCCCTCGATGCCGGCACGCTCCACGGCGTGCTTCACCACGTGGCCGCCCATCTCCGCGCCACCGGTATTGTTGAATGCACCCCGGAACGCCTTGCCGATCGGCGTGCGGGCGGTTGAAACGATGACTGCATCAGCCATGACTGGTCTCCCCTTTCCTGTGACAGGTCCTGTCGTTCAGCGTCAGTTGATGCGCGGAACATAGCGCGCCCGGGGGCCGGGGACAAAAGCTGATTCGCATGGGCAGATAGATGCAGTGAATACCCCCATTCAAGCCATCGTCTTGCGGAGGACCCGCCGCGTCGTCCAAACTTGATGGCCGGGGCACGACGTGCCCTGAATCGCAGCGGGATGCGCCGCGTGGTTGCTTGGGGAGGCACTGTGGCACCGTCCGAACACAAGAATGCCGAGAGACGGATCGAGAAGACGACCTGCTACATGTGCGCCTGCCGCTGCGGCATCGACGTGCATCTGGAGGGGGACCAGGTGCGCTATATCGGCGGCAACCGTGACCACCCGGTGAACAAGGGCGTGCTGTGCGCCAAGGGCTCTGCCGGGATCATGCAGCACTATTCCCCGGCCCGGCTGCGCAAGCCGCTGAAACGGGTCGGCAAGCGGGGCGAGAACCGGTTCGAGGAAATCGAGTGGGAGGAGGCGCTGGACATGGCCACCGCGTGGCTGGCCCGCGCCCGCGCCACCAACCCGAAGCGCCTTGCCTTCTTCACCGGGCGGGACCAGAGCCAGTCCCTCACCAGTTTCTGGGCGCAGCAGTTCGGCACCCCGAACTATGCCGCCCATGGCGGCTTCTGTTCCGTCAACATGGCGACTGCCGGCATCTACACCATCGGCGGCGCGTTCTGGGAGTTCGGCCAGCCGGACTGGGAGCGCACGAAGCTGTTCCTGCTGTTCGGGGTGGCCGAGGACCATGACTCCAACCCGATCAAGGCCGGCATCGCCCGGCTGAAGCAGCGCGGCGTCCGGGTCGTCTCCGTGAACCCGATCCGTACCGGCTACTCGGCGGTGGCCGATGACTGGTTCGGCATCCGGCCGGGTACCGACGGCCTGCTGGTGCTCAGCCTGATTCACGAGCTGATGCGCAATGGCCGTATCGACCTGGACTACCTGACTCGCTATTCGAACGCCGGATGGCTGGTCATCGACCGACCCGGCGAAGCGGATGACGGCCTGTTCCTGCGCGACGCGGACGGCACCCCGCTGATGCTGGACCGGCGGAGCGGTGAGATGGTCACCGAGACCGGGCATCCGGCCCTCCGGGGCCGCGTGGAACTGCCCGATGGCGGTAACGCCCGACCCGCCTTCGAACTGATCGCGGAGACCGCGCTGGACCCGGCCCACACGCCGGAGGCGGTGGCGGCGGAGACCGGCATCAGCGCCGACCGCATCCGCGCCCTGGCAGCGGAGATCGGACGCGTCGCGTTCGAGGAGGAGATCCGGATCGACCAGCCCTGGACCGACATGGACGGGGCGCAGCATGACGGCTTCACCGGCCGACCGGTCTCGTTCCACGCCATGCGCGGCATCTCGGCCCATTCCAACGGCTTCCAGACCTGCCGCGCGCTGCACCTGCTGCAGGTGCTGATCGGTGCCGTGGACTGCCCCGGCGGTTTCCGGTTCGAACCGCCCTACCCGAAGCCGGTAGAGATCCATCCGAAGCCCACGGGCGCGGGGATCACCGGTCGCATCATGCCGAACCAGCCGCTGGCCGGGCCGCACCTGGGCTTTCCGCGCGGGCCGGAGGACCTGCTGCTGGACGATGACGGAACCCCGCTGAGGATCGACAAGGCCTTCTCCTGGGATGCGCCGCTGTCGGCCCACGGCATGATGCACATGGTCATCGCCAACGCCTTCAACCGCGATCCCTACGCGGTCGATGTGCTGTTCCTCTACATGGCCAACATGGCCTGGAACTCCTCCATGAACACCGCCGGGACCATGGAGATGCTGACCGCTACCGATGATGACGGGAACTACGTCATCCCGAAGATCATCTGCTCCGATGCCTATGCCTCGGAGATGGTGGCCTATGCCGACCTGGTGCTGCCCGACACCACCTACCTGGAGCGGCATGACTGCATCTCCCTGCTGGACCGCCCGATCGCGGAGCCGGACATGGTGGCGGACGCGATCCGCTGGCCGGTGATCGAACCCGACCGGGACGTGCGCGGCTTCCAGACCGTGCTGATCGACCTGGGCGCGCGGCTGGGACTGCCCGGCTTCGTGGGGGAGGATGGCGCGCCGACCTACGACGACTATGCCGACTACATGGTCAATCACCTGCGCAAGCCGGGAATCGGCCCGCTGGCCGGTTTCCGGGGGGTGGACGGCACGGCCGCTGGCCGCGGCGAGGTCAATCCGCACCAGCTCGACCGCTACATCGCCAATGGCGGCTTCTGGAGTTCGGAAATTCCGGAGGAGGCGCGCTTCTTCAAGTTCGCCAACCGCGCCTACCAGGATTTCGCCGTGGAGATGGGCTTCTTCGACAGTCCCGCGCCGGTGACCTTCCAGCTCTACCTGGAACCGATGCAGAAGTTCCGGCTGGCAGCCCTGGGTCACGGCGACCGGCAACCGCCGGAGCACCTGCGGCAGCGCATCGCCGACACCTTCACCCCGCTGCCGCGCTGGTACGCACCGCTGGAGGGGGAACAGGTGAACGCGGACGACTATCCCCTGCATGCCCTGACCCAGCGGCCAATGGCGATGTACCACAGCTGGGGTTCGCAGAACGCCTGGCTGCGCCAGATCCACACCGCCAATGCCATGCACATCCCCGCCGACCTGTTCGACCGGATGGAACTGTCAGATGGCGACCTGGTCGACGTGGTCTCGCATCATGGGCGCATCCGTGTGCCCGTGAAACGGATGGCCGCCGTCAATGACCGCACGATCTGGACCTGGAACGCCATCGGCAAGCGGGCAGGAGCCTGGACCCTCAGCCCGGACTCGCCGGAGGCGGAGAAGGGCTTCCTGCTCAACCACCTGATCCACGAATTGCTGCCCGACCGCGGCGACGGCCACCGTCACGCCAATTCCGACCCGATCACCGGCCAGGCCGCCTGGTTCGACCTGCGCGTCCGGCTGGAGAAGGTGCGGGACGGCGACATGGCCCGCACCCTGCCACGCTTCCCCGCGCAGCCGCCGCTCGAAGGCACGGCGGAGCGACCGGCGTCCCGTGCCTGGCACCCCGACCGGCGGATGCGCACATGACCGCCCTGCCGACCACGACCGAGAAGAAGCTGGGGCTGGTGATCGACCTCGACACCTGCGTCGGCTGCCATGCCTGCGCGGTGAACTGCAAGGAATGGAACACCGGCGGCGACCTGGCACCGCTGTCCGACACCGACCCCTATGGCGCCGATGTCTCCGGCACCTGGCTGAACCGCATCCACAGCTTCGAGGTGACGGACGGCGACGATGCCCGGCTGGTCCACTTCCCGAAGTCCTGCCTGCATTGCGACGATGCACCCTGCGTCACCGTCTGCCCCACCGGTGCCTCGCTGAAGCGCAGCGAGGACGGCATCGTGCTGGTGGACGAGGACCGCTGCATGGGCTGCGGCCTGTGTGCCTGGGCCTGCCCCTACGGCGCGCGGGAGATGGACCTTGTCGCCGGGGTGATGAAGAAGTGCACCCTGTGCGTCGATCGCATCTACAGCGACGACCTGCCGGAGGAGGACCGGATTCCCGCCTGTGTCCGCACCTGCCCCGCCAGCGCACGGCACTTCGGCGACCTGGCCGACCCGGCATCGGATGTCAGCCGCCTGGTCGCGGAACGTGGCGGCTATGACCTGATGCCGGAGCAGGGCACGCGGCCGGTGAACAAGTACCTGCCACCGCGCGAGCGCACCGCGCTGCCGGTTCCGGCTGCGCCTGCGGATGACGGACCGCCGCTCACCGGGTTCTGGAAGTGGCTCGACGGCGCGCTGGAGAAGCTGCCATGAAACCCGCCTTCTCCGTCATCTGCTTCACCGTGCTCTCGGGCACCGGCTACGGCCTCGTGGTCTGGCTGGCCCTGGTCGCACTGTTCCAGCCACAGCAGGACCTGTTGCTTGCCCGGATCGGCTACCCGCTGGCTTTCGTGCTGATCGGTGTCGGACTGCTCAGTTCGACCCTGCACCTGAAGTCGCCTTCTCGGGCGCGCTTTGCCTTCAGCCAGTGGCGGACAAGCTGGCTGAGCCGGGAGGGCGTCGCCGCCATGCTGACATTCCTGCCCCTGCTGGCCACGCTCTGGGGCCTGTTCCTGGCCGGCAGCCACTGGCACGCGGCAGCCCTGCTTGCCGCCGCCGGATCGCTGCTGACCGTGTTCTGCACCGGCATGATCTACCAGACCATCCGCGCCGTCCGGGCCTGGGCAACGCCACTGACCGTGACCGTCTACCTGCTGGCGGCGATCAGCGGTGGTGGCGTGTTGTGCCTTGCCCTGCGGACCATCATCGGCCTGCCGGTCTCCATGCCCCTGATGCTGCTGACCGCCCTTGCCCTGGTTGCGCTGATCCTGGTCAAGCAGCTCTGGTGGCGGCACCTGGCAGAACCGCCGGCCAGCACCGTCGGAACCGCCACGGGGCTTGGCGCAATGGGAGAGGTCAGCCTGTTCGAACGACCGCATGTGACGGAGAACTGGCTGACCAGCGAGATGGGGTTCCGCGTCGCCCGCCGACATGCGGTGAAGCTGCGACGGGTCGCACTGCTCTGCCTAGCGCTGCCCCTGCTGGCACTGCTTCTGGCCGTGGCGGCAGGAACCGGCGGCACGGCACTGGTCACGGTGATCGCGGCCGCGCTGTTCCTGACAGGCGCATTCCTGGAGAGATGGCTGTTCTTCGCGGAGGCACGACACACGGTCGGGCTGTATTACGGGCAGAGCCATGCGTAGAATGGTTATCTGCTGTTAACCAAAATGCAGGACTTGCAGACCTACAAGAACAATGAAGAACAAGAAGCAGGTCCCGATGCATCCAGCACCCCAGACGAGCGATTCGCGCGCTGCCGCACCTGCGACTGATGCCTCACGCTTTCCCTCGCTCGGCAAGCCCGCGCCCTACAGCGCGGAACGGCGGCTGCTGGACTTTGCACTGGCCGGGACCGACTGGTTCTGGGAAATGGATGCGAACCTGCGCTTCTGCTGGTTCTCCGACCAATTCGAGGACGTGACCGGCATTTCGCCCGACGTCCTGCTGGGCCACAGTCGCCGCGACATGCTGGAACAGGGCGACCCCGTCACCGACGAGATCACCACCCTGACGGACTGGTGGCAGCACGTCGCCCTGCTGGAGGCGCACGAGCCGATCCGTGACTTCGTCCATCCGCGGATGCATCCCGCCAAGGGCAAGGTCTATGTCTCGATCAGCGCAATCCCCGTGTTCACGATGCATGGGGACTTCGCCGGCTATCGCGGCAGCGGCCGCGACGTGACGCGGGAGATCATGACCGAGAAGCAGCTGATGGAGGCGAAGGAGGAGGCGGAGCAGGCCAGCCTGGCCAAGACCGCCTTCCTGGCCAACATGAGCCACGAACTGCGCACGCCGCTCAACGCGATCATCGGCTTTGCCGAACTGATCGAGCAGCAGATCGTCGGTCCCATCGGCGATGAACGCTACGCCGAGTATGCCGGGGACATTCGCCAGAGCGGCCGTCACCTGCTGGGCATCATCAATGACATTCTCGACATCGCCAAGGTCGAGGCGCGGCGGGTCGAACTGGCCGCCGACGAGATCGCCCTTTCCGAACTGCTGGATGCCGCGCTGAACAATGTCCGCCCGCAGTCGGCGCGAAAGGGGGTCGCACTGGATCTCGACCCGTCATTGCCGGAGGTCGTGGTGCGCTGCGACGGGCTGCGCCTGCGACAGGTGCTGGTCAACCTGCTGTCGAATGCGGTGAAGTTCAGCCGGGCAGAGGGCACCGTCACAGTCAGCGCCGGCCCTGTCGATGACCGGTTCCACATCACCGTGACCGATACCGGCATCGGCATGTCACCGCTGGAACTGCAACTGGCGATGCAACCCTTCGGGCAGGCCGCCAACCACACCACCCGCGATCATGAAGGTACCGGCCTGGGCCTGAACATCGCCGAGAACCTGTGCCAGCTGCATGGCGGCACGCTGCACCTGGAAAGCGCACCGGGACAGGGCACCTGTGCCCGCATATACCTGCCCGCGGAACGCATTACCCTGACCTGATCAGGCTGCAACGGGCAGCCCTGCCGGGCCGGTCAGCGCCGACCGCTGAACAGTCCCAGCAAGCCTGACCGTTTCGGCTTCCGCTGCTCCAGCTGCCCGTCCGCGATCATCGGCTGGGCGCCGCCATCGATCCTGTCCATGCGCTGCGCCAGCCGCTGCACCGCGCGCTCCACCGGACCCAGGCCACCCGGCCCCGCTTCCCGCAGCGCGCGGACTTCCCGTCGCATGTCGGCCAGTTCCCGACGCAGCGTCTCGATCTCCGCCTTCAGGGCGCTCTCGTCGCCGCGTGCCGGGCCCGCGACCTCGCGAACCGCGCTGCGCGCCACGTCCGGGCTGCTGGTTCGCCGTTCCACCGGCAGGCCAGCCGTCTCCTCGGCCACCGGCTTGCACGGCTGTGCGGCCTGCTCCTCCGGCGTGCGCCGCCGGGCGGACTGGCGCGGATTGCCCGCCCCGTCATCGGTCACCGGCTGCTGCCTGGCGGTCGATGACGGCGATACCGTATCCTGCCGCGAGGCGGTGCCGGCACCGGTCAGGTCAACCTCCTGCGCATCCCGCGCCTCGGTCGTCTCGATCTCGATGTCCTCCGGAATCTCGAAAGCCGGAACCGCTTCCGGGCGGTGGGTTTCCGGACGGGATGTCTCGGCGGGCTGCATCTGTTGTGCAGCCGAGGTTGCCACCGACTCATCGATGGTCGCGTTGCCGGAACGGCGGCGCAACAGGTTGTTGCGGGCCTGCGAAAGCCGGTTGATGCGATCCCGCAGCGTCGTGTCGATATTTCCGGTCGCGGGCTGCGCAGAGCCGGCCTGCGGCGCGGCTGGACGGGGACTGGCAGCCTGTTCCGGCGCAGCCTGCGGCTGCGGCTGCGCCGGTCGCTGGGGGCCCGACGCCGGACGCTGCACCGAACCGGCACGCCGGGTGCCGCCTGCCGGCGGCACATTCAGGCTGCGCCGGGCGCCCACGGTCGATGTGTCATTCAGTGCTGTCATGTCCTGACATTCCTCCAGAGACCTGCCTGCACTCCTGCAAGGCAAGACACGGGCCAGATTCTCCCGAAAGCGCGAACCATTCCGACCCGGTGCCGCTCAGGCTGCCACAGGGGCTGCGGTCAGGTCCACGGCGGCAAGGGCTCGCAGGACCGTTTCCGGTCCCGCGCCGGGCTGCCGGGCCTCTTCCCCCAGGATCCGACGGAACGTCCTGGCACCGGGAAGGCCGCTCGCCAGCCCCAGCATGTGCCGGGTCATGTGGGGCAGCGGCGTGCCCATCGCAAGTTCCCGCTCCACATGTTCCAGGAAGCCCTCCACCACCGTGGCAAGGTCTGGCGGCGGGGCATCGTCGCCGAACAAGCGCCGGTCCACCTCCGCCAGCAGCATGGGCCGGTGATAGGCGGCACGCCCCAGCATCACGCCATCCAGCGCCTTCATGTGCGGTTCCGCGGCGTCCAGCGTCTCCAGCCCGCCATTCAGGATCACCGGCACATCGGGGAAAGCTGCCTTCAGCCGGTGCACCAGCCCGTAGTCGAGCGGCGGGATATCCCGGTTCTCCTTCGGGCTGAGGCCCGACAGCCAGGCCTTGCGGGCATGCACGATCACCGCGTCCGCCCCGGCATCCGCGACCCGGCGCACGAAATCGGGCAGCACCTCCTCCGGCGTCTGGTCATCGACCCCGATGCGGCATTTCACGGTGACCGGCACCGCCACGCGGGCCTTCATCGCCGCCACGCAGTCCGCGACGAGACTCGCATTTCGCATCAGGACGGCACCGAACGCTCCATTCTGCACCCGGTCGGAGGGGCAGCCGCAGTTCAGGTTGATCTCGTCATAGCCAGCATCGGCACCCATCGCCGCGCAATCGGCGAGGTCCGCTGGATCGGAACCACCAAGCTGCAGCGCCACCGGATGCTCCGACGGGTCGAAACGCAGCAACCGCTCCCTCGGTCCATGGATCAGCGCGCCCGTGGTCGCCATCTCGGTATAGAGCCGCGCGCGCCGCGAGATCACGCGCAGCAGGTAGCGGTCATGGCGATCCGTCCAGTCCATCATCGGCGCGACGGAGAACTGCGGGAAGCTGTAGCTGTCGTTCGTCATGCGGGGATCATAGCGAAAGGGTCCGGCCCCTGCATCAGGCCGTGGCGTGGTCGATGCTGAAGGCTAGGGTCTGGCTGATGGCCGTCAGGCCACGACCGGACTGCGCGGACCACTGGTTGAAGGCTTCCTGCACCGCGCGCATGTCGCGCTGCGAGCCCGGCGCCCGGTCGACCACCCCCTCCGCGATCAGCCGCGCCGTCACGTCCGGGGAAAGGATGAAGCTGTCGCGGCCCATGCTGCGCAGCATGCGCTGCCCGGTGACCGCACCCAGGCGACTGCCGCGCTTCGCGATCATCTGCAACAGCCCGACATGATCATCGTTCGGCCAGTTGGCGAAGGCCGCACCGGCGCTGCCATGTTCCCCGGCCAGGTCCTGCAGGAAACGGGCATTTTCGATGACGGCCCTGATCTTGGCGGCGTTGCGCACGATGCGACTGTCGGCAAGCAGCCGGTCCAGGTCC
Organism: Minwuia sp.; assembly: GCA_965228535.1. Classification (GTDB taxonomy): domain Bacteria; phylum Pseudomonadota; class Alphaproteobacteria; order Minwuiales; family Minwuiaceae; genus Minwuia. The sequence continues at coordinate 493,016 of CBDDHU010000004.1, read as the reverse complement.
TCATCGTGATAGAAGGCAACGCGCGCCACGTCGAAGCCATCGAAGGCAGCCTCGAACCCCGGCCACTTCTTCTCGATCACCGACCAGTTGAACCCGGCCTGGAACAGGCACTTCGCCATCGCGGCGAGCCAGCGGTCCCCCGGCACCGCCGCCAGTTCCGCCGCCGGAACAGGTCGGGTCAGCCGCGCTTCCAGCTTGTCCACACCGCCCTGCCGCTCCGCCGCGATGCGGTAGATCGCGTCAAAGTCCTGCATCTGCTGCCCTCCACATGCCGACCGGCCCCGATGCGGGCCGAACACCCATATAGGTCAGTCGCGGTCGAGTTGCAGCGCGCGCAGCCTGAGGGCGTTGGCGATGACGGAGACGGAGGACAGGCTCATCGCCGCCGCCGCCAGCATCGGTGACAGCAGCGCGCCGGTGAGCGGGTAGAGCACGCCAGCCGCGACCGGCACGCCGATGCTGTTGTAGGCAAAGGCGAAGAACAGGTTCTGGCGGATGTTGCGCAGCGTCGCCAGCGACAGTCGACGCGCCCGCAGCACCCCCTGCAGGTCGCCCTTCAGCAGGGTGATCCCGGCGCTCTCCAGCGCCACGTCCGCGCCGGTGCCCATGGCCAGCCCGACATCTGCCGCAGCCAGCGCGGGCGCATCATTGATACCGTCTCCAGCCATGGCGACCCGATGCCCCGCCGCCTGCAGTTCCTGCACCAGAGCCTGCTTGTCCTCCGGCAGCATGCCTGCCCGGACCTCGCCGATGCCCAGTTGCCCGGCCACGGCATCAGCGGTCCGGCTGTTGTCGCCCGTGGCCATGACGACCCGGATACCTGCGGCTTCCAGTGCGCCGACCGCCGCCGCGACACCGGGACGGAGCGGGTCGGTCACCGCCAGAAGCCCCGCCGCCTGCCCGTCCACGGCCACGTGCATCACGGTGCAGCCCCGGTCGCGCAGGCCATCGGCGATCCGCTCCCCCTCTTCCGGATCGATCCCGAGGTCACGCATCATCGCAGCATTGCCCAGCGCCACGGGTACCCCGGCGGAGATCCCCTTGACCCCCTTGCCGGTGACGGAGACGAAATCGGTCACGGTCGCGGCGGGAATGTCACGCGCCGCCACGCCATCGACGATGGCCGCGGCGAGGGGATGGCCGGAGCCGCTCTCCAGCCCGCGCGCGATGGCCAGCATCGCCTTCTCCCGCAGGTTGCCGGTGACGATGACCTCGGTCAGGGTGGGCTTGCCCTGCGTCAGTGTCCCGGTCTTGTCGACGATGATCGCATCCACATGCGCCATGTGCTCCAGCGCCTCCGCATCCCGCACCAGCACCCCGGCCTGTGCGCCGCGTCCGGTGGCCAGCATCACCGACATGGGTGTCGCCAGGCCCAACGCGCAGGGGCAGGCGATGATCAGCACGGAGACGGCGGCGATGACCGCATGGGCCAGCGCCGGTTCCGGCCCCAGCACCAGCCAGACCACGAAGGCCGCCAGCGCCGCCACCACCACCGTCGGCACGAACCAGGACGCGACCCGGTCCGCCAGCCGCTGCATCGGCGCGCGCGACCGCTGTGCCGCGGCAACCATGGCGACGATGCGCGCCAGCATGGCGTCATCGCCGACCTTCTCCGCCCGGATCAGCAGTGACCCATCGCCGTTCATGGTGCCGCCGGTGACCTTGTCACCGGGCTGCTTCTCCACCGGCAGGGGTTCACCGGTCAGCATGCTCTCGTCGACGGTCGAATGCCCCTCCAGCACCACGGCATCGACGGGCACCGCGTCTCCGGGCCGGACCCGCAGCGTGTCACCGGCGATGATGTTCTCCAGCGGCGCGTCATATTCCCCGCCATGCGGCAGCACCCGCCGCGCCGTCTTCGGGGCCAGGTCCAGCAACGCGCGGATCGCGTCGCCCGTCCGTTCCCGCGCGCGCAGTTCCATCACCTGCCCCACCAGCACCAGCGTCACGATGACCACCGCCGCCTCGAAATAGACCGGCACATGACCGGCGGCATCGCGCAAGCTGTCGGGAAACAGTTGCGGCAGGAAGGCCGCGACCATGGAATAGGCATAGGCCGCGCCGACCCCGATCATGATCAGGGTCCACATGTTCAGGTTGCCGGTCCGGATCGAGGTCCAGCCGCGCTGGAAGAATGGCAGCGCCACCCAGAAGATGACCACCGTCGCGAACAGGCTTTCCAGCCAGGTCGCCAGCGGTTCCCCCACCCATCCACGTACCGGGATGCCTGCCATCGGCACCATGGTGAGCGCCAGGATCGGGACCGCCATGCCGATGCTGATCCAGAGCCTGCGGGAGAAGTCGATCAGTTCGTGGTTCGGCCCCTCCGCCACGCCGTCCATCGGCTCCAGCGCCATGCCGCACCTGGGGCAGGTTCCCGGGCCCTGCTGCACCACTTCCGGGTCCATCGGGCAGGTGTAGGTGGCGTCCTTCGGTGCCGCCTGGCGTTTCCGCGCCTTGTTGCCGGACAGGTAGAACCAGGGATCGTTGCCGAACTTCGTGCGGCAGCCATTGCCGCAGAAATGGAAGGTATGGCCCCCGTGCTGCAGCGACGGCTTGCCCGCATCCAGCGCCACCGTCATGCCGCAGACAGGATCCTTCACCGCCCCGTCGACCGGTTCGGTTGCGGGACCGAGGATGGCGGGCAGGATTCCCTGCCCGGCCAGTGCCGGGCTGTCGTTCATCGCCTGTTGCTCCTGTTGACCTGGCGCATTCCGGGCCTGAATGCAGCTTCCAGTCACTGGAAGGTCAAGCTGGATCAGGCAATGCCTCAGCTCAATCCGTCCGGTCGAGCACGATGCCGTTCAGCTGCCAGTCATAACCGTCACCGCCGATCCTGCTGATGGTGGTCAGGCGGTTGCGCAGGCTGCCCTCGGCATGGCGCAGCATGTGCTCGATCACCCCCTGGTCGGTATCGCCGAAGTCCTCCCGGAACCAGACATAGATGGAGGACACGACCAGTTCGCCCTCGGCGTCGATCCGCGCGCCCCGGCGGTGATTGACATAGGCCTTCGCCTGGTCGTCCAGCTGTTCCTGCAGCCTTTCCGCCACGTAGGCCTCCGCCCTCAGGTCGGGACAGCCGACGGAGGCGCAGTTGACCGCGTAGTGGACACGCGGGTCCTCGAAGATCGGACGCAGGATCCGGTGCTCGATATCGTTGAGCGTCAGCGCCTGCCCCTGCACCGTGACCCGTTCCGCATCCCAGGGGCCGGAGCTGAAGAGGCCGGGCGAAATGTCGATGTCGCGGATACTGGTCACGGTCGGGTGGTCGAGCACGACCTGAACGGTCAGCGCGTTGTAGAGATTGATCCAGAACGCCATCTGCGCCGGTCGGTCCAGGTCCCTGACCGGTGTCGCCGACAGCCGCGCGATGTAGGCGTCCAGCCGCGCACGGTCCTGCGCGAAGGCGGCATAGTCGACACGCATCACCCCGTTCGGGCCGCGCACCAGGTGCTGGCGCAGCATCGCATCCCAGTCGCCATGGTCGGGCTGCAGTTCCGACGACGGGGTGTAGGGTGTCCAGATTTCCCACATTTCGGCGTCCGGCGCGAACAGGCGCTCCCACGGTGACGAACTGGCAGCGAAGGGCAGGAACGCCAGGATCAGCAGAACCGGCAGGATCGGGGCGCGACGGGGCATGGGCGGGTCCTCGTGTTTCTGTCCTGACCGCATCTGATATCGCGTTGCAGGCATGGCGGGACAAGCCCCTCAGCAAAAGGTGAAGCCGCCTGAACGAATCGGATGCCGCGTGCCATCATGTCTTGTTGGACCAGTCCCAAGCCCTGAACGGAACCCCGGATGCCTGCCACCATCGGCCTTCTCTCGACCGAGCAGCCGCCGACCGCCCTCGTCCTGGCGCTCGCGCCGGTTCTGGCGGCCTCGGGCCTGCAGGTGGTCGCGGCGCTGGACGATTTCGTCGCCTTCGACGTTGACCGGCGCAGCAGCGCAGGCCTGATGCTGATGCCCGGCTCCGGCGCGGCGATGGCGGAGCGCATTCCGGCGGAACGGGTGTTCTGGATCGGGGAGCCGCCCTTCACCCGCGACCTGCCTGTGGGGCGGACACTGGGCAAGGCGCGTTTCCACGAGGTGGTGGCGCTGCTGAACGGGCGGTCGAGTGGCAGCAACCTGCATCGCGCGGTGCTGGAGACCGGCGCCTTCATCCTGTCCGGCATGCGGATCTTCGACCAGACCAGCGCCGGCTACGCCATCGACGGGGCGCTCAGGTCCGGCACGGCGGCGGAGCGCTTCGCCGCCATGTTCGGGCAGGAGGTGATGAGCGAGCCCGGCCTGCTGGCCCCGCTGGGCGCGACCCGGCGTGACGTCATCGCCCCCCGCCGCAGCACCGTCAGCGGCTGGAAGGCCGGGACGGTCAGGGCGGCGCTGCAGGCGCTGGGTGGAGGCGGCGCCATCGGCCGCATCGCCCCCATCGGCACGGCCACCAGCCCGCGCAAGCCCGTCGCCCGCCTCTACGGACCTGACGAGGAACGGGTTGAACGGGCGGAATCGCTGCTGCTCGACGCCCTGCAACTGGCATGAGCCGGACAATTCGGACAGACTGCGGCCAGCCACGTGCCGCCACGGAAAAGGAGCACCATCATGCAGACCATCTTCATCTGGGTGAAATGCCAGCTTGGCCAGGCCTACAGCGTCGCGGCGGAGGCCGTGGAGAACGTGGAGCAGGTCTCTGAGGTGCATTCGGTCTCCGGCGAATGGGACCTGCTGATGAAGTGCTACCTGACCGACACGCAGGACATCGGCCACTTCGTCAACGAGCAGATCCAGATGCTGCCCGGCGTGAAGGACACCTTCACCACCATCACCTTCAAGGCCTTCTCCTGATCCATGACAGCACCTGATCCTGCCGCCGACCTGCTGCTGCTGATCGACATCCAGAACGATTTCTGCCCCGGCGGCGCGCTGGCGGTGGCTGACGGCGACGCGGTGGTGCCGGTCGCCAACGCCCTGGTCGACCGTTTCAGCCATGTGGCGCTGACCCAGGACTGGCACCCGGCAGGCCGTTTCTCCTTCGCCTCCAGCCATCCGGGCGCGGCTGCCTTCTCCAGCATCGGAACCGAGCATGGCCCCCAGACCCTCTGGCCGGACCATTGCGTGCAGGGCACCGAAGGCGCGGCATTCCATGCCGGCCTGAACACCGACCGCGCCGAACTGGTGGTGCGCAAGGGCTTCCGCCCCGGCCTCGACAGCTATTCCGCTTTCTTCGAGAATGACGGGAGCACGCCGACAGGCCTTGCCGGATGGTGCCGGGACCGGGGGTTCCGCCACATAGTGATGGCCGGGCTGGCCACCGACTTCTGCGTCGCCTGGTCGGCACTGGACGCCCGCAGGCTGGGCTTCGACGTCACCCTGCACCTGCCCGGCTGCCGCGCCATCGACCAGGACGGATCCCTGGATGGCGCCCTGCGCGACATGGCCGAGGCCGGGGTCAAACTGGCATCCGGCCTGTCACAGCCCTGAAAGATGTGTCTGGCAGATGACGGGGGTGCGGCCTGCGGGGACGGGTCGCGTTCCTCATTCAGGTGAAAACAGATGCCAGACACTCACGCCAGCTCCACCGACCATCAGTCCTTCGATGCGTTTGACGAGGCCAATGATCCGCGCCCGGAGACGACCGGGTTCGATGCCGTCGTGGACCGCGCCATGTCCCGCCGCCGCTTCCTGGGCGGCTCGATTGCCTTCGGCGCCAGCGCCTTCGTCATGGGCAGCACCGCGCTGACCCCGGTCTCCACCCGTGCCGCCGCCCACGCCGCGCCGAGCCGCCTGGGGTTCGGGGCCGTGGCCGCCAACACCCATGACACGGTCACCGTTCCGGACGGCTACAGCTGGCACATCGTCACCCGTTGGGGTGACCCGATCTTCCCCGGCGCTGCCGCGTTCGATCCGGCGACGCGTGGCACGGGCGCCAGCCAGGAACGTGCCTTCGGCGACAACAATGACGGGATGTCGCTGTTCAGCCACCAGGGACGTACGATCCTGGCGGTGAACAACGAGTACACCAACCGCAGCATCATGTACGGCAACCGCGACTCCGGCCTGCCGGAGAACGCCGACGACGTGCGCAAGGGCAAGGCCGCGCATGGTGTCAGCATCGTCGAAGTGGCGGAGCGTGACGGCTTCTGGGGCGTTGTGAAGGACTCCCCCTTCAACCGCCGCATCACCGCCGACACGCCGATGGAGATCACCGGCCCCGCGCGTGGGCACGACCTGCTGAAGACCGCCGCCGACCCGACCGGCACCCGCGCCCTGGGCACCTGGAACAATTGCGGCAATGGCCGCACGCCGTGGGGCACCTACCTGACCTGCGAGGAGAACTTCAACGGCTACTTCTCCTCCAGCGATCCGGAACTGAAGGTCTCCGACGCGCTCCGGCGCTATGGCGTCGGCCTGAAGGACTGGGGCTATGCCTGGGCCAGCGCCGACGAGCGCTTCGACATCGCCAGGCACCCGAACGAGCCGAACCGCGCCGGGTACATCGTCGAGATCGACCCGACCGACCCGACCTCGACCCCGAAGAAGCGCACCGCGCTGGGCCGCTTCAAGCACGAGAATGCCGAGGTCGTGGTGGCCGCCAACGGCCATGTCGTTGTCTACCTGGGCGATGACGAGCGGGGCGAGTTCCTCTACCGCTTCGTCAGCGCGGGGACCTACAGCCTGGGCGGCGACAACAGCGACCTGCTGGAGGATGGCCGCCTCTACGTGGCGAAGTTCAGCGACGACATGCGCGGCGAATGGGTGGAGCTGACCCCGGCCAGCACCGGCATGGCGAACGACGCGGAGATCCGCATCCATACCCGCCAGGCCGCCTCGGCCGTCGGCGCCACCACCATGGACCGGCCCGAATGGGTTGCGGCCAACCCGCACCGGGTCGAGGCCTATTGCTGCCTGACCAACAACAAGAACCGGGGCATCAAGCCCAATGCCGGTGGTGACGAGACCCCGGTGGGCGGCCCCAACCCTCGCAAGGCCAACCTGTACGGCCAGATCGTGCGCTGGGTGCCGGACAATGGCGACCACACCGCGGACGGCTTCGGCTGGGACCTGTTCGTCACGGCGGGCAACCCCGCAGTGCATGACGACGCCAATGCCGGTTCGGAGAACGTGACGGCGGAGAACAATTTCAATTCCCCGGACGGCCTCGGCTTCGACAGCAAGGGGCTGATGTGGATCCAGACCGACGGCAATTATTCCAACGCGAAGGACTTTGCCGGACAGGGCAACAACCAGATGCTGGTGGCGGACCCGGTTTCCGGCGAGATCCGGCGGTTCCTGGTCGGACCGAAGGAATGCGAGATCACCGGCATCACCTTCTCCCCGGACAAGCGCACCGTCTTTGTCGGCGTGCAGCATCCGGGGGAGAAGGGCGACAGCCACTTCCCCGACGGCGGCCAGAGCGTGCCCCGTTCGGCGGTGATCGCCATCCGCCGCGACGACGGACAGCCCATCGGCTGACCCTTCTCCGCAGCACCTGCCTGTCAGGGGGCGTCTCCGATGGGGCGCCCCCTGTTTCAGGTACCACCCCTGTTCATGTGCCACCCTCATTCGTGTGACACCCTCACCGCTTGCGGGCGGCGCGGTGCAGGGCTAATGAAACTCCATGACAGACAAGCTTCAGATCGCGCTGGCGCAGGCCAACCCGACCGTCGGCGACGTGCAGGGGAATCTTGCGCTTGCCCGTGAAATCCGCAGCGAGGCCGCCGGCATGGGCGCCGACCTGGTGCTGTTCCCGGAACTCTTCCTGATCGGCTACCCGCCGGAGGACCTGGTGCTGAAGCAGGCGCTGCAGGACGATGCCATCGCCGCCGCCGAGACCCTGGCGGCGGAGACGGCGGATGGCGGCCCGGCGATGCTGCTGACCACCTGCTGGCGGCAGGACGGCAAGCTGTACAATGCCGTGCTGCTGCTGGATGAAGGCGAGGTCAAGGCGGCGCGCTTCAAGCACGACCTGCCGAACTACGGCGTGTTTGACGAGAAGCGGCTGTTCGCCTCCGGCGCGCTGCCGGGGCCGGTCAACTTCCGCGGCGTGCGGCTGGGCGTGCCGATCTGCGAGGATATCTGGACCCCGGACGTGGTCGAGTGCCTGGCGGAAACCGGCGCCGAGATCCTGCTGGTGCCGAACGGCTCCCCGTTCGAGGACGACAAGGTCGATGTCCGCCTGAATCACGTGGTCGCCCGGGTGACGGAGAGCGAGCTACCGCTGGTCTATCTCAACCAGGTGGGCGGACAGGACGAACTGGTCTTCGACGGTGGTTCCTTCGTCATCAATGCCGACCGTTCCGTTGCCGTGCACATGCCGGAGTTCGAGAGCGCGCTGGTGCTGACCACCTGGAACCGCACCGCTGACGGCTGGGTCTGCGAGAAGGGCACCGACGCGCCGCCGCGATCCCGCATGGAGAGCATCTACCGCGCGATGATGCTGGGCCTGCGCGACTACGTGAACAAGAACGGCTTTCCCGGCGTCATCCTCGGCCTGTCGGGCGGCATCGATTCCGCGTTGAGTGCCGCCGTCGCGGCGGACGCACTTGGACCGGACCGGGTCTGGTGCGTCATGCTGCCGTCCAAGTTCACCAGCCAGGAAAGCCTGGACGACGCCGCCGAATCCGCACGCCTGATGGGGGCGAAGCTGGACACCGTATCCATCGCCGAATCCGTCGATGCGGTGGAGGGGGCGCTGGCGCATGTCTTTGACGGGCGGGACCCGGACATCACGGAGGAGAACATCCAGTCCCGTGCCCGCGGCCTGATCCTGATGGCCATGTCGAACAAGTTCGGCCACATGCTTATGACCACCGGCAACAAGTCGGAGATGTCCGTGGGCTACGCCACCATCTATGGCGACATGGCCGGTGGCTACTCGGTGCTGAAGGACCTCTACAAGACCACCGTCTTCGCCCTGTCGGACTGGCGCAACCAGCATTGCCCGTCGGACGCGCTGGGCAAGCGGGGCCGGGTGGTGCCGCAGAACATCATCGACAAGCCGCCCTCGGCGGAGCTGCGTCCCGACCAGAAGGACGAGGACAGCCTGCCCCCCTATGACCAGCTCGACGACATCCTGCACTGCCTGGTGGAGAAGGAGATGGCGTTCGAGGCCATTGTCGACCGGGGACATGCGCCGGAGGTGGTGAAGCGGATCGAGCACCTGCTCTACATTGCCGAGTACAAGCGCCGCCAGGCCCCGCCGGGTGTGAAGATCACCACCCGCAGCTTCGGCCGCGACCGCCGCTATCCCATCACCAACCGCTTCCGCGACGCGATCTGAGGCGATGGCTCCCGCATGCGACGACGACCTGCACCGTCCATGAACCACGACGCGCCCGGGCTTGACCCGGGTGCCCAGCTTGAGGCGCTCGTGTGGCACCATGGGTACCTGGGTCAAGCCCGGGCACGCCGTCTGAAGAGGCAGTACCATCCGTGTTTCCCCGGCGCCGACAATGCAATGAGGTCTGGTCGAGGAAGACGGCACGCTGATGGCGGCACTCCGTCCTTCCTCCCCCCTGGCGGAGGAGGATCGAGGTGGGGGGGAAGCCCCGGCGGGTCCGGGATGTCTTCACCCACGCCACTTGCGACGGACGGGACACGATGACGGAACGACGCCCAAGCGATGTCCGTGTCCGCTTCGCGCCGAGCCCGACCGGGGAACTGCATCTCGGCAACATCAAGGCTGCGGTGATCAACTGGCTGTTCGCGCGGAACCGTGGCGGCGATTTCCTGCTGCGCATCGACGACACGGACACGGAGCGCTCCACGAAGGCGTTCGAGGACGCGATCCTGCGCGACCTGGCCTGGCTCGGCCTGACCTGGGACCGCTTCGCACGGCAGTCGGAGCGGGCGGAGCGCCACGATGCGGCGATCGGGCGGCTGCGGCAGGCCGGGCGGCTCTACCCCTGCTACGAGACGCCGGAGGAACTGGAGCGCAAGCGCGGGCTGCAGCGTGCCGCCGGGCGGCCGCCGGTCTATGACCGCGCGGCGCTGCGCCTGAACGATGACGAGCGGGCAGCGCTGGAAGCAGAGGGTCGCCGGCCGCACTGGCGCTTCCTGCTGGACCGGACACGGGTAGGGTGGGACGACCTGGTACGCGGGCCGCAGGACGTGGACGCGGCATCGCTCTCCGACCCGGTGCTGATCCGCGCCGATGGCCGCCCGCTCTATACCCTCACCTCCGTCGTCGATGACGGCGAGCTGGGGATCAGCCACGTGATCCGGGGCGAGGACCACGTTTCCAACACCGCGGCCCAGATCCAGCTCTTCCAGGCGCTCGGCCACCCTGTCCCGCTGTTCGGCCACTTCGCGCTGATGGTGGAGGCGGACGGCGCACCGCTGTCGAAGCGGGCGGGCAGCCTTACCGTGCAGGCCCTGCGGGACCATGGGATCGAGCCGATGGCGCTGGTCAGCCTGCTGGCCCGGCTCGGCACCGCGCAGCCTGTGGAGGCCTTTCCGGACCTGGCGGCGGCGGTCGGCGGCTTCGAACTTGCGGATTTCGGGCGGGCGGCGGCACGGTTCGAAGAGCGGGAACTGGCGAAGCTCTCCGCCACGCTGGTGCACGGGCTTTCCGCGGCGCAGGCGGCGGAGCGACTGGGAGGGCCGCTGGACCCGGCCCTGTGGGAGGCAGTGCGCGGCAACCTGGAACGACTGGCGGATGTCCGTGACTGGCAGGCGGTGGTCGGCGAACCGCTGGCACCGGTGCTGGAGAACCCGGAACTGACCGCCCGCGCCGCCGACCTGCTGCCCGACGCACCGCTGGACGGGGAAAGCTGGGGCACATGGACGAAGGCTGTCCGCGCCGAGACGGGGGCAAAGGGCCGCGACCTGTTCCGCCCCCTGCGCCTCGCCCTCACCGCCCGCGAACACGGCCCGGAGATGAAGTCCCTGCTGCCCCTGATCGGACGGGAACGGGCCGAACGGCGGCTACGTGGGGTGTCGGCCTGAGAACCTGGTCGCGGAAATGGGCCATTGCACCGATCCGGACGGCGACCGGCAGGGCCCCGCCTCGGCCCGGGCACCACACCAAGCTTGCCTTGGCGCGGCGCACCGCTTAAGGCAACCGGGCCGGAAACGGCATGACCTTCAAGCACCAAAGACCCGGACCAATGACCAAAGATCGCCTCTACCTCTTCGACACCACCCTGCGTGACGGGGCCCAGACCCGTGGCGTTGACTTCTCGGTCGAGGACAAGCGCACCATTGCCCGTGCGCTGGATCAGCTGGGCATTGACTACATCGAGGGCGGCTGGCCGGGCGCGAACCCGACGGACACGGCCTTCTTCGCCGATCCGCCCGCGCTGGACCGCGCGAAGCTGGTGGCCTTCGGCATGACCCGCCGGGCGGGCATGTCGGCCTCCAACGATCCCGGCCTCTCCGCGGTGCTGAACGCCAATACCGCCGCGGTCTGCCTGGTGGGCAAGTCATGGGACTTCCACGTGGATGTCGCCCTGAACGTCCCGCGGGAGGAGAACCTCGCCTCCATCCGCGAGAGCATCGCCGCCGCCGTGGAGCGCGGGCGGGAAGCCATGTTCGATGCGGAGCATTTCTTCGACGGCTACCGTGACAATCCCGACTACGCCATCGCCTGCCTGAAGGCGGCGGTGGAGGGTGGCGCGCGCTGGGTGGTGCTGTGCGACACCAATGGCGGCACCCTGCCCGGCGACGTGGAACGCATCGCGGCGGAGGCGGCGAAGCATGTGCCGGGCACCAACCTCGGCATCCATGCCCACAACGACACCGAGAACGCGGTCGCCAACTCGCTGGCCGCCGTCCGCGCCGGGGTGCGGCAGGTGCAGGGCACCCTCAACGGGCTGGGGGAGCGCTGCGGCAATGCCAACATGATCTCCCTGATCCCCAGCTTCTGCCTGAAGCCGCTCTATGCCGACCACCTGGCGACCGGCGTCGGTCCCGGCGAACTGCGGCACCTGACGGCCACGTCGCGGCTGCTGGACGAACTGCTGAACCGGGCGCCGAACCGCAACCAGGCCTGGGTCGGTGAGTCGGCTTTCGCGCACAAGGGTGGGCTGCATGTCTCCGCCGTGCAGAAGGACCCGAAGACCTACGAGCACATCGAGCCTGAACTGGTTGGCAACCGCCGCCATGTGCTGGTTTCCGACCAGGCCGGACGCTCCAACATCCTTGCCCGGCTGGCCGAGGTCGGCATCGATGTCGATCCGAAGGACAGCCGCGTCAACCGCCTGCTGGAGCAGGTGAAGCAGCGGGAGTTCGAGGGCTATTCCTATGACGGGGCGGAGGCGAGCTTCGAACTGATGGCCAGGCGCGCGCTGGGCCAGGTGCCGGACTATTTCAAGGTCGACCGCTTCCGGGTGCTGGTGGAACGGCGCTACAACGCCCGTGGCCAGCTCACCACGGTCTCGGAAGCCACCGTGAAGCTGTTCGCCGGCGGCAAGGAGCACCTGACGGTGGGCGAGGGCAACGGCCCGGTCAACGCGCTGGACATGGCCCTGCGCAAGGGCATGCCGGTCTATTCCGACGTGCTGAAGAGCCTGCACCTGGTGGACTACAAGGTGCGTATCCTGAATGGTGGTACGGAGGCCGTGACCCGCGTACTGATCGAGAGCGCCGACACGTCCGGGGAGCGCTGGTTCACCGTCGGTGTCTCCCCCAATATCGTGGAGGCCAGCTTCGACGCGCTGCACGATGCCATCACCTACAAGCTGTTCCGGGACGGCGCAAAGGCAGTCTGATGGCCGGAACCGACCGCAGGATGCAGGACGCCGACCTGGCGCAGCCCGCCATCATCCTGGTCCGCCCGCAGATGGGCCAGAACATCGGTGCCGCCGCGCGTGCCATGCTGAACTTCGGCCTGGGGGAAATGCGGCTGGTGGCCCCGCGTGACGGCTGGCCCAACCCGGACGCCCGCGCCATGGCCTCCCGCGCCGACGAGGTGCTGGACCATGCCACGGTGTTCGAGACGGTGGGGGACGCGGTTGCCGACCTGCACCAGGTCTTCGCCACCACGGCGCGCGGCCGGGAAATGGCGAAGCCGGTGACCCAGCCGCGCGACGCGGCGGAGGACGGGCACCGCGCCATCGCAACGGGTGAGAAGGTCGGGTTCCTGTTCGGTGCCGAACGCGCCGGGCTGGACAATGACGAGGTGGCGCTGGCCAGTGCCATCATCCACATCCCCGCCAATCCCGCCTTCGCCTCCCTGAACCTGGCGCAGGCGGTGCTGCTGGTATCCTACGAATGGCGCATGGCGGCCGGGCTGCCGCTGGCCATGTCCGGGCAGGCACCGGAGGAGGTTCCGGCCACGTCGGGCCAGATGCAGGCGTTCCTGGACTTCTTCAGCGCCGAACTGGACAGCGCCGGCATGTTTGACCGCGTCGAGGACAAGCGCCCCACCATGCTGCGCAACCTGCGCACCATGTTCCACCGCGCCCGCCTGAGCGAACAGGAAGTCCGCACCCTGTTCGGCATGCTTCGCGTCCTCAGCGGCCATCGCCAGAACCAGCGGAAGCGGTAACCCATCAGGCCCCCTCGGAGCTTTCCCCGAAATCCGGAAAGTGGCGAGCAAAGTCCTGAGAATCGTGCAGCACCCTGCTCACACCAATCCTGTCTTCGGCAAGCAGACTGTAGAAAATGAAATGTCTCGGACGTTTCACGGCTGACCCTGCACGCACCCGGCTCAGGGAAATGTGATAGGAGCGGACACTCGGTCCGATCTCCGGGCGCAACCTGCTCTCAGGACCGAGAGGATCATCACGTATGTCCCTGAAGGCCTGACGGAAGAGTCGGCCATAAGCCTTGGCGGCCTCTCTGCCATGGATCCGGATCGTGTACCGATGGATTGCTGCAATATCGGCTCTCGCGGTTAGCGAGAGTACGAGACTGAAGCGCGACCCTGCCATGGCTCAGTCCCGTGCCGCCTCCGCCTCGACCGACTCAAAGAAGTCGTCGATATCACTGTCCGTCTCCAGGAGCACGTACTCGCCTCTCTCGATATCGGCTTGTCCTTTGTGGAATGCGCTGCGCAGAGCCTCGAGCTTCGCCCGCTCCCTTTGTTCCTCATGCTCCAGCAAACGCAGACCCGCACGCACCACTTCACTCGCATTGCTGTATCGTCCGGATGCAAGCGCCTCCGACAGATAACGGTCAAAATGCTCCGTCAGGTTGATGTTTCTCGTAGGCAAGGCCTTCCCTCCGCCAAATGAACAGAGACACGAAGGGTCGCACCATTGGCAATATTTGACAATATCGCCTTTCAGGCCTTTTCCTTCATCGCCCTGTTCAGGTCGGGATGGGCCTTGTGGCGGGCAATTTCCTCCGGGGTGAGGCCGTCGATCTCGTGCGGGAAGACCAGCCACTTGTCGGTCTGGTGGACATAATAGTCCGGCACCCGGTCGGTCTTGTTCAGGTGCGGCTTCCAGTAGACTGTGGCGACGCGGATCTCGTCGGGGGTGTTGCGGCGGCACTTGCGTCTCAGTTCCTGGATCACCGCATCGACGCTGCGGCCTGAATCGAAGGTGTCGTCGATGATCAGCAGCTGGTCCTCGGCCGAGATGTTGTCGATGATGTAGTTCAGACCGAACACCCGGACCGTGGACGCCTGCTCACCGGGACGGACATAGGACGCGGTGCGGATGGCGATATGGTCGTTCTGCACGCCGTAATGGTCCAGCACCTCGTGCACCGCGATGCCGATGGGCGCGCCGCCGCGCCAGATGCCGACGATGAAGGACGGCCGGTAGCCGCTTTCGTAGATGCGCAATCCAAGCTCGAAGGAATCGCGCAGCAGTTCCTCGGCAGTGATGAAGGTCTTTTCCAAGGGCGGCCCGTCCCGTGCTCAGCGCTCGCGGAAGCCTTCCTGTTTCAGGCGCAGGAAGGGTTTCAGCAGGAACGTCATCACTGACCGCTCACCGGTATGGATGTCAACTGCGGCCTGCATGCCGGGCGTGATCGGCATCAGCGCACCGGACTTGTCGACGAAGCCGCCCGTGGTCTCCACCACCACGTCGAAATAGGGCTCGCCCGTGGAGGGCAGCCGGTTGGCGTCCGCGCCGATGCGCACCACCCGCCCCTCCAGCGCACCGTACTGGAAGAAGTCGTAGGCGGTGACCTTCACCAGCGCCTTCTGCCCCACCTCCACGTACCCCCGGTCATTGGGGTTCAGCCGCGCCAGCACCACCAGCGTCTCGTCCAGCGGCACGATCTCCATGATCGCGTCGCCGGACCGGATGACGCCGCCAATGGTGTTGGCGACGAGATTCTTCACCACACCGGCGATGGGGCTGCGGATGGTGGCGCGAAGCTGCTGGTCATTGGCCTCCACCAGCAGTTCCGACAGCCGTCCGATCTCCTGCTCCGACTTGGCAAGCGCTTCCGATGCCTCAGAGCGGAACCGCAGTTCCTCCTCCTTCAGCAACTGACGCGCCTCGTCGATGGCGGCATTGATGCGGGGGATGGAGCGGTTGGCGGTGTCCAGCTTGCCCTCAAGGTCAGTGACCTCCGCCTCCAGTTCCAGGTGCTCCAGCTTCGGCGTCAGTTCCCGTTCCAGCAGCCGTTTCGACATCTCGAAGCGTCTGCGCTGCACTGCCAGGTTGCCGTCGATGCTGCGCCGCTTCGACTGCAGCTCCGCCAGTTCGGCCTGGCGCTGCCGCAGCTTCGCGCGCAGCGCACCAAGCTGGGTCTCGTACTGCGCGTTGCGGGATCGGTAGGCATCCCGCTCGTTCTCCACCAGTTCCGGGCGACGCTCCGCCACTTCCTCCGGCAGTTCCAGCGGCTGCCCCGTGGCCAGCGCACGGTGACGCGCGGCGGTCAGCATCAGCCCGTCGATGCGGTAACGGATTTCCTCCCGGTTGGCCTGGCTGGGGGCGAGGTCGATCTGGACCAGCGGCTGCCCCTCCTCCACCACGTCGCCTTCGCGGACCAGCAGTGCCTCGACAATGCCGCCTTCAAGGTGCTGGATCAGGCGCACCTTGCCCTGCGGCTTCACCTCCCCCGGTGCCACCGCCACCTCGTCGAGCTTGGCGGTGGCGGCCCAGACACCGAAACCCGACAGCAGCAGGATGATGATCAGCGCGATCACCCGCCACAGGGTGGCGCGGGCCTGGCGCTGCATGCGCTGGATGCGTTCGTCGGTGGTCATGTCGCGGCCTCGTTGGTGGCGGCGGAGACGGCAGCGGGGGCCACCGGACGTGCCGCTGCGGGCCGTCGCTGCGACAGGCTGGGCAGCACCTGGTGCGCCGGGCCACCCCTGACGATCACCCCCTTGTCCAGCACGACGACATTGTCGCACGCGCCGAGCAGGATGGAGCTGTGCGACACCATGATGACCGTATGGTCGCGGGAGAGCTGTTTCAGCCGGTCGCTGAGCGCTTCCTCAGCGGTCCGGTCAAGGCTGGCGGAAGGCTCGTCCAGCAGCAGCACGGGCGGATCACCGATCAGCGCCCGCGCGATGGCGAGCCGCTGGCGCTGCCCGCCGGAAAGGGTGCGTCCGCCCTCCCCCACCACGGTGCCGTAGCCGTCCGGCAGGTCGACGATGAAGTCATGCGCGCCGACTGCCTTCGTCGCGGTCAGGATCGCCTCGTCATCGATATCCTCCCGCCCACGCGCCAGGTTCTCGCGGATGGTGCCGGCCAGCAGCACGTTCTCCTGCGGGACATAGCCGATCCAGCGGGAGAACTGGGCCAGCGGAAACTGGCTGATGTCCGCCCCGTCCAGCAGGATGCGCCCGCTGGCCGGTTCGTAGAGGCC
Source organism: Minwuia sp. (assembly GCA_965228535.1). Taxonomy (GTDB): domain Bacteria; phylum Pseudomonadota; class Alphaproteobacteria; order Minwuiales; family Minwuiaceae; genus Minwuia. Next base: position 476,303 of record CBDDHU010000004.1, on the reverse strand, counting down.
CATCATCAGCTTCAGCAGTGTCGTCTTGCCGGAACCGTTGGGGCCGACGACCGCGTGCATGCCGCCCGCCGGGAACTTCAGGCGGATGTCGCGCAGCACCGGTTCCTGGTCCGGCGCGAAGGCGAAGGTCATGCCCTCCACGCTCATCGCGCCCTCCGGACGCGGCAGGTCCATTGTCTGTTCCTGGTGGTCGTCGGGCAGGTTCAGCACCTCCGACAGGCGCTTGCCGGACTGGCGCGCCATCACCAGCGCCCGCCACTGGGTCACCAGTTGCGCAAAGGGACCGACGATGCGGGATGCCAGCATGTTCGTCGCCACCAGCGAACCGATGGATATCTGCTGGTCCATGATGGCCAGTGCGCCGACGGTGGTGATCGCGATGGTGGTCATGACCGTCAGGCTGACGCCGATATTGCCGTAGGTGTCGTTGATCCGCCCGCGGTCCAGCGCGCTGTCGATGGCATCCACCTGCCGGTCGCGCCACATCGGCTCCACCGCGCGTTCCAGCGCCAGCGCCTTGATCGTGGTCCGGTTGGCAATGATGTCGGCCAGGAAGGCATCCCGCCCGATGGAGGTGCCGCGTTCGCGGTTGGTCGCCCCGCCGATGGCGAAGCCGGAGCGCAGGGCGAACAGCACGAAGACCGCCGCCGCCGTCAGCACGACCCAGACCAGCGGTTCCGCGATCACGTAAATGATCATGATGAACATCACCGCGAAGGGCAGGTCCACCAGCATGATCGCCGGCGGTCCGGCGACAGCGTTGCGGAAGGTGTCGGAGTCACGGAACAGGCCCTGCCAGAACGCCGCCGGACGGGATTCCAGCGTGCGCAGCGGCAGCCGCCCCAGCTTCTCGAACAGCACCTGGCCGAAATGCAGGTCAAAGCGCAGCGACGCCCGCTGCACGGCACGGCTGCGGGTCTGGCGCAGCAGGAAGTCGAACAGGATGACCACCGCCATCCCGATGGCCAGCCCCTGCAACGTGGTCAGCCCGGCCTTTGCCACCACCCGGTCATAGACCTGCAGCACGAAGACCGGCACGGCCAGCGCCAGGATGTTGATGAACAGGCTGAGCAGGAGCAGTTCGCCGGTGGCGGGCCAGACCGGTCTGATCAGTGCCCTGAACCCGCCCTGTTTCACCGGTTCAGCCATTTACCGCATCTGCCCCCGAATTCTCTGCGACGGTCCGGTCGCCAAGGATCAGACACCGGCGCCGCCACCCGCAGCGATGAAACTGATATCCGCCTCGACCACCGTGGCACCGTTCATGTTGGCGATCACCTGGTAACCGGCTGTCGCCACGTCATCATCATAGATCAGGTGCGTCCCGTCGAAGATGTAGGCCGAGATCCCGCCGGCTCCGCTGTTGGTGCCGTCGTAATCGACGCCAATGGACTCGAACGTCGTCACCTGACCATCGATGATGTCGAACCCGCCGCCTTCCTCGAAGGAGATCGTGTCCACCCCAGTGGCGAAGTCAACGATCAGGTCAACCGGCAGGCCGGACGCGCCGACCGTGATGTCGGCATTCACCGACGTGACATCCAGCGTGCTGAAATGGGTGAACTCGTCGGCACCGGCACCGCCGATCAGCGTGTCGATACCGCCACCGCCATCCAGCAGGTCATTCCCGACATTGCCGTCCAGCCGCTCGTCGGCCTCGCTGCCGAAGATGTCGTCATTGGTACCCGAACCGACGACATGCTCGATATTGATCAGCGTGTCGGTGTCACCGAAGGTATCGGTCGCCGTGCCCGTCCGCAGATCGACGGAAACGCCCAGGATCCCGGTCTCGTTGTCATAGGCCACGGCATCGAAGCCGTCGCCACCGTCGATGGTGTCGTCACCGGCATCGCCCTGGACACTGTCATCACCGGCACCGAGGTCGAGCACGCCGCCGCCGTCGCCGCCGATCAGCGTGTCATTGCCGTCACCACCGAACAGGTTGTCGATGCCGCCCAGGCCGCCATGCAGCGTGTCGTTGCCGGCATTGCCGATCAGGGTGTCGTTCAGCACGCCACCGACCAGTTCGTCGCTGCCGGAACCACCGGTCAGGCTGACGAATTCGAAACCGGAGATGGTCTTGGAGTCGCCAACCTGGTTCAGCACCGTCGCCTGGGTGATGTCGTTCTCCGTCCCCAGCGTGATCACGTTGTTCGCGCTGCTGGAGAAGTCGGCGATCAGCAGGTCGATACCGTCACCGCCCGACAGGGTGTCGTTGTTGGTGCCGGAATTGATCGTGTCGTTGCCCGCGCCACCATCGATGGTGTCGTTCTGGTCGATGCCGCTGAAATCGACGCTGTCATCGCCGGAACCCAGCGTGGCGTTCAGGGCCTCGATGGAGGTGATGGACGTGCCGTCGGCAAAGACATCCGTGCCGTCATCCGCAGCCAGCACCATGTTCTCGGAAATGGACGAGAAGTCGCCGGTCAGCCGGTCCGTGCCGGTACCACCGTCGATCGTGCCGGTCACGGAACCGAACAGCTCGTCATCCCCCGCACCGCCACTGATCTGGTCCGCGCCGGCGGAACCACCATGCAGCGTGTCGTTGCCGTCACCGCCGATCAGGGTGTCGTCGAACGCACCGCCGACCAGTTCGTCATTGTTGATGCCGCCGGTCAGGTTGACGATCTCGAAGCCGCTGATGGTCTTGCTGTCACCGATCTGGTTGATGACCGTGGCCTGGGTGATGTCGTCATTCGTGCCCTGGGTGAGCACGCTGTTGGTATTGCCGGAGAAGTCCGCGATCAGCAGGTCGATACCGTCGCCACCCGACAGGGTGTCGTTGCTGGTACCGGCATTGATCGTGTCATTGCCCGCACCACCGTCGATGGTGTCGTTGAAGTCGATGGCGGAGAAATCAACGCTGTCATTGCCGGAGCCAAGGGTCGCGTTCAGCGCCTCGATGGAAGTGATGGAGGTGCCGTCGGCGAAGATGTCGGTCCCGTCATCCGCTGCCAGCACCATGTCCTCCGTGATGGAGGAGAAGTCACCGGCCAGACGGTCCGTGCCCGTGCCGCCATCGAAGGTGCCGGTGGCGGAGCCGAAGATGTCGTCATTCCCCGCACCGGCGCTGATCTGGTCCGCACCGGCGGAACCGCCATGCAGCGTGTCGTTGCCGTCACCGCCGATCAGGGTGTCGTCGAAGGCACCGCCGACCAGTTCGTCATTGCTGCTGCTGCCGGTCAGGTTCACGATCTCGAAGCCGCTGACGGTCTTGCTGTCACCGACCTGGTTGATGATCGTCGCCTGGGTGATGTCGTCATTGGTACCCTGGGTCAGGACACTGTTCGCATTGCCGGAGAAGTCGGCAATCAACAGGTCGATGCCGTCACCGCCTGCCAGCGTGTCGTTGCTGGACCCCGCATTGATCGTGTCGTTCCCCGCGCCGCCATTGATGATGTCGCTGGCATCGGTGTTGGAGAAATCGACCGAGTCGTTGCCGGAGCCGAGGGTCGCGTTCAGCACCTCGATGGAGGTGATCTCCGTCCCGTCCTGAAGGCTGATCGTGCCGCCCTGGTCGTTGATGTTGATGGCGTCGGCCACACCGGCCAGGTTCACGGTCAGCTTGTCGATGCCGTCACCGCCGTCGAAGGAACCGGTGGCGGAGCCGAACAGGTCGTCATTGCCTGCACCACCGGCGATCACGTCGCTGCCACCTTCGCCGCCATGCAGCGTGTCATTGCCACCGCCGCCGAAAAGGGTGTCATCCAGTTCGCCGCCGACCAGCTCATCGGCAAAGGAACTGCCGGTCAGGCTGACCCGCTCGAAACCGGTGATCGTCTTGGCGCCGCCCACTTGGAACAGCGAGGTGGCTTCCGTGATGTCGTCGTTCGTGCCCTGGGTGATCACGGAGTTCCCGACACTGGAGAAATCGGCGATCAGCAGGTCGTTCGCACCCGCGCCGCCATCCAGGCTGTCATTGCCCGTGCCACCGTCAACGGTGTCGTCACCGTCACCGCCAAGCAGCGTGTCGTTGCCCGCCAGGCCCGACAGGATGTCGTCACCGCCACGTCCCTCGAACCGCTCCCCAGCGCCGGAACCGGCGATGGTGTCGTTGCCGAGCAGGGAACCGCGGATGGATTCGATGTTCGTCAGGCTGTCGACGAAATCCAGCCCGCCCTGGCGCACGTTCGCCGTCCCGGCCGTCAGGTCGACATTGACGAACTCGACGCTCGAACGGTCGTAGCGGACCAGGTCGAAGCCACCGGCACCATCCACCGTGTCATTGCCCCGGCGAGTGATGAAGCGGTCGTTTCCGGCCGATCCGACCATGATGTCGGAATTGTCGGAGCCACGGAACTCGTCGACGTTGGAGAAGGTATCGACGCCGCCGTCCCCGTCGCCGTCGGTCAGGCCCAGTTCGACGTTCAGGTTGATGCCGCTGGCCGCGTTCACATAGTCCAGCCGGTCGAAGCCCGCGCCACCGATGAAGGTGTCGTTGCCCTGGCCGCCACGGAACTGCACGAACTCGTCCTGGTCGATCAGGTCGACGGTGAAGGAGTCATTGCCCGTGCCGCCGATGATCTGCAGACCGCCGACCGTGCCGTCGATGACATCCACGTCCGCCAGCGTGTCGGTGCCATTGCCCTTCACCACCGTGCCGCCGGTGTTGCCGATATTGCCGACCAGCCCGGTGGTCTCCGCGCTGTAGTCCAGGTTGAAGAAACCCAGGCCCGCGCCGTCGAAGCTGACCAGGTCATCGCCTGTGCCGGTGATGATGACTTCACCCGAGCCGTCATTGCTGCCGGGCAGCAGGGTGTCGTTGCCCGCACCGCCGTTCAGCGTGTCGCTTCCGGCACCGCCTCGCAGCAGGTCGTCATCGTCCCCGCCCTGCAGCACGTCATTGCCCAGCGCGCCGATCAGCGTGTCGTTCCCGGCCAGGCCGTTCAGCGCATCATCCCCCTGCGCACCCGCCAGCAGGTTGGCATTGCCATCGCCGTTCAGCGTGTCATTGCCTTCGCCGCCGATCTGCGCCTGCCCGGTATTGTCGGTCCCGAACAGGATGAACGTCCCTTCGTACAGGCCGCTGCCATAGGGGTTGTAGTAGGAGCTCAGTGCGACATCGTCGAAACCGTCGCCGTTCACGTCGCCGATGATCGCGACCTCGTGCCCGAGATTGCTGCCCTGGGACGGGCCACGGATCGCGACACCGTTCAGGCCGTCGAACTGGTCCGGCCCCAGGGTCGCCGCAAACCCGGCGCCACCGCTGGATCCGAAGATCACGTAGGCCTCACCCAGCCCGTAGACACTGTCATAGCTGGCATTGCGGGCACCGATCACCACGTCGGCGATGCCGTCCCCGTTGAAGTCGCCGCCTCCATCGACCGAGAACCCGGCAGCGTCGTAGGCCGCGCGGCCAAGGATCGTGAAGCCGCTGGTGCCATCCAGGTCGATCGACACGTCGACATCGACAGGCGCGGCACTGCCGAAGACAACGAATGCCGCCCCGGCATTGCCGCCGGCCGCATCACTGTACGGCGAGCCGATGATCACGTCGTCGAAGCCGTCGCCATTGACATCCCCGGCCTGGCTGACCGCGTGGCCGAGCGCATCGTTCGCCTGCGCGCCCTCGATCAGGACGGCGTCATCCGCGATGAGCAGGTTGTCGATGGTGCTGCTGACCGGCGCGGCAGTGCCGAAGACAACGAATGCCTGTCCGGCACCGTTCGCGTCGGGCGAGCCGATGATGATGTCGTCCAGTCCGTCGCCATTGAAGTCACCGGCGAAGTCCACGGCCTCGCCCAGGCGCGCGAAGGTCTGCTGCCCCTCGATCACGATGGCATCGCCGGAGGTCACCAGATCACCGATGCTGTTCTCGACCGCAGGCAGGCCCTCGGCACTGCCGAACACGACATAGACCTCACCGGCGGCATTCGCCTGCCCGTAGGCACTGGCCGGGGCACCGATGATCAGGTCATCGAAGCCGTCACCATTGAAGTCGCCGCCGCCCGCGATGGAGTAACCGAGTTCGTAGATGTTCGCGTCATTGGAGCGGATGACGAAGCCCTGGCTGGCATTGAGGTTGCTGAGATCAATGTCGGCGGTCAGTCCGGCGGATGAACCGAAGACCACGCTGACCTCACCCGTGCCGTTGATGTTGCGCACATACTCGTTGCGCGCGGAGATCGCGAAGTCCTGGAAGCCGTCACCGTTCAGGTCTCCCAGGCCGGCAACGTCGAAGCCGAAGATGGAGAAGGACGAGGGCTCGGACTGGTAGGGCTCGAAGCCCCGGCTTTCCTGGGCCAGGTTGCCGGCGCTCTCGTTGAACTGCGGGGCGCTGTCGCCGAACAGGACGAAGGCCTCGCCGGTCAGCTGTGCATTCGTGCTGCCATAGCTGGCACCGACCAGGATGTCATCCAGTCCGTCGCCATTGATGTCGCCGATGCCGTCAATCGCCTGGCCGAACTTCTCGTTCGTGTCGGGACTGGCGAAGATGAAGCCGGTGGTCGCGTCGAAATCGACGGCGAGATCGAACAGCGGATCTATCGGCTGCGCGGCGGCGAAGAGGAAGTCGTCGGCAACCAGATCGGCCACGAGGACGTTCTGCAGCGTCACCGTGTCCTCGACATTCAGCTGCAGCAGGGTCGAGGTGCCGTCATCGGAGGCCACCGCCTGGATCTCGCCCAGGTTCAGGAACCCGAACTCGGAAACGTCGAGGACATCGCCCGCGCCCTCACCCGCCGAGAAGTCGGTGATCACGTTGCCCCCGCCGATGCGCCCCGTGGCAACGAACAGGTCGTTGCCCAGGCCGCCGGTGAAGGTCGTGCCGGCCCCGAAGGTGAACTGGTCGTCCTGGTCGGAGCCGACCACCTGCTCGATGCCCGCAACGGTCTCGGCATTGCCGAAGCCGTCATTGGCAACCGCCCCGGTCGTCAGGTTGACGATGACGGATTCGGTGCCGTCCGCCGCGACATACACGTCGATGCCGTCACCGCCGTCGATCACGTCCGTGCCGTCCCGACCGATCAGCGTGTCGTTGCCCAGACCGCCGGTCAGGATGTCGTCACCGCCGCGCCCGTCCAGCTGGTTGTCGTTGGCGTCGCCGACAATGGTGTCGTTACCGGTGCGGGAGCCGCGGATGGCCTCGATGTTCGTCAGGCTGTCGACCGTGTCCACGACATCGCCGGAGAAGCGCACGTTCGCGGTGTTTGCCGAGAGATCCACATCCACGAAGTCGATGTTGGCGCGGTCATAGCGCACCAGGTCGAAGCCGTCCCCACCATCGACCGTGTCGTTGCCGCGACGGGTGATGAAGCGGTCATTGCCGACGGAGCCGATGAAGCTGTCGGCATTGTCGGAGCCACGGAACTCGTCGATCTGGCTGAAGGTATCGATGCCGCCGTCACCATCATTGTTGGTGATGCCTGCCCCGACATTGATGGTCACGCCGGCTGCCGCGCCGACATAGTCCAGCCGGTCGAAACCGCCACCACCGGTGATGGTGTCGTTGCCCGCACCGCCCCGGAACTGGAAGAACTCGTCCTGGTTGGCCAGGTCCACGGTCACCACGTCATCGCCGGAACCGCCGAGCACCTGCAGTCCGCCGACGTCTCCGTCGATCAGGTCCACGCCCTGCAGCGTGTCCGTGCCGCTGTTCTTGGCAACGGTGCCGCTGGTGTTGCCGATATTGACGGTCAGACCCGACGTCTCCGCCGTGTAGTCGAGGGTGAAGAAGCCCTGGCCCGGATTGACGAAATTCACCAGGTCGTTGCCGGCGCCGGTGTTCAGCAGGTCGCCGCTGCCGTCATTGGTGCCGGAAAGCAGGGTGTCGTCACCGTCGCCGCCGAGCAGCGTGTCACTGCCGTCACCGCCGTCGATCAGGTCGTTGCCGCCCCGGCCATCGAGCTGGTTCGCCAGCGCATCGCCGGTCAGCGTGTCGTTGCCGGTCCGGGAGCCACGGATGGATTCGACGTTCAGCAGTGTGTCCGTCGCGGTGCCGAGACCACCGGTGAACTGCACCGATGCGGTATTGGCCGCAAGATCGACATTCACGTTCTCGATGTTGTTGCGGTCGTACCGAACCAGGTCGAAGCCGTCTCCGCCATCCACCGTGTCATCGCCCAGGCGGGTGATGAAGCGGTTGTTGCCGCCATCGCCGATGAAGATGTCGGCATTGTCGGAGCCACGGAACTCGTCGATCTGGCTGAAGCTGTCCGCCCCGCCATCACCGTCATTGATCGTGGTGCTGATCCTGAGGTCGATGACCACGCCGCCGGCCGCGCCGACATAGTCCAGCCGGTCGAACCCGTCACCGCCGGTGATGGTGTCGTTGCCCGCTCCGCCGCGGATCTGGATGAACTCCTCGCCCGACGCCAGGCTGGCGGTGATCACGTCGGCACCGGAACCGCCATTGAACTGCAGCCCGCCGACATTGCCGTCCAGCAGGTTCACACCTTCCAGCGTGTCGGTGCCGCCGACCTTGGTGACCGTACCGGTGTTCGGGCCGATATTGGCGGTCACGCCCACGGTCTGGTCGGAATAGTCGACGATGAAGAAGCCCGCACCGGGCGCGTCGAAGATGATCAGGTTGTCATCGACACCGGCCTGGATGAAGTCACCGACCGAGCCGTCATTGCTGCCCGGAAGCAGCGTGTCGACACCTGCACCGCCGATCAGCGTGTCCGCACCGGCACCGCCGACCAGCAGGTCGTCACCGTCGCCGCCCAGGGCACTGTCGTCCCCGATACCGCCGCGCAGCACGTCATTGCCCGCGTCACCGGCCAGGGTGTCGTTGCCCTGCGCGCCCACCAGCAGGTTGTCATTGGCGTCGCCCGTCAGGCTGTTCGCCTGCGCGTCGCCGACAATGGCATTGCCACTGCTGTCACGGCCGAAGATGACGAAGGTCGAATCGGTGGCCGACTGGCCCGGGGCGTAGACGAACTGGCCCGTGGACGAGAACGCGATGTCATCGAAGCCGTCGCCGTTGAAATCCTCCAGCAGGGCGACGGAGCCGCCGATCTGGTTGCCTGCCCCGGCCTGGCCGAGAATGACCAGCCCGTCCGTGCCGTCCAGGTCACCGGGCAGGACGGTGGAGCCGAAACCGGCCTCGCTGCCGAACACCACAACGACCTCGTTGGCTGCCGATGCACCGACGACGATGTCCGCGATGCCGTCGCCATTGACGTCACGCCCGCCATCCACGTCGTTGCCGACCCGTTCGAGCGCCGCGTCGCCGAGGATGCTGAAGCCCTGCAGGCCATCGACCGCGAGTTGCGAGGCATCGACGTCCTGCGGGTTGGCGTTGCCGAACACCACGTGCGCCGCACCACGGTCGTTCAGCCCGGCATTGGTGCCGCTGGCGCCGATGATGATGTCGTCGAAGCCGTCATTGTTGATGTCACCGGCGCCGCTGACCGCCTCACCCAGCCGGTCGGCGAACTCGCCTGCCGTGATCTCGATGGCCCTGCCTGTCCCCTCCAGCACGTTGGTGATGGTGGTGTTGAGATCCATGTTGGCGGCACCGAACACCACGTAGGCCTTGCCGCCCGCATTGCCGAACGGCTCACCGATCAGCAGGTCGTCGAAGCCGTCGCCATCGAAGTCGCCGATGATGTCGACGGAATAGCCGAACTGCACACCCTGGGCGCTGCCGGTGATGGTTGTGCCGTTCGCGCCGGAGGCAATGTCGGAACCGATATCGGCCGCGAAGTTCCCGGTGGTACCGAAGATGATGAAGACCTCGCCCGCGCCGGACGTGGCACCGACCACCAGATCATCGATGCCGTCGCCGTTCAGGTCGCCGCCACCGCCGATGGAGGCACCGAACTGGCCGGGACCGAAATAGTCGGAATAGATCGAGAAACCGTTGGTGCCGTCCAGGTTGTCTAGATCCAGGTCACCGCTCAGGCCGTCGGCATCGCCGAAGACCACGGCGATGGCACCGGTACCCTGATAGTAACCGTTGTAGACCCCAGGTCCGCCAATGGCGAAGTCGGTGAAACCGTCACCATTGATGTCGCCGACAGCCGAGACCTCGCGGCCCACATATTCACCGGCACCGACCGATGTGGCCGTGATGGCGAAGCCGGCCTCGTCGGCGGCCAGGTTGCCGTCCTGCAGCACGATGACATCGGGGGCGGCGTCACCGAACAGGACGAACGCCTCGCCCGCGCCACCATTGCCGTAGGGCGAGCCGACCAGCAGTTCGCCCAGCCCGTCGCCATTGATGTCGCCGATGCCGTCGAGCGCATTGCCGAAACCGAACTCGGCGGCGGCATTGCCGAACGCGAAACCGTCATCGGCGGTCATGGCATCCAGTTCCAGCAGGGCCGGGAACTGGTCGGCATTGTTGCCGAAGATGAAGTCATCCTCTGCCAGGTCACCGACGAGCACGTTGTTCAGCAGGATCGCGTCGGTCTCGGAGAGCTGGATCGTCGTGCTGGTGCCGTCGTCGCTGGAGGCGGCAACGACCTCGGCCAGGTTGCCGAAGCCGAAGGACGACAGGTCCAGCACGTCCTCGGTTTCCGCACCGGCGGTGAAGTCACTGATCAGACCGGCCGTGCCGATGCCGGCATTGACCGTGAACAGGTCATTGCCCGCCGCACCGGTCACCTGGCTGTTCAGCCCCAGCGTGAAGCTGTCGGCGAAGGCACCGCCGATCACGTTCTCGATCGAAGCCACGGTGTCGGTGTTGCCGAAGCCGTCATTGGTCAGGCTCTGCGCCGCGATGTCGAAGACCACGCCCTCGGTCGCTGCCGTGAAGACCAGCGTGTCGGTGCCCGCACCACCGTCGAGATCGTCGGTTCCGGCGTCCGCCAGGATGACGTCATCACCGGCGTCGCCCGTGACCGTGTCATTGTCGTCCCCGCCACCCAGCGTGTCGTTGCCCACGCCACCGGCCAGGCTGTCGGCGCCCGCGGCACCGCTGATGTTGTCCGCGCCGGTTCCGCCGCCCAGCACGTTCGCCTGGCCATCGCCGGCCAGCGTGTCGTCGAAGTCGGAACCGACGACATTCTCGATGCCGGAAAGCGTGTCGGTGGACTCGCTGGCATCCAGCGCGGTGCCCCCGGCCAGGTCGACATTCACACCGGCCAGGTCATTGCCGTAATCCGCCGTGTCGGTTCCGTCGCCGCCATCCAGGCTGTCGGCCCCGTCGCCACCGGACAGCGAGTCGTCGCCTGCGCCGCCGGACAGGATATCGGTGCCACTGTCGCCCGACAGCGTGTCATTGCCGCCGCCGCCCAGCAGCGTGTCGTCACCCGACCCGCCATCGCCCAGGTCCGCCCCGTCATTCAGGTCGAACAGGTTCGCGGCAAGGTCACCGACCACATTGTCGGCGAAGTCCGTACCGATGACGTTCTCGATGCCGGAAAGCGTGTCGTTGCCCAGCACTTCCACGCCGTTCGCGGTGCCGGTCACCAGGTTGACGTTCACCGCCTCCGTCGCGCCGCCGAAGTCGGCCACGTCGGTGCCGTCGCCACCCGCCAGCACGTCATTGCCGTCACCGCCGATGCCACCGACCAGGGTATCGTCTCCGGCGCCGCCTTCCAGCGAGTCGTCGCCCTGACCACCACTGAGCGAGTCGGCGCCCGTACCGCCCTGCAGCGTGTTGGCGCCGAGACCGCCCTGCAGCGTGTCGTCGAAGGCCGAACCGATCAGGTTCTCGATGCCGGACAGCGTGTCCGTGTTGCCGAAACCGTCCGTCGCACCGAAGGCCACCAGCTCGGCGAAGACGCCGTTCGGATCATTGGCGAAGGACGCCGCGTCCGTGCCGTCACCGCCATTCAGCTGGTCGGCACCGTCGCCCCCTTCCAGCGTGTCGTCGCCGGAGGTCACGTCATTGATCACGGCAGTCGATTCGGCGCGCGCGGCGTCACCGAACAGGAACGCGTTGGCGGAACCCGCGGTCTGGTCCAGCGCGAAGTTCAGCCCTTCCTCGTTGAAGTCGAGATAGAGTTCCAGCCCGGCCTCGTCACCGACCAGCAGGTCGTCCCTGGCATCCGCGATATCCTGCGCGGAGCGCACGACAGACCAGATCCGCGCCTCGTCCATGGCACCCTGGAAGCTACCGAACTCGTCCTCGATGTTCGGCTCACCCAGCGTCAGCGGGATGTTGGTGGAGATGTCGATACCGTTCAGCGCCGAGATGTCCACCGGCGCGCCACTCTGCACGCCATCGACGAACAGGCTCATCAGGCCGTCCCGGTCGAAGCTGACGGCAAAATGCTGGGCGCCGCCGGGTTGCGCAGGCAGCGGCGCACCCGTCACCTCGAACGCCAGGCCATTGCCCGCGATCCGGGCCACCGGGACCAGGCCCTGCCCCAGCACCGCACGGAAACCGAACATCAGGCCGGTCTCCACACCCTGCGGGTCCTCGCGCGTATCGAAGACCGCCATGCCCTGCACGGCAGCCGGCTCCAGCCACGCCTCGAACGTGGCATCATCCGTGCCCGACAGTCCGGAGAACCCGGGCAGGACGGCGGAATCATCAACGCCGTCGAACAGAAGGGCCAGGTCGGCATCCACGCGGGTGTCGCCATGCAGCGTGTCGTTGCCCGCGCCACCGCTCAGCAGGTCATTGCCGGCATCGCCTTCCAGCTCGTCGCCACCGGCATCGCCGAACAGCGTGTCCGCGCCGCCGCCGCCTTCCAGGAAGTCGTTGCCCGAACCGCCATTGATCAGGTCATCGCCCAGCTGGCCCAGCAGGGCGTCATCGGCATTCTCACCGCCGGTCAGCGTGTCGTCACCCGCGCCGCCGAGCGCCGCCTGGCCGTCAATGCCGTCGGCCAGGGCGATGTTGTCGTCCTGCGCCGTGCCCTGCACGATCTCGATGCCGGTCAGCGTGTCATTGCCGGAATCCGCGCCGGTCGCCGTGCCCGCGCCGAGATCCACTGTGACGCCCGAAGCCGCGCCCGTGAAGTCCGCAACGTCGGTGTCGGCACCACCATCCAGGCTGTCATCACCCGCGCCACCGGCCAGCAGGTCCTGGCCCGCATCGCCGATCAGGTTGTCCGCACCCGCATTGCCCTGCAGCAGGTCACCCGCCGCACCACCGGTGACGGAGTCATCCCCGGTGCCACCGAAGACAACGTCCTGACCGGCATTGCCGGCCACGATGTCATTGCCCTGGGTGCCGAAGATCACGTCATTGCCGGCACCGCTGTTGACGTTGATCGCCGCATCCGATTTCAGGGCGGCATCGATGAACAGGGCACTGGTGACGGCCGCAAGGGCCGACGCGTTGATCCCGATGGTGCCCGCATTGTTGATCTGGCCGTTGCGCAGGGTCAGGTCGGTCTGCGCATCGTCGACCAGTTCCACATCCTCGAACCCCGTCACGCCATCCAGCGCCGTGCCGCCGATCTCCCCGCCGCCCGCGATGCGCAGCAGGTCGGTGCCGTCGCCGCCACCGACAGTGTCCGTATCGTCCAGCGTCGCGCTGTTCAGCGCCACGGTATCGTCGCCCGTGCCACCATCGATGAACATGGTGCCGCCACCGGCGGTCAGCAGGTCGTTGCCCGCGCCACCGACCAGGTCGTGCGCAGCACCGCCACCGGCCGTCAGCGTGTCATCGAAGGCGGAGCCAAGCAGGCCCTCCACCGCCACCAGCGTGTCGATATCGGCACCGGAAGTCGCGGTGTTGGTGATCAGGCTGGCATTCACCGCCTGGTCGAGATCGGCAAAGGACGCGGTATCGAAGCTGCCCTCGCCATCCAGCACGTCGGAGCCGCCATTGCCCTGCAGCGTGTCGGTGCCGTCGCCGCCCCGCAGCGTGTCCGCAGCCTGGCCGCCATCCAGCTCATCGTCCGCCGCACCGCCCTGGATGCTCAGGTTGCCTTCCTGCTCCGCACTGCCATTGACCACCAGCGTGCTGGTGTCGCTGACCAGCAGCCGACCATCCACGAACAGGGTCTGCCCTGCGCCCAGCATGGCATCCGACAGGGTGATGTCGGTCGCCACATCACTGGTGGGCAGCAGGGTCTCGATGTTGCTGACACCGGACAGGGCCGCCGCCGAGAAGGTCCCGCCAAGCTCGACCGCAAGCGTGTCGACGCCTGCGCCGCCATTCAGGACGTCAGCGGCATCCAGCACCGTTGCATTGGCGACGAAGATGTCGTTGCCGTCCCCGCCCAGCGCCGTCGTCGTGTCGTCGGCCAGCAGGTTCAGCAGGTCGTTGCCCGCACCGCCATCCAGCGTGTCGGCACCACCGGCACCCAGCAGGGTGTCATTGCCGTCGCCGCCGACAAGCACGTTGTCCTGTCCGTCACCGATCAGCTGGTCGTTGAACGCCGACCCCGTGACATTCTCGATGCCCGCAAGCAGGTCGGTGTCACCGAACTCGTCCGTCGCCGTGCCTTCGATCAGGTTGACATTGACACCGGCCTGTCCGCCATAGGTGAACAGCGCGGTATCGGTGCCGGCACCACCATCGATCGTGTCGGCACCCGCGCCGCCGTCGAAGAAATCATTGCCCGCACCGCCAAAGAGCTGATCCTCGCCATTCGCGCCGAACAGCGTGTCGCCCCCTCCGCCACCCAGCAGCGTGTCATTGCCGTCGCCACCATTCATGGTGTCGTCGCCCTCGACACCGAAGACCTGTTCGGCCGCGGCACCACCGGTGACGGTATCGTTGTTGGCGGACAGCACCAGCGTCTCGATGCTGATCAGCACGTCATTGCCTTCGCCCGTGGCCGTTCCAGCCGCCAGGTTGACGTCCAGGGCCGCGCCTGCGGCGACAAAGTTGGCGAAGTCCGTGCCGAGACCACCATCCAGCGTGTCGTTGCCGGCACCGCCCGTCAGCGCATCGTTGCCATCGCCCGCGGACAGGCTGTCGTCACCGGCGCCGCCTTCCAGCGTGTCGTCGCCCGCGCCACCGATCAGCACGTCATTGCCGGGGCTGGCCGCCCCTGCATTGATGGAGCCGTTGGTCGTGGCCTGGATGGCACCGTTCGTGACCTCGAACGTGACCGCCACGTCGCCTTCCAGCAGGCCGCCGCCATCATTGTTGATGCCCGCGACCGCCTCATCCAGGTCCAGGTTGAAATCGCTGACCGCCAGCACGTAGCTCCCGGCGGGCAGGTTGCCGATCTCGTCACCGCTGTTGATGATGGCGTTGCTGAAGGATCCGGCCGGCGTTCCGTCATCATCGTCGGACGCCAGGAAGTCCTCCGCATCCAGGTTCCCGTCATCGTTGAACAGGAAGATTTCCGGATCGATCGTCGGACCGTCAGTGGTGATCGTGATCGCGGTCTCGGCGCTGAGGGTGAAGAAGATGAACTGCACCGAACCGGCGGCACCGTCATTGGCGATGGAAACCGTCACCGTGATCGGATTGGCACTGTCGCCACTCACCACAACGCCGCCCAGGTCGGCATCGCCCGACAGGAAGTCGCTGCCGTCGCCGCCATCCAGCGTGTCGTTGCCGTCGCCACCCGCGATCAGGTCCGCACCACCGGCACCGGCCAGGCTGTCCGCGCCCGCGCCGCCATTGATCAGTTCGGAATCCGCACCGCCCAGCGCGGTATCGTCGCCCGCACCACCTTCCAGCGTGTTGAAGCCGCCGCCGCCATTCAGCAGGTCATTGCCCGCGCCACCGCCCAGGCTGTCGCCGTCCGCGCCGCCCAGGATCGTGTCGTTGCCGTCACCGCCATCAACGAGATCGCTGCCGGTGCCACCGTCGAGGGAATCATCGCCCGCACCGCCGAAGACGATGTCGCCATCCGCCCCGGACAGCACCGTGTCATTGCCGTCGCCACCATTGATGACATCGGTTCCCGCACCGCCATCCAGCGTGTCGCCGCCCGCACCGCCATCCAGGCTGTCGTTCCCGGCCCCGCCGAAGATGGCGTCCGTGCCCGCGCCGCCGTCCAGGGCGTTGCCCAGCGAATCACCGGTGATCTGGTCAGCCCCGGCACCGCCGGTGACATTCTCGATACTGCTGAGGGAATCCGCGCCGGAGGTCTCGCCGTTCGCCGTTCCCGTCAGCAGGTTGACGGTCACCCCGGATGTCTCGGCAGCGAAGCTCGCCCGGTCCGTACCGGTGCCGCCACTCAGCGTGTCATTGCCCGAACCACCGCTCAGTTCGTCGTCACCGGCCCCGCCAACCAGGTTGTCGGCACCGGCATTGCCCACCAGCGTGTCGTTCCCTGCATTGCCTGTCAGGACGTTGGCGACCGCATCGCCGGTCAGGCTGTCCCCGCCTGCACCACCGGTGATGTTCTCGATCGCGGTGAGCGTGTCGGCATCGATCTCGTTGCCACCGATGGACTGGGCCCGGCCTGTCACCAGGTTGGCAGCCACACCGTTCGCGGTGCCGGAGAAGTCCACGGAATCCGTACCCGCGCCACCATTGATGACATCATTGCCATCGACACCGGTCAGCGTGTCGTTGCCGGCACCGCCCAGCAGGCTGTCATCGCCCGCCCCGCCGAACAGCCGGTCCGCGCCCGCGCCGCCATTGATCGTGTCATTGCCCGCACCGCCATCCACGGTGTCGTTGCCGGTACCGGCATTCACATTGTCGTTGCCGCCACCCAGCGTGACATTGTCATTGCCGCCGGTGAAACCGTTCTGGTTGCCGACAACAACGTCATCATTGTTGTTGTTGGTCTGCGTACCCGTGCCGCCCTGCGATCCACCGGTCGTGCCCGTGCCGGTCCCGGTTCCACCCTGCTGCGTGGTCGATCCCAGCAGGTTGTTCTGCTGGCTGGTGAAGTTATCACCCGTTCCCGTGCCGCCGGTACCGCCCGTTCCGGTCCCAGTACCTGTTCCGGTACCCGTGCCTGTTCCCGTACCGGTCCCTGTTCCCGTCCCGGTGCCCGTTCCCGAACCCGTGCCGCCCTGGGTTCCACCCTGGGTGCCGCCGGTCGAGGTTCCACCGCCGGAGCCGCCTTCGGAATCACCGCCGCCGCCGGAGCCGCCGCCATCCTGGCCACCGCCGCCATCACCGGCAGCCTGCTGCTGACCGTCGCCGGAACCCGCACCACCGCCGTCCGGTGCGTTGTCGGCATCGCCGCCGCCCCCGCCTTCGCCGGTCCCGTCGCCGCCCTGGCCTGCCGCGCCATCCGGACCGCCTTCCGCGTCACCGTCTCCGGGGCCGCCATCCTCCGGACCGCCATCCTCGGGGCCACCATCCTCGGCGCCGCCTTCACCATCTTCCGGACCACCATCGCCGGGGCCGCCTTCACCTTCACCGCCATCGCCGGGACCGCCTTCCGCGCCGCCCTCACCATCAGGACCGCCTTCGGGACCGCCCTCGGCCTCGCCACCGCCATCGCCTTCGGCAGCGGCATCCTCTTCCTCGGCGTCGCCTTCCTCTTCCTCGGCCTCTTCCTCGTCGGCCTCGCCTTCTTCCTCGCCGTCGCCCTCGCCGGAGGCCTCGCCTTCCGCGTCACCCTCCTCGCCCTCGGCCTCGCCTTCCGTCTCCCCGGCCGCGCCGCCGCCGCCGTCACCGCGCCGGTCGCCGCCCGAACCGTCATCCCCGCCGGTCTGGCCCACCTCCGGTGTTCCCGGCAGGTTGCTCAGCGCGTTGCCGAACTTCGATTCGATCTCCGTCCGGCTGAAGATGCGTGGTGCCGCAGGGGCCTGGAACTGGCTGGAGGTCTGCGTGCCCTCGAACGCCTGGCTCAGCTCGACCCCGCCCGCCGCGTTGGAGACGAAGATCCGCCCCGTCGTGCCATCCTCCTGCGGCAGGTTGACGACCTCCGACAGTTCGCCCTCCTGCGCGCCCTTGCCACCGACGAAGGTGCCGCGCACGCCGATGGTCAACACCGGGGTCTTCACTGTCAGGGCATCATCGCCCGTCTTCGCCACCGCGCCGGAGACGAAGGAGAAGGAGCCCTGCAGCACGTTGACGACGGCGCTGCCGGTGTTCGCCGACGGGTCGTAGACAAAGTCGTCCAGCACCATTCGGGCGTCGCCGCCGATGGAGAAGGTGGTGTCGTCGTTGAAGCGGATGCCGGCGGCACCGTTCTCCGACGTCTCCACCACGTCATCGGTGTAGACCGGGTCGCCGACCTGGACCTGTTCGCGGGAACCGTTGACGCGGGTGACGAAGACCTCGCCATCCGCCTGCTCGATCACGCCGATCGGATCGCCCAGCGCGCCCTCGCCCTGCTGTGCCAGGCCCGTCGCGCGCGGTCCGGCCAGCACCTCGGCCAGGCTGCCGTCGATGCGCGCGCCATTCAGGGTGTAGAGGTCAGGCGGTGTCTCGGAGGAGAAGAAGTTGATGACCAGGACGCGGCTGCCGTCCTTGCCCACCAGGATGAGATCGGGACCGGAGCGGACGAACTGCGCCGTCAGCAGCAGCAGGCCCTGGTCGATGACAACGCTGGACTGGTCCGTCGCGTCAACGACAGCAATGAAGTCGGGGGTCGCGCCACCGTCACCCGAGAGCGGCGGAAAATCGTTCTTCGACATGATCTACTACTCCACCGGAGTCCCCGACCACTCCAGCCTTCCAGGTACCGGTTTAATCACTCGCCAACGCGATATTCGTCCTCACCCGCCGTGAACCCGCACTGCTCGACGACCGTCGATTCCTCGACAGGCTCGGAATTCGCGACCGCCCCCCGGTCGAGTTCACCAAGCGTGTTGAGCACGCGGTAGGCCGCGATCTCGGAATCGAACACGGCATTCACGAAGTTGATGCAGGCATTGTAGAGCTGGCTCTGCGCGTCCAGCACGTTGATCGCGGTTTCCTTGCCCGCTTCCCGCAGTTCCAGGCGGGAGGCGAAGACCTCCGCCGCGATGTTCATGGCGTTGCGCAGCAGGTCCGCCCGCTCGTCCGCGACCTCCATCTGGTGCCAGGCAATCTCCATCAGCTCGATGGTCTTGCGGGTCACGTTGCGCCCGTTCTGGATCGCCTCCTGGTAGCGCGCACCTGCCGCAGCCGTGTTCGCCGGGGTCAGCAGACCGTCGAACAGGACCCAGCGGGCCTCCAGCTTCAGCGAGTAGTCGTGGCGGACATCCTCGACACCGGCGAGGTTGTTCTCGATGTTGGCGCGGGCGACGACATCCAGCGACGGCCAGTAGCTGGACGAGGCACGCTCCCGCTCATGCATCGCGGACGTGACCTGCGCCTCGGCGATCTGGATCACGGGATTGCCCTTCCGGATCAGCGCGATGCCGTCTTCCTTCGTCTCCGGCAGGCTGGCCCGCGCGGGCGTCACCGCCTGCATCGCGTTCAGCACCGGCGCATGGCCGAAGACCTGGACATAGTTGGCCACGGTATCCTTCAGCGCGCCCTGGAAGGCCACGCTCTGCTCCCGCGCGATCTGCAGGCGGCTCTTCGCCTCCAGCACATCGACCGCGATGCCGGAGCCGCGCTGGACACGCTCATCCTCCAGCTGCAGCTGCTCCTGGATCGCGCGTTCGTTGCCGCGGTTCAGCCGGACAAGCTCCCGGTTGCGCAGCACGTTCATGTAGGTGGTCACCGCCTCCAGCACCACGTTCTGGGTCACGGCGGTCAGCGTCTTCTCCGCCGCGACGGTCAGTGCCCCGGCACTCCGCACACCGGCCTGGGTGCCGAAGCCGCTGAAGACATTCTGGCGCACTTCCAGCGATGCGTTGGTGGCGAAGAACTGGACATTGTCCTGTCCGGCGGCACGCGTGGCCAGGGAGTCAGTATGTTCGTAACCGGCCCCGGCAGTACCCGTCACGGTCGGAAGGAAGCCTGCACGTTCGCGCCGTTCCCCCTCGACACCGGCCTCGACAGCACTCTGGGCAGCGCGAATCTGCGGATGATCGCCCAGCAGCCCCTCGACCTCGGACTGCAACGATTCGGCACCTGCCCCGCTCCACGGCAGAATCACCAGCGCGACAGCAACCCCTGTCACAGCACGCGAGATGCCGCCCCTCCTGACGATCAGCATGATTACTGTCCCATCCTGTCTGGCCAAATCCCTGAGCGCCTGTCCCGCGACACCCCGGGCAGACATGTTCGAGACACTACTGCAGGTATGCGCGAAACCACAAGCAATGACCGCGACACCTGCGCCCCTCAGTCCCGAACTGAAGCAATTCGACCACATTGGACGATGATGACGGACTCGTGCAGGTCACGAAATGACCGCGATCACGAACCGGCGCGCCGGAAAAGCGAATGGATTCAAACAGAAAACCCGCAGGAGATGCAGACTTCTCCAGTCCGGGCATCTCTCATGCGGGTTGTTGGCAGATCAGTCGGAAAGGGGGCAGTGCCGCGAGCCGGCACGCACCCCGATTCGTTCATGCAGTCGGGCGCGGGGGCTTACTCGGCCGCGATCTGGCGGCGGGCATCCTCCAGCAGGTCCGCCATCTGCTTGCGCAGGCGATGCTCGGAGATGTCCAGGCCCTTCTTCTCGATGTCGCCCATCACCTTCCGGTAGACGTCCTCGTCACCCGGCTCCTCGAAATCGGAGGCAATGACCTCGCGGGCATAGGCATCGGCGTCCGCACCGGACATGCCCATCTGTTCCGCCAGCCAGAGGCCCAGCAGCTTGTTGCGCCGTGCGGTTGCCTTGAATTCCTTCTCGCTGTCCAGCGCGAACTTGCCTTCAGCGGCCTTCTTGCGGTCGTCGAACCCAGCCATGTCTGCCCCCGTGAGAAACCAGAGCGCCCGGCGGGCGCCTCAACCGCCCAACACATAGTCCGCGTTCGTGACAGGTTCAACACGCTGGCGCACCGCGACGGGAACACGCGGCATTTCGCGCAAGCCCCGGGCGCCGCGCCGATTGCGGATCACGCCCGCCTTCTGTATGGTCCCGCCGCCTCAGGCAAGCCCCACAGCCATTTCGGAAAGCGAGAATCAGGATGGCCCGTCGCAGGAAGCTCTATGAGGGCAAGGCGAAGATTCTCTTCGAAGGCCCCGAGCCCGGCACGATCGTGCAGTATTTCAAGGATGACGCCACCGCGTTCAACG
Organism: Minwuia sp.; assembly: GCA_965228535.1. Classification (GTDB taxonomy): domain Bacteria; phylum Pseudomonadota; class Alphaproteobacteria; order Minwuiales; family Minwuiaceae; genus Minwuia. Next base: position 455,464 of record CBDDHU010000004.1, on the reverse strand, counting down.
CCCAGAAGAAGGGCGAGATCACCGGCAAGGGCGTGCTGAACAACCGGATCTCCGAATTCCTGATGACCCGGCTGAACGGCATCGGCGTGCCGACGCACTTCATCCGTCGCCTGAACATGCGCGAGCAGCTGGTGCGGGAAGTCGAGATCGTGCCGCTGGAGGTCATCGTGCGCAACGTCGCCGCCGGTTCCTTCTCCCAGCGCTTCAAGATGGAGGAGGGCACTGCCCTGCCGCGCTCCATCATCGAGTTCTGCTACAAGAATGACGAGATGGGCGATCCCTTCGTGACGGAGGAGCACATCACAGCCTTCGGCTGGGCCACGCCGCAGGAGATCGACGACATCATGGCCCAGACCATCCGCATCAACGATTTCCTGAGCGGGCTGTTCCTGGGCATCGGCATCCGCCTGGTCGACTTCAAGATCGAGTTCGGGCGGATCTGGGAAGGCGACATGATGCGCATCATCCTGGCTGACGAGATCAGCCCGGACAGCTGTCGCCTCTGGGATGCCTCGACGAACGAGAAGATGGACAAGGACCGGTTCCGCCGCGACATGGGCGGCATCGAGGAAGCCTACCAGGAGGTCGCGCGCAGGCTGGGCGTGATGCCGGAGAACCAGGCGGAATTCAGCGGCCCGAAACTGGTCCACTGACCGGGACGTTGCGGCGACCGCCATCGAACGACGGATCTGACTGATTACAGGATGAGGGGCCGATGCAGGCACGGGTTTTTGTCACGCTGAAGAACGGGGTGCTGGACCCCCAGGGCAAGGCGATCGAGCAGGCCCTGCACGGGCTGGGTCATGACGGGGTGGAGAAGGTCCGCCAGGGCAAGATGTTCGAGATCGAGCTGGCCGACACCGACCCCGCCAGCGCCGAACAGCGCCTGAAGGTCATGTGTGAACGGCTGCTGGCCAACACGGTGATCGAGAACTACCGCATCGAGGTCGATGGCGGGGAAGGTCGGGGCGCGGGCGCATCATGAAGGCGGCGGTGATCGTCTTCCCCGGCAGCAACTGCGACCGCGACGCTGCCGTTGCCCTGCACCAGGCCTCCGGCAAGCCACCCGCGATGGTCTGGCACGGCGACAGCGACCTGCCCGACCTGGACCTGGTGGTCCTGCCCGGCGGCTTCAGCTACGGCGATTACCTGCGTGTCGGTGCCATCGCCGCGTTGAGCCCGATCATGGCCGCCGTGACCCGCCACGCGGAACGGGGCGGCGCGGTGTTCGCCATCTGCAACGGCTTCCAGATGGCCTGCGAGGCCGGGCTGCTGCCCGGCGTGCTGATGAACAACGCCGCAGGCAAGTATGTCTGCCGCCATGTCGCGATGCGGGTGGAGGACACGCAGAGCCCCTTCACCGCCGGTTACGCGGCTGCGCAGCAGATCTCCATCCCCGTGGCGCATCATGACGGCAACTACTTCGCCGACGATGCGACGCTGGACCGGCTGGAGGGCGAGGGGCTGGTGGCCTTCCGCTATGACAATGACAACCCGAACGGATCCTGCCGCGACATTGCCGGGATCCTGTCCCCGAACAGGCGCGTGCTCGGCATGATGCCGCATCCGGAGCGGGCGGCTGACCCGGAGCTGGGCGGCACCGACGGCGCGGCCATGTTCCGGTCCCTGGTGGAGACGCTGGCATGAGCGCCGATCCCAACAGCATCACGATCACCCCCGAGATCGTCGCCGAGCACGGCCTGACGACGGAGGAATATGACCGGGTGAAGAGCGCGCTCGGTCGCGAGCCCAACCTGACGGAGCTGGGCATCTTCTCCGTCATGTGGTCGGAGCACTGCTCCTACAAGTCGTCGCGGGTCTGGCTGAAGACCCTGCCGACGGAGGCCCCCTGGGTGATCTGCGGCCCGGGCGAGAATGCCGGCATCATCGACATCGGCGACGGCGACGCGGCCATCTTCAAGATGGAAAGCCACAACCACCCGTCCTTCATCGAACCCTACCAGGGTGCGGCGACCGGGGTCGGCGGCATCATGCGCGACGTCTTCACCATGGGTGCCCGCCCGGTGGCCAACATGAACGCCCTGCGCTTCGGCGCGCCGGAACATCCGAAGACCCGCAGGCTGGTGCATGGCGTCGTCGCCGGCATCGGCGGCTACGGCAACTGCATGGGCGTGCCGACCGTGGGCGGGGAGGTCAATTTCGACCCGGCCTACAATGGCAACATCCTGGTGAATGCCATGTGCGTCGGCCTGGCGAAGACCGACCGCATCTTCTACTCGGCAGCCGCCGGGATCGGCAATCCGGTAGTCTATGTCGGCTCCCGCACCGGTCGTGACGGCATCCACGGCGCCACCATGGCCTCCGCCGAGTTCGACGACCAGTCGGAGGAGAAGCGCCCGACCGTTCAGGTCGGTGACCCCTTCACCGAGAAGCTGCTGCTGGAAGCCTGCCTGGAACTGATGGCGACCGACGCCATCGTGGCCATCCAGGACATGGGTGCCGCCGGCCTGACCTGTTCGTCCGTTGAAATGGCGGACAAGGGCGGTGTCGGGCTGGAACTGGACCTGGACGCGGTGCCGCAGCGCGAGACCCACATGAGCGCCTACGAGATCATGCTGTCCGAGAGCCAGGAACGCATGTTGATGGTGCTGAAGCCGGGCCGGGAAGACGCGGCCCGCGCCATCTTCGAGAAGTGGGGCGTCGAGTTCGCTATCGTCGGTCGCCTGACCGACACGGGACGCTTCACCCTGCGCCAGGGCGGCGAGATCGTCGGTGACATCCCGGTGCGGCCGCTGGTCGATGACGCCCCGGCCTACAACCGTCCCTGGGAACCGACGGCCCCCCGCACCCCGCTGGCGGAGGCGGATGCACCGGCACCGAACGACATGGGTGATGCGCTGCTGCGCCTGGTCGGCGGCTTCGACGGCTGTTCCCGCCGCTGGATCTGGGAACAGTACGATCATATGGTCATGGCCGACACCATCGCCTGGCCCGGCGGCGATGCCGCACTGGTGCGGGTCCATGGCACAAAGAAGGCGCTGGCCATCTCCACCGATGTCACCCCGCGCTACTGCTTCGCCGACCCGGTCGAGGGCGGGCGCCAGGCCGTTGCCGAGTGCTGGCGCAACATCACCGCGGTGGGCGCGACGCCCATGGCGATCACCGACTGCCTGAACTTCGGCAACCCGGAACGGCCCGAGATCATGGGCCAGTTCGTCGGCTGCATCGAGGGGATGCGCGAGGCCTGCGAGACGCTGCAGTTCCCTGTGATCTCCGGCAATGTCTCGCTCTACAACGAGACCAACGGTGTCGGCATCCTGCCCACCCCGGCCATCGGCGGTGTCGGACTGCTGAAGGATTCCAGCCAGCGGGTCGGCGTTGCCCTGCCCGAGGCCGGACAGGCCATCGTGCTGCTGGGCGAAACCCGGGGGCACCTGGGCCAGAGCCTGTTCCTGCGCGACATCCACGACCGTCGCGAAGGCCCGCCGCCGCCGGTCGACCTGGCACGGGAACGGCGCATCGGCGACGTTGTGCGCGGCATGATCCGCAGCGGGCTGGCCAGCGCCTGCCACGACCTGTCCGACGGTGGACTGGCCGTTGCGCTGGCGGAAATGGCGATGGCCGGTGGGATGGGCGCCAGCATCAGCCTGCCGGAGACGGATGTCGCCCCGCATGCTTTCCTGTTCGGTGAAGATCAGGCACGATATCTGGTGACGACGGCGAATGCTGATGCAATTCTCGCCATGGCGGAAGCCAGCGGTGTCCCGGCAACGGTGCTGGGGGAAACCGGCGGTGCCGAGTTGACTGTCAGCGGCTGCCTGACCATATCCGTCGCGGCGTTGCGGGAAGCACACGAGCGGACCCTGCCCGAGCACATGGCAGGTGGCGCTGCTTCCTGACGGCGTGCATGGCGACCGCGCAACCTGACGAGTTGAGGGAGGAATGACATGGCGATGGACCCGGGCGAGATCGAGGCCCTGATCCGCGATGCCCTGCCGGACGCAGAGGTGACAATCACCGACCTGGCCGGTGACGGCGACCACTACGCGGCCCATGTCATTTCAGCGGCCTTCGCGGGCAAGTCCCGCGTGCAGCAGCATCAGCTGGTCTACAAGGCGCTGCGCGGACGCATGGGGGGAGAGCTGCATGCCCTTGCCCTGCAGACATCCGCACCGGCCTGAAGAGCGCAGGCCTGAGAAGCATCGCCCCGGAGGGCGTTTCGCCCCGCTGCCGGGCACATTCTTTCGAGAAGGATCGAAGACATGACTGACACGGCCACCCATGACCGCATCGACGCGGAAGTGAAGTCCAACGACGTTGTCCTGTTCATGAAGGGCACGCCGGTCTTCCCGCAGTGCGGTTTCTCCGCCGCGACGGTGCAGATCCTGAGCTATTTCGGGGTCAAGTTCTCCTCCGTGAACGTGCTGGAGGACGCCGACATCCGCCAGGGCATCAAGGAATATTCCGACTGGCCGACGATCCCGCAGCTCTATGTGAAGGGTGAGTTCGTCGGCGGCTGCGACATCGTCCGCGAGATGGCCGAATCCGGGGAACTGCCGCAGCTGTTCCGGGAAAAGGGCGTCGCCTTCAACGAAGCAGCCTGATAAACGGTCCCTGACCGGGGCGGCGCGCACCGACATGCGGTGAGTGCGCCAGCCCCGGTGTGACGAGACAGGGATCGAGGGGCTGCGATGGACCAGTTTGGTGATTTCTGGAACCAGGTGCGTGACGTCTGGAACCAGGGCGCGTTCGGCGTGGAGACCGACCGGATCATCGTTGCCGTCTTCGTCTTCCTGGCCTTCGTGGTGCTGCGTGGCTTCGTCAGCCGCTTCATCCTCACCATGCTGGAACGGCTAGTGGGGCGCAGCAGCAACCGTTTCGACGACGCGCTCGTCGTCGCTCTCAGCGGCCCGATCCGCTTCGTCTTCCTTGTCATCGGCCTGTTCCTGGCCACCCGTGTCGCGCCGTTGCCGGAGGAAGTCGACGCGGCGATGGCCAAGGTGGTCCGGTCGCTGATCGCCTTCACGATCTTCTGGACCTTCTACCGCTGTGTCGGCCCGCTCTCCTTCGTGCTGGACCGGGCGGCAACCTCCGTCGGCGGGTCGGCCATGGCCTCGACCCTGAAGAACTTCGCCGTGCGGCTGATCCGCGTGATCATCGTGGTGTTCGGCGCGGCGGCGATCCTGCAGGAATGGGACTTCAACATCGGGGCGGTGCTGGGCGGCCTCGGCCTGATCGGCATGGCCGTGGCCTTCGGCGCACAGAACCTGATCTCCAACCTGTTCGGCGGCGTCGCCATCTTCGTGGACAAGATCTTCACGGAGGGGGAATGGATCAAGACCAACGATGTGGAGGGCACGGTGGAGACCGTCGGCTTCCGCACAACGAAGATCCGCCGCTTCGACAAGGCCCTGGTGACGGTCCCCAATTCCGACCTGGCCGACAATGCGGTGACCAACTTCTCCCGCATGACCAACCGCCGGATCTACTGGATGGTCGGGCTGGAGTACCGCACCACCAATGACCAGCTGCGGCAGGTCGTGGACGGCCTGAACGACTACATCCGCAACAATGACGACTTCGAGACCGATCCGGCCAAGGTCTCCACGCTGATCCATGCCGACAGCTTCAACAGTTCCTCCATCGACATCATGCTCTACTGCTTCACCACGACGACGAAGTGGGCGGAATGGATGCAGGTGAAGGAGGACCTGCTCTATCACCTGAAGACGCTGGTGGAGGAAGCCGGGACTGCCTTCGCCTTCCCGTCATCGTCGATCTATGTCGAGACCATGCCGTTCGGCACCCCGGAATCCGTGCCCTCGCGGGAAGATGGCAACGCCAGCCCCTCGCCGGTGCGTGAACAGCAGGGACCGGTGGTGGAGAAGGACTGACCTGCCGCTCAGGGCAGCGCGGCAAAGGCATCCCGGAAGAAGTCGGGTCCGCCGAAATTGCCCGACTTCAGGGCCAGCGCCAGGCGCGGGCCATCGCCGACCGTTTCCGTCCATGGCACGCCCGGCGCGATCTCCGGCCCGATCTGGAGTGCCCGGATGCCCAGCGCACCGACCACGGCGCCGGAGGTCTCGCCGCCGGCCACCACAAGCCGCCGCACGCCCTGCTGCACCACGAACCCGGCCAGTTCGGCCATGGCCTGCTCGACCAGTTCCCCCGCCTTTTCGCGGCCGAGCTGCTGCTGCGCCTGGCCCACCGCCTCCGGCACGTCTGTCGCATGGACCAGGAACGGGCGGGCGGGGTCGCGGGCGGTGATCCAGTCCCGACAGGCCGCCAGGTGCCCGGAATCCGCCGCAAGTGCCAGCGGGTCCAGGTGGAACGACGGAAACCCGGCGGCGCGGTGGCGTGCAACCTGTTCATTGGTGGCCTGGGAGCAACTGCCGGAGAGGATTGCCCCCGGCCCCACGACATCCGGCGGGGCGACGCTGCCCGCTGCGCCGACACGGCCCTGCTTCCGGAAGTTCGCCGGCAGGCCCATCGCGATGCCCGACCCGCCAGTGATCAGCGCCGCGCCATGGCAGGCCGCGCCAAGGGTCAGCAGGTCGGCGTCGGCAACCACGTCGGCAATGGCCAGGCGGATCCCGGCAGCCGCGAGTTCCCGCAGCCGTGCGCGCACGGCCTCCGCCCCGGCGCGTACCGTGGCAAGGTCCACCAGCCCCACCCGGTTGCGGCTCTGGCGGCCCAGCACCCGGACGAGGTCGGAGTCCGTCATCGGGGTCAGCGGATGGTCGCGCATTCCCGATTCGGAGAGCAGCCGGTCACCGACGAACAGGTGGCCCTGGTAGATCGTGCTCCCGGCGGCGGGAAAGGCCGGGCACGCCAGCGCCACCGGCGCGTCCAGCGCATCCAGCAGCGCGTCGGCCACGGGGCCGATATTGCCCCGGTCCGTGGAATCGAAGGTGGAGCAATACTTGAACAGCACCTGTTCCACGCCACCGGCCTGCAATGCCTGCAGGGCCTGCAGCGACATTGCCACAGCCTCCTCCGGCGGGTTGGTGCGGGATTTCATGGCGACAACGACCGCCTCTGCCTCCGGCGGCGCGGCGGAGACCGCATCCGGGCCGATGACCTGGACCGTCCGCATCCCCGACTTCGACAGCATCAGCGCCAGGTCGGTCGCCCCGGTCATGTCGTCGGCTATGGCTCCCAGCAGCATCGCGCCCCTCCATGTCTCCGGCATCGCGGCTCCAAACCTCTACGCATCACCGGTTTCACGCAAGGAAATCGCCGCCCTTGAACGCTTCGTTAAGGGCGCGGTGAAACACTGGTTGCGTCTTGACCGAGGAACGCGCGCGCCACCAATGACCAGCACCCCGACATGGCCCCAGACTGCTCGCAGGATCTTCGACCGGCAGGTCCTGCAACGCATGGCCGCGCGGCCGCTGGTCTGCGCGGCGCTGTTCCTGGTCACCGGAATCGTCCTGACAGGCATCCTGTCCTGGCAGGTGCTGGACAACCTGCGGACCCGCACGGCGGCGGAGACAGCCAGGTCCTACGCGACCTCGCTGGAGATCGTGCGCAGCTACTACAATCAGGAAGTCGTTCCCAAGGCACTGGAGGCAGGCGCCGAGGTCCGGCACGACTACCACTCCGTGCCGGGTGCCATCCCGATGCCGGCGACCGTCTCCATCGAGCTCGGGCAATGGATCGACCGCGCGGGGTCGCCCGCCCGGATGCGGTTCTACAGCGGCTGGCCCTATCCATACCGCGAAGGCGGCGGGCCGCGTGACGACTTCGAGCGACATGCCATCGATACCCTGACCCGGGCCGACAGCGAACCGATCATCCAGGTCAATGGCGGCCTGACCGGCGGCGTCCTGCGCTACGCGGAGCCGGTCGTGATGCGGGCCGGTTGCACCGGATGCCACAACAATGACCCGCTGTCCCCGAAACGGGACTGGAAGACAGGCGACGTCGGCGGCGTGCAGGCGGTATCGGTCACCCTGCCGTCCCTGCTGCCCGGCTTCGGTTCGGGCTCCGTCCGGCCGGACCTGCCGACCATGATCACGATCACCGGACTGATCGCCGGCCTGGTCATCGTGACGGTCTTCCTGTTCATCCTGCTCCGCCGTCTCAACCGCTCCCTGCAGCTCGCGGCCAGCCGGAACCGGAAACTGACCCTGGCGCGGGAAGCCGCCGAACATGCGAATGCCGGCAAGAGCCGCATCATGTCCAACATCAGCCACGAGCTGCGGACGCCGCTGAACGCCATCATCGGCTTCTCCGAGATGATCTCCCGGGAGGCGCTGGGCACGATCGGCAATCCACGCTACCGCACCTATGCCAGCGACATCCGCGACAGCGGGGAGCGACTGCTGAGCATCATCGAGAACATGGTGAGCTACGCCGAGATCGATTCCGGGCAGATATCCCTGAACGATGCGGAGATCGACCTGCCGCCGGAACTGGAGCGGGTCCGATCCATGATGGCACCGCTGTCCGGCGAGTTCCCGCACGCGATCTCCATCGTCATGCCGCCGGCCTTCCCCGCCGTCCGGATGGACCGCAGGGCGCTGCGCAACATCCTGGCCAACCTGCTGGCCAACGCGGTCCAGTATTCCGGGCCGGACGCAGAGATCTGGATCATCGCCAACCTCCATCCTGACGGCGTCACCATCGAGGTCCGTGACAATGGTGTCGGCATCGCGCCAGGTGACCTGAAACGGATCATGCAGCCGTTCGAACGCGTTGGTGATCCGAATTTCGCCAACGTCGAAGGGATCGGACTGGGCCTCAGCATCGCGCAGGAGCTTGCGGCCCTGCACGGGGCCAGCATCACGCTGGAGAGCGCACCCGCACGCGGCACGTCGGCCAGCCTGAACGTGCCGCTGTCACGCGTGATCCAGCCCCCGGCCGGGGAAGCCCACGATGCGCCGGTACAGCTGGCCCGGACCTCCTCCATCGCCTGAAACCCTTCGCGGGTCGCAGCACTGTTCCTGACTGGCGGAGCAGTCTTGCCCAAAGAAAAACGGCGCCGCAATGATGCGACGCCGTTTTCCGAATTTCGTGGATGCGGCCCGAAGGCCCCGGATCAGCGCGAGTAGTACTCGATGACCAGGTTCGGTTCCATCTGCACCGGATAGGGCACGTCGGCCAGCTTCGGCACGCGGATGAACTCGCCACGCAGCTTCTCGTGATCGACATTGATGTAGTCCGGGACCTCGCGCTCGACCGAGTCGACCGCCTCCAGGATCATGCCCATTTCCCGCGACTTCTCGCGGACCTCGATCACGTCGCCTTCCTTGCAGCGATAGCTGGCGATGTTCACGCGACGGCCATTGACCTTGACGTGGCCGTGGTTGACGAACTGGCGCGCCGCGAAGACCGTCGGCACCAGCTTCATGCGGTAGACGATGGCGTCGAGCCGCGACTCCAGCAGGCCGATCAGGTTCTCGGAGGTATCGCCACGGCGACGCACGGCCTCGCCATAGATGCGGCGGAACTGCTTCTCGGTGATGCTGCCGTAATAGCCCTTCAGCTTCTGCTTCGCCCTGAGGTGCAGGCCGAAGTCGGAGATCTTCTTCCGCTTGCCGGTCTGGCCATGCTGGCCCGGACCGTAGTCACGCCGGTTGACCGGGCTCTTGGGCCGACCCCAGAGGTTCTCGCCCATCCGGCGATCGATCTTGTACTTCGCACTAATCCGCTTTGACATCAGCTATCCGGTGCCCGTTCTGTGTAAGATTCCGTTCCCGTGTGCATACAGGAAAACGCGGCCAAATTCCCTTTGACCGCGGAGCCGGACGTATAGGGTCCGTCCGCTATCCTGTCAACGCCTGAATCGGCCCTGCGGCCACCCGCCTGCGGCTGCCCCGTATCAGGCGGACGGTGCCCCGGCGGACTGCGGCATTTCCAGGTTCAGGGAGTCCATCAGGTCGCGCAGTTCCTGCCGCGCCGCCAGGTGGGACATGGTGACATCGACGCCGGAGCCGTCATCCATGACATCCAGCAGGGTCAGCCCGTCCAGGAACAGTTCGCGATAGATCACGCGCTCCGTCAGGCCCGGCACGACGCGGTAGCCGATGCGGTCGGCCAGCCGGTCCAGCACGTCGCCGACCCGGCGCTTGTTGCGGGCATCCAGGTGCGACAGCCGGTTGCGCAGCACGACCCAGTCGATGGAGCCGCGGTCGCGCAGCATCCGGCGCTTCTTTTCCTCCCACACCATCTCCGCGTAGCGGCTGGGCCTGCGGATGGCGAAGCTTTCCGGCTCCACGTCGGCCAGGTTGTCCAGGTCGATGAAGCTGTCGTTCAGGGGGGTGATCAAGGTATCGGCGAAATTGTGGCCCAGGCGGCTCAACGGATGGTCATGGCCGGGACAGTCGATCACCACGAAGTCGTTGAAGGGCGCCAGCCGCTCCAGCGCCCCGAAGAACGCCTTGCTGTCCGCGTCCGTGTCGCCCGTGGCCGCCACGGTCTCGTGCACCGGCCAGGTGAGGCGCATCCCCTTCCGGCTGGCCGTTGCCTTGCGGTTCTCCACGTACCGGGTCAGCGTGCCCTGCCGCGCGTCCAGGTCCACCGACCCGACGCGACAGCCCTGGTGCAGCAGCGAGACGATGATGTGCATCGCGGTGGTGGACTTGCCGGTTCCACCCTTCTCATTGCCGATGACGATGGCATGTGCGCTGGACGCCATGATTGCTCCGTACTCCAGAAGAAAGGCAGGTGGCCGGGTTCAGATCGGCTTCCGGCTCGACAGGGCCGTCAGCAGCGTCCCGTCATCCAGGTAGTCGAGTTCACCACCGACCGGCAGCCCCCGGGCCAGCCGCGTGATGCTGACGCCGCAGTCCGACAGCCGGTCCGTCAGATAATGGGCCGTGGTCTGGCCGTCCACTGTCGCGTTGGTCGCAAGGATGATCTCGGTGACGTCCGCTGCCCCGGCCCTGACCATCAGCGATTCCAGGTTCAGGTCTTCCGGTGTCACGCCGTCCAGTGCCGACAGGACGCCACCCAGCACGTGATAGCGGCCGTGAAACGCGTTTGCGCGCTCCAGCGCCCAGAGGTCGCCGACACTCTCCACGACGCAGATCACGCTGCCGTCGCGGCGCGGGTCGGTGCAGATCGCGCAGGGGTCGGAGGTATCGATGTTGCCGCAGCTGGTGCAGATGCGCACGGCTGCTGCCGTGGCCGACAGCGCCTCCGCCAGCGGCTCCATCACCGATTCCCGCTTCTGGATCATGTGCAGCGCGGCACGACGCGCGGATCGCGGTCCCAGCCCGGGCAGTTTCGACAGCAGGCGGATCAGCCGCTCGACATCATTGCCGACCATTGCGCTGCGGCCCCCCGAACGGCATCAGAACGGCAGCTTCATGCCCGGCGGCAGTTCCAGCCCGCCCGTCAGTTCGCCCATCTTCTCCTGCGTCGCCGCATCCGCCTTGGTCCGCGCGTCATTGTGGGCGGCAGCGATCAGGTCCTCCAGCACCTCCGCATCCGCCGGGTCGATCAGGGAGGGGTCGATCTTGATGCCGCGCATCCGCCCCTTCGCCGTCAGGGTGACACGGACCATGCCTGCCGCCGATTCACCCTCGACCTCCAGCGTCTCCAGTTCTGCCTGGACCTGTTCCATGCGCTCCTGCATGGCCTTGGCCTGCTTCATCAGGTTGCCGAGATTCTTCATGTTTCCTCGCTCTCATCATCCGGGGCGACCGGAATCACGCCGTCCGATTCGGGGGTCGCCAGCGGCTTGATACCCAGCAGCCGCGCGTCGGGGAAGACCTCCAGTACCGCCCGGACCAGGGGATCATCCATCTCCCGCGCCGCAGTCTCGCGTTTCGTCGCCTCGTCCTGCTCCTGCAGGGTGGGCGCCTCCGCCTGCTTCGCGATGGAGACGCTCCACTGCGACCCGAAATGCTGCCGCAGCACCCGCAGCAGGCGGTTGGTGATGTCGGGCTGCGCCTTGTCGGTCAGCGCGATCTCGATCCTTCCCGGGCGATAGCTGACCGGCCGCACATTGTGGGTCAACTGTCCGGCCAGGTTGATCTCCCCCTGGTCGGCGATCCAGGCGACAAGCGCCCTGAAATCCGCCGGTGCCTCGGGTTCAGGGGGCTGTTCCGGTGCCGAGGCAGTCTCGACACGGGGCTCGGGGACCGCACGGGGCTGTGCCGCGCCGCCGCCCCCACCACGGAAGGCGATCACCGACGCACCACCGCTCCCCCCCGGACCGGACGGCTGTGCCGAAGGACCGGGGGCGGGCGCTGAACCCTGCGCCGGGCCGGGCGCACTGCCGCCATCCTTCAGGCGGCGCAGCAGGTCGGCCGGGTCAGGCAGTTCGGCGGCATAGGCCAGCCGGATCAGCGTCATTTCCGCCGCCGCCATCGGGGCGGGGGCGATGCGGCATTCCTCCACGCCCTTCAGCAGCAGCGACCAGGCCCGGCTCAGGGCCGGCATGGAAAGCGCCGCGGCCAGTTCCGCACCCTTCTCCCGCTCCGTGCCCGACCGGGCTTCGGGCGGCTCGTGGCCGGGCGCGATGCGCTCCGCCGACAGCCAGTGCGTCACCTCCAGCATGTCCTGCAGCACGACCTGCGCCTCTGCCCCGGCGTCGTGCAGTTCGCGCAGCAGCTGCAGCGCCTCCCCCGCCTGACCGCGCATCACCGCGTCATACAGGTCCAGCACCCGCATCCGGTCGGCCAGCCCCAGCATGTCGCGCACCAGCGCGGTGTCGGCCTTGCCCGCCCCGTGGGCGATGGCCTGGTCCAGGAGGGAGAGCGAATCGCGCACGGAGCCGTCGGCGGCACGCGCCAGCAGCTGCAGCGCCCCCTCGTCGATCTCCGCCCCCTCCTTCACCGCGATACCGCCCAGGTGGGCGATCAGCTTGTCCGCCGGTACCCGGCGCAGGTCGAAGCGCTGGCAACGCGACAGCACGGTGACGGGCACCTTGCGGATTTCCGTGGTGGCGAAGATGAACACCACGTGCTCCGGCGGTTCCTCCAGCGTCTTCAGCAGCGCGTTGAAGGAATTGGTCGAGAGCATGTGCACTTCGTCGATGATGTAGACCTTGGTGCGGGCCTGGACCGGCAGGTAGGGCACGCCGTCCAGCAGTTCCCGCATCTGCTCCACCTTGGTGCGGGACGCGGCGTCCAGTTCCTGTACGTCGATGTGGCGGCCATCGACGATGGCGCGGCAGTCCTCGCAGGTGCCGCAGGGCTCCATGGTCGGCCCGTCGGCATTGCGGCAGTTCAGGGCCTTGGCGATGATCCGCGCCGTGGTGGTCTTGCCCACCCCGCGCACGCCGGTCAGCATGTAGCCGTGATGCAGCCGGTTGCGCGCGATGGCGTTGCCAAGGGTGCGCACCAGCGCCTCCTGGCCGATCAGTTCGTCGAAGGTCTGGGGGCGGTATTTCCGGGCGAGGACCTGGTAGGGTACAGCGTCTTGGCCGCTCATGTCCCGCGCACCTCGAAAGATCCCTGGATGACGGCATGTCCCGGCACAGCATCCACCGCGACGCGTCAGAAGCAGGAGGTTGCCAGGCGACCCGCGCCGGATTCGTTACGGCTGCTTCCTTCCGGACCTGACCGGGTTGGCGAGTGGCACGTCCACCGACAACCTCCCACGCGGGTTATGCCGTGTTTGCCCCACCCAGTGCAAGGGGGTGCTATAGTCGATCCGTTCGTCCCACCGCGCAGGCTGCCCGGCAACGCAATGTTAACCCTGAGTGACTAGGAACAGTGTCATGAGAACGGTCCACAGGAACAATACCCGCGCGGGCTCCCACTACGTGCCGAAGGTGAAGGTGGATGCCCTGCTGCTGATGACGGACGGCACGGAGATCGAAGGCAGTGTCTTCATCCGCGCCACCGAACGCGTGCTCGACCTGCTCAACGGTCCCGGCGACTTCTTCCCCGTGCTGTGCAACCGCACGGGCGAGATCACCATCGTCAACAAGCGCGCCATCAACAACCTCAAGCCGCTCGACGCCAAGGACTGAGAGGAGGTCCCGCTCCTCGCCCCGACAGGACTGCGGGTCAGGCAACCTCCAGCGCGGCCTCGATATCGAAGTTCGCTCCCGGCACGGCGTGATTGAGTTGCGCACCGGCGTTGATGATCCGGGAAATCAGCGCAATGTGGAACTGGTCCTCCGACAGCATTTCATTGCTGACCATCCAGCCCGAGACCTCGACCCAGTCCCAGAGCGGGCTTCTCGAATTGACCCGCGCGCAGGGGGCGGGGAACCCCCGGCGCCGTTCTCCCTGGACATAGAGGTTGATGCTGGCTCGCGTCAGCCCGGACCGCTCGGCGATGTCGGTGGCGCTCACCAGAAAGTCCGGCTCGAAGCGCAGGATCTCGGCCCCTGTACTCCTGATTTGACGGTAGGCAGAGAACACGGCCTCCTTGAAACTTGCCGCTTCCCTGTCGAAGCTGAGTGCTGCGGCACCGCGCATCAGTAGAAAGGTGGCATCATCGCAACCGGCTTCGATGAACCGGTCCTCGAAATCGTCAGCATCAGGATCGGCCAGTACAACAAATGTGAAGTCATACAGCGTCATCCTGTCCTCCTTTGTCCACGGCGTGGGCGCAAGCATCCACGGCCTTCATGATCTTCCTCGCATGGTTCCCGGGCGAGCGCGGTGTCGAGTTGACCGAGATGCGACAACCTTCGCGATCAGCAAACGCACAGAACAGGCGCCCCCAGATGTGGGCGCTCTTTCCAGGTGGAATCCATCTCCAGCCATTATGTTCCGCATAGGCAACTGCAGCCTCGATATCCTGGTTCGGATGTCTGCTTCGCGCCAAGGATACTGCCCCAAACTTAATGGCGTGTTGACAATTGTCAACTCAAGATCGACAGCATGAACAAGGGTCATCCCGCAATCGGTAGAGCAAGCAGCGGACCTGAAGCAACAATCTAAACATGCATAGCCGGGAATTGCACAATCAGCCTCTCGCCGATGGTGCAATCCGCAATGCATGGAATCCCTGTGACCGCCTGTTCACACTCACACGACTTTCGCGGCAGGAATGGGACAGCCAGCAGCCGGGAGAGTTCGTGAGCCGACGTCGAGACCGAAATCAGTCCGCGCCTGATGCCGCCGTGGCGGCGGCCCTGGCTTCGGCGGCGGCGCGCTGTTCGCGGTAGAGGATGAACAGGCCGCTGCCCATGATCACGGCCGCACCGGCCAGCATGCCGATCCCCGGCAGTTCACCGAAGAACAGGGCACCCGCGGCGATGGACCAGAGCAGTTCGGTATAGACGAAGGGCGCGATCATCGACGCCTCCGCCTGTTCGAACGCCTTGATCATCAGGAAGTGGCCCGTGCCGCCGATGACGCCCATGCCGGCGAACATCAGCCAGTGCAGCGGCTCCGGATTCTGCCAGATGAAGGGCAGCGGGACGGTGGCCACCACGGCGCCGACGATCGCGGTGTAGAACAGGGAGTTGATCGGCGGGGCGGCCCCCCGGATCAGCCGCGTCATCACCATGAAGGTCGCGTAGCAGCTGGCCATGGCCAGCGGCAGCAGCGACCAGAGGCTGAAGTTCGCCTGGTCGGGACGCAGGATCACGATGACACCGACAAAGCCGATGGCAACGGCCAGCAGGCGACGCGGACCGACCTTCTCCTTCAGGATCAGGAACGACATGATCGTGACCATCAGCGGCGCGACATAGCCGATCGCCGAGACCTCGGCCATCGGCATGATGCTCAGCGACGTGAAGCCGAAGGCCGTGGCGGCAAAGACGACCACGGAGCGGGTGATCTGCAGGCCCAGCCGCTGGGTGCGGAACAGGCTGCCGATACGGCGCGGAAACATCAGCATGATCAGCAGCACATGGAAGAAGTAGCGTGCCCAGATCACCTGCTCCACCGGGTAGATGGAGGCCAGCGTCTTGGCCAGCGACCCCATGCCGACAAACAGCACGAGCGCCAGGCAATAGAGCCCCACGCCACGGAGCGGGCCTTCGACACTCATGAACAGGACCAGCCTCTGGAGCGGACCTGCGGGAGAAATTTGCTGCACTGCATCAGACATGCCGCGAAGATGCGCGCTTCTTCGCAGATGCACAAACGCCAAGAACGCGCGAAGCCATGCAGAAATTGCATGTCGTCGATAATACTACAGTAACGACAAGCCCTTGTAACAGGCGCCGGTTGAATCAGGCGCCGGTCGAATCAGGCGTCTGCGCGCATCGGGCGGGGTTCCCCGAACAGGTAGCCCTGGGCCAGCGTGAGGTCATCCTCCACCAGGTCCAGCACCTGCCCCTCGTTCTCCACCTTCGCCGCGATCAGGGTCATGCCCCGCGCCCGCAGCTTCTCCACCAGTACGGGCAGCGGACGGTCGGGCCGCGCCAGGTCCTTCAGCACCCCGACATCCACCTTGGCGAAGACGGCACCCGCATCGACCAGCGACAGCAGGTCGATGTCGGCATGGTCGATGTTGTCGACCGACAGGCGGAAGCCGATGCGCTTCAGGCTGTCCAGGTGTTCGCGCACCTTCGGTGTCGCCTGCAGCAGCCGGTCGGCCTCGATCTCGAACACCAGGCGGCTGGCCAGGTCCCGGTTGGCCACCAGGAACTCCAGGAACTGCTCGAAGAAACTCTCGTCCTCCAGCGTCGCCATCGAAAGGTTGCAGAAGAACCCGAAGCCGGAATCATCGTTGCGGCGGCGTTTCAGCGCCTGCACGCAACGGAACAGGGAGAGGTTGTCGATCGTGGCGGTCAGCCCGGCCTCCTCCGCCACCGGCAGGTACTGGCCGGGCGCGATCACCCGGTCCTGCCCGTCACGCAGGCGCGTCAGGCACTCGTGGAAGGCCATGCGACGCTGCGGCAGCTGCACCACGGGCTGCAGGTAGAGGTCGATGCGGTTGTCCTTCAATGCCGACAGCACCGCCTCGATCAGCGGCTGGCCCTCCAGCATGGCAGGTCCGGCGTTGCGCGGCGCCCCTGCGGCACCGGGGGCGGCGCCGCCCGCCGCGATCCGCGACAGCTGGGAACGCACCAGCCGCATCTCCGCCACCAGTTCCTCCTGGTCCCGGTGCTGGCGCAGCGCGTCCAGTTCCGCCGTCAGCTCGGCAATCGCCTCGGCCTGGCCCTCGCGCGCCGCACGTTCCGCGGCCAGGCTGCGCATCAGCAGCCGCCGCTCCAGCCGCCGCGCCGCGCCTTCGCCGGACAGCACGCCCAGCGCCAGCACCAGCAGGCCGGTGAACGCGGCGTCATACATCGACGTCTCGGGGATGAAACGGAACGTCGCGACCCCCACGGCCCCCGCGATCAGCAGGCTGGAGAGGTGAAACAGGGTGAGTGCCGTCAACGGCATGCGATCCATGACCTTCCGGAAATCGTATAGACTCGCGGAGAAGGTTACCGGCATGGGGTTACGTCATGGTTAACGGAATACTGTCTTCCCGCAGGCACGTACTCGGCCTGGGCCTGGGTTGCGCCACCCTGCTGGCCCTGGGGTCCGGCACCCGCGCGGCCGGGACCAGTGCCCACGACTTCAGCTTCACCGCCATCGACGGCTCGCCGCTGCCGCTCAGCCGGTTCCGGGGCAAGGCGATCCTGCTGGTCAACACCGCGTCCCGCTGTGGCTACACCCACCAGTATGACGGCCTGCAGGCACTGTGGGAGACCTACCGGGACCGGGGTCTCGTGGTGCTGGGCGTGCCCTCCGACGATTTCAACCAGGAACTGGATTCGGAAGCCGCCATCAAGCGCTTCTGCGAGGTCAACTTCGCCATCGACTTCCCCATGACGGAGCGCCAGAGCGTGCGCGGACGCGACGCGCACCCGCTCTATCGCTGGATCGCCGAGACCCATGGACGCAATGCCGCCCCGCGCTGGAACTTCTACAAGTACCTGATCGCGCCGGACGGGCAGGTGGTCGGCAACTGGGCCAGCCGCGTCGCACCGGATTCAGCGGAACTGCGTGGCGCGATCGAGGCCGTGCTGCCGCAGGGCTAGTCCTGTCCCAGGCCGGCTTGCCCGCCGTCACGCGGCTTCCGGCATCTCCCCCAGCCAGGTGGCGAAGGCCCCGAGTGCACGGTCGCTCAGCGCCTTGCGTTTCAGGCGATGCTTGTCTCGCCCCCTGAACCGCTCCGCCAGCGGCGGGAACAGGCCGAAATTGACGTTCATCGGCTGGAAGGTCTTCGCGTCCGCACCGCCCGTGATGTGCGCGTGCAGCGCCCCTAGCGCGGTCTCCGGCGGGGGTGCCGACAGGTCGTTGCCCAGCCGTTCCGCCGCCGCCAGCCGACCGGCGAGCAGGCCGATGGCCGCGCTCTCGACGTAGCCCTCGACACCGGTGATCTGGCCGGCGAAGCGCAGCCTGGCCTCGGCCTTCAGCCGCAGCTGGCCGTCCAGCAGGCGCGGGCTGTTCAGGAAGGTGTTGCGGTGCAGGCCGCCCAGGCGCGCGAAGGTGGCGTTCTCCAGGCCCGGGATCATCCGGAAGACCTCCGTCTGGACGCCGTATTTCAGCTTCGTCTGGAACCCGACCATGTTGTAGAGCGTGGCCAGCCGGTTGTCCTGGCGCAGCTGCACCACCGCATGCGGGCTCCTGCCCGTGCGCGGATCGGTCAGGCCGACCGGTTTCATCGGGCCGTAGCGCAGGGTATCGACACCGCGGGAGGCCATCACCTCGATGGGCAGGCAGCCCTCGAAATAGGGTGTGTTCTTCTCCCAATCGCGGAACTCGGTCTTCTCGCCATTGATCAGGGCGTCGAGGAACGCGAGGTACTGGGCCTCGTCCATCGGACAGTTGATGTAGTCGGCACCATCCCCCCCCGGCCCGACCTTGTCATAGCGGGACTGGAACCAGGCCACGTCGAAATTGATCGATTCCCGGTCGATGATCGGCGCGATGGCATCGAAGAAGGCCAACTGGTCCTCCCCGGTCAGGTCGAGCACCGCCTGCGTCAGCGCGGGCGAGGTCAGCGGCCCGGTGGCAATGATGACATTGTCCCAGTCGGCGGGGGGCAGCCCGGCCACTTCCTGGCGGGAGACGGTGATCAGCGGTTCCTCCGCGATCATCGCCCCCACGGCGTCGGAAAAGGCGTGCCGGTCCACGGCCAGCGCACCGCCGGCCGGTACCTGGTTGCGGTCCGCCGCGGCCATGATCACCGATCCGGCACGCCGCATCTCCGCATGCAGCAGCCCGACCGCGTTCTGTTCGGCATCGTCGGAGCGGAAGGAGTTGGAGCAGACCAGTTCCGCCAGGCCGTCGGTCTGGTGGGCGTCGGTCATCCGCACCGGCCGCATCTCGTGCAGCACTACCGGCACCCCTGCGCGGGCGACCTGCCAGGCAGCCTCCGACCCCGCGAGTCCGCCACCCACGACATGCACCGGTTTCAAGCCCGTCATTTTCCGATCACCTCCCGCAATCCGTCTGCCATGGCCCGTGCATCGTCCGGCAGGTTGCCGGCATGCTGGTCCAGGACCAGGGCGAGGTCCCTGTACCACTCCCGCCGCAGCTCCGCGCCATCATCGGCCATCGCCAGCCTGACGCGCATCGCCGCAGCATCCACCAGCATCGCCTCGTCGGAGGGGGCGGAGGGGATCTCGTCCTCGTCCTCCGCCCGCTGCCGTTCCGCCAGGTCCTCCGCCAGCCGGTCCACCCGGTCGGCCGGTCCGGCGAAGGCATCGTCGCCCGTGATCTCCCCGGCCTGGCGCAGGCGTGCCGCCAGCCTGCGGCTGGCCGCCACGATCTCGTTCAGCGCCACCTGGGCATCATTGCGTATCAGATCCATCCGGCTTCCCTGGCTGCCATTCCCGCGGCTCCCCCGTGCAATGTGGGGTCGGGCACATGAAACTCCAGCGCCCGGGGCAGGATACCGAACTCCGCCGGGGTCTGCTCCACCAGTTCTCCGTCCACGTTGATCTGCTGCTCCGGCACCGCCTCGACCCGGAGCCAGCGCACCCGGTGGGTGCGGATGTCACGCTTGCGACGGATGGCGCCGAAACGCAGCAGGGGCAGCACCTTCAGCATGCCCAGCGGCCCCAGCGGGCGGACATAGAACACATCCAGGTTGCCGTCATCGATCGCCGCATCCTCGACGATGCGCATGCCGCCGCCATAGAAGACCCCGTTGCCGATGGCGAACAGCGTGGTGCGGGAGGACTTGGTCTTGCCGGCATTGTCCGTCAGCCGGATGCGGAAGGGCTCGGTATCACGCTGCGCATCCAGCCAGCTGATGGGATAGCTGAGCAGTTTCAGCCGTCGCTTGCGCTCCCCCGTGTGGTGGCGGGCGACGTTGGCGCTGAACCCCATGCTCGCCACGTTGAAGAACGGTCGGCCATTCACCAGCCCGAGGTCGATGTGCTTGGTGCGGCCGCGCACGATCAGCCGCGCCGCCTCAGCCAGGTCGGCGGGAATGCCCAGCGTCCGGGCGAGGTCGTTTGCCGTCCCGAGCGGCAGCAGGCCGACCGGGCGACCGGCATCCAGCAACGCCTGCGCCGAATGCAGCATGGTTCCGTCGCCACCGCCGATGATGATCCGTGCCGCCTGCGGACCGCGCTCGCGGATCGCCGCCGAGATCAGCCCCGGTTCGTCCGGCCGCACCAGTTGCGGATCCAGGCCACCGTCGCGCAGCACCGCCAGCGCGCGGGTGATGTCACGCCCTGCCCCGCCGCCCTGCCGGTTGATGATGACCAGTGTCTCTGACTTCATGGCGTTCCCTGTATCCAGGATCGCCGTGATACCACAAGTATCAGGGCTCCAGTTCGGAATCCCAGTACAGGTAGTCCCGCCAGCCGTCATGCAGGTAGTTGGGCGGGAAGGCCCGGCCGATGCGATTCAGATCGTGCATCGTCGGGCGCACGGGCGGGCGCTGCGGGTGCATGTTGGCGCGGTCGGGCATACGCCCGCCCTTGGCGATGTTGCAGGGCGCACAGGCCGCGACGACGTTCTCCCACGTGGTGCGGCCACCGGCGCGGCGCGGGATCACGTGGTCGAAGGTCAGGTCCTCCGTGGCATTGCAGTACTGGCAGCGGAACCGGTCGCGCAGGAAGACGTTGAAACGGGTGAAGGCGGGGTAGGCCGCCGGCCGCACATATTCCTTCAGCGCGATGACGCTGGGCAATTGCATGGTGCGGGACGGACTGGAGACCGTGCGGTCATAGAACTGGATGATGTTCACCCGGTCGAGGAAGGAGGCCTTCACCGCCTCCTGCCAGGGCCAGACCGAGAGCGGGAAATAGGAGAGCGGCCGGAAGTCGGCGTTCAGTACCAGCGCCGGGAACTTCTCAGGTCTCAGGTACATGGCTCGTCCATCCCCCTCGAACGCCTCATCCGCCTGAATCGCAACGACCAGGCGACAAAATTGTTACCGCCTGGCCGCCAAAGAGCAACCGTGGAGACATCCATATCGGGTGGCCGTGTCGATTCGATGACACAAGATCGGCCCTTCGCCCCGACGGCAGGCGGCCGGGCCGCGTTGCGGAACCTCAGGCGCTGCGGTGAGGCGCGGCCTCGTCGCGGGCGAGCAGTTCATCGGCCCAGCGCCGGGAGCGTTTCGCCATCCGCTCCGGCTCCACGCCCAACTGGGACATCGCCGCCGCACCGTGCGCCGTTTCCCGGTAGCTGCCGATCAGCCCGTCATCGCGGAAATGGAAGATCGAGGTTCCCTCCAGCACCACCCGCCGCCCCGGATAGGCCGGCATGATGGAGGTGAAGCTGAAAAGGTAGCGGGCATAGCCCACCCGGCCATCGCAGACCGGATCGATCATCTGCCAGCGAAACGCCTCCGCATCGCCCCAGAAGTGCCGGTTCAGCATGTCGGCGATGGCTTCCCGCCCCTGGAACGGGCCGTAGAGATAGTCGTTGTAGACACCGTCTTCGGCGAACAGCGCGGCGAGGCCCGGTCCGTCATTGGCCTCCACGGCGGCGCAGAACCGCGCCAGGACCTTCTCGAAATCAACCATGCCGTTCCTCCCCCGATGCCGCCGTTCAGGCGGAGATGTGCGCCCGCAGCCGGTCCATCAGGTCCATGCACTGGCTGATCTGGTCCACGTCGACGAACTCGTTGGGCTGGTGTGCCACGGCGATGTCGCCCGGACCACAGACCACGGTCGAGATCCCGGCCACCTGGAACACCCCGCCCTCCGTGCCGTAGGACACCGTCTCGGTATCGTTGCGCTGGGCCAGCAGCTTGATCAGCGTCTCCGCCGCGCCGTCCTTCTCCGGGAACAGGCCGACGACCTCCGCGATCGGCTCGGTGACGATGTCGGCCTCCGGCGCGACAGCGCGCATGCGGGGCAGCAGGTCCTCGTCGATGAAGGCCTGGACACGCTGCTTGATGTCGGCGCCGTCATCCCCCTCCACCGCGCGGAACTCCCAGACGATCTCGCAGTCCTGCGGCACGATGTTCACCGCCGTGCCGCCATGCATCATGCCGACATGGACCGTGGTGTAGGGCGGGTCGAAGTTCGGGTCGAGGCGCTGCTTGCGCTCCTCCGCCAGGCTGGCGATGAAACCGACAAGCTCCGCGCCATAGATCACTGTGTTGACGCCCATGTGCGTCAGGGAGGAATGGACCTCCTTGCCCTTCAGCCGCGTGGTGAAGGTCGCCGCGCCCTTGTGGGCGTTGACCACGCGCATCATCGTCGGTTCGCCCACCAGGCAGATGGCAGGTCGCACCCCGTCCGCCGTGAACTGGTCGACGATCCCGTGCACGCCGAAGCAGCCGACTTCCTCGTCATACGAAAAGGCCAGGTGGACAGGGCGGGAAAGCTTCGCCGCCACCAGGTCGGGCACCGCCGCCAGCGCGCAGGCGATGAACCCCTTCATGTCCGACGATCCCCGCCCGAACAGCCGGTCACCCTGCCGCGTCAGGGTGAAGGGATCCGTCTGCCAGTCCTGCCCGTCCACCGGCACCACGTCGGTGTGGCCCGACAGCACGATGCCGCCGTCACCGCCGCCACCGATGGTCGCGACCAGGTTGGCCTTGCGCCCGTCCTCCGACGTCACCTTGGTCGAGGCGACGCCATGGCCGTCCAGCCAGTCCGCCACCCAGTCGATCAGCGGCAGGTTCGAATCACGGCTGGTGGTGTCGAACCCCACCAGCCGCTCCAGGATGCCAATGGCACTGTCAGTATGTCTGTTCATGACCGGGGACGATAACGCCTCCGCCCGGCTTGGCAATGATGCAGGCGCGCGTCAGCCCGCCTTCATCACCTTCTCCGCCTGCGCCCAGGCGAACTCGGCAAGGGGGCGGATGCGGGCCACCTGCTCCTTCGCGTGGTCGGACGCGGCGGTGCCGTCACGCACCCGGCCCGCGATGCCCTGCAGGATCGCGGCGATGCGGAACATGTTGTAGGCGAGGTAGTAGTCCCAGTTGGCGATGCCGTCGCGGCCCGTCCGCTTGCAGTAGGCCTCCACGTAGGCCTCCTCCGTCGGGATGCCGAGCCCCTTCAGGTCCAGCCCGCCGATGCCGCGGAACAGCTTCGGCGGCAGCCGCCAGCTCATCACGTGGTAGGCGAAGTCGGCCAGCGGATCGCCCAGCGTCGAGATCTCCCAGTCCAGCACCGCGACGATGCGCGGCTCCGTCGGGTGGAACATCAGGTTGTCCAGGCGATAGTCACCATGCACCACGGTCGTGGAATCGGAGTCCGGCACGTTCTCCGGCAGCCATTCCATCAGCCGGTCCATCTCCGGGATCGAGTCGGTCTCCGACAGCTTGTACTGCTTCGACCAGCGGCTGACCTGGCGCAGCACGTAGTTGCCGGGGCGACCGAAATCCTCCAGCCCCACCGCCTTGTAGTCGACGGAGTGCAGCCGGGCGATGACGTCGTTCATGGCATCATAGTAGGCCGCGCGCTCCCCACGCTCCAGGTGCTCCAGGCTCTGGTCCCAGATCACCCGGCCCTCCACCAGGTCCATGACGTAGAACATGGTGCCGATGACGCTCTCGTCCTCGCACAGGCACCAGGTCTTCGCCACCGGCACGTCGGTGTGAGCGCCCAGCGCCGTCAGCACCTTGTATTCCCGGTCAACCGCATGGGCGGAGGGCAGCAGCTTCCCCGGCGGCTTGCGGCGCAGCACGAACTCCCTGCCCCCGGCACGCAGCGCATA
This sequence comes from Minwuia sp., assembly GCA_965228535.1. Taxonomy (GTDB): domain Bacteria; phylum Pseudomonadota; class Alphaproteobacteria; order Minwuiales; family Minwuiaceae; genus Minwuia. Next base: position 431,504 of record CBDDHU010000004.1, on the reverse strand, counting down.
GGTCGGGTTCGACTGCCCGCCCTTGAACTGACGTACTTCCAGGTCACCGCTGAAACCGTCGATGTTCTCCTTCAGATAGGCCTCGAGCGACGCTTCGTCGAAACGAAAGCGCTCATCGACCTCCTTCGTGCCGGAGAACATGCTGCTGGGATCGCTCATTCGTCTTCCTCCCCCGAGAAACCAGTTGCCGTGTTACAGCACATCCGGCGGGAGGCGGCAATTGGCGGGATGACACGCCGCCATGTCCGGAACGGTGTTCAGGTCGGTCAGGTCAGGAGCTGTTTCATGGTCTGGCTGGCGCGGCCCATGTCGACGCGGCCGGCATACCGGTCCTTCAGCACCCCCATGCAGCGGCCCATGTCCTTCAGGCCGGTGGCACCGAGTTCCTGCTTCACCTTCGCGGCGGCCTCCGCCACCTCGTCCGCCGAGAGCTGCTTGGGCAGGTAGCCCTCGATCACCGAGATCTCCGCCTGTTCCTGTTCCACCAGGTCCAGCCGGGCGCCTTCCTCGTACATGCGGATGGAATCACGGCGCTGTTTCACCATCTTGGCCATGATCTGCAGGATCTGCTCGTCCGCGATCTCCGAGTCCGCACCGTCCCCGCGGGAGACGATCTCCTGCTCCTTCACCGCGGCGAGGATCAGGCGCAGGGTTCCCATGCGGCGCGCGTCCTTGTCACGCATCGCAGCCTTCAGATCTTCGTTCAGTTGCTGTCGCAACATCGGCAAGCTCCTATCAACGGGCAGCGGACTTTAGACCAAAATGCCGCATTCAGCAATTTCTCAATTTTCTACAACACATTGATTTCGTTGGACTATTCACATGAGCCTGTGACTTGACCCAACCCATTGAAATCACTATCGTCCGGCAACTTTGCGCTGGCGGGACCGCGTCACGCGCCCGCCCTCAAGCCGCCCCCTAGACTCCAGGTCCGCGAGCAATGACCGAACAGATGACGACAGCCGCGCCGACGCCCAGCCCGGGCGACGGCCCATTGGCCACGGGCGCGCTCGCCCTTGCCGATGGCACCGTGCTCTATGGCACCGGTATCGGCGCACTGGGCACCACGGTGGGGGAGGTCTGTTTCAATACCTCCATCACCGGCTACCAGGAGATCCTGACCGACCCGTCCTATGCCGGTCAGATCATCAACTTCACCTTCCCGCATATCGGCAACGTGGGCACGAACGAGGAGGATATGGAGACCTCCACCAGTGCCGCACGCGGGCTGATCATCCGCATGGACATCACGGAACCGTCGAACTGGCGCGCCACCCGGCACCTGGATGCCTGGCTGAAGGCGCGCAACCTGGTCGGCATCGCCGGCATCGACACCCGTGCCATGACCCGGCGCATCCGCGACGGTGGCGCGCCGACCGGCGTGCTGTGCCACGCCGCGGACGGCAGGTTCGACACCGCCGCGCTGGTGGCGGAGGCGAAGGCCTGGCCGGGGCTGGAGGGGATGGACCTGGCGAAGGACGTCACCTGCCAGGACACCTACACCTGGACGGAAGGCACCTGGACGCTGGGCCAGGGCCATGCCGGTGCGGGCAAGCCGAAGCGCCGCGTGGTCGCCATCGACTATGGCTGCAAGCGCAACATCCTGCGCTGCCTGGTCAATGCCGGGTGCGAGGTGACGGTGGTTCCGGCCACGGCCAGCGCGGCAGACGTGCTGAGCCATGATCCCGACGGCATCTTCCTGTCCAACGGGCCGGGCGATCCGGCGGCGACCGGGGTCTATGCCGTGCCGGTGATCCGGGAACTGATCGACAGCGGCAAGCCGATCTTCGGCATCTGCCTGGGTCACCAGATGCTGTCCATCGCGCTGGGCTGCCGCACCGCGAAGATGAACCGCGGCCATCGCGGTGCCAACCAGCCGGTCAAGGACCTGACCACGGGCAAGGTGGAGATCACCAGCCAGAACCACGGCTTCGTCACCATGCGCGACAGCCTGCCCGCGGGCGTGGTGGAAACCCACACCTCCCTGTTCGACGGGGTGCTGGAGGGGATCCGGATGGAGGGCAAGCCTGTCTTCTCCGTCCAGTACCACCCGGAGGCCAGCCCCGGCCCGAAGGACTCGCATTATCTCTTCAAACGCTTCACGGACATGATCGACGCCCATGCCTAAACGCACCGACATACGATCCATCATGATCATCGGGGCGGGGCCGATCGTCATCGGCCAGGCCTGCGAATTCGACTATTCCGGCACCCAGGCGTGCAAGGCGCTGAAGGAGGAGGGCTACCGGATCGTCCTGGTGAACTCCAACCCTGCCACCATCATGACCGACCCGGAATTCGCCGATGCCACCTACGTGGAGCCGGTGACGCCGGAAGTCGTCGCCCGGATCATCGAGAAGGAACGCCCGGACGCGCTGCTGCCGACAATGGGCGGGCAGACCGCGCTGAACACGGCGCTGGCGCTGGCCGATGACGGCACGCTGGAGCGGCTGGGCGTGGAACTGATCGGCGCCAAGCAGGACGCCATCAACATGGCGGAGGACCGGGACCTGTTCCACGCCGCCATGACCCGCATCGGCCTGGAGATGCCGAGGAGCACGGTCGTGGAGAGCCTGGCGGAGGCCCGCGAGGTGATGGCCGAGATCGGCCTGCCGGCGGTCATCCGTCCGTCGTTCACCATGGGTGGCACCGGCGGCGGCATTGCCTACAACCGCGACGAGTTCGAGCAGATCGTGGCCAGCGGCCTGGATGCCTCCCCCACCACGCAGGTGCTGGTCGAGGAATCGGTGCTGGGCTGGAAGGAATTCGAGATGGAGGTGGTCCGCGACCATGCGGACAACTGCATCATCATCTGCTCCATCGAGAACGTGGACCCGATGGGCATCCACACCGGCGACTCCATCACCATCGCGCCCGCGCTGACCCTGACCGACAAGGAATACCAGATCATGCGCGACGCATCGATCGCGGTGCTGCGGGAGATCGGCGTGGACACGGGCGGTTCCAACGTCCAGTTCGCGGTGAATCCCGATGACGGGCGGCTGGTGGTGATCGAGATGAATCCCCGCGTTTCCCGCTCCTCCGCGCTGGCGTCGAAGGCGACGGGTTTCCCCATCGCCAAGGTCGCGGCCAAGCTGGCGGTCGGCTACACGCTGGACGAGCTGGACAACGACATCACCCGTGTGACCCCGGCGAGCTTCGAGCCGACCATCGACTACGTGGTCACCAAGATCCCGCGCTTCACCTTCGAGAAGTTCGAGGGCGCGGAGCCTTACCTCACCACCTCCATGAAGTCCGTGGGCGAGGCCATGGCCGTCGGCAGGAACTTCCACGAGAGCCTGCAGAAGGCGCTGCGGTCGCTGGAGACCGGTCTCGACGGCCTGGACGACCAGCTGGTGGAAGGCGACGACGAGGATGCGCTGATCGCGGCGCTGGGCAGCCCGACCCCGGACCGCCTGCTGATGACGGCGGAGGCGCTGCGCTTCGGCATCGAGAAGGAACGGATCGTCCGCATCACCCGCTACGACCCCTGGTTCGTGGACCGGCTGGACGAGATCGTCTCCGCCGAGGAGAAGGTGCGGGAACAGGGCCTGCCGACCACGCCCTGGGGCTGGCTGCAGCTCAAGAAGATGGGCTTCGGCGATGCCCGCATCGCCAAGCTGGCGCGGACGTCCGAATCCCGTGTCGCCGCTGCGCGCCGCATGGCCGGTGTCACCCCGGTCTACAAGCGCATCGACACCTGTGCCGCCGAGTTCGAATCTGCCACGCCCTACATGTATTCCACCTACGAGGGCTTTCCCTCCCCCACCGGCGAACTGGTCGGCGGGGAGTGCGAGTCCAATCCGACCGACCGGCGCAAGGTGATCATCCTGGGCGGCGGTCCGAACCGCATCGGCCAGGGCATCGAGTTCGACTATTGCTGCGTCCACGCCTGCTTCGCCCTGAAGGAAGCGGGCTACGAGACCATCATGATCAACTGCAACCCGGAAACGGTCTCCACCGACTACGACACCTCCGACCGGCTGTATTTCGAGCCGCTGACCATCGAGACGGTGCTGGAGATCGTGCGGACCGAGGAACAGACCGGCGAAGTGGTGGGCGTCATCGTGCAGTTCGGCGGCCAGACCCCGCTGCGCCTGGCCCAGGGCCTGCTGGATGCCGGGGTCAACATCCTCGGCACCTCCGTCGATGCCATCGACCTGGCGGAGGACCGCGACCGCTTCCAGGACCTGCTGCAGCGTCTCGACCTGCGCCAGCCGCCCAACGGCATCGCCCGCAGCAATGAAGAGGCGAAGGCAGTGGCGGAGAAGCTCGGCTTCCCCGTGCTGCTGCGCCCGTCCTACGTGCTGGGTGGCCGCGCCATGGAGATCGTGCACGACATGCCGGGGCTGGAGCGCTACGTGCGGGAGGCCGTGCGGGTCTCCGGCACCAGCCCGGTGCTGGTCGATTCCTATCTCGGCAATGCCTCCGAGGTGGATGTGGACGTGCTCTGCGACGGGGAGAACACCTTCGTCGCCGGGATCATGGAGCATATCGAGGAAGCGGGCGTGCATTCGGGCGATTCCGCCTGTTCGCTGCCGCCCTACTCCCTCAGCGACGCGACGATCGCGGAGATCCGCCGCCAGGCCGATATCCTGGCGCGCGCCCTGAACGTCGTCGGCCTGATGAACGTGCAGTTCGCGGTGCAGGACGAGGTGGTCTACATCCTGGAAGTCAATCCGCGTGCCTCCCGCACCGTGCCGTTCGTCGCCAAGACCATCGGCAAGCCCATTGCCAAGATCGCGGCACGGCTGATGGCCGGTGAGAAGCTCACCGGCTTCGACCTGCCGCAGGACGCGCTGGACTTCGACTACATCGCCATCAAGGAAGCTGTCTTCCCCTTCGCGCGGTTCCCCGGCGTCGATGTCATCCTGGGGCCGGAAATGCGCTCCACGGGCGAGGTCATGGGCCTGGCGCAGGACTTCGAGATGGCGTTCCTGAAGTCGCAGCTTGGCAGCGGCACTCGCCTGCCGGAAAGCGGCACGGTCTTCATCTCCGTCCGCGACGGCGACAAGCCGATGTTCGCGGAGCTGGGGCGTGACCTGGTGGCCATGGGCTTCTCCCTGGTCGGCACCCACGGCACCGCGCGGTTCCTGACCGATCACGGTGCCGCCTGCAAGCCGATCAACAAGGTGCTGGAGGGGCGTCCGCACATCGTCGACGCCATCAAGAACCACCAGGTCCAGCTGGTCATCAACACCACGGATGGCGAACAGGCGATCCGCGACTCCTTCTCGCTCAGGCGGACGGCGCTGCAGGAACGCGTGCCCTACTACACCACCGCTGCCGGGGCCCGCGCAGCCGTTCAGGCACTGAAGGCGCTGAAGACCGGTCGCCTTGAAGTCGCGCCACTGCAGTCCTACTATTGATGGGTCAATGGGCGCCGGTCGCTGAAGGATCAGCGACCGGCGCCTGAGTCTCTAGCGGTTCCGGAGAAGGTAACGGCGTGGAACGTGTACCCATGACGCTGAAGGGGCAGCAGCGCCTCGAAGCCGAGCTGAAGAATCTGAAATCCGTCGAGCGGCCGGACGTGATCCAGGCCATCGCCGAGGCGCGTGCGCATGGCGACCTTTCGGAGAATGCCGAGTATCACGCGGCGAAGGAAAAGCAGGGCTTCATCGAGTCCCGGATCATGGAACTGGAAAGCGCGCTGAGCCGTGCCGAGGTCATCGACACCACCAAGATGTCGGGCGAAACGGTGCGCTTCGGTGCCACGGTGGGCCTGGCCGATGTCGATACGGACGAGGAAAGCCGCTACCAGATCGTCGGCGTCGACGAGGCGGATATCGACAATGGCCTGATTTCGATCACCAGCCCCATCGCGCGGGCACTGATCGGCAAGTCGGAAGGCGACTCCGTCGACGTCCAGACCCCGCGCGGCGAGAAATCCTACGAGATCATCGAGGTGAAATGGGTCTGACGGACTGAGGTCCGGGCCTCAGGCACGGGCACGGGAAGCACCGCCGGAGCCGTCGGCCCTGCGGCGCAGCCGTGCCAGGACCTCTTCCAGGCCCGTGGGACTGATGTTGCTGTACTCGTTGCTGATGCGCGAGATGACGCGACGGATGAAGGTCGGCTCGTCCATCCCCTCCCGCCGGCTGCGGGCCGCACTGATCTCCTCCCGCGCGACGCGGAAGGCATGGAACATCATCGGTTCCAGCCCCGATGCCTCGTAGAGGCGGCGGAAGCCGTCGAGACCGGCACCGTCCATGCCGCCCTTCACGCGCTGCTCCGGCCAGCCGGTCAGCGCGGTCATGCCGGCCATGAAGAACTGGTGGTCGCCGCCCGTCAGCACGCGCAGCATCAGGCTGGTGGTCAGGCGGCCCTCCCGCTTCATGCGTTCGGCCAGTTCCCGGACCTCGGCGACATCGTCGGAGTCCTTGATCACCGATGCCACCGAACGCTCCATGCCATGCACGAAGATGTCCTCCGCCAGCACCGGCGGCAGGTCGTTCCGTTTCACCAGCGCTTCCATCATCATGTCGGAGACGGAACGGATGCACTCCTCGCTGACGACCAGCGAGACAACCCGCTCCGCCGTCTCCAGCGGCAGCCCGGGCCGCGCGGCAACCGCGCCCATCACGTCCGCCGAATCGGGAAACCGGTCCATGGCACGGCCGAGCGCACTGGCCTGCAGGTCCGCACCGGTATTGCGTACCAGCGTGCCCACCGCCTGCTCCGTACCGACGGAGACGATGCGCTCCGACACCACGGCGCTGACATTCTCCCGTCCGGCCACTGCCACCTGGTAGTCCTCGCCGCGCTCCAGCTGCTCCAGCAGCAGCGTGTCGTCCATCAGGGTCGACAGGCGCACGATGGGCAGCGCGACTGCATCGACGTCCGCGATCAGCCTTTCGATCATCGGGCGCGGCAGCATGGGGGATTCGGCGATATGCTCGGCGAGCGACTGCCGCACCGTGGCGACCGAGTCGGCAATCAGCTGGTCCACCAGTTCCAGGGCAACGCGCAGTTCCTTCGGCGACAGTGCGGACCGGTTCATCAAACGGCCCACCTGGGCCGCGACCGCGGTCTTGTTGTCCGCCGACAGGGCCCCGACAAGGCGCTGGACTTCCGTTACGTCTATCTGAGCGGTCATCTGCTTCACTCCCGAACTGCCGCAACGATAGGTGGGGAGGCTTAATGTCGGATTAATGTGACGGGCCGCGTCACGGCCTGCTACAAACCGACTGCTGGGGAGCGGGAGCAATGATTGCCGGATGACCACGAGGAACTGCGCGCGGCACTGCTGAAGCGGCGGGAGGAACTGACGGGCCTGAGCGCCCGGACGGCCGGATCCCGTGGCGCGGTGGAGCTCGACCAATCGCGTGTCGGGCGGCTGTCTCGCATGGACGCAATGCAGCAGCAGGAGATGGCGAAGGCGTCGGAAAGCCAGCGCGCGCAGCAGGTGGCACGCATCGATGCCGCGCTCGCCCGCATGGCATCAGGCGACTACGGCTTCTGCCTGGACTGCGGTGAGGAGATCAGGCTCCCGCGGCTGCGGGTGGACCCCGCCACCCCCCTCTGCATTGATTGCGCCAACGGCAGGTGAAACATGGATGACCACGTCAAGGGCCTGCTGATCACGGCGGGCGGAGTTCTGGCGATCACGCCCGATGCGCTGCTGATCAAGATGTCCGGCATGTCGGCCGCCTCCCTGTTCTTCTGGCGTGGCATGCTGGTGGCCCTGATGCTGACCCTGCCCTTCATCCTGATCTGGCGCGGACAGTTTCTCGCCAAGTGGCGCGCCATCGGCTGGCCCGGCATCGGCGTCGCCTTCTGCTATGCCGTCAGCACCGGCTGCTTCGTCGCCGCCAACACCCAGACGGTGGCCGCGAACGTGCTGGTCATCGTCGCGACGGCGCCGCTGTTCTCCTCCATCTTCAGCACGCTGCTGCTGCGGGAGCCGACGCCGCCGCGCACCTGGATCGCCTCCTTCATCGCGCTGGCGGGGGTCGCGATGGTCGGCGCGGACGAGATCAGCCGCGATGCCGGCCTGGGCGAATTGCTCGCGCTCGGTTGCGCCGCCTTCGTCTCCCTGTCCTTCGTCATCATCCGCAGGTCCCGCACGGTGGACATGATTCCCGGCACGGCGCTCGGCGCCTTCATCATGGGGCTGGCCGGCTGTTTCTGGTTCGAGTTCCCGGCGGGGGAGACCGAATGGTTCGCGGTGCTGGTCAGCGGGCTGTTCTTCATCCCACTGGCCTACCTGGGCCTGACCGTGGGCCCGCGCTACATCTCCGCGCCGGAGGTCGGGCTGTTCCTGCTGCTGGAGACGGTGGTGGGGCCGATCTGGGTCTGGCTGGTGCTGGCGGAGGCCCCGAACCGATGGGGCCTGATCGGCGGTGCGCTGATCCTGGGCGCGTTGCTGGGCAACACGCTGCTGGGCCTGCGCAAGCGCCCCGTGACGCGCGGAACCTGAATCAGCCGTCAACCGCCTCCGCCATGTGGCGGCGCATGTTGTTGATCATGTCGACCTTGGTGATCAGGCCGAAGAAGGTGCTGTCGTTCGCCACGATCGCCACCTTGTCCGCCCTGAGGATCGGCATCAGCTGGTCCAGCGGCGCGTCGGGGGCGATGGTCTCCAGCCGTGTCACCATGAACTCGGAAACGGGACTCTGGAAATTCTCCTCGTGCCCATGCACCGCCAGCAGCAGGTCGCTCTCGTCGATGATGCCGACAATGGCCCCGTCCGCCAGCACGGGAAGCTGGGACACGTCGAACATGCGCAGCCGTGAATAGGTGGTCAGCAGGGTGTCGTCCGGCGAGACGCTGACCACGTCGCCCTCGTCTGCGCGGCGGATGATCAGGTCCCGCAGGTCACCATGCCGCTCCCGCCTCACCAGGCCCTGGTCGACCAGCCAGGCCCTGTTGTAGGCCTTGCTGAGATACTTGTTGCCGGTGTCGCAGACCAGCGTCACCACCCGCTTCGGTTCCGTCTGTTCCCGGCAGTAGCGCAGCGCGGCGGCAAGCAGGGTGCCGGTGGACGAACCGCCCAGGATCCCCTCCTTCGAGAGCAGCAGCTGAACAGCCTCGAACGCCTCGCTGTCGGACACGGTGATGCCGCGGCTGATGACGCTCAGGTCACAGTTGGGCGGAATGAAATCCTCCCCGATCCCCTCCACCAGCCAGGATCCGACCTCGTTCGGCACATTGCCGGTGTTCGCCGCCTCCGCCACCACGGACCCCTCCGGGTCGGCGACGATCATCTCCGTCTTCGGCGACTTCGCCCGCATGAAACGTCCGATTCCGGTGATGGTGCCGCCGGAACCCACCCCGCAGAACACCGCGTCCACGTCGCCGTCCATCTGCTGCAGGATCTCCGGGCCGGTCCCGTTCTCGTGCGCCGCCGGGTTGGCCGGGTTGGAGAACTGGTCGACCCAGAAGGCGCCGGGAATCTCCCGCTGCAGCCGTTCGGCAATGTCCTGGTAGTATTCCGGGTGCCCCTTCCCCACGTCGGAACGGGTCAGGCGCACCTCCACCCCCAGCGCCTTGAGATGCTGGATCTTGTCCAGGCTCATCTTGTCCGGGATCACCAGGATCAGGCGATAGCCCTTCAGCGCCGCGACCAGTGCCAGGCCGAGCCCGGTATTGCCCGCCGTTGCCTCGATCAGCGTGCCCCCGGGCTTCAGCCGCCCGTCCTTCTCCGCCGCCTCGATCATCGACAGGCCGATGCGGTCCTTGATCGATCCGCCCGGATTCTGGCTCTCCAGCTTGGCGAACAGACGGCAAGGCCCGGTGTCCAGGTTGGTCAGTTCGACCATCGGCGTGTTGCCGATCAGTTGCAGCACGGATGTCGGTACAGGCATCGCTTCCTCCCCCGGTTTGCCCGGGCAGCATACCGTTCTCAGGCAGCCTGCGCGAGGATGTCCGCGAACAGGGCGGGATCGACATTGCCGCCGGAAGCCACCGCGACCACGGTCTTGCCCACAACCGGCAGGCGCCCGGCAAGGATCGCGGCCAGCGCCACGCAGCCACCGGGTTCGATCACGATCTTCAGCTCCTCGAACGCGACCGCCATCGCCGTCCGCACCTCCGCGTCGCTGACGGCGACGGCGCCGGACAGCGTGCGGCGATTGACCGGAAAGGTCAGATCACCCGGCGCAGGGGTCAGGATCGCGTCGCAGATGCTGGCCGGCGTCTCCGTGTTGGCGACAGGGGTTCCGGCCCGCAGCGAACGCGCCGTGTCGTCATAGCCCTCCGGCTCCACTGCATAGAGTTGCAGGTCGGGCCAGGCATCCTTCATCGCGGTGGAGAAGCCGGCCATCAGGCCACCCCCGCCCGCAGGCGCCAGCGCCAGGTCCGGCACCGCGCCCAGTTCCGCACATTGCGCGGCGCATTCCAGGCCCGACGTGCCCTGCCCGGCCATGATCAGGGGATCGTCATAGGGCTTCACCAGGGTCAGCCCCCGTTCCGCCGCCAGCTTCCGCCCGATTTCCTCCCGGCTCTCGCCATGCCGGTCATAGAGCACCACCTCGGCACCGTATTCCGCCGTGTTCCGCTGCTTCATCGCGGGGGCGTCGCGGGGCATGATGATGGTTGCCGGAACCCCGAACATCTGCGCCGCGCGCGCCACACCCTGCGCATGGTTGCCGGAGGAGTAGGCCAGGACGCCACGCGCCCGCACGTCTGCATCCATGGCCGCGAGCCGGTTGTAGGCACCCCGGAACTTGAACGAACCGGTGTGCTGCAGGCACTCCGCCTTCACCAGCAGCCGACCGCCGAGCCTGTCGTTCAGGCGGGCCGACTCCAGCAGCGGTGTGCGCCGCGCGACCCCTTCTATCCGCGCCGCAGCGGCCCGGATGTCGGCCAGGGTCAGCCCGGCGGCCGGTTCAGTGACGGGCTGTGTCATCGCAACGCTCCAGGAAGGACAGGATACGGGGCAGGCAGGCCGGTTCAGTCATGGATGGCGCGTGCCCGCGATTGTCGAGTGTCACCACCTCCAGGTCCGGTTTCTCGCGCTGCATCCGCTCGACCGTCTCGGCCTTCAGCACGTCCGACCGCGCGCCATGCACCAGCAGCGCCGGCAGCCGCGCCAGCCCCCGGTACAGGGCCCAGAGGTCCGGCATCGCACCAGCCTTCGCCTGTTCGGCCAGGGCGTCACGCAGCTTCAGGTCATAGTCCAGCCGCCAGTTCCCCGCCGCCGCGTCGTGGGTATAGGTGCCCTCCGCATTGGTCAGCCAGTCCTCTTCGGTCCAGTCCGGGAACGCCGTGCCATAGGTCTCGCGCATGGCCTCAGCCGCCTGCTCGATGGTGGCGTGACGCTGGTCCACACCGACATAGTCCAGGATGCGCGTCTGCCCGTCGGCCGAGATGTCGGGGCCTACATCATTGATGACGAGACCAGCCAGCGCAGCCGGAACAGCGACCGTGAGCGCCATGGCCAGCAGCCCGCCGAGCGACGTACCGATCACGATCACCCTGTGGATGTCCTCCACCGCCAGCAGGTGCATCACGTCGCTGACATAGCTGCCGGGCGCGTAGGTGGTGTAGTCCGCATACGCCGACTGTCCTCGCCCGCGATAGTCGGGACAGAGTACCATCCGGTCCTGGCCCAGGCGCGTTGCCAGCTTGTTGAAGTCCTTCGCGTTGCGCGTCAGACCGGCGAGACAGAGCACCGGCGTTCCGGGCAGGGCGCGGTCACCGTAGCGCCGGTAATGGAGCCGCGTGCCATCCTGGGCGGAGAACCGATGCGCGCTGAAGGGGGACATTCAGACAGCTCCCACGATGCGGGCCAGCCCGGAAAGGTCGGTGATCTGCACATCCGGCCGCTCCGGAATGCGTTCCTCCGCCTGGCCGAAGCGGTTCACCCAGACCACGTTGTATCCGAACGCCCTCGCCGCGTGCGCATCCCAGGCGTTGGAGGACTGGAAACTCATCTCCGACCGCGAAAGGCCGAATGTCTCCTCGGGCAGCGCATAGACCGACGGGTGCGGCTTGAACACGCCCACGGCCTCCACCGTCAGCACGGCATCCAGCAGGTCACCGATACCGGCATTGGCGACCGCCGCATCCAGCATGTCGGGTGAGCCGTTGGAGAGGATGGCGGTGCGGATCCCCGCATCCTTCAGGTCGCGCAGCATCTGCGGCACCTCCGGATAGGCGTCCAGCCGCAGGTAGAGCTGGGCCAGTTCCTCGCGCAGCGCGTCGTCCCGGATGCCGAGCGATGCCATCGCGTAGTCCAGCGCATCGAGGGTTACCTGCCAGAATGTGGTATGATGGCCCATCAGCCCGCGCAGCCAGGTGTACTGCAGCTGCTTTGCCCGCCAGGTCTCGGCCAGGGGCTGCCACTTGTCGCCAAGACTGTCGGCGCAATGGCGCGCCGCCGCGTTGACGTCGAACAGGGTTCCATATGCGTCGAACACACAGGCACGGATGCCGGACAGTCGCGTATCGCTCACTCGGTCTCTCCCTGACGCAGGTCGCCGGTGATCCTTGCCGACGCGGTTTCCGGAATGCCCGCAACAGCTCCAGAACTGCTGACAGACGAACAATGCTTTCTTAACGGTGCCCGAAAGAGAATGGAAATTCATCAATGAACGCCGCCCGAGAGATTTCCGGAATGCTGAAGATCCCGCGCTTCAATGGCCTGATCCTGGCGACCATGCTGGGCCTCTGCCTGTCGGCCCTGCCGCACAGGTCTGCCGACGCCGGCAAGGTGCTGCAACGCATCCAGACCGATGGCGTGGTCCGCTGCGGCGTCACGGCCAGCGGTGTCGGCCTTTCGGAGGTCGGGGTCTCGGGCCAGTGGGAAGGCTTCTTCTTCGATTTCTGCCGCGCGCTGGCGTCCGCCGTGCTGGATGATCCGGATGCGGTCGAACCCGTGGAAGTGGACGACATCGTCCGGTTCAAGGCGCTGGCCGCCGGTGCCTTCGATGTGCTGATGGCCAACACCACCTGGACCATCGGCCGCGATACCGCGATGGGCATCACCTTTGCCGACGTGCTGCTCTATGACGGCCAGGGCTTCCTGGCGCACAGGTCACTGGGCGCGCGCTCCCTGGCAGAGGTCGAGGATGGAACGGTCTGCGTGCCGGGCGGCACCACGACCGTGAAGAACCTCTCGGAACTGACCGCCGGGCTGGATGGCCGGATCAGGGCCATCGAGTTCAATTCCTCCGAAGCGCTCTATGACGCCTTCTTCTCCCGCCGCTGTGACATCATCACCTATGACGTGTCGCCACTTGCCTCCCTGAAGCAGACCCGCGCCAACGATCCGGAGAACTTCGTGATGTTCCCGGACATCATCTCCAAGGAGCCGCTCTCGTCGGTGATCCAGCGCGGCGACGACGAATGGTTCCATATCGTGCGCTGGGCCTCGCGGGCGCTGGTCGCGGCGGAGGAACTCGGCATCACCCGGGCGAACGTGGAGCAGATGCGGAACTCGGAAAATCCGGAGGTCCGCCGCCTGCTGGGTACCGACAGCGAGATCGGGCTGGGCATGGGGCTGACCAACGACTGGGCCTTCCGGATGATCCGCGATCTCGGCAATTACGGCGAGATCTATGCGCGCCACCTGGGCGAGGGCGGCCTGGGCATTCCCCGTGGGCTGAACGCGCTCTGGCGCGATGGTGGCCTTCACTACGCCCCGCCGATCCGATGAGTTATGCTGTCATGACAGGCGACAAGCGGCGGGAGACACGCTCTTGACCAGGCTCGACCGGAAGATCTCCGTCTCGACCAAGTTCTCGGCAGCACTGCTGCTGACGCTGCTGGTCATGATCGGTGCCATCGGTGTGGCCTTCTATTCCCTGGCGCGCCTCGGCGGCGGCTATGACCGTGTCGCGACACAGACCGTGCCGAAGCTGACCAGCGCGGCACAACTGGACCGTATCTCCAGTTCCATCGGTGCGACCGCATCCAAGCTGGTCGCCAGCAAGTCCGACTATGTCCGGATGACCATCTCCAATCGCCTGGACGACAACATCATGGCCCTCGACGAGGCGCTGGAGACCTTCGACCTGGACCACCTTTCCGGAAGCTCCAACGACCGCAGCCTGGTCCTGCAGGTCAGCGAGAACCGCAACAGCATGCGGCGCAATCTCAACGAGCTCAGCCACATCGTCGAGAAGCGCATCCGCGTCGAGGAGAAGATCGACCGGATCCTGCAGCAGGCTGACCGGTTGAGCGACGATATCACCGGGCGGCTTGCATCCTCCAGCGATGCCGCGCTGGGAACCGAATGGCTGATCAATCTCGGCTGGTCGCTGGAATCGATGCTGTCGGTGCACAATGCGGAGAGCCGGTTCCGCATCGACCGCATAGAGCAGAAGTTCGTCGCCAGCCACGGTGCCGGCCTGCGCGGCCTTGGCGAGGTTGACTACGGACGACCGTCCGACCCGGCAGATGCGTCCTGGCGACCGACAGAGCTGCAGGACCTCGGCTGGCGCCTGACCGACTTCCTGGGCAGCAACCACCACATCTTCGAACTCGCCCGCATGCGCCTGGCGCTGAAGGCACAGGAGAACGGGCTGCTCTCCCGCAACAAGCGGCTCTCCAGCCGGCTGACCAGCTCCGTGTCGGACCTGTTCCATGCCATGCAGCAGCGCATCGACAACCGCAACCAGGAACTCGGCAAGCTGGAGAAGGAAAGCGAACTGACACTGCTGTTCGCCTTCCTGGCCGGTGTCGGCCTCATCCTGGGGCTGCTGGCCTACCTGCGTCTCAACGTGCTGAAACGCCTGTCGGAGTTGCAGCAGGCGATCCTGCGCCATGTCGACGGTGACCGGGTAGAGATTCCGGTGGAAGGCCAGGACGAGATCGCCGACATCGGCCAGTCGCTGCGCTACCTGGTCGGCATGATCTCAGAGCGGGAGCAGAACCTGCGCAACGCCAAGCTGAATGCGGAGCACCTGGCCGACCGGGCAGAGGCGGCAAACCGGGCAAAGTCCATGTTCCTGGCCAACATGAGCCACGAACTGCGGACCCCGCTGAACGCCATCATCGGCTTCTCGGAGATGATCACCCATTTCGGCGACAACCCGGCGCGGAACCTGGAATATGCCAACTACATCAGCACCAGCGGCAGGCACCTGCTGACCGTGATCAACGAGGTGCTCGACTATTCGAAGATCGAGGCCGGCAAGATGGAGCTGACGCGCGAGGACGTGCGCTTCTCCGACATTGTCCGCGAGATCAATCCGCTGATCGAGTTCCAGCTGAAGACCGCGCGCCTCAGCCTGCGCCAGGAAGTGCCGCCGGAACTGACGATCAATGTCGATCCCCAGGCACTGCGCCAGATGCTGGTCAACCTGCTGTCCAACGCCATCAAGTTCTCGCCCGACGGCAAGGAGATCCTGCTGCGGGTGCGGCCGAAACAGGATGTCTGCGAGATCGCCGTCATCGACCGTGGGGTCGGGATTCCCACACAACAGCTCGACGCCGTGATGAAACCGTTCCAGCAGGCCCGGAACGACTACGTCTCCACCGGTCAGGCCGGCACCGGTCTGGGACTGGCGATCGTCGACAACCTGATGCGCCTGCATGGCGGCAACGTCACGATCGACAGCGAGGAGGGTGCGGGCACCACGGTGCGGCTGCTCTTCCCGGCGAACATCGTCGTCAGCAAGACGCCTGCCATGGACCCGCCCAGGCTGACCGTGGTGGCGTCCCGGAACTGAGCCGACGGCCGCTGTCCGGGACCATCCCCTCTATCGCAGGACGATACGCAACCCGTCGCCGAGTACGCCGAGGTCACTGGCCAGCCTCAGCTCATGCCCCTGCCCCATGCGTGCGCGATAGATCTGCAACGCCTCCAGCACCCGCTGCACGTAGTTCCGCGTCTCCGAGAAGGGGATGCGCTCGACCCAGTCGATGGGATCGACGCTGCCATCGCGCGGGTCACCATGGGCCTCGATCCAGCGTTTCACCCGGTGCGGTCCGGCATTGTAGGCGGCGATCGCCATGGGAAGGTATCCGTCGAAGTCCCTGATCTGCCAGGCCAGGTAGGTGCTGCCGAGGCGGGCATTGTAGGCCGGGTCATCCGTCAGGCGTCGCGGCTGGTAGGCCACTTCCGTTTCCCGTGCGACCAGCCTCGCGGTGGCAGGCATCAACTGCATCAAACCCCGCGCACCGGCATGGCTGACAGCCTCCGGATCGAAGGCGCTCTCCTGCCGGGCGATGGCATGGGCCAGTTCGGACCCGATCTCCAGCCCTTCCGTCAGCCCGCCATGCAGCGGCCAGGTGATCGACGGCAGCATGACCTGGTCGAGCATGGCCAGCTTGCCGGCCAGCACCTGCAGGTCGGCCCTTTCGAGGCGCCATGCCAGGTCCCCGACCAGCATCCGCCGCTCGGTACTTGTGGCCGCCTGCCCCAGATGGGTCACGAACTGTCGCGCGATCCCGTCCTCCCCGACCTCCAGCAGCAGCCGCGTCATCTGCACCAGCGGCAACCGGTCGAACCCGGCACGCGCTGCCGCATCCACCACCGGTTCCTGCGGCAGCCGCAGGCTGTCACCACCGATGGCGAGCTGGCCAAGCTGGCCGTAATAGGTTCCGGGATGGGCGGCGGCCCGGCGGAACCAGTCCGCGGCCTGCGACGTGTCCTGCAGGGCCTGGTGCGCCCGCGCGATCCAGTAGGCTCCGCGCGCCCGGCTGACCGGGTAGGCAACGTTGGCGAACAGGGTCTCGAAGTGCCTCAACGCCACCTGTGGCCGGTCAAGGAAACGCAAGGCGATCCAGCCGGCCTCGAACTCGCCCTGGGCGAACCCGGCGCCGCGTTCCAGGCCATGTTCCCCGGCAACCCGCCAGGCCTTCTCGAAGGCACCGTCGGCCAGCAACTGCCGCACCTGGATGCGCCGCTCGACCCACCAGAGATCGGGACGCGCGCCCTGGTCCGGCCGCGACAGCAGTATCTCCTGCGCACCGGCATGGTTTCCGGCACGGCGACGCCAGCGCGTGCGTTCGTAGAGCAGCCCCGGATCGCCCTGCAGATGCGCCGGGACCGCGGCGACGGCACCGTCAACGCCGGGACGCCGGTAGATCAGCGCCAGCCGCGCCTCCGCCAGCCGTTTCAGGTCCTGCGGCACCAGGCGCAGCATCCTGTTCACCGCCGCGCGGTGCCGTGTCCAGAGCAGCCGGTCGAGCCGTGCCGCATGGTCTTCCACCGTCAGCCCCTTGCGGAAGGCGGAGAGCAGTCGGCGTTCCTCCACCTGGTCGAAATCGGCTTCGCGCCAGAGGTCACGGGCGATGTCCAGCGCACCAGCCGGGTCGGACGCCCGCCTTGCCAGCGCCAGATGCAGCCTCCCCTCGCGGGTCAGGGCCGGGCGCTCCGCGAAGTGGGCCGCGATCACCGCCTCGTCCTCCGTCGACAGCACGGCTTCCTCCAGCCGGATGGCCAGGCGGGTGTGCCCCGGCAGGTCCGGCTGGTCGGCAATGAAACGGCGGATCACCGCCGGATCATCCTCCCGCCCGTTGCGGATCCGCAGCCAGTCCAGCACCGGGACCAGCCGCCGGTCCCGGACCGGCGCGAGCAACAGCGGAACCGTGTCCCAGAAATGCCGTCGCCCGGCGGCAAAGGCCGCGCGGTACGCTCTCAGGTCCGCTGCCGAGAGCTCGCCTTGCCCCGCTGTCTCGTGACGGAACGGGTTGGGCTGGGGGACAGGTGGCGTGTCAGCCAGCAACGGCGCAGGCGAAACCGCCAGTATCGCAAGCAGGGTCAGGGCCGCGGACCGGACACGCGGTCGGATGCGAAACACGACAGATGGCTCCATCATTCGAATCATCGAAGCCACAATAACCGCCCGACCCGGTCCCCGTCCTTCACAATGCGGTTGCCGTGGTGTTGCCAGCACAAATACAAATGCACTAGAAGAGCGCGGCCCGGAGAAGGCCGGGCGCAAACACTATCGGGAGCGAGAGCCATGGACATCAAGGGGTCGATACCGGCGCTGATCACGCCGTTCACGAACGGCGCCGTCGATGAGAAAGCCTTTCGCGACCATTGCGAGTGGCAGATCGCGGAGGGCAGCCACGGCCTGGTGCCCACCGGCACCACCGGCGAGTCGCCCACGCTGAGCCATGCCGAGCACCGCCGCGTCGTCGAGCTGTGCATCGAGGCGGCGGCGGGCCGCGTCCCCGTGATCGCGGGTACGGGATCGAACAACACGGTGGAGGCCGTGGCGCTGACCCGGCACGCGAAGGAAGCCGGTGCCGACGCGGCGCTGGTGGTCACGCCCTACTACAACAAGCCGAGCCAGGAAGGCATGTACCGCCACTTCGCCGAAGTGGCCGCCGTCGGCCTGCCGGTCATCATCTACAACATCCCGCCGCGCTCGATCGTCGACATGACGCCGGAGACGATGGGACGCCTGGCCGAACTGCCGGAGATCATCGGCGTCAAGGATGCCACCGCGAAGCTGGACCGGGTGTCGCTGCAGCGCATCACCTGCGGCAAGGACTTCATCCAGCTTTCGGGCGAGGACGGCACGGCGCTGGCGCACATGGCGCATGGCGGTCGTGGCTGCATCTCGGTGACCGCCAATGTCGCGCCGAAGCTCTGCGCCGCGTTCCAGGAGGCCTGCCTGGCCGGTGACTACGCCACCGCGCTGGAACTGCAGGACCGCCTGATGCCGCTGCATGTCGCGCTGTTCCTGGAGCCGAGCCCGGCGGGCGTGAAGTACGCCCTGTCGCAGGTGCGCGAGGTCTCGGCCGAGGCGCGGCTGCCGGTGGTGCCGGTCAGCCAGGAAACCCGCGGCCGCATCGACGCGGCGCTGCGCCATGCCGGCCTGGTGAACTGAGCGGGCCGGGAAACAGGGAACACGGAACCGTGGGACGGACGATCGCGGAGAACCGCAAGGCCCGCTACAACTACTTCATCGAGGACACGATGGAGGCCGGCATCGTGCTGACCGGCACGGAGGTGAAGGCGCTGCGCCAGGGCCGCGCCAACATCGCGGAATCCTATGCCTCGCCGGAGGGCGACGAGCTGTGGCTGATCAACGCCCACATCCCGGAGTACAAGGCCGGCAACCGCCATAATCACGAGCCGACCCGCCGCCGCAAGCTGTTGCTGAAACGCCGCGAGATCGACCGGCTGGCCGGTGCCCGCAACAAGCAGGGCATGACCCTGGTGCCGCTGAAGCTCTACTTCAATGATCGCGGGCTGGCCAAGCTCTCGGTCGGTCTGGCGCGGGGCAAGAAACAGCACGACAAGCGCGCGACGGAGAAGGACCGCGACTGGCAGCGCCAGAAGCAGCGGCTGATGCGGGAGAAGGGCTGAACAAGCCGTCGCGCCTCAGGCAGCCGCACTCCTTGCCTGTCCCTCTCCGGCCATGCCACGAGCCAGCGGCAGGGTCATCTTCAGTTCCCGCGTGTCGCCGTCGCCATCGACGGCGAAGCTGCCTTCGGCCAGCCGCGCCAGGGAATGGATCAGCGACAGCCGGAGACCGACCGGGCTCAGATTGCGGATGTCGTCGCCGGCTGCGGCGTTGGCGCTGGAGAAGTTCCTGTCAGCGTCGGAGCGCAACTCGCGCGGCAGGTCATCTGCCAGCCAGCGCCCGCCGGTCGAGCGCACGGATACGGCGCAGTGCCCGTCCTGACTGGTGGTCTCGATGCTGACGATCGCGCCTGGCTCTGCGGTCTCGACCATGCTGCGGATCATGTGGACCAGCCCCTGCTTCAGCGCCCGGGGGTCGGTCACCACATGCAGCGGCGCGCCGAGGTGCCCGTCCCCGACGACGCTCACCCCCCTGTCCTCGGCCAGGAAGTGGGTCAGGCCCGAAGCCTGGCGCAGCACGTCCTGCACGCTGATCATCTCGTGTTCCGTGGCATCGCCGGTCGCTTCGGCGGCACTCATGTCCAGCACCGTCTGCAGGGTCTCCAGCAGCTCCGAACCGCTCTGCCCGATGCCGGACGCGTAGTCGCGGTAACGGTCCCCGCCAAGCGGCCCCATCACCTCGTTCGACATCATCTCGGCAAAGCCGATGATGTGGTTCAGCGGTGTGCGGATCTCGTGACTGAGGGAGGAGAGCACCTCGAACTTCTCCCGGTACAGACGCTCCGCCTGCTCCCGCTGGGCATGGGCCGCATCCAGCGCTGCATCCAGCCGGGTGACGCTTTCCTGCACGTTCGAGAGCAGGATACCGGCCTCGTCCTGCAGGTCCGTCGGCAAGGCCGGCACCTGCCGCTCATCGAGGTAGCGGTTCAGCGCCTGCGCCGCGCGGCGCACCGGTGAAAGCAGGCCGTAGATCGCGATCAGCGTCGCCGCCGTGCCCAGCAGGGTGGCCACCAGCAGCGCCAGCAGCACGTCGATCTGTTCCAGGATACCGACACCGCTTGCCGCCAGGATGTAGACCACCGCCCCGATCATCGGGACGTGAACCCCGACGAAGCTGACGATCAGGATCTTCGCCAGATAGCTGGTACCGCCGAACAGGCGATTGAGAAACAGGTAGATGGGCATGTCGTTCTCTGTCCCGGACTGGAGGGCAACCCTCACAAGTAGGTGATGCCCCTGAATCAAACCTTAAGCTCGCTTGGGCAGTTCCGGTGCCGGTCCTAGCCCTGCAGGTAGATCAGGATGCCGGACACGGTCACCACCGCAAGGCCGGTGGTCACCAGCACGGCGGTGGAGGCACGGGCGCTGGCCACGCCGTACTGGCTGGCCAGCACGAATATGTTGGCCCCCGTGGGCAGGGCGGCGATCAGCACGATCAGTGCCACCGTCTCCGACGGGAGGCCGAGCAGCAGGTCAGCCGCCACCCAGCCCAGCAGCGGCATCATGGCCAGCTTCAGGATGACCGCCAGGCCCACCTCCGCCTTGCCCTCGGCGATCGGGCGACCATGCAGGGAAGCACCCATGGCGAACAGGGCACAGGGCCCCGCCGCAGCCCCGAGCAGGCTGCCGAAACGATCCAGCGGTTCCGGGATCGGCAGCCGCAGCAGGCCGACCACCACGCCGAGAAGCATGCCGATCAGGAAGGGGTTGCGCAGGAACCCCTTGAGGACCTGCGCGATCAGCCGGGGCACGGATGTTGTCCCCGGCGTCCCCGCCTCCAGGCAGAACATGGTCAGCGAGATGATGACCAGGTTGTCCGCCACCACGATCATTCCCGCGGGGGGACCGGCCTCCGGGCCGAGCGTGACAATGGCCAGCGGGATGCCGAGATAGACGATGTTGCTGAACGACGACGCACCGGCGATCACCGCACGTTCCTGCAGGCTGTTGCGGAACAGCAGCGCACCGCCCAGCAGGGCGATCAGGAAGATGGTGGCGGAGGTGCCGGAATAGGCCACGATCAGCCGCCAGTCGAACAGGTCCAGTATCGGTGCCCGGGCCATGGTGAAGAACAGCATCACCGGCAGCGCGAAGAAGTAGATGAAGGTGTTGAGGCCGCCCAGCCCGGCCTCTGTCATCAAGCGCAGCCGCATGGCGGCGTAGCCCAGCAGGACCAGCGCGAACAGCGGCAGCACCGCGTTGACGACGATGCTCATCCGGGCGACTGCATCATCAGCGACGCGGCCTTCTGCCGGTAGGCCTCGCCCGGAGGTGCGGGTTGGCCCGTGCGCCGGTCGAAGAAGGCCAGCACGTAGTCCACCACGGCCACAGGCCGGTCATTGCCCACATCATGGATCAGGTGACGGAAGCTGCAGGACCGGTGGCCGAAGCCGGCGAGACCGGTATGAGCGGTCAGCAGGTCGCCGAGTGCCGGGACATGGAACTGGGTGACCTGCAGCGCCGTGACGCCCGACCCGATATGCTCCGCCGCCAGCAGGTCGCGGGTCAGCCCGGCCCCGATCTGTGTCGCCCAGAGACCCCGTGTCGCCACGTCGAACAGGGCCCGCGGGGTCATGCGGCCGGAGGGGTCGCCATCGCGGACCTCCACCGTCCCGAGCCAGCTCTGCCGCATCGCCGGGTCGCGCACCGGAGGCGCCGCGACATCCGGCATGGCCCGCAGCGGCGCGACCGGCTCGGCACCCTGCATCGTCACCGGATCGCCGAACGCACCGCTTGCCACGTCGAACCGGTCGATGCCGGTCTCGAAGCAGGTGACCAGAACCCCGTCGTGACTGCGCCGCAACTGCCCGGAGAGCAGGCCATGGCCATCCGCCGTGGTGGCCACCTGCCCGACGATGTAGCCCGCATCGCCTGGCGTCATCTCCCTGCGGAAGTCGATCCGCAGCCGCCGTGCACCGAAGGCCACGCCGTCGCGCCGGGCCTCGAAGGGATTGATGCCGGCCTGCAGCAGCCAGGCCTGGCGTGCCTCATCGATGGCCTGTGCCGTGTGCTGGATGTTCACGTGACCGGCCAGCCCGCTCTGCCACTGGTTGAACAGGCCCCGCCACAGGGTCGGCCCGTTGTCCTGCATATCTTCCGGACCGGTCATGCGGCCACGTCCGCTTCGGCGCAGATGTAGCGGCTGGCCAGCGCGACGATATCGTCGGGCAACTGCGTGCGGCGGCGCAGGGCGAGGTCGATCGGCGTTCCCTCCGACCGGGCGGTGAGCGCCAGCTTGCCGTCGGTCAGACGGGTCATCCGGTGCGCCGTGATCACGATCCCGGGGTCAAAGGAAAGAAAGCCCGTCTCCACCCGGAACAGGTCACCGGCACGCAGTTCGCGCCGGTAGTTCAGTTCCATCCGGGTCGCCGCGAGACCAAGCTGGCGATCCCTGATCGCCTGCCGGTCCAGCCCGATCAGCGACAGCATCTGGAAGAAGCCGTCGGAGAGTGCCGCGTCATAGAACTGGACATTCATGTGCCCGAAGTGATCGCACTGGTCCGCCCGCACGACACCGCGCACGGTCTCCGTCATTCCTGTCATTCGCTGCCTGCCGTTCGTTTCGTTCCGGGGACTGTCGGTCAGCCGGTCGTCAGACCGCCACCGACCACCAGGGTCTGGCCGGTGATGTAGTCGCTTTCGGGAATGCAGAACAGGTAGACGCCGTTCGCCGCATCCTCCGCCGTGCCGATACGCTGCAACGGGATCAGGCGGGTCAGGTCCTCCTGCTGTTCCTCCGGGAAGCCGACCTTGTGCGCCTTGCCCTCGACCTCGATGGTCGGGTGCCCGGTCTCCCCGAAGCGCTGGGTCAGGCGGGTGTCGATGTAGCCGAAGGCGACGGAGTTGACCGTCACCTGCAGCCGCCCCCACTCCCGCGCCAGCCCGTTGGTCAGGCCCACCACGGCACCCTTGCCGGCAGCGTAGGAGACGGCGGCCGGCATGCCGTAGACAGCGGCCATGGAGGATATGTTGACCACCTTGCGCACCACGCGACGCCCCTCCGCGCTCTCCGCCCTGAAACGTTCCCGGAAATGCGGCTGGGCGGCGCGCAGGATGCGTATCGGCGCCCCGGCATGGACGTCCAGCATCGCCGCGATCTGCTCGTCGGTCTGGTTCTGGATGGTGGAGTTCCAGATGTAGCCGGCATTGTTGACGATGATGTCCAGGCCGCCCAGAGCCTGCAGCGCACCACCGACCAGTTCATCGGCAAAGCCGTCCGCCGTGACCGATCCGGCAAGGCCCGCCGTCACGCCCCCGGCATCCCCGATGACCTGCATCACCTCCTGCATCGGCTCGGCATCCAGATCGTTGACGAAGACCCGCGCGCCCTCCGATGCCAGTTTCATCGCCACGGCGCGGCCGATGCCGCGTCCTGCGCCGGTCACCAGCGCCACCTTGCCCTCGAGCTTGCTCATGTCGTTCCCTCCCCGGAATTGACCGACAGAATTCCCCATCCGGCGCGGGTACGCAATTCGCACGGGCGCATATCCTGGTTGCTGACGGGAACGGACAGGCGAAAGGCAGACAGGTCATGGCGACTTCCCCCGCGCCTCGCGCCAGCCTGCTGCCGCTGCCGACAGCACCGGTTCACCGGCCCTGGCTGGTGATCTTCACCGATCCCGTCAGGCCGGGGCGGGGCCGCAGGTTCAGGGACCGGGTACTCCTGCGGTTCCTGGCCCGGCTGCGCCCCGGCTTCCGCCATGTCATGGCCATCAGCCCGGAGGGCACCGGCCATCGCTGGCTGGTGGTCAACCCGGCCAGCGACGTGCTGGCGGTCGGCCTGCTCAACAGCACCGGCGTGATCCCTGAACTGAGCGCGGCGGTGGCCAGGGGGCGGGCGCATGTCGTGACCGTGACCGGTCGGCAGCCGGCATGCTGGCAGTTCCGTGGCCTGTTCAGCTGCGTCGCCACCATTGCCCACCTGACCGGCGCACCGGCGGGGGCCTTCACCACGCCCTGGCAGCTCTACCGCCGTCTCACCGCGCGGTGACAGTCAGTCCTTCGTCCAGTCCCGCCGAGTGGGGTCGAAGTTCCGCTCCAGGCCGCGCCAGCAATCGAAGTAGCGTTCCTGCCGAGTCGGCAGTTCGGAGGCATAGCGGGTCAGGTGCTGCGGCAGCCGCGTCTCGAACATGAACGCCATGGTGTTGCCCAGCTTCTCCGGCGCCAGTTCCTTCCAGGACGCGGCGTTGAAGGCATCATGGTCGGGACCATGCGGCAGCAGGCAGTTGTGCAGCGACATGCCGCCGGGCACGAACCCCTCCGGCTTCGCGTCATAGACACCATGGATCAGCCCCATGAACTCCGACATGACGTTCATGTGGTACCAGGGCGGGCGGAAGGTGTTTTCCGCCACCAGCCAGCGCGGCGGGAAGATCACGAAATCGACGTTCGCCGTCCCCGGCTCGTTGGTGGGGGAAGTCAGGACCGTGAAGATCGACGGGTCCGGATGGTCCACCAGGATCGCCCCCACCGGCGCGAAGCGGTCCAGGTCATACTTGCACGGGGTGTAGTTGCCGTGCCACGCGACCACGTCCAGCGGCGAATGCTTCAGGCTGCATTGCTGGAACCGGCCGCACCATTTCACGGTCAGGCTGCAATTGGTGCCATCCTTGTCTTCCCACGCCGCGACAGGCGCCAGGAAATCACGCGGATTGGCCAGCCCGTTGGCCCCGATGGGACCCCGCTCCGGCAGGGTGAGCGGCGCCCCGTAATTCTCGCAGACATAGCCGCGCGCAGCCTCGCAGCCATCCAGCACCACGCGGAACTTCACCCCGCGCGGGATGATGGCGATCTCCCCGGGGCGGATCGCGACCACGCCCATCTCTGTATGGAACCGCAGCGCCCCCTGCTCCGGCACCACCAGGAACTCCCCGTCGGCATTGTAGAAATAGTCATCCACCATGGAGCGGGTGATTCCGTAGGTATGGATCGCGTAGCCCGTATGGATGCTGACATCGCCGCCGGTGGTGATGGTGCGCATGCCGCTGACGAAGGTGACATCGCCATCCGGCAGTGGTGTCGGGTCCCAGCGCAGCGGGTTGAGCGGCAGGCCGCTCTCCCCCGCCGTCGGGGCGGAACGGAACAGCGGCAGGTCGACATCCGACATGGCCCCGGTATGCAGTACCGACGGCCGGATGCGGTAGCACCAGGTGCGCAGGTTCGTCGCCTTCGGCGCGGTGAAGGGGGAACCGGAAAGCTGCTCCGCATACAGCCCGTAGGGCGCACGCTGCGGCGAGTTCTGCCCCACCGGCAGCGCGCCCGGCAGCGCCTCCGTCTCGAACTCGTTGCCGAAACCGGACATGTAGCCCGGCGCGGCCCCGCTATCCGTTGCCTTGTTCTGGTCCGTCATGCTGTTTGCCCGATCCGGCTGTGGCTGAAGCGTTTCCCGGCCCGATCATACCGACGCCGCGACACCGACCTCAAGGAAGCTGATCAGAACAGGCGAAGCTGGTCCCCCCGCGCGGGCGGCACCGCGAACCGGCTGGTGTCGAGCCGCAGACGGCGGACGTTCAGCCCCAGCCTCGCCGTCGCCACCCGGAACCGTTTCGCCACCAGCGCAGCGTAGGGGCCGGTGCCGGTCATGCGCAGGCCGAAACGGGCGTCGTAGGCACGGCCACCGCGCATTTCCCTGACCAGCTTCATGATCCGCCCGGCCCGGTTAGGCGCCTCTTCCTCCAGCCATTCGCCGAACAGGTCGGCAATCTCCAGCGGCAGCCGCAGCATGATGTAGCCCGCCTCCGTCGCCCCGGCATCGCGGGCAGCCTCCAGGATTCGCTCCAGCTCCGGTTCGTTCAGGCTGGGGATCATCGGCGCCGCCAGGACGCCGACGGGAATGCCCGCATCGGCCAGCGCACGCACGGCCTTCAGCCGCCGTTCAGGGATCGAGGCGCGCGGTTCCATGCGTCGCGCCAGCCCGGCGTCCAGCGTGGTCACGGAGAGCGCCACCTTCGCCTGTCCACGGGTCGCCATGTCGGAAAGGATGTCGATGTCGCGCATGATCAGGGCGGACTTGGTGACGATGCCGACGGGATGGTTGAAACGCTGCAGCACCTGCAGCACCGACCGGGTGATCCCGTGCTCCCGCTCCAGCGGCTGATAGGGGTCGGTATTGGTGCCCATGGCGACGGTGCGGCAGTCATATCCGGGCTTGCGCAGTTCCGCCTCCAGCAGCCGCGCCGCATCCGGTTTCATGAACAGCCGGGTCTCGAAATCCAGTCCGGGCGACAGGCCAAGCCAGGCGTGGGTCGGCCGCGCGAAACAGTAGATGCAGCCATGTTCGCAGCCACGGTAGGGATTGATCGACCGGTCGAAGCCGATGTCGGGGGAACTGTTGCGCGCGATGATGCTGCGCGACGCGTCCACCGAGACCTGGGTGCGGATGGCGCGGCCCTGCCCCTGCCATTCCTCCGGCCCGCCCCAGCCATCATCGACGGTCAGCCGCTGCTCCCGCTCGTAGCGCCCGACGGCGTTGGAACGCGCCCCGCGGCCACGGATGGCATCGGGTGCCGCCCGCGTGGTGAAGCCAAAGCCTGCCTCATCCTCACCGGAAGGCTGACCCTGGTCAATGTTCTGTTTTTGTTCCATGCGAAACGAAACCATGGAACGCGCGCACGGTCAACCGCTTCCCGCCCCTGTCGGGAAGTCCGATGCCCCCGGATCAGTCTGGTCAGTGGTTCAGTTCTGCGACTTCATGATGCCGTCGCCCTCACCCTGGACGACGATCTCGACACGGCGGTTGCGCTGGTTGGCGACACCGTCCGCTGTCGGGATGGCGGGCTGCGTCTCGCCGCGGGCGTACAGCTTCATCTCCGCCGTCACGCCATTGTTGCGGAACTCGACAGCCGTGTTCTCCGCCCGGCGCTGCGACAGGCGCAGGTTGTAGGCGGCGGGTCCGGCACGGTCGGTATGACCGGTGAGTTCGATCAGCGTCGCCTTGCCGGCCAGGGCTTCCTCGCTGGCCTGGGCAACGGTGCCCCGGGACTCGGCCGACAGGGCAGCGCTGTCCGTGGCGAAGAAGACGACATAGGTCTGGCGCAGCTGCATCGCGGCCTGGGCCTGCACGGCGGGCAGGGTCTGTTCCACCGCGCGGCTTGCAGGCGGCGGGGCAAGACGCCTCGGGCGCGGTTCCTGGGCGCGCGCGATCGGGCGAACCACGGGCCGGGCGGCCGGTTCCTCCTCCACGACCCGCTGCGGCGAGTTACCGAACCGGTAGCGCAGCCCCAGCATCGCCGTGTGGTTCGAGTAGCTGGCGCTGACCCGGCCATTGGCAGAGTTGATGAAATTCGCATCCTCGGTGGTGAAGAAGCGGTACTCGGCGGTCATAGACAGGTTCGGCGTCACGGCGAAGGCCATGCCCGCCAGCGCCTGGTAGGCCATCGCCACGTCGGTATCGTCCAGGATCTGGGCGCCGAGGTTGATGTCGGTGGCCGACAGGTAGGCGATACCCAGACCGGCACCGACATAGGGGTAGATGCCGGAGCTGTTGTCATACTCCCAGATCAGGTTGCCCATGCCGGCCAGGCTGCTCAGGTTGCCACTGGTCGCCGCATTGTTGAAGGAATCGCCACCGTTCTGGCGATAGGAGACCTCCGCCTCCACCCGGAAACCGCTCTCGAACTGGATGCCGGCAGCAGCTAGGCCGCCAAGTCCGAGGTCGAGTTTCAGGTCACCCACATTGGCGCCGCCGACCTCGCTGTCCCTCGGGGAAGTGCCGAGAACACCCGCGCTCAGATAGGGACCGCTCAACTCGGCGTGGGAGGGTACGCTGATACCGACCATCCCGAGGAGCACGACACTCAGTCCAAGAATTTTTCGCAAAACAGGTCCCTCCGTGCCACGAAACATACCAGATCGGGCTGCTTCGTACAGGCTTTTCAAGGGGATATGCAGCACTTGTGCCGAAATCAGCGCTCCCTGAGGCGCGGAAGCAACTCCACGAAATTGCAGGGACGGAACCGGATGTCGAGCTGGGTTGAAAGGATCATGTCCCAACCATCGCGACAGGCGCCGGGCGAACCGGGCAGGGCGAACAGGTAGGTCCCCCCCGCGACACCGGCCGTGCAGCGCGACTGGATGGTGGAAGTGCCTATCTTCTCATAGGAAAGTTGCCGGAACAGCTCCCCGAAACCGGCGATCTCCTTCTCCTGGACCTGGGCGAAGGCTTCCGGTGTCACGTCACGTCCGGTGACCCCGGTACCACCGGTGGAGATCACCACGTCGATGCCTTCATCGGCGATCCAGTCGCGCAGTTGCGCCGCGATCAGGGCAATGTCGTCGCTGACGATCTTCCTCGCCGCCAGCACGTGACCCGCGCCCGTGAGCCGCTCCACCAGCGTGTCGCCGGACTTGTCCGTCTCCGGCGTGCGCGAATCGGAGACGGTCAGGACGGCGATGTTGACCGGCACGAAGTCCCGGCTGGCATCGATCGCCATGGTCTACTTCTCCCGTCCCAGCAGCCGCAGCCGCAGGGCGTTCAGCTTGATGAAGCCCTGGGCGTCGCGCTGGTCGTAGGCGCCCTCGTCATCCTCGAAGGTCACGATGGCCTCGTCATACAGGCTCATGGGCGACTTGCGACCGGTGATGATGACGTTGCCCTTGTACAGCTTGGCCCGCACCGTGCCTGTCACCCGCTCCGACGCCTTGTCGATGGCAGCCTGCAGCATCTCCCGCTCCGGGCTGAACCAGAAACCGTTGTAGAGCACCTCCGCGTAGCGCGGCATCAGCTCGTCCTTCAGGTGCATCGCGCCACGCTCCAGCGTGATCGATTCCATCGCCCGGCGCATGTGGAACAGCACCGTGCCGCCCGGCGTCTCGTAGACACCGCGCGACTTCATGCCGATGAAGCGGTTCTCCACGATGTCCAGCGCGCCGATGCCGTTGGCGCCGCCCAGTTCGTTCAGCTTCGCCAGCAGGGTCGCGGGCGACATGCGCTGGCCGTTGATCGCCACCGGATCGCCCTTCTCGAAGTCAAGCGTGATCTCGGTCGGCGTGTCGGGCGCATCCAGCGGCGAGACCATGCGCGACAGGATGAGGTCGTAGTCGGCCTCCTCCCACGGATCCTCCAGGATGTTCCCCTCGGAGGAGATGTGCAGCAGGTTGGCGTCCTGGCTGAACGGTGCCTCGCCACGCTTGTCGCGGGGGATCGGGATCTGGTGCTGTTCCGCGAACTCGATCAGCTTCGTGCGGGACGTCAGGTCCCACTCCCGCCAGGGCGAGATCACCTTGATGTCCGGGTTCAGCGCGTAGTAGCCCAGTTCGAATCGGACCTGGTCGTTGCCCTTGCCGGTGGCACCATGGGCCACCGCGTCGGCCCCGACCTCCCGCGCGATCTCGATCTGGCGCTTGGCGATCAGCGGCCGGGCAATGGAGGTACCCAGCAGGTACGTGCCCTCGTAGATCGCGTTGGCGCGGAACATGGGGAAGACGTAGTCGCGGACGAATTCCTCCCGCAGGTCCTCGATGAAGATCTCGCGGATGCCCAGCATCTCCGCCTTGGCCCGGGCCGGTTCAAGTTCCTCGCCCTGGCCCAGGTCGGCGGTGAAGGTCACGACCTCGCACTCGTAGGTCGTCTGCAGCCATTTCAGGATGACGGAGGTGTCCAGCCCGCCGGAATAGGCCAGCACAACCTTGTTGATCTTGCTCTTGTCCATGCCCCTGGATCCCCCTGAAGCCATACAGTTTCGCCGTGGCGCAGGAAGTACAGGAACCCCGGCGTCACCCGCAAGTGCCGTCATGTCGCTTCACACGCTGACGTGCGCGCTGCACCGGCGTTTTCCCGCTATCGTTCCGACCAGGGGACAGCGAAGGCTGGAAGACAGGTGGCAGAGAAGACCGGGCTGGAAATCCGACATCTCAAGTCGGCCATCATCGACGCGCGCGACGTTGCCGTGCGGCCGGGCGCGCCGGTGGCGCTGGTCGGCCGTTCGGGCAGTGGCAAGTCGAGCCTGATGCGCGCCATCGTCGACCTGGACCTGAGCGAGGGCGAGGTGCTGCTGAACGGCGTCAGCCGGGCGGAGACCCGCGCCCCGCTCTGGCGGCGGCGGGTGATCTACATCCCCGCCGAGCCGGGCTGGTGGGGGGAACGGGTCAGCGACCACCTGGACGGGCCGGACAGCCGGGAAATCCGCGCCGCGCTGGGGCTGGAGCACCTGCCTGCCGACCAGCCCATCGACAGGCTGTCGACCGGGGAAAGGCAGCGGCTTGCCCTGGCGCTGGGCCTGGCGCGGGAGCCGGAGGCGCTGCTGCTGGACGAGCCGACGGCGGCGCTGGACGAGACCAGTCGGGACCAGGTGGAACGCCTGCTGGACCCGATGATCGCGGCCGGACTGGTGCTGATGATGGCCACCCATGATCCGGAGCAGGCGCGGCGGCTGGGCCTGCAGAAGCTGGAGATCACCGGGGGCCGGATCGGTGGCGGGCAGCATGGTGCCGGGCCATGACCATCGATCCCGGCACCGGCGCGGTGATGCTGGCCGCCATCTTCCTGGTGCTGAATGCCGGGCTGTCGCTGGCGCTGCAGCTCGGGTTCGTGCGCAGCATGGTGATCGCCGCCATCCGCATGACGGTGCAGCTTGCCCTGGTCGGGCTGGTGCTGGAGGTGGTGCTGACCAGCGCCTCCGCCTGGCTGACCTTCGGTGTCATGGGATTCATGGCCGCCGTCGCGGGCTACGAGATCATGGCGCGGCAGGAACGGCGCTTCGCCGGGCCATGGGGCTATGGCCTGGGGGCGACGACCATGCTGCTGGGTTCCGCCATCGTCACCGTGTTCGCCCTGACCGTCCAGATCGGGCCGGACCCCTGGTATTCCCCGCGCTACGCCATCCCGCTGTTCGGCATGATGCTGGGTAACGCCATGACCGGGATCGCGCTGGGACTGAACGCGCTGACAGGGGAGGTCACGGCCCGGCGGCGGGGGATCGAGGCGCACCTGCTGACCGGGGCGACCCGCTGGCAGGCCCTGACCCCGGCCATGCGACGGGCGGCGGCGGCGGGCATGGTGCCGATCATCAACGCCATGACCGCGACCGGCATCGTCGCCCTGCCCGGCATGATGACCGGCCAGATCCTGGCCGGTGCCGACCCGGGCCAGGCGGTGCGGTACCAGCTGATGGTCATGTTCCTGATCGCCGGGGCCACGGGGCTGGGCCTGATCGTGGCGGTGATCGGCGGCGTGATCCGCCTCACAGACAGCCGCCACCGCATCCGCCTGGATCGCCTGCACGGATCGTGATGCTGGACAGGGCCGCGCTGGCGACCGATTCTCGGGCGCTGAATCACGCGAAACGGAGCCACCCGCCATCGACAGGCCGCCACAGGAAGTCCCGGTCTTCAGCCGCCTGCGCCTCGGGGCACTGTTCGGCCTGGTGAACCGTGCCTCGCTGGGCGTGCTGAACATCGCCGTGGCGATGGTGCTGACCCGCCTGCTCAGCCCGGCCGATTTCGGCTTCTACACCGTCTTCGCCCAGATCATGGCCGTCGGCGCGATGATCCAGAGCTTCGGGATGCAGACCGGTGTCACCCGGCTGGCCGGCATCGCGGGCGGCATCCGGGCCTGGGACCGGGCGCGGGAGGTGCTGCGCGCCACCATCCGGCTGTTCCTGGTCACGGCGGTGGTGACGGTGACGCTGTTCCTGCTGCTCTGGCCCACCCTGGAACAGCACCTGTTCGCCCGACCGCTGGGCTGGGTCATCGGCGGGCTGATCGCGCTGGTCATCGTCACCCGTGCGGCGGAGGAGATCGGTGCCGCCTACCTGCGCGGGGTCGGTCGGACGCGCGCCGGGGCCCTGCTGCTGAGTGCCCCGCGGGAGGGAATCGTGTTCGCCGTCGCGCTGGCCGTGCTGCTGACGTCCGGCAGTTTCGATGTCGGTGACACGGTGACGGTCTATGCCGCCGCCTCCGCACTGGTGGCGCTGCTGGCGCTGCTGGTCTGCCTGCGCTTCGCCGCCCGTCACAGCGGCGGCCCGGCCATCGACGGGCCCTTCGGCATGCGCCAGCTGGCCATCCTGTCCGCCCCGATCCTGGTGCACAGTGCCGGTGCCCTGGTGCTGAAGGCCACGGATGTCTGGATCCTCAGCCTCTACCGCCCGGCGGAGGAGGTGGCGTTCTACGGTGCCGCCGTCCGGGTCACCAACCTGGTGCTGTTCGCCCTCAGCGTCATCAACATCGCCCTGCCGCAGCTTCTCGCCACCCTGCACGCGCAGGGGCGCAGCACCGACTTCGAGACCATGGCCCGCACCGCCGCGACCTGGTCGACGGTGGTCTCCGTGCCGCTGTTCATCCTGATCCTGTTCTTCGCGGAGCCGATCATGGTGATCCTGTTCGGTGCGCCCTACGCCGCCGGGGCGACCGTGCTGATCATCCTGGCAGCGGGGCAGACCGTCAGCGCAGTGGTCGGGTCGCCGGGCATGATGCTGCAGATGACCGGGCACCAGAACCTGATGTCGGCCCTGACCCTGGGGGCGCTGGTGGTCAACGTCATCGCCAACGTGCTGGTGGTGCAGGATCACGGCATGGTCGGTGTCGCCGTCGTCACCGCCTGCACCATCACCGCCCGCATGGCGCTGCACACCTGGTTCGCCTGGCGCCTGACGGGCGCGCTCTCGCTGCCCGACCCAAGGACGCTGACGCCGCGCGCGCTGAAGGCTATGTTGCGCAGGCCATGACCACAGCCCTGCAAGACCGCCAGATCATCTTCCTGATGTACGAGAACCGTTCCGGTTCCACGTTCCTCGCCAGCCGCCTGGACCTGCATCCGGAAATCGGCGTCACCATCGAGACGGAGACCTTCGCCGACCTGCTGGAAACCGGGCCGGTGCTGCGTGACGATGCCGACCTGGAGCGGATGGTGCGCACCTTCATGGCGGAGCGGAAGTTCCAGGAGTGGGACATTGCCGAGGCGGCGCTGCGCCGGACCCTGACCGACCTGCCCCGGCCCGCGGATTTCGATGCCGTGCTGCGCGCGGTGCTGGACCTCTATTTCGACCATGCGGACATTCCCTACTACCTGGTCAAGGGCACCCGCCTGACCCACCATATCGCCCGCCTGCGCCAGGCCAGTCCCGGCGCGTGCTTCCTGCACATCATCCGCGACCCGCGCGGCGTCTTCGGCAGCCAGAAGCAGTCCGTCGGTTCCGAGACCGCCACCGCGATGAACGAGGATGCCCACGATGCCGCCAGGCGCTGGGCCGCCAACGCCCGCCGGGTGGACCGGGTGGTCGCGCCGGACCTGCTGGAGGTCCGCTACGAGGACCTGATCACCGACCATGACACGACCATGGAGCGGATCCGTGCCTTCATGATGCGGGACGATCTGCCGACGCTCGCCGCGCCTGGGGAGATGGACGGCGAAGCCTACCTGCAGCGCATCCCGGAGGGGCAGCGCCACCTGCACCAGAACCTGGTCCGCAAGCCCCGCGCCGACCGGATCGAGGCCTGGCGCAACGAGCTGACCGACGTGGAGATCGCGCTCAGCCAGTCCGGCGCGGCGGAGGTGCTGGCCGCCAAGGGCTACGCCATCGACGAGACCGCCGCCGCCCGCGCCGGTCGGCTGACCCTGCTGTTCACTCGCCTGCGGCTGTCGCTTGCGACGCTGGGGCGGAGGCTGCGCAACGGCATCCGCTACGCGCGGGAGGGGCGGCTGCTCTGGCGCATCCGGGTGGTGCTGTTCCGCCTTCGGGCCTGAGTTCCGACAGCCGCCTGTTCCTCCCCTCTCCAGGCTTGTCTGGTGGTCTGTTCCATTCCTCTCCCCCTCCTGGCCACCCACGCAAGTATCCTGAAATGGGTGGCCGGGAGGGGGAGAGGGATGGAACTGGCCACAGGCGACTCCGCATTTTTCCTTTGCCAGCGCTGCGTCGCCTCCGAACAATGGCGGCCACACCTGAAGGACCTGGGGAGGAACGGACAGATGACACTCAAGATCGACACGCAGCTGCGCGGCTTCGATTTCCAGCGCGTCGGCGCGCACGCACAGCAGCTGGAGAAGATGGGCTTTGACGCCATCTGGACCTTCGAGGCCGGGCAGGACGCCTTCACGCCGCTGATCCTGGCGGGGGGCCAGACCTCCAAGATCCACCTTGGCACCAACATCGCGGTGGCCTTCGGGCGCAGCCCCTTCTCCATGGCGCAGACCGCCTGGGACATGCAGCGGCTGTCGGACGGGCGGTTCCACCTGGGCATCGGCACGCAGGTCCGCGCCCATATCGAACGCCGCTTCTCCATGCCCTTCGACCAGCCGGCGAAGCGGATCACCGACTATGTCCACTGCGTCCGTGCCATCTGGGACAATTTCCAGAACAACACCAAGCCGGACTATCGCGGCGAGTTCTACCAGTTCACCCTGATGAACCCGTTCTTCAATGCCGGTCCCATCGACCATCCGGACATTCCCATCTACCTGGCAGGCGTGAACGAGCGCATGTGCCGCGCCGCCGGGGAATGTGCCGACGGCTTCCACGCCCACCCGATCCATACCATCAGCTACCTGCGCGACGTGGTGCGCCCTGCCATCGATGCGGGGGCAAAGACCCGTGGCAAGTCGGTGGATGACATGGAAGTCCAGACCATGGTCATGATCGCGTCCGGCGACACCCAGGCGGAAATCGACAAGGCGGTGGAGGATGTGCGGATGCAGATCGCCTTCTACGGCTCCACCCCCAACTACCGCGCGGTGCTGGAGCATATCGGGGAGGGCGCACTGGGCAAGGAACTCAGCCAGATGATGCGCTCCGGTCAGATGGACCAGATGGCGGCGAAGATCCCGGACCGGATCGTCGACCAGGTGGCCGTCGTCGGCAACCTGAAGGACGCCGGTCGCACGGTGCGCGAACGCTACACCGGCATCGTTGACCGCATCGCCTACTACTACCCGGTGCCGGAGGGCGACCCGGTCGAGAAGTGGCAGGTCTTCACCGAGGCCGCGCGGGCGGCGTGAGGCTATTTTCCATCAGCTGATGGCTCGACGATGAACACAGCCGCTCCCACCCCACGGCGCGCCCGGGCTTGACCCGGGTGCCCGGCTTGAGGCGTTAGCGCGGCACTATGGATGCCCGGGTCAAGCCCGGGCACGCCGCCTGGAAAGGCGTTGTCGCCTGTGCCTCCTCGACCGCCGCAAATCGCAGAGGTTTCCGCGACAGGGGAAGGAGTATCCGGCTTCGTCCGTCCGTTCCTATTGCGCGGCGGCGGCGCGGGTTTCCGGGTGGCGGAAGGCGTGCAGCAGGGCGGACTGGCGGGACTTGGCCGCTTCCACGCTGGCTTCCTTGACGTGGCCGAAGCCGCGGATCTGTTCCGGCAGGGCCGCGAGCTGCAGCGCGGTGACGTGGTTCGACGCGTCCAGGCCGGCCAGCACTTCCTCCATCAGCGCCATGTAGTCAGTGATCAGCTGGCGCTCCATCTTCCGCTCCTCGGTACGGCCGAAGATGTCGAAGCGGGTGCCGCGCAGGCCCTTCAGCTTCGCCAGCACGCCGAAGGCGCTCATCATCCAGGGACCGTATTCCCGCTTCTGCAGCTGCCCGGTCTCCGGGTCACGGGCGGCGGCGATGGGCGGTGCCAGGTGGAACTTCACCTTGAAGTCGCCCTGGAACTGGCTGTTGATCTTCGCCCGGAAGGCCGGATCGGTGTAGAGGCGCGCCACCTCGTACTCGTCCTTGTAGGCCATCAGCTTGTAGAGGGAGCGGGCAACGGCCAGTCCGAGACCGTCGCGCCCCGCCGCCTTCGACTTCTCGGCCTGGATCGCCTTCTCCACGAACTGGCGGTAGCGGTCGGCATAGGCCGCGTCCTGGTAGGCGGTCAGCCGCTCCACCCGGTCCGCCACGGTTTCCTCCAGCGACAGCTCGCGCCGGGCCGGGGTGGCCATGCGCGGCTTCGCCGCCTTCTCGACGGCAGCCATGTCATGCGCGGCCAGCCGACCCCAGGCAAAGCTCTGGCGGTTCATGGCGACGGCGACATTGTTGATCGCGATGGCCTCATCGATGGCATCGAAGGACAGCGGCACCAGCCCCTTCTGCCAGGCAAAGCCGAGCAGGAACAGGTTGGCGGCGATGGAGTCGCCCATGATCGCGGTGGCCAGGCTGGTGGCCGCCACGAAGTCCGCATGGTCGTTGCCCAGCGCGTCGACCAGCCGGTCCACGGTCTCCTTCTCGCCCAGGTCCATGTCGTTGTTGGTGACGAAGGCCGCCGTGGGCTGCAGCGCGCTGTTCAGCACCGCGCGGGTCACACCCTGCTCCATCGTCGCGATGGCGTTCGGGCTGGCCGCCACCACCATGTCGCAGCCCAGCACCAGGTTGGATCCCCCGGCGGAGATGCGCACGGAGTAGAGGTCCTCCGGCTTCGGCGCCAGGCGCACATGGCTCATCACCGCGCCGTTCTTCTGCGCCAGTCCGGTGAAGTCCAGCGCGGTCGCGCCCTTCCCCTCCAGGTGCGCCGCCATGCCGATCAGCGCACCGACCGTGATGACGCCGGTGCCGCCGATGCCGGTGACCAGGATGCCGTAGGGTTCCGTCAGTTCCCGGACCTGCGGCATCGGCAGGTCGGCAAACGGATCGGCATCGGCACCGACCAGTTTCAGGTTCGGTTTCCGGCCCTTGCGGACGCCACCGCCCTCGATGGTCACGAAGCTGGGGCAGAAGCCCTTCAGGCAGGAGAAGTCCTTGTTGCAGTCGGACTGGTCGATGCGCCGCTTGCGGCCGAGATCGGTATCCAGCGGCTTGACCGAGACGCAGTTGGACTGGGTGGAGCAGTCGCCGCAGCCCTCGCAGACTTCCTCGTTGATGAAGACGCGCTTCGCCGGGTCGGGGAAGGTGCCGCGCTTGCGCCGACGACGTTTCTCCGCCGCGCAGGTCTGGTCATAGATCAGCACCGTCAAGCCCGGCGTGGCGCGCAGTTCCCGCTGCACCTTGTCCAGCTCGTCACGGTGATGAATGGTCAGGCCCGGCGCCCAGTTCAGCCCGCTGGGATACTTGTCGGGCTCGTCGGTGACGACCACGACCCGCTTCGCCCCCTCCGCATGCACCTGCAGGGAGATGTCCCACACCGTCAGCGTGCCGTCATGCGGCTGGCCGCCGGTCATGGCCACGGCATCGTTGTAGAGGATCTTGTAGGTGATGTTCACCCCGGCGGCGGAGGCGGCGCGGATCGCCAGCAGGCCGGAATGGTAGTAGGTGCCGTCACCCAGGTTCTGGAAGATATGCTCCTCTTCCGTGAACGGTGACTGGCCGACCCAGGTGACGCCTTCCGCGCCCATGTGGGTCATGGTCTGGGTCCGCCGTTCCGGCATCCAGATCGCCATGCCGTGACAGCCGATCCCGGCCCCGGCGCGGCTGCCGTCCGGCACCTTGGTGGAGCTGTTGTGCGGGCAGCCGGAGCAGAAGAACGGCGTCCGCATGGTCTTGGGCGGCGGGGCGGAGAGCGCGGCCTCCTTCGCCTCGATGCGGGCGAGGCGCTGTTCCATCGCCGAATCCGTCAGCTCACGGCGGCGCAGCCGTTCCGCGATCGCCCGCGCGACCATGGTGGGCGACAGTTCCCCGGTGGAGGGCATCAGCGGCTTGCCGCGTTCGTCGGTCTTGCCCACCACGCTGGGGCGGCGATCCGCCGGCACGTGATAGAGCAGCTTCATCAGCTGGTCCTCGATCAGGCCGCGCTTTTCCTCGACCACGATGACCTCTTCCAGCCCCTCCGCGAACTTCAGCGCACCCTCGCGCTCCAGCGGCCAGGTCAGGGCCACCTTGTAGATGCGCACGCCCATCTCGTTCAGCCGGTCCTCCGGCAGGCCCAGGTCCGACAGCGCCTGGCGCAGGTCCAGGTAGCCCTTGCCGGTGGCCATGATGCCGATGCGCGCGGGCCGCGTCGGCTCGTGCACGATGCGGTCGAACCGGTTGGCGCGGGCAAAGGCGGCCACGGCCTCCATCTTCGGCCCCATCAGCCGTGCCTCCTGCACCATCGGCGCATCACCGAGACGGATGTTCAGCCCGCCCGCCGGCATCTCGAAATCGTCCGGCATGCGGATATCGAGGCGGTTCGGGTCGACATGGACGGAGGCACTGCTCTCCACGGTCTCCGAGATCGCCTTGAACGCCGTCCAGGTGCCGGAGTAGCGCGACATGGCGAAACCCAGCATGCCGAGGTCGAGATATTCCTGCACGCTGGCCGGGTTCAGCACCGGGATCATCGCCGCCTCGAACACCTGCTCCGACTGGTGCGGCAGTGTGGAGGACTGGCAACCATGATCGTCACCGGCCAGTACCAGCACGCCGCCATGCTTCGCCGACCCGGCGGCGTTGCCATGCTTCAGCGCGTCGAGCGAACGGTCGACGCCCGGCCCCTTGCCGTACCAGATGCCGAACACGCCATCGACGGTGGCCTTCGGGAACAGGTTGGTCTGCTGGCTGCCCCAGACGGCGGTGACGCCCAGGTCCTCGTTCAGGCCGGGCTGGAAGTGGATGTTGTTCTCAGCCAGGTACTGCTTCGCCCCCCACAGCGCGGCATCGTACTGGCCCAGCGGCGAGCCGCGATAGCCGGAGATGAAGCCGCCGGTGTTGAGGCCGTGCGCCAGGTCGCGCTGTCGCTGCATCATCGGCAGGCGGACCAGGGCCTGCACGCCGGTCAGGTAGATGCGGCCGCTCTCGACCGTGTACTTGTCGTCCAGTGCAACCTTCGCCAGCTCAGCCATTTGCCGCATCCTCCCCCGGATCCCGTCGCCATGTTCCCTTGCCGCGCATCATGACGGCGGTTCCGCCCCGTGGGAAGTGGCAGCGACCGTGCATCACCCCTGCCTTGCAAGTGCACCATATCGCCCGCATCCTCCCCCACTCGGCGGGACGCGACAGCGGAGGCAGGGCGGATGTATTCGCACATCTTCATCGGCATCAACGACTACGAACGGGCCTTCGCCTTCTATCGCCCCCTGGCGGAGGCGCTGGGACTGCGGCTGCGTTTCGCCGATGCGGAGAAGGGCTGGGCAGCATGGAACAGGGGTGACGGCTTCCGGCCCCTGCTGGTGATCGGCCACCCCTTCAACGGCGAGCCCGCAACCCCCGGAAACGGTCAGATGACGGCATTCCTGGCCGAGACCCGGCAGACCGTGGACACCTGCCACCGGCTTGCCCTGGACCATGGCGGAACATCGGAGGGGGAGCCGGGACTGCGACCGCATTACCACCCGGACTATTACGGTGCCTACTTCCGCGACCCGGAAGGCAACAAGCTGTGCGTGGTCTGCGACTCGCCGGAAGGCGGATCATGAGCAACCGCCCACCCGAACGGGCCCGCGCCGTCATCATCGGCGGCGGTGTCTCCGGCTGTTCCGTGGCCTATCACCTGGCGAAGCTGGGCTGGACCGACATCGTGCTGCTGGAGCGCCAGCAAATGACCAGCGGCACGACATGGCACGCCGCCGGTCTGATCGGTCAGCTGCGCGCGTCCGCCAACATGACCCGGCTGGCGAAGTATTCCGCCGACCTCTACACCCGGCTGGAGGCAGAGACCGGCATCGCCACCGGCATGCGCCAGAACGGGTCCATCACCGTCGCCCTGACCGAGCACCGCCGTGACGAGATCCTGCGCCAGGCCACGCTGGCCCGGGCATTCGACGTCGCCGTGGACGAGATCTCCACCGCCGAGCTGCGCGACCTCTATCCCCACCTCGACACCAGCGGGGTCACGGCGGCCGTTCACCTGCCCGGCGACGGGCAGTGCGACCCCGGCAACATCGCGCTGGCGCTGGCGCGGGGTGCGCGCATGGCCGGGGCGAGGGTGATCGAGCATGTGAAGGTCACCGGCGTGGAGACGGCCAACGGCCGGGTCAGCGCCGTCAACTGGATCGCCGAAGGGGAACCGGGCCGCACCGCCACGGACGTGGTCATCAACTGTGGCGGCATGTGGGGCCGAGAACTCGCCGCCATGTCGGGCGTCACGCTGCCGCTGCATGCCTGCGAGCACTTCTACCTGGTGACCGAACCGGTGGAGGGACTGGGGCGGCTGCCGGTGCTGCGGGTGCCGGACGAGCATGCCTACTTCAAGGAGGATGCGGGCAAGCTGATGCTCGGCGCGTTCGAGCCGAAGGCAAAGCCTTGGGGCATGGACGGCATTCCGGAGGATTTCTGCTTCGACCAGCTGCCGGAGGATTTCGACCATTTCGAGCCGATCTTCGCCAAGGCGGTGAAGCGGATGCCGCTGCTGGAGACAGCCGGAATCCATACCTTCTTCAACGGGCCCGAGAGCTTCACCCCCGACGACCGCTATTACCTGGGCGAAGCGCCGGAGGTGCAGGGCTACTGGGTGGCCGCCGGCTACAACTCCATCGGTATCGTCTCGTCGGGCGGCGCGGGCTACGCGCTGGCGCACTGGATCGCGGAGGGGGAACCGCCGTTCGACCTCTGGGAGGTGGACATCCGCCGCGCCCAGCCGTTCCAGCGCAACCGCAGCTACCTGAAGCAGCGGGTGGGCGAGAGCCTGGGCCTGCTCTATGCCGACCACTATCCCTACCGCCAGCCGGATACCGCACGCGGCATCCGCCGCTCCCCCCTGCATGCCGCGCTGGCTGCGGAGGGGGCCGTGTTCGGCGAGACGGCGGGCTGGGAGCGGGCCAACTGGTTCGCCGAACCCGGTGAGGCGGCGGCCTACGGACATGACTGGCACCGGCAGAACTGGTTCACCAGCCAGGCCAGGGAGCACCGGGCCCTGCGCGAGGGTGTCGGCCTGTACGACATGTCGTCCTTCGGCAAGATCAGGGTGGAGGGCCGGGACGCCCTGCCCTTCCTGCAGTACCTGCTGGCGAACCAGGTCGACGTGCCTGCGGGCCGCGTCGTCTACACCCAGATGCTGAACCGGCGCGGCGGCATCGAGTCGGACCTGACCGTCACCCGCCTGTCGGAGACTGCGTTCCTGCTGGTGGTGCCCGCCGCCACCCTGGTCCGTGACCTGGCCTGGCTGCGCCGCCACCTGGATACCGATCGCCATGTCACGATCACCGACATGACGGCGGGGGAGGCAGTGCTGTGCCTGATGGGACCGGTATCGCGCGCCGTGCTGGGCGCCTGCAGCCCGGATGACCTGTCGGACCAGGCGCAGCCGTTCGGCACGGCACGGGAGATCGAGGTGGGGATGGCGCTGGCCCGGGCGCACCGCATCTCCTATGTCGGGGAACTGGGCTACGAGCTGTATGTCTCAACCGAGATGGCAGGGCACGTGTTCGAGACGCTGATGCAGGCGGGGAAGGATCACGGGCTGCGCCTCTGCGGGCTGCACGCCATGGATTCCTGCCGCATGGAGAAGAGCTATCGCCATTTCGGCCACGACATCACCGACGAGGATCATGTCGTGGAGGCCGGTCTCGGCTTCGCGGTGCGCACCGGCAAGGGCGACTTCATCGGCAGGGAGGCGGTGCTGAGGAAACGGGAGGCGGGGCCGTACCGGCGCCTGCTGCAGTTCCTCGTCACCGATCCGGACGCCATGATCTTCCACAACGAGGCCATTGTCCGTGACGGCCGGATCGTCGGCACCATCACCTCCGGAGCCTATGGCCACACGCTGGGCGGAACCGTCGGCCTGGGCTACGTGCCATGTATCGGTGAGACGGCCGGGGAGCTGCTGCAATCGGCCTACGAGATCGAGATCGCGGGCCGGCGCTTCCCCGCCCGCGCGTCACTGCGACCGATGTACGATCCGCAATCGCTGCGCCCGAAAGGCTGAGACCGCTGCGCCACAAGGCGCAACGGTCCCCCATTCAGACTTGCCGGCAGACGTACCGGCAGACTGGCCGGAAATGGTGCCGGTTACTGGGTGCTGATCGGTTCGCGGAAGCTGCCGACCATGCGGCGGGCCTGTTCGCGGCAACCATGCTGGGCCATCCAGACGATGGTCTCCAGGTCGCCGCCGACATGTTCCGGCACCTTCAGGATGGTC
Source organism: Minwuia sp. (assembly GCA_965228535.1). Classification (GTDB taxonomy): domain Bacteria; phylum Pseudomonadota; class Alphaproteobacteria; order Minwuiales; family Minwuiaceae; genus Minwuia. The sequence goes on along the minus strand of CBDDHU010000004.1, from coordinate 389,398 downwards.
ACTTCGGCCGCAGAACGCGCCGCCTCGACCTTCATCAGGAAGGTGGTGCCGTCGGCGGTGGACAGGGTCGGCGGCCAGCCGAGCACCCGGTCACCCTTGCGCCAGTAGGCCACCAGCGGCTCGTCGGAGCTGGACCAGTCCTTCACGGAGAAACGGGTGTCCCGGTCCAGCGAACCAGGCCGCCAGAACTTCGGGCTTGCCGCGGGCGGCAGGCAGAAGGTCGTGTTGCGCGAGACGTCGATGGCCAGCGGGTCACGCAGCAGGTCATCCTTCGAGAAGGCACGCACGGCACCCAGCTGGGAGCGTTCGCGCTCATCCTCCTTCACCAGCTGGCCGAGCATGGACATCACGCCGCCGTCACCTGTCGGCGCATCCGCGGCAATGGCGCCCGTGTACGGGCCCTTCACGACCCGCGTGCCACCGGCGCTGTCCATGATACTGATGCTGCCACCATCAGGAATATCGACATACGCGCTGGCCGGCAGAGAGGTGCCTGGCGCGAACGCGGAGATCGTTGAATCAAGGACAATCACGTCCGCAGCATGCGCACGCGGTGCCCAGACTGTGACTGCGATCAACGCTGCCAGGGCAAAGCCGAGCGCGCGACCAGATCCAAATACACTGACTTTTTTCATATCCATCACACTTCATCCCAGACCCGGGCGGCAATATATCGGAACTCCGACCTGATTTCACGTACAACGGTCACGTTTACTTCTCTAGCAATTCGAAGGTTGCGCCGGTCTCGCCTGCACCAAGTCGGCGCAGGTGCAATGCCGCGAGCGGGTGGATCGCCTGTCCATCGTCGATGGCCGACAGCAGCGAAGCCGCGCGTGTCGTGTCCCTGTCGAGATCGACATAGGCATTCCGATACCTCTCCGCAAGCTCCGGGTCCGCTTCATGAAGACAGGTGTAGATGGTGACCGGCTGTTTCTTGCCTTTCAGGATCACATTGCCAATGGGCAGAATTGTGGCGCCGTCCAGGTTAAGATCGTCTTTCGCCGGTCCGGGAAAGGCCCGCGACAGCGCCGCCTCGCTGACCGCCACCCTGGTGCCGAAATGCTTGTTCGCCGCCTCCAGCCGCGCGGCGATGTTCATCGAGTCGCCCATGGCCGTGTAGTCGAAGCGCTTGGCACCCCCGAAATTGCCGACAATGGCATCGCCGCTGTGCACGCCGATGCGCGTGATGCCCATGGCGACATCGGTATTCTCCACCCGGTAACGTTCGGAGAACTCGTCCATCTCCACGGCGCAGCGGATCGCCCGCAGCGCGTGGTCCGCCATCGCCGCCGGTGCGCCGAACAGGGCCACGACCGCGTCACCGATGAACTTGTCGATGGTGCCGCCATGCTTCAGCACGATCTCGCTCATGCCGTCGAGATAGCCGTTCAGCAGGCTGGACAGGCGTTCAGGCGGCAGGCGCTCGCTCAGGCCGGTGAACCCGGCAATGTCGGAGAACAGGAAACTCATCTCCTTCCGCTCGCCCCCGACCTTCAGCCGCTCCGGATGCTTCGTCAGTTCATCGACCAGGGCCGGGGCCAGGTACTGGGAGAATGCATCCCGGATGAACCGCCCGTCCCGCCGGGCCAGGTAGGCACGCAGCGTGGTCGTTGAGACGAAGGCGAGCAGCAGGATCGCCACCGGCTGGGTCGCCGGCAGCAGGGGCAGCCCGTTGACCGCGGAGTACCAGACCAGGAAGCCATAGCCACCGGCCAGCAGCACGACGCCGAGCAGCCGGATGGCCATTGCCATCTCCAGCACGCCGAGCAGGGCCCCGAGAAAGGCGATCAGGATGATGATCAGCCAGTGCTGCGTCTCGTCCGCCTCCGGCACCGACCGGTCATTGATGATCTGGTCGATGATGTTGGCATGGATCTCGACCCCCGCGGTCAGCACCGGCACGGCCGGATTGAGCGAGGCCGACAGGCTGGTGCGATGCCGGTCCTGCTGCGGCAGGTCGGCACCGACCAGCACCAGCCGCCCCTCCAGCGCCGGTTTCAGTGCCTCCGGCCTGATGCGGGAGATCGCCAGCACGCCCTGGCTGGCCAGCACGGGGAAGGCCTGGGAATTGGCATCCGGCGGGGTGCGCCAGCTGATCAGCGCGGAATCCTCCGCCGGGAAGCCGTAGCCGTTGGCCTTCAGCATCGCACCGGGAAGGCTGTTCACATCGGTGCCGGGCAGCGAGAGATCATAGCGGCGGACGAGGCCGTCCGGTTCGATGGTGACGTTCGCGAAACCCGGCACGGCGCCGCTGCGCTCGATGAAGTCAGCCAGCCAGGCCGACTGCGCCTCGATCAGTCCGGCACGCGCATCGGCCCAGGCGACGATGACGGGGCCGGGAAAGCGGCGGATGGCGTCGATCAGTTGCTGGTCCTTTTCCGGCTCCGTTGCCTGGTCGAAGAGGATGTCGAAGCCGACGGAGCGCACCCCGACCTTCGCCAGCCCGTCCAGCAGGTTCGCGAGGAAGGCACGGTCCAGCGGCGACCGGTAGGGCAGGCTGGCCAGCGTCGTCTCGGTGAAGGTGACGATGGCAACGGCAGGCTTCGATCCCGGATCGATCTCCACCGAATTGACCAGCAGGAAGTCGTTGAGGCGCTGGTCCATCAGGGCCAGGCCGGGAATGGTGCGGAACACCATCGCCGTGATCAGCACCATGAACAGGGTGACGATGACCGTCAGGGCCAGACGGTGACGCAGGAATCTAAACATCGCGCGCCGACCAGGAGACTGTCAGGCACGCGATGATGCGTATTTCGGGGGTCTGGATGCTCACCGGAAACGGAGGGGCCGGACCATGTTGCAATGATCCGGCCCCTGGTCGTCTGGTATCAGGGCAGCGTGCGCGCGACGCGGAAGCCCAGGTTCTCGGTTCCCTTGTAGCCCCTGGCGCGCTCACCCATGTGCTTCGGCGTCACCATCCAGGAACCGCCGCGGGTCACGTGATAGTCGCAGCGCTGGGCGACATGGGCACTGCCATCGGAGGCAATGGTGCCATATGTCCGGGACCAGCAATCCTGGGTCCATTCCGACACGTTGCCGATCATGTCATGCAGGCCGAAACCGTTCGGCGCATAGGATCCCACCGGGGCAGGACGGACATAGTCGTCGTCGCAGTCCACCGACGGGAAGATCGGGAAGTACCGGCCACCGTAATAGTCCATCACGTTGGCGTGGCGGCAGATATCGTCCTGGTCGTCACCGTAGTAGAAGGCAGTGGAGGTACCGGCGCGCGCCGCATATTCCCACTCGGCTTCCGTCGGCAGGCGCAGCGCGTCGGGACGACCCGTCAGGCCGAGGCGACGGTTGGCCCATTCAAGGAACGCCTGGGTGTGCTTCCACTCCACGTTCATGACCGGGCGCTCACCACGGCCTTCACCGTCATCCTTGGCGCGGTGGCCCATGCAGCCGCCCTCATCAACACAGGCATCCCACATGTCATAGGTGATCTCGAACTTGCCCATGGCGAACCGGTGCGCGATGCGGACCGTGTTGCCGGGCTCGCCGGAGGCCTGCATGACCTGGAAGGGAGCAGGATTGATCGCGACCATCTCGCCAACCGTCGCGGCCAGCAGCGCGGAATCGATGCGCGGCACAGCGGGGGCAGTCGTGGCAGGCGGGGCAATGGTCGCCGCCGCGACCCGTACCGGCTCAGGTGCGGCCGGTGCGGCAGCCACCGCAGCCGGTTCCGGAGCCACGGAGGTCGCGGACTGCCCGGTGGTACGGGTCGGCGACACCATGGCCACCACCGGCTCGGAGGAGGCGGGCGACGTGGTCTCGAGCGACTGCAGCGCGGGCGGGGTCGCGGCAACCGGCGCGGTCGGCTGGACCGCCACGGGCTGCTGCACCGGCGCCTGGACGGCGGCTGCGGCCTGCTGCTGCGCGGCAGGGGCCGGTGTGGCGTTCAGCCAGCCACTGGTCTGCGGTGCGGCAGCAGGCGGCGGCGCGACGGGCTGCGTCTGCGGCTGCAGCGCGGCGACGCGCACTTCCGACTCGGCGCGCGGCTGGATGAAGAAGAACTCGTCGTTCAGGGATTCCTCGGTCCAGGGCGTCTGGGCGCCGGAGGTCTTGCGGCGCACGTCGCGGCGGACGGAACGCATGATCTCGTAGAGCGGGCGGTCCGGTTCCTCCAGCGCGCGCATCAGCGATTCCGTGAACAGGCCGTTGTTGCCCTCGCCGTCGAAGGCAACCTGGCCCGGATCGGCCGCATAAGCAATGAAGGTGCCGTTCGGGGCCGACATGCGCCCGAGACCACGGGTGGAACCGGAAGAGCGGGTGTCACTCGGCAGCGGGTTGTCGCGGCAGGCATCGAGCATGACGATGTTGGTGCCGCCCTGGCGCCGTTCCAGGCGCTCCATCAGCGAACTGACCGAGATCGCGAAGTCGGGCAGGTCCAGCGCGGTCTGGATGTCAGCATCGTCGGTGGGGACCATCCAGTTGGTGCCATGCGCACCAATGCCGTGCCCGGCATAGAAGATGAAAGCGGTGTCGTCGCGCCCGACCTCGGAACTGAAACGACGGACAAGGCGCGCCATCTCCACGCGCGTCACGTTCTCATGGTGCGTACCGCCACTGAGTTCGAAACCCAGTTCCTTCAGTCGCTTGGCCATGGAGCGCGCGTCATTGACCGGATTGCGAAGATCAGGCGCCTTCGTGTATTCCGCATTGCCGATGATCAGGGCGACACGCCGTTCCGCCTGGGCCGCGACCGAGAGGGTCAGCGCGATGATCGAACCTGCAATGAAGCCAGTGAGCTTTCTCATACTTCCGATCCCTCAATAGAACGCCTTTCAAGATATGCCTGACGCCTGTTCGAGTCCAGCAATTCGCGCCCCGATTGTGACCGCAGGCACCCCGGTGACGCAGCGCTACCGCCGGTCCTCGCCTGCCTCAGCTCTGCAGGAAAGCGATGCCAGCACGCGTGATACGGGCACATGTCAGACGACCGGAGAAGTAGGCGCCGGTATCGACATTGACCTCCCTCGGGCGAAGGACTGGCGCGTCGACGACCACATGTCCATGCACCACGATCCACGGCCAGTCGCGCGGCGGAGTGTCCGTGCCCTCTCCCCACATCAGGGTCCTTGCCGACTGGGAATCCACTTCAGTGCCGGGGTCGACCCCGGCATGGCAGAAGAACAGGTTCCCCTCCCGGTGGTTCAGGCGGGTCTGCTCCAGGAAGCCGAGGTGGTCCGTCGGCAGTCGGGCAGCGAGAATTGCAGAGGCCTCTGCCAGACGATCTGGCGGCATGCTCTCGGCCACATTGGGAACTCCGTAGCTCATCAGCGTCGACAGCCCGCCGAACCGCAACCATGCCCCGCCAGCAGACGGGTCCGACAGGAAGGTCAGCATGGCGTCTTCATGATTGCCGCGCAGGAACACCGCCTCATGCGGCCAGGTTGACGCAATGTCGGCACAGAGATCCAGCACCTCGCGGCTGTCGTCCCCCCTGTCGACATAGTCACCCAGGAAGACCAGCAGGGCCTCGGTCTCGTCGGAAGCGGTTAGGTCGGCCTTGATCCGGTCGAGCAGGCGGCGCAGGCAATCGGCACGGCCATGCACGTCGCCAATCGCATAGATCACCCGTCCGAGCGCAATATCCGGTGCAATCCTTTCGTCCTCCTCACGCTTCCCGGTGTCCTGGCTGCCCGGACCCATGACCAGCGAACGAAGGATGCTGCGGAGTGCAGCCATGCGGATCTACTCCCAGAAAGAAGGGGTTCTCGCAGCGATTCTCTCATGCCCGGAACAGCGCTGGCAACCAGATGACATCGAGCGGGGAGCCGCCGCCTGAAACGTCGGGGAGACGGAGCGAAGAGGAACGCACCCGGCAACCCTGAAGGCACCCGGAAAGCAGGGAGTCCCGCCCCCTGACCGGAAGTCAGTTCAGCGCGTGGATCAGAAGAAGCGTTCCTTCACCCGGACGATATCGCCGGGGAGCACGATCGTCGTCGGCTTCACAGGCTGGCCTTCACCATCCGGGTCACCGGCGTCGGGACCACGCTGGATCGTGATGTCATCCTCGTCGGCTCGGGGAGTGTAGCCACCGGCCAGCACCACCGCGTTGAGGACCGTCATGCCGGCACGATAGGGATAGCTGCCCGGCTCGTTCACCTCGCCCAGGATGTAGAACGGGCGATAGTTGAGCACGTCGACGCTGACCTTGGGATTGCGGAGGTAGCCATCAAGCAGCATGGCAACGATTTCCGCCTCGGCCTGCCGGAGCGACTTGCTGCGCAGATCGACCACGCCGATGAGGGGCATCGAGATCCGGCCACTGCCGTCGATCTCGAATTCTCCGGAGAGATCTTCCTCTCCAAAGACAGTGACCCTGAGCTTGTCGCCCGGGCCAAGTTGGTACTGCAGATCGGACTGGGCAAATGCAGACGCGGATATCGCGGTAAGGACCAGAAGAATGCAACTCAGGAAACTGCGCCGAAACCATACTACGCAACGCATCTTAGAATTGCCTCCTTTCGGCAAGAAACCCGCCCCTGCAGAAAAGCAAAACGGACTGCCCCATTGGAGCAGTCCGTTTCAGCCAACTCAGAAGCGGGCGGTAACGGTCGCCTGCACGCGGTTCTCGGAGAAACCGTTGCCGGCCAGGTTCGAGACACGACGGGTGAACTGGTACTGCGCACCCACCGAGAAATTCCGGTTGATGAAGTAGTCAGCCTGGGCGCGCGCCTGGTAACGGTCGTCGTCGCGGGTGCTCGCACCACCTTCGAACAGGCGGTTGGCATAGCCGACACCGCCACCGATCACCACATTGCGGCGCAGCTGGTGACGGACACCGATCCGACCGCTCCAGACCAGTTCGGAAGAAGCCGTCGCGTCAGTGGTCTGGTCGATGCGGCGCTCGATGGAACCCGTCACGGTGGTCAGCGCGGTCAGTTCCCACGCCAGCACGCCGTTGACGACAAAGCCATCGACGGAACCGAAGGCGTTGTTGTCGAAGTCCTGCGTGATGTAACCGGCACCGATGGTCGCCTCGGTACGCGCCGTCGGACGATGCGAGATACCGGCCGTCACCGCGATGATATCGGAGTCACGCTCCTGGCCAACAACCTGGTCGGCATTGTCGAAGTCGATGATCGAATAGGAACCCTTGACGAAGACGTCTGTCTTCGAGCGGAACTCGTAGGCCACCTTCGCCTCACCGGTCAGGCGCAGGCGATCACGGTCATCCTGGGAGACATTGCCACCACCGGTCAGGGAGATGTTGTCGTAATCGGTATAGGCGGCGCCGCCACCAGCCTCCAGCGTCACACGCCCGGCCTTGTAGACAGCCTTCGCCTTGCCTTCCATCACGTCAAAGACGGAAGGCTCCGCCGCCAGGCCGTTGACGTTGTTGTCACCGCGCGGCTCCGAACCCCTGCGGTATGACACTTCGGGAAGGATCTGCAGCGAACGAGATGCCTCGATCGTGCCACCGAGACGCGCGGTCGCATCGAACGTGTTGTCATCGCTCGAGTTGCCGTGGAAAGCCACATTGCCGGTCACCGAGCCGACGATCTCGTGCCGACGCAGGTTCGAGCGGGCCAGAATGCCGGGACGGACACGGAAGATCGTGTCATCCTCGGTGTTCGTGTCCTCCAGGAACGCGTTGTCGGTGTATTCCACGCCGAGCGTCAGCGACGGAAAGATCGTGAAACTGCCGACCCGCGCACCGTTCGGCTGATAGTCACGCGACTGCGCGTTGGCTGCACCGGCAACAGAAAGCGCAGCAACCGCCACAAGACTTCCCCAAACAATCTTCATCTCAACAAGCCCCCTCGGACCGAACCGAACTTCTAGATGGCGCCGGGTATATCACGGGACACACCCGGCTTGAACACATTACCTGCGAAAGCGACCTGTATCAGGCGCTTCCCGAATCCTCCGAGTCGCCGCCGTCAACCGGCTCGCTGCTCTCGGCCGCGGCGTCATTGGCAGCAGCCGCCAGATCAGCCTCGTCCTGACCGGTTGCCGCAGCAACCTCGGTCACGATCGCTTCGATCGACTCGCCGGAGGACGCCGCAGCCGCCACAACGATCTGCGCAGCCTGCTGCGGAACAACCACCGACGCAGCCGCCGCAACCGTACCGGCCGACACGCTGGCCGGCAGCACCGGTGAAGCGACGATCGCACCGACGATCACGGGAGCCGACTGGGGCTGGCTGGCAACAGCAGCCTGGACGACAACAGAGGCGAGGGCCGGGTTGGAAGCGATGGCCGCAGCAGCAGCGTCGGCCAGATCCTCCGGAGACGCATCAGCCTCCGAAACCCCAAGCGCCTGGAGCTCGGCAAGCAGCGCTGCACGCCCCTGCTCAGCCGTCTGCGCGAAAGCCATCTGCGGCGCAGCGACAACCAGACCGAGCAGCAGTGCGAACGAAACCAAAAACTGACGCATCTCATGTCTCCTGATGTGAGTTGCTGGAAACTTATCGGCGCTCCCCAAGCGGGTCAACGTAAAACTGGCGCATTCCAGCCCGTCACGGCGCCGCAGCCGGGAAGCAGCTGCCCCACTTCCAGAGGCACATCTTTGGCAATGAAAACATGTGCTTAGCTGGCAGTCACATCGACCTGACAGGAGATGTCGGCGCGCCACAACCGGTCCTGGCGGCCCGGCGGGTTGCGCTTTCAGGTGATTGTTGCAGAAACAGCGCAGGTCCGCCGCCCCCGGCCTGAAGGCCCGGCTTCGGTTCAGCGCGAACCGCGTCCGGTAGCCATCACGTGTATCGTCTTGAGAACAATCAGAAGATCGAGCCACGGCGTGAAGTGCTTTATGTAGTAGAAGTCGTAATGCAACTTATCCGTGACATCCTCGACCTCCGCCGCGAAGCCCTGCTGCACCTGCGCCCATCCCGTGATGCCGGGACGCACGATATGGCGGTAGCTGTAGTGCGGGATCTCGCGATCATACCATTCGGAGAGTTCGACCGATTCCGGCCTCGGGCCGATCAGGCTCATCTCCCCGCGCAGGATGTTGACCATCTGCGGCAGCTCATCGAGCCGGTAGCGCCGCAGGAATCGCCCGACCCTGGTGACGCGCGGATCCAGCGCCTGCGTGAACTTCGGCCCCTCCGGCACGTCGCGCATGGTGCGGAACTTCAGCATGGTGAAGGTCTTCCCGCGATAGCCCATCCGCACCTGGCGGAAGATCACGGGCCCCTTGCTGTCCAACCGGATCAGGATGCCGATGACCGCGGCGGCAAGCAGCAACAGGGGAGAGGCGAGCAGGACCGCACCCGATTCGAGTATCCGCTTGATCGCCACATATTCCGGCGAGGGAATCAGCGCCCCCAGCGTGTTCTCCGACAGGTGCTCGATGCGGACACGACCTGTCAGGGATTCGCTGACCTGCTTCATGTGGTAGACCGGTGTTCCGTCCAGGGCGCAGGCAGCGAGGAATCGCTCCCACTCCGGCGGATACTCGGCGCGGAGGTCCGCGACCACGGCGTCTGCCCGGACGCCGTTCAGTGACGGGGTGTCAAGCACGTGCAGCCGGACACCACCACTGTGGGCCATCAGGCTCTGGTAGCTGCCGAAGGGGGCGATGGCGAGTTCGGGCGTGCTGCGCAGCCGGTTCACGTACCAGACGACGTAGCACCAGATGATCGACATGCCGAAGCTGCCCAGGATCTGGCTCCTGGCGAAACCGATGCGCCAGAAGAACATGATCAGCACGAGCAGCCCGAAGGTGAACAGGAAGCAGGGAACGATGTAGCCCGACCCCTGGACACCGGGGAAGCGGCTGAAGCGGCGCAGCAGCAGCAATCCGAATCCGAACGCGATGGCGGTGCCGGTGACCGACGGGTACTGCCCGGGATTGATCTCCGTCACCAGGCCGATGTCCCAGCGCACCAGCGCCGGCAGGATCACGGCAACCAGCAGCCCGATGAGCAGCTGCACGGGAAAGGACTGGAAGAGCCGGGAATGCCAACGCCGACGCAGGCCCATGCCACGCGTGGCCTGGTCTGTCCGCGTCGTCCTCTCAGCTAGCACATTCATATGCGTCGGATTCCCGTTGCCCGCTCGACCAACCGATCCACGACCCCGAGGTGGGTTAACATACCTGCCATGGCCGTCACAAGCGTTCCCCGCAGCAGACGGGCCGTGCCCGCGTCAGCGATGCCGACAGGAACCTCACTGCCTGCAACCCGAACCCATGCGCGTCGGAAGGCATGACCGTGCAATCTGGACGCGCAGGCCAATGGGAATTGGGGCGAGTGACCGGAATCGAACCGGCGACCTCCAGAGCCACAATCTGGCGCTCTAACCGACTGAGCTACACCCGCCACGGTGCAGCGGTCTTTAACGGCGGCGCGGTGCGCGGTCAAGCGGCCCCGTCCCATGACCGGGAAAAAAGACAGCCACACGCAATGTTGTATGCATTGTCATGACAGGATGGAGGCGACAGATGGCACCTTGCAGCAGCAACGGACAGGGATCTGGAATGGCATGACGGTCAAACGCCGGAACGGAAACGGCCCGCAAGGGTGTCGCCCGGCATCGCGGGGGCGCATGGCGCTGCTGACGCTCGCGCTCGCGCTGCTGCCGGGGCTGTCGGCACGTGCGGCTGACCTGGGCTCCGGCTGGCAGGGCATACCGGAGGCGGAGGTCCGGCTGATCGCCGGGCGGACCGCCGCCGGACAGGAAATGATCGCGCTCGATTTCGCCATCGCGCCGAAATGGAAGGTCTACTGGCGCAGCCCCGGCGATGCGGGGTACCCCCCGGTGGCGGACTGGAGCGGAAGTGACGGGGTCACTCCCGGTGCCATCTCCTGGCCGCTGCCCGACACCTTCGATTTCTGGGGCCTCAGGACCTACGGCTATGCCGACCGGCTGGTGCTTCCCGTAACCCTGGAACAGCGCGACCGGTCCCGCGCGACCCTGGCCCGGCTGACATTGAGCTATGCCACCTGTGCCGATATCTGCGTGCCGGTCGAGGCAGAGCTGTCGCTGGAACTGCCCGCCGGTGCCCTGCCCCGGAACCGCCACGGCGAAGCGATCACCGCCGCGCTGGCGCGGACGCCGGACAAGGTGAGCGACGCCCTGCGGCAGGCCCGGTTCGCCCCCGGGCCAGATGGCGGCGGTGCCGGACATCTCGCCCTCGTCCTGGTGCCGCCGCACGCGATCTCGGCACCGGACGTGATCATCGAAGGCGACAGGAACGTCGTCTTCGGCCAGGCCGACTGCGGGGCCGCAGGCGGCGCGGAAGTCCGCTGCACCGTGCCGGTGGAGGGCAGCGCGGAGGCCCTTGCCGCCCTTCCCGGCAGCAGGCTCACCGTCACCCTGTTCGGTGATGGTCCCTCGCTGGAGACATCCGGAACGGTTGCCAGCGGCGAATGACCCGCCGGGCCATGCCCCGGGTACCGGCGGCGCGATTTCCGGGCGGACCGGAACCGGAGCCACTTCCGCTTTGCAACCACAGACGCGTTGCGCCATCCTGCGCCGCGTTCAGGAATTCCATCGTGACAATGCAAGGAGACGCAAGATGACCATCCAGGTTGGAGATACCATGCCCGAGGGCACGCTGATGCGGATGACCGCGGAGGGACCGGCCCCGATCTCGACCGACGAACTGTTCGGCGGCAAGAAGGTGGTTCTGTTCGCCGTGCCCGGCGCCTTCACCCCGACCTGCTCCGCCAAGCACGTGCCGAGCTACGTCTCGAACGCCGAGGCGCTGAGCGCGAAGGGCGTCGATACCGTGGCCTGCCTGTCCGTCAACGATGTCTTCGTGATGGGCGCATGGGGCAAGGACCAGGGCGTGGGCGACAAGGTGATGATGCTGGCCGACGGCGTGGGCGAGTACACCTCCAAGCTGGGCCTGGAGCTTGACCTGTCCGCGCGCGGCCTGGGCAAGCGCGCCACCCGCTTCGCCATGGTCGTCGACAATGGCAAGGTCTCGCACCTGGCCGTCGAGGAGAATCCGGGCGAGATGTCCGTCTCCGGCGCGGAAGCGGTTCTCGGCAAGCTCTGATATCTGGAACCTGAACGGCCCGGTCCCGCATCCCTTGCGGGACCGGGCCGTTTTCGTTTCAGGGCCTGCTTCAGCCCCCTCCGGGGGTTTCTGTGGCCTGTTCCATCCCTCTCCCCCTCCCGACCACCCACGGGAGTATCCTGAAATGGGTGGTCGGGAGGGGGAGAGGGATGGAACAGGCTCACGAACAAGCGACCCCCGATGGAACAGGCAGCCGACAGGTGGCCAGGCTGCCTATCTCTCGGTCAGCTTGAGCTCGATGCGCCGGTTGCGGCGGCGGGCAAGTTCGCTGTCACCCGGTTCGATGGGGTGAAATTCGCCGAAACCGGTCGGGGCCAGGCGATCCGCGGGCAGGCCCTGCTGGATCAGGTACTTCGACACGGCAATCGCGCGGGCGGCGGAAAGTTCCCAGTTCGACGGGAACCGGGCGGTGCTGATCGGCACGCTGTCGGTGTGGCCGTCCACCCGCAGGATCCAGTTGATGTCGTCGGGAATCTTGCGGGAAATGTCGAGCAGGGTCTCGGCCAGCTTGGTGAGCTGGATGCGCCCCGCCACACCCATCTCCGCGCTGCCGGAACCGAACAGCACCTCTGACTGGAAGACGAAGCGGTCGCCGACGATGCGGATGCCCTGCTGCCCGCGCAGCACCTCCCGCAGCCGCCCGAAGAACTCCGAGCGATAGCGCGACAGCTTCTCCACCTGCGCCGCCAGCGCCCGGTTCAGCCGCCGTCCGAGATCCGCGATGGTCGCCTTGTTCTCGGCGTCCTTCGCCTCGAACTCGTCCAGCAGTGACTGGATCTGCGCCAATTGCTTGCGCAGGTCGGCAAGCTGCAGGTTCAGCAGGTTGACCTGCCGCCGCGCGGCCTCGGAAATCCGCTGCTCCTCGGTCAGCGCCGCCTGGCCCTGCTGGCGCGCATCCCGTTCCTGGTCCAGGCTCTCCCGCGTGCGGTCAAGCTCCGCCAGCGTGGTGATCAGCCGGTTGCGGGTGGCCGTCAGGTCGGCATTCAGGTCCGCGATCTCCCCCTGCCGTTCCAGGATGCGGTTCTCCAGCGCGGTAATCCGGTCCTGCGCCTCGAAATAGAGTGCCTGCAGCTCGTTCAGCTCCTGGTCGGAGCGGGCGCGGGCGCTGTCCGATTCGTCCCTGCGCCGGGCCAGCGCCGCCTCCCGCGCCAGCAGCTCCGCGATCCGGGCCTCCATCTCGGCCCGGTCGGCCTCCGTGAACTCGGGTCGCTCGTCCAGCCGGCGCTCGGCATCGGCCGCGCGGCGTTGCAGGTCGGCGACCTGCAGTGTCAGCAGGTCCCGCGCGGCGGTGGATTCGTTCAGCGCCGCCGAGAGCTGGGAGACGTTCTCCCGCAGGTCCTCGTTCGCCCTGCGCTCGCTGGACAGCAGCGACTGCAGCTCCGTCAGTTCCGCCGTCAGCCGCGACAGCGCCTCGTCCTTGCCGGACAGGGAGTAGCTCAGCACGAACTGCGCCAGCGTGTAGATCACCATCATGAAGATGAAGGTCAGCAGCAGCGCCGACAGGGCATCGACGAAGCCCGGCCAGATATTGCTCTCCGCGCGCTGCCTGCGGTGCCTGGCCATCAGCGGCCTTCGTCGGCAATGGCCGCGATGGTCCGCGTCAGCACCTTGATCTCGGATCGCAGCTCATCGACCGTCTGCTGCCGCCCGGTGACCGTTTCCTCCAGCAGACGCGTGACATAGACGTCGATGTTGCGCAGGTGGTTGTCGGCGGCGCTGTCACCCGATCCCTGCTCGGTCGCCACGGCGATGCGCTGCAGGATCGGTTTCAGTTCCATCTGCCCTTCGGCCAGCTTGACCATCAGGTCACGCTCCGTGCGCATCTGGTCGGTCAGGCTGGCCAGCCGTTCCGACAGCTGCAGCAAGGTCTGGTTGCCCGAGACACGCGATTCCTCCGACCGGGCCATGATGCGCTGCAGGTTCTCCAGACTGTCGGCCGTCTGCTCCAGCAGGGCCTGCACGTAGACGGGGACGGAGCCCTCGCCCTCGGCGATGCCGCCCGCCGCGCCGCTGGACAGCCGCGTGAAGCTGGACAGCCATTCCTCCAGGTCGTTGTAGAACCGGCTCTGCGACTGGCTGGCCTGCAGTTCGATGAACCCGAGCACCACCGACCCGGCCAGGCCGAACAGAGACGACGAGAAGGCCGTGCCCATGCCATCCATCGGCTGCAGGATCGCCAGCTTCAGCGCCTCGAAGATGTCGCCGACATCGTCGCTCTCCACCGTCAGCCCGCGCACCGAACTGCCGACGGAGGTGATGGCGTCGATCAGGCCCCAGAAGGTGCCGAGCAGGCCCAGGATCACCAGGGTCCCGATCAGGTAACGGGAAATGTCGCGGGATTCGTCGAGGCGGGAGCTGATCGAATCGAGCAGGGAGCGCAGCGACATGGTCGACAGGCTGACCCGTCCCTTCTTCTCCTGCAGCATGGTGGCCAGCGGGGACAGCATCGACGGCGCGGTCTGGATCGAAAGGCTGGGATCGTTGCGCCGGAAGGACTCGACCCAGCGCACCGCCGGCCGCAGCAGCAGCACCTGGCGGATGACGTAGATCACACCGATCAGCAGCACGCCCAGGATCAGCCCGTTCAGCACCGGGTTGGTCATGAAGATGCCCAGCAGGGCCTCGTGCAGGGCCGCGACGACCCCGGCCACGATGACCAGAAAGATCGCGATCCGCGTCAGATAGACAGAGGGCTGGATCATTCGCTACCTGCTTTCGATGATGAGATCGACACGATTGCCCTGCCCGCCATCCGTCGGCGCCCCCAGGGCGCGCAGCAGGATGCGGAAGCTCTGGACACCTTCGTCCAGCAGGGCGAGGCGCACATTGTTGCCGCGCCGGAGGGACAGCCGCCGCTTCCAGCCCTCCGTCTCCGTCTCGCTGTCGGCATAGGCCTTGATCTGTACCCGGTCACTCGTGCCCTTCAGCCGTTCGGCGACCGCCCGGACGGCGGCCCGGCCGGAGGCGTCGAGATCCTCCGCCCCGCCCTGGAACAGCACCCGCGTCAGCCCCTCGGCAGCCGCGGCCGCAGCGACGGGTGCCGCCGTGGCCACCTGCCGGGGCGGCGTGGCCGGTTCGGCGCTCGGCGGCGGCGGTGCCGGGGTCGGCGCCTCGATCGTCGCGGGCGCGGTCGGACGGATCACCCTCGGTTCGGTCCGGGTGGCCTCCGGTTCACGCGGTGCGGCAGCAACCGGCGCGGGCGTGGGCGCCGGGGCAGGAACCTGCGGCTCCGGCGCACGGGCCACCGGTGCGGCAGGTGCCGGGGCGGGGGCGGGCGAAGGCGCGGCTGCTGTTGCCGGTGGCGTGGCAGGCGCGGAGATCACAGGTCGCTGCGGCGTCACGGTCACCGGCGCACGCGGCCCGGCAGGCGGGGTCAGTCGCGGCGCGGCGGGGCGCGCAATGTTCGCCGAACCCCGGCTGGCGCCCGGCGGTGTCAGTTGAACCGGAGCGGAAGGCTTGTTGAAGGGCAGGCGGTAACGCTGGGGGCCGGGAGAGACAGCGCCCGGCTGCAACTGGGGCGTGGCGGACGGTGTCGGCGCGGGACCGACAATGTCGGGATTGATCCAGACCGCCCCCTGCTGTGCCGCTGCCGGAACGGCGAACAGCAGAGCGCCGAGTCCGATGGCCAGCATCGCCGCCCGGTTCCCGTACGTCCGCTTCGAATCAGGCTTCTGCCAGCCCCTGCCGCAGGTTGCCAAGTTCTCTGCCCTCCAGCCCTGTTTGGGCGGACATTACTGCATAGGTCGCCGAGGTCAAAACCCGCCGTGAGGCGTCCCGGCGCGACCGGGGCCATGTTCAGGGACGGCTGTGGCGAAATTCAGGCGGCCTTGCGCTTGGCTGCATCCTTCAGCGCCTGCAGCAGCGGCTGCTGCATCTGGCCATTGCCTGCAACGATGCTGCCCTTCTGCAGCATCTTCCGGCCGCCATTCAGGTCGGTGACCAGTCCACCGGCCTCCCGCACCAGGACAATGCCCGCCGCCATGTCCCAGGGCTTCAGGTCCCGTTCCCAGAACCCCTCGAAGCGGCCGGCAGCGACATAGGCGAGGTCCAGCGAGGCCACGCCGAGCCTGCGGATACCCGCGACACGGCCCGTCAGTTCCTGCATCTCGCGATGGAAGGTGGCATGGCCGTCCTTGCCGATATGGGGAATGCCGGTCGCGAACAGCGACTCGTCCATCCGGTTGCGGCCGGAAACGCGGAGGCGCTTGTCATTGACGAAGGCGCCGCGTCCCTTCTCCGCGAAGTACATCTCGTCGCCCACCGGGGCCAGCACCATGCCGGCAACCAGTTCGCCATGCTGCTGCAGTGCCAGCGAGATGCCGAAATGCGGAATGCCGTGCAGGAAGTTGGTGGTGCCGTCCAGCGGATCGATGATCCAGAAACTTTCCGGATCGGCCCCCTTCACCTCCCCGCCCTCTTCCAGCAGGAAGCCGAATTCGGGGCGGGCGCGCTGCAGTTCCTCGCGCAGGATGCGCTCCGCCTGCAGGTCGGCATTGGTCACGAAGTCGCCGGGGCCCTTGCGGGACACCTGCAACTGCTCGATCTCGCCAAAGTCATGCAGCAGCGACCGCGCCGCCTTGCGGGCGGCCCGTTCCATGACGTTGATCAGCGGGGACTTGCGCACGGTGCGGTGATCCTCAGGCGCGGCTGACGTAGGTGCCCTCGGCCGTGGCGACCACGACCTTCTCACCGACGCCGACAAAGGGCGGCACCATGCAGCGCATGCCGTTGTCCAGGGTGGCGGGCTTGTAGCTGTTGGCGGCGGTCTGGCCCTTCACCACCGGCTCGGTCTCGGTCACTTCCAGCGTCACGTGCTCCGGCAGGATCAGGCCCAGCGGCTCTTCCTCGTACATCTCCACCTGCACCATCATACCGTCCTGCAGGTAGATCGCCTGGTCGCCGATCAGGTCGGAGGAGATGCTCACCTGCTCATAGGAGTCGGTATCCATAAAGGTGGCCAGCGCCCCGTCGGTGAACAGGTACTGGTAGTCCTTCTGCTCCAGCCGCGCCCGCTCGACCGTCTCGGCAGAGCGGAACCGCTCGTTCAGCTTCGATCCGTCGCGCAGGTTCTTCAGTTCGACCTGCAGGTAGGCACCGCCCTTGCCGGGCTGGGTGTGCTGGATGCGGACAGCGCGCCAGAGGCCGCCCTTGTGTTCGATCACGTTGCCGGGACGGATCGCGTTGCCGTTGATCTTCATTGCAGGAAAACCCGGTTGCTGGAGATGTCTGGGTATGTGTGAGCGGCGCGGAACCTATCTTCTCCGCCCCGCCATGTCGACCCATCATGTGGGAAGGGCGGGATGTCACCCCGGTCGCGGCGGTGATCCCGGACCCGCGCATCCCGTACACGGAACATCACTGCCTGCCCTGCGACAACCATGGAGCCGCGATCCCATGTCCGAGGAAGAGCCAGCCGACGCACTCGCCGTGGTCATCGGCAGCGGCGGCATCGGCAGTGCGCTCGCCGACAGGCTGGATCGCTCCGGCGACTGGCAGGCGGTCTGGCGCACCGGGCGAAGCTCCGACCCCGCTGTCGACCTGCGGGACGAGGCGACGGTCAGCGCGCTGGCGGAACGCATCACCGCGTCGGGGATGCCCCTGCGGCTGGTCATCATCGCCAGCGGGTTCCTGCATGATGACCGCCACATGCCGGAGAGGTCATGGCGGCAACTCGACCCCGATCACATGGCGAAGGCCTTCGCGGTGAACGCCATCGGACCGGCCCTGGTGATGAAGCACCTGCTGCCGTTGCTGCCACGGCAGGGCCGGAGCGTCCTCGCAGCCCTGTCGGCACGGGTCGGCAGCATCGGCGACAACAGGCTGGGTGGCTGGACCAGCTACCGCGCATCGAAGGCCGCGCTGAACCAGGTCGTCCGCACCCAGGCCATCGAACTGCGCCGCCGCAGGTCCGAGGCGATCTGCGTCGCCCTGCATCCCGGCACTGTCGCCACCGGCCTGTCGGCCCCCTTCTCCAAGGACGGGCTGGACGTCCGCGAACCGGACCAGGCCGCCGCCGAACTGCTGTCGGTGATCGGGAACCTGGAAGCATCCGACAGCGGCAGCTTCCGCGACCATCGGGGGGACGTCGTCCCCTGGTAGATCACGCCCCTTCGCAAGGGGGCGATCCGGGCCTATCCTTCCATTCACAGAACAAGGGGAGGACGGTTGATGACCGAAGCTCTGACGATCCGGCTCGACGGTGCGGACAACGTGGCGGTGGCGCGGGTGGATATCCTGCCGGGCACGGAGATCGCACCCTATGGCGTGACCGCGAACCATCACATCCCGGCGGGCCACAAGATCGCGCTGGGGGGCATCAGCCCCGGTGACGCGGTACGCAAGTACAACCAGATCATCGGCTTTGCCGAGGGCGGCATTGCGCCGGGTGACCATGTCCATACCCACAACTGCCTGTTCGGCGACTTCGAACGGGACTACGCCATCGGGCAGGACGTGCGGCCCGTGGACTACGTGCCGGAACACGAACGCGCGGTGTTCCAGGGCTTCCGGCGCGACAATGGCCGGGCGGCGACGCGCAACTACATCGGCATCCTGACCTCTGTGAACTGCTCCGCCACCGTGGCCCGCTACGTCGCCGACCACTTCCGTAACCCCGCCCTGCTGGCCGACTATCCCAATGTCGACGGCGTGGTGGCGCTGACCCATGGCACCGGCTGCGGCATGGCCTCCGACGGGGAAGGCATGCGGATGCTGTCGCGCACCTTCGCCGGCTATGCCCGCCACGCCAACTTCGCCGGGCTGCTGTTCATCGGGCTGGGCTGCGAGGCGGCACAGCTGGGCATGATGATGGATGTGGAGGGGCTGAAGCCCGGGCCGCTGCTGCACATGTTCACCATCCAGGACTCGGGCGGCACCACCGCGACGGTGCGCAAGGGCATCGACCTGGTGAAGGAGATGCTGCCCCACGCCAACGCCAAGCAGCGGGAACCGATCCCGGCGTCGGAGCTGATCCTGGGGCTGGAGTGCGGCGGCTCCGACGCCTATTCCGGCATCTCCGCCAACCCGGCGCTGGGGGCCGCCGCCGACCTGCTGGTCCGGCATGGCGGCACCGCCTGCCTGGGCGAGACGCCGGAGATCTACGGCGCGGAGCACCTGCTGACCCGCCGCGCGGTGTCGGAGGAAGTGGCGCAGAAGTTGATCACCAAGATCCACTGGTGGGAGGACTACGTGGCCCGCAACAACGGCTCCATGGACAACAATCCCAGCCCCGGCAACAAGGCCGGCGGGCTGACCACGATCCTGGAGAAGAGCCTGGGCGCGGCGGCGAAGGGCGGCACCACCAACCTGGTCGACGTCTACAGCTATGGCGAGAAGATCACCGCGAAGGGCTTCGTCTTCATGGACACGCCGGGCTACGACCCGGTCTCCGTCACCGGCTTCGTGGCAGGCGGAGCGAATGTCGTCTGCTTCACCACCGGGCGCGGATCGGTGTTCGGCTGCAAGCCGTCACCATCGATGAAGCTGGCCACCAACACGCCGATGTACTCCCGCCTCTCCGATGACATGGACATCAATTGCGGCCTGGTGGTCGATGGCGAGAAGACGGTGCAGGAAATGGGTCAGATGATCTTCGACCGGATCATCGAGGTCGCTTCCGGCGATCCGACATGTTCGGAGCGTCTCGGCTTCGGCGATGACGAGTTCCTGCCCTGGCAGGTCGGGGCGGTGATGTGATGGGTGCTGCGGACGTGGTGACCTGCACCGACCACCTGATCGACAGCGGCCTGCCGGGCATCAGGGCGGCATTGCGCAACAAGCACGTCGATCCGCAGGGTCCGGTGGTGCTGTTCATCCATGGTGCCACCTATCCCTCCACCATCATGTTCGACTATCCGGTCGAAGGCGTTTCCTGGATGGACTGGATGGCGCGCCGGGGCTTCGATGTCTGGTGCATCGACCTGCCCGGCTATGGCCTGTCCGACAGGCTGCCGCAGATGGCGTCCCCGCCGGAAGCCAATCCGCCGGTCGTCCGGACAGCGGATGCTGAAACTGCCGTCGAGCACGCCATCAGCTTCATCCTCGACCGGCGCGGTGTGCCGCAACTGGACCTGGTGGGCTATTCCTGGGGCACCGCCATTGGCGGCGGCGTCACGGCCCGCAACCAGGCCAGGGTGCGGCGGCTGGTGCTGTCCGGTGCGCTCTGGTGCCGGGTCTCGACGCAGGGGATCGGTGCAATGGGCCCGCCCGGCGCATGGCGCAAGGTGGAGGCGGAGGCCGTTGTCGCACGCTGGTGCATCGGCCTGGACGACGCGCAGAAGGCGGCGATCTGCACCCCGGAGGCGATGCGCGCCTGGGCCGACGCGGCAGTGGCGACCGATCCGGAGGCGGCAAAGCACTCGCCGCCGTTCCTGCGCGCCCCGGCGGGCGTGGTGCAGGATGTGCAGCAGCACTGGCTGAAGGACGATCCCACCTGGGATCCGTCGCGGATCACCTGCCCGACCCAGATCGTGGTCGGCGAATGGGATCACGAGACCACGCCGGAACAGGGCCGTGACGTGTTCGACCGCCTCGGCGCAGCAAGGGAAAAGCGCTTCACGCTGATCGGTTCCGCGACCCATTCGATGTTGCTGGAGGCGCGGCGTCACGCGCTCTACGACGTGGTGCACGACTTCCTGACAGCGGAGATCTGATCTCAGCCCTCCGCCGCGCTGACCGGGCGGGCCAGCAGCTCGGCCACGGCCTGGCGCAGCGGCGTGCCGAGATGCAGCACCTCGTGAACCGCCATGGCGATGGGCAGTTCGACGCCCAGCGCCGCCGCGCGCTGCACCAGCGGTTCCACCGTGTGCACCCCCTCCACCAGCGCGTCCGGCAGGTCGCCGTCCCGCCCCAGCGCGGCCCCGAAGGCGTAGTTCCGGGAGGTCTCGTCGGTGCAGGTCAGCACCAGGTCGCCCAGCCCGGAAAGCCCGGCCAGCGTCTCGTCCCGCGCGCCCATGGCACGGCCCAGGCGGCGCAGTTCCGCAAGCCCGCGGGAGATCACCGCCGCGCGGGCGTTCAGTCCCAGCCCGGCCCCGGTGACCGCGCCTGCTGCAATGGCCAGCACGTTCTTCATCGCGCCGCCCAGCGCCACGCCGGTCACGTCGGTGCTGGGGTAGAGCCGGAAGCCGGGTGAACCCAGCACGGCGGCCCAGTACTCGGCCGCAGGCAGGTCGTCCAGGGCAAGCACTGCGGCTGCGGGCAGGCCCCGCGCCACCTCGGCGGCGAAGTTCGGCCCCGACAGCATGCCCACCGGGTTGTCCGGCAGCACCTCCGCCGCGACTTCCGGCAGGAGGGCACCGCTGGCCCGTTCCAGGCCCTTGGCGCAGAACAGGATCGGGAGAGCCGGGTCGACATGCCCGGCAAGGTCCTGCAGCACGCCACGAACCGCCTGCGCCGGGACGACCAGCAGCAGCGCGTCGGCCCCGGCGACGGCCTGGCGCTGATGCGTTACGTCGCGCCCGGCAAGCACGGTTCCGGGTCCGGCCCGGCTGACGGCGGCCTGCAGGGCGTTGCCCCAGGCACCTGCTCCGATGATGGCGATCTCGATCCTGTGGTTCATGCCCCACAGACTGCGGCAGGAACGGTCCGAACGGATGCGTCATAGGGACGCAAAACCCGGCAACACCGGGCCGGTCATTGGGCAAGCACCGCCGGACACACTACGTTTGCCGCCAATCATTCCAATGCGCCGGGTGCCCGATACCCGCGCAGGCCCAACCTGACAGGGAGGTGCAGCCGTGAAGATCACCGGAACCTACGAACTGGAGGCTGACCGGCAGACGGTCTGGGAGGCACTGAACGATCCCGAGGTCCTGAAGGCCTGCATCCCCGGCTGTGAATCTCTTGAGCAGACCGGCGAGAACGAGTTGACCGCGACGGTCACGGCGAAGGTCGGGCCGGTGAAGGCGAAGTTCAACGGCTCCGTCGAGCTGAAGGATCTCAACCCGCCCGAGTCCTATCGCATCGAGGGGTCGGGCAAGGGCGGTGCCGCCGGTTTCGCCAAGGGCGGTGCCGATGTCCGGCTGGACGAGCGGGACGGCGGCGGCACGGTGCTGTCCTACGAGGTCGATGCCCAGGTCGGCGGCAAGCTGGCCCAGATCGGGTCACGCCTGATCGACGGCACCGCGAAGAAGCTGGCGGACCAGTTCTTCGAGAACTTCCGGGAGCATGTCGGGTCCGACGACGACGAGACGGAAGCTCCGGATATCGAGGCGCCTGATACCGGGGCACCGGCAGCGGAAGCGCCGGCCGGCGAACCGGAGCAGCCGGTGGCCCCGACCGATCCGGCCGATACGGACACGCCCGCGCCGGAGATGGCGGTCAGCGACGTGCCGCAGCCGGAGACCGAACCGCGCCCGACACCGCAGGCCGCGCCCGCGCAGCCGCCGAAGCCGGAAGCGGCGAAGAGCGGCGGCCTGCCCGCCTGGGTCTGGTTCCTGGGTGCCGCGGGACTGATTCTCGTTCTGGTCGCTCTCGTCTCTTGAGCCTGAGACAAAGCCGATACAGGATACGTTCACGAATTCTTCGACCAAGGGAGGACGGGGTCACATGGCAAACGTGACGATGACGATCAATGGCAAGCAGGTCAGCGGCGAGGTGGAGTCGCGCACCCTGCTGGTCGAGTTCCTGCGTGAGCAGCAGCGCCTGACGGGCACGCATGTCGGCTGCGACACCAGCCAGTGCGGTGCCTGCGTGGTGCATGTGAATGGCGATTCCGCCAAGAGCTGCACGATGCTGGCGGTACAGGCCGACGGTGCCGACGTGACGACGATCGAGGGGCTGGCCAAGGGCGACGACCTGCATCCGATGCAGGCGGCGTTCCGCGAGAACCATGGCCTGCAGTGCGGTTTCTGCACCCCGGGCATGATCATGAGCGCGATCGACCTGGTGAAGCACAATGCCGATCCATCCGAGACCGAGATCCGCGAATGGCTGGAAGGCAACATCTGCCGCTGCACCGGCTATCACAACATCGTCAAGAGCATCAAGGCAGGCGCGGAGGCCATGCGCGGCTGAACCCCCGCGCCGCTCGCTTGACCGGGTGACGGTGGCGCAAGATCGCCGCACCCAAACCCCAGCCAGCGGGCCCCATGGCAAACGCCGGAACGAACGGCGGAGAAGGGCCCCCGAGGAGGCAACATGACTGAACAGGGAATTGGCGCCAGCGTCCTGCGCAAGGAAGACTTCCGTTTCGTACGCGGTCGCGGCAAGTACACAGACGACATCAACCTGCCCAACCAGACCCACGCGATCATCGTCCGGTCGCCCCATGCCCACGCCACCATCAACGGCATCGACAAGGATGCGGCGCTTGCCGCGCCGGGTGTCGTGGCGGTGCTGACGGCAGAGGACTTCGCGGCCTTTGGCGGCCTGCCCTGCGGCTGGCAGGTCATCGGCAAGGGCGAGGAACCGATGATCGAGCCGAAGCATCCGATCCTGGCCGAGGGCAAGGTCCGGCACGTGGGCGATCCGGTCGCCGTGGTGATCGCGGAGACCAAGGCCCAGGCCCGCGACGCCGCCGAGCTGCTGGACGTCGACTATTCGGAGCTGCCTGCAGTCATCGACATGCGGGAGGCGCTGCAGAACGCACCGGCATCGGTGCATGACGAGGCGGCCGACAACCAGTGCTTCGACTGGGAGATCGGTGACCGCGCGGTCGTCGATGCGGCGTTCGAGAAGGCGCATCACGTCACTTCCCTGGAACTGATCAACAACCGCCTGGTGCCGAACGCCATGGAGCCGCGCTGCGCCATCGGTGACTTCGACCCGGCCAGCGGGGAGCACACCCTCTACACCACCAGCCAGAACCCGCACGTGATCCGGCTGCTGATGGGTGCCTTCGTGCTGCAGATCCCGGAGCACAAGCTGCGCATCTACGCCCCGGACGTGGGCGGCGGCTTCGGCTCCAAGATCTACCACTATGCCGAGGAAGCCATCATGACGGTGGCCGCCAGGGTGCTGGAGCGTCCGGTGAAATGGACCTCCGACCGCACGGAGGCGTTCCTGTCCGATGCCCATGCCCGCGACCACATCACCAAGGTGGAACTGGCGCTGGACGAGAATGGCAAGTTCCTCGCCCTGCGTGAGTTCACCCTGGCGAACATGGGCGCGTACCTGTCCACCTTCGCGCCGTCGATCCCGACATACCTGCACGCCACGCTGCTGGCCGGGCAGTACACGACCCCGGTGATCTATGCGGAGGTGAAGGCCGCGTTCACCAACACGGTGCCCGTGGATGCCTATCGCGGCGCCGGACGGCCGGAAGCGACCTTCCTGCTGGAACGGGTGGTCGACAAGGCGGCGGCGGAGATGGGGATCGACCGCATCGAGCTGCGGCGGCGGAACTTCATCCAGCCGGACCAGTTCCCCTATGACACCCCGGTCGCCCTGACCTACGACACCGGTGACTTCGAGGCGACGCTGGCCCCGGCGCTGGCCGCCAGCAAGTGGGACAGCTTCGAGGAGCGCAGGAAGGAGGCCGCCGGTCGCGGCAAGCTGCGCGGGATCGGCATCAGCTGCTACATCGAGGCCTGCGGCATTGCCCCGTCCAACATCGCCGGTGCACTGGGTGCCCGTGCGGGCCTGTACGAGAGCGCCACGGTGCGGGTGAACCCCACCGGCTCCATCCAGGTACTGACCGGCAGCCACAGCCATGGCCAGGGACACGAGACCAGCTTCGCGCAGATCGTGGCCGACAAGCTGGGCGTGGACATCGGCTCGGTCGAGATCGTGCATGGCGACACCAACAAGATCCCGTTCGGCATGGGCACCTACGGGTCCCGCTCCATGGCTGTCGGCGGTGTCGCGCTGTCGAACGCCACCGACAAGGTGATCAACAAGGCAACCAAGATCGCCGCTCACCTGATGGAAGCCTCCGCCGACGACGTGGTCTTCGAGAACGGTACCTTCAAGGTGGCCGGAACCGACAAGGCGGTACCGTTCGGCGACGTGGCCCTGACGGCCTATGTCCCGCACAACTATCCGCTGGAGGAACTGGAGCCGGGCCTGGAGGAAACCGCCTTCTACGACCCGAAGAACTTCACCTTCCCGTCCGGTTCGCACATCTGCGAGGTGGAGATCGACCCCGGCACGGGCGAGATCGACATCGTGGCAATGCATGCCACCGACGACTTCGGCAACGTCATCAACCCGATGATCGTCGAGGGCCAGGTGCATGGCGGGCTGGTGCAGGGTATCGGCCAGGCACTGTTCGAGAACGCGGCCTACGATGCCGCCAGCGGCCAGTTGCTCAGCGGGTCCTACATGGACTACTGCATGCCGCGCGCGGACGACGTGCCGTCCTTCACCGTGAACCATGAGGTCACGGCCTGCACCCACAACGTGCTGGGCGTGAAGGGCTGCGGGGAGGCCGGGGCGATCGGTTCGCCGCCTGCCGTGATCAATGCCATCGTCGACGCGCTGCGCGACTATGGCGTCACGCATGTGGACATGCCGGCAACACCGGCGAAGATCTGGAACATCATCCATCAGGGCGCTGCCGCCCAGGCTGCCGAGTAAGGGGGAAACCATGTACGAATTCGAATATGTGAAACCGGGGAGCCTGGACGCCGCGAAGTCCGCCATCGGCGGTGCGGAGGACGGCAAGCTGATGGCGGGCGGCATGACACTGATCCCGACCCTGAAGCAGCGCCTCGCCAGCCCGAGCGACATTGTCGACCTGGGCGGCATCGGTGACCTGGCCGGCATCCGCAAGGATGGCAACAGCATCGTCATCGGCGCCATGACCCGCCATGCCGACGTTGCCGCGTCCGCGGACGTCAAGGCCGCGATCCCCGCGCTGGCGGCGCTGGCCGAAGGGATCGGCGACCCGCAGGTGCGCAACCGCGGCACCATCGGCGGTTCCATCGCCAACAATGACCCGGCGGCCGACTACCCGGCAGCGCTGGTCGCCCTGGGCGCGACCGTGCGGACCAGCAAGCGCGAACTGGCGGCGGAGGATTTCTTCACCGGCATGTTCGAGACCGCGCTGGACGAGGACGAGATCATCACGGAGGTCGTCTTCCCGACCGCCGAGAAGGCCGCCTATGCCAAGTTCCCGAACCCGGCCTCGCGCTATGCCATCGTCGGCGTCTTCGTCGCCAAGGGCAGCGACGGCGTCAAGGTGGCCGTGACCGGTGCAGGCCCGTCGGTCTTCCGCGTATCCGCCATGGAGCAGGCCCTTGCGGCCAACTTCTCCGCCGATGCGGTGAAGGGCATCGCGGTTCCGGCCGACGACCTGAACAGCGACATCCATGCCGGTGCGGACTACCGCGCACACCTGGTTGGCGTGATGGCCCAGCGGGCAGTGCAGGCGGCTGGATAGGAATCCATACAGAAAAGTGTTTGGGGCCTGATCTGCGGATGATGTAATCTCTGGTGCAGTACCAAGTCCCGACAAGAACAAAGAGGAGGAAACAATCATGGCCTGGACCACACCGCGTATCGAAGAGATCTGCATCGGTATGGAAATCAACGGTTATTTCCCCGCCGAATTCTGATCGCGCCCTTTCTGGCGTTTGACGGGACGACCGGCCGGGAAACCGGTCGGTCGTTTTCGTTTCTGCAGCATTGACTGCGGCAAGACCAGTGCCGCCGACGATGCGGCAGACCGGATGACCGTGAGCCATGAACAGCTACGACCTGCCCCAGTACATCGCGCCCGGCCAGACGCTCAGCCCCGACGGGCTGGAGGCGGCGCTGCGCGACATCGGCGCCCGCCGCTATCACAACCTGCACCCCTTTCACCGCCTGCTGCATGACGGTGCGCTGAACCGGGGCCAGGTGCAGGCCTGGGCGCTGAACCGCTATTGCTACCAGGCCCATATCCCGAAGAAGGATGCCATGCTGATGGCCCGCCTGCCCAGCGTGGAACTGCGCCGGGAATGGCGGCGGCGGATCGTCGATCATGATGGCGAGGACGAGGGCGAAGGACCGCGCGGCGGCGATGATGGCGGCATCGAGCGCTGGCTGCGCCTCACCACCGGCCTGGGGCTGGACCGGGCCTACGTGCGGGACATGCTGGGCATCCTGCCCGCGACCCGCTTCGCCGTGGAGGCCTATGTCCACTTCGTGACCGAGCGGCCGCTGCTGGAGGCCATCGCGTCATCCCTGACCGAGCTGTTCGCGCCGACGATCATCTCGGAACGGGTCTCCGGCATGCTGGCGAACTACGACTTCGTCGATGCGGAGACACTGGCCTATTTCAACAAGCGGCTGACCCAGGCGCCGCGGGACTCCGGTTTCGCGCTGGACTATGTGCGCGAACATGCGCTGCGCCCCGACCAGCAGCAGGCCGTGCTGGATGCGCTCACCTTCAAGTGCGACGTGCTCTGGGCACAGCTTGACGCGCTCCACTCCGCCTATGTCGAACCCGGATTGATCCCGCCGGGGGCCTACCGGCCATGATCGGTGACGGCACCATCCCGGCACTGCCGCGCGGGGTGCGCCTGCGCGAGGACCAGGCACGGGGCGGCTTCACGCTGATGGCGCCGGAGCGGATCCTGAAGCTCGACCCGGTCGCCAACGAGGTGCTGAAACGGGTGGACGGCAACGCCAGCGTCGCCGCCATCGTCGATGACCTGGCGCGGAGCTTCGCTGCCGACCGGGCGCAGATCGACCGGGACGTGAAGGCGATGCTGCAGGGGCTGGCCGACAAGCGGCTGCTGGACCTGGGCGGCAATGAGTGAGCCCGCCGCCATCGAGCCACCGCTCGGCCTGCTGGCGGAGCTGACCCATCGCTGCCCGCTTTCCTGCCCCTACTGCTCCAACCCCGAGAACCTGGACCGGCGGTCCAGCGAACTGGACACCGGGACCTGGAAGCGCGTCTTCACGGAAGCGGCGGCGCTGGGCGTCATGCAGGTGCACCTGTCCGGCGGGGAGCCGACAGCGCGCAGGGACATCGTGGAGATCACCGCGCATTGCCGCGATGCCGGTCTCTACAGCAACCTGATCACCGCCGGCATCAACGTGGCCGGGGCGAAGATGGAGGCGCTGGCCGACGCCGGGCTGGACCATGTGCAGATCTCCTTCGACGGCGACATTGCCGAACATGCCGACCATGTCGCCGGGCTGACGGGCGCGCACGCGCGGAAGCTGGAACTTGCGGCGCAGGTCACCGCGCTGGGCCTGCCGCTGACGGTCAACGCCGTGATCCATCGCGGCAATGCCGACCGGGTACGGGCAATGGTGCAGTTCGCCATGGATCTCGGCGCTCGGCGGATCGAGATCGCCCATGTGCAGTATTACGGCTGGGCACTGCGCAACCGTGATGCACTGATGCCGACACCGACACAGGTACGGGAATCGACCGCTGCCGTGGAACAGGCCCGCGCGGACTTTGCCGGGCAGATCGTCATCGACGCGGTGGTGCCGGACTACTATGCCCGGCGGCCGAAACCCTGTGTCGGTGGCTGGGGACGGCGGTCGCTGAACATCACCCCCGCGGGCAAGGTCCTGCCCTGCCACGCGGCGGAAACCATTCCGCACCTGACCTTTCCCAACGTGCGGGACCATGGCCTGTCCGACATCTGGCACCACAGCGATGCCTTCAACGCCTATCGCGGCACCGCGTGGATGGCGGAGCCGTGCCGCAGCTGCGACCGGCGGGAACTGGATTTCGGCGGCTGCCGCTGCCAGGCGCTGGCCATGACCGGCGACGCGTCGGCGACGGATCCCGCCTGCCAGCTCTCCCCGTTCCACGACCGCATGCTGGAACTGGCGGAAACGGCGGTTGCCGAGGTCGAGGCGTCCCCGCTGGACACCCGCTACGACTACCGCCGTTTCCTCTGATCAGGCGTCGGACGTGGGGTCGAACTTCGGTTGCCGCTTCTCCCGGTGGGATGCCAGTCCCTCACGCACCTCCGGCCCGGTGAAGCCGAGCATCTCCAGCGCCACGGACGCATCGAACGCCGGTCCGGCCATGCGGTACCAGTTGTTCAGCGCGTACTTGGTGAAACGCATCGCGGAGGGTGCGCCGTTGGCCAGCCGGACGGCAACCTCCAGCGCCTTGGCCTGCAGCTCGTCATCCTCCACGGCCAGGGAAACCAGCCCCATGCGCTCCGCATCCTCCCCCGTCATCGGCTCGCACAGCATCAGGTGGTACTTGGCCTTGGCCATGCCGCACAGGATCGGCCAGTTGATCACCGCGTGATCGCCCGCCGCGACGCCCAGCCGGGTATGGCCATCGACGATCTTGGCTGACTTCGCGACGATGGAGATGTCGGAGAGCAGGCCGGCCACCAGCCCGGCGCCGACCGCGACACCGTTGATGGCGGAGACAATGGGCTTGCCGCAGTTGATGATGTTGTAGACGAGGTCCTTCGCCTCCTTCCACGACCGCACGCGGGCCTGGTAGTCGTCGATCATCGCCTCGATCATGCCGAAGTCGCCCCCGGCGGAAAACGCCTTCCCCTTGCCGGTCAGGATGACGGCAGAGACATCCGGATCGGCATCGATCTCGTTCCAGACATAGGTCATGTGCCTGTGACCCGTCTGGTCCAGCGAGTTCATCGTCGCCGGATTGTTCAGGGTCAGCCGCAGCACGCGCTCCGCCGGCCAGTCCACCTCGAAGGTCGAGAATTTCGCGTAATCACCAGACATGTCTGATCCTCCCCTGCTGTCTGTCGAAGGCGACAGGGTACAGGACGGATCAGGCTTCGGGGCGATGTTTCGACGGGGGCGGGGGTGGCATGTCCGGCACCTGCACCGTCGCGCCCGCGGCATGTTTCACCACCAGTTCACGCGGCACGTTGGCCAGGCATTCGGGGCCATCCTCCCCGATCACGATGCTCTCCGTCATCGCGATGCCCCAGTCCGCCTGCCACAGGCCGGTCATAAAATGGAAGGTCATGCCCGGCTGCAGCACGGTCAGGTCCCCGGCACGGAAGCTCATGGTCCGCTCCCCCCAGTCCGGCGGGTAGGACAGGCCGATGGGATAGCCGGTGCGGTTGTTCTTCTCGAAGCCGTGGCGGCGCAGTTCACCGAAGAAGGCCAGCGCCACGTCCTCGCAGGTGTTGCCCGCCTTCGCCTTCTCCAGCCCCAGCGCCATGCCCTCCTGCACCGCCGTCTCGGCCCGGCGGAACAGCTCCGGCGGTTCGCCGAAATGCACGGTGCGGGTCAGCGGGCAGTGATAGCGGTGGTAGCAGCCGGCAATCTCGAAGAAGACCCCTTCATTGTCGCGCAGCGGGCTGTCGTCCCAGGTCAGGTGCGGGGCGGAACCGTCGACCCCGGCCCCGACCAGCGGCACGATCGCCGCGTAGTCGCCGCCATGGCCATCGGCACCGCGCAGGCCCGCATCATAGATCTCGGCGATCAGGTCGCATTTCCTGACGCCCGGCTCCGCGATCTCGAAGATGCGCTGCATCTGTGCCTCGACGATGCGCGCGGCCCGGCGCATGTAGTCCAGTTCCTGCGGGCTCTTCACCGCACGCTGCCAGTTCACCAGCGCAGTCGCATCCTGGAACCGGACGTTCGACAGACCGGCCTGCAGGGTCTGGAACGCCTTGGCGGAGAAGTAGTAGTTGTCCATCTCCACACCGACGGTGCCGCGCGCCCAGCCACGGCTGACGACCTCCGCGCACAGCACCTCCATCGGGTGGCGCTCCATCGACTGGACGTAGTGATCCTCGTAGCCCACCAGGTCGTTGACGCCCATGTAGGCCGTGCGCCGGGCACCGTTCACATCCTGCCCGCGCCCGAACCAGACCGGGTCCCCGTCGGGGCCGACGATCACCGCCTGGTGCACGTAGAAGGACCAGCCGTCATAGCCGGTCAGCCAGGCCATGTTGGATGGATCGCTGAGGATCAGCAGGTCGATCCCGGCGGCGGCCATGGCATCGCGCGTCTTGCGCAGACGCTCCGCATATTCCTCGCGGCTGAAACGCAGAACGACATCATCCGGCATGGGCCCACTCCCGAAGCGGTACTGTTCACCATGACAGCGTGGCAGCACCGTCACCATGTGCTGTTCCGCCATCGCCATGGCATGTCCGTACCGCGACCCCGCTGCCGATGCAGGGCGCGTCAGGTGTTCCTGATGCCCCGCAGGCGCTCGGTACGGCGGCGCAGCAGTTCCAGCGCGAAGAGCATCAACATCGACACCAGGGTCAGCAATGTCGCCACCGCCAGGATGGTGGGACTGATCTGTTCGCGGATGCCGGAGAACATCTGCCAGGGGATCGTGCGCTGCTCGAACGAACCGACGAACAGCACCACCACGACCTCGTCGAAGCTGGTGATGAAGGCGAACAGCGCACCGGAGATCACGCCCGGCGTGATCAGCGGCACGATGACCTTGAAGAAGGTCCGGGTGGGCGAGGCACCAAGACTGTTCGCCGCGCGGATCAGGTTGTTGTCGAACCCGACCAGCGTCGCGGTCACAGTGATCACCACGAACGGGGTGCCCAGCGCCGCGTGGGCCAGGATGACGCCGAGATGCGTACCCTGCAGCCCGATGCGGGAATAGAAGAAGTACATGCCGGCGGCGGAGATGATCAGTGGCACGATCATGGGCGAGATCAGGATGCTCATGATCAGCGTGCGGTAGGGCATGGACGGACGCGACAGGCCGAGCGCCGCCAGCGTGCCCAGCGTCGCGGACAGGATCGTCGCGAAGAAGGCGATGACGAAGGAATTCCACACCGCGCCCTGCCAGTTCAAGTTGGTGAAGAAGTCCCGGTACCATTCCAGTGAATAGCCCGACGGGTCCAGCGCCAGCATCTCCGGCGTGAAGGTGAAGAACGGCACCGCGTTGAACGACAGCGGGATGATCACCAGCAGCGGGAAGATCAGGAAGAAGAAGATCGCCGCGCAGATGATGCGGAAGGCGTAGTACCAGATCCGCTCCGGCGTCGAGGCATAGGGAGGTATGGCAGCCATCGGTCTCTCCCCCTAGCCCAGCTTCATGTTGTCGATGCCGACGATCTTGTCGTACAGCAGGTAGAACACCAACACGATGGCCAGCAGCACCGCCCCCAACGCCGCCGCCAGGCCCCAGTTCAGCGAGTTCTGGACGTGGAACGCGATGCGGTTGGAGATGAAGGTGCCAGAGGTGCCGCCCACCAGTTCCGGCGTGATGTAGTAGCCGATGGCCAGGATGAAGACCAGGATCGCCCCGGCACCGATGCCCGGCACCGTGTTGGGGAAATAGACCTTCCAGAAGGCCGGCCAGGGATGCGCGCCGAGCGACGTCGCCGCCCGCATGTAGGTCGGCGGCACGGTCTTCATGACGCTGTAGAGCGGCAGCACCATGAAGGGCAGCAGGATGTGCGTCATGGCGATGACGGAGCCGGTGGCGTTGTGGATCATCGTCAATCGCCCGTCATCGGAGAGGATGCCGACAAAGACCAGGATGTCGTTGATCACCCCCTGCTGCTGCAGCAGCGCGATCCAGGAAGTGGTGCGCACCAGCAGCGAGGTCCAGAACGGCAGCAGCACCAGGATGATCAGCAGGTTGCCGGTCTTCGCCGGTTGCGTCGCGATCAGGTAGGCGATGGGGAAGCCGAGCAGCAGCGTCATCAGCGTGATGACCACCGACATGATCATGGTGCGGATGAACAGCTTGGTGTGGATCGCCTTCTCCGCATCCTCGAACTCGACCGCGCCGTCCGGCGTCTGCTTCGCATCCACGGCGGCCAGGTAGTAACCGGGTGTCAGGCCGGGGGAGAACTGCTTGATCACCTGCCAGGTGACCACGTTGCCCCAGTCCTTGTCGGTCTTGATCAGCTGTTCCTTGTAGGGCGGTTCCTTGATGCGGCTGGCCTTGCGCCCCGCACCGCGGAACAGGCTCGACATGCCCGAACGCTCGTAGTTCAGCCGCTGACCGACCTTGGTGTTGGTCCGGTTCTGCCGCGCCACCTTCAGGTCGGCGACCATGGCGGCGTAGACCGCCTCGTCCGGCAGTTCGCCGGAGGTCTCGTCCCAGCTCTCCAGCGCCTTCACGGTCTGGGGCAGGATCTCCTCGACAATGCCGTTCTCGACGGAGCGGAACAGCATGTCCGCGATGGGAATGATGAAGCTGATGGCAACGAAGATGAACAGCGGCGCGACCAGGCCCAGGGCGAACAGCCGCTGACGCCGCAGCGCCCGGGCCAGGGAAACCTTCAGCGGCGTCCCGTCTGCCGTGACGATCGGCCCGGCGCCGCCGTTCTGGATGTCGGTCGCTGTCATGCCGGTTCGCCGAGCCTCCTGCCCAAGTCGTCCATCAACTCACCTGCGGTTCCGATGCCGCACCGGAAGGCGCCCTTTGCGCGGACGCATTCGGGAGGGGCAACGGGTTCCGGGGCGGGCGATACCCGCCCCGGAGTCCGTCACGTCGCGGGCCTTACTGCAGCAGCCAGGCCTGGAAACGCTCGTCGATATCGTCGCGATTGTCCGCCCAGAACTCGTAGTTGTAGAGCAGGGTGGTCTTGGCATTCGCGGGATCCGTCGGCATGTGCGGCGCCATCTCGATGCCCAGTTCAGCATGCTTGCCGACCAGCGGGGCCGAGGACTTGCGCGCCGGACCGTAGGAGATGAACTTGGCCTGGTCAGCCAGACGCTGGGTGTCGGTGGCGAAGCGCAGGTACTCCATCACCGCGGCCTTGTTCTTGGTGCCCGTCGGGACGATCCAGCCGTCCAGGTCAAACACCTGCCAGTCCCACAGCATGGCGATCGGCTGCTTCTCTTCCTCGATCACGGAGAACAGGCGGCCATTGTAGGTGGAGCCCATCACGACCTCACCGTCGGCCAGCAGCTGCGGCGTCTGTGCGCCCTTGGTCCACCAGACAACGCTGTCCTTGATGGTGCCCAGCTTCGCCAGGGCCTGCTCGACACCGGCGGGGGTGCCCAGCACCTCGTAGACCTGGTCCGGCGCCACGCCGTCACACAGCAGGGCCCATTCCATGTTGTTGATCGGGTTCTTCTCCAGTGCGCGCTTGCCCGGGAACTTCTCCAGGTCGAACACGTCGCAGACACTGGTCGGCTTGGAGGAGACCATGTCCGTGCGATAGCCGAAGGTCGTGGAATACACGATCTGCGGGATGAAGCATTCGGAGACGATCAGGTCGCCGAAATCCTCCGACGCAGGCGTGCCGTCCGGGGCCGGTGCCAGCACCGCGTCATGGTCGATGATCTCGGCCAGGCCCTCGTCGCACAGGCGGATGGCGTCCGCGGCAACCACGTCCACCAGGTCCCAGGTGACGTTCCCCGCCTCGTTCATCGCGCGCAGCTTGGCCACGGCGGTGTTGGAGGAGTCGTCGTTGATGATCTTGATGCCCGGATTGGCCGCCATGTAGGGGTCGTGATAGGCGCCCTGCTGGCTGGCCGAGTAGGCCCCGCCCCACGACACCACCACCAGTTCCGTATCGGCCTGGGCACTGGTCACTGCACCCGCCGCAACGCCGGCAACCGCCGCCGCGATCAGGGCTGACTTGAAGCTCTTCATTCCTAGCCTCCTTGGGTTTTCTCTCGTGCGAACCTGTTCCCCGCCGGCCCGATGATCACAGGTTGTCGGGCATATCGAGCGCCCGGCAGTCGCGTGTCCGCCAGCCAAGGGAAATTTCGTTGCCGGGCACGAGACCGGCACGATCTGTCGAATTCGGAATCTTCACCACGAAGTCGTCGCGACCACAGACTGTCAGGCGGGTGCGGATGTGGTCGCCGAGATAGATCAGCTCCTCCACCCGCGCATCCACATGCACGTCGCAGTCCTTCGCCTCGTCACCGATCATCACCCGCTCCGGGCGGATCGAGAGCATGGAACGCTGTCCGACACCGCCATGGCTGATCGACATGGCGGAGACCTTCTCGCCGCTGTCCAGTTCCACCGCGCACTGGTCGCCGTCCACCGCCGTGACCTTGCCGGTCAGCTTGTTGTTCTCCCCGATGAACTGCGCGACGAAGGCGTTGTCGGGCCGTTCGTAGAGGTCGGCAGGCGGGGCAAGCTGCTGGATGATGCCGTCATTGAAGACCGCGATCCGGTTGGACATGGTCAGCGCCTCGGACTGGTCATGCGTCACGTAGACGACCGTGATGCCGAGATTGTCGTGAATGTGCTTGATCTCGAACTGCATCTGCTCGCGCAGCTGCTTGTCCAGCGCGCCCAGCGGCTCGTCCATCAGCACCAGCTTCGGGTCGAACACCAGCGCACGGGCCACCGCGACGCGCTGCTGCTGGCCACCGGAGAGCTGCATCGGCCGCCGCCCGCCGAAGGCACCCAGCTGCACCATGTCCAGCGCCCGCTGCACCCGCTGCTCGATCTCCGCCTTGCCCATCTTCCGCACATGCAGCGGGAAGGCCAGGTTCTCCGCCACCGTCATGTGGGGAAACAGGGCGTAGTTCTGGAATACCATGCCGATGTCGCGCTTGTGCGGCGGCACATGGTTCAGCGGCGCGCCGTCCAGCACGATGTCACCATGGGTGGGCGTCTCGAACCCGGCCAGCATCATCAGGCAGGTGGTCTTGCCGGAACCGGAGGGGCCGAGCATCGTCAGGAATTCGCCGTTCGCGATATCGAGGTTCAGATTCTTGACGACGAGCGTTTCACCGTCATAGCTCTTCTGCACTTCCTGGAACCGGACGAATGGATCGCCCGTCGACTGATCGCCTGTCACGCAGTTGCCTCTATTCCCTGTTTGCCCCGCATTGATTGCGGGTGCTGTCTGTTCCAACGCCTGCTGGCGTCTGCGCCCCCTGTTGACCCGGCTGTCGGTCCGGCCTGCTTGTTGCCGCAGGTCCTGGACCCGTTTCCGTGTTGCGGTGCAACGATGTCAGCTTTGTGATCATCATGCAACCGCCCAGCCTCTTTGCCGATCAAGCAGGCAGGATCATCCTCTCGGGACCGAACGGGAAGTCGGTGATGTTCTCCGCACCGTCCTCCGTCACGATCAGGATGTCGTGCTCCCGGTAGCCACCGGCACCCGGCTGCCCGTCCGGCAGCATGATCATCGGTTCCATGGAGACCACCATGCCCGGCTGCAGCACCGTCTCGACATCCTCCCGCAGTTCCACGGCGGCCTCGCGCCCGTAGTAGTGGGACAACACGCCGAAGCTGTGGCCATAGCCGAAGGAGCGGTACTTCAGCAGGCCCCAGCCCCGGTACATCTCGTTCAGTTCCGCCGCGATGTCGCAGCAGCGCGCGCCTGGCCGGATCAGCTCCATGCCCCGGACATGCACCGCGCAGTTCTTCTGCCACAGGTCCAGCGAGGTCTCGTCCACCGCACCGGCGAACAGGGTCCGCTCCAGCGCCGTGTAGTAGCCGAAGATCATCGGGAAGGTGTTGAGCGAGAGGATGTCGCCATGCCGGATCACCCGGTTGGTCACCGGGTTGTGGGCACCGTCGGTGTTGATCCCGGACTGGAACCAGGTCCAGGTATCCATCAGTTCGACGAAGGGAAAGCTGTCCGCGATCGCCCGCACCATGGCACTGGTGGAGGCCAGCGCCACCTCGTGCTCCGGCACGCCGGGGCGCGCGGCCTGCATCACCGCCTCCCCGCCGATCCGGCAGATGCGCGTGCCCTCGCGGATCAGGGCATGTTCCTCCGCCGACTTCACGGTGCGCAGCCGCATCGCCGCGTCGCCGCAGTCAACCAGTTCGACGCCGGGAAAGTGCTCGGCCAGCAGGTCGCGGAACTGCAGGGTCACGTGATCGAACTCGATGCCCAGCCGCCGGACGCCGGGCAGGAGCTGTCTCATCCCGTCGAAATAGCTCTGCCGCCGCCAGTCGGTATAGGTCAGGTTGTCGCCGAACGTGCGTCGCCAGGGCTGCCCACCATCGATGGCCGCGCTCAGGGTCGTTGCCGCGTCATGGGTCAGTGCCAGGCCATAGCGCCGCCCGAACTGGCAGTACATGAAGCCCGAGAAATAGCAGATGTTGTGATAGCTGCTGAACAGGCAGGCATCGAGACCTGCGTCGGCCATGACAGCCCGCATCGCGTCCTGCCGGCGTCGCATCTCCGCCTCCGAGAAAGGGGAGAAGCCCTTTTCCCCGTAGTGCCAGCGGGCGAGGTGGATCAGTTCGTCAGTCATCATCATCCCCCTTGTTCGACCCTGTCTTCTTCCCACAGTCCGGCAGGGCGCTTGCGTCGCCCACGACCCTGACCTGTTCCGTCAGCGACCCTGCCGCCTGCCGACAGTGCTTGATTGCCGTCCCTCCCGCATCAGATTGCTGGGCAGCAATGGAGGACAACGACCATGACACGCTTTCAGCTACACACCATCGACACGGTGCCCGACGATGGCCGGGAACTGCTGCAGAAGGCAGAGAAGAGCTACGGCTTCGTTCCCAACCTGATCGCCGGCATGGTGGAGGCCCCGGCCACGACGGAGGCCTACATGGCCCTCAGCCGCGCGGTGATGAAGATGTCCTTCAGCCCGACGGAGCGCCACGTGGTCTGGTTCACCATCAACGCCTACCACGACTGTACCTACTGCATGGCCGGTCATACCCGCATCGCCAATGCCGAGAAGATTCCGCAGGACGTCATCGAGGCTGCCCGCAACAACACGCCCTTCACCGATGACCGCCTGAACGTGCTGCGCGACTTCACCCAGAAGATGGTGGTACAGCGGGGCTGGGTTGACGAGGCCGATCTCGACACCTTCATGCAGGCCGGGTTCACGCGGCGCAATGTCATCGAGATCGTCGGAGTCATCGCGCACAAGGTGATCTCCAACTATACCAACCACCTGGTCGAGACGCCGCTGGACCCGCATTCGCGGGAACATGCGTGGACCCGCCCCGACAACCTGGCGGCGGAATAGGATCGGCAGGACGGACTGACAGAGACGAAGGCGAAGGCGAAGGCGAAGGCAATGACAGTGTTCAGGATTCCGGACAGGGGCGTGCTGCATGTCGGCGGGGAGGAAGCAATCAGTTTCCTGCAGGCCCTGGTGACCAACAGCGTGGCCGGGATCGCCCCCGGCACGGCGGTCTATGCCGCCCTGCTGACACCGCAGGGCAAGTTCCTGCATGACTTCTTCGTCACCCCCGCACCCGATGGTGACGGCCTGCTGCTGGAGGTGGAGGCACCACGCCTGGAAGACCTGAAACGCCGCCTGACCATGTACCGGCTGCGGTCCCGCGTCACCATCGCCGATGTCAGCGCCGACTGGCAGGTGCTCGCCGCGCCGGATGGCGACGTGCAGGGCGATGGCGTGATCCGCTTCGCCGATCCGCGCGATCCGGGCATGGGGCAGCGCCTGCTCTGGCCGTCATCCCTGTCCCTGCCCGACCACACTGACGACCTGTCGGCCTACCACGCCCGGCGTGTCGCGCTGGGCATCCCCGATGGCAGCCGGGACATCGAGGTGGAGAAGAACTTCATGCTGGAGGTCCGGTTCGACCGGCTGCACGGCATCGACTTCCGCAAGGGCTGCTATGTCGGGCAGGAGATCACGGCCCGCAGCAAGTATCGCGGCAACGTGCGCAGGATGCTGCTGCCCTGCCGGGTGGAGGGCGAGCTGCCCCCGGACGGAACGGACGTGGTGGTGGATGGCCGCAGCGTCGGCACGGTACGCAGCGGGGCGGGCGACCACGTGCTTGCCATGCTGCGTCTCGACCGGCCGGAGGGACCCCTGCAGGCCGGGTCCGCGCGACTGACCGTCAGCGCCGAACCGGACTGACCGGCACTCACTCCGGGCAGATGCGCGGGGTGATGCCCTGGTCCTTCGCGTAGGCGGCGGCCGAGGCCTCCACCATCGGGCCGACGATGGACTGGTCGGTCTCGATCCAGTCCGTGGCTTCCCGCCAGGCGGACCCGTCCCACTGCAGGAACTTCAGCGGCGAGTCGCCGCCATGGTTGCGGCAGGTGAGCGCGATCTCCGGCAGCAGCCCGACCGCCCCCAGCCTCTTCAGCCGTGGCGTGTCCAGGGTCAGTTGCTCCAGCGCGGCCTGGACTTCCTCCCCCGTGACCGGCCGGTTCTCCCCCACCATCCGCATCGCGTCACGGATCGCCTCCGTTCCCACGATGGCCATGGCCACGGCGCGGTTGAAGTAGACCGAGCCGACCCGGCGCGGGTCCATGTCCCCCTCCCCCTTGTCATACAGGTGGGTGATCATGTCCTGGATGACCGGGTAGTTCGCACCGGCGGACTGGTAGCCAGCC
Organism: Minwuia sp.; assembly: GCA_965228535.1. GTDB lineage: Bacteria > Pseudomonadota > Alphaproteobacteria > Minwuiales > Minwuiaceae > Minwuia. The sequence continues at coordinate 350,338 of CBDDHU010000004.1, read as the reverse complement.
GCGTAATAGTCCTTCGCCGCCGGCCCGGCCGGGATCACGTCCTCCTCCGACCCCGACCACCAGGCCCCGACGACCCTGTCGGCAGGGAACTTGACGCGGCGCGCTTCCTTCAGCGCCATCGGGTTCATCACCCCCCAGCCGCGCAGGATGACGTAGTCCGGCTTGTACTGCCGTGCGACCTGCAGCCAGATCGACTTCTGGTCGAGCCCCGGATGCGCCACGGGGAAGTTGCGGAACTCGAAACCGAACTTCCGGGCCTGCTGCTCCAGCACCGGAATGGTCTCCTTGCCATAGGCGGAATCGTGGTGGACGTTGGCGATCTTCAGGCCCGCGAGCTTGTCCATCCCGCCTTCCAGTTGCCCGATGAAACGGATCTCCGCGGTGGACTGGCTCCAGTAGCTGGTGATCGCCGGGAACAGGTAGGGGAAGACCCGCCCGTCGGAACCGTCGGCACGCCCGTAACCGATGGTGATGATCGGAATCTGGTCGGCCCTGCCCTTCTCGACCAGCGCATAGGTCGCATCGGTGGAGAGCGGGTGGAAGAACGGCATGCCTTCACCTGCCTTCTTCAGCCGCTCGTAGCAGGCAACGACACGCTCCGCCTTGTAGGCGGTCTCGCACTTCTCCCAGCGCAGCTTGACGCCATTGATGCCGCCGTCACGCTTGTTGAGCAGCCGGTAGTAATCGGCCATGCCGTCGCCGAAGGCGGAGCCGCCTGCGGCGTAGGGTCCGGTCCAGTAGGACGCGATGGGAATGAACTGGCTGGGCGGTGGCGCCGGCTTCCGGGCGGCGGGCGCCGGCGCGGCGGAGGAACTGTCCTGTGCAAGCCGGATCGTTCCGGATGACGCCCGCTGCGTGTCGGCTGTCCCCTGTACCAGCGGCAATGCTGCCAAAGCTGCGGCGAGGACAAGTGCCCCTGAACGCATCTCACTCTCCCCGGTCGCCTGCCCTTGCCGGGCCTTGTCCCTGTCACGACTTCATATCACGGGCCGGGCGGCTGTGCCATTCCGACAACAGCTAAATGACCGGAACAACGGCCATTCGTGACCGCTTCACATCATTTCAGGGGGTCATCCGGGCCAGCTTCCGCTCCCGATGGAACACGTACAGCCCCGCGCCGATGATGATCGCCACCCCGGTCCAGGTCACCGCATCCGGGAAGTCGTCGAAGATGAGGTAACCAAGCACCGTCGCGCTGATGATCTCCAGGTACTGGAACGGTGCCAGCACACCGGCGGGCGCGCGGCGGAACGCGTGCACCACCAGCATGTGACCGGCAGTCGCCACCAGCCCCAGCGCGAACAGCAGCAGCCATTCATTCGTGTCCGGGCTGACCGCTGTCAGCGCCGGTATGCCCGCGAGACTGCCAAAGGCGAGCACCGCCGCCATGGTCAGGAACCCGAACACGCCGGCCCAGAACTGCATCTGCACCGCGTCGCCTGTCTGCGCCATGCGACGGGTCAGGACCAGGTAGACCGCGAAGCATGCAGCGGCCAGCAACGGCATCAGCGCCGGCCACCCGGCCCAGCCGAAACCGGGGCGGATGACGATCAGCGCACCCATGAAACCGACCATCACCGCCGACATGCGCCGCCAGCCCACCGCCTCCCCCAGGAACAGGCCCGACAGCAGCGTCAGGATCAGTGGCTCGACGAAGAAGATCGCGATGGCATCGGCAATCGGCATGTATTTCAGCGCCGTGAAGAAGAACGCGGTCGCCAGGGCGATCAGCGCGCCCCGCGCGGCATGCAGGTGCAGTTGCCGCCATGGCACCTGTGGCAGGCCACCGGCAAGCAGCAGCAGCGGGAAGAGCAGCAGCGACTGGAACAGGAAACGGCTGGCCGCGATCTGGCCCGGTGGCACGCTTTCTCCCAGGAACTTGGCGATGGCGTCGATGCAGGGAATCCAGAGCATCCCCGCCGCCATCATGGCCATGCCGACCTCCACCGCCGGGCGCGGTGTGCGGGCACCGGTCATGCGGCACGCACCCTGGCCATGGCCTCCGCCGCTTCACGGATCAGTTCAGGTCCACGCCAGATCAGGCCGGTATAGAACTGCACTGCACTGGCACCGGCGCGCAGCTTCGCCGCCGCATCCTCCCCCGACATGATGCCGCCGACGCCGATCAGCGGCACCTCGCCCCGCGTCGCGTCGCGGAACCGGGCCAGTACCTCCGTGGAGGGACCGCAGAGCGGGGCACCGCTCAGTCCCCCGACCTCCCCCCGGTACCGGCTGCGCAGGCTGTCGGGGCGGGCGATGGTGGTGTTGGCGACTACCAGCCCATCGATGCCGATATCCAGCGCGAGACGGGAGATGTCGGCAATGTCCTCCGCCGTCAGGTCGGGCGCGACCTTCAGGAACAGCGGCGTGGTCAGCCGGCCCTCGTCCCGCACCCGGTTCAGGCGCTGGAAGATCTCCGCCAGCGCCGCGGTGCCCTGCAGGGCACGCAGTCCCGGCGTGTTGGGGGAAGAGACGTTGACCGTCGCATAGTCCACCAGCGGCCCGATCACCCGCAGGCACTCGGCGTAGTCGGCCGTCCGGTCATTGCTTTCCTTGTTGGCCCCCAGGTTGACGCCGACAATGCCGCTGGTCCGCCGCCGCTCCAGGTTGCGCGCCACCGCTTCCGCCCCGTCGGAATTCAGGCCGTAGCGGTTGATCACCGCCCGGTCCTCGATCAGCCGGAAGACGCGGGGGGCGGGGTTGCCGGGCTGCGGTCTCGGCGTGACGCCACCGATCTCCACGAAGCCGAAGCCCAGCGCCAGCAGCCCGTCCACCGCCACCGCGTTCTTGTCCAGCCCCGCCGCCAGCCCGACCGGGTTGGGCAGCCGCAGGCCGGCGATCTCCACCGGCTGTTCGGGAACATGCACGGCGGCCAGCCGCGCCAGCGCCGGCCTGGCCAGCGCCCTGACGGTCAGGCCATGCGCCCGTTCCGGGTCCATGCTGAACAGCAGGCGGCGCGCGACGGGGAAGAGCAGACTCATGATCAGGCATCCTGAAAGGGGTTCCTGCTGCTGATACAGGCTTGCGCGGCGCAGCGCCACCATCGGCAGGCCCTGCGGCTGGGCAATTCCCTCCCGGCGCAAAACCGACTAAGACAGCCTGAAACGGAAGCTGGGGAGGAGGGCGTAGCATGGAAGCACGGTTCTATCATGACGGGGACTGGTTCAGGGAGAACCCGCGGCTCACCGGCCCGATGGATCATGCCTTCTGGATGGCCAGCGTCGTGTTCGACGGCGCCCGGGCCTTCGAGGGGCTGGCCCCGGACCTGACGCCGCACTGCGAGCGCGTCGTCCGCTCCGCCCGCACCATGCTGCTGGAACCCAAGGAAGATGCCGCCCGCGTCGAGGAACTGTGCCGCGAGGCGCTGGCCGACCTGCCTCGCGACCGCGCCTACTACATTCGTCCGATGTTCTTCGCCCGCACCGGCTTCGTCTCCCCGGACCCGGAATCGACCGAGTTCGCCCTGGCGGTCTACGAATCGCCGCTGCCCGCCGCCACCGGCATGAGTGTCTGCCTGTCGACGCACCGCCGCCCGGCACGCGACATGGCCCCGACCGACGCCAAGGCGTCCTGCCTCTACCCCAATTCCCAGCGCGCCCTGCGGGAGGCGGCGCAGCGCGGCTATGACAACGCGCTGCTGTGCGACCCGTCGGGCAATGTCGCGGAACTGGCGACGGCCAACATCTGGATGGTGAAGGACGGGGTCGCCATGACCCCGGTCTGGAACGGCACCTTCCTGAACGGTATCACCAAGCAGCGGATGACCGAGCTGTTCCGCGCCGACGGTATCGAGGTGCAGGAGGTCACGCTGACGCCGCAGCACTTCGCGGAGGCTGACGAGATCTTCACCACCGGCAATTTCGGCAAGGTGGTGCCCGTCACCCGCTACGAGGGGCGGGAGCTGCAGCCGGGTCCGGTGGCACGGCGCGCCCACGGCCTCTATTTCGACTGGTCGCGTTCGGAGGGTTACTGATGAAACTGGAAGGTATCCGCGTTCTCGACCTGTCGCTGTTCCTGCCCGGCCCGCTGCTGACGCAGATGATGGCGGATCACGGGGCAGAGGTGATCAAGCTGGAACCGATCAATGGCGGGGAGCCGAACCGGGAGATCGGCGCCCGCCGTGCCGACGGCGTGACCGTCTATTTCCAGAACACGCACCGGGGCAAGAAATCGGTGCAGCTGAACCTGAAGACCGAGGCGGGGCGGGAGGCACTGCTGAAGCTGGCGGAGACCGCCGACGTGATGATCGAGGCGTTCCGCCCCGGCGTGGTGAAGCGCCTGGGCGTCGATGCCGAGACGGTGCGGGCGCGCAATCCCCGGCTGGTCTACTGCTCCATCTCCGCCTTCGGGCAGGACGGTCCCTACGTGAAGCGCCCGGCCCACGACCTGGCGACGGAAGCGCTGGCCGGGGTGCTGAGCTGCAACATCGGCGCCGACGGTGCGCCGACAATTCCCGGTATCGCCAACGCCGACATGCTGTCCGCCACCATGGGCCTGTCGGCCATCCTGATGGCGCTGCTGCGGCGGACGGAGACCGGCCAGGGCGACACCATCGACCTTTCGATGATGGATTCGCTGATGGCGGCGATGCCCAACCTGCTCGGCACCGTGTTCGCGGAGAAGAAGATGCCCGTGGTGCGGCACGAGCGGACCTGGGGCGGCAACGCGATGTACAACATCTACGCCACCTCCGACGGCAAGCACATCGTGCTCGGCGGGGCGGAGATGCACTTCGCGAAGGCCATCCTGACCAAGCTGGGCCGCCCCGACCTGATCGAGGCCTGCGAACCGCCGCCGGGTCCGACGCAGCAGCCCGCCATCGACTTCCTGCGCCAGACCTTCGTCACGAAGACCCAGGCCGAGTGGGTGGAATGGTTCGCCGACGTGGACGCCGCCTTCGCCCCGGTCAACGACCTGCGCCAGGCCTGCGACGACCCGCAACTGCGCCATCGCGGCATGATCTTCGAGGACGAGAACGGTTTCGAACATGTCGGCATCCCGATGAAGTTCGCCGAGGAACCGGGCCGCGCCAACACCGCGCTGCCCGCCCTGAGCGAGCACACGGAGACGCTGCTGCGCGACCTGGGCTACTCGGACGATGACCTCGCCGCGATGAAGGCAGAGGGGGTATTCTGAGGGCGCTCTGGCTCCCCTTTCATGACGTGCTACCCTGCCGCGCAGGGGAGAGACGACCATGACCGAGCAGAGCTTCGACGCCATCATCATCGGTGCCGGGATTTCCGGCATGTACCAGTTGCACCAGTTGCGGGGCCTGGGCATGTCGGTGCAGGTGCTGGAGGCGGGGGACGGGGTCGGCGGCACCTGGTACTGGAACCGCTATCCCGGTGCGCGCTTCGATTCGGAGAGCTATTCCTACGGCTATTCCTTCTCGGAGGAGATCCTGGACGAGTGGCAGTGGAGCGAGCATTTCTCCGGGCAGCCGGAGAACCTGCGCTACTGCAACTTCGTCGCCGACAAGCTGGACCTGCGGCGTGACATCCGCTTCGGCAGCACGGTCAACCGCGCCCGCTGGGATCAGGACAGCGAACGCTGGACCGTCTGGACGAAGGATGGCTGGACCGGCACGGCGCAGTTCCTGATCACCGCCATCGGACCGCTCTCCGTCCCCACCATGCCGACCATTCCGGGCATCGACGATTTCCGGGGCCAGTCCATGCACACCGCGCGCTGGCCGCACGAGCCGGTGGATTTCACGGGCAAGCGGGTCGCCGTCATCGGCACCGGCGCCACCGGGGTGCAGACCATCCAGGAAGTGGCGAAGACCGCCGGGCAGCTGACGGTGTTCCAGCGCCGCCCCAACTGGTGTGCGCCGCTGAAGAACAGCCCGATCACGCCGGAGCAGCAGAAGGACATCCGCGCCCGCTACCCGGAGATCTTCGAGATCTGCCGCCGCTCCCACGGCTGCTTCATGCACGACGCAGACCCGCGCCGGGCGATGGACGTGTCGGAGGAGGAGCGCAACGCCTTCTACGAGGAGCTGTACGACTCCCCCGGCTTCGGTATCTGGATGGGCAATTTCCGCGACATCTTCATCAGCGAGGAAGCCAACAGGACGATCTCCGACTTCGTTGCCGACAAGATCCGCCAGCGGGTGAAGGACCCGGCGGTCGCGGAGATGCTGATCCCGAAGGATCACGGTTTCGGCACCCGCCGCGTACCGCTGGAGACCAACTACTACGAGGCCTACAACCAGGACAATGTCCGGCTGGTGAACCTGCAGGACACGCCGATCGAGCGGGTGACGGAGAAGGGCATCCGCACCAGCGCGGAGGAGTTCGGGTTCGACATCATCATCTATGCCACCGGCTTCGATGCCGTCACCGGCGGCTTCTCGAAGATCGCGTTCGAAGGGGTGGACGGCCAGACCCTGCAGCAGAAATGGGCCGATGGACCGGTCACCTATCTCGGGCTGATGGTGCCGGGCTTCCCCAACATGCTGACCCTGGTCGGGCCGCACAATGCCGCGTCCTTCTGCAACATCCCGCGCTGCATCGAACAGAACGTGGAATGGGCCACCGACTTCATCGCCAACATGCGGACGAAGGGGCTGGCGACGGCGGAGGCTGACGAGGGTGCTGCCACGGAATGGACACAGCATGTCCATGAAAGCGCTGAAAGGATGCTCTATACCAAGGTCGATTCATGGTTCATGGGCATCAATTCCAATGTCGAAGGCAAGAACAAGCGGACCTTCCTGCTCTATGCCGCCGGCGCGCCCGCCTATCGCGCGAAATGCGACGAGGTGGCCGCAGCCGACTATGCAGGCATCGCCCGGCATTGACCGCCGACGCCTGCTGCTGGGCGGCACCGCGCTGCTGGCCACCACGGCCCTGCCCCGCCTCTCGCGGGCAAGCCAGCCCGATGACATCCGCTTCGACGTGCATGTCGCCGGATCGAAGGTCGGTCACCACCGTCTGAGTTTCAGCCCCAGCCCCGAAGCGGGGCAGATGCTGGTGACAGTGGATGTGCGCATCCGGGTGCGGCTGTTCTTCGTCACCGTGTTCGACTACACCCAGACCACGGAGGAGGTCTGGCAGGGCGACCGGCTTCTCCGCTTCACCTCCACCACCATTGATGGCGACAACCGAGACCAGGTGACGGCAGTCCAGGGCGAGGAGGAGCTGGAGGTGACGAGCCTGCGCTTCGGCGAGCGCACCCTGCCCGCGGACACCTGGCCCTCCACCGCCTTCTGGCGCCAGGACGCCATCGAGCGCACGGAGTTCCTCGACGCCGCCCGTGGCGATATCCGCAAGGTCAGGATCACGGAGCAGGACAGCGAGTTCATCGACGCCCTGGAACGCCGCCACCTCGCCCGGCGCTTCCATGTCGATACCAGCCGCGACTTCGACGTCTGGTACGGCCCTGACGGTTCATGGCTGAAGCTGCAATGGTCCGGCTTCGGCATGACGGCGGACTATCGGCGGTAGCCGGTGCCGCCGGACTGGCGCGGAAGTGGCGGCCCGGTACAATCCCTTCCCGACGGATTGGTTGAGGGAGGATCAGGACATGAAGGTCGGGATCATCGGTGTGGGCCTGATGGGCCACGGGATTGCACTGAACGTGCTGAAGGGTGGCTTTCCGCTGGTGATGCTGGACCATCCCGGCAACCAGCCTGTCGATGACCTGCTCGGCATGGGCGCGACACAGCGGCAGACGCCGGGTGCGGTGGCGGAGGATTCGGACCTGGTGATCGTCTGCGTCACCGGTTCGCCGCAGGTGGAGGCCGTGCTGACCGGTCCGGACGGCGTGATCGCGTCGCTGCAGCCCGGCGCGATCGTGGTCGACTGCTCCACGGCGCTGCCGGAGTCCACGGAACGGCTGGCGGCCATGGTGGCGGAGGCCGGGGGGCGGTTCCTGGATGCGCCGATGACACGGCTGGCGAAGCAGGCACACGAGGGCACGCTGAACATCCTGGTGGGGGGCGAGGCCGGGGTGCTGGAGGCCGCGCGCCCGGTGCTGGATACCTTCACGGAGAACATCGACCATGTGGGCGGCGTCGGCTTCGGGCACCGCATGAAGCTGCTGCACAACTTCGTCTCCATCGGCCACATGGCGCTGCTGGCGGAGGCGGCGGCACAGGCCACGGAAGCCGGCGTGGATCCACAGGTCTTCGTCGGTGTGCTGGGCAAGGGCGGCGGGGCCGGGATGGCGCTGGAGCGGCTGCGGAAATGCATCCTGACCGGCGATGCGAGCGACGTCCCCTTCGCCATCGGCAACGCGATCAAGGACATCGACTATTACCGGGAGATGGTCGGCGACGGACAGGGCAGCCACGCCATCGCCGACGGGGTCTCGTCAGCCATCGGCAAGGCGGCGAAGGCGGGTCATGGCGACGCCTACGTGCCGGAACTCACGCGGCTGTTCAGGGGCTGAGCGGCGGACATTCGCCCACTCCTGGTGCGACAACTGAACGACCACGTCTACACCCTTCCCCCTTGACGGGGCGAGGCCGGGATGGGGGTGAACGGCGAAGCCGGGGCGGCGTCTGACGCTGGTGCAGCAGCCTGCGGCTCACCCCCCATCGCCCGCTGCGCGGCCACTTCCCCCGCAAGGGGGGAAGGGGGACAGCCCTCTGCCGGTGGGAGTCTTCGGTGACAGCCTGCCCGCGAAGGAAACGGCAAGAGGAGCGCGGTGCCACCTGCGCGCCCTTCCCCCTTGACGGGGGAAGGGCGGGATGGGGGTGAACGGCGAAGCCGGGGTGGCGTCGGACGCTGGTGCAGCAGCCTGCGGCTTCACCCCCCATCGCCCGCTGCGCGGCCACTTCCCCCGCAAGGGGGGAAGGGGATGAAGGAGGTGAACCGGCCGTCCACGGTGCTGCCCTGGCACCTCAGGATGGGCACCCGCATCAAGTGCGGGTGCGCCGTGGCTGGTGTCCACAATGGGAAGACGCCCAACGCGCCCCTTGCCTGACGCGCGGAAAGAGAGGGGCGGTACTGCCTGTTCCGCCCCGTCCCGGATCAGCGCGGCAGCAGGGTCGAGCCCATCAGGAACTCGTCGACGGAGCGGGCACACTGGCGACCTTCGCGGATGGCCCAGACGACCAGGCTCTGACCCCGCCGCATGTCACCGCAGGAGAAGACGTTGGCGCAGGAGGTCTGGTAGTCCTCCATGTTCGCCAGCACGTTGCCGCGCTGGTCCTTCTCCACGCCGAGATCGTTGATCATGCCCTCATGCACCGGGCTGACGAAGCCCATGGCCAGCAGGACCAGGTCGGCCTTCAGCTCGAACTCCGATCCCTCGATCTTCGCGAAGCCCTTCTCCGGACCCTCGCAGCGGGCGCACTCGATGGCGACCACCTTGCCGTTCTCGCCACGGACCGCAGTCGTGACGACGGAGAAGTCGCGACCCGCCCCTTCGGCCTGGCTGGAGGAGGTCCGCATCTTCAGCGGCCAGTCGGGCCAGGTCAGGGCCTTGTTCTCGCGCTCCGGCGGGGCGGGCATGATCTCCAGCTGCGTCACCGACAGCGCGCCCTGCCGGAAGCTGGTGCCGATGCAGTCGGAGCCGGTGTCACCGCCACCGATGACCACGACATGCTTGCCCTCGGCCGTCACTTCCTCGACGTCGCCCAGCGGTTCGTTGCTGACCCGGCGGTTCTGCTGCGGCAGGAAATCCATCGCGAACATGACGCCGTCCAGTTCACGGCCCGGAACTGGCAGGTCGCGTGGGGCCTCCGCGCCACCGGCCAGGACAACCGCATCGAACTCGGCCAGCAGGTCGTCCACCGACTTGTCGATGCCGACATGCACGCCACCGATGAACATCACGCCCTCGGTCTGCATCTGCGACAGGCGACGGTCGATCAGGTGCTTCTCCATCTTGAAGTCGGGAATGCCGTAGCGCAGCAGGCCTCCCATCTTCGCGTTCTTCTCGAACACATGCACCCGGTGCCCGGCCCGCGCCAGCTGCTGTGCGGCGGCCAGCCCGGCAGGGCCGGAACCGACCACGGCCACGGTCTTGCCGGTGCGGTGCTTCGGGATCTGTGGCTCCACCCAGCCTTCCTGGAAGGCACGGTCGACGATGGCGCACTCGATGGTCTTGATGGTGACCGGGCTGTCGTCGATGTTCAGGGTGCAGGATGCCTCGCACGGTGCGGGGCAGACCCGCCCGGTGAACTCCGGGAAGTTGTTGGTGGAGTGCAGGACCTCCGCCGCCTCGCGCCATTTCCCGTTGTAGACCAGGTCATTCCAGTCCGGAATGATGTTGTTCACCGGACAGCCCTGGTGGCAGTAGGGAATGCCGCAATCCATGCAGCGCGCGCCCTGCGCCTTCAGTTCCTCATCCGGCAGCGGCACCACGAACTCGCTGAAGTGCTTCACCCGCTCCTCGACCGGGCGGTAGTGACGGTCCTTGCGATCAATCTCCAGGAAACCGGTGACCTTGCCCATCAGTCGTCTCCTCCCGGCAGGGCGGCGGCCTCGGCAGCCGCGGCTTCCTCCGCCCGCAGTTCGTTCAGCGCCCGCACATAGTCGCGCGGCGTCACCTTGACGATCTTCGAGAGCGTGCCCTCGAAGTCATCCAGCAGTGCCTTGGCGCGGGTGCTGTTGGTGTAGTGGACATGACGCTCCAGCAGCATGCGGATGCGGCTGGCGTCATGGCGCAGCGGATCGGACAGGTCATCGCCCTCCGGCGCGACATCTGCCGGATCGACCGGGCCGAGATCCACCATCTCCGCATTGCAGCGCTGTTCGAAGTCGCCGCGTTCGTCCAGCACGTAGGCGATGCCGCCCGACATGCCGGCCGCGAAGTTGCGGCCCGTCGGGCCGATGACCAGCGTGATGCCGCCGGTCATGTATTCGCAGCCATGGTCGCCGACGCCCTCGACCACCGCGGTGGCGCCGGAGTTGCGGACACAGAACCGCTCCCCGCCCACACCACGGAAGTAGCATTCGCCGGCGATCGCGCCATACAGCACGGTGTTGCCGATGATGATGCTCTTCTCCGGCACGATCTGGCTGGCCGGATCGGGGTAGATCGCGATGCGTCCGCCCGACAGCCCCTTGCCGACATAGTCGTTGCCGTCGCCGCACAGCTCGAAGCTGACGCCCCGGGCCAGGAAGGCACCGAAGCTCTGGCCCGCCGTGCCCTTGAACTTCACGGAGATCGTGTCCTCCGGCAGCCCGGCATGGCCATGGCGCTTCGCGACCTCGCCCGACAGCATGGCGCCGGTGGTGCGGTTGTAGTTGTGGATCGGACGCTCGATCTGCACCGCCTCGCCCTTCTCCAGCGCGGGCTTCGCCGCCTCGATCAGGTCACGGTCCAGGATCCGGTAGATGTCGTGCTCCTGCCGCTCGGTGTTGCGCACGGCAACCTCCGGCCCGACCGTCGGCCTGTGGAACAGGCGGGAGAAGTCGAGGCCCCGGGCCTTCCAGTGCTCGATCGCCTGCTTCTTGTCCAGCAGGTCGGTACGGCCGATCAGCTCGTCCAGGCTGCGCACGCCCATCGCCGCCATCAGTTCCCGCACTTCCTCCGCCACGAAGAAGAAGTAGTTGATGACATGCTCCGGTGTGCCGGTGAACCGCTTGCGCAGTTCCGGGTCCTGCGTCGCCACGCCCACGGGGCAGGTGTTCAGGTGACACTTGCGCATCATGATGCAGCCGGCGGCGATCAGCGGCGCGGTGGCGAAGCCGAACTCGTCCGCGCCCAGCAGGGCACCGACGATGACGTCGCGACCGGTGCGCAGGCCACCATCGACCTGCACCGCGATGCGGCCACGCAGCCGGTTCAGCACCAGCGCCTGCTGGGTCTCGGCCAGGCCGATCTCCCACGGGCTGCCGGCATGCTTGATGGAGGTCAGCGGACTGGCACCCGTGCCACCCTCGAAGCCGGAGATGGTCACATGGTCGGCCTTGGCCTTGGAGACACCGGCCGCGACCACGCCCACGCCGACTTCCGACACCAGCTTCACCGACACGTCGCCCGTCGGGTTGACGTTCTTCAGGTCGTAGATCAGCTGCGCCAGGTCCTCGATCGAGTAGATGTCATGATGCGGCGGCGGGGAGATCAGGCCCACGCCCGGCGTCGAATGCCGCACCCGCGCGATCACCTTGTCCACCTTGTGGCCCGGCAGCTGCCCGCCCTCGCCCGGCTTGGCGCCCTGGGCCATCTTGATCTGCATCATGTCGGAGTTGACCAGGTATTCGGTGGTCACCCCGAACCGGCCGGACGCGATCTGCTTGATCGCCGACCGCTCCGAATCGCCATTGGCCAGCTTGCCGAACCGCTCCGGCTCCTCACCACCCTCGCCCGTGTTCGACTTGCCGCCGATCCGGTTCATGGCGATGGCCAGCGTGGTGTGCGCCTCCCGGCTGATGGAGCCGAACGACATGGCACCGGTGGAGAACCGCTTCACGATCTCGGAAGCCGGCTCCACCTCTTCCAGCGGCACCGGGCTGTCGGACAGCCGGATGTCGAACAGGCCGCGCGGGGTCAGCAGGTCCCGGCTCTGGTCGTTGATGATGCGGGCATACTCGCGGTACTTCTCCTGCGCGTCGCCCCGCACCGCGTGCTGCAGCAGGCCCACCGTCTCCGGTGTCCAGACATGCGCGTCGCCCCGGATGCGGAAGGCATAGTCGCCGCCCACGTCCAGCGCGTTGCGGTAGATCGGCACGTCCTCGTAGGCCAGCCGGTGACGCTCCACCGTCTCCGCCGACAGCACGTCCAGGCCCACGCCCTCGATGCGCGTGTGGGTGCCGGGGAAGTACGTAGCCACGAAGCTGCTGGACAGGCCGACCGCGTCGAAGATCTGCGCGCCGCAATAGGACTGGTAGGTGGAGATGCCCATCTTGGACATGACCTTCAGGATGCCCTTGCCCACCGCCTTGATGTAGTTCTTGTGGATGCGCTTTTCCTCGTCCGGCGCGATGCCCGGATGCATGTCGGTCAGCGTCTCGAAGGCCAGCCAGGGATTGATCGCCTCCGCCCCGTACCCGGCCAGCACGCAGAAATGGTGCACCTCGCGCGCCTCACCGGTCTCGACCACCAGGCCGACGGAGGTACGCAGGCCGTTGCGCACCAGGTGATGGTGCACGGCAGAGGTGGCCAGCGCGGCGGGAACCGGCACGCGGTCCATGTCCACGGCCCGGTCGGACAGGATGATGATGTTCTCACCCCGCTCGACGCAGTCCTGCGCCTCCCGCTGCAGGGCGCTGATGCGGCGGGCCATGCCCTCCGGTCCCTCGTCCCTGGGGAAGGTGATGTCCAGCGTCTGGGCATGGAAATCGTTGGTCGGCACGTCCTCGATATGGCGGATGCGCTCCAGGTCCTCGTTGGTCAGGATCGGCTGCGACACCTCCAGCTTCAGGTGCGCGCCGCCACCCAGGCCAAGCAGGTTCGGGCGCGGACCGATGAAGCTGGTCAGCGACATCACCAGTTCCTCGCGGATCGGGTCGATCGGCGGGTTGGTGACCTGCGCGAAGAGCTGCTTGAAGTAGTTGTAGAGCGGCTTGCCCTTGGACGACAGCGCCGGGATCGGCGTGTCGTTGCCCATGGAACCGATGGCCTCGGCACCGCTTTCCGCCATCGGCTGCATCAGGAACTTCAGGTCTTCCTGCGTGTAGCCGAACACCTGCTGCAGATCGAGCATGGTGGACTTGTTGGGCTTCATCGGCGGCATGGCCTGCGGCAGGTCGCTGATCTTCAGCTGGCTGGCCTCGACCCACTGGCGATAGGGCTTGCTGGCCGCGATCTCCGCCTTCAGCGACTCGTCGGAGACGATCTCGCCCTTCTCCGTGTCGATCAGCAGCATCTTGCCGGGCTGCAGCCGCCACTTCTGGCGGATGCGCTCCTCCGGCACCGGCAGGGTGCCGGCTTCCGACGCCAGGATCACCCGGTCGTCATCGGTGACGATGTAGCGCGCGGGCCGCAGGCCGTTGCGGTCCAGCGTCGCACCGATCTGGCGGCCGTCGGTAAAGGCCACGGCGGCAGGGCCGTCCCACGGCTCCATCAGCGCCGCGTGGTATTCGTAGAATGCCTTCTGCGCCGGGTCCATCAGCGGGTTGTTGTCCCAGGCTTCCGGGATCAGCATCATCATCGCGTGGCTGAGCGGGTAGCCACCGGCCACCAGCAGTTCCAGCGCGTTGTCGAAGCTGGCGGAATCGGAAACACCGTCCGCGATCAGCGGCCAGAGCTTCTTCAGGTCGTCGCCCAGCACGTCCGACTTCAGCGCCTTGCCGCGTGCGGCCATCCAGTTGATGTTGCCGCGCGCGGTGTTGATCTCGCCATTGTGGCAGATCAGCCGGAACGGATGCGCCAGCGACCAGGCCGGGAAGGTGTTGGTGGAGAAACGCTGATGCACCAGCGCCAGCGCGGATGCGAACAGCGGATGCTTCAAATCCTTGAAGTAGCTGCCGATCTGCTCCGCCAGCAGCATGCCCTTGTAGCAGATCACCCGCGAGGAGCTGGTGGTGACGTACAGCATGCCCGCTTCACGGTGATTGATCTTGCGCGACTCGATGGCCGCCTGCTTGCGGATCACGAACAGCTTGCGCTCGAACGCGTCCTGGTCCGGCAGGCCGGGGTCCCGCGCAATGAACATCTGGCGGATCACCGGCTCGACGGCCAGCACGCTCTCGCCGATGCCGTTGCGGTCCACCGGCACGTCGCGCCAGCCCAGCACGCGCTGTCCCTCTGCCACCGCGTAGCGCTCCAGCATGTTCTCGCAGAGCACGCGGATGTCCGGGTCCTTCGGCAGGAAGATGTTCAGCACGCCGTAATGGCCGACCTCCGGCAGATCGAACGGGCAGACCTCGACGAAGAAATCATGCGGAATCTGGACCAGGATACCCGCGCCGTCGCCTTCCAGCGGGTCCGCGCCAACGGCCCCGCGATGCGTCAGGTTTTCCAGAACCTGCAGCCCCTGGGACACGATGTCGTGCGATTTTCGCCCCTTGATATCGACAACAAATCCGATACCGCACGCATCATGTTCGTTGCGTGGATCGTAGAGGCCCTGCTCGGGCGGCAGGCCGTAGGCGCGAGGCGTCCCAGTCTGTCGCGTCATGCGATCTCCATCGTCTCATCAAGAGCCGTGCTTGGAGGGCCAGACGTGCTGTGCGGGGGCACGGCCGTCGTCGGCCCGACGGCGGTCGCGGCATCCAGATGCCAGTTTGTTTGGGGGATTCAGCCTGTCGGGAGCTGTGCGCGAAGCCCGTGCACCACCCGTTTCATGACCGGCCCCCCGGCGTTCGCCCATGGTCGCGGAGCGAGCGCGGCTTTATGTCAAAGACACTGACCCTTTGCAAGCTTCCCGCAAGCAACCCCATGTGTGCCGTCTCCGGCACGCGGCTTCACGGACCATCGCACCACGAACGCCGGTGACAATCAAGCATCCTGCTGGAGGCGGCCCAAACGCCCGGAATTCCGGGCTGCAGGAGGCGATAGCAGGCCCCCGTTACGGTTCGTTGACACCCCTTGCCCGCCTTACTATTGTGCGCCGCACCATCGACTGCCCGGTTTTCAGGCATGTCGGGTGGTTGTTATTTCAAGTACGGTGTGGGGCTGTGCAGGGCACCGCGCTGCAATTCCGGTTCCGTCTAGATTGGGGAAAACGACCAGATGAAGGTACTCGTCGCTGTCAAGCGCGTGGTCGATTACAACGTGAAGGTGCGGGTGAAAGCCGACCAGAGCGGTGTCGATCTCGCCAACGTCAAGATGTCCATGAATCCGTTCGACGAGATCGCCGTCGAGGAAGCGGTGCGGCTGAAGGAAGCCGGCACGGCGACCGAGGTGGTGGCGGTTTCCATCGGTGTCCAGCAGGCGCAGGAGACGATCCGTACCGCACTGGCCATGGGCGCCGACCGGGGCATCCTGGTGAAGACCGACGACGAGGTGCAGCCGCTGGCCGTTGCCAAGCTGCTGAAGGCGATCTGCGAGGAAGAGAAGCCGGACCTGGTGATCCTGGGCAAGCAGGCGATCGACGATGATTCCAACCAGACCGGCCAGATGCTGTCCGCGCTGCTGGGCTGGAGCCAGGGCACCTTCGCCTCCGAGGTGAAGATCGACGGCGACCACGCCAACGTGACGCGGGAAGTCGATGGCGGCCTGATGACGGTCAAGGTGAAGATGCCGATGATCGTGACCACGGACCTGCGCCTGAACGAGCCGCGCTACGCCAGCCTGCCGAACATCATGAAGGCGAAGAAGAAGCCCATCGACATGAAGGATGCGGCGGACCTGGGCGTGGACATCGCGCCGCGGCTGAAGACGCTGAAGGTCACCGAGCCGCCGAAACGCCAGGGTGGCATCAAGGTCGAGAGTGTCGAGCAGCTGGTCGACAAGCTGAAGAACGAAGCGGGGGTTCTGTAATGGGCATTCTGGTAGTTGCAGATCACGACAACAAGGCACTGAACCCGGCGACCCTGTCGGCAGTGACAGCAGCCGCCGAGATGGGTGGCGACGTGCATGTGCTGGTGGCCGGCAGCGGTGCCGGTGACGTGGCGGCGGAGGCCGCGAAGGTCGCCGGTGTCGCCAAGGTGCTGCACGCCGATGCGGCCCACCTGGAGCATCAGCTGGCGGAGCCGGTTGCGGCGCTGATCGCTGGCCTGGCGGGTGACTACAGCCACATCGTGGCGGCGGCCACCACCTCCACCAAGAACATCTTCCCGCGCGTCGCGGCGCTGCTGGACACCCAGCAGGTTTCCGAGATCA
Source organism: Minwuia sp. (assembly GCA_965228535.1). GTDB lineage: Bacteria > Pseudomonadota > Alphaproteobacteria > Minwuiales > Minwuiaceae > Minwuia. Next base: position 333,673 of record CBDDHU010000004.1, on the reverse strand, counting down.
TCGCGGTCGAGGGTGCGGACACCTTCGTGCGCCCGATCTATGCCGGCAACGCGCTGGCGACGGTGCAGTCCAGCGACGATACCAAGGTGATCACCGTGCGTCCGACCAACTTCGCCAAGGCCGCGGCCGAGGGCGGATCCGCGGACGTTGCCGAGGTCTCCGCCGGTGAGGATGCGGGCCTGTCTAGCTTTGTCGGTGCCGAGCTGTCCAAGTCGGACCGCCCGGAACTGGCTGCCGCCAAGATCGTCATCTCCGGCGGTCGCGGCATGCAGAACGGCGACAATTTCGAGATGCTCTACAAGGTCGCGGACAAGCTGGGTGCCGCCGTCGGCGCCAGCCGCGCCGCGGTCGATGCCGGTTTCGTGCCCAACGACATGCAGGTCGGCCAGACCGGCAAGGTCGTGGCGCCCGAGCTGTATGTCGCGGTCGGCATCTCCGGCGCGATCCAGCATCTGGCGGGCATGAAGGACTCCAAGGTCATTGTCGCCATCAACAAGGACGAGGAGGCGCCGATCTTCCAGGTTGCCGACTACGGCCTGGTGGCGGACCTGTTCCAGGCCGTGCCGGAGCTGGAGCAGGCGCTCTGACCACGTGACGACCGGGTCGGCGGCCGCCTGCAGGGCGGCCCGCCGACCCGTTTTCCCTTTCCGCTCCTGACAGATGGGTGACAGCCGGATGAGTGACTCCTTTGAAATCCGCTCGGTCGGTGTGATCGGTGCAGGCCAGATGGGCAACGGCATCGCGCATGTCTGTGCCCTTGCCGGTTATGACGTGGTCATGAACGACATCAGTCAGGAACGGCTGGACCAGGCGATGGACACCATCGACGGCAACCTGGCCCGGCAGGCCGGTCGTGGCCGTATCTCGGAGGATGACCGGCAGTCGGCCCTGCGCCGCATCGTGCCGACCACCGATCTCGGCAAGGTCGGCAAGACCGACCTGGTGATCGAGGCCGCGACCGAGGACGAGGCCCTGAAGAAGGTCATCTTCCAGGGGCTGACCGAGCACCTGGCCGAGCACACGCTGATCGCCTCCAACACCTCTTCAATCTCCATCACCCGCCTGGCGGCCACCACGGACCGCCCGGAGCGGTTCATGGGCATGCACTTCATGAACCCGGTCCCGGCGATGAAGCTGGTGGAGCTGATCCGTGGCATCGCCACCGAGGACGCGACCTTCAGTGCCGTGCGCACGGTCGTGACCCGTCTCGACAAGACGCCGACGGCGGCGGAGGATTTCCCGGCCTTCATCGTGAACCGCATCCTGCTGCCGATGGTCAACGAGGCAGTCTACACGCTGTATGAGGGCGTCGGTTCCGTCGATGCCATCGACACGGCGATGAAGCTGGGTGCCAACCATCCGATGGGGCCGCTGGAACTGGCCGACTTCATCGGCCTGGATACCTGCCTGGCGGTGATGCAGGTGCTCTATGACGGCCTGGCCGATTCGAAGTACCGCCCCTGCCCGCTGCTGGTGAAGTATGTCGAGGCCGGCTGGCTGGGTCGCAAGACCAACCGCGGCTTCTACGACTATCGCGGCGACGTTCCCGTCCCGACACGCTGACCGCAGCCACCAGGACCCGAGACAGGACGGGCCGCCCGGATCACCGGGCGGCCCGTTGCCTTTTCGGTGCTGGTCGGCCCGCGCACCGAGCCGGTGCGCGGAACCGCGATGGGGGGTGGCCTTACTGCGGCACGCTGCCCTCGATCCCCTCCACGTAGAAGTTCATGCCCAGCAGGTCACCGTCGGGCGCGGTCTCCCCGGCCTTCAGCCAGACCGAGCCGTCCTGGCGGTTGATCGGGCCGGTGAAGGGATGCAGGGTTCCGGCGGCGATGGCCTTGCGGGCGGCCTCGGCCTCCGCCACCACGTCAGCCGGCAGATTCGCGTTGTAGGGTGCCAGTTCCACCATGCCGGTGCTGAACCCGCCCCAGGTGTCCTCCGACTTCCAGGTGCCGTCCAGCGCGGCCTGGACCCGCAGCACGTAGTACGGGGCCCAGTTGTCGATGATGGCGGTCAGCTGCGCGTTGGGGCCGAAGCGCGACATGTCGGAGGCCTGGCCGAAGGCACGGATGCCCGCATCCTCCGCGATCTTCATCGCCGCAGGGGAGTCCGTGTGCTGCATCAGGATGTCCGCACCCTGGTCGATCAGCGCCCGCGCCGCGTCCGCTTCCTTGCCCGGATCGAACCAGGTGTTCACCCAGATGACCTTGAACTGCACCTTCGGATTGACGCTGCGGGCCGCCAGGAAGGCGGCATTGATGCCGCGCACCACCTCGGGGATCGGGAAGGACGCGACATAGCCGACCGTGTTGGTCTCCGTCATCCGCCCGGCGATCAGGCCCAGCACGTGCCGTCCCTCGTAGAAGCGGGAGGAATAGGTGGCAACGTTTCCGGCCCGCTTGAAGCCGGTCGCGTGCTCGAACTTCACGTTCCGGAAGGTCTTGGCCACCTTCACCGTCGGGTTCATGAAGCCGAAGGAGGTGGTGAAGACCATGTCGTTGCCGGCCTGGGCCAGCTGGCGGATCACCCGCTCCGCGTCCGGGCCGTCGGAGACGCTCTCGACGAAGCTGGTCTCGACCCGGTCGCCGAAAGCCTCCTCGATGGCCTTGCGGCCCTCGTCATGCTCGTAGCTCCAGCCGAGATCACCGACCGGGCAGCAATAGACGAAGCCGATCTTCAGCTTCTCCTCTGCCGTCGCCACGCCCCCGATGGCCAGCGCCGCCACCGCTGCCGCGATACCGACAGTCATTGTCCTGAACAGTTTCATGCCTTGATACCCCTGTAACTTGCCTGACACTCAGGTAGCACCACATCGCGGACAGCACCAGACGGACGTCACGCGACGACCCGCATTGCCCGGGATCGGGCGATCAGCGATAAGGTCGGGACAGACATGAACAGGAGGGACGACCATGGCAGGCAAGATCGACGCACGACTGAAGGAACTGGGAATCGAACTGCCGCAGGCGGCATCGCCGGCGGCGAACTACGTGCCCTACGCGGTCAGCGGCAACCTGGTCTTCGTGGCCGGGCAGGTCCCGTTCTGGAACGGCGAGCTGAAGTATGTCGGGCGCCTGGGCCATGACACCGACATCGAGACCGGGCAGGCCGCGGCGCGGACCTGTGCCCTGAACATCATCGCCCAGGTGCGCGCGGCCTGTGGCGGCGACCTGGACCGGGTGAAGCGGATCGTGAAGATCGGCGTTTTCATCAATTCGACACCTGACTTTGATAAGCAGCCTGTCGTGGCCAACGGCGCGTCGGACCTGCTGGTGGAGATCTTCGGCGACGCGGGACGCCATGCCCGTTTTGCCGTCGGCAGCAACGTCCTTCCCATGGGCGTCGCCGTCGAGATCGATGCCGTTGTGGAGATCGAATGAACCGACCTGACTGGCTCGTCACCCGCCCGCTGGCCCATCGCGGCCTGCACAGCCCGGGCGACCTCTGCCCGGAGAACAGCCTGGCCGCGCTGGCAGCGGCGCAGTGGGCCGGGTTCGGTGCCGAGATCGATGTGCAGCTCTCGGCCGACGGACAGGTCATGGTGTTCCATGACCGCCTCCTGCTGCGGCTGACCGGGCTGCGGGGGCGGCTTGCCGACCGAAAGGCGGAGGACCTGGCCCGCATGCGGCTGAAGGGGGGACGCCAGACCATCCCCACCCTGGCGGAGGTGCTGGCTGCATTTCCCAACCTGCCGCTGCTGGTGGAACTGAAGATGGACGAGAAGGGCGGAACCGACCTGGCACCGGCGGTCGACCGGCTGCTGCAGGACCATCGCGGACCGGTCGCGGTGCAGAGTTTCGACCCGGCACTGGTGGCCTGGTTCGCCGACCACCGACCCGACATTCCCCGTGGCCTGATCGCCTATCAGCGTCGCAGCTTCGGTCGGAAGACCGTGGAGCCGCGCTTCCGCCCCGCCTTCCTGGACCTTGCCCGTCCTGACTTCCTTGCCTGGGACGTGCACAGCCTGCCGGTGGCGAAGCGCCTGACCGGTGACCTGCCCCTGCTGACATGGACGGTGCGCAGCCCGAGGGAACGGCAGCTCGCGGCCAGCCACGCCGAGAACATCATCTTCGAGGGCTGGACCCCGCATCACGCCTGATCTCCGTGACCAGTCGCGGCCAGGTACGGGGCCAGTCCTTGGCACGGAGCCGTGTCTCCAGGGCATCCGGGCGGCGGCGCCCTGCAGGGGTCGGCACGATCCGCAGCGCGAACAGGTCCGCCGTGCCGAACGGGGCCAGCAGGCCCAGGCGGCCATCCGGTCCCTGCCGCACTGCGATGGCCGTCGCGGTCTCCAGCCAGTGTGTCATGGCGTCGCCCGTATCCCGGTAGGGACGGTCACCATTGCCGAGATGCATCCGCGCCTGGTTCCGTACCGACCAGGGACAGTCCGGCAGCGCAGCGCGGAGAGCGCGTTCCGCCCGCGCCTCGGCAGCCCTGCCGGTATCGCCCGCATCGAAACAGAGGACATCGACATCGTTCAGCGGCGTCGGCACGGCCCGGTCATGCAGGTGATCCCAGACCAGGTTGCGCACGAAGCCCGCGCCGACCGCCCAGTCGGGCAGGGCCAGCCCCCGCGCCGCCGTGATCACCTGCATGTGCCAGGGACTTGCCTGCAGCAGCGCAACGATGCGGCGCTGCCGGTCCTGCTCCGCCGTGTCGGTCAGGTGAACATCCGGCGCTGGCGACGGCGACGCGCCAGCAGCAGGATGACCAGGGCCGGAACACCGGCGACGAGCCAGGCCCGCCACAGCAGGATGGTCAGCAGGATCGGATCGAACAGGTAGGGGTGGACATGCCGCTCCAGCCCCGCCTGCACCAGGGAGATGCTGTTGCGGTCGATCTCCGCCCAGACATCACCGACGGCCAGGGCCACCCATTCCCCTGCCTGGACCGACATCAGGATCTCCGCCCCCAGCGCGGCAATCGCCAGGAACAGCAGCAGATACCCGATGATACGCAGAAGAATCATGGTTTCCGACCCGCCAGTTGGTGCATCTACATTCGCAACTGCACAGCCTGCCGTCAACGCGACGCCGCTGCCGGTTGCCACCTGCCGGGCAGGCACGTATGAGCAGGGGCGAAAACGGGCGGTCGACACGGGTGGAGACACTTCAGATGGATGTTCTGGTAATCGGTTCCGGTGGACGGGAACACGCACTCTGCTGGAAGCTTGCGGCCTCACCCCTGCTGCGCAACCTCTACTGCGCGCCGGGCAATGGCGGCATCGCCCAGGACGCGGAATGCATCGACCTGGACATTGCCGACCATGATGCGGTGATCACCTTCTGCCAGGACCGCAAGATCGACCTGGTCGTGGTGGGACCGGAGGCACCGCTGGTCGATGGGCTGGTGGATGCGCTGGAGGCGGCGGAGATCAGGGCATTCGGCCCACGCGCCAACGCCGCCCGGCTGGAGGGCTCGAAGGGCTTCACCAAGGATCTCTGCGCCAGGCACGACATCCCGACCGGCGCCTATGGCCGTTTCAGCGATGCCGCGTCCGCCCGTGCCTATGTCGCCGAGCATGGTGCCCCGATCGTCGTGAAGGCGGACGGCCTCGCCGCGGGCAAGGGCGTCACCGTGGCGATGACGGTGGATGAAGCCAACGCCGCCATCGACGATGCCTTCGGCGGCCGCTTCGGTGCCGCCGGGGCCGAAGTCGTGGTGGAGGAGTTCCTGGAGGGGGAGGAAGCCAGCTTCTTCGTCCTGACCGACGGGGTGAACGCCCTGCCGCTGGCCACCGCGCAGGACCACAAGGCCGTGGGCGAAGGCGATACCGGTCCCAACACGGGCGGCATGGGGGCCTATTCCCCGGCCCCGGTGATGACGCCGGAGATGGTGGAACGGACCATGGCGGAGATCATCCGCCCGACCATCGCCGGCATGGCCGCCGACGGCTGCCCGTTCCGTGGCGTGCTGTTCGCGGGCCTGATGATCACGGACGAGGGACCGAAGCTGATCGAGTACAACATCCGCTTCGGCGACCCGGAATGCCAGGCGCTGATGGTGCGGCTGCGCTCCGACCTGATGGCGGCGCTGATCGCCACCATGGACGGGGTGCTGGACCGCTTCGACCTGCGCTGGCACGACGACGCGGCACTGACCGTGGTGATGGCGACGGAGGGTTATCCGGGTGACGTGCAGAAGGGCAGCGCCATCGGCGGCCTGTTCGATGCCGGGCTGGTGGACGGCGTCACCATCTTTCATGCCGGAACCCGCGACGACGGCGTCACCTTCCGTGCCAATGGTGGCCGCGTGCTGGGTGTCACCGCGCTGGGCAGGAACGTGCAGCAGGCGCAGGAACGCGCCTACGACGCCGTGGACCGCATCGAATGGCCCGAAGGCTTCTGCCGCCGCGACATCGGCTGGCGCGCCGTGGAACGGGAACAGGCGTCAGAGGGCTGAGGCGCCTGCGGCACGGGTCTCTGACCGGGCCATCCCTCTCCCCCTCCTGACCACCCAATAAGGATACTCCCGTGGGTGGTCGGGAGGGGGAGAGGGATGGCCCGGTCAGTGGCAGATGTCCCCCGCTACTTCGCCTGCAGCACCAGTTGCGTCTGGGTGACGATGGCGGCGGTGCGGCCATCCTCCCGCCGGATCGTGGTCTGCCAGACCATGGTGGTCTTGCCCCGGTGCAGCGGGATGCCCGTGGCGATGGCCTTCTGCCCCTCCGGCACCGCGGCCAGGAAGTTGGTCTTGCTCTCGATGGTCGTGGTGGTGGTGCCGGGCGGCAGGTTCACCACCGTGCCCACGGCACCGACATTGTCGGCCAGCGCCATCATCGCCCCGCCATGCAGGATCGCGGGCGTGGTGCAGAGATCGGGGCGCACCGGCATCTCCGCCTCGATCAGGTCCGGCTCCACCTTCGTGAATACCATGCCCATGGTCTTCGACAGCGGTGTCATCCGCCCCTGCACCATCGCAAGCAGTTCGTCGCTCATGTCGTCGTCTCCCCTTCCGTGGCCGCCTTGCGCGGCGTGCCCTTCTGTCCCTTGCGCGAGAACCGCCCGCCATGGGCATGGGCCTTCCTGGGCGGCGGCATGCTGACGGAAGTCGTCGCCCGCTCCCCGAAGCCGCCATGCACCAGGCTGCGGTCATACATCAGGATCGCCCCGGCCGTGGCCACGTTGAGGCAGAACCCGGTCGGTATCCTGACCACGTGGTCGCAGCGATCAATGACCTCCGGGGTAAGGGAACCCTTTTCCGGTCCCATGAGGTAGGCGGCGGCCAGCGGGTGATGGAACCGGGGCAGGTCGATGGCGTCGTCGGTCAGTTCCACACCGACCAGGGCGCAGCCACGCGGCAGGTTGAAGGCATCGAAGCTGTCATATTCGTACCAGGGCACGTTCTTCGCAGAACGGGAGGTGTCGGACGGTGCGCTGCGGGCGCTGAACTCCGCATCGACGGTGAAGACGAAGCTGGCCCCGAAGGCATGCGCCGTGCGGAACAGGTTCCCGGCATTCATGAACTTGGAGAATTGCCAGACCCCGATCCCGAAATATCCCCGCATGCGCCGCACTCCTTCATCCTTCAGGTGCGGCACCTTATAGATCGTTCGCTGCGGAGAGGGAATCGCTCCGGCCTTGAGCCCGGACAGGGCATGATTTACTTTAAGCTTAAAGCATTAACCAGGGGAGACAGGAACGGATGGCGGGAGCGGAGACGCTGAAGGGACAGCACGTGGTGGTCACCGGTGCCGCCCAGGGAATCGGACTGGCCATCGCCGGGGCATTCCTGGATGCGGGCGCGGCGGTGACGATCATCGGACGCAATGCGGAGCGGCTGGCCGGTGCTGCGGCGGAACTGCGTGCCGGGCATACCCATGCCAGGCTGTCCGAGGCCGTCGCCGACCTGACCGACGCGGACCGGGTCGCCGCGGCATTTGCCGCCGCGGTGAAGGCCCAGGGACCGGTCACCGTGCTGGTGAACAATGCCGGGGCCTCCGGCGCGGTCCCCTTCGCGAAGATGGAGGAAAGCCACTTCAGCGCCATGATGGACGCCAATGCCCGCTCCACCTTCCTGTGCAGCAAGGCCGTGATCGGCGACATGCTGGCCGCCGGTGCGGGCCGGATCATCAACATCGCCTCCACCGCCGGGCTGAAGGGCTATGCCTATGTCGCGTCCTACTGTGCCGCCAAGCATGCGGTCGTCGGCCTGACCCGGGCGATGGCCATCGAGCTGGCGCGCAAGGGAATCACCGTGAATGCCATCTGCCCAGGCTTCGTCGAGACCCCGATGACGGTGGAGAGCGTGCGCAACATCATGGAGAAGACCGGACGGACGGAGGAACAGGCCCGCGCCGACCTGGCCGCGATGAACCCGCAGAAGCGCCTGGTTCAACCCGACGAGATCGCCAGCATGGCCGTGCAGCTCGCCCTGCCCGCCGCCGGTGGCATCAACGGACAGGTCATTGCCATCGACGGCGGGGAGACCGCGTGATGATCGAGAGCCACCTGGCATCGAACAAGCGCCCGCTGCTGGCCGAGGCGGGGCTTCCCGGCCCCGATGACCGCCTTTCGGTGCGGCTGTGGCTGCGGATGCTGGCCTGCACCACGCGCATCGAACAGGACATCCGCAGACGGTTGCGGGAGGAGTTCTCCACCACGCTGCCGCGCTTCGACGTGCTGGCGCAGCTGCACCGTTCGCCGGGCGGCCTGACCATGAGCGGCCTGTCGGAAAGGCTGATGGTCTCTGCAGGCAACATCACCGGCCTGGTGGCACGACTGGCCGACGAGGGCCTGGTCGAGCGTGCAACCCACCCGGAGGACGGAAGGGTGCAGGTCGTGCGCATGACGGAGGACGGCAGGGAAGCCTTCGAGCGCATGACCCCTGCCCATGCCGCCTGGGTGACCGAGCTCTTCGAAGGGCTGAGCGAGGCCGAGGCCCAGTCCCTCTACAACGCCCTCGGCTATCTGAAGACGCACCTGGAGCGAACCGTCTGAGCCGGACCGCAGCACCGGGACGGGCCATCGGCCGACAGGAACAGGGAGTGACACCGGGATGAAGCTTCTCGAACCGCTCGACATCAACGGCATGGTGCTGCCCAACCGCATTGCCGTTCCGGCCATGGTCACCCGCCTGTCGGGGGAGGATGGCTACGTCAATGACGACATCATCGACCGCTACCGCCGCTATGCGGAGGGCGAGGTCGGGCTGATCGTGGTGGAGGCGATGGCCATCCACGGCTCGAAGTCCGGGCCGCTGCTGCGCATCTCCGACGACAGCTTCGTGCCGGGGCATCGCCGGCTGGCGGAGGCGGTGCACGGCGCATCCGATTCGAAGGTCGTGCCGCAGATCATCCACTTCATGAAGGTGGCCCGGTCCGGCTGGCGCCAGAAGATCGAGGACCTGTCGGTCGAGCAGATCGAGGCCATCATCGCCGATTTCGGTGCGGCGGCGGCCCGCGCGCGGGAAGCGGGGTATGACGGGGTGGAACTGCATTCCGCCCATGCCTACACGCTGTCCTCCTTCCTCAGCCGCCGCAACAGCCGCAAGGACGCCTATTCCGGCAAGACGCTGGAAGGGCGACTGCACATGTTCGGGCGGGTGATGGCGGAGGTCCGGCGCCAGGTCGGCCATGATTTCCCCGTCGGCATCCGCTTCCTGGCGGAGGAGGCGATCAAGGACGGCTACACGGTGGACGAGGCGAAGCTGATCGCATTGCGCATGGCCCAGGCCGGTGTCGACTACATCTCGCTCTCGGTCGGCGGCAAGTTCGAGGATGCCCAGCTGCGGGAGGGGCATCCGCTCTATCCCTACACCGGCTATTCCGGCGACCGCTGCATGCCCGGCAACTGGTACCCGCCGCTGCCGCATGCCCACCTGGCCGCCACCATCAAGCAGTTCATCAATGCCAAGGGCCACCAGGTGCCGGTGATCTCCGTCGGCAAGATCTCAGACCCGGCGGATGCGGAGCAACTGCTGCAGGACGGCAAGGCCGACATCATCGGCATGGCGCGCCAGTTGCTCGCCGACCCGGACTGGCCGCTGAAGGTGCGGCAGGACCGGCGCGATTCGATCGTCCACTGCATCTACTGCAATGTCTGCAAGCAGCTGGACGAGAACTTCCGGGAGGTGCACTGCTTCCTCTGGCCCAAGGATGCACGCCAGGCACCGGCGGACGATCCCGCGCGGCCGATGCCGGTCTGGCCCGACGGCCAGGGGGAACTGACCGCGATGGTGCGGGACGGGCAGATCCAGCTGGCATGGCCGAAGGTGCCAGGCGTCATCGGCTACGATGTCTATCGCGCCACCGACGGGGAAATGGCGGAGGTGGTGGAGGCGGTGAAGTCGAACCGCTACACCGACCGCACCGTGCTGGGCGGACTGCACTACGACTATTTCGTCCGCCCCTTCGATGCCAGCGGCACGGCCGGTCCACCATCGCGGCAACTGTCGCTGGACATGCCGATGCCGGAAGGCCTCGCCACCATGCTGGAGACCGCCGATGCCTGAAGCGCGCTCCCCCTCAGCCACCGCGCCGGGGGGACCCAGCGCGCACGAGGATGATTTCACCGCCCGGATGCTGCCACCGAGGGAGCAGTGGCCGGTGATGTCGTATGACGGCCTGCCCGGTCTCGCCGCCATCCCCGACCGGGTGAACTGCGGGGCGGCACTGCTGGATGGCGGCGCAGCACGTTTCGGTGAACGGCCCGCCTGCCTCTACCGTGACCGGGTCTGGAGCTATGCGGAGCTGAAACGGCAGGCCGACCGGCTGGCCCACGTGCTGGTGGACGACCTGGGGGTGCGCCCGGGCAACCGGGTGCTGATCCGGGGGGCCAACACGCCGATGTTCGTCGCCTGCTGGTTCGCCGTGATGAAGGCCGGGGCCGTCGCCGTGGCCACGATGCCGCTGCTGCGCTGGCGCGAACTGGCCTACATGATCGACCGGGCGGAGATCACCGTGGCGCTGTGCGACCGGCGGCTGGACGGAGAAATGGCGCGGGCGGAGGCGGAGAGCGGACACCTGGACCATGTCCGCCACTTTGCCGGTGACATGTCGGGCGCGGATGAGCTGGAGACCGCCGCGGCGACGAAACCCGACCACTTCGATGCCGTGGACACGGCGGCGGATGACGTCTGCCTGATCGCCTTCACCTCCGGCACAACCGGCCAGCCCAAGGGATGCATGCATTTCCACCGCGACGTGCTGGCGATCAACGCCACCTTCGCCGACCACGTCCTGAAGCCCGGACCCGACGACATCTTTACCGGCAGTCCGCCCATTGCCTTCACCTTCGGCCTCGGCGCGCTGGTGACCTTTCCCATGTCGGCGGGGGCCGCGACCCTGTTCAGCGAGCAGTTCACGCCGGAGAGCACGCTGCAGGCGATCCAGGACCATCGCGTCACCACCCTGTTCACCGCGCCGACGGCGTACCGCGCCATGACGGCCATGGCGGACCGCTTCGACCTGTCCAGCCTGCATACCTGCGTCAGTGCCGGTGAGACCCTGCCCGCACCGGTCTGGGAGGGCTGGCACCAGGCCACCGGCATCCGCACCATCGACGGCCTGGGTTCCACCGAGATGCTGCACATCTTCATCGCCGAGACGCCGGAGAACATGCGGGCCGGGGCGACGGGGCGACCGATCCCCGGCTACGAGGCGAAGGTGGTGGACGATGACGGCAATCCCTGCCCGCCCGGCACGGTCGGCCACCTGGCGGTGCGGGGACCGACAGGCGTGCGCTACATGGACAACCCGGAACGCCAGGCCGCCTATTCCCGCGACGGCTGGAACCGCACCGGCGACAGCTACATGGTCGATGCCGATGGCTGGTTCCGCTATGCCGCGCGCACCGACGACATGATCATCTCCGCCGGTTACAACATCTCCGGTCCGGAGGTGGAGGCCATCCTGCTGACCCATCCGGCGGTGGCGGAATGCGCCGTCATCGGTGCCCCGGACCCGGAGCGCGGCCAGATCGTGAAGGCCTTCGTCGTGGCCAGGGAGGGGACGGCACCAGACCCGGACCTGGTCCGTGCGCTGCAGGATCACGTGAAGGCGGAGATCGCCCCCTACAAGTACCCGCGTGCGGTTGAATTCGTGGCCGAACTGCCGAAGACTCAGACAGGCAAGGTGCAGCGATTCCAGTTGCGCAGGGACGAGGGGATGAAGTGATGGCGACACCGGTGAACATCAGCAAGGCCCTGGCGGGCAGGGCCTTCTTCAAGGGCCGCACGCCGGAGAATGATGACGAGGCAGAGGCCGCCTTTGCCACCCTGGGCGCGATCAACAACGGGCAGATCTTCGCCGGCAGCTACCAGGGTCACACGGCGTGGGAGCGTCACGGCAACGGCGACGAACTGGTGCAGGTGCTGGACGGCATGACCGAGATCACCATCCTGACCGATGACGGCCCCGAGACGCATGCGCTGACTGCCGGATCATTCATTGTCGTGCCGCAGGGTCTCTGGCACCGTTTCAACACACCGGACGGCGTCACGGTGATGACCGCGACACCGATGCCGACCGACCACAGCAGCGCGGACGACCCGAGGGTCGGCTGACGCCAGCACATTTCCTGGGGAGGAGACAGAACATGACCGATATCCGCTATGACGGCCGCGTGGCCATCGTCACCGGCGCAGGCGCCGGACTGGGCCGCAGCCACGCCCTGTTCCTGGCCAGCCGTGGCGCGAAGGTCGTGGTCAACGACCTGGGCGGCAGCGTCGACGGCACCGGCGGTTCGGGCAAGGCCGCCGATGACGTGGTGGCGGAGATCAGGGCCGCAGGTGGCGAGGCCGTGGCCAACTACGACGCGGTCGGCACGCCGGAGACCGGCAAGTCCATCGTCCAGACCGCGCTGGACAGCTGGGGCCAGGTGGACATCCTGATCAACAATGCCGGTATCCTGCGCGACAAGTCCTTCGCCAAGGTCGATGCCCCCGATTTCCAGGCCGTCATCGACGTGCACCTGATGGGCGCCGTCTGGTGCACCCATGCCGCCTGGCCGGTGATGCAGGAACGCAACTACGGGCGCGTGGTCATGACCACCTCCGCCGCCGGTCTCTACGGCAATTTCGGACAGGCCAACTACGGCGCGGCGAAGCTCGGCATGGTCGGGCTGATGAACGCGCTGAAGCAGGAAGGGCGGAAGAACAACATCACCGTGCACACGGTGGCCCCTATCGCCGGCACCCGCATGACCAAGGGCATCGTTCCCGACCAGGTGTTCGAGGCGCTGAAGCCGGAACTGATCACGCCGGTCGTCGGCTGGTTCGTGGCGGAGGAGAACGAGGAAACCGGCCACATCATCGAATGCGGCGCGGGCTATTACGGCAAGGTGGAGATGGTGGAGGGCCAGGGTCACCATTTCGGCCCTTCCGCCGCCGTGACACCGGAAGACCTGAAGGCGAAGTGGGGCACCATCACCGACATGAGCGGTGCCCGGCCCTTCCCCTCTGCCATGGAGGCCATCGGCGCGGTCTTTGCTGGCCTGCCGCAGGGCTGACCGGGCAGCGGCGCGGCTTCAGGACACGGGTCGGGAGCGGCTGGATGCCGGGGACAGGGAGGTCCTGGCTTCCCCGGCCTCGTACTCGGCTTCCGGAATCACGTCGACCTCCACCTTCAGGTCATGTTCACCGCCGCCGGTGATGACGCCCTTCACCGGCACCACGTCGCGGAACCCGCGTCCCCAGGCGACGGTGATGTGCCCCTGCCCCGCGGCGACGCCGTTCGTCGGGTCCAGGTCCACCCAGCCCCATCCGGGTACATGCAGGCGCACCCAGGCATGGGACTGGTCGGCCCCGACCAGGCGCGGCTGCCCCTTCGGCGGTTCCGTCACCAGGTAGCCGGAGACGTAGGCGGCGGGCAGGCCCATGCTGCGGAACGCGGCTATCAGCAACCGCGCGAAGTCCTGGCAGACCCCGCGGCGGGTCCGCAGCACCGTCGACAGCGGCGTCGATACGGTGGTCGCACCCGGCGCGTAGTCGAATTCCCGGAACATGCGTCGGGTCAGGTCCAGCCCGGCCTCCAGCACCGGGCGACCGGCAGGGAACGATCGCCTGGCATAGGCATGGACGGCGGCGGCCAGTGTCGGCGGCTCCACCCGCGCGGCGCAGGCGCTCAGCAACTGGTGGTCGGGGTTGAGCCCGACGGAGGCCTGGTCCGTTGCTGCATCCCATGCCGGGGTCCCGGACGGCTCCGGCACGCTGGGCGGCGTGACGGCGACACGGCTGGTGGAGGTGACCTCGAAGCGGGTATGCGGCACATCCAAGTCGAAGTTCTGGACAATGTTGCCGAACACGTCCAGTCGCGTCGTCGGTGCCACGGCCGGTGTCGGCAGGATGATGATGCTGCTTTCGATGCAGCGCTGGTTCAGCGTGTCACGGGGCGCCAGGTGCAGCAGGTTCTGGGAGACCAGGACCTGGCTGCCATAGCGATAGGCCGTGCGGTGACGGATGCGGTAGATGACTTCCTCGGTCATGACGCTTCATCATCCAGTTCGCTCGGGTCGTCATCCATGTCCCTGTCCGGCTCGACATCGAAGCCGCCGATGGCAATCTGCGCGCCCCGCCCGGCCACATGGCTGAAATAGCGCTGGGAGACTGCGTTGCCCAGCGCGAAGAGATGGGACTGCAGGAACTCCACGAGCTGTTCCAGCAGGGGCCAGCTTCCGTCCGGGTGCCAGGTGCCGAGCTGGCCGATATCCGCGGTGCGGACCGCCGAGAAGGCGGCGATGGCCAGCCGCTGGTCCTCCCCCAGCAACGGGCCGCGCAGTTGCGACAGCACCTCCACATGGTCGCGGATCATCTCCAGCTGATGCGCGAGGGAACGCGGGTTCTCGAGGTCCGCCACCAGCATGTCGAGCACCGGCAGCAGTTGCGGCTCCGCCAGGTAACGGGCGCGGTAGAGCACCGCGCAGTCACTGATGTCCAGCAACGTGCCGAGCACCAGCGGGTTGTCGCCGTCCTGGCGCAGCAGCGTGGCGGCGAACAGCTCAACGGTCTGCTGCGAGCGCTCGAGCCAGCGCCCGAGATCGTGGAAACGCCAGCCAAAGCCCCGGCTCATCGTATCGTTCAGCGCGCCACCCAGGGCGCGCAGGGCATAGATGGTGTCGTCCAGCCGGGGCAGCAGCAGGTTGTGACGCCCCCTGGCCCGCTCCGCCGAATGCAACGCCTGCCGTACCCGGTCCACCGCCAGCCAGCTGTCCTGTGACAGCCTGTCCCGCAGATTGGATGCGTTGCGGTAGAGCTGTTCGATACTGTTGTGCAGTCCGTTCGGCGTCTCCGGACTGAAGGCGCGCTCACCTGCCGTGACCAGCAGTTCACGGGCATCCATGTCCGCGCTGTCAGCGGGCAGGTACCCGGTCAGCAGCCCCCGCAGGACCTCTGTCTCCTCCTCCGTGGCCTGGGGCAGCAGCCGCTCGTCGATGCAGGTCAGTGCCGCGCGCAGGCGCAGGGCCTGCACCTCCGCCCGCTGGCGGTAGCGCCCGAGCCAGAAGACACTGTCGGCGGTGCGGGAGGGCAGGTTACTGTCGGAGCGACGGATCGCCGTGACCTCGCGACGGGCAGTAGTGGCCTCCTCCGCCGCCGGTTCGGAACTGTCGCCCAGAACCCAGACATCCTTGGCCCCGCCGCCCTGCTGCATCGAGACCACGCGCCCGCGCCGGTCCGGCGCCACGCGCACCAGGCCGCCGGGCATGACCGACCAGCCACCGGAACCGTTGCGGCAGAGCAGCACGCGCAGCATCACGGAGCGGGGTTCGAGACCGTGTCGGGACCAGGTCGGCGCGGTGGAGAGCCCGACATATTCCTGCCCGATGTGCCGGTCAGGGCGGCTGCGGATCCGTTCGGCAAGGGTCTGGCGCCCTGCCGCCGTGATGGACTGGCCGAAGAAGGGCTCTCCCCGGTCGGAGGGGAAGGCAGGCTTGACAACCATGCGCTTCAGCTGCGCCAGCACCTGTTCCCGCTCCGTGGCCTGGCCGCACCACCAGGTCGCGACCGACGGCATCAGCAGTTCCTGCCCCAGCAGCCGCTGGCACAGGCCGGGGAGGAACGGCATCAGCCCCGGCGATTCGACCACGCCCGATCCGAGCGCATTGACCACGGCAACGTTGCCCAAGCGCGCGGCGGAAACCAGGCCGGCAATGCCCAGGGTCGAATCGCCGCGCAGTTCCAGCGGGTCGCACCAGGCCGTGTCGGTACGGCGCAGGATCACGTCCACCAGCTGCAGCCCCTCCAGCGTCTTCAGGTAGACATGCCCGCCCCTGACCGTCAGGTCATCCGCCTCCGCCAGGGTGCAGCCGAGGTGCCGGGCCATGAAGGCATGTTCGAAATAGGCCTCGTTGCGGTAACCCGGCGTCAGCAGCACGATCCTGGGTTCGGCCTTGCGCCCGGCCACGGCGGCCTGCAGACCGGCCCGCATGTCACGGTAGAACGCGCTGACCCGGCGCACGCCGACGGATCGCAGCAGTTCCGGGAAGACCCGTTCCAGGATCTGGCGGTTGGCCAGCGCATAGCCGAAACCGGACGGTGCCTCCGTCCGGTCCATCATCACCCGCCACTGCCCGTCCGGCGCGCGGGCGAGATCGGCACCGTAGAAGTGCAGGCAGGGCCGCCCCGCCATCACCGGATCGACGCAGGACAGGAAATGGCCCGGATGGCCGGAGATCAGCGATGGCGGCAGGTGGCTGTCGCGCAGCAGCGTCTGATGCCCCAGCAGGTCCCGCAGCACCAGGTCCAGCAGGTCGGCACGTTGCTTCAGCGCCGTGGAAAGCGCCGTCCATTCCTGCCCCGTGACCACCAGCGGCACCGGGTCCATGCGCCAGGCCGGGGCATCGTTGTCGGTGTCGGAATAGACGTTGTAGGTAACGCCCTGCTCCCGCAACGCCTGCTGCCCCTGCTGCCAGCGCCGCGCCCACTCGTCGGTGCTCAGCCCGGCCAGGAAATCGGCGATCTCGCCCCAGCCCGGCCGCACGTCGCCCTCCGGCGAGACCAACTCGTCGAACATGCCCTCCACCGGGCTGTAGCCCAGCCCCAATGGGCCGGACAGCCAGTCATGCATGGCCTGCGGACTGTCGTTCATTGCCGCCGCACCCTCACGCAGGCATGACGGGGGCACGCAGGTCCAGCGTGTGCGGGAAACGCGGATTGCGTTCGCGCACCGGAACGCCCACCGGCCCCGGTGAATGGCCACGGGGTTCGAACCGCGACAGGCGACGGCCCTCCGCCTCCTCCCCGTTCACCGGCGAGACCTCGTAGTTGCGGCCGCCCGGATGCACCACGTGGTAGCGGCAGCCACCGATGGAACGCCCCGACCAGACATCGATCAGGTCCACCACCAGCGGACTGTGCACGCCGATCATCGGATGCAGCGCGCTGTAGGGCGCCCAGGCCTTGTAGCGGACACCACCGACAAAGGTGCCGACCGCGTCGGTGGGCTGCATCGGGATGTGGCGACCGTTGCAGGTGACCATGTAGCGGTCGGGATCGTCCATGCCGCTGACCTGCACCTGGATGCGCTCCAGTGAGGAATCGACATAGCGGACCGTGCCGCTGCTTCCCGATTCCTCCCCCAGCACGTGCCAGGGTTCCAGCGCGTTGCGGATCTGCAGTTCCATGCCGCGATAGCTCGCCTCCCCCATGCGGGGAAAGCGGAACTCGAACTGCGCCCGGTACCAGTCCAGGTCGAAGGCGAAGCCGGCGTCCTGCATCTCCGCGATCACGTCGGCGAAGTCCTGCCAGACATAGTGGGGCAGCATGAAGCGGTCGCGCAGCGCGTCGCCGTGCCGGACCAGCGGGCGGGTGTAGGGCCGTTCCCAGAACCTGGCGATCAGGCCGCGCAGCAGCAGTTGCTGCGCCAGCGACATCTCCGCGTGCGGCGGCATCTCGAAGGCACGGAACTCCACCAGCCCCAGCCGCCCGGTCGGGCCGGACGGGGAATAGAGCTTGTCGATGCAGATCTCCGCCCGGTGCGTGTTGCCGGTCAGGTCCACCATCAGGTTGCGCAGCATCCGGTCCACCGTCCAGGGCGGTGCGTTCTGCCCCTGCCGGGGAAGCTGCGACAGTGCCACCTCCAGTTCGTACAGCGTGTCGTCCCGCCCCTCGTCCACGCGTGGGGCCTGGCTGGTGGGACCGATGAACAGGCCGGAGAACAGGTAGCTCAGGCTGGGATGGTTCTGCCAGTAGCGGATCAGCGATCCCAGCAGGTCGGGACGGCGCAGGAACGGGCTGTCGGCCGGACTGGCGCCGCCCACCACGATATGGTTGCCGCCACCGGTGCCGATGTGGCGCCCGTCGACCATGAACTTCTCCGTCCCCAGCCGGGTCTGCCGCGCCTCCTCGTAGAGCGCCCTGGTGACGTCGCGCAGCATCGCCCAGTTGGCGGAGGGGTGGATGTTCACCTCGATCACCCCCGGATCAGGGGTGACGCGGATGACATTCAGGCGCGGGTCGGGCGGCGGCTCGTAGCCCTCGATATGGATCGGCACGTTCAAGTCCGCCGCCGTATCCTCGACTGCCGCCACCAGGTCCAGGTAGTCCTCCGCGCTGACGGTCGGCGGCATGAAGATGTTCAGCTTGCCGCCACGCGGTTCCACGGCCATGGCGGTGCGTACTTCCGCCCCGTCCCTGCGCCCCCGACCGACCCGGGCCTTGCCCTGTTCGACCCGGTCCTGCGGGGCGGAGGACTCCGCCGCCTGCTGCCGGAACCGCTGGCGCTGCGCCTCCGGGTCCGGCAGGTCGCCCTCGATCGCGTAGGGATCGACCGGCGTCATGTGCGGATAGCGTTCCGGCGGGATGTAGGGCAGTGCCTCCAGCGGCAGGCGGAAGCCCACGGGCGAATCGCCGGGCAGCAGGAACATGTGCTCCGACCGGAACGGCCAGGGACCGCTGATCCAGCTCCGCCCCGCCTTCGCCTGCCAGCGCTGGATCGGCAGCACATAGCCCTTCGGCGTACCCAGCCCGCGCCGCAGCACCTCCGCCAGGCGTCGCCGGTCCTGCTCCTTCGCGAAGGCCGGATCGTTCGGGTCCATGTTGATGGGCAGCTTCTGTTCCGCCTTCAGGTGGGCCAGCGGATCCTCGTAGGCCGGAATCACGTAGTCGGGGTCGATGCCGACACGGGTACAGACCCCTTCGATGAAGCGTTTCGCATCCTCCGCGGAGGGGTTGTAGTCCCGGTCCTCCTGCGCGATCAGGTCGGTGCGGTTCCACAGCGGCAGACCGTCGCCGCGCCAGAACAGCCCGAAGGCCCAGCGGGGCAGCGGTTCCCCAGGGTACTGCTTGCCCTGGCCGAAGGTCAGCAACCCGGCGGGAGCGAAGCGCGACCTGAGACGCTGGATCAGTTCATAGGCCAGTTTGCGCTTGGTCGGCCCCAGTGCCTCCGTGTTCCATTCCGCACCGTCCATGTCGTCGATGGAGACGAAGGTCGGCTCCCCGCCCATGGTCAGGCGCACGTCCCCGGCCACCAGCCGGTCCTCGATCTCCTGACCCAGGGCATCCACCTTCTCCCACATGTCGCCGCCGAAGGGCCGGGTGACGCGCGGTGATTCGTAGATCCGGGTCACCTGCATGTCGTGGGAGAAATCCACCTTCGACGGGCCGACCAGGCCGGAGATCGGTGCCGCGCTGGTCGGCGCCGGGGCACAGGCCAGGGGAATGTGCCCTTCCCCCGCCAGCAGGCCGGAGGTGGCGTCCAGGCCGATCCAGCCCGCGCCGGGCAGGTAGACCTCCGCCCAGGCATGCAGGTCGGTGAAGTCCGCTTCCGGCCCTGACGGTCCCTCCAGCGGTTTCTGGTCCGGCTGAAGCTGGATCAGGTAGCCGGAGGCGAAGCGGGCGGCCAGGCCCAGGTGGCGCAGCAACTGCACCAGCAGCCAGGCCGTGTCACGGCACGACCCCTTCGCCAGCTGCAGCGTCTCTTCCGGCGTCTGCACACCGGGTTCCATGCGCACCACGTAGCCGATCTGCTGCTGCAGCTTCTGGTTCAGGGTGAACAGGAAATCCACGGTCTTGCGCGGCGTCAGGTCGATGCTGTCCACCAGCGCCTGCAGCAGCGGCCCGGCCGGTTCCGGGTCCAGATAGGGTTCCAGCGAATCCGCCTCGTCCGGCTCGTAGCTGAAGGGGAAGTCCTCCGCATACTCCTCCAGGAAGAAGTCGAAGGGATTCAGCACCGCCATTTCGGCGACCAGATCGACCTCCACATGGAAGTGATCGACGGGATCGGGAAACACCACGCGGGCCATGTAGTTGCCCAGCGGGTCCTGCTGCCAGTTGATGAAATGGTTCTCGGGCGAGATCTTCAGGGAATAGCTGAGAATGTTGGTGCGCGTGTGCGCCGCCGGTCGCAGCCTGATGGTCTGGGGCGACAGCGTCACCCGGCGGTCATAATTGTAGATCGTCTTGTGATTGAGTGCCGCATGGATCGGCATTCATTTGCTCCAGCGATGATTTACGGACCAGGGACTCAGCGTCGCGCTGCACTGCAACACTAGCGGCGGCACCAGGTTCCGGCAAGAATGCTGGGGCAGCGGGCCAGGCTCAAGCGCCGGTCCTCAGCGCCGCCAGACGCGCGTCTGCCGGGGCAGCATCCGACCGCGCGGCAACCGGCCGCCCCCGTCCTGCCGGGATATCGATAACGACCACCGTCCCCTCGCCCGGCGTACTCTCCAGGCGCAGGCCGAAACCCATCCTGTCCGCCGCATCGCGCGAGATGGCAAGGCCGAGGCCACTCCCCTCGTTGCTCGAGACGTAGGGGTCGGGGGAACGGTAGAACGGCTCGAAGGCCCGCGCGCGCACTTCCTCGCTCATGCCGACGCCCGTGTCGCGGACGGTGATCGCGATCCCTCCCGCCGGGCCTTCGTCCAGCCCGACCGAGACCGCGCCACCAGGCGGCGTGAACTTCACCGCGTTGGAGACCAGGTTGACGACGATCTGGGCCAGCTTCTGCCGCTCGGCGGCAATGCGATAGTCCTGGCGGATGTCCAGCGTGAGCGCCACGTCCTTCTCCCGCGCCAGGATGGCGATCATCTTCACACCCTCGTCCAGCACCCCGGAGATGTCGAAGACGGACTGTTCGTCCTCCGCAGTCTGCCGGGCGGAACCGGAAATGCTGAGCAACTGATCGACCAGCCGGAGCAGGTGCCGTCCGGAGCTGAGGATATCCCCCGCATAGTCGCGGTACTTCCTGTCCAGCGGGCCAAGCTGGCCGAGACTCATGACCTCGGAGAAGCCGATGATGGCGTTCAGCGGTGTCCGCAATTCATGGCTGACGGAGGCAAGGAACCGTTCCAGCATGCGCGTCGATTCCAGCGCCTGCTCCTTCGCCAGCCGCTCGGATCGGGCCAGGCGCGACTGCCCGCGCGCCATGACCAGGATCACGCCGGCAACAAGCATCACCAGGACCAGCGCGACGGCCATGGCGGCGACGATGGTGATCATCGCCTCCCGCTCGTGCTCGACATTGCGTGTCCAGATGAAACGGATCGACTGCTGCGAAAAGGCATGCAGCTTCGTCCAGACCGCCATGTGCTGGCTGATGGCGGCCTGGCCTTCGGCAGTCCGGTGAAAGTCCGGATCGGCCAGCACCGCGTCCAGGGCGGACAGCGCGGCGTACAGGGCAGGCTCGAGCTCGAGCCAGGTCGCATGCCTGATATTGGCGGCCTGCGCGCCTTGGGCCATGAGGTCGACCCGCGACCAGTAGATGTCGAACCGCAGCAGCAACTGGGCGTGCGAGACCTCGATACCGGCACGATACAGCCGCAGTGCCTCCGATGTGCGCAGGTACTCGGTCTCGAGCTGGGAGGAGAGCCAAGGTACCTCCCGCGACGGGTGGCGCGCCGCCTCGTATTTCTGGTGCACGAAGAGGATCGTGAAGATCACGGCAACCATCAGGATGAGCACTGTGGCGGCGATGCCGGCCCCGAGGACCAGCGTTCGCCGTGGGGGCTTGCTCAATAGACCGATTCCATGTGCCTCAACTGCCAGATCATCCTGTCGGCCGCGTTGATGATCCCCGACTCGCGTGGATAGATGACCCAGAGTGGCCCCTTGTCACGCACCCGCATGTAGGACCCGTCCTGCTGGTATGCGACCAGCACCGTTGTCTCCCGGGTGTCGCTGAGCGGAATTTCGATCCTGTACTCGTTCAGGGCCGTGCAGCGCACGCGAAGCGGCAGTTCAAGGTCCAGGAACCGGAACAGGTCCTGCAGCAGGACGCCCCTGAACGCGATCTCCCCGGAGGTCCAGATGGTCGTGGTCTCCAGGACCGAACTCTCCATCGCCGCGATCTCGGACAGTGAAAGGTCGATCGTGACCTCGGCACCGGTCTGGGCATGACGGCCGGTGACGGTCAGGATGGTGTCGTCGGCTGCACGGCTGGCAACAGGCGTGAGCACGAACATCAGGACCAGCACGATCCAGACGGTCAGCCCGCGCAGGGCGGAGATTGTACGCATGGGGCAACTCGCTGTCGTTTCCTTCGGCCAGCATAGGCCACAGGTACTAACTCATTGTTAGCCAGCAAATTGCTGCGGCGCGACAGGTGTGGTCAACCCACACCGGCGCAGATCAGGTATTGAAGCGGAAATGCAGCACGTCGCCGTCGCGGACGGTGTAGTCGCGGCCTTCCAGGCGCATCTTCCCTGCGTCCTTCGCACCCTGTTCGCCGCCCAGGCCGACATAGTCGTCATAGGCCGTGGTCTCGGCGCGGATGAAGCCCTTCTCGAAGTCGGTGTGGATGACACCCGCCGCCTGCGGTGCCAGCGCCCCGTCCTTCACGGTCCAGGCCCGGGCCTCCTTCGGACCGACGGTGAAGAAGGTCAGCAGCCCCAGCAGGTCGTAGCCCGCACGGATGATACGGTCGAGACCGGCCTGTTCCAGCCCGATCTCCGACAGGAACATCTCCCGCTCCTCCCGGTCCGCCAGCTGCGCGATCTCCTCCTCGATCCGGGCGGAGACCACCAGCGCGCCGGCCCCCTGCGCGGCGGCCATCTGCTCGACCCGCGCGGTGTGCTCGTTGCCGGACCCGGCATCGCCTTCGGCCACGTTGCAGACATACAGGATCGGCTTGGAGGTCAGCAGCTGCAGCGCGCGGAAGCGCGGCCGGTCGTCGGGATCGACCTCCAGCATCCGCGCGGGCTTGCCGTCGCGCAGCAGTTCCAGTGCGCCCGCCATCAGGTCCACGTCCGCCTTCAGCGACTTGTCGCCGGAGCGGAAACGCTTCTCCAGCGGGGCATGGCGCTTCTCCAGGCTGTCCAGGTCGGCGATCATCAGCTCGGTCTCGACCGTCTCCGCGTCCGCCACCGGGTCGATTCGCCCGTCCACATGGGTGATGTCGTCATCCTCGAAGCAGCGCAGCACGTGGACGATGGCGTCCACCTCCCGGATATGGCTGAGGAACTGGTTGCCCAGCCCCTCCCCCTTCGAGGCACCGCGCACCAGCCCCGCAATGTCGACGAAGGTGAGCTGGGTCGGGATGATCTCCTTCGACCCGGCAAGTGCCGCCAGCTTCGCCAGCCGAGGGTCAGGTACCGCCACCTGCCCCAGGTTGGGTTCGATGGTGCAGAAGGGATAGTTCGCCGCCTGTGCCGACGCGGTCTGCGTCAGGGCATTGAACAGCGTGGACTTGCCGACATTGGGCAGACCGACGATTCCGCATTTGAACCCCATCGCGGCAACTCCTCACTCAGGCTTCTTCTCTGGTTTCGGCGCCGGGCATTTCAGCGCCACCTCGTTCAGGAACCCGGGCGCGTCACCGGCCGCGAGCTTGGGTGCAGCACCGGCCACCGCGTCGACCAGGTCATCGACGAAGGTCCGTTCCACCTTGCTGAAATCCGACAGCACGTAACGGCTGACCAGGTCCTTGTGGCCGGGATGGCCGATTCCCAGCCGGACCCGCTGGAAGTCCGGTCCCATGTGTCCGGCGATGGAACGGATGCCGTTGTTGCCGGCGTGCCCGCCGCCGACCTTCACCCGCACCCGGCCGAAGGCCAGGTCCAGTTCGTCATGGAACACGGTGATCCGGTCAAGGCCGAGCTGGAAGAAACGCGCGGCCTCCTGCACCGAACGGCCGGACTCGTTCATGTAGGTGGTCGGACGCAGCAGGATCAGCTTGTCGGATCCGAACCGGACCTCGGCCATCTCGCCCTGGAACTTGCTGCGCCAGGGTGAGGCGCGATGCACCTCTGCCAGCCTCGAGACGGCCATGAAACCGATATTGTGCCGGTTCCCGGCATAGCGCGCGCCGGGATTGCCGAGACCAACGAAGAGACGCATGTCGGACCCTCCCTGCGGAGGCGGCGATCAGCCCTCCGACTTGTTCTCCTCGTCGCCGTCCTCGGCCTCGCCCACGTCGTCCCCGGCCTCTGCCGCAGCTTCCGCCTCGGCATCGTCCTGGGCGTCCTGGGCTTCCTCCACCGCGGCGGAGGAGCCGGTGATGGTGGCGATGGTGAAGTCGCGATCCGTGATCGTCGCCTCGACATCGCCCGGCAGCTTCACGTCGCTGATCTTCAGCGAGTCACCGATGTCGGAACCCTTCAGGCTCAGCTCGATGCTCTCCGGGATGTTGTCGGAGGGGCAGAGGAGCTCGACCTCGTGACGGACGATGTTCAGCACGCCGCCGCGCTTCAGGCCCTTGCTGAGTTCCTCGTCGGAGAAATGCACCGGCACCATGACCGCGATCTTGGCGTCGTCCGCCAGGCGCAGGAAATCGACATGGATCGGATCATCGCTGACCGGATCCAGCTGCACGTCGCGCGGCAGGCAGCGCTGCTTGCGGCCATCGAGCTGCAACTCGTAGACCCGCCCCATGAAACCGCCACGGTTCAGTTCCTTGACCACGACGCGGCGGTCAACGGCAACCAGCGCCGGCTCCCGGTTGTTGCCATAGACGACACCCGGAACCATGCCCGACTGCCGGAGCGTCCTGACACCCCCGGTCGTCGTGCGTTCGCGTGCGCTGACTTCGATCACATCCATATCAGACATCGTCTCAACTCCTTGTGGCGACGGGACTGCCGTCCCGTGCCGATCCGGTCCGGGGCCCTTGCCCGCGGCCGCTTCCGTCCAGTTCCCACCCGCAGGCCGGAGCCTGCGCAAATTCAGTCAAACAGGCTCGACACCGAAGTCTCGGTGGAGATGCGCTTGATCGCTTCCGCCAGCAGGGACCCGATCGGAACCTGCCGGATCTTCGGCTCGTTCTCGACCTCCTCAGTGGCGCGGATCGAGTCGGTGACCACCAGCGATTCCAGCGACGAGTCGGAAACGCGCTTGACCGCGCCACCCGACAGAACGCCGTGGGACACATAGGCGGAAACCGACAGGGCACCCCGTTCGAGCAGTGCTGTCGCCGCGTTGCAGAGCGTGCCCGCACTGTCGACGATATCGTCAACAAGAATGCAGTGACGCCCGTCAACCTCACCGATGACGTTCATCACCTCGGACACACCCGCCTGTTCGCGGCGCTTATCCACGATGGCGAGGTCCGCGTCAAGGCGCTTGGCGAAGTAGCGCGCGCGGACCACACCGCCGACATCCGGCGAAACCACCATCAGGTCGCGGTCGCCCAGATTGTCCTTGATGTCGCTGACCAGCGCCGGGCCGCCATAGAGGTTGTCCGTGGGAATGTCGAAGAAGCCCTGGATCTGGCCGGCATGCAGGTCAACGGTCAGCACCCGGTCGGCCCCGGCCTTCTCGATCAGGTTGGCCACCAGCTTGGCCGAGATCGGGGTGCGGGGTCCGGGCTTCCGGTCCTGCCGCGCATAGCCGAAATAGGGCAGGACGGCGGTGATGCGGCGCGCCGATGCCCGACGCAGCGCATCGATGCAGATCAGCAGCTCCATCAGGTGATCGTTGGCCGGGAACGAGGTGGACTGGACGACGAAGGCGTCCTCCCCACGCACGTTCTCGTGGATCTCCACATACACTTCCTCATCCGCGAAACGCTTCACGGACGCATTGGTCAGACGGACGCCCAGATAGTCGGCAATCTGGGCGGCCAGGGCAGGGTTGCTGTTCCCGGCGAGAACCTTCATGGGGCTGTTCGTCAATCTGTGGCAAAGCGGGCGGCGGCGGAAGCCGGACGTTTATCAGCCCGCCCCGGTACTGTCCATTAGGCATGACGGATTTCTGACAGCCCGCTACTCACTTTCTGCAGCCAGGGCTTCCAGTATCCGTGCCAGGTCGGGTGCCGCAGCACCTGCGGCCAGGTCGGCGATGTCGCCCCAGCGCCTGCTCAGCCGCCCGGCAGGCACGGTATTCTGCTGTTCCAGCCGCCCCCGTTCCCGCCCCGTCGCGTCCCGTACCAGCCAGAGCAGGGTGACGCGGTCACTGGTCTGGCCGGTGGGCGCGACCGCGACATGCAGTTCCAGCGTGGCCCGCGTGGCACTGGACGCCGGTCCCAGCGTCAGCCCCTGCTTCGCCAGGGCATCGCGGATGGCGAGGTCCATGGCGCGGTTGCCGTCACCGGGCGCGCCGGAGATTCCGCCGAGCGCGATCCGGGCAGGCTGGGGCGCGGCCTCCGCCACCGGCAGGTCGCCATTCACCAGCCGCACGAGATGAGACGCGGCGGTCGTGGCGAGCTGGTGGATCGCCACTGGGCGCGCGGTCGTCCAGGCCTCCTGCCCGATGCGTTCCACATGGTCCATGCTGTCGGTGGCCGCACCTGCGGGGTCCAGCAACGTCCAGCGAAAGGCCAGCGTGGTCTCGGCACCGTCGCCACGCAGCCGCTGCACCTCCCCCGCCAGGCTGTAGCGGTTGCGGATCGGCGCGACGGTGGCGGCGATCTCCGCCTTCTGCAGTTCGACCACCACCCTGTCCGTCAGCGCCGCCAGTGGAACGGCGTCGGTTCCCTGCAGCGGCAGGACCACAAGCGCGGAGCTTGGCCCCGGCGCGCGGGCGACCGCTGCGGTCTTCTGGCCCGGCCGGAACGGCTGCGGCACCTGTCCGCAGGCGGCGAGCACCAGCCCCGCCAGCGCCAGCAGTGCCAGCGACCGCAGTGCCAGCGACCGCATGCTCCATCGCCTAGAACAGGACACAGCTCGCCATCGAGACCAGGAGAAAGAAGAAGATCATCATGATCAGCCAGGGCATCGCGGCAGGACCTATCGCGTGACCACGTCGAGCGGCAGGCGGCTGAGCACCTCCGCCCCCGCATCCGTCACCAGCGAGGTCCGGCCCAGCGTCATCGCCGTGCCGCTGTCGCTGTCCATCAGGATCATGTGCAGGAAGAACACCATCCCCGGCGCGATCTCCACCGGGTTGTCGGCATGGAACATCGGCCAGTCCATCCAGTTCGGCGCGAAGGTGGTGCCGAGGCAGTAGCCACAGGCATTCATCCGGTGTGCCGCCAGGCCCGCCGCGTCGAACACGCGCGCATGGGCCGCGAAGACATCGCCCATGGTGGAACCGGGTTTCAGCACCGCCTCGCAGGCCAGCAGCGCCTCCGTCGCACGGGCATGCATGTCGGCATGTGCCGGGCGCGGCGCGCCGACCGGCACGGTGCGCATCAGCGCCGCGTGGTAGCGGCGGTAGGCCCCGGCCCATTCAAGGGTCAGCTGGTCATCCGCGTCCAGGTTGCGCCGCCCGGTGAAGTAGCGGCAGAGCAGCGCCCCCTCGCCGGAGCCGATGATGAACTCGTTGCCGGAATAGTCGCCGCCGCCGCGGAACACCGCCCCCTGCATCGCCGCCAGGATATCGCCCTCGAAGGCCCCGGCGCGGGTCTCGGCAATCCCCGCATCCCAGGCATCGTCCGCCAGTTCCGCCGCACGGCGGACGAAGGCGATCTCCGCCGTGCTCTTCACCAGTCGCAGGCGGCTGACCAGCAGCGACGCATCCGACATGGCGCAGAACCCCTCCATGGCCCGCTCCAGCCTGCGCAGGTTGTGGCCGGTCAGGCCATAGGCATCCAGTTCCACCCCGACACGGGCACCATCCAGGCCCAGGTCGGCCATCATCTCCCGCAGGCTGTCGGCCGGGTTCACGCCTTCCCGGTCCTCCCAGACGCGGATGTCGGTCACATCGGAGGTATGGCGGGCCTGCCGCAGGTCCGGCGCGCGGGTCAGCAGCGCGGTCTGGCCGTCCGCCGTCAGCACCAGGCACTGGAAGAAGACGTAGCCGAAGGTGTCGTAGCCGGTTAGGTAGAACATGCTTTCCTGGCGGAACATCAGCAGGGCATCCATGCCCTGGCGCCGCAGTTCCGCCACGGCGCGGGTGCGGCGGTCGGCCATTTCCTCGGGCGCGAAGTGCAACGGCATGTCTCAGGACTCCTTCAGCATGATGGCGCTGATCAGGCGGCCATAGTCCGGTTCCTCCCGGTGCACCGACCGGCGGTAGCTGTAGAACAGGTCGGGTTCGGCATAGGTATCCCGCGCCAGGTCGTGGAACCCTGCCACGTCCGCCATTGCAGCCTGGTGACGGATGAAGCCCGGCAGGTCGAAGAAGGGACGCGGCGCGTCGTCCGGCTGTTCGAAGAACCGCTCGTTCTCCGCATCGTCGGCGAGGAAGCGGTCGCGGAACTCCGGCCCCACCTCGTAGGACTGCCGGGCCAGGGTCGGTCCCAGCGTCACGCTGATCCGGTCCTGCCGCGCGCCAAGTGCTTCCATCGCCGCCACCGTGGCCTGCAACACACCGGTCAGCGCCCCCTTCCATCCGGCATGGGCCGCACCGACCACCTGCGCCTCGGCATCCGCGAACAGCAGCGGCCCGCAATCGGCGGACAGCACCCCCAGTGCAACGCCGGGAGTCCGGGTCACCATCGCATCGGCCTTCGGCCTGGGACCGTCAAACGGTCCGGCAACGGTGATCACGTCCGGGCTGTGATGCTGGTGCACGGTCAGCAGGTGCCGCGCGCCGAGATGGCGGCGCACCCGGTCGCGGTTGATGGACACCGCCATCGGATCGTCGCTGGAGCCGGGGCCGCAGTTCAGACCGGCATGGATCCGTCGCGAGACGCCGCCCCTGCGGGTGAAGAAGGCGTGCACGATGCCCGGCAGGGCGGCGAGGTCAGGGCTGGAAAGCGTCGTCAGTTTCATAGGCTGTCGGGGTGTCCATGTCGGGGGCGGTGAGGCAGAGCGCCTTGAACAGCGTACCCATCCGGTCCGGGTCCGTCAGCCGGTGATAGCCCACGACCAGCGCATCGCGGGTCGGCGGGTCCGCCTTCGCCACCAGTTGCGCCAGCCTTGGCTCGATCCCCAGGCGGCGCAGCAGGTCGCGCTGGCTGATCGGACCGAAGGCCTGCGCACCGCCATGCAGTGCGGCGCGGGCCATGGCGGCGAAGTCCACATGCGCCGTCAGGTCGGCACTGCCGACATCCGCCAGGACCGGGTGAAAGGCATGACGCCGCACGGCCTGCAACGTGTCGCCTGCCGCCGTCTCGCCATGGCCGTAATCGATGAACAGGGCCGCGCCACCCTGCACCGCCAGCCGGGTGCCGATGGCCTCCACCAGCCGACGTCCCTCCTCCGAGACCTCGAAGACCTCACCGTCCTTCAGGTCGGGCAGGTCGTCCGGCGCCTCCCACGCCAGGGGCGCATCGACGAAAGCGAGCGCGCCATCGGCGACACCGACGCAGCGCTCCATCAGCTGCCCTTCCCGCATCGCGATCTGCCGGATCGGCAGCGCATCCAGCAACTCGTTGCCGAGCAGCAGCAGCGGCCCGTCCGGCAACCTGCCGATGCGGTCGACGAAGCTGATCGCGTGGTCCGACAGCCGCTCCGCCTGCACGGCCCTGAGGCGCGGGCTGGCCTCCACTAGGCAGACCGTTCCGGTCGTCAGCATCTGCGGCGCGGCGCGGCGGATGGCGCGCAGGGCGTCGGCCATCAGCGTGCCGCGACCCGGCCCGATCTCCGCCAGCACGATGTTCTCCGGGGCGCCCATGCGCTGCCACATGTCGGCGGCCCAGAGACCGAGCAGTTCACCGAACATCTGGCTGATTTCCGGCGCGGTGATGAAGTCCCCGGCCACGCCGAACGGCTCCGACGTGGTGTAGTAGCCATGCTCGGGATCGAACAGCGCCCGGCGCATGAAGCGGTCGAGCGGCATCGGCCCGTCCGCCGTGATCTCCGCGACCAGCGCTTCCTGCAGCACCGTGCTCATGCCTGTCGCGCCCCGGACTGATCCGCGCCCGGCAGCGGCCTTGCCCGCCAGACAAACCAGAGACCGATCAGGATCATCGGCACGGAAAGCTGCTGCCCGCGCGAAAACAGTCCGAACAGCGGCTCCAGCCCCTGGTCCCACTGGCGGAAGAACTCGACGATGAAGCGGGAGATGCCGTAGCCGGCGATGAAGGTACCCATGACCAGGCCGGGGCGCTGCAGCGCGTTGAAACGGCGGATCAGGACCTGCGCCACGATGAACAGCACCAGCCCCTCCAGCAGCGCCTCGTAGAGCTGGCTGGGATGGCGCGGCTGGTCGTCGGCACGGGGGAAGACCATCGCCCAGGGCACGTCGCCGGGGCGGCCCCAGAGTTCCCCGTTGATGAAGTTGGCGATGCGGCCGAAGAACAGCCCGACCGGCGCCACCGCGCCCAGCATGTCGCCGAAGGCCAGCCGCGACAGCCCCCGCGCGCGGCAGAACAGCAGCGCGGAGATGATCACCCCCAGCAGGCCGCCATGGAACGACATGCCGCCGGTCCAGACCTGCGGGATCTCGGACAGGTTCTCCAGGAAGTAGCCGGGGCGGTAGAACAGCACGTATCCCAGCCGCCCGCCTAGCAGGACGCCCAGCGTGGCCCAGGCCAGGAAGGCATCCGCGTCGTCACGGCTGAGCGGCGAATCCGGACGCGATGCCAGCCCCATGGCCATCCGCCAGCCCAGCACCAGGCCCGCGACGTAGGCCAGGGCGTACCAGCGGATCGCCACCGGCCCGAACTCGACCAGCACCGGATCGATGGTGGGAAAGGGAATCGCGTACATCCGGCTGGTCTACAGCGGAACGCCGGGTGTTGGAACCACGCTGTCCGGCACCGCCCGCTACTCGGCCCGCTGCCAGATATCGTTCCACCACTTCGTGTCCGGCTTCTCCGGGATCGACATCTCGGCGCGGATCCCGTCGATCGGCCAGCCGGTCAGGCTGGCGAGACGCTGTGCCTCCTGCTCCATCCGGTGCGGCAGGGTCTGGCGGTAGAGGTCTGCCGCCGGGCATGTCGCCTCCCCGTTCCAGGGATGACGGATGACGTAGCGGGTCTGGAAGTTCTCCGCATTGTCGGTCAGGCGGAAGGTGATGTCGTCGGGATGGCTGGTGGCGTCATAGCGCATGTGCAGCCGGGTGACGAAGGCATCCACCGGCCCGGGGCCTGGACGGGGCATGATGCGGGTGCCGGGGCGCGGCTGCGGCACCGTGCCGGGCAGCGGCTTCGGCGTCGCGTCCGGGGCCACCCACCAGGCCCCCAGCGTGCGCAGCTGCGACCGAGACAGCGGGTCGGCGGCGCAGGGGTCGCACCAGTTCATGTTCCAGGCATATTCCAGGAAGGCGACACCGGGTTCGCGTCGCGACTGTTCCGCGAACAGCGCCGGGTAGACCTCCCCGAACTTGTCGCGCACATGGACGGGCAGTTCATCCCCGCTCGGCATCTTCACGGTGCGGTAGTTGGCGCTCTCCACCCGGCCGCCTCGGGTGATCGAGAAGACGAAGAGTTCCTGTTCGCCATCGGCGTTCAGCATGCCCATGCGGATGGGCAACATGAAATGGTCGCTCTCGAAGGCGATCTGCAACGGTCGCAGGTAGGTGCGGCCTGACCGGGCCTTTTCCCCCAGGTTCACCTTGGTGACGAAGAACTTCATGCCCATGGCGATGTAGTCGGCAAGTACGCCGTCCGCAGCCTCCGCCACGTTGTAGCCGTTCTCCCGCAGCCAGGTGCCCAGCCCCTCCGACTGTTCCGCCGACAGGATCTGAACATCATATTCGCCGATGGTGTACTCGGCCTCCACCTTCACGCCCAGCGCCTTGTTGCGGGCGGCACCATCATTTGCGGCCTCCGCCACCGGAGACGCCATGGAGAGGGCGCGGAAGCGACGCTGCAGGCAGGGATCCTCGTCGAAATACTCGACAAGGCGCGGCGCGGTGAAGGCATCCAGGTGATCGACCAGCGACGGTTCGGCGACGTTGATCTGGTCCCGCCCCAGCACCGTCGGGGTCGGGATGACCAGCGCGAACTCGGAGGGGTCGCCGCGATAGTCGTTCGCCATGGTGATGACCGTCCGGTCCAGGTGACGCGCGATCACCACCTTCGAGACCCGGTTGAACATGCTGCTGTCGCCCTTGGCGACGAAATAGCCGCAGAAGGCGGAGGCCGGAACCGCGGCACTGACGAGCAGGCCGGTCAGCAGCGCCAGCAGGCGCAGGTTCAGACCGGCGGCGAACCGGAAACTTGGACGCATCATTCATACTCCATTGAATCGTCAGGGCATCATGCTGCCCGCGCCGTATGACGACAATGGGGCAGCCGGGTTGCGGACAGTTCGGCACGGATCGAAGCATTTTCCGGCCCGACCGCCCTATGTTGCGTCGGGACCTGCCGCCGGAGCGAGACATTGACCAAGCCTGAAACGCGCCTGACCACCGAACTGCTGCTGCTTGCCATGCTGGCGACGCTGTGGGGTTCGTCCTACCTGTTCCTCAAGGTGGCGGTGACGGAGATTCCGCCCGTCACGCTGATCGCGATCCGGGTCAGCATCGCCGCAGTTTTCCTGCTGGCCGTCATCACCGCGCGCAGCGAGCGGCTGCCCCGCGACCCGCTGACCTGGCAGCGGCTGCTGGTGCAGTCCTTCTTCAACAGCATCGGCGCCTGGGTGCTGCTGGCCTGGGGGCAGCAGCACGTGGACAGCGCGCTGGCCAGTGTCCTCAACTCCACCTCCCCCATCTTCGTGTTCCTGATGACGGTGCTGTTCACCCGCCATGAATCCACCAGCCTGGTCCGGCTGGCCGGGGCGCTGCTCGGCATCTGCGGCGTGGCGCTGATCATCGGCGTGGATGCGCTGCAGGGCCTGGGTCAGCAGGTGGCGGGGCAGGTCGCCGCTGTCGCCGGGGCCATGCTGTACGGTGTCGCCGCGATCTACGGCCAGCGCCGCTTCGGGCACCTGAGCGCGCCGGTCACCGCTGCCGGCACGATGATCTGGGCCACCACCATACTGGTCCCGCTCAGCCTGCTGCTGGAACGGCCGTGGGAGCTGCGCCCCTCCCTCGAGGCGTTGGCGGCGGCGGGGATGCTGGGACTGTTCTGCACCGGTGTCGCACTGCTGCTCTATTTCCGCCTGCTGCGCACGCTGGGCAGTCTCGGCACCGCCAGCCAGGCCTATCTGCGCGCCGGGATCGGGGTCGGCCTGGGCATGGTCTTCCTGGGGGAGGAAATCTCGCTCACCGTCGGTTTCGGCCTCATCGCCGCGATCCTGGGCGTGGCGATGATCAACCTGCCGCCCGGCCTGTTCTCGCGGCTGTTCTTCAGCCGCCGCCGCTTGCCATGACGGACAGGCCCAGCAGCAGGATCGCCGCCTGGAAAAGCTGCCGGAACAGCCCCTCCGCCAGCAGGCTGCGGATCCTGCGCCCCAGCACCATGCCCGCCAGCGCCGCCGGGATACCGATGGCGGAGAGCAGGCCGAGGTCGGCAGACAACAGGCCCTGGCCGCCAAGAGCCGCGGACAGTGCCAGGGTGGAGGCGGTGAACAGGATGCCCATCGCCTGCACAAGCTGATCGCGCGACAGGCCCAGCGCCTGCAGGTACATGACGCCGGGCACCACGAACGACCCGGTGAGGCCCGTCAGCACGCCGTTC
Source organism: Minwuia sp. (assembly GCA_965228535.1). GTDB lineage: Bacteria > Pseudomonadota > Alphaproteobacteria > Minwuiales > Minwuiaceae > Minwuia. Next base: position 299,976 of record CBDDHU010000004.1, on the reverse strand, counting down.
ACCGCCCCGGCCAGCGGTCCGGCCAGCCGGTCGCGGCGCGGTGACAGCGCCGGCCGCCAGCCCAGCAGGCCGGACAGGCCATAGATGACCAGCAGCAGCCCCAGCAGGCGCACCAGCATCACCGTGTCGAGGTCCCGCGCCAGCCACAGCCCGGCCCAGACCCCGAGCATGGCGGGCAGCAGGAAACGCCAGAGACGCCGTATCAGCCGCAGCGGCGAACCGCCCTCCACCGCCTGCCAGGCATTGGTCGCCAGCGACGGCAGCAACAGCATCGCCATCGCGCCATGCAGCCCGTCGGCCAGGGTCAGCAGCGCCAGCGCGATGGTCGGCAGGCCAAAGCCCACCACCCCCTTCGCGATTCCTGCGACCAGGAACGTGGCAATGACGATGGCGAGGAGTCCGGGGTCGGGCGACACCCTACTTGCTGGTCATGATCCAGACGCCGTCCCAGTCGTCGCCGGGCGGGTTCTCCTTCATCAGGGCGCAGCGTTCGATGTAGGTGTTGGCGAGCTTGTCGGACTCGTTCGCCTTCAGCGCTTCCTCGAAATAGCTGACGGCCTTGTCCCATTCCTGGTGGCGATAGCGCTTCACGCCCTCGTTGAAGTTGCCGAGCGCGTCCATCAGGTTCGGGAAGGTCTGGTCATTGTGGTAGTCGAGGCATTCGAACACGCCCACGGGCTTGGTCTTGCCCTTCACCACCACCTTGTCGATGTCGCGCAGGCGATAGACGCCCTTCAGCTTCGCCACCGTGTATTCCGACAGCAGGATGCGCGCATTGTACTGCTTGCAGGCGCTTTCCAGCCGGGCGGCGAGGTTCACGCCATCGCCGATCATGGTGTAGTCCATGCGCTTCTTCGAGCCGATGTTGCCCGCGACGATGGATCCGGTGTTGAGGCCCAGCCCCATGTCCACTTCCATGTCGCCGCGCGCCTTGCGCTGGACGTTCCATTCCCACAGGCGCTTGATCATGTTGATCCCGGCGCGCAGGCCCCGGTCCTCGTCATCATCATGCGGCACGGGGATGCCGAAGGCGGCCATGATGGCGTCGCCGATGAACTTGTCGAGCATGCCGCCCTGTTCGGAGATGCAGTCGACCATCAGCTCGAAATAGTCGTTCAGCAGCGCGACCGTGCCCTGCGCCCCGAGCGATTCCGTGATCGTCGTGAAGCCGCGCACGTCGGAGAACAGCACGGTGGCGACCGTGTCCTTACCGCCCAGGATTTCCTCCTGGTTGCCACCGGCCAGCATCTGGTCGGCCAGGCCCGGATCCATGTAGCGCGACAGGGTGGACTTCACCCGCTTCTCGTTGGAGATGTCCTCGATCATCACCAGCGTGCCGAGCGGCTTGCCGTCGCCGGAGGTGAGCGGGAGCACGTTGACATTGGCAGAGACCTTCTCGCCCTCGAACACCAGTTCGGCATCGACGGAGGTGTCGCCCTCCCGGCTCTCCTCCACCCGCTCGATCTTCTCCATCAACCAGGCATTCGCCTCCCCGAAGACGTCATCCGCCTTCTGGCCGATCACCTCCTTCGCGGCGACGCGCATGATGCGGGCACCGGCGGCGTTGCAGGTCTTCGCCTCCCGCTCCTCGTCGAAGGTGACGACACCGTTCGACATGGATTGCAGCATGCTCTCGTTGTAGTTCTTCATCGCCTGGATATCGCCGAACAGCTTGGCGTTCTCCAGGCCGATGGCGATCTGTGCGGTGAAGGCCTTCAGGCGGCTCTCGTCCTCGTCGGAGAACGGGCCGCCGCGCTTGTTCAGCGCCTGGGTGACGCCGATGACCTTGCCCGCCTTGTTGACCACCGGCACGCAGAGGATGGAGCGGGTGAAGAAGCCCGTCTGCTTGTCAAAGCCCGGGTTGAAGCGCAGGTCGGCATAGGCATAGGGGATGTTCACCGTCTCGCCGGAGACGAAAACCGCACCGGCAATGCCCAGGTGGTTCGGCAGCCGGATCTCCACCGAGTCCAGCCCCTCCCCCACGTGGCTGAACAGCTCGTTGGTCTTCTCGTCATTGATGAACAGGGTGGAGCGTTCCGCGTCCAGCATCCGGGTGGCTTCCGACATCACCCGCTGCAGCAGCCGGGTCAGTTCCAGTTCGGAAGTCATGTCGGAGACGACGTTCAGGAACTCGATCTCGCGCTTGCGCGTGCTCTCCATCCGCTCGACAAGCTGCATCGACTGCAGGGTGATCGCGCACTGGGTGGTCATGCCCTCCAGCACCGCCATGTCGAGGTCGGAGAACGCGCCCTCCGCCTTGTTCAGCACCTGGGCAACGCCGATGATCTCGCCCTTGGCGTTCTTCACCGGGGCGCAGAGGATCGATTCGGTCTTGAACCCGGTTTCCTTGTCGACCTCCGCATTGAAGCGTTCGTCGCCATAGGCGTCGCTGACGATCTCGCCGACGCCGGAATGGAACACGGCACCGGCAATACCGGCATTGTCGAGGATGCGGATCTCGTGCGTGCGGATGCCCTGGGCGACGCGGGAATAGAGTTCTCCCGTCGAGGCGTCGTGCAGGAACAGGGTGCCGCGCTCCGCCCGTGTCTCCTTCACCGCGACGGTGATCAGGGTATCCAGGACAGCATCCAGGGTATCCAGCGCCGCGACCTGGCGCGACACGTCGAGCAGCATCTGCAGGTGCCGCAGATGCTCCGACTGGGACATGTTGGCATCCTTGCCCCCGGAGGACTTGGGACTTCGTGCCGGGCTGTCATACATGCTGCTTCTCCTCCAGGCGGTCACGCAGCCGCTGGATGGTTGTTCGCAACTGGCTCAGTTCGTTCACATGCAGACGTGACTGTTCCTGCATGTTTTCCCGCTGCACGGCGCGCAGTTCATCCATCTCGTCGCGCAACGCCTGTACTGTATCATGCAATTGCCGGTTTTCAGCCGCCATCTCGCGTTTCACCCGCTGTACCGCCTGCTCCCCCGCGATGCGGGTTTCGTCCATTTCATCCCGCAGCGACTGGGCCGTGGATTTCAGTTCCCGGATCTCCGCCGCCGCGCCCTGGCGCTCCGCCTGCACCAGCCGCTGCGTCTCCACCCGCTGTTCCTCCAGCGTGTCGCGCAGCGCCTGCGCCGTGTCCTTCAGCTGCTGGATCTCCGCCGCTGCCGCCTGCTTCTCCGCCTGCACCAGCCGCTGGGTCTCGTTCAGCTGCTCCGTCAGGCGGTCGCGCAGGGACTGGGTGGTGTTCTTCAGTTCCTGGATCTCCGCTGCGGCCGCCTGCTTCTCCGCCTGGATCAGCCGCTGGGTCTCCATCCGCTGTGCTTCCAGCGTGTCACGCAGCGCCTGCGCCGTGTCCTTCAGTTGCTGGATCTCGGCCGCGGCACCCTGGCGTTCCGCCTGCACCAGCCGCTGCGTCTCCAGCCGCTGCGACTCGATCGTGTCGCGCAGTGCCTGGGCGGTTTCCTTCAGCTCCCGGATCTCGGCGGAGGCGCCCTGCCGCTCCGCCTGCACCAGCCGCTGGGTCTCGACCCGCTGGGATTCCAGCGTGTCGCGCAGCGCCTGTGCCGTGTCCTTGAGTTGCTGGATCTCCGCCGACGCCGCCTGCTTCTCCGCCTGCACCAGGCGCGCACTGCGGTTACGCTCGCTCTCCAGCTCGTCGCGAAGCGCCTGCGCCGTGCTCTTCAGCGTGCGGATCTCGCTCTGGGACGCGACCTCCGCCTGCTGGACCCGGCGCCGGGCCTCCCGGTCCTTCTCGTCCAGTGCATCGCGCATCGCCTGGATGCCGCGTTGCAACTGCCTGAGCTCTGCACCGTTCTCGAGGGTTTCTACCGCCATTTCGACCCGTTCCGCTGACTGGCAGGAAGCCTATCAGCCTGATTGATAACGGAATCCTACCGGAACTGGTACGGGAACGGTAGTGCCAAGCTTCCCCGGCGGAATTCCGCCCGAGGCGACCGCACAATATTTGTGCGCTGCACAAATTTCCGGCAACATCTTGCGCGCAACTTGCGCAGAATCGCGTCTGCCCAAAAAATTGCCAATAAATTCCATATGTTTATCAATGTGTTACGAAAAAGTGACAGATGCCGCATTCTGGTATCATGCTTGCTGAACCATCGCCTCGGGGGACACCGCATGCCGGTGTCTGTATCGCGATGAGGAGTGCGTTTCGCAATGTTCAAGAAGACCCTTCTGGCCGCCGGCATCGCCGGTGCGGCCCTTTTCGGCGTTCAGGCCACCGTCCAGGCCGCCAGCCATTCAGAGGGGGACTCGTTCCAGTTTCCCGGTGAATTCTCCGCCAATGTCGGCTTCGTCTCCGACTATCGCTTCCGCGGGTTCACCCAGGCCGACAGCGAGCCGGCGATCCAGGGTGGCTTCGACTGGAGCCATGACAGCGGTGTCTACCTGGGTGTCTGGGGCTCCAACGTGGAGTTCAACGACGCCCATATCGAAACCGACTTCTATGGCGGCTTCGCCAACGAGATCGAGAGCTTCTCCTATGATGTCGGGCTGCTGTACTACGCCTACCCGGGCTCGTCCGACCGCTTCAACTTCAACTTCCTGGAAGGCTATGTCGGCCTCGGCTACGACTTCGACGTCGCAGCGGTCTCCATCGGCGCGGCCTATTCGCCGGACTTCTTCGGCGGCACCGGTGATGCCCTCTATTCCAACGCCGGTGTCAGCATTCCGCTGCCGGGCGAGTTCGCACTGGATGCCGGCATCGGCTACCAGATGATCGAGCAGGGTTCGCCGGTCACCGACTGGTCCATCGGCCTGTCCAAGTCGTTCCTCGGTTTCGACTTCAGCGTCTCCTACGTCGATACCGACCAGAACGTCGTCGGCGCCGACGCCACGGTGGTGTTCGCGGTCTCCCGCTCCTTCTGATCCAGCCTGCCCCGCGCCGCGGGGCCGGACGGAAAGCATGGCAACCCCGTCGGTCCACCAGGGCCGGCGGGGTTCTTCATGTGCGGCGGAGGCAATCACCGCGCCTGCGAAAATTATTGTGCGCTGCACAAAATTAACCCTTGACGCTGCAGGTGCGAGGTTGCATATAGGGGTGCATGTTGCAGCGCACAAAAAGAGAGCTGCACCGAACAACACGATGCAGGAGCGAAACCAATGACCAAGGCTGCTTTCCCCTTTGCCGACTTCGGCAAGCTGATGTCCGAGATGAAGATGCCGAACGTCGACTTCACGTCGATGATGGCGATCCAGCAGAAGAACTTTGAAGCTGTCACCGCCGCCAACCAGCTGGCCATGGACGGTTTCCGCGCGATCTTCGAGCGCCAGGTGACCATCGCCCAGCAGGCCGTCGAAGAGGCCCAGGCTGCCGTCAAGGACCTGAGCGAAGGCGGTGCCAAGGTTGACGTCGAGGCCCAGACCGAGGCCGCGAAGGCCGCCATGGAGAAGGCCGTCGCCAACGTCCGTGAGCTGACCGAGATGATGACCAAGTCCCAGGGCGAGGTCGTGGACGTCCTGCACAAGCGCATGCTGGACGGCATCGAGGAAGTGAAGGGTCAGATGAAGCTGAACTGATCGGGCTTCACTGAACCGACTGATCCGGAAGGCCCGTCGCGGGAAACCGCGGCGGGCCTTCTGCCGTTCGGCCCCCGGCGGAGATCGTGGGCGTCGCGGAAACGGCGGAAACGGCTCACCGGGGCATCATGTCATTTGAACGCTGCAGCGCAACACGGCATTATCCGCGCAACGGTCCCTGCCTCCTCTCCCCATGGAGCCTCCCCGTATGCGTGATGACGAGATTCCCGACGGCGAGGAAGCCCCGGAAGACCGCGGGCTGACGCCGGAACTGGTGCGCGAGATCCGGCTGGCGCTGGATGCGGGGGACGACGATTCCGTCCGGGAGTCCCTCGCCGGGCTGCATGCTGCCGACCAGGCCGACCTGTTCGAACTGTTCGACCGCGACCGGCGCGAGACCCTGTTCCGTGTCGTCGGCGACAGCCTGGAACCCGAGGCCCTGGCGGAGATGGACGAGCCGGTGCGTGACGCACTGGTGGAGATGCTCGGTCCCCGGCGCGTGGCGGAAGCCATCTCCGAGCTGGACGAGGACGACGCCGTCTACGTCCTCGACGCCCTGAGCGAGGACCAGCAGAAGGCCGTCCTGAACGCCGTCGCGGAGGATGTGCGCCGCCCGCTGGAGGAAGGGCTGTCGTTCGAGGAGGACTCGGCCGGTCGCCTGATGCAGCGCGACTTCGTGGCCGTCCCCGCCTTCTGGTCCATGGGGCAGGTCATCGACCACCTGCGCCGCACGGAGGACCTGCCCGACGAGTTCTACGGCCTCTACGTGATCGACGCCGCCTTCAAGCCCATCGGCTGGGTGCCGCTGGACCGGGCCATGCGCACCAAGCGCCCGGTGCGGATCGGCGACATCATGGATGCCGACCCGATCAGCCTGCCGGTCGACATGGACGAGGGCGACGTGGCCTACCAGTTCCGCCAGTACGGCCTGACCTCCGCCCCCGTCGTCGATGCCGACGGCCGGATGCTGGGCGTGGTCATGGTCGACGACGTGGTCGAGATCGTCGAGGAAGAGGCGGAGGAAGACCTGTTCCAGATCTCCGGTGTGCGCCAGGACGACCTGAATGTCGGTGTCCTGCGCACCACGAAGAGCCGCTTTGCCTGGCTGCTGATCAACCTCGGTACCGCTCTGCTGGCCTCAGCCGTGATCGGCCTGTTCGACGCCACGATCGAGGCGGTGGTGGCCCTGGCCGTGCTGATGCCCATCGTCGCCTCGATGGGCGGCAATGCCGGCACGCAGACCCTGGCCATCGCCGTGCGCGCCCTGGCCACGAAGGACCTGACCACGTCGAACGCGCTGCGCCAGGTCTCCAAGGAACTGATCGTCGGCGGCATCAACGGTGTCGCCTTCGCCGTGCTGATCGGGCTGGCCACGGTGCTCTGGTTCCAGGACCCGGTCCTGGGTGGTGTCATCGCAGCCGCCATGATCATCAACATGATCGTTGCCGGGCTGGCCGGCATCCTGATCCCGCTGGGCCTGGACCGCGCGGGTGTCGATCCGGCGATCTCCAGCGCCGTGTTCCTGACCACCATCACCGACATTGTCGGCTTCTTCGCCTTCCTCGGCCTGGGCGCCTGGCTGCTGCTGTAGCGCCTTCAGCGCCCATCCCGGCGCTGCAGGTCGCACGAACGAAAGCGGCGCCGACGGAACAGGTCCGCCAGCGCCGCAATGTCTCGCGAGCTGTCTGCTGCGTCAGGCAGCGACGGCCGGGGCTGCGCCGCGGATCTCCGCCTCGACGTAGGATTCGAACTGGGTGAAGTTGTCGTTGAAACGACCGACCAGCTCGTGTGCCTTGCTGTCATAGGCGCCGCCATCGCTCCAGGTCAGGCGCGGGTTCAGCACCTCGTCCGGCACCCCCGGGCAGGACGTCGGAACCTGGAAGCCGAAGTTCGGGTCGGTCCGCGTCGGCACACCGGCCAGCGATCCGTCCAGCGCCGCGTTCAGCAGGGCGCGGGTGTGGTGGATGGGCATGCGCTGCCCGACGCCGTAGACGCCGCCGGTCCAGCCGGTATTCACCAGCCAGCAGTCGGCCCCGTGCCTGGCGATCTTGGCGCCCAGCAGGTTGGCGTAGACGGAGGGGTGACGCGGCATGAACGGCGCACCGAAGCAGGTGGAGAAGGTGGCCTGCGGCTCCTTGCCCAGGCCCTTCTCGGTGCCGGCAACCTTCGCGGTGTAGCCGGACAGGAAGTGGTACATCGCCTGCTCCGGCGTCAGCCGCGCGATCGGCGGCAGCACGCCGAAGGCGTCCGCCGTCAGCATCACCACGTTGGCCGGGTGTCCGGCAACGCCGGTCGGGCTGGCATTGGGAATGAAGTCGATGGGATAGGACGCGCGGGTGTTCTCGGTCAGGCTGTTGTCGAACAGGTCCAGTTCCCCGGTCATCGGGTCCATGACCACGTTCTCCAGCACCGTGCCGTACATGCCGGTGGTCTTGTGGATCTCCGGCTCGGCCTCCGCCGAAAGGTTGATCACCTTGGCGTAGCAGCCGCCTTCGAAATTGAACACGCCGTCATCGGCCCAGCCATGCTCGTCATCGCCGACCAGCATGCGCCGCGGATCGGCCGACAGCGTCGTCTTGCCGGTCCCGGACAGGCCGAAGAAGATCGCCGAATCCCCCTTCTCCCCGACATTGATCGAGCAGTGCATCGGCATGATCGACCGTTCCGGCAGCAGGTAGTTGAGGATGGAGAAGACCGACTTCTTGATCTCGCCAGCATAGTGGGTGCCACCGATCAGCACCAGGCGGCGGGCGAAATTGACCAGGATGAAACAGTCGGAACGGGTCCCGTCACGCTCCGGATCGGCGCGGAAGTTCGGGGCCTGGACAATGGTGAACTGCGGCGCGAAGTCGGTCAGTTCCTCCGCCGTCGGCTGGATGAACATGTTGCGCGCGAAAAGGTTGTGCCAGGCACGCTCCGTGATCACGCGGACGCCCAGGCGATGCTCCTTCGCCGCCCCGGCCCAGCAGTCCTGCACGAAGACCTCGCGCCCGGTCAGGTAACCCTGCATCCGGCCCAGCAGCGCGTCGAAGACATCCTCGGTGATGTCCTTGTTGACCGCGCCCCACCAGATGTTGTCGGCGGAGCTGCTCTCGCGGGTGATGAACTTGTCCTGCGCCGAGCGGCCGGTGTGGATGCCGGTTTCCACCACCAGCGCACCGCCGCGGCCGATCCGCGCCTCGTGCCGACCCAGTGCAGCGGTATAGAGTGCCGCAGTGCCGTAGTTCCAGTGCGCCGTGCTGACGCCACCAAAGCCCTGTTTCTCCAGCCCGTGGCTGCTGATCGTCGGTCCGAGATTGTCCAAGTTACTCTCTCCCCACAGGCACGTGAGACGACGCCGTGTCCTGTCTTGCTTATCGCCTGAGAAATGCCCTTCGCGGCATGACGCGGGCACCATGCACCGCTGAGTGCCCTGCCTGTAGCAAAAGTGTCGTCAACATGGCCAGTCGCTTTCGCGTCGCAAGGGCGATTCAGGGCAAAAAAAAATGCCCCGGACCCCGGATCGGCGATTCAGGTGCGGAATTGAACGCGCCGGAGTGGAGGATCAGGCGGTGGTATCGACAGCCGGACCCGCCGCCGGGCTGCCCTTCGCCACCACCACCCGCGCCGGGCGCAGCAGGCGACCGTTCAGGGTGTACCCTTCCTCGATCACGTCGACGCAGACCCCTGCCGGCGCGCCGGGAATCTCGATCTCCGTCATCGCCTCGTGCAGGTTGGGGTCGAACTTCTGGTCCCGCGCCTCGATCTGCTTCACGCCGTGACGTTCGAAGATCTGGGTCAGCGCCGCCTGCGTCACCTTCACCCCCTCGGCCAGCGCCGCGAGGTCGGGGTCGCCCGCATCCTCCGGCACCGACGACAGGGCGCGGCGCAGGTTGTCGGCGACCTCGCACATGTCGCGAGCGAACTTGCTGGCACCGAACTTCAGCGCATCCTGGCGGTCACGCTCCGCCCGCTTGCGGGTGTTCTCCAGGTCGGCATAGGTGCGGACCAGCCGGTCCTTCAGCGCCGCGACCTCCGCCGTCAGTTCGGCAACCTGGTCCTCTTCCGGCAGCCCGACCTCGATGCCGGTGTCGGCGGCCTCCGCGTCGGCACCCTCCACCGGGGCCTCCGAAGCTGCCGTCTCGTTCTCGACAACATCATCGTTGGCGGCTTCCGCCGCCGGGTCCTTCTTGTTCTCGTCAGTCATCAGTCCGCCCTGATCGCAAGGAAATCTTCCGCATGGATGCATGCTGCTGCAGGCAGGTGGCGGTTTCGGCGGCCCGCGTCAACCCATCAGGCGTCCGACCACCTTTGCCGTGTAGTCAACCATGGGAATGATCCGGGCATAATTCAAGCGCGTCGGACCGATGACACCGATGGAGCCGATGATCTGCTGCTGGCTGTCGGTGAAGGGGGCGACGATCACCGACGACCCGGTCAGGCTGAACAGGTTGCTCTCGGAGCCGACGAAGATCCGCACCCCCTCCCCGTCCTGGGCCATGTCCAGGATGTTGAGCAGGTCGCCCTTCGCCTCCAGGTCGTTGAACAGCAGCCGCAGCCGCTCCAGGTCCTCGATCGCCGTGACATCGTCCAGCAGCCGCGACCGGCCCCGGATGATCAGGCGGCTGGGGGTGTTGTCGCTGCCGGCCCAGTCGGCCAGCCCGGCCTCCACCACCTTCGCCGCCAGCCGGTCCAGCTTGGCCTGCTGCGCCTCGACTTCCTTCAGGATCTCGGCCCGGGCCTCCCGGATCGTGCGGCCCCGCAACCGGTCATTGAGGTAGTTCCCGGCCTCCACCAGTGCCGACGGGGTGAGGCCCGGCGTCACGCTGATCAGCCGGTTCTCGACCACGCCACCCACGGTGACCATGACCACCAGCGCCTGGTCCGGCGACAGGCTGACGATCTCCAGGTGCTTCAGCGGCTGGTCGTTCTTCGGCACCGTCACCAGCCCGGCATAGCCCGACAGGCTGGAGAGCAGGTCCGACGCCTCCGTCAGCACGTCGGTGTAGTTGCGGCCCTGCGAGGTGCAGCGCCCCTCGATGGAGGCCCGCTCCTCGTCCGTCAGGTCGCCGATCTCCAGCAGCCCGTCGATGAACAGCCGGAGGCCCTGGTCGGTGGGCAGACGCCCAGCGGAGGTGTGCGGCGCGTAGAGCAGCCCGGCATCCTCCAGGTCCGCCATCACGTTGCGGATGGAGGCCGGTGAAAGGGGGGAGACAAGCCTGCGCGAGATGGTGCGCGACCCCACGGGGGCGCCCGTCTGCAGGAAATCCTCCACGATATGGCGAAAGATCTCCCGGCTGCGCTGGTTCAGGGACTGGATCGTGTTGTTCTCGCTCATGCGCCAAATCTAGGGTGTCCGGTGTCGGCATGGAAGATGGCAGGCCACGCGGGTTGAAGATATCGGGCGCGGGGGATAGAAGGCGCCACCCGTCCTGCCCGGACCAAAGCCACAGGAGTCCCCATGTCCCGTCCCTCCGGCCGCGCCGCCGACCAGATGCGCACCGTCAGCCTGGAACCCGGTTTCGCACGCCATGCGGAGGGGTCCTGCCTGGTCCGCTTCGGCGACACGCACGTGCTCTGTGCCGCGACGGTGGAGGAACGTGTCCCCGGCTGGCTGCGCAATTCGGGCCGTGGCTGGGTCACGGCGGAGTACGGCATGCTGCCGCGTTCCACCCACACCCGCACCGACCGGGAGGCCGCGCGTGGCAAGCAGTCCGGCCGGACGCAGGAGATCCAGCGGCTGATCGGCCGGTCGCTGCGCGCGGTGACGAACCTGGAGGGATTCGGCGAGCGCCAGATCCGCGTCGACTGCGACGTGCTGCAGGCCGATGGCGGCACCCGCACCGCGGCGATCACCGGAAGCTGGGTGGCGCTGCACATCGCGCTGGCCGGGCTGGTGGAGAAGGGGGCGATCAAGTCCATCCCGCTGATCGGCCAGGTCGCTGCCATTTCGTGCGGCATCTACGAGGGGCAGCCGGTGCTGGACCTGGACTATGACGAGGACTCGAAGGCGGAGACCGACAGCAACTTCGTCATCACCGATGGCGGCACGCTGGTCGAGATCCAGGCCACGGCGGAGGGCACGCCCTTCACCGATGCGGAGTTCATGGAACTGTTGCGGCTGGCCCGCAAGGGCGCGACGGAGCTGACCGAACTGCAGCGCGCGGCCGTGCAGGGCTGAGCGCCATGGCCCGACGCCTGACGGAACAGCGGATCGTCGTCGCCAGCCACAATGCCGGCAAGGTGCGGGAGATCAATGACCTGCTGCGCCCGTTCGGGCTGGAGGCGGTGTCGGCGGGTGAACTGGACCTGCCGGAGCCGGAGGAGACCGAGGACAGCTTCATCGGCAATGCGCTGCTGAAGGCGCGTGCCGCCGCGCTGGCGTCCGGCCTGCCGGCGCTGTCGGACGATTCCGGCCTGGCCGTGGATGCGCTGGACGGGGCACCGGGCATCCATTCGGCGCGTTATGCCGGTCCCGACCGGGATTTCGGTTTCGCGATGCAGCGGCTGGAGCGCGACATGGCGGCCAGCGGACGGCCCGAGCGCACCGCGCGGTTCATCTGCGCCCTGGCGCTGGTCTGGCCCGACGGGGAGGAAGTCGCCTTCGAGGGCAAGGTGGAGGGAGAGATCACCTTCCCGCCGCGTGGCACCCGCGGCTTCGGCTACGATCCAGTGTTCCAGCCACTGGGCCACCAGATCAGCTTCGGCGAGATGGAACCGGACGCCAAGCACGCCATGAGCCACCGCGCCGACGCCTTCCGCCAGCTGATCGCCGCCTGCCTGTCGGAATAGCCTGCCCGCCTTCCGGTCCGGACAGACGGGTGAATTCAACCCGGCTGGATGAACGGCAGCGTCGTCACCTCGGCCGCGCGGATACCCTCCGGTGTCTCGATCACCAGGTCCGTGCCCACCCCGGCGTGGGCCACGTCCACCAGGGCGATGGCGATGTTGCGCTCCAGCCGGATGGACGGCACCGCGATGGACACCGTTCCGGCCGGGTCGCCTGCACGGGTCCGCACCGTCCAGTTGTCCTCGTTCGGGGCCAGCACCGGCGGGTCGACGAACAGGCCGACGCGACGGCGCTTCGGCCCTTCGTCACGGATGCGCCGCAGCGCGTCCTTGCCGATGAAGTCGTGTGCCATGTCCAGGTTGATGAAGTCGCCCATCCCGAGCTCGAAGGCATTCGCGTCGGGGCGCGTGTCGGCACCCCAGGAGAGCAGGTCACCCTCCGTCCGTTCCACGATGTTAGGAGCACCGGGACCGATGCCGTGGGGCAGCCCGGCCGACATCACCCGGTTCCACAGTTCCACTCCGCGCGTCCCGTCCATCAGGTAAAGCTCGTAGCCCGCCTGCTTGCTCCAGCCGGAGCGGGCGAGGATCAGCGGAATGCCGTCCAGCTCGGTCTCGCGGAAGGCGAAGTATTTCAGGTCGTGGATCCAGTCGCCGAACAGGTCTGCCACCACCAGCGGCGCATTCGGTCCCTGGACGGCGAGCGGCGAGACATCCGGCTCCGATACCTCCACATCCATGCCGAGGGCGCCGGCGATGCCGCCCACCCAGTACTCCATGTCCGAGTCGGCGATGGAGAACCAGAAACGGTCCTCCGCCAGTTTCAGCAGCACCGGATCGTTGATCAGCCGGCCCTGCGCGTCGTTCAGCAACGCGTAACGCCCCTGTCCGACCCGCATCCGCGAGATGTCGCGCGGCACCAGGTACTGCACCAGGCGCGCAGCGTCCGGACCACTGACCTGCACCTGGCGCTCCACCGCCACGTCCCAGAGCGCCACCGTCTCGACCAGCCGCCGGTACTCGGCCGCGAAATCGCCGTAGCTGCTGGGCATGTACATGTGGTTGTAGACGGTCATGTCCGTGACCCCCGCAGCCACGGTGGCATCGAAATAGGGCGACTTGCGGATGCGCGGCCCGACGGTGATGCGGAATGTCATGGCGGTCCTCCCCACCCTGGATTTTTTCCCTGCTTACCGCCCTATCGGAGAAACCGGGTATCCCGGTTGCGGCAGAATGCGTCGGGAACGGGCTTTCCTGATGGCCGGGGGCCGCATATTGCTGTCTTCGGCAAGCAAGGGAGGGCCGTCATGAATTTCGAGGCATTCGTCACCTGTGCCGTCACCGGCTCCGGTGCCACGACCGACAAGTCGCCCAACGTGCCCGTGACGCCCGCCGAGATCGCGGACGGCGCCATCGAGGCCGCACGTGCCGGTGCCGCCATCGCCCATATCCATGTCCGCGACCCGGAAACGGGCCGGGGCAGCCGCGACACCGCCCTCTACCGCGAAGTGGTGGAACGGGTCCGCGCGGCGGACGTTGACGTGATCATCAACCTGACCGCCGGCATGGGCGGGGACATGGTCTTCGGCCCAGGCGAGCGCCCGTTGCCGCTGGACCCTGCAGGCACGGACATGGTGGGACCGCTGGAGCGGCTGAAACATGTCGAGGAACTGCTGCCGGAGATCTGTACCCTGGACTGCGGCACGATGAACTTCGCCGAATCCGACTACGTCATGACCAACACGCCCGGCGCGCTCCGCACCATGGCGATGCGGGTGAAGGAACTGGGCGTCCGGCCGGAGTTGGAGGTGTTCGACACCGGCCACCTGGTGTTCGTCAACGAACTGGTGCGCGACGGCTACCTGGACGACCCGCTGATGGTGCAGCTCTGCATGGGCATTCCCTACGGCGCACCGGATGATCCGCAGACCCTGATGGCGATGGTCAACCGCCTGCCGTCCGGGGCCACCTGGTCCGCCTTCTCCATCGGCCGCATGCAGATCCCCTTCGTCGCCATGGCCGTACTGGCGGGCGGCAATGTCCGTGTCGGGCTGGAGGACAATCTCTGGCTGGAGAAGGGCGTGCTGGCCACCAACGGCTCCCTGGTGGAGCGGGCCGTGAGCATCCTGCACGGGATGAATGTCCGCGTACTCGGCCCCGCCGAGGTGCGCGAGAAGCTGAAGCTGGTGAAGCGGTGAGCGGCGAAGTGGGAAATGGTGCCCGGCCCGCCCGCGTCGGCCTGATCGGCGGCGGCGTCATCGGAGGCGGCTGGGCGGCGCGGTTCTGCCTTGCCGGGTCTGATGTCACGGTGTTCGACCCGGATCCGGAGGCGGAACGGAAACTGTCGGAGGTCTTCGCCAATGCCCGCCGCGCGCTTGCCGGCCTGCACCCGGATGGTCGCCCGGCAGAGGGGCGACTGAGGGTCGTCACGCGGCTGGAGGAGGCACTGGAAGATGCGCAGTTCGTGCAGGAAAGCCTTCCCGAACAGGAGGCCCTGAAGATCGAGGTACTGGCCGCCGCCGATGCCCTGCTGGCACCGGAGGTGATCATCGGTTCCTCCACCTCCGGCCTGCTGCCGACCCGGTTGCAATCCGGCATGAAACATCCCGGTCGGCTGACCGTCGGACACCCCTTCAACCCGGTCTACCTGCTGCCGCTGGTGGAGCTTTGCGGGGGGGAGCGGACCGCGGCTGAAACCATTGCGCGGGCCAGCGCGATCTACGAATCCATCGGGATGCACCCACTGCATGTCCGCCACGAGATCGACGGCTTCATCGCCGACCGGCTGCTGGAGGCGGTCTGGCGGGAGGCGCTGCACCTGATCAATGACGGCGTTGCGACGGTGGAGGAGATCGATCGCGCGATCCACATGGGTCCGGGCCTGCGCTGGTCCCTGATGGGCACCTTCCTGATCTACCGCGTCGCCGGCGGGGAAGCCGGCATGCGCCACTTCATGAGCCAGTTCGGCCCGGCCCTGAAGCTGCCCTGGACGAAGCTGGAGGCGCCGGAACTGACCGACGAACTGCTCGACCGCATCGTCAGCCAGTCCGACGACCAGGCAGGCGATACCTCGATCCGCGACCTGGAACGGCTGCGCGACGACGGCCTCGTCGCCATCCTGAAGGCCCTGCGCGACATGGACCACGGCGCGGGCCGCTTCCTGCCACCCGCATCCCAGGCTGTTCTCTCAGACTGAATGAAAGGCAGCCGCGCGGCCTTGCCGGGCCGCAGTCAGTCTCCACCCGTGTCCGGATCGGTTCCTCCGGGCCTTGATCTCATCTCCAGCAGGACCGCCTCGAGTTCCGACAGGCCGGTCCCGACGGTGTTCCAGATGACCTCATCGGCGACGAAGCGATACTCGTGGCGAAGGATGTTTCCGATGCCCGCGATCTCGCGCCACGGAACGGTTGGATAGTCGGCCTTGTATCGCTGAGGGACATGTCGGCTCGCTTCGGAGATGATCTCGATACAACGCTGCACCGCGTAGCGGGTCTGCCAGTGTCCGGCATCGCTGAACTCGGCGAGTGTAAGGCCCGAGACGGCTTCCTCCGCCTGGCTGATCGCTTCCAGCATGTCATCCAGATAGATCGTCGGGTCCTTCGCCACTCAGATGACCCGCTGCGCTTCGTTCTCGATGGAGGCCTTCAGGCGAGGATGCAGGCCATTGCGGGTCGTCACGTCAACCCTGACACCCAACTGGTCCTGCAGGACATTGCGGATCGCCGCCATCTGGATCAGGGAAAAGCGCGACTTCGGATCATAGTCCACGAAGACGTCGATATCGCTCTCCGGCCCGGCCTCGTCCCGCCCCGTTGATCCGAAGAGATACAGTGCCGTCGCGCCAAGGCCCAGTACATCCCTTGAGCATTCCCTGATCTTCTCGATGGCTTTGGCACGTTCCATGGCTGTCGCTGATTCTCTCACAAACGGCGTCGGTCCGACACATGGAAACGCACCTGGACAGGGCCGCGTGTCAGGCGCGCCTGAGTTCCAGTCCGAAGAGGGTCGTCGCGGACTCCGGTGACAGTTCCTCCAGGCGCAGGGCGACAATGGCCGGTTCGGATGCGCCCCTGTCCTGGCTGATCGACAGGGTCACGTCGCCGGGGTGCAGGTGACAGGCACCGGCAGCGTCCTGCCGTACAGGCGTTGACCAGTCAGCGCCCAGGGAACGGGCCACCTGCAGCGGATCGCTGGCGACGGCCTCCACCCCGGCAATACGGCGCGCGCCGTTCGCATGGGTGGTGATGTCGGGACGGACATAGTGCTGCCGGGTCCGGTGCTCGCACAGGTTCCAGTAGAGCGGGGCACGACCGGCTTCGGGCATGCAGACACCGAAGGCGACCTGCACATCGATGCCGTCGCCCAGGTGCCAGTCGCGCTGCACGTCGAACGGCGGATGGCAGGGCACCCCGCGTGCCGCGAAGTCATCCGCAGCGGCGCGCGCGTCCGGTGTCGCCATGACCAGGGAGACCGGCCCTTCCGCCGTGCCCAGCACGTCATGCATGAAGGACGGAACCCGGCCCGGATCCTCCATCGCCATCAGTTCGATGTAGTTGCAGCAGTGGTCGTTCGCAGGCTGGAACAGGACGCACCGGTTGCTCAGCCCAAGCGCCGCCATGCTGCTCTTCGGCGTGACCGTGAAGCCCAGCGCCTCGAACCGCTGTCCGGCTGCCTCCACGTCATGGACATGAACCATCAGGTGGTCGATGTCCCGGACGGGAGGCAACCCGCCGGTCAAGAGTCGCCTTCACCCATCTGCGACTGGTTGTAGTTCTGCAGGCCCACCCGCTCGATCAGGCCCAGCTGCGTCTCCAGCCAGTCCACATGTTCCTCTTCCGATTCCAGGATGTCCTCCATCAGCTCGCGGCTGATGTAGTCCCCGGCGGCCTCCGCCGTCGCGATGCCGGCACGGAGATCCGGAATGGCATCCATCTCCAGCGCCAGGTCACACTCCAGGATTTCCCTGGTATCAGTGCCGATGCGCAGCTTGCCGAGATCCTGCAGGTTGGGCAGCCCCTCGAGGAACAGGATGCGTTCGATCAGGTCGTCGGCATGCTTCATCTCGTCGATGGACTCGTCATGCTCGTGCTTGCCGAGGCGGGTGAGGCCCCAGTCCTTCAGCATCCGTGCATGCAGGAAGTACTGATTGATCGCGATCAGTTCGTTGTAGAGAACCTTGTTAAGGCAGGCGATGACGTCCGGATTTCCCTTCATGCGGCGCGACCTTTCGTGCTGAGGCGTCGGAACTCGACCGCGCGAGACCGGATTCGGTCACCGTCACGGCGAGTCCATCATGAACCACGAAGGGCGCAGGTGTCGACCCGGGGACCCGGGGCATCAACCGCCGAGCAACGATCCAGTGCCGCATCGCATTGGTGGCGAACATGGCGCTATTCCGCCGCCAGGCTGAGTTCGCCGGATACCGCCTGTTGTCGTGCATCCATCATGTCGGCAATGGTCGGAATGCACTTGCCGCAACGGGTGGTGCAGCCAAGCTGCGGATGCACCGCCAGGGCATCACACTCCCCGCCATCGATCACATCGTTGATCTGGCAGTCCGTCAGGGCATTGCAGATACAGACATACATGGCTGTCTCGTGTGCTCCGGTCTCCTCGCCTGACGCAAAGAATGGTGCGACTGAGAATGATTGTCAATAACAAGCATCAACAATGCGACAGCGGCGGCCTTGGCATGCGCCGTGGCAGGCTTGCCCTGCGCCGGAGGTCAAGGCATACCTGCTGCAACAGCATTCCAATGACCGGGAGAACTGAGCGATGCCTGAAGCATATATCGTCGAGGCGGTACGCACCGCCGGTGGCCGCCGCAATGGCCGTCTGAAGGAATGGCACCCCGCCGACCTGGGCGGTGCGGTGCTGGACGCGCTGGTGGACCGCAGCGGCATCGACCCGGCGGCCATCGAGGACGTGGTGATGGGCTGTGTCGGCCAGGCCGGTGAGCAGTCGTTCCATATCGGCCGCAACTGCGTGCTCGCCTCCAAGCTGCCGGAGAGCGTGCCGGCGGTGTCGATCGACCGCCAGTGCGGTTCGTCGCAGCAGTCGATCCAGTTTGCCGCGCAGGCGGTGATGTCCGGCACCATGGACATCGTCATCGCCGCCGGTGTCGAGAGCATGACCCGCGTGCCCATGGGCGCACCGACCCGGCTGGCGGCGGAGGCCGGTCTCGGCATCCCGATGAGCCCGAAGATGGAAGAGCGCTACCCCGGCGTGCAGTTCAGCCAGTTCACCGGCGCCGAGATGATCGTGAAGAAGTACGGCTTCAAGCGCGACCAGCTCGATGCCTTCGCGCTGGAGAGCCACAAGCGCGCCATCCGCGCGACGGAAGAGGGCGCGTTCCGGAACGAGATCCTGCCGCTGGAAGTCGAGGGCGACGAGGGCCGCGAGATGCATGACGTGGACGAGGGCATCCGCTTCGACGCCTCCGCCGAGTCCATCGGTTCCGTCAAGCTGCTGATGGAAGGTGGTGCGATCACCGCCGCCAATGCCAGCCAGATCTGCGACGGCGCGGCCGGCGTGCTGGTGGTGAACGAGCGTGCACTGAAGGAGCACAACCTGAAGCCGCTGGCCCGCATCCACAACCTGACCATCACCGGCGGCGACCCGGTGATCATGCTGGAGGAGCCGATCGGCGCCACCCGCAAGGCGCTGCAGCGCGCGGGCATGAAGATCGGTGACATCGACCTCTACGAGGTCAACGAGGCCTTTGCGCCGGTGCCGATGGCCTGGCTGCAGCAGATCGAGGCCGATCATGAGCGCCTGAACGTCAATGGCGGCGCGATCTCGCTGGGTCACCCGCTGGGTGCCTCCGGTGCCAAGCTGATGACGACGCTGATCAACGCCCTGCATGCCCGCGGCAAGCGCTGGGGCCTGCAGACCATGTGCGAAGGCGGTGGCCTGGCCAACGTCACCATCGTCGAGGCTCTCTGAGCCACGGTGAACCGGGCACCCCGCCGTGTTCGCGGGGTGCCCCTCCTGCCCCCGGTTCCGAAGGACTGCCACCATGAATGACCGCGTCGCCATCTCCATCGCAGACGGCATCGCCGATGTGCGGCTGAACCGGGCGGACAAGATGAACGCCCTCGACCCGGACATGTTCGACGGCATTGTCGCTGCCATCGACCAGCTGTCCGCCAGCCCCGGCGTGCGGGTGGTGGTGCTGTCCGGCGAAGGCCGCGCCTTCTGTGCCGGGCTGGACTTCGAGAGTTTCCGGCGGATGGGTGGCGGCAACGTGGAAGGCGTCGGACGGCTGACCAACCGCACCCATGGCATTGCCAACCGGGCACAGCAGACGGCCTGGGGCTGGCGCAACCTGCCGGTGCCGGTGATCGCGGCTGTCCATGGCGTCGCCTTTGGCGGCGGCCTGCAGATCTGTCTCGGCGCGGACATCCGCCTGGTCGCCCCCGACACCCGCATGTCGGTGCTGGAGATCAAGTGGGGCCTGGTGCCGGACATGGCGGGATTGCCGCTGATGCGTGAACTGGCCCGCGACGACGTGGTCCGCGAACTGACCTTCACCGGCCGCCAGTTCTCCGGCGAGGAAGCCGTTCAGCTGGGTTTCGCCACCCGGGCCGCCACTGACCCGCATGCAGAGGCAATGACACTGGCGCGGGAGATCGCGGGCAAGAGCCCCGACGCCATCCGCGCCGCCAAGCGACTGCTCAACCGGCGCGGGGACAGCAACGAGGCCGATCTGCTGATGGCCGAGAGCGTCGAGCAGGAACAGCTGATCGGCAGCCCGAACCAGCTCGAAGCCGTCCGCGCCGGCATGGAGAAACGCGCCCCGAACTTCAGCGAGGCCGGCTGATCCGGCGTTTCACCGAACATTCCAGGAGGCCCCGACCATGACCCTGCGCTTCATCTTCCTCGCGGATCCGATGTGTTCATGGTGCTGGGGCTTTGCGCCGACGGTGAGCCGCATCCGGGAGACCTTTCCGGAGATTCCGGTGCGGCTGGTGATGGGCGGGCTCTATCCGGGCGTCACGAAGCCCATGAAGCCGCATGCCAAGGAAGAGGTGCGCAAGCACTGGGAACATGTGAACGAGGCGTCGGGTCAGCCCTTCGACTATGGCTTCTTCGACCGGGAAACCTTCGTCTACGACACCGAACCTGCCAGCCGCGCGCTGATCACGGCCAAGAAGCTCGGCACCGACCGGCCACTGGAATTCCTGGAGGCGCTGCAGGGCGCGTTCTACCGCGACAACCGCGACGTCACCGACACCACGGTCCTGGCCGACATCGCCGCCGAGTTCGGGCTGGACCGGGAACAGTTCCTGGAGACCTTCGCCAGCGAGAATGCGCGGGAAATGACGGAGCGCGACTTCGCCTTCAGTCGCCAGCTCGGTATCCACGGCTTCCCTTCCCTGCTGGGCTATGACGAGGAACGCTACCGCCTGCTCGCCATGGGCTACCAGGAATGGGACTGGCTGGAAAACGTCATCCGGCGCTGGATCGGCAAGGCCGCAGGAACGGCGGAGACCGTGCACTGACGGTCCCCGACGAAGCCTGCGGACAACCTACTTCTTGCTAAAGGACTGCCGCGCGGCCTGTGCCGCGGACAGGTTCGCGCCGAGCCAGCTCTGATCGAAGTCGGCATAGCTGGAGACCTGGTTCAGCGCGTTGGCGGTGGCGTTCACCGCCTCCTTCACCATCCGCACCGCCGTCGGCGGCATCGCGGCCGCAGCCTCCGCCAGTTCCAGCGCCCGCTCGGCGGTCTTGCCGTCATCGGCGACCTCGTCCACCAGGCCCCAGTCCAGCGCCTGTTCCGCCCCCATCTTCTCGCAGAGGATGATGATGCGCTTCGCCCGTGCAGGCCCGACCAGCCGGGTCAGGCGGGGCTGCGCGCCCCATTGCAGGTTCAGGCCGATCTTGATCTCCGGCACGTACAGGAAGGCCGAACGGCCAAGCACCCGCCAGTCCAGCGCCAGCGGCAGCGCGAAGCCTGCGCCCACGGCCATCTTCTCCATGGCGGCGACGGTGATCTGCGGCATCTTCTCCCACGCGTCGCACAGGCGGCCACCCATGCGGAACCGGTCGCGGATCTCGAGTTCGCTCAGCCCTTCCGTGCGCCACATGTCCGCATCCGTCAGGTCCGCGCCGGAGGAGAAGTAGTTGTCATTCCCCCGCAGCACGACCGCATGGATGTCGCGGTCGTCATGGAATGACAACCCGACCTCCGTCATCTCCCGCATCAGCGTCGGGTTGAAGGCATTCAGTTTCTCGTGACGGTCCATGGTGACGGTGGCCACCGTGCCCCGCCGCTCGATCTCGACATTGTTCCAGCTCATGATCTGTTCCTCCCCAGGAAAGAGCTTCATTGTGGGTCAGTTGAGGCGTCGTGTCAGCTTTTCCCGTGCCTGTTCCAGCAGCTTGCCCACTTCCGCCCCGGCCAGGTGGCCCAGGCCATCGTCCAGGATCTCCTGCGCCGCCATCAGGTTGCCCGACTTCGCCGCCAGGTCCGCCCGGTCGAGCCAGATGCCCGGCTCCTTCGGCGCGAACAGGGAGATCCGCAGCAGGATGTCGGCGGCCCGGTCCAGGTCACCCGCCTGCTCCGCCCGGATGCGGATGTTGTTCTGCAACCGCATCAGCACGTGGCGCGCGGGCACCGGTGCCAGGTGCTCGGCCTGCAGCGGCACCTCCCGCCCGGCGATCCGGTTCAGCAATTGCTGCAGGTCGTCCCGGCCACGGGTCCGGCCACCATTGAAGGGATCGATGATCGCCAGACCGTCGGGCAGCACCAGCCGCAGCAGGAAGTGACCGGGAAAGTTCAGCCCGGCCATGGACCAGCCCCGGGCACGGGCGACATGCATGTAGAGGATCCCCAGCGCCACGGGCAGGCCACGACGGCGGTTGATCACCGCCATCAGGTCGGCATTGCGCATGTCGTCATAGGTCTCACCGTCACCGCGATAGTCGAACTGCCCTGCCAGCCGTTCGGCCAGCCACGCGGCGGACGGGGGACCGGCGGGCGGGGTGGCGACCAGTTCCGCCAGGTGCCGGCGGTAGGGGGCGGGATCGCGTTCAGGGTGATCGGCCATGGCGAGGGCCAGCGCGACCTCCGCCACGTCCAGGTCATCATCCGACAGCGCACCGGCCCGGCGCAGGATGGATTGCCAGTCGCTGTCCGTCATCCCGGTCAGCTTCCGCGCGACGGATCGCTCTTCAGCCGCACGTAGCTCTCGACCTTGCGGACGCCCTCGATATTGCGGGCGTGGCGGATGACCCGGTTCAGTTCGACCTCGTCCTGGGCAATGCCGATCAGGTAGATCGTGCCGTTCACGGTCTCCAGATTGTAGTTGATGCCATTGACCTCTGGATCGCCGATGATCTTGCCGCGCAGTTCGGTGGAGATGCGCAGGTCACGGGCGAAGTTCTGGAACCCGCCTTCCGTCGTCACCTGGATGGCGTTGGCGACTTCCTTCACGCCCTTGATCTTCCAGGTCAGTTCCTCTGCCCGCAGGCGGCTCTCGTTCTTCTCCACCTTGCCGGTCAGCAGGACCCGCCCCTCCACGACCTCGTGATCGACATCGCGGAACAGCTGGAAACTGTCCTCCAGCAGGCTGGTGCTGAGTGCGGTCGAGATCGCCGCATCGTCGATGGCGTTCCCGACCGAGCGCTCCTGCGCCAGGCTGACACCTGCGGCGGCACCGGCACCGACCACCGCACCGGCGCAGCCGCCCAGCAGGCCAGCCGCGCCGCAAAGCGCCACGGCGGCCAGAACATGCGACCTGCGCGATCTCCTCGAAACAACTGCCATCTGGCCGTCTCCTGTACTTGCAGCCGGACCGGACAGGCCGGCCTGCGAATCGTGCAACCGATGATACGTCATCTGGGTGCTGAAAGCGGGCGATTTCAAGGCCGCCACATGTCCGGCAGGTGCCTGGGCAACCGGCGGGGCAGGACCGCGACCAGGTCGAAGCGGTAGCCCTGCACGTCGTTCCCCAGCATGCCGGAACCCCGCAGATACTCTGCCGCGCGCAGGATCCGCTGCTGCTGGCTGCGGCTGACGGCACGGCGGGCGGTGTTCATGTCGGGGCGGCGTTTCACCTCGACAAATGCCACAACCTTGCCACGGCGGATCACCAGGTCGACCTCGCCCACCGGGGTACGCAGGTTCCGGCCGATGATGCGATAGCCCTTCAGGCGCAGCATCCATGCAGCCAGCGTCTCCGCGCCCCGCCCGGCCATGAAGGCACGGCGGCGCTTGCGGCGGCTGTCAGCCTGCCCCGTCAACCCGGCCGTCCTTCCCCGGTGCGAGTTCCAGCGCGCGCCGGTACACGTCCCGGCGCGGCAGCCCGGTCTCGGCAACGACCGCATCGACGGCATCGCGGGTGCGCAGCCGCGCCAGGTGATCGCGCAGCAGCGTGTCGAGGTCCGTCGCATCGACGGTCGCCGAGGCAGCGTCCGGAGGGCCGATGACCAGCACGATCTCCCCCTTCGGCTGCCCGGCCTCGTCGTAATGCGCCAGCAGTTCCCGGATGCTGCCGCGCCGCACCTCCTCGAACATCTTGGTCAGTTCGCGTGCGACCGCCGCCTGTCGCGCCCCCAGCACCTCCGCCATGTCACCCAGCACCGCCTGCAGCCGGTTCGCGGTCTCGTAAAAGACCAGCGTTGCCTGCACCGTCCCCAGTTCCTGCAGCACCTTGCGCCGTGCCGCCGACTTCGGTGGCAGGAAGCCACCGAACAGGAACCGGTCGCTGGGCAGGCCAGCCACCGACAGGGCGGTGATCACGGCGGACGGCCCCGGCACCGCGTGTACCGCGATGCCCGCCGCCCGTGCCTCGTCCACCAGCTTGTAGCCGGGGTCGGAGATCAGCGGCGTCCCGGCATCGCTGGTCAGCGCGATCGCGCCCCCCCCGGCCAGCGCGGCCAGCAGCGCGGGCCTCACTTTCGCCCCATTGTGATCGTTGTAGATATCCAGCGTCGCGGTGGCCCCGAAGCTCTGCAGCAACCGCCGCGCCACCCGCGTGTCCTCCGCCAGCACCCGGTCGGCGGTGGACAGCACGTGACGGGCCCTGGGACTCAGATCGTCGAGATTGCCGATCGGGGTGGCCACGACGTAAAGTCCCGGCGCCAGGGCGCGCGGTCCCGGCCGGGCATGTGAGGAGGTTCTGACCATGGCCGCAGGTTACGCCGATTCCGCAAGGATTGCAGTCATGTCCGACCGCCGCAGAAGCCGTTTCCTTGCCGGTGTTTCAGGATTGCTCGCGCTGGGGCTTGCCGCCTGTGCCGGAACCCCGGAGAAGCAGCCGGAGGCACCGCCGCCGGTCGTGCGCGCCGCCCCGGTGAAACCGGCACCGGCTCCGCCGCCGGAACCGGTCGAACCGGCGATCCCTTCCGGGCTGGCCGGCACCTTCAACGCGATCGAGACCCGCTCTGCGGAAGGTTTCAGGATGCAGCAGATCCTGCTGACCCGGCCGGAGCTTGACGGCCAGCGGCCGGTGCGGGCGGCTGTCCTGCTGCCGCTTTCCGGCAATGCCGCCGCCGTCGGGCAGCGGCTGCTGGACGCGGCGATGCTGGCCATGTTCGACCAGCAGCAGCCGCGCCTGAACCTGATCCCGAAGGACACGAAGGGCACGCCGGAGGGGGCCGAGCAGGCTGCCCGGCTGGCGCTGGCGGAGGGGGCGGAGATCATCATCGGCCCCCTGTTCGGCAGCCACGTGCAGGTGGTCAACGCGGTTGCCGCACCGGCGGGTGTTCCGGTCCTCGCCTTTTCCAATGACAGCGAGGCGGCGGGGCGCGGCGCGCACATCCTGGGCGTCACCCCCACGAACGAGGTACGGTCCATCATCGGTTTCGCGCTTGCACGCGGTCACAGCAAGATCGCGGCGTTCCTGCCCGATTCGGTCTATGGACGCCGTGTTCACCAGGCCCTGATCGAGGCCATGCAGCAGTCGGTCGGCGAACTGGTGCGCGTGACCTACTACCCGGCAGGGGCGGAGGCCGATGACGAACTGCTGCTGCAGTATGCGCGGGAGTTCGCCGACTACGACCTGCGCCAGAAGGCACTGGAGGAGGAACGCGCCAGGCTGGAGCAGAACAATGACGCCATCTCCAAGGCCGCGCTGGAACGGCTGGAGGTACTGGACACGCTGGGCGACCCGCCCTTCGACGCGGTGCTGCTGGCGGAACCGGCCAGCCGCCTGCCCACCATCGCACCGCTGCTGGCGTTCTATGATGTCGATCCCGTCGTGGTCCGCTTTCTCGGCCTCGGCGGCTGGTTCGCCCCGGACCTGCAGTCGGAGCCGACGCTGATCGGCGGCTGGTTCCCCGGACCCGACCCCGCCTTCTATGACAGCTTCGCGCAGCGGTTCCGCAGCAGCTTCGGCACCGACCCGGACCGCATCGCCATGCTGGGTTACGACGCCATCGCGCTGGCGGCCACGCTGGTCCGTGACCAGGCCCCGGGACAGCCCGTCTTCACCGACCGGGCGCTGCTGGATGAGCAGGGCTTCGCCGCCTACTACGGCACCTTCCGGCTGCGCCCCGACGGCCAGAGCGAGCGGCTGCTGCCGGTTCTGGAGGTCGCGCGGGACGGCCTGCGGGTTGTCGGCAGCCCGCGCCAGGGCTTCGCACCGCTGCTGAACTGACCACCATGCCGTGGAGGCATTTCCTTCCCCCGCCGATCTGTTCTAGCATCGCGGCAGACTGCAACTGACGCGATGCGATCCTGGGGGATGACGAGATGGATGTACGGGCAGCACTGGCCGTTGAGGCAGGCAAGCCGCTGGAAGTGACCACGGTCCAGCTGGAAGGGCCGAAGGCCGGTGAAGTGATGGTGGAGGTCAAGGCCACCGGCATCTGCCACACCGACGAATTCACCCTGTCCGGCGCCGATCCGGAGGGCATCTTCCCCTCCATCCTGGGCCATGAGGGCGCGGGCGTGGTGGTGGAGGTCGGCCCCGGCGTGACCTCCGTCAAGCCCGGCGACCACGTGATTCCGCTCTACACGCCGGAATGCCGCCAGTGCAAGTTCTGCCTCTCCGGCAAGACCAACCTCTGCCAGGCCGTTCGCGCCACCCAGGGCCAGGGCCTGATGCCGGACGGCACCAGCCGATTCAGCCGCAACGGCTCCCCCGTCTATCACTACATGGGCACCTCGACCTTCGCCAACTACACGGTGCTGCCGGAGATCGCGGTGGCGAAGATCCGCCAGGACGCCCCGTTCGAGAAGGTCTGCTACATCGGCTGCGGCGTCACCACGGGCCTCGGCGCGGTGATGAACACCGCGAAGGTGGAGGTCGGCTCCACCGCCGCCGTGTTCGGCCTGGGCGGCATCGGGCTGAACGTGCTGCAGGGCCTGCGCATGGTCGGTTGCGACCGGATCATCGGCGTGGACCTGAACGATGACCGCCGCGAACTGGCGGAGAAGTTCGGCATGACCGACTTCATCAACCCCAACGATGTCGGCAACGACAAGGTCGTCGAGGCCATCGTCGACCTGACCGACGGCGGCGTCGACTATTCGTTCGAATGCATCGGCAACGTCAACGTCATGCGCCAGGCACTGGAATGCTGCCACAAGGGCTGGGGCGAGAGCATCATCATCGGCGTGGCCGGCGCGGGGCAGGAGATCGCGACCCGTCCGTTCCAGCTGGTGACCGGTCGCGTCTGGCGCGGCACGGCCTTCGGCGGCGCCAAGGGCCGTACCGACGTGCCGCGCATCGTCGACTGGTACATGGACGGCAAGATCAACATCGACGACCTGATCACCCACGTGCTGCCGTTCGAGGAGATCAACAAGGGCTTCGACCTGATGCATGCCGGTGAGTCGATCCGCACCGTGGTCACCTACTGATCCGGCCCGGGCAGGCTCGGGGGCTGGAGGGGACCAGCCGATGAGCGGGAAGCGCTTTCCCGGGACTGTCCGCAGCGACACCGGTACCGAGGAGACCCGTGACTCCGCGACGCCCGGGCGGAGGCGCAGGACAGCGGACCGGTAACGAGGAACGCCTGACCGTCTGGTCCCGGGAAATGGGGAGCACATTTCCGGGGCCGGCGTGCAGGGTCGATGCCTGCCGCTGCACAGGCATCGAGATATCCGCGTGACCGGGCGACCGGCCCCGCGCGGCAGGACCGAACATGAAACCAGCGTCCGGGGAGGGACAATGGAACAGGAACCCAAGACCTTGAACGAGCTTGGCGCGGCACTGGATGCCCGCCGGGAGACGATCCGCACCGGCATGGGCGGGCAGGAAAAGATCGACCGCATCCACGCCAAGGGGCGCTACACGATCCGGGAACGGCTGGACCGGCTGATGGACCCGGGCAGCTTCAACGAGGTCGGCACCTTCGCCGTCTCGGACCGGGTGGAGGACCGGGGCAACACGCCCGGTGACGGCAAGATCGGCGGCTTCGGTACCGTGGCCGGCCGCGCCATGGCGGCAGCCGGTGACGACATCACGGTGAAACGGGGCTCCAGTTCCGTGGTCGGCAGCCGCAAGCTGCACCGGATCTTCGAGACGGCCTGGTCCGACGGCGTGCCCTGCGTCTATTTCGGCGAGACCGGTGGTGCGCGCATTCCCGACACGCTGGGGTCGGAGGGCTTCGTCAAGGTGGCGCCCGACATCGCCAATGCACGCCGACGCCGCCGTTCCCCCATGATCTCCGTCATCTGCGGCGAGAGCTTCGGCGGTTCATCCTTCCAGTCGGCCTTTTCCGACGTGGTGATCCAGGTGGAGGGAACCTGCCTGGCCGTCACCAGCCCGCGCGTGATCGAGATCGCGACGGGAGAGAAGATCGGCTTCGAGGAGCTGGGCGGTACCTCCGTCCATGACCGCATGACCGGCCAGATCGACTGCGTCGCCAGCGACGAGGACGATGCGATCGCCCAGGTGAAGACCCTGCTGGGATACCTGCCGCAGAACTGCTGGGAGGAGCCGCAGCGCACCCCCTGGGACGAGAACATCGGGCCTGACGACAGGATCAGCGAACTGGTGCCGATGAAGCGGACCCGCGCCTACGACATGCGCCGGGTGCTGCGGCGGCTGACCGATGATGGCGAGATCTTCGAACTGAAGCGCAATTTCGGACGCAGCCTGATCACCGCCTTCGGCCGGATCGCCGGGCGCAGCGTCGGCTTCGTGGCGTCGCAGCCGCTGATCTATGCCGGGGCACTGTCACCGGACGCCTGCGACAAGGCCACGGCCTTCCTCAGCCTGTGCGATGCCAACAACATCCCGCTGATCTTCCTGCAGGACACGCCCGGTTTCATGGTCGGTCGGCAGGTGGAGCACGACAACCTGCTGGCCAAGGCGATCCGCTTCGCCGAGGCGCTGGCGCAGGTGGAGGTGCCACGCCTGACGGTGGTGATGCGCAAGGCGTTCGGCCTGGCCTACTTTTCCCTGTCCGGCAGCAGCATGGGCGGGCGCGCCGTGGCCGCCTGGCCATCGGCGGAGATCAGTTTCATGGATCCGGCGGTGGGCGTGAACGTGGTGCATGCCGACCGGCTGGCGAAACTGGACGCGGAACAGCGCGCGCAGGAACATGCACGGCTGATGGCGGAGATGGCACGGGATACCGGCCCGGAAGCAGCGGCAGGTGCCATGCAGATCGACGAGATCATCAACCCCGCCGACACCCGTGCCTGGCTGGCCCACCATGTCAGCCGGATGCACATCAACCTGCCACCGCGCGGGTCCACCAGGCCGCTGGCGTCCTGGCCCACCTGCTACTGACGGGGCAACGGCCGAGGGACAGGAAAGGAAGCATGATCCAGCTCTACGAACATCCCCTCTCCCCCTATGCGCAGAAGGTGAAGATTGCCCTGCGCCACAAGGGCATGGAGTTCCGGCTGGTCCGGCCGGAGGGCATCGGCTCCGGCGCGGCGGCGGATGATTTCGCCGCCGGCAATCCTCGCCGGGAGGTGCCGCTGCTGGTGGACGGCGACTGCCGCATCTTCGATTCCACCATCATGCTGGACTACCTGGAGGAGGTCCGTCCGGACCCGGTGCTGATGCCGGAAAGCCCGGCCGAGCGCGCCCGCGTCCGCATGATCGAGGAGGTGATGGACACTCACCTGGAAGCGATCAACTGGGGCCTGGGGGAAATCCGCTACTTCCGCCGGGCGGAGGGGGAAAGGGCGGAGGCGCTGAGGGCGCGTGCAGCCACGCAGCTCGACGGCCTGTTCCGCTGGCTCGGCGACCGGCTGGGCGATGCCGAATGGATGACGGGACCACGGTTCGGCCGTGCCGACCTGGCCGTCGTTCCCTTCCTCAACGCCTCACGCGGGTTCGGGTTCCCGCCCCCCCGGGACAGTGCGCTGTCGGCCTGGCTGGAGAGGGTGAACACGGTCCCGGCGGTGGCCGAGACGGCGGCGGAGGCCGAAGCCTCCATCGCATCCATCGGCAAGGCCTACCGCGCCGTCGGCAGCGGCGGCTTCCGGCGACATTATCGCGACCACCGGCTGGAATGGATGATCCGTTCCGGCGGCCTGGACATCGTCGCGACCGGGCTGGAGCGTGGCGACATCCGCTTCACCGACGGCTTCGACGGGCAGGCGGGCTGATGCCGGGCAGCGCGGCACCGACCGAGTCGTTCGGCCTGGAAGGAAAGGTCGTGCTGGTGGTCGGTGGCGGTGCTGCCGGGGACGGCATCGGCAACGGGCGCGCCGCCGCGCTGCTGCTGGCCCGCGCCGGGGCGCACGTGGCGGTGGTGGACCGCAGGGCCGAACTGGCCGAAGCCACCGCGCGGATGATCACCGCGGAAGGCGGAACGGCCATGGCCCTGGCGGCGGATGCCACCCTGGAAGCCGACTGCGAACGCATGGTCGCGGAAACCATGGCAGCCCTCGGGCGGCTGGACGGCCTGGTCAACAATGTCGGCATCGGCAGCCGGGGCCGTGTCGTCGACATGAGCCAGGCCGACTGGCAGCGGGTGATGCAGGTGAACGTGGAGACCATGTATCTCGCCAGCCGCTTCGCGATCCCCGCGATGACGGGCAGCGACCGCGGAGACGGCCAAGGGTGCGGGGCCATCGTCAACATCTCCTCCATCTCCGCGCTGCGGCCACGCGGCCTGACCGCCTACACCACGTCGAAGGGCGCGGTGATCGCGCTGACACGGGCCATGGCGGTGGATCACGGGCCGGACGGGATCCGCGTCAACTGCGTGGCACCGGGACCGGTCTACACGCCGATGGTCTATGAACGCGGCATGAGCGATGCGGCGCGTGAGCAGCGGCGCAAGGCGTCCCTGCTGGGGGTTGAGGGCACCGGCTGGGACGTGGGACAGGCGGTGCGGTTCCTGCTGTCATCACAGGCCCGCTACATCACCGGCCAGACCCTGGTGGTGGATGGCGGCGTCACGCTGAAGGGACCGGAGCGGGATTCCGCTGGCTGAAACACAGGAAGGCAGACGGGGAGGAAACCGGACATGGCGAGGGTGAGATACCTGACGAAGGATGACCTGGCGGAGGCCGACAAGCCGCTGCTGGACCGCGACATCAACCTGTTCCGGGCGCTGGCGCACAATCCGAAGGCAGCACGGGCGTTCAGCCACCTGGGGCGCCATATCCGCTTCGGCAGTGACCTGGACGGGCGGCTGCGGGAACTGGCGATCCTGCAGGTCGGCTACCTGGCCCGATCTCCGTACGAATTCTCCCACCACATCAAGATCGGCGCGGATTTCGGGGTCAGCGATGACGACATCACCGCGATGATCGCGGAGACCGAAGGCAGGGAAACCGCGCTGGAGCCGCTGGCCCGGCTGATCCTGCGCGCAGCACGCGAGATGACGCTGGATGGCGGGGCCAGTGCCGCGACCTTCGACGAACTGAAACAGCATTTCGCCGAGGACATGATCATCGAACTGTTCCTCGCCATCGCCTTCTACAACGGCGTCGTCCGCATGCTGGCCAGCCTGCAGATCGACGTGGAACCGGAATACCAGCAGTATCTCGACCGCTTCCCGCTGCCGACCGACTGAGACGAAGGGAGTTCCGCATGAAGATCCGCTCCGCCGAGATCATCCGCCTTTCGGTTCCCTTCACCGACGGCAGTTCCGGGGTCGGGCTGATGCCGCAGCAATGGACCCACCTGGACGTGGCGCTGCTGAAGCTGACGACGGAGGACGGCCTGGTCGGCTGGGGCGACGGCTTCGCCTATCACTGTGTCGGGGCCACCATCGCGGCCCTGCAGGACATGGTGCTGCCGCTGGTGGTGGGCGCGGAGGTCGATGACATTCCGGCCTTCAACCGGATGCTGCAGCAGCGGCTGCACCTGCATGGCCGCTATGGCATCACCATCTTCGCCATCTCGGCGGTGGACACGGCGTTGTGGGACATCGCGGCGAAGCAGCAGGGCGTGCCGCTGGCGCGCCTGCTGTCGGAACAGCCCCGTCCGTCGGTGCCGGCCTATGCCAGCCTGGTGCGCTATGGCGATCCGGGGCAGGTGGCGGACTTCACCGCCGACGTGGTCGCGCGCGGCTTCCGGACGGTGAAACTGCACGAGATCGCACTGGACTGCATCCGCGCCGGGGTGGAGGCGGCCGGATCCGGCGTCCGCGTCACCACCGACGTGAACTGCAACTGGTCGCTGGAGGAAGCGCACCGGATGATACCGGAGATGAAGCGCCTCGGCCTCTACTGGGTCGAGGAGCCTGTCTTCCCACCCGATGATGCCGAGACGCTGGGTGACCTGCAGGATCGATACGGCGTCTCCATCGCCAGCGGGGAGAATGCCTGCACCCTGACCGAGTTCCGCCGCACGATCCCCAGGCTCGACTTCGTGCAGCCCTCCGTCATCAAGGTCGGCGGCGTCTCGGAGGCCGTGGCCATCTGCGACGCCGCGGCGGAGGCGGGGAAGCGGGTCATGCCGCACTCCCCCTATTTCGGTCCTGGCTACTGGGCAACGCTGCACCTGATGGCGGCGAAGGCGAACGCCGAGCTGTTCGAGTATTTCTGGATCCAGCCGGAAGCCTTCCTGGACCCGGCGATCCCCCTGCCCGCCGACGGCGCGATCCCCGTTCCCGACCGTCCCGGACTCGGCTTCGAACCCGACGCGGAGATGCTCGCGAAATACCGGGTGGGATGACGATCAGGTCATCCCGGTCGCTCCGGTTCTTCCGGCACGGGAAACGACCCAGCCATCGCCGCAACGGGGGTGGTGAAATTAGTTTCCTGGGATACTATAAACCAGATCATGTAATGGGGCGAAGTGCCGACGTGACAACGGGGGAGAGAAGGCAATGAAACTGTGTGAGGGACGGATCGCAATCGTCACGGGCGCGGGACGTGGTCTCGGGCGCAGCCATGCGCTGATGCTGGCCCAGCATGGCGCGAAGGTCGTCGTGAATGACCTCGGCTCCGCCGCAACCGGCATCGGCGAGGACGCGACACCCGCTGACGAGGTGGTCGCGGAAATCCGCGCGGCGGGCGGCGAAGCCGTCGCAGACCACAGCGACGTCGCCGACTGGAACGGCGCGGAAGGCGTGGTGCGGAAGGCGATCGACACCTTCGGCGACGTCAATGTCATCATCAACAATGCCGGTATCCTGCGTGACAGGATGATGATCAACATGACGGAGGATGAGTGGGACTCCGTTATCCGGGTCCATCTGAAGTCGACCTTTGCCGTGACCCATCACGCGGCCAATCACTGGCGCATGGTCAGCAAGCAGGGCGGACAACCGGAGGCGCGGGTCATCAACACCACGTCCCATTCCGGCCTGTTCTGCAATGTGGGCCAGACCAACTACGCCGCCGCCAAGGCCGGTATTGCCACCTTCTCCATCGTCGCGGCGCGGGAACTGCAGCGCTATGGCGTGACGGTCAACGCCATTGCACCGCGTGCCACCACGCGCATGACGGAGGGATTGCGCGAGTGGACCGAGGAGCAACTGGAGAACCGCCGACCGGAATGGGTCTCCGCTCTGGTGACCTGGCTCGCCAGCACGCAGTCGGAGGGGGTCAGCGGGCGCGTCTTCGAAGCCTGGGGCTACGGCTTCACGGTGGCGGAGAGCTGGCAGCACGGGGCCACCGCCCCGGCATCGCTGGACCCCACCACCATCAATGACAGCATGCGCGAAGCCATCGCCAGGTCACGTCCCAATGCCGGCATCGATATCGGTGTCGAACTGGACCCCTGAGCGACCGGAGATCGTGGCAGCAGGCGCGGTCTAGCCATCACTTTCCAGGATGCCCCGGATGTTCTCCTTCATCCGGCCCAGCACCCGCTCCGCAGCCGCGATCTCTTCCGCCGACAGGCCATCAAGCACCGAATGGTTCAGACGGTGCCCGACCTTCGCCATCTGCTCCAGCACGCCATGTCCCCTGGGCGTGATGACGATCCGCTTGGCGCGCCGGTCACGGCTGTCAGGGCGTCGTTCGACGAAGCCGCCGGCTTCCAGTCGGTCGATCAGCCCGGTCATCGGCGCCTTGCCCATGTCGAGGATCTCGGCCAGCCTGGTCTGGGCCATTCCGGCGTCCGCCCCTTCCTTGTCGAGGCGGCGCGATAGCTGCGCCAGCACCCACCATTGCGAACGGGTGATGCCGAGCGGCTTCATCTCCTGGTCGAACAGCGTCCGGCGCATCCGCGAGACGTCATGCACCAGAAAGCCGATGCGGAACCGGGGCTGCGCGTCCCCTTCATGATCGGTGGACGCCAGTCCGTTCGTGGTCTCGCTGGCCTTCATCATGGCCCCTTCCGAGGATGCGTTGCCGCCCTGCCAGCCAACATACCGAACAGGACAGTTCCGCAGAACACCGCATTCGCACGGTGCCCCCGGGGACCGGTCAGGAGATCAGCAGCACCAGCGAGATGCCGATGGCCAGGACGGGCACGGCCCAGTGGATATCCGGCGCCCCCGGCGGCGGCGCAGAGCGCCGTTTCAGCACCAGCAGGGCCACGTTCACGGTGACGAAGATGCAGAGCAGGATGTAGGTGGTGACCTGCGCCAGGTCCTCGATCGGGGCGCTGAGCGCCAGGACGATGATGATCAGGGTGACCACCGCCGTTGCCGCCACCGGCGTTCCCAGGCGGTCGTTCGTGGCATGGGCCCAGGCCAGCAGCCGGTTCCGTCGGCCAAGGCCATAGAGCACGCGGGCTGCCATGACGATCTGCGCCAGCACACCGTTCAGGGTGGCGGAGACGGCGATGACGATGATCGTGTCCGGTGACCAGCCGGTCCCGCTCTCGAACACCAGCGCCAGCGGTCGCTCGCTCTCCGCCAGCAACCCGGTATCCACCGCGCGGATCGCCGCGACCGCGACCAGGAAGTAGAGCAGCGTGGTGATCACGATCGCCCCGACGATCCCGCGCGGCATGGTCCTGACCGGGTCCAGGGTCTCCTCCGCCAGGTTGACCATGTCCTCGAAGCCGATGAAGGCGAAGAATGCCAGCAGCGCCGCAGCCAGCAGCAGCGGCGCCCCCCCGTCGAACAGCGACCCGAAATCGACCATGTCGGCAAACGGCGTGACCGGCTCCGCGCTGAAGCCCGCCCCGACGATCAGCAGCAGGCCGACCACCTCCACCACCGTCAGGATCGCCGCGAACACCAGCGATTCGAGGACTCCCACCAGCGCGACGAAGCCGAGCAGCAGGCCCACCATGATCTCCAGCCAGAAACGCGGCAGGTCGACGAAGGCCAGCAGGTAACCGACACCGCCCTTCAGGATCGCGGCCGCGGAGATCACACCCACGCTCGCCACCGCGATGCCCACAAGGTCGCCCAGCCAGCCGATCCCGAACGCGGTGCGGACATATGCCGCCTCCCCCGCGCTTTCGGGGATGCGCGCCGAAAGCTCCGCGAAGGAAAGCGCGGACAGGGCAGCGGCAACACCGGCGACCACGAAGGAAAGCGGGGTCAGCGCCCCGGCCACCCCGGCCACCTTGCCCACCAGCACGTAGATGCCGGCCCCGACCATGACACCGACGCCATAGAGAACGAGAAGACCCAGACCGACCCTGCGATGCAGTGCCATGCTCCGCTCCCTTCGTTACCGGACCAGCAGTACCGGCATCCGCGCCTGCGCAAGGAATGCGGTCAGCCTTGCCCCCGAAAGCCCCTCGCTGTCGGGGGAGACAATGACGAGACCGGTATCGGAGCGAATGCAGGCGGACAGGTCCGCCTGGTGATCGACGGCGGCGACCCGTACCGGCAGACCCGCGGTCGTGATCTGTTCTTCCGCCACCGCTTTCGGGACACCGGGACCGAGCAGGATGTCGACCCGCCGGCCGACGTCAGCGGTGAAGCGGGCGGCGGCGGCAAGACCGCGCGACAGGCCCTCCACCGTATCGGCGATCACCGTGATTCGCCCCTGCTCCACCGTCTCGCCCGGCGGCAGTACCAGGACCGGTGCCGCAACCGAGCGGATCGTTGCCGCCAGGGTAGCACCGACATGACCGGGACGCCGTGACAGCACCAGCAGGTCATCACCCGTGGCCTGCGCCACCAGTGTCTCGGCAACAGCGCCGCGCAGCGTGTGCAGTTCACAGTGACAGCGAAGGGCCGCCGCGGTTGCCGACACGTGGCGCGAGAGCATGACGGACTGCGCCCGTAGGCCGGCTTCCATCGCCCTCGCGTCCAGTGCCTCGGCCTGCCCCGTGATGATGCTGACATGGCCGGTCGGCACCCCCTCCCCCGCGCAGGCGGTAACCAGGCGGGCATCCTCGACGAACAGGCCCACGACCTCCGTCCGCAGCCGTGTCGCGAGGCGCAGCGCCTCGGGCAGCGCGGTGCGTGCCGCCATCGACAGGTCCAGCGCCACCAGGACGCGGCGGATCGGGAATCCGGCGGTCACGATATCCCCTCCTGCCCCTCGGCCGGTCCCGACGGTGCGGCGGAAGCCGCTTTCGCCGCCTTCGCGAAGCCGGCCAGCCGATCCTCCACCAGCCGGTGGATCGTGCCCTCCGCGAACGTTCCGTCCCCGGCGCGGGGTCCGGCATCCTTGCCGGTCAGCAGGGCCAGCGCCTCGTCGACATTGCCGATGGCGTGGACATGGAAGCTTCCTTCCCGCGCCGCGGCGACCACGTCCTCCCGCAGCATCAGGTGCCTGACGTTGGCGCGCGGGATGATCACCCCCTGGGTTCCGGTCAGGCCGGAGGCGCTGCAGATGTCGAAGAAGCCCTCGATCTTCTCGTTCACCCCGCCAATGGCCTGCGACTGGCCATGCTGGTTCACCGACCCGGTCATCGCCAGGTCCTGCCGGATCGGCACGCCGCTGATGGCGGACAGCAGGGCACAGAGTTCCGCCATGGAGGCACTGTCCCCGTCCACGCCGCCATAGGACTGTTCGAACACCAGGCTGGCGGAAAGGGTGAGGGGCAGGTCGGGCAGGTAGTGCTGCGCCACGAAGCCCTGCAGGATCATGACACCCTTGGTATGCAGGGCACCGCCGAGCTTCGCCTCCCGCTCGATATCCAGTACGCCACCGCGCCCCATGCGCACCCGCGCCGTGATCCGGCTCGGCTGGCCGAAGGCAAGCGATCCCGCCTGCAGCACCGACAGGCCGTTGACCTGCCCGACAGCGCTGCCCTGCACGTCCACCAGCACGACATCCTGGCCGATCCGTTCATAGATCAGGTCACGGATGCGGCTGCCCCGCCGGATGCGCCCGGCCAGTGCCTGCCCGACATGTCCGGCGGACACGGTGGTGACCCCGGCGGCACCCGCGAGGTGACTTGCCTCCCGCGCCAGGTCGATCATGTCGCCCACCTGGGTGGAGTAGCGTTCGGCATCCCCGGCCTTGCGCACCGCCGAATCCAGGATCGCGGCCACCGCGCCGCTGTCCAGTGCCAGCAGTTCCTCGTTCCGGGCCGCCGTGGCGATGATGTCGGCCAGTTGCCGCGCCGTCTCGTCCCCGCGCGGCACCTGGTCCTCGATATCCGCGGCCACCTTGAACAGGTCGAGGAATTCCGGGTCGTGCGAGGACAGCAGGTAGTAGAGCTGCCGGTCACCGATCAGCACGATCTTGGTGTCCAGCGGTATCGGCTCCGGTTCCAGCGTCACCGTGGAGATCATGCCGAGCGACTGGGCCAGCGACTCGATCCGGATCTCCCGCGACCGCAATGCCCGCTTCAACTGCTCCCACGCCAGCGGCTGGGTCAGGATCTGGCGTGCATCAAGCACCAGGTAGCCGCCATTGGCCCGATGCAGCGCCCCGCCAAGGATCAGGTTGAAGTCGGTGGCCAGCGCGCCGAACTGGGCCATGTGCTCGATCCGGCCAAAGACATTGCCGTGGGACGGGAACCCCTCCGTCACGATCGGCGCACCGTTGGTCCCCGCATTGCTGACGATCAGGTTCGCGCGGTAGCGTCGGTGCACGGCACCCTGGGCAGCCTCCATCGCCGCCTCCGCTTCCGCGGGCATGCCACGGGGCGCGGCCGGTCGCAGGAACTGCGCCGCGTTCTCGATGATGTCCGCCTCCACGGCGTCGATGTGCGCGGCCACCTCCGGCAGGTCGGCATACGCCGCCTCCAGCTCGTCGGTCAGGTGACCGACGGCAAAGCGCGTCACCTCCCGCTCCAGCTCCCGCACCTTGTCCCGGTGTTCCTTCTCCAGCGTCGGCATCTGCGCCACGATGTCCCGCAACTGCCCCTGCAAGCGCTCGATCTCGGACTGGATGCGCTCCCGCTCCGCCTGGTCCAGCGCACGGAACGCCTCCGGCGTCAGCACCTCGCCATCCTTCGCCGGGGCGAAGGTGAAACCCATCGGCGTGCGGATCAGGGCAATGCCGGACGTCTCCGCCTCTGCCTGGATGCCGGAGAACATCTCCTGCTGCGCCGACTGCATCGCCTCGTCCAGCGCGCGCCGCCGTGCCTGGTAGTCGTCGCTCTCGAACGCGCCGGGAATGGCGGCGCTGAGTTCCGTGATCAGCCGCTCCATGTCGCTCTGCCACTGCAGCCCGCGTCCCGGCGGCAGGCTGATGGCGCGGGGCTTGTGGGGGTTGGCGAAGTTGTGGACGTAGCACCAGTCCGGCGGCGTCGGGCGGTCCGCAGCCAGCGATTCCAGGATGCCGGAGACGATGCGGTGCCTGCCGTGGCCAGGACCGCCAAGGACAAAGACATTGTATCCCTGCGACGGCATGCCGACGCCGAAACGCACTGCCTCGATCACCCGTTCCTGAGTGACGTTGCGGGTGACACCGGAAAGCTCCGCCGTGGTGGCGAAACCCAGGCTGGCAGGGTCCGTCACCTGGCGCAGCCGGTCCGGCGCGATCGCGAGGTCATCTGTCTGCATGGTACTTCCCCATCCTCCCCACCGGGCGCGCGGGTGTGGTCCGCATCCGGCTCAACAGCCCGTACAAGGATGCTAGGGCAGGCCGCGGCCCTGGCCGTTGATCCAGATCAACCGGTATCTGCCCACCACGCCCGAGCGTGCGGGGTGCGGGGCCGGAC
Source organism: Minwuia sp. (assembly GCA_965228535.1). Taxonomy (GTDB): domain Bacteria; phylum Pseudomonadota; class Alphaproteobacteria; order Minwuiales; family Minwuiaceae; genus Minwuia. The sequence goes on along the minus strand of CBDDHU010000004.1, from coordinate 261,375 downwards.
CACCCCGCCGGAGCACGTTTCCGCTGGCGTTGTCGCGTGCCGGTCCTATCGTGCCTGCAAACGCGCACGGGTACGAGATGGATTTCGACTACATCATTGTCGGGGCGGGTTCCGCCGGGTGCGTCCTGGCCGACCGCCTGAGCCGGGACGGGACGACCAGGGTACTGGTGATCGAGGCCGGGGGCAGCGATGCCCGGTTCTGGATCAGGCTGCCGGTCGGCTATGGCCACACCTTCACCGATCCACGGGTGAACTGGTGCTACAGCGCGGAGCCGGACACGGGGCTGGACGCCCGGGTGGCCTACTGGCCGCGCGGGCGGGTCATCGGCGGCTCCAGCTCGATCAACGCCATGGCCTATGTGCGCGGGCTGGACCATGACTTCGACGACTGGCAGGCGGCAGGTGCCGTGGGCTGGAACCGCGATACCGCCCGGCAGGTCTACGCGCGGCTGGAACACCATCACGGGGACGGGCCGGTGCATGTCACCGACCTGAGCGCGCGGATGCATCCCTTTTCCGAGCACTTCCTGGACGCCGCGCGCGATCTTGGCTGGCCGCTGACCGATGACATGAACGGCGACCGGCCCGAAGGCATCTCCCGCTATCGCAGCACGGTGCGGGGCGGCCGCCGCTGGTCCGCCGCCGATGCCTTCCTGCGTCCGGCCCTGAAACGCCGCAATGTCCGGATACTGAAACATGCGCTGGTGGAGCAGGTACTGATCGACAATGGCCGCGCGACCGGCGTCCGCTTCCGCATCGGCGACGGGGCAGCGACCGTGCAGGCTAGGTGCGAGGTCATTCTCAGCGCCGGGGCCGTGAACTCGCCGCAACTGCTGCAGCTCTCCGGCATCGGACCGGCGGCGCTGCTGCGCGCGCAGGGCATCACGGTGCATCGGAACCTGCCGGAGGTGGGACAGGGCCTGCAGGACCACCTGGCCATCACCCACCATTTCAGCGCCACCGAACCGACCCTGAACAGCACACTGGGTCACTGGCCGGGCCGGATGCTTGCCGGCCTGCAGTACCTGCTGGGCCGCCGTGGACCGCTGAGCGTGCCGGTGAACCAGGTGGGGGGCTTCGTCCGGTCGGAGCCGGGCCGCGCGGTGCCGGACATGCAGGTCTTCTGCAACCCGGTCTCCTACACCATCGCCACCGACAGCCTGCCGAAGATGGACCGGGAACCCGGTTTCATCCTGTCGGTGCAGCCCTGCCGCCCGACCAGCCGCGGCACGGTGATGATCGCGTCGCCGGATGCGCGGCAGGCACCGCTGATCCAGCCCGGTTCCCTCGGCACCGATGCGGATCGCGCGGCGGCGATACGGGGCAGCCGGTTGCTGCAGGCGCTGGCCGCCACGCCGACGATCCGGCGCGTGACCCGCGCACCGAAGGCCCCGGACATCTCCACCATGGATGACGCGGCGCTGCTGGAGAATTTCCGCGCCCGCGCCTCCACGGTGTTCCATCCCTGCTGCACCTGCCGCATGGGCCGCGACGCGACGGACTCGGTGCTGGATTCGCGGCTGCGGGTGCATGGCGTGGACGGGCTGCGCGTCGTCGATGCCTCTTCCTTTCCCGGCATCACCTCCGGCAATATCAATGCGCCGACAATGATGCTGGCCATGCGGGCCGCCGACCTGATCCTGGAGGACCGGGCCGGCGCCGTCCGCCCGGCCTGAGAACCAGGACACGTCCGGGGAGACCATGCAGCTTCAGACCATCGAGACCTTCGTCGTCGGCAACCCGCCGCCGCGACATGGCGGGCGCTACTTCATCTTCGTCCGCCTTACCACCGCGTGCGGCATCACCGGCGTCGGCGAGATCTACAACGCCACCTTCGGCCCCGACCTCTGTGCCGCGATGGCAGTGGAGGTGTTCGAGCGACAGTTCGCGGGCCACGACCCGCACCATGTCGAGAAGCTGTGGCGGCGCACCTACGGTGCCGGGTTCACGCAACGCCCGGACGTGACCGTGATGGGCGTGCTGAGCGGGCTGGAGATGGCCTGCTGGGACATCATCGGCAAGGCTGCAGACCGGCCGGCCTATGACCTGCTGGGAGGCCGTGTGCATGACCGGCTGCGCAGCTACACCTATCTCTACCCGGCGGAGGGGGACGTCTATCCCGACCCCGACCAGCCGAACGTCTACAATGATCCCGACATGGCGGCGGAGGTGGCGCTGCAGATGGTCGAGACCGGGTTCACGGCGGTGAAGTTCGACCCCGCCGGTCCCTACACGGTGTTCGACGGGCACCAGCCGCTGCTGGAGGACCTGGAGCGCAGCGAGATGTTCTGCCGCCGCATCCGGGAGGCCGTGGGCACCCGGGCCGACCTGCTGTTCGGCACCCATGGCCAGTTCACCGTCTCCGGCGCGAAGCGCATGGCCCGGCGGCTGGAGAAATATGACCCGCTCTGGTTCGAGGAACCGACGACGCCGGAGAACCCGTCCGACATGGCCGAGATCGCGCGGCACACGTCGATCCCCATCGCGGCGGGGGAGCGGCTCTGCACCAAGCACGAGTTCGCGCGCGTCCTTGAGGCCGGTGCTGCCTCCATCCTGCAGATGAACCTGAGCCGCGTCGGCGGCCTGCTGGAGGCGAAGAAGATCGCCGGCATGGCGGAGACCCGCCAGGCCCTGATCGCCCCGCACCTCTATTGCGGCCCGGTGACCGCCGCCGCCAACATCCAGATCGCCACCTGCAGCCCGAACTTCCTGATCCTGGAGAGCATCGGCACCTTCACCGGTCCGTACATGTCGATGGTGAAGGCCGACTTCCGCTGGCAGGACGGCTACCTCATCCCGCCGACCACGCCGGGCCTGGGCATCGAACTGGATGATGCGGTGATCGCCGCCAACCCCTACACCGGGACGGAACTGCACCTGGGCATGGCCCACCAGCCCGTCGTGCCCTGACGGAACTGCGCACCGACCTGGAGGACCACGACGGCGACCCGGCGCGCGATCACCGCCCCGTCGGAGCGGGCGTGCGAAGCGCGTTCAACGTGAGATGAAGAATTGGTGGAGCCAGGCGGAATCGAACCGCCGACCTCTTGAATGCCATTCAAGCGCTCTCCCAACTGAGCTATGGCCCCACCGAGGTCGTGGCGGGTCGGCAGTGCGGCCCGCGACGGAGGCGGAAACTAGGCAAAGCCGATGGGGATTGCAAGCGTTCAATATGCGCATCTGCAGACAGGCTGCCGGATGGTCAGTCCGCCGCTGCCGCGCTGCCCCCGACGGAGCGCGAAAGGCCACGCAGGGTGAGCCATCCCAGCGCCAGCACCGGGGCGAAACCGGCAAAGACCCAGAAGCCGACATCGGCGGTGTCGGCGGCATCGATACCGTCCGCGTAGCCGGCCATGTTGGCAAACAGCCCGGCCAGCGCCGCGCCCAGCCCGTAACCGATCATCTGCGTCGTCGGAACGGCGGCGGAGGCGCGTTCCCGGTCCCCCGTCAGCGCGGAGGCGATGATCCGGCGCAGCACGAAGGCCCAGGCCCCGCCGAAGCCCGCCCCCAGGCAGCAGGTGAAGGGCAGCAGGCTCCAGATCGAACCGTGCGGCAGGGCAATGGCCAGGCCCAGCACACCGATGGTCATCAGTGCCGCGCCGCCGCGAATCGCCAGCATCTCGTGCCGCGGCGACAGGCCGGAGACCGCCAGCGCCGCCACGGTCCAGGCCACGGACTCGGAGGCGACGAGGTAGCCGCCGACCAACGGCGAGACGCCGAAGCGCACCTGCGCCAGCAACGGCCCGTAGAGGGTGAAGGAAATCGTCGCGGTGGCGAAGAACAGCACGAACAGGATGCCGCCGCCCACGGGGGAGCCGATATCCATGACATTGCGCGGGAACAGGCGCGTCGCCGCTTCCCGGTCCACGCGGAAGAACAGCACCAGGATGGCGATGCCCAGCACGATCAGGCTGACCGACCAGGGACCGGAGGCAAGGGTGCCCGCCGTGGCGATGGCGACAATCGCCAGCAGCAGCAGGAACAGCCTCGGCCACGGGACCGCAGCGACGGTGGTCGCGTCCGCGTCGGCCCCGTCCGGCCGGTCGCTGCGCAACAGCAGCAGGGCGAAGATGACCAGCATGACGGCCTGCACCGCGAAGGCCACGAAACCCATCCGCCACAGCCCGGCATTGGCGAACAGTCCGCCGATCAGCGGGCCGCAGAAGGCGGAGGCACCCCAGATGGCGGAGATCAGCGCCATGGCGACCGGCAGCAACCGGTCCGGGAACAGCCTGTCGGTGGCGACGAAGACGATGGCGACCAGCGCGCCGCCCCCCAGCCCCTGCGCCAGGCGTCCGGCCAGGATCACCGCCATGTCCGGGGCCACCGCGCTTGCCAGGCAGCCCAGCGCGAACAGGATCGCCGCGCAGCACATGGCCAGCCGCAGGCCCAGCCGGACCGCCAGCAGCCCGGTCGCCGCCCCGGCCACGACGGAGCCGATCTCGTAGAGGGCAAGGGTCCAGCCCAGCCAGCGCGCGCCGCCGACCTCGATCACCGCGCTGGGCATCAGGGTCGCCACCATCAGCGAGTCCGCTGCATGCAGCCAGACCCCGAAGCAGAGCACCGTGAAGCGCGGCAGGTGCCCGCCACGCAGCAGTTCCCGCCAGGGGGCATGGGTCGGCGCGGAGGGCTGGGAAGCAGGGGCAGGCATGGCCCAACCAATCTGGGGCACAGGGTCCGTATCGACAAGCAGCCCCGGCCGGAACGGCGACAGACGGCATCATCGTGCGGTGCAGCACGAAAAGACAAACTTTGGTGCGCCTCAGTCGCAGCGCCTGCGGCACGGCTGCTCTTAAGCTTTTTACACGCACACAAGAGTGGATGGAGAGTGTCTTGGCCTATCGCATATCCGTGGATACCGGTGGAACCTTCACTGACGTGGTCGTCACCGACCCCGCAGGGACGATGACCATCGGCAAGGCGCTGACCACACGCGACCGGATCTCGGTCGGCATGAAGGAGGCGATCTCCGCCGCGGCGGGGGAGCTGGGCATCAGCCTGGAGGACCTGCTCGGCCAGGCCGACCTGCTGATCTACGGCACCACCCGCGCCACCAACGCCATCGTCACCAAGACCGTGGCCAAGACCGCCTTCGTCACGACGGAGGGTTTTCCCGACATCCTGCTGCTGAAGGAAGGCGGCAAGTTCAACCCGCATGACTTCACGGAGGAATATCCCGACCCCTACATTCCGCGCCGCCATACCTTCGAGATCTCGGAACGCATCGGCGCGCAGGGCCAGGTGACCACGCCGCTGAACGAGACCCAGGCCCGCGCCACGCTGGAGACCATCCGCGACCGGGGGTTCGAGGCCATTGCCGTGTGCCTGATCTGGTCCATCGCCAACCCGGAACACGAACTGACCATCGGCGGGATGATCCGGGAAATCATGCCCGACGTGCCCTTCACCCTGTCGCACGAGCTGATCCCCATCGTGCGCGAGTACCGCCGCGCCTCCGCCACCGCCATCGATGCGTCCCTGAAGCCGCTGATGCAGTCGCACCTGCGCGGGCTGGAGCAGGACCTGCGCGACACCGGCTATGCCGGGGAGATCCTGGTCAGCACCACCGCCGGGGGCTGCAACCATGTCGAGGCGCTGGTGGAGAAGCCGATCTACACCATCGGGTCCGGCCCGGCGATGGCACCGATTGCCGGCCTCACCTTCTCCGAGGCCGAGAGCATGGGCGACAATGTCATCATCTGCGACACGGGCGGCACCACCTTCGATGTCGGACTGGTGCGCGACGGGCGCCTGACCTTCAGCCGCGATACCTGGCTGGGCGGTCTCTACACCGGCGACCTGCTGGGTGTCTCGTCCGTCGACATGCGCTCCATCGGGGCCGGGGGCGGCTCAATCGCCTGGGTCGACGAGGGCGGGCTGATGCGGGTCGGGCCGCAATCCGCCGGTGCCGATCCCGGACCGGCCTGCTACGGCAATGGCGGGGAGGACCCGACCGTCTCCGATGCCGCCGTGGTACTGGGCTATTTCGACCCCGACTACTTCCTGGGCGGGCGCATGACGCTTGACGTGGAGGCGGCGCGCCGCGCGGTGAAGCGGGTCGCCGACCAGGCCGGCTACACCGTGGAGGAGACCGCCTTCCGCATCATGGGCCTGGCCAGTGACCTGATGATGCGCGCCATCAGCGACATCACGATCAACGAGGGCTTCAACCCCCGCGAGAGCACCATCGTCGCCGGGGGCGGCGCGGCGGGGGTCAACATCATGACAATCGCCAGCGAACTGGGCTGCAACCGGGTGATCCTGCCCAAGGTCGCCTCCGCCCTTTCGGCCTCGGGCATGCAGTTCGCCGACATCGTGGCGGAGGAGGCGACCAGCCTCGTCACCCTGTCCAACCGTTTCGACATGGACGCGGTGAACGCGACCCTGCAGGAACTGGAGGACAGGCTGGAGGCTTTCCGGGCCACCCTGCCCGGCGGCGGCGACCGCTATCGCCTGGAGCATGTGGCGGAGGCCCGCTACCTGGCGCAGGTCTGGGAACTGGACACGCCGGTCGGTACCTCCCGCTTCAACAGCCAGCAGGACCTGGACGATTTCGTCGAGTCGTTCCACCAGGTGCATGAACGGGTCTTCGCCGTGCGTGACGAGGGCAGCCCGGTCGAGGTGGTGACCTGGAAGGTGCGCCTTGTGGTGCAGATTTCCGAACCGCCCGTGGCCGCCGGTGCCCTGGACAGCACAACGGAGGCCGGGAAGCCCACCGTCACCCGGCAGTGCTATTTCGGCGATGCCACCCCGGTGACCACCCCGATCTACAAGGCCGCCGACATCGAACCGGGCAACCGCATCAGCGGCCCTGCGATAATCGAGGAACCGACCACGACCCTGGTGGTCTATCCCGGCATGTCCGCGACCGTCAGCGCGGCCGGCAACTACCGTCTCGACGTGGCCTGAAAGGAGTCTTTCCCATGACCGAAGCGAAGAACGAGAAATTCGATTCCTACATGACCGCAATCATCGCCAACCGCGTGGATGGCATCATCCGGGAAATGACCAACACGCTGCTGCGCGCCGCCCGCTCCGCGGTGATCAACAGCGCGCGGGACTTCAGCTGCTCGATCTGCACCGGTGACAACCAGTTGCTGGCGGCGGCGGAGGGCCTGCCGATCCACATCTTCGGCAGCCACATGCAGTCGAAGGCAATGACCGACTTCAACGACGACATCCGGGAGGGCGACTGCTACCTGCACAACGATCCCTACAGCGGCAACACCCATGCCGCCGACCACACCTTCCTGGTGCCGGTCTTCTTCGAGGGGGAGCACCTGTTCACCGCGGTCGCAAAGGCGCACCAGGCCGATATCGGCAACTCCCTGCCCACCACCTACATGGCGAGCGCCAGGGACCAGTACGAGGAAGGCGCGCTGATCTTTCCCGCGGTGCGCATCCAGCGCGATTACCAGAACATCGACGACGTGGTGCGCATGTGCCGTTCCCGCATCCGGGTGCCGGGGCAGTGGTACGGTGACTACCTGGCCGGCATCGGCTCCGCCCGCATCGGCGAGCGGCGGCTGAAGGAACTCTGCCAGAAGTACGGCAAGGACACGATCAAGGCCTTCATCCGCGACTGGTTCGACTATTCGGAGGAGCGCATGGCCCAGGCCATCGCCAAGCTGCCGAAATCGACCCTGAAGAACAGCGGCGCGCACGACCCCTATGGCGACCTGCTGCCGGAGGGTATCCCGCTGAATGTCGAGGTCCGCATCAATCCCGAGGAGCGGATGGTGGATGTCGACCTGACCGACAACATCGACAATGTCGATTGCGGCCTGAACGAGAGCGAGGCCTGCGCCTCCGCCTCTACCATCGCCGGGGTGTTCAACTCGCTCGACCCGACGGTGCCACGCAATTCCGGCTCCTTCCGCCGTATCCGGCTGCACCTGAAGGAGGGTGCGATCGCCGGGCGGCCGAAATTCCCGCACAGCTGCTCCGTCTCCACCACCAACGTGGCCGACCGGCTGATCAACATCGTGCAGTCGGCCTTCGCGGAGATCGGTGATGGCTGGGGCCTGGCGGAGGGCGGCGTCGGCATGGGCGCCGGTTTCGCCGTGGTCTCGGGCAAGGATGACCGGGCGGGCGATGAGCCCTACGTGAACCAGCTCATCATCGCCAGTTCAGGCGGACCGGCCAGCCCGGTCGCGGATGGCTGGGTGACCTATGGCATCCCGGTCGTGGCGGGGTTGATGTACCGCGACTCGGTGGAGATCGACGAGCTGAAGCACCCGCTGCAGTTCCAGTACCTGCGCATCGTCACCGGCAGCGGCGGCGCGGGTCGCCTGCGCGGCGCACCGGCTATGGAGATCTCCTACGGCCCGACGGAACTGCCGATGGACGTGCTGTGGCCGTGCGACGGCACCGTCTATGCACCGAAGGGAGTCCGCGGCGGCGACGCCGGCACCGCCTGCCAGCATTTCAAGGTCAGCGCCAACGGGCTGGAGGAGGAACTGCCCAGCATCGTCGAGGTGCAATTGAAGAAGGGCGAGCGGGTGCGCGGCAACCATTCCGGCGGCGGCGGCTATGGCAGCCCGCTGGAGCGCGATCCGCGCAAGGTGCTGAAGGACGTGCTGGAACGCTACGAGACCGCCGAACGCGCCCGCGATGTCTATGGCGTGGTGCTGACCGGGTCGGGCGATGACGAGTCCCTGGCCCTCGACCTTGCCGCAACGGAGAAGCTGCGCGCCGAACGTGCCGCCGCCTGACGGGCAACAGGTCCGGTCACTTTCCAGCCGAGTCCCGCAATTGTCGGGAATGGGCTGGATTCCACTGGATCAGGGGCATTTTCTGCGCGAATGAGGTGGATCAGGCCGATTGTGGTGCATCGCAAAACCTGATCAGCCTGATTTCTGACAGGCGTCACTCTCGTCTCGGACGGCCAGTCTGCCCGGAACCGGCCTGTCAGTTCTGGCGCAGCAGCTGTTCGGCACGCGCGAAGCGTTCGGTCTCGATCAGCAGCGCGACATAGTCGGCGAGCAGCGACCGGTCCGTCGGCCGTTCGGCCACCAGTTCCTCGTAGACCGCGACCGCTTCCTCGTCCGCGCCGATGGCGGCCAGCCCGGTAGCCTTGCGGCGGCGGGTCTCGAAGTCGTTCTCCTGCTTCTGCGCGATGCGCTGCAGCATCTCGCGATAGGCCGCCCGTGCCTCCTGCTCCCGGTTCATGCCGGACAGCGCCAGGCCGTGATAGTACCAGGGGCGGTGATCTGCCCTGCCCTCCGCATCCGCGACACGGAAATAGCGGTCCATCACCTGCACCGCCTTCTCGGCCCGACCGGCAAAGGCAAAGGTGCGCCCGGCCTGCAGCAGCCTGTCGGGATCGTCACCGATCCGCGTCAGCAACTTGTCCCAGGCTTGCACCGCCACGTCCGGCTTCGCGGCCTGTTCCGCCCAGTCGGCCATGCGCAGCAGGGGCTGGGTCTCGTCGGTCAGCGGGATCAGGCCGACCAGCAGGCTCCCCGCCGCATCGAAACTGCGCTCCGCGATCAGCGCACTGACATAGGGCTCCAGGACCGGGTCGGTGCCCGTCACCGGCGGTCGCGGGGCCACCAGCGCGATGGTGCGCGCCGTGGCACCGGCATTGTTCAGGATCTGCAGCCAGGCGGCGCGTTCCTGCGCCGTCCCGGCGGCGCGGGCACGCCGGGCGAGCCAGTCCAGCCCGTGTTCCGGCGGGCGCGGCCCCCACAGGAAGACAAGCTGCTGCACGTCAGGTGAATCCGGGCGCGCATCCTGCGCCAGCAGTCCGAAGGCCTGCTCCGCCTCCGGCTTTGCGCCCATGTCCAGCAGGCGGAAGGCGGCGTTGCGGCGATCCTCCACCGTCAGCCGCTTGTCGATGGAGCGGCGCGTGGTCCAGGCCAGCAGGTCATCCCGGCGGCCCGCGGTCGCAAGTGCCTGTTCGTAGACGGCGGGCCAGGGACCGGCAGGCTCCGCCCGTGCCACCTTCTCGAGGAACGGCAGGGCGCGGGCCGGTCCCGCCACCTCCATCAATTCGTAGAGCAGCAGGTCGCGGCGGGCCTGCGGCGGGTTGGACTGCAGCCTGCGGACGATCACGTCGGCGCGCTCGCTGTCCGCCTTTGCCAGCCGCAGGGCCTGGACGTAGGCCTCTTCCCACTTCGCCGGGTCGGCGCGGGCGAGGTCGCGCAGCGCCGGCAGGGCCACGTCACCCAGTCCGGCATCCAGCAGCGCGAACAGCAGCCCCTCCCGCGTTGCCGCGTCCAGAGCGGGATCGGCCAGCGCCTCCTCCGCGAAGGCCCGGAGGTCGGACGGGTCGCCGCCCCTTCCCAGGGCAGCAACATAGGCGCTGCGCACCTCCGCCGTGCCGGGCAGCAGCGCCCGCAGCACCGGCACCGCCTCCTCCGCGCGGCCTGCGCCGGTCAGCGCCAGGCCCCAGATCAGCGACGCCTCCCGCCCCGGATAGAGCCGCTGCAGCCGCTCGGCCGCGGCGAAGGCCAGGTCAGGCTTCTCGCCCTGCGCCGCTAGGTAATAGATGTCGGAAAGCACCTGCCGTCCCGGCTGCGGCGTTGCCTTCAGCCAGGCGAGCACCGGCGCGGCATCTCCGGCCCGGGTTTCCAGCCGCGCCCAGCCTTCCTGTACCTGCGGCGCATCGCGCTGTCGGCGCAGGGTCCGCAGCAGCGGCAGTCCCTCCTTCGCCTTGCCCAGTTCCAGGTAGAGGTTGGCGAGGTTGCCGATGGCGAAGGGCGGCGTGGCCGGGTCGCGCGCCACCGCTTCCAGCAGCGTCAGGGCACGTGCGTTCTCCCCCAGGTCGGTCAGGGTCCGCGCGACCGACAGCCTGGTGGTCAGCGTCGGGTTCGGCTGGGCCAGCGCCTTCTCCACCCAGTCCCGCGCCGCCTCGTTGTCGCCGCGCGCCACCGCGATGCGCGCCGCCATGGCCGGGCGGGCCTCCAGGAAGGCCGGGCCGGTCTCCGCCAGCAGCCAGTCGATCAGGGCGAAGTCACCGTCCTCCGCCGCGTTCTCGGCCAGCGAGGCAATCGTGTCCTCCGGCAGCAGTCGCGGCTCCTGCCGCCGTGCCTCCGCGAATGCCAGTTGCGGCTGGTCCAGTTCGATGGCCAGGGCCATCAGGTCGTCGGCGAGCAGCAGTGGCTGCGGCTCACCGGCGGCACGGTCCTGCAGCCAGGCCAGCGCGCGCGGCTTCCGGTTCGCCGCCGAGAGCGCCGCGACATAGGCCTGTGCATCCTCGTCGGTGCCGGGCAGCAGTTCCTCCAGGATCGGCAGCGCCTCCTCCGCCCGCCCCCGGCCCACCAGGGCGCTGGCATAGATGCGCCGCGAGCGTTGATCCTGCTGCAACTGGTAGAGGCGGGACGCGGCATCGAAGGCAAGCGGTTCGGCCCCGCTCTCGGCGGCGAGGAAGTGGATGTCCTCCAGCAACTGGCGGTCGGTGACCCGGTTCGCGGCCAGCCACTCCTGCACCCGGCGCGGATCCCCGGCGCGGGTCTCCAGCCGGGCCCAGCCTGCCTGGACCTGCGGCTCGGAACGCGCCTGCGCCAGTTGCCGCAGCAGCGGCAGGCCGTCACGCGCCCGGTCCAGTTGCAGGTACAGGCCCGCCAGGTTGCCGATGGCCCAGGCCGGCGTATCCGGATTGCGCGCCAGTTGCTCCAGCCGCGCGACGGCCCCGGCCTGGTCGCCCAGTTCCGCCTGCACCCTCGCCAGGTCGATCCGGTCTGTCAGGCGCAGGTCCGGCAGGGCGCTGGCCCTGGCCAGCCAGCGGGCCGCAGCCTCCCGGTCATTGCGGGCAATGGCAAGCCGGGCGGCGGTCACCGGGCGCGCCTCCAGGAAGCCGGGTCCGAGCGATGCGAGCAGCCTGTCGATCAGGTCGAACCGTCCCTCCAACGCCGCCGCCTCGGCCAGGTAGGCTACGGTGTCCCCCGGCAACCGGGTCGGGTCCTGCCGTTCCAGCTCGGCATAGGCCAGTTCAGCCTGCCCCTGGTCGATGGCCAGCGTGATCAGGTCATCCGCCAACTGCGGCGGCAGGGGCGCATCGGCCCCCCGTTCGCGCAGGAAGGCGAGCGCATCCGGCTGGCGGTTGGCCGCCACCAGCGCCTCCACCCAGGTCTCGGCGTCCTCCGCATTTCCGGGCAGCAGCACCTCCAGCACCGCAAGTGCCTGCCCGGCACGGTCATTGGCGGTCAGTGCCTGGCCGTAGAGGCGACGGGATTCACGGTCAGGATGGTCGCGGAACAGCCGCTCCGCCGCGAACAGGGCGGAGACCGGCGCCAGCCCGGGGGTCGAGAGCGCGACGATATCGGTCAGCACGTCGCGGTCGACCAGGGCCTGCCGCTGCAGCCAGGCCAGAAGCGCTTTGTCCCTGCCCGACTTCGCCGCGAGGCGCGCCCAACCGGCCTCAGCCGCCGGGGAAGGATTGCGTCGCCGCAGGGCATCCAGTGCCGCGAGGCCCGGCGTCAGCCGTTCCGTGCCGATATAGAGCTGCGTCAGCGCCCGGATCATCGCGTCGTCCAGGTCGGGCCGGGTGGCAATGCGGTCCAGCAGCCGCGCCGCCTTCGGGTCCTCGCCAAGCTTCAGCCAGGCGCGGGCAAGCCTGAACTGTTCATGCGTCGGCAACTCCGCCGCCTCCGCCCGCGCCACTTCCGACAGGGCATCTTCGCGCCGCCCGACACCCAGCAGCATCTCCGCCATCAGCGCCGGATGCGCCTCGCGGAACCGGGCGGGCAGGTCGGTCAGCAGCTTCTGCATCAGCGCGACACGGCGAAAGGCGACCGCGACGTCCCCCAGCGCCCGCAGGCGGAAGTCGGTCAGGCCGGAGATGTCACGGCGCAACGCCACCTGTTCCAGCAGGTCGACCTCCTGCCCCTGCAGGGCCAGGTCGATCAGCACCGGAAAGGCCAGGTCAGGCAGCTTGCCCTCCCGATCCAGCGCGACCAGCCGCTCCAGCGCCACGGTCGCGCGGTCAAGGCCGTCCTGCATCCGGGCCCAGAAGACAAGCAGCGGCGGCGTCAGGTGCAGTTCCCCCTCGAACGCGCTCAGCAGCCGGATGCCCAGCGCATTCTGTTCGCGTTCCGCCGCCTCCCGGATGATCGGCACGACGACGCCCGGACGGCCCCGCGCCTCCGCAAAGCGTGCAACGATGTCGGCCGCCCTGTCCTCCTGGCCATAGGTACCGGCGATCATCGCGTAGAGCTTCACCGAACGGACCTCGAAGGAAGTCGGGTGACTGCGCCACATCCGTTCCAGGAAGGCCAGCGCCTTCAGCGGTTCCTTGTCGGCAGCAGCAAGCTCGGCAGCCTCCACGAAGTCCGCCGGGCGGGCATTGCCGTCGTCGATCAGTCGCGACAGCGCCTCGCGCAGTTCCGGGTACTCGCCACGATAGCGGCGAAGATCGACAAGCTGGCGTTCCTCCTCCGGCCTGTGGTCGGCGGCAACCACCTGGGCCAGCATCGCCACGAAGTCGTCCTGGCGCTGGGCGAACCGGTAGAACTCGGCCAGCTTCCGCTTGGCGCCGACATCCTTCGGGCGTCGTGCGAGATAGGTCTCCATGACCCGGATCGCCTTCTCGATGTCGCCATCATGCAGGGCGATGTCCGCCAGGGAGGCAACGACAGCGACCGAGGTGTCACCGGCCTCCAGCCGTTCCTGCAACGTGTCCCGCGCCAGGTCGACCTTGTCTGAGCGCAACTGCAGCAGCGCCACGTCCTTCTGGCTCGGGATCAGCAGCAGGCTGAGCCCCACGCCCAGGATGACGACAACCACCAGCAGGATCAGGTTCAGGCGCACGGCTGGTTCAGCCCGCTTCCGCCGGACGGATCACGATCCCGACCGGTTCGTAGGCATGGGTCGGCAGTTCCACGATCAGCATGCCGTCGGAACCGACGGTCTGCTGGTCACGCACCGTGCTGCCATCGGGCAGCGTCGCCTCGGCCAGCCACTGGCCCGGAGCCATGCCACGCCACTGCATCTCGCCATGCCCGAACCCCTGCCCCTGCATGCGCAGGGCATTGCCGTCCCGCACCAGGCCCCAGAGGTGCCAGCGGGCATCGACCAGCGACATGGCGGTCACGCCGGACGGCTGCCCCCGCGGCACCAGCCGGTATTCGGGCTCCGCCACGGCCTCGTCCAGCGCGACGTAGAGATTGCCCTGGAAGCGGGTGTAGCCCAGCACACCGACGGCGGATCCCATGTCCACGACGCGGTCATCGGCATTGTCATGCCGGATGGTCTGCAGCCTCCCCCGCTCCAGCACCCGCCAGTGGTCCTGCCCCAGCACCTCGAAGCGGGTGGTATAGAAGCCCTCCCCGATCCGGGCGTAATGGGACGCGGTGACAGGTGCGATGCGCTGGCTGCGCGAGAACTCGAGATTCTTCAGCAGCGCCTGCAGGGCCGCCGGACGTTCCGCCGAGTACATGTGGTAGTAGACATTGATCGCCTTCAGGCGGCGCGGGCTTTCCGTGTTGCGCAAGGTCAGGATCAGGTCCTGGAAGCCGAAATAGCGGGCCGACCAGAGATCGGTGTAGGTGTTCTCGTTGCTGTTGGCGGCAAATATCTGGACCTGGCCGCCGAAGGTGCGCCCGACCGGCGGGACATAGCTGACGGAGGGAAATTCCGGGTCGAAGCGCGAGTCACCACCGTTCAGGTTCACCAGGCCCGCATCCCGCGAGGCGGCGATCATGCGCGGGGTGGGCGAGGTGTTGCCGGACCAGAGCACGATCTCGGCCTTCTTGCCCGCCGGCGCGAACTGCTCGACATAGCGCGACGCCTCCCCGAACTCCCGTTCCAGCACGAAGGGCTTGCTGCCGAAACCGCGCGGCACGTCGTAGAGCGCGGCAAGCGTTCCCTGCTTCTGCGCCGCTGCATCCTCCAACACGTCCTCCCCCCAGGCCTGCCGGTCCAGATGGGTATAGAGGTCACTGAAGGGCGCTTCCTTCTGCTTCGTGTAGTCCTCGAAGAAACCCCACTCGAAGGGATGGCTGTAGGTATGGTGCGCGACCTCCACCTGCGGCAGGGCGAAGATGTCCCGCGCGATCTGCTGCGCGGTGTCGTCGCCGGACCATTCCGGGTCCAGGTCCGCCGCGATGGGACCGACCGAGATCGGCAGGTCGGGATAGGGCGCGATCGCCTTTTCCAGCACCACCTGGGCGGAATAGACCTGGTCCTTGCGGTAACCGGTGACGAGCGAGACGTTGCGCCAGCCGTCGCCGTCGATGTGGCTGAAATAGATGCGCCGACCGCTCAGCGTGGTCGTGTCCGGCTTGGGCAGGCCATCGGTGGCGAACACCCGGCGCACGAAGGCAAAGGGGTTGATGTACCACTGGGTGCGGAAGAATACCGGATCGCGGTACATGACCCAGCCGATCTCCCCGAACCCGCCCCGGTCGGACGTGACGACGACATCGCTGGCCGAGTTGTCCAGCGGGCGCACGACGCGCATGTGCGATGTCCCGACACCGGGCACGGCGGCATAGCGTTCATAGGGGGGCAGCTTGCCACCCATCGGCCGTTCGAAGTCCACCATCGCCGGATCGCGTTGCACGATGCTGGAATCGAAGGTCACGTCGGTCCATTCACCCTCGATGCGGAACCCGACCTTCTCGAGGAAGCTGTTGACCCGCTGCCGCGAGGGCACGGGCGAGCCGTCATTGCTGCCGAGAAAGCCCATGTCGCCGAAGGAGACATACTTCTTGCCCGCATCGACCATGGCGTCGAGCCAGTCGAGAAACTTCGCAGGGCGGGAAATCGCGCCATTGTCGAACCAGGTGATGACACCGGCGATCGTCGGGTCCGTGACCGCATCCAGCGGCAGCGGGTCGGCGATGTCGTGGTACCGGAACTTCAGGCCCAGGTGGTTGAACGGCATCTCCGCATTCAGGTGCAGCGGATTCAGACGCAGTTCGTCGCCGCTTTCGTTGTAGAAGGCGAGCACCGTCCGCGGGGCCTCCGCCGCGCGCACGGAGACGGCGAAAACCATGATCAGAACTGTCAGGATGACGCGCAACGCTCCACTCCCCCGTCGCAGCTTGCGCGACGGCACCGGTTTCTTGCCTGCAGGCGAATCAGGATAACACAGGTCGATCAAGCAATTGCCATGCCGGACATGATCTGCTTGGCTCTGCCTCTACCGGCTCAGGAAGGACCCTAACATGCTGCGCGCCCTCGCCCCAGTCGCGGCCCTGTTGCTAAGCGTCGCATTCATGCTGATGGGCAACGGCCTGCAATCGACCCTGCTGCCGATGCGCGCGCAGCTGGAGGCTTACAGCTCGCTGGAGATCGGCGTCCTCGGTTCGGCTTATTTCATCGGCTTCGCGCTCGGGTGCTGGCGCGGTGCCATCCTGATCCGCCGGGCAGGACACATCCGCGCCTTCGCGGCGGTGGTCGCCATCGCCTCCACCTCCGCGCTGGTGCATTCGCTGGTCACCGAGCCGGTCGTCTGGTGGACCATACGCCTGCTCTCCGGTGCCTGCATCGCGATCCTGTTCATGGTGATCGAGAGCTGGCTGAACGAGAAGTCCACGAACGAGACACGTGGCCTGGTCTTCTCCGTCTACACCGCCATCAACCTGACGGTGATCTCCATCGGCCAGTTGCTGATCGCCTTCGGCAACCCGGAAGGATTCCCGCTGTTCCTGATGGCGTCGATCCTGATCTCCTGGGCGGCGGTGCCGGTGGCGCTGACCCGGTCGGAAAGCCCGGAACCGCCGCAGCAGGTGGGGGTACGCATCGGCTACCTGCTGCGCCTGTCGCCGGTCGGTTTCATCGGCAGCTTCGTCGTCGGCGTCACCAACGGTGCCTTCTGGGCGCTGGCACCGGTGGTCGCGCAGGGGGACACCCGGGACACCGCGCTGGCGGCGATCTTCATTGCCGTGGCGGTGATCGGCGGTGCCGCCGGCCAGTATCCGCTGGGCAAGATCTCTGACCGCATGGACCGGCGCCGGCTGATCGTCGTGGTCTCCGGACTGGCGGCCATGGCCGGGCTGGGTCTCGGTATCTTCGGCGCCAGCGGCCAGACGCTGCTGATGGTCATCGGCTTCGTCTTCGGTGCCTTCTCCTTCCCGCTCTATTCGCTCTGCGTTGCCCACGCCAACGACTTCGTGGAGGGCAAGAGCTTCGTGGAGGCGGCGAGCGGGCTGCTGCTGACCTACGCCGCCGGTGCGGTGGTCGGCCCGATCCTGGCCTCCATCGTGATTTCCCAGGCGGGGGCGGGCGGGCTGTTCTTCTTCACCTGTGCCATCCACCTGATCTTCGGTGCCTTCGTCATCGTCCGTATCCGCCGCCGTGATCCCGTGCCGGAGGCGGAGCGTGGCGACTTCATGGAAGCGGCGAATGCCGGCATGACCATCCTGCCCGTCGATACCGGCCTGACCACGCCGGATCACGAGGAACCGTCGGAAGCAGCGGACGGTGCGACAGCGGCGGAGAACAATGTCGACTCGGATGCCGGTACCGCACAGGAGAGCGAGGCGGTGGAGCCAGCGGAAGACGATGCCACCGGACCGGACAGGGACGAGGACGTGCCGCCGAAGCCCTGACCGGGCGGACCCTGCTCAGGCGGTGGCGGAGGCTGCCGCCCTTGACCGCTGGCGGCCCCGGATCATGTGCCAGGCCCCGAACAGCGCGATCAGGAAGCTGGCAGCACTGGCCAGGAAGGAGACATGGAAGCCCTGCTGGCTGGCCTGCAGCAGCACGGCCCGGCCGAGATGCTCCGTCGCTACGGCTGCCTGCTGCACGTCCGACAGGCCGGCCGCCGCCGCCATTTCCCCGATCTGGCGCAGATAGGCCTCCGTCGCGTGGTTGGAGGGATCCTGCGTCGATGCCAGCAGGTCCTGGAAATAGCCGGTCTGCTGGTCAAGCAGGATGGCGAGCAGGTTGACGCCGAAGGCCCCGCCCAGCTGGCGCGTGAAGTTCATGGTGGAGGAACCCTGCGCCAGCAGGTGCATCGGCAGCAGCCGCAGCGAGCCTGCGCTCAGCGAGGGGAAGATGAAGCCCATGCCCATGCGGCTGATCATGATCAGCCCGGCCAGGGTGAGGAAATCCGTGTTCACGTCGGCGGATGCCAGCAGGAAGAAGGACAGCGCGAACAGGGTCAGGCCGAATCCGGTGATGTAGCCGGGCTCGAACCGGTCTGCCAGCCGACCCGTGATCGGGATCAGGCAGATCATGGAGATGCCGGCAGGGACCAGGATCAGCCCCGACTGGGTCGGCGTCAGGCCCTGGATGGTCTGCACGAACAGCGGGATCAGGTAGGTGGAGCCGAACAGCCCCGCCCCAAGCACGAAACTGATGATCCCCGCCCCGATGAAACCCGGTTGCAGGAAGATGTCGATCCGCAGCATGGGCAGCGGCGTCACCCGTTCCCACCAGATGAAGACAACGAAGGCGGTGCCGGCCAGCACGAAACGGCTGACCACCCAGGTATCCCGCCAGCCGTCGATCTGGCCGTCGGTGAAGGCCGTCAGCAGGGAGAGCAGGAAGCCCACCAGCAGCGCGAAGCCGATCCAGTCGAACTTCGGCCGTTCCTCCGCCGTCGCGCCGGACGGCAGGAAGATGGAGGAGAGCAGGATGCCGATCATCGCCATCGGTACCCCGGCATAGAAGACGTAGCGCCAGCCGAAGCCATCCACCAGCAGGCCGCCGATGAACGGCCCCACCGCCGGGGCCATGACCACGCCCACGCCATACAGCCCCATCGCGGTGCCGCGCTTCTCCGGCGGGAACACCTGGTAGACCGAGACCATGGCCATGGGCTGGATCACCCCGGCTGCGGCCCCCTGCAGGATGCGGCTGAGGATCAGCGCGTCGGTGGAGGTGCTGAGGCCGCCCAGCAGGCCGCCGAACAGGAACAGCCCCAGGCAGAACAGCATGGTGGCACGCTGGCCGAACGACTTCATGCACCAGTCCACCAGCAGCATGGTCCCGGTCATGGAGGCCAGGAAGCCGGTGGAGAGCCACTGCGCGGTGATCTGGTCGATGCCGAACGCGCCCATGATGTCGGGAATGGCGACATTGACGATTGTCGCCGCCAGCACGGCGGAGATCGTCGTCGACATGGCCGTCACCATGGCCAGCCAGCGATAGCCGGGGCCGAAGCGGTTGAAAAGGACCTCAGTTGTTTCCGGCATCACCCGGACCGGTATCAATCGCGACCTCGACCATCATGCCCGGCCGCAGCAGTTCCCGCGCGCCCTCGATGTCGATGCGCACCGGCACGCGCTGGGTGACCTTGGTGAAGTTGCCCGACGGGTTCGGGTTGGGCAGCAGCGCGAACTGGCTGGTGGCGGCAGGGCCGATCCAGGTGACCCGCCCCGAAAGCTTCAGGTCCGGGTAGGCATCGACCGTGATCGCCGCCGTGGAGCCGACGCCGAAACGGCTGATTTCCGTCTCCTTCACGTTGGCCGCGACCCAGACATTGTCCGGGTCGTGCAGCATCAGCAGCCGCGTCCCCGGACGCACATACTCGCCTTCCTCGACGAAGGTGTTGTCGATGATGCCGTTGATGCCGCTCAGGATATCCAGGTCGGAAAGCTGCACCTCGTGCTGTTCCAGTCGCGCCTGCAGCGCCGCCTGCTCCGCCGTCAGGGCCTGCAGCTCCTGCGCGATCACCGCGACGCGGATCTCCTCCGCCTCCACCTCGCCCAGTTCGGCCTCCGCCTCCCGGACGGCGGCGCGGGCCTGCAGGAACTGCCTGTCGGCATTGGTGAAGGTGGTGCGCAGGGCATCGAGGCGCTGCGCCGCAATCACCTTGCGCTGGAACAGCCGTTCCCCGCGGTCCAGCTCGGTCTCGGCGCTGGCACGGGTGGCACTGGCAGCATTCTCCGCCGCCTGAGCCACCTCGATATGCGCCTTCGCCACCTTCAGCGCGGAACTGTTGCGGCGCACGATCAGGTCCCGCTCCGCCTGCAGCCGTGCTCGCTGCGCCACGATGCGGTCGATCTCTGCCCGCGCCTCGGCAATGCGCAGGTGCACCGTGCGCTTGTCCATGCTGACCAGCACCTTGCCCGGCTGTACCCGGTCGCCGGTGCCGACCGGCAGGCCGACCACCCGCCCGGCCTCCTGCGCGCTGATGGTGACCATGTCGGAGGCAATGCGGGAATCGATGATGAAGACGTGGACCTGCCGGTCGTGGAACCACTTCGCGCCGAACCAGATGCCGGCACCCAGCACCACGGCAAGGATGGCGAAACGGATCAGCCGGCCACGTCCGCCGCGACGGCGACTGCCCTGTTCGGCCATGCTGAGTTCCGGCGTGGTGGGCGCGTTCATGCCGCCTTCCCCTCGACCGGTCCGACCTCGTTCTCACCATCCAGGCGCGCGCGCATCACGTCGAAGATCTCCGTACAGCGCGCCAGTTCCTCCGGCGCGAAACCAGCCGTCACTTCCCGCCGCAGGTCATCGGCAATGGCCTCGATCTCCGTAAGCACCGGCATGGCCCGTTCCGTCAGGTGGACGGTCTTGGCCCGCCGGTCGCGCGGATCGGCCCGGCGTTCGATCAGCCGGGCTTCCTCCAGCGAGTTCAGCAACCGCACCAGGGTGGGTCCCTCGATACCGATATGGTCGGCCAGCCGGTTCTGCTGCATCCCGTCCCCGCCACGGGCGATCTGCAGCAGGGTGGTCCAGCGTGCCTGGGTCAGCCCCGTGGCGCGCAGCCGCTGGTCCAGCTTCCACCGCCAGCGGCGCGACATGCGCACCATGGCCAGGGCAAAGCCGATCCTGATCTCGTCATCCTGCGTGTTCATGCGAAATCATTAGCAAGCTAACCAAATATCGCCAATGCGTTTCAGCCCTACCCGGCATGCAGTTGAAGGATGGCGGCAGTGCATGACGGGCCAGCCCCGCCGGCACCGCCTCAGTCGGTGCCGATGGACATCAGCAGCGTGCGGGGCGCGACCTGGGCACCTTCCGCCACGCCCACCTCGGCCACCTTGCCGGAGGTACCCGCGACGATCTCGTGCTCCATCTTCATCGCTTCCAGGATCGCCACCACCTGGCCCTTCTTCACCGTGTCACCGGCCTTGGCCATCAGCTTCAGCACCCGGCCGTTCATCGGCGCGGTGATGGCCCCGTCACTGTCGGCAGCCGCGGCGGCACGGTCACGCCAGGTGACCTCCTCCGCGATCAGGTCGACCCGGTCGGTCTGCAGGTGCAGCCGGTCGTCAACGATGGTGCAGATGGCGCGATGGCTCGCCCCGTCGCGGCGCCAAGACACTTCCCCCTCGCCGAAGCAGCAGTCCGTGAAGGCCAGGTTCTCCTCGCCGATGCTGACCTCGTGATCGTCACCGCCATGCCAGGTGACCGACAGTTCGTGGCTCTTGCCGCCGACCTCCAGCACCATCGGGCTGCGCGGGGTCTGGCCGGAACTGCGCCAGCCCTGCCAGGACTGCGGCACCGCGCCCAGGTGATGCCGGAACAGGATCACCGCCGCCAGCGCCAGGTCGGCGGCAGTCACCGGCGCCGCGGCCAGCGCGGCCTTCGGGAACTCGGTCTCGATGAAGGCCGTGGTCGCGCCGCCTTCGGCAAATGTCCGGTTCTCCAGCGCGTCGACCAGGAAGCGGCGGTTGGTCTCCAGCCCCAGCAGCTCGGTACGGCGCAGCGCGTTCGCGAGGCGGATCCGGGCGGTCTCCCGATCCGGGCCATGGGCCATGATCTTGGCGATCATCGGGTCGTAGAAGGGCGTGATCTCCTGCCCCTCCGCCAGGCCCGCATCGACACGGACCCCCTCGCCCGTCGGCACCCGCCAGCGATGCGCGGTGCCGGTGCGCGGCAGGAATCCCTTGGCCGGGCTCTCGGCATACAGCCGCACCTCGATGGCATGTCCGGTCAGGGTCACCTGCTCCTGCGTCAGGGGCAGTTCGCCACCCTCCGCGACCCGGATCTGCCACTCCACCAGGTCGGTGCCGGTGATCATCTCGGTCACCGGATGCTCCACCTGCAGCCGGGTGTTCATCTCCAGGAAATAGAAGGCACCGCTCTCGTCCAGCAGGAACTCCACGGTTCCCGCACCGCGATAGCCGATGGACCTTGCGGCCTGCACCGCGGCCTCCCCCATCGCGGCACGGATTTCCGGCGTCACGGCAGGGCTCGGCGCTTCCTCGATCACCTTCTGGTGGCGCCGCTGGACGGAGCAGTCGCGCTCCCCCAGGTGGATGACGTTGCCATGGGAATCGGCGAAGACCTGGATTTCCACGTGCCTGGGGCGAATCACCGCCCGCTCCAGGATCAGGCGGTCGTCACCGAAGGCATTCTTCGCCTCCGACCGGGCGGTCTTCAGCGCCCGTTCCAGCTTCGCCGGGTCATCGACCAGCCGCATGCCGCGTCCGCCGCCGCCCGCGCTCGCCTTGACCATCAGCGGGAAGCCGATCCGCTCCGCCTCCGCCAGCAGCCGCGCATCATCCTGCTCCGCATCCTGGTAACCGGGCACGCAGGGCACCCCGGCATCGATCATGCGCAGCTTCGACCGGGCCTTGTCGCCCATCAGGTCGATGGCCTCCACCGGCGGGCCGACAAAGGTCAGGCCCGCTTCCTCGCAGGCGCTGGCAAAACCGGCATTCTCGCTGAGGAACCCGTAACCGGGGTGAATCGCGTCCGCCCCGCTGGCCGAGGCCGCGGACAGGATCCGTTCGATCGAAAGATAGCTCTCGCCCACCGGCGCGGGCCCGATCAGCACCGCCTGGTCCGCCATCGCGACATGCGGCGCGCCCGTATCGGCAGCGGAATGCACCGCGACGGTGCGTATGCCCAGCCGCTTCGCCGTTCGCATGACACGGCAGGCGATCTCGCCCCGATTGGCAACCAGCAAGGTCCGGATTGTCATCTGCGCCCTCCCCAAGGCAGTCAAGTCCAGCCCGGAAGCTAGAACAATGTGCGCCCGTCGGAAAGGCGTTCCGACGGCAATGCCGCAGAACCCACCTGATCCACCATGGAAGGAAAACTGGAGCGGGCGATGAGATTCGAACTCACGACCCTAACCTTGGCAAGGTTATGCTCTACCCCTGAGCTACGCCCGCTCGCGAGGTGGGGGATTTAAGCCAGATCGGCGGGGCTGGCAACCCCAAATTTCAGGCTTGTGACAACCATGTCGGAAGACAGCGTCAGCCCACGGGGTGGGTGGTGTCCCCGACACCGGCCTCGGCCAGCATTTCCCTCACCTCCGCCACCACGTCCTTCAGGTGGAACGGCTTGGAGAGCACCTTGGCCGGGGCGCGGTGACGCCGGTTCGACTGCATGGCCACGGCGGCGAAGCCGGTGATGAACATGACGCGGATGGTCGGATCGGCACGTTCCGCGCGCCGCGCCAGCTCGATGCCATCGATCTCCGGCATCACGACGTCGGCCAGCAGCAGGTCGAAACGGTCCGGCCCCAGATGCACCAGCGCCTCGATCCCGTCACGTGCGGCAATGACCTCGTGACCATCACGCCGCAGCGCACGCGCGAGATAGGGACGGAGAGAGTTGTCATCTTCCGCCAGGAGAATGCGCGCCATGTCAGTTTGCCCCAACCTTTGTCACACCGTGGGCGACAGGATGGCAGAACCGCCCGGTCCCGCTCAACCACCCGCCACCGTCATTCAGCACACGTTAAGATCAAATCGCGAAGAAAGCGTTGCATTGACACGGAATTGCCGGAAGCTGGACCGCATGCAGATCGACCCCCGCCTCGCACTGATCGACCCGCCCGTGGCCATCCACCGGCCCGCGCAGCAGTGCCTGCCCGTGGTCCTGACATCGCCGCATTCCGGGCGGCACTATCCCCTGCCGTTCCAGGCCGCGTCCCGACTGGACGCCCTGGCCCTGAGGAAGTCGGAGGACAGTTTTGTCGACGAGATCTTCATGGCCGCGGCCCGGTTGGGGGCACCGCTGCTGCGGGCCCGTTTCCCCCGCGCCTACTGCGACGTGAACCGGGAGCCGTACGAGCTGGACCCGACCATGTTCGACGATGACCTGCCGGCCCATGCCAACACCAGTTCGGTGCGCGTGGCCGGTGGGCTGGGCACCATTGCCCGCGTGGTGGCCGGGGGAGAGGACATCTATCGCGGCAAGCTGCCCTACGCGGAGGCGGAGCGACGCATCCGCCACTATTACCGCCCCTATCACGCCGCCCTGGCCGAACTGGTGGACCTGACGGTCGAACGGTTCGGACAGTGCATCCTGATCGACTGCCACTCCATGCCGTCGGTCGCCCTGCCCGCAGGCGGTCGCAGGGCCGGGGACCGGCCGGACATCGTGCTGGGGGACCGGTTCGGCACCTCCTGCCACCGCGACCTGACCGACAGGGTGGAGGCGGAGTTGAGCGCCCTCGGCTACCGGGTCGGCCGCAACGCGCCCTATGCCGGTGGTTTCACCACCGCCCATTACGGACGTCCGGGTTCGGGACTGCACGCGCTCCAGATCGAGATCAACCGCGCACTCTACATGGACGAGGCGCGGTTCCAGCGCCGGGCGACGTTCAGCCGGATCAGCCAGGACATGGCGAATATGGTGCAACGCATCATGCCCGGCATCACGCTGACCTGAGTGCTGGCGACGGCGGAAGGACAAAAAAATAGGCCGCCCCGTTGCCGGGACGGCCCAAGTCTAGGGAGGAAACGCCCAATCAGGGCCACGGCAGAAAGCAGACTCTCATGCCGCAAGAGCGAGCATATCTCGCAATTGCGAAAGGAAACAAGGAAAAATTCCTTCCATGGTGAATATTCCCCGATCCGTCCCTGCCGGACTGGCCCGAAGCTTGCTCCCCGGAAGGCCATGAAACAGTTCAGTCCAGTCCGTTCGATCCTGCCCCTTGCGCTGCTGCTCGGCCTTGTCACGACCATGTTCGGCATGCCGGCAGACGCCAGACCCGCGGAAACCTCCGCCCGTGCCGCGATCTGCCGCGACGCGGCGCTGGCGGCGGAGCGCAGGCACAACATCCCGAGCGGCCTGCTGGCCGCGGTCGCGGTGGTCGAATCGGGCCGGGCAAATGGTGCCGGGTCGGACATTTCTGCCTGGCCCTGGACCATCCACGCCGAAGGCCGGGGCCGCTGGCACGATGCGAAGACGGAAGCGGTCGATGCCGTGAAGGCCCTGAAGGCGAAGGGCGTGAAGAACATCGATGTCGGCTGCATGCAGGTGAACCTGCATTACCATCCCGATGCCTTCAGCGACCTGGAGGGCGCCTTCGACCCGGCAACCAACGTGGAGTATGCCGCGACCTTCGTGAAGCAGCTCTTCGCCGAGACCCGGTCATGGTCACGGGCCATCTCCTTCTACCACAACCGGGAACCGAAGCGCGCCAATGCCTATCGCAAGAAGGTCATGGCTGCCTGGGCGGGCGAACGCCAGCATGCAGTGAACCAGTTGCGCGAATACGGCACCGTGAAGTCCGGTTCCGTCCGGCCGGGCAATACAGCCCCCCGCTCCGGGACGGCGGTGGGGCTCCGCACCCAGGCCAGCAAGGTGCGGAACCTGCGCCTGCGCCCGTCCCCCTATATCAGCCTGAAGTCGGGACAGCCGCGGATCCGTACCTACTGATCCGGTCGCAGGACTGTCTTCGTTCTGAAATATTCATGAGCAATAAGACTCCCGCATGTTCCGGTCGCGGGAGGATTTCATGGCTGAACCGAAACCCTACAACGTGCTGTTCCTCTGCACCGGCAACTCGGCCCGCAGCATCATCGCCGAGGCCATCCTGGCGCGGGAGGGTCTGGGCCGGTTCAACGCCTTCTCCGCCGGCAGCAACCCCGCCGGCCAGGTGCATCCCTATGCCATGGAGCTGCTGCGCAACCTGAACCATGACACCTCCGGCCTGCGCTCCAAGAACTGGGACGAGTTCGGGGCCGCCGACGCGCCGCACCTGGATTTCGTCTTCACCGTCTGTGACAACGCCGCGCAGGAAGTCTGCCCGATCTGGCCCGGCCAGCCCATGACCGCGCACTGGGGCCTGCCCGACCCGGCAGCTGTGGAGGGCAACGAGGCCGTGAAACGCCAGGCCTTTGCCGATACCTACCGGATGCTGAACAACCGCATCTCCATCTTCGTCAACTTGCCCCTCAGTTCGCTTGACAAGTCCCGCCTGCAGAGCAGGCTTGCCGAGATCGGCCAGGAACAGCCTGCGACCACCTGAGGGACATCGCCTGACATGACTGCTTCGACCGGCCAGCGCCTTGTCGCGGAGGCACTGGGCACCGCCATCCTGCTGGCCACCGTCGTCGGCTCAGGCATCATGGGCCAGACCCTGGCGCAGGGGAACGACGCCATCGCGCTGCTGGGCAACACCATTGCCACCGGCGCGATCCTGGTGGTGCTGATCACCATGTTCGGACCGCTGTCCGGCGCGCACTTCAACCCGGCGGTGACGCTGGTCTTCCTGCTCCGTGGCGAGATTTCCGTTGTTCTGGCCGCGATCTACGTGCTGGTGCAGGTGGCGGGCGGCATCGGGGGCGTGCTGGCCGCGCACCTGATGTTCGAGGTGGACATGGTCAGCGCCTTTACCCGACCGCGCACGGGCCCGGGCCAGTGGTTCGCGGAAGGGGTGGCCACCTTCGGCCTGGTGCTGACCATCCTCGGCACCGTGCGGTTCCGTGCCGCCTGGGTCGGACCGGCGGTCGGCCTCTACATCACCGCAGGCTACTGGTTCACCGCCTCCACCAGCTTCGCCAACCCGGCCGTCACCATCGCGCGCAGCCTGACCGACAGCTTCTCGGGCATCGCCGCAGCCGACGTTCCCGGCTTCATCCTCTCCCAGGTCGCCGGAGCGGTGATCGCCTGGGCGGTCTCCCGCTACCTGTTCGATCACGCGGAGTAGTGTCCGCGCCTCCTCCCCTGCCGCCTCACGCGGTGGCCCTCGGACCCGCCAGGATGATCAGCGCACCGGCCAGGCAGACCGCCCCGCCGACCAGGTCCCAGCGATCGGGCCGCATCCCCTCCGCCAGCCAGAGCCAGGCCAGCGAAGCGGCAATGTAGACCCCGCCATAGGCGGCATAGGCGCGGCCTGCCGCGACCGCGCCGGACTGGGCCAGCAGCACCGCGAACAGCACCAGGCAGGCGACACCGGGCAGCAGCCACCAGGCCGACCTGTCGAGCCGCAACCAGGCCCAGAAGGCAAAGCATCCGGCGATCTCCGCCAGTGCGGCACCCGCGTAGATGAACGCTGTCTGCATCGTTTCCCCCCTGCCGGTGATGATCCGGGCACAGCAGCGCACCCGTCGCGTTGCGTCAGGAGGCGCCTTCGGACCGCGTCTTCTCCACCTCTGCCTTGAACTCCGGCACCAGGTCCTTCAGCAGGCCCAGCGTCCGGTCCGTGCGGCGGGCCTGGGCATGGGCGCGCAGCTCGTCCAGGGCGCGGCGCAGGATGGCCAGGTCGACGGCACGGGGGGAGGCCAGGAAGACCCCCTCCACCGCCGTGGCGTCATCGGTCTCCGAATTGTGCAGCAGTTCCTCGTACAGCTTCTCCCCCGGCCGCAGCCCGGTGAAGGCGATCTCCACATCGCGGTCGGGCCTGAGCCCGGCAAGCCGGATCATCATCCGCGCCAGGTCCTGGATGCGTACGGGATCACCCATGTCCAGCACGTGGATGCGGCCGGTCTCGGCTGTGCCCGTGCCCCGGTGGGCGGCGGCGGCCAGCACCAGCTCCACGGCCTCCCGGATCGTCATGAAATAGCGGGTGATCTCCGGATGGGTAACGGTCAGCGGTCCACCCGCCGCCAGCTGCCGCTGGAACAGCGGCACCACCGACCCGGTGGAGCCAAGCACGTTGCCGAAGCGCACGGTGACGAAGCGCGGCCCGCCGCCGGTGCGGGCGCATTCGATGTCGAGCGCCTGGGCATAGGCTTCCGCCAGCCGCTTCGTGGCCCCCATGACGTTGGCAGGGTTGACCGCCTTGTCGGAGGAGATCAGGACTACGACACCGACCCCGTGCTCCCGGCTCGCATCCGCGACGTTGCGGGTGCCGATGACGTTGGTCAGCACGCCTTCCTCGATGTTCCCCTCCACCAGGGGCACGTGTTTCAGCGCCGCCGCATGGAAGACGATGTCGGGCGAGAACCCGGCGATCACACCGCTCATCCGCTCCGCATCGCGCACGTCGGCGAGGATCATGTGGCGGCGCAGTTCCGGCCAGCGCTCCGACACCTCCATGTCGATGGTGTAGAGCGCGAACTCCGACAGGTCGACCAGCGCCAGCTCCGACGGTCCCAGGTCCGCCACCTGCCGCACCAGTTCGCTGCCGATGGAGCCGCCTGCGCCGGTCACCAGCACCCGTCGCCCGGTGACGAGGTTCCGCATCGCCTCCCGGTCCAGACGCTTCTGCGGGCGCCCCAGCAGGTCCTCCACCTGCACCTGGCGCACCTCCACCCTATTGACGCCGACGCCGGTCTCCAGTGCCCCCATGTCCGGCACCCGGCTGAGCGGCAGGCCGATCCGTTCGGTGCGTTCCAGCAGGTCGTGCAGCAGTTCCGGGTCCAGTTCCCGCTTGGTGACGATGGCCCGCTGCGGCCGTCGCCGCCGTGCCTCCAGCGTGGTGACGATGGAGGCCATGTCGTCCAGCCCGCCCATCACCGGCACGCCCCGGATGGAACGCCCGACACGCTTCCCGGCCTCGTCCAGGATGCCGACCGGGCGATAGCTGGTGGTGCCGCGGTCCACTTCGCGCAGGAACAGTTCCGTCCCAGACCCGGCACCGATCAGCAGCACCGGCACCGCCTCGCCACGCGGCTTCCGCGCCAGCCCGAGCGATCCCAGACCGCCCTCGACCCTGATGCGCAGCAGCAGGCGCGGGCCGGCCAGCAGGGCCACCAGCAGGATGTAGTTGATGAACGGCACCGTGCGCGGCAGCGTGTCCAGCCGGTTGTAGGCGAACAGCGCCAGGTAGGAGAGCAGGACGACGATGGCCGCCGCCTGCAGGATCATCACCAGGTCGCGCATCGAGACATAGCGCCAGACACCGCGATGCAGGCCGAACAGCGTGAACACGATGGCCGCCAGCGGCACCAGCACCAGGGTCGCCTCCAGCCACATGTGGGCCGTGATCTCGTAACCGCCCAGCCCGTAGCGCAGGATCATCGCCCCGATGAAGGCAAGCGGTGCCGCCGCCACGTCCCAGGCGAGGCTCATGTAGGGTTTGAAACGAAGGCGCATCGGCGCGGCTTTCCCGGTCACTCTTCCCCGCTCACGGGGGCGATTCACGCTTCATATCACGCGCCCCTGACCGGCGAAACGCCCAGAGACACGGTTTGGAGCCGCAGAATTGTTCATATATACTGGATCTGAATAAATCCGGGTTCGGAGAAACACGATGGCCACCACCTCCCTCAGCCTGGGCAGCCACTGGGAAGGTTTCATTCGCGGGCAGGTCGAGAGCGGTCGCTACGGCTCCGCCAGTGAGGTCGTCCGCGCCGCGCTGCGGGAACTGGAGGAGCGCCAGTCACGGCTTGCCGCCCTGCGGGCACACCTGGACCAGGGCGCGGCAGAGGCTGACGGGGGTGATTTCGTCGATGGCTTCTGCATGGATGCGGTCATCGCAGCTGCAGACGAGACCTGATGCCCCTGGCGATCAGGGTCACCCGACGGGCGGAGCGGGACCTGGTCGGGATCGCCCGGTACACGCGGCAGACCTGGGGCGCGGAACAGCGGAACCGCTACATGGCCGCGCTGGATGCGCGCTTCGGCTGGCTTGCCGCGAACCCCGGCATCGGGCGCAACCGGAGTGACATCAGGGCCGGGTTCAGGAGCTTCCCAGAGGGCCAGCACGTGATCTTCTACCGGGTCGCTGCGGATGCCATCGAGATCATCGGCGTGTTGCATCGGGCACGCGACCTGCCAGGTGCCCTGACCGGCCCCTGAACCGCATCGCTTGCCGGTTTCCGGTCCCGGTGATACGTACTCCGCGCGCGCCTGCCACGGCGGCGCGGGGCTGATTTCATGACCGGGAAGAGAATGCCATGTCGCTTGACAAGGACACAGTGCGGCGCGTCGCCAGGCTGGCGCGGATCGAGGTGCCGGAGGACCGGCTGGAAGCGCTGGGCCACGAGTTGAACCAGATCATCGGCTTTGTCGAGCAACTGGACGAGGTCGACACGAAGGACGTGCAGCCCATGACCTCCGTCGAGAAGCAGAAGCTGCGCTGGCGCGCCGACGAGGTGACCAGCGGTGGCCAGGCGGAGCAGGTGACGGCGAACGCGCCTGCGTCCGACATGAATTTCTTCGTCGTGCCGAAGGTGGTCGAGTGATGGCAGCGAATACCGAACTGACGGGCCTGACCCTGGCGGAGGCGCGTGACGCGCTGGCGAAGGGCGAGACCACCAGCGTCGAACTGACCGAGGCCTATGTCGAGGCGATCGCGGCAGCGCGGCCGCTGAACGCCTTCGTCACCGAGACGCCGGAGATGGCCATCGAGATGGCGAAGGCTTCCGACGCCCGCCGCGCCGCCGGCACCACCGGTGCCATGGAGGGGCTGCCGCTCGGCATCAAGGACCTGTTCTGCACCAGGGGCGTGCTCAGCACCGCGAGCAGCCATATCCTGGACGGGTTCCAGCCGCCCTACGAATCCACCGTGACCCAGAACCTGTGGGATGCGGGCGCTGTCATGCTGGGCAAGCTGAACATGGACGAGTTCGCCATGGGCTCGTCCAACGAGACCAGCTACTACGGACCCGTCGCCAATCCCTGGCGGCCGGAGGGCGACAACCGCACCTTCGTCCCCGGCGGTTCCTCCGGCGGCTCGGCAAGCTCCGTGGCGGCGGAGATCGTGGTCGCCTCCACCGGCACGGACACCGGCGGTTCGATCCGCCAGCCCGCGTCCTTCACCGGCATTGTCGGGGCGAAGCCGACCTATGGCCGCTGCTCCCGCTTCGGCATCGTCGCCTTTGCCTCCTCGCTGGACCAGGCGGGACCGATGACCCGCACGGTGCGCGACTCGGCGATCATGATGGGCGCGATGGTCGGCTACGACGCGAAGGACTCCACCTCCGCCGACATGCCCGTGCCCGACTTCGAGAGCGCCCTGACCGGCGACATCTGTGGCCTGAAGATCGGCATTCCGGCGGAATACCGGATCGACGGCATGCCCGCGGAGATCGAGAAGCTGTGGCAGCAGGGCGAGGCCTGGCTGCGGGATGCGGGGGCGGAGATCGTGCCGATCAGCCTGCCGCACACGAAGTACGCCCTGCCGGCCTACTACATCGTTGCCCCGGCGGAGGCGTCGTCGAACCTGGCCCGCTATGACGGCATGCGCTTCGGCCTGCGCATCGACGGCAAGGACCTGACGGAGACCTACGAGAAGACCCGCGCGGCGGGCTTCGGGGCGGAGGTGCAGCGACGCATCATGATCGGCACCTACGTGCTGTCGGCAGGCTACTACGACGCCTATTACCTGAAGGCACAGAAGGTCCGCACCCTGATCGCGCAGGATTTCGAGCAGGCGTTCGGCCAGGTGGACGCGATCCTGACCCCGACGGCCCCGTCCGCGGCCTTCGCGGCGGGCGAGAAATCGGGCGATCCGATCGCCATGTACCTGAACGACGTGTTCACGGTCCCGGCCTCCATGGCCGGGCTGCCGGGCATGTCGGTGCCTGCGGGCCTGTCAGGGGACGGCATGCCGCTGGGCCTGCAGATCCTGGCACCGGCGTTCGATGAAATGACCATGTTCCGTGTGGGTGGCGTGCTGGAAAGCGCCGCCGCCTTCTCCGCACGGCCCAGGAAGTGGTGGCTGGCATGAAAGAGATCCCGACCAATCCCGACAACCTGATCGCGGGCGAGACCGGCGACTGGGAGATCGTCATGGGGCTGGAGATCCACGCCCAGGTGACCTCCAACGCCAAGCTGTTCTCCGGCGCATCCACCGCGTTCGGTGCCGACCCGAACAGCCAGGTGAGCTTCGTCGATGCAGGCCTGCCCGGCATGCTGCCCACGATCAACGAGAAGTGCATCGAGCAGGCGGTGCGCACCGGCATGGGCCTGAATGCGGAGATCAACCTGCATTCCGTCTTCGACCGGAAGAACTATTTCTATCCGGACCTGCCGCAGGGCTACCAGATCAGCCAGTTCAAGCAGCCCATCGTCGGGCGCGGCTCCGTCACCATCGAGCTGTCGGACGGCACGACGAAGGAAATCGGCGTGGAGCGACTGCACCTGGAACAGGATGCGGGCAAGAGCGTGCATGACCAGCACCCGTCCCAGACCTATGTCGACCTCAATCGCTGCGGCGTGGCACTGATGGAGATCGTCTCCGACCCGGACATGCGCTCGGCGGAGGAAGCGTCGGCCTATGTCGAGAAGGTGCAGCGCATCGTGCGCTATGTCGGCTCCTGCGACGGGGTGATGGCAGAGGGATCGCTGCGGGCAGACGTCAACGTCTCCGTGCGCCGCCCCGGTGGCGAGCTTGGCACGCGCTGCGAGATCAAGAACGTCAACTCCATGCGCTTCATCCGCCAGGCCATCGAGTACGAGGCCCGGCGCCAGATCGAGATCATCGAGGATGGCGGCAAGGTGGAGCAGGAAACCCGGCTCTACGACCCGAACAAGGGCGTCACCCGCTCCATGCGGTCGAAGGAGGAAGCGCACGACTACCGCTACTTCCCTGACCCGGACCTGCTGCCGCTGGAGATGGAACAGGAATGGGTGGACGCGATCCGCGCCAGCCTGCCGGAACTGCCCGACGCCAAGAAGGCCCGGTTCATGGCCGATTTCGGCCTGTCGGAGTATGACGCCCGGACCCTGGTCGCCGACCGGGACTCCGCCGACTACTACGAGGCCGTGGCCACGGGCCGCGACCCGAAACTGTCGGCCAACTGGGTGACGACGGACCTGTTCGGGTTCCTGAACCGCACCGGCATCGCCATCGCCGACAGCCCGATCCGGGCCGCGCAGCTGGGCCAGCTGATCGACCGCATCGTCGACAAGACGATCTCCGGCCGCATCGCCAAGGAAGTGTTCGAGGTGATGTGCGAGACCCACCAGGACCCGGACGCGATCATCGAGGAGAAGGGCCTGAAGCAGGTCACCGACGAGGGCGCGATCACCGCCGTCGTCGATCAGGTGATTGCGGAAAACCCGGAAAAGGTGGCCGAGGTGCAGGGCGGCAAGGAAAAGCTGCTCGGCTGGTTCACCGGCCAGGTGATGAAGCAGTCAGGCGGCAAGGCCAACCCGCAGGCGGTCAACAAGATCCTGCGCGAGAAGATCCTCGGCGGCTGACGACCGCCCGGCACTGGAGCCTGTCGCCATCGCTTGGGCTCGCGGGTCAAGCCCGCGAGCGCCGTCGTGGGGTGGCGATGGCGGTGATTCACATGCGACCCAATCCCGATCCATGGCGTGCCCTGACTTGATCAGGGCACCCATGGTGCCGCGCCGTTGCCAACCTCGGGGAGAGCTGCCCCTCCCCTAACCTGCCGCCTTGGTCTTGTCTCGGTAGAGCTGGTAGAGCTTCTGCACCTTCGGGGCGGCGAGATAGGCGATGTAGGGCTGGGTCGGGTTCCGAGCGGCGTAGTTCTGGTGATAGTCCTCGCCGTCGAAGAAGGTCTCCAGCGGCTCCAGTACCGTGGCGATGGGCTGGTCGAAGACACCGGCAGCGTTGATCTGCGCGATGTAGGCCTCCGCCACCCGCTTCTGCTCCTCGTCCAGCCAGAAGATGGCGGAGCGGTACTGGCGGCCGATATCGTTGCCCTGCCGGTCCTTCTGGGTCGGGTCGTGGGCCACGGCGAAGAAGATCTTCAGCAGTTCGCCATAGCTGATCCGGTTCGGGTCGAAGCGCACCTCGATCACCTCCGCATGGTCGGTGCGACCGGTGCAGACCGTGCGGTAGTCGGCTGTTTCCGCCGTGCCGCCGGCATAGCCGGAGACCACCGAATGCACGCCCTTCAGTTCCAGGTACACCGCCTCCACGCACCAGAAGCAGCCGCCGGCGAGCACGGCGACCTGCTCATCCTCCGTCGGCGCGACATCGATGGCGGGATCGGGGAAGTCGCCCGACACCACCCCGAAGGCGCCATCGTCACGCTTGCTGCCGAATAGGGCCATGGTCCTTGTCCTCCGATGCTGTTCAGCTGCTGCCCCTGCCAAGTGGTCCCGGCCGGCGCGATTGTCAAACCGCTCAGGTCGCCAGCAGCTTCCTGAGTTCGCCCTTCTGGATCTTGCCCGTCGCGGTCATGGAGAAGTCGTCCACGAACCGGACCAGGCGCGGCACCTTGTAGCCGGCCATGTTGGCGCGGCAGTGCTCCTGCACCGCCTCCACGGTCAGTTCGGCCCCCGGCCGGCACAGGATGAAGGCCCCGACCTCTTCCCCGAACAGCTTGTCCGGCACACCGATGACGGCGCAGAGCGAGACCTCCGGCAGCATGTAGATCACGTCCTCGACTTCCGTGGAGTAGATGTTCTCCCCGCCCCGGATGATCATGTCCTTCGCCCGGTCGACCAGGAACAGGTAGCCGTCCGGATCGCGATAGCCCAGGTCGCCGGTATGCAGCCAGCCGCCGCGCAGGGTCTCCTCCGTCGCCTCGGGGCGATTGAGATAACCGACCATGTTCTGCGGCCCGCGGCTGACCAGTTCCCCGACCGTACCGTGCGGCACCTCGCGGTCCTGCTCGTCCACGACCCGCAGCTCGCTGCCCGGGATGGCCAGCCCGACGGAACCGATCTTCGCGAAGGCCTCCGCCGATGACAGGGCGACCAGCAGCCCCGTGCTCTCCGTCTGGCCCATCAGGTGGGTCAGGGCGGCATTGGGATACATGTCCTGCACCGCCTGCAGCCGGTCCATGGCCATGGGCGCGGCACCGAAGCCGACCATCCGCACATGGCTGAAGTCCAGTTCCTGCTTCAGCGGATGCTGCTCCATCATCAGCAACTGGCTCGGCACCGCGAAGAAGGCATGGATCTCCTGCTCCGCGATCACCCGCATGGTGCGCTCCGTCTGGTAGCTGTCGATCACCAGCGTCGCGCCGAGGGTCAGGACCACCAGGAAGAAGACATGGCTGGCAATGTGGAACATCGGCGTGCAGGCGAGGAAGCGCATGTCCGCGCCCGGATACTCCCAAGCCTCCGGCATCATCAGTGCTCCGGCGATCAGGCTGTGATGGGTATGGATGACCCCCTTCGGCGTGCCCGTGGTGCCGGAGGTATAGTAGATCGCCGCATGCGCATGCACGTCGATGCCCCGTATCCGCTGCCAGTCGCCCGCATCGGGGGGCGGCGGATCGCGATCCACGGTGAAGCGCGGTGGTGACCGCTCCGCCAGGGCCAGCGCCGCATCGATCAGCTCGTCGAAGCGGCTTTCCTGCACGAACAGCACCGGCGCGGAATCCTGTACCATGAAGGCCAGTTCCCGCGGCACCAGCTTCGGGTTGATCGGCACCGCGACCGCACCGGCGGCCAGGATCGCGAGGTACCAGACCGCGTACTGGTCCGAATTGTCCACCAGCAGTTCCACCCGGTCACCGGGACGGACGCCGAAGCGCCCGGCCAGCAGTTGCCGCGCCGCCTGTACCTGCCGCATCAGCGTGCCGTAACTGGTGGAGCGTTCCTGGAACTCGATGGCAGTCCTGTCCGGATCCTGCGCCGCAGCGCGGGCCACCAGGTCCGCGAACGTGAAGTCCCCGGCGATGCCGTAGCGGTCGCGCATCTCCACCACGAAGGCTTCGGGGGTCACGTCATAGCGCCGCGCCCGTGGCTGCAGCAGCGGGTAGCCGGCACTCATGCGGCGGGCCTCCAGGCGCCGCCAGCCTGTTCCATGCCACCGAGCGAGCGGTAGACCGCATCGACAAGGC
Organism: Minwuia sp.; assembly: GCA_965228535.1. Lineage (GTDB taxonomy): Bacteria > Pseudomonadota > Alphaproteobacteria > Minwuiales > Minwuiaceae > Minwuia. The sequence goes on along the minus strand of CBDDHU010000004.1, from coordinate 225,685 downwards.
CCTGGCCACGTTCGTTCAGCAGCAGCCCCTCACCCATCCGGTTCATGGTGTAGCCAAAGCTGAGGCCGGTCTCCGGGTCGGCGAAACCCAGCGAGCCGCCGGCCCCGACATGACCGAAGGCACGGCGGCCGATGATCGCGCCCTCGATCCCCATGGCGCGGTTGTCCATCGACTTCATGAAACCCGGCGCGAACCGGGTCGGTATCTGCAGCGTGGCATCCCGCCCCGTGGCCACGGAGATCGCTTCCATGTCGGCCAGGGTGGCGGCGTCCACCAGGTCGACACCGTCCCAGGAACCGCCATTGGCGAAGGGCCGGTACATCCCCTCCAGCCCGCGGCCATTGGTGATGCCGCCAGCGCCGCCAAGCTCCGCCGCGTGCCCGTCCCGGGTGTTGCAGCCCCTGGACAGGAAGCCGCCGGAATTGAACAGGAACAGGTGCGGGATCGATCCCGGCTGGTTCAGTCCGACCTCCAGGAACGGCGGCTGCGCGTCGCCCGGTTCATGCCTGCGGAAGATCATCGGCGCGACACGCGGCTCGATCTCCTCCGGCAGGCCGATCCAGAAATCGAGGCCCAGCGGCCCGGCGATCACGTCCTGGAAATAGGTGCCGAGGGACTTGCCCGACGCGCGGCGCACCAGTTCACCCACGGTCCAGCCGAAGGTCAGCCCGTGATAGCCGTTGCGGTCGCCCGGCCGCCAGAACGGCTCCTCCGCCGCCAGCCGCTCGCACATGTAGTCCCAGTCATAGATACCGTCGGTCTTCAGCTTCTCCCTGAGCGCCGGCACGCCGACCGAGTGGTCCAGCATCATGCGGACGGTTGCTTCCTGCTTGTTGCCGGCCGCGAACTCCGGCCAGATGTCCGCCACGGGGGTCGCAAGCTCGAAGGCGCCCTGGCTGATCAGCGTGTGGGCACAGATCGCCGTGGCGCCCTTGGTGCAGGAAAAGACCACGGAGACCGTGTCCTCCTGCCAGGCCGCGCCGGTGCTGCGGTCGGCAATGCCGCCCCACAGGTCGGCCACGACCTCGCCATGCAGGGCAACGCGCAGGCTGGCCCCGACTTCCCCGAACTCGGCAAAATTGCGCTCGAACGCCTCCCTGACAGGCGCGAACTGCTCCGCCACCTGTCCGTGAACAGCTGCTTCCGACATCTGGTCTCCTCCCCCGGCCAGCATCACTTTGCACAGTCTAGAGGGTTCAACGGGAAGATGGAATCGACACGCCGACATGGCTGCCTGAATGGCCATGCCACAGACGTGTCACAGCTGTACCACGCCGTGACCATCGCCAACGGTTCATCCTGTCCGCATTTGCCGCGCCGTCCGGTCCGTTGCCGGGCGGTCGGCCAGATCGGGGGATCAGCACATGCGACACGAACGAACATCCATTCCCGCCGGCCGGGTGCCGGTCATCGCGGGCACGGTCCTGGCGGCCCTTTTCGTGGTCACGGGGCCGGGCCTTGCCGCGTCCTGGGGCGGTGCGCCGATCCAGTCGCCCTACGCGACCTATGACTCGGCCCTGACCACCCGCTATGCCGCGCTCTCCGACATGGAGTCCGCCGATGGCGACTCCAGCGATGAATGGCATTTCTGGCACAAGTCGCGCGACGCCGAGGGCGGCTACCTGGTGTTGCCGGAGGATCCGGCGCGCCGCGACCTGAGCGAGACCGACCGGGCCTATGCAAGCCAGGCCTACCGCCGCCTGCTGCGGGCCTACAGCTCCGGCATGCCGGCCACGCGCACCGCGCCGCTGGCCGACGCGCAGGCGAACTTCGACTGCTGGCTGAACGATACGGAGGAAGGCAACAACCCTGCCCGGGCCGACGCCTGCCGCCAGCGGCTGGAGGAAGCCATGGCGACCATCGATCCGCAGATCTGGCCTGCCCCGGCACCGAAGCCGGTGCCGCAGGTCGCGGCGGTGGACAACACCGCGCCCATCGGGGCGGCAGCGCGCACGCCAGGCCTGGCGACCGCGTCATTGCCGGTGCGTCACCTGCTGTTCTTCCGCCTGAACAGCGCGGAGCTGACGCCGGAGGCACTGGAGGTGCTGGATTCGGCCGCGCGCGATGCCGCTGCGTTCCCGCGGGCCGACATCCGGGTCGCGGGCTTCACCGACCGCACCGGGGATGACGACTACAACCGCAAGCTCTCCCTGCGGCGCACCGCCGCCGTCTCCCGGGCACTGCGTGCGCGGGGCATCGACGTGATCCGCGTCGACGAGGTTGCCATCGGTGAATCCGCCCAGGCCTACCCGACCGCCGATGGCGTGGCCGAGCCTCGCAACCGGCGCGTCGAGATCGAGATCGGTCTCGGGTACTGACGCCGGTCACACACCTGTCCCCGCCCGCCACGACTCGGTCACAGCCACAACACTGACGGGTCATTCGGGGCACCCCAGCTTGAAGGAACGGGCGCAGGACCATGCAGCCCGACCGAGCAACCAAGGAGAACGATCATGATGACGACCCGGATCCGTACCTTCCTGATGACTGGTGTCGCGACGGCCTGCGTGATGGCGGTGGCGGGCGGGGCGAGTGCCGCGAGCTATGGCGGCGCGCCGATCAAGTCACCCTATGCCAACTATGACTCGGCGCTGCAGCAGCGCTACGAGGCGCTGGCCGACATGGAGGACCGCGAGGGCGACAGCACCGACGAGTGGGCCTACTGGAACAAGGCCGTGGATGCCGGCGACGGCTACCTGGTGCTGCCGGACGATCCGGCCAACCGTGACCTGAAGCCGGCCGACATGGCCTTTGCGCAGCAGGTCTATGCCCACCTGCTGCAGGCCTACCGCGCCGGTGTGCCGGGCAGTGCCGCGACCGAGCTGGCCGATGCCCAGGTCAATTTCGACTGCTGGATGAACGATGTCGAGGAAGGGACGAACCTGCGCCGTGCCGAGATCTGCAAGGCACGGGTGACGGAGACCCTGGCGCGCATCTCCGGCCCCAAGCTGGCTGCCAGCCCGGTTGTCGAGACCAGTGAGCCGCGCGTTGCCGCCGCCTCCGACAATGCGGCCCCCGCGACCAGCAGCCTGCCGGTGCTGCCCGTCAGCCATCGCCTGCTGTTCGATTTCGACAGCGCGGAACTGGACACGGAAGCGCGGATGAAGCTTGACGAGATCGTCAGCCACGCCGCCGCCTATCCGCAGGCGACCGTCAGCGTCACCGGCCACACGGACCGGGCGGGTGATGCCGACTACAACCGCAAGCTGGCCGAGAAGCGGGCCGCGAACGTTGCCGAGGCGCTGCGCCTGCGCGGTGTCAGCCTGGCCCGCATCGACGAGATCCCGGCTGGCGAGAGCGACCCGGCCATCGCCACCCCGGACGGTGTTGCCGAACCGCAGAACCGTCGCGTCGAGATCATGATCGACGATCGCTGATCCGACCGGCGACATGCCCTGAAAGGGAAGGCCCGCAGCGTGCATTCACGCTGCGGGCCTTTCCGCTTTCCGGCGGGTCACCTGAGCCGTCCGTTGGCCTGTTCCATCCCTCTCCCCCTCCCGGACACCCACGGGAGTATCCTTATTGGGTGGCCGGGAGGGGGAGAGGGATGGAACAGGCCGACCTGCAACCTCAGTCGTTGGTGTTGGGCAGGCTCTCGGAGGTGGTTTCCGGGGCGCCGCCATCACGGCGCTGCACCAGGCCGCGCTCCTCCAGCTGGGTGACCAGGCGGTCGAGGGAGGAATAGACCTGCAGGAAACCCTGCGGGCTGGTGACCAGGCGCTGGGAGAACTGGCGGGCGGGCTTGCCCTCCGAATCCCGCTGGGTCGGGGAATGGGTGAAGAAGTCGATCCGGACCGCGCCGTCCTGGATCCCGACATTGAAGACACCGTCGACGAAGACCTGATTCTGGTCGGCCATATGCTGCTTTCCCCTTGCTTCGCGGGAGCCATTTCCCGGCTGGAAGATGGTTCACGAATAGCGGAAACCGGGGCCTGGTTGCAATCAGTTCGGGTGTCCGGCGCCTGAATCAACCGCCGCCGCCCGCCGCATCTGGCGACGTGTCTGGGCCTCGCGATGGGCGATGTAGGTGGCGGACCCGACAATGATCGCGCCGCCGATCCAGGTACCCAGCGCCGGGTCCTCGCCGAACATGTAGATGCCGATCAGCGATGCCCAGACCAGTTGCAGGAACTCCACCGGCTGGGTCACCGACAGGTCCGCCGCCCGCCAGGCGCGGGTCATGCAGATATGGGCCAGCGTCGCCAGACCGGCCACCGCCGCCAGCGACAGCACTTCCTCCAGCGTCGGCGTGCGCCAGACCATCGCCGCCGGAATGGCCAGCACGATGGTGACCAGCAACGACAGCCAGGCCACGATCGCGGTCGTCGATTCCGTGTCGGTCAGGCGCTTGGTGATGATCTTCGACACCGCGAACAGCGGCGCGGCAAGCAGCATCGCCCCCTGGCCGTAGCCCAGTGCGCTGAAGTTCGACTGCAGTTCCGCGAAGGATCCGGGCAGGCCGAACAGCACCACCAGCGCGCCGACAAAGCCGAGCACCACCGCCACGATGCGGCGCAGCTTCACCACCTCACCCAGGATCAGGATCGCCCCCAGGGTGGCCCAGACCGGCGAGGTGAAGCCCAGCGCCGTGACCTCCGCCAGGGTGATCTGGGAAATGGCATAGAACCACAGCATGACGCCGCAGCCATGCACGATCCCGCGGAACAGGTGCATCACCGGCCGCTTGGTGCGCAGTTCGCTGCGCCGCGCGCCAAGAAAGATCGGCAGGATGAACAGGAACCCGAAGAAGTAGCGGATGAACGCGGTCTCCGCCGGGTGCAGATCGCTGGAGACATAGCGGATGATGGCGGTGAAGACCGCGAAGATGACGCCGGACGCGGCCAGCCAGGCCATGCCGATCAGCGCACCGTCGCTGATGACCTTGCCCGGTGGTTCGCCGGGGGCCTGCTGACCCTCCGGTGCGATCTCGCTCTCTGCCACGTTCGTCATGCCGGGGAGGGTACGACCGCAGGTGTGGATATTCCATGAGCATCCTGAACAACCCGGCCATGCGATTGCCGCCCCCGCCGGGTCTGCCCCTTGACAGGCTGGCGGGCGTTTCTGACTGTAGGTCAGCAGTTGCGTGACAGCCGGGCGGCCCGATCTTGCCCGAAACAGGATACCGATGCCCGATACAGCCCTTCATTCCGGCGCCACCCCCGCCGTGCCAGAGGCGCGGCCGACAAGGCTGCCCGTCGCCAGGCCATCCTCGCCGCAGCGGGTGAACTGTTCGAGGAAGCGGGCGGCGAACTGCCCTCCGTCGACCAGGTGGCGCGCCGGGCCGGACTGGCCAAGGGCACGGTCTACCTCTACTTCCGCGCCAAGGAGGAGATGTTCCTGGCGCTGCTGGCGCAGGAACTGGGCGGCTGGTTCCAGAGCCTGGTGACCATCATGCAGGACGACACGCTGGTCCGCTCCGGTGCCGCGGCCATCTCGAAGTCCCTGGTCAGCGACCTGGCGCAGCGGCGCAACATGCTGCGGCTGGCGATCCAGTGCCACGGCACGCTGGAGCGCAACGTGGCGGAGGAGGCGGTGCTGGCCTTCAAGCAGGTGACCGCAGGCGGACTGGTGGAGCTTGGCGGCATGGTGGAGGACCGCTTTCCCGGCGTGAAACCCGGTGAGGGCGCGACGCTGCTGCTGCAGCTCTATGCCCTGATCGTCGGCCTGTGGCAGCTGGCGGAGCCGCCGCGATCCGCCCGCGCGATCCTGCAGCGACCGGAGTTCAGCAACCTGAAACCTGATTTCGAACATGCGCTGACCGGCGGCATGACCGCGATCCTCGGCCCCGCACTTGATAACTGACCCCCGGTCACTTACATCCTGAGTGACAGGGAAGCGGTTTCCCCTTCCCTGTCCGCTCGGGAGGCTGCGCATGATCGATTTCGTCCTCAATGGCGAGATGGTTTCCGTTGACGTGGAACCGGACACGCCCCTGCTCTGGGTGATCCGCGACACGCTGGGCAGGACAGGCACCAAGTTCGGTTGCGGCGTTGCCGCCTGCGGTGCCTGCACCGTGCATGTGGACGGGGTGGCGACCCGCACCTGTGTCCTGCCGGTGGAGGCTGTCGCCGGCGCAGAGGTCACCACCATCGAAGGCATCGCGGAGGGCGGTACGCGCCACCGGGTCCAGCAGGCCTGGATCGACGAGCAGGTGCCCCAGTGCGGTTACTGCCAGTCGGGCATGATCATGGCGGTGACGGCGCTGCTGGCCGAGAACCCGACCCCCACGGATGACGATATCGACGCCGCGGTCACCAACATCTGCCGCTGTGGCACCTACAGCCGTATCCGCAGCGCGATCCACCGCGCCGCGCGCGCCTGAGGGAGGATCGGATGGCACGCAAGGGCAAGGACTCCACGGGCAAGCCGAAGAGCCGCGCCCGCCGCCGGTTCCTGATCGGCAGCACGGTCGCAGCCGGTGGCCTGTTCGTCGGCTGGCAGTTGCTCGGCGGTGGCTCGCCCACCGACCCGGAGACCCTGCTGCAACCCGGCGCGGACGAGACCGCACTGAACGCCTGGGTGAAGATCGCCCGTGACGGCACCGTGACCGTCGCCATGCCCCGCAGCGAGATGGGGCAGGGCATCCACACCGCGCTGCCGATGATCCTGGCCGAGGAACTGGACGCGGACTTCGACCGGGTCGAGATCGTCAACGCCAGGGTCGACCGGGTCTATGTCAATGACGTGATGCTGCCGGAGGGCTTTCCCTTCGGCCCCCATGACGAGAGCTTCATCGCCCGCCAGGCCCGTGCCACCGGGCGCTGGCTGTCGGGCGTGATCGCCGTGCAGGCGACCGGTGGCTCCACCAGTGTCCGCGCCGGCTGGCAGCCGATGCGGGAAGCCGGGGCCATGGCACGGGAGATGCTGAAACAGGCTGCGGCCGCGCGTCTCGGCGTGGACGCCGCCAGCCTGCAGACCGCCAACGGCTTGGTCACCGACCCCGCATCGGGCCGCACTGTCGGCTATGGCGAACTCGCCGCCGACGCCGCGACCGTGAAGCTGGAGAAGATGCCGCCGCTGCGTGATCCGTCGCAGTTCCGCATCATCGGCCAGCCGAAGCCCCGGCTGGACGTGCCTGCCAAGGTCGATGGCAGCGCCACCTTCGGCATCGACGTGCGCCTGCCCGGCATGCTGTTCGCCGCCGTGAAGCATCCGCCCGTGGTCGGATCGACGGTGAAACGCTTCGACCCTGCTCAGGTGCAGCGGATGCCCGGCGTGGTGAAGACGCTGGCGGTTCCGGGCGGCGTCGCCGTCATCGCCGACAGTACCTGGCGCGCGAAGCAGGCCGTCGAGGCGCTGGAGGTGGAGTACACGGCGGGGGAAACGCCGGACTTCTCCACCGACGCCCTGTTCGCGGACTACGAAGCGGCACTGTCGGAGGGCGGCTACGGCTACCAGGATGATGGCGAGGCGGAGGCCATGCTGGCGGAGGCCGACGGCAAGGTGATCGAGATGACCTACCGTACGCCGTTCCTGGCCCACGCCCCCATGGAACCGATCAACTGCACCGCCCTCCTCGACGGTGACGCGCTGCAGGTCTGGGCGCCGACGCAGGCGCCGTCCGTCAGCCGCTGGATCGCCGCCGGCCAGGCCGACATGGACGAGGACCAGGTGACGATCAACGTCACCTACCTGGGTGGCGGCTTCGGACGGCGCGGCGAACCGGACTTCATCCGGCAGGCCGTGGCCTGCGCGACGGCCGTGCCCGGACGTGCGGTCCAGCTTGTCTGGTCGCGGGAGGAGGATATCCGCCAGGACACCTATCGCCCGGCGTCGCTGGCCCATTTCCGTGTTGCCACCGACGATGAGGGCTACCCGGTGGCCTGGCACAACCGGCTGGTCGGCCCCTCCACCTCCGGCCAGGCGACCATGCGCTACATCCCCTTCGGCTCTGATTCCGGCCCCGACCGGACCACGGTGGACGGCGCAGCCTGGCTGCCCTACGCCATCCCGAACATGCGGGTGGAGCACATCCTCTCCCGCGTGCCGGTGCGGGTGGGCTTCTGGCGTTCCGTCGGCCATTCCCAGAACGCGTTCTATTCGGAGGCGGCGATCGACGAACTGGCCCATGCGGCAGGCAAGGATCCCTTCGCCTATCGCATGCACCTGCTGGGCGACAGCCCGCGCCATGCCGAGGTGCTGCGCCGGGTGGCGGAGATGGCGGACTGGAACGGCAGGGTCCCCGCCGGACGCGCCCGTGGCATTGCGCTGCACGAGAGCTTCGGCAGCATCGTCGCGCAGGTGGCGGAGGTCTCGCTGCAGGACGGGCAGCCACAGGTACACCGGGTCTGGTGCGCCGTGGATGCCGGTATCGTCGTCAACCCCGACACCATCGTCGCGCAGATGCAGGGCGGCATCGTCTATGGCCTGACCGCCGCGCTGTACGGGGAGATCACCTTCGAGAATGGTGAACCGCAGCAGTCGAACTTCCCGGACTACGAGATGATCCGCCTGGCCACCATGCCGGTGATCGAGACGGAGATCATTGCCTCCACGGAAGCTCCTGGCGGTGCGGGCGAACCCGGCACCCCGCCGATTGCCCCGGCGGTCGCCAATGCCATGTTCGCCCTGACCGGCCAGCGGGCGCGCGACCTGCCGCTGTCACGCCACGACTGGACCGTGACGGGAAGCTGAGGCCGCGCGGCGCGTCAGTCGCCCTCCCCCTCCGTCCCGAAACGGAAGCGGAAGTCGCAATGGCTCGCGCCTGACAGGATGGTCTGGGTGCGGGTCAGCTCGGCGTCGCCGTTGAACCCCTCCATCAGCGCGTAGTCGCGGTTGCAGGACAGGATCGCGCCCAGTTCCGGGATTCCCAGCGCGCGGTACATCTCCGCGTAGCGGCAGCGGGTGACGTTGAAGTCCAGCCGGGCCGCGTCATGTTCCAGCACGTCGATCTCCAGTGCGCCGTCCTGCCGCCAGTACTTCATCGAGTCCATGAAGGTGGCCGAGTCGTTGCCGCCCATCGCCTCCGCCAGCTCACCGCCCTGCTCCTGCGCGATCCTCACGATGGTGTCGCGCACGATGGAGAGCACTTCCTCCCGCCCGAAGGCATCGGCCAGCGCCTCCACCACCGGGGCCATGATCCGTGCCTCCGTCTCCCGCCGGGCCAGCACGCCGATCCGCTGGGTCAGCGTGTCCGGCATTCCGGTGGTCTCGTCCTGGTCGCTCATCTCCGTCTCCCCTTGCCATGTCCGGCCATTGTCGGGGCGGTGGAGTGACGGATCAACTGTCGGGCGCCTGCCGGTCGTCGATCAGGCGGGTGGAGCGGCGGAAGGTCAGGTAGGCCCAGGCCCATTCCAGCGCCACCGAGAGCTGGTCGCGCTTGGAGGTCAGGAACATCACGTGCACCACCCCCCAGAACCACCAGGCCAGCGGACCGGAAACCCTCAGCCAGCCCAGGTCCGCGACGGCGGCGGCGCGTCCGATGGTGGCCAGGTTGCCGGCATGGCGATAGCGGAACGGACCGGGGGCCTTCGCCCGGGTCAGGCGGGCATGGATCACCCGCGCGACATGCGCTCCACCCTGCTTCGCGGCCGGGGCGAGGCCCGGCACGGGCAGCCCGTTCCAGCCACTGCTGGCCGCGGTATCGCCGATGACGAACAGCTCTGGCCGACCCGGCACGCAGAGGTTCCCGTCCACCGTGACCCGACCGGCGCGGTCATGCTCCGCCCCCAGCCAGCGGGCGGCAGGCGACGCCATGACACCGGCGGCCCAGAGGGCGGTGCGCGCGGCGATCCGTTCGTCACCGACCGTTACGCCCTGCGCATCGATGCCCGTCACCCGGCTGCCCAGACGCACCTCCACCCCCAGCCGTTCGAGGGATGCGCGCGTCCGCTCCGACAGCGATGGCGGAAAGGGCGGCAGCAGGCGGTCGGCGCTCTGCACCAGGATGACCCGGGCATCGGCAGGGTCGGCATTGCGGAACTCGCCGCGCATGCCGTGATGCGCCAGCTCGGCAATGGCACCGGCCAGTTCCACCCCCGTCGGACCGCCACCGACAATGACGAAGGTCATCCAGGCGGCCCGTTCCTCCGCGTCCAGGCATTCCTCCGCCCTTTCGAAGGCACCCAGGATGCGACCACGGATCTCCGTGGCGTCGGGGATCTTCTTCAGGCCCGGCGCGAACTCCTCCCACGCGTCCTTGCCGAAATAGGCATGCCGCGCGCCGGTGGCGAGCACAAGGTGGTCATAGCCGATGGCGCTGTCACCGATCAGCACCTGGCGCGCGTCGGTGTCCACATCCGTCACCCGGCCCATCAGCACCCGCACGTTGGGCTGGTCGCGGAAGATCTCCCGGATCGGGCTGGCAATGTCCGCAGGCGACAGGCCCGCCGTCGCGACCTGGTAGAGCAATGGCTGGAACAGGTGATAGTTGCGCCGGTCGATCAGGGTGATGCGACAGGGCGTGTGCTTCAGCCCCTGCACCGCCGCGACGCCGCCGAACCCGGCGCCCACCACCACGACATGCGGCAGGTCGGGGTCATCCCAGCGCGCGGGCTTCAGCGCCGCCGGGTAACGGGCCGGCAAGGCCGCCGCCAGCACCGCGTCCAGGGACAATGGTCCCGGCCCGCGCAGCACCAGCAGTCCCAGGATGGCCAGCCACCAGAAATGGTCGGCATGGTCCAGGTAGGTGAACTGGATCACAAGCGTCATCACGATCAGCGGGACCGCCGCCAGTCGGCAGAACAGTCCGAGCAGGATGGCAAGCGGTGCCGCCAGTTCGAAGAAGGTCGCCAGCCAGGCAGCAAGCGCGGGGGGCAACAGCGGCACCATGTACTCGTACTGGAACAGCAGCACCGTGTTCTCGAAATTGTCGATCTTGGTCAGGCCGGAGGCGAAGAAGATCCACGCGATCCAGCAGCGGAACAGCAGCAGCCAGAGCGGTGCCACGACCAGGTCCGACCATCGCCAGATCCGCGCCGCCAGCCCGACCAGCGGCAGGGGCAGCGTGGCGAACCCCCGCCCCAGCACCTGGTCGAGGGCGATCGGACCAGCCCCGGCCACCGCGTACCAGCCGAGGAACAGCGCCCAGTAGAGGTGGACATTCAGCTCCAGGTAGACGCTCTGGATCACTAGGCTGAGGATCGCCATGGGCAGGGCCACCAGCCGCGTCGCCAGCCCCAGGACCAGTCCCGCGCCGCCAATGATCTCGATGGCCACACCCAGCATCGCGGCCAGCCCCGGCGCCAGCCAGGACACCGGGTATTCATGGGTGGCAAGGAAGACCGCATTCTCCCAGTCCGCCAGCTTGACCAGGCCGGAGAGCAGGAACGTCTGCCCGATCCAGACGCGCAGCAGCAGGTCCAGCACTGGCCAGCCCAGGTTCGTCAGCAGATCCCGCGCCTGCACCAGCCGCCGGTAGAATGGCGCCAGCCATGCAGGGGCCTTCGCCACCGGGATGAAATCCAGTTCAGCCATGTCGCAATCCCCCGCTTTCGGGACGGCACCTGTAACCACCGTCCCTGTTCTGACGTCTCAGATACAGCTCTGGTTACATCCCCCGGCCAGGTCCGGGGCCGGACGGAGGCAAAGGCAGTGACATTTGACAGGGACCCACAGCGGTAGAATGCTATGACCGTTCCCCGACCCGCGCCGAGGCAGCCCATGCACTGGACAGGCTTGCCACTGCTGTTCTGCCTTGCCCGTGCCGACGATCCGTCCGGCACCACGCGGCGCGTCGGACGCCTGGCGGTGGCGCTGGGTGCGGCAACGGAAGCAGACGAGGAGCAGGTGATCCGGGCCGCGCTGGCACGCATGGCCGGCGTGGCGTTGCGCTATGTCGGCAGCCATGACGAGGCCATGGACTGCGCCCAGGATGCCCTGATCCGCGCAGTCCGGGCGTTCGACAGCTTCGAGGGCCGGGCCTCCGTCACCTCCTGGCTGCACCGGATCGCGGTGAACTGCGCCCTGGAGCAGCTCCGCCGGCGGGGGCGAAGGCAGGAGGTCTCCATCGACGAGCTGATGCCCAGCTTCGACGACCAGGGCTTCCTCAACGACAGCCTGGTGGTCAGCGACGACAGTGCCGAGACCATGCTGCAGCGCGCCGACGCGCGGGCTGCGGTCACCAGCGCCATCCAGGCCCTGCCGGAGAGCCACCGGACCGTCCTGCTGCTGCGCGATATCGAGGAGATGAGCATCGACGAGGTTGCCGAGAGGCTGGAGATCTCGCATGGAACCGCGAAGGTGCGCATCCACCGCGCCCGGTCGGCACTGCGCAAGCACCTGGAACCCCTGATCGCGGCGGGTGAGCTATGAGGGATCCCCTGCTCGCCATCCTCACCCGCCTGGCGCGGGGACACGCACGGGATCGCCGGGGCTGGCGTCACCGCCTGGCCGGCATGCTGTTCCGCCACTATCCCGGCCTGATCGACTGCCGGACCTTCGAGAGCTTCCTGATGGACTATCACGAGGGCACGCTGGCCGAACCGTCACGCAGGCGTTTCGAACGTCACCTCGCCATGTGTGGCCTGTGCCGCGCCAGCTACCGGGGCTATGTCCGCAGCATCGAGCTGGGCCAACGCCTGTTCGAGGGCGAGACCGGCCCGCTGCCGGAGGACGTGCCCCCGGAACTGGTCAGCGCCGTGATCAGCGCCATGCGCGACAGGGACTGAGCACCCGGGACTGAGCACCAGGGACCGCGTGCCCGGAACTACCGCCCCGTATAGGTCGGCTTGCGCTTCTCGCTGAACGCGGTCAGGCCCTCCACCACGTCGTCGGAACGGCCATAGCCTTCCCAGACCTCCATCTCCGTCCGCAATGCGCGGTCCAGCGGCATGTCGAGGCCCTGGTCCACCAGCTGCTTCATCAGGCGGGTGGCCAGCGGGCTCTTCTCCGCGATGCGGGCGGTGACCCGCTCCACCGTGGCGATCAGCTGGTCATCGGGCACCACCTCGTTCAGCAGGCCCCATTCCAGCAGGGTACGGGCCGGCAGCAGTTCGCCGGTCAGCAGCAGGTACTTGGCCCGCGTCTCCCCGATCTTGCGGGGCAGGCGAATGGCGCTGCCGCCGCCGGGCAGCATGCCGAAATTGATGTGGCCGTCGCCGATCTTCGCACTCTCGACGGCGAAGGCGAGGTCACAGGAGAGCAGCAGCTCGATCCCGCCCGCCGCGGTGATGCCGTTCACGGCGGCGATGGTCGGCTTCTCGCACTCGCCCACCACCGCGAACGCCTCGTAGGCCTGGCGCATGAAGGTCCGCACCTTCTCCGGATCGCCCTGCCCCATGAAGCTGAGGACATATTTCAGGTCGGCACCGGCGGAGAACGCACGCCCCGACCCGGTGAAGACCAGCGCCTTGACCTCGGGATCCGCCTCCGCCTTCCGCACCACCTGGGTATAGCCGTCCAGGATGTTCTGGTTCATGGCGTTCAGCGCCTCGGGCCGGTTCAGCGTGACCCAGGCCGCTCCGTTCCGCACCTCGTAGAGCAGGTCTTCATTCATCTCGGCGTCCTCCCCAGGATTGCCGGTCCCCTCCGTGCGGGACCGTGACGCTGGCCATGATGCCGCCGCCGGGGGGAGAAGACCAGTGCGGGACAGGCATGTCACGGTCGCCCGGACAGGAAGCCGGCCGGCGCGCCTACTTCAGCTCCACCTCGATGAAGCGGAAGGGGAAGTCGTTGTCGTTGATGACGTCATGCTCCACCCCGGCGCTGCGGTTGTAGGACACGCCGGTCTGCAGCGGGGCCTTCGACAGGCCGTCCGCGGTCTCGATGGTCAGGTCGCCGGTGGTCACCGGCACCACGACATAGTCCATCTCGTGCCGGTGCCAGCCGGTGTGTCCGCCGGGTGGAAAGCTCCATTCGGTGACCACGACGCGGTCGGTCTCGAGCTGCTTCGTGCCGGTGGCAAGGGGGCGTTCGCTGTCACTCACGGGGCCAAACTCCGTTCCTCGGGGACTGACCGGCATGGCCGGGATGCAATGCCGGTTTGCGTCGGCAGTCTCGCACAACAGGTTGACGTTTGCCGAGGCCTCCCGGAGATTCGGAGGGAATACCAGACAGCAGCAGCATTGGCGGAGATCCCCGGTGGACGCATTCCCGGTACGGCCCGAACTCGACTACCCCTTTGGCGAACGGCGTCCCGAGGGGGCGGAAGTGATGCAAGTCGCGCCCGACGTGTACTGGGTACGCATGGCGATCCCGATCCCCGGGCTTGACTACATCAATCTCTGGCTGGTCCGCGACGGTGAGGGCTGGGCCATGGTCGATACCGGGCTGAAGAGCCGCAAGATCATGGCCTGGTGGGAGGAGATCTTCGAGAAGCACCTGGAGGGGCGGCCCATCACCCGGATCCTCTGCACCCACTTCCACACCGACCATGTGGGCCAGGCCGGATGGCTGACGGAGCGCTGGGGTTGCCAGCTCTGGATGACGCTCGGTGAATGGGCCTTCGGGCGCACCATGGCGCTGGACGTGGCGGAGCGGGTGCCGGAGGACGTGATCGACCATTACCGCCGCATCGGCTACAGCGAGGAGATGCTGGAGGCACTGCGGGAGCGCGGCTATAACCGCGTCGCCAAGATGATGACGCCGATCCCGCGCAGCTTCCGCCGACTCTACCAGGACCAGAAGGTCCGCATCGGGGAACATGACTGGCAGGTGCTGATCGGCCGCGGCCACTCGCCGGAGCACGCCTCGCTCTACTGCGAGGACCTGAACGTGCTGATCTCCGGCGACCAGGTGCTGCCGCGCATCACGCCACATATCGGCGTCTACCCGGCAGAACCGGACGCCAACCCGCTGAAGCTGTACTTGGAGACGCTGGACGTCTTCCGCCCCCTGCCCGACGACGTGCTGATCCTGCCCGCGCATGGCGACCCGTTCCGGGGGCTGCACGCCCGCATCAACTACCTGCAGGACCACCACCGGGCGCGGCTCAAGTCACTCTGGAAGGGCGCGGGCGAATGGTCGTCGGTGAAGGAACTGCTGCCCACCATGTTCCTGCGCGAACTGCGGCCGGAAGACATGGGGCTGGCCATGTCGGAGGCCATCAGCCACATCCACATGCTGATCGGCCAGGGCCGCATGGAACGCAAGATCGGCGACGACGGCGTCTACCGCTACCGCTCGCTGGGTCTGGAGAAGCAGGCGGCATAGAGCATTCGACGGGATTAATTCCGAAAATATCTCTTGCGTAGAATGAGAGAAGTATATTGAAACAGAAATTCGAAACAAATTCCGCTACATACAAAATTCTCAAAGGTGATTGCGAATTAGAACTGGAAAAAATTGACGATAACTCAATCCAGCTAATTGTTTCATCACCCCCATACAACATTGGGAAAGAGTATGAATCGAATAATAGAATGTCTCTGGATAGCTATCTAGACTGGCTAGACCCTATCATTGAAAAATTGTGTGCAAAAGTTTCGTTGGAAGGCAGCATATGTTGGCAAACTGGTAGCTTTGTATCGAATGGCCAAGTATTTCCTTTAGATTATTATTTCTACCCACTGTTCCAGAAGCGAGGATTTCAACTTAGAAACAGAATAATATGGAGGTATAATTTTGGATTGCACGCAACGAAACGTCTTTCTGGGCGTTACGAAACACTTCTTTGGATGACTAAGTCAGACCAATATACTTTTAACTTGGATCCTATCCGGGTCCCACAACTTTATCCAGGGAAACGCCATTCATCGACCAAGGGCGAGAAAGCTGGATTACCATCTGGAAACCCACTTGGTAAGAATCCTTCAGATTATTGGGAATTTTCTGCGAAAGAGCTTTTTGTTGATGATCCAGTCTGGAATATTCCAAATGTGAAATCTAATCATCCAGAAAAAACACACCACCCTTGTCAATTTCCTATAGAACTTGCTGAGCGATGTGTATTGGCATTTTCAAGGGACGGTGATCGGATACTAGATCCATTCTTAGGGGCGGGAACTACGATGATCGCAGCATTGAAGCGGGGGCGCCTTGCCATTGGGATTGAGAAGGACGAAAGGTATGTCGAATTGGCAGAGGATCGAATAGCATCCCTCCTTTCTGGCTCGCTGCCGATGAGAAAGAGCGGCACGGCGCCGCGCCAGCCCAAGCCAACGGAGAAGGTTGCGACTCCGCCCGATGGATGGGAATAGGTATTTTGGGGAGATATAGATTGGCCAAGGCAAAAAATAAAAAGAACACCAAACTGAGCTCTTCTGAACGCCAGATTCTTGCCACCAAGAATGCGCATATCAGACTCGCCAGAGGTGTTTTTCGCAATGCTGGCTTCAAACGTTTCCCCAAGCTTGCTGATCGAGAATTCACACTGGATGGGCATATCACCTCTGATTTTGATGATATTTTTCTCTACGAGAACCTAGTGATATGCCTCGAATATACCATATCCAAGCCCAGTAATGTTGGGTCCCATTTGAAAAATAAAAAAATAGTATATGATCAAATCGCCAAAAAACCCATTGAGATTCTTGAAATATTTGCAATAAAAGACTCGGAATTTAAGAGTTCTATACACGAAAATTATGATTTTAGCGAAATTGTAGTACGCACTGTTTACTGCAGTCGCTATGATTTTGACCAAAAATTCAAAGAAATTATCAATAATGTGAAATATCTTGATTATGCTGAACTAAGATATTTTGGCTCTCTCGCTCATAGTTTGAAGAGGTCTTCTCTACCGGAGTTGGTTGACTTCCTAGATATTGAATTGGACAAACTCGGTTCAAGCGGCGCCATTAGCTCTTATACCGATCAGAAAAAATTTGAGGCAACTCTACTACCTGAATCTAATTCAAACTTTGACACAGGATATAAAGTTGTCACTTTTTATGTTGACCCAGAGACATTGCTTGATCAAGCATATGTCTTGCGCAGACAAGGATGGCGAGATTCCGAGAATATATACCAAAGAATGATATCCCAGGCCAAGCTGGAACAAATTCGAAAGCACCTAAAAGCCAAGAAGCGTGTTTTTGTCAATAATATTATTGCAACACTTGATGAACAAACCAAAATACTGGATTCTGATGGAAATACTGTTGACCCAAAGAATATAACAAAGACCCAGATGGTATACCTTCAACTTCCAAATAGATTCAATACTATAGGGCTGATAGACGGACAACATAGAACGTATTCATACTATGTTGGAAGTCCGGACGATCCAGAGATCGCGAAATTGCGAAAG
The DNA here is from genome assembly GCA_965228535.1 of Minwuia sp. Classification (GTDB taxonomy): domain Bacteria; phylum Pseudomonadota; class Alphaproteobacteria; order Minwuiales; family Minwuiaceae; genus Minwuia. Next base: position 208,557 of record CBDDHU010000004.1, on the reverse strand, counting down.
CGGCAGAATCTCTTGGTGACTGGCATTATTTATCCAAAAGGGAAATCTTCAAGAGATCGAGAGGCCTTTGAAGCGAGACTTTTTCTAGAAATTAACTCCACGCAAACAAATGCAAAATCAGATTTGAAACAGGCCATAAATAGAATTGTTGATCCATTTTCAGATGAATCAATAGCTTCTTCTGTAATAGAGCGACTTGGACGGGGAAACGGGCCTCTCGGTGGCCATATTATGCGACATTGGTTCGATGCAGACAAATTGAAGACCGCTTCAATTGTGAGTTATGGCGCCAAGCCACTTGTAAAGAGTAGCGGGACCGACTCAATATTTACTATATGGGATCACCCAAACAAAGGTAAATTTGGTGAACATGAGGATACAACACTTCTTGACGAATATATTGCATTTTGCACAAAAAGTATCGATGATTTTTTGATACCTTTCAAAAAAATACTACCTAAGAGTCTGACTCATAAAGGCTGATTGGGGTTCACGCTCTGGCCAAGCGCCGGATGAGGCGGCGGATGTGGGCGACGAGGACCCAGGCGACGGCGCTCTCGATGCTGGCTTCGAAGTCCTTGGCGAGGCGGCGGCATCGCCCGAGCCAGGCGAAGGTTCGTTCGACCACCCAGCGGCGGGGCAGAAGCTCGAAGCCCTTGGCGGTGTCGGAGCGCTTGACGATCTCGAAGGTCCAGTGACCCAGCGAGGCCATGGCGTCGCGCAGCTTGTCGCCGGCATAGCCGCCATCGGCGAAGATGTGGCGCAGCCACGGATAGAGCGAACGGATCGACGCCAGCAGGTCGGGCGCGCCGTCACGGTCCTGGATGTCGGCGGGGTGAGCCTGCACGCCGACCAGATGGCCCTCGGTGTCGGTGACGATATGGCGCTTGCGGCCTTTGATCTTCTTGCCGGCGTCGAAGCCTCGCGGCCCGCCGCTTTCGGTGGTCTTCACCGACTGGCTGTCGATGGCCCCCGCCGTGGGGCTGGCCTCGCGCCCGACCATCTCGCGCAGGGCCATGACCAGCATGTGGTTGATCTGCGCCAGCAAGCCCGTGTGCGACCAGGCGTAGAAGTAGCCCTGCACCGTCGAGTAGGGCGGAAAGTCCTTGGGGATCGCACGCCATTGGCAGCCGGTCGAGGCCATGTACAGGATCGCCTCCACCACCGAGCGCAGGTTGGTCTTTCTCGGCCGCCCCCGCCTCGGCGCCGCCGGCAGCAATGGGGCGACCAACGCCCACTCCGCGTCGGTCAGATCGCTTGCGTAGCGCAAGCCGTCGCGCCGATAGTGCCGGCGGGTGGTTTCAGTCCAAGCCATTGTGACCTCCATTGAGCTTCGCAACCCAACGGAATCACAACCGATTGAAATCACCCACCTTCTTTTTCAGTCAGCCTCTAAAGAACAATGGACAGCTGATCGAAAAGTCGAAGGAAGACTTCTTACTACAACATTCGTCAATAGTATTCTAATTTGCTTTCGCCGTATTATTGAATCCGGCAAGACTGGAAACTCCGCATACTATGAAAAAAGGATATGCGACTTAACTGCAGCGGATTTTGAGGGATTTCATTCAAGCCAGTATGGGAAACTAGGATCAAGACTCTTTGAGAGATATTTCTCCGATTGATGGGTCTGGAGAAGCAGGCGGCGTGAGCATGCGCCCTGAATGGAATGCTACGGGAGTGTGCCGGACTTGAGCCAGGTGGCGCACTCCTGCCCCAGTTCGCGCTCGGCCCGGTTCTCGTAGGCCGCAGAGTCGGCCTCGGTGAGGGTATCGCGCCAGCGCCCGTTGACGCCCTTGTGGACGAAGGTCTTCGCACCACCGTCCCAGAACGCACCGCCCAGCGGCACGCTCGCCGTCGCGTTGGCCTTCATGTAGTCGAAGCTGCAATGCTCCAGGATGTCGGGCCAGGTCGCCTCGTCGATGGGCGTGCCGATGAAATCTGCGATCCGGCGGATCTCGCCCGGCATGTCGGCCTTCAGCTGTGCGAAATGGATCAGCAGCACGTTCGGCAGGTCGCGGATCTGCCACCAGGACCGCACGTTCTCCCAGAACGGCCAGAAGGGGTGGCCATCCCGCGCCAGCCAGTCGTCGAAATAGGTCTTCACACTGTCCGGCGGCGGCTCGATCGGCGGGCCGACCCTGCCGGGCGTGTCGTTCAGCGCCTCGTACCAGAACGCGTTCGCGTTGGTGTGGTGATTGTACATGCTCCAGACCACATCACGCCCGTCGCGCCCGATATAGATGTACTTCGCCGCCGGTGAGAAGACCAGGGCATCCACCGGCAGGTGGGTCTTCAGGAACCGGCGATGGGTCTGCTGTTCCACCTCCGGCAACTTGATCTCCTTGGGCGGAACGCGCAGGTCCATCCATGGCGACATCTCCGCAACCGGCAGACCGGCCTCTCCGTGGAAGATCAGCTGGCTGACGATCTGCTGTACCCAGGTCGTGCCGGACTTGGCGTAGGTCGAGATGACGATGTCATCGTCGCGGAAGCTGAAATCGTTCCAGATGGTTGAATCAAAATGATGGTTCTGGAACTCCCGCGTCTTCTGCGGATAGCTGTGTGCCATGGCTGCCTCGCTCAGGATTCATCTGCTGATGCCATCGGAACGCAACGCATGGTCTGAAGCTAAGGAACAGGCGATCAGTGTACAGCAACGGACGCCTGTGACCCAAGCGGCACCGTGGCTCTAGCGCCCGGCACCCCGGAATTTTGCGAAGCCGACGCTCACCCGGTCCCGCGAGAGAACGGATGAGCGTCGGGCAACGGGATCAGGCGGCCTGGACAGTGTCCGACTTGTCGAAGGACAGGCCGTCAGGTCCGGCATGGACCTGCACCGTGGCACCGTCCGGGATATCCCCGGCCAGGATGCGTTCGGCGAGGGCGTTCTGCAGCTCCCGCTGGATCACGCGCTTCAGCGGACGCGCGCCGTAGACCGGGTCGAAACCGGCCTCGGCCAGCCAGTCGCGGGCGGCCTCGTCCAGTTCCAGGCTGATCTTCCGCTCCGCCAGCAGGCCGCGCAGGTGACGCAGCTGGATATCGACGATCCCGCCCATGTGGGCCCGGGCCAGCCGGTGGAACAGGATGATCTCGTCCAGGCGGTTGACGAACTCGGGGCGGAAATGGTCCCGCACCGCCTTCATCACCTGGGCCTCCGCCAGCGCCGTGTCATCGTCCGGACCCAGGGCCGCGAGATGTTCGCTGCCCAGGTTGGAGGTCATGATGATCAGCGTGTTGCGGAAATCCACCGTCCGGCCCTGGCCGTCGGTCAGGCGACCGTCATCCAGCACCTGCAGCAGCACGTTGAAGACATCCGGGTGCGCCTTCTCGACCTCGTCGAACAGGATCACCTGGTAGGGCCTGCGACGCACGGCCTCGGTCAGCGCACCGCCCTCGTCATAGCCGACATAGCCCGGCGGGGCGCCGATCATGCGCGCCACGGCATGCTTCTCCATGTACTCCGACATGTCGATGCGGACCATGGCCTGGTCATCGTCGAACATGAACTCGGCCAGCGCCTTGGTCAGCTCCGTCTTGCCGACACCGGTGGGGCCGAGGAACAGGAAGGAACCGATGGGGCGGTTGGGGTCCTGCAGGCCGGCGCGCGAACGCCTGACCGCGTGGGACACCGCCCTGATCGCGTCTTCCTGCCCGATCACCCGCTCGCCGATGCGGGCCTCCATCTGCAGCAGCTTCTCGCGTTCGCCAGCCAGCATCTTCTCGACAGGCACGCCGGTCCAGCGGCTGACCACGATGGCAATGTCCTCCTCCGTCACGGATTCGCGCACACCGGCCGGGGCGCACTTGCCCTCCGCGTCTGCCAGCTTCCGCTCCAGTTCCGGGATCAGGCCATAGGTCAGCTCACCGGCACGGGCCAGGTCGCCGCGCCGCTTGGCGTCCTCCACGTCGTTGCGAGCGCGGTCCAGCTCTTCCTTCACCTGCTGCGCCTCGCCCAGCTTGGCCTTCGCCGATTCCCACCGCGCGGTCTGCGCCCGGCTTTCCTCCTCCAGCCCGGCCAGCTCGGTCTCCAGCTTCTGCAGCCGGTCCTTCGATGCCTGGTCGCTTTCCTTGGTCAGCGCCTCACGCTCGATCTTCAGCTGGATCACCCGCCGGTCGAGCAGTTCCAGTTCCTCCGGCTTGGAATCCACCTGCATGCGCACGCGGCTCGCCGCCTCGTCCACCAGGTCGATGGCCTTGTCGGGCAGGAACCGGTCGGTGATGTAGCGGTTCGAAAGGGTGGCGGCGGAGACGATGGCGGTGTCGGCGATGCGCACGCCGTGATGCACCTCGTACTTCTCCTTCAGACCACGCAGGATGGAGATGGTGTCCTCCACCGTCGGTTCCGCGATGAAGACCGGCTGGAAGCGCCGCGCCAGCGCCGCATCCTTCTCGATGTGCTTGCGGTACTCGTCCAGCGTGGTGGCACCCATGCAGTGCAGTTCACCGCGCGCCAGGGCGGGCTTCAGCAGGTTGGACGCATCCATGGCGCCATCGGCCTTGCCCGCGCCGACCAGCGTGTGCAGCTCGTCGATGAACAGCACGATCTCGCCGGCCGCCGACTGCACTTCCTGCAGCACTGCCTTCATGCGCTCCTCGAACTCGCCGCGATACTTCGCGCCCGCGATCATCGCGCCGAGGTCCAGCACCAGCAGGCGCTTGTTCTTCAACCCCTCCGGCACGTCGCCGTCGATGATGCGCCGTGCCAGCCCCTCGGCGATCGCGGTCTTGCCGACGCCGGGTTCACCGATCAGGACGGGATTGTTCTTGGTCCGGCGCGACAGCACCTGGATCGCGCGGCGGATCTCGTCATCGCGCCCGATCACCGGGTCCAGCCGCCCTTCCCGCGCCGCTTCCGTCAGGTCGCGGGCATAGCGTTTCAGGGCGTCGTAGCCATCCTCTGCCGAGGCACTGTCCGCCGTGCGTCCCTTGCGCATGTCGTTGATCGCCGTGTTCAGGGCCTGCGGGGCAACGCCCGCGGCCTTCAGGATCTTCGCCGCCTCGGCATCGTTCGCCATGGCCAGCGCCAGCAGCATCATCTCCGCGGTGACGAACTTGTCACCTGCCTTGGTGGCCATCTGCCCGGCCTGTTCGAAGACCCGCGCCAGTTCGGGGGCGAGATAGAGCTGCCCCGCGCCGGCACCTTCCACCTTCGGCAGCTTGCCCAGCGCCAGTTCCGTCTGCTGCAGCGCCCGCTTCGCGTCGCCACCGGCGGCGGCGATCAGCGATGCGGCCATGCCCTGCTCGTCATCCAGCAGCACCTTCAGCAGGTGCTCCGTCGTGAATCGCTGGTGGCCAGACCTGACCGCGAGCCCCTGGGCACTCTGCAGAAACCCGCGCGCCCGCTCCGTGTAGTTCTCGAAATCCATGCTTCCCTCTTTTCCAAGCCCGCGTCCGACACCCCTTCATGGGCCTGCCATCGGCGTCTCAACAGAGTCCGTTCGTCGAAAGTGTCCGGCCCCCGACTGGGCGACCCGACACCAGATATGTTGTCATTGTGCAACGCCTGCGCAAGATCAGGTGCCAGTGGAATCTGCATTCGCCTGGCCGGGACTGCCCCTTGATCGGCCGGAGAGGGCAGGACACTCTGCGGCCATGACACGGATCACCAGAATCTGCCGCTACCCGGTCAAGGGCCTGTCCGCCGACGACCTGTCCGCCACGGAGCTGGCCACGGGCCAGGGCATCCGCTTCGACAGGGCCTGGGCCATCGCCCATGGCTCCACCGCCTTCGATCCCGCGAACCCGAAGCACCTGCCCAAGACCAGCTACCTGCAGCTGATGCAGCATGAACGGCTGGCCACGCTGGAGGCGCGCTTCGACGAGGCGGAACAGGTGCTGACCCTGTTGCGGGACGGCCGGCAGGTGGCCAGGGGCAACCTGTCGCTGCCCATCGGGCGCAGCCTGGTGGAGCAGTTCCTGTCCGCCTGGGCAAGGCAGGAACTGCGCGGCGCGCCCCGCATCGTCGCCGCCCCGGGCGCGGAACTGAGCGACTGCGGCCTGCCGGTGCTTTCCCTGATCAACCTGAACACGGTCCGCGACATCGAACGGGTGGCGCGACAGCCCGTCGACCCGATGCGGTTCCGGGGCAACATCTACGTCGACGACATGCCGGCCTGGTCGGAGTTCGACCTGGTCGGCAGGTCCGTCACCGTCGGCGGCGCGCGTCTGCAGGGCCTGGCCCGCATCGACCGCTGCGGCGCGACGAACGTCAATCCGGAAACGGCAGAGCGGGACATGCAGATCCCGAATGTGCTGCAGTCGGGCTTCGGCCATGTGGACTGTGGTATCTATCTCTCCGTGACGGCTGGTGGCCGCATCGCGGTCGGAGATTCGCTTGGGGAGGGCGAAGATGCAGATGGGTGACAATCTGTCGGGGGCCCAGTCCTTCGACCTGAACGCGGAACAGCAGGAGATCCTGGATACCGCCGACCGCTATGGCCGGGAGCAGCTGGCCCCGATCGCGGCGCGGATGGATGACGAGGAATGGTGGCCCGACGACGAATTCCGGGCGCTGGGCAAGATGGGCTATCTCGGCGTCACCGCGCCCGCGGAATTCGGCGGGGCGGAGCTGGACGTGTTCGGCTCCGGGCTGGTGCTGCAGGCGTTCAGCCGCTGGAACCCGGCGCTGGGCCTGGCCTGGGTGGCGCACGACAATCTCTGCATGAACAACATCCTGCGCAACGCGAACGACGACATCCGCAAGCGCTACATCCCCGGCCTGGTGGATGGCAGCCTGGTGGGCGCGCTGGGCCTGACGGAGCCGGGGGCGGGTTCGGACGCGCTGGGCTCCATGGCCACCACGGCCCGGCGCGACGGCGACGACTACGTGCTGAACGGGCGCAAGCTCTACATCACCAACGGCCCCGTCGCCGACGTGCTGCTGGTCTATGCCAAGACCGACCGCGACCGGGGCGCCAAGGGCATCTCCGCCTTCGTGGTGGAGAAGGGCTTTCCCGGCTTCAGCGTGGCGCAGAAGCTGAACAAGATGGGTTTCCGTGGCAGCCAGACGGGCGAACTGGTGTTCGACGACTGCCGCGTCCCCGCCGCCAACATGGTGGGCGAGGAAAATCGCGGCCACATCGTCGTCATGTCCGGGCTGGACCTGGAACGGGCGATGATCTCCCCCATCTGTCTCGGCATCGCGGAACGGGCGCTGGAACTGTCGGTCGACTACGCGCGGGAACGGAAGCAGTTCGGCAAGCCCATTGCCAGCTTCCAGATGGTGCAGTCCCACATCGCCGACATGTACACGTATGTCGAGGCGATCCGCCTGTTCACCTATCGCGGTCTCGCCGCCGTGAACGACCTGGTGGAGGGCGAGGGCGGCCGCGGAGACGTGCACAAGCTGAGCGCCGCCTCGGTGATGTTCGCCGCCAACATGATGAACCGCGTGCTGGACCTGGCGGTGCAGGTGCATGGCGGCATCGGCTACATCTGGGAAAGCGAGATCAACCGCCTCTACCGCCACACCAAGCTGCTGGAGATCGGCGCGGGCACGACGGAGGTCCGCAAGATGATCATCGCCGAGGAAGTGCTGAAGTAGGCATCACCGACACCTTCACCCTCCTCCCCCCTGGCGGGGGAGGATCGAGGAGGGGAAGTACCGGTGGAAAGCGCACTGCCCTCCCGCCATCCCGAGACGTCGGAGTGGCACCATGGGCTGCCGGGACCAGCCCGGCAGCGCCGTGTGGTGAAGCAGACCTGACCGCGATCAGGCGGCGGCGCGGAGGCCTTCCTTCTCGACCCACAGGGTGGTGTCGTCCAGCGCCTTCTCGAAGCGGTCGAACATCGCCTCGATCTCCTCCGCCGTGATGATAAGCGGCGGGCAGAAGCCCAGGGCATCGCCCATGGCGCGGGTGATCAGCCCATGCTCCTGCGCCTGGCCCATGCAGTGCGCACCGACCATCTGCTTCGGATTGAACGGCTTGCCGGTCGACTTGTCGGCCACCAGCTCGATGGCACCGACCAGGCCGACACCCCGCACGTTGCCGACCAGCGGGTGATCGGCGAAGGACTGCAGCCGCTTCTGCATCACCGGCGCGACTTCCCGCACATGCTCCAGCACCTTGCGCTCCTCCATCAGCTGCATGGTGCGCAGCGCGACGGCGGCCGCGACCGGATGCGCGGAATAGGTGAAGCCGTGGGCGAAGGTGCCGACCTTCTTCGACTGTTCCACCATGGCGTCGAAGATCGTGTCATTGACCATGATGCCGGAGATCGGCTGGTAGGCGCTGGAAAGCTGCTTGGCGACGGACATGGAATCCGGCTCGATATCGAAGGTCTCGCAGCCCCACATGTTGCCGGTGCGCCCGAAGCCGCAGATGACCTCGTCCGCGATCATCATCACGTCGTACTTGCGCAGCACTTCCTGGATCTTCGGGAAATAGCCTGCGGGCGGGACCAGCACGCCACCGGCGCCGCAGACCGGCTCCGCGATGAAGGCGGCGACCGTCTCCGGCCCCTCCTGGATGATCCGTTCCTCGAGCTCCTGCGCCAGGCGGGTGGAGTACTCCTCCTCCGTCTCGCCCGGCTGCATGCCGCGATAGGGGAAGGCCATGGAAACGTGGCCGATACCCGCGATCGGCAGGTCGAACTCGGCATGGTTGGCCGGCAGGCCGGTCAGCGAGGCGGCGGCGACGGTGACCCCGTGATAGCCCTTCTCCCGCGCCAGGATCTTCTTCTTCTCCGGGCGGCCGAGCGCGTTGTTGACGTACCACTGCAGCTTCACCTGGCAGTCGTTGGCCTCGGAGCCGGAGTTGGCGAAGAAGACCTTCGACATGGCCTTCGGCGCGATCTCGATCAGCTTCTCGGCCAGTTCGATGGAGGGCATGGAGCTCTTGTGACCGAACTGGTGGTAGAACGGCAGCTTGCGCATCTGCTCCACCGCAGCGTCGATCAGTTCCTCCTCGCCGAAGCCGAAGGAGGCGCACCACAGGCCGGCCATGCCCTCGATATATTCCTTGCCCTCGTCGTCCCAGACGCGGACGCCCTTGCCCTTCTCGATGATCAGCGGACCCTTGGTGCGATGCAGGTCGAGATTGGTGTAGGGGTGAATCAGGTTGCGGATGTCCCGGGCTGCCGGGGAATTGCCGATATCGTTCATGGGTATCCTCCACTGGCGCGCCCGGCATTTCCTCTCCCGGGGGCTCTACGGAATGGGGCCTTATACGCCTCTTGCCCCACCTGTTGCGAGGGAATTTCGCGCGCCTGCGTCGGGCGCGGGGAGTTGGTGCAGTTGCGTCCAAGCGAGCGGCTGCCGCAAGGTTCTAGAGTCGTGACGGACAGTTGCTTTCCGGGGGGTGGAAGAATGGCGGAGATTGCCGAGGTACTGATCATCGGGGCCGGGGCCTCCGGTGCCGTGGCGGCGAAGCACCTGGCGGAGGCCGGGGTGCGGGTGGTCTGCCTGGAGCAGGGCCGCAGGGTCGAGTCCACCGAGTTCTATGGTGACAAGCCGGAATGGGAGCTGATGTCGCAACGGCTCTGGCATCCGAACCCGAACGTGCGCGGGCTGGCCACCGACTATCCCATCGACACCAGCGAATCCGACGTGAACCCGCTGATGTTCGCCGGGGTCGGCGGTTCCACCCTGATCTATGCCGCCCACTGGCAGCGTTTCATGCCCTCCGACTTCCGGGTGCGCAGCCTGGACGGCGTCGCCGATGACTGGCCCTTCACCTACCAGGACCTGGAACCGTTCTACGACCACATGGACCTGGAGATGGGGGTCTCGGGCCTGGCGGGCGACCCCGCCTACCCGCCGATGACCCCGCCACCGCTGCCGCCGCTGCCCATCGGCAGGATCGGGCGGCTGGCGGCGAAGGGCATGAACCAGCTCGGCTGGCACTGGTGGCCGGCGCCGCAGGCGATCCCGTCCCGCGCCTACAGGGGACGCAGCCAGTGCGCCCGGCGCGGCACCTGCATGCAGGGCTGCCCGGAACAGGCCAAGGCCTCCACCGACCTGACCCACTGGCCGGAAGCCATCGCCAACGGGGCGAAGCTGATCACCGGCGCGCGGGTCCGGGAGATCACGGTGAACGCGGCAGGGCTGGCCAGCGGCGCGATCTGGATCGACCGGGAGGGCCGGGAGCATCACCAGAAGGCGGAGAAGGTGATCGTCTGCGCCAACGGGGTCGGCACGCCACGGCTGCTGCTGCTGTCCGGCGGTGACCGCTTCGCCAGCGGCCTCTGCAACTCTTCGGGGCTGGTGGGGCGCAACCTGATGATGCACCCCTATGCCGCCACCGTCGGCTATTTCGACGACCCGCTGGACAGCTGGCTCGGCCCCGCCGGGCAGGCGATCCATTCGATGCAGTTCTACGAGACCGATGCAGACCGGGGCTTCGTGCGCGGCGCGAAATGGAACGCCATGCCTACCGGCGGCCCCCTCGGCATGCGCTCCGCCTATGGCGGCGCCCCGCTGGAGGAAGCCTGGGGCGAGAACCTGCACCGCACGACGCAGAAGCGCTTCGGCCATTCCTTCGAATGGGGGATCATCGCGGAGGACCTGCCGGACCCGGAGAACCGCGTGGTGCTGGATGACAGCCTGACCGACACGGACGGCATCCCCAGCCCGAAGATCATCTATCGCAATTCCGAGAACACGGAGAAGCTGATCGCCTTCCACCTGGAACGGCAGCGGGAGGCCATGGAAGCCTCCGGCGCCAACAGCATCTCCACCACCACCCTGATGCGGGACTGCGGCTGGCACCTGATGGGCACCTGCCGCATGGGTAACGACCCGGAGACATCCGTGCTGGACCAGTGGGGTACCAGCCATGACGTGCCGAACCTGCACGTGCTGGACGGCAGCACCTTCGTCACCTCCTCCGGCTTCAATCCCACCGCCACCATCTGCGCCATCGCGCTGCGCTCGGTGATGCACATGATCGAGACACGCGCCGACCAGAGGATCGCGTCATGAGCGCCCTCGACGAGAAACGGCGCGCCGCCCTGAACGCCATCGCCGATGAACTGATCCCGGCGGCCCTGGGCATGCCCTGCTTCAGCGCCGCCGGGGAGGCTGCCGGGGAGGTGGATGCCATGGTCGATCACGTGCTGTCGCTGCGGCCCGAACTGCTGGACGGGCTGACCGGCGCGCTGGACCGCGTGACGGCGGGGGAGGACCCGGCGGAAGCGGCGCGGCGGCTGAACAGCGACGACCCGGACGGCCTCGCCACCATCGGCCTCGTCGCCTCATCGGCCTACTACATGATGCCGAAGGTGCGGCGGATCATGGGCTATCGCGGCCAGGAACAGCGTCCGGCCACGGCGGCGGAGGAGAATGACTGGATGCAGGACGACCTGCTGCAACCGGTCATCGACCGCGGACCGATCTACCGCGACCCTGGGGCGGGCTGAGCTGGGCGCCTGTCGTCCCTTGCCCCTGTTCGCAGCGGTAACCATATCCATGGGACCGACGGTACGCCGGCGTTCGACCATCATGGCGACACACTGCGGGACCGTTTGCCGCGGCATCGGCGGCATTGCCGGCAGGCGCGGCGAGGGCCGAACCGACCCGCGCGCTGCTGCAAACCGCTCCTGCCCTGCATCTGTCCCTAGGCGGCCCTGAACAGGCCGGGCGACCGCTGGCCATCGGTCCGGCGCGTTGGCCGCGAAAAATCCGGCCCGCTTGATCCTGATCAAGGTGCGGGGTGTCCGGCGGCGCGACCATCAGCATGGATACAGACCCAACGGGAGCAAGCGCCATGTCCTACCGCAACATCCTCGCCGTCGTCGACGAAGTCGGAAAGCCCGAACAGACCATCGCCGCCGCCATCAGGCTGGCCGAGGCCAACGAGGCGCACCTGACCGGCCTGCATGTCGCCGCGGACCCGATCATGCAGCTCTATTTCGACGGCCCGATCTCCCAGGACGTGCTGGTCTCGCTGCGGGAGCAGGCGCAGCAGTCGGTGGAGAGTGCCCGCGCCACCTTCGAGAAGGTGCTGGGGCAGAGCCGCCTGACCTCGGATTTCCGCAGCCAGGTTGCCGCCACCTCCGTGATCGACGAGGTCATTGCCATGCATGGTCGCCACGCCGACCTGGTGGTGGTCACCCAGTCGGACCCGGAGAAGGAACGCTCCGCCGGCAACGCGATGCCGGAGGAAGTGATCCTGCAGAGCGGTCGCCCCGTGCTGGTGGTGCCCTATGTCGGCATCGGCCATGAATTCGGCCACAACGTGCTGGTCGGCTGGGACGGCAGCCGGGAGGCGGCGCGGGCCATGAACGACGCCCTGCCGATCCTGGCGACGGCGGACAAGGTGACGGTCATGTCGGTGAACCCGAAGACCGGAACGAAGGGCACGGGCGAACTGGCCGGTGCGGACATCGCCCTGTACCTGGCCCGCCACGAGATCAAGGTGGAGGTGATGCACGAGACCTCCCGCGAGCTCAGCCCCGACCAGGTGATCCTGTCCCGCGCGGCGGAACTGGACATCGACATGCTGGTGCTCGGCGCCTACGGCACCCCGCGCCTGCAGGAACGCCTGTTCGGCGGCGTCACCCGCAGCCTGCTGCACGAGATGACCGTCCCGGTGCTGTTCTCGCACTGATCGGGCGATCCGCGCCTGTCCCGTCCCGCAAGACTGACCCATCCCGCAAACCTGTACGGCGCGGTGCCGGTCCGCCTATGCTGGACCGGCGAACGGAGCCGGGAGAATGCGGGATGGCGGACGGGCGGCGGGCGGATGTGCCACTGCTGATCGACGGGTTGCAGTACAGCAACTGGTCGGAGGCGATCTTCCGGCAGATGAACGCGGTGGGGCTGGCCGCGGTGCATGTCACCATCAGCTACCACGAGGATTTCCGGGAGACGGTGGAGAACGTCATCGCCTGGAACCGCCGCTTCGAGGCCTTCCCCGAGCTGATCGTGCCGGGCCGTACGGCGGCGGATGTGCGGGCGGCGCGCGACAGCGGACGGACGGCGGTCATCCTCGGTTTCCAGAACCCGTCGCCCATCGAGGATGACATCGGCCTGGTGGAGGTCTGGCACCAGCTCGGCGCGCGCTTCATGCAGCTCTCCTACAACAACCAGAGCCTGCTCGCGACCGGCTGCTACGAGGCGGAGGATCCCGGCATCACCCGCATGGGCCGCCAGGTGATCGCGGAGATGAACCGGGTCGGGCTGGTGGTGGACATGAGCCATTCGGCGGAGCGTTCGACCCTGGAGGCGATCGAGATCTCCGACCGTCCCATCGCCATCACCCACGCCAACCCGGCCTTCTGGCACCCGGCGCTGCGCAACAAGTCCGATACCGTGCTGCGGGCGCTGGGGGAGAGTGGCGGGATGCTGGGCTTCTCCCTCTACCCGCATCACCTGGCGGGCAAGTCGGACTGCACGGTGGCGGATTTCTGCACCATGGTCGCCCGCACGGCGGAGCTGATGGGGGTGGAGCGGATCGGCTTCGGCAGCGACCTCTGCCAGGACCAGCCGGATTCGGTGGTGGAGTGGATGCGCAACGGCACCTGGACGCGGGCGAAGGATTTCGGCGAGGGCTCGGCCAGCGATGCGGGCTTCCCGCCCCAGCCGGACTGGTTCGCGAACAGTCTCGGCTTCGCCAACATCGTCGACGGCCTGCGCGCAGTCGGCTTCTCCGCCGAGGACGTGGCGCGGATCGCCGGCGGCAACTGGCTGGACTTCTTCGAACGCTCCTTCGGTCCGGCGGCATGAACGCAGCGCCGCAGCCGACCCGTCCCGCCATGCCCCTGCGCCCGGCGGACACGGTGATGCGGCTGTCGCGCATGGGGGCTTCCTTCCCGACACGGCTGAGCTTCATGCGCAGCCTGCTGCGGCGGATGCACCGGGAGGGCTGGCGGATCGGGACACGACGCTTCGACCTGGACGCGAACGGTTTCGGCACCGTGGTGCTGAGCGCGGAAACGCCGGAGCGGACCTATTCGCTGGTGGTCTTCTCCCACGACCTGCCTGCGGAGAAACGCACCGACCGGGTGATCGCGGAGGCCTGGGACGCCACCTTCAGCCTGTTCGACGGCGTGCCGACCGACACGGACATCGAACGGCTGGCCGCCAACACGCCGAAACAGGAGGCCGGGCGCTTCACCCCGCGCGAACTGGTGCTGGGTCGCGCCAACCGCAGCCTGCGCCTGTTCACCCACGTGACCGAAAGGCTGGCCACCGGGCAGCAGCCGGATGTCGCAACGGTCGCCGGTGTCGGCTACCTGATGCGCACGACCGCGGTCTATGGCAGCGGCAAGTTCGGCTGCGGCGACCGGGCACTGATCGCCGAGCGCCCGGAACTGCAGGGCGCATTCCAGGTGGAGATGCTGGCGGTCTGGCTGTTCCGCTGGTTCACCGTGCAGCTGATCGAGTACCTGGCACGGGCGCGGGGCAGCGCGAACGCCGTGCCACTGTCCCCCGCCATCCGCCGCTACCTGGGGGTCGGCAACGCCACGGGGCTGGGCATGGCCCCGTTCCTGGGCCGCCACCCGCAACTGGTCCATGCCTGGGTGACCGCGCGGGAGACGGCGCTGGCGCGGGTCCGGTCACTGCCGGAGGCGACGGCGGAAACCCGGACCGTGTTCCTGGGGCTGCTGCAACGGGCGCGGCGGCATGTGGACGAGTGGCAGGTGGATGACCCGCTGCAGACGGCCCGGATCACCGACCTGCGCCGTGATCTCGCCCTGCTGGCCGACGCAGCGCCTGACCTGTTGCCGGGGGCCGCGCCATGGGACCGACTCTGGCACTTCGGGCAGGACCGGCTGGGTGTCGAGGCGCAGGAGATGCTGCTGTCGCTGCTGCTGGAACCACACGGCAGCCTTGTCGATGACCTGTCGGAAGACATGCATGTGCGGGAGCGGCTGGAACTGGACCCTGCGATAAGGCTCTCCGCCCTGCGCGAACAGGTCACCGCGCAGCAGGGCTGGGTGGACGCGCTGGCGCTGGACAGCCCGGAGGCGGAGGCACGCTTCTGGTACTATTCGGAAGACAAGCTGGAGCCGCGCCTGGGCCACCGCCACGCCGAACCCGGCAGCACGCTGGAGATGCCGCTGGCCTTCGCCCGGGACGTGCGCCGCCTCGCCGCCGACCTGGACCACGCGCTGGCGGCCGGAGACGACATCGTCGCCGCCTTCCTGATGCACCATCCGCAACACCGCCACACGGTGCGCCGGGTGCAGTCCATCGCCGGGCTGGACTATGCGGAGGTGCGCGACAACCTGGTGGCGGCGGATGTCCGGCCCATCGACCTGCTGCGTTTCAAGCTGGCCTTCTTCGGCGCATCGAAGTTCGACCCCAAGTCCGACCTCTGGACCCGCATCACCCTGTTCCAGGGTGCGCCGCAGCCGGACGAACTGGCGGACGCCAACCCGGACGGCTGGGCCTTCGCCGTGCAGCCCCCGGACGCGGCCTGATCCGGTGGCCGTGCTGAACCTCTCCTTCGGGGAACTCCACTTCTACGTCTGTCGCGCCGGTTTCGGTGCCGGTCTGCCCTGGGGGCTGGCGGAGGATGCCGCCGCAACCGCGACCTGGCTGGCCGGGAGGGGGCAGGACCTCGCCCCGATGCTGGCGACCGCGCTGCAGGGGCTTGTTGACGGGACCGCCGGGACAGTCGTGAAACATGACAGGGGGGCTGTGGAACATGCTCTGGCAGGCGATGGCCGGGCGCCGCTTTCCGCGCTGGCCGTCGGTCCCTCCGCCGCCGACTGGTGGCAGGTGCTGAAACATGATCCGGCGGCAAGGCTGCGGGTCATCAATGCCGATGTTCCCGGCTGGGTGATGGCCTGTGTCGCGGCGCGAACCGACATGGTCGCGCAAGGGGGCCACGACATGGACGGGCCGGCGGACGTGGTGTTTCAGGCAGCCGACATGTCCGGTGCCAGGGATGTGGCAACGGACCCCGCGATACAGGCCCAAGCCATTCAGGCAACGGTCGATGCGGCGGCATGGGCCGTCGTGCAACACTGTTTCCGCCTCTCGCTCGTCCCCTCCACCGATGCCTCGCGCGCAGGTGGGGCCGGGGCCGGGCTGGTGGACACGGACTGATTGACGGGCGAGACAGCGCAGGAGGGGATGGCATGGCGATGATGGATGGACAGGCGATCACGGCACTGGCCGAGGGGGCACTGCAACGGGCGGGGACACGCCCCGAACAGGCCCTGTCGCTGGCACGCGCCGTCGCGGCGGCGGAGATGGACGGCATCCGCAGTCATGGCCTCGTCTATGTGCCGATCTATTGCGAGCACGTGCAGTGCGGCAAGGTGAACGGCACGGCGGTCCCGACCGTCGAGGCGACGGGCACCGCCGCGGTCACCGTCGATGCCGCGAACGGCTTCGCCCACCCGGCCATCGATGCCGGGTTCGCGAAGCAGCTGCCGCTGGCCCGGCAGCACGGGATCGCGGCTGTATCGGTGCGCAATTCCTACAATTGCGGCGTGCTGGGCTATCACGTGGAGCGGCTGGCGGCGGAGGGGCTGGTGGGCCTCGGCTTCACCAATGCCCCGGCCTCCATCGCGCCGGTGGGTGGCGCGCGGAAGGTGATTGGCACCAACCCGTTCGCCCTCGCCGCGCCTGACGGGAACGGCGGGGCAGCCTTCGTGCTCGACCAGTCCGCCAGCGTCGTCGCCAAGAGCGAGATCACCCTGCACGCGCGGGAGGGGAAGCCGATCCCGGAGGGCTGGGCCTATGACAGCGACGGCAACCCGACGACCGATCCCGAGGCGGCACTGAAGGGCACCATGGCCCCGGCCGGTGGCTACAAGGGTTTCGGCACCGGGCTGATGGTGGAACTGTTCGCTGCCGTGCTGGCAGGCGCAACCCTGGGCAAGGATGCCAGCCCCTTCGCCGGAACCGCGGGTGGGCCGCCTGCCACCGGCCAGTTCTTCATCGCCATCGATCCCGCCTCCTTCTCCGGTGCGGGCTTCGCGTCACGGATGACCGAACTGGCGGCCGCGATCACCGACCAGCCCGGCGCACGGCTGCCCGGCCAGCGGCGGCTGGAGAACCGGCGACGCAACCTGGCGGCCGGCGGGGTCGAGGTCGATGATGCCCTGATCGGGCGGATTCAGGCCATCACCTGATCCGCCACCGCATCCAGGGCGTCGGTGAAACGGTCGAACATCAGGTCGATCTCCGCCTCCGAGATCACCAGCGGCGGGGCCAGCATCGCGGTGGGGCCGGTGACACGGATGATCAGGCCATTCTCCTGCGCCTCGGTCGCAAGCTGCTTCGCGGCCCCGGCCAGCGCGCCGGTGGCCACGGCGCCGTCGCCCTCCGACTTCAGCTGGATCGCACCGGCCATGCCGATGGTGCGCACGTCCGCCACCAGCGGATGCTCCGCCAGTGCCCGGACGCGACGGGCGAAGTGCGGGGTCTTGGCGCGCACCGCACCGGGCAGGTCGGTCTCCTGCACGATGTTCAGCATCTCCAGCGCCACCGCCGCGCCCACCGGGTGACCGGCATAGGTTCCGGCATGGGCGAACAGGCCCTGCATGTCGCTGTGCGCCTCCAGGTCCCGGTATATGTCGCCGTCGATGATGGTGGCCGAGATCGGGAAGTAGGCCCCGCTCATCGCCTTGGCGCTGTTCAGGATGTCGGGGGCGAGACCCAGCGTCTCCGCGCCGAACATCTGCCCGGTGCGGCCATAGCCGGTGATCACCTCATCGTCGATGAACAGGATGTCGTGCTGTTTCAGCACCGCCTGGACGCGGGTGAAATAGCCCTCCGGCGGGATCACCAGCCCGGCGGAGAAGCTGAGCGGTTCGGCCACGAAGGCACCGATGGTTTCTGGCCCGGCATCGGCGATCACCTGCTCCAGCTCGGCGATCAGCCGGTCGCAGAACGCGGCCTCGGTCTCGCCGGGGCGGCCATTGTTGAAGAAGTCCGGCTGGCTGACCAGCAGGTGGTCCTGCATCGGCAGCGCGAAGGCGTCATGTACCGACTTCGACCCGCCCAGCCCCGCAGTGGTCAGGGTGCCGCCATGATAGCTGCCGAGGCGGCTGATCATCTTCCGCCGCTGCGGCTGGCCGCGCCAGACATTGCGGTAGAGCATGAACTTCAGCGCGAACTCGTTCGCCTCCGACCCCGTGGCACCGAAGGCGACATGGGGATCGTTCACCGGCGCGATCTCCGCCAGCCGTTCCGCCAGCTCGATCACTGCCGGGACGGTGCGCTGCTGCGCCGAGACATAGAAGGGCATGGCCTGCATCTGCCGGTGCGCCGCAGCCACCAGCCGCTCGTTGCTGTATCCCAGCGCCGCGCAGTAGAAGGAGGCGCTGGCATCCAGGTAGCGCCGCCCGTCCTCGTCGATGACGAAGATGCCGTCACCGCCTGTCAGCACCATCGGGCGCTGTTCGCGTGTCTCGCGCAGGTTGGAGAAGCCGAGCATCAGCCGCTCCACCCCCGTGTTCCGCAATGCGTCGTCCGCCAGCGTCATGGCCTGTCCCCCTGTGGCATCCTGCCCGATGCTGAGAGCCTACGGTGCCCGACCCCCGGCACGAAGCGAATCAGGACCACCGCCGTGCAGGGCCAAGAGATTGGGCGCGCCGGAACCAGCGGACCAAGCTCACGATTCCTTCCCCCGGGGAACTGCTGTAGTCTGGCGCGCGGATGCGGGCGACGGAGCTGCATCATGTCGGGAGGGGCAGCAGATGCAGGCAGGTGCGCGGGGGCGGTTCGGCTGGGCGATGTATGACTGGGCGGCCCAGCCCTTCTTCACCATCATCATCACCTTCATCTTCGGTCCCTACTTCGTCGGTACGGTGGTCGGTGACGGCACCAGCGGCCAGGAACTCTGGGGCGACACGCAGACAATCGCCGGCCTGATCATGGCCTTTTCCGCCCCCATCCTCGGCTCCCTGGCCGACGCCACGGGGCCGCGCAAGCCCTGGGTCATCGGCTTCAGCCTGATGTGCATCGCCGCCTGTTTCGGACTCTGGTTCGCGGTCCCCGACGCCAGCGACGGCCGCATCGCCCTGATCGTGGCGCTGGTGGTGATCGGCGTCATCGGTGCCGAGTTCTCCGTGGTCTTCAACAACGCCATGCTGCCAAACCTGGCGGTGGGCGACCGGGTGGGCAAGCTGTCCGGCTATGGCTGGGCCATGGGTTATGTCGGGGCGCTGGTGGCGCTGCCGATCATGCTCTGGCTGACCGGCCAGTTGCCCGGCATTCCGGGACCGGGTTTCGATCAGGAAGGACATGTGGCGGAGCGGCTGGCCGGTCCCTTCTCCGGCCTCTGGTACCTGGTCTTCATGCTGCCCTTCATCCTGTGGACCCCGGACCAGCCGAAGATCGTGGCTGACCGGATGCTGGCGGTGCGGACGGGCCTGCGTGAACTGCGCGAGACACTGGTGACCATGCGCCGGAAGCGCCCGAACATGTTCCGCTTCCTGATCGCGCGGATGATCTATTACGACGGCCTGAACGCCATCTTCATCTTCGGCGGCGTCTATGTCGCCAGCCAGTTCGGCTGGGGCCTGCTGGAACTTGGCCTGTTCGGCATCCTGACGCTGGTCTTCGGCGTTCCCGGCTGCTTCCTGGGCGGCTGGCTGGATGACCGCATCGGCTCCAAGCGTACCCTCTACATCTCCGTCGGTGGCCTGTTCATCACTGCCGCCGCGATCATCTCCATCGGCGACGGTCACGTGCTGTTCTTCTTCCCCATGGGCTTCCCCGTGCCGGATGACGGGCTTTTCGCCTCCGATGCGGAGAAGGTGATGCTGTGCATCACGGTGCTGCTTGGCCTGGTGGCCGGACCGGCACAGGCCGCCAGCCGGTCGATGGTGGCGCGCCTGGCCCCGGTGGGGCAACTGGGCCAGTATTACGGCCTGTTCGCGCTGTCGGGCAAGGCGACGGCGTTCCTCGCCCCCTTCGTCATCGCCCGGGCCACGGGCATCGGCGGCGACCGTGTCGGGGTCTCCATGATCCTGATCTTCGTCGGTGTCGGCCTGCTGCTGCTGATCGGCGTGAAGGAACAGCGCGACCCCGACTGAGGCTTCGGGAAAGCATCGCCGGGCCACGGACAACGGATTCCGTTGCCGACCGATATGCTCTATATGTTCTCCCCATGGATGACCCGTTTGATCTCGCCGGGGCAGAGGAACCAGCCCCTGCCCCGCAGCCGCAGCACTTTCCCTATCTCGACAGCCTGAATCCGCCACAGCGGCAGGCGGTGGAGACACTGGACGGCGCGGTCCTGGTGCTGGCCGGGGCCGGCACCGGCAAGACCCGCGTGCTGACCACCCGCCTGGTCCACCTGCTGAACACCGGCACCGCGCGGCCATGGGAGATCCTGGCCGTGACCTTCACCAACAAGGCGGCGCGGGAGATGTCGGACCGTGTCGGCCAGATGATCGGCAACCGGGTGGAGGGGATGTGGCTCGGCACGTTCCATTCCATCGGCGCGCGCATCCTGCGCCGTCACGCGGAGCTGGTGGGCCTGCGCAGCGACTTCACCATCCTGGACGATGACGACCAGCAGCGGCTGCTGAAACAGCTGCTGGAGGCGGAGCAGATCGACGCCAAGCGCTGGCCGCCCCGCCAGCTTGCCGGGGTCATCGACGGCTGGAAGAACAAGGGCCTGATGCCCGACAGGGTGCCGGACGGCGACAGCGGCTTCGCCGACGGGCGCGGGCGCGACCTGTACCGTATGTACCAGGACCGGCTGCAGACCCTGAACGCGGTGGATTTCGGCGACCTGCTGCTGCTCTGCATCCGCCTGTTCCAGACGGCCCCCGACGTGCTGGCCGATTTCCAGCGCCGGTTCCGCTACATCCTGGTGGACGAGTACCAGGACACCAACGTGGCGCAGTACCTGTGGCTGCGGCTGCTGGCGCAGGGCGCGCGGAACATCTGCTGCGTCGGCGACGATGACCAGTCGATCTATGGCTGGCGCGGGGCGGAAGTCGGCAACATCCTGAAATTCGAGAGCGACTTCCCCGGCGCGAAGGTGATCCGGCTGGAACAGAACTACCGCTCCACCGCCGCGATCCTGAAGGCCGCCAGCGCGGTGATCGCCAACAACGAGGACCGGCTGGGCAAGACGCTCTGGACCGACATTCCCGGCGGCGAGAAGGTCACCGTGATCGGCGTCTGGGACGGGGAGGAGGAAGCCCGCTCCATCGGCGACGAGATCGAGAGCCTGCACCGCAAGGGCGAACGGCTGTCGGAGATGGCGATCCTGGTCCGCGCCACCTTCCAGATGCGCAGCTTCGAGGACCGCTTCATCGAGATCGGCGTGCCCTACCAGGTGCTGGGCGGTGTCCGGTTCTACCAGCGGCAGGAGATCAAGGACGCCACCTGCTACCTGCAGATCGTGGCGCAGCCCGACAACGACATCGCCTTCGAGCGGATCGTGAACACGCCGAAGCGCGGCCTGGGCGACGCCACCGTGCAGATGCTGCACCGCGCGGCACGGGGCGCGCGCCAGTCCCTCTACCGCGCGGCGGAGGCGCTGGTGGAGACGGAGGAACTGAAACCGAAGGCGCGCAACACGCTGAAGCGGCTGCTGGACGATTTCGCCCGCTGGCGCCAGGTGCGGGACGACCTGGACCCGGCGGAACTGGCCGGGATGGTGCTGGACGAGAGCGGCTACACGGAGATGTGGCAGCGCGACAAGAGCCCCAACGCCCCGACACGGCTGGAGAACCTGAAGGAAATGGTCCTGGCGATGGAGGACCACGAGACCCTGAACGGTTACCTGGAACATGTTGCACTGGTGCAGGCCAATGACAGTTCCGACGATACCGAGAAGGTCTCCATCATGACCCTGCACGCCGCCAAGGGGCTGGAGTTCGACACGGTGTTCCTGCCGGGCTGGGAGGAGGAAGTGTTTCCCCATCGCCGGTCGCTGGAGGAAACCGGCAATGCCGGGCTGGAGGAGGAACGGCGACTGGCCTATGTCGGCATCACCCGCGCCCGCCAGCGCTGCTTCATCAGCCATGCTGCCAACCGCCGGGTGTTCAACGAATGGCGCTCCGGCATTCCCAGCCGCTTCGTCGAGGAACTGCCGGAGGATGCGGTGGAGGTCCGGGCCGAGAGCGGGCTCTACGGTGCTTCCGCCCAGCCGGGCGGGGCCGGGTTCCGCCAGCAGTCACCGGGCAGCTTCGCCTACGATGCGCCCTGGCTGCAGGCTACCCAGCGGCTGAAGGAACGCGGCTACCGCGCCGGTGGCTACAGCCGCGGCAAGGTGGTCGATGCCGAGGCGCGGGAGGTGCGCACGCTGGAGAGCACGCAGACCTACCGGAAGGACCAGCGCGTGTTCCACCAGAAGTTCGGCTATGGCCTGATCGCCCGGGTCGATGGCAGCCACCTGCTCATCGACTTCGAGAAGGCAGGCCAGAAGAAGGTCGTCGCGGCGTTCGTGGACCCGGCCTGAGGCGCCGCGCAGCCGGAACCGGCGGCCTGCTGCGGACCCTATGTGCCGTTGCGTCAGTTGCCGATGGGGGCGAGCAGTTCCGGTGCCGTCACCAGCTGGCGCACGCCGTGGGAATGGTCCTCCTGGAAGACGTTGCCGTCAGCGGCCCACTTGTAGAGCGAGTTGATGTCCACCTTCGCGCACTGGGGCCGGACACTCCATGTCACCTGCAGCGGGGAACAGACCTGCTGCGTGTATTTCGGCCCGGTGGTCGAACCGGCAAAGACCACCGGCTCCCCGGTGCCCGTGGGCAGTGACCGCGCCTGGTGGCGCCCGTTGACGATGTTGCCGGCATAGGCGAAGTCGGCGAAATCCAGCGCGTTCGGATCATTCACCACCAGGAAGACCTGGGCCTCGACCCGCAGGGTCGGGTTGGCACAGCTCTCGCTGAGACAGGATCCCAGCCCCTTGCCGGGGGTGACGGCGCAGGAGCTGTGTACCCAGTGCACCTCGATGGTGTCGCCCGGAACGATGCCGTGGAACGCACCGTGCCCGTTGCCCGGATCCTTCAGTTCGGCGGCGGTCAGGCTGTCACTGCCGTTGCAGCGGTAGCCGCCATGCTCACCACCGCCCGCGAACACGGAGAAGCCGGGGCCCTTGTGTTCGGCATTGGTGTGGGTGTGGATGTTGCACAGGTTCATCTGGCTCGCCGGCGGGGCCGTCGGGAAGACCTGGCCGTTGCTGCCGCCCGTGCTGGCGATGTCGCGCGGTGTCTGCGGCCCGAAGCCTTGGCAGAGCCCGGCAGCCATGGCGGAACCGCCTGCCAGCAGGCCGAGCAGCACCGCACCGGTGAACATTCCGAATTTCATGACGTGTCCCCCTTCGCATCCGGCACGTTCTGGCGCAGCGCATGAATACGAAACAGGGTGCAGCAGCGGGGCGTGCCTTCCGGTTGCGGCCACATCCTAACCCGGATCGCGCGATCACGCACCTGTCGTCGGCACGTTCCGATGGTCCGGGAACCGCCGGGCGGGCTCACGCCGCAGCGTCGAAGCCCTCCAGGAAGTCGTTGATCGACTGCGCGGAGGACCGGGCGCCGTCAGGGTCGGCGAAGGCCGCGACCTGGTCCGCCTGGGCACCCAGCAGGAAGCCCAGCAGCATCAGCCCGTCGGTCAGCGCGTCGATGCTGCCATTGCTGTCCACGTCCAGGAAGCTGGCCTCCGCCTGCGCCAGCGACGCGGCGAGGGTGGCTGCGTCCTGCCCCGGCGCACCCGGAGCGGCCAGGCCGGTGAGCTGTTGCACCGGCGCTCCGAAGGCATGGCCGAGAGCGATCAGGCCGTCCGTCAGCGCATCGCTGTCGCCATTGCCGTCCAGGTCCAGCGCACCGCCATTGCCACCACCACCAACATCAAGGATGTCGATGGTCAGTTGCTGCAGCACGGTCAGTCCGCCCGGGTCGCTTCCCTGCACCTGCACCTGGTGCTGGGCGGCGGTGTCATGGTCCAGCAGGTTGTCCGCCGCAACCACCAGCCTGTCGCCGTCGAGGGCGAAGCGCCCGCCCGCATCGTCGACCAGGGTGAAGCTCAGGACGTCCCCGTCCGGGTCGATGCCAAGCAGCCGCGCCACCAGGTCACCCGCCACCGCATCCTCCCGGACGCTGTCATTGTTCGCCGTGATCGCGGTGGGCGCGTCATTCACCGGCAGGACCGTCACGGCAACATCGGCGCTCGCCGTCGCCCCGTCCGGGTCCGTGATGGTGTAGCTGATGCTGTCGCTGCCGTTGAAGTCCGTGTCCGGGGTGTAGGTGAGGCGACCATCCGACCCGATCACCACTGCGCCGCTGGCCGCTGTGGCCGCCACCACCGAGAGTCCGGCATTGCCGCCACCGGCATTGTCCACATCCCGGTCATTGCCGAGCACGTCGATGGTCACGGCCGTGTCCTCGTCGGTGCTGGCGGTATCATCAATGGCCTCCGGCGCATCATTCACCGGCCGGACCGTCACGGCGACATCGGCGCTCGCCGTCGCCCCGTCCGGGTCCGCGATGGTGTAGCTGATGCTGTCGCTGCCGTTGAAGTCCGCGTCCGGGGTGTAGGTGAGGCGACCATCCGACCCGATCACCACCGTGCCGCTGGCCGCTGTGGCCGAGACCACCGAGAGTCCGGCATTGCCACCATCGGCATTGTCCACATCCCGGTCATTACCGAGCAGGTCGATGGTCACCGCCGTGTCCTCATCAGTGCTGGCGGTATCATCGATGGCCTCCGGCGCGTCATTCACCGGCAGGACCGTCACGGTCACCGTGCCGCTGTCCTGCAGATCGCCGTCGGAGATGGTGTAGCCGAAGCTGTCACTGCCGTTGAAATCGGCATCGGGCGTGTAGCTTATCCGGTCGCCGACGATGCTGACCGTGCCGTTCGCGCCGTCCGTCACCGACAGCAGGGCCAGGCTGTCGCCGTCGGCGTCCAGGTCGTTGGCCAGCAGGTCCACCAGCACCGGCTGGTCCTCGTCGGTCGCTGCCACATCATCCACCGCCTGCGGCGGGCTGTTGATGTCGCCCGGTTGCCCGGCGACACCATCCAGCGCGATCAGGGTGCCGTCGGCAAAGCGCAGCAGCTCGATATGCGGGGTCGGGGTGGCGAACTGGTCGTCGATCCTGATCTGGCCGGAGCCGTCGGTCAGGATGATGAACAGGTCGTTGTTGCTGACCGTCAGCCGCACGTCGGCCCGCGCGATACCTGGGGCGAGATCGACCAGGTCGAAGCCGTTGTCGGCCACGCTCTCGTCGATCACGTCGAACCCGTCGCCACGGGCATAGACGAACCGGTCATCACCGAACCCGCCTGCCAGCAGGTCGTCACCGGCGCCGCCCTGCAGGTCATCGTCACCCGCGTCCCCCTGCAGGGTGTCGTCACCACTGCCGCCCGAAAGGCTGTCGGCCCCGGTTCCGGCGCGCAGGAAATCATCGCCACCATCGCCGGACAGGACGTCGTCACCACCGAAGCCATTGAGGAAGTCGTTGCCGCCCGCTCCCGACAGGCTATCGCCCAGGTCACTGCTACCCAGGGTGTCATTGCCATCGTCGCCACGGGTCTGCAACGGCCCGGTCAGATCGACCAGGGTACCGTCGTCGAGGACCAACCGCTCAATGCCAGGGACAGCGTCCGCGAACTGCTCGAACAACCTCACCGAGCCGGAGCCGTCGCGCATGACGATGAAGAGATCCCGACCGCTGCTACTGATCTGCAGGTCGATGTCCACAAGGGCGATTCCGGCCCCGAACCGCAAGATATCGAAGCCGGAACCCTGGCTGCCACCCTCATCAACGAAGTCGAAGCCGTCCCCGGCAGCATAGACATAGACATCATCGCCCGCGCGGCCGTTCAGGGTGTCGTTGTCAGCCCCGCCGACAAGCGTGTCGGCCCCGGTGCCGCCGTCAAGCCGGTCCGCCCCGCTGCCGCCGATCAGGCTGTCATTGCCGGCATCGCCGTCCAGGTCGTCGCTGCCGCTGCCACCGTCGATGACGTCATCGCCACCAAGGCCATCGAGGAAGTCGTTGCCGCCTTCCCCCAGCAGGGTATCGCCGAGGATGAAGCTGCCGATCGTGTCATTGCCCGACCCGCCCTGCAGCACGCGCACGCCGGTCAGGTCCAGTTCGCTGCCATCGGAGAACCGCAGGCGCTCCACCTGGGAGGACCTGTCGAAGAGACTGCCGAAGCCACGATGGAAATGGCCGTCCAGGGTGATGCTGCCTGTGCCGTCCACCAGCACGACCGTCAGGTCCTGGCTGTTGGCGACAAGCCGGATGTCCCCGGCCAGCAGCCCACCCTGCAGCGAGAGGACATCGAAGCCGCCACCGCCATTCTCGTCGACGGTGACGAAACCGTCGCCCGGGCGGTAGACGTAGGTGTCGTCGCCTTCCTCCCCCTGCAGCGTGTCGTTGCCGGCATTGCCGTCCAGCAGGTCATCGCCCGCATGACCGGTCAGGCGGTCGGCGCCGTCGCCGCCGAACATGCTGTCATCGCCGTCGCTGCCATTGGTGAAGTCGGCCGCGTCGGTGCCGTTGAAGACCTGGCCGACCGGGGCGATGCCGTCCACCAGGCCGACGCGCGTCCCGTCGGCGAACAGCATCGATTCCACCTGGCGTACGGGGAGCAGGAAATGGTTCTCCACGATCAGGGAGCCGCTGCCGTCGGTGAGGGTCAGGACCAGGCTGTTGCCCGACTGGACCGCCGTCACCTCACCGGCGGTGATCCCCACCCCGAAGACGATCTGGTCGACGCCCCCGGCCTCCACGATGCGGACGGTGCCGTCACCGCGCGCATAGAGGTAGCTATCGCCATCGACCCCGCCTTCCAGGGTGTCGTCGCCCGCGCCGCCATCCAGCGTGTCCGCGCCGACCCCGCCGACCAGGCGGTCGTCCCCGCCATTGCCGCGGAGCAGGTCGATACCGCCCTCACCATTCAGCGTGTCGTTGCCCGCCAGGCCGGAAACCGTGTCATCGAACCCGGTGCCGACCAGGCCGTTGTCGCCATCATCGCCCGCCATCACCAGGCCACCGGTCAGGTCCAGCACGCTGCCATCCGCGAAGCGCAGCAGCTCGACCTGGTTGTCCGGATCGGCGAACTGTCCGGCCACGGCCAGCGACCCGCCGCCGGAAAGGATGCTGACGAGAAGGTCACGCCCGCCATTGGAGGGGGAGGAGAGGCGCACGTCCGTTGCGGTCAGCCCGCCCTCCAGCTCGATCACGTCGGAGCCCGAGCCCTGGCCGAACCGGTCCTCGTTGATCGTGTCATTGCCGTCGCCCGGCCCGAAGCGATAGGTGTCATCGCCTGCACCACCGGCGAGGGAGTCGTTCCCCGCCGTGCCAAGCAGGGTGTCGTCGCCGTCACCGCCCGACACCGTGTCATTGCCGATACCGCCATCCAGCAGGTCGTTGCCGACCCCGGTGGTGATGCTGTCATTCCCGGCATCGCCGAACAGCCGTCCGTCGCCATCGCCGGTGATGGTGTCGTTGCCGTCGCCGCCCGACAGCGTATCTGCCTGGCCGTCGCTGGTCATCCGGTCGTCACCGGCACCGCCCTGCATCAGCAGCGGTCCGGTCAGGTCGATGACCGTGCCATCATCGAACCGCAACTGCTCGATGCGCGTCACGGCATCGCTCTGCCCCTGCAGGGTGACCGCACCGGTCCCGTCCGTCAGGAAGACCGTCAGGCTTGTGCCGTCCTGCGCCAGCCGCACCTCGCCGGGCGCGATCCCGCCGGTCAGCAGCAGGGCATCGTTGCCACCCGCGACGGAAGAGGTCTCGGCCACCGTGTCGAAGCCCCCGCCGCGGGCATAGACATACAGGTCATCACCCTGTTCGCCATCCAGCAGGTCGCTGCCCTGACCGCCCTGCAACGTGTCATTCCCGGCATCACCGTCCAGCGAATCATTGCCCGATCCACCGATCAGCGAGTCATCCGCGGTGCCACCGAACAGGGTATCGTTGCCGCTGTCTCCCTGCAGGGTATCGTCGCCTTCGCGGCCATCCAGCCGGTCGGCCCCCGGGCCACCGGCGACCGTGTCACCCTGGAAACCGCTCATCACCACGTCACTGCCGTCACCACCTTCCAGCAGAAGCGGCCCGGTCAGATCGATCACGCTGCCGTCCGCGAACTGCAGCGTCTCGATCCGGGCGTCCGGGGCGAACATGTGCGCCTCGATGCTCAGGCCGCCGCTGCCGTCCGTCAGCAGGATGTCCAGGTTGCTGCCATTGCTCTCGAACCTGATGTCCGACGCGCTGATCCCCGGCGCCAGCATGATGCGGTCAACACCGCTGCCGACGCTGCCGTTCTCGTTGATCCTGTCGAACCCGTCACCGCGCCCGTAGTGGTAGGTGTCGTCCCCGGCATCACCGGACAGCGAGTCATCGCCCGGCCCGCCGATCAGTTCGTCGGCACCGCCGCTGCCGAACAGGGAGTCATTGCCGCCCCCGCCGACCAGGGTATCGTCGCCGCTGTCGCCATCCAGCGCGTCATTGCCGCTCTGCCCCTCCAGCAGGTCATCGCCGCCGAAGCCGTCCAGGTCGTCGCCACCGTCCCCGCCCCTGATGGTGTCCCCCAGAACAGTGCCGTCCAGCAGATCGTTGGCGTCACTGCCCTGCGTCACCAGGGGGCCGGTCAGGTCGATCTCGGTCCCGTCCGCAAAGCGCAGGGTCTCGATCCGGCTGTCGGCGTTGGGGCCGTACTGGTCCCGGATCCGGATTTCCCCGGTGCCATCCACCAGCCGGACCAGCAGTTCGTCCGTGGTGACGATGGACAGCACAATGTCCGCCAGCGCGATGCTGGCCCCCAGTTCGATCACGTCATTGCCGCCATCGGCCGGTGACTCGTCGACCAGGTCGAAGCCGTCACCACGGGCATAGCGATAGGTGTCGTCACCGGCGCCGCCATCCAGCGTATCGTCACCGCTGCCGCCGGTCAGGGTATCGTCGCCACTGTCACCGCGCAGGTCATCGGAGCCGCTGCCGCCCAGCAGGCTGTCGGCATCGTTCCCGCCGAGCAGCACGTCGTTGCCGTCCTCCCCCAGCAGCACGTCGTCGCCATTGAAGCCGCGCAGGTTGTCGTTGCCGCCACCGCCCTGCAGCGTGTCACCCGGCAGGTCGCTGTCGATGCGGTCGTTGCCGTCCGTACCCTCCAGCAGCAGCGGCCCGGTCAGGTCAACCAGCGTGCCGTCGGCGAAGCGCAGCAGCTCGACGTCGAAGTCACTGATCCCGTTGACCTGACCACTGATCGTGATGCCGCCGGAGCCGTCGCGCAGGCTGAGCTGCAGGATGCTGGAGCTGGAGTAGGACAGCCGGATGTCGCCGGGCGCGATACCGGCGGCGAACTCGATCACGTCGAGACCGTTCCCGGAGCCGGCCTCCGCCAGGGTGTCGAAGCCATCGCCGAGACCGTAGACGAAGACATCGTCGCCGGCGTCCCCGCGCAGCGTGTCGTTGCCCGCGCCCCCCGTCAGCCGGTCATCATCCTCGCCACCGAACAGGCTGTCCGCCCCCTCGCCGCCCAGGATCACGTCATCGTCGGCACCGCCCTGGAGCAGGTCATTGCCCGCGCCACCTTCCAGCAGGTCGGCACCGAACTGACCGGAGAGCGTGTCATTGCCGCCGAACCCCAGCAGCGTGTCGTCCTGCAGGTTGGCGGTCATGCCGTCGTTCGCATCACCGCCCCGGTAGATCAGCGGCAGCGTCAGGTCGACCTCCGTCCCGTCGGCAAAGCGCAGGGTCTCGACCTGGCTGTCGAGGTTGAAGTTGAAGCTCGAACTCCGGACCAGGTGATCGACGATGCGGATGAAGGCGAAGCCCGGCGCGCCGTCGATCACGACCAGGATGTCATCGACACTGGCCACCAGGCGCACGTCGGACACGGCGATGCCGGACCCCAGTTGCAGGACATCGCGGCCGCTGCCACCCAGCTCATCGATCACATCGAAACCGTCACCGGCCTCGTACAGGTAGAGGTCGTCATCGGCCCCGCCATGCATCGTGTCGTCGCCGGCGCCGCCACGCAGTACGTCATCACCTTCAAGCCCGGTCAGGCGGTCATTGTCGTCACCGCCGGTCATGCTGTCGTTGCCGGGCCCGCCCGTCAGGTTGTCCCGTGCATCACCGCCCGTGAGCACCAGGTCCGCCAGGGTGGATGCGGCCACCAGGTCCAGCACGGTGCCGTCCGCGAAACGCGCGAACTCGACTTGGGCGTTCCGGTCGGTGAGGAAGTGGTTGACGATCCGCACGCTGCCGGAACCGTCGGAGAGCGTGAGGAACAGGTCATCGCCGGACCGGGACTGCACGATCTCCGACGCGGAGATGCCTGCCCCGAACAGGACCGTGTCGGTTCCCGCCGTGTCGGTCAGGCGGTCATGACCATCACCTCGGCGATGGATGAAGGTGTCGTCGTCCAGGCCGCCATTCAGCGTGTCATCGCCGGTCCCGCCATCCAGCGTGTCCGCCCCGGCATCGCCGAAGAGCGTGTCCTCGCCGCCGCCGCCCGACACCAGGTCGGCGCCTGACCTGCCACCGAGGAAATCATCGCCATCTTCCCCCGACACCGTGTCCGCGAAGTCGCTGCCCGCCATGGCATCGTCCGCACTGTCCCCGGTCAGGGCGAGACCACCCGTCAGATCAATCTCCGTCCCGTCGGCCAGCCGCAGCAGTTCCACCCGCGCCCTGATGATCTCGAACTGCTCGTGGACGCGGACCTGCCCGGTTCCGTCCAGCAGGCTGATCAGCAGGTCACCGCCCGTGTCGGCAAAGATGCGGATATCACCGAGCCCGATCCCGGCAGCAAGCTGGATCGTGTCGAACCCCGAGCCAACGGTGGAGATCTCGTCGATCTCGATGAAACCGCCGGGTCCGAACAGGTAGGTGTCATCCCCGTCGAAGCCGCGCAGCCGGTCCTCACCAACGCCGCCGTCCAGGGTGTCGTTGCCGTCCCCACCATCCAGCGAGTCCTGCCCGTCCCCACCGGACAGGCTGTCCGCACCCGCGCCGCCGAGCAGGGAATCATCGCCGCTCTCTCCCAGCAGCACGTCATCGCCGCTGCGGCCGTCGAGATTGTCGTTGCCGTTGCCGCCGCTGATCGTCTCCGCCAGCCCGTTGCCATCCAGGAAGTCATCGCCGTCGAGGCCGGTCTGCGCGATGGCGCGGGTCAGGTCGATCTCGGTGCCGTCCGCGAACCGCAGCCGCTCCACCTGAACCTGGGCGAAGGCGAGCTGGTCCTGGATCACGACCTGGCCGGAACCGTCGCGCAGCCGGATGAACAGGTCGGCACCATTCGAGGTCAGGGCGACATCATCGACCGCGATGCCGGCCGCCAGCCGCAGCACGTCGAACCCGCCACCGTCCGAGAACCGTTCGTCGATGATGTCGGAGCCGTCACCGCGCGCATAGCCGTACGTGTCGTCGCCGAAGCCGCCGCGCAGGCAGTCATTGCCACTGCCCCCCTGCAGCAGGTCGTTGCCGAAGCCGCCGAAGAGATCATCCTCGCCACTGCCACCGGTCAGGGAATCGTTGCCGCCATCCCCCGCCAGCCGGTCATCGCCACTGTCGCCGGACAGCACATCGTCGCCGCCATTGCCTTCCAGGTTGTCGCTGCCGGCCCCGCCATTCAGCGTGTCGCCGAGTTCCGAACTGTCGATGAAATCGTTGGCGTCGCCGCCATCCATGACCATCGGCGCGGTGAGGTCCAGGCTGCTGCCGTCGTCGAACAGCAGGGTCTCGATCCTGGCGTCGGCGAAGTCGAACTGCTCGGAGATGCGCACCTCACCGGTGCCATCGGCCAGGATGACGAACAGGTCGCCGTTGCTGCCCAGCAGGCGGATGTCGGCTGCCGTCAGTCCGTCGGTCAGGTGCAGGATGTCCCGCCCGGATCCCGACGATGCCTCGCTGATGCGGTCAGCCCCGTCGCCCCGGCCATGGATGTAGAGATCGTCGCCCTGGCCACCATTCAGGGAGTCGGCACCGGCACCGCCCTGCAACGTGTCATCGCCAAGGTCACCGAACAGGCTGTCATCGCCGCTGCCGCCGGAGAGCCGGTCGTCGCCGGAGTCACCATCCATCACGTCGCTGCCGCTGCCGCCCGCCAGCGTGTCGGCACCGGCACCGCCGTTCAGGCTGTCCTGGCCGTCACCACCCAGGACCGTGTCCGGCAGGGGGCTGCCATCGATGTTGTCGTTGCCATCGCCACCTTCCCAGGCGGTCAGGGTCGCGTTCGTGCGGTCAAAGCGATCATCGGACATGCAACGGCTCCCATACGCGCAGACTGGACATCACAACCACCATTGGCAGAACGGGCACGCAACATCGCCGAATCACCATCCATGCCGTGCTCATGATCAACATATGAAGCATAAGGTTG
Source organism: Minwuia sp. (assembly GCA_965228535.1). Lineage (GTDB taxonomy): Bacteria > Pseudomonadota > Alphaproteobacteria > Minwuiales > Minwuiaceae > Minwuia. Next base: position 176,354 of record CBDDHU010000004.1, on the reverse strand, counting down.
TGATTGCATGACGATCAACCATCAATCATGAAGTGTGCAACCGCCATCACCTGCCGTTCTGGTCACGCCGCCACGACGTGTGGTCTAATGCCACGAACAACGAGACGCGCGGTCGGGGCCAAGGCGCCGGCACGACGTGCCATGAGCAGGGAGAAGCGAAGCCATGAACAGCTTCCGGAACACGTTGCTGGCCAGTGCCGTCGCGATCGGCATGGCGTTTCCCGTGCTGGCCAGGGACACCGGCAAGGTCTTTGTCTCCAGCGAGAAGGACAATGCCGTCTACGTCCTGGATGGCGGCACGCTGGAGGTGGTGAAACGCATCGGCACGGCGGCACGTCCGCGCCACATCCAGTTCGATCCGGCACGGCAGCGCATCTTCGTTGCCTGCGGCGACGGTGATGCCATCGACATCATCGACGTGGCGAAACTGGAACTGGTGGACAGGATCACCGGCATCGACGATCCGGAACTGTTCGACTTCTCCGCCGACGGCAACACGCTCTACATCTCGCTGGAGGATGACGCCAGGCTCGGCATCCTCGACCTCGCCACCTATTTCGGCAGCCGCGAGACGCTGCCCGACCTGACCGTGGCCGAACCCAGCGACGAACCCCTGTCCGATGAGGAGAACGAGGAGGAAGAAGAGGAGGAGGCCGAGGACGAAGAAGGTGAGGAGGAGGAAGATGATGTTGCCGGCCTGACCACCATCGAGGTCGGGGCGGAGCCGGAAGGCATCCTGGCCAACCCGGACGGCAGCACGGTCTATGTCTCATCCGAAGTCGCCAACCTGGTCCACGTGGTCGATCTCGCCTCCGGCAGCATCCGCGCCAACATCCTGGTGGGGCAGCGGCCACGGCGCTTCGCGCTGACACCGGACGGCAGCGAACTCTGGATCACCAACGAACTGGCCGCCTCGGTCTCGATCATCGATGTGGCCGGCAACACGGTCGCCGCGACGCTGGAACTCGAACCGCCCACCGGGCTGCGGTCGGAGGATGTGACACCCGTCGGCATCACCATGACCGCTGACGGCAGGACGGCCATGGTGGCCATGGGCCGGGCCAACCACATCGCCTTCGTCGATGTCGCCTCGCGGGCTGTGACCGACATGGTGCTGGTGGGCAATCGGGCCTGGAACGCGACGCTGAACCGCGACGGCAGCCTGCTCTATGTCGCCAACGGGCTGAGCGACGACATGACCATCATCGACATGGAGAGCCGCCGCCCCCTGCGTTCGGTGCCGGTCGGGCGGGTGCCGCATACCGTGCTGATCGATGACTGACAGGATCGGCCGTCACGCCGCGCTGGTCCTGATCGTCCTGGCCGTGCTGCTGCCGGGGCCGGTCGCCTGGTCCGGTGAGATCGTGATCGGTCACCTGGAAATGCGGGGGGACCGCGACTACCGCAAGTCGCGCACCTTCGCCGCCTTCCTGACCCAGCCGCTCGGTCGTCCCCATGCAGGCGCGGAAGTGGCGCTGGAGGAAGTGAAGTGGCATGGCGCCGCCACGCAGACGAGTTTCGCGATCAACCGGCAGCGGGCACGACCCGATGAGTTGCCGGCCACGGCGGAGGCCATGCTGGCGGACGGGATCCGTTTCATCATTCTCGACCTGCCCGCGGTCGAGCTGGCAGCGGTCTCGAAGGCGCTGGCCGACCAAGCGGTGATGCTGTTCAACATCCGCGCCACCGCGGACAGCCTGCGCGGCGCGGACTGCCAGCCGAACCTGCTGCACATGACCCCCAGCGACGCCATGCGCGCCGACGCGGTGGGGCAGTTGCTGGCGCTGCGCCGCTGGCGCGAGGTGCTGATGCTGGTGGGACCGCTGGCGGCGGACAGGCAACTGGCCGAAGCCTTCCGGCGCACCGCCGCGCGCTATGGCCTGGAGATCGGGGCGGAGCGCTCCTTCGTCCTCAGCAATGACCCGCGACAGCGGGAACTGAACAATCCGCTGCTGCTCACCCAGGGCTCCGACCATGACGTGATCTTCGTTGCCGACAGTGACGGGGAGTTCGCGCGCAACCTCAACTACCGCACGGTCGACCCGCGTCCGCTGGTCGGGGCAGAGGGACTGGCTGGGCTGGCCTGGCACTGGTCATGGGAACGGCATGGCGCACCGCAACTGGAGAACCGTTTCCAGGATCATGCAGGCCGCCCCATGCGGGACGGCGACTGGGCGGCCTGGCTGGCGGTGAAGGCCGTCGCCACCGCCGTGCAGCGCACCCGGAGCGAGGATTTCGCCACCCTGCGTGACCACCTGCTGTCACCGGAACTGGTGCTGGACGGCTTCAAGGGCAACCGGCTCGGCTTCCGCCCCTGGGACAACCAGCTGCGCCAGCCGATCCTGCTCGCCACCCACAATCACGTGGTGGCCCGCGCGCCTGTGGAGGGCTTCCTGCACCGGACCAACAATCTCGACACGCTGGGGGTCGACGAACCGGAAACCACCTGCCGCATGACGCCCAGATGAAGGACCTGCCGCTTATCCATGACTGGCTGGAGACGCCGATCGGCCGGTTGCTGCTGGCGGGCGATGCGGACTCCCTGCATTTCCTCAGCTTCCCCGGCGGGCACAAGGCGTTCGGCCCGCATCCCGCCTGGACCAGGGCGGAGGGCGCGTTCGCGGAGGTGAAACGCCAGTTGCTGGACTATTTTGCGGGGCGACGGCAGGTGTTCGACCTGCCCCTGACCCTGCATGGCACCGATTTCCAGAAGCAGGTCTGGGATCGCCTGCGCGCCATCCCCTTCGGCCGGACAACGACCTACGGGGAGTTGGCCAGGGAGATCGGCGCCCCGCGCGCGAGCCGGGCCGTGGGGGCGGCCAACGGGGCCAACCCGCTGCCCGTCATCATTCCCTGCCACCGGGTGATCGGCGCAGACGGTTCGCTGACCGGCTTCGGCGGCGGCATCGAGACCAAGCGTCACCTGCTGCGGCTGGAGGGCAGCCTGCCCGAAGCACCCGTCAGATCCGGTTGACGAAGTCCGCCGCCCAGCCGCCGTCGCCATGATCGGTCAGCGCCGTGACCGACAGCGGCGCAATGCCGAGGCTGAGGCCCCGATGCGGCGGCATCTCCAGTGCGATGGCGGTCGCGGCCCGGATGATACCCGCATGGCTCACGACAGCAACTGTCCGCCCGGCGAGGCGGCTGCCATGGTCGGCCACGGCGTCTCGTACCCGCGCGACGAGGTCGAGGAAACTCTCGCCACCGGGCGGCCGCAGCGCAGCCATGTCCCGTAGCGGAAGGCCGTCCCAGGCGGCGACGTCGCCGTAGCCCCGCCCCTCCCAGGCACCGAAATCCTGCTCCATCAGCCGGTCATCGAAGATGGGATCGGGCATGCCGGACCCGACCGCGTGCAGCAGTTCCGCCGTCCGTCGGCAACGTCCCAGCGGGCTGCACAACAGCACGTCCGCGCCCTGCAGCAACGTCGCGGCGCGGACCAGGCTCTCGCCTTCCGGTTCCAGGATCGGCAGGTCGGTGCGTCCGATGATCCGTCCGTCCGGATCGGTCGGCGCGTGGCGGGCCCAGAGCCAGCGTGTCGCGGCCGGGGAGCCGGGCATGGGATCAGGGCGTGCTGCGCAGGACCATGCAGTCCATCCGCTTTGCCTTCAGGGAGCGGCAGGCCGCGCGGGCATCCACCTCGCTGAACGACAGCAGCCGCGCGCGGTACAGGCTTCCCTTCCGGGTGGAGACCCGGTTCAGGTCGATGGGATGGTTGCGCAGCAGATCCGGCGCAGCGGCCACCGCCTGCCGGATCGCGCGGTTGGCGCGCTTGGTCGATCCGAAGGCGCCGACCTGGATGCCATGATCCCCTTCCGGCACCGCCACGGGCGTCTCGGCCGGTGCGGCGGCGTTCGCCTCCGAGATCAGGTTGATGCTGCGCAGGCTGGCCAGCATCGACGAGGTCTCACCGCTGCCGGGCCGCGCGGGCGGCAGGTCGGCGGCAACCGCCAGCGCACCCTGCCGTTCCTGGTCCGCAGCGCGACGGAAGCCGAGACTGATCAGCTTCTGCATCTGCCGGTCACGGCGCGCCGCCGTGCGACCGCCGATGACGACGGCGACCAGCCGCCGCCCGTCACGTTCGACCGTGGTCACCAGGTTGAAACCGGAGGCATTGATGTAACCGGTCTTGATGCCGTCCACGCCCCGGGTCCGCCCCAGCAGGTTGTTGGTGGAACCGTACTTCCGTCCCTTCCAGGTGAAGGTCCGGGTGGCGAACAGCGGGAACAGGTCCGGGAAGTCACGCTGCAGCGCGATGGCCAGGTTGGCCATGTCCCGCGCCGTGGTCACCTGGTGGCGGTTGGGCAGCCCGTTGGCATTGCGGAAACTGGTGCTGACCAGCCCCAGCTTGCGGGCCCGCGCGGTCATCCGCCGGGCGAACACGACCTCGTTCGGGGCCAGCGCCTCCGCCACCACAGTCGCCACGTCGTTGGCGGATTTCACGATCAGCGCGAGGGCCGCGTCCTCGACGCGGATGGTCGAGCCGCGCCGGACCCCCAGCTTCGATGCCGGCTTGCCGGCGGCGTTGCGCGACACCTTCAGCGCCGAGTCCATGGTGAGCCGACCCTGCTTCACGGACTCGAAGAGCATGTAGAGCGTCATCATCTTGGTCAGGGATGCCGGATGGACGGTCTGGTCCGCCTTGTGCGCATACAGGGTCTGCCCCGTCGCCTGGTCGACCACGATGCCGGTATAGACCCGCTTCGCCGCCGCCGGTGCGGTGAAGGACGCCATCAGCAGCGTCGCCACGACCAGCAGCGCGAAACGTCCCCAATGTCGTTCAACCGTCATGAACGGCGCAGCCCCCGGCCCTTGAAATGCGTCGATTCGTCAAGACATTAACGGAATGGGGATTCGCGGTCCATGGTGGAGTTAACCCAATTTCGCAAGTCCGTCCGCCAAGAAGCACTTTTGCATGGCTTCGGACTACCCTGAAACGGATCGGGACCTATATCCCGTTCTGCCCAGCCCACCGGATCGGCAGTGCGCGAAACTTGCCGATCCCCCTTTAACATCGATCCGTTCCACCATACTGTTTTCATCAGGCATTCCGGGAGAGCCGTCGGAGACATGACCGACAAGCGTAACGATAGCGACAACGAGATCGGGGTCGTCACCAAGACCCGGCCACGGACGAAACAGCCGTCCCTGTGGCGCGTACTGATGCTGAACGACGACTACACGCCGATGGAATTCGTCGTCTACGTGCTGCAGCGCTATTTCAACAAGGACGCCGATGCGGCGACGCAGATCATGCTGCACGTGCATCAGAAGGGCGTCGGCGTCTGCGGCATCTTTCCGTACGAGGTTGCGGAAACCAAGGTCACCCAGGTGATGAACCTCGCCCGTGAGAACCAGCACCCCCTGCAATGTACACTTGAGAAGGCGGAATAGACGCGTGCCATCGCTCTCCAGACATCTCGAAGAAACCCTGCGCCGTGCCCTCAACCTGGCCGGTGAGCGCAACCACGAATATGCGACGCTGGAGCACCTGCTGCTCAGCCTGATCGACGACCCGGACGCGGTGGCGGTGATGCGCGCCTGCAACGTCGACCTTGGCAAGCTGGCCCAGGAACTGACCCGTTTCATCGACGAGGACCTGAAGGACCTGGCCCAGACGCTGGAGGAGGACGCGAAGCCGACCCTCAGCTTCCAGCGCGTGGTACAGCGGGCGCTGATCCATGTGCAGTCCTCCGGCCGCGAGGAAGTGACCGGTGCCAACATCCTGGTCGCGATCTTCGCGGAGCGGGAGAGCCATGCCGCCTACTTCCTGCAGCAGCAGGACATGACCCGGCTGGATGCCGTCAGCTACATCAGCCACGGCATCGCCAAGGCACCGGGCCTGAACGCGGAACGTCCGGTGCGCGGCGCCGACGACGGCGACGATGGCAGCGAGGAGGAAAACCCGCAGGAGGCTGGTGAGGCCGAGGCGGAGGCGCCGGAGAACGAGGCGCTGGCCCAGTACTGCGTCGACCTGAACGAGAAGGCGCGGGCCGGCAAGATCGACCCGCTGATCGGCCGGGCGCTGGAGATCGACCGGACCATCCAGATCCTTTGCCGCCGCACCAAGAACAACCCGCTCTATGTCGGTGAGCCCGGCGTCGGCAAGACCGCGATCGCGGAGGGGCTGGCGCGCCGCATCGTGGAGGGCAATGTCCCCGACGTGCTGGCCACCGCCACCATCTACGCGCTGGACATGGGCGCGCTGCTGGCCGGCACCCGCTATCGCGGCGACTTCGAGGAGCGGCTGAAGGCCGTGATGCGGGAGATCGAGAGCGTCGACAACGCCGTCCTGTTCATCGACGAGATCCACACCGTCATCGGTGCCGGGGCCACGTCGGGCGGGGCGATGGATGCGTCGAACCTGCTGAAGCCGGCGCTGGCGTCGGGCACCATCCGCTGTATCGGCTCCACCACCTACAAGGAGTATCGCGGCTACTTCGAGAAGGACCGCGCCCTGCTGCGCCGGTTCCAGAAGATCGACGTGAACGAGCCGACGATCGAGGACGCGGTCAAGATCATGAACGGCCTGAAGCCGTACTACGAGGAGCATCACGGCGTCCGCTACACCAGCGAGGCCATCCGCTCCGCCGTGGAACTCTCGGCGCGCTACATCAATGACCGCAAGCTGCCCGACAAGGCCATCGACGTGATCGACGAGGTCGGTGCGGCCGAGATGCTGAAACCGCAGAGCCGGCGCAAGAAGGTGCTGGGCGTGAAGGACGTGGAGGCCGTGGTCTCCAAAATCGCCCGCATCCCGCCCAAGTCGGTGACCAAGAAGGACGAGAACGTCCTGGCCAACCTGCAGGACGACCTGAAACGCGTCGTCTTCGGCCAGGATGTCGCCATCGAGGCGCTGGCGTCGGCGGTCAAGCTGTCCCGCGCAGGCCTCAGGGAACCGGAGAAGCCCATCGGCTCCTACCTGTTCTCCGGCCCGACCGGCGTCGGCAAGACGGAGGCGGCGAAGCAGCTCGCCGACACCATGGGGCTGACCCTGCACCGCTTCGACATGTCGGAATACATGGAGCGTCACACCGTCAGCCGCCTGATCGGTGCCCCGCCGGGCTATGTCGGCTTCGACCAGGGTGGCCTGTTGACCGACAGCGTGGACCAGCACCCGCATTCGGTGCTGCTGCTGGACGAGATCGAGAAGGCGCATCCGGATGTCTTCAACCTGCTGCTGCAGGTGATGGACCATGGCAAGCTGACCGACCACAACGGCAAGAAGATCGACTTCCGCAACGTGGTGCTGATCATGACCACCAATGCCGGTGCGGCGGAGATGCAGAAGCACGCCATCGGCTTCAATCGCGGCATGCGGTCCGACGAGGATTCGGAGGCGATCAAGAAGCTGTTCACGCCGGAATTCCGCAACCGCCTGGATGCGATCATTCCCTTCGCGCCGCTGGCGCCGGAAGTGGTCGGGCGGGTCGTGGACAAGTTCGTGCTGCAGCTGGAGGCACAGCTGTCCGACCGCGACGTCACCATCTCCCTGACCGATGCAGCCCGCACCTGGCTGGCCGACAAGGGCTACACGCCCGAGTTCGGTGCCCGGCCGCTGGCCCGCGTGATCCAGGAGAACATCAAGCAGCCGCTGGCGGAGGAACTGCTGTTCGGCACCCTGAAACGGGGCGGGCACGTGAAGGTCCGGCTGGAGCAGGGCAAGCTGGTGTTCGACCTGGAGGCAGCGGCGGAACGCGCCCCGGCAAAGGCCAGGAAGTCGGGCGGCAAGTCCGGCAATGGCAAGTCGGACGGCGGCAGCGCCAGGGGCACGGTTCCGGAGACCAGCAAGTAGGTCCGAGGCGGTTCCGGTTGCGGTCGGGGTCGGAGAGACTGACTGAGGCATGCTGATCCAGTTCTTCACCCTGCGACCGGTGGCGGCCGTCAACGACATCCGCGTGCACCAGCCCGCGGCGGCGCTGGCGCGGCTGCCCGGTGTCCGGTGCCATGTCTTCGGCGCAGGCGAGGCGATGCAGCGCCCGGAGCCGGGGGAGGAATCGGTCTTTGTCTGGCAACGGCAGATCCTGGAACCGGAACGCGCCGGTGACCATCTGAGGCTGCTGCGCCAGGGGCACCTGGTGATCTCCGAATGGGACGACGACCCGCGCATCTGGCCGCTGGTGGTGAAGACACGGTTCTTCTGCCTGCGCGCCAGCCACGCCATCCAGACCTCCACGCAGCCACTGGGCCAGTTCATCCGACAGCACAATCCAACTGTCGGAGTGTTCCCGAACCAGCTTGCCAACGTGCCCCCGCTGGACCTGCCGGAACACACCGACGGGCGGCCCGTGACCCTGTTCTTCGGTGCCCTGAACCGGGAGGAGGACTGGCGTCCCGTCATGGCGGAACTGAACGGCGTGCTGCGCGCCTATGGCAACCGCGTCAGGGTCACCGTGGTGCATGACCGTGCCTTCTTCGACGCGCTGGAGACCGAGGGGAAGGTGTTTCACCCGACCTGCCCGCACGACCGCTACCGGGAACTGCTGGGCCAGGCCGACATCGCGCTGCTGCCGCTGCTGGACACGCCGAAGAACCGGCTGAAATCCGACCTGAAGTTCATCGAGTGCGCGGCGGAAGGCACGGCGGCGCTGGCCGCGCCCACGGTCTACGAGGACTCGGTCCGCCACAACGAGACCGGCCTGATCTTCCGCACCCCGCGGCAGTTCGGGCTGAAGCTCCGCGCCCTGATCGGGGAACCGTCGCTGCGCCATCGCCTGGCGCGGACCGCCCATGCCCATGTCGCGAAGGCGCGGCGGCTGGAGGATCACGTGACCGCCCGCCTGGACTGGTACCGCAGCCTGCTGGACCAGCGCGCGGCGCTGGATGCCGCGATGCGGGGGCGCTGCCTCGACATCCCCGCATCGCGCTGGTAAAAGCCCGCCCATGCGACGTTTCATGGATGCAGACACGGCTGTCCGGCGAATTATCAACCCGGTCCTGTGATTTTCAGGGCCGGGCCGATCTGCCTGCCTGCCGGGCCGCCTTCCTGACTGACATCCCGATGACGAACCTGCCGCAGGCCCGAGACAGCAGCCACGGCAGCACAGAGACGAGTTTCAGACATGACCCAGGACTACAAGGACACCGTCTTCCTGCCGAAGACCGATTTTCCCATGCGTGCCGGCCTGCCGCAGAAGGAACCGGAGATCCTGAAGCGGTGGTACGACATGGACCTGTGGGGGAAGCTGCGCGAAAGCTCGAAGGGGCGGGAGAAGTTCATCCTGCATGACGGCCCGCCCTACGCCAACGGCGACATCCATGCCGGGCACGCGCTGAACAAGATCCTGAAGGACGTGATCAACCGCTCGCGCCAGATGCTGGGCTACGACGCCAACTATGTCCCCGGCTGGGACTGCCACGGCCTGCCGATCGAATGGAAGATCGAGGAGAAGTACCGCAAGGCCGGGAAGAACAAGGACGAGGTGCCGCTGAAGGAATTCCGCAAGGAATGCCGCGACTTCGCAGACCACTGGATCAACGTCCAGCGGGAGGGGTTCAAGCGCCTGGGCGTGTTCGGCGACTGGGACCGCCCCTACCTGACGATGGACTTCGAGTCCGAGTCGGTGACGGTCCGCGAACTGCTGAAGTTCCTGATGGACGGCTCCCTCTACAAGGGGTCGAAGGCCGTCATGTGGTCGGTGGTGGAGAAGACCAGCCTGGCCGAGGCGGAGATCGAGTATCACGACCATACCTCCTTCACCATCTGGGTGCGCTTTCCGGTGATCCGGACCGAGGACCCGGCCCTGGAAGGGGCCTCCATCCTGATCTGGACCACCACCCCCTGGACCATCCCCGGCAACCGGGCGCTGGCCTACGGGGAGGAGATCGCCTACGGCGTCTACCAGGTGGACGCGGTGGAGGAAGGCTCCCTCGCCGTGGTGGGCGAGAAGCTGGCGCTGGCCGATGCGCTGGCCGAAGAGGTGCGGGCGACAGCGAAGATCACGTCCTGGACCCGCGTCGCCGACGTGACGAACCCCGCCGGAACCGTCTGCCGCCATCCGCTGAGCGAACTCGGCTACACCTACGAGGACCGGCTGCTGCCCGCCGACTACGTGACCACGGAACAGGGCACCGGCTTCGTCCATATCGCCCCGGGCCATGGTGCGGAGGACTTCGACCTCGGCCGTGAGCATGGCATCGAGGTACCGGACACGGTGGGGCCGGACGGTGTCTACTACCCGCACGTGCCGCACTTTGCGGGGCACCACGTGTTCAAGGCGCACGGGCCGGTGATCGAGACCCTGACGGAGCATGGCGGCCTGCTGGCGCATGGCAAGATCCTGCATTCCTACCCGCACAGCTGGCGTTCAAAGGCACCGCTGATCTTCCGCAACGCGCCGCAATGGTTCATCTCCATGGAGAAGAACGGCCTGCGCGAGACGGCGCTGAAGGCCATCGACGAGACCGCGTTCTACCCGGCGTCGGGCAAGCGCCGCCTGCGCGACATGATCGAGCGGCGTCCCGACTGGCTGCTGTCGCGGCAGCGGGTCTGGGGCGTGCCGATCACCGTCTTCGTCGACAAGCGCACCGGAGAGCCGCTGCGCGACCCGGCGGTGAACGAACGGATCGTGGAGGCCATCGCCCGTGACGGCTGCGACGCCTGGTTCGAGTCCGATCCCGCGATCTTCCTGGGGCCGGATCACGACCCGGAGAATTTCGAGCAGGCGCGTGACATCCTGGATGTCTGGTTCGATTCCGGCACCACCCATGCCTTCTGCCTGGAGCCGCGCGACGACCTGCAGTCCCCGGCCGACCTCTACCTGGAGGGGTCGGACCAGCATCGCGGCTGGTTCCATTCCTCCCTGCTGGAAAGCTGCGGCACCCGTGGCCGCGCGCCCTACAAGGGCGTGCTGACCCACGGCTTCCTGCTGGACGAGAAGAAGGAGAAGATGTCGAAGTCCGTCGGCAACACCATTTCCCCGCAGGAGGTGATGAAGCAGTACGGCGCCGACATCCTGCGGCTCTGGGTCGTGGCAGCGGACTTTGTCGAGGACCTGCGCTTCGGGCCGAACATCATCAAGTCGACCGCCGATTCCTACCGCCGCCTGCGCAACACCATGCGCTTCCTGCTGGGCAACCTGCATGGCTGGTCGGCGGAGGAGGAACTGCCGGTCTCGGAGATGCCGGAGCTGGAGCGCTACATCCTGCATCGCCTGGCGGTGATGGACCGCGACCTGCGCCGCAACCTGGATGTCTACGACTTCCACCGCATCCATGTGGACCTGTTCAACTTCTGCACCGTCGAGCTGTCGTCGTTCTATTTCGACGTGCGCAAGGACGCGCTCTACTGCGATGCGGCGGACTCCGTGCGCCGCCGCGCCGCGCGGACCGTGCTGGACCGGCTGTTCCACGCCCTGGTCACCTGGTTCGCCCCGATCCTGAGCTTCACGGCGGAGGAAGTCTGGCAGAGCCGTTTCAACGATCCCTCCGACAGCGTGCATCTGAAGCTGTTCCCGGAAATCCCGGCGGAATGGCTGAACGACAATCTCGCCGCGCGGTGGGACCGGGTTGCCCGCATCCGCCGCGTCGTCACCGGCGCGCTGGAGGTGGAACGCCGCGAGAAGCGCATCGGTGCCAGCCTGCAGGCCGCACCCGTGGTGCATGTCACGGCAGAGGATGCCGCGCTGCTGGACGGTCTCGACATGGCGGAGATCTGCATCACCTCCGACATCCGGATCAGCACCGACCCGGCACCCGAAGGCGCGTTCCGGCTGGAGGATGTGGAAGGCGTCGCCGTCGTCCCCGCCCTGGCCGGGGGCGGCAAGTGCCAGCGCTGCTGGATGGTGCTGCCCGAAGTGACCGAGAGCCAGGACATCTGCAACCGCTGCACGGACTCCGTCGCTGCGTGAGGTAAAGGGGGGACACCCGCCTTCACCTGATACGGTCGGCGACCATGCAGGCAAGACCTGACCATGGCCGGGCTTTCGCCGTTGCCGGATGAGCAAATCTGTTCCGTCTGCGAGCAAATCTCGCTTGTCGGAAGGGCATTGCCGCACCCCTTTCATTCGGGTGGCCGGGCGTTCCGGCTGCGCGATGAATGCCGGATGTACCCGCGATGGAAACCCTGTCTGCCCTGATCCTGTTTGCCGTGGTCACGACCATCACGCCCGGTGGCGCGACCACGCTCTCCACCGCGTCGGGCATGAATTTCGGGGTGCGCCGCAGCCTGCCGCTGATCGGCGGCATGGTGTCCGGGCTGGCGACCCTGGTGTTCTGCACCGGGTTCGGGCTGGCCAGCCTGATGAGCGCCTTTCCGGTGCTGGAACTGGGACTGCGGGTCGCGGGATCGGCCTACCTGCTCTGGCTGGCCTGGCGAACGGCACGCAACGGCCCTCCCGGCTCCGCCGGTGATGTCGAGGCGAGGCCCTGGTCATGGCTGGCCGGACTGGCGCTCGTCTCCGTCAACCCGAAGGCGTGGGCGATGGCCTTCGGTGCCAGCGCAGCCTTCGCCGGCAGCATGGACGACCCCGTCGCGGCGGCGCTGGTCATGGCGCTGGTGTTTCTGGTCTGCGGTTCAGCCGCGCTGACGCTCTGGTGCGGTGCCGGCACCCTGATGGCGCGCCTGCTCCGGACGGAGCGGCAATGGCACCTGCTGAACGGCGTGCTCGGCCTGCTGCTGCTAGCCTCGATCATCCCCATGTGGACCTGAGCCGGAGGGGCGGAGGGACGCAACCGGCCGCAGGCTACTTCCCGCTACGCCGCGTCGGGCTGCTTCATCGGGTGAGCATCGGCGAAGGCGGGCAGTTCATTGCAGGCGGCGTCGATGCGGACCAGGGTCGGGTAGGCCGTGAGGTCCAGGTCGAAGCGGCGGGCGAAGAACAGTTGCGGCACCAGGCAGGCATCGGCGATGCCCGGCGCTTCCCCGTGGCAGAAGGTGCCGGTTTCCGCGTCGTGCGTCAGCACCGCCTCCAGCGCGCCCAGCCCCTCATGCACCCAGTGCGCGATCCAGGCGGCACGCGCCGCCTTGCCGCCGCCGACATCATGCTCGACGTAATTCAGGACACGCAGGTTGGTCAGCGGGTGGATGTCGGTGGACATGGCCAGCGCCAGTCCCAGCACCCGCGCCCGCCCGGCGGCATCCCTCGGCACCATGCGCGGTTCCGGGTGCAGCGCGTCCAGGTAATCGATGATCGCGAGCGACTGGTGGATGCGGTGGCCGTCATGTTCCAGCACCGGCACCAGCCCGGACGGGCTGACATCCAGGAAGGACGCGGCGCGCTGCTCCCCCTTCGACAGGTTGATGAAGACACGCTCCGCCTCCACCCCCTTCAGGTTCATGGTGATGCGCACCCGATAGGCCGCCGATGACCGGAAATAGTCATAGAACTTCACTGTTCTGCCCCCTTCTCCGCCTCCCGCGCCGCGCTGGCGTAGAGTGATGTCGCTTCATGCGCCTGCAGCTGCGGCAGGTCCCCGATGATCGCCTGGCGCAGCGCGGCAAGCTGTTCGCGCGCCGCCGGATAATCCTGTCCCTGTGCGGTGCGGACCAGCCGCCCCAGCGCCTTGGCCCATTCCCGGATCAGCGCACGGGCCTCCGCCGCGTCCGGATCGAAGCGGCGGTAGACGTGACCGATCTCCATCGCGACCATGTCCACCACCATGTCGGCCTTCGCACCGTCCTCGTCCAGCAGTTGCTGGTTCACCAGGTCCAGGAACCCGTCGAGACGCCGCAGGTCGCCGGCCAGGGTCTCCGGATCGAAGCGTCGGCTCACCTGCCCCAGCCGCACCGCATCCGCCACGGCGGCGTCCCGGGCCGCATCGTCCAGTGCAAGGTTGCGATGGGCGGCGACCGCCTCCGCCACCGTCGCGGCGGAACCGTCATGCAGGTAGGGCGCGGTCTCCGCCAGGCACAGCAGGGTCGGCGCCTGCACCAGGCGTCCGTTGCCGATATCGTGGACCTGCGGGCCGGGCATCGTCGCGCCATCTCCATGGCAGGACCGGCAACCGGCGACATAGGCCTCTCCCGGCTGCCAGGTCGGATCCCGGTCGGTGAAACCGAACTCCATCTGCCAGGCCACCAGCGCGTCCATCAGCCAGTCTTCCAGCGGCGGCCCGCCGAATTCCCGCGTGATGACGTTGTGGCTGAAGGCGCGCAACGTCGGGAATCGTCCGTCATGGCCATAGGGCGCGGTCCAGCGCAGCCCGCGCAGGCTCGGGATGTTCACCGGGTTTTCGATCCCGTCATCCTCCCGGAAGTGGAACTCCCTGTGGGTCAGGTCGACATTGCCGGGGCGATCGGATGCGCCGGGAATCATGAAGGCCGTGTTGGCCGCGCCGTTGCTGTGGCAGGCATCGCAGGACAGGCCGCGCCGTGCCGCATCCCGGCCCAGCGTCAGCGGACTGCGGAAGACAAGCTCCCCCAGCCGCGCCAGGTGCCCGGCCCGCCCGCCGCGCTGTTCGGAGATCACCGCGCGGGCAGGATATTCCGACAGCGTGGTCTCGATGCGCGACCCCGGCGGCAGCCATTTCAGCGGGTCTTCCTGTGCCGATGCCACGACCGGCAACAGCAGGCAGCAGAGGCCGGCCAGCAGGCCGACGATGCGGTTATGGGGCCGTGGAGAAGGCCGGGGCATGAACGATCCCGCGTTGGACATTCCGGGTGTCAGACGCACCGGAACCCACGGCTCGGCCGGGGAAATGCGCGTCACCTGCCAGCGTACCATTCGCCACCTGTGCGTCCAGAACCACTTTCACCCTGCCAGGTCGGCCGCACCGTGCCGCCGCCGTTGCCGTGAAGGCACAGGGACCGCGTCAGCCACGGCTGGCTCAGGCCGTGCCGTCCGGCTTGCCCTCCCTGCGCGCGGCCCAGCCGTTAGCCCAGGCGTCCAGGTCGGCCAGTCGCCTTCCAAGGTCCTCGCCCTCCGCCGTCCGGCGATAGCCTTCCGCCACCAGTTCCACCAGCCCGAGATCGCGCAGCGCCTTCAGCCGCGTGTTGAGCACGGTCGGTGAGGCGCCGTCGCAGGCATCGCGCAGGGCGCGGAAGTTCAGCGGCCCGCCACGCAGTTCCCACAGGATGCGCAGGCTCCAGCGCTGCCCGAGGATATCGAACAGCACCATGATCGGGCGACCGGTGGTCGATCCACGTACCGGTCCGAAACTCACGCGCACCTCCTTGACGCTACATTATTTGTAGCATACATGTCCCTACACATTCTGTAGCAAGACGGGAGCGACCTTGCCATGCCCAACATCCTCGCACCGCTGGAGCCGCCCTTCGAAGCGGAAGCTGCCGCCCTGCTGGACGCCTATCCCCGTGCAAGCGGGCACCTGCTCAGCCTGTTCCGCACCTTCGCCAACAGCACGCGCTTCCTGCGCAAGGGCGTGCCGAACCTGCTGGACAGGGAGAGCCCGCTGCCCCTGCGGGAGCGGGAGATCATCATCCTGCGGGTCACGGCCCACTGGCGCTGCGAGTATGAATGGGGCGTCCACGTGGCGGTGTTCGCCGATGCAGCCGGTTTCACGCCGGAGCAGGTCGCGGCCACCATCAACGGTGTGCCGGGCGACAACTGCTGGAACGGGCGCGAGAGCACCCTGCTGTCGGTGGTCGATGCCCTGTCGGCCAGTGGCAACCTGCCGGACAACATGCTCCAGGCTTTCCGCGAACACTGGTCCGTGGAGCAGCAACTAGAGATCATCGCGCTCTGCGGCGCGTATCACACGGTCAGCCAGGTCGCGAACGTCGCGCGGCTGGAACCGGAGCCGTTTGCTGCCCGGTTCCCCGCCGCGGACTGATCACATGTTCGGATAGTTCGGGCCGCCGCCGCCTTCCGGTGTCACCCAGTTGATGTTCTGGGTCACGTCCTTGATGTCGCACGTCTTGCAGTGCACGCAGTTCTGCGCGTTGATCTGCAGGCGCGGATTGGACCCGTCATCGTCACGCATGATCTCGTACACGCCGGCGGGGCAGAACCGCTGTTCCGGCGCATCATAGAGGGCCAGGTTGTGCTGCACCGGCACGCTGTCATCCTTCAGCGTCAGGTGGATCGGTTGGTCTTCCTCGTGGTTTGTGCTGGACAGGAACACCGACGACAGCTTGTCGAAGGAGACCTCCCCATCCGGCTTCGGATAGTCGATCGGCTTGGCCTGGTCCTTCTTCACCAGCGCCTCGTGATCCTTGTGACCATGCTTGAAGGTCCAGGGAACGTTGCCACGGAACAGCATCTGCTCGATGCCCGTGTACAGCGTGCCGCCGATCAGGCCCCACTTGGCGAAGGCCGGGCGGACGTTGCGCGCCTGGTGCAGTTCCTTGTGCACCCAGCTGTCCTTGTAGGCATCCGGATAGGCGGTCAGCACCTTCTCCGCCTCGCCGCCCTCGCCCGCGGCCATCAGGGCGTCATAGGCCGCATCGGCGGCCATCATGCCGGTCTTGATGGCATTGTGGCTGCCCTTGATCTTCGGCACGTTCATGAAGCCTGCGGCACAGCCGATCAGCGCCCCGCCGGGGAACGCCAGGTCCGGCACGCACTGCAGCCCGCCCTCGTTCAGGGCGCGGGCGCCGTAGGAGACGCGCTTGCCGCCCTCGAAGAAGGGGCGGATGTCGGGATGGTTCTTGTAGCGCTGGAACTCGTCGAACGGCGACAGGTACGGGTTCTTGTAGTCCAGGCCGATGACGTAGCCGACAGCGACCTGGTTGTTTTCCAGGTGGTAGAGGAACGAACCGCCATAGGTCCCCCGGTCCAGCGGCCAGCCTGCGGTGTGGAGCACCAGCCCTTCCTGGTGCATCTCCGGACGGATCTCCCACAGTTCCTTGATGCCGATGCCATAGGTCTGCGGCTCGCAGCTTTCCTGCAGGTTGAAACGCTCCATCAGCGTCTTGGTCAGGGAACCGCGACAGCCTTCGGCAAAGAAGGTGTACTTCGCGTGCAGCTCGATGCCCGGGGTGTAGCTGTCCTTCTGCTCACCGGAGCGGGAGATGCCCATGTCGCCCGTGGCGACGCCCTTCACCGAACCGTCCTCGTGATACAGCACCTCGGCGGCGGCGAAGCCCGGATAGATCTCGACGCCCAGCGCCTCCGCCTGCTCGCCCAGCCAGCGGCAGACATTGCCCAGGCTGACGATGTAGTTGCCGTGGTTCTGCATCGGCGGCGGCAGCAGCTTCGCGGGAACCGAGATGTGGCTCGGCTCCGTCAGCATCCAGAACTTCTCACCCGTGACAGGCACGTTCAGCGGCGCGCCACGTTCCTTCCAGTCGGGGAACAGCTCGTTCATGGCGCGCGGGTCCATCACCGCGCCGGACAGGATGTGGGCCCCGATCTCCGACCCCTTCTCCAGGACGCAGACATTGACCTCGGTCCCGGCCTTCTCCGCGAGCTGCTTCAGCCGGATCGCCGACGACAGGCCCGACGGTCCACCGCCAACGACCACGACGTCGTACTCCATATACTCGCGTTCCATCGAGAGACTCCCCTTGCACCTGTGGCGGTCGCTGCCGACCCTGATCGACCCCGAACCGCGGTCCCGTTCGCCATACGCGGGGCCGCCATCCACGGATCAGCCTAGCCCTGAACACAACAAATTCAAGCAGCGGCCATTCCGGGGTATATTCAATGAATGACCGACACCACAAGTCAGTTCCACGCCGATCTGGCGGCACTCGCCTTTCTGGTGGATGCCGGGCTGGATGTCGTGATCGACGCTGAACCGACGGACCGCCTGAAGCCGCCCCCTGCCCCGCTGCCGCAACCGGAGGCGGACCGCACCGCGGCATCGCAGCCGGGGACGCCGCGCGCGCCGCTTCCCGCCCGCCCGCCTGCCGCACCGCGCCGGGAATCGCCGGAGGTCGTCTCGGAGCGGCAGGCCGCGATCACCGCGCAGCAACTCGCCGCCCAGTGCGCCGACCTGGACGCCCTGCGCACGGCGCTGGAGGGTTTCCACGGCCTGGCGATCCGCGAGACAGCGACGCAGCTGGTGTTCGCCGACGGCAACCCGGCCGCCGACGTGATGCTGATCGGGGAAGCCCCGGGCCGCGACGAGGACCGCCTGGGTCGTCCCTTCGTCGGGGAGTCGGGCAAGCTGCTGGACCGAATGCTGGCCGCCATCGGGCTGGACCGGCAGTCGGTCTACATCACCAACACCGTGCTGTGGCGTCCACCCGGCAACCGCAAGCCGACCCCGGCGGAGGTCACGGCGATGCTGCCCTTCCTGGTCCGCCACATCGAGCTGGTGGCACCGAAGGCGCTGCTGCTGGTCGGCGGTTCGGCCCTGGGTGCGCTGTTCGACTTCGACGCCCGCATCACGCGGGAGCGGGGGAACTGGCGGGATTACCCGGCGGCAGGCGGCCCGATCCCGGCCCTGCCCATGTTCCACCCGGCCTACCTGCTGCGCCAGCCGCAGCTGAAACGCCAGGCCTGGCATGACCTGCTGAGCTTCCGGGCAAGGCTGGACGAGCTCGGCATCGCGCCCGAAGGCCCCTCCGGCGGCTGAACTCAGGCCAGCACCTTCGCGGCGGTGCGGACTTCGCCCGAGGCGGCGGCACCGGCGGCGGTCAGCGGCCGGATCTGCACCCGTTCCGGGTTCTCGTCGGCAATGAACAGGCTCTGGGCGGAGGCTGGATAGAAGCCGTACTGCCGGTACAGCGCCGCATCGCCGATCAGAACCACCAGGTCGATCCCGGCCTCGGCCACCAGCGCCATGCTCTGGCTCACCAGCGCCCGCGCCGCCCCGCGCCCGCGCCAGGCCGGCAGCACGGCCACCGGGCCGAGCAGGCGCGCGGTGGCCCCCTTCACCCGGCAGGGCCAATACTGGATGCCGCCGATCATCCCCTCCTCCGCATGGGCAGCAAGGCCGAAGCGGTCACAGGGCGGCACCCCGTCCCGGAAACGATAGGCGATCTTCGAGGTCCGGTCGGGACCGAAGCAGACATCAAGGATGGCGGGGAACCGGGATGCGCTTTCGGCATCCATATGGGAAATCCGGAACATGGCAGTGCGACTTCGACCTGGTGGCTGCTGGGAACGGGCAAGTGCTGATCCACGCATCAGGTGCCCACCCGATACGTCAGCCGCCGCGTCGTCGCTGTTCCATGAAACTGGTCATGTCCCGATCAATACAGCCTGTCGGCGACGGTGGACAGCGAAAAAATTCGCGCTGGCGCCCGAAACGCCTTCAGCAACACCGGAATTGACCCGGCGACATGTCCGTTCCCGATCATCCACGACATGCGCGCGGGGGCGAATGGTTGAGAATTCATGCATGCAGGAATGAAGAGGAGCCATGCAGGATCGATACTGGTGGGTAACCTGCGTGACCGGTACTTTGGCACAGTACTGTTTCCGAGAGGTTTGTTTTGACCGACTCACGCAAGGAACTTTCGACCGCCGACGCGACGGGACAGGATGTGGGTTCCACCAGTCCCGACGGGGAACTGGCCGTGACCCAGCCGGTGCGCCCGCGCAGGCGCTTCATGCGCCGCTTCGTGCTGCTGTTCGTGGTTCCTGCCCTGGTGCTCGTCGGCGTGGGCTTCGGCTACGCGCTGGGCGGTCGCTACATCACCACCGAGAATGCCTATGTGAAGGCGACGAAGTACGCGGTTTCCAGCGACCTGGACGGACGCGTGTCCGCCGTGCACGTGTCGGAGAACCAGCGGGTCCGCGCCGGTGACGTGCTGGTGGAGATCGACAGCCGCGCCCACGAGATCCGGCTGGCGGAGACGGAGGCGGACCTTGCCCGTGCCCGCAGCCAGGTTGCCCGGCTGAAGGTCGATTACCGCGCCTCCCTGGCGGAGCTGGAGGAGACGCGGGCACGCATCAGCCACCTGGAAAGCCAGACCGAACGCTATCGCAGCCTGTCGAAGCGCGGCATTGCCGCCTCCGCCCAGTACGAGGAAGCCGCCGCCGACCTGTCCGCCGCGAAGCGCCGCGTCGCCACGCAGCAGGAACGGGTGAAGGAAGCGCTGATCGCCATCGGCGGTGACGTCAATCGCCCGGTCGAGGATCATCCGCTCTACCAGGCGGCCGCCGCCGAACGCGACCAGGCACTGCTCTGGCTCAACTACACCCGCATCATCGCCCCCTCCGACGGCATCGTCACCGCGATTCACCTGGAACCGGGCGAGTTCATCGAGAAGGGCGAGCCGATCTTCGCCGTGGTCGATGACCGCAACACCTGGGTCGAGGCCAACCTGAAGGAAACCCAGCTCACCCACGTGCATGAGGGGCTGAAGGCGGAGATCGAGGTGGATGCCTATCCGGGCGTGACCTGGCAGGCGACGGTGGAAGGCATCGCCCCCGCCACCGGTGCCGAGTTCTCCATCCTGCCGCCGCAGAACGCCACGGGGAACTGGGTGAAGGTCGTCCAGCGCGTGCCGGTGCGCCTGCGCCTGACACCGAACCAGGACCGGCCGCCGCTGCGGGCCGGGATGACCGCCTACATCTCCATCGACACGGGCCGGGAGCGCAAGCTGCTGACCGAAGCCCGCGCCGCCATGGGCATTCCCCGCACCGATCGCTGACCTGACGATTGCCGAATGGCCGACCGCTGACCGACCGGGCGGGTCGGAACGGCAATGCCGTCGGTCGCGCGCCAGCGATGGTGCCGACGCTCCGGCCCGCTGGTGACCACGTCCCGCATCAGTCGAAGAACACGAAGGCCCGCACCTCGATGCTCTGGCGTGCCGGCGCATCGGCAGGTGTGTCCGGATGCGCGAAGGCGGTATGCGGGGTGAAACGGGCGCGGCCGTCCGTGGCCGAGTCGTAGCTCTTGAGCAGCAGCACCTCATCACGCGTCATTTCCGGGAACCAGACCCAGCGATGGGCCGGGTCGTGGGCGAACTCGTAGATCTCGCCCACCCGGTCCTCGTAGACCAGGTCGGTGGCGATCAGTTCCTCCGGCCGCAGGCTGTCGGCTTCTGCCACGGCCAGCGGCGAGGACTGCACGGGGCCGGTGATCGGCCGCCAGACATTGATCTCCGCCACCCGCTTCGCCAGCAGCGCCTCGGCCTCGTCGCCCATCAGGTCCCGCACCCGCACCGGGCCGGACTTCTCCGTGTAGTCGACATGGGCGCGATGCACCGGCAGGCGCGTCGGGTTCGCCACGTCCGATCCGCCGCCCGTGACCCGGACGGTATGGTCGAAGATGCGTACCCGGCTGGCCCCGGTCTCCGCCTTCAGCAGCGCCTCCAGCTGCGGGTAGTAGTCCCGCTCGACCTGCGCCGGATCGTGGAAGTCGGTGGCCGTGGGGGCCATGGTGCGGAACGCGAAGCCGGACCGGTCGAGGTTGAAGCTCTCTGCCTCCGGCCGGCCATCGCGGATCGGCACGGTCACCGGCTGGTCCGGGTGGGAACGCCGGGTCTCCGCACCCGTGCCCATGGGCGGTATGAAGACCTGGTGCCGCCGTCCGTCATCGGGCGTGTAGATGATGTCCGCCTGCACGGTGCGTGACCGGGCCGCCTGCCTTACCGGGGCCGGATGTTCCGCAACTGCTGCTGCCGTGGCCATGATGTCCTCCGTTCGCTCTGGTGCTGTGCTTCATCTGGCGCGCCGCCATGCCGGCCGAAAGCGAAAATCTCTCCGTCTCGGCACAGTTTTGTTTTGTCGGGCGATCAGGATGACTATAACGCCCCCATGTCCGATCCAGTCTCCAGCAACCCGATCTTCGTGGCCATCGACACCGATGACGTGGCGCAGGCCCGCGACCTGGCCTCGACGCTTGCCGGCGCCGTCGGCGGCATCAAGCTGGGCAAGCAGTTCTTCATGGCGAACGGGCCGCAGGGCGTGCATGACGTGCTGCCCGAGGCGATCCGCGAGCGGCTGCCGCTGTTCATCGATCTGAAGCTGCATGACATCCCCAACACGGTGGCCGGTGCGGTCACATCCCTGTCCCGCAGCATCGCGCCTGACTTCCTGACCCTGCACGCCTCCGGCGGTGCCGCGATGATCGCCGCGGCGCGGGAGGCCGCGGAAGGTTTCGGCAAGGGCAGGGCGAAGATCCTGGCGGTCACAGTGCTGACCAGCATGGGTGACAGCGACCTCTCCGATACCGGCATCCAGGGCGGGGCGGAGGCGCAGGTGGTGCGGCTGGGTCGGCTGGCGATCGCCAACGGCGCCGACGGACTGGTCTGCAGCCCGAAGGAGATCGCGCCGCTCCGGGCAGCACTCGGTGGCGAGCCGCTGCTGGTGACGCCGGGCATCCGGCCCGCAGGGTCCGCCCATGGCGACCAGAAGCGGGTGATGACCCCGGCGGAGGCGATGCAGGCCGGGGCCAGCCGCATGGTGATCGGGCGTCCGATCACCGGTGCCGCCGATCCGCTGGCCGCCGCGAGGGCGATCCTGGAAGAGATCGGCTGATGGGCGTGCAGGCAAAGATCTGCGGCCTGAACGATGCCGAGTCGCTGCAGGCGGCGCTGGGCGGTGGCGCGGATGCCATCGGCCTCGTGTTCTATGCCCCGTCGCCGCGCGCCGTGACGCCGGAACAGGCGGCGGCGCTGCTGGCCGAGGCCGGAGCCGCCGTGGACAAGGTTCGGAAGGTCGGCCTGTTCGTCGATCCCGACGACACGCTGCTGGACGCGGTCATGGCGCATGTACCGCTGGACATGGTGCAGCTGCACGGGTCGGAGACGCCGGAACGGGTGGCGGAGATCGGTCGCCGTACCGACCTGCCGACCATGAAGGCCTTCAGGATTCGCAATGCGGAGGATTTCGGCGCTGTCGGGGACTACGACAGCGCCGCGTCATGGCTGCTGTTCGATGCCAAGGCGCCGGACGATGCGAAACATGCCCTGCCGGGTGGCAATGGCATGCGCTTCGACTGGAACCTGCTGGCAGGGCGCGACTGGGCGCATCCCTGGATGCTGTCAGGCGGGCTCGACGCGACGAACGTGGCAGAGGCCATCCGCATCAGCGGCGCACCCTGGGTGGATGTCTCCTCCGGGGTCGAGCAGGCCCCCGGCCACAAGGACCCCGCACGGATCAGGGCCTTCCTGCAGGCCGTTCGCGCGGCGCACTAGAAAAAATTCCCGGCTGAATGCCGGGCATCGGAAAGACACATATCCATGACCGTGACCAACAATCCCAACAGCTTCCGCAATGGCCCGGACGGGACCGGGCATTTCGGCGACTATGGCGGACGCTACGTCGCCGAGACGCTGATGCCGCTGATCCTGGAACTGGACGAGGCATACGAGGCCGCCAAGGCCGACCCTTCTTTCCAGGAGGAACTGGACTACTACCTGCGTGACTATGTCGGGCGGCCCAGCCCGATGTACTACGCGGAGCGGCTGACCGAGCATTTCGGCGGCGCGAAGATCTACTTCAAGCGCGACGAGCTGAACCATACCGGCGCGCACAAGATCAACAACTGCATGGGCCAGATCCTGCTGGCACGGCGCATGGGCAAGCCTCGCATCATCGCGGAGACCGGTGCCGGGCAGCATGGCGTGGCCACGGCCACCGTCGCCGCCCGCTTCGGCCTGCCCTGCCATGTCTACATGGGTTCGGTGGACGTGGAACGGCAGTCGCCCAACGTGTTCCGCATGAAGCTGCTGGGCGCGGAAGTGGTGCCGGTCACCTCCGGCTCCTCCACGCTGAAGGACGCGATGAACGAGGCGCTGCGCGACTGGGTGACCAATGTCGCCGACACCTTCTACATCATCGGCACGGTCGCGGGTCCGCACCCCTATCCGGCGATGGTGCGCGACTTCCAGTCCGTCATCGGCAACGAGGCGAAGCAGCAGATGATGGAGAAGGAAGGACGCCTGCCCGACCAGATCGTCGCCTGCATCGGCGGCGGATCGAACGCCATGGGCCTGTTCCATCCCTTCCTGGACGATCCGGAAGTGCAGATCGTCGGCGTGGAGGCCGCCGGACACGGCGTCGACACCGACAAGCACGCCGCCTCCCTGACCGGTGGCCGTCCCGGCGTCCTGCACGGCAACAAGACCTACCTGCTGCAGACCGACGATGGCCAGATCGAGGAGGCGCATTCCATCTCCGCCGGTCTCGACTATCCCGGCATCGGGCCGGAGCATGCCTGGCTGAAGGACACGGGGCGGGTCGAGTATGTCTCCGCCACCGACCAGGAGGCGCTGGAGATGTTCCAGCTCTGCTCCCGGCTGGAAGGCATCATCCCGGCGCTGGAGCCGTCGCACGCCCTGGCGCATGTCGCCCGGGTCGCGCCGACCCTGCCGAAGGACCACATCATCCTGATGAACATGTGCGGACGCGGGGACAAGGACGTCTTCACCGTCGCCGAGGCCCTGGGGGTGAAGCTGTGAGCGCGCGTATCGAGAAGCGCTTCCAGGCGCTGAAGGCGGCGGGCCGGTCCGGCCTCGTCACCTTCGTCATGGGCGGCGACCCGGACTTCGAGACCTCCGCCCGCATCCTTGAGGCCCTGCCCGGTGCCGGGGCGGACGTGATCGAGATCGGCATGCCGTTCACCGATCCGATGGCCGACGGTCCTGCGATCCAGGTGGCCGGCCTGCGGGCGCTGGCCGGTGGCCAGACGCTGAAGCGGACGCTGGAACTGGTGAGCCGGTTCCGCAGGACCGACCAGGACACGCCGATCGTGCTGATGGGCTATTTCAACCCGGTGCTGAACCATGGCATCGCCGCCTTCGCAGCGGATGCCGCCAGCGCCGGGGTGGACGGGCTGATCATCGTCGACCTGCCGCCGGAGGAAGACGCCGAACTGCTCTCCGCCGCCGGGGCGAAGGACATCTCCCTGATCCGGCTGGCCACGCCCACCACGGACGACAAGCGGCTGCCCACGGTGCTGCGCAACACCTCCGGCTTCGTCTACTACGTGTCGGTCGCCGGGATCACCGGGGCCGGCCACATGGACACCGGCGCGGTCACGAAGGCGGTGGAGCGGCTGAAGCGGCACACCGACCTGCCGGTGGCTGTCGGGTTCGGCATCAAGACCCCGGAACAGGCCGCGGCCGTGGCCCGCTGTGCCGATGCCGCCGTGGTCGGCACCGCCATCGTCGAACAGGTCGGCAAGGCCGGGGACGACTGCGATGCGGCTGTTGCAAACGTGGTCGAACTGGTGACAGCCCTTGCCGATGGTGTACGTTCGGCCTGAGAACTGTCCGGACCGGGCGCGGATCGAACGGAGGTATCCCTTGAACGACAACGGTCTCCATCGGAGGGGCGCTGAGGCATGAGCTGGCTGACAAACCGGGTCCTGCCCAAGATCGGCCTGGGCCGCCGCAAGGACAGCCCGGACAATCTGTGGGAAAAGTGCCGCGCCTGCGGGCAGATGGTCTTCCATCGCGACCTGGAACAGAGCTTCCGGGTCTGCCCGCACTGCGACCACCACATGCGCCTGACGGCAGCCCAGCGCCTGGCGCTGCTGTTCGATGGTGGCGCGTTCGAGCGGCTGAAGACGCCCGAACCGCCGATGGACCCGCTGAAGTTCAAGGATTCCCGGCGCTATCCCGACCAGATCAAGGACGCGCGCAACTCGGCCCAGGCCGATTTCGCCGTGGAGGCCGGTTTCGGGCGCATCGGTGGCCAGGCGGCCGTGGTGGCGGCCCAGAACTTCTTCTTCATGGGCGGTTCCGTCTCCCCGGGCGAGGGCGAGGCCATCGTGGCGGCAGCGGAACGTGCGGTGCAGGAGGACGCGGCCCTGATCGTCTGCGCCGCATCGGGCGGGATGCGGATGCAGGAGGGGATCCTGTCCCTGATGCAGATGCCGCGCACCACGGTGGCGATCCAGCGCCTGAAGGAAAAGGGCCTGCCCTACATCAGCGTGCTGACCGATCCCACGACAGGTGGCACCACCGCCTCCTTCGCCATGATCGGTGACGTGGCCATCGCGGAACCGGGGGCACTGATCGGCTTCGCCGGACCGCGGGTGATCGAGCAGACGATCCGCGAGCAACT
Organism: Minwuia sp.; assembly: GCA_965228535.1. GTDB lineage: Bacteria > Pseudomonadota > Alphaproteobacteria > Minwuiales > Minwuiaceae > Minwuia. The sequence goes on along the minus strand of CBDDHU010000004.1, from coordinate 150,540 downwards.
GCCCGACGGGTTCCAGCGGGCGGAATACCTGCTGGAGCACGGCATGGTGGACATGGTGGTGCACCGCCATGAACTGGCCGAGACGCTGGGACGTATCCTGTCCCTGATGCGGGAGCCGATGCTGGCCCCGCCGGCGTCCCTCCCCCCGCCGGAGCCGGTCGTGATACCGGAGCCGGACGCGGATGCCGAACTGATGAACACCGAAGGTGAAGCGGACGCGGACAGCGACGGGGACCGCGACACCGGGGAGGCACCCGAAAAGGCATCGTGAACACGCCGCTGACCGACGCTGCGCTGGAGCGGATCACCCGTCTGGGTGGGCGTCGGATCGAGCTTGACCTGGAGCGCCTGCCAGCCCTGCTGGAGCGCCTGGGGGCGCCGCACCGTCGCCTGCCGCCCGTGGTCCATGTCACCGGCACCAACGGCAAGGGTTCCGTGGTTGCCAATCTGCACGCGATGCTTTCCCGCCAGGGACTGAAGGTCCAGCGTTTCATCTCGCCCTACCTCGCCCGCCCCACCGAACAGGTACTGCTGGCGGACGGGGAGATCGATGACGCGACCCACGCCAATGCGCTGGAGCGGGTGGTGGAGGCCAATGACGGTGCCTCGCTGCCGGTCTTCGAGGCCATGACGGCCGCCGCCTTCCTGTGCTTCGCCGAGTCACCGGCCGACGTGCTGCTACTGGAATGCGGCATGGGGGGACGGCTGGATTCCACCAACGTCGCCCAGGGCATCTGCGTCAGTGTCGTCACCCCGGTCGACCTGGATCACCAGGCGTTCCTGGGCCCCGACACGACCAGCATCGCGCGGGAGAAGGCCGGGATCTTCCGCCCCGGCATCCCCGTCGTCGCCAACCCGCAGGACGCGGCGGCGACGGAGGTTGTCATCGGCACCGCGGCGGAACGGGGCTGCCCGCTGCACCTCGCGGGGCGGGACTGGTCCATCGACACCGCGACCGGCATCTATTCAGGTGCACGCAGGCTGAAGCTGCCGCAGCCGGGGCTGGTCGGGATGCACCAGTGGCAGAACGCCGCCCAGGCGGTGGCGGTCATGGAGGTGCTGTCGGAACGGCTCGGCACCGTCAGGGCACCGGACGACGAGACCCTGGCAGCCATCGCGGACATGCGCCTGCCCGCCAGGTTCCACCAGGTCCGGCACCCCGACGCGTCCCGTCAGGTCTGGGTGGATGGCGGCCACAATGTCCATGCCGCGACGGCGGCAGCCGCGGCCCTGTCCGCCCTGCCCTCCCAGCCGCTCACCCTGGTCGTCGGCATCCTGGACAACCGCCCTGTGGCCCCGTTCCTCGGTGCCTTCGCCCACCTCAACCCGCTGGTCATCGGGGTTCCGATCCAGCACCAGCCGGCCTATGCCGTCGGCACCCCGTCCTCCCCGCACCGGATCGCGACCATCGCGCGGGAGATCGGGCTGGCCGGACAGCACGCACCGGGCTGGCAGCAGGCGCTGGAACTCAGCCATCCGCGTCGGCGGGTCCTGATCACGGGATCGTTGTACCTGGTGGGCGAGGTTCTGCAGACAATGCCGCCCTGCTGAACTACCGTGCCCCGACACACCGCAACAAGGACACGCCGATGCTGACCGTTCATCACCTGAACAACTCCCGCTCCCAGCGCATTCTCTGGCTGATGGAGGAACTGGGTCTCGACTATGAACTGAAGAAGTACCAGCGGAACCCGGAAACCAACCTGGCGCCGCCGGAGCTGATAGCCGTGCATCCGCTGGGCAAGTCGCCGGTGCTGACCGACGGGGACCGGACCATCATCGAATCCGGCGCGATCATCGACTACGTGATCCGCCGTCACGGCAGCGGCCGACTGCAGCCCGATCCGGCAACGGCGGACTATGACAGCTACGTGCAGTGGCTGCAGTACGCCGAAGGCTCCGCCATGCTGCCGCTGATGCTGTTCATGTATGTGGGTCGGCTGGGGGAAGCCGGGGCACCGCTGCATCCCCGGATCGAGAGCGAGATCGCCAATCATCTCGGCTACATCAACCGCCACCTCGAAGGCCGCGCCTTCCTGGTCGGCGACGACCTGACCGGGGCCGACATCAATCTCAGCTTCGTCGGCGAGATCCTCGGCCCGTTCGGCAAGCGCGGCACCTTCCCCAATGTCGATCGCTGGATCGCCGACCTGCACAAGCGTCCCGCCTGGCAGACAGCACTGGAGAAGGGCGGCACCTACGCCTTCGCCTGATACCCGCCAGGCGGTCCTGACCCGCAGAAGCCAGATTTCTTGCCCAACCCGAGACCGCAACTTCCGTGACGAGCCTTGGGAGGTGGATATTCGAAGCGGCGGTTTCTTCTTCCTCCCCCCTGGCGGGGGAGGATCGAGGAGGGGGGGGAAGCCCGGCATTTGCCGTTCATCACCGCGACCGGTCATGAACGCCGCCCACCCCCTTCCCGACCTTCCCCCGTCGAGGGGGAAGGGGCGAAGACGGCAAGGCTTAAGCCTGCCGAGCCGATGCTTGCCCCGTTTCGCAAGGGTCAACTCGACAGGTGAGAACCGGGCTGAGGGCCGAACCTATTCCTCGTCCGTGGTCTCGTCGCGGCGGATCATGGTGCCGACGCCGTGTTCGGTGAAGGTCTCCAGCAGCACGACGTTGGGGATGCGGCCATCCAGGATGGTGGCGGAGCCGACGCCGTTGCGGATGGCGTCCAGGCAGGTCTCGATCTTCGGGATCATGCCGCCCGTGATCACGCCCTGGCCGCGCAGCACCAGCACGTCGCGCGGGGTCAGTACCGGCACCAGCTTCTTGTCCTGATCCAGCACCCCGGCAACATCGGTCAGCATGATCAGCTTCGCCGCCGACAGGGCGGAGGCAATGGCACCGGCGGCCGAGTCGGCGTTGATGTTGAACGTCTCCCCGTTCTTGCCGACGCCGATGGGCGCGATCACCGGGATCACCGAATCCAGGTCTATGGCGTTGAAGATGTCGGGGTTGATGTGGCGCGGTTCGCCCACGAAGCCGAGATCCAGGATGCGTTCGATATTGGAATCGGGATCGCGGCGGGACCGGTTCAGCTTCCGCGCCTGGATCAGGCCGCCATCCTTGCCCGACAGGCCGATGGCCATGCCGCCTTCCTGCTGGATGGCGGTGACGATCTGCTTGTTGATGGAACCGGACAGCACCATCTCGACGATGTCCACGGTGGCCCGGTCGGTGACCCGCAGCCCGTCGACGAACTCGCTCTGGATCTTCAGCCGGTCCAGCATGGCGCCGATCTGCGGTCCGCCGCCATGCACGATCACCGGGTGGATGCCGACCTGTTTCAGCAGCACGATGTTGCGGGCGAAGGCCTGGGCCAGTGCATCGTCGCCCATGGCATGGCCGCCATACTTGACGACGAAGACCTCTCCGGCGAACCGCTTCAGATAGGGCAGCGCCTCCTGCAGGGTCGCGGCCTTCTTCATCATCTGGTCGTCCACGACCGTCCCTCCCCGTGCTCTCGAATCGCCATTCGTTATAGCCCGGCAGGCGACCGCGTCGCCAGCCGTTCAAGTTCCGCCCGCAGTTCCGGGATGCCGGTACCCTTCTCCGAGCTGGTCATGAACTGCTCCGGATAGGCCGCGACATGCTTCTCCAGCCCCTTCCGCGTGGCCTCGAAGACCCGTTGCTGCTGCCCGGCCTTCAGCTTGTCGGCCTTGGTCAGCACCACCTGGAACACAACTGCGGAGCGGTCCAGCATGGTCATGAAGTCCTCGTCCGGCGGCTTGATGCCATGCCGGGCGTCGATCAGCAGGTTGACCCGCGTCAGGTTCGGGCGGCCCTGCAGGTACTGGCGGATCAGCCGGGTCCAGGCCTCCACCGCCGGCTTCGGCGCCTTGGCAAAGCCGTAGCCGGGCAGGTCGACCAGCATCAGCCGCCCGCCCAGGTCGAAGAAGTTCAGTTCCTGCGTCCGGCCCGGCGTGTTCGAGGTGCGGGCCAGCGCCTTACGCCCGGTCAGCGCGTTCACCAGGCTGGACTTGCCGACGTTGGAGCGGCCGATGAAGGCCACTTCCGGCAGGTCCGGCGGCGGCAGCTGGTCCAGTGCCACGACACCCTTCAGGAAGGTGCAGTCGCCTGCGAACAGCTTCCGCCCCGCCTCGATATCCGGCTCCGGATCCATCATGCGGTGCCTGCCGTCGCCCCGGTCAGCTCGTGGCTGCCGGCTGCTTCTTCCGGTTCGCCATCCGCCGTTTGATCACGTACTGCTGCAGGATCGACAGCAGGTTGTTGGCGGTCCAGTAGATCACCAGACCCGCCGGGAAGGTGGCGAGGAAGAAGGTGAAGACAATGGGAAGCATCATCATGATGCGCGCCTGCATCGGGTCCGGCGGCGTCGGGTTCATCTTCTGCAGCAGCCACATCGACGCGCCCATCAGGATCGGCCAGATGCCCATGTGCAGGTAGCTCGGCGCATCCCACGGGATCAGGCCGAACAGTTCGAACAGGTTCGTCGGGTCCGGCGCCGAGAGGTCGCGGATCCAGCCGTAGAACGGCGCGTGGCGCATCTCGATGGTGACGAACAGCACCTTGTAGAGGGCAAAGAACACCGGGATCTGCAGCAGGATCGGCACACAGCCGGAGACCGGATTGACCTTGTTCTTCTTGTAGAGGCCCATCATCTCCTGCTGCATCCGCTGGCGGTCCTCGCCATAGCGTTCGCGGATCTTCACCATCTCCGGCTGCAGTTCCTTCATCGCGTTCATGGAGACGTAGGACTTGTAGGCCAGCGGCAGGAACAGGGTCTTGATGATGATGGTGGTGGCGATGATCGCCAGCCCCAGGTTGCCCAGCAGGCTGTTGAAGAAGTCGATGGCGATGAACAGCGGCTTGGTCAGGAACGGGAACCAGCCCCAGTCGATGGTGTTGCCGAACAGCGGGATGCTCAGCGTCTCCTCGTAGCCATTGACCAGGTCGACTTCCTTGGCACCGGCGAACAGGCGGTTGGTCAGCATGACCTCAGCGCCGGAGGCGATGGTGATCGGGTCGGCCAGGAAATCGGTCTGGTACTTGTCGATGCCGCCGACATAGGTATGGCGGAACGCGCCCTCGAACGCCGTCGAGCGGTCGGGGATCAGCATGGTCATCCAGTACTTGTCGGTGAAGCCGATCCAGCCCTCCCGGGTCTGTTCGGTGACGTCACCATCCTCGGCAATGGTGTCGTAGTCGAGCTCGATCACCTTTTCCTGCAGGCCGCCCAGCATGCCCTCGTGCAGGATGTAGAAGCCGCTGGTCTCTGGCGTGCCGTGACGGCTGGCGCGGCCATAGGAATGCAGCGTGACCGGCTGGCCGGAATTGTTGCGCACGGTCTGCTGCACCGTGAACATGTAGTTGGCATCGATCTCGATGCGCCGCACGAAGGTCAGCCCCTCGCCATTGTCCCAGGTCAGCGTCACCGGGCTGCCCGGCGCCAGGGTGTCGCGATCGGCGGTCCAGGGCGTCTCCGCGTTGGGCACGTTCGCCGCGCTGCCCCGCGCGTTCAGCCAGCCGAAATCGATGAAGTAGGGGTTGGCGGCGTTCCGCGGGTTCAGCAGCGCGATCTCCGGCGAGGTCGGATCGACCGTCTGGCGGTAGTCGGGCAGCGTCAGGTCATCGATCCAGCCGCCGCGCAGGCGGATCGAGCCATGCAGGCGCGGCGTGTTGATGCGGATGCGCTGTTCGGTGCCGATGGCGGTCTTGCGGTCCACCGTCGCGGTCGGCACCGTGCCCGGCACGCTGGCACCCGGCAGCGATCCACTTCCCGGAACCGCGTCGGTGCCGCCGGTGGCACCCGGCGTGCTGACCGCCGGGGATTCAAGAGGCGGCGGCGGGGGCGGATCGCCCGGGAACAGGGTCTGGAACCCCAGCAGGATCACGACAGACAGCACGATGGCCAGGATCAGATTGCGCTGTTCGGACATGCGGGGGCCTCGGTTGCAGGAATTCAGGAGCGACGGGAAATGGGGCTGGAAGATGCCGCGGCTGCCGCGCTTTTACGCGTTTCCGGCACGGGATCATAGCCATGACCGCCAAGGGGGTGACAACGTGACAGGCGTCGCAGCGCCAGCCAGCCGCCGCGCAGCACGCCATGCCGCTCCAGCGCCTCGATGGCGTAGGCGGAGCAGGTGGGCTGGAACCGGCAGTTCGGCCCCAGCCAGGGCGAGATGACGTACTGGTAGAAACGTATGGGAAGGATCGCGACCCGGCGCAGCATCAGACCGTGCCCTCCCGCAGCAGCTTCAGCCGTTTCAGGGAGTGCAGCAGGTCGTCGGCCAGGTCAGCGAAGGCACGGTCCACCGTGCTGGCGCGGGCGATCAGCACGTAGTCGTTGCCGGGCTGCGCCCGACGGGCAAGCAGGTCACCGGCAAGCGCGCGCAGACGCCGCTTCGCCCGGTTGCGCCGGACGGCGTTGCCGACCTTCTTTGATGCTGTGAAACCGATACGGATCGTCATGGCGCTGCCCGTCTGGTCGGCAGTCTCCGGACTGTCCGGCATGGGCGCGGCCTGCAGCACCAGCCCCTTGGCGGCGGTGCGGCGACCCTTGCGTGCGAGCCTGAGGAAGTCGGCCCGCCGTTTCAAACGACCGACTTCCATGTGGCCGTACCTCAGGCCGACAGCTTCTTCCGGCCCTTGGCGCGACGGCGGCGCAGAATGGTCTGGCCGCCCACGGTGGCCTTGCGGGCGCGGAAGCCATGACGGCGGGCGCGCACGAGATTGCTCGGCTGGAATGTACGCTTCACGACAGGCTCTCCTGTAGGATACGGAACTGGACCCGGCACGTGCCGGGGGCAAGAGAAGGGGTGTATATTCAGGCCTCACGGTCAAGTCAACCGCGCCGGGGCTGCAATCGGCACCCGGTCACCCTAGGTTTGTCAGCATCACCGATCACGCCCGCCAGCCCTGAACAGGAACCACGCCCCATGTCCGACATCCTGGAAACCGACATCTGCGTCATCGGCGGCGGCTCCGGCGGCCTGAGCGTGGCCGCCGGGGCCTCCCAGATGGGTGCGCCCACCGTGCTGATCGAGGGCGGCGAGATGGGCGGCGACTGCCTGAACTACGGCTGCGTGCCGTCGAAGGCCCTGCTGGCCGCCGGCCACCATGCCCATGCCTGGACCACGGCCGCCCCCTTCGGCATCCGGGCCACCGCGCCGGACGTGGATTTCCCGGCCGTGATCGACCATGTGCGCGGGGTGATCGACGGTATCGCGCCGGTGGACAGCCAGGAACGGTTCGAGGGGCTGGGCGTCACCGTGATCCGCGAATGGGCGCGTTTCATCGACGAACGCACGGTGCAGGCAGGGGAGACGCGCATCCGCGCCCGCCGCTTCGTCATCGCCACCGGATCCTCCCCCGTGGCACCGCCGATCCCCGGTCTCGACAGCGTGCCCTACCTGACCAACGAGACCATCTTCGACAACCGGGAACAGCCGGAGCACCTGCTGGTGATCGGCGGCGGCCCGATCGGGCTGGAGATGGCGCAGGCGCATCGCAGGCTCGGATCACGGGTGACGGTGCTGGAGGCATTCCGCGCCTTCGGCAAGGACGATCCGGAACTGACCGCCATCGCGCTGCGCCGCATCCGCGCCGACGGCGTCGACATCCGGGAGGGCGTGAAGATCGCCGCCGTCGAGGCCGGGCCGGTGATCGTGCTGGATGACGGGGAGCGGATCGAGGGCAGCCACCTGCTGGTGGCGGCAGGCCGCAAGGCGAACGTGGAACGGCTGGACCTGGACGCCGCCGGGATCGAGCACACCGGCAAGGGCATCCGGGTCGACGCCTGCCTGCGCACCACCAACCGCCGGGTCTACGCCATCGGCGACGTGGCGGGCGGGCTGCAGTTCACCCACGTCGCCGGCTATCACGCCGGGATCGCGATCCGCAACATCCTGTTCCGCCTGCCCGCCAGGGCGAAGACCGACATCGTGCCCTGGGTGACCTACACCGACCCGGAACTGGCCTGGGTCGGCGCGCAGGAGGACGAGGCACGGGAAGCGAACGGGGAGATCAACATCCTGCGCTGGCCGTTCGCGGAGAATGACCGCGCCTCGGCGGAGCGGCTGGGATCAGGCTTCGTCAAGGTGATCACCACGCGGAAGGGACGCATCCTCGGCGCCGGTATCGTCGGTGCCCATGCGGGCGAACTGATCGGCCTCTGGGCGCTGGCCATCTCCAAGGGAATGAAGATCGGCGACATCGCCGGCACCGTCCTGCCCTACCCCACCCTCGGCGAAGTCTCCAAGCGCGCGGCAGGCCAGTTCTTCACACAAAAGCTGTTCGCCCCACGCACCCGCAAGATCGTGCAGTTCCTGGCGAAGTTCGGCTGAGGCAATTTCGGGGATACACCAGGCGCGGCGATGACCGTTACCGCCCGAACTCCACGGCGCACCCGCACGTGATGCGGGTGCCCATGCTGAGGTTCAGAGGCGGCACAGTGGGCTGCCGGATCAAGTCCGGCAGCGCCGTCGGAACTGGTGGCAACACCTGGATTTCCTGACGAAACGCAGGTCGCTCAGCCCCGCGCGTCGCGCACCTGCGCGATCAGGGACAGCATCTGTGCGGTGCTGATCGCGCCGGGGATCACCTGGTCGCCGATGATGAAGCCGGGCGTGCCGGTGATCTTCAGCGTCCGGGCCAGGGTGCGGTTACGGCTGATGGCGGCATCCACCTCGGGGCTCGACATGTCGGCCTGCAGCGCCTCCACGTCCAGCCCCAGGTCGCGCGCCACCGCCAGCACCTTGGCCATGGTGTAGCTGCCGCGTTCCTGCATCAGCGCCACGTGCATGTCGTAGTAGCGATCCTGCTTCGCCGCAGCCAGCGCCCCGCGCGCGGCAAGCACCGAGTCCTCGCCCAGGATCGGGAATTCCTTGAACACCAGCCGGACATTGCCGTCCCTGTGGATCGCCTCCATCAGGGCGGGGAAGGCACGCTTGCAGTAGCCGCAGCGATAGTCGAAGAACTCCACCACCGTCACGTCACCGTCCGGGTTGCCGGCAACGAAACGGCCGGTCGGGTCATCCAGCTGGGTCATGTGGGCGGCGATCATCGCGCTGGTCCGCTCCCGCTCCGCGATCTCCTCCCGCCGCTGCATCTCCTGCAGCGCCTCAACGATCACTTCCGGGTGCCGGATCAGGTAGTCGCGGACGATCTGTTCGATCCTGGCCTGTTCCTCCGGGTCACTCTCCTGCGCCTGCACGGGCAGCACGAACAGGAGGGCGAGCAGGATGGCGAGCATGGTTCTGATCAAGGGACAGGCTCCCGGCTGGTGATGTGACAGTCGCTGGAACCCGTTCTGCCCGCGCGGCGACGGCACCGCAAGCCACATCCGTGTGAAAGATTCCCGCCGACCCTCCGCCATGACCCCTCAGCGCGCGCGGCGACGGATGGTGGCGATGGCGTTCTGGATGTCCAGCGCCCGGTAATAGTCCGGCGAGCCATTGGGCAGGATGCCCAGCGCCCGCACCACCTGTTCCTCGGCGAAGTCGAGCTGGCCGGTGTGGAAGTACTGCTCCGCCCCCGCCAGCAGTGACATGCCCCGGTTGCCGAGACGGCCATGGACGATGGCAAGCTGGCTCCAGGCCTGGGCATTGTCGTTCTCGAACCGCACCACCTGTTCCAGCAGCGCCTGCGCTTCCGCATCCGTGGCCGGGGTGTTGCTGGCGATCAGCGCCTGGGCCAGCATGGTGGAGACGGCAGCGTGCTGGATGCTCTCTGCTGCCTGGCGCAGCGGCGGCAGCGATTCCGCCACCCTGCCCCCCTCCAGCAGGATCTGCCCGCGCAGTTCCACGAAGTAGGCATTGTCGGGATGCGCCGCGATCAGGGCGTCGATCTCCGCCAGCGCCTCGTCCGTCCGCGCCAGCCGCATGAAGGCGACGGAACGGGCATAGCGCGCCACGTCGGAGGTATCCTCCGGCGGGTAGTCGCGCATCACGTCACGCGGTTCGCGCACGAACCCGGCCAGCTTCGCCCGCATCAGGTCATGCGCCCGCACCAGGTCCGCCGGATCCTCCTGCCCGGCCAGCGGAGACTGCGCCACCCGTGTTTCCAGCGCCTCGATGCGTTCATAGCTGACGGGATGGGTGCGCAGGTAGCTGTTGCCGCCACGGTCGCCGACCAGGAACGACTGCTGGTCCAGCACGCTCAGGAACTCGACGATCCCCTTCGGCGACCAGCCGGCCCGCTCCATCAGGTCCACCGCCGCCTGGTCGGCCGCCGATTCCTGGTTGCGCGAATAGGCCAGGAACATGCCGGTTCCGGCGGTCGACCCGCCCGCGATCAGTCCCCCGGCTGCCCGCCCGTTGCCGGATGCGGCGGCGGCGATACCGCCCAGCAGCGCGGCGATGATCGACAGGGTCTGCGCGTTGGCCAGTGCCTCCGCCGTCCGCGACAGGTGACCACCGCGGATATGGCCGGTCTCGTGCGCCAGCACGCCGACCAGTTGTCGCGGCAGTTCGGTCTTCAGGATCAGGCCGGTGAAGACGAAGATCCGCTGCCCCCCGGCGACGAAGGCATTCAGCGACGGATCGTTCACCAGGTAGGTCCGCGCCACCCGCGGATCCAGATTGGCGGCCTGAAACAGCGGCTTGGCGTACAGCGCGAGGATATGTTCTATTTCCGCGTCCCGGACGAGATTGAGGGAGCGGTTCTGGGCATGGGTCGGCATCGTGAACAGCAGCATCAGCGCCAGTGCCGCAACAGGCCCGGACATCCGCGCAAGCAGGTTCCGGCCGCGCATCAGCAGCTGCAGGCAGTTCAGACGTCGCACTTTCGCGATACTCCTCAGGCCAGGTCCATCGGGCAGCCGATGTTATTGAAGGAAAACATGGCATGAAAGTGTCGAAACGCGGGGCCGTCCCGCCATTCTACGTGATGGAGGTCATGAAGGCGGCCGCGCAGCGGGAGGCCGAGGGCAAGCCCGTGCTGCACCTGGAGGTCGGCCAGCCCTCCACCCCCGCCCCGTCCGGTGTGCTGCAGGCGGCGACTGCGGCGGCGGCGAACCAGCGGCTCGGCTACACCGACGCGCTCGGCATCCCGGAACTGCGGGCCCGCATCGCGCGCCACTACCGCGACTATTACGGGGTGCGCATCCCGGCGGAGCGGATCGCGGTGACCACCGGGTCGTCGGGGGCGTTCCTGCTGTCCTTCCTCGCCGCCATGGACGCCGGGGACCGCATCGCCCTGGCCGAGCCGGGCTATCCCGCCTACCGCAACATCCTGACATCGCTGGATATCGAGGCGGTGGGCGTGCCGACCGGGCCGGAGACCCGGTTCCAGCCGACGCCGGAGCTGCTGGACGCGGTCGAGGGGCCGCTGGACGCGCTGCTGGTGGCGACTCCCGCCAACCCCACCGGCACGATGCTGGACACCGAGTCCATGCGCGACCTGATCAGCTATTGCGACCAGCGGAACATGCGGCTGATCGTCGACGAGATCTATCACGGCATCACCTATCACGGGCCTGCCGTCACGGCCGCCGCCCTGAGCGACCGGGTGATCATCATCAACAGCTTCTCGAAGTACTTCTCCATGACCGGCTGGCGACTGGGCTGGATGGTGGTGCCGCAGGACCTGCACCGCTCCGTCGAGTGCCTGGCGCAGAACCATTTCATCTCGCCCCCCGCCCTGTCGCAGCATGCCGCCATCGCCGCCTTCGACTGCGGGGAGGAACTGGAGGCCAACATGGTGCGCTACCGGGCGAACCGGGACCTGCTTCTGCGCGAACTGCCCCGCGCCGGCCTGGACGACCTCGCCCCGGCGGACGGGGCCTTCTACATCTACGCCAACGTCAGCCGCCACACGAACGACTCGGTGACGTTCTGCCAACGGATGCTGGCGGAGACCGGCATCGCGGCCACTCCCGGCATCGACTTCGACCCCCCGCGCGGGCACCGGTATGTCCGTTTCTCCTTCGCCGGCACCACCGAGGAAATGGCGGAGGCGGCGGCGCGGCTGAAGGACTGGCTGAAGTGACCGGGCATGCCTATGACGGGCGAGTCCTCGATGCCACCATCGACCCGGAGCAACTGTCCCTGTTCCCCGACATCTCCGGCAACACGATCAACGGCCTGGGGGAGACCGAGGTGCGGCAACCCAGCCCGATCTACTGGCAGGACCCGCGTGAACTGCCGCATGGCCGCCTGCAGGACTGGATGCTGGAGAAGACGCGTCGCGACGTGCCGCAGATCATGGAGATGCGGCACAGCCTCGGCGGACGCGGCAGGGAGGAACGCGCGCCCGTGGCGGAGGTCCGCGCGACCGGCGATGCCGACAGCTTCACCCGCGCGGTGAAGGCGGAGGCGCTGCGGGTGGAGGCGGACGATGTCGGCATCGCCCGGATGCGGCCCGAATGGATCTACCAGGGACACAGTGCCGACCTGCCGCATGTCATCATGATCGCGGTCCGGATGGACCATGCCGAACTGGCCACCGCGCCGGAACCGCCCTCGGTCGTGGAGGTGATGCGACAGTACAATCGCGGCACCCGCGCCGCCCGCGCCCTGGCCGACTGGATCAGGGAACGGGGCTTCCAGGCGGTGCCGCATGGCGGCCCCGTCGGCGGCCCGCTGGTCATGGTGCCGGCTGCCATCGCCGCGGGGCTGGGGGAACTGGGCAAGCACGGATCGATCATCCACCGCCGCTTCGGCTCCTCCTTCCGGCTGGCGGCGGTCCTGACCGACATGCCGCTGCACGCGGACACGCCGGACGATTTCGGCGCCGACGGGTTCTGCGAGAACTGCCAGGTCTGCAGCCGCGCCTGTCCGCCCGATGCCATTTCGGACGGCAGGAAGACCGTGCGCGGCGTCGAGAAGTGGTACGTCGATTTCGATCGCTGCGTGCCCTACTTCAACCAGACCTACGGCTGCGGCATCTGCATTGCCGTCTGCCCCTGGAGCCGCCCGGAGACCGGTCCGAAACTGCTGCAGAAGATGCTGCGACGCCGGGGCGAGACGGAATAGATCGCTGCCGGTGCCGCATCGGGAGACCCCAACTCCGGCGAGGACAGATTGGCAAGGCTGAACATCACGAACGGCGACAGTGCGGCAGGCGTCATACGGCGCTGCGGCGTGTCCGGCGACGTGTTGCCGTGGCGTGACCCCATGCATCACGGGCCCTTTCCGGCAGGACATGATCTCGCCGCCCTCCGCCCGCTGCGCGCACGGCACCTGGCCGACCCTCACCTTGATCCGGCGGTGGTGGAGCGGGATTTCGAACAGAGGGATGAGCGCCTGGCAGCATCGACCGGTCGCGATGACATCCTGCTCTGGTTCGAGCATGATCTGCTCGACCAGTTGCAGCTCCTCCAGCTTCTGGACTGGTTCGCGGGCACCGGACAAGGCGCAACCTCGCTGGAGATGATCTGCATCGACGGTTTTCCGGGGATGCCGGGTTTCCATGGCATCAGCGAACTTGATGCGGACCAGATGGCTTCGCTGTTCGCGCTACGGCAGCCGGTCACGCAGGACATGCTGGCGCTTGCCGTGTCCGGGTGGGCCGCGTTCCGCTCCGACGATCCGCGCGATCTCGTAGCATTCCTGAAAGGCGATCTGGACGCCCTTCCCTTTCTGGCACCGGCACTCTGGCGCCACCTGGAGGAATTCCCGGACAGCACGACCGGACTGAGCCGGACGGAGAACCAGTTGCTCCACCTTGTCCGCGACGGGTGCCAGTCTCCCGATGCCCTGTTCGCGCAGAACATGGCGCTGGAAACATGCCTCTTCATCGGGGACTGGCGGACCTTTTCGACGCTCGATGCGCTCTGCAGCGCCGGGCTGATGGCCTGTGAACCCGGTCCGTTCGTGCCGCAACCGATGTCGCAAGCGGACCGCGACACTCTTGGGAACCAGCGGCTCTCCCTCACCCCTACCGGCGAGAGGGTTGCGGGCGGCGCACAGGACGCGTTCGGCCTCATGCACCGCAATGGCTGGCTGGGCGGTGTCGAGGTCCAGGGTTCCGGCACGGTCTGGACATGGGATCGAGGCGGCAGGTGTCTCGACCGCCAGAAGGGCTGAAGCCCTTCCGTCCTGATGGCGACGGGGAACCCTACCGCCGCTCCACCACCACGACTTCACGACGGCCGCCGAGAGCCAGTACCATGATGACCCGTATCGCCCTGCCTCCGTGTGGTGCGCCCTACAGCGACGCGCTCGGGCGTTCCTTCATCTTCGTGTACCAGACATTCAGGGCGGGCTTGGTCTCGTCGACGCGCACCTTGATGATGCGGGCGAAGTCGACGAAGACGAAGGTGGTGATGTCGGCGTAGGAGAAGCTGTCGCCCACCATCCATTCGCGGCCCTGCAGGCGCTGCTCCAGCATCTCCAGGAAGCGGCCGGCGCGCTGCACGCCGCGTTCGGCCAGCGCGGGAATCTGCTCGTAATTGTCGGGACCGGGCAGGGCGCGGCCCTTCATGTGCGGGTTGCCGTTGCGCAGCGCCTCCGCCACCGCGGCGCCGCCCTGGCTCTCGGCGATGGCGGCCCATTGCAGGATCTCCGCCTTCTGCGCCGGGGTCGTGCCCATCAGCTTCGGACCGTCGCCGACCTCCTCCAGGTAGGCGGCGATGGCCAGGTTCTCGGTCAGCGTGACACCGTCATCGGTCTCCAGCACCGGCACGGTCGCGCGCGGATTGATCTTCAGGAAATCGGCCCCGAGCTGTTCGCCCTTGGCGATGGATATCTCGGTGGTCGGGATATCCAGCCCCTTCTCGGCGATGAAGATGCGCGCACGGCGCGGGCTGGGCGCAGTGCCGCAGTCAAAGAAACGCATGGATCAGTCCTCCCCAGGATGTGAGAGGGGCGGGGCGCACGGCACCCCGCCCGAAAGGTCTCGTTCAGAGGCCAAGCTCCGCCTTCACGGCGGCCAGCCCGTTGCCACCATCCAGCGTGGTGACACCGTCCAGCCACGTGTCGAGGGTCGCCGGATTGGCCTTCAGCCAGGCGGTCGCGGCCTTCCTCGGCTCCTCGTCATCATTCAGGATGGCGCCCATGATCTCGTTCTCCATCGCCAGGCTGAACTTCAGGTTGGTGAGCAGCTTCCCGACGTTCGGACAGGCGCTGGTGTAACCGGCACGGACATTGGTGTAGACGGTCGCGCCGCCATAGTCCGGGCCGAACCAGTCATCGCCGCCGGAGAGGTAGGCCATCTTGTGGTTGGCATTCATCGGATGCGGCTCCCAGCCCAGGAAGACCACGTCCTCGCCCCGGCGCGCGGCGCGGGAGACCTGCGCCAGCATTCCCTGCTCAGACGACTCCACGACCTCGAAGCCCTTCAGGCCGAAAGCATCCTTCTCGATCATGTCGAGGATCAGGCGGTTGCCGTCATTGCCCGGCTCGATGCCGTAGATCTTGCCGTCCAGCCGGTCGCGGAACTTCGCGATGTCGGCAAAGCTCTTCAGCCCGTCATCATAGGCACCCTGGGTCACGGCAAGGGTGTACTTCGCCCCCTCCAGGTTGACGCCGACGGTCTCAACGCTGCCATCCTCCCGGTAGGGGGCGATGTCCGCCTCCATGGTCGGCATCCAGTTGCCGAGGAAGACGTCGATGTCGCCATTCTTCAGGGAAGTGTAGGTGACAGGAACCGACAGCACCTTCACGTCGGGCTCGTAGCCCAGCGCCGAAAGCACGACCGAGGTGGCGGCGGTGGTTGCCGTGATGTCGGTCCAGCCGACATCGGAGAAGCGCACGGTCTCGCACGAGGCCGGGTCGGCCGCCATCGCGCTGCCGGCCGCGAAACTCGCGACACCCGCTGCGATGCCGATGGCCGCGATGGTCCTCACATGTCCCTGCAGGCTGTTCCACGTTCCCATGATGCTCTCCCGTCCTGTTCTCCGGTGGTTGTTCCGCGCCCGCATGGAAGCATTGAACGAATGCCGCGACAACAGCCGCCTTCAGTCGCTAGATTTGACGCGAACAGGAATGGGGAGAATCCGAACATGCGTGTCGAGGGGAAGATCTGCGTCATCACCGGGGGAGCCTCCGGGATCGGCAAGGCACTGGCGGAGCGGTTCCACGCGGAAGGGGCGAAGGGCATCGTCGTCGCCGACCTGCAGGAGGAAGCGCTGAAGCAGGTTGCCGAGTCGGTCGGGGGCCTGGCCGTGGTCACCAACGTGGCGAAGGAATCTGAGATCCAGGCGCTGGTTAAGGCGGCGGAAGATGCCTACGGCCACATCGACGTCTTCGTCTCCAACGCCGGTATCGCGCGCATGGGCGGGCTCGACGCCTCCGACCAGGATTGGCAGCAGAACTGGGACATCCACGTCATGGCCCATGTCTATGCCGCCCGCGCGGTCGCGGAGAAGATGGCCGTGCGCGGCGGAGGCTACCTGGTCAACACCGCGTCGGCGGCGGGCCTGCTGACCCATGTCAACTCGTCGACCTATTCCGTCACCAAGCATGGCGCGGTGGCGTTCGCGGAGTGGCTGTCGATCAATTACGGCGACCGGGGGGTCCGGGTGTCCGTGCTGGCCCCGCAGGCGGTCCGCACCGCCATGACCTCCGGCCGCAAGGTCTCCGTCGCCTCCGTGGACGGCATGATGGAGCCGGAGGAACTGGCCGATTGCGTCATCCGCACCATGGACAAGGAAGAGTTCCTGATCCTGCCGCACGAGGAAGTGCGCGAGTACATGAAGCGCAAGGCGCTGGACGTGGACCGCTGGCTGAAGGGCATGCGCCGCTTCAAGGCCAAGCGGGGCGACGGCTCGACCTGAACCCCGGCCTCACCCGCCCCTGAGCACGTGCGGTTCCGCCAGGTACTCGGCGGACTGCATCTCGTGCAGGCGGCTGGCAGTGCGGTGGAACTCGAAGGCGCCGTCGCCTGACGGATAGAGGTCGTCGGGCGCGGCGTCGGCGGCGCAGATCAGCTTGGTGCGGTTCTCGTAGAGCGCATCGATCAGGGTGACGAAGCGCTTCGCCTCGTTGCGCTTTTCCCGCGTCATCTTCGGCACCTCGGCCAGGATCAGCGTGTGGTAGCGCTCCGCCAGCGCCAGGTAGTCGGCTGCTCCCAGCGGGCGTTCGCACAGGCTGGCGAAGCCCATGAAGGCCACGCCCTTGGCGGTACGGGGGATCTCCAGCGTGCGGCCCTGGGTGGTCAGGCGGTCGGGCACCGCCTCTTCCCCCTCCGTCAGCGCCGCGAAGTCCTTCTCCAGCGCCGCATCGGCCTCCGGCCCCAGAGGCGAGATATAGACCGGCATCTGGTTCAGCCGGTCCATGCGGTAGTCGGTGGGGCTGTCGAGATGCAGCACGTCGAGCTTCTGCTGCAGCAGGTCGATGAAGGGCAGGAAGAGCTGGCGGTTCAGCCCGTCCTTGTAGAGATCGACCGGTGCCCGGTTCGATGTCGCCACCACCACCACGCCGCGTTCGAACAGCGCGGTGAACAGCCGCCCCAGGATCATCGCGTCGGCCACGTCGGTGACCTGGAACTCGTCGAAGCAGAGCAGCGTCGCCTCCCCCGCCACCCGGTCGGCGATGGGCGGGATCGGGTCGTCGCCCTCGCGCGCATCCTTCGCGGTCTGGCGGAACCGGTGGGCGTCGGCATGCACCTCCAGCATGAAGCGGTGGAAATGGATGCGCCGCTTGCGCGGCACCGGCGCGGTGTCGAAGAACAGGTCCATGATCATCGACTTGCCGCGCCCCACGCCGCCATAGATGTAGAGGCCCGACGGCACCTCCCCCACCTTCTTGCGGGCCCCGAACTGGAACAGGCGGCGCACGCCCTTCTCCTTGCCCGGGTCGTAGTCCTGCAGCCGGTGATGCAGCGACTGCAGCTTCTCCGCCGCCAGCTCCTGCACCGGGTCGTGGTTCAGTTCGCCCGCCTTCACCAGCTTGCGGTAGCTGTGGATGGGGCCGGCGCTGTCCAGGGCGACGTCGCTCACAGGCTCAACCTCATGCCGTCCTCCGCCACGGTCCAGCCACGTGCCTCCACCTCCGCCCGCTCGGCGGCGTCGCGGCGCAGCACCGGGTTGGTGTTGTTCAGGTGGATGAACACCTTGCGCCCGACATCCAGCCCGTCGAAGGCGGCGAGCGTGCCCTCCGGTCCGCTGATCGCCATGTGCCCCATCCGCTGGCCTGTCTTGATGCCCACCGATTGCACCATCATCTCGTCATCGGTCCACAGCGTGCCGTCGAAGAACACCATTGCCGCCCCCTTCAGCCGCGCCGCCAGTCCGTCGGTCATGCGGGCACAGCCGGGGATGTAGTAGAGCTTCCGCCCCTGCCCGTCGGCGATCTCCACCCCTACCGTGTCCTCGTCGACTGTGCCGAAATTGTTGTCGGCGGAGCCATCCTCCAGCCACAGCGCCACCTTTCCGGGCACGGGAAAGACCGTCAGCGTCAGGCCGAGCGGCGTGCCGTCCTGCTCCTTCAGCTCCACCGGCCGGTCCAGCACGAAGGGGCGGCGGTCGACGAACTTGGGGTTCAGCACGTTGAAGATGCTGTTGGCGGCCAGCACGTCATGGATGCGCTGCGTGGCGTAGAGCGCCAGCGGCTGGCTTTCCCGCAGGTTGAGCAGGCCCGCCGTGTGGTCGACATCGCCATTGGTCAGCACGGCGGCACGGATCGGGCTGTCGCGCAGGCCGGTCTTCGGATGCAGCGCCGGGTTGCGCTCGATCTGCTGGCGCAGGTCGGGGGAGGCATTGAACAGCACGAACCGCGCCCCGTCCGCCGACACGGCGATGGAGGACTGGGTCTGCGCCTGCAGCGCCGGATCGCCATCCCAGAAGGCGCGGCAGTTGACGCAGTTGCAGTTCCATTGCGGAAACCCGCCCCCTGCGGCGGCCCCCAGCACCAGGACTTCCATGTCATTCCCCCGAATCCGAGACCTGTCTCGCCAGACAATAGCCCTATCTGGACAGGCTTGGCATCTCGATCACCTTCACGGTGGCGGAGGCTGTAGCCACCGGCCCCTCCCCGCCGTCCGTCAGCTCGGCCTCGACGAACTTGGTGCTGGCGCCGCCGCCGATGACCCGGGCAGTGACGCGGGCATCCCCGGCGCGGGCACCGCGCACGAAATTGATGTTCATGGTGACGGTCACGCCGTACATGCCGACACCCCGGTTGCGGCTGGAGGCGCCGCCGCCGGCGATGCCGCAGTCCAGGAAGGCGGCGATGATGCCGCCATGCACCGACCCGGCGGCGTTCAGGTGATAATCGGTGAAGGTGGTCTCGATGACATAGAAGCCGTCGCCGCGCTCGATGACCGACACCGGCATGTGGTCACTCAGCAGCGGCGCGCCCTTGATCTCGTTCTCGCGCATGGCACTCCTTCCAGACTTTCCGTCCCCTTTGCTCCGCGACACCATAGGGACCGTTGCCGGGGACGGAAGCGGCGCGTCATGCATGGGCGGGTCAGGCAATAGAGGCTTCACCTGTAACGCGTCCGGCCCTATTTCTGGGCAACTGACCGTTCAGGAGCTGTCCACATGAAAGTCGCCATCGTCCCCGTCACCCCGTTCCGCCAGAACGCCTGCGTCATCTGGGACCCGGAGACCATGGTGGGCGCGCTGACCGATCCCGGCGGCGACAAGGATCACCTGCTGGGCGTGGCAAAGGAACAGGGCGTGACGCTGGAAAAGATCCTGGTCACGCACGGGCACATCGACCATGCCGGTGCGGTCGCCGCCATCGCGGAGGAACTTGGCCTGCCCATCGAGGGACCGCAGAAGGAGGAGACCTTCTGGATCGACCGGCTGGACGAACAGGGCAGCCGCTATGGCTTCGACGGTGCCCGCAGCTTCACCCCGGACCGCTGGCTGGAGGATGGCGATACCGTCACCGTCGGCGGCCTGACGCTGGAGGTCCGCCATTGCCCCGGCCACACGCCGGGCCATGTCATCTTCTACAATGCCGACGCCAAGGTGGCGATCGTCGGTGACGTGCTGTTCCGCGGATCGGTCGGCCGGACCGACTTCCCGCGCGGCAACCATCACCAGCTCATCACCTCGATCCGGGAAAAGCTCTGGCCGCTGGGCGACGATGTCACCTTCGTGCCCGGCCATGGTGACACCTCGACGTTCGGCAACGAGCGCATGTCCAACCCCTACTGCGCCGATTTCGTGGAAATCTGAGCGCAGCAACATCAGGCCGATACCGAATGGAATGGCTGAGTGATCCGAGCATCTGGGCCTCCCTGGCGACCCTGACGGCGCTGGAGATCGTACTCGGCATCGACAACCTGGTCTTCCTGTCCATCGTCACCGAGAAGCTGCCACCGGAACGCCAGGCGACCGCACGCCGGATCGGGCTGGCACTGGCGCTCGGCATGCGCGTGGCGCTGCTCTCCGTCGTGGTCTGGATCGCGGGGCTGGTCACACCGGTGTTCAGCATCGGCGACCATGCGGTCAGCTGGCGCGACATGATCCTGCTCGGCGGCGGGCTGTTCCTGATCGCCAAGGGCACGTTCGAGATCCATTCGGAGGTCGAGGGCGGTCACGAGAGCTCCGGCGCGAAGGCCTCCACCGGTTTCGCCTTCGCCATCGCCCAGATCGTTGCCCTGGATCTCGTCTTCTCGCTGGACTCCGTCATCACCGCGATCGGCATGACCCAGAACCTGCCGGTGATGGTCACCGCGGTGGTGATCGCCATGGCGGTGATGCTGTTCGCGGCGGAACCGGTCTCCCGCTTCATCCGCACCCATCCGACGACGAAGATGCTGGCGCTCAGCTTCCTGCTGCTGATCGGCACGGCCTTGATCGCCGACGGCCTGCATTTCCATATCGAGCGTGGCTACATCTACGCGGCCATCGTCTTCTCGGTCCTGGTGGAGATCCTGAACCTCGCCGCCCGGCGCGCAAGGCGGAAACCGGACTGACCGGCCGGACCGAACCCTTGCCGCCGCTCAGCTGAGCATCTGTCCGCCATCGGCGGCGATGGTCTGGCCGGTGACCCAGGATGCCGCGTCGGACCCCAGGAAGGCGGCGAGCTTGCCGACCTCGTCGGCGCGGCCCATGCGCCCGTGCGGGATGCTGGCCAGGATGCCCTTGTAGAGGGTCGGGTTGTTCTGCCGCGCCATGTCCCAGACACCGCCCGGGAACTCGATGGAACCGGGGGCGATGCAGTTCACGCGGATGTTCTTCGGCGCCAGTTCCACCGCCTGGGTCTTGGTGTACTGGATCACCGCTGCCTTGACCGCGCCATAGGGCGGCGTCCGCCCGGACGCCATCAGGCCGGAGATGGAGGAGATGTGGATCATGCTGCCGCCACCCGACTTCTCGATCAGCGGCACCGCGGTCCAGCCCGCGCGCACCAGGGCCATCAGGTCGATGTCCAGGCCGGCCTGCCAGCCCTCCTCGTCATCGGTGCGACCGAAGCCGGAGGGATTGTTGACCATGACATGCAGGCCGCCCATCGCCTCAGCCGCTCCCTCGATGAAGCCCTTCAGCGCCGCCGGATCGGCCACATCGCAGGGCAGCGCGATGACCTGCGTGCCGTGCGCCGCCAGGCTCTCCTGCGCCTGATCCAGGCTGGAGGCCGTCCGGCCGCAGATCGCGACGTTCGCCCCCTCCCGCGCGAAGGCCTCCGCCATGCCGAAACCGATTCCGCGGCTGCCGCCGGTGACGATGACGTTCCGTCCCTGAAGCCCGAGATCCATTGCGCATTTCCTCCCCATTCCGGCACGCTTCTGCCAGACTGACAGCCATTCCAGCCGTCCGGCAACCCTCAATGCACCGAGTTTCATATTGGCCATCAGCCCCGAATATCGCGACTTCGTGCTGGAACTGTTCGACCCTGTCGGGGAAGTGGTGCTGCGGCGCATGTTCGGCGGGGCCGGACTGTTCCACCAGGGACTGATGTTCGCCCTGGTCATCCGCGAGACGGTCTACATGAAGGTCGACGAGGTGAATCGCCCGGACTACGAGGCGGCCGGGTCGGAACCCTTCACCTACGACACCGCGAAGGGTAAGCGTGGGGTGTTGAGCTACTTCGCCCTGCCGGAGGGACTGTATGACGACCGGGACGAAGCGGTTGCCTGGGCCCATCGCGCCATCGATGCGGCCTTCCGGGCGGATGCGGCAAAACCGCCATCCAGGCGAAAGCGCACGCCCTGACCGGACACCCTTTCACGAAGAATGGATTTCGCCCAATACGACCAAGACGAGCATTCGGTGGGTTTTGCGGGCATTTGCCGGGAATTGTTTGTTAACACCGTCACGCGACGATGCATGTCGCCTTGTTGAACCTGCATCCGTGGTGACATTGTTACACCGATGCAGAATGGTCACCGGGCGGGGCATGTGGCCGGGATTCGCCCTATGCATCTGTGAACAGGGACTTTTTGCTACGCTGTCGAGTGATTCGGGCGTAGAACAGGTCTCGTGAACGGAACCTGTTCCGGGGGGTCGGACGGGTTTCGGATATTTGGTTGGCCGAACCGAGGCACGTTGCATGATGTCCGGTCGGCGAGCGGCGGAGTGAGGGGATGATCTCTACGCGCAATGCGAGCGGGAGCCGGTAGTGGCGCGCGACCTCCCACCAGCAGGCCCCCTTGGCGGCGGCACTGGCGGCGGTGACGACGCGTCCGGATTCGTGGCTGTCGTCGATGCCTCCGACCGCTCCAGCGTTGTCATCGACCAGGGCCTGTTGCTGCTGACGGCGCAGTTCGTCCGCTCCGGTCCCGATCTCATCCTGGTGGGCAAGGACGGCAGCCGCGTCCTGGTCATCAACTTCTTCTCCTCCGAGACACCGCCGGATCTCTACACCCTGAACGGCGCGCGCATCGACGGCAGCCTGGCCGAGGTGCTGGCCGGACCGCGCGCGACGGGCCTGGCGCAGCAGGGCGAGGGCGCGCTGGGCGATCCGATCGGCGTGATCGAGCAGGCGGATGGCGAGGTCTTCGTCACCCGTGTCAACGGTTCCCGCGAACAGGTCCAGGTCGGCGACCCGGTCTACACCGATGACGTGGTGGAGACTTCGGAGAACGGTGCCGCCGGCATCCGCTTCAACGACGACACCACCTTCTCCATCGGCGGCGACGCCCGGATGGTGCTGGACGACTTCGTCTACGACCCGTCGGCGAACACCGGCAGCGCCGTCGTCAACGTGCTGCAGGGCTCCTTCTCCTTCGTCTCCGGCGCGGTGGCAAAGGTCGGGGATGACGCGCTGACGGTGAAGACCCCGGTGCTGACCATCGGTGTGCGCGGCACCTTCGTCGGCGGACAGGGCGCGCAGGAGGGCGAGCTGTCGGAGGTCGTCAACCTGCCGCAGGAGGATGGCACGACGGGGCGGATCTTCGTCTCCAACGCGGCGGGCGGGGTCGAGCTGAGCCAGGCGTTCGAGGGCACGCAGACCTCCAGCCAGTTCCAGGCCCCTGCGGCACCACGCATCTTCAGCCGGACGGAGATCGAATCGAAGTTCGGCAACGCGCTGAGCAACCTGCCGGGAACACCGGAAGTGGGCCAGACCGGCGGGGATGACGGTTCGGGCGGCGACCGGCGCGGTGACGGCGGCGGCGGCGCGGCCGGGGAGACGGAAGGCGAAGCCGAGGGCGAGGAAGGTGACGCGGAAGGCGAGGCCTCCGGCGAGGGCGAAGGCGAGGAAGAAGGCGAGGCCGACGAGGAAGAGGCCGAGGAAGAGGAAGGCGACGCCGAGGAGGAGGATGCGGCTGCTGACGGCGACGGTGGTGGCGATGCCGAGGGCGGTCCCGAAGGCGAGGCAGCTGCCGATGGCGGCCCGGACGGCGGCGGCGAGGGCGGCGGTGAAGGTGAAGGCGGCGCCGAGGGCGAGACCGCGGCGGCGGAAGGCGACGGCGGTACCGAGGATGGTGCCGACGCAGATGCCGGTCCGGATGGCGACGCTGACTCCGGAGACACGGGCGACGGCGACGCTGCGGACGGCAGCGCCGATGCCGGCGGCACGACCGATGCCGCCGCAGGCGACGGAGGCGGCGCGGACAGCGGCACCGGAGACGGTGGCGGTCAGGCGGACAGCGGTGCACAGGCCGATGGTGGTGGCCAGGCGGACGGTGGCCAGACAGATGGCGGCCAGTCGGATGGCGGCAGCCAGGCTGACGGCGGCCAGGCAGATGGCGGCGCGACCGCCGATTCCGGCTCTCCGGCGACGGGAACAGGCACGGGTACCAGTGGCGGCACGACCGGCTCCGGCACCGGCACTGGCACCGGGTCACAGGGCGGCACCGGGCAGGACGGGGGCGGCACCGGCAGCCTGCTCGCCGCGACCACACCGCCACCGACCACGACCGCGCCGACGACAACGACCACGACAACCCAGACCACGGGCTCGCAGAACGACGAGCCTCCGCCGTTCCAGACCATCAGCCGCGGCGCCGGAAACGATGCGGTCAATGGCACGGCGGGTGCCGATTCCATCAATGGCGGCGGCGGCGACGACACCATCCAGGGGCTGGGCGGCAACGATACCGTGCTTGGCGGCACCGGTGCCGATGTCATCAATGGCGGCACGGGCAACGACAACATCCAGGGCGGCACCGGCGGCGATCACCTGACCGGCGGCACAGGCAACGATGCGCTGAACGGCGGCGAAGGCAATGACACGCTGATCGCCGACAGCGGCGCAGACAACCTGACCGGTGGCGCAGGCCATGACGTGGTCAGCTTTGCCAACGCCACCTCGGCCGTGGACGTCAACCTGGCCAACACGACCGTCAGCGACGGCTTCGGCAGCACCGACACGCTGCAGGGGATCGAGGCGGTGATCGGGTCCAGCCATGGCGACCGGCTGGCCGGCAATGACGGCGACAACGGCCTGTTCGGCGGGGCCGGTAACGACACGCTTGTCGGCGGCAGCGGTGTCGGCAACGACACGCTGGACGGCGGCACGGGAACCGACACCGCCACCTTCACCAGCACTTCAGCCGGGGTGAACGTCAACCTGGCCACCGGCACGGCGCAGTCCAGGGGCGAGGTCAACGAGATCGGGACCGACAGCCTCTCGGGGATCGAGAATGTCGTCGGCGGATCGGGCAATGACAGCCTGACCGGGGATGCGAATGCCAACAGCCTGTCCGGTGAGGCGGGCAACGACACGCTCACCGGCGGGGCCGGGAACGACACGCTGAACGGCGGCGCTGGCATCGACACGGCAAGCTTTGCCGCGACCACCGCCGGTGTCGTGGCCAGCCTGGCGACGGGCACCGCGACATCGATCAATGCGGCCACGGACGAGATCGGCGCGGACACCCTGATCGGCATCGAGAACCTGACCGGCGGTGCCGGGGCGGACGTGCTGGTCGGCGACGGCGCGGCAAACACCATCAGCGGCGGCGCGGGAACCGACCTGATCGACGGCGGGGCTGGGAACGACAGCCTGGTCGGTGGCGCGGGCGACGACTCCCTGTTCGACAATGCCGGCAACGACACCTTCGTCGGTGGCGACGGCATCGACCTGGTCGAGTTCGGTGCGGCGTCCGGGCCGGTGACGCTCGACCTGGCGGCGGGGACGGCAAGCTCCGCCAGCGGCAACGAGAGCCTGAGCGGAATCGAGCAGGTCAACCTCAGCGACGCCGCCGACACCGCGACCGGCGGTGCGGCGGACGAGTTGCTGAACGGCTTCGCGGGTGCGGACAGTCTCTCCGGCGGGGCCGGGGCCGACACGCTGGTCGGTGACACTGGCGCGGACCGGATCTCCGGCGACGGCGGCGATGACCGGCTGTTCGGCGGGGCCGACAGCGATACGCTCTCCGGCGGCGACGGGGCTGACCTGGTCTCCGGCAATGACGGGGATGACGTGCTGGACGGCGGCGCGGGCAACGACACGCTGGCCGGTGGAGCGGGGACGGACCGGGCGGACTATTCCGCCGTGACAGCGAATCTCGACGTCAACCTGGCCACCGGCGTGGCGCAGGCGACCGACGGCTCCACCGCGGTCGGGACCGACAGCATCACCGGCGTCGAGAACGTGACCACCGGAAGCGGCAGCGACCAGGTGACCGGCGACGACGCGGCGAACATCCTGGTGGCTGGTGCAGGCAACGACACCGTCACCGGCGGCGCGGGTGCGGACACCCTGTCCGGGGGTGACGGCACCGACCTGCTGGACTATTCGGCCGACGGCGGTGCGGGCGGGGTCGATGTCGACCTGCGTGCCGGAACCGCGACCGACAGCCATGGTGCGGCGGACAGTGTCAGCGGCTTCGAGCAGGTCACCGGCACCGCGGCGGCCGATACCCTGGCAGGAGGCACGGCCGACACGACACTGACCGGCGGCGCGGGGGCCGACCGTTTCATCATCCGTGACGGCGACGGCAACATCGTGGTCACCGACTTCGCCCCCGGCGCCGGGGGTGGTGAGCAGCTGGATCTCTCCGCCTTCGGTTTCGCGGACATCACCGACATCCAGGCGGCGGCGACGGAGCAGGATGGCGATACGGTCATCCAGCTGAACGGCACCCAGACCCTGACCCTGCAGAATGTCGCTGTCGCCCAGCTGGTGGCCGACGACTTCACCGGCCTCGGCAATGCCCAGCCCGTGGCCGCCGACGACATCGGCGCGGTTGACGAGGACAGCAGCGTCACCATCGACCTGCTGGCCAACGATGCCGACCCGGACGTGGGGGACACGCTTTCCATCGTTGCCCTGGATGCCACGTCGCAGTCCGGGGCGCTGGTCACGTCCAACGGCGACGGCACCGTCAACTACGACACCAATGGGCTGTTCGAGACGCTGGCCGGCGGCGTGACGGTGCAGGACAGCTTCAGCTACACCATCTCCGACGGCGCGGGCGGCACGGACACCGCGACGGTCACCGTCACGGTCACCGGCGTCAACGACGCCCCTGTCGCCGCACCGGACGCCGCCACCACGGATGAGGACACCGCCGTCTCCATCGACGTGCTGGCCAATGACAGCGACATCGACGGCGACGCGCTGGCCGTCACGGCCGTCACCCAGGGGGCCAACGGCACGGTCACCATCGATGGCGCGACCGGACAGGTGATTTACACGCCGGACGCGGATTTCAACGGCACGGACAGCTTCACCTATACCGTCAGCGACGATGGCAGCACCGGTGCCGGCGGCGTGGTCACCAACGGTGATTTCGCCAATGGCGGCGCCAACTGGACGACGCTCGGCAATGTCAGCTTCGGCGGCGAGATCGCGACGATGGTCTCCAGCGGCGACACGGACGCGAACATCGAGGCGTTCCTCGGCATCGCCGCAGGTTCCCTCGACGCGGCGCTGACCGCCGCTGTCGGCTCGTCTCAGAACGCGACCGATGGCTCGGCAATGCTGTCGGACACGCCCCTGGTCCTGGCCCAGGCGGCGACCCTCTCGTTCGACTTCGCCATCACCGGCAACGACCTGGGCAGTTCCTTCAACGATGCCGCCTTCCTGATCATCGGCGACCAGGTGCACGTGATCACCGAGAACCAGTCCGAGATCACGAGCGGCACCTTCGAGATCGAGATCGCGGCAGGCACGCACACGATCGGCTTCGCCGCCATGAACGAGGGCGACACGATCGTCGACCTCACCCTGACCATCGACAACATCCTGATCGATGGCGGCGTCAGCGCCGACACCGAGACGGTGACGGTTACCGTCAACGCGGTGAACGATGCGCCGGTCGCGGCAGCTGATGCAGTGACGACCGACGAGGACACCCCAGTCTCCATCGATGTGCTGGCAAATGATGCGGATATCGACGGCGATGAACTGACCGTCTCCGCCGTCACCCAGGGGGCGAACGGCACCGTCGCAATCGACGGCCAGACCGGCCAGGTCACCTACACGCCGGATGCCGACTTCAACGGCAGTGACTCCTTCACCTACACGGTCTCCGACGGGAACGGTGCTACCGACACCGAGACGGTGACTGTCACGGTCAATGCGGTGAACGATGCGCCGGTCGCGGCAGCTGATGCCGTCACAACCGACGAGGACACGCCGGTCAGCATCGACGTACTGGCCAATGACAGCGACATCGATGGCGATGAGTTGACTGTCTCTGCCGTCACCCAGGGGGCGAACGGTTCCGTCGCCATCGACGCGCAGACCGGCCAGGTGACCTACACGCCTGACGCGGACTTCAACGGCAGCGACTCGTTCACCTACACCGTCTCCGACGGGAACGGCGGCACCGACACCGAGACGGTGACTGTCACGGTCAACGCCGTGAACGATGCGCCTGTGGCGGCGACTGATGCGGTGACGACTGATGAAGACACCCCCGTCTCCATCGATGTACTGGCCAACGACAGCGACATCGATGGAGACGAACTCACAATCTCAGCCGTCACCCAGGGGGCGAACGGTTCCGTCGCCATCGACGCGCAGACCGGGCAGGTCACCTACACGCCGGATGCCGACTTCAACGGCAGTGACTCCTTCACCTACACCGTCTCCGACGGGAACGGTGGCACCGACACCGAGACGGTGACCGTCACCGTCAATGCGGTGAACGATGCGCCGGTCGCTGCGGCTGATGCCGTCACAACCGACGAGGACACGCCGGTCAGCATCGACGTGCTGGCGAATGACAGCGACATCGATGGCGATGAGCTGACAGTCTCAGCCGTGACGCAAGGTGCCAACGGTACGGTCACCATCGACGCACAGACCGGCCAGGTCACCTACACGCCGGACGCGAACTTCAACGGCAGCGACTCCTTCACCTACACCGTCTCCGACGGGAACGACGGGACGGACACCGAGACGGTGACCGTCACGGTCAATGCGGTGAATGATGCACCGGTCGCTGCGGCTGATGCCGTCACAACCGACGAGGACACGCCGGTCAGCATCGACGTGCTGGCCAATGACAGCGACATCGACGGCGACGAACTGACCGTCTCTGCCGTCACCCAGGGGGCGAACGGCTCCGTCGCCATCGACGCGCAGACCGGTCAGGTCACCTACACGCCAGATGCCGACTTCAACGGCAGTGACTCCTTCACCTACACCGTCTCAGACGGGAACGGCGGCACCGAAACCGAGACCGTGACCGTCACCGTCAACGCCGTGAACGATGCACCCACGCTGTTGTTCAGGTCCGTTGTCTTCGACACATCGCCAGTTGAACTTTCCGAAATCGAAACAGGTAGCGGCGGTTTCGTATTGAATGGTGTGTCTGCGGGTGATCAATCCGGTTTCTCGGTCAGCGGCGCTGGCGATGTCAATGGAGACGGCCTCGATGATCTGATTGTGGGTGCGCCTCAAGATGACCCGAACGCAATCGGTGCCGGTGCCAGTTTCGTCGTTTTCGGTAAGGAAGATGGCACGGCCGTGGAACTCTCGGCTGTAGAAGCCGGTAATGGCGGCTTCGTGATCAACGGCGAGTCGTTCTATGACGTGTCGGGTGTGTCCGTCAGCGGCGCAGGCGATGTAAACGGCGATGGTCTGGACGACCTGATCGTTGGTGCCTCAGGGGCCGATCCGAATGGCGACAGATCTGGTGCCAGTTTCGTCGTCTTCGGCAAGGCCGATGGTGCAGCAGTGGAACTTTCCGCCGTCAAAACAGGCAGCGGCGGCTTCGTCATCAATGGGGTTTCACCAGATGGTCTTTCGGGAGTGTCGGTTAGCGATGCGGGCGATGTAAACGGTGACGGTCTTGATGACCTGATCGTCAGCAGTCGATTTGAGGACGAGATCGGTCGCCTCTATGGAGCAAGTGCGGTTGTCTTCGGCAAATCCGATGGAACAGCAGTGGATCTCTCAGACGTCAGGCTTGGAGTTGGTGGATTTGTCCTGAACGGAGGCCTGGACACAGACATTCAGCCGCATTCGGTCAGTAGCGCGGGCGATATCAATGGGGATGGCCTGGATGATCTGATTGTCGGGATCGGTTTTGACGGTCCAAATAACGAACAGTCCGGGAATAGCTTCGTTGTCTTTGGCAAGGAAGACGGAAATGCCCTGGACCTCTCGCAACTTGCTCTGGATGAAGACGTCACCGGTTTTGTGATCAAGGGCCTCCCTGGCGAAGATCTCTCAGGAATTTCAGTCAGCGGCGCGGGAGACGTCAACGGCGACGGGTTAGATGACCTGATTGTTGGAGGAGTTTCTACCAGTTTCGTTGTCTTTGGAAAGACAGATGGCACAGCTGTAGAGCTGTCTTCAGTACTGGAAGGCAATGGCGGCTTCTTTATCCAAGGTGTCTCTGCGAGCGACCAAGCAGGCCGGTCAGTAAGCGGTGCCGGGGATGTCAATGGCGATGGACTGGATGACCTGATCGTAGGTGCCAGGGACGACGATCCGAATGGTGCCGATTCTGGAGCAAGCTTTGTTGTTTTCGGAAAGGCCGACGGTGAAGTAACGCGACTTGCTGATATTGAGCAAGGCATTGGTGGATTCGTCATCAATGGCGTTTCCGCGGGTGACAAATCAGGTGACGCCGTCAGTGGGGCCGGGGATGTCAATGGCGATGGACTCGATGACCTGATCACCGGTGTCCGTCTTGACGATCCGAATGGAGCCGACTCAGGTGCCTCATTCGTCGTCTTCGCACCAGGCGTCTCGAGCGTGGAGACCAACCTCAGCAACGTTGCAGCAATCACCGTCGATGAAGACGCCCAACTGCTCATAACGGGACTGAGTATCCAGGACGTGGATGTTGCCGAAGGTACGGGTGACGTCGAGATCACGCTGTCAGTCTCCAGCGGTACGATCAATGTGACCAATACACGCCCGACGGTTCTCGGCAACGGCACGGATACGCTGATTGTGACCGGTTCGCTGGAGGCTGTGAATGCCGCAATTTCGCGCCTGAACTATTCACCTGATGCCGATTTCAACGGAACCGACACCTTGCAGGTCACCGTTTCTGACCTGGGCAGTACCGGTGCTGGCGGCGTACTGACAACGACAAATTCGTTGAGCCTGACGGTCAACGCCGTGAATGACGCCCCGGTCGCGGCAGCCGATGCCGTGACCACGGACGAGGACACGCCGGTCATCATTGACGTGCTGGCCAATGACAGTGACATCGACGGGGATGAGCTGACGGTCTCCGCCGTGACCCAGGGGGCGAACGGCGCGGTCGCCATCAATGCGCAGACGGGCCAGGTCACCTACACGCCAGACGCCGATTTCAATGGCTCCGACTCGTTCACCTACACGGTCTCCGATGGCAATGGCGGGACGGACACAGAGACGGTGACCGTCACAGTCAATGCGGTGAACGACGCGCCCGTAGCAGTGGCCGACACGGTCACAACGGACGAGGACACGCCCGTCAGCATCGATGTACTGGCGAACGACAGCGACATCGACGGCGACGAACTCACCGTCACTGCTGTCACCCAGGGGGCGAACGGTTCCGTCGCCATCGACGTGCAGACCGGCCAGGTCACCTACACCCCGGATGCCGAGTTCAACGGTTCCGACTCGTTCACCTACACGGTCTCGGACGGTAATGGCGGCACCGACACGGAAACCGTGACTGTCACAGTCAATGCGGTGAACGACGCGCCCGTAGCAGTGGCCGACACAATCACGACCGACGAGGACACACCTGTCTCCATCGACGTGCTCGCCAACGACAGCGACATTGACGGCGA
This sequence comes from Minwuia sp., assembly GCA_965228535.1. GTDB lineage: Bacteria > Pseudomonadota > Alphaproteobacteria > Minwuiales > Minwuiaceae > Minwuia. Next base: position 119,099 of record CBDDHU010000004.1, on the reverse strand, counting down.
CGAACTCACCGTCTCTGCCGTCACCCAGGGTGCCAACGGCACCGTCGCCATCGACGCGCAGACCGGGCAGGTCACCTATACTCCGGATGCCGAATTCAACGGCAGCGACTCCTTCACCTACAGCGTTTCCGACGGTAATGGCGGCACCGACACGGAAACCGTGACCGTCACGGTCAACGCCGTGAACGACACGCCCGTCGCGGCGGCTGACAGCGCAACGACGGACGAGGACACCCCGGTCTCCATCGATGTGCTGGCCAATGACAGCGACATCGACGGGGACCAGTTGACCGTCTCCGCCGTCACCCAGGGGGCGAACGGCACCGTCACCATCGACGCGCAGTCCGGTCAGGTCATCTATACACCGGATGCCGATTTCAATGGCTCCGACAGTTTCACCTACACCGCATCGGACGGAAACGGTGGCGAGGCAACGGAGACCGTCACGGTAACGGTCAACGCCGTCAACGATGTCCCGGTCGCGGTCGCCGACAGCGCCACGACGGACGAGGACACGCCGGTCAGCATCGACGTGCTGGCCAATGACATCGATGTGGACGGTGACGAACTCACCGTCACGGCCGTGACCCAGGGGAGCAACGGCACGGTCGCCATAGATGCCCAGACCGGCGAGGTCATCTACACGCCGGACGCCGAGTTCAGCGGAACGGACAGCTTCACCTACACCGTGAGCGACTCGGGCAGTTCCGGGACCGGGGTCGGCACGGCAACACCCAATGCCGTCGCCCTTCCGGTCATCCTGAACGACGGCGAGAACTTCATCTGGGATGTCCGGCAGGCGGACCTGTCCATCAACAACGGCTCCAACGATGCCTATGATGACGGGCAGAATGTCCGCTTCGGCATCCAGGGCGGCACCCAGGTCCAGTATGCCGGCAGCACCGTGTTCCAGAGCGCCGACGGCCGCACGCTGGAGGGCAGCGCCGACACCAGCATTGCCGGACTGAGTTTCAACCGGCGACTGTTCATCTCGGACGACCAGGGCTTCGCGCGGTACCTGGAGACCATCACCAACACGTCCGCCGTGGACCAGACCGTGACCATCACGGTTTTCGGCAATCTCGGCTCCGACGGCTTCACCTCGGTCCAGACGACCAGCTCCGGCGACGCCAGCTTCGACGCGAATGACCGCTTCGTCATCTCCGACGACTCGGCCGACGGCAATGGCGGCAGCGACCCGACCATGCTGCATCATTTCGAAGGGGCGGACGGCGCCGTCTCGGCCAGTGACGCCGGCATCACCGGCCTGGACAACTACAACTTCACCTTCACGCTGGACCTGGCGGCGGGGGAAAGCCGCTCGATCCTGCATTTCGCGGCCCAGTCCGGCAATTTCGCGGAGGCCCAGGCCAAGGCCACGGCGTTCGATGCGCTCGACAGCTCGCTGCTGACCGGGCTGTCGAATGCCGAGCTGTCGCAGATCGCCAACTTCGATGTCGGCGCGACGGACACGGAGACCGTCACCGTCACCGTGAACCCGGTGAACGATGCGCCGGTTGCGGTGGCTGACAGCGCCACGACCGACGAGGACACGCCGGTCAGCATCGACGTGCTGGCCAATGACAGCGACATCGACAACGACGAGCTCACCGTCACGGCCGTCACCCAGGGGGCCAACGGATCCGTCGCCATCGACGCGCAGTCGGGGCAGGTGACCTACACACCGAACGCGAACTTCAACGGGGCCGACAGCTTCACCTACACGGTTTCCGACGGGAACGGCGGCACCGCGACGGAGAGCGTCAGCGCGACCGTCAACGCGGTGAACGATGCCCCCGTCATCACCGAGCCGTCGGGCGGCCAGGCGCTGTCGCTCAGCGGGGGTGCCAGCGGTTTCGTTGACGGGTTCTCGCTCTCGACCTTCCAGAACGCCTTCACCATCGAGGCGGTGATCAACCAGGCCGATTCACCGTTTGCCGGACACCGGACCATCGTCGAGGTCGGCAACGACGCCCCGTATTTCGGCCTGATCAACGGCCAGCTGGAGCTCTTCCCGTTCTCGGGTGGCGGTGTCATCGCCGCCAACACGTTCGTGCATGTCGCGGCAACCTTCGACGGCACCACCTCGCGGCTGTTCGTGGACGGGGTGGAGGTGGCCAGCGGCAACACGCCGCCATCAGCAGTCAACGGAACCGGCCTCGGCATCGGATTCAATACCGGTGACAACGGCTTCAACGGCACGATCGACGAGGTGCGTGTCTGGTCCGTGGTCCGCACGCAGGCGGAGATCGCCGCGGCGAAGGACGCGCCGCTGAATGGTGACGAGGCCGGGCTGGAAGGCTACTGGAACTTCGATGGCAGCGATGGCACGACGTTCGCTGACCTGAGCGGCAACGGCTTTGACGGCATCCTGCGCAACGGCGCGACCCTGAGTAGCGACACCGCGTTCGGCAGCGACTTCTCGGTCGACGAGGACAGCACGCTGGTGCTGAACGGCACGGCCATTACGGATGTCGATCTGGCCGAGGGCGGCAACCTGGCGCAGCTCGACATCAGTACGGGCAACGGCACGGTGACGCTGGGCGACACCGCCGGGCTGGCCAGCGTCACCGGCGACGGCACCGGGACCGTTGTCATCACCGGCACCGTCTCCGCCATCAACAACGCCATCAACCAGCTGACCTACACGCCCGATGCCGGCTTCAACGGCGCGGATACCCTGACGCTGACGGCCTCCGACCTGGGCAACAGCGGCGACGGTGGGGTGCTGACCGATACGACGACGATCAACCTGACGGTCAACGCGGTGAACGATGCGCCGGTGGCCCAGGACTTCCAGGTCCCGCCGACACAGATCAACCAGCTCGACCTTGCCGGGGCCGGTGACGGCCTGACCATTGCCGACACCGCCTCCATTCCGGTCGGCGGCACCACGCCGCTGACCGTCGAGGCCTGGATCAACCCCGACAGCATCGCGGGCCTGACGACGCTGTTCGAGAAGGGACCGTCGGCCGTGGACCTGCCGGCCTTCCGGATCCACAACCTCGACGGCCAGGTCGCGATCTTCAGTGCCGATGGCGGCAACGTGCGGACCGTGGATGCGTTCCTTTCGCCCGGCACCGATACCCATGTGGCCGTCGCCTTCGACGGTACCAGTGTCAGCATCTTCGTCGATGGCGTGGCCCGGCAGCTCGAGACCGACCAGCCCCTGCCGAACGGCAGCGGCGTGGTTGCGCCCGACGGGCTGTCATCGACCTACGTGCTGGGTCCGGCAAACGCCGACCCCATCCAGATCGGCTTCGACCTGTTCCCGGAGCGGCAGTTCGACGGCCAGGTCATCGACCTGAAGATCTGGAACACCGGACGCTCCGCCGCCGAGATCGCGGCAGGCTTCAACGGGCCGCTGGCCGACCCGGCGAACGAGGTGGAGCTGGTCGCGTTCTACAACTTCGACCAGGTTGCAGGCACGACGGTCACCGATCTCTCCAGCCAGGGCAATGACGCCACCATTGTCGGCGGCGCGACCGTGCAGACCATCGTCTCCGACCTTGCGGGCCAGGTGGCTGGCCCGGCACCGGTCAGCGAGGACGCGACGCTGCTGATCGACGGCGCCGACATCCTGGCCGGGGTCAATGATCCGGACGGTGACCAGGTCACGATCTCCGGCTTCGCATCCGATGGGGAGACCGTCGCGACCACGGCACTGGGCGCGACCGTGACGCTTGCCGCCGGGTCGATCACCTATGACCCGACGGGCAGCGCGACCCTCCAGGCGCTTGCGGCGGGGCAGTCTTCGGACGACAGCTTCACCGTCACGGTCTCTGACGGCAATGGCGGTTTCGACACGCTGACGGTCACCATCGCGGTGGATGGGCTGAACGATGCCCCCGTCGCCGCCACGGACACGGCCACCACCGACGAGGACACGCCGGTCAGCATCGATGTCCTGCTGAATGACAGCGATGTGGAGGGTGATGCCCTGTTCATCGACAGCGTGACGCAGGGGAGCAACGGCACCGTCTCGATCGACCGGGAAACGGGCGACATCACCTACAGCCCGGACACCGACTTCAACGGCACCGATTCCTTCACCTACACCCTGTCGGACGGCAATGGCGGCACCGACACGGGCACCGTGAATGTCACCGTCAATGCCGTCAACGACGCCCCGACGGCCACTGGCGGTACGGGCGGGGCACAGAGGTTTGCCTCGGCCAACGATGACTTCGTCACGGTTGCACACGACCCGGCGTTCAATTCGGTGAGCTGGACGGTCGAGGCCTGGGTCACGACCTCCGACACCGGCAGTGACTTCAACAGGGTCGTCACCAAGCCGGTCGGGGGCGGCCAGTCCTTCAGCCTGGTGGTCAAGGACGGTCAGGCCCATGTCCGCTTCGATTCCGAATTCGGCGGACAGCAGGTCCAGGCAGGTGCCATCGCCGACGGCACGCCGCACCACATTGCGGGCACCTATGATGACGGCACCAACATCCTGACGCTCTATGTCGATGGTGTGGAAGTCGGCAGCACGGAGACGACAGGCACCGCGACCACCGGGGTGGAGGACCTGTTCATCGGTCGCTTCGGCTCCGGAATCACCCAGAACTTCGACGGCGACATCGCCGAGGTCCGCTTCTGGTCGGAGGCGCGCAGCGCAGCCGAGATCGCGGCGAACTTCGACCAGGTGCTCGACACCGATGCGGAAACGACGCTGGAGCTGTACCTGACCTTCGGCGGTCACGTGCTGGACGCGTCCGGCAACGACCGCGACGGCACCTTCGGCAGCGCCCCGACCTTCGTCGCCTCCGACGCCACGGTCGATCAGACCGTCAACACGCCGGAAGACGTGGCCGTCACCGTGTTCGGCATGTCGGTCGCGGACAGTGATGCCGGGGCGGGCGAGATTTCCGTCACCCTGACCTCGACCAATGGCGTCATCGACATCACGCTGGGCACCGCGACGGTCAGCGGCGACCTGACCAGGTCGGTGACCCTGACCGGCACGGTGGCGGAGGTGAATTCGTCCCTGAACGCCTTCACCTACATCCCGGACACGGACTTTGTCGGGCAGGACGTGATCAACCTGTCGGTCTCCGACCAGGGCAATAGCGGGTCCGGCGGGGCGCAGGTCGCGGGGGCCGCCACCACGATCAACGTCATCTCCGACACCATCGGGACACTGTTCACGGAGGGCGCGGACAGCGTCAACTTCGCGGCGGGCGAAGGCCTGGTGAGCGAGGGCGGCGACAACAACAACGCCCTTGGCGGTGACGATACGGTCACGCTGCCAGATGACGGTGTCTCCGGTTTCGACATCGCGGCACCGTTCCTGGGCGGCGCGGGCAACGATTCGATTGCGGGCGGGTTCCTCAGCGACACCATCGATGGCGGGATCGGCGACGACACGCTTCGCGGTGGCGACGGTGCAGACAGCCTGGCCGGTGGCGACGGCACCGACACCGCCGACTTCAGCGACCTGACGGCGGAGACCGGCCTGGTGATCAGCCTGGCGGCAGGCACCGCCAGCGACGGAGATGCGGTCGATACCCTGTCGAGCATCGAGACCGTGATCGCCTCGACACAGGCCGACAGCCTGGTGGCGGCGTCCGGCGGTTCCACCTTCTTCGGTGACCTGGGCAACGACACGATTACCGGCTTCGGCGGCAGCAACACCTTCTTCGGCGGTGGTGACGACGACCGCCTGAACGGCGCCAACGGCAATGACCTGCTGAATGGCGGCGACGGCAACGACACCATCCTGGCCTTCGACGGCGCCGACACGCTGGACGGCGGCGCGGGTGACGACTTCTTCAACACCGGCTCTGGCGATGACGTGGTCTTCGGCGGCGCCGGAAACGACAGCGTCATCGGCGGCCTGGGCAACGAGTCGCTGGTCGGCGGTGACGGGCTCGACACGATCACCATGGCCGTCGGGTCGGAGGCGCTGGACATCGACCTGGTCGCGGGCACCGCCACCGGCGCGACAGTCACGATCGCCATTTCCGGGTTCGAGCACGTCGTTGCCGGTGCCCTGGACGACACCATCCAGGGCGGCACCGACAGCGTGGAGCTGGATGGTGCGGACGGCGACGACCGGATCACCTCCGAAGCCACGACCGGCACCTTCCTCTTCGGTGGCAACGGTGCCGATACGCTGGTCGGCGGTGCGGGGGCAGACAGCCAGTTCGGTGGCAACGGCGCCGACAGCATGCTGGGTGGCGCGGGCAACGACACCATGTTTGCCGGTGAAGACGACGACTTCATGAATGGCGAGGCCGGACAGGACACGCTGACCGGCTCAGGCGGCAGCGACACGCTGCTGGGTGGAGACGGCGCGGACGAGCTGTTCGGCGGCCTGAATTCCGACACCTTGAGCGGTGACGCCGGGACCGACTCGCTGCGCGGCGGCACCGCAGCCGACGTGCTGTTCGGCGGTACGGAAAACGACACCCTGCAGGGTGATTCCGGGAACGATACCCTGACCGGCGGCGCGGGCAATGACGTGCTGAATGGCGGTGACGACACCGATACGGCGGACTATTCCACCGCGACCGGCGGCATCAACGCCAATCTGGGCACCAACCTGGTCAGCGACGGTGATGGCGGGACCGACACGCTGAGCGGGGTGGAGAACATCACCGGCTCCGCCGCCGCCGACATCATCACCACGTCATCGTCCGCCACCACCATCCAGGGCGGCGCGGGCGACGACTCCATCATCTCCGGGCGCGGGTCGAACCTGATCGACGGTGGCGACGGCACCGACCTGCTGACGGTCGACTTCTCCGCCAACGGCAACGCGGTCATCACGGTGCGCACCGGTGACGACATCACCCAGGTCACGGCCTTCCAGCAGAGTTCCGCCAGCACCCTGACCATCAGCGGTATCGAGCGGATCAACATGACCGGCTCCAGCAACGGCGAAGCGCTGGTGGGCGGCGCGCTGTCGGATACGCTTTCCGGCGGCAATGGCAATGACACCATTTTCGGCAGCCTGCTGGACTCACTGCTGGGCGGCTCGGGTACCGACGTGCTGAGTGCGGACCTGTCTTCCCTGTCGGAGGACATCAGCTATTCCAGTGGTGCCGCGATCACACTGAATGACGGCACCTTCATCAGCAGTTTCGAGCGGCTGAACGTGCAGCTCGGCTCCGGCAATGATGCCATCAGCCTTGCCGGTGCACTGGGGGATACCATTGATGCCGGTGCGGGTGACGACACGATCAGCGCCGGGCGCGGGACCGACAATCTGGCAGGTGGTGACGGCACTGACCTGCTGATCGTCGATTTTTCCAGCAACAGCAATTCCGTGATCGTGAACCGGGCCGGCGACGACATTTCACTGGTCACTTCCTTCGAGCAGGCCTCTGCCGGGACCCTGACGGTCAACGGGTTCGAACGGATCCACATGATCGGCTCCTCCAGCGGTGAGGAACTGGTGGGCGGTGCGCTGGCGGACACACTCTCCGGCGGCAACGGCAATGACACCATCTTCGGCACCCTGCTGGATCAGCTGGATGGTGGCGCGGGGACCTTCGACGTTCTCGGCATCGACCTCTCGTCCCTGTCAGAGGATGTCAGCTATGTCGGCGGCGGCTCGACAACCCTGACCGACGGCACCTTCATCACCGGGTTCGAGCGGCTGAGCATCGATCTCGGCTCCGGCAACGACGCCATCACCCTGACCAACAGCCAGACCGACACGATTGATGGCGGTGCAGGAAACGACACCATTGATGGCGGGCGCGGCAGTGACTTCCTGTCCGGCGGCGACGGCACCGACCTGCTGGTCATCGACTTCTCGGACAATTCCAACTCGGTGACGGTCAATCGCACCGGCGACGACATTTCACTGGTCACGTCCTTCGAGCAGGCCTCTGCCGGGACCCTGACGGTCAACGGGTTCGAGAGGATCCACATGATCGGCTCCAGCAGCGGTGAGGAGCTGGTGGGCGGTGCGCTGGCGGACACGCTCTCCGGCGGCAACGGCAATGACACCATCTTCGGCTCCCTGCTGGATCAGCTGGATGGTGGCGCGGGGACCATCGACGTTCTCGGCATCGACCTCTCGTCCCTGTCAGAGGATGTCAGCTATGTCGGCGGCGGCGCGACGACCCTGACCGACGGCACCTTCATCACCGGGTTCGAGCGGCTGAGCGTCGATCTCGGCTCCGGCAACGACGCCATCACCCTGACCAACAGCCAGACCGACACGATTGATGGTGGTGCAGGAAACGACACCATTGATGGCGGGCGCGGCAGTGACTTCCTGTCCGGCGGCGACGGCACCGACCTGCTGGTCATCGACTTCTCGGACAATTCCAACACGGTGACGGTCAATCGCACCGGCGACGACATCAGCCAGGTGACGACGTTCGTGCAGGCCTCCGCCGGGACGCTGACGGTCAACGGGTTCGAACGGATCCACATGATCGGCTCCAACAGCGGTGAGGAACTGGTGGGCGGTGCGCTGGCGGACACCCTGTCGGGCGGCAATGGCGACGACACCGTGTTCGGCACCCTGCTGGACCAGCTGGACGGCGGTACCAGTGGCGGCGACCTGCTGAACATCGACCTCTCGTCCCTGACGGAAGACGTTGCCTACAGCTCCGGCGGCAGCATCACCCTGAATGACGGAACCGCGATCAGCAATTTCGAGCGGCTGAACCTGCAGCTGGGATCGGGCAATGATTCCATCTCCCTCGGCAGTTCCCAGCGCGACACCATCGACGGCGGTGCCGGTGACGACACCATCAATGCCGGACGCGGCACCGACAACCTGGCAGGCGGCGACGGCACCGACCTGCTGATCGTGGACTTCTCCGCCAACGCCAACACCGTCGTGGTGAACCGTGCCGGAGATGACATTTCCCAGGTCACGTCCTTCACTCAGAGTTCGGCCGGTACGCTGACGCTCAACGGGTTCGAGCGGATCAGCATGACCGGCTCCAACAGTGGCGAGGAACTGGTGGGCGGCGCCCTGTCCGACACGCTGCTGGGTGGCGGTGGCGACGATACCGTGTTCGGCACCCTGCTGGATCAGCTGGATGGCGGCAGCAGCAGCAATGGCGACCTGCTGAACATCGACCTGTCATCGCTGTCGGAAGACATTGCCTACAGTTCCGGGGCCAATATCACGCTGAACGACGGCACCTCGATCAACAGTTTCGAGCGGCTGAACGTGCAACTGGGGTCCGGCAACGACTCCATCTCCCTCAACGGGTCCCAGCGCGACACCATCGACGGCGGTGCCGGCGACGACACCATCGGTGCCGGACGTGGCACCGACAACCTGGCAGGCGGCGCGGATACCGACCTGCTGATCGTGGATTTCTCCGCCAACGCCAACTCCGTGTTCGCGAACCGGACCGGCAACGACATCTCCCTGGTCACGTCCTTCACCCAGAGTTCGGCAAGCACCCTGACGATCAACGGGTTCGAGCGGATCAGCATGATCGGCTCCAACAGCGGCGATGAACTGGTGGGCGGCGCCCTGTCCGACACCCTGTCAGGCGGCAATGGGAACGACACCGTGTTCGGCACCCTGCTGGACCAGCTGGATGGCGGCGCCAGCAGCGGCGACCTGCTGAACATCGACCTGTCATCGCTGTCGGAGAACGTGAGCTATACCGGCGGCGGCAGCGTTACCCTGAATGACGGCACCAGCATCAGCAATTTCGAACGGCTGAACATGCAACTCGGCAGCGGCAACGATGCCATCACGCTGGGCAACAGTCTGACCGACACCATTGATGGCGGCGCAGGCGACGACACCATCAGCGCCGGACGCGGCAGCGACAACCTGGCCGGCGGGGACGGCACGGACCTGCTGGTGGTCGATTTCTCGAACAACGCCAACTCGGTCGTGCTTTCAGGCACTGTCGACGATATCAGCCAGGTCACCGCCCTGTCGCAGGGCGGCGGTGGCGGTACCATTTCCATCACCGGCTTCGAACGCGCCTTCCTCACCGGATCCAGCAGTGGCGAGACCCTGTCGGGCGGGGCGTTCGCCGACACGCTGTTCGGCGGCAACGGCAACGACACGCTGATCGCCAATGCCGGTGATGACAGCCTCAGCGGCGGCGAAGGCAATGACAGCATCCGCGCCGGCGATGGCAATGACACCATCAGCGGTGGCGGGGGAACCGACACGGTCAGCTTTGCCGACAATGCGGTGGGTGTCAGCATCGACCTGGGCAGCGGCACCGGCACCGATATCCTGACCGGGGTGGAAGTGGTCGTCGGTTCCGCACAGGGCGACAGCATCGTGGGTGGTGCCACCGTGGAGCACCTGTTCGGCGGTGCGGGGGCCGACACCCTGGCCGGCGGGAACGGGGCCGACATCCTGAACGGCGGCGACGGCATCGACCTGGTCGACTATTCCGCCGACAGCGATCCGGACGGGATCAACATCAACCTGTCCGCAGGTACGGCCACGACGGCATCCGGGACCGACACGCTGACCGCCATCGAGAACGTGATCGGCTCGGCTGGCGGGGATTCCATCCTTGGTGTGGCGGCCACCACCTTCATCGATGGCGGCGCAGGTGACGACACCCTCACCGGCACCGCCGCCACCGGCAGCCTGAACCTGGTCGGTGGCGACGGCGCGGACATCCTCAACAGCGGCATCGGGGCGGACACCATCTTCGGCGGTGCCGGCAACGACACCGTCTTCACCAACTTCGGCAACGACACGATCGACGCGGGCGACGGTGACGATTTCATCACTGCCGGCAGCGGGGCCGACAGCATCGTGGCGGGCCTCGGCAACGACAGCATCTTCCTCGGCATCGGCAATGACAGCATAGATGGCGGCGATGGCACGGACTCGGCCTTCGCCAACAGTACCGGTGCGGGGATCAATGCGGACCTGGAGGCAGGCACGATCAACTTCGGCGTCAACAGCCAGCTGATCGCCAATGTCGAGAATGTCTTCGGCAACAGCTTCGACGACACGCTGACCGGTGACGCCCTGGACAACCTGCTGCAGGGCGAGGGCGGCAATGACAACCTGGTCGGCGGTGCCGGCAACGATACGCTGGCCGGTGGCAGTGGCGCGGACACGCTGGCCGGCGGCGACGGTGCGGACTCGCTCAGTGGCGGGCAGGATGACGACCGGCTGATCGCCAGCAACGACAACGACACGCTGAATGGCGGTATCGGCACCGACGTGGCGAGTTTCGCGGTACTGGCCCTGGCGCTGAACCTGGACCTGTTCGTCGGCAGCGCCATCTCCGGCAGCCTGGCCTTCACGATCAGCGAGATCGAGGATGTCGAGGGCACGACCTTCGATGACACCATCGGCGGCGATGGCGGCGCGAACCTGATCTTCGGCGACCTCGGCAACGACCTGCTGTCGGGCAACAACGGCGCGGATACCCTGCAGGGCGGCGACGGCAACGACACGCTGGCCGGTGATGACGAGGCCGACAGCCTGCTGGGTGGCGACGGTATCGACACCGCGGACTTCACCAACGATACCGACCTGGACGGCATGGCCATCGACCTGTCCCTGGGGACGGCGATCACCAACACCGGCACCGACACGCTGATCGGCATCGAGAATGTCATCGCCAACGCCGGCAGCGACACCATCACCGGTGACGCACAGGCGAACCTGCTGGATGGCGGTGACGGCGACGACAGCATCCTCGGCGCGGACGGGGACGACACGCTGCTGGGCGGCAATGGCTTCGACACCCTGATCGGCGGCTCGGGCGCTGACTCCCTGGATGGCGGTGCCGATGACGACTCCCTGTTCGGCGGGTCGGGCACCGATACCCTGATCGGCGGCGACGGGGCGGATGCGCTGAACGGTGCGGCCGATTCCGACAGTGTCGATGGCGGGCTGGGCGATGACACCATTTCCATCAGCGGCGGCACGGACACGCTGGTGGGTGGCGACGGCACGGACCTGTTCAACCTGACCTCCGGCGGCCAGGGCGCTGATGTGAACCTGGCGACCGGCACCGTGCAGTCCGGCGGCTTCACCCAGTCGATCAACTCGGTCGAGAACGTGCTCGGTTCGAACTTCGCCGACACGCTGATCGGCGACGCCCTGGCGAACCAGTTGGCGGGCGGACTGGGCAACGACGTCCTGTCGGGCGGGTCCGGAAACGACACGCTTGCCGGTGACGATGGCGACGATGGCATTGATGGCGGAATCGGCGATGACAGCCTGGACGGCGATGCCGGTGCCGACACCGTGCTCGGCGGCAGCGGCGACGACACGATCAATGGCGGCGCCGACGGTGACACGCTGTCAGGCGAAGGCGGCAGCGACCTGATCCAGGGCGATGCGGGTGGCGATGTCATCTTCGGCGGTGGCAATCCCGATACCCTGTCGGGCGGCACCGGGGCCGACAGCATCTCCGGCGATGCGGGCAACGACTCGATCCTGGGTGAGGATGACGACGATTCGCTGCAGGGTCTGGACGGCAATGACACGATCGAGGGCGGACTCGGTGCCGACGGAATCGACGGCGGGGACGGCATTGACTCGCTGCTGGGCGACGCAGGCAACGACACCATCCTGGGTGGCCAGGGCACGGACGTGCTGGATGGCGGGGACGATGCGGACAGCCTGGATGGCGGGCTGGATGACGACACCCTGGATGGCGGCCTGGGCGATGACACCATCACCGGCGGCGGCGGCGGCGACAGCCTGAACGGCAACGCGGGCACGGACACCGCCGACTACAGCCTCACCGGTATCGGCATCAGCGCGGACCTGGTCTCCGGCTTCGTCGGCGAGGACAACGAACAGACCGACACGCTGACGGGTATCGAGAACATCATCGGCACGGCCTTCGACGACAACATCGATGGCGACGCGCAGGCCAATGCCTTCTTCGGTGGTGGCGGTGGGGATGTGCTGTTCGGCGCGGAGGGTGACGACACGCTGGAAGGCGGCAGCGGCAGCGACACGCTGTTCGGCGATCTCGGCTCCGACTCTCTGGTCGGTGGCGCGGATGTCGATACCGCGGACTACAGCGCGGAGGCCGTGAACGCCGGACTGACGGGCGGGCTGTCCAGCGGGCTGGTCACGGACGGCACCTCGACCGACACGCTCTCGGGTGTCGAGAACATCATCGGTAGCGCCCTCGACGATGACCTGGACGGCGACGCGGGCAACAACGCGCTGGACGGCAGCACGGGCAACGACACGCTTGCCGGTGCCGACGGTGCCGACAGCCTGGCGGGCGGGTCGGGCCTCGACAGCCTGAACGGCGGCACGGGCAACGACACGCTGGATGGCGGTGACGGGGACGACACGGCCCAGGGCGGTGCGGGTGACGACATCCTGATCGGCGGCGAGACCGTGGAGATCAACGGCGACGTCGTCAGCTATGCCGACGATCCGGCAGGTGTCGCGGTCGATCTGACCAGCAGCACGGCGACGGACGGTTTCGGCGGCACCGACACGGTCACCTTCTTCGAGAACATCATCGGCAGTGCCTTCAATGACACGCTGACCGGCGATGTCGAAGCCAACAGGATCGAGGGCGGCGAGGGCGCGGACAGCCTGGATGGCGCCGCCGGGGCCGATACGCTGGAAGGGGGCGCCGGGGCGGACGCCATTGCCGGTGGCGACGATAATGACAGCCTGGTCGGCGATGATGGCGGTCCGGTGACGATCGGTTTCACCGGCGGTGCATTCACCTATGCGACCGGGGCGAACGTGTTCTTCGACAATGGCACTCGGCTGGTGCATGTCGCCGACGTGGCCAGCACCGACGTCTCGGGCCTTGTGCTGACCGTTGCAGATGATGGTGACATCGCGGTCCTGAACAGTGGCGACCTGATCAGCTTCAGCTTCATCGACGAGAATGGCGTGACAGTCTCAGTCACCGATGCGGTGATCGGCCAGTCCGCCTTCGCCTCAAACCCCGATGAAGGCGTTCTGACGGCAACGGGTATCGCGAGCGGCGGACGCGCCGACGGCACCCAGATCGCGCTGCTCATCGCCATGGACCAGCCGTTCGGATCGGGCGGCCTGTCTGCGGGCAACCAGTTCATCGCCGACGACGCCGATGCCGACGCCGACTTCGGCACACCGACCAGCGTCGTGCTGACCGCACTGGACGCGAGCGACAGCCTGTTCGGTGGCGCTGGTGACGATACGCTGGATGGTGGCGCAGGCAGTGACAGCATGGTCGGCGGCGATGGCGAGGACACGTTCATCATCTCCGACGACAATGACACGGTGGACGGCAATGGCGGCACGGACCTGGTCAGCTTCGCCAATGTCTCGGCCAGTGTCGCACTGGACCTGAACACGGCCATCGCTACGTCCGGCACCAACACCATGCTGATCCAGAGCGTCGGCGACGTCATCGGCAGTGACTTCGACGACACCATCGCCGCCGACAACCAGGCCAACCAGATCGAAGGGGGAATCGGTGCCGACCAGCTGAATGGCCGTGAAGGTGCCGACACGCTGGACGGTGGTGACGGCGATGACACGCTGACAGGCGGCGACGACAATGACCGGCTCACGGGTGGAATCGGGGCCGACAGCATCACAACGGGTGCCGGGGACGACGTGCTGGTGGTGGGAAGCCAGTCGGACCTGACAGATATCGCCACGAACATCACCGTGACGGCCTCCGGCCTTGCAGTTGATGTCGTTACGGACTTCACCACGAATTCCGATGCGTTCTTCATTGACGGAACAGGATTCGGACTGGTGAACCCGACACTTGTCGAGATTGTCGGCGACTATGATGGCACCAACTCCGGTCAGGCTTCAGGCGATCACTTCATCTTTGACGGCACGCACCTGATCTACGACGACGACGTGACCAGCGCAGGCTATTCGGTCGTCGCGCGGGTCGAGGGCGACGGTGTTGCCCAGGGCGATATGTTGTTTGGTCTCGGTGGCCCCTCATAGTGCCGGGCAGCGCCACAGGCACCTCCCTGCCCCGACTGGTACTCGACCACCTGGCGATCACCGCCCGGACCCTTGATGAAGGTGTCGCGTGGGTGCGGAAAATGCTGGGCATCGAGATGCCGCCGGGAGGCGCGCATCCGCGCATGGGTACGCACAACCGGCTGCTGGCGCTTGGCCCGGCAGATTTCCTGGAGGTCATCGCCACGGATCCGGGCGCTCCGGCCCCTTCACAGGGTCGCTGGTACGGCCTCGACAGCTTCGACGCGGCCCCGCGCATCGGCACATGGATCCTCGGCACGCCGGACATTGCCCGCAGCCTGACCCACGCGCACCCCGACAGCGGCCCGGCCATCGAAGCCGTGCGCGGCGACCTGGAATGGCTGATCTCCGTGCCCGCGGACGGTTCGATGCCGATGCAGGGTGCCTTCCCGACACTGATCCAGTGGCCGCAGGGCCCCCTGCCCGTCACGGGAATGCAGGATCGCGGCAGTTCTCTGCTGTCCCTGACAGTCCGTCACCCGGACGCGGACCACATCGCCCGCCTGCTGGAGGGTCAGTTCGACGACCCGCGCGTGGATTTCGCCCCCGGACCGGTTGGCCTGGAGGCAACCTTCGATACACCGTCGGGCCGACGGACGCTGAAATGATCCCGCCGGCCCGTTCCGGTGATCAGGCGGCCAGCATGCCCGACAGCCGGGCGCGGATCAGCTGATCGGACTCGGCCATGATGCGGTCGATCAGTTCCTTGCAGCTCGGCACGTCATGGATCAGGCCGGCGACCATGCCGCAGCTCCAGGCACCGATGTCCATGTCGCCCTCCATCATCACCTTCGGATAGACCCCGGCGACCAGCTCGCGGATATCCTCGATGGCGATGTCGGCGCCCTTCTCCCGCTCGATCTCCAGGATCCGCTCGACCGCCGGGTTGGTCAGCACACGCTCGGTGTTGCGCAGGCCGCGCATCACCAGCCGGGTGTCCAGTTCGGAGGCGGCGACGATGGCCTGCTTCACGTTCTCGTGCACCGGCGCTTCCTTCGTGGCGATGAAGCGCGTGCCCATGTTCATGCCGTCGGCACCCATGGCCAGCGCCGCCACGAGGCTACGCGCATCCGCCATGCCGCCGGAGGCGACGAAGGGGATCTTCAGCTCTTCCGCCGCGCGCGGCAGCAGGATCATGTTGGGGATGTCATCCTCACCCGGATGGCCACCGCACTCGAAGCCGTCAACGCTGACCGCATCGCAGCCGATCTTCTCCGCCTTCAGGCTGTGACGGACGGAGGTGCACTTGTGGATCACCTTGATCCCGGCTTCCTTCAGCGCGGGCATGTAGGCTTCCGGGGAACGACCGGCGGTCTCCACGATCCTGACGCCGCCTTCGATGATGGCGCGGATATATTCCGGATAGGGCGGCTTCTCGAAGGTCGGCAGGAACGTCAGGTTGACGCAGATCGGCTTGTCCGTCATCTCGCGGCACTTGGCGATCTCCTTCGCCAGCTTCTCCGGCGTGCCCTGGGTCAGGCCGGTGATGGTGCCCAGCCCACCGGCGTTGGAAACCGCCGCCGCCAGCTCGGCAAAGCCGACATAGTGCATGCCGCCCTGGATGATCGGATGCTCGATGCCGAACAGTTCGGTGATACGTGTCTTCATGGTCCTGCAGCCTCCCCGGCCATTGCATTCAGGAAACAGGGACCGCACGGACAAGCCCGCGCGGTCCCGACATGCGGCAAACATAGACGCTGGACCGGGCGCGGCAAGCGCGTCATTCGGCTGCTGCCATGCCCGCTCAAAAGGCGGTGACCGGACCGCGTCGGCCGGTGCCCCGGGACCATGCGACTGCTACCCTGACGGACCCTGCGTCACCTCCCGGGAACCATACCCATGCCCCGCCAGTTGAAGAGCATCGACGCCCTGCGCCATCCGGCAGGCAGTGACCCGCGCCCCGTGACCCCGGCGGATACGACGGACGGCATCCTCGACTGGCAGAAGGTCTCCGCCCTTGCCTGGCGACCGGCCTGGTCGATCCGCAGCCGACGCGGCAGTGTCGGCCCCTTCGTGGCGCTGCTGCGCGGCTGGATGAAGCGGGGCGACGGCCAGGGGCGCTGATCCCGCGGTCAGCCTCGCGGTGCGCAGGTCCGGCAGAACGGCGTCTGGGGCAGCAGGTTCAGCCGTTCGGCACTGATCGTGTCACCACAGGTGACACAGACCCCGAAACTGCCATTGTCGAAGCGTTTCAGCGCCGCCTCGATGGCCTCGATTTCCCGCTGCCCGGACAGGCCCAGGCTCTCCATGGCCTCGTCGCCCTCGCGCTGCACCGCGCGTTCCTCCGAGTCCGGGTCTGCAGGGCTGTCCAGTTCGTCCTCGAACCGGTGCAGCCGATCGAGTAGGTCCGCCTTCCGTGCCATGAGCCGCTGGCGGATATCCTCGTGTTCCGTCATCGCCGTGCTCTCCCCGCCACTCAGCCGAGCATCTGCGCGATCTGGTCCTTCAGATTCAGCCGCTCCTTGCGCATCCTCTCCTCGGTGAACTGGTCCGTCGGCTCGACGTTGGTCTCGGCACGATGGATCTGCCGGTTCACCAAGTGGTAGCGGTCGGACAGCCGCCGGAAATGCGTGTCGGACCCGTTCAGGTCATGGATCTTCTGCACCTTGTCCGGAAATTCCTCGGCCAGTTCGTGCGGTGTGTGAGACATGGTGCATTCCTTCCATTGATCCGGGCGGGCCACGATGCCGTGCCCGCCCCCGATCCTAGGCCGCTGCCCTGCGGCGGCCTTGATCTCGGTCAAGTCAGAGTCCCAGTTCCGCCTTCCGTTCCGCCAGCGTGGCGCGGATCAGGCCCTTCAGCCAGACAAGCCCCGCGTCAGCATCGTTGCGGTGGTGCCAGGTCATCTGGAAGTTCTGCGCATTCACCGTCACCGGCGCGGGCAGCACCTGCAACTGGTCGCGCCAGGGCGACGTCGCGATGTGCAGGCGGTTCGCATAGCCGACAAGGTCACTGCCCGCGACGATCTCGATGACCGATGTGGGCCGGTTGACCAGCACCACGTCCCGGCGTTCCGGCCGGGTTCCCATCCGGAAGAACTTCGAATTCGCCAGCGCGCCCGGTGCCATGTCCATGGAGACCTGGCCGGTGGCCACCAGCTGCTCCGGTGTCACGGACCCGTTGATGGTCGGATGGCCGCGACGCGCGATCACGCAGAGGTCCATCGGCATCAGTTCTTCCCAGCGCAGGTCCGGATGATTGGTGGGCGGCACGCCGAGGGCAAGGTCGGCATTGCCGCTCTCCAGTGCCTCGACGACCGGCACCTTCGGCGCCAGCAGCAGCCGGAAGGATATTCCCGGACAGTACTGGATCTTCCGGACCAGGGCCGGCACCAGGATCATCTCGAACATGTCCAGCATGTGCAGCCGGAATTCCCGCTGGTCGGTGTCCGGATCGAACGACACCTCGGGGCGGACGATGGCGTCCATCTCGTGCAGTGCCCGACGCACCCGGCTGATCAGTTCCTCCGCCCTGGCACTGGGCAGCACGCCGCGTGGCTGGCGCAGGAACAGCGGGTCGTCCAGCACCTCCCGCAGCCGCGCAAGAAGGTTCGACATGGTCGGCTGCGAGAAGCCGAGCGATTCCCCCGCGCGGGAGATGTTGCGCGTCGAGTAGATCGCCTCGAACGCCATCAGATGCTTGATCTCCAGTTGCCGCAAGGCATTGCTGTTCAAGCCCTTTGTCTTGGAATCCGGTTCGTTCATAACCAATCCTGATATCTTGATATTGAGATTTCGACCCTATTGGTTGCAAAGATTCTTAGGTATCTATCACTGGTGTCCGGGGGAATAAAGACCGGGCTTTCCGGCATCGGATCCGGCAAGGCGACCGGTCGTTCCGTGGGTGCCGAATTGGTTGGGAGTATCACGATGCAAGATGTATCTGCCGCCCGTCCGACGGCCAAGTACCGCCCCCCCGCAACCGGCTTCCGCTGGGCCGGTCCCGCGCTGGAGCGGGCGATGAACCGGGCGACCATCCGCTCCCCCTTCCTGCGCGCCATCCTGTCCTTCCTGTTCCTGCCGCTGGTCTGGCACCTGGGCATGCGGATCAACTATTCCTTCGATGACTTCTTCGTGGAGGTGCCGCACAGCCGGGCCAACCGCAATTCCTACGGCACCATCGGCGGGGCCGCGCTGCTGGCCAACCTGGAGCTGGCGGCCGGGTCCTACCTGTTCATGCGCACCGATGGGGGTCACCGGATCGTCTGCCGCAATGCCAGCTATCGCTTCATGCTGCCGTCCACCAACGGCCTGCGCATGGAGGTGGAGCCGCTGGACGATGACCTGGAGGCGGCGATCCGCTCCGGCCAGCCCTTCAACGCCAACCTGAAGGTCAATGTCTTCGCCCGTGGCGACGCTCCGGGGCAGCGGGGCCGTCGTATCGGTCGCGGTGAGCTGAAGTTCCACCTCTGGCCCGTGACGCAGGACGTGTGATGGCCGGGCTGCCCGCCGCGTTCTTCCTCGCCTGCTCCTGGTTCTGGTGCATCGGCGGTTTCTTCCCGGTGCTGCTGCAGCAGGAATTCGGGGCCATCGCGTTCCCTGTCTTCCTGGTGTTCAACGTGGCGGGTGCGGCGCTCTTCGGCTTCATCTGGAGCAATGCGGGACGGGCAGGGTTCCTTCAGCGTCACGGCCGCTCGGCGCAGTTCTTCTCCGTGCTGGTCGTCGGCTATCACCTGGTCTTCATGGCGTGGATCTCCGTGCTGCTGCACAGCGCCCTGCCGCTGCTGGCCTTCATCGCGGTCACCATGACCCTGTACACCCTGCGCCAGCGGCTGACCCTGCTCGCCGCGCCGGTGTTCGGGGTGACGGGGCTGCTGTTCGTGCTGGCCATCAACGCGCCGCTGCCGCAGCCGACCGCCGGCGCGGCAGCCACCGCGCCGTTCCTGCACCAGATCCTGCCGCTGGCACTGGGCTTCCTGCTGGCGCCCTGCTTCGACCTGACCTTTCACCGCGCCTTCGCGGCAAGCAGTGATCCACGGCGGAGCTTCATGGTCGGCTTCGCGCTGCTGTTCACGGCGCTGCTGGGCGGCATGTACCTGGCCATGCCGGTGTTCAGCCAGCTTCTGACCGCCACCGGCCTGACGGGGACGGGCCTGCACGCCGTGGTGCTGATCCTTGCCCTGCAGACCGGTTTCACCACCGCCGCGCACTTGCGGGAACTGTCCGAAACCTTCTGGTCGGACCGTCACCGCGCCCTGCCCGTGATCCTGATCGCGCTGCTGACCGGCGGGCTGCTGCTGGCCACCGACCTTGCCAGGCCGGAGATGACGTTCACCCTCGGCGCGCTGGTCTATCGCGGCTTCGTCTTCATGATCGGCGCGCTGTTCCCGGTGATCCTGCTGTTCGGGGGCTGGAACCGCCAGGCACTGCTGGCGATGGTGCTGCTGACGCCCTGCTACACGCTCGGCTTCCTGATCGGCGGCGAATGGGCACCGTTCCTGTCGGTGGCAATGGCCATCCTGGCGGTGCTGTACTGGGTCCAGGGTCGCGCACCGGCGCGACGCCAGCACGGTGACACGACGACGGAGAAGGCTATCGAGACCGGCCCGGAGCAGGAGAGCCGATCATGAACCGGATCACGCTGCACCAGGCCGATCCCCGCCGGGCCTTCTGGCCCATCGGGTTCCTGGCCCCGGCCCTCGCGCCGCTGCTTCTGCTCGCGCAGCAGTTCGGCGCGCCGGACTGGCTGCTGGCCGGGCTGCCGCTGCTGCTGCTGTTCGGCGTGGCACCACTGGCCGACCACCTGATCGGCCGCGACTATCGCAACCTGACGCGGGAGGCGGCGCGGCAACTTGGCAACGACCCCTATTACCGGCGGCTGATGCACGCCATCGTGCCGTCCTACGCGCTGGGGCTGCTGGCGGCCTGCGCAGTGTTTGCCAGCGCCGACTTCACGCTGCTGCAGGGCCTGCTGTTCACGGTGGGCATCGCCTATGTCCATTCGCTGCTGGTGCTGGTGGCGCATGAGCTGGGACACGCCCGCGCGTCCCGTGACCGGGTGCTGGCCCGCATCGCGCTGGCACTGATCGGCTACGGCCATTTCGGCGTGGAGCACAACATCAACCACCACCTGAAGGTCGCCACCCGCGACGACCCGGCCAGCGCCCGCTTCGGCGAGAGCATCTACCGCTTCGCGCTGCGGGAGATCCCCGGCACCTTCCGGGGCGCCATCGCCGTGGAGCGGAAGCGGCTGCAGCGGCGTGGCCAGGGCTGGTGGAGCCGGGACAACGAACTGCTCGGCAACTGGGCCATGAGCCTGGTGCTGCTCGCCGGGCTGGTGGCCCTGTTCGGTCCCGTCATCATTCCCTTCTTCGTGCTGCACGGCCTGGTCGCCTGGTTCTCCATCACCATGGCCAACTACACCGCGCATTACGGGCTGAACCGCCGCATGGTGGACGGGCGACGCGAACCCTGTCGCCCGGAACATTCATGGAGCTCCGGCTTCCTGTTCTCCAACCTGCTGTTCTTCAACCTGCAGCGGCACGCCGACCACCACGCCAACGCCCAGCGCCCGTTCCAGAACCTGTCCTATGTCGAGGACACCCCGGAACTGCCCGCCGGCATCCCCGGCCTGTTCTGCATGATGCTGGTCCCGCCCCTCTGGTTCCATGTCATGAACCCCCGCCTGATCGACGCCGTCGGTGGCGATCCGGAGCGGATCAATTTCCGGGACGCGGCTCTGGCGGAACGGTTCCGGGCGCAGGCGACGCCGGTGAAGGCGGCTGCGCACTGAGACCTGTGCCTGCCGGCGTCAGCGCAACGAGAAGACCACCGGCACGACCAGTTCGAGCGACATGCCCGGCATGAAGTCCGGCATGGTGGGCAGTGGCTGGGCACGCAGCAGCATGGCCTCCACCTCCCGGTCCAGCATGCGGTGGCCGGAGCTTTCCTCGATCCGGTAGTCCAGCACGTTGCCGTCCCGCGACATGACCAGGAACAGCTTCGCCGTGCCTTCCTGGCGCCGCCGCTGCGCCTTGCGCGGATACTTCTTGTGCCGTTCCAGCCAGAGCTGCAGTTCGGTGAGGTAATCCGCCCGCTCTCCGGGTGAGCCGATGCTCCCCTGGCTGCCGGAGCCACCCCCGGCATTGCCACTGGTCGGCGCACCGGAACCGGCGCCGCCTGCCGTGCCGGAACTGTCGGCGAGCTGTCCCTGCCCTTCCGGCCTGGACGGACCCGCCCCGCCCTCATCCTTACCGGCCTCTCCCACCTTCTGGCCGGATTCCGCAGATTCCTCCGCATGATCCCGGGTTGCGGTCTCGACGGGCTGCGCAGGCTCATCCCTGGCGGGCTGCTGTTCGACCGGACGGGTTTCCGCAGGGCGTGTCGGGCGCTTCGGCGGCAATGGCGGAGGCGCGACGGCCGCGACTTCGGTCGGTTCGGGGGGAGCAGCCTCCGGCTTCTCAGGCTCCTCGGGTTCAGGCTCCTCAGGTTCAGGCTCCCGCAGGATGACGGGTTCGATGGCAGCCTTCGGCAACGCGGTGAGTTCGGGATCGGAGACACTGGGCCGCCTCTCGGTCCTCTGCTCAGCCGTGACCGCACGCAGCCTGACGGGTTCGATGGACGATTCCGGCAGCGTCGCCAGTTCCGGATCGGCAACCGCGATCTTCCTGTCGATCCTCTGCTCCGCCGTGATCTCCTGCACCTTCTTCTCGATCTCGCGCAGGACCACAGGCTCGATGGTCGATTCCGGCAGGGCCACCAGTTCAGGGTCGGCAACCGCGACCTTCCTGTCGGTCCTCTGCTCCGCCGTGACCTCCTGCACCTTCTTCTCCTCGACCACCACAGGCTCGATGGAAGGTTCCGGCAGGGCAGCCAGTTCGGGATCGGCGATCCCTGTCCTTCTGGCCAGCTGTTGCTCGGCCACGACCTCGGCCACCTCCTGCGGTGCCTGGGCGGGTACGGCCTCCGTGAACTCGGGCAGCGCCACTTCCGCCGGTTCTGGCACAACGTGGTCGGGAACAACGGGATCGGGAACAACGGGCTCGACGGTCTCTGATACCGCGACCTCGGGGGCTTCATCCGGCACGGCTTCAGGCTCCGCCGAGTCGGGTTCTGCCGTCTCCGCCACCTCTTCGGCTGGCGGTTCCTGAACCTGCTCCTCGGTCTCCGCCTCCGGCCCCGATGCGCCTGACGGCTCGCTCAGGGCACCCGCGGGAGCCAGCCCGATCCGGACGCCCGTGCCGCCGGCCGCCGCGACGCCCCTGGGCGGGGGCTGCCAGAGCAGTGCCGCCGCCAGGGCGACGTGCAGGATGACCGCCATCGCCGTGCCGACGATCCAGTTGCTGCGCCGCGCGTCGATCATTCGTCGTCCGGCAGCGTCAGGAGATCGAGGCTTTCCAGGCCGGCGTCGCGCAGCAGTTCCATCACCGCCACGACCTCGGTGGCCGCCGTGTCGCCGTCAGCCTTCAGCCGGATGTGCGACACGGCTGCATCCTTCAGCAGACCGGAAAGCGCATCCCTGTCGATGACCTCCCCGTCCAGCGCCATGCGCCCGTCGCTGGAGAGCAGCAACAGCATCTCCTGTGCCCTGGGATTGCCGTCGGCACGCGATGTCGGCGGCTCGATCGCGAAGGGATCGCCGGTGGCCAGCCGCCCGGCCAGCATGAAGAAGATCAGCAGCAGGAACACGACATTGATCAGCGGCAGCACGCTGTCGTCACTGTCCCGTGCCGCGCGTCCCCGACCGGAAAGCTGTCTCATCGGCTGTCACGCCCCCGGACCAGCGACATGTCCTGCACGCCTGCGGCCCTCAACCGGTCAAGCACAAGGATGGTGCGCTGCAGGGTCACTTCGGCCCCCGGCCTGATGATCACGGTCCGGTCCGGCCTCGCCGAGACCTGCGAACCGACACGGTCAGCCAGCGCCTCCAGCTCCATCGCCTCACCGGACAGCCGCAGGGAATCGGTTCCGACATCCACCAGCAGCACCCCGTCGATCATTGCGCCGCCACCGGCCTTCACCGGCGGGCTGAGGTCGATGGCTCGCCAGTCCAGGAAGGAGGATGCGAGCATGAAGAAGACCAGCAGGATGAAGACAACGTCGATCAGCGGCGTCAGGCTGATCAGGTTGCGTCGCCGCTCAGTCCGCGCCGACAGCGACGGCGTCATGATGTTCTCCGCCGACATGACGTGCCTCCGTCCGGGTTTCGAGGGGAAGGTCGCGGGTGAAGAGGCGGGCCACGGCACTGTCGGTATCATGCGCGAACCGCTCCGTCCGGCGTTCCAGCCAGTTCAGCGCCGCGACGGTAGGAATCGCGACGGCCAGGCCTGCGGCGGTGGTCAGCAGTGCCTCCCAGATGCCACCCGACAGGATCGCCGGATTGACCTGGTTGCCTGCCGCCTCCAGCTGCCGGAAGGCCTGGATCATGCCCAGAACGGTGCCGAACAGGCCGAGCAGCGGCGCCAGCGTGGCGATCACCTCCAGCGGCCGGAACCAGCTTCGCAGCTGTTCCAGCGTGTCACCGCCCAGCCGCATCGCCTCCTGCCGCACCATGGCATCCGGCATGCCCTGCCGGATGCCGCGCATTGCGGCGACGACGATGCGTGCCAGCGGCCCCCTGGCGCCCTCCATCAGGGCGACCGCCTCCACGACCCTGCCCGCCTGCCAGAGCTGCAGTGCCTGGCGCACGCGGCCATGTTCCGCCAGGCGGAGGCCATGAAAGTGCAGCAGCTTGGTCAGCACGATGGCAAGCGATACCACGGACATCACCACCAGCAGGGCGACCACGGGGCCACCGGCCTGCAGCAGCTCCAGCAGTTCGGGCAGCCAGCCCGACCCGCCCGGTCCGCCCTCGGCAGGCGTCGCGGAGATCGGCGGGGTCATCTGTTCCATGAGGCAGTTCCTGTCCGGATTTGCGGCAAGCGCCGACGGCGCAAGGCGCACGCGATGCGCCCTTCACGCGATAGTAATAAGACTCATTCGCATTCGCAAGACAGCAGGCCACAGAATGCCTCCATGAAAGATAATGAAACTAAGAATGAGTTGCAAACACTGATGCGAGCGACTATGACGGCGTGGCTCGCTGCATTGCGGCGAGGACAGGTGATCCAGCAGGAGGGATAATGGCATGTATATCGCGATGAACCGCTTCAAGATCGTCCCGGGAGAGGAAGATGCCTTCCAGAAGGTCTGGGAAGAACGCGACAGCCGCCTGGAGGAAGTACCGGGCTTTGTCGAGTTCCGGCTGCTGAAGGGGCCGAAGGAAGAGGATCACACGCTGTTCGCCTCGCACACGATCTGGAAGGACCATGCGGCCTTCGAGGCATGGACCAAATCGGAAGCATTCCGCCGTGCACATGAAGGCGCGGGCGATCGCCGGAAACTCTATCTCGGCCATCCGCAGTTCGAGGGTTTCGAGGTTGTCCAAGAGATCTGAACGCATGGCGCCCATGGAACCCGTCTCCCCCAGGCGCACGATCCCCGTGGTTCGTGCTGCCCTGGGTGAGACCATCGACAGCAACGACCTGTTCGTGACGGGCAACGAGATCCAGATCCGGCACCGGGGCGAGACCTACCGTCTGCGGCTGACCGGCGCGAAGAAACTCATCCTGGTGAAATGACAGGAACCGGCGCAGAACGCGCCACCAACGACTGACAGAAACACACGATCCAAGCCCGCCACCCGCCCTATTCCGACAGGCAACGGCAGCCAGCCAGGATCATTTCCCTGCTTTGAGAGGGCAATGGAATGGCGAAGGCTTGGAGGACCGCCCTGGGGGCGGCAGTGCTGACAGGAGCTGCGGCCCTGTCATCGGCATCGGCGCAGACGGCCGAGGCGACGGACGGCGAAGCGAACGGAACGGCCCGTCAGAACCTGAAACCCATCTCGGTGACCGCGACCCGGACGGAGATCGACCCGGCGGAGTACCCGGGCATGGTCTCGGTGATCCCGAAGGAACAGATCGACCTGCGCCAGGCTTCCTCGCCGGACGACCTGCTGAACTTCATCCCCAACGTCGAGTTCACCGGCGGTCCGCGCCGCACCGGTGAGACCCCCAGCATCCGCGGCTTCTCCGGCAGTGACCTGGTGATCATGATCGACGGCGCACGGCAGAACATCAACGCCGCGCATGATGGCCGCTTCTTCATCGACCCCTTCCTGATGCGGGAAGTCGAGGTGCTGCGCGGCCCGGCCTCCGCCCTCTATGGCTCCGGCGGCACCGGCGGCGTGATCGCGTTCCGCACCCTGGAGGCCTCCGACGTGCTGGAGGATGGCGAGACCCGGGGTGTTCACTTCGCCACCGGCTACCAGACCGTGGACCGCGAAGAGTCCATCAGCCTCACCGGCTTTGCCCGGCCGAGCGAGCAATGGGACCTGGTCGCCAACATCAACTACCGCGACCCGGGGTCGATCAAGCTGGGCGGCGGCGGCGAGCTGACCCGCTCCGACGACGACATTCTCTCCGGCCTGCTGAAGGCCGCCTACGATGCCGGTCGCGGTCACGAGCTGGAATTCTCCTACATCACCTTCCGCAACAACGCGAAGGAGCCGAATGTCGGACAGGGCGCGGCGGAGGACGATGTCGTCGACAAGAAGATCGTCGACGACACGGCGCGGCTGACCTGGCGCTATGACCGGCCGGAGAACGCACTGGTCGACCTGGACGCCCAGATCTATTTCTCCCGCGCCAACATCGACGAGACCCGGCTGGACAACAACGGTGCCGGACCGCAGGGCCAGAACCTGGTGCGCAACGTCGCCACCGTGGGCTTCCGCGCCGACAACCGGTCACAGGTCGCCTGGCTGAACAACGTGGACACGACCCTGGTCTATGGCCTGGAAGGCTACCAGGACATCCAGGACGGCAAGACCAATGGTGGCGAGCGTGACGGCGTGCCGGACTCCCGCAACCTGTTCGGCGGCATCTTCGCCCAGGGCGAGTTCCGCTTCAGCAACCCGTTCGGTGCCGGCACCGGCGACGTGCTGCTGCTGCCGGGCCTGCGCTTCGACTATTTCGCCTCCCGCAGCGCCATCGCGCCGGGCATCACCGAGACCGCCGTCTCGCCGCGCATGGGCGCCACCTGGTACCCGGTGCCGTGGATGATGTTCTTCGGCAACTACGCCCACGCCTTCCGCGCGCCGAGTTTCGACGAGGCCTTCCTGGACGGCGTGCATTTCGAGATCCCGGTCGGTGCCGGTGTCACCAACCGCTTCATCGCCAACCCGGACCTGCGGTCGCAGCGTACCCGCACCGTCGAGGCCGGTATCGGCTTCGAGTTCGAGGATGTCCTGCTGTTCGACGACAGCCTGAACCTCAAGGCCACCCGGTTCCACACGCGGGCGAAGGACTTCATCGACCTGCAGGTGATCCAGCCGACCCTGTTCGTCGACTGCAACCCGTTCATTCCCGGCAACTGCGACGGCACCACCCAGGCGGTGAACATCCCCAATGCCCGGCTGCTGGGTAACGAGATCGAGGCGGTCTACAACAACAGCCGCACCCGCATCGCCTTCGGCTTCTCGAACCTGGACGGCGACAATCTCGACAATGGTGACAAGCTGGGCGTGCTGACCCCGACGCAGTTCACGCTGGATGCCGCCGTCAAGTTCCCCGAGCAGGGCATCATCGCCGGGTTCCGCACCCTCGCCGCGATGGATTTCGACAAGGTCAACAACGCCGCCGACGAACGCGCCGGCTACGTCGTCAACGACATCTACTTCGCCTGGCAGCAGGAGATCGCGCCCGGTGTCGGGATGCGGCTGGACCTGGGCGTCGACAACCTGACCGACCGCGCCTACTCGCGCGTGTTCAACAACGCGCTCGAGCCGGGGCGCAACATCAAGGGGCGTGTCGGGGTGACCGCGCGCTGGTAGCGACAGGAAGGGAAGCAAGGATGGGGTATCGTTTCGGCGGGTATCTGGCCGCCATGACAATCGGCCTGGGACTGGCGACATCCGCGCCTGCGGCTGACGGCAACCAGCGACTGGTCAGCATAGGTGGCTCGATCACGGAGATCGTCTATGCCCTGGATGCGCAGTCCCGGCTGGTCGGCGTGGACAGCACCAGCATGTACCCCGCCGAGGCGCGCCAGTTCCCCGATGTCGGCTATGTCCGGCAGCTCTCGGCGGAGCCGATCCTCTCGCTTGCTCCCGACCTGATCCTGGCGGAGGCGGATGCCGGTCCCCCGGCGGCCATCGACCAGTTGAGGGCGGCCGGTGTCGGATTCCGGATGGTCGAGGAAGACCACAGCATCGACGGCGTGATCGCCAAGATCAACGCCGTCGCCGGGGCGCTGGGCCTGGCGGACCGGGGCGATGCCCTCTCCCGCGCCGTCCGGACACGCTTCGACACCGTAACCCGCAGGCTGCAGGGCATCACCCACCGCCCGTCGGTGATGTTCGTGCTCTCCACGGGCCGGGGTGCCACGCTGGTGGCAGGCCAGGAGACCTCGGCGGAGGCGATCATCCGGATGGCGGGAGGCCGGAACGCGGTCGAGGGCTTCCGCTCCTTCCGTCCCCTGACACCGGAGGCCGGTATCGCCGCGCGCCCCGACGTGGTGCTGGTCACGGAACGGTCCCTGAAACTGATGGGCGGGGCGCAAGCTGTCGCGGTCCTGCCGGGCATCGAGGGAACGCCCGCAGCGGAGAACGGGGCGATCTTCGCCATCGACGGGCTGATGCTGCTCGGGTTCGGTCCGCGCACACCGGAAGCGGTGGAGCGCTTGGCCGACCTGCTGCACCCCCGCGACTGAACCAGGCCGAACGGATCCCCTGCGGATGAACGCCCCGGCCCTGGCCATGATGACAAACGAGCACCTGCGGGAGCGCCGCCGTCGCGTGCAGCTGCTGTCTCTGGGCCTGCTGCTGCTGCTCGGCTGCCTGCTGTCCGTCGGTATCGGCGCGGTGGCCATCGACCCGCTGCAACTGCTGGCGATCCTGGTGGAGCGGGTCACCGGCCTGGACAGCGGCGTCGCCTTCGGGCGGCGGGAAGAGATCGTGCTGCTTTCCATCCGCCTGCCGCGCCTCGTGCTCGGCATCGTCGTCGGCGCGGCGCTGGGGATCGCGGGCGCGGTGCTGCAGGGCCTGTTCCGCAACCCGCTGGCCGACCCCGCCCTGATCGGCGTCTCCAGCGGCGCGGCGGTGGGCGCGGTGCTGGTGATCGTGCTCGGCGCCCCCCTCGCCGCCCTGCTGCCCGTGCTGCTCGCCGACTTCCTGATCCCGGCGGCGGCCTTCCTGGGTGGCCTGCTGGTCACCGCGCTGGTCTACCTGATGGCCCAGCGCCAGGGTGGCACGGATGTCGCGACCCTGCTGCTGGGCGGCGTTGCCATGAACGCCATCGCCGCCGCCATCGTCGGCGTGATGATCTTCATGAGCGACGACCAGCAACTGCGCGACCTGAACTTCTGGCTGCTCGGCTCCCTGGCCGGGGCGACATGGGACAAGGTGCTGATCGCGCTGCCCGTCATCATCGTG
This sequence comes from Minwuia sp., assembly GCA_965228535.1. Lineage (GTDB taxonomy): Bacteria > Pseudomonadota > Alphaproteobacteria > Minwuiales > Minwuiaceae > Minwuia. The sequence continues at coordinate 89,791 of CBDDHU010000004.1, read as the reverse complement.
GCCATTGCCGCGCTGTTCAGCCTGCACCGCTTCCTGAACGCCATGCTGCTGGGGGAGGAGGCGGCGCAGTTCCTCGGCCTGCCGGTGGAGACGGCAAAGCGGCTCTGCGTCCTGCTGGTGGCGCTGGCCACCGGTGGCGCGGTGGCGATGACCGGCGTGGTCGCCTTTGTCGGCCTCGTCGTGCCCCACATGGTGCGCATGATCATCGGCCCCGACCACCGGCTGCTGCTGCCCGGCAGCTGCCTCGGCGGCGCGCTGGTGGTGGTGCTGGCCGACCTGCTGGCGCGTACCGTCGCGGTGCCGGCCGACCTGCCGCTCGGCATCGTCATGAGCCTGACCGGCGGCCCCTTCTTCATCTGGCTGCTGCTGCGGCGACGGGGGATGACCTCATGGGGACAGTAGAGGCCAGCGAACTGACCGTCCGTCGCGGCGGCAAGGCGATCCTGGACGATGCCTCCGTCACGCTGCAGCCCGGCACGCTGACCGCCATCCTGGGACCGAACGGGGCCGGCAAGTCGACCCTGCTGCGCTGCCTCGCCGGCAGCCTGCGCCCGGCGGCGGGCACGGTCCTCGTCACGGGCAAGCCGGTCAGCGCCATCCCTGGCGCCGAACTGGCGCGCATCCGGGCGGTGATGACGCAGGAAAACAGGCTGGGTTTCGCCTTCTCCGTGCTCCAGGTCGTGCAGCTCGGCCGCCTGCCCCATGCCGGGCGCGCAGGTGCCCGCGATGACGGCCAGGCGGTGGCGGCGGCGCTGGAGGCCACGGGCATCATGCACCTGGCCGACCGCGACTTCACCACCCTGTCCGGCGGCGAGAAGCAGCGGGTCCACCTGGCCCGCGCGCTGGCGCAGATCTGGCCGTTCCGCGACCATGCGGGGGACCGGTTCCTGCTGCTGGACGAGCCGACCAACAATCTCGACCTGTCACACCAGCACCGCCTGCTCGGCTTCGCCCGCGGCCTGGCCGATGCCGGCCTGGCCATCGGCGCGGTGCTGCACGACCCGAACCTCGCCGCAGCCTACGCCCACCGCGCCGTGATCATGCAGCAGGGACGGGTCGTGGCAGAGGGACCGACCCACGAGATCATGACCGCCCCGGCGATCTCCCGCATCTACGGTCTGGACCTGCAATCCTTCGGCACCCTCCCCACCGGCGCCGCCCTGCTGTTCGCCTCCGGCGGCGCATGAGGCACGGGGCGGCGCGCAGCACTGCTATCCATTCGGCCCCATAGAACCTTGGTTTCGTTGAGCTTCATGCTTCTCACGTTCTGCTGATACCTCTCGCGCCAGAAAACATTTGACGCCATATCAGTTGCTGCCCAAGCGAGAAACCGTAGCACCCGAAATCTATGGCCGTTTTGTGATCTCAGAAAAATCGACGGTACTGTCCCGAGTTCACCATTATTGTACAGTTCGTTCAATTTCGAGTTGAATGGCACAACGTACTGAGCAACGATCTCTCTACGAGGTTTCCCCTCGCAAACGCGCTGTCGTAACTGCGGCGTAAGAGCAAATGTCTGCACAAGAATCGTGCGCCCCAAATGAGCTTCGGACACATGGGGTGATTGGAGGGGGAGCCTCGTGCCTAGCGCTTTCTATTTGTTCGGTGGCGCAAGTCGGACCGTAATCCCGGCTGAACTGTCATCAAAGATCGAACTTCTCAAGCACCTCGGCGTTTCCCCAGCAGAGCTAAAGAAGATCTGGTGGTATCGCCATCGGATGTATTATCACTTCAACATCTCAAAGAGATCAGGAAAATCTCGAACAATCAGCGCCCCTGATTATCGCCTGAAGACTCTGCAGCAGAAGATCGCTCACAGCCTTTCAGGACTATACAATCCCCGTAATCCAGTTCACGGATTTGTTCATGATAGATCCGTAAGATCAAATGCCGAATCCCATTTGCGCCGACGGTTTATAGTCAACATTGACATAAAGAATTTCTTTTCGACGATTATAGAAGCTCGCGTGCAAGGTTTGCTTGAGAGCATCGGCATAAATACTGATGTGGTGGAAATTATTGTCCGAATTTGCACGAATCGTAGTTGTTTACCGCAGGGAGCGCCCTCTAGCCCGGTGATATCCAACATGATCTGCTTTCGACTTGATAAATCCCTGATGGGTTTCTCCAAAGAACATCGGTTGCTCTATACACGATACGCTGACGACATCACGCTTTCGAGTTTTCAACCTCCCACGACCTTGTTCGAGGGTGATCGACCCGACTTTGGGAGATTTCCCCTCGAAAAATTGTCGGGCGAGCTTCTTTCTATATTTGGAAGAAACGGGTTTAATCTGAACCCAGAGAAAATTCATTACGCGGATAAGAACTCGCGCAGGATGGTAACGGGGATCAAGATTAATGAAGGTCTCAACGTGGACCGAAGGTATATCAGAAACATTCGCTCCGCTTTGTTCAAGATTGAAAGCACTGATTTGGTCACCGCTCAGGCCGAATTAGAGGATAGCTTCGGAAAGTCATGCAGAATTCAAGCACACCTTCTGGGCAGGATTTCGTGGATTGGCTTCGTGAAGGGACAGTCTGATCCAGTTTTTCGCGGCTTGGCCAAGAAATATAATGATTGTTTTCCTGCAAACCCGAAAAAAATCCACCCAACCCAAGCTGAAATTCTGGACCGTGCAGTATGGGTATTGGAAACTGAGAATCATAGCGGAACGGCCTTCTTCCTGAAGGACGTCGGGCTTGTCACCGCCGCACATTGCGTCGATGGCGCATCCAGCATTGAGGTTTTCCACCCCGCAAAGACCGCCAACACTTACAAGGTCAAGGTCCAACAAGCATGCACGCATCGAGACCTAGCGCTGCTAAGTCAATTGATCCCTTCGACGGACTATTTTGAACTCGATGTGTTCGATGGGTTACCCTCTATGGGAGCTAATACAATAGCGGCTGGGTTCCCCTCTTATGGACCGGGCGACCGGCTGAACATAAGGCCCGGAACGATCAGCAGCTTGACCGTCAAACACGCGGTTAAGCTCATTGAGGTGACCCAGAAGCTTAGCCAAGGCATGTCTGGCGGGCCATTGATGACTCAAGATCATGCAGTGATCGGTGTCATCCACAAGGGCGGTCCGAACGAACCGAGAGACTTTGCTGTCACGCTTTCCGAGTTGAAGAGCTGGATCGCGCCCCCTCCCCCACAACCAGAGAAAGGCGCTGAAGTTAAGTAGGTGCCGATGGCAGGTCTAGCACTGTGGATGCTACCCAAATGATACCCACGGCAAAACACGGAGGCAATCTTGATCACTTGATGATGACGTGACCCCCTGATTTTCCTCCAATCTTGATTAGAGTCCGGCCCTGACAGAAGGACGGACGAGATGAAGAGAACGACGTTCACGGAAGAGTAGATCATCGGTGTGCTGAAGGAGGCTGAGGCTGGCGCGAAGACCGCTGACCTGGCCCGCCGGCACGGTGTTTCCGAGGCAACGATCTATAACTGGAAGTCGAAGTATGGCGGGCTTGAGGTTTCGGACGCGCGGCGTCTGAAGTCGCTTGAGGACGAGAACTCCCAGCTGAAGAAGATGCTGGCGGAGCAGATGCTGGACAACGCAGCCCTGAAGGATCTGCTGTCAAAAAATGTATGACCCGCCCTGTCCATGCAAGGGTCGATTGGTGTTGACGGTGCCAGTCTGCACAAATGTATCCGGCCTCTCGCGAGTGGGCCGCTGTTGCGGCCAGGCCTTGATGAGATCCGCGCGCCTCGTTCCCAGATAAATGCTTCGAGCTTTCTGCCCGCTTTTTTGCAGGGGCTTACGATGCGCTGGTCCACTGTCTCGTCATCACTCTCACGAACCTCGCAGTTGGTGGCGGCGCTGCTCAGCCGAACGCTGAAACTCGCCGCTCGTAGGTGGCACCCGGCTTGGTTAGAATAACCCAGACAATGCGAGCGATCTTGGCTGCTAGGGCAACCGTGACCTTGTTTTTGTGCATCCTGCTCTCAAGCCCATCGAGCCATGGCCCCAGTCGGTCTCTGCTCCTGTCGAGATGCGTAACGCAAGATCGTGCACCATGGACGATCATCCTTCGCAGGTATTTGTTGCCGCGCTTGCTGATACCGAGCAGCTTGATCTTGCCACCGGTCGAGTGTTCGCGCGGCACAAGGCCGAGCCAGGCAGCGAGGTCACGAGCCTTGGCGAACTGGCGCCCGGAACCCGCCGCCGCCAGTAGAGCGGTCGAGGCCAGTGGCCCGATGCCCGGCACGGTCATCAGGCGCCGTGCGGTATCGCAGCGGGCTGCGATGTCTTCGATCTCCTGGTTCATCGTTGCGATACGCTGCTCGAGTTCCATCATCTCGCCGTGAACCTCTGTCAGGATGCGACGCATCGAAGGAGTGAGCTCGTTGGTCTCATCCGCCAGCACGCGCGGGATCTCGGCCTTGAACTTGCCCGCGCCTTGGTGGATCGCGATGCCATACTCGAGGCAGAAGGCGCGCATCTGGCTGATCAGCCTCGTTCGATGAGCGATCATCCGGTCTCGTACTCGGTGGAGCGCTTGCAGGTCGATCTGCTCCGGAGTCCTGATCTCAACGAAACGCATCGTCGGCCTCGTCACGGCTTCTGCGATGGCCTCCGCATCAATGATGTCGTTCTTGTTCGACTTCACAAATGGCTTCACGAACTGTGCCGGCACGATCCGGACCGAATGCCCCATGGCCTGCAGCTTGCGTGCCAGCCACTGCGAGCCGGGGCACGCTTCCATCCCGACTAGCACCGGGGATGCGCGCTCGAAAAACTGCAGCAAGGTCTCTCGTCTGAACGTTGCCTTCTGGATCGGTGCGTGGGCGGCATCGAGGCCGACGACGTGAAAGACCGTCTTGCCAATGTCGATGCCGAACACGGATGCGTCTCTTGGTTGGTTGCGTATGCTCATTATTACCTCCTTCTCAGTCCGCCGAATGTGCGTGGAAGGACAGGGCGGGTCATCGCATTAGTGGTGACGCCCGCCGCTAAGCGTGAGGCTGTCGCCCATCTCCGATCCTGTCATGAGATGAGCGAACGGCAGGCGTGCCGTGTCATCGATGCCGACCGCACGAGCGTGCGCTATCGGTCGAGGCGATGCGACGATGCCGAGCTTCGCAGCAGGCTGCGCGAGCTGGCGAACCAGCGGCGGCGGTTTGGTTACAGGCATCTGCACATCCTGCTGCGCCGAGAGGGCGTGATGATCAACCGCAAGAAGACGCCGCGGCTCTATGTCGAGGAAGGTCTGGTTGTACGCCGATGACGGGGCCGCAAGCTTGCTGTCGGAACCCGGGCTCCAGTTCCAGTCATCGCCCTGCCGAACCAGCGATGGAACCTCGACTTCGTCCACGACCAGATGGTCTGCGGCCGACGGTTCCGTGTGCTCAATGTCGTCGATGACGTGACTAGGGAATGCCTTGCTGCTGTGCCGGACACCTCGATCTCCGGTCAGCGGGTCGTTCGCGAGCTGGACGCGCTGATTGCTCAGCGAGGCAAGCCGGGCATGATCGTCAGCGATAACGGCACCGAACTCACCAGCAATGCAGTGCTGGCGTGGTGCAGCGAGGCGGACGTCGAATGGCATTACATCCAGCCAGGCAGGCCGATGCAGAACGGCCTTGTGGAAAGTTTCAACGGACGGATGCGCGACGAGCTGCTCAACGAGACGCTGTTCCTTAGCCTGGCCCACGCCCGGGTCGAAATCGCGGCCTGGGTCGAGGACTACAACCGCGAGAGGCCCCACTCATCGCTGGGATACGAAACACCGGCGGCCTACGCCGCTGAACTGGGATGGCAATGGCCTACTCCGCGGCGCCCTACGGGCCCCGCTACGCAGCCCATTGCTTCAACCGCGCCTATGCGCAAAAAAAGCTACTGGCTCTAATCCCGGCTGGAAGAAAGCTGGGGGTCACGTCAGTGACGCTGAAGCAGCTCTGCACCGAACCAAAGCTCGATCCACGTGAAGCCCGCGAGCGCCTGCGGGCCGCTGTGCGTGACGCCAAGAAACACCCTGAACTCGCCAAGATGCACAAACAGCGCACGCCGTGGCAGTGGGTGAAAGGCTCGGCAGGCGAGAAGGAAGCTAGGGCCGCCGTCGCAAAATGGACGCATCCTCACCACCATCAGCGGCGGTTCTTCAGAGCCGCCTTTCTTTTTTGATCAAAAATTCAGGGCTTGGAGCCGGGGGCGCGCCGTTCAAGCACATGACCGTTTGTCGAGCCTCCATCTTTGTTTTTATCGAGACTGGCCAATGAATTGTTTCGCCCTTAACAATTCCGCGGGGAATTGGGGGAAACAAATGGCGCAAGTTCGACCGATATTTCAGCCGATGATGGCAGGCCATCAGCACGTAAACCACTTAAGCTCGTTGGTTGGAGAGCCTTGGATGACTGAGCTCCTTCTGTCTTCGGCGTTCGCCAATTCGGCCGGCGTGGGCTCTGTTTCGGTGGCACTGGCGCCCGTCGCTGGGCAATGCCGCGCCTTTATTGGTGTGCGGAACGGCTCGACCACAGCACAGGCACTCGCTGCGCTGTTGCGCCTCGGTGTCGCTCTCTACGCAGTGGATACGGCCACCCGAAGCCGCATATTCCACCCGAAACTGTTCTTGGCGAAGGGAGCTGTTCGGGCGCGAGCGATCATTGGCAGCGCAAATCTCACTCACCCCGGGCTCTTCAACAACATCGAAGCTGGCGCTGACCTCGAGCTCGACTTGAACGATCAATCAGACAGCGACTTTGTGGATGGCTTCCTCAATGGCTTTCAGGACCTCGTGGTGAATCATCCGCTTCACTGTTTCCCGATTACCTCTGGCCGCCAGATTGTTGACTTGATGAAGCAGGGTTTGCTTGAGGATGAGCGCAACCCGAAGACACAGACGGCATATGGTGCGGGTAAGCAAGGAACTCAGACAAGTAAGTCGCCCATTGCGCTGCCTCTCACCGCTAGCCCCACGAAGAACGCGCGGATGCCCAAGTCCCCTGTGGCTGGTGGCGGTCCGGTTCCGGTCGCTGCCCCGCCAACATTCGGACAATTGGTGTGGGTGAAGCCGAGCCTTCCATCGTCTGACTTGCAGCTCAATCAGGGTAGCAATGTGCCGGGCGTTCTCCGTCTGACGCAGGCGGGATATCAAGTGAATGGGCTGACGATTGACCAGAAAACCTACTTCCGAAACCAAGTCTTCTCGCAACTCAACTGGACATATGACGCTACCAAGCAAAAGGACGTAGCGGACGTTCCAATCTCGCTGATTATCGCGGGCGTTTATGTAGGCGACTTCGACCTGTCGCTGAGTCACAAACCGGCGTGGGCAGCGGGTCAAGGGAATTACACGACTGGTCTGCACTGGGCCGGTGCCACGAGTCACATCAAACACGCCGGTTTGATCGGCCGCTCGTTGAAGCTCTATGAGCCCGCCAGCCCGCAATCCCGCTTTGTAATCGAGATCAACTAGGCCTCAAGTGCCTCGGTCGAGGTGCGGTGGCGCCGGTTGCGGAGCTTGCGCCATCCCTCGAGGGCGCTGGCCTGCTTCCCCTTCGAGATGCCGAGCGCCCCGAGGACAACCTTGCCCTGTCGCTCGAGCGTCTCGTGTGTCGGCCGGTTGCGGATGGAGGCGTCCAGCGCCTCGAGGTCAAGATCGACCTTCTTGGGCAAGGGTATCAGCAGGCGCTCAATCTCGGTGGGAATGAGCTCGAGCACCCCGCCACCGTAGTGCCGCCCCTCCAGCTCCGCGCTAAGCGCCGTAAGCGGATTGATGAAGCAGCCGACAAGACGCTCGCCCTCTACGTCCCGGGTCCGAATGCGGTACGCGGTGTCGGTGGTGTAGGCCCCGAGCCGGTTCAGGATGAGTCGCGGCGTGTCGTGGCACCGCTTGAGCATTCCCACCTCTGTCGAATAGACCGAAGGCACCTTGTACCACGGTGCGCGGATGCGGCATTTGTACCGGGTGTGGAGGTTCTCCCTTTCGCCCCGCTCGATGTACTGCCGCGCCCGGCTGGGCATCTTGTTGGGCGCATCGTCGAACCAAAGAAAGTTCGTCGGGCTCCCCTTCTTAGCGTTCGCCGCGTGTTGGCGCTCGTCATAGATCACGCCGGGGCAATGCTCGCTGCGCCCGAACATCGGATGCGCATACTTGCTGAGACCGTAGGCCTCCACCGTGTCGTCAGGTACGAGGAAGAACTTGTTAGCGCCGGTAACGATGCCCACGTCCACACGCGCTATGTCATCAAAGCGGTGGACTTCCGAATGACCCTCGAGTTCGTCGAAGAGCTCCCGGGTCTCGAAGTCGAGCAGCGCCCGTGTCCATTTGCCAGCGACGGTCTTGCCGTTGATCGACTGAGGCTCAGCGAACAGCTCGGCTGGCGAGCGGCGGAGGAACTCCCGGCCGCGCACGGGGACCATCCCGAGGCCCTCGGCCTTTTGCTTTGGGCCGCTGCGCTTTTCTGCCATCAGGATAACCGCGCCTTGTAGGGTCCCCTCGAACCACAGCTCCTCGGGGTCGATGATAACAAGCCGCCGGCATTCCTTGCCGAGATAGCTCCGCAGTGATTGGGCGTGAGTGACGTGGATTATCTCGGCCGGGACCACCATAGCCAGTCGGCCGCCCGGGCGGAGCAGCGACATAGAGGCGAGGATGAAGGGCACCCAGGCGTTGGTGTGCTTCGTGAACTTGAGGCCGAGCTCGTCAAAGATCGCGGCGGCGCGCACCTGAAACTCGGGCGGCAGGAATTGGTAGCGCACGAACGGGGGGTTGCCCACGACCGCATCGAATCGCTCGCTACCCTTGCCCATGTTCTCGATTGCCCAACCGAGGAAGTCCTCGGAGCGAACCTCGGCACGGTTCAATCGGAGTTCCTTGGCTCGCCGGGCGGCCTTCTCGGCTTCATCGTCGTCAAGCTCGAAGCCGGTGATCGCCGCCTTCGAGAAGGCGCCAACGTCCGCCATTGCCTGAAAGAAGGCGCCGTCACCGCAGCTCGGCTCGAGGACCTTGTCGGGTTTGAGGTCGGCTATCCAACGGGCGATGAAGGAAGCGAGATCGAGGGGGGTGTAATAGCCACCTCGCAGCTTTTGGGCCGTCTGGTTCTCCATAAACTTCACGATTGGACCCTCTGCGTCGATAGCGTTCGATCAGTTATAATTCGATAGGACAATTGAATAGCAAGTTCAGAACCAAATAGGAATCCGATGGGATAAGAAAATTCCTAGTCCGTCATTTAGAAGGCAATTCCAAGTCACCGACGCATTCTAGGCAGCAAAAACACGCAGAAGAAATACGGAACTGCGGCCGAGTAAGGTTCGCCGCGGTTGGAGGCAACGCGAAGTGCATCTTACTGATGCTGTCCTTCGCATCCAAGCACGCGCTCATGTTACCCAAAATGGCACCCAGCGCCATTCAGGAGCAACCATCACACGCTAAAATTAGGCGTACTAGTCTGAAATTATTGAAGAAATTTGGTAGCGGGAGAGGGACTTGAACCCCCGACACGCGGATTATGATTCCGCTGCTCTAACCAGCTGAGCTACCCCGCCACGGCGGCGCGGATATTGGTCAGGGGAGGCCGGGTTGTCAAGCAGGGGATTGGCGGATTCCGGGGGTTTTTTCCGGCCACCGCCCCGGTCCCGTCCGGCCTGTTGCCCGGCCCGTCCTCCGGCCTGTCACCAGGCCTGTCATCCAGCCCCGCATCCCGGGGGTATCAGAGACATTCCTGGAAGCGGACGGGCTGGCCCACCTTCAGACCGGTGAGGGCGCCGTCGCGCATCACGGTGTGGCCACGGACGATGGTCATGACCGGCCAGCCGGTGACCGACTTGCCGTCGAACGGGGTCCAGCCGGAAATGTTGGCCATCTGCGCGTGGGTGATGGTCTCCGTCCGCTTCATGTCCACCAGGGTGAAGTCGGCGTCGTAGCCGCAGGCCAGCCGCCCCTTGCCCGCGATGCCGAAGACCCGCGACGGGCCGGCACTGGTCAGGTCGACGAAGCGGGTCAGGCTCAGCCTTCCGGCGTTCACGTGGTCCAGCAGGATCGGCACCAGCGTCTGCACACCCGGCATGCCGGAGGGGCTGGCCGGGTAGGGCTGCGCCTTCTCCTCCCGCGTGTGGGGGGCATGGTCGGAGCCGATGACATCCACCACCCCCTGCGCCAGCCCGCGCCAGAGCCCGGCCCGGTGGGCGGCATCACGGATCGGCGGGTTCATCTGCGCGAAGGTGCCCAGCGCCGGATAGGCCTCCTCCGCCGCCAGGGTCAGGTGCTGCGGCGTCGCCTCCACCGTGGCGATGTCCTTGTGCGCGGCCAGCAGCACCATCTCGTCCGCCGTGGTGACATGCAGCACGTGGATGCGCCGCCCCGCCTGCCGCGCCAGGGCGAGCAGGCGCGTGGTGGCACGGATGGCGCTCTCCGCATCGCGCCAGACAGGATGGCTGGAGGGATCGCCGGTGACGCGCAGTCCCTCCCGCTCGTTCATGCGCGGCTCATCCTCGCAATGCACCGCGACGCGGCGGCGACCGTTCCTGAGCACCGCCAGGATCGACGGGTCATCCGGCACCAGCAGGTTGCCGGTGGAGGCGCCCATGAAGATCTTCACCCCGGCGACCCCGGGCATCAGTTCCAGTTCCGCCAGTTCCGCCGTGTTCCCGGCGGCCGCACCGACATAGAAGGCGTGGTCCACCGCGGCCCGGCCCTTCGCCCGGTCGAACTTGTCCTGGATGGCCTCCGCCGTGGTGGTGGAGGGCTTGGTGTTCGGCATCTCGAAGATCGCCGTGACACCACCCAGCGCCGCCCCGGCCATGCCGGCCTCCAGGTTCTCCTTGTGCTCCGCCCCCGGCTCGCGGAAGTGGACCTGGCTGTCGATGACACCGGGCAGCACGTGCAGCCCCGTGGCATCGATCACCTCCCCCGCATCCGCCTGCCCCAGGTCGCCGATGAAGGCGGTGCGCCCGTCCCGGATGCCGACGTCCGTCTGCCCGGTGCCGTCATGATTGACGACGGTGCCGCCGCGGATGATCAGGTCGTAGGTGTCGGGCATGGGGCCTCCGTTTCCTGGCTGGGATCAGGCTGACGGATCAGCGGGACATGAAGGGCGCGGCGACCAGCACCTGGTTGCGCTGGGCGGTGATGTAACCGGCTTCCCGCGTCTTCTTCAGGAACGCGGTCCATTCCGGATCGGCCTGCATGCCGGCACGCTTCTTCTCCCGGTCGGCATGGCTGTCATAGGCCCAGACATGGACATAGGTGTTCAGCTCACCCACCTCCGGCGCGCCGTACATCACCGGCTCCCCCAGGTGCTTCTTCTGCACCGCCATGCCGTGCTCCATCCAGAGCTGCATCTGCAGCGGCACGGTACCGGGGCGGCAGGTATAGGTGCGCATGTCGTAGATCATCAGGAATTTCCCCCTTCTTGTCTCCTTCACCCCGGCGCGGGGCGGGAACCGTTGCCGCACTATGGGACCAATCCGCGCCAAGGGGAACCACCCGCCATTTACTTGGCCGCCGACCTGTAAGATGTATGGCAGCAGATCAGGGGAGGACATGACATGATCGATTTCACGCTGACCGCCGAGCAGCAGGAACTGAAGGACCGCGTCACCCGCTTCGTGGCGGAGAAGGTGATCCCGTTCGAGAAGGATCCGCGACGCGGCGCCCATGGCCCGGCGGAGGACCTGCGCGACGAGCTGGTGGCGCTGGCCAGGGCAGAGGGGCTGCTGAGTTCCCACGTCTCCCCCGAATGGGGCGGCATGGGGGCCGACCACCGCACCAAGGCCGTGATCTTCGAGGCGGCGGGATACTCCATGCTCGGCCCCGTGGCGCTGAACATCGCCGCACCGGACGAGGGCAACATGCACCTGCTGGACCATGTCGGGACCGAGGCACAGAAGGAACAGTACCTGAAGCCGCTGGCCGACGGTTCCGCCCGCTCCATTTTCCTGATGACGGAGCCCGCGCCGGGTGCCGGGTCCGACCCCTCCGCCATGCAGACGCTGGCACGGCCGGACGGCAATGGCTGGCGCATCTCCGGCCGCAAGTGGCTGATCACCGGGGCGGAGGGTGCCTCCGTCGGCATCGTCATGGCCAACACGGTCGACGAGAGCGGGGAAAATATCGGTGCCTCCATGTTCATGACGCCGCTGCCCAACCCGGCGGTGAAGATCGTCCGCGTGCTGGACACGATGGATTCCAGCTTCACCGGCGGCCATGCGGAGGTGGAGATCGACGACCTGCGGGTCGATGGTGACGCGGTGCTGGGGGAGATCGGCAAGGGCTTCCGCTATGCCCAGGTGCGGCTGGCCCCGGCGCGGCTGACCCACTGCATGCGCTGGCTGGGTGCGGCGAAGCGGGCGCACGATATCGCCACCGCATATGCACGCGAACGCATGGCCTTCGGCAAGCCGCTGATCGACCATGAGGGCGTCGGCTTCCAACTCGCCGACAACGAGATGGACATCCTGCAGTCCCGCCTGACCATCTGGCACACCGCATGGGTACTGGACCAGGGGGAACGCGGCGGGCGCGAAAGCTCCATGGCCAAGGTCATCTGCTCCGAAGCGATCTACCGCACGGTGGACCGCTCACTGCAGGTGCTGGGCGGCCTCGGCCTGACGCGCGACACGGAGGTGGAACGCATCTTCCGCGATGTCCGTGCCTTCCGCGTCTATGACGGCCCGTCGGAGGTGCATCGCTGGTCCCTGGCGAAGCAGCTGAAGCGGGGCTGACAGGCGTCTGTCCATGGTCGGTGCCGTCCCCTGGCGGCACCGTCCCTTCGCCTGCTTCCTCACCAGCCGCCACGGGTCAGCCAATGGTCCAGCATGTCGATGCGGTCGGCGCCCCAGAACATCTCCCCGTCGGCGATCATGGTGGGGGCGCCGAACACCCCCTTGTCGCCCACGGCCTCCTGCGTCAGTTCCCGCAACCGGTCCTTGATGGCCTGGTCCGCAATGGCCCGCGTGGCCTGCTGCCTGTCGATGCCCAGTTCACCTGCGACCTGCAGCACCACGTCCCTGTCGCCGATGAAGCGGTTGTCGACGAAATAGGCCCGGTAGATGGCATGCAGCCAGACCACGGCCAGCGCGGGATCCTGCCGGTCCAGCCAGATGAACAGGCGGGAGGCGTCCTGTGCCGCCGCGGGGAACGGGTCCGGCATGGCGAAGGGAATGCCCCAGAGCCGTGCCGAGCGTGCGAAGTCGTGGGTCGAGTAGCGTCCCTTGGCATCGTAGTGGGTCAGCGGCTTGGTGCCCTCCGCGCGGAAGGCGATGCCGAGCAGGAAGGGCCGCCAGACCACGCGGCGGCCATGCCGGGCTGCCAGCTCCTCCACCCGCTCCGATGCCAGGTAGGCATAGGGGGAGGAGAAATCGAACCAGAACTCGATCTCCCCGGTCATTGCGTCTCTCCCTCTCTTGCTGCCGGTCGAGATAGCGGTCACACAGTGCAGGTCAATCCATGATCGTGCCGGGGGAATCCGTTGCGCGCCCGACAGCCTGCTGGAATGCTGCGCCGATGCTGAGAACGCTTCTGATCGTGCTGGCCCTGTTGCTCACCACCGTGGATGCGCGTGCCGCGGACTGCCCTGTCGCGTCACCTGCCGACCTGAGCGCGGGGATCGAGTGGCAGGAGCCGGAACTGGTGCATAACCAGCCGTCGGACGCCTTGCCCGCTTCTCGGCGTGGCGGGGCCGGTTTCCCCGGCGCGAACCGCCGCAAGCTCGGCTCGACGGAATCGTCCCTGCTGGTACGGACCCGGCTGGTAGTCTCCGAACTGGCGGCGGACCGGGGCTGCTATGCGCTGTCGCGGCTGGTGGTGAACATCGTGGCCGGTCCGGTCAGGATCTTCGTGGCCAGCGAACTGGACCCGGAGAGCTGTCCCTACCGCGTGACCCTGGCACACGAGGAGAAGCACCTGGCCGTGTTCCGCGACGCGGCGGAGGACCTGCTGGCGGAACTGGAGCAGGACATGCGGGCACCGTCGCTGCGCCAGTCCATTGCAGCGGAGGACATTCAGGTCGCCGTGGAACGCTTCCGGCAGGCGGTAAACATCGTTGTCGGCGATGCGCGGCGGCGGGTGGATGCGGAGGCGACGCGCCGCAACGGGGCGCTGGATACCCGCAGCGCCTACCGCGCGGAACAGGACAAGTGCCCGATGCGTGACTGGCGCATTCCCTTCGAGTAGTTGGCCTAGCCGTTCTCGAACCCGTCCAGGAACGCCGCTAGGTTGGCCCCCAGCTCGTCGCAGAGATAGCCGCCCTCCTGGATGATCACCACGGCACCGGGGAAGCCGGAAATCGCCGCGCCTGCCCGGCGGAATCCCTCCGTCGTGATCTTCAGCACGCCCAGCGGATCATTCTCCTGCGGGTCCAGCCCCAGCGACAGCAGCAGCACGTCCGTGCCGTTGCGCTGCAGCTCCACCAGGGCGGTATCGATCGCCTGCAGCCAGCCCTCGTCACCGGTGCCCGGCGACTGCGGCAGGTTCAGGTTGAACCCGAGTCCCTCCCCCGCACCACGCTCCCCCGCATACCCGGCAAAGAAGGGGTAGAAGTTGCTCGGGTCGGCATGGACGGAGACGAAGTAGATGTCCTTGCGGTGATAGAAGATGCCCTGCGTGCCGTTGCCGTGATGCACGTCGATGTCCAGGATCGCGGCACGCTGGCCCTGTTCGCGCACCCAGTCGGCGGCGATGGCGACATTGTTCAGGAAGCAGAAGCCACCGGCCTGGTCGTGATAGGCGTGGTGTCCCGGCGGGCGGCAGAGCGCATAGACGGTGGAACCGCTGCTGAGCGTCTCCGCCGCCGCGGTGACCGCGCAGTCGGCCGCGGCCCGTGCCGCCTGCCAGGTTCCGGCGCCGATGGGGCAGGCCGTATCGGCCATGTGCCAGCCTGCCTGCCCGATCACATGCGCCGGATAGTGGTCCATGTGCCGGCCGGGATGCATGTTCGGGATGACGGAGGGGGAAGGGTTCGGCAGCGCCTGCCAGCGGTCATGTGCCGTCTCCAGGAACCGCAGGTAGTCGATGCTGTGGATCGCCGCGACGGCACTGTCCGGCGCCGGTTCGGGCTCGGCGATCAGGTGACCGGCCCCCTGCACTGCGGCAAAAAGCCGGTCGGCCCGTTCTGGACATTCGGGACTGGGGAGAACACGTCCGCTGGAGATGAATGACTCCGGCGCGTGCAGTTCCTGCTTCGGACTGTATATGACTTTCATGCGGCGGATGTTGGACCAGACAGGTGGCCCCGGCAAGCAGTCCTGAGCGCCACCGGGGAACGAAGGGAGATGAAGGCTTGCGGATCACCGTGCTCGGCGCAGGCATCGTTGGCGTGACGACGGCCCATGCGCTGGCCGTCCGGGGGCACCAGGTCACGGTGATCGACGCGGCGTCCGGACCGGCGGAACTGACCAGCCTTGCCAACGGCGCGCAGGTCAGCCCCTCGGAGGCCGTGCCATGGGCGTCACCGGGATCGCTGCGGCTGGCGCTGCGCTGGATGGCGAACGCCAACGCGCCCTTCCGGCTGAACCTCAGGGCCGACCCCCGGCAATGGGCGTGGCTGGCGGAATTCGTGCGCAACTGCACCGATGGACGCTGGCAGAAGCACGCCCCGGCCATGGTCCGGCTGGCGGAACACAGCCGCCACTGCCTGGGTGCGCTGAACGACAGCCACGCGCTGGACTACCACCGGGAACAGCGGGGAATCCTGCGGATCTACGACCGGCCGGAAAAGGCACGGGCGGAGCTTTCGCATGTCGGACGGGTGATGGCGGATCATGGGGTGCCGCTGCAGATGCTGGACCCGGATGGCTGTGCCGCCCTGGAACCCGCGCTGGCGCAGGCGGTGGCCAGTGGCCGGGTCGGTGCCGGCATCCACGCCCCGACGGACGAGACCGGCGATGCGCACCTGTTCGCCACGGAACTGGCGCGGGTGGCGGCGGACGCGGGTGTGCGGTTCCGGTTCGGCGAGCGGGTCCGCGCCGTCGCGTCCTTCTGTGACCAGGTGACGGGGGTGGAGACCGACCGGGACATGATCCGCGCGGACCGGGTCGTGGTAGCGCTGGGGCTGGGTTCCGTCGACCTGATGCGCGGGCTGGGCATTGCCCTGCCGATCTACCCGGTGAAGGGCTATTCCGCCACGGTGCCGGTGGCCGGGTCGAACAGCGCGCCGCGGGTCAGCATCACCGACCAGGGCAACCGCTTCGTGGTCAGCCGCCTCGGTGACAGGCTGCGGGTGGCGGGGAAGGCGGACATTGTCGGCCATGAGCGCGCCATCGATCCCCACCGCGCCGCCAACGTGCTGGATGACCTGTTCGGCCTGTTCCCGGAAGCGGGGGACCGCAGCCGCGCCACCGTCTGGGCCGGCCTGCGCCCCATGACCCCCAGCGGCATCCCGCTGATCGGAGAGACGGACATGGCGGGCCTATACCTCAATACCGGCCACGGCTCCCTTGGCTGGACCATGGCCGCAGGCTCCGCCGACCTGGTCGCCCACCTGATCGACCGCGAACGCCCCGCCATCGATCCGGCACCCTATGCGCCGTTCAATCTCTGAATTCGGCGCCCTCAGCCCTTTGGCATGCCGAAGCAGTGTTCCGGGCCGGGGAAGGTACGGGCGCGAACTTCCTCGGCATAGCTGCTGACGGCGGTGCGGATGGTCTCCGAGGTCTCGGCATAACGCTTGACGAATTTCGGCATGTACTCGCTGGCCAGGCCGATCAGGTCGTTCACCACCAGGATCTGACCGTCGCAGGCCGGTGACGCACCGATGCCGATGGTCGGGATGGCAATCGTCTCCGTGATCTCCCGCGCCAGTGGCTCCACCGTACCCTCGATCACCGTGGCGAAGGCCCCGGCATCGGACACCGCGCGGGCATCGGCCATGACCTTCAGCGCCATCTCGGACTTGCGGCCCTGGGTGCGGAAACCGCCCATCATGGCGACCTTCTGCGGCATCAGGCCGACATGCGCCAGCACGGGAATGCCCCGCTCCGTCAGGAAGCGGATGGTCTCCGCCATCTCCTGACCACCCTCCAGCTTCACCGCCGCGCAGCCGGTCTCCTTCATCAGGCGCACCGCGTTGCGGCAGGCGACCTGGGGGCTTTCCTCGAACGATCCGAAGGGCATGTCGATGACCACCAGCGCCCGCTTCGCGCCGCGCATCACCGCCTGGCCATGCATGATCATCATGTCCATGGTCACGCCCTGGGTCGTCGGCAGGCCATGCACCACCATGCCCAGGCTGTCGCCCACCAGGATGAAGTCGACCAGGTCGTCGATGGCGCTGGCTGTCGGGTAGTCATAGGCGGTCAGCGACACGATCGGCGTGCCGCCCTTGCGCGCCCGGATACCGGGCACGGTCATTGGTTTCTGGTCGGCCATCAGGCGCCGCTCCCCCCCTCCGGGTTCATTTCCTTGTCAGGGTCGATACCCTCTTCCTCCAGCACCTGGCGGGCCAGCCGGAAGGCCTCCACCCCCGCCGGGATGCCGCAATAGACCGCGACCTGCAGCAGCACTTCCCGGATCTCCACCAGGCTGGCGCCGTTCTTCAGCGCGCCCTTGAAATGCAGCTTGAATTCCTGCGGCCGGTTCAGCGCGGAGAGCATGGCCAGGTTCAGCAGGCTGCGGTCGCGGCGGCTCAGCCCCTCGCGCCCCCAGGCCCCGCCCCAGCAATATTCCGTCACCATGTTCTGGAAATCCCGGTTGAAGGCATCCGCCGCGGCCATGGCGCGGTCGACATATTCCGCGCCCACCACGGACTTGCGGATACCGAGGCCGGTCTCGAACAGGTCCTTGTCCATCGTCATTCCCCCCTCAAGGGTTTCAGTTGCGCCGTTCCTCGAGCGTGATGCCCGCGGCGTAGAGCTTGTCGATCGCGTCGTCGTCCAGCCCGGCCTCCCGCAGGATGTCCCGGCCGTCCGCCCCGAAATCCGGCGGCGTGGAGCGCACCGAACCGGGGGTGCGGGACAGTTTCACAGGAATGCCGGTTCCGCGATAGCTGCCCTTCGACACCACCATCTCCCGGGCCAGGGTATGCGGATGCTCCGCCACGTCCGGCACGGTCAGTGCCGCGCCTGCGGGCACGCCGCTCGACAGCAGCTTCGTCGCTAGTTCCAGCCCGTCCCACTCGGCACAGAGCGGCACCAGGATTGCGTCCAGCTCGGCCCGGTTCACGCTGCGGTCGGGATTGTGCAGGAAACGCGGATCCTTCCCCACCTCCGGGCGGCCCAGGATATCCATCAGGCGCTGGAACTGCCGGTCATTGCCGACGGCGAGAAACAGGTCGGCACCCTTCGTCCTGAACAGGTCGTAGGGATAGATGTTGGGGTGGGCATTGCCAGTCAGCTTCGGTGCATTGCCGGACTGGAAGAAGTTCGGCGCGTGCGGGTGCTGCAGGGCGAAGCCGCAGTCGAACAGGCTGACATCGACATACTGGCCCTTGCCCGAACGCGACCGCTCCTGCAACGCTGCGAGGATGCCGATGGCGGAATAGAGCCCGGTGCCGAGATCGACCAGCGGGATGCCCAGCCGCATCGCGCCGCTGTCCGGCGAACCATTGACGGAGATCAGGCCGGTCCAGGCCTGGATCGCGGCGTCGTAGCCGGGCAGCCCGCCGAACGGACCGTTGCCGCCGAAGCCGGAAATGCGGCAGTGGACCAGCTTCGGGAACCGCTTCGACAGCACCTCGTCATAGCCAATGCCCCATTTCTCCAGCGTGCCGGGCTTGAAGTTCTCCATCAGCACGTCTGCGCCTTCAAGCAGGGTCATCAGCAGCTCGCGCCCCTCCTCCTGCGCCAGGTCGAGGCCCAGGCTGCGCTTGTTGCGGTTCACGCCTGAGAAATAGGCGGAAAGCCCGTCCTGGAACGGCGGGCCCCAGTCCCGCACCTCGTCGCCCTGCGGCGGTTCCAGCTTGATCACGTCCGCGCCGTGATCGGCCAGGATCTGGGCGCAGTACGGCCCGCCCAGCACCCGTGTCAGGTCAATGATCCGCAGACCGTCGAGAGCGCCCATGCCTTCACATCCTCCTCAAGGGACCCCAAGGTTGGTGCAGCGATAGGGGAAGGTCAAAGGGCTTGCAAGGGCGCGTCGGCTGGTGACGATGGCCCATGCACCGAACGCGACCGTCGATGAGAGGGGGAGGGAGAGAGGATGACCGACGCGAAGCCATTCGAGGTCTACGCCATCAAGTATGCGGAGCGGGAGGCCCGGCGCGGCGACCACTTCATCGGCGGGGATCCGCATGACGCGCCGATGGACATGGACTACTTCATCTGGGCGCTGGTGCGCGACGGCAGGGTCTGGGTCGTGGATACCGGCTTCGACGTGCTGGACGCGGAGCGGCGCAACCGCCGCCTGGTGCGCACGGTGCGGGAGGGGCTGGCCCTGATCGGCATCGAGAGCCACGACGTGGAGGATGTCATCGTCACCCACCTGCATTACGACCATATCGGCGGCCACGTGCATTTTCCGAAGGCGCGGTTCCACCTGCAGGACAGCGAGATGTCCTATGCCACCGGGCGGCAGATGACCCGGCCCGCGATCAGCCACGCCTATACCGCCGACCACATTGCCGACCTGGTGCATCACGTCTTCCAGGGCCGGGTGGAGTTCCATGACGGGGAGGCGGAACTGGAGCCCGGCCTGTCGGTCCACCATGTCGGTGGCCATACGCAGGGGCTGCAGGTGGTGCGGGTCTGGACGCAGGTCGGCTGGATCGTCCTCGCCTCCGACGCCAGCCACTACTACGAGAACATGGAGGCGGATCGCCCCTTCGTCATCGTCTGGAACCAGGGCGAGATGCTGGACGCCTTCCGCACCATGCGCCGCCTTGCCGACGACCCGGCCTGCATCGTCCCTGGCCACGACCCGCAGGTCTTCGACCGCTACCCGGCGGTGGAGGGGCAGGATGGCAAGGTGATCAGGCTGGACGTGAAGCCGAAGGCAGGCTGACGGCACGCCCCGACCGGATCACCTGATCCGCAAGCCATGCCGCATCGCCCGGGCGACCTGTGCCGGCAGGGTGGAGACCATGTCATGCGTTCCCTGCGGCACGGTGGCAATGCTCGAGGCCGGGATGAGGCGGGCGAGGTCGAGGACCGCGAGGATGCCGACGGTGCTGTCCTGCTTGCCCCAGACGATGGTGGTGCGACAGTTGATCTGGCCCAGCCGGTGCTCCACCCCCTCCCCCGAAACCGGGCGCTGTTCCGGGTTCAGTCCGACGGGGGAGAGCAGGAACAGGTGACTGAAATGTCCAGGCATCGCGGCCGCCAGTTCCGCCGCGACCGCAGCGCCCGCGCCATGACCTGAGAGCATGGGAGATACGAGTCCGGCGGCGGCCACGATCTCCGCCACCTGGCGCTGGACCAGGGGCACATCGGCCACGGAGCCGAAACCGTCCAGTATCGGAGCATGCACGTCGAAGTCGGTGGAGAGGTCGTCCAGCAGGGCCTGGTCCGCATCCGGCCCATCCGGCCCGTGGACATGGAGCAGGGGCCGTGCGCCGCCATTTCCGCCCACCAGGATGGCGCGTTCGGTACCGTCCGGCATGCCCAGCACCGCATGTTGCAGGCCACTCATGTCCACGCCCCCATCCACCAGAGGATCCGGTCTGCCGCCCACGGCCCTGCAACGCAGGAAACCGGGCCGTCACGACCGGGACAATTGTTGGAGAACACGGCCCTGCCGTCAACGGCGCTTGCCTGCCGCGGCGTAAGGGGTAGGATCGAAACATGAGCAATTCCGAACCCTTGCATATCCTTGACGCCACCGTTCTGAGTGACTGGATCGACTATAACGGTCACATGAATGTCGGTTACTACAATGTCGCCTTCGACAAGGCGACGGATGCCCTGTTCGACCGGCTGGGCATCGGTATCGACTATGTGCGGCGGACCAACATGTCCTTCTTCACGCTGGAAACCCATGTCCATTACATGGGCGAGGTGCTGGAGGGGGCGCCGCTGCGCTATGACGTCCAGCTGCTGGACCATGACGCGAAGCGCATCCATGCCTTCTTCCGCATGTACCACGCGACCGAGGGGTTCCTGTCCGCCACGTCGGAACAGATGTGCCTGCACGTGGACCTGGGCACGCGCCGGTCGGCGGAGATGCCCGCCGACATCCAGCAGAACGTGGCCCGCCTGGCAGACGCGCAGAAGGGTCTCGCCTGGCCGGAACAGGCCGGTCAGGGCATGCGCATCCGCCGCAAGTCCTGATCCGGTGTCCGGCGTCATGACATCGCGCGCGCCGGGCCGGGGCTGATGCTGGGAAGACTGTTCCGCAACTCGTTCCGGGATTTCCGGCCGTTCCGGGATTTCGTGCCGCGCCACCAGTTCTACCTGATCGCCATCGCGGTGATCGTCGGCCTGGCGGTCGGCTATGCCGCCATCCTGTTCCGCCTTGCCCTCAGCGGCGTGCAGTTCGTCTTCTTCGGTGAAACGTCCGAGTACCTGGTCGGCGCGGTGGAGGCGCTGCCCTGGTGGCACGTGCTGGCCGCGCCCACCATCGGCGGGCTGCTGGTGGCGCTGTTCCTGCGCTACATCATGCCCGGTGGCCGACCGCAGGGCGTGCCGGACGTGATCGAGGCCGGCGTGTATCACGAGGGGCGCATGTCCTTCCGCACCGGCCTGGGTGCCGCCGTTACCAGCGTGATCTCCATCGGGGCCGGCGGCTCCACGGGGCGGGAGGGGCCGCTGGTACACCTGGGCGGCGCCATCTCCGGCTCCGTCGGCAAGCTGCTGAAGATGGACCGGCTGGACGGGCACACGCTGCTCGCCTGCGGCGTGGCCACCGGTGTCGCCGCCTCCTTCAACGCGCCCATCGCCGGCGTGATCTTCGCGCACGAGGTGGTGCTGGGGCACTATGCACTGCGGGCGCTGGCGCCGGTCGTCGTCGCCTCCGTGATCGGGACCGTGGTGACCCGCATCCATATCGGTGACTTCCCGGCCTTCCTGATCCCGCAATACGACATTCTCAGCTTCTGGGAGTTCCCGGCCTTCATGCTGCTGGGCATCGTCTGCGGCATCATGGCCCTGATCTTCTTCTGGTCGGTTGGTTTCACCCGCGACGTGATCGAGGATGTGCTGAAGATCCCGAACTTCTGGCGTCCCCCCATTGCCGGGCTGGCGGTCGGTGCCATCGCCCTGCTGTATCCTGAGGTTCTGGGGGTGGGGTACGAGGCGACGGACAACGCCCTGAAACAGATCTACCCGCTGTCGGTGCTGATCCTGCTGGTGGCGGCGAAGATGGCGGCGACGTCGATCACCATCGCGGGCGGCTTCGGCGGCGGCGTGTTCTCACCCGCCCTGTTCATCGGGGCGATGACCGGCGGGGCCTTCGGGCTGATCGCGGCGCGGATCTTCCCGGAGCTGGCGGCGGAGCACGGGCTCTATGCCATCGTCGGCATGGGCGCGGTGGCAGCGGCCATCCTGGGGGCGCCGATCTCCACCACGCTGATCGTGTTCGAGCTGACCGGTGACTACCGCGTCACCATTGCGCTGATGGTGGGCGTCGTGCTGGCCACGGTGGTGTCACGGCAATACCGCTTCACCAGCTTCTTCCACTGGCAACTGGCGCGGCGTGCCGTCGACCTGGTGCATGCGGACGAGGTGCTGATGCACGCCCAGACCGTGCGGCGTGTCGCGGCCAGCGACTACCTGGGGATCACGCCGGAGACCAGCTTCGCGCAGTTGCGCGACATGTACCGCGAAAGCGAGGCACTGGCGCATTTCCTGGTGGACGACAAGGGCTGCCTGCTGGGGTGCCTGCAACCGAACGACATCAAGTACGCGCTGCTGGACCCGAACCTGAACGAGATCGGCCGCGCGGTGGACATTGCGACACCGATCGACGTGGTGCTGCACATGGACATGCCGCTGGACGACGCGCTGAAGGCGTTTCGCGGTACCTCGTTCCGGTTCCTGCCGGTGGTGCGCCGCGTCGATGACCGGGAACTGGTCGGCGTCGTCTATTTCCGCGACCTGCTGCAGGCCCACAACCAGGCCCTGAAGGAAGCCCAGGACGAGACGCACTGAGACACGGCTCCCTGCGGCCGCGGGCTCACCCGGATCAGTCCCCGGCCACGAGACCCAGGCGGGCGTGCCAGTCGGCGATGGCTTCATCCGGGTAGCGGCCATGCTCCCGGTCGCCGGGATCGGGGCGGTACATCACCCAGTCAGGGCGGAAGTCGGTCATCAGGTGGGTGTGCTCGGGCGGCACCGGCAACGGCGTGTCGATGGCACTGGCCAGCGGATGCACCAGGTCCGGCCAGCGGGAATCATAGAGCCAGAGATGGCTGCCGCACGCGCCACAGAACCGGCGCTCGGCATTGCTGCGCGACACCGTCCCGTCCTCGTCCACCATGCGGGCGTGATAGCTGCGCAGGTGCTCTGCCCCCTGCAGGACCTCCAGGCTGTCGGCTTCCGCCCCCAGGTTGATCGCGGAACCGCCACCGCCCCCGGTCTTGCGGCAGATACCGCAGTAGCAGACATTGAACGGATAGGGATGTGGCGAGCGGACACGGAACCGCACCGCCTGGCAATGGCATGACCCTTCGAGCAGCATGTCCTGACCTCCGCACAGTTGCCGGATTCCGTATCTTCCGGCGGACCCGGTACCGGATGCTTCCAGCCGGGGCTTTCCCCGTCAACCGGCGCGTATCCGCGTGCGCTGGGGGGACAGGTTGCACCATCCCTGCGTGCAGTGGCGAGGTTCCGGCCGTCAGGGCTTCCTGCCGAGTCCACTCCTGCGCGCGAACGCCGACCGCTGCCGCGAATAGGACGGGGCAACCATGGGATAGTCGGGCGGCAGGCGCCATTTCAGCCGGTACTGCTCCGGCGTCATGCCATAGGCAGCATGCAGGTGCCGTTTCAGGGTCTTCAGCTTGCGACCGTCCTCCAGGCAGATCAGGTACTGGTCATTGATCGAACGGTCGATGGGTACCGCGGGCTGCTGATCCATGGTCTCGGAGGGCTTCACGCCGCTGTTGATCTCGGAGAGCGTTTCACGCGTCCTGTCGATCAGGGAAACCAGGCCATCGACGCCGACCTCGTTCCGCTCGACATAGGCCGACACGATACGGACGGTCATGTTCATGATTCGCGGCAGCGACCCAGATTCGCCTTCACTCTCCATGCCTGTCTCCCTTCCCGAGCCCGGTTCAATGAGCTCCTCAATCATTCAGACAGTTGCATTAACTCATTGCTTTCAAACAACATGCTGGTTCCAAGGTGCGAATATTGCAACCCTTCGAGACAGGACAAGCCCAGCATCGCCATCATGGGTGGTATGCACAGACGTGAAGCGGAGCACAGTCGCAGATGCCGACTGCATGCAATGCAGGGCTGCAACAGGCGGGTTGCTTCAGGAAGCTGCCAGTACCGCCTCGATCTCCGCAACGCTGCGGATGTCGGCCAGCACGCCCATCGCCGCCAGCGCGGCCTGGTGCTGTGCCTCCGTCGCGGTGGAACAGGCGTCGGCAGCAACGGTCACGTGATAGCCGATGTCCGTCGCATGCCGTACCGTCGCCTCGACGGCGTAGGCCGTCGACACGCCACAGCAGATGACATGCTGCACCCCGAGGGCATGCAGCACCTCCTGCAGGGTGGAGTTGTGGAAGCCGCTGTTGCGGGTATGGGTGACGACCGGCTCCCCGGCCAGTGGCTGCAGCCCGTCCAGGAAGGCGACCCCCCAGGTGCCTTCCCGCCAGGCGCCCAGCGCCACCCATTCGCGTATGAGTTGCGTGTTGACCACCACGCCGTGGAAGTCCGGCGGCACGGCAAGCCGCACATGGACGATCGGCACCGACGCTGCCCGGGCCGCGGCGAACAGCCGGCCTGCATTGGCCAGCCGCTCCCCCCGCGTGACGCTGTCGGCGGCGATGCCGACCTTGATCCTGCCGTCCGGATGGCAGTTCTCGTTCTGGTAATGCAGCGCCACGATGGCAGGTCGGCCGCCCTGCCAGGCACTGGTTCCGTCGCTTGCAGCCCCGGCGTGATCGTCGGACGGTGCGGCCATGGATCGCTACCCGTCGAAACCGAGGAAGGTCGCAACCTCCGACACGGGTCGGCGGACCGACTTCACCGTGTTGGCGGCGAAGTCATCATCGGGGTAGCCCATGGCAACGCAGGTCATGATCACCTGGTCATCGGGAATGCGCGCGTGCTCCCGCACCACCGCCGACTGCATGATGCCCTGGCCGTTGATCACCGCGCCGAGGCCACGGGTCCAGGCGGCGAGCACCAGACCGTAGGTCACGGCCCCCAGGTCGAAATGCGCGATCGTCGCGCCGGGGTCGAGCGACTTGTCATAGGTGACCACGATCGACACCGGGGCGTCGAACTGGCGGAAGCCGCGCATCACCCAGTCCTGCCGCCGTTCCTTGTCGTAGCGTTCGATGCCCATCGCCTCGAACAGCTGCACGGCGATCTCGATCTGCCGCTGGCGGTGAACGCCCTCGTACTCGCCATGGGTCTGGATCTCGCGCTGCGGCTTGATGCCGGCCAGCATGCGTTCGCTGTTGCCCTGCCTGATACGGTCCAGCGGCTCACCGGTGACCACGTGCAGGTACCAGGGCTGGGTGTTCATGGATGACGGGGCACCGGTGGCCAGCTCGATGATTTCCTCGATCACTTCCCGCGGCACGGGATCGGGCTTGTATCCGCGGATACTGCGGCGCGCACGCACCAGTTCGTCAAACTGCATCTTGCTCCCCAAGGCACTGGACATGGGGCCACGCCCCGGACAGGTCGGGAAGATACAATGCGGGATCGCCTGCAGGCAAAGGCTGACCTGCCCCTGATCGCGTCGGGATCACATGCGCTACACGCAAATTTAACGCGGACCGTGGGAAAACCGCCGCTGACCCCAGCAACTGACAAGTATGTCCGACATGCGGCCACCGGCCTCCACCGACACAGCTGCGCTCAATTTCTGGACCGGCGAGTTCCGCGACCGGGCCATGGAGGCGCGGTTCCTGGAGGCCAACATCACGACACAGCGCAGGCAGGTCATGTCCCTTGGCGTGATCATCATGATCGCGTCCTGGCCCATCATCCTGCTCGACCAGGTGGCGGCGGAGGCACATCCGGACATCTTCTGGATCACGGCTGTCCGTGGCCTGATCGCCTTCTCCCCCCTGCTCTGGTTCCTGCTGGTTCGCCTGAACGCATCCAGCCGCACGATGGACCACTGCCTGTTCTGGTATGCGATCTATGTCGTCGCGGACATCGTGATGCTGACCAACCTGTTCCACACGGACATCACCGTGATCGCGGCACGTGCGCCGCTCTACATCATGATCGCCAACGTCATGCTGCCCATGGCGGCAGTGCTGCGCGGCACCCTGAACATCACCGGGGCCATCTGCATTCCCGCCGGCTTCTGGATGCTGGCGGAGGTACCGGCCGAGACCCTCGGCTCCGTCACCTCGATCATGCTGACCGCGCATCTCTTCGGCCATGCGGCCGGCACCTGGCTGGCCCGGCTGCGCAGGTCCGATTTCGCGCGCGCCTCGGAACTGGAGGCCGTGAACGCGGCCCTGCGCGTCTCCCACCGGAAGATGGAGGAGGCCAACGCGGCCAAGAGCATCTTCCTGTCCAATGTCAGTCACGAGCTGCGCACGCCGCTGAACGCGATCATCGGCTTCTCGGAGATGCTGGACCACAAGGTGTTCGGCCCCCTGGGCGATCCGCGCTACGAGGGCTATGCCCATGACATCAGCAGGAGCGGACGGCTGCTGCTCGAACTGATCAACGACCTGCTGGACCTCAACAAGGTGGAGGCCGGCAAGTTCGACCTGGACCCGGAATGGACCAGTGTGCGGGACGTGGCGGAAGACGCCGTCCACATGATCAGGGTGGCGGAGCGCCTGAAGGGCGCGGACAGGATCGCCCTTGCCGACCTGCCCGACCTCGACATGCTGGTCGATGTCCGCGCCCTGCAGCAGATCATCCTGAACCTGCTGACCAACGCGCTGAAATATGCCGGGGACGATGCACGCATCATCGTGATCGCGGAGACCGACACCACCGGCCGCCTGCATTTCGGCGTCGCCGATACCGGCATCGGCATGTCGGCGGCAACCGTCGATCGCCTGCTCCGCCCCTTCGAGCAGGAAGACGCCCGGATCTCCCGCCGTGCCGAGGGCTGGGGCCTGGGCCTCCCCCTCGCCAACGGGCTGGCAAGCGCCATCGGCGGCGAACTGTCGGTGACGAGCGCGCCGGGCGAAGGCACGCGCGCCGTCATCATCCTGCCCCCGGCCCTGATCCGCCCGGCCGAAAAGGCCAACGCCGCCTGATCCGGTCGGCCGGTGGAACGTCGATGAGATGAATGGTGGGCGCGGCTGGGATTGAACCAGCGACCCCTACGATGTCAACGTAGTGCTCTCCCGCTGAGCTACGCGCCCTTGGGCGTCCCCGGGAAAATGCTGGGACGCGGGCGGTTCTATAGCCGGGGGAGGGCGGGGCCGCAAGGGGTTTTGGGCCGCAGGGGTCAGTTGCCGGTGAAGTTCGGCGGCCGCTTCTCCCTGAACGCGGCACCACCTTCCGTGAAGTCATCGGAGTTGCGGATCGCCTCGATGTCCCGCCGTGCCAGCCCGGCCAGCTCCGACGGGCCCTTGGGCAGGGTCGCGGCGACGTGCCGTTTCAGGGTGCGCACCACCAGCGGTGCCATGGCGGCGAGGCGGCGGGCATGGTCCATCGCCACGGCCATCAGTTCCGCCTGCGGCACCACCCGGTTGACCAGCCCGACCTCGTAGGACCGGGCCGCGGACAGCGGTTCGCCCAGCAGCATGAACTCCATCGCGATCTTGTGCGGGATGCGGGCCGCGACGGAACTGATCAGGCCGCCGGAGATGCCCACCTTGGCCTCCGGATAGATGAAGCGCGCATCCTCGGCCATGATGCAGAGGTCGCAGAACTGCACCAGGATGAAGGCCCCGCCGACACAGGTGCCGTTCACGGCCGCCACCACCGGCTTGTCCACGGCGACGCCGACATCGGGGCTGAAGGGCCAGATCTCCGGCGGGTCGGCAAGGTCGGCCCCGACGGAGAAGTTCTTCCCCGCACCGGTCAGCACCGCCGCCCGTTCCGGTCCGTCCTGGAACCGCTGCCATGCGGCCACCAGCTCGTCCCCCAGGTCGCGCGACAGCGCATTGTGCTTGTCCGCCCGGTTCAGGGTGATGATCGCGACATCGCCCTCCGTCTCGTAGTTCACGAGGCTCATGGTCCGTTACTCCCCTGCTGCCGGTTTCGGATCCGGATTGCGCTTCTTCAAGAGATAGCTGTGGCTGCCTTCCAGCACCTGCACGCCGTCCTGGTTGTGCACGGTGGCGCGGCAGACCACGACCCCGGTGGTGCGGCCCGGCCGGAGTTCGCTGATGGTCAGCAACGGGTAGAGCGTGTCGCCGGCATAGACCGGCGCCAGGAACTTCGCCGACGCCTCCAGGAACCCGACCAGCGACTCGCCGAAGACATGCGGCAGGATGCCGGCCCCGGCCGCGGTCTGCGCCATCACCTGCAGCCCGTGCGCCAGCAGGCCGCGATGGCCATGGCGCTTGCAGTATTCCACGTCGTAGTGGATCGGGTGGTTGTCGCCGGAGGCCAGCTGGAACGCGGAGAACAGGGCATCGGTCTGGGTGCGGGAGTTGATGTAGAACTCCTGCCCCACCTCCAGGTCCTCGAACCACGATGTCTCGCACATCCGGTGCTGCGCCGGATCGAAGGTCTTCTCCAAGTCATGCCCTCCCCAGGTCATCAGGTGTTCAGCTCATCAAGTGCGCGCGGCAGGTCGGCGACCGAACCGATCACCAGGTCAGCCAGCGGTGCCAGGTCCGCATGGCTGCCGGTGCCGGACAGCACCCCGACCGCCAGCCCGGCCCCGCCAGCGCGTGCCATCTGCAGATCATGGACATTGTCGCCGATCATGGCGACCTCCGTCGCCGCAACGCCGACATGTGCAGCGAAACGGTGCAGCTGGTCCGGTGCGGGTTTCGGCCTGGCGACGGAATCATAGCCCAGCACCAGGCTGAACCGGTCGAGGCAGCCCAGCCGGTCAAGCGTCGCCACGGCGCTGGCGTGGCCGTCATTGGTGGCAACCCCGAGTTCCAGGCCGGCGGCGAGCAGTGCGCGCAGTGCTGCCTCCAACCCCGGGATCGCCACGGCGCGCGCAGCCCCCTCCGTCGCGCAGGCATGGTTGAAGCGGTCGATCATCGCCTGCCGCGGTGAGCCGGACAGCATCGGGTACCAGAGGTCCACGGTCTCGTCGATCGTGCCCGCGGCGATCACCGACCCGGCACGAAACCGCCGCGTCGCCGCGTCATAGCCGCCGATCTGCAGCAGGTGCGCGGCGCGTGCCGGGTCGTCCGGCGCAGCCTCCGCCGCCAGCCGCGCCATGACCGGGTACCAGGTGCGGTCGAAGTCGATCAGGGTCCCGTCCTTGTCGAACAGAATCGCGCGCAATGCCAAGCCTTGCCCTCCCCGGTGCGGGAATCAAAGATGCAGCATCATGCGCAGGGAGGAGACCGGATGGAACAGGCCGACTACGGCAAGCTGCTGGATGACGAGATCCGGGCCTTCATCGCGGAGACGGAGAGCCATTACCCGGCCGACGCGGTGGACAGGACGGTGGCCGGGCAGCGACAGGTCTATGACCGCATGTGCCGGGCCTTCTTCTCGGGCTACCCGGACGGCGTGACAGCGGCGGACAGCACGATCCCCGGTACCGACGGGCACGCGGTGCCGATCCGCAGCTACCGCCGGGCGGAGCCCGACGGCGCGGCAGCGGTGCTGTACCTGCATGGCGGCGGCTTCGTCGTCGGCGGGCTGGACAGCCACGACGATGTCTGCGCCGAGATCTGCGCCCGCACCGGCTTCGACGTGGTCTCCGTCGATTACCGTCTCTGCCCGGAGCACATCCACCCGAAGGCGTTCGAGGACGCAATGGCCGGCTGGCGGCACCTGCGCGCCGCAACGGATGCGGCCATCGTGCTGGCCGGTGACAGCGCCGGGGGCAACCTGGCCGCCGCCCTGTCCCACGCCACGCGGGGGGAGGCCCGTCCCCCCGCCGGACAGGTGCTGATCTATCCCGGCCTGGGGGGCAACCCCGATGCGGGGTCGTACCTCACCCATGCCGATGCGCCGATGCTGAAACGCAGTGACATGGCCTTCTACCAGGCCATGCGCAGCGGTGGCGCGGATGTCAGCGGCGACCCGACCTACGCCGCCCTGTGGGATACCGACTTCACCAACCTGCCACCGACCTTCATCGCGTCTGCCGAGTGCGATCCGCTGTGCGATGACGGGCCGGACTATGCCGAACGGATCATCGCAGCAGGCGGCAGCGCGGTGGCGCTGGTCGACCGTGGGCTGGTGCACGGACACCTGCGCGCCCGGCACCGTGCGCGGCGGGCGGGGGAGAGCTTCGACCGCATCGTGCAGGCCATTGACAGCCTGGGGCACCAGGGCCGCCTGCCCTGAGCCACGACGGGCCTATTCCGATGTCACGTGATGGATCGGGCTGTCGGGATAGAAGGCGTGGTAGGCGAAGACGAAATCCACCCCGTGCTGCACGTCGACCTCCCGACCATCGACGACACGGGTGACGGTGAAGTTGCCCACGTCCCGCCCCTCCGCGATCTCGCCACTGTCCAGGGCGGAGGCCTGCCCCGGTTCCCAGCGGATCGTGATGCCGTCATCCAGCCGGACGGTGCGGTGGTGCTTCATGAAGTCCAGGCTCCAGGCCCCGCGTGCCCCCAGGGTGACGACCCGCATCAGCGGCGCGATGCCTTCCGGCATCTCGCCACGAAACAGGAAGGGCCGGGCCGAGCTGTCATAGTTCAGGTAGGGATTGCCGCCATAGGACCGGCGGTGCAGGCCATTCGGGACCAGCACCTGCGCCTCCGGCGCGCGCGCCCGGAACCGCGCCCATGATTCCAGGCGGGACGGGATCATGGTCAACCGGGTTCCGGTCATCTCCCCCACGATGGCTTCCCCCAGGAACTGCTGCCACCAGCTCTCGGTCTGGCGATCCCACATTACCAGGTCGGACTTGCGCAGCTTTCCCGTGGTGCCGAAATCCAGCACCCGGTCCCCGACCCGCCGGTCGAAGACGATGGCGGCATTGCACAGCGGGCAGAAGGTGACGGACACCGGCACGCCGCCGATGCTGTCATTGGCGATCTCGTGGAACATCAGCACCTGCAGCGGGTAGGCCTTGGCCTCCCCGTTGACGACAAGGCCGATCACCGGCTCCCGGTCCGCCAGGATCAGGTCAGCCTCCGCCACCGAGACGAAGGCCGGTTCGTCGATCGGCGGAATGCCGTCCTTCGGCGGGCCGCCATGCAGGATCTCGTCGAAATCGACCGACGCCTTGCTGAAGTCCGTGACCGGCCATTCCTGCTTCCAGTAGCGGACATACTGTTCATCGGTCTGTCCCCAGGCCGCACCGGAAAGCAGGCCGAACAGGCCCGCCAGGACCACCAGAAGACCGGATTTCCGTCGCATCAGCCCTTCCCCCGCGCGTCTCGGCGTTCGCTTGTGCGACTCTAGGGGCCGGAACGCACCATTTCGACACACATGGCCGTGATTCCGTCGCGAAACAATATTACGCGACAGTTGCGGAACATGCCGTATTTCGCGGGGTTTCGGGGGCCGCAGGACGGATTGCTGCGAATTCATGACAGCCGCCCGACAGGCATTGATCGCGCCCCAAAGCTGGTCCAGACCCCCTGCAAAAGGGACGTTCCGTCCCGCACGTGCAGGTTCAGGAGGCCAGGATGGCCGTATTCAACTCACCCGATTTCGACAACCACGAGGAGGTCGTGTTCTGCCGCGATCCCCGGACCGGCCTGTCGGCGATCATCGCGGTTCACGACACGACGCTGGGTGCCGGGCTGGGCGGTTGCCGGTTCTGGCCATACCAGGACGAGGAGGCGGCGCTGACCGATGCGCTGCGCCTGTCCCGCGGCATGACCTTCAAGGCGGCACTGGCCGGCACCGGTCGCGGCGGCGGCAAGTCCGTCATCATCGGCGACCCGCGCCGGATCGCCACCCCGGACCTGTTCCGCGCGATGGGCCGGTTCGTGGAGCGGCTGGGCGGCAGCTACATCATCGCGGAGGATGTCGGCACCTCCCCCGCCGACATGGCATTCGTGGCGGAGGAAACACGTTTCGTGGCCGGGCTGGAGGGCGAATCCGGCGATCCCTCCCCCGCCACCGCGCTCGGCGTCTTCACCGGCATCCAGGCGGCCCTGAAACACCAGCGCGGTGATGACGAGCTGAAGGGTGTCACGGTCGCGGTCCAGGGCCTCGGCCATGTGGGCTGGAACCTCTGCAATCACCTGCACGAGGCGGGGGCGAGGCTGGTCGTGTCCGACATGCGCGATGCCCTGATGACGGCCGCGACACGGTCGTTCGGTGCGACGGCGGTGGGGCCGGACGCCATCCACCTGGTCCGGGCCGATGTCTTCGCGCCCTGCGCACTGGGTGCCGGGCTGAACGATGAGACCATACCCGCGCTGAAGGTGAGCATCGTTGCCGGGGCAGCCAACAACCAGCTGGCCGAGGCACGCCATGACGACATGCTGGCGGAACGCGGCATCCTGTATGCGCCCGACTATGTCATCAATGCGGGCGGCATCATCAACATCGCCCACGAGGGACCGGACTATGACCAGGACCGGGCCTTCGCCCATGTGACGCGCATCGGCACCACCCTGACCGACCTGTTCCGCCGCGCGGACCAGGAAGGGCTGCCGACAGGTGCCATGGCCGACCGGATGGCGGCGGAAGTGCTTCGCGCGGCCGCCAAGCGGATGGCCGCCTGAGACCGACCAGCCGTCGTCGCATTGACGCAGCATTCGCGCCGTAGTCTCCTCCGGCAGGCGGCAACCGTCGCCGGAACCGGGGGAGAGTGACGTGGCATTGCAACGCAGGCTTCTGATGGTCGTGCTGGATGGCCTGGCATGGCGCGCCGCACGGCGGCTGATGGGCAACCTGGAGGGCTGGGTCGGCAGCGGTGAAGCGCGTGTCTGGCGCATGCGCTCGGTCCTGCCGTCCACGTCCGGCCCCTGCTATGCCTCGATCCATACCGGCGTCCCACCCCAGGTGCACGGCATCACGTCGAACCAGACCGTGCGTCGCCTCGACCTGCCCGACATCTTCTCCACCGTCTCCGGCGCGGGCGGCGTGACGGGGGCGGTGACCCATTCGGACTGGTCACGGCTGTTCAACCGCGACCCCTTCGACCCGGTGCGTGACATCGAGTTCGATGATGACAGCCTGCCGATCCGCCATGGTCGGCTGCACACCATGATGGGCGAGAACCGCGACAACCAGATGACGCCGAGCGATGTCGACCTGTTCGCCACCCTGACCAGCCTGATCGGCCGCTTCAGCCTGGATTACGGGCTGCTGCACACCTGCACGCTGGATTCCATGTCGCATCGCTTCGGCCAGGACTGCGCGGAGATGGACCTGGCCTGCTACACGGTCGACGCCTCTCTCGCCGCCTTCCTGCCCGCCTGGCGCGCGGCGGGGTACGAGGTGATCGTGACCGCCGACCATGGCCACAGCGACCGGGGGCACCATGGCGGCGACTCGCCCGACATGCGCGACTTCCCGGTTTACTATTTCGGGGAGGGCAAGGGACCGGAGGAAGATACCCTGCTGGACCAGCTGCAGCTCGCCCCCACCATCCTCTCCCGCCTCGGGCTGGCCATCCCGGAAAGCATGCAGGCGAAACCGTTCCTGAAAGGCAGCGTGACGAACTGATGTACCGCCCGAAGCATTTCAGCGTCGACGACGCCTCCACCTGCCACGACCTGATCGCGGCCGACAGTTTCGGCCTGCTGGTGACCATCGACCCGGGCGGGGCGCCCTTCGGCACCCACCTGCCGTTCATCATCGACCGGCAGGACGGACCGAACGGCACCCTGCTGGCGCACATGGCGAAGGCCAACCCGCAATGGCGGCACTTCGGCACCGCACCGGTGCTGGCCGTGTTCTCCGGTCCGCACAGCTACGTCTCGCCGACCCTCTATGCCACCAGCCCGAACGTGCCGACCTGGAACTATGCCGTGGTCCATGCCTATGGCGTGCCGCAGCTGATCGAGGACCAGGAGGAGGTCGCGGACCTGATGCGGCGCCTGTCCGCCGATCATGAGGGGCCGGATGGCTGGACCTATGACTCGACGCCGGAGACGTACCGCGCCGGGATGCAGAAGGGCATCATGGCCTTCCGCATCCCCATCGACCGGCTGGAGGGCAAGTGGAAGATGAGCCAGAACCGTACACCGGAGGACCGGGCCGGCGTGCGCGAGGGTCTCGGTCGCTCCGCCGACGCGATGGTCCGGGCCGTGGGCAGCATGATCCCCGCCGGTGACGGGGACTGAACCTCAGCCGTCACCGGACGGTCCATGCGGGGCCGAGACCAGCTTCAGGAATGTCCTGTCTTCCCGCAGCAGGAACCTCTCCCGCTGGGCGAAGGCATAGTTCTCCCGGCCGAGCGGGTCGTTCGCCAGCCTCTCGCGGTAGGCTTCGTAGGCGGCCAGGCTGGCAACGTTGTAGACGCCATAAGCCAGCGTCGAGGAACCCTCGTGCGGTGCGTAGTACCCGACCAGGTCGGCACCGCAGCGCGGAATGGCCTCGCCCCAGTTCCGCGCATAGGCGGCGAACTCGGCCTTCTTCGTCGGGTCGATGTGATAGCGGATGAAGCAGGTGATCATGATGTCCGTCCCGTGTTCTGCATTGACGGCCACAGACTGCCGGATTGCTCCCGCCCGATGCTTCGCTTAACATCGAACCATGAAGGAAGGACCGGATATCGCCCTGCTCGGCTCCGCCATCGGGGACCCGGCGCGGGCCAACATGCTGACCGCGCTGATGAGCGGCAAGGCCCTGACCGCGACCGAGCTGGCGTCGGAGGCCGGGATCACCGTGCAGACGGCCAGCTCGCACCTGGCGAAACTGGAGGATGCGGGGCTGCTGCAGCAGCGCAAGCAGGGACGGCACAAGTATTTCGCGCTGGCCGACGATGACGTGGCGGAGGTGCTGGAGGCACTGATGGGACTGGCCGCGCGGCGCGGCCTGATGCGCGCCCGGACCGGCCCGAAGGACCCGGCGCTGCGCCGTGCCCGTGTCTGCTACAACCACCTGGCCGGGGACCTGGGCGTGCAGCTGTTCGACAGCCTGCAGCAGCGGCAGTTGCTTGCCGGCTCCGACACCGACTTCAGCCTGACGGAGGAGGGACGGGCGTTCCTGGAGGATCTCGGCATCGACGTGGCGGCGCTGGAGAACGAACGCCGCCCCGTCTGCAAGTCCTGCCTGGACTGGAGCGAGCGGCGCACCCACATGGCCGGTGCGCTCGGCACCGCGCTGCTGGAACGCTTCATCGGTCTCGGCTGGGCGTCACGGGTGCCGAAATCCCGCATCATCAGCTTCTCCGAAAAGGGCCAGAAGGCGTTCGAGAAGCATTTCCCGACGATCAACTGACCGGCACCACTCTCGACCTGACGCAGCGGCATCCCATATGGAGGGGCATGAAACAGAACATGCTCCGCCCGCTGGCCCTTGTCCCCGCCCTGCTCACCCTCTCGTGCGCGGCGATCTCGCAACCCCTGCCGGCGGATCACCAGCCGGTGGGTGAGAGTTTCCACATCCGTCCCGCCGACCTGCCGCCACCCTTCGCCACCGACAGTGTCGCCAGTTCCGCCTACCGGGTGGATCGCCCGGACGGTGCGACCCTGAACGTCCCGGCGGGCTTCCGGGCGGAACTGTTCGCCACGGGCCTGTCGCATCCCCGCTGGATGGCGGTCGCGCCCAATGGCGACGTGATCCTGGCCGAATCGCGGGCCGGACAGATCACGCTGCTGCGGGATGCCGACGGCGATGGCAGGGCGGAGGTGCGGCACAGCTTCGCCGATGGTCTCGACAGCCCCCACGGCCTCGCGATCCGCGATGGCTGGGTCTATGTGGGGGAGGAAACCCGCGTCAGCCGCCTTCCCTACCGTGTCGGTGACCTGCAGGCGTCGGGGCCGGTGGAGGCCGTGACCGGGCCGCGTTCCCTCGGTTCCGGCGGCGGGCACTGGACCCGCAACCTGACCTTCAGCCCCGACGGCACGCAGATCCATGTCGCGGTCGGATCGCGCGGCAACATCCAGGTTGAGGACCCGCCGCGCGCCACCGTGCAGCAGTTCCGCTCGGACGGCTCCGGCCAGGCCACCTTCGCGAGCGGCCTGCGCAACCCCGTCGGCATCGCGTTCTATCCCGGCACCGATGACCTCTACGTGGTGGTCAACGAACGCGACGGGCTGGGCGACGGGCTGGTGCCGGACTACCTGACACGGATGCAGCCTGGCGGCTTCTACGGCTGGCCCTACAGCTACACCGGCTCGATCCCGGATCCGAACATGGGCGGGCGCGGCGCGGACCTGGCGGCCCGGGCCATCGTGCCCGACGTGCTGTTCAAGTCGCACTCGGCCCCGCTCGGCCTGGTCTTCTACCAGGGCACGCAGTTCCCCGCCGAGTACCGGGGGGACGCCTTCGTGGCCCTGCACGGCTCCTGGAATTCCGCCACCCCCACCGGTTACAAGGTCGTGCGCGTGCCGTTCAGGGACGGCCGTCCGGTCGGCAGCTACAGCAACTTCGCCTCCGGCTTCTGGGTGGAGGGACGCGACCGCGCCGGGGTGATCGGACGTCCTGCCGGTCTGGCCGTCTGGAACGACGGCAGCCTGCTGGTCGCAGACGACACGGGCCGCGCTGTCTGGCGGATTTCTTACCAGGGGCAGTAATAGGACCCTGCACCACCGGATTCATCTGTGGCCTGTGCGATCCCTCTCCCCCTCCCGGCCACCCAAGCAAGTATCCTGAAATGGGTGGCCGGGAGGGGGAGAGGGATCGCACAGGCTGCTGAAGCGAAATCCAGCGTTCAGCGTTTCAGGCCAGCGATGAATTCCTGCCGTGCGGCCTCCACCGGCTCCCGCATGCAGCAGCCCTCCAGATGGTCATTGACCAGGCCCATGGCCTGCATGAAGGCATAGGCGGTGGTGGGTCCGACAAAGCGCCAGCCGCGCTGCTTCAGCGCCTTCGACAGGCGTTTCGAGGCTGCCGTGGTCGGGTTCTCCCGCAGGCTCTGCAATGTCACGGGGTCGGGGCGTTCGTCGTCTCCCGGCATGTGTGACCAGAAGAAGGCGCTGAGGCTTCCCGCCTCCGCCACCAGTTCGACCGCACGGGCGGCATTGTTGATCGTCGCCTCGATCTTGCCCCGGTGACGCACGATGCCGGCATCCGCCAGCAACCGGTCGATCTCGTCAGGACCGTAGAGCGCCACCTTGTGGAAATCGAAGCCGTCAAAG
>CBDDHU010000004.1:0-45000 GCA_965228535.1 Minwuia sp. | reverse complement strand
CAACCGCCGATGGATCGCCATGGGCGCGGTCGGACTGGCCACGGCCGGGCTGATCGCCTTCATCGTCGCGACCCGCAGCAATGACGGGACCGGGGGCGCGCTGGCGGCTGTCGATTCCAGTCGGCCGAGCACGGCGGACCTGCT
The DNA here is from genome assembly GCA_965228535.1 of Minwuia sp. Lineage (GTDB taxonomy): Bacteria > Pseudomonadota > Alphaproteobacteria > Minwuiales > Minwuiaceae > Minwuia. The sequence continues at coordinate 44,856 of CBDDHU010000004.1, read as the reverse complement.
GCTGACCCCGCGCCGGGACAGTGACATCGACGCCTTCTTCCGGCGCCTGCAGCAGCAGCGGGAAGCGTTCGGCCTGGAGGAGAACGGGGTAGCGGAGAGCGATGCCGTCGCCCCGGCGCGCCGGGTCGATGCCGTGATCCAGAGCGGTGACACGCTGGCCGCAGCCCTGTCGAAGGCCGGCGTCGACAATGTCAGCGCCCACAATGCATCCCGCGCCCTGGGCGAACTGACGGACCTGCGTCGCCTGCGTCCGGGCCAGCAACTGACCATCCTGTTCGATGGCAACAATGACCTTCTGGCGGAAGTCAGGATCAGGGAGAACGTCGAACGCACCGTCATTGCCAGCCGTGTCGTCGAGGGCCTGGACAGCGAGGAAGCTGCCAGGGCCGCGTTCGAGGCCCGTGAGGACCTGCGGGAATTCGCGCAGGAACTGGTGCGCGGGCGCGGCGTGATCGAGGATTCGCTGTTCCTGGCTGCCGACCGGGCGGGCCTGGAGCACGAGGTGCTGATCGAACTGATCCGCATCTTCAGCTTCGATGTCGACTTCCAGCGCGAGATTCGCACCGGTGATTCGTTCGAGCTGGTCTATGAGCGGTTCGTCGACGAGGAAGGCAATGTCGCCAAGACCGGCCAGGTGCTGGCGGCGTCGCTGACCCTTTCCGGCAAGCCGCTGACCTATTACCGCTTCCATCCGAAGGGAGAGCCGCGGGCGGACTATTTCAATGCCAGCGGCCAGAGCGTGCGCAAGACGCTGATGCGCACCCCCATCGACGGCGCGCGCCTGTCGTCGGGCTTCGGCAAGCGCAAGCACCCGATCCTGGGCTATACCCGCATGCACAAGGGCACGGACTTCGCCGCACCACGTGGCACGCCGATCAAGGCAGCCGGTGACGGCGTCATCGACTATATCGGCACCAAGGGCAGCTATGGCCGCTTCATCCGCATCCGCCACAACAGCGAGTATTCCACCGCCTATGCCCACATGCGGGGCTATCGCCGCGGCCTGAAGAAGAACAGCCGTGTCACCCAGGGGCAGATCATCGGCTATGTCGGCACCAGCGGCCGCTCCACCGGTCCGCACCTGCATTACGAGGTGCTGAAGAACGGCAAGCAGGTGAACCCGCTGTCGATCAAGCTGCCGACGGGCATCAAGCTGGCAGGCGCGAATCTGAAGGCGTTCCATGCCCACCGGGAAGCGGTCGATACGCAGGCCGCGACCCTGCCCTGGCTGGACGAGATCGCGGCGGCGGAACGCCCGGCGCCGGCGACCGTCGCGTCGAAATAGGCGGGGAGGCTTCGGCAATGCTGGACCAGGAGATGATCGAGGCGTTCCGGCGCGACGGCGTGGTGGTGCTGAAGGGGGCAGCGGATGCCCACTGGCTGCAGCGGCTGCGCGACGCGGTGGAGCAGAACATCGAGAGCCCCGGCCCCTTCGGCAAGGTCTACACGCCGAAGGGCGCGGACGGGTTCTATTTCGGCGACTACTGCAACTGGGACCGCATCGACGGCTACCGCGCCTTCGCGCGGGAGAGCGGTATCGCGGAAAAGGTGGCGGCCCTGTTCGGCAGCACCAAGGTCAACCTGTTCCACGAGCATGTGCTGGTGAAGGACCCCGGCACCCAGACCGCGACGCCCTGGCACCACGACCAGCCCTACTGGACCGTGGATGGTGACCAGGTGGGCTCGACCTGGGTGGCGCTGGACCCGGTCCCGGTGGAGGTCACCATGTCCTTCGTCGCCGGGTCGCACCTGTCCGGCGTGCATTACCGGCCGCGCTATTTCCTGGACCAGCGCGACTACGAGGACCATGACGGCCCCTCGGTGCCGGACATCGATGCCAACCCGGGCGCCTACCGCATCCTCAGCTTTGCCGTCGAGCCGGGTGACGCCATCGCCTTCCATGCCCGCACCCTGCACGGTGCGCCCGGCAACAGGGGACAGCATCGCCGCCGCGCCGTGGCGTTCCGCTGGACCGGCGACGATGCCCGCTTCGCCCGCCGCAAGGGCCAGATGTCACCGCCCTTCCCCGACGTGGGGCTGCAGCCCGGTGACCCGATGGACTGTCCCACCTTCCCCGTCGTCTGGCCCCCCGAGCAGCGAACGATCCCGGCATGAGCCTGTTCGAACGGCTGAAACAGGACGCGGCAACGGCCTGGCAGGACTATACCCACCACCCGTTCGTCGTCGGCATGGCCGACGGCAGCCTGCCCGAGGCCGCGTTCCGCCATTACCTGGTGCAGGACTACCTGTTCCTGATCCAGTTCGCGCGGGCCTACGCGCTGGCCGTCTACAAGTCCGGCAACCTGGCCGACATGCGCGCTGCCGCCGAGACCATGAACGGCATCCTGAACACGGAAATGCAGCTGCATGTCGGCTATTGCGCCGGCTATGGCATCAGCGAGCACGAGATGCAGCAGGCGGCCGAGGCACCGGAATGCACCGCCTATACCCGCTTCGTGCTGGAGGCGGGGATGGCCGGTGACGTGCTGGACCTGCATGTGGCGCTGTCGCCCTGCGTCATCGGCTATGGCGAGATCGGTGCCCGGCTGGCGGCCGACCCGGCCACGAAACGCGTCGGCAATCCCTATCTCAGCTGGATCGAGATGTATTCCGGCGACGACTATGCCGGGGTCATGACCGGTGCGGCGGCGCATCTCGACCGGCTGGGGACGGAGCGGCTGACGGAGGCCCGCTATGGCAGGCTGGCCGAACTGTTCGCCACGGCGACCCGGCTGGAGGCCGATTTCTGGTCCATGGGGCTGCGCGCGGCCTGACCGGGCACGCCGGAACCGGACCGGGCGCAGGCCACACGTGACATTGGCGCGCGTGACAAGCCCGTCCGCGCGCTGTAATTCCCACTTTCCTCTCGAACCTTCGTGCAACAGGGTCAGAACCATGTCGTCGCTCAGAGAACTCGCGGAAGAATCCAACGCCTGGCCGTTCCAGGAAGCGCGGAAACTGCTGCAGCGTTACGAGAACCGGGCCAACGACAAGGGCCACATCCTGTTCGAGACCGGCTACGGCCCCTCCGGCCTGCCGCATATCGGCACCTTCGGCGAGGTGGCGCGCACGACCATGGTGCGGCACGCCTTTTCCTGCCTGTCCGACGTGCCGACGCGGCTGATTGCCTTCTCCGACGACATGGACGGACTGCGCAAGGTTCCGGGCAACGTGCCGAACCGGGACATGATGCAGCAGCATATCGGCAAGCCGCTGACGGAAGTGCCCGACCCCTTCGACACGCATGAGAGTTTCGGCCACCACAACAATGCCCGGCTGCGGGCCTTCCTGGACGCCTTCGGCTTCGACTACGAGTTCCGCTCCGCCACCGAATGCTATCGCGCCGGGGAATTCGACGACGTGGCGACGCTGTTCCTGCAGCATCACGAGGAGATCGTGAACGTCATCCTGCCCACCCTGGGGCCGGAGCGTCGGGCGACCTACAGCCCGTTCCTGCCGATCGATCCGGACACCCGCCAGGTGCTGATGGTGCCGATCCGGGAGGTACATCCCGAACGCGGCACCATCATCTACGAGCGCGCCGACGGCAAGCTGGTCGAGACCGGCGTCACCGGCGGCCAGGTGAAGATGCAGTGGAAGGCCGACTGGGCCATGCGCTGGCGCGCGCTGGGCGTCGACTACGAGATGGCGGGCAAGGACCTGATCGATTCGGTACGCCTGTCGGGCCGCATCTGCCGCATCCTGGGGGGCACTCCGCCGGAAGGCTTCAACTACGAGCTGTTCCTGGACGAGGAAGGCAAGAAGATCTCCAAGACCACCGGCAACGGCCTGACCATCGACGAATGGCTGACCTATGCCAGCCCGGAAAGCCTGGCGTTGTTCATGTTCCAGCAGCCGCGCCGGGCGAAGCGGCTCCATTTCGACGTGATCCCGAAGACCGTGGACGAGTACCTGACCCACAAGGCGAAGTTCCCGGAGGAAGACCCGGCGAAGCAGATCCAGAACCCGGTCTGGCACATCCATGCCGGTGAGCCGCCGAGCGATGCGGCGCCGGTCGGCTTCGGCATGCTCCTGAACCTGGCGAGCGTCTGCAACACGGAGGACAAGGCGGTGCTGTGGGGCTTCATCACCCGCTACGCCCCGGACGCCACGCCGGAATCGAACCCGATGCTGGACAGCCTTGTCGGCTATGCCCTGAACTACTTCCGCGACTTCGTGAAGCCAGAGAAGCAGTTCCGCGAACCGACGGAGCAGGAACGCAAGGCGCTGCAGGACCTGGCCGCCCGCTTCCGCGCATTGCCTGCCGACACCAACGCGACCGAGATCCAGAACACCGTCTACGAGACCGGCAAGGCGCATGGTTTCGAGAACCTGCGTGACTGGTTCGGGGCGTTGTACGAGGTGCTGTTCGGGCAGCAGCAGGGCCCCCGCTTCGGCAGCTTCGTTGCCCTCTACGGACTGCCCGAAAGCATCACCCTGATCGAGGACGCCCTGACCCGCGAGGCGGCATAGGGCCCAGTCGGGGTAGGTCAACTTCTTCACCTGCCCTCCCCGCTCTCGGGAACTGCCGCATCAGCGGCGAACCATCACTACCGGCGTCTCCTATTACTCCCACGGCGTGGCCGGGCTTGACCCGGTAGCCCATGGTGCCTCTTCAACGCCTCAAGATGGGCACCCGTATCAAGTACGGGTGCGCCGTGGGGTGGGAGCGGTTGTGGTCATCGCCGAGGCCAGTGGAATCCGGCAGATCCACTCACTCCCACGGCGCTGCCGGGTTTGACCCGGCAGCCCATGGTGCCGCTTCAGCGCCTCAAGATGGACACCCGCATCAAGTGCGGGTGCGCCGTGGAGTGGGGGCGGTAGTGGTCATCATCATCAAACTAGCAGACACTGACACATCCACCCTCTCTGACGGCGCTGCCGGGCTTGACCCGGCAGCCCATGGTGCCGCGCCTGCTCCTCCGGATGGGCACCCGCATCAAGTACGGGTGCGCCGTGGGGTGGGGGTGGCAGTGCTATTCGCCTGGCGCATCGGAACTACCAGCGCCTGAGATGGATCGCAGACGTTTCAACAGCGTGGAACTGGGCGCGATCGCTCTGGCGCAGACAAGAAGAAAGCGCGGCAGGTTTCGCTGCCGCGCTTCCCTTGGATCAGTGCTGGTGCGTCGCTCAGACCTTGGCGAAGTCGGCGAGGCTGTTCAGCATGTCTTCCAGCTGGCCGAGGCGTTCCTCGGCGGCCTGGCGGTCCACGTCGGAGCGGGCGTCCTCCAGGTCCTCACGCGTGTTGGTGATTTCCTGCTCCAGGTCGCTGCGGTCCAGGTCCGCCATCGGGATCGCCGTCTCGGCCAGCACCGTGAAGGTATCCAGCGCAATCTCGGCGAAGCCACCGGCGACGAAGAAACGCTCCGACGGCTTGTCGGTGCCACCGACAAAGACATCGACCGCGCCGGGACGCAGGTTGGAGACCACCGGCATGTGACCGGGCAGGACGGCGAAGTCGCCCTCCGTCCCCGGCACCACGACCATGTCTGCCTCCATGGAGGTCAGCAGTCGCTCGGGCGAGACCAGTTCGAACTGGATTCTGTCAGCCAAGGCTTCGGCTCCCGTCTAATCGTCAGTCCTTCGGACCGGATGGCCTGATCAGGCCGCTTCCGCTGCCAGCTTCTTCGCCTTCTCGATCGCCTCGTCGATGGTACCGACCATGTAGAAGGCGTTCTCCGGCAGGTCGTCATGCTTGCCGGACAGGATCTCGGAGAAGCCGCGGATCGTCTCTTCCAGCTGCACGAACACGCCCGGGGAGCCGGTGAAGACTTCGGCGACGTGGAACGGCTGCGACAGGAAGCGCTGGATCTTGCGCGCACGGGCCACGGCCAGCTTGTCCTCTTCCGACAGCTCGTCCATGCCCAGGATGGCGATGATGTCCTGCAGGGCCTTGTAGCGCTGCAGCACTTCCTGCACCTGGCGGGCGGTCTCGTAATGCTCGTTGCCGACGATGCGCGGGTCGAGAATGCGCGAGGTCGAGTCGAGCGGGTCCACCGCCGGGTAGATGCCCAGCTCCGCGATCTGGCGCGACAGCACCGTCGTGGCGTCCAGATGGGCGAACGACGTGGCAGGCGCCGGGTCGGTCAGGTCGTCGGCAGGCACGTAGATGGCCTGCACGGACGTGATCGAACCCTTGTTGGTGGAGGTGATACGCTCCTGCAGGCCGCCCATGTCGGTGGCCAGCGTCGGCTGGTACCCCACCGCGGAGGGGATACGGCCCAGCAGCGCGGACACTTCCGAACCGGCCTGGGTGAAGCGGAAGATGTTGTCGACGAAGAACAGCACGTCCTGGCCTTCCTGGTCGCGGAAGTATTCCGCCAGGGTCAGGCCGGTCAGCGCCACGCGGGAACGCGCACCCGGCGGCTCGTTCATCTGGCCGTACACCAGTGCCGCCTTGGAGTTGCCGCCTTCCAGGTCGATAACGCCGGACTCGATCATCTCGTGATAGAGGTCGTTGCCCTCGCGGGTACGCTCACCCACACCGGCGAACACCGAGTAACCGCCATGGCCCTTCGCGACGTTGTTGATCAGCTCCATGATCAGCACCGTCTTGCCCACGCCGGCACCGCCGAACAGGCCGACCTTGCCGCCCTTGGAGTACGGGGCCAGCAGGTCAACGACCTTGATGCCCGTGACCAGAACCTCGGTCTCCGTCGCCTGGTCGGCGAAGCTCGGGGCGTCCGCATGGATCGGCGCGGTCTGCTTGGTCTGGACCTCGCCACGCTCGTCGATGGGCTCACCCACGACGTTGATGATGCGGCCCAGCGTCTCCGGTCCGACCGGCACGTTGATCGCCGCGCCGGTGTCGGTGACTTCCTGACCGCGCACCATGCCTTCCGTGGAGTCCATCGCGATGGTGCGCACCGTGCTCTCACCCAGGTGCTGGGCAACTTCCAGCACCAGGCGCTTGCCATCCAGTTCGGTGTGCAGGGCGTTCAGGATCGCGGGCAGATGATCCGCGAACTGCACGTCCACAACAGCGCCGATAACCTGGGTCACCTTGCCGACAACATTGGTAGCCATTTTTTCCGCTCCCGATTTCCCGAAGGGAAAGTCCTCTATTCGTTACGTATCGCCTAGAGTGCTTCCGCACCCGAGATAATTTCGATCAGTTCCGTGGTGATCGCCGCCTGACGCTGCCTGTTGTAGATCAGGGTCAGCTTGTCGATCATGTCACCCGCGTTGCGGGTCGCATTGTCCATCGCGGTCATCCGCGCGCCCTGCTCCGACGCCGCGTTCTCCAGCAGCGCCTTGAAGATCTGCACCGCCACGTTGCGGGGCAGCAGCGCACGCAGGATGTCTTCCTCGTCCGGCTCGTAGGTATAGACCGCGCCGTCGAGATCCGGCTGCTCCACCTCGCCCGCATCCGCGACCTGCGCCGGAATCAGCTGGGCGACAGTCGGCACCTGGGCCAGCACCGATTCGAACTTGGAGTAGACCAGGTGGCAGACGTCGAACCCGCCATCCTCGTACATGGCCAGGATCTTCTGTGCCACCGGCTGGGCATGCTCGAAGCCGATGTTGCGCACGCCGGCCAGCTCGATCGTCTCGATGATCAGGCTGCCATACTGGCGACGCAGCGCATCGCGGCCCTTGCGGCCGACGCAGAGGATATGCACGTCCTTGCCGGCCTGCTGCAGGTCCGCGATCCTGGCGCGGGCGGCCTTGACGATGTTGGTGTTGAAACCACCGCAGAGGCCGCGTTCCGCCGTCGCGACGATGACCAGGTGCTTCTGGTCACTGCCGGTTCCGGCGAGCAGCTTCGGCGCATCGTCGCGACCGGCCATGCCAGCCGCGAGCGTGCCGATCACCCGCTCCATCCGTTCCGCGTAGGGGCGGGAGGATTCAACGGCATCCTGCGCCCGGCGAAGCTTCGCCGCGGCGACCATGTTCATGGCCTTGGTGATCTTCTGCGTCGACTTGACCGAAGAGATCCGGCCACGCAGGGCTTTGAGATTTGCCATTGGCTATCTTCTCCGACCCGGTCCGGTTTCCTCAGGCAAACGTCTTGGCGAAATCGCCGAGAATGGTCTTCAGCTTCTCTGCCGTCTCGTCCGACAGGGCACCCGAATTCTCGATGTCGTCCATGACGTCCTGGTGCTTGGCGTGCATCTCGTCGATCAGCGACTTCTCGAAGTCCGTCACCTTGGAGGTGTCGATGCCATCGAGGAAGCCGTTCACACCGGCGAAGATCGACACCACCTGCTCCGACACGCTCATCGGCGAGAACTGCGGCTGCTTCAGCAGCTCGGTCAGGCGGGCACCGCGGTTCAGCAGGCGCTGGGTGGAGGCATCCAGGTCGGAGCCGAACTGGGCGAAGGCCGCCATCTCGCGGTACTGCGCCAGTTCCAGCTTGATCGAGCCGGAAACCTTCTTCATCGCCTTGGTCTGCGCGGCGGAACCCACGCGGCTGACCGAGAGGCCGACGTTGATCGCCGGACGAACGCCCTGGTAGAACAGGTCCGTCTCCAGGAAGATCTGGCCGTCGGTGATGGAAATCACGTTGGTCGGGATGAAGGCCGACACGTCACCGCCCTGGGTCTCGATGACCGGCAGCGCGGTCAGGGAGCCGTTGCCGGCTTCGTCACCCATCTTCGCCGCACGCTCCAGCAGGCGGCTGTGCAGGTAGAACACGTCACCCGGATAGGCTTCACGTCCCGGCGGGCGGCGGAGCAGCAGGGACATCTGGCGATAGGCCACGGCCTGCTTCGAGAGATCGTCATACACGATCACGGCATGCATGCCGTTGTCGCGGAAGAACTCGCCCATGGTGCAGCCGGTGTAGGGCGCCAGGAACTGCAGCGGGGCAGGCTCCGACGCGGTCGCGGCTACGACGATGGAATATTCCATGGCACCGGATTCCTCCAGCGCCTTCACCACCTGCGCGACGGTCGAGCGCTTCTGGCCGACCGCGACGTAGATGCAGTAGAGCTTCTTCGACTCGTCGGAGCCGGCATTGATGCCCTTCTGGTTGATGAAGGTGTCGATGGCGACGGCGGTCTTGCCGGTCTGGCGGTCGCCGATGATCAGCTCGCGCTGGCCACGGCCGACGGGGACCAGGGCGTCCAGCGCCTTCAGGCCGGTCTGCATCGGCTCGTGCACCGACTTGCGCGGGATGATGCCCGGGGCCTTCACTTCCACGCGGCTGCGGGTGACATCCTCCAGCGGGCCCTTGCCGTCGATCGGGTTGCCGAGACCGTCAACCACGCGACCCAACAGGCCGCGACCGACCGGCACGTCCACGATGGTGCCAAGGCGCTTGACCGTGTCGCCTTCCTTGATCTGCTGGTCGGAACCGAAGATCACGACGCCGACATTGTCGCTTTCCAGGTTCAGGGCCATGCCCTTGATCCCGTTCGGGAACTCGACCATCTCACCGGCCTGGACATTGTCCAGCCCGTAGACGCGGGCGATACCGTCACCGACGGCGAGCACCTGACCCACCTCGGAAACGTCGGCCTCAGTGCCGAAGTTCGCGATCTGGTTCTTGAGAATGTCGGAAATTTCGGCGGCGCGGATGTCCATCATCCAACCCCTTTCATCGCAAGTCGGAGACCCTGAAGTTTCGTTGCCAGGCTGAAGTCAACCATGCGGGAACCGACGCGTACGACCATTCCGCCAATCAGACTTTCATCAACCCGGGTTTCAATATTGATGTCGCGGCCCATGGCGCCCTTCAGCGTCGCCGCGATCTTTTCCTGCTGCGCGTCGCTCAGCGCGGTCGCGGAAGTGACCTCGGCCACCACCTCGCCGCGGAACTCCGCCAGCAGGGCATTGTAGGTTCGGATCATCGGCGACAGGGCGAACAGACGCCTGTTCTGCGCCACCACTCCGATGAAATTGCGCACAAGGGAACTGATCCCGGCGGCATCCAGTACCGCCAGCATCGCCTTGCCCTGCTGCGTCCTGTCCAGAACGGGAGAAAGCACGACCCTGCGCAGGTCCTCACTCTCATCCAGAAGGGCCTGCACCTGCGCGAGATCATCCCGCACCTGGTCCAAAGCCTTCTGCTCGTTCGCCATTTCGAACAGGGCTTTCGCGTATCGTCCGGCTATGCCGGTTGCAACAGACGTATCGCCAGCCAAGAAACGGTCCTCGAAGGTTCAGGGGCGTCAGGCCGTACCGACCCCCTCGGTCAATACAAAGCCCGCAGGCCCGCGGTTCCCAGACGTGAGCGCACGGCCGACGGAGACCATCGACCCAACGAACGCGCGGTTCCTACCATGGTGCCTTGAAACCCGGCAACGACGAATCTTTGCGGCATTCTGTCCCAAAACCGCAACATGCGCCTGCGGGCGGCAGGGAACCGGGCATCCGGGCCATTCCGCGTCCACGGAAATTCGATCAGGGAAAGCCCGTCCGGGCAAGCGAAAGCGTCCCGTCAGAGGAACGATTGCGGGTCCACGTCGATTGCCAGGCGCGCCTTGCCGGGCAGCCGGAACCCCTCCAGCCAGCGACCGAGGAAGCGTTGCAGCGGCTGCCCGTTGCGGCTGACCACCAGGAAACGGAACCGGTGCCGCCCACGCACCACGGCGAGCGGGGCCGGGGCGGGACCCAGCACGCGGATACCGCTTTCCGGGGCGGTGGCCGGGACGCGACGGGCCAGGGCGGTGGCCAGGTCCTGCGCCTGCGGCCGCTCCGGCGCGGAGAGGATCAGCGCCGCCAGCCGACCGAAGGGCGGCATCCCCGCCGCCTCCCGCGCCGCCATCTCCGCCGCAACGAATCCCGCCGAATCATGCGCCGCCAGCGCCTTGAACACCGGTGCGTCGGGCTGATGGGTCTGGATCAGGGCGCGACCGGGCCGTTCCGCCCGCCCGGCCCGCCCGGAGACCTGGTGCAGCAATTGCCAGGTCCGTTCCCCTGCCCTGAGGTCACCGCCCGCAAGCCCCAGGTCGGCATCGACGACGCCCACCATCGTGAGGTGCGGGAAGTGATGGCCCTTGGCGACGATCTGGGTGCCGATCAGCAGGTCCACCTCCCGCCTTGCCATGGCGCCGATGATCTCCGCCGCCGCATCGGGGCCGGTGACGAGATCGCTGGTCATCAGCGCGATCCGCGCCTCCGGAAACACGGTCTTCGCCTCCTCCGCCAGGCGTTCCACGCCGGGACCGCAGGCCTTCAGGCAGTCCGTGTCGCCGCATTTCGGGCAGACGTCGGGTCGCCGCTCCTCGTGCCCGCAATGATGGCACTGCAAGCGACCGAGGTAGCGATGCTCCACCAGCCAGGCGGTGCAGTGCGGGCATTGCAGCCGGTGCCCGCAGGTATTGCAGAGCGTCAGCGGCGCATAGCCCCGGCGGTTCAGGAACAGCAGCGCCTGCTCCCCCTCGGCCAGCGTCCCGCGTACCGCCTCCTCCAGCCGCGTGCCGATCCACCGGCCGCTGGGCGGGCGGTCATGGCACATGTCGATGATCTCCACGGTCGGCAGTTCCGCCGCGCCGTAGCGCCGCTCCAGCCGCTGGTGGCCATAGCGCCCGGCCCGGACATTGGCCAGCGTCTCCAGCGACGGCGTGGCCGACGACAGGATGACGGGGAAGCCACCGATGGAACCGCGCAGCACCGCCATGTCGCGCGCGTGGTAATGCAGGCCATCCTCCTGCTTGAAGGAGCCGTCATGTTCCTCGTCGACGATGATCAGGCCCGGATCGCGGAATGGCAGGAACAGGGCGGAACGGGCGCCGACCACGATCCGCGCCCGGCCGGAGACCACATCCCGCATCGCCGCCCGCCGGTCGCGGTCGGAAAGGCCGGAATGCCAGGCCGTGGGGGCCGCGCCGAACCGGTCCGCGAACCGGCCCAGGATCTGCTGCGTCAGCGCGATCTCCGGCAGCAGCACCAGCACCTGCCGCCCCTGGCGCAGCGCCTCCGCCACCGCCTCGCAGTAGACCTCCGTCTTGCCGGCCCCGGTGACCCCTTCCAGCAGGGTGGTGGAGAAACCCGCGCCCACGGCCTGGCGCAGCACGTCCGCGACACGGGCCTGGTCGTCCATCAGCCGTGGCACCGCGAAGTCCGGGTCCGGCTGCTGCCGGGCGCTGTCCGGCACCTGCTCGAACGCCCGCAGCGCCCCCTTCTCCACCAGGCCGCGCACCACGGTCGGGCCGACGCCGGCGATCTCCGCCAGGTCACGCGCCGTGCGCGGCGGACCCTCCGCCGCCAGTTCCAGCACCCGCCGCCGTGCCGCCGTCATGCGTTCCGGCTCCTCTCCCGTGGGCCGGTGCACGATGCGGGGCCGGGGCGGGCGCAGCAGGCTGAACCGGCGCAGCACGATGGAGAGCACGTCCCCCGGCGGGCGCAGGTAGTAACGCGCCACCCAGTCGATGAAACGCCGCATCGCCGCATCCAGCGCGGGCAGTTCATCCACCGTGTCCAGCACAGGTTTCAGCCGGGCCGGATCGGTGACGGCATCCGCTGCCTCCGGCTCCGGGTCCCAGACCACACCCACCATCTCCCGCGGTCCCAGCGGCACCCGAACCAGGGCCCCGGGCGGGGGCACCGGCTGCCCGTCCGCCACCAGGTAGTCATAGGGCGCCCCCAGCGGCAGCGGCAGCAGCACGCGCACCCGCGACGACCGGGAATTCTCGGTCTCAGATGAAGTTTCCGGCTGCCGGGCGGGGGGTTTCATATTCTGCCAACTCGGGGATAATCAGCGAATCAGGGCCGAATCAGGTCGGGCCTCTCGTGCGATATCGCAAGGTAGCAGGAATCATGAAGTTTTTTGTCGACAGCGCCGACATCGATGCCATTCGCGAACTGAACGACACCGGGCTGGTCGACGGCGTCACCACCAACCCGTCGCTGATCGCCAAGAGCGGCCGCGACTTCGTCCAGGTGGTGACGGAGATCGCGGCCATGGTCGATGGCCCGGTCTCGGCGGAAGTCACCGCCACCGATGCGCCCACCATGATCGCGGAGGGGCGGAAGCTGGCGCAGATCGCCGACAACATCACCGTCAAGGTGCCGCTGACCATGGACGGGCTGAAGACCTGCAAGGTGCTGACGTCGGAAGGCACGATGGTGAATGTCACCCTCTGCTTCTCCGCCAACCAGGCGCTGCTGGCCGCGAAGGCCGGCGCGACCTTCATCTCCCCGTTCGTCGGGCGGCTGGACGATATCGGCCAGGACGGCATGCAGCTGATCGCCGACATCGTCGAGATCTACGACAACTACGCCTTCGAGACGGAGGTGCTGGTCGCCTCTGTTCGTCACCCGGTGCACGTGCTGGAATCGGCCAAGCTCGGGGCCGACGTGGTCACCCTGCCGCCGGACGTGCTGCGGAAGCTGGCGGACCACCCGCTGACCGACAAGGGAATCGCCGCCTTCCTGAAGGACTGGCAGGGCACCGGCCAGTCGATCCTGGGTCCCGAGACGAAGGCCGTCTGAGACATGCCCCGTTCCAGCGGCAAGACCAGCGACACGGCCGACCTGACGGATGCGGCTGTCGTCGCGCACCTGCGCCAGAACCCGGACTTCCTGCTGCGCCATCCGGAACTGGTGCGGCTGCTCTCCCCGCCGTCACGGTTCGAGGCGGACCGGGACGGCGACAGCGTCGTCGACATGCAGGGCTTCATGGTCAGTCGCCTGCAGTCGGACCTGGCGCGGGCACGCGACAACCACGATGCGCTGATCAGTTCCGCCCGATCCAACCTTTCCAGCCAGGACCAGGTGCACCGTTCCGCCCTGGCGGTGCTGGATGCGCGCGACTTCGCGCACTTCATCAACATTGTCACCAACGAACTGCCGCTGATCCTCGACGTCGACACCGTGACGCCCTGCGTGGAAAGCGACGGACGTGACGGGCCCAGTGCCACGCCGGGCGTCCGCGCCATGCCGCGCGGCGCGGTGGACCGGCTGCTGGGCACCGACACGCGCATCCTGCTGCGGGACCGGATCAGCGACGCGGAGACCGTGCATGGCCCGGCCGCCGGCCTGGTCGCCTCCGACGCCCTGGCCCGGCTGACCGTCAGCGAGAAAGCCCCCCTGGCGCTGCTGGCCATCGGCTGCCGGGAACCCGACCGGTTCCACACCGGGCAGGGCACGGAACTGCTCGGCTTCCTCTCCGGCGTGCTGGAACGCTGCCTCGCACGCTGGCTGGACCTGCCGCGCGCCTGAGGACACCGGTGTCGGGGTAGGAGATCGAGTGTGGTGAGGTGCGTGAGTGGTTTGCTGCTTCGCTCTCCCGGACTCATTTGCTGACTGTGCCGTCCCTCTCCCCCTCCCGGCCACCCACGGGAGTATCCTTATTGGGTGGCCGGGAGGGGGAGAGGGATGGAACAGCCAGCAAGCAACGGATGGAACAGGCAACAATCGAAGTGCGGGGATACGGATGTACCTTGCGGCACGACAGGACTGGATCCGCTGGCTGACCGATGAGCGGCGGGCGGCAGCGAACACTGTCACCGCCTACACCGGTGACCTGGATGATTTCGCGGATTTCATGGGCACGCATCTGGGTGCGGGGCTGGATGCCGAATCGCTTCGCAGCCTGCGGCATGCCGATTTCCGCGCCTGGATCGCGGCACGGCGGCGACGGGGCCTGGGGGCGGCGAGCAATGCCCGCGCCATTTCCGCCATCCGCAGCTTCTTCCGGCGGCTGGACCGGCAGGGGCTGGTGCACAATGCCATCGCGCTGTCGCTGAAGGCCCCGAAGAAGCCCCACCGGACGCCGAGGGCAATCACGCCCGACCAGGCTCTCGACCTGGTGGCCGCACCGGTCAGCACCGGTGCCGCGCCGGACTGGCAGGCGGCCCGCGACCATGCCGTGCTCTGCCTGCTCTACGGGGCCGGACTGCGCATCTCGGAGGTGCTGTCGCTGAAGGTCGCGGACGCCCCGCTGCCCCGCAGCCTGCGCATCACCGGCAAGGGCGGCAAGGTCCGCATGGTGCCGGTTCTCCCCGCCCTGCACGACGCCGTCGAGATCGCGCGCCAGTCCTGTCCGCACCCGGAAACTCCAGGGCGCAGCCTGTTCACCGGTGCCCGTGGCGGGCCGCTGCGGCCGGAGATCGTGCAGGCCGCGATCCGCCGGTTGCGTGGCAGCCTCGGCCTGCCCGACAGCGTCACCCCGCATGCCCTGCGGCACAGCTTCGCCACCCACCTGCTGGGCGCGGGCGCCGACCTGCGCAGCATCCAGGAACTGCTGGGACACGCCTCCCTCTCGACAACCCAGATCTACACGGAAGTGGATACCGAGAGCCTGTACAGCACCTACAGCTGGGCAAGACGGGGCACCGCGCGCGGCTGACAGGCCTTCACCGCATCGGACCGTTCCACATTTTGCCGCACGTTCGCCCGCCACGCATTGCCAAGCGGTTCCGAATGGCTATAGTCCGCCGCCGCAGGAGGGATGGCCGAGCGGTTTAAGGCGCACGCCTGGAAAGCGTGTTGGGTGAAAGCCCTCGGGGGTTCGAATCCCCCTCCCTCCGCCATCAAGTCCTTGTTTTTGTTGATATATTTATGTTATCATGGGCCGCCTCCCGGAACCCCCGGCTTCTGCGGGGCTCCGCGCCTTGATACCCCCAACTGCGAACCCGAGAACGCTTTGGCGTGTCGATTCTCCACGCGCCCGGGTCGCTTTTCTCTACCGGCGTTTCAGCGGTTCGCTTTGGTGTTTGATTGTATGCGGCTCAGCTGAAGCCCAGCAATGCCCTCTGATCATCCCAGTGCAGCGGCAGGTCGATGCGCTTGATCAGCGTCTCGGCGGTGAGCTCCGGCGGCTGTCGCCCGTCAAGGATCGCCTCGGTGATGTCGGGTGCAAGGAATGCCAGCGGCAGGACCTGGCTGATGTAGCGGTCACTGACACTTTCTAATCGGGCGATGTCCGAGAGGGTAGCCACCCGGCCCTGCTTGAGGTCGTCGAACCAGGCATGGGCCTGCACGACGCAGCGGATGAGGCGTTGGTCCGGATTTGCCGGTGCCTCTCCCTTGTTGGGTCCATCAAGCACCAGCCGCATCTCGACGCCGCGCTTTCGGATGCAGGTCGGGATGTGGTGGGTGATTGTGGTGTCGGGCAGTTCGGTCATCGATGACAGGTCGAGCGTGATCTCGATCCGGTCGCTGCCGAGCACGACACGGTCCACGAGAACGTGAGGATGATTCCTGATTCCGATAGAGCTTGGATGGCTGGTGGCGTTCCCCGTGCCCGGGTTGGTGCTTTCGGAGACCTTGCCCAGTAGCGCGCCGATCCGGTCTGCGGGGATGCCGCTGTCCCGTGCAGCCTCTGCCAGCCGTGCCGGGTTGCTGATCAGTGCCGTGATGGCATCAGCGGTGATCCGCTCGATCTCCCGTGCCGGGAGTCTCCAGCCGCTATCGGTGGTGCTCTCCCCCACGGTGCCATTCACCAGGTGCCGTGAGACGTAATAGCGATAGCGCCTGCCGGACTTCACCGCATGACTGGGTGTCAGGGGACGGCCATCGGAATCGAACAGCTTGCCCATCAGCGGGCTGGGTTCCGTCCTGCGGGAGGGCATGCTGCGCTTCCGCCCCCGGTTGGAGATCAGCTTCTGCTGTACGGCGTCCCATGTGGTCAGGTCGATGATGGCTGGATGCAGCCCCTCGTGTATCTCGCCCTTGTGAGCGATGCAGCCAATGTAGAGCGGATTGCCCAGCAGCTTGTAGATGTAACCCCGCGACAGCGGACGCCCGCCACCTGACCGCTTCGATGCGGGTGCATCGTTCTCTATCGGCCCTTCCGCCTTGTCCTCGCTTTCACCAACTCCCCTGCGCCTGACCTTGGTGGTGAGCCCAAGGTCATCGGCAGCTTGCTTCACATGCCGGACATTCCCCAGTTCGAGATAAAGCTCGAAGACCTTTCTGACTGTTCCTGCTTCCTCTTCGTTGATGGTGAGGGTCCTGCCGTCGGGCTCATAGCCCAGTGGCACGAAGCCCCCCATCCACATGCCCTTGCGCTTGGAGGCGGCGATCTTGTCGCGGATCCGCTCACCGGTGACCTCGCGCTCGAACTGGGCGAAGGACAGCAGCATGTTCAGCGTCAGCCGTCCCATGGAGGTGGTGGTGTTGAACTGCTGGGTGATGGAGACAAAGGAGACATCATGCGCATCCAACACATCGACGATGCGCGAGAAGTCCGCCAGTGAGCGGGTCAGGCGGTCGACCTTGTAGACGATGATGGTGTCGATCTTCTGTGCCTGGATATCTGCCAGCAGGCGGGCCAGGGCCGGGCGGTCCATGGTGCCGCCGGAGAAGCCGCCATCATCATAGAGGTCGGGCAACAGCTTCCAGCCTTCGCCTGCCTGGCTGCGGACATAGGCCTCGCAGGCTTCGCGCTGGGCATGCAGGGAATTGAAGTCCTGCTCCAACCCGTCCTCGGTGGACTTGCGGGTATAGACCGCGCAGCGCCGCACAGAATTCTCGTTCCGTTTTCTGTTTCTTCCCGTGCCACCAGTGACCGTCATGGCCTTTGTCCCTTCAGGCCGAAGAACAGGGGACCGGACCAGCGGGTGCCGGTGATCTCGCGGGCGACGGCGGAGAGGGAGTTCCATTCCCGGTCCCGGTACTGAACGCCCTTCTCGAGGATGATCACCTCGTGGGTGACTCCCTGCCAGTCTCGCAGCAGGCGGGTGCCGGGCTTGATGGTCACGGCGGATGCGGGACGAGGCTGATCACCGGCAGTTGCTGACGCCTTTCCGTCGCGCATGGACCCTGCAGCCCGTTCCAGCTGGCGAGCAAGACTAGCGGGCATCCCGCCCGCTGCTTCCAACTGCATCTCGTACGCCAGGGCACGCACAAGGATATCCCGGCGCATGTACTTCGGCGGTGGGTGACCGAAGGTCTCTTCCCAGCGTATGTGAAGCTCGGACTTGTCGAGACCGGACAGGGCATCGATATCCTCGTGCGAGACCTTGCCCTGCCGCTTTGCCAACCGCCGGCTCACGGGAAGATCCGGTAGACACGGCCACGGCCTTCTGTCGTCTCCGACATCACGGTGAGGCCCAGCTTTTTCCGGACGGCGCTGCTGATGGCGCCGCGCACGGAGTGCGGCTGCCAGCCGGTGGCCTGCACCAATTCGTCGAGGCTGGCACCGCCATCGCGCCGGAGCAGGTCGACCAGCAGGGACTGGCGGGTGCCAGGACGGATGATGTGCTTGCCACTGGCCCGACCCGATGCTGCCCGCTCACTGCTCTCTGCGACACCAACGCAAGCGTGCTTGGTATCAGCATCGTGCTGAGGTTCTGCGCCTGCGCCGTCAGGTGCGGAGCTACAGGGGGAACCGGCTCCCGCCTTTCCAGTGCTGGTACCCTCGTCTTCGTCGGCATCGACACCGATGGCGTCGAGGCCAGCGCGGGTGATGGCGAGGGCAAACCTGTTGCCGTCCTTATCACTGCGCCAGACCCGTTCCTGGCCGTGACAGGCGCCGAGTGAAGCGGAACCACCAGCATGCAATCCGGCGCCTGCAGTCCCTGATGCTTGCAGGGGACGCTCCTCGACCAGGCCCTTGCGAAGCAGGCTGGACAGGACGGACATGATGGCACCGCCGTTGATGGTCAGGCAGTCGGGTAATGGTAAGACCAAGCCATCCTCCGCCTGCGCGGCTTTGGACAGGATGACAAGCTGGGTATCGGTTAGCTGGGACATGAGAACCTCCCTGGGTCATGGAGGCGTTTCGATCGGCGGGACTCCGGTGGTCAGCCGATACGCCTCCCACGACCCAGGGCCCTGCCGATCGGTCGGTCAGGGCCGGCGGAGGTGAGGTCGAACGAGGGCTCAGGGGATGGTCAACTCCGCAGGCCAAGCAATGCTTGCCTGAGTGTGACAGTCCAGACCGAAATTCAGTTCGGTGAGACAGGCAGGGATGCTGATTTGCCAACAATGATTTGAGGTCACTCGGCAATCGGCACGTGAACCGCCCCGGGATTGCCGGAGGCCGTTTGGTTTGAGTTACGCCGCCACGCTCTGTTCGTCCAGCATGGCGTAGTATCGTTGTTCGGCTTCAGCAGGCGGGATGTTGCCGATCGGCTCCAGCAGTCGCCGGTTGTTGAACCAATCCACCCATTCCAGAGTGGCGAACTCTACGGCCTCGAACGATCGCCATGGTCCGCGGCGGTGAATCACCTCGGCTTTGTAGAGGCCGTTGATGGTCTCGGCGAGGGCGTTGTCATAGCTGTCGCCGACGCTCCCTACCGACGGCTCGATCCCAGCCTCGGCCAGCCGCTCCGTGTATTTGATCGAGATATACTGGCTTCCCCGGTCGCTATGATGGACCAGGCCACTGCGATGTGTAGGCCGTCTGTCGTGAAGCGCCTGTTCCAGGGCGTCGAGCACGAAGTTGGCGTGCGCCGTGCGACTGACGCGCCAGCCGACGATGTACCGGGCGAAGACGTCGATCACGAACGCCACATAGACGAAGCCCGCCCAGGTGGCGACGTAGGTGAAGTCGGAGACCCATAGCCGGTTGGGAGCCGGAGCCTGGAACTGTCGATTGACCTGATCGAGCGGGCACGGCGCCCCCTTGTCGCCGACCGTCGTCCGGATCGTCTTGCCGCGAATGACACCCTGAAGCCCGAGTTCCCGCATCAAACGAGAGACGGTGCAGCGGGCGACGTCATGGCCCTCGCGCTGGAGTTGCCGCCATACCTTCCGCACGCCGTAAACGCCGAAGCTCTCTTCGAAGACCCGGCGGACCTCGACCTTCAACGCGAGATCACGCCTCGCACGCTCAGACAGCAGCGACGGATCGCGTCGCCGGGCCAGGTGATCGTAGTAGGTGGAAGGGGCAATCGGCAGCATCCTGCAAATCGGCTCGACCCCGAACTCCGCCCGATGATCGTCGATGAAGGCGATCATCGCTTGAGTGGGCGGTCGAGCTCCGCCTGGGCGAAATATGCTGACGCCTTCCGCAGGATCTCGTTGGCCTGCCTGAGTTCACGGTTCTCCCGTTCCAGAGCCTTCAGCTTCTCGGTGATATCACTCGGGACGCCGGCGACAACCCCGTTATCGATCTCGGCCTTCTTGACCCATCCCGACAGCGTCCAGGGCGCACAGCCGATCTTGCCCGCAATGGAGGTGATCGCCGCCCACCGAGACGGATACTCGTCAAGGTGCTCCCTCACCATCCGAACGGCTCGCTCGCGCACCTCAGGTGAAAACTTGTTCGTCGTACTGCTCATGATGGCCCCTTCTTCTCAGGAGTTGGGGCCTCCGACAATCCCGGGGCGGTTCATTGTTGCGGATCGTCATATAGGCGACGCCAGGTCTCTTGGTGACTATGGAAGCGCGCGACCACGCGTTCTCGACGGCAACATCATCCGGTCCGGCAAATGCCGGAGCGCTCGCGATCACGAAAAGGAGCATCAGGTAAATCCACCTAATCTCCTTCAATGATCCAAGACAGCAAGCCATGGTCTCCAATCATCCCTTCACTGCGGCGACTTCCGTTGCGACCAGCGCCCTCAACTCTGCTTCCCCGAAGCGTTCAAGCGGCTTCCCATTGACAAAGAAAGTAGGTGTCTTCCGGACGCCAACTGTCTTCACATCAGCCAGATCCTGTTGAAGGACCCGTGTCGTCTGTGGGGCCTGCATCTGTGTCCGTGCCGTCTCTTGGTCCAAACCTGCCGAAATGGCCATTCTGTAAAGGACATCCGAGTTCATCTTGCCATGAGAAGCCCATTGCGGCTGGCTCCAGAGGATAAAATTCAGAACTTCCTCGAACTTGCCCTGAGCGCGTGCCGCTTCAAGGATACGGACGGCCACCTCGGATGTTTCACCATGAAGCGGCGTGTACCTGATGACGACTCGAACGGTATCGGCGTGCTCCTTCATGATATCTTTGACTATGGGATGAAAGGCGCGGCACGCTTCACAAGCCGGGTCGAAAAATTCTACAATTGTAACTGGCGCATCCTTCGGACCTAGAATCGGCGAATGCGGTCGGATGAGTGCCTGCGCGAATGTTGAATCGACTGTCGATACCTCAGCTGTTGATGCGGGCCTAGTGGCGTACCACGCTGCGCTACCGAAACCGGCTGCGCCCACGGCAAGAACAGATAAGATCAGTGCACGGCGGTTCATTCGGTTCTCTCCTTGAGCGAGAAAGTGGACAGCAGCGCTATCAGTGCAAAAGCAGCCGCCGCCAAGAGGGGAATCGGAATACCGAGGACGACTTGATTGTCATCAGTACATGATGGGCCGGAAGCAGTGCAGGGCTTGATGCTTTCCGGGATAACACCGACGTACAAGCCCAGATGCCAGAGGGCCACCACGCCGCCACCGATTGCCAGGACAATCCCGTAACGCCCGACCCGCGGATCTCGCCACCAGAGTCCCAGTCCGAGAACAATCACCAGAGGGAACATGAAGGCCCGCTGGAACCAGCACAGATTGCACGGTGTCTGGCCCAGGACTTCTCCGATGAATAGCACTGATAGCGAAGCGGCCAGCGCCACGATCCAGGCCAGAATGAGTGCGGTTTCTCCCGAAATTCGGCGCATGAGTGTCAAAGCCTCGCTTTCAGATCGGCAAGAATTTCCTCCGCCGCCGTGCCATAAGGCCACGAATCTGCAAACCCCGCCTGAGGATCAAACAACAGGAGATGCGATGTATGGCTCATTGTGTAGCCGCCCGGCGCAGAAGCTTCTTCAATCTTCTCGTAGAAGATCGGGAAAGTTTCGGCGGTGCTGGCAATCTGGTCCGGCGTACCTGTGAGCCCAACGATGCCGGCCCCAAACAAGGGCATAAACTCAGCCAGGGCTTCCGGGGTGTCCCGCTCAGGATCGATCGATATGAAGATTGGCTGCACATCGGAAGACTGATCTCCCAGACTTTCCATGACCGCAGCAACTTCGGCCAAGGTTGTCGGGCAGATATCGGGGCAATTGGCGAAGCCGAAAAACACCAGCATCCAGCGTCCCTGATAATCCTTCTCCGTTCGAACGACACCTTGATGGTCGGTCAGTTGAAATGCTGCGCGAAAAGCCGGTTCAGCAGCTTCTTCGCGTTTCTCAATCTGCCTTATCGTTTCCCATTGAAGAGCAATGAAAGCCAGGAGGGCGACACCCGCCAGAACCCACAGAGCCCTTCGAACTATTGAAAGTCGCATACCCGTTTGCCCAAACCCAATCCGCAATTGGATACTTGGATAAATGCTCTAGCAGCTAGAGGGTCAAGACGAAAAACACTACGGCTTCTCCAGCGCACATTTCTATAGTAGCTATAGATATCGGGAGGCTACCAATGCTCACCATCGGCAAACTTGCGAAGAAGACAGGAACCAAGGTTCAAACCATTCGCTACTACGAGCAGATTGAACTGATGCCGGAACCGGGAAGGACAGAAGGCGGTCAACGACGCTATGGGGACGCCGAGCTTGACCGCCTCTCGTTCATTCGTCACTCAAGGCAACTAGGGTTTTCGCTGGACGCCATTCGGGAGCTTCTGGATCTCAGCGACAATCCTGACCGGCCTTGCAACGAGGCCGATGCCATCGCACGCCGACAGCTCAAACAGGTCGAACAGCGACTGTCGCGCCTCGATGCCTTGCGTACGGAGCTGAAACGCATGGTTCGGGAATGCAGCGGCGGTCATACAAGTGATTGCAGGGTCCTCGAAGTGCTTCGTGATCACTCGGAATGCCTCACTGATCATCAGGATTTGAACGACTGAACACGGGGGCTGTCGAGCTGTTCCGTGTGCATTCGAACTCGCGGATGATCGATGAAACGCGGAGGCTTCATTTTTCTCTTGAACCTATAGTCACTAGAGCAATTACATTACCGCCATCGTCAAGAGAGGAGCGGTTCGATGAAGGTTCCACCGTTAGTTCAAGTTCTTGTTGCAGGAGCCTTTGCCTGGGGCCTGAGTGAAGGCCTGCCAGTCTGGCAGTTCGACGGCGCTCTGGTGACTGTTGGGGTCTGGATCGCCAGTATTGCGGGTGCCGGATTTCTGGCTATCGCACTGAACATCTTCCGTATTCACAAGACGACCTTTGATCCCCTGAACCCGTCCAAGGCTCAGAAACTGGTTGTGTCAGGTCTTTACCGCATAACCCGGAATCCGATGTATGTCGGAATGGCATTCCTGTTGTTGGGATGGTGTCTCTATCTTGGAGACGTAATTGCGTTTCTAGCAATTGCCTTGTTCGTGGTGTCCATGAATCACTTGCAAATCAAGGCCGAAGAAAGCGCGTTGCAGGACAATTTTGGCGACGACTACTTGCGGTACACGCAGCGCGTGCGACGTTGGCTTTGATGCTGGAGAAACGAAATGGCTAATTGTTGTGGAAATGACGCCAAGTTTGATGGCGTCTCGGATGATTATAAACGCAGGCTTTGGATCGTCATCGCGATCAACGCTATGATGTTCACAATCGAAATGATTGCCGGGCAATACGCGGAGTCACAGGCGTTGCAGGCCGATGCGCTCGACTTCCTGGGCGATACGCTGACCTACGGGATCTCACTTGCGGTCATTGGCGCGTCTGTGCGCATTCGTACAAACGCCGCTTTGGCCAAGGGCATCAGCCTGATGCTGATGGGCGCATGGGTGTTCGGTTCGACCATGTATCGTGTTTTCTACACCGGCGTACCAGAAGCCGGGATCATGGGTGTAATCGGCTTGATGGCCCTCATGGCCAACCTCGCCAGCGTGTTCATCCTGATGGCTTACAAGGACGGTGACTCCAATATCCGATCAGTCTGGCTGTGCTCCAGAAATGATGCGATTGGCAATATTGCCGTCATGATTGCCGCGCTGGGCGTTTGGGGAACGACCACAGGGTGGCCTGACCTGATTGTCGCCTCGATCATGGCCGGATTGTTCCTGTCATCTTCCGTACAGATCATTCGCCAGGCGCTTGAAGAACGCCGCGAGGAAAATGCTCATACTCCCACAACCGCATGACGGCTGTGGGATAATGGCGGTCGCCAGACTTCGTCTTAAGCACTCCCGCTACTTCCGGGTGCTTTCACGGCTTCTGATCTGGAGAAAATGATCAGAACGCAGCCCAGAAAGATTGCGCTGTCCGCCAGATTGAAAACAGGCCACGCCCAGCTTTGATAGTGAAGAAGAATGAAATCTGTAACCGCGCCCTGGCGAAGCCGATCGATGATGTTGCCCAAAGACCCGCCGACAATCAGCGCAGCACCGTGAGGGGGAAAGAATGAGTTTCGCCGGAATGCAAACGCCGCAATCCCCAGCGTTACAGCGAGTAACACCAAGGCGAGGACAATTTGCTGATTGCCCAACGTGTCTGTCAAAAGACCAAAGCTGACACCGCTGTTGAAACTCAAGACAAACGAAAAGAACGAGGTGACCTGAATTTCCACAGCACGGCTGGCAATGAGGACAATAGCCGCGTACTTCGAAGCTTGATCAACGACGATGACCGACACGATCATCATGACGATGATTGCAATTCTCGACTTTCGACTCGTTTCAACCATCATGTCCCGATCTCTAATTGAGCAAGGCGGTGGGCAGCCAGATCACGATCTGGGGCATGAAAAGCACGAACCCAATGACCATTAGCTGCATGGCCACCAAGGGCACAACACCCCTGTAAATCTGCATGATATTGATTTCCGGCGGCGCCGCACCTTTCAGAAAAAACAGCGAGAACCCGAAGGGTGGCGTCAGGAAGGAGGTCTGCAGCACAAGCGCGATCAGCGCTGCGATCCATACTTTCGCCAACGGTGCTGACCCCACATAGGCAGCGAAATCCAGGTCTCTGATAACGGGATACAGGATTGGCAGAGACACCAGAATGATCTCGATCCAATCGATAAAGAATCCGAGGACGAACAGGATCAACAAGATGATCAGCAGGATCTGAAAATCCGATATTGCCAGCCCGTCAAACAACCCCTCCGCAATATCGTCGCCACCATAAAAACGAAATACCAAGGAGAATATACTGGCCCCCAGCACGACAAAAAACACCATTGCCGTCAGAATCATTGTGCGATGAAGCGCCTGCTTCAGAAGTGAGAAATCCGGGCCGCGATAGACGAAAATCAGCCCGGCAGCGCCGATGGCGCCAACCGCCGCCGCCTCAGAGGGCGCAACGATGCCGGAAATGATCGCGGCGAGAACAAGCAGGATCAAACCCACCGGCAACACGAAGCCACGCAGAACGTATCTAGCGATGGAAATTTCCGACTTTTCGTCACCGGTCACAGAGGCCGCTCGCGGCCTCAGAATGTCCATGACGACAAAGTACGTCGCAAATACCAGAGCGAGGATGAGCACCGGAACAATAGGCGCGAGGAACACTGATGCGATCGTTGCTTCAAGCGCGTCAGAAAGGAAAAAGAGCATGATGGCCGGGGGCGCGATCACACCGAGCGTCCCGGCTGCCGCGATAGCTCCCGTCGCAATCTCTGGCCGGTAACGCTGCTCCAGCATTGTCGGCAACGCAGCCAACGTAATCGTCGCCACCGATGCTCCGACAACACCTGCCATCGGCGCCAGCAGAAGGCCGATGACAATAGCCGAAACGCACATGTTGCCGGGAATCTTGGAGATCAGCTTCTGCAAACAAAGCAGAAGCTCGCGCGCCGCCCCGCTCATCTCCAGCGCCACCCCCATGAACAACAGCAGCGGCACAGCTGGATAAACAAGGTTCTCTCCGATCGCGCTGTAGATGCGATACGGGATCAGAAAGAACGATTGGATCGGAAATTCATCGATTGCCAGTCCCAGGACTGCGAAACCGATTCCAACCCCGGCGAGAACGCCACCCACCGGAAAACCGCTGAACAACAGCATAGCAAGCGAAACCAGCATCAGTATGGGAAGATAATCGACCAAAATCATCCCGGATCGCCCCCGTCTCGCCTGTCAGTTCCCGCAAGACGAACGCACGCGGCGAGTAAGAGAAACAGCGCCCCGGCCGGCAGCGCGGCCTTTATGATCCAGCGGGAGGACAAGCCCAATGCCGCCCTTGAGCCTTCATCCTGCACGAATGATATCCAGGCCATGCGCGAGCCGAACCAGAGAATGGTGAGCGCAAGTGGAATCAGAAGGACGATAAGTAGGGTGCGTTCGGTCCTCTCACGCCAGATTGGCGTAAGACGTTGCCGAATGACATCGACGCGCACATGCTTGTCGGTCAAATAGGTGAATCCTATTCCGAACATCACGCAGGCAAAGAAGAAATGCCAGGTCAGTTCCTGCAAAGGTGTCGAGCCGAGTTGAAGGAATCGTCGCGTCGCAATATCGAATATTGAAGTGAGCGCCAGCCCCGGAAGAAAGACAAATGCTGCGATGTTCCCTGCCAACGCAACAACGCGGTGCGCCAAGCCCTTTGATCCTAACATGCTGCATCTCCCTGTCCCCCGCACACCGTTGCCCAAGACGAGTCGGGATGATCCGAGGCCTGACTATGCAGGTTCAAGTAACTAGAGATTCAAGCGAAAAATCAGACGTTCGCTCGGCTTGTCGCCATTACAGATCAGATCTTTTGGGGTGAGTTGGCCAGAGCTTCAACGATGCGGCAGCTTGCGACCAATTCGCCATCACAGGCCTGGATTGCTACTTCAAGTTCAGATCTTAGGGCTGACATGCGCGCTATCCTGAGATCAACCTTCGCCAGATGTGCCTTGGCGATTCTGGTCACATCCGCGCAGGGATGATGAATTTGTCCCGTAATATCGAGCAACACACGCACATCTTTTTGAGAGAACCCCATCTCGCGGCTATTCTTGATAAATCGAAGCAAGCCGAGATGGATCTGGTCATAGATCCGTGTGTTACCTGGCGACCGCCTTGGTTCCGGGAGCAGTCCAATTTTCTCATAATATCGGATGGTAGCGGGCTTGCATCCGGTTAATGCAGCAAGTCGTCCAATCGAAAATTCAGTAATGGACATCCTGCACCTTGTTCAAAGTACGCCAAACCATGATCATTGTTGTGCAATCATGGGCTGCATATCTGATCGATAAGTATCAAACACCAATTAGATATCCATGCCGTCAATCTATCACACGGTTGGTTCAGGATCGACATCCAGCTGCATTTGACGCCATTGGACCTGCATATACCAAGTGACGATGCCCTTGGTGCAATCGACGCAGACGATCGGGCGATACAAGCTGCAAAAGGGGTCAATTGTGTGATGCCACCAATTGACCTTCCTGTAAGTGGAAGGTATATTTGGGCTACATGATACGCTCTCTGCTCACGTTTGCACTGATTGCTTTGCTGATGGCACCTCAGTTTGTCACAGCGAAGGACCATCATGATGCGATGGTCGGTGCCGCAGGTTCCGAGACGCCACAATCCGATAGCCATACATGTGCAGAAATGGATACGGATTGTGGTCAGGCGGATATCGTACTCTGCTGTGACATGATCGTGGGCCACTGTACGACCGCGATGAGCGTTCCCGGATCTATGACATTCGCGAACTTGGCGGACGGCAGCTCCGGAAATCACCTTCCCGAAGACCTTGTTCTCGACGGTCAATCTCCATCATTTGATCCGCCACCACCGCGAGTTTGAAGCTTATTCCCACGCACTGGATTGCCTGAAGAGCGCACGCTCTTTCGGGCGGTATAAGCTTGAAACAACGCGAAAGAACCAAAGATCATGAAATTTTCCCGTAAGCGCAGAGGCCTTGTGGCCCTTGCCCTCTCCACGATGCTCGTTTCGGGCATGACTCAGACAACCTTTGCCGCTGGCTCGCATGACGGCGGACATGGCGACAAGAAATCCGAAAAATCAGAAATCGGTTACCCGGGAAAGGCGTCTGCCACGACCCGCTCGATAACCGTGGAAATGTATGACACCTACTACAAGCCTGAGAAGCTTGAGATCAAGGAAGGTGAGACAGTCCGTTTCGTTGTCGTGAATAAGGGAGAACTTGTTCACGAGTTCAATATCGGAACTCCGAAATCTCATGCGGAACACCAGCCGCAGATGATGGAGATGATGGAGAAGGGGGTGCTGGAGATTGACAGGATCCGTCATGACAAGATGCAGCACGGAGAGGGCGGCATGAGCCACGATCACGCCAACAGCGCGTTGCTGGAGCCCGGGCAGTCAGCGGAGATTGTCTGGACATTCGACACAGAGGCGAAGCTCGAGTTCGCCTGCAACGTCCCAGGCCATTATCAGTCCGGCATGGTCGGACCGATCAAGCTCAACGACTGACAGGTCGAATGGAGGCATCAACATGCGTATTCGCAATCTGACTGCCGCCATTGTGGCGCTGGGGCTTTCAGCCCCGGCGCTCGCTGGCGAGTACAATCTCACAGTTGATCGTGTGGAGATCGACACCGGGAACTTCACCAAGACGGGCATCGGCTACAACGGCGCAACGCCTGGTCCGGTTCTGCGGTTCAAGGAAGGTGAAGATGTCACCATCAACGTGACAAACAACCTGTCCGAGGACACGTCTGTCCACTGGCACGGCCTGATCCTGCCTTATCAGCAGGACGGTGTCCCGGGGATCAGCTATGACGGCATCAAGCCTGGTGAAACTTTTACCTACAGGTTTCCGATCGTGCAGAACGGCACCTACTGGTTCCACAGCCATTCAGGCTTTCAGGAGCCGGACGGAGCCTATGGCGCTCTTGTCATCGAACCAAAGGAGCGCGAACCCTACAGCTATGACCGCGAGTACGTGGTCCAGTTGACGGATGCGCATCCGCATTCGGGCGACCGCATCTTGCGCAACCTCAAGATGATGCCGGACTACTACAATCGAAAGCAACGCACGTTGCTCGATTTCTTCGATGACGCCGGAGAAAAGGGCCTCGACAAGGCACTCTCGGATCGGGGCGACTGGGGCGAGATGCGCATGATGCCGACTGACATCGAGGATGTTCACGGCTACACGCCACTGATCAACGGCAAGGGACCGGATCAGAATTGGACCGGTATGTTCAAGTCTGGCGAGCGTGTACGCCTTCGCTTCATCAATTCCTCGGCAATGACCTACTTCGATCTCCGCATTCCAGGGCTGAAGATGACGGTGGTGCAAGCGGATGGTCAGAATGTTCAGCCCGTGGTTGTCGATGAACTTCGCATCGCTGTCGCTGAGACATACGATGTGATTGTCCAGCCGACCGAGGACAGGGCTTACACCATATTCGGTGAATCGATGGGGCGCACCGCGTATGCCCGCGGAACGCTGGCCTCCCAAGAGGGCCAGACAGCAGAAGTGCCGGAGATGCGCAAGGATCCGTTGCTGACCATGGCGGACATGGGGATGTCCGGAATGAATATGTCGGGCATGGACATGTC
Organism: Minwuia sp.; assembly: GCA_965228535.1. Classification (GTDB taxonomy): domain Bacteria; phylum Pseudomonadota; class Alphaproteobacteria; order Minwuiales; family Minwuiaceae; genus Minwuia. Next base: position 15,663 of record CBDDHU010000004.1, on the reverse strand, counting down.
TGATGGGGGCGGACACGGCGGCCATGGCTCTGGCGGTCACGACACCCTGGCTGCCATTACCGGCGAAAGCATGGACCATTCCAAGATGGGTAATGACATGCCGAAGAAGGACGGCGGGATGGACCACTCCAAGATGGGCCATGACATGCCGAAGAAGGACGGCGGGATGGACCACTCCAAGATGGGCCATGACATGCCGATGAAGGACGGCGGGATGGACCACTCCAAGATGGGCCATGACATGCCGAAGAAGGACGGCGGGATGGACCACTCCAAGATGGGTCATGACATGCCGAAGAAGGACGGCGGGATGGACCACTCCAAGATGGGCCATGACATGCCGAAGAAGGACGGCGGGATGGACCACTCCAAGATGGGCCATGACATGCCGATGAAGGACGGCGGGATGGACCATTCGAAGATGGGCCATGACATGCCGATGAAGGACGGCGGGATGGACCATTCGAAGATGGGCCATGGCGCAATGGCCAAGGGCGCGGACCCATTCTATGCACCTGGCAGCGGTCTGACGCCGGAAGCTGCGAATGGCGGCAAGTTCCTGTCCTACGCAGATCTCAAGGCCCAGAACCCTCTCTACGTGGATCGCCCGCCTACTAGGGAGATCAAAATGGAACTGACGGGCAACATGGAGCGCTATATCTGGTCCATTAATGGTGTGAAGTACAAAGACGCAGACCCGATTGTATTGCAGTACGGAGAGCGTGTGCGCTTCAAGTTCATCAATGGAACAATGATGACGCATCCGATGCATCTGCACGGCATGTGGTCGATTCTCGACGTCGGCGCCGGCAAATGGAATCCGATCAAGCATGTCGTCAGTGTCGCGCCAGGCACTACGGTTTACATGGAGACAGAGGTCGATGCGCCGGGTGAGTGGGCCTTCCATTGCCATCTTTCCTATCACGCTGATACCGGCATGTTCCGCAAGGTGATTGTCGAAGGCGGACCATCTGACAAGGCAGCCTCTCTGTCTGCCGATGGGAAGGGCTGATTGATGCGAAAACTTCTGAAACTGGTAACTGGCGCGCTCCTTGCTCCAGCGCTGTTCATTCCGGCCTCTGCGTTCGCAGAGCCAATTGTCTGGGGTATCCAGGCCGAACAGGCCGAATATCGTATCAATGAAGGGTCGGATATCTTTGCCTGGGACTTCGACGCAATGGTGGGTAGGGACGAATTGAAGTTCGTCTTTCGAAGCGAAGCCGAATATGCCATTGCCGAAGACAGTTTCGAAGCGCTGGAGAACCAGCTTCGACTGCAGACTCCAATCTCGGACTTCTTTGACGCCGTGGTTGGTGTGCGACTGGATACACCGGAAGGTCCCGACCGGATCCATGGTGTGATCGGTCTGCATGGGCTGACGAAACAGTGGTTCGAAGTCGATGCTGATCTGTTCATCTCCGACAATCCGTCTGCGCGGTTCGAAGTTGAGTATGAAGGGCTGATCACGAACCGGATCATCTTCGTGCCCAGCATCGAACTGGATATCCCGTTCACGGATGATCCGGCGGTTGGCAATGGTGCTTTCGCCCCGACGCTCGAAGTGGGCGGACGACTGAGTTACGACCTCGTTGACCGTCTGGTCTCGCCCTATGTCGGCGTTCATTACGAACGGAAGTTTGGCGCGACAGCGGATCTGGCCAGGGCCGGAGGTGAGGACGCTGGTGCGGTGTTCTTCGTGATTGGTGCACGGTTTCTCTTCTGATTTGTTCAGCCCGGTAGCGCCCATCTGCTGCCGGGCTGCACAGCTCGTGAATGCCTACGTCTTTCACATCTTTCACATCAGAATTATTGAATCTGTTGCATGAACAATCTTGACGATGTTCTGCATTGGGCGATGACATTCATCGGGCTTCAGCTTGGTGATGGATCCCCAGTGTGGCTCCACCCTCTCTTACATGTTGTATTGATAGCTATGCCATTGGCGTTGGGGTTTCTGGCTGTTGCATTGACTGTGACAGGTATCCGCCGCCGCCTTCGCAATCGTCACATGGCACGACCTGGGCCAGATGGACTGCTATATCTCCCGACGAATGTATTCCGCTACATCATTTCGTATTCGCGAAATGAACAGGTGGGCCTCGTACTATTGGGGCTTCTGTCGATGCCAGTATTGTATGCAACACTGGAGCTGCCAAAGCTGATCATCAACAGTGCCTTGGCGGACGAACATGTGCCTGCCTCATTCATTGGTTACGATATCAGTCAGATCGAACACCTGTTCATTTTGTGTGGTATTTTCCTGATTGCAGTGATCGCAAACGGATTCTTGAAATACATCATGAATGTCTTCAAGGGCCGTGTTGGTGAGCGACTACTTCGTCGCTTGAGACTTCTGATCGTCCGGCTCTGGCGTCGTGGTCATGGCCCGACGCGACGGTCAGAGGTGATACCGCTGGTGGCGCAGGAAGTCGAACCCATTGGCGGGTTTGCATCAGACGCCTTCTCCCTGCCGATGTTTCAGGGCGGCACGTTCATTACCATTCTCGTGTTCATGTTTGCTCAGGAGCCGGTGCTTGGCGCTGCGGCGCTTGTCCTTCTGCCGGTTCAACTTTTGATCATCCCGAAGATGCAGCGCCGCCTCAATAGACTCTCCCGTCAGAGGGTGGCGGAACTGCGGGCGCTTGGCGGTGTTCTGGGTGAGCAGGCTGCCAAAGTTGAAAGAGAAAGCACCGATCTGATTCTCGCGGCGGGATCCTTGCGGAAAATCGAAACCATTCGGATCAATATCCACAGGGCGAAGTTTTTTATGAAGGCTCTGAACAATTTTCTCACCGCTCTGACGCCGATATTTTTCTATTCGATTGGCGGCTTTCTTGTGATCAAGGGCAGCCTGACGCTTGGCGCTCTTGTGGCAGTACTCGCCGCATACAAGGACTTCTCGGCGCCGCTGAAGGAGCTCTTTGGCTACTACCAATCCATGGAAGACGTCCGAATACGCTACGAGGAGGTTCGGCGTTTTCTACTGCTCGGTGATGCCATGCATCGGGCAGACAGATTATGAATGATGCGCTCCGCTGTCCCCCGATCTTTGTTAGAGGCTGACTGAAAAAGAAGGTGGGTGATTTCAATCGGTTGTGATTCCGTTGGGTTGCGAAGCTCAATGGAGGTCACAATGGCTTGGACTGAAACCACCCGCCGGCACTATCGGCGCGACGGCTTGCGCTACGCAAGCGATCTGACCGACGCGGAGTGGGCGTTGGTCGCCCCATTGCTGCCGGCGGCGCCGAGGCGGGGGCGGCCGAGAAAGACCAACCTGCGCTCGGTGGTGGAGGCGATCCTGTACATGGCCTCGACCGGCTGCCAATGGCGTGCGATCCCCAAGGACTTTCCGCCCTACTCGACGGTGCAGGGCTACTTCTACGCCTGGTCGCACACGGGCTTGCTGGCGCAGATCAACCACATGCTGGTCATGGCCCTGCGCGAGATGGTCGGGCGCGAGGCCAGCCCCACGGCGGGGGCCATCGACAGCCAGTCGGTGAAGACCACCGAAAGCGGCGGGCCGCGAGGCTTCGACGCCGGCAAGAAGATCAAAGGCCGCAAGCGCCATATCGTCACCGACACCGAGGGCCATCTGGTCGGCGTGCAGGCTCACCCCGCCGACATCCAGGACCGTGACGGCGCGCCCGACCTGCTGGCGTCGATCCGTTCGCTCTATCCGTGGCTGCGCCACATCTTCGCCGATGGCGGCTATGCCGGCGACAAGCTGCGCGACGCCATGGCCTCGCTGGGTCACTGGACCTTCGAGATCGTCAAGCGCTCCGACACCGCCAAGGGCTTCGAGCTTCTGCCCCGCCGCTGGGTGGTCGAACGAACCTTCGCCTGGCTCGGGCGATGCCGCCGCCTCGCCAAGGACTTCGAAGCCAGCATCGAGAGCGCCGTCGCCTGGGTCCTCGTCGCCCACATCCGCCGCCTCATCCGGCGCTTGGCCAGAGCGTGAACCCCAATCAGCCTTTATGAGTCAGACTCTTAGAGTTTTCCGCTTCTTGCTCCGCTCCAGAGCAAGGAGATGAAACCGAGTTTCATTGGCTTCAATTTCACAGTCCAGTCGCTGAATGGGCGACTCTTCGGCTGAATTGGGAGGGATCGTGGAATTCACCGCACTCGAGCTTGTTCTGCTGCCAGTTGGCCTCGGTCTGCTGGGGTTCATTGAGCCATGTACGATTGGCGGACATATTCTGTTTCTTGATACCCAGAATGAACGGAGCCGCCGCGAAAAGATTCGCGCGTTACTGACGTTCGTTGCTGCCCGCTCCCTGATCACAGGGTTGTTTGGAGCGCTTGTCGCATTTCTCGGTCCAAATTTGATCGGCGCGCAGACCGGTGCCTGGCTTCTGTTCGGCGTAATCTACCTGATAGTCGGGCTGGCTTTGTTGCTCGGTAAGGGCGGCCTTATCAAACACAAGGTCGACCTTGCGCCCGCATCATGGAGACGCGCCAAGAGTCCATTCGTTCTGGGGTTGGCTTTCGGCTTGAATATACCTGCCTGTGCTGCGCCGATCTTGTTCGGATTGCTCGGATTGGCCGCGACTGTCGGCACAGTAGCAACCGGGTTTGCTATGATGTTTTTCTTTGGCCTCTTCCTTTCATCACCACTGGCTGTGTTCGCAGCCGTACCCCGATTGCAGTCTGGCTTCAAAATCTGGGTGCACGATTGAAAAGGAATGGTTGGTTTGTTGGGGCCATCTTCGTTTTGCTCGGGGCCTGGTCCATCTGGTTCGGCATTTTTGTGGACCCAGCAAACTGGAGCGGAAAATGAGCACCCGTGGCCGGTTCAGAAGTGTTGCGACGGCAGGCATCACATTTCAGGCAGGGTCAGCCGCAGTTGATTCAGCAACCATCATGTCCGCACTGATCTTTCAACTGACAGGCAATCCCATTCTGGTCGGAGCCGTTACCGCGATCCTGCGATTTGGCTGGTTGTTTCCACAAATTTTTGTTGGCTTCCTGGCACAACGCAGTGGTGCCAGCATGCGCTATTATTTCATCGGCGCATTCGGACGTGCGGGGTGGATGGCGGCGCTGGCAGCGGTCCTTTTTTTTGGAGCCGGACTGCAGACAAATCTGCTGGCCGTTCTTGTGATGTTGATCTGGACTGCATATGCATTCACTAGCGGAATAGTTGCGGTGCCTTACACTGATATTGTCGCGCGATCAGTTCCCTCGGAACTGAGAAGCCGTCTGCTGGCCACGCGCTTTTTCGGCGGCGGCCTCCTCGCATTGGCGGTCGTGGCCATTGCCGACCACGTGGTCGGGACCCTCGCCTTTCCCCTTTCCTATGCAGCAATCATCACAGTTGCCGCGGCTTTGATGTTTCTGTCGTCTGTCGTGTTTTCCGCAATGGGGGAGCCGCAGGCGGCTTCTGATAAGGCGAGCAGATCCACATTCTTCCAGTACCTGAGGGATGGCGTGACCGTGTTCCGAACTGACCTGAATTTTCGAAAATTCGTATACGCGCAATGGTGCGGTGGTGCCGTGCTGATGGCAATGCCTTTCTATGTCGTGCAGGCTGATTCCGTCGGAGTAAGCCTCGAGAACGTCGCGTTGTTGCTGGGCGCTCAAACCGCAGGCAGTCTCGGCTCAAATGTAATATGGGGCTGGTGGGGTGACAGGTTGGGCAAAGTCAGTCTGTTGAGAGTGGTCTCGATCGGGAGGATCCTGCCGCCCGCCGCTATTTTGATTCTTGCACCGGCTCAGTTTTTTGGACCCGACCAGATGCTGTTCCTGTTCGTCGGGACATTTTTTGTCCTCGGCGCGCTCGCCAATGGCCTGACCATCGCGGTTATCGGATTCCTGATGGAAATCTCACCCGACGACAGGCGTCCAGCCTATACCGGCTATTTCAATGCGATCACGGCACCGTCGTTCCTGTTGCCGCTGCTTGCGGGCATTATCATCTCGATGTTCGGACTATCCATCATTTTCATGATCTCCTTGGTGGCCGCGATTCTTCAGCTTTTCTTTCTGTTCAGAATCGCGACCAGGGAAGCCAGATAGACGGGGATGGCAGGCTGTTTAACCGATCTGCCCAAGAACCGGAAACGTGCCCAGTAGCCAGAACGCAAACGCCGAGAGGTATCCGCTCATCATCGCCACACCCACAATCACTACGACTAGGCCCGCTCCCTGATGGAGGCGACGGCCCACACGACCAACGGCACGCAACCGCCCGGCCAGTTTTTCCGTGAACACTGCGGCGACTAGAAACGGGACACCAAGTCCGGCGGAGTAGATAGCAAGCAAGATGATCCCCTCCACGACCGTTGCCGAGGCCGCGCTGGTCATCAGGATCGTCCCGAGTATCGGCCCAATGCATGGTGTCCAGCCAAACGCAAAAGCCAGACCGAGCACGTAAGCAGAGAACGGGCGTCCACCGGGTATCTGAAGGTGCAGGCGAAAGTCCCGTTGCAGGAAGCTACCGGATGCGACACCCAGCATGAACAGGCCAAAGAGAACAACGACCGCTCCGCTGACAATGTTCAGCTCATACTGATAAACAAGCAATGTGCGACCGAGCGCGGTCGCACTGGCTCCGAGTATGATGAATACTGTGGAAAATCCAAGGACGAAGCACAAACTGAGGCCAATCGCAGCAATCGTCTCTCTATTTCTTCCTCGCGTGGAAGCCGGGCCAGAGGATTGACCGGCGATATAGGAGACGTATCCTGGTATGAGTGGCAACACGCAGGGTGACAAAAAGGAAATGGAACCCGCCAGAAAGGCGGCCCCGATACCCAGCAATGTCAGCTCTGCCGTCATCTGGTTTCGTCATTCAGGCTGGCCACAGGCCTGAGTGCCCACCAGAAGGCCATGCCGGGTACCACAAGCCATTGTAGCAGTGGGCTGAGGCCTGTTCCGAACCATGGCATCACGGGCATGATCTCCCGGTAGGCCCAGGCTGACCGAACATCGATATTCAGCCATTCGCTGAAGATGGTGTAGGCGATCCCCATCGTCATTGTGGCGGCGATCACCGGTCTGACACCTTGTTGCGGCCAATCGTGCCGGCCCAAAGCCAGTAGCGACAATATGAGCGTGCTCGACGCGATCAACAGGTCACCGGCGGTGCAATGAACGGCTGCAAACGCATTCTCGCGGAAGGGGGAATCAGTCCAGATTGTGTATAGTGGAAGGTGCAGGAATTCCCACGCAAGATTGCCGATTGCACTGACGATGAAATAACGCCGCAGGCTTACCAGCCAATTTCGTCCGGATATCGGCGCATTCTCTTCGGCACGTGTATCGCTCTTCAAAACATGTTCCTCATTCTCTCCCAGAACCCTGGTTTGGATTGCAATTTCGGCGGCCAAACCCGATGGGAGAGACCGTTGACGTAGAGTAGGAGGTTCACGGGCTCGAAATTCAGCCCATGAAAATTCGCAGCCCATCGACCGCCACGATCGATCACATGAGTAACAACGCCGTGCACTTGCATTCCATCATCCATGACCTTGAATTTGTGCCCATATTGCTGGACGAGGGATCGCGTTTCCACCTCATCCTGATCTGGCAATTTGGTTAGAAAGGACCAATTGACCTCATTCAATCCATGTAATTCACCAAAATTCATAACATTTTCAGCAATATCCCTTTCTGGATCAGTGGTAATAGTTATAAACTGAACCATATTTTTCATAGGTGTCTGGTTGATCATTTTCTGCACGTCGGCGATTTTCTCCGCGTGAAGCGGACAGATATCGGGACATCGGGCATATACAAAATGCAGGATCAGGATCTTGTCTGCGAGATCCCGTAGCGTCACGGGATTACCTCGCAGGTCAGCGAGTTGGAAGTCCGGCGCTGGTCTGTCGATGATCTGGAAATAATTCGATTTTGCTGTCAATTCAGCATCAAGAGACTCACCGGGATGATTTGCTGTCGCTTGGCCGGCAAATACCAGGAAAACAGCGACTAAGAGAACTGGGAAAAATTTTGATGGCATACGGATGCTCCCATGAAGCGAGCGCGTCTGCCGCCCCGGAAGGCGGCAGACGCTGGTTGGCTAATCAGCCCTTGTCATCAGATGAAGGATTGTCTGCCTTCATGTGATCGCTCATGGCCGACATCATTTTGTGACATTTTTCCATCATTGGTGCCATCTGCTGCATCATTTTCATCATCCCGGCCATTTCGCCTTCCTGCATGTCATTCTGCATCATGGACCCATGCTCCATCGTGCCACCGGGTGATTTTTCGGCGCCGGCAATGGCGGAGACTGAGGCCATTCCTGCCATGGCCACAGTCAATGCGAGTACTTTAACGATCTTGAACATCATATTTTCCTTTCGAAGGGTTGGTGGTGGGTTGGCAGTTCACGAGTGAATGCTGCCTTTCGCCGACGGCTGATTGTCGGCTACGGGTTGATCAGAGCACTTCCTGTCTGAACAACCGCGCATACAAAGGCCCATCGCGCACATCAGAACGCAGGGCAACAAGCTGATAAGAATTGGCGCAATGCCAAACGCGATCAGCGAATTCTGGTACAGAAGGGCGATCAGGATAGCACCCGCGACACCAAGCAACGAAAGCCGTCGAGGCGACATTTGAAGCCGCGACCACCCTTTCACGAAATTTCTTCTGAGCCGCTCACTGGATTGATTGAGTTCCATTACTATTTCCTTCCTGCTCGCTCTGCCGCGATGGTTTTTTCGAAGAATGCGATCATTTCGGGTGTGTCCCACTCGGCTGGTCCGATTATTCGTGAGAGTTCCGCGCCGTCGGGGTCTATCAACAAGGTTACCGGTAGCCCGTAGGCCCCTAGATTCCGGGCCGATGCGCCCGTTTCATCGATGAGAAGCCGAAGGTGCTTCACTCCGATCTTGTCGAAAAATGCCCGCACCACCTTCGGGCCTGCCCGGTCTATTGAGAGGGCGAGAACCTCAAAATTCTCTCCTCCAAGTTTGCCCTGGAGTCTGTCCAGCGTAGGCATTTCGTGGCGGCACGGCGGACACCATGTCGCCCAGATGTTGAGCAGGATGACCTTGTCGCGCCAGTCCTCAAGTGTCAGGCGATTGCCCGTTTCGTCTGCAAAGACGATGGCGGGAACGGGACGCTTTGCGTCGTGAAGCGGCATGGTTGTGGGTTCAGCTCCCGCTGAAACGGCGGTGAACAGAAGAAAAAATGATGCAAGAACGGATATTCTCATTGAGCCATTTCCTCCGAGCTTTCTCTCAGTCGTTCGACGAGTGGCAGGATCGTGTTCGTCAGTGCGTCAGGCGTGACAGGTCCGATATGCTTGTAGGCAATGCGACCGTCCCGACCGATCACGAATGTTTCGGGGACGCCGTAGACGCCGAATTCGATCCCCACTCGCCCGTTGATATCCGCGCCTGTACGTGTGTAGGGGTCGCCGAGCTGCTCCAACCATGCTGCGGCGTCCTGAGGCTGGTCCTTGTAATTCAGTCCATGGATCGGAACGATCTGCTCTCGTGCCAGCCGCATGAACAGGGGGTGCTCCGCACGGCATGCGGTGCACCAGGATGCAAACACATTGAGCAGGGCAACGTCCCCCTGAAGGTCACTACTTTGAAGACCCTGTGTGCGTCCGAGAACCGGAGGCAGATCAAAGACAGGCACAGGCTTGCCGATCAATGCTGATGGGATATTTTTCGGATCCAGGGTCAGTCCGACGCCCAATGCAATGCCAATGACGCTGAAGATGAGTAGCGGAACGGCAAACCTCAGGTATTTCCCTGCAGGGGCGCTGTCTTCTTGTGGTTCCTGGAGGGTGGATTCAGTCATCACTGTCGCTCCGGCTTTCTGATCCGGATCGAAGGTACTTGATCAGAGCGGCTACACTGAGGCCCAGCACCAGGATGACTAGAATCCAGACCAGACCCATGCCCCACATCATTCCGCCCATATGTTCCATCATTTCGCCTTCTCCCTGATTGCAGCCTGCCTGCGGGCCGTAATGTGTTTCGGCCAGCGGGACTTGATGTATGCAAGGACAGACCAGATCTCGTCGTCCGAGAGGACGTCTCCAAAACCCGGCATGTCCGTCAGATATCCCGCAGGGGCATGTGCTGCCGTTCCGTCCCGCGTGATCGAGAACAGGATCGCGTCCGGATGATGCCAGGTGCGCCCGGTTTCATCGTGAGGCGGGGCCGGCAGTCGCCCATCCGGCTTGCGAGACCGCCAGTTCGGTTGTCCCTCCAGATTCGTGCCGTGACAGGACGCGCAATGGGCGACATAGACCTCGGCACCACGTGCGACCTGTTGAGGGTTTTCATGATCAGCCTGACCAGCATGGCCCGGCCAGGCGGCCATCATCGAGACGCCGGCCAGCGTAGCGACAAGGGTGACACGCATATGGCCAGTCCCGATCATGGACGGTGGCATCGGCATCATTCGACAGCATAGATCCGCGGGGATTGAGAGCCGATTTCGTAGGTTGTGAAAGGCTCCGTCTTCCGGCCCGACATCCCGGGTGAACCCTGTGGCATGCCCGGCAGCGTGATCCCGACGATCTTCGGCTGCTCGCTGAGCAATCTTTCGACGCTTGCAACCGGCACATGGCCGCTGACGACATAGCCGTCAATCATCGAGAGGTGACAGCCTTCGAAATTCTCGGGAATTCCGGCCATTCGGCTGAGCTGTGCCAGTTCGTGGGTAGGCTTGACGGTGACGGTAAATCCGTTCTCGCGCAGATAGCTGGCATAACTCTCACAGCAGCCGCATTGCGGGTTCTTGTAGAGCGTTACATCGCGCGATGATTCTTCGGCATATGCCGGTGCAGTTGTCCAGATCAGCAGCCCGAACAGTGCAAGTGAAAGGTGTTTGCGCATGATTGATTTCTCCTTTGATGCAGATCAGCTAACGCGTATGACGCCCATCATTCCGGCAGCCTGATGCTCGAGAATGTGGCAATGGAACATCCAGTCGCCCGGATTGTCGGCAACCAGGGCTATGTCGACCCGCTCCCGCGGAGCCATCATCACGGTGTCCTGCCATTCACGATGGCGGGTAGGTTCGCCGCTCCGTGCGATCACCCGGAACGAGTGCCCGTGCAGATGAATCGGATGATGCCAGGCCGTGGCGTTCGTCATGGAGATGATGTGGCTTCGGTCCTGCTCGAGGGTCAGGAACGGCTCCAGCACATGACCTTCAGCAGCAACGCCGTTGACGAACCAGACGCCTGAACCGCGCATCATGTTCATCATGCCGCCGGTCCGGCCTTCACCCATGCTGCCGCCCATATCCGACATGACCATCCGCCCCATCATGCCGCCGTTGAATACGACCTCATGCCTGATGGCGGATTCGATTGAAGGCTCCGGAAGCCCGTTGGACGGCAACTCGATTGGCCAGTCTGGTGGGCTCGATCTGAGCGGCGCAGCCGCATAGGTCAGTTCCGTCAGTTGATACTCGAGCCCTTTGTAGAAGCGGTCGATGACGGCATTGCGGCTGCCGGGCCGGTCCGTCATGTCGAGAATGAGATCGACACGCATGGCCGGGCCAATGACGACCTGCCCGTTCGCCGGAGAATGCGGGCTGACCGGCTGGCCATCAAGCGCGATGACCATTGGCGCATGCCCTTCGAAATCGAGGGCAAATATCCGGGCATTGGCCGCATTGACCAGGCGCAGGCGAATTCGCTCGCCTGAGCGCACCACAAGATCACCGGGAGCGCGACCGTTGATAGTCACGGTGTTTCCCACCCTGCCATTGTGGCTCATGTCGTGTCGGTTGCCGAAGTCACCACGGATCGACCCATCCGGCCCCAGCCGCCAGTCGTCCAGCATCCAGGTCAGATCGCGATCGACCCGAACAGGATCGTGCTCTTCGATGATCAACGGGCCGTACAAGCCGCGCCCGACCTGCTCGAAGCTGCGCTGATGTGGGTGGTACCAATAGGTCCCCGCATCCACGGCATCGAATTCATACATGAACTTGCCACCGGGTTGGATGGAGGCCTGAGTCAGATAGGGCACCCCATCCATTGCATTGGGCACCCGAACTCCGTGCCAATGGACAGTGGTCGGCTCGTCAAGGTCATTGTTCACCGACACGCGAACGCGGTCACCCTGGCGAACGCGGAGTTCCTGACCTGGCACGCTGTTGTTGTAGGCCCAGACAGCTGTCTGGTCAGACGCAGCGGCGGTCAATCGGCTATGCCCCGGCGCAGCGCGCAGATCAAATTCCTTCACCGCAGCCTGCCGGGTAGTGGCCCTGAGGGATGGGGGCATGACCGCCACCCCCATGTTGGCCATGAGCAGCGACAACATGCTGCGGCGCGACAGCACCGCATCGCGAAATTGAGACATTTTCAGAAGAGTTCCCGAAGCGCGGCACCTGCGCGAACTGGGGCAGATTGCCGACATTCATCCGAACACCATCGCTCCTAGGCCAACGGTGCGTGAAAGACAGCCTGGCCGGATCGAAATCCGACTGGTGTCAGTTCAGGATGATTGCCTTCGGAGGGAACGGGTCGGGTGATGCCTGTCGACCGATTGAAAAATCAGGGACATCAAGAAATGCGACGCGGTGCATCGAGGGAATGTCTGATTCAGTCGCGGCAAACGCTATCATGTGGGAAGTGAAGCACATTTCACCGCACGACATCGTTGACGGACCGTCAACATCACAATCACCGCACTCGACCATGCCTGCGTGAACATCGGCGGTCGCCAGCATCTGCATTTTCATGCTGCCTGCAGCCGATACATTGGCAAAGGCAGCTGTGCCGAAGGCGGCAAGCAGGGCAAGAACCAGAATATGCGCCGTCATTTTCATGCATCAATCTTTACCTGCAACATTGGCAGGTGTCCATTCACAACCCGAGGAACAGCGAGAGCGTTCTGTTTAACCAGCACAGCAGGACAGCCTTGTAATATCCTTGTCGAAGGTCTGTGCGGCCAGCTTCAGCCCTTCTACAGTCGTCAGGTACGGGAATATCGTGTCAGCGAGATCAGCTACCGTCATGCCAAAGCGGATGGCCAGCATTGCCGTCTGGATGCTGTCGCTTCCCTCGGGAGCCAGGATGTGCGCACCCAGAATCCGGTTCGTTCCGGCTTCGGCAACGAGCTTGATCAGGCCGCGTGTGTCCCGTGCAGCCAGCGCCCTGGGCAAGTATTCAAGAGGCAGCAGCGACGTGCGAACCTTTAGCCCCTTTGACATGGCGGCTTGTTCCGTGAGACCGACGCTCGCTACTTGCGGATCGGTGAACACGACCGAAGGCATCGTTGTCGCATCGTAGCGCCGCTCCGCGCCGTTCACTGCATTCTCTGCGGCCAGCTTTGCACCATAAGCGGCCATGTAGACAAACTGGTCGCGCCCCGTCACATCGCCCGCCGCATAGATGCCCGCCACCGAACTCTGCATCTGATCATCCACGGCTATGCCGCCATTGCTCATCTGCCTTATCCCGCGCTCCTTCAGTCCAAGCCCGTCGGTGTTGGGTCGACGGCCGGTCGCGACGAGCACCCGCTCAGCGTTCAGTTCGACAAGGTCGCCGTCCCTGTCCACGCGCAGGGTCACGCCATCCCTTGATACCGCGATATTCCTGTAGCTCCCTCCTTGCTGCACGATGATTCCTTCATCCCGGAAATACCCCGACAAGGCTGCGCCGATCTCTGGCTCGGCTTCGGGCAACAGGTGACTTCGGCAGACAATTGTGACGCGCACGCCCGCACGGGCGAACATCTGTGCGATCTCCGCACCGACATAGCCGCCGCCAATGACCAGCAGGGATGCAGGTAGGTCTGGCAGTTCAAGGGCCGTTGTACTGGTGAGGTAGGGAACGTCGCCAAGACCAGAAATCTCCGGGATCAATGGTTGCGATCCCGTCGCAATGATGGTCCGGGCAGCCCGAATGAACCTGCCGCTGACCTCTACCCCGCCTTCGACAATGCGGGCCGGGCCTTCGAGATAGTTGACGCTTTCATTGGCCGGAAGCAGGTCCGCGTATTTGGCCTGCCGCAACTCCTCCACCAGATCGTCTTTCTGTCGGATAACCGCCGACCAGTCCTTGATCACCGCCTTGCCTTCGATCCCGGCAAAGCGGCCGAGGTTTGCGCCGTACAAGCCTTCCATGGCGCGGATCAGGGTCTTTGAGGGAACACAGCCGACATTGACGCATGTGCCGCCAAGGGTTCCGTGCCCAACGAGGGCAACGCGCGCGCCGGCATCCGCCGCAGTGATTGCGGCTGAAAATCCGGCCGACCCCGCCCCGACGACAACCAGATCATAGCCTGCGCCCGCGGCGCGTGACGGGTCCATATTGACGATATTGTTCATCAGCGTTCCTGTCGTCTTTCCTGCGCATTGTCTGTCTCGCAGCACTCATCATTCTGTCGCTTGCTTCTGCGCCAGAGGGCATAGACCGTGATGGCCATAAAGATCGCGAAGGCTGGGAGCAGCACATAGTCCAGCCAGCCCAGCCAGGCCGACAATCCGGTCACACCAAGCAGGATGACCAGCACTGGCGTGAAGCAGCAGAGTGCGGCAACCACTGTCCCGCCAATCCCGGTCCTCAGTATCGTGCGATCATTTATTTCACCCGCCTTCGGGAACCGCATTTGCCGGATACCCGGCATTGGTCGAAGCCCGGGCAATCTGATCCGGTGTCGTGATCGCCGGATCGAAGACGACCGCAGCTGTCTTTGTGTCGAGATCGATCTGCACTGACTCCACCCCTTCGACAGCTTCCATCGCCGTCCGAACCGTGATCGGGCAGAGCGCACAGGTCATGTTCCGGATCGCAAAGGTTCGCGTCTGCTGCGCGACAGAGGCGCTTTCAGCGGCGTTCGCCGTCATCGCGTTGGACAGAACATGGGATCCCCCCAAACCAGCGGCACCTATCGATGCCAATGCAACAAGAACAGCGGCAGTTCGTTTCAGCATCATTGCTCCTAATAAAACAGGGGGGCCCAGTAATTGATCGTCGCGGCCAGCAGCACGATGGCTGTTGCCAGCCACAGGAGCGTCCTGGAAATCCGTCCCGAAGCCGGGCTTGCGCAATAGGACCCCGCCGCGCACGCCCGCCTTGGTCGGATGTAGACCTGCCAGAACCCGGCCCCGAGCATCAGGAGGGTTACGGCCACGAAGTACGGCTTGTAGGGTTCAAGCGCGGTGAGATTGCTCATCCACGCGCCGCTGATCCCGAGCGTCACAAATGCCAAGGGCACGATGCAGCACGACGAAGCGAGAAGGGCGCCGAGCAACCCCGCACCGGCCAGCAGGCCGCTGCGGCGACTCTCGATATCAGAGACTGTTCCGTCGGCCCCGTCAGACGGGTTATCGTGCGGTGTGGCGGGCATTTCTTGCTCTCTCGTTGTAGAATTCATAGCCGGATGGTAGGGTCTGTAGTCCCTACAGGCTCAAGAGAAATGTTGAACAAACCCGACGACCCTCTCGATCATGTGACCCGGAACGGCCTGGCACAGGCCGCCGGGACAAATATCGAAACCATTCGCTATTATGAGAAGATCGGCCTGATGCCGGAACCGAGGCGTGCCGAAAATGGATATCGTCTGTACGGCCAGGACGCACACAGAAGGCTCAAGTTCATCCTGCGAGGTCGTGAGCTGGGATTTACCATTGAAGAGCTGAAGGGGTTGCTGAGCCTCGTCGACGGCGGCGATTACAGCTGCGGTCAGGTTCACGCAATGACGGTCGAACACCTGGGTAACATTCGTGCCAAGA
>CBDDHU010000003.1:2725000-2870240 GCA_965228535.1 Minwuia sp. | reverse complement strand
TGACTGCTGGCACTCTCAGGCCAGCGCGGGGCTGACTCGAAGCTGCGAGTGCCAGCACTTGGAGGGTGGAGACTTCAGCACGGCTGCGTGGCAGCAGGGGGGGGGCAGGACTGCGCGGGACAGGCGGAAGTGGGGCTGGGCTGTACTGTGCCGACCATTATTCAAATATTTGCCTAACAATGGAACAATTCTAAAACAATTTTCAAACAATTGCCAAACAATTGCCAAACAATTGCCAAACAATTGACCAAACAATTTTCTCTACGCAACAAACTATTTTCTCTACGTAACTTTTATATAAATTAATAGGGGAACCATAATTTTCTCTACGCAACCCATGATTTTCTCTACGCAACTTTTCTTGGCAATTGTTTGGACAATTGTTTGGACAATTGTTTTGACAATTGTTTGATAATTGTTTTAAATTTGTTTTTATATTGCAATATTTGTTTGTGTATTTCAATTATTTTCTTTTGGTTCCCAGACAGTAGATTGAATAAGCGTCCACTATTTGCTCAAGAACAGACAGGTGGGTAGCTGGGTGACAACAGCACACATCTCGGGCAGCCTTACTCACGAAGCACTGGATCACTCTCGGTTTTCACTCACAGACGAGCGAGCGATGACGACGCCTTTGGCGCAGTCGACAGCAGCTCAGATGTCGCTTGCAAGCAACTCCAGGCAGCCGCAGGCTAAAAGCCAAACAACCTGGCTAAAAGCCTGCAAACCCACGCAGCAGCAATGGAGGCAGCTGTCGCGAGCCAAGGGGCAAGCCAGAAGCCTACAACGACTGCGGTCACCGCAGTGGTTGTAGGCTTCCTGCTTGCCCCTTGGCCCGAGGCAAGCCAGAAGCCTACAACGACTGCGGTCCACAGTCGTTGTAGGCTTCCTGCTGGCCCTTTGGCCCGAGGCAAGCCAGAAGCCTACAACGACTGCGGTCCGCAGTCGTTGTAGGCTTCCGGCTTGCCCCTTGGCCCGAGGCAAGCCAGAAGCCTACAACCTTTGTGGTCACCGCAATGGTTGTAGTCGTCTTGCTTGCCCCGGGCCCCTTGAAGGCAACAGCATCTTTGGCTCACGACTGCGCCTGCAAAACAGTATGCAAAGCCTCTTCTCGCAAGAGCCTTCGGTCAAAAGCTGTGGTCTTGGACCTGCTCAAAGAGCCCGACATCCTCTGATGCAAAGAAGTCGAACACGCCCTGCCTACCGATGATGAACCACGTGGCATTGCAATCTGCGTCCTTGCTTGTATATCGGGCAAACACAAATGCTTAGATACACTGCATGAACGTACTGATTCAAAAAGCTTGTACGATGTCCTGTTCATGACGTCTCTGCTGCAACTGCGGGTGTTTATACAATCACTTAACCCGAACAACGCCATGAATGCTATGCAAGCGACCACGGATCTGCTGCTTGACCTTCGCCTCCTGGGTCCCAGTTGCACCTTGGGGGTGTTCAGCTGCAGCACAGAAAAAAAATAAACAAACTGTTTGTCCTTTTGATTGAAACCGTTCGCGCCTGCAATGGATGCGGCAGGCAGCAAAGTGCCTCCTGGTAGCCAGCCTCTGCTTGCCCGTGCTCCTTTCTCTCAGCTTTGCGGGCTTTGCCGATGTCATGCTGTCGTGCTGGAAGACAAAAAAATCGGCTCTGCCATCCTGTCAGCAACGATCGGGGTTTTCGCTTTTTCTCGACCATCGCCTTTTGCACCCAAGCCCAAACCTGGCCTGAGGCCACAGGAGCTCTTGATGGAAGGCGGCCATGGTTTTTAAGCGGGCGGAAGCGGTCTCCGGGTTCTCGTTTTTGCACTCAGACCTGGCCTGAGGCCACAGAAGCTACGGCTGTCGCGCCTCAAAGAGCTGGTCCTGGAAGCCGTCTTTGGATTACAAGCGGTCCGGGTTCTCGCTTGCGCACTGAGACCTGGCCTGAGGCCACTGGAGCCAAAACCAGAAGCAATTTGCCCGATAACTCGGGCAAAAGAGGTCTACGGTTTAAGGGCTGCGGTCAAGCTTTTGTAGCAGTATACAGCGACACCTTCGGAAATCACCGGCCCCTTCCTGCCTTGACATCGAGCTCAGCTTCAGACAAACCGTTGGCAAAGTGTCCGAGCAACGGCCCGCCCATCGACAGGTGGCAGTTGCGCTTGTTGTTCTCAGGCCACTCCTTGTCGTCCAGACCTGCAACCAGCCAACGTTTCAGTCGGAGTTTTGCTTCAGCGTCTGTGAGGCTCGTGCTGGCAACAGACTTTTTGCAGGTCGAACCAAGCTTATCCCCCGCATTGTTGTGGCAGCGACACAGTGCCTCCCAAGCAACATGAACCCCATCACGGTAGGTTGGTGAAATGGTAAATATGCCCCAAGGCTCCCCCCGCTTCATCAACGAACGTGTCTGCGCCGGGGGCACAACTGAGCTACTGGAAGCTGGCTGCTCGTATTGTGCCAGTTCCTCCTCTGGAACCAGGAAACTCGAAGGCTCGAGGTCTTGAGCTTCGGATTCTGCATTGATTTTTGTTTCATCTTTGTTTGCATCAGCATCGGTGTCGGCATCGGATTCAGAGTCCGAAGGCATAGGCATCAAACCTTGCAGCATTTTTTCTGCCTTTATTTGTTCGGCTTTTTTTTCTCCTCTTTGGACTTTTGCTTTTTCGACTCTGTCTCTTTCTTTGGTTTCTTTGCACCTGAGGGCTCTGCGTGCCCAACCTGGCCAAAGGCCGCAAAACGCCGCTTAGAGAGGCTTTTTTTGGAAGATGGGTTCAATTCATCGAAGGCAGCAAGGGCAGCCTCAGTGTCAGGATCGACAAGGACTGGCAAGCCCGCCCCATCAACACCATCTTTGTCATCAAAGGGATGGGACGCTGTGATGTCGAACCTGTTGATCTGACGCACGGGCCCCACATCTAGCACGTTCAATTTCCAATCCGAGGCCTGGCGCGCAAGCCTTGCCAAAGCCTGTAACTTGACTTTCGACTGAGTTAGCCCGCCCTGCCCCCCCCCCCGGTTTTCACTCAGACAGTGCAACTTGGCAACGCCCCCTTCCCGAAACCAACTACCTCAGCCTTTTACTATAGCTGTCGCATAGTACAGAAAACAAGTGCAAAAAGAGACGTGTTCAAGGACTCAAAGAATGCACACGTACAGAACAAGTGCAAAACGAATAATCAAAAAATATTGTACTTAAAAAACCATTGAAAAACAATTGTTCAAAAAAAAACACAGTTTTCAAAACAATTAAAAAACAATTGTTCCAAAAAAACCACAATTTTCAAAACAATTAAAAAACAATTGCAAAACAATTGTCGAAACAATTGAAAATTAGAAAACAATTGCAAAACAATTGCCGAACAATTGTCCAAAACAAATGACCTATTTTATACATACCCTCAACAGAAGCCTTTTAAAAACATTCAACTCGAAGACCGTTCCTGCGCTGGAAATCGAGAAATGCATGCAGAACCTCGCCCAGCACTTTGACAGATGTAAGCCCCTTGGCAGAGACCAGCTCCGCACCGGAGTTGTCGGAGCGCATCGGCAAAGTGAGATGATGACGAGCTCGAGGTAACATTTCAGATGCAATCCAGAGCAGACAGTACTGAGCAAGTAATTCCAGCGCACAAATGTGATGCTGCAGTTGGCCTTCCACGGATGGAAAGAGTTCCTGAACTTGAGCCGGGAGCAGATGGATGGAATACCATCGGCAGACCCCAGAAGGCCACAGAATGTGTCCACCAAGACCGCACTGGTCCTGATCTGCAAAGGCATCGGCCTCAGCGACAAGCTGAAGTAGCGGCGCCTGCTTGATGTTGAACACACAGGGCGTGGCACTCAGAATGGAGTTCCAAGACTGCAAAGCTCCCGCAGCAGGCTGCGATAAACAGCGCAAAGGATGCTCCGAGTCTTGGACCGAGACCCATAGTCGTCTCTTGATGAAGGGAACCTTCTTCATCTGCGCCAGAGATGAAAGAGCAGTGTTCCCCGCTCTGGTAATGCGAGCACCTTCAGGGAACGATGCATGATTCAGAGAGCGAGTCAGCCGCCCCGAATCGTCACATGAAGCAAGGATTTGCGTCCACAGCTGCGGCGATACTGCAATCAGCGTGCATGGAATGTCACGTAGAGCAGCATAAAGAGGTTGGAGCAGAGGTCGCAACAATCTCCAGAGTCCAGTGAGCCACAGCAGACGACCAATGATGGACTCAAGATCCTTGACCTTGACCTTGGTCTGTTTTGACAAGGCAGCAATCTGGTCGAGAATGCGATGCACCTTGTCCTCAGGGAGTTCCACAGACCAGGTATCGAATGAAATTCTCCATCCAATCCAAACAATGCTGTCATCGATGGAACACTTCGACCAGGATATGGGAAGACGAATGCAGAGTAACAGCATGATCCACAAGCTGAGATGCAAGGGCGCCGTGGCTTTCTGGAATGCAGCAAGAAAATCATCCACATAAACCCAGAGCAAATGCTGAAGGAAAATGATGTAATGCGAAAGACGCTGAAGCGACCCCGCCAACCTGGACCAATACCAGGAGGATGCACGTGCTCCAAAATTAAGGCAATTACTAATGAAGTAACGGCCTTGAAAGGAAAATGCAAGCAGAGCGCGCTCATGCTTAGCAATCAGCATCCGGCGATGTGCTTTCTTAACGTCGATCGATGCACCCACCCAGGGATCAGGGGCACATAGGAGGGTGCACAGGAGGACACATCTTCAATCCTGGGATTCGAGATGCAGTTTGGTATGGCGGATGAGGAAGTGACCCCGCTGATGCTGGAGTCGACAACCAGGCGTGCCGATCGTCCTTCAGCGAGCACAAGACCCAACCGTCCTAATGCAACCTGAGGGAACTCCGTTTGGATGGCGTCCAAAGATGCAAATTCCGAAATCCAGCCTTCCTCAAGTTCCTCGTCAAGTAGGGAATGGACGATATCAGGTTGGCTTTCCGCCGACTGCCAGGCGCCCTCACAAATATGCAGCTCGGGAATGATGTGCTCGGCATCGCGAGTGGGCCAATGCGATGAGGGTTCGAGCGCGGAGCCGACGCCGAGGGAGACACCAGACTCAAGCTGGTCACAGAATGCAGCCTCCGGGTCCTGCAGCTTCAGGAGCAGAAACTTCAACAACCGCAATCGTAGTGGCTGACCCGGTGCAATGTAAAGCAGATCTGCCTGCGCGGCCTGCGGGACCTGAAAGGCACCGAAAATGTCATGTAAGAAGGGTTCAATAGCCGAATCTGCAAGGGGAGGTTCCTTAGGTGCAAGCTGAAGGTGAGCAGCAAGACGCATGCAAAGTCCAGCATCGAAAAGGCGATGCGACCACCGACGACGTAAGTCGTGCAGTACATCGTCTGCTTGGGGCTGGAGCCAGCAGGCAGTGCTTGTGGTACCGCCCCCATCTTCAACGCGGCAGGAATGCAAGGGCCAGGCAGGGCTTGGTGGAAGCATGGCTCGCCACTGAGCGAAGTCAGAACAGGAGCCGAGCTTGGTCGCAGAGACAGGCCAGGGAAGAAGCCAGTTGGTCGGGGTACTCAGCAGTACGCCGACTAAGGAAACCGGCACCATCGCGCTTTCCCACAAAGGAGGTGTGGGTTCCAGGCGCATGATCGCAGGAACAAGCCAAGTCCAGGATGCACGGCTGATTGGAGACAAACATCCAAGACTTGGAAAATGAAGCGCCGACCATGCAGGATGCAACCTGAGCACAGAAAGGGGCCTCGGACTCGATCCAGTTCATCATAATGGGGTCATGAAACGTAAGCGAAGAAGCTGGATTCTCCAGAAGAATGAGACCTCCCGAAGCACTGACCCTGGAGAGCAGGATTCTGGAGCGGTCGTGCAACTGAGCGCTCTCCTGGAGTTGAGATGTAGCTTCCCAGTTCAGGTCGGGACGTCCCGCGGGAAATGCAAAGTCACGTAGAGGCTTGGGACCTCCTGGACGCAGCCGCAGGATGCTATGCTTCGAGCAAACGGGGGCAGCCAGAGCGGCACCCACCAGACCTGAATCAGCAATGCGGCAAAGCAAGCTGAAGAAATCATCGTCTAAAATGTCGCAGGAAGCATCAACGATGATGTCCACAGCTGGAAAGCAGTCGAGACCACGATGACGCAGAGCTGATGAAACCGGAGCCCGAGCCCCTGCAAACAAGTCCAGGAAGAGGCGTGGGGTGAGGGCTGGAAGGCAACAGGGACCCAAAATGGACGCACCGTCCCTAGCATCAGAAGTCGAAGATGTAGTCAAGTCAGACGTGCATGACTGCTCATTGGCTGTGGCTGCGGGCACACCACCCGGAAGCAAGGCCTGCTGGTCAGGTGACAGCTGTAACACCTGGGGCGCCAGGTCAGCAGAGCAGTAGACCATGTCCCCTGGCGGCAAGGGAAAAGAAAGTGCTGTCAGAGAAGAACGAAGCTCAGGACATGCTCCCAGAGTGAATGCAGCCTGCAGAGTGTAAGCGGCCAACACCACGCGGAGACCTTGTGATGGCAACACCTCGTGAGGGCAATCCCTGGCATTGAAAGTGACCGGACCTGAGGCGACAGGCAGGTCAATGCACTGCGAAGGGAACTGTGCAGAACTCGATGCAGAGTCCGTGGCATGAGAGACGCGCAGTTCGCCCCCCCGGAATGACGAGAGGGGTATAACAATGTTGGGTGCCCGCGCATTCATGGAATCTTGATGCCGAGGGGAATGCACACCCGAGATAATGACAAAACTGGAGAAAAAATGATTAGGGGCAAAGGCACGAATCAGCCTGTTGACTGCTTGCACCGACAGTGGATGTGAGACGCAAACTTTGCGAGCCCCAGGCTTGAAACGGAAAAAGAGACCGGCCGACACAGATTTGCCAGATTCGAACCGATCATCCAAGTCCGGGGCTTCGTGAAGTAGGGCCTCGGCTAGCCGCAAAATGTCAGTGCAAGACGGAACAGACGAGGCCGCCAAAAATTTGGATGCAAGAGCTTCAGCGGAAGGCTCGGAAGGTGCAGCAAAATCAGGTGGTGCATCAGAACCCACCTGTGCACAAGCAGATGCAGGACTCATGGGAATGTCCTGAGCATGAGATAGTCAATGCGGGGCTGAAGAGTGATCGGCAGCCCGATGCGCTTTTCCACAGGGGGTATTGTTGCCCATCAAAATGGGGCAGAGGTGGGAGACGCGGCACGACTTATTGCGGCACTTATCAGTGTGAAAACGAATGCAAGGACCCTTATTTGATCAAAAACGGACGCCAATCATATAAAACTCATCATTCCATATAAAAGTTGAAGCAATCAATATAACGTATAACAAACTGCACTCACTCGGTCTCCTTCATTTTCAACGGGGATTCGCACACCTCTGTTCAGCTGCATGTGACCCGCCCGGCCTCGGGCTCCGGGCGAAATACAGAGACAAAAGAGACAACTTGAGGCCACTTGCCTGAGACAAACTTAGGGCCACCTGCCCCAGAAACCGATACAATAAAGGGACAGGGCGGGCGGGCGAAAACTTTCAAGGAACCATTGCAAAAGAGGCTCCCACCCACCACACCCACAGCTGAGCCAATGTTTCGGACACGACTCTTGATTTCACATGAGAAACAACATGATGCAATCTCTGCGTCCTCAAATTTGTAAAAGCAAATTTGTTTTGTCAAATAAAACTCCATGCACTATTCGTGCAGTGTTCGTCTTATTTGATCAAAAACGGACGCCAATCATATAAAACTCATCATTCCATATAAAAGTTGAAGCAATCAATATAACGTATAACAAACTGCACTCACTCGGTCTCCTTCATTTTCAACGGGGATTCGCACACCTCTGTTCAGCTGCATGTGACCCGCCCCACTAGAGGCATGCAGCTTTGACTTCCTCGTGCACTTCTGCAACGCACACTCGAGAGCGAAGACTTGAGCACTTGAGCACTTCGCCTCGTGAGAGGCAATCTGAAGGATTCGAAGAGGATGGTACTCGCTCGTACCAGACCAAGCAATCCATGCTATCCTCTGTATCGCACACGCATGTGATGACCTGTTGGCCATACACACTGGACGACTTGCACCTCACAAAAGCTCCGTGGACTCCTTCGTTGTCAGTGAAGAGTACTATGTTTGCGCCTTGCAAGAGAGATGCAAAAGCGCGCAAAGCAATCAGCACAGCAATCGCTTCCAACTCGAAAATCACAGTCTCTCGATTGACATCGTTAAAAGTACAGAGTTCGTCAAGCACATGTCTAGAGACAACGTCACCGAACCAGCCAAGGATTTCACCTGAGGTGCTGTAAGCAACTCCACCGATTCCTGAATGGCCGTCGTAGTCAAATGACGCGTCCACATAAACATGCACAACTGAACTCCACTTTGCTGAAACCAAGCGTGGCCTAGCTTTCTCAAGAATGGTCAGAAAAGTTTGCAACGCATGACGCATCTGCTCAGGACTGAAACCGGGACCATCGGTTAGCATCCCGAGAGCATGCCGAGCACGTCGCCCGAACATCTGTCCAGACGCAAACTGTAATCTGCCACGTAGCTTCGCCAACTCAGCGCCTCGAGGAAGAGCCGAATCATCGGCCAGGTAACCTCGTAGAGCGTCTCGAAGCTCAGCAGTCCGCTTTTCGGTATTCCCAAAGTAGGCCACTCCGAACTTCGCGTCACGAAGGTTTAAACTGATTCCAAGGACGTTGCACACGCAATCGAAGTCCAGTTGTTTCTCTGAAGAAACGTTCCACCCAAACAGTCGGAAAAACATTGTAATAATCAAGTCCAGATGCTTGCAGGAATCTTCCCAACTGTTTGTTAGAAAATCATCAAAGTAACAACTCCAGATCAAAGACAGATGTACACATCCAATCTTCCATAAACCATAAGCGCATCTGATGAAACCTGTCACACTGGCTTTGGATCCAAACGGCAAAACACGTTGTTTATAAACCAATGGTCGCTGACTTGCGGGGCAATAAACAGCAATGTAACTGTCAAGCTCGAACGCCAGGTCGCTCAGCGGAAGCTGCTTGTACGCCGTTTTGAGATCCCAGGCTTTGCTCACCATCGTCTTTTGTAGCTTCGCTCGAATGCAGGCGTGCATCCAGTAGCTCAAAGCCCCTGCGATGACATCCACAGTGTGTACGGGTACTTGCTCGGTTTGCGATACCACGTCGTTGACTTCCGAGATTTTATAATTGTCGATTGGTCTCACTTTCGGATTTCCGTCCGAGTCCAGACCCTGAAGCACGCCGAAGCGGTGAGTCAACGTGGCCCCGATGGGCAGTTGACTAGGCTCCACAGGTCCTTCCAAGTGCCCAAGGTCAAGCTCCTTCTGAGTTGCAGCAAAGACACCATTGTCGATGGTTGGGTCGCCTGAGCTTTTAACCATGGCCAAGACAGCAGCTCGAGACCTTGCAGCCCCAGCTCGCAAATCATCTTCGGTCTTAAGCGCAGGACGATAGCGATGTTCGAAAACATGTGACTCCGGAAGCTTCCCAACCAAGTCGAAACCGTTGCTCATATCATGAGTCAAGTTCTCATCTGCATGCCCAATCTCCCCGAGGACAGCCTTGAAGAGGAGTAGTCGCTTGCTGTCCAGTACCCGACGCCTGTGTTCAGATAAACCTTCCTTGAGCTTTCGCTCGGCATCGGCAAGGTCGTTGGACATGCTGATGAAGCGCCGCATGGTTGCTGTTCTGTCACGAGCCAAAGAAGCCTGGTCCACACTCATGTTCTTGTCGATTGCCGTCCTCAGTTCTTCAGGAAGAAGGTTGTCCAAGTGGCACGGGTGCTTGGCACGGATGGCCTGATCAACAAACTCCTGAGGAGAATGATACACGCCGAAAACAACCTTAGACCCAAACTTACATCCAGTCGGCAGCGAGTCGCCACCGCCTGGGGACAACCCGTCCTTAGAAACCACGGGAGAACCAGGAATCCTAAACCCTAAACCTACGAGGAAAGAACGATCTGCTGCAGCCAACCGCTCCGTCGACCTCGGGAGGTATGCAATCAAGGCATGTCTGTGCCCAGTCCATCGTTCCGTCTCATGCCACTTCCTTGGGTCGAAGAAAACTGGGCCGGCTCCTGGATCAAGGACCCGGCCCTGCACGAGTTGCCCCTTGACGTATCTGGCCTCGCTGCCCGAAGAGTCCTCAACCCAGATGCCCCCGCCTCCTCCCTCGCACGGTTTGAGCAACACAACCATGTTCCACGACGAGGCCTCGTTGTTGCTGTCCCTATGCGCAGGAGAGAAGACATCGCAAGCATACGTAACAGCTCCAAACTCAAGGCTGGGTGCTACCTTACGGACATATGCACACATTTGCTCGACAGCCTTGGGATGGACCTTGGTGGCTTGTAAGACACCTGTGAAGCCGCCATGCACGTACGCTCCACCCGACACACACTTGGATGAAGAAGCGACTCCTTCACCCCGGCTGGGAAACTTGCCTTCCGTCTCGCTCAAAATTTGAAGCAAAGATTCGGCAGTGACATCGCCGGGTTCGTCCGGATCAAGGTCGCACTCTGCAACACCCCGCGACAAGTGAGTGCGAATGATTTTGCTACCTACAGGGATGGAAGCAACACTTGGTTTTGCAAGGCAAGCTGACGGCACCTCCCAATCGGCTGTAAGCTTGTGTTTGGCCTCGGGCAAACGTGACAAAATTTCATGCGGACCTGACACAGAAAAGACTTGTTTGAACTCCGACACCAAAGGCGGCACTCGCTTCCTCAATTGATGGCCGGTCAAGCTACGGGCTCCCACAATGGAAGGTGATGCATCGCTCAGCTGTGCCGGCTCCGGCAATGCGCCAAAATGGCAAATGAAATCATGAAGCAAGTCCGCCATGTTGCGGCCCAAAGGCCACGTTTCATTGATGTTGTCCGGCTGCAAATGCGAATGCCAAGGCTCGTGTGTATGCTTGCCGTCACATCGACTCTCAAGAAAATCAAATGGCACCACATTCGATCTAAGAACAAAAGACTGTCGTCGACATCCACCGTGCATGCACAAGTCAAACTCAACTGTGCGAAGCGAGGCCGCTGCTGCGGCCTTTGCCCACACCCGATGCTTCCAGAGTGGGCTGCGGCTTGGGTTCACAACACTGAAAAGAATTCCCATTGAGTCACAAAGCTTGCAAAGGCGGCATATGAAGGCAACCAGCCGCTCCACGGCTGGCGAAGTTCCAGTCTGCGCAAAAAACAACTTGTGAGGAGGATTCACATGAACAAAAGTTATCATGGACTCTTGAAGAATGCTGTAAATGTGATTTTGACCCGCTTCTGAAGTCAAGTCAAGCCGAACTGTAGGGCAGCCAGCATTGGTTGACTTCGCCTGTACACCGAAGGAGTCTTTAGCACCTAAGCGCCGAAAACCTGAAATGAGAAAACCACGATTGCAGAAAAGCTCCAAGCCGAAGAGATGCCTAACGGGTTTGCCCTCAACTCTCAACTTGAAGCGCTGCAGAAAGTGGCGAGGGCACGAGTCCCTCGCCGGCAATTGTCACGACCGATGGTCCTGAAGGGAATGGGCTTTCAGGCAGTTTGGTTCTGCACACAAATGCCATCCACGATCACACTTCTCACCTGCCTTTGCCTTGTCGCAACCACCCGGCAAATTAAAGGCCCAACACAACCTTTCGCCCTCTCGGGTTTGGTACCACTTCCCGATCAAAAGCTTGGGCACACGGAGCTTGTCGTTCTTACCCTTGCCACCGCCTTTTCCTCCACCACCTCTGAAGGAGCCTTTGCCAGGCTTGGTGCCCTGATCCTCCCCCTCATGTTGCCTCTTGGTCCCACGATTATCGAGGACGTTCCAAGGCTGCTTGTTGGGATTCAGACTAGCCTTGTCAACCTCGGGGATAGCTAGAGGTAAAAGGTGAAAAGACACGGCTGGGTCGGCCAACACGTTTGGCAGTGCACCATCTAAAGGAATGGAGCCATCGGCCTGACGCTTGATTGTCCTGAGGTGCTCTGCTAACTGAAAGAAAGCCGCGCGATCGGCCCTTAAAACCTGCTGCACTGACACCTTTGCATACTTTGGAGGAGGCAAATCTTGCATTCGCTGCACCAAGGCTCCGTGATACTTGTTCATGACATCGTAAGAGCAGATGCCCACTAAGTCGAACGCCAAGGCGCGTCGCCTCAGTGCTTGAACCAGCTCCAGTTCCCCGACGTTTGGCATGTCATTGAAGTTGGTTTCTCTTTCACATTCAAAGCTCCACTTCCATCGAGAACAACTTGCTTGTTGGGCTTCTGAGAAGACAGTTCCTGTCTCCTCGTTGTAAACTTTTCTGGGTGAATGTACACAAGAGCATCTCTCTGCAGCATGGCATACACAAGATTGTATGACTCGTAAGATGGCTCTTCCACTCCGGAATGAGTCAAGCCGGTGATGCGAGCCTTCTGTCCAGCAGCAAATGCTATGCGAGCCAGAGTATCAATGCCCCGTCCGGTCAATGTTGTGACCTCAGCTTGGGTGAGGCCAACTTCGGCTGCGCGGGCAGTAAACGCCGCCCTGGACTCGGTCAAGGTAGCCATGGCCAGAGAAAGGACTTAGACTCTCTGGCCACCTGCCAATTACCCTCTGCCACAGATTCCGGCCACCTGCCGCTGTGGATCTTTTGGTGATCCGACAAGATCTCCACTTGATAAAACTTGACTTCACTGGGTTGTCCAAGCTTGAGACCTTGAATATGAACAGCACCATGCTCACTCGCACGAACCAGACACACGCCTGGTTTCACATCCATGATTTTCAAGCAACCTCTTTCACAAACTTGTTTGTACCTCCATGATTTTCAGACACTCTCACCTACTCCAGTCCGGCTGCGAACTCGCTGACACACCACTAACTGCACCTAACAATCGGCGCACAGCAGGCTGCCAACGCCCTCGTTAATGACTCGACCTCAGCGGTACACACAACGGTCAATCAGTGCTTGGCGCGCGCCTCCAGCGCACGAATTAAGCTGCCGGTGTCCCTCAGTGGTTTGCCAGCTGCACATTGCTTGCATGTTCGCAGATCTCTAAAAGCTGATGTTTCAATCAGCTCATAGTCTTGACTGACCTTTCGGCCGCAAACGAAAACCTCGGATGTACTCCCTGCACTCAAATGGTGAATAGTCAAACTCTTCTTGTGCCTGTACATCGACACTTCTGGAGCCCAAGCCCCAGTCTCACGCGCGGCTGGACACTTGAAACCCTCGCCCCGAGCCCAACCATCATCCCCGAACTCAGATTCTGTCTCATCCGAACTCGAAGACGACGAACTAGACTCGCTCTCATCGACACGGTTGGCATGGTCGTCCTGTTCGGACGGGGCTTCATCTCCAGCAAAGGCCTCGGCCGCTGGTTCGATATCCTCATCTCCCTCCTGAGCAGACAAGTTCACTTCGGAGAACGAACCATTGACGTCATCAGAAAACTCAGCGAAGCTGTCGGCAACACCTGCAGGAGGGATAGCTCGCTCAGTGCTGCCTTGGTCATGTCGAGCACCAAATGCCCGCCTGAAACTCCCTATAGGATCGTCTGCCTCGGTTGACGTGGGCCGCGACGGGTCGAAGTGACCCGAACGGCTGACATCGGGCATGAAAATGCCCTTGCGCACTGCTTCGATTACTGTGATGTACTCACGAAGTGCCGGGGCCAAGAAGTCTCTACCGTAGGTGTTCAAGGTGCCATCGCCAGTGGAATGATGACCTAACTGTAAACGTGGATGTCTGCTCATCCCAAACTTGCTGCACCAGGACAGGCTAGTGGATTTAAGAGAATGTGATGAAACTTCTGCAGAGTTCCCCTCGTCCTTGAGAAGAGCCTGCAGCCATCGCGACATCTCTCCAGATGTCACTGCCCGCTTGCTCCACTCCCCTGCCTCTGTTGGCGCAGGCAGCAGCGGTCCTTTCGCTCGTCCTTCCAGACCCAGACCCACCGCCTTGGCTACCTCGATGAACTTCAAGCCCCAGCTCACATTCCTAACTCCCATGATAGGTGCAATCAGTGGCATCGCCAGGCCTTGTTGTGCAACCTGTCGGCTGCTCTTGTGTGACCGAGTTTTGCACTCAATAAATCCAATCTGGTTGCCACCAACATTTGCAGTATCAAGAATGAAACCTTCGACCACTTTCAAATCCGAACATCTACTGCGAGAATAAACAGCAAAAAGCATAACTCCAGCAGCGTACCGATCCATGAGCTCAGCAGAGTCGTCATCAAGCAGCAGCTCTAAGAAGGCCACTTGTCCAACTGTAAGGACAGCGGACTGTTTCCGCTCTGATCTTTCCAAGTCACGCATGCCAAGCAAGCCCTTTGCCCATGGGCTCCACAAAGATTTGCATGTTGCAGACACTTCCACTCCTACCACAAAATGGCAAAAGTTGATGGACTCTCTAAAACTATGCATAGCCGACACCTTGGTCTTGTTGTTCTGCAACCACTCCAAATGTTCATCAAGCATCCATGTGCAGAGCGGGAAAACGTCTGTCCCAGGATGCGCTTTGTGACTCCAGCTTATATACCCTAGGAGGCTGTTAGCACGACGATCAACTGTAGCAACACTTTTCTTGCCAAAGAGTTCTCTGATGCGCTTGACGCCTTCCTCAGCAGGTAGCTTTGAAATCTTGAAACCAATCAAGGAGCTGGCCCAGTTCTCCCCAAGAACTGTGTACCATTTCTCGAGCGCACGCGCCCACTTGTTCTGGTCCAAAGTTTCGTCATCGAAAGCTTGCTTGAAGTTGATGACACGCCTGAAGTTTTCCACACCACATGGCTCAAGCTTTTGCCTCTTTGCAGGATGAGATAATTTTCCAGCAGTGTCCTGAGACGCCCCAGGCGCCAATACTGGAAAAGGAACTTCAGGAACTTCAAAATCCACGGTCTTTTGCGCACCGAAGATCAAAGCAAAACCTCCACTCTCCCATGGCAGCTTAAGTCCAGAACCATGCTCGCCACTGACCATGGCCGCTTCTCCGATAGCAGCATGCAAGCGAGCTTTCTCTGATTCTTCAAGCACAGTCTCCTGATGGCCATGCTCGGAAGACTGACTCGTCCATCTTTCATCTAAGCTTTCAGGGAGAGGAAGGCTGGTACCGACCGACTCACCTTCAGCCATGGTACCGTAATGCAGGAGACACCCCCCGCCGCGAAAACTTTCAAGGAACCATTGCAAAAGAGGCTCCCACCCACCACACCCACAGCTGAGCCAATGTTTCGGACACGACTCTTGATTTCACATGAGAAACAACATGATGCAATCTCTGCGTCCTCAAATTTGTAAAAGCAAATTTGTTTTGTCAAATAAAACTCCATGCACTATTCGTGCAGTGTTCGTCTTACCCTCAACAGTACGTGCCCAGGAGTCAGGCCAGGACTTGAGGGAGACCTTGGGCGCAGCATCTTTCTTCGATGTAGCCTTGGCCTTAGCCTTGGCAGGGCGAGCCTGCTTGTGCGGTGGGGGAGGAGGCAAGGCAGGTTGCTTACGCTTATTAGCCCCCGAGGCAGCAGGTGGAAGCGGGGGCGTGTTAGGCTTGAGCCTGGGAGCCAATGCACTGTAAACATCGGGTCTTGCGAAGATCATTTCAGCAAGCGCATCGGTAAGTGACCAGCCTTGATCAGCCTGAATGGTTGCCACTCCGAGCCAAAGGGCCCGGTCCGCCTCCACGATCTCCTGAAGTGATGGAGGGCGCATGTTGCGATCTGAGGGCGTAGCCAAGGCAATGCTGATGAACTTCTCGGCAGCTTTCCGGAGGTGCAGCAGATGCGCCCCATCATTGAGTGCAATGGCATACATTAGGAGATCCCAAAATCGCCGCACGATGGGCTCGACCGGACCGGACTGCGGAATGGATGCAATGCATTCCTCCTCAGGTTGGCCCTCTTGCAAAAGGCGCGTGAGCAGTTTTGCGTCCGTCCTGGGCCGGCGACGCTCGAGGAATTGCTCCTCGTCAGATGCAGAGGAGCGCAACCTCCATGGAACCCATGAGAACTTCTTGGCCTCCAAGTGTTCACGCACGAGCAGAAGGAGTGGAGATGAAGGCATAACATCTGGTCGAACCAGTTCCGATGGATAGGCCTTCATGAACTTCTGCATCAACTCCGCTACCTCCTCTCTGGAAAGGACGCGCTTGGCGGATGCCACCGGAGCAATGAAAGAAGGAGAGGACGGGCCTACCCCAGAGCACTCGGTTTTGCACAGATGATACAGCCGCCTCAAAGCCGCAGCATCGGCAGTAAGTAGAGGTGCAGAGGGGTCAGCGCCGAGAGGGCGACCCACAATGGACACGATGAAGTGCTCCAAAGAGTCCGAGTCAGGAACCGCAAAGGCCAGCAATGCCATAGAGTTGAAACCCTTGTCGACTAAAGTGTCCAGTAGTCCGGAAGGAAGGGACATGTCCTCGCATCGCTTCTGGAAGAATGCAGGATCGTCATGACGAGGAGGGGCAGCCATGGTAAGAGGCGGTGCGTGCTAAGGACAACTGGGCAGGCTGAGAGCTGCAACGCAGAGGCATGAAGGCAGCACATCAGCGAGAAAAAATAGGCACTCCCCCCTTTCCAGGGAGTGCAGCGAGCATCTCCCATGCACGAGATGCGAATGAAAACAGCTTAGCAGGCAAGCCCTTCAGATCGGCATGTTTTCACGCTACCGGCAGTCCGTGAAACCCAGTCATCAGGGACCTAGATACAAAGCGGTAGCAACACAACGATGCAGCTCGCAGTTACCTAGGGCAACACAGAGCCATGTTTGTTGTGTAGAAAAAAGAAGCACCCGATGATTAAATGCAACGCTACCCCAGGCGGCCTCCCAAAGGGTGATCTCGTCTCGCGGGAGAATAGCCCGCTCCGTGCGAGTGCTCGCGACGAGAAGATGCAACAGGCGAGCTTCGTGAAAATGCCGTGGGCGAATGCGAACCGCCGGTTGCCAGTCAGCGGCCGGAGCCTCCAAGAAGAGCTCGATCTCAGATGAAAACGAGGTACTGGCGGATTCGCTGGACGAGCTCGTAGAAAGCGCCATGAGCACGGGGGGGGGGGGGCACAGCCTAGAACACGCTCGGCCTTTGAGCCAGGGCCCGAGACTACCGAGAGACAGGCAGCAACGTGACCGCGTTGGCAGAGGATGAGAGCACAAGCGTGAGCTCTTTATCCCGCCAGAACAAACGATCGAGTGTAGATCGGGCAGTCAGTCAAGAAGACAGCCGCGCTTCAAACACATGCGGAAGCCTTCGGGAACAAACTCAGAAAATTGAAGGGACTCCACCCCGCGAACGCTGCAGCCTGCACGTAATGAAAGTTTGAGATGCGGCACCTTGATCTGAAATGCAGGGTGAGAGGTGCAACAAGGCTGAGCCTTATGCGCTATGTGCGAGACACCATTCAGAAGAAAGAAAAATTCATCAGCCTGACCACGGACGTCGGTCCAGTCGTCGGCCGCCCCCGACGAAGATGAAGCGTCCTGAGGTAGAGGTTCCAAAGTCATAGAGAGAGCCTCGGTAACAGCCTCTGGTAGTTCCTGCGTAGATGGAGGCAGTGGAATTGGCGAGGCTGCACGCTCGGCCTCAACCTCGGAATCGCTGGAGGTATCATGCTCCGGCTCCGGAATGGGGTTAGACCCAACAGGCGGCATGTCTGATGCACCAGGGACACAAGGAAGAGCCACATCGATGTCAGCCGTGGGCGGAAGTCCGCCACGGAGTCTAGGACGTCGTGGCCGGAAGCCCTCAAGAACCGCCGCAATCACCTGCCGCTGGAAGTCTAATGGAGCCGCAACGTCGTCGCGCCCGTACAAATCAGACATGCCAGCGAGAGATGAACGATGATGCCCTTGTTGTCGCTGGAGGTCTTCTCGAATGAGAAGTTGCCGGCCGAAGCTGAGCAATGTAACTTTGAGAGAGTGGACTCCCAGCAGATCTGCCTCGGGGCGAGAGGAAGGTTGCGTCTGCGCGTAGCAAATGGAAAAGAGCTGGCGAAGCAGCACAACGCCCTCTGTCCTCGACATAGGTGCGAGAAATAAAGGTTTAGCGGCATCAGGACCCAACCTAGCCAAGATGAAGTCCGGCGTGAAGTTGGGATGCAGCATGGCCGTGGCTTGCAGGGAAACCTGGACGAGATGCAGCCATGCATGCGCCCACCCTTGGGCCCCAAGATGGAGAAAGCCGCCGGCGATGGCCCCAAATGGCATCGCACGCCTGGTGGTTTTCGTTTTCATGCACACGCCCAGCAGGCACTCCCCGGTGATGGAGAGGCGTCCAGGGGGACACCACAATGCATCTGAAAACCGAAGGGATGCAAAGATGCAAAGCAAGAAGGAACCTGCAATGATGCGTTGCTGTGCCGAGAGCGATGTATCCAAGGTGCGGCGCTCGAGAAAGATGACAAAGCTGAGTGGCAGCGGAGCACTTTCCCTTCGCTCCACGATGGATCCAGAGCGACCGTACGCCGACACTAGCTCAGAATGCAGGGACGTCCTCAATGCATCCAAATGCGCCTTCCGTGAGATGAACCGCAAAGATTTGATCCAGGTGGTAGCTGTGCGGAGCTGACCCCTGGAATGCGTAGCCAAAAAATCCAAGAGAAGGGCAATGGAAGGATTGTAGGGATTGGCCTCACACGCCGATGCAAACCTGACCCAGTGTCGCCATTTGGACAGGTAAGCTGCCAACGTGGATGGAGCGTAGGAGTCCACCATCTTCGCTAGATGTATGTCTGCTTTGGCAGACCTCAAAACCTCAGGTAGAGTAGAGCTATGTGATGCAGCAAGGCGAGCAAGGCGAACCCATTCCGTGACCTGCATCTGTAGCGCAAGAGAGTAAGCTTGATGTACAGTGCCAGGAGCCCCGATGTACGGCTTGATCGGACATGCTGGGGGGAAGGCAGTCTGATTGCCGACAGGCATAGCCGTCACCGACTCTTGGGCAGATGCAAAGGCTTGGCAAGACCCCAGAAGAGGCCTTTTAGGCGCGAACAGCGGGGCCTCGGATGTAGGCGACGACGGTCGTTGCCAGGAGAAGCGCTTCTTCCGGGGAAGAATCGGATCCTGTCGTGTATCACTCGCAGAGTGAGGCTGCCCAAAGGCACAGTGAGGAGTGCCAGAGCCCCACCGATTTCGAGGATGCATGTCGCAACCTACAAGACGAGCTGCAAGAGTATCTCAAGCCGACTAAGCCGCAGGCGCTAGATGTCGGACGTTGAAACATGCAGAGCCGAAGCAGGAGAGCGGCAAATAGCTGAGGCAGGGCAAAGGAGTGCAACACCACATTGATGCAAACATGAAAAAATTGCGACAGCAGTGGACACAAAATGCAGCTTTTGGAGCGCCCGAGAGGATGGCAGGGTAAGGAGCAAGAAGCTCCTGTCAAAAATTTCTGCAAATGGTCCTGAATGCAACCTGTGGTCATCAGTCGCGGCGCCGCTGCACAGCTGCATCAAGATCATCCAACAAACGTACGATGGAATCGCAGCGCGACTCAAGATGCCGTACTGCAAGAGCTGCCGTCCTCGGATGAGCCATCTGGATGGAGGCTTGGTCGATGGTCCCAGAAAAAACCTCGGTGAGGTCTAATGCAGGTCGACCTGAGGCGGAAGATGGCGGTGGCAAAGATGTAGACCGTTGAAATTCCTGCACCGTATGCAGGATGCGCAGTAAAATGCCCCTGTTGATCGCGCAAGCCGGGCAGTAGTCGCACGAGCCAACCCGTCGGATGGAGCGAGACCGTGAGCGACTCCGTCGTGGATTGTTGCGATCAGCCATCTTGTTGCCGAAAGGCACCAGCACCGATGCAGAACAGCCTGAGTCAGACCGTAAGAGGCAAGACCAAGATGAAAAGCGCAGGCATCGACGCATCAGCAGCCACAGGTCCCGGCCTTGGAGAGCCGCACCTGAGAACACAGGAAAACAGCTACGTCAGAGAACTGCACCACAGGCAGCCGACGCCAGTAAGGAGGGAGCCTGCAAGAATGCAAGATGCAAGGGCTCCGCTGAAAGGCCTGAGCCAGGGCGGCCAAGTCAAAACGTGAGGCTGCACCACAGGCAGCAGGCTCACAGGAGCAGGCACCGGATTCGCACAAGTCGAACACTGCTGAACCTGTGCGAAGAGGAGGGATGCAGGAGGGGCGAGGGGAGGGGGTTCCACTCAGAAGGAATGCTGAACCGCCTTAATGCACGCGGTTGCCAATACTAGAGAGCCTCGGAGCACGAGACCGGCGGGAAAAGCCAAGCCGAGCGCACCACAGGCGGTCAGGCAAAGACGCTGAGAGCCGGGCCGCACGCAGATGCAACCGGTAGTAAGTGACCCCTATTTGCCCCAGCCAAAAGACGGACATATAGCCGAGCACCAAGAATGAAGCAATGTCCGAAGTCGGTACAGCAGAGCAAAAGAACTTTCAAAGCATCGCCTGCAGGTCCAGAGCAAGGAATTTTAAACCAAGCGTGACTGGGCGTCGGGCAGTGATGCAAAAGACTAACCCTCATCATCTGATGAAGGTGGAGTGATGAAGTCCGGAGGACGTTCAGCACAGCCTAAGGCAATAGCCGTGGTATGTACAGTCACGTGCGTGACCCGAAAGCAGGTGGCCACGCTGGCACAGCCCGGATCTTCCGAGGCATCCAGGAGATCCTGTATTGTGTGCCCTGAGGTAATGTCAAAGAAACAAATGGAACGCTCATTGATGCGAACATTGACTTCGATTGTCCGAATGGGTGCATCTAACGCACCATGCGCGTCAGCATAAGGCCCTGAGGCAGGCGATGAAGGAGCCTGCTCTGAGAGGGCCAAAATCGGCCAACGGCATGCCGAGATCTCTGCCATGCGGGTGTCCTCCTCGCTGTTATCGTCACTCATGAGGATGAAGATGCGCACCTGAGCGAGGAAGACAAAAGACAAGGATGCAACGAACCGCAGTACGAAAGACACCCTGTCCTACGCGTAAGATGCAGACGAAGACGAGCAAAGGGAAAAACCTCCCTGTGCTGCAGCTGGCCTAAGGCAAACGCCCAAGGGTGACCAAAGAAAGCCGCCAACCGCTGCACCACAGGCAGAGGCTGAGGGCGGGGCGATGAATGCAAGAATTGCCAAGCCAGCGCCACCTGCAGCATGTGAGGTGCACGTGAGGCAAGGGACCAGTCGCACCACAGGCGAAACGGTCAGGGCCCGCACGTCCAGAGGTAGGTGAGCAAAAGTGCCCGGCCCACCCGCCCAAAGCAAAGGCTTGGGAGCAAAGCTGCAGACAAAAATGCAATGCAAAGCAGCAAGCTTCGCAATAAGAAGCATCCAACAAGCCCGAACAGTGAAGGCTCGGCTGGATTGTTTTGCCGCAAGAAATGCAAGGGTGAGGCCATCGGCCCGATCTGCTGACCTAATGCAGACAAAACGAAGGGCAGGCTAAAGGCCTTACGGCGGAGCTAGGAGCTCAAAATGTAAGGCCGCCCACCTCGGATGCATCCGGGATGCAATCAGTGCCACTGCCACTGGCCCTGCCACGCGTCCCATTCCCAACGGCCGGAGGACCACGAGGGCGACTGCTGCCACGACCCTGTAGTGTCAGATGTATGATACCAGGAATCGTGGTTATCCTGAGCAGTGTCTCCTGTAGTCTGCGTTGATGTAGGAGCTTCATTGGCCTTAAGGCGGGTGGCTCTGTAGCATGCCTTGCAGCGGTGGTAAACGTCCGATGCAATGAAATGGCTGTCGTTGGGGACTTCGGATGCATATCCACAGCATGCTTGGAAACATACTGCGCAAGATTCTCTGCAGCACAGGAGTTGCCGCGTGCTGACTTTGGCCCTGCGAGGCACCTCGGAAGTATCCACAAACGTGGGAGGTACCACGTGGTCGAATCGCGATGTAGGGGGAGCAGGAGCAGGTTGGCCCGAAGGCTCAGATGTAACCGCCGCAGCGGATTCAGTCCCACCATCCGGAGATGTAGTGGGAGGCTCCATAGCATCACCCTGAGCCCCAGACTCAACCGGCTTCTCGGATGAAACATCATCAGCTGCCCTGGCGGGATCAACCGCGCCGGCACTCTCCGGTTCTGGCTCGACTACCTTCTTGGAAGCATCAGTGGATGTAGGGGAGGTAGTAGTCGAGTCTTTTGATGTAGACACCCCAGGCTTGGTGTCACCAGAGGATGCAGCCGCGGCAGATGATGCAGGGGTGGCAGAAGGTCCATCCGGCGATGGAGATGGAGCCGAAGCAGGTGGCTCGCAAACTGCCCTGGAGCAGGCCAGCAGAAGCTTAAGCCTTCCAGATGATGGACCACTGCGCAAAAATCCTGTAAGTTGCGATGAATCTGAGTCATAGAGCCAGACTAATGCAGCTTTCATCTCATCAGCCCCCCTGACGTGGTCAGCGAAGGGACGGCCTTCTGACTTCTGGGACGAGGAAGCCATAATGGAACAAAGGGCCGTGCCTTGCAATTAGCAACAGGAGCCTCTTAGAATGTAATAAGAGGCTAGTGGAGGCTTTGAAGAGAATGAAAACGCGAAGCCGAGAGCAAGCGGCTGCAGATGGAATGAAATGCACTGCAGCCCGGCACATGTTCAGTTCATGCATGCAAATGTTCACCATGCAAAAAACGTGCACAAGCAAACGTGCAAAATGCATGAAAAGGAAAACATGCAAAGAGCATGGAGTGAAATGCATGTGCCTAGTTTCAGCACACCGTCCGGGCTACGGCCAAACACAAATGTAGGTTTACATATACCAGACAGTTCCTTGACTGCATAAGAGCAATCAGGCCTCACGAACACCAACCAAAGCAACTTACCTACAGCGGTCCTGAACAATGAGTGTGCTTTGGCATCCAAAGCAACATCAGCGTCCTCAATCCGCTTCAATGAGGAAGACCCTGTAGTGTTCACAGAGTTTGCTTTGTTCATCGAATACAGTTCGAGCAAATCTTCAATGTACTTCTGTGGCATAAGAATGTCAATGGAATCTCCGTTGTGACGCAATTTCCTACCCAAGAAGCTGTGCTCAGTGTTGGGCCTCAGTTCGCCTGTGATCTTCACAAGAAGTTCCTTGCTTAGAGCCTCAATGAACTCTTTCTTAAGTTTCGCGTCTCCAACAATAAGGAGATCGTCCACATACGCCAGAACATACAGCGACCGTGACTTGTGACAATAAAGGTTACTATCAGATTTGCATCTTCGGAAACCCAATCGTTCCATGACGGCAGCGTAATGATCCTGCCAAAGACGTGGACTTTGACGAAGACCATACATAGCGCGATTCAATCGCCAAAGACAATTAGCCTCAGGATAGTACTCTGCCGGAGGCCATACATGAACGACTTCTTCAATCGCTGCATGCAAAAAGGCAGTAGAGATATCTGCTAGGCTAATCTCCCATGATCGCGCCAATGCCATGACCAAGAGAAGTCTGAGGGTAACCAACGACGGGGTACTCGCATAAATGGAGTCGACATCAATACTAGATGAGTCTTGAAAGCAACCTTGAACAACAAGCCTCATCCTTAGCTCAATGTCTGTCTTCCACCTCTTCACCCATCGAACACCAATTGCATTATCAATGTCTTCCTGAGAACCCTGATCAATTGGTACCTCAGTGTAGACGTTGAAGTCTTTCATGGACTTCATCTCATGGTTCATGCCAATTCGTTGGGCTTCTTCTGGGAACTCACGTGTGACATTCCAAATCACAGGTTCCGACAAGCGAATCTCTTGATGCAATTCTTCATGATCCATGTTCACGTTCACAGGAACAGCAACACCATTCTTCAATGTGGTCTCAACGACACCGATAAGACCAGCAATGTGGTTGACTACTGACGCAACGTGACACGTGACAGCATACAATGATGAAATCCTTTGTACCTTCGAAGGGGACGTAGGGACTTCAGTGTCAGGATCAATGCGTTGAGACTTGCCTTGCGGTTCCTCCAGTTCATCACCAGGTCTGCGAATGCCAGGTGAGAAAGGCAATTCAGGTTCTGAAATCTCCGTTCCTTGAAAGGGCCTTTCTTGAAGCTCAATAGACTCACGCTGCTGTTCGCTTAGCTCTTGTTCGAACATACCGCGAGACTGTTCAATGAGCTCTTGAACCTCAGGGTTCTCGTTGGCCTCTTCAATAGCCTCGGCAGGTGCTTCGGCTTCAGGAACAATCGCAGGGGCCTTTGACCTTGGTTTCTGCAAAGCTTCCAATGCATCTGAATACACGAAGTCTGTGCTCTCGGCTTCAGATACATTCGGCTTCCAAGGAAGAGCTTGCAAAGACAACAATGGTTCTGCACGCCACTGCAATGATGGAGAAAATCTCCTGATAGTTCTTACCTTCCTAACTCCATCAGGCAATGCAACAATGATCTCGTCTGCTTCAGTGTCGCGTCCTAGCCACAATGCGGTAGACCACGGTGTGTCACTTTTACGAGTAAACTTAGGTCCAATAATTTTGGCCTGCACAAGTTCTCCGAAGCAACACAATCCACCAGCATAGTCTCTGCCCCATCTCCTGAAATAGGAGGTCCGACCGTCCGAATGGACGAGGAATCGGTTGAGCAGCCACTGACAATGCTTTACACACCATGGATAGATACAACAATCAGAGTTGACTTCAATACCAGCACTCTCTTCAATCTGATAGAGGATAGCACGCAATTCTCCGTAGAATGTGCGTTGCATCTGTCCTACGGAGCCTTGCGCCTGAGAATGGCCCTTGGGGGCTGCGCGGATGCTCAATCCACCAAGCTCTGCGCAAACACGCGTGCACAATGCTTTCAATGAAGACTCCTGATCATATTGAACAATGCCAAATGTTCGTCCGCATTCGTAGATGAATTTCTTCAATTCTGCAGCCGCGTAGTCGTCGTTCCCTTTGCTGGGGATCACAATTGTCATTCCTAGGCCTGTGACAATATCCACTGCTGTCAGTAGCTTGCGGAGAGACAATTTCGGATCCGTCGAATGGAAACAATAGTCTACTTGGATGACTGGCTGGCGGTCTAGCTGTTTCTTAGACGCTGCACGTCTTCCCTTGGCTTTCACGCAATGCTGACACCAATCGCGGTACGGTAAGTGCGTCAATTCGTGTTGACGACGTTCCGACGCAGTTGGCTCAATCGGAACACGCAATCCTCGAGGTGCCCTAGCTGCAATGTCTACAGTCTCTGGAACAAGTCTCTCGGTTTCAATCGGACTTGCAATCTGAAACACTGAGAAGCCACACCATCGATATCCTAGCTTACGCTCAGGGTCAATCTCTGGGGCCTTTTCAACACCTGTTCCATCAGTGTAGTTGCACCAATGATCATCAATCTCCAAGCCATTACACTGAGGATCACTAGACTCCAAAACACAAGTGTGTCTGTTTGCCATCAATGTGTCACCAAACGCAAGAGCATCTGATGAAGACAATGGCGAAGGACACTTGTCTGGATGAATGAGGTCGTCACGCTCCTGGTGGACCATGCGAATCCAATGCGTTGGAGTCTGAACCCAATGATCGGTTGTTCGTGTTTGACCTGTTTGAGAATCAACGGTGTAGAACAGCCGCACAATCAAATCTTTCATGCTACGATTGAACTCTCGGATCGAGCGCAATTGGTTCATGATAACTTTTTCGCCTTCTTTGGTAGTTACCATGTGCTTACGGTCAATCGTCTGTGGAGGTTCAATCTGCACCTCGGTTCCTCGGCTGGAGACACCGGGATTCGAAACAATGGGTTGGGCGGGCGGGGCTTGAGAAGATGACGGGACATCTGACAATGCAGGTTTCGGAACAGTCTTCGCCTTCGGGACAGCCTTGGCCTTAGCCTTGGCAAAGGATTTGGCTTGTGACAATCGAAAACGATCCTTCTGCAATGTCGTCGCCGGTGATGCCTGAAACTTCTCAGCGGCTTTCTTCGCTTTAACCAATGCTTGACCAGTCAATGGCTTAAGCTTGAAGGTAGTCCTACCACGCCATGGTGCAATGTCCAACTTGGTGTGTGGATCGACTCTGTCATCATCAACAGCGCGAAAATCCTCATCAACAATGACATCCGATGTGCCATCAGTGAAGAATCTTTCTGTTTGGCGATGACCTGTCAATCGGTTTGCATCAACAGGCAATTCACCTCGAAGGTATCTGAAACCCATGAGGATCTGGCGCTGCTTCACATGATGCCGAACCAATACACACTTGTCTTCATTGACAATCCAGAAATCCGAATTCTTGTAGTCAGATCGTTTCTTCGGTGTTTCCAATGCTTTGGGTGCATTCTTAGACTTGTCCTTAGCAGCAGCAATCAGCGAATGAATCTGAGCAATGTGATCGTAATCAGTATCCGTAACATCCGTGATGCCTGCCACGAAGCTCTACATCACAATCCTCAAGATCCAACTCACTCATGATCGCAGAAATGTGCGCCTCAGTGTAGCGAACATCTGAGTCCTTGTAGGGAACAATCGTCGGCGTGAGGTACACCAATGTTCCCTGTCGCACAATCGGTACTGCCTTGCATGTGGGTGTCATCAATGCCATAAAGTTACGACTCATAATCGTCCAGAAATCCTGCAATAGAAAACGAGCTACACTAACCAATGGAAAGGGAATGCTTTGACAAACATAAAAGTGAATGCACAATGAATGACCACCACAATCAAGTTCAACAACACGCTTGCCAATGATGTCCAAAGTCTTACCCGAGATGCTTCGAAGGA
The DNA here is from genome assembly GCA_965228535.1 of Minwuia sp. GTDB lineage: Bacteria > Pseudomonadota > Alphaproteobacteria > Minwuiales > Minwuiaceae > Minwuia. The sequence continues at coordinate 2,843,631 of CBDDHU010000003.1, read as the reverse complement.
TGGGGCAATTGCTGCCAACAGGAAGCAATGGGTAATCTTCAGCAAACCAAGGTGGACAACAATTTGCGGAAGCGCCGCTGTCAAACAAAATCCAAGTACTTCCTACAATGCCTGATCGGTTGTGGAATGATGCCAATCGATCCTGATCAGGCAGTTCATCAATGTGCTCAGGAATGTCAATCCGTTCATCCTGAGAGAAAGAGGTTGAACTCGACAATGGTGCTGCACTAAACGTAGGAGCACTCAATGGAGTATGTTCGGGAATGACCGGAACGCTGGATGACAATGTGCCAATTAGCATCAATGCTCCAACGAACAACTTACTTGCAATGCCTGGGCGCGCGGTTCGCGCAATGCCTGAGCCTCTCGAGTTACCCGAGCTGCTAGAAGCAATGAGACTCTCATCAGCAATGTGGCTGGGATCTGCCAATCCTGGTGGAGTAGCAATGACTGCAGCAGCAGTCTGCGGTTGCGCATGTTGCGCAATGGGCGCGGCCTTAGCCACGGAAGATGCCTGAGAAGCAATCGGTTGAAGTGGCGGTGGCAATGCCGCCTGCTGAACCTCGGTGATCCAACTAGGAGGCTGCCAAAACGAATCATCATACCATGACCAATCCGAAGACCAATCATAGCTATCGTCATACCACCAATCTCCGTACCAATCGTCCTCAGTCCAAGCATTGTCGTCATACAATGCGCCTTGGTACTCACTCCAATCTGTGCTCTCTCCGTTCTCTCCAATCTGTTGCTCTTGATTCCAATCTGTGCTCTAATCTTCACTCCACTCACTTCCTTCATCAATCTGCCACAGGGCTCCTTGTGTGTATGCTCTGGGACAATTGTTGGCCCAATGGTCTGGGGATCCGCAAATGAAACATCCGTCGTTCTTTCCTTTTCCTTTTCCTTTCAATCCTTTTCCTTTTCCTTTTCCTTTGTTGAATCCGAATCCTTTTCCTTTTCCTTTCATCAATCCTTTTCCTTTTCCTTTCATCATCATTCCTTTTCCTTTTCCTTTTCATAAATCCTTCTCTTTTCCTTTGCCCTTTCCTTTTCTTGCCTCGCTCCAATGTCCATCGGAGCAGGTCCTTGTGACTCGTGCAATTTCGAGCTGACCAAATGCCTGCTCTGGTAATACTCCTTCATGATCACTAAGACTTGATCAAATGTGCGCAATGAGTTCGCCTGCAATCTCAAGTGTCTTCAAGACAATGCATGAGGTCAAATCCGTTTCGAAATGGGCGTCTCGGAATTGATGTCCAACAATTGACTCAATAGGCTCACTCCTTTGGCTCGACTCGGCAATGCGAAGCGATCGTACAATTGCCTCCATGTCTCAAATCCGTTACCAGGTTCAATCTGACAATCAAACGCGCAGAGTCATCAGTTAGATTCGCAAGGAGATACTGCAATTGCTTTACAAATCTTACCAAGTCTTGTCCAAGATACGAATTGTTTTCTTCTTGCTGGAGAATGACATCATCAATCGCGGTAGATCCTTCACGTGACGCAGGCTTTCAATCCAAACCAATCTTCCCATCTCTCATGTTTACCTTTGAAGATCGGAGGCGGAACAATTTGATCTCTCCGCCTAATCCACAGAACTCGCCCAAATTGCAGTCTGCAGTTTCTCTGTGTTTCCGAAGCTCGTCTGTTGGTTGGTGCTCCAACCAGTGGCAAGATTTTTTTTTGTCTTGCACGCCTTCCAGCCATGTGAAAAACAGAGCGCGCAGCACTCGGTCTTTTTCTTGAGCCAAAGAGCGGGCGCAGCTCAGCGTCTTGGGCTCTGCAGACGTGAAACAACGTGAAACTGCCCTGCAGCTGTCTGTCTCCAAGCAAAACACTTTAGTCACACCTAAGACGAAACGAAACGAACGTACGTGCAGTCACAGACCTAAAAGCTCACACAACTCACAGCTTCACTGCTGCCATCAGGACAACTCCAACCGGTAGGATTTTTCCTTCCAGAAAGCGCGAAGAGTGCGGCCCTCGGCCAAGTGAAACGAGTCGGAAGAGGCCTTTGCCTCACTCCTGCAGGGCAGGAGTGTTAGGTCCTCAGGTGGGAGCCAGCTTAAACCCTGCTCTGGCAGCCGAGCGGGGCCTACAGGCGGGTGAACCCACGCCTTGACCTAACTTTGTCCCCAAAACCAAACAGCAGCTGGTCTGGAGCTACTGCTTGGGTGGACCACAGCCTGGCTCTAAGAAGACCACATCAGCTGCCTGACTGGTCCTACAGCCTGGTGAGACCATGGCTTTTGGAGACTCACTGGTGCGGAGACGGGGCAACCAAAGTGAGAGAAAGCTTCAAGAGCTTATCAACCTTGGTAGGCCCAGAACACCGCTGCTGGGAATCCACCAGCAGCTCCAGTGGCTTAGCCCTTAGTGGAGCAGTCTGGGGAGCCCAGGACTGAGAGTTTTTCAAGATTGCATGCTTTGCAACACTGCCGAATCTGCTGCAGGAAAGGGCGAGGTGAGTCCCTGAGCCCAGAAACCCCAAAACCTAAGTTAGACAGGATCTCATGGCAGCTCAAGGAGTGCCCCAAGCTTTCAGCCCCCTCTTGGACTGATAAAGCAGTCTTCAACAGGTCCACCCCCAATGCCTCTGGGTAAAAACCTGAATCCTTCAATTCAACCTGTACATGATCATGCATACGGTCACACTTCCTTTTAGGAAACAACTGGACCCAACGTTTACTGTTCGTGGCAAAGTACCACTGTTTAAACACGAAGTCGTAAGCACAGCGGTCAACAACCTTCCCTTCCAGAAGCCCCAACTCTGAAGCAACCTGAAGGTAAAGCGGGTCCTGCCAGAGGTCGTTCAGCTTCGGCCACTCTTGCGTGAGCAGCAGACGTTCACTTGTAGCAACAGGTTTCAACAAACCTCTCAACAGTTCCCAAGCAGTGCGGTGGAGGCTAACCTTCTCCAACCACTTCTTCTGGCTGTACTTACGCCACCCACGGTGACGCAGACGACACCCCGTAGTACAAGGCGTTGAGACGTGGCAGTAGACCTTAGTCTTCAAACCACTCTGCAGGACAGAAAACAACTCTTTCAGAAAACACTGCGTCTGCTCAGCACAAAAGTTGATCTTTTCAGTTATCCCAATGTAAGGGATATCAAGCCTTTTAGCACCCACACACAGGGCACTCTCTTCCTGGCAGAACAACTCAACAACAACAAGAAGCTCCACGCAGTTCTGTGCCACCCTTTCACAAAGCGACACGTACTCAAGCGGAACAAAGAAGGGCGACGGCAACTCCTCGACTTCCAACCGGTCAAGCTCAAACTCACCCAACTCTTCCTCGAACGGCACCAGGCCGGTCACCTCGTAAAGGTTGTCAAGCTGTTCCTGAAAGACCATACTTTTGGTCAGTCCATCTGATGCATTGTAGGCACCAGATATAAACTCCAGGATCACACGTCCTGACTGTACTTTCTGTTGTAAGTACGCACAACGAAGTTCCAGATGCCGCACGCGACGGAGCAGTCCTTCCATAGAAGCGATGGCTTTCGCTGCTTCAGAATCTGTGTATATTCTGATCTTGTAACTGCCTTCGTCGTCGCTTGGAAGGCCCTCGACAAAAGACTGCTGGAGCAGTCCCACGAAGAGGCCCTCTTTTACGGTCTCCACCAGAGCTGAGAGCTCTGCTTCGGCGCTGGAGAGCGCCACCACTGACTGTTTTCTCGAGAAGCTCTTGATGAGGTTCATCTGCCAGCTGATGATACCTCCGCTTACTGATGGAAGATTCCACGAAGCATCGCAGAAACAGTCTATGGTCTGGAGGTTTGAGGCGGCCACATAGTCGACCCAGATAGCAGGGATTTTTCTGTACCCTGTCCCCGAGTGATAAGACAAAACGGAGCACAGCTCTCATACAGTCCTCACTCCTCGAATCTGGGTTCGCTTGTGATCTCGCCAAGAAGCCTACAGCAAACTGCAAGTCTGGCCGCGTCAAGGCCATCCAAGACAACTTGCCCAACACCCGGCGGTACCGCTGGTACGCTTCATGGGATATGGCTACGGCTTTACCCTCCAAAGAGGTCCATAACCTCTCAAGTTTCGGAAGCTTCGCCGCTCTCGAAACATTATACTCCTCGGCGCACGCCTTGAGCATACCAGGTTTCAAGCCGAAAAACAAGCTACCATCACTCTTTTGGTAGATGTTTCTCCCCAGAAAGGAGATCACTGACTTTGTCTTGGGCTCCAGAGTCCCAGTTCTCTTCATTTTAAACACCTTGCTCAAGTCAGCGAAAACCTTCTCAGCAACAGTCGCAACCGTGCTAAACACCAAAATGTCATCGACATAGGCTAACACCAGCACGATGGCATCGACCCCCTTCTCGCGGATCACTTTCCTGTAGACGGTGCTGTCTGCTGTAACCTGGAAACCGAGTTTGCGGAGGGTTTCCCCCAGTTCGCGAAACCACGCAAGCGGGCCTATACGAAGGCCGTTCATTGCCCTCTTCAACAGGCAATGCACCCTTTCCCCTGCAACCGTTCTGCAGTTCTCGGGCAACTTAACAACCTCTGTCGAAAACAACCTCGCTTGCATAAAGGCCACGCTGATGTCCCCGGCGACAACCTTGCCACCAAAATAGGCGTACATACCTAGAAGACATCTTACTGATTCCAACGTAGTAGTCGGGGAATAAATCCCGTCATTCAGTGCTGAAGTGGGCCCCTTAAAATCACGTACAACAAGACGGCGCCTCACACGTTTATGCCCGTCCTTGTAGTGAAGAACCCAGCGAGTGCTCAGGACTCGCCTCTTCGCTTCACGCACTAAGCGCACGGCCTCTTTCTCAGAAACCACCTGACACACCTGAAAATGGTCAAGTTCTTCCATCTCCAATTTCATCCCTTCACCAAGCTTCTTTTCGTCAAGAAGTTCACCTGTGTACTCGTCAAGGGCCCCAGAAGGAACCTGAACCTTCACCTTTGACCCTCCAAACTTCAAAGTAAACTCCAACGGCTTGGTCCTGGGAGCCTCGGAACCTTCCGAACTCTTACTCGCAACCAAAACCTCAGGCTTAGAGCAGAGAGCATACAGCGCATGGTCCTGCAACCAACTTATGGCCACATCCATGGGATCATCATCCTCATTCGGCTGCATCTCTACGTCAAACTCAGGAGGGGCTTGGTTTTCACCTACAGGAGGACCTTCAGGCGGGGTCTCAGGAAACAAGTCCTCCATATCCGGAGAATAATCCATCTCCCCATCCTCCTCTTGAGCGCTTTGCTCACCATTCCCCCTCTCAACTAGATCACCTTGAGGTTCTCCAGGTTGAAACGGTTCCGGGGGTTTCAACTCGAGAGAAACTGGTCTCTCCAACACGTTGTCTTGGCGCGACGGGGCGCCGGAACTAGCTGCTAGGATTAACGAATCCTCAGGGTACACAACCGGGTTGTCCGGCCGAAAAGCGGCCATCACCTCAACTTCGTCAGGCCTGTCAAGAGGGAGCACACGAGCTCCTCCACCATTGGGCCGCGCGGGCCCCATATACAAACAGGGAATCAAACGCCTTCCCCTGTCCTCTGGCCTACTCTTAGGAGGCTTTGCAAACCCTTTGCACCCAAACGGAAACGTTTTTGTCACTGGCAAATGCTGTCGTCGCATTCTTTCCATAGGCGTGGTATGCGACTTCGAGGTTGCAAACAAGTTGCGGGTCCTTCCCACGTACCTCAAAGCTTCCTTGTACAACAAACCACCCAAACTCAACTTCTTACTAAGTGATGTTTCCAAAGTCAACCAGTTCACCCAAAAAGCTTCCTTGAAATGACGAACACCAACCTCAACTTGACCCTTTTGCTGAGGTCTCCCTTTCGCAACCGAATCAATGTGCAACGACAAACCTGGAAAAGATTTATCTCGTGCCACTTTGTTCCATAGCGCTTGTAAGGAATGTTCGTTGTCCATTCGCAACACAACATGCTGCCCCTTCATACAATAATGCATCTCAGCACATATCTGCTTTACCACCCGGCTGGGCTCTTCACCGGTGGCATAAGGGATACCAACCAGATATCCACTCAACTCATGTTGAATGAGGCAAACACGAAGGTCCTTAGTAAAGAAAAGAAAGTCACTCAAAAAACTTGCTTGCGGAATCTGAGGGTCTTTGCGTCTCCTTGCCGGGATCACACCACGACTCGACACACACAAGGAGCAAGATGGCAAGTATGGTTGGTGACCGCGTGCCACGTGCTCCACATACTGATCATCACTCAACGGAGCATACAAATCGCCTGTTCCTTCCTGCTCCTCCTGCCCTTCCTGTTCCACAACGTCACCTGCACCTGCACTTTCTGGGTCTGGGATAAGCTCCTCCTCATCCTCAAGATCAACAACAGGCAAACCACGATGCCTCATTGCTCGAATAAGGTGCGGCTCAGGATTCACAACATCATCGCCGTCCACCTTTTCTCCAACACAAGCCAAGCGTGACTCGCCCTCAATCTGGGCATCCTTGCCACGTCCGCTACCACTGACCCAAGTGCACGACACACGAAAAGAAAGCTTCACTCTACAACCTGACACCACATGCCTAACATGAGCGCATGCCGACCTACAACGTGACAAACATGACAGCACATGCCTACCATGCACACATGCCGACCTACAACATGACAAGCATGACAGCACATGCCTACCATGCACACATGCCGACCTACAACATGACAAGCATGACAGCACATGCCTACCATGAGCACACGCCGACCTACAACAAAACAAGCATGACAGCACATGCCTTGTTTCTTTCTCTCTCTCTCCAACACACCTCTCTGTGAGCACCTTGGAGCCTTGCACCTCCGCAACCCGCCAGCCAACCACACACAACACTGACACCTTGTTCCTACCTACCACATACATACAGCTTCCCACTTTCAACCCATCTTTTGTGAACCGCCATCCTCGACGAATCTTGAGTCGCTTCACCTTCCTGTTACACTTCCTCACAAATGAGGTCGGTAGCAGGGGTACGGTCCACCTTGAGGCGGTCCTTGCGAAAAGCCTTGCATAGTAGGATACATAGGCATCATCGTGCCCATCGGTGGTGGCATCATACCTTGATGCAACATCCCCGGCTGCATCATCACTGGCACACCTGGATGCATCACCACGGGCATTGGCATCCGCGGCTGCATTGGGTGCACCAACATCGGCTCCACTCTCGGCGTCGGGTAGATAGGCGCTGGAGGCGGTGGTGGAGATAACAACGTAGACGCCGGCTTGGCAGTCGCTCCCGTAGAAGCTACCGCCCTGGGAGGAGGCAGCCTCCTCTTCGGCTGCACAGGCTCCGGCTCTGGAGCTGAAGTTGCCGCGGGTACCGGCTCCGGAGTTCCAGCCTTCTTGCTGGGTTTCGGAACACTCGCTTTCCTGCTGGGCTTCGGATCGCTGGTCTTCGAAGCAATAGATCTGACCTTGGGTGTGGGGGCCAGGAACCTTGGAGGAAACTTTGGTGGCCCCTTTGGCGGCCCTTCGAGCTGTTGACGCTCCTGTTCCCGATCTTGGCGTTCCTGCTCCCGAACCAAAGACTCGAGGAGGGCCTTTGCTGCCGCCTTTTCCAAAACAGCCTTGGCTGCCAAAGATCCCGTAGCACCCGAAGCCATCATTCCAGAAGGCGGCGGTGTCTCTGGTATAAATTCTGCACCCGGGGCGATCACTCCAGGAGGCGACGGCGTCTGAGGTGCCATCTCGGCACCAGGTGTAGGTTCCGAAGTCGTGGCTGGTGACCAATACCCGACATACTCGGAAGTGGGATTCACCAGCACGTCCACTGTCGGGGAGCTGCTTTCTCCATGCTCCTCCGAGCCGACTCCTGATGAGGTGGCCACCCGGCTGGCCTCGTCGAACATCCTCAAAACTTTTCCACGAAAGTATTCTACACGAGCGGCAGAATCTTGTTCCCATTCTTCCTCCGAACCAGAGGACACAATAACAGCACTCTCCTCTTCCAGCTGCTTTAATTTGCGAAAATTTACCTGGAGCCTGTTGATCTCCTCGATACTTGTTGCTCCTCTGACCCTGTTGCGCCACCACTCGGTGGTATCCGAGCAGTCGCTCTCTGTGAGGTTCGCCGTTTCCGGTAAACCAGATGCGGCCACTGCCGACGCAACATGATCTCTGGCTGAGAGCAACAGACCTTGGCGACGTTCTCTCGCCGCGACACGCAGAGTCGCTAACACTCCATAATGACTTCTCATACGTTGCTCGTGTTCTTCGAATTCTTGTTGTTGCTCTGAAACTGTACCCAGGTCCGGTGTATAGGGTGTCTCTGCTGATCGCTTTTTCGGACCTGCCGATTTGGCCCTTGCCTCGCTCACCCTCTGAGCAAAGCTGGCCCTTGACTGCTCCAACTTTACTTGCTTCTCCTTGGGCAGCGGCGGGTGCGAAAACACCGGCCTTACCGAAACACGAGGAATACAAGGAGCCGCTTTCCCACCTTTTGCAGGAACTGAGGTTTGTACCATTGTAGCTTTCCCACCAGCTGTAGGAACTAAAGCTTCCTCCGTTGTAGCTTTCGGTGGCTTCGAACGCCACGTTCCCCAGTCGCTCTCCGTATCTGAACCCGCCTTCGGCGGTGTCTGGGGCACAGACCCCTTTGGCGGAGTAATTGGAGAGCTCTGCTTTGGCGGGGTAATCGGCGAGCACCCCTTCGACGGAGTGATTGGAGCAGCCATTGCTCAAAAGTAGAAAAACTAGCAGCCTCCAAAAGGAGCCGCCTCTGCGAAAAACTTTCCTGTGCACCTTGGGCTTGAAACCGCACCGGCACTCACTTGTTTCGTTCCCTCGCACACTGTCACAGATACCTCGCAGCCTCGACGCAAACCCACCTGGAAAACTCAACCCTGAAACCTTGCATGCACAGACACTCCGGGCCACACGCACGCAAACAGCCAACATGCCAAACATGTTCAAGCACAACACTGCAAGCAGCCATGCCATCTCCCGGTGCTCTCTTGGAGCAACCTCACTTGACATAGCTTTCATCCTCGACCCTTGGGTCTCAGAAACTTGGCACAACGAACCTTGCAACCTGGTTGTTCGCAAACTCCGCAACAGGAATTTGAACGGCGTGTACTCTAAGCTCTTTACCGACTCTAGAGCACGTCGCTCCTCAGCTAGCTGCGCTTTCGTGGCTTTGTTGGGCTTACTGGTTTCAGGCTTCTGCGAGGCACTCCTCGCCTTGGGTTTGGCTTCCGGCTTCTCCGGCTTACTCTTCGCTTGGGCTGCTGCCGGAGGCTTCTGCTGAACCACGTCCAGCTCCATCTGATCACCACCGTCCTTCAAGGTAGCAACGGCATACCAAGCACGGTCCTTGACAGTGAGGCGGATACGCGTCTTATTCTTCTTGTTATAGATATGCGGGGAATTCGTGAGCATCGTGTGCCACCCTCTCTGCCAAGCCACAAAAGGGCTCAACACGTTGAAATCCAAATTGGTAATCAGGCAATGCTCCAAAACAACTACCTGCTTCCCAAAACGAACGCGAACGTCACAAACTTTCATAACTTCAATGGTCTCGTTGGAGGCATTCGACAGCGTGGGCTTGTGATCATAAGTTCTCAAAACATCATACTTCTCAAAGCAAGAAAACGACATGCAGTGCGAGGTGGCTCCCGAATCTACCAGCCAGTAGGCATCCTGCTGTTCTACACCTACAAGCCGCACTTGGTGCTCAGCTGGCGTCGGAGTCGTGGTCCGGAGGACCCCTGTCGGAATCAACTCCCCTTCTCGCAAAGCCATCAGGCACTCACCCTCAGGCTCCTCTTGATCCACGCTCCCTTCTCCCACTGCTCGCACTCTCTTGTCTTTCTTGCCTTTGTCCTTTCCTTTTCCTTTGCCCTTTCCTTTGCTGTCCTTGCCTTTGCCTTTCCCCTTTGGGTCAGGCTTCTCACGCCCTGTCTTGCCATGATCGCCCTTATCTTTCCCCTTTCCAGAATCGCCCTTCGGATGACGTTTCTTGTCATCGGCAATTTTCTGGCGACAGTCCTCTTGGTAGTGGCCTGCCTTCCCGCAGTACCAGCAAACAACCTTGGACTTGTCTTTGGGTGCGTCGTCTTTGCCGCGCCCTTTGTCACCCTTCAAACCGCGAACGCCACCACCAGGAAGCTCCACCATCCGGAGCTGCTCTTCGTAAAACCGAAGACTGGCAGACATCTCGCTCCAACTGCCTGTCTTGCCATGCAGTACCAGGTACTCTCTCGCCTGCACTGACACAGCTTGCAGAAGGATCGCCGACTTATCGGCGGCGTTCAGGCACAAGTCAGGGAAACGAACCAGCTTCTTTTCTCCTTTAGAGATCTCGTCTTCCAGAAAACGTACCACCTCAAGTGGCCTTCGCAGGGAACCAGTCTTGGTGTGCAGCTTCAGCATCTCATCTCTGATGTAAACTGCCTCCATTCGGCTATTAACCGAATATTGGCGGTACAGCTCTCGCACACCTTCGTAACCAGCTGCAGCGTTTCCTTGGCGCGTAGAAACACTCCGGAGGATCTCCAGTCCTCGGTCCCACTTCGCCAACGCCTGTTGCAGCAGGTAAAACAACTTTGCACTTCTTCCTGCAGTGTCACTGGGAAGAGAAACTTGCTGGATCTCGTTCGGCACGAACAAACACTGTCTCAACTCTGGAACGAAAGCATCGTCCGTCAACGCTAGCCAACTTGACAGCACTTCCAGAAAACGGTGGAACTCCTCTAGTTCCCTGATCCTCCCCGCTCTCATCTCACCATGATTGATGAGTGGCAAGGATGGCAGGTACTTTTCTGCACGACCACCAAAACTCGAAGTTGCACCAGAGCTAAAACTTGCAGTTGCAGGAACACCCGGAGGTGCCACTGGCGACGTCGTAGGCGCCGCACTGGTTCCTCCTGCACTCGCAGCAGCAAAAGGGTCCGCTGACACTGCTCGCCGAGCTTCGTCGGCTTTCCGTCTCGCTTCTTCCTCGTCGAAGCGTCTAGTCAACAGTGTCAACTGAGCACTCTGAGCTTGCATCAGAAAGTTCATCTGATTCTGCTGCTGTTGCAAAGCCGTGTTCTGGTTGTTCAGCATCTGCAACATCAACTGTTGCAACTGCTCAGCACCTAACGTAGGCACTACTGGCGTAGCTGTCGGACTTCCACCGGCAGTCGGGGCTGCCTGTGGAGTTGGCTGCACACTTGGTTGAGCAGACGGGCTTTCGGCTGACGGACCAAAAAGGTCAAAGTCCATGCCTGTCTCAGGCACTGGCAAGTCAGCTGCCGACGACTCAGGCTCGGGCGCTGCCATGGCACTTCTACGCTCCCTGAACGTTCTTCAGGAGCTCCGCTACCATGTGAAAAACAGAGCGCGCAGCACTCGGTCTTTTTCTTGAGCCAAAGAGCGGGCGCAGCTCAGCGTCTTGGGCTCTGCAGTGAAACAACATGAAACTGTTTGTCTCCAACAAAAACACTTTGGTCACACCTAAGACGAAACGAAACGAACGTACGTGCAGTCACAGACCTAAAAAGCTCACACAACTCACAGCTTCACTGCTGCCATCAGAACAACTCCAATCGGAGGATTTTTCACAAGCCAGCCGATCAATGTGGCTGCCTCTGCTGCCGTGGAAAGCCGCCGTAGAACAGGGTTTTGGTATAGCTGCGAGAGCTTCATTCCAAGAGCACGTCGCTCGCCTAGTACCCAAAGATCTAGCCTAGTGCCCACGATGTTCCGGTTCTGTTTCCTTTTTAAAGCTCCCAGACAAAGCCACAAGGTAGGTTTTGGGGAACATCCACATCTGCGTCCAAGTGAGGAGTCTCTGGTGTTCTATGGGAGCACTAGCTTGTCCGTATAGTTCCAAGACACACAGGATAGGGGGCATTATGGGTACACATTAAACTTTGGGGTCAAAAACGCTCAACTTCGCTCCAAAACAGCCTCTTCGAGCACAACTCTAAAGTAGAACTGTTTCTGGAAGGCGGAAAAACGTCTCAACTTCGCTTCAAAACAGCCTCTTCGAGCACAACTCTAAAAGTAGAAGTGTTTCTGGAAGGCGAAAAAACGTCTCAACTTCGCTCCAAAACAGCCTCTTCGAGCACAACTCTAAAAGTAGAACTGGCGGAAAAACGTCTCAACTTCGCTTCAAAACAGCCTCTTCGAGCACAACTCTAAAAGTAGAAGTGTTTCTGGAAGGCGGAAAAACGTCTCAACTTCGCTCCAAAACAGCCTCGTCGAGCACAACTCTAAAAGTAGAAGTGTTTCTGGAAGGCGGAAAAACGTCTCAACTTCGCTCCAAAACAGCCTCTTCGAGCACAACTCTAAAAGTAGAAGTGTTTCTGGAAGGCGAAAAAACGTCTCAACTTCGCTCCAAAACAGCCTCTTCGAGCACAACTCTAAAAGTAGAACTGTTTCTGGAAGGCGAAAAACGGCTCAACTTCGCTCCAAAACAGCCTCTTCGAGCACAACTCTAAAAGTAGAAGTGTTTCTGGAAGGCGAAAAAACGACTCAACTTCGCTCCAAAACAGCCTCTTCGAGCACAACTCTGTTCTTGTGGTCACTACACGGTCACTACGCGGTTACTACGCAGTCACTACGCGGTCACTACGGTCACTACGCGGTCACTGCGGTCACTACGCGGTCGCTACGGTCACTACGCGGTCACTACGCGGTCACTACGGTCACTACGCGGTCACTACGGTCACTACGCGGTCACTACGCGGTCACTACGCGGTCACTACGGTCACTACGCGGTCACTGCGGTCACTACGCGGTCATTACGCGGTCATTACGGTCACTAAGCGGTCACTACGCGGTCACTACGCGGTCACTACGCGGTCACTACGCGGTCACTACGGTCACTACGCGGTCACTACGGTCGAGAAAACGCTCAATTTCGCTCCAAAACGGACTATTTGATCAAGACATTGTTGCCGTAGGCCTCTGATTTCATTAATGCTTCAAAATGGATTCATTATACCGCAAATCGGTTTCAAGTTTGATTCAATAAAGCGCAAAAAAGGTTTCAATAATGCTTCATGTTTGCCGCAACAATGATTAAAGATCGGAGTCAAACCGGGCGATTTCCGGAATGAAACCGGGCAATTCCCGGAATGAAACCGGAACGAAACCGGGCAGCAACCGGAACCAAACCGAGCCACTCCCGGACCCGAGCCGAGCCACTCCCCGGACCCAAACCGAGCCACTCCCGGACCAAACCGAGCCACTCCCGGACCAAACCGAGCCACACCCAAACCGAGCCACTCCCGGACCCAAACCGAGTCACCACTACGCGGTAAGTCTCTGCCCAAGAGCTCCACTCTCAAAACAGAAACAAGTTAAAGCATGGCAGCTGCGAGGCAAGCCCTAATCAAGCGAATCTACGAGGATCCGCGCAACGGTTTTGGCAGCATCGCAGACACGCTCAGGCAGGCCCGTCAGCAAGATCCTGCGATCACTCGAAGCGATGTGGTTCAGTTCATGGAGACTGTCAAAACCCGGGAGGATCGCCCCCAAAGAGGCTACAACTCTTTTGTTCCAACCGAACCCATGCACCAGCTGCAAGTGGATCTCGCTGACATGTCTGTCTTTTCCGCAAAGCCCTACCGATACATGCTAGTGGCCATCGACGTCTTCACAAAGAAAGTCGCAGCCGTGCCTCTGGCCTCCAAAACGGCGCCAGCTGCAGCCGCGGCGTGGAATCAAATCGTCAAAGCACTCGGCGTTCCCTCCTACGTCTACTCAGACGACGGTTCAGAATTCAAAAGCGAGTTCAAGCAAAAGCTGGACTACTTCGATGTGGACAAGGTCGTGAGTCGAGGTCACGCCTACTTCGTGGAGCGTGCGATCAGAACTCTCAAGGAAGCGCTACTGAGGAGGATCTCGGCTGGGCTAGCGGCCCGGAACAGGTGGCACCAGCTACTCCCAGACGTTCTAGCGCAGTACAACGGCAGAACGCACGGCGGCACGGGAGTCGCTCCCGACCAAGCCTACTCGGATCCCACGAAAGCCGAACATGCCAGGCAAGTCATGCAGACGCAGGCCAAGAGAAACGCTCCCCCTCGACCGTTCCTGGCAGTGGGTGATAGGGTGAAGGTCAGAGTCAAGCCTAGGGAAAACAGAGGAGCCTACCGAGTTACCGAAACAGCCTGGACGGAGCAGAGCTACCCCATCACTCGAATCGAGCACACAGACATGGGTCCGCTGTTCACTCTAGGCGGTTGGCACGGAGGGAAGCTCGTCGCTCGAGACCTGCGCAAAGCAATAGCGGTGGGACGCTACGCGCTGGATTCGAGAGAAGCCAGAAACGCATTGGCTCGGAGAGAAGTGCGGTTTGCGCCTGGCCCGGTAGCGCCGCCCTGATGCCAACTTGTATACAAACACGCGCTCAGACGGTCAAAAATGATGCGCAAGCGGTCTCAAACACTGTCGTGCTGGTTGTTTGCGAGCAGTTGGACTCTGTGAGGCTCCGACCCTACCTATGTACAGATGGCACGAAGGCGCCGGGCTTTGAGCGACGGATTCGTCGGATGGCATCTCCCGCCCTGTTCAAGTGGCGCGAAGACGCCTCTCACAACTTCGCAGGCCGCGCAGCTGTGCAGGACGTCACGAAGCCTGTAGCGCTTCGGTTTCGCTATCTCAGCGGACGACGTCTGGCCGACCCAACAGGAAGATCATGATCCTCTGAAAAGCGAGGCTTTCGATACCCAGGTTCGGATGCTCGGCCACTTTGGCTAGCATCTCGTGGTTCCGCCAGTGGCCCAAAGGCCGATTCTCAAGGGCGGACACCTGGAAGACCTTGTCGTTCAGCGGGCTCAGCGCCTTCTTGCTGAGCTGGGCCACCGCCAGGATGAACTGCCGGCTCTGCAGCACCGAAAACGACGCCGCCTGCTCGAGGCCAGTCGCCATGGTCTCGCGGTAGGCTTCGTGCTTCGGCCGCGCTCGCTTCACGATGCCCTTGGACTTCTGCTCGTCAGCGTCGTCGTTGAAGCGGGTGCTGTACAGCTTGGCCCGCAGGTTGATCTCCTCCCAGACCCGCCGCGGCAGATGCTCCACTCCGAAGCCGCCCAGCTCGCCAGCTCTGGCTCGGGCGATGCTCAGCTGCGAGGCCGTCAAGTGGCTCAGCACCGTCTCGATGGTGCCCGATTTGCCCACCAGGTTCTTGGCGAGGTCGAAGAAGCAAGGCCACCGACCGGGCTCGTCCTCGTTCGCCAGCGCGAGCTCGAGCAGCGGATCCTTGTCGGCCTTGATGTAGTAGTGGGCGGAGTCTGTGTCCGTGAGCGTGACCACAGCATCGGGGAAGAGATGCTTCATTCCCAAGTAGTGGTTCATGAGCATCTGGAGCCTGCTAAGCTCCAGCACTCGCCACCCGGCCTGCACCAGAGACTTCTGCCGGACCTGCTTGTCCACGCTGTGCACAACGCCAAGAAACTCGCCCTCGCCGAAGAAGACGTCCATGTCTTTCACGCGCCGTCCATTCGCCGCCCGCACGAAGCTCGAGCTGGAAGTGTAGACCTGCGAGTTCTTGAAGCCCTCCACGTTCTGGATCAGCTTGCCGTAGATGGCGTTCATGACGAGCTTCAGCATCTCAGACTCCACGGTCCTTTTCTGCTTTTTCATGAGCAGACGCTCGTCGTAGATGCCCTTCATCCAGGCTGACAGGAAGGGCGCGCACTTGAAGCGGATCGCTTCGTGCACTCGCTCGATCCTGGCACCCATGATCTGCACCATGAAGGCCAGGCGCTTGCCGTCCACGCCCTCTTTGCAGTGACGCCCCAAGAAAGGCACGAGCTTGGCGACCTTGCCCGGCGTCAAGCCGTTTTCCTGCATGACCTTGCGCGAGTACTCCGAGAGCAGCTCGGGCTCTACCGTCATCTTGCAGGGAGGCGCCCAGTCCAGGTAGTCGTGCAGGTGGCAGGGAAAGCTGAAGTCCACGACGAAGAGTAGGCACTCCGTCTCGTCGCTCCGCTTGAAGTCGATCTCCTCGAGCTGCTGCTTGACCCAGGCCAAGCGCTCAGCACGACCCTCCGGGAGGCTAAGCGTCTCTCCAGAGCTCGCCGGCATCGGCATCGTCATGATGTAGGGGTACATGGAGGAGATGTCCATCTGCAGCAAGTAGCTCCGGTCCTCGTCCTCGTTCCACTTGCCCGGCCCCAGCTCCGGCGAGTTGGCCTTCGCGTAGGTCTGGAAGGCGCAAGAGAGCCCGCCCATGATGGAGCTTCGCACCGTCCTGTAGATGCCGGAGTCCGTGATGAGCCGAGCCGGCCTCTGAGTCAGGCAGGACTTGAGCATTGCGTCGTAGGCGGCGCTGGGCAGGGTGACGTACTGCAGCGGATCAAGCCCGAACTTCGAAAAGAACGCCGTCCTGAAGGCCTCCATGACGTCCGCCAGGCACAGGTCCATGTGCAGGTAGCAGTCGTGCACCTGCTGGAACGTGCTCCAGCCCATGATCGCCGCGGTCTCCCTCAGAAGCGCGATCTCCTCCGCTTTGACGGTCTTGAGCTCGGACTCGTAGGCTTCATCGGCCCAAACCGCCGGCATCGACCACATGTCGGTGGATTGCATGCGCTTGAAGGGCATCGGAAGCTTGCGTAGGAGAAGCGACCAGGTCCACTTCCAGTAGTCCTCTTCGGTGCAGTCGCTTTTCTCGGGCGCGAAGTGCTTGCGCAGAAGCACGCGCCTCTCCACCGTCAAAGCCTCAGGCTGCAGCTCCGGGTGCGTTGCCGCCACGTGGGGGAAGACCGCGGCCAGGTTGCCGTCGGGAGCCGTCTTCGCGAGATTGTCCATGAGCTTGTCGAGCCCGGAGTTGTAGAAGTTGATGGAGTCGCGGAAGACCAGGTTGCCCAGCTTCACCTGCAGCATCTTCTCAGAGGTCTTGAAGAGCACGCTGAAGTGAAGCTTCTTGAAGTCCACCTCTGACTCTTCGTCCAACTCCAAGGAGTCCGAGTCCTGAGGCTCCAGCTCTTCGTCCGAGTCGGCCTCCTGCGGCTCCTCGTCCGAGTCGGGGTCCTGCGGCTCAGCCTCGCGCCGCAGGAAGGCGATCGTGCGAATGAGGAACTTGAAGTCGTAGTTGCCGCCGTTGTGGAAGACGACTGGCACTTCGCGCGCCTGCGTGATAGCGCGGTTGCAGGAGCCGCAAAGGGTCTCGATGTACTCACCGGTCCCGTGTCGGTGGTGGAGGACCTTCCCTTTGCGAGGACACCCTTCGACGAAGGCCTTGTCACATCTGGCGCACTTGGTAGCGGCCTGGTGCTCCTCCCACTCCGCGGCCGTCGGGCGAGCGGGCACGTTGGTGGTCTTCTTCCAAAGCAGGTAGCGCTTGCCCACGCGAAGCAGGAAGCGGAGGTAGCGTTCCACTACGGCGTGCTCGCTCTCGCCCGCCTCAGCCCGTGTGAGGTATACCATCTCTCCCGTCGGCAGCTCGAAGCCGTTGCGGGTCACCGCTCTGAAGGCCAAGGAGGCGACTCGCCGCTGCACAGAGTGAAGGTCTTCGGCAGCTTGGGGCACCGGGTCTGAGAAGGCTTCTAGGTCGCTGTAGACGACGAGCGGGCAGAACTCCGCCGAGGGACCCGGCTTGTACCTCACCAGGTGCTGGCGCTTCGAGACGTCCGGCATGCGCAAAACCGCTTTGCGCTGTCCAGGGTCGAAGCTGCAAGGTTCCTGCTGGTGCTGCGCCAAGTTTTCCGCCGACCGGAAGCCACAGCGGCACCGGTGACAGACGTGGCGGACTCGGGACCTAGAGCCGTCCAAAGCGCGACCTTGGCTGCTGAAGAAGGCCGACATATTGTGGATGAGGACGTAGTGCGCGTCCAAGCGAAGCAGATGCACCTCATGCTGCGGCTTCGGCCCGCCGTAGGTAGGCTCGCGCACCAGATGGCGCTCGAAGTAGCTCTTGCCGGCCACCTCCTGGCGACACCAGTCCCACACGTGGACGTGGATGAGGCCGCCGTTGGCCCTCTCAAACTCCGCGATGTCGGTCCAACACACACCCCTTTGGCTCGGATCCGGCAGCGTGGACCAGTTCAGACCGAAGTCCTCCAGCTCGCGCTTCGCCTGCTTGCTGTACTTGCCCCTAGCTGGCGGTACGCGGTAGAAGACCTCGTCCGTGAGCCTGGTAGAGGTCTTCGGCCTTTGGTCAGGCAGCTTGTGCACCTCCGCCAAGTGGGCCCTGACGCACCAGGAAAAGCAGGAGAAGTCCTCAGTGCGCGGGTTCCAGAAGCACTTCTTCGCCACAAGCTCTTCGGGCAAGGGGTGAGGGTGAGGAGCTCCCATCTGCAGATCTTCGCCGAAGACGGGCGCGGGAGGAAGCTGCGACATCTGCATGCCCGGACTCACCAGCACGTAGATGTGCTTGATGCCACCGATCATCTCTCTGGAGTTGCGCAGCCTCGCGGATTCCAGGTGCTGCTCGAGCTTCAACCGGGCCGTTTCCACGATGTTCCGCATGCGGCGGTCTGGATCGCCGTTGGGCGTCACGAGCCAAACGGCGAGGGCTGCAGCAGGTAGTGATCCTCAATCCGCTCGGCTCCCACGCCGGGCTCAATGGCTCCCCAACCGGGTAGGAAGACCTCCATGTCGAACTTGACCTTGATGAAGAAGCCCAGTTGCGTGCGCAGGTGGGCATCGAGGTGCGTTCTCAAGGCGTAGAGCGACGTCACGGTCAGCAGCTGCTCGGGCGGCGGGTCCAGGGCGTACTGCCGGAGCCACCAGGAGGACTCGGCCCTGTTGAGGCCCGTCTCGCGCACTCTGACGCCGGCCACGGCGCCGAGAAGAACAGCGGCCATGCTCT
Organism: Minwuia sp.; assembly: GCA_965228535.1. Lineage (GTDB taxonomy): Bacteria > Pseudomonadota > Alphaproteobacteria > Minwuiales > Minwuiaceae > Minwuia. The sequence continues at coordinate 2,824,886 of CBDDHU010000003.1, read as the reverse complement.
CAACTCTAGAAAATAATCTTTCCTATGCGTGACATCAAAAGTCCCCGACGATGAACGCACTTGGACTGATCGTGCTTAGAGCCTCTCCTACTGCTCAGTCTCACGTTTGCATGGTCGACTGCTGTGCGGCACGTCATGCAATTTGGACCAATGCAGCCGAGGCGGGCACCCCCTTTGAAGCTGATGGTGCCTAGAGGCTTGAAAAGCAGAACTGACGGCGCCGAAGGCTTGCTCCGCGGAGCCGAGGGTTTAGGGTTTAGTAGGGTTTAGGGTTTAGGGTTTAATGCCTAAGGGTTTGCTCCGCGGAGGGCACACGTGCAGAGCAAACGGGCTTGCTCCGCAGAGCTGATGGTGCCTAAAGGTATGCTCCGCGGAGCTGATGCTGCCAAAAAGGTTTGTTCCGGAGAGCCGTCGCGCGCCATCCGGCCACTGGGACCACTTTGGGATACCGAGCAATCCGGCCAGCCGAGAGCGGTGTGATGCAGGAGGCCCCTTTTTTCTAAAGCAGCCGAATTCCGGAGCAATCCGGGCGATCGAGACCTGTCGGGTATCGAAGCCGGGGATCGAGGCCTGGTATCGAAGCTGCGGGCGCCCAGATTCCTGAGCAAGCTGAGAAAAGTGGTGCACCCCTGTTTTTGGGATAGCCCCCCATAGAGGGGCGGCCCCGCGCCATCAAACAACTCCGGCTCTAAAACCTCAGGTTGCCTTGGAAGCCTTAAGGGGTTCGGGAATCCCAGCTTTGGGGCTACAAGAGAACATCAGCTGGCACAAACATTAAAACCCTGCACCTCCAACATCCGAAAAAAACCGCAGCTGAGCATCACGACGCGAAGAGCGGATAGTACCGGGCTTTTGGGTGACTGTACCGGCCTTTCTTGGGTGACTGTACCGGGCTTTTGGGTGCTCGATGCTCGAAGGATGCAATGCCAAGACCCGCTTTCTCAAACGGCTGGCAGTGGCGCTTCATACGAACCCCAGCTCGCAGTTGATGCAATCTGCCGTCCTACCAAGGCTCCTACGGCTCAGCGCCCTTGAAGAAGTCAACGATCGCGGATGATAAGGACCTGGGCGAAGGGAACGAAGGTGCAAAAAGATACGGGAGGGGGAGGGTGGTGGAAGCGGGACCAGGCACTCATTGCGCGCTCACAAAAACAAACCGCAAAACCCCAGGCAAGAGTGTGGATCAACCGAGCGTCTGAGCGCCGGACTCAAGGGGAGCGACTTCAAAGTCCATCAGGGCAGCTTCACGCCCTCTCGCACATGCATGAGTCACGAGTCACATTGCGTTCGAAACATAAGCCCGCCGCAGGGGACTCTGCGTGCAGACGCCGGACCTCGGGTCTATCTCACACGGGCTCCAATCGCACGGTCGGCTCTGAACAACCGCACCCAGCTTTTGCCTGCCACCGATCCTCACGCGCATGAGCTCTGTACTGTGAGGCTCCCGATGCAAACGTTCAAAAACACCGTACGCATCTACTCCGAACGAGGCTCACTCTGGCCCTCGCCCTGCTCGTTCGGCACAGGGTTGCCTATGAGGCAGCGGATGTGCTCCGCCAGGGACTCCGCCACTGCTGGCTCAGCCCCGGCGCCTTCCAGTCGCTTGGCCCACTCCGGCTCCATGGCGTCGAGGACCTGCATCTTGCTGAGGGTCTTCCAGCACCTCGTGGCGATCTCCATCTGCTCCTCCACCTCCTCCGGGGTCAACATGGGCTGTGCCAGGAGCACTTGCTCCAAGGCCTGCCCCAGCCTTTGCTTCATGAGAGGCAGGGACTCCTTCTCGGCCAGCTCGCTCCAAGATCTGTCGTACTTGAAGGGATACGGGATGTGGAAGTCCTCCTCCCACCTACGCAGCTTCTTGCTGACATACTCCTCCACATCCACATGGTCAATCTCCCCCGAGTCCAGCTTGGCCACCACGTTCTTGTAGAGGCCGACGTTGTAGCTGCACTTCCGGTAGAGCTCTTCATCAAGGCCCGTCGCGTGCTTGCCGTCAGCGGGAGGCATCACCAGGACGTCAAAACGATCTCCTTGATTCAAGTTCAGCAAGGTCCGGGTTCCCTTGTCCGAGTTCACTACGAAGATGACGCGGGCAAGCCCGAAGCGGACGTGCTGGTTGGTCAGGAAGTTGGCCCAATCCAGAGCCTGGCTCGGGTACCTCTTGAGCAACTCCTCGAATTGGTCCACTAGGACGATGGCTGGCTTTGGCGCGCAACCGCGACCTGAGCCACTGGCTCTCGCGGTACTGTCGCAGCATCATCTGCAATTCTCCACCGGCGGTCGTTGTCAGGCCGGAGAGCTGGGTCGTCTGCCACTGAGCGAAGCTTTCTACGCCCGTTCCTGCCTCGCCGTTGAGGTACAGCCCGTAGTGGGCCCAGGGTCCAAAACGACGCCACCACGGCAACGACGTCCGCAGCAGCGTGGTCTTGCCATCCTTGTTGCGACCTTGCAGGATCAGGGCTCTGTCTCTCTTCAGCGCAGCATACGGCCGACTGTCCGCCCGCACGACCGGTGCATCCGGGAGTTCGATGACCTTCCGGAGAAGCAGGCTCAGGCGCCCTATCGGCCTCGCCAATGGATATGCTGTCCACTTGTAGATGGCTGCTCCACCAGTCGTCAAAAAAGCCACTCCAACCAACAGCGTGAGAGTAGCTACTCCCGTATCGAAAACGCCTTTGAAGGCCTCCCAACTTGACATGCGGCGCTTGTCGAGACTACCATTGCTCTCCTCGGTCATTGCTCCTACACTACTACGCGACAAACATTCGCTTGAACATAGCAGCACCTTCAAAAGCAAACACTGAAAAGCAAACCAAGCGCGGTGCGAAACCTGCTCAGGCCGGCACCATGGCTTGGAAGGAGACGACGAATATCGGCCGAGACCTGGTCGAGAACATGCTCTTTGCTCTCAGGAACATCTGTTCAAAAAAGCGTCATGGCCTTGATCACCCTTCGCACGGTGCAAAAACCATGGAAACTCAGGCAGGCAATTCCAGCACACAGTCAGGCAACAAGAACCTCACACCCCGAACGTCCGAAAAACAAACCTTTCTGAGGATCGGCGCAGTGTGACCTGGCAGTGTGAAGAAACGCAACGGTCCTACGGGCTGGGGCGGGGAGAAGCGCAAGCATACCTACCAGCACTCCTGCGCCAATCTGCCAACACTCCTATACGGCAACAAGGCTCCTACCGCTGGGCAGCGGCCAGAACAACAAAGTCTTACAAGCACACCTACGGCACGCTCGCAGCACTCCTACGACGACTTGAGACCCTACCATCCTACCGGCACTCCTACGTCTGTCTACGAGCGATCTGAGGCTCCCGCCAGTCCCGTCCCAGCCCGTCCTGCCCAGCCACTACGGCGCTTGCTACGTGTGTGCGTGCTGTATGCCTCGCGCTGCTATGCTGGTGCTGCTACGAGCGCGCCGCCTTCGTGCTGCCGTGCCGCTTAGCGACCATGTTCACGATTCATGCTCTTGGTCCTACCTGAGGAACCGCGGCGCGGGAAGCACAACTTCAGCAAAAAGCAACGCTGGGGTATGGTAGGGGGTCCTATGGCCTGGGCCTATGGGTTAGGGATGCGCAAAAAAACACTCACAGGGCAATCGTGGAAGCAACCTACTGCAAGGGCTGAAGGGGTTAGGGTGCGGCGAAAGCATTCTAGCAAAGAAGTTATTGCAAAAGTCGGCGTGCCTAACTAGAATACTGTTACAGAATAAACACAAAATGGCATCAGTGCGCAAAAGCGAACAGCACCGAGCATCTGGTGAGACGGCACCCTAAACCCTCCACGAATCCGGTCGACGATAGCCACAGGGACGCCGCCAATCTACCCTAAGCGCCTGAAAGGTCGAAAAAATTGGGGTGCGGTACGGTGTTTAGCGCCCAATCTTCGCTTTCGTGCAAAATCAGGCAGAGGCGAGGTTCGAAAATGGACACCGCTCGTTGCTAGACTCCCTCAGCATGAGGTCGGTAACTTCGACCAAGAGGCCACACTGCCCCGTCATCAGCCAGACCTGTCGGAGCTCGCACCTCACCTTGCACTCCCGACCCGCTAGCTCGCCGGGCTCCTTGAGCACCTCGCCCTTCGGACCCCAGATCCGCAACTTATCCCAGTCCATCTTGGTCTTCACGAAAGCTTCGCACCGAGCGTTAGTCTTCAAGCACGACAGGAAGCGCTCCTTGACTTCCGCTTCCGTCTGAGGCTTGCCGAAAAGCCTGCTGTCCTTTATCGACAGCGCCGCCAGGCTACGGACGAGGTGTTCCTCGACCCCGCGGAAGAACGTTTTGACGCCCTCGTCAGCTTCGAGGCTGAGCGACACCCGACGGGCGTCGGGATCTTTGAACCCGCTCGGGTGCCAGAGGATCTTGAGCCACTCGGCGGACGACCACTCTGGTGCGCGTGCGCCTCTGCCTCGCAGCGGGAAGAACTTCCCTCCCTTCTTGTTGAAGGACAGATCGCCGAGCTCCACTGTCAGGCTTGACTGGCCGCTCATGCTTCTTTTTCTCCCCCGAATAAAAAAAATGTCGTCCGCTGAACGAGCTGTCTCGCCGGTGGCCTCGGGAGAGTGCCTCTGTGCGCTGATCGCGCTGGTCAGCGTCATCGCGGCCATGTGGCTTTTGTCGTCGCCCTGGGAAAAGCATGAGACTGCTGGAGTTGTTCTCCGGCACGAAGAGCATCGGCCGAGCCTTCGAGGCCCTTGGCTGGGAGGTTACGAGTCTTGATTCTGACCCGCAGAGCGACCCCTCCATCTGCGAAGACATCCTGCAATGGGATTACAGCGTCTTCCAACCGGGGCACTTCGATTTTGTCTGGGCTAGCCCCGTGTGCACCGAGTTCTCTCGCGCGATGAGTAGGCGAGCTCGCCGGCTGGAGGAAGGCGACAGCCTTGTCCTCCGAACCATTGAGATCATCGGCCACCTGCGGCCTCGGTACTGGGCCATCGAAAATCCTCAGAGCGGCCTGCTCAAAACTCGCAGCTACATGAAGGACCTGCGCTTCGATGACGTGACTTATTGCCAGTACGGCTATCGCTACCGGAAAGCAACTCGCATCTGGAACAACCTTCCCTGGCACCCCAGCCGGCCGGTGTGTTGCAAGAAGCAACGCTGCGAGGCCTTTCGGGGCAGTCGCCATCTCGAAACAGCCCAACGTCGGGGCGGTAAGGAACGAATCGGTCAGAACCGGGACCAACTATACTCCATCCCTCCTCGGCTCTGCGAGGAGATCGCCGAGAGCATAAATGTGCCTCTACGAGTGCTACAAAGCGCTTTGGAGTAAAAAGCTCAATGGGGAAAGTGAAACTCTTCCCCACCGCCGACTACACGTCAAAGCAACCACGCGACCCGATCGTTCCCCGCGTGCCGTGCACTGGAATCTTCCTCGGGCCGAGCAAATCCGGGAAGACGGTGGCGTTGATTAGCGCCATCCTCGACCAGTACCGCACGGCCAGCGGTGAGTCCGTCTTTGAAAGAGTCATAGTGATGTCGCCGAGCATTGAGATCGACGATGCCTGGAAGCCCGTGAAGCACTTCATCGAGCACGACATGGGCGTCAACACGGACCGGGAGCAGGTCTACTTCGACAAGTGGGACGAGGGGGCCCTGCGTGGCATCATCGAAAAGCAGAAGGCAATCACCCGAAAAACGAAGGAATTAGGCTTCAAAAAGCTCTACCAAATCCTCATAGTAATCGACGACTTCGCGGATCAGCCGGAGCTCCACCGCCGCACCGGCGACGGCGCCCTGGACACGCTCTTCATCCGCGGACGGCACATGCAGATCAGTACCTGGGTGTCGAGTCAAAAATTGCGGCTCATCAGCGCGGCGGTTCGCGTGAACATGCAGTTCATGTGTGTGTGGCGGCTGCGCAACCAGCTCGAGCTGGAAGCCGTGCTCGAGGAGCTCACGGCCCTGCTGCCCAAGAAGGAGCTGCAGGCCATCTACGAGGAAGCGGTTCGAGAGCCCTACAGCTTCCTCTTCATCCACTACTTGAAGCCCCGGTCCGAGATGTTTTATAAGCGCTGGGAGGAGCGCTTCGTGATTGAAAATGGGGACGATCCTGAGCCAAGTGGTGGGCAAGCTGCTGGGAGCGGGCCCGGTGTGCGATAGCGAGTGCCACCATGTCCAGTGCTGCACCAGCACGCAGCGAGTCGTCGACCCCAGGTGGCCCCACCCAGAGCGGCCCCGGCAGATCAGCGAGGGCTCTGAGACATCGATGCGGAGTTTCTGGCGTAAAAGAAAGCGACATATGACGACGATCTACTGCGACTCCCGGAAGAGGGTCGCGGGGGACGACGCCAGCTTCGAGATGGACATCGGAGAGACCATCCACCTGCAGACGGGCGCCAAGCTCAGCATCCTCAAATTCCGGGTGGCCGACGCTTTCTTGAGCACTGATCGAGGCCAGTACCTCTACTGGGAAGACCAGGCCCTCGGGACCTTGAACTGGGCAACCTTGCCCGTGGGTGCCTACACCGGAACTCGATTAGCTTCTTGGATCAGCTCCAACTACGCTGCGGCTACATACGTCGAGGCGACCAATGAAATTCAAGTCGCTTCGGATGGCAACCGAGTCATACTCAATGACCAGCAGCTCCGGGACCGCTTCCCCGGCACCGGAAGCTACCCGTCGGGCGCTTCGCCCAGCAAGCCTTTCTCGATCAACCACCTCCTCGGACCCTCCTTCATCGACGGTGCCTTGCAGATCTTCGTGTTTGTCACGATGAATGCCTACTCTGAGCTCTTTTTAAGATGCTCGACGCTCGCGAACGCTGCCGAGATCAAAGGCCCCCTGGGGCAGGATATTCTCTGTAAGCTCATAGTCGATAAAGGAGTGGGTTTCATCATGCAAACTCGCACTGACGAAGGCCACTATGTCAGATTGCACGGCCCCATTACTTTGAGGACTCTGCGCTTCAGGCTGACTGACGTTGATGGAAACGTAGTGAACACTCGCGGGACCAGCGTGAGTTTCGCGATTTTCCTAGACCACGAGCAATAAAATCTTTATTCCAATTAAATGGCTGAAAATGTGGTGGACGACGCTCCTCCAGAGCCTGCGCCAGATGCTGTGGAGCCGGCTCCGGAACCCGTGCCCGCACCGCAGGCCGCAGAGCCCCCAGCCCCCGAACCGGAGCCAGCAGCACCCAAGAGACGAGGCCGGCCGCCCGGTTCCAAAAACAAACCAAAGCCGCCCAAAACGGTGCCCGCCGAAGAGGTCGCAGCACCGGCTCCCGAGCCCGCGCACGCTGCGCCGGCTCCGGCCACCACCGCCTCCCCTGCCCCGGAGCCCCCTGCCCCGCCAGTGGAGCCTGTGAGGATGACGCCGGCTCAAGAGCGCGCCCTGCGCTACATGGAGCGGCAGGACCGCTACATGGAACTCCTCGCGAGAAACACGATTGAAATGTAAAAGGGAAAGGATGATGCCTCTCGAGCGTCGCAACGAGCCGCAGATGCTGCGCCAATTTAGCCGGATGTATCCGAGCTACAATCTCAACCCGCTTCTCCGCCGGCGCCATCAGCAGCTCGTGGAGGCACAGGCATTCAACCAATGGCTTTCGAACCGGCGCCTTCGACAAGAGGGCGAATCCTACGCCGACGAGCTCGGCAGGATGACGGAGGCCGTCAACAGAAGGATCCCACAGCTCCGCTACGCGCCGGCTGAGCGCCAAGGCGTGCATCGAATGGCGCGGGACGTGGCCGCTGGAAGAAACAGTAGCGACAGCCAGGTGTTCGGAGGACTGATGTAAGTAAAGATGGAGGAACGGAGACGTGGAGGCTTCCGCGTGAAGCCCTCCTTCGGCCAAGTCCTCGGTTACATCCAAGAGGGCGAGCCCCTCGCCCTGGACCTCCCAAACCGGAAGGCCAGCATCTACACGTCGAGCCACTTCTATCTCGATAATTTTCCGAACGCCTCGGAGCCCCTCAGCGATGCGCCGATGCCGCACACGACGCTGAACCCGGCGGCTGCGTTCGAGACCGCTGACGAGGGCTACGAGGGAGTCCCCTTCCCTCGGCCGCCCAGAGAGTTCACGAGGCCGTCCTTCCTGCCCGACAGCGACGACGGGGGCACGGATCCCGAACAGGCTCTGCGCAACGACGGGCTGAACCCGCCCAGGCCCCCGACGCTGGGAGGCCGCATGAGGGAGAGCGGCATTCAGGCCGCGGAGGCGATCGTGGCGGGAGGTGCGGCGGGCGCGGCGGCAGCGGTGCGGTGTCGGAGAACCAGACGACGCTGGCCCTGCGAGGTGGCGGCGACTGGCTGGACAGGACCCTTCGCATCCCCAGGCGCCCACCGGGACTGGCCCCATTACCGGACGAAGTGCCTGCGCCGCAAATCATCGGCCGGCCCTCGGAAGTGGAGCCCCTGCTGCAGAGGGCGGGGCAGCGGGCGGCGGAGGTGGAGCGCCAAGCGGCGCAGGACATCGAGAGCTTCGCTTCGCAGCAGCTCGCGGAAGCGGAAGGATTGGAGGGCTTCGCCACTGCTGCAGAGGCAGCGGCGGGAGCAGCGGAAGCGGCAACCGTGGCAGAGGCTGGTACGGGAGCCTTGGCGCTGGTGGGCGAGGGAGCCCTGGCTGCGGCGGGCACCGTGGGTGCGGCGACGGGAGGCCTGGCAGTGGCGGCAGCAGGTGCTGCCCTCGTCGGCACGGCGTGGGCCATCGAAGGGGCTCAACGCGGCTTCGCACCTCATGGGCTGGGGCGCTGCAACGGGAGGCGGCACGGACAGCGATGCTTCGCGGCCGAGCATGACCATGCAGACCCTGAACGGGATGCAAGAAAGCGGAGCCGTGGACCATTACTTCATCCAGGAGCAGCGGAGGGCCCAGCACAGCAAGCCGGAGGCGTTCAGGATCGACACGGAGTCGGAGAGCGAGCCCAGGAATCGGCCGCTGCCACAGATCCGAAGCCGCCCGGCGAGGCGTCCGAGGCCACAGGCGCAAACCCCCTTCGGCTTGAACAACGTTCCCATCCCCGTGTCCTCCGGCAGCGAACGATCCCGGGTCAGCCGCCAGTCCCGCGGCGACCGGGGACCCCTCGGAACCCAGCCGTCCTTCGACGCCCTTCGTCAGGCGAGCGAACCGGAAGCTGCATAAGGTAAAGTGATGGAGCAGGTGACGCAAGCCGTCAACGACGAGCTCGTCGCCAGCCTCGACTACAAGCTGGCCACGGGCAACACCAACTATGCCGAAAATCGATTCAGTATTTCCCAAGCTCTCTGTCGACTTTCTCCCCGACGACCTCGCGGGTCTGCCGCATTCCGCTGACCACCGGGATGGATTTCCGGAACTTGAACGGCTCCAGCGACATGCTCTGCGGCTCCCCCGACCCTTCGTGCTTCATCGAGCGCATCCAGCTCTTTGCCAACGGCCAGCGCGTCGAGGACATCAGCTACTACGGCCGTTCGGCCTTCATGTACAGCCTGCTGAAAAACGACGAGTGGTGGAAGGGGCGCCAGTGGGAGGGCCTCCCCGTGGACGCCGGCGGCTGGGCCCTACCCGTGCAGCCCGGGCAGAAGCGCGACGTGCTCATGGCTCCCCACCTGATCGGTATGTTCAACTGCGGCAAGATGCTGCCTCCGCAGCTCAACCTGGTGCTCGAAATCCAATTTGCCGAGCCCGAGATGGCCATGCGCGCCGGGGTGGGCTCCAGCCTCGATTATCAAATCGAAAACGTGCACCTTTTGGCCGATCAGGTGACCCTTGATAGTGCCCTCCAGGAGAGCTTCGAGCGCATCCTTTTGTCCAACAGATCGCTGGTTTTCAGCTTTCCGAGCCTCCACGTGCAGCAGTCCTCGATCCCGGCGGGCTCCACGAACTACAACGTCACCGTGGCCAGAGCGTTCACAAAACTCCTGGGCGCCTTCGTGACGTTCAACAAGACCGGAGAGAACCACGTCTCCAACTTCGAGTACCCCGGAGAGGCCTTCCCAAACGTCTCGGCGGCCACCGTCATGGAGGGCCAGCTGCAGCTCGGAAGTCTCCAGTTCCCTCGCAACTCGATCAAATCCATCGCAGAATATCATCATTTTCTTGAGCTCATGACAGGGAGCTATGACTCAAAGATCCGTAACATGCGGTTGTTCAACTATGACAACACGCAGTTTGTAGCCGCATTCCCCACGGAGCGCGTGCCCAAGCACCCGACGAGCGGCATCAGCACTCGCTCCGGCGACCTGTGCCGCTTCACGTTCCGCAACATGCTGGCGGACCGCGTGGATTCCATCTACATAGGCCTCGTTTCCATGCAGATCGTGACCCTCTCCGGCAGCGGCGTGTCGGTTCTCGACTAGTGTAAATGAGCCTTTTCCCATCCACCCTCACCGGCCGGATCCTCGACGACGGCGTGACAGAGCCCCCGGTCATCGAGCTGCAAGGCATCTCCGCCGGGCAGCTCGCCACCGTCTTGACGGCCTACACACCGCTCACGGAATCCGCCCAGCACACCGCGGACATCGGCACCAATGCCGCAGCCATCGCAGCGCTGCAGGGCCAAGTCAGCGCCCTGCCCGCAGCCCCGAACCTCACCCCCTACGCTTTGGCCGCGGACCTCTCCGCAGCGGAGGGCCTCATCGCGGCCAACGCTTCCGGCCTCACTGCTGTCAACACCAGCCTGACCCTGGGCCTGGCCTCCAAGGCCAACCAGTCCGCCCTGGACGCCCTGCAGATCCAGGTCGACGGCAAGTCCACGCCCGCTTCGGTGGATCTGAAGCTCAGCAATCATCCCACCACGGCAGCAATGAACAGTAGCATCGCCTCGACCAACAACGCCACCCTGGCCACGGTCGCGGCGACCTACGTGCTGAAGAGCATGGTGGACCAGCTGGCCATCGACGTGGCCGCTCGGCAGACCGCGGCCGACGTGGATCAGCGGGTGGCCATGGCGCTCCTGTCCTACCTGACGCAAACGGCCTACCAGGCCGGACAGGCCCTCCAGGACGTCCGCCTGGACGGGCACGACGCGGAGATTTTAGCCCTCCAGAACGCCGGGCCCTTCGCCACGGCAGGAGACCTCAGCAACCTGCAGGTCACCCTGCAATCCGCCATCGACGGGATCCTGGCGGAGATCGCCACCCTCGGAGGCGCCACCAATCTGGTCAACGCCCCCGCTTGGGTCGGCAACGTGACCTGGGACCTGCTGGCCGGCACCAACCAAATCCGCAACCTCCACGCAACGGGCCCCTTGAGCATCCAGCTCGCCAACGACGACTGGACCCTGAGCTTCGGCTGCGATGCGTACACGACCCAGCAAACGGACGACGCCATCGCCGCGGCCCTCACCAATTACTTCACGAGAGCCGAAGTCACCGTCACTGTGGTGGCGGCCATCGACGAGAGCAAGGCCTACACCGACACCCAGCTGGCCGATTACAGCACCACGACTCAGATGACCCAGGCCATCACCGATGCGCTGGTGCCCTACGGGACGGCCGCACAGCGGGACGCCGCCATCGCGGCAGCCCGTGCGGGTTTTTACGACTCCACTCAAACGGACGCCGCAATCACGGCGGCGTTGGTGCCCTACGGGACTGCGGCCGAGCGGGACACAGCCATCGCGGCGGCGCTGGCGTCCGTCACGCTGAGCAACGGCCAGAGCTGGACCGGCGGACCCACGTTCAACCTGCTGCGGGGCAGCAACGTGCTGCGCAACCTGTCCGTGGCCGGCGCCCTGACCGCCAGCTTCCAGAACTTGGACGACACGATCCTCATCGAGTCGGACAGCTACGCCCGGAGCCAAACCTTCACGCAAGCGGAGACGGGCGCAGCGATCACCGCAGCCATCGACGCCCTGGACCTGTCCCAATTCCAAAACGAGGCGCAGGTGCTGGCCCTCATTGCCACGGCCTTGGTGCCCTACTGGAACCAAACGGAGGTCTCGACCTACGTGGCGGGCGAGCTGGCCAACTACGCCACGAGCAGCTCGGTGACCTCGGCCATCAGCTCGGCTTTGTCGAGCTATGACAACAGCAGCCAGGTCGACTCCAAGATCATCAGCGCGCTGCTCGACTTCTATTCCCGGAGCGAAGTCGATCAGCAGATCACAAACGCCCTCGGGAACGTGGATCTGTCGAATTACTACACCCAGGCCGAGACGCAGAGCTACGTGGCCAACGAGCTGCTCGCGTATTACCCTCGGACCGAGCTGGATTCGCTGTTGACAGCGACCCTCACCCAGTACTGGACGTCGGGGCGAACCCAAACAGAGATCGACGACGCCATCGCCGGCGCGGGCTTCCTCACCCAAGCGCAGGCGGACACGCGCTACTTCGCGGTCAGCGCCAACGCGAGCTTCGAGTCCCTGGTGCGCACCAACGTCACTCCCCCCATGATCAAGGCCCTCCTGCCCCGGGCGCCCCTGGCGGCCAACACCATCCTCACGGACACCACGCTCGAGCTCACCTGCGACGCCTATACCAAATCGGAATCGGACGGGCGGTACCTGAGCAGCAGCAGCTTCGCGCCGCTCGACGCCAGGTACTTCGCTCGGAACCCCGCGGTGGCCGAGGGCAACGGCCTCTTCCACCTCGTCCAGGAGCAGTTCACGCCCCAGTTCATCCGCAGCCTGCTCTTCCGGCCGCCCCTCACCGGGCGGGGGATCCTGGGCAACTTCAGCGTCATCGAGGTCGAGGCGGACTGCTGGAGCAAGGCGCAAAGCGACAGCCGCTACCCTCTGGTGGCCACCTTCAACTCGCTCGGAAGCACTGTCACGTCCATCGACGGCCGCGTGAGCACCCTGGAGACGGACGTCGGCGCCATCGACGGCCGCGTCACCACCCTGGAGAACAACGGCGGCATCGCCCCCACCGCCGACCTGACCGTCAACAGTGTCACCGCCACCACCTTCGTGGAGACGCCCCAGCTGCAGAGCGCAGCGGGCGACCTCCAGATCCAGAACGCCCTGGTAACGGTCCGCAAGGAAGACGGCGCGCTGCTGGCCAGCTTCGCCGACGGAGGCATCAGCATGGACAGGGACGTGACGGTGGCGGCGGCCAGCACCCTGAACGCCACGACTGCGGACATCACGCAGCTCACCGTGGGCAGCACGGCGGCCACGGGCGCCTTCAGCTCCAACAGCAGCGTCACCGCCAACCTGGAGGTCGTCAGCAATCTCTGGCTCGAAGCGCCGCTGGTGCGCTGCGATCCGACCGCGCCTTGGCTCTCGATCGAAGGGGGTGCGCTGGGCGTCCTGGTCAACGACACGCTCCGTGTCAACGGGGCCATCGCCCCGGAGGCCAGCCTGCCCTACCTGTTCCTCTCCGGCGGCACCACGGGGCTGGAGATGAACACCAAGTTTGCCGCGGTCACGGGGCTCGGGGACCCCGGCGGCTTCTGTGAGCTGGCCGTCATCAACCAGGCGCCCACGGGAGTGGCGCGCCTCTTCCTCTCCACGCAGAACAACGCGCCCGCGGGGGGCAGGGGCGAGCTGGTGGCGCTGGCCAACGGCGGCGTGCAGCTCAACGCCCTGAACCAGTTCATCTCGTTGAACACTACCAGCGGCATCGCTAATTTGGCTGTGGAACCCAACACGGGGGGAAGCAGCAACGGCGAGGTGATCTTCGGCTACGGCCACCTGAACGCCTCGGACCGGCGGCTCAAGACGAACATCCGGCGCGTGCCGGAGCAGCACGTCCAACGGCTCTTCGATGCGGTGGAGCCACAGTACTACGACCGCATCGGCGGAGGCAGCGACCAACTCGGCTTCATCGCCCAGGACGTGCAGGCTGCCGGGAAGCTGGGCGAGACCCTGTGCAAGACCATGAGCGGGGAGGAGAAACTGCTGGCCTTGGATTATCAGAAGTTGTCGGTGGTCCTGTGGGGCGTGGTGAAGTCCCTGCAGAAGCGGGTGGAGAAGTTGGAAAAGAAGAAGCGAGGGCGCTCGGATTAATGTTGCATCGTCAATAAACATGTCTTGCCAAAAAGAAGACAGAGTGACTCTGGACTTAGCATGCGAGGCCGTCATGAAACGAGCATCTGAGCACAACTTGGTCGTGCTGCTCGACAAATGGTCAGCATGCTGGAAGCAACGAGGTCGCACTCGAGCCATTGGACCGCACGCTTATGAAAAGTACAGCACTCTCGGCTTCTATGGTCATGGCGGCGTCTTTGGCATTTCGAAAGCTTCTGAAATGAAACGAGCGTGCATGGCCGTCAACCATTTTCTCAGAGAGCGCTTTCCATCCAAGACATGGACTTCAATCGCTGTGCTGTACAATCCGTCTATGCCGTTGCATCGAGATATACTCAACATGATTGGACATGCTAACCATGCCGTCGCTTTAGGAAACTTTCTGGAAGGACGAGTTTGGATTGAAGATGAAAACGGGCAAGCAACGACTGTGCTAGAAACAAAAAATGGACAGAAGCTGCTTCATGGAACGTGGATCGACATGCATGATGCTCCAGTTACGTTCAATGCTCGGAAATATCATATGCTGGAAAAGCATCGCGGAAACATGTGGGCTCTTGCAGCATATACGCCTCAAGCGTTCAAGCATGCTGCTGCTTCGCACATCAATGAGCTTGTCGAACTTGGCTTTCCAGTTCCTGTCTTACAGCAAGCATAGCAACACCAAAATGATCCAAGCACAGCTCGAACCTTAAGCCATTCATGAAACTAAATTCGAAACGTAGCGAAACCGAATCTGGAACGCAACCACGTAGCACACGCAAAATGACGATCATCGGCTCGAAACTTGAGCCATTCATGAAACCAAATTCGAAACGTGCGAAACCAAATTTGGAACGCAACTACGTAGCACACGCGACCAAAATGATCGATCATTGACTCGAAACTTGAACCATTCATAAAACTGAAACGTAGTGACCTTAGACCTTGTAGTGACCATGTAGTGACCAAAAAATGCTTCGAGAGGCTGCTTGCTAAGACTACTTGGCTTCATTCCGGTTGCTACCCGGTTTCATTCTGGGAATCGTCCGGTTTGACTCCGATCTTTTTTTCATTGTTGCGGCAAACATGAATCAACATTGAAACCATTTTGCGCTTTATTGAATCAAACTTGAAACCGATTGGCGGTATAATGAATCCATTTTGAGACATTAATGAAATCAAAGGCACGACAGCGATATCCGTTTTGAACGAAGTTGAGCGTTTTTCTCAGTCTCGAATATGTGTTCTTTCTGGTTGCGTGGCAATCGAAGTGACTGCGTAGCGACTGTAGTGACCGCGTAGTGACTGCGTAGTGACCGTAATGACCGCGTAGTGACCGCGTTGCAACCGCGAAGTGACTGCGAAGTAACCGCGAAGTGACTGCGAAGCAACTACAAGAACAGAGTTGTGCTGAATCGAAGAGACAGTTTTGGAGCGAAGTTAAGCCGTTTTTCGCCTTTTAGAAACACTTCTACTTTTTCGCGTTGTGCTTGAAGAGGCCGTTTTGGAGCGAAGTAAAACCGTTTTTCCACCTTTTGAATCACTTCTACTTTTACAGTTGTGCTTGAAGAGGCTGATTTGAAGCGAAGTTGAGACGTTTTTCCGCCTTCCAGAAACACTTCTGAAGCGAAGTTGATCGTTTTTGACCCGAAAGCTTAATGTGTGCCCATAATGCCCCCTATCCTGTGTGTCCAAGCATCAGTGCGATCATGCTGCAATGCGATCGACCATGTGCCGCAACACGCAGCGCAAGAGCGATGAAGACCCGCGTTACACCGCCGGCGCAGTACGTGCGACCTCTTGAAGCTGTCCCAGCCAATGTAGCCAGGCCAGGCATTCTTACAGTGCAGTACCATGGGCATCTTAGGGATGCCTTGCTCTGGCGTCACCCAAGTGTTGCCCACCACACCGAAAGGACAAAAACCACTTAAGCAAGAAACACCGCAAAGCGCCTCATCCACTGCCTTGTTTCGCGAAACCTGCAGCAAGGGGCACATTCTCAAAAATGTTGGTGTCAGCGAGCTCCACGTCACCAGCTGGAGGCCTGCTCATGGCGGCAGTCGTCCTAGCTGTCCTCTGGCTGGCAAAAGCACTGGAATCTTCATGAACGAATGGTCGAGCTCCACCTATTTTGGTTTGACTGCTCCTCCAAGCCAGTTTGAGAGTTCTTTTGAACGGGTGAGTTACAACTGCATGCTTTGTTGGCTACTTCGCTTGTCTTCTTCTGTTGCTGGATCAAAATAATCGTGACCTGTTTCGGCTCGGACACGCGTCACAGATGGACCCTGCGTGAGAATTTGTGTGAGGTTTGTGACAAACACGACGACGCGCATGTGCTTTGTGTGAATGTCTTGATCGACTGCCAACCAACTGCAATTCAACATGCACAGCAAATGCAAGTGTCAAAGATGTGGACACGCAAGATACCCGGGTCAGGGTTTTCGTCGCAGAGATCGGGCCTTGCGGCGACGCGGCACAGTTTGTGAAACCCTGGCATCTCGAAGGCCCGTAAAAAACCCTGGCCCTCCGAAGGCCCGTGGAATGTGAAACCCTGTGGCAGGAAGGCGCGTGAAATGTGAAGAAGGGCCTGTAATCTTTCGTTTTTCCGTGACCCCGTAATTCTGCGTGGCCCCCTAACCCCGCAACCTCGCGTCCCATGACCCCGTAACCCCGTAACCCCTTAACCCCGTGCCCTCCCCGTGCCCCCCGTAACCCCGTAACCCCGTGCCCTCCCCGTGCCCCCCGTAACCCCGTAACCCCGTGCCCTCCCCGTGAACCCCGTACCCCGTAACCCCGCGCCCTCCCCGTGCCCCCCGTGCCCCCCCGTAACCCCGTAACCCCGCGCCCTCGTGCCCCCCGTGCCCCCCGTAACCCCGTAACCCCGTGCCCTCCCCGTGCCCCCCGTAACCCCGTAACCCCGTGCCCTCACCGTGCCCCCCGTAACCCCGTAACCCCGTAACCCCGTAACCCCGGTCCCTCCCCGTGCCCCCCGTAACCCCTTAACCCCGTAACCCCGTGCCCTCCCCGTGTCCCCGTAACCCCCGTAACCCCGTAACTCCCCGGGCCCCCGGTAACCCCGTAACCCTGTAACCCCCGTAACCCCGTGCCCCCCCCCCCTCCCCCCATTGCACCGGTGCTCAAAGCGTCGCGGGGTTACGGGGTTACGCCTCCCAGTCCCGACCTAAAGGGGTTACGGGGTTACGCCTCCCCGTCCCGGCCTCAGGGGGTTACGGGGTCACGGGGTTACGCCTCCCAGTCCCGACCTAAAGGGGTTACGGGGTTACGGGGTTACGCCTCCCAGTCCCGACCTAAAGGGGTTACGGGGTTACGGGGTTACGCCTCCCAGCCCCGACCTAAAGGGTCCACGGGGTTACGGGGTTACGCCTCCCAGTCCCGACCTAAAGGGTCCACGGGGTTACGGGGTTACGGGGTTACGCCTCCCAGCCCCGACCTAGAGGGTCCACGGGGTTACGGGGTTACGCCTCCCAGCCCCGACCTAAAGGGTCCACGGGGTTACGGGGTTACGCCTCCCAGTCCCGACCTAAAGGGTCCACGGCGTTACGGGGTTACGGGGTTACGCCTCCCAGCCCCGACCTAGAGGGTCCACGGGGTTACGGGGTTACGCCTCCCAGCCCCGACCTAAAGGGTCCACGGGGTTACGGGGTTACGCCTCCCAGTCCCGACCTAAAGGGTCCACGGGGTTACGGGGTTACGCCTCCCAGTCCCCACCTAAAGACTCCACAAGGTTACGGGGTTACGCCTCCCAGTCCCGACCTAAAGGGTCCACGGGGTTACGGGGTTACGCCTCCCAGTCCCGACCTAAAGGGGTTACGGGGTTACGCTCCCAGTCCCGACCTAAAGGGGTTACGGGGTTACGGGGTTACGCCTCCCAGTCCCGACCTAAAGGGGTTACGGGGTTACGGGGTTACGCCTCCCAGTCCCAACCTAAAGGGGTTACGGGGTTACGCCTCCCAGTCCCGACCTAAAGGGGTTACGGGGTTACGGGGTTACGCCTCCCAGCCCCGACCTAAAGGGGTTACGGGGTTACGGGGTTACGCCTCCCAGTCCCCACCTAAAGACTCCACGCGCCTCGCAGTCCCCAAAAGACTTCACGGGGTTACGGGGTTCCCAGTCCCCACGGGGTTACGGGGTTACGCCTCCCAGCCCCGACCTAAAGGGGTTACGGGGTTACGGGGTTACGCCTCCCAGTTCCGACCTGAAGGGGTTACGGGGTTACGGGGTTACGCCTCCCAGCCCTTACGGTGTTACGCCTCCCAGTCCCCACCTAAAGACTCCACGGGGTTACGGGGTTACGCCTCCCAGTCCCCACCTAAAGACTCCACGGGGTTACGGGGTTACGCCTCGCAGTCCCGACCTAAAGGTTACGGGGTTACGCCTCCCAGTCCCGACCTAAAGGGGTTACGGGGTTACGCCTCCCAGTCCCCACCTAAAGACTCCACGGGGTTACGGGGTTACGCCTCCCAGCCCCGACCTAGAGGGTCCACGCGGTTACGGGGTTACGCCTCCCAGCCCCGACCTAAAGGGTCCACGGGGTTACGGGGTTACGCCTCCCAGTCCCGACCTAAAGGGTCCACGGGGTTACGGGGTTACGCCTCCCACCTACAGAGTCCACGGGGTTACGGGGTGACGCCTCCCAGTCCGACCTTGAGAGTCCACGGGGTTACGGGGTTACGCCTCCCAGTCCCGACCTAAAGGGTCCACGGGGTTACGGGGTTACGCCTCCCAGTCCCGACTCAGAAAAGAAGGGTCACCGGGTTAGGCCGCGCTGCCCAGAACATTGCTTCACTCAACTCACCCACGCCAGAACATTGCTTCATTCAACTCACCCACGCTCGCAGTGACTCGGAGCACCCGCCTTCTGGCTCGACGATCACGCCGCTTCAAGCGACCCCTCAAGCGGAGCTTGGCTTTAGGGCTGCGGGTGAAGAACAAGTGTTATTTGGGACGGCACAGCACTCCTGACTCCTACACTTGCACGCAAACCTCGCGACCTGGGAACCCCCCACCTTCAAAACCCCAAAACCCTGAAGCCTCCGCTGCCTCTGATCGAAGATTGCAATCGAAGAAAAAGAACCTGGGCCGCGAGAGGGGCCCGGGGTTCCCGGGAGAGGGCAAGGAGACGCACGGCACTCTAGAGCTACGGGGGAGGGGGCAGCGCAGGGCACTCCTGGCACCAGACCTCGCAGCCTCGGAATCCCTTGCCTGCCAACCCTAAACCCTACCGACCCTGAAGCCTCTGTGGTCCCGGCGTTCAATCACTACTTCCCTGTGTCAGGGCTGTGTGTGCTTGCGGTAGCATGCTGTCTTCCTAAGATGTGGTAGCTGTTTGTCTGCTGTCTTCCTTTGCAAGCCGTGTCAAAATCATGTTGCTGGCGTCGCTTTCGAGGGAGCGAGCGCGGGACAAGCAACAATCATCAAAAAAATAGGCCTCACGGCCTTGCGGCAAAACAAAAACATGTAGAAACCCATGCCAAAAATCGTGCAAGACGAAAAACTGCAATTTAGGGTTTAGGGGTTAGGGAGTATAGGGTTTAGGGAAGGCTTGAGCCGAACCTGTACACGAGGACTTGAGCCAAAGCTGTACAACAAGACTCGACCGACGAAGGGGGGCCCGCTCGGGGGGACGACCTTTTTTCCGGCCGGGTTGTTCAAAAGATGGACCGGTTCCTCGTGAACCCCCGGCCCAAGCCGCAGCCCAAGCCCAAGCCAACGAATTTGATGGAAGAGGTCATCTCGATCAAGCACGACGAAGGCGTGGTCGAGAACCCATGTTTGTACAGGGTGGCGCGGGAGTGGGCGGACCGACTGGGAGTGACCGAAATGGCCGCGAGTCAGATGATTGTGGCCTTCTTGCAGCTGCCCCCTAGGCCCTATAAGCCCCAGGCCAGGCCTCCGCCTGAACGGGTCGCTTTCGCAGAAGTTATCCTGGCCTCGGATCCGATGCAGGCTTGGTTCGGGTCGCGCGACGTCTTCGCGTGCAGTCGGACCGTCGCGGAACAGAGGCGCTACCGGTGGAGGAAACTCGAGGATTTGTCGCTCGACCTTTTGGGGCGGACGGCCCGGCAAGTGGTGCTCAAGTATGTGAGGCCGCTGCGCGAACATTGGAGGAGAAAAGTGTGGAGAGTGCTCGCCACATGCGTGCACTGGACCCTAAGCTACCGGCAAAAGCTGGTCAAAATCAACAACTGCTTCGCGGCGCTAAAAACGACCCGGAAAGCTTGACCGACAAAGGGGGCCCGCTCGGGCGACGACTTTTTTTCCGGGCGGGTTGTTCAAACAAGTCACCATGAGCTGGGCTCAGCAACGACAAGCCATCAAACTAGCAGCCGAGGCCGGGGTCAGGGCGAGGACCTCGGCGGCAGGCTCAGAAACCCTTCCTTTGACACACCACCACCTCCGCTACGCGATGCTCAGCCGCCCGAACGGCGAGCTCACCAGGGCCGGCCAGTACTACTACCAACTGATCGGCCAGCCGCCCCCCAGCCGGCAGTACGACCGCAACCAACCCCTCATCCGCGAGGGGCCCAACGATTACATCATGCTCCGGGGGGGCGCCAAAAAGCTGCTCCGCAGCCTCCAGCCCAACGGGAACTACCAATTGACCAAGCTCGGGAGGCACTTCTTCAAGGACAAGTGGGTGGACTGGGTGGTGCACGTGCCCGTCATCATCCGGGGCGTCCGGCGAAACGGCCGGAACCGCGGCATGCCCTACGAGCGCACGAAGCGCCTGCCCGTCACGGACCTCAACGTCGCCCTGTCCCGGCAGAGCGAGGGGCTCTCGGACGCCCAAGCGGCCCGGAACCTCAAGGCGTCCGTGCTCGCGCAGCTCGGCAACCCCGAGCCGAACGACATCATCCTGGAGCTGTCCGACGAGACCTACTACCTGGACGCGACGAGGGAGTGGACCTTCAGCCAGCAGGCCATGCAGGTCGTGGACGACCAGGTGGTGGTGGACACCGTCCTGGACCAGCCCCTCGGGGCCCTGCGGGACGTCTCCTACCAGCTGTTTTGCGGCGACGAGATCCTCGAGTCCGCCTTCGAACAACGGCCTGACAAGCTCTGCGTCGCCCGGCAGCTCGCGGAGCTGATGCGGCTGCCGGTTCAGGAGGTGCTCTCGGACTTCGACGCAATCACCAATGGAAGCAAGTGGCGGGAGCAAGGCATCACGCCCCGAGAGATCCGATCATTCTGCGTCTGGCGCCAAGCCCCGATGTTCTACGTGGACTGCCAGGGCCGCCTGCTGGACAAGTTCGAGCCTGCGATCAAGGAGCAGCGCGCCGTGGCCTTCACGAGCTGGAACGGCCACGCCTTCTTCTACAAATCCGCGCGCACCGTCGCGAGGTGCGAGCCGATCGGGGACCGGGCCCAGGCCAAATACCGGGGCGAGAGGAAGGCAGGCGAAACGCCGGAGTTCAAGGACTGGCGGGAGTGGGAGGGCGAGGTCGGCAGCGGCCACTTCTACACCGAGGACCTGGAGCAGGTCCGGAGGGAGCTCCTGGCCGAGGGGCACTGCCCCAAGGTGGTCATGCGGAGCATGAGCGAGTGGCGGTGCCTGCGCCTGAGAGTGCGCGGCGGCGAGGACTGCGTCATCTGCGCCTTCCACGAGGACCTGGACGTGCTGCAGGCCTGGATGGGCCGGCTGGGGCTCCCCTATCGCGGGCAGCGCCTGGCGGGCGCGGCGAGCGAGGTCTTCCTTCACCTCCTCAAAGCACGCCGGGATCCGCCCGGATCTCGGCAGGCCGTGCTCGCGGAGCAGGATCACCAGTGCAAGCTCTGCGCGGCGCCCATCACCGCGGCGACGTGCGAGCTGGACCACATCGTCCCCGTGCACCAGTCCTTCTCCGCACAGGCCCAGAACCTCCAGGCCCTGTGCCTCGAGTGCCACCGGAACAAAACGGCCCTGGAGTTCTCGCACGCCACGACGCTGGAGTCCCGCTTCAGCCGGCGGGCTTACGAGGCCTACGTGGAATCGCCCCGGCTGCCCCCGCTGGTCTTCAAGCTCAACAGCCACAAGCCGGAGCGGATCTGCTACGGAATAGACGTGGTCCGGTGCCGCAAGAACGCCCTGGCCCACAGCAAGTTCCCGGCACCCATCTTCTGCCCCAAGGACAACATGGAGCAAGCCCGCGAGGGGCACCTGGCGGACCTGACCTACGTGAAGCTCCCGGAGGACGGGCGCCGGGCGACCTTCCCGCGCCTCCCCTACGTGGGCGAGGGCTGGTACGCCAAGCCCGCGGCGGCCTACATGCTTGAAAAGGGCATCGCGACCTGGAGCGACTTCGCGTGGAGCCTGGACGCCACGGCGCACGTGGACCAGGAGTCCGTGACCCAGGCCCTGCAGCAGATGGAGGCGGCCTGGCCGGAGGGAGAGGAGCACTACGCGAAGCTGTCGGTGAACGCCCTCATCGGGCTCTGGGCGCGCAACATGGACCTCATCTACACCATGCGCACCAGCAACCACCAGTTCGACGGCTCCGGCTGCCAGCACCGGGAGCTGTTCCTGGACGCCGCGGGCGGGATGCACTGGGACCACATCTACGTGACCCAGCTGCTGTCCAACCGGAGCTGTCGGCCCGTGCACGACTTCGTGATGGCCTCGGAGTACGTCGCGGTCTGCCGCATCCGGGATGCACTGGCCGCCGTGCCGTCGAGGTACCTGAAGGCCGTGAAGACGGACTGCGTCGTCTTCCAGGACCTGCCCAAAAAGTTCCAGCGCCTCGTGGACGGCCTGGTCCGCGAAAGGCATCCCGACGGCACGCCCGTGTATCGGTGCGAGGAGGTCAAGGGCCTCGAGGGCCAGTACCGGATCCCCCGAATCGAGGCCAAGTGTCCTTACTGCAGCACGGTGAACTGGAAGGTCGCGGAAGACCCCGTGCTCCACTGCCTCGAAGGCGGAGGCCTGCTGCTGACGGGCTATCCGGGCACCGGGAAAACCTACCTGGCGCGCCAGATCGTGACCGCCCTCCGGGAAGAAGGGTACAAGGTCAAGATCATCACGAAGACCCACTCCTCCGTGCAGAACTTCGGCATGCAGGCGGAGACGGCCGACCACTGGGCGCGGAGCACCGTCCGGAACGGGTACTGCAACATCGACTGGCTGGTGGCGGAAGAGATCACGCAGCTCGACACGGGGCTGTGGAACGACATCGCCTGCATCTCCATGAACCGCAAAATCAAGTTCCTGCTGCTCGGCGACTTCCGCCAGTTCCCCGCGATCATGGACAACTTCGCGGGCACCCCGGTGCAGCGGGAGCTCAAGCACTGCCAGCTGCTCCACGACCTCACCGACGGCTGGCACCACGAGCTCACGGAGAACATGAGGAGCGACCCGGGCATCTTCGACTTCCTGACCTGGATGCGGGTCGACGAGCCCCGGGAGCAGTCTTTGGCCGAGGCACTCCAGGCGGCCCGGGAACGGTTCCCGCGGCAAGGCGAGCCGGACGTCAGCCTCGTCATCTCCCACGCCCACCGCATCCGCATCAACGCCCGGGACAACCGCCGCCTGGCCCCGCCGGAAGCTGTCACGATCGAGTACTCCGGCACCGGCCCGACGACCACCAACATGCCGCAAACCATGCGGGTCTGGCCCGGCCTGAAGCTCATCGGAGCCGGCGGCCGCGTCACCAAGGGCATCTACGTGCACGTGGCCGAAGTGGGCCCCGAGAAGATCGTGTTGGACGGCGGCGACTCCTTCACCCACGCCGCCCTCCTGAAGCACACCCGGCTGTGCCACGCCATCACCTACGCCTCCTGCCAGGGCCTGACGCTCGAGGGGCGGGTCTTCCTCTGCGACACCGAGAGCCCGCACTTCACTCTCAGGCACCTCTACGTCGGCACAAGCCGGGCCACGAGCAGCGAGCTCCTGAGCGTGCTCTAGAAGGGGCAAACCGGACCGGCGGCCTCGTAGGCTTTGAGCTGCAGATCGGTCACCTCGAGCAGTAGGCCGCACTGGTTGGACATCACCCACACCTGGCGCAGCTCGCACCGGACCTTGCACTCCCTGCCGGCGAGGTCGCCGGGCTCCGCCAGCTCCTCCTGGTTGGGCCCCCAGATGCGGACTCGCCCCCAGTCCAGCTTCAGCTTGAGGTACGAGCCGCCGCGCGGGCTCGTTTTCAGGCACGATTGGAAGCGGTCCTTCACGTCCGTCTCGGTCAGAAACTTGCCGAAGACCTTCGGCTCAGAAAGCGACAGCGCCGTCAGGGCCCTGACGAGGTGCTGCTCGATCTCCTGGAGCTGCGCCGTGGAGGCCTCGTCGGGCTCCAGGCACAGAGCCACGCGCTTGGCGGTCGGGTCGTTGAAGGCGGCCGGGTGCCAGATGATCTTCTGCCACTCCGCCGACTGCCACACCGGCGGACCGCCGTTCCGGCGCAGGGGGACGTACTTGCCGCCCTTCGCGTTGATCGTCAGATCGCCGAGCTGAATCGCCGATTCGCAGGTGGCTTGCTGTTGCGGCTCCATGCTGCTCCCTTTGTAAAACATAAAAAATGCCGTCGCTCGAACGAATCTGCGCGGCCGTCGCGCTGGCGGGCGTCTTTGTCGGCCTGTGGCTTTTGTCATCGCCACACGAAAATGCGTCTGTTGGAGTTGTTCAGCGGCACCAAGTCGGTGGGCCGTGCCTTCGAGGCCCTTGGCTGGGAGGTAACGAGTCTTGACGCGGACGCGACGACTCGGCCCGGCATCTGCGCCGACATTCGGGAGTGGGACTACCGGACCTACCCGCCCGGGCACTTCGACTTCATCTGGGCCTCCCCCGTCTGCACGGAGTTCTCTAGGGCCCTGACCCGACGACCCCGACGGCTAGAGGACGGCGACTGCCTGGTCCTGAAGACCATCGAGATCATCGGGTACCTCCGGCCTCGGTGGTGGGCCGTCGAGAACCCGCGAACCGGGCTGCTGAAGAGTCGACCCTACATGAAAGCGCTGCCTTACGACGACGTGTCCTACTGCATGTACGGCTTTCGCTACCAGAAGACCACCCGCATTTGGAACAACCTGCCTTGGGTTCCCAGCCAACCAGTCTGTTCCAAGCGCGGACGCTGCGAAGCCTTCCAAGACGGCCGGCACCCCGAAACGGCCCAGAGGCAGGGCAGCCGGCACTGGCCTGGCCAGACCCGGGAGCAGCTGTACTCCCTGCCACCCCGGCTGTGCCGGGAGATCGCGGAGAGCCTAAATGGGAAAGGTGAAGCTCTTCCCCACCGCCGAATACACCTCGAAACAGCCACGCGACCCGATCGTCCCCCGCGTGCCGTGCACCGGCATCTTCCTGGGGCCGAGCAAATCCGGGAAGACGGTGGCGCTGATCTCAGCCATCCTGGATCAGTACATGACGGGTGGCGGTGAGTCGGTCTTCGAGCGCATCTACATCTTCAGCCCCTCGATCGAGATCGACGACGCATGGAAGCCCGTGAAAGGCTTCATCGAGCAACACATGGGCGTCAACACGGAGCGGGAGCAGGTCTACTTCGACAAGTGGGACGAGGGAGCCCTTCGCACCATCATCCAGCAGCAGAAGAAGATCACCCGGACCACGAAGGAGCTGGGCTTCAAGAAGCTTTACCAAATTTTGGTCGTGATCGACGATTTCGCGGACCAACCGGAGCTGCACCGCCGCACCGGGGACGGGGCCCTGGACACGCTCTTCATCCGCGGGCGCCACATGCAGATCTCCACCTGGGTCTCGAGCCAGAAGCTGCGGCTCATCAGCGCAGCGGTTCGTGTGAACATGCAGTTCATGTGCGTCTGGCGCCTCCGCAACCAGCTCGAGCTGGAGGCCGTTCTCGAGGAGCTCACGGCCCTGCTGCCTAAGAAGGAACTGCAGGCCATCTACGAGGAAGCGACCCGGGAGCCGTACAGCTTCCTCTTCATCCACTACCTGAAGCCCCGGGCCGAAATGTTCTACAAGCGCTGGGAGGAACGCTTTGTGATTGAAAATGGGGACGATCCTGAGCCAAGTGGTGGGCAAGATCCTGGGGGGCGGCCCGGTCTGCGACAGTGAGTGTCACCACGTCCACTGCTGCACCAGCAGCCAGGCAGTCGTGGAGCCCCGGTGGCCCTGCCCGGAGCGGGTCCGGCAGATCAGCGACAGCACAAGCTCCGAGAAGTCGACGGGGCGTAGCTTCTGGAGACGTAAGAAAAGGATGAGCACCACTATCTACGTGGACAGCCGCAAGCGAGTCGCCGGAGACGACGCCTCCTTCGAGTTTGACATCGGGGAAACCCTCCACCTCCAGACGGGCGCCAAGCTCTCCGTCTTCAAGCTTCGTGTGGCCGACGCCTTCCTCAGCACGGACCGGGGCCAGTACCTCTACTGGATCGACGAGGCCCTGCAGACCCTCAACTGGGCGGTGCTGCCGATCGGAGCCTACACGGGGACGCGGCTGGCCGCCTGGATCAGCAGCAACTACGCCTCGGCCACCTATGTGGAATCGACCAACGAGATAGGAGTCGCCTACGACGGCAACCGCCGCATCCTCAACGACTACGAGATCCGAAGCCTCTTCCCGGGCACCGGGAGCTACCCGGCGGGCGCCACGCCCAGCCGCCCCCTGAGCATCAGCCATCTGCTCGGGCCCTCCTTCATCGACGGCGCCCTGCAAATCTTTACCTTCGTCACCATGAATCCGTACTCTGAGTTGCTGCTCAGATGCAGCACCCTCGCAACGGCTGCCGACATCAAGGGGCCTCTGGGTCAGGATATCATCTGCAAAATGATTATCGACAAAGGCGTTGGCAACATTATGCAAACAAGAACCGACGAGGGCCATTTCGTGAAATTGCACGGCCCCATTACCCTGCGCACCCTGCGCTTCAAATTGACAGATGTAGACGGCAACGTCGTAAATACCCGCGGGACCAGCGTTTCCTTTGCGATTTTCTTGGACTACGACCAATAAAATAATCCTTAAAAGAAATGGCTGACAATGCGGACCCCCCCGTGGCTTCAGAGCCTGATCCCGCGGCTGCAGAGCCTGCAGAGCCTGCTGAGCCGGAGCCTGAGCCGGCTCCTGCCACCGTGCCCACGCCGGCCGAACCCCCGACGCCCGCACCAGTCCCGAAGCGAAGAGGTCGGCCACCCGGGAGCAAAAACAAGGCCAAGCCTCCGAAGACGGTGCCGGCCGAAGAGGCCGTCCCAGCACCGGCTCCCGAGCCCGCGCAGCCTCCAAAGG
Organism: Minwuia sp.; assembly: GCA_965228535.1. GTDB lineage: Bacteria > Pseudomonadota > Alphaproteobacteria > Minwuiales > Minwuiaceae > Minwuia. The sequence goes on along the minus strand of CBDDHU010000003.1, from coordinate 2,797,811 downwards.
CTCCCCCTCCCGAGCCTGCCCCTCCGAGGGCTCAGCCCGAGGCTTCGCAGCCCCCGGCCGAGCCCGTTAGGATGACCCCTGCCCAAGAACGGGCGCTCCGGTACATGCAGCGGCAGGACCGATACATGGAGCTCCTTGCCAGAAATACTCATGAGCTGTAAAGGAACCATGATGCCCCTCGAGAGGCGCAACGAGCCGCAGATGCTGCGGCAATTCAGCAAGATGTACCCGAGCTATAACCTCAACCCCCTGCTGCGGAGGAGGCACCAGCAGCTCGTGGAGGCGCAGGCCTTCAACCAATGGCTCTCCGATCGGCGCCTCCGCCAGGAGGGCGAGACCTACGCTGATGAGCTGGGCCGCATGACGGAAGCCGTCAACCGGCGGATCCCCCAGCTGCGCTACGCCCCGGCGGAGCGCGCGGGCGTTCACCGGATGGCGCGGGACGTGGCTGCTGGTAGAAACACGAGCGATTCCCAAGTCTATGGCGGCCTGATGTGACATCAGCTTCTAAGTAAAGATGGAGGAGCGCAGAAGCAACGGCTTCCGCGTCAAGCCCAGCTTTGGTCAGGTCTTAGGGTACATCCAGGAGGGCGAGCCCTTGACCCTGGACCTGCCCAACCGCAAGGCCAGCATCTACACTTCCAGCCACTTCTATCTCGATGATTACCCCAATGCCCCCGAGCCCGTTAGCGAAACGCCTCTGCCCCACACGAGCTTGAATCCGGCTGCAGCCTTTGAAACGGCCGACGAGGGGTACAGTGGAACTCCGTTTCCACGACCGCCAAGAGAGTTCACGAGGCCGTCGTTTCTGCCCGACAGCGACGACGGGGGCATGGATCCCGGGCAGGCGCTGCGCAACGACGGCCTGAACCCGCCGAGGCCCCCGACGCTCGGAGGCCGCCTCCGCGAAAGTGGCATTCAGGCTGCTGAAACGGTCATCGCAGGTGCGGCTGCCGGTGCGGCGGCGGCGACGAGGAGCGTGACCGAGAACCAGACGATGCTGGCCCTGCGAGGCGGCGGCGACTGGCTGGACAGAACTCTGAGAATCCCCAGGCGGCCACCGGGACTGGCACCACCGCCGGACGAAGTGCCGGCCCCGCAAATCATCGGACGGCCCTCGGAAGTGGAGCCCCTGCTGGAGAGGGCGGGGCAACGGGCGGTGGAGGTGGAACGGCAAGCCGCCCAGGACATCGAGCAATTTGCATCGCAGCAGGTCGCGGAGGCGGAAGCATCGGAAGGCTTCGCCACTGCTGCGGAGGCAGCGGCGGGAGCAGCGGAGGCGGCTGCGGCGGCGGAGGCGGGAGGTGGCGCCCTGGCGCTGCTGGGCGAAGGAGCCCTGGCGACGGCGGGAGCCGTGGGTGCGGCGACGGGAGGCTTGGCGGTGGCGGGAGCAGGTGCTGCTCTCGTCGGCACGGCGTGGGCCATAGAAGGCGGGCTCAACGCGGCTTCGCATCTGATGGGCTGGGGCGCTGCAACAGGAGGCGGCACGGACAGCGACGCCTCGCGGCCGAGCATGACCACGGACGTGCAGACCCTGAACGGGACGCAAGAAAGCGGAGCCGTAGATCATTACTTCATCCAGGAGCAGCGGAGGGCCCAGCGGCCGGAGGTCTTCAGGATCGACACGGAGTCGGAGAGCGAGCCCAGGAATCGGCCGCTGCCACAGATCCGAAGCCGCCCGGCACGGCGCCCGAGGGCCCAGGCGCAGACCCCTTTCGGCCTGAACAACGTTCCCATCCCCGTGTCCTCCGGCAGCGAACGGTCCCGGGTCAGCCGCCAGTCCCGCGGCGACCGGGGACCCCTTGGAACCCAGCCGTCCTTCGAGGCGCTTCGTCAGGCGAGCGAACCGGAAGCTGCGTAAGTATGTAAAGCAGAGATGGAGCAGGTGACGCAAGCCGTCAACGACGAGCTCGTCGCCAGCCTCGACTACAAGCTGGCTACGGGGAACACCAACTACATTCAGTCCCGCAAGTCGGTGCAGTTCTTCCCAAGCTCTTTGAGTACGTTTACTCCGAGCACCAGCCGCGTGTGCCGCATTCCTATCACGCCGGGAAGCGATTTCGTCGATCCCGAGTCCATTAAGCTCGCGTTTACCTTCCGCAACACGGACGGCTCCAGCGACATGCTCTGCGGCTCGCCGGACCCGAGCTGTTTCATCGAGCGCATTCAGCTCTTCGCCAACGGCCAGCGCGTGGAAGACATCAGCTACTACGGACGGAGTTGCTTCATGTACAGCCTACTGAAACCATCGGACTGGTGGACGGAACTGCACTGGGAGGGCCTGCCGGTGGACGCCGGGGGCTGGGCCCTGCCGGTGCAGCCGGGGCAGAAGCGGGACGTGCTGATGTATCCGCACCTCATCGGCATGTTCAACTCCGGCAAGATGCTCCCACCGCAGCTCAATTTGGTCCTGGAGATCGAATTCGCCGACCCCGAGATGGCCATGCGCGCCGGCGTGGGCTCGAGCCTGTCGTACCAGATCGAAAACGTGCACCTTTTGGCCGACCAGGTCACCCTGGACAGCGCGCTGCGGGAGTCCTTCGAGCGCATACTCTTGTCGAACAGATCTTTAATTTTCAGCTTCCCCAGCCTCCACGTGCAGCAGTCCTCGATCCCGGCGGGGTCCACGAGCTACAACATCACCGTTGCGAGGGCTTTCACGAAGATGCTCGGGGCTTTTGTGACGTTCAACAAGACGGGAGAAAACCACGTGTCCAACTTCGAATATCCCGGCGAAGCCTTCCCCAACGTCACGGCGGCCACCGTCATGGAAGGCCAGCTGCAGCTCGGGGCGATGCAGTTCCCTAGGAATTCGATCAAAAGTATCGCCGAATACCATCACTTTTTGGCCATCATGAGTGGCACTTTTGACAGCAAGATCCGAAATATGCGCCTGCCGAACTACGACAACACAACTTTCGTGGCGGCCTTCCCCACGGAACGTGTACCCAAGCACCCGACATCAGGCTTGTCAACTCGTTCAGGCGACTTGTGCCGCTTCACATTCAAGTCGATGCTCGCGGACCGTGTGGACCAGTGCTTCATTGGCCTAGTGAGCATGCAGATAGTTACCCTTTCGGGCAGCGGCGTGTCTGTTCTGGACTAATAGAAATGTCATTGTTCCCTTCCACCCTCACGGGCCGAGTCCTCGACGATGGACAGACGCCGCCCCCGGTCATTGAGTTGCAGGGCATCTCCGCCGGACAGCTCTCCCTCGTTCTGACCCAATACACCCCCCTGGAGACAACGACCCAAAACACCGCCGACATCGGCACCAACGCCGCCGCCATCGCAGCACTGCAGGGCCAGGTGGCCGCCCTGCCCGCAGCTCCGGACCTAACCCCTTACGCTTTGGCTGCAGACCTCGCCGCAGCAGAGGGATCCATCCTGGCCAATGCTTCCGGCCTCGTGGCTGTCAACACCAGCCTGACTCAGGGCCTGGCGACCAAGGCCAACCAATCCGCCCTGGACGCCCTCCAGGTCGAAGTCAACGGAAAGAGCACACCGGCCTCCGTGGACCTGAAGCTGGCCAATCACCCGACCACTGCAGCGATGAACAGTAGCATCGCTTCCGCCAACAACGCCACTCTGTCCAGCGTAGCAGCAACTTATGCGTTGAAGACCGTGGTGGACCAACTGGCCATCGACCTGGCCGCTCGGCAAACCGCGGCCGACGTAGATCAGAGAGTCGCGACTGCGCTCCTGTCTTACCTGACCCAAACGGCCTACCAGGCCGGACAGGCCCTGCAGGACGCCCGCCTCGACGGACACGACGCGGAGATCCTCGCCCTCCAGAACGCCGGGCCCTTCGCCACGGCAGGAGACCTCAGCAACCTGCAGGTCTCCCTGCAGTCCGCCATCGACGGCATCCTCGCGGAGATCGCCACCCTCGGAGGCGCCACCAATCTGGTCAACGCCCCCGCTTGGGTCGGCAACGTGACCTGGGACCTTCTGGCCGGCACCAACCAAATCCGCAACTTGCACGCCACGGGCCCCCTGAGCATCCAGCTCGCCAACGACGACTGGACCCTGAGCTTCGGCTGCGATGCGTACACGACCCAGCAGACGGACGACGCCATCGCCGGGGCCCTCACCAATTACTTCACGAGAGCCGAAGTCACCGTCACTGTGGTGGCGGCCATCGACGAGAGCAAGGCCTACACCGACACCCAGCTCACCGACTATAGCACCACGACTCAGATGACCCAGGCCATCACCGATGCGCTGGTGCCCTTCGAAACGGCGGCCCAGCGTGACGCCGCGTGGTTTCAGTGAGGAGGGGCGTATTACACCAGCGCCGCCAGGGGCGGCGGGGCAGGCAGCGCCTTGATACATGGCCCAGACGGCGCCATCGCGGCGGCGGTGGCGCACCGGCCAGAGCTGGACCGGCGGGCCCACGTTCAACCTGCTGCGGGGCAGCAACGTGCTGCGGAACCTGTCCGTGGCCGGCGCGTGACCGCCAGCTTCCAGAACTGGTGGATTGACACGTCCTCATCGAGTCGGACAGCTACGCCCGGAGCGAGAACCTTACACGCAGCTCGGAGACGGGCGCAGCGATCACGGCCTGCCATCGACGCCCTTCGAGACTTGTCCCAGTTCCCAGGACGAGGCGCAGGTGCTGGCCCTCATCGCCGGCGAGCTGGTGCCCTACTGGAACCAAACGGAGGTCTCGACCTACGTGGCGGGCGAGCTGGCCAACTACGCCACCGAGCAGCTCGGTGACGTAGTTGGCCAGCTCGCCCGCCACGTAGGTCGAGACCTCGGCCATTTGGTCCCCAGCTACGACAACAGCTCGCCAGGTCGATTCCAAGATCATCACGGCTCTGCTGGACTTCTACACCCGGACCGAAGTCGATCAGCAGATCGCAAACGCCCTGGGAAACGTGGATCTGTCGAATTACTACACGCAGGCCGAGACGCAGAGCTACGTGGCCAACGAGCTTGCTCGCGTATTACCCTCGGACCGAGCTGGACTCCCAGCTCACGGCCACCCACCCAGCAGGTACTGGACGCTCGCGAACCCAAACGGAGATCGACGACGCCATCGCCGGCGCGGGCTTCCTGACCCAAGCGCTGGCGGACATCAGAGGTACTTCGCGGTCAGCGCCAACGCGAGCTTCGAGTCCCTGGTGCGCACCAACGTGACCCCTCCCATGATCAAGGCCCTCCTGCCCCGGGCGCCCCTGGCGGCCTCCACCATCCTCACGGAAACCACGCTCGAGCTCACCTGCGACGCCTACACGAAGGCGGAAGCTGACGGGCGGTACCTGAGCAACAGCAGCTTCGCGCCGCTCGACGCCAGGTATTTTGTGAGGAACCCCGCGGTGGCCGAGGGCAACGGCCTCTTCCACCTCGTCCAGGAGCAGTTCACGCCCCGCTTCATAAGAAGCCTGCTCTTCCGGCCGCCCCTCACCGGGGGGGCCATCCTGGGCAACGGCAGCGTCATCGAGATCGAGGCGGACTGCTGGAGCAAGGCGCAAAGCGACAGCCGCTACCCCCTGGTGGCCACCTTCAACTCGCTCGGAAGCACGGTGCGTCCATCGACGGCCGCGTGAGCACCCTGGAGACGGACGTCGGCGCCATCGACGGCCGCGTCCCGCCCTGGAGAACAGCGGCGGCGTCGCCCCCACCGCCGATCTGACGGTCAACAGCCTCACCGCCACCACCTTCGTGGAGACGCCCCAGCTGCAGAGCGCAGCTGGGGCGATCTCCAGATCCAGAACGCCCTGGTGACCTGTCCGCAAGGAAGACGGCGCGCTGCTGGCCAGCTTCGCCGCCGACGGAGGCTCAGTTCTGGACAGGGACGTGACGGTGGCCGCGGCCAGCACCCTGAACGCCACCACGGCGGACATCACGCAGCTCACCGTGGGCAGCACGGCGGCCACGGGCGCCTTCAACTCCAACAGCAGCGTCACCGCCAACCTGGAGGTCGTCAGCAACCTCCGGCTCGAAGCGCCGCTGGTGCGCTGCGACCCGACCGCGCCTTGGCTCTCGATCGAAGGGGGTGCCCAGGGCGTCCTGGTCAACGACACGCTGCGGGTCAACGGGGCCATCGCCCCGGAGGCCAGCCTGCCCTACCTGTTCCTCTCCGGCGGCACCACGGGGCTGGAGATGAACACCAAGTTTGCCGCGGTCACGGGGCTCGGGGACCCCGGCGGCTTCTGTGAGCTGGCGGTCATCAACCAGGCGCCTACGGGAGTGGCGCGCCTCTTCCTCTCCACGCAGAACAACGCGCCCGCGGGGGGCAGGGGCGAGCTGGTGGCGCTGGCCAACGGCGGCGTGCAGCTCAACGCCCTGAACCAGTTCATCTCGTTGAACACCACCAGCGGCATCGCTAATTTGGCCGTGGAACCCAACACGGGGGGAAGCAGCAACGGCGAAGTGATCTTCGGCTATGGGCACCTGAACGCCTCGGACCGGCGGCTCAAGACGAACATCCGGCGCGTGCCGGAGCAGCACGTCCAACGGCTCTTCGAAGCGGTGGAGCCGCAGTACTACGACCGCATCGGCGGAGGCAAGGATCAACTCGGCTTCATCGCCCAGGACGTGCAGGCCGCCGGGAAGCTGGGCGAGAGCCTGTGCAAGACCATGAGCGGGGAGGAGGAGCTGCTGGCCCTCGACTACCAGAAGCTGTCGGTGGTCCTGTGGGGCGTGGTGAAGTCCCTGCAGAAGCGGGTGGAAAAGTTGGAAAAGAAACGGGGTAGATCCAACTAGAAATGGCGGAGCAGGAGGCCATCGGGCTGCTGGAGCAGCTGGCCCGGGACTTCAACGTCCGGGACCCCAGGAAGCTCTTCCAAATCGCCCGAAGGGAGTTCCCGGACCGCGGGGACCTGACGAGTGCGCGGGCCGCGGCGGCCCTGCGCGGCGACGTGGCCCGGCAGGTGCTGGCGCCCAAGCCGAGGAGCCTGGGGAAGAGCGCGGCGGAGGGGCCCAACGACCGGCTGCAGGCGGACCTGGTGGACTTCAGCCAGAACACGAGAGGGCGGAACAAGTACGGCTTGGTGGTCCAAGACGTCTTCACCCGGGAGATTGCCACGAAGGCCCTGCCCGACAAGCGGGCGGAAACGGTGACGCGGGCGGCCGCGGAGATCATCCCGGACCTGGTCCAGGAGGAGGGCAACTACGTCGTTACCACGGATCTGGGCAACGAGTTCCAGGGCCTCGAGGCGGCGCTGCCCGGAGGGGCGGTGCACCGGCAAAAGGACCCCACGGACCGCAATGCAACGGCGGTCGTAGATAGGGCGATTCAAACTTTGAAGAAGGACCTAGCCGGCATGGTTGCCCGGAGAGGGGGCGGTTGGGGCGAGCACGTGGACGAAGCAGCGGAGGCCTACAACGCCCGGCCACACCAGGCGGTCACGGTGGCGCCGGAGGACGTGGAGGCGATGCCGACAGCGACCTTCCGAGTCTATCAGGACAATGCAACCAAGTTCCAGCACAACAAGAAGCTTACAGAAGGTCGCAAACGCCGATTGGAAGAAGCGGGCGCATTCAGAGCTCCGACAAATGCAAGAAGAAGCTTCGAACCGCAATACGGACCAGCTCGCGAAATTGCAAGCATTGATTCCATGGTTGTTCGGGCCACAGATGGAACCGAAACTTTGCTAAAGCATGCACTTCCCGTTCCGAGAGGCAGTGCTGAACCGAAAGCCAAATTAACCCGACCTCCCGTGCCCCTTGCCATTCGCCAGCTTCAAGACTTCAACCCCGGACCCGTGGCTCCACCCTAATCTTTATCATGAACAAAAATGACCGAGCTTTCGTCCACATGCGAAGCTATCATGCAAACGCCTTCCGAAGAGCGCTTGGTGGCCTTGCTTGATCAGTGGTCGCTACAATGGACATGGCGGGGACGACAACGTGCCATCGGAGCAGGAGCATATGAGCGGTACTGCACCTTGGGGCTCTATGCTTTTGGAGGCAATGCTCCGAACGTGTCGAAGGCTTCCTCGATGAAAGAAGCATGCATCGCAGTCAACCGTTTCATGCGACATCGCTTTCCACATGGAACTTGAACTTCCATCGCCGTCTTGCTAAATCCTCGAATCGGACTACATCGCGACATGCAAAACATGGTCGGAAAACTGAACCATGCTATCACTCTTGGAACTTTCAATGGAGGTAGAGTCTGGATTGAAGACGAAGAAGGAACTTCCATCGAAACTACTACCAAAAACGGCAAAGTTCGTGAGCTCAAAGGAACATGGATCGACATTCATGACAAACCTATGTCTTTTAACGCGCGACGGTTTCATAAAATTGAGCCACATGAAGCTGCTCCGATTCAAAGCTGGAGGAACTTGAGTTTCCGTGTCCTGATGATTTGTTCACGGCCATAAACTCGAATTCCATGCCACCATGGACATGAACCAGACTCGATCATGCATGCCATGCTAAATGGTTTACCGACTCTTCATGGCCGAAAAATTTCCGAACGAAATGAAACTTAAGCTTCACGCCAAGATTTACCATGGCAAACTTGGAACTTCCAGCGTAAAGTTCTGCGGCATTTCGGCGGAATCTGGAACCGCAAGGGCGCCCTCTGGTATGGCGGTTTAGCCCCATTCTGGCGGATCTTTCGAAGTCCGAGCTGCAAACTCCGGGCTGCTCTTTTTTTCGACCCCGAAATGTCTTTTTTTAGACCGCGCGATTGGTCCATCTTGTTTTCGGCCGCGGCATGTCTTTTTTTCGACCTCCAGTTTTTTTTCAGCCCGCAATGAGGCCTAGAAAAAGAGCACAATCTTTTTTTCAACCTCTATGCATTATTTTGAACAGTCTTTTCCTCGGCCCCGAAACATCTTGTAGCGAACCCCAGATCTTTTTTCGAACCCCGAGACATCTTTTTCTGGACCTCCGGTGCTTTGTTTTGACCTCGGAGAGACGCACACAAGGCAAGATGAAAAACAAATCGCAATCAGGAATTCGGCAAATTAGGAAACAAAAGCCAAGCAAGAAAAAATGAAGGGACAAAGCTACACGCAACAGACAAGAAAATCAAAAAATTCTACAAGGAGAAAGCCACACGAAAAGCGCTTCAGGGGCTTAAAAAGCGATGAAAACAAATTGAAAGGAGCCACATGCAAGGAACAACAAGAACAAACATCACAATGGAAGAAAGCCACACGAAATCGCTCTAGGGGGTTTAAAACGATGAAAAGAAATTAAATCACACAAAAGCGTTTTAGGTTTTGTTTTGAAAAAGCAAAAAAAGATACGCTAAACGGCGCACATCAGCAAATCTGAAAAATTGTAATCAAGGCAGAACGCAAAATGCAAAGTTTTGCAAATAAAGCAGTCTTTTTCCAGCTTGCAAATGGTGGTCAGAAAAAAGACAAAAGTCTTTTTCTTGCTTGACTCCAACAAAAAAAAATAAAGTTGAGAATGGATGTGGCTGGAAAAAGAGTGTTCCGGAGTCTAAAAAAAGAGAAGCCGGCAAACTCCGACCCCGCAAGGCCGCATTGTGGCCCAGAAGTTTTTGCATGGACTTTGCGTTGCGCGCACTTTCGGGCGTTCTAAAAGCAGCTTCGGCGCTGCAGGGCCGCGTTTTTGGAGCGAGTTCTTCCCAGCTTTCATTCTTCAAATTCGAAAAGCCACAACACAAAACGGCAAGACTTCGATTTCTTGGTTTTCTACATGGATCATCCGCATGTTGTGCGCGCCTCGCACTCCGTTGGTGCAAAGCTTCTTAGTTTCTGCTCTTGTCGCTCTTCTATCAAATTCCTCTCTTTTTCTAAACCCTCTGTTTCTGCAAATTCTTCAACTTGAAACTTTTTACCAACCCAATAAAGGCATTATCTGCAGTGGCACCTCAGTTCCTCGGCACGAACATGTCAGCGAAAACAAACTTCATAGGTTTAGGGCCCTTAAGGTAATGCCATAAGGATTTATATCATCAGCCGCAGAGCGCCTTCATGATTAGAAGAGGGGGTTGGGCGTGCAGTTATGCCAGTTGCTTGGTTGAGGGCAGCTTGGCGCTTTGGGCGTCGAAATTATCGGAGCTTGAGGGCTCAGGGCTCAAGGTTTAGGGTTGAGGAATGAGAGCTCAGGGTTAGGGTTTAGGGTTTTGGGCCCAGGTTAAAAATGGTAAGGATCCAGGATTTAGGACTGCGAAAACCCTTAACCCTAAATGCTCACCCCAATGACCATAGCCTAGACCAAAGAATGTGAAACACAAGAGCCGTTTTCCTCCAGACTGTCGATGTTTCGCGTCTTGGGCGTTCAGGGCCAAGGTGTTAGGTTTAGGAAGCTTAGGCTTTGGTTTCAGTTTTGTTGCTAGCAAGACGTGTGAAACCCTAACCCTCGACCGAAACCCTGGCTCTGGCAAGAGGGAAAAAACTCGGCGAGAACGCTTATGAACCTTTGGGTCGTTGCAGACGACGTGGCGAATAGGGCTTAGGACCCCAATCCCTAAAACCCTAGATCCTGAACAACTATGACGATTACTGCCAACGCATTCCAAGATGCTGAGTGTCTGACAGCACTCTTGATGGAGTGTTTGGGCAGATACGGTGGTATGGCAAGCAAAATGTCCAATAAAAGGAACTAGCTACATACAGACATACTGTTAGTAATGTCACAACTAGGTTCTACTCGACATCGACCATGTTTTCCCTTTTGTTGCTACTGTGGCGACAGCGGCTACCGCTACCGCTACCAGCAGCAGCAGCAGCAGCAGCAGCAGCAGCAGCAGCAGCAGCAAAACCACCAACCACCACCTATACCCTAAACCCTCTCCCAAACACCCGTCTCAACCTAAACACACACATATGTACATATGTATATACATATATCACAAGTCCCAAAACATGATGCTTTGTCCTCAACCCTAAACCCTAAATCCACATCCTGAGCCCTAAACTCTATACCCTAAAGCCATATCCCCAAGCCCTCTGGGCGCCCCACACGATCTATTTCGATCCCGTCGATGGCCAGAACTGCCTCGGAAGCAACCTTGCGGAGTTGTTTTAGGGATAGGGTTTAGGGTTTGGGTTTAGGGTTTTGGGCTTTGGGCTTAGGGTTCAGGGTGTTGGGTATTAAAGTATTAGGGCTTGATGAGGGCTCTAGACGCTCCTACATCAGAAGGCTCCTGGGGAGGGATCGCGCAAGCCTCCTGTGCGTGTTCTATGAAGGCTGCTTTGGAAAGGAACCATTCCCTTATATTTCCTGTCACATATATATATATATATATGTATATATAGAATTCCCTAAAGAAGTAGGCCTTTGCCCTAGCCCCAAACCTCAAACCTTCATCCCTAGACCTCAATCTCAGCATTGGGGTCGCCATAGCAATTGACAACAGACCCTTTCTGAAACAGATTCAAAACTTCCGGCTTAAGGCTTTTGAAGTTCAAGGTTTAGGGGTATTGGGTGTTGGATGTGGAACTCGGGAGAACTGCTTGTTTAGGACCTTTAGATTGACGGAGGCCATCCATCTGCGCATTTTTTTATGCATCCATGCATCCATACATCCACACATAAAGATCAAACCGGACCTGCATTATTCAGGTAACTGCCTATGTCTGTGCATGTACCGCAGACTCCACTACATATCAGGCAAAGCATGGCTGGAAGGCTTCGACAAACTGGGTGTGAGGAATTGAAACCAGTCATGCCCTACACCTCAGCAGTTTTGGCTCAAGTTACTGCAAGTTTTTGCTTGCTAAACTGATTTGCAGGTGCTGTCGATTCTCTTGATGTGCACACGCTACCATTGACATAATCGGCCTGCATGGCTGATCATCCTCTTGCTTGTCTCATGCACCATAGCACATATGGAGCTCGGCTCTGAGGGGGGCATGTATGGCGAAGTCTTCATCCAGTCGCATGCGGTGCCACTTTCTTGGGCAAAAAACAGCTTAACATTGTTGGAGGAGCATGACATCCTGGACTACCCTGACCCGGAGGGCTGCGGTTCTGTCCAGTCGTACCTCGTCCTGGTTCACTCGCTGCTGTCGTCTGCTGCCTCTGCGGCGCTCTGGTCGTCTTGCTCCAGCCACCTGGGTCCTTTTCCCTTCTCCCTGCTGTCGTCTGGTCACCCTTCCTGCTGCTCTCCTTTCGGTCTCGCCGCCCTGGGAAGCTTTGGGGCATCGGGCTTTGCGTCGGCTACGAACTGGCACACTTGACTTGGCTCATGTAAGCGGCAACAAGTCACAGGCCAAGGTTAGGTGCTGCATCTTCTGCAACAGGAAGACGTGCGCACCCTACATTCGTGTGCTTGGCGAATGCCACATCAGCCGTAACCCTGAGCTGCGCGATGCCGGCGAGCTCTTCTCACCAACTACAGCTGCTCAATGTGTTGCCGCATGAGGTGCAACGGCGGAGCAAGCAGTTCTAGGAGCAGGCTGGTTGCAAACTCTCATTAGGTCACGGGGCTCCGCAACTTCGCGCTGGCGTGATGCCCACTCACGTCCGCTGAAGATGGGACCCGTCCCCTGAGCATCGTCTATGAGTCCTCGCCCTCCGCTCTCCGCTGCTCCGGCTGGGGTGGGCTTGGGTCTTGGGTCTCCGTGTCCTGGCCAATTCTCCCATCTGTGCTGCATGTGCTGTGGGACTTGGGACACGAGGTCTGCTGACCGGCCTGCATCCATCCATCCATCCATCCATCCATCCATCCATCCTACATCCTACATCCTAAAGGGCTTAAGGCTTCAAGGCCTGCGGTGTGACATGCATTGATAAAGCTACACACCGTGGCCAGAGAGCCTGTATGTACATAAGAATAATGAACAAGTATATACGTGTACCTCTTGTTCACCCTAAACCCCAAGCCCTGAACCCTAAACCCCTATTATATACATGTTAAGAATCACAAATCTCAGCCGTGACGAAGCGGCTAAAACCCACATCACATCCTCACTGAGCCCAGAACACTGCACCTCTCAACCCGAGGAAGGAACACCTGGAAAGCAAAGAAAAGCTCCCCTAAACCCCAAAGCCCATGCCCTAAACCCGAAACCCCCTAAACCACCCGAAACCCCGAAAACCCGAAACCCTAACCCCAGGCCTCCTGCTTCAGGTTCCGGACCACCTCGGACAAGGCTCGAGGGCTGCTGAGAGCTGCTGCTATTGCTGCAACTACTACTGCTACTACGACTACTACTACGACTACTACTACGACTACTACTACTACTACTACTACTACTACTACTACTACTACTACTACTACTACTACTACTACTACGACGACGACGAGGCTACAAGTACTCGATGAGAAAATGGCCCCCAATTTGGTGCAGCGCTGCTAGAGGACGCCGGACAAGTTGGTGGCTCTGGTTCCCACTGATTTGTTTTCATGGGTTTAGGGTTTAGGGTTTAAGGGATTACTCCTGTGTCTGATCTTCTGGGAGTGTGCTTATCGTCCCAACGTTGCTTCAAAGGTTCAGGATTCAGGGTTTCCCTTCTGTTATGAGTACTCTTGACATGACAATCCGTATTGGCACCCATGTATTGCCACTACAAGCAAATTTCTCAGTACTCAGGATACAACCACTGCCACTGCTGTTGGCATGATCTCTGCTGCCATGTCACCAGTGATTTGTAACTGCCTAGACGCATGCTCCTGTTCAGCCCTGTATGCGCCGGCCTCGCCATCGACCGTGACCCGGCCCGAGCGGATGATGCCTTTGAGCTGCCTCAGAATGGTAAATCTCAGGCTTTATAGTTTCGTTGAAGGGTCATCCGTACCACGAGTGTCGGCTACACGCAATCTAGCCACGCGTATAACATAACATCCAAACACATCGACACACGGTTCATGCTAGAAATCCTGCATCACCCACAACAAGGAATATATACCATAACTCCCACAGCTCTAGAAGTTCTTAAGGTCCACGCGAAGGATTTATATCATCAACCGTAGTGCATACAACAACCCCTGTGGATCTTCCAAAGCCGTTTGATCCCCATGGCTCAAGCCCCAGGGCTGAGAGTTGAACCACAGGGGGTTAAGGCGGGTTAGGTTTGGGTTTTAGGGTTTAGGGTTTAGGGCCTAGGGTTTAGGCGGTTTAGGGCTTGGGGTTGGTGGCGTAAAATTCGGGGTTTAGGGCCCCTGCATTGGACCGAAACCCGAAGCAGAAGCCTAAATCTTCAGCTCTACCCAGAGAACCCAATATACCTTAATGAAGGAATATACCTTAAATTCTAGGGGCCTTAATGTTCTGAATTAAGGTATATTCCTTAATTAAGGGGTATTGGGTTCTCTGTGTATTGTGCCCCTGTGCTGATTGAGCTAGACCCAAAAGTCCGCCCAGAACGGAGGGGCCAGCGCAGGTATATGAGTGAGTCCTAAACCCCTCGACTGTACCTCCAACGGAGGTTTAGGGTGTAGGGTTTAGGGAACACGAACAGACAAAATTCTGAGAACTTCGATCCTCCCCATTTCGCTCTGTCAACACGCTCTCTGGGAAGAAAACGAATGCCTCTACCACCCTGCAATAACTCCCTTGTTGAGCTGCTTGAGACGAGAGGCGGGGGCAGGTTGGAGTGTGGGTGTGGTGGGCTCAGCTAGAATGCCCGCTCCTCATGTCGAAATAAAGGTATGGGCGCCCTCAGCCTCACTGGGACAAGTAGGGAGATAATTGATAATTGAAAAGATCTCCCCTTGGATAGGTATCTAAGCCGGGTAACTGCTTACTTACTGCACTTCAGAAATTTCTTTCAGAGGCTCGTCTGCCTAAACCGAAACCCTAAACCCTAATTCCTGAGCCCCAAAAACCCTATAGGGTTTCAAGAGATTTGGGCTAAAGAAAGGTCACGTGCAACCAAAGCGGGCATAGCAGTCTCCCTGAATCTCCAAAGCTGCTCTCCACATTTCGGGCTTTTTTTATAGTGGAAGCCAGAAAGATGAAACATCTTTATCCTCATGCCCTTAAGGTAAGAGTATAGGGGATCCCAGCAATATTGATCCCAAATCCATGTTCCAACTGTCTGGGTCTCACTTTCACTGTAGGCTTTACAGCTTTGTAGGGCTCAAGGTACAGGCTTTAGGGTTCAGGGTGCAACGCGTTGAATTATAGGCTCCTATGAATCTAAACTCCCCACCCCCTCAGCGCAGCTCCGTCGACGGACGACGCCCAAGGACGAGAGCTCCTCGCGGCTCAGACAAAGGCGCGCCGAGCCACAGTCCCCGAGCTTAATGCCAAACGAAAGCCTAGCACCCAAGACCCAAACCCTGAACCCTCGGCCCTAAGCCCCATTAACCCTATATAAACCCTACAAAAATCATGTATACCCTATATACCGCACAGCCCCTGAACCCTAAACCCCCAAACCGAAGATCCCGAGCCGAGGGCATTCTTTCTGGTCCGGGGGCCGGAGGCTATGGAGGCTTTGGGCGTCACGTGCATTTTTTGGGGCTGTGGGTTTGGGGTTTAAGATGTAGGCCTTAGGCCGCAGGGCCGCAGGGCCGGTGTAAGGCTTAAGGTTGAAGGTGGTTTGGTGCTGTAGTCGAAAAACCCAAGAGCCAAAACCCCTAAAGGGAAACCTTGCAAGAAATCTCCGAAAGCCATCCGGAAAGCCGCGTCGTCTCCAAACTCCGCCGGAAAGCCCTAAACTCCCGGATCTACAACTTAGACGTGTCAGGTTTCGGGCTTTCAGAGTGCAGAGTTTGAGGTTCAGAAGCCCAAAAGCCCTGGCCTAGAGATCCTTCCAAAAGCCAGCAAGAAACCCTGGTGAGCAAATCTTGCAGTAAGTAGAGGCCCGTTTACACAGCCCTTGCAGAACCCTCATGGAAGCCCAACCCGACCCCAAACCCCTACGACCCAAACCCTAAAACCCAAAAACTAGACCCTAAACCCGAAACACGAACCCCTAACCCAGAAACACGAGCCCCTCAAAGCCGAAAACCCGAACCCAAAAAACCCGGAACCCGAAACCCCCTAAACTCTAAACCCCGAAACCTTAAACCCTAACTTCTTAGAAGACCACGGCCCGCAGCGATACTTCTCCATGGACCCTGAAACCCTCAGAGGGGAACCCAAAAAATCGATTCCCATAAAGCCTATAGGAGCCCTATTAAGAAATCCTCTAGTACCCTTCAAAGGAACTCCAAACCCTAAAACCCTAAACCCGAAAAACCCAAACCTTAAACCCCAAAAACCTTACAACCCTAAACCGTAAACCCACGAACCCTAAACCCAAAAACCCTAAACCCTAAACCCCAAAAAACCCAAAACCCCAAAACCCAAAAAAAAACAAAAACCCAAAAAGAAAAAAAAAACTCTAAACCTTAAAACCCTAAACCCTGAACTAGGTCCAGGATCCTTCTCCAGGGAGAGGGCCGGCTGCAGGAGCGACTCGCTGGTGAAGGCCACAGCCTCGGGGGCTACTCCTGGCCTGGTCCCTTAAAAGGGTTTTTAGGGCTTTAGGGGTTTTGGTGCTTTCTTTAAAACAGAGCTTTAGGATTTTTGTTAAAGGGTTTAGGGGCTTTTTCAGGGTTTTTGGGGCGTTTTTTTAAAATAGGGTTTCAGGATTTTGTTTAGTGTGCGCTTAGGGTTTAGGGTTTAGGGTTTTTTGTTAAGAGTGTGTGTTTAGGGTTGAGGGTTTTAGGGTTTTTGTGATGTAAATAATGTGTGTGTGTTTAGGGTTTAGGGTTTTAGGGTTTGTGGTTTTTAAGTGGGTGTGCGTGTGTGTGTGTGTGTGTGTATGTATGTGTGTGTGTGTTTAACGTTCAGAGTTTGTCTTTTTTAAATGTGTGTGTGTGTGTGTGTTTAAGGTTTAGGGTTTAGGATTTGTTCAGCGTGCGTTCAGGGTTTAGGGCTTAGGGTTTTTTGTTTAAGTGCGTGTTTAGGGCTTAGGGTTTAGGGGCTTCGTGGGATTTCTTAGCTAGGGTTCTAGGGTTCTGGGGTTCCTTCTAGGGGTGCTATAGGGTTCTAGAATATGGTTCCGTTCAAGGGTACTATGGTAGGGCTCTCGCTTCAAAGTTTACGGTCTGCGTAAAGGTTCATGGGACCCTAAACCCTAAACCCTAAACCCTAACCTTACGGGTTTCTGTTTTAAATTCCAGGTACTTGGAGGTTCTTGGGACTTAGCAAGTACAGATATAAGTACCTTGCCAGGGGTAGCAGGGGTAAAGCTAATCACAGGTACACAGGTATAATTACATGACTGATAACCCTACTAAGTCCCATGGGTCCTTTAAGGACTTAAAGGATCCGGTGGTTTTAGGGCTTGGGGCGTTGGGGTTTGAGAGTTTTGGGTTTGTTATACAGTAGCTTAGGAACCTGGTTAAGAAACCCAGGCCGTATAAGCCGAGAAGATTGGATGAATATAAACAATCGGATAAACACCCAGGGTTTGTTCGTCAGGTTCCTATATTGCTGAAAGGATCCGGTGGTTTTAAGGGTTTTGGGTTTTGGGGTTTTAGGTTTTTTGGGTTCAGGGTCTAGGGTGTTGGGTTTCAGGGTTTAGGCTTTAGGATGGTGTAGGGGTTCAAGTGCCCACGGAGCAGGGCTTGGGGTACCAAAAGCCTGTTCAGTGGATTCTTTTGGGTTCTACAACCCTAAACCCTAAACCCCTACACCCCTAAACCCCTAAACCCCTAAACCCCTAAACCCCTAAACCCCTAAACCCCTAAACCCCTAAACCCCAAACCCTAAACCCTAGTTTCCGTTTGGGATGGAAAAAAAACTATCTGGGCGATTTTTGATCTTCTACGTAAAGGATCCGGGGAATCAGCTCGAGGGTTGGGGGGTGTTGAAGTCTAGGGCTTTTGGATTTTGGGCTAGGGTTTAGGGTTTAGGGTTTAGGGTTTAGGGTTTAGGGTTTAGGGCTTGAGCATCAAGCGAATTAGCAAGCTTGCTGCAACTTAACACCTGGACCTGGCTAGCTCGCAAGGACTCTGGATCAGGCCCCTAGGCTGACCCGTTAGGTTTTTCAACACTTAAAAAACCAATACCTGAACCCTACGACAACGATGTCGTTCACAAACCCCGGAGCTCCACACATCAAACCTGTAACACACGGCTTAGGGTTTAGGGCTTAGGATAAACGTGAACCTGAAGACGCTGAACAAAAGTGTTTCAGCACTTGGGGCTCCAGGCTGCGTTTGGAAAGACTCCGCCCCATATTCCAAGGACTCAGGTTTAGGGTTTAGGGTTTAAGGGAATCACCACAAGGAAGCTTCAGAAAACACCAGAGCCTGTGGTAAACCCTTACTGGAGGACTGTACGAACCATATGCAAAGCCCCTGTAGAACGGCAGCAAACCCAACAACGCCAAAGCCCAAACCCTCAATCCCAAAATCCCTGAACCCTAAACCCTATAGCCCAAAAATCCCGAAACCCTACACCCTAAACCCCAAAATCCCTAAAACCCACATAAAAATGCTAAAAGCCACGAAATTTGGGGTCTCGGGCGCAAAGGCTCACAGCCCATGCTCCTTTCAGAGCACGCCCGGTCCTGATCTAGGGTTTGGGGTTCCAAAAAGCTGGGGGTTTAGGGTTTAGGGTATACAGGGTATAGGGTTTAGGGTTTAGGGTTTAGAGGAGGGTTTAGACTTTAGGGTTTAGGGTTCGGGGTTTAGAGACTAGGGGTTTTAGGACGCTTTACTGTGTTTTGGTTCCTTCAAGGGTACCTTTGAGGGCCTTCTAAAGTTTCTGAAAGGGCTCTATAACGGTTCCTGAGGGGTTCTATGAGCGCTCCAGCAACACACTCCTGCACTTACAGACGCATGGTTTCGAAGAAGGGAAATCTTCAGGCAATTCTTTAAACACTTCTGGGGCTGAGTCCGTAGGTCATAACTTCTACGTGCGCTTACCCTACACCCTTAACCCTAAACCCCCATAGCTCTGCTGAAAAGCAACTTCGGATGTCCCAGATCCAAACCCTAAAGTCCAACGCCCTAGGGTTTCGGGTTTAGGGTACAGGGGACAAAATCCAGCTGAACTTCTGATAAATACACACCCTAGAATTCCATCAACAACCACCAACTACTACGGCTTCGGACTGCTTAAAGTAAGTCTTTCCAAAATCGTAGTTTTCTCTTTTAAGTGCCGGACCCACGCAGGAGATGATTTTCCATGGGATTGTAGTTCGAACGCAACAAGATTATGGGCTAGGGTAGCGACGAGAGGATTTATGGATTTTCAATATGGGGCTTTCGGGCGGGGTTGGTGTTTCAGGCTTAGGGTTCTGGAGTTTGGGATCTACCAATGCCTCCGGCCACCATACTTTTTGTCTGCTTGCAAATCGATTTTTCTTGAACCCTATGGGCCTACCGCCGCGAGCTTGCCAGTTTAGGGTTTAAGGTTTAAGGTTCTGCAGCAAGTTTTGCATTTAGTCGCCTACATTGCAAACAGAATCAGAAAGAGCTAGCACATACGCACAATAAATTTCCACATGGGGTTTAGGGTTTAGGTTCTATTTGTGGTTGGCTAAGGAATCTGAGCCCAAGGCGACCCAATGTCAAACCATGCAACCAGCACCCACAAGATTGGAAAAGCATTGGACACCTTAACCCGGAAACCTGAGACGAACCGTCCAAAGCTCAATGCCCTCTCCTTCCGAGCCCAACTCTCGGCGCACCGCACATCCGGCGGATGGATGTATTTGCCACGGATGCTATGAGCCTTATTCCTGTTTGTTTCGTTTCATCTCAACAGTAACTGCATGTGTGCGCACACGGTCTCAAAGTGTGGAGTGTGGACTTAAACGGGTGAACTGTAGCCCACGCAGCCCTAAACTTCAGAACCCTGCGCGATAAGATAAGGTTTTGAGATTGTGGGAGCGTCAGAAAGCCCGGGATCCCTACCCAAAACCATCGATGGTAACAATAAGATCTTAAATCTAAAAGGTTTAGGGTTTTGAGTCGAAGGTTTGAGGTGTAGGGCAGAAGCTTTTAATGAAAATGAGCCGCAAATCAAGGAGATTCAGGGCCGACATCGTGTTCAAAAATTGCAGCCGCACCTTGAACAGCATGGCCTAGCGGCTGAAAAGATACCAAATTTCGAAGCTTGGCTGTCTTCGTCTCACAGTTTGATTTTACTTAAGACGACTGCTGTGGAGCCCACGCATGTGCCTGTTCTCTAAAGGTTTTACACGAGCTAGGCAAACACAAGTAAGGGATTGGAAACGTGCCCACTCCCTTTTTGGTGTAGGTCACTGCTGAGTCAGCGCGGAGCGAGGTGCGCTCGAAGAGAGAAAGGCTTGCCGAGCATCTCCCCCACTTTAGCGGACACAGCAACCCTCTGACTGTCTTTGCCCCCACCGCGCGAGGTTGGGGTGTCGCAGAACGTACCTGGCGAGGCGAGTGGTCAGGTGTGGCAGAAAAGAAGTGCAAGCGTGCTATTGCATTGCGTGCACAAGCGAAAGCCCCTTTTTTGCTGCTAGCAGAGCATCTCCGACTGTGCCAGAAAAAGCTTTGCAGGCCATTGCACGTCTTTGCCGTGCAGGGCAGCGCTGTGCGATGCGGAAGCCAGCTGTGTGAGAGCGACGCGCGCCTTATCTGCCTGGAGGTGCTCGACAAAAGCTATGCGGCCGCTGCTGAGCTTGTATCCACCGACTTTCTTTTCGCATGCTAGGTGTTCAACCTGAAACTGCACGCGGTGCAGGCGCGCCCAGGTTGCTGCTAGGCGAAGGAAAGTTCCTAATGGCTCTGCGACTCTGCGGTGCTAAACTTGTTAAAGCCGCTCTCGGCGACGGTGTTGTCGCTTGTTGATGGCAGCCGGAGCATACATGCTTGCTGCGCTGTGCCTGCCAGCAGCACTGTGCCGGCAAGCTGTGCAAGCGTCGCGAAGCAGCCGATATGTGGTTGCATGCGGCGCACCAGCTCAGGCCGTTGCTGTCTCACTTAGTTCCCCAGCGCTGAATATTTCGCTGTACCAGAAGCAGCGGGTGGGGGTGGCAAGTGGCAAGCCACCGATGTCCATGCGGTGCGGATGTGCTAAGGCGTCAGCTGCGCTGGCAGTGCATCAGCGGCGCACTTCTATTATAAGGCACCTTGGCTGCTTGTGTGCAAGGCAGAAGTGGAGCGGCGGAGCCACTCTAGTACAAACACTTGCTCTCTGAGTCTCTTGGCGCAGATGTATGTCATTGTGGTGCGGGATTGAGATGCGGACCCACAGCTGCGCCTGTGCAACGGCGGCACGCGAGGCGCATCTGTCCTGGAGGCCTTTTTGAGCGCTTCCAATTGCCGTGTTAAGGCAGTTATGATGCAGTGAGCGTTCTGGAGAGGCAAGCTGTGCTGTCCAGGCAACCGCATAAAGCAGTTCCAGGTGCCATGCCTTGTAGAGCGGAGCCACGAAGGGCTTGCGGTGTTCACCAATGCTGGTGGCCCAATCTCCAGCTCAATGCGGAGTCTTTGCTTTTGCGCTGCAGTGTTTGTAAGTTGCTTGCAGAGCTTCCAGCTGGTTTTTTGCGTCGATGCGGACTCGTTGCTGCGATGCAGAACACACCTGTGACCATCACCAGCAAATGCGATCGGACACGGCCCGGCACCATCGACGGGTCAGCACACATATAGCCAGCCAGCGCGGCTTTCGATGCGTGGGATCTGCACACCCCAACCTTGACTGCATCGCATACTCAAACGCGTCCAACCAAGCAATCCATCTGCCAGAGGCGTCATCAACTTACTCATCATTAGCGCATAGTGGCATAGAGCGCATTGTACTTGCGTTTTTCATAAATCTTCCCAAGCTGGCGGCATGTGTACCGCAGTGGGCGCAGCGGGGGCTGGTGAAAGCCCTTGCAGAGAGCCAGTGCGCGGAAGTCCATCAGCGAGCCCACCGGCAGCAAAAAAGCGGTCACACGCATTGCGCCACTCATCAAGGGAGAGCTCCCACCCGAGATAAAACCAATCCTCGCCAGCCGCCGCAGCGTGGTGGATATCCGCCGTGCACCCTTCAGGATGGCCGCACGCTTAGTGCGGTCGGGTTTCTCCAACTCCAGAACGCAGATGTAGGGTCGTCCAGTGGGTGCCTCAGTACGAAAGGACGAGCTGGATGGGCAAAAGCGCCCCACAATCAAGCATGGGGGAGGCTTTGTCCATGCCGTCGGCCTCGGGTGACGGCAGCCCTTCCAATATAAAGCTCCCGTCCAGTGGTAGCCCTTCACTTGCACTGGCATGCGCGACATCTTGCATACAGAAAAGCTCCTCAAGAAAGAGCCAAAACCATACCCCCGGCTTGGCAAGCTCGTACCAAGCCAAATCCAAGGCGTGCTGTTCCGGTACCTGCAGAGTTGGGCCAGCTCCGTGGCAATGGCCATTAGCGGGGACATCCAACGACGCCAGGCTTCGTCCACCGAATAATTTGCACGCAATAGAAATGCATAGTCATACGGAACATGGAAGAGACATAACACGCACTCGGCATTCAGTTTGACATCACCGGCGGAATCGACGTCCTCGTGACACGAGTTGTAAGAGCATTCATGTGCCATGCAACATGACAGATCAACTGGCACCATTGCAAGTGCACGCAGGAGACAATTGAGATGATGCCCAGCATCTTCCTCAACACGATACATCCCCGGCTGGGTAGGTGGGCGAAAGAATGAGTTCCAGCTCCCAGAGCCGACTGCTGTCGCACAAGTGTGATCATCATGTGTTCTCTTCATGAAATCACATGTTCTGCATGAAATCAACATGCAAAGTTCATGATCACACGCGAAACTTAACATGCGACAAACTCATTCTTTCTCTTTTTTCTGGTGACGGTGCGACCAGGTCACACCTTTATACACATAGGCAATAAGGTTAAGGAACTGTCGCTCCGTGATGTTTGTCTTATTGCAGAGTGTAAAACATCAAAACAAGATCGCCGAATATATTCGTCCAACGAATAATTTTGCATGATGCTATAACTTCCACAATAGAAATGCATAGTCATACGGGGCATGAAAAAGACATAACACGCACTCGGCATTCTTCATTTTGACATCACTGGCAGAATCGACTGTGACACGAGCATTCATGTGCCAAGCAACATGACAAATCAACTGTAACAAATATGGCTGCGAACTTTTCAGCAAAAACGGCCTGGTAAAGCGGAGTGTCTCTCTCTGGGGAGGGTGTTGTCAGCTCCCACTCTGTGGTAGCTACAGGGCTTGTTTCGAGACATAGCTCAGAATTCGGTACTTTGAGGGCTGTTCGATTCTGCGGCTTAGAGGCGGTAGCTTAAGCGATCTTAGGGGCTCTAAAGTCTTTGCAAAGGCGCTCTAAGGCCGCCCGCTTGCAAGCCGCTGCACAGCAGCTTCGGAACCGTTTCCCAGTCGATTTTTGGCGAGCATCAAGCGTATCAAGCTTCCTGTTTTCAGTTCGTTGACAAGTGAGGGAAACCGCAAGATGATGACACCGCCCGTCAAGGATCAAGCCTTTGGAACTGTCTGAATTTTCCATACAGTTCCACTACTTGTTGGCACAGCTACAACTGATGCAGTAAAATCGACCGCTCGATTGAACCTTGAGGGTGTCGGGTTCGAGACCTGGAGAGCACTGTACGCCAGAATCTCATTGCCAGACAAAGCACGGCATGTGATTTACCCGAACAAAATCCCTGACCACAAGTTTGAACGAGTTCATCAGTGACAGGGAGCTTGATACTCCTCGCTTGTTTGAGCTTCGGAACTGTTTCCCAGCAGCTTGCCAGCAGCAGCTTCCCGAGTCCCGAGCTATGTCTCGCTTGCCAGCTTCTTTAGGAATAACTTAGGAACCTTGCCCAGCGCAACGCCTCGCTTTCACACAGCTTCCAAGCGCAACGTCTCGCCCTCAAACAGCTTTTGAGCTCGACTCGCCCTCAAACAGCTTCGGAGCTCCGGGCTAACTTCGCTTGCGGGGGGAGGCTTTGGGTTTTGGCACGGTGGTCCAGCGAAGCTGAGAAGGTGCCCGACTGTTCAAGGCTCAATTGGTGAGTCATTCGAACCACCAGCCTCTTCGCGCCGGTCCGTAAGGCACCGAGGACCTCCAAAGAATGGGGCTCCGAAGCCTTGCCACCAGGCGTGAAGTCCCCGCACTGTACGCTCAAGCTCTCCACATGGACTGCTTCGGAGCCAGCAGCGAGCTCTTGAGCGTCCTGTGTCAAAGACAAAGTCGGAATTCCGACCTTGGTCCATTGGGGCTTGTTGGGGTCAAAAAATAGCTGGAAACCTCGAGTTTGGCAAACCGTGGATTCTCCGGTTCATCCCGGACCGCTAGTAGCCGCTAGTAGCGAGCTTGAGCGCGTTTTTGCGGCGCTGTCGGTTTAGTTGGATCTTTACTGCTTCTGACAGCGGCCGTTTAAAGAAGAAACTGAGCGTTTTGTGATCGGAAGCAAAGTCGGAATTTGGGGGCAGCCGTTGCTACAAAAACAGGCATTCCGTTTCCCCGCTTCATGCAGCAAAACCTGCTCCACTTCGTCAACCTGAAGCCTGGACAAAGAGACTCGAGGTGCCAGCCGTGCCCACGAGGGGAACCGGTCCAGCACGGCCAAAAAGACAGGCAGCAGAAAGCTGAGACCAGTGGCGGGAAGCTTGGTTGCGCGGGTTCTAGCAGATGTAGCAAGAAGCGGCTCTCCAGAAAGTTCCGTGGCGCTCCAGGTCTGCTCCAGCTGCAGCCTCGAAAGGACGAGGACAGTGTGGTCAATCTTGAAGGTTCCCAGAGCGTTAAAACCCGAACGCGCCCTTAGACGCTTCGACTGACCAACAAGCTAAAGTCACACAGCACTTTCGCACACGGTTCCTTGCAACCAACTCTGTCACACCACGCGCTTGTCACAGTGCAGGCCTTGAGCCAAAATGGAACAGGCAGAGTCCTCAGCACACTCACGGGCACTCCTACGGAGTCCTAAAGGCTTCTCTGCACTTGGTGCTTCCTGGTGCGCCTTCAGGCGCCAAAACAAACAAGGTAAACAAGCAAGCTGAAGGCGTATGCCCTTCATGCTTCTCGAAACTTCAGGAAACACTTCTGAACGTGAAAATCGCGAGGTAAAACTTCTAAAAACTCGCACTTCGGCACTCGAACACTTCGGTACGAAAAGAAAGACAGCGTGAGCGCAGCGACGACCGACAGACAGCTTTTCCCTGCAAGCTCCCTACGAGCTACGGCACAAAACAACAAGGAACTACAGCTAAGCTGAAGTTTACAAAGAAAACAGTGAAGTACAAGGTGCGGGCACGACCGCACTCAAAACTCTGAGAGCGGTGTGAGCAAAAGCTTCTGGGAGTGTTGCGTAGTTCAGCACGAAGACTTACTTGGTCATGGTCTCAGGACACTTTAATTTGAATGAGAAGGTGGCTACTCGAGCACAACCTCCAAACCTTCTTGACAGGCAGGCCGTCGCTTCCCCACAGCGCAAAATGAATGCCATGTGGCAAGTCAACCAGGCTTCTCCAGAAGCAATTGCAGCTGCGTGGCACTCGGATTCTCAGTCTGCATCGGCTCATTGTCGATTCCCGGCAAAACAGAACATCATTCTCCACCTTTGTTGGAGACACAGCCGCAAATCCACATGTCTCATCCGGCGAAAGAAGCCACTCATCATCGACACTTGCTTCGCGGAGTCGGAATCTGCAGCTAGATCAAGGCACAGAGGCACATATTTCCTTTCAGGCATTGGCCGTTGAAGGTGGTGGAAAACAGTTGATGGAAGGTGATTCCGCACTTCGTTACCGTCTTGAGGTCTGTGCGGTCAAAGTCGGATACTAGCTTGGCGCCATCCATTCACAGCCTCTTCTCTTTTCTCCCGCATATTTTTCTTTTCGTAACAGTTTTTACAGTTTGTCGCCTGCAGTCTTCTAGAATCTGTTACCGTCGTTCTTAATGAGCGGATCTTTGATTTGGAAAGGATTGTTCAGAACAAAAAACCTCCATGTAAAAACCGCAGTCACACTACACGAAGAAGACACCATGACAGAACAACAGGTATAGAGTCCTGCGCAATCGCATGCTTCAGCATGGATCATGTCGCTCAGTGATAAAGAAACAGCCCAGGGAATTATGGTATATATTCCTTGTTGTGGGTACCGCAAGATTTATATCATCAACCGAATCTCCTCAAGCCCTATAGACGCTGAACACGTTCAGCCCTCCAACAGGTTCCACCCCTCCTCCTCAAGTACCACAAGCCCTACGACGTAATCAGTTCCATGGACGAGAAGGGGCGCCAGGACAGGGTGTAACATGGAAGCTTGAAGAAGTAGTAGCACGACTCCCGAAATTTTCTGCATTTTAACAGCTATAGTCATAGTATTTGATAGTATACTATGGCCCCAGACCCAAATCTTCCCCACAGTATCCACCAAAACCAAGCTTCAATGGTTCAGGCCCCTACATCACGGCTCTGTTTTCAGGATTCGGGTCTTTTGGCATGTAAGCCTAGCGTTCTAGGGTTTCGGGGGTGTTTGAGCTGCATTTTTTGCAGTTAGGGGTTTAGGTTTTTCGGGTTTTTTGGTTTAGGGTTTTAGGGTTTATGGTTTTAGGGGTTTAGGGTTTAGGGGTTTAGGGTAATCAACAACAACCCACTATTTAGGTTAGTTATAGCTGCGTTGGAAAGAACACGACCCCAGAGACCCGCAGACTTTCAGAGGCCTTGGCGTTTCACTTCCGAGACGCGATTCGGATCATATTTGGCTCAAGGAAAAGAAGGGCACAAGCAGTGTAGATGCCCCGGTTGTTTAGAGTGTTGGTTGGGTTTAAGTACCTTTTTTTTCCCTCTTGATCACTATTCCTATTGTAAAGGAACTCTGTCGGAGCCCTTAAAAGATCCATTACAAGAACCCTCAACCTTCAACCCTTATAGATATCTATCTTAACAGGACCCTTAAACAAACCCGCACACAGGAACCCTTAAAAGAGCCCTGATTTTAAGGGTGTCCGTGCTCTTTGGGAAGGATTTATCCGATGCGCTGCCCGGGCAAGCGGCGCCCTGGGACGAGAACGCCGCAGAGAGCTCGGGGGTTTGTTTTTTTCCTTCACAGGTTTAGGGTTAGGGTTTGGAGTTTAGAATTGAAGGGTGAGGGTCTGGAGTTCCGGATTTGGGGATTAGGGTTTAGGATTTGGGGTTTGGGACACGAGCCAATCGGGTTAAGGGTTTTGGGTTAAGGCTGAGATCCGGAATTTTGCGTTTGGGGGGACTCGCTGGGCCAAACCTCGGAATGTGTCGGGAATCGAGGAAAAAGTCCAAACCCAGAGCTTACCTGTAGCCGAAAAGACCTACCTTGTTAGGCTTCCTTACTATGGTTTCTTTAAAGTTTCTTAGACAGGTAGGTGCTTTCCGTTACAGGTAGAGTTTAGGTCTATGTTTCAGGGGCCGAGGGCTCAGGGTTTAGGGTTATAGCCTGGTCTCGTGGTGTCTTCTTTGCTGAAGGCAAGTAATACTTACAGTAGGGCCCAGTAAAACAGGGAGAAAAAATGGAGATCATCTCTCTGCGCTAATCTTCGAAGTTGAGTGAGCTGAGGAGCGTCTGATGCTTAAGCCCCCTTGGCTAGTGTAAACAACGAAAGCCTCAGCCCTGTTGACCAGCTGCCCGGCGATGCGTCTAGAGCTTTGATCCTTTTAGGGTTTAGGGTTTAGGAGTTTAGGGTTTAAGGTTTAGGGTTTAGGGTTTAGGGTTCGAGGGTTTAGGGTTTAGGCTGCTGCCCTTTCTTTTGGAACTGGCTTTTAGGCGTGTCTGCAATCTGAGCAGCGCATGCCACGAGTTTGGGATGGGACTGCTACCCCGAACCCTAAACCCCAAACCCTAGACCCCCAAACCCTGAACCCTAAACCCTAAACCCTAAAACCCCAAACCCTAAACCCCAAAACCCCAAAACCCCAAAACCCCAAAACCCTAAAACCCCAAAACCCCAAAACCCTAAACCCTAAACCCTAACACTTGGGTCTCCCTTGGAGGCTTGCGCTTGCCAGGAGGGGGTTTAGGGGTTCAGGGGTTTGGGGTTTAGGGTTTGAGGGTTTAGGGTTTGAGGGTTGAGGGTTGAGGGTTTAGGGTTTAGGGTTGAGGGTTGAGGGTGGCCCTTTCTGCCTGCACGTTCTGATCGCTGGGCCCATTCGTGTCGCTCGTGGTTCCCTTGTGAGTGCCTCACTGGTTCGAAGATCGCTTGGGGGGGCACGTGCGCTCTCGGAGACTGGGTTCTTGTTGAGGAGTTTAGTTTAAGTCACCATCATCAGGAACCCATATGGTTCGCTGTAAAGCCCTGTTACCGATAAATTGAGTTCTTCAAGAAGAGACGAGCTGTGGCAGCAAAGGCTTTAATGCGGCAGAGGTGAATCTCCTCCCGGCGCGACCGAGCCGTGCCGAAGCAGTGAGTCGACGTTCTCGATGTAGGGGTTGTGTAGATCTTCAAAGAGCCCGTAGCCAACCTAAACCCTAAACCCTAAACCCTAAGCCCTAAGCCCTAAGCCCTAAACCCTGAACCCTGAACCCTGAACCCTAATCTACAGAGGATTTTCTAGGATTTCATATCCCTCGGCTCAGAATATACTGTAAAGTATGCTGTGATCCTTCACCTGATTTGAGGAATATTCCTTAATCTGGGTATCTTGGAAGATTTCAGCCCTAAGCAACCCGAAACCCAAAACCCTAAACCCAAAACCCTAAACCCTAAACCCCTGAACCCTAAGCCCTAAAGCCCCAGAGATCGCTGAAGCGATCCCGGCTCCGACTGGTTTAAGGTTTAAGATTTAGGATTTAGGGTTTAGGGTTTAAGATTTAGGATTTAGGGTTTAGGGTTTCGGGTTCCGTGTTTGGGGTCTGGATGGTGGCCCGGCGAAAGAGTGTGCCAGAAAGGAGCAGCACTGCCTGACCTGTTCTGGGTGGACATTTACAGAGAGAGTGTCCACCAAAGGGCCAACGGTTTTTTTTCACCATTTCCGTGTGCAATCGGACTGTGCGCTTGTGCGCAAATCAAGCAGATGTCGTGTTCATCTTTGCGTGTCAAGGGCGTTTCAACTCGTGGCTCAGACTCCGAGGGCGACCCCACCAATCCACCACCAAGCTGAATCTCTAGACCCAAGCCCTAAACCCCTGAACCCCAAACTCTAAAGCCCAAGCCCCCCCTAAACACCTAAACCCTAAACTCTACTGCCCAAGCCCTAAACCCCCAAACCCTAAACCCTAAAGCTCAAGTCCTAAACCCCTCAACCGTAAAGCTCAAGCCCTAAGCCCCTTAACCCTAAACCCTAAAGCTCAAGCCTAGACCCGAAAACCCTGAAGTTCAAGCCCTAAACCCCTAAACCCTAAAGCTCAAGTCCTAAACCCATCAACCGTAAAGCTGAAGCCCTAAGCCCCTTAACCCTAAACCCGAAAGCTCAAGTCCTAAACCCCTCAACCGTAAAGCTCAAGCCCTAAACCCCTAAACCCGAAAGCTCAAGTCCTCAAGGCCTAAACCCCCAAACCCTAAACGCACCTCCTTTCTTGGAGTGCTTAGGTGGACGAGGCAAGACTTCGACTCGGCCGTGGTCGCAAGGTGCCAGAATCCCAGTGTCCCAGAGTTTGGGAGTGTGCATTAAGGGTTTCGGGTTCAGTGTTTCGGGTTCAGGGTTTAGGGTTTCGGGTTCAGGGTTAGGGTTTAGGGTTCAGGGTTCATTGTCTCGGGTTCAGGGTTTAGGGTTTAGGGTTCAGGGTTTAGGGTTTCGGGTTCAGGGTTCAGGGTTTCGGTTTCGGGTTCAGGGTTTAGGGTTTAGGGTTTCGGGCTTAGGGTTTCGGGTCAAGAATTTAGGGTTCAGGGTTGGGTTATGGGTTTAGGGTTTGGGGTTAAGGCTTTAGAGTTGTGGGGTTTAGGGTTCAGGGTTTCGGGTTTGGGCCCACGTTTTGCGCTTCCTTAGTATGATATCTCCTTAAGCGGGTAGGTTGGTTGGGGTTAAGGGTAGGTTTATTTGGGGTTAAGGCAGGGTGAGATTTAAGGGTTCGTTTCGGTGTTCCGTTGAGGGGTTCCTTTAAAAGTACCCTTGAGGATTGCTTTTAGGGCTTTCCAGTGGTCTTAGGGCTTTCCAGTGTATGCTTTGGCGTGTAGGATTTAGGGTGCTTCATGAGGCCATGTGTCTTTCATAGTTTTATCGGGTCTTGCGTGTGGTTGTGTACAGGCTTGCTATGGTTTTATAGATTTGAGTGTTAGTTAGGGGTTTAGGGGTATTAGGGGCTTACAAGCATCCGAAACTGCCGAGAGCACCGCTGATTATTTGCATGGGCCGAGGCCCACGGCCGAGCGTCTCGTCAGAACGGTGAGGGAGGTAAAGGTTCTCGGTATAATGCAGGGGCCTTAACAATTAGAGTAGGGTTTTGGCGATTATTATGCTATAATTATAATAAGGACGCCCCAAAATAGTAGAGGTAATTCTTAAGGCCCCTATGTTTAAAGGTACCCGGTATACGAGGACTGTAGTGACGCCAGGCGGTAAAGAAGGACCCCAAACCCCCCACGCTTTGGGGCTGGTTTGTGGTGGTCTGGGACCTCCTGGGCCCGTCCTAAAAAGCGACCTGCCAAATTTCCAGGGACCCGGCTCCTCTTGGGCTGTTCCTACGGTTGATGGTATAATAGTTTAGGGTCCTTAAGGCAATGCAGGATGTATATCATCAACCGTATGGAGCGACCTCTTCCGAGACACCCGCAAAGCTTTCTGCCAGAGTCGGTGTTTACACTGTGGGAGGGGCAGGTTGTTTCTTAGAAACCCTGGCTTCTCGTCGAACGGCCGGCTGCGAGGAGCCACAACCCGACACCAATCCATCTCAGCTGTGGTTTGCTGTGACATGAGATCGTTTATGTGTCGTACTGCGAAGGGAAGCAGAGAGCAAAAAAACCCCGCTTGGGGTGCGCTCCTATTCCTAAACGCACAGGCCCACCCACCGCGCGCACACTGTATACACCCCTTAAACCCTAAACCGTTTCTGTGCCGATGCGTGTTCAAGTCTGCCGTAGAGAGACGGCGACCTCATGGGTCAAAGGATCATGGGACTAGGATAGTGTTTTCTTCTAGGCTTTGAAGTGCATGCGGCATGCATGTATTCCAGGAAGTTTAAATAATTGGCTATTGAGGATTTTAGGATTTTCGAAATGGTGTGCTGGGGCGATTTGCGACCCAGACAGGTTGAGGGAGGGTTTTAAAGCTTTGCCCTTCATTGTTTTTTTTGTTGGTTTTGGGCTTAGGGTTGCTGATTATCGGTGTTTAAGTAAAGTGAGGGATGGTGAACCACGGACCCCAAACCCTGTTTAAGCCCGACTCTCTACATGTAGCCGCGAATCTTATTACCGAATCACGCTATTCATGATCCTGGCTGTTGCTGCACAGCCTCCCACCAGGCATGGCCCTAGTTCTTGCTCCTTTCCAGTTGAGCTTGGTTATGAAAGGACGGGCACTGGGCAAAGTGGACACTACGACCTCTTGTTGCCTAAGGACTACGCCTAGGTGAACACCAGTATCCAGGAACCCTAAACCTTGCATAAACCTTAAAAGGAAATCAGTGGTACATTGGAGCTTTCGGAGGCGGCATGTGCCACGCGCACTGGAACGGGCAGGTTCTGGCTACGCTTGCTCAGGGCACGTTGGGCCTGGTGGTTCTTCAGGCAACGGCAATGACGGCGCTGCCCTAAACCTTTGGATGTTGGGCCCAGTTCTCTAAACCCTAAACTCTAAGATCGGGACTCTGCTCTTTCGCCAAAGCCCTGGAGCCGAGCTCCTGACTGCGAACATCCCGCCTCCCTCGACATCCTGTGGGT
The DNA here is from genome assembly GCA_965228535.1 of Minwuia sp. GTDB lineage: Bacteria > Pseudomonadota > Alphaproteobacteria > Minwuiales > Minwuiaceae > Minwuia. The sequence goes on along the minus strand of CBDDHU010000003.1, from coordinate 2,766,187 downwards.
TTAGGTAGGGTTTAGGGCCATGAGTCTGGGACCTTACAACAATCTTTATAAGCTCTACATCCTCGACATCCTCGCCCTTCAAGCCCAAACTCGGAACCCTAAACCCTAAACCCTAAACCCCTCCAAACGCCGTACCGAACCACAAATTCTATGTCGCAAAACCTTCATGCCTGAACTTCAAATCCCACACTCCTCCCGCCCTGGAAAGCTTTCCCTGGAACCTTACAGAACCAAAGAACATCCTCATACAACCAGACAAAAACCTTCTTCCCTAAACCCTAAGCCCTAAACCCTAAGCCCTAAACCTTCACAGCTTTACAAACCCCAGGATCCTAGAAAAAAAACCCTTTCTGAGTCCTCTGAATCTCCCCGTGAAGGCAGGAAGTGCGTGAAATCCTGGCATCCGAGGGGATGAGGCCCGCGGGTTTAGGGTTCAGGGTTTAGGGTTTCAGCGATGAAGGGCTTTGAAAAAAATCGGATTTTTGGGGTGTCTGAGGGCTCCGGGATGGAGGAGTTCAGGGTGTGGGACTTTGGGAGCCGAGTTTAGGATTCGAGTTGTGGGGTTTGGGAATAGGAGGCTTTAGGGTGTAGGATTTGGTCGTCATCCTGAGTCGGAACCCTGCACTTAGATTCAGAATCCGCTTGTGTCCCCGAGCTGGAACCGGGGTTGATGGTTTTTTTGGGTGTAGAGCTTGGGGGTTTCAATGGCTCCGTGGGCATCTTCTTGGAGAGAGTTTGTTGATGCTGTTGGGAGCCTCAGGAAGTGGAGCCGCAGTGTTAGGTTTCGAAAAATACCCAATGTCAGGGTTGGCAGTTTCGTTTTAAGGCTCCTACCTTGGGAATCCCCATCACGTGGCAGAGTCTCGTAGATCGTGCAATGGATGCTCAGTCAGAACACAGTCTTGCGTGAATGTTGGCATGTGTTTTTCCTTAGGTGTCCTTAGTATATTGAGCATATAATACACCCCCCCATGGTACAATAAACCACCAAGCCCCATTCTAATCATTAACCCCCCCTACATTTCTTCGCGTCTTCTGGCCAGCTTGCTTTAATTCAACCCGGTCTTCCCGGTTTGTCTGGAATCCCCCCCAAACCCTAAACCCGAAACCCTAAGTTTTCGCTGGTTTGGTTTGGAGCTTTGGCTTGAGGGCTCCGGGTTAGGTGTTGAGTAGGATTTAGGGTTTAGGGTTCGTGCCTCATGGGCTCATGGAGAGCTGTTGCAGGTATTTGTGGAAGTGGTACAGTGAATTTTCAGCATGGTCTCGGGGTCGGAGGCTCATGGTTGGTAGGGCTTAGGCCTCGGCTAGGACCCCTTATGCCCGCGGCCAAGTGCACGGATATATTTTTTAGCATCTTCAAGCCCCACGGTTTAGGGTTTAGGGTTGCTAAATTTCGATACCCTAAAACTCTCTTGGCACAGGCCGTGGCTGTCTTTGGAGCAGCTGGGTCCCCAGAATGAGATTCCCTGTATACGGCCTAGAGTACGCAGACGACACCCTAGTAATGGCACTCACTACCCCACAACTACAGGGAATGCCCAATGCCCTTGAGACAGTAGCTCAGGAATATGGGATGAACCTCAACCACAGCAAAACGGAAGTATTGTCACACCCCAACGCTGACCACACCGCTCTTAAATTCTTAGACGGCTCGGTAGTCCCCACAACCACCCAAGTTAAGTACCTGGGGTCAAGGATGAGTTGGATCAACCCATTTCACATAGCCTTCTATCACAGACTCGGCCTCACCGAAGAAGCCTTCAAGAAATGGTACGGAACAGCTCGTTACCTCGTAAAACTAAGGTACACATATATCACACCGCCATAGTTCCTGTGCTCCTTTACGGGTTGGACTCCCTCACCCTGACAGATAAGCTGGAGATAGAAGCGCGTGATCGTAATGTGCCGGGGCTCAAGTTTTTCAGCAGGGTTCTTTCACTGATGGTCCCTGCTGTGCTGTTGTCTGGCCTTAGCTTCTTGAAAGAAGGAGTCCAGACTAACTGGTGGGGCCTGGCGTGCCCCTCACATTGCCAGTCAACTAGCTGGGCTGTGGTTCTGCTGACTTTTGTGATTGGCTGGCTTTGTGGTATAATTTTCTTGGGCCTGGTCGTGGTATATATCTATTGGGGACACTTTTGGACCTGGGAGCAGGCCGCTGAGGACTTCGTTTCGCCGGCTGCAAGTCGGCTTGCGAGGCAGAGGGCAGCAAGGCTTCGGGGGTATTTGTATGCTGAGGGTCAGGGTGCAGGTTGAAGGCGTTGACGTGGTGGTTGATACGACTTCAGGTAGGGCGCAAACGCCTCCTCCGGAGGCTGCTTCTCCCTCTTCCACTGGCTCCTTCACGCTGGTGGATCCTCCCTCTGCAAACACCTCGCCCCTTGTGGGATACCTGCCAGAGCTTGAAAGACTGCCCCCCCGTGTCCGTGACGCGCCCCGTGGGAGCCAGGGAGCCCCTGGTTCCAGCGTCCCCCTGCAGCCTGCCTACTCCAGCTCCTCCGTGCCTCCTCCTTTTCCGTCCTCCCTTGTGGTGCCTGAGTACCCTTGCTGGGCCCTGAGCCCGCTGGTCTTGAGAACCAGCTTCCGGAGCTCCCAGCCTTTGTTGCCGACTCCGCCCGTTTCCTCTCTGCCTGCAACTTAAGCCCCCGAGGTCGGATCGATCGTGCCTGGCGCGCTGGACTTAGCGCGCGCCGTGTGCTCAGTGGCCAGGCAGACTACACTGACAAGACCCCCTGGATTTCGGTGCGAAACAGGGTCTATTGTGTGCTTCGCACCCGGGCTGTCAAGGAGCCGCTGGTGCTCAAGACTTTTGCTGAGTACCGGGCTGTGCCTGGGGTGCTTGAGAGGAGAGAGTCGGTCTCTCACGCCTTCCCGAGTGAGTACGAGGCCAGAGCCTACTTTGCAGGTGCTGGGCTTCCCTTCCCGAACTCATGGACTTGGCGGCCCTCACTCCGGCTGCCTCCGGCGTGGTGGATTTGCTCGAGCTCGCTTGGCCCCCGGTGCCTGACTCTCCCGAGGGCCAGCGTTCATGCGTTTGCTATGTGCTCCTCGTCCGCCAGGAGGGGTTTTTGCTATGCTTGCCGGATGGCTTTTTCTCTGCGGCAGAGCTGGAGCCCCGAGAGACCGAATCCCCTTCAGGCCCAGGCCCTTTCCACCGTGTGCGTGCTCCTCCGGTGGCCCTTTCCGAAGAGGGGGAATGGCGTGGGGTCCCCGACCGCGAGCCGATACCCGCCCTAGTCGTGGACTTTCCTGCCTCAGCTGCCCAGCTTCTGACCCCGATGGATGCAGACCTGTTCATGGGCAGCCACTTCCTCGACTCCGAGCCCACCTTCTACCCCCTTGCTTCAGAGGTCCTTTCGCAGGCCAGGCAGTGGATTTTGAGCGAAGGTGCAGGTGTCTCTTCAGGTTACCACACGGCAGCTTCCGAGCCTACCGCTCTTCCCGCCGGCCCGGATGCAAAACGCGGAGGAAGGCCGAAGCGCCCGACCATGGCGCAGCTCGTTCAGTCGCAAGCCAACCTGGCCGAGATGGTCGCGCGTATAAGCGACCAACTGGAGGAGCTTCGCAATGCTAGGGCGAGCCGGCGTCGTGACCGACCCACCTGCACAGGCGGCGCCTGCACTTGCCGCTCAGGTTGCCAGACAGGCCCCCTTGTCCGCTCACCTTCCGGCCATGGAGTCCGCAGCCAAAGCACAGCCAGGAGCCTGCCCCGCGCCGGCCCCGGCCCCGAAGTCGCTTGCACATGTGTTGGGGCCGCCTCCTCCCGTTCGAGCCCTCCCTGCCGCACACGTGTTGGGGGCCCCCCAGGTCGACCAGGATGCACAGATGGCCGCCGCCATTTCTTCAGGAGAGCTGCCCGACGTGCGGCCTCAGGACGAGCTGACGGCGGCGATGGTTGCTCAGAGTCGCGCGCTCCTGGCGCTGGTGGGGCAGATGTCGCAAGGGGGCGACCCGGTGCTGGACTCAAGTTCCTCCAGCAGCGTTTCGGCCCGAGGTTCTCAGACCCGACAACGTTTGCAAGCCGAGCTGGCCCTGCACACAGGGGCTTTTGCCGAGAAGGTAAAGGAGCGAGCCCTTGCTCGAATGGCCCGCGCGGGGGTGGGCTCCACCGAAGCTTTCTCTCTGTGCAGGTACCTAGAAAGGTATGGAGGCTACGCGAAAAGCAAGGAGCAAGGGTTGGTTGCTTGGCAGGTCGCTATTGCCTTCGACCTTATCATGTCGGGGAACACCTCGGGGGCGGCCGACACATTGGCCCTCTTGGCCCTATACCTCGACCAGATGACCCTGGATGGGTCGACTACGGTTGCTTGGCTGATGACCCTTCTGCAAGACCCGCCTCAGAGCCTGTTCACCGACAACAGCCCCCCGCCGGGCATAAACGTGCAGCCCTTCAGCCATCTCGCGGACCAAAAGTGGATAACCTCGGCTCTGGGTTTCCTGCGGGAGATGGACTTGATCGCCGCCAGGCGTCAGGAAGCGAAGGGCAAGCCAAAGAAGCCCCCAGGTGGCCCGCCTCCCTTGGAGTCTCAGGAGGAGACAGCGCTCTCGAAGAAGCAGCTCAGAGCCGCCCAGTGGGCAGCCAAGAAGGCGGCGCAGGCCGCCGGTGGCGGTGCGGGAAAGTAGGCCCTAGGGCCCAGGATGCATGCCCTCCTTCAAGCCCGGAGCCTCTGGACTTTGATGGCGAATTCACTTCGAGTCGTGGGCCGGTTCTCTCATCCGGCTGGTCCTTAAGTCTGGGACCTCTTTTGCGTACTTTTTGTCAAAAACTTTGCACCTCCAACGGAGCGATGGTCATTCCGCTCCTCCCGCCCTCTTCCCGCTGCCGGCCCCCTTTGGGATGTCCCGCAGGCGAGGTGGAGCTCGCAGAGCACCGGTTGGTATGAAGCGGGCCCTTCACACTTTGGTCATGGGCCTTAACTTTGTGCATGCTGGGTGCCGGCACGTGCCCCTCGATGCCTTGCGGAGGCCCCCGAGCCAACTGCACGTTTCCGTGTACAAGCGTCTGGGTGGTTTTCTTAGGGCGTGCCGCCGCCAAGGGGCCACTGTCCCCTTCTGTGCTGGGCGTCGTGGTGCTCATCTTGTTGCCAGGCAAAATGAGCTTCTTTCCTTTCTGGCTGCCTCAGGTTTGGGGGCTTCAGGTTCCGATAGTTTGGGGGTTGCCGCCGGGTCCTGCCCTCGTGTGCCACACTCCGACTCAGGGCCTGACTGCCTGAGGCCTTACCAGCCCCTACGGGCAGAGACCATCGTGCTCCACGGCGAGGCGAACTGGGACATTGCTCCTTACCTTGGCCCTGGCATGCTCCTCGCTTTCAAGGAGCCGGCTGTGCTCGAAACCTTTGGTGGCACAGGTGGTCCGGCCCCTACCTTTGAGCAAGAGGACCCCGAGGAGCTCCACAAGCTCATGTTGGTTTGGGACTCGAAGTCGCTGCTGCATCTCCGGCCAAGACCTGTCGATCGGAGCTCTCGTGTCTTCGGCTCCTTCAAGAGCCCGGAAAGTTTCGCCAAATCGGCGACCGCCGGGGGCAAAACTCCTACGAGGCTAAGCTTGAAGGTGTTTCGCACGAGCTGCCCCAAGGCTTCCTTCTCACAAGGCTCTGGGTCCCGCGCTACAGCCACCAGCTCGTGGGGAGCTCGACGGACAGGAAGGACTTCTACTCTCAGTGCGGTGTCACTCGCGAGCGCAGCTTCAGCAACGCCGTTCGGCCCTCCTTCAGGTTGCGAGACTTTGTTGGCACGTGTGCTTTTGAGGACTACTGTGCTTGGGCTGGCGGGACCGCCGCCTGTGAGTCTGGACTTTTCGCCCCTGCCTCCACCTTTGCTCCTCGGCCGGCTTTGCTAGACCTGGACGCCCTGGTGCATGGTTGTTTCGCTGCCCTCTTTCAGGGCGACGCCAGCGGAGTGGAGCTGGCAACGGCAGCGCACGCTTGCTTTCTCGAGCGTGAGGGTGTCTTACCTACGGCCGAAAACGGGCGGATCCTTGCGCAGCACGCCCTCAGTCGAGGCGGACCCTGGACTGGGGTTGTTATCGACGATTTCTTTTGCCTTTCGGCTGAGCCCCTTAGTCGACCGCCCGGTGCCGTCACCGATTCGGAGCGGCCCGTGCGGCGAGCAAAGCAGGGTTATGCTAGGGAAGGCATCCGGGGATCGGACGATAAGGATGTCTTCGGGGCTGAGGTGTTTACCGTTGCCGGTGCCGAGTGCGATTCCTCCCCTTCGGTTGTAAAGGAGGGCCTCGTGAGCGTGGCCGTCCCGGCAAAGAAGAGACGGGTCTCCGCGCTGATGTTCAGGAGGTGTGCCATGGCCCTGGCAAACGAAGTCTTTTCCCTTGGCGTCTCCGGGTTCACTGGTGAGCTTGGCTCGCGCCTCGTGCCCCTAAGGCCCGCCGTTCGTCAGGAGCTCGTGCTGTTGGCAGTTTTTGCCCCGGTCCTCGCCACAAACGTCGCCGTGCCCTACTGCAAGCACGTTTTCGCCTCGGACGCCTCTCTTGAAAAAGGTGCCTACGCTGTTGCCTCTGTGCCGACTCCTGTTGCTGCCTCGCTTTGGCTGTCGGCAGACAACAAAGGGTTTTACACTAGGCTTGACGAGCCCTGGCGTGCCGCTCTTTCGGCCACGAGCCTTGAGCCCCTAGTTGCTCCCGAGACCCCTGCCTCCCCTCCGACACCGCAGCCGAAGAAGCCTGTTGGTCAGAGGTTCGACTTTCTCCTCGCCGGCCCCGCGCCCCCGAAGCTGCATGCTGCGCTCTCTGGCCTTGGTCTTGGCCCTATCCTCGACGCCTCCGTTTCTAGGCACCTGGACTTGTGCGACCCGGACGCTCTGGAATATGGGCGATGCACCTGGTCGGCCGGGAGGCTTGCCTCACTTGCCCTTTTCCTGCCTGCGAGTGGTGCCCTTTCTGTGTTGAGGCAGGGCAGGCGTGGGGCAACTGCCCGGACCTCCCGCGCTTTGCGTGCCGCCTGTGGCCTCTGCGCTCTTTTCTGGTGTGCTTGGCGGAACCGCGTGCCTGCCCTACTTGTTTGTGGGGGCCTGTCCTCCTTCTGCAGCTCCCCGAGGCTGGCTTCTCTCGAGGCCCTTGCCGGCGTCGTCTCCCAGCGCTTGCCTTTGTGCGACAGCGGTGCCTGCCACAAAGGCACGGTCCTCGTTTTGACCTCGGGTTTAAGCCTCCCCTCCAAGGACCCTAAGACTGCCTGTTTCCATGGCTCCCCTCCTGTGTCCTCGCCCGCAAAGGAGAGTTTCGGGTGCTGCCCTAGGTTCCTAGAACGGTTGGTTGCATGCTTGTCGGCCTGTCTCCTTTCTCGCCCGGCGACCCCTGTACCCAAGAGTGGCCTGGAAAGTTTGATTGTCAACGACCTGCTTGCCTCTGGAAGCTGGAGAACGGGGCCCGCCTGGAACTGGGGAGAAGCTGAGCACATAAACGTGCTCGAGGCTAGGGCCTACCTGAAGGTACTGCGCGACCTTTCGAGGGTGGCGACCTCCGGTACACCCACGTTGTCGACTCTGCCGTTGCTCTTGGCGCCGCCTCGAAAGGTCGTAGCTCGACCCGAGCCTTGAGGAAGATTCTCTCTCAGAACGCGGCCCTCCAGATCTCGGGAGGCTCTACCCCTCGGTCGCGTTCGGGCCGGCCCGGCTGAACATAGCCGACGACCCAACGCGGAGCGTCAGCTTGCGTACCCCTTGCAAGTTCTCCCTGCTAGGTGCCCTAAACTTAGCGTGCGCCTTTAAACAGCTCCGCCGCCCTACTGCAAACTGGTTGCGCCTCGCCTGCCTCCTAGTCGGGTTTAGGTCCCCTTGGCCTCTAAGTGGTTTCTTGCGTGCGCTTGGCTCCCCCTGGAGGAGCGAGCGCCTCCCCCACCAGGAGACGCCCAGCGTGCCTGAGACATGCCTTGAGCCGCCGCTGCCTTTCCCGAGCTTCGACGCCACACTCGGTTACCCTGGAGAAGGTCCTGCCACCCTGGAGCGCTGTTTTCAGACCAGGGGTGTTCGGATGCCCTTCCAGTGCTTCGGCGCCACACTTGGTTACCCTGGAGAAGGTCCCACAGGTCAGGTGCTTAGCCGCCAGGGCTGTTGCGTCTCGCTGCAAGAAGGAAGTAGGCCGTCAACTGGGTTCTCGTTGCGTTGCCGAGCGGCCTCCTCCTTAGCTCCCCTAGTGGGTCCCTAGTTGCCTTTCCCCCTAGGGTTGGTCGTAGGTCCTTTTGTGGTTTCTTAGCCCCTGCCTGTGGTACCTTTGGCCTTTTAGAGCCTCTGCTGCCTTTGCCAAGCTTTGACTCCACACTCGGTTACCCTGGAGAAGGACCGGTGCCTCCCAGGCACCAAAGGGACGCAGAAAGAGTCGAAGCCAGGGCTTCTTCCGAGCTTCCTGCTGGCAGGCCTGTTTTGCTCCGCACCCGCTCAAACCGAGCTGCCCTGCTCCAGGCTTTCGAAAACTGGCTGAGACAACGAAGCTCCTCGCTGGCCGTGCTGGAAAGACCCCCTCTTGACGCCGCCGAGATAGGCCGCACCGGTCGCCCGTACTGGCACTTCAGTGAGACGGTCAACGCCGTCTCAGCTAGACTGCCGTCTGTGCGGCGGCAGTTGCAGGAGCCATGGGATTTGGCCTTCTCTTGGTTGGCCCTGGAGCCTTACACACACCACGTGCCAATGCCTCTGGTGCTCTTGTTGGCGACGCTTTCCGTTTGCATCCTGTGGGGCTGGGTACAAGAGGCTGGAGTTTTCGCCTTGGCCTGGGGAGGTTTGCTTCGCATTGGTGAGGCAGTGAATGCGAAGAGAGCCGATCTTATCCTCCCCAAGGATGTTTTGGGCATGCAGAAATTCATCCTCTTGCGGATACAAGAGCCGAAGACACGGCTGAGAATGGCTAGGCACCAGGCTGCGAAGGTCGAACCCGAGGACCTCGTCCGCACCATCACAATGGCTTTTGGCTCGGCCGCGCCTACCGAAAAGCTTTGGCCGAGATCTTCGCAGACACTTCGCAGGAGGCTGGACAGCGTGCTGGAGCGGCTCGGGGTCATCGCCCGTGATGGCGAAAGGGCGATTGACCTCGGGTCGTTCCGTCCGGGAGGAGCGACCCATTTGCTCCAGCTCTCAGAGGACAGCGAACTGGTTCGACGTAGAGGCCGGTGGGCCTCCCACCGGGTCATGGAGATCTACCTCCAGGAGATCGGGGCCATTGTCTTTCTGCCGAACCAGCCCGAGCCCGTTCGACGGAGGATACTGTCTTTCGCCCAGGCTTTTCCTGTCCTACTTGAGAAGGCGGAGCAATGGACCGAGCAGCAGCTGCCCCCGGCAGCATGGTTTGCTCTTTTCTCAACGTGCAGCTAGCGCTGGTAGTTCTTACACTGGCTTGGGGTGGGAATGGATGGGTCACTTTTCCTTTTGGTGCTAATGCATATTTCTTCGATGACCGAGATGGTAATACCTCGGGGCTCTCGAGCTTTGTATGCCGAAGCATATGCAGACAGCCAGTGGATCGCTTCCAGACGGAGGTGCAAAAAGTGAGCTGAAGCTTCTGGAGATAGAAGCGCGTGATCGTAATGCGCCGGGGCTCAAGTTTTTCAGCAGCCCGCCCAGCCCACCCCTGCTGCTGCCGGCTGGGTCACTTTTCCTTTTGGTGCTAATGCATATTTCTTCGATGACCGAGATGGTAATACCTCGGGGCTCTCGAGCTTTGTATGCCGAAGCATATGCAGACAGCCAGTGGATCGCTTCCAGACGGAGGTGCAAAAAGTGAGCTGAAGCTTCTGCTTAAGAAGATTGACGGGCAGTACTACCGTTTCCTACGTAGAAGCATAGGAATAAAGGCCTCATTTTACTCCCGGATCACCAACCGAGACGTATGGACCCAAGCTGGAAAACCCGTGCCTGCCTCAGAAATACTCAACCCCTGAAGCCCTGATTCCCAAAGGGTTCGAGGGTTGTCAAGGGAAAAGGGCTTCGGATGTTTGAGAGTCTTGGGTTCAGGGTCTAGGGTCAAGGGTCCACGGTTTAGGGTTGAGGCTAGGATGTGAGGTTCAGTGTTCCCATGCTCGTTTCTGAAGACGCTTGCGTTTAGGGTTTAGGGTATGGGTCTTCAAGATGTCCGACGCAGGCTTTCGCGCAAAGTTCCTGGCATTGGGAGCTATAGGCCCTCTAAGTACCGAAACGAAAGTAATTAATCCCGGACAGAACCGAAGACAGACCTGCTGAATTACGTAAATCCATTCGAGGATTCCTTCTATCGGGCTCTAGATGTAGAACCCTTGAAAATGTGTAAGCCCATAAACCCGGACCCCTCTTGGTCGCTACAAAACGCTAAGTCGTACCCCAAAATCCCAAAACCCCAAAAACCCAAAAACTCTAAAACCCTACACCTTAAACCCTAAATGCCAAATTCCAAAGGGGGATCCTTCTTTCGTGTTTGGCTCAAACTAAAACTTATGAAACCCCCAAATCCCAAACCCTATACCGTTCTTTGGGTGGTTCTCTAAATTAGGGTCCCTGTTTAGGTGGGGGTTTTGAGGTACCATCCTGTCGGCCGCCTTGACCGCGACACGACAGGCCGGGGCTTTCCAGGGAAGTGCCAACCCCCACCGACCAAAAAGACAGAGCCCAAGGTTGTATATATATCTATCTCTCTCTCTCTCTATATATATATGTTTTTTGTTTTGTTCTTAGAGATGTATATACACATACATACATACATACATACGTACATACATACATACATACATACATACATACATACATATGTTTTTATAGATGAAGGCAGGCAGACAGACAGACAGACAGACCGACGGACAGACAAACAGGCAGCCAGGCAGGCAGATAGACAGACAGACGGACAGACAGACCGACAGGTAGGTAGATAGATGAATAGGTGGACATAGAAAGCGATAGATAGATAGTAATGTGTGTGTATATACATACATATATATACATACATACATACATACATACATACATACATAGCTTTTATGTATTATGTGAACGCCTCCGATTTGAAAGTTCAATAACCCTCAATTGAGGGTTCCTCGTTAAGGATCCCTGTTAGAAGAAGGACCCAGTGCTTGCAATCCGAAACCGTAAACCCTAAACCCTATAAGAAAATTCCGAGTGAGTTTCATGCGGAGCTAAGCGGGGCTACTGCACAAGGAACATTCCTTGATTCAGGCAGTTGGATCCCGAACAGGAGGAGGAGTGTTTTGTGTCATCGCGCCCCTCAACATGTCCCCTAAACCCCAGACCCCAAACCTTGTACCCAAACCCTAAACCCTAACCCTGCCCCGTGAAAACCCCTAAGAGCCTTCCGTAGCCGAAGTACTGCAAACCCTATATCTCCCATAAGTCCTTGGAGCAAAGTCTGATAATAAGCCCTATATCCACAGTCCCTAAACTCGAAAGCCTCATACTGAGCCCTTGTAGAGCCCTTCAAGGGGGGAGCTATAGACCTCTAACTTTATGAAGGTTCCTAGAAGGTTTCCTTATGAAGGTATCCTGTTCTTTTTGGTTGACGGGAGCTATAGACCCCCCTTAACTTTCTGAAGATCTCGCCCGACCCTCTGCAAAGTCCAAGTCTCCCGTGTCCAGGGCTCCTCCTGCTGAGCCGAGATGGGAAGCTGGAGCCTCGGGGTTTAGGGTTTCGGTTTGGGGTTTGGGGCTTAGGGGTTTTTTGGGGTTTGGGGTTTAGGGTTTAGGGCTTTTTTTATTATAGAGGGCCTCAATAGGGTTTTGGAGTAGGGTTTAGGGTTTAGGGTTTAGGGCTTTTCTTATTATTATATAGGGGCCTCAATAGGGTTTTGGAGTAGGGTTTAGGGTTTCGGTTTGGGGCTTAGGGTTTAGGGTTTAGGGGTTAGGGTTTCGTAAGGGCTCCCGTAAGGGTTGCCTCAGGTTTCAGCGACGCTGCCAGGGTTTAGGCCAGGGTGGAAGGGCGTTTAGGGTTTAGGGTTTAAGGTTTAGGGGGTTTTAAGTGGAGGCTCTGGGCATCATGTGAGGAGCTTTTGCCATTGATGCGCAAATGCCAGTGGGGTCATCCTAGACGCTTCTGCTTACGATCCATTCAGGTTGCTACATCCCCTGACTTTTTCACCAACGCCCTAAAGCCTAAACCCTTGAAGAACAAACCCTAGGCCCTAAACTTAAAACGATGTCTAGAGCGAAGTTTCCTGGTAGGTTCAGTCTCCGGGCACTGGCAATTTCCAGGATGCGGGACAGGGGCATCCAAATAATCCTTGCTACAGTGTCCTTTGCAGCAACCCTTATAAGCTTATTGTATGTAGGTAGTATAGCATATGGTACAATATAGCGTCGGCCTTAAAGTGATCCCTTGCAGGAACTTTTCTGGGAGCCATGAAAGTGTAAAGAACCCTTCAAAAGAATCTAGACCATAGACCTCATTAAACCCTGAACTCTAAGCCCTAGGCTCCTAAGCTCTTCCTAAACCCCGAACCCAAAACTCATAACCTCCTATAATCCTACGTTCCCAGCCCTTAGAGCCCTTTTCATGGAGCACTTCAAAAGGAACCCTTTATAGGAGCCCTTTACAGCGCGACAGCTCCATCAGGCTCACCTCGAAGCTGCTGAACCCATCGAAGGAGGTGCTCGCCGCTCAGTGGGTTTAGGGCTTAGGGTTCTGGACAGGTTTATTCTGGACAGGTTTATATAAAGAAACCCTAAACTTTAAATTCCAAACCTTGGGCCCTAGACCCTCGATGTTTTTTCCAGGCTTTATTGCTTTTTCCGTGTTCTCGTGTTCTAGGAGTTCTTTTTCTTTCGTTGTTGCACTGCTCCATAGTGCAGATGTGAGGAGCTGTGGCGCGATGTTTTCGGAGACGTAAGCACGAGTCGCAGCCAACATACGCACGGCTCCGTGGTGGAAGCACGATTGCGCGACGGCCAAGCGCGGGACTGTGGCGGTGCACCCGAAAAACATGTGATTGCCGCAGATTGCGGCATTGTGGCGGGAGTGCGATTTGGTAACCCGATCCCTTTGACTGGTCTCTGCTTAGTACCCTTTTACTCTTTTGGGGGTCTCCTCCCTAGCGCTAGTAGCATGAAAAAGCGTATTACCCTTGTGGTTAAGATGCGCTGGGTAGCCCTTCGAGGCCTCGCCGCTACGAGGCGGTGGTGGATGGCGATGTGACGAAAACGGCTAACGAGAAAGGCCGCGCCCGTTTTCTGTGAGGTTTTTTGGGGGCTCGTGGAAGGGCGTGGCGAGGATTTCATATCGTTGCTTCTTGTTCGTGCGAGTGCTCCTGGTTACCCCTAGAATCCATATTGGCACCCTAAAGCCCTAAGCCCCAAACTCTCAACCCTAAACCCTAACCAAAACCCTATTAAGGCCCCTATATAACAAAAAACCCGAAACCCTACCTTGTGGTTTGCGTTTCATGTCTCTTCTGGGATCGAGCACTGAGGAAGCACTGAGGAAGGCCCAAGCTTGAAGTCTTAAGCTGAGTTGAGGGTTTAGGGTTTAGAGTTGAGGGTTTCGAGTTGAGGGTTTACGGTTTAGAGTTGAGGGTTTCGGGTTGAGAGTTGAGGGTTTCGGGTTTAGAGTTGAGGGTTTCGGGTTGAGGGCTTAGGGTTGAGGGTGCAGGGTTTATGGTTGAGGGTTTCGGGTTTGGGGTTTAGGGTTTCAGGTTGAGGGTTTCGGGTTGAGGGTTGAGGGTGGAGGGTTTAGGGTTGAGGGTTTCGGGTTTAGGGGTTAGGGTTGAGGGTTTAGGGTTTAGGCGAGACGAAATCCTGAACCACTGAACCATCGGTTAAGGCACCTTCGCCAAAGGGTTGCTATGCAAGGACTAAGGTATCCGGCGTGACACTTCCGTCCGCACGCAGGCGGCGGAATCCTGCCCGCCAAATGTGACGACCACTGACTACTCCCTGGCCCTGGTGGTCAGGTTTTTGCAGCGGCTGTGCGTGGAAGACACTGGCAGCGAGCAAGTGACGCTCCAAGCACTGACTTCGTGCCTCCGCAGGGAGTTTACACAGGAGACGCTGGCACCAGATCAAATTGATTTCGTGCATCGTCACCTCAGTGCGGGGAAGAAAACCGTCGCTTTGCAACAGCTCCGTGCGCTGCAGGAAACCGATCTCCGCCAGATCATCAGGCGCATGCGATGGTTTGGGACGACGGAAGAAGTGAAGCCCATAGAGGCTGCTTCGAGCAGTACCTCCTTTGGACCCCTGGCTCTTTCCCGACAGGACAATCCCGTCTTAAACCCGCATAGAGAACCCCTAAACCCTAAACCTTAAACCCTAAACCCTAGACTATCTTCAGAGAAAGACTGTTCAACTTGTTGGATAAGGTCTCTTGTTGTGATTGCTGGGGAGTGTTGGGCTCCCGGAAAAATTCAAGACCCCGAGCTCTACGGTTAGGGTTTAGGGTTTAGGGTTTAGGGTTTAGGGGTTTAGGGGTTTAGGGGTTTAGGGGTTTAGGGGTTTAGGGTTTAGGGTTTAGGGCTTCTCACTTAGATGATCATTGGGCTGAGCACAGCTAGTCTCCGAGCACCATCTTTGCTCATAGCCCCCCCTGTTATTATCTTTTATTACAGGATATTTCTCATGGAGCCCTTTACAGGTTTTATAAAATCCCTTAGGCTAATTCTTATGGAACCCCTAGAGGCCCTCTAGAAAATCCTTTAAACTAGCTTCAAAACGGAACCCTTGCAGGAACGCCATTTTTAGGAAGTCCTGGGGACCTCAGAGTTCGTGGCTTGGAGCTAGGGTTTAGGGGTTTAGGGGTTTAGGGTTTAGTAATTTAGGGCTGTTTTCTTGTTAGGGTTTTAGGGTTTCAGTGTTTTAGGGGTTTAGCGGTTCATGGTTCCGAACATGTATCCTGCACCCTAGAATTGAAAATCACAAAACCGGCAGCCCCCAGCCCTGAAACCCAAACCCTAAATCCTAAGTAGCTGAACCTGAAACAGAGCCTAAGAGTGGACCTGGACGGACCTGAAGATCCGCGGAGTCCTTGCATAAACATCAGACAACAAGTCGTATCAGGCCGTAAAACCGAAGCCCTGCACCCTAAACCCGAAACCCTAAACCCTAAAACCGTAAACCCGGAGTGGATGAGCCCTCTCAAAGGTGCGTCCCTCGCCGACCTCCTTGAAGATGGAGCTGCGATCTTATGGGTTTCACAAGGGTTCTTAGGGTTTAGGGTGTAGGGTTTAGGGTTTAGGGGCTTAGGGTTTAGGGTTTAGGGTGTAGGGTTTTAGGATTCTGAAAGGTTTCGGCCGCAGGCCCCCTAGATCCGAAATCTAAACTCCTAAACCTTGCACTCCACATGAGAAGCTCTTATAGAACACGTGAAGGAGCCCTTAAAGAGGGCCCAAACTTGCAGGTTCAGGTTGCTGATAGCCGATAGCTCTCCCAGTCTGAGCCGTAGTATCTAACTTTACCAATACCCTCCAGGTAAGGGCGTTGGGGTTCGACCCACAACCCTACACTCTAAACCCTAATGGGGTTTGGGTTTCACAAGGGGAATATAGGGGCCTAAATTATTGCCAAAACTATTGTGGAGGCTCCTTGTTATAACTATAGTATAGTATACCCCAAAACCTTATTTTAGTTATTGGGGCCCCTACCCTGTTTAGGGTTCGGGGCTTTGGGAGGAGTTCGTCGTCTACTTCAATAAGTAGCTGAGTAGCTGCTTACAAGGAGTCGTCGGATTGTCAGGGGTTCTGCAAGAGCCTAAACTTAACAAGCAGCTTGTAAGCACGGGCTCAACAGAGCAGTGCCATTTAGGATACATGCTTCCTTTGGCTGACAGTTCGGATTTCCCCCTAAACCCTAAACCGCTTCAAGTAGGACACCCCAAACTCCAGGCCCTAAATCATAGTGTCGGTGCCTCTTGCTTCTGGTGCTACGACTGTGCAGGCAGTTCTGTGTAAATGACACATCCATTTCAGTTTCCCTGAAATACTTGGAATGTCGAACCACCGAAACCCTACTTAAAAGATCATAGGACTTAATAAACAGGGTTATTATTTTAAACGCTTCCCGTCGTCCGCCTCGGTCCGGCCGCAAACAAACGGGGCCAATGAACTGCTGGTGATTTGAAGGCGCCGTTGGCGGAGCGGACGAGGATCGGGGAAGGGGAGGAGATTGCCTGCAAGCATCCAGAGGCAATTGCAAGACACGAATATTTTTCTGCTTGACCTGAGTTTGGGCCTTGAATCCTAAAACATAAACACAAGGGGGAGGTTCTGGCTGCCCGAGAAGAGACGGTAGCAAGGATGAAGCAACCGGAGGAGAGACATGGGATCCTTGTGGGAACTTCTGACCGCTTCGGCGAAAGCCCAGGCGAAGAAACGTGATTTGAGGTATGGTGTTTACTTGGGGGGTAATGGGCTCTCTTGGTCTATAACTTTGTTGCACAAAAACTTTGTAGTAGCCGTGGTGAAGCGTAAGCACCAGTGGGAGGCATGGGGTTTGTGGGCCGCCTACTTACGGCCTTATCTGCTTGGGGTTGATGCACCGAAAGATGCAGACCCTAAAGCCTAAACCCCAGTAGTCTTCAGCATTCAAGGTCGAGGGCTTACGGCGTAGAATTGAGGTTTTACAGTGCAGGGCGGTTGGGGTTTGGATCCAAACCTGCTACTCTCCGGATCCAAATGCCCAAGCGCCTGAGTTTTGGTTTATGTTGGTATATGTTGTTAGGAAGATATGATGCTAGGTTTGTGTTTTTGTAATCCTGTGTACATAGAACCCTTTGGCAGAAGTATACAAGTCGCGGCAACCTGAGCAGTTAAAGCTTTTCAAGCAGTCTGGAGATTGCGAGAAGTAGATTTGGTTTCGTGGTATTTTGATAGTACTGTGGTTGGGAGGTCGGGCAACTGTTGAGGTGGTGTTGAGGAATTAAATGACTGATTTTTTTGTGATTGAGCCTGTGATCGAGATAGTGAACCGGATCGTGTCTGTGCTTGAAGCTGTGATCAAATAGTGATTGTTTTGTGATTGAGCCTGTGATCGAGTTAGTGAACCGCGGAGAATCGATTTTTTACTGAAATCACTATTCTGTGACTAATTTTTCATTATTTTTTCACGAATTTTCACTTGTTCAGTGGATTCACTATTTTTTTCACTATTTTTCACCATTTTTTAAATTTTTTTCATTATTTTCAGTGGCTTCACTTTTCTCACTTTTTTCACTATTTTCATTATTTTTTCACTATTTTCACTATTTTTTCACTAATTTTTCACTTGTTTCATTATTTTCAGTGGATTCATTTTTTTCATTATTCTTCATTATTTTTCACCAATTTTTTTACTTTTTTTTCACCTTTCTCTCATTATTTTTTCATTAGTTTTTCACTATTACTTCAATAGTTTCAGTGGATTCGTTTTTCTTTTTTAATTCCCCAAACAGCGAAGTATTGGGGTTCTCAATTTATGCAAAGAAAGGAATAGTGTGACGCGCCTCACGGGGGACTAGCCGGATTTGTCTCCCTTCATATTCTCAATTTAACTGTTGTCTCTGTTCTGTTTGAGTCTGGGAGCCGGATGCTGTGACACGCCTCGCCGGGAACTAGCCGGGTTTGTCTCCCTTCATAATCTCAATTTGACCTGTCGTCTCTGCTCTGTCTGAGTCTGGGGACTTGGCGGATTTGTCTCCCTTCATAATCTCAATTTAAACGTTTGTCTCCGCTGTTGTCTCCGCTCTGTCTGAGTCCGGGAGCCGGATGCCGTGACGCGCCTCGCCGGGGACTAGCCGGGCTTGCCTCCCTTCATAAACTCAATGTAAACTGTTGGCTCCGCTCTGTCTGAGTGAGGGAGCCAGATGCTATGACGCGCCTCGCCGGGGACTAGCTGGATTTGTCTCCCGTCATAATCTCGGTATATCTCGATTTAACCTGTTGTCTCTGCTCTGTCTGAGTCTGGGAGCCGGATGCTGCGACGCGCCTCGCCGGGGACTAGCCGGATTTGTCTCCCTTCATAATCTCAATTTAACCTGTTGTCTCCGCTGTTGTCTCTGCTCTGTCTGAGCCTGGGAGCCGGATGCTGTGACACGCCTCGCCGGGGACTAGCCGGATTTGTTTCCCTTCATAATCTCAATTTATACTGTTGTCTCCGCTGTTGTCTCCGCTCTGTCTGAGTCTGGGAGCCGGATGTTGTGACGCGCCTCGCAGGGGACTAGGCGCATTTGTCCCCCTTCATAATCTCAATTTAAGCTGTTGTCTCCGCTGTTGTCTCCGCCCTGTCTGAGTCTGGGAGCCGGATGCTGTGACGCGCCTCGCCGGGGACTAGGCGGATTTGTCTCCCTGCATAAACTCAATGTAAGCTGTTGTCTCCGATGTTGTCTCCGCTCTGTCTGAGTGAGGGGGCCAGATGCTGTGACGCGCCTCGCTGGGGACTAGCCGGATTTGTCTCCCGTCACAATCTCAAGTTAACCTGCTGTCTCTGCTCTGTCTGAGTCTGGAAGCCGCATGCTGTGATGCGCCTCGCCGGGGACTAGCCGGATTTGTCTCCCTTAATAATCTCAATTTAACCTGTTGTCTCTGTTCTGTCTGAGTCTGGGAGCCGGATGCTGTGACGAGCCTCGCCGGGGACTAGGCGGATTTGTCTCCCTTCATAATCTCAATTTAAACGTTGGTCTCCGCTGTTGTCTCCGCTCTGTCTGAGTCCGGGAGCCGGATGCCGTGACGCGCCTCGCCGGGGACTAGCCGGGCTTGCCTCCCTTCATAAACTCAATGTAAACTGTTGGCTCCGCTCTGTCTGAGTGAGGGAGCCAGATGCTATGACGCGCCTCGCCGGGGACTAGCTGGATTTGTCTCCCGGCATAATCTCGGTATATCTCGATTTAACCTGTTGTCTCTGCTCTGTCTGAGTCTGGGAGCCGGATGCTGCGACGCGCCTCGCCGGGGACTAGCCGGATTTGTCTCCCTTCATAATCTCAATTTAACCTGTTGTCTCCGCTGTTGTCTCTGCTCTGTCTGAGCCTGGGAGCCGGATGCTGTGACACGCCTCGCCGGGGACTAGCCGGATTTGTTTCCCTTCATAGTCTCAATTTATACTGTTGTCTCCACTGTTGTCTCCGCTCTGTCTGAGTCTGGGAGCCGGATGTTGTGACGCGCCTCGCCGGGGACTAGGCGCATTTGTCCCCCTTCATAATCTCAATTTAAGCTGTTGTCTCCGCTGTTGTCTCCGCCCTGTCTGAGTCTGGGAGCCGGATGCTGTGACGCGCCTCGCCGGGGACTAGGCGGATTTGTCTCCCTGCATAAACTCAATGTAAGCTGTTGTCTCCGATGTTGTCTCCGCTCTGTCTGAGTGAGGGGGCCAGATGCTGTGACGCGCCTCGCTGGGGACTAGCCGGATTTGTCTCCCGTCACAATCTCAAGGTAACCTGTTGTCTCTGCTCTGTCTGAGTCTGGAAGCCGCATGCTGTGATGCGCCTCGCCGGGGACTAGCCGAATTTGTCTCCCTTCATAATCTCAATTTGACCTGTCGTCTCTGCTCTGTCTGAGTCTGGGAGCCGGATGCTGTGACGTGCCTCGCCGGGGACTAGCCGGGTTTGTCTTCCTTCATAATCTCAATTTGACCTGTTGTCTCTGCTCTGTCTGAGTCTGGGAGCCGGATGCTGTGACACGCCTCGCCGGGGACTAGCCGGATTTGTTTCCCTTCATAATCTCAATTTAAACTGTTGTCTCCGCTGTTGTCTCTGCTCTGTCTGAGTCTGGGAGCCGGATGCTGTGACACGCCTCGCCGGGGACTAGCCGGGTTTGTCTCCCTTCATAAACTCAATTTAAACTGTTGGCTCCGCTGTTGTCTCGGCTCTGTCTGAGTCTGGGAGCGGGATGCTGTGACGCGCCTCGCCGGGTGGTAGCCAGATTTGTTTCCCTTCATAATCTCTTTTATACTGTTGTTCGTTATCTGCTCTTTTCTCCATTTGTTTTGTTCTGCTGTTTGATCCTGGGACGGGACTATGTGATGGGATTCGGAAGGTCTCTCACGATTGACTTGTCCTTATCTCGTCTCGTGTTTCTTGCATGGTGTCTGCATCTAAGAGATAAAGGCAGTGACGTGGCCTTCGGGGTGGGGCGGTGACACCCCACGCGCGGACAACTTGCTGGCACACCCTACGTCCATTGAACGCGAAAGCTTGATTCCAGGCCCTAAACCCCTAACCCTGAACCTTAACCTTAAATCCTAAACTGTTGTCTCCGTCCTGTACAAAAGTGTTGTCGTTTCGAGTTTGCTGTCTTGTTCGCAATTCACGCAACATCTTGATTGGTTTATTGCTGTTTGGGGTCTTCGCTGGTGTAATTATTTTTCCACTATTTTCGACCCAAATCACTAATTTGATCACAAATCAGATCATTATTAAATCACTAAATTGGTGAGTCCAGAAATCCAAATCACTGATTTGATCACTAATCAGATCAGTATTAAATCACTAAAAGAAGATTTCAGGATTTCCTATGCTTGCCAGCCCCTGCCAACCTTAATGATAGTATACTCATCTGGGACTGCATGGGGATACGAGTGCAGCTTCAGCTCTCATCCGAAGCCTCACGTCTTAAGGCACGACATATACTCTGCAACGCAGCGCACCCGAACCTAAAGGAACATGCTGGATCGAGGTGCCGCAAGGTCCGGGAACAACGGGTTTTTATCCAGTCGGCCACGCAGTTTCGAGCATTGGAAGTGTTTGAACCTTGAAGCCGAAATTCCCAACTCTAAACCCCGAATGGACAAACCTGGAGGCCTTTATGTAGGCTTCCCAAGACCTTACAGCTGGCGCCCCGGATGCTGAAGGACTTACGTAATACTGAGGCTTCTGGAAGCAGAGGCTAACCGAAAGAGTCATTGTTGGAAGTGTAAGATTAGATTCGCACGGCTGCGGACTGAGTGCTATGTTCAGCACGAGAAGGCTTGAAGTTTTGGACATCAACTAACAGACGTGTACAGCATAATCAAGGGCCGGAGATCCGAGGGAAGTGGAGTTTTTGAAAGTTGAAGAGTATGTGAAAGTGAGGCACGTGAGAGCCCGTTGGGAGTGCAGCTTCGCGGTAAGACTCAAAGCTGCAAAAAAGCAGAGAGTGATGTAAATGTAGAGCACGCAGAAGTGAAGACTGGTTGTTAATGTAGTGCGGCGGAGGCCGGATCGCATCGCGTTCGAAAGCCTGTACAGTTTGAGCAACAGTGGAGCTGTGCCAAAAAAACGCAAAGTGCGCAGAATGCCTTGGTTTCGTGTCCGGACCAACTTGCACATGTCAGTGCTTTAGTCGGAAACCAGTGTTTCTAGCGGCTCGAGGATTTTGTCGGCAGCGGCTGTAGCAAGTAGTTGTCATGCTCGGCTTCGGCGGGAAGGCACAGGCAGCTGCAAATCTCGAGCCAAGCACAGCTGCCCCAAAGTTGTCGCCCACAAAGCGGTGCCGCGCCAACGAACTTGTGTGGTAGCAGAAGAGCCTGAGCTAGAGGTAATCGAGGTAAAAGCGCTGTCCAAGCTCCACACTTTGCCGGAGAACACTTTGGTGGATATCCCCGCCTGCAGCGTGCTGTGGGTCGACAGCGCGGTGCGCCACGTCGGGCGCTCGTTGCCGGTCACTTCAGCCCTTCTGGCTGATGAATCGGGGTTTGTTTTGGCGAGTTTCTGGAGGAACAGCGCGGTGGCCGCTCGCGTGCGCCTGGAAGAGGTTGCATCTGCCGCGGAGGAAAGCCAAACAGGAGTCTTTGGGCGGGTGGCGCTGAAAAGTTTCGTGTGCCAAAATCCGCGGGAAAGAATGGACACCCTTGCGCGGGGTTCACAGCACAGCGGGCAGCAAACTGGAAAAGCTGAGTGCCGGCAGTTTGGGGCTTGCGTTGGATTTTAGCCTTTTCCAGAGTCGGTTTGAAGTTTTTCAGACACCGCAAGCGGTGCAAGCTTCCGTCTTCCGTTTGCGGAGTTGCTTTCGAACTTTCCGAAATGAAGCGGGCCAGTTCCGGCAAACCCATGTGCCATTTCGTCCTCAAGGGCGACGACGACGTAAAGCTGAACGTGACAGCAGTAGGCGACAACGCCGGGCCGGTGCAGGTGGGCCAGCGTGTCGCGATATTCAATTGCCAAATTGTCACAGACGACAACGGGGAGGGCAAGCTGCTGATTTTCGACGAAGCCTCTATTCAAGTCCTTGGGCAGGCATGAAATGGTGGGACGTGGCCGGGAGCGGTCAGTGAGAGCAGATAGTATGATTTGTAGAATGATTAAGAATTGAACTGGGCGTCGCGTCGAGAGGCGGTGTGTGTGCATACATGGAGCTTAGAGGCAGGCCAGGTTTAGAGAGAAGTAAACGGAAGTGATGACTCTGACATGGGCCAAGGAGATGTGGAGCATGTATCCAAGCCAAGCCAGTGCGCACATTTGGTGTGTACAGGCGAAGCAAGGAAAGCGTCGTTGAAACGGTTGTCGCTTTGAGTTGGCACGTGCATGCAAGCAGTGAGAATTCAGAATCGTTTCATAAGCAAAAAAACGCATTGGCGAGAAAATGCGATGCTTGCCGAACTGAGTGGTGAGGTTCTCGGTATCTTGAGTCTAGACTCGCGCGACATGTAATTGTGCAGCTTCTCATGTGAAAACAAAGTCCAAGCTCAGCATGGGCAGTTCTAGGTATCTGCAGTGTAGACTCGCGCGAAATGTGATTGTGCGGCTTCTCATGTGAAAACAAAGCCCAAGCTCAGTGTGTCGAGGATGCTGTTGCACGAAACCCTACCTGGGTTGCATGTCCTACCGTTTGCAATTCAAAGTGCAGCAAGAGTTGCCTTCGAGTTTTTGTGAAGGTAGTGGTAGTGGAGGAAAACGGCTTGCAGAGAGTATGTTTATTAACAAAATAGAATTTATTCACAAAATATAACGTGAGGTCTAGGTCCTGTAAGTAGAATGCAGACGGTGCACGGGGCGCAATGGAAATT
This sequence comes from Minwuia sp., assembly GCA_965228535.1. Lineage (GTDB taxonomy): Bacteria > Pseudomonadota > Alphaproteobacteria > Minwuiales > Minwuiaceae > Minwuia. Next base: position 2,743,336 of record CBDDHU010000003.1, on the reverse strand, counting down.
CGATGCTGCGTGCGAAGCCAACAATGCAGCGAACATCGCGGGGTGTCGTTGTGTCGTCCGGGGCAAGGGGGCCGAAGAGCCGGCGAGCGGGCGACGGTGGGTGCTACAGACAGCACAGAACTATTGGAGGAGGTGAGATTTCCTCAGGACCTGGGGGCACAAAAAGGTTCACATAGACGACCCTCGCTCCCCCCCATGGCAACTTTTGAGCAGTGGGGGGGAACAAAGGGAATCATAATAGGAACCTCTGACAGCTTCTGCCGGGCCGAGGCGAATTAGGGTAACTGTACAGACTATACATATACAATCCCCAATTGAAGTACTTGTAACTACTTAGGAGGATCAAGGGACTTAGTAAGTAGGGGTATAAGTGCTTGAAATCGGGCTACAGTCAATTATAGTAAAGAAAAATTGTAACCCTAATAATAACCTTGGTTTCTAAGTCCTATGATCCTTTACGTACCTGGAACCCCGAAGACCTAAATTTGGAAGAGGGCTTAGAGGAGCCTCAGAAGAAGGAACCTAAGAAAAGGGTTGTCTCCCGCTGCTCGAGACTCAAATCTTGCGCACTGAGGTTGTGACACAGGAAGGCAGGGCTTATTCTGCCCGGGCTTGGGGTTTAGGGTGCGGGGTTTAGGCTGTAGCGCTGCGGAGACCATTCTTTTTGACAGTAATTCTGTGCATCTTGGGCTGTGATGCAGTTTCCTCCGTTGTCGTATTGGTTTCCGTGCATTCCAAAATCTTGTAGTCCGCTCTGGTAAAACCCAGACAGAACCCATAAGAACCGGATACTTGGCCAAAATGAGCTTTGCAAGGCTCTTACGACAACCCCAATATGGCATAAATCACGTTTTTAGGTGTGGTAGTTCGTCCGGCTGCTTTAATCTTTTATCTTGGCTCACAGCATGCATTTTGCTTGATAATGTTCGAATTAAACTGAAATCCTGATGAAGGAGCACAAAGATCAGTATAAGGCCACAAAAAGACCAAGAAAAACCTTCTTTACGAACTTTTAAATTGTTCATCGAGCACGATCAAGCCAAATACACGCCGTGAGCCCAGATAGAAATTTAAAAATGCAGCAATAACTATAACACCATAACATTAAGCTTTGCAAAAGGCTAAATATAGGACCTGGGCAAAAATCAAGCTAGGTCCCATCAAGGCTAAATAGAAGCCGGTAAAGCTTTATGACAAAAGCCACCATCTGAAAACCCAAAAATTTCAATTTCTACAACCCTATAGCAAGCATAATGCCCTGAGATGCCAGTCTCGGAGGCAACCCTAAACTTAACAACTTTAAACCACGGCTAATGCCTATAGTATACAAGGGTTTAGGTTTAGGGCTGATGGTTTAGATCACCCGCTACAATCGTAGCCGTAAGGCCTACACACTATAAGCCCTAAACTTTAAACCTCTAAAGCCCTAAATCCCAAAGTCAAAAGCTCTTAACCACCCCGAGCCTGGTACCCTAAACCCTAAACCCTAAACCCTAAACCCTAAGCCCTAAACCCTGAAGGCATCTTTCCGGGTACTCTGCTGTCCTCGGAGTTGCTCACAGACGAGGCGCGGGTTGCTGGAATCCCAGGGTTTCATCGGGCCTTCAGAGGGTTTTTACTGGGGTTTTTGTAGGGCTTGGTAGTGTAGGGGCCATAAAAATTAGATTTTTTTAAAGGGGTTCCTTACTATAATTCTGGTATAGTATACCCCCAAACCTTATTCTAATTATTAAGGCCCTTATATTAGGGTTGTATGGGGTTTCTGTGACACTCCCATGATCCTCCAAGTCTGTCGGAAAACGGTTCGGACCCTGGCCTCTTCATGTCTGTCCGGTGAATCGAACTCTACAAGGGTCCATATGGGTAGTTCTCCAAATTAGGGTCCCTATTTGGGGTCTTTATTACAAGGCTGCCGCACTATATTGGTGATCCAGAAAGGGACCCTAATTTTGCGAAGTAGCCATATTCTGAGGGGTTTAGAGAGGGGTTTCTGGTGTTCCAGGGTTCTGGAAGGGATCAGGAGGTTCAGGTCCAGGGTTCAGGACCAAGGTGTTTCCATTCAGGGTTTAGGGGCGGGGGGGGGGGGGGGGGGTTCAGGGTTTTAGGCATGAGGTTCAGGGTTGAGGGCTGGTTTCAAGGTCCCGCAGCATTGTGAAATTATCGCTTTGGCTTTGGGATGCCTTCTGAACCTGCCAAGGCCCAAAGCCCCAGAAAAACCCTAAACCCCAAACCCCAAACCCTAAACCCCAACCCCTAAAACCCTAAACCCGTCACCCTAAACCCGTACCCCTGAACCCCAAACCCTAAACCCTAAACCCCAAAACCTAAACCCTAAAACCCTGGACCCTAAACCCTAAACCCCAAACCGCGGCTCCAATCTTGAAGCTTGACGTGTACACCCCAATGCATCCTCAAGCTGCAACCGTAAGCCGCAAATCTCTGTCAGACTGAAGCCCCAAACTCAAAGCTCCCAAGCCGTAGGTTTTAGGGTTTAGGGTTTAGGGCTTAGGGTTAAGGGCTTAGGGTTTAGGGTTTAGGGTTTAGGGCCCTAGAGCACTTAAACCCTCAATCCTCAATCTTAAATCCGCACCACGAGCTGCCTATAGACCAGGAGGCCGCCGACGTGGGACATGCCGACGCCAAGAAGAAGGGCGGTAAGGCGATTTCAGGGGTTTCGGGTTTAGAGTTTAGGGGTTTTGGGGTTTAGGGGTTTAGGAGTTTAGGGCTTTAGGGGTTTAGGGTTTAGGTTTTAGGGGTTTAGGAGTTTAGGGTTTAGGGTTTAGGGGTTTGGGAGTTTGGGGATTTAGGGATTTAGGGGTTTAGGGGTTTAGGGTTTAGGGGTTGAGGGTTTAGGATCCAGGGTCGAGGGGTTTAGGGTTTAGGGCTTAGGGTTTTAGGGTTTAGGGTTTTAGGTTTTGGGTTTTGGGATCCCGGGTATCGGGGTGTAGGTTTTAGGATCCTTGCCTATTTGTCATAGAAATCACTGTATTGCTAGCGGACATAGGTAGGCGACTATTCAGCACATGTGTACCCACAAGTACCTGCTCCGGAGGTAAGCCGGCTTATGATATTCAGTACGCGCATGATACCTTACTATTCGGTGTTCCTATTGCGGCAGCGGAGGAGTACCTTCCGTAACGAGCAGTCAGAGGCCACCCTGTACGGGTTACTCCTCAACTTTGTTAAAACTGAATACCTGAAAAAAACCAACGGGACTACTCCGCCGACATTCACAGACTTCACCCTTACCCCAACGAAGGACAAAACCAAGTATTCAGGATCCATGATCTCCTGGACGGATCCAACAATAGAAGCTATCAGCCATAGAATATGTCAAGCACATGCAGCTTATGGTAAAGTATCCCCATTCTGGAAAGCTTCGGTCAGCAAAAGACCAAACTAGCAGTTATCAGATCATACGTGTGTCGGTACTCCTATATGGCCTGTCCACCCTCACCCTAGAGGACAAACGCCTCAAAGAAATAGACTCATGGTATATCAACTTCCTGCGCAGAGTTGTGGGGATAAAAGCTTCGTATTGCTCCACAACCCCAAACAGCACCGTATGGGCCAAAATCGACTACACAGCTCTGCCTTCCCAAACCCTGCTCTCAGATGGATTATTTTCGGCGAACGCATTAGGAGTCTTCCAACAGGATGTTAAAACGCAAGCCGGCTACTCCTCCCAACTTAGAGTAAACGGCTTCCTGGGTTTGAAGCAGTTTCTTCCGAAGAACCCAAGCCACTCGGCTCGCTTGGCTGCAGCACCTACGCGCTTTGCATGTCTGTTTTCTTCATTGGCACATGGCGGTCGTTAAACAGCTACAAATATACCTACAAGTCGCACAACCTAAACCGTAAGCACTTAAACCTTTGAGGGAGCCCTTGCAGGAGCCCCTAAAGGAGCCTTCAGTTGAGCCCTTGAAGGAACCCTTACAGGAAGCTTTAAAGGAAACCTTCACGGCACCCTTACAGGGACCCCCCAAGGAACCCCTTAATAACCCAAAACCCAAAACCCTAAACCCTGAACCCTCAAAGGAGACCGTACAGGAACCCTGCAAGGAACCCTGAAAACGCCCGAAATATAAATTTCCCACCCTGGGTACAAGGCCCTTCGGCGGGGCCCAAAGTCCCGCGTGGCGTTGGAGGCGCGACAGGGGAATCGTAGCGTTAGGGTTTAGGGCTTAGGGGGAATCAGGGTTGCGGCAGCGCTTCGATCCTACTCCCTAAACCCAAAACCCCTCAAACCTTCAGGGTTCAGGGCTTGCGCTCGGGTTTAGGGTTGAGGATGTTGTGATGCAGAATTATGGAACCCCAACTCCTCAGGAGTTGAGGAAATGTAAGGGCCTGGATAAGTACCAATACTATTGTGGGGTTCCCAATTAGTATACTAGATTTATATGGCCCCCATGTTATACTGAGAATAACACTCGGCAGGGTATGTACAAACCGACCCATATTCTAGTATTGCCTTGCAGCACGCCCCAGAAGCCAAAATTTCGGTAAATAAAAGGACCTCCAGAGAGCCAGATGAAAGCCCAAATAAGCGCCAGGCACGTCAAAACCTAAACCCAAAACCCTAAGCCCTAAACCCTAAGCCCCAAGCCCTAAGTTTGGGGTGTAGGGTTTCGCCCTAAACCCGAAACCCCGAAATGAGCCCCGAACCCTATGCCCCAAACGTTAAAAGCTCTAACCCTTCAGCGGCCCGGTGTCCGAAACCCAGCCGAAAGATGGCCCAGGAACCCGTAAGAGTTCGTTTTAGGGTTCCTTTAAGGGCTTCTTTAAGGGCTCCTTTGCAAGGCCTCTTTTTAAAGGCTCCTTTAAGGGTTTCTTTAAGGAGGCCCCTTATAGAAAAAGCTGGAAGGAAGGAGCCGAGCCGTGTGAGCTGCAGGGTTTAGGGCTTCGGGTTTAGGGCTTCGGGTTTCGGGTTTAGGGTTTAGGGTTTAGGGTTTAGGCTTTTCGGCTTGGAAGGTTTTTGGAGCTTGAACGGTTCGGGGATCGAAGGTTTGAGAGGTTTAGAGCTTCAGGGGTTTGGGGTATTCCAGCTTCGGGCAGCCTAACCGATAAAGCGGAAGGCTTGAGCCATTGGTTGAATACTGCCGCGGGATATATGGGGCCCTCCCTATCATGATTACCTTAGAAAAAGCTGCAAACGCTAAACCCCTAAACCCTGAGCCTTAAGTACTAAACCCTTGACCCTGAACCTTATGCCTTAAGTCCTGAGCAGTAAGCCCGAAGTCATAAATCATCAGCCCAGGAAAAGGGATTTCCCCCACGATCCCTGAAATAAGGAGTCATGCAAACTTCTGATGAATATCATCCTATGATCGGAGCCCTTGTTGGGGTTAGCACGGTTGAAACATGAGGTTTCTTGGATTGCATACGTCTCACAATGGTGTAAGGGCTCTTGCCAGGGGAGTGCAGTGTTTATCAGAACCCTGCAGCAGGGTTGGGTTTTGGGGTTTAGGGTTTAGGGTTTAGCCTTTAGCGTTTAGGTTTTACAGTTTAGCGTTTAGGGTTTAGCGTTTAGCGTTTAGGGTTTAGGGTCTAGGGTTTGGGGTTTAGAGTTTCAGGACTTCAGGATTTTCGGTTTAGGACTTCAGGATTTTCGGTTTATGGCGGGTTTGAGATAGACTCCAGGTAACGAAGTAAGGCCCGTCACAAAAAGGAGCCTGCAGCAGTCGTTTTAAACGATCGGCGAGCTTCCAGATGCTGCCAGGTAGATCACAAGATATGGAGAAGTATTTCTCCAAACCGCTAAGCCCCAAACCCCAAGCCCTTAACCCTAAACCACAGGCCTAAACCCCTAGCCCTTAATCCCAAACCCCAGACCCCAGACCCTACACCCTAAGGCCTACACGCGAGAATCCCAGAAGCCCTCCATGCCTTGGCCAGGTGGCCGAGGGAAAGTTGGGGTCTGAGGGGTGACATTGCTGTGGACCGGGGCTTCAGCGTTTCGCTGCTTTGGGCTTTAAGGGTTTAGAGTGGAAGGGTTTGGGCTTTAAGGGTTTTAGGGTTCAAGGGTTTATGATTTCAGGGTTTTAGGGTTCAAGGGTTTAGGCTTTAAGGGTTTTAGGGGTTCAAGGGTTTAGGCTTTGAGGGTTTCGGGTTGAAGCTCCGAGGGTTTAGGCTTGAACCCTGAATCCCATACCCTTTAGGTCGCTCACACCGTTGGAGTAGGCACGCTTCGAACCATACTGGAAGCCTTTTTGGGACAGTGTTCCAAGTTACCCTAAACCCCAAACCCTCGACCCTAGAGCCTTGTTGGTACGGTGTTCCAAGCTACACTACTTGAAGGATTCTGGGCTTAGTCAGTCAGTTAAGCACAGAGTCACAGGTACCCTAAAGTAAGACCGCTACCTGTGACTAAAAACCTTAAACCCTAAACCCTGAGAATCCCTAAGTGGGCCTATCCCGCTCAGGACCTGCCAGTTTTCCCTGAGCCTCCCGATCCTGCAAGCCCTCAACGGTTTAGGGTTTAGGATTTAGGGTTTAGGGTGAAAACCTTTAGGGTTTAGGGTTTGAGTCATCGCTTGTACGGGGCTCCAAACAAAATCCTAGACAGACCTATTCAGCCTTGCAGCACTCCAAAAACAAGTAGGGTTTCATGACGAAGGGTCCGCAATGTAGGAGTTTTGGAGTTTCGGTTTAGGGTCTAAGGACTTATTGTCGCACTGCAACCAACACAAGGGCTTATCGCTACACCTCCCCAATCTCCGACTGAAAGCCTGCCAACGCCCTTCTGGCAGCTCATCTGGGTTTAGGGTTTAGGGGTTTAGGGTTTAGGGGTTTGGGGGTTTAGGGTTTAGGTTCAGGAGCTCAATGAAGGTTACTCTAACGAGGATCTTGTGCAATTCATGGAGTGTCCTTACTATGGTAACTGTGCTAAACCCGAGCCCTAAGCCCCAAGAACCCGGTGACACAAACCCTCGGCCTGAGTGTCTCATGGTCAAGATGTGCCAAAAGGCAGGGGTAAAACGGTCTACTATGTACAGAAAAAAGCCCCTGGCCCCAGGGTTTAAGGTTAAGTCATATCCCCTAAACCATGAAGCTTTTGAGTTTGGGCTAGTTTGAGCCTGGGCCACGCTGAGTTTTCCAGAGCCAGGATCGACTTAACCCTCCAAGACCCCTAAACCGTAGACCTTACCCCCCCTCCCCCCAAAAAAAAAACAACCCGAAACCCTCACCCCTAAACTGCAAGCCCCCTAAACCCTAAAATGGAGTCTTAGGTCGCTAACATGCCAGGGTATGGGCCTCACCCTCCTGTGCACAGCAACAAACCCTAGGTAGCATTAGGGAGACCCCTTGGAGGGAACCCTTCTGAGTCCCAAGCACTAAACCCTAAACCTCTCTAAGCCCTAAACCCCAAACCCCAAAACCTTCTTAACCCCACTTCTGGTTTAAGGATCCCCAAGGGTCCCCCTAATCCTAGCTCCCGGCACAGGGGCCTTAACCACTAGAATAGGATTCCTGTAGGGCGTCTCTCAAGGTTCTATAAGGGTCATGATATTTTTGGAATGGGATTCTGGGTTTCTTCTAGTATGTCATAGACAAACGACGGTATAGCCAGTTTCCCAGTACAGGCAGCGTGGTTCCTCAAACGTCTAAGGGCACAGGGACATCATGCATCGTCGGTTCGCATGAAAAGATCCTAACCCTGAATCTGCACAGTTTATACCTTAAATTCAGCTGTAGGTAATATAGGGGTCTCAACGATTGCCTGTACTATTTTGGGGGCTCCTTATTGCAATCATACAAAAATATACCCCCCAAATCCAATTCTAACTATCAAGTCCCGAATGCCGAGGTATCGCATGGTGCGCCGAATGCTTTACACATGCGGACACGAAGTGTCAATGCCTCGGCTTGGATTCCTGAACCCGTTATTCGGCCCCGAGCCCTAGCTGAATGAATCTGTGGCAGACGAAGGCTTTGCGGGCTGTTCTCTCTAAACCCTTCACCCAAAAGCCCTAAAGCCGCAACACCCAAACCTTACAACGGCATGGCCACGTGCTCTTGCTGGAGTTTCGGGAGTAGGCTGTGAGCCTGATGCAAATGCGGAAGAGTCCCCCGAAAATACGCGCTGCACTGTGGCGGGAGCTCGAGTCCTACCCCGAAACTGTGAACCGGAGCAAGAGTTTTGGGTGTAGGGGTCCTGTTCAGGGTTGTTTGATGAAGGCTATAGGTTCCCCTGTAGTACCCTTTTGCTAGTTTTCTTCTTTGGGGTGCCTTGGTAAGCCCAAAATAGGAGGAAAAAGGCTGCGGAGGGTATAAACCCTAAACCCAAAAAAGGGAGGGTATGATTTCAGGGGGGTTACTGGGGAACCAAGAAGGTTCTACCAGGGCTCAGGATTTACGGGCCCGAGGCTTCTATTTAGGGTTTAGGGGTTTAGGGGTTTAGGGTTTAGGGTTTAGGGGTTTAGGGGTTTAGGGGTTTAGGGGTTTAGGGTTTAGGTTTTTAGGGGTTTAGGGGTTTAGGGTTTAGGGTTTAGGGGTTTAGGGTTTAGGGTAGCGTTAGCAGAAGGCTCAGAGGGGGGGTTTGTATACACGTTTTCTATATGGCTCTATAGAGTGATGTAGGGTCCTAGACCTTAAACTCTAGACTCTAACCCCTAAAATGAACTAAAGAAAACGCCCTCAAGCATCTCCGAAACCCCAAGCTCTAAACTCTTCGAACGCGCGAGTTTCAAGCTTCAAATCTTCAGCCCTTCCGAAGCCGCTGGAGGTCCATGAAGAGCATGACACAGGAGCCCCAATAGTTACCCATTTTGTTCCGTCGGGTTTCTTAAGATAAGTGTACAATAATATACCTCAAAGTCGTATTGATATGATGAAGGCCCTTATACGATAGATAGATAGGTGCATTCACGGCATGCCAGTCCTTGAGCGGCATCGAGACGTGATGCGTGGCAAGGAGACTCTGCTCCCGCCAACTTGCCCCTCCTGGCCAGAGAACCCAATACCCCTTACTTAAGGAATATACCTTAAATCATAATATTAAGGCCCCCTATATACTTTAAGGTCTAATTCCTCAATTAAAGGGTATTGGGTTCTCTGGGTGCACGGCAACGTCTTCTGGCCATCGCCCTGGCCTTCCTCTGTCGGCGGTGCCAGGGAGAGATTCAGGCCAGGCTGGCCCGTGCTCCTCAACACCCGGAGTTTCCGAAACTAAGGGGTACCCTAATTTGGGGGTCCCATAAAGGGGTTTCTATAAGGGTTTCTATAAGGTTCCTATAAGGGTACTATAAGGGTTACTATGTGAGTAGTGGGAGTTTCCGAAAATTAGGGTACCTTATTTTGGGGTCCCGAATAAGGATCCTCCTAGTTAAGGTACTACATTAGGGTCCCCTATTTTCGGAAACCCCCATATAGATCAAAGAGATGCCCAGCAGAAAAAAAGGGAAACAACAACTCAAGCGGCCGATTGCTTCCTGATACACCAGTACGAAGACTCCACTCCAGCCTGCTCCGTCAAGCGCAGTGGATGAAGTAGGAGACCCCAAAATCAAGGGGGAGGGGCAAAAACCCAAAGCTCAACCCTTATCCAGAAGGGGGAAGCGACAGTCAAGCAAATGACAGTGTCGCGGAGCAATGGCTCGCCTAGAGCAGAAAGTGGCGCTTGCGAAGAAGCTGTTGCAACAACCCCGCTTCAAGGAAGACGGGGAGAGCAAACTAAACCGAACCACCTAAACCCTAAACCCTAAACCCATAAACCCCTAGAGCCCTAAACCCTAAACCCTAAACCCTAAACCCATAAACCCCTAGAGCCCTAAACCCGGAACCTTAAAGCCTGGAAATCCGAAGCTCGAAATCCTAAAACCTAAGCCCCTGCTTGAAGGGAGTCCTTTTAAAGAACCCTTCAATGGAAGGGGAAAACCCTAAACCTTAAGCCCGAAACCCTAAACCTTAAGCCCGAAACCCCTAAATCCTTTGAAGGAACCTAAGCCGTGAAGACGCCCCAGGGTCGAACTTCACCGAACCAGCTACGGGGCGATCTCTCTGGGAGATCTCAAGGTGCCGAACTGGTTTCCTTTTAGGGTTTCGGGTTAAGGGTTCAAGGCTTAGGGTTGGGTTTCCGTTTAAGGGTTTAGGGTTAAGGGTTCAGGGTTGGTTTTCCTTTTAAGGTTCCCTCTTGGGGTTTAGGGTTACGTGTCACGGGTTTAGGGTTGCGTTTAAGGGTTCTTGTATGGGTTCCTTTTACGGTTTTCGTCTAAGGGTTGCTTCAAAGGTTGAGTATGAGAGGTTTACGGCTATTGGTTATATAGGCTTGAATACGTTCTTGGTTATAGTACTATTACAATGTAGCCCAGCACCCTATTCCAAGGGTTAAGTCCGTGAAATTACTCGCATGCAAATGCACACAGTTATATACGACAACAATGCAGAAGAGTAAATAAATGGACAGATAAGTAGCACATCGAGCAAAGCAGATTAGACATAGATTAATACGAAACTGTACAAGCGATACAAATCTATACAAAGCGGTGCGTACACATAAACACATGCATGGGTGCATGCATGCATACATGGCATGCATGTATACTTGCACACTCTTACATACTTTCGTCCGTACATACATACCTACATACCTACATACCTACATACCTACATACCTACATACCTACATACCTACATGCATACATACATACATACATACATACATACATGCATGCATACATACATACATACATACATACATACATACTTACATAATCACCTACATACGGAACGCACATACATACATACATACATACATACATACATACATACATATATACAGACATACTACATACCTACATACATGCATACATACATGAAACACACATACATACATACATACCTACCTACCTACCTACATACATACATACATACATACATACATAGCTACCTACCTACCTACCTACCTACCTACCTACCTACCTACATACATGCATGCATGCATACATGCATACATACGTATATACATACGTACATGCCTGCATACGCACATACACACATACACACGTACGCATACATGCATATATAATAGTTTCACACAATACAAACACACACACAGAGATACAGAAATTCAGGTAAGATGCTTTTACATAGTACATACATGTACTCGCCCATCTATCTGCCAATCGGTTGACCTGTGTATCTGTCTGTCTATCCATCTCTCTCTCTCTCTCTCTGTCTCTCTCTCTCTCTCTCTCTCTCTCTTTCTATCTACCTATCTACCTATCTAATTATCTGCCTATCTACCTATCTACCTATCTGCCTATCTACATATCTACCTATCTACCCATCTACCTATCTACCTATCTACCTACCTACCTACCTATATCTACCTATCTACCTATCTACCTATCCCTATCTACCTATCTACCTATCTACCTATCTACCCATCTACCTATCTACCTATCTACCTACCTACCTATATCTACCTATCTACCTATCTACCTATCTACCTATCTACCTATCTACCTATCTACCTATCTACCTATCTACCTATCTACCTATCTACCTATCTACCTATCTACCTATCTACCTATCTACCTATCTACCTATCTACCTATCTACCTATCTACCTATCTACCTATCTACCTATCTACCTATCTACCTACCTACCTACCTACCTACCTATCGATCTTTTCGTCTGTCTTTCTATCCGTCTATCTATCTGTCTATATATCCATCTATCTATCTAACTATCTAACTACCTATCTACCTATTTACCGACAAATCTACTTACCTACCCGTTTGCTATCTATTCTATGCTTTGTCACAATTTCCCTCTGTCCATCAATCGATCGATCCATCTGTCTGATTATGTACCTATCATCATCACTCGATTTGACAAGCTGTTTATGTATCTATCTATTTACTTATCCCAACCCTAAAGTTTACCTGAGTCACTCAGAACCCCGACCGACACAGACTCCCAACAACATATGGAAGCCTGACTGATTCAATGTTTCTCTCAGGGATCCGGATGTTTTTTTATACCAGAGTATATACCGCTACCCCACAACCTTAGTCTAAACCCTAAACCCTAAACCCTAAACCCACAACCCTAGTCGAATCATTAAGGCCTGCGTGTTACGAGGCCGGAAACCTTGGAAGGAAACGCTGCACATCAAACCCCTGCTGACCCTCAATCCTAAACCCTAAGCCCCTAAACCCCTAAACCCCTAAACCCCTAAACCCTAAACCTTACTCCAAACCCTGAGCCCTGCTTTGCTGTATATTGTATGTTATACAGTTATACAACAATATATATGGACCAAAAAGGGGGACTTACTTGTTACTCCTGCTTTTACATACACCCGAAACCCTAAACCTTAAACCCTAAACCCATAGACCCTGAACCCTACACCTGCACCCCAACATGTTTAGAAAACTTGCCGGGAGGTCGGCTGCCTCGAGCGCGTGACAGCGCAGGAGGCGCCCGAAGTCTTCGTTGTTTTGTGAGGGTTTAGGGGTTTAGGATTTCGTTTTCATTTTTCGTGAATATCTAATTCATTACCTAAAACTGACGTGTTAGGTCACCAACCAACTCATGTAGTAAGTATATGGTCTGGGTTCAGCGTTCATAGGTTTTATTTTTCGAACAGGCTTTCATGGAGTTTTCCAGACATCATCCTTTGGTTGTGATAGTTTTCACTTTGCGAATCTGGCTTCTGGAGTGTGAGAGCGTCGCAGGCCATCGGGATACGATGGATTTTCCCATGCTCGATTTGAATGAACCTTCTGCATCAATATGTTCCGGAGGGTTTAAGGGCCAACAACCCTAAACCATAAACCATAAACCCTACACCTAAACCCTAACCGTCAACCTTTCACGTGTTGGAAGGGGGAAAGGGTGGGCCAGCAATGCGACTCCACCTCTCCTTGTTCAGCTCCGATGCCGTCCGACCCTGCCCGTATTAGGCAGCTTGACCCATTGGTGGTGAGCCCGAGCGATCTCGAAGACTCCAGGCCATCACACGTGAAATCTCTCCCGATCCACAGTTTGACAAGCAGCTCCGCCGTGGCATCAGACTTTGGCATCCAGGGGTGTAGGCACAGGCCCTGGCGACCCTGGTGATCACCGAGGCATTCCAGAGAACATGCTCTGTGGTGAGCTCGGCTTTCCAGATGCCAACCTTGGCCTTTCTTTCAAGAAATCGGGCCGCTTGGGCCATGTTGGCAATGTCAACCCTGAGATGAACTGGCTGCAGTATACCTTCCGTGGAGTTGGGTCTAACATCCTGGAAATATCCGTGCCTGAGACAGGAGGGCAAACAGCAGACAGCTAGGATTTAGCAGCCAGTTCCAAGTACGTAAGGCCGCGACCTCGGCGACAAACATGTTCCTGGTGGCCCCATCGCAAAGCTGATGCCCAACCCCACAGAGCTCGAAGAAACCATTGGGGCCATCCACCAGTTGGGAAGGCCTCAGCCGGGAACTCGCCGCCGAGTCTCCTTAGGTGAAAAGGCCTAAACCCTAAACCCCTAAACCCCTAAACCCTAAACCCTAAACCCCAGGTCAGCCTCCAGTCCTCAGCTGCAGCTTCAGACTCGGAGTGTCCCGTTCCGCGCGGAATAAAGGGCTTGCTGTCATCGGTACCAAAAGGTTTAGGGTTTAGGGTTTAGGATGTGGGGTTTAGGATTCAGGGTTAACTGTCGTAAGCTCAAGGAGGTACTGGTAAAACCACTGCCATTCTCTCAGCCTGCAGCCGCCGCCACTCATAAGTATCATCACACACGTCCATGGCGAGGGGGGAGGTCAGGGGCCAGGGTGGCTTTTGCCGAAGCATCAGCAACGCAGATCCCTATCGTGGCAATGACGTCACCACCGACGGGGCCTGACAGTGGGCCTTGACTTTAGTCCCACAAACCCCCGCCAGGACAGCTTCTGGCAACATCACCTGAGACCAGATCGGCAACGTTAGCCTCAACGTTAAGTTGAGGCTCCCATTGTAATCTTTGCCATGTGGAAAGAGCAACCTGACTGTCAGTGTCGCACCTGTTCTGTTAGCACAGCAACCTGGAGCAGGGCACCGAACTCCGCACGATTGATCGCTTGCTGCCCTGGTACAAGTACTTGGGGTACCGTGACGAACCTGGCCTTAGCAGCCGTGACGTCCGGCAGTTATCGCAAGAGTTCCGGCGGCATCCTGTCCTGGCTGCAGATCAAGGACAACAGACCCACCTGCGTGGCGAGCACTTCGGCAAGAATTGTGCCCACAAGATCTGTCAGTAAAACATGAAACTGCCGGAGCCCAATTTCGGCCACAATGTTGTTCAAGCTCCTGGACCTCCAGAAAAGTCGGGCTGAAGCTCTCTTGTTCATGCTCATCTGCAAACGGGCAGTGCAACCACGGTTTAGGGTTTAGGGTTTAGGGTTTAGGGTTTAGGCTTTAGGGTTTAGGGTTTAGGGTTTGCAACCACGGTTTAGGGTTTAGGGACCTTGGAAGAGATCCAGCCGAGAAGCGGCTGCCAAGGTGCAGGAGACTCGGGAGATTTTGCACGGGCAGTTGGGCACAGCTTCGTTTGAGGGTTTAGGGTTCAAGGTTAAGGTTTTTACCTGCTTACTATGTCCAGATATGGGGGTCTACAGTTGATCCTTTCCGTGGTTGCGAACCAGCTAGCCACGACGCGAAAAGTCTAGCAGGAGCTCTTCTTCAAAGCACTCCTCCAAATCGTGTACAGCACCCTCCGGCCTTGCAAAGAGACGATTGCACACGGAGCGCTGCACTGAGGACGGTCAGCCTGGATGAAAAGGCCCAAACCCTCAGCCCTAAACCCTAAACTCTAAGCCCTAAACCCTAAACTCTAAGCCCTAAACCCGAGGCTCTAAGCCGTAAGCCTTGAGCTCTAGCCCTAAGCCCTAAGCCCTACACGCAAAGCCGTCCCCGTTGCTCAAGGCAGACTGGGCTGCCCAGCTGGCGAGTCCAAAGCGGGCGGGGGCACCGAGCAGCGTTCGACGATTTGGGAGCAGGGTTGGGGAACTGAGGTTTCGGGGCAGTGAGAGTTTAGGGTTTAGGGTTTAGGGCTTAGGGTTTAAGGTTTCGGTAAGGTTTCGGGTTCAGGGGTTCAGGGGTTTAGGGTTTAGGGCTTAGGGTTTGGGATGACAGAATTTTTTGCTGTTATATTTCGGTTCTTTTATTTGGGGTTCTCGTGTTGATGATCCTATTGTTTGTGCATGGCGTCTGCATCGCAGGAGAGAGTAGGAAGTACGTTGGAATGCTGCCCCCACTCAGAAACTGTTGAACAGTGTTTGAAATATACGTATATACGGCCCGCAATCGTACCCTTGATATAATTAGGCTGTTACAGTATGCGGAAGGTAGCCAAGAAGTACGTTCTGGCCCAACCTACTCCTTCCCTTTCCTTATGCATGGGTAGTTCTCTAAATTCGGTCCAGTATTTGGTCCCAAAGATAGCATGGCACTTTGGCAACAAGAACCTCAAGAAGGTCTCTAAGTTAGGGAACTACCCAAATCCGGAATCCGGAACAGGCATCGGAAGTCTGCGCACCCTAAACTTCGTCCCCATAAACCCCTAAGCACCCTAAACTTCCATCAAAAGGAACCGAGAAGAAAAGGCTGGTTTCTTTTGAAACAGTCGAAACTACGACGATGGTTTCCGTTTGAGGTTTATGGTTCAGGGTCTTGACGCCTTGTGTAAGCATCCTCCCTAGAGTCACGTAGGATCCTTCGGGCATTATTCGCGTAAATTAAATCCGTTCAGCACGAGATGGGCTTGCTTGAATCACTGCTGCATGCCTACGCCCCAAAACCCTAAACAATGAAAGCGCCAACCCTGGACTTTGCACGCCCTAGACCCTTATAGAACCCGTATCGAACCCGGTGTAGAGCCCAACACAGCCCTACAGTAAGTACTCTGAACCCTAAAACTACACCCCTAAACCCTAAATTCTGAACCCAAAACCCTAAACTCTAAACCCTAAAGCCCTAAACCCCAAACCCTAAACCCTACTAAGCCTTTAACCCTACATCCTAAAACCCTAAACCCTAAACCCTGAATCGTAAGCCCACAACAGCGCGAGTAGCCAGGCGGCATGAAAGGAGCCTAAGGAGCCCTTCGTCCTTCCCGAGGCGAGAAGGCCGCTTTGTGGGGCGGAAGATGAGGGGCTTTGGTTTAGGGCTTTTGGGGTTTAGGGCTTTTAGGGTTTGGGGGTTTAGGGTTTAGGGTGTAGGATTTAGGGTTTAGGGGTTTAGGGTTTAGGGTTTAGGGTGTAGGATTTAGTGTTTAGGGGCTTTAGTTGAGAGTTTAGGGTTTAGGGCTTAGACTACTTAGAGTGGATGATGATGATGAGGATCCTACATGCAGGTATGGTTTTCGGGTTCGGGTTTCGGAATAATTGGCAATATCCCCTTATGCTCCCGGTACAGCTATAGTGGAATATAGCCTCCCAAAGCTTTATTAATTAATCAGGTCCCGATACTAAGGGTTCAGGTGGTTTAGAGCTGAGGGATGGGGCGTGCATGTGTTGCTCACTTTGGGGGTTCAGGGCTTAGGGTCTGGATTTCAGCCTAAACCCTAAACCCTAAACCCTAAACCCTAAACCCTAAACCCTAAACCCTATTGATGTTTGGCTGTCTAGGCTCAAAGGCAAAAGTCTGGCCGCGGTCCTTTCCGCTGAGTTCAGTCTCTGAGCCCTCGTGGGGACCGGCCTCAAAGAGGTCCAGCCCTCTGCGGTTCGCTTGTTTTATCTAGGAGCCGGGATAGTTATCAACAGTACTGCTTGAAGTTCCTTATTGCAAATCTTCGTCCATAAACTGGCCCAACACCCTCTTCAACATACTCCGGTCCTAGGTTGTTTTATCTAGGAGCCGGGATAGTTATCAACAGTACTGCTTGAAGTTCCTTATTGCAAATCTTCGTGCCATAAACTGGCCCAACACCCTCTTCAACATACTCCGGTCCCTATACGCTTCAGTTTTCAGTTTCACTTGAGACAGACGTGGCGGCGTGAGCTCATGACTTCTTCCTGCATCTTCGGCAAGCCCAATGGGATGCCACTGGAAATTCATGGCCAATCGCTGCCTGACGATGCAGACGCCACCTGGCATCACCCCTGCAGGGTGTAGAGTTTAGGGTTACCCTAAACCCTAAACCCTAGCACAAGTCCTGCCTCCCCTCTTCCTTCCTCCTTAGGGGTCCCCCTGCACCCTAGCGTTTCTTCGCCCAGGCCGTTCCGATGCTCTTCCCACCGAAGATCTCGTCCCTAAGCGCTAAGCCCAAGACCCAGGCCGTTCCGATGCTCTTTCCCATGTACACCGTCGTCGCAGATGTACTGCTGAAGATGACGAAGGTGGAAACCCCTAAACCCCTGAACCCTAATTCCCGAAACCCTTAACTCGAAACCCCTCAACCCCTGACCCCTAAACCCAAAATCCAAAGCCCTAAACCCCTAAACCCCGAAACTCTTAACCCCAAACCCCTCAACCCCTAACCCCTAAACCCAAAATCCAAAGCCCTAAACGCTTAAACCCCGAAACCCTAAACCCCAAAACCCCCCTAAACCCCAAGCGTGAAGGTGGAGGCGCACGAGAAGTTGAAGGCACGGCTCCGAGAGATTTCTGGGTGTTTTTTTGCAGGAATTTGTTAAAAACATCCGATAATTTACTAGGCTGCTCGGTAGCATACTTTTTTACTTTTGGGGTTCCTGGGTTCCTAGTATATTACAACTAACCTAAACAAGTACATACTTGTTTCAGGGGGTTACTGAAGTTGAGGCGCCTAGCTTAGGGGTTTCGGCCATAGTGTTGACAGCGTTTCGGGTTTGCCCTTTTGGATAGTTCTTTAAATTAGGGTCCTTGTCCGGGTCAGTTTTATGCCCAAGCGACGTGCAATGGCATGGTTTCCGCCGGTGATGTCATGAACAGCTTTGCCCGTCTTGAAATTGCGATGTTCCAGAGATATGGCACCCCAGTGTAGGATCCTTATCATCAGGAAGCCACAAAACCTAAGCCCCAAGTCATGGCTCTCCACATTTGAAGCATGGTTCGGAACATTTCGCAACAGTATCCGCCTAGATTGCTTATCTCACATTATAATACGTCCCAACCCTATGCTGATTCTTACGACCCGTGTACTGGCCTGTTTTTCAACCTTTGCTTGAGGTATGTTGTTTTTACGGATGCGTGTCAATAAGAGTGCCGCCTCCTTTTTAGGGATCCTCATTGAGATAACTACCCATGCCGAAGGCGAGGGGGCAGCTCGTCGTCTTCAGCGCTGACTTGGGGAGCTCTGTCTTCGTGTCGCACCAATGGCTTTCGAAAGGTCACCCTGATCCCGACTTCAAGCAGATGCGAGCACTACAAGGTGCCGTGCGTCCCAAAGA
>CBDDHU010000003.1:0-2720000 GCA_965228535.1 Minwuia sp. | reverse complement strand
TTCTCCTGTTTATAAAATGTTCTTCGCACCTGTATTATGATAAGCTTGGTATCATCCACCGCGTCTCAAACTCACTTGTCGGCACTGGACTGTTCCCATCATCGGCCTTCAAAGAGGACGATAAGTACTAGTGACATTCTTCGTGATACTTATTGCTGTTGATATTTCTGTAGTGGTGATCCTGCTCTTTCCTGGTAGAACTCACCAAAAAGTGGAATTAGAACACACACACACACACATGCGGACAAAGGACTGGCCATGCTAGCAGCTAGCAACAACCATGGCTGTCGTAAGCATATTGACAACTTGCCATCATCGCATGTTCACAGCAGCAGCAGCAGCAGCAGCAGCAGCAACAATCGTACGGCTGCGAGCAATAGTGGTGATACCACTATCGGAGCCATAGCAATACCCGCAGTAAGAACCATTTCAGCAAATAGGCTCAATTGTATTGAGCGTAGTAGACTTGTACTTGTACGGGTCCGGAGCATTGCAATGGGCAGGAACGAAGATTTCAATCATTGCTCATGGTCATGGTAAGCGCAACAATAATAACACTGGTAGTGGCAACAACAGGTTTAATGGCAATTGTTCTCATGGCAGTATCTGCAGTTTTCCTGTCATGAGTAGTGGTCGACAGAAAAGAGAAATACTTGTAGTGGTGAGAAGGAAACATCACTGGTTGTTCATGTTACCACCACCAACACTCCCATCATCATCATCATCATCATCATCATCATCGTCATCGTTATCACCATCCCCCCGCCTCCTCACCATCATCACCATCACCACCATCACCAACATGATCATCATCATCATCATCATCAGCAGCATCAGCATCATGGTCAGCTTCATTCTCTTCCTCATCAGCATGGCAATCGGGATCAACTGCATGACTTTTACCAGCACGAGCATCATCGAAACAACTCCCCATCATCACCACTATCTTCATCGTGATTATCGCCACTGCCACTTCTGCAACTACCATTGTTATGACTGCGTTCCGTTCTCTTGTTCCAAGTTGCTGGCATCAGCAGCGCCGTTGTGTGGCTAAGTTTTCCAAGTTGTTCATGATAATACTCCTCAAGGTGAAGCTGGTGAGATTCGTCTTCTGAGTTATTGTGAGCCTTTCTGAACTGTAATGAGAACAAACCTTAAACCCCAAGCCCTTAACCCCCCAGTTAGGGTACTTATCACTGTACTTGCCAAGGCCCCTAAACCCCAAAAAACCTATAGAACCCTTCGTACCCTTATAGAATCCCTACAAACCCCGTACAGATCCCTTTCAGGTACTATAGGGGCCTCAATAATTAGAATAGGGTTTGGGGGTATCTTCTACTATAACTATAATAAGGAACCCGAAAAACCCTAATTATTCTAATTATTCAGGCACCTAAACCCTAAACCTTATAGTAGCCCTTATGGAACCCTTTAAGGAACCCTTTAAAGGAACCCCCAAAGCCCCTATATGACCCCAAAAGCCTGCGCCCTGGAGGCTCCAGCGGCCGCAGCGAGGAGAGTTTCGCCTTGCGTCAGGAAACGAAGAGTTGTGCCGATGCTTCAAAGGGGGTTTGGGCTTTAGGCTTCAAGGGGGCTTAGGCTTTAGGGTGTAGGGTTTAGGTGCCGATGCTTCAAAGGGGGTTTAGGGTTTAGGCTTTAGGATGTAGGGTTTAGGTGCCGATGCTTCAAGGGGGTTTGGGTTAAGGGTTTAGGGGTTAGGTGCCGATGCTTGAAGGGTTTAGGGTGTAGGTGCCGATGCTTAAGCGGGTTTGGGTTCAGGGTTTAGGTGCCGATGCTTCGAGGGGGTTTGGGTTTGGGGGTTAGGGAGCATAGAGGTCTGTACGAGCAGGAAGACTGCCGCCCTGTACATGTAAACATACCATACCACACCAAGCCTTAGGCATGAGTTTGGGGCTCTTCACCACATCAATTAAGTAGGGTATTTAGGGTCTAGGGTTGAGGGTTTATTTAAGGGCCCAACAAGGACCTAAGCATAAACATTTTACAAAGATGTCCCTACCTTTCTGGGCTTCAGTACAAGGGGATTTATATGGGAAAGGGGGTTTAGGGTTTAGGGGCTAGGGTTGAGGGGTTTAGGGGTTTGGGTTTCCGCGTTTAGGGGTTGGTTTAAGTAGGTTTAGGGTCCAGGTAAGTTTGGATGAGGATTCAGGGTCCCTCAGCTGAGAGCTTTATACGGTTTAGGGTTTAGGGTGTGCTCTGTCGGATGCATTTTTTGGCCCAAGCTGGCAAGCAACCGGCATGAAGTGCATGAAGCTCCTCATGCTGGCGAGTTACAAGCTCTCCGTCGCTTTTACCGAGAGCGTCGCTCTGTACCCACCACATATCATCTACAGCGGTTACTTCGTAGCTACTAGCTCTGCAGATCTACCTTGGGGCCGATAGTCTAGGACCTGCGTGCCCCTGGGTTGGGAGCCTCGTCCGCGCCTTAAGGGTTTAGGGTAGCATCGGGGGTTACTGCGAGGTTTTATTGAAGTGTGGGCGTTTGAAGTTCAGGAGGGGTTGGGATGTCGTGCGTTTCTCATGCGAGGGGCCTTAATAATTGCCTATACTATTTTGGGGGTCCCTTATTATATTTATAATATACTATGCCCCAAAACCCTATTCTAATTGTTGAGGCCCTACGTTATAAACGCTGAAACCCTTTCCAAGTTTCGCTGTTTCTTCTCAGGTCTTGGCATGTTGTGTGGACGAGAAAAGGTTCCAAATGTCGTAACGATTTGGGTTGCTAGCCCAAAAAGAAGGTGGTACCGGAACAGGACCCTACAAGGGACCCTAATTTAGACATCTACCCATATGGGGGGTTTCCAGAAAATTCGTGTGTATGCTTCATAAGTTTTTTTTCTTCACGGGTTTTGAGGTGTTTATACATGTTTTCTCTCGGGTTTCGGAACGTTTTCTCAGGAATCTATAGAGTTTAGGTATGAAGCATGATGATATTCGCGATTTGGGTGAGTATATGTAGGGCTCCTGAGGAATTCATGGTGATTGCTGAGTGTATGTTTTGCGCTTTAGTATGGGGGTACTTGCAGTACCTATGTCATATGGGGTTTGCGCAAATTAAGGGCACTGTTTTGTGGGTATGCGTACGAAGGTTCCTACTTGTTTGAGTATGTATGCGGCCCTAAGCCCTAAGCCCTAAGCCCTAAGCCCTAAGCCCTAAGCCCTAAGCCCTAAGCCCTAAGCCCTAAGCCCCCTAAGCCCCCTAAGCCCCCTAAACCCTAAGCCCTAAGCCCCCTAAGCCCCCTGAGCCCCCTAAGCCCTAAGCCCTAAGCCTTAAACCCTAAGCCCTAAGCCCCCTAAGCCCCCTGAGCCCCCTAAGCCCTAAACCCTAAACCCCAAAGCTGGATGGCAGATGAAGTAATGGAACTGGGAGTGCCAGCTGCTCAAGACAAAGCCAGCGAGGGACTCGATGGCTGATGGAGGTGTCCGTCCCCACAGCGGTCTGCCGAACGGCCACGACGAGGAGCAGCACCACTGCAGCGATTCGGCAACCCTCAACCCTAAACCCCTAAACCCTAAACCCCTAAACCCTAAACCCTAAACCCTAAACCCTAAACCCTAAACCCCTAAACCCTAAACCCCTAAACCCTGAACATGGGGCTTGACATCAGCGACGGCGGCACCGAGGCAAACAAGCCTCTGCACGCTCGAGGCGGGTTTGGGGTTTAGGTTTTAGGGGTACCCAAGCAACCCTAAACCCTAAACCCTGAACCCTAAACCCTAAACCCCCGCAACCCTAAACCCTAAACCCTAAACCAGAGACCGTAGCTTCGGTTTCAGATCTGGGCGGCTGAAGTAAAGACTACGCAGATAAGAATCCACCGCATCCCTACAAATACCTGGTTTGTCGGAAAACCCATGCACGACATAGAATACGAAGATGATACTCTGCGCCTGGCAGTTACAAAGCCCCAACTCGAATCTATCTTACATGCTACTCATATCGCCAATGTAGCTATACAAGATCGTAAAATTTAAGGCTCATGTCGCGTGCCTGAAGCTACAACTCTTTTGGCGTAGTAAGATCAACGTTAGGCAGAAAGTCAGAGTTTTCCGCGCAGCAGCAATAATCCCAGTTCTGCAATAGGGTCTCGAAGCTCTCTCCCTGGAACTTAACATCTAAAGCCCACTGACGCATGGTAATTTCAATACCTGCGTAGATGTTTACGCATCAAGTCCTCCTACTATTCCCATGTTTCGAACTACGGAGTCTGTTTCTGGCGACACCGCCAACAGACCCACTGCATCACGTGAGGCTTGAATCTCGAATACTCTGTACCTATCTTGCAAGATTACATAAACCACACCGCCGACGACCCCGCTGAACACCGCAAGGACCTGTTAGGGCTAAATCAGATAATCCACACAAGCCCTCAGTTTCGACTGCACCTCGAGTCTGCGCCGACGCGCAATCAGGCTTGTTAAGAAAGGCATGTTCGCAAACTCTCGTGCGCATTGCAGCCGTAACAAACCCCAAAGCTCCCACACCTCCAAGGTTTGCTTGGCATCCTAAGCCCCAAATCCACACCCACAACCCCTAAACTCCCTAACGCCCCTAAGCCTGAAGGCCCACTAGGTCACTAGGGCTCAGGGTTTAGGGAGTAGACCTAACAGAAGCTTGTAAAACCAGTTACCTTTGTAGGAACCCTGATAGTATCGCCGGTAGAAACCTTTAAAGGAATCTAAACTGATCCTAAAAAGAACACGTGTTGCACCCTTGTAGGCCTAAGCTCCCCGGAAACCTCAAGAATCAAACCCATGAAGGCTGCTAAAGTCCCGAATACCTGGCAGGGTTGAGGGGTTAGGATGTAGGGGTTCTGTAGGCCTTGTAAAACCCGACATAAAGCCCTCTAAGACTCGACAGTAGCCCTTGCCACCCGCTGCCATCGTTCGCCGAGGTGAGCACGCGATGACGAGCCTGGGGGGCAAGAAGCCAGGGAATGGCCCCTCGGCATCTCTTTAAAGTCATATGGGTAGTGATGAAAACTAGGGCCAGTTTTGGGGTGTCGTTTCTATAGGAGTGCCGTGAAGTTTTGGGAACCCGAAGAAGGAGCTTAATTTGGAAAGCCGCCCATATGGAGGTCGGAGTAATGCGCAAGACTACCCCTTAGGATTCCCCTTTGTAAGTAACTACATACCAGAATCAGAACGCCACTCCAATCATTAAGATCCCTCTATAACGGGGTTTGGTCTGGCATGTTATAGAAACCCGAGAAGAGCCCTCATAGAAATCCCGATAGTGCCCTTTAGAGAAACTTTCAAGGGTGCTGTAAGGCTCTAGGGTTTAGGGCTTTGAGGTGTTGGGATTTTGGGGTTTAGGATTGTGGCCGACCCGAATTTGGAGTGTACATAGGGTCCAGGATTAAGGGTTGAGTCCGTAGGGTTCTATGAGTAACTGTACGGGTTCTTTGCTTGGCTCCCACAGGGTCTCTTTGGTTTAGGGATGCAGGATTGAAGCTTTGGGGTTTGAGCTTTTGGGATGCAGTGTTTGGTGTTAGAGGGTGTAATGTAGGGTTTCCGGGTTTATAAGGTTCTATAAGGGTCGTATAAGGGTTCTGAGGGGGATTGTCACACCGCTCTTATATGTTCCTAGAGGGCTTTAGAGGGTTTGGCCGTTTCGGGTTTGTGTTTTGGCCCACGGTTTACGTTTTAGGGTTGAGGAAAGTAATGGCTTCAAGTAGCATCTGCTTGAGTCCAGGCACTGCATTATCACATCCACAACCAATACAGCTCGACTAAATCCCCTTGTTTCAGCCCCTCAACGAACCCCTCACACAAACCCTTCTTCCATTTGCAATACTCCACTACACAACCTTTAGCCCATTCTACAGAAATCCTTCAAAGCCCAGTTTGAGTTTAGGGTTCAGGGTTGAGGAGTCAAGGGTTCAGGGGTCATTTGAGGTTCATGGCAGGCCCTTGATTAGTGTACACTCTTTCCTTAACGGCCCCAATCTTGAGATGCCGATCATCATCAAGATTCAGGCAGAGGGGTTTGTTCACCCTAAACCCTAAACCCTAAACCCTAAACCCTAAACCAAAACCCTAAACCAAAACCCTAAACCCTAAACCCTAAACCCTAAACCCTAAACCCTAAACCCTAAACCAAAACCTGAAGCCTTAAGTTCAGGGACAGGGGCTTGTTACGTTAACTAGGGGTCGAGAGATCCTCCCAGAAGCCTGGATCCGAAACCCGAAGGAGCACTGCACTGCACTGCACTGCGTAAAGGTCCGAAGGTCCTGTGCAAAAGAGAGACGGTGCGAAAAGCGCTCAGACAGCCACAAGGGCTGCCGAGTGCGCACCTGGAAAAGCGGGCAGGCTTACTGGCCCTAACGTGCAAGAAGCGCGACCAGCAAGGGAGCACACCAAGGGTGCTCAACAACAAGCCGGCGAGCAGACAGCAAGGCGCCAAAACGCACTTGCAGAAAGAAACAAATCCCTGAGTGCGTGACCCCAATCAAGGCATTCAGAGGAAATGGCTAAAGTCGGTAAGAACAAGTCACGATGGCCGCGGTCACCAAAATGGTAGACAGCGTCCTGCTGAGCCCCGTTGTCACCGTCGTAGTAGATTGCAGCGTACTACTGATCACTGTGCTGGTAGCAGTGTGGCAGTGCCTGCGGTCGCTGTAAAGGTAGCCAAAGTAGTGCTGGCCTCCACGCTGGCGGCGGTAGCCGTGGTCACCGTGGCGGTAGACAGCGTCGTGCCGGCCGCCGTGCTGGTAGCAGTGTCCATGAACACCGTCGCAAAAGACTGTGTCGTGCTTGTTACCGTGCTGGTGCCAGTAGCTGCGGTCACCGCAGAAGTAGACAGTGTCGTGCTGGTCTCTGTGCCGGTGGTAGTGGCCGCACAAGTCAGTTGAGCAGCAGGGACCCCAAAGGGCACCCAGGAAGAAGAACAAAGTTCAAAGAGGGACCCCTCAGTCCGCCCCTGAGGCCCTAAACCACTATTCTTGGGGTTCTGTAGGGGGGCCTAAAGCAATACCAATACCAATACCATTTTGGGGGGTTCCTCGTCAGGCCCCTATACTACACCGTCATAATATCCCTTATAGTAACCCTCAAGGCCCCCTCTGGTATGCTTCCCTTTCTCGGGATCTCTCAACTTCTGAATAGCTTACCTTCAAAAGGCGTTTCGGGTTTAGGTGTCAGAAGCTTTGGGAAGTGCCCGGAAGAAAAGCTATGAACCCTGAACTGCCAACGGTTCAGAGTTTAATTAGGGTTTAGACTTCAGACTTTGATCCCTAGCCCTAAACCCTGAATGCTAAGCCTCGAGCACTATCTCTGAACCCAGTCCTCGAAGCTCTAAGCCCTAAGCTCAAGGCTAGGCCGCCCCACCTCCGTAATTGGGCGACGCTTAACCCCCTCGGCTCCTCGACCTCGATGGCGCAGAGCGACTCAACACGCCTGCCCGCCTTTCCACAGTCATGGGGGCGGTAGCACCCAACGTCGCATCCAACAAGTTCTCCCCGAGGCAGAATTCATGGGCCTAGGCCAGTCCTAGGGGGACGTGCCCAAATTGCCCTGCCCTTCCGCCTTGCCCTGTCCTTACGCCCTGCCCTGCCCTGCCCTGCTATGCCCTGCCCTGCCCTGCCTTTCCCTGCTCTTACTGCGTGAACAAGCTTGAAGTAAGGAAGCAAACCATGGAATGAGTTTAGAGCTAAACCCTAAAAGGGATAGTGGTTTGTCCGCTTCAGACAGCGTGGTGTGGGAGAGATAAAAGAAAGAGCCCTCCACATTTTGGCTCCGGCGGCGAATCGTCAAACTCGAAATTGCACTGTCGCTAGATACTTCCGCCTATGCGCCACTCTGCGGCAAACCGAAACCCTAAACCCCAAACCCCAAACCCCAAACCCCAAACCCTAAACCCTAAACCCTAAACCCTAAACCCTAAACCCTAAACCCTAAAGCCCTAAACCCTAAACCCTAAAGCCCTAAACCCCAAACCCCAAACCCTAAGAGTTCCAAGAAGGCAGCCCAAAGCTCTGAGCCCCAAGCCGCGGAGGCAATAACATCCGGCAGTTCCGCTCAGGGGATCCCATGGACGAGAAGGCAAGGGTTTCGGGCTTTAGGGTTTAGGGTTTAAGGTTTAGGGGTTTAGGGTTTAAGGTTTAGGGGTTTAGGGGTTTAGGGTTTAGGGTTTGGGGTTTCAGGTTTGGAGGTTTCGGGTTTAGGGTTTAGGGTATAAGCCCTTTTGAGCGAGGAGGGTTGTTGAAAAGTCGTTTTTTTGTTCTTACCATGAGGATCCGATTATACACCCTTCTTAAGAAGGAGGGTCCATCGGGTTTAAGTTTAACATTTGAACTGCTTGCAGCCCTCATCTTAGCTAACCGGTCATCATACAGGTAGTTATCTAAATTAGGGTCCCCTTGTAGGTAGGTCCCAAGCATAGTACCGCACCTCTATCAAAAGGACTCTAAAACGGACCCTAATTGAGACAGCTGCCCACACATGTAATATAGGGTCTAAATAATTACCAATACTATTTTGGGGGCTCCTTACTATTACAATATAGTAATCGTGTAAAATACACCCCCAAATTAAGACCCCTACATTACGACCCCTATATTACGAATTTTAGTCCCCAGTGTCCCTGACTATGGTTATATGGTATAGTATCCCCCGAAACTCTGTGTCCACCCATTGAAGGTCAGGTTTTGTACGCGCCGCTGGTCACCTTGACTCTTAAACCCAAGTTCACGACCTCAACATTGAATTTCGTTTGCAAACCCAAACCTTCAGCTCGAATAGCTGAGCCCCTGAACCTCTGTAGAGCCCTTATACAACACCAGAGACCCCAATAAACAAAACGCGTAAATACAGTCGAACGCCGAAAGCCCGAGAAGCACATTGCAGCTGAGAGCCACAATAAACAGCACGTGCACAAGTGCATCAACCTAAATCCTAAACCCTAAGCCCTTGGCCCTTAGAGACATCTTCTTACTTGGAGGTTGAGTAGACTTAGTATGTACAGTTATAAGTACGTCAACTGGGGTTGTAACTAGTTATAAGTATATTTACCGTATCTAGAACCCCCTTAATTCAGGATTATTCCTAAAAATCATATTCTGGATCCAATTCAAAAATTCAGGTAAAATTCCATAATTAAAGGATTTTGGAGCCTCTGGGCAGCTCACTTGCACCCTAAACCCTAAACCCTGAACCCTAAACCCTAAATCCTAAACCCTAAACCCTAAGCCCTAAACCCCAGAAGCCGTTTTCACATCACAAATCTCGAACCGAGGGCCTTGGACCTCGCTGATTCTAGGTTTTTGTTTTGAGCATGGCGCCATGAGGTTTTCTCATATGGTCTTAGTGGGGTTTTATGCCCTTATATAGGGGTTGCAGAGTTTCATCCTATGTTCTGTGAGTGTTTTTTGTGCCAGGGTCCAGGGTTTGGGACTTCGGGTTTTGACTTTATGGCTCAGAGCTTCGGGTTGCGGGCGTTGTGTTTGGGTTTAGGGTTTAGGGGTTGCAGGCTTCTGTGGCATAGCTACAACATCCGTTGCAGATCATCACAGAGCCCTTTGCAACCTCTTCACGGACTCGGAATCCCAGGCCCAAGAACACCCCCAAAACCGCCGCAACGCTGAGCCTGAAGCCCCAAAAATCTGTTTCGTAACAGTTTAGGGGGTTTGAGCTTAAACCCTCATTCCCCAACTTCCCAACTTCAGGGTGCAAGGGGCTTAAAGCTCTTTGTTCCCTAACGGTTTCGGGTTTCGGGGTAAGCTCTACTTTTCAGGGTTCAGGGCTTGTTTCAGCACCCCGGTCCCAGCTCTTCAGCAGGAGTCCAATCGCACGCGGCGCCGGCTCGCTTGGCCTTGGGTTCAGGGTGTAGCTTTTGGGGGTTTGGGTGGTCAGAGCCGGAATCTCAAGCCCCTAAACCCCTAAACCCCTAAACCCCCTAAACCCTAAAACCCTAAACCCCTAAACCCCTAAACCCGTAAACCCCTCAACCCCTCAACCCCTCAACCCCTCAACCCTAAACCCTAAACCCCTAAACCCTTAAGAAGCCCCTGAGGTTTGGAGTTGAGGGCTTCAGGCTTTAGCATCAGAACCGTGTAAGCTGCTTCAGTGCTCAGCGTTTGGAGCTGCCACGGCTCAGTTGGGGCATAGCTTGGGCTGTAGGGACTTTGGGTTTGCGGTTTAGGGGGGGCAGGGTTTAGGGGTTCAGGGGTTTAGGGTTTAGGGACTTTGGGTTCGGGGTTGGGCGGGTTCGGGTCTAGGGTTCTGGGCAGTCCAGGTCTAGGTGAAGCTCCGTGTCTCTTTTAATGGGGCTGTCTGAGAGACGGATCGGTCTAGTTGGGGTCCGTCCCTTGTCGCTAAAGCCTAAGCCCCAAACCCCAAACCTCAACCACCAAAGAACAAGGTGTACACAAAGTTCATAGATCCCCAGCCCTGACAAGGAAGGAGTGTATACAGTGTGAACCAACTCCTTTAAAGCTTGAAAACAAAAGCCCAAAGCGCCCATACAATGTGGCAGAGAGCCCGCAGAGCGCGTCGCGTAAACAGCTCCCACCGATACACCGATACACCGATATACCCTCCCTGCCCGGATCGGCGTATCGGCGTACCGGCGTATCGGCGTATTTCCTGCCCGGATCGGCGTATCGGCGTATCGGCGTATTTGCCTCGTGGATGGGCGTGTCGGCGTACCGGCGTACCGGCGTATCGGCGTATCGGCGTATTTCCTGCCCGGATCGGCGTATCGGCATATCGGCGTATTTGCCTCGTGGATGGGCGCGTCGGAAAATCAGGGGCGCCCCATCAGTCCCAGGGTCCATCCTCGGAGATCAGGGGTGGTAAGAGTTCTGATTTTAAAATCAGGGGCGCCCCATCAGTCCCAGGGTCCATCCTCGGAGAGCAGGGGTGGTCAGAGTTCTGATTTAAAAAAAAGGCGCCTCATCAGTCCAAGGGTCCATCCTCGGAGATCAGGGGTGGTAAGAGTTCTGATTTTTAAAAATCAGGGGCGCCCCATCAGTCCCAGGCTCCATCCTCGGAGATCAGGGGTGGTAAGAGTTCTGATTTAAAAATCAGGGGCGCCCCATCAGTCCAAGGCTCCTTCCTCAAGATCAGGAGTGGTAAGAGTTCTGATTTAACAATCAGGGGCGCCCCATCAGTCCCGGGGTCCATGCTCGGAGATCAGGGGTGGTAAAAATCAGGGGCGCCCCATCAGTCCCAGGGTCCATCCTCGGAGATCAGGGGTGGTAAGAGTTCTGATTTAAAAATCAGGGGCGCCCCATCAGTCCCAGGTTCCATCCTCGGAGTTCAAGGGTGGTAAGAGTTCTGATTTTTAATAAGGGTAGCCCATGCGTGCACGGAAATCGTTTGCGCATGATGTCTCTGTCTGTCTGTCTGTCTGTCGCCTGTCCGTGATTCCTCCTCCTCACGTACCGGCGTATGCGCGTATTGGCGTAAGCCAGCCTAGGCCCCCGACCGTCGTATCGGCGTATCGGCGTATGTGCCCCCTCCGGGCCATGCGCCGGCGTATCGGCGTATCGGCGCAAGGCGGTTTTGCGACGCTATTTGCAGGCACGCTGCAATGTGGGGCGATAGAGCTGTTGCAGAAGCCTCATAGATACGCGGCCCCCAAACCCCAAACCCTAAACACCAAGCCCTAAACCCTAAACCCTAAACCCAAAGCACCCAAACCAGGTGGGAGTGCTTGAAGCATGCAATACATCAAATCCACGAGCACAATGCGTCCTCGCTGTCCTTTGAGGCGCCGATGTGCAGTTTTTAGGGTTTAGGTCCTTAGGTCCTTAGGTCCTCAGGTTTAGGGTTTAGGGTTTAGGTCCTTAGGCTTGAGGATTAGCGTTTAGGTTTTAGGATTAGGGTTTAGGGTTTGGTTTAGGGTTTAGGGTTTAGGTTTTCGGGTTTAGGGTCAGGGTTTAGGGTTTAGGTTTTAGGGTTTAGGATTAGGGTTTAGGGTGTACGTGTACGACACACCCTGTTCACTTTGGAGCTTGGGGTTTACAGGGTCTAAAGGTCTGAATAAGTAGTAAGTAGTGATAGTATCCCTGCAGAATCCTCATATAACTTTACTACAAATGTAATTCACCCGCCCCCAAAAAAACTATTCCCTTCCTGTAAGTCCCAACCCTACACAACCCTACACTTTAGAGCTTGAAACCCTCAACTCCCACAAACCTTTGCCTTCAAGGAACCCCTATAGAGCCCTTCTAGATCCCTTAAAGGAACGCTTCTAGAGCCCTTACAGATCCCTTACAGAACCCTTATACAGTAGAGCCCTTACAGAGCCCTCAAAGGAACCCTTGTAGAGCCCTTACAGATCTTATCAGATAGCCTTTCTAGACCCATCTCGGGCTTGCGCGCCATGGCGGCGCCCCCAACCCCTTCCTACTAAGGGATACTCTTGGGGCTCCATCAAAAGGACCCTTAGGGTTCTATATGAGGGTTCTATATGAGGGTTCCTTTGAGGGTTCCTTTGAGGGTTCCTTTAAAGGGTGCCTTTAAAGGGGCTCCCTAAACCCTAAAACCCTGAACTTGTTTTTGGAGTTCCCAGAACCCCCCAGCCCTTGATCCCCTAAACCCTAAACCCCTAAACGCTGAACCCTAAACCCTAAGCCCCTAAACCCCTAAATCCTGAACCCCTAAACCCTAAACGCCTATAAACCCACCCGGGTTTAGGGTTTGGGGAGGGCTGAGGCCTGGCTGTGCTGGGTCTAAGGCCGAGTGGGCCTCTGGGTTTCGGGGTTTAGGGTTTAGGGGTTTCGGGGTTTCGGGGCTTCGGGGCTTCGTCAGGGTTCATATTACTATATACCGGTCCTTCACAGGGCTGCCGGCAGGCGTGTCTGGGCGGGCGCAGGGTGGGGGTCGAGGGGTCCGGGCCACCTTTTCGCCGCCTTGGGAGTTGCGGTTTAGGGTTTAGGGTTGTTCGGGTTTCGCATTGGCAAATTTAGGGTCGTATGATTTTTTCTGGTTCCAAGGGGTTCCGGAACTACAGCCATGGTGGTTGAACGGGCATTTAAGCAACCAGAAGGATGGAGAAGCGGTTCAAGGTTGGCGCTTAGAGTGTACTTGGAGGTTCATGCAAAATAGCAATAAAGTTATAAGTACCGTAGCTGGGGTTACAACATTTTTTAGTAGAGTTACCTGGGTTATAACCCCAGTTACCAAGTCCCATGATCCTCCAAAGGAACCTGATCTGACAGGTAGCCGGACGACTCTTGTAAGTCCCATGCCCTAAACCCTAAACCCTAAACCCTAAACCCCAGCCCTAAATACTAAACCCTCTAAGTTCTGTAATTATCCTACGTCCTGATCTGTAAACCGTCGCGCACCATACCTGTCCGGGATGACGGGGCTTCGTAATCTGGACAACTATGACTATGAATCGAGCTATAGTTTCGGTGTTACTTGGAGGTTCATGGGACTTAGTAACTATGATCATACACAAGGTAGCTCCACTTATAACCCTATTTACAAAGTCCCGTGATCCTCCAAGTAGGGATCGCCAATACTTGGTCCCCTAAACCCTGAACCCTACGCCGCCTACTGACTTGGTCCCGTAAGGTGCAGGCTATGAAGTCCCAAACCCGGCCCCCCCTAAAGCCGGATTCCTCAAACAGGAGCCTGGTGACCTCAGACAAACCCCTATATAAACCCTAAACCCTAAAAGCCGAGTGTTCGGTTCTTTGAGCTTGACGTAAGCCTAGAAGCCCGCAACCTGAGCTGTCCACCCGAAAGCCGTGCCCACCCCATCCTGAAACCACAAGGGTAGCTAGTTCTCTAAATTAGGGTCCCTTGTAGGGTCCCTTTTCATAAGGGTGCCGCACTATATTGGGTCCTAAACACGGACCAGTAACTTACAGAACTAACCACAAGTTGGCGAGGAACTGTACCGGAATGCCTACAACCTTGTTTTGCACAAGCCGCGAGCTTGCAGTTTAGGGTTTTAGGGTTCAGGGGTTCCGGTTCTGCAGGTCGGGTTGAGGGTTCAGTGGTTTAGGGTTTAGCGGTCTAGGGCTCAGGGGTTTGGGTTTAGGGTTTAGGGGTTTAGGGTTTAGGGTTGAGGGCTGAGGGGTTGGAGTTTAGCATGTGGGTCGTGCTTGGAGGTTCATGGGTAGTTGTAAGTGGAGTTATAATTCCTGCAATATGGGTTATGACTATAGTTTACTGACTTATAACTCTACTTAGGGCCTAGGGCCTTGGGTTTAGTTCAGTTTAGGCTTTAGGGCTTCGGGTTTAGGGTTATAACTATAGTTATCCTACTTGCCCTACTTATAACCCTACTCATGACTATAGTTATCCTACTTAGAACCCTACTTACAACTGTAGTTATCCTACTTGTCTTACTTTTTACCTTGCTTATAACCTTAATTCCCATAGTTTAGGGTCCTTCAGGTCATGCAGGATTTATATCATCAGCAGTAAGTCCTTTAATAATATGGGTTAAAAGCTAAACTTTTTGTCCTGCTTTTTACCCTAAACCCTAAACCCTAAACCCTAAACCCTAAACCCCCTAAGCCCTAAACCCTAAACCCTTATAACTACATAGCTATCCATGAACCCCCCAAGTGCCTGTCCCCCCCGAGCCGGAGCCTGAAACGCTAAACTTAAACCCTAAGCGCTGAAGCAGGAGATAGGGGTTTAGGGGTTTAGGGCTTTAGGGGTTTAGGGTTTTAGAGGTTTAGGGTTTTAGGGTTTAGGGGTTTAGGGGTTTAAGGTTGAGGGTTTAGTTTTCTATTTTTGTTTGCCGGTTTAGGGGTTTAGGGTTTAGAGTTTAAGTTAAGCTTCTCCAGATCCAAAATGCTCTGACCCTCAAGCTCTAAGCACTGACACTGCCCAATGCTACTTTGTTTCGCTTCAGGGTCACCGGTAGCGTTCATGATTCGGTAGCATCCCTAAACCCTAAACCCTAAACCCTAAACCCTAAAACCCTAAACCCTAAAAAACAACCTAAACCCTAAACCTTAAACCCCAAAAAGCAAGCCCTAAACCCTAAACCCTAAAGCCCTGAGCCCTAAACCCTAAACTACCCTAGGCCCGAAGGCAGCAAACCCTAAGGCCCTAAGCCCTCAACTTTCGGAAGTCGAAAGGTTCAAGACTTTCTGTTTTTTCAGATTTCGGCTCGGGGTTTAGAGTTTCGGGTTTAGGGCTTTAGGGTTTGGGGATTCACGGCTTTGGGGCTTAGGGTTTAGGGTTTTAGGGTTTAGGGATTCAGGGTTTTAGGGTTCAGGGTTTTAGGGTTTAGGGATTCAGGGTTTTAGGGTTTAGGGTTTAGGTTTAGGGTTTAAGGCTTAGGGTTTGGGGTTTAGAACTCCGAACTTCCCACCTTAGGCCTCAACCCTGCAGCATTCGAGGATAGAAGGTGTACTATGCAGGATCACATATATATACACATATATATATATATATATATATATATATATATTTTTTTTTTTGTTTTGATATTGTTGGTGTTTTGGGAACCAGGGGACGTTGCAAGTAAGTCATATGCAGGATTACCTCACTCGGCTAGGGTAGTTGTTTTTGCTCCGTACAACCTTTTCACAGACACTCCAAATAACTCCCTAAACCCTAAATCCTAAACCCCTAAACCCTAAACCCTAAACCCCTAGACCCTAAACCCCTGAACCCTCAACCCCTAAACTCCGTCGAAGCAATGGACCAAGGTACGGGGAGCTTCTGTACAACGGCGTCCAGGCAACTACGCGGGGCGTGCAGCGCAGTTGCATGTCCGAGAGTCTTCAGGTCTCTTCCTTTCGGATTTAGGGTTTTAGGGTTTAGGGTTTAGAGTTTAGCACTAAACCCTACAGTGTACTACAGCTACCGAGAGCCATTGAGAGCCCATCCCCTTCTCAAGCGAGTCTTCTGAGAAGCGATGTTGCCGACTGCAAAATCTTCCTGATTCTTTTAGGGCGTTCATCTTGGGATCCCTTTAAGGGCCTTAATCTTGGGAGTAAGGGCCTTCCTCTTGCGAGCTACTACAATCCCATCGCACTAGAGGTAATATGGGGGTTCTGGGGGTTCCTTATTGTAATCATAGCACAAAAAATCCCGAACCCTATTCTAACTATTAAGGCCCCTGTAGTAGCGCCGCGGTGGATCGAAATCGGGGCAGAAATTATCGGACACTTCGATTTAAGGTTTAGGGTTTAGGGCTGACATGTTTGTGGATCTACGCAATGTGAGGACGTGCAGCTACGAGACACATATCCTGCTAGCCTCGATTTCCACAAAGTGCTCGACATCGATTGGCAAGACACCCGTGAGTTCCAACCCTTTTGGAATCAGCGCCCCCGCCATCTGGAGTTAGACTTTATCGTGGTCAGCTACAGCGGAGCTGCGCGCGCGGGTGCGAGATCAGGTTGACGCTTCAGCGAGAACTGCCCGCCGTGAATGCGGGGACTGGCACAAGCCCCCGATTCGCCCTGGTCTGGATGAAGAGACGCGACGGGGCATTGCCAGTGTCAAGGATACGGTACTTCTGCAGCAGGTCTGGGACCACCTTGAGCATGTCTCTCTGAAACCCCAAGCCCAAAAACCCTAGACCCCTAAACCCCTAGCTCTAAGTCTCTCTGGTCCACCAACTTTTGCATGTGGCAGTGAATTGCAGAACCCTGAACCCCACGCCAGGCTCCTGTGATTTACTGCGGTTTAGGGTTGTAACCGAAACCCTGAACCCTAGACAGGCTAAACCCGAAACTAAACCCTAAACCCCAAACCCCGAAAGGGATTCTCATAGAAACCATAAGCCTAGACAGGTATCGGACAAATACATGCCTTAAGGTAGGGCTTGTCTCAATTCGATCCATGATTGGGATCTCGGATGGATCTGGGAAGGGTTGCCAGGGTTCTACGAGGTGCGCGAAGGGTGTTCAGCAGGGTTTCGGATTTAGTTTGTCTTTTTTTTGAGAGGGGGGGTTAGGGACGGTTCGGGTTTGGGGTGTAGGTTTTAGGTTTAAGGGTTAAAGGTTTCCGAGGGTTTACGAGGCCGTTCGGGGTTTAAGTCTAGTATCACAGTGACACGACCCGCACCCTGCTTGAAGGATCGGCGGACGTACTTAAAGGGGCATGGGATTGAGTACCGGGGTTTTAGGGTTCCCATGAAGGGCACTACAAGGTTCTATAATGGGGTTCTTAAGGGTTTAGGGTCGAGGGTCTACATGAAGAAGAATCTAACTACACCTGCGATGGGTTATAACCCCAGCCAAGGTACTTAGAACGGTACTTTCTAAGTCCCGTGAACCTCAAGTAGTGAGCAACATGTAAATGTAAGTAGTGCTACAGGCACCACGGGTTTAGTAGGGTTCAAGAGTGTAGGATTTCTGGGTTTAGGTTCCGATTTTTAACGCTAGGGCTTCAGGGTGTAGAGACGCAGTTGAGGATTTCATTTCCAGGCCTCAAATCATATTCAGGAGCCCTGTAGATTGCAAGAATATTCGTCAATAATAAAGGGTACCCTAAGCCCTAAACCCTAAACCCTAAAGGAGGGGAACTCCAAAAGGAACTCTGACAGGAACCCGATCCTTTGAGTATGAGCTTTAGGTTTAAATCTCAAGCCCCCAAACCGCAAATCCTCAACCCTAAACTCTGAGCCTTCTGACCACAGCCCGCCCAATAGGGCCTCCCAGCGGAAGCAAGGAGAAGGGCCTTCAACAAAAGCTCTAGGCCTTTCTGAGCAATTCTTAGAGAATCATCAAAACTAATCCTTGAAGAAACCCTAAGACATACCCGAAATCCTCAACCCTTGTAGAAACTCTTATTGAGGCCCTTAGAGAACCTTCAAAGGAAAGCCTTAAACCTCCCCCGACATACCCGAAATCCTACCCTTTTAGAAACCCTTATAGAGGTCTTTAGAGACCTTCAAAGGAAAGCCTTAAACCTCCCCGACATGCCCCAGAGCGTTGTCGCGGATCACTTGAAGATCGTTGCGCAAAGCTGTGTGGATTGCACTGGTCTCAGGTTCCTTTGGGGGATTCCTTATGGGGCTTGGGAGGGTTTAGGGTTTAGGGTTTACGATTCTTGTGCGGTTTGGAGG
Source organism: Minwuia sp. (assembly GCA_965228535.1). Classification (GTDB taxonomy): domain Bacteria; phylum Pseudomonadota; class Alphaproteobacteria; order Minwuiales; family Minwuiaceae; genus Minwuia. The sequence goes on along the minus strand of CBDDHU010000003.1, from coordinate 2,701,977 downwards.
GTTTAAAGTTGAGGGCTTAGGGTTTACGGTTCTTACGGGGTTTGGAGGGTGGGTTCTGTCAGGGCTTAAGGGTTCTTGAAGGGCTCATGTAAGGGTTCTTTATCGGGTTTATATGTATTCAATTGTCAACATCATGGTCCCTTTCAAGAAGCCTGTGTAGTTCTGCCCTAGATTCTAAACCTTAGGGTTGAGAGGTTTTTAGGGTTTATAGAGTTTAGGGTTTAGGGTTAAGGGTAAACCTTGAACCCTATACCAAGCCCCAAGCCCTAAATACAAGCCAAAGACTCGAACCCCAGGACCCTCCACGGTCTCAGCCCACCGAGGCCCCCAGCCCATGGCTACTGCTTGGGGTTCTTGGGTAGTGATACGTAGGGTTATCAGTCGGATAACTATAGTCATAACCCATGTTAAAGGACGTATGACTCCACTTCTAGCCACCCATGAACCTGCAAGCAGGTCCCGAAAGCCATGATAAGGATGGTCTTTTGGGGGCCCAGTTCCATAATAGTAGTACGTATGGACCCTCTGAGAGTCCGAAGCAATGAGACGCGAACGCCAAAAACTTTGACTTGGTCCTTTCGGGCTTTCGGTCTTAGGATGGAAGGGTTTAGGGTTTAGGGTTTAGGGTTTAGGGTTGGAGGGGTTTAGGGTTTTCGATAGGGTTTAGGGTTTAGGGTTGGAGGGGTTTAAAGTTTTCGATGGGGTTTAGGGTTTGGGGTTGGAGAGGTTTAGGGTTTTCGATAGGGTTTAGGGTTTGGGGTTGAGGGCTTTGCAGTGTTTGGGTAAAGAGACGGCTCTGAAAACTTATACTTTACATCCCCGCATGTTCCCTGTATGTTTGGACTATTGTCTGCCTCAACGCCCAGTTGGAATCATGTGACCTGCACAATACGGTTGAACCCCCGAAGACAACACTTTACGTACTCTGGCGGCTTTGGGCCTCATGGGTTTCTTGCACCAGGGGCTTGCTAAGCTGCTAAAGCTGAATTCTGTTGATGATATAAATCCTGCATTACCTTAAGGACCCTAAACTATGGGAGTTATGGTCTTTCCCTTATTATGGCTAATGCAGGGTTTATACCATCAACCGATTTCATTTACGAGCTTTACTACCTTGGTCCCAAAACGCTTTTACAGACTTTCAGGGTTTAGGTTTTGGGGTGCAGCGTGTAGGGTTTAAATGACCCTAAACCCTAAACTCAAGGCCTAGGCCGCTTCCACGGCAAACCCTACACCCGAAGCTCCAAAATCTAACCGCCTAAACCCTAAACCCTAAACCCTGTAAACCCTGAACCCAAAAACCTAAACCGTAAACCCAAACCCTGCACCCTGAGCCCCAAAACCCCAAACCCGAAGACCTAAACGTTAATCCAAAACCCAAGGCACGCAACCCAAAACCCTAAACCCAAACCCCAAAACCAACAACCCTAAGCCAAGGCCCCGACGACCGACTGTTGGAAGAGCTGCGGCGCTCGCATGCTTTTGGGTTTAGGATTTTGGAGTTTAGGGTTTGGCGTTTAGGGGTTGGGATTTCGGGTTTAAAAGCTTAGGATTTAGGGTTTAGGGTTTGGAGTTGTTGGTCTTAGGCCGTTGCTCTTGGGACCTATTGAGACCTATTACGGTACGGGCCCTATACGCCCTAAGCCCTAAAACCCCGAACTCCCAGACCCCAAATGATATTTTGCTAGTTTGCCGTAGTAGATTACCAAGTGCCTTGCAGAGCCTTCGTTCCGATGTCATGCAGCCTTTTTTCGATATAGTTTGATTGCGGGATGCAGATTTTGGCCGACAATTTCGACTTCTTTGGGGCTGCATGCAGACAGCATAGTGAAACTTAATTAAGGAGTATCCTGTAAATCATGTACGGCTTCCATTTTATGGTTTTGTGTTTAAGAAGGAGGGTTCTTTACTAGAGAGGTATTGAGGTGTCTTATCGAAGAAGAGCGACAACCAAAGGCCCTATCCGCAAACCCTGAACACTGAACCCTAAGCCCAAGCCTCCATGCGAGCCAGGAAGAAGCAGTGGGACGACCATAAGACAACGATGGCAGGGAGCTCTGGTCCAGCGGAGGTCAGTTCTTTGTTGAGGTTCCCTACTTCTAGGATCATGGGACATAGTGACTGGGGCTATAGGTAAGGCAACTAAAGCTGTGCTTACTTATAACTCCAATTACGGTACTTATAGCTTTGCTTGCTAAGTCCCCCGATCCTCCAAATACCAAAGAGCAGAGACATCGGGTTTGGGTATTTTCCAGAAGGGATTCTTGTGGAAAGGGCTAGGGTACTGGGCTTTGTCTATTCCCCTCAAAGCAACAACAAAGATCATCTGAAAGCCTATGGAGACGTTGCAGAGCCTCTAAAGCACCCTGCAGACCCTGTGAGCCCTAAACCCTCAACCCTAGTCTTTAGCGAAGACCTGCGCTGCAACAAAAACCATATCAGCGACTAGAAAGCCACAAAAAGAGAGAGTCAAAAAAGGGTGGGATGCAGAGTTTGAGGTTCAGGAGCCCGGGTCCCCAAGCCAGGGCTTTAAGTCTTAGGGTTTGGGCTTTGGGGTTTCTGATGCTCAGGGGCTTAGGGTTCAAGCCCCGGGAGGGTTCGAGGAGAGGGGAGTAGACGGCTCAGGGGCTTTGGGTTTAGGGGTTGAATTCGACCCGAAGCCATGAATCCTTGACCATAGACCAGGAGCCATAAATCCCAAGCCATAGGGATGAAGCCTTGGCACTGGCGAGCAAGGGTTCGTGTCCAGGGTTTCGAGTCTAGGGTTTTAAGGTTTAGGGTTTCGGGTCTACCCAAACCCCTAAACCCCTAAACCCCTAAACCCCTTAAATCCCTGAACCCCTAAACCCCTAAACCCCTAAACCCCTAAACCCTAAACCCTAGGGTTTAGGGTCTAGGGCTGACGGACAGGCTTGATGCATGTAGGGTTTGGGGTTTGGTCGGATTGCCTGGACGACGTGGTGGCTTTGGGGTGTGGGGCCTACCTCATGCACAGCCTCTCTACTGTTGATGAAATAAATCCTGCAGTACCCATAATAAGGAATATGCCATAATTCCTATGGTTTAGGGTCCTTAAGGTACTGCAGGTTTTTTCATCAACCGTAGTTCTTATTCAGTTATAGCATAGAAGCATATAGAAAGCCCCAAAGACGCCAAAGCCCTGCTTGGTTTTCTTTTCTTGCGACCCTACCTTACGTGAAGCTCCGGGGATGGCTGTGATGCCTGCGATCCTGGGAAACCCGACTTAGGGCTTAGACCCTCAACCCTAAACCCTAAACCGGGTTTCCGGCCCCGATCCCTGAACACCCATGTAGCTCCAAACTTTCACCCTCTGACCTTCAATTTCTAAACTCCGGAGGATTTTTTTTGAATTTTATCCCCAGACCCCTAAACCCCTAAACCCCTAAACCCCTAAACCCCTAGACCCCGAAACCCCTAAACCCCTAGACCCCTAAACCCCTAAACCCCTAAACCCCTAAACCCCTAAACCCCTAAACCCCTGAACCCCGAAACCCCTAAACCCCTGAACCCTAAGCCTGGTCTGGGCTTCCGGCTTGCGTGCAGGTTCTGTAAAGATTCTCGAAGACGGGTTCTTAAGAGTTGCGCTTGAGGCTCTGTGGTTGAGATTTAGGGTTTAGGCTTCAGAGGTTAGGGTTCAGGGTGGGATTAGGGATTTAGGGGTTTAGGGATTAGGGTTTAGGCTTCAGGGATTAGGCTTTAGGGATTAGGGTTTAGGGTTTAGGGATTATAGTTTAGGCTTTAGGCTTTAGGCTTTAGGGATTAGGGTTAGGGTTTAGGGATTGGGGTTTAGGGTTGAGGGTGTAGGGATTAAGGTTCAGGGCTGAGGTCTTAGGGATTAGGGTTAGGGTTTAGGGATATAAGAGCCACTTAGCGCACCTATAAGTCTGTTTATACTACGTCCCTTAAGTGAGGCGACAAAACGAATTGCAGAAGGGATCCTGAATAAGAGATCCGGAAGTGCTATCATGTTGGAGTCGAGGGTCTCTTAATAACCTTAAGCCAACCCTCAAGGCCTACAGAAAAGATGCCCATCGAATCCCTAGCTCTGAACCCCCTGCAGCCTGAACCCACAGGTCATGATTCGCGACATCCTCATGTACATGGATAGAAACTTCGTCACTCAGTACAAGAAGGCCTGCTGCCGACTCTTCAGCGCCCCGAGATCCCAGACGTTCTTTAAAAAGGTGCTTTGTGTTATTAGGGTTTAGGGTTTAGGGTTTAGGGTTTAGCAGCCCGCCATACCATAAACACCAACACCAAATCCCTGAAGGTTTGCAGTGGCACTTCATTACCCTGAACCCTAAACCCTGAACCCTAAACCCGAAACCCTAAACCCTAAAGCATGCGTTTGCCGTGCTCACTTCTGAACATGGAGCCCCGTCAGGTGTCGGGCTTTTTGGGGTTCTTCTTCAGACTTCAATTATTTCACTGTACCATACGCAGGAAGCATCAGGAGGCCATTGTATTTACGAAGGTTGCTATAGATCCGTGTTAGGGTACCTTTACCTCAATTCCTGACTCTAAGAGCCCAGGTTCAGGGTTCAGGGGCCCTGAACCCAAAACCCCAAAACCTTAAACCCCTAAACCCAAAACCCTGAACCCCTAAACCCCTAAACCCTAAACCCTAACCCATAAACCCCTAAAGCCCTATAAACCCTTAAACCCCTAAATCCCCAAACTCCGAAGCCCTAAACCTCGAAGCCAGATCGAACCCCCCAGGGCTTAGGGTTTAGGGTTTTAGGGGTTTAGGGGTTCAGGGGTTTAGGAGTTTGGGATTTGGGGTTTAGGAGTTTAGGGTTTTAGGGTTTAGGGTTCAGGGTGAGAGGTTGCTGGCCATAAAACCCTCACATGCGGTACCTCCCTTATTAAACCCTAACGTTTAGGGTTTCGGGTGCTGAAATCGAAACTGCGGAATTTAATACAAGCTGCCATGCTGTAAGTTTGTGTCCCTAAGCCCTTAGCCCCAAGCCCTAATTAAGCCCTACTAAGCCCTAAGCCCTAAACCCGAAGCCCTAAACCCTAAAGCCCTAAACCCTAAACCCTAAAAGCCCTAAGCCCTAAACCCTAAAAGCCCTAAGCCCTAAGCCCGAAGCTCTAAGCCCCAAACCCTAAGCCCTCAACCCTAAACCCGAAAGCCCTAAACCCTAAACCGCAAGCCCTAAACCCTAATACTCATAAAGCACCCCAGAGACCTTGGGAAGCCCAAGTGCCCTTCCCAGTAGCTTTCGGGGCTCCTCCAAGGGTTCCTTTTAAGTTTAGGGTCTTAGGGTTTTAGGGATTCAGGGTTTTAGGGTTTAGGGCGTTTAGGGTTTAGGGTATTAGGGTTTTAGCGTTTTAGGGTTTAGGGTTTCAGGGTTTTAGGGTTTTAGCGTTTTAGGGTTTAGGGTATTAGGGTTTGGGGTTTAGGGTCTCATGGTTCAGGCTTGAGGGTCTAGGGTTTTGGGGTGCAGGGGGCTCCTTTAAGGTTCCGCCGCACCGTAAAACCCTTAGCCCTGAACCCGTCCCGTTTGGCAGGTGGATGCAGCCAACCTAAACTGAGCAGAAAGACTAGTCGCAGTATCCCCTTATAGTCGTGTAACCCTACTTTAACCTACCCGAAGCCCTTTTTCTAGCACTGAAGGCCTTATCATAATGGGCCCCCCATAGTACACTAACATGAAGACCACCACACAAAACCTTATTCCAGTTAACTATCACTGTCGTAAGTGAATCCCTCACGCCTTCTCTTCCTAAGCCCTAAAACCCTGTCTCGTACTACGGTTGATGAAAAAAATCTTGCATTACCCACAATAAGGAAGATGCCATAATTCCCATAGTTTAGGGTCCTTCAGGTAATGCAGGAGTTATATCATCAACAGTAGGTCCCTTTGCACGGACCCTTCATGGAACCCTGGTTTGGCAGGTGCCGGTGTATGAGATGGGCTTGATGCAATTCCGGGAGAAGGACTGTCCCAGATCAGGGCTTCATACTTCTTTCCTTTGGGGGTTGTTCTGCAAAAGCGTCTTGTAGGGTTCTACGGGGGATTTTTTCAGGGTTTTACCTACTTGTGTAACAGTCCTCGTAGGGTTCTATAAGGGGATTTTTTTAGGGGCTTGCGTCTTTGAACAGGGTTTAGGGTTTAGGGTATTGATACGAATTCCTGAGGCCCCTAAACCCATACCACTCTGCCCAAGTTGAAAAGCTTGAGAGCTTGAGGGCGACGGGATGCCTCAGGCGCGGCTGAGGCCTCCAGAACAACACTCACAAGCCCCCCCCTCAGGCTTTGTCTTTGAGATCCTCATATCCTATCCTGAATGAGTGCTAAAAAACCCTACATCCTGAACTCTGCAGGGGGGCTCTTGCTCAGGCAACGAACTCCAAAGTATCTTAAGTATGCAGCTGTCGCCTCAAATGTGATACGGTTGATGATATAAATCCTGCATTTCCCATAATAAGGAATATACCATAATTCCCATAGTTTGGGCTCCTCAAAGTAATGCAGGAATTATATCATCAACAGTAGACCCTAAACTACACCCTAAACCCTCAACCCTCAACCCCAAACCCTAAACCCTAGGACTCTAAGCACTTCCTCATGCCAGGTGTCGGGCCACGCTCGGGTGAAGAACCATATCCTCACGCTGATGTTGGACAACATCAATGCTGAGCGAAGGGGAGAACAGGCCTATGCTTCTCCTTTGTCTGATAATTAGGGTTGAGGGAGTAGTGTGTAGGGTTCAAAGGTTCAGGATTCGGGCCTTACCCCAGTTTAAGTGTTGCGAGGGTCTAGCCTGAATCTGCTTCTTTGAGCTACTAGACTTTGAGCCATCAAAGGCACACCCTTACGCAACCGCCGTGGGAGCTTTTGACGGAATCTGAATAGAAGCCTTATGCGTCCCAAATTCGCCAAAGAAAACTGTATATGACTCCTACGGAACCCGGTAGACGCCCCTCTTCGTGGAGTCTTCATAGACCACTGAAGGGCCACAGACCACAAAACCCTAAACCTCACAGCCCGAACCCCATTGCTTGGCCCTTCTGAAGCCCTTTTAACAGCACCCCAAGGCTCAAGGACGGGTGCTGAGAGGTTTAGGGGGTTTAGGTAGGAATCTCCTGGTCTTTACGGTTTAGGGTTTAGGGTTTAGGGTTTAGGGTTCAGGGTTTAGGGTTTAGGGTTTAGGGTTTAGGGTTCATATAGGGTCTTTGTACTGTGGATGATATAAATCCTGCATTAGCTTAGTGACCCTAAGCTGTGGGAGTTGCGGTATATTCCTGATTCTGGGTAATGCAGGACCGTATCTGCCTAGTAGCTGAGCAGATAACCTTTAGCCAGTAGCCTTTCTGCGATACCCCTAAACCCTAAACCCTAAACCCTAAACCCTAAACCCTAAACCCTAGACACCCTAAACCCTAGACACCCTAAACCCTAAACCCTAAACCCTAAACCCTAAAACCCTAAACCCTAAACCCTGACCCCTAACGTAAACCCTAAACCCTATACACTGCCAAAAGTTGGCCTGTAGTTCCCTTCGGATACGGGACAAGTAAGATAGTGCCTGTACTGGATTTTGTAATGGGTTTATAGGCTTTAAAGGGCTTTCTAGGGTTTCCAATGGGGTTTAGGGTTTAGGGTTTAGGGCTTTCTAGGGTTTCCAGTAGGGTTTTTCATAGAAATGAGAGGGTTTTTACCCGACAACGCTGGAGGGCCGATGGGACGAGAAGGCGCACACCTGGAGAGCTGCGAAGCCCCGGGGCCAAGAGAAGGGCCGAAAGGCAAGCTGAGCAGACACCGCGGCGCAACTGGACGGTGAACCCTAAACCCTAAACCCTAAATGAGATGCCCCGATTGCGAGACACCAACTTCAGGCATGCTGAGAGAAGGGACGTCGAGCTGTGGAGCGCCATGTTCTTCGGGTGGGGTTGTGTGGTGAAGTCGTGTGCTTTGCAGTGAGACCTAGATACTAAACTACTTAACTCTGTTTGGACAGTTACGTAAGTTAGCTAGGCCTCGGTTCTTCCGAGAACTGATTCGGGCTTGTCTTCTTGTTGTTTGTTGTTGTCGTTGCGGTTGCGTTGTTGTTGGTGGTGGTAAAGGTCGGTATTTTCGATTCTACCGGTAGATTCTGCTGCCAAAGTCTATTGGGACCGATCCCTCATGGGTTTAGGGTTTAGGGTTTAGGGTTTCAGGTTCAAGTCTTTAGGGCTTCGCCTTCGTGGACGCTTGGCTCGGCTCTTGAAGATGGCCGAGTGGCACCACTCGAACACGAAGGAGTGTTTGCTGCCCGCCACTATATAACCCTAAACCCTAAACCCAAACCCCAAGCTGTTATCAACTGGTATGTGAAGACCTTACGCTCAACCCATGGACCCTCAACGCCTAAAGCCCCAAATCTCGGGTCCTAGCGACACCCGTAGATGGAAGGGGCCGAGCCGTAAGCCAAGCAGTTGCGCCCTAGACCCTAGACCCTAGACCCTAGACCCTAAACCCCGCAAGCGGGTTCGTTAACAGGGACGATTTTACAGTGTTTTCCACTTCCTTCTGGGTCAGGGCCTCTTCGAGTTAAATTCGGGCTTGCTAAAACGCGTGGCAGGTACGATACATTCGCTACATCTTTAGACTTAACTCTACAAGCTTTAATTGTTACTGTGATTGCTTGTCAGGACTTCCCCGGCGCAGGAACTCTACGGGAGTTTCTGCGCCCTTGTTTGCTGCGTTTTTGAAGATTGCTTTCTTGGGTGTTTGGGGGGGGGTGGGGGGGAAAATGACGTACTTGTCGGCCTAGCATCTGCATGGCTGAGGCCTGCATGGCTACGTCCATCCCTGGGAGATCCACACTATCACGGTGCTGAGCCCAACAAACTCTCACGGTGCACAGCTGCATGGACAGCAGAAACACGCGGAAACAGAAACAGCCGGAAAAATTAAAGACTGCAGCGCATGACCGACTCGGGCCTTGCTTTCTTCCTCCTCCTCTTCTTGCTCCACCAGCTCCATAGCTTCGCAGTCTATCTCCTCCGACATAGTTGGGGTTTGCCACTTTGTCACTACAGGGGACAAACATGCAACAGCAAAAAAAATTGCCCACCGAACATATCGAGAATCCTGTTCGACGGCGAGCAAGGATGTGTCCAGCTCCGCGTAGAAAATATCATCCGCATCCCCACGCACAAGTACTTTGCCACTTGCATCCAGAATGGCATTCACGTCAGGAAACCAGAGCCGTCTTGTCGTCAGGTCCTGCTGAGCCCACATAGCCAACCGCCCAAAGCGCCGCTCCAACATCAAGAAGCAGCGGTGTATAAAGATCTTGTAGTTCGGCTCCGAGCAAAAAGGACATTTGCTGCCTTCTTTCAGCTGCAGGAAGCATGCTCCTATCACATGCCGCTGCTCAAACAGCAGCTCCCACCGCATGCGGCTCGGGCGGTCCTCTGTCAGCATGCCATATATGGCGATTGCTACGGCCAGGTCCCTTGGGTCTGAGCACAACAACTCAAAATGAGCTGTCACGTCTTCCAGGGACTCAAACCGCCAGCGACCCAAGCACGGTGGAAGACTCACGTTCCCGTGACGAAGGATCACTATGCAGCACAAAGCCAAGGCCAGCATCGCACCATCTTTCAACATGACTCCGGGGACAAGTCAAAGCCTATTAAAGTTCATCGCATGTTTGCGTGAAATTCAAGTCACTTCACTTGACGATTGCTTATGAAGTCTGCAGGAACTTGCTTGTCCAGCAACAAGTCTAAGAAGCCGCGAGAACCCTTGATCTCATGAACGGGGCATGGTTGGCTCGAGTCGCCTGGAGTGTGCCGCGCATGCACTTGACCAGCTCGGGCTAACTTGTGCGCCCAGCCTCAAGGCATTCACTTGCAGGGTTAGGGACATACAGTGGCAAGTCAAGTGAAAACCCTGAACTGACCGCACTCTACCTGAACATAACCTTTCCGAAACCTTTTTTTTTTCTCCCTGGAACAAAAACACGAAATCCCGAAAAAAACGAGTCGAAACCACCCCTGTTCGTGAACCCACTGGGTAAACCCACCCTAAACCCCAAACCCGATGGGTGGTTTAGGCTTTGAGGTTGGAGGGCTTTCGCTTGGAACCTTGAAGGTTCATGGCATACAAAAAGAAGTGAGACAGAATTTCGAGCACCGTTTCCTTATCGGTCCCTTAGAAGTACACGAAAATTTCCACAAAACCCTACTCTAATGGTTCGAATGATGCAGGTCGCTATGATATTGGGGTGTTGGGGCCTAAACCCAACCCTTACACCCTAAACCGGGTATGGGAGTAACGGGCTCTGCGGCATGCTTAAGACGCGAGATCGTTGTGCTGGGCGGCGCGCCCCATCCCACTCCAGCATGGGCTGGGTTTATGTTTTAGGGCCTAGGGTTCAGGGGGTGGGGTGGCTTGTTCGGTTTTGTGCACGTTCTCTTGGGCACTTGCACGATAGAAGCTCGAGATTTCACATGCGAAAGTGTGCACCACCGAAACCTTCAATGCAGAGGTGGCGAATTTAGTTTTTTCTGTTAGCGTCTAGTTTTGGATTGTTTTGCGTTCAGGGCTTTGGGTTTAGGATCTACGATGCAGGTTAGGTTTGCACAGTCTTTTGCCTTCGGGTTTAGAGTTTACGGATAGGCGCGTAAGTAGGGCCACTCAAAGCCCAAAGCACCTGAAGCTGATCGAGAACAGGTGGATCGCATCCTCTTGAAGCACACAGTAAACATGCTGGTGGAGCTCGGGGTGCAGGGCAAAAATGTGGGGCGCTTGGCTTCGCTTGTAATTGGTCCGAGCGGGAGACCCTATCCTTACGGCGGGGGTTTTTTAGGGCTTTCGGGCTCAGGGTTTAGGGCTCGTTGTATGGTTCGTAGGGTTTGGGCTTAGGGTTTAGGGTTTAGGGTCTAGGGTTTAGGGTTGAGGGCTTAGGGTCTAGGATGCCGTGCTTGCATGGAGGTCACGGCAAAGAGCTTCCGCCCCAACCCCGAACAGTAAACCCTAAGCTGTATAAGCCCATATAAGCCCTAAACCTTGAACCCTAAATCCCTATCTCTAGAGGGGCCCTCATAAGATCTTACTTGCAGGGCACGGGGCTGTCTTCTGTGTATGGAGAAACCCGGCAAGAAGCGGCGGGTAAGTGCCATTGTAAGCTGTGTAGACAGTCAAGGTTCTCCTCTGGGGATGGTGACGGTGATGACGACGACGAGGGATTCATGCCATTCAAGTTTAGGGATGCTTTGCTGTCCTGGTGCAGAAGACGAAATATCAGCAAGGCGTTGAGGCTGCTGTATGGGAGTTTCGCAAACAAGAGAACCCAGCACGGCGACGTCGACTCCAATTAGTAGGTAGGATCCTGGCTAGAAGGATCCTCAAAACCAAGGCACTCTAACCGTCCAGGTCTATCGCGAGTGCTTCGAGGACCAGTTTTTAGACCACACGAAGAAGTTCTACCAGGACCTTTGAGGGTTGGTTTACAGGCTCTTTGGAAAAATCGACACGGGTTCTACAAGGGTTTAGGGTTTAGGGGTTTGGTTTTAGGGTTTAGGAATATGTGTCAGGCTTCGGATTCGATTCTTTGGTCTTCTTGCTGCTGCAGATGTTCACAGTGGTGTGGTTGTCATCTTACTGTTTTGTGTTATTCCTCCTCTTATTCAGGTCATCGTTATTGCGGGTTTTAAGTGCCTTCTGACAACACCCTAAACCCTAAACTCTGATCCCTAAACTCTAAACCCTGATCCCTGAACACTAGACCCATTCTGTGGGTTCTCGACGTTTGAAACGTTCGATCGGCGTTCTCTGCGCTTTTTCGGGTCTAAGGTCCGATGGGTTTAGGGTTTAGGGTATAGAGTTTAGGGTTTAGGGTTTAGGGTGGAGGGTTTAGGGTTTAGGGTATAGAGTTTAGGGTTTAGGGGGGAGGGTTTAGAGTTTAGGGTTTAGGGTGTAGGGTTCCTAAGCCCTCCAAAAAAGGCTTCGTCATCAGGATGGCCAGGTGGCGGAGGGAGTACTTGCCGACATGTCTTCTGCAGGCGCCTAATTTCTTTGCGCACCAATCCCTGAACCCTAAAAACCCTAAACCCTAAACCCTAAATCCCTAAACCCTACCTTTTTCCCCAAAACCCGACCTCCTGAAGGAGGTGGTATATAGAAACCCTGATAAGGAATCCCCCCAAAAAGGTAGGTGTATAGAAACCCTAATATCCCTAATAAGGCACCCCCCCAAAAAGGGTAGGTTTTTTTTTCTCCGGCGACAGGTCAACCCTGCGGGATGCTAGAGCTAGAGACTCGCTGCGAGAGATGACAAGGGCAAGCAAGGGCACCTTTCGACCCTGGTGTTATGGCTCAGTTTAGGGTTTAGGGGTTTAGGGTTTAGGGTTAGGGGTTTAGGGTTTAGGGTTTAGGGGTTAGGGTTTAGGGTTTAGGCAACTTCGCAGAGTCAAGGCGGATGGCTGATGGATGGGAGGAGTCATTTTCTCGTCGGTTTAGGGTTTTCGGGTTGAGGTTTTAAGGGTTTAGGGGTTTAGAGTACGAGACAGTAGTCGGAACAGTGTATGGCAGCTGCTCCAACGCGCCGCATGTCGCTGTGACGAGGAACCAGGAGCTGTGTGCAGCGTCAAGGCAACGCGGAAACAGCTTCCAGATAGTCATCTCTGTGCCTGGTCTTTTGTCGAAAACCAGTGTTAGTTCCTGAAAACCTGAAATGCGAATACAAGCCCTGAGCAGCAGGTTACTTCACCAGGACCCCGGAATCAGGAATTTTTAATTTCAAGAACCATGCAAGGAGAGCTCTTAAAACCTTGGGTGCTGAAGTCGTCCCCCATCCTGGGAGCGTCTTTGGAATTTGAGGTTGAGGGTTTAGGGTGTAGGGAGGATGCGGGGTTAAGGGTTGAGGGCTTAAAGCTTAAATTGCAGAACAAGGGTTTTGCGTTTCGGGTTCAGTGCCACGCCCGAAGCTCTTAGCCTAAGCCCTAACCTGAAAAACCATGTGAAACCCCTCAATCGAGATCAAGAGCTGTAGTTAGCGCAAGCCGACAAAGAGCTGGGCAGCAGGGCACATGGTGCACGCAGACGACCCTGTTCCCAAACTCCTTCCCTACCCAAATGCCCTACACCCTATAAGCCCTCAGCACGCAGCCCTACACCCTGAATCCAAACACTTAAGCCCAAAAACCTGGAGCGACAACGCCCCTAGCATGAATGTGCGGCAAGGATGAGTCGAAGCAGTATATTTCACAGAATCCTTGCTCCGACTACCTGAAGAAGGCCTCCCAGGGATGCAATATGGGGTTTAGGGTTTAGGGTTTAGTTTAGGTTTAGGGTTTAGGGACTACCTGAAGACGGAAGAAGGCCATCCAGGGATTCAATTTAGGGGCCTTAATCATTCGAATAGGGTGTGTGTGTGTGTGGGGAATATCGTATGCTTTATTCGTATGGGGACTACATGGGCCTGTAGTAGATTTCGCGGGCGTCGTTTTCAGGGCGAAGCGTGATTCTCAGAAAGTTGGAGCAGGGGGTAAATCAAGAATGATGAGTGCTGGGATTGCCTATACTTCGCCATGAGAGAACAACGCTGTCCTGCTGCTCCGTGAGTGTATGGCTGGGGGTTCAGTCTTCAGGATCCAGGGGGTTAAGTTCACAATTTAGGGTGCAGCGCCCAGCTTCTGTACGATATTGTTTCAGATTTCTAGCCTGCACAGGCTTCAATGCTTCGGGGGTTGCTGCCCCAAACCCTCAGCCACATGCCCGAAAAGCCCGAAGCCACGATCTCAGACGCGAAAATCCGACCAATAGGTTGTTGGGACTGGGTAAAGAGCTCTGGTTTAGGTTTTAGGGTTTAGAGTTTAGGGTTCCTAAATCCTAAACCCTGAACCTGCATGATCCATGACAAGGAATACCCCACAACAACTGGGTACTTTCGTCAACGTGGGATTCCGCCCATCAGCATTTCTCTCCAAGCAACGGGTCTGCATCATAATTACTGCCGCCTTTTAGCCTCAGAGTGTAATTTACCAAGAATGCAGATAACCCTAAGCCTTAATCCCAAAACTAAATCCAAAACCCTAGTACGACGATTCAGGCCCTCCATGTTACTTACGAAGTCTGCTCAGCCTCCAAGTAAAAGCACAAGCCCGAGGTCTGTCAGTGCAGGAGGGTTGAAAGCGAGGATTTAGGGTATGTGGAGATTAAGGATTTAGAGTTTAGGGTTTAGGGTTTGATTGGGGTTTAGGGTTTAGGGTTTAACCAGGGTTTAGGGTTTTAGACTTTGCGGGTGATGGTTTGAGATTTAGGGTTTAGGGTTTAGCTGTCAAGCGGCTTGCCAGAAATGGCCAGGGTCTTCAGGAATTGGAATAGGGTTTTGGGGGGGCATGATAGAGCATAGCTATGTAGGGGCCAGAAAAAGGTTCTTTTACCACAGATTCAGGCATCTTTATCACACCTTGATGGGTTTGGGGTTCAGGTTCTGCCTCCCGAAACCCTAAACCCTAAACGGGTTCTGTTAGGGTTCTTGGGGTGTTCCGGAGATCTTGGGGAGGTTGAAACGCTAAGCTGCAGCCCAAGACTGGCTTTTGCGTTTAGGGTTTAGGGTTTAGGGGTTTAGGGTTTAGGGTTTAGGGCTTAGGGTTTAGGGCTTAGGGTTTTGGGGTTTAGGGTTTAGGGTTTAGGGTCTATGGGAGATACTACAAGGCCCCTTATATGAAGAAATCTTGCCACTCATCATAAGAGTTCCGGTTTAGGATCTCGGGGTTAGGGATTGGGATTTGGAGTCTCGGGATCACGGTTTAAGCGTCGAGCATGAGAATGCTCACCGCCGTCAACTGCCTGGCTGGACACGGATCCCACCACTGCCACCATGATGGTGATGATGATGATGATGATGATGATGACGACGCTAGTGACCCCCACCACTGCCACTGCCACTAGCGCTATGTCCATCACTACCCCACCACTCTTCCAACCACTACCCCTGCCACGACCATTACTACTGCGACGACAATGACCACATCAACGGCGATGGCGACCAGGAAGATGACAGAAACAGACGACGAACCACCGCCGCCACTGCTACCATCTTTACTCCCTCGGGCCAGCATTTGCCACCGCAGTTTTTGCAACGTCCTGCTCGCGATCATGGCAACGAGAACTTACATGACCTGCTCAAATGCCTGTTTTTTTGCGCTTGCTGATGTTTAGTCTTCCGAATTTCAGCCCTTTTCCTCATAAAGCAAAACCTGTAGAACCCATAGAGGGACCTTTATGTAGTAGCTGAAACCCATCCTCTGCTGTGGCCCTAACGCCGCAGGCAGAAAAGCGAATTCGTGAGGAAAAGACCAGGGCCCGAGCCTCGAAGTGGCTCACTTCATAGGGTTTAGGGTTTAGGGTTTCGAGAATTAGTTGTTCTAAGGTTCTTATAGGGTTCTTTATAAGTTTCTATGTAAGGTTTAGGGTTTGGGGTTTAGGGCTTCGTGCAGTAGTTGTTCTAAGGTTCTTACCCAAAGAATCCATATATACTACCATTATGGAATTAGGTCCCCACAGACCATCCTTTTTATGGTCTTGGGGGCCTGTTTCCATAGTAGTAGTATATATGGACCCTCTTGGGTATAGGGTTCTTATGAGGTTCCACAAGTTTGCGGCTTAGGGTATAGGGGCCATCACCAATGAAATTCCTTAAGGGGCCTTATGATCACTGCAGCATAGTTTTGCATGCTAGGGCACCTTGTAGGGTCCTTATTTGCAGGATTTTGGCAGGGGGGTTATGAGTCTTATGGGGTCTGGTCGGGCTTTATAGTCTAGCTGTTTTGGATTGGGGTTTCAGAAAATTGGAGTCCTTACTTTGGAGTTCTTATTTGCATCCGTTATGTCTGAAGGTCGCATGTCAGATTTTGTGTTCAGGGTGTTGGAACGTGACCGGAAAGGGTATTGGGTTCGAAGGTTTAGGGTTTAGGGTTTCTGTTCGCGTTCAAAGTGTTTATGGCTTAGGATTTTGGATCGCTAGGGTTCGGGATTTTGGGGGTTGCCCCTGAATGCTCAGGGTGCCAGGTGTTTGGGCCTGGGAGTTCAGGGCTTACAGGGATTGTAGAGATTCGCTCTTAGTTAGTCATATCTTTGGACTGGGTGCACCTGATGCGCGCACACTGCGCAAGACTGCAATGAGGCTGCGACCCGCATTGAGTCGCACTGGCGGAGCGAATCAGTTGTTCTGAGGCATGACACAGAGCAGTATGGCCAGCTTCCGTCCGGCGTGCCTTGGACGTTCATCAAGAACACCATGAAAGTGACGAAAACGATACTTCTAGACCTTGTCGGACTGTTGCAAGCGATTGCCGGAGGAGACAACGCCGGCATCGCGGCAGAAAGCCCGCCTTCATACTGTTGCAGGATGGAAAGCGGTGGCTTCAAAACAACCTATTCCGACTACGTCAAACCATAAACCCACACACAACTGAAACCGCATTTCGCTAATCCTGCGGTTCCCGAAACGCCTTGGCTTGAGAGTAGGAGTTCGTATGAGCCTGACAAAAGTTGTAAAAGGGTTTCAGAAAAGGTTTTGAGTGGTTTTCAGGTTTTGGAGGGTTTTGTAACGGTTGTCTACGGCAGTTTCTGAAAATTAGGGACAATCGTGCTTTGTCGCACCGGATGCTAGGATTTAGGGTTTCTGAAGCTCCCAGATCAGAATCACTAGAAGGTCGGCCCTTACGACCAGAGCCTTGTGTCTTCGATCAGGTGGAGAACTACCTCCATGAGTCGACCATGGAGAAAATTCAGGCAGAAAATAGCTTTAAATGGTTTCGGTCGGAACAAGTGTAAAGGGGTTCTTTGAGATCTTTATGGGGCCGAAAAAGGGTCTTTAGAAAACTTAGGCTTCTCCGGTTTCAAAGCTTTTGTCAGAATCTTTTAGGGTTCTGCACGAGTTCTTTAGGGCCTTCAAACAGAGGGGGCTACCGCTGATGATATAAATCCTGCAGTACCTTGAGGACCCTAAACTATGGGAATTATGGTAGAAATCCTTATGATGGGCAATCAATGCGGGATTTCTAAAAATCATCAACCGTGCAAAAGCTTTCTAATAGGGATTCTTTAAAGGTTTAGGGTTGTTGAGTTTCGTGGCGAATCCAGCAATCTTCATTCCCAGACCGGGATCTTGAAACCCTACAGGCTCGCAAGCCCTGAATCCCGCAGCCCTTAAGCGTGCAGCTGCCAAATCCTGCAGGCCCCCTGTACACCTAGAGCAAGTTTGGGTTTAGGGTTTAGGGGTTAGGGTTTAGGGTTTGGGGGGGTTTTGGGTTGGAGCAGGTCTGGAGGGCTTGTATGGGGCAACGACTGCTAGCTATTCAGGCCTCTACATCGCTGCCTTCCAAGGGGCTCCTATCGCCTTAAAACCCCAAAGCTAAGAGACTCTGTGGTTTTGCTTGATCGGGGGTGCATGTTATAAGAAAAGGTTTAGGGTTTGGGGAAACATTGCAGGTTTCGGGTGTGAGGTTCTTCTGTTCAGGGTTTACCTTACTGCAAGCAGAGTGTCATAAGGCTCCTATCGGGATCCAATAGGGTTGTATAAGCATCGAATAGGGAATTACAGGTTAACCACGCTTCGGGCACCTCCAAGCCTAAACGCGAGACCCTTAAACCCTAGAGCACTCATAGTAGCACTTGTGGTAACCACGATAGCAACCCTATACTTCCATCCGTAAAGCAGCCTCATGTCATATCGACGCTTATGGGTGGGCTTGGGTCACCTCGTTTAGGAGTTAATTCGGTTTATGCTGTAGAAGGATTAGATAGGCTTAGATAGGGCTTAGGGTTTGGGGCTGGCAGGGGAAAGGGAGAGAAAAGGTTTACAGGGTCAGCAGGGTTTAGGGCTTTTAGGGGCCCAGGTCACCCTAAACCCTAAACTCTAAACACTAAATCCTAAACCCTAAACCCTAAACCAAGGCTTGCCTTGCTACGGATGAATCATCATTCCAGCCTCTAGTCCCGAGATAGCTGTAAGATGCTGGAGCGAACACCCCGAGTCTACTTCTGAAGGTCCCGAAATGACATCTGAACATCCTGAAGCCTTAGCGGACCTATAATATATATATATATATACATATAAATAAAGCTATATTACCTATATATATATATATATATGTATATATATATATATTTTAGGGTTTAGGGGTTAGGGTTTAGTTTGGCACCCTTAAGTAGAATAGTCAAGCTTTGTCAAAGGCTTTTATCGGAGGCTCTGACCTCATAGCTTCATAGCTTCGCCTCCATCCCCGAGCCCTAAGCCCGTATACAGGCAAACTCGGAGCTGGACTAGCGATTGGGGTAGGGTTTTTCTCTACCATTATACTATGAGTCTATCGGGAGTATCAGGGGGAAGTGTAGCCTAAACTCTAGATTCCGTAGATCAGAGAGCAGAGGGCCCCATCTAAGTCAAGGATGATTCCTGAGTCAAGCGGTGTTGGAGTCTCTGCGAGTCTAGGACATTTTCAGGTGGGTAGTCACCGTTATAGAAGCTCTATATACCTTATAGAAGCCTTATGGAAGCCCTATATACCCTAAACTCCCCACCTGTAGTTTCCTTTAAGCGAGTGGGGGCCCCAAACTTGTTGGTCAGGAGCTGTGCGATGAGGAATGGATTTCGGTCCACTACAAGACCCTCATCCACATGGAGAATTCAGGGCCACCCGGCGAAGGAAGACACATCGAAACTCAGAAAGCCCTAAGCCCCAGATCCCAAACCCTAGACCCTAAACCCTAAACCCCAAACCCTAGACCCTAAACCCTAAACCCCAAACCCTAGACCCTAAACCCTAAACCCCAAACCCTAGACCCTAAACCTTAGACCCCAAACCCTAGACCACAAACCCTAAACTAAAGAAAGAACGACCCGAACCCCGGAGCCGTCTAGATAAGGCAGCTAAGCCGGGAGCAGCCACGGTTTAGAGTGTAGGGTGTAGGATTTAGGGTGATGAAACCTGAGTGAATCCGAGTAAGCCAGTAGAAGCCGGATTTTAGGGCAGCAGAACCCTAAACCCCCCTAAACCCTAAACCCTAAACCCTAAACATCCGAATCCTCTCGCACGCAAAAGCAGCGACCAGCAGCAAGGATGTAGTGGGCTCCCAACCCCAACCCTAAAGCCCTAAAGCCCTAAGCCCTAAAACCCTAAACCCTGAAACCCTAAATTCCTTCAACCCCCTTCTTTCACGTGGGAGTGCAACGGAATACTAGGGCCAGTCTGGTCATTCAGACCTCCGTGATCTCAGCCACTCTGAGCTATTGTTCGGTAGGATGAAGGGTCCCTTGTATACTGACGCTTTTTTGGATAACTCCGTCTACGTTCAGAAAAACAAGTCTAGAGCCACCCAAAGCTCTACGGTGGTAGCCCCAAAAATATCCTGCTTTTCTAGGGCTCCTTGTGACACTTTCTTTTAAAACAACCTCCTTAAAAGGGGTCGGGTTTTTGTGGCTACAGCCACTGCCAAGATCCTCAAGCCTGACAGGATTTTCTGGTTTGGGTTTAGGGCCCTTGCCTCCGTCGATGAGAAGACCTCGTGTCACACTCATAGAAGCCAAAACCCCTTAAATCCTGAACGCTCAAGACACCAAGGTGTGCGTGGATGTCCCCAAAAACCCCTAAACCACCTAAACCCTAACCCCAAAACCCAAAAACCCTGAACCCCCCAAACCCCTAAACCCCTAAACCCCCAAAATCCCTAAACCCCCAAAATCCCTAAACCCCCTTAAACCCTATACCCTAAACTCTAAACCCCTATAAACCCAGGTGTGCGTGGATGTTCGAGCACGACAAGGTGCCGGACCTCGAGAGGTCGAAGCCTCGGGGAGCGCAGAGGGACGAGTTCTGGAAAGGCTTAGGGTTTAGGGTTCAGGGGTTTAGTGGTTTAGGGTTTTAGGGGTTTTGTGGTTTGGGGTTTAGGGGTTTTAGGGTTTAGAGTTTAGGGGTTAGGGGTTTTGTGGTTTAGGGTTTAGGGGCTTTGTGGTTTAGGGTTTAGGGTTTTAGGGTTTAGAGTTTAGGTTTTAGGGTTTTAGGGTTCAGGGTTTAGGGTTTTAGGGTTTAGGGTATAGCGTTTAGGGCTTTGTGCTTGTTGTTTTCGGCTGTTGGTTTTAAGGTTCTCTCAACAAACCTCAAGTTCATTTCTCCGGAACTTTCAGAATTCGATTCGGTAGAGCATTAGTTTATGTTTATTCAGGATTAGCAGAAGAGGCAAGTCTAGGACATTTTCAGGTGGGTAGTTACCGTTATAGGAGCCTTATAGAAGGTCTATACTGCGCCGGTCCGAAAGTTCGTCGCACTCTATGTTGTTGACTTACAACAGACCTGTCCAGGACCCCTTCCCCCCTAGACTCCTCCACACAAGTCCTCCGCCCGGAACAATTATAATATTATGATTTCATTAATTCCTCCGCTAGCCAGGCTAGGGTATTGCTCACTTCCTGTACTCCGCGTACTCCGTTTAGTGTTTCTAGCGGATGCGACGAAACTTTATTACCGGGCATGTATACCTTATAGAGGCTTTATAGAAGCCCTATATACCTAAACTCCCCACCTGTAGTTGCCCTCAAGCAAGGGTTGGGACTTGGGGTGTACGTGCAGTGTAGACATTCGCGGAGTGAGCAGTTTTTGTGGCCTTTTAGGTTTAGGGTTTAGGGTTTTTGTGCAGGGTTCTTGAGCTGTTGTTGAAATTCTCCGAGGATTTGCGCATGTTTTTTTTTGAACAGGGTTTGTTCTGTACAGGCTCCAAAGGGTTAAGCTGAATGTTTGTACCGGATCAAGCCCTAAACCCTAGGCCCTAAACCCTGCACCCTAAACCCTGAACCCTAAACCTTGAAACCCTAAACTATAAACCCCTAAACCCTAATCCCAAAGCCCTAGTCCTTCGTGCTGAAGAATCCGAAATGGGTACAGGGTTTAGGGTTTAGGGTTTCGAAGGGGTACCGGGTTAAGGGTTTGGGGCTTAGGGTTTAGGGTATATTGCTTTGTTCTGAGTTTTTTTTGCAACGTGGAATGATAGGGCTAACGGCCAGTGATTATAAAATGAATGTGTGGCTCTAAACCCGAAGCCCTACTTGAGCCCTGTACGAATTCGTGATGACTTACCTCCTCCTAACCTATGTCCTAAACCCGAAACCGCAAACTCTACACCCTAAGCCCTAAACCTAGACACGGCCGCAATTGACGTAGTTAAGCTGACCTAAATGAACCCTTATGCCCCGGCCCCAGTCACATCCACAGCTTCAACTTTTATGTTGCGCTCTGTGTGTGTGGGGGTGGGGTGTGAGGGATGACAGCAAGCATGTTTGCTCACTTCTAGTACTTTATCTAACACAATGCCTGCTGTTCTGAAGTCAGGTGTTTCCATGCGCGTGTTGTTTGGGAATGAGGGCTGCTGACAAACATGTTCACGTACGAAGTCGAGGTGCGCTGCATCCAGGAGAAGCCTCACCGGAGCCTTTGTGGAATCTGCCGGCCCGATGCCTTTCAAGGCTTTTTCGCTCGAGGCAGATGCCGGCAAGAAGAATCGGCTCTGGAGCTCCTGCAGGAGACATCAAGCTCCAACAAGCTGCCCTACGTGCGTGTCCTCTGCGCGAAGGAGATGGAGATGGAGAATGCTGTCACCGCAAAGTTGCAGTGGATGCTTCTCGATGCAGCCAGGCAAGGATAGCAAATGTGGACGCCACCTAGACAGCGTAGACTCAGTGCAGCTTTAAGCCCGTACAGCGGGGCCAGTGTGGCAAGCTCCCGACTAGAGCTTCAGCCATGGTCCCCACCGTCCGTTCCGTCGTCACCAGACCGTGCAACAGCAATTGCACCGCCTCTTGCTGCAGTTGCACCAGCTGCGCCTGACTTGGTGGCTCGCGTTGGGGCCAGAGGAGCACGCCACCCTAAACCCTAAACCCTAAACCCTAAAACCCTAAAACCTAAAACCCTAAACCCTAAACCCTAAACCCTAAACCGTTATGGTAGTTTTCGGCCTGTGCAGGGGCACGAAACGTGCCATCGGGGTTTTTCGGCGAAGCCTTGGGGCCTGTAGCGCGCCATCGAGGTCTTCGGAGACACGCGCCATCGGGATTTAAGTGGGGCATACCCTGATCCCTAAAAAAAAAAACCCTAAAACCCTAATTAAGGGTTTGGGTTTAGGGTTTAGGGCTCCCGGAGTTCGGAACAGCTGGCCTAAATCCTGAGAGTTTTGAATACCGAAAAGATCCTAAACTCTAGACTCTAATGTCTACCTCAACCAGGATGCATATCTGGAAAGTCTGGAAATCGTACTACTAAGAAACCTGAAGAGGTAGGTTTCCTGAGGGTCCAGGCAGTCTTTAAGCCCTACACCCCCAGCTCCCGAAGACCACCCCCGAAACCCTAAACCCTAAACTTGGCCCTAAACCCTAAACCCTAAACTTGGCCCTAAACCCTAAACCCCAAACCCTAAACTTGGCCCTAAACCCTAAACCCTAAACCCTAAAGCCTAAACCCTCAACCCTAAACCACCGGCTCAGGATGTATGCGCTCTTCAGCCGCGTGCCGCAGACGCTGAAGGAAGTGCAAAAGGCGGCCTTTGCTGTCGAAGATCAGCGCTTATATGGGAGTTTCTGACAATTAGGGTACCTTATTTGGGGTCCTTATAATAAGGATCCTACTATTTAAGGTACTGTATTAGGGTCCCCTATTTTGGGAAACCCCCACATATGGAGGTGCAAGAACGGGTTCTTTTGGCTTCTAAAGGGCTCTATGTTTTTTTTTCCTGTTCTAGAGGCTTCTACAGCCTCGAACACGGTTCAACAAGGTTTCTTGGCTTGTAAGGGTCCTTGCATAACACCCTGAACCCTTAATCCCCACGTAAACAATTGAATATTTCATCCCCAACCCAACCCCGGAACCCGTATCCCAAGCCCCGAGCAAAACCTCATAAGGCACCTGCACAGGCCTTCTAGAGTCCGTATCTGCCCCTGTGCAGCCGTACAACCGTTATAAGGTTTTGGTACAACCCAAAAGCCAAATAGAAGCCCATGCAAAGCCATTGCCAACCCTAAGCCTTCAACCCAGGCTCCCCAAACCCGAAATCTAAGCCCTGAGCCAAGCCCCGAGCTTCCGTCCCGATGCAGGTGATGATGGATTGCATGTGCGAAGCAGGACCTCCCGACTCTCCTATTTGTTAGGTTGTTAGGTTGGTGGTTTAGGGTTTAGGGTGGTTCCTTGAGAAGGAGCCCTCGATAACTCCTATAGGAAGCCTTCAAGGAACCCTTCAAGACACCCCAAAAGCGGAACCCCATCGTGACCCTCACAGGAATCCCTAATCAACCTAAATGTTCCAGAATCCGAAATCTTTTGGGATGTAGGGGTTGACGCTGTCGGCTTTGGCAAGGCTGCTTTTGTTTCAGATTGTGATGAGGTCAGTGTAAGGGTTTAGGTCTTAGGGCTTTTTTTTGAAAATTCGGGTCGTGACCGGGCCGGGCAAGTCGGATTTTATTGTTGTTTTCACGCTTTCGGCATCATTTCCTGTAGCCAATAAGACGTCTTATGATGGTTTCTATATATATATATATATATAGATATAGATATAGATATAGATATAGATATAGATATAGAGTTCCTTAAAAAGGTAGGTCTTTTGGGCCACTTGTAGGGTTTAGGGTGGAAGGCTTTGCAGCTTAAGTCTCCCCACGCACCCCGCAAAGACTCAGAGCTCCTTGTTTTAGGGTGTGGAGTTTAGAGTTTAGCGGTTTGGGGTCCAGGGTTTAGGGGTTAAGTTTGGGGTTCAGTTTAGGGTTTAGGGTTTGCCTCGTAGGAATACCATTCGCTGTCGTGTTGGATGGTTGCGACTACCATGGCTATTCATTTGCGGCGGCAGTGCCTGTGGAGCAAGAGTGGCGTGAAAGACCACTTGAGGCTAGCACCGTGCCCTCCTTCATTTATAAACGTCATCGAGAATTATGGCCGACTCGCGAAGCAATCATTTTCGACTATTTGAAGGACTCTTCGTTCCGAATCCCAGGGAAAGGTGGCAAATCTACGGAACCAACGCGCCACAAAGGGAAGGCTTCCATCTCCTAGGTGGATAGGATTGAACGGCCACATACTCTATGACGAGGCAGCTTCGTTTGGGCTAGGTGTTCGTTCGCACGCGGAATACCGCAAAGCCTTCGGGCCGTCCGCCGAAACGTATGATTCCTTCAAGACAATGTCTGTAGGATTCATATTCATGGCGTCAGCGGCGTTGCCTCGCCTTGCGGAAAGCCGATCGATGAGGCGGGTGTTTGGAGCCTGAGGGATCACGGTGGGAGTTCGGGGTGTCAAGTTTTTCGGTTTAGGGTTTCCTACTGACAAAGTCGCCGAGGCCTTTATTAAATGCCGAAAGCTTCAACACCCTAAGACCCTGCACCCTAAACCCCCAACCCTCAACCCGCAACCCTAAACCGTTAAATCCCTAAACCCTAAACGCTGAGCCCCTAAACCCCTAAACCCCTAAACTCCTAAGACCCAAACCCCTGGTCGTGGACCCCAAAGCCTTAACTGCAAAATCGCTAGACCCCGAGCAGGACGTGATGTGTTGAACGATCCGGAGAAGGTAGCGGACCAAGCAGGGGATTGCAGGGCTTTGGGTTTGGGATCATAGGGTTATCTAGGGTTTAAGACCCCTAAACCCACACTCAGGGAGCTTAGGCTTCAGGTATCTCGGGGTATTGGGCGGGTTTAGGCTCAGGTTTGCGCAGGGGATCCCTTGACTCAGTATGTAGGGCAACCATAGAGGTATGAGATGAGTCCACGCCGTGGGGGTAGGGTTTAGGGTCTGGGGTTTAGGGGTTTAGGGTTTAGGGTTTCCGTAGTCATCTGGAGTTTCAAAGAAGCAAGAAAAGCTTACTCTAGAACCCCTGAACCCTAAACCCTGAACCCTGAACCCCTAAACCCCCAAGCCCTAAACCCTAAACAGGTGGTAAAAGGTGCTTAAAAACAAACCCTAAACCCTAAACCCTAAACCCCCCTTGAATATACCTGTAATTTAGGGGCCTTAATCTTGTGATTTTTCGATATCCCCCTAAAAGCTCTTTATCATATGATTTCAATCCTTAACATTATGATTTAAGGTATATTCCTTAATTGAGGAATACACCTTAAATTGTAGGGGCCTTGATCTTATGATTTGAGGTAAATTCCCTGAACCCTTTTCTCTAAGCCAAGTCAGCCCTAAACCCTGACCTTCTCCGCCTCGACCCTTTACCAGCACCAAGAAAGTTTAAGCCTTAGCCCAAACAGGTTGATGTCTCCAGACTGATTTCCTAAACCCTAAAACCCTAAACCCAAAAGCCCGACATTTAAACCCCAAGCCCTAACCCCTAAAGCCGAAACCCTAAACCATGCTCCTAAACCCGAAGCCCTAACCTCTACACCGTGAACCCTGCTTGCCAAAGGTCAAGGACCCCGTGTCGTTCATCACAGCCATCCTCCACCTGAAGCACAAGTGAGCCTTAGGGGGCTTTGCGTTCAAGCTTCAGGGTTAGGGTGGTTTAGGATACGAGGGTTTAGGGTTTAGGGTTTCGGGTTTAGGGTCTGGGGTTGTTCTCGTGATGACTTTGACGATGCTATTTCTTACCATGTATCAAAATAAGTACTAGTAAGTGTGATTCCTACAGTTACCAGTATTGTTCTTATTATTCTTATTCCGATTATTCCTGCTAGAATAATGCTAATCATTATTGATGTTATTTTTCATATTATTATTATTATTATTGTTATCATTATTATTATCATCATTACTACTATTATTACTATTCTGATGTTCCACATTCTTGTCATTTTGATTATCCTTGTTCTTGATAACAATATTAGATAGATATGAGCAGTTGTTGTTAGTGTTACTAGTATTATTGTTATGTACATTTTATGGTAATCATTATTAATGGTATTGTTATTATTAGTATTACTACCTTGCTCGCTTTCATTTATTCTTGCTATGGCTATTGTTACTACTAGTATTACCAGTCTTATGATGATGGTTCTTTGTCTGCTTTGTCTCCTTCATCTTTTTGCTTAAGCGTTTATACAAATACTATTCTTGTTATCGTTATTGTTGCTATTAGCATTGCTAGTATTGTGATGACGGTTATTATTCTAAGTACTGCTAATCTTGTCATTATCTTTACTATAAATTTATAGTTCGTAATCGTCTTCTGATTGTGGCTTTTGCTGATACTAATATTGCTATTTCTATTGGTATTACTATTGTTCTTCTTAGTAGTGTTATTCCTTTCAACAACAGGACTGCTCATTTTCATTCTTCTTACCAGTCTTGCAATGATTGCTTTGGAGTCTGTAGACTTCAAGGCCATCCAAACAAGAGAGCTGAATATCACAGTGCGGGCCCTGTCACGCTTTGCCGCGCTTCTCCGGCCCGCTGTGCGTACCACAAAACCCGACGACCAACATCCTGCACCGTACTTCCAGGCCCCTTCGACTTAGCAAGTAAACTGCCCAGATTGTAGCTTTTAGGGTTTAGGGTTCAGGGTGCTTTAGAGGTTGACAAAATGAAGGTTCAGGGTGTAGGGATTGGGGTCTAGGGTTTAAGTTTTAGCGCGGTCTTGCGTTCAGGGTTTAGAGTTTCGACAGGTTTCGGATATGGGGGTTCAGTGTTTAGGGGTTTAAGGTTTGGGGCAGGGTTTAGTTTTTAGGGCTTTACTTAGGTGGGATGAACTAGCCCTGTTGAAGTTCGGGCAGGAGGAAGCCCCAGTCGCAAATTGCGTTGTTCCCTGGCGTGTAAGCTCGCCCTCAACCCTAAACCCTAAACCCTAAACCAAAACCAAAACCCTAAACCCTAAACCCTAAACCAAAACCCTAAACCCTAAACCCTAAACCCCAAACCCTAAGCTACGGAACTCCCAGAGCCCCCTCTAGATCCGAAACCCCAGACCCCAAATCCGAATCACCCTAAACCCTGAACCCCTGAACCCCTAAAGCCCTAAACCTGGAAGGACGCAGTTTTCGGAGACGCGGATGCAGACACACAGGGGGGGCTCAAAACACAACCTAAGAGCAGCGTGTAGTTTAGGGTTTAGGGGTTTAGGGTTTATAAAGCCTTAAGCCAGGTACGACCGATTTGTGAAGGAGTCGTTCAAGGAAAGCAAAGACTTCCAGCTGGCTTTGAAGCAGGCCTTCGAATCCTTCCTCAACAAGGACTGGGTTTAAGTGTTACGGTTCAGGGTTTAGAGGTTCAGGGGTCAAGGAGTTCAGGAGTTTTGTGGTTTAGGGTTTAAGAGTTGCGGGGTTTGGGAGTTTCGGCTTTAGGGTTTATAGGGCTTGGGCTCTTGAGCATTGGGGAGTCGGGGCGTTTGAAAACGAGTTTTGGCTTCGGGAAGAAGGCTTTTGCTCTTTGTCGGACCACGTCTGGGAGGTCATCTTGGTGCTTTCTACTCCTTAAAACAGGGTTTAGGGTTCAGGGCTTAGGGGTTTAGGGTTTAGGGTTACCCTAAACCCTAATTTTAAATCCTAAACTCCTAAACCGTAAGCCCTAGAATTGCTCGTCAAGGACTGTAGTGGAGGGCTTAGGTCGAAGCATTGAGGGCTCCATGGCTCATTTAGGGACTGGGGGTTCACGACGATGCAATGGCAAGTAATATAGGGGTCATAAGAATTAGAACAGGGTTTGGGGGTATATTATACTATGATTTATAATAAGGACCCCCCAAAAACCATATTCTAATTACTAAGGCCTCAACATTAGAGGCTTCAATCGAACGCGTCCACAGCGTTCTCGGTAACAGCGCAAGTTGGTCATTGTCTTTCTTCTTGCGCCGTTACCTGGCGCTCTCAGTCGAAGTTTTTCTACCGCAAGGGCTTTAAGAATCAGCATACCATCTTGGGGCATGTCATGGCATAAGTGTACATCCGATTTACAGAAATATTTTTGCTGAATATTCAGGCCTCTGTCTTAGTCTCTTCTTTCCGGGTTATGTAGGTTTCTCTTCGATTTGCAAATCTGGAATGGCCCAACTAAAACGCCCGAAGAACGCAGCTCTCACCTCAGTGCTTGAAGGCTCATGGGACTCGGTTTAGGGTTCAGGGTTTGGGGTTTAGGGAGTGCAGTTATAAGTACCCTAAACTGGGGTTATATCTGGTTATATGCATAGTTACCTCGTTTATAATGACCCTAGTTACTAAGTGCCATGAACCTGTAAGTAGACCTTAAACCTTTAAAGCGTGACCCTGCTATAGAACCCTACAGTAGCCTTGAAAGGAGCCCTTAGCAGGAAGAAGCACTGCCAAAGCCCTGAACCCTAGGCCCTAAACCCTAAACCCTAAATCCTAAAGCCCTGAACCCTAAACGCTACAGGTTGGGGAACGGAGGGGCTGGGGGCCAAGATTCAGTTGTAGTCATCATAGGGTTTAGGGTTCAGGGTGTGGGTTTAGGGTGTAGGGTTTCAGGGTTTAGGGTTTAGGGGTTTAGTTAGGGTTTAGGGGTATAGGGTTTCAGGGTTTAGGGTTTAGGGGTTTAGAGTGATCTGAAGATCCTTGTTCGAACATTTCTTGTCCCACCTTATCACGCGTAGGGTCTGCGGTTGCAGGACACTCGGACAGCCCAGTATCTGTCCCTCTACGTCGACGATCAGCAGATGCCTCGTCAGGTATTTTGGGCTAGCGTCCTTAGGCTCCTAAACCCTAAACCCGAACCCCTAACCCCTAAAACCCTAAAGCCCTAAAACCCTAAACCCTAAACCCCTAAACCCCTAAACCCCTAAAGCCTAAACCCTAAACCTAGGCTCTAGGATTTGGGATTTTGGGGCTCAGGGCGCAGGGATTGGGGGTTTGGAGTTCTGGATGTCGGATTTATGAGGATCTGTTGGGGTTTAGGGTTTTAGGGTTTTAGGGTTTAGGGCTTAGGGTTTTAGGCTTTGTTAGAGTGTAGATACCGTGAAATCAAGCTACAAACACATCGAATTATGGCTTTGAGCTATATGGGTCGTTCTCTAAATTAGGGTCCCTTTTTTCGGTCCCCCAATATAGCACGGCACCCTTATAAAGAGGACCCTAAAAGGGAGCCTGTTTTTGAGAACTACCCGTATTATATTCGAAGTGCTCTGAAAGAACCAACCTCGTCTCGAGCTTCTGAGAGTCCCACATCCGTACTGTATGTATGTCTCCCATATATACACATGTGCACATGCAGCTACATATGCATAAGCATGTACATATACATATGCATGTACACATACATGTACGTAGACTTCCTTACTTGTGTACTTGCTGCCTGTTTTTTGGGAAAAATCCAACACCTCAGTCTAGTTGTCTAGACCTCCACGCTCGGCTTCCGAACTTCAGCTGGGAGAGGGCCGGGGTTTGGAGTGAACCCTACTTGAAGGATCAAGGGGCTTAGCAACTAGGGCTATAAATACGGCAACTAAACTTATAAGAACTTATATACACCCCCCAATTAAGGTAGGTATAGCCTACTTACTAAGTCCCATGATCCTCCAAGTACTGCACCCCTTCATCCTGCCAGAAACCGTCCTTGGTTCCTTGAGAGGACTCTTCAAGGGCTCCTTTCGGCGTTCCTGAGAGTTCTTTTAGGGTTTCGGGTTTGGGGTTTAGGGGTTTCGCTGCCTAAATCTTTTTTCTGTGGCTCATGGCACTCTAAACCTTACCCTCTGTTTCCTTGGCTCATGGCATGACCGAGGTTCCGCAAAGGCCTCAAAGGCATGTCTAGCGACGCGGACGTCGATGCGGCATTGGAACAGGCCGACGCAGGGTGGAGGGTGTGAAGTGCATCCTGGGGTTACTTCGGGGTTTGGGAGTTTGGGGTTTCATAGCCTTCAACCTAAACCTTAAACCCTACACTCTAAACCCTAAACCTAAACCCTAAACCCTAAACCCTAAACCCTAAACCCTGAGCCCCGAACCCAGGACCGAGTTGCGGAGCTTGATTTTTTACTTAGACCTTCAAAGTGTCATGGGACCTAGAAAGCAGGCCTTGAAGAACCCCTAAGCCCTAAACCCTAAACCCCAAACCCCTATATAAACCCCTAAACCCTAAACCCTGAACCCTAAACCCCGAAACCCTAAACCCAATAGAAATGTGGACATCTGATAAGACATCCTCTCCCTCGGTGTCAATCAGGATCACAAAAGTGATCCTGAGGGAGGCCTCCGAAGAGTAGACATAGGGTTTAGGGTTTAGGGTTTAGGGGTTTAGGGTTTAGGGTTTAGGGTTTAGGGTGTGGGGTGTAGGGTGTAGGGTTTAGGGTGTAGGGTGTGGGGTTTAGGGTTTAGGGTTTAGGGGATTTCCGGTAAAGGGTTCAGGGCATAGGGAGGGGGGTCTGGAGTAGCCTCAGAATTCACTTGATATTCCAAGTACACGACTGCAGTGTGCCGGACCCCAAGAACTAAACCCTAAATCCTAAATCCTAAACCCTAAACCCTAAAAACAAACCCTAAATCCTAAACCCACCAGATCGGTTGCATCGAAAGGATATGGGCATCATAAACTCGTAAGATCCATCTCATAAGAAAACCTGAATAAGGCACCGCCGATTTCAGAAACCTCTTCCGCACCCTGATAGGACGCTTTCCGAATGTTTATATCCCTGCACAGGTCGTGACCGTCTTCCGGTTCTTGCAAGACAAGGCAGCGCGGTTGCTCGGGGAAGCTAGGTAGGATTGAAAAGCTTTCTTTAAGGGACCTAAGGGTTTAGGGCCTTGCGATTTAGGGGTTTAGGGGGTTTAGGGTTTAGGGGTTTAGGGTTTAGGGGTTTAGAGTTTGGGGTTTAGGGGTTTAGGGGGTTTGTCTGTCTGTCTGTGTGTGTGTGTGTGCGTGTGTGTGTGTGTGTGTGGGTGGTTATATGGCTGCTGAACTATGCTTCTGAAGAAATGGCCCAGGAACCCTGTTAGAACCCTTTGTACTGGAGGGGATGGGAAGAGGGTTGTTTTTTGGGCCTAATGGTGTTCTCAGTGGTAGGTTTTTGTAGGAACTTGGGTTATGACTTTCCAGTAGCCCAAGAGTTGGAAACCCAATAGCCTCAATTGCTTCAGAGTCATGCAGAGGGGGTCCCAGAACTAATTGTCCCTGATCCGGTTTCCAACAATTTTGGTTTGCTCTAAAAGGGGCCTTTATGGGTGGGATGGTACACCTCAACACGCTTTTCTAAGCTAGACACCTACCATAGGGGCTTACTGCCGGTCCGTTGAAGCGTTCCAACAAGGGCTTGTTGCAAGGGTTTGGGGGTATGCTAGAGTGGTCTTCAGAACAAGGTTTTGGAGTACTTTTCAGTTTCATGGAACGCCTGGAGAGACGGGTTCGGAACGGACTTGGCGGTTCCGAGCATCACAGCAGTGATTCCGTGGAAACTGTACTTCGCCCCTCGGAATTCCGCGGAGGGCGTGAAGTCCGCTGAGGAGGCGGATGCGCCGTGGGTGACCTCATGCAGCATGCATCCCTGCATTACCTTAAGGACCCTAAACTATGGTTCCTTATTATGGGTAATGCCGGATTTATATCATCAACCGTAGGATAGCCACACATTTGAGCACTTACAGAGCAAATGACTTGGTGGGTCCCCCGAGCTTTCAAGAAGGCCTTTAGGCAGATAAGGGTCGTAGGGTTCATGGATTTAGGGTACATTTGGGTTCCAGGGTTGGGGGTTATGACTTGGTACTTTCAGTGGCTAAACCCTAAACCCCAAAACCCTAAACCCTAAGCCAAAAAAGCTCCTAAATCCTACAAGCAACCCTAAACCCTAAACTCCAAGACCCTAAGCCTAAAAGCTCCTAAATTCCTAAAAGCAACCCTGGATCAAGCCAGGACGTCTTTGAGAATTTCTACAAGCAGCACCTCGCGCGCCGACTTCTCACAGGCCTTTTTGGGGTCTCTGGGGGTGTGTGGGGGCTTCGGGCTGCCTCGGGTTTAAGGTTTAGGGTTTAAAGTTTAAAGTTTAGGGTTTAGGATTTAGGGTTTAGGGTTTAGGGTTACGACTTCTGGTTTTCCGGTTGTATCACTTGACCTTTTACTCGACTTCGCGAACCTCCACAATTGTTGTCGGCCCCCCAAAGTTACATAAGCCGACAGGCTCTTAACCCCAACTTAAGCCCTACGCAACCTTCAACCACACAGCCCTAATGTAGGGGCCTTAATAATTACCTATACTATTTTGGGGTGCTTTATTGCAATTATAGCATAATATCATATACCCCCTCCAAGCCCTATTCTAATTATTCAGGCCCTACATCATGCCCTTAAGCCCAGCAGCATCAGCCTTCAACTAAAAGCGAGGCTTGAACCTCAAAACTTCAACGCAAACCACCTACCGGTTTAGGGATTAAGGTTTAGGGTTTAGGGTTTAGGGATTAAGGTTTAGGGTTTAGGGCTTAGGACCTTTGAAGGGAAACCTTAGAGAAGCCCCTAAATTGTTAAGTCATGGCCCCCATCTTAGACCCGAAGCCTTAAACCCCAGACCCCCGGTAGCCCTTGTGTGCTCGGTGGAGGCACTGTCCGTAGACTGGTTCAGGGTTTGCATAGGGGGTTAGATAGGAGTTCCACTAGGGTTTTGTGTTCAATGTGCAGTTTTAGGGTTTGGGAGTTGGGTTTTCGCGATGCCTGGTAGACGGGTATGGGCTTTGCTTGAAAGGACCAGAGGACTTGAATTGCTGAGTAGGCTATAAGCAGTGTTACGAAGGTCGAGGTGGATCTTTGCTTATCATAACTCTACTTATACCTAGGGTAGTGCCATAGTAAGAATACTATTACGAACCTTCTTTATAAGTACATAGTAAGATATATGATTCAACTGTTACTGAGAGTGGGCAGTATCCCTAAACCCTAAACGCTAAAACCTAAACCCTTAAACCCTAAAAGCCTTAACCCTAAACCCCAACCGTCCTTAGTGGGTTTAGTGATCCTTTAAAAGCAGGGCTGCATGGTACCGCAAGCTCCTGAAGTCTCTCGGGCAACTGGTAGTAAGATCACCTTTTTTGTCCCTACATGTATATGGGTAGTTTTAGGGTTTAGGGGTTTAGGGGTTTAGGGGTTTAGGGTTTAGGGGTTTAGGGTTTAGGGTTTAGGGTTTAGGGGTAGTTCTCTAATCTAAGGTCCCTTTTGGGGTTGCTTTTATAAGACCTACACCGTGCAGCAGTCCCCTCTGACAGCCTTAGGAAGCCCGGATAAGCCTGTCGAGACCCCTCAGTAGAGCCTAAGCCCAAAACTACTTGTCAAGGTCCCTACAACTCTGGACCTTTTTAGGGTTCAGGGTTTCAGGGTTTCCAGGAACAAGTGCAAAACCTAACAAAACCTAGACCCTAAACCCTAAACCCCAAACCCTAAACCCTAAACCCTAAGCCCTTAAGCGCTACAGAACCCTTAGCGTGGCGTCTGTGAAAACCCTGGAAGCCCCAAACCCATCTGGAAGCCCACGGCCTGAACCCTAAAGCCCTAAACCCTAAACCTTAAAGCCCTAAGCCCTAAACCTTAAAGCCCTAAACCCTAAACCTTAAACCCTAAACCCTAAGCCTTAAGCCCTAAACCCTAAACCTGAACCCATAGAACCCTTAGAGAAGCCTAAGGGGTCCAAGTGCATCGGCGTTCCTCCCTGGTCATACACAAGCGAGCTGCTTCAGTTGCTGGGTCACTACGACTTGGGCATGTGAAGCCACGCACCTCCTCTACCAGTCCGGTACTATACAGATAGCTTCAGCCCTCAGCCCTAAACCCCAAGAGGCCTCTTTTAGAACCCTAAGCCATAAACCCCAGAGGGGGCCTCTTTTAGAACCCTAAGCCCTAAACCCCAGAGGGGGCCGCTTTTGGAACCCTAAACCCTACAGCCTTCCCAGGAAGAAGTGTCAGCGACGAAGCCGAGAAGAGCATGATCTCGAAGCTTAAGAGTGGCATGTCCGGTTTCAGATTCATGGGTTCTACGATTTTGGGGTTCAGGTTTAGGGTTCAGGGCGTAGGGTGTAGGGGGGATGGTTTAGAGGGCTTTTGGGAAGGATTTCGCCGTTTTTAGAACGGGTGTTGACATACGATAGGGCTCCATGGGTCAGTCACGTCCCTCATGACTCAAAGGCCTTGGCAAGTTGTTGTTGGGGTCCCCTGGGAGGTTATGCATTTTCTTCGTTATGTGTGTTTATGGCCTCGAAAGGCAATCATGTTTCGCTGTGGGTTGCAAGATGTCTTGCATCTTGTAGGGCGTATTCTAGGAGGCACTTGTATCGAGCAGTGCCGATGCCAAACGAAGCATCGCGATAGAGCATAGGCCTTTAAGCTGTGGCTTTAGGCTGTAGCTTTCAAGCTTCAACAAATTTTTGGGGCTGGACTGGTTTCGGGTGAACGGTCTTCTGTCAGCCTCTGAACTCCAAAAGAATTCCGCCTGCTACTTACGCACAGTCTCTGAAAGCCCTAAACTCGAAACCCTAAACCCAAAATCTTAAAACCCTAAACCCTAAACCCTAACCCCTAAACCCTTTACCCCAAACCCGAACCCATAGTCTCTGCTCAGCAAAGATGGTTTCTGCTAAACCCTAAAACCCTTACCCTGAATCCATGTGTAGTATGGTGTTTGGGGCTGGAGCCTTCGAGCCTGGGTCACGCCTGATCACGTCAAACCTCCCCTCCAAGCCTCTACGTGGGTTTAGGGTTTAGGGTTTAGGGGTTTAGGGTTTAGGGGTTTAGGGTTTAGGGTTTAGGGTTTAGGGTTTAGGGTTTAGGGCCCAAACCCCAAACCCTTCTAAACCCCTACCCTCAACCCTACTGCCCCAAAGTCATGTATTACGCCCTTATCAAGCCCCGTAAACACACCTCCAACAACTGAAAGCAACTTGTAGGAAGTTTTGAATGCACATAACAGCTTAGAAACAAAACGAACCCTGAAGTGAAATAGCAAAAAACAACGCCGAATCTCAAACACCTCGAACCCCGAAGCTGGACAACGTGCAAGCTATAAAACAATAAAGATCTTCATAGAAAGCTCCCCTCTCGGACCCCTTACGGAATCCTTATCCAATCCCCTCCCATATACATCCAAATGCCTGTGCGACTATACAAAGTCCTGTAAAACCTCACAAGTTCTGCTGCATTGATTCTACACCCCAAACCCTCGAGTCCACTTTCAAACTGCTCACAAAAAACCCTTGAGTGAAGCTTTTTTTAAAGCGATCCAGATCCGCTAGACAACTCTAACCTCCAAGTGAACAGTTAAAGTAATTATAGTATAGTCTACCCCGAAACACCTTATTCATTCTGCCGCCCCCTGCCTCACATCATGCCCATGCCCTGAACCCCCACTCTCTGGCCTCTAGGCGAATGTGGGCATCAATACACCTCGAAGCTCGAAGGCATGTGCGGGCCCTAGCCTTCGGAGGCAGGGAAGGATCCTCTCAGGGTTGAAGGTTGACCTGAACCCTAAAACCCCAAAGCCCTAAACCCTAATCCCTAAACCCTAAACCTTAAATCCTGATCCCTAAATCCTAAACCCCCTTTCTACGGAGTTCTATTGCAAAAACCCTGAAGGACTAGGCCTTTTGGTGCATTTTGGTCGGGCTACATCCCCGGGCCGAAAGTTTCGAGCTGCATGTCTATTATCTAACATACAAGCTCTTGCGGAGTAGCGGAGTGCCTCAAAGTGTCGTTTACCCTACGCAGGCCAGCGGAGTAATTTCTACCCCGTTTTAAAATTATAATACTTTTTAGTTCCGGAGGAGGCCCAGGGCTCACTTGTGTTAGGAGTCTACGGGGAAGAGGGTGGGGGCAGGGGTCAACTTTGTTGTTGCAGCTAGTGGGTCGAACTATTGGCCCGGCGCAGCCTGCATTTTGGAGGCCAGAGTCCCGCCATTTGCAGTTCTGGTGCGACACATGTTAGGATCGCACCATGCCACCTTTGCTTGACTGCTCGCGCCTGACTTGTTGATGTGTGGCTTGACGATCAGGAAGACTCATGCTAGCTGTATACAAGTGAAGTTTCACTGGAGTTACTTGGATCGGACTCTGGCGCCCAAAATTCACGCTGCCTCACCCCGACCTTTTTAAAGGTGTAAATCTTGCTTGACTTCCCGCGCCTGACTTGTTGATGTGTGGCTTGACG
The DNA here is from genome assembly GCA_965228535.1 of Minwuia sp. Classification (GTDB taxonomy): domain Bacteria; phylum Pseudomonadota; class Alphaproteobacteria; order Minwuiales; family Minwuiaceae; genus Minwuia. The sequence continues at coordinate 2,665,920 of CBDDHU010000003.1, read as the reverse complement.
ATCAGGAAGCGACGATCGGAAGGCATCCCCGGGCCGAAAGTTTCGAGCTGCATGTCTATTATCTAACATACAAGCTCTTGCGGAGTAGCGGAGTGCCTCAAAGTGTCGTTTACCCTACGCAGGCCAGCGGAGTAATTTCTACCCCGTTTTAAAATTATAATACTTTTTAGTTCCGGAGGAGGCCCAGGGCTCACTTGTGTTAGGAGTCTACGGGGAAGAGGGTGGGGGCAGGGGTCAACTTTGTTGTTGCAGCTAGTGGGTCGAACTATTGGCCCGGCGCAGCCTGCATTTTGGATCGCCAGAGTCCCGCCATTTGCAGTTCTGGTGCGACACATGTTAGGATCGCACCATGCCACCTTTGCTTGACTGCTCGCAGCCTGACTTGTTGATGTGCGCCTTGAGTCCGATCCAGGAAGACTCAGTGAAACTTCAGCTGTATACAAGTGAAGTTTCACTGGAGTCTACTTGATCGGACTCTGGCGCCCAAAATCAACAAGTCAGGCCGACCTTTCAAGCAAAGGTGTAAATCTTGCTTGACTTCCCGCGCCAGACTGCAAATGTGTGGACTTGACGATCAGGAAGCGATTCGGAAGGCATCCCCGGGCCGAAAGTTTCGAGCTGCATGTCTATTATGCTAACATACAAGCTCTTGCGGAGTAGCGGAGTGCCTCAAAGTGTCGTTTACTCCTAACGCAGGCCAGCGGAGTAATTTCTACCCCGTTTTAAAATTATAATACTTTTTAGTTCCGGAGGAGGCTCCAGCTGGCTCACTGTGTTAGGAGTCTACGGGGAAGAGGGTGGGGGCAGGGGTCAACTTTGTTGTTGATAGCTAGTGCAGCTCGAAACTATTGGCCCGGCGCAGCCTGCATTTTGGATCGCCAGAGTCCCGCACATTTGCAAGTTCTGGTGCGACACATGTTAGGATCGCACCATTTACACCTTTGCTTGACTGTCGCGCCTGAGGCAGCGTTGAATTTGTGGCTTGACGATCAGGAAGACTCGATCCTAGCTAATACCAGTGAAACTTCACTGGTAGTTAGCTTGGATCGAGTCTTCCTGATCGTCAAGCCAAAATTCACGCTGCCTCACCCCGACCTTTTTAAAGGTGTAAATCTTGCTTGACTTCCCGCGCCTGACTTGTTGATGTGTGGCTTGACGATCAGGAAGCGATTCGGAAGGCATCCCCGGGCCGAAAGTTTCGAGCTGCATGTCTATTATCTAACATACAAGCTCTTGCGGAGTAGCGGAGTGCCTCAAAGTGTCGTTTACCCTACGCAGGCCAGCGGAGTAATTTCTACCCCGTTTTAAAATTATAATACTTTTTAGTTCCGGAGGAGGCCCAGGGCTCACTTGTGTTAGGAGTCTACGGGGAAGAGGGTGGGGGCTAGGGGCAAGAGCTTTGTATGTTAGATAGCTAGTGCAGCTCGAACTTTGGCCCGGCGCATGCCTTCCGAATCGCTTCCTGGATCGCCAGAGTCCCGCACATTTGCAGTTCTGGTGCGACACATGTTAGGATCGCACCATTTACACCTTTAAACTGGTCGGGCCTGAGGCTTGTTGAATTTGGGCGCTTGAGTCCGATCCAGGTAACTCATGAAACTTCAGCTGTATACAAGTGAAGTTTCACTGGAGTTACTTGGATCGGACTCTGGCGCCCAAAATTCACGCTGCCTCACCCCGACCTTTTTAAAGGTGTAAATCTTGCTTGACTTCCCGCGCCTGACTTGTTGATGTGTGGCTTGACGATCAGGAAGCGATTCGGAAGGCATCCCCGGGCCGAAAGTTTCGAGCTGCATGTCTATTATGCTAACATACAAGCTCTTGCGGAGTAGCGGAGTGCCTCAAAGTGTCGTTTACCCTACGCAGGCCAGCGGAGTAATTTCTACCTCCGTTTTAAAAAGTATAATACTTTTTAGTTCCGGAGGTAGAAATTACCCGCTGGCTCACTTGTGTTAGGAGTCTACGGGGAACTTTGAGGCACTGGGGGCTACTCCGTCAAGAGCTTTGTATGTTAGATAGCTAGACATGCAGCTCGAAACTATTCGGCCCGGCGCATGCCTTCCGATTTTGGAGGCCAGAGTCCAAGCACATTTGCAGTTCTGGCGCGACACATGTTAGGAAGCACCATACCACCTTTAAAAAGGTTGGGTGCTCGCAGCCTGAATTTTGGGTGTGCCAGCTTGTCGATCAGGAAGTACTCATGCTAGCTGTATACAGCTAGCATGAAGTCTTCACTGGAAGCCACACATCAACAAGTCGGACTCTGAGCAGTCAAGCAAAATTCACGGTGCGATCACATGTGTCGCACCAGAAGGTGTAAATCTTGCTTGACTTCTGCGCCTGACTTGTTGATGTGTGGCTTGACGATCAGGAAGACCCACTAGCTGCATCCAACAAAGTTTCCCTGCATGTCTATTATCTTACAAGCTCTTGCGGACTCGGAGTGCCTCAAAAGTCGTTTACCCTGCAGGCCTCTACCCCGTTTTAAAATTATAATACTTTTAAAACCGGAGGAGAAATTACCAGCTGGCCTCACTTGTGTTAGGAGTCTACGGGGAAGAGCACTGGGGGCAGGGGTCAAGAGCTTTGTTGTTGCAGCTAGTGGGCTCGAAACTATTCGGCCCGGCGCATGCCTGCAATTTTGGAGGCCAGAGTCCCGCCATTTGCAGTTCTGGTGCGACACATGTTAGGATCGCACCATGCCACCTTTGCTTGACTGCTCGCGCCTGACTTGTTGATGTGTGGCTTGACGATCAGGAAGACTCAGTGCTACTTGTATACAGCTGAGTTTCACTGAGTCTACTTGGATCGTCTGGCCACACATCAACAATTCAGGCTGCGAGCAGTCAACCTTTTTAAAGGTGTAAATGGTGCGATCCTAACATGTCCCGCGCCAGACTGCAAATGGCGTGGACTCTGGCCTCCAAAATTCAGGCTGCGCCGGGCCGAATAGTTTCGACCTGCATGTCTAGCTGCAACATACAAGCTCTTGCCCCTAGCCCCCACCCTCAAAGTTCCCCGTTTACTCCTAACGCAGGAGCCAGCTGGAGTAATTTCTACCTCCGTTTTAAAAAGTATAATACTTTTTAGTTCCGGAGGAGAAATTACTCCAGCTGGCCTGCGTTAGGAGTAAACGGGGAAGAGGCACTGGGCTAGGGGTCAAGAGCTTTGTATGTTAGATAGCTAGACATGGGCTCGAACTATTGGCCCGGCGCATGCCTGCAATCGCTTCCTGGATCGTCAGAGCCCGCCATTTGCAAGTTCTGGTGCGACACATGTTAATCGCACCATTTACACCTTTGCTTGACTGAGGCGCCTGACTTGTTGATGTGTGGCTTGACGATCAGGAAGACTCATGAAACTTCAGCTTGTATACAAGCTGAAGCATGGAGTCTACCTGGATCGGACTCTGGCCACCATCAAAATTCACGCTGCGAGCAGTCCGAGCAAAGGTGTAAATCTTGCGATCCTGACATGTGTCGCACCTGACTTGTTGATGTGTGGCTTGACCTCAGGAAGCGATTCAGGCATCCCCGGGCCGAATAGTTCGACCCATGTCTATTATCTAACATACAAGCTTTGACGGAGTAGCGGAGTGCCTCTGTCGTTTACCCTACGCAGGAAGCCAGCGGGTATTCTACCGGTTTTAAAATTATAATACTTTTTAGTTCCGGAGGAGGCCCAGGGCTCACTTGTGTTAGGAGTCTACGGGGAAGAGGGTGGGGGCAGGGGTCAACTTTGTTGTTGCAGCTAGTGGGTCGAACTATTGGCCCGGCGCAGCCTGCATTTTGGAGGCCAGAGTCCCGCCATTTGCAGTTCTGGTGCGACACATGTTAGGATCGCACCATGCCACCTTTGCTTGACTGCTCGCGCCTGACTTGTTGATGTGTGGCTTGACGATCAGGAAGACTCATGCTAGCTGTATACAAGTGAAGTTTCACTGGAGTTACTTGGATCGGACTCTGGCGCCCAAAATTCACGCTGCCTCACCCCGACCTTTTTAAAGGTGTAAATCTTGCTTGACTTCCCGCGCCTGACTTGTTGATGTGTGGCTTGACGATCAGGAAGCGATTCGGAAGGCATCCCCGGGCCGAAAGTTTCGAGCTGCATGTCTATTATCTAACATACAAGCTCTTGCGGAGTAGCGGAGTGCCTCAAAGTGTCGTTTACCCTACGCAGGCCAGCGGAGTAATTTCTACCCCGTTTTAAAATTATAATACTTTTTAGTTCCGGAGGAGGCCCAGGGCTCACTTGTGTTAGGAGTCTACGGGGAAGAGGGTGGGGGCAGGGGTCAACTTTGTTGTTGCAGCTAGTGGGTCGAACTATTGGCCCGGCGCAGCCTGCATTTTGGAGGCCAGAGTCCCGCCATTTGCAGTTCTGGTGCGACACATGTTAGGATCGCACCATGCCACCTTTGCTTGACTGCTCGCGCCTGACTTGTTGATGTGTGGCTTGACGATCAGGAAGACTCATGCTAGCTGTATACAAGTGAAGTTTCACTGGAGTTACTTGGATCGGACTCTGGCGCCCAAAATTCACGCTGCCTCACCCCGACCTTTTTAAAGGTGTAAATCTTGCTTGACTTCCCGCGCCTGACTTGTTGATGTGTGGCTTGACGATCAGGAAGCGATTCGGAAGGCATCCCCGGGCCGAAAGTTTCGAGCTGCATGTCTATTATCTAACATACAAGCTCTTGCGGAGTAGCGGAGTGCCTCAAAGTGTCGTTTACCCTACGCAGGCCAGCGGAGTAATTTCTACCCCGTTTTAAAATTATAATACTTTTTAGTTCCGGAGGAGGCCCAGGGCTCACTTGTGTTAGGAGTCTACGGGGAAGAGGGTGGGGGCAGGGGTCAACTTTGTTGTTGCAGCTAGTGGGTCGAACTATTGGCCCGGCGCAGCCTGCATTTTGGAGGCCAGAGTCCCGCCATTTGCAGTTCTGGTGCGACACATGTTAGGATCGCACCATGCCACCTTTGCTTGACTGCTCGCGCCTGACTTGTTGATGTGTGGCTTGACGATCAGGAAGACTCATGCTAGCTGTATACAAGTGAAGTTTCACTGGAGTTACTTGGATCGGACTCTGGCGCCCAAAATTCACGCTGCCTCACCCCGACCTTTTTAAAGGTGTAAATCTTGCTTGACTTCCCGCGCCTGACTTGTTGATGTGTGGCTTGACGATCAGGAAGCGATTCGGAAGGCATCCCCGGGCCGAAAGTTTCGAGCTGCATGTCTATTATCTAACATACAAGCTCTTGCGGAGTAGCGGAGTGCCTCAAAGTGTCGTTTACCCTACGCAGGCCAGCGGAGTAATTTCTACCCCGTTTTAAAATTATAATACTTTTTAGTTCCGGAGGAGGCCCAGGGCTCACTTGTGTTAGGAGTCTACGGGGAAGAGGGTGGGGGCAGGGGTCAACTTTGTTGTTGCAGCTAGTGGGTCGAACTATTGGCCCGGCGCAGTATTGCCAGATATACAGATCCCTACATGAATGCTTTGGGAGATGTTGTAGGTGTCTTCTTGTGGTCGTCTATGTATAAACCGCAAAGCCTAAACCCCTCAAGCCCTAAACCCTAAACCCCAAAGCCTAAACCCTAGATTTTCATGAGAACTCCCTGTTTTCTGTCTAGGTTCAGGCTCGCATGGTTGACCGTCGGTGTTGTTTCAGCCCCAAACCTCATCAACGGCGCTAGGGTTTGGGGTTTAGGGTTTTCATTTGCGGTTTGGGTTTTAAGGTTTAGGCTAAGGATTTTGGGCTTAGGGTTTAGGCTTCAGGGATTGAGGGTTTTCCTAGCCGCAACCCAAACTAGGTTACTCTCCGCGAAGGAACGCACATGTTGTGAACCAGAAGAAGCATGTCTTATCACCCCAAACCCTACACCCTGAATCCCTAACCGGTTTAGGGTTTAGGGGTTAGGCTTAGGGTTTGGGGTGTAGCGGCTATAGCGTTTTGGTTTATGGGTCTTGCGGGCTTGAGGTGTCAGGGCTTCGTTGATTCCGCGGACAAAAGCATTGAATCCTGAAGCGCGAACCGTAAAGTTTCAACTCGAGTCCTAGTTGGAGGATCATGGGACTGAGTAAGTACAGTTATAAGTACCCTAATTGAAGTTATAAGTTATGATAAGTATAGCTAAATTTGTTTATAGCCCTGGTTACTAAGTCCCATGATCCTCCAAGTATGGAGGAGCATCCAAACATAGGCTTTTGACTGCGACATGCCAACTTGCCTGGCATTGTGGGAGTTCTCAGCCTTGTTTGCTTTTGTGGGTGCTTCTCTGGGTCCCTCAAAACTTGACAAGGGCCTCAAACCCTCAAGCACTGAACGCTAAACCCTAAACCCTAAACCCTAAACCCTAAATTCCTAAACCCTAAACTCCTAAACCCTAGACTCTTAAAGCCTACACCCTAAACCTCAAACACCAGACCCTAAGCCCTAAACCGCCTAAACTGCCCAAGCCGCCTAAAGATGGAGCCCCGTACCCTACGGTTGATGATATAAATCCTGCATTACCCATAATAAGGAATATACCATAATTGCCATGGTTTAGGGTTCTTAAGATAACGCAGGATCTATAATCGTCAACAGTACCACCCGACAAAGGTTCCAGGACATGAAGCAGTCGGAGGAGATCATGAAGCAGTGCGCCGAACCCTAAACCCTAAACCCTAAACCCTAAACCCTAAACCCTAGTTTGTAGGATTTCGAGAGGGTTTTCGGGTTTGGGGAGTGGGTTAATGCTTCGGCTTGAAGGATTTAGGGTTTAGGAGTTTAGGGTTTAAGAGTTTAGGGTTTAGGAGTTTAGGAGTTTAAAAATTAGGACCTTTAGGAGTTTAGGGTTTAGGAGTTTATGGTTTAGGAGTTGAGGGTTGAGGGGTTAGGGTTTCAGGGTCTAGGGTTTAGGAGCTTATGGTTTAGGGTTTAGGGTTTACCCAGAGTACCCAATACACCTGAATTAAGGAATAGATCTTAAATTATAGGGGCCTTAGTATTAGGATGTAACGTATATTCCTTGATTCAGGGGTATTGGGCTCTCTGGGTAAACCCTAAACCCTAAACCATAAACTCCTAAACCCTAAACCCTAAAACCCTAAACCCTAAAACCCTAACCTCTTAAACCCTACATCCTAGGTAGAGGGAGTTCGGCAGTTGCGCAGCTGCTGTGGAGATGGTTTGGGCTGGATCCGCAAAGCCCTCAAGACGAATCCCTATGCCGCCTACTTTAGGGCTTCAGGGTTTAGGGTGTAGGGTCTAGGGTTTAGTATTTTGGGTAGTTCTCTAAATTAGGGTCCCTATGCCGATGGCTAGCTACTTCGAAGCCTTTAAGCCCTAAGCCCTGAACCCTAAATCCTAAGCCCTATACAGCTGCCGCAAAGTTGTCGCCCACAAAGCGGCGCCACGCCACCGAAATTGTGGTAGCAGAAGAAGAGACTGAGCCAGAGGTAATCGAGGTAAAAGCGCTGTACAAGCTCCACACTTGTCGGGCGCTCGTTGCCCCCACGGAGCAGCACGTTTTGTCGCCCAACTCCTTTGCTTGGAATTTCGTTCAAGTTCCTGTTGACCTTCGCCCGCTGGGAGGTCGCATTATGCTTCTGACAACTGGTCGCTGCACCTCCTGTGGCAAAGTTGCGGAGGTGGCTATTCGTGCTCAGCAGTTGGGACCATGCCCCGTTTTCCTGTGACGTACCAGCCAAGGGTGGTTCCACCCGACTGCCAGACTCATGCTGCTCCCACATGGGGATGCCTTTCGGGTTTGGCCCATGAACCAGGCTTCGGTCACTTCACTGGAGGTTGACGATCATGAGCCTAAGCCCTAAAGCCTAAACCGTGGAAGAGGTTGCATTTAGGGTCTCAGAGCGACCAGCCGGAATCCTCAGCCCCAAACCCTACAACCTTCTGTAAATATTACACCCCAGATCCTAAGTCTAGGGTTTTCGGGTCCTAGGTTTAGGGTTTAGGGTTTAGGGTTTTAGGTTTTAGGGTTTAGGGTTTAGGGTTTAGGGTTTTAGGGTTTTAGGTTTTAGGGTTTTAGGGTTTTAGGGTTTAGGGTTTAGGGTTTTAGGGTTTTAGGGTTTAGGGGTTTAGGGTTTTAGGGTCTTAGGGTTTAGGGTTTAGGGTTTTAGGTTTTAGGGTTTTAGGGTTTTAGGGTTTTAGGTTTTAGGGTTTTAGGGTTTTAGGTTTTAGGGTTTTAGGGTTTTAAGGTTTTAGGTTTTAGGGTTTAGGGGTTTAGGGGTTTAGGGCTTTAGGGGTTTAGGGGTTTAGGGGTTTAGGGCCTTTGTGGTTTAGGGGTTTTGGGGTTTTGGGGTTTAGGGCTTAGGGCTGTAGGGTTTAGGGGTTTAGGGGTTTAGGGTGTAGGGTTTAGGGTTTAGTATTTTGGGTAGTTCTCTAAATTATGGTCCCATTTAGGGTCCTTTTATAAGGGTGCTGTACTATACTTGGGACTCAAAAAGGGGACCCTAATTTAGAGAACTACGCGTTTAGGGTTGAGAAACTTGGATTAAGGAACCAACCATACAAAGAAAGAAGCCTTGAGTGCTGATACCTCTCGTTAGTAATTTTAACAGTGTTTGTCTAGTTGAGGTGCCTGAATAGACTCCTAAGCCCCCAAGCCTAAACCCAAACCCTGTAGCCTACATCCTAAACCCTCAACCCGATACCCAACAGCCAATACCCACACCCAATACCCTCTACGCTAAAGCCCTGAACTCCAAACCGCGAACCTGAAAGCTTACACGCATCAGTACTCTGAACCCGACACCTTACACTCACCCCGACTAACAGCCACAGAAATCCATCCTCGGCCACCTGCAGGTCTATCGTAGTCATGGGTCGGACGGTTTGGGGTTAAGGCTTCCTTTAGGGCTCCTGTCGTTTTCAGGGTCCTACGAAGGATCTAATAAGCGGAGCACCGGGAAGGTCTAAAAATGAACCCTAAAGCAATGTTTTGGCCTTCATGAGTCGTACACCCTAAACTGAAAGCCATATCAAAAGGTAGCTTTGAATACGTTTTTTGGGGTTCTATTGTCAGGTATAAGAGCTCCTTCGCCAGCAGTTCCTCGATGGCGTTCGCCGCCAAGTTCCGTCATGTTGTACCCAGAGAGCCCAGTATACCTTAATTGAGGAATATACCCTTAAGTTGTAGGGGCCTTAGGTACATTCCTTAATTAAGGGGTATTGGGTTCTCTGGGTATCTCAAAGCTTCGTGTGCGCTGCCAGGTGTAGGGATTTGGGATTGCGGGTACGGGGTACAGGGTTTAAAGGCTTGAGCCGGAGAAGAATTGCCATCATGATACAAAGTTCTTTCGAGAAGCGCTATAGCTCTTCGTGGCAGAATGAGCGTCAAAATTGGGCTTGCCATGTCTTACCCGTCATTGCTGTGACAGCCCGCAGCAGCCTTGCCCCGCTGTCCCAACCAACCCAATCGTGACCTCGTAACCACCCGGCCGAGACCTTTTGTTAAGAGCAGACACTCCAAGCTCTAAGTCGTCCACCCTCAACCGGAATCACATGAATAGCACTGCCCGAACACCACATTACCGCCCTTTCAGGGGCTTGCGCCCCCGAGAAAGCAGCAGACGAGCGGAGACCTTTGGGGTTTAGGGTTTAGGGTTTGGGGTTTGGGGTTTAGGGGTTTAGGGGTTTAGGGGTTGGGGTTTAGGATTCAGAGTTCCTCCCAGGCGTGCCGCACGTCCTGCTGGAAGTGGCGCCCTCAGACTCCGGGTATACCCCGGTCCCTGAAAAGGTTTGTCGTGACCTTTCGCGGGTGCTGGAAAAAGCGCTTAACCTGAAACCCTACGCCCCAAAACCCTAAACCCCTAAACCCTAAACCCCTAAACCCTAAACCCCAAAAGCCCTGAACCCCAAACCCTAATCCCTGAACCTCAGCTCGATGTTGGGCATTCTGTACTCCGGGCTGCAAGGCTTCATCACAACCCTAAACCCTAACCCAGGGCTTCCGGTGTAGGGTAAAGGTTTTTCGTGTTTAGGGTTTACTATTTTTGTTTTCAGGGATCGTTCACCCCAACAGACCTACATGTTAGAGGTTCTGTGTTGCAGAAACTTGATATGTCTGGCTGTATGGTGGGTTTTGACGGGGCATGGCATTGCGGGTCGCACGTTGGGCTTCGAGGTTTTTGGGGGATTCGAGTTGGGGTTAGGGGCCCAACAGGGACATAACATAAGCAGTTTGCGCGGATATCCTTTGCTTCTACGGGGATTCATATCGGAGATCCCCTCTGGTTTTGCTTATGTACATCTTCTGGGCCATACCTTTCAAAAGAGCGAATGATGCGGTTACTACCACTTATTCTGACCGAATTCTGACCCATGTAGTGTGTTTTGGGTTAAGGTTTAGTATTTCGGGTTGAGAGTGGCCGTAGTTTCTAACACTTACTTGAGAGAAGGCCGAATAGTGTAGGTTAGGATTCGGATAATGTGACTTGGAGGTTTACGGTTTAGGGTTTAAGGTTTAGGGCCCGTAGTTTAGGCTTTAGGGTTTAGGGTGTTGGCTCCAGGAATAGCGCTAAGCTCACCTTCCAGTACCTGTAGGACCTGAGGAGTCAAAGGACGCTTGCACCCAAACCCTACTCTGCGAATGAAGGCGGAGGATACTAAGAACCTCGCGTTTCATGCACGTACTTAGTCATCTGAGAGCTTTCAAATAAAAACATAAACCCTACAAGGCATAACCCGAACATCCTATGCCCCAAGCCCTAACTCAACGCAGAATCACACCCCAACCGCTTTTCCGGGTTCAGGGCTTACCACAGGATTCCCCAAGATGTTCCTTCCTACATGTCCATACTTGGAACTACTGTCGGTGATATAATCCTGCATTACCTTAAGGACCCTAAACTATGGGAATTATGGTATATTCTTTATTATGGGTAATGCAGGATCTATATCATCAACCGTCATGAAGGCCGATGGAGCCATGAAGGCAGAGATTGAGGCCATGAAGCAGCGCATCAGCTGCTTGGAGCCACAGGTGGAGGCCATGAAGCAGCGCATCAGCTGCTTGGAGCCACAGGTGCGCATGCAGGGCCGGATTTTGTTCGACATGGCGGCACGGTTTGGGCATGGGTTGCAGAGTTCCGACGACGAGGAGAAGGGAAAGGGCAAGGGGCAAGCACAAAGGTGGGTCAAGCTCGGATGTAGTATCAGCCCTCCTAAGGTCGAGAAGCCCTAAGTCTTCGTCTAACTATTTCGGTCTATATTGTATGAACTCTTCGGCTTCGGGTTTCGGTGGTAGCCGACAAGAAGTGCCCGTTGGTTCCCCGCAATAGAGAATCCGAGGTACTGGCTAATGCAATTTCTTATCTTACTGGCCAGCATTTACACGACTTTGGGGCTTTGCCTTGGCAAGTTCAGCAGATTTTCGAAAGGCAGCTCGTGAGACACACGTGGTAGCAAGAAGGCTGTCGATCTAGGCAGCTACCCGAGGTCCTCTTGGGGTTTGGGCTTGGGGTGTAGGGTTGAGCCCTAAAGCTGCAGGTCTACGCCTGTCTGCCGAACGGGAATCCTGAAAGGAAGCTTGATAAGGAACCGTTTAGGGTTTAGGATTTAGGGTTAAAGGACCAAAATACGAGGGGACTCTTCATAGAACCCGAAAAATACCTCTTAAAGAGGGCCCTGTTATCGAACCCTATCGTACCCTCTAAGGGTGTGACCAAGGGGGACCCTGTCATAGAACGCTATAGTACTCTTTCAGTCTTATCGAACCCTACAGGACCCATTTAAAGGAATCGGGGAGGGACCCGATTACAGAACCTTTTTGCACCCTTTTAAAGGAACCCTTAGACGAACCAAGCCCCAAGCCCTAAACTACCGAAAGGAACCCTTATAGCAACCCTCAAAGGAACCCTTCAAGGAACCGTTAAAGAAACCCTAAAAGGAACCCGTAATAACCCTTCTAGGAACTCTGAATAACCTGTATAGGCACCCTTAAAGCGACCTAAACCCTAAACCCTGAACCCTAAACCCTAAGCCCTAAACCCCAAACCCCAAACCCCAAACCCTAAACCCCAAGCCCTAAACCCCAAACCCTAAACCCTAAACCCTAAGCCCTAAACCCCTAAGCCCTCTTTCAAGCCCTCAGCCCGAGGCTCCTCCGCGATGTCCCCGGCGTCGTCGGCCATCGACCTCAAGGCGGAGGGCGAAGATCAGTTTTGGGGGTTCTGTTTTAGGGGCTTAGGGTTTAGGGTTTAGGGCTTAGGGCTTAGGGTTTAGGGTTTGGGGTTTAGGGTTTGGGGTTTAGGGTTTAGGGTTTGGGGTTTGGGGTTTAGGGTTTAGGGTTTAGGGTTTGGGGTTTAGGGTTTAGGGTTTAGGGTTTCTGTTAAAGGGGCCTTTTTCCAAGGCTGGTTGTGGGTTTATGGGGGTGTTTGAGATTTTTGTCTACAAGTTCTTTGAATGTTTTTTGAAGGTATAGGCCTGTACAGGGTTTACATAAGATTTTCCGTGGTTCTGTCGGGATTCGGGGCTTTGACAAGCACGGTACAAGCCAGAATTCCGGTTTGGGGAATGTGTGGCTGAAGGGATCGGCGGACTTAAGGGGGTTTCTTAGGGGTTTTGGAATCTCTTTGTATTGCTAGGTGCCCCAGTAGTACCCTTTTGCCCTTTTTAGTTTGGAGACCCCTTGTTAAAACCAAATGATAGCAAAAAGGGGTACCCTTATTCTTAGGGGAACCTAAACCCTAAACCCAATAAGAATGTCCACCGCCCCTTGTCTAATCAGTCAGGCCCCGAGGATCTCTTGACCCTGATCATGTTTTGGTGGGCTTCGCTCTCTCTGCGTGTGCGGATGGAGGGGTGAAGGCGGTAAGGTCTCGGCATTAGGACTTAGAGTTCAGGGTTTACCGGTTGAAGGTTTAGAAGGTTTAGAGTTTCTTCTTACCTAGGTCCTGCCCTTCTTGACACTGAGCTGCAGAAACTCCCATAGACCTTGAACCCTGAAACCTAAACTCCCAACCCCAAACCCCTAAAGCCTTGAGCTTGAACCCTAAACGCGAAGCCCTGGACCCCCAACAACTCCAAAACTAGATTCAAGAACTCAACTCTAAACCCCAAACCCTAGACTCTAAACCCTAAACCCTCTAAACCCTAAACTCCCACCAGGTTTCCGTCTTGACCAGCGGCTTCTGGCCAGGCCGTGTCAGCTCGGGAGGGGCAGGGCTATGTCGGCAGAGGACTTTTCTTGGGGGTTTAAAGGTTCCTTCAAGGTTCTGTTCGGGTACCAATGACAAGGTTTAGGGGTTCAGGGTTTGGTGTTTACCGGCTTGCCTTCTGGGCTTTATGCAGGGGTAGCCGTCCTCAGCCCGCACCCCTGCAACGTTGGCTCATGGTCCTTGGGGCTTAAGGATGACCAGGACGACGCCGATGCCTCAGCCTGACTTCAGGTACCGGATCGCCGCGTCACGCTCGAACAGGTAGAGCAGCGTCCGCAGGTCCGGCCCACGCTTGCCCTGCAGTTCCGGGTCGGTATTGACGATCAGCCGGGCGTCGTCATGGGCGGCGGCCAGCAGGTCCTGGTCCCGTTCCACCCGTGCCAGCTTCATCGGCGGCAGGCCGCTCTGCCGCGTGCCCAGCAGGTCGCCGCCGCCGCGCAGGCGGTAATCCTCCTCCGCGATCAGGAACCCGTCATCGGTGCCACGCAGCACCTCCAGCCGTTTCCGCGCGGTCTCGCCCAGCGGCGGACGGTACAGCAACAGGCAATGACCCTGCTTCTCGCCGCGCCCGACGCGACCGCGCAACTGGTGCAGCTGCGCCAGCCCGAACCGTTCCGCATCCTCGATCACGATCACCGTGGCTTCCGGCACGTCGACGCCGACCTCGACCACCGTGGTGGCCACCAGCAGGCTTGTCGCACCCTCCGCGAACGCGACCAGGGCCGCGTCCTTCTCCTCCGGCTTCATGCGCCCGTGGACCAGCCCGACACGATCGGAAAAACGCTGCTGCAGGGCCCGGAACCGCGATTCGGCCGCTGCCGCCTCGCTCCCGCCTTCGCCCTCGTCATCCACCAGCGGACAGATCCAGTAGGCCCGCTCCCCCCGCTGCATCAGGCCGTTCAGCCGTTCCACGACATCGTCCGCCCGGTCCGCGGGCAGCACCCGCGTGTCCACCGGCTGCCGCCCCGGCGGGCGTTCGTCCAGGCGGGAGACATCCATGTCGCCATAGGCGGTCATGGCCAGCGTTCGGGGGATCGGCGTCGCGGTCATGACCAGCACGTCGCTGGTCTTGCGGGCCTTGGCGGAGAGCAGCATCCGCTGATGCACGCCGAAGCGGTGCTGTTCGTCAATGATCGCCAGTCCCAGGTCGCGGAACCGGATCGCTTCCTGGAACAGGGCGTGGGTACCGACCACCAGGTCGATCTCCCCCGCCTGCAGCCGTTGCAGGATCGCCTGGCGCGCCTTGCCCTTGTCACGCCCGGTCAGCGCCTCCACCCGCAAGCCGATGGCGGCCCCCATGTCGTCCAGTGTCCGTGCGTGCTGCCGCGCGAGCACTTCGGTCGGCACCATGAGCGCCACCTGGGAACCAGCCTCGACGACCGCCGTTGCGATCAGCAGCGCGACCGCCGTCTTGCCGCTGCCGACATCGCCCTGCAGCAGGCGCAGCATCCGGGTCGGGGCCTTCAGGTCGGCCATGATCTCGGCAATCACCCGGTCCTGCGCCATGGTCAGCGGCCAGGGCAGGGCGGCGCGCAGCTTCGCGGCCTGGCCATCGCTCCGCACCGCCAGGCCACGACCGCCCTGGCGGCGCATGCGCTGCCGCACCAGCGCCAGCGCCAGCTGGTTGGCCAGCAACTCGTCGTAGGCCAGCCTGCGCCGCGCCAGCAGGTCGCCGTCCGCATCGCCTACGCCATCATCGGAATGAACCGTGTGCAGTGCCGACTGCCAGTCCGGGAAACGGTTCTGCGCGCGGAAGGCGGCATCCTGCCACTCGCTGATCTCCGGCGCGCGTTCCACCGCCTGCACGATGGCATTGCGCAGCGACTTCGCTGCCAGACCGGCGGTCAGCGGGTAGACCGGCTCCCGCAGCGGCACGTCCTCCCCCTTGTCGGGGTTCGCCACATGATCCGGATGCACCATCTGCAACTGGTCGCCATAGCGTTCCAGCCTGCCGCTGACGATGCGCCGCTCCCCCGGCGGGAACTGGCGTTCCAGCCAGTCGCGGCGGGGCCGGAAGAAGGTCAGGCCGACCACCCCGGTCTCGTCACCGGCGAAGATGCGATAGGGCTGGCGGTCGGTACGTCCGGGCTGGTGCTCCAGGATGTTCAGGGTCAGCGTCACGGTCGCGCCCGGCACCGCATCCTCCACGCTCGGTCGCTGGCTGCGGTCGACATGGCTGTGCGGCAGCAGCCACAGCAGGTCCAGCACCCGCGTCACCTCCAGCTTCTCCAGCAGGGCGGCCACGCGCGGACCCACCCCCTTCAGGGAGCTGACCGGTGCAAACAGGGGGAAAAGGACCTCGGGGCGCATGGCCGGATCATCCGGGCATGGACGGTCTGACGCAAGCCGCACGGCTTTTCCGGTTCCGGCTTTCGTACTATATGATGCCGACCCCAACCGGTTGCGAAGGAGCCGTCATCATGTCGGAACAGGAAGACAGGCTGGCCGTGCGGCGCAAGAAGCTGCTCTATCGCTCGCAATATACCGGGACCAAGGAAACCGACATCCTGCTGACACGCTTCGCGGAGCGGAACCTGCCGACCTTCGGGGAGCGTCAGCTCGACCTCTATGAACAGATGCTGCAGGCGGGGGATCCGGAGATCCTGGCCTGGGTGATGGGCCGCAAGCCGGTGCCACCGGACTATGACAATGACGTCACCCGGTTGCTGATGCAGTTCAAGTTCCAGCCGTCAGCCAGTTGAAGCCACTGATCGACATCCTGTCGGCGCCTGGCAGGATCACCGTCCAGAACGCGCCGGAAGGGCTGGAGGCACGCCTGCTCGTTGCCCTGGCCACCGGTGCGCTGCATGGCGTGGTCCATGTCGCGCGCGACGACCAGCGGCTGGCCGCGACGGCGGAGATGCTGCAGTTCTTCGCGCCCGGCCTGCAGGTGCTCACCCTGCCGGCGTGGGACTGCCTGCCGTACGACCGTTCCTCCCCCAACCGCCAGGTCGTCGCGGCGCGGATGCGCACGCTGGGCCTGCTGGCCGAGGACGGGCTGGCAGGGCGGGTGCTGCTGACCACTGTGAATGCCATCACCCAGCGGGTTCCGGCCCGCGCGACAGTGACCGACGGGCGTTTCGTGGCCAGCATCGGCGACCGCATCGACGAGGCGGCGCTGACGACCTTCCTTGTCGGGCAGGGCTATTCGCGTACCGGCACGGTGATGGAGCCGGGCGAGTACGCGATTCGCGGTGGCCTGATCGACATCTTCCCGCCCAATGACTCCTATCCCGTGCGGCTGGACCTGTTCGGGCAGGAGCTGGAGAGCATCCGGCTGTTCGATTCCATGACCCAGCGCACGCTGGAGAAGATCGACCGGTTCGAGCTGACACCGGTGGGGGAGCTGGTGCTGGAACCGCCCACCGTGAACCTGTTCCGCGCCCGCTACCGGGAGCTGTTCGGCAACCGGGCGGAAGGTGACTCGCTCTACGAGGCCGTCTCCGAATCCCGCGCCCATCCGGGCATGGAGCACTGGCTGCCGATCTTCCACCGGCGGCTGGAGACCATCTTCGACTATGTCGGCGATGCCCCTGTCGTGCTGGATCACCTGGCCGACGATGCGACCGACGCCCGGTTCCAGGCCATCGACGACTATCACGCCACCCGGCAGGAGGCGCTGAAGGCCAATACCGGGGCGTCCGGCGTGGCCGGTGCCATCTACCGGCCGCTGGCACCCGACATGCTCTACCTGTCGCGGGAGGAATGGGCGGAGGCACTTGGGGGGCATCCGGTTGCGGCCCTGACGCCCTTCACGGTCAGCGAGACACCGGGGCAGGCGTTCGACCTGGGTGGCCGCAGGGGGCGCGACTTCGCACCGGAGCGGGCGGCCCCAGGCACCAATGTCTACGAGGCACTGGTCGCGCACCTGAAACAGGTCACGGCCGATGGCCACCGGGCCGTCATGGCCAGCTATTCCGACGGTGCGCGGCAGCGGCTGTCGGGCATGCTGCGCGACGGCGGCATCGCGGCGCTGAGCGATGTGGCCGACATGGCGGAGGCGGAGAAGCTGCCGCGCGGCACGGTCGGGCTGACCGTGCTGCCGCTGGAGACGGGGTTCGAGAGCGCCGACCTCTACCTGATCTCGGAACAGGACGTGCTGGGGGACCGGCTGGTCCGCTCCCGCAAGCGCTCCGCCCGCCGCTCGGACAACTTCATCGCCACGGCGACGGAGCTGCAGCTCGGCGACCTGGTGGTGCACGTGGATCACGGCATCGGTCGCTACGAGGGGCTGCAGGCGCTCGACATCATGGGCGCGCCGCATGACTGCCTGCTGCTGGTCTACCAGGGCGGTGACAAGCTCTACCTGCCTGTCGAGAACATCGAACTGCTTTCCCGCTTCGGTTCATCCGAAGGCGAGACGGTGCTTGACCGACTGGGCGGCAAGAACTGGCAGGCCCGCAAGGCGAAGCTGAAACAGCGGCTGAAGGACATGGCCGACGCACTGATCCGCATCGCCGCCGGGCGCGAACTGGCCAGCGGGCAGGTGATGGAGGCCCCGGCAGGCGCCTTCAACGAGTTCTGCGACCGTTTCCCCTACCAGGAGACGGACGACCAGGCGAAGACGATCAACGACGTGCTGGGCGACCTCGCCTCGGGTCGGCCGATGGACCGGCTGGTCTGTGGCGACGTGGGCTTCGGCAAGACCGAGATCGCGCTGCGCAGCGCCTTCGTCGCGGCAATGGACGGCATGCAGGTCGCCATCGTCGCCCCCACCACCTTGCTGGCGCGGCAGCATTACGAGACCTTCACGGCCCGCTTCCGCGGCTTCCCCGTGCGCGTGGAGCAGCTTTCGCGGCTGGTCACCGGCAAGGCCGCCACGGCGGTGAAGGAGGGGCTGAAGTCCGGCACCACCGACATCATCATCGGCACCCACGCCCTGCTGGGGAAGGGCATCAGCTTCAAGCGCCTGGGGCTGCTGATCGTCGATGAGGAGCAGCATTTCGGCGTGAAGCACAAGGAACGGCTGAAGGAACTGAAGGCCGACGTGCACGTGCTGACGCTGACCGCCACGCCGATCCCGCGCACGCTGCAACTGGCGCTGACCGGCATCCGCGACCTGTCGATCATCGCGACGCCGCCGGTGGACCGGCTGGCGGTCCGTACCTTCGTGCTGCCGTTCGACGAGATCGTGGCGCGGGAGGCGCTGCTGCGGGAGCATTATCGCGGCGGCCAGAGCTTCTTCGTGGTGCCGCGTCTCAGCGACCTGGCGGAGGTCGCGGATTTCCTGAAGAACCACGTGCCGGAGGTAAAGTTCGCCGTCGCCCACGGGCAGATGCCGTCCCGCGAGCTGGAAGACGTCATGCACGCCTATTACGAGGGCGCCTTCGACGTGCTGGTCTCCACCAACATCGTCGAATCGGGTCTCGACGTGCCGTCGGCCAACACCATGATCGTCTACCGCTCCGACATGTTCGGGCTGGCACAGCTCTACCAGCTGCGCGGCCGCATCGGCCGCTCCAAGGTCCGGGCCTATGCCTACCTGACCGTGCCTGCCTCGAAGCGGCTGACCGACAGCGCCGACAAGCGCCTGCGGGTGCTACAGACGCTGGACCAGCTCGGCGCCGGGTTCACCCTGGCCAGCCACGACCTGGACATTCGCGGTGCAGGCAACCTGCTGGGCGAGGAGCAGTCGGGCCAGATCAAGGAAGTCGGTGTCGAGCTGTACCAGGCGATGCTGGAGGAGGCGGTGGCGGAGGCGCGCGGTACCTCCGGTGCCGATGACCACAACTGGTCACCCTCGATCAATCTCGGCGCGCCGGTGCTGATCCCGGAATATTACGTCCACGACCTGTCCGCGCGGCTGGACCTGTACCGCAGGCTGGCCCACGTGCCGGACGAGGCGGGGATCGAGGAGATCGCGGCGGAGATGATCGACCGCTTCGGGCCGCTGCCGGGGGAAGTCGACAACCTGTTCGACGTGGTCGCGATCAAGGGGCTCTGCCGGACCGCGAACATCGACAAGCTGGACGCCGGGCCGAAGGGCGCGACGGTGCATTTCCGCGACAACAACTTCCCCGACCCGGCCGGGCTCGTCCGCTTCATCTCCGGCCAGTCCGGCACGGCCAAACTGCGCCCCGACCACACCATGGTCTTCCTGCGCGGCTGGGACGAGGTGCCGGTGCGGGTGAAGGGCGTGCGACAGCTGGTGCGGGGCCTTGCCCGCATCGCGGAGAAGGCGGCGGCCTGAACGGCAGCGCCAGCGTCAGTCGGCGTCGGTCATTTCCGGGGCAGGGACCGTCTCGTTCAGTGCCAGGTCGAAGACCTTGTGGAACACAGGCTCATCCTGCGCGCCGGACACCGCGTATTTCCGGTCGATGATGAAGCAGGGCACGCCATTGATGCCCATGGACCTTGCCATCGCGTCTTCCTGGCGGACCAGGTCGAGATCGGTGTCGTTGCGCAGCCGGTCCGCCGTGAGACGCGGATCCATGCCGTTCTCCACCGCGATGCGGGTCAGCACCTCCGCGTCGCCGATATCCTCGCCCTGGGTGAAGTAGGCGATGAACAGTGCCTCCACGATCCGGTCCTGCAGCCCCTCCTGCGTCGCCCAGCGGATCAGCCGGTGCGAATCCAGCGTCGAAGGGGTGCGCCGGATCAGGTCGAAACGGAAACCGATGCCCAGTTCCGCCCCGGCTGCACGAATGGTCTCGTAGATCCGCGCGGCACGGTCGGCACCGCCGAACTTGGCGGCCAGGTAGGCATCACGCGACATTCCCGCCCGCGGCATCTCCGGATTCAACTGGAACGGTCGCCAGCCGATTTCCGGCTGGACGTCGGGTCTGTTCTGCATGGCTGCTTCCAGCTTGCGTTTGCCTATGAAGCACCACGGACAGATGGTATCTGAGACGATATCGATCAGCATGGGACCAAGAGTAGGTCACCACTGCCTGCAGGGCCACTCAAATGATTCGATCCGGCAGGCGATGGGGCCAGGGGGAGAGCAACTTGACGACTGAACAGCAACTGCAGGGCCAGGTGGCATTCGTGACCGGTGCAAGCTCCGGCCTTGGGGCGCATTTCGCGCGGCTGCTGGCCGGGCAGGGGGCGAAGGTCGGGATCGCCGCGCGACGGCGGGAACGACTGGAGGACCTGGTGGCGGAGATCGAGGCTGCAGGCGGCACCGCCTTCGCCGTCTCGCTGGACGTGACCGACATCGCGGCCATCGACCCGGCGATCGACGAGGTGGAACAGGCCCTGGGGCCCATCGACATCCTGATCAACAATTCAGGCATCACCATCCCCAACGCGATGCACCGAATTTCCGAGGACGATTACGACCAGGTGTTCGACACCAACCTGAAGGGGGCCTTCTTCGTGGCCCAGTCGGTGGCGAAACGGCTGATGGCGCGCAAGGCGCCGGGGCGGATCGTCAACATCTCCTCCACCCTGGCGCACCGGGTGATCGGGCAGCTCTCGATCTACTGCATGTCGAAGATCGCGATGGACCAGATGACCAGGGCGATGGCGCTGGAATGGGGCAAGCACGACATCAACATCAATGCCCTCTGCCCCGGTTACATCGAGACGGAAATGAATGCCGACTACTGGCAGACGGAGGCAGGACAGGCGTTCCTGAGCCGCTTCCCGCGTCCGCGCGTCGGCGAACCGTCGGACCTGGACGGCATGCTGCTGGTGCTGGCGGGGCCGCAGGGGCGGTTCGTCAACGGATCGGTGGTCAGTGTCGATGACGGCTTCGCCGTGGGTTTCCGGTAGGCGAACCGGCGATCAGCCGCTGCAACCCACAGCGGCCTGGTCACCTGCGGAACGGCTGCGCTCCAGGATGGCGGTCAGGTTCTCCACCAGTGGGGTGCGCTGGATCGGCTTGGTCAGGTAACCGTCCATGCCCGCGGCGGCGCACTGCAGGCGCATGCCCGGCACGTCGTGTGCGGTCCAGGCAACGATGGGCGTACGGGCCAGCGGGCCACCCATCCGGCGGATCCGGCGCGTGGCCTCCAGGCCATCGATCTCCGGCATCGCGATGTCCATCAGGATGATGTCGATGTCGTTGCCCGCAAGTTCGCGCAGGCCGGCCGCACCGCCATTCGCCTCGACGACCAGATGGCCCTCCCGTTCGAGGAAGACACGCGCCACCTTCCGGTTGGCGTCACTGTCGTCAACGATCAAAACACGCATGGCCTGCATCGACCGGTCTCCAACCCGTGGTGCGTGTTGCATTGCTTAAGTGCCGTCATGCCGAATGCGTTTCATTTGGCAAATTGAGAGACACCTGCACCACTCAATCCTGTTTGCTCCAGATCACAGCAAGCGGGATGCCAAGACCGTCACAGAATCCCGAAAATTAACCATTCCCAAGAATGAAACCTTCTTCAATTCTCGTGAGACGGGCATTTTCCGGGGCAGAGCGGCGGCCTCAGCCCTGGTCGGATAGCTGCGCGATCTCCAGGTACTCCCCGTACCCCTCCTCTTCCATCTCCGAGAGCGGAATGAAACGCATGGAAGCGGAGTTGATGCAGTAGCGGATGCCGGTCGGCGGTGGCCCATCGGGGAACACGTGCCCAAGATGCGAGTCTCCGTGACGGGAGCGGACCTCGATCCGTACCATTCCGTGACTCGTGTCACGTTTCTCGACGATATTGTCCGGCTCCAGCGCCCGGAAGAAGCTCGGCCAGCCACAGGCGGAATCGAACTTCTGCGACGCGGCGAACAGCGGCTCGCCACTGACCACATCCACATAGATGCCCGCTTCCCTGTGGTCCCAGAACCGGTTGCGGAACGGCGGCTCGGTATGGTCCTGCTGGGTGACGGCATACTGCTCGGGCGTCAGGTTCCGAAGGGCTTCCTCGCTCTTGCCGTAGGTTCTGCTCATGCCTGCGCTCCCGTGCCGATTGAAAAGATCATGGGTAGGAGATAGGGAGTATGCCACGCGTATCGAGTCGGGAAACGAGGTACGTGACAGGGCCCGGAACCGGCTTGTCCATTTCGCGCGCTGGTCGTGTTTGTGTTGGCTTGACGGACAGGTAGTGGGCTCAATGAAATCGGATGCTTCAGCAAGGACGGCCCTGATCACGGGCGTGACCGGCCAGGATGGTGCCTATCTGACCGAGTTGCTGCTGTCGAAGGACTACACGGTCCATGGCATCAAGCGCCGCTCCTCCTCCTTCAACACCGGGCGGCTGGAACACCTGTACCAGGATCCGCATGCCCGCGACGTGAAGCTGCACCTGCATTACGGCGACCTGACGGATTCCACCAACCTGCTGCGCATCGTGCAGCAGGTCCAGCCTGACGAGATCTACAACTTGGCCGCCCAGAGCCATGTCCAGGTCAGCTTCGAGACGCCCGAATACACGGCCAATTCGGACGCGCTGGGCACGCTGCGGCTGCTGGAGGCGATCCGCATCCTGGGGATGGAGGAACGTGTCCGCTTCTACCAGGCCTCCACCTCCGAACTCTACGGCAAGGTGCAGGAAACGCCGCAGAAGGAGACGACACCTTTCTGGCCGCGCAGTCCCTATGCCGCCGCCAAGCTCTATGCCTACTGGATCACGGTGAACTACCGCGAGGCCTACGGCATGCACGCCTCCAACGGCATCCTGTTCAACCATGAGAGCCCGCTGCGCGGGGAGACCTTCGTGACGCGCAAGATCACGCGCTCCGTGGCCTCGATCCAGCTCGGGCTGGAGGACCGGCTCTATCTCGGCAACCTGGATGCGCGCCGCGACTGGGGGCATGCCAGGGACTTCGTGGAGGGCATGTGGCTGATGCTGCAGCAGGACCAGCCGGATGACTACGTGCTGGCGACCGGCGAGACCCATTCGGTGCGTGAGTTCGTGGAGGCCGCCTTCGCGGAGGTCGATCGCCGCATCGCCTGGTCCGGCAGCGGGGTGGAGGAGCAGGGCAGGGACGCCGACACCGGCGAAGTGCTGATCGAGGTCGATCCGCGCTATTTCCGCCCCACGGAAGTCGACCTGCTGCTGGGCGACCCGAGCAAGGCGCGGGAGCGGCTGGGATGGTCGCACACCACCGGCTTCAGTGACCTGGTGGCGCAGATGGTCCGGGCCGACCTGATCGCCGTGCAGCGCGAGCACGAGTTCAACACCGCGATGCACAAGGCGCGCGAGAGCTGAGATGGGGTCCGGCTTCGACCTCCAGGGACGCCGGGTCTTCGTTGCCGGCCACAAGGGCATGGTGGGCAAGGCCATCGTCCGGCGGCTGGAGCAGGAGGACTGCGAGACCCTGACCGTCGACCGCAGCCGGCTGGACCTGCGCGACCGGCCGGCGGTGAAGGCGTGGCTGACGGATCACCGGCCGGACGTGATCATCGTTGCCGCCGCGCGGGTCGGCGGCATCCATGCCAACAACACCTACCCGGTGGATTTCATTGCCGAGAACCTGGAACTGCAGTCCAGCCTGATCAGCGGCGGCTTCGAAACCGGGGTGGCCAAGCTGCTGTTCCTCGGTTCCTCCTGCATCTACCCGCGGGAGGCACCGCAGCCGATCCGGGAGGATGCGCTGCTGACCGGGCCGCTGGAACCGACCAACGAGCCCTATGCCATCGCCAAGATCGCGGGCATCCGGCTCTGCCAGGCCTATCGCAAGCAGTACGGGGCGGACTTCATCTCCGTCATGCCGACCAACCTCTACGGGCCGGGCGACAATTTCCATCCCGACAACAGCCACGTCGCGGCGGCCCTGCTGCGCCGCTTCCACGAGGCGAAGCGTGATGGCGTGGAGACGGTTACCGTCTGGGGCACGGGGCGACCGCGGCGCGAATTCCTGCACGTGGACGACATGGCGGACGCCTGCATCCACCTGCTGCGCAGCTATTCCGGCCACGACCATGTCAATGTCGGCTGCGGGGAGGACATCTCCATCGCCGACTTTGCCCGGCTGATCCAGCAGACCGTCGGTCACGAAGGTGAACTGGCCTTCGATCCGACAAAGCCGGATGGCATGTACCGCAAGCAACTGGACGTCACGAAGCTCACCGGCCTCGGCTGGCGGCCGCGCATCGCCCTGACCGAGGGGCTGGCCGGGTACTATGAGTGGTTTCGCGCCAATATCGAAAACGTGCGGGAACGCTGATACATCTGCACTGGCAGCCGGAACGTCTCACCCGGCGCCGCCCTGCACGAACGGGAAAGCTGGACCATGAAGATCTCTGTCGTGACGGTCTGCTTCAACTCGGCCGCCACCATCGGCTGGACCGTCGAGTCCTTCCTGGAGCAGGACTGGCCGGACAAGGAACTGCTGATCGTTGACGGCGTTTCCCGGGACGAGACGCTGAAGATCGTCCAGGGCTTCGACCACCCGTCGATCCGGGTCAGCAGCGAGCCGGACAAGGGCATCTACGACGCGATGAACAAGGGACTGCGGACGTTCAGCGGCGACGCGGTCGGCTTCCTCAACTCGGATGACCGCTACCGCGACGCAGGTGCGCTGACCGCGATCGCGGAAACCCTCGCCGAGCATGACGTGGCCTATGCAGACATCGACATCGTGGCCGACCACGAGTCCCGCAGGCTGGTGCGCGCCTGGCGCAACACGCCGTACAGGCCCGGCGGGTTCCGGCGCGGCTGGATGCCGGCCCATCCCGGGTTCTATGTCCGGCGGTCGGTGGTGGAGGCAGTGGGCGAGTTCGACCTGACCTGGCCCAGCGCCTCCGACTATGACTGGATGCTGCGGGCGATGGAACTGAACGACTTCCGAGCCGGGCACGTACCGCATGTCGTGGTCGACATGGCCAATGGCGGTTACAGCAGCAGCGGCATCCGCGCCTTCCTGCGCGGCAACATGCAGAGCCTGCAGGTGCGTCGCCGCCGTCTCGGCACCGGCCTGGTGGACCGCGCCCTGTTCGCCAAGCCGCTGCGCAAGATCCCGCAATGGCTGGGCCGTTCAGGCTGAACGTCAGGAAATCACTTCATCGCATTGGGCTGAAATGGAAAAGGGGCCGCAGCATTGCGCTGCGGCCCCTTTCCGTCGTCCCGATTGCCTGATCGGTGATCAGACCGAGTAGTACATCGCGAACTCGACCGGATGCGGCGCGTGCTCGAAGCGGTAGACCTCTTCCCACTTCAGCTCCATGTAGCCATCGATCTGGTCGTCGGTGAACACGTCGCCCTTCTTCAGGAACTCGCGGTCGGCGTCCAGCGCCTGCAGGGCCTCGCGCAGGGAGCCGGCAACCGTCGGCACCTCGGCCAGTTCCTCGGGCGGCAGGTCGTAGAGGTTCTTGTCCATCGGGTCGCCCGGATGGATCTTGTTCTCGATGCCGTCCAGGCCAGCCATCAGCATGGCCGCGAAGGCCAGGTACGGATTGGCGGTCGGATCGGGGAAACGGACCTCGACGCGCTTCGACTTCGGGCCGGAACCGAACGGGATACGGCAGGAAGCGGAGCGGTTGCGGGCGGAGTAGGCCAGCAGCACCGGCGCCTCGAAGCCCGGGATCAGGCGCTTGTAGGAGTTGGTGGAGGCATTGGTGAAGGCGTTCAGGGCCTTCGCATGCTTGATGATGCCACCGATGTAGTACAGCGCCGTCTCCGACAGGTCGGCATAGCCCGAACCGGCGAAGGTCGGCTTGCCGTCCTTCCAGATCGACATGTGGGTGTGCATGCCGGAACCGTTGTCACCGGAGACCGGCTTCGGCATGAAGGTCGCGGTCTTGCCCCACTGGTGCGCGACCTGGTGGATGACATACTTGTAGATCTGCATGCCGTCCGCGGTCTTCACCATGGTGTTGAACTTGGTGCCCAGCTCGTGCTGGCTCGGCGCCACCTCGTGATGGTGCTTCTCGGTCTCGAGACCCATCTCGCGCATCACCGACAGCATCTCGCCGCGGATGTCCTGGCCCGAGTCGACCGGCATCACCGGGAAGTAGCCACCCTTTACCGGCGGGCGGTGAGCCATGTTGCCGCCCTCCAGTTCGGCGCCGGCATTGTGCGGGGCCTCGACATCATCCAGCTTGTAGAAGCTGTTGTGCGAACCCGTGCCGATGCGCACGTCGTCGAACATGAAGAACTCGGCCTCGGGGCCGAAGAACGCGGTGTCGCCGATGCCGGTATAGGCCAGGTAGGCCTCCGCGCGCTTCGCCGTGGTGCGCGGGTCACGGCCATAGCCTTCACCCGTCGACGGCTCGTGGATGTCGCAGAACAGGATCATGGTCGGCTGCGCCGTGAAGGGGTCCATGACCGCCGTGGAGGCATCGGGCATCAGCGCCATGTCGGATTCGTTGATCGCCTTCCAGCCCGCGATGGAAGAGCCGTCGAACATGATGCCGTCCTCGAAGAACTCCTCCGAGAAGTCGTTCGCATCCATGGACAGATGCTGCCACTTTCCGCGCGGATCGGTGAACCGCACGTCCACATAGGCGACCTCGCCCGATTTGATCTGTTCCATAACGCTTTTGACGTCAGACATTTTTCACCCTCTGAAGTGGATAACCAACCTGTCGAATTTCGTTGTGGTTCCGGGTGGACCCCCAACCGGAAGCAGACGCGTCAGACCGCGTCGACCCCTTTCTCGCCCGTGCGGATGCGGATCACTTCCTCCACCGCCGACACGAAAATCTTGCCATCACCGATACGGCCCGTATGTGCCGCCTGCTGGATCGCCTCCAGCGCGCGCTCGACCATGCTGTCCTCGACCACGACCTCGACCTTCACCTTGGGCAGGAAGTCGACGACATACTCGGCACCGCGATAGAGCTCGGTGTGCCCCTTCTGGCGACCGAAGCCCTTGGCTTCCGTCACCGTGATGCCCTGCAGGCCGACCTCGTGAAGCGCTTCCTTCACTTCGTCCAGCTTGAAGGGCTTGATGATTGCCTCGATCTTTTTCATCAACGTGTTCTCGGCGTCCTCTGAGCAGTACGTTTCCTCGCGCAACCGCATGATCACGCCGGAAGAGAATAGCATGGCTCGTGCCATCCGCAGCGTCCGGAAATTTCACTTGAAAACAACAGGTTACAGCTTCATGCCAGATTATTGCGCATTTCTGTTGCCCTTGTTTTGGGCACGTTGCCAATGAATTGTGCAGAACCGGACGGCCAATCTGTCGAAGCGATGGTCCCTGGCCCCGCGAATGCACAGCATGACGGCAGACCCGGCCACCCTGTTGCGGTCGCCGTGGAGGGCATGATCCCGCAGATGTGAAGCATGATGATCGGGGGGCGGTTCGACACTGGTCAGGTCAGGGTCTAACTGTCTGGTGCGGGCATGGAACGGAGCCGGCAGAAGGAGCGAGCGGAATGATGCAGGGAACCCCGGAGACACAGGCTGCTGTTCCGGGACTGAGCGAGAAGTGGTCCGGTGACACGGCGGATGCCGAGGCCGACCTGGTGCTGGATCCTGCGAGCCTGCTGCAGGACTGCGATACCGCGCGGCTGCAGGCCATGCTGGCAGCCGCCGACGAACTGCTGAAAGTCTATCGCGTGATCGCGAAGACGGAGGACAACATCGTCGGCCTGCTGCTGCGCCAGTCGGAGACCTTCTACGAGTGGGACCATTACCCGAAAGGCGACGTCTACGACCCGGAGACGCACAGCCAGTACTATTACCACGCCCACCGGGGCGCGACGGGGGAGCACGGGCATTTCCATACCTTCCTGCGGGCCAGGGGGATGCCGCCGGGCGTGCGGCCGTTGCCGCTGGAGCGTGACGAGGTCTGGCCGTCGGGCAAGGATGCCCTGGCACACCTGGTCGCGGTCTCGATGAACGCCTATGGCGTGCCCACACACCTGTTCAGCACCAACCGCTGGGTCACGGGCGAGACGCTGTATGGCGCGGATGACGTGATCGCCATGCTGGACCGGTTCGAGATGGACCTGATCTGGCCGGAATGGCCCGTCAACCGCTGGCTCAGCGCGATGATGGTGCTGTTCCGCCCGCAGATCGAGGCTCTGCTGCACCGTCGCGATGCGGTGATCCGTGACCGCATCGCGGCAAGTGACGGTGGCGATGTCCTGGAGGACCGGGAACTGGAGATCACGGCCCTGACCAGCATCGACGCCGATGCTCAGATAGCAGCCATTCGCAGGAAGCTGGACGAGCGAACCTGACGGTTAAGCCAATCTTTGCCATTGCGACCTAGCCTTGCCGCTGCGCCCAGGCCGGGCGCGGACCGCATCAGGCGAGGGCAGGGGTGGCAACGGATTCAAGGGCATCGGGGGCAGGTTCGGCAGCCGTCGCCACGGCGCGTGCGCCCGCATCAGCCGCGCACAGGGCCGCCCGCGCACGACGCAGCCACTACGAACCAAGCACCTTCCTGGAACGCGGGACGGTCGTGCCCTTCACCACCACGGCGCTGGCCCAGTGCCGCGTGCGCCTGGATCACCGGGAACGGCTGGAGGTCGTGCTGCCCGGATTCTCCGGCGGCAAGGGAGTCTATGTCACTGCCTTCAGCAGCCTGCCGGACATCACTACCCTGTCGGTGCATGACCGCACCCTGACGGAGGTCGTGGCGCGGGAGAAGGCGGTGACGCCGACCGACATCCGCCATTGCTGGCTGGAACTGGCCACCACCGGCATCGGTGGCCAGGAACTGGCCGAGCGGGCGCGGGAGGAACTGACCCGGGCCGCCGAGGTGCAGGTCGCGACCCGCATCATGCTGCTGCTCGACACCGTGCGTCGGGGCGGCGGGGAGATCGGGGCCGGTCTCGTCTCCGACATGGGCTCACCGGAGGGACGGAAGAAGGTGCGCCAGGTGCTGACCGGCGCTGCCGCCCGTGCCGGCATCGACGCTGTCGCCATCGACCAGAACATCGAGGAACTGTCGGCCGCGCTCGGCACGCTGGGGCTGCGCGCCCTGCCGGAGCCGGGACGGCTGCGCAACCTGCACACCATGATGCAGGAATTCGCCCACGCCATTGACAACTGGGGGCGCACCACGGTTTCCGACCTGGCCCATGTCGGACGTTTCGCGGCCATGTCGGCGGAACATTCCGCAGGCATAGCGGGGCGCGCGATCGCGGAGGTCGACCGCTTGCTGGCCGATCCGATCCGCCTGATGTCGGAGTGGGAGGTGAGCCGCAAGGCCCTGCGCGGACATTTGCTGCGGATTGCCTGGCTGCTGGATGGCTGGGACTACGTGCTGCGCATCTGGGATGACGCGGTGTCGGAGAACCTGGCCATCGACGTGGCGGTGACGGAAATCGGTCGCATCATCCCCATCGTTCCGGCGCGGGAAGTGGATGCGGCGGCGGGTCGACGCTCGGTGGAACTGTTCCGGGAGTATCGCAGCCGGGTCCGGGTGTTCGAGGACTGGCTGAGCGGCGACCTCGACGAGGACCTGATCGCCCGCCCGCAACCGCCTGCAGCACCACCGAAAGGGAGGGCCAGCGGATGACCGGAACCGTTTCAACCGAGGAACTGGAACAGCGCCTGTTCTCCCTGCAGCCGGACCAGTTCCTGGAACTCTACCGGCTCTACGAGAAGCTCGGCAGCAAGGCCGACGTGCAGCCGGAAATGCAGATCCTGCGCCGTCGCCTGGTACGGATGCGCCCGGTCCGCGCCCTGACCCTGACGCGCCTGCTGTGCCAGCCGTTCGAGGAATTCCTCGTCAACCAGGAGACGGCGGATGCCGGGCTGATCCTGCGCCGCCACTGCACCCCGATCTCCCGCCTTGTCCGGCGCCGGTTGCCCGCAGACCAGCTTGCCCGGTTCGAACAGCGGCTGGCGCACCTGAACCAGCGCCCGGAAGACCGTGCCGGCCAGTTCCTGCTCGGACGGGAAGTGTGGAAGGCGGCGGCCGTGGCGCTGAACGGGGTCCGTTGTGGCCCGGCGCGCGGGCCGGTGGACCTGCGCCGACGCCTCGGCCTGGTCATCGGCTGCCTGGAGATCGGCGATGCCATGGTCAGCCTGGCGCGCGGCATCCCGGAAGGGCGGGTCGATACGCTGGATGACAGCGGCCGGAAGCTGCTGGTGAAGCTGCTGCGCGGGCTGCCGCACGACCGCACCGGCCATGCACGCTACCTCATGGCGCTGCTGTCGCGACGGCTGGAGAACCCGGCAAGCGTCATCACAATGCTGGCCGGGGACGACCGCAGCCTGCCCGGCGCGACCCGGCAGAACCTGATCCGGGTGGTGCGCAGCGAGATCGAGAAGGGTATCGACGCCGACACGACGGAACTGGCCTCCGGCGACCTGAGCACGCGGGAGAGCGTGCAGCGGGCGGAGCGCCTGCTGGACCGGCTGGGCGGCATCAAGGCGTCCGGCGCGGCCGGTGCCATGACGCAGAAGGCCGGGCAGCGGATCGCCGACACCCTCGACGGTATCGGGAAGCTGATCAGCGTCGAGGAACTGCAGCAGGAGAGGCAGAAGCAGATCGCGCAGTTGCTGCCGCCGGAGCTGAGCGCAGGCCTGGAACATGCCGAGACCTATCGGGAGCTGGAGAGCCAGATCGACAATGTCATCCGGCTGGGCGACCGCATCGACCGGCTGGGCATCGACAATCCGCTGCGGCGGCGACGCGACGAGCTCCGCCGGGACATTGATGCGCGGCGGGCGGAAATGATGCGGCAACTGCCCCGGACGGGGTCGGACCCGGCCGCCCAGGCCAGCGCGCGGGCCGGTCTGTACGGGCTGGTCCGCATGGTCGAGATGCTTGAGGGGCCGAAGGCGGCGGAGAACCTGCGGCGGGAAGGGGACCTGCTGCTGGTCGGTTCCGGCGGCTGACCGCTTCCGTCCGTCGCTCACCGGCGCGTGACTTCCCGAATCATTGCCTGCCACCGATGATGCAGCCTGCTGGAAACAGGGGTTCTTCATGCGTTTGTCTGCGGTTCTGTTCGGTCTTGCCCTGTCCTGCGCGCTGTCGCTGCAGGCCGCCTGGGCGGAGGAGGCGCCACCGCCCTTCGACGCCTGGCTGGATGGCGTGCGCCAGGAAGCGCGCGAGAAGGGCATCGCGGAGGAGACGATCCGCGTCGCCCTGACCGGCATCGAGCCTGTGCGGCGGGTGGTGCAGCGCGACCGCAACCAGTCCGAGTTCAAGCTCACCTTCCAGATCTATCGCGACCGCTTGCTGACCCCCACCAACATCCGCGTCGGGCGCGGCAAGCTGGAGGCAAACCGGGAACTGCTCGACGCGATCGCGGCGGAGTATGGCGTGCAGCCACGCTTCATCCTGGCGATCTGGGGCATGGAGACCCGCTACGGCGCGGTGAAACCGACCATGCCGGTGGTGCCTGCCGTGGCGACCCTGGCCTATGACCGGCGCCGGTCCAGCTATTTCCGGCGGGAGCTGTTCCAGGCCCTGCTGATGATCGACAGGGGCTACATCAGCCATGGCGAGATGCTGGGATCCTGGGCCGGTGCCATGGGGCAGCCGCAGTTCATGCCGTCGAGCTACATGGCCTACGCGCGCGACCATGACGGGGATGGCCGCCGCGACATCTGGACCAACGAGGCGGACGTGTTCGCCTCCATCGCGAACTACCTGGCGAAGCACGGCTGGCATGACGACCAGACCTGGGGCAGGGAGGTGAGGCTGCCCGACGCTGCTGCCTTCCGCGCGGCCATACCGCCGGCCCGCTCCGGTTCCGGCTGCCGGGCCATCGACAACATGTCCGGTGCCATCGGTCTGACCGAGTGGCAGGAACTGGGCGTCAGGCGTGCCGACGGCACCGACCTGCCCGCCCGCAACCTGCCCGCATCGCTGGTAGAACCGGATGGGCCGGGCGGCAAGGCCTTCCTGGTCTACCGGAACTACCATTCCATCCTGCGCTACAATTGTGCGCATCTCTACGGATTGGCGGTCTCACAGCTTGCCGACGCGATAGGCCGCAGATAGACTGGGCGAATCACACTGGCGAGCTCTGGAGCGACGAAAATGGCACGTCACCAGTTGGCATTGTTCCGGTGGCTTGCCGTCGCGGCCATGCCGGCCCTACTGCTGGGTCTCGGCGGATGTGCGGAAACCACCCTGGCGATCCATGGTGCGAAGCAGCTGGCCCAGTCGGACCTGTCCGGTACTACCACCCGCCAGATCGACGCGGCGAAGATCCGCCGCGCCAGCCTGCGCCCCTACCAGATCAAGGGTATCTGGTATTACCCGAGCGAGATGCCGGAGTATGACGAGACCGGCATCGCATCCTGGTATGGCGATCCGTTCCATGGCCGTGCGACGGCCAGCGGGGAGATCTACGACAAGCGGATCGTGACGGCGGCGCACAAGACCCTGCCGCTGCCCAGCACGGTCCGCGTGACCAACCTGGAGAACGGGCGCGTGCTGACCGTCCGGGTCAATGATCGCGGCCCCTTCGTCAACAACCGCATCATCGACATGTCGCAGCGCGGGGCGCAGTTGCTGGGTTTCGAACGCCAGGGCGTGGCCCGGGTCAGGGTGGAGGTGGTCGGCTCCGACGATGACCGATTCGTCCTGCGTCCGGTGACGACGCCACGCAACGAGAAGAAGGCCGTGGCTGCGGCACCGCGCAAGAGTGTCAGCGTCGCCTCCCTGCCGCCGCCGGAGGGCGCGAACGGTGATGCCGCGCTAAACCAGTCGAAGCCCGTGGTGCAGAAACCGGTGACGAGCAAGCCGCTGACGATCGACCAGCCCTCGACCGGCGAGATCGGTGACGTGAAGGTAGTGCCGGTGGCGCCCACCACGCTGTTCGTCCAGGCGGGTTCCTTCACCGTGTTCCAGAATGCCGACCGGCTGCGTTCCCGCCTTGCCGCGGTAGGCCCGGCCTTCATCGACCATGTGCTGGTGGACGACCGGGATTTCTTCCGTGTCCGGCTCGGCCCCATCGACAATGTGGAACGCGCGGACCAGCTGCTCGCGCTGGCGCTGAACGCCGGGGCGGATGACGCGCGCATCATCGTCGACTAGACTGCGCCGGGCTTTGCCCGACACCATCTGGAACCGCGTTGAGGTCACCTGCTCATGCCCTTGAGACTGCTGCCTGTCCTGCTGCTCTGCACGCTCACCCTGGTCGCGCCGCTGCGTGCGGCAGAGTTCGAGACCAAGGCCCGGCACGCCATCATCCTGGACTACGAATCCGGCCAGACGCTGTTCGAACGGGATGCCGACCAGCCGATCCCGACGGCGTCCATGAGCAAGCTGATGACCATCTACATGCTGCTGGAGCGGATCCAGAGCGGCGCGCTCAGCCTGGACGATACCTTCCCGGTCAGCGAGAAGGCCTGGAAGAAGGGCGGCTCCAAGATGTTCGTGGAGGTCGGCAAGCAGGTACGGGTCGAGGACCTGCTGCGCGGCATCATCATCCAGTCCGGCAATGATGCGAGCATCGTCGTGGCGGAGGCCCTGGCCGGCAGCGAGGAAGCCTTCGCCGAGCAGATGACCCGTCGCGCGCGGGAACTGGGGCTGGAGAACACGGAGCTTCGCAACGCCACAGGCTGGCCCGACCCGGAACATCGGATGAGCGTGCGCGACCTGGCCAGGGTGGCCATGCTGACGATCCGGAACTTCCCCGACTATTATCCGATTTTCGCGGAAAAATCATTCACTTACAGCGACATCACGCAGCGCAACCGCAATCCGCTGCTGTATCGCAGCATCGGTGCCGATGGCCTGAAGACCGGCCATACCGAGAATGCCGGGTATGGCCTGACCGCGTCGGCGCGGCGCGGCGACCAGCGGCTGGTCATGGTGGTGGCCGGGCTGGACAGTTCGCGGGAGCGGGGTGACGAGGCGGAACGCCTGTTGCGGTGGGCCTTCCGCACCTTCGCGACCTACCGTCTCGGCAGCGCGGGCGAGACCATCTCCGATGCCGAGGTATGGCTGGGGCAGTCGACCCGGGTGCCCCTGATGCTGGGGGACGACCTGCTGGTCAGCATGGCGCGGGCCGACCGCGCCCGGATGAAGGTGGAGGCGGTCTATGACGGCCCCGTCCCGGCCCCGGTGAACAAGGGTCAGCAGGTCGGACGGCTGGTGGTCACTGCCGATGGCCGACAGCTCGCCTCGGCCCCGCTGCTGGCGGCGGACGACGTGGCCCCGCTGGGACCGCTGGGCCGTATCGGCGCGGCGCTGGCGCATGTCATCTGGGGTTCGGGTGGCTGAACCGGCGACAGGCGGTCCGGCCCGGCGCGGGCTGTTCATCACCTTCGAGGGCGGGGAAGGGGTCGGCAAGTCCACCCAGACCGCCCTGCTGGCCGATGCCCTGCGCGCACGCGGTCACGACGTGACCACCACGCGCGAACCCGGCGGCACAGCCACGGCGGAAACGCTGCGCGGGCTGTTGCTGGATCCGTCCCATGACCTTGATGCGGTGGAGCAGGTGCTGTTGCTGAACGCCGCGCGCCACAGCCACATGCGGCAGGTCATCGCCCCGGCCGTCGCCGCGGGCGGTGTCGTGATCTGCGACCGGTTCGTCGATTCGACGCGGGCCTACCAGGGTGCCGCCGGTGGTCTGGACACGACGGCAGGACCTGACCTGATCATGGATCTGCACCACATGGTCATGCAGGGGCGGATGCCCGACCTGACCATCATCCTCGATGCTCCGGTCGAGACGGGTTTGCGGCGTGCGGCTGCCCGCGCCGCGGCCAGCGACCGTTTCGAGACCGCGCAGCGCCGCTTTCACGAGTCCCTGCGCCAGGGATTCCTGGACATCGCCGCAGCGGAGCCGGAGCGGTGCCACGTCATCCAGGCAACGGACAGCATCGACGGGATTGCCCGGCAGATCCTGGAGGTCGTGCTGGAAAGGCTGGCGCTCCCATGAGTGACGAGGCCACACGTCCCGCCCCCGACGAGATCTCGGAGGAACTGCATCCCGCCCTGACCACCCGCATGCATGGCCATGCGGAAGCCTGGGACACCCTAGCGGAGGCGGCTGCGGGCAAGGGGCTGCATCATGCCTGGCTGCTGACCGGGATGGCCGGGACGGGCAAGGCGACCCTGGCCTATCACTTCGCGCGCAGCCTGCTGTCGGGGGAGGCTGGCGGCAGCCTGTTCGGGGCGGAGGCCCCGAGCCTGCATGCGGATACCGAGGATCCCCTGTTCATGCAGGTGGCGGGTGGGTCGCACCCGAACCTCGTCATCCTGCGCCGCGACTGGAACCATGACCGCAAGCGCTACTACACCGAGATCCGGGTGGACGATGTCCGTCGCCTGACCGCCTTCCTGGGTCAGCGGGCCAACCTGCCGACCCGCCGGGTGGTGCTGATCGACGCGGCCGACGACATGAACCGCAATGCCGCCAATGCCTTGCTGAAACCTCTTGAGGAACCACCTTCGGACACGGTGTTCATCCTTGTGTGCCACGCACCGGGTGGGTTGCTGCCGACCATCCGCTCCCGCTGCCGCCGTCTCTCGCTCGGTCCGTTGAGCCAGGCACAGGGGCTGGCCGTGATGGCCGATGCGAAGCCGGAACTGGAGGAGGCGACGGCGGCACTGCTGCTGCAGCTTGCCGACGGCTCGCCGGGCCTGGCACTTCGGCTGGAGGCGGCGGGCGGAGAGGCGCTCTACCGCCAGCTGCTTGCCGTGCTCGTCTCCGCGCCGCACATGGATCGCGCCGCGGCCCAGAAGCTCGGCGACATGGTGGCGAAGACCGGGCAGGGCGAGATCGCCTTCGCGCTGCTGATGGACCTGCTGGACGGGTTCCTGAAACGCCTGGTGCAGACGCCGTTCCGGGACCTGGCCGCCAGCCAGCCGGAGCGGGAACTGATGCAGCGCCTGACCGGGGGCAGTCTTGAACAATGGTTCGAGGTATGGGACAAACTCGCGCGGCTCAGGGAGCGTACCGGAGCCGTCAATCTGAACCGCAAGGCCGTGACCCTGTCGATCCTCTCGGATTTCGAGGAGGCGGCACGGGCAAGCACGGGTGGCAACCGGGCCTGATGCGGTCGGATCGTCAACATGTTCGGGTATCAGGGCGTCGCGGGACGCCGAGCGGGAGAGACGGATGACCATCGACGCTGCATCGCAGGGCAGCGGGGCAGGACAGAGCGAGGGCCAGGGCCGTCCGTTCTACATCACCACCCCCATCTACTACGTGAATGACCGCCCGCACATCGGCCACGCCTACACGACGCTGGCCTGTGACGTGATCGCGCGTTTCAAGCGGCTGGACGGCTTCGACACCCATTTCCTGACCGGCACGGACGAGCATGGCCAGAAGGTGGAGAAGTCCGCCGCCGCTGCCGAGACCGATCCGCAGGCCTTCTGTGACCGGGTGGCGCAGAACTTCCGTGACATGATGCCGGTGCTGAATGTCTCCAACGACGATTTCATCCGCACGACCGAGGACCGTCACATCCGTTCCGTGCAGGCGCTCTGGAAGCGCCTGGAAGAAGCCGGCGACATCTATCTCGGCAGCTATTCCGGCTGGTATGCCGTGCGGGACGAGGCGTTCTACGGCGAGGACGAGCTGACGAAGCATCCCGACGGCACCCGCACCGCGCCCTCCGGCGCGGAGGTCGAGTGGGTGGAGGAGCCGAGCTACTTCTTCCGCCTGTCCGCCTGGGGCGAGCGGCTGCTGGCGTTCTACGAGGAGAACCCGGACTTCATCCTGCCGACGGCACGGCGCAACGAGGTCATCAGCTTCGTGAAGGGTGGGCTGCGCGATCTCTCGATCTCCCGCACCAGCTTCAACTGGGGCGTCCCGGTGCCGGGCGATGACGACCACATCATGTATGTCTGGCTGGATGCGCTGACCAACTACATGACCGCTGTCGGCTACCCGGACACGGACAGCGAGCTGTATGGCAGGTTCTGGCCCGCCGATGTCCACATGGTGGGCAAGGACATCCTGCGCTTCCACACCGTCTACTGGCCGGCCTTCCTGCTGTCCGCCGGTCTGCCAACGCCGAAGCGGGTCTTTGCCCATGGCTGGTGGACCATCGAGGGGCAGAAGATGTCGAAGTCGCTCGGCAACGCCATCGCACCGGAAGAGCTGGTGGAGACCTACGGCCTGGACCAGACGCGCTATTTCCTGCTGCGCGAGGTGCCGTTCGGCAATGACGGCGATTTCTCCCGCGAGGCCATGATCCACAGGACGAACGGCGACCTGGCCAATGATCTCGGGAACCTGGCGCAGCGCGTGCTGTCGATGATCTTCAAGAATTGCGACGGCGCGCTGCCGCAGCCCGGGCCCTACAGCGACGACGACCGCGCGCTGCTGGACCTGGCGGCGGGCACCCTGGCGAAGGTCCGGGCGGAGATCGACGTCCAGGCCCTGCACAAGGCGCTGTCGGCGATCTGGGATGTCTGTGGCGCGGCCAACCGCTATGTCGATGCCCAGGCCCCCTGGACCCTGCGCAAGACCGATCCGGACCGGATGCGGACAGTGCTCTACGTGCTGGCGGAGACGGTGCGGCAGGTGGCGATCCTGATCCAGCCGATCATGCCCGACGCGGGCGCCAACCTGCTGGACCAGTTGAAGGTGCCGGCGGGCGCACGCAGCTTCGTGCACCTGTCGGCGGCGAACGCCCTTGCCGGTGGCACGGCCATCGACAAGCCGGTGCCGGTGTTCCCCCGCATCGTGGTCGAAGACGCCGCCGCGAAGGGGTGAGGTGATGCTGGTCGATTCCCATTGTCACCTGGACTACCTGGCCCGCGACGGGGACCTGGACGACGTGCTGGTCCGCGCCCGCAATGCCGGGGTCTCGCCCATGGTGACGATCTCCACCAAGCTGCGGGAGTTCGACATCGTGCGCGGCATCGCGGAACGCGCCGACGACCTGTTCTGCAGTGTCGGCGTGCATCCGCACGAGGCGGAGAGCGAGCCGGACACCGACACGGCGCAACTGGTGGAACTGGCCCGGCACCCGAAGGTGATCGGCATCGGTGAAACCGGCCTGGATTACTACTACGACCACAGTCCCCGTGACGTGCAGCAACGCCTGTTCCGCGCCCATATCGGTGCCGCGCGTGAAACCGGGCTGCCGCTGATCGTCCATACGCGGGATGCGGAGGCCGACACCATCGACATCCTGCGCGAAGAGATGGGGCAGGGGCCGTTCACCGGTGTGATCCACTGTTTCAGCGGCACCCGGCAGCTTGCCGACCGCTCGCTCGAACTCGGCTTCTACATATCGATCTCCGGCATCGTGACCTTCAAGTCGGCGGAGGACCTGCGCCGGACGGTGGAGGCGGTGCCGCTGGAGCGGCTGCTGGTGGAGACCGACAGCCCCTACCTGACGCCGGTGCCGAAGCGCGGCAAGCGCAACGAGCCCGCCATGACCGCCTACACGGCTGCCAAGGTGGCGGAGATCAAGGGCGTCAGCGCCGAGGAAGTGGCGGAGCGGACGACGCAGAACTTCCGCGACCTGTTCACCCGGGCGGTGTTCTGAGCATGCGGGTCACCATACTTGGTTGCGGCAGCTCCGGCGGCGTGCCGCGCATTGGCGGCGAATGGGGCGTCTGTGACCCGCACGAGCCGAAGAACCGTCGCCGTCGCTGTTCCATCCTGGTCGAGCACGAGGGCACGCGGGTGCTGGTCGACACCTCGCCGGACCTGCGCGAGCAGTTGCTGGACGCGGAAGTCAGTGACCTGGAAGGGGTGATCTGGACCCATGATCACGCCGACCAGACGCACGGGCTGGATGACCTGCGGGTGCTGGCCATCCACAATCGCCGCCGCATTGAGGTCTGGGGCGACCAGGAGACCCTGACCCGGCTGAAGCGCAAGTTCGGCTACTGCTTTCCCGACGAGGCCTCTCCGGCCTATCCCGCCATCGTCAACGACCACCTGATCGATGGACCGTTCCGTGTCGGCAACCTGCCCATCCTGCCCTTCTACCAGGACCACGGCACCATGCCTTCGCTGGGTTTCCGCTTCGGCGACGTTTCCTATGCCAACGACGTGGTGAAACTGGACGACGCGGCGTTCGAGGCCATGGCCGGCAGCCGGGTGATGATCGTCGATGCGCTGCGTTACCGCCCGCACCCGACCCATGCCCACCTGGACAGGGCGCTGGAATGGATCGACCGGGTGAAGCCGGAGCGTGCGATCCTGACCAACATGCATGTCGACCTGGACTACCGCACCCTGAAGGCCGAACTGCCTGCCGGTATCGAACCCGCCTATGACGGCATGGTCATCACCATCTGATCGTGGCACCTTCCGGTCTGTTGCGGACGGGGAGGGACGGAGCAGGTGACTGATCTGGAACATGTCGAGATCCTGGGGGGCGGACCCGCCGGGCTGTACGCGGCAATCCTGCTGAAACGCGCATGGCCGGGACTGTCGGTCCGGGTCACGGAGCAGAACCCGGCGGATGCCACCTTCGGCTTCGGCGTTGTCTTCTCCGACCAGGCGCTGGACTTCCTGCGTGCCGACGACCCCGAGACCCATGACCTGATCACCCCGCGCATGGAACGCTGGCGCAACATGACGCTCAGCCACGCGGGTGATCGGGTGACGCTGGACGGAATCGGCTTCGCCGCCATCGGAAGACTGGAACTGCTGCAGATCCTGCAGCGCCGGGCGCAGGAGGAAAGCGTCGAGCTGCGTTTCGGGACCCAGGTCGCCTCCGTCGATGAACTGCAGGCGGACCTGGTGATCGGCGCGGACGGGCTGAATTCGCTGGTGCGGGTATCGGACGAGGCTGCATTCGGCCCGTCGATGGAGCATTTCGGCAACCACTTCGCCTGGTTCGGCACCACCCGGCCGTTCGACACGCTGACCCAGACCTTCGTCCGCACCGACCGGGGCACGCTGAACGCACATCACTACCGTTACCAGCCCGCCATGAGCACCTTCATCGTGGAGTGCGATCCGGCGACCTTCGCTGCACATGGCTTCGCGCAGATGAGCGAGACCGAGACCGCCACCGCGTGCGCGGAAATCTTCCGGGAGCCGCTGCAGGGGGCGGAACTGATCTGCAACCGCTCCATGTGGCGCCGGTTTCCGCGCCTGTGGTGCGAACGCTGGGCCAGCGGCAACCGGGTGATCCTGGGGGACGCGGCCCACACGGCGCATTTCTCCATCGGTTCCGGCACCCGGCTGGCGATGGAGGATGCGATCGCGCTGGTGAAGGCGTTGCAGGCAGCCCCCGACCTGCCGACCGCGCTGCAGGCGTTCCAGGCCGCGCGGCTGCCCATCGCGCGCAAGATCGTCGATGCCGCCAATACCTCCGCGGCCTGGTACGACCGGTTCCCGGAGAAGATGGCGCTGGCGCCGCTGGACTTCGCCTTCGATTACATCACCCGTTCCGGGCGGGTGGACATGGATCGCCTGCGCAAGCTGTCGCCCCGGTTCATGGCCCGCTACGAAGCAGCAAGGGGGGAAGGGGCATGAACGAACGGATCACGGACCCGGTGGGCGAAACCCCGGGGGCGGCAGAGATCGGTTTCGACAAGGCGGCACATCCGAACTGCAGCGCCATCCTGTTCGACAACCTGCCCGCCAACGCGGAACGGATCGCCGTGACCGGCCCGGCAGGGACGCTGACCTATGGCGAACTCTGTGCCGAGGCGGCGCGCTGGGGCCATGCTTTCAGGGCGTTCGGCCTGGCGCGTGGGGCACGCATTGCCTTCTTCCTGGATGACACCCCGACCTATCCGGCGGCCTTCTTCGGGGCCGTGCGGGCGGGTTTCGTGCCGGTGCTGCTGAACACCCTGACCACGCCGGACCTGCTGCAGTTCTTCCTGGCCGACACAGATGCCCGCATCGCGGTGGCGGAGGCGGAGTTCACCGACCGCTTCACGCCGGAGACCATGGCGGGCACGAAGCTGGAGCGGGTGGTGATCGCCAATGGCAGCGGCGACCTGCCCGCGAACAGCCAGCATGCGGCGGATTTCATTGCCGGTCAGCCCGACCAGTTGACGGTTGGCGATACCGGTCCTGACGACATGGCCTTCTGGATGTATTCCTCCGGCTCCACGGGCCGACCGAAGGGTATCGTCCACCTGCACCATGACATGGCCTACACGCAGCAATCCTTCGCGGAGCGGGTCCTGCGGCTGCGGTCCGACGACATCTGCTTCTCGGTGCCGAAGATCTTCTTCGCCTACGGCTTCGGCAATGCGTTCACCTTTCCCTTCTCAGTCGGCGCCACCACGGTGCTGATGCCGGGGCGGCCGGAACCGCGCGCGGTACTGGACTGCATCGAACGGTTCCGCCCGACGGTCCTCTACGGCCTGCCGACGCTCTACACTGCCATCTGCCGCACGCCCGGTGTCGCGGAGCGGGACCTGTCCTCCCTGCGGCTTGCCATGTCGGCGGCGGAGACCCTGTCGGAGGACATCTTCAACGCCTGGCGGGACCTGACCGGCCTCTGCCCGATCGAGGGTCTGGGCTCGACGGAGGTGCTGCACATCTACCTCTCCAACACGCAGGAGGAGCAGCGGATCGGTGCCGCGGGCAGGCGCGTGCCGGGCTACGAGGTCGAGCTGCGCGACCGTGATGGCAACCCGTCCCCGGAGGGGGAGGAGGGGATCATGTGGGTGCGCGGCACCTCCTCCGCCCCCTGCTACTGGAACCGCCCCGACAGGACGGCGGAGACCATGCGCGGCGACTGGATCAATACCGGCGACCGGTTCCTGGAGCGGGACGGGTTCTATCACTTCCAGGGCCGTGCGGATGACCTGATCAAGGTTTCCGGCCAGTGGGTCTGGCCGCTGGAGGTGGAGCGCTGCCTGAACGAGCATCCGCATGTGCATGAATGCGCCGTGCTGGCGCACCAGTTGCCGGACCGGCGCATGGCGTTGCGGGCCGTGGTCTGCCTGCGCACCGGACATGCCGGGGATGCCGCCCAGGTCAAGCTGCTGCAGCAGCATGTCCGCGATGCCTTGCTGCCGTTCAAGTATCCGCGCATCGTGGAATTCGTGGCGGAGATGCCG
The DNA here is from genome assembly GCA_965228535.1 of Minwuia sp. Classification (GTDB taxonomy): domain Bacteria; phylum Pseudomonadota; class Alphaproteobacteria; order Minwuiales; family Minwuiaceae; genus Minwuia. The sequence goes on along the minus strand of CBDDHU010000003.1, from coordinate 2,624,069 downwards.
AAGACAGGCACGGGGAAGATCGACCGCCAGGCACTTGTTTCAGGGGAGGAATAGTCGTGGAGATCCAGCCACTTCATGCCGATTTCGGCGCACGTGTCACGGGCTTCGACCTTTCCGCGCCGCTGGATGCCGACCGCCGCGCCGCATTGCTGGACGCCATCGACCGCCATTCGTTTCTCTGCTTTCCCGACCAGGCGCCCGGTGACGAGCGGCACCTGGCCTTCACGCGGGAGATCGGGGAGCCGGAGCCGAACCACCTGCCGAAGGGGGAGGAGAACCGGATCGAGTATTTCGGCACCATCGGCAACGTGCAGGAGGATGGAACCGCGCTCGGCAACGATCATCGCAAGACCATCTTCCTGACCGGCAACAACATGTGGCACACCGATGCCAGCTTCAAACCGGTTCCGGCCTTCGTCTCCATCACCGCGGCCTACGAGGTGCCGTCGGAAGGTGGTGAGACCCAGTTCATCAGCGCGCGAGCCGCCTATGACCGGCTGGACGAAGCCCGCAAGGCAGAGGTCGACCCCCTGGTCGTGGTGCATGACTATGTCTTCTCCCGTTCCAAGGTGTCGCCGGACGCGGTCTCGCCGGCACTGGCGAAATCCCTGCCGCCGGTGCGGCAACGCTTCGTGCGCCGCAACCCGTCGACGGGGCGGAAGAACCTGTTCATGGGCTCCCACGCGCGGGAGATCGAGGGCTGGAGCGAGAAGGACAGCCGGGCGCTGATCGACGGCCTGATCGAGGAGGCGACGGCGGAGTCCAACCGGCTGACCCATCGCTGGCAGGCCGGTGACGTGGTGATCTGGGACAATCGCTGCCTGCTGCATCGCGGTCTCGGCTACGACGCCGACCGCCACCGCCGCCTGATGCGCCAGACCAGGGTCCGCGGCGCCAGTCCGACGCTGGAGGAAGCGTTCTAGACGGACTCACCTGCCGCGCGGCCGCTGGCCCAGGCCCACTGGAAATTGTATCCGCCAAGCCAGCCGGTTACATCGACAGCCTCACCGATGACATGAAGTCCGGGAACCGACTTTGCCGCCATCGTGCGCGATGACAGGCCGTCCGTGTCGATGCCCCCGGCCGTGACCTCCGCCTTGGCATGGCCTTCCGAACCGTCGGGTTGCAGACTCCAGCCCTGCAGCAGGGAACCGAGCTGTTTCAGCGCCTTGTCGCCGATCTCCGCCATCGGGCGGGCGGGCAGGTGGCGGGTGGCCAGTTCGCTGGCGAGCCGGGCGGGCAGGAACTCCCCCAGCACCGTGGATGGCTGTGCCTTCGGGCGCGCGCGCTTCGCCGCGAGCAATGCCTCCACCACGTCCATGCCGGGTGCCAGGTCGAGGGTAATGCTCCCGCCCTCCCGCCAGTAGGACGAGACCTGCAGGATCGCCGGACCCGAGAGTCCGCGATGGGTGAACAGCATCGCCTCCGCGAAGCGGGTCCGGCCGGTAGCGGCCGTGCATGGCAGGGCCACGCCACTGAGACCCCGCATCATCTCCCCGGTCTCGCCATGGAATGTGAGCGGCACCAGCCCGGGCCGGACATCCCGCAGCTTCAGGCCGAAACGCAGGGCAAGGTCATGGGCAAGACCGGTGGCGCCCATCTTCGGGATCGACAGTCCCCCCGTCGCAAGGACCAGGGCGGGAGCGGTGAAGCTGCCATCGGAGGTCTCCACCCTGAAGGCGTCGGCGCGGCTGACATCGCCGATCCGGCAGTTCAGGCGGATATCCACCGACCCGGCGGCGCATTCATCCAGCAGCATCTGTACGATCTGCCGCGCCGAGCCGTCGCAGAACAGCTGCCCCAGCGTCTTCTCGTGCCAGGCAATGCCGTACCGCTCCACCATGGCCAGGAAATCGGCGGGGGTGTAGCGCGCCAGTGCCGACCGCGCGAAGTGCGGGTTGGCGGACAGGAAGTTCTCCGGCGCGCAGCCCAGGTTCGTGAAATTGCAGCGTCCGCCGCCGGAGATCAGGATCTTCTTCCCAACCTTCTCCGCATGGTCCAGCAGCAGCATCTTCCGTCCGCGCTGGCCCGCAGTGAGCGCCGCCATCAGCCCGGCCGCGCCTGCCCCGATGATGATGCAGTCGTACATTCCGTTTCCCGTCGGCAACCGGGGAAAGCCACGGCGCACGAACGCGGTCTATACTGCCCCGCAGTCGAAGTTAAGGGGAGGAAGCGACAATGACGGGTCCGGTATGCGTGCTGACGGGTGCAGGTGCAGGCACGGGGGCGTCCATCGCGCGCCGGTTCGCGGCGGGGGGCTATCGCGTTGCCATGCTGGCACGCTCGCTGGACCGGCTCACCGACCTCGAGGCAGAGATCGCGGGATCGAAGGCCTATGCCTGCGATGTCAGTGACCTCGATGCGCTGCGGGAGGTGCTGGCCCGGGTGAAGGCGGAGATGGGGGCACCGCGCGTTGCGATACACAACGCCGCGATGGGGGGCTCGCGCTTCGTGCTGGAGGGTGATGCCCTGAAGATGGAGAAGATGTTCCGGGTCAACACCACGGCCCTGCTGGTGCTGGCGCAGGAGACCGTACCGGACATGATCGAGGCCGGGGAGGGCGCGATCATCGTCACCGGCAACACCGCCGCCTGGCGCGGCAAGCCGCACTTCTCCCATTTCGCGCCGACCAAGGCGGCGCAGCGCATCCTGGCGGAGGCGATGGCACGGGACTTCGGACCGAAGGGGGTGCACGTGGCGCACGTCACCATCGACGCGGCCATCGACACGCCCTGGACGCGGCCGTCGCACTTTCCCGACAAGCCGGACGAGTTCTTCGCCAAGCCGTCGGCCATCGCTGACGAGGTGTTTCACGTCGCCCACCAGGACCGCTCCGCCTGGTCGTTCGCGGTGGAGGTCAGGCCGTTCGGCGAAACCTGGTAGGCGGTTCGCCCCTCCGCGTCAGAGCAGGAAGCGGACGGCCACGAACCCGCCGATCAGGCAGACCACGAACAGGATGAACAGCGGTCCCAGGTACTTCTCGATGAAGGCGCGGATGGGCTCCCCGAAGTACCAGAGCAGGGTGGCGACAACGAAGAATCGCAGCCCCCGCGCCGCGACGCTGGCAATGATGAAGGTCAGCAGGTCCAGCCGCGTGACACCGCTGGCAATGGTGATCACCTTGTAGGGAAAGGGCGTGACGCCGAAGACGAACACCGCCCAGCCGCCATGTTCCTTGTAGCCATCGCTGAACTTCGCGAACGGTTCGTCGTAGCTGTAGAAGCGGATCAGCGGCTCGGCCAGCTGCTCGAACAGGAACACGCCGATGGCATAGCCCGCCAGCCCACCCAGCACGGAGCAGATGGTGGCGATCAGTGCCAGCCGGAAGGCCCGCTGCCGGTCGGCCAGGATCATCGGGATCAGCATCACGTCCGGCGGAATGGGGAAGACACTGCTCTCGATGAAGCTGACCAGGCCAAGGGCGGGTGTGGCGCGGCGATGCGCGGCCAGCCCCAGGGTCCAGTCATACAGCCGTCTCAGCATCCGTCGTTCCCGTCGCCGAAGTGAACCCTTTCTCCGCCGGTCAGGACCGGCGGCGGGAGAATGGCGGTCGTGCCCGGCAATGTCCATGGCCGCATTGCCCGACCGCCCCCCGGGCGCTAGATCGGACAGGGGGACAATCGGAGGGATGGCAGATGTTCAGACCCTATTTCGAACGCTTCGCGGCCTACAACATCTGGGCGAACGCGAAGCTCTATGACGCGGCGGGCCGGATGTCCGACACCGACCGGAACCGCGATGTCGGTGCCTTCTTCGGCTCCCTGACCGGCACGCTGAACCACATGATCGTTGCCGACCGGGTCTGGCTCCGGCGTTTTACCGGCTCCGGGCCGGAGGAAACGCAGCTCAACCGCATCATCACCACCGACCTGGCCGGCCTGCGCGACCTGCGAAACGCGGAGGATGCGCGGATCACCGGCTTCATCGCCGGGTGCAGCGAACAGGACCTGGCCGGTCCCTTCAGCTACCGCAACATTGCCGGACACGAGTTCCGCCAGCCGCTGTCCGAGACCCTGGCGCACTTCTTCAACCACCACGCCCACCATCGCGGCCAGGCCCACGCCATCCTCACCCACCTGACGGGCACCGCGCCGGAACTGGACCTGCTCTACTACATCCGCGATCTGGAGGGATAGGTCGGGGGAAGGGGAAGCTCAGATCTGGCGTCCGGCGGCTTCCCAGTAGGGGGCGCGGAGCTTGCGCTTGAAGATCTTGCCGGAATCCTCGCGCGGCAGGTCGGTGGCGAAGACGATGGTCTTGGGCACCTTGAAGCGGGCCAGGTGCTGCGCGATGTAGCTGCGGACGTCCGCATCCGTCACCGAGGTATCGGAAAGCTGGATATGCGCGGCGAGCGACTCGCCATATTCGTCGTCGGGAATGCCGAACACGGCACAGTCGCGCACGCCGGGCATGCCGATCAGCACCGCCTCGATCTCCGCCGGGTAGATGTTCACGCCACCGGAGATCACCATGTCCTTCTTGCGGTCGCAGAGGAACAGGAAGCCTTCATCATCCATGAAGCCGACATCACCGCAGGTGACCAGGTGTTCCAGCCCGGCCTCCTTCCGCTTCTCCGGGTTCTTGTTGTAGGTGAAGTCCGGCCAGCCGATCAGCTTCATGTAGACCTCGCCGATCTCGCCCGGACCCAGCGGCTGCATGTTGTCATCGACGATGCGCACGTCCGCATGGGGCAGGGGGCGCCCGACGGTGCCGGGCTTGCGCAGTGCATCCTCGGACGTGTGGAAGAAGACGGCACCGGTCTCCGTGCCGCCGTAATACTCGTTGATCACCGGTCCCCACCATTCGATCATCCGGCGCTTCACGTCGGCCGGGCAGGGTGCGGCGGCATGCACCACGAACTTCAGCGATGACAGGTCGTAGCGGTTGCGAACCTCCTCAGGCAGGTTGAGCAGCCGCACGAACATGGTCGGAACCATGTGGATGTGGGTCAGCCGTTCCTTCTCGATCAGCGCCAGCAGTTCCTCCGCATCGAAGCGCGGCTGCAGGATCACCAGGCCGCAGCAGCGCGCGGCGAACAGGCCGTAGGCATTGGGCGCGGAGTGGTACATCGGGCCGGTGATGACGGTGCGGATCGACGGGTCCGGGCTGATGCCGAAGACATGGGTGAACAGGCCGTAGATCTTGTCCTGAACCTCGGGCGTCGCCGGTTCGCGCCGCACGCCCTTCGGGTTTCCGGTGGTGCCGGAGGTGTAGATCATGTTGGTGCGGGTGGTGGTGGGTTCCCCCACCATCGGGTCCTGGCGCTGCAGCCAGTCGTTCCAGTCCGTCCGCCCCTCCGGCACCCGGCATTCGTCGGGGGAGATGCGATAGGCCTGCATGACCTCCGGCGGGGTCTCCACCACCATGGTGATGCAGTCGTCGGGAATCGCGGATTCGATTTCGCGCAGCAGGTCCGCATGCACCACCAGCGCCCGCGCGTCGCAGTCATCCAGGATGTAGCCCACTTCCTCCGCCGTGCCATGCCAGTTGATCGGCACCGCGTAGGCCCCGGCATTGGTGGCGCCCATCGACGCCTCGAAGAAGGCGAAGTCGTTGCGCAGCATCAGGCAGACCGCGTCATCCTCCCCCACGCCCAGCGCCTTGAAGCCGCCGGCCGCCTTCGCGACATTGGCCTCCAGTGTCTCGCGGTCGAGCCTGCGATCGCCCGAGCGGATGCAATCCTGATCCATGGCCAGCTTCCTCCCCAGTCAGTGGTCCCGGGAAGCATTCTGAGCGGGCCGAGCGAGCGGGGCAAGATCAGTTGCCGCGCAGCCCCAGCACATCAATCATGTCGTAGCGTCCGGCGGGCTGTCCCGCGCACCATAGTGCCGCCCGCACCGCGCCGGTGGCGAACAGGCGACGGTCGGAGGCGATGTGGTTCAGCACCAGCCTTTCATTGTCGCTGGCGAAGATCACCGAATGCTCGCCCACGACATTGCCGCCGCGCAGCGCGGCATAGCCGATCTGGCCCTTATGACGCTCCCCCGTGATGCCGTGGCGACCGCCGACGGCGACCGCCTCGTGGTCCTGGCCCCGGCCTTCCGCGGCCGCCTTGCCCAGCATCAGCGCGGTGCCGGAAGGGGCATCGACCTTCCAGCGGTGATGCATCTCCGTCACCTCGACATCCCAGTCGATCCCGAGCGCGGCGGCGACCTGAGCGGTGACCTGCACCAGCAGGTTGACGCCAAGCGACATGTTGCCGGCCTGCATGACGGTGATCTCGCGCGCCGCCTCATCCAGCTTCGCGTCCTCCTCCACCGTCAGGCCGGTGGTGCCGATGACCATGGCGGTGCCATGCCGCCGGGCATGTTCCAGGTGGGCCAGGGTGGCGGCAGGAACGGTGAAGTCGATCACGACATCGGCGGCGGCAAAGACCCCGTCCGCGTCGTCACTCAATGTCGCGCCGACGGGGCCGGTGCCGATCAGGGTTCCCAGGTCATCACCCAGACCGGCAGTTCCGGGACGCTCCAGTCCCCCGGAAATCTCCGCGCCCTCGGTCCCGTGCACTTCCGTCAGCAGCATCCGGCCCATGCGTCCGGCGGCACCGGCAATGGCGATCTTCATGGTGTCTCCCTCCCGCAGCTATCAGATGACCGACGACAGCGCATGGATCAGGCGATCCGTGTCGGCGTCGGTATTGTAGAGGTGTGGCGTGACCCGCATCGAGTCCCCGCGCTGGCTGACATGGACCTGCTGCGCCGCCATTTCCTGCACCAGGTTCGCCGGGGCACCACCGGGGAAGCGCAGGCCGAGGAAATGCGGCGCGCGGGAGGCATCGGGCGGGGCCTGCAGTCCCAGCTTCGCTGCCTTCGCCGCGATGTCGCGGGTGCGGGCGCCCAGGGTCTCGGAAATCGCCTCCGGCGTCCAGTCGAGCAGGTGCTGCATGGCGGTGATCGCACCGGGCAGCAGGGCGAAGTTCGACCGCTCCCCCATGTCGAAGCGGCGCGCGCCGGGTTGCAGCGCATCGGTGTAGTCCAGCAGCCGTGCGAAGTTCTCCGACCCCGCGCGGGTGATCCAGCCCTGTTCCAGCGCCCGGCCCTGCTGCCATTTCGGCGCGACATACAGGAAACCGACGGAATAGGGGCCCAGCAGCCACTTGTAGCAGGCGCAGACCATGAAATCGGGCTGGATCTCGGTGACGGAGAAGGGCAGGGCGCCCAGCGACTGGGTCAGGTCCAGCACCAGCGCGGCCCCGACGGAGCGCAGCTTCCGCCCCACGGCTGCCAGGTCGATCAGGCTGCCGTCGGTCCAGTGGTTGTGGGGCAGGGCGGCAATCGCTGTCCGGTCGGTGATGGCGTCCAGGATGACGCGTGTCCAGTCGCCGTCCTGCTCCCTGCGCAGGGTACGCACTTCCGCGCCGGACTCTGTCGCAAGGTCGCGCCAGCTGTAGACGTTCGACGGGAACTGGTCCTGCAGCACCAGGATCTGCTGCCCCGCAGCGACGGGCAGGTTGGCAGCCGCAGTGGCGATGCCATAGCTTGCCGCAGGCACGATGGCGACATCGTCCGCCGTGGCGCCGATCATGCGGGCAAACAGGCCGCGCGCCTGCTCGCTCTCGGTGAAGAAGTCATCCGGTGTCACCGTCCAGGGCTGGGCCTTGCGCTGCAGCCCCCGGGTGCTTGCCGCCACCACGGGCTTCATCAGGGGCGACATGTAGGCACAGTTCAGGTAGGCGATATCGTCCGGAATATCGAACAGATGGCGTTGCGAGGCGATCATGACATCGAGGTCCACTCTGGCAGGAGGCGGCACTTGACCCATCGCGGACCCGTGCGTCAAGCGCTCGCGCTGCTGGCGCTGGGCCTGGCGCTGCCGACGGCTGTCGGCCATGCGCAGTCGCTGGTTCCGACCGTCCGGTCCTACCAGGCCTGTACCGAGGCGGTGGAGCGCGATCCGGAGAGCGGCATGACCGCCGCGCTGCAGTGGCGTGACCTGGGCGGGGGCCGGGCGGCGGAACATTGCGTCGCGCTGGCGCTGGCAGCCAACGGCAACGCGCGCCTTGCCGCCACCCGGATGGAGGAACTGGCGGAGGTGTTTGGCACCGCGCGTCCCGACATGGCGGCGTCCCTGATGTCCCAGGCGGCGGCGCTGTGGGTGCTTGCGCGGGAGGATGCGCGGGCGCTGACCGTGCTGGACCGGGCGCTGGAATGGCAGGGCGACAGCCCGGCGCTGCATCTCGACCGGGCGCATGTGCTGGCGGGACTGAAGCGGTTCGGGGATGCGTTGCAGGTCACGGACCGGGTGCTGGCCCTCGACGAGCTGTCGGCGGAGGCCTACGCACTACGGGCGATGCTGAACCGGGAACTGGGGCGGAAACAGGCGGCGGAGACCGATATCGTCAATGCCCTGGCGCTGCAGCCGGACCAGCCGCAGGCCCTGGTGGAGCGTGCCCGGTCCCGCGCCGCAGCGGGCGACTTGCCGGGCGCGCGGGAGGACCTGCTGGCGGTCATCGCGCAGGATGCGGAGGCCGCGGTGGCGGAGGATGCGCGACGCCTTCTGGAGCAGCTTGACGTGGCGCTTTCCGACTGACCGGACCGCCGCACGCACCGCGCCTGCACGGGCGGCTTCACAGGGCGCTTGCAAGGACCCCCGGGCGGACCTAATACTCCGCCGCCATGGACCTCAAGAACATCCGAAACTTCTCGATCATCGCCCATATCGACCACGGCAAGTCGACGCTCGCCGACCGGTTGATCGAGGCGACAGGTGGCCTGGACAATCGTGAGATGCAGGCACAGGTGCTCGATTCCATGGATCTGGAGCGCGAACGCGGCATCACCATCAAGGCCCAGACCGTGCGCCTCAGCTACCAGGCCGCCGATGGCGAGGTCTACGAGCTGAACCTGATCGACACGCCCGGCCACGTCGATTTCTCCTACGAGGTCAGCCGCAGCCTCTCCGCCTGCGAGGGTGCGCTGCTGGTGGTGGATGCCAGCCAGGGGGTGGAGGCGCAGACGCTGGCCAACGTCTACCTGGCCATCGAGAACGACCTTGAGATCGTGCCGGTCCTGAACAAGATCGACCTGCCCGCCGCCGACCCGGACCGGGTGAAGGAGCAGATCGAGGACGTGATCGGCATCGACGCCTCCGACGCCGTGATGATCTCCGCCAAGACCGGCCTCGGCGTGCCGGACGTGCTGGAGGCGCTGGTGAAGCGGCTGCCGGCACCGACCGGTGATCCGAACGCGCCGCTGAAGGCGCTGCTGGTGGACAGCTGGTACGACGCCTACCTGGGCGTGGTCGTGCTGGTGCGCATCTATGACGGCACCATGAAGAAGGGTTCGAAGATCCGCCTGATGTCCAGCGGCGCCACCCACCAGGTGGACCGGGTGGGTATCTTCACGCCGAAGATGGCGACGGTGCCGGAACTGGGACCGGGCGAGATGGGCTTCTTCACCGCCTCCATCAAGACGGTGGCGGAGACCGATGTCGGCGACACGGTGACGGACGAGGGCAAGCCGACGGCGAAGCCACTGCCGGGTTTCAAGCCTTCCATCCCCGTGGTCTTCTGCGGCCTGTTCCCGATCGACGCCAATGACTACCAGGACCTGCGCGACAGCCTGGCCAAGCTGCGGCTGAACGATTCCAGCTTCCATTTCGAACCGGAAAGCTCCGCCGCGCTGGGTTTCGGCTTCCGCTGCGGCTTCCTCGGCCTGCTGCACATGGAGATCGTGCAGGAACGGCTGGAGCGCGAGTTCAACCTGGACCTGATCACCACCGCGCCGAGCGTGGTCTACAAGCTGCACATGACCGACGGCAGCCTGCAGGAACTGCACAACCCGGCGGACATGCCCGATCCGGTGCGCATCGACCGCATCGAGGAACCATGGATCAAGTCCACCGTCATGTGCCCCGACGAGCATCTGGGATCGGTGCTGAAGCTGTGCGAGGAGAAGCGCGGCATCCAGTCCAACCTGACCTATGTCGGCAACCGCGCCATGGTGGAATACGAACTGCCGCTGTCGGAGGTGGTGTTCGACTTCTATGACCGGCTGAAGTCGGTCAGCCGCGGCTATGCCAGCTTCGACTACGAGGTCATCGGCTATCGCGAGGGCGACCTGGTGAAGATGTCGATCATGGTCAACGCGGAGCCGGTGGACGCCCTGGCCATGGTGGTGCACCGCAAGCGCGCCTACGAGCGCGGTCGGCAGCTCTGCGAGCGTCTGAAGGACCTGATCCCGCGCCAGATGTTCAAGATCCCGATCCAGGCTGCCATCGGCGGCTCCGTCATCGCCCGCGAGACCATCTCCGCCATGCGCAAGGACGTGACAGCGAAGTGCTATGGCGGCGACGTCACCCGCAAGAAGAAGCTGCTGGAGAAGCAGAAGGAAGGCAAGAAGCGGATGCGCACCTACGGCAAGGTCGACATCCCGCAGGAAGCCTTCCTGGCGGCACTCAGGATGGGTGACGAGTAAATATTAGACTGCACACCAAGAACATGTTAAACTAGTTTCCGAAAGTATCTAGACAGAAGATACTCCATATTCATACCTTCTATACTATAATAATCAATTTATTTTAATTATTTCTCTGAAGCATCGGTTGATTTTTTCAAATTTTGAATCGGGTTTTTGATATGACGTGTGAATTTGTGGCACTTCCTGTTGGTCAGGGTGATGCATTCTATCTGAATAGAGATGGTTGCACCATGTTGGTAGATGGAGGAAAGTCGATTCGCGATTTTCCAAATATTTTTCAAACGAATCTTAATAGGAGTTCTGTCAATATCATAGCATGCACTCACAACGACGCAGACCATGCGAATGGAATTCTGGGCTATCTCCGCTCAGGGCTGAGATGTGAAGAGTTGTGGTTGCCGGGCTCTTGGGCCAGTCGGATGCAAGACCTAATTGACACACCTGACAATTTTCTGAACGAACTTGTGGACAACATTTTACGAAGTGAACTACCTCAATCTCACAATAGCGAAAATTTACCAGACTTGGCTAGATTGGGGGATTTTCTTAGTAAGAAGTCGAATAATGATATACTCGAAAACAACATACTGCCTGATAGACTCAAAAATCAAGAACTGAATCAATTGAATAGAGATCATGATATCGAAACACATTTAGATTACGGCGAATTTTACGAATTTTCGCACGATCTTCAATTAAAGATTCACCATTATATTTTCGAACAGCCAGATCTATTTAAATCATATAATCTTTTTTACTATAGAAAGCGCCTGTGGCTTCAGGCGCTTGATGCTGCGCATCGAATTCGTGAGATCGCCCATGCCGCGATCGACTTCGGTATCCCGATCCGATGGTTCCAGTATTCAGAGGGGCAGGTAGGTGGCGGTCTCCGAAACAGGCTAATCCCTGTCAATTCCATTGAGATCGCTAAGACCCCTGCTGCCACTCACTCTGCTCTGATGTATCTCGCATTAACGACGGCAAACAGGGAAAGCCTTGTTTTCGCTTCGCCTGCAGAGTGCGGAACATTTCCGGGCGTGCTGTTTTCAGCGGATTCAGATTTTGGTTTCCCGGCCGTGATTCCTTGGTCAAGAGGTATGATCGTGACCGCGCCTCATCATGGTTCAGAGAGCAATGCGAATGTCTATTGGAGAAATTCTAGGGAAACTGTCGATACGCCCAAAATCTGGGTGCGTAGCGACGGCAAATTTCGTTCGCGTCCTGGGCAAAGCTATCTAGAGCAGGCCTGCCGCTACTGTACTTTGTGCCGTGGCTCTAAGCGCACGAAACAAGTGATTAGATTTCTGTGCGAGCAGGCTTCATGGCGGCCCGAAGATTCTCAAAGCTGCGTTTGCTGCACGTAATCAAATGCACTTCTATGAGAGTATTTCTTAGGAAACTGAGCAAGAATCAGTTCGCGTGCTTCACCAGTTGCCCTGAGGCGCTGCGGACTTCCTGGCCGTCGACCAGGCGGGTGAATTTCAGCTTCATGCCCAGTTCGTGCAGCGTGCGGTCATAGACCTGCAGGTCGGCCTGGCCATCCTGCCGCACGCCGAGGCTGTAGACGGTCAGGGTCTGGCCGGCGATGCGGGCCCAGTGGACGGCTTCACCGCTCATCGGATCGACCGTCTGGTCCTCCCGCCAGACATTCGGGCGCTTCGGGTCGGGAATGAACTCGACGGTGGCCTGCTTCAGTTCCTCCCGCGGCGCGTTCGGGTCACCGGCCTGGCGCAGCACAGTGGACCAGCGCAACGAGAAGCCGCCGACGGCGAAGGGGCGGATCTCCACGTCCAGGTCACGCGCGGTGACGCGGAAGTGGGAACTGACCTCGCTCTCCGAGACCGCGCTGCCCTTCCAGAGGCCATGGAACGCCTTGATGGTCAGGTCCTTCGCCATGGCCGGCGCGGCGAGGAGCAGGGGAGCCAGAACCGTCGCCGTCGTCAGAACCCGTCCAAGCACCTTGTGCATCGCTTCCTGCTCCCCTCTGTCACCCCTTGATCAGGGCCATTTCACTTCCGGCGGCAGGCTCATCAGGATGGCCTCGGTGTTGCCGCCGGTCTTCAGACCGAACGTCGTGCCGCGATCATAGATCAGGTTGAACTCCACGTAACGCCCCCGGCGCACCAGCTGGTGCTCGCGCTCCTCCGCCGTCCAGGGTTCGTTCATGTGGGCGCGCACGATCGGGGCGTAGGTGTCGATGAAGGCCTGGCCGACATCGCGGGTGAAGGCGAAGTCACTGTCCCAGTCACCGCTGTCCAGGTGATCGTAGAAGATGCCGCCGACGCCGCGCGGCTCATTGCGGTGCTTCAGGAAGAAGTACTCGTCGCACCATTCCTTGTACTTTGCGTAGTAGTCCGGGTCGTGCGCGTCGCAGGCGCCCTTCAGCCCGGCATGGAACGCCGCCGTGTCATCATCGTTCGGCACCATCGGTGTGAGGTCGGCCCCGCCGCCGAACCAGCCGACGGAGGTCCGGATGTGGCGGGTGTTCATGTGCACCGCCGGCACGCGGGGGGAACGCATGTGCGCGACCAGGGAGATGCCGGAGGCCCAGAAGCGCCCCCCGGATTCCTTCGCGCCCTGGATCTGGCCGACGAAATCGTCGGAGAAGGTGCCGTCCACGGTGGAGATGTTGACCCCCACCTTCTCGAACACCCGGCCACGCATCACCGACATGACGCCACCGCCGCCGCCGGGACGGTCCCAGGCGGTCTGTTCGAACCGGCCCGGAGCCATGTCCGAACCCTGGCCGGTCAGTTCATCCTCGATCGCCTCGAAGGTGGCGCAGATCCGGTCCCGCAGTTCCTGGAACCAGGCCCTCGCGGTTTCCTTGCGCTGCGTGTCGGTCGCCTTGCTGTCGCTCATCTCTTGTCCCCTGGTCCTGCGCCATGTCGTCCTGCGCCATGTCCGATGGCTGCTGCCGCCTTCTGCCGCGCAATGAACGCCATCACCTTGATCGAGGTCAATCGTGGTGGCTGCCGGGACTCGGCGACAAGGTTCAACGATTCTGCCGGATGGCCTCTCCCAGCGCCATCGCCGCCGCGCTAACGACATTCAGCGATCGGGCGCCCGGCACCAGCGGAATGCGGATGCGGGCGTCGGCGCCGTCATGCACCTGTTCCGGCACACCGGCACTTTCCCGGCCCATCAGCAGCACGTCGTCGGGCCGGAAGGCGAAATCATGCAGGTCGGTCGCGCCGCGCGTGGTCATCAGCACCAGCCGCGATTCTCCCCTTGCTGCCTCGAAGGCCTGCCAGCCGGCATGCAGGGTGATCTCCGCCGCGTCGGCATAATCCATGGCCGTGCGGCGCAGGTCGCGGTCGTCCAGCGGGAAGGCGGCGGGCCGAATCACATCCAGCCTGATCCCGAGGCAGGCGCAAAGCCGGATCGCGGCCCCGAGATTCTGTGGAATGTCCGGCTGGAACATCGCCAGGCGCATGATATTTTCCCTCCACACACAGCCGCTTATCCGTGCTTTCCGGGGGCTGTCACGACGATGCGGCTCACTGTCGCAATCGAGTCCGCCTTCTGGACTTGGCCTGCCTTTCCTGATTGTTACGGTACTTCCGGCATCGGGTGGGGATCGCCGTGTGCGAGTCCGATGTGGCAGTTGAATGAACAAGAGGGTTTGAGCCCATGAGTGCAGCTTCCCATGGGGGAGACGGCGGCGAACGCCGTGACTTCCTGGTGATCACGGCTGGCGCGTTCGTCGGCGTCGGCGCCGTCGGACTGGTCTGGCCGTTCGTGGACCAGATGAATCCGTCTGCTGACGTGCTGGCCCTGTCGTCGACGGAAGTCGATATCTCGGGGATCGAGCCCGGACAGAGCGTGACGATCAGCTGGCGCGGCAAGCCGGTGTTCGTGCGCCGCCGCACGGAAGCGGAGATCGAGGCGGCACTGGCCGTCGACGTGAACGATCTTCCCGATCCGCAGAGCGACGCGGAACGTCACAAGGAAGGCAAGGCGGAATGGCTGGTGGTGCTGGGTATCTGCACCCATCTCGGCTGCGTGCCGCTGGGCTTCGCCGGTGAGTATGACGGCTGGTTCTGCCCCTGCCACGGTTCGCACTACGACACGTCCGGTCGTATCCGCAAGGGACCGGCGCCCGCCAACCTGGAGGTGCCGGAGTACGAATTCCTGACCGACACCCAGATCAAGATCGGTTGAGGGAACAGACATGTCATTTCAGACCGACAACAAGGTGATCAAGTGGTTCGACGACCGTCTGCCGCTTGTCACGGTGATGCACCACACCTTCGTGCAGCACCCCTATCCGCGTAACCTGAACTTCGCCTACCAGTTCGGTTCGATCCTGGGCGTCATGCTGACCCTGCAGATCGTCACCGGCATCGTGCTGGCGATGCACTACACGGCGCACACCTCGCTGGCGTTCGACTCGGTCGAGCACATCATGCGTGACGTGAACTATGGCTGGCTGCTGCGCTACATGCATGCCAACGGCGCCTCCATGTTCTTCATCGCCGTCTACCTGCACATGTTCCGCGGTCTCTACTACGGATCCTACAAGGCCCCGCGGGAGATGATCTGGATGATCGGTGTGGTCATCCTGCTGGTCATGATGGCCACGGGCTTCATGGGCTACGTGCTGCCCTGGGGCCAGATGAGCTTCTGGGGTGCCACGGTGATCACCAACCTGTTCAGCGCCCTGCCGGTGGTCGGTGACCCGATCGTGACCTGGCTGTGGGGCGGCTTCGCGGTCGACAACCCGACCCTGAACCGGTTCTTCAGCCTGCACTACCTGCTGCCGTTCGTGATCTTCGGCCTGGTGTTCCTGCACCTGGTCGCGCTGCACCAGAAGGGTTCGACCAACCCGCTGGGCATCGAGATCAAGGGCCCGGCCGACTACATCTCCTTCCACCCCTACTTCACGGTGAAGGACTTCTTCGGCTTTGCCGCCTTCGGCGTGCTGTTCGCGGTGTTCGTGTTCTGGTTCCCGAACTACCTGGGCCATCCGGACAACTACATCCCGGCTGATCCGCTGGTGACCCCGGCGCACATCGTGCCCGAATGGTACTTCCTGCCGTTCTACGCGATCCTGCGTTCCGTGCCGGACAAGCTGCTGGGCGTGCTGGCCATGTTCGCGGCCATCGGCGTGCTGTTCATCCTGCCCTGGCTGGATCGCAGCCGGGTCCGGTCCGCCGCCTTCCGGCCGCAGTACAAGTGGTTCTTCTGGATCTTCGTGCTGGACTGCCTGGTGCTGGGTTATGCCGGTAGCCAGCCGGCCGAGGGCAACATGCTGCTGATCTCCCAGATCGCGACCGTGTGGTACTTCTTCCACTTCATCATCCTGATGCCGGTGCTGGGCTGGTTCGAACGACCAAAGCCATTGCCAACCTCGATCTCGGAGGCCGTGCTGGCAGGCAAGTCAGGCGCTTCAGCCGGGGAGAACGCGTGATGATCAATCGCAGCATCAAGGTTCTTGCCGCGGCCGCTCTCGGCCTGGGCCTGGCCACCGGTTCGGCGCTTGCAGCCGGTGACGCCAAGGAACTGAAGACGGTGGACTGGCACCATTCCGGGCCCTTCGGCACCTACGACCGGGCCCAGGTGCAGCGTGGCTTCCAGGTCTATGCGGAAGTCTGCGCGTCCTGCCACAGCCTGAAGTACATCGCCTACCGCAACCTGATGGAGATCGGGTTCAGCGAGGCGCAGGCCAAGGCCATCGCGGCGGAGAAGGAAGTCGAGGACGGACCGGATGCGGACGGGGAGATGTTCTTCCGCCCTGCACGCCTGTCCGACAAGATGCCTGCACCGTTCCCGAATGCGAACGCAGCCAAGGCGTCCAACGGCGGCGCCTACCCGCCGGACCTGTCGCTGCTGGCCAAGGCCCGCGTCGGTGGGGAGGACTATCTCTACTCGCTGCTGAGCGGGTACGGAGAGGACGACCACGGGAAGGCATGTCCCACCGGCACGTACAGCAATCCGTACTTCGCGGGTGGCTGCCTGGCGATGCCGGCTCCGCTGGCCGACGACCTGATCGAGTATGTGGACGGTACTCCCGCCACCGTCGACCAGATGGCCAGGGACGTTTCCGCGTTCATGACCTGGGCAGCGGAACCGAAGATGGAAGAGCGGAAGAGCATGGGCTTCAAGGTCATTGTCTTCCTGCTGATCATGGCCGGCCTGCTGTATGCGGCGAAGCGCCGGATCTGGTCGCGCCTGCACTGATCGTCTCCGGCAACCGCCGGACGACAATGCAGAACAGTCGAGGGGCAACGGTCCGGCCGTTGCCCCTTTTCTGTATCTGGCGTCCCCGACACATGGCATGTTGATCCGATGACTGCGGACGGAAACAGCCAGGAAAACCCACCGCCACCGCCTGCCGCCGCAGGGGAGGGGGCGAAGGACCAACCGTCGTCAACCGGTTCCTCCACGGCTGCCGCAGGAACCGGCCAGGTGCTTCATGCCGACAGGATGCAGGACGCGCTGCTGTCCTCAGGCCCGGATGGTGAAGCCGACCTGCCGCACATCTCGCCGCTGCAGCTTGTCCTCAGGTCCTGGCGGCTGTTCCTGATCAATCTCGATGTCTTCCTGGCCCTGATGTGGCGCCCCTTCGCGGCCACGGCGCTGGCGGCCTACGGTGCCGTGTGGGCCGCACCGCATGTGGGCGTGGATCTTGCCAACCTGGCCTACACGCTGGTGGCCATGATCGTCGTGGTGCCTGTCATCACCGCCTGGCACCGCATGGTCCTGCTCGGCTCCAGCAACCCGGAGGCGCGAGTGACCTATCGCATCGGCGCGGCGGAATGGGCCTACCTGCGTGGTGCGGCACTGCTCTATGGCCTGGGCTATGTCATCGGCCTGCTGGTGGAGCAGCTCTATGGCCCGCTGCTGGGCGGCCCGTTGCTCTGGCTGGCGCGGGAGGGGCTGGATGCCGGAGGCCTGATCGCCCGCCACGGGCAGGACACGATCCACTGGCTGGCCATCGCCCTGATCGTCGGCTTCCTGGTGGCGCGGTTCTTCCTGGTTCTGCCCGCAGCCGCCATCGGCCTGCCGTTCGGCTTCTCCCAGTCCGCATCGGTGACGCATGGGCAGGGGATCCGGCTCGTCCTCGCGTACATGCTGGCCAGCCTGCCGGCCTTCGGCCTCGCCTTCATCTTCGATTCGCCGCAGACGGTGCTTTCGGGCGATGCCAGCACCGACGTGCAGTTCCTCGACCTGGTGCTGGCGATCCTGCCGCGCATCCTGCTCTACACCATCGCGGTCGGCATCCTATCGCTGGCGTTCGAGCAACTGGTCGGCGTGCCGACGCGCATCCGCCGGAAGCTGATGGCGGAGACGGAGGCGCTGGACAGACCGGCACCGCCCCTGCGATGAAACCGCATATCCTGCACGACACACGTGCCTGAGCCATTGGGAGCAAATGCATGACCGAGAACAAGACCGTCATCGGTGTCCTGGGGGGCAGCGGCGTCTATGGCATGGAGGGGCTGGAGGATACCGAGTGGCGGCGTATCGACAGCCCGTTCGGGACTCCGTCCGACGAACTGCTGTTCGGGCGGCTGCACGGGGTACAGATGGTCTTCCTGCCGCGTCACGGGCGGGGTCACCGCATCAGCCCGACCGAGATCAATTACCGCGCCAACATCGACGCGCTGAAGCGTGCCGGCTGCACCGACCTGATTTCCGTATCGGCCTGCGGTTCGTTCCGGGAGGAACTGGCACCGGGAACCTTCGTCATCGTCGACCAGTTCATCGACCGCACCTTCGCGCGGGAGAAGTCCTTCTTCGGCAGCGGCCTGGTGGCCCATGTCTCGATGGCTGATCCGGTCTGCTCCCGCCTCGGCGACGCGCTGGAGAAGGCAGCGAAGGAATGCGGCATCGAGTATGCGCGCGGCGGCACCTACCTGGCCATGGAGGGACCGCAGTTCTCCACCCGCGCCGAGAGCTTCCTCTATCGCGACTGGGGCTGTTCCGTGATCGGCATGACCAACATGCCGGAGGCCAAGCTGGCCCGGGAGGCGGAGCTCTGCTACGCCACCGTGGCGATGGTCACCGACTATGACTGCTGGCGCGAAGGTGACGCGCATGTCGACGTGGAGGCGGTGCTGAAGATCCTGCACGGCAATGCCGACAAGGCCCAGAACCTGGTGTCCGCCGTGGTGCCGCACCTGGCGGGCGACCGGCCAGCCTGCCACGCCGGTTGCGACCGGGCACTGGAAGTGGCCCTCATCACCCCGCCGGAGGCCCGCGAGGAGGCCATGGTGAACCGGCTCGACGCGGTCGCCGGCCGCGTCCTTTCCTGACCGGAGACCGACACGCCATGAGCAACGAGATTCGCGACCGTATCCGCACGATTCCCGACTACCCCAAGCCCGGCATCATGTTCCGGGATGTGACGACGCTCTGGAACGATGCGCGGGGCTTCCGCACCGCCATCGACCAGCTGGTGCAGCCCTATGCCGGGGTCCGCATCGACAAGGTCGCGGGGATCGAGGCACGTGGCTTCGTGCTGGGTGGCGCGGTGGCGCACCAGCTCTCCGTCGGCTTCGTGCCGATCCGGAAGAAGAACAAGCTGCCCGGCCCGACCATCGGGGAGGATTATGACCTCGAATACGGCACGGACCGGGTGGAGATTCATGACGACGCGATCACGCAGGGGCAGAACGTGCTGATCGTCGATGACCTGCTGGCCACCGGTGGCACAGCGGAGGCAGCGGTGAAGCTGATCCGCCGTGCCGGGGGCACCGTCGTCGGCTGCTGCTTCATCGTTGACCTGCCGGACCTGGGCGGCATGAAACGGCTTCAGGGCATGGGGCTGAGCGTCATGGCGCTGTGCGCCTTCGAGGGTGAATAGGCCGATGACGGATAAGGGGACTGCTTCAGGCGTGCTGACCGGCATCGACCACCTGGTCCATGCGGTGAATGACCTGGAGGGCTGCGCCGATGCCTTCCGGCGTCTCGGTTTCACGCTGACGCCACGCGGCCGCCACAGGGACATGGCGACCGGCAACTACTGCATCATGTTCCCGGACGACTACCTGGAGCTGATGGGAATCATCGAACCCGACCTGCCGGACCGGGGCCTGCGTGACCGGATGGCAGCGCAGGGGGAGGGGCTGGACCGGGTCGCCTTTGCCGTGGACGAGGTGGAAGCGGCCTTCCGGACCCTGAGCACTGCGGGGTTCGCGGCCAGCGGCCCGATCGACCTGCGCCGCCCGCTGGAACTGCCGGAGGGGGAGGTGGAGCCACGCTTCCGCCTGATCCGCTTCGACGGTGGCGAGACACCGCTGCTGAACGGTTTCATCTGCCATCACGAGACGCCGGAGATCACGCGACGACCGGAATGGCTCGACCATGCCAATGGCGTGACGCGAATCCTGGGCCTGGTGGCGGTCGCCGCCGACCCGGCAGCCCTGGCCGAGGTCTGGGCACGGCTCCTCGGGGCAGGCTCGCTCCGTGAAACCAGTAGTGGTGTGGCCATGCGTGTCGGACCGCACCTGGTCGAGATCGCGCGTCATGACGCGGTCGCGTCGCTGCTGCCGGGACTGGCCCCCGGCGACGTTCCGGGGATCGACCGGATGCTTGCCATGCGGCTTGCCGTGCGGGACCTGGGCGTCACCGCGGCCGTCCTGGGCAGCAATGGCATCGCCTTCACCGAACAGCCCGACCACACCTTGCTGGTACCCCCCTCGGCCACCGGAGGCACCGTGATCACGTTTGCCGCTGAACGGGAGTAGCCGACGGTTTCAGCGCCATCCGGTTGAGTATGGCCCCGCCCCGACCTCCGGCATATCATCGTCCGGTGATATCGCAATTGCCGGGGAGGGCAGCAGGTCATGTCAGAATTTGAAACCGTATTGTACGAACGCCCGCTGGAGCATGTGGCGCGCATCGTCCTGAACCGGCCCGAGGCCAGGAACGCCCAGAACACGCAGCTGCTCTATGACCTGAACGCGGCCTTCGACAAGGCGGCGCGGGATGACGCGGTGAAGGTGATCATGCTGGCCGGAAACGGGCCGCATTTCTCCTCCGGCCACGACCTGCGGGAGGCCAACAGCTACGACAACATGGATGCGCACCAGACCGTGGGAACCTGGTGCGGCTGGCACTGCGCCGGCGCGGAGGCGCAGATGGCCCGGGAGCGGGAGATCTACATCGGTTTCTCGGAACGCTGGCGGAACATTCCCAAGCCAACCATTGCCGTGGTGCAGGGCAAGGTGATCGCGGGCGGGCTGATGCTGATCTGGCCCTGCGACATCATCATCGCCGCCGAGGGATCGATGTTCCTCGACAACACGGTCGGCATGGGCGTCGGCGGCGTGGAGTATTTCGGCCATCCCTGGGAGGTCGGTGCCCGCAAGGCGAAGGAGATGCTGTTCACCGCGGACTGGCTCTCCGCCGAGGACGCAAGGGCGCTCGGCATGGTGAACCACGTTGTTCCGGCCGGGGAACTGGACAGCTTCGCGCTCGACATGGCGGAACGGATTGCCGCCAAGCCGCTGTTCGCGCTGAAACTGGCCAAGGAAGCGGTGAACGCGGCGCAGGACTGTTCCGGGCGGCAGAACGCCATGCAGACCGCCTTTGCCCTGCATCATGTTGCGCACAGTCACAACATGCAGGTCCATGGCATGCTGATCGACCCGACAGGGCTTGCGCCCGCAGTGAAGGGAAAGGACAAGAAATAGCCCGCATTCCCCTGCAACCGATGGCACAAGGTGGCTGACATATCGACGGGAGAAAGCTCATACCACGCGTCTGACCGCGCCGCTCTCACGCCCCTGATCTGTGAGTTCCGCGACCGCGAACAGGAAGAAAGGTTCCTGAAGACGCGCCGTACGACAGGGCAACGCAAGCTGCGTTTCATTGCCCTGACAATCATCTGTGCCATCGGTCCGGTGCAGTTTGTCGACTACCTGAACCTGGGCCTGTCCGGCGAACTCCTGACGGTCACGGTCACCAGGGCATTCATGCTGCTCATGGCGGTGCTTGTCCTTGCCATGACCTTCCGGGAAGTGCGGTTTCGCCTTGTAAGGGCCGGGATCTTCCTGCTCGGTTGCGCCGTGCTGCTGCAGGTGGTGATGAACTCCATCGTCTACACGGGGCCGCAATACGGCATCCTGCTGCAACAGGTCCTGATCAGCGTCTTCGCCCTGATCTTCTACCCGCTTTCCCTGCGCATCGTTGTCCCGGCATTGCTGGGCTTCAATCTCCTGCTGTTCGGGAACATCTGGCTGAACCGTGTCGTTTCCGACCCGGAGGTGCTGCGGATGATGGTCTGGGGCGGTGTCGCGCTGATGCTCGGCCTCTACACCGCACGCCAGCTCAACCGGGCTGAACGCCTGAACTACCTGGAACTGCGCCGTCGTGATGCGGCGGAGAACCAGCTGATTGCCGCCCGGCAACAGGCGGAGGATGCGAACCGCGCCAAGTCCGAGTTCCTCGCCAACATGAGCCATGAACTGCGGACCCCCCTGAACGCGGTGATCGGGTTCTCGGAGATGATGAGCCACCAGATCTTCGGACCACTGGGCAGTGAACGCTATGCCGAGTATGCCACCGATATCGGCGCGAGCGGTCGCCACCTGCTGTCGCTGATCGACGAGGTGCTGGATTTCTCGAAGATCGAGGCGGGAGCACGCGAACTCCAGTTCCGGCCCGTCGATCTGGGGCGTCTGGCGGATGAGACCATCCGGATGCTGGCCCCGCAGGCGCTGGAGGGCGGGTTGCGCGTCCAGGTCCACCTGGCCGAAGAGGCGGTGATCGTCCGGGCTGACGAGCGGGCCCTGCGTCAGATCCTGCTGAACCTCGTATCCAACGCGATCAAGTTCACCGATTCCGGCGGGCGTATCGACGTGCATGTGAACCGGGAGGGGGCAGGGACGCCATTCGTGCGGATCGAGGACACGGGTGTCGGCATTCCTGAATCGGATCAGGAAAGGGTCCTGCGCCCGTTCGAGCAGATGGAGGAAAGCGAGACCCGATCCCGACCCGGTTGGGGCCTGGGGCTCTCGATCGTCGCGGTGCTGGTCAGGTTGCACGATGCCACCATGCGGATCGTCAGTGCGCCGGGGCAGGGGACCAGCATCACGGTCAGCTTTCCTGTTGCCACCGCCACCGGGTCCGGACCGGTCACCCGCTGACCCTTCACGCAGGTGTCTCCTTCAGGCCGATGCCTGTGCAGTTGGAAGATGACCTGATCTGCCCCGCCAAAACCGGTTGCGCGCTTTATTGCGAACGATTATCATTTGCATACCAAGCAGGCGAAACAGGGGGCCGTCATGGGCACCATCGTGGCGGTGCAACCGCAACATGCACATCTGGAGACGCAGGACCTGGGGGAGGCGGATCGCCTGTTCCTCTGGATGGTCCGTACCTGGGTGCAGGGGCTGAACCAGAGCATCGAGGTCGAGCACGAGATCGAGGCCGGTCTGATGGCGCACAGGATCCCCGAGGCGATGACCGCATTCGATGGTTTCATGATGGCGCTGGCCACCTGCGCGCGACGCAACGTCGACATCAGGCTGCGCCGCAGCACCACGGTCAGTGCCGACGAGGTCATCCTGCTGCGCGCGTTCGGTGCCATGGGTGCCGGGATGCGCGGACTGACGCAGAGCATCCTCTCGCTGCTGGTGGAGGGCACGGGGCAGCGCATCGCCACCGACAACCTCGAACGGCTGGCGGATCGCTTTGCCGCCTCCGCCCTGGTCCCGGCTGCGTTCCAGGAGCCGGAGCACCCGGCAAGCAGGGACGGTTCATGGCGCGGCTGCCAGGTCTGTTTCGACCTGGTGCGCGGAGAGCTTCCCGATGCAAGCTGAGATGGCCGGAACAGTATCCTGTCCCTTCGGCTGGCTGATGGAGCGCCTGCTCGGCTGAAACCTCCCCGCCTCTCGGTCAGCCGCGTCTCGGTCGGCGGAGTCTCAGGCGGCCACGTCTCAGGCGGCCGGGTCGATGAACAGCCGGTGCCAGTGCTCCAGCGCCATTAGCGCCCGCACCTCGCGGGTGTTGTTGCGGCTGCCCTGGATATGGCTCTCCAGCAGCAGGCGGACGGTATCGGGCTGGAACAGTGCCCGGTCGTTGAACCGGTCCGACAGCAGCATCTCCCGCGCATGGCCGGCCAGATCCTGTTTCAGCCATTCGCCGACCGGCACCGTGAACATCTGTTTCGACCGGTCGGTCAGGGCGGCACCGAGCAGCGGGCGCACGGTGTGTTTCAGGACGTGTTTCGTGCGTCCCTCGCTCAGCTTCAGCTCGCCCTTCATCCGGAAGGCAAGTTCCACCACCCGGTAGTCCAGGAACGGCGTCCGCGCTTCCAGTGAAACGGCCATGCCCATGCGGTCCGGCTTGACCAGGTTGTTGCCGGGCAGCAGCAGAAGCGCGTCGAGATACAGCGCGCGGGTCAGGTGATCGAACTGCGGCACCTCGGCCAGGTGGGAGGCCACCAGTTGCCGCGTCGACAGCCCCGAGACCGCGCGGGCCGCAGCATCCGTGTAGAGATCGGCATGCAGCGCGGTCTCCGGGAACAGGGTCAGCGCGCTGTCCATGTAGCCCTGAGCGAAAGCCGCATCGTCACTGAACGCGGCTCCCGAACCGAAGAAGTTCAGGTACTTGTCATAGCCCGCGAACAGCTCGTCACTGCCGTCGCCAGTCAGCACCATCTTGGTCTCTGCCGCCGCCAGTTCCGCAACCCGCAGGGTCGGCATGAAGGAAACATCGCCATGCGGCTGCTCCAGGTGGTGCAGCACGTCCGGCCAGCGCCCCAGCATCCGGGGCGACACGATCTCGTGGCGGTGATTGGTGCCGAAGCGGCGGGAGACGGCGTGGGCGTGCCGGGTCTCGTCGAACCGCTCATCCTCGAAACCGATGGAGAAGGTATCGACGGGGCGCGACATGTGCATCGACATCAGTCCGGTGACGGTGCCCGAATCGATACCGCCGGACAGGAAGGCACCGAACGGCACGTCGGCACGCAGGCGGATGCGCACCGCGTCATCCAGCAGCGCCAGCAGCTCCGCCGAGGCATCGGCAAGCTTCATCGGCTCCGGCTCGATGTCCGACAGCCGCCACCAGCGGTCCTCCACCATGCCCGTCGGGCTGATGGAGAGACGCCCGCCGGGGGGCACGTGACGCACGCCCTCGAACGCGGTGAGGGGCGGCGGCACGTAGTTCAGCACCAGGAAGTGATGCAGCGCCTCCCGGTTGGCTACGGGCCGGACCCCGGTGGCGAAGATCGGCTTGATCTCCGACGCGAAGACCAGCCGGGTGCCGTCATCATGCACGTAGAGCGGCTTCACCCCCATCCGGTCGCGATAGAGGTGCAGCACGGGCCGGTCACCGCGCCCGTCATGCACGGCGATCGCGAACATGCCGTTCAGGTGCCGCACGAAGTCCACGCCGTCGCGCAGGTAGAGCGCCAGCAGCACCTCGGTGTCGGAGCGGGTCTTCAGCCTGATGCCGTCGCGGCGCAGCATCTCCGCCAGCTCGACGAAGTTGAAGATCTCCCCGTTCTGGACAACGGAGACCTTGCCGTCGGCGGCAGTCATGGGCTGGTGCCCGCCCTCGATGTCGATGATCGAAAGGCGGCGATTGCCGATGGCGCCATGGCTGAAGCGGACGTGACCACTGTCGTCTGGTCCGCGATGGGTCAGCAGGCTGTCCATCTGCTGCAGCGTTGCGTCAGGCAGCGTTGCGCCGCTGCGGTCGAAATAGCCGTAGATGCCGCACATCAGCCCTGTCCCCCGCCCTTGCCCATGCGCTGCACGATCCGCTCCACCGCGCTGACCAGCCGCAGGCGATCATGTTCGGCCTCGTCTGCGCTGCGCCGCGCCAGCCGTTCGCTCGCCCGGCGGATGCGGCCGATCTCGCCCTGCCAGTCGAACGGGCCGACAGAGCGGTCCTTGAACTTGCGCGACAGCATCACGGCGGTGGAGCCCAGCCGGACATGCTCCGCCAGGATCAGTTCGGCATCCAGGTCACCATGGCCGAGCCGCGCCATGCCGCCAAAGCCGAAAGGCTTGCCCGCCGCCTGCGCGATGCGCCCCAGTCCCTCCACCGTGCCATCGGCCAGCGGCTGGAACATGAAGCTGTCCCCCCGGTCCAGGTGCAGGTCGTTCAGCCCGATGAAGAGCTCCGCAACGCCCACCAGCCCGGCGATCCGTTCCAGCTCCCGGGCGGAGGCAACGGTCTCGATCAGCGGCACCAGCGGCAGCCGCCCGTCGATGGCGGCACACATGGCCGCGACATCGTCGGCGCCGCGGATCATCGGCAGCATGACCTGCTGCACACCGGCGGCGAGCGCCCCCTCCAGCTGCGCCAGGTCCAGGCCGGCCCACGGGTCGGTCCGGACCAGGATGTGGGTCCCGGGAAAGGCATCGCGGTAATGGGCAACATCGTCCAGCGACTGTCGGCTGATCCAGGTGCCGGTGCCCTGGCGTTCCTGCTTGCCCGCGCGTTCCAGGTCGATGAACAGGCGGTCGACACCAGCCTCCAGGGCTTCGCGCGCCATCTCCTCCGATTCCGGAATCAGCATCAGCCGGATCATGCGGCCAGCACCTGTCGCAGGGCGGCAATCACCCGGTCCTGGTCCGCCACCGACATGCCGGTGCCGGAGGGCAGGCAGAGCCCGGTCAGGAACAGCCGGTCACTCACGGAATGCTGCTCGTCATGGGCGTAGTAGGGGGCGTCGCGGAACAGCGGCTGCATGTGCATCGGCTTCCAGACCGGGCGGGTCTCGATCCCGTGTCCCTGCAGGCGTTTCATCACCGCGTAGGGATGCAGGCCGACCGCGTCCGGATCGAAGGTGCAGACCGAGAGCCAGCGGTTGCTGCGGCTCCAGTTCGGTTCCGGCATCCAGCCGATGCCGGGCAGGTCGTGCAGGCCGTTGCGGTAGCGTTCGAAGATGGCGCGGCGCTGTTCCACCCGCTCCGGCAGCAGACGCAGCTGGCCCCGGCCGATACCCGCCAGCACGTTGGACAGGCGGTAATTGTAGGCCATCTCGCTGTGCTGGTAGTGCGCAGCGGGGTCACGTCCCTGCGTCGCCAGCCAGCGCGCGCGGTCCAGCGCCTCCAGGTCGTCGCTGACCAATGCGCCGCCGCCCGAGGTGGTGATGATCTTGTTGCCGTTGAAGGAATAGATGCCGAAGCGCGCGAAGGTGCCGCTGGCCTTGCCGCGACAGGTCGCGCCCAGGCTCTCCGCCGCGTCCTCGATCAGCGGCACGTCATGCGCGGCACAGATGCGCGCGATGGCCTCGTAGTCCGCGCTCTGGCCATAGATGTTGACGCAGATGACCGCCTTGGGCGGCTGGCCCCGGTGCCGGGCGTCGTCCAGCGCCCGTTCCAGCGCGCCGGGGCTCATGTTCCAGCTTTCCGGCTCGCTGTCGATGAAGACCGGCGCCGCCCCCTGGTAGAGGATGGGATTGCAGCTCGCCACGAAGGTCAGGCTGGAACAGAACACCGTGTCGCCGGGGCCGACATCCAGCAGCCGCAGCGCCAGGTGGATTGCCGCCGTGCCTGAACTCAACGCCACGGCCCCGCCCGCACCGACCAGCTCCGCCAGTTCCCGCTCGAAGGAATCGACATGGGGTCCGACCGGCGCGATCCAGTTGGTCTCGAACGCCTCCGCCACCAGCTTGCGTTCCTCCTCCCCCATGTGCGGGGCGGAGAGCAGGATCGGCGCCTCCATGCGCGACAGGTGATAGAGCCCGACCGGCTTGCCCTGCGGGTCCACCACCGGCACCTGCAGCAGTTGGCGTGCGTTCATCGCCTGCCGTGCGGCGGCGGCCGTGGTGCCCTGCGGCACCGTCAGCGGCGTCACCGGGTCCAGCGCGGCGAGGGTCTGGTCCAGGCTGTCCGCCGCCATGATCGCGCGCCGGATGTCACCGTCGGTCACGAGGCGGAGCAGGGCACCGTCGCCATCCACCAGCAGCAGGCAGCCCAGGCCGCCCCGGTCCAGCTTCGGCAGTGCCTCCCGCAGCGGCAGGTCACGCCCGACCAGCAGGTCGGCAATCTGGTCGATGATCATGCGGCGGCCTCCGTCACCTTCTCGCGCATGGCGGCGATCACCAGCGTGGCCACCAGCAGGAACATGCAGATCCACCAGCCCAGCCAGATCGAGTGGGCGGCACCGAACGCCCCCAGGCCCATGGCGATCAGCGCGGTGCCCGCCGCCCGGGCCGCGTTCGGCAGGCGCAGCGCGGCCAGGTGCAGCCCGGCAATGATCATCACCGTCGCCAGCGCGCCCAGCAGGCCGATGTCCTGCCAGACCTGGGCGAAGATCGAGTGGGGATGCCAGAGATGGTCCATCTTGTAGTAGTCGCCGGGGCCGGTGTAGGTCGCGTTCAGCCGCTCGAACTCCAGCCCGTGGCCCAGCACCGGATGGTCGACGACCGTCCCGGCCACCGCCGACCAGATCTCGAAGCGTTCCAGCAGCTTGTACTCCAGCAGGTTGGAGCCATCCAGACCGGCAAGCAGCACGCCGTTGATCGCCAGGAAGGCCAGCGGCGACAGCAGCATGAACCCCGCGGTGAGAGCCAGCATCACCAGCACCCCGGCGCGCCCGGTCAGGTGGCAGAAGCCGTAGACCAGGATGCCGATGATGCCGATCAGCTGCGACGTCTCGCTGATGGTCATGAAGGAGAAGCCGAGGATGGCGGCAAGTGCCACCGGGAACAGCCAGCCGGGCCGCGTCACCGCGACCATCGCCGCCACCGACAGGGTCATCACCACCCAGAAATCGTTGAACCGCGCCATGAACAGGTCCGGGGTCAGGCTCCAGGCCGCGGCCAGCACCCCGTCGGGCGTCGGGATGTTGCGGGAGAAGACCGTGCGGATACGCAGCAGCAGGTGGTCGCTGAACAGGTCGAACAGGGCGATGGCGATGCCGACGGCAATGCCTGCCGCCAGCGCGGCGATGATCAGGCGGCGGGCACCGGGCCGGGTCATCGCCACCAGCACCAGCGCGAAACCGGGTAGCAGCGCCATGGCGCTGCGGATGGCCAGCTCCTGCATCCGGCCGGCCTGCTCCGGCAGGGCGGACCAGAGAGGGCTGAGCAGTCCCAGCAGCATGACCGCCAGCAATCCGCCAAGCCCCAGCCTGACCGCCGGACGGGAGAGGGCCTGCCGGACCGCGCTGCCGCGCGTCAGCAGCCAGGGCAGGGACAGGATCGCTGCCGCCCCGGCCAGCCAGGCAATGCCACGGTCCGCGACGAAGGCGAGCCAGGGGATCATGAAGGCGGACAAGCCGAGACCCGTCAGGGCGAGGATTCGGGGCATGCCGGTGCTTCAGGCGTCGGGGGGCAGGGCATAGGTGCCGGTCACGTGCGCCACCGGTTCCGCCATCCCCTCGGAGAAGAGCGAGACATCGCCCACGGCCAGGCGGCGGCCGAGCTTCAGCAGCCGCACCTCCGCGATGATGTCGGCCACCTTCGGCAGCCGCAGGAAGTTCATGGTGATGGAGGTCGTGACTGACTGGGTCTTCGGCCCAACCATGGCCATCACCGCGACGTAGAGCCCCACGTCCGCCATCCAGAACAGGGTCGGGCCGGAGACGGTGCCGCCGGGCCGCAGGTGCGAGTCGTTGACCGGCATGCGCAGGCGCGCAGTCATGTCTCCCGCCTGCTCGATCACCATGCCCAGATGGCTTGATTGCGGAAATTCGCGCGCCAGCAGGTCCGTCAGTTCATCGGGTGTCATAACGGCGGCCATGGGCCATCTCTCCGGCAATGCGTGCGTGTCCTGCTGACTTGCCCGAGGGGGCATGGCCAGTCAAGCGCGACGGTTGTGCCCCCGGTCGGGGCGGGGAAGGTTTCACGATGCGCCGAAACCGCCTATATGCAGCGCCATGGAACTGGACCTGGACATCGCGAAGCCCCGATCCGAGACCCGCGTGGTGGTGGCCATGTCGGGCGGTGTCGATTCCTCGGTCACGGCCGCCATGGTGAAGGCTGCCGGGTACGACACGGTCGGCATCACGCTGCAGCTCTATGACCATGGTGCTGCGGTGGAGCGGAAGGGTGCCTGCTGCGCCGGACAGGACATCCTGGATGCGCAGCGGGTGGCGGAGCGCATCGGCATTCCGCACTACGTGCTGGACTACGAGAGCCGGTTCCGCGACGCGGTGATCGACGATTTCGCAGATAGCTACCTGCGTGGCGAGACGCCGGTGCCCTGCATCCGCTGCAACCAGACGGTCAAGTTCCGTGACCTGCTGCAGACCGCACGTGATCTCGGCGCCGATGCGCTGGCCACCGGGCACTATGTGCGGCGCGTCAGCGGCCCCGACGGGGCCGAACTGCGGGCCGCGGTGGATGACAGCCGCGACCAGAGCTATTTCCTGTTCGCGACCACGGCGGAGCAGCTGGATTTCCTGCGCTTCCCGCTGGGCGACCTGCCCAAGGCGGAGGTGCGCAGGCTGGCGGAGCGCTTCGACCTGCCCGTGGCCGCGAAGCCCGACAGCCAGGACATCTGCTTCGTGCCCAATGACGACTATCGTCGGGTGATCGAGAAGCTGCGCCCCGATGCGCGCGTACCCGGCAACATCGTCGACCTGTCGGGGCAGGTCCTGGGACGGCATGACGGCATCATCGGCTACACCATCGGCCAGCGGAAGGGACTACGC
The DNA here is from genome assembly GCA_965228535.1 of Minwuia sp. Lineage (GTDB taxonomy): Bacteria > Pseudomonadota > Alphaproteobacteria > Minwuiales > Minwuiaceae > Minwuia. The sequence continues at coordinate 2,594,082 of CBDDHU010000003.1, read as the reverse complement.
CTGGGCGGGGAGGGCGGTGGCCACACCGACCCCCGGTTCGTGGTGCGGCTGGACCCGGCACGGGCGGAGGTCGTGGTCGGCCCGCGCGAGGCGCTGGCCTGTGCCGGACTTACCGTCAGCAAGCTCAACTGGCTGGGTGACACGCTGCCGGACGGGCAGGGTCGGGCGGTGATGGCCCGAATCCGCAACACGGCGGACCCGGTGCCGGGCCGGTTGTTCCCGGCCCCGAACGGCATGGCCAGCATGCGTTTCGACACACCGGAATTCGGTGTCTCGCCAGGCCAGGCCTGTGTCTTCTACGATGGGGACCGCGTGCTGGGCGGCGGCTGGATCGTAGAGACGGAGAGTGCCGTCGCCGCCTGACGCGCCATTGGCGGGAGGTTCGGCATGAGCGAGGCAGTCAGTTTCCAGGCCCTGAGAGGCGCGGACCCGGCAACCGTGCGCCAGGCGATCCGCACCGGTCGCTATGCCGGTCACACGGCGGGGCTGGCGCAGGGGCGGCTGCAGACCAACCTGGTGATCCTGCCGGGCGACCTGGCCAGCGACTTCCATGACTTCTGCCTGCGCAACCCGCAACCCTGTCCACTTGTCGGCATGACCGAACCCGGCAGCCCCTACCTGCCCGCGCTGGGGCAGATCGACCTCAGAACGGACGTGCCGGGCTATTGCATCTACCGCCATGGCGAGCTGGCGGAGACCGTGCCGGACCTGCAGGGTCACTGGCGCGACGATCTGGTGGGCTTCGCGCTCGGCTGTTCCTTCACCTTCGAACATGCGCTGATCGCCGCCGGGATCCCCATGCACCACGTGGATGCGGATCGCACTGTGCCGATGTACCGGACCAGCATCATCACGCAACCGGCAGGGCCGTTCGGCGGTGGCATGGTCGTCTCCATGCGCCGGATCGCGCGGGAGCAGGTGGAACTGGCCCGCCGTATCAGCACGACCTTCGGCTGTGCCCATGGCGCGCCCGTGCATGTCGGCGACCCGGCAGAGATCGGCATAGCCGACCTGGACCGTCCCGACTGGGGCGATCCGCCCTGCGGGCCGGAAGGCGTCAACGTCTTCTGGGCCTGCGGCGTGACTCCGCAGAACGCACTCGCCCGCGCCCGGCCGCCATTCTGCATCACCCACATGCCGGGGCAGATGCTGATCGCCGACATCACCGATGCCGAGGCCCGGCTGCTGGCCTGAGAACCGGTTCCCCCAGCCATGCGTGCGGGTGGTTTGATCCCGCCCTGCCGACCTGTATGGTCCGTGTCACATGTGCGCTATCCAGCTCGACCGGGCGATGAAGGAGACGAATTCCATGTGGCAGTTCTGGGTCGACCGAGGCGGGACCTTCACCGACATCGTCGGGCGTCGGCCGGACGGTTCCGTGGTCACGCACAAGGTGCTGTCGGAGAACCCCGAGCGCTACCGCGACGCCGCCGTGCAGGGCATCCGCGACCTGCTGGGGCTGGGGCCGGACGATCCCATCCCGTCCGACCGGATCGAGGCGGTGAAGATGGGCACCACCGTCGCCACCAATGCACTGCTGGAGCGCAAGGGCGACCGCTGCCTGTTCGTCACCAACCGCGGCTTCCGCGACGTGCTGCGCATCGGCTACCAGAACCGGCCGAACCTGTTCGCGCTGAACATCGAGCTGCCGGAGATGCTCTATGACAGCGTGATCGAGGTGCCGGGCCGGGTCGATGCGGCGGGCGAGGAGCTGGAAGCGCTGGACCTGGACGAAGCGCGGCAGGGGCTGCAGGCGGCCCATGATGACGGCATCCGCGCGGCCGCCATCGTCTTCATGCACGGCTATCGCTACCCCGCGCACGAGAAGGCCGTGGCCGAACTGGCCCGCGAGATCGGTTTCACCCAGGTCTCCACCAGCCACGAGACCAGCCCGCTGATGAAGATCGTCAGCCGGGGCGACACCACCGTTGTCGATGCCTACCTGTCGCCCATCCTGCGCCGCTATGTCGACCAGGTGGCGAGCGAACTTGGAGATGTGCGGCTGATGTTCATGCAGTCGAACGGCGGCCTGACCGACGCCAACCTGTTCCAGGGCAAGGACGCGATCCTGTCCGGCCCGGCAGGCGGCGTGGTCGGCATGGTGCGCACGGCGGAGATGGCCGGGTTCGGCAAGGTCATCGGCTTCGACATGGGCGGGACCTCCACCGACGTGTCGCACTATGACGGCACCTTCGAGCGTGCCTTCGAGACCAATGTCGCCGGGGTGCGGATGCGGGCACCGATGATGCTGATCCACACCGTGGCCGCCGGCGGTGGCTCCATCCTGCATTTCGAGGACGGGCGCTACCAGGTGGGGCCGGATTCCGCCGGTGCCAACCCCGGACCCGCCTGCTACCGCAAGGGCGGGCCGCTGGCCGTCACCGACTGCAACGTCATGCTGGGCAAGCTGCAGCCCGCGCATTTCCCGCATGTCTTTGGCCCGAACGGTGACGAGCCGCTGGATGCCGAGGTCGTGCGGCAGAGATTCGCCGAGCTTGCGGAGCGCATCTCGGCAGTGACCAGGGACAGCCGCACGCCCGAACAGGTCGCGGCCGGGTTCCTGGAGATCGCAGTCGAGAACATGGCCAACGCGATCAAGAAGATCTCGATCCAGCGCGGTTACGACGTGTCGAAATACGTCCTGAACTGCTTCGGCGGGGCAGGGGGGCAGCATGCCTGCCTGGTGGCGGACAAGCTGGGCGTGGAGACGGTGCTGCTGCATCCCCATGCCGGGGTGCTTTCCGCCTATGGCATGGGGCTCGCCGACACGCGGGCGCTGAGGGAGCGTGCGGTGGAACTGCCGCTCGACACCGACGGCGTGGCAGAGGTCGGCCGTATCCATGACGCACTGGCGGCGGAGGCGCAGAAGGAACTGCTGGCGCAGGACATCGAGACGGACGTGATCCAGACCCGGCGCGGCGCGCTGGTGCGCTATGACGGCTCCGACACGGCGCTTGCCATCGCCTTCGGCAGCCTGGAGGAGACGCGGCAGGCCTTCGAGACCGCGCATCGCCAGCAGTTCGGCTTCATCAGCCCGGAGAAGACCATCATCGTCGAGGCCGCGACGGTGGAGGCCGTGGCACCCGGTGACGTCATCGACGACCCGGAAAGCGACGGCGTCGGTAACACCCCGGAACCGATCGCGGAGGTCTCCGCCTGGATGGAGGGAGAAGAACACGCCACCGGCGTCTTCGACCGGGAGGCGATGCAGCCCGGTGCCACCATCAGCGGGCCCGCCATCATCCGCGAACCCACCTCGACAACCATCATCGAGCCGGGCTGGCAGGCGGAACTGACCGCGAAGCGCCACCTGGTCGTGCGCCGGGTGGAGGCCCGTCGCAATGCCCGCGCCATCGGCACGGAGGCCGATCCGGTGATGATGGAGATCTTCAACAACCTGTTCATGAACATCGCCGAGCAGATGGGCGTGGTGCTGGAACGCACCGCCTACTCGGTGAACATCAAGGAACGGCTCGACTTCTCCTGCGCCGTGTTCGACGCCGCCGGGGAACTGATCGCCAATGCACCGCACATGCCGGTGCATCTCGGTTCCATGTCCGAATCCATCAAGACCGTGGTGCGGGAGAACGCGGCGACGATGAAGCCGGGCGACGTCTACATGCTGAACGCGCCCTACAATGGCGGCACCCACCTGCCGGACGTGACGGTCATCGCCCCGGTCTATGACGATGCGGGGGCGGAGGTGCTGTTCTACACTGCCTCCCGCGGTCACCATGCCGATATCGGCGGCAAGACACCCGGTTCCATGCCCCCCGCTTCCACCAATGTGGAGGAGGAAGGTGTGTTGCTGGACAACGTGTTGCTGGTCGATGGTGGCAAGCTGCTTGAACGGGAAACGGTCGAACTGCTGAGTTCCGGCAAGTACCCGGCGCGCAACCCGCACCAGAACATGGCCGACCTGGCCGCCCAGATCGCCGCCTGCGAGAAGGGTGCGCAGGAACTGCGGCGCATGGTGTCCGATTTCGGGCTGGAGGTGGTGCAGGCCTACATGGGGCACGTGCAGGACAATGCCGAGGAATCGGTTCGCCGCGTCATCGACGTGCTGCGCGACGGGGAGTTCAGCTATCCGATGGATGACGGCTCGGTCATCCGCGTGAAGGTCAGCATCGACCATGACGACCGCTCCGCCGTGATCGACTTCACCGGCACCTCCGAGACCCATCCGACCAACTACAACGCGCCGACAGCGGTGGCCTACGCGGCGGTGCTGTACGTCTTCCGCTGCCTGGTGGATTCGGAGATCCCGCTGAATGGCGGCTGCCTGAAGCCGCTGAAGGTGATCATCCCGGAGAAGTCCATGCTGCGCCCGGTCTACCCGGCGGCGGTGGTGGCCGGGAACGTGGAGACCAGCCAGTGCATCACCGACTGCCTGTTCGGGGCGCTGGGGGTGATGGCTGCGGCGCAGGGCACGATGAACAACTTCACCTTCGGAAATGAACGCTACCAGTACTACGAGACCATCTGCGGCGGGGCAGGGGCCGGGCCGGACTTCGACGGCACCAGCGCGGTGCATACCCACATGACCAACACCCGACTGACCGACCCGGAGGTGCTGGAGTTCCGTTACCCGGTGATCCTGCAGGATTTCCATGTCCGAAAGGGCTCGGGCGGCAGGGGCGCGCATCGCGGCGGTGACGGCACGGTGCGGCGGATCCTGTTCCGGGAAGCCATGACCGCCTCCTTCCTCTCCAGCCACCGCAAGGTCGCCCCGTTCGGCCTGAAGGGCGGGGAGGACGGTGCCGTTGGCCGCAACTTCGTCGTCCGCGCCGGTGGCGAGACCGAACAGCGCCCCGGCTGGTCCATCGCCGACCTGAACCCCGGCGACGCCATCATCATCGAAAGCCCAGGAGGTGGTGGTTACGGGGCGGCGTGAGGACGCGGTGCTTCAGAACTGCAGGCATTTGACAGAACGCCACCAAAGACCAAGAGTGACGGTCAAATATCCGCAACTCGAGGGAAAGCAACTTGTCCATTCCCTACCCATTGCCGATCTCTGTTGCCGTCGCGATTTTGATGTTGCTCTTGATCATTGGTGGCCTGAAGAACTGCAAAAAACCAACGGATTATATTTTTGGAAAAGCCTTTTCATTGAAACGCGAAGACTTTCGCGGTCGAGGGTATATTTATATTAAATCTTTTCAGTATATTCTTGGAGCCGCTATTTTATTAGCTGCTATATTTTCTTTTTTCAGAAGCATGATGTAGAGTTGTCAAATTCTGAAGATCAATAATTCTCGTATCTATTGCATCAAGGTCAAGACTACAAGATTCATTTAACATTAGTCCTGTCTGCGATCATCCCGATCAGCGCCCGGACGGCGTGGCCATAGCCGCGGGCGCCGAGACCGGCGAGGACGGCGGTGACCACGCCGGACATGTAGGAGTGGTGGTACATCTCCTCCCGGCGGTGGATGTTGGAGATATGGAACTCGATCACCGGGCGGGGGAACATCTTCAGCGCGTCCATGATGGCCATGGAGGTGAAGCTGAAGGCGGCGGGGTTGATGATCAGGCCGGCGGCGGTGTCGGTGGCCTCGTGGATCCAGTCGATCAGCTGCTGCTCGGAATTGCTCTGGCGGAAGGTGAGGGGAACGTCCCCCGCCGCCTCCCGGCAGATCGTCTCGATCTCCGCCAGGGTGGTGTGGCCATAGATTTCCGGCTCCCGGATGCCGAGCCGGTTCAGGTTCGGGCCGTTCAGCACGTGGATGCCGGTGAAGTCGCCTGTCCGTGTCATGTTCCTGTCTCTCCCCTGGTTGCGGCCATCATGCCCTATCCGAACTGGCGCGGCAGCCAGACCGCGATCTCAGGGAACAGCATCAGGAAGACCAGCACCAGCAGTTCCAGCCCGATGAAGGGCAGGGCCGCCGCGTAGATCTGGGTCAGCCTGATCTCCGCCGGAGCCACGCCCTTCATGATGTAGAGCAGCAGGCCGAAGGGCGGCGTCAGCAGGCTGATCTCCATGGCGATCAGCATCATCACCATGACCCAGATCGGGTTCATGCCCAGGCTGTCCGCGATGGGCAGGAAGAAGGGCAGGGTGAGCAGCGCCATGCTGACCTGGTCCATGAAGGCGCCCAGGAACAGCAGGATCAGCATCATCAGCGCCATGGCCGTCAGCGGCGTCAGTTCCATGCCGCCGACAAGCTGCAGCAGTCCGCTGGTGGCGCCGGAGATCTGCAGCACCTGGGAGAAGGTCAGCGACCCGGCAATGATGAACAGGATCATGATGTTGATCTTCGCCGTCTCGGTCAGCGCCTTCTTCAGCCGCGCCAGGGTCAACTCGCCGTAGCAGGCGCAGACCAGCAGCGCCGCGACGCAGCCCAGCGCCGCCGCCTCCTCCGGTGCCGCGACGCGGAAGAAGATGCTGCCGACCACCACCAGGAAGATGGTGAACAGTGGCAGCACGTCGCGCACGAACGGCCCCCAGCGCTCCCAGCCATGCAGTTCCTCCGGCCCGTCATCCACCGGCGCGAGGGAAGGGTTAATGCGGCAGCGGGCCATGACATAGACCACGAACAGGATGGCCATCAGGATGCCGGGCAGGATACCGGCGATCAGCAGGTCCTTGATGGAGCGCTCCGCCAGGCTGGCCAGCAGCACGGCGAGGGCGGAGGGCGGGATCAGCATGGCAATGCCGCCCACCGCCATGATCGGCCCCATCGCCAGCTTCGGCTGGTACCCGCGCTTCAGCATGTCGGGCAGCATCACGCTGCCCAGGATCGCGGTGTTGGCGATGGTGGAGCCGGAGAGGGAGGAGAACACCGTCCCGCCCGCGATGGAGACCACCGTCAGCCGCCCCGGCACCCGCGCGATCATGCGGTCGATGGCCTTGATGGCGCGGAACGCCACGCCGGTCTGGAACAGGATCTCCCCCATCAGGATGAACAGCGCCACGGGGACCAGGGAGAAGCGCGAGATCGAGAAGACATACTCGATCGGCATCACCGACAGCCCGATCTCGCCGCGCATGAAGGTGAAGACACCGACCAGGTTGGCGGCAAAGAAGGCAAACACCACCGGCAGGCCGAGGAACATCAGCCCGATGACGATGCCCAGCATCATGGCCAGCGCCCAGTACCATTCCATGATCATGGCCGTCGATCCGGAGCGGCGGGGAGGAAGGAGAGGAGCATGCAGTGGTGACGGCCGAGCCCCTCCTTCCCCCTTGACGGAAACCTCTGCGACCTGCCGGAACCCTGGAGGCACGGGCGGTACCGTGTCACAAGACGGCGCGCCCGGGCTTGACCCGGGTACCCATGGTGCCGCGTGGGCACCTCAAGCGGGGCACCCGGGTCAAGCCCGGGCGCGCCGTGGGGTTTGGAAGCTGTTGGTCGTCGTCGCAGGCAGCGAACTGACGCCTGTTGCTCAAGCACGAGGCCATTCCGCAGAGGTTTCCTCGACAGCGGAAGGGCGGGAAGGCGAGATCCTGACAACACCTGCCGAAGCCTGAAAATTGTCGCTGCCGCCCCCACACCACGGCGCACCCGCACTTGATGCGAGTGCCCATCTTCAGGTGGCTGAGCGGCACCATGGGCTGCCGGGTCAAGCCCGGCAGCGCCGTGAGACAGGGTGGCCACGCCTGCGGACATCAGCCCGGACAGCTTGCCCGGGGTTCGCCAGGGGGGAGGAAGAGACCCACTATCGGGCATGACCATCACAGTCCCTTGCTCACGGCGGTCTCCGCCTCCGGTGCCGCGCCGCCGCGGAGCAGGCGGAACAGGAACTCGATGGCCAGCAGCGCGAAGCAGGCGACAAAGACGCTCAGCAGCACCCATTCCGGCATGGCGAAGTACTTGTGCTGCATCGACTGGAACATCCAGGCGCTGTCGAGGTTGATCCAGCCATAGCGCAGCAGGGCGAGGCAGATGATGCAGCCCACCAGGTCGAGCAGCCGCTCCAGCCCGGTCGCGACACCCGGGGGCAGGTTGCCGACCAGCAGGTCGACCCGCACGTGCGAGCCCTGCCGCAGCACCCAGGGCGCGCCAAGGAACACCCCGGCGAACAGCAGGTACTCGATCACCTCGTTCAGGCCGGAGAGATTGCCGAGACCGAACAGGCGCAGCGCCAGGTCAAAGGAAATGGAGAGCGCGAAACCGCCGATGGTCAGCCCTACAGCCAGGCCGACCAGCCCGTAGGCGGCCCCGAAGGCGCGGTCGATCATGGCGAGACTGTTCATCCGGTGCGGCCTTCAGCAACCGGCAGGGAACCGCGCCGGGCTTCGGCACGGTCCCCCGCATCCGTTTGGTGTGCGGCTATTCCTTCGCGAACAGCGCACGCAGCTTCGCGGCATTGGCGGGGCTGGTTTCCTCCAGCCCGGCCCAGCCGGCATCGCGGGCGGTGTCGAGCCACTTCTTCGCGTCATCGCCGGTGAAGCTGATGATCCTGAACTGTTCCGCCTGCTTCGCGACGGACTTGGCCACTGCCTTCTGGTCGACGCCGACAGCCTGCTTCTCCATCGCCATCACGACCTTGGTGATCATGTTGCGCGCCTTGTCGCTCAGACCGTTCCAGCTGTTCAGGTTCACCAGCACGTTGATGTCGGCATCGTAGAAGCCGGGATCGACTCGGGTCTCCGTCACTTCCTCCCAGCCCGGACGCAGGCCGGTGATCGGCCAGCCATAGCCGCCGACGGTGCCGTTCTCCATCAGCGGGTAGATCTGCGCCAGGTTGGAGTTCTGCGTGGTGGCGCCCAGCGCCTTGAAGAAGTTGGTGTAGATCGGGGCGACGCGCAGGTGCAGGCCGGTCAGGTCCGGCTTGTCGATGCTCTTGCCCTTGCCGAGATAGAGGTGGAACGGTGTTCCGTAATGCGTCCGGCCCAGCGGCAGCAGGTTCTTGGCGCCGTGGATCTCCTCCATCAGCGCCCAGCCGCCATTGGCGCGGATCTCGTCCGGCGTGCGCTCCAGCAGCTTCCAGGCGTCCGCCTCCGGCACCACGTTCTGGTAGTAGGCACCGGTGCAGCTGACCAGGTCATAGACGCCCTGGGCCTGCTTCTGCACCATGGTGAAGGGGCTGCCGATGGCCGGGGCACCGCCCAGGTAGTTGATCTTGATCGTCTGGCCGCCCTGTTCATTCACCTGCTTCACGATGCTTTCGAAGCGCTTGGAGAAGAACGAGTTCTGCGGAAAGCAGCTTGCCGCGACCAGGGTCGCCTGGGCCTGGGCTGCTGTGACGCCGACAAGCGCCGTGACCCCGACGACCGCCGCGGCGGCAAGTGCACGAATATCCGGATAGCGCATTGGCTTTCCCTCCCTGTTTTATCGTTGCGGAAACTATGAACAGGGCCAGGGATCAGCGCAAGGCCGGGGGCCAGTGCGAGGGAAGGGGCCAGTGCTAGGATAGGGGCCAGCGCGGGGGCAGGGGTCAGCCGCCCCCCCGCACCGGTGCCTCAGGCGTGCAGCGGCTCACCCTCCAGGGTGATGCGGTGCATTTCCCGCCGCGCGCCGTGATAGTCGTTGACGGCATAGTGCCAGGCGGCCCGGTTGTCCCAGAAGGCGATGGAACCCGGCGCCCACTGGAAACGGTAGGTATGCTCCGGCCGGGCGGCATGGGCATAGAGCATCTTCAGCAGCGGCTCGCTCTCGTCCTTGGTCCAGCCCTCGAAATGCAGGGTGAAGGCGCTGTTGACGTACAGGGCCTTGCGGCCGCTGATCGGGTGGCTGATCACCACCGGATGCACCGCGTCCTGCGTTGCCAGTTCCGGGTTGCCGATGCGGCCCTTGACGCCTCGCATGTAGGTGGACTGCGCGCCGAAGGCATGGCGGCTGGAATGCACCGCCCGCAGGCCCTCCAGCGTCTGCTTCAGGCCGTCGGAGAGGCTTTCGTAGGCGGCATACATGTTGGCGAACAGGGTGTCGCCGCCGCGCGGCGGTGTTTCCCGCGCCAGCAGCATCGACCCCATGGCCGGGATCTGGTCATAGGAATGGTCGGTGTGCCAGCCACCGCCGATATTGCTGGTCTGGTCCGGTTCCTTCACCACCATGGCAATCTTGTCATGGCCGGGCACGCGGCCGAAGAAGCGGTTGACGTTGATCTCGCCGAACTTCTCCGCCGCATCGATGTGCTGCTCCGGCGTCAGTTCCTGGTCGCGGAAGAACAGCACGCAATGCTCACCCAGCGCCTGGCGCAGCACACCGACCGTGTTGCCGCTCAGGTCGTTGGCCAAGTCAATGCCATGCACGAAGGCACCGACACCACCGGGGCTCGGCTCGATTTCAAACGGCTGCGCTGCTGTGTCGGCCATGATCTGTTTCTCCCGCCTGCGAGCCGGTCCCATGCCAGCTTCTGCTTGTCGGAGGAACATGCCGGAGCAACGGAATTAACACAACTGCATTATTTCGCGCCAGGGGCTGCGCGTGCCGCGCGGCGTGAGGTAGAGAGAGGTGTTTCAGGCCGGAGCATGGTGGTGTGTGGGTGCTGGTTCCAAATATCGTATAATCAATATTATGGTAAATATAGAAGCAGGTCGGTTGGGGTTGGTCGGGTCGGCCAACCGACCGTCTCCAGCGAAATCCTCCGGTGCGGCAATCCCCAAAACCGTCCCCCATCACTCAAGCTTCGCCCTCAGCTCCGCCAACCGTCGCTCGGTGATCTCCAGATCACGCTGAAAGCCCGGATGGGATGTATTGCTGCGCGCAAGGTTCTCCGCAATCGGCAGACTCCTTTCGTAAAGCGCTACCGCCCGCCCGATATCTCCCAACCGTTCCTCCAGATCACCCAGCCGCTCCAAACTGACCGACAGATCACGCTGCGCCTCAGCCGACCCCGGATTGGACGCCGCAAGCCGCTCCCGAACCTCCAGAGACCGCTCATAGGCCACCCGCGCCGCAGACAGATCACCCGCCTGAACCTCAATGTCACCCAGCTTGTTCAGACTGACAGACAGGTCACGCTGCGCCTCAGCCGACCCCGGATTGGACGCCGCAAGCCGCTCCGCAACCTCCAGAGACCGCTCAAAGGCCGCCCGCGCCGCAGACAGATCACCCGCCTGAACCTCGACATCACCCAGCCTGTTCAGACTGACCGACAGGTCACGCTGCGCCTCCGCCGACCCCGAATTGGACACCGCAAGCCGCTCAAGCACCTCCAGAGACCGCTCATAGGCCGCCCGCGCCGCTGACAGATCACCCGCCCGAACCTCAACATCACCGAGCTTGATCAAACTGACCGACAGGTCACGCTGCGCCTCCGCCGACCCCGGATTGAACGCCGCAAGCCGCTCCGCAACCTCCAGAGACCGCTCATAGGCCGCCCGCGCCGCAGACAGATCACCCGCCCGAACCTCAACATCACCCAGCCTGTTCAGACTGACCGACAGGTCACGCTGCGCCTCCGCCGACCCCGGATTGGACACCGCAAGCCGCTCCCGAACCTCCAGAGACCGCTCATAGGCCGCCCGCGCCGCAGACAGATCACCCGCCTGAACCTCGACATCACCCAGCCGGTCCAGACTGACCGACAGGTCACGCTGCGCCTCCGCCGACCCCGGATTGGACGCCGAAAGCCGCTCCAGCACCTCCAGAGACCGCGCATAGGCCGCCCGCGCCGCAGACAGATCACCCGCCTGAACCTCAATGTCACCCAGCTTGTTCAGACTGACAGACAGGTCACGCTGCGCCTCAGCCGACCCCGGATTGGACGCCGTAAGCCGCTCCGCAACCTCCAGAGACCGCTCAAAGGCCGCCCGCGCCGCAGAGAGATCGCCAGCCTCAAGTTGCAACCGTCCTCCATCATTATCCGCGACTGACATTTCGCGATCACCAGAAGCTGCATCCTGCATCGCAGAAACCAATTCAAGCGCCCCCGCGAGGTTCCCCGCAATCCGCCGATGCCGCGCCAACAACACCAGTGTCCAGAAGTCATCCGGCTGCAGACGAAAAGCTTCCTCGTAAGCGTGCAGCGCGCGCGTGGTGTCGAAACCGGCGACAAGGTCACCAATGCGGCGCCACTTGGCGGCACCTTCGGCGGTGGCGGTGCGGGCCTCCTGCTCCAGACGCAGGACGGCGCTGTCGATGTCGCCGTCTTCGGAGGCAAGTTCGGCGGCTGCGGCGCGGGTGTCCGGATCCGGGTCGGTGACGATCTCCCTGACGGCACTGTCGCGGCGCTCGCGCTGCTCGGGATCGGGCGGGGTGCCGGATTCACGTCCGTCCAGCTTGGCCTCGATTCGATCAAGCTGGGCCTGTTCCTCTGGTGACAGGCCGGGTTTCACAGGCGGGTTGACGGTTTCGATCAGTGTCTGTTTCGGATTGGCCTTCAAGTCCCTTGCCCAACGCAGCCCGCTTCCTGCCCCCGCAACCTTCTTCCTGACGCCATCCAGGAACCAGAATCCAAACGGGACTCCAACAACGATCAGGACGATCACGGCCATCCAGTCAGGCAGCCATTCCGGCAGCCAGTCGAGCCATCCCTGTCCTGCCCCGTCCGCCATTCACCCCGCCCGGAAAGTGGTGCCCTGTCCTATCCTACAACCGGTCCATCCGCAGTACCATTCGCGTGGTCAGCAGCCGTGCCCCGGCGATGGCGCGGAGGCGGTGGCCCGTGGGCCTGAACCCGGCGCTCGCGAAGACGGGGCGGGAGAGGCGGCTGGCGTCGGTGTCGAAGCGGGTGATGCCGTGGGCTCGCGCGTGGGCCAGGGCGTGGCGCAGCAGGCGACCGGCGAGGCCGCGGCGGGTGGCGGCAGGGTCGGTGAACAGCATGCGGACATGGCCGTCCTGCATGATCTCGGTGAAGCCCAGCACCAGCTCTCCGCCCGCGCCGTGGCTGCCGCCCTGCCCCGCACCCCCGAACTGCGCGCGGGCCGCCACGCCGCAATCCGTCACGGCGACGAAGGTCCAGGTGGGCAGCATGCGGTTGCGGAAGAACCGCAGCGACAGGCGCGGCGCGGCCCACGCTTCCAGCGCGACGCGGGGATAGGCACCGGCGGCGCCGATGCGCACCGCGCGGCCATAGAGCACTGCAACCGCCATGGCATCTTCGGCACGGAAACGTCTGATCCGGATGGATGTTTCGGTCATGGGAGCGGTACCGTCGCGGCGAGGAACGGTCCCGACGATAACAGGGCTCCGCCGGTTTGGGGATGACGGCGAAGCCCTGTCACGGGGGTGCGTCCCCGTTCACGTCGTGTCGCTGCCCTGGTTGGTGCCTCGACAGGCTGGCCCGTTGCGGAGGTGTTGCATCGCGACCGGCGGGAAAGATGGATGACCGTCCGGGATGCACACCCGGCATGAAGCGGACCGGGGGCAGACATGGTTGCCGCCTGGGGCGGCTGGCCGGTGATTTCTCCGGCCCTCTCGCGCCGCGCAGTCCCTTGCGGAGGCTGCTCTCGACGCTTCGTTTCGACCATTGGTATCGCTGGGTCCCTGCGGACCCGATACCTGTTGTTCAGCAGGTCACTGCCTGGTTCGGTGGCGTCATTTTTGTAGCCTCCGCTTCATCTGCTTTACGCTACGTAATGTAGCACGTTCCGATGGCCCCCGACAACACAATCGCACAGGGGGTATCGAAGAAGCACCTGATGGGGTTTCCGGGTCGGCCCGGCAGGCGGCCTTTCCGGGGTGCGGAGGAAGGCTTGAAACCGCCGGGGGCAGCCGCTATAAGCCGCGCTTCACCGGTCCTCCGGCAGGGCATGCCGCGTTGACCGTTCAGCAGGTGCTGGCCCCGGCCCGCATCATCCATCGAGAGAGGAAGCAAATGCCCAAGATGAAGACCAAGAGCGGCGCCAAGAAGCGGTTCCGCCTCACCGCCACCGGAAAGGTGCGCATGCAGCAGGCGGGCAAGCGCCACGGCATGATCAAGCGCACCCAGAAGCAGATCCGCAATCAGCGCGGCACGACGATCATGTCGGATTCCGACGCCAAGATCGTCAAGCAGTTCCTGCCTTACGGCTGACCTTTCAGGAGACGAAGTAAATGGCACGTGTGAAGCGTGGCGTCACCAGCAAGGCACGCCACAAGGAAATCCTGGACCAGGCCAAGGGCTTCCGGGGTCGCAGCAAGAACACCATCCGCATCGCCCGGGAACGGGTCGAGAAGTCGCTGCAGTACGCCTATCGCGACCGGCGGGTGAAGAAGCGGAACTTCCGCTCCCTCTGGATCCAGCGCATCAATGCGGGCGTGCGCGAGCATGGCCTGACCTACGGCGTCTTTATCGACGGCCTGCGGCACGCCGGAATCGAAGTTGACCGCAAGGTGCTGGCCGACATCGCCGTGCGCGATCCTGACGGCTTCAAGGTCCTGGTCGATCAGGCCCGGACCGCCCGCGAGGCCAAGTACGCCGCCGAGTAACAGACCGGCGACTGACGCCTCGACTGATCTGGTGGAACAGGCCCCTGCCCCTTCGTGAGAACGGTTCGGGGCCTGTTGCCACGGGACCCACAGCGAGCAGCGTTGAATCATGGATATCGAAGAACTTGAGGCCGAGCTGATCGGCCAGATCACGGGCGCCGGAAACCTCGGCGATCTGGAGGCGGCACGCGTCGCCACCCTGGGGAAGAAGAGCCGTCTGAGCGAGGTCATGCGTGGCCTGGGCAAGATGGACCCCGCAGAGCGCCAGCAGGTCGCCCCGCGCCTGAACGCACTGAAGAACACCCTCAACCAGGCCATCGACGACCGCCGCAGCGCCCTGAAGCGCGCGGAGCTGGAAGCCCGGCTGGCGGCGGAGCAGGTGGACATCACCCTGCCCGTCCGGCCGGAGGTCACGGGCCGCATCCACCCCGTCAGCCAGGTGGTCGACGAGATCACGGAGATCTTCGCCGACATGGGCTTCGCCATCGCCGAGGGCCCGGACATCGAGGATGACTTCCACAACTTCACCGCCCTGAACTTCCCGCCCGCCCATCCGGCGCGGGACATGCACGACACCTTCTTCTTCGATCCGAAGCAGGACGGGGAACGGATGCTGCTGCGCACCCATACGTCTTCCGTGCAGATCAGGACCATGGAGACGCAGGATCCGCCGCACCGGATCGTCATTCCGGGCCGCACCTACCGCTCCGACTCCGACATGACCCACACCCCGATGTTCCACCAGATCGAGGGGCTGGTGATCGACCGGAACCTGCACATGGGGCACCTGAAGGGCACGCTGGAGGCGTTCAGCCGGGCCTTCTTCGAACTGGACGAGGTGCGGATGCGCTTCCGCCCCAGCTACTTCCCGTTCACGGAGCCGTCGGCCGAGGTCGATATCGGCTGTTCCTTCGACAAGGGGCAGATCCGCATCGGCGAGGGCACCGACTGGCTGGAGATCCTGGGCTGCGGCATGGTGCATCCCAACGTACTGCGCGCCTGCGGGCTGGACCCGGAGGAGTGGCAGGGCTTTGCCTGGGGCATGGGCATCGACCGCATCGCGATGCTGAAATATGGCATTCCCGACCTGCGGGCGTTCTTCGATTCGGACGTGCGCTGGCTGCGGCATTACGGCTTCCAGCCGACCGACGTGCCGTCTCTGGGTGGGGGCCTGAGCCGATGAAACTCACCCTTGGCTGGCTGAAGGAGCATCTGGAGACGGATGCGACCCTGGACGAGGTGCTGGAAAAGCTGACCGCCATCGGGCTGGAGGTGGAGAGCGTCACCGACCGCGCCGCCGAACTGGCCGACTACACCGTCGCCCACGTGGTGGAGGCAGTGCAGCACCCGGATGCCGACCGGCTGCGGGTCTGCAAGGTGGATACCGGCAGCGGCATCGAGCAGGTGGTCTGCGGCGCGCCGAATGCGCGGACGGGGATGAAGGGCGTCTTCGCCCGCTCCGGCCTGACCATTCCCGGCACCGGCCTGACCCTGAAACCGACGAAGATCCGGGGTGTCGAATCCAACGGCATGCTGGTGTCGGAGCGGGAGATGGGGCTGTCGAACGAACATGACGGCATCATCGAGCTGCACGCCGACGCGCCCGTAGGCGTGCCGTTCGCCGGTGTCGTCGGGCTGGACGACCCGGTGATCGAGGTGGCGATCACGCCGAACCGGCAGGAATGCCTCGGCATCCACGGCATTGCCCGCGACCTGGCTGCCGCCGGTCTCGGCACGCTGAAGCCGTTCGACAGCACGCCGGTCGGCGGGGCCTTCCCCTCCCCCATCGGGGTGCGTTTCACCTTCGAGGATCCGGAGACGGCGGATGCCTGCCCGGTCTTCCATGGCTGCTACGTACGGGGTGTGAAGAACGGCCCCAGCCCGGAATGGATGCAGCGTCGACTGAAGGCCATCGGCCTGCGCCCGATCTCGACCCTGGTCGACATCACCAACTTCGTCACCTACGACCTGGGACGCCCGCTGCATGTCTTCGACGCGGACAAGGTGCAGGGTGACATCCAGGTGCGGCTGGCCCGCGCGGGGGAACAGTTCGAGGCGCTGGACGACCGAACCTACGAGATGGCGGGCACCGAGTGCGTGATTGCCGATGATTCCGGCGCACACGGCTTCGGCGGTGTCATGGGTGGTGCGGCCAACGGCTGTTCGGAGGAGACGGTGAACGTCTTCATCGAGAGCGCCTGGTTCGACCCCGTGCGCACGGCGCAGACCGGCCGTCGCCATGGCATCGATTCCGATGCGCGCTACCGCTTCGAGCGGGGCGTGGACCCGGAGAGTGTCGCCTGGGGCATCCATGTCGCCGCCCGGCTGGTGACGGAACTCTGCGGCGGCGAGGCCAGCGACATCGTGCAGACCGGCACCATTCCGGACCAGTCCCGCACCCTGCGCCTGCGCCAGAGCCGCATCGCCTCCCTGGGCGGCGTCCAGGTACCGGAGGCGGAGACCCGCCGCATCCTCACCGCGCTCGGCTTCGGCGTGGAGGGTTCGGGCGACGAGATGCGGGTCAGCGTGCCGAGCTGGCGCATCGACGTGGACGGAGAGGCGGACCTGGTCGAGGACGTGGTGCGCATCTTCGGCTATGACCGCATCGAGACCGCTCAGCTGCCGCGCCTCAGTGACGTGGCGACCCCGTCGCTGACCCCGGCTCAGCGCAACGTCCGCACCGCCCGCCGGTCGCTGGCGGCGCGCGGCATGTTCGAATGTGTGACCTGGTCGTTCCTGCCGACGGCGCAGGCCGAGCTGTTCGGTGGCGGCGACGCGTCACTGCGGCTCGCCAACCCGATCTCGGCGGACCTGGACTGCATGCGCCCGTCCCTGCTGCCCAACCTGATCACCGCCGCCGGTCGCAACGCGGCGCGGGGCAATGGCGACATCGCCCTGTTCGAGGTCGGGCCGCAGTACCGTGACGACAGCCCGAAGGGGCAGGACACGCTGGCCAGCGGCATCCGTCGCGGCCGCAGCGGGGACCGGCACTGGGCCGCCACGCCGCGCGGCGTCGATGTCTTCGATGCCAAGGCGGATGCGGAGGCACTGCTGAACGCCATCGGTCTCGACACGTCGAAGGTGCAGGTCGCGCGCGGCGCGCCCGACTGGTACCACCCGGGCCGCTCCGGCGTGATCCAGCTGGGACCGAAGCTGCGGCTGGCCCAGTTCGGCGAGATCCACCCGGCGGTGCTGGAGGCGCTGGACGTGAAGGGGCCGCTGGTCGGGTTCGAGGTCTTCATGGACGCGATCCCGCAGCCCAAGGCCGGGCGCAAGACAACACGTCCGCCGCTGACGGTTTCCGACTTCCAGGCGGTGACGCGCGACTTCGCCTTCGTGGTGTCGCGCGACGTGGCCGTGGCCGACATGATCCGCGCCGCGCGCGGTGCCGACCGCAACCTGATCACGGCGGTCGACATCTTCGACCTCTACGAGGGGGAGCGGATCGGCGCCGATGCCAAGTCCGTCGCCATGTCCGTGCGGCTGGAACCGATGGACCGCACGCTGACTGACAAGGAAATCGACGCGGTGGCGGAGAAGGTCATTGCCAACATGACAAAGACCGTGGGCGCGACCCTGCGCGGCTGATCCGTCGCGAAGCCCAGGCCGGGCAGAAGACAAGCGGGCTGCCAGTGGGTTCTCCACCGGCAGCCCGTTTCCGTTCGGGGCCGTGTCTCAGACCCGTTCCAGCACCACGGCGATGCCCTGGCCGACACCAATGCACATGGTGCAGAGCGCGTAGCGGCCGCCGGTGCGGTGCAGCTGGTTCACCGCCGTCAGGATCAGCCGCGCACCGCTGGCGCCCAGCGGATGGCCGAGCGCGATGGCGCCGCCATGCGGGTTCACGTGGTCGGCATCGTCGGGCAGGCCAAGCTGCCGGGTCACGGCCAGGGCCTGGGCGGCAAAGGCCTCGTTCAGTTCCACCACGTCCATGTCGGCGATGGTCAGGCCGACCTGCGCCAGCACCTTCTCCGACGCCGGGGCCGGGCCGATGCCCATGATGCGCGGCGGCACACCGGCGGTGGCCATGCCGAGGATGCGCGCACGCGGCGTCAGGCCGTTCCGCGCCGCCGCGGCCTCGGAGGCCACGAACATGGCGCAGGCACCGTCATTGACACCGGACGCGTTGCCGGCGGTGACCGAGCCACCTTCCCGGAACGGTGCCGGCAGCTTGGCCAGCGCCTCCAGCGTGGTGCCGCCACGGATATGCTCGTCATCGGCAACGACGACCGGATCGCCCTTGCGCTGCGGGATCGTCACCGGCGCGATCTCCTCCGCGAAGATGCCCTCCGCCTGGGACTTCGCCGCGCGCTGCTGGCTGCGGAAGGCGAAGGCGTCCTGGTCCTCCCGCTTGATCTGGTAGTCGGCGGCGACGTTCTCCGCCGTCTCCGGCATGGAATCGACGCCGAACTGCTTCTTCATCTGCGGGTTGATGAAGCGCCAGCCGATGGTGGTGTCGTACATCTGCGCGGAGCGGGAAAAGGCGCTCTCCGCCTTGCCCATGACGAAGGGCGCGCGGGTCATGCTCTCGACGCCGCCACCGATCATCAGTTCGGCCTCCCCGGCCTTCACCGCCCGCGCAGCCGTGCCGACCGCGTCCATGGACGAACCGCAGAGCCGGTTGATGGTCGATCCCGGCACGCTCTCCGGCAGCCCGGCCAGCAGCGAGGCCATGCGGGCCACGTTCCGGTTGTCCTCACCGGCCTGGTTGGCACAGCCATAGATCACGTCATCGATGGCTTCCCAGTCGACGCCGCCCAGCTTCTCCTTCAGCGCCTTCAGCGGGTGCGCGGCCAGGTCGTCCGCGCGGACCCCCTTCAGCCCGCCGCCGAAGCGCCCGAAGGGTGTCCGTACTGCCTCGCAAACAAAGGCTTCAGCCATCGATCTCGTCCTCTCCAGATTGCGTTGATTGCCCAAGGATAGGGCGTCTGCCGGTACTGTAAATGTCTCAGGCGGTCGCGCCCCGGCATCTCTGTGCGGCGCTCAGGTCACCTTCGCGCGCGCATGGAACCGGGGCTGGTCCCAGGTTCGCCCGGTCAGGATCTCCTGCAGGATCACCGCGGCCTCAACCACCTCGGAATGGGAAAGGTAGAGCGGCGCGAAGCCGAAGCGGATCAGGTCCGGTTCCCGGAAATCGCCGATCACGCCGCGCGCGATCAGGGCCTGCATCACCGCGTAGCCGTCCGGGCAGTGCCACGAGACCTGGGAGCCGCGACGGGCGGCGTCACGGGGACTGGCCAGTTCAAGCCCGAACTGTCCGGCAAAGCGGTCGATGCAGGCGATGAACAGCTCGCCAAGGCTGATTGAGCGGTCCCGGACGGCCTGCATGTCGACACCGTCGAAGACATCCAGTGCTGCATCCAGCGCGACCATCGACAGGATCGGCGGCGTGCCGACACGGAACCGGTCGATGCCCTCCGCCGGTCGGTAGTCCGGGTCGAAGGCAAAGGGTGCGGCATGACCCATCCAGCCGGTGAGGCTGCTGCCCACGCGGTCCTGCAGGTCAGGGCGGACATACAGGAAGGCCGGCGCACCGGGACCGCCATTCAGGTACTTGTAGCCACAGCCGACGGCGAAGTCGGCCCCTGCCCCGGAGAGATCGACCGGCAGAGCACCGGCGGAATGCGCCAGGTCCCAGATGGTGACGATGCCCTGTTCGCGCGCGCGGGCCGTCAGGTCGTGCATGTCATGCAGCCGCCCGGTGCGGTAGTCCACCTGGGTGAGCATCAGCACGCCGACCTCCGGTGTCATGGCGGCACGGACATCCTCCGGCGCCACCGTGACTAGTCTCCCGCCCTGGGCCAACTGTCCTTGCGCGACATATAGGTCGGTGGGGAAGTTGCCGGTATCCGACAGCACCACCTGGCGCTCCGGCACCATGGCAAGAGCGGCCTGCAACAGCTTGGCAAGATTGATGGAAGTCGAATCGGCACAGAGCACGGAACCGGCCGCCGCGCCGATCAGCGGCGCGATCCTGTCACCGATGCGGCGCGGCAGGTCGATCCAGCCTTCCGTGTTCCAGCCCAGGATCAGCTGCTGCCCCCAGCCGCGCGTGACGGCATCCGCCACCCGTGCGGGCACGTGCGCAGGCAGGACACCAAGCGAATTGCCGTCGAGATAGACCAGGCCGTCGGGAATGCTGAAACGCTGCCGCCGGCCCGCCAGCGGGTCAGAGGCATCCAGCGTGGCGGCGCGCTGTCTCAGGTCTTCCATGATCCCTGCCCCGCTGCCACGCCGTCACCGTTCCGGTGATCAGAGGTCGGGCAGCACCCGGTCCGGCGGGGTGTGGCCATCGACGAAGGTCTTGATGTTGATCAGCACCTTCTCGCCCATGTCCACACGCCCCTCGATGGTGGCGGAACCCATGTGCGGCAGCAGCACCACGTTGTCGAGCGCCACCAGCTTCGGGTTCACGGCAGGTTCGTGCTCGAACACGTCGAGGCCCGCCCCGGCGATGTCACCGGCGCGCAGCATCCGTGTCAGCGCGTTCTCGTCGATCACCTCGCCACGCGAGGTGTTGACCAAGTACGATGTGGGCCGCAGCAGCTTCAGCCGCCGGGCCGACAGCAGGTGATAGGTCGCCGGCGTGTGCGGGCAGTTGACCGAGATGATGTCCATCCGGGCCAGCATCTGGTCCAGGCTCTCCCAGTACGTCGCCTCAAGCTCCTTCTCGACGCTTTCATGCAGGCGGCGACGGTTGTGGTAGTGGATCGACAGGCCGAAGGCGCGGGCGCGACGGGCAACGGCGCTGCCGATGCGACCCATGCCGATGATGCCCAGGCGCTTGCCCCAGATGCGATGGCCCAGCATGTGGGTCGGCGACCAGCCGTTCCAGTCCCCTTCGCGCAGCTTGCGCTCACCCTCCGTCAGGCGACGCGGCACGGCGAGCAGCAGCGCCATGGTCATGTCGGCCGTGTCCTCGGTCAGCACGCCGGGGGTGTTGCAGACGGTGATGCCGCGCTGCCGGGCGCCGGCCAGGTCGATATGGTCGACACCGGTGCCGAAGCTGGCGATCAGCCGCAGGTTCGGGTTCGCCTGGCTCAGGACCGCGGCATCGATCCGGTCCGTCACGGTCGGCACCAGCACGTCCGCGACCTTCACCGCCTCGATCAGTTCCGCCTTCGTCATCGGCGTGTCGTCGAGGTTCAGGCGGGTGTCGAACAGCTCCATCATCCGGGTTTCGATCGGATCAGGCAGCTTGCGGGTGACAACGACCAGCGGCTTCTTGTTGGTGCTCATGATGCTCGGCAATCCCTCGTGCGATAAGGCGCTCGAAGCTGGAGTATCAGCGGCCCTCCACCTTGTCCAGCAATCACCGGGCGTGCCGGTGTCACATGCCGCATCGAATTGTGTTTTCGGATTCCCTGCTTGCCATTATCCTCCCGCGCCGCAGGGGACGGCGGCCACAGTTCATCGCGGCCGCGGAATATCGAGGGAGCAAGAGGGGCATGGCTGAGGCAGCCAACGCGAGCCTTGACAAGCTGAGGGCCGATATCGACCGCATCGACCAGGAGCTGCACGGCCTGTTGCGGGAACGTGCCGCCGTCGTGAAGCGGATCGGCCTGGCCAAGCGCGCGTCCGGCGGAGCGGCGGCACCGATCGTGCGCCCGGGCCGGGAGGCCAACGTGATCCGTTCCCTGGTCGCGCGGCATGAGGGCGCGATGCCTGTTGCCTCCGTCGCGCGTATCTGGCGCGAGATGATGGCCGCAGCATGCCAGATGCAGTCCCCGTTCCGGATCGCACTGCACGCGCCGGAACGGTCCATCAGCCACTGGGACATGGTGCGCAACCATTTCGGCACCATCGCCCCCATCATCCTGTGTGGCAGCGCGCAGCGAGTCCTGCAGGAGCTTGAGACGCCGGGTACCATCGGCGTCCTGCCCTGGCCGGACCATGACGTGCCCTCCCCCTGGTGGCCGCACATGGCCACATCCGATCTTTCCGCCAGCATCGTCACCGCCCTGCCCTTCTTCGAGAGTGCCACCGGCCATTTCGAGGACCGCAGGCTGATGGTGGTGGCCACCTATCCGGCCGAGGAATCCGGCGACGATGCCAGCTATGTCGTGGTCCAGACCGACCCGGAACTGAGCCGCGCCCGTCTCGGCGGCCTGCTGGAGCGGCACGGTCTCTCCGGCCACGTCATCTCCACCAGCGGTCGTGAGGATGATTTCAAGCAGTTGCTGGAGATCGACGGCTTCGTCAGCCGTGACGACCCCCGCATCGCCGCCCTGGAACAGCAGTCGGAAGGCCAGATTCACCGGGCCATTCCCATCGGTGCGGCCGCCCGGCCCGTCGGCATGCTGGACGGCAAGGGCTGACGCCGCTCTGGACCCTGCGCCCATGCAGTGCTATCCGCGCCCCTGCACGGCCCGCTGCCGTGCCGAGGAGCCATCCTGAGGTTTGCCGCCATGACCAAGCCGACACCGCAACCCGGCCTGATGCAGATCACCCCCTACAAGGGTGGTGAATCCGAACTGGAGGGGCTGGACAATGTCCGCAAGCTCTCCGCCAACGAGACGCCGCTGGGGCCGAGCCCGCGCGCCGTTGCCGCCCTGAAGGAGATGGCGGAAACCGTGCATCGCTACCCGGACGGTGGGGCGGTGCGGCTGCGCCAGATGCTGGGGCAGCGCTTCGGCCTGCCGGCGGATCACCTGATCTGCGGCAACGGTTCCGACGAGTTGATCGGCCTGATCACCTCCGCCTATGCCGGTGAAGGGGACGAGGTGCTCTACAGTCGCCACGGCTTCCTGATGTACCCGATCGCGGCGATGGCGAACGGTGCGACCCCGGTCGCGGCACCCGAGACGGATTTCCATGCCGACGTGGATGCCCTGCTGGCCGCGGTGACGCCACGGACCCGCATCCTGTTCCTCGCCAACCCCAACAACCCGACCGGCACCTACCTGACACGCGACGAGGTCGCGTGCCTGCGTGACGGGCTGCGTGACGACATCCTGCTGGTGATCGATGCGGCCTATGCCGAGTATGTCGGCCGCAACGACTATGATTCCGGTGCCGCGCTGGTGGCGAAGCATGACAACGTGATCATGACCCGCACCTTCTCCAAGATCTTCGGGCTTGCGGGTCTGCGGGTCGGCTGGGCCTATGCCGCGCCGGAGATCATCGGCGTGCTGCATCGCGCGCGCGGGCCGTTCAACACCAACCTGCTGGCCCAGGCGGCGGCAATTGCCGCGCTGGAGGATACCGCGCACCTGGACGCGGCGCGGGAGCACAATGACCGCTGGCTGCCCTGGATGATGGAGAAGCTGCTGGGGATGGGCTTCGACGTGCCGCCCTCCATCGGCAACTTCGTGCTGGCGCGCTTCCCCGGCGGCCCGGAGCAGGCCAACGCGGCCGACGCCTACCTGCGTGCGCGCGGCATCATCCTGCGCCAGATGGGTGGTTACGGCCTGCCGGAGGCCCTGCGCATCACCATCGGTACAAAGGCCGACAACGAGGCTGTCGTCGACGCCCTGCAGCAGTTCCTGGCCAAGGGATGAGCGAATTCGTCCCGTTCCGGCGGCTGGCCCTGATCGGGATCGGCCTCATCGCCTCGTCCATTGCCCGCGCCGCGCGGGTCGAGGGGCTGGCGGAGGAGATCGTCTGCGCCACGCCGGACGCAGATCACCGCACCCGTGCCCTGCGGTCACGCCTGGTGGACCAGGCCTATGCCGACAATGCGGAAGCGGCAGCCGGGGCAGACCTGGTGATCCTCTGCACCCCCGTGGGCGTGATGGGGGAAGCGGCGGCGGAAATCGGCCCGGCGCTGGGGGAAGGTGCCATCCTGTCCGATGTCGGCTCGGTGAAGGACGGGGTCGTCCGTGCCGTGGCACCGCACGTTCCGGCGCACGCCCATTTCGTTCCGGCCCACCCGATCGCGGGAACGGAGAATTCCGGTCCCGATTCCGGGTTCGCCAGCCTGTTCCGCGGTCGCTGGTGCATCCTGACCCCGTTGACCGGTGGTGACGATGCCGCGACCGAGCGGTTGAGCGCCTTCTGGAGCGCGATGGGCGCACTGGTCGAGACCATGGATACCCGGCACCACGACCAGGTACTGGCCATCACCAGTCACATCCCGCACCTGATCGCCTACAACATCGTCGGGACCGCCGACGACATGGAGGCGGTGACCAAGTCGGAGGTCATCAAGTTCTCCGCTGCCGGTTTCCGTGACTTCACCCGCATCGCGGCCTCCGATCCGACCATGTGGCGCGACGTGTTCCTGAACAACCGCGAGGCAGTGCTGGAGATGCTGGGCCGCTTCACGGAGGACCTGGCCGCCCTGCAGCGGGCGATCCGCTGGTCGGACGGGGATGCGCTGTTCGCGCTGTTCAGCCGTACCCGCGACATCCGCCGCGCCATCATCGATGCCGGCCAGGAAACCGATGCCCCCGACTTCGGCCGTCACGCCGGGGAAGACCAGGACCTGCCCACGGCCTGACACCCATCGGCGCGCCATGGGCACCAGGAAATCCCGGGTCAGGCGTCCGGATGTTCCTTTGCCCACCGGCCCGCATCGGCGGGGGACAGGCGAACGGTCAGGCTGATGGCCTGCTCGCCATCCTCCCGCGACAGGATCTCGCCATTGCGATAGAGCCAGGCCAGCGACGCCCCGTCAGCGGGGTCGACGGTCGTCGTGACATCGACCTTGGTCCGGGCGATGCGCCGGGCGATCTCGGCGGCAAGGTCCTGCAGCCCCTCCCCCGTGATCGCGGAGACCAGCACACCGGGAAAGCGCCGGGCCGCCGCAGCCTCCGCCACCACCTGGCGCGCGGCATCATCCAGCAGGTCGATCTTGTTGTAGACCTCCACGATGCGCGGCGTGTCGCCGGGATCGATGCCCAGGCCTTCCAGAACCCCGGCCACATCGGCGGCCTGGGCGGCGCTGTCGGGCTGGGCGGCATCACGGACATGCAGGATGATGTCGGCCTCCACCACCTCCTCCAGCGTGGCGGAGAAGGCGGCGACAAGCTGGGTCGGCAGATCGGCGACGAAACCCACCGTGTCGGACAGGATGACCGGACGCCCGTCCGACAGGGTCACGGCACGCATGGTCGGGTCCAGGGTGGCGAACAGCTGGTCCTTCGCATAGACCGCCGCGCCGCTGAGATGATTGAACAGGGTCGACTTGCCCGCATTGGTGTAGCCGACCAGCGCCACCACCGGAAACGGCACTGCCTGCCGTGGCTTGCGGTGCAGGCCACGGGTACGACGCACCTGTTCCAGGTCCGCCTTCAGCCGCACGATACGCTCATCGATCAGGCGGCGGTCGATCTCGATCTGTGATTCGCCGGGGCCACCCAGGAAACCCGCACCACCGCGTTGGCGCTCCAGGTGGGTCCATGACCGCACCAGGCGCGAACGCTGGTACTGCAGGTGCGCCAGTTCGACCTGCAGCCGCCCCTCCCGCGTGCGCGCACGGGCGCCGAAGATCTCCAGGATCAGCCCGGTCCGATCGATCACCTTCGCCCCGACCGCGCGTTCCAGGTTGCGCTGCTGCGTCGGGGAAAGCGTGGCATCGACGACCACCAGTTCCAGGTGCTGCGCCTCCACCGCCTCAGCGATCTCGGCCACCTTGCCGCCGCCGATCAGGGTGGAGGGACGCGGCTGGTCCAGCCGGATGCTCTCGGCATGCCGGACATCGAGCTGGATTGCCGCACAGAGGCCGACAGCCTCCTCCAGCGCCACCGAGGCCTCCCTGGTTGCCTCCTGCGGCAGCCAGGGATCGATCAGCAGCGTCCGGGCGCCAACGGCACCCGATCCGATTTCATCAGTCAAATGTCAGTCTTTCCAGAGTGTTCCGGAACGACCCTCATGCCGAGGGGGCCGGAATATGCTCGAAAAGGTCGACAGGCTGTGAAGGCATCACCGTGGAGATCGCATGCTTGTAAACAAGCTGGACATGGGCGTCACGGCGCAGCAGTACACAGAAATTGTCGAACCAGCTGATCATGCCCTGAAGCTTGACTCCGTTCACCAGAAACACGGTGACCGGAACCTTGTTCTTCCGAACATGGTTCAGGAATACATCCTGTACATTCTGCGGACGCTCACTTGCCATTTGCGCCGTTCCTTCTTCTTGTTCCGGTCCGCACAGGCCTTGCCACAAAGACCCGAAAGCGTGAGGCCGGAAGGGGTACTCATTCACGCGTAGACTTGGAACTTTCCCTTGCCAGGGACAACCATCCTTTTTGCATAGCGGCAAACCGCTGGACCGACGGAGTCATTCCACCGGAACAGGATGTCAGTTCACATATACCTCAGATGGTCTTGCCTGCCGCGGCGTCAACCCGTTCGGAGGCGACATAGGCACGAAAAATCTCGACAAGACGCGATGTCACACTGCCGGGGCGTCCATTTCCAATCACGTGATCGTCAACCTTCACCACCGGCGTGGCCAGCGCGGAGGCGCTGGTCAGGAACACTTCCCGCGCGTTCTTCAGTTCCTCGACCGTGAAGGGCCGTTCCACGACCTCGATCCCCTGCCCCTCCACCAGGCTGATCAGGGACAGGCGGGTGATGCCGTTCAGGATCTCGTGACTGACCGGGCGGGTCACAAGCCGCCCCTCGCTGTCCACGATCCAGGCATTGGTCGAACTGCCTTCGGTAACGAAGCCGTCCGAATCGTACATGAAGGCCTCGTGCGCCCCGGCTTCCCGCGCCGCCTGCTTGGCGAGGCAGTTGGGCAGCAGGCCCACGGTCTTGATGTCGCAACGCGCCCAGCGCTGGTCCGGGGCGGTGATGACCTCCACCCCCTCCTCGGCCTGCTTGCCGAGGCCGCCGGCGGGCTTGCTGTTGGCATAGACCACGATGGCGGAGTCCGATTCGGCGGGAAATGCGTGGTCGCGCGGGGCGACGCCGCGCGTGACCTGCAGGTAGACATGACCGGTACTGACACGGTTGCGCCGGATCACCTCTTCGATCACCAGCGCCAGCGCCCGGTCGGTCATGGGCGGGGTGATTCGAAGTTCCCGCAGGCTGCGGGCCAGCCGTTCCCGGTGACCGATGCCATCGACCTGCTTCCCGGCAATGACGGGAATGACCTCGTAGACCCCGTCAGCGAACTGGTAGCCCCGGTCTTCCACATGCACGCTGGCCGCACCATGCGGTACGTACTGGCCGTTCACGAATGCCACTCTGCCCACTGCGTCGTTCCCACAAGCCGTTGATCCCGTTATCCGCCGGTCGCTGCGACGCTGCGGACTGCCAGCCTACCGGCCCCAGAAGGAGGGCATGAACAGGCCGATCAGTGCCAGCAGTTCCAGGCGGCCCGCCAGCATGCCGATCACGATACCGATTTTGGACACCGGGTCGAGACCGACAATCGAGATCGCCTCCACCGTGACATAGGTCGCCGCCTGGCCGGCATTGCTCAGCGCCCCGATGGAAAGCGCAAGGGCAGTCGGCAGGTCATGACCGTCCAGGTCGATCAGCAGGGCGAGCACCGCGACGGAAATCGCGAACAGGATCACGTAGTTCCAGGCCGATCTGAGCACGGCGGATTCAACCCGGTAGCCGCCATAGCTGACCAGCTTGATGCCGCTCGGGAACGCCAGCCGCGCCAGTTCGGCACCGCCCTGGCGGATCAGCAGCGCGAACCGCATCAGCTTGAACCCACCGGCCGTGGACCCGGCCGCGCCACCGATCATCATCAGCGTCAGCAGCAGGACCGAGACCCCTGTCGGCCAGGGCACGTCAATGACGCCCGCATCCATCGAGAGACCGATGAAACCGGTGGTCGAAGCGACGGAAGCGACGGAGAACAGGGCGACGCCGATGGACTCGATCGGGTCGCTGCCCGTGGCGGAAGCATGGACCAGCGCGATCAGGGCGGCGGAGATCAGGCAGAGCCGACCGAAGGCGCGGAACTCCGGGTCAGCATAGTAGACCCGCCAGCGTCCGTGAAACGCGGCCCAGTGCAGGGTGAAATTGAGCGCCGAACCCCACATGAACAGGGTCAGCACGGCCATCCCGGCAGAGGAAAATCCGGCCACCCCCTCCGACGAGGTGACGAAGCCGCCGGTGGATATGGTGCTCATGGCATAGCACAGCGCGTCGAAGGGCCGGACGCCGGTGAGCCAGAGCAGCAGCGCGCAGATCAGGGTCATGATGCCGTAGACCCACCAGACGGCAGACAGCGTGTCCCGCAACCGGCCCGACAGCGCCGTGCTGTCACCGGCGGGGATGGCGCTGCGGTAGACGGAGAGGCCACCCAGGCCGAAAAGGCCGAGCAGCACCACGGCGAGCATGATGGTGGCCAGCCCGCCCATCCATTGCAGTTCGGCCCGCCAGAACAGCAGGGAGCGTGGCAGCGCCTCCGGCGTGTCGAAGACGCTGAACCCGGTCGTGGTCAGCCCCGACATGGCCTCCAGGAATGCATCCAGCGGCTCGGCCACCGTCAGGAACGGCAGGGATCCGAACACCGGCAGCATGACCCAGACCAGAACGGCCAGCAGGAACGCCTCCCGCCGTCCGGTCCGGCGCTGACCGGAACCCAGGGAAGAGACGGTCAGCGCGCCGCCGACCATGGCGGTGATCAGCGCGGAGACCAGGAACGTGAAGGGTGTTCCCGTCTCCCCGTAGAACAGGGCGACCGGGATCGGCAGCAGCATGGCACCCGCGAACAGCACGGTGGACCAGCCCAGGATCGCGATGACGGCCGTCAGCGCCATGTGCGCTTCCCCTGCCTCTGCCGCTGTCCGGGTTTCATGTGATCGGCTGCCGTCAGAAGAAGTCGAGACCGACGGCCAGCAGCTTCTCCAGCTTCTTCACGCTTTCCCGCAGGGCGAAGAAGATGACCCGGTCATCACGCTCGATCACCATGGTCCCGCGCGGCTTCAGCACGGCCTTGCGGCGGACCACGGCCCCGATGATCGCGCCTTCCGGCAGCGCAATCTCCCGCAGCGGCTTACCGACCAGGGCGGAGGTTTCCAGCGCCTCCGCCTCCATCACCTCGGCCACGCCGTCGCGCAGCGAATAGACGCTCTTGATGCGCCCGCGCCGGACATGGCGCAGGATGCTGGAGACGGTGGTGGCACGCGGGTCGATGGCCACGTCGATGCCGAGCGACCCGACCAGCGACTGGTAGGCCTGGTTGTTCACCAGGGTGATGGCGGTGTCGCAGCCAAGCTGCTTGGCCATCAGCGATGCCAGGATGTTGGTCTCGTCATCGTTGGTCAGCGCCACGATGGCGTGGGCGGAGGCGATGTTGGCCTCCTCCATGATCTCCGTGTCCAGGGCGTTGCCGCAGAGCACCACGGCCTTCTCCAGCCGTCCCGCGACCAGCTCCGCCCGCGCCCTGTCAGCCTCCACGATCTTCAGGTTGACCCGGCCTTCCTGGTGCTCCAGCGCATTGCCGAGGAACAGCCCGATATTGCCGCCGCCGACGATCACGACCCGCTGCGCCTCGTTCTCGTCGTGGCCGAACAGCGGCATGGCGCGGGAGGCGTGGTTGGTGTCCACGACGAAATAGACATCGTCGCCGGGAATCATCTGGTCGACCGATGTCGGCACGAACAGCTTCCCGCCCCGCACGATGCCGGTAACGATGATGTTCAGGTTGGGGAACAGCTCCGTCAGCTGGCGAAGCTGCTGGTGCGCGATGGGGCATTCATCGTCGATATGCACCCCGATCATCCGTACCAGGTCGTCGGCGAAGGGCAGCATGTCGAAGGCGCCGGGCATGTGCAGCGCGCGGTTCACGGCCTCCGCCACTTCCCGCTCCGGCGAGATGATCACGTCGATGGGCATGTGATCGCGGGTGAACAGGTTGGAGAAGGAGGGCTTCAGGTAGCTCTGCGCCCGGATGCGCGCGATCTTGGTCGGCACATCGAAGATGGAGTGGGCCACCTGGCAGGCGACCATGTTGACCTCGTCGGCGAAGGTCACGGCGACCAGCATGTCCGCGTCCGCCGCGCCTGCCCTGTCCAGCATGTCGGGATGGGAGGCGAAGCCCACCAGCCCCTGCACGTCGTAGGATTCGCTGATGCGCCGGATCAGTTCGGGCGACTGGTCGATGATGGTCACGTCATTGCGTTCGGCCGCCAGGTGGCGCGCAATGTTGGACCCGACCTGCCCGGCCCCGCAGACAATCACCTTCATGAAGCGCCAACCCGCTGAGTGAAATCCAGCGCACCGCGCGGAACAGCCCGGTGCAGCGCCGCATCCTAGTGGGTTTCAGCGCGTGATGAAATGCGCCGCGTCTACCGTCCCCGGTCCGAGCTCACGCCGAGCAGTTTCAGCTTCCGGTGCAGGGCGGAGCGTTCCATGCCGACGAAGGCCGCGGTCTTGGTGACGTTGCCGCCGAACCGGTCGATCTGGGACAGCAGGTACTCACGCTCGAAGATCTCCCGCGCCTCCCGCAGCGGCAGCGACATGATCTCCTTCCCCGTGTCTGGGCGCAGTGTGGCGGCTGCCGGGTTGGTAATGTCCTCCGGCAGCATTTCCAGCGTGATCGGGGACCGGGTGTCGCCGGGCGCCATGATCAGCAGCCGCTCCACGACATTGCGGAGCTGACGCGCATTGCCGGGCCAGTCACAGGCCTGCAGCGCCGCGATCGCCGGCTCCGCCACCGGGCGCGGGGCAAGGCCGGAATTCTCCGCCGTGCGCTGCATGAAGTAGTCCACCAGGGCCGGAATATCCTCCCGGATGCGCCGCAGCGGCGGCACCTCGATCGGGACCACGTTGAGGCGGTGGTACAGGTCACCGCGGAACAGCCCCTCCTCCACCAGTCTCGGCAGATCGCGGCTGGTGGAGGAAATCACCCGGACATCGACGCTGACCGGGCGGCTGCCACCGATGCGCTGGAAGGTCTGGTCCAGCAGCACGCGCAGGATCTTGTTCTGGGTCTGCACCGGCATATCGGACACTTCATCGAGGAACAGCGTGCCGCCGTGCGCCCGCTCCAGCAGGCCGATCTTGCGCGGTCCGCTGACCGCGTCCTGGCGTGCCTCCTCCCCGAACAGTTCCAGTTCCATCCGGTCGGGTTCGATGGTGGCTGCGCTGACCACGATGAAGGGGCCACCGGCACGGCGGGACTGGTTGTGCAGGCTGCGGGCAACCACTTCCTTGCCGCTGCCCGGCGGGCCGGAGACCATGACGCGGCTGTTGGTCGGTGCCACGCGCTCGATCTCGCTGCGCAGCGCGCTCATCGGTGCCGAATGGCCGATCAGGTCGGTGGTGCGCCCGCCACGGGTGCGCAGTTCCGCATTCTCCTGCCGCAGCCGCGTCGCCTCCAGCGCGCGTTCGACGATCAGGGTCAGGCGGTCGGCCTTGAACGGCTTTTCGATGAAGTCATATGCACCGCGCTGGATGGCGGCCACGGCGGTCTCGATGGTGCCATGCCCGCTGATCATCACGATGGGGGTCTCCGGCGCCATCTGCCGGATCACGTCCAGGATCTCCAGCCCGTCGAGGCGGCTGCCCTGCAGCCAGATGTCCAGGATGATCATGGACGGGGTACGTTCCCCCACGGCCGCCAGCGCCTCGTCGGCGTCACCGGCGACCCGCGTGACATAGCCCTCGTCCTGCAGGATCCCGGAAACCAGCTCCCGGATGTCGGCTTCATCATCGACGATCAGTATGTCCATCGGTCGCCAAAACCCTCAAATCCTGTTCGTCCGCCTCACCATCCGGCGCGGCCTGCTTCAGGGGAAACACGAGCCGGATCTCGGCCCCCTGGCCGTCGGGCGCATCGCCGATCTGCAACACCCCGGAGTGCTCCTCCATGATCTTGCGAACGATCGCCAGTCCGAGGCCCGTCCCCTTATCTCTTGTGGTGACATAGGGCTCGGTCAAGCGCTCCCGCGCCGTTTCAGGCAGTCCAATACCATTGTCCGTGACTGTTATCACCGCGACATCATTGTGGCATTTCAGTGTCACCCGTATCCGCCCGGCCTCACTGCCATTCTCCCGTCCGGCGATGGCTTCGGAGGCATTCTTGAGTACGTTGGTCAGCACCTGGCCGATCTGCCTGCGGTCGCAGACAAGGGGTGATTCGAGCGGCTCCAGTTCGACCTCGTAGGCGATGCCGGGATTGGCGACCTCCGCCGCGAACGCCGACTGGCGGATCAGTTCGGCCAGGTCCTCCGGCCGGAACACCGGGGCCGGCATCCGGGCGAAGGCAGAGAACTCCTCAATCATGCGGCCAATGTCGCCGACCTGGCGGACAATGGTGTCGGTGCATTGAACGAAGATCTCCGGATCGGTCACGATCTGTTTGAGATACTTGCGTTTCAGGCGTTCCGCCGAGAGCTGGATGGGAGTCAGCGGATTGCGTATCTCATGCGCGATGCGGCGTGCGACATCCGCCCAGACGGCCATGCGCTGGGCCGAAACCAGGTCGGTGATGTCATCGAAGGTGACGACATAGCCCAGCACCTCGCTGTTGCGACGCTCCGCCCCGACCCGCACGAAGAAGGTCTTGGAAAGCCCCTCCCGGCTGATGGTGATCTCGCCCTCCGCCACCCGGGTCGGACGGTCGGTGGCACTGGCCAGCAGTTCGGCCATTTCCGGCACCGCGTCGTCGAGGTGACGCCCGACCAGGTCCGACTGGGACAGTTCCAGCAGGCGGCTGGCGGAGCGGTTCGGCACGTCGATGAAACCGCGCTTGTCGAGGCCCAGCACGCCGGCGGTGACACCGGCCAGCACCGTCTCCATGAACCGCCGCCTCTCGTCCAGCGTGCGGTTCGCCAGTTGCAGTTCGGCCTGCTGGTTCTCGATCTGGCGGGCCATGCGGTTGAAGGTCCGGCCCAGGGTCTCGATCTCGTCATCCTCCCCCGTGTTCACCACGCGCGCGGCCAGGTCGCCCTCCCGCACCCGTTCCGCCGCGACCACCACGCCGCCGAGGCGGCGCGACATGCGGGTGGAGAAGGTCAGGGCCAGCCAGACCGCCGCCAGCATCAGCAGCACCGTCACCACCACGAACATCAGGAAGAAGGTCAGCTCGAACCCGAACCGCTGAGCCGCCAGCCGCTCGTAGTCTGCCGCGGCCTGCCGCGCGCGCTGCACCTGCGCCGCCACCCGCGGTTCCACGAAGCGGCCGACATACAGGTAGACCTGGTAGGCACCCAGGAAGCCGTCGAGCAGGATCAGGGCGGAGGACTTGTCGTCAGGCAGGCCGGTCAGCGTTCCCGTGGAGAGCACGTCCGCCTTGTCGGACAGCATGACCACGTCGCCCCGGTCGGCCTCGTCAATGGCAGAAAGCGGGATCTGGTCGGCCAGGCCGGTGGAACTCAGGCTGGTCTGGGCCAGGATCGTGCCGCTGCGGTCGAAGACAATGGCCTCGCTGAGACCACGGGCGCCGGCCTGGGCGCTGACGACACGGTTCAGCAGGCCGGGATTGCCCTGTACCGAACCGGCCACGCGGTTCAGGTCCTGCGCCATGGCAAGCGCATCGGCCCGGATGGTCGCCCGATGCTCGGAGATCAGCGACTCCGCCACCGCCACCGACTCGGCCACCGCTTCCTGCGCCCGTTCGCTGAACCAGCCCTCCAGCCTCAGGTCGAAGAACAGGGTGGAGAAGCTTGCCACCAGCAGGGCCGGCACCACGGCAGCGGCGGCAAACAGGCTCGCCAGCCGCATGTGCAGGGCGGCACCGGCCTTGCCCGCCCGCTGCGCGCGCCAGATGCGCCAGACCCGGGCCACGATGGTGACCACCAGAAGGACAAGCACCAGGACATCGAAGATGATCAGCCATGGCGGCAGCTCCGCCACGCTCTGCACCGGCTCCTCGGTCTGGAACAGGGTGGCATAGGTGGCAGCCCCTGCCCCGAGCGCCAGCGCGGCCAGTCCGAAGGCGCCAAGACGCCCGATCTCCAGATCCAGCAGCCTGTTGCGCAGGCGGATCAGGACGGGTGTCCGGGAATCGTGGGCAGACGCGGTCATGGGTTTCCGGAATCAGGGCCTCTGGGCACCCCGGACTATAGGCCAGCTTGATCCCCTGCGTCAGGGGTCCCTGACGTGGCCGGTCTCAGGCCGGAAGGCTCATTCGAAGCCCGCGCCGCGCACCACGCGGATATCCAGTTCACGGATCTTCTTGCGCAGCGTGTTCCGGTTCAGGCCCAGCAGGTCAGCCGCCCGCAACTGGTTGCCCCGTGTCGCCGCGAGCGACAGGTTGATCAGCGGCTTCTCCAGTTCCCGCAGCACCCGGTCATAGAGCCCGGCGGGCGGCAGGTCTTCCCCGTGGGCGGTGAAGTACTGCGACAGGTGGTACTCGATCGCGGCACCGAGGCTCTCCGAGGCCGGATTGTATTCCTCTGCCGGGGACGGCAGCGGGTCGGCCAGTTCCCGTTCGACGATGTCGATGGTGATCGTCTCGTCGGAATAGAGCGCGGCAAAGCGGCGGACCAGGTTCTCCAGTTCCCGCACGTTGCCGGGCCAGCGGTAGCCGACCAGGCGGTTCATCGCCTCCCGGTCCACGGTCTTGGAAGGCAAGCCCTCCTCCGCCGCGCGGTTGAGGAAATGGCGGATCAGGTCGGGAATGTCCTCGGAACGCTCACGCAGCGGGGGCAGCCGGATCGGCACCACGTTCAGGCGGTAGTAGAGATCCTCCCGGAACAGGCCCTGGCCGATCTGGACCCGCAGGTCCCTGTTGGTCGCGGCCACGATTCGCACGTCGGTGCGGATGGAGGCACGGCCACCGACCGTCGTGTACTCCCCCTGCTGCAGCACCCGCAGCAGGCGAGTCTGTGCCTCCAGCGGCATGTCGCCGATCTCGTCGAGGAACAGGGTGCCGCCATCCGCCTGCTCGAACCGGCCGGAACTCTTCTGCAGGGCACCGGTGAAGGAGCCCTTCTCGTGGCCAAACAGCTCGCTCTCGATCAGTTCGCGCGGAATCGCGGCCATGTTGATGGCGACGAAGGGGCCGTTGCGGCGCTTGCCGTATTCGTGCAGCGCACGCGCGACCAGTTCCTTGCCGGTGCCCGATTCGCCGGTGATCATCACGGTCAGGTCCGTGGTCATCAGCCGGGCCATGACACGGTAGATTTCCTGCATCGCGGGGGAGCGGCCGATCAGCGGCATCGCCTCCTCACCCTCCATGCCCGTGTCTCCGCCGGTGCTTGCCGGCGAACTCAGGGCGCGTTCGACGATGGTCAGCAGTTCCTTCAGGTCGAACGGCTTCGGCAGGTACTCGTAGGCACCGCGTTCCGTTGCCTTGACCGCGGTCAGCAGCGTGTTTCGCGCGCTCATCACCACGACCGGCAGGTCGGGACGCAGTTTCTTCACGCGCGGCAGCAGGTCCAGCCCGCTCTCGTCAGGCATCACCACGTCGGTGATCACCAGGTCCCCTGCCCCGTCCGACACCCAGCGCCACAGGGTCGAGGCGTTGCCGGTCGAACGCACATCGTAGCCGGCGCGCCCCAACGCCTGGTTCAGCACGGTACGGATGCCGCGGTCGTCATCGGCAACCAGGATCGACGCTGGGGTCATCGGCTCTTCCTCTTCCGGTTCTGGACAACGGGCAGGTGCACCCGGAACCGGGCCCCCCGCGCGATGTTGTCGGCTTCCACGATGCCGCCATGGTCACCGACGATCTTCGCGACCAGCGCGAGGCCAAGCCCCGTGCCGCCAGGCCGCGTCGAGACAAAGGGATCGAACAGGTTCGGCCGCAGGTCGTCGGGAATGCCGTCCCCATTGTCGGAAACGGTGACTTCCAGGGGCAGCTGTATCCGTTCCTTGCTGCCCGGCACGGCCAGGCGCACGCCATGGCGGTACGCGGTGCTGAGATGGATCTCGCCCTTCTTGGCCGGCACGGCCTCGGCCGCGTTCTTCACCAGGTTCAGGAAGACCTGGATCAGCTGGTCCTTGTCCCCGGGAATCATCGGCAGAGACGGGTCATAGCTCTCGATGATCTTCACGTGGGAGGCGAAGCCGTTCTCCGCCAGGCGACGCACACGCTCCAGCACCTCGTGGATGTTGACCGGCTCCCCCTCCAGCGGGCTGGGGCTGGAAAACGCCTCCATGCGGTCCACCAGCGCGACGATCCGCGCCACCTCGTCGATGATCAGGCGCGTCAGGTCGCGATCCTCCTCCGAAGCATTGCTCTCCAGCAATTGCGCGGCGCCGCGGATACCGGACAGCGGGTTCTTCACCTCGTGCGCCAGCACCGCGGCCATGCCCGTCACCGCCCGCGCCGAGCCGCGATGCACCAGCGACTGGTCCATCTTCGACGCCATGGAGCGTTCGTCGATCTGGATCACCACCGCACCGGAATCGTCGAACAGCGGCGACAGCTTGATGTTGACCGTCTTCACTTCCGTGCGGGCGCCACCCAGCAGGATGCCGTACTCGGAAACCGCGCCGGTGCCGTCCTGCATCTCCTCGAACAGGGACAGCAGCGGACTGCCGAAGGGAATGACGTCGTGCAGGCGGTTCTTCTTCAGCACCGCCTGGCCCATGCCGAAGAATTCCTCTGCCGCCGGGTTGGCCCGCAGGATCGCACCGTTCCTGCCGACGACCAGGATCGGGTCAGGGATCGAGTCGAGAATCGCCGAAGCCTCGATACGGCCCATCATGCCGCCCTTGCCTGCGCGTGGGACAGGGCATCGCCGATCCCGAAATGCCGGATGATCGCGGCCTCCACCACTTCCGGGTCGTCGGCCGTCATGACCTCCGCCCGGAACGTGCGCGGATCGTCGAGGTGCGCCGCGTACCAGCCAAGATGCTTCCGTGCGATCCGGACCATCGGCCAGGTGTCGCCGCTGTCGATCAGGTCGCGATAGTGCTCCAGCAGCAGGGCACCGATCTCCCGCACCGACGGCAGGGTGAAGTCCTCCCCCCGCAGGGCGGCCATGACCTCCGCCGGGAACCAGGGGCGTCCCTGTGCACCCCGGCCGATCATCACGCCGTCCGCGCCGGACTGCGCCAGGCAGGTCCGCGCCTCCGCCACCGTGGTGATGTCGCCATTGGCAATGACCGGGATCGCCACGGCCTGCTTCACATTGGCGATGAAGCGCCAGTCCGCCCGTCCCTTGTAGAACTGGCAGCGGGTGCGGCCATGCACCGTCAGCATCCGCACGCCCAGCCCTTCCGCCATCCGTGCCAGTTCCGGGGCATTGCGGCTGTCATCGCTCCAGCCGGTCCGCATCTTCAGCGTCACCGGCACGTTGGCGGCGGCAACCACCGCCGCAATGATCCGTCCCGCCTGCTGCAGGTCGCGCATCAGCGCCGAACCGGCATAGCCACCGGTCACCTGCTTCGCGGGGCAACCCATGTTGATGTCCACGATGTCCGCGCCCTGGTCCACCACGAAGCGCGCCGCGTCAGCCATGATCTCCGGATCACGACCGGCGATCTGCACCGCCTGGATGCCGCTGCCGTCGTGACGCAGCATGCGACTGGCGCGGTCCTGACCGCTCAGCACATGCCGTCCCGCAACCATTTCGGCAAAGGCCAGCCCCACCCCGAACCGCTTGACCATCCTGCGGAACGGCGCGTCGGTGATGCCGGACATGGGCGCCAGCAGGACCGGATCACCGATCTGATGCTGCCCGACGGATATGCTCATAAATCACTCAATGACCCGAATTGCGTAACAGTTGGGCAAATATGCGGCAGACCACTTGTTCATGCAAGCAATTGCTGCCCTTGTGAGCAGTGCTGCTTTCGGGCTAAT
The DNA here is from genome assembly GCA_965228535.1 of Minwuia sp. GTDB lineage: Bacteria > Pseudomonadota > Alphaproteobacteria > Minwuiales > Minwuiaceae > Minwuia. The sequence goes on along the minus strand of CBDDHU010000003.1, from coordinate 2,556,168 downwards.
GCAGTGGCAGCGCGATGACCACCCCCTTTTCCGACAGGGCAGGAAACGATGCAAACAGCTGCACTGATCGTCGCAGCCGGGCGCGGCACCCGCCTTGGGGGTGACCTGCCGAAACAATACCAGACACTTGACGGTCTGCCGGTGCTGCGGCGAACCGTGCTGGCGTTCCTGCGACATCCGGGAATCAGCCGCGTGCTGGTGGTGATCGGCGAGGGCCAGCAGGAACTGCATGACAGCGCCCTGCAGGACCTCGACCTGCCGCCCCCGGTCATTGGCGGCGACACGAGGCAGGAATCGGTTGCGGCGGGCCTTGAGGCACTGTCCGACATGGCGCCGGACCACGTGCTGATCCACGATGCCGCCCGCGTGCTGGTGGACCAGGCGCTGATCACCCGGGTCTGCGATGCGCTGCAGACCAGCGCGGCCGTGCTGCCGGGCCTGGCCGTGGTGGACAGTCTCAGCCACGTCGAGGACGGCATTGTCAGCGGCACCCGCGACCGGACGGGGCTGGTCCGCGCCCAGACACCGCAGGGGTTTCACTTCCCGGCGATCCTGCAGGCACACCGGACCCATGCCGGCCAGGGCCTGAGTGACGATGTGGCGGTGGCACGCGCGGCGGGTATGGTGGTCACGGTGGTCGAGGGGGCGGAAGAGAACTTAAAGATCACCGTTGCCGACGACCTGGCAAGGGCGGAGCGGCTGCTGCAACAGAGGGGCGTCGGCACCATGGAGACCAGGACCGGTTCGGGGTTCGATGTCCACCGCTTCGCCAGCGACCGGGACCTTGTGCTGTGCGGGCTGCGGATTCCGCACGCGATGGGCTTGAAGGGGCATTCCGACGCCGACGTGGCGCTGCACGCGATCACCGACGCCATCCTGGGGGCCATCGCGGAAGGTGACATCGGCGACCACTTTCCGCCGGACGAGGAACGCTGGCGCGGGGTCAGTTCCGACATATTCCTGCGCTATGCCGCATCGTTGCTGCGGTTGCGCGGCGGCCGCATCACCGGCATCGACCTGACCATCATCTGCGAGGCACCGAAGATCAAGCCGCACAGGCAGGCAATGCAGGACAACGTGGCCGTCATCCTCGACATCCCGCAACGCCGTGTCAGCATCAAGGCGACCACGACCGAACAGCTCGGCTTCACCGGTCGCCGGGAAGGCATCGCCGCGCAGGCCGTGGCCACGGTCGAACTGCCCCGTGAACCGGACCTGCCAGGGGACACATGATCATCACGCGCCTCGCGACATTCCTGGCGACGTTCGGCTATTCCGGCCTGATCCGCCCGGCCCCGGGGACCTGGGGCTCGGTCGCCGCGCTGCCAGTCGGCTGGCTGATCATGTGGCTTGGCGGGCAGCTCGCGCTGGCCATCGCCATCGTCGCGACCTTCATCATCGGTCTCTGGGCTGCGCGCGCCCACATGCGGGCGCACCGCACCATGCATGACCCGTCGGAGATCGTCATCGACGAGGCTGCGGGCCAGTGGATCCCGCTGCTGCCCTTCACCGCCTTCGATCCGCTGGGCTACCTGGCCGCGTTCGTCAGCTTCAGGCTGTTCGACATCTGGAAGCCCGGCCCCGTCGGCTGGGCCGACCGTCGCCTGAAGGGATCGCTCGGCGTCATGGCCGACGACATCGTGGCGGGCATCTTTGCCGGAGCGTGCGTGCTTCTGCTACAGTACCTGACGGGAGCATTCGGATGATCACACAGCGCCTGGTAACTGATGCCGCCGCCCTGCTGCAGCACTTGCGTGAACGGGGCCTGACGGTCGCGACCGCGGAGAGTTGTACCGGCGGCATGATCGCGGGCACCCTGACGGAGGTCGCGGGTTCGTCCGACGTGGTGGATCGCGGCTTCGTCACCTATTCCAACGAGGCCAAGCAGGACATGCTCGGCGTGCCGCCCGCCCTGCTGAAGGAACATGGTGCGGTGTCGGAACCGGTGGCCATCGCCATGGCCGAGGGGGCGCTGCGCAACAGCCGCGCCGACATTGCCGTCTCGGTGACCGGCGTGGCCGGACCGGGTGGCGGCACGGAGACCAAGCCGGTCGGCCTGGTGCACATTGCCTGTGCCCGGCGCGGTGCCGCGACAATGCACCAGCGTCATGTCTTCGCGGATCGGGGGCGGGGCTGGATCCGGCAGGAGACCGTTGCCCAGGCCTTCCGCATCATCGCCCGCCAGGCCGACGCGGGCTGATCAGCGCAGGGTCACGTCCGGGGTCATCAGGCGGGTACCCGCTTCCGTGACCAGGTGATCGCGCAGCCTGGAGACACTGATCTCCGGCTTGCCGGAGCGCAGGACCGAAAGGCCGCCAAACCCGTCCTGCACGGCCTCCAGCAACCGCTCCTGCGGGGAGCCACCGGGAAACTCGACCAGGTGGATCTCCCGATCCGCCGCCACGCCGAGGTGCTGACGGACCAGGGAGAGTGCCGTGTCCAGCCCGCCGGTTGCATCCACCAGCTTGCGCCCGAACGCCTGGGAACCGGTCCAGACACGCCCCTGCGCCGCCGCCTCCACCTGCTCTTCGGGCAGCTTCCGCGCATCACCCACCATCTGCTTGAACGCGGCATAGATCGCGTCCACGCGGCGGGACAGTCGGTCCTGCTGTTCCGGCGTGAAGGGGGCGAAGGGGGAGAACATGGCCGCGTTCGGGTCACTGCGCACGATCTCGAAACGGATGCCGTAATCCTCCAGCAGGTCGGCGACCACGATCTTGCCGCTGATCACCCCGATGGAGCCGGTGATGGTGGAGGGATGCGCCACGATGGCATCAGCGCCGATGGCGATCATGTAGCCGCCCGAGCCCGCGACCTGCCCCATCGAGGCAATGATGGGCTTGCTGATGGACTGCATCGCCGCCCGGATCGCGTCGGAGGCACCATAGGCACCGCCGGGGCTGTCGATGCGGAGCAGGATCGCGTCGATTTCCGGATGTTCGGCTGCCGCCAGCAGGTCGCTGACCAGCCGGCCGTCGGTGATCATGTCACCGCCGAAGCCGCCCCCTTCCCCGTTCACGATCTGGCCGCTGGCCGTGACAAGGGCGACCTTCGGCGCACTGGCATCCAGCGGATGTGCCAGTTCGGGCAGGTAGGCCGCGAACCCGATCCGTGCCGCGTCGCCGGCGCCGGCAGTGTCATGGAACACCCGGGCATAGTCGGCGCGGTCCACCAGGCCACCGGACAGAGCCGCTTCCGGGTTCAGCAGGGCATCGGCAAGCCGGGCACGGACCACGTCCGTGCCGAGGCCGCGCCCGGTCGCAATATCGTTGAGGGCGGAGCGGTAGACATCGCCCACCAGGCCCGCGAACGCCGCACGGACCGGACCCTGCATCTCGCGACGGCGGATCACGTCGGCAGCGGTCTTGAACTCCCGCCGGGCCTCGATCTGCGGGCGGATACCCAGGTCGTCCGCCAGTTCCCCAGCATAGGGCATCTCCAGCGCCACCCCGGTGACGGCGAACTCGCCGGAGGGCGACATCCAGACCTCGCCGAAGCCGCTGGCGAGCCGGTACAGCGCCAGGTCATAGCTCTCCGCGAAGACCCGCGTGGGCTTGCCGGAATCCCGGAAGCGGCGGATCGCGGGCAGCAACGCCTCCACATCCGTCTGGCCCAGTTCGGCCAGCGTCAGGTCCATGTCCAGCGCCCGGATGCGCGAATCGTCCGCCGCCCGGTCCAGCACCCGCACCAGGCGTGTCAGGGTCATGGCATCGCCGCGCACGAAGCGGGCAAGGTCACCGCTGGAGGGCTTCTCGGGCAGGCCACCGATGATGCGGATGTCCAGCGTGGCAGTTTCGGGCAGCGGTTCCCTGCCCTGTTCCCAGGGCGCCATGACCAGCAGGGCGACAAGACCGGCCACCACCAGCAGTCCGATGACGAACACACCCGCCTTCAGGAACAGCCAGATACCCCGCAGGAAGCGCCCGATCAGCCCCATCCGATCAGCGTGCCTGGCTGTGGTAGGCCGGGTTCGGCATCATGTCGATGGCGCTCGCCATGCGATTCGACATGTTGTAGAAGGCCGCGGTCGCGGAGATGTCCCAGATGTCGCGGTCGGTGAAGCCGACATCGCGCAGGGCCTGGCGATCACTGTCCTCCATCTTCTGCGGCGTCTCGGTCAGCTTGGTGGCGAAGTCCAGCATGGCCTTCTGCTTCGGCGGCAGGTCCGCCGCGCGATAGTTCATCACCATCAGCTCGCCCAGCGCCGGATCGCCCGAGAGCTGGCGCACCGCGGCACCGTGCGCGGTCAGGCAGTAGAAGCACTTGTTCACCGAACTGACGGCAACGGCGATCATCTCCCGCTCCAGCTTGGTCAGCCCGGAATCGCCCAGCATCAGGTCGTTGTACATGGCCGTGAAGGCATCCAACTTCGCCGCATCGAAGGAATAGCTGGCCAGCACGTTCGGAACCATGCCGAGCTTCTCCCGGCAGATGTCGAAATACTTGCGCGTCCGCTCCGGCAATTCGGCGTCGGTCGGCACCGGCACCCCGTCAAGGGCATGAACGTAATCTGGCTGGGACATGATCCCTACTCCCCTTCGGCTGGTATCTGGTTCTGCGCCCGCGCGCGCAGCAGGTGATCGGCAAGGACGATGGCCATCATCGCCTCCCCCACCGGCACGGCACGGATGCCGACACAGGGGTCATGACGTCCCCTGGTGACGATCTCGGTATCATTGCCCGCGGTATCAACCGTCTGCCGCGTCTGCAGGATCGAGGACGTGGGCTTCACCGCGAAGCGGCAGACCACGGGCTGCCCCGTGGAGATGCCGCCCAGGATGCCGCCGGCATGGTTGGACAGGAAGGCCGGGCGCCCGTCCTGCATCCGCATCTCGTCGGCATTCTGTTCGCCGGTCAGGGCGGCGGCGGCAAACCCCTCCCCGATCTCGACGCCCTTCACCGCGTTGATCGACATCATGGCGGAGGCCAGGTCCTGGTCCAGCTTGCCGTAGATCGGCGCACCGAGACCGGCCGGCAGTCCCTCCGCCACCACCTCGATCACCGCGCCGACCGAACTGCCCGCCTTGCGGATGCCGTCCAGGTAGGTCTCCCAGCGTTCGGCAGTCTGCGGGTCAGGGCACCAGAACGGGTTGCGCTCCACCACGTCCCAGTCCCAGGCATCGCGGTCCACGGCAATCTCGCCGACCTGGACCAGCGCACCGCGGATGCTGACACCCGGTCCCAGCACCTTCCGCGCCACGGCACCGGCGGCGACCCTGGCCGCCGTCTCCCGCGCCGAGGAGCGGCCCCCGCCGCGATAGTCGCGGATGCCGTACTTGGTGGTGTAGGTGAAGTCGGCGTGGCCCGGCCGGTACTTGCGGCTGATGTCGGAATAGTCCTTCGACCGCTGGTCCACGTTCTCGATCATCAGGCTGATCGGCGTGCCCGTGGTCCGCCCCTCGAAGGTGCCGGAGAGGATACGCACCTGGTCCGGTTCCCTGCGCTGGGTGGTGAAGCGGTTCTGACCCGGACGGCGCCGGTCCAGCCAGACTTGGATGTCCGCTTCATCGAGTTCGAGCAGCGACGGGCAGCCGTCCACGACGCAACCCAGCGCCGGGCCATGGCTCTCCCCCCAGGTGGTCATCCGGAACAGGTGGCCGAAACTGTTGTGTGACATGGTCCGCTGGCTGGGTCAGGCGGTCATGTCGGGCGCGTCCACCGCCTTCATGCCCACCACGTGATAGCCGGAATCGACGTGCAGCACCTCGCCCGTCACGCCTTCGCCCAGGTCACTGATCAGGAACAGCGCCGAGTTGCCCACCTGCTCGATGGTGACATTGCGCTTCAGCGGCGCGTTCAGCTCGTTCCAGCGCAGGATCTGGCGAAAATCGCCGATACCGGACGCTGCCAGCGTCTTGATCGGCCCGGCGGAGATCGCGTTGACGCGGATCTGCTTCGGCCCCAGGTCGACGGCGAGGTAGCGCACACTTGCCTCCAGCGCCGCCTTGGCCACGCCCATGACGTTGTAGTGCGGCATCACCCGCTCCGCGCCGTAATAGGTCAGCGTGACCAGGCTGCCGCCCTCCGTCATCAGCGGCTCCGCCCGGTTGGCGATGGCGGTGAAGGAATAGCAGCTCACCAGCATGGAATTGCGGAAGTTCCCGGCGCTGGTGTCGACGTAGCGGCCCTTCAACTCGTCCTTGTCGGCATAGGCAATGGCATGGATGACGAAGTCCAGCCGACCCCACTTGCGCTCGATCTCGGCAAACAGGGCATCGATGCTGGCCTCGTCCGTCACGTCGCAGGGCATGACGAAGTCGCAGCCAATGGAATCGGCCAGCGGTACCACGCGCCGCTTCAGCGCGTCGCCCTGGTAGGTGAAGGCCAGTTCCGCACCGGCATCCGCCGCCGCGCGGGCAATGCCCCAGGCGATGGAACGGTCGTTCGCCACGCCCATGATCAGGCCCTTCTTTCCGGCCATCAGCCCCGTGCTGTTCGTCATTCCGCTCAAAGCCCCTCGACTGTCGGTGATGCAGGAAGCAAGGTATCCGCTATCCATTTGACAGGCTACCCGCCTGCATCCATGTGCAGGTGAGCGCCATATCCGTCCGTTAACGACTTCGGGGACTTATAAGCAGTGGATAGTGAAAAGGCCATCCGTCTGGCGACCTTCGCATGGAAGGAAACCGGGGGATTCACACGCTATGTCCTGCGACGTTTCGCCGACAACAACCTGACGCAGGTGGCAGGTGCCCTGACCTTCACCACGCTGCTGGCGATGGTGCCGCTGATGGCGATCTGCTTTGCCATCCTGGCCGCCTTCCCCGCCTTCAACGGCATGGAGGCACGGTTCGAGGCCTTCATCTTCGAGAACTTCGTACCGCACGCCAACGAGGTGGTGCGGGAATATCTCGGCACCTTCCGCCAGAATGTCGGCAAGCTCTCCGCCGTGGCCATTGTCGGCCTGGCGGTCACCGCGATCATGCTGCTGGTGACCATCGAAGGCACCTTCAACCGCATCTTCCGGGTGATCCGGAAGCGCGGCATCGTCACGCGGCTGCTGTCCTTCTGGGCGCTGCTGACGGTGGGACCGATCCTGTTCCTGCTCAGCCTGACCCTGACCAGTGCGCTGTTCGCCATGGCCAACAGTTCCGGCGCGCAGGAAATCAGCTTCGTCGTCAACCGGCTGGCGCGCCTGGTGCCGCTGATCCTGGCTTTCGGGGGCTACGTGACCCTGTTCGTGGTGCTGCCCAACCGCCACGTGCTGCTGCGCGATGCCGCTGTGGGCGCGATCTTCTCCGCCGTGCTGTTCGAATCGCTGAAGGCCGGTTTCGGCCTCTACATCACTGCCTTCCCCACCTACCAGGCGATCTATGGTGCGATCTCCGTGCTGCCGATCCTGCTGCTGTGGATCTGGCTGGTCTGGATCGTCACCCTGGCCGGTGCATCGATCACCGCGGCGCTGCCGGAATGGCAGGGACGCGGCAGTGTCGACCTGGACCGCGCCCCCAGGGTCGGTCGGCTGGCCATGGCGGTGGAGATCCTGCGCCTGCTGCGGGAGGCGCATCCCAGCGGGGAAAGCGTCCGTACCCAGGCCTTCATCCGCCGCATCCGCGCCGCGCCGAACCTGATGGAGGCGATGCTGGGTCGGCTGGAGAAGACCGGCTATGTCGCGGAGACCCGGCGCGGACGCTGGGTGCTGGCGCGGGAACTGGACGGTTTGACACTCTATGACCTGATGCTGGCGCTGAAGGTGCAGACCAGCCAGCCGCTGGTCGCGGGCCATGCAGTGCCGGGACTGGAGGACGTGGTCGATTCCTCCATCGCCAGCGAGCGCAAGACCTTCGACATCCCGCTGAAGGAGATCCTCGACAGCGGCGGGCCGACACCGGTCACCATCTGACGGCCACTCGGCTGTGGACCCTGCATTTCCGCCGGGATAGAAGTCGCGGCAACGACACGCGCGAGAATCACGGATCGGCAAGCACAGACCCATGACAGCCTCTGCCCCCCTTCCGCGCCAGTCGCTGCAGTACCGCCCCGCGATCGACGGCCTGCGCACCATCGCCGTGCTCTCGGTGGTGATCTTTCACTTCCAGCGTGACTGGCTGCCGGGCGGATTCGTCGGCGTCGACATCTTCTTCGTCATTTCCGGCTTCCTGATCACGCGCATCCTGGCCGTGGAGATCAGCAACGGCGACTTCTCGCTGGCGCGGTTCTACAAGCGCCGGATCGCGCGCATCATGCCGGCCTTCATGGTGGTGCTGGTGGCGACCGGCATCGCTGCCCTGTTCGCCTACACCGACCGCGACATCGCCTCGCTGGGGGCCAACATCGTCGCGGCCGCCTTCTCCGTCATCAACGTGAAGCTGCTGCTGCAGGGCGACTACTTCACGCTCTCGGCCCTGTCGCAGCCGCTGCTGCATTACTGGTCGCTTGCGGTGGAGGAGCAGTATTACCTCGTCTTCCCGCTGCTGCTGTTCGGTTTCGCGCGCGTGCGCGGCGGCATGCTGTTCGGCACCCTGGTCCTGCTGGTGGGCAGCCTGGTCGGCTGCGTGCTGCTGACGCCGGTGAACCACGAGGCCGCCTTCTACCTGCTGCCGACCCGGGCCTGGGAACTGCTGGGCGGATCGCTGCTGGGCATTGTCGCTTTCGAACGCTGGCAGCCATCACGCGCGCTCTCGACGCTGATCAGCCTGGTCGGGATCGTCCTGATCGCGGTCTCCTTCATCACCATCCATGAAGGCCCGAGCTTCCCCGGCACGCTCGCCATCCTGCCGGTGGTCGCGACCATGCTGCTGATCTCCCAGGCCCACACGACGGCAAACCCGGTCAACCGCGTGCTGTCATGGTCGCCCTGCGTCTGGATCGGCAAGCTGTCCTACTCGATCTATCTCTGTCACTGGCCGATCTTCTCCCTGGTCGGCTACGCCATGTTCCTGGCCGACCCGCTGCTGACCGGGCTGGTCAAGATCGGGCTGCTGATCGTGGCGTCGGTCGCGCTGCACTACATCGTGGAACGGCCGATGCGGCGGCTGATCAATGGCTGGCGACGCAACCTGGTGGTGTTCGGTGCCACGCTTGCCCTGATGGTGGCGGCGGCGCTCGCCGGGTACCAGATGCGCGAAACCTACTACCTGGCCGCAAGCAATGACCGCATCGCCGATGGCGGGCTCTTCATCGACCGGGGGGCGGACCGCACCGTCATGCTGATCGGCGACAGCCACGCGGCCATGCATGCGCGCCAGCTCTCCCGCGTGACCGGGGAACTGGGCCTGAACCTGCGTATCCTGGCCAGCCCGTCGCGCAACCACCTGCCCGGTGCCGACGCCTCGCTCTGGCCCGACATCCGCCAGGCGGTGGAGGCCTTCCCGCCCGACATCGTGGTCATGACGCACAAGTGGTCGTTCATGCTGGCGCCCGGCAGCCCGGCACTGTGCGACAGCCTGCGCTTCCTGGTCCCGCGCACGGCGGAAGTGATCCTGCTGACCCAGCCCCCCTACCTGCCGTTCAGCGCACCGCGGGAAGTCGTGAACCGGGACAACCAGGGACCGTTCACGGAGGCGGCGCGGACCCACGAGCTGCGGCAGACCGGCAACCGTGCGGTCCGGGCAGCCGCCGGCCAGGGTGTCAGCATCATCGATGTCGCGCCGCTGTTCGAACGACCGGGCGGGACCATCCGGGCGCTGGGCGACGATGGTGCCCTGCTCTACCAGGACGCCCATCACCTCTCCAATGCCGGAACGGCGCTGCTGCGCGACGGTTTCCGGACCGCGATCCGCGCCGCCCTTGCACGACAGGGCGGGGACAGCCGCTCACCCTCCGCCTGTCTGCACAGCGGCGACTGACCACAGCAACCATCCTTGCCCGCGACGGTTCGCTCGGCATAGATTGCAGCCTCATTTTCAGAACATCACGCGCATCCGGGGAGGATCAGATGGACAGGGTCGGACATTTCATAGGTGGCAAGCATGTCGCCGGAACCTCGGGCCGGTTCCATCCGGTCTTCAACCCGACGCTGGGGGAGCAGTCGAAGGAGGTGGCGCTGGCCACCCGGGCGGAAATGGATGCCGCCATCGCCAACGCCCAGGAAGCATTCCCCGAATGGGCGTCGAAGTCGCCGATCCACCGCGCCCGCGTGATGTTCAAGTACAAGGAACTGATCGAGCAGAACATGCAGGAGCTGGGGGAGCTGCTGGCATCCGAACACGGCAAGACCGTGCCCGACGCCAAGGGCTCCGTGCAGCGCGGACTGGAAGTCGTGGAATTCGCCTGCGGCATCCCGCACCTGCTGAAGGGTGAGTACTCCGACAGCGTCGCCACTGGCATCGACCTCTATTCCATGCGCCAGCCGCTGGGTGTCGTTTCCGGCATCACGCCGTTCAACTTCCCCGCCATGGTGCCGATGTGGATGTTCGCGGTGGCCATTGCCTGCGGCAACACCTTCATCCTGAAGCCGTCGGAGAAGGATCCGAGCGTGCCGATGCGGCTCGCCGAACTGATGATCGAGGCCGGTGCCCCTCCGGGCGTGCTGAACGTGGTCAATGGCGACAAGGAATCGGTCGACGCGATTCTGGAGGATCCGCGCATCCAGGCGGTCAGCTTCGTCGGCTCCACGCCGATCGCCCACTACGTCTACAGCAAGGCGGCGCAGAACGGGAAACGTTGCCAGGCCATGGGCGGTGCGAAGAACCACATGATCGTCATGCCCGACGCGGACATGGACCAGGCATCGGATGCGCTGATCGGTTCCGCCTACGGCTCCGCCGGTGAGCGCTGCATGGCGATCTCCGTCGCCGTGCCGGTGGGCGAGGAAGCAGCAGAGGCCCTGATGGCCAGCCTGCGCCCGAAGGTGGAGACGCTGAAGGTCGGCCCGTCCAACGATCCGGACGCCCATTTCGGCCCGCTGGTGACGGCGGAGCATCGCGAGAAGGTGCTGTCCTACGTCAACCTGGGTATCGAGGAAGGCGCCGACCTGGTGGTCGATGGCCGCGATTTCCGCATGCAGGGCTACGAGAACGGCTTCTTCATGGGCGGCTGCCTGTTCGACAACGTGAAGCCGGACATGCGCATCTACAAGGAAGAGATCTTCGGCCCGGTGCTTTCGGTGGTGCGTGCCAACGATTTCGACGACGCGCTGGCCCTGCCCTCCGACCACGAGTTCGGCAACGGAGTCTCCATCTTCACCCACAATGGCGATGCCGCGCGCGACTTCGCCCGCCGGGTGCAGGTCGGCATGGTCGGCGTCAACGTGCCGATCCCGGTGCCGCTGTCGTTCCACACCTTCGGCGGCTGGAAGAACTCCGCCTTCGGTGACACGAACCAGCACGGTCCGGAGGGCGTGCGCTTCTACACCAAGATCAAGACCGTCACCAGCCGCTGGCCCGGTGGCAACAAGATCGGCCCCGATTTCACCATCCCGACCGTGAAGGCCTGACCGGCCACGCGGTCACCGCAAAGCGGGAGAGGAGCGACGATGAGACATTTCATGACCGGGCTTGGCCTGGTTGCCATGGCCCTGCTGCTGGCTGGCGGCGAGGCCATGGCGCATTCGGGAGAGGGCCTTTCCGGCGGTCTCATCAGCGGCTTCACCCACCCGATCCTCGGCTGGGACCATGTCGTGGCCATGGTCGCGGTCGGCCTGTGGGGCGCATTCCTGGGCAAGCCGGCGATCTGGATCCTGCCCGTGGTCTTTCCGCTGGTGATGGCGGTCGGCGGTGCCCTGGGCGTCGCCGGCATCCCGGTTCCGGCCGTGGAGGCCGGGATCGCGCTTTCCGGTGTCATCCTCGGCCTGCTGGTGGCCTTCGCGGTGCGCGCGCCGCTGTGGGTTGCGGCGGTCATTGTCGGTGTCTTCGCGATCTTCCATGGCCATGCCCATGGCACCGAACTGCCGGAGGCGGCGAACCCGTTCGCCTATGCCCTCGGCTTCGTGGTCGGTACCGGCGTGCTGCACATGGCCGGTATCCTGCTGGGCTTCGTGACCACCGTTCCGCGCGGTGCCTGGATCGTCCGCGCGGCGGGTGTCGTCATCGCGGCCGTCGGTGGCGCATTCCTCGTCGGGATCGCTTGATCCGGCGCTCCGGCGTCCTCGCCATCACCGTCTCCGGCCTGATGCTTCTCGGGCCGGAGACGGTGCATGCGCACGCCTTTTCCCGCAGCGGCACGGTGGATTCGTTCCTGGAGGGCACGATCCTGCCGCTGACAGCCACGACGATCCTGCTCTGCCTGCTGCCACTGGGCCTGCTGGTCGGCCTGGGCCGGAAGTCGCATGCCCCCCATGCCGTGCTCGCCGCCGTGGTCGGCATCGTCGCGGCCATTCCGGTCGCCCCTGCAACCGGGCCGGCCGTCGAACCCCTTGCCGTCCTGGTCGGGGCGGTGCTGGCGGCCTTCGCCGCCCTGCTGCCCGGCGCCCCGAGACCGGTCACGCTGGCCCTCGCGGTCATCGGCGGTTTCGCCGCCGGTCTCAGCGCCCTGACCGGTCATGCCTGGGGCGAGGTGCCGCCGCCGATCTATCCGGGACTGCTGCTGGGCGGCTTCATCCTGGTCGGTGCCGCCGCCGGTGCGGTGATCCGCACCCGTGAGTACGTCTCGGAAGCCGCAGGAAAGCTCGCCTGGCGCGTCGGCGCCTCCTGGAGCGGCGCCATCGCCCTGATCTACGCCGCCTTCGAGGGCCGGGCCTACTTCTGAGCGGACGTCGGCGGAGCTCAGCTACCAGGAACTCCTTGCACCGGACTCGCGATCAGGATCCCCCTGGAACACGAAGGAGCAATTTCGAACCGTTCTTGAAAAATGCGACCCTCTCGCTGTTGAAATTGACTGGGCCCATGGCTCCATCCTGATAAGTGACCAACCCAAATTCAACTTGAAGACCGCGAGTGGGTGAACTTCGTTGATAGTAAGTAATGCACAAATCCTTGTCACCAAATGAATCTATAAAGAATTCTCTAATTCCTTTCAAAAAATTATCCGGAACAACAGATTCATTATCATCAACTATGGAAATATTTGATTTAGACTGATGAATAAAAAATTTATTCACCTGATCTTCTGTCCATTCAAAACACAGGGCATTCCTATCAATTTCATAGTCGATAACATATCTGGCCTTGAAACCATGATCGATCATTTCAATTGCTTCAACGCTGATTATCTTGTCATCGACCGATACAATACGCGAGACACTTGAACAGGACTCATCTGAATATCGAAATTCTTTGCACAGGACAGCACCGTCTGTCAGGAGTTGAACAATAACTGACGAGGACACGCGCTTCCCAGCCACATTCTCATCGGGAAAATCCTTACCAGAAGCAGACACGAAGGGCAGGAACAACATTCCCATCAGAAGGATTGCTCCCCTCAGAAACAGCCTCATGTATCTCGCGCCTCCAGCGGGATTGTTACAGTCAATGTTCTCCACGTTACAGCGGCCCGGTAGCGAAGGCGATGACGAAGGTCATCGCCAACCCGACCAGACCCGACAGTTCCAGCAGTCACCCGCTCAGATCGGCTTGCCCTCGCTGCTCTTCCACAGGTCGCCCATCAGTTCGTTGGACGGCAGGGACGGGTCGAGCAATTTCTTCGCCGTGGCGTGGCCTGCGACGGGCAGTCCCGCCGGGTCCAGCTTGCCGATCTGCACCAGCACGGAGGCCTGATCCCAGTAGATGTGCTCGTTGTAGAGCTTGTCGCCACGGAAATGCACGATGGCGATCAGCGGGATCTCGACATATTTCCCCGTCGGCTCGACGCCCGGCAGCATCCAGTCGATCTCCCGGGTGTGGGTGAAGCAGAACAGCATCTCGTCCACCAGCCGGTCGGTGCCGATGGTGCGGCTGATCGGCACCAGCTTCGTGTCGTCAGGGTTCGAGTCGACGAAGTGGTACTTGTAGAAGCGTTTCAGGTGATCGTGGCCGACGCCGCCGGTCATGGTCGGGATGTGGTTCACGTACGGCTCCGCCACCATCGTCGCCATGGTGGCGTCCACGTCCCGCTCCGCGAACTCGTAGAAGCAGTGCATGTCCCAGAGCTGGCTCAGGTCATGGATCGGCCCCAGCACCCGGCGCAGCAGCGTCAGCGTGCGGGAATAGGCCATCATGGCGGAGGGCTTGTCATAGTTCGCACCGGTCGGGCGGGCAAAGCCGTGATCGACACCGGGGTAGGTGTGGATCTCCACGTTCGGCATGTCGGCAGTGGCCCCGGTGATCTCCGTGATCACTGCCGGCGGGGTGTAGCTGTCCAGTTCCGCGAAGTGCAGCATCAGCGGCGCGGTGATGCGCCCCTTCTCGGCCAGGTCGCCCTCGATCCGGACACCGTAATAGCCGACGGCGGCGTCGATGTCGGTGCGGGCCGCGGTCAGCCAGGCCAGCCGTCCGCCCAGGCAGTACCCGACCGCACCGACCTTGCCCACCTGCGCCGCATGCCCGCGCAGCGCGGCGATGGTCGCGGCCACATCCTCGATGGCCTTGTCGACGTCGAGCTGGCCGTAGAGTTCGAACGCCCGCGCCCGGTCCTGCTCCGAGCTCTCCAGCACGACGCCCGGCTCGATGCGCCAGAACAGGTCCGGCACCATCACGACATAGCCTTCCTCCGCGAAGTAGTCGGCCATGTGCTGCATGAAGCTGTTGATGCCGAAGATCTCCTGCAGCAGCACCAGGCCCGGACCCGAGCCCTTCTCCGGCGTCGCCAGGTAGGCGCGCATGGTGCCCGTGCCGTCCGTTGCGCTGATATCGACGTAAGTACCCATCTGAAACCGCTCCCTCGTGCGAAACCTGAACCCTGAACCCTAGACGTAGCCTGCCATTTCCGCGATCACGGCGGGCCGGTCGGCGGCGAGGCCACCCGACACGCCCCGGGCCATGTCGCCGGGATAGATGTCGGCCTCCCCCGCCTTCATGCCGGCCAGCACCTCCGCGACGATGTCGGCGGGTGCGGCCTTGGGCGGCGGAAAGTCCTTCGTCATGTCGGTGTCCACCGCGCCGGGCAGAACGGCAAAGACGGCAATGCCCTTCGCGGCCAGTTCGGCGCGGATGCCCTGGGTCATGGAGTAGACAGCAGCCTTGGAGGCGCAGAGCGAGCCCATCAGCGGCAGGTTCACCCGCGCCAGGATCGACGCCATGTTGACGATGGCCCCGCCGCCATTACCCTCGATCACCGGGGCGAAGGCGCGGCACATGTTCAGGGTGCCGAGATAGTTGGTCGTGATCTCCGCCGCCGCCGCATCCTGCTGGTCGGTCTCCAGCAGCTTGGTGTTGAAGTTGATGCCGGCATTGTTGATCAGCACGGTCGTGTCGGCGCAGGTCCCCGCTGCGGCCGCGATGTCGGCAGCATTGGTCACGTCCAGCTTCACCGGCACCACGCGGTCATCGCCATGGCTGCCTTCGCCGTTGCGTGTCGCGGCATAGACCTTCGCCGCGCCAGCGGCCAGCAATGCCTCGACGAAGACCTTGCCGATGCCCCTGCTGGTTCCCGTCACCAGCACCGTCTGCCCCTTGATGTCCACCATTCGCGTCCCCTCCGTATCCGGTTGCGAGTCCAGCCAGCCGGGGTCGATCGCCGGCAGCGGCACCGCGTCAATCAGCTGGCGTGTATAGGCATGGCGCGGCCCCTGGAACACGTCGGCAGCTTCGCCCTCTTCTACCACGCGACCGCCGAGCATCACCATCACCCGATCGGCCAGCACGCGCACCACGGACAGGTCATGGCTGATGAAGACCAGCGACAGCCCCATCTCCTGCTTCAGCTCGTTCAGCAGGGCAAGGATCTGCGCCTGGGTCGAGACATCCAGCCCGGAGACGATCTCGTCCGCAACGATCAGCCGCGGTTCCGTGGCGATGGCACGGGCAATGCCGACCCGCTGGCGCTGGCCGCCCGATAGCTCGTGCGGAAAGCGGTCGGCGAAGGCGTGACCCAGCCCGGCCCGGTCGAGCGCCCGGTCGGCACGCTTGCGTGCCGCGCGGCGGTCACTCTCCACGCCCAGCGCCATGACCGGCTGGGCCACGATGTCCCCGATCCGGCGGCGCGGGTTGAGGGAGGATTGCGGGTCCTGGAAGATCATCTGCATGTGCTTGCGCAGCGGCCGCAGCGCCTCCTCCCCCAGCGCGGTGATGTCCGTGCCCTCGAACACGACCTGGCCGGAGGTCGGGCGGTGCAGGCGCACCAGCGCACGACCAAGGCTGGTCTTGCCCGAACCGCTCTCGCCGACGATGCCGAGCGACTGGCCCCGCGCCAGGTCCAGGCTGATGCCGTGCAGGATGTCGATCATCGGCGGCGGCGCGAACAGCCGTCCGCGCGACCTGTCCGGCAGGCTGAGGGCCAGGTCGCGTACCTGGAGCATGGGTTGCCCGGTCATGGGTTGGCCCCGTCGAAACGGGCAGCAGCGGCCAGCAGCTCACGGTGAACGGCCTCCGGCACCGGGTGCAGCGTCTCCGCCGGCCGGTCATAGCGCGGCGTGGCCTGCATCAGTGCCCGCGTGAAGGGCGCGGCCCGGTCGGACATGATGTCGGCAATGGTCCCCTGCTCCACAACCTGCCCGGTATGCAGCACGGTGACCCGGTCGCAGACCTTCGCCACCACGCCCAGGTCATGGGTGACGAACAGGACCGCCGTGCCGTGCCGTTCCTGCATCTGCCGGATCAGGCGCAGGATCTGCTTCTGCACGGTCACGTCCAGCGCGGTCGTCGGCTCGTCGGCAACGATCAGCGACGGCTCGGCGGAGAAGGCGATGGCGATCAGCACCCGTTGCCGCATCCCGCCGGAGAGTTCGTGCGGGTAGCGGTCCAGCACCTGCTCCGGGTCGCGGATCTGCACTTCCTGCAGCAGGCGCAGCGCGCTGGCCCTTGCCTCCGCCCGCGACTGGCCGAGGTGGTGGCGCAGCATGTCGGTCATCTGTGCCGCGATGCGGCGCGCCGGGTTGAGGCCGGTCAGCGGATCCTGCGGGATCAGTGCGATCTCCCGCCCCAGCAGCGCCCGCAGCCGCCGGGATGGCAGGCGCAGCAGGTCCTCGTCCCGGAAGCGGATGCTGCCGCCCCTCACCCGCACCGCGTCGGGCAGGATGCCGAGCACTGCCTTCGCGATCATGGTCTTGCCCGCGCCGCTCTCGCCCACCAGGCCATGTATCTCGCCTGCGCCGACCGACAGCGAGACATCGCGGACCAGGTTGCCGCCGCGCCGCAGCGCCACCCGCAGCCGGTCGATCTCCAGCACCGCGCTCATCGGCGCAGCACCGGGTCGAGAGCCGTCTTCAGCCCGTCACCCAGCAGGTTCAGCGCCAGCACCGCGACCAGGATCAGCCCCATGGGGAACGCCATCACCCACCAGGCCTGGTGAATCACCTGCCGCCCCTCCGCGATCATGCCGCCCCAGGTCGGGGAATCGGAGGAGACGGAGAGGCCAACGAAGGACAGGATCGCCTCCACGATGATGGCGATGCTCATCTCCAGCGTCAGCAGGACAATGACCAGCGGCAGCACGTTGGGCAGCACCTCCCGGAACAGGATCGCGCCACGTTTCAGGCCGCCGATCACCGCCGCGTCGATATACTCCATCTGCTTCTGCGCCAGGGTCTCGGAACGGACGACGCGGCAGAACCGGGTCCAGTCGATCAGCACGATGGCGATGATGACCGAATGCAGCCCGGTGCCGATCAGGGCCACCAGCATGATCGCCAGCAGCACCGGCGGAAAGCTGGTCCAGATGTCCACCATGCGGGAGATCAGCACGTCCACCATGCCCCCCATGTACCCGGCCAGCAGGCCGAGTGCCGTGCCCAGCAGCATGGTCAGCACCCCCGCCACCAGGGCGACGATCAGAGCGGGCCGGGCTGCATGGATCAGCCGCGACAGCACGTCCCGCCCCAGGCTGTCGGCGCCAAGGGCCCGGGTCGGGTCCGCCTCCGCCTGCCACCATGGCGGCAGCAGTTCCAGGAACAGGTCCTGCTCCAGCGGATCGACCGGCGCCAGCACCGGCGCCAGGATCGCCACCAGCGACAGCGCCAGCAACACGCCACCCCCCACCAGGATGCGCCAGTTGAGCCGCCGCGCCGTCATGTGCGCAGCCTCGGGTTCAGCAGCCCGTAGGACAGGTCGACCAGCAGGTTTACGACAATGAAGATCACGGCGAAGCTGAGGATCAGCCCCTGGATCAACGGCAGGTCACGGTTGATGACCGCATCGATGGCCATGTTGCCGATGCCGGGATAGGAGAAGATCTTCTCCACCAGCACGGTACCACCGACCAGGAAGGTGAACTGCACCCCGGTCAGGGTGAGCGTGGGGATCGAGGCATTGCGCAGCGCCTCCACCCAGATGATGCGCCAGCGGGAGAAGCCCTTCACCCGCGCCACCATCACGTAGTCCTGCGCCATGGCCTCCGCCAGGCTGTTCTTCAGCACGCGGGTGATGATGGCGGCCAGCGGCAGGGCCAGCGCGATCGCGGGCATGATCATGTGGGCCAGCAGGTCGCCGACCACCGTGAAACGCGCGCTGACGATGGCCTCGAACAGGTAGAAGCCGGTGGCGAACTCGGTGCCGAGGCGTGGATCGACCCGGCCGGAGATCGGCAACACCGGCAGCAGGACGCCGAAGACAAGGATCAGCGCCAGCGCCCAGATGAAGTCCGGCACCGCCAGCGTGAAACCGTTGATGCCGTCGATCACCGTCTCCGGCCAGCGCCCCCGGAACAAGGTTCCCGCCGTCGCCGCCAGCACCCCGATCATCACGGCGATCAGCGTGGCGAACAGCGCCAGTTCCAGGGTTGCGGGCAACCGCCCGAGCACCAGTTCCAGCACGTCCTGGCGCAGGCTGATGGAAGTCCCGAACGAACCCTGCAGCGCCTGTCCCAGCCAGATCAGGTACTGCTCCAGGATGCTGCCATCCAGGCCGTAGGCCTGCCGCAGCCGCTCCATGTCCTCCAGGCTCGCACCGGGGGGCAGCATCATGGCAATGGGATTGCCCGGCACCACGCGCACCAGGACGAACACCACCACCGAGACACCGAACAGCGTCGGCACCGCCTGGACAAGGCGCCGGAAGAGCAGGTTGCCACTCATTCAGGCTTTCCCGGAGGCAGCATCGGGTCGCGTGATCCACGTTCCATGGAGTACTGGCATCTCCGTCTACTCCTGGGGCGCTGCCGGGCTTGACCCGGCAGCCCATGGTGCCGGTTCAACGCTCAAGGATGGGCACCCGTATCAAGTACGGGCGCGCCGTGGTGTGGTGCCGGTTGCGGTCCTCGCCGGGCCGCTCATCCTTCGCCAGCCTTCCCTTGTCGTGCATGTCTCCTGACGCTTGTCAGACCAGCTTCACGGCCTGCGGCAGCAGGACGCCCGAGACGTGCGTGCCGACCGATACCCGGTCCGAATGGACGATGGGCTGGACATACTGCAGCAGCGGGATGACGTAGGCGTTCTCCGCGATGTGCCGGTCCACGGCCCTGTAGCCCGCGATACGCTTCGCCTCGTCCGCCTCGCCCCACAGCGGGCCGATCATGTCGATCAGGTCCTGGCCGTCCCAGACCGAGTGCGGCGACGGTCCGAACATGGCGAAGCCGGTGGAGGTCGACGGATCACCGATGGAGTTGCCCCAGTTGTAGAAGGCCGCCGGGGCCAGGGTGTCGGTGGCGCGCAGTTCGTAATGCTTGGCGATCTCGTAGACCTCGATCTCCGCCTCGATGCCCACCTTGCGCCACATGCCGACGATGGCCTGCACCATCTCGTAGTCCTTCGGCTTGAAGCCGCGGGTGGTCTGGATGCGGAAACGCACGGGATTGTCGGTCGAGTACCCGCTCTTCGCCAGCAATGCCTTCGCGGCCTCCGGGTCATGGGCGACCTGGATGGAGGAATCGAACGCGGCATATTCCGGGGCCTGCAAGGTGTCGATCGGCACGCCGTAGCCGCGCAGCAGCCGGTCCACGATGGCCTTCTTGTCGATGGCGTGGGCGGCGGCCTTGCGCACGTTCGGATCCGTCATGACCTCGATGTCGTTCAGGAAGATCATGCCGATGTCGCTGACCGGCGTGGTCACGCCGGCCAGGCCCGACTTGTCCTTCAGCCGGTCATATTCCTGGTAGGGAATTTCCAGCGTGATGTCGGAGCCACCGCTCTCCACCTCCGCGACGCGGGCGGACGCATCGGTGACGAACTTGAACACGACGGTTTCGAAGGCCGGCTTCTCGCCCCAGTAGTTCGGGTTCCGTTTCAGCCGCACGAAGGCGTTGCGCTGGAACTCCTCCACCATGTAGGGGCCGGTGCCAATGGGCGCCTTCTCGAAGCCGTCCGCACCCACCTTCTCGTAATAGGCCTTCGGCATGAAGTAACCGGTCAGGAACGACAGCCACTTGAAGAAGGTCGGCTCGTAGGCCGCGACCTTGCCGGTGACCCGGTTGCCGGAGACCTGGTAGTCGGTGACCTTCGACCAGAGAAACTGGATCGGGTTGCCGGACTCGGGATTGCCCGCGCGGGCCAGCGACCAGGCCACGTCCTCCGCGGTGAAGGGGGACCCGTCATGCCAGGTCACGCCCTCCCGCACATCCATCCAGATTCCCGTCCTGTCGTCGTTCCAGCCCCAGCCCGTCAGCAGCCCGGGCGAGAAGCTCAGGTCAGGGTTCTGGGTGATCGGCTGGTCATAGACGGTCTGGTAGAAGGTCTGGATCGTCGGGTTCACGGCGGACAGGCCCACGGTCGGATCCCACGACGGCAGGTTGACATGATAGGCGATGGTGACCGCGCCGCCGCCATGGGCCGCCGCAAGTGCACCACCCGGTGCCAGCAGCATCGCCGCCGCACCGAGCCCCGTTCCCTGCAGCATCTGCCTGCGTGTCAGTTTCATTGTCCCGCCTCCGTGTCCGGTTCCGTTCCTGTTGCCCCGCAGTATGGCGTGACCGCCGACGCTGGCAACATCGCATCCGTTTCCTCACCTGCTTTGGGGCAGCAGGATCATGGCCGAAGTCTGCGTGAACGGCATTGTGGCAGGAAATGGTGCGCCTGCATCCTGCACCCCATGACCATATCGCGTGTAGGTTGCAGATGGACCAGGAGGCGAGAATCGCGGTACTGGAATGCCTGTTGCAGGGAGCAAGAGCAGAAAGCCCGTCCAGACTGAATGGACACTGCCCCCGGGGAGAATGAGAAGTATGAGCGCCAAGACCAAGATCCTGGCAGCCGCTGGCGAGCTATTCAGCCAGCAGGACATCGACCTGGTTTCCCAGCGCCAGATCCTGCAGGCTGCGGGTCAGCGGAACACCTCCGCGATCCAGTACCATTTCGGATCGCGGGAGGGCCTGCTGCGTGCGGTGTTCGAACGTGGCGTGGCCCGTATCGACAACCGACGCAACGAGATCCTCGACGAACTGGAAGCATCCGGCAGACAGCCGACCATCGCGGACTACGTCAATGCCCTGGTCCGTCCACTCTGCGAACAGCGCCATGACGGGGAATCCGGGCCTCAGACCCTTCGGTTTCTCAACCAGGTGCTCAAGGATCCCGACATTCGCCTCATGGAGATCATGAAGGGAATCGACAGCGGCATGCGCCGTGCCCATCGCGGTGTCGTCCACTGCCTGCCCGATATCCCACCGCTGCTGCTGCGTTACCGGCTCTACACGATCAGCCGCGCCGCATCGGATGTGCTTTGCGACTGGGACCGAAGCCGCCGGATGGATGAACTGGAAGACCTGTTCACCGAGGATCTGATTGCCATGGCGCTGGCGATGGTGACCGCTCCGGTGAGCCCGGAAGCGGTGAAGAGGCTCGCCGACCTTCCGGCGGGTGACCCGGACAAGATGGGTTACACCGCCCCCGCCGCAGCGGACGCGTGATCGCCGGACAGGCGAACAACCTCACATGGACTTGAGCGGAGCGGGATCGAGCCGCTGACCGGGTCGCAGTGCTCGGTGCTGACAGCCTGGTTCATGTTGGCGCCCATCGCTCCCGCTGCCCCGCCGCCATAGGACTGGCCTGCGCTGTCCGGAACCCACCAGCCATGCTGTGCGAACACGGTCTCATCCAGCAGCCGTGACGAGACCCTGGCCCGCGCAACGAAACTGCCCGTCGCCGTGGTCACCCGCACCCAGTCGCGGTCGGCAATGCCTCTCTGACCGGCGGCACGGGTCGAGATCTCCAGGACCGGGTCCGGCATCAACCGTCGCAGGGATGGCAGATTGCGGTGCTGACTGTGGCAGAATGCAACGGTCTTGGCGCAACCCAGAGTCAGGGGAAGCCCCGTTTCCGGCGTGTCCGGCAGCTCCTGCGGCCATGGCAGTCCCGCCTCGACATGTTGCTGCAGCGGTTCGGACCATACTTCCAGACGTCGGGTGGGCGTGTTGAATCCCGCCGCGCGCCCGGCTTCATCGAGGGCCGCGAATGTCCGATAGGCAACCTCTCCCTCCACCGCGATGCCACCCGGATTGCGCCTCAGTTCCGCGACCGTCAGCCCGGCGGGGGCGAGCACATGGTCGTGCCCGCGGTCCACGTCACCATCGAAGAAGTCCGCCGACATGCCGAGACGGCCGGCCAGCTGCAGCACGATGTCGATGTCGGATCGCGCCTCACCGACCGGCGACACCACCGCACGCCGCAACTGGACAAGCCGCTGTCCCTCCAGGCTGTTGTCGAAGCCCTTGCTCAGCCCTTCCCGTTCCCACGCCGTCGCCACCGGCAGCACGATGTCGGCATGTTCTGCCGTCGGGTTGAGGAAGAAGTCGGTGTGGACATGGAACGCCAGCGCCGACAGCGCCTTGCGCGCAAGATCGGTGTCCGGTTGCGCCGCAAGCAGGTTGCCGCCGAAGGAGAACAGGGCGCGGACCGGATAGGGTCCCTGCCCCAGGATCGCGCGGTAGACGTCCCGTCCCGTGACCCAGGCATTGGCGGGCGGCCCCAGCGGGCGTTCATCAAGTCCCAGCGCCTTTGCCCGCTGGGCGGCCGAAAGCAGTTCCGGTCCGGAAATGTCGTTGAACCGCGCGATGCCGGGGGCGACGTTGCCGCCGGGGATACCGAGACTGCCCGTCATCGCATGCAGCAGCGACAGGGCGCGGTCGGTCTGGGTCGCACTGCGGCTCTGCCCGACACCGTTCCAGGTGTGCCAGGCCACGGAGGCACTGTCGCCGAGGATCGTGGCCGCCAGTTCCAGTTTCTCCACCGGTACGCCGGTGACAGCCGCGACATGCGCCGGATCGTGCCGTGCAAGCAGGTCACGGAAATGCACGAAGGCGGAACGGCAGCCGACAGGCCCCTGCCCAGTCTCCACCACCCCCTCGCTCTCCAGCAGCAGCCCGGACGGATCGTCCAGCCATTCGCCCTTCTCGACGTCGTAGCGAAGCAGCGCACCATTGGCGGCGCGCCCGAACAGGATGGCGTCCGATCCACCCCCGACCAGGTCGGACTGCCTGAGGAACCGGTCTTCGGTTCCGTGCAGCAGCATCGGCCCGTTGCTCCAGTCGCGCATGAAGCCCGTATCGAAGCGACCGTCGCGGACCAGCAGGTACGCCAGCCCCAGGGCCAGCACCTGGTCAGTGCCGGGCCGCACCTGCAGCCAGCAGTCGGCGCGCGTGGCAAAGGTCGTCGGACGCGGATCGGCCACGATCATGCGGGCACCGCGTTTAAGCCCCTTCTGGATCTCGCCGGCACGCGCCAGCCAGGTGTTTGCCGGGTTGTTGCCCCACAACAGGATGCAGTCGGTGTTGGCGAAGTCGGGGATGCCGATCCCGGCCCCGTTGGTGAACTTCGCCGCCTCGTCCTTGTGCCAGTTGCAGATCTCCGTCGAGTAGATGGTGTTCGGGCTGCCGAAGGCGCGGATGAAACGCTCGATCCAGGCGATGCCGTCCGAAAGCTGGGTTCCGCTGGGCGTGGTGACGGAGAACGCCACCTGCTCAGCGCCATGCTCATCCCGGATGCGGCGAAGCTGTCCGGCGATCTCGTCCAGCGCCTCGTCCCAGCTGATCGCCTGCCACCTGGCCGGGCTCTCCCCCTTCGGCGACAGGCGACGCAGGGGCCGGGTCAGCCGGTCCGGGTGATAGACCTGCTCCGGTGCCGCACGGCCCTTCGGGCAGAGCTTCGCCCCGGAGGGATGCTCCGGCAGCGGCGAGATGCCGGTCAGGCGACCATCCTCCACATGGGCGACACAGCCGCAGCGGGAGCGGCACTGGGCGCAGAAGGCGGGAATGCTGGTGGTCTCGGTCATCGGATCATGGCTCGTCTGGATACTCGCTGGTCTGCATGTTCTGGGCGACCACCAGACCGGCGGCCCCGGCGGCGGCCACCGCAGCGGCCGGACCGGAGCCGTCCTTCGGCTTCGCCCCGGTTTCGGTCCCGGTGCCCGGTTCCTCGTCGCCCTTGACCCATTCGGGCCATTCGATCTGCACCCGGCGCTGCGCCAGCTCGATCCCGGCGGCGTAGAGATCGTTCTTGACCTCCTGGAACACCGCCTTGCGGATCATGAACTGCTCGCGCGGCTTGCAGGTGAACTTGGTCCGCAGGATCAGCGCCCCCTCCTCGATGCGGAACACGCCCTGCGATTTCAGCGGCTGGATGAACTTCGGACCCAGTTCCGGATCCTCCATCAGCCGCAGTCCGACCTTCTTGATGATCTTCCGCACCTTGTCGACATCGGTGTCGTAGGGCAGGCGGAACTCCTGCTTGTAGATCGCCCAGTCGCGGTTGTAGTTGGTGATGGAGCGCAGTTCACCGAAGGGCACCGTGTGGATCGCACCGCGATGGTGGCGCAGGCGCATGGAGCGGATGGAGATCTGCTCGACCTGTCCCCTGATCTCCCCGAACTCGACATATTCACCGACCCGGAAGGCATCGTCGATCAGGAAGAAGATGCCGGAGATGATGTCGCGGACCAGCGCCTGGGCGCCGAAGCCGATGGCAATGCCGACCACGCCGGCACCGGCGATCAGCGGCCCGATGTCCAGGCCCATGGAAGACAGCACCACCATGATGGTGATCGCGACCAGGATGGTCAGGATGAAGCCCCGGATCAGTGGCAGCAGCGTGCCGAAGCGGGAGACCACCATGCCACCCAGCCCGTCCTCGTCCACCGCGTGTTCCGCCGCTGCGGCCATGGCGCGCTCGTTCTCCCGGTCGATGAAGCGGGTGATGGTGCGCTGGACCAGGGCCCAGCCGATCGAGGCGACCAGCAAGATCACCAGGACGTCGATCAGGATCCCCGTCGCCAACTGTCCGGCGGGGCTTTGCTGCAGCGCGATCATGTCCACGGCAACGATGTGCAGGAATGCCGACAGGCCGACCAGTGCCAGCACCACATAGGCGATCTGGCGCACGGAGGGCAGCAGGCCGCTGCCCCGCCGCAGTTCCAGCGCCGCGGGCTGCGCCCCGGCCCCGTCGTCCAGGACCACCGTGGCCGCATCCTCCTCCGGTTCGGCGGGATTGTGCAGCCGGGACACGAAAAGTCCCCCGGCAAGCGCGCCGAACAGGCAGAAGACCGCGACGGTCTTGCTCGGGTCGGGCGAGAACACGCTCAGCGACCAGAGCAGCAGGAAGAGCAGGATCGCCACCACCAGCCAGACCCGCCGGTAGCGCCCGAAGAGCTGGTGCAGTAACGCCGAGAGCCCGGTGGACGGCACTTCCCTGCCCTGGCCGACGGGCGTCCGGAACACCGCAGCCAGGGTGACGAGCGCCAGCAGCCCGCCCACGCCGAGCTGGACGATGTCCAGCATCGCCTGCGGCATCCCGAGCAGGCGCAGCATGCCCATGCTGAAACCGGCCATGGCCGCCAGGCCCAGCACGATGGTCAGCCAGCGAACCATGCGCCGCGCCGCGCGGTCGTCCATGTCCACCATGCGACGCTCCGGGGCCGATGGGGCGAACAGCGCGTTGCCGAGAAAGCAGCCCGCCAGTGCGACGACCGCGACGGCAAGATAGCTGATCAGGAATATCCGCATCGGGTCGAACTGGCTGAACCAGACCAGCGACAGCAGGAACCCTGCCGCCGCCATGACCACCAGGACCAGCAGGTCCCGCAGCAGCACCACCGCCGTGACGGTCAGCGACGGCAGCAGCCGCCCCCTGATCGCCGCCGGCGCGACCAGAAGCTGCCCGAACATGCGACGGGTCAGCCAGGCCAGCAGGCCACCACCCAGCAGCATCAGCGCCAGGTTGGCAATGCCGGTCCACATGCGCGGCCAGCCCTCGAAATCCGTCAGCAGGATGAACGCGTCCTCGACCTCGCTGTGGCGGGTCGGCCAGACGGCGATCACCCCGTCAATGCCACGGGTGATGCTGTCCAGGCTGTTGCGCGTGCTGTCGATCAGTGCCGCGAACGGATCACCGCCGCCCTGGTCGGCGGCCGCCCCCGCTTGGTCCGCAGTGCCCTCTGCGAGCCGCTGCTCCACCAGCCTGCGCACGGTCGGTTCCAGCAGGGTCTCCAGGCTCTGCTGTCCCGGCTCGGCGGGGGCGGTTGCTTCCGACCGCTTCTCCGCCTGCTTCAGCACGTGCAGCGACTGCGCCTCTGCCGGTCCGGCAGGAAGCAGGTGCAGGCCCAGCAGCATCAGCAGGGCCAGAGGCAGCAGAGAGCGCACGAGAGCCATGTTCAATCCCCCCGGACCGGGTGCATGTCGCAGACCCGTTCCGGAACAGCCTAAACCATTTCACTGATTGGGGGTATCGCGGTCAGGCCGTCGCCGGGACAGCCGCTCAGCGGATGTTGCCGTGGGCCAGCGTGCGGAACTCGTCGCCGTCCTTCTGCGATATCCTGATGCGGTAGTAGCCGGAATCATGCAGCTCGCAGAGAAACCGGTCGCCACGCTTCGCATGCAGGAAATAGGTGACGTGCAGGTCGGACCGTTGCGGCCGCGGCTCCCCGTCGATCTCCAGTTTCTTCAGCACCTCGATGTTGCGCACGATGAAGAGGCAGCGCTCGAAACCGGGACGCGCGCTTTCCGCCTCCGAGTTCGCCAGCGCCAGATGGTTGCCGTCCCGCAGTTCCACGGTGCGCAGGTCCAGCCCGCTGCGGGACTGGTGCTGAACGATGACACTGAAGGGGCCGGAGGTGACGGTTCCGTCCGTGCCTTCCGTGAACAGGCGCACCAGTTCGGCCGCCGCGTCCGGCACGTAGAGCGCGAGCAGCCTCTCCAGCGCCGCCTGCGCGGCAGAGCGGTCGACATGTGGCGGCGCGTTGAGCGCACGCTGCGGGCCGCTGCCATTGTCGGTCCAGGTCAGCCGGATGCGCTTGGTCAGTCCTTCATGGCCGACAGGCTCGACCACGGTGACCCGCACCGTGCGGTTATCGCCCAGGATGCAGTGGCGGCGCAGGTCGGAATAGGCGTCGGTCGCCCGTTCAACCACCCGGCCGCACTCCAGCGCTTCCTCGACCCGCCGGGCCTCCTCGCGGAAGGGGCCGAAGCCCTTGTCCGCCTTCGGCTTCTCGTCTTCATCCCCACCGGTGATCGCACGCCACAGGCTGCCGAGCTGGGCCTGCGCCGGGCTGGCCACGGGTGCCGCAAGCGCCAGCACCATCAGGGGCAGGAGGACAAACCGGAGCGGAAGCTGTTTCATGATGACACCAAGCCAGAGAGACAGGGGCACATCAAGCAAGATCAGCGCCGGTTGGCCTCAGCCGGTGACGGTGGTCGTGGGCGGCGGTTGCCGTGACGCGAACCACAGCCCGCCGATCACCAGCACCAGACCCGCGAACGTCGGCAGGCCGGGCACTTCCCCCAGCAGCAGCGCCCCACCCAGCGCCGCGGTCACCGGGCTGAGACCGAGATAGATCGTGACTTCCGTGGCCCCGGCATGACGCAGGGCGTACAGCCAGAGGAAGTAACTGGCACCGCTGCCCACCCCGATGAAGATCACGGCAAGCCAGCCGACCCCGGTCAGCGCCGGAAGGGCATCGAACAGCCCCTCCGGTACCGCAGCCACGGCCAGGAAGACGACCGACGAGAACATGGCCAGGAAGCCCACCGACACGGTTGGATAGCGCTGCAGGTAAGGGCGGTAGAAGATGGCGCAGGCCGCACCCGAAAGGGCCGCCGCGAAGGCGGCAAGCTCGCCGATCCATTCATTGCCGACATCGCCGGACGCCGTCACCTTCTCCCCCAGCGCCAGGCCGACACCGATGATCGTGACCAGCACCGCCAGGGCGATGCGGGCGCTGAAGGCTTCCTTGCCGAGCAGGACCGAGAGCACCATGGTCAGCAGCGGAAAGGTGGCGAAGATCAGCGAGGCGCGGGCGGAGGGAATGTACTGCAACGCGATGTTGAGGAAGACGATGACCAGGCCGCACTGGACGACGCCCAGCAGCACCACCGGCACCACGTCGCGCCTGGCGAACGGCCACGGCGCGATCCGCAGCGCGACCGGCATCAGGCAGAGGAAGGCGAGCGCATAGCGGTAGAACGCCAGCGAGACCGGTCCCGCCTGGTCCACCACGAACCGTGTCGCGACGATGCCCAGTCCCACCTGGATTCCGGTGGCTGCCGCCGCGATCAGGCCGGCCCGGCGGCTCAAAGCTCCAGCTCCCAGTTCTGCCCCACCAGGTCGACACCGAAACTGTGGTGCGGCTCCTCCTCTACCAGGCGGAAACCGGCCTTCTGGTAGATGCGCCGGGCGGCATGCAGGTTGTCGTTGGTCCACAGCACCAGCTTGCGATAGCCCTTCTGCGTGGCGAAGCGGATGCACTCATCGACCAGCCGCTCCCCGAGCCTGAGGCCCCTGGCGGCAGGGTCGATGATCAGCAGGCGCAACTGGGCTTCCTCCGGTGACTTGCGGACAAGGGTGACGGAGCCAACCGGCATCCCGTCCAGTTCCGCCATCCAGCAATGTTCCCATGCCGGGTCGAAGTCGCGCAGGAAGGCGGCGGCGATGTCGGCCACCATGGCCTCGAACGTGTCGTCCCAACTGAACTCGGTCGCGTAGATCCGGCCATGGGCGGCGATGACCCAGCCCATGTCCCCCGGCCGATGGCTGCGCAGCGTGATGGCCGGAGGTCGGGCGTCCCGCCCCGTCGCGCGGGCGAGCAGTGTCGACGCGGTCTGCAGGGCGGTCATCAGGCTTCGCTGGTCCTGCTCCCCCAACCCGGAAATCAGTTCCATCATCTCGCTCTGGGAGCGTTCGACCAGGTGGGAATAGAGCGTGGTCCCGGCGTCGGTCAGGGCAAGGATCTGCTGCCGGCCATCGGCCTTCGACACGGTCGAGGTCACCAGCCCCTGTTCCTTCAGCCCCCGGACGATGCGACTGAGATAGCCGTTGTCCAGCAGCATCTCGCGCGCCAGGTCGGAGACTGTCAGCCCTTCCTGGTTCGCGACCTCGTAGATGGCGCGCACTTCCGTCAGGGACATGCCGCTGTCGAGATAGGCCTGCTGCAACAGGCCCACCAGGGCCGTGTGGGACCTGTTGAAACGTCGCAGTGCCTCCGCCCGCAATCGCAGTGTCTCGTCCATCAGCACCTCCCCAAGAGCTTTTGTCAGCCAATCATATGCCAAAAGCATGTTTATGGAACAGTAATCCAATCGCTCAAATGTTTCGAATCCTGATGGACAGATCCCGCAAGTTGCAGCGCCACCGGCGTTGCCGACCGGTGAACAGGAAACCAGCGGAATGATGGCCCGATCACTGCGCGACCGCTGCAGCCGCTTCCTCCGCATCCCGCCCCGCACGGGCTGGGTGGTCGGCATTGCCGGGATCCTGGCCCTCGGGCTGTTGCTCGGCAACACGGGCCACGAAGCGGAAACCACGGACGCGGAGGCGCGCTTCGACGCCGGTTTCAGCCTTGCCTACGCCTTCGACAGGAAGGGAACGGCGGAGTTGGAGAGTGTCCGGCAACTGCCATTCACCGATGCGCCGGGCATGGCGCTGCATCTGGGATTCTCCGACAGTCCCCTCTGGCTGCGGGTCACCATCCGGAACCGCACCGACGGGACACTGGATGGCGTCCTGGTCTACCGCTTCCCCTATGTCGATGCGATCACGGCGCATGTGCCGGGACCGGACGGGCCTCGACACATTGTCCGGGGCGACTCGCGTCCCCTGACCGACACCTACCGCAACAGTCACTTCCCGGCCTTTCCCGTGCAGATCGCAGCGGGGGAGCCGACCATCGTCTACCTGCGCGTGGAAACCAGTTCGGTTCTGCTCGCGCCGCTCGACCTTCTCGACCATGACCGCTTCACGCGGGAGGTCCAGCGCGACCAGATCCTGCTGGCGCTGCTTTTCGGTGCCGTGATCTCCGTCTGCCTCTACGTGCTGACCGTCTACCTGACGGTACGCGAGAAGGCCTATCTCGACTTCGTTCCCTTCAGCCTGACCTACGCGCTCTACGTCGCGGTCGCGACCGGGTTCGGTCAGGTCTGGCTCTGGCCCGACGCCTACCCGCACGCCAACCTGCTCTATTTCGTCGTGCAGGGCCTGCTGTTCGCCAGCGGTGTGCGGTTCTTCCAGCGTTACCTGAGCACGGCGGAGCATACCCCGCGCATCAACATGATCATGCGTGTGCTGATCCTGGCCGGATTGCTGACCACGGTTGCCCCGTTCCTGCCGTCACCGGTCGATACCGTGCTGATCGCCTTCGTCGCCGGTCCGGGCACCGTGCTGGTGCTCGGCACCGCGATCTACCTCTGGACCCGGGGCATCGAGCACGCGGCCGTGGCGACGGTCGGCTGGGCCTTCAGTCACGTCAGTTCGGTCTACCTGTATCTCCGCGTCCTCGACATCACGCCCTACCTGCCGATCAACCACTACCTGACGGCCATCGGCTGTGCGATTGCCACGCTCTACTTCGCCATTGCCCTGGCCCTGGGACTGCGGCGGCAACAGGCAAGGCTGCTGCTGGCGGAGACCATCAACGACACGCGCAACCAGTTCCTGGCCGGGATGAGCCACGAACTCCGCACACCACTGAACGCGATCATGGGTTTCTCCGAAATGATCAAGGAGCAGGTGCTCGGCCCGGTCCAGCCTGCGGCGTACCGCGACTATGCCGCGGACATCCATGCCAGCAGCCGCAACATGCTGAGCCTTGTGGACGATGTGCTGAACATCTCCCGCATCGAGACGGGGCAGTACCAGCTGGAGATCGGGCAGGCGGACCTTGTCGGTCTTGTCCGAAGCTGCCTGGAACGGCACGCATCGGAGGCCGAACAGCGCAGCGTCACGGTGCAGCTGACGCATGATGCGGAGAGCATCACGGTCCCGGCCGATGTGTCGGCGCTGCAGCAGGCCTTCTGCAACGTGCTGGAGAACGCCATCCGCTACTCACCGGATGGCGGGACCGTGGAGGTCAGTATCCTGCGTCAGGCCAGGCAGGTCGCCATTCGCGTTCAGGACCAGGGTCCCGGCATCCCCGAGCAACTGCTTGCGCGCATCGTGCGGCCGTTCGAACTGGTACGCAGCAATGCCTATGCGGCGAAGGACGGGGCCGGACTGGGGCTGCCGCTGGCGCGGATGCTGCTGGAACTGCATGGCGGATCGCTGCAGGTGAACAGTGTGGAGGGCGAAGGCACGACGGTGGTTCTGCAGTTGCCGGCATGACCGATCATCCGGCAGCAACGCTCAGCCAGCGCAGGCAATGGCCCCCCGCCCTTCGGTCACCTGCGCGACAGAAGCGGTCTTGCCGGCATGTGCCATGACCTTCCAGGCTTCCGCCGGAACCATGATGCGCACGTTGGTCCCCTGCCCCTTGACGCTGTCGATCTGCAGGTCACCGCCCAGCACCTGCATCAGGTGACGGGTGATCGGCAGGCCGAGGCCCGAACCCTGTTCGCCGGTACGGGCAGACGACTCGGTTCGCCCGAACGGTGTCAGGGCCTGCCTGATCTCGGCAGGACTCATGCCCAGCCCCTCGTCGGAGATCGACAGGCGCAGGTCACCGCGACGCCCCTCTCCCGCGCTGATCGTGACCTTCGAACCATGCTCCGAATACTTGATCGCATTGGTCAGGATGTTCAGGATCACCTGCCGGAACCGCTGCTGGTCGGTCAGGATGCTCAGACCCGGATCGACATCCAGTGGCGCCACGGTGATCGCGCGGCTTTCCGCCAGTGGTGCCACGATGGCAGTCGTTTCGTTCAGCAGGTCGGTCAGGCTGGTCCATTCCTCCACGATCTCGGCATTGCCTGACTCGATCCGCGAGAGGTCGAGAAGATCGTTGATCACGCCGAGCAGATGGCGCGCGCTGCCATGGATGTCGTTCACGTACTCGCCATAGCGGGGCGGCGAGACCTCGCCGAAGACCCTTTCGCGGATGATCTCGGAAAAGCCGATGATGGCATTCAGCGGGGTACGCAGTTCATGGCTGGTGCTGGCGACGAAGGCACTCTTTTCCCGGGTTGCATCCTCCAGCTTCGTCATCGTCGCCAGCAGGTCGTATTCCCGCTGCACGAACTGGATGCCGACCAGGAAGTTCTGCCGCCCGACAAACACGATCATCGCCAGCAGGACCGGACACATGATGAACATGTAGGGGGCCAGGTCCGGATGCCTTGTCGAGATCGCGACGATGGTGCTGCAGCCCGCGCAGACATAGAGAAGCACCGCGGCCAGCGGGATCATGGCGTTCAGCAGCACGCCCCCGCAGATGATCACCGTCAGCAGGATGACCAGCAGCATGTCGGTGGCCAGGGAGCCGTTCATGGCCGCCACGCCGCCGAATGTGCCCCAGACCAGGCCGAAGACCAGGTTCTTGCGGACGATGTTCGCCACGGTGCGTGCCGAGTGGGAGCGGTGCGTGCTGCCGCGTTTCCGCCGCCATTCGCGCATCTGGAACACGCTCAGGCTGACCGTCAGCAGACACCAGGGCCAGACGAAGAAAGGACTCAGGTAGGGGCTGTAGGCAATGGCGAGGACCAGCGCAAAGGTGAAGTTCGCGGCCGAGAAGATGATGGAGGCATCAACCTGCCGGGCGATCCGCTCCTCCATCACCATCGTGCGCAGATGTGCCGGGACGGAGGCACCGATCAGTGCCTCGAACGCCTCGAACATGCGTCGATTACCGGATGTCAACTTTCTGCTACTCAACCGTCGTCTTGCCCTTGCTGACTGACGCACGCGCCAGGCCCTGCATCCCGAGGTGCCCGGGATACCAGGCTTTCCGTGTATCAGGACCGCGTTAACAGACTGTAAACCACGGTTGCATGTTGTGGATTTCAGGCACCGACGCCCTGCCCGTCAGGCCGCAGCACCGTCCTGTCCGCCCAGCAGCCGCTCGATGGAATCGTTGAAGCGGCGCAGCGCACCCTCGAAGCGGCCGAAGGTCAGGTTGTCATTCGCGCCGGAGGCGAGGCCAGCCTGGATGCTCTCCCCGATCTCGAAGTCCTCCGCCAGCGTGGTGCAGGTGATGCGGTGGTTCCGCTGCCAGTGCGCCTCAGAACCGGCACCTTCCGGTGCCAGGGTCCGCAGCACCAGGCGTGAGCGGGACTCGGTCATCGGCTCCAGCTTGACCCAGACCAGGTGATCCTGCTGCACCAGGAACTGGTTCAGCGGAAAGATCGTGTAGAGCAGGTTGGCGTGCTGGCGGATGCTCCATTCTTCTTCCGGCAGGTCCGCCATCTCCCTGATGGAGGCACGGGGCAGGACGGAACGCAGGTGGCAGCCGAAGACCTGGTAGGTCGACAGGTTGTCATTGAAGTAGGGGCCGATCGTGTCCCTGTGCGCGACCTTGAAGTGATAGGCCTCCAGTCCGCCCTCCACCAGGATCTTCCAGTTCACGTCGCGGGTCTCGAGACTTTCTGCCCGTACCGTCAGTTCACGGCTGCCGATCCATTCAAGGTCGGCCCCGAGACCTGCCAGGAAATCCGTCGGGTCCTGGTTGGCCGTGCCGGGCCGTGACACCCAGATCCAGCCATGGCGTTCGACGCAATGCAGTTCCTTCAGTCCGTAGTCGGCACGGTCCAGCGCCGGGAACCCTTCCCTGCCATGCGGAAGACCCACCAGTTCGCCCCGGTTGTTCCAGGTCCAGGCATGGTAGGGGCAGGTGAAACGCCGGGCGCAGCCGGAGGCTGCATCCACCAGCCGTGTTCCGCGATGGCGGCAGACATTGAGGAACGCGCGGTACGAACCGGCACCGTCACCGGTGAGCAGCATGGGAATGCCGGCGATTTTCCTGCGCAGGAACGCATCCGGCGCCGCAAGTTCGCTGACATGCGCGACCAGCAGCGGCATGGCACGGAACATGGCCATCTCGCGGGCAAAGCGATCCGGCGACAGGTAGCCGCTGACGGCAGAGAATGTCTCGCTCTCGTCGAGATGAAAGCTCCGCGCCTCCTTCAGGCCGACAACCTGCTTCAGCAGGTCGATCTCTGTCTTGCGGTCCATGGCTGTCTCTCCACGATCAGCTTGCCAACACAACTTACCGTCTGGTAAGTGCGAGATACCTACCAAACGGTAAGGAAAATCGCAAGCAATGCTTTTCGACCGGTTCTGCTATGGTCCGCCGGCATTGATCCGGGACAGGCAGGAACATTGGATACGCGTGAGAAACTGCTGCAGGTCGCGACCCGCCGGTTCGCGGAGTCAGGCTTCGATGGCGTGAGCATTGCCGCCATTGCCGATGAACTGGGCCTGACCAAGCAGGCCCTGCTGCACCATTTTGCCAGCAAGGAGAAACTGTACGGCCAGGTGCTCAGCCGGATCTCGGACCGCTTCCTGGCGCAACTGGAGTCCGGACAGGAGACCGGGACGACCGCCGCAGTGCGCTTCGAGAGCACGATGCTGGACCTGCACGAACGCGCCCGCAGCGAGGAGCCGGAAACGCTGATCCTGATGCGCGAACTGCTGGACAACCGGCGGCGGGCCGACACCGCGGGTGCCTGGTACCTGAAGCCGTTCCTGGAAACGCTTGTCGCCCGGCTGCGCGAACTGCCCGGATGGCAGGCCGCCTCACCGGCGGAGGCGCTGGCGACCGTCTACCAGTTGCTGGGGGCCATCAACTACTTCGCCATTTCCGGCCCGACCCTGCGCAACATGTTCGGCGACGCGCACCATGTCGCGCTGGTCGAGGCCTTCCCCGACAGCCTGCGCCGCCAGATCAGGGCCGCTGTCGCGAACCCGCCCTGCCCCTGACCGGCCACGCCCCCTCCCGGCAGCAACCGCCAACTGGTCCGGCCTGTGCAATGTGACCTGCATGAACAGACATGCAGACACATCGGACAGCTTCGGGATCGTTGGAAAAATGACTTGTTTTCAATTGGTTGCATCCGAATTGGGGGCACGGCACCTGCCCGGCATGATTTGCCGCCCCCGGGCTGAAGCTGCCCCTGGCCCGGCAAGCCTTGCCGCAGCGACGGGAGACCGGTCATGAGCCTCAACGGTGTCCTGAGCACGGGAACCAGCGGCCTCATCGCCGCCCAGGTCGGCCTCTCGACCGTTTCCGACAACATCGCCAACGTGAACACGGAAGGCTATGCCCGCAAGGAAGCGGCGCAGGATGTCCGTGTCATCGGCAACCAGGGGGTCGGCGTCCAGGTCTCCGAGGTACGGCGCATCGCCGATGCCTTCCTGTCGCAGGAGTTCCGCATTGCCGCCGCCGAGTCGGGGCGTTTCGAGATCATGGACGAACTGCAGCAGCAGTTGACCGCCCTGCTCGGTGATCCAACCCAGGACCGCACGCTGGTCTCCCGCCTGGACAACATCTTCAACGCCGCCTCCGCCCTGGCCAACAACCCGGAGACCACCGCAGCGCGCAACACCATGCTGGATGCGCTGCAGCGGCTGGACGAGGATCTGAACCTGGTCTCCGACGGCGTGCGGGACCTGCAGCGCCAGGCTGACCAGCGTATCGGCGACACGGTCCAGACCATCAATGACCTGATCGAGCAGATCGACGGCCTGAACCGCGAGATCTCCCGCCTGCCCGACACCGCCGACAGCAACGCGCTGGAGGACCAGCGGGCGCGGAAGCTCGACGAGCTGGGCGCGCTTGTGGACATCCGTACCTTCGAACTCGGCAACGGCATCCTGGCGGTCTCCACCAATTCCGGCCTGCCGCTGGTCGATCACGCTGCCCGGCGCCTGGTGCACCAGCCGAATGACGCGGCCATCGCCGGCCAGACCTTCCCCCAGCTGACCATCGAGCGGATCGACCCCGCCACCGGCCAGGCCGCAGCGGTCAACGGCACGATCGACAGCAGCATCCGCTCCGGCGAACTGCGCGGCCTGCTGGACTTCCGCGATACCAGCCTGAACGACCTCGCCGTCGAGCTGGGGGCCATGGCCGGCCAGGTGGCGGACGAACTCAACCGCGTGCACAACGACTTCACCGCCGTGCCGCCGCCCGCCACCCTGACGGGTCGCAACACCGGCGCGCTGGCCACCGATCCGCATGGCTTCTCCGGCATCGCCACCTTCCATGCCTTCGACGCCAGCAACGCGGTCACGGCCTCGGCCACCATCGACTTCGGGGCCATCGGCGGCACGATCCAGGACGCGATCAACGCCGTGAACACCGGGCTGGCCGGTCAGGGCACGCTGAGCCTGACCAACGGCGTCATGAGCTTCACCGCCAACGGTGGCGCCAGCGGCGTGGCCATCCAGCAGGATGCGGCCAGCCCGTCCGACAATGGCGGACGCGGCTTCTCCCACCGCTTCGGCCTGAACGACCTGGTGAGCACCGGTACCGGCCCCTCCTTCGATACCGGCCTGACGTCGGCCACCGGCCACGGCATGACCGGCGAGATGACGCTGAGCCTGGTCGGTCCGGCCAACCAGCGCGCCATCACCACCACCGTCGACTTCGGGACCATCGGCGGCACCGTCGGGAACCTGGTGAGCGAACTGAACACCCGCTTCTCGGGGCTGGTCAGCTTCTCGCTGGACGGCGCGGGCAAGCTGACCGGGACACCCGCCAGCGCCGCCTCCGCCTTCCGCGTCGAGGTGCTGGCCGACAGCAGCGCACGCGGCTCGACCGGCGTCTCGGCCTCCGACCTGTTCGGGCTGGGCAGCGCCGCCAACGCCTCTGTCGCCTCCGGCTTCGGTGTCTCCAGCGCGGTGGCCGGCAACCCGGAAGGCATCGCCCTCGCCAGCGTCAATGCAGCCGGCAACCCGGCCGTGGGCATCGGCGACAATGCCGGTGCCATCGCCCTGCAGCAGCTCGGCAGCACGGAGAGCCGCTTCGACGGTGCCGGACGCCTGCCCGCCATGACCGCGACCCTGTCGGAGATCGGCTCCGAACTGATGGGCCGCGTCGGCCAGGCTGCCAAGGACATCTCCATCCGTGCCGAGGACCGCCTGGCGCTCCGCGATGAGCTGAGCGAGCGGGTCAGCGAGGTCTCCGGCGTGAACCTGGATGAGGAAATGACCCGCCTCATCACCTTCCAGACCGCGTTCAACGCATCAGCCCGCGTCATCTCCGCGACGCAGGAGATGTTCGACGCCCTGCTGAGACTCTGAGGAAAGGGAGGCTCGTATCATGCGCATCGGCTCCTTCGGCAACAGTGAAGCGATGATCCAGCAGATGCTGCGTCAGCAGACCGAGCTGGCTGAAACCCAGCGCCAGGTCTCGACCGGCACGAAGTATGATGATGTGAAGGGGTTCGGCGCGGGAACGTCGTCGCTGCTCAGCTCGCACTCGATCATGAACCGGCTGGAAGGCTTCTACGACAGCAACAAGACCATCGCCGGACGGCTGAACGCCTTCGACCACAGCCTCACCGAGCTGGAGGGTATCGGCAACCGGCTGCGCGACGCGATCTTCACCGCGCGCGGCACCGGCGACGGCACCGGCCTGGTGACGGAGATCGACAGCCTGTTCCAGCAGGCGGCCTCCATCATGAACACCCGGTTCGAGGGGCGTTTCCTGTTCGGCGGCAGCCTGAGCGACCAGCAGCCGCTGGCTGTCGGCAGCACGACGGAACTGCTGGCCACGGCGGAACCGCCGGCCGGCAACTTCTTCAACGACCAGGGCGACCCGAACAGCATCCGCCTGGATGAACGCACCTCCGTCACGGTCGGCAGCACCGCGTCGCAGGTCGGCGAGGAACTGCTGCATGCCATGCAGCGCATCCTGATGTTCGACGCCGGCACCCTGCCCGCCGGTGCGGGCGCGTTTGCCCCGGCCGGGAACCTGGACCAGCAGCTGACCAACGGTCAGGCCGAGTTCCTGCAGAGCGAGCTTGACCGGGTGCTCGGCGCCATCGACACGATGAAGACCGCCGCCACCGACAACGCGCTGAACATCCGCACTGTCGAGGACGTGCAGACCCGCATCGAGGACCAGAAGATCACCCTGTCGGAACTGATCGCCGACAAGGAAGACGCCGACCTGGGCGAAGCCGCCCTGCGACTGAACCAGCAGCAGGTCGCCCTGGAAGCCAGCTTCCGCATGATCGCCCAGATGCGCCAGCTCAGCCTGGTGAACCTGCTGTAGGCAGCTGCCGAAGATCCTCTCCTGCAGATTCAGGGTGGCCCGAAGCGGCTGCTCCGGACCACCCTTGTCCGTTCACGCCGCGTGGTTCAGGTCGTAGCCCTTGAAGGTCGTGCCGATCTTCTGGATGTCCTGCAGCACGCCGGGGTCGATCAGGGTCGGTTCCTCGCCGGCGGCGGTCTGGAAGCCGATGGAATCGGACAGGCCGCCGAAACGTTCCTCGATCCGCTTCGCGATCACGTCCCAGGTGCCGTGGGCGCAGAACAGGTCGACCACGTCGTCGGGCACTTCCGCCGCCATCTCGTCCCAGCGCTGCTGCACTGACATGCGGTGC
Organism: Minwuia sp.; assembly: GCA_965228535.1. Taxonomy (GTDB): domain Bacteria; phylum Pseudomonadota; class Alphaproteobacteria; order Minwuiales; family Minwuiaceae; genus Minwuia. The sequence goes on along the minus strand of CBDDHU010000003.1, from coordinate 2,517,588 downwards.
AGCTTCTCCCCCAGGTCCAGCAGGTCGTGCTGCTCGAACACCGGCCAGTAGGTGCGGGTGGAGCCGTAGAAGGCGACGCGGTAGCGGACCCAGTCGTACATCTTCCGCACCTCTTCCTCGGTCTTCCCCGTGGCGATGAAGCCGCCGCCGGAGATCTCGAAGTTCTCCCGGCTGCGACCGCCGCGTTCGAAGCCGGTCTCCAGTTCCTTCATGATCACGTTCTCGATGTACTTCCGGGTGCAGAAGCCATGCAGCCGGACCCCGTCGCAGACATGGCCCGCGACACGCATCATCGCCGGACCCACCGCCGCGATCGTCACCGGCGCGCCGACATGGCCCATCGGTTCCGGCGTGAAGTTCGGTGTCATCAGGGTGAAGGAGTAGTGCTTGCCGATGAAGGCGAGGTCCTTGCCGCCCTCCGCCCAGCATTTCCAGATCGCGTGCAGCGACTGGATGTATTCCTTCAGGCGCGGCGCAGGCGGGCTCCAGGGCACGGAGAAGCGGCGTTCATTGTGTCCCTTCACCTGGCTGCCCAGGCCCAGCACGAAGCGCCCGCCCGATGCCGCCTGCAGGTCCCATGACGCCTCCGCCACCACCATCGGGCTGCGCGGAAAGGCAATGGCGACACCGGTCGCCAGCTGGATGTTCTCCGTGGTCGTGGACGCCACGGCCAGCGGCAGGAACGGCTCGTTCGCGTTCTCCTGCGTGACGATGCCGTCATACCCGGCCTGCTCGATCTTCCTGGCGAAGGTTCCGGCATTCTTCAGGGGAACCCCCTGCATCGCGAACTGGACTTTCATACTTTCTCCCCATCAAACACAGGGGCCGCATGCAGCAACCGGTGGGTTCTGCTCATGGACGCGGCCCTTGCCCCATGTATGATACCGCGCCAGTTGGGGAGGAAACAGGAATAGGTGGATCAGAGGTCCATGTGGATCATTCTGCCAATCAAGAACATGGATCAGGCGAAGCAGCGGCTGGCCGGTGAACTGTCACCGGAGGAGCGGCGGACCCTGTTCGAGATCATGCTGACGGACGTCTTCGAGACCCTGGTCGAGACACGGCGTACCAGCGGCATCGTGATCGTCTCGCGGGAGCCGAAGGCGGCCAGCTTCGCGGAGCGATTCGGTGCCGAACTGGTGGAGGAACCGCTGAACGAGGGGCAGTCGATGGCAGTGCAGCGTGGCGTGGATCATGTGCTGGCGAAGGGCGGGCGCGGCGTGGTGACGATTCCCGGCGACGCCCCGGCGCTGACGGCGTTTGAGGTGGACGGGCTGATCGCGCTGAACGGCACGTCGGAGCGCGCGCTGACCCTGTGTCCGTCGCATGACCGGCGCGGCACCAACTGCATTGTCGCGACCCCGCCGGACCTGATCCGGTTCCATTTCGGGCACGAGAGCTTCGGCCCGCACCTGCAGGAGGCGGAGAAGATCGGCATCACCCCCAGCATCCGCCCCCTGCCCGGCCTGGGCCTCGACATCGACACGCCGGAGGATGTGCTGAAATTCCTCGACCTGCCGCACACCACGCGGACACACCGTTTCCTGAACGAGAACGGTATTGCCGAGCGCCTGCAGGCGAAGCAGGCGCGGGACCTCGGCGCATGAGTGCTGGCCTGCCCGATCGCGCGACGGTCGATTCGCTGGCGGAGCTGCCGCTGGCGGAACTGATGGCGCGTGCCGCCGCCCGGCGCGATGCCTATCACGGCGACACGGTGACCTATTCGCGCAAGGTCTTCATTCCGCTGACCCATCTCTGCCGCGATGTCTGCCACTACTGCACCTTCGCGGAGCCGCCGAAGAAGGGGGAGGCCGCCTTCCTGTCGCCCGAGCAGGTGCTGGCCGTGGCCCGGCAGGGCGCGGCAGCAGGCTGCAACGAGGCGCTGTTCACTTTGGGTGACAAGCCGGAACTGCGCTACCGCGCGGCGCGGGAGGCGCTGGAGCGGCTGGGCTACGCCACCACGCTGGATTACCTGTTCGCCATGGCCGACCTGGTCTGGCGGGAGACCGGGCTGCTGCCCCACCTCAATCCCGGCCTGATGGACCTGGACGACCTCACCCGGCTGCGCGGGACCTCCGTTTCCATGGGCATCATGCTGGAGGGGACGGCCCCCAGCCTGATGCAGCGCGGCAACCCGCATTTCGGCAGCCCGGACAAGGATCCGGCCCTGCGCATCGCCTGCATGGATGCGGCGGGACAAGCCCGTGTCCCCTTCACCAGCGGTATCCTGATCGGCATCGGCGAGACCCGGGCGGAGCGGATGGACGCGCTGTTCGCACTGCGCGACCTGAACCAGCGTCACGGCCACCTGCAGGAAGTCATCATCCAGAACTTCCGCGCCAAGCCCGGCACCAAGATGGTCGACGCGCCGGAGCCGGACCTGGACGAACTGTGCTGGACCATCGCCATGGCACGGCTGCTGTTCGCGCCTGAGATGCATGTCCAGGCCCCGCCGAACCTCAGCCCCGGCGTGCTGCCGCGCCTGATCGGGGCGGGCATCGACGACTGGGGCGGCGTTTCCCCCGTGACACCCGACTTCGTGAACCCGGAGGCCCCCTGGCCGCACCTGGAGAAGCTGCGGCTGGAGACGGCGCTGGGCGGCAAGCGGCTGGCGCAGCGGCTGCCGGTCTATCCCGAGCACCTGGAAGACCTGGACCGCTGGATCGACCCGGTGTTCCACAAGGCGGTGCTGGACCGCACGGACGGACAGGGCCTGGTGCGCGACGATGCCTGGTCGCCGGGCGAACATGACGCGATCCCCGACCTGCCGGACATGCGCCCCTCCGGCACCCTGAAACCGGTGATCGACCGGGCACTGGCGGGGGAGCGGCTGGAGGAGGCAGAGATCGTCCGCCTGTTCCGGGCCCGCGATGCCGACTTCGTCGCCGTGGTGCAGGCGGCGGACATGCTGCGCCAGCAGGTGAAGGGCGACAGCGTTTCCTACGTCGTCACCCGCAACATCAACTACACCAATGTCTGCTACTTCAAGTGCCAGTTCTGCGCCTTCTCCAAGGGCAAGCTGTCGGAGAACCTGCGCGGCCACCCCTATGACATCGGGCTGGAAGAGATCCGCCGCCGGGTCCGCGAAGCCTGGGACCGGGGTGCCACGGAAGTCTGCATGCAGGGCGGCATCCATCCCGACTATACCGGCCAGACCTATCTCGACATCCTGGACGCGGTGCACGAGGCCGCGCCGGACATGCATGTGCATGCCTTCTCGCCGCTGGAGGTGGCGCAGGGCGCGGCCACGCTCGACCTTTCCGTGGCCGACTTCCTGCAACGGCTGAAGGCACATGGCCTCGGCACCCTGCCCGGCACAGCGGCTGAGGTGCTGGACGAGGAAGTGCGCGCAACCCTCTGTCCCGACAAGCTTCGCACCGACCAGTGGCTTGACGTGATGCGCGATGCGCACCGGGCCGGGTTCCGCACCACGGCGACCATCATGTTCGGCCATGTCGACCGCTACCGCCACTGGGCAAGGCACCTGCAGCGCATCCGCGACCTGCAGGCGGAGACCGGCGGTTTCACGGAGTTCGTGCCCCTGCCCTTCGTGCACATGGAGGCTCCGATCTACCTGAAGGGCCGCGCCCGCAAGGGTCCGACCTTCCGGGAGGCGGTGCTGATGCACGCGGTGCCGAGGCTGGTGTTCAACGGGCTGATCGACAACATCCAGACCAGCTGGGTGAAGATGGGACCGGCGGGCGTGCGCGCCTGTCTGGCCGCCGGGGCCAACGACCTGGGCGGCACCCTGATGAACGAGACCATCACCCGGGCCGCCGGTGCCGCGCATGGGGAGGAGATGCCGCCGCACGTGATGGAGGACCTGATCCGCCAGTCCGGCCGCACCGTGCGCCAGCGCACCACCACCTACGAGACCGCCCCCGAGAGCCGCACCCAGCGCTCCCGCCAGGCCGCGCCGCTGGAAGACGTGGTGAACACCCCCGCCACCCGCTACGACCGCGACCAGCGCCCGACAAGGCTGGTCCGCCCGGCGCTGGAGGCCGGTTTGAGGGAGATCAGCGGCGGCGACTGAACACCTGGTATCTTCTGGATGCGCCGACGAATCCTCGGCCATCGAATCGAGAAGTACTGCGCAAGATCAAAATCGGCCAGCGTGGTTTCCCCGCTCAGACGCTGTCCAAGCGTCTCGAGTGCGCCCGGGCCGGGGAAGAGTCTGAGCAAATCATATTTGGACGTGAGATGAGCGATAGCAATTCAACCCAATCAGATCGTGCCCAAATTGCCTTGATCCACGGTTCTCTGGCCGACGGGCGGGCATGGACTTCTGTTGCAAGACACTTGGGTGGTGGCGAACTTGTGCAAACGCCGGACTTGCCGGGCTGGGGCACCGCCCAGCCCCTGCCAGAAACAGCCGAGAAGTCGACCAGAGCCATGGCAATGGCCATGGACGAGTTGATCAAGGCGCAATCCGGACGAACCTTGTTGGTTGGACATTCCTACGGTGCCAATGTTGCCTTGCATATCGCCCTGAGAAATCGCGATAAAATCAGTGGTATTCTTCTGTTTGAGCCGGTTTTCTACCGCGCACTTGAACTCACTGGAACGACGGAAATCCTGGCGGAATTCACAACCTTGTTCAGGTCATATTTCGAACGAGTTTCCGCTGGGAATTTCGAAGCAATATCCGAAGTCATCGATTATTTGTTTGGTGCGAACTCGTTCTCCAGATTTCCAGAAAGGGTGCAGACCTTTCTTGTTCAGGCGGCTGAGAAGAATGTGGTGAATGTTCGCGCATCCATATCGGAAGACTTGACCATGCAGCAACTTGCCGAGTTCGATTGCCCGGCCGTGGTCGTCCATGGTGGTTCCTCCCCCGGGCATCTGAAGGCGGTCTCGACAGCATTGGCGCAATTGCTCCCCCAAGCAGAACTGGTGGTGATTCCGGGCGCCAATCACGGGATGCTTTCCAGCCATGCACCTGAAGTAGCCCGCATAATCGAAAGAATGAGAACCAACTGAAACCATTCGACAGGTTCGTCATGGCAGCACAACGACCACACCCGCTGCCTCAAGCCCCTCAAGAGCCTCACATCCTGCAAGTACATCTCCTGGATGCGGAGTTCCGAGCCGGAACAGTTCATCCCGTGCCCGGTCCACTGAATGCCGGGACCGAACAACCAGGTCCAAGGTCGAGTGCAGCATTGTCCCCGCCTGGTTGACCTTCATCCTGATCTTCATTATCCGGGTGACTGCTCCGTAGGGGAGTAGCCGCTTCCGTAAGGGAAGGCCCGTGTCAACATGCTTGGCGTCAGCCATGGCACGGGCAGCCGCATCCGGCCTGGCAAGACCTATGGCGTGCAACGGTCGATACCGGGGGAACCGGCTGGCCGTGCCGCCATTGGCTTGTGCCGGTTCCCCTGGAGAATGCCCATGCAGCACCTTGCCGTGATCTTCGCGACCGTCTTCCTGGCGGAACTCGGCGACAAGACCCAGATCGCCACCCTGCTCTTTGCCTCCGACCGGCAGACGAGCCCCATGCTGGTCTTCGTCGCGGCCTCCCTCGCCCTGGTGGCATCAACCGCCCTTGCCGTCGCGCTCGGCAGCATGGCGGAGCGTTACCTGACCATGATCCCCCTGAAACCCATCGCTGGGGCCGGGTTCGTGATCATCGGCCTGCTGACCATCTGGGGCCACTATGCAGGCAAGTGAGGCGGCACGGCGGATCCGGGGAGCCCCCTGGTCCAGCGCAGGCCTGGTCCAGCGCAGGACTAGTGCAGCGCAGGCACCGGGCCATGGCCGGTCTCGTCGATCATGCGGCCATGACGGAAACGGTCCAGGGTGAAGGCGGCGTTCAGGTCGTGGGGTTCGTCGCGGGCGATGGTCCAGGCGAAGCACCAGCCTGAGGCCGGGGTCGCCTTGAACCCGCCATAGCACCAGCCGGCATTGACGTAGAGGCCGGGGATCGGCGCCTTCGTGATGATCGGGCTGCCATCCATGCTCATGTCCATGATGCCGCCCCAGCTGCGCAGCAGCTTCAGCCGCCGGGTGTTGGGGAACAGCGAGGCCAGCAGGCCGTGGACATTGTGCACCACCGGCAGGTTGCCGCGCTGGGCATAGGAGTTGTAGCCGTCGATGTCACCGCCATAGACCAGCCCGCCCTTGTCGGACTGGGAGACATAGAGGTGCGCCGCGCCGAAGGTGACGACCGTGTGGATCAGAGGTTTCAGTCCCTCCGACACGAAGGCCTGCAGCACGTGGCTCTCGATGGGCAGGTCGTTCAGTCCCGCCTGCTGCAGCACCACGCTGGAGTTGCCTGCCACGGCGACACCGATCTTGGCGGCCTTGATCTCGCCGCGCGTGGTTTCGACGGCCGTCAGCCGCCCTGCCCCGTCACGGCGGAACCCCAGCACCTCGCAGTTCTCGATGATGTCCACGCCCAGCCGGTCGGCACCGCGGGCATAGCCCCATGCCACGGCGTCATGCCGCGCCGTGCCCGCGCGGGGCTGCAGCAGGCCGCCACGGATGGGAAAGCGCGCGTCCATCGACATGTCGATGCCGGGGCAGAGCTTCGCCACTTCCTCCCGCCCCAGCAGTTCCGCGTCGATCCCGTTCAGGCGCATGGAGTTGCCGCGAACCGCATAGGTATCCAGCTGCTCCGGCGAGTGGGCCAGGTTCAGCACGCCGCGCTGGCTGAACATGACATTGTAGTTCAGGTCCCGCGACAGCCCTTCCCACAGCTTCATCGAATGCTCGTAGAAGCGGTTGTTCTCCGGCAGCAGGTAGTTGGAGCGGACGATGGTGGTGTTGCGCCCGATGTTTCCGGACCCGAGCCAGCCCTTCTCCAGCACCGCCACGCTGGTGATGCCGTGCAGTTTCGCCAGGTAGTAGGCGGTCGCCAGCCCGTGCCCGCCACCGCCGATGATGATCACGTCGTAGGCCGGTTTCGGCTCCGGCTTGCGCCAGGCCATCTTCCAGCCCCGGTTGCCGGTCAGCCCCTCCCGCAACAGGCGCAGCGCGGAATATTCCCCCAGCATCGGCCCCCTCGCCTCTTCTCGACTGTCCCGCACAGCCTAGCAGCGGCACGACGGCACGCCACGGCCGAAAGCCGACAGGATCATGCGGAATCTGTCTCCAGCACGACCTTGGCGTGATCGCGCACCGCATAGCAATAGGCGCAGCCATGAGCGCAGCTGTCATAGCGGCCGATGTCGCGGCTCTCGGCACAGGCACAGCCGGGCCGGTTGCCCTTCTGCCGCGCGGTCAGCGGGTGTCCGGCAATGTCGGACAGGCGCGCCACGTCGATGCAGGCCGCAGCTTCCAGCGGTCCGCCCAGCAGGTGCGGCTGGGAACAGAGCGTCGGTTTCAGGCCATGCCCGACGGCAATCTCCGCCAGTTCGCCCAGCAACGCGCGTTTCTCCGCATCGGACGGATCGCCGACCGCCACGTCCGGAGCCATGCGTTTCAGGTTCCGGTTCGACTTGGCGTAGAGCGTGGCGGCGGAAAAGGTCACCTCGTCCACGTGCGGTGCGATCAGATCCGCGAGCTGCCGGAAATTGTCCCGGTGAAACGCGGGCGGGGTCAGGTCGGACCACAGCACCGGGTCATAGCGCCAGACCACGGTGCGCGGGCCGTGTTCAGCTGCCAGCCAGGCGATCTCCCGCACCGCGTGCACCACCGGTGGCACGCCGCGTTCCAGCACGGCCGGGTAGCCGGTGACGGTATAGCTGACCATGAAGGGCGCGACCTGACGCGCCGCCGCCAGCCCCTCCCGGAACGGCCGCGTGTTGCGGGTCCAGAAGCTGAAACCGTCCACATCCTCCGGGCGGAGCGAGACCCGGTACGGCTTCGAGCCATACGGGTTCGGCACATCCACATGCCCCGCCTTCAGCCGTGCCTGGAACCAGGCCCCGTGAAACGCCGGAATGTCACTGCGGTAGCTGGCGGAGATGATCATGGCGATCCATATAGGCCAGCCGGGCGCGGCGGGCTATCGTGGTGGGCTTGGCAAGTCCCTGTCACTGCACCATCTTGGCCGAAGCCACGAACCGGAGACCCCCTTGCGCAACAGCACTTCCAGTGAAACACCCGGCCCCATCGAATGGGCCGTCCTGCTGCGGCTGCTGCCCTATCTCTGGCCGTCGGGGGAGACGGGGCCGAAGCTGCGCATCTTCCTGGCGGCGCTCTGTCTCGCCGGTTCCATTGCCGCCGGCGCGGGCGTGCCTTTCCTGCTGAAGGAAGCGGTGGACGCGCTGGACGGGGCGACCCAGACCCTGATGGTCGCGGTTGCCTTCGTCATCGCCTACGGCGCGGCGCGGGTGCTGCAGCAGGGGCTGGCACAGGCGCGGGACGCGGTGTTCTCTGCCGTCGGGCAGCGCGCGGCGCGCCGGGTCGGACGGCGGGTGTTCCAGCGGCTGCACGAACTGTCCTACCGCTTCCACACCGAACGCCGCACCGGCGCGCTGCACCAGGTCATCGACCGCGGCGCGAAGGCCATCGACTTCCTGCTGCGCATGGCGCTGTTCAACGTGCTGCCGACCATCGGCCAGGCGCTGATCTTCTGCGCCATCCTGGTGATCGAGTACAATGTCTGGTTCGCGGTCGCGACACTCGCCACTGTGGTCGGCTATATCGGTTTCACCTTCATCGTCACCGAGTGGCGCATCGGCATCCGGCGAGAGATGAACAAGCGCGACGAGCAGGCCAACGGCAGCGCCATCGACAGCCTGCTGAACTTCGAGACCGTGCGCTATTTCGCCAACGAGGATTACGAGGTCGACCGCTTCGACGGACGCCTTGCCCGCTACGAGAAGGCCGCTGTCCGTTCCCAGGTCAGCCTCGCCTTCCTGAACACCGGCCAGGGTTTCATCGTGGCGCTGGGGCTGGTCATCGTCATGGCGATGGCGGCGAACGGCGTCGTCAACGGCAGCATGACCATCGGCGACTTCGTGCTGGTCAACGCCTTCCTGATCCAGCTCTACATGCCGCTGAACCTGCTCGGCATGGTCTACCGCGAAGTGAAGCAGTCGCTGGCGGACATGGAGAAGATGTTCGGCCTGCTGGACCGCGATCTGGAGGTGGAGGACACCCCCGGCGCCCCGGAACTGCGTTTCGAGGGCGGCTGCATCCGCTTCGACGATGTGCAGTTCGGCTATGACGCCCGCCGCGCGGTGCTGGCCGGGATCAGCTTCGAGGTGCCGGCGGGGCGCACGGTGGCGGTGGTCGGCTCATCCGGCGGCGGCAAGTCCACGCTGACGCGGCTGCTGTTCCGTTTCTTCGATGTCGGCGCGGGCGCGATCAGCATCGACGGGCAGGACATCCGCCAGGTGACGCAGAAGTCGCTGCGTCGCCACCTCGGCGTGGTGCCGCAGGACGTGGTGCTGTTCAACGACACGCTGGAACACAATATCCGCTATGGCGACCTGGCTGCCGACAACGCGGCGCTCGACCGTGCCATCGACCAGGCGCAGCTGCGCGGCCTGATCGAGAGCCTGCCCGATGGCCTGAAGACCATGGTCGGCGAACGCGGCCTGAAGCTCTCCGGTGGCGAGAAGCAGCGCGTCGCCATCGCCCGGATGATGCTGAAGGATCCGGGCATCATGATCTTCGACGAGGCCACCTCGGCCCTCGACACCGCGACGGAGCGGGAGATCCAGCGCGCCCTGAAGACCGTCTCGCAGGGCCGCACCACCCTGATCATCGCCCATCGCCTCTCCACGGTGGTGGAGGCCGACGAGATCATCGTCCTCGACGGCGGCCGCATCGCCGAACGCGGCAACCACCCCACCCTGCTCGCCCGCCAGGGCCTCTACGCCGCCATGTGGCAACGCCAGCAGGCGGAGCGGGAGGAAACACCACCCTCCGCGCCCCCCGATACCGTGGCCACGGCGGCGGCGGAGTAGTTCGGGACGGACGCTACGACCGTGCCCCGGCCTCTGCCTTCGCGCCTGGCGCCAGCTTGAAGGTTTCGCCTTCGCGGGCCTTGGCGCGGTGGACGACGCGCTGGATGCCGGGGATGGCGAGGAGGCTGGGTTTGACGATCTGTTCCATCGACAGCAGCGAATAGGGGCAGTTGGCGCAGCTGCCGACGAAGCGGATGCGCAGCTCTCCGATGCTCTCGTCGATCCCCAGCACGTCCAGCCGTCCGCCGTCATTGGCCAGCACTGGCGCGATGACCCGTTCCACCACCCGGTCCACGCGCTCCGCCAGGGTACCGGCATAGAGCTGGTCCGGGTCGAACAGGGCCGGGTTGGGGGTATCGCGGTCGGTGCAGGCGTGGATCTCCGCGATGGCCGCCACGTCCTTCTCCCCATCCAGGATGCCGAGGGCAACGAACGCATCCGCCAGCGCGGGGGAGATCTTCTGGTGCACCAGGTACTTCACGAAGCCGGACTTGTTGGCCGGCGAGAAGGAGAGCTTCTCCCGGTACTCGTCCCAGTCCAGGTCCACGGGGCCGGAGATCTCGAAATTGGCATCGCCGGTGCGGACATAATCGACGATCAGTTCGCCCAGCCGGTCGAAGAAGCGGCAATGCTCCTTGCCGCTCGCGGCGCGCTTGCGGTTGATCACCATGCCGCGCAGTTTGGTCAGTTCCCGGTCCTTGGGCAGCACACCGGTGACGACATCGACGCGGACGGCGCGGTTGCGCTTCCGGTCCACCATCAGCAGGGCACTGTTGCCGATGGCGCGGGAATGCACCAGCAGCGCGGAGCCGATCTCTGCCGGTGAGATGCCGAGGAAATGCGCCGGCACGTCACCGGCACAGGGGATCGCCACGCCACTGACAAAGGCCAGGTCGTCGCGGCGGATGGTGGCATCCGGGCCGAACAGCAGGTCGAGGCCGCGCTTGGCGGCGACGAAGAGCTGGATCGCGACGATCTCTTCCTTGAACTCCAGCACCGCGCTCTTGTGCGCCGACAGCAGGTCCAGGGTCTGCTCGTTCCCGGCCTCGTCGACCACGGTCACGCCGCCGACGAAGTCCGACAGGATCGGGTGCATGATCGACTGGTAGTCGAGCCGACGCAGCAGCGGCAGGTAGACCAGCAGGAAGCGGTCCCGCTGTTCCCCGTCCAGCCCGCGCAGCAGTTCCCCGGCGGCGGCCTTGTAGGCGGTGTCGGAGGCATAGCGCTGGAAGAAGGCGGTGACGGCACCGACGGCCTCGCTCAGCTCCCGTTCGGCGTCGGTCTGCGGATGACGCAACTGGTCGGACGGCAGCCAGTGGATGCCGTGCCGGTCCTCCCGCTGTGTCGCCACCCAGTCCTCGTCCGTGGGGAAGGTGGCGCGCCAGTCGGCGAAGATCACGTCGATGCAGCGGTTCAGCGCGTCGGCGTCCGGCGCGGCCCACAGCGCCTGTTCCAGCGGGCGCAGCGGCGCAAGCTGCACCGGCGTGCGCTTGATCAGGCTCTGGTGGGTGAACTGGTCCGCCTCCACATAGTCGGTCAGGCGGTTCACCTCCCCCGGCACGAAGTCGATGAAGGCGGTGCCACGGGCGATGCGGTCATTCAGCGCCACCTCCGCGATCACCGCGCCATGGCCGCTGACCAGCCGCGCGGGCGTGCCTTCCGCCAGACCCAGCTTCGCCGCCTCGTCGGGGTGCAGTTCGACGTAGTGATCATCCGGATCGACGCCGTAGATCGGCAGGGTCTTGATGCCGGAATTGTAGCGCCCGCGACCCCGCAGCGCCTGGCGACCCGGCCGCCCGCGCCCGCTGATCAGCGACAGGGTGCCCGGCGGCAGCTCCGCCTCCAGCCGTGCCATGAATTCCTCCGGCGGGCAGACCAGCCGAGCGAGCGTCTTCGCCTCCCGCCGCAGGCCGGGAAAGACCTCCCCTTCCCGGTTCTCGATGCTGTAGCGCCCGTCGCCGCCCCACTGCACGCCGCACCCGGCATTGGCGCGCAGCATGTCGTGGCTGATCGGCTCCCCGTCGGCATTCTCCAGCCGGCAGTACATGTCCAGGTCCCGGCTGACCTGCACCAGGTGATCGAACACCCGGTCGGGCATGATGTTGTCCTGGTTGTCCAGGTAGCGGGCGAAGGTGCGGTGCACCACGTCCGGGTCCAGGTCGTTCAGTTCCGCCGTGTCGGGATTGCGCAGCCGCTCCGCGATCTTCACTGCCAGGCGAGCGAGGATCTGCTCGTCCGCCCAGGCCTGTTCAGGCGGCAGGCTCAACCGCTGCTGCAGCTGCAGGGTGCGATCACCGCGCTGGATGACGCCCGTCCGCTCGACATAGGTCATGGAGGGCAGCAGCACGTCGGCATGTTCCAGCACGCCCTCGCCGAGGAAGCTGTCGATGACGATGTTGAAGGACCGGCCCATGCGCCGGGTCCAGTGACCGACACGGGGCATGTTCTTGGTCATCTGGGTGCCGACGAAGATGAAGCAGTAGATGCGGTCATCCTCCGCCATCTGGGAGACCGGCGTGCCCTTGTGGTCGGGAATGTTGTCGATGGGAATGTCCAGGATGTCGGCCAGCGCCTGCCGGTGCGAAGCCTCCGCCGGGTCATGGTTGAACACCAGCTTGCGGCCGTTGAAACCCATCATCAGTTCGCTGGTGGCGTTCGACTGCCCCGCGATGCGCATCGACCCCGCGCCCTTGCGCCCGACATTGCCGGTCAGCAGCAGAAGGTTCAGGTTGGTGGAGAAGCCGTAGCTGCCGGTGGACTGGTTCACGCCCATGCTGGAGACGAAGGCGACCTTCGGCCGGTAGCCGGTCTCGTCCGGCTTCGCGCAGAGCTCAGCATAGCGGCGGATGGTGGCGGCCAGTTCGGCGACATCCTGCCCCGGCATGGCGATGCGGCGCGCCGCCTCCTCCGGCATGAAGCGATCCTCCGACACCAGGGCGCGGAAGGCGGCCAGGCTCTCCGGGTCGACGCGCTTCTCCAGGCTCTGCTGGTCCAGCCAGCCATTGTCCAGGATCACCCGCGCGACGGAGAGGTTGAACATCACGTCACCGCCCTGGCGGAAGCGGATGTGGATGGTGCGCGGATCATCCTCCTCCAGGTCACTCACGGTGTCGCTGCGGGTCGGGTCGATGACGACCTTCACCGCGTGGCGGTTGCGCTTGATCTTCTCGTAGGCCTGCGGGAACGTAACGAAGGGGTTGGTGCCGTGCATGACGGCGATGTCACAGCCCTCGATCTCGTCGAACTGGCTCCAGGTGAAACTCGCCTCGTTGCCGAAATTGAGCTGGTGCGCCGCGCCCGCGCTGGTCAGGCAGTGTTCGGAATTGGCACCGATGGTCGGCAGGCGGAACACCAGCTTGTAGAGGCTGGCCATCCAGATCGCCTCGATGGTCTTCTGGCCGTTGCCATAGATCGCCACCGCGTCCGGCCCGACCCATTCCCGCGCATGCAGGAACAGCCAGGCGGCGCGGTCCAGCGCCTCGTCCCAGCTGACTTCCTTCATCTTGCCGTCATGGCCGCGAATCATCGGCACGCGGATGCGGTCATCATCCAGCCCGCGGCGCACCATGCGCGCGGCACGTTCGGCGTCGCTGCCGGTCATCAGGGAGGTCTTGCCCTTCACGCAGAGCCCCAGCGGCGACATGGGCACCACCCGGTCCACGCCCTTCGCATCCGGCTCCACGGTGTAGGGACAGCCGACACCGCAATAGCTGCAGACGCTGGAGCGGTTGCGCAGCGCGTCATGCCGGGCGCGCACCGCCGCATCCTCCCGCAGGGCCGGATCGTCGGCGACCGCGGCCACGAAATCAGCGGCGCTCAGACCCAGCAGTTCCTCTGTCCCGGATGCGGATCGAAATGTGTCGGCAGCCATCTCGAAGTCCCCCAGCTTCCCCAACGTAATTCACAACAAAAGCTAGATTGACTGCCGTTCATGGTCAATTTTTCATTGATGAATCTGTGATGAATACTTTGATTACTGATAATCATTTGCATTTTTTACTGATAATGATTTTCAGAATGAATCACAGCAGGGCGCGTGGCGATTGACACGAAACTGCAAGCAAACCGTCATCAGACGGCAACGGCACCGACGTACCCCATCGGCGTGTCATCCACATTGTCGAGGGGAATTCCTGATGAAGACGCGCATTGGCCTGATGGCCGCGGCCGCAACGCTTGCATGGTCCACGGCCAGCCTGTCGGCGACCGAGATCCAGTTCTGGCACGCCATGGGCGGTGCCCTGGGCGAGAAGGTCGACGAGATCGCGGGCAAGTACAACGCATCCCAGTCCGACTACGTCGTGAAGCCGGTCTTCAAGGGCAACTACACCGAGACCATGACGGCCGCCGTCGCCGCCTTCCGCGCCGGTGAGCAGCCGCACATCGTCCAGGTGTTCGAGGTCGGTACCGCCTCGATGATGGCTGCCGGCGGCGCGATCAAGCCGGTCACCGAGGTCATGAACCAGGCCGGTGTCGACTTCGACCAGGCCGACTACCTGCCGGCGGTCGTGTCCTACTACCAGACGCCGGACGGCGACCTGCTGTCCCTGCCCTTCAACTCCTCCACCCCGGTGCTGTGGGTCAACAACGACCTGCTGAAGAAGGCCGGTGTCGAGAGGGCCCCGACCACCTGGGACGAGATGTTCGACGCGGGTGCGAAGCTGCAGGCCGCCGGTCACGCCTGCGCCTTTTCCTTCGGCTGGCAGAGCTGGGTCATGATCGAGAACATGAGCGCCTGGCACAACCTGCCCATCGGCACGAAGTCGAACGGTTTCGACGGCGTCGATACCGAGTTCACCTTCAACAACGGCACCATCACCGGCCTGCTGCAGCGGGTGGCCGATGCGGGCGAGAGCGGCATGTTCAAGTATGGTGGCCGCCGCGGCGACAGCCTGGCGCTGTTCACCACCGGCGAATGCGCCATGTGGATGAACTCCTCCGCCTACTATGCCAGCATCCGCGACCAGGCCGAGTTCGACTTCGGCCAGTCCATGCTGCCGTACCTGTCGGACGTGGTCTCGAAGCCGCAGAACTCCATCATCGGCGGTGCCACCCTGTGGGTGCTGCGCGGCAAGGATGACGCCGATTATCGCGGTGTCGCGGAGTTCTTCAAGTACATGTCGCGCCCGGAGATCCAGGCCGACTGGCACCAGTCGACCGGCTATGTGCCGATCACCACGGCCGCCTGGAAGCTGTCCGAGGAGCAGGGCTTCTACAAGTCCAATCCCGGCACAGACACGGCCATCAAGCAGCTCAGCCTGAACACGCCGACCGCGAACTCCCGTGGCCTGCGCTTCGGCAACTTCGTCCAGATCCGCGATATCATCAACGAGGAGATGGAGGCCATCTGGTCCGGTGAGAAGACCGCCCGGAAGGCGATGGACGACGCCAAGGCGCGCGGTGACGCCCTGCTGCGGAAGTTCGAGAAGACCAACTGACCTGACTGACCGGCGCCCTTCGCGCCTGGCAAGGGTCCGCCCCGGGGGGAAACCTCCGGGGCGACTTCCCGTTGCAGGACTGCAGCCGCACCATCTGACCGGACCCGCATGAACAGCTCCCCCTTCCGCCACAAGACGCTGCCCTGGCTGCTGGTCCTGCCACAGCTTGCGATCACGCTGGTCTTCTTCATCTGGCCCGCCAGCCAGGCCCTCTGGCAGAGCATGCTGCGGGAGGATGCCTGGGGCCTGTCGCAGCAGTTCATCGGCCTGGAGAACTTCGCCGACCTGTTTGCCGACCCGCTGTTCCTCGACAGCTTCCGCATCACCTTCGTCTTCAGCTTTGCCGTCGCCGCGCTGTCGATGGTCCTGTCGCTGCTGCTGGCCATCAACGCCGACCGTGTGGTGCGCGGCAACAGCACCTACCGCACCCTGCTGATCTGGCCCTATGCCGTCGCGCCTGCGCTGGCCGGTGTGCTCTGGTTCTTCATGTTCAATCCCACGGTCGGCATCGTTGCCTGGCTGCTGAAGGGGGCCGGTTACGACTGGAACCACCATGTCAGCGGCACCGATGCCATGCTGCTGGTGGTCATGGCCGCCGCGTGGAAGCAGATCAGCTACAACTTCCTCTTCTTCCTGGCCGGGTTGCAGGCAATTCCGAAGAGCCTCGTCGAGGCCGCGGCGATCGACGGTGCCGGTCCCGTCCGGCGGTTCTGGACCATCATCCTGCCCCTGCTCTCCCCCACCACCTTCTTCCTGCTGGTGGTGAACGTCGTCTATGCCTTCTTCGACACCTTCGGCCTGATCCACGCGACGACGGAGGGCGGACCGGCGGGCGCGACGCAGATCCTGGTCTACAAGGTCTATTCGGACGGCTTCGTCGGGCTCGATCTCGGCGGATCGGCGGCACAGTCGGTGGTGCTGATGACCATCGTCATCGTCCTGACCGTGATCCAGTTCCGCTACATCGAGCGCAAGGTGGCCTACTGATGGTCGAGAACCGTCCCGTCCTGAACGCCATCTCGCACCTGCTGCTGATCCTCGGCGTGGCGGTGACCCTGCTGCCGATCTGGATCACCTTCGTCGCCTCCACCCACGCGCCGGAGGAACTGCTGCGTGCGCCGATCCCGATGTGGCCCGGCGACCGCTTCCTGCAGAACTACCGCGAAGTGCTGTCGGGCGGCATCACCGGCGCAGGCAGCGTGCCTGTCGGCCTGATGATGCTGAACAGCCTCGTCATGGCCCTGTCCATCGCCATCGGCAAGATCGCCATCTCGATCATCGCCGCCTTCGCCATCGTCTATTTCCGCTTTCCCTTCCGCATGATCGTGTTCTGGCTGATCTTCGTCACCCTGATGCTGCCGGTGGAGGTCCGCATCCTGCCCACCTTCAAGGTGGTGGCTGACCTGGGCATGCTGAATTCCTATGCCGGGCTGTCGCTGCCGCTGATCGCGTCCGCCACCGCGACCTTCCTGTTCCGGCAGTTCTTC
Source organism: Minwuia sp. (assembly GCA_965228535.1). Taxonomy (GTDB): domain Bacteria; phylum Pseudomonadota; class Alphaproteobacteria; order Minwuiales; family Minwuiaceae; genus Minwuia. The sequence goes on along the minus strand of CBDDHU010000003.1, from coordinate 2,500,803 downwards.
CTGACCGTGCCCAGGGAGATGGTGGAGGCGGCGCGGATGGATGGCGCGGGGCCGGTCCGGTTCTTCATCGACGTGCTGCTGCCCCTGTCCCGCACCAACATCGCGGCGCTGTTCGTCATCCTCTTCATCTTCGGCTGGAACCAGTATCTCTGGCCGCTGCTGATCACCACCGACGAGGGCTACTACACCGTCGTCATGGGCATCCAGCGCATGGTCAACGCGGCGGAACAGCTGCCTGTCTGGCACCACGTCATGGCCACCGCCATGCTGGCCATGCTGCCGCCGGTGATCATCGTCATCGTGATGCAGCGCCAGTTCATCCGTGGCCTGATCGAGACCGAGAAGTGAACCCGAAACCGTGAGACCGGCCCCATGAGCACCATCGAACTGCGCGGCGTGAAGAAATCCTATGGCCGGACCCAGGTCGTCCACGGCATCGACCTCGAGGTCGCGAAGGGCGAGTTCATCGTGATTCTCGGCCCCTCCGGCTGCGGCAAGTCCACCCTGCTGCGCATGGTCGCCGGGCTGGAGGTGATCAGCGAAGGCGAGATCCTGATCGGCGGGCGCGTGGTCAACAACCTGGAACCGGCAGAGCGGGACATCGCCATGGTGTTCCAGAACTATGCGCTCTACCCGCACATGACGGTGGAGCGGAACATGGCCTATGGCCTGAGGATCGCCGGCCTGCCGAAGGCGGAGATCGACAGCCGGGTGCGGCGCACGGCGGAGATGCTGGAACTGACCCAGTTGCTGGAACGGCGGCCGCGCGAGCTTTCCGGCGGCCAGCGCCAGCGCGTCGCCATGGGGCGGGCCATCATCCGCGAACCGCAGGTCTTCCTGTTCGATGAGCCGCTGTCGAACCTGGATGCGCGCCTCCGGGTCCAGACCCGGCTGGAGATCCATCGCCTGCAGCAGCAGACCGGCATCACCTCGCTCTACGTCACCCATGACCAGGTGGAGGCGATGACGCTGGGCCACAGGATCGTGGTGATGAACAACGGCATCGCGGAACAGGTGGGCACCCCGGCCGAGATCTACGAACGGCCCGCCACCAGCTTCGTCGCCGGTTTCATCGGCGCCCCGCCCATGAGCCTGCTGCCCGCCATGGTCGGGGACAACCCGGCCCGGGCGGAGGTTGCCGCCGGTTTCAGCCTGCCGCTGCCGGCTACGGGTCGCCCGGGACAGCAGATCCAGGTCGGCATCCGGCCGGAGAACATCCGGCCCTGCAACGCGGACGAGGGCCCGGCCCTGACCGTGGAACACCTGGAGGTGCTGGGGGCCGACCAGATCGTCCACCTGGTGCGGGACGGTGCCCGGCTCAGCATGCGCCTGCCCCGGCATTCGCATGTCAGCACGGGGGAAAGCATCAGCATCACCGTGCCCGCCGAGGCAGTGGCAATGTTCGACCGGGAGAGCGGTCGGGCGATCTGACACTTCCCCTGCGCCGCGACCTCGCGTAGAAGCCCGCGCATGACAACAGCACCTGACAAGACCCGCACCGGCGGCGCATCCGCTGCACCGAAGATCGGCATCGTTTCACTGGGCTGCCCGAAGGCCCTGGTGGATTCGGAACGGATCATCACCTCGCTCCGCGCCGAGGGCTACGAGCTCTCGCCCGACTATGCCGACGCCGACGCCGTGGTGGTGAACACCTGTGGCTTCCTCGACAGCGCCAAGGCGGAAAGCCTGGACGCCATCGGCGAGGCGATGGCGCAGAACGGTCGCGTCATCGTCACCGGCTGCATGGGCGTGGACGAGGCGGCGATCCGCCAGAGCCATCCCGACGTGCTGGCCGTGACCGGCCCGCACCAGTACGAGCAGGTGGTGGAGGCCGTCCATGCCCATGTGCCACCGGCCCATGAACCCTGGCTCAACCTGGTGCCGGAGGCCGGGCTGAAACTGACGCCCCGGCACTACGCCTACCTCAAGATTTCAGAGGGTTGCAATCATTCCTGCAGGTTCTGCATCATCCCTGACCTGCGCGGCAAGCTGGTCAGCCGCCCGGCAGCCAAGGTGCTCTACGAGGCGGAAAGGCTGGTCGAGGCCGGGGTCCAGGAACTGCTGGTAATCTCCCAGGATACCTCGGCCTACGGCGTAGACATCCGCCATGCCGCCACCCCCTGGCACGGCGAGCAGATCAACGCCCACGTGTTCGACCTGGCCGAGGCGCTGGGACGCTTCGGGGTCTGGGTGCGGCTGCACTATGTCTACCCCTACCCGCATGTGGACCGGCTGATCCCGCTGATGGCGGAGGAGAAGATCCTCCCCTACATCGACATACCGTTCCAGCATGCCAGCCCCACCGTGCTGCAGGCGATGCGCCGCCCCGCCGCGCAGGAGAAGACGCTGGAGCGGATCCGGCAGTGGCGGCACGACGTGCCCGACCTCACCCTGCGCTCCACCTTCATCGTCGGCTTTCCCGGCGAGACGGAAGAGGATTTCCAGTTCCTGCTCGACTGGCTGCAGGAAGCCCAGCTCGACCGCGTCGGCTGCTTCCGCTACGAGCCCGTGGCCGGTGCCGCCGCCAACGACCTGCCGAACCCCGTACCCGAGGAGGTCAAGGAGGAACGCTGGCACCGCTTCATGCAGACCCAGCAGGCGATCAGCGAGGAGCGCATGAAGCAGAAGATCGGCTGGGAATACGAGGTGCTGGTGGACGAGGTCGACGAGGACGGCGCCATCGCCCGTTCCAAGGCCGATGCGCCGGACATCGATGGCTGCGTCTTCATCAATGGCGAGACCGAGCTGGAGCCGGGCGACATGGTCCGCGTCGAGATCACCGAGGCGGACCATTACGACCTGTGGGGCCAGCTCGTCTGAAGCCCGTGCCCCGGATCAGGGTCCCGGCCGCAGGGCCTCAGGCTTCCGGCGCGATGGTCAGCTTCAGGCCATCCAGGGCGTCGGTCATCTCGATCTGGCAGGACAGGCGGGAACCGGGCCTGTAGGTCGGCTCATCCTCGACCAGGCCCTTCTCGTCATCCTCCGGCGCGGGCAGCTTCGCGACCCAGGCATCGTCGATGTAGACATGGCACGTGGCGCAGGAACAGGAGCCGCCGCAGATCGCCTCCACCTCGTAGTCATTGTCGCGCAGGTTCTCCATGACCGAGATGCCGCTCTCGGCCTCCAGTGTCGACTGCGCGCCCGCGCGGTTGGTGATGTGAATGACCGGCATGCTGCCCGGTTCCTCCCTGGTTGAGTGTCAGACTTCCTTGATCGGGATATCGGTATCGGCCAGGCGTGCGAGATCGACGTCACGCCCCTCCCCGATCCACTTGCGGCCGCGGACATAGTCGCTGCCGGCATTGATGGCATTCACGCCGGTGACCTTGCCGTCACGCAGGTAGAAGACGGAGAAGGACCGGCTGTCCGGATCACCCCTGACGACCACCTCGTCGCCGGGCGCGGGCAGCCCCGCCATCTGCATCTTCAGGTCGAACTGGTCGGACCAGAACCAGGGCACCTCCGCGTAGTCGGCCCCCTTGCCCGCAAGTTCGTTGGCAATGCAGCGCGCCTGGTCGACCGCGTTCTGCACCGATTCCAGCCGCACGGCCTGGCCCAGCACGGCATTCGGGTGGCGGGTGCAGTCCCCGGCGGCGAAGATGTCGGGGTCGGAGGTCCGCGCCCGCGCGTCCACGACGATGCCGTCATCCACCGCCAGTCCCGCATCGGCGGCCAGCCCGACCACCGGCACAACACCGATGCCGACCAGTACCAGGTCAGCGGCGTGGATCTTGCCGTGGCTGTCGATCACCCGCTCCGCCCGGCCCTGCCCCGCGATCTCGGCCACGCCGGTCTGCAGCAGGATCTCCACGCCCTCCGCCCTGTGGGCCTGTTCGTAGAACCGGGATACCGGCTCCGCGACGGCGCGGGCCATGACGCGGTCCATCATCTCGATCACCGTCACCTGGCAGCCGAGCTTGCGCAGCGCAGCCGCGGCCTCCAGCCCGATATAGCCGCCGCCCGCGATCACCACCTTCGCCCCCGGCACCGCCTTCTCGCGGATCGCCAGCGTGTCGTCGATGGTGCGGATGTAGTGCACGCCCGGCAGGTCACGCCCGACCACCGGAATCTCCCGCACCTCCGTTCCGGTGCACAGGGCAAGGCGGTCATAGGCGACGGTGTCACCGTCATCCAGGGTCACGGCCTTCGCCGCACGGTCGATCGCGGTGACACGGACACCGGTACGCAGGTCGATTCCCTTGTCGGCATAGAAGGTCGCGGGGCGCAGGAAGGTCTTCTCCGTCGCGACATCCCCCATCAGCAACTGCTTCGACAGCGGCGGACGCTCGTAGGGCGGCCAGGTCTCCGCCCCGATCAGGGTGATGCGGAACATGTCCTTCGCGCGGGCGAGCTGCGTTGCAAGCGTTCCGCCAGCATGGCCCGCGCCCACTATCACAACATGTTCGCTCATGCGTCCTGATCCTTCGTCGGGCAGTGGTCACGCTGCCACATGACAGGCGCGACCGGCATCTTGTACATAACCAAGCCGACACCCAAGTGGAACCCGCTGCATCGGGTGCGATCAGTCGCCGCGACGGCAAGGCGGACGCTCGCGGTCGATGCTGCTATGTTTCGCCGCCCGAGACCGTTCATGGACCCTGACCCCTTGGCTGCCACCGATACCCAAGACGCGCAGAAGGACGCCGCCCCGGCACTGCAGGCGCAGGCCAGGCGGCCACGCGCGGCAACCGGTGTCCTGATCCGCCGGATCTGGTCCGACTACGTCACCCAGTACCTGACCGAGCTGATCATCGGCATCATCGCCGTTGTCCTCGTCGCGGCCTGCACCGCGCTGATCGTGCACCAGCTGGAACCGGTGATCGACGACATCTTCATCAGCGGTGACGAGGGGCAGCTCGTGACCATCCCGCTGATCATGATGGGCATCTTCTGCGTGCTGGCGGTGTCGACCTACCTGCAGCACTTCACCATCCGTGCGGTCGGTTTCCGGGTGGTGACCGATATCCAGAAGCACCTGTACCGCAGGCTGATCCGCGCGGACCTGCGGTTCTTCCACCTGGAGACGGTGGGCGAGTTCATCAGCCGCTTCCTGACCGACACGGTCGTGCTGCGGGAGGCGCTGGCAACCACAACGGTGGCACTGTGCAAGGACATGCTGACCGCCGCCTTCCTGATCGTGGTGATGTTCACCAAGGACTGGCAGATGGCGCTGATCGCGTCGCTGATCCTGCCTGCGACGGCGCTGCCGATGCTGCGGATCGGGCGGCTGTCGCGGAAGTCGTCGGAGGGGATACAGCAGACCTCCGGCTCCCTCTCCTCCTTCCTCGACGACACGCTTTCCGGCGTGCGGCAGGTGAAGGCCTACGGGCGCGAGGCCTACGAGGTGGAGCGCGGCTCGCAGGTGATGGATGCGCGGGAGAACATGTTCATCAAGAACCTGCGCGCACGGTCCCTGATCACCCCGCTGATCGAGGTCTTTGTCGGTATCGCCATCGCTGCGATCATCTATTTCGGCGGCCACCGGGTGCTGGCCGGCAACATGACGCCGGGCGAGTTCTTTGCCTTCCTGACCGCGCTGCTGATGATGGCGCAGCCGATCCGGCGCCTCGGCAAGCTGACGGCGGCACTGCAGTCCGGCCTGGCCGCAGCGGACCGCCTGTTCCAGTCCATTGACGGCCTGCCGGAGATCGAGGACCGGTCCGAGGGACGGGAACTGAAGGTGGATCGCGGCGAGGTACGGTTCCGCGACGTGCATTTCGCCTATCCCGACGGCACCCGTGCCCTGCGCGGCATCAACCTGGAATGCCAGCCGGGTGAGAGCATCGCCCTGGTCGGCGGCTCCGGCGGCGGCAAGTCCACCATCCTGAACCTGACCGCCCGCTTCTACGACACCAGCAGCGGCACGGTGGAGATCGACGGCCAGGCGGTGGACCAGGTCAGCACCGCCAGCCTGCGCGCCGCGATGGGCTTCGTCGGCCAGGACACCGCACTGTTCGACGACACCATCCGCGCCAACATCGCCTACGGCCGACCGGACGCCACCACCGACCAGATCGAGGCAGCGGCAGTCGCGGCCAATGCCAATGGTTTCATCCAGAGCCTGCCGCAGGGCTACGAGACCGTTGTCGGCGCCGCCGGGTTCCGCCTCAGCGGCGGCCAGCGCCAGCGCATCGCCATCGCCCGCGCCATGCTGCGCGACGCGCCGATCCTGCTGCTGGACGAGGCCACGTCGGCGCTGGACACGGAATCGGAGCGCAAGGTGCAGTCGGCCCTGGCCCGGCTGGCAAAGGGCCGTTCCACCATCATGGTGGCGCACCGGTTGAGCACGGTGGTCAATGCCGACCGGATCTACGTGATCGAGGATGGCCAGGTGGCCGAGAGCGGCACCCATGCCGAGCTGCTGGCCCGCGGCGGGCGCTATGCCGAACTCTATGCTGACAGCACGGGCGAGGAGACGCCCGCACCCGCCGGGGCGGCTGCTGTCGGCGCGGACTGACGCCCCTTGGTCGCGCAGGTCGTATATGGCGGTGTCGGGGCACTGATCGCGCCGCTTGCGCCCGCGTTGCTGCGCCATCGCCTGAAACAGGGGAAGGAAGATCCGGCTCGCAAGGGGGAGCGGCTGGGCCAGCCCGGCCTGCGCCGCCCGGCGGGACCGCTGATCTGGATCCACGGGGCGAGCGTGGGCGAGGCCCAGTCGGTGCTGACCCTGATCGAGCGGCTGCGGGCCGACCGGCCCGACATGTCCATCCTGGTCACCACCGGCACCGTCACCTCCGCCAACCTGCTGCGTGACCGGCTGCCGCCTGGCGCGTTCCACCAGTTCGTGCCGCTGGACCTGCCGCAGGCGACCGCACGCTTCATCGCGCACTGGCAGCCCGATGCGGCGTTCTGGGTCGAAAGCGAACTCTGGCCCGGCCTGATCAGGGCCATGCACGCCACGGGCAAGCCGCTGATCCTGCTCAACGGGCGCATGTCCGCCCGGTCCTTCGGCCGCTGGAAGCTGGCCCGTCCGGTGGTCAGCGGAATGCTCGCCCGCTTCGCGCTGGTCCTGACCCAGTCGGCGGAGCATTCGGAACGGTTCCGCGCGCTGGGGGCCGGGAACGTGGCCGAGGCCGGGAACCTGAAACATGCGGCTGCGGCGCTGTCGGCCGACGAAGCCGAGCTTGAACGGCTGCGCGGCATCATCGGGGACCGGACCGCCTGGCTGGCAGCGAGCGTCCATCCGGGGGAGGAACAGGCGCTCGTCGCGGCACATACCCGGCTGCGCCAGGACCATCCCTCCGCCCTGCTGATCGTCGTGCCGCGCCACCCAGCCCGCGCGACGGAGATGGCGAAGACCTTTTCCGACAAGGGCCTGAACGTGACCTTTCGCAGTTCGGGTGAGCATCCCGACACCGGGTGCGACGTGCATTTCGCCGACACGATGGGGGAACTCGGGCTGTTCTACCGGCTGGCACCGCTGGCGCTGATCGGGGGTTCCTTCATTCCCCATGGCGGCCAGAACCTGCTGGAGGCGGCGCGGCTTGGCTGCGTGCCGGTCTGCGGACCCTCGATGGACAATTTCCGGGCGGTGGCGGAGGAGATGCAGGCGGCGGGTGCCATGTTCCCTGTCGGCAGTGCCGACGATCTGGGCATGACGGTCTGCCGGTTGCTGTCCGCGAATCCCGACCTCGCCACGGCCCGCGAACGCTGCCTGAATGCCATCGCCGCCCATGACGGTGTGCTGGAGCGCGTGCTGACGCAGATCACCCCCTTCCTGCCGCCGGAGCAGCCCGGATGAGGGCCCCGCGCTTCTGGCAGGGCGGACGCCGGTCGGTACTGCCGACGGTCCTGGCACCGGCAAGCTGGGCCTGGAGCCTCGCCACCCGCCAGCGCCGCCGTGCCGCCCGGCCCTGGCGCGCGCCGGTGCCGCTGATCTGTGTCGGCAACCTGACCGCCGGGGGCGCTGGCAAGACACCAGCCGTCGCGGCGCTGGCCCGCTGGTTCCAGGCGCGCGGCAGGACAGTCCACATCCTGCTGCGCGGCCATGGCGGCAGCCTGTCGCGACAGGGCGCGCACCGCGTCGAGCTTTCCACCCACGGCGTGGCGGAGGTGGGTGACGAGGCCCTGCTGCATGCCCGCATCGCGCCGACCTTCATCGCGGCGGACCGGGTTGCCGGGGCCAGGCTGGCGGCGGAGGGGGCAGACCTGATCCTGATGGATGACGGCCACCAGAACCCGTCGCTGGCACGGGATCTCTCGATCATCGTGGTCGATCTCGGCTACGGCCTCGGCAACGGTCGGGTGATCCCGGCGGGACCGTTGCGGGAACCGGCGGCGGAGGGGCTCTCGCGCGCCAACGCCGTGGTCGCCATCGGCAACGGCATGGTCCCGGAGGCCATCACCCGCACCGGCCTGCCGGTGCTGAAAGCGCACATCGTGCCGGACCACGCAGCCATGAGCCTCGCGGGACAGCGGGTGGTGGCAATGACCGGCATCGGCCGCCCGGAGAAGTTCGCCGGAACCCTGCTGGAGATGCGCGCAGACGTGGTGGACCTGCTGGCGCATCCCGACCATCACGTCTTCAGCGGCGATGACATCCTGCGCGCCGTTGACCGCGCCCGCACGCTGGACGCCGTTCCCGTCACCACCGCCAAGGACCATGTCCGACTGCCCCCGGAAGCGCGGGACCTGTTCCGCGTCGTGGGCATCCACCTGGAATTCCAGCGCCCCGACCTGCTGGACGCGCTGATGCAACCTCTTCTGGCACAGTCATCCGGCAACTCGGATCAGCCGCAGCAAACCTGACCAACCTGTATGGGGGGACAGGGCACCGTGCCGTAACTGCAGAAGACGCAGCAGTCGCCAGGCAGTGGCCGCAGCAAGGCCCTGCAACCGCTGCACTCCAGAAACCATTGGCAGAAGTTCTCAGGCATCGTGTGCGAGGCACTCTGCCCGCATTCCGGACAAGTCAGCGTTGAAACTGTCTCCCAGGCGACTGTCTCGCTCATGTCCGACCTCCCATGATGGTCAGCATACCTCGAATGCCCTGCCCCGGAGTGAACATCGACCAGCAAGAGCAACGAAATCAGCGCCGCAGCAGCCCCGGAATCTCCGGATCGAAGCCCGGATTGATCACCATGCGGTCCAGGTCGCGGACGGTCGAATAGGGTATCAGGCCCGCGTCCCGCCCCTTGCGGTAAGCCTCCGCGATGCGTTCGGGGGCGGAAGGGTACTCGATCAGGAATACCGGCTTGCCTGCCCCGGTGATCAGGTTCAGGTGCTTCATGATCCAGGCGGTCGAATCCGCGTCCAGCGGCACGCCGTCCCCTTCCCAGCCGAAGAAGGCGTCTTCCTTGCCCAACCCGTCAACCACGGCCAGGTAGGCCGGGTCCACCATCAGGTCCTCCGCGTTCTGCGGCACGATGCGAAAGCCCGGCACCCTGGCGCGGGCATAGGCGGCCAGTTCCATGACGAAGTCCGTCATCTCCTTCGCCGCGGTCTTCCGTCCCTTCTCCTGGAAATACCAGTAGGCATCGATGATATCGAGATAGACCCCGTCGAACCCGGCAGCGATGATCCTGTCCAGGTAGGCGTCGGGTCCGCCGAAGATGATGCGTTTCCAGTCAGGATCCCAGTAGCGGACCTTGAAGTTGCCTTCCCAGTCCGGATTCTCCGCCTCCAGCCATGACGGCTCGGTCTTCGACCATTCCGGTTTCCAGTAGAACCGGTAGTCCTCCGCCTCCCCCACCGACAGGTAGGACAGGACGATGCGCCGCCCGCCATCGGGCTTGCGCTGCATCAGCGCCACGTCGCCGCGATTGAAGGCGTTGGCACCAGACCCGTCGCTGGAATAGTCCACGACAGCCATGTCGAAGCCACTGGCCGCGATCAGTGCCGGATCGGGATTCGCCAGCCAGTAGGTGAAATGGCGCACACCCGACAGGTCCGCCCGTGCCATGCCCGCAGTCATCGTCATTGTCAGCACCACCAGCAGCAGCCTTGCCCACAACCTGCACATGCCGCCTGTCCCTTCGCAACCAGACCGTTCTCTATTATGACAATCTTTACCGGGTCACGGTTAAGACTGTCTGCAAGCGCCCCATGGAAACCAGACCGCCGGAGCAGATGATGACGGCCTCCCTCCTCGACACCGACCTCGACGACGCCGATCCGATGGGCGAGCTCGTCCCCGGGGAGCATCAGATCATACATGTGCCGAATACGCTGCGTGCCAAGACCGGCCCCGGTGAAAGGGTCGACCCGGCGCGCATCAAGGAGGCGGAGCAGGCGATCCTGGAGATGGCCGGGGACTTCCGCGGCTGGGCGCTGGAGGATGTGGCGGAACTGCGCGGAATCCTGACCGATTGCGTTGCAGGCAAGCTGGAGATCGCGAGCAAGCGGGAGAAGATCTACGACATCTCCCACAACGTGAAGGGCCAGGGCAGCACCTTCGGCTACACCCTGCTGACCTCCGTCGCCGACAATCTCTGCAATTTCCTGGACAACCAGGACACGCTGCTGATGGATCACCTGCCGGTGCTGATGGCGCATGCGGAGGCACTGCATGCCATCCTGCGCTTCGACGTGAAGGGCAGTGACGATCCGACCGGCCAGGAGATCGTGCGCAGCCTGCATGTGCTGATCCGCAAGCAGGCGGTGAAGGCCAGTCTCTGACGCCCGGCTGACCGGACCGTCAGGCCCGGATCAGGCCTGTTCCGCGTCCAGTGCGGCTTCCTTTTCCCTGCGCTTCTTCTCCACGAAAACCGCGCAGAAGATGGAAATCTCGTAGAGCAGCACGATCGGGATCGCCAGCGTGAGCTGGCTGATCGGGTCCGGCGGGGTGACGATGGCCGCGACCACGAACACGCCGACAATGGCGTACTTGCGCTTGGCCCTGAGACCGGTGGAGGAAGCCAGGCCGACCTTGGCCAGCAATGTCAGCAGCACCGGCAACTGGAAGCACAGGCCAAAGGCGAAGATCAGCTTCATCACCAGGCTGAGATACTCGTTCACCTTCGGCTCGAGCTGGATCGCCAGTTCGCCCTGTGATCCGGGCGCCTCGAACGACAGGAAGAACTCCCAAGCCAGCGGCATGACCAGGAAATAGACCATGCTGCCGCCGATGATGAACAGGATCGGGGTCGCGATCAGGAAGGGCAGGAAGGCGCTCTTCTCGTTCTGGTAGAGCCCCGGCGCGACGAACATGTAGATCTGCGACGCGATGATCGGGAAGGCCAGGATGAAGGCCGCCCAGAACGCCACCTTGATGTAGGTGAAGAAGGCCTCGTGCAGCGCGGTGAAGATCATGCGCCGCCCCGAATCCTCACCCAGCAGGTCCGTCAGCGGCTGCATCAGGATGGAATAGATATCCTCCGCCACGATGAAGCAGAGGATGAAGGCCACGAAGATCGCCGCGACCGAGTAGAGCAGCCGGTTGCGCAGTTCGACCAGGTGCTGCAGCAGCGGCTGCTTGCCGGCTTCCAGGTCATCATCGTCGAGGGCATCGTCATCAGGCCCGCCGATCTTCGCACTCTCCGACATCAGGCCTGTCCGTCCTTCTTGTCCGGCGCGGGTGCAGGCGCGGGCGCGGGTTCTGCCTTCGGCTCCGGTGCAGCGGGCTGCGGCTCCGCCGACACGGCAGCCTCCGCCGGTGTCGCGGTCCCGGAGGGTGCCTCCCAGGCCGTCGGGTCATCATTGTCGCTGGATGAATCGCGCGGGGTATGGGGCATGGACTGCGGCTGGGAAGCAGGCGTCGGTTTCGGCTTCTGCTTGTCCGGATCGTCGAACAGGCCGTCCATGCTGCCCGACGGGTCGACCATGGTGTTCATGTCGGACGCCGCGTTCTTCGCCGCCTTGCGGATCTCGTCCAGCTCCGTTTCCCGCGCCATGTCATCGACGGTGCGCTGGAACTCGCGCGCCACGGAGCGCGCCTTCCCCAGCCACTGCGTGACCGTGCGGAAGACGACGGGCAGTTCCTTCGGACCAAAGATGAGGATGGTCAGAATGCCGATGACCAGCAGTTCCGTCCAACCGAGATCAAGCATGTGCGCCGCCCAGCCGTCTGTTCAGGGTCGCGGGACCGGAAGCGGGATCAGCCCTGTGCGGCCTTGTCCTTTTCCTCGGCAACCTTGGCATGCTGCTGCGGCTGGTCAGCGCCTTCCTGGGCATCCTCGTCCTTCATGCCCTTGCGGAAGCTCTTGATGCCGCCGGCCAGGTCACCGGCCAGACGCGAGATCTTGCCGCCACCGCCAAAGAGGATCAGCACGACTGCAAGCACGATGATCCAGTGCCAGATGCTGAATGAACCCATCGGGGAAACTCCCATAAATCAGTTATCGTTGCCGCCCGCTGCCGGAGCGGGGAACCTTTCATGTGGTCCTTATAGGCCATCCGCGCCAGATGGGAAAAGGATTACGCGCTCGGGATCGAACGCCACCCTCACGGTCGCGCCGGGTGGTGGCGGACGATGGATCGTGCGCGCCCGAAGCGTGGGCAGCCCGGACCCGGTCAGCTGCACCCGCCAGTAGGCACCGATCAGCCGGATGTCGGCCACGGTCATCTCCGCCGACAGCGGACTGTCCCCCTGCCCGCCGAGCATCACGCCCTCCGGCCGGACCAGCATGTCCACCGGTCCGGACGGCATTCCCTCCGGCTGCGGCATCGCACCGAAGGCGGTGGTGATGCAGTCCCCCTCCGCCATCGCCGGAATGTCGTTGGCGGCACCGAAGAACGTGGCCATGAAACGGTTCACCGGCTTCAGGTAGACATCTGCCGCCGGGCCGAACTGCACCAGCCTTCCTGCCCGCATCACCGCGATCCGGTCAGCCATCCGCATGGCCTCCTCCGGGTCGTGGGTCACCAGCATGACCGTGGCGCCCAGCCGCTTCAGCAGGGCCAGCGTCTCGTCGCGCACGGCGTTGCGCAGGGTCACGTCCAGGTTGGCGAACGGTTCGTCCATCAGCATCAGTCGTGGTGCGGGTGCCAGCGCCCGGGCCAGCGCCACGCGCTGCTGTTCCCCGCCGGACAGCTGGTGCGGGAAGACATCCGCCCGATCCTGCAGCCCGACACGGGCCAGCACCTCGGCGACCCGCTGGCTGCGCGAGACGGCCGGCAGCCCGAAACCGACATTCCCCGCGACGCTCAGGTGCGGGAACAGCGCGTAGTCCTGGAACACCATGCCGATGCGCCGTGTCTCCGGTGGCGCGCTGTAGCCATCCTCCGCCACCACCTGCCCGTCGATGGCGATGCGGCCCTGCTGCAGCGTCTCCAGCCCCGCCGCCAGGCGCAGGCTTGTTGTCTTGCCACACCCGGACGGTCCCAGCAGGCAGACGATCTCTCCCTCCGCCATGTCCAGCGACAGCGAGTCGACGGCCTGGAAGTCCCCGAACCGGTGACTGACATTCTGGAATGACAAGGTGGTCAAGACGGCTCCGCCCGAATGAACAGCCTTCCTGATAATCGCTCGCGGTTGGGAAGCCAAGAGACCGGAGCCAACAAACTTTTCCGCAGGTAATTGACGGTTAACCAGTCCATGGCTAACTTCGCCCTCATGTACGCACCGGTCCGAATTCGCCTAAACGGCCTCGACCTAGGTATCCCGGCTCTCAGCTAGAGTCGGGTAAAGCCCCCTGTGCGTCGGGGTCCGGTCACCGGGTCCCGCAGAATCCCCTCCAGAAGAACATCCGAATCCATCCCGGCCCACCTGTCGGGCTGCATGCCGCAAGAGTGTTTTCAGCGGTTGCGCCCCGGACCGGAACTGACCAGAACATGCGCAAGCATCCGGAGACCGAAGCCATGACCAGCATGCCGAATACCCACAAGTACCGTCCCTTCCCGCAGATCGACCTGCCGGACCGGCAATGGCCGACCCGCACCATCGACAAGGCACCGATCTGGTGCTCGGTCGACCTGCGCGACGGCAACCAGGCCCTGATCGAGCCGATGAACGGCGACAAGAAGCTGCGCTTCTTCCGCCACCTGCTCGCCGTCGGCTTCAAGGAGATCGAGGTCGGGTTCCCGGCCGCGTCGGACACCGATTTCGACTTCGTGCGTCACATCATCGACAACGACCTGATCCCCGACGATGTCACCATCCAGGTGCTGACCCAGGCCCGTGACCACCTGATCGAGCGCACGTTCGAGGCGGTGAAGGGTGCGAAGAACGTCATCATCCACCTCTACAACTCCACCTCCACCGTGCAGCGCCGCGTGGTCTTCGGGCTGGAGGAGGAAGGCATCACGGAGATCGCCGTCGAGGGCGCGAAGAAGGTGAAGAGCCTGATCCCCACCCTGGAAGGCCAGAACGTGCGCATCGAGTACAGCCCGGAGAGCTTCACCGGCACGGAGCTGGAATATGCCCGCGATGTCTGCCACGCGGTGATGGACGTGTTCGAGCCGACGCCGGAGAACCCGATCATCATCAACCTGCCGGCGACGGTGGAGATGGCCTCCCCCAACTACTACGCCGACCAGATCGAGTGGATGCACCGCAACCTGCGCGACCGGGACTGCATCATCCTCAGCCTGCACCCGCACAATGACCGCGGCACCGCCGTGGCGGCGACGGAGCTTGGCGTGATGGCCGGCGCGGACCGGATCGAGGGTACTCTGTTCGGCAATGGCGAGCGCACGGGCAACGTGGACCTGGTCACCCTGGCCCTCAACATGTTCACCCAGGGCCTTGATCCGGAACTGGATTTCACGAACATCACGGAGTCCATCGCGGTGGCGGAGCACTGCAACCAGTTGCCGGTGCACCAGCGCCATCCCTATGCGGGCGAACTGGCCTACACCGCCTTCTCCGGTTCCCACCAGGATGCGATCAAGAAGGGCATGACCGCCGTCCGCAGTTCCAATGACGGGCTGTGGGAAGTGCCGTACCTGCCCATCGACCCGATGGATGTGGGCCGGGCCTACGAGGGGATCATCCGGGTCAACAGCCAGTCCGGCAAGGGCGGCGTCGCCTACATCATGGAGAATGACTTCGGCATCGAGCTGCCGCGCCTGCTGCAGGTGGAATTCAGCCAGGTGGTGCAGAAGATCACCGACACCACGGGCAAGGAGATGGCGCCGGACGACATCTTCGAGACCTTCGAGCAGACCTACCTGTCGACGGACACGCCCTTCGCGCTCGCTTCCTACAAGGTGGCTTCCTCCGAGACGGTGGAAGGCAACTCGGTGGTGAATGCCAGCGTGCGCCATGACGGGCAGCCGGTGGCGATCTCCGGTGAGGGCAACGGGCCGATCAATGCCTTCTTCACCGGGATGAAGGACCAGTTCGGCATCAATGCCAACCTGACCGATTATCGCGAGCACGCGATCCACGCCAGCGAGCGTGGCTCCCGGACCCGCGCGGTCTGCTTCATCCGGCTGGCCAATGCCCATGGCGAGCAGCGTTTCGGTGTCGGCATCGACGAGAACACCACGACGGCCTCGCTGAAGGCCATCGTCTCGGCGGTGAACCGTCTCGCAACGGTCGGAAGCTGATGCAGGGATCGCGGGCGTCACATGCGGATGTGGCGCCCGCACCTGTTCCGGTGAACCGGCCGTGAGCGCGCCCGCGACGCCACACTGGTCGGCACGCCTGCCCTTCTTCTATGGCTGGATCGTCATCGGCGTCGCCTTCGTCACGATGGCGATCGGCGTCAGTGCGCGGACCAGCTTCTCGCTGATGCTGCCGCCGCTGACGGCGGAGTACGGCTGGGACAGCGCCCTGGTCGCCGGTGCCTTCTCCTTCGGTTTCCTGGTCTCGGCCATCCTCAGCCCCATCGTCGGCCGGGTGATGGACCGCCATGGCCCGCGGCTGGTGATCGAGGGTGGCGTGGTCCTGCTCGCGGCCGGGCTGTTCCTCGCCCCGATGATGACCGTGCCCTGGCACCTCTACGCCACGCTGGGGGTGCTGGTGGGCGGCGGGGCCAACATGATGACCTTCACGGCGCAGTCGCTGTACCTGCCGAACTGGTTCGCACGGCGGCGCGGCCTCGCCATCTCCATCGCCTTCTCGGGTGTCGGCGTCGGGGCCATCACCATCCTGCCGCTGCTGCAGTCGATCATCGTCGATATCGGCTGGCGGGAGGCCTGCTGGACCATGGGCCTGATGGTGGTCTGCCTGATCGCACCGCTGAACCTGCTGGTGCGGCACAAGCCCGCCGATATCGGGCAGGTGCCGGACGGTATTCCCCTATCCGTGCCGAAGGCAGGGGAGAACGCGCCGGACAACATCGTCGACCGGGAATGGGCCGCGCAGGAATGGACGCTGGCACGGGCGCTGCGCACCGCGCGGTTCTGGTGGCTGGCGCTCGGTTTCTCGCTCGGCACCTACACCTGGTACGCGGTGCAGGTCCACCAGACGAGCTACCTGCTGAGGACCGGGTTCGATCCGATCCTGGCCGGATGGGCGCTCGGGCTGGTCAGCATCGTCGCGATTCCGGGCCAGATCGGCCTCGGTGCCCTGTCGGACCGGGTGGGACGGGAAGCGGTCTGGAGCCTCGGCTGTCTCGGCTTCCTGATCTGCTTCGCCGTCCTGATCGCGCTGGAGAACCAGCCGTCGCATTTCCTGCTCTACGTCATGGTGATCGCGCAGGGCTGCCTGGGCTATGCCGTGACTTCCGTCATGGGGCCGATGGTGGCGGAGATCTTCGAGGGGCCGCATTACGGCTCCATCTTCGGCGCGCTGTCCGTCGCGCTGATCGGCGGCGGCGCCGTCGGACCCTGGGTGACGGGGCTGATCTTCGATGCCACCGGCAGCTATCGCACCGCGTTCCTGCTGGCCATCGGCTTGTCGGTCGTGTCCGCATTGGCTATCTGGATCGCGGCACCACGCAAGGTGCGCACGGTGCCGGGCAAGCTGAGGAGCATCCCATGACCGGATCCATCCATCACCGGGTCTCGCCCGCCGATCTCGACTGGCGCGACGCGTTCGAGGGCTTTCGGGTCGCCCCGTCCGACTTCCGCCACCGGGAGCATGTGAAGCTGGCCTACATCCACCTGGTCACCCTGGGGCCGGAGCAGGCGGTGGAACGCCTGCGGCAGTCCATCACCGCGCTGCTGGCTCACCTGGGCGTCGATCCGGCGGCGAAGTACCACGAGACCGTCACCCGGGCCTGGGTGCTGGCCGTGCACCACTTCATGCACAGCGACCGGACACCCGCCCCGTCGGCCGATGCCTTCATCGACGCCAACCCGCGCCTGCTGATGCAGGACATCATGCTGACCCACTACAGCCGCGATCACCTGTTCTCCGACGCGGCCCGGCAAGTCTTCGTCCCCCCTGACCGCATGCCCATCCCGCTGCATGGCTGATTGAGCAGGGGCCGCACGCGGCTTATGATCCCCCGCCAACAGGTACGGGGGAGATGGACATGCACGATCTGGTCATTCGCGGCGGAACGGTCATCGACGGCAGCGGCGGGGAGCCGCGCACGGCGGACGTGGCCGTCAGGGACGGGGTGATCGTCTCCGTCGACGGCAAGGCGGGGCCGGCCCGGCGCGACGTGCAGGCCGATGGTGCCCTGGTGACCCCCGGCTGGGTCGACATCCACACCCATTATGACGGCCAGGCGACCTGGGACGCGGACCTGACCCCCAGTTCCTGGCATGGCGTGACCACCACCGTGTTCGGCAATTGCGGCGTCGGCTTCGCGCCGGTGCGGCCCGGCACCGAACCCTACCTGATCAACCTGATGGAAGGGGTGGAGGACATTCCGGAGATCGTGCTCTCCGAAGGCATCGACTTCCGCTGGGAGAGCTTTCCCGACTTCATGAACGTGCTGGCGGAGACCGACCGCACCATGGATATCGGCACCCAGGTGCCCCACGCGGCATTGCGGTTCTATTGCATGGGTGACCGGGGCGCGGACCACGGCTCCCTGCCCGACGAGGACGAGATCAAGCGGATGGGCCTGCTGCTGGAGGAGGCACTGGCCGCCGGTGCGTTGGGCTTCTCCACCTCCCGCACCATCAAGCACAAGGCGGCGGACGGGCGGTACACCCCGTCGCTGACCGCGCGGGAGCCGGAGCTGGTCGGCCTCGCCCACGCCATGAAGCGCGCCGGACGCGGCATCATCCAGGTCAACTCCGACTTCGAACCGGGAGACTTCGAGACGCTGCGGGCCGTCGCGGCGGAGTCCGGTCGCCCGCTCTCCGTCCTGCTGATCCAGGTGGACAACGCGCCCGACCGCTGGATGGAGACCCGCGCCGGCATCCGTGCCGCCAACGCGGCGGGGCAGAAGGTCAACGGACAGGTCGCCAGCCGCCCCATCGGCATCCTGATGGGGCTGGAAACCTCCGTGCATCCCTTCATGACCCACCGGACCTGGCGGGCGCTGGCCGACCTGACGCCGGAGGAACGCTACCAGCGGCTGAAGCACGATGCCGACCTGCGCCAGCGCCTGATCGAGGAGCGACCGCAGAACGGACACACGAAGTGGATGGACTTCGCCATGACCCGCGCCTGCCGCCTGCAGGAGCCGCTGGACTACGAACCGGACCTGTCCAACAGCATCGCCGCTCTGGCCGAACGGGAAGGCGTCGATCCCTGGGTCAAGGCGCTGGAGATGATGATGGAGCAGGACGGCAAGGCGATCCTGCTCTTCCCGTTCGAGAACTACAATGCGGGCAACCTGGACGTGATCCGGGAGATGCTGCTGGATCCGGAGACGGTCTGCGGTGTCGCCGATGGTGGCGCGCATGTGGGACTGATCTGCGATTCCAGTTCGCCAACCACTCTGATGACCCTCTGGGGCCGCGACCGCAAGCGCGGCGAAGGCCTGCCCCTGCCCCACCTGGTGAAGAAGCAGACCCGCGACACCGCCCTCACCTATGGCCTGACCGACCGGGGCCTGCTGGCACCCGGCATGAAGGCAGACATCAATGTCATCGACTTCCAGAACCTGCGCGCCCTGAAGCCGGAGGTGGTCTACGACATGCCGGCGGGCGGGAAGAGGCTGATCCAGCGATCCGTCGGCTATCGCCATACCTTCGTTTCAGGTATCGAGACGCTGAACGACAGCGAACTGACCGGCAACCGTCCGGGCCGCCTTATCCGGGGCTGAGCCGCCGCCGCAAGGTCCGCAACGACCCACAGATCTCCGGGAGAACCGCGTGGCCCGCAAAGTCCACCTGATCCGTCATGGCCAGTCCACCTTCAACGCCCAGATGTCCCTGACCGGGGTGGACCCGATGCTGTTCGACGCGCCGCTGTCGGACCTGGGGCGGGAGCAGGTGGCCGACCTGCGCAGCCAGATGGCCGATGTGCGCGTTGACCTGGTGGTCACCAGCCCCTTCACCCGCGCCATCCAGACCAGCATGGGCGCGTTCGGCGGGCGGGACCTGCCGGTCAGGGTCGAGGCCCTGCACCGGGAGCACCTGGCGGCAAGCTGCGATGTGGGCCGTTCCCCCGCCGACCTGGTCAACGATTTCCCGCACCTGGCCTTCGACCACCTGGACGACCCCTGGTGGCACACGGAAGATGGTCATGACGGCCCCTTCATCCGGGAACCCGACAGCGTGCTGATGGATCGCGTGAAACGCTTCCGTGGCTGGATCGCCAGCCGACCGGAGGAGCACATCGCCGTGGTCGGTCACGGCACCTTCTTCTACATGCTGATCGACCGCTTCCTGAACAACGCCGAAGTGCATACGCTGGAACTCTAGGATTTCGTGACGGAGCCATGGTGATGGAACACGAGGACGGCGGTGACTTCGTCAGCATCGACCTGCCGGTCACGTTCAAGGGCCATGATGACGGACTTTGGGCCTCCTTCCAGAAGAATGCGCTGTTCGCGCTCTCGGCTATCGCAAGCACGGTTTTCGCGCTGGTCTTCTCAGCGAAATCGACCCTCTCACTAGAGTTCCATTTCGTTCAGCCAGTTGCACTGGCGATGCTCTTCTACGCGATCCACATGGTCGGGAAATCAAACCGGATCAAGAAACTGATCGATGAGAAGGACTTCACATGCATCCAGATCGACGATCACCAGATTGTTGATTTCATGACGTTCTATCCGGATATCGGTGTCATCAGGATCAGCGATATCGACAGGTTCGACCATGATGCCGAGGCTGGGAGGATAACGTTCAAGCTGACGAACCCGTACCAGATCAGGCGAAGGTCAAACGCGATCCTTCGTTTCATGGACCTGCTGCGCTTCGCCTATGAGGGCAGCATCTTTCCGCGGACCTACCGCATGGACGTCAGCCATCTGGACATGAACCTGCACAAGTTCCTGTTCATCCTCAACGAACTGAAACACAGATAGGCATCCGGCCTGCATCGGCGGCGCACCCGGCAAGGGCGGCTCAGGCCAGATGGAACAGGTTCTGCCCGTCCTCGGCCGTTTCGACCCGGCCACCCAAGCCGACAAGGTCGCGCCCTGTCATGGACAGCAGCAGGTCCCGGTCATCCGCCACGTTGGCAACGAAACGCGTTGCCTGCGGATCGTCATGCGCGCCCAGCCTGCCGATGATCACGGCGGCGGTGGGCTCCCCCTTGCGGTCGAAGGTCACTGTCCAGGTCTCGATCTCGCCCTGGCCCGACGGCGTCTCCGTGAACGGCGGACGGGACAGATTGTCGATGCGGGACTGGTAACCGCCAGGGTCTTCCCGCTGCCAGCGCGCCTCACCCGCGACCGGCTCCGTCGACCAGATCCCCGCCGCATGCTTGCTGAGATAGCCGCCATTCGCCGTGACCAGGCCGAAGCTGCCCGGCGCAGCGCGCAAGCGGTCGGCCATGTTGGCGATGGCATTCATGGAATAGTTGTTCCCCGCCCCGCCATGATAGGGCAGACCACCGGTCACGGTCAGTGGGCGCGGGTCGTCGGCAGCGATGCCGAGGGAATCGCGACCGATCTGCACCGCACTCGGGAAGCAGGAATAGATGTCGATCAGGTCGATGTCCCCGATCCCGCGCCCGGCCATGGCGAAGGCCCGCTCCGCCATCAGCCGCATGGCGGGGGAGGAGAAATAGTCCTGCCGCTCGTGCATGTGCCAGAGCTCGGTGGTGTCGGCACAGCCATGCAGGAACAGCCAGCGGTCCTGCGGCACACCCATCCGCCGCGCCTCCCCTACCGAGGTCATCAGCAGGGCGGCGGACTGGTTGATCTGGTTCATGGCGTTCATGAACTTGGTGTAGGGCCAGGCCACGAAGCGGTTCCCCGGCCCGGTCTCCGCGATCTCGGCCGCCGTGCGGCGGATCGGGAACCAGGCGTGCGGCTGTTCCGCCGCGACATCGGTGAAACGGGCGAACAGGTCCCCCATGGCCTGCTGGTGCTGCCCGATGCTGCGGCCCAGGTGATGGCGGTACGCGTTCTCGATCAGGGCATAGCAGTTGGTTGCGATCCAGATGCCATGGGCACGCTCGTGCGCCGTCACCATGGGCCTGTCGGGCCAGAGCAGTACCGCGTCGCGGTCGGCAGGCACGCTCCAGTCCGGCTTCGTACCGGACTTGATCAGGCGGCGCGCATTGTCCATCGCCTCCGCCCCGGCCAGCAGGACGAAGCGTTTCCGGCCCTCCGCAATCTCTTCCGCAAAGCGGTTGGCGAGGGCCTGCGGCGCCTGTCCGCCGTCCGGCGTCAGCCAGGTATCGGCCCCTGTCGCCCCCAGCTTCGCGGCCAGCGTGGCGGGGGAGTTGCGCATGGGTTCCCGGAAGCTCTTGACCACCACGACCGCGTCCAGGCTGGCCAGGGTGCGGCGGGGAATGCCTGCATCATCCGCTGCCGCGATGGCTGCGCCGAGCATCAGGTCCATCGGCGTGGAGAGGGCGTCCAGCGGCTCGTCCCGCACGGTGACCTGGCCAACGCCGACCAGGATGGGTGTGTCATCACGGATCATGTCGCATCCCCTGCCCTGGCGCGTGCCCACTTCGCATCGGTCTTGCCGCTGGGTCCACGCTGGATCGCATCAACGAACAGGAACGCCTTCGGCAGCTTGTAGCGCGCGATATGGCGCTCCGCCTCCGACAGCAGCTCCGCACGGTCAGGGACGGTTCCGTTGGCGGGCTGCACGATGGCCACCACTTCCTGCCCCCAGCGTTCGCTTGGCCGTCCAGTGACGATGACGTCGGCAACGGCCGGATGGTGCTTGATCGCCTGCTCCACCTCCTCGGCGAAGATCTTCTCCCCGCCCGAATTGATGGTGAAGGATTCGCGGCCGTGGAACTCCAGCGTGCCATCGGCCAGCAGCCGCACCCGGTCGCCGGGAATGACATGGCGGACGCCGTTCACGGTGGGGAATGTCCTGGCCGTCTTCTCCGGGTCGTTCAGGTAGCCGAGCGGAACCGCCCCGCTCTTGGCCAACCAGCCAAGTCCCTCGTGCCCCGGCTCCAGCGCGGCCGTCATCTCCGCGTTGAGCACCAGCGCGTCGCCGGCAATGCGGAACGATGGCGCCTTGCCCGCATCCTCCGGTCCCGAGACCTGGATCGCCTGCGGCCCGCTCTCGGAGGCACCCAGCGCATCAACTGCACGGGCTCCAGGCGCCAGTTCCAGCAGGGCGGCCTTCACCGCCGGGGACATGATCGCGCCGGTATTGACCAGCAGTGACAGGCTCGACAGGTCGTGGCTGCGCTGCCGCGCGGCTTGCACCAGCGGGCGGCCATAGGCGTCCCCGATCAGCAGCAGCATCGTCACCCGTTCCCGCGCAATGGTGTCCAGCAGGTCGTCGGTGTCCAGCCGCTCCGGCACGTCGGAGATGACGACCGTGTTGCCGGAGCACAGTGCCGACAGGGCCGTCTGGCATCCCGCACCATGCATGAAGGGCGGCGCGGGCAGCACGATGTTGTGGCTGCGCTTGTGCGCACGTTCGGCAAAGGCGGCGAGATCAGGCAGCGGCCTGCCATGCCGGTCCTGCCCGTCCAGGTTCGCGGCCAGGCAGTCGGCCTGCCGCCACAGCACCCCCTTCGGCATTCCCGTGGTGCCGCCGGTATACATGCAGTAGATGTCGTCGGCGGAGGTCTGCACCCCCGGCCTGGCCGGGTCGGAACCGGCCAGCGCCGCCTCGTAGTCCAGGGCACCGGGCAGCAGCGGCGTACCGGTGCCGTCATCGACCTGCAGCAGCAGCACCGGTGCCTCCACCCGGGTCAGCACTTCCGCCAGCAGCGGCGCGAAACGGGCCTGGTAGAGAATGGCCTTCGGTCGCGCGTCGTTGAAGACGTAGGCCATCTCCTCCGCCACGTAGCGGTAGTTCACGTTGAACGGTACCGCCCGCGCCTTGTAGGCCCCCAGCAGCGCCTCCAGGTATTCCGGGCAGTTGTACATCAGCACCGCGACGTGGTCCTGGCCGGACTCCCAGGGCTGCAGCCGGTCGCGTTCGGTGTGAATGGTGATCCCGTGCGCCAGGAACAGGTTGGCAAGCCGCCGCGTCCGCTCCGTGAACGCGCGGTAGGTAAGGCGCCGCCGGCCGCAGACAACGGCCTCGCGGTCCGGCAGTTCGGCGGCAACCGCCTCCTGCACCTCTCCGATCGACAGGGTCATGGTGTCAGTCCCGGGCGGTCAGGCCGCTCAACCGTTCGGAGGCCTCCAGGAACTCCTCCATGAACTGGTAGACGACCCCCTTCGCGCTCTGCGCCGTGTTCATCAGGCCGACGCCCTGGCCGACGAAGTAGGACGCCAGGTCGCGCGCACCCTCGTGCCCGCCTTCGGCAAGCCGGGTGATCCGGGCCATGGCAGGTTCCGAGATGATCGACTGCAACGGCATCGGCAACGGCTTCGGCGCGTCCGGTTCCTCCCACGCGTCCGTCCAGGCGGAACGGAGTTGACGCGACGGCTTGCCGGTCCGGGATGTCGCGCGGATCGTCTGGCGGCTGGTGGCGGCCAGCATCTTCTCCTTCACCACCGGCGAGGTCTCCGCCTCCGCCGTGGTCAGCCAGACGGAACCCGTCCAGACACCCTGTGCCCCCATGGCCATGCAGGCGGCCATCTGCTCACCGGTGACGATGCCGCCGGCGGCAACCACCGGGATGTCGGATATCTCCCGCACCGCGCGAACCACCTCCGGCACCAGGATCATGGTGGAGACCTCGCCGCAATGGCCGCCGGCCTCCCCGCCCGAGGCAACGATCATGTCGACCCCGGCCTGCACCTGCTTGATCGCATGTTCCCGCGCGCCGACCAGTGCCGCGACCGGCACGCCGTGCGCACGCGCCATCTCGATCATGTAGGCGGGCGGCGTGCCGAGGGCATTGGCGATCAGCTTGATCGGGTGGGCGAAAGCGACCTCCAGCAGTGCCGTGGCACCATCGTCACGGATGTTCGTGCCCAGCCGGGTTCCGCGCCGCAGGCTGTCGGGGTCGATGGCCTCCCCCTCGATACCATGGCGGTTGAAGACGCCGGTGACGAAGTCGAGATAGCCCTGCGGCACCTTCGAGAGCTGGTCGTCGCGGGAAACCTTCGCCCCCTTGGATTCGTACCGCATCGGCACGATCAGATCGACGCCGTAGGGCTTGCCATCGACATGGTCGTCGATCCAGGCCAGCTCCGCCTCCAGCTTCCCCGGACCGATACCCGCAGCACCGAAGATGCCGAAGCCACCGGCCTTCGACACCTCCGCCACCACGTCGCGGCAATGCGAGAAGGCGATGAGCGGAAACTCGATACCCAGCATCTCTGTCACGGCTGAACGCATGATCCTCAATCCTCCCCGATCACTGCATTTCCCGAAGTGTCGCCCGAGTTTGCAATTCAGTCCAATTCCTTTGAAAATCGGAGCCATTCACCGGGCGAATGGAGTTTCTGCCATGGCCATTGACCTGAGAAAGCTGCGCCATGTGGTGGAGACAGCGCGGTTCGAGAACGTCACCCGCGCGGCGGAGGCACTGTACATCACCCAGTCGGCCCTGACCCGCAGCCTGGCGGATGTCGAGGCGGAACTGGGCACCCCGCTGTTCGTGCGCCTGCCCCGCGGGGTGCGCGTGACGGAGCAGGGACGGCGGTTCGTGGAACGGGCGCGGCTGATCATCGGCGACGTGGACGACCTGCTTGCCGATGTCGCCGACCACCGCGACCTGCTGACCGGGCGCCTGCGCATCGGTGTCTGCCCGCCGGGATACCAGCGCTACATCGCCCGCGCGATCGCGGCGCTGGCGGCAGAGCGGCCGGGCCTGAGGATCGAGATCACCACCGGGGCCACCGACGACCTGGTGCCCCGCCTCACCACCGGCGACCTGGACGGCATTGTCGGCCATCGCGGCTGGCTGAAACGCTGGCCCGACCTGCAGCTGACCCCGCTCGCATCGTTCCACAGCGCCTTCACCGTGCGCCGCGACCATCCGCTGACCCGCCGGACCATCGTCACCGAACGGGACATCCTGGCCTGTCCGATGATCATTCCGGCGACCGTGGAACCGCTGCAGACCGACCTTGCGACCCTGTATGCCCGCAACGGTCTGCAACCGCTGACCCCGCACTATGTCTGCGACGACATGGACGTGATCGAGAGCCTGATCGACCAGACCGATGCCTGTGCGCCGCTGACCAGCCAGAACCCGGAGTTCGGGCGACTCCGGTCCCGCTTCCACCTGTTCACGGACGTGGTGGACATGCCGGTCCAGCGCATGGTCTTCGCGGTCAGCCAGGTCCGCCAGTCCTCCCCCGGCGCAGCCGCGCTGGAGCGTCACTTGCGGGAATTCAGCAACTTCCATTCATCCAGCGAATAGCCATCCCTGCGCAACGCATTGGACTCTGGCAAGGCTGATCGGGAATGATGCAGCCAGTCATGCAAGGGGAGGCAGATCATGGCCGTAAACACGGAAGTGCGCGAACGCGTGCTGATCATCACGCTCGACAGGCCGGAAGCGCGCAACGCGGTGAACGGCGATGTCGCGAACGGCATCGAGGCAGCCATCGACCAGCTGGAGAACGATTCCGAACTCTGGGTCGGCATCATCCGCTCCAGCGGCACGGTGTTCTGCGCCGGTGCCGACCTGAAGGAAGTCTCCGCCGGGAACGGCCGCAACCTCTCGACGCAGCGGGGTGGCTTTGCCGGACTGGTGAAGCGGGAACGCAGCAAGCCTCTGATCGCCGCCGTGAACGGTGCCGCTGTCGCCGGTGGCTGCGAGATCGTGCTGTCCTGCGACATGGTGATCGCGGCCGAGGGCGCGCGTTTCGGCCTGCCGGAGGTCAAGCGGTCCCTGGCCGCCGCTGCCGGTGGCCTGTTCCGCCTGCCCCGCGCGGTCGGCATGGGGCCGGCGATGGAGATGATCCTGACCGGCGATCCGATCAGCGCCGACCGGGCCTACCAGCTCGGGCTGGTCAATCATGTCGTCCCGCTGGACGGCCTGACCGATGCCGCGCTGGAACTGGCGGAGCGCATCGTCGTCAACGCCCCGCTCGCCGTCCGGGCCAGCCGCGAGATCGCCATGAAGGCGCTGGCGCTGGATGACGCGGAACTCTGGAAGATGAGCGCCGCCGCCAGCAAGGCGATGTCGGAGACGGAGGACTTCAAGGAAGGCCCCCGCGCCTTCATCGAGAAGCGCGCACCGGTCTGGAAGGGTCGGTAGGCATGAGACTGCCCGAGACCGACCTCCGGCAGGCGCTGGAGGATGGCGACCTGCGCGTGCTGCTGATGGTGCTGTTTCACCTGACCGGCGACCGCAAGTGGCTGGAAGCCCCCTTCCGCCCTGCCCGTGACGTCAACCTGATCGCCGACCCCGCCGCGGGCCTGCCGGAGGAAGTGCGTCGGCAGATCCTCGACAGCGCCGCCGAGCTGCTCGCGCGGCCGGACGTGAAGCCCGTGGTCTCGGATCCGGGTGACACGCTGATGGTGGAGATGATGAGCGTCTGCCTGGGCGAGCGGGTGCCGGAGGAATATGCCCCCATGATGCGGGAGGAGATGGGTCTCGTCTCCCGCCATGTCGCCTGGACGGCAGAGAAGCCCACCGCCACGGACCGCGATGACCCGGTCGTGGTCGTCGGGGCCGGGGCCAGCGGCATCGCCCTCGGCGCGAACCTGAAGAAGCTCGGCATTCCCTACGTGATCGTCGAGAAGAACGCGGAGGTCGGCGGCACCTGGCTGGAGAACCGTTACCCCGGCTGTGGCGTCGACACGCCGAACCACGCCTATTCCTTCTCCCATGGCGAACGCTATCGCTGGAGCCGCTATTTCTCGCCGCGTGACGAACTGGCCGACTACATGGTTCGCTCCGCCGACGGGTTCGGCATCCGCCCCGACATCCGTTTCCGCACACGGGTCACCGCCGCAACCTGGGACGAGGCCAGCAAGCGCTGGCGGATCAGCATCGAGACCCCGGACGGGCCGGAGACGCTGACGGCACGCGCCCTGGTCAGCGCCATCGGCCAGCTCAGCCTGCCCTCGATCCCTGAGATCGCCGGGGCCGACCGTTTCAAGGGTCGCATCTTCCATTCCGCCGAGTGGCCGGAGGATCTGGATCTGGAAGGCAAGCGGCTGACGATCATAGGCACCGGCGCGACCTCCATGCAGGTGGTGCCGACCGTGATCGACCAGGTGCAGCAGGTCACAATCTACCAGCGCAGTGCCCAGTGGGCACGGCCGATCCCCGGCTACCACGACGCCATCAGCGACGGCGCCCAGTGGCTGATGCAGCACGTGCCCTTCTATGCCGGCTGGTTCCGTTTCACCATGCTGTGGCGCTATGGCGACGGCCTGCTGCCGACGCTGCGCATGGACCCGGCCTGGGAACATCCGGAACGCTCCCTGAACCGTTCCAACGACAGGCACCGCCAGCAGATGACCGACCATATCCTGGCGGAGCTGGGGGACCGGCCGGACCTGGTGGAGAAGTGCCTGCCCGACTACCCGCCCTACGGCAAGCGCATCCTGCTGGACAATGGCTGGTACCGCGCCATCACGCGGCCCAATGCGGAGCTGGTCACCGATGACATCGCCCGGATCACCGCCGACGGTGTCGAGACCGTGGACGGTCGGCACCGCCCGGCCGACGTGATCGTGCTCGCCACCGGGTTCAAGGTGTCGCTGATGGCGGCGCGGCTGAACATTACCGGACGCGACGGCCGCAACCTCGCCGACGAATGGGCCGACGACGACCCCCGCGCCTATCTCGGCATAACCATGCCGGGCTTCCCGAACCTGTTCGTGATGCAGGGACCGAACACGGGCCTGGGCCATGGCGGCAGCGCCATCTTCCAGGCCGAGTGCCAGGCCCGCTACATCGCCGGGTGCCTGGTGGCGATGCAGGAGA
Organism: Minwuia sp.; assembly: GCA_965228535.1. Classification (GTDB taxonomy): domain Bacteria; phylum Pseudomonadota; class Alphaproteobacteria; order Minwuiales; family Minwuiaceae; genus Minwuia. Next base: position 2,472,692 of record CBDDHU010000003.1, on the reverse strand, counting down.
AGGGTGTCGAGGCCATGGAGGTGCATCGCGATGCGATGGACGACTATGTCGCCCGCGTCGACGCGGAACACCAGGGCATGATCTGGAGCCACCCCGGCATGTCCACCTATTACCGCAACGCCAAGGGCCGGGTGGTCTCTGTCATGCCGTGGCGGCTGGTGGACTACTGGGCCATGACCCACGACCCGGACCTGGAGAACTATGACCTGCTGACGGCCTGAGGGCCCTGCTGCCGGCGGAGGCGCTGTCCCCGGACATGCCTCACACCGATGCGTTGTTGCGCACGAAGGTCAGGAACGGCAGCCGCCCGACATGCCAGGCGCAGACGCCGTAGGCGATGACGAACGTCAGCAGCGAGGCGACGAAGTAGCCGTAGCCGTAATAGGGGAATCCCATCTCCATCGTCAGCCAGGTCAGCAGGCCGTTCAGGGTCAGGTAGAGCACCTGGACGGCCAGCATGACCCGGCGCAGGTCGAAATAGGCCAGCACGATGCCGACGAACATCAGCAGCACGTGGAACAGCGCACCCAGCACCCCGAAACGGAAGATGCCAAGCTGCAGCGCCGGGATTCCCACGGCCTCGAACAGCGGTCCGGCGACCAGGATGGCGGTGACGCAGAGGCAGAACTGCAGCACGATGACATTGCGTGACGCGGCCAGCAGGGCGTCGATCAGGTTCTGATGGTTCTCCTCGATCCGCTCGTAGTTCGCATGGTGCTCGATGTCGCGATAGAAGCGCTGGTAGTGCTCGAAGAAACGCGTCTCGATATTGACGATGAAGACCGCCATCGCAGGCACGATGGTCAGGTAGGCCAGGAACATCGCGCCGTCATAGATCGGGTAGGAAACGAAGCCGCTGGACAGCACCTCCCGCTCCGGCGCGCACCACATCACCCACTTGTCCACCCAGATCGCCAGGTTGTAGACCAGCCCGGCCAGCGCCAGGTCCCAGTACTTGCGGAAATAGGCCAGGAAGGCGAAGGGGCGGGTGATGCGGTAGGGATATTCGGCGAAGACCCGCGCCACCAGCGCGAAGAAGATCAGCCCCAGCCCGAAATTGAACCCCATCAGGATGCCGAAGGCGCCGAAGTCACCGGCCAGGAACAGCCCCATCCCGCCGCCGGACATCATGCCGAAGAAGAACGCCAGGGTGATGGAGCGATAGTCCTTCAGCGCCGTCAGGAAGACATTCACCATCCAGATGGCGGTGACGAGGAAGTAGTTGATCAGCGCCCCGGCAATGATCAGCGCCGGTATGTCCACCACGAAGAGATAGAACGGCACCACGATGAAGGCCTGGGTGCCCAGCAGCATGAACAGCGCCGCGACCAGCATTCCCGGCGCCTCGATCACCGCCTTCTTGAAGATCATGTCCGCCAGGTAGCGGGTCGCCACCAGCAGGATCGGGCCGGAGAAGGCCAGGCTGAAGGCGAAGTTGTAGATCAGCACGATGCGGAAGGAGACCAGTTCCTCCTGATCGGTCATGTAGATGCCGAACAGGTTGATCGAACCCACCGCCAGGATCGTGAACAGCCAGGGGCCGGAGGAAACGATGGTCGAATGGGCATAGCCCTGGACGATGCCGAGCAGGTCGTCGCGGTCGGTCAGTCGCCGCAGGGCAAATCCGATACCGGCCATCAGGCGGCCTCCGTTTCCGCGCGCTGCACCCGTTCACCTTCCGGCACCGTCTCTTTGGCGATGAAGGTCACGTAGAGTTCGTGGTAGATGCGGTCGATCTCGACCTTGTTGTAGTACTTGCGCACCCGTTCCTTGATCGCCTTGCGGGCGCTGGCCATGTAGTCGGGATCCTTGATCAGTGCGGCCAGTTCCTTCGCCGTTTCCGCCGGGTTGGACAGCGGCGTGATGGCCCCGCCGGTGCCGAGCGGCGGATCCTCGTGCGGCATGCCGAACAGCATGTCGCGACAGGCCCCCACGTCGGTCGAGACAGTGGGAATTCCCGCCGCGCCGCCTTCCAGGATGACGAGCGGCTGTGCCTCCGAGATGGAGGTCAGCACCATCACGTCCACCTGCCCCAGGTACTCGGTCAGGTTCACCCGCCCGGTGAAGATGAAGTTCTCCGTCAGTTCCAGGTGATCGACCATCTGCAGGCATTCACGGTAATAGTCCTGGTCCTCGTCCGTCGGTCCCATCATCAGCGCCTTGACGTTCGGAACGTCCCGCCGCAGCAGCGCGACAGCGCGGATGTAGGTCTTCACGTCCTTGATCGGCACGACACGGCCGATCAGGGCGATGGTCGGGACATCGTTCGGCATCCGCTCCACCTTCGAGAACTTCTCGTAATCGACGCCGTTGGGGATGATGCGCAGCAGCTCCTCAGCCGCGCCATCACGTCGCTGCAGATCCTGGTTGCCCGTGTAGAGCGTGATGATCTGGTCGCAGGCCTGGTAGCAGCAGCGGCTGTAGGCCACGAAGGTGTCGATCCACAGGTCCTTCAGGTCGCGCTTCGGCTTCTCCAGTCCCAGGCTGCCGCCCGGTGCCTCGTACAGCCAGTCGGCCATCGCGATCTCGATACGGCGCTCATTGGTGTAGATGCCGTGTTCGGTCAGCAGCACGGGACGCCCGGTCTCCAGCTTTGCCCGCGCCGCGAACAGCCCGGCGTAGCCGGTGGAGACCGTGTGGTAGACCTTGGCCTCCGGCATCGGCGACAACAGGATGTTGAACAGGCCGCCCAGCAGCGACCGCCAGGTCCAGAAGTAGTCGAGGAAGGAACTCTCCGGCATGTCTGCCCGGTACATCCTGAGCAGCATTTCCCATGCGGGTTCGGAGTTGAGCAGGGTGTTGCGCCCGAGAGCCTTGCGGTTGGGTGCCAGCACCTTCAACAGGTGCGCCACATCGTTCAGGTCACCTGCCGACTGCATGGACTTCAGCGCCGGTTCCATCTCGGCCAGGTAGCGCTTCAGCTTGCGCACCGAACGGGCACCGGCAGGCATCTTCTGCAGGAACACGTGGTTGATGCCCTTCACGTTGTCAGGCACCTCGTAACGTCGCTCCGGCGGCTTCTCGCCGGGCATCAGGCTGACGATATGGAAGGTCAGGTCGCTCTGCGCGCCGACCAGGTCGTGGACCCAGCTCGACACGCCGCCGGCGACGTAGGGGTACGTCCCCTCCAGCACCAGGCAGACATCCACCGGTTCGAAATGGTCAATGCGCGCCATGCCGGACCTCCGCGTCTCCGGTACCGGCGGCAGCACCGGTATCGACGGTGGAAGGTGCATTGATGACATGCCCCTCCGCCGTGGCGGCGGCCCGGTCGGCCTCCTCCAGTTCCCGTGTCGGATCGACGCCCTGCCAGGCCAGGATCACGTCCCGCAGGCGGTCGCTGATGGCATTGTCGGCCAGCAGGTCATCACCGAAACCGGCCACGGCATAGCGCAGCCGGTCGAAATCCCCCAGGCGGAACACGGCTTCCATGTACCAGGCGAGTTCGCTGGGCCGCAGCACGCCCCTGGCGAAGGCGGACTCGAACCATCGGGCAGCTTCCTCCAGCCGCCCGGTACGGACCATCAGCCGCCCGACCCCGAGCATGGCGTCGGCAAGTCGCGGGTCCAGTTCCAGTGCGGCCTTGTAGTTCTCCTCCGCCCGGCGGCGGTTCTCGGCCTGCCGGTCGCCATCCAGGATTCCGCTGAAGGCGTAATTGTCGAAGTGCCGCGCAACGGCCAGCTGGGCCTCCGTGTCGTCCGGCGACGCCTTGGCTGCCTGCTCCAGTTCCATCGCGCGTTCCAGGAACGCGTTCTCGATGCTCGCCGCAGCCGTCGCCGCCTGCACGCGCACCGCCGGATTGCTGTCCGACAGCGCCGACTGCAGCGCCGGGGCGAATTCCGGCTTGAAGTCACGGGTCAGCAGCGAGATCACGGCGCGCTTCTGTTCGATGGAGCCGTACTGCAGCACATCGGTGAAGGAAGTGACGTTCTCCTGCTTCGCCGAGTCCGCCAGGCCGCGGGTCAGCATCTCGTAGAGTTTTTCCGACGGGGCGTCGAAATGGTCCGGGAACAGGGACGCATACCATTCCTCGAACGGTGTGGCGTTCCGCCGGAACTGGACATGCAGCAGCATCGCCAGCATCGTCCCCAGGGGGCCGAAGATGCCGAGGAAGAAGGTGGTGACGAACAGCAGCACCAGATAGCGCGAATGCCCACCGTTGGGGCGGATCTTCCAGGCGGCCAGGGCCAGCAGCGCAATCACCACCGCATGGACCACGCCCGCGATCCAGGCGGGGCCGAGCGCCTCGTAGAGCAGGAACAGCATGAAGGCTTCGAGCAACGTCGCGCCAACGGCCACGGCAAGGATCGACAGGGTGGCATGGTCCCGCCCGCCGACAGTCGCCCGGCGACGCTCCCGCTCCGCCTCGATCCGTTCCAGTTCCGCCGCAAGTGCCGCGTCGGAAAGCGCCGCTCCGCTCATCCCCGGCCAGCCCGCAGGATGGGCGTGTCGGGGGACGCGCCGGATGCCTGCTCCTCGGGCAGGGAATGGATCTTCTTCGCCGTCGCCGAGACCTTCACCCCGTGCACGTCCGCGACCTGCAGGTAATGCATCACCGCCTTGGCAATGCTGTCGGCAACGCCGGGGCCGTCCCTCTCCGCGTTCACGGTGGGCAGGATCAGGGCGAACTCGCGACCGTTCTGCTTGTATTCGAAGGCCTGCACCATCGGTGACATGTGCTGGTCGACCACGTCGCGCAGCGCCTTGATCAGGGCCTGGCGCCGGTTCTCGTGCATCACGTCCAGCCCCTCCGCCTTCAGCTGGATGGCGGCGACATCGATGCCCAGGTTCTCCCCCAGCACCTTCATGAACCGCGAATGCTGGCGATAGACCGTGTCGCTCAGCAGCGTCCGGTCATCGTTGAAGTACATGTTGCCCTGCGCCTTGCGGAACCGGCGTGCATTGGCGAAGGCAGTACCGACCCATTCGCTGAGGATGCGGAAGTTCTCCAGCGAGGACACGTGCAGGTCCAGGAAACCGAGCTTCTCGATCTTCAGCATGCCCACCACTTCACCGGTATCGACGGAGGTCAGCGGCCCGGCCAGGATCCCCTCCCCCGCCAGCAAGCGCTCGTCCGCGGCGTTCACCACGGACATGATGTGGCGGCGTCCGACCACTTCCTGGAACACGGCAGTGGAGGAATCGAACACCCGGGCATAGGTGTCGTCATCGTCCCAGCCATCATTGGTGACGGCCTCCAGCACGCTACCGTTCAGCAGGTAGAGGGAGAACTTGGTCGGCTGCATCACTGCCCGGACCAGGTCGGCAATGCCGATCAGCACCTCGCCCGGCCCCAGCTTCTCGATGGCCTTCGCCGCCTGGTAGAGGGTGAAGACGGTCTTCAGCTGTCCCGCGACGCGGACCTCCAGGTGCTCCTTGGTATGCAGCAGCTGCTCGTAGGCTTCCGTCAGCACCTGCTCCCGCTCCGCTGTCTCGCGCAGTTGCTGGGCAAGTTGCTGGTTGCGCTGCCGCAGCCTCTCGCGCAGCAGACCGACCATCAGCGCTACGATGAGCCAGAGCAGCGGCTCCGACGCGTACTGCCAGGCAACCAGGTAATCCTCGCTGTTGAAGGAGGTGAAGTCGCCGCCAATGGCATTGTCGAACGCCACGCTCCAGCCGTCGTTCAGCGCATCCTCCAGCAACGGGCCGAAGAGGCGAGACCCGACGGAGAGAACGGACGACAGGAACGCGGCCACAAGTCCCTCGAACACGCCGTACTGCACCGAGATCAGGATCACCGGAATCCAGTACGGATTGGGATTGACCCCGGCAAAGCCGTCAATGTCGCCGATCAGGTAATCGAACCCGACCAGCAGCAGCATGATCAGCGCGATCTCCAGGTAGGCAACACCCTGCGCCGACCTGAGAAAGCGGGATTCCTGCTTCACGATGGTGCGGGAGGCTTCCTCCTCACCGAAGCCGAGCAGTTGTCTGGCCTGTTCCGGCTGCATCGTCAGAACCTGACCAGAAGGTGACCGCCGAAGCGGGTGAAGACCGCGTCGTCGCCCCGGCCGGAGACCCTGGAATGCCCCGCGCGCAGGCCGAGCTGTGAATCAGGCGTGATCTCCCAGAACAGCTCGCCGCCGATGCTGGGACCGAAGCCGTCGCCGATACGGTCCACCGAAAGGCTGAGGAAGGTGTTGAAACGGAAGTCCGAACCGATGGCGTCACCCAGGGAGATGTCCAGCGAATGGAACTCCGTGTCGGTCAGCGGCAGCGGGTTGAACGCATTGCCGTTGGCATCGCGGCGGGTCTCGATGGCACCGACATAGCGCCCGCTCAGCGTATAGCCGACGGTCAGGTCCGCCACTTCCCACGGCACCAGGTAGCGCACCGCACCGCCGAGATCGAAGGACGTGGCGGCAGTATCGATGTTGTCGATGCCGAAGCGGTTCACGCTGCCCTCCGCCTCCGCGAACCAGCGGCGGCTGAGCTGGTGCTCGTGGCGCAGGGACAGGCCATCCTGCAGCGCCCCGTCCACGATTCCCTCCACCAGGTCCCAGTAGGACCGGTGCCAGGTCGCCCTGAGGGTCGTGCGGGTGCTGGGCGTGCGGTAGTCGTAGCGCAGCGCCGCGCCCGGCGATCCGGCACCGGCCAGCAACGCGCCCTCCAGGTCGTGACCCGGGGCGAGTTCCACGGCGCCGTAGACCTCTCCTCGCTGGTGCATCTCGCTGACCGCTTCGGTGACACCGTTGACGCGCAGGACCTGGTCATCATCCAGCAGCCGGTTCTCCACGCGGAATCCGAACTCCGTGGTCATGGAGGTGATCACCCGGCCGCTGCCGACCGTGATCCACTGGGTGTCACCGCCCTCGACGAACTGCAGGTCACTGTCGACGCGCAGCTGGGAGCCGAACTGGCGGTCAAGCGACTGGCTGGCCGAGGCCAGTTCACGGCGGTTGGGGTCCAGGTTCAGGGCGCGGTCATACAGGCTGACGGCGCGGCGCCATGACCCGACGCTTTCTTCCAGCGTGGCAAGCTCGACCAGCACATCCGCGTTTTCCGGTGCCGTCTGCTGCAGGTCCTGCAGCTGGGTACGCGCGGTGTCGGTGTCGCCCTGGCGGGCCTTCAGCCGTGCGCGCAGCACGTCCAGCCGCACATCCTCCGCCGACCGCTGGTCAGCCGCGGCCTCTGCCGTCCCCGTCAGGGTGATGTGGGTGACCTTGCCCTCGTGCCCCAGCCCGTAGTCGACGGGACGGGTGGCAACGATCAGCATGCTGTCATAGCCGACCGAGATGCTGCTCAGCCAACCGGGAAGCTTCTCGACCACGCCGTCAGCCACGCCGCTGTCGATCGGTTCCGCGAAGCGCAGCAGCAATTCCCTTTCCCCGGCCTCCGGCGTGATCTCCACGTCCCTGGGCCAGTGAAACAGGATGTCCGCGCCGTCCGTATCCGAGGAGACCTCGACACGCGGCTGCAGGATCATCTCGGTCACGAACGTGTCGCCCTGCTCATCGGTGGCGCTGGAGACCCTGGGGCTGATGCTGGGACCGGACAGGCGAAGCTGCCTGCGGGCGCGCTGTGCGGTCTCGTCAAGCTGCCTGGCAGCATCGGCACCACGTTCCGGTACGGGCGCGGGCACGCTGGGAGCGGCGGTGGGGGCGGTGGCCACGGGCCTTCCCCCCGGCGGCACCAGCACGACGGTCCTCCCGGCGGCCGATGGTCCGGCAGGTACCGGCCGCTGCAGCACCGGTGGCGTTGCCGCGGCAACCCCCGCCCCGCCATCCAGCCGCGCGGGCTGTGCGGTGATCTCCACCGCCAGCACGTTGCCGTCGATCTGCACCGCGAAGATCGCGTCCTGCCGCGTGGTGATGGCGATCGAGCGCGCGCGCTTGTCGACCGCCACGACCCAGTTGGCGAGCCGCTGGCGCAGGGCGCCGACGAAGGGGCTGTTGAATTCCTGGTCGAACTGCAGCACCAGCTGGCGGCTGCTGCGGCTGACTTCCGCATGGAACGGCCCGGGCCAGGCGAACTCCAGCCGCGCCAGCGGACCCAGGTCGGCAGACAGCACGCGGACCAGCGGCGCATCCACCGCAGCAGACTGGCCCTGCCCATGGGCAACGGGTGACATGATCAGCACGAGCGACAGCAGGGCACGGGACAGAACCGTCCGCACCCCATCCGCGCCACCGCGTATCCCCGTCAATCCTCGCACGAAGGTCAAACCCCGCAATCCTGATGCTTGTGCAAGATGCACACTAAACCACTTGCCACCCCTGCGTAATGCAAGTTGGTGACCATCAGCCTAACGTGCGCCGGAACGGAAGTGGTTGAATCCGAACAACACCTGACCGCCAACCGGCAGGGATCAGGTCAGTCAGGCGCCACCGTCGCGGCGGCTGGCGACGCTTTCGAGCCAGTTGCGGTAGAAGGCACGGCCATCCGCCTGCCAGCGCGCATCCGGCTGTGCCGTGTCATCATCGCCCGGGAAGTAGTTCACCGGCAGGTTGATCGCGTTGCCGGAAAGCCTGTCACGGTCATACTCGCGCTTCAGCGTATCAGCGTCATATTCGAAGTGGTTCAGCATGTAGACCCGTCCGGTCTTCGCATCCTCCAGCAGGCAGATACCGGCCTCCGGACTCTCCGCAAGCACGATCAGGTCAACACCTTCGGGCAGGTCCTCCCGACGTGTTTCGGAGTGGCGGGAAACGGGAACCTCGAAGGGCTGGCTGATCCCCTTCAGCACCGATCCTTCATCAAGTACTGCATGAGAAAAGACTCCGAACCGCTTGGCATCAAGCACATGTTTCGGTATGTCATGATAGTGCTTCAAGGCCGCCTGTGCGCCCCAGCAGATGCTGAAGATGCCCAGCCTGCGTTCCGCGATCCAGTCGAGGATCTGCTGCATCTCGTGCCAGTAGGGCACCTCCTCGAACGGCACCTGCTCCACCGGAGCGCCGGTGATGATCAGGCCGTCGAAGGTGGTTTCACGCACCTCCTCGAAGCTGCGGTAGAACCGCCTCAGATGCTCCACCGGGGTGTTGGCTGACTGGTAGTCCGGTTGTCGCGCCCGCGCCATGTAGGCGCTGGTCGCGAACAGGGTCACCACCACGTCAAGCTCCGGATGGGCCAGCATCCGGATCAGCTGCACCTCCGTCGCGATCTTGTCGGGCATCAGGTTCAGGATGCCGATCCTGAGGGCGGTGGCGGATGCCTCCTCGGGCGCATTGATCTCCGCAACGGCGATCCCTTCCTGGCGCAATTGCGGCAGGCAGGGCAGACCGGCAGGCAGGAACAGTGTCATTCTGGAACGCTCCCTGTCGGCTCAGGCCGCGGCCCGGACGCGCCGGTCGATCGCATCGGCGATCAGGTCGATCACGTCGTCATGGTCGCGGACGCTGGCGACATCCGCCGCCTCGACCACGTAGCCATGCCGGTCGGCGACGGCCTGGTAGCGCGGGATGCGGTGCTGCCAGAGCTTCGGGAACACCCACTTCACGAAATCGTCCGGATCGATGTCAGTGACCTGTTCCACCGGCGCCGCAGGCAGGTCACGCTCCGTCCGGTAGACCGGAATCACCGAGCGCAGGAAGTCGTCGCGGTAGAAGAGTGGTTTCGGGTTGCGCATCGCTGCTGCCTGGATCCTGTTGTAGTCCGCCTCGCCCGCGCGGATGTAGAGCAGCAGCGTGTGCTCGGCCAGCGTCGCCAGCACCGGATCCTCGTCCCGGCTGTGCGGATCGACGATCTCGCAGATGCTGCCCGACGCGTCGTTGATGAAGTTCGGATAGCCATAGATGTCCAGCGCCTTGTGCATGAAGCGGCGGACATCATGCATCGAACTGATCTCCGCCTGCTCGTGCAGGTCCTGGCGTTCGCGGAAGTCGGCGTAGCTCAGGCCGCCCTCCTCCATCCCGTCCGGTGCCGGACGGCCGATCTTGCCGAGGAAGGTGGAGATCGGGTCCAGGTTCTGCACCGTGATGTTGGAGCAGATGTAGATGGAATCCGACAGCAGCAGCTTGCGCAGGAACGGCACCTGCATGGCCTGGCGCTTGATGTTGTCCAGGATGTCCTCTTCCAGGTACTTGGTCCCGATCCGGTAGTCGGCGGAGTAGTGGAACCACAGATCCGTCGGCAGACGCTCCGCCAGCATGGTCTTGCCCACGCCCGACATGCCGAGCAGCGTGACGGACTTGTGGGATGCACGGCGGAACGAATCACCGGACTCAAAGAACATCTCTTGCCTCCAGAAGACAGGTGCCGGACGGGCTCAGAGGCCTTCGACCGCGATGAAGGAGCCGTCGGCCGCGCCCTCGCGCTCCTTCTTGGCCGCCTGGTACTCCGGCGAGTGGTACCAGGTCTTCGCCGCCTCCAGCGAGGCGAAGCGCAGCACCACGACGCGGTGGGTTTCCTCCGGTCCCTCCAGGGTCACGGTCTCGCCGCCCCTGGCGACATACTCGCCCTGGTACTTGGCGATGGTCGCAGGCGCCAGCGCCTTGTAGTTCTCGTACTTGTCCGGATCGGTGACGTTGACCCTGGCGATGACGAAAGCGCTCATGGACTTGGCTCCCCGCTTGCTGTGAATTGTCCCGCGTTGACTTGTGGCCGACAGTTATGGGGGAGGAAGCCATGGAATGGAAGTTCTCGACGATAGAGAAGCAGGGACGGATCGCGATTGTCCGCTTCGACCGCGGCATCGCGGCCAATCCGCTGTCGCTGGAGGCGATGCGCGAACTGACCGCCATTGCCAGGCATTTCGACGAGGACCTGGAGACCTCCGTCATCGTGCTGGCCGGACGCGACGACAATTTCTCCATGGGGTTTGACCTCAAGGACCCGGATTCGGTGGCCATGCGCTCGGCACCGCTGCAGCAGCGCCGCAAGCTGCTGCAGACCGGCCCGCGCATGTGCAAGGCGTGGGAGGACCTGGAGCAGATGACGATCTGCGCCATCGAGGGCTGGTGCGTCGGCGGCGGTGTCGCGCTGGCCGTCTCCCTGGACCTGCGGGTGATGGCGGAAGGCTCCACCCTCTATGTCTCGGAGATCGAGCGCGGGATGAACATGAGCTGGAACTCGGTTCCGCGCTTCGTGAACCTGTGCGGCCCGGCGAAATCCAAGCGCGTGGTGGTGATGGCGGAGCGGGTCGGTGCCGAACGGGCACTGGAGTGGGGCCTGGCCGACGAGACGACACCGAAGGGCGGGGCGCTTGCCGAGGCCATGCGGATGGCGGAACGCATCGCCTCCCTGCCCCCGGTGCAGGTCCGCATGTGCAAGCGCGACGTGGACGTGGCGGCCAAGGCGCTGAACCATGCCGTCAGCTTCATGGACCTGGACCAGTACGCGCTCAGCCAGACATCCAACGACTACAAGGAAGGCGTGGCATCGTTCCTGGAGAAGCGTCCGCCCAACTGGACCGGCAGCTGAACGACGAAGGGCCGGGACAGTCCTGCTGTCCCGGCCCCTCTGCATCCCGGCACCGCCCCGTCAGGGGGCCGGTGGTCAGCCTGCGGCAGCCTGGCTCGGCAGCGGGCCGGCCTCACGCTCCACGAACGCTTTCAGGTCATGCTCGTCGGCAACCCGGTTGTCGTTCTCCAGCATCTCCTCGGTATCGACATCGGCGAACTGGATGGCACCCATCTCGGCGAAGGCGTTCTGCACCCGCTCACCCCAGAGACCGATATCCTTCACGATGGGGACGACGCGGCTGAACAGGCGCTGGCGGAACTGCGCCATGTGCTCTGATTCCATCACTGCCGCGGCACATTCCTTCGCCGGAAGGCCCAGCTGCTCCCAGACCTCCATCTGGTTGAAGCGGTCACGCATGTGATAGCAGGCCTCCACCACGAACTCCTCGCGCTCATCCCGCTCCGCCTGCGTCAGATGCGGGTAGAAATCACGCAGCGACAGGCGGCCGAAGGCCACGTGCCGGGCCTCGTCCTGCATGACATAGGCGTTGACCGCTGCGGCCAGCGGGTTGGTGGAATAGTCACGGATGCGCTGGAACGCGGCCAGGGCCAGCCCCTCGATCAGCACCTGCATGGTCAGGTAGGTCATGTCCCAGCGGCTGTCGGTCAGCCCCTGCTCCAGCAGGGTCTTCAGGCCGGGCGTCATGGGGTAGGCCAGTTCCATCTTCTCGTGCAGCAGCCGGTTGTAGGCCTCGACATGCCGGGCCTCGTCCATCACCTGGGTGGCGGCATAGAACTTTGCGTCGAGGTGCGGCACCGTGGCGACGATCTTGGATGTGGCGATCAGCGCGCCCTGCTCCCCATGCAGGAACTGGGAGATCTGCGCGGCCTGCTGATGGATGCGGGTCTGCGTCTTCTCCTTGTCGGTCATCCGGTTCCAGATGTCGGTGCCGTACAGCGGCACGATCCGGTCATCGATCTCCATCGGGTTCTCGGGATCCAGGTCGATGGACCAGTCGATGCGCTCCGCCGCGTCCCACTGCTGCTTCTTGCCCTTGTCGTAGAGCTGCAGCAGCTTCTCGCGCTCGTCATCATATTCCCAGACGAAGGCGATCTCGGTCTTGCCGTCGAAGTTCCATCCGGTGCTCTCCACCGGCAGCACGTAGCGATCAATGGTGGTCACGGGTCTTCTCCCTGCATGTCGTTTCTAAAAACATGAAACTGAATTCATATTCACTTGTCAAGCAGGAGATGCTACGCCGTGTACCCGTGACAGCTCCGTGGAATGGGCCCATGGATTGCATCAGGGTGTGAAACGGAACCGGATGGAACAATATGAGCATGCCTGAACAGGACCGGATGGAGGACGGGCGCGTGATGCCCGTGCGCCAGCGTCGATCGATGCAGCGGCAGCAGGCGATCCTGCAGGCCGGACGCACGCTGCTGAACAGCATCCCCTTCGAGACCCTGCGCATGGAACAGATCGCGCAGCAGGCCGGGTGCTCCGTCGGCACGCTCTACCAGCGCTTCAAGGACAAGGATGCCCTGCTCGACGTGATCCTGGAGGATGTGGTGGCGGAGCTTGACGCCCTGGTGACGGAGGAACTCGCGCCGTCACGCCTGGGCAAGCTGCCCCCGCCGGAGGGTATCCGGCACGTGGTGACAATGGCGCACGGTTTCCTTCTGGCCAACCAGGGCCTGCTGCGCGCCATCATTGCGCGCCAGCTGCGCCAGCCGGACGCGATCTCCCCGCTTCAGCTTGCCGGTGCGCGGGTGGTGAGCGAGAGCTACCGCGTGCTCTGCGATGCCGACCCGGACTTCCGGAAGAACGTCGTCGCACTGGACTACCAGTTTGCACTCCAGATGGTGATCGGCACCTTGAACAACGCGATCATCAACCGGCCCGGCCCCTACTTCATCGAGGATCCGGCGCTGGTCGATCAGCTGACCCGCGCGGTCTGCCGCATCATCGGGCTGGCCGTGCCTGCCGGACAGGCCGGCTAGCGGTCGTTCACCGGAGCCTCGAAGACCTCCGGCTGCTGGTCCGGATTGACGGGTGCCAGGAACATGCGCCGCAGGATGCCGGGCGCCAGGGCGGAGAGCGGATTGACGGTGATGGTCGGCTTCGCCGCCGCCCCCTCGATCAGGTAGGTCACGCCGAAGATGCCGTCGTCGCCCCCCAGGATGGTGCCGATCAGCGGGATCGCGCCGAGCACCCGCGTCAGGGAGTAGGCCGGGATGACGTTGCCGACCAGCCGGATCTCCTCCGATCCCCGGTCGATGTAGCCGTCCGCCGTGATACCGAGTGCGGGACCGGTGGCGCGCGCACCCCGGAAGTTCACGCGCTTGCCGTCATAGCGGAACGGAACATCCGCCCGGACAAAGCCAAGCCCCTCCCCCGACATGGCCTGGCCGATACCGGTCAGGGAGGCCAGGGACAGCAGTCGGGCGGCTGTGGGCGTCTCCGTCAGGCGGAAATCGTCGATGCCGAGCAGGCCGCTCGCCTGGCCATCGGGGTCAATGCTGGCGGTGATCAGCAGCTTCCCGCCCTGCAACGCGTCTGTCAGGTCGAGCGCGGACAGCATGGCCCCGGCGTCACCGCTCTCCACCCTCAGGTCGCGGATGCCGATGCCCGATGCGCCGGCCAGTCCGCGCGGCTCCATGGTGATCGACAGCGGCTCCGTACCCTCGACAAGTCCGGTGGTGGCAAGGCTGGCCAGCTCCCCGCCGGTCAGGGTGAATTGTCCGCTGGCATTGGTGACCGTCAGCGCCGGGTCGAGACGCAGCCGACCGAAGGTGAAGGCCGCTTCCAGGTTCAGGTCCGATGGCTCCTCCGCCTCCGATTCCCGCACGATGCGGATCAGCGGCTCGGCATTGAAGGTCTCCGCCGCCACCTCCAGCCCCCATGCGGAACCATCAAGGCGACGAAGCTGGCCCGAGAGCTGGTCCTGGCCAAGTTGCAGCAGGTCGATCTCGACGGTCTCGAGCCCCGTCTCCATTGAACCGGCAAGGCTGCCCCGGATGGTCAGGTCCGGTGCCGCCAGTTCCAGTTCCTCCAGGCGCAGGCTGCCGGCAGGGTCACGGAACAGCTTGAACCGGGCCTGTGCCCCGTCGCCGGGCAGCTTGCGCCACAGGCCGCCCGGCGGCTCCAGCCCTGTCGCTGTCAGGTCCAGGTCAACCGTCGCCGCGACAGTGCCGTCATCGGCGACATGGATGTCGGAACGCACCCCGGTCGCGCCACCGATCCAGTCCGGCGCATCCAGGCCGAGCCGCGCCAGCGACGGCCGGTCGATGCGTCCCCCGACGCTGAAATGCTGCCCGAAGCCATCCTTCGGCTGGAACTCCTGGATCCAGCGCAGTGCCAGCGGCACGCCGTTCAGTGCGCCGGTGCCCTCGACCGACAGCCGTTCCGCATCCACGTTCAGCGCGACCGCATCGGAGGTGAAGCGCAACCCGCCATACAGCCCCTCCGCACGGACATTGCGGACATGGGATGCAGCGGCGATCCGGATCTCCTCCAGCCGTGTGTCGCCGGATACCGGCAGGGACATGCGCACCCGCGTCGCCGCGTCACCGCTGATCCCGGAAACATCGGGCGCACCGCCCACCGACCGGGCAAGCGCGCCGCGCACGGATGCGGCCACCGACTGGACCACCGTCCCCTCCCCCACGAACTCGGTCGTCAGCAGCGGGCGGGCCTTGCCGAAATCATCGATGCTCAGGCTCCCGTCGGAAAGCGAAAGTCCGGCACTCTGGCCACTCTCCATGGCCACGTTCAGCGTCCGCCCCGTGACGGCAACCGTGCCCTGCGCACCGGTGATGTCATCATAAGGTTCATAGAGCCGGACCCGGGCATCCCGGTAGGTCAGTTGCACGTCCAGCGAATCGTCCGGCGGAACCTGCAGCGACCAGTAGGACGGTCGCATGTCGAGATGCGCCCGCACCTGATCGGCCCGACCGTCCATCAGATGGGCCTCGATCCAGTCCCGCACGCCGCGCGCACGATCAACCGGCCAGTAGGCGGGCACCAACACGACCGGCACGTCATCGCCCTCTATGACGATATCCAGGTCCGGCCCCTCGTCGGTCAGGGCGACACGGCCGCTTGCCTGCGCCTGGACCACGCCGGAATCATAGTCCAGTCGGTCCACCGACAGGACAGCGGAAACCGGGTCATAGGTGCCCTTCAGGTCGGCACTGACGACCGGCACGGGGGCGGCAAGGACACCCGGCATGGCGAGCTGTCCCCGGCGGGCGGCAAGGTCCAGCCGCACCTTCTCGGCCTGCCCTTCGGCGTTCACCTGGACCGATACCCGGCCCGACAGGGGAAACTGGAACCCCCGCAACACCGGTGGACCGGAGAACGCCTCCACCATCTCGGGGATCGCGAAGGGCTCGAAGTCGACGTTCACCAGGGTGAACCCGGTTTCCCGGTTCAGGACCAGGCCCACGTCCAGCGGCAGCTTCAGGTCGCCCGCATCCAGTTCCAGCTGCCCCTCCACCAGCACGGAGCGGGCGGCGGCGCTGACCGAGAGCGTGTTGACCGAGAGCAGGTAGAAGCGGCTGCGTGCCACGTCGTTCAGCACGATGGCGCTGTCGCGGATGACGATCTGGCGCAGGCGCGACAGCGGCCCGACGGCGTCATCCCCCGGCGCGAACAACTCGTCCAGCAGTTCGTTCAGCGGGCGCAGGCTGGTATCGGAGGCAGACTCGTCTCCGCCCGGCTCTGCCAGCCCCAGTTCCAGCTGCCCGTCGGCACTGCGCCGGACATCGAGGTTCAGCCCCGTCAGCTTCACGGTGCGCAGCCTCACCTGCCCCTGCATCAGTGACGGGCCGTCGAAGGACAGCGCAGCCTCCGGCACGCTGGCCACCTGGATGCCATCCACGGATGTCAGGCTGGCATCCAGCACCTGCAGGTCCAGCGCCCCCGATTCACCGTCCCAGACCACCTGCACATCGGTGAATGTCAGGCTCTTGCCATTGGGAAGGGTGCCGATCCGTTCCTGCAGCCAGGGTGTCATGAAGCCCAGCGCCACCGGCCCTTCCGACAGCCGCCAGGCCGCGATGATGCCCACGGCCGTCGTCACGGCGAAGATGGCCCCGACAAACGCGACCAGCAGCATCCCGAGCCGCCCCGGCAGGCTGCGTTTCCGGCTCCGGCGCGCACGCGCGCGGCTGGCTTGACCGGACCGCGCATGGCGCTCAGGGTTGGGGGGACGGTCGTGTGGACCCGATTGTTCCAGCTCAGGAATCTGACTTGACCTCTTTTGCCGACAGCATCATCGAAAAGCCACTTGCCGACAATGCCGTCACGGTCGCACGGGAGCGCGAGAAATGGCTGTCCGGCAGCGCGCGGGACAGTGGAACTGTGGCGGATGAACGCCGGGGCGTCTTCGCCCATCCGCTCATGGGTGACCTGCTGGACGGCATCTTCTGCAACAGCCCCTATCTGACCGGCCTGGTCCATCGTGAGGCGGACCTGCCGGTATCACTGACACGTGCCCCGGTGGAGCAACTGCTGGAAACCGAGATGCAGCAGCTTGCCGGGTGCTGGACCGAGGCGACCTCCTTCCGACAGATGGCGGCCAGCCTGCGCCGGATCAAGCGCCGGATCGCATTGTTGATCGGCCTGGCCGACACCGGCGGGGTGTGGGGGGTCGACCAGGTGACGCAGGCCCTGAGCGACTTTGCCGATGGCGCGGTACGCAGCGCCCTGGCCTTCCTGCTCCGGCAGGCCGGAACCGATGGCCACATGACGCTGCCGAACCCTGCTGACCCGGCGGAAGGCTCCGGCCTGTTCATCCTCGCCATGGGCAAGATGGGCGCGGGTGAGCTCAACTATTCCAGCGACATCGACCTGATCGTCCTGTTCGACGAGGACGCGGCCAGCGACCGGGGCATCGAGGCACCGAGGGAATTCTACCCGCGCATGATCCGCAAGCTGGTGCAGCTGATGCAGGAACGCACGCCCGACGGCTATGTCTTCCGGACCGACCTGCGGCTGCGGCCCGACCCGGCAGCCTCCCCCCTCGCGCTGTCGGCGGAGGCAGCGCTGCTCTACTACGAGAACCTGGCACAGAACTGGGAACGCGCGGCCATGATCAAGGCACGGGTGGCCGCCGGCGACATGGCAGCCGGCACCCGGTTCCTGGAGGAGATCGACGCCTTCATCTGGCGACGCAACCTCGACTACGCCGCGATCGCCGACATCCAGTCGATCAAGCGCCAGATCCATGCGCACAAGGGCCATGACCGCATCACCGTCGCCGGGCATGACATCAAGGTCGGCCGCGGCGGCATCCGCGAGATCGAGTTCTTCGCGCAGACCCAGCAGCTCATCTTCGGGGGCCGTGATCCGAGCCTGCGCAGCCGCCGGACCGTCGATGCGCTGAACCTGCTGGTGCAGGCTGAGCGACTGGAACCGGAGGTGGCGCGCGACATGGCGGACTCCTACCGCTTCCTGCGCCGCATCGAGCATCGCCTGCAGATGCTGGATGACAGCCAGACCCAGATCCTGCCCAGGAGCGATGAGGGATTGCAGCGCCTGGCCCTGTTCGCCGGTTTCCCGGACGCGGATGCCTTCGCCGAGGTGCTGACGGCACAGCTCATGCTGGTCCACCACCACTATGCAGACCTGTTCGCGGAGGCACCGAGCCTGGCGGCGGAACGTGGCAACCTCGTCTTCACCGGCACCGACCTGGACCCCGGCACCGTCGAAACCCTGAAGGAGATGGGATTCCAGTCGCCGGAAGGCATCATCGAGACCGTGAAAGGCTGGCACGCGGGCCGCTACCGCGCAACACGGACCTCCCGCGCGCGCCAACTGATGAACGACCTGGTTCCGGCGATGCTGAAGGCGATCTCCACCACCGCCAATCCGGATGCCGCGCTGCGCCGCTTCGACACCTTCCTGAAGCAGTTGCCGGCAGGCATCCAGTTCATGTCCCTGCTGCACGCCAATCCGGGCCTGCTGCGGCTGCTGGCGCGCATCATGGGAACCGCGCCCGGCCTTGCCGAGACCCTCAGCCGCAAGGTGCACCTGCTCGATTCCCTGCTGGAACCGGGGGACGACGACCTGCTCGACCCGCAGGCGGCGCTCGAGCGGATCGCCATCGAACAGTCGCAGGCGGAGGATCACGAGGGCGAACTGGACGCCGCGCGCCGCTTCGCCAACGAGCGCAAGTTCCGCATCGGCGTCGACCTGCTGGAAGGACGGATCGGCGCGCATCTGGCGGGAGAGGCGCTGAGCCTGACCGCCGACACCGTGCTGCAGGACCTGCTGCCACGCGTGATCCGCCAGGTCGCGGTGCGCCACGGGACGGTCGATCCGGCCGGGATGGCCGTCATCGCCATGGGCAAGCTGGGCGGGCAGGAACTCGCCTTCGGCTCCGACCTCGACCTGGTGTTCGTCTATGACGACGGACAGGACGTGCAGGGTTCCGACGGGGAAGCCCCCCTGTCCATCGGTCCCTGGTTCACCCGCGTCAGCCAGCGCTACATCACCGCCATCTCCAGCCTGACCTCGGAGGGGTTGCTGTACGAGGTCGACATGCGGCTGCGCCCCTCCGGCAATTCCGGGGCCGTCGCGGTGCCGCTGTCCGCCTACGCGACCTACATGCGCCAGGATGCCTGGATCTGGGAACTGATGGCCGCGACCCGGGCCCGCGTCATCACCGGACCGGCTTCGCTGGTCGCGGACCTGCGCCAGGTGCTGCACGAGGTGGTGACCCGGAAGCAGGACATCGAGGATCTGCGCGGTCGCGTGCGCGACATGCGGGGCAAGATCATGGCCCACCATGGCACCAGCGACATCTGGAGCGTGAAGCATGTCCGGGGCGGGCTGGTGGACCTGGAATTCATGGTGCAGTACCTGATCCTGGCCAACGCCAACCGCTTCCCCGAGATCGTAAGCGGCAACGTGGCGACGGCACTGCGGCGGCTCGGCGAACGCGACCTGCTGCAGGGCGCGGACACTGCCACGCTGGTGCAGGCCCATGCCGACCTGCAGGGCACGCAGTCGCTGCTGCGGCTCTGTTTCAGCGGGAAGTTCAACGAGGATGCCGCCTCGCCCGACTTCCGCATCCTGCTGGCCCGGCTGATGGGGACCGACAGCTTCGAGGGCGTGCGCGAGAGGCTGGTTGAAACCCAGAGCCTGATCGGTGACGTATATGAACGGATTGTCGGTCGGGACTGAGCCGGGCCGATGCAGTTGCAGGTTCCGGGCGGACAGGTTCCGCCGGGAAATCGACGGGAGGATCGAGGAAGATGACAGACAGGGTTGATGCGGGCGATGCCGCCCCGGCCTTCAGCATGCCGACCGATGGTGGCGGCACCACCAGCCTCGCCGAACTCTCCGGCAAGGCAGTGGTGCTCTACTTCTATCCGCGGGACGACACCCCCGGATGCACCAAGGAGGCGATTGCCTTCACCGGCCTGATCGGGGATTTCCGCGCCGCGGGGGCGGAGGTCATCGGTGTCTCGAAGGACACGGTGGCGAAGCACGACAAGTTCAAGACCAAGTACGATCTGGACGTGGTGCTGGCCGCGGACGAGGACGGCTCGGTCTGCGAGGCCTACGGCGTCTGGGTCGAGAAGAACATGTACGGCAAGAAGTCGATGGGCATCGAGCGTTCCACCTTCCTGATCGGCGGCGACGGCCGGATCGTCCGCGCCTGGCGCAAGGTGAAGGTGGATGGTCACGCCGAAGAGGTCCTGGCAGCCGTGAAGGCCCTTTGATCCCACCTGCCCCGGAAGAAAGCCTGACGGCAGCGGCGGCAACCGTCCTCTCCACGGCCGAGGCGGTGGAGAAGGCGGACGCCGCGCGACACCTGAACGCGGACTGGCTGGCCGGGCGCTTCGCCCGGCGTGGCGTGCCCTGTGCCCCGCCCCGCCCGGCGCGACCGGCACGGCCCGCGCTGCTGCCACCGCGCGACATGCCGAGGCGGCGCAAGGCCGGGACACTTGCCAGCCGGGTTGCCCTGGTCCACGCCATCGCCCATATCGAACTGAACGCCATCGATCTCGCCGTCGACCTGGTCGCGCGCTTCGCCGGTCCCGACCTGCCCGACCGGTTCGTGACCGACTGGCTGCAGGTTGCCGACGACGAGGCGCGGCACTTCCTTATGCTGCGGCAGCGACTTCTGGAACTGGACGCCGACTATGGCGACCTGCCGGCCCATGACGGGCTGTGGGAGGCGGCGATGCAGACCGCGCACGACCTCACGGCCCGGATGGCCGTGGCCCATATGGTGCTGGAGGCGCGCGGCCTCGACGTGACCCCGGCGATGATCGCGCGGCTGCAGCGCATGGGCGACACGCAGACCGCCGGGATTCTTTCCGTCATCTACCGTGACGAGATCACGCATGTCGCCACGGCCACGCGCTGGTTCGGACACCTCACCGGGCTGGAAGGCGCGGCGCTGGAGCAATGCTGGCAGGAACATGTCCGCGCCGGTTTCCGGGGCAGCCTGAAGCGTCCGTTCAACGCCGAGGCCCGAAGCGCGGCCGGAATGCGTCCGAACATGTACGAACCGTTGGCGGAGCCACCGACCGACGCTGGTGCATGACTGGCACTGTCAAGGGTTTTTTGTCGTTGAACTGAGCCGGGGATTTGCGTTTTATCGCTTTCTTTCCGGCATCAGGGTGGCTTGGCCGGGCAAACATGATTGATCGTCGGACCGTTGCAGACCGGAACCGGCGGCGAGCTTTGCAGGAGGTTGGCGCCTTGGCGCACATGTGGGACCGCGTCCGGCGCGTATTGCCGGAACGCCATGTCATCGTGAGGGTGGACGCGCGGGTCCGCTACCTCACCATCGGAACCGGATTCCAGTTCGGCACGCTGCTGGCGCTTGGCGCGCTCGTTGGCTGGATGTCGTTTGCCACGTTCGACCGGGAACGGCGGGCAGATGTCATTGCCTCGCAGGAATCCATCATCGCCGACCTGGAGCGGGAGCGGCTGCGCCTGAACGGCATGCTGGCCGCAACCCGGGCACATTACTCCAACGCGACAACCGAAATCGAGCGCCAGTACGGTGAGTTGCGCCGACTTCTTGCCACGCGAAGCGAGCTTGAGGGTGAGCTGACCCAGGCACAGATCCGCCTGGCACAGGTGGAGAATGACTACCGTCGCACCCGTTCGGCCACCGCGGACCTGGACAACGAGATCCAGGCCCTGAACCAGCGCCTTTCGGACCGCCTTGCCTCGAACCACCTGGTCGAGCAGCGGCTGGTGGAAATGTCCGCCGCCCTGGCCGGCGCGACCAGCGGCCGGAACGTGCTGGCCAGCAGCCAGCGCCAGCAGGCGCAGGAAATCAGTGCCATGCAGGCGGCACTGGAGGAGACCACCGACAGCGTGCTGACCCTGCGTCGGCAACTGAAGGACCGTGGTCGCCAGCTTTCCTCGACGGCCGAGGCACGTGACCTCGCCATGTCGGAGGCCAGCCGCCTGGCGATCCAGCTCGGCGTCCTGCGCAACGATCTCGGCGAAACCCGGCGCAACAATGCCGACCTGCGCCGCCGCCTGGCGGCGACGGCGGACGCGCTGACCGATACGCACCAGGACCAGGTCCGGGCGGAGCAGCGCGGCTCGGCGCTGGCCGGGCTGGTGGACAACCTGGAAATGCGGCTTGACGACGTGCGCCGCAACCAGCTTGTGCTGCTGCGCGGTGTCGGGGAACGGGCTCGGCGCAACATCGGCACCCTGACCCGGACGCTGCAGCAGACCGGGCTGCCCCTCGACAGGCTGCTCGCCGCTGTCGGGGATGACACGCCCGGACGTGGTGGCCCGCAGATCGATGTCGCGATCGACGCGCCGGCGGACAGCTTCGAGCACGTGGTCGGCACGCTGGAACAGGATCTCGCGCGCTGGGAAATGATGCAGCTTCTGCTGGAGCGCGTCCCCCTCGCCCGTCCCACGGTCGTGGGCTACATCTCGTCGAAGTTCGGCCAGCGCAAGGACCCGATCAACGGTCGCCGGTCCATGCACAAGGGGATCGACATTGCCGCCCCGCCGCGCACGCCGATCCATGCCACCGCCCCCGGCATCGTCACCTTCGCCAACTGGAACGGTGCCTATGGCCGCATGGTCGAGGTCGATCACGGTGCCGGATTCATCACCCGTTACGGGCACTTGCGCTCGATTGACGTGAAAGTGGGTGACCGTGTGGCTTTCCACGACCAGGTGGGTAGAATGGGGTCGAGCGGTCGGAGCACCGGCAGTCACGTGCATTACGAGATCGAGTTCCAGGGGGAACTGGTCGATCCTGAGCAATTCCTGAAGGCAGGTCGCCATGTTTTCAAAGTCGAAGACACCAAGGGCTGAAGCCGGTCGCAGGGCCGAGCCGTCACCGCCGTCCATCATCAGCCGGGGCCTCGAGGTCACGGGTGACATGGTCACCGACGGCGAAGTGCATGTCGATGGCCGTGTGGTCGGCGACATCGAGTGCGGCAAGCTGATCGTCGGCACCGGTGCCTCCATCGAGGGCGCCGTGCGGGCGAAGGAAGTCGATATCCGTGGCCAGGTCAGCGGGCGCGTCGAGGGGGAAGTCGTCGCGCTGGCGAAGACGGCCCGCGTGATCGGCGACATCTGGCACAATTCCCTGGCCATGGAGGCCGGGGCACACCTGGAGGGACAGGTCCGCAAGGCGGACGGCAAGGGCGTGATGGACAAGCCGCTGCAGGCGATCCTGCGCCAGAAGCCCGACCAGGAACCCTCGGCAGCGACGACGGCGGTGAAGCCCGTCAGCATCGACGGTGACCGGGTCGCAAGCGCGTCCTGATGCCCTCACCCAACTGCGGCTGAACCATCCATGAGCCAGACACCCGAGATCATCACCACCGTGCGTGAGCTGCGCGAGCGCGTCAGCGGCTGGCGCCGTTCCGGCGAGACCGTCGGCATGGTCCCGACCATGGGATTCCTGCATGACGGCCACATGTCGCTGGTGCGCAATTCCCGCGCCCAGAACGACCGCACCGTGGTTTCCATCTTCGTCAACCCGAAGCAGTTCGACCGGGCATCCGATCTGGAGGCCTATCCCCGCGACATGGACCGCGACGCGGCGATGCTGGCCGCCGCCGGTGTCGATGCCATCTGGTCGCCGACGCTTGAGGAGATGTATCCGGAAGGCTTCTCCACCAGGGTCGAGGTGGCGGGACTGACGGACTGCCTGTGCGGCGCGACACGTGCCGGCCATTTCGGCGGCGTGGCCGTGGTCGTCACCAAGCTGCTGCTGCAGTGCCTGCCCGACAGGGCCTATTTCGGCCGCAAGGACTACCAGCAGATGATGGTGGTCCGTCGCATGGTGGATGACCTGAACATCCCGGTGGAGATCCGTGGCATCGATACGGTGCGGGAGGCCGATGGCCTCGCCATGTCATCGCGCAACTGGCACCTGACGGAGGCGGAGCGTGCCGTGGCACCGCAGCTTTTCGGGGTGCTGACCGACATCGCGGAAACCGCGGGACGGGGTGAGGATGTGCGCCCCACCATCGACAAGGGCCTGAAACGGTTGCAGCAGTCGGGCTTCGGCCAGGTGGACTACCTGGAGGTGCGTGACGCCCGGACGCTGGAACTCAGCCACCGTCCGACGCGCCCGGCCCGTGCCTTCGCCGCCGTCTATCTCGGCAAGGCCCGCCTGATCGACAACGTGCCCATAGACACGCCTGCCTGACCCGGCGAGGCAGTCTCTCCAGAGAACCGGCAGGTCAGCGGTAGACCAGCGTGCCGTCGTCCAGGTCGGCCACCGGCAGGATGTCCTTCTCCGCGAAGTAGTCATGCTCGAACTGCCAGGGTTCGTGATCGCCCTGCTTCGGCATCCGGTCGAGGCTGCGGCTGACATAGCCCGGGTTGAAGTTCTCCGGGTCGATGAAGGGGCCAAGCTTCATGCCCTGGTCCTGCGGCCGCAGTTCCGGCGTGACAGACTTCGCCCCCTTCGCCGCCATGTGGTTCAGCAGGCGGGTGACGAAGGCGGAGATCAGGTCGGCACGCAGGGTCCAGCTGGCCCGGAAATAGCCGAACACCCAGGCCATGTTCGGGAAGTCCGAATACATGAAACCACGCCAGGTGATGCGGTCGGCGAAGTTCATCGGCTTGCCGTCGATGGTGAAGGCAATGTCGCCCAGGATCGCCATGTCGAATCCGGTGGCCGTGACGATGATGTCGGCCTCCAGCTCCTCGCCCGACTTCAGCCGGATGCCGGACTTCGTGAAGGTCTCGATATGGTCCGTCACCACCGACGCCTTGCCTGACTTGAGCTTCTTGTACAGGTCACCGTCGGGGATCAGCGCCAGGCGCTGCTGCCAGGGGCGGTAGGACGGCGTGAAATGCTTCTCGATGTCGAAATCGTCGCCCAGATATTCCTTCGCCATGGTGAGCAGTTGGTGCTTCACCGCGTCCGGCGTGTGCACGGCGGCGGCGGTGATCATCTGCTGTTCCTTCAGGATGTTCCGGCGCACGATCTCGTGCGTCCACTCCTCCGGAATGTCCAGGCTGCGCAGTTGCTCGGCCAGTTCGTTGACGTTCGGCCGGGCCGCGAAATAGGTCGGGGACCGCTGCAGCATGGTGATGTGTTCGCAGTCATCGGCCATGGCCGGGATCAGCGTCGCTGCGGTGGCGCCGGAGCCGATCACCACGACCTTCCGGCCGGCATAGTCCAGGTCCTCCGGCCAGCGCTGCGGATGCACGATCTGCCCCTCGAAGTCGTCCATGCCGGGGAAGTCGGGCGTGTAGCCTTCCTGGTGCTTGTAGTAGCCCTGGCACATCCAGAGGAAATTGCAGGTGAGGGTCACCACCTCCCCGCTGTCACGCTGCAGCACCTCCAGCGACCAGGTCTGGGTCTCGCTGGACCAGGTGGCGGTCCTCACCTGGTGCTGGAAACGGATGTGGCGGCGGATATCCTGCTCGTCCAGCACCTCGTCGAGATATTTCAGGATCTTGTCGGCGCGGGCGATGGGCTTGTCGTGCCAGGGCTTCCAGCCATAGCCGAAGGTGAACAGGTCACTGTCGGAGCGGATGCCGGGATAGGTATGGGTCAGCCAGGTGCCGCCGAAGCTCTCCTGGTTCTCCAGCAGGGCGAAGGAACGCTCCGGGCAGTGCTGCTGCAGGTGATAGGCCGCATCGATGCCGGAGATGCCCGCCCCCACGATCAGCACGTCGAAATCCGTCACTGCCTGACCGGACGACTGCTGTGCCGCAACATTGACGTTCATGGCCATGACCCTCCCCAAGCTGGCTGCAGCAGACCGGCGATAACTGACCGCCGGTCTGTTACATGTTTCATATGGCCTCAGCGCCCCCCTTGTCGACCCGCTTCGACAGCATATTCGCTGACGGGCGCGGCTTCGCTGATCAACCCCTGTTTCACCAGGAAGTCCGCGAAGCGTGCATAGCGTCCCTGGTCCAGCGCGGCGGGGCGCAGCGCGAAGCGGGGCAGCGTGTCGCGCCAGGCGCGGCGGTTCAGCTCGTCATCCAGGTCCGGGTTGGAAGCGAGGAACAGCTTCCAGGCGCCTTCCGGGTCGTTGACCATGTGCTGCACCGCTTCCTCGATCGCGGCCAGGAAACGCACGTGGCGCGGATCATCGACCGTTTCGCGGTGGGAAACGATGATCAGCTCGTCATAGGCCGGCACGCCCTCAGCCTCCACGTAGAAGGCGCGGCCCGGCTTGCCGACGATGTCCATCTGGTTCAGCTCGAAATTGCGGAAGGCGCCGATCACCGCATCCACCTGCCCGGCATAGAGCGCGGGCGAGAGCGAGAAATTGACGTTGATCAGCTCGACATCGTCCAGCGTCAGCCCGTGCGGTGCCAGCATCGCCCCCAGGATCGCATCCTCGAAGCCACCGACGGAGAAGCCGACACGCTTGCCCTTCAGGTCGGCGAGGGAGCGGATCGGCCCGTCGGCCAGCACGACGAGGCTGTTCAGGGGCGTCGCAACCAGGGTGCCGATACGGCGCAGCGGCAGCCCCTGCGCCACCTGGATGTGCAGCTGCGGCTGGTAGGAGATCGCCAGCTCCGCCTGCTTCGCCGCCACCAGCTTCGGCGGGTCGTTGGGGTCGGCGGGGGCGATGAAGGTGACTTCCAGGTCACGCCGTTCGAACGCGCCGATCTGCTCCGCCACGTAGAGCGGGCCGTGGTCGGGATTGACGAACCAGTCCAGCAGGACGGTCAGCTTGTCGGCCGCCCGGGCAGGCAGGGCCGTCGCCGTCAGCAGCAGCGCCGACAGCAGGATGGGCACGAAGCGTTTCATCAGACATCCACTCCAGGTGATTGAAACAATGGAAAGACCGGTCATCGGGCAAAGCTGTCCGGTTGCCAGGGCAGCGCCCGTCGCAGCAGCGCATCGACGCTGAGCCAGAGCAGCACGGAGAACAGGGCGAGCACGAACAGGGCGGCGAACAGCAGGTCGATCTGCATCCGCCCGTTGGCATGCAGCATCAGGTAGCCGAGGCCGGCACTGGAGCCCACCCACTCCCCCACCACCGCGCCGATCGGGGCGACCCCGGTGGCGACCCGCAGGCCGGAGGCCAGGGCCGGCAGCGCGGCGGGGATGCGGACATGCCGCATCAGCGCCACCGTGCGCCGGAACGGCGAGAGCGTGGCGGCCATGGTTCCGGCGAGGTCCAGCATGCCCGGCTCCGTCCGTCGCAGGCCGTCCAGGAAGGCGGTGGTCACGGGGAAGAAGATGATCAGCACCGCCATCGCCACCTTCGACCAGAGGCCATAGCCGAGCCAGAGCACCAGCAGCGGCGCCAGCGCGAAGACCGGCACGGCCTGGCTGATGACCAGCAGCGGCAGGCCGATGCGCCGCGCCGCCGGGATGGCATGGATCAGGATGGCCGCGGTGACGCCGAGCGCGGTGCCGATCAGCAGGCCCAGCACGATCTCCTGCGCCGTGGTGCCGAGGTGACGCAGGATCAGCTCATGCCGCGCCACCAGGGTCTCGAACACGGCCAGCGGGCCGGGCAGCAGGAACGGTTCGATCCCGCTGAGCCAGACATAGCCCTGCCAGAGTCCCAGCAGCACGACCGTGCTCAGGATGGCGGTCAGCAGCCGGTTCATGCCGCCTGCCCCAGTGTCTCCATCAGCCGCCGCCAGTGGTCGCGGGCCGCGTCCGTATCCACGGCGCGCGGTGCCGTGCCCTCCGGCTGCAGTGTCAGGCTGATGGTTGCCGGGTCGCCGGTCATCACGGTGATCGCGTGGCTGATGCGGATAGCCTCCCACGGGTCATGGGTCACCAGCAGCACGGTGCGTCCGGCCAGCATCTCGCAGGCGAGGTCCTGCAGGTGCAGCCGGGTCAGGGCATCAACGGCCGAGAACGGCTCGTCCATCAGCACCAGCGGGCAGTCCTCCATCAGGGTCCGCGCCAGCGCCACCCGCTGGCGCATGCCGCCGGAGAGCGTTGCCGGGCGCGCCGCCGCCGCGTCCGCCAGCCCCACCCGCGCCAGCAGTGCCATACCCCGCTCCCGGTCCGGCCTCTCGCCACGCAGGCGGGATCCCAGCAGCACGTTGTCCAGCGCACTGAGCCATGGCAGCAGGCCGTCCCCCTGCCCCATCAGTGCCGCACGACCGGCAATGGCACCGCCATCGCTCGCCCGCACCGTGCCGGGACCGTCGATCAGCCCGGCGACGCGGCGCAGCAGGGTGGACTTGCCGATGCCGCTGGGACCGAGCAGGCAGGTGGTGCCGCCCGCCGGCACGTCCAGCGACAGGTCGCGCAGGATGGTGCGCGCACCATAGGTGACGGACAGGCCCCGCAGTTCCAGGCCGAAGCCGCTGTCGACAACGCTTTCCCGAGATATGCCCGGCGAGACGCCCATGGGCCGTGATCCCTCCCTACGCCGGTACCAGCCGGATCAGGTTCAAGGGGTCGTGCGACATGCACCTCTCAGCCACGCTTGTGGCTCCCCCGGTTCGATGCACTATATAGCCGGAAGTGAGCCTGTCGAGGGGAGCGGTTCCGCGTGCGGCCAGACACGGTATTCATCGGCAGCGAGATCTATCGCACCTCCCGCTACGGGCGGCGGCACCCGCTGGCGATCCCGCGCGTCTCCACCGTCATGGACCTCTGCCGTGCGCTCGGCTGGCTGGATGATGACAGCTACATCGAAAGCCCCATCGCGACCGTGGAACAGCTCTGCCGCTTCCATGATCCCGCCTATGTGGCGGCGGTGATGGAGGCGGAGCGGACGCAGAAGGCCACGCCGGAACTGATCGCGAAGCACAATATCGGCAAGCTGGAAAACCCGGTCTATGGCGAGATCTTCCGCCGCCCGGCCACCGCAGCCGGGGCCAGCCTGCTGGCCGCCGACCTGGTGGCGGAGGGCCGGGCGCGAAGGGTCCATACGCCGGCGGGCGGCACCCATCATGGCCGCCCCGACCGCGCCTCCGGCTTCTGCTACTTCAACGATCCGGTGCTGGCGATCCTGCGCCTGCAGGATCATGGCGCCGGTCGCATCGCCTATGTCGATGTGGACGCGCATCACTGCGACGGGGTAGAGGATGCGACCCACGACGATCCGTCCGTGCTGACGCTCTCCATCCATGAACATGGCCGCTGGCCGCACCGGGCGGAGCCCCCGCATCGCCAGACGCCGACAGTGGGCAACTGGCCCCTGCCCCGCGGTTCGGGTGACGCCCTGTTCCGCCAGGTCTTCGAGGGGGAACTGCTGCCACGGGTCACGGCCTTCGCGCCGGAGGTGGTGATCATGCAGTGCGGCGCCGACGCACTGGCCGACGATCCCCTGAGTCGCCTGGAACTCTCCAACCGGGCGATCTGGCGCGCGGTGCGGATGATCGACCGCATCGCGCCACGCCTGATCGTGCTGGGCGGCGGCGGTTACAATCCCTGGTCCGTGGCGCGCTGCTGGACCGGAATCTGGGGGGCGCTGGCCGGTTTTGCCCGCCCGTCGCGCCTGCCCGGCGGCGCGGAGCGGATCCTGCGCGAGCTGACCTGGCACCGCCAGGCGGGTCGCAACCCGCCCGAACACTGGTTCACCACCCTGGCCGACACGCCACGGGACGGGCCTGCCATGCCGACTGCGCTTGCCATGGCGACGGCGGGGATGGAACGATCCTGACCATGCGAATCCTGCTGCGTCCTCTCCTGCTGCTGTTGCTGTTCCTCGGCCCTGCCGCCGCGCAGGACCTGAGCGGCCTCGTCGTCGAGACCTCGGGCGGGGAGCGACGCTTCGCCGTCGAGGTTGCCGACGACCGCGCCAGCCGCCGCCAGGGCCTGATGTTCCGGGAAGCCATGCCGCTGGACCACGGCATGCTGTTCGATTTCGAGCGGGAATCGCAGCAGAGCTTCTGGATGAAGAACACGCCGCTGTCGCTGGACATCATCTTCATCGACGGCCGGGGCATCATCGTCCATATCCACCACCGCGCCGTGCCCTTCGACGAGACCCCCATCCCCTCCCGCAAGCCCGCCGCTGCGGTGCTGGAGATAAATGGCGGGGTCGCCCGCCTGACCGGCATCGCGGTGGGCGACCGGGTGCGGCACGCGATCTTCGGCGATCAGGCGGACTGACCCCAGCGCAGCGCATCGTCCAGCCTGTCCTGGCCGAAGAACAGTTCCCCGCCGACGAGGAAGCTCGGCGCACCGAAGATGCCGGCCGCAATGGCCTCGTCGCCATTGCGGCGAAGCTGCCGCTTCCCCTCCTCGCCCTCAGGCCCGGCAAGCAGCGATGCCGCATCGGTTCCGGCCAGCGAACCGAGCACCTGCAGATCGGAGATGTCCTGGTCACGGGCGAAGGCGGCGCGGAAGACGGCCAACGCGAAGGTCGGCCGATCCAGCAGCAGGGCCAGGCGCAGGGCGCGCAGGCTGTCCGGCGGATAGACACGTAGTCCTTCCCCGAACCAGCCGATGGCGTACCTCGCGCACAACCGTTCCAGGTCACGCCACTTGTTGGCGCGGGCGGCAGGGCTCATGCGCTGGCGGTTGCCCGAATCCGGGTCGTGGTGGGCGAACACGGCACCGAGCAGGAACGGACGCCAGCTAAACCGGTTCCGGTCTGTATCCGGCAGGGCCATGATCCGCTCCGCGGCGATGCAGGCGTAGGGGCTGGCGAAGTCGTACCAGAACTCGATGGTCGCCTGCCCCATGGCCTCCGGTCCGTCAGCTGCCCGCGACGCGGCGGTCGATGCCCTCCCAGTAGGGTTCGCGCAGGTCCTTGCGGCGGATCTTGCCCACCGGTGACTTGGGCAGCGGTTCCTTCTGGAAGATGGCCTTCGACGGCTTCTTGTACGATCCCAGTCGCTCGACGCAGGTGCGGATCACGTCTTCCTCCGTCACCTCCGCGCTGCCGTCCAGCACGCAGATCGCCAGCGGTGTCTCGCCCCAGCGCTCATGCGGGATGCCGAACACTGCGACCTCCACCACGCCCGGCAGGTCGGCGATGACGTTCTCCAGTTCCAGCGGCCAGATGTTGTAGCCGCCGGAGATGATCATGTCGTCGGAGCGGTCGAGGATGTAGAGGTAGCCATTGCTGTCCAGCCGCCCGACATCACCGGTCTTGACCCAGCCGCGCACGATGCGTTCCGCCGTGGCCTCCGGGTTGTTCCAGAACCCGACCATCTGGCCGTCGGTCCTGGCCACGATCTCGCCCGGATCGCCCAGCGGCACGGGATTGTTCTCCTCGTCCCAGATCTCGATTTCCGCGAACGGCAGGGGCATGCCGCAGGCGCGGATCGGGTTCGATCCCTCCATCTCCGCGAACCACTGGCGCGGCCCCATCATGGCCACGGGCAGGACCTCGGTCTGGCCATAGCCCTGGAACATCACCTCCTCGCCGAACACGTCGCGGGCCAGCATTGCCGTGGCGTCGGAGATCGGTGCCGCCGCGACCAGGATGCATTTCAGGCTGGAATAGTCCCTCTCGCGCGCCGAAGGGTCCTGCAGCATCGTGTTCAGCATGGTGGGCACGAAGAAGGCATAGCCGATCCGCTCCTCGGCGATCAGGTCCAGGGTCTCGCCTGGGTGGAAATGGTCCAGCAGCACGTTGCAGCCACCGGACAGGAAGGTCGGCAGGTACTGGTAGCCCGATCCGTGGCTGATCGGGCCGACATGCAGGCACTTGTCGCCGGGCTCCACCGGCGGGAACAGGTAGAACCAGTCCCGCCCGGCCGCCAGCCAGGCGCGGTGGGTATAGGCAACACCCTTCGGCTTGCCCGTGGTGCCGCCGGTGTGGCGGATGATGAAGTTGTCGTCCGGGTCGATCTCGACCTCCGGCATCACGTCGGACTGCGCCGCCAGCCAGTCCTCGTAACTGTCATCGCGGACGATCACGTGCTCCAGGTCCGGCAACTCGTCCAGGAACCCGTCCATGTCCCCGGCATAGTGCGCCGCCACCAGCACCGCGCGGCAGTTGGTGTGTCCCAGCATGTGCAGGTGCATTTCCCGCCGGTCGCGGGCGTAGAGCGGCACGCGGACGATGCCTGCGATGGCAGCACCGGCGAAGAAGTCAGCCGCCTCGATGGAATTGTCCTCCAGCACGCCGACCCGGTCGCCGGGCCGCAGCCCCAGCGCGATCAGCGCGTTGGCAAGGCGGACACTCCGGTCCCATGACTCCGCGAAGGTCAGCCTGCGATCCCGCCAGATCACGGCCTCCCGATCCGCGTAGAAGGTTGCGGCACGGGCCATCAGCGTCCGGACATCCATCGGTATCTCCTCCCCAGGTCACGTTGGCGTCTGCGCCGCAGTAAAGGCGCGTTTGGCCTCCCGTTGCAAGAGGTGCCCCCGGTTGCGCGCAGCGTTTCATCGTCCGCGCATTTGCTATAACGTGCAGGCAATCAAGGGAGCGCGCGACCGCGCCCAGACGGAGGATGCGAACCATGGCCGACACCGCCCTGAAACCGGACAGCAAGGCACTGGATGCCACGCTGCAGGCGCTGCAGGACCTGCTTGGCGACCGGGTATCGACGGCGAGTGCCGTGCGCGAACATCACGGCCATGACGAGAGCTATCACCACAGCTCCCTGCCCGACGCGGTCTGTTTCGCCCACACGACGGAGGAAGTCTCCGAGATCGTGAAGATCTGCGCCGCCAATGACGTGCCGATCATCGCCTACGGCACCGGCACCTCGCTGGAGGGGCACGTGATCCCGACCCGCGGCGGCATAACCGTCGACCTCAGCCAGATGGATGCGGTGGTCGAGGTGAATCCGGAGGACCTGGACTGCACCGTGCAGGCCGGCGTCCGCCGCAAGCAGCTGAACGAGTACCTGCGCGACACGGGCCTGTTCTTCCCCATCGACCCGGGCGCGGACGCCTCCCTCGGCGGCATGGCGGCCACCCGCGCCTCCGGCACCAACGCCGTGCGCTACGGCACCATGCGGGAGAACGTGCTGGCGCTGACCTGCGTGATGGCGGACGGCCGCATCATCCGCACCAACCGCCGCGCCCGCAAGTCCTCCGCCGGTTACGATCTGACCCGGCTGATGGTCGGCTCCGAGGGCACGCTGGGCATCATCACCGAGGTGACGCTGAAGCTCTACGGCATCCCGGAGGCCATGACCTCCGCCGTCGTCTCCTTCCCGGAGCTGGAGGGCGCGGTGAACGCGGTCATCGCCACCATCCAGTGCGGCATTCCGATTGCCCGCATCGAGCTGCTGGACGATGTGCAGATGGATGCGATCAATCGCCATTCCGGCCTCGACTACCCGGTGATGTCCACCCTGTTTCTGGAATTCCACGGGTCCGAGTCCAGCGTGGCCGAGCAGGCCAGCAGCATGGGCGACATCTGTGCCGAGTTCGGCGGCGCCAACTTCCAGTGGACCGCGCAGGCGGAGGAACGCACGAAGCTTTGGCAGGCCCGGCATGACGCGGCTTACGCGGCCAAGGCGCTGCGCAACAACTCGGTGATGTGGGCAACGGATGTCTGCGTGCCGATCTCCCGCCTGGCGGAGTGCATCCTTGAGACCAAGAAGGACATCGTCGCCTCGAAGCTGACGGCCCCCATCGTCGGCCATGTCGGCGACGGCAACTTCCACCTGGCCTTCGTGCTGCGGGAGGGGGACGAGGAGGAATTCGAACGCGCCGATGCCCTGAATGACCGCATGGTGGAGCGCGCGCTGTCCATGGGCGGCACCTGCACCGGCGAGCATGGCGTCGGCACCGGCAAGATGAAGTTCCTGCAGGCGGAGCATGGCGATGCCATCAGCTACATGCGCATGATCAAGAAGGCGCTGGACCCGCAGAACATCATGAACCCGGGCAAGATCTTCTCCGTCTGAGGATACCGCAGTCCGCATGACAGACCGCCTGATCATCGGCATGTCGGGGGCCAGCGGCGCGGCCTACGGCATCCGCCTGCTGGAGATCCTGCGTGATCACCCGGTGGAGACCCACCTGGTGATGAGCAAGGCGGCGGCGCTGACCATCACCGCGGAGACCGACCACACGGTCGAGCGGGTGCGGGCGCTCGCCGATGTCAGCTACCCGGTCGGTGACGTGGGGGCCGGTATCGCCAGCGGTTCCTTCCGCACCCGCGGCATGGTCATCGCCCCCTGCTCCATCAAGACCCTGTCGGAAGTCGCGAACTGCGCCGCCGGCAACCTGCTGGCCCGCGCGGCGGACGTGACCCTGAAGGAGCGGCGGCGGCTGGTGCTGATGGTGCGCGAGACGCCGCTGCATGCCGGTCACCTGCGGCTGATGAGCCAGGCGACCGAGGCCGGTGCGATCATCATGCCCCCGGTTCCCGCCTTCTATGCCCGCCCCGCTAGCCTGACGGATATGGTGGACCACACGGTCGGGCGGGTGCTGGACCTGTTCGACATCGACAGCGGCCTGGCCCACCGGTGGAAGGAAGCCCCGCCCGAGGCGTGAGCCCGTTCCCGCTCAGATGCGCGCCAGGATCCGCCGGATGCGCGTGATCTTCTCATCCTCCCCATGCAGCACGGGATGGGCCGCCTGCAGGGTGGTGAAATAGGCGTCCAGCGGCACCGAGACGGTGCGCATCAGGTCGCGCCGTCCCTGCTTCTCGAAGATCAGGCCGCAACCACTGACCACGGCGGCGCGGCCATCGACCGGCTCCGTGGCCAGCGCGTTCACCTGGTCCGCCATCATCCCGGCCACGTCCATCTCCGCCCGGCGCATGGCCAGCAGCGCGATCACCGCCCGCTCCCTCCCGTCACCGGCCAGCCGCAGCCGCTCCGTCTCCATGGCGATGGCCCGCTCCACACCCCCGGTCAGGCCGCGCTGCACCAGCAGTGCGAACTCGCCCAGGAAGGCATCATGCTCCGGGAACAGTGTCCGGCATTCACCGCCCAGCCGTTCCAGGAAGCCGAGCCGGAACACCGCCCGCTTCAGGTCGCGGTCCAGCACGTTCCAGTCGTCCTGCGTCAGGCCGGCGACCCCGCTCAGCTCGCCGGTTCGCGACAGGCGCGGTTCCTCGATCACCGGTGGCGGAATCTCCCCACCGCCACCACAGGCCGCCAGCGCCAGCAGCGCCCCGGCCAGGGCCAGTCCCCTCAGCCTCATGCCGCCTGCCTCCGCCGCAGCAGGTGCATGCAGTCGAAGGTCATGACCAGTTCGCCGTCCTGGTTGAAGGTGTCGTGACGCATGGTGAGCATGCCGCGGTCGGGCTTGCTGGCGGACGGGCGCAAGCCGATGACCTCGCAATCCACGTGGATCGTGTCGCCGGGCCTGAGCGGCTGCGTCCAGCGCAGGTTGTCCAGCCCCGGGCCGCCCAGCGCCACCGGCTGCACCAGTTCCAGGCGGAAGAACAGCGCGAAACTGAAGTTCAGGGTCTGCAGGCCACTGCCGATCAGGCCGCCGAAGTTGCTGTCCGCCGCCTTGTCCAGGTTGGTGTGGAAGACCTGCGTGTCGTACATCCGCGCGAACTGCAGGATCATCCCCTCGGTAATCGTCACGCGATCGGTGACGAACCTGTCCCCCAAAACATAGTCATCGAAGTACCGGACCGGGCGCATGGATGAAGCCTAGCGGATGCCTGGCCCGATGGGAACGCGCGGCGGCCTTCCAGAAACCGTCAAATGCTCTAGGTTGGGGGCAGAAGGGCTGCTGGGGAGAGAGAGCATGATCGACGCCTATTACTGGCCGACGCCGAACGGCTGGAAGATTTCCATCGCGCTGGAGGAAATGGAACTCGACTACAACGTGGTTCCGATCAATATCGGTCGCGGTGCCCAGTTCGATCCGGATTTCCTGAAGATCAGTCCGAACAACAGGATGCCGGCAATCATTGATCATGATCCTGAAGATGGTGGTGAACCGGTATCGGTGTTCGAGACCGGGGCGATCCTGATCTACCTGGCGGAGAAGACCGGCAGGTTCCTGCCAACCGACCTGCGTGGCCGCAAGACGGTGATCGAGTGGCTGATGTGGCAGATGGGCGGCATGGGACCGATGTTCGGCCAGGCCGGTCACTTCCGCTTCTACGCGCCGGAGACGATTCCCTACGCCCGCGAACGCTATGACAACGAGATGCACCGTCTCTACGGCGTGCTGGACCGGCGGCTGGAGGGACGGGAGTTCATCTGCGACGACTACTCCATCGCCGACATGGCCTGCTGGCCCTGGGTCATCACCTACAAGCGGCAGGAGGTCGACCTGGACCAGTTCCCGAACGTGAAACGCTGGTACAAGTCGCTGCAGCAGCGCCCTGCCCTCAGGCGCGGCTACGCGGTGGGCCAGGAATTCGGCAAGCCCACCGGCCAGTGGGACGAGGAAGCGCGGAAGAACCTGATCGCGCACCGCAACCCCGGCAAGCCGGACTGATCCAGGGGCCGAACCCCGCTGTTCGGGCCGGTCAGGCTGCGGACAGAACGAGAAGGACAAGGCAATGAGCGACAACATCCTGAAATCCGAAGAGGAACTGCGGCAGGTCTACGGCCATGCCTCCGGCCGTGCCGCCGTGAAGGCGATTCCTTCGCTGGACCCGCACTGCCGCCGCTTCATCGAGCTCTCACCGTTCCTCGTCATGGGCAGCGCGGCCAAGGACGGCCCGGCGGATGTCTCGCCGAAGGGCGACATGCCGGGCTTCGTGCAGGTGCTGGACGACAACACGCTGGTCATCCCCGACAGGCCGGGCAACCGGCGCATCGATTCGATGACCAACATCGTCGAGAACCCGCACGTGGCACTGATCTTCATGATTCCCGGAATCAGCGAGACCCTGCGGGTCAATGGCCGGGCGCATGTCTCGGTGGAGCCGGAACTGCTGCAGTCCATGGCAGTGAACGGCAAGCCCGCCGTCTCTGCCATCGTGGTGCAGGTGGACGAGGCCTATCTGCACTGTGCAAAGGCCTTCATCCGCTCGAAACTCTGGGACCCGGCCACGCAGCAGGACCGCAAGGTGCTGCCGCCGCTGTCGAAGATGATCGCAGACCAGACCAACACGGTGGTGGATGTGGAGGCTTCCGAGAAACAGCTTGAGCAGGCCTATCGCGAAACGCTTTATTGAGCGCTGGCAAACAGCATTCCGGGGAGGAAAGGCAAATGGCGGAAATCGGTTTCATCGGCGTCGGCAACATGGGTGGTCCCATGGCCCGCAACCTGCTTAAGGCAGGCCACGCGGTGACCTGCTTCGATCTCTCGGCCAACGCGGTGCAGGCCGTGGTCGATGCGGGCGGCAAGGCCGCCGCCAGCGCGCAGGAGGCCGCGACAGGCCGGGAGGTCGTGATCTCCATGCTGCCGAAGGGTGACCATGTCCGCGCTGCCTACCTGGGCGACCAGGGCGTGATCGCGGCGGCGAAGGCTTCCGGATCGCTGCTGATCGACTGCTCCACCATCGATGTCTCGACCGCGCGCGAGGTGGCCGCGACCGCTGCCGAGGCCGGGCTGGAGATGGTCGATGCACCGGTCTCCGGCGGTGTCGGCGGCGCGGAGGGGGCGACGCTGACCTTCATGTGCGGCGCGACCGACGGCGGCTTCGCCCGCGCGGAACCGATCCTGGCGAAGATGGGCGCGAAGATCGTCCACGCCGGCGGTTCCGGCAACGGCCAGGCGGCGAAGATCTGCAACAACATGGTGCTGGGCATCTCCATGGCCGCGGCCAGCGAGGCCTTCGTGCTGGCCGAGAAGCTGGGACTGGATCACCAGACCTTCTTCGACATCGTCTCGACCTCCTCGGGCTACTGCTGGTCGATCAATGTCTACTGCCCGGTGCCGGGCCCGGTGGAGACCAGCCCCGCCAACCGCGACTACCAGGCCGGTTTCACGGCGGAGAACATGCTGAAGGACCTGCGCCTCGCCGCCACCGCGGCGGCCGACACCGGCACCGACACCCACATGGGAGCGGAAGCCGAGAAACTCTACACCGCCTATGCCGAGAAGATGGCGCAGGGGGCCAGGGACTTCTCCGGCATCATCAACATGGTGCGCCAGAACAGCGGCAAGTAGGCAGGGGGAAAGCGGCAGCATGAATCACTGGCTGTTCAAGTCGGAACCGAACACCTGGGGCTGGGACGACCAGGTCGCCCGCGGCGACAGGGGCGAGCACTGGGACGGCGTGCGCAACTACCAGGCCTCCAACAACATGAAGGCGATGAAGGTCGGGGACCGGGGCTTCTTCTACCACTCGGTGAACGAGAAGCGCATTGTCGGCATTGTCGAGGTGATCCGGGAATACTACCCGGATCACACCGACCCCAAGGAACGGTTCGGCATGGTCGACGTGAAGGCCGTGCGCCCCTTCACGGTGCCGGTGACGCTGGAGGACATCAAAGCGGAGCCGAAACTGGCGGAACTGCCCCTGATCCGCCAGTCACGCCTGTCGGTGATGCCGATCCCGAAGGATGCCTGGGACCTGATCTGCCGCATGGGGCAGACCGAGCCCTGAGGCAGTGAGCGGTCCCGCGCCCTTCCGCTCCGGCGAGTCACCCGAACTGGCGGCGACGCTGGAGCGCCTGTTCGAGGCGGACCCGGACCTGCGCGAGGCACGGGCGGTTGCCGGTGCCCTGCCCGACCGCAGCCGCCCACCCGGCCTGAAGACGCTGATGAAGCTGATCGTGGACCAGCAGGTCTCGCTTGCCTCCGCCGCCGCGATCTGGGCGCGGGTGGAGGCGGCGACGGCACCGTTCACGGCGGAGCGGTTCCTGCGCCATGACGACAACGCGCTGAAGGTCATGGGCCTCAGCCGCCCGAAGATGCGCTACATGCGCGCGCTCTGCGACGACATCGCCAGCGGCACCCTACCACTCGACCACCTGCACCGGATGCCGGACGCGGAGGCGATGGCGGCCCTGACCGCCGTCACCGGCATCGGGCGCTGGACGGCGGAGGTCTACCTGCTGTTCGCGCTGGACCGGCCCGACATCTTTCCCTCCGGCGATCTCGCCCTGCAGGTCGCGGTGCAGGACCTGAAACGCCTGCCCGAACGGCCGGGCGAGCGACAGCTGCGCGAGATGGCGGAATGCTGGCGGCCGCATCGCGGCGTCGCGGCGCGGCTGCTCTGGCGCTACTATGGCGTGGTGCGCAAGCGCGCCGATCCGGTGAGCGTGGCGTAGAACCTGTCCTGCCCGGAGGCATCCTGATGGAACTCGGCAACTTCTCTCTCAGCCTGGCGGTGAAGGACATCGCCGCATCCCGCGCCTTCTACGAGAAGCTGGGTTTCACCGCCTTCGGGGGTGATGCCGACCAGGGCTGGCTGATCATGACCAGCCCGACCTGCGTCATCGGCCTGTTCCAGGGAATGCTGGAACGCAACACCCTCACCTTCAATCCCGGCTGGGATGCCCAGGGCCGCACGCTGGAGGATTTCACCGACATCCGCGAAATCCAGCGCCGCCTGAAGGCCGACGGCGTGACCTTCGTCAGCGAGGCCGACGAGAGCGGCACCGGCCCCGCCAACTGCATCGTGCTCGACCCCGACGGCAACCCCATCCTGATCGACCAGCACGTCTGAGACGCGCCGGCCGGACTACTGGCCGATCCGCATGACCCTTCGTCGGCGGCACTCTCAGCCGGGCAGCACCGGGGCGATGTGGCGGTCCCAGTAGGGTGGATCGCCGAAGTGGCGGCTGAGGAAGTCGATGAAGGCGCGGACCTTGGGCGAGAGATGGCGGCGGTTGGGATAGACGGCGTGGATGCCGGACTGCGGCAGCTCGTAGTCGCAGAGCAACGGCACCAGCCGCCCGTCACGGATCGCGCGGTAGGAGATGAAGGTCGGATCGCGCAGGATGCCCAGCCCCGCGATCGCCGCCTCCCGCAGTACCTCGCCATTGTTGGAACGCATCGTCCCCCGCACCTGCACGGGGATGCTGCTGCCGTCCGGTGACCGGAAGCTCCAGCTGCCCGGGTTCGGGGCGAGCGTGTAGATCATGCAGTTGTGGTCGCGGAGTTCCTGCGGGTGCTGCGGCGTGCCGTGTCGCGCCAGGTAGTCGGGACTGGCGGCCAGGATGCTCCGCGCCGGGGCAAGCTGGCGCGCGACCAGGGTCGAGTCCTGCATCGACGTGATCCGCACCGCCACGTCGATGCCGCCATCCACCAGGTCGACGAAGGCATCGGTCAGTTCCAGGTCCACCGTGACCTCCGGATAGGCCCTGGCAAAACCGGTCAGTGCCTCCGCCAGGTGCATGGTGCCGAAGCTCATCGGCGCATTGACCCGCAGCCGCCCGCGCGGCGCGTCCTGCAGGTTGGCGACCGCGGCCTCCGCCGCCTCGGCTTCCTCCAGGATGCGGGCGCAATAGTCGAAATAGACCGCACCGACCTCTGTCAGGCTGACCTGGCGGGTGTTGCGGTTGACCAGCCGGGCACCCAGCCGTTCCTCCAGCCGGGAGAGCTGCTTGGAGACGGCGGATTTCGACAGCGCCAGCCGTTCCGCGGCCTGGGTCAGGCTGCCCGCCTCCGCGATCGCGGCGAAGACGGCCATGGCCGAGAGATCATGCATCCGTGTTTCCTGTTTCCATCCGGAAACCGGATTGTTCCATGGTGGCAGTGGCCTGTCAGCCCGTCCCGCGCCATATTCGACAGCAGGCAGATCGAGGGAGGTGCGGCACATGGGACAGTTGGAGGACGGGGTCTGGCGGGCGGTACCGCGCAAGCCCTCCGCGAAGGGCGAGTTCGTGCGCATCGACGCGCAGATGCGCAACTGGATCCGCGCCGACGGCAGCACCGACTTCCCGCCGGAGGCCGGGCGCTACCACCTCTACGTATCCTATGCCTGCCCCTGGGCGCACCGGACGCTGATCTACCGCGCCATCAAGGGGTTGCAGGATGTGATCGGCTACTCCGTCGTCAGCCCGCTGATGATGGAGAATGGCTGGGAGTTCACTCCCTATCCCGGTGCCACGGGTGACCCGGTGAACGGCTTCACCTATTCGCACCAGCTCTACACCACCGCCAACCCGCGCTATTCGGGGCGCAGCAGCGTGCCGGTGCTGTGGGACAGGAAGCGAAACACCATCGTATCCAACGAATCGTCGGAGATCATCCGGATGCTGAACAGCGAGTTCGAGGCATTCGCGAAACCCGGCGACTACTACCCCGAGGAACTGCGCGACGAGATCGATGCGGTGAACAAGCGGGTCTACGAGACCGTCAACAACGGCGTCTACCGCAGCGGCTTCGCGGTGAAGCAGGAAGCCTACGAGGAGGCCGTGCGGGCGCTGTTCTCATCACTCGACTGGCTGGAGGAGCGGCTGTCGCGACAGCGATACCTGGTGGGTGACCGGATCACGGAGGCCGACTGGCGGCTGTTCCCGACCCTGATCCGCTTCGACCATGTCTATCACGGGCACTTCAAGTGCAACATCAGGCGACTGGTGGACTACCCGAACCTGTTCGGCTGGACCCGCGAACTCTACCAGTGGCCCGGCGTGGCGGAGACGGTGAACATGGACCACATCCGCACGCACTACTACGCAAGCCATGAGCACGTGAACCCCACCCGCATCGTCGCGGTCGGGCCGGAGATCGATTTCGGCGCACCGCACGGACGCGGCGACTGATCCGCGTCAGTCGGAGGCACCGTCCTGGAAGGTGTCGAGCACGGAGATGCCCACATGTTCGCCGGTCACGACGATCTCGCCCCGGGCGATGACCTTGTCGTTGGCCAGGATCCATGCCGGATCGTCCACGTCGGCGTCCAGTTCGATCACCGCGCCGCGACCCATCTTCAGCAGCTGGTGAATGGGCATCTGCGCGCGCCCGAGCACGACGGAGATCTCCACCTCCACGTCGCTCAGCGCCATTTCGACGGTTGCCGTGTCCTGCTTGGTCATGTCCACTCCTGCTGCATCTGTTGCTATCATGACGCGACGTGGTTAGCAGGCGGTAAACAGGACACATGAATTCCGAGTGGCGGATATCGACGGATCCGGTCCCCTACCCCCAGGCGGTGGACTGGATGGAGCAGCGCGTGGCGGCGATCCGCAATGCGGGCGCGGCGGACTGTGTCTGGCTGCTGGAACATCCGCCGCTCTACACCGCCGGCACCTCAGCCGATGCCGCGGACCTGCTGCAGCCGGACCGGTTTCCGGTATTCGCCAGCGGGCGTGGCGGCGAATACACCTATCACGGGCCGGGGCAGCGGGTCGGCTATGTCATGCTGGACCTGAAACCGCGCGGGCAGGATATCCGCCGCTTCGTGCATGACCTGGAATCCTGGGTGATCGCCACGCTTGCCGCCTTCGGTGTCAGCGGCGAACGGCGGGAGGGCCGGGTCGGCGTCTGGGTGGTGCGCGATGACGGGCGGGAGGACAAGATCGCCGCCATCGGGGTGCGGGTCCGGCGCTGGGTCAGCTTCCACGGCATCTCCATCAACGTGAACCCGGACCTGGACCATTTCAGCGGCATCGTCCCCTGCGGAATCCAGGAACATGGCGTCACCTCCCTGGCCGACCTGGGGATCGATGCGAGCATGGCGGAGGTCGATGCGGTGCTGAAACAGGCATTCCTGGCCATCTTCGAGGCGCGGGAGGGTGTCGCGGCATGAACGAACCGACGCAAGCCCCCCTGCCCCTCGCGCCCTACACCGTGCTGGACCTGACCCGTGTCCGGGCCGGGCCGACCGCGGTCAGGCAACTGGCCGACTGGGGCGCGGACGTGATCAAGATCGAGATGCCGGATGCGGCGGGCGGGGACGGTGGTCTCGGCGGCCCGCGCAACGGCCCCGACTTCCAGAACCTGCACCGCAACAAGCGCAGCATGACGCTCAACCTGAAGGAATCGGCCGGCCGGGCGGTGATGGCCAACCTGGTACGGCGCGCCGACGTGGTGGTGGAGAACTACCGCCCCGACGTGAAGGAGCGGCTGGGCCTCGACTGGCCGGTGCTGCAGGCGATCAACCCGCGCATCATCCTGGCCTCCATCTCCGGTTTCGGGCAGGACGGCCCCTACCGTGAACGCCCCGGCGTCGACCAGATCGCACAGGGAATGGGCGGGCTGATGTCGATCACCGGGGACGCGGACGGGCCGCCGATGCGGGTCGGCATTCCCATCGCCGACCTGACGGCGGGACTTCTGGCGGCGCAGGCGATCCTGATGGCGCTGATCGGGCGCGGCCAGACGGGCGAAGGCCAGTGGGTGCGCACCTCGTTGCTGCAGGCCCAGACCTTCATGCTGGATTTCCAGGCCGCGCGCTGGCTGGTGGAGGGGGAGGTCGCGGGCCGTGTCGGCAACGAGCATCCGACCTCCGTTCCCACAAACGCCTACGCCACGGCCGACGGGCACATCAATGTCGCGGCTGTGGGCGACACGATCTACCGCCGGTTCTGCGACTGCATCGGCGCGCCGGAACTGGCTGACGACCCGGACTATGTCTCCGGCGGCAAGCGTTACCGCAACCGCGCGGCGCTGAACGCGCGCATCGCCGCCATCCTGAAGACCCGCAGCAGCGCCGAATGGATCGAGGCACTGAACGCCGCGGGCGTCCCCTCCGGCCCCATCAACAGCATCGACGACACATTCGCCGACCCGCAGGTGCAGCACCTCGGCATGGCGCAGCCGGTGCGGGACGGCGGGCCGGACCTGACCCTGGTGGGACAGCCGATCCAGATGGGCGACCTGGACCCGGCGCTGCGCCATCGCATCCCGCCCAAGGGGCAGGATACCGACGACATTCTTGCCGGGATCGGCTACGACGCCGACCGGATCGCGGCGCTGCGCGCCGATGGCATCATCTGACTGGGGAAGACACGATGAAACTCGATACGACACGGATGCTGGCGGAAAAGGACGGGGCCATCGGCTGGATCATCTTCAACCAGCCGGAGAAGCGGAACGCCGTCTCCGTCGACATGTGGGCCGCCGTGCCGGAGATCGTTGCCCACTTCGCCGCCGATCCGGACATCCGCGTCATCATCATGAAGGGCGCGGGCGACCGGGCCTTCATCGCCGGTGCCGACATCTCCGAATTCGGGGAGAAGCGGAATTCGCCGGAGGCAACGAAGGTCTATGACGCCGTGGCCGGCAAGGCCCATGCGGCGCTGGTGAAGGTGAAGAAACCGGTGATCGCCATGATCAACGGCTTCTGCATCGGGGGCGGCGTCGCCGTCTCGCTGTCCGCCGATATCCGCATTGCCGCCGACAATGCCCGCTTCGCGGTTCCGGCGGCGCGGCTGGGGCTGGGCTATGGCGTCGGTGGCACGAAGCGCCTGCTGGAGATTGTCGGCCCGGCCTACGCCAAGGAGATCTTCTTCACCGCGCGGCAGTTCGATGCTGTGGAGGCGGAGCGGATGGGCCTGATCAACCGCATGGTGCCGACGGCGGAACTGGAGAGCTACACCCGGGACTACGCCGCCCGCATTGCTGCCAACGCACCGCTGACCATCCAGGCCGCCAAGCTGACCATCGACGAGCTGGCGCAGGATCCCGACCACCGCAACCTCGCCGCCTGTGACGCCGCCGTCGAGGCCTGCTTCGCCAGCGACGACTTCCGCGAGGGCCGCACC
Source organism: Minwuia sp. (assembly GCA_965228535.1). Taxonomy (GTDB): domain Bacteria; phylum Pseudomonadota; class Alphaproteobacteria; order Minwuiales; family Minwuiaceae; genus Minwuia. The sequence continues at coordinate 2,428,502 of CBDDHU010000003.1, read as the reverse complement.
GCCTTCATGGAGAAGCGCCAGCCCGCCTTCAAGGGCCGCTGAGGGGCACACCGGCTACCGCCCGGCTTCCGCTGCGACCGTCGCGGCGGCTCCGGGTTGCTGTCCGCGAAGTTGACGGGGCCTCCCCGTCAATCCGTGTGGAAGGTCATGAAGCCGTCCACCGGCTCCCGCTCCGTGCGCAGGCTGTTCTCGACCAGGCCGGTATCCTCGTAGCCCAGCGCGATGCCGCAGACCACGGTCTGGTCCTCCGGGATGCCGAGCTGTTCCTTGACCACGGTGTGATAGGTCGGCCAGGCCGCCTGCGGGCAGGTGTGCAGGCCGTACTGGCGGGCGACGATCATGATGTTCTGCAGGAACATGCCGTAGTCGAGCCAGCTGCCGATCTCCAGCCGCTTGTCGATGGTGAACATCATGCCCACCGGCGCGTCGAAGAACAGGTAGTTGCGGCCCGACTGCTCCCGCATCTTCTGCGTATCGCCCTTTGCCACCCCGGCCAGCTTGTAGAGGTCCAGCCCGACCTTGCGCCGCCGGCCCAGATAGGGCTCGAAGAACTGGTCGGGATAGTACTTGTACTCCTTCACATGGCCCTCGGGGCTGTTGAAGTGGGCATCCCGCACCGCGTCACAGAACGCCTTCAGCTTCGCGCCGACCATGACGTGCCCCTGCCAGGGCTGCATGTTGGTGCCGGACGGGGCACGTGCCGAGACTTCCAGGATGTGGCGCACCAGCTCCATCGGCACCGGATCAGGCAGGAAGCCACGCACCGAGCGCCGGGAAACGATGGCCTCCTCCGGCGTGGTCGAGACCTCCGCAGCTTCATGTGTCGAAACGGCTTCGATGGTGGCAATCATGTTCATGTCGGTCATTCCTCCCCAGGATGTCCCTGCCCGCAGGCATGTGCCCCTTACCTAGCGCAGACCCGGCTCATGCCAAAGCGGTCAGTAGTCCTTCCTCGCAATTCCGACCAGCGTACGGCCCGCTCGCTTCCCCGGGATCAGTCATGGTGGCCTTCGGCCGGTGCCTGTCCGTCCCGCTGGTCCGTTGTATCCACTGCCCCATCGGCAGGCCGCTCGGGCGGGTGGAGGACCATGTGGGTCAGGATGCCGACGGGAACCACCGTGACCAGCAGGATCCCAACCGGGTAGACGATCAGGGTCAAGAGCAGGTCACTGGATGTCACCTGTCCCGCCACCAGGGCGAACAGGCTCTCCAGCACCAGCAACGCGAGGAAGACGCGGAAGAAGCGGTTGCGGACGCTGCCGTAGTAATTGTCGAAACCATGGGTCTGGATCGTCCAGGCCTCGCCGAAGCTGACATCGCGATGGCGGACGATCAGCGGAATCAGCGCGAAGCGTGACACGCCGAAGGCGAGCGCCACCAGCGCAAGCAGCTGGTGGAACGCGCCGACGATCTGGATGGTGGAGAACGTGCCCTCCAGATCCCCACTGCCTCCGCCCTGCCGCAGCGCATCGCCCATGATGGAGGCAAAGATGACACCCTGGAACGCCGTCAACAGCCAGGAGAGAAGCAGGAAAATCAACAGGCTGAAGACACACACGAGGAACAGCGCCCAGGCCACCCGCGCCCTGAACACCAGCTGCATGCGGGTCTCCTTGCCCGCAACCCGGTCCGCGGCCACTGCCGCAATCTCGATCATGAACAGGACAAGCAGGAACGTGGTAAGCAGCGGTATCACCCAGGAGACAAGGACGAAGGTCAGCCCGATGGAACCGAACGAAAAGCCATCAAGCCCGCCGGATATGATCCCGGACGAAAGCGCCTCGGATGCCAGCTCGACCCCGGTCGCGAACAGCACGAAGACCGCCACCGCGACCTGTGCGGACCGGACAATGGCCAGCCCACCTTTTAGGTCACGAATGAAGATGCTCATTCGGCATCGCCGGTGACCGGCGGGGCCTGCTGCCCCACCGCGTTCTCGTAGAGCACGGCCGCGGTGACCGAGACCGGCAGGGCGAGGCCGACGAGCCAGTCAGCCAGGCTGCCGAGCAGCAGCCCCGGCGGGCCGCCGATCACGCTGCCCGCGCCAAGTTTCAGCAACAGCGAGAGGCCCAGCAGGATCAGGAGGGCGCGGAACAGCCGCCAGCGCAGGCCCAGGAAACGTTCCGCGTGCCGCTTGCGGGCCTCACCGAAGTCGAGCTGCCAGGCAATCGAGATCACTGGCACCATGGCGAAGCGCGACGCGGCGAAGGCCAGCACAGCCACCGTCCCGGCAGTCATCATGGCGATGCTGCTCGGGTTGGAGATCAGTTGCTCCAGGTAGGTGCCGAACATGGCCTCCAGTTCCTCCGCCGACTGCGCCGGTTCCGCAGGCAGCGGTGGCGCGGCGACCAGCAGGAACAGCAGGGAGAAGGGCAGCATGGTGATCATGAAGATGACGAAGATCAGTAGCCCCGACATCAGCACGGTCAGCAGTTGCGGCCCCTTCGGCTTCCAGTCGATGGCGCGGAAGCTGGTGATGCCCAGGCAGACCTCCGTCGCCAGGATGATCAGCATGTAGGCTCCGACCACCGTGACGATGAAGGGGCCGAGGATCAGGTAACCGCCCAGCGCCAGCATGGTCTCGACCAGCGCCCCGACGACGCAGATGCCGAGGAAGGCAGCGGGCGCGCGGGAAATCAGGCCGACCCCGGCAGAGATATCGCGGATGACAGACACGTGGGAATTTCCGTTCGGACAGGCGCGGCAGGTCCGCCAGCAGGTTGCATGAGGCCCGGATTGTGGCCGAAGATCAGGCCAGAGACAATCGGTGCGGGATCGGACCCGCATCCCCAGATATCCCCGCGGAGAGAGGGCACCATGGCGGACCAGGCGCAGCAGCAACGGCGGGAGGGTTTCTATGACGAGATCCGCCCCCTCAACATGGCCCCGCTGTGGGAGGTGCTGCACGACCTGATCACGAAGGAGCCGAAGAGCAGGGTGCGCCCGGCGCTGTGGCGCTATGACGACATCCGGCCGCACATCATGGCCTCCGGCGACCTGATCACGGCGAAGGAGGCGGAGCGGCGGGTGCTGATCCTGGAGAACCCCGGCATGCCGGGGGAAGCGAAGATCACCACCTCGCTCTATGCCGGGCTGCAGCTCATCCTGCCGGGCGAAGTGGCCCCGGCGCACCGCCACAGCCAGTCCGCGCTGCGCTTCGTGGTGGAGGGCAGCGGCGCCTATACCGCCGTCGACGGCGAGAAGACGCTGATGCAGCCGGGCGACTTCGTCATCACGCCAAGCTGGACCTGGCATGACCACGGCAATGATTCGGCGGAACCGATGGTCTGGCTGGACGGCCTCGACATCCCGATGATCACCATGTTCGACGCCAGCTTCGTCGAGAAGTGGGGCGAGGACCGCCAGCCCATCGCCCGCCCGGTCGGTGACTCGCTGGCCCGCTATGGCCAGGGCATGCTGCCCGACGGCTATACCGCCCCCAGCCACACCTCCCCCGTCTTCAGCTATCCCTACAGCCGCACGCGCGAGGCGCTGGAGACCATGCGCCGGACGGAGGAATGGGACCCCGCGCAGGGCCTGAAACTGCGCTACGTCAACCCGGTCAACGGCGACCATGCGATCCCGACCATGGCCACCTTCATGCAGTTGCTGCCGCAGGGTTTCGCCGGCGTGCCCTACCGCGCCACCGACGCCATGGTGTTCTCCGTGGTGGAGGGCACCGGAACCGTCACCGTCGCTGACGAGAGTTTCCGCTTCGGCCCCCGCGACCATTTCGTTGTGCCGTCCTGGGCCTGGTACAGCCTGAACGCCGACGCGGGCAGCGACACCGTCCTGTTCAGCTTCTCCGACCGCCCGGTCCAGGAAAAGCTCGACCTCTGGCGGGAGCAACGCGGGAACCGGTGAAGTCCGGGGTCAGAAATTCGCCTTGTACGGAGGCTGACGCCCTTCCTTCGCAGCAAGGTCAGACAGTGCCTGCAACAATGCCCGCTTCGACGCGGTACGGCGCTTGCCGTTGTTGCGGTACCGTTCAGGATCAATGACGATCCCCAACTCTCGCTTTCGCTCGGCGAGCTGCGCCTGATAAGCATCAAAGTTCATGTTCTGCATTGTCGGATGCCCACATCTTCAGCGTAGAGAGTCCGGCCTCCCCACTTGTCTCGAAGCTGATCCTTTCATCCAGATAGACTTCGTCAATATCCTGCACAAGCCTGAACAGCAGGACAGCCTGAGCGATCATTGCCTTGTCCGGCGACCTGACGGACAAGGCTTGGGCCACCCTGTCTGCAATCAGGTCCTCGGGAGGTATGATTCGCAAAGTCCGTCCCTGCCCTATGTCGAGAACCCTGATCCGCGCGCGGTCAGTGCGACCGTCCATCAACGCACCACTGACAACTTCGACACCGATCTTGAGTTCCGGATGTACAACTCCGCGCCTTGGTTGTCCGATTCCTCTTGATCGCTCAAAGCCGACAGCGATCAAGGCTTCCTCGATCGCTTCGATCTGCGGCGCAACCAGATCAAGATCACCGGACAGAAATCGACCGGAAGTATAGAATTCGACCGCACCACCCCCCACCAAGACAGGTTCAATACCACCAGCCGCCTTCACCTGAGAGACGGCCTCGGCAAGTAGGGAAAGTGCCTCTTTGAAGTTGGCATAGTCGGACAATCAGTGGCTCCTCTCGACCAACCCGTTACCCCTTTTTTACCCAGTCCCCCAGTTTCGCCACGGCGTCGTCGAGGATTCTGTCCTGCTTGGAGAAGCAGAAGCGGACGAAGTTGGTGCGGGCGCCTTCCGAGGCGTAGAAGGCGCTGACGGGGACGGTGGTGACACCGGCATTCAGCGTGATCTCCCGGCAGAACTCCACGTCGCTGCCCTGGAAGCCGACCGAGCGGATGTCGGCGTTGAGGAAATAGGTGCCCTGGCACAGCGCCGGTTCGAAACCGATGGCGGTCAGCCCGTCGCGGATGCGGTCACGCTTGGCCTGCATCTCCGCCGACAGGCCGTTGAAGTAGCCGTCATCCTTCTCCAGCCCGAAGGCCACGGCGCGCTGCAGGTTCGGCGCGGTGGTGAAGGTGAGGAACTGGTGCGCCTTCGCCACCCGCTGCAGCAGCGCCGGACAGGCGGTCATGTAGCCGACCTTCCAGCCGGTCAGGGAGAAGGTCTTCCCCGCCGAACCGATCTTGATGCAACGGTCGCGCATCCCGTCCAGGCTGATCAGCGGCGTGTGGCGCAGCCCGTCGAACAGGATGTGCTCATAGACCTCGTCGCAGACCGCGTAGGCATCATGTTCCAGCACCAGGTCGGCAATGGTCTGAAGCTCCGACCGGCTGAACGCCTTGGCCGCCGGGTTCAGCGGGTTGTTGAGCAGGATGAACTTGGTCTTCGGCCCGAACGCGGCGCGCAGCCGGTCCTCCGGCAGGGTCCAGTCCGGCGGATCGAGCCGCACCAGCTTCGGGATGCCACCCGCGCGGCGGATCATCGGCAGGTAGCAGTCATACAGCGGCTCGAAGCAGACCACCTCGTCCCCCGGTTCGATCAGCGCCAGGAAACAGGCGGCAAGCGACTCGGTGGCGCCGGAGGTCACCATCGTCTCCGTCTGCCAGTCCACATCCAGGCCGTAGAACCGCTTGCCATGGGCTGCCACCGCCTGGCGCAGTTCGGGGACGCCGAGCATCGGCGGGTACTGGTTCGGCCGGTCCTCCAGCGCCTCCGCCGCGACGGCACGCACATCGGCGGGTCCGTTGTCGTCCGGGAACCCCTGCCCCAGGTTGATCGAGCCATGTTCGATGGCCAGGCGGCTCATGACCTCGAAGACGGTCACGCCATATCCGGCCAGTATCGCGTTGCCATCCTTCATGGCGTGCTCCCCCCGCTGTTCGCTGCGTTCCATGCCAGAGAGAGGCCGCAGCGATCAAGTATGCTCGATGTTCAGGATGCCCGTTGCAGGATCCGCTTCCCCGCCGGTTCGCGGTCCAGTGCCTCGCAGAGCAGCAGGTAGAGCTTGCCCACGTCGGCGCTGAGGAACACCGCGCTCAACATGCCCTGGTGATCCGCGCGTTCCACGTTCAGCATCAGCGACTCGAACTCGTTGAGATAGAGGTCGACGAAGCGACGGAAGTCGTCGCCGTCGCGGTAGAGCGCGGCGATGCGCTTTGCCTGGCTGCGCGCCACCAGCCGCCGGGCAAAGAAGCCCCGGTCGCCCTTGTAGAACCTGCGCCATTCCTGCTCTGTCGCGTCCCGGTCCAGCAGCCGGTGCAGGTCCAGCGACAGGGAGTTCAGCCCCTCCGCGACGAACGCCGCCGACTGCAGGAACCGCTTGTCACGGTTGTCCGCCGTCCGGTCGCGCAGTTCGACGGCGGCCTGCGCCGCGCCCTTCGATGCCTTCTGCAACTGTCCCACCTGGACCTCGAACGCCCGCGCCGCCAGGCCCGACTGCATGGTCGCGGCCTTGGAGGCGGAGGCCAGGGCACCGGCCTGGGTGCCAAGGTTGGCCTCCGCGACCTCCAGCGCCTCGCGTGCCTGCCGCATCGCGTCCTGGAAGGCCTGGCGTTGGCCCTCCAGCGTGGCGGCGGAAGACGCGATCGCCGCATCCGTCTCGCTGGCACCGGTCCGCGTGGCGGCCAGCACCTCCTGCAGGCCGGCCATCGCCTCCGCCACCGCGCGCGCGGCCTCCTCGCCCTTGCCGCCCGCATCCTGCAGCGACCGGCCCAGCGCCGTCGCCTCTCCCTGCAGGCGGGTCGCGGCGGCACTTGCCCCCTGCTCCACCGCCATGGCCTCGTCCTGCAACCGGCCGAGCGACTTGCCAAGTTCCTGCTCGGTCCGGACCGCGTCGTCGCCGAGCCTTCCGAACATCTCCGCGAAGCCCTGCTCCAGCCTGCCGGAGTCCGCCTGCAGGCGTGCAATGGCTTCGGCGACCTGCTGTTCCATGGCGGTCACGTGGTCCCGTGCGGCGCCGGTCATGCGATCAAGGCCCTGCTGGTGCGCCGACAGATCCTCGGCCACGGCACCCACCGCCTCACCGGCACTGTCGGCGGCCCGTGACAGCGCCTCGACCCGTGCCTGCAGCAGGGCGTCGATCTCCGATCCTGTCGCCTGCAGATCCACCGACATCTGACGGATCAGGGAAACCCGCGCCCCCAGGGCATCGACCACTTCCTCTGCCTCTGCCCGCGCCTTGCTCTCGGCCTCGGTGAAGCGCTGGGTCTCCTGCCGCGCGTTGGCCAGGGCGGTGGCGAGACGTGCCGCACCGCCTGCCGCCGCCTCCACCAGGCTGCGGGTCTGGTCGGTCAGTTGCGCGCTCTCCTGCGCAAGCGACCGTGCCTGCGCCAGGCTGCCGTCCGCCGCCGCGCCGATCCGTTCGCGCGAATCCTCCGCCACGCTTGCCAGCTTCCCGGCCGCCATTTCCATGTCCGTGGTGCGGCCCAGCCCGGCCTCGATGGCCGAGACGGCTTCACCGATGGCCGTGGTTGCGGCGCGGGCGGCCGCGGTACTGCGACCACTGGCCTCCTCGATCCGCCGGCCTGACTGGCTCATGCGGCTCTCGCTCTCGTCGACGCGGGCGGCAAGGCTGCCGATATGGCTGGCCAGCGCCTCCGCCTGGGCCAGCGTTTCGCTGCCAATCCGCGCGCCCAGGGCACCAAGGGACTCCGTGCGCAGCTCGATCTCCCCAGCGGCCCCGATGACCCGCGTGGTGACCGCGTCCGCTGCCGTGTCGAGCCCCCGCACCCGCGTGTCGAGGTCGCTGGTCAATGCCGTCAGCCGGTCGCGAACCTGCTCCGCCTCCACCAGCATGGCACCGCTGCCCGACTCCAGCGCTTCAGCCATCATCCGGGCCAGTTCGCTCGCGTCCTTGACCCGGCTGGCCATGCGGTCGAGGGCCGGTGCGACGGTCGCATCCGCCTCCCCCACATTCTCCTTCAGGGCCCGGATCAGGTCACCGACGCGCTGCCCGTCATCCGCCAGCGTACCGATGGCGGCGTTGAAGCTGTCCAGCAGTGCCTGGTTGCGCGCCGAGACGGTCTCCGTGCTGCCCTTCAGCGTGTCTGTGGTGCGCAGCGCCATGCGACCCAGCGCATGCACCTCCGACACCATGCGGGACGCGCCTTCGCCGACTTCGGCCAGCACCTTCTCCAGGCCGGCACGAACCTCCGTCATGGAGGTTTCCGCCTGTCCGGCAGCCGCGCCCAGGTCACCGACCATCAGCGCCAGTTCCGCCGTCTTCTCCGCCATCCGTGCCGCCGCGCTGTCCGCAGCCTCGGCAGCCTCCGCCAGCCTCTGGTCCACATGGGCAATGGAAACATCGATGCGACCGGCCACCTCACCGCCCGCCGCCTCGACCCGCGTTGCCTGCTGCGCGAGGGCCGTGGTGGTCAGGCGGGTGGTGGCCATGGCCGACTCGAGCGTCTCGGCCAGCCCCTCCAGCCGCGCCCGCACATCCGCATCCGCATCGACGGCCGCCGCCGACAGCCGGGTCACCAGGGCCGACAGGGTCCCGGAACGGTCCGCCATCAGGTCGGAAATGCTGTCGAGATGCAGTGCGGCGTCCCCGGCCCGGCTCTCCAGCTGCACCGTGGCGGCACCAAGGGCGCCGACACCGGTCCCGACGCCATCGACGGCACGGCGCGCCCGTTCCTCGACCTCGCTCACCCGCTCCCCGGTCTCGGCCACCGTACGCTCGATATCGCGCAGCAGCAGCGAGAGCTCCGCCATGCGCTCGTCCACCCGCGCGGTGGTCTCCGCCGTGGCCGTGTTGGCGTCGGCGACACCGCTGCTGATCCGACCGGTCCGTTCGGACATGTCGTCCAGCATCTCGCGCACCGCCGCTCCCGCCCGGCCTATGGTCAGGCTGGCATCGCCCGCCATCTTCTCCAGCAGGGCTGCCGCCGCCTCCGTCCGCGCCGTGACATCCGTTTCCGCCTTCTCGACGGCGGTATCGACCCGCACGCCCAGCCGTTCCAGTGCGTCGGCCCGCAGCGCAAAGGCACGCTCCATACGCTCCATGCCGTCCATGACGCGGGTGCCGAGATCACTGATCTGTCCCTCACGCTCCGCCAGCAGGTCGGCACTGCGCGCGGTGCGGCGGTCCATGTCGTCCACTGCCTCGCCCAGGTCGGTCAGGCCTGCCCGCACCGCGACAAGGGCGGACTCCGTGCGCCCGACGACACCGCCAAGCGTCATGTCCCCCTGGGCAACGGCGGCGTCGATGGATGACATGATGTCCGACAGTTCCACCGCACGGGCGCCCAGAGCCTCCACCTGCGCATCGCCGCGCCCGGCGACGGCAATCGCCTTGCTCTCGACCGTGCCGATATAGTCGGAAAGCTCCCCGATGGAGGCCCGCAGCCGCTCGGCAACGGCAATCGCCCGTTCCTCCGACCGCTCTGCCGAGGCAACGGCCATGGAGGCGGCGGCCTTCAGCCGTTCCTCGATCCGGTCGATCATCTGTGCCGCCGTACCCTGCATCTCGGTCACGCTCGCGGCCAGGTCATCGCGTGATTCCACCATCCGCTCGCCGGTGGCGGCGAGCCGCTGCTCGATCTCCGCCAGGCTGCCGGTCAGCCGCCCGATACGACCCGCCAGGTCCTCCGTCCGTTCCGAGACCTCGCCGCCGCGCGCGTCCAGCGTCTCGACCTCGCCCGCGAAACGCTGGGTCGCGGCCCAGGTCCGGTCGGCGGTCGACTGCAGGGCCTGCTCGGCCTCCGCCGTGACGATGCCGATATCGTCGAGCAGCTTTGCCAGCGCGGCATTGCGGGACGCGATCGCCTCCGCACTCTCCCCGGCACGCTGGGCGCTGCGTCCCGCCACCTCGTCCAGTTCGCCAAGTTGCTGGCGGCTGTCGGCGATCACCGTCGCCAGGGTGGACTGCACACCGCCGAGGCCGTCCCGCAGGCGTGCGATCTGGCCGTCCACACCCTCGCGCAGCCCCTCCGCCTGGTCCATTGTCCGGGCGATGACCTGCGACAGGGCCTCCATGCGGCCACGCAGGTCCTGGCTGACACCGGCAACGCGACGCACGGTGCTGTCCGCCTCCTCCCGCAGCCGGGCCATCGGCTGTTCCAGCATGGTGTTGATCTGCCCGGCACGCTTCGCCACCTGCTCCACCGTGTCATCGGCAGCGACAAGCTGGGTCCTGAGCGCGGCCTCGATCTCCGCCGTGCGTCTCCCGGCCTCCGCCACCGCCTGGCCCAGAGCCTGGCCCTGGCGCTCGCCCAGGGCACGGATCTCCGAATCCAGTGCCCGCACATCGTTCAGCAGGTTCCGCTGCGCCTCGGCCCGGTCGTTGATGGTCTGGCCCAGGTGATCCGACTGCTCCGCCGCGTGACGTGCCGCCGCCGACAGTGCCTCCGTTCCCTTGCCGATCCGCTCGTCCAGCCGTTCCACCCGCGTCAGCGCGTTGGTGGTCTCGCTCTCCAGCGCCTGGCTGAGCCGTCGCAGAGACAGGGTCATCGCGTTCAGCCGCGCCTCCGCCTCCGGATCGGGGAACGCCATGTCCTTCAGCACCGCGTGCAGGGCGGAGCGGCTGTGACTTGAATCGACACTGCGCCAGTACCAGAACCCCGCCAGCCACAGGAATGCCGGCGGCACGAAGGCGGCCAGCACGACCAGTGCCAGTTCGTGCGGCAGCATCAGGGTCACCGCGGACAGACCGGCGGACTGCATGAACCAGAGCCCGACCATGACCAGCCACAGCGCGGTCAGCGCCACCAGCAGGGTCGCGGTTCCCCGCCGGATGCGGTCCAGCGACTCCAGCGTCAGGGGCGCACGCGCGCTGTCCGGATCAACGGCATTCTCGGGTCCAGCTTTCGGCCACTTCAACAGCATGGCAATTCCGGCCTTTTCAGTCGTTTCATTTCCCCTGGTCCCGCCGATACCCGGTCGGGCGCGCGACCGCGACGGCTCAGGTCCGGCTCTCCGGGTCCAGTTCCGCCAACAGTTCCGCGCGGGTCGTGCCCATCACCTGCTGAAGGTAGGCCATGGCGTCGCCGCTGTCAGGCACTGCCTTGCCCTTCTCCAGCGCCTCCGCCGCCTCCGCCAGTTCAGCGAAGCCGAGATTGAGCGCCGCACCCTTGATGGCGTGGGCCAGCCGGGTCCGGGCGGCATCGTCCAGCCCGGGCAGTTCGTCGGTCCAGCCCTCCAGGTCGTTCACGAAATGCTGCATCAGCGCGCGGGAGGTCTCCGGGTCCAGCCTGACGTTCAGCCGGTCCTGGATCGGGGACGCGGGCGGCCGCGCCTCCGGCCTGTCACCGGCCTCCACCTCCGCCGCACGGTTGCGCAGCATCTGCAGCAGTTCCTCCGCATCCAGCGGCTTGGCGAGGTAGCCGTTCATGCCCGCATCGACGCAGCGGTCGAGATACTCGTCCCCCGGATGCGCCGTCATGGCGATGATCGGAATGCGCCCTGCCGCGCCCGGCAGCTTGCGGACGGCCCTGGTGGCGGCAAGCCCGTCCATGTCCGGCATCTCCACATCCATCAGCACCATGTCGTATGGCAGGGCGCGCAGAGCCTGCAGTGCCTCCCGACCGCCCCCGGCGGCAACGGCGTCATGCCCGGCGCTCTCGACGATGGAGGAAGCCAGTTTCTGGTTCACCGCCACGTCATCGACGATCAGCACCCGCAGGCGATGGGTGGAGGCGGGCTGAGGTGCCTTCGGCGCCTCCGGCTGGTCACCGCGTTCCAGTGGCGCACCGATCAGCGCACGATGATAGATGCCACGCCGCAGCGGCTGCAGGATCCGCGCATCGAACAGCGCGTCATCCTCCTCCGTCTGCGCCTCGACCACGCCGACAGGCACGGTGAGGATCAGGCGCACGCCGGACAGGGCCTTGTCCTCCCGCACCTGGCGCGCGAAGGAGCCTGCGCCACCCCGCACCCGCCAGTCCACGACGCAGGTATCCACCCTCTCCGAACCGCGCAGGATGTCCAGCGCCCCGGCGGGTGAGCCGGTCTCGCGCACCCGCGCGCGCCAGTCACGGGCATAGCGGGCCGCGACCTCCCGCATCTTGCCTTCGGCGCCGACGATCAGCACCGATGCCCGCTCCAGCCCGTTGAGCGGACGCACGGTGCGGCCATTGCGGACAGGCAGGTCGACCGTGAAGACCGATCCCTCCCCCTCGATGCTGACCAGGCGGATATCCCCGCCCATGGCGTTCACCAGCCGGCGCGAGATCGCGAGGCCCAGTCCGGTGCCACCAAAGCGGCGCGAGATGCCGCCGCCCTGGCTGAAGGGACGGAACAGGCGCGGCTGGATGTCCGACGGGATGCCAATGCCGGTATCCGAGACCTCGAAGCGCAGCACGGCGCTCTGCCCTGGCGCCGGGGCGACGGCCAGGGTGACATGCCCGGTCTCCGTGAACTTGATGGCGTTGCTGACCAGGTTGAGCAGGATCTGGCGCAGGCGGCCCGCATCGGCAGTCATGATCTCCGGGCAGTCCGGTGCGATGTGGCTGGCGATCTCCAGCCCCTTGGCCTGTGCCCGCGCCGCCATCAGCCCGACAACGCTCTCCACCGTCCGCGCCACCTCGAAGGGTGCATCGTCCAGTTCGACCCGCCCGGCCTCCAGCTTGGTCAGGTCGAGAATGTCGTTGATCAGGTTCAGCAGCGCATCCGCCGATTCCCGCACGATCTCGGCATAGGACTGCTGCTGCGTGGTCAGCCGCGTGCCCTGCAGCAGGCCGGTCATGCCGATGATGCCGTTCATCGGCGTGCGCAGTTCATGGCTGATGGTGGCGAGGAACTCCGACTTCGCGCGGTCCCCCGCCTCCGCCTGCAGCCGCGCGGCCTCGGCGCTGCGGTGCGCGGTCTCCAGCCGTTCGATCAGGTCCGTGTTCTCGAACCTGAGCGCCATGGATTCCCGGTAGCGACGGTTCAGGCCGCGCAGCCAGCCCAGCAGCATGATCAGTGCGATCACCCCTGCCCCGGCGGTTGCCAGCGCAAGGCGGCTGCCATCCAGCAGCAGCATGACGACGATCGGCAGGCTGGTCGGAACCGCAAAGGCGATGAAGGCAGGCGGATACAGCGCGCGATGCACCACCGCCGCCACCAGGGAGCCGAAGATCAGCAGCGCCAGGAATGCCTGGTGGGGATAGGAAGTGGCATCGAAGTAGCTGGCGACGCACGGCCCCCAGACCAGCCCGATGGCGGCGGAGAGCGCGGTGTAGCGCAGGCCCCACGCCTCCGCCGTGCCGATCTTGGCCGGTTCCGCCTCGAATGCCCGGCGCAGCCGGTCCGCCGCGAAGACCATGACCACGACCCCGACGGCCAGGATGACCGCGGGCCAGATCGCCGCGCGTTCCAGGAACACGGTGGCCAGGATGCCGATCACCATGAACGGAATGACCCGCAGACGCCCGGATTCTCGGATCAGTTCGGCAATCATCTCCGCGCGGATGCGCTGATCGCGGTCCAGCGAGGGCGAATCACTGGTGCCGTCGAACTCCCGTCGGACTTCGACCTTCGCACCATCCTGGTCCCTGGCCTTGGCCGCGGACTGCCTGTCTGACAACGCGTCGGCGCTGCTCATTGGCGCAGACCCTCTTCACGGGACGTCGCGGGGAGGATTCCCCACCCGTCAAGGTCTCACGTCAGGCAGGCCCAATGCAACGGCGAAGGCCGCAGGAACCCGGTCACCAGGCGGTGTAGCCGCCATCCACCACGATCTCGGTCCCCGTGACGAACTTCGTCTCGTCGGAGGCGAGATAGACCACAGCGCGGGCAATGTCGTCGGGCTGGCCGAGGTGCCCCACCGGATGCCGTGCCTTCAGCATCTCGATGATCTTCTCCGGCTCCGGGCGCTGCGCGACACCGTCCATCACCATCGGGGTCTCGATGTAGCCCGGATGAACCGAATTCACCCGGATGCCGAGGCCGGTCTGCGCCGCCTCCACCGCCGCCGCCTTGCTGAACAGCCGCACCGCCCCCTTGGAGGCGCAGTAGGCGGTGGTGCCGGCATTGCCAACAATTCCCAGGATCGAGGAGATGTTGATGATGGATCCGCCGGGGGCCATGCGCCGAAACCCGACGCGGGTGCCGAGAAACACCGCGTCGGAGTTCACCGACTGGATCCAGCGCCAGTAGGCCAGGTCCGAATCGACCAGCGGCTTGTTGGCACCAACCCCGGCATTGTTCACCAGCACCTGAAAGCCGCCGAACCGTGTCTCCGCCTCATCGGCGATCACGTCCCAACGGGCTTCGTCGGTGACATCCTGGGCCAGGGCGGTCGCCTGACCGCCCAGCCCCTCGATCTCCGTCACCACGGCGACCGGTGCCTCCAGGTCGGTGGCAAGGATCGTCGCCCCCTCCCCGGCGCAGGCGAGCGCGGACGCCCGCCCGAGGCCGGATGCGGCACCGGTGATCCACACCACCTTGCCGTCCAGGCGTCCCATGCCGGGCGTTCCGGTCAGGAAACGGCGCCGGAGGCGCGCAGGCGCGCGATCTCGTCGGCGTCGAAGCCCCACTCGGCCAGCGCCTCGTCGGTGTTCGCCCCCGGATCGGGTGCGACCGTCGGCTTGCCTGCCGGGGTGCCGGAGAAGCGCGGCGCGGCGTTCGGCTGAGTTACGCCCTCGACCTCGATGAAGGTCTGGCGGGCGACGTTGTGCGGATGGGCCGGAGCTTCGTCCATGTCCAGCACCGGCGCGAAGCAGACGTCGGAACCTTCCATCACGTCGCACCAGTGGTCGCGGGTCCTGGTGGCGATGATCGCGGCAATCTCGGCGCGGTACTCGTCCCACTTGGCGGGGTTCATCTGCTCCGGCATCGCGTCCGGCGCCATGCCCAGCTTCTCCTTCAGTTCCGCGTAGAACTTGCCCTCGATGGAGCCGATGGAGACGTACTTGCCGTCGCTGGTCTCGTACACGTCATAGAAGTGCGCGCCGGTGTCGAGGATGTTGGTGCCGCGCTGCTGCTGCCAGCGGCCCGCCGCCTTCATGCCGTAGATCGCGGTCATCAGGTTGGACGCGCCGTCGATCATCGCCGCATCGACCACCTGGCCCTTGCCGGACCGCTGCGCCTCGATGTAGGCGGCGAGGCAGCCATAGGCGAGGTAGAGCGCGCCACCGCCGAAGTCACCGACCAGGTTCAGCGGCGGGATCGGCTTGGTGCCCTTCGTGCCGATCGCGTGCAGCGCACCGGTCAGGGAGATGTAGTTCATGTCGTGCCCGGCGGCATGGGCGATGGGGCCGTCCTGGCCCCAGCCGGTGACACGGCCATAGACCAGCGCCGGGTTGCGCTTGAAGCACTCGTCCGGGCCAAGGCCCAGTCGCTCCGTCACGCCGGGACGCATCCCCTCGATCAGGATGTCGGCCTTCTCCACCAGCTTCAGCACCGTCTCGACGCCTTCCGCCACCTTCAGGTTGGCGGCGACCGAACGCTTGGAACGGTTCAGCAGGTCCCATTTCTTGCTGCCCCGGTCGATGCCGAGATCGGCCGCTGTCTGGCGGTCGATGCGGACCACGTCAGCCCCCAGATCGCCCAGCAGCATCGCCCCCATCGGCCCGGGGCCGATGCCCGCCAGCTCGACAACCTTCACACCGCTCAATGGTCCCTGACCACGCATCGCACTTTTCCTCCCCGGAATTCAGATGACTGGGCGCCATTGTGCGAGACCCGGAACCGCTTGTCATCCCGGTCGATGCGCAACCCCAACCCGTCCCTGGCACAGACGAACCATGGCAAGGCTCGCCATCAGCAAGGCCAGGGACGCCGCCAGCATGCGCAGATGGTTGGACCCGGTCCAGGCCGCCGACCAGTCCAGCCAGCCCGCATGTCCTGACAGGTATCCCTCCGCCAGTGCCCGGTTCATCGGGACATTGATGGTCGCCGTCAGCGCGACGACACCGGCGAGGTAGATGACCCCCGTGACGAGCAGCAGCAGCCCCGTGCCACGGTGGCCTGTCACCAGGCAACCGAGCGCCAGCGCGAGGGCAAGGACAGGTGGCAGGGCGAACCCGGCGAAGAAGACCGGGTTGCGCACCGCCACGTTGATCGCCTGCATCGCGTCGATGGCCGCCGCTTCCGCCAGCAGGTCCAGACCCGGCATCACCGTGAAGGAGAAGGCGAAGAAGAACCCGGCCATCAGGCCGAACGACAGGGTCAGCAGCGCCGTGCCGAGGATCAGTATGGGACGCATCATGCTCTCGCTCCAACCGTATTTATGTGTACGCTTTTGACAAGTACGTACACTTCTTTACGGTTTGATCAAGTGGAAATGAACCCGAGGCCCCTGCTCCGGTGACGGCATTGATGGAACTGAAGACGGAACGACAGCGCGCGCGGCACCGGCGGATCGCCGACGCGGCCTACGAACTGCTGGAACGCGATGGCTATCGCGCCACCTCCATGCTGGCCATCGCCCGCCATGCCGGGGCATCGAACGAGACGCTCTATCGCTGGTACGGCAACAAGCAGGGCCTGTTCCGGACCCTGGTGGAGGACAATGCGGCGGAGGTCCGGGACCTGCTGCTGGCCCGCCAGACCGAAGGCGCAGACCCGCTGGAGACGCTGTCGGAGATGGCCCCGCTGTTGCTGCAACTGGTGACGGGGCCACGCGCGGTGGCGCTGAACCGGGCGGCGGCGGCGGACGTGAACGACACCGCGACGCTGGGCCGGACCATCGCCGAATCGGGCCGGAACACGGTGGTGCCGCTGATCGGTGCGCAGCTGCAGGGGTTGCAGGCGTCCGGCATGCTGTCCGGCGCACCGGTGTCTGAAATGGCTGAAACCTTCGTCGGACTGCTGATCGGTGACCTGCAGGTCAGACGGGTGATCGGGGTGATCGGCCCGCCCGACGACGCCGAATGCGAACGGCGCGCCGGGCGGGCAATCTCACAGCTGTTCAGGCTGCATGGTCCGGATCACTCGGCGGCGACAGGCGCCGCGGCAATGGCACCGGACTGATGGTCCTGCGCGCCCACGACGGCGGCTGCCGTCATGTTGACGATACCGCGCGTGGTGATCGCCGGAGTGACGACATGCGCTGACTTCTGCATGCCGATCAGGATCGGCCCGACGGACATCCCCTCCGTGGTCTCCTTGACCAGGTTGAAGGCGATGTTGGCCGCATCCATGTTCGGCGCGATCAGCACGCTGGCATTCCGGGTCAGGGTGGAGTTCGGGTTGATGCGGTTGCGCACCGACTCGTTCAGCGCGGTGTCACCCTTCATCTCGCCGTCGATCTCCAGGTCCGGTGCCATCTTGCGCACCAGTTCCAGCGCCTTGCGCATCTTCAGCGACGACGGGTCGTCATTGTCGCCGAAGTTGGAATGCGCCAGCAGCGCCACGTGCGGCTCGATCCCGAAGCGGTCCACCACCTCGGCCACCATGACCGCCATCTCGGCGATCTGCTCCGCCGTCGGGTCGTCGGTCACATGGGTATCGGCGATGGCCATGGTGCCCCGGTCCATGATCACCAGCTCGATCGCGGAGGGCTCGGAGACACCGGGACGCAGGCCGACGATCTCCCGCACGAAGCGGATATGGCGGTCATAGCGCCCGACCAGGCCGCACAGCATGCCGTCCACGTCGCCGCGATCCAGCAGCAGGGAGGCAATGACGGTCGGGTTGGTGCGGATCAGGTAGCGCGCCTCGTCCGGCGTCACGCCATTCCGCCCCATGCGCGCCACCAGGGCGTCGGTCAGGTCGCTGATCCCCGCGTCGGTGCCGGGATCGAAGATGTCGAGGTCGGCACCGACCTTCATGCGCAGGCCAAACCGCTCGATCCGGCGCTCGATCACCTCCTGGCGACCGATCAGCAGCGGGCGGGCAAGGCCGTCATCGATGATGACCTGCGCCGCACGCAGCACACGCTCCTGCTCGCCATCGGCATAGGCGATCTTCTTCGGGTCGGCCTTGGCGCGGTCGAAGACGGGCTTCATGGCAAAGCCGGTCTTGTAGACATACTCGTTCAGCTTGGCGCGATAGGCGGCCATGTCCTCGATCGGGCGCACGGCAACACCGGAGTCCATCGCGGCCTGGGCCACAGCGGCCGAGACCTCCACCATCAGGCGCGGATCGAAGGGCTTCGGAATGATGTAGTCCGGCCCGAATTCCAGGCTGTCGACGCCATAGGCCTTCGCCACCACGTCGGAGACTTCCTGCTTCGCCAGGTCGGCGATGGCCTTGGTGGCCGCAACCTTCATCTCCTCGTTGATGGTGGTCGCACCGCAGTCCAGCGCACCACGGAACAGGAACGGGAAGCAGAGCACGTTGTTGACCTGGTTCGGATAGTCTGACCGGCCGGTGGCGATGATCGCGTCGGCACTGGCGGCCCGCGCCTCTTCCGGCAGGATCTCCGGCGTCGGGTTGGCAAGCGCCATGATGATGGGCTTCGCGGCCATGGTCTTGACCATGTCGCCGGTCAGGGTGCCGGGACCGGAGACACCGACGAACACGTCCGCGCCCTTCACGGCCTCCCCGATGGAGCGGGCATCGGTCTCGACGGCCCAGTGCTCCTTGTACTTGTCCATCTTCTCCTTGCGGCCCTTGTAGATCGGACCGGAGCGGTCGCAGACGGTGATGTTCTCCTTGGTCACGCCCAGCGAGACGATCAGCGCCATGCAGGCCTGGGCGGCGGCACCGGCGCCGGAGCAGACGACCTTCACCTTGTCCAGGTCCTTGCCGACGACGCGGCAGGCATTGTAGATCGCCGCGCCCACGCAGATCGCGGTACCGTGCTGGTCATCGTGGAAGACGGGGATGTTCATGCGCTCCCGGCACAGCCGCTCGATCTCGAAGCAGGCCGGGGCACCGATATCCTCCAGGTTGACGCCACCGAAGGTCGGTTCCAGCGCCGCGACGACGTTCACCGTCTCCTCGATGCTCATCTGGTTGATCTCGATGTCGAAGACGTCGATGCCGGCGAACTTCTTGAACAGGACCGCCTTGCCCTCCATCACCGGCTTGGACGCCAGCGGGCCGATATTGCCCAGGCCCAGCACCGCCGTGCCGTTGGAGATGACGGCCACCAGGTTGCCGCGCGCGGTCATGTTGGCGGCTTCCAGCGGATCCTCGTGGATCAGGGAGCAGGCCGCGGCAACACCGGGGCTGTAGGCCAGCGAAAGGTCGCGCTGATTGGCCAGCTTGGTGGTCGGCTGGATCGCCAGCTTGCCCGGTGTCGGGTAGCGGTGATAGTCCAGCGCCATCTTGTTGAGTTCGTCGCTCATCGGTATCCCCTCGATACGTGAATTTCCCCTGCGGCTCACTATCCGCCATGTCCGGGGAAAAATAAACGTTCAAGGGCGCGGGACGCGACGGAACCCGGGTGGGATGCGAAGGGGATCACATCACCCGCAGCAGGCGCTGCACCGGCCCGTGATCACGTCCGGCCGGTGCCGACATGTCCGATCTCGGCGCACGGGATACGAACGATCCGGTTCCAGACGGGCGAGATCCAGGTCCGGTCGTTCTGCCGCACGATGTAGTCACCAAGGCCCAGGATCATCAGGGTCGCGCCATTCTCGTCGCGCACGGGGGTGACCAGCCGCTCCCCGACCCTGCGCCGGTCCCGACCGACCTCGTCCTCCATCACGCCGAACTGGACCAGCGGTGTCTCGATGATCGCACGCCAGCGGGCAAGCGCGGCGGCATGGTGGTCATCGCCGACGACCTCGCGGAAGGTCCGGCCCTTGATGCTTCCGCCCCAGGCATCGTTGACCTCCTCTCCCGCCAGCCGACAGACAAAGTCGCCCCTCGCCTCATCGAACGCGTAGAGGTAGACCTTGGCGAGATAGCGCCCGAGCAGGGTCGGATCGAAGTTGCGCCGCGACGGTACATCCTGTCCTTCGCGCATCGCGCACCAGCAGTTCAGCAGGCTCAGGGACGGACGTCCGGCTTCGGCCAGCCTGAGCAGCACATCCTCGGGAATATGCGGATACTCCGTCATTCGGGAATGAGGTGTCCTTTCTCGTCACGGATTTCCGGGCCACGCACCCGCGCGCGCCCGTCGCCGAAGTTCCGGTCCCGCGTCTGCAGCGCCGCCTTCAGCCCCTCCGACCGTGCAACCTCCCGGAACTTGCGGGTTCCCGGCGCCAGGTGGGCACGGGCATCATTCTCCGCCGAGAGCCGCTGCAGCGTGCGGCCGCCCATCAGTTCGATGCCCAGGTTGACGATGCGCTTGTTCGCGGCCAGCAGGTCGGGGTCGATACCGGCCATGCGGTCGGCCAGTCCCTCGACCTCCGCCTCCAGCATGTCGGCCGGCACCGATTTCAGCACCAGGCCGATCAGCGCCGCCTCCGCCCCCGTCACCGTGTCCCCGGTCAGCAGCAGCCGCTTCGCCCATTGCGGCCCGCAATTGTAGAGCCACATCTGGTTGGGCAGGGAGCCGAGATCGCGCGCCGGGGGAAAGCCGATCACGGCATCATCCGCCGCGATCACCATGTCGCATAGCAGCGCCACGTCCGTGCCGCCGGCGAGGCAGTGCCCATGGACCTGCGCGATGACCGGCTTGTGCATGTCGAACAGCGCCATGCGCAGACGCTGGCCATATTCCAGGCGCCAGATGTCATCATCGATGGTCGGGTCGGCATAGATGCCGCCGTCGCGGTAGTTTCGGTCTCCCTGGCCACTGGTCTGCGTGCTGTTCAGGCCCGGCGTCAGGTCGTACCCGGCGGAGAAGCAGCTGCCCGCGCCGCGCACGATGACACTGTGCACCGCCTTGTCGTTGTCCGCTTCCCACAGGGCCGCGTTCAGTTCCTTGAGCAGGTCGACGGACAGCGCATTGCGCTTCTCCGGGCGGTTCAGCGTGATCCGGGCGCGGCCGTCGGCCACCTCGTAAGTGATGTGTTCCGGCTGGCTCATTGTTCCTCCCCAGGATCAATAGATCGTCTTCGCCCTATGTTCGGGATAGTTCGCGTCATAGCTCTCTGCATCGAATTCGCTGCCGAAGACCGATTTCAGCATCTCGCCCGCCGTCGGCACCTCGCCCTTCTGCGCGAAGCCTTCCGGATCCCACAGGCGGGACCGGTGCAATGCCTTCTGGCACTGGTAGTAGATGCGGTCGACGGTCACCGACACGACGCATTTAGGCACCTTGTCGCCCATGGCGAAGGAATGCAGCAGGTCGTGGTCCACCAGCAGTTCCGCCTGCCCGTTGATGCGCAGGGTCTCCCCGACGCCCGGGATCATGAACAGCAGCGAGACGCGCGGATCGCGGACGATGTTGCGCAGGCTGTCGATGCGGTTGTTGCCGCGCCGGTCCGGGAACTGCACCCGCCGCTTGTCGATCACCCGCACGAACCCTTGCGGATCGCCGCGCGGGGAGCAATCCAGCCCCTCCGGCCCGCAGGTGGCCAGGATCACGAACGGCGAACGCTCGATGAAGCGGCGGTAGGGGTCGGAGATGTGGCCGAGTTCCTTGTCCAGCGCCCCCTGCACCGGCAGGCCGTAGTGCGCCTCCAGCGCCTCGATGCTGTCCAGGCGGTCCGGACCGTCCGGTCGGTCAGGTGTGTCGTTCATCCTGCCCCCTTCTTCAGGTCCGGCCCGGCATGCGGCCCGATGTTGGGCGCGTTCACGCCCCCGGCCTTCAGCGCCTCCGCCGCGCGCGGATTGTCCATGATCTTGCTCAGGATGGCCTTCTGCGCCTGCTCGAAGGTCTCCCTGTTCTCCACGACGAACTGACGCGACTCGCGATAGGCGTCCAGCATGCCGTTGACCTCCGGGATCACGTAGCGCGCGACAAGGTCCCAGCTCTTCGACGTGTTCGGACGGCTGGCCCAGTCGTGGACGAAGCCGATCACCGCGCCGAAGCCGCCGGTGAGCTGCATCAGGTCGCGGATGCGTTTCACCAGGTCGTCCGGCGTGCCGATCACCGCCGTCGCGCCATCGGCGAGGGCCGTCGTCTCCACGGCCTCGTGCGCGTTCTTGAACGCCTCGACACCCGGCCGCATCAGCGTGCCGACATTGTATTCATTGTGCCAGCGCAGCAGCCCGTCCTTGGCCTCGGCAATCGCCTGTTCCCGCGTTTCCGCGATGTGCCACATCAGCACGATGCGCCAGTCCGTGCGGTCAACGGTGTTGCCATGCTTCTCAGCCGATTCCTCGGCGAAGCTCCACTGGGTCGCAAGCGACTGCAGCCCGGCGGACGACATGGAACCGATGGAGAGCACGCCGGTGCCGTGCTTGCCCGCCAGCGTCATGCCGGAGGGGCTGATCATGGAGGCGACGGCGAACGGCATATCCTCCTGCAGCGGCATCAGCTGCAGCTTCGCGTCATGCATCTGGAACCAGTCGGCCTTGTAGTCGAAGCGTTCCTCCCCCCGCAGCAGTCGGCGGATGACGCCGATGGCCTCGTCCTGGCGGTCACGCTGCGTCATGGGATCGATGCCCAGCGTGTGCGCGTCCGACGGCAGCGCACCGGGTCCGGAGCCGAAGATCGCCCGACCGCCGGTCATGTGATCAAGCTGCACCATCCGCTGCGCCACGATGAAGGGATGGTGATATGGCAGGGAGACGACGCCGGTGCCGAGGCGGATGCGGTGAGAGCGTTCCCCCGCCGCCGCCAGGAACATCTCGGGGGAGGCAATGATCTCCCAGCCCGTCGAATGGTGCTCGCCGCACCAGAACTCGTCATAGCCGAGGCGGTCCAGCTGGCTGACCAGGTCCAGGTCGGACCGGAACTGGAGCATCGGATGCTCGCCAATCGGATGATGCGGCGCCAGAAACGCCCCGAAACGCAAAAGAGCCATGACCTGTTCTCCCCAAATCAGTCAGTCAATCCGTCATGGCGACCATAGTACATGGTCCGGGGCGCGTGGTGCGATAAGTTGGCTGCGGAATCGGAAACCCCCGCGACCGCTGGGGTCACGGGGGTCCTGTCGGATCCGGGTCCGGATCAGGGGATCAGGGGATCAGCGGGTCAGCGCACCCGGGTCGCGTCGTGCGGATGGCTGACGACTGAGGTCAGCTCCGACCGGTTCAGGCCGATGTCATGCAGGGTGCGGTCGCTCAACCTCTCCAGCTGCTCAAGCCGCCGCGCGTTCTCGATGCCGGCCTGCAGTTCGGTCAAGCGATCCTGCACCCAGCCAGAGGCACGGGCCAGCAGACCGCCATGGGAATGCGTCAGGTCGTAGGACTGTACGGTCATCTCTTCTCTCCTTGTTCCGGCTGGCCTTTCAGGGTCGGCCCGGTGAACTTCCGTGTCTTCGATGAAGGAGAGATGGTGCGGTGCACACACGGCAACAAACGACGAATTCTTGGCTTTCGGAACAGGAAATGTATATCGGGAGAGGTCGAGACAGATCCGGATGAGCCATGCGACGCAGACTGCCCCCACTGAACGCCCTACGCGCCTTCGAGGCAGCGGCCCGGCACGAGAGCTTCAAGGGCGCCGCCGATGAGCTGTCCGTCACACCGGCGGCCATCGGCCACCAGATCAGGACGCTGGAGGACTATCTGGGGGTGGAACTGTTCCAGCGTCTCAACCGCGCGGTCGAACTGACCGACGCGGCGCGACGGCTGCTGCCCGATCTCACCCGTGCCTTCGACCTGATGGTGGACGCGCTATCGACGCTGGACGAGGATGACGGGGAGAACCTGATCTCCGTCTCCACCGTTCCGTCCTTCGCCGTCAAGTGGCTGATCCCGAGGCTGGAGCGTTTCAACCGCGCCCACCCGGAGCTGGACGTGCGCATCTCGGCCAGCATGGAGATGGCGGATTTCAGCAAGGGCGGCTTTGACTGCGCCATCCGTTTCGGGTCCGGCAACTACCCGGACCTGAAGGCCTGGAAGATCCTGGACGATACCGTGCTGCCCGCCGCCAGCCCGGCGCTGCTGGAGAGTGTCGGCGGCGTCACCCGGCCGTCCGATCTCGCACGCCTGCCGTTGATCCATGACGACTCGCTGCGCTATGACCCGATGACGCCGGACTGGCGGGCCTGGCTGATGGCGGTCGGGGCGGAGGGCCAGGTGGACTGGCGGCGCGGCACCCACTTCTCCTACGCCGACCACGCGGTCCAGGCCGCGATCGACGGCATGGGCGTCGTGCTGACGCGGCGGTCGCTGGCCGCGCATGATCTCGCCACGGGGCGGCTGGTCACCCCCTTCGAGGGAGAACAGCCGCTCTCCATGTCCTACTGGTTCGTCTGCCCGCCGCGCAACGCCATGCGCCCGCGCATCATGGCGTTCCGGGACTGGATCCTGGCGGAGGCCGCCCACTCACCCGCAGAAGGTGACCTGCCGGCGGCTATTCAAGCTCCAGGATGACATCGTCCACCGCCAGGCTGTCGCCCGGCGCGGCCTTGATGACGGAGACCACGCCGTCGGCCTCGGCCCGCAGCACGTTCTCCATCTTCATCGCCTCGACCACCGCCAGCGCCTGACCGGTCTTCACCTCGTCACCGACCTCCACATGGATCTGCATCACCATGCCCGGCATCGGGCAGAGCAGCAGCTTGGAGAGGTCCGGCGCTTCCTTGACCGGCATCAGCGCGGCCAGTTCGGCCGCAGTCGGGGTACGCACGCAATAGTCGTCCGTGGCCCCGTTGAAGGTCAGGGCAAAGCCCTCCACGGTGGAGCGCACCTGCACCTGCATCCGCTGCCCGCCGACGGTACCGCTGAAGATCGGCTTGCCCGGACGCCAGTCGCTTTCCACGACCAGGTGTTCGCCCTCCACATGCACGTCGGTGGCGCGGTCGCTGGCCGTTGCGCGGGCGGTGAAGTCCTGCTCCCCCACCGCGACGCGCCAGTCCTGCCCGATGCGCGGACGGAAATGCGGCACCTGGCCGGAGATCCCGGTGGCGCGGATCCGGTCACGCAGATGCACCACCACGGCGACCGCGACCAGGCGACGGCGGGTGGCCTCGTCGATCTCCCCGCCCTCGAAGCCGTCCGGATATTCCTCGGCGATGAAGTTGGTGGTCAGGCGGCCTTCCCGGAAGCGCGGGTGGTTGCAGACGGCATTGACGAAGTTGATGTTGTGGCTGATCCCCTCCAGCCGGAAACCGTTCAGGGCACCGATCATGTTGTCGATGGCGGTCTTCCGGTCAGGACCGTAGCTGCACAGCTTCGCGATCATCGGGTCGTAGAACATCGTGATCTCCGATCCCTCGACCACGCCGGTATCGACGCGCACCGTGGCGCTTTCCTCCGGCGGGGCGAAGCGGGACAGGCGACCGATGGAGGGCAGGAAGCCGCGATACGGATCCTCCGCGTAGATGCGGCTCTCGACCGCCCAGCCATTCAGCTTGATGTCGTCCTGGGTCAGGGTCAGCTTCTCGCCATTGGCGATGCGGATCATCCACTCGACCAGGTCGACGCCGGTGATCAGCTCGGTCACCGGATGCTCCACCTGCAGGCGGGTGTTCATCTCCAGGAAGTAGAAGTTGCGGTCCTTGTCGACGATGAACTCCACCGTTCCGGCGGAGCGGTAGTCCACCGCGTTGGCCAGGGTGCAGGCCTGCTCCCCCATCGCCTTGCGCGTGGCCTCGTCCAGGAACGGGCTCGGCGCTTCCTCGATCACCTTCTGGTGGCGGCGCTGGATGGAGCACTCGCGCTCGCCCAGGTAGAGGCAGGTCCCCTGCCCGTCCGCCAGCACCTGGATCTCGATGTGGCGCGGCTCCTCGATGAACTTCTCGATGAAGACGCGGTCGTCGGCAAAACTCGACGCGGCCTCCGACTTCGCGGACTTGAAACCCTCCCGCGCCTCCTCGTCGTTCCAGGCCACGCGCATGCCCTTGCCGCCACCGCCGGCGGAGGCCTTGATCATCACCGGGTAGCCGATGTCCGCGGCGATCTTCACCGCGTCATCGACCTTGTCGATCACGTCGGTGTGGCCGGGAACGGTGTTGACCCCGGCTTCCATGGCCAGCTTCTTCGATTCGATCTTGTCGCCCATGGCCGCGATGGCGCGTGTGCCGGGACCGATGAAGGCGATCCCTTCCTCTTCCAGCCGCTTGCCGAAGGCCTGGTTCTCCGACAGGAAGCCATAGCCCGGATGCACTGCCTCGGCGCCGGTCTGCTTGCAGGCGTCGATGATGCGATCGGCCAGCAGGTAGCTCTCCGACGCCGCCGGCGGGCCGATGAACACCGCCTCGTCCGCCATGCGCATGTGCAACGCGCCGTCATCGGCCTCCGAATAGACCGCAACGGTGGCAATGCCCATCTTCCGCGCGCTCTTGATCACGCGGCAGGCGATCTCGCCCCTGTTGGCAATCAGTATCTTCTTGAACATGGCTGGCCCACCCCATCCGTCCGGCGATTCATCTGCTTTGATGGCGTTGTTGTAGCGCCGCCGCGTGCAGGCCACAATGTCCCAGCACCAGCGTTCAGCGCGGGGCAGCCCTCAGCCGCATTTCGAATAGCCGCAGGAGAAGCAGGTGTCGCAGCCTTCCTGCTTCACCAGCCCGGCATCACCGCAACGCGGGCACTGGCGCAGCACCCCGCCCGGACGGCTGTTCTCGCCCACCGCGACCTTCTGGGCCTCGATCTCCCGGTTCTGGTCCTTCGGATCCGCCAGGAAGCCGGTGTCGATCATGTGCCGTTCGATCACCTCCCCGATCGCGGCGAGGATGGAGGGCACGTAGCGCCCGCCGACCCAGGCCCCGCCCCGCGGATCGAACACCGCCTTCAGTTCCTCCACGATGAAGCTGACATCGCCGCCCCGGCGGAACACCGCGGAGATCATGCGGGTCAGCGCCACGGTCCAGGCGAAATGCTCGACATTCTTGGAGTTGATGAAGATCTCGAACGGCCTGCGGCGTCCGTCCTGGATCACGTCGTTCAGGGTGATGTAGATGGCGTGATCGCTCTCGGGCCATTTCAGCTTGTAGGTCTGGCCGGGCAGCACGCCGGGCCGGTCCAGCGGCTGCGTCATGTAGACGACGCCCCCGCTCTCGTAAGGGTCCTTCGGCTTCGCCGCGACGGCGGCCGGGGGTGCGGCCAGCGGCAGTTCTGCCTGGGCTTCGGCCTCCGCCTTCGCCGTTTCCGCCTCCGGCTTCTTCAGGTGCAGCACGGAGCCCGTCACCTCGTTCGGGCGGTAGGTCGTGCAGCCCTTGCAGCCGGTTTCATAGGCCATCATGTAGACATCCTTGAAGTCATCGAAGGAGATGTCTTCCGGGCAGTTGATGGTCTTCGAGATCGAGGCATCGACATATTTCTGCACCGCCGCCTGCATCCGCACATGGTCGGCGGGAGAAAGCGACTGGGCATCGACGAAATAGTCCGGCAGCGGCTGGTTGCCATGGCTGTGACGCCAGCGCCGGACCGCGTGGTCGGAGACTTCCTCCTCCCGCCGGCTGCCGTCAGGCATCAGCACGGAGCGGGAGTAGGAGAAGCTGAACACCGGCTCCAGCCCCGACGAGACATTGTCCGCGAACAGCGAGATGGTGCCCGTCGGCGCAATGGAGGTGACAAGCGCATTGCGGATGCCGTGCGCCGCGATGGCCGCCTGTACCTCAGGCTCCAGGTCCCGGATCGCCGGGCCGGCCAGGTAGGCATCGCGGTCGAACAGCGGAAACGGCCCCTTCTCCCGCGCCAGCTCGACGGACGCCATGTAGGCGCGGTGCCGGATCGCGGCCATCCACCGCTCCGTCAGCGCCACCGCCTCCGCCGTGCCATAGCGCGCGCGGCACATGATCAGCGCATCGGCCAGGCCGGTGACCCCCAGCCCGATCCGGCGCTTGGCCTGCGCCTCCTTCCGCTGTTCCTCCAGGGGGAAATTGGAGACATCGGTGACATTGTCCATCATCCGCACGGCCAGCAGCACGATCTCGTCCAGCGCCGCCAGGTCCAGCTCCGCCTCCGCCGTGAACGGCTCCCGCACCAGCGACGCCAGGTTGACCGACCCCAGCAGGCACGCGCCATAGGGCGGCAGCGGCTGCTCACCGCAGGGATTCGTGGCGGCGATGGTCTCGCAGTAATGCAGGTTGTTCTGCTGGTTGATCCGGTCGATGAAGATCACCCCCGGCTCCGCATAGGCATAGGTCGCCCGCATGATCCGGTCCCAAAGGTCACGGGCGCGGACACTGCCATAGGTGCGCCCGCCGAACCGCAGTTCCCAGTTGCTGTCTGACTTCACCGCTTCCATGAAGGGATCGGTGATCAGGACGGACAGGTTGAACATGCGCAGCCGACCGGCGTCCTGCTTGGCGGCGATGAAGGCCTCGATATCCGGATGGTCGCAGCGCATGGTCGCCATCATCGCGCCGCGCCGGTGCCCCGCGCTCATGATGGTGCGGCACATGGCGTCCCAGACATCCATGAAGGTCAGCGGTCCGGAAGCATCCGCACCGACACCCTTCACCGGTGCGCCCTTCGGCCGGAGCGTCGAGAAGTCGTAGCCGATGCCGCCGCCCTGCTGCATGGTCAGGGCCGCTTCCTTCAGGTTCTCGAAGATCTGCGCCATGTCGTCGGGAATGGTCCCCATGACGAAGCAGTTGAACAGGGTCACCCGCCGGTCCGTGCCCGCACCGGCAATGATCCGACCGGCAGGCAGGAAGCGGAATCCCTCCAGCGCGCCATAGAACTTCTCTTCCCAGACCTCCGGCTCCGCCTCCACCGACGCCAGCGAGCGCGCGACGCGCCGCCAGGTATCCTCCAGCGCGGCATCGACCACGGCACCATCAGCACCCTTCAGGCGGTATTTCATGTCCCAGATCTGCTGGGAAATCGGTGAGAGGGCCGTCATGCCGGTCAGCTCCGTGTCCTGCGGGTCGTGTCCTGTTTCATGGGCGGCGCATGATACGCCACCGGCCCCGGGGCGGCAATCGCAATGTTCCCGTTATGTTTACATGATCCATCCACGGCGCACAGGTTCCCGGGCCCAGGCGAACCGCAGCCGTGCGCGACTTGTCCACAGGCAGTGAATGGTTTCAGCGGGCGCGGCGCCGGACCGGATTCAGTCGCGGAGGCGGGTCTGCCCGGTATCCGCCAGCAAGGCCTTCACCAGCCGCTCGTTGGCATCCTTGTGAACTGCAAGGGCCTTCTCGCTCATGTCCGCGTCCGGTCCCTCCAGCAGGTCGAAATGGCCATGCTCGTCAACACCACGGACCAGTACCGCCGTGTCCCGCACCTTGGTCTGGCGCACGGTCGTCGGGATGTAGCGGATGGCAAGCCCGATACGCCGGTCATCGGTCACGTTGGGGTGGGATCCGTGGGCGGTCAGCACGTGGTGCAGCGAGAACTCGCCGGCCTTCAGCACGATGTCGGTGGCCCTGGCCTCGTCCACCTCCAGCTGGATCTCCTGCCCGCGACTGAGCAGGTTGTCCCTGGCGAAGGTGTCCACGTGGTCGTGCAGGCCGTGACGATGGCTGCCGGGCAGGAACTTCATCGCCCCGCTCCTGACCGACGCCTCCGACAGCGCCAGCCAGGCGGTCAGCACCTGGTCATGCGGCTCCAGCCCCCAGTAGGTCGCGTCCTGGTGCCAGCTGACGAAATTCCCGTCGCCGGGTTCCTTGATGAAGAAGTTGGTGATCCAGCAGAGGATGTTCGGCCCGATCACGCACTCCACCGCGTCCAGGATGCGGGGATGGCGGACCAGTTCGTCGGCCCAGGTGAACAGCAGGTGCACATCGGTCCGCATGGCGGATTTCAGCGGCCCGCCATTGGCCTTCTCCCAGGCCTCCAGCCGCGCGCGGTAGGTCGCGGCCTCCGACGCCTCCATGGCCTTGCAGGGAAAGTGGAAGCCATCCCGCCGGTAGGCGTCGTTGATCGGGTTCGATGCCTGGATGTTCATGTCCTCGCCTCCAGCACAGCATTCCGGCACGGTTCCGGGATGCCAGCCTGCCCGCCCGGACGACCGGGTTCAAGCCGGTGTTCGGCCCGGCACTTGGAGAGCCATGCGGCTGCGGCTAGGCTGGCGGCACCGCCCGGACAGTCAGCATGGAACGGAGCCGCATGAGCAAGCAGGAAGAATACGGGTTCGAGACCCAGGCCATCCATGCCGGGGCGTCCCCCGATCCGGTGACCGGTGCGCGCATCACGCCGATCTACCAGACATCCTCCTACGTCTTCGAGGACGTGGACCAGGCCGCCAGCCTGTTCAACCTGCAGTCCTTCGGCAACATGTACTCCCGCCTGACCAACCCCACCGTCTCGGTGCTGGAGGAGCGGGTGGCGACGCTGGAGGGCGGTGCCGCCGGCCTCGCCGTCGCGTCGGGCCATGCCGCGCAGATGCTGCTGATGTTCGCGCTGCTGGAGGCCGGGGACAATTTCGTCGCCTCGACCAAGCTCTATGGCGGGTCGATCACCCAGTTCGGCGTCAGCTTCCAGAAGATGGGCTGGTCCTGCAGTTTCTGCGACCCGGACGAACCGGAGACGTTCCGGGCCGCGATCAACGACCGCACAAAGGCGATCTTCATCGAGAGCCTGTCCAACCCGGGCGGTGTCGTCGCCGACATCGAGGCCTTCGCGGCCATCGCGCGGGAGGCCGGAATACCCCTGATCGTCGACAATACCTGCGCCACGCCCTGGGGCTGCCGACCGTTCGAATGGGGTGCCGACATCGTGGTCCACTCCGCGACCAAGTTCCTTGGCGGGCATGGCAACTCGCTTGGTGGGGTCATAGTCGAGAGCGGGGAGTTCGACTGGTCGGCCAGCGACCGCTTTCCCGCCATCGCCGCCCCCTGCCCGGCCTATCACGGGCTGAACTTCCACGAGACCTTCGGGCGGTTCGCACTGACCGCCTATGGTCGCGCCGTGGCCCTGCGAGACCTCGGCCCGGCCCTGTCGCCGTTCAACGCCTTCATGATCCTGACCGGCACCGAGACCCTGGCCCTGCGCATGGAGCGCCACACCGCCAACGCGCTGGCCGTCGCCCGCTTCCTGGAGCAGCATCCGGCGGTGAGCTGGGTCTCGCATTCGGGGCTGGAGGGCAACCGCTACCACGCCCTGCAGCAGAAATACCTGCCGAAGGGTGCCGGTGCGGTCTTCACCTTCGGCCTTCGCGGCGGGTTCGATGCCGGTGTGAAGGTGGTGGAGGGCGTGAACATCCTCTCCCACCTCGCCAATATCGGCGACACGCGCAGTCTCATTCTGCACCCGGCATCCACAACGCACCGCCAATTGACCGAAAGCCAGCAGACGGCTGCCGGTGCCGGACCCGATGTGGTAAGATTATCCATCGGAATCGAGACCGTCGATGACATCATCGCTGACCTGAAGCAGGCGCTCGACCTGCTCTAACCAGCGGCAAGGCTTGAAGAATCAGCCGTCATCGGGATCTTCGTTGCAAGTATTCGCACCCACGCATGGTGGAATTGCGCGCGTTGCTGGCAGAAAGCTTGCTCTGATGCTGCTGCGAAAACGAATAATCAGACCGACCGGGATGTTGGTCTGATGCGGTCGGGGGAAATGCTTCATGGCAATCACAGTTGCGGTGTCGAACCAGAAGGGCGGCGTGGGAAAGACCACGACAGCCCTGCACCTGGCGGTCGCCACCGCGATGACCGGTCGGCGGGTGCTTCTGGTCGACCTGGATTCCCAGGCCAACGCAACGACCGCGCTGGGCGTCCCCGAGGCGACGATCGAGCAGCCGGGCAGCTACCACGCCCTCACCAATGGTGAGGATTTCTCGCCGCGATGGGTGCGCGCCACCTCCATCGACAACCTGTCGGTGCTCGCCTCCTCGCTGGAGATGGCCGGTGTCGAACTGGAACTCTCGGCGGAGTCCGACCGGCTGCAGCGGCTGCGGCCGGTGATTGCCACCCTGGCGGACGATTTCGACTGGATCTTCCTGGATTGCCCCCCGTCGCTGGGCATCCTGTCGGTCAGCGCGCTGGTTGCCGCTGACACGGTGCTGATCCCGGTCCCGCCGGAGCAGTTCGCGCTGGATGGCATGACGCGCCTGACCTCGACCATCGAGCGCCTGAACGACGCCGGACAGACCCGCATCACCGCGCCGATGATCCTGATCACCATGGCGCAGAGCTGGGCCCCGGCGAAGATGAAGCGGGCGCTCGAGATCCGCCAGACCCATGGCGAGGCCGTGCTGATCGCGGAGATCCCGCATTCCAACGCCCTGGACGAAGCCAGCGGCGTCCGCACACCCGTATTCCTGACGCGCCCCAATGCCGACGCGAGCGAGAACTATCTCAGGGCCGCGGCAGAGCTGATCCTCCGCCATGAACCGAACGCCGCAGCAACGCCGGAGAACGTGGAGGCGATGGTTGCCGACATGCGCACGCGCATGAGGCCGATCGTGCGGGACGCCGCGCCCGATGCGATGCTCACCGAGCAGCCGAGCCAGCATCACCGGCGTCGCCGGTCCCGCCGCAGTTCCGGCGACGGCCCGAAGATCTACCGGTCACGCCGCAGGCTGCGTCAGGCAATCGGCGCCAGCATCCTGGTCCTCATGACCCTGTTCCTTACCGTACTGGCGCTGGACGCCTGAGCCTGCCGGGTTCGGGGACTCCGCCCCCCGTGGCTAGAGCGTCGCGCACATGCCGCCATCGATGTTGATGGCCGTACCGGTGATGTAAGTGGACCGCTCCGACGCTAGGAAGGCCACCAGGTCGGCATATTCCTCCGCCTCACCCACGCGTCCGAGCGGCACCCGTGACGCCATGTTCTCGTAGAGTGTCTCGACAGGCTTGTCGGCCGTGGCACGCCGGTCCCACTGCGCGCTCTTCAGCAGCCCGATGCAGATGGCGTTGACGCGGATATTGTCACCGGCCAGTTCGTCGGACAGCGACTTGGTCAGGTTCAGGCCCGCCGCGCGCGACAGCGAGGTCGGAAGCTGCCCCGCCCGTGGTGCCTTGCCGCCGCCGATGGAGGCATTGATGATCGAACCGGCGCCGCGCTTGCGGATGTGCGGAATGGCCAGGCGGCACATGCGCACCGCCCCCATGATCTTCAGGTCGAAGTCGGCCTGCCAGGCCGCGTCGTCCAGGTCCTGCAGCCGATAGGCGGCCGATGCACCGGCATTGTTGACCAGGATGTCGATGCCGCCGAAGGCCTCCACCGTGCGGGCGACCAGTGCCTCGCAATCCGCCAGCTTCGTGACGTCTGCCTGCACCCCCAGCACGGTGCCACCGCTGCTCGCGGACAGGTCACTGGCCGCATCCTCCACATGCTGCCTGCGCCGGCCGCAGATCACCACCTTCGCCCCTTCCGCCGCCAGCAGCGCCGCGCTGGCGCGCCCCAGCCCGTCGCTGCCACCGGTGATGATCGCGACCTTGCCTTCCAGTCCGAGCCTGAACATGCCCATGCCTCCCCTTGTATCCTGTCGTTGATGTCTAGTTTGCCCGGCTGCGGGCATCCGCCTCGTCCATGCCGACCTGCACGGCGGCCTGCACCATCTCCTCCCACGTCGTGTCGTCCACCGGCACGCCGTTGGCCAGCCGTTCCGCCATTGCCTTGCGCTCCGGGTCGCCGGGGATCATCACCTCCTCCACACCGGGTGCGGGCGGTGACTGCTTCACGTAACTGATGAAACCGTCCAGTTCGCTCATCAGGGCCGTCCGGTCGGCCAGCCTGTCCGGATCGACCAGGATGGTCATCATGTTGTTGATGATGGAATGGCCGTCTGACCGTTCCGGCAGGAACGAACCGCCGCCCGACAGCGCGCCAGCCAGCACCTCGCAGACCAGCGCCAGGCCGTAGCCCTTGTGCTCGCCCGTGGCCAGCAGCGCCCCGCGCGGCTCGTCGAACATGACAGACGGGTTCAGCGTCCGGTTGCCCGCCGCGTCGATGACGCAGTCCGGCGGCAGTTCCACGCGCTTGTTGTGTGCGACCCTGACCTTGCCCATCGCCACCTTGGTGGTGGCCATGTCGAGGACCATCCGGGGATGCCCCGGTGTTGCCGGGACCGCGGTGCAGTAGGGATTGGTGGTGAAACGCGCATCCGATCCGCCGTGCGGTGCGACCAGCGGCATGCGGGTGATGGCATTGACCCAGTGGATGGAGATCAGGCCGGCATCGGTCGCTTGCTCCCCCCAGGCGCCGATGCGGCCCAGGTGATGGCTGTTGCGCCGGCTCATCAGGCACAGGCCCTGGGACTTCGCCACGGCGATACCCTTGTCCATTGCCTCCTCCCCGATGACCTGGCCGTAACCGGCATTGCCGTCGAGTTGCAGGATCGCGCCGTCTTCGCGCAGCACGCTGACATGCTGGTTGGGCGTCAGCTTGCCGAACTGCAGCGCGTTGACATAGGCCGGCATCATGCCGATGCCGTGGCTGTCATGGCCGCGCAGGTTGGCGCCGACCAGTTGCCGACCGACCTTCTCCGCCTCCTCGGCAGCTGACCCGCCAGCCCTGGCGATATCGGCGACAAATTCCTCCAGCCTTGCAGCCGCGACAGTCGGCATGGCTTCCCCTCCCCTGTGCCTGTTCTCGTTTGCCGCAGTCTTGCAGCATTGGCAGGGCACGGAAAGCCATTCGATCCGTCATCGGCGCAGGGCGGATGCCATCGGCAGTCGCATCACGTAAGGCGGGCAGGACAGGCCGGAAGGCGAACGGGCGGCTCAGTCCGGTTCGACGACGCGGAATTCGGTCGAGGGCTTGTCGGCCGTCGGTTCCTCGACGTCCTTCGCCTCCAGCCCACGACGGATCAGCTCGCGGATCGCGGCTGCGCGCGAGGGCATGCGATGGCGGAACCGCCAGTCGTCGATCGCCTCCATCTCCAGATCGTCCAGCATCAGCTGCAGCTTCTCTGTACGCTTTGGCGGCGTGGTTTCCGGCATGTCGTGACCTCCGATCAGGCCGCAACATACGCCACTTACTCCAACCACTCCAATGACCAATTTTCACCTGGTTGCGTGACTGGACAAACCTCCATCACATCAGCAAGTAACAGTTATTCATGACAATACATTGGATCAATATCTTACCGATACGAAATTTCTTGAATATTCAGTCTGGAATGACTTTGTTCATGGGCATCAGAGACATGGGAGAACATCTGATGCCCGTTCTTTTTTCACTTGTGACAGAAGACGAAATACTGGAAGACGCGAACGGAGAGAAGAATTCATGTCCAGGAAATCAACTGGACGAACGCTACCCGGACGCGAAAGCGAGAAACAGTTTCAAGGCTGCGAGAAAGGGACGTGCCCTTCTGCAGCGCATCACAGAGGAGAAATCCAATGACTGACATCCTGAAGCGCCTGAGCCTGGTGGGTGCCATTGCCGTGATGCTTGGCGGTCTCGCCGCCTGCGACAACACCATCCGCGGCATTGGCCAGGACATCAATGACAGCGCCGAGGCCGTCGAAGACTCGACCGAGTAAGCCAGCCGACGACACGGCAACCCTACACGAACAACCAAGGAGCTGAACTGATGGAAGTCGGTGGCATTATCGGCCTGTTGATCCTGATCGCGGACATCTGGGCCATCGTGAAGATCTTCGGCAGCGGAGCCAGCACGGGCTCCAAGGTCATCTGGATCGTGGCCATCCTGCTGCTGCCCGTCCTGGGCCTGATCCTCTGGCTGCTGTTCGGCCCCAAGACCCCGGCGGTAAGCCAGGTCTGACCGGACATCGCGAGCATGAAACGATCACCGCGTGCCGGACCGGGCCGCGCGTGACCGGCGACGAGGACCGGTTGCCCGAAAGGGCAGCCGGTCTTTCGTTTCACTGGCTCAGATCAGACCGGAAGCCGGGTCGAAACCGATCTCGTCCAGTGACAGCTCATGTTCCCGGATCCTGGCGATGTTCAGGAAACCGTGCGCCGTGCCGGCACCATCCAGATCGATCTGCAGGTAGCTGTCACCGCCCATGGTCCGGACGGCCAGGAACTCCGACAGGTTGCCTGCCGCGAAGGCATCGAGCATCCGCCCGGTCGCGCCCTGCAGCAGCAGCCGGTCACCCTGGTTCCAGTCCGTGATCTGGTCGACGTGACCGTCCAGGCTGTCGATGCCGAGCACATAGAGGTCGTTGCCCGCCCCACCGGAGAGCCGGTCGTAGCCCTCGTCGGCGAACAGCACGTCATCGCCGTCGCCGCCGAACAGCTTGTCATCACCGCCGCCGCCGATCAGCGTGTCGGCGCCGTCACCGCCCTCCAGCACGTCCAGGTGCGCACCGCCGTCCAGCAGGTCATCACCGTCACCGCCGAAAAGGTTGTCGCGACCGCCATTGCCACGCAGTTCATCGTCGCCGATGCCGCCAAAGATGATGTCGCGGTCCTCACCGCCGCTTATCCGGTCATCGCCGCCCTCGCCCAGCAGCCGGTCGCGCCCGTCATCACCGCTGATGGTGTCAGCCCCCGTGCCGCCCGAGATCCGGTCGTCACCGCCCCTGCCATGGATGACGTGGTCGCCCGGTCCGCCATGCATCCTGTCGGCACCATCGCCACCAAGCATGACCGGAGCCGGAGGCGGCCCCGAACCCGGGCCACCCCCGCCGGGCAGCGGCCCTCCGCCAGGCCCGTCTCCGCCAGGTGGCGGTCCGCCAGCAGGCCCGCCGGGTCCGCCCCCGCCGGGCAACGGTCCACCCGCTGGCCCACCAGGCCCGCCAGGTCCACCACCGGCAGGGGTGTCATCACCGCCACCGGAAACCGTGTCAGGCCCGTCGCCGCCGGCAGGCGTATCATTGCCACCACCAGTCAGGGTGTCCGGCCCGTCCTCGCCACCGGCAGGGGTGTCATCGCCACCGCCGGATACCGTGTCCGGTCCGTCGCCACCCGCAGGCGTATCATTGCCACCGCCGGTCAGCGTGTCGGGTCCGTCGCCGCCACCGGCAAGCGTATCATCGCCACCGGATACCGTGTCCGGCCCGTCGTCGCCACCGGCAAGCGTATCATCGCCACCGGATACCGTGTCCGGCCCGTCGTCGCCACCGGCAGGCGTATCATCGCCACCGCCGGTGAGCGTGTCTCCATCGGGTTGCGGCTGTCCGGAAAGGATTTCCAGCTCCCGGAGATCCAGCGCCGGACCCTCATCGAAGAACAGCACATCGATGCCGCCGTCGAGTGAATTGAACTGGCCCCGGACAACGATCCTGCCGCCATCGAGGATGTCGATATGCAGGTCCCGGCCGGCCCTGGCGAAGTCCAGGTCCCCGGCACTGATCCCGTCCAGGAAGGCAATGCTGTTCACGTCCTTGCTGGGAGGCTCCACGATGACCGTCTGGTCACCGGGAACCATGTCGCGACCGATCACGTAGAGGTCGTCACCCGCACCGCCGAACAGCACGTTGCTGCCACCGCCGCCAATGATGGTGTCATTGCCCCGTGCGCCGTGCAGGCGGTCATCCCCGTCACCGCCCGAGACGACATCATTGCCGGAATAGCCCCACAGCACGTCATCGAATGCTGACCCGGTCAGGGTCACGTCTTCGAACGGATCCTCGGGAAACGCCATGTCAGCACCGTCCCGCGCGCGGCTGAGACGCGCGACCGTGCATGGCTCCGAGGCCTTCTGTCAGACAGGAAATCACCAGCATCCCTCGCCAGGCAATCCGTCCCGCAGCGTTCAGGGCGCGGGTTCAATGGGTTGCCCGTTAACAGATTGTTAACTGCTCACAGTTCGAGGACGGGGTGAAGTATCGATTCTCGCATATCGATGCGAATCAGTTCGGATGTGTGTTGAACAGCACACATTTCGCGCCATAGCTGTGTCCATTCGGACACTTGAGGCTCAGATGTAATATCCTGATACCAAGAAGACAGGCTCAGCCATACAAGGCGACGGCGCGCTTCTCGAACGCCGCCACCATCCGGCGCACCGCCTCGTGGAACAGCGGTTCGATGGCCTTCCGCAGCAGCACCGACCGGAACTCGAAATCCACCCTGAAGTCGATCTCGCAGCCCTGCGCATGCGGCAGGAAATGCCAGTGGTTCTCCAGGTAGCGCATCGGCCCCTCGACGTAATCCACCTTGATGATGCGGGCCTCCGGGTCCAGCGCGACGCGGGAACGGAAGCGTTCCCGGAACACCTTGAAACCGATCAGCAGGTCGGCGACGACCTCCCGCTCCGACTGGCGGACGATGCGCGCACCGACGCACCAGGGCAGGAATTCCGGGTAGCGACCGATATCGGCGACCAGGCTGTACATCTGCTCCGGCGTGTGTGGCAGCACACGCTTTTCCGAATGCTTGGGCATGGGAACCGGGCTCAGACGTTGCCGGCGGCGATGCGTTTCTCGCGCGCGGCACGCAGACGCGCGAAATCCTCCCCCGCATGGTAGGAGGATCGCGTCAGCGGTGTCGCCGACACCATCAGGAAACCCTTGCCATAGGCGTTGCGCTCGTAGGCAGCGAACTCCTCCGGCGTCACGAAACGGTCGACCGCGTGATGCTTGGCGGTCGGCTGCAGGTACTGGCCGATGGTCATGAAATCGACATCGGCGGAGCGCAGGTCGTCCATGATCTGGAGAACTTCCTCCCGCTGCTCCCCCAGCCCGACCATGATGCCGGACTTGGTGAAGATCGACGGGTCCATGTCCTTCACCTGCGACAGCAGGCGCAGGGAATGGAAGTAGCGCGCGCCGGGCCGCACGGAGGCATAGAGCCGCGGCACCGTCTCCATGTTGTGGTTGAACACGTCGGGGCGTGCCTCCACCACCATCTCCAGCGCACCGGGCTTCTTCTGGAAGTCGGGCACCAGTACCTCGATGGTCGTCTCCGGGCTGGCCTGGCGGATGCATGTGATGGTGCGGGCAAAGTGATCCGCCCCGCCATCGGCCAGGTCATCGCGGTCCACCGAGGTCACCACGACATGCGACAGCCCCAGCTTCGCCACCGACTGCGCCACGTTCTCCGGCTCGAACGGGTCCAGCGCGCCGGGCTTGCCGGTCTTGACGTTGCAGAAGCTGCAGGCGCGGGTGCAGGTGTCGCCCAGGATCATCATGGTGGCATGACCCTTGGCCCAGCACTCGCCGATGTTCGGGCAGGCCGCCTCCTCGCACACCGTGTGCAGGTCATGCTTTCGCATGATCCGCCGGGTTTCCATGTATTCCGGCGATGTCGGCGCCTTCACCCGGATCCAGGCAGGCTTCTTCTTCCAGACCGGATTGTCCGGCCTGTGCGCCTTTTCCGGGTGACGGACGGTGGGCTTGCTGGTGTCAGGCATGACCTTGTTGCTGTCCTGCTGTGTTTCGGTCAGGTCCGTCAGAAGTGGATCGCGCGACCGTAGGCGTCAAGGACGGATTCGTGCATCATTTCCGACAGGGTGGGATGCGGGAAGACGGTGTGCATCAGCTCCGCCTCCGTGGTCTCCAGGGTACGGGCGATGCCATAGCCCTGGATCAGTTCGGTGACCTCCGCCCCGATCATGTGCGCGCCCAGCAACTCGCCGGTCTTCCGGTCGAAGACGGTCTTCACCATGCCTTCCGGTTCCCCCAGCGCGATGGCCTTGCCGTTGCCCATGAAGGGGAAGCGGCCGACGCGCACATCGTGACCCTTCTCCTTCGCCGCCGCTTCCGTCAGGCCGACACTGGCGACCTGCGGCTGGCAATAGGTACAGCCGGGAATGTTGGAGGTATCCAGCGGATGCACGTCCAGCCCGGCGATCTTCTCCACGCAGATCACGCCCTCATGACTGGCCTTGTGCGCCAGCCAGGGCGGGCCGCACAGGTCACCGATGGCATAGACGCCCGGTTCGCCCGTCCGGCAGTATTCGTCGATCTCCACATGGGTGCGGTCGACCTTCACCTTCGTGTTCTCCAGCCCGATATCCTCGACATTGCCGACAATGCCGACGGCCAGGATCACCCGGTCCACGGTCAGTGACTGGGTCTTGCCGTCCTTGCCCTTGATGGAGGCGGTGACGGAGTTGGCCTTGCGATCCAGCTTCTCCACCGTCGCGCCGGTCATGATCTTCATGCCCTGCTTGGTGAAGGCCTTCTCCGCGAAGGCGGAGATCTCCGCATCCTCCACCGGCAGCACCCGGTCCATCACCTCCACCACCGTAACGTCAACGCCGAGGGTGCGGTAGAAGCTGGCGAACTCGATCCCGATGGCGCCGGAGCCGACGACCAGCAGCGACTTCGGCAGTTCCTCCGGCACCATCGCCTCGCGGTAGCTCCAGACCAGCTTGCCGTCCGGTTCCAGCCCCGGCAGGGAGCGAGCGCGGGCGCCGGTGGCGAGGATGATATGCTTCGCCTTCAGTTCATCGACGGCCTTGCCGTCCTTCGTGACCTTCAGCGTGCCCTTGCCGGCCAGCGCGCCCTGCCCGTCGAAGACCGTGACCTTGTTCTTCTTCAGCAGGTGCTTCACGCCGCCGGAGAGCTGACCGGCCACCTGGCGGGAGCGCTTGACGATGGCGGCATTGTCGATCTCGATCTTGCCGTCGATGCGGAAGCCGTAGTCCTTCGCATGGCTCATCAGGTGATAGACTTCGGCGGAGCGCAGCAGGGCCTTGGTCGGGATGCAGCCCCAGTTGAGGCAGATGCCGCCCAGATGCTCCCGCTCCACCAGTGCCACGTTCATGCCGAGCTGCGCCGCACGGATCGCCGCCACGTAGCCGCCGGGGCCACCACCCACGACGACGAGGTCGAAATTCTTCGCCATGATCTTCGTCCTCCGTCAGAGCAGCATGGTGAGCGGGTCTTCGAGCAGGCCCTTGAGGGTTTCGAGGAATGCCGCCCCCTCTGCCCCGCCAAAGACCCGGTGATCTGCGGAAAGCGTGGCGGTCATGACCGTTGCCACGGCGACCGCGCCATCCTTCACCACCGGCTTCTGCGTGCCGGAACCGACCGCCAGGATCGCGGCCTGCGGCGGGTTGATGACGGCAACGAACTGGTCGATGCCGAACATGCCGAGGTTGGAGATGGTGAAGGTACCGCCGGCGAACTCGTCGGGCTTCAGCTTGCCCTCCCGCGCCCGGCCCGCCAGGTCCTTGGTCTCGGCGGAGATCTGCTGCAGGCCCTTCTGGTCGGTGTTGCGCACCACCGGCGTGATCAGCCCGCCCTCGATCGCCACGGCGACCGAGACGTCGATCTTGCGGTGCTGCAGGATCGCGCTCTCGGTGAACTGGGAATTGATCTCCGGATGCTTGCGCAGTGCCAGCGCCGAGGCACGGACGATGAAGTCGTTCACCGAGATCCTGTAGGCATCGGAGCGGCTGTTCAGGTCCTTGCGGAGCGCCAGCAGGCTGTCCAGCTCGATATCGATGGTCAGGTAGAAGTGCGGCACCGTCTGCTTCGACTCGGTGAGCCTGCGGGCGATGGTCTTCCGCATGGAGTTGAGCTTGATCTCCTCGTAGTCGTCGGTGACCGGCGGGTGATCCTTGGCTGCGGCGGGGGCTGACGGCGCGGACCCGGACGGTTCGTCGGCCTTCGCCGCCGCCTTCGGGGCGTCCGCCTGCTTGCGGCCCGTTCCGCTCTCCAGCGCGGCCTCCACATCGCGCTTGACGATGCGGCCCTTCGGACCGGAGCCATCGATCAGGGAGAGGTCCAGCCCCTCCTGCCCTGCCATGCGCTTCGCCAGCGGGCTGGCGAAGATGCGCCCGCCCTTGCTGCCGCCCGAACCATCGCCAGAACCACTGCCGGAGCCGCCACCCGACGCGGCCTCCGCTTCCGGCTGCTTCTCCTCGCTTGCCTCCGGCTCCGGCTCGTCGGCAGACGTGTCGGAGGGGGCGGAACCACCGCCTGCGCCCTTCGGCTCGAAGCCGTCCAGCGCACTCTCGTCCTCGCCATCCTCCAGCAGCACCGCGATGGGCGCGTTGACCTTCACGCCTTCCGTCCCGGCCTCCACCAGCAGCTTGCCGATGGTACCCTCTTCCACGGCCTCGACTTCCATCGTGGCCTTGTCGGTCTCGATCTCGCAGAGCACATCACCGGCGGATACGCTGTCGCCCGGCTTCACCTGCCAGCTGGCCAGCGTGCCTTCCTCCATCGTCGGGGAAAGCGCCGGCATCGTGATGGTAATCGGCATGTCGCGCCCTCCCTATTCGCTGTAGCAGACGGCCTTGGCCGCCGCGACGATGTCGTCGGCCTGGGGCAGCGCCAGCTTCTCCAGGTTGGCGGCGTAGGGCATCGGCACATCAACGCCGGAGACCCGCTTGACCGGCGCGTCCAGCCAGTCGAAGGCTTCCTCCATGATCCGCGCGGACAGTTCCGCACCGATACCGCAGGTCGGCCAGGCCTCCTCCACGGTGACACAGCGGTTGGTCTTCTGCACGGAGCGGACGATGGTGGCACTATCGAGCGGGCGGATCGATCGCAGGTCGATGACCTCCGCGCTGATCCCCTCCTCCGCCAGCTTCTCCGCTGCTTCCAGCGCCTTGCCGACGGTGATCGAGTATCCGACCAGTGTCACGTCGCTGCCGGCGCGGACCACCTTCGCCTTGCCGATGGGCAGCACGAACTCCGGGTCCGTCGCCACATCCCAGGTCCGGCCATAGAGCACCTCGTTCTCCAGGAAGATCACCGGGTTGGGATCGCGGATCGCCGCCTTCAGCAGCGCCTTGGCGCTCATCGCGTCATAGGGCGCGACCACCTTCAGACCCGGCACCGACGCGTACCAGGGCGCGTAGTCCTGGCTGTGCTGCGCCCCGACGCGGGCGGCGGCACCGTTGGGACCGCGGAAGACGATGGGGCAGCCCATCTGGCCACCGGACATGTAGAGCGTCTTGGCCGCCGAGTTGATGATCTGGTCGATGGCCTGCATGGCGAAGTTGAAGGTCATGAACTCGACGATGGGTCTCAGCCCGCCGAACGCCGCACCGACACCGATACCGGCAAAGCCATGCTCCGTGATCGGCGTGTCGATCACCCGGCGCGGGCCAAACCGGTCCAGCAGCCCCTGGCTGACCTTGTAGGCCCCCTGGTACTCGGCGACTTCCTCGCCCATCAGGAAGACGACCTCGTCGCGCTCCATCTCCTCCGCCATGGCATCGCGCAATGCCTCGCGCAGGGTGACGTTGGCCGTCTCCGCACCCTCCGGCAGGTCCGGTTCCGCGTCGCTGTCATCCTGGTCCGCAGACGGCGCCTCCTGCTTCGGCTGGGGCTTCGCCTTCGGCGCTCCCTTCTCCTCCGGCTCGTCATCGTCGGCCGGGGCATCCTCCTGCTTCGCAGGTCCAGCCGAACCGGCATCGAAACCGTCCAGCGCGCTCTCGTCCTCGCCATCCTCCAGCAGGACCGCGATGGGGGCGTTCACCTTCACGCCCTCCGCACCCTCGTCGACGATCAGCTTGCCGATGGTGCCTTCATCGACCGCCTCGACCTCCATGGTCGCCTTGTCGGTCTCGATCTCGCAGAGCACGTCGCCGGGCCCCACCTTGTCACCGGCTTTCACCATCCACTTCGCGAGCGTGCCTTCCTCCATCGTCGGGGAAAGCGCGGGCATCAGAATAGGTACGGGCATCCGTCTTTCCTCCCCTCAGGCTTCGACAAGCACGTCGGTGTAGAGCTCGGAGGCTTCCGGCTCCGGGCTGTTCTGCGCAAATTCGGCGGCATCGCTGACGATGGCCTTCACATCCTTGTCGATGGCCTTCAGCTCGTCCTCCGACGCCTCAAGCTTGTCGAGCAGCATCTGCCGCACCCGCTCGATGGGGTCGCGCTCCGCCCGCATCTTGTTGACTTCCTCCTTGGAGCGGTACTTCGCCGGGTCCGACATGGAATGGCCCCGATAGCGGTAGGTCTTCATCTCCAGGATCATCGGCCCCTTGCCGCCGCGGACATAGGCCACGGCCTCCTCCGCCGCTGCCTTGACCGCCAGCACGTCCATGCCATCGACCTGCACGCCCGGAATGCCGAAGCTCTCCCCCCGCTTGGCCAGTTCGGGCTGCGCCGAGGAACGGGCGACCGAGGTGCCCATGGCGTACTGGTTGTTCTCGATCACGTAGATCACCGGCAGCTTCCAGAGCGCCGCCATGTTGAACGCCTCGTAGACCTGGCCCTGGTTGGCGGAGCCGTCGCCAAAGTAAGTCACGCTGATGGCGTCGGAACCCTTGTACTTCTCCGCGAACGCCAGGCCGGTGCCGAGCGGCACCTGGGCACCGACGATGCCGTGACCGCCATAGAAGTTCTTCTGGCGGCTGAACATGTGCATGGAGCCGCCCTTGCCCTTGGAATACCCGCCAGCGCGGCCGGTCAGTTCCGCCATCACGCCGTTGGATTCCATTCCGCAGGCCAGCATGTGGCCATGGTCGCGGTAGGACGTGATCACCTTGTCATTGCCTGTCAGGGCCGCCTGGATGCCGACCACGACCGCTTCCTGCCCGATATAGAGATGACAGAAACCGCCGATCAGCCCCATGCCGTACATCTGGCCGGCCTTTTCCTCGAACCGGCGGATCAGCAGCATCTCCCGGTACAGTTCCAGCATCTCTTCCTTGCTGACGTCGGGCTGCTTCGCGGCGGTAGACCTGGCCGACGATTTCGCCGGTGCCTTGCGGCTGCGCGTGGTGCGGGTCTGCGGGG
This sequence comes from Minwuia sp., assembly GCA_965228535.1. Classification (GTDB taxonomy): domain Bacteria; phylum Pseudomonadota; class Alphaproteobacteria; order Minwuiales; family Minwuiaceae; genus Minwuia. Next base: position 2,384,318 of record CBDDHU010000003.1, on the reverse strand, counting down.
TCCTGGCCATGAGTCCTCCTCAAGGGGTTGGAAACCCGCGCCGACCATCGACCCTGATTGGGAACAGGGTTCCGGGTGCGGGCTCGCATTCTGGAGGCAACAGTAACGCACACCTATGGGTCGATTGCATGAACAATCGGTGTGTTAACTGAATATCGGTTAAAATCGGAATTCGGGCGTTCCGGGGGACGGTGTTCAGTCCGATTTCAGGATCACGATGTCCTCGGGCAGCGTCCAGCCGAGCACGCTGCGCACCTGCTCGTCCAGCAGGTCGGCATCCACCGCCGGACCGGACAGCAGCCGCACCCGACGCTGCAGGACGGCCTGTTCCTGCTGCAGCGCCTCCAGGTGCGCGGCGCGCTCCGCCGTGCGTGCGACCAGGCTCTCGGTCGCCAGCAGGCCCCGGTCCCCCCAGGTGGCATGAAAGCCGAAATAGCCGACGCACAGGGCGCCGAGCAGCAGGGGCAGGTTGCCGGTGATGCGTGATCTGATTTGCATGGACGAATCGAATCAGAATGCGATTCGCCGGTCAAGCGAAAGCCGCGCAAAGCTCGACAAGCCCCTCACTTGGCTATTGAATTCCCTGCGGGCGTAGCATGAAGGGAACAGGATGATGATCTCCAGGTGGCAGTGGCTGTTGCTTCAGCTCACCCGAACCCTCTGGATCCGCGTGGCGCTGTTCTGCCTGCTTGCCGTCGCCACGGCGCTGGTCGCCAGCTACCTCGACCCGCTGGTGCCTGACGACCTGGCGCAGCGGGTCGGCGCCGGCGCGGTGGAGGACATCCTGCACATCCTCGCCTCCAGCATGCTGGCGGTGACCACCTTCTCGCTCAGCGTCATGGTCTCGTCCTATGCTGCCGCCGCGACCAGCGTCACGCCGCGGGCGACGGCCCTGCTGATGCAGGACACCACCACCCAGACCGTGCTCGCCACCTTCATCGGCACCTTCGTCTTCGCGCTGGTCGGCATCGTGGGGCTGAACACCGGCATCTATGGCGACAATGGCCAGGTCGCGGTGCTGGCGGTGACGGTCGGCGTGATCCTGCTGATGCTGCTGACCCTGTTCCGCTGGATCGAACACCTGTCGCGCCTGGGGCGGGTCAGCGACACCACCGACCGCGTCGAGAAGGCCACCTTTGCCGCGATCCGCGGGCGGGTGGAGAACCCGGCTCTCGGCGGTCGCGTGCTGGACACGGACGCGACACCGTTACCGGACGATGCGGTGCCCCTGCATGTTCCCACCATCGGCTACCTGCAGCACCTGGCCGTCGACAGGCTTTCCGACCTGGCGGAGAAGGCGGGCGGGGAGGTCTTCGTGCAGGTGCTGCCCGGCCAGTTCATCCATCCGGCCATGGCCGTCGCCCACATCAGTGGCTTTCCGGACGGCTTCGACCAGTCGGGGCTGGAGGACGCCTTCCAGATCGGCCGCGACCGCTCCTTCGACCAGGACCCGCGCTTCGGCCTGGTGGTGCTGTCGGAGATCGCCTCCCGCGCCCTGTCACCGGCGGTGAACGACACCGGCACCGCGAAGGACGTGCTGGCCCGTGCCGTGCGCCTGATCCTGCTCTGGACCCAGCGGGAGGAGGCGAAGGACGGGGCCGACCTGCGGTTCCCGCGCGTCTGGGTGCCTCCGCTGCGGCTGCCCGACCTGTTCGACGACCTGTTCAACCCCATCGCCAGAGACGGCGCGCCGCATGTGGACGTCCATATCGCGCTGCAGAACGGCCTCGCCGCCCTTCATGCCTCCGGTCACCCGGAAGTGCGGGAACAGGCACTGCACCACTCCCGGATGGCGCGGGAACGGGCGGAGCAGGCCCTGCGGCTCGATCACGAGAAGGAAAGGGTCCGCCGCGCCGCCGAGGCGCTGGAGGACTGAGACCTGTCCGCCGGTCCGGCCACAGCCGCCCCCGCAACGGAAAAGGGCCCCCGGCTTCCGCCGAGGGCCCCTCACCCGATCAGTCGTGACCAGAGGTATCAGTCGCGGCGACGACGCGGACGGTCGCCACCCCGGCCACCGCTGCGTTCCCGCTGCGGCAGGGGCTCGACGCCCTCGATCTCCTCACCGGTCTCCTGGTTGACGTAGCGCATCGACAGGCGAACCTTGCCGCGATCATCCACGTCCAGCAGCTTGACCCAGACCTCGTCACCCTCGTTGGCGACATCGGTGACCTTCTCGGTGCGGCCGTCCTGCAGCTCCGAGATGTGCACCAGGCCGTCACGCGGGCCGAAGAAGTTGACGAAGGCGCCGAAGTCCATGGTCTTCACGACCTTGCCCTTGTAGATGGCACCGACTTCCGGCTCCGCGGTGATCGACTTGATCCAGTTGATCGCCTTCTCGGCAGCCGCACCGTCGGAGGATGCGACCTTGATGGAACCATCGTCGTCGATGTCGATCTTGCAGCCGGTCTGCTCGGTGATCTCGCGGATCACCTTGCCGCCGGTGCCGATGACGTCGCGGATCTTGTCGGTCGGAACCTTGATCAGCGTGATCCGCGGGGCGGTATCGCGCAGTTCCTCACGCTCCGAGGTGATGGCGCTCGCCATCCGGCCCAGGATGTGGTTGCGGCCATCATGTGCCTGCGCCAGGGCGATCTTCATGATCTCCTCGGTGATGCCGGCGATCTTGATGTCCATCTGCAGCGACGTGACACCAACCTCGGTACCCGCCACCTTGAAGTCCATGTCACCCAGGTGGTCCTCGTCACCGATGATGTCGGAGAGGACGGCGAACTCCTCGCCTTCCAGGATCAGGCCCATGGCGATACCCGCCACCGGACGGCGCAGCGGCACGCCCGCATCCATCATCGCCAGGGAGGAACCGCAGACGGTCGCCATGGAGGACGAACCGTTGGACTCCGTGACCTCGGAAACGATGCGGATGGTGTAGGGGAAGGCGTCCTTGGCGGGCATCAGCGGATGCAGCGCACGCCAGGCCAGCTTGCCATGACCGATCTCGCGACGGCCCGGCCCCATGCGGAAGCTGGTCTCACCCACCGAGTAGGGCGGGAAGTTGTAGTGCAGCAGGAAGTGCTGCCGGCTCTCGCCCACCAGCGCGTCGATGATCTGCTCGTCCTGGCCGGTGCCCAGCGTGGTGACCACCAGCGCCTGGGTCTCGCCACGGGTGAACAGGGCAGAACCATGGGCGCGCGGCAGGATGCCGATCTCGCACTCGATGGGACGCACGGTCTTGGTGTCGCGACCGTCGATGCGCAATCCGGTGTCCAGGATGGAGCGGCGGACGGTGTTCTTCTCCAGCGACTTGAAGGCGGAGGCGACGGCCATGCCGCCTTCCTCGTGGTCGCCCAGGGCTTCCATCACCTTCGCCTTGGCGGCGGCAACCGCGTCCTGGCGTTCCGTCTTCACCTTGATGCCGTAGGCCTGGGCCAGGTCGGCACGGGCAATGTCGGCAACCTGGGCGGCCAGGGCCTCGGAATAGAGCGGCGCAGGCTCCTGCCACGGCTCCTTCGCCGCGACCTCGGCCAGGTCGATGATCGCGTCGATCACCGGCTGGAAGGCCTTGTGACCGAAGGTGACCGCACCCAGCATCTCGTCTTCCGACAGCTCGTCGGCTTCCGATTCAACCATCATCACGGCGTCGGCGGTGCCGGCAACGACCAGGTCCAGCTTCGTGTCGGCCATCTGCTCGATCGTCGGGTTCAGGATGTACTCGCCGTTGGCGAAGCCGACGCGGCAGGCACCCAGCGGACCCATGAAGGGCAGGCCGGAGATGGTCAGGGCCGCGGAGGCACCGACCAGGGCAACGATGTCGGGATCATTCTCCAGGTCATGCTGCAGCACGGTGCAGATGATCTGGGTGTCGTTCTTGAAGCCTTCCGCGAACAGCGGCCGCACCGGGCGGTCGATCAGGCGGCAGGTCAGCGTCTCCGCATCCGACGGACGCGCCTCGCGCTTGAAGAACCCGCCGGGGATCTTGCCGGCCGCGAAGGCCTTTTCCTGGTAGTTCACGGTCAGCGGAAAGAAATCCTGGCCTTCCTTGGCGCTCTTGGTGGCAACGACGGTGCACAGCACCATGGTCTCGCCATAGGTCGCCATGACGGCGCCGGTTGCCTGGCGGGCGATCTTGCCCGTCTCCAGCACGAGCTTGCGCCCGCCCCAGTCGATTTCCTTGCGGTGTATGTCAAACATCTTCTTCTCAACCTTCCTGCGGCAGACCAGTCCACCGCACAAATGACAGGAGGCGAACCGGGCCGCTGCCCGATCCGCCATGAACCTGTCCCGCTTGTCCGACCGCCATTGGTCGAACGGTCACGATCACCGGCGCAGGCCGAGTCGCGCGATCAGGTCCTGGTAACGGGCCTGATCCTTGTTCTTCAGGTAATCAAGCAGCCGACGACGCTGGCTGACCATGGTCAGCAGGCCGCGACGGGAATGATTGTCCTTCTTGTGAGCCTTGAAGTGCTCGGTCAGGGTCTGGATGCGCTGGGTCAGGATTGCAACCTGCACCTCGGGCGATCCGGTGTCGCCTTCACCGCGACCATATTCGGCGATGAGCTCGGCTTTGCGCTCGGGCGTGATCGACATCATGTTCCTCCATCAATGAACGACCGGAACCTGCCCGGTCAGAGGTTGAAGACACGCACCGGCTCAACCCATTCGGCCCGGTATCGGGCCAGCGCCACGGGCCGTTGATCATGCATGGCGCAAATGAGTTCATCATCGCGGTACGTGAAATTCAGCACCCTGACAGCCTGACCATGTCTCATCCGGTCAGCCTGCTCACCTGTCACGGCCAGTGCCGGGATGTCGTCCAGCGCGGTCACCACAGGTTTCAGGGCCTCAAGGCCGCTGCGCTTATGGCACAGCGACTCGAACGTTGCCAGTGAAATTGACCCCGATTCCACAAAGCTGCCGACCGCGGTGCGACGGATGGCACTGGCATGGGCCGGAATGCCGAGCAGCGAACCGATGTCACGGGCCAGGGACCGGACGTAAGTGCCCTTGCCACAGACCATTTCCAGTTCGGCATGGTCCCGGTCAGGCATTCCCAGCAGGGCCAGTTCCTCCACCTGCACCTGCCGCGCCTTCAGTTCCGGCGGGTGGCCGTCACGGGCCAGGTCATAGGCCCGCTGGCCATCGACCTTGATGGCGGAGAAGGCGGGTGGAACCTGCAGGATGTCACCGACGAAACGGTCGAGCAGCGCCGCGATGTCGGCCTCCGTCGGCCGCGCGTCGCTTTGCGCCAGCACTTCCCCCTCCCCGTCATCGGTGGTGGTGGAGGTGCCGAAGCGGATGGTGAAGCGGTAGGTCTTGGTCGCATCGGTGATGAAGTTGATGCACTTGGTCGCCTCGCCGAAGGCAATCGGCAGAATGCCGCTGGCCAGCGGATCGAGCGTCCCGGCATGACCCGCCTTCTGCGCGTTCAGCAGCCAGCGGCAGCGGTTGACGGCATCGGTGGAACCGGGGCCAACCGGCTTGTCCAGCACCAGCCATCCGCTGACCGGATCGCCGCGCCGCCTACGACCCATTGCCCGTGCCGTTCGTGCCGCCGTCATCCCCGGTCCCGTTGCTTCCGGCCTTGCGGCGGCGTTCGTCATCGGCCCGTGCGGCGCGCATCACCGCATCGATGTGGCTGGCATTGTCGAAGGAACGGTCGCGGTGGAACGACAGCCGCGGCGCATACTTCATGTGCACCGCGCGCGCGATGCGGCCGGAGAGGTAGCTGGAACAGCGGTTGAGACCGGCCAGCACCTCCTCGACCTCCAGCCCACCAAGCGGCTCCACATAGGCCGTGGCATTGCGCATGTCGGGCGACACGGTCACTTCCGTCACAGTGATCGACCGCCCGGAAACGCCGGGATCGCGCACCTCGTCACGCTGCAGGATCTCCGACAGCGCATGGCGGATCAGTTCACCGACACGCAACTGCCGGGTACCCGGTGCATCACCGGCAATATTCTTCTTCCTGGACATGTTCATCCGTCCCGTCACAGGTCTGACGCTGACTGGCCGGACCGGGAGCGATCCCGCTTACCGGTCCGGCACAGGTGTCACAGCGTGCGGGCGATTTCCTCGATCTGGTAGACCTCGACCTGGTCGCCCTGCTGGATGTCCTGGTGGTTGGCGAAGGACATGCCGCATTCGGAACCCTGCCGCACTTCGGCCACGTCTTCCTTGAAGTGCTTCAGCGTGGCGATCTTGCCTTCATGCAGCACGATGCCGTCGCGCATCTGGCGATAGCCCGCGCCACGCTTCACCATGCCTTCCGTCACCAGGCAACCGGCGATCTTGCCGACCTTGGTGATGTTGAAGACCTCGCGCACCTCGGCCATGCCGAGCGTGATCTCGCGCGATTCCGGCTCCAGCATGCCGCTCATCATCGCCTTCAGGTCGTCGGTCAGCTCGTAGATGACGTTGTAGTAGCGGATATCGACGCCATCGCGCTCCGCCGCTTCCCGTGCCTGCCGGTTCGGACGGGCGTTGAAGCCGAAGATCACCGCACCGGCCGACTTGGCCAGCGTCACGTCGGTCTCCGTGATGCCGCCGACACCGGCATGCAGCACGCGGGCCTTCACCTCGTCGGTCGACAACTTCTCGGCCGAGTTGATGATCGCCTCCACGGAACCCTGCACGTCACCCTTGATCAGGATCGGCACTTCAGCGGCCTGGCCTTCCTTGATGGCCGACAGCATCTGTTCCAGCGTGCCGCGACCGGCCTGGGTGGCGAGCTGCTCACGCGTCCGGCGGGCACGGAACTCGGCCACCTCACGCGCACGGGACTCGTCCTCGACGACCGTGAACTCGTCACCTGCCTCCGGTGCGCCCTGGAAGCCGAGCACCTCCACGGGCTGTGCCGGCAGCGCCTCGTCGATCCGGTTGCCCTGGTCGTCGATCAGCGCACGGACGCGGCCCCAGGTGGCACCGCAGACGAATATGTCCCCGGTCCTGAGCGTGCCGCCCTGCAGCAGCACGGTGGCGACGGCGCCACGGCCCTGCTCCAGCTGTGCCTCGACAACCGTGCCGTTCGCGGACCGGTCCGGGTTGGCCTTCAGTTCCAGCAGTTCCGCCTGCAGCAGGATGGTCTCGATCAGCTTGTCGAGATTCGTGCCCTTCAGCGCCGAGATCTCCACCGCCAGGTCCTCACCGCCCATTTCCTCCACCACGATGGAGTGCTGCAGCAGGTCCTGCTTGACCTTCTCCGGCGTCGCGTCCGGCTTGTCGATCTTGTTGATCGCGATGATGATCGGAACTTCCGCCGCCTTGGCGTGGTTGATCGCCTCGATGGTCTGCGGCATCACCGAGTCATCGGCGGAAACCACCAGCACCACGATATCCGTCACCTTCGCACCACGTGCACGCATGGAGGTGAAGGCAGCATGGCCCGGCGTGTCCAGGAAGGTGACCTTCTGGCCGCCGTCCGTGGTGATCTGGTAGGCGCCGATATGCTGCGTGATGCCACCGGCTTCCCGGCTGACCACGTCGGTCTTGCGCAGCGCGTCGAGCACGGAGGTCTTGCCGTGGTCGACATGCCCCATCACCGTCACCACGGCGGGACGCGGCACCATGGCGGCCTCGTCATCCTGCGGTGCCGCGATGGCATCCTCGACATCGGCGTCGGAGACACGGCGGATGCGGTGTCCGAACTCCTCGACGATCAGCTCGGCCGTGTCGGCGTCGATCGACTGGTTGATCGTGGCCATCACGCCCATGTTCATCAGCGACTTGATGACATCGCTGCCACGCACGGCCATGCGGTTGGCCAGCTCGGCGACCGTCAGGACCTCCGGCACGACCACGTCGCGGACGACGCGACCACCGGCCTCGCCCCCGCCCTCGGCGGAGCGCTTCTCGCGTTCGCGGCGACGGCGCGTGGCGGCAAGTGACTTCTGCCGCTCACCGGAACCGTCCAGCGCCTGGCTGATGGTCAGCTTGCCGCTGCGACGGCGATCATTGCCCTTGCCACGGGACGGGCGTGCCGGTGCGGGGGCTGACTTGCCCTTGCGCGGACGGTTGCGCCCGTCCGCATCGTCGGTCGCCTGCGCGCCGCGCGCGCCATCATCGGTGGCCGGATCCTTGGCCGTGGCGGCTTCCTTCTCGGCATCGGCCTTCGCCTGGCGGGCGCGCTCCGCCTCGGCTTCCGCCTTGGCCTTCGCCTCTTCCTCCGCCTTGCGCGCGGCCTCCGCCTCGGCCTTCTTGCGGGCTTCCTCCTCCGCAGCAGCCTTGGCCTGCTCCTCGCGCTCCGCCCGCATGCGCTCTTCCTCGAGCGCACGCCGCTTGGCCTCGATCTCTTCCTGCCGTGCCCGTTCCGCCTCGCGCGCCTTCGCGTTCACCAGCGCCTGCTGGCGGGCGGTCTTTTCCTCGTCCGTCAGGCGCGGCAGCACCATGCGGCCACGGGTCTGGTCGACCGGGCGCTTCGGTTCCTCGCGCTTGGGCGGCTCGCGCCGGGGCTGTTCGGCCTGGCTCTTCTTCAGGCTCTCCCGCACCGCGTCGGCCGACGGGGCAGCATCGGTGTCACGCTTCGCACCGCGCTTGCGCCGCACCTCCACCTGGACCGTCTTGTTGCCGCGACCGCCGGACACGCTCTGGCGCACGCCACCCGAGCCACCGCCGGATTTCAGGCCAAGCCTGCCGCCTTGCGATACGCTCAGGGTCTTCTTGTCGCCCGTCTCTTTCGCTTCACTCATCGATCGCCTGTCTTTCGTCATCCATTTGCCGGGTGCCGTACTGCACACCGGACAGTCGTTCCACCTCCCGCAGGAGGCGATCCGCGAGCCGCCCCGGAGCGATCGCAGCATGTACCATATTATCAAGCCCCAAGGCCAAACCCAATTCGTCCCGGTCGAAGCAATCGATCACCGGGGCCGAACCGGCCAGTCTTGCCGCCTTCTCGACCGCGCCGGGACCGGCATCGGAGGAGAGCACCATCGCCCCCACCGGCCGCGCCGCCGCATATGCCGTCACCTTCTCCAGCCCGGTCACCACCTGCCCCGCGCTCCTGGCCAGGCCAAGCAGTTCAAGGCACTTTCGCCGCAGCAGCCGGACCAGCACTTCAGGCAGGTCATCCGCCACGCGGGTTTCCGCCTTGAAGGCCCTCGGGAACGGATTGCGCTTGCCGATCTGGGCCAGCACCTCCCGGTCGGCCGTCACCCAGGCACCGCGACCGGGAAGCTTCTCCTCCAGGTCGGGAACCGCGTCCCTGTCGGGACCGCGCACGAACCGGATCATCCCCGATGTATCGCGGCACTGCCTCGTGACAATACAGCGCCGCTCCGGCACCTGCGTCCCGTCTGCTTTCCGCGTCCTAGTCGTTTGAACCCTCCACGGTCTCTGCCTCGTCGGCGGCGTCGCCGCCTTCTTCCTCATCGAACCAGTGGGCGCGCGCGGCCATGATGATCCGGTTCGCGTCCTCCAGCGTCAGGTCGGTGTCACGCAGCGGTGCATTGGTATCGGACACCAGTTCCTCCGACGCCAGGTCGCCCAGGTCGTCCAGTGTCTTGATCCCGGCCTCGCCCAGCTTCACCAGCATCGCGGGGGTCAGCCCCTCGATCGCCGCGACGGCATCCTCGACGCCGATCTCCTTGCGCTTCTCGTCCAGCGCCTCCTCGATGCGGGCGAGATGATCGTTCGCACGGCGGATCAGTTCCTCCGCCACGTCCTCGTCGAAGCCGTCGATCTCCTCCAGCTCGTCAACCGGGGCGAAGGCCACTTCCTCCACCGCGTCGAAGCCTTCCGAGACCAGCAGCTGGGCGATCATCTCGTCGACGTCCAGTGCCTCGATGAACATGTTGCTGCGTTCCTGGAACTCCTGCTGGCGGCGATCCGACTCCTCCTGCTCCGTCAGGATGTCGATGTCCCAGCCGGAAAGCTGGGAAGCGAGACGGACATTCTGGCCACGGCGACCGATGGCCAGGCTGAGCTGGTCGTCGGGAACCACCACCTCGATGCGGTTCTTGTCCTCGTCCAGCACAACCTTGATCACGTCGGCCGGGGCCAGCGCACTGACGATGAAGGTCGCCGGATCGGGCGTGAACGGAATGATGTCGATCTTCTCGCCCTGCAGTTCGTTCACCACCGCCTGCACGCGGCTGCCGCGCATGCCGACACAGGCACCGACGGGATCAATGGAGGAATCGTTGGAGAGCACCGCGATCTTCGCCCGGCTGCCCGGGTCACGGGCCACGGCCCGGATCTCGATGATGCCGTCATAGACCTCCGGCACTTCCTGCGCGAACAGCATCGCCATGAAGCGCGGATGGGTGCGCGACAGGAAGATCTGCGGTCCACGGGTCTCCCGGCGCACGTCGTAGATGTAGGCCCGCACCCGGTCACCGGGACGGAAGGTTTCACGCGGCAGCAGCTCGTCGCGGCGCACGATGGCCTCTGCCCGGCCCAGGTCGACCATGACATTGCCATGCTCCACCCGCTTCACCAGGCCGGAGATGATCTCGCCGGCGCGATCCTTGAATTCCTCGTACTGGCGGTCGCGTTCCGCGTCCCGCACCTTCTGGAAGATGATCTGCTTCGCGGCCTGGGCCGAGACACGCCCGAAGTCGATCGGCGGCAGCGGCTCCGAGATCAGGTCGCCCAGCCGGGCATCCGGGTTCATCTCCTGCGCGCGGGACAGCGGGATCTGGGTCGCCGCGTCCTCGATCTCCTCCACCGTTTCCCGCAGGCGCCAGATGCTGATCTCGCCGGTCTTGCGGTCGATCTCGGCCCGGATCATGTGCTCGGCGCCATAGGTGGTCTTGGCAGTCCGCTGGATCGCTTCCTCCAGCGCCTCCAGAACGATCTCGTGATCAATGGACTTCTCCCGCGCGACCGCGTCCGCGACCTGCAGAAGTTCGAGCCTGTTGGCTGTCGTCACCGCCATCTTCTACTCCGTTCCATTCGCCTTCTTCCGGGCATTTTCCCGGGCCTTGCTCTCACGCAGGCTTGCCTCGACCAGCGCATCGGTCAGGACCAGCTTGGCCTCTCCGATGGCATCGAAATCCAGTTCAACATCGGCCTCTTCCGCCGGAACGCCAGACATGCGCAACTGCACATGGTCGCCGCGCATCCCCAGAAGCTGCCCCCGGAACCGCTTCCGCCCGTCCAGCGGCCGGGCCAGCTCCAGCTTTATCTCGTGACCGCTGTAGCGCTCGAAATCCTCGCGCCGGACCAGCGGCCGATCGATACCAGGGGACGAAACCTCCAGCGCATAGGCACCGTCGATCGGGTCCTCCACGTCCAGCAACGCCGAAACGGCACGGCTGACCGCCTCGCAATCGTCAATGTCCATGCCACCGTCGGACAGGCGTTCCGCCATGATCTGCAATGTCGGCCGCTTGCCGCCGGTGTACCGCACCCGCACCAGCCGATAGCCCATGTCCAGCATGGATGGCTCGATCAGGGTCCATATGCGATCACCCGGTCCGCCCGACATTGAACCTCCACTCGGCACAAACAAAAAAGTGGGCCGCTGGCCCACCCTGACGTTCGCTCTGGTAAGCGATTACTGGTGTAGGAAGGCGTTATACCCCCAAACGCCCGGATATCAACCTTCTTCTCCGGTTTCGGACCGCTCGCGGCGACGAAATTCCAGGAAGACAGGCCGGGAACCGGCAAGAAGTTTCGACTGGTACCGGGTCGCGACGTGGTCGGACGGAACATCCAGCCAGTCGGCAACCCGTTCCGCCGTCCACTCGAACGCCGGATGGCGCAGCCCCCGGAACAGGATCCAGCGGGCATAGTCCATGTGGTCGGTGGCGATCCTGAGCCGGGCACCGTCACGCATCAGCCGCGCCAGCTTGTCGAGCGTGGCGGTGGAGACCAGGCGGCGCTTGTGGTGCCGCGTCTTCGGCCAGGGATCGGGAAACAGGACGAACACGCGGTCCAGCAGCCTGTCGGGAAGGCTGTCCAGCAATGGCCGCACATCCTCCGCATGCAGCCGGACATTGCGCAGCCCCTCCCCCTCGATTCCGTCGAGCGCCTTGGCCACCCCTTCGAGGAAGGGTTCGCAGCCGATCAGCAGGATGTCGGGGTTGGCGCGCGCCTGGCCGAGCAGGTGCTCTGCCCCGCCAAAGCCGATCTCCAGCCAGACGGGACGGGATTCGGTGCCGACGCAGGCGGCATCGACCGCCACGCGCGGTAGCAGGTCATCCAGCAGGTGCTGCTGCCTCTCGCTGCGCTTCTTGCCCTGACGGCGGCCATAGAACCGGTAGGGTCTGACCTGGCCCATTCCTGACCGCCGTTCAGTCACCGGAGATCAGGCGAACGCGCCCTTCAGCTGGTCCACAAGGTCCAGCCGCTCCCAGGAGAAGCCGCCATCGTCGTCGGCCTTGCGACCGAAATGGCCATAGGCCGCCGTGCGCTCGTAGATCGGGCGCAGCAGGTCCAGGTGCTGGCGGATGCCGCGCGGGCTCAGGTCCATGACCTCCCGCAGCACGTTCTCCAGCTTCGCTTCCTCCACCTGCCCGGTCCCCTGCAGGTCGACATAGACCGACAGCGGCTTCGAAACGCCGATGGCGTAGGAAAGCTGGATCACGCAGCGCTCGGCCAGGCCAGCACCCACCACGTTCTTCGCGAGGTAGCGCGCGGCGTAGGCGGCCGAGCGGTCGACCTTGGTCGGGTCCTTGCCGGAGAATGCGCCGCCGCCATGCGGGGCCGCACCACCATAGGTATCGACGATGATCTTGCGGCCGGTCAGGCCGGCGTCACCGTCGGGACCGCCAATGACGAAATTGCCGGTCGGATTGACGTAGAACTCGTCCTCCGGGCACATCCATCCCTCCGGCAGGGCAGCCGTGACGTAGGGGCGGACCAGTTCGCGCACCTCTTCCTGGCTGACGCCTTCCGCGTGCTGGGTCGAGACCACGACGGACGTCGCGCGCACCGGCTTGCCGTCCCGGTACTCCAGGGTCACCTGGCTCTTCGCGTCGGGACCGAACTCCGGGCGGCTGCCATCGTGACGGGCCGCTGCCATGTCCTGCAGGATACGGTGGGAGAAGTGGATCGGCGCCGGCATCAGCTCGTCGGTCTCCCGCACCGCATAGCCGAACATGATGCCCTGGTCGCCGGCACCCAGGTCCTTGTTGCCGGAGGCATCGACGCCCTGGGCAATGTCGCTGGACTGCTCGTGCAGGTGGATCTGCACCTGCGCGTTCTTCCAGTGAAAGCCGTCCTGTTCGTAGCCGATCGCCTTCACCGCGTCGCGCGCGGTCTGCTCGATCAGGTCGTTGGTGATGGAGGACGGGCCCCGCGTCTCACCGGCCAGCACGATCAGGTTGGTGGAGGTCAGCGTCTCGCACGCCACCCGGGCATCCGGCTCCGCCGCCAGGAACAGGTCTACGACCGCATCCGAAACCCGGTCGCAGACCTTGTCGGGATGACCTTCCGAAACGGATTCGGACGTGAAAAGAAAATTCTGCCGCGGCAAAGTCGCCCCTCCTGTCAGCTTTCGATGTCTGGAAATCCAGAACGCGACGCTTTGTGACAAGCACGACCGATCCGGTCAAGTGTCACGCTTGACCGGATCGGTGATGGCCTGAGCCGCAGTGTGGATCAGTCCTTGGACTCTTCGGATTCGAACTGTGCGCCGATGGCCTTCACCAGTTCGAACAGCCGCTTGCGCACGGCGGGATCGGAAATCTTGTCGTAGGCGCGCACGAACTCCAGGATCTCGCGGCGGAACAGACGCTCCGAATCAAAGGGCGCAGGCTCGGACTCGGCCAGCCCCGCAGGCGCGGCACTGCCGCCCTTGCCGGTCGACGGCGCGCCATCGAAGAAGAAGGACGGGGGGACATCCAGGATTTCGCTCAGCTCGAACACGCGGCTCGCGCCCACGCGGTTCGCACCGCGCTCATATTTCTGCACCTGCTGGAAAGTCAGCCCCAGCGCATTCGCGAGCTTCTGCTGACTGAGACCTTTCAGGGTACGGCACAGCCTGATTCGACCGCCAACATAGACATCAACCGGATGCGGATGTTCAGCCAAGATTGGATCCTCATACTAGTCAAAAATGCCGCGTCGGCACTCATGCTCGACGCGTTCCTTCCCGATCCCCGACCCGGGTTCTATGAAGACTTCGTGACAACACGTCAAGCGATAAGCGGTCGCGTAAACCACCGGTTGTGGTGAACACTTGATGATCGCAGAGACTTGTCTGAAGCATTAAATACTGAATAACAATTTAGACACAAATTTATTCAATATGATTGCAGTCAACATGTGGCGGCAATCACTTTCGCCGTCCCCTGCCGGTCACTGTAGAGAGCAAAGACACAACAAGAAGCAGGCAACTGAGGGCAATAACAGGCCAGCGCCCCAGCGTTGCGTACAGGGTCTTCTCGGCATCGCCCGGTAAAACGCCGGTCAATACCCCTTCAACCCCGAGACCAAGTCTGCTCTGGACTTGGCCATGAGCGTCCACGATCGCCGAAATCCCTGTTCCCGCTGCACGTACTAGGGGAATTCCCTGCTCCACCGCACGAAACCGGGCCATGGCAAAATGCTGGTCAGGCCCGGTAAGTCTGCCGAACCAGGCATCGTTGGTCAGCGAAAGCAGCCAGCCAGGGCGCGAATCCCCGCCACCGACCTCATCGGCGAAGATCACCTCGTAGCAGATCAGTACCCGCGCGGTCGGCAACCCTGGCAGGTGGAGCAGTCCGCCATCACCTTCCATCCCCGCCGAGAAATCGCCACGTCCCTGCGCCAGCTTGTCGAGCCCGATGCGGGACAGCAGCGAACGCATCGGCAGGTACTCGCCGAACGGTACCAGGTGGCGCTTGTCGGCGCTGTCGATGATCGTGGTATCCGGGGCGATCGCGACGGCTGAATTGAAGAACTTCTCCGTGTCCCGCTGCCCCTCCACCCGTGGTGCCCCGGTGATCACCAGACCGTCGATCCGCGCTGCCACTTCGGCGATGCGCTGCCGCGCCACGGGATCGACATTGATGCGGAAGGTTGCCGCCGTCTCCGGCCAGATCACCAGGTCGGGCACCGGCTCCCCCTCCCCCGGCAGGCTCATCGCCAGGTTGCGGGCGAAGTTGGGCTCGATCCGGTCGCGTCGCCATTTCTCACGCTGGGCGATGTTGGCCTGCACGATGCGGACGATGATCGCATCCGTACCGCTGTCAGCCAGTTCCGCGTTCGACAGCCGCCAGGCGCCCGCACCGACCAGGAGTCCGGTCCCCAGCAGGATGACGGCCGCCGCACGCCAGTGGCGACGCCCGTCCAGCGCCAGCGCCGGGGCGCCACCCGCCAGGACGGCGAGGAAGCTCAGTCCCGCGGTACCGATCCAGGCGGCAGGCTGCATGGCAGCATCCGTGAAGCCGAACCCGTAACCGGCCAGGTTCCAGGGAAAGCCGGTCATGACCAGACCTCGGGCGACCTCGGCCAGCGTCCATGTCGCCGCCAGCAGGAACAGGCGGAACACGCCGGCAGGGCTGAGCCGCCATGCCAGCCAGACCGCCAGCGCCGGGAACAGCGCCAGCAGTGCCGGCAGCCCGAGAACGGGAAACGGCACCATCCAGGCGAACTTCTCCGGTTCGACCAGGAAGGCGGAGGCGATCCAGTACAGACCGGCAATGAAATGGCCCCAGCCGAACCACCAGCCGAGCGCCAGCGCACCGCGCCCGCGATGCACGCCCTTCAGCAGCAGCAACAGGCCACCGAAACCGATGAAGAACACCGGGAAGAGGTGGAAGGGCGCGAAGCCCAGGCTCATCACCGCGCCGAGCAGGAAGGCCGCGACCAGGCGCCGCCAGCCGGACAGGGTGGCCATGCGCACGGCCAGGCTGGTCACAGCCCGCCCTTCTCCGGCCGCTCCCCGTCATCCGCTGCGGGGGAAAAGCGCCGGACGCGCAGCAGCTTGATCCGGCGCGGGTCCGCATCCGCGATCTCGAACTCCAGCCCGCAATCATGCCGCACGACCTCACCGCGCTTCGGCACCCGGCCGAGCGTGACGAAGATGAAGCCACCCAGCGTGTCGATTTCCTCGTCATCATCGTCGGTCAGCAGGTCGCAATCGACGCGCGCCTCGAAATCCTCCAGTTCGAAGCGCGAATCGACCTCGATGGTCCCGTCCTCATGCTCGATGAAGACCGGTTCCTCCTCCGTGTCATGCTCGTCGCGGATGTCGCCGACCACTTCCTCGATCAGGTCCTCGATGGTGACCAGGCCGTCAACGCCGCCATATTCATCGACCACGATGGCGAAGTGACGGCGCTGTGCCCGCATCTCCACCAGCAGGTCGGTGACCGGTTTCGAAGGCGGCACGACCAGGGGCTGGCGCAGGATCGGCTTCAGATCGACCTCCCCCTCCTGCCCCCAGAGCTGCACCAGGTCCTTGATGTGCAGGATGCCGACAATGTCGTCGAGGTTCTCCCGGTAGACCGGCAGGCGCGAATGGGGAGCGGCCAGGTAGCTTTCCACCACCTCCTGCAGCGGCAGGCCGAGTTCCAGCGCCACGATGTCAGCGCGCGGCACCATCACGTCCTCGATGCGCTTCTCGCCCAGGGAGATGATGTTGGACAGCATGTGGCGCTCTTCGGGGCCAAGCTCGGCATCGCCGATCTCGTGCTCCTCCAGCAGCTCCTCCAGGCTCTCGCGCCAGCCGTTCTCCTCCGGCCTGCTGCCTGTCAGGTTGCGGACCAGGTCTCCCAGCCACGAACCCTTTCTGCCGCCCTGTTCGTTTCCGTCGTCGGCCCCGCCATTGCGGGGCTGGATACTGGATGATGAATCGCTCATCAGCGTGTCAGTCCTGTCCTGTCATGTCCTGTAGGGGTCCGCGATGCCGAGGCCAGCCAGAATCTCGCGTTCCAGCGCCTCCATCTCCTCGGCCTCGTCATCCCCTTCGTGATCGTAGCCCAGCAGATGCAGGGTGCCATGCACAACCATGTGCGCCAGGTGGGCAGCGAGGCTCTTGTCTTCCTCCGCTGCCTCCCGCGTCACGGTCTCCAGCGCGATGGCAATGTCACCCAGCGGGGACCGCTCCCCGGGGGGGAGTGCACCATCTTCCGCCTCCAGGGGGAAGGAAAGCACGTTGGTCGCGGCATCCTTGCCCCTGTAGTCCCGGTTCAGCACCCGGATGGCGGCATCATCCATCAGGGCGACCGAGATCTCGCCGAAGCCGTCCGGGTCGTCGAACCCGGCGAGCACCGCAAGGGCGGCCCGACGCACCACGGCCTCCGCGTCCTCCGGCCAGCCTTCCGCTTCCCGGATGACTTCGATTTCCGGCAGTTCCATGGTGGCTTCGTTCGCGGCAGCGACCGTCACGACGTCTTCTCCGACTTGTCGAACAGGCCCGCCTGCTCATGGCTGGCATAGGCCCGGACAATGCGCGTCACCATCGGGTGGCGGACAACGTCGCGGGCATCGAAGGAGGTGAAGGCAATGCCTTCGACATCCTGCAGCACTTCCATGGCTTCCCGCAGGCCGGAGCGGGTGCCGCGCGGCAGGTCGATCTGCGACAGGTCGCCGGTGATCGCCATGCGGGAATTCTCGCCCAGCCGGGTCAGCAGCATCTTCATCTGCACGGTCGTGGTGTTCTGCGCCTCGTCCAGGATGACATAGGCGTTGGCCAGGGTACGTCCGCGCATGAAGGCCAGCGGCGCGACCTCGATCTCCCCGGTCTCCAGCTTCTTCGCCACCTGCTCGGCAGGCAGCATGTCGTAGAGCGCGTCATAGAGCGGGCGCAGGTAGGGATCGACCTTGTCGCGCATGTCGCCGGGCAGGAAACCAAGGCGCTCCCCCGCCTCCACCGCCGGGCGCGACAGCACGATGCGGTCGACCTGGTGGGTCAGCATCATGCTGACCGCTGCCGCCACCGCCAGGTAGGTCTTGCCGGTGCCGGCCGGGCCGATGCCGAACACCAGTTCCCTCTCCATCAGGTTCCGGGCGTACTGGATCTGGTTGGGCGACCGGGGCTTGATCGTGCGCTTGCGGGTCTGGATCAGCACGCCCGCCGCGCTGCCACCCTCGTGCCCCAGGCGGATGGCATCGTCCACTTCACGCTGCCCGACAGGCTCCCCCTGCTCCACCCGCTGGTAGAGCGCGCGCAGGATGCCGCGCGCGCGTTCGCAGGATGCGGTGTCGCCGCCGATCACCATGCGGTTGCCGCGCGATGTCAGTGAAACGCCGAGTTCCTGTTCGATCCGGGCAAGGTTGCTGTCGTGATCACCGAAAAGGGCACCAAGCAGGCGATTGTCCTCGAAATCGACCGTCAGGCCGCCCTGGGACGTGCGCGCATTGTCAGGTGTGTTCAAAGCCTCTGTCAGCCCTTCTCTTCAGGCGGCATCCACAACGTCCTGGTCCGGGGCGAGACGACCGGAAAGACTGTTCGCCCGACCTTCGACGATGGTGACGTCTACGATCCGGTTGCGCAAGCTTGCGGGCGCAGCCAGGTGCACCGCCTGCATGTAGGGGCTGCGCCCCACCAGCTGCCCGTCGTGACGGCCCTGACGCTCCAGCAGGACAGGCATGGTGCGGCCCGCCATGTCGGCATTGAACGCCGCCTGCTGTTCGTTGATCAGGGATTGCAGGGTCTGCAAGCGTTCGTCCTTCACCTCTTCCACGACCTGCCTGTCATCCACAGCCGCCGGGGTGCCGGGTCGCGGGCTGTACTTGAAAGAATAGGCCTGCGCGTATTTCACCCGCGTGACGAGGTTCAGCGTGTCGGCGAAATCCCGGTCGCTCTCCCCCGGAAAGCCGACGATGAAGTCCGAAGACAGCGCGATGTCGGGGCGCGCATTGCGCAGCTTGTCGACGATGCGGAAATAGGTGTCCCGGTCATGGCGACGGTTCATGGCCTGCAGGATCCGGTCCGACCCGGCCTGCACCGGCAGGTGCAGGTACGGCATCAGGGCCGGCACCTCGGCATGGGCACTGATCAGGTCGGCGGTCATCTCCAGCGGGTGGGAGGTGGTGTAGCGGATGCGCCGGATACCGTCGATCTCCGCCAGTTCCCGCACCAGCCGTCCCAGCGTCCAGTCGGCCCTGCCGTCCGGCCCGGCGCCATGCCAGGCATTGACGTTCTGGCCCAGCAGCGTGATCTCCACCGCGCCCGACGCCACCAGCCGCCGCGCCTCCGCCAGGATTTCCGCCGCCGGTCGTGAATATTCGGCACCACGTGTGTAGGGCACCACGCAGAAGGCGCAGAACTTGTCGCAGCCTTCCTGGATCGTCAGGAACGCGGTGGGGCCGGAACGACCTGGCGTCTCAGCCAGGCGGTCGAACTTCTCCTCCACCCCGAAATCCGTCTCCAGCACGGGCTGGCCGTTGGCCCGGGCGGCGCGGGCCACCATCTCCGGCAGGTGCTGGTAGCTCTGCGGTCCGAACACGATATCGACGAACGGGGCCCGGCGCACGATCTCCTCGCCCTCTGCCTGGGCCACGCAACCGGCCACGCCGATCACCATGTCGTTCCCGGAGTCACGCCGCTTGTCCTTCAGCTTCCTGATCCGGCCAAGCTCGGAGAAGACCTTCTCCGCCGCCTTCTCCCGGATGTGGCAGGTGTTCAGGATGACCATGTCGGCATCGTCGGGGCTGGCGGTCTCCGCATAGCCGAGCGGGGCCAGGATGTCCGCCATACGCTCCGAGTCGTAGACATTCATCTGGCAGCCATAGGTCTTGATGAAGAGTTTGCGGGTCACGGCTGCATTGTCACGCTGGTCTGGCGGACGGAAAACCGGCTCCCGGTCCGCGTACCGCCTGAAAGGGCGGACATGTATTCAGGCGTACGGTGCAAGTCAAGCAGCGGAGGCGCTCAGGGCCTCCGAGTTGCCCTCCACAACCTTTTCCCGGCAGTAACTTGCCAGCTTCTTGCGGTTCCCGATGGTCTCGATGGTCACCGGCTCGTGGAACTTCAGCCGCACCTCGTAGGGACCGCCATAGAGATAGGTCTTCAGGTGCGGTGCCAGGTCCATGTCGCCATACCAGGCGACCTGCGGCATCGACCGGCGGGTGACGGGAAAGCCGTCCACCCGCGTGTAGGTGAGGGAGATCGGCTGCACCTTGACCGGGTGGCCGTTCACCTGCAGGTCGGCCAGCGAGAAGAAGGCGGAGCGGAAGTCCTGGATGCGCAGCCCGTCACCCGAGGTGCCTTCCGGGAACAGGATCAGGCTGTCGCCGCGTGACAGGCGGGCCTCCATGGCCTTGCGCTCCTTGTCCGCTGTCTTGCGGTCGCGGCTGACATAGACCGTGCGCTGCAGGTTGGCGAGCCACTTGATCACCGGCCAGGTCCCGACCTCCCGCTTCGCAACGAAGCTGGCCGGCAGGGTGGCGCCCATGACGATGATGTCGACCCAGGAGACGTGGTTGCTGACATACAGCACCCCCTCCCCGCGCACCGGCGTGCCCTCGATGGTGATCTTCAGGCGCAGCAGGCGGAACGCCACCTGGTGCCAGAGCTGCGGGATGTAGCGGGAGATCCGCCAGCCGAACAGGATGCCCAGCAGGTGCGGCGGCATGATGACCAGGGTGAAGAGGATCAGGAACAGGATGATCGTCACGATCCAGGCCGTGCGCATCAGTCCTTCGATCCCTGGTTCCGGCCGATACGGGTGCCGAACAGTTCCAGGCGGTGGTCGACCAGCTCGTAACCAAGCTCCCGCGCGACAATCCGCTGAAGCTCCTCGATCTTCTCGTTGGTGAACTCGATCACCTCGCCCGAGTTCACGTCGATCAGGTGATCGTGATGCTCGTCGTTGGCTTCCTCGTAGCGGGCACGTCCGTCGCCGAAATCATGGCGTTCCAGGATGCCCGCTTCCTCGAACATGCGCACGGTGCGATAGACCGTCGCGATGGAGATGCGCGGGTCGATCGCACTTGAACGCTCGTAGAGCTGTTCGACATCCGGATGGTCATCTGCGGTGGACAGCACATGCGCGATCACGCGCCGCTGGTCGGTCATCCGCATTCCCTGTTCGATACACTTCTGCGCCAGAGTGGAATCCATTGTCCCCGCCTGTTTCTCTTTCGGGGAAGGTATAGTGCTCAGTCAGGTTCGCGGCAAGGAAGCGCTGGTGCCTTTCGCATGATCAGCGCATCGGTCCGAGTGCCGTCCGCGCCGGTGTAGTAGCCACGCCGAAGTCCCACCCGCGCGAACCCCGCCCTCTCGTAGAGCGCGATCGCTGCCGCATTGTCCGTCGCGACTTCCAGGAACAGCTCTGCCACGCCGTCGAGGGCAGACGTTCCCTGCTGCAGCAGGCAGCGAGCCACACCCTGACGCCGCGCCGCCGGTTCGACGGCGATCAGGATCACCTCTGCCTCGTCCGCGACCTGCCGCAGCAGGATGAAACCGACCGGGTCCGGCGTGCCTGCCACCAGCGCGAGGCTGCCCGGCATGTCCAGCAGGTCGGCGAAGTCCCCCGCGCTCCAGGGCCGATCCACGCAGCGGGCATGCAGTTCGCCGAGCAGCACCGACGCCGTCACACCAATCCTCTCGATGACGGGTTTCATCGCCGGGTCGGCAGCTTGGCGTCCGGCGCGCGGAGGTAGAGCGGGCCGGGGGCCGGAACGGGATGGGTCGGCAGGGGTCGGGCCGTCGCCAGTGCCAGCAGGTCCCGCGCGTCCGGTTCGGCCCCGGCGAGAAGGATCACGTCGGTCCCCGCGTGCTCCGCCACCAGTCCCGCGCCATTGCCCACCAGCACCGCGCCCGGTACCAGCATTCCCGCAACATCCCGCGCGGCGGCGGCGACCGGTGCAGACCAGGCTTGGGCAAAGGGCGGCGCGGCGCGGCGGAACATCTGCGCATAGACCTGGTCACGCCGGGCATCCAGTGCCGCCAGCACCGGCCGGTCGGGAAAGCGCCGCGCGGCACCGGCTGCCAGCACCTCCAGCGCCGTCATGCCGAAGAGCGGAATGCCCAGCGCCACCCGCATCGCCCGCGCCGCGGCCAGGCCGATCCTGAGTCCGGTGAAGGTTCCGGGCCCGACCGTGACGGCCAGGCCGGACAGGTCCCGGGCGGCGCAGCCGGTGGCGCGGAACCCGCGTTCGATCATCGGCATCAGGTGCTCGGCCTGCCCGCGCGAACGCATCTGGTGGGCGGCGAAGGCCACGCCGCCGGCGTCACCCAGTGCGACAGACAGGGCGCGGGAGGTGGTATCGATGGCGAGGATCACGGCTGCTGCATCCGCGTGCTGCCCCTTACAGGATCTCGCAGGCTTCCTCGAACTCCAGGCGCGGGCTGCGCGGGAACAGCGCCTCGGCATCGCCATAACCCAGATTGCAGAGGAAGTTCGACTTCAGCCGACCGTCGGGGAAGAACTCCCGGTCCAGGATCGCGTTGTCGAAGCCGCTCATCGGCCCGCAGTCGAGGCCCACGGCCCGCGCGGCAATCATCATGTAGGCGCCCTGTAGCGTGCCGTTGCGGAACGCCGTCTCCAGCGCCTTCTCCGGCGCACTGAACCAGTTCCGGGCATCCGGCTCATGCGGGAAGAGCTGCGGCATCAGTTCGAAGAACTTCAGGTCATAGGCAACGATCACGGTCACGGGGGCAGACAGCGTCTTCTCCATGTTGCCTTCCGACAGGGCCGGTTTCAGGCGCTGCTTCGCCTCGTCCGACGTCAGGAACAGCAGCCGTGCGGGGGAGCCGTTGGCGCTTGTCGGGCCGTTGCGCATCAGGTCGTACAGGGCGCGCAGCGTCACTTCGCTGACCGGCTTGTCGGTCCAGACATTGTGGCTTCGCGCATTGCGGAAGATCAGGTCCATTCCGGCGTCGTTGAGCATCTGCGACATGACAGTTTCCTTCCCTGCAGGCGTTCCCCGGCGCTGGTGTGACTGGTAATAGTCCCGGTGTGTCCCAGCGCTGCCGCCGCCCCTGCATATACAGCAAAGAAGGGTTACGAACATGCCAACGACAATGCGCCTCCGTCATTGCTGGGCTGCATTGCTTGTCTTCCTGCTGGCGGCGCCGACCCTGGCCGCCGACCATGCGGTGGTGCTGATGTATCACCGGTTCGGGGAGGATGACATTCCCCTGACCAGCATCCGGCTGGAACAGTTCGAGGCACATCTGGAGCACCTGGAAAGCGGTGGCTACAGCGTGCTGCCGCTGTCGCAGGTGCTGGATTCCCTTCGCAAGGGCGATCCCCTGCCGGAGAAGACCGTGTCGCTCACGGCCGACGATGCCTACCTGTCGGTGATGACGGAGGGCTGGCCCCGCGTCAGGGAACGCGGCTGGACCATGACCCTGTTCGTTGCCACCGACCCGGTGGACCAGGGCCTCAGCCGCTACCTGTCCTGGGACCAGATCCGGCAGTTGCGTGACGAGGGCATGGAATTCGGTGCCCATTCCGCCAGCCATGGCCATCTCGCCTTCATGGACCCGGCTGCCGCGCGGCAGGACATCCAGCGCGGCATGGACCGGCTGAAGGCGGAACTGGACCTGGCGCCGGCGGTCTTCGCCTATCCCTTCGGCGAATATGGCCTGGACCTGCGCCGGATCGTCGCCGACATGGGCTTCAGCACCGCGTTCGGGCAGCATTCGGGGGCCATTGGTGGTGCGCGCAACCGCCACGACCTGCCGCGATTCGCGATGAACGAACGCTATGGCGAGATCTCGCGCTTCCGTACCGCCGTCAGCACCCGTCCGCTGCCAGTCACGGATGCGGTGCCGGAGGAGACGCTGCTGCAGACCGGGGCACGACCGACCTTCGGTTTCACGCTCCAGGGTGACCTGTCCGCCGGGCGGTTGAACTGCTACCAGTCCGGTGCCAGCGGTGCGGTGGCCCTGACGGTGGAGGGCGCGCGGGTCAGCTTCGACGCCGCCAGCCCCCTGCCCGCCGGACGCTCACGTTTCAACTGCACCCTGCCGGATGGCAAGGGGGGCTGGTACTGGTTCGGGCGGCAGTTCGTGACGCCGGGCGGAAAGGACTGACCTCATGTTCCGTGGTTTCAGCCTGCAGGCGGCAAGTGCCGGCATGCTCTCCGCCTTTGTCGGCTGCGCCAGTTCCTTCGCCGTCGTGCTGGCGGGACTGACGGCCATCGGCGCCAACCCGGCCCAGGCAGCCTCCGGCCTGATGGCGCTGTCCTTCGCCATGGGGATTTCGGCCATCTTCCTCAGCCTGCGCCATCGCATGCCGATCAGCATCGCCTGGTCGACACCGGGCGCGGCCCTGCTGGCCACCTCCGCCGCCGTGGAGGGGGGATTCGCCACCGCCGTCGGTGCCTTCATCATCTCCTCCGCCATGATCATCATTGCCGGGCTTTGGCGCCCGCTCGGCAACGCGGTCTCGCGCATCCCCGCACCGTTGGCCAATGCCATGCTGGCCGGCGTGCTGCTGGGACTCTGCCTCGCGCCGGTCAGGGCGGTGGCGGAGGATCCCGCGAACGGCCTCGCGATCTTCCTGGTCTGGGCCATTGTCGCGCGCTTCCGCCCGCTGCTGGCGGTACCGGCGGCGCTGCTGGTCACCCTGGCGCTGCTGGTCATCGTGGTCGACCTGCCGCCGATCCCGATGCGTGCCATCGTCACGGAGCCGGTCTTCGTGATGCCCGAATTCTCCCTGGCCGCGCTGGGGCTGGCCGTACCGCTGTTCATCGTCACCATGGCGTCGCAGAACATTCCCGGCATCGCGGTGCTGAACGTCAACGGCTACCACCCAGCGCCGGGACCGCTGTTCACGGCGACCGGCATCTTCAGCCTGATCGGATCGCCCTTCGGCGGCCATGCCGTCAACCTGGCCGCGATCACCGCCGCCCTCTGTGCGGGCAAGGACGCCCATCCCGATCCCGAACGTCGCTACTGGGCGGCCATCGTGGCGGGGCTGTTCTACATCCTGTTCGGCCTGTTCGCGGGCGGTGCCACCGCCCTGTTCAACGCTGCCCCGCCAGTGCTGATCGAGGCCGTGGCCGGGCTGGCGCTGCTCGGTGCCTTCGGTGGCGCGGTGATGGGCGCGGTGAAGGAGGAAGGTGACCGCCAGGCCGCGGTCGTGACCTTCATCGTCACCGCCTCCGGCCTCACCTTCGCCGGGGTCAGCGGTGCGTTCTGGGGCCTGCTGGCCGGGGGTGGCATCTACTGGCTGTCCCGGGTCCACCGGACCTGAGGAACGGTCAGATCAGCACCCACTCACCCTCCGCCGCTGACTCGTAGATTGCCTCGACGATACGGACGTTTCGGAGATACTTGTCAACCAGTGTCTCAGCTTCCGCGCCGTCGAGGAAGTGCGCCACCGCATGGCTCTGGAAGGCATGCACGCAATCCCCGCCAAAGCCGCTGTCGGTCCACCGGTAGTCATGGACACGTTCCGGCTGCCCGTGCGGTTTCAGGTGCAGTCCGCCATCGCCGTCCAGCCGCAGCCGCGCCTCCGCGCAGTCCAGCAGCATCTCGCCCATGGTCAGGCGCGGGTTCCGCGCCTCCATCTCCGCCAGGCGGTTGCCATCGAAGATGCCGCTGGCCCCGTCGCGGAAGCGGAACAGGACAATCCCCGCGTCCTCCCCCGCGATGACCGGGTTGTGCCGCCTGAGATCGGCCATCACCGACCCGACCTCCCCCACCAGGTAGCGGAAGGTGTCGATGAAATGCACCGCGGTCTCGTGGATCAGGAAACGCGGCATCTGCTGGAAATAGGGCTGCCGCGCCAGGTAGGCATCCGCGCCGCGCCCGTCGCCGGGGCGCAGCCGGAACTGGATGCCCTGCGGCTCACCCAGCAGGCCGGAATCCAGCAGGCGACGCGCCTCCCGGTACCAGGGCTGGAAGCGGAAATTCTCGTGCACCAGCATGGTGACACCGGCACGGCGGGCGACGCGCGCCAGATCCTGCGCGCCCATCAGGTCATCGGCCAGCGGCTTCTGCACGATCATCGGCAGGCCTGCCGCCGCCACGGCCTCCACAATCGGCAGGCGGGCAGAAGGCGGGGTGATGATGTCCACCAGGTCGGCACCGGACGCGGCAAGCATTTCCCCCGCATCGGCAAAGGCCCGGTCAGGGCTGACGGCCTGTGCCTTGCCGATGTCCATGTCACAGACACCCACAAGATCAACACGGTCAATGCGTTGCCAGGAATCGTAATGAAACTGGCTGAAGTAACCGGCACCGATACCGGCAACCCGCAGGCGGCGGGTCATGCGCTGCCGAGCCGGGCGATCACCGCCTTCGCCACGTCGGCCGTGCGCACCTTTCCGCCCAGGTCGATGGTCGTGGCATCCCCGGCGGCGAGTGCCCGCTGCACCGCGCCGTCAATGTCTGCCGCCCCCGCCAGCAGGCGTGGATCGTCGCGTCGGCGACCCAGCCAGTCGAGCATCAGGGAAACGGAGAGTATCGTCGCCAGCGGATTGGCGATCCCCTTCCCCATGATGTCCGGCGCCGTGCCATGGCTCGGCTGGAAGATCGCCACCTTGTCACCGATGTCACCGGACGGCGCGAGGCCCAGGCCGCCCACCAGCCCTGCCGCAAGGTCGGAGAGGATGTCGCCGAACATGTTCTCCGTGACCATGACGTCGAAATCCCACGGCCGCTGCACCATCAGCATCGCCGCCGCATCGACGTAGAGGCGGCTGGTGGTCACGTCCGGGTAGACCGCCGCCACCTCGTCGAAGATTTCCCGGAAGAAGGCCATGGAGCCGAGCACGTTGGCCTTGTCGATCAGGGTCAGGTGTCCGCGCCGCTGCCGGGCAAGCTGGAAGGAGAAATGGAACAGCTTCTCCGACACCTCCCGCGTGATCCGCATGGTGTCCGTGGCGTGGTTGGCGTCGCCGTTGCGCTTGCCACGCTCGACGAACAGCCCCTCCGTCGATTCGCGCACCAGCACGAAGTCTATGTCGGCCCCGCGCGGATCCTTCAGCGGCACCGCGTCCGGCAGCCAGGCCCGGATCGGGCGCACACCGCCATAAAGGCCGAAGATCTCCCGCAGGTCGATCTGCGGCACGATCTCGGTTCCATCGGCATAGCGCACGTCCGGCAGCCCCATGGCGGCCAGCAGCGTGGCATCCGCCTGCTCCACCGCACGCACCGTCTCCTCGGGCAGCGCGGAGCCATGGTCGCGGTAGTGCCCGGCCCCGGCCCCGTGCTGGCGCGCATCGACGCTGAAACCATGCCGGTCGGCCACCGCATGCAGGACGTCCAGCGCAGGCGCGGTCACCTCCGGCCCGATGCCATCACCTGGCAGGACCGCGATGGAGATCGTGTCGTTCGCAGCCATGCGCCTATTCCTTCGGGATGTTCTGGGCAGGGATGATCTTGCCATCCTCGTAGCGCGGCGGGATGTAGATGGACTCGGTGCCCTCCCCCTCCGTTGCGCGCAGCACGAGGAAGGACGCCGCGACCAGCACCAGCCCGCAGATCGTCAGGACCATGACGGGGAAGACCGGGCGACCGCTGTCCTGCCGCCGTTTCACCAGCCGCCAGTAGATCCAGTAGAGGATGAAGGGCACCAGGAACAGCAGCACCCGCAGCAGGATGATCTTGGTCATGTGTCCTCCGTTTTCCGGTCGGACAGGCGCGCATGCAGGTTCATCAGCATTCCCGCCGTCGCGCCCCAGATGTAGTACTCGCCGAACGGCATCGCCCACCAGCGCCGGGGTGTGCCGTTGAACCAGCCCGAGTGACGGACATGGTTGCGGCTGTCGAGCAGGAAAGCCAGCGGCGTCTCGAACACCTCCGCCACCTCGTAGGGGTCGGGGCTGGGGGCAAAGCCGGGGCGGATGATGCCGACGACCGGGGTCACCGCGTAGTTGGTGACGGTGCGGTAGGTGTCCAGGCGACCGACAATGTCGATCCGCTCCCGCTCGATCCCGACTTCCTCCTCCGTCTCCCGCAGGGCGGTCACTTCCGGCGACGGGTCTTCAGGCTCCGCCCGGCCACCGGGAAAGCTGATCTGCCCGGCATGGGACGACAGGTGCGCGGTGCGGCGGGTCAGCAGCACCGTCGCCCCCTCCGGCCGGTCGATGATCGGTACCAGCACCGCAGCCGGTTTCAGCGGCTTCTCCGCCGGGCGGGCGTCCGGGGTGAGGTCGAAGTCGGAATGTCCCCATTCCGGCCTGGCAGGCTGCATCAGCCGGTTGCGTATGTCCTCCGGCCTCATGCGCTGACGTCCCTGTCGGTGTCCGGCAGGTGGGGTTCCCCGTCCAGGCGCCCGATGATGTGAAACACGCCGGCGCTCATCACGCCCTGCACCGTGACGCCATCCACGTCCCGCTCCTCCGCAATGTCCACCAGATCGTAGAATACCGGGCGCAGGATCAGCGCCATCAGGTTGCCGCGCACCGGCACCAGCGGCGTCGGCTCCCCGCTATCCGGGTCCACTTCAACCTGCAGCCTGTGGTCGGCGTCCAGCGTCACCATGTCATCGGTCAGGGTGCGGAAGGCCAGTTTCTGGTCCATGCCCGCGCCTTCCCGGAACATCTCGACGATGTGCAGCGGTGCCACGTCCACCGTGATCCGCTGCTTCTCCGCCGGGGTCACGAGGTAGTGATGACCGTCTGCGTCGCGTCGCAGCACTGTGGAGAACAGCCGCACCATCCCTGCGCGCTGGATCGGCGATCCCTGGTAGAGCCAGGTCCCGTCGGCGGTGATTCGCATGTCGATGACGCCTTCATGCGCCGGATGCCACTTCTCCACCGGCGGATAGCCGCGTCCCGCCGCAGCGGACAGCCGCTCCGCCAGGTCGGCAATATCCAGATGGGGTTTGTCGTTACCACGTTCGGCCAAGTGCAGACTCCTCTCCCGGTCCGTCATGGATAGCACATTTGTGTTCAACGGAATGATGCAACGGCGCGGGAATTCGTTTCGCGGCAAGGCAACGCTCAATATACTGCCGGGCATGCAGAACCTCAGCGAAGCGGGCGAAGCCTTCGCCCATGAAGTGGAGATGCTCGGCGCCAAGGCCCGGCAGATCCGCGAGTCCGTCGGACAGGTCATTTTCGGACAGCAGTCAGTGATCGACGAGACACTGATCACGCTGTTTTCCGGTGGCCATGTCCTGTTGATCGGCGTTCCCGGTCTGGCCAAGACCAAGCTGGTCGTCACCCTGGGCAAGGTGCTGTCGCTGGACAGTCGCCGGGTCCAGTTCACCCCGGACGTGATGCCGGCGGACATCCTGGGTTCGGAGGTGCTGGAGGAAAGCGACAGCGGCCGCCGCAGCTTCCGCTTCATACGGGGCCCGGTGTTCTGCCAGTTGCTGATGGCGGACGAGATCAACCGCGCCAGCCCCCGCACCCAGTCGGCGCTGCTGCAGGCGATGCAGGAATATCATGTCTCGGTGGCCGGGGAACGGCACGACCTGCCGCGCCCGTTCCATGTGCTTGCGACGCAGAACCCGCTGGAACAGGAAGGCACCTACCCCCTGCCCGAGGCCCAGCTCGACCGCTTCTTCATGCAGGTCAACGTTCCCTACCCGGACCTGGAGGCGGAGCGCCGGATGCTGCTCGCCACCACCGGCGCGGAGGAAGCCGAGCCGACCATGGTGCTGACCGCCGACGAACTGATGCACGCACAGCGGCTTGTCCGTCGCCTGCCGGTGGGCGAGGCGGTGGTGGAGAGCATCCTGCGGCTGGTCCGCAATGGTCGCCCGGAAGAGACCGAGCTGGACGACGTGCGCAACCATGTCGCCTGGGGCCCCGGCCCCCGCGCCAGCCAGGCGCTGATGCTGGCGGTTCGGGCACGGGCCATGCTGGACGGTCGCTTCGCCCCGTCGGCGGAGGACGTGGCCGCCCTCGCCCCGCCGATCCTGCGCCACCGCATGGCCGTCAACTTCGCCGCCCGCGCCGACGGCATCACGGTGGAGAACATCATCCAGCGGCTGATCGACAGGATCTGAAGCGGCACATATGGCGCTAGACCCAGGCAAATCGAGGACCGGCAGGCAGCCTTCGAGCCGCTTTGACCCCAGGCTGCGCAACCGCGCCGACCGGCTGGCCGACGCCATGCCGCCGCTGATGGTGGAGGCGGAGCGTGTGGCCCAGACCGTGAGCCAGGGCGTTCACGGCCGCAGGCGCGTCGGGCTGGGAGAGAGCTTCTGGCAGTTCCGCCGCTACCAGCAGGGTGATCCGGCCACGGCCATCGACTGGCGGCAGTCGGCCAAGCGGGTGCCGACCTACGTGCGCCAGAACGAGTGGGAGGCGGCGCAGGCTGTCTGGCTGTGGCGCGACGGCTCCGATTCCATGGACTTCCAGTCCCACCTGGGACAGACGACCAAGCTGCGCCGGGCCACGTTGCTGCTGATGGCGCTGGCCTCGCTGCTGCTACGCGGCGGGGAACGCGTGGCCTTCCTGGGCCTCGACCATCCGCCCGGTTCCTCCCGCGCGCTGCTGGAGGACTATGCGCTCGCCATCAGCCGCGGCCTTGTCGAGGACCATCACAGCCTGCCGCCCGCCGCCAACCTGCCGCGCTTCGCCCAGGTGGTGCTGATCGGCGACTTCCTGACACCGCTGGACGATGTGCGCGATTTCCTGCGCCAGTTCTCCGCCGCGGGCGTGGCCGGGCACCTGCTGCAGGTCATGGACCCGGCGGAGCACCGGTTGCCCTATTCGGGACGCGTCCGCTTCATCGGGCCGGAGAACGAGGGCGATGTGCTTGTCGGACGGGCGGAGGACCTGCGGGAGACCTTCGCCCGGCGCGTCGATGAGCGCGAGGTGACATTGCGCCAGATCGCACGCAATGCCGGCTGGACGTTCGGTCTGCACCACACTGACCAGCCACCCCAGACGGCGCTGCTGGCGCTGTACCAGGCCATTTCCGGGAATGCGCGCACATGAGTGCCCTTGCCGCCATCACCTTCGCCTATCCCTGGCTGCTGCTCGGCCTGGCCGCGCTGCCGGTCATCTGGCTGCTGTTGCGGGCCACGCCGCCCGCACCGGAACAGGTCTCCTTCCCCCCGGCCCGGCTGATCTTCGACATGGCCCGGACAGAGGAAACCCCGGCGCGCACGCCCTGGTGGCTGCTGCTGCTGCGCCTGCTGATCGCGGCGCTGATCGTGGTGGCGCTGGCACGGCCCGTCCTGAACCCGGGCAGCAGCTTCGAGACGCCGGGGCCGGTGGTGATGATCATCGATGACGGCTGGGCCGCCGCGCAGTCGTGGGAAGACCAGGTCGGCAGCATGACCGACATCGCCCGCCGCGCCCGCCGCCAGGACCGCAACGTGGTGTTGCTGCGGACCACCCCGTCGGAGGATGGAACCGCACCGGTGGCACGCCTGGGCAGCGCGGAGGAGGCACTGGCGCGGATCGGCGGCATGCAGCCGCGCCCCTGGGCCCCGGACCGGGCCGCCGCCATCACCGCCCTGCGCGACCTGAAGCCGGAACGGTCGGCCAACATCTTCTGGCTCTCCGACGGCATCGCCTCGGACGCGGACGCCGAACTGATCGAGGTGGCGCGCCGTCTCGGGCCACTGACCGTGCTGGGCCGCGCGCCGGAGAGCAGCGTGATGCTGCTGCGCCCACCGAGCGGCAGCGGCACGCGGCTGGACGTGGTGATCGAACGCGACCGGACCGCAGGTGCCGAGCCGCTCGCCCTGCGTGCCACGGGCAGCGATGGCGGCGTGCTGTTCCGCCGGAGTCTCAGCTTTGCAGCGGGGGAGGCCAGCCTGTCCTTCGAGGAGACGCTGCCGCTGGAAGCCATGAACGCGATCCAGCGGCTGGAGATCGAGGGACGCCAGAGTGCCGCTGCGGTCAGCCTGGTCGATTCCGGCCTGCGGCGGTTCCGGGTCGGGCTGAGCGGCAACCCGGCGCAGGAACAGGCGCAGCCGCTGCTGGCCGATCTCTACTACCTGAAACGCGCCCTCTCCCCTTTCGCGGAGGTCCGCGAGGGCGATGATGTCGGCTCCCTGCTCGACAGCCCGCTGTCCATCCTGATGCTGCCGGACTTCGGGCGGCTGGTGGAGGGGGACCGGTTGCGGCTGAGCGACTGGATCGAGAAGGGCGGCGTGCTGGTCCGCTTTGCCGGGCCGAAGCTGGCAGAGAATGCCGGCGACCTGGTGCCGGTGCGACTGCGTACCGGCGGGCGCAGCCTGGAGGGCACCATGAGCTGGGCGGAACCGGCCCGCATGGCTCCGTTCCCGGAGGCGAGTCCCTTCGCCGGTCTGGCCATTCCCCGTGACGTGGTGATCCAGCGCCAGGTGCTGGCGGAACCGACACTGGACCTGCCCGACAAGACCTGGGCCCGGCTGGCCGACGGCACCCCGCTGGTCACGGCGGAGCGTCGCGGCGATGGCTGGCTGGTGCTGGTCCACACCACCGCGAACACCGACTGGTCGAACCTGCCGCTTTCCGGCCTGTTCGTGGAGATGCTGCGGCGGCTGAGTTCACTGTCCGTCGGCATCGAATCGAGCGCCAGTCCCGGGCGGATGCTGGAACCCGCCGTTACCCTTGACGGGCTGGGACGGCGGACGGAACCGCGGGTCGGCGTCCGCCCGCTGCCGGAGGCCGAGATTGCGACAAGCCTGACCGGGCCGGACAACCCGCCGGGCCTCTATGGCACGCGACCGAGCTTCCGCGCCTTCAACATCGGTACCGGCGCACCGGAACTGCAGCCGCTGGCACCGCTGCCGCCCGGCGTCGCGCAGGGCGTTGTCGGCGCGACACCGGAACAGGATATCAGCCCGTGGCTGCTGACGGCCGCGCTGGTGCTGCTGCTTGCCGACGCGCTCGTCGCGCTGGGACTGCGCGGCATGCTGGGGGTCCGCCGCCTGGCCTACCTGCTGCCGCTGGCGCTTGGCCTGGGGCTTGGCACCGCGCTGTTCGCGCCGGGCAGCGTGCAGGCGCAGGACAGCAACCGGGCCGCAGCCGACCCGGGCGTGATCGA
This sequence comes from Minwuia sp., assembly GCA_965228535.1. Lineage (GTDB taxonomy): Bacteria > Pseudomonadota > Alphaproteobacteria > Minwuiales > Minwuiaceae > Minwuia. The sequence goes on along the minus strand of CBDDHU010000003.1, from coordinate 2,351,650 downwards.
TGCCGCGCTGGATACCCGCCTCGCCTACGTTCTCACCGGTGACGTCCGGGTCGACCGCATGTCGGCGGCCGGCATCTTCGGGCTGAGCGAGATCATGCGGGCAAGGACATCCGTGGAACCGGCCGTCCCGGTGGCACTGGATATCGAGACGGACGAGATGATCTTCTACCCCCTCGTCTACTGGCCGATGGTCGCCAGCCAGCCCCCCCTGTCAGAGGAAGCTGTGCGGCGGCTCGACAACTACCTGCGCACCGGCGGTGTCGTGCTGTTCGACACCCGCGATGCGGGCGGCCCGGAGCTGGGGCGCGGACAGGTCAGCCCCGGCACCGCCCGCCTGCGGCAGTTGCTGGCACGGGTGGACATCGGCCCGCTGGAACTGGTGAAGGAGGGGCATGTGCTGACCCGTGCCTTCTACCTGACCGAGTCCTTTCCCGGGCGCTATCCGACCGGACGGGTCTGGGTGGAACAGCTGAACGCCCGTGCCAATGACGGTGTCTCGCCGCTGCTGATCGGTGGTGCCGACTGGGCTGCCGCCTGGGCCATGGATCGTGACGGACGCCCCGTCGCCCCGGTGCAGGGCGGCGGTCGCAAGCAACGCGAACTGGCCTACCGCTTCGGCGTCAACCTGGTGATGTACGCGCTGACCGGCAACTACAAGTCCGACCAGGTGCACCTGCCCGCCATCCTCGACAGGCTGGGGCAGTGATGACGGTGGACGGCCTGCAGATCGCGTTCGAACCGCTGGTCCCGCTGACCCTGCTGGTCGCGCTGGGCGTCGTCGCCATTGCCGTGACGCTGTTCGGCCTGTTCCGGCAGGCACGCGGATCGCTGCTGCGGCTGGTCCTGCTCGCCGTGCTGTTCGGGGTGCTGAGTGGCCCGATCCTGCTGGAGGAGGAACGGCGCTACCATGATGACGTGGCGCTGGTGGTCGTGGACCGAAGCACCAGCCAGTCCATCACCGACCGGACCGAACAGACCGAGACCGCGCTGGCCGCCGTGCTGGCGGAGCTGGAGAGCCAGGACGCGCTGGAAGTCCGGGTGGTGGAGGCCGGACCGGATGCCGGCGGCCCGGCGGACGGCACCCACCTGGTCAGCGCCATCCGCCAGGGGCTTGAGGGCGTACCGGCAGAGAGAACCGCGGGCGTGATCCTGATCAGCGACGGCCAGGTGCACGACCTGCCGGAATTCGACGCTGCCGAGGGGCCGGCGGCGGACCTGCTGCCCGGGCCGCTGCACCTGCTGCTGACCGGTACGGCATCGGAGCGTGACCGGCGGATCGAGATCGTCAATGCCCCCACCTTCACCGTGGTGGACCAGGCCGCCGAGACGTCCATCATCGTGCATGACCAGGGCGACGGCGCGCAGGGAGGAATCGCGCGGGTCCGCGTCCGGCGGGACGGCGTTGACCTGGAGACGCGGATCGTCCCCGTGGGCCGGGAGACGGTGCTGTCGGTTCCGGTCACCCATGGTGGCCACAACCTGATCGAGTTCGAGGTGGAGGCCGACCCGGACGAACTGACCGACGAGAACAACCGCGCCGCCATCACCGTCAACGGGGTACGGGACCGGCTGCGGGTCCTGCTGGTCTCGGGTGAGCCCTATCCGGGGGAACGGGCCTGGCGCAACCTGCTGAAGGCCGATCCGGCGGTTGACCTGGTGCACTTCACCATCCTGCGCCCGCCGCAGAAGCAGGACTCGACACCGATCCACGAACTGGCGCTGATCGCCTTCCCCATCCGCGAGCTGTTCGAGATCAAGCTGTACGACTTCGACCTGATCATCTTCGACCGGTTCTGGCGCCGTGGCGTGCTGCATTTCTCCTACCTCGAGAACATCGCCCGCTATGTGCAGGAAGGCGGGGCATTGCTGAACGCCGCCGGTCCGACCTTTGCCGGGCCTGCCAGCATCTACCGCACGCCGTTGCGCAGCATCCTGCCCGGCAAGCCGACCGGAGAGGTGACGACCGTTGGTTTCCGCCCTGCCCTGACCGACACCGGCCGACGCCACCCGGTCACCGCCGGGCTGGAGCCGGGGCCGCTGCAGCAGCCCTGGGGCCGCTGGTTCCGTTCCATCGACGTGACCGTCGAGAATGCCGAGATCCTGATGCAGGGGCCGGAGCAGAAGCCGCTGCTGGTGCTGGACCGGGTCGGCGAGGGGCGGGTCGCGCAGGTGATGTCGGATCATGGCTGGCTCTGGTCGCGGGGGCTGGAGGGCGGTGGCCCGCAGGCGGAGATCATGCGCCGCACGGCACACTGGCTGATGAAGGAACCGGCGCTGGAGGAGGAAAGCCTGCGCGCGGAGGTCGATGGCGCCACCCTGAAGATCATCCGCCGTTCCCTCTCCGAGGACCAGCCCCCGGTGACGATCACCGGGCCTGACGGCGCCGAACGCCGCCTGGAACTGACCGCCGGGCTGGACGGCATCGACTTCGGTCGCCTGGACCTGAATGTTGCCGGTCTCTACCGGATCAGCGACGGCACCCGCAGCACCATCGCCGTGCTGGGCAACCTCAACCCGGTCGAGTTCTCCGACCTGGTCTCCACCGACCGCCTGCTGCGCCCGTTCGTGGAGGCGAGCGGCGGCGGCGTCATCCGGCTGGCACGCCAACCGGAACCCGGTATCCGCCGCGTCGAACCCGACCGACAGGCGGCAGGCAGCACCTGGCTGGGCCTGCTGCGCAACGGGGCCTTCGATGTCACGGGGCTGAGGACGACACCCCTCGCGCCGCCGCTGGCTGTGCTGCTCGTGCTGCTGTCGCTGCTGCTGCTTTGCTGGCGGCGGGAGGGGCAGTAGATCATCACCGGCACCGCCGCGCCGGTGGTGTCACATCCGCTTTTTCACCTGGGGAGGAACCATCATGAAACTCTACGATCTCGCTGCGGGCTCGAACCCGCGCCGCGTCCGCATCTACCTGGCCGAGAAGGGAATCGAGATTCCCAGCCAGCCGGTCGACATGATGAAGAAGGAGAATGACCAGCCGGAGTACCGGAAGATCAATCCGTTCGGGAAGATGCCCGCGCTGGAACTTGATGACGGCACGATCCTGACCGAATCGATGGCGATCTGCCGCTATTTCGAGGAACTGAATCCCGAACCGCCGATGTTCGGTCGCACGCCGCTGGAGAAGGCGCAGGTGGAGATGTGGAACCGCCGCGCCGAGCTGAACGTGCTGATCCCCATCGCCATGTGCTTCCAGCACACCAGTGACTTCTGGATCGGGCGGCTGGAGCAGCACAAGGGCTGGGGCGAGACCAGCCGGGCCAACGCGCTGGCCAGCATGGCAATCTTCGATGCGCACCTGAAGGACCGGGAATTCGTCGCCAGCGATGACTACACGGTGGCCGACATCACCCTGCAGTGCGGCATCCTGCTGGGCAAGGGTGTGGCCCTGAAGATCCCGGAGGAACTGGAGAACCTGACCGCCTGGTGGGGTCGCGTGACGTCGCGTCCGACTGCGCGGGCGTGACGGCGGTCGCAATCGATGTTTTGACATGCCAGCCATACGCCCCGCCTGGGGACTGACTGGCACCAAGGTTGCTGAGTTGACCACATGAAATGGTCAATCGGCAGGAAATCACGGACCTGGTGGCGCGGCGGCAACGCCTCGGCACCGGGCCGTGAACGCCGCCGCAGCCCGCGACGGCTGGTGCGGCTGCCGGTTTCGGTCACCCGCTACCGCGACGAGCCGGAGGGATACAGCCTGGCCGTCGATGTCTCCGACACCGGCATGCTGATCACCCCCAACCTCTACGGCTCGGTGCGTGAGCAGGTCTGCCTGGGCACTGACGGCTTCCAGGGGCGGGTCCCTGCCCTGATCGCCGACCAGCGACCGGAAGGCACGGCGGTTGCCTTCGCCGATGCCGAACAGGGCCGGATGCTGGCCAACTGGCTGGTCGCAAGGGCGGAAGGCCGCAGTGGCAAGACACGGTCGGATTGAGCGCGGGCGGTTAACCTTGCATTCATCAGGAACAGCGAAGATCGGGAGAACGCAACCGCCATCTGACGGACCCCGAACATGTCGACATTCCAGGCCCTCCGCCGTCGCCTCAGTCAGATCCACATGCTCATCTCGCCACCGCCGGAACTGCGGCGCGCCCATACGCGCTTCATCGTCAACCTGCCGATCAAGGTCCGCGCGATGGACGACACCGAGACCCTGTCGCGGATCGCGGTGGATGTCTCGGATGGCGGCCTGTTCTTCGAACCGGCCATCGCCGTGCCGACAGGCACCCTGGTCGATGTCAGTGTCGGCCTGTTCCTGCGCAACGCCCGCGCCACCATCGTCGGTCACCGTGGCAACGGCTCGGCGCTGGTGTTCGAGTCGCCTGCGCACGGTGCCGCCATCCGCGCCTGGCTGACGGAGATTGCCGAGAACGATCAGGGCCGGGAGAGCCGTCCCGGAACCACATTCTTGCCAGAGCAAGCAAAACGCGATCAGGCCGCGCGCGGATAATCCGGACGCGGGTATGGTACGTCGATTGCGAGGTGACCTCCATCACAATGCTGGAGGCACCAAATGTTCCGAAACGCACTCTTCGCCATCGTCATCACCGGCTTCGCGACCCCCGCATTCGCTGCGGGCATGGACGATTTCAAGCAGGCATTCTCGGCGGCAAAGGACGGAAAACATCAAGTAGCCATCGAGACTTACGACAAGGCGCTGGCAGCCGATGACCTCAGCCACGCCTACCGTGTCCGCGCCTACAACAATCGTGGCCTGGCGCACTACAAGCTGGGTCGCACGGAACTGGCCATCGCGGACTATGGCCGTGCCATCGCGATGGATCCCGACTACCACATCGCGCTGAACAACCGGGGCCTTGGCTGGCAGAGGCTGGGCGAAAGGGAGCGCGCGCTGCAGGATTTCGAGGCCGCGATCATCGCGAACCCCGACTACCTGCTGGCCATGAACAACCGGGGCAAGATCCTGCACGAGATCGGCCGTACCCGGGATGCCATCGCGCAGTTCAACCATGTCATTCGCCTGGAACCGACCAACGCGACCGCGTTCAAGCACCGCGGCAAGGCCTACCGCGCCCTGGGCAAGCTGGATCACGCGCTGGCCGACTTCAACAAGCTGCTGGATATCCGCCCGGACTACAGCCATGGCTACCTCTATCGCGGCATGGCGCTGGCGGACCTCGGCCTGGTCAACGCCGCGAAGTTCGACATCAGCACCGCCTACCAGCTCAATCCCGGCTCCGAGCGTATCCAGCAGGCCCACCGCAGGATCAGCGATCTCTGAGCCGCCTGCCCTTCCGGCCCTGATCCGGCGCCAGCGAGAACTGGCGCCGGAATTACTTCAAGCTTAAACTATCTTCGTCAGACCCGACGATGACGAAGAGGGCGTGCGATGAAGATCAACGTGGTGGGCGGTGGTCCGGCCGGGCTCTATCTGGCGATCCTGCTGAAACGCGCGCGCGCCGACATCGACATCCATGTCCACGAACGGAACCGCGCCGACGACACCTTCGGTTTCGGCGTGGTCTTTTCCGACGAGACCCTGACCCATTTCCGGGAGGCCGATCCGGAGAGCTATGCCCGGATCATCGAACGCTTCGCCTACTGGGAGGAGATCGACACCCACTATCGCGGACAGGTCATCCGCTCCACCGGTCACGGCTTCTGCGGCATCGGCAGGCTGGAACTGCTGAACATCCTGCAGCAGCGGGCGGAAGACCTGGGAGTGCAGATCGGATTCCAGAACGAGATTGCCGACCTGGAGGAACTGCGAAACTGCGACTTGCTGGTCGGCGCCGACGGCGCGAACTCCATCGTCCGCCGCACCTGGGAGGACGCGTTTCGCCCGACCATCGAACTGAAGCGCAACCGATTCAGCTGGATGGGCTCGACCGCGCCGCTGAAGGCCTTCACCTTCCACTTCAAGGAGAACGAGCACGGGCACTGGATGATCCACGCCTATCGCTTCAGGGGTGAGGCCGCGACATGGGTGATCGAGACGACGCCGGAGGCATTCGCCAATGCCGGCCTGCGGGAGGATGACGAGGAAGGCTCCGCCCGCTACCTGGAGAACCTGTTTGCCGATGAGCTGCAGGGCCACAGGCTGCTCACCAACCGTTCCATCTGGCGCCAGTTCCCCGGCATCAAGTGCGAGAGCTGGGTGCACGAGAACGTGGTCATCCTGGGTGACGCGGCCCACACGGCGCACTTCTCCATCGGTTCCGGCACCAAGCTGGCGATGGAGGATTCGATTGCCCTCGCCCGCTGCATCCTGGCCAGCCCCGACAGCATTCCCGATGCCCTGGCCGCCTATGACAGCAGCCGCCGGCTGGAGGTGGAGAAGACCCAGCACGCCGCCGACGTCTCCCTGAGCTGGTTCGAGAACGTGGCGCGGAACTTCAGCCTGCCGCCGCTGCAGTTCAACTTCTCCATGCTCTCCCGCTCCAAGCAGATCACCTACGACAATCTCGCCCTGCGCGACCCGGACCTGGTGCAGGAAGTCACCGAATGGTTCGCCGACGATGCGCGCGGCAAGGGCCTGCCGGTACCGGCCAACACCGCACCCCCGCCAATGTTCGTGCCGTTCCGGCTGCGCGAGATGCAGGTGAACAACCGCGTCGTGGTCTCCCCCATGTGCCAGTACAAGGCGACCGACGGCCTGCCCAACGAATGGCACATGGTGCACCTGGGCAGCCGCGCGGTCGGCGGCGCGGGCCTGATCTTCACGGAGATGACCAACATCTCCGCCGATGCCCGCATCTCACCGGGCTGCACCGGCATCTACACCGACGCGCAGGAAGCGGCATGGCGGCGGATCGTGGATTTCATCCATGCCGAGTCCGATGCGCGGATCGCGCTGCAGCTTGGGCATGCCGGGCGCAAGGGCTCGACCCAGCTGGCGTGGGAGGAGATCGACCGCCCGCTGCAGCAGGGCAACTGGCCGATCATCTCCGCCTCCCCCATCCCCTACTTCCCCGACAGCCAGGTGCCGAAGGAGATGGACCAGGCGGACATGGACCGGGTGATCGCCGACTTCGTGCAGGCCGCGGAGCGGGGAGAGCGTGCAGGCTTCGACATGCTGGAACTGCACATGGCCCACGGCTACCTGCTCGCATCCTTCATCTCGCCGCTGACCAACCGGCGTGACGACGCGTTCGGTGGCAGCATCGCGAACCGGATGCGCTTCCCGCTGGCTGTCCTCGACGCCGTGCGCGCTGTCTGGCCGGAGCAAAAGCCGATGTCCGTGCGGCTGTCGGCGACGGACTGGATGCCGGAAGGACTGACGGAGGAAGACATGCTGGCAGCGGCAGGGATGCTGGCGGATCACGGTGTCGACCTGATCGACGTCTCCGCCGGGCAGACCGTGCCGGACCAGAAGCCGGTCTATGGCCGCATGTTCCAGACCCCCTTCGCCGACGCGGTGCGCCAGACAACGGGCAAGGCCACCATGGCGGTCGGCAACATCACCACCGCCGACCAGGTGAACACCATCGTCGCCTCCGGCCGCGCGGACCTGGTGGCGCTGGCCCGGCCGCACCTCGCCGACCCCTATTTCACCCTGCGTGCGGCGGCGGAGGCCGGTTTCGACGGCACTACCTGGCCCCTGCCCTACCAGGCCGGTGGCGACCAGGCCAAGGCAACGGCGGAGAAGCAGCAGGCCGATCTGGCCACCCTGCGCAATGCCGCCCGTCCGCCGAAGCACCGGATGCACCGGCTCTCGGCGGACTGACGACAGGCGCAGGCCCGGGATCAGGATCAGACGTTGTTCAGCCCGTCATCGAGCCGGCTCGGGTCAGCGTCGGTGCTGTCGGCGAAATCCGGCTCCTTCACCCAGGGGTACCAGGGCGGCATGTCCTTCGAGACCTTCATGGAGAACTGCGGCGCGCGCTTCTCCAGGAAGGAGCTGACGCCTTCCTGCGCATCGGGACCGGCACCCATGTAGACCATGTTGCGGCTGTCGATCTGGTGCGCCTCCATCGGGTGGTCGGCGGCCAGGCAGCCCCAGAACATCTGCCGGATCAGTGCCACGGAGACGGCCGACGACTTGTCGATGTAGGTACGGGCGATGGCGCGGGCGCGCGGAATCAGCTCGTCATGCGGCACCACTTCCTTCACCAGGCCACCGGCCAGGGCCTCGTCCGCCTCGAACACCCGGCCCGAGAAACCCCAGTCCAGCGCCTGCGAGATACCGACCAGGCGCGGCAGGAAATAGCTGGAACAGGCCTCCGGCACCACGCCACGCTGGGCGAAGACGAAACCGAACCGTGCCTTCTCGGAGGCGATGCGGATGTCCATGGGCAGCTGCATTGTGGAACCGATGCCGACGGAGGGGCCGTTGATCGCCCCGATGACCGGCTTGGAACTGCGATAGATGCGCAGCGTCATCACGCCACCGCCGTCACGCACCACCTCGCCCGGCTTGTAGCCCCGTTCCTCGTAGTTGAAGGTGCCGCCGCCGCGCGACAGGTCGGCACCGGCGCAGTAGCCGCGCCCGGCACCGGTGAAGATGATCGCCCGGACATTGTCGTCCGCATCGGCGCGGTCCAGCGCGTCGATCACTTCCACCCGCATCTGCTCGGTGAAGGCGTTCAGGCGCTCCGGCCGGTTCAGGGTGATGGTGAGGATCTGGTCCTCGACGTCGTAGAGAATCGTCTCGTAGGCCATGTCAGTCTCCGGCATCAGTTGCGTTCAGTTGCTGGGCCTCCTCGGCCCAGGGTGTCTTCTGCTTGTTGAGGAAGGCCCGCATCCCGGCGGGCGCTTCCGGCCGCCGCAGCAGGCGGACCAGATGGTTGGCGGCATGGTCGAAGATGGCTTCCTGCGGCAGGTGGTCCGTGGCCAGCACCGTGTCCTTCACCGCCGCCACGGCCTCCGGATCGCAGGCATCCACGTCGGCCAGCACAGCGGCAAGCTGCGCCTCCGCCTCCGCGACCGTCTCCACCAGGTAATGACCGACGCCGAGACGGAAGGCCTCCGTCCCCGTGATGCGCTGGCCAAGCACCGCGATCCGGCGGAGCTGGCCCGATCCGATGCGTCGGGCGATGAAGGGCAGGATCTGGGACGGGATGAAGCCGACGCGCGGCTCCGGCAGGGCGAACTTCGCATCCGCCATCAGGATGACGACATCGGCACAGCAGGCCATGCCGAATCCGCCCCCCGCGGCACCGCCCTCCACCAGCGCCACCACCGGTTTCGGCAGTGCGTCCATCGCCGCCAGCACATCGCCGAAATAGCGGTACTCGTCGAACAGCGGATCCTTGCCCCCCGGCGGAGGCGGTGGCGGCATGTCCTGCATCGCGTTCAGGTCGCCACCGGCAGAGAAGTTGCCGCCGGCGCCACGCAGGATCACGACCCGCGCCTTCTCGTCCGCCTTCGCACGGGCCAGCGCGTCGCCGATCTCCCGCATCATCGGATGGGTCAGTGCGTTGCGCGCATCAGGCCGGTTGAAGGTCAGGAACAGGCGCGTGCCGCGCCGCTCCACCGCCAGGTCGCGATAGTCGGGATAGAGTCCGTCAGCCAAGAATGAATGTCCTCCCCGCCCCGAATAGAGCATGGGCCGGACGGAAACGGCAACCGGCTGAAACGGTCTAGGCGGCGGGTGGCTCGAATGCGTATCCCGCAGAGCGCACGGTGCGGATCACGTCGCCGCCATTGCCGATGTTCACGGCCTGGCGCAGCCTGCGGATATGGACATCAACGGTGCGTTCCTCGATCTCCGCGTCATTGCCCCATACCGCGTCCAGCAACTGGGAACGGGTCAGCACCCGGCCCGGATGTTCCATGAAGTGACGCAGCATCCGGAACTCCGTGGGTCCGAGATGCAGCGGCTGTCCCTCCCGCGTCACCCGGTGCGCGGTCAGGTCCATCGCCAGGTCGCCCCGCACGATCTGCTCCTCCGACAGGATCGGGCGCAGGCGGCGCAGCACCGCCTTGACCCGCGCGATCAGCTCGTTGGTGGAGAAGGGCTTGGTGACATAATCATCGGCACCGGCGTCGAGGCCACGGATCCGGTCCTCCTCCTCCCCCTTTGCGGTCAGCATGATGACCGGCAGGTTGCGGGTGGCGGCCCGGTTGCGGATCTCCTTGCAGACCTGCAGGCCCGACTTGTTGGGCATCATCCAGTCGAGGATCACCAGGTCGGGCAGTTCCTCGTCCAGGTGCATCATCACCTCGCCACCATCATCCACCTGGGTGACGCGGAACCCCGCCGCCTCCAGGTTGTAGCTCAGGGTGGCGAGCAGGGCGGTTTCATCCTCGGCAATCAGAACATGGGCCTGCATCGTTCAACTCACGCATCTTCTTCTGTCATCGGGACATCGGTCAGGCTGGTCAGGTCACGCTTCGGCCGTTCCTGGTCCATGCGCTCCCCCTCCGCCACGAAATGGATCGTCTCCGCGACGTTTGTCACCAGGTCGCCCATCCGCTCGATGTTCTTGGCCACGAACAGCAGGTGCGTCGCGGCACTGATGTTGCGCGGATCCTCCATCATGTAGGTCAGCAGTTCGCGGAACAGGCTGTTGTAGCTCTCGTCGACCTCCGCATCCTGCACCCAGATGGACTTGGCCATCTCCGCATCACGATTGACGAACGCCTTCAGCACGCCGTCAAGCATCCGCTGCACCAGTTCCGCCATGCGCGGGATCGAGCTGGTGGCGCGGATCGGCGGAGACTGGTTCACCACCAGCGTCCGCTTCGCGATGTTCTTGGCATAATCGCCGAAACGCTCCAGGTCGCCCGCGATCTTGATGACGGAGACGATGATGCGCAGGTCGCCGGCCATCGGCTGGCGCAGGGCCAGGGTACGGACCGCGAGATCGTTGATCCGTTCCTCGATCGCGTCGATCTCCTTGTCCTGGGCGATCAGGTCCTCCGCAGCCTCGCTGTCGCGCTTGACCATCGCGCGGATCGCGCCGGAAAGCTGGATCTCGATCCGCCCCCCCATCTCCAGCACCAGGTTGTCGAGCTGTTCGAGTTCTTCCTCGTAGGCCGACATGATGTGCGGTGCGGAATTGCCCTCGTTGGTCGCCATTGTCGCTGCCTCCAGCAGATTGCCGCCACTCAGCCGATGCGGCCGGTGATGTAGGATTCGGTGCGCTTGTCCTTCGGCGCCGTGAAGATCTGGTCCGTCGGACCGAACTCCACGAGGTTGCCGAGATGGAAGAAGGCAGTGCGCTGCGAGACACGCGCCGCCTGCTGCATCGAGTGGGTCACGATGACGATGGTGTAGTTCTCCCGCAGGTCATCGATCAGTTCCTCGATGCGCGCGGTGGCAATCGGGTCGAGCGCGGAGCAGGGTTCATCCATCAGGATCACGTCGGGCCGGACGGCGATGGCCCGTGCGATGCACAGACGCTGCTGCTGGCCACCGGAAAGGCCGGTGCCGGGCTCGTTCAGCCGATCCGCCACCTCGTTCCACAGCCCGGCACGCACCAGGCTGTCATGCACGATGTCCTCCAGGTCGGCCTTGCGCTCCGCGATGCCATGGATGCGCGGGCCATAGGCGACATTGTCGAAGATGGACTTCGGGAACGGGTTGGGCTTCTGGAACACCATGCCGATGCGGGCGCGCAGCTGCACCACGTCAACGCTGCGGTCATAGATGTCGGTGCCGTCCAGCACGATCCGTCCGTCGACCCGGCAGCCGTCAATCACGTCGTTCATCCGGTTGATGCAGCGCAGGAACGTGGACTTGCCGCAACCGGACGGCCCGATCAGGGCCGTGACCTGGTTCTGCTTGATGTCCAGGTCGACATCGAACAGGGCCTGCTTCTCGCCGTAGAAGACATTCACGCCGTCGGCGATGATCGCCGTACGCTGGTCCTCCACTGGCGGCATCGTGTCCGTCATAGCCATCTCTTCACCCAATCCCTACCAACGGCGCTCGAAGCGCTTGCGCAGCATCACCGCGCTCAGGTTCATCACCACGAGGAACAGCAGCAGGACAATGATCCCGGCCGATGTCCGCTCGACGAATGCGCGTTCCGGGCTGTCCGCCCAGATATAGACCTGCACCGGCAGCACGGTTGCCGGGTCCAGCGGCCCGGACGGCAGGTCGACGATGAAGGCCACCATGCCGATCATCAGCAGCGGCGCGGTCTCGCCCAGCGCCTGGGCCATGCCGATGATGGAGCCGGTCAGCATGCCGGGCATGGCCAGAGGCAGCACGTGATGGGTCACGGTCTGCAGCCGCGAGGCCCCGACGCCCAGTGCCGCCTCGCGGATCGATGGCGGCACTGCCTTCAGCGCCGCGCGACCGGCGATGATGATGGTCGGCAGGGTCATCAGCGCCAGTACCACGCCACCGGCCAGCGGCGCGGAACGCGGCAGCCCGATGATGTTCAGGAACACCGCCAGGCCCAGCAGGCCGAAGATGATCGACGGCACGGCGGCCAGGTTGTTGATGTTGACCTCGATCAGGTCCGTCCACTTGTTCTTCGGCGCGAACTCTTCCAGGTAGACCGCCGTGGTCACCCCCAGCGGGAACGCCAGCAGCAGGGTCACCATCAGGGTGTAGAAGGATCCGAGCGCGGCACCCCAGATGCCCGCCTGTTCCGGCTCGCGGCTGTCGCCGGAGGTGAAGAAGGTGGTGTTGAACTGCCGCTCCAGCCGTCCGTCCGCCACGAGCTGGTCGTACCAGGCGATCTGCTTGTCGGAGACCCGTCGACCGGAAGCATCGGTCTCGCGGTCGATATAGCCCTTGTCGAGCATGTCGATATCGTCGCTGGCGGTCAGCCAGAAATCGATGGTCTGGCCCACCAGTTGCGGGTTCGCCAGCACATGGTCGCGCAGTTCGTAGGTGGCGCCGGTGCTGATCAGGCTGTCCAGCGCACGCCGGTCACGCCGTCCCGAGACCTCCGGAAACAGCCCGCGCAGGGATGATTTCACGATACCGACAAAGTTCGCGGCCCCGATGGATTCGGCGGTGACCTGGCCGTCGCGTGAGAAGGCTTCCTGCGGCAGTTCCACCGTCAGCCGGATGTGGGTCTGGGTGACGACCGAGTAGCCCTTGAACAGGATCGACCCGACAAGCAGCACCAGGAAGCCGAGTGCGACCGCAATGGCGGCGCGCCCGTACCAGATGAAGCGGCGTTCTGCGGCATAGCGGCCGCGAAGCCCCTTGCGCACGGTTTCCATGGTATCGCCACGGCTCATCCGGCCACGGCTCTCCTGCTGTCCACTCATGGCTGTCTCAGTCATATTTTTCCCGATACTTCCGCACGATTCTGAGCGCCAGGACGTTGAGCGCAAGCGTGACGACAAAGAGAAGGAGGCCCAGCGCGAAGGCGGAGAGCGTCTTGGCGCTGTCGAATTCCTGGTCACCGGTCAGCAGGGTGACGATCTGCACGGTCACCGTGGTCACCGCCTCGAACGGGTTGACCGTCAGGTTGGCGGTCAGGCCGGCGGCCATGACCACGATCATTGTCTCGCCGATGGCGCGGGAGGCCGCGAGCAGCAGCGCGCCGACGATGCCGGGCAGAGCGGCGGGCACGATGACCTGCCGGATGGTCTCGGCACGGGTCGCCCCCAGGCCGTAGGAACCTTCACGGAGCGAGCGCGGCACCGCCGTGATGACGTCATCGGAAAGCGACGACACGAAGGGAATGATCATGACGCCCATGACCAGTCCTGCCGCCAGCGCGCTCTCGGAATCGATGCCGATGCCGAGCTCCGCGCCCGAATCGCGCAGCAGCGGCGCCACCAGCAACGCGGCGAAGAAGCCGTAGACAACGGTCGGCACACCGGCCAGCACCTCCAGCATCGGCTTGATGATGCTGCGGGCGCGCGGGGAGGAGAATTCGGCCATGTAGATGGCGGAGAACAGGCCGACCGGTGCCGCGATGGCCAGCGCGATGACGCTGATCAGCAGGGTGCCCATGAAGATCGGGATGGCACCGAAGGAACCGGAGCCGCCGACCTGGTCGGCACGCAGCGCCGTCTGGGGCGACCAGTGCAGGCCGAACAGGAACTCGTAGAACGGCACCCGCCGGAAGAACTCGATGCTCTCGTAGAGCAGCGACATGACGATGCCGATGGTGGTGATGACCGCGATGGTGGACGACAGGATCAGCAGCAGCATCACGAACCGCTCGACACGGTTGCGGGCGCGAAGCTCGGGGGCGATCTGGCGTCGACCGACCAGCAGCCCGATCACGACCAGCGCCGCGACCAGGACCGCGAGCAGGATGCTGGAGGTGAACTGCCAGTCCACGAGCCGCGCCGCAGCCTCGATGACCACCGGGTCATTGGCATCGCGCACCGCGTTGCCGACCGACATGTTGCGGATGTCGTTGATCAGCGCGGTCAGGAACAGGTTGTCCAGCGCCTGCCTGTCTTCCGGCAGGCTGGAAACGATCATGCCGTCGATCACCAGCGGCTGGAAGATGGACCAGAGCAGCAGCACGATCAGGGCGGGAACGACGGCCAGCAGCGCGTTGTAGCTGCCGTAATGGCCAGGCAGGGAATGCATCCGCTGGCCACCGGCGATGATCGCGCGCGCCTGCCCCTGCCCCAGCTTCCAGGAAACGAGCCAGGTGGCCGCCAGTGTCGCGAGGGCAATCCAGTAGATCATGTCGAGTATCCAGACCGATTGAGGGAGCGGCGCTACGGTATTCTGACTTGCCGACCATCATACCAGTCATGATGACGCTGGTATGAAAGGCGGCCGGTCCGCGAGGGCAAATCCGACGCCGGAACAACGAAAGGGGCCGGTGTCTCGCGACACCGGCCCCCGCGTCGTCATGCCTTACATGGACAGCTTGGCGTTGCCCTGCGCGGCGGCACCCCACTCGGCGCGCTCCGCGTCGGACATCGGGATCAGGCCCTTGTCCGTCAGGTAGCCGTCATTGCCCCACGCAGCTTCGCTGGTGAACTCGGCGACATATTCCTCGATGCCCGGAACGACACCGATATGGGCCTGCTTCACGTAGAAGAACAGCGCGCGGCTGACCGGGTAGGAGCCATCGGCGATCAGCTCGAATTCCGGCTTCACGCCACCGACCATGGCACCCTTCACCTTGTCGGCGTTCTGGTCGAGGAAGGAGTAGCCGAAGATGGCCAGGGCATCCGGGTTCGCCGTCAGCTTCTGGACCATCAGGTTGTCGTTCTCACCGGCGTCGATGTAGCCGCCATCCTCACGGACCGTGTGGCAACCGGCCTTGTAGGCGTTCTTGTCCTTCTTGCTCAGGGCCTTGACCCACTTGAAGGTGTCGCAGCCGCCTTCCATGGCCAGCTCGACGAACGCGTCACGGGTACCGGAGGTCGGCGGCGGGCCCAGGACCTCGATCTTCACGGCCGGCAGGGACGCGTTGACGTCCTTCCAGGTCTTGTGCGGGTTCGGGATCCACTTGCCATCCTCGGTCGGGATGTCCTTGGCCAGCGCCAGGTAGATGTCGCGCAGGCTCAGGTCATAGGTCGGGGCCTCGATCGCGTTGGCGATTACGATACCGTCATAGCCGACCTTCACCTCGGTGATGTCGGCAACGCCGTTCTTCGCGCACAGCTCCACCTCGGAGGACTTGATGCGGCGCGAGGCGTTGGTGATGTCCGGATGACCGGTGCCGACACCGGCGCAGAACAGCTTCATGCCGCCGCCGGAACCGGTGGACTCAACGACGGGCGTACCGAAGCTGGTCTTCTGGCCGAAGGCCTCCGCCACCGCCGTGGAGAAGGGGAACACCGTCGAGGAACCGACGATCTGGATCTGGTCCCGCGCTTCTGCGGCACCGGCAAAAACCATCGCGACACTTGCCGCGACTGCAAACTTCTTGAACACCTGGAACCCTCCTTGGTTCGAAAACGCGGCTGTGGTGACGAAGTTTTGTTACAACAGAATGACGCTTCAGACTTCAATCATATCAAGGAGTTATTTGTGACAATCTCATGAAATGTCACCAGTACCGTCATTTTCCGGCGGAATCAGTCATTCACTGCCGTGCCGAAGCCATCCTCCACCCCCGCGGCCAGCGTCGCGGTCGGAAGTCGGACGGCGAAGACGGAGCCCTCACCCTGGCGGGAACGGATCGAGAGTTCCCCGCGATGGCGGGAGATGATGTGCTTCACGATGGCCAGCCCCAGGCCGGTGCCGCCGGCCGCGCGACTGCGTGCCCGGTCCGTGCGGTAGAAGCGCTCCGTCAGCCGCGGAATCTGCTCCCGCGCGATCCCCGCACCCTGGTCCCGCACCTCGACAACCAGTTGCCCCTCGTCCCGGCTCACCGAGACCCTGACCGGCGTTCCGCGGTCGCCATACTTGATGCCGTTGTCGATCAGGTTCTGGAACAGGCGCACCAGTTCGTCGCGGTCGCCGGTGACGGTGAGTCCCGGGACGAAACTGCGCTCCAGCCGCATTTCGCGGGCTTCGGCCAGCAGGTCCAGGCTGTCGCAGACATGGTCCAGCACTTCCGAGAGATCGACGCTGTCCCGCGGTGGCTGATGCTCGTTCATCTCGATCCGGCTCAGCGCCAGCAGGTCATCCACCAGCCGCGCCATGCGATCCGACTGTTCCCGCAATATGTCCAGGAACCGGGTCTGGGCATCGGGATCATTGCGTGCCGGTCCCTGCAACGTATCGACGATGCTCATGACCGCTGCCAGCGGGGTACGGAGTTCGTGGCTGACATCGGCCACGAAGCCGGAGCGCATCTCCTGCACCTGGCGGCTGTCGGTCACGTCATCGACGGCGGCCACGAATCCCTGCCCCCCCGCGAAACGTGCCGGCAGCGCGTCGATGGAGACCCGGAAGCGCCGGCGCACCGGGGCGAAGACGGGGAACTCGGCGGTGCGGGAGACCCGGTCATGCACCGACCGGTCCACCGCCTGCAGCACGTCGGGATGGCGCAGCGCGGCGGCGACGTCCCTGCCCTCCAGCCCCGACCCGAACAGCGACTTGGCAGCCAGGTTCATGAATTCCAGGCGTCGGCGGACATCGAAGGTGAGGATCGGCCGTTCGATCCCGTCAAGGATGGCACGCAGGGCAGCCGCGTCCGCCTGGCTTCGCGCCCGCGCCTCCGCCAGGTCACTGCCGAGCCGCTCAACCGCCGCCGCGTAGTCGCGGTTGCTGACCCGTGGCTGCTGCCGGACATGCAGCGCATCGATCTCCCGCAGCAGGTGATGCAGCAGCCCCAGGCTCAGCAGGTTCAGCAGGATCCAGCAGACCAGCGCGGTGACCGGCTGGATGGCCGCATTCACGCTGAGCCCGCCGAACATCGCCGCGCTGGGCACCGCAAGCAGGACACCCAACCGCAGGAGACGCATCCAGCGCCCGCTCTTCACCTTCTGTGACTCGCCACTCATGCCCGGCCCGGCCTCCTGTCGATGCAGCATTGCATCCTCAACAGGTGATGGAAGCATCGAATAGAGCCAATATGATGACACACCACAGACTGAATCGCGCCAGGGGGAACCGACCGTTGCAACAACTGCTGATCGAAAGGGATGGCCCTGTCGCGCTGGTCCGCTTCAACAACCCGCCGCAAGGCTTCATGAACAGCGCCACGCTGGAGGACCTGGAGGCGGCGACGCTGGAGTTCGACAGCGACGATGCGGTCCGCGCCGTCGTCTACACCGGCAGCCAGCCGGACGTGTTCATCAAGCATTACGACACCAGTGAACTGGCCGGCATGGCGCGGCACATGCGGAAGCGGGAGATGAGCTTCTCCCCGGAGCGGATGCTGCCGGAACGCAACATCGACATCATCTTCAACCGCATCGGCGCCAGCCGGAAACCGCACATCGCGGCCATCAACGGGGCCTGCATGGGTGGCGGGCTGGAGTTCGCGCTGGCCTGCGACCTGCGCTATGCGCGGGCCGGTGACTACCGGATGGGGCAGATCGAGATCGCGCTGGGCATCCTGCCCGGCGCCGGTGGCGTGGCCCGGACGGCGAAGATGATCGGTGCGGCACGCGCCATGGAACTCTGCCTGCTGGGAGAGGCCTTCTCGCCGGCCCAGGCGGCGGAACTGGGGCTGGTCAACGAACTGGTGCAGGGCGATGTGCTGGCCCGCGCCATGGAGGTGGCGCACCGCATCGCCGGGTATCCGCCACTTCCGGTCGCGCACATCAAGCGGATCGCAAGGGCAGCCGCGGACCCGGCCGACCCGCAGGCGCTGGCGCTGGAGCGGACCCTGTTCATGGACCTGATGGTCCAGGACGAGGCGGTGGAGCTGCTTGACGCCTACAATGACGGAACGCTGACCTTCAGCGACCGGGCGGACCGTTGAACCAGCAGGCGGGCAACAGCGGTTCCGGCCTCCCTGCCGCAGGCAACCTGTATGATCGGCACCCGATCAATGCGGAACAGATCCTGCTGACCCTGCGGCAGGCGGGCAAGGATACCGACAACCTGGTTCCCGCCGACCTCCGCCCCCACGACCAGGACCATTATGGCGGCGAAGCGGCCGTGCTGGCCCTCGCCGCCGCCGCCGGCCTGCAGGATGGTGACCGGGTGCTGGACATCTGCGCCGGTGTCGGCGGCCCCAGCCGCCTGCTCGCCGAGCATTTCCCGCACAGCAGCTTCCTTGCCCTCGACCTGAACGAGGGGCGCTGTCACGGGGCCAGGCGGCTGAACGGGCTCGTCGGGCTGGCCGAGCGGATCGACGTGGTCCGGGGCGACGCCCAGCAGATGCCCTTCGCGGATGGCAGCATCGACATCGCCCTCAGCCAGGAGGCCTTTCTCCACATTCCCGACAAGCAGGCGGTGCTGACGGATGTGGCGCGGATGCTCAGGCCCGGTGGACGGATCGGTTTCACCGACCTGGTGGCCGGTCCGGGGCTTTCCGACGCGGACCGGGCGGCAATCGAATCGGGCATGGAGATGCGGACCCTGCAGACGGTGCAGCAGTACCAGGCAAGGTTCCGTACCGCCGGACTGACCCTGGTCAGCCATGACGACCTGACCCCGGACTGGGTCGATATCCTGACGGAACGCCTGGAATGGTACCGCGCCATGGATGCCGATACCCGGCAGACCCTGGGCGACGGCGTGCATGAACGCTACATGGACGCCTACGGGACCTTTGTCGGGCTGGTGCAGGCCGGTCGGCTGGGCGGCGGGCGCTTCGTTCTGCGCCGCGACTGATCAGGCCCCGCTGTCGGGCCTCTTCAGTACCATCTGGACCGTGTCCCAGGTGCAGCACACGTCACCGCGCTGGTTCTCCACGACGCATTCCAGGCCGATCAGGCCAAGCTCCGGCCGGCTGCGGCTTTCCCGTTTCGAGACCACGGAGATGCGGGCATACAGCGTGTCGCCGGGCCGTGTCGGGTTGGGCCAGCGCAGGTTGTTGAGGCCTGACGATCCCATCGATGCCCGACCGAAGAAACCGCTCTGCACCAGCATGCGGAACGATGCCGCGCCAACCTGCCAGCCGCTGGCGATCAGCCCGCCATGGATGGACTGCTTCGCGAACTCAGCATCGACATGAAACGCCTGCGGGTCATAGCGGAAGGCGAAGTCGATGATGTCGCTCTCGGTCAGGGTGACACCGGGGGCGTGCACCACTTCGCCGACCTCGTACTGCTCGTAATGGCGGGCGCGATCCTCCGGCCCCTCCACCACCGGCTCCCGGCTCACCTGAGACCCCGGAAGAAGGCCTGGATGTCGCGCGTCAGTTCCTCCGGCTTCTCCCACGCCGCGAAGTGGCCGCCATCGTCCTCCACGGTCAGGTTCCGCACGTTGTAGGCGCGTTGCAGCCAGCTCTCCGGCGGGATCGGCACCAGGTCATAGGGGAACAGGCAGAACCCCGTGGGCACCTCGATCCGGTCCGCCGAACCGTCGGCCCGCGCCTCCAGTTCCATCCCGCCCTCATGCGTCACGGCGGTATAGATCCAGCTTGCCGAATTGTGGGCGTTGTTGACCCAGTAGATCATGATGTTGGTCAGCAACTCGTCCATGGGGAACAGGCTGAGCTTTCCCGGCCCCTCCTTCACCCGGTGCTGGAACTTCTCCGTGATCCAGCCCGCCAGCCCGGCCGGCGAATCCGACAGGCCGTAGTTAAGGGTCTGCGGCTTGGTGCCCTGGATCTGGAAATAGCCCATCGCGCGGGCCGTACGGGCGCGGAACTTCCCGATCCACTCCTTCTCGTCGGCGCTGACCGGCGGCGTCCCGGCCCCGAGGAAGGGTTTCAGCGGCACCATGTTCAGATGGATGCCGGTCAGCTGCTCCGGGTGCCGGTGCGCCAGCCATGACGTGATGATGGAACCCCAGTCACCGCCCTGGGCCGCGAATGTCTCGAAGCCGAAGACCTCCGTCATGAAGCGGGCCCAGAGATCGGCGATCCGCTTCGGATGCATAGGCGCCTTCGGAGCGCTCGACCAGCCATATCCCGGCAGCGACGGACAGATGACGGTGAAGGCATCCGCGACATCGCCGCCGAAGCGTTCCGGATGTGCCAGCGGCTCGATGATCTTGTGGAACTCGAACACCGAACCGGGCCAGCCATGGGTGATCAGCAACGGTGTCGGGTTCGGTCCCGACCCTGGTTCGCAGATGAAATGTATATCGAAACCATCGACTTCCACGACGTAGTTCGGAAATCCGTTCAACAGGGTTTCCCACTTGCGCCAGTCGTAACCGGTCTGCCAGTGGCGCACCATCTCGCGCATGTAGGTGAGGTCGGCACCGTAGTGCCAGCCGCCCCCCTCCACCTCGTTGGGGAAGCGGGTGCGGGCCAGCCGCGCCTTCAGGTCGTCCAGGACATCATCGCCAACGGCAATGGTGAAGGGCCGGGCATTGATCTGCATGCTCAGGCCCTGCCCGCCTGGACGGAAAGCATGGCCGGTTCGATACCGATGCGGCGCACGGCGGCCTCCCACTTCGAATCCAGCGGCACCTGGAAGATGATCTCGCTGTCGGCATCGCAATGCAGCCAGTCGTTGCGCTGGATTTCCTGTTCCAGCTGCCCCGGTGCCCAGCCGGCATAGCCCAGCGCTAGGATCGCGTCCCCGGGTCCGGAACCGCTGGCCATCGCCCGCAGGATGTCGACCGTCGCGGTCATCGCCACGCCTTCCGCCATCGGGATCGTGGCTTCGCGCCGGTAGTCGTCGGAATGCAGCACGAAGCCGCGCCCGGTCTCGACCGGGCCGCCGAAATGCATGGTGATTGGTGGTGAATCCGCCGCCTCGATCTCCAGTTGCCGGGCCAGGTCGGCGAACTGCAGGTTCGGCAGCTGCTTGTTGATCATCAACCCCATCGCACCGGAATCAGCGGTGTGGCTGCACATGAAGATGACGCTGCGCTGGAAGCGTTCGTCCTGCATCGAGGGCATGGCGATCAGCAGCTGTGCCTGCAGGCTGTCGCCCTCGCCCGTGTCACGTGGGTCCTGTTCCATGGCCTGAGTGTGGGCGGAGCGGCGCATCGTTTCAAGCTTGCTTCTGGCATGGGGCTGCTGTCCGCAGCCGCGTCACGGCGGTGACATTCCGGTGGCATCGCGGCCACATGACCTTCTGCATCGCAGCGCCGTCACCATGTCATGCGGGAACGAGGGAAAGGAGCCCAACATGTTGAAAAAGCTGATCCTGATTGCCGCGCTCGGCCTGCCGCTGGCCGCGTGCCAGACCACCATCGAGGGCGACACGCCGAAGACAACGGTCGAAACGGACAACGTCAAGGTCACCATCGGCGATGACGGCCACAAGCAGGGCGACGGGACCTTCTGCCCGCCGGGTCAGGCCAAGAAGGGACGCTGCTGACGCGCCATGGCGGCGGTCAAGCGCCTTCCGCAGCCGCCGCCAGCATGTCGTCCACGTCCGTCTCCTCGGTCATGAAGGACGTCACGAAGCGCACACCGCCCTTGCCGGCGGCGGGCCAGTCGTGGAACAGGAAGCCGCGCGCGCGAAGCTTCTCCGCCACGCCGTCCGGCAGGTCGACGAACACCTCGTTGATCTCCACCGGCGCGGCAAGGCGGAACCCCGGCATCGACGCCAGCCCATGCCCCAGTTTCCGCGCCAGCCGGTTGGCGTGATGGGCGTTGTCGAGCCAGAGACCGTCCTTCACGTAGGCGGTGAGCTGGGCCGACAGGAACCGCTGCTTCGACCAGAGATGGCCACCGCGCATCCGGCGGTAATGCAGTTCAGCGGCGCTGTCCGGATCGAACACCACCACGGCCTCTGCCGCCATGCAGCCATTCTTGGTCGCGCCGAAGGAGAGGATGTCGACGCCCGCCTTCCAGGTCATTTCCGCCGGTGAGACATCCAGCGTGGCCAGCGCATTGGCGAACCGGGCACCGTCCATGTGGACGCGGCAACCATGGGCATGGGCCAGCTCCGCCAGTTCGGTGATCAGGTCGATGCCGTAGACTGTTCCCGCCTCCGTGGCCTGGGTCAGGCTCAGCGACGCGGGCTGCTGGTGATGCTCGAAACCCGGCACGAAACGGGCAAGGCCGGTCCGGAAGGAATCCACGCTGATCCGTCCCTCCTCCCCCGGCAGCGGAAACAGCTTGGCGCCGCCGGTGTAGAACTCGGGCGCACCGCATTCATCCTCGTAGACGTGGGCATGCGAGTGGCAGAAGACCACGCCGGTGGGCGGGGTCAGCAGGCTGAGGGAGAGGCTGTTGGCCGCCGTGCCGGTTGCCACCGGGAACACTGCCACCTCGCGCTCGAACAGCTTGCTGAAACAGCTCGTCAGTTCCCGGCTCCAGTCATCATTGCCATAGGCCGGTGCAAAGCCCTGGTTGGCCTCCGCGATCGCCGCCAGCACGGCAGGATGGATGGCGGCCCAGTTGTCGGATCCGAAGTTCATGGCGCGGCTCCCCCCTCCACGATGTCCAGTGCAACGCGTTTCATCTCTCCCGTAGCCGGGTCGGGCCGCCAGGCGGCAAGCCCCTGCGTTCCGCCCCAGCGCATGCCGACGACCAGCCAGACCAGCTCCGGTTCGTCCGCCGCGCGGCGTGTATCCGTCCCGGACGGCACCGGGTCGCCATAGGGGTGCGAATGGAAATGGCCCAGGATGACCTCGCCACGCTCCCGCGCGCTGCGCTGCGTCCTCAGCCGCAGGCCGGGGTCGATCTCGAAGGTCTTCTCCCGCGCCTCGGCGATGTTGGGGCTCGGCACCACGTCGCTGACCAGCCAGCCCCCATCCACCTGCCTGCCGACGATCAGGCCGCAACCTTCCTCCGGGAAACTGTCCTGCAGGTGGGCGATGATCCTGCCACCGGCGTCTATCGGCAGGGAAAGGTGCTGTTCCGTCACCGGGCCGAGACCTCGCCGATCTTGCGACCGCTGTTGATGTCGATCAGGTGGACCCGCTGCGCACCGGCAGCGTCACGGGTGACGACCCGCAGCACACCGCCCTCCACCGCGCTCTCCGTGATCTCCCCGTCCGCGCCGGGCAGCAGCACGCTGGTCCAGGTCTCACCCGCAGGCACGTCACGGACCACCGCGGCCAGGGCGGCAGGCGCAGCCGTGGGTTCATCCTCCACAACCACGCTGTCGCCCATGCGGTTGATCGCGGTTACGATGATGATCCCGGTCATCGCCAGAATCGCGATACCCAGGACGACAACGACGATCTTGAGCACCCTGAAATTCGGCTGATCCGGCTCTGACATGCTGCAACCCGATATAGAAACTGTCACCGTGACCGACGGCGCGGCGGGTGACCGGATCGACCGTCTGCTGGCGGCGACCCTGCCCGACATGTCGCGGAGCCGCCTGAAGACCCTGATCGAACAGGGCCGCGTCACGGCGGATGGCCGGACGATAATGGACGCGTCCTACCGGGTCAAACCGGGCGAGACCCTGACCGTTGCCCCCGACGCGCCGGACGATCCCGAACCACGGGGACAGGCCATTCCGCTGCACATCCTGCACGAGGACGCGCACCTGGTGGTGCTGGACAAGCCTGCCGGGATGGTGGTCCACCCGGCCGCCGGAAACGCCGACGGCACGCTGGTGAACGCGCTGATCGCCCATTGCGGTGACAGCCTGTCCGGCATCGGCGGCGTGCGCCGCCCCGGCATCGTCCACCGGCTGGACAAGGACACCTCCGGCGTGATGGTCGCGGCAAAGACCGACGCCGCGCACCGGGGCCTCGCGGCACTGTTCGAGAGCCATGACATCGACCGCGCCTACCTGGCCGTGGTCCGGGGACGCCCCGCCGCCAGCCGTGGCACCATCGACGCCCGGCTGGGGCGCGATTCGCGCGACCGCAAGCGCATGACGGTGCTGGAACATGGCGGACGCCACGCGGTCACCCACTACCGGCTGGTGGAAAGCTTCGGGGAGGCCGCATCCCTGCTGCGCTGCACGCTGGAGACCGGTCGCACCCACCAGATCCGTGTGCATCTGAGCCACCTGGGCCACCCGGTGATCGGAGACCCGACCTACGGGCGGATGCGACGCCGACGGCTGGCGCGCATGCCGGACGCGGCGGCAGACGCGGTCAGCGGGTTTCCGCGCCAGGCCCTGCACGCCACCCGCCTGGGCTTCATCCACCCGGTGACCGGGGAGGAACTGTCCTTCGAGGCCCCGCCGCCCGAGGACATGCAGGCACTGATCCGGACCCTCCGCGCCACCGTAGAATGATTGTAAGGAAGGTTGCGAAGGCCGGTCTCCGACCCCATATCCAGGGTGTGGTCGTGGGGCACTTCCCTGCCATGCGGGGGTCCAAATCCGGCCACAATCGGTTGTCTGAATGAGACCGATGCCAACCGGCACAGAGAGGGCGGTCGCCTGCATGGACAGGGACCGTCGCGCGAGAGGGAGAGAGTAACATGGCTGCACGTTCAGTTATCCCGGCAATCAGCCCGGAGGGAAGCCTCAGCCAGTATCTGGACCAGATCCGCAAGTTCCCGATGCTGGAACCTGAAGAGGAATACATGCTCGCCAAGCGCTGGACGGAGCATGAGGACATGAATGCCGCCCACAAGATGGTTACATCGCACCTGCGCCTGGTGGCCAAGATCGCCATGGGCTATCGCGGCTACGGCCTGCCGGTGCAGGAACTGATCTCCGAGGGCAATGTCGGCATGATGCAGGCGGTGAAGCGCTTCGACCCCGAACGCGGCTTCCGCCTCGCCACCTATGCGATGTGGTGGATCCGTGCCTCGATCCAGGAATACATCCTGCGGTCCTGGTCGCTGGTGAAGATGGGCACGACCGCCGCCCAGAAGAAGCTGTTCTTCAACCTGCGCAAGCTGAAGGGCCAGTTGCAGGCCATCGAGGATGGTGACCTGCACCCGGACATGGTCAAGAAGATCGCCACCCGGCTGCAGGTGTCGGAGAAGGAAGTGGTGGACATGAACCGCCGCCTCGCCGCCCCCGACCATTCCCTGAATGCGCCGCTGCGCATCGACGGTGACGAGGAATGGGTGGACTGGCTGACCGACGAATCCGAGGACCAGGAGACGGTGCTCGGCAATTCGGAGGAACTGGACCAGCGCCGCGCCATGCTGGAAGGGGCCATGAAGACCCTGAACGAGCGGGAGCGGCACATCCTGACGGAGCGCCGTCTGAAGGACAATCCGCTGACCTTGGAGGATCTGAGCCAGGAGTACGGCGTCAGCCGGGAACGTGTCCGCCAGATCGAGGTGCGCGCGTTCGAGAAGCTGCAGAAGGCCATGAAGAACGCCGCCCTGCAGCAGCGCATGAATGCCGACCGGGAGCTGGAGCACTTCGCCAGCTGACGACCGGCGCGACCGACCGACATCACGAACCGGAGACGGGCCTCAATCCACCAGGGTTGAGGCCCGTTTCAGTACAGCATCCGTTTCACGGTCCAGCGCCGCCATCAGGTCGGCCGTCGCGATGCGGCGGGACATGCGCGTCCCCTGCCCGGCCCAGAGCGACAGGTAGGCCGCGTCGCCGGCCTTTCCGGCGGCGGTGCGCATCGGCCGGGTGAGCTGGTTCTGCAGCGGGAACGGCAGGATGGCGTCTGCGCCGCCCGCGTCCACTGTCTGCATGAAACGGTTGACGATGCCGCGCGCGGGCCGCCCGGAAAAGGCGCGCGTGATCCGCGTGTCATTGTCGCCGGCGGCCATGATGGCCTGCTTCTGCGCCTCCGGCACGCCACCCTCCACGGTGGTCAGGAACGCGGTACCCATCTGCACCGCCTGGGCACCGAGCAGCAGCGCAGCAGCAATGCCCCGGCCATCCATGATGCCGCCGGAGGCGATGACCGGCACCTTCACCGCATCGACCACCTGGGGCACCAGCGCCATGGTCCCGACCATCGCGCCGGGACCGTCGGTCTCGAAGCTGCCGCGATGGCCGCCTGCCTCCCCGCCCTGGGCGGTGATCGCGTCGACCCCCGACGCCTCCAGCGCCACCGCCTCGGCCACCGTGGTGGCGGTGCCGATGATGAACATGTCCCGTGCCTTCAGCGCCTGCATCGCGTCCTGCGGCAGGGTGCCGAAGGTGAAGCTGAACAGCCGCGCCCCGCTTTCCAGCGCCGCGGGCAACAGCCGCCCGAACGGATCGTCGGAGGCCGGGGGCATTCCGGGCGCGTCCAGCCCCAGTTCCTCGAAGAACGGCGTCGCCACGCCCAGGGCCTTTGCGCCATCCACCTGCGGCGCGGGCCGCTGCGGTGCGAACAGGTTGATGCCGTAGGCCCCGTTCGTGCGTTCCCGCACCGCGTCCGAGGCTGTGGCAATGCCTTCCGGCGTCATGTAGGCGGCGCCGATGAAACCCAAGCCCCCGGCATTGGTCACCGCCGCCGTCATTGCCGGTGTGTCGCCGCCGCCACCCAGCGGCGCCTGCATCACCGGGCTGGTCATCCCGAGGCGCTGCATCAAGGCTGTGGGTTTCATCGTTTCGGCCCTCCATTTCGATCCCCCGGTCAATCTAGCGCGGTGCCCCCCGGGGAGGAACGTTGACACCCCGTCCGGCGCACAACCAACATGGCCGCACCATGCGACTGCCCTGCATCATCCTTGTCACCGCCCTGCTGGCCCTGGCGCTTCCGGCCCATGCGAACGGCCGGATCACCGTGTTTGCCGCGGCGAGCCTGAGCGACGTGATGCAGCGGGTCGGGGCCGCGTTCACCAATGCCCATGCCACGCAGGTCCGGTTCTCCTTCGCCGCCTCCTCCACCCTGGCCCGGCAGATCGAGGCAGGTGCGCCCGCCGACATCCTTGCCTCGGCCAATACCGCCTGGATGGACTACCTGGGTGAGCGCGGCCTGACCGATGCCGACAGCGTGACCGTGCCGGTACGGAACAGCCTGGTGCTGGTGGGCAACCGGCAGCGGTTCGGCGACGGCTCGACCCTGGCCCTCGCGCTGGACGAGTTGCACCCCGGGGAGCGGCTGGTGCTCGGCGATCCGGCCCATGTGCCGGCCGGCATCTATGCCCGGCAGGCGCTGCAGGCGATGGACCTCTGGGACGGTCTGCAGGGACGGCTTGCCTATGCCTCCGACGTGCGCGCAGCCCTCGCCCTGGTGGCGCGGGGGGAGGCACCGCTGGGCCTTGTCTACCTGACCGACGTGCCGGTCGGCGGCCCCGCCCTGAGCCTGATCGAGGTGCTGCCGCCCGAAAGCCATGACCGCATCGACTATCCGTTTGCGATGATCAAGGGACGCGAGACGGACGGGGCCAGGGCCTTCCTGGCGTTCCTGTGGAGCGACACGGCCCGGCAGATCTTCCAGGAAGCCGGTTTCCGGCTGGCCCCGCGCAATGAGTGACGCGGAGATCGAGGCCCTGCTGCTCAGCCTGCGCATCGCCCTGGTGGCGGTGGCGGGTGCCCTGCCCCCTGCCATCATCGTCGCCTGGCTGCTGGCCCGGACACGCTTTCCCGGCCGGGTGCTGCTGGACGGGCTGGTGCACCTGCCGCTGGTACTGCCGCCCGTGGTCATGGGCTACCTGCTGCTGGTCAGCCTCGGGACCAATGCACCGGTCGGAGCCTGGCTGCTGGAAAGCTTCGGCATCCGCTTCGTCTTCTCCTGGACCGGTGCGGCACTGGCCGCGGCGATCATCAGCTTCCCGTTCCAGGTGCGTGCCATCCGCCTGGCGATGGAGGCCATCGACCCCGGCCTCGATGCCGCCGCACGCACCCTTGGCGCGGGCCCGCTGGACCGGTTCTTCTCCATCACGCTGCCGCTGGCCCTGCCGGGCATCATCGCCGGGGCCATCACCGCCTTCGCCGCCAGCCTGGGCGAGTTCGGCGCGATCATCACCTTCGTCTCCAACATTCCCGGCGAGACCCGCACCCTGCCGCTGGCGATCTACACCGCGATCCAGTCCCCGGGTGGGGAGGAAGCGGCGGCGCGGCTTGCCGGGCTGGCCATCGCGCTGGCGCTTGCCGGGCTGATCCTGTCGGAGGCCGCCGCCCGGCGCGTGCGGCGGCTTTCCACGCCATGAGCCTCGACATCGCCATACGCCACGGTCTCGGCGATTTCCGCGTCGATGCCGCCTTCAACGTGGACGAACCCGGCATCACCGCGCTGTTCGGACCCTCCGGCGCCGGCAAGTCCACCATCATCGCCGCGCTGGCGGGGCTGATCCGGCCTGAAGGCGGGCATGTCAGGATCGACGGCGAGACCCTGTTCGACGCGGCCAGCGGCACGAATGTCCCGGCGGAACGTCGGCGGATCGGGCACGTGTTCCAGGAAAGTCGGCTGTTCCCGCACCTGACCGTGCGCCGCAACCTGCTCTACGGCGCGCGACGTGCCGGTGGACGGACGGCAGCCATCGGCTTCGATCCCCTGGTCGAACTGCTGGGCATCGGGCACCTGCTGCAGCGCAGGCCCGCCAACCTTTCCGGCGGCGAGCGCCAGCGGGTGGCGCTGGGCCGTGCCGTGCTCTCGGCGCCGCGCCTGCTGCTGCTGGACGAGCCGCTGGCGGCGCTGGACCAGCCCCGCCGCCACGAGATCATGACCATGCTGGAGCAGTTGCGCGACACCGCGCGGATTCCGATGGTCCATGTCAGTCACGCACTGGACGAGGTGACCCGGCTGGCGGACCACATGGTGGTGCTGGACCACGGCCGGGTCGCGGCCAGTGACAGTGTCTACGCCATCACCTCCCGCATCGACCTGTTTCCGCTGACAGGACGGTTCGAGGCAGGTTCCGTGCTGCCCGGCCGGATCACGGAGCATGACCTGGCCCACCACCTGACAGCGGTGGAGATTTCCGGTGGTCGCCTGTGGGTACCCCGCATCGACCGGCAGGAAGGCGCCAGCGTCCGGGTCCGTGTCAGGGCGCGCGATGTCATGCTCGCCACCACGCCACCGACAGGCATCAGCGCCAACAACATCGTCACCGGCAACATCAGTGCCATCCGGCGCGATGACGGTGCCTACCTGGATGTGCGCATCGCCTGCGGCGCGGACCACCTGATCGCCCGCATCACCCACCGTTCCCTCGAACGGCTCGGCCTGGCAGAGGGTCAGCCGGTCCATGCCGTGATCAAGAGTGTCACCGTGGAGCGCGACGGCGGGCGCGGTTCAGGGCATACTTCGGCGAACGAACACGCAAGGGTCCCATCATGACCGGCCGAAGCACGCTGCCCCCCCTCACCGTCCGCAATGCCCGCCCCGAGGACGCCCAGGCGATCGCCGACCTGATCGCCAAGGTCTACCCGCCGCAACTACGCTACCCGGCAGAAACGGTCCTGGGGCCGATGACCGCCTTTCCGCAGGGCCAGTTCGTTGTCGAGGATGCGGGACAGGTCATGGGCTATGCCGCCACCTTCATCACCGATGAGGCGACGGCGATGTCGAAGCACACCTGGCCGCAGATCACCGACAATGGCCGGGCCAGCAACCACGACCCGAACGGCGACTGGTTGTACGGCATGGAGGTCTGTGTCGACCCGGAACAGCGCGGCCAGCGCATCGGGCAGCGGCTCTACGTGGCGCGCAAGCGGCTGGCCACCCGCCTGAAGCTGAAGGGCATCATCTTCGGTGGTCGCATGCCCGCCTATGCGCGGCACATGAAGCGCTTCCCGACGCCGGAGGCCTACCTGGAGGCGGCGGCGGCGCGGAAGGTGCGTGACCCGGTGATCGGGTTCCAGCGCCGCAACGGCTTCGTGCCGCTGGGGGTGCTGCGCAACTACCTGCCCGGCGATACCGAATCCGGTGACCTTGCCGCCCACATGATGTGGCGCAACCCGAACCACCCGGACACGCCGCCGGCCCATGTCGAGCCGACCGGCAGCACCATCTGATCCAGCACGACCATCGGGGAGGGCCACTGACATGGCCGAGATCGAGTATTTCTACGCGGCCTATTCGGCCTATGCCTACCTGGGATCACGCCGGTTCCAGCAGATCGCCCGCGATGCCGGGCGAACCATCGCCCATCGCCCCATCGACCTGCGCCGGGTGGTGGCGGAAGTCAGCAAGTCGCCCTTTGGCAACCGCTCCGACGGGCACAAGGCATACTTCTTCGGGCGCGAGATCCAGCGCTGGAGCGAGGAACGCAACGCCCCGGTGATCGGTCGCACGCCGACCCACCATGGCAACGACATCACGCTCTCCAACTGCTTCCTGATCGCGGGGCTGGAGGCCGGGCTGAACATCGACGAGCTGGCGCACCGGCTGATGGAATCGCACTGGGCGGAAGACAGCGACCTCGACGATGCCGCTACCCTCGCCCGCCTGGCGCGGGAGGTCGATGTCGATCCCGAGCCGCTGCTCGCCAACGCGCTGACCACGGAGATCCAGGCGATCTACCAGCGCTGGACCCAGGAAGCCATCGACCGCTCCGTCTTCGGCTCCCCCACCTATTTCGTCGATGGCGACATGTTCTACGGCCAGGACCGTCTGGAAATGGTCGAACGCGCCCTGAAGCAGCCTTACAAGTAGACAAACGTTTCCTGGGGGAGAGAAGAAACCATGGCCCGCATTGCCATCGCCGGTTTCATGCATGAGACCAATACCTTCGCGCCTGTACTGACCACCTACGAGCATTTCGAGCAGGCGGAGGGCTTTCCGGGCCTGACGCGCGGGGCGGAGATGCTGAGTGTCTTCCCCCCTGCCAACATCGCGACCGGCGGCTTCATCACGGAGGCGCAGGCGCTGGGTCACGACATCGCGCCGGTGCTCTGGTGCGCCGCCGTGCCTGCCGGCTACGTGACGGAGGATGCCTACGAGCGCATCGTTGCCATGATCATCGACGGGCTGGTGGCGGAAGTGGAGGCAGGTGCGGAGGCGGTCTACCTGGACCTGCACGGCGCCATGGTCGCGCAGCACCAGCAGGATGGCGAGGGCGAGTTGCTGCGCCGTCTCCGCGAGCATATCGGCGCGGAGATGCCGGTCGTCGTCAGCCTGGACCTGCATGTGAACATCACAGAGGCCATGGTGCGTCACGCGGATGCGCTGATCGGCTACCGCACCTATCCGCACATCGACATGGCGGAGACCGGCAGGCGCGCCGCGAAGCACATGCACATGATCCTGGACGGCAGCCGCGCGAAGCAGGCCAAGGCCTTCCGCAAGCTCGACTTCCTGGGGCCGTTGACCGGCCAGTGCACCATGGTGGAACCGTCGAAGTCGCTCTACGACCTGGTTGCGGCGATGCAGGACGGCCCGGTCTCGACCATCAGCTACACCCCCGGCTTTCACCCGGCGGACATCCTGGAATGCGGCCCTGCGGTCGTCGCCTATGCCGATGACCAGGAAGCAGCGGACGCCGCCGCCGACCGGCTGCGCGACTGGGTGCTGGAGCATGAGGGCGAGTTCGCGGTGCCGATGCTCAGCCCGGCAGAGGCGGTCTCGAAGGCGCGCGGCATGCACAACAGCGCCTCCCGTACCATCGTGCTGGCCGACGTGCAGGACAATTCGGGGGCTGGCGGCACCTCCGACACCACCGGGCTGCTGCGGGCACTGGTGGAGGGCAATGCGGAGGGCGCGGTGCTGGGCCACCTGACCGATCCGGCAGCCGCGAAGGCGGCGCACGCGGCCGGTGTGGGCGCGGAGATTGAACTCTCCATCGGCGGCAAGCTGTTCGAGGGCGGTGACCCGCCCTTCACCGCCACCTTCCGCGTCGCGGCCCTGTCGGACGGACAGTTCCTCTGCACCGGTCCCTTCTATGGCGGCAACAATGCCAGGCTCGGCAAGACCGCCGTGCTGCAGGTCGGCGGCGTCCGCGTCGTGGTCTGCGAGGGGCGGATGCAGGCGGCGGACAAGGAGATGTTCCGCCATATCGGCATCGAGCCGGACCAGGTGCCGATCCTGTGCCTGAAGTCATCGGTGCATTTCCGGGGCGACTTCACCGACATCGCGGAGGACATCCTGGTGGTGGAGGCCCCCGGCGCCTTCATCGACCGCCCGGCGAAGAACGCCTACCGCAACCTCCGCCCCGGCGTCCGCCTGGGTCCCCTGGGTCCGGTGCACCAGCCGGAGTAGCCAGCGCCGGGACGTTCCACCACCGCCTCAAGATGGGCTCGCGGATCGAGTCCGCGAGCGCCTGAAGGAGGTTGGGTGGCGATGCCTTTCCTGCTGCGACACCCCCAATGCGGCGTGTCGCGCAGTCATCGCGGATGATGCCCTACCGCTCGCGGAAGGCTTCGTGCTGCAGTTTCAGGACAGGCTGCAGCAGGAAGTTGGCGACGGAGCGGGAGCCCGTATGGACATCCACCGTGGCCAGCATGCCCGGCCCGATGGGGAACTGCCCCGGCGTGTCGCCCAGATAGGCGCGGTCCGTCTCCACCACCAGCTTGAAGTAGGGACGTCCCAGTTCGTCCAGGCTGCTGTCGGGGGCGATGCGCACGACCTTGCCCTCCAGGCTGCCATAGCGGATGAAGTCGTAACTGGAGATCTTCACGGTCGCGCGCTGCCCGACAGTGACGAAGCCACGGTCGGTGGGGCTGAGTTCCGCCTCCACCACCAGCGGGCCGCCCACCGGCACGATCTCCAGGATCGGCTGGCCTGACTGGATCACTGCGCCCACGGTGGAGACCTTCAGGTCCCCGACGACGCCATCGATCGGGCTGCGGATCGTGGTGCGGCTTTCCTGCTCGTCGGCGCCGGAGAGCCGTTCGGCCACCGTGGCGATCTGCACCTCCACCTCGGCCAGTTCGGCCTGGGCCTCGCGACGGTAGGTGCGTGCCGCTTCCTCCTTGCGTTCCGCCGCTTCCCGCCGCTCCGATGCGGCACGGCTCATCGCCGCTTCCAGGCTGCCGATCTCGCCCACCAGTCGCGCGACCTCCGCCTGCTTCTGGTTGACCTCCAGCCGGGAGGCCAGGTTGTCCCGCGCCAGGTCCTCCAGCGTTGCCAGCGACTGCTGCCCCAGTTCCAGTTCGCGGCTGCGCGCGTCACGGGCGGAGCGGTATTCGCGGATCTCCTCGCCCCTCTGCCGCAACTGCTGGTCCAGCACCGCCTCCGCACTGCGCAGTTCGTCCTGCCGCGCGCGGAACGCCCGCTGCTCTGCCTGCAGTACCTCCGGTCGGCGCTGGCCCGGCCCGTCGGGGAATGCCGGCTCCGTTCCCCCGGCTTCCGCCAGCAAGCGCGCGCGCTTCAGTTCCAGGCCATCCAGCCGGACCCGCAGTTCCGCCGGGTTCTGTGCCGCCAGCCCCAGCTTCAGGCGGATCAGCGGCTGGCCCTCGGCCACCTGCTCCCCCTCCGCCACCAGCAGGGCGTCGACGATTCCGCCCTCCAGGTGCTGGATAACCTTCACGTCGCCCTGCGGCACCACGGTACCGGGGGCCACAGCGACCTCCTCCAGTTCCGCGAACAGCGACCAGAGGCCCAGCAGGACGATGACCAGCGCCAGCACCCGCACGATCCAGGCGACGGAGCCGGGGCGATGGCGGGTGACAAGCTGGTCGAGCGCGCTCATGCCCGCCCCCCGGCACCGGCAGTCAGCCGGGCACGCATCTCGGTGGCGGGTCCGGCGGCGGTGATCCGCCCCCCCTCCATCAGCACGATGTTCTGGCACGCCTCCAGCAGGGCCGGGCTGTGGGTCACGGCGATCACCGTCCGGTCCTCCCCCAGCGCCTGGAGGTTGCGCGCCAGCCGCGCCGTTGCGTGGCCGTCCAGGTTGCCGGTCGGTTCATCCAGCAGCAGCACCGGCGGATCGCCCAGCAGGGCACGGGCGATGGCGATGCGCTGGCGGATACCACCGGGCAGTTCCATGCCGCCCTCCCCCACCCGCGCGCCATAGCCGTCCGGCAGGGCGGAAATCGCCTCGTGCACCCCGGCCAGGTGGGCCACGTCGATGACCATGTCGTCACTCGCCTCCGGCTGGGCGACGGCAATGTTCTCCCGGATCGTGCCGGCGAACAGGAAGGTATGCTGCGGCACGTAGCCGATGGCACGGGCCAGGTCCTCCCGCCCGTACTGGCTGATGTCGGCATCATCCAGCAGGATGCGCCCGGCATCAGGGCGGTACAGCCCCTGCATCAGCTTCAGCAGCGTGGTCTTGCCCGATCCGTTCGCGCCCACCAGCCCATGCAGCCCGGTGGAGATCTTCAGCCGCGCCTCCCGGATCGCGGGCGGGCGACCGGCCTGGTAGCCGAAGGAGACATTGTCCAGCCAGAGCGTGCCCTGCACCCGCGCAGCGCTGACCGCGCCGCGCGCCGGTTCCTCCGGCGTGGCCACCACTTCCCCCAGCCGTTCCAGTGCCTGCCGGGTCGCGGCATAGGTCCGCCAGTTGGTCACCAGTTGCTGGAATGGCTGCACGATGCGCCCCGCCAGCATGTTGGCGGCCACCAGCGCACCGATGGACAGATCCTGGTTCAGGATCGCCACCGCGCCGACCGTGGTTGTGGCAACCGTGGTCAGCACCATGAGCGTCATGCCGAGATGGATGAAGAAGTCGGAGCTTGCCCCGCGGCGCAGCCCCTCCTCCACCGCGCCGGCATGGCGCTGTTCCCATGCGTCACGCATCGGCCGCTGCAGCGCCAGGGCCTTGATCGTGGCCCGGCCACCGATCAGTTCGGCGATCATGCTGTCACGGTCGAAGACGGCGCGCCGTTCGGCATCGTTTGCGGCACGGACGACACGACCCGAATACCAGGCCAGGGCGATGAAGACCGGAAACACCGCCAGGAAGACCCAGGCGACCGGCGCAGCCACCACGTAGATCACCACGGCGAAGAGCAGCGCGAAAGGCAGGTCCGCGACCAGGACGGCGGACAGTCCGGAGAAGGTGTTGCGCACCGTTTCCGCATCCCGGAACAGCGCCTGCCACCAGGCTGTCGGGCGCGATTCCAGCATCGCCAGTGGCGCACCGGTGATGCGGCCATAGAGCGACCGCGCCAGTGACACGTCGATCTCCACCGCCGCGGCACGGAGCAGCCGCCCCCGCCCCTGGCGCAGCGCGAAGTCGAAGCCGAGGGCAATGACGACGCCGATCACCAGACCCTGCAGGGTGGACAGGCCGCCATGAAAGACCACCCGGTCATAGACCTGCAGCACGAAGATCGGCACCGCGACGGCCAGGATGTTCACGATGAAGGAGAGGGCGATCACCTCCCCCAGCCTGCGCCGGACGGGGGCCAGCAGTTCCGCGATCCATTCGCCGCCCGCTCCGGCTGTAACCCTGTCCTGCAAGACCGCTCCCGCGCGTGAAAAACCGGATGTGTGACTTAACCCGAAGGCGGGCTTGTTATACACCTGCTACCATGTTTCGCATCAGGCTGATTCGACAGCCCGATGCCCTTTGTCTGCGGAAGATGCCCCGGTTTGATACGCGGTCTGATCATAGCAGCAGTTTTCCTGCCCCTGGCGGGTGCCGTGCAGGCGGCACCGCTGGTCGATGAACTGCGTGGCCTGATGGGCAGCCATCCGGATGTCCGCGCGGCGGAACGGCGGCTGGACCAGGCCCGCAACGCGGTGCGCGAAGCACGGGCACCTTTGTTCCCGCAGCTTCGCCTGTCCGGCGAGTATGGCTACGAGAACGTGGACAGCCCGGTGCGCCGCAATGCCGGCGGCGATGCCGTGGTGCAGACGCGGGAGATCGGGCGATTCGAGGTGACGCAGAAACTGTTCGACGGGTTCGAGACCGACGGACAGCTGAAGGCGGCGATCAACCGGGAGTTCCAGGCCGGCTACGGCGTGGAGCGGGCGGAGCAGCAGCTGATGCTGCGGGCCACCACCGCCTACCTGGCCGTGCTGCGCCAGACGGAACTGGTCGACATCGCGCTGCAGACCGAAGGCACCATCCGCCGCCAGCTTGCGCTGGAGGATGAGCGGGTGCGGCGTGGTTCCGGCCTTTCCGTCGATGTGCTGCAGTCGAAGTCCCGTCTGCAGGCGGCGAAGGAGGAACGGGTGCGGCTGGAGGGCCAGTTGCGCGATGCCGTCGCCGAATATGTCGCCGTGTTCCATCACGCGCCGGAAATCGGGCAGATGGAGCCGCCGCTGCCCCCCGACGCGCTGTTGCCGCTGGATATCGACCTGGCCATCGACCGGGCATTCCAGGTCAATCCGGCCATGAAGCAGAGTGCGGAGCGGATCGGTGAAGCCCGGCAGCAGCACAAGTCCGCCATGGCAGACTTCATGCCCGACGTGAACCTTGTAGCCGAGGGCGGGCTGGAGAACGATTCGGAGGGCATCACCGGCAATCGTCGCGAACTGTTTGTCGGGGTACGGACGGACTGGAACATCTTCAACGGCTTCGCCACCGTCGCCGCCGGTGCCCGTACCAAGCAGCGCATCGCCGAAACCATGGAAACCCACGCATCGTTGAGCCGGGAGGTCGCGAAGCGGGTGGAGGTCGCCTGGCAGGCGCTGGTGACACTGCGGGAGCGCCAGGCACTGGCGGAGAACGCGGCGGCCATCGCCTCCGAACTGTTCGTCGCCCGATCCCGCCTGCGTGGCGCGGGCCGGGATTCGGTGGTCAACGTGCTGGATGCGGAGCGTGAAGTGAACGCCGCCCGCTCCCGCGCCGCCGCCGCCCGCTACGATGCCCTGACCCAGACCTTCCGCCTGCTGTTCGAGATCGGTGACCTGAACCTGGACGCCTACACGTTCTGACCGGAGGCCAAGCGTGCGGGACCGGAGACCGGAATGAGCAGGGACCATCGGCTGGCGACCTACGGCTCCCTCGCGCCGGGTCGGTCAAACCACCATGAGCTTGCGGGCCTGCAAGGCCGCTGGATCAACGGTATCGTGCGCGGGCGGCTGGCCTCGCGCGGCTGGGGCGCGTCACTCGGCTATCCGGCGCTGACGCCAACCGAAGACGGCGATCCTGTCGAGATACACCTCTTCATCTCCCCGGACCTGCCCGACCACTGGTCGCGTCTGGATGCCTTCGAAGGTCAGGAATACCGACGCGCGGCCATCATGGTGGAGACAGCGGAGGGTCTGATCGAGGCCTGGATCTACCTGGACGCACTGGCGGACAACTGATCCGCCCTATCCCCGGAACCCCTGCGCCACCAGGTAGCTTTCCGCGGAATCCTTGCGGCTGGCGTCGGGCTTGGCGAAGCGGACCTGCTTGAAGTCGCGTTTCACCAGTTGCAGGAAATCGTTCTCCCCACCGCCCTGCAGCAGCTTCACGACGAAGGCGCCACCCGGGGTCAGCACCTGTCGGGCGAAGTCGTGGGCCAGTTCGGCCATGGCGACGATGCGGATATGGTCGGTGGGGCGATGGCCGGTGGCCGGCGCGGCCATGTCGCAGATCACCAGGTCGGCCTGGCCGCCCAGCGCGTTCATGACCTCCGTGTCCGCCTCCGGCTCCGTGAAGTCGAGCTGCATCATCTCGACCCCCGGCATCGGCTCCATCTCCAGGATATCGACGGCGAGCACCGATCCGCCCTCCCCGATGCGCTTGCGGGCGATCTGTGACCAGCCACCGGGGGCCGCGCCCAGGTCCACCACGCGCTGCCCCTTCGCGAACAGGCTGAAACGCTCATCCAGCTGGATGATCTTGAACGCGGCGCGGGAGCGATAGCCCTCGCTCTTTGCGGCCTGCACGTAGGGGTCGTTGAGCTGGCGCTGCAGCCAGCGGGTGGAGGACAGCTTGCGCCCGCGCGCGGTCTTCACCCGCTTGGTAACGTCACGCCCGCCGCCGGGCGGGGCACCGGTCTTCTTCGCCACGGCCTCAGTCCCCGGCGGCCAGCAGGGCCGCATCCTCGCGCATCAGCCGCAGCAGGATCCCCTCCCGCAGGCCCCGGTCCGCCACGGTGATGTCCTGCACCGGCCAGAGGTCGAGGATCGCCTGCAGGATGGCGCAGCCGCCGATCACCAGGTCCGCGCGCCCCGGACCGACACAGGGATGCTCCGCCCGCTCCGCCAGCGACAGGTGCTGCAGGTGGCCGGAGATCTCCGTCATGCGCCGCGCGGGGATCGAAAGACCGTCAACCGCAGCCCGGTCATAACGGACCAGGTTCAGGAACACGCCGGCCAGAGTGGTGACGGTGCCGGAGGTTCCGACCAGCTTCAGCCGGTCGAGATCGAAGGAATCGGCCACGGAGTCCGCGAAGCCGGAGAAGATGTCGCGTGCGCGGGCGACCATGGCGGCGTAGGTCGCGTCATCGACCGTGTCGCCGCCGAAATCCTCCGCGAAGTTGACCACGCCGACGGGGAAGGTCGCGAAGCGTGACAGGCGGTGGCTGCGCCCCTCCTGCGGCTGTGCCAGGGCAAACTCCGTGCTGCCGCCGCCGATGTCGAAGACCAGGGCCGGTCCGTCATGACCGTCGAGCAGGGACATGCAGCCCGAAAGCGCCAGCGTCGCCTCCTCCTCCGCATCGATGACGTCGATGCGCAGGCCGGTCTCCCGCCGCACGCGCTCGACAAAGCCGTCCGCGTTGCCCGCGGCACGGCAGGCCGCCGTCGCCACGCAGCGCAGGTCCCAGACGCCACGGCGGGCGATCTTGTCGGCACAGATCTTCAGGGCGTCGATGGTGCGGTCGATGGCGGCATCCTGTAGTCGGCCGCTGGCCGCCACCCCCTCCCCCAGCCGCACGATGCGCGAATAGGCATCGACGACGCGGAAGGTTTCACCGGCAGGCTGCGCGATCAGCAGGCGACAGTTGTTCGTGCCCAGATCGACGGCTGCATAGCTCCGCTCCCGCCGTCGATCAAAGACCCCGCCTGGCACCTGGAAACCCCCGCTGACCGGTGCCCGCCATCACCGGAATCCGGGTGGCGGGACACGTGATTGCCCAATCCCCAACATATCAACCGGATGGCAGGATTGTTAAGCCCATTGAACGCATGCGGCATCAGTTGACACTGCGGTTCGGGGGCCGTAAGAAGCGGCCCTGCCTGACGGCACCTGCTGGGGGATCGTCTAATGGTAGGACAGCGGACTCTGACTCCGTCAATCTAGGTTCGAATCCTAGTCCCCCAGCCAACTTCTCTCCCCTGATCGATTTCCGACCGCCCTGACACCGGCACCGTTGCGCACCTGTCGCGTGGCCCCGGCCAACAGCGGCCCGAGAGTCGTGAGCGGAGAACGGCCATGCGACCGGCTGACCAGGCCATTCACGGCGCACCGCATCCAGTGCTATCTGGTCGGGCGAGTGGTTGCTCGAGGACCGTGGACAGACCAGACCGGGTTGGCGCCGAAATGGACAAGCTTTCCGTCATGCAGGCCTTTTGCCGGATCGTTGATCGCGGAAGTTTCACGCACGCGGCCAGGGACCTGGGCGTCTCGCCCGCTCTGCTCAGCCGCGAGATCCGGTTGCTCGAGGAAAGCCTGGGCAGCGCATTGCTTGTCCGCACGACGCGTTCCATGTCGATCACCGACGCCGGGCAGGTCTACTACGACGAGGCAATGGCCGTGCTCGGCGCAGTCACCGGGATGGAGGAGCGAATCCGCGAAGGCACCGGAGCAGTGCGCGGGCACCTGAAGGTCAATGCATCCAACTCCTTCGGCCAGACCGTGATCGCCGACATGCTGCCCGGATTCCTCGATGCCTACCCTGATCTCCGGTTCACGCTCTCGCTCGATGAACAGGTGGTGGACATGGTGGAGGGTGGGATCGACGTCGCGATCCGCATCCGACCCTCGATGCCGGACTCCGCACTGGTTGCACGCCGGATCGGCACCGTCCGGCAACGCATCTTTGCCGCCCCTGCCTACCTGGAAAGAGCCAGTGTACCCACGCGGCCGGAGGATATCCGGCAATGCAAGGTCATCGGTTTCCTACTGGGGGATCACCTGAGGTCGTGGAACCTGCATGGCCCCTCCGGCGCCACCACCACGCTAGATCTCGATCCGGAAATCCGTGTCGGCAACAGCCTTGTCCTGCGCGACCTGCTGATTGCAGGCCAGGGAATCGGGACCTTGCCGAGCTTCATCTCCGACGCGCCGGAGAAACGCGGCGACCTCGTCCGGGTCCTGCCGGACTGGGAGCTTCCCGCACCACAGATCTTCGCGGTCACAGCTTCGCGCCTGGGCATGGATGCGAAGGTCACGGCGTTCCTTGATCACCTGCGCGGGGCGCTGGGCTCCTGACATTGTTCAACGGACGTGAATTATGAAGTGAGAACCGGCCGGTTATTCCGGCGCACAGCCAGCACGATCTTCCCGGGCAACGAAACAGGCAACCGGAGAGGATCAAATGACCCGCGTTCTCGTTCTCTACTATTCCAGCTATGGCCATGTCCGGGCCCTCGCAGAAGCAGAAGCCGAAGGCGCCCGGAGTGTGCCCGGCACGCATGTCGATGTACGTCGCGTTCCCGAGACCGTACCGGAGGATGTCAGGGCGTCTGCCGGCTTCGTGGCGGATGATGCGCCGGTCGCGGCCCCTGCCGACCTGGAGCACTATGACGCCATCATCCTCGGCACACCGACCCTGTTCGGGATGATGGCCGGACAGATGAAGTCCTTCCTCGACCAGGCGGGCGGGCTCTGGGCACGCAACGCGCTCGTGGGCAAGGTCGCGGCGGTCTTCACCTCGACCGGTTCGCAGCATGGTGGTCACGAGGCGACGCTGCTCTCCACCCAGATACCGCTGCAGCATTTCGGGATGCTGATCGTGGGCATGCCCTACACCTTCGCGGACCAGACATCAGCCACGCAGATCATCGGTGGCGCACCGTACGGCGCAGGCACCATTGCAGGCACGGACGGCATGCGAGTGCCCTCCGGAACCGACCTTGCCGGTGCAAGGTTCCAGGGCGCACACGTGGCACGCATCGCCGCACGGCTCGCCACCCCGAAACTGCAGGAGGCAGCCGCGTGATGCGGCACCGCCGCCCCCGGCCCTGGCGGGCACCGACCGTGCCCCGCTTTCCCTGCGACTGCCCCGGATGCAGGGCATCGCAGAAAGCCATCAAGTGAGAGACATGTCATGTCACGCACATCCGATATCCTTCTGACGGCCCTCGCCCCGGCGGTCTGGGGCAGTACCTATATCGTCACGACAGAGGCATTGCCCGCCGACTACCCGGTCACCCTGGCGGCGCTTCGTGCCCTTCCCGCGGGCCTGTTGCTGCTTGCGATCACGCGCTGCCTGCCGTCGCGAGCCTGGCTCGGCCGCACCTTCCTGCTCGGCAGCTTCAACTTCGCGCTCTTCTGGGTACTGCTGTTCGTGGCCGCGTACCGTCTGCCCGGCGGAATCGCGGCAACGCTCGGATCGCTGCAGGCCATGATGGTCATCGCCATGGCACGCGGCTGGCTCGGGACACCGGTACGGGCCGGCGCTGTCATCGCGGCAATGACGGGCATCGTCGGTGTCGCGTTCCTGCTGATCGGGCCGGAGGCCCGGGTGGATCCCCTGGGCGCCGCGGCAGGCCTGGGCGCCGCTGCTTCAATGGCGGCGGGAACCGTGCTCAGCCGCAAATGGCAGCCGCCCGTTTCCGCCCTCAGCTTCACTGCCTGGCAACTGACGGCCGGGGGGCTGATCCTGCTGCCGATTGCCCTGGTCGTCGAACCGCCCCTGCCGCCTCTCTCGTCGACCAACCTGCTTGGTCTTGCCTGGCTCTGCCTCATCGGCGCGGCCGCGACCTACGCGATCTGGTTTCGCGGCGTGGCAAGGCTCGAGCCCGGGACCGTGTCGATGCTCGGCATGATGAGCCCGCTGACAGCGGTTGTCCTGGGGTGGACCCTTCTCGGCCAGACCCTGTCGCCGTTGCAGGGCCTCGGGGGGGTCATCGTTCTCGCCTCGGTCTGGGCAGGCCAGCGGGCCAACAGGCCACGCACCGCGCCTGCTCCGGCACCGAACCCGGCACTGAGACCCGGAACCGCATGACCACCCGACGGATTACCGAAGATGCAACGATCGGCTTCGTGTCGCCCTGTCAGTCGTCCCGCGACAGGCCACGAACCCGGTCGTTGACGTCCTTGGGGATGATTCCGCCATGGGTCCGCGCGTAGTCGGCAAGTCGCGCCATCGTCTCCGGCGGCATCAGTTGATGCGGCGCGGGGTCGGCCCCGACCGGCAGGATGTCGGTGACCAGCCGCTGCCCGTCCCACAGCGCGAGGCCGATGCCCGGCGGATCGGCGCTCAGGTGCGGGTCGGGTCCGGCAAGGTCGAGAGCAACCTGGTAGGTCGTGGCAGGGCAGATCCGGGCCAGCGTGCCGCCCCAGCGTGTCGCGATCGGCCTGTGGACATGGCCGCAGAGCACGGCCTGAACGTTCGGATGACCCGAGACAAGTTGCTCCAGCGGCGCAGCCCAGTCCAGGTTCATCACGTCCATCCAGCGCACACCGCTGGCGAACGGCGGATGGTGCATGGCCAGAACGACAGGGCGATCCTCCGCCGCCTGCAGCGCTGCACGCAGCCAGGCCATCCGCGTCTCGCAGAAGCTGCCGTCATGGTAGCCGTCATGCAGGGTATCCAGCCCGATGACGCGCAACTGCCCCGCATCCACGGCAAACTGCCCGAACCCCAGCAGGCAGTCAGTGCCGAGATGTCCCTGCATGGCGGCGAGGAACGGCGCCCGGACATCATGGTTGCCGGGGATGGCATGCCATGGCACCCGCAACTCCGCCATGATGGCCAGGAAGTGCGCATACTCCTCCGGCAGCCCGTGATGGGTGACATCACCGGTGACCAGCACCAGCTCCGGCCTGACCGGCAAGCGGTTGATCCGCCCGATCGCGGCCCTTAGACCCGACGCGGAGTCGTGGCGGTCATAGACCAGCGCGCCGGGCGCGACGATGTGCAGGTCGGTGATCTGGACAAGCAGCATGGCGATCCCCCCGGCGCCGGACCGAAAACATGGTGTCGGAGACACAGCTTATGCCGTGATGCGGGAACCATGCGACCGCCGCGTGCAGCCGATGCTCGAAACGCTGGCGAAAAACAAGCATGAAAACCATTCAACCATCTGAAAACAAACAACATACTGATCAGTATTTTCCTATCCGAACAGGTATGGTATGTTGTGATCAACATGAAACGACCGCGCGCGCGAATGGCGTGGCGCGGAAACGCACGGATGTGGGGGAGATCGGAATGGCGACGGCAATGGCACAACACGGCAAGCCGGATCACGAGGCAATCATCATCGGTGCCGGAGTCTGCGGCATCTACCAGATCAAGCGGCTGACCGACATGGGCATGGACGCCATCGTGCTGGACAGCGCGGGCGACCTGGGCGGCACCTGGTACTGGAACCGCTATCCCGGTGCGCGCTTCGATTCGGAGAGCTACACCTACGGCTATTCCTTCTCCCGCGAGCTGCTGGACGAATGGCACTGGAAGGAGCGCTTCTCCGGCCAGCCCGAGAACCTGCGCTATCTCAATCATGTCGCCGACAAGTTCGACCTCAGGAAGTACATGCAGTTCAACTGCAAGGTCGAGGCCGCGCACTACCAGGAATCGGAGAACATCTGGCGGCTGAGCCTGGACGATGGGCGCACCCTCACCTGCCGCTACCTGATCATGGGCCTGGGCCTGCTGTCGCAGCCGACCATGCCTCGGGTGGAAGGCATCGACGACTTCAAGGGCG
This sequence comes from Minwuia sp., assembly GCA_965228535.1. Classification (GTDB taxonomy): domain Bacteria; phylum Pseudomonadota; class Alphaproteobacteria; order Minwuiales; family Minwuiaceae; genus Minwuia. Next base: position 2,307,978 of record CBDDHU010000003.1, on the reverse strand, counting down.
AGTCGTTCCACACCTACTACTGGCCGCAGGAGCCGGTGGAGCTGAAGGGCAAGCGGGTCGGGATCATCGGCACCGGGGCCACCGCGATCCAGGTCATCGCCGAGATCGCGGACAAGGTCGGCTCCCTGACCGTGTTCCAGCGCCGCCCGAACTGGAGCGCGCCGCTGAACAATGGTCCGATTTCCGAAGAGGAAATGGACGATATCAGAGAGCGTTACGACGAAATCTTCGCCAATTGCGCGAAGAGCCCCGGCGGCTTCGAGCACCAGCCGGACCGGCGCGGCTTCTGGGAGGTCTCGCGGGAGGAACGGCTGAAGCTCTGGGACCGCCTGTATGACGAGCCGGGCTTCGGCATCTGGCTGCAGAACTTCCGCGAGATCTTCACCGACGAGGACGCCAATGCCGAGATCTCCGAATATATCGCGGGGCGGATCCGCCAGCGGGTGAAGGACCCCGTGGTGGCGGAGAAGCTGATACCGAAGGATCACGGTTTCGGCGTGCAGCGCGTACCGCTGGAGACCCGCTACTTCGAGGTCTACAACCGCGACAATGTCGAACTGGTGGACATCAGCGAGACCCCGCTGAAGCGCATCACCGAGAACGGCATCCGCACCAGCGACCGGGAGTTCGAGTTCGACATCATCGTCTATGCCACCGGCTTCGATGCCATCACCGGCGCCTATGACCATATCGACATTCGCGGCGTTGGCGGGCAGACCCTGCGGGAGAAGTGGTTCGACAGCCCCTCCACCTTCCTCGGCATGTTCGTGCACGGCTTCCCGAACATGCTGATGCCCGCCGGACCGCAGAGCGGTTCTGCCTCCACCAACTACCCGCGCGGCATCGAGACCGGTGTGAACTGGTGCTCCGATTTCCTGGAGTTCATCCGCGACCAGGGCTACAGCCGATTCGATGCCACCAAGCCGGCAGAGGAGCGCTGGACCGCCCACGTGGAGAAGATGTACTCCACCATGCTGATGCGGAAGGCGAAGTCCTGGTTCACCGGCTACAACTCGAATGTCGAGGGCCATGAGGAAGGCAAGATCCGGTACTTCGTCTACAATGGTGGCGCACCGAAATACGTCCAGCGCATCACGGAGATTGCCGGCAGCGGTTATGACGGCATCGAGATGACCTCCGACACACCCGACAGCCCGCGCATGCCGCTGGAACAGATGGGCGACGCCGCCGACTGACACACGCGGCGGGAGACTTCCCGGCCTGACGACACGAGCATGGTCCGGGGGACGGCAGTTGACCGTCCCCCGGATTGTCTTACTGTTGCGCGTGCAAGGGTGCCGGACAGACAGGTGCCCAACTTCGGGAGGAAAGCATGAGACTTTCGGTCAGGCGCCTTCTCGGCGCGACCGCAGCGGCAGCCCTGTCGCTCGGTATTGCCGCCGGTGCGCAGGCGGCATCGCATTCTGAGACCTTCAAGATCGGCATCGTCACATTCCTGTCCGGCGGCGCGGCGGAGAGCTTCGGCGTTCCGGCGTGGAACGGCGGCAAGCTGCTGATCGAGATGATGAACAAGGGCGAACTGCCTGCCCCCTATGACCAGAAGGGCTTCGGCGGCCTGACGATCGAGGCGATCGAGATCGACGAGGCCGGCGGCGCCACGAAGCAGGTGCAGGAGTTCCGCAACCTGGTGCAGCGCGAGAAGGTGGATGCCGTGCTGGGCTATGTCAGCTCCGGCGACTGCCTGGCCGTGCCGCCGGTGGCGGAGGAACTGAAGGCGTTCCTGGTGCTGTATGACTGCGGCACACCGCGCGTCTTCGAGGAAGGCTCCTACAACTACGTCTTCCGTACCGCGGCCCATGCGGCGATGGATAACATCTCGCTGGCCAAGTACATGACGTCCCGCGGCATCAAGGTCGGCAGCTTTGCCGGCGTCAACCAGGACTATGCCTGGGGCCATGACAGCTGGGCCGACTTCGTTGCCTCCATGGGCAACCTGATGCCGGAGGCCAAGGCCTCCACGGCCCTGTTCCCGAAGATCTTCGCGGGCCAGTACGGCACCGAGATCTCCGCCGTGATGCGGGAGAAGCCGGACCTGCTGCACTCCTCCCTCTGGGGCGGTGACCTGCAGGCCTTCATGCTGCAGGCGACGGCCCGTGGCATCCACAAGCGGATGCAGGTGGCGCTGGCCGCCGGTGACCATGTCATCCCGCAGCTTGGCAAGAAGATGCCCGACGGTATCATCCTCGGTGCGCGCGGCATGAACGGCCTGGCCGCCCATGCCAAGGGCGGTGAACTGGTCGACCTGCTGTGGGACCGCTACAAGGCCGAATATGGTGTCTTCCCCGTGCAGGCACCGTTCCGCATGTGGCAGGGCCTGCTGGGCGTGAAGGCTGCCGTCGAGAAGGCCATGAAGGCCAATGGCGGAACCAAGCCGACGGCCGAGGAAATGGCTGCGGCGATGAAGGGTCTGACCTGGGAAGCCCCGTCCGGCACCATCACCATGGCGCTCGGCAATGGCCACCAGGCGATCCAGCCCAATGCCATCGGCACCACCAAGTGGGATGAGGCCAAGGGCGAGATGACCCTGGTCGATGTCGAGTACTACGCCGCCGAATGCGTCAATCCGCCGGACGGTGTGAAGGCTGTCGACTGGATCAAGGCCGGTTTCCCCGGCGCGAAGTGCGACTGATACGGCACTTCTGATCTCCGACAACTGATGTGAACCGGCCGGTGCCCCTTCCGGGTGCCGGCCGCCTTCAGGGCGGACCTCATGGATCTTCTACTCGTCATTCTGGTTGACGGGCTGATTTACGGCGCCTGGCTGTTCATCGTCTCGGTGGGCCTGACGCTCGTGTTCGGCGTGCTCGGCATCCTCAACCTGGCCCATGGCAGCCTCTATGCCATCGGCGCCTACAGCACCGCGACGGCGGTGGGCATCTACTTCGCCTATGGCGGCGACGCCTTCCCGCTCGGGTCCTACGCCGTCATGGCGCTGGCCGCGGTGATCGTCGCAGTCGTCATCGCGCCGGTCCTGGAACGCGGCCTGCTGCGCCACTTCTATCACCGTGACGAGGTCATCGGCGTCCTTGTCACCTACGGCGTCTTCCTGATCCTGGAGGACGCGATCAAGCTGATCTGGGGTGTCGATCCCCTGTTCGTCTACGAACCCTATGACCTGCTGGGCATGGTGGAGGCGGGGCCGCTGTTCTATGTCGCCTACGACTTCCTGGTCATTGCCGTCTCGGCAGTTGCAGGCTTCGCGGTCTGGTACTTCCTGAACCGCACCCGGCGCGGCAAGGTCATGCTGGCCGTGATCCATGACCGGGAAATGAGCCAGACCATGGGCGTGAACGTGGACAAGGTGTTCCTGCTCGCCTTCGGCGCCGGCGTGTTCCTGGCCGCCTTCGGTGGCGCACTGACCGCACCGATGATCTCCGTCTCGCCGGGTATCGGCGTCAATGTCATCATCGTCGCCTTCGCCGTCATCATCATCGGCGGGCTTGGCTCCATCGAGGGGGCGGCACTGGGGGCCGTGATGGTCGGCATCTCCCGCGCTGCCTCGGTCCACGTGGTGCCGCAGCTGGAGCTGTTCATCATCTACTTCGTCATGGCGGTGGTGCTGATCTTCCGTCCGGAGGGCATCTTCGTGCGTACCCAGACGAGGAAGATATGAGGATCCTGTCCGACATCCGCGCCGCCAGCCTGCTGGCGCTCGCGCTGCTGGTCGCGCTGGGCTTCGCCCTGCCCGACTGGGCCCTGTTCCTGATGACCATCGGCCTCGCCAAGGCACTGGTGTCGCTGGGCATCGTCACGCAGATGCGGGCCGGCCTGGTGTCCTTCGGCCAGGGCCTGTTCTTCTGCATCGGTGCCTATGTTGCCGGTCTGATGGCCAACTTCACCGGCCTGACCGACATCTTCGTGCTGACCGGCATCGCGGTGCTGGCCTGTCTTGCCGTGGGTGGCCTGTTCGGTCCGTTGCTGGCCAACTATCGCGGCATCTTCTTCGCGATGCTGTCCCTGTCGCTCTCCATGATCCTCTACGGCGTGCTGTCTAAGATGAACTCGCTCGGCGGCACGGACGGCCTGAACGTCGCCGCGCCCACCTTCGCGGGCTACGCGCCGGAGGGACGGGAGCTGTCGCTGGCGCTCTACTTCTACACCACCGTCATCGTGGTGCTGATCGGCGCGGTGCTGCGCACCGGTTTCGACAGCCAGCATGGCCTGGTCTCCCTCGCCGTCCGCTCCAACGAGCTGCGGGTGGAGTACCTGGGGGCATCCGTGCGCCGGACCAACGCCATCAACTATGTCATCTCCGCCGTGCTGGGTGGCATCGGCGGCGTGATCACCGGGCTGGCGATCGGCCATGTCGATCCCGAGTATGCCTACTGGACGACATCGGGCGAGTTCGTCTTCGTCGCCATCCTGGCGGGTTACCTGTCGATCCCGGCGGTCTTCGTGGCGTCGATCATCCTCGAACTGGTCCGTTCCTTCTCCAACCTCTACTTCCCCAACACCTGGCAGATGGTGCTGGGCGTGTTCCTGCTGGTCATCATCCTGACCCTGCCGAACGGTCTCGGGTCGCTGTTCCACCGCAGGAAGGAGGGTGGATCATGAGCACCACGAATCCCGCATCCGCCACCCCGGCGCTGGAAACCAGGGGCCTGATGAAGAGCTTCGGCGCGGTCACCGCGGCGCAGGACATCTCCGTTGCCGTGCCGGAAAGGGCGGTCTGGTCGCTGATCGGCACCAATGGCGCGGGCAAGACCACCTTCGTCAACATGGTGACCGGCTACCTGCATCCCGACCAGGGCTCGATCCTGTTCCAGGGCCGCGACATCACCGCGCTCGGCCCCCGGGCTGTCACCCGTGCCGGCATCTGCCGCTCCTTCCAGATCCCGCAGCTCTGCGGTGAACTGACGGTGCTGGAGAACGTGCTGGTCTCGCTGGCCATCGCCGATCCGCGCCCGCCCTCCTTCTTCCGCAATGCCCGTGACAGCGCCTCGGTCGACCAGGCCATGGAGATCCTGAAGCGGTTCCGCATCGAGGAACATCGCGGGCGGCTGATGAGCGAGCTCTCGGCCGGCGTGCGCAAGCTGCTGGACATCGCCATGTCCATGAGCGGCCGTCCGAAGGTGATGCTGCTGGACGAGCCGACCAGCGGCGTGGCGGCGGAGGAGAAGTTCCCGATCATGGACCTGGTGATGGAGGCGCTGGCAGCGGAGCATGTCACGACCCTGTTCGTGGAGCATGACATGGACATCGTCACCCGCTATTCGGAGCGTGTCCTGGCCTTCTATGACGGGCGGATCATCGCCGACGACGCACCGGACGAGGTGTTGAGTGATCCGCAGGTCCAGCGCTTTGTCACGGGCACCGCCCCGGCGGAGGCAACGTCATGATGCTGTCCCTGTCCGACATCGACGTGGATATCCAGTCCGCACCGATCCTGCGCGCGCTGTCGATGGAAATCGGCGCGGGCCAGCTGGTCAGCCTGGTGGGCCGGAATGGCGCGGGCAAGACCACGACCATGCGTACCATCATGGGCATGACCAAGCCGCGCAACGGCGAGATCAGGTTCGATGGCAATGTCATCACCACGCTGGCCGCCCATCGCCGCCCCGCCCTCGGCATCGGCTACATGCCGGAGGATCGCAGGCTGGTGCCGCAGCTGACGGTGGAGGAGAACATGCTGCTGCCGGCCTGGGTCAACCCGGCGGTGGACCAGCAGGCCGGGCTGGGCTTCATCTACGACCTGATGCCGGAACTGCACGGCATGAAGGACCGCAAGGCGCTGCTGCTCTCCGGCGGGCAGCAGAAGATGGCGGCCCTGGGTCGCGCGCTGATGGCCGGTTCGCGCCTGCTGCTGCTGGACGAACCGTTCGAGGGGGTGGCCCCTGCCCTCGCCAACCGGCTCTCTGAGGTGATCGGAACCTTGCGCGAGAGCCAGCGATCCATTCTGATCGCCCAGTCGGAGCTCAGTCACTCCCACGCCGTCGCCGACCGGGAATACGTGATCGAACGCGGCGCCATCCAGTCCTGACTGCCGGGCGGCATGCTCGGAACGATACCGTAGCTTCAAGGAAAGTATGATGACCGATATCCGGGTTGAAGAACTCGCCCCCTCGCCTGAGGCCACCGACCCGCGCATCCCGCCGCGCGACCAGGTGGTTGTCCGCGACCTGGTGGACCGCTGGAACCGGGAATGCCCCGACAAGGTCTTCGCGGTGCTGGATGACGGCAGCCGCTGGACCTATGCCGAACTGCGGCAACTGGTGGTCCAGACCGCCCTCGGGCTGCAGCAGCAGGGGGTGAAGCAGGGCGATCACGTCATTGTCTGGATGCCCAACACGCCTGCGAATGTCCGCATCTTCCTGGCCCTGAACTACATCGGCGCGGTCTATGTCGGCATCAACACCAGCTATCGCGGCAACCTGCTGGCCCACGTGCTGAACATCTCGGATGCCCGCCTGATCGTGGCCCATGCCGACCTGGCACCGCGCCTGTCGGAGGTGGCGACGGCGAAGCTGGAGCGGCTGGTGACGGTCGGTGATCCGGTCACCATCGATGGCCTGGACTGCACCACCTACGACGCGGCGCTGCTGCCGCAGTCCGGTACCCTGGCGGCGCCGGAACGCTGCATCGAGCCCTGGGACCCGCACCAGATCATCTTCACCTCCGGCACCACCGGGCCGTCGAAGGCGGTGCTGTGCTCCTACCTGCACATCTATTCCAACGCGGGACCGGAATCCTGGCCCTGCATCACGGGGGAGGACCGTTACCTGGTGAACCTGCCGCTGTTCCATATCGGCGGCACCGGCATCACCTACAACATGCTGGTGCGTGGCGGCTCCATCACGCTGGTGGAGCGGTTCGACACCGCGTCCTTCTGGGACGTGATCCGGCGGACGGAGACCACGGCGACCTTCCTGCTGGGCGTCATGGCCCAGTTCATCGAGAAGATCCCGCCTGCCCCGGACGATGCCGACAACCCGCTCAGGGTGATGTTCATGGTGCCGCTGGCCGGGGACATCAAGGCATTCGCGAAGCGCTTCGGGGTGGAGGTCTACACCATCTTCAACATGACCGAGGTCTCGACGCCGATCTTCTCCGAACCCAACCCGGAGATCAGGGGCACCTGCGGCAAGGTGCGTGACGGGGTCGAGGTCCGGCTGGTGGACGACAATGACTGCGAGGTCCCGGTGGGCGAGATCGGCGAGATGATGATCCGCACCGACCGGCCCTGGGGCATGAACTCCGGCTACTACAACAATCCGGAAGCGACCGCGAAGGCCTGGCGCAATGGCTGGTTCCATACCGGCGATGCGTTCCGCATGGATGCCGAAGGCAATTTCTACTTCGTCGACCGGATGAAGGACGCCATCCGCCGCCGGGGCGAGAACATCTCCTCCTTCGAGGTGGAGGCGGATGTCGGCGCGCACCCGGCCGTGCGCGAGGTCGCGGCGATCGCGGTCCCGAACGAGATGAGCGAGGACGAGGTCATGGTCGTGGTGGCCCCCGTGGAGGGGCAACGGATCGACCCGGTGGAGCTGATCGAGTTCCTGCGCCCGCGCATGGCGCACTTCATGGTGCCGCGCTATGTCCGTATCGTCGACGAGCTGCCGAAGACGCCGACGGCGAAGGTGCAGAAGGCGCTGCTGCGCGAGCAGGCAGTGACCGCGGATACCTGGGACCGGGAGGCAGCGGGTATCCGGCTGAAGGGCGACCGGTTCTCGAAGGCGTCCTGAACGCCGACCGGCCAGCAACAGGTTTCAAGGGGGAGGAAGACCATGACTGCATACGGAAACTATCCGGAACTGGGTGTGACGCTGGAGAACCATGTCGCCATGGTCGAGATCCAGCGCCCGCCGCACAATTTCTTCAATTTCGAGCTGATCGGTGCCATCGCCGACTGCTTCGAGGACCTGGGGCGGGAAACCGAATGCCGTGCCATCGTGCTGTGCGCGCAGGGCAAGTCGTTCTGTGCCGGGGCGGACTTCAGCGGTGCGGGCAGCCGCAACATCGGCAAGGGCGGGGACCTGTACCGGGAGGCCGTGCGCCTGTTCCGCACCTCCAAGCCGGTGATCGGTGCCATCCAGGGCGCGGCCATCGGCGGCGGCCTGGGGCTGGCGGTGATGCCCGACTTCCGCGTCGCCTGCCCGGAGGCGCGTTTCGCCGCGAACTTCACCCGGCTCGGCTTCCATCCCGGCTTCGGCCTGACGGTGACGCTGCCGGAACTGATCGGGCAGAACAAGGCGGCGATGATGTTCTACACCTCGCGGCGCATCAAGGGCGAGGAAGCGGCAGAGATGGGCCTGGTGGACATTCTGGTGCCGCAGGAGAAACTGCGTGACGCGGCCATGGAATTCGCGGCCGAGATCGCCGAGAACTCGCCGCTGGGCGTCGTCGAGACCCGCGCCACCCTGCGCCAGGGCCTGGCCGAGCGCGTCAAGGCCGCCACCGACCACGAACTGGCGGTGCAGGACAAGCTGCGCGAGACGGAGGACTTCGCCGAAGGCATCAAGGCCACGGCCGAACGCCGCGTGCCGAACTTCAAGGGGCGTTGAGAACGCGGGACGGAGGGACGCTCGTCAGAGCGTCTCTTCCGTCCCCAGGATCGCCGTGACCTGGCTGGAAAGATAGCCGCCGCTGCCATGCGCCAGGGCAAGCTTCGCGCCTTCGACCTGGCGGGCGCCGGCGACTCCGGTGATCTGCTGCACGGCCTCTACCAGGGTGAAAAGGCCGTACATGCCGGGATGGACGCAGGACAGGCCGCCGCCATTGGTGTTCACCGGCTGCGCGCCGCCGGGGGCGGTGCGGCCATCCGCGAAGAAGGCCCCGCCCTCCCCCTTTGCGCAGAAGCCCAGGTCCTCCATGAACAGGATCGGGTTGATGGTGAAGGCGTCATACAGTTCGACGACATCAATGTCGGCGGGCTTCAGCCCGGCTTGCGCGAAGGCCGCCGGACCACTCTCGGAGGCCGCCGTGACCGTCAGGTCCGGCATCTGCGAGATGTTGTGGTGGAACGTCGCCGCTGCCGCGCCGAGCACGTAGGCGGGCTTTGACGCCTGGTCCCTCGCCCGGTCCGCGCGGGTGACGACGATTGCCGCGCCACCATCCGTGACCAGGCAGCAGTCCCGCACCCCCAGCGGCGTCGAGACACGCCGTGCCTGCAACACGTCATCCACCGTCAGTTCGCCCTGCATGTGGGCATCCGGGTTCAGGTTGGCCCACTGCCGGGCAGAGACCGCCACCTCCGCCAGTTGCTCCGGCGTCGTGCCGTATTCATGCATGTGACGCGCGGCGGCCAGCGCATAGGCCGTGACCGGCAGACGCGGCCTGTAGGGGCCTTCGTAGGGGTCTGCGCCGGTGGGCGTGACCAGCTTGCCCGCACCGGAGAGCTGGTTGCTGCCATAGGCGATCAGCGCCACGTCGCAGAGTCCGGCATCCAGTGCCAGGCAGGCCGACTGCAGATGGGTGAGAAAGGCGGAGCCACCGGTGCGGTTGTTCTCCGTGATCTTCGGCTGGATGCCCAGATACTCGGCAAATGTCAGGCCGGAGAGAAAGTTGTCGGGAAGGCAAATGAACAGCGCGTCCACGTCCCCCGGTACCATGCCCGCATCACGCAGCGCGGTAATGGAGGCATTGACGGCAATATCCATGCTGCTGAGGCCGGGATTGCGACCGATTCCGTATGTGGCCGAACCGACGATGGCGGTCTTGCCGCGAGGAAATCCATTCATGTTCTGATCCTTGGCTCGCGTGGCGTTCAGGCGGGGTCGAAGACGACGATTGGTGCGCCATCCTGTTCGGCGATGCGTGCGCGCACGGCCATGCCGATCCGCACATCCTCCGCCGCCAGTCCTTCCACCCGGCTCATCATGCGCGGGCCTTCCTCCAGGTCGATCAGGGCGACATTGTAGGACGGTGTCGGCGGGCGCTGGCCAATGGCGGTGGTGGAATAGACCGTTCCCCTGCCCGAGGCCTCGACCCATTCCAGGTCCGTGTTCCCTGTGACCGGCTCGGCGACACGGGGATAGAACATGCAGCGCCCGCTGGACCGGCTGCGCAGCAGCATGAACCGCCCCGCAGAAAGATGTTCGCGATATTCCTGCTCCGGCCTGATCCCCGGCAGTTGCTCCGCCATCATCCCCTCCCCGGTCAAATGCGTCGGCACGACACTGGCGGATGGCCGACCGCAGCACAATGGCACGCGCTGCATGTTACCCTTGTGGCCAGCACCGCCCTGACCCGGTGCAGGAAGCATCCTGGGGGAGAGCCAGCATGAAGATCGCGATTCTCGACGACTACCAGAACGCCGCCCTTGACCATGCCGACTGGCGCCGCCTGCCGCAGGATACCGAGCTGGTGGTGGTGAACCGCAATATCCCCGACCCGGATGAACTGGTCGCGGAGATAGGGGACGTGGACATCCTCTGCGTCATGCGGGAGCGCACGCCGATCAGTTCCGCGCTGATCGGGCGCCTGCCCGGCCTGAAGCTGATCGTCACCACCGGCATGTGGAACGCCGCGATCGACATGGACGCCGCCGCGGCGCGTGGCATCATGGTCTGCGGGACGGAGGGACCGGGCCACCCGACCGCGGAACTCACCTTCACGCTGCTGCTGATGCTGGCGCGGCGGATGCCGCAGCAGATGGCGGCGCTGTCCGGCGGCGGCTGGCAACCGCAGGAGATCGGGCACAGCCTGTCGGGCCGTACACTCGGACTGATCGGGCTCGGGAAGCTGGGCGCGCGCGTGGCGGGTTACGCCCAGGCCTTCGGCATGAACGTGCTGGCCTGGAGCGCGAACCTGACCAACTCCCGCGCGGCGGAGGTCGGGGTGGAACGTGTTTCATTCGAGGATCTGCTGGCGCGGTCGGACCATGTCTCGATCCATGTCCGGCTTTCGGAGCGTACCGAGGGCCTGCTCGATGGCCGCGCCATCGGACGGATGAAACAGGGCGCCACCCTGATCAACACCTCCCGCGGCCCCATCGTCGATGTACCTGCGATGATCGCCGCGCTGGAGTCCGGTTCGCTGGCCGGTGCCGGGATCGACGTCTACGCGCACGAACCCCTGCCCGCCGACGACCCGATCCGGAAGGCCCCGAACCTGATCCTGACGCCGCATGTCGGCTACGTCACCGACGACACCTGGCAGATGTTCCACGAGATGATGCTGGAAGACATCCTGGGCTTCCTGAACGGAAACCCGGTGCGTGTGATCGACGGCTGATCTGCTGCCCCCCGGACCTGCGCGGCGCGCAGGAACGGGGGGCAGGAAACACCATGATCAGTCGGCGGCGTCCAGCTTGTCCTGGGTCTTCGTCTCGAAGTCGCTGGCATCATGGCGTTCACGCAGCTGCTGCGTCGGGTCACCGAAGGTGCGGTTGACCATGCGGCCCCGTTTCACCGCGGGACGCTGCCCGATCTGCTTGGTCCAGCGCACCATGTTCTTGTAGGACGCGGTGTCGAGGAACTCCGCCGCCTCGTAGACCGCGTTGTTCACCAGCGCGCCGTACCACGGCCAGATGGCCATGTCGGCGATTGTGTACTCGTCGCCGGAAATGTACTCGTTGTCGGCAAGCTGGCGGTCGAGCACGTCGAGCTGGCGCTTCACCTCCATCGCGAAACGGTCGATGCAGTACTCGATCTTCACCGGTGCGTAGGCATAGAAATGTCCGAAGCCGCCGCCCAGGTAGGGCGCGCTGCCCATCTGCCAGAACAGCCAGTTCAGCGTCTCGGTCCGCCCGGCAGGATCCTTCGGCAGGAACGCGCCGAACTTCTCCGCCAGGTACAGCAGGATCGAACCGGACTCGAAGACCCGCGTCGGCGTCGCCGTGCTGCGATCCACCAGCGCCGGGATCTTGGAATTGGGGTTGGCGCCGACAAAGCCGCTGCCGAACTGTTCCCCCTCGCGGATGTTGACCAGCCAGGCATCATATTCCGCGCCGCTGTGGCCCAGCGCCAGCAGTTCCTCCAGCAGCACCGTCACCTTGACGCCGTTGGGCGTGCCCAGGGAATAGAGCTGCAGCGGATGCGCGCCCACCGGCAGTTCCTTGTCATGGGTCGGACCTGCAATGGGGCGGTTGATGTTGGCAAAGGCGCCGCCGTTGCCGGGTTCCCACTTCCAGACCTTCGGCGGCGTGTAGGATGTTGCATCATTCATCGTGTGACATCTTTCGTTCTGGATTCGGGCGACGGCAGCGGTGCCCCCGCTCACCCCTCTGGAGATGGGCGCATTGTTGCAAACGGCTTGGCTGTCGTGAAGCAGCCTCCGAATGATCTAGCCCCCCTGCCCGGAAAGAAAAGACCGCCGCACGCGGGCGTGAACAGCCTCGCCAGACTTGAACTGCAGGCCCAGCCGCCGGAGAGTGAGGAAAAAGGCAAGTCAGAGGGAGAGGCGGAATGGCGGCAGTCGGCGGCGCGTCAGCATTCGACAGGGAGGCCCTGCGCCGGAAGTACCGGGCGGAGCGCGACAAGCGGCTGCGGCCTGACGGCAACGACCAGTACCTGCAACTGAAGGGGCAACTGGCGCATTACCTGGATGATCCCTACACGCCACGGGTCGAGCGGGAACCGGTCACGGACCACGTCACCTTCGCCTTCATCGGTGGCGGCTTTGCCGGTCTCGTCACCGGTGCCCGGCTGAAGGAAGCCGGCATCGACGACGTGCGGATCATCGAGAAGGGCGGCGACTTCGGCGGCACCTGGTACTGGAACCGCTACCCCGGCGCGCAGTGCGACACGGCCTCCATGGTCTACATGCCGCTGCTGGAGGAAACCGGCCACATGCCGAGCGAGAAATACGCCCATGCGCCGGAAATCCTGGCCCACTGCCAGCGCATCGGCAGGCATTTCGGTCTCTACGCCAACGCCCTGTTCCATACGGAGGTCTCGGCGCTGGAATGGGACGAAGCGGCCTCCCGCTGGCGGATCGAGACCAACCGTGGCGACCGTTTCACGGCGCAGTTCATCGGCATGGGCACCGGGCCGCTGCACGTACCGAAGCTGCCGGGCATTCCCGGCCTGGAGAGCTTTGGCGGCCATTCGTTTCACACCAGCCGCTGGGACTACGAATATACCGGTGGTGATCCCTCCGGTGCGCCGATGGAGAAGCTGGCGGACAAGCGTGTCGGCATCATCGGCACCGGCGCGACCTCCGTCCAGTGCGTGCCGCACCTGGCCCGCGCCTGCCGGGAACTGTTCGTGTTCCAGCGCACGCCGTCCTCCGTCGATGTGCGCGACAATCGCCCCATCGACGCCGACTGGTTCGCCGAGGTGGCGACACCCGGCTGGCAGCAGCGCTGGCTGGAGAACTTCACCGACAACCAGGCCGGCGGCCACGCGGCGGAGGACCTGGTGCAGGATGGCTGGACCGACCTGGCGCGCCGCATCCGGCAGCGAATCATGCAGTTGCCGCCGGAGCAGATGAACCCGAAGGGCATGCTCGCGGCGTGGGAAGATGCCGACTTCGAGAAGATGGAGGAGATCCGGGCGCGGGCGGAGGCCATCGTCGATGATCCCGACACCGCCGAGAGCCTGAAGGCATGGTACCGCCAGCTCTGCAAGCGGCCCTGTTTCCACGACGCCTACCTGCAGGCCTTCAACGCGCCCGGAACACACCTGGTCGACACCGATGGCAAAGGCGTGGAGCGGATCACCGGGACCGGTGTTGTCGTCGCCGGAACCGAGTACCCGCTGGACTGCATCATCTACGCCTCCGGCTTCGAGGTCGGGACGGAATACCGGCGCCGGGCCGGCTTCGACCTGAAGGGGCACGGCGGCCGGTTGCTGTCGGAACACTGGGCCGACGGGATGCGCACCAAGCACGGCATCCACGTCCACGGCTTCCCCAACGCCTTCATCGTGCAGCCGACCCAGGGGGCCAACCTGATCTCCAACGTGCCGCACAACCTGACCGAGGCAGGACGGACCATCGCCGGTATCGTGCAGCACGCGGTCGCGACCGGTGCGGCCGAGGTGGAGGTGAGCGCGGAGGCTGAGGAGGCCTGGATCGACCTGCTGCTGACCGGTCCGGGCCGGATGCTGGGCGCGAACCCCGACTGCACGCCGGGCTACTACAACAATGAGGGGCAGGAACCGACCGCCGCATCACGGCTGAATGTCGGCTACCCCGCCGGTGCCTCCGCCTATTTCAGGTACCTGAAGAAGTGGCGCGACAGCGGCGACTTCGACGGGCTGGAATTCCGCCCGGCGGCGACAGCCTGAACCCGGCCCCAGACGAAAATGGCGCCAGCCCGGAGTACGGGCTGACGCCATTTCCCTGACGATCGTCGCGTCTGCGCGGCCCGGTCAGTGACAGGGCCGCGTCAGGCGGGCAATCACTGAGCCTGCAGGTCCACCGCGGAGGACTTGCCACGCTTGTGATCGACCTCGATCTCGTAGCTGATCTTGTCGCCTTCGTTCAGGCCGTTCATGCCCGCACGCTCGACGGCGCTGATGTGCACGAAGACGTCCTTTCCGCCCTCATCGGGTTCGATGAAACCGTAACCCTTGGTGGCGTTGAACCATTTCACTGTACCTGTCGCCATGATGCTTGTTCCTTCTGCATGGTGTTGGTCGGTATGGGGTGATTGGATGGAATTCCGCTGACGCGTGCGAACGCTCAGATACCGCGACCGGCCATGACGGCGGTCTGCGCGAAATTCACGTTGTTGCTGGCTGCTTGCCTGTCTTTGCCCTCGGCGGTCTCTGTCGCGGGGTCCGGCCCGGCGGGGCCTTCATGGATGTCGTTCTTCAACTAGTGTCTTCCATCGGTCGCGGTCACGACCAAGCCTGCAAGGCGGGGGATGACAGCAATTCGTTTCGAGGCGTCGGTCCGGATGCGGGCACCCGTACCGGCACATTGCACATGTGCTGTTCGACAACGAACATTTTCCGGCCACAATAGCAAGCGAATTCGGTTAACAGGTCGGCGAACGAAACCGGCACCGGCGGTCAGTCGAGTTCATACCGGTCCTCGTAGGACTGCTTCAGGTGCGCCGGCTGCCGCGACTTGTGCAGCACCGTGTCACCGCACACGAGCAGGTCCAGTTCCGTCCCCATGAAACAGCGGAAGGCGTCCTGCGGCGTGCAGACAATCGGCTCCCCGCGCACGTTGAAACTGGTGTTGACCACGATGGGACAGCCGGTCAGTTCCTTGAAGCGGCTGATCAGCGCGTGATACTCCGGGTTCACGTCCGCCTTCACGGTCTGGATGCGCGCCGAGTAGTCCACATGCGTGACCGCCGGGATCTCCGACCGCACCACGTTCAGCTTGTCGATGCCGAACAGCGCCTTCTCCGCCTCCGTCATCTCCCGCCGACGCCCCTCCGCCACGTCCGCGACCATCAGCATGTAGGGGCTGTCCGACGACATCTCGAACCAGTCGGAAACATCCTCCCGCAGCACGGAAGGCGCGAAGGGACGGAAGCTCTCCCGGTACTTGACCTTCAGGTTGAGGGTCTTCTGCATGTCGGGTGAACGCGGATCACCGAGGATGGACCGGTTGCCCAGCGCCCGGGGACCGAACTCCATGCGGCCCTGGAACCAGCCCACCGCCAGCCCGTCGGCCAGCGCCCGGGCCGTGGTGTCAATCATGGCCGCATGGTCCATGGTCTCGTAGACCGCGCCCGCCTCGTCCAGCGCGGCCTCGATCTCCGCCGTCGAACAGGACGGACCGATGTAGGAACCGCTCATGGCATCGCCAGGCCGGACCACGCGGTCCTGCTTCAGTTCCTGGTGCCAGGCGGCCAGCGAGGCACCGATGGCACCACCGGCATCACCTGCCGCAGGCTGCACCCAGACATTGCGGAACGCACCGTCGCGCAGGATCTTGCCGTTGGCGACGCAGTTGAGCGCGACACCGCCGGCCATGCACAGGTTCTCGATGCCGAACTCCGCCGCCAGCGACCGGGTCAGCCGCAGCACGACCTCCTCCGTCACCGCCTGAACCGAGGCCGCCACATCCATGTGGAACTGGGTCAGCGGCTCGACATCGGGCTTGCGCACCGGCTCCCCGAACAGGTCGGCGAAGCGCTTGTTGGTCATGGTCAGACCGGTGGCATAGTTGAAGTACTGCTGGTCCATGCGGAAGGAACCGTCTTCCTTCACGTCGATCAGCTTGTCCAGGATCAGGTCCTTGAAGCGCGGCTCCCCGTAGGGCGCGAGACCCATCACCTTGTATTCGCCGGAGTTGACCTTGAACCCGGTATAGTAGGTGAAGGCGGAATAGAGCAGCCCGATGGAATGCGGGAAATGGATCTCGCGCTCGATCGTCAGGTCCTTGCCCCGCCCGATTGCGACGGTCGTCGTCGCCCATTCCCCGACCCCGTCCAGGGTCAGCACCACCGCCTCCTCGAACGGTGACGGGTAGAAGGCGCTGGCGGCGTGGCTGAAGTGATGTTCCGCGAAAAGGATCTTCGAGCGGTCGCGGAACGATTCCGAGATCTCCCGCAACTGCTTGTACAGCAGGTCCTTCAGGAACAGCTTCTCCCTCAGCCAGACCGGCATCGCGATCCGGAAGGAACTGAAACCGCGCGGCGCGGAGGCGACATAGGTCTCCAGCAGCCGCTCGAACTTCAGGAACGGCTTGTCGTAGAACGCCACGTACTCGACATCGTCGAGGCCGCATCCGGCTGTGGCAAGGCAGTAGTCGATGGCGTTGCGCGGGAAGCGCGCATCATGCTTGCGCCGGGTGAAACGTTCCTCCTGCGCGCCGGCAATGATCCGCCCGTCCTCGATCAGGACGGCAGCACTGTCGTGATAGAAGGCGGAGATGCCGAGAATACGCATCAGCGGTCAGAACAGCGTGTAGATGAACGGGGCGACGGCGGAACCCTGGGTCAGCACCACGATGCCGCCGAACAGGGCCATCATCAGCATGATGGGCAGCAGCCAGAACTTCTTCCGGACCCTCAGAAACTTCCAGAATTCCTGCAGAAACGACATCTCGCCCTCAATACTGGTCACGCATGGAGTTCAACGGCTGGCTTTCGGCGTCGCGCTTCTGCCAATAGGTCTCGGCCTCCGGCTCCAGCCGCGTGCGCAGCGGGTCCTTGCCCGTGGCGCGCATGATCAGGCCGATGGGCGTGATGGTCACGAAGTAGAGCAGGCCCATCACGATGGGCGTCATGATCTTGCCGAGCAGCATGCCGAACCTGAACCAGACCAGGTTCAGCGGTGCCAGCAGGCTCGGACGGACAAAGGCGATGATCAGGAACAGCCCGGCAACGGCCAGCGCCCAGATCCTGACCTGCCCGTCACCCAGCAGCGGAAACAGCCCGACGATGGTGAACACCGCCGTGAAGACCAGCCCGAAACTGCGGTCGGAACTGCCCTTGATTTCCACATTTCCGTGCGTTTCGGACATGAAGGCGCGAATCCAGAAGCTACCGGGATCAGACCGTGGATGGTCGAGCGGTGTGAATGCCACGGCTTGGGCAGGGCTTCAACCACTAACGGTGTGCGACCAATCAACCTGCGCCACCGGGACCGGCGCTCAGGCGCGTCGTGCCATCCGGGTCGCGCCATGCGCATGTTCGCCATGGCTGGTGCCGTGACGGAACACCAGATCGAAGTGCCGCAGCGGCGTCTCCCGACGCAGCAGGTCCGACGCGAACGCGACATAGGTCGGGTTCGTGAACAGCGACCAGTGGTCCACCTTGAACTGCGACGGCTGCAGCGCGAAGGCCCGCTGCATGGCCGGGCTGTCGACCTGGATGTCCAGCCAGCGGCGGTAGCGGATGAAGGACGGCTTGCCGTGGCGACCGATGACGCTGCCGCCGGTCAGCATCCGCGTGAACCGCGCCCAACCGCTCGGCAGGCCCAGTTCCTCCCGCGAGACGAAGGCGGCGAAGCGGCGTCCCCAGAACTCCAGCACCGCATCGCGACTGGTCATCAGGTTGTAGATGCGGGGCTGGCCGACACCCGCGTTCAGGATTTCCTGCAGCGCCAGTCGGGCATGGCCGCAATGGGCCGCGCCGGACAGCATCACCACCCGGTCGACGCTGCGCAGGACGCGGTGACGGCGACGGGCGAGGATGCGCAGCGCGGTGATGGCGACCAGGCTGCCCAGGCTGTGGGCGAACAGGCGGATGGGTCGCCCAGGTGCGACCTCCCCGATCCGGCCGATCAGGGCGGCAAGCGCGATCCCGGCGACGGGGGCGCGGCGATAGGCACGGGCATAGTAGGTGGTGGCCCCGCGCTTGCGCCACGACACGCCGGACAGCCAGTCGCGCCAGGTGCCGCTGCGGTAGGCGGGATGGCTGGACCAGGCAAAGGCGATGGCAAGGCCACCGGCACCGCCGTCAGCATCGGCAAAGCCCAGGCGCTTGGGCCACGGCGTCGCGTGGCTGGTGACCTCCTGCGGGCCGCCGGGCACCACGTCCGGTTCCTCGAAATGGAAGACCTGGCTGTGCGGGTTCGCGGCCTTGCGGGCCGGTGCGGTCGGCGGTGCCTCCGGCGCGTACTGGAAACCGTGGATCATGATGGTGATCGGTCCGGTGGGCGGCACGATGCTGCGCAGGTGTCGGGCAAAGTCGCCGCCGCCACTGAACAGCGGCCCGTCAAGGCGCATCAGTTCGCCGACACGGCGCGCGGGATCATAGGTCTCGCGCACCAGCGTACCGTCATCCTCCGGCACGAAGATGGCCCAGTCATCCAGATTGTCTTCGGTGGTCTCCGGGCAGATCGTGAACCTTGCCAGCGCCATGTCGTTCCTCCTCTCCTGCATCACAAGATCGGAATGGGCTGTCGGTCCCGCAATGCACGGATGTCACACATTGCAGCACAGTCCGGTTACCATTGTGATAACCGCCACGTTCCAAGGGCTTGAAAGCAGGTGCCGCCATGAAGATCGAACGCGTCGATACCCTGATCCTGGATGAATTTCCCAACCTGCTCTGGGTGCGGCTGACCGCCGATGACGGAACGGAAGGCGTCGGCGAGATCTTCTATGGCGCCCGCGCCGCAGCCGCCTACCTCCATGAAACGGCGGCAGAGGTCCTGCTGGGCCGCGATCCGCGCCAGGTCAACGGGCTGTTCCAGGCGCTGCAGCCCTATGTCGGCTATTCGGGGTCCGGCGCGGAGACGCGGGGCCGGTCGGCCATCGACCTGGCCCTGCACGACCTGGTCGGGCGCAGCAGCGGGCTGCCGATCCACCAGCTTCTCGGCGGGCTCAGCCGCCCCACCATCCGCGTCTACAACACCTGCGCCGGCTATCGCTATGTCCGCAGCACGCCGCGCCAGGAAACCGGCAACTGGGGCATCGGCGGCGAGGCGGAGGGGCCTTACGAGGACCTGGAGGGGTTCCTGCACGATGCCGGTGCCCTGGCCGAGAGCCTGCTGTCGCAGGGGATCACCGGCATGAAGATCTGGCCTTTCGACTTCGCGGCGGAACGCACCGCCGGTTTCGACATCAGCGCGGCGGAACTGGACCGCGCCGTCGAGCCGTTCCGGAAGATCCGCGCGGCGGTGGGAGACCGCATCGACATCATGTGCGAACTGCACGGCCTGTTCAGTCCGCCGACGGCAGCACGCATCGCCCGCGCGCTGGAACCGTTTCACCCCTACTGGATCGAGGATCCGGTCCGCGCCGACAACCTGTCGGGATATCGCACCGTGCGCCAGGCCACCGGGTCGATGCTCACCGCCTCCGAGACCGTTGGCGGCCTGCGGGACTGGTCGAGACTGATCGGCACCGGCGACATCGGCGTGGTGATGCCCGACCTGGGCTGGTGCGGCGGCCTGACGGAGGCACGGCGCATCGCGGCCCTGGCGGACGCGGCCGGGCTGCCCATCGCGCCGCATGACTGCACCGGCCCCCTGCAGTTCGCCGCGTCGGTGCACCTGGTGCTGTCGCAGCCGAACGCGCTGATCCAGGAGTTCGTCCGTGCCTTCTACACCGGCTGGTACAACGAGATCGCGGAGAACCTGCCGGAGGTCCGTGACGGCATCGTGCATCCGCCTGCCGGGCCGGGCCTTGGGACACGGCTGAAACCGGGTGTGTTCGACCGGCCTGACGCGAACCTGCAGACATCAACACTGTGACCGCCGTGCCAGCATCATTCCCGGTGCCATGTCAGGCTCCGACAGCCCCATGTTCCGGTCAGGAGATTGCCCCGTGACCCTGTTTCGTACCCTGCTGCTGCCCGCCCTCGGCCTGATGCTGCTCTGCGGCACCGCCCAGGCCTACCAGGCCCGCACCTATGACCGGAACGCGGACGCGGTGATCAAGCACCTGATGACCCTGGACGTCTTCGCCGGTGCCCGCATCCGGGAGGCGCAGGTGCCCTGGGACCCGACCACCCTGCGGGTCCAGATCGGGCCGGAGAACGGGGAGACCGTGGGTGCCGTGCTGTTCAGCGTTGACGGCGCACTGGCCGGGCTGCGCATGGAGATCCCGCTGCTGCCGACCGCCGATCCCGGCCTCTATGCCTTTGCCGACATCGCCGCGCTGCTGGAACCCGCGCTGGCAGGCCTGGACCATGCGCGGGAGGTCTCGGCGCGGGAGGCGGTGAAGCGCTGGGCCGGGGAACTGGGGCTGGAGAGCTGGATGCGGCCGCGATTCGGGGCCTACCGGATCGAGCGCCGGGTGGGTGACAGCCTGTTCGTGTTCGAAGGCGTGCCGCTGAACCGGTTCTGGGCCTCGATCACGCCGGTCGGTCCGTCGCATCCGGTCATCGACAACCTGATGCCCTTCGTGCCGGAAGCCGCCCGTGCGGATGCCCTGCCGGTGCTGCAGGCCATCGAGCGCGGGGAGTACCGGCTGGCGGAACGCCTCGTCGCCCCGCACGCGGCGGCAGGCGCGCCCTGGGCGCTGCTGATCCAGGCCGACTATGGCCGCCCGGAGGGAGACCGGCAGGAAATGTCGCGGGAGATCAACGGGAAGCTGGAACGGGCGGCGGAAGGCGGCTTCGTTCCGGCGCAGTATGTTCTCGGCACCCCCGATTCCCGCATCGCCGAAGCCTGGCTGACCCGTGCGGCGGCGGAGGGGTATGACCATGCCATAGCGCTGAAGGCACGGCGGCTCTACAGCTCCGGCCGGGCCGATGATCCCGGCGCGCGCTGTGACGAGCTGGCGGCACTGCAGGGCAACGCCATGGCCCAGCTGCGCACGCTCTACCGTTATGCGGAAGGTGGCGGCGACACCGACACGGCCTATTTCTGGTCGCGCGTGGCGCTGGAAACGTTCGGGGAAAGCGCCAGCTTCACCTCCGAACGCTACATCCTCAACACCCTTGGCGTGCTGCGCGGTCGCCTCTCACCCGACCAGCGCGAGACGCTGGAGGATGATGCTGCCAACTGGAAGCCCAGCCCGTTCGAGACGCTGAAGCCCAAGTACGAAGAACTGGGCTGCCTGAAGTAGGCAGTCCCGCGGACTTCAGGATCAGACGAAGGTCAGCAGCCTGCGCGGCGTCTCCACGATGATCCGGTCGATTTCCGCCTCCGAGAAGCCGCGGCGGCGCATGATCGGCACCACGTTCTGGAAGATGTGGCCATATCCGTGGCCACCGAACTGGCTCAGGCGGGTCCGGTAGCAGATGTCATGGGAAATCACGATCTGGTCGATGTGCCCGCGGTCGATCAGTCGCCGCATCCAGCGCAGCCGCTCCGCATCGTTGGGCAGGTCGATCTTCGGGTTGAGGTTGTAGTAGGACTGCTCCTGCCCGAACAGGTCCAGCTCGATGACGCAGCCACTGTCGGCCAGCCGGAACAGCCGCTCGTCATCGAAGATGGTGCGGTCGATGTGGCTGATGATCAGGCGGCTCATGTCCCCGCCACGGGCCGCGACGAAGTCGGCGACTTCCTGCGGCTGGTCAGGGTCGCGTCCCGGATGCACGTTCAGCGCCGCCCCCGTCTCCCCCTGCGCGATCAGCGCGCCCTGCATCACCCGTTTCTCCAGCTCCGTCCAGGGCGACTGGCAGCCGATCTCGCCAATGATGCCGGCCCGGATCTCCGTGCCCCAGGCACCGACCGTGACCTGGTCCACCATCTCCGCCGCGAAGTCATCGACGCTGCGGTCCCGGTTGGCCGGGTCCTGGTATTCATCGACATAGTGGCCGCAGCCCATGACGATGTGGGTATCCGTGTCGCGGGCAATTCCGGCAAGCCCCTCCGGTTCCGGTTTCAGGCCGCCGACCGTCAGCTCGACGATGCTGCGCCCGCCCGCGTCGCGCATCGCCTGCACCTCCGACGTGGCCACGTCCCGGTCGAAGAAGACATAGTTGCCGGGGGCCTTGCGGGTGCCGTAGTTGATCTGCCAGCAGTTGCAGAGGCTGATCTCCGGCCCCTGGTCCGGATCAGCCTTCATGGTCGGGGTGCGGATGTCCCACAGCAGGTGCTCATGCATCAGCGTCGGGCCGAGTTCCTGCGGATCGACCAGGCCCAGCACGGTCTGCGCCCGCCCCTTCAGCTCATCGCGCGAAAGCCGTTTCATACTGTGTTCTCCAGGTCGAGATGGCGGGCATTGTCGCCATGGATGCACCCGTCCGGATAATATTCGGCATTGTGCTGGACCGACGCGGCCGCCCTGTCGCCATCGATCTCCGCGATGAACCCGAGCAGCAGGTCCATGCCGGCGGAGACACCGGCGGAGGTCCAGACATTGCCGTCCCGGACCCAGCGCTGCTTCACCGCGTCGATACCCAGGTCGCGCAGGCCGTCCATCGCCTTCCAGTGGGTCGTCGCCCGCCGACCGTCCAGCAGCCCCGCAGCCTGCAGGATGAAGGCGCCGGTACAGACGGACAGCACGTGCCGGCACGTCCCTGCCCTCTCCCGGACCCAGCCGACCAGTCTCTCGTTGTGCATCTCGTCAAGCGCGGAGAAGCCGCCCGGCACCAGCAGGTAGTCCAGCGGCGGACAGGTCGCGAAGGAATGCTCGGCGCGGGTCACCAGGCCCTTGGCGCAGGTCACCTCTCCCGCGGTCTCGCCGACGGTCACGCACCCCGGACCGCCCGCATAGTCTCGCCACATGGTGGCCATCTCCCAAGGCCCGATCAGGTCCAGTTCCTCGAACCTGTCGAACATGAGAAAGCCGAAACGCCGTCCGTCGCCGTCAGCCAAATCCCCGTCCTCCCCAGACAATCCCGCGATCATAGTCACAAAGCTGGCGCAGCGGCAAAGCCGGGTCAGACTTCACCCCGCCCCGGTTCGGGAAAGGACAGGAACTCCACGCGGAACCGCACGGCACCGCAGGGCGCCACCCGATGCAGGACGGTCGGTTCGATGACGCCAAAGCCGCCGGCGCTGATCCGCTCGATCACTTCCGGCGGGCCGGGCACGATGTAGTCGAGCGCCCCATCCTCCACCACCAGCCTGCCCCAGACGCCGGGTTTGGTGTCGTGCAGGTCCAGTAGCTTCGCGGGCACGCTGGTCTCGTCGAATGTACGGGTCTCGCCGTGCTTGCGCAGGCCCTCAGGCAGCCGGGTCATGCAGCGGTCCACCGAAACCGGGCACGCCGAACAGCACCAGTTTCAGGCTCTTCGCTATGCGGTTGGCGCGCACCATGAAGTGCTCCACCGCCTCCGGTGTCGGGGCGGTATCCTCCAGCGTCTGGTGGAACAGCCCGAGCCAGATGTCGAAGTGCCGCTCCTCGATCTCCGGATGCTTCGCGTGGGCTGGCACCGGCTGCCCGAAATAGCGCCCCGCCCCCCAGGCCACGGAAGCCCAGAAGTCCTTCAGCTTTGCCATGTGATGGTCCCAGTCGTGACCGATGGCATTCTCGAAGATCGGACCGATCTCCGGATTCTGCCGCACCCGGCCATAGAAGGTATCCACCAGCAGCGAGACATAGTCATCATCGATGCCCATGGCCTGGATCGGCGCAGGCACCGGTGCCGGGTCGAGGCGGGACCGGGCCGCCACCGCTACAGGGCCTCCGGCAATGCGCCGGGCTTGCAGCTCTGCTGGGCGAAGCGGTAGGCGCGGGCGAACATCCAGGGGCGCTGCCCGAAATCATCCTTGCCGGAGCGGAAGAAGATGCTGCGGGCGTCGAAGCGCGCGGTGCAGCTGCATGTGTGCTCTGCCTCCGGCTCCGCGCCGCGATAGAGAGTCACCGGCATGACCGCATCGACCGAATGCCTGCGATGCAGGTAGGCCGGGTCGAAGCGCCATTCCGCCGTCCCCCGCCCGACCTGTTCGCCGTTGGCAGCGAACACCCGGCAATCAAGCCGCATGGCGTTGATGTTCAGGGCATGGGCGCGGTAGTCGAGATGGATCGCCAGCGGCAGGGCCGTCGCCTTCTCCAGCGGCCTGGCCTGGGCCACGCCGACCAGCAGCGAGAGCGACCCGAGCAGTGCGAGGAAAGTCATCAGCGTGCGTTGCATGAGCACCTCCTGTACTGCCCATGATCTGGTCACGTGAGGGCGGGAGGCAAGCCCGGGGGCGATCACTTCTTTGACGCGGGGGCGTCGGCCGTGCCGAGGTTGTGTCGATTGTTGTCCAGCCAGTGTTTCAGGCGGAACAGCGGCTGCTTCAGGCCCTGCAGGTCGGCATCGCTCCAGTCGCCGAAGATCAGGTCGGCATCGGGCCGCAGCCGCACCAGGGCTGCCATGTGGGCCGCGCGCCCGGCTGTGGTCAGGGAGAGCAGCTTGCGTCGCCCGTCCTCCGGGTCCTCCTCCGCCGCCAGGAAGCCCTTGGCGATCAGCTTCTGCGCCGTCTTGGTGATTCCCGGCTGCGGCGCCTGGAAGGCACGGGCGATCTCCCCCACCGTCTTCACCGGCGGCGGCACCCGGACGAAATGGTTCAGCATGGTGAACTGCGGCGGGGGCAGTTCCTCGCCCAGGGTCTCGGTTGCCCGGGTGGTGAGCAACTGGGCGCAGATTCCGACGGAGGTGAGCAGCTCCCACAGGAGCCGCTCACGTTCGCCAAGACTGTCCGCGCCGGAATCACTCATGCCGCGACGATAGCATGGACCGGCCTGCGGGGGCTTGGTCCCGGACGCTCCGCATGGCCGAAACGGACCAGCATCTGGACATGCTGCGGTGACTCGATCCCAACCGTGTCGAGGAAGTCGCGCTGCAGTTCCGCCATCTCCGGATATTCCTGCAGCAACTGACTCATCGGGTGCATGGCCACCCCGGCGGCGGTGGCCGCGAGATTGAGCCGCAGGTAGCGCATTCCCGCCGTCAGTTGTGACAGGCGGGAATTGTCAGGGGTCACCAGCCAGCCGAAGGCCATCGCCGACTGTGCCTGGTCGCGCGCCATGTCCAGGCCGACCTGGAACGACTGGGTGCCGGGGGTCAGGATGTCCTGCCGCGAGACGAAGCCGAGACGGCTGCCCCACCACATCATCGGCCCCAGCAGGTCGATACCGTCAGGATTTGCCGCGACCTCGGCCGGGCCGATGCGCATCAGGTCAACGCTCTCCTTCAGGGTGCGCGGCGTCTCGATCTCCTTCACCAGTGCCTGCTCGGCCAGGTCGCGCAGGGCCTGTCGCCGCGACGGGTCACGGGTCGTGGGGAAGGCGAAACCGTCGCCCGCATGAGCCGCAACGGCAGCCAGTTCGCTGTCACTGACGGGCTGGCCGGTGTCGAAAACCTCCTTGATGCTGCGGCGGTTGCGGTGATGCGCGAACAGCGGGTCAGAGCGCAGCGAGGTATCGCGCACCAGGCGGATGTCGGCCACCGGGCGACCGTCCAGCCGGTCAGGGGGGAATGCTCCCTCCGGCAACAAGGTCATCTCCGCCCGCCAGCCTTCCGCCGCCGCGGCCATGCGGAACAGCTCCAGGAATGTCCCCTGGCCGATCAGGATCTGGCGACCGAACGGGTCCGTGTCCGGCAGCAGGCGGGTGAGATCGACATGCAGGCTCAGCCGGTCGTCGCCATGCAGGCGCACGGTCCAAGACTGCATGTTGTGCGGGTTCGGGGCCAGCATCGCCACCGCTGCGGCGCGCAGGCGCGGGTCGGTCAGTCCTTCCCCCGGTCCCTGCCACGGCGCGATGGCCGATTCCGGCATGCCGCCCCGGCTTCCAGCCCAGGTCAGTCCCCCTGCCCCCAGCGCCGCCACCGCGCCGCCGATACCGATGATCCGGATGAACTGCCGTCTGCTCGTCATTGTGCTGCTCCATTACATTCCTGAGAATGTCAATAACATTCCATGGAATTTATTCAAGCACAGACCTGAATCTTTTTGCCTCACCGTCCCGCTCGCCTACCTTGTCCTTCGGGCAGAGAGGGAGACTGGGCGATGTCCGCGGTCCGGATGATCGAGAGAGATGATGAGCAGGACTGGCGCGCGCTTTGGTCGGGCTATCTGCGCTTCTACGAGACGGAGCTTGATCCGGCGATCACCGACCACACCTGGACGCGCCTGTTCGATCCGCAGTCGCCGCTGACAGCGCTGGTGGTCGAACATGACGGTGCCGTGCGCGGCTTCGCCCTGCTGGTGCCGCATGAAGGCACCTGGACACGCAGTCCGATCTGTTACCTGGAGGACCTGTACGTGGCAGAGGACCAGCGGGGCACGGGCCTGGGCCGGACGTTGCTGGACGGCTGCCTGGCGCTGGCGCGGGAACGCGGCTGGTCACGCTTCTACTGGCACACCGACAGGGACAATCACCGCGCCCGGCGGCTGTATGACAGCTACGTGCCCGCCGACGAGCATGTGCGCTATCGCATCACCCTGGTCGAGTGAACGGTCGGCGGCGGATCAGATGGTGCGGTTGACGCTGAGCGCGGTCGGCCGCTGGTAGGAGTTCCGGGCCATGGTCACGGTGGCACCGCGACCGCTGGCACCATAGCCATCCACCTGCTTCTGGCCCCGGTTGGCCTGTTCGGAGATCGACTGCACCAGACCCTCGGTGATGGATTTCAGCCGCACGACACGACGGGCATGTCCGGCCATGGTGCGCTCCAGCCGTTCACCGACCTGGCGCAGGGCATCGCGGTCCTGTTCCGCGAACCGTTCCCCCGCGGCCTGGGCCTGGCGCAGCGCGGTCACCTTGATGCGGTAATCACTGACCAGCCCTTCCTTGCGGGCCTCCGTCTCGGACAGGCGCTCCGGGCGCCGGTTGTCCAGGTGCCCGTTCTCCATGTCGATCAGCTCGATCAGTTCGCTGGCGGTGTTGAACAGGGCCGACAGCCGGGGGTCCTTCAGTCGCTTGCGTTCCTGCATCAGCCTGCCTCCTGCGCCTTGAGAATCTCACGGTAGATGGCGTCGGCAATGCCGATCCCGCCCATGTCCGTCATCGCCTTGCCGTACTGCTCCGCCACCATCGACTGGTAGGCCGCCTCGCCGTGCCCGCCACCCATGACGCTGTCGGGGTCGATGCCCATCTTCATGCTCGACAACATGGTGGAGAGGAACATGGCCTCGAAAGTCTCGGCGGTTTCCCGCGCCTGCGCCTGCCGCTGGGCCTGTGCCTCCGCATGCGTCGGCAGCTTCGAGCCGACGGCCTGGATGCTGCTGACCGGATCCATCACATCACCTCGATTTCGGCCTGCAGGGCACCGGCGGTCTTGATGGTCTGCAGGATGGAGATCATGTCGCGCGGACCGATGCCCAGGGCGTTCAGCCCGTCCACCAGTTCCTGCAGGCTGACGCCCGGGTTCAGCACAGTCAGCTTCTCGTCCTCGCCCTCGTCGATGGTGATGGAGGTGCGGTCGACGGTTTCCGTCTCGCCCTGGGTCGAGAAGGCGTTGGGCTGGCTGACCTGCGGCGTCTCGGTGACGGAGACGGTCAGGTTGCCCTGTGCGATCGCCACCTCGTCCACCCGGACATCCTTGCCCATGACGATCACGCCGGCCTTCTCGTCGATGACGATCTTGGCGGTGGTGTCGGTCTCGATGCGCACCTGCTCGATCTCCGCCAGCAGGCCGACCATGTCGGCACGCTGGTCCTGGCGGATACCCAGCACGATGGTGGTCGGGTCGATGGCCTTGGCCTGGCGCTGGCCGAGCTGGGCGTTGATCGCCTTCTCGATCCTGAGCGCGGTGGTCAGGTCCGGGTTGCGCAGGCTGAGACGCATCTGCTGCATCTGCACCAGCTCGAAACCCGTCTCCCGCTCCACGATGGCACCGCTGGAGATGCGGCCGACGGTCGGGATGTTCTTGGTGATGGTCTGGGCATTGCCGGTCGCGGTGAAGCCGCCAACGACGATGGGACCCTGGGAGACAGCATAGACCTCCCCGTCCGCACCCAGCAGCGGCGTCACCAGCAGGGTGCCGCCCAGCAGGCTCTCGGCATCGCCGAGCGAGTTCACCACCACGTCGATGCGCGAGCCCTGCCGCGCGAAGGCCGGCAGGTCGGCGGTGACCATGACCGCGGCCACGTTCTCGGTATTGATGTTCTGGTCGCGGGTATTGACGCCCAGCCGCTCCAGCATCGCCTCCAGGCTCTGCTGCGTGAAGGGGGAGTTGCCAAGCGTGTCACCCGTGCCCTGCAGGCCGACAACCAGGCCGTAGCCGACCAGCGGGTTGTCGCGAATGCCCTCGAACTCCACGACATCCTTCAGCCGCACATTGGCGGCATTGGCCGGAACCATCAGGACACTTGCGGCGATCGTCAGGATCAGCAGGCGCAGGATCGTGTGTCGAAGGGTCATCTGTCGTGTTCCTCACATTCTGCAGGTGTGTTGCTGAAAGCGAGCATCGTGCCAGTCCTGAACCCTTTGTTTTCAGCGGGTTGGCGATGGCCAGAATTGCCAGGGGGCCAGATTTGCCGGGCCAGGTGGGCAGCATGTGCCGAGCGAAAGACTTTGTTTACCCTGATCGCGCAAAGTGCCACGCATGAACCGGATCAGGACCACGCCATGAAGATCGAACGCAAGAGCCCCGCCGGACCCTCGTCGGTCGGGCGCACGCCGCGACGGAGTTCGACGGGCACGGAAACCTTCCAGGTGCCGCAGACCACTGGCGGCAGCCAGGAGACAGCGGCCATGACCGGCCTGTCCGGTGCCACGGCCCCCGGCGCGGTGATCGTCGCGCAGGTCGATGACGCCCCTGACAGGCGTCGCCAGCACAATGCGAATCGCGCCAGCGACATGCTCGACCAGCTCGATGAGCTGCGCCTCGGCCTGCTGGAGGGACGGCTGTCATCGGGCGTGCTGACGCGGCTGTCGGAGCGGCTGGCCAGCCAGCGGGAACAGGAGAATGACCCGCAGGCCGCGGAAATGCTGGACGCCATTGATCTGCGCGTTGCGGTCGAGCTGGCGAAATTGCGCCGCTAGATCAGCTTCTTGCCGTCAAATCCTGTCATCTGACTGACATGTGAAAAGGGGCTTGTGGCGCAATGTCACTGCCCACTATATTGCGCCCGCTTCGGCCAGTTCAGCAGTTGAGGACGGACATGGGGATCCAGATACCCGACAACTACCGACCCAGCCCGCAGGAACCGTTCATGAACCCGGTTCAGAGGGAATACTTCAAGAAGAAGCTCCTTCGCTGGCGGGAAGACATCCTGAAGGACTCGCAGGAAACCATCCGGACCCTGCAGTCCGAGACCCAGCCGGTCTCCGATCTGAATGACCGCGCGTCGACCGAATCCGACCGCTCCCTGGAACTCAGGACGCGGGACCGGCAGCGCAAGCTGATCTCCAAGATCGATGCTGCCCTTCTGCGGATCGAGAACGACACCTACGGCTATTGCGACGATACCGGGGATCCGATCAGCCTGAAACGGCTGGAGGCCCGGCCCATTGCCACCCTGTCGCTGGAAGCGCAGGAACGGCACGAACGCCGCGAGAAATCCTACCGGGACGAGTGACCGGACCGGGCATGCCCGTCCCGTCCGTCCCGGATCAGCATTCCAGTCAGTAGACGCCGTCGGTGGCCTTGCCGCCGATGGCCCGTCGCTCCGGCAGCGGCTCGGCGGGTTCGATGGTGGTGGTGCCGGCACTGTCGGTGCGGACGGTCGTTCCCGTCAGCGCCGGGGCATTGCGCGGATTCGGTTCGCTGCCCGGCGCGAAGGCTTCCCAGATGACATCATCGTCACCGGACCGTGCGGCCTCCCCGGTGCGCGCGTTGATCCTGATCAGCCGGACGCTTCCCGGCACGCGGAACGGCAGCGCCGGCTGATCCGCCAGCGCCTCCGCCATCACCGTCTGGAAGATCGGCGCGGCAACGCTGGAGCCCGTTTCCTGCCGCCCCAGCGGCTCCGGATTGTCAAAGCCGGTGAAGACCCCGACCACCAGGTCGGGCGAGAAGCCGATGAACCAGGCGTCGCGGCTCTCGTTGGAGGTGCCGGTCTTGCCTGCCAGCGGCTTGCCGACCTGCGCGATGCGCGCGCCCGTGCCCCTCTGCACCACGCCCTCCAGCATCGAGACCATCTGGTAGGCGGTCTCCGACGCGACAACGCGCGGCCTCTCGTCGCGCAGCAGCGGCTCCGGCTGCTGCGCCCAGGCCTGCACCAGGCAGGTGCCGCAATCCCGCGTCTCGTGCCGGAAGATGGTGCGCCCTGTACGGTCCTGCACCCGGTCGATGATGGTCGGCCGGATCGCCCGCCCGCCATTGACCAGCATGCCGTAGGCGGAGGTCAGACGCAGCAGTGTCACCTCGCTTGATCCCAACGAGTTGGCCAGGGTCTGCGGCAACTGCTCGTAGATGCGGAACCGCTCCGAATAGTCGCTGACCACGTCCATCCCGACCTTCTGCGCCAGCCGCACGGTCATCAGGTTGCGCGACTTCTCGATGCCGAGGCGCAACGTGCTGGGACCATAGAAGCGGTTGGAATAGTTCGACGGCTTCCACTTGCCCTGGCCGCCGCCCTGGTCGATGACGAAGGGCGCGTCCAGCACCAGCGATGCAGGCGTGAAACCATGTTCCAGCGCCGCGGCATAGACAAAGGGCTTGAAGGCGGAACCGGGCTGCCGCGCCGCCTGTGTCGCGCGGTTGAACTGGCTGCGCTCATAGGCGAAGCCGCCGACCAGGGCCAGCACGCGCCCGGTATGCGGGTCCAGCGCCACCACCCCGCCATCGATGCGCGGCATCTGGCGCATCTGCGGCTTGTCCGGATCCTCGGTATCCGGGCCGACCAGCACCACGTCGCGGACAGCCAGCACCTCGTTCGCCGCCGCCGGAGCCGCGCCGACAAGCCCGTTGCGCAACGGCTCGCGCGCCCAGGTCAGCCGCTCCAGCGGCAGGGTGACACGGGACTTGTCGATCAGACCCAGTTCGGCGGCATCCCGGTTGACCTGCAGTACCACCGCAAGCTGCCATTCCTCCGGCATTCCCGGCGGTGGCGACACGGCGGCGAGACGGCTGGGCCAGTTGTCCATCGCCTCCAGCCTGGTCAGCGGGCCGCGATAGCCGTGGCGGCGGTCATAGAGGATCAGCCCTTCCCGCAGGGCATCGCGTGCGATCTCCTGCAGGTGCGGGTCCATGGTGGTCTGGACCGACAGGCCGCCGTCATACAGGCCGTCCTCCCCGAACCGTTCGGCCAGTTCGCGGCGTACCTCCTCGGAGAACCAGTCCGCCTTGACGAAGTTCACGTCGCGGCCACGGCGAGCCTCCAGCGGCTCGTCCCGCGCTTCCCTTGCCGCTTCCTCCGAGATCATGCCCTGCACCACCATGCGGCCGATGACCCAGTCACGCCGGGCGACGGCACGCTTGTGGTGGCGATAGGGATCGTAGTTGCTGGGCGCCTTGGGCAGCGCGGCGAGGAAGGCCGCCTCCGCCACCGTCAGTTCGTTCAGCGGCTTGTCGAAATAGGTCAGCGCGGCGGAGGCAACGCCATAGGCCCCCTGCCCGAGGTAGATCTCGTTCAGATAGAGTTCCAGAATGTGGTTCTTGTCGAACGCCTTCTCGATCCGCAGCGCCAGGATGGCTTCCTTGATCTTGCGCTCGTAGGAGACCTCGTTGGTCAGCAGGAAGTTCTTGGCGACCTGCTGGGTGATAGTGGATGCGCCCACGGGGCGGCGGCCGGTTCCCAGGTTGCGCAGGTTCTGCACCACGGCGCGGGCGACGGCACGGAAGTCGACGCCGATATGGTTGTAGAAGTCACCATCCTCCGCCGCCAGGAAGGCGTTGATGACCCGCCGCGGCGTGGACTGGATCGGCACGAACAGCCTGCGTTCCCTGGCATATTCGGCCATCAGCTGCCCGTCACCGGCATGAACGCGCGTCACCACGGGCGGGGCGTACTCGGCCAGCTTCTCATGCTCCGGCAGTTCGCGCCCGAAGTGCCAGAAGGCATAGGCAACGAAGCCGACAGCCGCGAGCGCGCCAAGAACACCGAGCGCGGTGAACCAGAGAAGGATCTTCCAGACGATACGCATGAATTCAGCCCGGTCCGCCAAGCAGTTGATGTTTCACCCGGTGCATTTCCGGATATCTGCGGCTCATATAGCAAAGCCTAGGCCAGAATCATGGCCCTGCGAAGGCAGCCCGCCGTTTCGTTGCCGGACCCCGTGCTATCGCCTGAAATAGGCGTCAATGGCCGCCGCCAGCCCTTCGGCGATCTGCCGGCGCGTGCGGGCAGAATTGAGCTGTGCCTCTTCCTGCCGGTTGGTCAGGAAACCGATCTCCACCAGAACGGAGGGAACATCGGGCGCCTTCAGCACCCTGAAACCGGCAAAACGGTGCGGGTTGGTGCGCATGGTGACCCGCTCTCCCAGTTCGACGATCACGGTCTGCGCCAGGGTCGCCGACTGGTTCATGGTCTCCCGCTGCGCCAGGTCGATCAGGATGGAGGTCACGTCATCCGCCTCGTCGCTCAGATCGACACCGGCGATGATGTCGGAGCGGTTCTCACGCCGGGCGAGTGCCGCCGCCTCCCGGTCCGATGACTTCTCCGACAGCGTGTAGACCCCTGCCCCCCGCGCCGTCCGACCGGCCGCCGCATCGGCATGCAGGGAGACGAACAGGTCCGCATTGGCCCGGCGGGCGATGCGGACCCGGTCTGACAGGCGGACGAACCTGTCACCGTCGCGGGTCATGATGACGCGATAGCCGCCACGGGCACGCAGCGCCTCCCGCAGTGCCAGGCCCACCCGCAGCACGATCTCCTTCTCCTGCGTGCCGCCTGCGCCGATGGCACCGGGATCGACACCGCCATGACCGGGATCGATCACCACCACCCGCGCCGCGCCGGGCCGACGCGGCGGCAGCGGCGGCACCCCGCTGGGCCAGAAGGCGGCCTGCTGTACCTCCTCCTTCGGCTTCGCGGCGGCGCTTTCCTTGCGCGCGGCGGCGAAGGCGGCATCGTCGGCGGCGCGCAGGTCGATCACCAGCCGCCACTGCTGCCCCGCCTGTGGTGGCAGGGCGAAGACGCGGTGGGCCACCACCGGCTGGTCGGCATCCATGACAAGCCGCCCGGTGTTGGCGCGGAACTGCCCGAATCGCAGGTCACGGACCAGGCCCCTCGGCGGATCCGGCCGTCCCTCCAGCGCCCAGCCGGTGTCGGCCAGGTCGACGACGATGCGGAACGGATCCTCCAGCAGGAACAGGTTCCATTCCGGCTTGGCGCTGAGGTCCAGCACGACGCGGGTGGTGGCGGCGTTCTCGCCCGTCCGGATTGCCGTGATCACCGTGGCCTGCGCGCTGGCCAGCGGCTGGACCATCGCCATGAACAGCAGGAAAAGCCCGGCCAGGGCACGCGCCGTAACACGGGACGGGCGCGCGTCAGCCCGCCGTCCGGCCACCTGGAACACATGCATCATGAATGCCCGGCCTCCCCGGCGTCGGGGCACCGTGAAGGGGTTGCAGGTTCTTCTCGTAAGGCAGCGCACAATGCTTGCTGGAACATGCTGCAATTTGCTAGTGTCGCCATGCGAGTTTCCAGTGCCGCCGTGTTGACCGGTTCCGACCGGCCCTGCGGCGCGGTAGGGATGAGCTCCGACGAAAGGTAATCCGGGTCAGTTTTTCTGGCCACTCCCTTGTTTCAAGCGACCGCCCGGACGACAGGACGGTCAGGGGTGACACAGGACCCGGCAACCAGACCGTCCGCGCCCATCCGGTCACATCATAGTTGGCCGCCGCCCGGGGCATCTGGAGAGATGATTGGAACTCGGGATTTGTCCGCGCGCCCTCTTCGGGCCACGGCGGCAGGGACTGACGGACCGCATCATGGCGAGCCGAAGGGGGTCACCCCGTTCGGCGCCGTTCGATGTCTGGGCCCGACCTTGCAGATCCTGACATAACATATGGACGGCCCCGTACCGCTGACTCGCCGGTATTGCCGCCGTCCCGGAGATATGGCTCATGGCCACTCGTATGCTGGTCGACGCGGCACATCCGGAGGAAACCCGGGTCGTGATCGTGAAGGGCAATCGCCTTGAAGAATTCGATTTCGAGGTCGACAGCCGCAAACCCCTGAAGGGCAACATCTACCTGGCGAAGGTCACCCGCGTGGAACCGTCGCTGCAGGCCGCGTTCGTCGAATTCGGCGGCAACCGCCACGGTTTCCTTGCCTTCAACGAAATCCACCCGGACTACTACCAGATCCCCGTCGCGGACCGCGAGGCGCTGATTGCCGAGCAGCAGCGCGAGGTCGCCCGCGAGGCGGAGGCCGAAGAGGCCGAGATCGAGGAAGAGGACGAGGAGGAGGAACAGGCCTCCGAGGAGGGCGAGGAGGAGAGCAAGTCCTCCGGCAACGGTCGCAACCGGCGCGGGCGCGGTCGTGGCCGCCGTCGCCGCAGCGGCCCCACGATGGACGAGGACTCCGACCTCGGCGTCGAGGATGTGGGTGGTGACGAGCTGGAGGAGGACATCGCCCCGCGCCGTCCGTCCCAGCACAGCCGTCCCTACAAGATCCAGGAAGTCATCAAGCGCCGCCAGATCCTGCTGGTCCAGGCGGTGAAGGAGGAACGTGGCAACAAGGGCGCGGCCCTGACCACCTACCTCTCGCTGGCCGGTCGCTACTGCGTGCTGATGCCCAACACGGCGCGTGGCGGCGGCATCAGCCGCAAGATCTCCAACGTGGCCGACCGCAAGAAGCTGAAGGCCGCCGTCAAGGAACTGGAGGTGCCGGAGGGTACCGGCGTCATCGTCCGCACCGCCGGTGCGAAGCGCACCAAGTCGGAGATCAAGCGGGACTTCGAGTTCCTGCTGCGGCTCTGGGACGACATCCGTGACCTGACCCTGCGTTCCACCGCGCCGACGCTGGTCTACGAGGAAGCGTCCCTGATCACCCGCGCGATCCGTGACTTCTACTCCAAGGACATCGACGAGGTCCTGGTGGAGGGCGAGGACGGCTACCGCGTCGCCAAGGACTTCATGAAGCGGATCATGCCGTCCCACGCGAAGAAGGTTCAGCCCTATCGCGACCGGATTCCGCTGTTCCACCGCTACCAGGTGGAGCAGCAGCTGGACAGCATGTACGGCAACGAGGTCACGCTGCCTTCCGGTGGCTACATCGTCATCAACTCGACCGAGGCGCTGGTCGCCATCGACGTCAACTCCGGCAAGTCCACCAAGGGCCGGTCGATCGAGGAGACGGCGACCAAGACAAACCTGGAAGCTGCGGAGGAAGTGGCCCGCCAGTTGCGGCTGCGCGACCTTGCCGGTCTGGTGGTCATCGACTTCATCGACATGGACGAGTCGCGCAACAACCGGGCCGTGGAGCGCAAGCTGAAGGATTGCCTGCGCGCCGACCGTGCCCGGATCCAGATCGGGCGGATCAGCCATTTCGGCCTGCTGGAGATGTCGCGGCAGCGGCTGCGCCCGGGCGTGCAGGACGTCAACATGATGCCCTGCAGCCATTGCCATGGCCTGGGCGTTGTCCGCTCCATCGATTCGACGGCGCTGCACCTGCTGCGCTCCATCGAGGAGGAAGGCATCCGCGAACGGTCCGCAGGTATCCGCATCCACATGCCGGCGGAGGTCGCGATCTACATCGTGAACCACAAGCGCCGGGCGCTGGCGGAGATCGAGGAGCGTTACGGCTTCGCGGTGGAGATTGCCGCCGACATGTCGCTGGTCTCCCCCGATCACCGGATCGAGCGCATCGCCGCCTCGGAGATCAGCGAGGAGATCGAGCGGCCGCAGCGGGAGACCACCGCACCGGCCATCATCGATGACGAGGACGAGGCGGACCAGTCCAGCGGACGTGACGATGATGACGAGGACAATGGCCGCGGCTCCGACGAGGAAGGCGGGCGCAGCCGCGGTCGCCGCAGGCGCCGCCGGCGTGGCGGCGGATCGTCGGACCAGGACGGCAATGCCGACAGCGGTGATACCCGCAGTTCCGACGACGATGACGCGGAAGGCGGCAAGTCCGACGACCAGGCGGCATCCGGTGGCGAAGGCGACGATGACGCGGATGGCGAGGGCCGGAGCCGTCGCCGCCGCGGTCGGCGTGGCGGGCGCCGTCGGCGGGGCCGGAAGGATGACGACCAGTCCAATGGCCAGCAGGACAACCGCAGCGACGCGGCTGCCGACCTGGACGGAGAGGTCAATGACGAAGGTGTCCAGTCTCCGTTCCTGATGGCCGCCGCCGTGCCGCCGTCGCAGGTCCAGGCAGAGATCGTTGCCGAGCAGAGCAGCCCCGACGATGAACCGGCTGACGGCAGCACCGCGGAAGATGCGGCAGCATCCGCCGGTGAGACCGCATCGGAAGAAGCGGCCGAGACCGCCACGGTCGAGGACGCGTCTGCAGCGGATGAATCCGTGGCCGAGATGGACGCGGAACCGGCAGCCGAGGCAGAGCAGGCGGTCGCGCCGGAAGCATCGAACGACGATGCGCCGGAGGCCGAGGCTGACGAGGCCCAGGCTGTCGAGGCCGAAACTGGACCGGAACCCGAGGCTGAGGCAGAGCCCGCACCGGAGCCGGAGGCTGAGTCAGAGCAGGAGACAGCGTCCGAGCCGGAGGCAGCCACCGAATCCGCGCCGGAACCCGTCGCGGACGAGGCGACCGCAGAGGGCGAGACCGAGGCCACCGCGTCCGACGATGCAGCGGAACCGGTGCTGGAACTGGAACCGGCGGCGGCCGAACCTGCAGCACCGAAGCCCCCGGCCAAGCGCGGCTGGTGGTCGCGCAAGCGCCGCGAGGGCTGACCCCCTCCTCCCCTGTGACGGGATGAGCGTCCGGCCTATCCGTTCACGCGCCTTTCCGCCGCCCGCACATACAGGGCGGCGGAGAGGCCGAGAGCGGACGCGACAAGCATGATCGCGATCAGGCCCCACGCGGCATTGTCGGGGCTGAGCACGGCGCCGGTGAAGGCCGCCAGCGCACCGCCGCCCGCGTTCGTCATCGCCGCCGAGACACCGGAGGCGCTGCCCGCCAGCCGGGGACGCACGGCCATGCAACCGGCATTGGCGCTGGGAATGGTGATGCCGTTGCCGATACCGACACAGGCACACGCCCCGAACAGGGTGAGCTGGTAGACGATCCCGGATCCGACCAGCACCAGCCCCACAGCCAGGCCAGCGCAGGCGATCAGTCGCCCGACGACCATGACCGTGGTCAGTTCGTAGCGTGCCGCGAAGCGCCCGGCCAGGAAGCTGCCGAACATGAACCCCGCCGTGATGCTGCCGATGTAGAAGCCGAGGCGCGCGGGCGAGACCTCGAACACCGCGACCGCGACCAGCGGCGCGCCCCCCAGGAAGGCATAGAAGGCAGCAGTGGAGAAGGTGATGCACAGGGTATAGCCCCAGAACCGGCCCGACCGGAGCAGTTCGGGATAGGCGCGGATCTGCTGCATCATGGATGGTGACGGGTTGGTGTTGGTTTCCCCCACGTCGAACCAGCAGAGCACGAACAGCGCGACACCCAGGGTCAGGAAGGCGACGAAGCTCGCCCGCCAGCCGAACAGCACGTCCAGCGCCCCGCCGACCACCGGCCCCAGCATCGGCGCGATGGCCCAGGCCATGGCCAGGTAGCCCATCAGGCTGGCTGCCTTGCCTGCGGTGGCGGTATCGCTGATCGCGGCGCGGGAGACGGCGAGACCGGCAATGATCGCCGCCTGAAGCATGCGGAAGGCCAGGAAGGTCCCGATGTCTCCGGCCAGCAGGCAGCCCAGCGAGGCAACGCAGAACACTGCCAGGCCACAGAGGATCACCGGCCTGCGGCCATAGCGGTCCGACAGCGGACCGACGATCAGCAGCAGCACCGCCGCCACGGCGGAATATCCCGCGATCGCCAGGCTGACGGTCGCGTAGTCGGTACCGAAATCCTGCGCCATGTTCGGCAGCGACGGCAGGAACAGGTTCAGCGACACGATCGAAAGGCTGCTCAGCAGGATCAGGGTCAGCAGGCTTGGTGGTGTGCGGGCGGTCATCGGCGTCTCTTGGTTTCCCGGTCACAGCGCCGTTGCGGCCTGCGGCGGACAAGAAAAAGCGCCCCCGTCTGCTGTCGGGGGCGCATGCGTGCCCTTCACCCGGATGCCGTTACCGGCCCGGGTGCCCTGCTGTCACTGCGACCGCGCTGTACCGGAACATGGATGGTCCTGTGCCTGCGCGGGTCCGGTACCGCGCCGCCACATGCTGTGCGTGTCGCCCCGGATTGTCAAACACCGGGCCGGGGTTCAGCGGTCCTGGGAACCCGGCCCCTTGCGGTTGCGGGCAGCGGGGGCGGAGTTCCTGCCCTTGCGGTGCGGTTTCTTGGGCTTGCGGGGCGCACCCCCCTCCCCCTTCGGTCCCGGCTTTCGGGGCCGGTCGGGTCGGTCGGGCCGGTCAGGTCGGTCAGGCCGCGCGCCGCGTGGCTGCCAGTCGCGCTTGCGCTCCCGCTTCCCGTCCCGGTCGGGGCGGCCGGTTTCCTGCAGTTCCTCCGGCGCGGACTGACCCGCGCGGTAGAGCCGGACGAAGGCCGCCGCCACCTGTTCGGGCGAATGGCCCTTCAGGATTCGCCGGATGAAGGCCTGCTCATCCTCTGTCACCGGTTCGGAAAGCACGGGGTCGGACAGCAGCCGCTGGTCATCCCGTTCGGTGATCTCCGCCACCGAGGGGGCATCGCTCCACTGCGCCTCGATACTGGCGCCCTGCAGCAGCCGCTCCGCCTGGAAGCGACGGTTCCAGGGCACGATCAGGACACTGACACCCTTGCGGCCTGCCCGGCCCGTGCGCCCGCTGCGATGCAGCAGCGCGGCACCGTTCTGCGGCAGGTCGGCATGGATCACCAGTTCCAGGTCCGGCAGGTCGAGACCGCGCGCCGCCACGTCGGTGGCGATGCAGACCCGCGCGCGCCCGTCCCGCATGGCCTGCAGCGCGTGGGTGCGCTGGCCCTGGCTCAGTTCGCCGGACAGGGCCACCACGGAGAACCCGCGATTGGTGAAACGGCTGGTCATCCGGTTCACGCTCTCCCGCGTGGCGCAGAAGACGATGGCGCTCTTGGCCTCGTAGAAGCGCAGCACGTTGATGATCGCGTTCTCGCGGTCGCTCGGCGCGACCTTCATGGCGCGGTACTCGATATCGACATGCTGGCGCTGCTCGGCGGCGGTCGACAGGCGCACCGCGTCACGCTGGAACCGCTTCGCCAGGCTGGCGATCATCTTCGGCACGGTGGCGGAGAACATCAGTGTCCGCCGCTGTTCCGGCGCCGCACCGAGGATGAATTCCAGGTCCTCGCGGAAGCCGAGGTCGAGCATCTCGTCAGCCTCGTCCAGCACGACTGCCCGCATTCCGGACATGTCGAGGGAACCGCGCTCGATATGGTCACGCAGCCGCCCCGGCGTGCCGACAACTATGTGCGCCCCGCGCGCCAGCGCCTGCCGCTCCGTCCGCATGTCCATGCCCCCGACGCAGGAGGCAAAGGACGCGCCGGTCGGTTCGTAGAGCCACTGCAGTTCCCGCTTCACCTGCAGCGCCAGTTCGCGCGTCGGTGCCACCACCAGCGCCAGCGGCCCCTGCACGTCGCCGAACCGCTCCGCCCCCGACAGCAGGGTCGGTGCCAGCGCGATGCCGAAGGCGACTGTCTTGCCGGACCCGGTCTGGGCGGAAACCAGCAGGTCCGCGTTCGCCAGTTCGGGGTCCAGGACACTCTGCTGGACGGGAGTCAGGGTCTCGTAGTTCTTGCGCGCCAGGGCTTCGGCAAGCGGCGGCACAACGC
The DNA here is from genome assembly GCA_965228535.1 of Minwuia sp. Classification (GTDB taxonomy): domain Bacteria; phylum Pseudomonadota; class Alphaproteobacteria; order Minwuiales; family Minwuiaceae; genus Minwuia. The sequence goes on along the minus strand of CBDDHU010000003.1, from coordinate 2,268,097 downwards.
CGTCAAAGTGGGCCAACGTGATACTTTCGGTCGAGGTGACAGGACAGGAACCCGCAGGACGCGGCAACCGGAGCCAGACAGGCCGGAAAGGCGATCACTGCCGGAACATGTCCCGCAGCGTCGGTTCATCCACGCCTTGTAGCGATTGTGCAGCGCAACACAAGTGGAATGCGGTACTGCGCGGGAATCTGTCCCGGTGAACAGATCGCGCCTGACGCATGGTTGGCCCGACTTGTGGTGACACGACCGATGGGGGCAGAATTGCCGATCAGCCATCGGCAATGCGGGGAGGCAGCGCCATGCACGACATCATCATCAGGGGCGGCAGCATCCATGACGGCACCGGTGCCGCGCCCTTCACCGGCGACGTGGCCATCGACGGCAACCGCATCGTCGCGGTGGGCAAGGTCACCGGCAACGCCCGCCGGGTGATCGACGCGGACGGCCTGATGGTCACGCCCGGCTGGGTGGACATCCATACCCATTATGACGGCCAGGCCCTGTGGGACCCCTACCTGACCCCGTCTTCCTGGCATGGCTGCACCACCGTGGTGATGGGCAATTGCGGCGTCGGCTTCGCGCCGGTGCACCCGAGCCGGGAGGAATGGCTGATCAGCCTGATGGAATCGGTGGAGGACATTCCCGGTGCCGCCCTGGCCGACGGCATCGAATGGACCTGGCAGAGCTTCCCCGGCTATCTCGACGCGCTGGAACAGAAGCAGCGGGCCATCGACATCGGCACCCAGGTGCCGCACTGCGCCGTCCGCGCCTATGTCATGGGCGACCGCTGCATCGAGGAGGAGACGGCGGGGGAAGACGACATCCGCCGCATGGCCGACATCGTGCAGGAGGGGCTGGAGGCCGGTGCGCTGGGCTTCTCCACCTCCCGCACCATCTTCCACAAGACGCGCGAGGGCGAGTACGTGCCCGGCACCTATGCCGGCGCGGCGGAGATGTTCGGGATCGCGGCGGGGATGCAGCGCGCCGGTCACGGCGTGCTGGAGATGGCGACCGACCTGACCCTGAAGGCAGGCAAGCCGGAACTGGACTGGATCCGCGACCTGTCGATCCGCTACGGCGTGCCGGTCAGCCTGCTGCTGTTCCAGAACGATGACGCACCACGCAAGTACCGGGAACTGCTGGACGAGATCGGCCGCGCCAACGCGGAGGGCGGCCAGGTCTACGCGCAGGTCTCGGGCCGTACCGCCGGCCTGCTGCTCTGCCTCGACGGATCACTGCACCCGTTCCAGGGCAAGCCGAGTTTCCGCGCGCTGCGGAACTTGTCGGAGGCGGAACGGTTCGCCCGGATGCAGGACCCGGCGGTGCGGGAGGCCATCATCACCGAGGAATCGGGCGGCAAGGGCGGCGAGATGGCCGAGTTCTTCCTGAAGGGCTGGCACAAGATGTTCCGGCTGGGCGATCCGCCGAACTACGAGCCCGACCGCTCCGAATGCTTTGCCGAGCGCGCGCTGGCGGAGGGCAAGCGGCCGGAGGACATCGCCTACGACACGCTGATGGAGTTCGGCGGTAAGGGCCTGATCTACTTCCCGCTGCTGAACTATTCCGACTATGACTTCGCGCCGGTGCGGGAGATGCTGACCGCCCCGCACACGCATTTCAGCGGCTCCGACGGCGGTGCCCATTGCGGGGTGATCTGCGATGTCAGCCTGCCGACCTTCAACCTGGCCTACTGGGGCCGGGACCGGAAGAAGGGCGGGCTGATGCCGCTGGAATGGCTGGTCCACCGCCAGACCCAGAGCACGGCATCGCTGCATGGGCTGCGGGACCGCGGCGTCATCGCGCCGGGCTACCTGGCCGACATCAACCTGATCGACTTCGACCGGCTGGGCATCGACGCGCCGCGCATGGCCCATGACCTGCCGACAGGCGCACGCAGGCTGATCCAGCGCGCCAACGGCTATCGCATGACCCTGAAATCCGGCACCCCGATCATGGAGGACGGGCAGGAAACAGGTGCCCTGCCCGGTGGCCTGATCCGGGGACCGCAGTCGGTCTGACGGCTGCGCCGGGGCGCAGGCCCGCCTACATCGGCCAGACCAGCAGGATCATCGGGATCGAGACCGCAACCACGATGATCTCCAGCGGCAGGCCCATGCGCCAGTAGTCGCCGAAGGCATAGCCGCCGGGGCCAAGGATCAACGTGTTGTTCTTGTGCCCGATGGGGGTCAGGAAGGCGCAGGAGGCCGCGACCGCCACCGCCATCAGGAACGGGTCGGGGCTGACCCCCAGGCTTTCCGCCATCTGGATGCCGACCGGTGCGGCAACGATGGCGGTGGCAGTGTTGTTCAGCACGTCCGACAGGGTCATGGTCACCACCATCAGCACGGTCAGCACCGCCCAGGCAGGCCATCCGGCGGTCAGTCCCACCAGCCCGTTGGCGATCAGCGCCGTGCCCCCGGCGCTGTCCAGCGCCGCGCCGAGCGGGATCATCGATCCCAGCAGCACGACCACCGGCCATTCGACATGGTCATACAGGTTAGACAGGCTGAGGATGCCGGTCAGCAGGTAGACCACGACGACGATGCCCAGCGCCACCGGCAGGTAGACCAGGCCGAAGCTGGCAGCGGCGACGGCGGCACCGAACACCGAGATCGCCAGCCAGACCTTGTCGGAATCCGTGACCTCCAGCCCCCGGTCGGCCAGCGGCATCACGCCGAGCCATTCGGTCACCCTGTCGCGCTCCCTCTCCGGCGTCAGCAGCAGCAGGATGTCACCGGGACGCACCATGGTGCGGCGGATCTGGTGCGCCACCCGCTGCCCCTCCCGCGACAGGCCCAGCAGCACGGTGCTGTGTCGCCAGGCCAGTCCCAGGCCGTGCGCCGTCTGCCCGGCAACGCGCGCGCCCTCCGGCACCACGACCTCCAGCACCACGAGCCCCTCGCCGGCCGCGCCGAGCTGTTCCTTGTCCTCCAGGTCGGCGAAGTCCAGCGACAGGGCGGCCCGGAACTCGTCCAGCGCCTCCGGTTCCGCCTCCAGCACGATCGCGTCGCCGGCCAGCAGCGCGGTGTCACGCTGCGTGCCATAGCGCCGCCTGCCGTCCCGGATCAGGCCCAGGATGGCCACGTCGTTCTTGTCGGCGGTCTCGTAGAGGTCGAACAGGCGCTTGCCGATCAGGTCCGATTTCTCCGGCACCGACAGTTCGGCGATGTATTCCTTCACCCCCTGGCGCGCGTCGGAAAGCGCCCCTTCTCCCTTTGCCTTCGGGATCAGGCGCCAGCCGATCAGGGCCACGAACAGCAGCCCCGCCACCGCCGCAACGCCGCCGACCGGCGCAAAATCGAACATGGCGAAGCTCTCGCCCAGCTGGTCCTCCCGGATCGTGGCGATGACGATGTTGGGCGGTGTGCCGATCAGGGTCACCATGCCGCCCAGGATGGTGCAGAACGACAGCGGCATCAGCGACAGCCGCACCTGCCGCGCCGCCTTGCGCGCGGTCTGGATATCGACAGGCATCAGCAGCGCCAGCGCCGCGACATTGTTCATGAAGGCGGAGAGCACGCCGCCAATGCCGCCCATGAAGGTGATGTGGGCACCCAGGCCGCGTTCCGGGTCGACCAGGGTACGGGTGATCAGGAAGACCGCACCGGACTTCACCAGCCCGGCGGAGACGATCAGCACCAGCGCCACCACCAGCGTCGCCGGATGACCGAACCCGGCAAAGGCGTCTGCCGCCGGAACCGCCCCCAGCACCACCGCGATCATCAGCGCGGAGAACGCCACCAGGTCATAGCGGAACCGCCCCCACAGCAGCATCCCGAAGACACCACCGAACAGCCCGAACAGGATCATCTGATCCGCACTCATCCCACGCTCCTTCACCGAACCGGTCTGATTCCAGTCCCATGATCGCACGGATCAGGCGCGGCCCGAAGGCGATCAGGCGGGGCGCAACTCCGCAACGCCGCAGGACAGCACGGGCTTGCCGCGCTCATCGACGCAATCCACCGCGATCCGACCGCCACCGGTATCGCGATGCCGCACGAAGATCGCCTCCCCCGGGATCACCATGCCTGTGAAACGGCTGGCAAAGCGGCGCAGCCTGCGGGGGTTGCCGTCGGCATGGCGGCGGATGATGCAGTCCATGGCCAGCGCCCAGGTGGCGGAGCCGTGCAGGATGATGTCCGGCAGGTCGGCAGCAAGCGCGACCAGCCGCTCGGTATGGATCGGGTTCCAGATCGGCCCGCCCTCCGAATAGACATGCGGCAGGTAGCGCGGCACCTCCACCCGGTCGCTGGCTGCGTTGCCACCGTCCAGCGCCGCGTCGGTCAGTGCCTCCCGCGTGGTGGTCCCGGCCAGGTCGCAATCCAGCTTCCAGCCCCGGAACATGCCGCTGTTGTAGCTGGTGAACACCGGCCCGCCGTCGCTGTCGACCGTGTCGTAGCGGCAGGTCATCAGGATACCCGCGCGGGTCTGTTTCAGCGTTTCCAGGATGCCGGTGGTGCGCAGCGTCTCGCCCATGCGCGGCGGGCGGTGATAGATGCTGTCCTGTTCGGCATGCACGCCGACACTGCGGTACTGCGTCAGGGTGATGCCCAGGCACTCAGACGTCGCGACGCCATCCGATATCGGCCACTCCACCGCCGCGCACATGGCCGGCATCATCTCCACGCCGCCCGGCCGGTCATCGTCCAGGTAGACCGGATCGCCCAGCAGCAGGCCGCTGGCATAGGCCAGCATCCGCCGCGGGGTCATCACGGTCTCGACCTGCCCCAGCGCCTCCCCCACCCGTGCGCTGGAAATCGGCATTGTCGGTGCAACTGTCTGCTGCGGCATCTGATCTGGCCCTCCCCGGCCCTGTTCAACCGGGGCGACTATAGCGGCCCCGACACCGTGGCTGCCATCACCCCCGGCGCACACCTGCCCCGCCCGAGGAAATCAAGGAGCCGGGCAGGTCAAACCCGGCAGAGACGATCAGCGCTGGCATCGCCGGATGCCTGAACCCGATCGGTAGCGGCAGGCACCTGATCACGTTGCCATCGGGCACCTGCCGACGATGCGGGGTCAGGGCAGGTCATTCACTGGCCGCCTGAAACCAGTTCGATCTCTTCATTGTAGGCCTTGATGTGCTTTTCCATGCGACGCCGCGCAAGTGAACTGTCCTGTTCAACGATGGCATCAAGGACGCGGCGCTCGGCATTGATCGTGTTGTTGCGAATCTGCTTGTTGGCGAAACCTTCCGTCTTCGGCGTCAGGAGATCCGGGCCGATGACCTGATATATCGAGACAAGAACAGGGTTGTGGCTCGCGCGGGCCACCGCGAGGTGCCACTGGATGTTGGCACGGACGAACCTGAGCGAGTCGGTGATACGGTCGAGCTTGTCGAGGCAGTCCTCGAGTGTTGCAATATCCTCGCTGGTGCGATGGCGGGCTGCCAGTTCCGCCAGGGCCGGAGCGAAGACCTGGATTGTCTCGGCAAGCAGCGCAGGGGAAACCTGCTGCCCCCTGATGAAGAGGTCGAGAGAGCGACGAAGGACGTCGCCATCGGGTTGCAGGACAACTCTTCCGCCGTTGCGTCCCCGCCGTGTCGAGACAAGACCCTCCGTTTCCAGGACACGGAAGGCTTCCCGCACCGATCCGCGACTCAGTCCGGATTTCTCGACTATCTCGCGCTCGTTCAGGATGTGACCCGGCGCAATGCTCCCGTCGAGAATCTGCTCGCGCAGACTTTCAGCCAGGGTCTCGAAGCCCTTCTTCGTCTCTATCCGCCTGATCTCGGCCAATCCGCCTCTCTTTCGTGCACCTCGGTCCCGCGCTCCGTTTCGGGGGCCGTTTCGCGGGCCGTTCCGGCAGCGACAGGGGGTTATGCGAACGCCTCCAATCGCAGCCCTCGGCGCTTCACACAAGGGGCAAATTTTTTTAAGATTAAATCATTGGACATTTTAACGACTGCGCCTACGATAAGGCGGCTGATTTCGTCATGGGGAGGATGCGTTGCCAGCACGACAGGGGAGCAGCTCCGCAGATGCTGCCGGCAGGACCAGGGCTGCCACACAAGGCCGATGACACGCCGGGCAGGACATTGGCTTCGGCACCTCACTTCCGCGCTCGCCATCCTGGCGGAGATCTTCGTCGCGCTGATGATGCTGCACATCGCCGTCGAAGTTACCATGCGCTACGTCTTCGGGATCTCGGTGCCGGGCACCCTGACCCTGGTCTCGAAATACTACCTGCCGGCAGTCGTCTTCCTGCCGCTCGCCATGGCGGAACGGCGCGGCAACCACATCAGCGTCGAGGTGCTGACCCAGTACCTGCCGGTACTGACACAGCGCGTACTGGCGATCCTTGCCTGGCTGCTGGCGGCGATCGTCTTCGGTGTGCTTGCCTACCAGACCTTGCTGGACGCCCTGAAGAAGACCCGCATCGGCGCATTCGAACTGGATTTCGGCTACCAGTTCATCACCTGGCCGTCCTACTACCTGCTGCCGGTCGGGTTCGCCGCCGTCGCGCTGGTACTGGTCTACCGGATGGCGATCACCATTCTGCGCAGGCCCGACGACCTGGGACTGGAAACGGCAGACGAGCCGGCGGAAACCGCCGTCTCGAAGCCCAGCTAGGCGGGTACGCAAATGTCCGGAACGGAAATCGGCCTTGGCGGCATTGCGATCCTGCTGGTGCTCATCCTGCTGAGGGTCCCCATCGGAATCTCACTCATAACGGTGTCGTTCGGCGGCATCTGGATGCTGCTGGGGGAGCGTCCGGCCTGGGGCATCGTGACGGCCATCCCTTACGACTTCGCCTCCAGCTGGGCGCTCACGTCGGTGCCCATGTTCCTGCTGATGGGCTTCTTCTGCTACCAGGCCGGGCTCACCACGGGGCTCTTCGACGCGGCGCGGAAATGGCTGTCGGTGCTGCCGGGCGGGCTGGCGATCGCGTCGATCTTCGGCTCTGCAGGCTTCGCGGCAGTGACCGGTTCATCGGTCGCCTGTGCGGCGGCGATGGGCAAGATCGCCGTGCCGGAGATGCTGCGCTACAACTACGACAGCCGCCTGGCGACCGGAACGGTCGCGGCCGCAGGCACCATCGGCGCCCTGATCCCGCCGTCGATCATCATGATCATCTACGGGATCTTCGCCCAGGTTCCGATCACCCAGCTCTTCCTTGGCGGTATCGTGGCCGGGCTGCTGACCGCTGTCGGATATGTTGCGGTCGTCATGCTGGTCTCGCTGATGCGCCCGGAACTCGCCCCACCGGTGGAGGAACGGGTCAGCCTGCCGGAACGTGTTGCCGCGCTCGCCGACGTATGGCCGGTGCTGCTGCTCATCGCCGGCGTCTTCGGGGGACTGTTCAGCGGGGTCTTCACACCGACCGAGGCGGGCGCTGCCGGCGCCCTGCTGTCGGTCGTCATCGCGGCATTCAAGCGCACGCTGACCTGGTCTGCCTTCCGCGAGGCGCTCGGCGAGACCGCGCGGACCACCGCCGCGATCTTCGTCATCGCCATTGGCGCCAGCCTGCTGACCCGTTTCCTGACCCTTTCCGGCGCGGGCAAGTTCCTTTCCACCTACGTGATCTCGCTGGGCGCCGATCCGCTGATGCTGATGCTCGGCATCGCGCTGATGTACCTGGTGCTCGGCATGTTCCTGGAGCCCATAGGCGCGATGCTGCTGACCATCCCGGTACTGCTGCCGGTCATGGACTCCACGGGTCTCAGCCTGGTCTGGTTCGGCGTGGTGCTCACCAAGTTCCTGGAAATCGGCATGATCACGCCGCCGATCGGACTGAATGTCTTCGTCATCAAGGGGGTGGTGGGCGAACTGGTCAGTACCACCCGGATATTTCACGGCGTTCTCTGGTTCCTGCTGGCCGACCTGGTCGTGGTCGCGGCCCTGATGGCCTTCCCGGAGATCGTCCTCTACCTGCCAAGCCTCATCGAATAACGCGAAGCCGATCAATCGGACGGAACCCTCGACCTCAACCGAACCGGGAGGAAATGGTATGAAACTCGGACGCATCCTGGCCTCGGCGATCCTCGCCGCAGGTCTGGCCGCAGGGACGGCCAACGCAAGGGAACTCAATGTTTCCAGTATCCTCGCGCCCCAGGGCGCGGGCGCCGAAGGCTACAACTACTTTGCCGAGAACGTGGAGAAGGAGACCAACGGCGAACTCACGGTGCAGGTTCTGCATGGCGGTGTGCTGCTGACCCCGCTGCAGATGCTCTCCGGCCTGCCTGACGGTGTCGGCGATGTGGGCTTTCTACTGCCACCCTATTTCCCGGCGGAGTTCCCAGAATTCAACCTGGTTGCGAACATGGCCATCGTGGGCAGTGACGCGCTGGCGATGACAGGGGCGATCCACGAATACATCACCAGCTGCACGGCCTGCCTGGCCGAGCATGCCCGCCACGGTCATGTCTATCTCGGCTCCTACTCGGCCACGGCATATTACGGGCAGGGCCGGAAGGCATACCGGACCCTGGGAGACCTCAAGGGCACGAAGATTCGTACGGCCACGGCGGCACAAGGCCGTTGGGCCGAGCATTTCGGGGCCGTTCGGGTGGCGATCTCCGGGACGGAAGCCTTCGAAGCGATCTCGACAGGCACCATCGACGTGACGCTGGCCGCGCTGGCCGAATTCTTCAACCTGAACCTCGTTGAAGTGAACACGCGCGTGAACCTGCTGCCGGTCGGGGTCTTCAACGGCAATTCCCCGTTCAGCTTCGGTGCGCCGCAATGGTCGGAACTCACCGACAGCCAGCGGGCGGCCGTCCTCAAGGTCGCACCCTACGGCGTCGCGACGATCGTCACCGGCTATGTCCGTGACGAGAACCGCGCCAAGGAAGTTGCCAGGGAGCGGGGAATCGAGCTGGTCGAGCCATCGGATGAACTGAAGAAGGCATCCGAGGCCTACATCGCCACCGACGTGAAGCTGGGTCTCGAGGAAGCCGAACGGACCACCGGCATCAGGAATGGCCAGGCCAAGGTCGATCGCTATCTCGCACTCATCGAGAAGTGGAAGAAGCTGACCGCTGGTATCGACCAGACCGATCCGCAGGCGTTCGGCGACCTCCTCTGGAACGAGATCTGGAGCAAGATCGACCCCAAGACCTACGGGTTGTGAGTTCCGGACCGGGCCGTCCCCTTCCCCGACAAACAAGTTGGGGGCGGCCCGGACACCTTTTCGCGACTGCATGTGTGACGGGAGCACCGACTTGAAACTGGATATCTGGTATCCGAAGGACCGGGAAGACACGGTTCTGCCGCTCTTGCTGGCGCGCCGGGCCGCGGAGCATCCGGAGCGGATCTTTGCCGTGTTCGAGGACGGCAGTGCCTGGACCTATGCAGATGTCCACGCCAAGGCGATCCACGCCGCACGCGGACTGGCTGCGCTGGGCGTGAAGCAGGGCGATCACGTCGTCTCATGGCAGCCGACAGGCGGCGATGCCATTCGCACCTGGCTGGGCGTCAACTATCTTGGTGCGGTCTACGTGCCCTTCAACACGGCCTATCGTGGCGGGCTTCTGGAGCATGTCCTGTGGCTTTCCGACGCCAGCGTGGCGGTGGTGCATGCCGACCTTCTGGACCGGCTGGGTGAAGTGAAGCGCCATGAACTGCGCACGGTAATCGCGATGGGCGGCCCCGCCCGGCCTGTCGAGGGGCTGGAGGTCCTGGAGAGCCGCGCCCTGACGCCAGGCGACGAGCCCGGACCGGGCGCCGACATGCCGGCAACTGCCAGGCCGATCGAACTCTGGGATCCGCAGAGCCTGATCTTCACCTCCGGCACCACGGGACCATCGAAGGGCGTTCTGTCCTCCTACCGTCAGCTCGCGATCAGTTCGGCGGTCCTCTACTACTGGCTGGACAGTTCGGACCGCATCCTGCTGAACCTGCCGATGTTCCACATTTCCGGCACGTCGCTGACCACGCGCGCTATCCAGGCCGGCGGATCCGTCGCCGTCGTCGAGTCCTTCCGGACCGAGGAATTCTGGGCCCTGGTGAACCGACTAGGCGTCACCTACTCGCTGCTGATGGGTTCGATCGCGACCTTCCTGGCCAAGCGGCCGGTCACGGACGAGGAACGGCAAACGACCCTGAAATCAGTGCTGATCGCACCGCTGACCACCGAGGCCATGGCCTTCGCGAAGCGGGTCGGGCTCGACTGGTACACCGTCTTCAACATGTCGGAGATCGCGACGCCGCTCATCTCGGAGCGCAATCCCGAGAAGGTCGGCACCTGCGGTCGCCTGCGCAAGGGGGCGGAGGTCCGCATCGTCGACGAACACGACCAGAGACTGCCCGACGGCACGGTCGGCGAACTGATCGTACGCGACGAGGAGCCCTGGGCGCTCAACTCGGGCTATCACAAGAACGCGGAAGCAACGGTGAATGCCTGGCGGAACGGCTGGTTCCATTCGGGCGACGCGGTCATGTGCGATGCCGACGGCGACTATTTCTACATCGACCGGGTGAAGGATTCGATCCGCCGCCGCGGCGAGAACATCTCCTCCTACGAGGTCGAGACGGAAGTCAGCGCGCATCCTGACGTGGCGGAGACCGCGGCCATTGCCGTGCCCTCGGAACATGGCGAGGACGAGGTCATGGTGGTCGTCATCCCCGTCGAGGGGCGCAGCCTCGACGCCGCTGAACTGGTGACATTCCTGGTGCCCCGGATGGCGCACTTCATGGTGCCCCGCTACGTCCGCATCGTGGATGAACTGCCACGCACCCCGACCATGAAGGTGCAGAAGGCGAAACTCCGCGAACAGGGGATCACGTCTGATACCTTCGACCGCGAGGCTGTCGGCATCAAGGTCCGGCGCCACAGGTTCGCTTCGGCCGGGAAAGCAGGCGCCGGAGATGACTGAACAGTCCAGGGGGAATTCGGTTTGAAACGATTTGAAGGCCGGGTCGCGGTGGTCACCGGCGGCGCCAGCGGCATCGGGTTCGCGTCGGTCGAACGGCTGCTCGCCGAAGGCGCGCGCGTCGTCATCACAGACCTGAACGAAGCCACGGGCAAGGCAGCCGTGCAACGGATGACAGATGCCGGGTTCGGCGAGGCCGTGGATCTCGCCTGCGGTGACGTCGCCGATGAAGCGCACGTTGCCGAGACCATGGAGCTTGCCACCCGGCGATGGGGACGGCTGGATGTGGCCTTCCTGAACGCCGGCGTCGGTGGCGCTTTCGGCTCCATCATGGAGACCGAGGTCGAGGACTGGGACCAGACCTTTGCCTATCTGACCCGCTCGGTCTTCCTCGGCATCAAGCACGCCGCGAAGCGCATGTGCGAAGGCGGCAGCATCGTCGCCACGGCCTCGGTCGCCGGGCTCGGCGGCGGCGCGGGCAGCCATGGCTACAGTGCCGCCAAGGCCGCGGTCATCAGCCTGACACGCACCGCGGCGCTGGAACTCGGGCCGCAGCGCATCCGGGTGAACGCTATCGCGCCGGGCGTGGTCGCCACGCCGCTTGCCCACCGGGGCGACGAACGCAACCTGCCGGACCTGTCCGTGCGCCAGCCATGGCCGGACACCGGCCAGCCGACGGATATCGCCGCCGCACTGGCCTACCTGGCCTCGGACGACGCCCGCTTCGTCACCGGCGAGACACTGACGGTCGACGGGGGGCTGATGGCCCGCGGCGCGGATGTCTTCGGCGAGAACAGGATGCTGCTGGCAGGACGGACGGGCATGAATCGCGGCTCGACGGGACTCACGTCGGGCTTCCGCAACACGAACCGCTAGTGCAGCGTAGAACCAACGTATCGGGAGGAGATCAGATGTCAGCAACGGCGAATACGGGAACGGACGAACGGCCCCTTTTCCAGGCGGCGGTCGAGGTCGCCAACATCCCGACGCTACTGATGGTGCTGGTGCAGCTCACCGGCGACCTGGGCTGGCTGGAGCCGCGATACCGCCCCTCGCGCGGCCAGGGCCTGGATGACAATGACAGCGGCGGCCTGCCCGAGGATGTGCAGAAGGAGGTCCGCGATGCCTCCCTGAAGGCGATCCTGGACTGGCGCGCGGGCAAGCCGGTTGCGATTCCCGACCCGGACCCGGACCTGCTGGTGAAGATGCTCTCCATCTCCATGGGCGAGCCGGTGCCGGAGGAGTACGGCGAGATGACGAAGGCGCAGCTCGGTCTGCGGCCCGTCGAGGAAGAGCCGATCGATGTGCCCGAGGGCTTCCGCGCGCTGGTGATCGGTGCCGGCGCATCCGGCATGTGCATGGCAGTGTCCCTGAAGGCCGCCGGCATTCCCTTCGAGATGATCGAGCGCAATGCCGAGGTCGGTGGCGTCTGGCTGGAGAACCGTTATCCGGGCGCCGGCGTCGACACGCCGAACCACCTCTATTCCTTCTCCTTCGTGATGTGGGACTGGTCGATGTTCTTCGCGCTGCGCGACGAGCTGAAGGCCTACCTGAACCATGTCGCCGACCAGTTCGGCCTGCGCGACCACATCCGCTTCCAGACCGAGGTCGTCTCCACCGAGTGGCAGGAGGATCGCCAGCTCTGGAAGGTGACGACGCGCGATTCCGCGGGCCGCGAGTCGGTCGAGTACGCCAATGTCGTCGTCAGCGCCGCCGGCATCTTCAATCCGCCGGTCTATCCCGACATTCCCGGCATCGAGGGCACCTCGTTCCATACCTCGCGCTGGCCCGAGGATCTCGACCTGAAGGGCAAGCGCGTGGCGATCATCGGCAACGGCGCCAGCGCCATGCAGATCTGCCCGGAGATCCAGAACAGCGTGGAGTCGCTGACCATCTATCAGCGGTCGCTGCACTGGGCGGCACCGTTCCCGCATTTCCGGAAGCCGGTGCCCGACGCGCTGCGCTTCCTGATCCAGGAAGTGCCGCTCTACCAGGCCTGGTACCGCTGCCGACTGGGCTGGACCTTCAACGACCGGGTGCACACCGCGCTGCAGAAGGATCCCGACTGGCCGGACAAGGATCGCTCGCTCAATCCGATCAATGACGGCCACAGGAAGTATTTCACCAAGTACATCCGCGACCAGCTTGGTGACCGCCAGGACCTGCTGGGGAAGGTCGTGCCGCCCTACCCGCCCTTCGGCAAGCGCATGCTGATGGACAATGGCTGGTACCGGATGCTGCGGAACCCGAAGGTCGAACTGGTCACCGAACGGATCGAGAAGGTCGAGGGCAACAGCCTTGTCACCCAGGATGGCGAGCGGCGTGACGCCGACGTGCTGGTCATCGGCACCGGTTTCGACGTGCTGCGCTTCATCAACACCTACGAGGCGCGCGGCCGCGACGGCAGGTCCCTGCGCGAGGTCTGGGACGATGACGATGCCCGCGCCTACATGGGCACGCTGGTGCCGGGCTTCCCCAACTACTTCATCCTGTACGGTCCGAACACGCAGCCCGGCCACGGCGGCAGCCTGCTGTTCGTGATCGAGATGCAGATCAACTACATCATGGACCTGCTGCGGAAGATGAACCGGCAGGGGATCGGCGCGGCAGAGATCCGCAGGGACGTCCACGACGCCTACAATGCCGACGTGGAGAAGGCCCACGAGAACATGGTCTGGACCCATCCGGGCATGCAGACCTACTACCGCAATCGCAAGGGCCGCGTTACCGTCAATTTCCCCTATCGGAATGTCGACCTGTTCGGCATGACCCGCGAGGCGAAGCTGGAGCAGTTCGTCACGGAGGAGCGCAAGACCGGGTAGACTTCCGGTTCCTGCCGCTGGCACGGTCCCTCGGCATCCTCGGCAACCTGCAAAGACTCCGGGAGTCCGCGCGCCTGGCCGCCCCATCGGAGGCGTTCGTGCAGCGGACTGCCGAGAGATCGAAAGGATGGCGCGCCCTGCAGGATTCGAACCTGCGACCCCAAGCTTAGAAGGCTCGTGCTCTATCCAGCTGAGCTAAGGGCGCGCTGGGGGTGAGGATAGCGGAATGTGGCGGTCAGGCGCAGCCTGGTTTCAGATCACGCGGTTGTAGGCGAAGTTGTCGGCGTAGGCGCGCAGCTTCAGCTTGCGTTCGCGCGGTTCGTGGACCCGGGCGTCGATGCCGTGCTTCTCGGCATACTCGATGGCCTGTTCCTTCGTGTCGAACTCCAGCCGGACCTGGGACTGGGTATCGGCAATGCTGGTCCAGCCCATCAGCGGATCGGCGCGCCTGGCGGCGTCGGCCCTGAATTCCAGGCGCCAGCGGCGCGTGTTGGCCTTGCCCGACTGCATGGCGTTCTTGGCGGGACGGTAGATGCGCGCGGACATGTCATCACCCTTCGTTCGAATGGCTGATCCCGGTGGCATGGGTTCAGCGGTCCTGTTTCAGCAACCGGTTCCGGCGGCCGGGTGGTCGGGGCGATTGGATTCGAACCAACGACCACCGGTTCCCAAAACCGGTGCGCTACCAGACTGCGCTACGCCCCGAACCGGCACCGTACCTGCAACGAACGAGATAGCGGAGTGCCCCTGCCCCCGCAAGCTTCTTGGCGCCGCGTGCGGTTGTTTGCAGGGTGGCAAGACCTTGCGCGAACCGGTGGCCGACTACTTCCAGGCGAAGACCGGCTGTTCCAGGTGGGCGACGCGGGTGTCGCGGCCATGCAGGGCGACTTCCCGGAACTGGTAGAGCAGCGCGGCGGTGGGCGCGTGTACCAGGCGATCCATGATCGGCAGGCGGATCACGGGCCGGTCGCTTTCCGGAATGTCGATGAACTGCGGCGAGTCCGGCCGGTCCAGGTCGGCGAGCGGCACCAGGTGCAGTGCCTGCACCTCCGCCGGGCTGAGGGTGAAGCGCGCGCCCGGTTCGACCCAGGCCACGAACGGCGTGATGGCATAGCCGGAGCGGGTGACGTAGGCGTCCAGCGGGCCGAACAGGTCATGCCCCGCCACGGTTATGCCGATCTCCTCCGCGATTTCCCGGCGCGCCGCCGTCGCTGCGTCCTCGCCCTCATCGATGCGCCCGCCGGGCAGCGCCCACTGGCCGGCATGGTTGCGCATCTTCGACGCCCGCTGGGTCAGGACGAAGACCGGCTGGCCGTCGTCATTCTCCGTCACGATGACGGTCACCGCCGCCTCCTTCAGGCGGGTACGCTCAGGGAGATGCCGCTCGAACGCCTCCACGTTCGCGCGCAGGTGGGTGCGCAGCGCCCCCTGCCGATGGGCGGCTGTCCAGTGCCTGGATGCGTCCTCCGTCACGCCGGGTCGGCCGCCACGCGCACCATGCGCTTGCCCCGGTTCTCTCCGGCTAGCAGGCCGACCAGGGCAGCAGGCGCGTTCTCCAGCCCCTCCACGATGTCCTCGACAACCTTGATCTGGCCGCTGGCAGCCCAGCCGCTGAGGTCGGCCACCGCCTTCGCGTCCTGGTCGGCGAAGTCCATGACGATGAAGCCCTCCATGCGCAGCCGCTTCACCACCACCAGGCCCGGCAGGTTGCGTGGACCGGTGGGTGCGGTGGCATTGTACTGGCTCACCGCGCCGCAGCAGACGATGCGTCCCTTCATGTTCATCTGGAACAGCACGGTCTCCAGGATCTCGCCGCCGACATTGTCGAAATAGACATCGACCCCGTCAGGGCAGGCCGCACGCAGTTCCCGGAACAGGTTGCCGCCGCGATAGTCGATGGCGGCGTCGAAGCCCAGTTCCTCCGTCAGCCAGGCACACTTCTCCGCCCCACCGGCGATGCCCACCGCACGGCAGCCCAGCGCCTTGGCGATCTGGCCGACAAAGATGCCGACGGACCCGGCAGCCGCGGAGACGACGACCGTCTCCCCCGGCTTCGGCTGTCCGACGCCGACCAGCCCGTGATAGGCGGTCTTGCCCGCGATGCCGAGCAGCGAGATCAGTTCGGAAAGGGGACGATGGCCGGGCAGCTTCTCCAGCAGCTTGCCCTTGCACAGCACCTGTTCGGCCCAGCGCCCTTCCCCGCCCACCAGGTCACCGGCAGCAAAGTCCGGATCGGCGGATTTCAGCACCTCCCCGATGACGTAGCCATGCATCACGTCGCCGGCCTTCACGGCCTCCCGGTAGGTCGCGCCCTGCATCCAGGCACGGTTGGCGGCATCAATGGAGATCAGGATGGTCCGGACAAGCACCTGCCCCTCCGCCGGGTCCGGCACCTGACCGTCCCGGACGGCAAAGTGCCCGGCGGTCAGTTCGCCGCTCGGCAGTTCCTGGATGATGACCTGACGGACCATGAAACCCCTCCCCATGCATGATCTGGACGGGAGCCATTCTGACGGTCATCGCCGTTCAGGCAAAGGGGGCAAGGCGAAACATCGCGATCAGGCGGCCGAGACGCTGGAAGTCTTCAGCGTCTCACCGGGGCTTACCGCGCGCGCGGCGGGGAAGACCAGCGTCGCAACTGTGCCGATACCCACGCGACTGCTGATCCTGACATCACCGTCATGTGCCTGCATCAGGGCGCGGGTCAGCGGCAAGCCGATACCCAGCCCCTCCGCCCGCCGGTTCAGGCCATCCTCCGCCTGCGCGAACGGGTCGAACAGCAACTCCGCATTGTCGCCGTCGAAGCCCTGGCCGGTATCGATGACGATGATGTGCAGGCTGCCATTCTCCTGCGCCACGGCCTTGCAGGTGATCTCGCTGCCGACGGGAGAGAACTTGGAGGCGTTGGACAGCAGGTTGGCAAGGCAGTGACCCACCTGTCTCGCATCGATACAAAGGTCGGGCGTCCCGTCCGCAATCAGGACATCAAGGGTCTGGTGCCGTGCCCGCAGCGTGTTCTCGACGCCTGCAATGACGTGGTCGATCAGCGTACTGGTGGCAACCACCTCCTCCGTCAGGCGGATCATGCCGGAGCCGGTGCGGGTATAGTCCAGTACACTCTCCACCAGCCCCATCAGGTGCCTACCGCTCTCATGGATGTTGCCGATGTAGCCTGCGGCCTTCGTCGGCTTTATGTCGCCAATGACGCCGGATATCAGCAACTCGGAGAAGCCGATGATCGCATTCAGCGGAGTGCGTAGTTCATGTCCCACCACGGCGAGGAACCGCGACTTGGATTCAAGGGCGGCGACTGCATCCTCCGCCAGTTTCTCGGCCCGCTCGTTCTCCGCCTTCAGCGACTGGATCGAATGGTAGTTGCGCCGGACGAAGAGCTCCTTGTTGTAGGCAGAGAACATGCCGATCATCGTGAATCCGACCAGGATGCCCAGAAGGGGCAGCATGGGAATTTCCTGGCTGACCGCGCTGCCACCGAAACCATAGAAGCACAATGACGAGATCAGGGCGTAGAGCAGGGACAGCAGGATCGTTCCGGTCAGGCGGTTGCTGGGAAACTGCTGCGCGAACACCATGATCACGGTGGCGTTGAACAGGTAGAGGTAGGCGACCGGAACCTCCGCCGCGCGCACCTGCAGGCATTCGATCAGGAAGATCAGTGTCAGCAGACAGAGGAAGGCCGGGTTGCTGTGACGCTCCAGCGACGGAAAACGCATCGGCCCGAAGATCGTGACAAGCGCAATAGGCAGCAACACCACCAGATGGATCGTGTTCAGTGTCTCGCTGTACGACGGATCATAGACCGCAAGCAGCAGGGAGAAGAGCACGTAGTAGACCGTCGATCCGGCACGCCACCAGAAACCCAGGGATCGCGTCGCACTGTGCCAACTGGAGCGGAACCGACCCTCCAGTTCCTTGTCGGCAAAGCGCAGTGTAACGGGATCCATGACAGGACCCCTGCCTCCCTTCCGCTGCTTGTTGTCACCCGAACCCATTGAAAAGCCTCCTCCCACCTGCGTAGCAGGCAGGGCTTAACAAGGCATTGCAACATCCGGGCCGGTGGCGGGGCGAGTGATCATTATCACTGATCGAGCAGGGGCCGCATCCGATCCAGGGCTTCGGACAAGGCGCCCTCGGACGAGGCGAAACAGAGCCGCAGGTATCCCTCCCCCTGCGGACCGAAGGCAATGCCGGGCGCCAGGCCGACACCGGCTTCCTCCACCAGCCTGCGGGCGAAGGCGAGGCTGTCGGAAACGCCATCGACGGAGAAGAAGGCATAGAACGCGGCCTCCGGCGCGGCGACCCGCACGCGGGAGAACTGGCTCAGTCCCTGTGCCACCAGGTCGCGGCGGCGGCGCAGCCGCTCCACGAGATCGTTCACGTAGCCATCGCCATCCCGCAGCGCCACGGCCCCTGCATGCTGCACGAAGGTGGTCGGACCGGCGATGTTGTATTCGTTCAGCTTCGCCAGGTCGGTGAGCAGCGACGCGGGCGCCGTGATCCAGCCCAGGCGCCAGCCGGTCATGGACCAGCTCTTGGAGAAGCTGTTGATGGCGATGACACGGTCATCCGGCTCCGCCGCCTCGATGAAGGCCGGCGCATGGGGGCGGTCATAGACCAGCCGGGCATAGACATCGTCGGCAACGATCCAGATGCCGCGCTGCCGCGCCCAGGCCAGGATGGCATCACGCTGGTCCGCAGGCATCATCCAGCCGGTCGGATTGCCGGGGCTGTTGATGAAGATGGCACGGGTGCGGTCGTCGGCCGCGTCAAACAGCCGGTCCAGGTCCAGGTGCCAGCGGCCGTCCGTTTCCTGCAGCGGGACGTCCCGCGCCTCCCCGCCCATGATGGCCACCGTCTCCCGGCAGTTGGGCCAGACCGGCGTCACCACCAGCACGTTGTCGCCGGGATCGACCAGCGCCTGGAAGGTCAGGATGATGGCATTCATCCCCGACGCCGTGACCACGAAGCGGTCGAGACCGAAGGGGCGGTCATACAGCCGGGTCATGTAGGACTGGATCTCCGCCCTCAGCGGCGCGACACCGGCATTGGGGGCGTAGAAGGTCGCGCCCTCGTCCATCGCGCGCCGGGCCGCATCCTTGATGAAGTCCGGGGTCTGTTCATCCGATTCACCGAACCAGAGCGGAATCAGCCCGGGACGGTCCTGGCCGAACAGCGAGACTTCGCGGATCTTGGAATCGGGCAGCTTGTGGATCAGGTCGCGGACAAGCGGTTGCAGCAGGCTCATGACGGTTCCTTCAGGGTCTGCCGGACCAGGTCCAGCGCGGCATTCTCCACGGTCTTTTCGCCTGCCAGCAGCGCGCGGGCAAGGCTGTCGACCTGTTCCGGCGGCACGCTGGCCAGGCGCTGGCGCAGCAGGTCCTGCGCCGCACGCACCAGCAGGCGGCGCGACCGTTCCATCGGCGCGCGGGCGCGGCCCTGCTGCCCCAGCCGCTCGATGGTGTCCGCCAGCACCTCAACGCCCTTGCCGGTGGTCGCGACGGTGCGCAGCACCTGCGTCGCGGGTTCCCTGGCCTGCATCCCCACCATGGTCTTGAGGTAGCGCGCGGTCTGGGCGCTGAGCGGATGGTCCCCCTTGTTGACCACCAGCACGTCCGCGATCTCCAGGATACCGGCCTTGATCGCCTGCACGTCGTCGCCCAGCCCCGGTGCGGCCACGACGACCTTCACGTCCGCCACCTCCGCGATCTCGACCTCCGACTGGCCCGCACCCACTGTCTCGATCACCACGACGTCCAGGCCGGCGGCATCCATGCAGTCGATCACCCGCACGGCGGAGCGCGACAGCCCGCCCAGGTGTCCCCGGCTGGCCAGTGACCGCACGAACACGCCCCTGTCGCCCGAATGCCCCGTCATGCGGATGCGGTCCCCCAGGATGGCCCCGCCGGTCACCGGACTGGACGGATCGACCGCAACCACGCCGACGGTCCGACCGCGTTCCCGCAGTACCCGCACGAAGGCATTCACCAGGGTCGACTTGCCCGCCCCCGGCGGTCCGGTGAAACCGACCGTGACCGCACGGCCGAGATGGCCACGGATGCGGGCGAGAATGTCCGCCGCTGCCGGTCCCTCGTTCTCCACCAGCGTGATGGCACGGGCCAGGGCACGCCGGTCACCGCTGAACAGCGCCTCCAGCCAGGCATCCGTGCCCTGGTCAGCCGAAGTCATCCAGAACCTCCGCGGAGCGGGCCGGATTGGTCTGTGCCATGACATTGTCGGCATGTTCCGCCGCGCTGGCCGTGTCGAGACGGCGGATACGCTGCTTCACCTGCGGAATGCTGCCCACCGCCATGGACAGGTCGCGGATGCCGAGCCCCACCAGCAGCGGCGAGAAACGCGGATCACCGGCAATCTCGCCACAGACATTGACCGGGATACCGGCCCTGAGCGCCGCCGCCACGGCGAACTGCATCAGCCGCAGCACCCCCGGATGCAGCGGGTCGTAAAGGGTCGCCACCTGCTCGTTGGTGCGGTCGAGCGCCAGCGTGTACATGGTCAGGTCATTGGTCCCGATGGAGAAGAAGTCGCAGGCACGCGCCAGCGCATCCGCCGAGAGCGCCGCCGCCGGCACCTCGATCATCACGCCGAGCGGCGGCAGCGGATCGGCAATCTTCACCTTCCGCCGCTTCAGCCGTCGCGCCACCTTGGCCAGCAGCGCCCGCACCGCCTCGATCTCGCTGACCGAGGTGATCATGGGCAGCAGGATGCGCACGGGGCCGTGCGCCCCGGCCCGCAGGATCGCGGCGAGCTGGCTCTCCAGCGATGCCGCACGCATCAGCGACAGCCGGATGCCGCGTAGGCCGAGCGCCGGATTGTCGCCGGGCGGCAGGTCACCCGCCATCGACTGGGGCAGCTTGTCGAAGCCGACATCCAGCGTGCGGATGGTCACGGTGCGGCCCTGCATTTCCTCCACGATGGTGGCGAGCTGGCGGTACTGGGTTTCCTCGTCCGGCTCCGACTCTGCAGCCATGAACAGGAACTCGCTGCGCAGCAGGCCGATCCCCTCCGCCCCCATGCCCAGCGCCTGCTCCGCCTCGATCGGCAGCTCGATGTTGGCCTGCAGGTGCACCGCGACACCGTCGCGGGTCTCCGACGGCAGGCCGGTCAGCTTGGCCAGCGCCCGCCGCCGCCGCTGCAGCGCGTTGCGCTGACGGCGATAGGCATCGATGGTCGCCCGGTCGGGCCGCACATGCACGGTTCCGGCCTGTCCGTCCACGATGACCATGTCGCCCTGCCGCACACCGTCCAGCAGGCCGGAGACACCCAGCACCGCAGGCAGGCCCAGGCCGCGCGCCAGGATGGCGGTGTGACCGTCGGCGCCGCCGATCTCCGCGGCGATACCGGCGACCCGCTCCGGCGACATCGCCGCCGTGTCGGCCGGCGTCACCTCGTGCGCGATCACCACGGAGCCGGGTGCGACATCCGCGAAGGGTTCGGTGCGCGCGCCACCCAGGGTGCGGATCAGCCGCCGCCCCAGGTCGCGCACATCGTCGCCGCGCGCGGCGAGATAGGGGTCCGGAATGGCGCTGAACTGCTTGGCAATGGCGGAGATCTCCGCCTGCACCGCGGCCTCGGCATTGATCCGCCGGTCGCGGATGTCGGCTTCGACCCCCCGGGTCAGCCGCGCGCCCTGCAGCATTCCGGCATGGGCGGCGAGCAGGTAGCCCATCTCCTCCCCCGCCGCGCCGCCGATCCGTTCGGATTGCTGCCGCAACTGCTCGAGCTGGGTAGAGGCGGCGGTGATGGCATCCCTGAACCGGCGGACCTCGGCATCAACGCTGCCGGCGGCGACGCGGTACTCGACAACCCGGTCGATACCGCCCTCGACGACATGCGCGGGACCGATGGCGATGCCGTCAGCGACACCCAGGCCGCCGAACGCCTGCCCCCCGCCCTCCGTCAACGGCCTTCGTCGAAACGTCCGGACACCAGGTCGCCAAGCGCCCCGACGGCCTCCTCCGCGTCCTGCCCCTCGGCAGTGACGCAGATCTCCGTTCCCTTCGATGCGGCGAGCATCATCAGCCCCATGATCGAATCACCGGTCACGGACGTTCCGTCCTTCTCCACCGTGATGTGGGCATCCCAGGCGGCGACACAGGTCACGAACTTCGCCGCCGCGCGGGCATGCAGCCCCTTCTCGTTGCAGATGGTCAGACGCCTGACCACCCGCGCGGTCACTGGTCGCCCCCGTTCAGGACCTGCGACGCGACATTGATGTACTTGCGTCCCGCCTCCTGCGCGATAGCGGCGGCCTCCTTCAGGCTGGATTTCTCCCGCACCGTGGCGAGCTTGATCAGCATCGGCAGGTTCATGCCGGCGATCACCTCCACCTCGCCCTGGTCCATCATCGAGATCGCCAGGTTGGACGGCGTGCCCCCGAACATGTCGGTCAGCAGCACGACACCCTTGCCGTCATTGACCGCCGACACCGCCTCCATGATGTCCTTGCGCCGCTGTTCCATGTCGTCATCCGGTCCGATCGAGATGGCGCGCACGTTTTCCTGCGCGCCCACCACATGCTCGGTGGCGGCAATGAACTCCTCCGCCAGACGACCATGCGTCACCAGAACCATGCCAATCATCGGCCCCTGTCTCCCATCGGCCCCAGTCTCCGTATGCCCTGCATGCAACGCTGCCGCTCAGGGCAGGTCACGATGGCGAACGGTCACACGTGTATCCTCTCCACGCAAGCGCGCAGCGATCTGCTCCGCCGTGAAGACCGAGCGGTGCCGTCCGCCGGTACAGCCTATCGCGATGGTCAGATAGGATTTTCCCTCGCTGGCATAGCGCGGCAACAGGAAGGAAAGCATGTCGTCCAGCTTTCCGATGAACGGCTCCCAGCCCGGATCGGCGGCAATGTGCGCCTGCACCGGCGCATCCAGCCCAGTCCCCTCCCGCAGTTCCGGCACGTAGTAGGGGTTGTCCAGGAAGCGGACATCGAACACCAAGTCCGCCGCCCGCGGCAGTCCACGCCGGAAGGAGAAGGACATGACGTGGATCTGCGTGCGCTGACCGTCGCCCAGGTCGAACAGGCGGCGCATGTGCTCGCGCAGGTCGGGCAGCGACAGGGCCGTCGTGTCGACCACCCGGTCAACCCGGTCACGCAGGCCTGCGAACATCTCCTGCTCGACGCGGATGCCATCGGCCACGGTGCGGTCGGAAGCCATCGGGTGACGCCGCCGGGTCTCGGTGAAGCGGTTCTGCAGAACATCGGCATCACAGGTGAAGAAGCAGAACCGGACATTGATCTCGCCAGTGGTGCGCAGCGCCGTGAGCTGCTTGTCCAGTTCGTCGGGATCGAAGTTCCTGGTCCGGCTGTCGATGCCCACCGCAAGGCAGCGGCGCGTCGTGTCATCCTGAGCCGCGCCGTCGCGACCGAGCAGTGCCGGAAGCAGGAACAGCGGCAGGTTGTCCACGACTTCCCAGCCCATGTCCTCCAGCATCTTGAGCGCCGAGCTCTTGCCGGCACCGGAAAGTCCGGTCACGAGAAGAAGTTCATCCTTCTCAACAGGTTCCGTCATGTTCCGGCCTACTCCACACGCCTGTCCGGGTCCATCGTCACCGCCAGCGCCATTGCCAGCCTGGCCGTCGCCGACTCTTCGAAGGGATATAGCCGGATCAGTGGCAGGCGGATACCCGCATGGCGGAAAAAATCCGCCTCCGGCATGCGTTCGATTCCGTCCCTGTCGGCCACCAGATCGACGACGAGGCGCAGTTTCACGCTCTCGCATCGCTGTCCGGCTTCGGTTCTGACCACGCCAAGCCCGCGCACCTCCAGCAACCCGGCAAGGGGCTGCGGCGCGGTCGCAACCAGGTCCGCGCCCGCCGGTATCAGCGCGACCCGGTCATCCGCGACGAGAAGCCAGCCGCCCGCGAGCAGGCGCAGCGCCAGGTCGGACTTGCCGGAACCGGACGGACCACGCAGCAGCACCCCCGCATCATCCAGGGCGACCACCGTGCCATGCAGGGTTCCGGTCATCGGATTCAGTCGGCAACACCGCAGAGCGCGCGGGCGAAGTCGTCGGCATCGAACGGGCGCAGGTCGCCCGCCTGCTCGCCCACGCCGACATAATGCACCGGCAGGCCGAACTTCTCCGCCACCGCGACCAGCACGCCGCCGCGGGCGGAGCCGTCCAGCTTGGTCATCACCAGCCCGGTGACCTGGCAGACATCGCGGAAGACCTCCACCTGGTTGACCGCGTTCTGTCCCGTGGTGGCGTCCAGCACCAGCAGCACGGCATGGGGCGCGGTCTCGTCCTGCTTCTTCAGCACGCGGACGATCTTCTCCAGCTCCGCCATCAGGTTGGCCTTGTTCTGCAGCCGCCCCGCAGTGTCGATCAGCAGCAGGTCTGCCGAGGTCTCACGAGCGCGTTTCAGGGCATCGAAGGCGAGACCGGCCGCGTCGGCGCCACTGTCACGCGCCACGACCTCCGCGCCCGTCCGCTCGCCCCAGATCTTGAGCTGGTCGATGGCGGCGGCGCGGAAGGTGTCACCGGCGCAGAGCACGACCTTCTGCCCCATCTCCCGCTGGTGATGCGCGATCTTGCCGATGGTGGTGGTCTTGCCGACGCCGTTGACGCCGACAACCAGCACCACGTTGGGCTTCTTCGTCGCGTCGGTCTCCAGCGGCAGCGCAACCGGTTTCAGGGTTGCCGCCACCGCCTCGGCCAGGGCGCCACGCACCTCCGCGTCCGTCACGTCCTTGTCGTAGCGCCCCTTCGCGATCTCCGTCGTGATCCGCGCGGCGGCCTGGACGCCCAGGTCGGCACGGATCAGGATTTCCTCCAGGTCCTCCAGCGCCTCGTCATCCAGCTTCCGCCTGGTGAAGACGGCGCTGATGCTGCCGGTCAACTGGCCCGTGGACCGTTTCAGCCCGTCCTTGAGCCGCCCGAACCAGCCCTTGCGTTCCTGTTCCGCCATCAGGCTGCCCTCGCCTGCAGGATTTCACCTTCGACACCGGTGCCCTCAGCGCGGACGATCTGTCCCGGTGCGGCCTCCCCCAGCAACTGCACGCTGGCGAAATGGGCGGAGTGCCCCTTGCCATCCGCCTCCACCAGCACTTCGACGGGGCGCCCGACCTGCGCGGCCAGGTGCCGTGCGGCGGCGGCTGCGCCCAGCGCCCGCAGCGCGGCGGCACGTTCCTTCCGCACCTGCTTCGGTACGGCGGGCATCCGTGCAGCCGGGGTGCCGGGCCGTTCGGAATAGGGAAAGACATGCAGCCAGGTCAGGTCACATTCCTCTACCAGGCGACAGGAATTCAGGTGCATCTCCGCGCTCTCGGTCGGGAAGCCGGCAATCAGGTCGGCACCGAAGACGATGCCGGGGCGCAACCGCCGTGCTTCGGCACAGAACCGGATCGCGTCCTCGCGGGAATGGCGGCGCTTCATGCGCTTCAGCACCAGGTCGTCGCCCGCCTGCAGCGACAGGTGCAGGTGCGGCATCAGGCGCGGTTCCTCCGCGATCAGCCGCCAGAGGTCGGCATCGACCTCCACGGGATCGATGGAGGTCAGGCGCAGCCGCGCGATCTCCGGCACCATGGCCAGCAGGCGGCGGCAGAGCTGGCCCAGCGTCGGCTGCCCCGGCAGATCGGGACCGTAGGAGGTGATGTCGACGCCGGTCAGCACGATCTCCCGCACCCCCTGCGCCGCCAGCTTCCGGGCCTCGTCGACCACGACACCGATGGGGACGGAGCGGGAATTGCCCCGGCCGAAGGGAATGATGCAGAAGGTGCAGCGATGGTCGCAGCCGTTCTGGACCTGCAGGAAGGCCCGCGCGCGCCCGTCAAAGCCCTCGATCAGGTGCCCGGCGGTCTCGCTCACCTGCATGATGTCCTGCACCAGCACGGGATCGTTGGTGCCTCGGCTGAAGGCGGCAGGGTCCAGCTTCTCGCGGTTGCCGACGACGCGGTCGACTTCCGGCATCCCGCCCCAGTCATCGGGCGCGATCTGGGCCGCGCAGCCGGTGACGATGATCTCCGCCTCCGGTCGTTCGCGACGCAGGCGGCGGATCGCCTGCCGCGCCTGCCGCTCCGCCTCCGCCGTCACGGCGCAGGTATTCACGACGACGACATCGTCGCGCGCCGCCATGCTGGCGTGACCGCGCATCACCTCCGCCTCCCAGGCGTTGAGGCGACAACCGAAGGTGACGATCTCCGGTCCGCTCATGCCCCCGCCCCTTCCAGCAGGCCGGGATCGATGACGCCGTGGAAACTCAGGCTCGCCGCGCCGGTCATCAGCACCGCGCCGTCATCATCCATGTCCATCCACAGCGGGCCGCCGTCCAGGTCGATGCGGACCGGCCCGTCCACCAGGCCCCGCGCCCGCGCCGCGGCATAGGTCGCGCAGGTCCCGGAACCGCAGGCCGAGGTGATGCCCGCGCCCCGTTCGAAGACCCGCAGGCGGAAGCTGCCATCCGCGCGCTGGCTGGCGACCGAGACGTTGGCCCGGTCCGGGAACAGTTCGTGGTTCTCGATGCGCGGTCCGACCTCCGCCAGCGGAACCGCCTCCGCATCCGGAACGAAGAACACCACGTGCGGATTGCCCATCGACACGGCCACCGGGTCGGACAGTTCGCCCATGCTCAGGTCGAGATGCAGCGTGTCCATCTCCCGCGCCAGCGGCACCTCCTGCCAACCGAAACGGGGCTGGCCCATGCGGGCGGTGAACAGTCCCTCCCCGGCGCTGGCGACCTGCAGCATGCCGCCCGGGCTGTCGATGGCGACGCTGCCCTGCCCGCTTTCCTCCAGCAGCAGCCGACCGACACAGCGAGTGCCGTTGCCACAGGCCCCGGCGGGGGAGCCATCGGAATTGTCGATGCGCATGAAGCAGGCGGCGCTGTCGCTCGGCATCAGGGTCAGCAACTGGTCGAAGCCCACACCGTGCCGCCGGTCACCGATGGCACGGATGATCTCAGGCGTCAGTTCCACCGGCTGCCGTCGCGCATCCAGCACGACGAAGTCGTTGCCGAGGCCGTGCATCTTGATGAAGGGCAAGGGTTCCATGAGGCGGCTCTGGGGTGCGCTGATCCAACGGTTGTCACACGGGGTTCGTGGCGTTCTATATGGTCCCGGACCCCTATCTGTCCATGTTGCAGAACGCCCCGAGCAGACGGAGCCACCGACCATGACCGAACCTTCCGGCCTCAGCGCCCTGCATGTCGTGTTTCACGGACGGGTCCAGGGCGTGTGGTTCCGGGGCTTCACCAGCCGCAACGCGAAGGAACTGGGGATCAGGGGCTGGGTCAGGAACCGGCTGGACGGCACCGTCGAGGCCCAGTTCGTCGGTGAAGGCCGCCAGATCAACGAACTGCTGCGCCGCTGCCGCAAGGGACCACCCGCCGCGAAGGTCGAACAGGCCATCGGCCAGCCCGGTCCCCTGCCCGATCCACTGCCCACCGGTTTCGTGCAGCGGGACACGATCTGAGCGGTGAGCGGGCCGGATGCGCCTAGCGCACCACCCCGGACAGGTCGGCGAGCAGGACGACGACAACCACGACGAGGAAGAAGGAACCCCAGGCGCCCGAGCCGGACATGCGGTCCGGACGCTGCATCGTCAGTTCCGTCTCCGGCAGGGGCGAGTCACAGTGCGGACAGATGACGGCCCGGGCCGCAATCACCCCGTCGCATGAATCACACCGCCTGAACGCCATGCCTTCCCCCCCGGTGACGGCCATGCCGCATCACGATGTCAGGACCCCTCCGTCACATCGTGTGCGTGCTTCTCGTGCCGTGTTTTGCAGAATGATGACACAGACGCGAACGAAGTTCGACTCAATACGCGACATGCGGGAGCCACGATCCGCCGACCCGGGATGCAGGAGATCGCGGCCCGCGTGATGCCGGGCACTGCCGCGACCACGCGCCCCCCTTGGCGTTCCGCCGTCACGGCAGTAGTGTCCGGCCAACGTGACCGGGAAAGGTGCGGGTTCGAGGCGATTCAGCGCGGGGCGACATGACGGAAGAGACCGTTTCAACCGACAGGGATGAAACCACGGACGAGAAGTCGGGACGTCCGAAGCCGAAGAAGATCAGCGCCCTGCGCGGCCTCATGCCGTTCGCGCGGCCGTACCGCCTGCAGATCCTGTTCGCCATCTTCGCGCTGACCGGAGCGGCCGCCGCGACGCTCGCCATCGGCCAGGCAGTGCGCCGCATGGTCGACAATGGCTTCGGTTCCTCCGAGGGGCAGTTGCTGGACGAGTACTTCCTGGCCCTGTTCGGGGTCTTCACCCTGCTCGCCGCCTTCACCTTCGCGCGCTACTACACCGTCACCTGGCTGGGTGAGCGGATCGTCGCCGACATCCGCCAGGCGGTCTATCGCCACGTCATCGACCTGGACCGCCATTTCTACGAGAAGACCAAGACCGGCGAGGTGATGAGCCGTCTGACCGTGGACACGGAACTGATCCAGACCGTTGTCGGGTCCAGCGCCTCCATGGCCCTGCGCAACCTGCTGATGTTCATCGGCGGGCTGGCCATGCTGATCATCACCAGCCCGAAACTGGCCGGACTGGTGCTGGCCATGGTGCCCATCGTGGTGGTGCCGATCATCTTCTTCGGCCGCCGCCTGCGGAAGCTGTCACGCCTGAGCCAGGACAAGGTCGCGGCAGTCAATGCGCGGGCGGAGGAAAGCCTGAACGCGGTGCAGACCGTGCAGGCCTTCACCCAGGAAGCCTTCGAGAAGCAGCGTTTCAGCGACGCGGTCAGCGACACCTTCGCCGTGGCGCGGAAGCGCATCGCGGTGCGTGCCTGGCTGACGGCGGTGATCATCCTGCTGATCTTCGGTGCCATCGACGCGGTGCTCTGGCTCGGGGCCACGGACGTGGCCGAGGGGACCATGTCCAGCGGTGAACTGACCGCCTTCGTCTTCTACGCCATCGTGGTTGCCGGATCGGTCGGCACCCTGTCGGAGATGTGGGGCGACCTGCAGCGCGCAGCCGGTGCGACGGAACGGCTGATCGAGCTGTCGCAGGTGGTGCCGGAGATCGGCGTGCCTGCCAACCCCACCCCGCTGCCATCCCCGCCGGAGGGGCGGCTGTCGCTGACCGACGTGCACTTCAACTATCCCTCCAGGCCCGAGGTCGCGGCCCTGGACGGTTTCGGGCTGGAAGTCCGCAACGGCGAGACGGTGGCACTGGTCGGCCCCAGCGGCGCAGGCAAGTCCACGGTGTTCCAGCTGCTGCTGCGCTTCTACAACCCCAATGCCGGTACCATCACGCTGGACGGCGTCGACATCACGCAGGCGGACCCGTCGGAGGTGCGCAAGCGCTTCGGCCTGGTGCCGCAGGATGCGGTCATGTTCGGCGCCACCGCCA
Source organism: Minwuia sp. (assembly GCA_965228535.1). Classification (GTDB taxonomy): domain Bacteria; phylum Pseudomonadota; class Alphaproteobacteria; order Minwuiales; family Minwuiaceae; genus Minwuia. Next base: position 2,239,114 of record CBDDHU010000003.1, on the reverse strand, counting down.
TGGAGAACATCCGCTATGGCCGTCCGGAGGCCACGGACGAGGAAGTGCGGGCAGCGGCACAGGCCGCCGGTGCCGCCGAGTTCCTCGACCGGCTGCCGGAAGGCTATGCCACCGAACTGGGAGAGCGCGGCCAGCGTCTCTCCGGCGGCCAGCGCCAGCGCATTGCCATCGCCCGCGCCATCCTGCGCGACCCGGCGATCCTGCTGCTGGACGAGGCCACGTCGGCGCTGGATGCGGAATCGGAACGCATGGTGCAGCAGGCACTGGACGAGCTGATGCGTGGCCGCACCACGCTGGTGATCGCCCACCGCCTGGCCACGGTGCTGAAGGCCGACCGCATCGTGGTCATCGACCATGGCTGCGTCGTTGCCAGCGGCACCCACGCCGAACTGATGCAGCAGGACGGCCTCTATGCCCGTCTGGCCAAGCTGCAGTTCGACCAGGACCGGGCCGCCCTGTCCGGCATCGAAGCCGCGGACTGAACCGGGGCACGCCATGGCCCTGCTGCGCGTCTTTCCGGAAGGCCATGCCACGCTCGGCAGGCTGTCATTCCCCTGCGCGCTCGGCCGTTCCGGCATCGTCGCGGAGAAGGTGGAGGGAGATGGCGGCACGCCGGTGGGGCGCTTTCCCGTGCGCCGCCTGCTCTATCGTCACGACCGCATGGGCCGGCCGCACAGCCTCATCCCCGCCTCCCCCGTGCAGCCGCACCAGGGCTGGTGCGATGCCGTCGAAAGCCCGCACTACAACCGCCCGGTCACCCTCCCCAGCCGCTACCGCCACGAACAGCTCTGGCGGGCGGACGGACTCTACGACCTGGTGCTGGTCATCGGCCACAATGACCGGCCTGTCCGCCCCGGTGCGGGCAGTGCCGTCTTCGTCCATGTCGCCCATCCGGCCATGACACCGACGGAGGGCTGCATAGCCTTCACGCCGGAGGATCTGCTGCACATCCTGTCGGTGATGCGGCCCGGCGACGCGGTTCAGGTTCTTCCGCACTGAGGTGACGTTGGGTCAGGCTTGCACGCCCCCGGCAGTTATGTTCGAGTTTCCGTCAACGTAAACACTGGATCGTGACGGAGACTGATGATGGCGACTCTCGAGGAAATCACAGAAGGCATGCGGGACCGCGTTGGCGAGGACTCCGGCCTGGACGCGACGCTGAAGTTCGATTTCGGCGATGATGGCGTGGTGTTCGTGGATGGTGCCTCCAGCCCCAACACGGTCAGCAACGAGGACAAGGACGCCGACTGCACCATGAAGATCTCCAAGGAGAACTTCCTGGCCATGGTCAATGGCGACCTGGACGGCACCACGGCCTTCATGATGGGCAAGCTGAAGATCGAGGGCAACATGGGCGTTGCCATGAAACTGCAGAGCGTGCTGCGGGGCTGAGCCCGCGCAACCGGCCCCTGCAGCGTTTGCGTTTAACGTAACGGCAATCCATCGCTACGCTCTCCCGCAATCAAGAAATCATTGCGGGAGGGCCGGACCATGAATGCACCCAGACACCCCACGGGCGTCGATTTCGGCGCTGACGAGGCGGAGATGCAGCGCTACCAGGCGGAGGGGCTGGAGCGGGCGATGACGCTCGGCAACCGCGGCCCGATCCGTTTCGTCGGCAAGGGCGCGCTGCATCCGGACATCGTCGAGGCCTACTGGCGATGCGGCTTCTACGTCTTCGAGGGCGTGCTGAAACCGGACGAGCTGGCCGACATCGCGGCGGATGTGGACGAGTTGCGTTCCCGCTTCCCCACCCACAAGGGCGCGACGCTGGATGCACAGGGCCGCCCGGCCATGGGCATCGACAACAAGGCACCGAACCTGTTCTGGTCGAAGCCGCTGGGTGACCCCTTTGGCGGCACGAAGGCGGCAGAGGGTCGGCATCCGGTGAAGATGTCGGAACCGAAGGCCGCTGCCGGTGCGCCGGAGGAGATCGTCTATCTCTGCCTTGGTTCCCTGCAGTTCTCGGAAGCCTGTCTCAGGGTCTACGGGCATCCGGAGGTCCTGGGCGTCGCGGCGGCGATCAACGGCGATGACTTCGTGCCGTTCAACGAGGCACTGTTCCTGAAGGAGCCGGGGCTGGGCGCTTCGGTCGCCTGGCACCGGGACGGCGTGACCCACTGGGACAGCCCCGACTGGGACCAGGGCACGCACGGCTTCAACTTCATGGCCCAGCTCTATGGCTGCACCCCGGCCAACGGGGTCTGGGTGGTGCCGGGCACCCACAAGCTGAACCGGGTCGACATTGCCGCCATGTGCGCCGAGGCCGGATCGGACCGGCTGCCCGACGCGGTGCCGATGGTCTGCGCGCCGGGCGACGTGGTGATCAGCAACCGCCAGGTCGTGCACGGCTCCTTCGCCAATACCAGCCCGGACTGGCGGGTGACGGTGAATTTCGGCTTTCACCGCCGGAAGTCGGTGCTGGGCGTGACCGCCGGTGGCATCCACAATGCCCGGTCGGTGTATGACGCGGAACGCATCCGCCGCCGCGCGCGGATGATCGGCTACGGCATCGATGCCCGCCGGCAGCGCTTTCCCGACGAGACCCCGTTCGCCTACCTGCCCCATGTGGCGGCCAGCGAGAGCTGGACCTGGGACGACGCGGCCCGCAGCGACGTGCACGACTACAACCTGGAAGACCTGAGCATCTGATCCTGCTGCGATGCCTCCGGTGAGGGCTGGATTCAGCCCTCACCGCCGGGCACGATCTCCAGGATTGTCTTGCCCATGCCCTTGCCGCCATGGGCGTGCAGCATGGCGGCCGCGAAGTCGGCGAAGGCAAAGCGGGTGCCGATGGCAGGTTGCAGCCGACCGTCACCGGCCCAGCCGATCAGTTCGCGCATCTGTGCCGCCGCCCGATCCGCCTCGAACAGCTTGAACTGGCGCACGTCCACGCCCAGCAGCCCCGCCCCCTTCATCAGCGGCAGGTTCGAACGCAGCGACGGGATCGTGCCTCCGACGAAACCGACAACCAGGTGCCGCCCGCCCCAGGCCAGTGATCGGAAAGCGGGTTCGAACAGCGGGCCGCAGAGCGGATCGAAGACCACGTCGGGTCCGCGGCCACCCAGCAGGTCCTTCAGGCGATCCCGCCAGCCCTCCACGTCACTGTCCAGCACGTGGTCAGCCCCGTGCGTGCTTGCGAAGGCGCGCTTTTCCGGCGTCGAGGCGACGGCCACGACCTGCGCCCCCATCACCTTCGCCACCTGGATCGCGGCAATGCCGACACCACCGGCCGCGCCGAGCACCAGCACCCGCTCCCCGGGCTGCAGGTTCGCCCGGTCGCGCAGGCCATGCAGCGCCGTGAGATAGTTGATCTGGATCGCCGACGCCTCGGCGAAACCAAGGCCGTCCGGTATGGCGAAGACGGCAGATGCCGGTGCCACGGCCTGCTCCGCGAAGCCGCCGCGCACCGCACCGAGCACGCGCTGTCCCGGGGCGAGACCGGTCACACCCTCCCCCACCGTCGCGACCGTGCCCGCGACTTCGGAACCCGGTACGTGCGGCAGCGGCGGCTTGACCTGGTACCCGCCCAGCGCGACCAGCACGTCCACATAGCCGATGCCGCAGGCTGCCACGTCGATGACGACCTCCCCCGGTCCGGCCACCGGGGCCGCGCCATCGGTCAGTCCATAGCCCGCGACGGACTCCAGGCTCGTCCCCTGCACCATCCTCATCCGCGTTTCCTCCCGCCAGGTTGCTTCCGGGTGGATACAGCAGACGCGCCTGCCTGCACAGAAGGTGTGCCATGTGCACTGCAAAAAATTTTCGTTCGCAAATGCAGCAACAAGTGAAAGACCCGGAAAGCAAAATGAATCACGTGATCACAATCAAACTTACTTGCTGGTTACACAGCAAGTAAGTTAGTGTCCCGGCGGAAAGAGGTTCAGGGGAGGAAAAGATGACCCTCAAGTTGAAAGCTGCACTGGTCGCCGGTTGCATGGGACTGGCCGCCATGACGGCATCCGCACCGTCACAGGCTGACGAACTGCGCATCGCGATCGGCAACACCGGCAGCGGCGGCCTGGTCCGCGGCATGTATGAATTCGCCAAGCAGATCGAGGCGCGGACCGAAGGCCGCTACACCGGCAAGGTGTTCGAGCTGTCGCTGCTGAATTTTGCGGAATCCATGACCGGTGTCCGTGACGGCATCGCCGACGTGGCCTATGTGGTTCCCGCCTACCATCGCGGCGAATTCCCGTATGGCAACCTGCTGGTGGACATGGCCACGGCCGGCGTCAACCCGGTGGCGATCGCCGGTGCGGCCAACGAGTACCTGGCCACCTGCGAGAAGTGCCTGAACGAGTACAAGGCACAGAACCAGGTTTTCCTCGGCACCTCCGTGATCGGCCCGTACTACCTGATGTCGGTCGACAAGATCACCACCCTGGACGACTTCAAGGGCAAGAAGATCCGTGGTTTCGGCCCGTTCGGCCGCTGGGTCGAGGCGATGGGCGCGACCGCTGTCGTGCTGGGCGCCAACGACATCTATGAATCGATCAGCCAGGGCCAGCTTGACGGCAACACCCACACCCTGGACGTGCTGCGCAGCCTGTCCATCGGTGAGGTCACGGACTACCTGCTGGATGCGCCCATCGGCGTCTATATCGGCAACAGCATGTTCAACCTGAACCGCGATGTCTGGAACGACATGTCCGATGCGGACAAGAAGTCCTTCATCCTGGCCGGCGGTTCCTCCGTGGCCTGGACGACTGTGACCTACTGGGGCGAGAACCAGCACCTGTTCCAGAATCCAGGCACGGTCGGTGTCGAGGTCACGCAGCCTTCAGCCGAAGTGGCGGCAGCAACCGCGAAGTTCCGCGCCAACGACCTGAAGACGGTGGCGAAGCTGAACAAGGACAAGTTCGGCATCGACGATGCGGAAGAGCAGCTGGCGATCATCAACGGCCTGGTCGAGAAGTGGGTGAAGCTGACCGAGAACGTCGATGTGACCGACCGTGACGCGATCTCCGAGCTGTTCGTGAAGGAGATCTTCGCGAAGATCGACCCGGCAAAGCTCTGATCCGCTTCGCTACCGGAAGGAAGACCGCCCCATGAAAGCACTGGGACGTGTGCTGTCATGGCTTGTCGCCGCCTCGACGATGATCGGGGCGGCGGCGGTCATGCTGATGATGCTGCAGATCGTGGCGGATGTGGTGCTGAAGAACCTGTTCAACTGGCCCATCCCCGCCACGTCGCTGATCGTCTCCCACTATTACATGGTGATCGTTGCCTACCTGCCGGTCGCCCTGTCGGAGAAGCTGAACGGCCATATCTCCGTCGAGATCATCTTCCGCCGGTTCTCCGAACGCTGGCAGAAATTCGTCATCGGCGTGGTCTGGCTGGTGTCCGCCGTCGTGGCGGCCGGCATCGCCCACCGGCTCTGGTTCGAGTCGATGAAGAAGTTCAGCGTCGATGCCAACATCCTCGAAAGCGGCCTGAAGATCATGACCTGGCCCAGCTATTTCGTGCTGCCGCTGGGATTCGGCCTCTTCGCGCTGATCCTGCTCTACCGCTTCTGCACCAGCGTCACCGGCCTGGCCAGCGGACTTGGAGAAACCCCATTCGACGCTGAAGCCCACGAACAGGCCATCGCGCGCGAAGCCGGACGTAACGAGGGCTGAATGGAAAACGAGATCATTGGCCTGCTCGGCCTTGGCGTCCTTGTCATCATGCTGCTGTTCCGGTTTCCCATCGGCATAGCGCTGATCCTGGTCAGTTTCGGCGGCATCTACGTGATGATCGGCAGCCGTCCCGCCTGGGGCATCCTGTCCGCCATTCCCTATGACTTCGCGGCCAAGTGGACACTGTCATCGGTGCCCATGTTCCTGATGATGGGCTTCATCTGCTACCATGCCGGCCTGACCAAGAGCCTGTTCGACGCCTGTCGAAGCTGGATGGCCCGGGTGCCTGGCGGACTGGCCATCGCCTCGGTCGTCGGTTCGGCGGGCTTTGCCGCCGTGACCGGTTCCTCCGTCGCCTGCGCCGCCGCCATGGGCCGCATCGCGGTGCCGGAAATGATCGCCAAGCGCTACGATGCGGCACTGGCCACCGGCACCATCGCCGCCGCAGGCACGCTGGGAGCACTTATCCCGCCGTCCATCCTGCTGATCCTGTTCGGTGTCTTCGCCGAGGTTCCCATCGGCAAGCTGTTCATCGGCGGTGTCGGGGCCGGGCTGCTGACCGCAGCCGCCTATGTCGCCATGATCTATGTCAGGGCCAGGCTGAACCCAGAACTCGCCCCGGCGCTGGACGAGACGCCGCCGATGTCGGAGCGCCTGGAGCATCTGGGCAAGACCTGGCCGCTGATCGTGATCCTGGTGGTGGTGATCGGGGGCATCTTCGCCGGCCTGTTCACCGCGACGGAAGCCGGTGCCATCGGGGCCTTTGCCTCCATCATCATCTCGGCACTGAAGGGGTCGCTGACGCGTGAGGCGTTCTGGAACGCAGTCATCGAGACGCTGACCACCACCGGTGCGCTGTTCCTGATCGCCGTCGGTGCCAACCTGCTGACCCGGTTCCTGGCCCTGTCGGGCAGTGGCGAACTGATCGCCTCCGCCATCCTGGGGCTGCAGGCCGATCCGCTGATGCTTATCCTGGGCATCTCCCTGCTCTACCTGCTGCTGGGCATGTTCCTGGATCCGCTGGGCGCGATGCTGCTGACCCTGCCGGTGCTGCTGCCGGTGCTGGTGCAGAGCAACTTTGACCTGATCTGGTTCGGCGTCTACCTGGTGAAGTTCCTGGAGATCGGGATGATCACGCCACCCATCGGCCTGAACGTCTTCGTCATCAAGGGTGTTGTCGGCAACCTGGCGAGCCTGTCGACGATATTCAGGGGAATCATGTGGTTCCTCGTGGCGGACGCCGTGGTGGTCGCGTTGCTGATCGCCTTCCCCGGCATCATCACCTACCTGCCCACGCTGATGGGCTAGACGGGGCACAGGGGCGGCGGCACCGGCGGCCGTCGCCCTCCCCTCCCCGCACGAAGCAAACCGAGGAACCTGCACATGTCCGAAGCACTCATCGACCCCCGCATGGCCGGACCGGAGACCTGCGTCACCCGTCCCCTGATCGAACGCCATGCCGCCGCGACCCCGGACAAGGTCTACGCGGTCTTTCCTGACGGATCCGAATGGACCTATGCCGAGCTGCGCGAGCAGGTGCGGCGGACCGCTGCGGGGCTGGAGCGGCTGGGCGTGAAGCAGGGTGACCACGTGGTCAGCTGGCTGCCCAACGGCCCTGACGCGCTGCGGGTCTGGTTCGGCATCAACTATCTCGGCGCCGTCTACGTGCCGATCAACACCTCCTACAAGGGCGGCATCCTGGCCCATGTCGTCGCCAACTCCGACGCCAGCCTGATCGTGGCGCACGCCGCACTGGCCCCGCGGCTGGAGGATATCGACCGCGCGAAGCTGACGGCGGCGGTCATCCTGGGCGGCGAACTGGAAAGCTGCGCCGACCTGGAACTGCACGGTGCCGACGCCCTGTCCCCGGCCGACGCGAACCCCACGCCCCCGGCGCGGGAGATCATGCCCTGGGATACCCAGTCCATCATCTACACCTCCGGCACCACGGGGCCGTCCAAGGGTGTGCTCTCGTCCTACCTGCACGCCTACATGACCGGTGCGTCCTATTCCAACCTGCCGGGAGAGGACGGCACGGACCTGATCACCACCGATGACCGCTACCTGCTCAGCCTGCCGATGTTCCATGTCGGCGGCACCCTGCCCGCGCACATCATGCTGGCAATGGGCGGCTCCATCTCCATCGTCGATGCCTTCAACACCTCCACCTTCTGGAAGACCATCAAGGAGACGAAGGTGACCTTCGCCATCCTGCTGGGGGTGATGGCGCAGTTCCTGGCGAAGCAGGAACCGGTGCCGGAAGAGAAGGACAACCCGCTCAGGACGGTGATGCTGGTTCCCTTCGACTTCGACCCCACCGAGTTCCGCGCCCGGTTCGGTGTGCAGACCCTGACCCTGTTCAACATGACGGAAATCTCCTGCCCGCTGATCTCCAACATCAACGGCAACCTGCTGCACAGCGCCGGGACACCCCGCGAAGGCGTGGAATGCCGCGTGGTGGACGAGAATGACTGCGAGGTTCCGGTCGGCACGGTGGGTGAACTGATCATCCGCGCCGACTGTCCCTGGACCATGAACCACGGCTACTACAAGAACGAGGAAGCGACCGCGAAGGCCTGGCGCAACGGCTGGTTCCATACCGGTGACGGCTTCCGCACCGATGCCGACGGCAACTTCTACTTCGTCGACCGGATGAAGGACGCGATCCGCCGCCGGGGCGAGAACATCTCGTCCTTCGAGGTGGAGACCGAGGTGCTGGCCCACCCGTCCGTTCAGGAATGCGCCGCCATTGCGGTGAAGAGCGATGTCAGCGAGGACGAGGTGATGATCGTCGTCGCGCCCCCGCCCGGCAAGACAGTCGATCCCGCGGAACTGATCGAGTTCCTGATCCCGCGAATGGCGCACTTCATGGTGCCGCGCTATGTTCGTCTGGTTGATCGCCTGCCCCGCACACCCACGGAGAAGGTGCAGAAGGTCAACCTGCGGAACGAGGGCGTCACCGCCGATACCTGGGACCGGGAGAAGGCAGGCATCCGTATCCGGCGCGAGAAACTGAACGCCTGAGGACCGGAAGGAAGGAAACCGGGAACAGTGGACCAGACCGACCAGGCCGCGACAACCGGGGATGATGGTGCGGAGAACCGCCGGACGCAGGCGGAACGGCGCGCCCGCTCGGAGAGCCGGATGATGCGGGCAGCGACCGAGCTGATCGCGCGTCATGGTTCCGCAGGTGTCAGCATGGCCCGGATCGGGATCGAGGCCGGTTACAGCCGTGGCCTGCCGGCGGACCGCTACGGCTCCAAGTCCAACCTGCTGGAAGCGGTCATCGATTCGTCCGACGCCTGGTTCAAGCGTCGTCTCCATGCCCGGCTGGAGGGGCTTTCCGGTCTTGAATCCCTGCGCGAGAGAGTGCGCACGCACCTGGAGACGGTGCAGGAATCCCGGGTGCCGACCGTCGCGCTGTTCCTGCTGATCATCGATTCCGCCGCGACGCTGCCGGAACTGCGCCCCCGCGTGCAGCGCCTGAACGCGAGCTGGCACGACGGTATCCTGGCCGACCTGGAGGCCGCGCGGCAGGCCGGTCACCTGCCGGACACGATGGACCTGGAGAAGCACGCGACCCTGATCCTGTCCGCCATGCACGGGGTCGCGGTCCAGTCGATGATCGGCATGGGGGACGAGAACCTGCTCGTTTCAGCCGATGCGATCATCGGAGAGCTGGTGGAGGACCTCTCCTTGCAGGGCTGATGCGCGCGCAGGGCCTGTCGCACGGCCTTGTGAAGGTACCGGGTACGATGTATTAATTTGCTGGTTGACTAACAAGTTTATGAACGATGGCTGACACTTCACCTTCAAGACGCACCCAGTTGGAACGGCGCAACGAATCCGACCGGAAGATGCTGGCTGCGGCGATCAGGCTGATCGGCCGGCAGGGGTCCGTCGCGACCAGCATGGCGCATATCGGGGTGGAGGCCGGGTACAGCCGTGGACTGCCCGCCGCCCGCTTCGGCACCAAGCTTGCGCTGCTGGAGGAAGTGGTGAACGCATCGGAACGCTGGTTCGAGCGACGCGTGGCGAAACGGATCGCCGACCTGCGCGGGCTGGAAGCCCTGTTCATCCGCATGGACACCCACCTGCAGGGCGCGCGCGACGATGCCTCCGGCACCATCACCGTCTACCAGCTCTACGTCGAATCCATCGGTGCCTCCGTCGAACTGCGCCCGCGCATGCAGGCCTTCGGCGAGGCCTACCGCCGGGGCTTCCGGCGACACCTGGCAGAGGCCGAGGCACTGGGCGAACTGCGCCCCGGCATCGATATCGACCAGATGGCGACAACCATCCTGGGCTCCGTGCGCGGGCTGATCGTCCAGTCACTGGTCGATGGCGGCATCACCGACCTGCAGGTCGCGGGACGACACCTCACCGACCTGCTCCGGGAAACCCTGACACCAAGGCAACCGGCCGGGTCCTGAACCAGAAACAAGCAAACCTGAAGACACACCGAGAGGGAGAGAAAGCATGGACGTCAAGTCGGAGATCGCGGGCAAGGTCTGGAAGATCGTCGCCGCCGTGGGGGACAAGGTGGAAGAGGATGACGAGATCATGATCCTCGAATCCATGAAGATGGAGATTCCCGTTGGTGCCCCCGCCGCCGGCACGATCGCCGAGATCGTCGTGGAGGAGACCGAGAGCGTGCAGGAGGGCCAGGTCGTCGCCCGCATCGAGGCCTGAGCACAGATGAATGCCCTCTCCCCTGCCGAGCAGGAAATCGTCGAGGCGCGGGCCGCGTTGCAGGACGATGCCCGTCCCCGCGCCGTTGAACGCCAGCTGAAGCGGGCGGAAATGACCGCGCGCCAGCGCATCGCGCACCTGTGTGACCCGGACAGCTTCCGCGAGATCGGCGGCCTGGTGCGGGACGATGGCGGCACGCGGGAGGAACGGCCCGCCGATGGCGTCGTGATGGGCTGTGCCCTGATCGGCGGCCGACCGGCAGTCGTGCTGGCGCAGGATTTCACCGTCCATGGCGGTTCCAGCGGCAAGCATGGCAGCGCCAAGATCCGCCGCGCGATCCAGCAGGCGATGCGGGACGGATCCCCGCTCGTCATGCTGCTGGATGGCGGTGGCCACCGCATCCAGGACGGGCAGGATTCCCGGCATTTCGCCAATGGCTCACCCACCTTCCACGACTTTGCCCGCCTGTCCGGCTGGGTCCCGGTCGTGTCGGTGATGATGGGGGCGGGTTTTGCCGGACCGACCAACTATGCCGGCATGTCCGACTTCGTGGTCATGGTGCGTGGCCAGTCCTGCATGGGGCTGGCCGGTCCGGCGCTGGTGAAGGCCGGCACGGGGGAGGAAATCGACATCCAGTCGCTCGGCGGTGCCGGCGCGCAGGTCGATACGCACGGCCTCGCCCACCTGGGCGTGGACAGCGAGGCGGAGGCGCTGGACGCGGTACGCACCTATCTCGGGCTGCTGCCGTCCAACGCCCGCGCCCCCCTGCCCCTCGCCGCGCCGCAACCGGCGCGGGACGAGCGGCAGTCACAGCTTGCCGCCCTGGTCCCCGCCGACACGCGCAAGGCCTACGACGTGCGCAAGGTCATCGCGCGTCTGGTGGATGCCGACAGCGGACTGGAGATCAAGCCGACCTTCGCGAAGAACGCTGTCACGGTGCTGGCGCGGCTGGGCGGTCGCCCGGTCGGCATCATTGCCAACCAGCCGATGCAGCTCGGCGGGATGCTGACTTCCCCCGCCTGCGAGAAGATCGCGCACTTCGTGGCCGTCTGCGACGCCTTCGGCGTGCCGCTGGTCTACCTGATCGACGTGCCGGGCTTCTCCATCGGATCCGCCGCGGAACGCAGCCTGCTGGGGCGGCGCAGCGCCCGCATGGTCTACGAGCTGGGCCACGCGACGGTGCCGCGCATCTCCATCGTGCTGCGCAAGGGCTATGGCCTGGGCTACATCGCCATGTGCGGCGGGCGCAGCTTCGACGCGGATGCCAGCCTCGCCTGGCCGACCTCCGAGATCTGCGCCATGTCGCTGGAGGGGGCGGCCAACGTCGCCTACCGCAAGGACATCGAGAGCGCCGCCGATCCCGACGAACGCCGCCGCGAGATCGTGGCGGAGATGCGGTCGCGGGTCAGCCCGCTGCGCGGTGCGGAGGGGCTGGGTGTCGATGACATCATCGCGCCGGAGGATACCCGGCTGCGGCTGATGGAGATCCTGGATCGGGCGCCTGCACGGCGGGAGAACCCGATGCCACCGAAATTCAGATCCATCTCGCCGATCTGACGCCTGGGGAGGACGCCGCAAGGCGCTGGGCGGAAGATCGGCGGGATGGATGCCCGGCAGGGGTCCGGGCAGTCCGAAATGGGGAGGGCCGACTGATGACAGGAACTGACAGCGCCGCCGCGGCGCCGTTCGCCGATCCGCGGATTCCGCCGCGTGACCGGTGCGTGCTGCACCACCTGCTGGACCGCCTGGCGCGGGAGACGCCGGACCGGCCCTTCGCCTGGTTCGATGGCGGAGAGACCTGGTCGTTCGAGCGGACGCGGACGGAGGCAGCCCGCACGGCAGCCGGTCTGCAGCAACTGGCTGTCGGGCGCGGCGACCGGGTGCTGGTCTGGCTGCCCAACAGCCCGCTGATGCTGCGCTGCTGGTTCGGCATCAACTATGCCGGTGCGGCCTACGTGCCGGTGAACACGGCCTATCGCGGCAGCCTGCTGGAGCACGTGATCCGCAACGCGGATGCCCGGCTGATGATCGTCCATGCGGACCTGGTCAAACGGTTGCAGGACATCGACCTCTCCCGGCTGGAACGGCTGGTGGTCGTCGGCGGGGAGACCGGGTTCGACCGCCTGCCGGTCTCCGGCATCGATGCCCTGGGCGCGCCGGGGGACGAACCTGCCCCGCTGGACAGCCCGATCGACCCGTGGGAACTGCAGTCCATCATCTACACCTCCGGCACCACGGGACCGTCGAAGGGCGTGCTGTCATCCTACCTTCACCTCTACACCATGTCCGTCAGCGCGCGGGACTGGATCGTGGCGGATGACCGGCGGATGGTGAACCTGCCGCTGTTCCATGCCGGTGGCACCAGCGGCACCTACGGCATGCTGGCCAAGGGCGCGTCGATCGCGCTGGTCGATTCCTTCAAGACCGATACCTTCTGGGACACGATCCGCCGTTCCGGCTCCACCTGCCTGACCCTGCTGGGGGCCATGACGCCGTTCCTGATGAAGGCACCGCCGGGGCCGCAGGATCGCGACCATACCCTGCGCAGCGCCTTCATGGTGCCGCTGACGGAGGATGCCGCCGCATTCAGCGCCCGCTTCGGTGTCGACATCTACACCACCTTCAACATGACGGAGATCAGCTGCCAGCTGATGTCGGAGCGGAACCCGACCAAGGCGGGGTCCTGCGGCAAGGTGCGCGCCGGTGCCTCCGTCCGGCTGGTCGATGCCAATGACTGCGAGGTTCCGGTGGGCGAGATCGGCGAGATGATCGTGCGCGACGAACGTCCCTGGGGTCTCAACCACGGCTACAACAGCAACCCGGAAGCGACGGCGAAGGCCTGGCGCAATGGCTGGTTCCACACCGGCGACCTGTTCCGCAAGGACGCCGACGGCACCTTCTACTTCGTGGACCGGGCCAAGGACGCGATCCGCCGCCGGGGGGAGAACATATCCTCCTTCGAGGTGGAGAACGAGGTCAATGCCCACCCGGACGTGCGGGAGTGCGCCGCCGTCGGGGTCGCCAGCGAGCTGGGGGAGGACGAACTGCTGGTCATCGTCGCCCCGGTGCCGGGCCGCAGCGTCGATCCGCAGGAGCTGCTGGAATTCCTGCGTCCGCGCATGGCGCACTTCATGATCCCCCGCTTCATCCGCATCATGGACGACCTGCCGAAGACACCGACGCAGAAGGTGCAGAAGCACCTGCTGCGCGACGAGGGCGTGACCGGGGATACCTGGGACCGGGACAAGGCCGGGGTGAAGGTGAGCCGCGACCGGCTCGGTGCCCTCACCTGACAGCCGCAGAGAACAGAGAGAACGGATACCGAGATGAGCGAAACAGAGAACAAGGCCCCGGAAAGCGACCTGCGTCCCGGACTCCAGGCGGTGATCGACGCCCAGTCGGCGAAGCTGGACGCGGCCCGCAAGGTGGCGGTGGACAAGCAGCACGCGCGTGGCCGCTGCACCGCACGGGAAGGCGTGGCGCAACTGCTGGATGAAGGCAGCTTCGTCGAGTATGGCGGGCTGGCCAAACCGGCCACCAAGGGCATGCAGGGTGCCGCCGACGGCCTGGTCATGGGCACCGGCAAGGTCGACGGACGCCCGGTGGTGATCGTCGCCTATGACTACACCGTCTATGCCGGCACCCAGAGCGCGGTGAACCACGGCAAGATCAGCCGCATGTTCCAGTACGCGGAGCGCCAGAAGCTGCCGGTGCTGTGCTGGCTGGACGGTGGCGGCGCGCGACCGCACGACATGTTCGTGCAGTCCATGGGCACGTCCACCACCTTCGTCACCTTCTCCCGCATCTCCGGCCTTGCCCCGACGGTGGGCATCGTGCCGGGCCGCGCCTTTGCCGGACATGCCAACCTGGCAGGCCTGAGCGACTGCGCCATCGCCACGAAGAATGCCAGCATGGGCATGGCCGGGCCGCCGCTGGTGGAGGCGGCGCTGGGCATGAAGCTGACGCCGGAGGAGATCGGCCCGGCGGAAGTGCACATGAAGGCCGGGTCCATCGACCTGGTGGCGGAAGACGACGCCGATGCCTGCCGCCTGGCCCGGAAGTACCTGTCCTACTTCTCCGGTCCGGTGGAGCCGAAGCCGGCGCCGGACCCGGAGAAGCTGCGCGACCTGGTGCCGGAAAGCCCGCGCCGCGCCTATGACGTGCGCAAGGTGATCGAGGGGATTGCCGACGCGGACAGCATGCTGGAACTGAAACCCGCCTGGGGCCGCGCCATGGTCACCGCGCTGGCCCGGATCGAGGGCCGCACGGTGGGCGTCGTTGCCAACCAGCCGATGTTCCTGGGCGGTGCCATGGACAGCCCCGCCTGCGCCAAGTCGGCGCGCTTCGTGGAGCTGTGCGACGCCTACGACATCCCGCTGCTGCTGCTCTGCGACACGCCGGGGCTGATGGTGGGGCCGGAGATCGAGAAGACCGCGCTGGTCCGCCACAGTGCGCGGCTGCTGTCGGTGCTGGCCAATGCCACCGTGCCGATGATGACCGTGGTGCTGCGCAAGGCCTACGGGCTGGGCTACTACATCATGGGGTCGCGTCCGCTGCATCCGGCGATCCTGCTGGCCTGGCCGACGGCGGAGTTCGGCGGCATGGGCCTGGAGGGTGCTGCCAGCATCATCTACAAGCCGGAACTGGACGCCATTGCCGACACGGCGGAACGGGCAGAGGCGCACAAGGCCTACACGGCGGAACTGAAGGCGTTCAACACCAGCCTGCGGGTCGGCGAGCGCTTCGGCTTCGATGACGTGATCGACCCCGCCGACACGCGGCAGATCCTGGCTTCCACCATGGACACCTTCCCCGCACCGGCACCGCGCACGGGCAAGAAGCTGACGATCTCTCCCATCTGACCCACGCGGGTCCGGCCTCTTCAGGCGGTGGAAACCGGAAGGTGACACCGCCTGATGTCCCCGCCGCCGCCTTGCGCTAAGGTGGCGCCTGGGGATAGTCGACAGCAGATCGACAGGCGACAGGGAACCGACAGACGGATGGCAGCTGACAGTGGCAGCAGGCGCGGCACGCGGAAGGAACGGGAGACGGGTGGGGACACCCGGCTGGCGCTGATCCTGGCGGCGGAGCGCATCTTCGCCGAGGAAGGCATCTCCAACACCTCACTGCGCCGAATCAACCAGGCGGCGGGACAGCGCAACGAAAGCGCCATCCACTATTATTTCGGCTCCCGCGAGGGGCTGGTGGCGGCGATCCTGGAGCTGCGCACCGCACCGATCAACGCCCAGCGGGTGGAACTGATCCGCCAGGCCCGCGCGCGTCGGGGCGACCTGCCGCTGGAATCCCGCGACATCGCGGAGGCCATGAGCCGACCGCTGGCCGATCACCTGCGCCAGAACCTGAAACACACCTACTACCTGCGTTTCCAGAGCATGCTCTGGCTCGACCGCCCGATATGGAAGCAGTTCGAGAAGGATGAGCGCACGGAAGGGCTGAAACTGGTCCTGGAGGCCCTGCTGGAGGCCAAGCCGTTCCTGCCGGAGCGCCTGACCCGCCACCGCTACAGCCTTGCCCTGCAGATGATGGCCAATGCCCTGGCCCGCATCGAACGCGCCGCGTCGGAAGCGGGTGACGCATGGAATGCCAGGCGGGCGGAACTGGAGTTCCTCAGCCTCGACGACGCCATCGTCGCCATCCTGGACTCCCAGCCCTCCCCCGCCGTTGTCGCCTCACTGCAGGACGCGGGCGATTTCTGAAACCGTCCGCTTCGGCTGAACGTCTCCCCGAATACCGGCCTGACCTGATGCCATCGGGTTAGTCATGCCCGCATGACTGTGCCCGAATCCGAATTCGCTTGCGAAAGCTGATCGCCAATATAACCTGACCCCATTAATCACGTCACGCCGTCCATGGCGGCGCGATTCCTTTGGGGAGGATGAGATGGGACTGTTCAGGAACATGCTGTCGGCCAGGGGTGCGCTGACGGCCACGGCGCTGGGGCTGGCGCTGGGGGCGGCGCAGACCGTCATGCTGCCCGGCGCGGCGCAGGCACAGGACAAGACGTTCCTGACCATGGCCAGCAACCCGCCGGGCACCACGGTCGGCCAGTTCATGATCGCCTTCACCCAGGTGGTGCAGAAGAACCTGCCGATCGAGATCCAGGTCTCCACCGGCAAGCCGGCCACCAAGTCGGCCATCGACGCGGCGCAGCAGAAGGTCGATCTCTATACCGGCGCGCCGACCATCAACTGGTACATGCAGAACAAGACCGCGATGTTCGCCAAGGTGAACAACGCGCCGGAGATGAATGCCAACCTGCGCGGCATGATCAACTATCCGCTGGGTCCGTACCAGATCATCACCTTCGCCGATTCCGGCATCGAGACGCTGGCCGACATCAAGGGCCGCAAGGTGTTTCTCGGCCCGCCCGCCGGTGCCGCGACCAAGGTCATGACCGACGTGGTGGAGGCCGTGACGGGGCTGAAGCCGGACCAGGGCTACGAGGCCATGCGCTATGACTGGTCCTCCGCCGAGGTTGCCTTCCTGGACGGCCAGATGGATGTCTACATGGTGCCCACCAGCATCCCCAGCGCGCAGATCCAGCAGTTCGCCTTCGTGCGCGACATCCGCATCCTCGGCATCCCGAAGGAGGCCTTCAGCCACGACCTGATCAAGGCGGCGCTGCAGTATCCGGGCCGTACCGTCTGGCAGATTCCGCCGGGTTCCTACCAGAACCAGGTCAACACGGAAGCCGTGGACACCATCGGTTCCTGGGTCGGCATCCAGACCCAGAAGTGGCTGGACGAGAAGATCGTCTACGACATGGTGAAGGCGTTCTTCGAGAACCTGGACGACATCCACGCCACCGCGCCGTGGATGAAGGCGATCACGCTGGAGACCGCGCTGAACGAGATGAACGTGCCGCTGCATATCGGCGCCTACCGCTACTACGTGGAGCAGGGCGTGGCGGTGCCGGACGCGCTGGTCCCGCCGGAGGCGAAGTAGGCGGCGTCCGAGAGACGCTGCGAGGCGAAACAGGGGACGGGCGCTGTCGCCGCGGTGCGACGGCGGCGCCTCCCTCCCCGCCTGCCCGACATCACCTGTCCGGAACCATCTGGCCGAACTCACCGGCCTGACCCGACCCAGCCGCGGAGCATCCGATCCATGAGCATCGAGACGGAGGTCGTCAAACCCTCCGAATTCTTCTCCACCATCGCCCCCGGCATCCACCTGATCGGCGCGATGGGCAACAGCGTCGCCGTGGAGACCGCCAACGGCGTCGTGCAGGTGGACACCGGCGGCGGCCGTCGCCTGCCGCAGCGCATGATCGCGAAGCTGCGCAGTGTCACCGACCTGCCTGTGCTGGCGATCCTCTACAGCCACGGTCACCTGGGCTACAATTTCGGCATTCCCGCCTACCAGGCCCACGCCGCCGAACGGGGCGACCCGGCCCCGCGCCTGATCGCGCATGCCAACCTGGTGCGCCGCTATGACCGCTACATCGAGACATCGGGGCTGCAGGAGCATCTCAACCGGATGCAGTTCCCCGATGGCGGGCTGGGCAACAACATCTCCGCCGACCAGTTCTGCTATCCCACGGAGACCTTCACCGACAGCCTGACCATCGATGGCGGCGACCGGCAGATCGAGCTGTTCCACGCCCCTTCCGAGACCGATGACGCCATAGGCTTCTGGATCGCGGAGGAGAAGGTGCTCTATGGCGGCTCTGCCGTCATCCAGTCCTGCCCCAACGTCGGCACGCCGCTGCGCACCATCCGCGATGCCATCCGCTGGGCGGAAACGCTGGAGGGCATGATCGCGCGCGGCCCGGAACTGCTGATCCCGGAGTGGGGCCAGCCTGTGGAGGGGCGGGACCGCATCGCCGACGTGCTTGGCGTCGGCGCGCGGGCGCTGCGCTACCTGCGCCAGGCGGTGGTGGAACGGATGAATGCCGGCATGACCGACCTGGAGATCATCCACGACATGGAATACCCGCCGGAGATCTTCGAACATCCGGCGATGAAACCGATCTATGGCTGCCCCGAATATGTCGTGCGTGACATCTACCGGGCGGAGAATGGCTGGTGGACCAGCCGCAACCCGACGGACCTGCACCCGGGCAAGCCCGACGAGGTGGGCCGCGCCCTGCTCGCCGCCATCTCCGACCGCGAGACCGTGCTGAAGACCGCCCGCTCCCTGCGCGACACCGGCAACGCCCAGCTTGCCCTGCACGTCCTCGACCTGCTGGCCAACGGCCCCGTGGAGGATGCCGACGTGCGGGCCGCGCGGGAGATGAAGGCCGACCTGCTGGAGAGCTTCGGCCAGGCGCATCCGTCCGTGGTCAGCCGCAACATCTACCGCTCGGGCGCGATGCGGCTGCGCGGTTGACAGCCGACTGATGCAGGTTCAGGCGATGTGGGCATCCGGGTCGATGCCCAGGCTCCGGGCCGTCTCCACGATGTCGTCCCACGCCTGGCGTGCCAGGGGCAGACCACTGGCGAGACGTTCCGCCATCAGTCGCCGTTCCGGCTCCCCCGGAACCAGGACTTCCCCGCCCGGTTCGGTGGGCGCGGCGGACTTCACGAAGGCGATGTAGTCCAGGACCTCCGACGCGAAACTGTCGCCCATCTCCCGCGCCGTGCCGTCCATGGCCCGCAGGTCGATGTAGAAGGACAGCATGCCGTTGCAGAACCGGCGACGTTCCGGCTCGTCCAGCTTGCCGGCGGTGCCGGACCCGGTCAGCGCCCCGGCCATGACCTCCATCATGAAGTTCATGCCGAAGCCCTTGTGGTCGCCGAAGGCCCGCAACGCGCCCGGCCCCTGCGACGGATCGGGATAGATGCTGTTCCCGGTCTCGCCATAGAGCGGACGCGGGTCGGACGTGATGGTGCCGTCGCCATCCACGATGGCCCCCGGCGGCAGCGGCTTGCCACCCTTCAGCGCCACCAGCGCCTTGCCTTCCGCCACCAGCGAGGTGGCGAAATCCAGCACCAGGTGATCGCTGCCCGCGACGGGGGCGCCGATGCAGAACGGGTTGGTGCTGCTGCGACGGCTGGAGCCACCGAACGGTGCCACCAGCAGCGAACCACGTACGTTCACCATGTGGACGGAGACCAGACCGGCATCCGCCGCGCGCTCCGCCCAGTCGCCGATGCGGCCGATATGGCCGGAATTGCGCAGCGCCACCATCGCGACACCCTGCGCCTTCGCCTTCGCGATCCCGATATCGACGGCCTGCTCACCGATGCTCTGGCCAAAGCCGTACTGCCCGTCGACGATGGCGATGCCCGGCTGGTCCGACAGCACGCGCAGTTTCTGGTTCGGCACCTGGATGCCGTCCTTCGCCCACTGCACGTAGCGCGGGATGCGGATCACGCCGTGGCTGTCATGGCCGCGCAGGTTCGCGCCCGCCAGCCGGGTGACGATGGTCCGGGCCTCGGCAGGCGCGCTGCCGACCGCCTCGAAGATCGCAGCACCCAGCGCATGCATCACCTCGACCGGTACGAAGACCCGGTCACCCTCTTCCCTGATCTGGCTCACTTGTGCCCTCCCCGGCAGTCTGATTCCCGTGACCGTCAGTCGGTTTCCTCGACACGGCCGCTGGCATACAGGTCGTTGATGTGGCCCGGCACGCCGAGCCCGCCTTCGACAGCGGCCATCATCTCGTCTTCCTTCGCCCGGATATCCTCCAGCCGCGCGATGACCGCGTCGATCCTGTCGTAGGGCACCACGACGACACCGTCCACATCGCCGATCAGCAGATCGCCCGCACTGATCTGGACACCACCGAGGGTGACCGGCAGGTTGACCGTGCCGGGACCGTTCTTCGCCGGAGAATTGGGTGTCACGGCGGCGCAGAAGCAGGGCAGTCCGACATCGATGATGCCCGGCGTGTCGCGCACGGACCCGTCCGTCACCAGCGCCACGGCACCCCGGTTCCGCGCCATGTGCAGCACCAGATCACCAACGACCGCCGTCTCCAGGAACGCATCCGTCGCCGCCACGATCACGTCATCCGCCCCCACCTGCGGCAGCGCCGCCAGCACGGCAAGATTGTCGGCAGGACCAGCATGGCAGGTCACCGCCACCCCGCAGAAGCTGCTCACCTCCGGATCCACCGGCTTGATGGTGAAGGACACGGCTCCCCGCCCGTCCATCGCATCGACCACGAAGCCGGTCGGCACCCCCCGCAACGCCCCGATCTGCGCCTCGGTCGGCCGCGGCGGGTTGCGTTTCAGCTTGATCAGCGGCGGATCATCAATCACGCATCTCTCTCCCTCGTTCCTGCCGCCGGTGGCCTTTGACGACCGGCGATGGAGGCAATCTGATAGCTGCCTTGGATGCATCGTATGCGACAGATGCCGGGTGGAGAATGGCTGATGGAGAGACTCGAGCTGGGGCATCCAATCGGAGTTGCAGGTGGTTGGCGATACGATTCCGGGGGGAGGCTCTGAGGCCACGAAGCGATTTGTTCTTCTCCAAGATCGAGACGATCAACCCTCACTGTCGGCAAGAACCGCCCCACGCGTAATGAGATAGGCCACCCCCGCGTCATCCAGACCATGAACATGGTCGATCTTCGCGCCGCTCAGGTCCGCGCCGCTCAGGTGCGCGCTGCGCAGGTCCGCGCTGCGCAGGTCCGCGCCGACCAGGTGCGCGCCGCTCAGGTCCGCGCCGCTCAGGTGCGCGCTGCGCAGGTCCGCGCCGACCAGGTGCGCGCCGCTCAGGTCCGCGCCGCTCAGGTGCGCGCTGCGCAGGTCCGCGCTGCGCAGGTCCGCGCCGACCAGGTGCGCGCCGCTCAGGTGCGCGCTGCGCAGGTCCGCGCTGCGCAGGTCCGCGCCGCTCAGGTCCGCGCGGCTCAGGTCCGCGCCGCTCAGGTCCGCGCGGCTCAGGTCCGCGCCGCTCAGGTCCGCGCGGCTCAGGTCCGCGCCGCTCAGGTCCGCGCGGCTCAGGTCCGCGCTGCGCAGGTGCACGCGGCTCAGGTCCGCGCTGCGCAGGTCCGCGCCGCTCAGGTCCGCGCTGCGCAGGTCCGCGCCGCTCAGGTCCGCGCCGCTCAGGTCCGCGCCGCTCAGGTCCGCGCCGCTCAGGTGCGCGCGGCTCAGGTGCGCGCCGCTCAGGTGTGCGCCGCTCAGGTCCGCGCCGACCAGGTGCGCGCCGACCAGGTGCGCGCCGACCAGGTGCGCGCGGCTCAGGTCCACGCCGCTCAGGTGCGCGGCGCTAAAGTCAACTAGAACAAGATCCTGCCTCCGAAAATCAATGCTGTCTGCGGCAAGGCGCACAAACAGCCGCCTCCTTGCCAGTTCGGCGAGGCTGTCATTGGAGGTGATGAGCCGCAGGACCAGGCTGCGGAGGTGGCCATTTCTCTCCCCCGTCCCGACATCCTCGCCTGCAAAGAAGTCGAGACGACCGGCAACCGACTCCGATATCCCGAAAGGCCAGGCGACACAGGCGAGGGCCTGAACGAGCGCAAGCAGACTGGTTTCCGCGTGGCGATGCCGGACCTCGCGCTGCCGCCAAGTCTGGGACGGCCCTTCGCTTTCATATGCAGGGAAGCCTTCAACCAGAACGAGGGAGAAGGCCGGGTTCAGAATGCCCAGTCGTGCCTCTGCCCATCCGGACGGTTCAAGCGCACCGGAAGACCGGTATCCTCTGCGCCTGTTCGAGGACACGAACAAATCAACCCCGCCCCGCCATTCATGCTCCTCGTCCGTCCATTTCAGATCCGCAAGGTCGGACGCCACTTCGCCGTTCAGGAAATCAAGGATTTCACCTGTCACCGGCGCACTACCTGTCAGGGCAAGCCAGCGCCGCAGGAAATCGTCCTCCGATATGCTGCCTGCCTCTAGGTCATCCATCCAGTCCAGTCCGGCGTCGGCCAGCGCCAGCGCAACCAGATAATCGCCGAAGCTCTTGTGGATGAACTCGAACGTCTTCTCCTCCCCATGGCCTTCCGCACGCACATGCAGCATCAGGGCGACATTCTTCAGTTGGGCAAAATCCTTCTTCAGCAGCTTCCTTGCCTCTGTCGGTCGATAGGCACCCAGCGCCCATTCATAGTCAGCCGTTTGGCCAACACGCCCCCCACCATGCCAGGCGGCCAGTGCAAATCCCGCCATCAGGGCGAGGAACTGGCCGAAGCTCTCCGGACCTGAGGGATGGCCGCCACCATCTGCGCCCCAGTTCCGCTGATGAATATCGTAGAGAATCTTTCGGAACAGGAGACCCCGATTGTCCTCCACCTCCTTCCAGCGTTCGTCCGCCAGCCCGGAGAACAGCAGCAGATAGCAGAGCAGCGGCTCAGCACTGAATTCGTCCAGATTACCCGGTTGCAGCCCCGGCGGCATCTCGGCTGCTTCCTGGCGATGCGCGGCCTGCCACTTCTGCCAGTAGGTGGGGCGGTCATCGCTCCCGGCCAGCACCTCTGCCACCTGATAGGCCATCTGACCGAACTGCTCCGCCTTGCCTTCCACCCAGTCATCGGTTTCGGCTCCACGTTCGGGTGCCGGGGCCATGGGCAGCACTTCCAGCCAATATTCCGGGGACAGAGCCAGCTTCTCCCGCGCCTCCGAGACCGCGATGTTGCGCCCCAGGACGACGGCACGGACGCGACCGCCCCCATTCTCCGATCCGTCGAGACTCACCACCATGTCGCGCAGGTTCCTGACCAATTCACCAAACCGGTCCGGGTTGTGCGCCTCACCAAGTTCGTCGAGACCATCGAAGATGAGCAGGCAGTCATCCTGTCCGGACCTGCCAAGCCACGACAATGGGTCTGTCTCAGCATCGAATCCGCCGCCATTAGCGGCGGTCAGATATTGCCGGACATGGTCACGCAGGGCGTCCGTTCCGCCGATCCGGTGCAAAGGCACGAACAGAACGGTTTCCTCAGGTTCGGCACCGACCTCCCATGCCAGCATCTTCGCAAAGCTCGACTTGCCACTGCCCGGCGCGCCGCCGATGAGCCGGATACGGTCGGTCCCGTCGCTGGTACGCCACCATTTCAGTACGGTCTCCCGAAGGTCCTGCACATGTGCCTCAAGCTTCCTCTCTGGGCGGCTGCGACGGAAATCCGGGTCTTCCTCTTCCCCGTCTTCATCAGGCTGGGAAAGCCTGGTCGTGGAGAAGATGCAGCGTGGCGGGATGTAGAGGTCGTCCAGCGTGATGCGGTCCTGTCCGAAGATCGGCTCGACCATGATCTCCCGCCCGATGCGGTCGCGGTGCTCATCCCATTGCCGCTGCCGGTCGGCAGGCACCGAGGTCCGGTCATCGATCAGGTTGGTGTAGTAATCCGGTTCGGCCTGCCTTGCTGCCGCAAACGCATCCCTGAAGGCCGCATTCAGCGCCTTCTCGAGTTCGCCCCTTCTATCCGCCAGCGGTCCTGTGCAGACAGCCAGAACGATGTCCCGCCGCGCGCTCTCGTAGGGCAGGAAGCTCCGGGGCCGCTCAAGGTGATGGCCATGGAGCATGATCGGCGACGTCCGCATCCGCTCCGCCGACGCCCACAGCAGATCGGTGGTCAGTTGTTTCAGGCGGGCGGGCTGCATGTTCCATGGCTCGCCCGGCAGCACCCGGGCTAATGTTCCGGCCAGTGCCTCCTGCCACAGGAACCAGGCACGCTCCCCTGCCTTGCCACCTTTCGCGGGCCGCAGCTTGACCAGAGCGTCAAGGGAGAAGCGGAAGGCACCATGTGGTTCCTTGGCAGCGCCATAGGCCATGGCGACGGCGACTGTCTTCGCGACATCCTCCCGGTCGATGGTCTTCTTGCTCGGCTCGATCCGTATCGCCATGGCTTCGCTCCCATCCCACAACCTGAAGGGTAGTCGAGGGGCAGGGTGCACGGGAAGGAGTCTCTTTGGTCATGCCCATTCCCCGGGCGGGGAGCGGTGGAACAGTACGCCCCAACCACATTCACCCTTCCCGTCCCCGCATCCGGGCGCTACCTGTGCTGCAACATTCCGGAACCGAGAGAGGGAGAGACCGACATGGCGACCACTGGCAGGCAGCTTTTCACGACGCTGGAGAGCGATGGCACGCTCACCGTGGCGATCGAGGAGGTGAGCTTTCCCGATCCGACCGGCAACCAGGTGCTGGTGAAGATGGAGGCGGCGCCGATCAATCCCTCCGACCTGGCCATCCTGACCAGTGCGGCGGACCTGGAGAATGCGGAGTATTCGCCGGGCAAGTATGTCGCCACCATGCCGGAGCCGTTCAACAGCGGCTCGAAGGCCCGGCACGGGCTGAAGCTGCCGGCGGGCAACGAGGGCGCGGGCACGGTGGTGGCCACGGGTGACAGCGACGCGGCGAAGGCGCTGATGGGGCAGCGGGTCGCCTGCGTGCCCGGCAATGCCTACAGCCAGTACACCGTCACCAGTGCCTCCATGTGCCTGCCGCTGGGCGACCACACGGCGCAGGACGGGGCGAGTGCCTTCGTCAACCCGATGACGGCGCTGGGCTTCGTCGAGAACGCGAAGATGGACCGGCAGAACGCGATGCTGCACACGGTCGGCGCCTCCAACCTGGGCCTGATGCTGACCCGCATCTGCCAGGAGGACGGCCTGGCGCTGGTCAACATCGTGCGCAAGCAGGAGCAGGTGGACCTGCTGAAGGAGCTCGGCTCGACCCACGTGGTGAACTCGGCGGATGATGACTTCACCGCCCGGCTGCGCACCGCGATCGACGAGACCGACGCCTTCTACGGCTTCGATCCCATCGGCGGCGGGAAGATGGTCGATACCGTGTTCAAGGCGATGGAGCAGGTCGCCGTCGGCAAGATGAGCGAGTATTCCCGCTACGGCTCCAACCAGCAGAAGCGCATGTTCATCTACGGTCGGCTGAACGTGGGCCAGACCACCCTGTCCCCCAGCTACGGCTTCGGCTGGACGCTGTCGGGCTGGCTGCTGTTCCCCTTCCTGCAGATGGCGGGGATGGAGACCATGGGCCGGATGCGCCAGCGCGTGCTGGACACGCTGACCACGACCTTTGCCAGCAGCTACAAGAAGGTGGTGAGCCTGGACGAGATGCTGACGAAGGAGGCGGTCACCGACTACCGCACCATGAAGACCGGCGAGAAGTACCTGGTCGCGCCCTGGAAGTAGTCCCCGTTCCGTCGTGTGTCGGCCCGCGCCGCTCAGACCCGCTTCTTCTGGAAGAACCGGCGGAGCAGGTCGGCGGCGCGGTCGGCATCGATGCCGGGATAGATCTCCGGCGCGTGGTGGCAGGTGGGCTGCTGGAAGAAGCGGACGCCGCTCTCCACCGCGCCGCCCTTCGGATCGCTGGCACCGTAATAGAGGCGGCGGATGCGGGCGTGGCTGATGGCGGCGGCGCACATGGTGCACGGTTCCAGCGTCACGTAGAGGTCGCAGTTGGTCAGGCGCGGCGATCCCATGGCCATGCCGGCCTGGCGCAGCGCCATGATCTCGGCGTGACCTGAAGGGTCGCTGCGGGAGTTGGTCATGTTGCCGCTGCGCGCGATGATGCGCTGCGTCGGCACATGCACCACGACGCAGCCCACCGGCACCTCGCCGCGGTTCAGCGCCCCGCTCGCGGCGTCGAGTGCCTGCGACATGGGACTGGGTTTCTCGAAATCCATCATTCGTTCGTCCGGCTTCTCCGTGGCCTGTTCCATCCCTCTCCTCCTCCCATGGGTAGTCAGCAGGGGGAGATGGATGGAACAGGCGGCAAACACGCTTCCAGTGTGTCCCCCAAACTCCTAAGCAATTGCTGACAGCTTGCCCCGGCGCACGGGGAGTGCCAAGACTGACGCTCACATGACTGCCCCCGTTTCATCTGCCGAGGCCCCTTCCATGACCCAGGTCATCCCCGTTCCGACCGCGCTCGACCTTGCCCGCGACCTGATCCGCTGTTCCTCCGTGACGCCGGAGGATGCGGGGGTGCTTGGGGTGCTGGAGAAGGAACTGACGGCGCTCGGCTTCACCTGCCACCGCATGACCTTCTCGGACGTGGACACGCCGGACGTGGAGAACCTGTACGCCCGCATCGGCACGGGCAAGCCCACTTTCTGCTTCGCCGGGCACGTGGACGTGGTGCCGGTGGGCGACAATGCCGCCTGGACCCGCGACCCGTTCGGGGCGGAGATCGTGGACGGGCAGCTGTTCGGGCGCGGCGCGACGGACATGAAGAGCGCCATCGCCTGCATGGTGGAGGCGTCGGCTCGGGTGATCCGCGACGGGCTGGACGGCTCCATCGCCTTCCTGATCACCGGTGACGAGGAGGGCCCGGCGATCAACGGCACGGTGAAGGTGCTGGACTGGATGAAGCAGCAGGGGGAGAGCATCGACGCCTGCCTGGTGGGGGAACCGACCAATCCCAACACGTTGGGGGAGATGGCGAAGATCGGGCGGCGCGGATCCTTATCCGGCCACCTGGTGGTCGGCGGCACCCAGGGCCATGTCGCCTATCCGCACCTGGCCGACAATCCCCTGCCCCGGCTGGTGGCGATGCTGGACCGGATCGCGCGGCTGAAGCTGGATGACGGCAATGACCACTTCCAGCCGTCGAACCTGGAGATCACCACGGTGGATGTGGGCAACGCGGCCTCCAACGTGATCCCGGCGAAGGGAGAGGCGCGTTTCAACGTCCGCTACAACACGCTGCAGGACGCGGCGGGGCTGGAGCGGATGGTGCGGGACGCCTGCGATGCGGTGGGCGGCGACTACACGCTGACGGTCCGCAATTCCGGCGACCCGTTCCTGACCGAACCGGGGCCGCTGACCGAGATCCTGACCGCCGCGATCCAGGCGGAGCTGGGGGTGACGCCGGACCTGTCCACCACCGGCGGAACCTCCGACGCCCGCTTCATCAAGGACGCCTGCCCCGTGGTGGAGTTCGGCCTGGTCAGCCAGACCATGCACAAGGTCGATGAGCGCGCCGGCGTCGACGACATCGCCCACCTGACCAATATCTACGAGAAGGTCCTGCGCGGCTTCTTCTCCTGACGGGCTTTCCCGTCGGGCGAGGTGCCGCCCGCTTCCTCCTCCCCCCTGGCGGGGGAGGATCGAGGTGGGGGGGGGAAGCCCGGTGGTGCCCCGTCAGCACAATTGCCCGATGCTGCCGCCGCTCACCCCCTTCCCGACCTTCCCCCGTCAAGGGGGAAGGAGCGAGGGGGGCTCCGAAGCGGCACCATGGGCTGCCGGATCAAGTCCGGCAGCGCCGTCCGGTAAGGTGGAGACGCCTGCCTCAGCCTTCTCCCAGCACCTCGACGACGGACTGCTTCAGGGCGTCGATGACGCGGTCGCATTCCTCCCTGGTGATGCAGAAGGGCGGGGCGATGCCGATGATGTCGCTCTCCGGCATGGCGCGGGAAATGACGCCGCGGCGCAGCAGGGCCTGATGCACCTTGATGCCGATGGTGTCGGCGGCATCGAAGAAGGTCGGGCCGTGGTAACGGTCCTTCACCAGTTCGACGCCGAGCAGCAGCCCCTCCCCCCGGATGTCGCCGACATTGGCGTGTTCGCCCAGCGCCTCGGTCAGGCCCTGCTTCAGATAGGCCCCCATCTCAGCCACGTTGGCGATCAGGTTCAGGTCATCCAACAGTTTCAGGTTGGCGATGCCGGCCGCGGCACCGATGGGATGGGCGGCATAGGTCCAGCCATGGCCGAAGACGCCGAACCTGTCGGTGCCCTCCGCCAGGCCCTTCCAGACCTGCTCCGAGACGATTGAGCCGGACAGCGGCGCATAGGCCGATGTCAGCCCCTTGGCGATGGTGATGATGTCGGGCTGCATGCCGAAATGGTCGGAGCCGAACATGGTCCCCATGCGGCCGAAACCGGTGACCACCTCGTCGGCGATCAGCAGCACATCGTGACGTTTCAGGACGGTCTGGATCGCCTCCCAGTACCCCTCCGGCGGGGGCACCATGCCGCCGGTGGCCAGGGCCGGTTCGCCGATGAAGGCGGCAACCGTTTCAGGCCCCTCCGCCAGGATCAGCTCCTCCAGCTTCTGGGCGCAGTGGTGGCTGAATTCCAGCTCCGTCATGCCGCGATCCGCGCGGCGGTAGAAATAGGGCGCCTCGGTGTGTTTCACCGTGTCGAACGGCAGGTCGAACTGGCGGTGAAACAGGTGCAGCCCGGTCAGCGAACCGGTCATCAGGCCGGAGCCGTGATAGCCGCGCCAGCGGGAGATGATCTTCTTCTTCTCCGGCCGCCCCAGCGCGTTGTTGTAGTACCAGACCAGCTTGATGTTGGTCTCGTTGGCGTCGGAGCCGCCAAGGCCGAAGAACACCCGGCTCATGTTGGCCGGCGCGCGGTCGATCACCATCCGCGCCAGGGTGATCGACGCCTCCGTCCCGTGCCCGGCATAGGCATGGTAGTAGGCCAGTTCCTTCGCCTGCGCGGCGATGGCGTCCGCCACCTCGCTGTGGCCATAGCCGATATTGACGCAGTAGAGCCCGGCGAAGGCATCCAGCAGCGTGTTGCCGTCGCGGTCGGTGATGTTGACGCCCTTCGCCCCGGTCACGACGCGGTTTGGAATGTCGCCCCGCGCGAACTGGGCCAGGTGGGTGGAGGGATGGAAGAAGGTCTCCCGGTCCCAGGCGTCGAGATGGTCGTTCTGCAGCATGGTGCCCCCCGGTGGGTCAGGTGAAATCGGTTTCGGCCGGCCCGGATCAGCGTGAGCCGCCGTCGATGCGCAGGATCGCGGCAGTGGTGTAGCCGGCATGGTCGGAGGCGAGATAGAGCGCCGCCGAGACCACTTCCTCCGGCTGGCCACCGCGCTCCAGCGCGATGGAGGTCCTCGCCCGTTCCTCGAACGCCTTCATGTCCCAGGCGTTGGAGATGTCGGTCAGGAACGGCCCCGGCATGATGCAGTTGACCCGCACCGTCGGCCCCAGCGCATCGGCGAACGCCTCCGTCATCGCGTTCAGCCCCGCCTTGGCGGCGGAATAGGTGATGACGTTGGCACGGGGCCGGATCGCGGCACCGCTGGAGATGTTGATGATCGAGCCGCCGCCATCGGCGATCATCCGTTCCCCGATGGCTGCCGACAGCCGGAACGGCCCCTTCAGGTTGACGTCCAGCACCTTGTCATACAGCCCCTCCGAGATGTCGACGGGACGGTCATAGAGCGGCGACATGCCGGCATTGTTGATCAGCACGTCGATGCGGCCATGCGCGGCGTAGGCGGCCTCCACCAGCGCATCGCACTGTTCCCAGTGCCCGACATGGCAGGCATGGGCGGAGCATTCGACGCCCAGCGCCCGCACCTCCGCCGCCGTGGACTCGCAGGATTCGATCTTGCGTCCGGCGATGGCGACATTGGCCCCCGCAGCGGCGAAGCCCAGCGCCATGGCGCGCCCCAGCCCACGGCTGCCGCCGGTGATCAGCACGGTCTTGCCGGTCATGTCGATGATGTGATGTGCGGTCATGCCAAGGCCCTCTCTATCGCAACGCCGGTGCGCAGCACCCTGCCCTCGTCAAACGGATGGCCGATCACGGCCAGCCCCACCGGCATCCCGTCACTGAGACCGCAGGGCAGGCTGAGGCCGCAAAGACCGAGATAGTTCACCCGCCGCGTCGCGATGGAACTCAGCAGCGCCTGGCGGCCATGCTGCTGGGTGTCGTTCTCCACCAGCGCGATGGGCGGTGCGACCACCGGCACGGAATGCATCAGCACCGCGTCGAACCCGGCGGTGGCGTTGATGTAGGCGCGCTGCAGGTCCATGAAGCGGCGGCGCATGGTCTCCGCATCGATCGCCGTGCCCTTCCGCCCCTCCCGGATCCGCTCCAGGATCGGCGGGTAGATCGCGCCGGGATTGGCGTCGATGGCCTGGTGCCACAGCGCCCAGCCCTCCAGCGTCACCGGGTTGCCGTGCTGGCTGACCATCTCGTCCACCGCGTCGAAGGCATCCAGCCGCCGCGTCACCACCTCGGCCCCGGCCGCCCGGCAGCGTTCCACCGCTGCCTCGACCGCGGCCTTCACGCCCGGCTGGATCACGTCGTCATCATGACCGGTCGCGTGCAGCAGCCGCGCGCCCTTCAGCGACGCGCCACCCAGGTCGGCGGGACGGGTGGCGGACAGGATCGCACTGATCTGGTTGGCATCGGCCACGTCGCGGGTCAGCGGCCCCAGCGTGTCCAGTGACGGGGCCAGCAGCATCACCCCCTCCAGCGGGATCAGCCCCCACGTAGTCTTCAGGCCGACGATGCCGTTGAAGGCCGCCGGAATGCGCACCGAACCGCCGGTGTCGGAGCCGATGCCGGCCGGCGCCAGGCCCAGCGCCACCGACACCCCGGCACCAGCCGAACTGCCGCCGGGCACACGCGGGTCGCCTTTCGGGCTGTGGGCATTGGCCGGCGTGCCGGTATGGGGATTCACGCCGAGGCCGGAATAGGCCAGGTCCGGCAGGTTGGTCTTGCCGAGGCAGATCATGCCTGCCGCCGTGGCACGTTGCAGCGCCAGCGCATCGCGGTCCGGCAGGCGCCCCTGATAGAGGCGGCTGCCCCCCTCCGTCGGGAAGCCACCGGTATCGACCAGGTCCTTCCACGACATCGGCACGCCGTCGAGCGGGCCGCGCAGCGCGCCGTCCGCCTGGCGTTGTCGCGCGGCCATGGCCTCCGCCAGTGCCCTCTCGCGGGTGGTCCGGACATAGATCTTCCGGTCCGTGTCCACCGCGTCGATGCGGGCCAGGAAATGCTCGGTGACGGCAACCGGGTCGAGGTCTCCCGACCGGATGCCTGCGCCCAGTTGCAGGGCGCTCATCTCGTGTATCTGCTTGTTCATGCGCACACGGTACGGCCTGTCTGGCGCGATGCAACCGACAGGATGAAATTCCTGCCTTGCCAAAGACGTTCATGGCGACATCTCAGTCTGCAGCACGCAACCAGCGGGGAGACGCGGACATGAACATCGAACGGGCACTCATCGTCGGCGCGGGCCCCGGCATCAGCGCCAGCTTCGCGCGCAAGCTCGCCGCGCGCGGCGTCCGGCTCGCCCTCGCCAGCCGCTCCACCGCAAAGCTCTCCGACCTCGCCGCCGAGACCGGTGCGATGACCGTCGCCTGCGACGCCAGCGAGGCCGGGTCCGTGAATGACGCGTTCACAGCGGTGGACCGGGAACTGGGTGGCGTCGACCTGGTGCTCTACAACGCCAGCATGGCGTCGCGCGGCCCGCTGCTGGACCAGGATCCGGCACAGGTGGAGCAGGCGCTGAAGATCAGCTGCTTCGGCGGGTTCCTGGTGGCGCAGGCGGCCGTGCGGCGGATGGTGGCGCAGGGCCACGGCAAGCTGTTCTTCACCGGCGCATCGGCCAGCGTGAAGGGCTATCCGCGATCCGCCCCGTTCGCGATGGGCAAGTTCGGCCTCAGGGGTCTGGCGCAGTCTGTGGCGCGGGAGTTCGGCCCCCAGGGCATCCATGTCGCCCATTTCGTGATCGATGGCGGTGTCCGCTCCGACACCCGCCCCGGCCGCCAGGACAGCGCGGAGAATCCTGACGCACTGCTGGACCCGGATGCCATCGCCGACACCTACATCGCCACCATGGACCAGCCGCGCAGCGCCTGGTCGCTGGAGGTGGAACTGAGGCCCTGGGTGGAGAAGTTCTGAGAGCCGAAAGGACCCGGCGACGGGTCTACTGGCGGACGCGCTTGGCCGGCAGCATGATGGAGACGGTGGTGCCCCGGTGCTCGACGCTCTCCAGGCGAAGCTCGCCGTCATGTGCCTCCACCATCGCCTTGACGATGGCGAGACCGAGACCGGTGCCCGGCTCGGCCAGGTAGAGTTCCTGCCCGGCCTGTCCGAAAGGCTCCAGCACCGTCGCCAGCTTCTCTTCCGGAATGCCGACACCGGTATCGGAGACGCTGAAGGTCGGCTTCGGTGTCGACAGGTTCAGGCTGACGGTGATGCGACCTGTATCGGGCGTGAACTTGATGGCGTTGGACAGCAGGTTCAGCAGGATCTGCTTGAAGGCGCGCCGGTCGACGATCAGGAAACTGTCGCCATTGACATTGACCACGATCTCCAGCCGCGCGGACTTCACCTTCTCGCGCACGATCGTGAGGCATTCCTCCGTCAGCGCGAGCGCGTTCACCGGCTCCGGATGATACTCCATCTGCCCGGCCTCGACCTTGGACAGGTCGAGGATGTCGTTGATCAGGTTCAGCAGGTGCTGACCGCTCTCATGGATGTCCTTCACGTAGGGAACGTACTTGTCGTTCCCGACCGGCCCCATCACCTCTTCACGCATCAGTTCGGAGAATCCGATGATCGCATTCAGCGGGGTCCGCAGTTCATGGCTCATGTGCGCAAGGAACTGGCTCTTCGCCGCATTGGCATACTCGGCCTGCTCCTTCGCGGCGCGCATCGCCGTCTCGCTGCGACGCAGGCGCTCTTCCGTCCGGAACTGCGCATATGCATAGCGGATGGACCGCTCCAGGACCCGTGACGACAGGTCCTTCTTGTCGATGTAATCCACCGCACCGGCTTCCAGCGCGGTCAGGTCAATCGTCGGGTCCGAGCTGCCTGTGAGCAGGATCAACGGCACACGGGCATTCTTCTCCCGCATGGACCGGATCAGCTCGAGGCCGGTGGTCGCACCGATGTGATAGTCGATCAGGGCAATGTCGTGCTCGCCCTTGCGCACGGCCTCCTCCGCCTCCTCGACAGAGTCGATATGCGTCACGCGGTAGCGACGGCTGCTGGATTTCAGCAAGCGCTCGACAAGCACGAAATCCTCGTAATCATCATCGACCATGAGCACCCGGATCGGGCGCTCCTTCTTCGCGTTTCGCGCCTCTCGCAGGTCGATGACGTTGCCGATGATGGAAGACACGTGTGGACTCCGGCTATTCCCTTCGGAGGCTCATTAATGACACATGATATGTTAAGGCACAGTAAAGCCTGTCACTTTTCCATCAGGCGGCAGGCAGGACGCAGGTCTTCGACCAGTAGGTGCTCATGTTTCCGATGACCTGGACGAGTTGGTCGAAGGACCGCGGCTTGGTGATGTAGGAATTGGCGCCAAGGTCGTAGCAACTCAGGACATCCGCACGGGCCTGCGACGTGGTCACGACGATGGAGGGGATGCGACGGAACTCGGACGTTGCCTGGAGCTTCTCCAGCAGGCGGCGGCCATCCATGCCGGGCATGTTGAGGTCGAGCACCAGCAGGTCAACGTCGCGCGCCTTGGGCTTGCCTTCGTAAGCCCCCTTCCCGTTCAGCAGGTCCAGCATCTCCTGCCCGTCATCAACAAAGGTCGCGACCAGGTCACTGTTCGCCTTCCTGATGGCTCGCTCGAACAGGATCCGGTCAACGGGATCATCCTCGGCCCAAATGACTCTCGACATATCAATATCGCCCCTTGCCAATCACGCACCCGTACTCCGACGGTGTTCCGCAAGAATTTCGGTACCGCAGGGTCATCGCGGCACAGCCATAACGGAACGGTTCATCCCCGTCATCCACATTCCGGCAACTCCAGCCTGAAGCAGGCTCCGTCTGCCTCCGCCCGGTCGCCCGAGACATCCAGCCAGATACCGCCACCCAGGCCGACAGCCAGCTTCCGCACGATGGCGAGGCCCATGCCCGTACCGGCAACGGCATCCCGTCTGCCGAGTCGCCGGAAGGGTTCGAACACGGTCTCGGCATGCTCTGCGGCAATGCCGGATCCATTGTCCCGGACGCTGATCCGAACCATACCATCCTGGTTACCTTCGGAGCCAATGCTGATCTCGGGATTTCGGTCCGGGTGCCGGTACTTGATCGCATTGGCGATCAGGTTCTGGAAGATCCGTACGATGTCGCCATGCCGTCCCCTGACCCGAGGCAGCGATCCGACATTGACGACGGCATCGGTGTCATCGATCAGGACCAGCAGGTTGTCCATTGCCTCCGAGACGGCAGCGGCCAGGTCGACATCCTCCATCGCCTCCTGCGAGCGCCCTGCCCTGGAGAACTGGAGCAGGTCGTCGATCAGGTTCTCCATCCGGTCCGCGCCATTGGTCATGAAGCCCAGGAAGGTCCGCGCCTCCTCGGGGATCGCGTCGGCATACTCGGAAGACAGGATGCCGCCGAACGACTGGATCTTGCGCAGCGGCTCCCGCAGGTCGTGACTGGCGATGAAGGCGAACTGCTCCAGGTCCCTGTTGGAGCGGGCCAGTTCCGCCTCCCGCTGCTTCAGTTCCGTGATGTCCTGGCGCACGCTGATGAAGCCGCCATTCTCCATCGGGTAGTCACGACCGACGAGCCAGGTTCCGTCCGGGAGAGAGAGAACAAAAGGGCGGTCGGCATTGAAGCGGTTGCGGCGGCGATGCTCGATCCAGGCATCCCTGTCCGTATCACCGTCCGGCAGGTTGAGCGCACCACTCTCCAGGTTGGTCCGGACGATGAATTCCCAGGACATGCCGGGACGCAACCTCTCGATCCCACCGACCAGGCGGGCATAGTTCTGGTTGAAATGGACCAGCCGCTCCTCCGCGTCGAAGATCGCGATGGCATCGGTGATGGCCCGGGTCGCATCGGCAAGCTGCCGCTGGCTTTCCTGGCTCCGGGCCTCCGCGCGCCGTATCTCGGACAGATCGCGCAGCGAACCGGCTGTACCAGCGAAGTTGCCGTCCTGGTCGAAGATCGGGTTGATCGAGACCTCGACCTGGCGCTCGGTGCCATCGCGGGCGATCCGCATGCTCTCCAGGTTGCGGAACTTCTCGCCCCGTTTCAGGCGACGCAACCGATCATCCCGCACCGCGGTGGGGTCGCCGCCCGGCAGGTCGCGAACCGGGGTGCCGCGCGCCTCCTGCGCGCTGATGCCGTAGATCGCTTCCGCCGCCCGGTTCCAGATCGTGATGTTCCCGTTCGCATCGGTGCCGACAATGCCCTCCGCCGCCGCGTCCAGGAACGCCTCCAGTTCCCGGGTCCGGGCCTCGGCCTGGCGGCGCAGTTCGAATTCGTGGCTGATGTCGCGAATACTGATCGCGGCACCGGCGAAATTTCCGTCGTTCAGGATCGGTACGCCGTCCAGTTCCGCCACGATCGGGCGGCCATCGTCGGTCAGGCGTCGAAAAGGCATGCCCCGGATGCGCTCGCCCTTGGCCAGTCGTGCCAGGATCGCGGCGTTCTCCTGCCGGTACTCGGCACGGCCCAGCCGCCCCTTGCCGGCAAGCAGCTCCTCCGTGGTACCCAGAATCTCGAGCAACTTGTCGTTCCAGAGAACGAACTTTCCTCTCAGGTCGGTCAGCAGCACCCCGTCCGGCGCATTGTCAATGGTGGTCCGGTACAGTTGCAGGTCGAATTCGGCGCGTCGCCGCTGTGCCATCAGCACGGCGACAAGCTGTCCGATGCCGATGGAGAAGGCGAGGAAGACCTGCAACAGCTGGATCGCCTGTCCCAGATCACCGTCAACGGTCTGGAAGACCGGGCCGATGCCGTTCACCGTGATCCAGGTCGCGCCCACGGCCACCAGCGCGCCCGCGGCACCGACGGCGGCGATTCCGATGCCGGACGCCAGGACAACCATTACCGGTGGGACAGCCAGCAGAATCAGCATCATGTCGGTGGCAACGCTCGCCAGGCCGACACCGACAAGCCCGGCCGACCAGAGGCAGAAATGTCGCCAGTGCCTCAAGAGCCGGTTCCCCGCATCGCGGGAGATCACCGCCGGTGCCAGGATGAAGTTGCCGATCATGTCGGACAGGAACCAGCGTTCGGCGACCGCCAGGTAGGGCGCGCCATAGGCCAGGTGGATCACCAGCGCCCCGATCACAGCGCCGACGGCAGGACCTGCGAGCAGCGCCATGGCGGCAAACCTGAGAATTCCCTTGCCGTCCTCGATCTCCGACGGCTTCCAGCCGATCATGCCCAGGCCGGCGATGATGACCACCGACCCGGCGACATTTGCCACGCTCAGGCCCGCAGCCACCGGGACGGGATCGCCGTAGAACAGGTTCGCCAGCATGATCATCGCGCCGGATACGACCAAGACGATGACCCGCCTCTCCGGCCAGCGCAGCATCAGCCCGATGGTGACCCCGGTTGCCAGCCAGACAGAGGCCACGTTGCCCGCGCTGCGTGTCAGCTCGATCCCGACAAGCGCAGCCGCCAGCACGCCCAGCGCAGCAATCAGCGCCGTTCGCCACAGGTCAGGACTCGTGGTCTTCGATTCGATATCGGCCAGCAATGCAGCAGTTCCAGATACTTCAGTGACGCTTCGCGGCGCCTGTGGAGGGCAGGCACACTTCGCGCGCACGATACTGCCCCGACAACCCTAACATGCCGTTAACCAGCCTCAGAACGCGCGATGCGTCTCAGCCGGGAATCGCCTCCCGCGCCAGCCGGTCGGCCCGTTCGTTGCCGTCGTCACCGGCATGGCCCTTGACCCAGTGCCAGCGCACGCGGTGGCGGCTGCGGGCGGCGTCCAGTTCCTGCCAGAGGTCCGCATTCTTCACCGGCTTCTTCGCCGCCGTCTTCCAGCCCCGGGCCTTCCAGCCCTGGATCCAGTCGGTGATCCCGTCCATGACGTAGCGGCTGTCGGTGTGCAGCAGCACCTCGCAGGGGCGTTTCAGGGCATTCAGCGCCTGGATGGCGGCCTGCAGCTCCATCCGGTTGTTGGTGGTCTCCGCCTCACCGCCCGAGATCTCCTTCTCCCGCTCCCCGAAACGCAGCAGCGCCCCCCAGCCGCCCGGGCCGGGATTGCCGGAACAGGCCCCGTCGGTCCAGATCTCCACTTCCATGCTCAGAAATCCAGGCCGTAGGCGCGGGTGTCCTCGACACCCCGGTGAAACTTCAGCCGTTGCCAGTATTCCAGCGGGTCCTTGCGGGTCACGAATGCTCCTTCCGGTGTGTGTAGCCAGTCATAGAGGCGGGTCGCCAGGAAACGCAGTGCCGCGCCGCGCGCCAGCAGCGGCAGGGCGTCGAACTCGGCGCGGGAGATGGGGCGGCGGTTGCGATAGGCCTGCAGCATCGCCCGCGCATGGGTGATGTTGAACGCCCCGTCCCGCTCGAAGCACCAGGCGTTCAGGCAGATCGCCACGTCGTAGAGCAGGATGTCGTTGCAGGCGAAGTAGAAGTCGATGACACCGCTCAGCTCGTCGCCCAGGAAGAAAACGTTGTCGGGAAACAGGTCGGCATGGATGACCCCGGTCGGCAGGTCGCGCGGCCAGTCGGTCCTGAGGGCCGCCATCTCCCGCCAGAGTTCCCCCGACAGCCCCGGCAGCACCCCGTCCGCCCCGTCTTCGGACGCCCGGATCAGTCCTGACCAGCCGTCCAGCGACAGCGCGTTGGCACGGCGCACCGGAAAGTCCCCCGCAGCCAGGTGCAGCCGCGCCAGCGCGTCCCCGATGGCCGCCAGGTGCGCCGGGCGCGGCTTCCGCGGCCAGCGCCCCTGCAGGAAGCTGACGATGGCGGCCGGACGGCCCGCCGCCGCCGTCAGGGTCTCGCCGGTCCGGGTGCGCAGGGGACGGGGACAGGGAAAGCCGCCTGCGGCCAGGTGATCGAGCAGCCCGAGAAAGAACGGCAGGTCCGCGGGATCAACCCGCTTCTCGTACAGGGTCAGGATGAACTGGCCCTGATCGGTCAGCAGCATGAAGTTGGAATTCTCCACCCCTTCCGCAATGCCCGTGCAGGCAATGGCCCGGCCGATGTCGTATTCGGCCAGCAGGCGGTCCAGATCGTCGTCGGCAATGTCGGTGTAGACTGCCACGCGAAGGGATCAGTCGGCGAGGACGCGCGGCAGCTTGAAGGAAATGCCTTCCTCCGCGCCCTCCACATTGACGATCTCGACCGCATGGCGGGTCCGGAAGGCGTCGATCAGTTCCTGCACCAGGATTTCAGGCGCCGAAGCCCCTGCCGTGATGCCGATGGCTCGTGCATCGCCGATCACGTCCCAGTCCAGGTCGCGCGCCCGCTCCACCATCATCGCGACCCTGCAGCCGGCCCGCTCCGCCACCTCCACCAGCCGCTTGGAGTTGGACGAGTTCGGCGCGCCGACCACCAGCAGCACCTCGCACTGCCGGGCCAGGTCCTTCACGGCCGCCTGACGATTGGTGGTCGCGTAGCAGATATCCTCCTTGCGCGGCTTGCGCATGGTCGGGAACCGGCGGGTCAGCGCCGCCATGATCGCCGCCGTGTCGTCCACCGACAGGGTGGTCTGGGTGATCACGCCCAGATTGTCCGGGTCGGTCACCTGCACCGTCTCCGCCTGCGTCTCGTCCTCCACCAGCGTGATCGCGCCCTTCGGCAACTGCCCCATGGTGCCGATCACCTCCGGGTGGCCGGCATGGCCGATCATGATGATGTGGTGCCCGGCGCGATGGTGCCGCTCCGCCTCCATGTGGACCTTGGAGACCAGCGGACAGGTGGCGTCGATCCAGACCAGTTCCCGGCGCTGTGCCTCCTCCGGCACCCATTTCGGCACGCCGTGGGCGGAGAAGATGACCGTCGCATCCTCCGGCACGTCATCCAGCTCATCGACGAAGATCGCGCCACGCTCCCGCAGTCCCTCCACCACGAAGCGGTTGTGCACGATCTCGTGCCGCACATAGACCGGGGCGCCGAACTTCTCCAGCGTGCGCTCGACGATCTGGATCGCCCGCTCCACCCCGGCGCAGAAGCCGCGCGGATTGGCCAGGAAGATCCGGACTGGTCTCGGCGTCGGCGCGTTCATCTGGAGGCTCCGCTGGCAGGGCAAAGGGGGCCGGTGTCCCGGCTTGTGGACTTGCCCCCCCTCATCTACATTGCGCCCCCGCACGCGACAAGCGCCGCACCGTTCAACTTCCGCCGACCCGTTGGGATCATTCGAGCCATGACCGAGCCGACGACCGACCGGAAATCCTGCAGCGTCTCCCTCGCCGTGCGCGACATTCACTGCCTGCCGCGTGCCTGCAACGGCACCCACACCAAGCATTGAGGCGACTTCCCTTGCGTTTTCTTGCCCCTCTCGCAACCTCGCTCGCACTGGTTCTCGCTGCCTGCGGCGGCGTCGGGACGGCCGCTGACGGCACCTGCCCGCGCATCGGCGTGCTGCAGGATGCGGCGAACTTCCCGCTGAAGGATTCGGCCGGAAACATCCGCGCCCTGGCTCGCCTGACCGTCAACCGCGGCACCCCCTGCACCTACAACAAGTCCAACACCGCGCAGACCGGGTTCAGTTCCATGCGCACGGTGCTGAACGTGCGCGTCGATGCGGCCCGCGCCGAGTCGGCCAGCATGAGCACCATCGAGGTGCCGGTGATCGTTGCCACGGTCTCGGAGGATGGCCTGCTGACCGGTCGGCATCGCCTGACGATGGACGTGCCCTTCACCACCGGCGGCACCGGCAATGCCGAGGAACAGGTCGAGGTGGTGATAAGCTACAAGGGCGGTGGCGAGGCCGACAAGCACCGCGTCGTGGTTGCTTTCGATCTCGACCGCGACGAGGTCCTGCTGAACCGCAGCCGCATCGGTCGCTAGGTCTCCCGGACCGCACCCGGAGCTCCCGGCCCACGCCCTTCATGTGAAGGCAATTTCTTCAGGACAGGCGATAACGGTCTGGAATTCTGGAGTATTTCCGAATTTCGTACCCGGCTGCCGTCAGCCCCGAGCGCCAATGATTTCGGGCGCCTCGTGGAGATGGCCCTGCATCATGTCACAGCCGTTGGCACGGAACAGGCGGGCCTCCGCCTCCGTCTCGATACCTTCGGCGATGGAAGTGACGAACAGGCTCCGTGCAATGCGCAGGATCCCCTCGCAGATCGCCCGGCTTGTCGGAGACTTCACCGCGTCACGCACCAGGCTGCGGTCGATCTTCAGCCGGTCGACGGGCAGGCGCGCCAGTTGCGACAGTGACAGGCTGCCGGTGCCGAAATCATCCAGCACAACACGCGCGCCGAGACGGTGAATGCCATCGATCACCCAGAGGCTGCGGTCGAAGTCGTTGCAAAGCGCCTGCTCCGAGATGTCGAACTCCAGGGTGCCCGGTGCGATCCCGGTCTCGGCAATCAGCCGCTCGACCTGCCCAAGCACGTCCGGCCGCGAAACCTGCCGCTCCGCCAGGTTGATGCCCACGAAGGGAACAGACTCGGGGCCGTTCGTCTCGACATGGCGGGACTGCGCTTCCGCGCCCCGCTGCATGGCCATTCGCGTGATGTCCCAGGCAAGGTCGCTTCCCGTGGCGACGGAGACAGCATCATCGGCCGCGATGATGTTTCCATCGCTGTCCGCGAGGCGCATCAGAACCTCGAGCCCCTGCACATCCCGGTCCTTCAAGCTGACAATGGGCTGGACCGCGAAATCGAGACGGTCTTCCGCGACCGCTGCCTCGACCAATGCACGGATGTCTGCCCGCCGGGCCAGGATATCGTTGGTCGTCTCATCGTAGAACGCGACCTGGTTCCGCCCCGCCTTCTTGGCGTTGAACAGCGCCTGGTCGGCACGCCGGACAAGGTTCTCGAAGTCACGGCTGCCCGCCGGGCTGTAGTAGATCCCGAGGCTGCAGGTGAGGTCCGTCTGCCAGTTGTCGATGGCGTAGGACTCGGCGATGCCGGAACGGATACGGTCGGCCATCAGCGCCACGTCGGCGACGGACTCCACCCCTTCGCTGATAATGGCGAACTCGTCACCGCCCCAGCGTGCGATCACGTCCGCCTCCCGGCAGCATGACCGGAGACGGTTGCCGACTTCCGACAGCAGCCGGTTGCCGACTTCCTCGCCCAGCCCGTCATTGACGGTCTTGAAATGGTCCATGTCGAGCAGCATGACCGCGAATGCACTGCCGGAGCGGCGGCTGGAGGCCACGACCCTTTCCAGCGCCCGGTCGAAGGCAACGCGGTTGCGCATGCCCGTCAGTTCGTCGGTCGTGGTCTGGCGAGTGAGCGCCTGTTCCTTCTTCTTCTGGCGCAGCCCGTACTGGATGGCACGCGACAGCAGCGTGGCGTTCACGTCCCGCTTCACCAGGTAGTCAACGGCCCCTGCCCCGCGCGCAGCGTGGTCCAGTTCCTCGTTGCTCAGGCCGGTCAGCAGGATCACCGGGCCATCGAAACCGCTCTCGACGACGCGGCGCACGACATCAAGCCCGTTGTCATTGCCCAGGCGGTAATCGACCAGGCAAACGTCCGGGTGGGAGTTCTGCAGCGTGGCAAAACCGCTCTCGGCGCTCTCCGCCCAGTTCAGGCGATAGTCCTTGCGGGTGCGCGAGGACAGCATTGCCTCGGTCAGCAGGAAATCCTCGTAGTCATCATCGATGTAGAGGATATCGATGGGATCGTTGCCGTCGGTGTTGTGCTGTTCCATGCCCTGCCCCTGACGTCAGTTCCGTGAACATCAGCCGCCCGCACGGTCGGAACCCCGCGGACTTCTCGTCCAATCCGTCTCGGTCGTCGGCCCGATTGTTGCGGGTCCTGTTGGGTCAGCGGTATTTTTGCTTTCCAGGCCATACGGAAAGCAGACCATCGACCATTCCTTGCTGGTAACCGCCTGCCATTCTGGCACCCGCATCCCAAGGGGGATCCTTGCAGCCCAGTCAGACCAATATCGACCCTTGTCCCGGCAAATATTGACCTGGCAACCAAGTCATAATGGATTATTAAG
Organism: Minwuia sp.; assembly: GCA_965228535.1. Taxonomy (GTDB): domain Bacteria; phylum Pseudomonadota; class Alphaproteobacteria; order Minwuiales; family Minwuiaceae; genus Minwuia. Next base: position 2,197,335 of record CBDDHU010000003.1, on the reverse strand, counting down.
CCTGCCTGTGCAACCGCAAACTTCATTGCCCATGAATTCCCCTCCCCCCTTGCGCGTGGCCGGGCCAGGTCACAGACTTCGCGCCGTTTTCAGCTTGGGGGGGATGTTGATGGCCTGGCAGGACCATATCGAGGAGCATGAGCAGCGCATTGCACAGGCAAGGGCGATGGGGTCGCCCAAGCGCCTGGCGGAGCGTGCGGAGGCGGGCATCCTGAATGCCCGGCAGCGGGTCGAGGCACTGCTCGACACCGACAGCTTCCACGAATCCGGCCTGTTCGCGGTCTCCCGGCGCCCCGGCATGGCGGACAAGAGCCCGGCCGACGGCGTGGTCGACGGATATGGCCGCATCAACGGGCGGGAGGTGATCGTCTGCGCCCAGGACTTCACCACGCTCGGATCGTCCAGCGCCATCAACAACAGCCGCAAGTCGATGAAGATGTGGCAGACGGCGGAGAAGAACGGCGTTCCCTTCGTCTATCTCTCCGAATGCTCAGGTGCGCGGATTCCCGACATCATGGGCGCGGTCGGCATGGGCAGCGTCGGGGAAGGCTTCATCTTCACCCGGCGCAGGCTGGTGCCCTGGGCCGACGCCGTGCTGGGCATGTCCTTCGGCGCCGGCACCTGGGTCGCCTCCGTCTCCGACTTCGTGGTCATGCGCAAGGGGGCCGTCATGGCCGTGACCAGCCCACGGGTGAACACGGTCGCCATCTCGGAGCAGATCGACCCGGAGGACATGGGCGGCTGGCGGGTGCAGACGGAAATCACCGGCAAGGCCGACCTGGCCGTGGACACGGACGAGGAAGCCTTGCAGGCGGTGCGTGACTACCTGTCCTACCTGCCGTCGAACAGCGAGGAACTGCCGCCGCTGGCCGACGTGCCCGCCGGGTCCGGCGACGATGCCGGGCGCATCCTGGACCTGGTGCCGGAGGAAAGGCGGCGGACCTATGACGTGCGCAAGGTGATCCGCCTGATCGCCGACAGGGACAGCATGTTCCCGATCAAGGAACGCTTCGGCCGGTCACTGGTGACCTGCTTCGCCCGGATCGAGGGCCGCACGGTCGGCATCATCGCCAACAACCCGATGTTCAAGGGCGGCGCGCTGGACGTGGATTCCTGCGACAAGGCGACGGGCTTCATCGCCACCTGCGACAGCTTCAACGTGCCGATCATCTTCCTGGCCGACGTACCGGGGTTCCTCATCGGCATCGAGGGCGAGCACAAGAAGGTGCCGGGCAAGATCATGAACTTCATGCAGGCGCTGGAACTGGCAACGGTTCCCGTGCTCTCCGTCGTGATGCGGAAGTCCTACGGCCAGGCCTACATCAACATGGGCGGCGGACGTTCCGACGAGATGGCCTGCTGGTTCACCGCCGACATCAGCTTCGTCGACCCGGCGGTCGCCGCGTCCATCGTCACCGGCCTGGACCCGAAGGCGGAACCCGAGAAGTTCGCCGCCGCCGTCGACGAGTACTCGCTCGGCTGCTCCCCCTACGACCTGGCGGGGCAGTACCTGGCGCATGACGTGATCGACCCGCGCGACACCCGGCAGTGGCTGGCGCGGATGCTGGAGGCGCACCAGCGCCGCCGTACCGGCGGAATTGGCGCACACCATATGCAGAACTGGCCGTTCACATACTGAGGAAGCCGAACTAGGCTCCGCGCCAACCATTCACGAACATGCACACACTTGGGGAGGCAGGCACATGGCGGAAGTGGATATCAAGTCCGAGATCGCGGGCAAGGTCTGGCTGATCGAGGCGGAAGTCGGTCAGTCGGTGGAAGAGGATGACGCGGTGATCATCCTGGAATCCATGAAGATGGAGATTCCGGTGGCCGCGCCCGTGTCCGGCAAGATCACCGAGATCCTGGTGGAGAAGGACGAGGCGGTGGCCGAAGGCCAGACCGTCGCCCGCATGGAAGGCTGACGCGTCCCGCATGATCAGGCCGTTCCAGCGGCAATCCCCTGTCGGAAGGATTGACGGGTTCGAGGTCGGGGCGGAGGACGCGCCGCGGCTGCTGATGCTGCACGCCTCCGGCACCGGCGCCGCCAGCCTGATCCGGCTGGCGGAGTTCGCGGCGGCGCGCGGCTGGTGCGCCATCCTGCCGAACCTTTCCGGCTATGGCGCAACCCGCGTCGATGCCCCGGATGCCATGACGGGCCACCTCGCGGTCGCGCGGCATATCCTTGAGCAGTCCGACGCGCCCCTGCCCGTCTTCGGCCATTCCATGGGCGGCTTCATCACCCTGCTGCTGGCGGCGGAGGGCCTGCCGATGCGCAGGATCACTGTGTTCGAACCCGTTGCCATCGGCGTGCTGCGCGAACATCCGCAGGACGCGGCGGTGCTGAAGCTGGATACCGAGGCCGTGTCGCGGATAGCGCCACTGATGGCCCAGGGAAAGCCGGAGGAGGCCGTGCGCGACTTCATCTCGCTCTGGAACGGCGACAGGTGGGACGACCTGCCGGAGAAGGCGCGACAGAGCATCACCGCCATGGCACTGCAGATCAACGCCGACACGGCCAGGGTGAGTTTCGACACCCGTTTCGCCGCGCACTATGCCGCGATCGGTGTTCCGGTCAGGCTGGTGGGCAGCGAGAAGGGACCGCCCCCCGCTGCACGCATTCTCGACCGGCTGGCGGAGGTGCTCCCGACGGCGGAACGGGTCACGATCGCCGGTGCCGGGCACATGGGTCCCCTGCAGGTACCGGGACGGTTCGCGGACGTTCTGCCACTGGATTGACGGACAGGCAGCGCCTACCATCCGGCGAACTGCTCTGGGGAGGACAGCAAGATGGATCTCAGCCTGACCGATGAGGATGTGGCCTTCCGCGACGAGATTCGCGGCTGGATCGCGGACAACCTGACCGACGAGATGCGGGAGGGGTCGCGGCTGACCACAGGCCCGTTCAGCGAATTCGAGATCGGCATGCAGTGGTTCCGCACCCTGGCATCGCGCGGCTGGTCGGCTCCGACCTGGCCGGAGCAGTTCGGCGGACCCGGCTGGTCGCCATTGCAGCTCTACATCTTCAACGCCGAATGTGCCGCGGCCGGCACGCCGGTACCGCTGGTCATGGGCGTGCAGATGGTCGGCCCGGTGCTGATGCATTTCGGCACGCAGAAGCAGCAGGAACACTACCTGCCCCGCATCCTGTCGGGAGAGGACATCTGGTGCCAGGGCTACTCGGAGCCGGGATCGGGGTCCGACCTCGCCTCCCTGAAGACCCGCGCGGTGCGCGACGGCGACGACTATGTCATCAACGGCTCCAAGATCTGGACCACCTTCGCCCAGCATGCCAACCGCATGTTCTGCCTGGTCCGCACCAGCACGGAGGGCAAGGCACAGGAAGGGATTTCCTTCATCCTGATCGACGATTTCAACGCACCCGGCATCACCGTCGATCCGATCATCACCATGGCGGGCGACCACGAGGTCAACCAGGTCTTCTTCGAGGATGTGCGGGTGCCGGCAGCCAACCTTGTCGGGCAGGAGAATGACGGCTGGACCGTCGCCAAGTACCTGCTGGAATTCGAACGGGGCGGCAACAGCTACAGCCCCGGCCTGCATGCGTCCCTGGCGCACCTGAAGGCGGTGGCGGCGGCGGAGCGCGATGGCGACGGCGCGCGGCTGATCGACGACATCACCTTCCGCAGCCGGATCGCGGAGGCGGAGTGCGACACGCTCGCCCTGGAACATGTCGAGAAGCAGGCACTCTGCGCCCTGGCGGAAGGCCGGACACCCGGCGCGGCATCGTCGCTGATGAAGGTGCGCGGGTCCGAGATCCTGCAGCGGGCGGCGGAACTGACGGCGGAGGCCGTGGCCTACCATGCCTGGCCCGACCAGAAGGCCGCGCGCACCGTCGGCTCCAACATCGCCGCCATCGGTCCGGAACATGCGCTGACCGCCCTGCCCCGCCACCTGAACCACAGGGCCGCCAGCATCTATGCCGGTTCCAACGAGATCCAGCGCAACATCATCGCCAAGCTTGTGCTCGGGCTGTAGCCTGATACCGCATATCTGCCGCCCTTGTGCAAAAATGCGTGCGTTGTTAACCAGTTGTTGAAGCCATGCGACTAGCTATGGAGCGGTCGCGGCGTAAGGTTTCCGACAACCCGGGTGAGTTGCCTTGCAGGAATTGGCCACATCGATAGACGTCCTGTGGATCCTGATCTGCACGGTACTGGTGCTGCTGATGCAGCCCGGATTCGCGTGCCTGGAGATCGGGCTGGTCCGCGCCAAGAACACCATCAACGTGGCGATGAAGAACATCGCCGACTTCTGCCTGGCCGCGATGCTGTTCTGGCTCGCCGGTTACGGCCTGATGTTCGGGGCCAGTGAACTCGGCCTGTTCGGCACCAGTCGCTTCCTGTTCGACCCTGCCGCGGGGCCGGGATCGCCGGACCGGGAGATCGCCTTCTTCTTCTTCCAGGTCGCCTTCTGCGGTGCGGCCACCACCATCATCTCCGGCGCGGTGGCGGAGCGGATGAGCTTCCGCGGCTACTTCGTCGTGGCCGGGCTGGTCAGCCTGCTGATCTACCCCCTGTTCGGCCACTGGGCCTGGGGCGGGCTGAACCTGCCGCAGGCGGGCTGGCTGCAGGCCATGGGTTTCGTGGACTTTGCCGGATCGACTGTGGTGCACAGCATCGGCGGCTGGGTTGCCCTGGCCGCGATCATGATCATCGGTCCGCGCCTCGGCCGGTTCGGCAGGGATGGCCGTCCGCTGGAGCCGCACAATCCCTCGACCGCCATCCTCGGCATCTTCCTGCTCTGGATCGGCTGGTTCGGTTTCAATGGCGGCAGCGAACTGGCGATGAACGGGAATGTTCCGGGCATCCTGCTCAACACCATGCTTGCCGGTGTCGCGGGCAGCCTCGCGGTGCTTGGCTACACTTGGTTCAGCGATGGCCGACCGGCCGCGATCCCGGCGGCAACCGGCGCCATCTCCGGCCTTGTCGCGATCACGGCCAGCGCCCACGCCACGACCGGTCCCGCCGCCATCCTGATCGGCGCGGTCGGTGGCCTGGCCGGGCTGGGTGGTGCCAGGCTGTTGGTACGGCTGCAGATCGACGACGTGGTCAACGCCGTTCCGTCACACCTGTTCGCCGGTATCTGGGGCACGCTCGCCGTCGCGCTGCTGGGCGACCTGGACCGGCTGGGCACCGGTCTCGACCGCATCGACCAGCTTGGCGTGCAGGCCCTGGGCGTGGCCTGCGCCGCGATCGTCGGCTTCGGGCTCGCCTGGCCGCTGCTGTGGCTGGTCAACCGCTTCCTGCCGCTGCGGGTACCGCAGGAGCATGAACAGATCGGCCTGAACACCTCCGAACACGGGGCCAGCACCTCGCTGGTCGATCTGGTCTCGGCCATGGAGGTGCACCGACGCAGCGGCGACTTCAGCCAGCCGGTCCACGTGGAGCCGTTCACGGAGGCCGGCGACATTGCCTCCCAGTACAACATGGTGCTGCGGAAGTTCGCCGACGAGGTTGCCGGGCACGAGAAGACCAGCGCGCGGCTGCGTGACGCCCTGACCCAGGCCGAACTGGCCAACGCCTCCAAGTCCCAGTTCCTGGCCAACATGAGCCACGAGCTGCGCACGCCGCTGAACGCGATCATCGGGTTTTCCGACATCATCCGCACGGAGATGTTCGGCCCGGTGAACAATGATCGCTACCGGAATTACGCGGACGACATCAACGGCGCCAGCCAGCACCTGCTGTCACTGATCAACGACATTCTCGACCTGTCGAAGATCGAGGCGAACAAGTTCGACCTGACCGACACGGAGGTCGACCTGGCCGAGATCGCCGAGACCTGCGAGAGGATGCTCAGCGCCAACGCCCGCGACAGCCGGGTGGACCTGGTGATCGAGGTGGAGCCGGGCCTGCCGATCCTGCGCGCGGACGAGCGTGCGGTCAGCCAGATCATGCTGAACCTGCTGACCAACGGCATCAAGTTCACGCCGGAGAACGGCACCGTCACCCTGGCCATCATGGTGGAGGCCGACGGCCGCATCGCCATGACGGTCAGCGACACCGGCATCGGCATCTCCAAGGCCAACATCGACCGCGCCTTCGAACCCTTCACCCAGATCGCCAGCGACAGCCTGGTCTACTCGGCGGAGGGCACGGGACTGGGGCTGCCGCTGACCGCTGCCCTGACGCGCCTGCATGACGCCAGCCTGGTGATCAATTCGGAGGAGGGAACCGGCACGGTCATCACCGTCCGCTTCCCGCTCAGCCGCATCGTCCACCCGAAGATGCGCCTCTCCGCCTGAGCGAAGGGCGCACCCCCGGCAGCCTTCAGTTGCGGATACCGGATACCCAGTCGGCGATGGCCGAGCCGATCTCGTCCGGCGAATCCTCCTGGATGAAGTGGCTGCCCTTGACCGTGACCTCGGTCTGGTTCTGCCAGCCGCGGCAATAGTCGCGCACCGCACCGGTCAGGATCGCGCCCGGTTCCGCATTGACGAACAGCTTCGGCATGTCGTTCGCCGCCATCCAGTCAGAATAGTCCTGCACGATGGCCACCACGTCCGCAGGCTCACCGGAGATCGGGATCTGGCGCGGCCAGGTCAGGGTCGGGCGACGGTCCTCGCCAGGCTCCGCGAAGGGGCGGCGATAGACGGCCATCTCCTCCTCCGTCAGGCCGCGCAGCACGGATCCGGGCAACACCTTCTCCACGAAGATGTTCCGCTCCAGAACCATCTTCTCGCCGGCCGGCGACCGGAACCCCTCGAACACCGGGCGGGAGGCCTCGTTCCATTCCTCCCACAGCACCGGGCGGACAATGCCCTCCATGTAGGCAATGCCCTGCATCGCCTCGCGGTGTCGGTTGGCCCAGTCGAAGCCGAGCGCCGACCCCCAGTCATGGATCACCAGGATCACGTTCTCCGTCACGCCCAGCGCCTCCAGCACCCCGTCCAGGTACTGCCGGTGCTCCACGAAGCGGTAACGGTCAGGGCCGGAGTCCGGCAGCTTCTCCGAATCACCCATGCCGATCAGGTCCGGCGCGATGCAGCGCCCCAGGTGCTTCGCGTGCGGCATCACGTTGCGCCAGAGATACGAGGAGGTCGGGTTGCCGTGCAGGAAGACGATCGGATCACCCTCCCCCATCTCCACATAGCTCATCTTGCGGCCATGCACCTCGACGCTCTTCTTCGGATGCTCTGCAGCGGAAATCGTCATGGTCTGCTCTCCCCCTTGCTGTCCATCCTGCAACAGTTGGGGCAGGCTCCACGGCGGTCAACCGGGCGGCCGCCGATTGTCCGGTTTCGCTTGCAGTTTCTGGTGAACGGCGGTCAGTTGTCGGCAAGGGAAGGCAGTTTCAGGGGAGCATCGGCCATGGACCAGTTCGATTTCATCATCGTCGGCGGCGGCTCCGCCGGGTGCGTGCTGGCCAGTCGGCTGAGCGAGGATCCGGGCACTTCCGTCTGCCTGATCGAGGCCGGAACCACCGGCGACCACTGGTCGATCAACCTGCCTGCCGGGCTGGTCAAGACGATGATCGACAAGCGGACCAACTGGCTGCTGGAGACCGCGCCGCAGCCCAACCTGAACGGCCGCCGCATGTTCTGGCCGCGCGGCAAGGCACTGGGCGGCTCCAGCGCCATCAACGGCATGGTCTACATTCGCGGTCACCGCGCCGACTACGACCGCTGGGCCAGCGAGGAAGGCTGCCCCGGCTGGGACTGGGAGAGCGTGCTGCCGCTGTTCCGCCGGGCGGAGAACAATGAACGCATCCAGGACGAACTGCATGGCCAGGGTGGGCCGCTGAACGTCATGGACCCGCGCAGTCCCAGCCCGCTGTCGGACATGTTCGTGAAGGCCGCAGCAGAGGCGCAGATCGGCACGACGGACGACTTCAACGGCCATCGCCAGGAAGGTGCCGGTCTCTACCAGCTCACCCAGAAGGACGGGCAGCGACACAGCATCTGGCATGCCTACCTGCAGGGCGTGCAGCGGCCCAACCTGCGCATCATCACCGGCGCGCGGGCGACCCGCATCCGGGTGGAGGACGGACGCGCGGTCGGCGTCGACTTCCGCCGCGAAGGCCAGCCGGGTGACGAGAGCATCGCCGCAACGCGGGAGGTGCTGCTGTCCGGCGGTGCCGTGCATTCGCCGCACCTGCTGCTGCTGTCCGGCATCGGCCCGGGCGCAATGCTGGCCGAACATGGCGTCGCCCAGGTGCACGAGGCACCGGAGGTCGGGCGCAACCTGCAGGACCACCTGGACATCTCCGTGGTGCAGCACACCTCCTCCAGGATCGGCTTTGCCTTCACCTGGAGCGGTCTCAGCCGCCTGCCCGGCGCGATCCGCGAGTACCGGCGGCAGCGCACGGGCCTGCTGACCAGCAACTTCGCGGAGGCCGGTATCTTCACGCGCAGCCAGCCCGACGAGCCCCTGCCCGACCTGCAGTATCACTTCTTGCCGGTGATGAGCGACAATCACGGCAAGACGCGGGTCTATGCCCACGGCATCACGCTGCATTGCTGTGACCTGCGGCCGAAGAGCCGGGGCCATGTCGGCCTGTCCTCAGCAGACCCGATGGCCGACCCGCTGATCGACCCGAACTACCTGGATCACCCGGACGACCTGCAGAAGATGATCAGGGGCGTGGAGATCGGGCGGCGGGTGCTCGCCGCCCCGCCCATCGCCGAGCACATGGCCGACGAGATGCATCCCGGGGCGGAGGTACAGGGACCGGAGGCCCTGGAGGCCTTCGTGCGGCGGAAGGCAGAGACGATCTATCACCCGGTCGGAAGCTGCCGCATGGGCAGGGATGATGCCGCCGTGGTGGATCCGGAACTGCGGGTACGCGGTGTCGCGGGGCTGCGCGTCGTCGATGCGTCCGTCATGCCCAGCCTGATCGGCGGCAACACGAATGCGCCGACGGTGATGATCGCGGAACGCGCGGTGGACCTGATCCGCGCAGCCTGAGAAACGAAGGCAGGAACGGCCCCGACCCGCAGGCCGGGGCCGAAGTCACGGCCTCAGCGCGGGGCCATGCGGATGGCGCCGTCGAGGCGGATGGTCTCGCCGTTCAGCATCTGGTTCTCGCAGATCTGGCGGGCCAGCAGGCCGAACTCGGACGGCTCGCCCAGGCGCTTCGGGAACGGCACGCTGGCGGCCAGCGCGTCCTTCACATTGTCCGGCAGGCCCTGCAGCAACGGCGTGCTGAACAGGCCCGGCGCGATGGTGCAGACGCGGATACCGTCATTCATCAGGTCACGGGCGATCGGCAGGGTCATGCCGACAATGCCGCCCTTGGACGCCGAATAGGCCGCCTGGCCGATCTGGCCGTCGAACGCGGCGACGGAGGCGGTGTTGACGATGACACCCCGGTCGCCGTTCTCGGTCGGGTCCTGCGCCGCCATCTCGGTCGCGGCGATGCGGATGCAGTTGAAGGTGCCGATCAGGTTGACGTCGATCACCCGCTTGAAGGAATCCAGCGGATGCGCCTCCCCCTTCGACGTGGTCTTGGTGGCGATGCCGATGCCGGCGCAGTTGATCAGGACACGGGCCGGGCCGTGCGCGGCACTGGCGGTCTTGAACGCGGCAACCACCGAAGCCTCGTCAGCAACGTTGCACTTGGCGAAGACGCCGCCGATCTCGGCCGCCATCTTCTGGCCCAGCTCCTCGTTCAGGTCCAGGATCGCGACCTTCGCGCCGGCCGAGGCCAGTTCACGCGCCGTCGCGCCACCCAGGCCGGACGCGCCGCCGGTCACCACTGCTGCCATGCCATTCAGATTCATCAGTCCATCCTCCCTCGGAAAAAAACGGTGTGCGCAGTCCTCTAGCCGACACGGCAGGGCTTGTCAGCACCTGGCAACGATCATTCACCGCGGCGGTGCGGGTGCCGTGCTGGTGGTTCCGGACACCGGCCCGTCGAACGTGGCCGTCGATGGCCTCGCGTCATGCGGCTTCACCTTCGCCTCGCGCCGCGCGATGTAGAGGGTGGAGGCCACGATCACCAGCGCCCCGACGACCGTCCAGACACTCGGCACCTCGAAGAAGAACAGGTAGCCGAAGATGCCGGAATAGATCAGGCGGGCATAGTCGAACGGGGTCACGGCCATCGCCTCCCCCGCCGCGTAGCCCCGGATCAGCATGGTCTGGCCGATGGTGCCGCAGCCTGCCAGCGCCAGCAGGATCAGCAGGACCTCCAGGCTCGGCATCTTCCAGAACCAGAGTGCCGGTCCCAGCGTGCAGAGGCTGAGGATGATGCTGGACCAGAAGACCAGCGTCGTCGGCGCATCGACCCGCGACAGGATCTTCATCATGATGGTGATCCCGGCGATCAGCGCGGCGGCGAACAGGGCGACGAAGGCGACCGGGTCGATGTCGCCGCCCGGACGCAGCATGATGATCACGCCGACAAAGCCGACTGCGGTGGCGATGGTGCGCCGCATGCGCACCTTCTCCCCCAGGAAGATCACGGCCAGCGGGATCAGGAACAGGGGCTTGGTGAAGCTGAGCGCCGTCACGTCCGCCAGCGGCAGGTTCGCCACCGAGTAGAACATGCAGAGCATGACGACACCGCCGATCAGCCCCCGGACCAGGTGCAGGCCGGGACGGGAGGTGCGGACGGTGCCGAGGCCGTGGCGCAGGGCGAAGGGGGCGACGATGCACAGCCCCAGGAAGGCCCGGAAGAAGGCGACCTGGAACGGATGCAGCTCCGCCGACGCCATCTTGATGAAGACGCCCATCGCCGACAGGAATATCCCCGCCGCCAGCAGCCACAATGCGCCACGCACATTGCCTGGCAGACTTTCCAGTTTCTCGATCACTTCAGATTCGTTTCCCGCGCCGTTCGCAGCGCCCCGACATGCCGGGGCGGTTGCCCCCGCCGGTTCGTTGTTTTTTCCTTCATAGCGCAGAACGGTCCTGCAACGCCATGTCCAGTGCCCATGCCCGGCGTGCATGACTGCGCGGGTGGCACGCGCCGCCCCTTGTGACATGCCGTGGGACACGCCTATATGACGGTCAGCAACTGATCGGGAACCTGCACATATGACCAACCGCGCCGCCGCCGAAGCCAGAGCCCTGGACATGCTGGACGACCTGCTGGACCGGGCCCTGAAGGGCGGTGCCGATGCCGCGGACGCGGTGCTGGTCGAGAGCCGCTCCCTCGGCGCCTCCTACCGCCAGGGCAAGCCGGAGGACATCGAACGGTCGGAGAGCTTCGATGTCGGGCTGCGCTGCATGGTGGGCAAGCGGCAGGCGGTGGTCTCGTCCACGGACATGAAGCCGGACATGATGGACGAACTGGCCGCACGCGGCATCGCCATGGCCAAGGCAAGCCCGGAGGATCCCTGGTGCGGTATCGCCGACGCGGCCCAGATCGCCGACGGCCTGCCGGACCTCGACCTGCATGACCCGACCGTGCCGGAGGTCGAGAGCCTGATCGAGAAGGCCCGCACGGCGGAGGAGGCAGCGCTCGCCATCGACGGTGTCAAGCAGTCGGAGGGCGCGTCCGCAGGCTATGGTGCCGGCAGCGTGGCGCTGGCCATCCGGGGTGACGGCGTGCGCTTCGGCGCGGCCTATTCCACGTCGAGTTTCAGCCTGTCCTGCTCCGTCATCGCGGAGGATGCGGAAGGCCACATGGAACGGGACTACGACTTCAGTTCCGTCCGCCACATCGCGGCACTCGACGATGCGGCGAAGGTGGGTCGGACCGCGGCAGAGAAGGCCGTGAGACGCGTCGGGGCACGCAAGATGCCGTCGGGCAAGCTGCCGGTCGTGTTCGATCCGCGCGTCGCCAACAGCCTGGTCGGACACCTGGCCGGTGCCATCAACGGTTCCTCCGTCGCGCGCGGCAGTTCCTTCCTGAAGGACCGGATGGGCAGCCAGGTCTTTGCCAGCGGCATCCGCATCATCGACGACCCGCTGCGCCCGCGCGGCATGCGCTCCCGCGCCGTGGACGGGGAAGGCATCGCCGGTCGCGAGATGGCCTTCATCGATGATGGCCACCTGCAGAGCTGGGTTCTGGACTGCGCCTCCGCGCGGCAGCTCGGCCTGCAGACCACCGGTCACGCCTCGCGCGGTACCGGCGGTCCGCCCTCCCCCGGCACCACGAACCTCTATCTCGCAGCCGGGAAGGACAGCCCGGAGGACCTGATCCGGAACGTCGGGACCGGGTTCTACGTCACCGAGCTGATCGGTTTCGGCGTCAATGGCGTGACCGGTGACTACAGCCGCGGCGCCGCCGGTTTCTGGATCGAGAATGGCGAGATCGCGTTCCCGGTCTCGGAGATGACCATCGCCGGAAACCTGAAGGACATGTTCATGCACCTGACCCCGGCGAACGATCTCGTCTTCCGCTACGGCACCAACGCGCCGACCCTGGTGGTCGAGGGCATGACCGTGGCGGGCAACTGACCGTGCCGCGCATTCCGGATCATCTCAGCGCCGATCACAGCCTGCTGCTCGACACGGTGCGGCGGGCAGGCGCGGTGGCGCTGGACTATTTCGACACCGACCTGAAGACCTGGGACAAGGGCAATGACCACCCGGTGACGGAAGCGGACATTGCCGTCGATACCCTGCTGAAGAAGCGCCTGACCGAGGCCCGGCCCGACTATGGCTGGCTGTCGGAGGAAACGGCGGACGATCCCACGCGGCTGGAGCGGCGACGGGTCTGGATCGCCGATCCCATCGACGGCACCCGCGCCTTCATGCGCGGCGTGCCGGAGTTCACGGTCTGCGTCGCGCTGGTGGAGGACGGCAAGCCGATCCTGGGCGCGGTCTACAACCCGGCCAAGGACGAGTTCTTCGAGGCCGCGCTGGGTGCCGGTGCCCGGCTGAACGGGCGGCGCATCAGCCCCAGCCTGGTGGACGATACCGGGGAAGCCCATTACCTGACCGCGAAGCGCAACATGACCTATTTCACCTGGCCCAAGCCGGGGGACGACATGCTGTGTACCTGGATGAACTCCATCGCCTACCGCATGGTGCTGGTGGCGTCGGGCCGCTTCGACGCCGCGATCTCGATGGCGGGAAAGCATGACTGGGACATTGCCGCCGCCGACCTGATCCTGACGGAGGCCGGTGCCCGCTGCAGCACCAACACCAACGAGGGCTTCACCTACAACCGGGAGCGCCCGCGCCACCGCAACGTCATCGCCTCGGGGCCGAACCTGCATGACGACCTGCTGAAGGTGCTGTCCTGACCTCTGCCGGTCAGTCCATGCGCAGGCCGCCATCCACGTTCAGGGTCTGCCCTGTGATGTAGCTGGCATCGTCGCTGGCCAGGAAAGCGACCGCTGCCGCCTGTTCGGCCACGTCGCCCTGGCGACCCAGCGGCACCTGCTTGCGCACGCCCTTCTTGATGCGCGCGAACTCCGTCCCGACATGCCCGGCGACGCGGCGGAAGGTGCCGTCCATCATGTCCGTGTCCGTGGAGCCGGGGCAGATGCAGTTCACCCGGATGCCGTGCGGCGCAAGCTCCGCCGCCATCTGCTGCGTCAGGCCGATGACGGCAAACTTGGTGGCCGAGTAGGCGCCGTAGTTCGCCATGCCCACACGTCCCGCGGTGGAGGACAGGTTGATTATCGCACCGCCATTGCCGGCATCGAGCATCGCCTGCGCCCCGGCCTTCGAGACGTGGTAGACGCCGTTCAGGTTGACATCGACGGTGCGGAACCATTCGGCATCATCCATGCCGACGATGGGCGTGGCCCCGGCACCGCTGGGCACCCCGGCATTGTTGACGATGATGTCCAGCCGCCCGAATGCCGCCATGGTGCCGCTGACCAGGTCGGCGACCAGCCGGCGGTCGGTCACGTCGCAGTCGATGGCCAGCGCGCGCCGTCCCATCGCCTCGATCTCCGCCACCAGGGACGCGGTGCCCTGCCAGCCCATCTCCCGCTCATGCTCGGGCATGGCACCGCTGCCACGCCGCGCGGAGACCACCACGTCCGCGCCATCGCGGGCCAGCCGCAGGGCGATGGCGCGACCGATGCCCCGGTACCGTGCCGCACCCGTGATGATCGCCACCTTCCCCGTCAGATCAGCCATTGCGCATCGTCCTCCCTCGACCCCAGCTTACCAGAAGCGGCCCGGCCACAGCACAGGCGAGACCGACCAGGAACAGCGGCGTGATGACTTCGTCCAGCAGCAGCGCGCCGAAGGCGGTCGCCGCGATGGGGCTGAGCGGCACCCAGATCGCGGCCCGGGTCGGCGACAGGCGACGCAGGCCCCAGTTGAACAGCAGCATGCTGGCGGTGCCGCCGAAGACAGCCAGATAGATCGCCAGCCACCAGTCATCCGCGGAATATTGCGGCCCCGTGGTGAACATCCCCTCCGCCGCTGCGAAGGGCAGCAGCGCCAGCACGCCCCCCAGCATGGCCAGCAGGGAGATCGGGGCGACCGAGTAACGCTGGTAAAGCCGGGCCGAGAACGCGTTGTAGGTGGCGCCGCAGCAGACGGCGAGGAAGAACAGCCCCTCCCCCCACAGCGTGTCGCCGCCGACATCGGGGCTGAAGGCCTTCTCCCCCACCGCCAGCGAGACACCGGCAAAGGACAGGATGGCCGCGACGGTCATGAACCAGGAGATGTGGTCGCGCCCGCCCGCAGCGGCGATCAGCATGGTCAGGATAGGGATCAGCGCGAAGATCACCGCCCCGCGCGCCGCCGGTATCTCCTGCAGCGCCGTGTTGACGAACAGGTGGAACAGGCCGAACTGCATGACGCCGAGACCCAGCGCCAGCAGGACATCACTGCGCTCCATGCGCCATTGTGCGCGGCGCAGCGCCAGCGGCACGAGGCAGAGAGCGGCAAGGAAGTAGCGCAGGAACGCCAGGGTGGCGGGGGCGTCGGAATGCTCCATGACCGCCCGCGCCGCGACGAAGGAACTGCCCAGCAGGACCACCGAGAAGAACAGCGCGACATGGGGCAGGAAATCCGGCGGCGTGGCCGCGGCATCCTGGAAACGTTCCTCACCTGTCGACAAGGAACCCGCCTCCCCGCGCTGTCACCCTGATGGCCGCACAATCGCACGCGTCAGGGCAGGCTGCAAAGCCTCAGTAGCGGTTTTCCCAGCCGCCGATGAGCTGACCGCGCGCATAGCGCAGGCCCAGGTCGGTCGCGACCTGCTTGTCCTCCGGCCGGTTGACGCTGGTGGCGATCAGTTCGATCTGCCGGTTGCGCCAGTTCTCGATCAGGCCCCGAACCAGGAAGCGACCGTCCTTCTGTGCCAGCAGCCCCGTCAGGCGGTCCGTGGAGACCTCGATGTAGCCGCGCGTGTCGCCCTCCGCCGTGACAAAGCCGGCGCGGTGGTCGGCATCGCCCGCGATGAAGGCATAGAAGTCCGGGACCGACAGGCACCACGCGGCAGCGGACATGTCCTGCTCGACCATCGCGCTGCCCTTGCCGTTAAGTGTGCCGCTCAAGGGTTCGTAGGGCCGCAGGATCAGGTTCTCGCGCCGGATACCGCTCTGCCGCGCCAGGGTGCCGATACGGTTGCACACCTCTTCGCGGGCCAGGTACTCCTGCCTGATGGAAGCCAGCACCCGGAAGGACACGGACTGCCAGGTCTTCGCTTCCAGGTGATGGCGGATGGCCTGTTCCACCACCGCGACCTCGAAATCGCACTGCACGTCCTGGGCATCGACCAGGCCGAAGATCTGCTCCGGTGCCACGATCTCTCCACCGACATTCAGGTCGGCGCCGACAAGGTGCATCGCGACCTTTGCCCGCTTCAGGCTCAGGATCGGTCGCAGTCGACGCTGGAAACTGCCTGCGGCAATGGCCTGGCGGACGTCGGCCAGCATCTTCTCGGCGGCGGAGAGCGCCTTGCCATGGGCTTCCTTCAGGCCGGACCGACCGAAACCCCGTGTCAGACCCCGGCGCAGGCCGGAAAGCATGTGACCCAGCGTGCCGCGGGCGGCGTCCGCCGAGACGTCGCTGGTGTCAGCCACCACCTGCTGTGCCGCAATGGCGTTCGCGTCCTTCAGGACGCCGCGGGCGACAGCTTCCTGCCCGACATCGCTGAGCAGTCGCGCGCTGTCATAGTCCTTGCCATGCACCACGCCATAGGCACCGTCCGAGAGGTCGGTCGTCCCCGCGGCACCAAGGCTGCGGGCCCGTTCATCGACGATGCGGCGGAAATCCATGGCCTTGTCGCGGCTGTCGAACGCGCCGATACCGCCCTCGACGGACATCAGGGTCACGCCCTTGTCCTGTTCGCCATCCGCCAGCAGGCTGGCCATGCGGTCCAGACCGGTGGCGGCATCGTCATCGCCGCCCACCAGGGCACCGTCGATCTGCTCCGCCTCCCACGCGTCCGGTGCCCGTGTCGGCGCCAGATGCACGAGGAAGCCGTCGGAAGGTCCCTTGCCCGCGGAGCGGACACGCAGTCCGAAATGGGCACGCTGCCCGTCAGGCCTGTCATAGGTGATCACGTGTGCGCCGGAGCGTTCACCCCGCGTCAGGGCGCCGAGCGCCTGGCTCAGGGTCGCACTGGCTTCCGCGCTGAACACGTCGGAGACCGGGCGCCGCCAGAGTTCCACGCTCGACCGGCCGAGCAACCGGTCGGTATCGCCGTTGAGTTCGCCGATCTCGCCATGGGCATCCAGGTGCAATGTCAGGCTCGGCTCACCGGAGGCCGAATTTTGCATCATCATGATCAATCACCTTGGGTTCTGAACGACGCGACCGTGCTGTAGAAAGGATGCGACCGTGCTCTTCAAGAAACAGTTAATTCAACGGGTTGTCCTGCGGGCAGTTCTATTCGACCATGAGGGGGTCAGAGGCGTGCGCTGGGGAGGGTGATGCAATGACCGATTTCAGGCTGGTGGCCGAGGGGCTGCGCTTTCCGGAGGGGCCGATCGCCCTGCCCGACGGCGACGTCCTGGTGGTGGAGATCGCGGCGGGTCGGCTGACCCGCGTGCATCCGGACGGTTCGAAGACCGTCGTCGCGACGCCCGGCGGCGGGCCGAACGGCGCGGCCATGGGACCGGACGGCAAGTGCTACGTCTGCAACAATGGCGGCTTCCGCATCCTGGAGAGCAAGGGGCGGCTGTTCCCGCTGGACCAGCCCGACGACTATTCCGGTGGCCGGATCGAGCGCATCGACATCGAGACCGGCGAGATCGAGGTGCTCTACACCCACTGCAACGGCCACGCGCTGAAGGGGCCGAACGACATCGTCTTCGACGCCGCCGGTGGCTTCTGGTTCACCGACCATGGCAAGGTCAGGGAACGCGACCGGGACGTGACCGGCATCTACTACGCCCTGGCCGATGGCAGCCGGATCGAGGAGATGATCTTCCCATCCGAGAGCCCGAACGGCATCGGCCTTTCCCCGTCGGAGGATGAACTCTACGTGGCGGAGACCCATACCGGCCGGGTCTGGGCCTATGCGCTGAACGGCCCCGGTCGCCTCGCCGCACCGAAACAGCCGATCCGTGGCCACCAGGGTCGCCTGATCGCGGGACTGCCCGGGCACCAGATGCTCGATTCGCTGGCGGTCGACAGCAAGGGCAATGTCTGCGTCGCCACCATCCACAATGGCGGCATCACCGTGATCCCGCCGGATGGCAGCCATTACCGCCACGTGCCGATGCCGGACCCGATCACCACCAACATCTGCTTCGGTGGACCGGACATGAAGACGGCCTGGATCACGCTCAGTTCGACCGGCCAGTTGGTGGCTATGGACTGGCCGGTACCGGGCCTGAAACTGAACTTCCTGAACAAGTAGGTCAGTCGCGCCTTTCCCGGACATCGCGCGCGCTGGTGAAACCGGCGGTCAGTTCGGCGCGCGCCTGACGTGCCGTCATCGGCTCGCCGCAGGCGCTGCAGGTCATCTCCGGTGTCGTCACCTGGCCGCACTGGTGGTGAACGATGCGGACCGGCGGTTCACCCTCCAGCAGCCAGCGGTCGCCCCACTGCTTCAGGGCAACGATGACCGGCCAGAGTGATTCCCCCTTCTCCGTCAGCCGGTACTCGTGCCGCAATGGTCGGCGGGAATAGGCGTGCCGTTCGACTATTCCCTGTGCCACCAGCTTCTTCAGACGCTGCGAGAGCAGGTGGGAGGACATGCCGGTATGGCGCAGGAAGGCGTCGAACCGGCGGCTGCCGAGAAACATCTCCCGCAGGATAAGCAGGCTCCATTCATCCCCGACTGCCGCAACGGCCCGGGACACCGTGCAGGTGTCGTTCGAGAGATCAGCACGCGCCATGACCACTCACTTCAAAATTTGAATTGATTTGCTTCATTATTTGAAGTTACATCACATCGAACGGGCAATGAAGTGTTTCCTGAGGGGAGGAACGGCAGATGAAGGTCTATTTCGCACCCCGGACCCGCGCGGTCCGCACGGTCTGGCTGCTGGAGGAGATCGGCAAGACCTACGAACTGGAACGCTTCACCCTGGGACAGAAGGAGATGCGTGGACCCGAATATGCCCGCATCAACCCCAATGGCCGCGTTCCCACCCTGGTGGATGGCGATGTGACGATCACCGAAAGCACGGCCATCGCCCAGTATCTCGGCGCAAAGTACGCTCCGCACCTGATCCGTGGACCGGAGGCACCGGACTTCGCCCCCTACCTGCAATGGCTGCACTATGCGGAGGGCATGATCATGGGCCCGTTCGGCAACTATGTCGTCGAGACCATCCTGCTGCCCCCCGACCGCCGGAACCCGGCCATCGCCGAACGCGCGAAGAAGCTGATGGGCCGCCTGCTGGTCGCGGTGGAGAACCACATGGAAGGCAGGACCTTCCTAGCCGACGACTTCACCGTCGCCGACACGATCACCGGCCATGCCGTCATGATGGCGCGGGGGATCGGACTGGACTTCGGCGCGATGCCGAACCTGACCGCCTATGCCGACCGGCTGGAGGCCCGCCCCGCCTATGCGAAGGCAGCGTCGCTCTGATGGAACGCAGGGTCGAGACCGGCACCGAGCAGTTGCTCTGCAGCGTCAGGGAGCATGTGGCCACGGTCTCGTTCAACCGGCCGGAGCGGCGCAACGCGCTGGGCGACATCGTCACCCCGGCCCTGCGCGAGATCCTGCTGGTGCTGGAGGCTGACCCGGACGTGCGCGTCATCGTGCTGACCGGCGAGGGCAAGGCCTTCTGCGCCGGTGGCGACGTGAAGGGCATGGGCGCGGGACGCGGTGAGGACAGCCGCACGGTGGACGAGAAGATCCGCGAACTGCAGCACCGCCAGCACGGGCTGACCCTGCGCCTGCACGAATTGCCGAAACCGACCATTGCCGCCCTGCCCGGTGCGGCGGCCGGGGCCGGCATGTCGATCGCCCTGGCCTGCGATATCCGGATCGGATCGACGAACGCGTTCCTCGTCCCCGGCTTTGCTGCCATCGGACTGTCGGGCGACTATGGCGGGTCCTGGCAACTGACACAGCTTGTCGGCCCGGCAAAGGCCAAGGAGATCTACTTCTCCGGCAGGCGCGTGGCGGCGGAGGAGGCGCTGGCGCTGGGCATCCTGAACGAGGTCGTGGCGGAGGACCGGCTGGCCGCGCGGACGGCGGAGCTTGCCGGGCAGATCGCCAGCGGCCCGCCACTTGCCATCCGTTACATGAAACAGAACATCAACAGGGCGACGCAGGCCGACTTCCGCACCTGCCTGGACTGGGAGGCGGACCGCCTTGTCCGTGTCGCCCAGACCGCCGACCATCGGGAGGCCGTGCAGGCCTTCATCGAGAAGCGGCCACCAACCTTCAGGGGAATCTGAATGCAGCAGAAACCGGTCTGCCTCGTCATCGGGGCCGGAGATTATATCGGCGCGGCCATCGCGAAACGCTTCGCCAGGGGCGGGTTCCACGTTGTCATGGGACGCCGGCGCGGGGAGCAGTTCGCGCCGCTGGTGGCGGAGATCGAGGCCGAGGGCGGCTCCGCCCAGGGCTTCAGCTGGGACGCGAGGAAGGAAGAGACCGCGACGGAGATGTTCGCCATGGTGGAGCGGGAGATCGGCCCCATCGAGATCTGCGTCTTCAATGTCGGCGGCAACGTGCGCTTCCCCATCCTCGAGACCACGGAGCGGGTCTTCCGCAAGGTCTGGGAAATGTGTGCCTACGGCGCGTTCCTGACCGGGCGGGAAGCGGCGAAATACATGGTGGAGCGGCAGCGGGGGTCGATCTTCTTCACCGGCGCCACGGCCTCCATGCGCGGCGGGATCGGATATGCCGCCTTTGCCTCAGGCAAGTTCGCGCTGCGCGGGCTGGCGCAGTCCATGGCCAGGGAACTGGGACCGAAGAACATCCACGTGGCGCACCTGGTCATCGACGCGGGCGTGGACACGGAATTCGTGCGGGAGCGGCAACGGCAGGCCGGGGTCGATCCCGACAGCCTGCCGGAGGACACGCTGATGAACCCGGCCAGCATCGCGGAAGCCTACTGGAACCTGCACCACCAGACGCGCGACGGCTGGACCCACGAACTGGATATCCGCCCCTTCGCCGAGACCTGGTAGGTTCGCCCGGTTCAGCGCCCTGCCCCGGCGGCGGCCTGGCCGTTGCGGAACAGTTCCTTGGGCACGGGCGCGCGGAAGCTTTCCGTGGTGTAGCGCCAGACCTTCACGTCGTCCGCCCAGTGGTCGCGGGGCAGTCCCGCCTTCACCTTCAGGCCGTTCAGGAAGGCGTCCGGCGTCGGCAACCCCTCCCAGACCTTGGGCAGGAAGGTGCCGCGCTTGCCCGCCGACTGCAGGATCAGCCCGTCGCGCCCGGGCCGCAGCCTGGCCTTCAGGTCGGCCTCGCCGGAGAACGTGAACGGAGCGGGGGTCGAGAGCACGGATATCTCCAGTTCCGATTCCCGGAACTCCGGCACGCTCAGGGCCTGGAACCGCGGATCCTCGAACCCGGCAGAGACGGCGTTCCAGGCCACGTCGGCGGCCAGCGGACGATGGGCCTGCAATGATCCGATGCAGCCACGCAGCCTGCCCCCGCGTTCGATGGTCACGAAACTGGCGGCGATGGTCTGCAGTTCGGACGGAAAGGTCTCCAGCGAGATCTCCGGCCGCTTGTTGCGGGCCAGGCGAATGGCAATGGCACGCGCGGCGGTGGTCAGCAGCAGTTTCCGGTGCGCCTCCGCCAGCCGCGCATCCTCCGACGGTTCCAGCGCCCAGGCGCCATAGCCGACAACCCGGTCCTTCGGCCCAGCCGTGTCACCGGAATTGCGCACGTCGAGCCGCGTCACGCGGTAGCCGATACGGCCGACATGCTGCAGCAGGCCGTTCACCGGGCGGCTGCCACAGGCCTCCCGAGGCCCGAAACTGCCGACCGCCTGCCGCTCGATCCGCTGCACCGTCTCCCCGTCAATCCGCCGGGCCGAGGCATGGTCGTGGTAGTGCGAAAGGTCTGTGGAAATAACCACCAGCGTCTCCGGCCCGCCCCACAGCCGGTCCAGCAGCGCCGCGACCTGGTCCGGTGCCGCATCGCCCACCACCACCGGCACCAGCCGGAAATCCGCCCCGAGGCTGCGCAGCAGGAACGGCAGGTGGACCTCCAGGCTGTGTTCCTGCGCATGGGCCTCGTCATGGGTGACCACACCGGGAAAGCCCTGCAGCGCGTCGATGGTCTGCCTGTCCAGGGCAACGGGTCCGAGCGGCGTCTGGAACGCATCGACGGATGGCAGTGCGAAGCCACGGAAGGCGACGCGATGCGCCGGTCCCAGCAGGATGACCCGGCGGATGGTTTCCGCAGCAGGTTTCAGGCGCTGGTAGGCACTGGCGGCCACCGCACCGGAGAAGACATAGCCCGCATGCGGGGCAATCAGTGCCTTCGGCGCCGGCAACGGCCCGGCATGACGCGCGGCGGCATCCTGCAGCAACCCGTCAACCATGCGGGAGAGTTCGCCCCCCTCCGCCGGGTAGAAGCGGCCGGCAACCGCGGCCGGGCGGACCGTTGTCGTGACGCCTGTGCTCAATCCAGATGCTCCGACCCGACGATCACATGCTCCTGCCCGAACCAGAGCGGGGAGTTGGGCAGGTCGATGAACTTCGCCTCGTCCTCCAGCAGGATCCTGCCTGCCTTGCGCGCTGCCGGATCCTGTGCCGATGCCTCCAGGTCCTCCATCGACTTCCACCAGAGTTCCGCCACGCCGTCGAAGGGTTCGGGCGCATGGCGCACCTTCTGCATCGGCGCACTCAGCACCGTCTGCAGCGCGTGGACCTGGACATAGCGCACCATGCGCAACGCAGGCTGGTGCTCCCGCACCAGCGGGGCATGGCGGTTCAGCCAGTAATCATGGAACTCCGCCAGGCTGAGTTCCGGCCTGCGGCGCAGGCAGAAGGTGATCTTGAACATTGCCGGGCATCCTCCCTGTATCCGACATCGAAGCGGCCCTATAGTGGCACAGTTTCGGGGGCGAAGGGGGCGGCGACATGCAACAGGTGCGGACGGAATTCCTGCTGAAGGTTCAGTTCGAGGTGCCGGAGATCAGCGATCTCGGGCCAACGCCAACGGGCAACCGGCGCATCGCCCGCGTGGCCGGCGGACACTTCGAGGGACCGCGGCTGAAGGGCACGGCCGTACCGGGGCCGGGCGGCGACTGGCTGAACTTCACCCCCGACGGCGCGACCCGGCTGGATGTCCGGGTGACGCTGAAGACCGATGACGATGCGCTGATCTTCATGACCTACACCGGGGTCCGGCACGGCGCGCCGGAGGTGATGGCCCGGCTGGCGGCGGGGGAGGAAGTTGATCCCTCCGAACTCTATTTCCGCATTGCGCCGCGCTTCGAGACCGGGTCGGAGAAGTATGGCTGGCTGAACCGGATCGTCTGTGTCGGCACCGGGCACCGGCTGCCCACCGGCCCCGTCTACACCATCCACCAGATCCTGTGAGGGCCGGGCCATGCAGCAGCTGAGTTTCGAGCACATCTTCGACATCGACCTGGCCATCGGCGCACGCCATTCCGTGGGGCGCGGCCCCTTCGGGCGACGGGTGATCGCGGAGGTATCCGGCGGCACGGTGGAGGGACCGCGCATCCGGGGCACCGTCATGCCGGGCACGGCGGGGGACTGGGTACTGATCGCGGATGACGGCACCTTTCACCTGGATGTGCGGCTGACCATCGAGACCGATGACGGCGCGCGGATCTACATGACCTATCACGGCATCCGGACCGGTCCGGCGGAGGTGCTGGCCCGGCTGGACCGTGGCGAGGAGGTTGATCCGTCCGAGTACTACTTCCGCACCGTGCCCTTCTTCGAGACCGGCGACGAGCGCTATGCCTGGCTGAACGGGATCGTCGCGGTCGGGATCGGCGACCGGACGCCGCGGGGCCCCTTCTACAGCGTCCACCAGGTGCTCTGACACCATGTCGGCCCGCCAGGATGTCCGCAGGCTGAACCGGTTCGCCGCCCGGCTGTTCGAGAAGGCGGGCATGCCGGCGGACCGCGCGGCACGCGTTGCCGCGCTGCTGATCGATGCCGACATGATGGGCCACGACACGCACGGCCTGAACCTGGCCCCGCAATATCTCGCCGCGCTGGCGGCGGGCGAGATGCCCGCGACCGGGGAGCCGAAGCGGCTGTCCGATACCGGGCCGGTGGTGCTCTGGGACGGCAACTACCTCTCCGGCGTCTGGCTGGTGGATGCGGCAATGGACCTGGCGATGCAGCGCGCGCGGGAGTTCGGCATGGCGGCGGTCGGCATCCGCCGGTCCGGCCACATCGCCTGCCTGCAGAGCTTCCTGCCCCGGGCGACGGAGAAGGGCTTCCTGGTGCTGCTGCTGAGTTCGGACCCCGCGGCAAGGGGCGTGGCACCGCCGGGCGCGGTGGAGGCGATCTACACGCCCAACCCGATTGCCGTCGGCATACCGACCGAAGCGGACCCGGTGCTGATCGACATCTCCTGCTCCATCACCACGATGGGCCTGGCAGGGCGGAAGAAGGGCGAGGGGGAGCGGATGCCGGGGGCCTGGCTGGTGGACGAGAGCGGTGCCGCCACCGACGACCCGGCCACGGGAACGGCGCTGCTGCCGCTCGGCGGCACCGACAGCGGTCACAAGGGCTTCGCGCTCGGCCTGATGGTGGAGGCACTGACTTCGGCGCTTGGCGGATTCGGTCGCAAGGACGGACCGACACAGCATGGCGCCTCCGTGACGCTGCTGCTGTTCGATCCGGAGGCCTTTGGCGGACGGGAGGACTTCACGGCGGAGAGCAGTTTCCTCGCCGCTGCCTGCCGGGCGGCCCGGGTGCCGGAGGGCGCGGCGCAGGTCCGCATTCCCGGCGAACGGGGCCTGGCCTCGAAACGCGCTGCGCTGGCGGACGGGCTGGTACTCTATCCGGGAATCATGGACCGGCTGGCCGAGTGGGCCGGGCGGCTGGGCGTCGAGATGCCCGAACCATTGAACTGAACAACACGACCTGGGGATCAAGGGGGTAAGCAGGATGCGCACGAACAAGGTTCGCGATATCTGGAATGCGGGTGGCAACGTGGTGAATGGCTGGGTCGCCTCCGCCAGTTCCTACACGGCGGAGATCATGGCGGCGCAGGGCTTCGATTCGGTCGGCGTCGACCTGCAGCACGGCATGATCGACTTCGACCACGCCATCGCCATGCTGCAGGGCATCTCCGTGCAGGAGGCCACGCCGCTGGCCCGCATCCCCTGGAACGACCCGACCTGGATCATGAAGGTGCTGGATGCGGGAGCCATGGGGCTGGTGTGCCCGATGGTGAACAATGCCGAGGAGGCAACGCACTTCGTGCAGGCGAGCCACTACCCGCCGCTGGGCTTCCGATCCTTCGCCAATGTGCGCGGGCCGCTCTATGCCGGTGCGGACTACAAGGCACGCTCGCGGGAGCTGGTCATCACCCTGGCCATGATCGAGACCAAGGACGCCCTGGACAATATCGAGGAGATCGTCGCCGTCGAGGGGCTGGACGCGGTCTATATCGGCCCCTCCGACCTTGCCATTGGCCTGGGCCACGATCCGGTGGGCGACCCCACGGAGCCGGAGGTGCTGGAGGCGATCACCCATATCCGCAAGGTGTCGGAGGCTGCCGGTGTGAAGCCCTGCATCCATACTGCAGGCGGCGATCACGCCCGGCGCTGCTTCGAGGAAGGCTTCCGGCTCTGCACGCTGGCCAACGAGCTCCGCTTCATCATCGACGGCGCGCAGCGGGAGATCGGCAAGGCACGCGGCTGAGGGTCCGTGCCGCCAGGTCCGTTCAGAAGACGGACAGGCCGGTCAGCGAGGCGAACTTCTCCAGCGCCATGGTCCCGACCAGGGAATTGCCCTGCGGGCTGAGTCCAGGCGACCAGACGGCGACGGAGAGCTGGCCCGGCGCGATGGCGACGATGCCACCGCCGACGCCACTCTTGCCCGGCAGCCCGACATGGAAGGCGAAGTCTCCGGAAGCGTCATAGTGGCCGCAGGTCAGCATGATGGCGTTGATGCGCCGTGCCCGGCGTTCGGAGACGATCCGCCGGCCGGTGATCGGATCGACACCGCCATTGGCAAGGTAGAGCATCGCCCGTGCCAGCCCCTGGCACGACATCTCCAGCGCGCACTGATGGAAATAGACATGCAGCACGTCGTCGGGCGGATTGTGCAGGTTGCCGAAGCTGCGCATGAAGTTGGCGACGGCGGCGTTGCGGAACCCGGTCTCGCGCTCGGATGCGGCGACCCGTGGATCGATGCGCACCGGCTCCCCGTCCGCCAGTTCCTGCGCGAACTGCAGGATGGCTTCCACGGCGCCGTCACGGCCATAGCGACTGACCAGCACATCGGTGGAGATCAGGGCACCGGCATTGATCAGCGGGTTGCGCGGAATGCCGTTCTCGTGCTCCAGCTGCACCAGTGAATTGAACGGATCGCCGGAGGGTTCGCGACCGGATCGCTTCCAGAAGGATTCGCCGATCGATTCCAGCGCCATGGTCAGGCTGATGACCTTGGTGACGCTCTGCAGGGAGAAGGGCCGGTCAGCCCGCCCGGTGGTGAAACGATCCCCTGCCCTGGTGACGACGGCCATGCCGAAATTCATCGGATCGACCTCGGCCAGCGCCGGAATGTAGTTGGCGACCTTGCCGGAGCCGCGTTGCGGCTCCACCGTCTGCGCCACTTCCCAGAGAATCTCGTTGTAGTCCAAAGCAGGGCCTCATGCGGACCAAAGGCGGACATTCGCCTTTTCTGCCCAATCGGACCCCAATGCAAGGGCTTTCACGTCACCCTGCGGCGGCGGGCGCGGGTGTCGCCTCATCCTCCTCGTCATCGATCTCGACATCGTTCACGCGACGCTCCATGCCGCCCGGCGGGCCGGTGTCACGGAAGCGCCGGCAGGGACCGACATACTTCTCCTGATCGACGAAGGGACGAGGGTGATTCGCCACCCAGGACAGCCGGTCATACAGCCCGCCCGGCGACAGCGGCAGGGTGAGTACCATGTTGGCACCGGCATCTCGGCACAGGGTGACGGTGCCGATGGTGGTGTGACCCAGCGTCATCAGGATCGGGATGTGCCGTGCGGGATTGCGCCGGTTCTCGCGCACGCTGCGGACCAGGTCGGCACCACCCTTGCCGTCAATGTTGTAGTTGACGATCAGCAGATCGACCGTGCCACGCTGGATCAGTTTCTGTGCCTGTTCCACGGTGCGCGCATGCACCACCGGGTCAGCCCCAAAGGACTTCAGGATCGACTGCGTGATCCGGAAGGCCGGTTCACCCGAGTCTGCCACAAGAACCGAGATGTTCTTGAGATTGATGTCCTTTGCCGGACCCGTCATGGGAATGGCTTCCTTTGGTTCAGTCAGGCCACGAAGGCCTCAGGCGGCACCGTTGGTCGGTTCCGGATAGTGATCGACAAGCTGGCGCAGGGCGTTCAGCAGCGAACCGAGTTCGCCTTCCCCGTCGCGCTTGAAGGCTGGCGTGCTGACCAGCCTGAGCGCATTCAGGTGCGTGCTCATCGCGTGCGGATCGCTGCGACGGGCCTCGGTGAGACGATGGATCAGCTCGCAGAAGCTGTCCGCGACGTGGGTCACGGCCTCGTAGTCGAACGTCGCCCCCAGATTGCGGATCTGGTTCGAAAGGCTGTACGCCGCGTCGCCGTGGGGATTCGGGAAATCGCCCTCCTGCCCCGCCATGTCGACGGCGGACCAGAGTTCACGCAGCAGCCCGTCAACCCATTCCAGGTATTCAGGTTCCAGTTCGGTGACCGCGGATTCCCCGGCCTGGATCGCGTCATCGCGGGAAATGGTCGGCTTCTGGCGTGCGATCTGCGTGAATCGCGTGGGGACAATGCGCGCCTCGTTCGCTTTCTTGTTCGGCATGCTACTGGATTCCGGTTGAGGTGATCATTGCGGTGGGAACGGCCTGTCTCGGATTGCCTGTCTTCATGCCTGCTTCGGTTCTGTTGTTCATTCTGCGCTCGATATGGTTGGGTGCCCCCGCCTCCCGGAACCGCCGACACGGTCCTGCATAGACCTCGTGATCGACGAAGGGACGGGGACGATGGGCAATCGCTGCCAGGCGTTCGTACAGCGCCTGGACAGAGACGGGCTTGGTCAGCACGAGGTTCGCGCCGCTGTCCCGGCACCGTCCCACATCGCGGGCAGTCAGGTGACCGCACGTGATCAGGACGGGAATGTAGCGTGCGGGGTGATGGGCACCGCGGCGCAGGTCCCTGACAAAGTCGGGCCCCTGTCCGTTCCCCAGGAAGTAGTCGCAGATCAGCACATCGATACCGCCGAACATCAGCCGGTCCCTGGCCGCCTCCAGACTGCCGGCGTGATGAATGTAGATGGCACCGAAGCCCTGCAGTATCGACTGCATGACACGGCGCCCCCCTTCATTCTCATCGGCAATGAGGAAGTTCACCTGCGACAGGTTGATATGCTGGTCCGCCCGCTTCATGACCCCGTTTCCACACCAGGACAGGGCCACAGGCTACACCCGCCCGGGTAAAATGATGGTTAACGGCGCACCACCTCTGGAAGCAGGCCTCTCGGACTGAAACGCATGACCAGCAGCAGGATCAGTCCCATGGTGAACAGCCGCATGTGCGCCGCCCCTTCGATCAGGTGCAGGCGCAGCGCATTGTCCTCTGCCAGGCCCGAAGTCAGGGTGGACATCAGCCACAGCCCGACCGGCTCCGCCTCGATCCACAGGAACCAGATCAGGAAGCCCCCCAGCACCGCACCGTAGTTGTTGCCGGAGCCACCGACGATCACCATCACCCAGATCAGGAAGGTGAAGCGCAGCGGGTTGTACGTGCCCGGCGTGAACTGCCCGTCCAGCGTCGTCAGCATGGCACCGGCGATGCCGACAACGGCGGAGCCGAGAACGAAGACCTGCAGGTGGCGACGGGTAACGTCCTTGCCCATGGCGCTGGCCGCCGCCTCGTTGTCGCGGACGGCGCGCATCATGCGGCCCCAGGGGGACTTCAGCGCCCGCTCGCAGAGCCAGAGCACCGCCAGCAGCACCATGGCGAACAGCAGCACGTAGCAGAGCTTCACGAAGATGCTGGAACCGTCGATCACCATCTGCTGCAGGGCGTCCGAGCGTGCTGCGGGCTCCAGCGCCTTCAAGGTGGCGCTGTTCAGGCTCTCGATCAGGTCGCGGAACCAGCCCGTCTCCTGCAGCTCGATCTCGTAGGGGACCGGGCGATCCAGACCGCTGACATTCTTCACGCCACGGGTCAGCCAGTCCTCGTTCTTCAGCATCGCGATGACGATCTCGGAAATGCCGAGCGTGGCGATCGCCAGGTAGTCGGAACGCAGGCCGAGCGCGATGCGCCCGACGATGAAGGCCGCCCCCGCCGCGAAGACACCGCCCACGGCCCAGGAGAAGATGATCGGCAGTCCCAGCCCGCCGAGATAGCCGGTCTTGGCCGGTTCCACCGCCTCGATGGCGTCGACGGCCGGATCGAAGAAGGCGCGCGCGGCGAAGTAGCCGATGCCGACGATCAGGGTCATGCCGATGATGCGGGCCGGTCCGCGCGGCAGGCGGCGATGGGCGAAGATGGCGATGATGATCGTCGCAACGACGACAGCCAACGCCAGGAAGACCCCGGTGCCGCCCACCGACCAGGCTTCCCCGACCGGGGACTTCGAGACCAGCACCCCGGCAATGCCGCCAAGCGCGGCGAAGCCCATGATCCCGACATTGAACAGTCCCGCATAGCCCCACTGGATGTTGACCCCCAGCGCCATGACGGCGGAGATCAGGCAGAGCTGCAGGATCGAGAGGCTGACCGACCAGGACTGGCCGAAACCGACCGCCAGCAGGGCCAGCGCCATGATGCCGAAGGTCAGCAGACCGCGGCTGCGGGTTGCGTCTCCGGCGCTCATATTACCTTGCCCCTGAAGATGCCGGTGGGTCTGACCAGCAGCACGACCACCAGGATGATGAAGGAGACCGCGAACTTGTAGTCCGTGGACAGCAACTGGACGAGCGAGTCCGGCGCCATGTCGTCGGGCAGCAGGTAGCGCAGGAACTTCTTGTAGGCATAGGTGACCGTGACCTCCGAGAAGGCGATCACGAATCCCCCGACAATGGCCCCCAGCGGTTGCCCGATGCCACCGACGATGGCCGCCGCGAACATGGGCAGCAGCAGCTGGAAATAGGTGAAGGGCTTGAAGCTTTTGTCCAGGCCGTAGAGCGTACCGGCGATCGCGGCAAGGCTGGCGGCGATGATCCAGGTGACCAGCACCACGCGATCCGGGTCGATGCCGGACAGCAGAGCCAGGTCCTCATTGTCGGAATAGGCGCGCATGGACTTGCCGGTGCGCGTGCGCTGCAGGAACCAGAACAGCGCGGTGACCACCAGGATGGCCACGACGACCGTCAGCGCCTGGGTCTGGCGGATGGCGATGCCCTCCCGCAGGCCGGTCATCTCCCGGAACTCGCGGAAGGTGATCAGGAAACGGGCACCGTCGGCGAAGGCCTGGTCATCGGGGCCGATGATGAAGCGCACGATGCCGTTCAGCATGAACATGACGCCGACCGAGGCGATGACGAAGATGATCGGCTTGCTCTTCTGGCGGCGGTAGAAGCGGAAGACGGCCCGGTCGGCCAGCAGCGCGATCATGATTGCGCCCAGGATGCCGAAGGGCAGCGCCAGCAGCGCGGTCGGCAGCGGCGCGATGCCGATGCCCCAGCTCTGGAACAGCCAGGTCACCAGGATGACCACCATGGTGCCGAAGGCCATCAGGTCGCCATGCGCGAAGTTGGCGAAGCGGAGGATGCCGAAGACCAGCGTGATGCCCAGCGCGCCGAGTGCAAGCTGCGAACCATAGGCCAGCGCCGGTACGACGACGAAATTGCTGAACAGGGCCAGGGCGTTGAGGATATCGATCATCATCAGCCCCCGAGGAACGAGCGGCGGACTTCAGGGTTGGCCAGCAGCGCTTCCCCCGTGTCCGTGAAGCGGTTCTCGCCCGTCACCAGCACGAAGCCGCGGTCGGCGATGTTCAGCGCCTGGCGCGCGTTCTGTTCCACCATCAGGATGGCGATTCCAGTGTCGCGGATCTCCAGGATCCGGTCGAACAGCTCGTCCATGACGATGGGGGAGACACCGGCGGTCGGCTCATCCAGCATCAGCACGGTGGGCTGGGTCATCAGCGCCCGGCCGACGGCAACCTGCTGGCGCTGCCCTCCGGACAGTTCACCCGCAGCCTGCGCCCGCTTCTCCGCCAGGATCGGGAACAGCTCGAAGACCTGTTCCATGGTGACACTGATGTCGTCGCGGCGCAGGAACGCCCCCATCTCCAGGTTCTCCTGCACCGTCATCCCGGCGAAGACGTTGCTGGTCTGGGGCACGAAGGCCATGCCCTGCTTCACGCGGTCCTGCGGTGACAGCCGGGTGATGTCCTTCTCCCCCAGCCGCACCTGCCCCTCGCGCAGGTCCAGCATGCCGAAGACCGCCTTCATGGCGGTGGACTTGCCTGCCCCGTTCGGGCCGACGATCACGGCGATCTCGCCCCGGTCGACCTCGATGGTGCAACCCCGCAGGATGTCCGCCCCGCCATAGCCACCCGTCATTGCCTCGCCGATCAGGAAACTCATGCGCCGGTCGACTCCGCTGCCTTCGCGGGCTTGTTCTTCAGGCCGGTGCCCAGATAGGCCTCGATCACCTGCTCGTTGGACTTCACTTCCTCGGCCGTGCCCTGGGTCAGCACCGTCCCTTCCGCCATCACGATCACCGGATCGCAGAGCCGGGAGATGAAATCCATGTCGTGCTCGATCATGCAGAAGGTGTAGCCGCGTTCCTGGTTGAGCCGCAGGATCGCGTCGCCGATGGTGTTGAGCAGGGTACGGTTCACGCCCGCCCCCACCTCGTCCAGGAAGACGATCCGCGCATCGACCATCATGGTGCGGCCCAGTTCCAGCAGCTTCTTCTGCCCGCCGGACAGGTTACCCGCCAGTTCGGTCGCGACATGACCGAGATTGAGGAATTCGATCACGTCCTCCGCGCGTTCGCGGACCCGCTGCTCTTCCTCCCGGATCTGGCGACCGCGGAACCAGGCACCGATCAGGTTCTCCCCGGTCTGGCCGCCCGGCACCATCATCAGGTTCTCCAGCACCGTCAGGGTGGAGAACTCATGCGCGATCTGGAACGTGCGCAGCACGCCCTTGGCGAACAGTTCGTGCGGCTTCAGGCCCGTGATGTCCTCGTCCGCCAGCCAGATCCGGCCCGATGTCGGCGGAAAGGCACCGGCAATGACGTTGAACAGGGTGGTCTTGCCGGCGCCGTTGGGGCCGATCAGCCCGGTGATGGAGCCCTCGGCGATCTCCAGCGTCGCGCCGTTGACCGCGTGAACGCCGCCAAAGTGCTTGTGGACATCCTCGACGCGGATCATGCGCGCCGCCGGTGATATGAAAAATGCAGAAACAAATCAGCTTGTCCGGGCGTGAGCCGGAAGGCCGCGCGAAACCGCGCGACCTTCCGTTTCACATGTGGTCAGGGATCAGCGGATCGACTTGGTTTCGAACTTGCCGCCCATGACTTCCAGTTCCTTGTAGGAACCGGCAGCCTCACCCACGTCGGTCAGCTCGACATTGCTGGCGCCGACATAATCGACCTCGCCACCGGTGGCGAGAATCTTCAGCGCCTTGGCCAGCTCACCGGGATAGATGCGCTCACCCGGTGCATTGGCAACGTCCATCAGCTTGGCCTGGATCGCCGCACGGTCCGGCGTGCCCGCCGCCTGGATGGCCAGCATGATCAGCGCGGCGGCGTCATAGGACTCGCCACGGAACGGGCCGTCGCCGTCATTGCCGGCGGCCTTCGAGACTTCCAGGAACTTGGCGGCACCCGGCGAGTCGCTGCCCGGCAGCGTCGCGACGGAGCCGGTCAGACCATCACCGATGGAATCGATCAGCGACTGCCCGACCATGCCGTCAGCCATGAAGAACATGCTGTAGGCACCGGTGTCGAGGGAGGTCTGGATGATGCCCTTGCCGCCCTGGTCGACATAGCCGAACACCACCAGCGCGTCCGCACCGGCCGCAGCCAGCGCCGCGACTTCCGCCGAATAGTCGGCCTTGCCATCCTCATGCGCGGCGCTGATCTCCACCTTGCCGCCCATGCCGGTGTAGGAACCGGCGAAGGAGTCGGCCAGACCCTTGCCGTAGTCGTTGTTGGTGTAGGAGATCGCGACGCTGTTCACGCCCCGCTCCTTCACGATGGTGGCCAGCACCTGCCCCTGGCGGGCATCGGACGGGGCCACGCGGAAGAAGTAGCCATTGTCCTCGATGGTGGTCAGCGCCGGGGAGGTCGCCGACGGCGATACCATGACGACGCCGTTCGGCACCGCAACATTGTTGGCAATCGCCGTGGTCACGCCGGAGCAGTCGGCGCCGACAATGGCAGCCACACCGTCGGAGGTGATCAGACGCTCCGCCGCCGCCGTCGCAGCAGCCGCATCGACGCAGGTGGAGTCACCGCGGACCGGCGTCACCGTCTCACCATCCAGCAGCAGACCGGAATCGGACACTTCCTTCATCGCCTGTTCCGCACCTGCGGCCATGCCCGGCGTCAGGCTTTCGATGGGCCCGGTGAACCCCATGATGACGCCGAGCTTGATCTCGGCGGAGGCGGTGGTTGCCGCCAGGGCCATCGCCATCGCGGCGGAGGCCATCATGATCTTGCGCATTTCCTGCTCCCTGATTTCCGTTGCACGCGTGGGCCATCGAGCCCCTCGCTGCTCAATCACAGAGCTTCAACTTCACGTGGCCGCGGTCAAGTTAAATCCGGACGGTCACGCCTCATCCTCCAGGCCGATGGTGCCGGAATAGTGGACCCGCTTCATGATCAGGTCGATCAACTGCCCGTCGCTGGAGAATGGCAGGTCGAGGCTCTCGAAGCGGATCCGCCCCTTGTAGGCGTGAGCCATCTCGCCAAAGGCGCGAACGGGCTTGCGGTGCTCCAGGATCCAGCGATAGGAACCGACGGAAACGTCATGGAATTCAGGCTCGTAGACCTCGTCCAGGTACATGCCGCTGGAATCGCGCGACAATCCCCTGGTGATGTCGGCCCCGACGAGCCGGAAACGGAATCTCTCCGGATCGTGCTCCACCTCGATCAGCGCGATCCAGCCCAGATGCCCCTTCAGGTCGGGAACATCGAAGTCGTTCCGGGACGGCATCGCCCGTTCGCCGCGCCAGCCGTTCCAGCGCGCCAGCATGTCGTGCATGGGCTCGAACTCGAACTGCAAGGCGGGATCCAGCGTCCGGAAGGACGCATAGGCTTTCGCGTATGAAGGACCTTCAGACATGTATACACGGTAAACCTGCCGTGACCTTACGTCAAAAACCGACCCATGCGTGTGTTGCAGATCAGGCCGCGTCCATTGCGACATATCCCGGCAACGCCGCGATCCTGTCCAGCCAGCTCCGGATCGCCGGGTAGTCCGACAGGTCGAACCCGCCCTGGTGCGCCACGTGCGTGTAACCGTAGAGGGACAGGTCGGCGATGGTCGGCTGTCCGGCAACCATGAACGACCGCTGGTCCAGGTGCGCCTCCATGACACCCAGGGCGCGGTAACCCTCCTTCTCCCGTGCCGGGATCTGCCTGCGCTGTTCCTCGCTGATCGGACCATGCCGGGCCCAGGCCCGCAGTACCGCGACATAGGGTTCGTGGCTGTACTGTTCGAAGAACATCCACTGCAGCACCTCCGCATGGTCCCGCCGTTCCTCCGGCAGGTAGGTAGTCTCCGCGGCCAGGTACCAGAGCAATGCGTTCGACTCCCAGAGATAGCTGCCATCCTCCAGCTGCAGCGCCGGGACCTTGCCATTGGGATTGCGGCGGAGGAATCCCGGGGTGCGGGTCTCGCCATGCACCGAGTCCACCTCGACCCGTTGATAGGGCGTGCCCAGCAGGCCAAGCAGCAGCCGCACCTTGTAGGCATTGCCCGAGTCAGCATTGTCGAAGAGGGTCAGCATCCATCCACTCCCTGGGATCCGGTCCGGTATCTGTCGGCACATCATCGGGTTCGGTGACGCGTTGCGACAAACGAGAAGTTCTGGTGCGCGCGGAAGATTTTCTTAACCACGATACTGACCGATCTGACCCGGCAGATTGTGCCGAGAGGCTGGAACGGTCATTTGCGTCCCCGCAGAATAGACACGTAATTCATTGTTTTATCACATGATTTTTTTCTTCCCGATCTGGCACCCGCCTTGCGAAGTCGGTTGCGAACCAAATCCAGGATCGGGAACGACATGCAGCCGAACGTATTCTCCTCCGCCCCAGCCACCAGCCCGGCCGTCGCGCTGAAGGCCAGCAAGCAGATGGGCCCCGCGAACGACGAAGCCCGCCGCGCCAGCGGCGCGGACAAGTCGCCTCGGTCCGAGTCGGATTTTGCCCGGATGGTCAACGGCAAGGACAAGCCTGCCGAGACCAGGGCACCCGAGAAGGGCACCCGCGCCGAAGCCACCACCTCCGGCAAGGATGCCGGGTCCAGGGTTTCCGAAGCCGACAGCGACACCAGTGCAGAGGCGACAAACGGGACCGAAGCGGCCGCCACGACCGGCGAAGCGGAAGTGAACGCCGAGGAAACCGCAACCGCCGCCGCGGAGGCCATCCTGCCCGGGGCTGGTGCCGTTGCCGGAGAGGCTGATGCGGAAGTCGCAGCGGTTGCGAAGGCTGCCGACGCCGCCGCATCCGACAGCGCTGGCGCCGCAACCAAGGACGCTACGGACGCCGATCCTGCCGGGGATGTGAAGGCCGCGAACGGCGGCAAGGAAGCTGCCACTGTCCAGGCGCCGCAGACGGAAGCGGCCGAGGCCGCCACCGATACATCGAAGGCCCCGGCGACGGCTTCCCAGCCGCAGGCGACGTCCGCACCCGCGACGGCCGAGGCTGCCGCGACCACCCCGGCGCCCGCCCCCCTGAAGGATCCGGCTGCAGAGGCCCAGGCCACTGCCCGCGCCCAGTCGGATGACACCGCCGCCGCGAAGGTGGAGGAAGCCGCAGGCACCGCCCGCACCGCTGACCGTGCAGCAGCATCCGGCGTTGCAGCCGACGACGCCACCCGCATCAGTGCGGTGGAGGGATCGGCCCGCGAGGCCGCGTCCATCGACCCGGCACGTGTCGGCGCAACGGCGACCGCAACAGCCGCGCTGGCCACGGCATCCCAGGGTACGGGTGAGCCGCTGCCGCAGACCAACGTCGCAGCTGTCTCCGCCCCGCAGGCAATCCAGAACACGGCCCCCGTGCAGCAGCTTGCGACCGCCGCGCCCCAGGCCCAGCAGGTGCCGGACGCGCCGGTACAGCAGCTTGCGGTACATGTCACCCGCGCCGCCAAGGAAGGTGCCGACCGGATCGAGATCCAGCTGAAGCCGGCCGAACTCGGCCGCGTGGACGTGAAGCTGGAGGTCGGACATGACGGTCGCGTCCAGGCCGTGGTCAGCGCGGAGCGCGCCGACACGCTCGACATGCTGCGCCGCGACGTGCAGCAGCTCGAACGTGCCCTGACCCATGCCGGCTTCAACACCGACAAGGACAGCTTCAGCTTCGCCGAACGCGGCGGGGAACGTGGCCAGCAGGCCGGTGACGGCAAGGGTGACGGCGGCGGCGAGCTGGCTGCCGACGACCAGCCGACCGAAACAGCGAACGACAACCGCAGACGCATGGCCATGGACCGGCCCGGCGTTGACGTGAAGGTCTGAGGAGCAGAACGATGGATCTTTCTTCACTCGGGCTTTCCACCCTGCCGCAGGTCTCCGGTGCCGGTGTTGCCGGTGCCAAGCTGGCCGACGATTTCGACACCTTCCTGACGCTGCTGACGACCCAGTTGCAGAACCAGGACCCGCTGGAGCCGATGAAGTCGGAACAGTTCACCGAGCAGCTGGTCCAGTTCTCCAGCGTCGAGCAGCAGATCGCCACGAACGACAACCTGGAAACCCTGACATCGCTCGGCCTGGCCGGGCAGCAGGGCGCGCTTGTGAGCTTCATCGGCAAGACCATCGAGGGCGTCGGCAACCAGGCCACCCTGTCCGACGGCGTCGCCCGCTGGAAGTTCGACCTGGAGGACGAGGCGGAGACCGTCTCCATCCTGATCACCAACGCCAGCGGCAAGGCGGTATTCACCACCAAGCTGAACGACATCGATGCGGGCCAGAACAGCTTTACCTGGGACGGTCGCGACAATGCCGACAATGAACTTCCCGACGGCGACTACCGCATCTCGCTCAGTGCCGTCGACGGGGACGGCACTTCCGTCGCCTCCACTGTCCGTTCCAGCGGCCTGGTGGAAGGGGTCGAGATCGTCAACGGCGTCGCGCAGCTGCGCGTCGGTGGCAACATCGTCCCCGTCAACCAGGTGACTTCCGTCTCTTCGGTGCCGGACCCCTCCTGACACCGCAACCGAACATGCCGAGCCGCCAGAAGGCAGTCGGCCTGAAACTCAGGGCAAAAGGCCTCCCCTACCCTCTCCCTGGAGATCAAGATCATGAGTATCATTGGTGCACTGCAGTCCGGCGTCTCTGGCCTCAACGCCCAGAGCCAGTCGATGAGCGTCATCGCGAACAACATCTCGAACGTCAGCACCGTCGGCTACAAGGCCAGCCGGACCGCGTTCTCCACGCTGGTGACCCAGACCGTCGCGGCGACGGGTTTCTCCACCGGTGGCGTGCAGGCCGAATCGCTGCAGCTCAATGACGTGCAGGGCCTGCTGCAGCAGACCTCGTCGGCCACCGACATGGCGATCAGCGGCGACGGCTTCTTCGTCGTCAACAACCAGGCCGAGCCGGGCATCGCCACGGGCCAGTTCATGTTCACCCGCGCCGGACAGTTCGTGCCGAACGAGGATGGTGACCTGGCCAACACCGCCGGCCTGTTCCTGCAGGGCTGGCCCATCGACGAGACCGGCGAGATCCCCAGCAACCGCACCGACCTGAACGTGCTGGAGACCGTGAACGTCCGTGGCCTGACCGGTTCGGCGGAAGCAACGACCGAGATCAACCTGCGCGCCAACCTGCAGGCCACCCAGACCATCAACGCGAACATCGGTGCCTATGTCGCCGGTGACATGGCAGCCGGCAACTTCGAACCCGACTTCCAGACCAGCGTGCAGATGTTCGACAGCCAGGGCGGCGTGCGCAACCTGACCTTCAGCTACCTCAAGTCCTCCACGCCGAACCAGTGGTTCACCGAAGTGCATGCGGAGCCGGTGGCCGACGTCGACATCGCCACCCATCCGAACGGCCTGGTTGCCTCCGGCACCACCGCCTTCAACAGCGACGGCACCATGGACATCGCCAACTCGACCGCGGCGCTGACCAGCCCGACGGTGACCTGGAACAGTTCCCTCGGCATCGACGACTCGGTCCTGACCGTCAATTACGGCAGCGATGGCGAGGCTGACGGCCTGAGCCAGTTCAACGGCACCTCCCGAATCATCTCCTCGGACGTGAACGGCGCGGTCTTCGGTGGCCTGGCCGGTGTGCAGGTCGGTGACGACGGCATCGTGACGGCCCTGTTCGACAACGGCACGCGGGAAGACATCTTCAAGCTGCCGATCGCGACCTTCCCCAATGCCAACGGGCTGGAGGCCAAGTCGGGCAACGCCTTCCTGGCCACCAACGACTCAGGCGACTTCAGCCTGAACGAGGCCGGAACCGGCAGCGCCGGCGTGGTCGCCGCCTCCGCCGTCGAAGGCTCCACCGTCGACCTGACGCGGGAGTTCACGCTGATGATCGAGACCCAGCGCTCCTTCTCCGCCAACGGACGCATCATCACCACGGCTGACGAGATGCTGAACGAACTGGTCAACCTGAAGCGGTAAGTGATTGAAATCGGGCGGTCCCTGGCCGCCCGGTTTCCGTTAACCAAATGATTTAGAAGAAAATTAAAAGCCGCTCCGTATCTTCAGAACCGTTCGCAGAGCCTACTCATATGGATGGACCGATGTCAGATCGATACGAAACCCGACCCAGCGTGATCGGGCCGGATGGCAAGCCCCTCACGCTGGACGACCTGCCGCCGCCCTCGACCACCCGCTGGGTGGCCCGGCGCAAGGCGGAAGTCGTCATTGCCGTTCGTGGTGGTCTGCTCACGCTGGAAGATGCCTGCCGTCGCTATACCCTGTCGGTGGAGGAATTCCTCTCCTGGCAGCGCGCGGTGGAGCGGCACGGCATGGCCGGGCTGCGGGCGACACGCCTGCAGGACTACCGCCCCATGACCGTCAGCACCTGACGCCACGAACTACAACGACCCCCGGATACAGGACCGACAGAAGACAGGTCAAAGGCGCGCAGAAGGCCGCCCCTTCCGGACACCCGACGCCTTCACCCGTTTCCGTTGATCCCTTTTCAGCCCCCCACCGGTCCGCATTCTCCTGACCGGGAAATTTTTTCCCCCTACCCGGCAAATACTGCCCAGCGTTAACCCTGCCTTTACGACCACGCCGCTACCGTCCGGCTGTCAGCGAAGTCCATCGCTGTGCCCAGATGCTGTCGACGGAGAGCCAACGTGCAGGACATCTTTCGCAACCTCGGAGTGACCCGGCTGCTGATCATTGCCGGCATCACGCTGTCGGTGGTTGCCTTCTTCGTCTTTCTTGCCAGCCGTGTCGCGAAGCCCGACATGGCGCTGCTCTACAAGGACCTGGAGTCGCGGGATGCGGGCAGCATCGTCGCCATCCTGGAGGGCCGCCAGGTCCCCTTCGAGCTGCGCGGTGACGGCACCGAGATCTACGTCCCCCGCGACCAGGTCGCGCGGATGCGCATGGCGGCGGCGGAGGAAGGCCTGCCGCTGGGTGGCTCCGTCGGCTACGAGATCTTCGACAATACCGATTCCCTCGGCACCACCAGCTTCGTGCAGAACGTGAACCTGCTGCGCGCGCTGGAGGGTGAACTGGCGCGCACCATCTCCTCTCTTGATGGCGTCGAGGCGGCGCGCGTGCACCTGGTGCTGCCGAAGCGGGAAGTCTTCGCCCGCCAGACCCAGCAGCCCAGCGCCTCCATCATGCTGAAGGCGCGCGGCAACCTGGGCCGTGACCGCGTCGCCGCGGTGCAGAACCTGGCCGCCGCCGCGGTGCCGGGGCTGGAGCCGGGCCGTGTGTCCGTCGTGGACAGCCGGGGCAACCTGCTGTCCCGCGCGCTGGAAGATGGCGACGACCCCCTCACCGCCCCCACCGCGCTGCAGGAGCTGCGGCAGGGCCATGAGCGCCGGATCAAGCGTGCCGTCGAGACCCTGCTGGAGCAGACCATCGGGGCCGGTCGCGTCCGGGCCGAGGTCGCGGCGGAGATCGACTATGACCGCGTGACCACCAACCGGGAGAGCTATGACCCCGACAGCCAGGTCGTCCGCTCCACCCAGATCCGCGAGGAACGCTCCAGTTCCAACGAGGGCAACCAGCAGGATGCCGTGACGGTCGCCACCAACCTGCCGGGCCAGAACGGCTCCATCGGCGGCACCGACCGGGTCTCCACATCGGATGAATCGACGGAAGAGACCATCAACTACGAGATCACCCGCGAGACCACGACCCAGGTGCGCGAGGCCGGGGTGCTGCGCCGCATCTCCGTCGCCGTGCTGGTCGACGGCATCTACGAGCCGAACGCGGAAGGCGTCGCCGAATACCGTCCACGCACCGAGGACGAGATCGAGCAGCTGACCACCCTGGTGCAGTCGGCCGTCGGCTTCGACGAGGATCGCGGCGATATCGTCACCGTCAGCAACCTGCGCTTCGCCGACATCGACACCTCCTTCGAGACCGGGGAACCCGAGTTCCAGGTCGCCGGCTTCACCAAGTCCGAGATCATGCGCATCGCGGAAATCCTGATCCTGGGTGTCGTCGCGCTGCTGGTCATGCTGCTGGTGGTGCGCCCGATGCTCAACCGGGTGCTCAGCGCGGGCAACCTCGACACCAGTTCCGACACCATCGCGCTGGCGGGTGCCGCGGCCGGTGCGCTGGGCGGCGGACAGGCCCGGATCGGCAGCAGCGGCGGCACCGACTACGCCATCGGCAGCGACAGTTCCGGCTCCATGCCTGCCCTGGCCGACAACCGCTCTTCCGCCCCGGCCCAGCCGGAGCGTGAATCCTCCATCGACATCAACCAGGTCGAGGGCCGGGTGAAGGAATCCTCGCTGAACAAGATCTCCGAGATCGTCAACAAGCATCCTGAAGAAGCCGTCGCGATCCTGCGCACCTGGCTCTACCAGGACCGCTGAGCAGGGAACGGGACAGGACAATGGCAGTTCTCGACTATCGCAACCTTTCCGGCTCGCAGAAGGCGGCGATCATGATCCTCTCGCTCTCCGACGAGAGCCTGGCGCCCCTCTGGGAGATGCTGGACGACGAGGAAGTGAAGGAAATCTCCCAGACCATGGCCAACCTGGGCTCCGTGTCGTCGGAGACCGTGGAGCGGCTGTTCGTCGACTTCGCCAACCAGATGTCGGCCGGCGGTTCGCTGGTCGGCAGCTTCGAGAGCGCGGAGCGGCTGCTGGGCAAGTCCCTGCCCCGGGAACGGGTCGAGCAGATCATGGAGGACATCCGTGGCCCCGCCGGTCGCACCATGTGGGACAAGCTGGGCAACGTGAACGAGACCGTTCTCGCCAACTACCTGAAGAACGAGTACCCGCAGACCGTCGCGGTGGTGCTGGCCAAGATCAAGCCCGACCACGCCTCCCGCGTGCTGGCCGCCCTGCCGGAGGACTTCGCGCTGGAAGTGGTCGCCCGGATGCTGCGCATGGAATCGGTGCAGAAGGACGTGCTCGACAAGGTCGAGGAAACCCTGCGCATCGAGTTCATGAACAACCTGGCGCGCACCAACCGCCGCGACAGCCACGAGATGATGGCGGAGATCTTCAACAACCTGGATCGCCAGACGGAGAACCGCTTCGTCTCCGCGCTGGAGGAACGCAACCGCGACTCGGCGGAGCGCATCAAGGCGCTGATGTTCACCTTCGAGGACCTGGCCAAGCTGGACCCCGCCGGTGTGCAGACGCTGCTGCGCGTGGTCGACAAGGACAAGCTGGGCATGGCGCTGAAGGGTGCCTCCGACACGCTGCGCGACCTCTTCTTCTCCAACATGTCGGAACGCGCGGCGAAGATCCTGCGCGAGGACATGGAGGCCATGGGCCCGGTGCGGCTGCGCGACGTGGAAGCGGCCCAGATGGAGATGGTGAATGCCGCCAAGGATCTCGCCCAGAAGGGCGACATCATGATGGCGGACAACAAGGGCGACGACGAGTTGGTGTACTGACGTGGCTGAGAAATTCCTCTTCGATCATGACTTCGACACCGGGGCCAGCGTGCTGCGCAAGCGCCCGAAGGCGGAGGTCTACGAGGCCGCCGACCTGGAGGCTGCGCGGGCCGACGCCAGGGCGGAGGGCGAGCGGCGCGGCCGCGAGCTTGCCGCGCAGGAGGTCGAGGCCGCCGCGTCCGCGACGCTGGGCATGATCGCCAGCGGGATCGACGAATGCCGCATCGCCCTGCAGGACGTCGAGGCCCGGCAGGCGAAGGAGGCCGCGCGGGTCGGCATCGCCATCGGGCGGCGCCTGGCCGAGACCCTGATCCGGCGCTTCCCGGAACGCGAGATCGAGACCCTGGTGACAAGCTGCCTGAAGGAACTGCGCGACGAACCCCGGCTGGTGGTCCGCACCTGCGAGACCGTGGCCGACAGCCTGCGCGACCGTATCGACCAGATGGCCGCCGGGGCGGGCTTTGCCGGACGGGTGGTGCTGCTGCCCGATGACACGAT
The DNA here is from genome assembly GCA_965228535.1 of Minwuia sp. Classification (GTDB taxonomy): domain Bacteria; phylum Pseudomonadota; class Alphaproteobacteria; order Minwuiales; family Minwuiaceae; genus Minwuia. The sequence continues at coordinate 2,155,222 of CBDDHU010000003.1, read as the reverse complement.
GGGCCCGCAGGACGCACGCGTCGAATGGGCCGACGGCGGCGCCAGCCGCGACCATGCCGCAACCGAGGCCGCGATTGCCGAGGCGGTGGACCGATTCCTTGACGAGAACGAACGCCAGAACGGCGGAATGGAGTAATTCGAGATGGCTGACGAAACCAACCTCGACCTGAACGAGATCAAGGACGAAGCCGACACCGGCACCGCCGTCGCGACGCGCGGCAGTGACGATGATGATGACGAGGACGTCTCGCGCACTGCCAGCGACCTGGAGACCGTGTTCGATATCCCGGTGCAGGTCTCGGCCGTGCTGGGACGGTCCCGGATGCAGGTCAGCCAGCTGATGCGCATCAACAAGGGTGCGGTGGTGGAACTGGACCGGAAGGTCGGCGAGGCCATCGACATCTACGTCAACAACCGCCTCGTCGCCCGCGGCGAGGTGGTGGTGGTCGATGACCGGCTGGGCGTGACCATGACGGAAATCATCAAGGGCAACCGGGGCTGAGCCCCAGGGGACACTGGCACATGTTCGCACGCTTCGACTTTGCAACCCTGATCGGCCTGGTGGCGAGTGTCCTGGTACTGGGCAGCGTCATCTGGCTGGGCGACGGGTTCACGGCGTTCCTGAACCTGCCATCGCTGCTGATCGTCTTCGGCGGCACGCTGGCGGTGACCCTGATCAGCTATTCGCTGGGCGACGTGATGCGGGCCGTGCCCGCGGTATTCGCCATCATGTTCCGGCGACTGCGTGACCCGTCCGATGCCGCGATGCTGGCGGTGAAGCTGGCCGACGAGGCCCGCCGCCACGGCCACCTGGCCCTGCCTGCCCGGCTGCAGCGCGAACGCAACGAGCCGTTCCTGCGCAAGGCCATGCAGCTTGTCGTCGACGATACCCCGACGCAGGAGATCGAGCGGATCCTGAGCAATGACATGGGATCCCAGGTGCAGCGCGAGAAGCTGAGCGCCGCCGTCCTGCACCGCGCGGGGGAGATCGCCCCGGCGATGGGCCTGATCGGCACCCTGCTGGGCCTGGTGCAGATGCTGGGTCGCCTCGACAACCCGACGGAGATCGGTCCGGCCATGGCCCTGGCCCTGCTGACCACCCTCTACGGCGCGATCCTGGCCAACATGGTCCTGCATCCGCTCGCCACCAAGCTGGAGCACCACGCGGAGGAGGAGGCGACGCTGAACCGCCTCTATGCCGCCGCTGCCCGCTCCATCAGTTGCAAGGAAAACCCGCGCCATCTCGAGGCGCTGATCAACAGCCTGCTGCCGCCGCTGAAACGCGTCCGCTACTACGCAGCCTGACGCGCAAAGGAGAAAACCAGATGAGACTTCTGATCGTCGGTCCCCTGTCCGGACAGTTCGGTGCCGCCAGCAAGATCGCCATCCAGAACGGTGCCAAGGTGGCACACGTGAACACCATCAGCGACGCGCTGGTGCAGCTTCGTGCCGGGCGCGGTGCGGACCTGGCCATGGTGGACGTGAAGCTGGATATCGGCGACTTCGTGGCCCAGCTGGTCAGCGAGCACATCAACCTGGAGGTCGTGGCCTGCGGCGTGGGCAACGACACCGACGCCGCCGTGCGCGCCATCAAGGGCGGGGCCAAGGAATATGTCCCCCTGCCCCCGGACCCGGAGCTGATCGCCGCCGTGCTGAAGGCCGTGGCCGACGACGACACGGACCTGCTGTTCCGTGACCAGCGGATGCACGCGGTGATGAAGCTGGCGGACCAGATCGCCCCGTCCAATGCCTGCATCATGATCACGGGTGAAAGCGGCACGGGCAAGGAAGTCATGGCCCGGCACATCCACCAGAAGAGTCGCCGCAGCGACAAGGCGTTCGTCGCCGTCAACTGCGCCGCGATCCCCGACAACCTGCTGGAATCGGAGCTGTTCGGTCACGAGAAGGGTGCCTTCACCGGCGCCGTGACCCGCCGCGTCGGCAAGTTCGAGGAAGCGGACGGCGGCACCCTGCTGCTGGACGAGATCAGCGAGATGGACATCCGCCTGCAGGCCAAGCTGCTGCGTGCCATCCAGGAGCGCGAGATCGACCGGGTCGGCGGCTCCAAGCCCGTCAAGGTCGACATCCGCGTCATCGCCACGTCGAACCGCGACCTGGCCGAGGAAGTGCGCCAGGGCAATTTCCGCGAGGACCTGCTGTACCGCCTGAACGTGGTCAACCTGGTGCTGCCGCCGCTGCGGGAGCGTGTCGAGGACGTGGCCCTGCTGGCGGATCACTTCGTGCGCAAGTACGCCGAAGCCAACGCGGTGCCCGCCCGCCCGCTCTCCGCTGCCGCCCTGTCGGTGCTGAAGCGCCATGGCTGGCCCGGCAACGTGCGCGAGCTGGAGAACACCATGCACCGCGCCGTGCTGCTGGCCACCGAGGACGAGATCGAGGAAATGGCCATCGTGCTGCCTGACGGCACCCGCCCGGCGGCCACCGCGCAGTCCCCTGTCGCCGTCGCGGCGGCGGCAACCGGTGGCGGCGCCGTCTCCATGCCAGTCGAGGGCGAGGATGCGGAGGCGGCCAACCTGGTCGGCCGCACCGTGGCCGAGGTCGAGCGCCAGCTGATCCTGGAGACGCTGGACCACTGCCTGGGCAACCGCACCCATGCCGCCAACATTCTCGGCATCTCCATCCGTACCCTGCGCAACAAGCTGAAGGCCTACACGGAAGAAGGCATCTCCGTGCCCGGCCCCGGCGAGATGCGCCGCTACGCCGTCTGATCGAAGAACACGATCCCTGACCAACCGACACGGCAATCGAGGATACTGACTTGAGCGAACAGCTTCCGGCAGAACGCGGCAGCAGCGCAGTGACAACAGGCGGAACCGGTGGCGGCCAGGGTGGCGGTGCCGGTGGCCCGTTCGGCGGTGCCGACCCCATCGGCCTGATGCGCCAGCTTGCCAAGCGCGGCGACATCGCGCTGGCACTGGGCGTCGTCGCCATCCTGGTGGTCCTGATCCTGCCGATGCCCGGCTGGCTGCTGGACTTCAGCCTGGCCATCTCCATCACCTTCTCGGTGATGGTGCTGATGACCTGCCTGTTCATCCAGAAGCCGCTGGAGTTCAGTTCCTTCCCCACCGTGCTGCTGATCGCCACCATGATCCGGCTGGCGCTCAACATGGCGTCCACCCGGCTGATCCTGTCGGAGGGACACAACGGCACCGACGCCGCCGGCCAGGTCATCGAGGCCTTTGGCAACTTCGTCATGGGCGGCAACTTCGTCATCGGCATCATCGTCTTCGCCATCCTGGTGATCGTGAACTTCGTGGTCATCACCAAGGGCTCGGGCCGCATCGCGGAAGTCGCCGCGCGCTTCACCCTGGACGCCATGCCGGGCAAGCAGATGGCCATCGACGCCGACCTTTCCGCCGGCCTGATCAACGAGGACGAGGCCCGCAGCCGCCGCAAGGACCTGGAGGACGAGAGCACCTTCTTCGGCGCCATGGACGGTGCGTCGAAGTTCGTCCGCGGTGACGCCATCGCCGGCCTGATGATCACCTTCATCAACGTGATCGGCGGCATCATCATCGGCGTCGCGCAGAACGGCATGACCTTCATGGAGGCGGGCGAGACCTACACCCTGCTGACCGTGGGCGACGGGCTGGTTTCCCAGATCCCGGCGCTGATCGTCTCCACCGCCGCCGGCCTGCTGGTCTCCAAGGCCGGTGTCTCCGGTTCCGCCGACAAGGCCCTGTTCCGCCAGTTCAGCGGCTATCCCGCCTCGCTCGGCATCTCCTCCTTCCTGCTGGTGGCGCTGTCGCTGCTGCCCGGCATTCCGCTGATCCCCTTCTGGATGCTGGCCGGGGCCGCCGGGTACGGCGCCTGGCATCTCTATCGCAAGCAACAGCAGCAGACGGTGGAGGCCGAGATCATGGAAGGCGCGGAGACCGACACCTCCGCCGAACCGGCCGAGCAGCCCATCGCCGAGGTGCTGGCCATCGACGACCTGCGGCTGGAGATCGGCTACGGCCTGCTGAAGCTGGTAGAGGGCGACGCCAACGGTCCGAAGCTGACCGACCAGATCCGCGCCCTGCGCCGCCAGATCGCCACCGACATGGGCTTCGTCATGCCGAGCGTGCGCATCCTCGACAACATGCAGCTCGGTGCCAACACCTACTCCATCCGCATCAAGGAGGTGGAGGCCGGGTCCGGCGACGTGCGCGCCAACAAGCTGATGGTCCTGGATCCGGGCGGCGGCGAGATCGACATGCCGGGTGAGAACACCATGGAGCCGGCCTTCGGCCTGCCCGCCAAGTGGGTGGACGAGTCGCTGCGGGAGGAAGCCAGCTTCCGGGGCCTGACCGTGGTCGATGCCTCCACCGTGGTCACCACGCACCTGACCGAGGTGCTGAAGGATCACATGCCGGACCTGCTGTCCTACGCCGAGACGCGGAAGCTGCTGGACGAGCTGCCGGAGGCCCATCGCAAGCTGGTCGACGACCTGATCCCGAGCCAGATCAGCGTCTCTGCCGTGCAGCGCGTGCTGCAGAACCTGCTGGCGGAGCGGGTCTCGATCCGTGACCTGGCGACGGTGCTGGAAGGCATCTCCGACGCGGTCGGCTTCACCAAGAATGTCAGCCTGATCACGGAGCATGTGCGCACGCGCCTCTCGCGCCAGATCTGCAACGCCAACCTGATGCCTGACGGCTTCCTGCCCCTCGTCACCCTCTCCCCGGACTGGGAGAGCGCGTTTGCCGAGGCCCTGGTCGGCCAGGGGGAGGAGCGCCAGCTCGCCATGGCCCCCAGCAAGGTGCAGGAGTTCATCGGTGCCATCCGCATGACCTATGACCGGCTGGGCCAGCAGGGCCAGGACCCGGTGCTGCTGACCAGCCCGGCGATCCGTCCCTTCGTGCGGTCCATTGTGGAGCGCATCTGTGGCGCAACGGTGGTAATGTCCCAGAACGAGGTGCATCCGAAGGTGCGCCTGCGTCAGCTGGCACAGGTCTGATTGATCCATGCGCATCCGAACCTTCACAGCGCGGTCGATGAGCGAGGCCCTGCGGCTTGTCCGCCAGGAACTCGGTCGCGATGCCGTGATCCTGGGCAACCGGGACGTGGCGGAAGGTGTCGAGGTGACGGCCGCTATCGATCCGGGCGACGAACCGGCGAGCGACGGCTTCCAGGTCCGGGATCGCGACCTGGGACCGAACGTGCTGCCGCTGGATGCCGGAGACGATGACGACCAGTTGCCGGAGGAGGCGGAGCGCCTGCTGCGCGCCGTCGCGTTCCACGGCGCACCCATCGAGGTGAACGAGAAGCTCTGTCGCCGGGCGGCGCAGGTCAACGACCCCTCCCTCACCCTGTCCCTCGCCGCCGGGGTCGAGGATGTGTTCAAGTTCAACCCTTTCGGGCGACCGTCAGACAATGCGCTGGTCCTGGTGGGACCGCCGGGGGCGGGCAAGACGGTGGTCGCGGCCAAGTACGCTGTTGAATCCGTGCTGTCGGGCCGTCCGCTGAAGATCGCCACCACCGACATAGAGCGACCGGGCGGCGAGATGCGGCTGATGGAACTGGCAGAGATCCTGGACAACCGTCCGGTTCGGCTGACGCCGGGGCGCAGGCTGGAGTGGTCCGGCCCGCGCATCATCGACACAGAAGGCGTCAATCCCTTCGACGACAGCGATATCCAGAAGCTGCGCGAGACCATCGAGATCAACCAGGCGGAGCCGGTCCTGGTCCTGCCCGCCGGTGGCGACCCCTATGAATACGAGGACATTGCCTACGTCTTCGCGGAACTGGGCGTGACCCGGCTGGTGGCAACCCGCATCGACACCGCGCGGCGCATCGGCGGCATCCTGGCCGCTGCCGCGACCGGTCTCGGCTTCGCCGCCGCCGGAGCCTCCCCCGTCATTGCCGACGGCCTCTACCCCCTCACCCCGACCGCGCTGGCGCGCCTGATCCTGAACGATCCGGACGGTGCGGCAGAACTGGATGAAGACAGGAAGCACGCATGAGCGACCCAACCACACGCTCCCGCTCCAACGACAGGGCCGCGATCCATCCGGAAGCCATGTCGGGCAAGAAGCTGATCACTGTCGCGTCCGGCAAGGGCGGCGTCGGCAAGACCTGGTTCGCCATCACCCTGTCCCACGCCCTGGCACAGGCAGGCCGCAAGGTGCTGCTGTTCGATGGCGACCTGGGGCTGGCCAACATCGACATCCAGCTGGGCCTGACACCGTCGCACGACCTCAGCGAGGCCGTGCTGGGTACCCGCCGCTTCGACGAGGTGGTGACGAAATCCCCCGACACCGGCTTCGACATCGTGGCCGGCCGTTCCGGCTCGGCGCGGATGGTGAACATGCGCCACGACCAGCTCAGCCTGCTGCGTCACGGGCTGCTCGCCGCAGGCCAGGTCTATGACCACGTGGTGCTGGACCTCGGCGCCGGTGTCGACCGCAGCATCCGTGCCCTGGCCGCCAACGCGGGACCGACTATGGTGGTGACGACCGATGAGCCAACAGCGATCACGGATGCCTATGCCCTGATCAAGCTGCTGCATGGCGACCGCCCCGGCGGCGACTTCCGGGTCGTGGTCAACATGAGCAAGGGAAGGACCGAGGGGGAGCGGACCTTCGCCAAGCTGTCCACCGCCTGCGAGAACTTCCTGAAGGTGAAGCCGCGGCTGGCCGGGATCATCACCCGCGACCAGAACGTCAACGACACCATCCGTCGCCAGACCCCGATGCTGAAGCGGCATCCGCTCAGCCCGGCAGCGGAGGATGTGGCCCGGATCGCCCGCACGCTGGTCGAGGAGACCCGCTGAGCCGGTCCTGCGACCGCACGCCCCCGAAAAAGGCGCGCTCTGGCCGTCACGCCGTTTGCATCGCATCCGGCCAGTCGCTATCTAGTGCGCTGGTTCTGAACCCTGGGACAGCAGCAGGCGGCAGCTTTGAGCGACGATCTGATTTTCCGTGAGGTGGACGAGGAAGTCCGCCGCGACCGTGCAACCGAGATGGCACGCCGCTATGGCCCCTACGCGATCGCGGTCGTCGTGCTGGTGATCGCGGCCACCGCCGCCGTGGTCGGCTGGCGCGAATACACCGCCGCCGAGCAGCAGGCACAGGGCGCACGGTTCGAACAGGCGATGCTGCTTCTGGAACAGGAGAAACCGGCGGAGGCCGCGGAGATCTTCGAGGCACTGGTTGCCGAGGGGTCCGAGGGCTATCGCGCGCTGGCCGGACAGCAGGCCGCGGCAGCGCGGGCAGCGGCAGGCGACGATGCCGGTGCCCTGTCCGCCTATGACCGCATCCGCAGTGACACCGCACTGCCCGACGACCAACGCGACCTGGCCGCGATCAAGGCCGCGATGCTGGCCCTGAAGCTGGAGGGGCCGGGCGGCGCCATCGATCGCCTGGAACCGGTGATCAACGGCTCCGGCCCGTTCCGCAACATGGCACGCGAGGTCCATGCCTCTGCGCAGCTTGCCGCCGGTAACCGGGAAGCCGCCATCGACACCCTGAAGGGACTGGTGGAGGATGCCTCCTCCAGCGCCGGGGTGAAGGCTCGGGCGGAGCAGTTCCTGCGGGCGCTCGGGGCCGAGTGACATGTTTCCCCTCCGCCCGTTCATCCGGCTGGCTGCATGTGGTGCGCTGGCACTGGCGCTGACCGGCTGCGACACCGTCAACGGCTGGTTCTCGACCGAGGAACCCAGGCTGCCCGGGGAGCGCATCTCCATCCTGGCGCTGGAGACCACGCTGGAGCCGGAACAGCGGGTACAGGACCTGGAAGTCATCCTGCCGGCCCCCTTCGTCAATGCCGAATGGCCCCAGTCGGCGGGCACCGCCAACGCGGTGATGCAGCACGTGGCGCTGGGACCGTCGCTGCAGCGGGTCTGGCGTGCGGACATCGGTGCCGGGGCCGACGGGCAGGAACAGATCGTGTCCCGTCCGCTGGTCGCCGGTGGCCTGGTCTACACCATGGATTCACAGGCCAAGATCACCGCCTTCAATGCCCGCACGGGGGAGCGTGTCTGGCGCGTCGGCCTGGCCCGGCGTGGTGAGGACCTGGGCGAGGTCGGCGGCGGCATGGCGATCGGCGAGGGCCGTCTGATCGTCGCCACCGCCTATGGCGACCTGTTCGCCATGGAGCTTGCCACCGGCCGCTACTACTGGCGCAGCAAGGTCAACGGCCCGGTACGTGGCGCACCGACCGTCAGCAACGGCCGCATCTTCCTGCTGGCCTCCGAGAACCGGCTGTTCGCGATGGACATCCAGACCGGGGAGGAGCTCTGGCAGCACCAGGGCATCATCGAGGCCGCGGAACTGATCGGTGCCCCTGCCCCGTCGGCGGAGGGACCGTTCGTGCTTGCCCCCTACTCGTCGGGGGAGCTCTACACGCTTCGTGCCGACACCGGGCAGGCGCTCTGGTCGGACCAGCTGGTGCGGGCACGGCGGATCACGCCGCTCGGCTCCATCAACGATCTCGACGGCCAGCCGGTGATCGATGACGGCAAGGTCTACGCGATCAGCCATGGCGGCTACCTGGCGGCCTATGACCTGCGGCAGGGCAACCGGCTCTGGGACCAGGACATGGCCGGCAGCGAGACCCCGTGGATCGCGGGCGGATTCCTGTTCCTGGTGACCAACGAGGCGGAACTGGTCGCGCTCTCCACCCTGGATGGCGGCATCCGCTGGGTCACCCAGATGCCGAAATTCACCGATGTCGAGGACAAGCGCGGGCGCATCACCTGGGTCGGCCCGGTGCTGGCCGGTGACCGCCTGGTCGTGGCGGGCAGCAACGGCATGGTCTGGTCCATGTCGCCCTATGACGGCTCCGCCCTCGGCCGCATCAAGTTCTCCGACGGCATCTCGGTCGCACCTGTTGTGGCGGGCGAGACCCTCTATATCGTCACGGATGGCGGCGACCTCGTCGCCTATCGCTGAAACGGCACGCCCCATGAGCTTCACCGTTGCCATCATCGGCCGACCCAATGTCGGCAAGTCCACGCTGTTCAACCGGCTGGTGGGCAAGCGTCTCGCGCTGGTCGATGACCTGCCCGGCGTCACCCGCGACCGTCGGGAGGCCCAGGGACACATCGCGCGGCTGGAATTCCGCGTCATCGACACTGCCGGGCTGGAGGAGGTCTTCGACAACAGCCTGGAAGCCCGCATGCGCAAGCAGACGGAGCTTGCGCTGGCGGAGGCCGACGTGGCGCTGTTCGTCATCGATGCCCGTGCCGGTGTCACCCCGCTGGACCAGCATTTCGGCGAGTGGCTGCGTCGCAGCGAGGTTCCGGTCGTCGTGGTCGCCAACAAGTGCGAGGGCCGCGCGGGCGAGGCCGGCATCTATGACGCCTTCGCCATGGGTCTCGGCGACCCCATCGCCATCTCCGCCGAGCATGGCGAGGGCATGGCCGACCTGCACGACGCGCTGCTGCCCTTCGCGCCGGAGGATGATGCGCCCGGTGCGGAGGAAGACCCGGAGAACAAGCCGCTGATGCTGGCCATCGTCGGTCGTCCCAACGCCGGCAAGTCGACGCTGATCAACCGCATCATCGGCCAGGACCGGCTGCTGACCGGCCCGGAGGCAGGGATCACGCGCGATTCCATCTCCGTGGACTGGGAGCATGAGGGGCGCGTCATCCGGCTCTACGACACCGCCGGGATGCGCCGCCGCGCGAAGGTGAACCAGAAGCTGGAGAAGCTGGCGGTAGCAGACGGCCTGCGCGCCGTGCAGTTCGCGGAGATCGTGGTGCTGCTGGTCGACGCGACGCAGCCGCTGGAACGCCAGGACCTGCTGATCGCGCGGCAGACGGAGGAAGAGGGTCGCGGCCTCGTCATCGGCATCAACAAGTGGGACCTGGTGGAGGACGGCGCGGAGACCATGTCGGAGATCCGCTACAAGCTGGAGACCCAGCTGGCCCAGATCCGCGGCGTGCCCATCGTCACCTTCTCCGCCCTGAAGGGCCGGGGAGTGGAGAAGCTGCTGCCTACGGTACTGAAGGCGGAGAAGGCCTGGAACCTGCGCATCAGCACCGCGCGGCTGAACCGCTGGATCGAGGAGATGACCCGGAAGCATCCGCCGCCGCTGGTGGACGGACGCCGGTTCCGCATCCGCTACATGACCCAGGTTAAGGCGCGGCCACCGACCTTCAGCCTGTTCACATCCTCCGGCGGGCAGCTGCCGGCGGCCTATGAGCGTTACCTGGTGAACGGCCTGCGTGACACCTTCGGGCTGCATGGGGTGCCGATCCGGCTTATGCTGCGGAAATCGAAGAACCCCTTCGCCAGCGAGGACGAACGTCGCCGATGACCGATGCGTTGGATCTGAGCAACCGGCCGCGCCAGCGCCATCCGGGCAAGAACCGGCGGCTGGGCGTGGTCGAGACCATCCAGACCATCCGCGACAACATCATCGAGGTCTATCCGCCCTGGGTCTTCGACAAGGACTACACCTTCCGCCGCATCGGCTTCCAGCCATTCATCCTGGTGAACCGGCCCGACTGGATCCACGAGATCCTGGTGGAAAAGCCCGATATCTACACCAAGGGGCGGCTGAACCGCCGCATCCTGGGTCCGGCGCTGGGCAATGGCCTGCTGACGTCGGAGGGGACGTTCTGGCGCAGGCAGCGCCGCATCGCGGCCCCGGCCTTTCATTACCGGCGGCTGCGGGTGCTGGCCGACATCATGGCGGAATGCACCGAAAGGCTGATCGAACGCTGGGAAGCCATCGCCGACACGGGTCGGCACGTGGACATCGGGCAGGAGATGATGCGCCTGACCATGGAGATCGTGGCGCGCACCCTGTTCTCCCGCGATCTCGGCACCTCCATAGACGAGCTTGGCAAGGCGGTCACGACGCTGATCAGCAGCTTCGGCCGCACCCCTGTCATCGAGATGCTGGGCCTGCCGGAATGGCTGCCCCGCATCCGTGATCCGCAGGCGACACGCGCGCTGGCGACACTCGACCGGATGATCCTGGACCTGATCGAGACCCGCCGTGCCTCCGCCGAGCCGGGAGAGGACCTGCTGCAGATGCTGCTGGATGCCCGCGACCCGGAAACCGGCGAGGGCATGACCGACGGGCAGTTGCGTGACGAGGTGGTGACCCTGTTCGCCGCCGGGCACGAGACCACGGCGCAGGCCCTGACCTGGGTCTTCCACCTGCTGGACCAGCACCCGGACGAGGACGAGCGGCTGTACCGGGAAGTGACGCAGGTGCTGGGGGAGCGCCGCCCCGGCTTCGACGACATGCACCCGCTGCAGCGCACCCGGATGGTCTTCGACGAGACACTGAGGCTCTATCCCCCCGCCTTCTCGATCAGCCGGTTCGCGGAGAAGGCGGACAGGCTGGGCGGAGAGGGCGGCGACGGCCTGCTGGTGCCGAAGGGCGCCTATGTCACCGTCAGCCCCTACATCACCCATCGCAATCCGAAGCTGTGGCCGGACCCGGAGATCTTCGACCCGGAACGGTTCGCCGACGAGAAGGTGCATGCCCGGCACAAGCACGCCTATTTCCCGTTCGGCGGCGGCCCGCGCATCTGCATCGGCTCCGGCTTCGCGCAGACGGAGGGGCGGCTGGCGCTGGCCATGATCGCGCGCCGCTATCGTCTGCGCCTCAAGCAGGGCCACCCTGTCATGCCACAGGGTATCGTGACGTTGCGTCCGCGCTTCGGTATGAAGATGAGCATCGAGAGACGATAGGCGCACGCGGCCATGCGGCGCGATCCTGGGGAGGAGACTGAAATGAGTGGTGTGCTGAGCGGTTACCGGGTGCTGGACTTCGGTCGCTATATTGCCGGTCCCTACTGCGCGACGTTGCTGGCAGAGTTCGGTGCCGACGTGATCCGCATCGAGAAGGTGGCCGGGTCAGAGGACCGCTACACCACGCCGGTGAACGGCGACGGCGGTGTCGGCGCGCTGTTCATGCAGGTCAACCGCAACAAGCGCGGCCTGACCCTGAACCCGATGAAGCCGGAAGGGCGGGAAATCGTGGCGAAGCTAGTGGAGACCGCCGACGTGGTGGTCGCCAACCTGCCGCCGCAGGGCCTGCTGGCCATGGGCCTCGACCTGGAGAGCCTGCGCAAGATCAAGAAGGACATCATCCTGACCACCGTCTCGGCCTACGGCCATGGCGGCCCCTACAGCGACCGGGTCGGCTTCGACGGCATCGGCCAGGTCATGTCGGGCAGCACCTACATGTCCGGGACCGAGGACCAGCCGGTGAAGTTCGCCGCCCCCTTCGTCGATTTCACCACCGCGATGATGTCCGCCATCGGCACGCTGGTGGCGCTGATGCACCGCGATAAGACCGGCGAGGGCCAGATGGTGGAGGGCGCGCTGGTCCGCTCCGCGCTGACCATCGGCAACGCCGCGCTGATCGAGCAGGCGCTGACCGGCATCAACCGCAAGCCGACCATGAACCGTGGCCAGACCGCCGGGCCGACCGACATCATCCAGACCGGTGACGGCTGGATCATCGTGCAGGTGGTGGGCCGTCCGCTGTTCGAACGCTGGGCCGACATGGTGGGTCGCCCGGAACTGAAGGACGATCCGCGCTTCACCAGCGACCTCGACCGCGGCGACAATGGCGAGATCCTGTCGGAGATCGCGCGGGAACATGCCAAGGGCCGCAAGACCGTGGACGTGCTGGCCGACTACGCCGCCGCCTCCGTCCCCGCAGGTCCGATGCACTCGCCGCAGCAGGCGCTGGACGATCCGCACATCCAGGCCATGGGCTTCCTGCAGGGCGTCGAGTATCCGGACGTTCCGAAACCGGCCCCCATCGCCACCGCGCCGATCAACCTCAGCGACACGCCGGGTGGCATCCGCCATCGCGCGCCGCTGCTGGGCGAGCACACGGACGAGATCCTGGGTGGCCTGGGCTACAGCGCCGACACCATCGCCGCCCTGCGCGAGAAGCGCGTGGTCTGAATCCGGTGAGGGGGGAGTTGCGCCCTAGCGCAGCTTCTCCCGCTCCGGATCGACCGTTTCATATTCACCGTCGATGATGGGACCCCGACCGCCGGGGCCGTGTCCTGGTCGGCCCTGCGGTCCCATACCGGGTCCGTGGCCGCCCTGCGCGTGGACATGCACCTTCACGCGGCTGGCAATGGCGACCGCGATAAGTCGCCGCAGCGGTGGCAGGAACAGCAGGAAGCCGATGCCGTCGGTCACGAAACCCGGTGTCAGCAGCAGCAGGCCGGCCGCGAAGATGCACAGCCCCTCGAACATCTCGAACAGGGGCGGTTGCCCCTCCTCCATGCGTGCGCGGATACGCCCGACGACGCCATAGCCCTGTGTGCGCAGCAGGATCGTGCCGGCAATGCCGGTGACGATGACGATGGCGAGGGTGGGCCAGAGACCGATCAGGTCGCCGGCCTGGATGAAGACCGCGATCTCGATGATCGGCATTGCGATGAAGAGAAGCAGGAATAGCAGGGGCATGGCTTGTTCGCGCGGGTTCCGCGGCCTATGTTGGTTGCAGTGAAGCCCGTAAGCGAGGGCAGTCATCAACCCCCGGCGCACGCGCCAGTGAGTGGAATATGGGTAACGGATTCCCGATTTTCGAGATCGTCCTCTTCGGCATGATCGCAGCATTCCTGATTCTGCGGCTCAGGAACACGCTCGGACGCCGGACGGGCCATGAGCAGGAGCATCCGCGCACGCGCCTGGGTGGCCTGGGTGCGAAGCAGGCGGAAAGCGGCGACGAGCGCGGTGACAACATCATCGACCTGCCGACCCGTGATGGCGCCGGACGCGAGAACATGCCCGTCGAGGACATGCCCCCGGCCGATGACGCCTCGGCGCTGGACAAGGGCCTCTACGCCATCCGCCAGGCCGATCCCGGCTTCGACCCGCGCGGCTTCGCCGATGGTGCGCGCGGTGCCTACGAAATGATCGTCAACGCCTTTGCCGCCGGTGACAGGAACACGCTGAAGCCGCTGCTGGCCGAGAAGGTCTATGCCAGCTTCGCCGCCGCCATCGACGCGCGGGAAGCCGCCAGGCAGACGCAGGAGACCACGCTGGTCGGCATCAAGCAGGCGGAGATCGTCGAGGCCGAGCTGACCGACCGGAAGGTGGCGGAAGTCACCGTCAAGTTCATCTCCAGCATGATCTCGGCCACCAAGGATTCGGAAGGCCGGGTCATTGCCGGTGACCCGAACGAGGTGAACAACCTCACAGAGATCTGGACCTTCGCCCGCGACACCCGTTCCCGTGATCCGAACTGGGAACTGATCGCGACCCGTTCCGCGCACTGATCATGGACATGGTGATGGCGCCGTCCGCGCGTCTTCATCCCGGTGATCCGGCCCCGGATTTCACCGCGCCGTCCACCGTGAACCCGTCGTTCCATTTCAACACCATCGGCGGCCATCGCGCGGTCCTGGTCTTCCTGAACGGGCCGGAACGCCGGGAAGCCCGGCAGGTCCTTGCGGCTGCCCTCGCCTCCTTCCGCTCCAAGGGCGTGCATGTCTTCGGCGTGGTCGCCGGCCCCGATGCCTCGATGGAGGCGGATCAGGACGGCACCAACCTGCCGATCACCCTGTTCCGGGACGTGGACGGCAGCATCGCCCGCCGCTTCCGCATGGTGACGTCGCGCCAGGGGGAGACACCGCCCCGGCTGCTGAACGGCGCCTACGTCATCGACGAGAGCGTGCGGATCGTCGGCTACCAGGCCCTTGCCCCGCTCGGCACCCTGGCGGAGCGGCTGCATGGCATGCTGGACCGCATCCCGCCTCGCGAACCGGCCGTGACCGTGGAGCGGCAGGCCCCGGTGCTGGTGGTGCCCAACGTCATCCCGCGCGAGTTCTGCCGACGGCTGATCACCTATTTCGAGACCACCGGCGGCTCCGAGAGCGGCTTCATGCGGGAGGTCGACGGACGCACCGTCGGCATCATGGACAGCCGCTTCAAGCGCCGCCAGGACTGCATCATCGAGGACCAGGCCCTGCGCACCGAGGTACGTGACGCCATCAACCGTCGCCTCTGCCCGCTGATCTTCAGGGCCTTCAACTTCAACGCCACGCGGCTGGAGCGCTACCTGGTCGCCTGCTACGACGAGAAGTCCGGCGGTTTCTTCCGTGCCCATCGCGACAACACAACCAAGGGCACCGCGCACCGGCGCTTCGCCGTGACCATCAACCTGAACGCGGAGGAATATGACGGCGGCGACCTGCGCTTCCCGGAATATGTCGATCACCGCTACCGGGCGCCGACCGGCGGTGCTGTCGTGTTCGGCTGCGGCGTGCTGCACGAGGCCCTGCCCGTGACACGCGGCACCCGCTATGCCCTGCTGCCGTTCCTGTTCGATGAGGAGGCGGAGAAGCTGCGCAATGCCAACCTGGCCTTCCTGGACAGCGACCGCGTCATCAACCTGAACGATCCCGAACCGGTGCTGCCCGCCGGATGAGAGTGGAAGGCACACGGCTGGCCGCGGCAGCGATGATCCTGATCGCGGTTGCCGTCTTTGTCGGCCTCGTGCTGATCGTCCCGCAGCCGCCGAAGCAACCCGACGAGACCCACGCCCTGACACCTGCCAGCTTCTCCTACCTGCCGGGCTGGCGGGCCGACGAGGTCGCCGAGATCGCGCCGTCGCTGCTGCGCCATTGCGGTCGCTGGAAATGGCGCAAGGGCGATCTGGCAGAGGCCATGAAAGGCATCTGCGAGGAGCTGGCCGCCGGGACGCCGCTGGACCGGTCGTTCATCGAGGCCCGTTTCGACGCCTGGGCATTGCAGGCCCAGGGGCCGGGCCTGCTGACCGGTTATTTCGAGCCGACCTACGAGGGGCGGCGGCAGGTCGATGCGGATTTCGCGGTCCCGCTGCTGCCCCGTCCCGATGACCTGATCGATGTCGACCTGGCCGCCTTCCGCCCCGAGATGAAGGGGACCCGCATTGCCGGTCGCCTGCAGGGGCAGAAGCTGGTGCCCTATCACGACCGGTCGGCGATCCGGCAGGGCGCGCTGGACGAACAGGTGGACCCGCTGTTCTGGCTCTCCGACCCCGTTGACCTGTTCTTCCTGCAGATCCAGGGGTCGGGCCGTATCGCCCTGCCCGATGGCGAGATCGCCTATGTCGGCTATGCCGCCCAGAACGGCCATCCCTATCGCGCCATCGGCCGGGACCTGATCGCCAGCGGTGCCATCCCGCGGGAGGAGATGTCGATGCAGGCGATCCGGCAATGGCTCTCCACCAACCCCGACGATGCCGACGCGATCATGGACCTGAACCCGTCCTATGTCTTCTTCCAGGAGCGGGAGGGCGTGACTGGTGCCATCGGTGCCTCCGGCACGCAGCTGACACCGGGCCGCTCCATCGCCGTGGACCGGCGGGTCTGGACCCTGGGCCTGCCCATGTTCCTCTCCACCGAAGCCCAGGCGCCGGACCCGGCGATCAGCCGGCTGACGGTGGCGGAGGATACCGGTGGCGCGATCCGGGGACCGCGCCGCGCCGACCTGTTCCTCGGTCCGGGTGCCGAGGCGGCACGCCTGGCCGGGCGCATGAACCGGCCGTTGCAGCTCTGGTTGCTCTATCCCAAGGGACTGACGCCGGAGGCGGCAGCGACCGACTGATCAGGTCGCGAAGTCGACCACCACCTCCCGGCGGCTGAAACGCCAGCCTTCGGCGGTCCGCCGGAAGGTGTCGCGATAGGCCCCCACCATCTCGGGCAGCGACGCCGGGCGCGTTCGCGCATCTTCGGGATCATCATGGCGGTACAGGATCAGGTAGACCGTGCCGGTGGCGTTGTCGGCATCCTGCACCTCGATCAGCGCGTTGGAGCAGACATGGCGGGACCGGCGTTCCCTGTTCTCCTGCCGCTTGAGAAAGTTCTCCCGGATCGCGTCCACCCCCTCGAAGGCCCGCTTGCCTGCACTCCAGACCCCATCGGTCGTGAACAGGTCGGCGATGCCTGCTGCCGAGCCGTGGTCAACCAGGTGGCAATACTCGACCTGCAACCGTTCGCAGGCACGTTCGATCAGCATCCGCTGCACGTCATCCATCAGGAAATCTCCCGGCTGAAGGTCACGTTGCCCTCGTCGAACATCAGGTACTCCTGCATGTTCCAGAACACCCGCCCGGTCTGGTCGCCCGCCCCGGTCTCCACCATCCAGCGCGCGGTGGGATAGACATCTGCCGGATCCTGGGGCGCCTTGGGGTTCATGCCGGAACGGGTCGGCCCGGGGATCAGGCCGTTCACACGAACGCCGGTGCCCAGCATCTCCCGCGCTGCGGTGCGCATCAGCGTGTAGAGACCGGCCTTCGACGCGCCATAGGCACCGAAGCCCTTTCCGCCCGCCTCCCCCGCGCGGGAAAGCGTGTTGATGATGTGGCCGCCACCCTGCTCCGCCATCATCGGCATTGCCGCCTGCATGGCCAGGAAGGGCCCGACCAGGTTCACCCGGATCAGCCGTTCGAACGCCGCCGGCGCATGGTCGACCAGGGGCGCGCGGACGCCCAGCCCGGCATTGTTGAACAGCACGTCCAGCCGCCCGAAATGGTCGGCGGCGAGCCGGATCATGTTCGCGGAGGCTTCGGGGTCCGAGACATCGGCGACATGCGCCAGCAGGTTGTCGTGCGCCAGCGCGGCCAGCCCGGCCTCGTCGACATCCACGGCAACGACACGCGCCCCGTCGGCCAGGAAGCCCTCCACCAGCGCCTTGCCGATTCCGCTCGCCGCGCCGGTGACCAGGATGACCTGGCCCGCCACGCCTGCGGTCATGCCATCGCCCCCTCCGCCATGGGCGCGAAGTCGTCCAGTGCCTGCGTCAGCAGTTCCATGATCATGTCGATCTCCCCCTCAGTCACGTTCAGTGGCGGCGTCACCAGGAAGTGGTCGCCGCGCACGCCACCCAGCATGCGCCGGGAATAGATGATCAGTCCCCGGTCATAGCAGGCCTGGGCAATGGCACTGCCTGCCCCCAGTTCCGGCGGGAACGGAATGCGCCGATCCCGGTCCGCCATCACGTCGAAGCCGAGCATCAGGCCCTTCCCCCGGACCTCCCCGATGAAGGGAAAGCGCTCCGTCAGCCCCTCCAGCCGTGCCTTCAGCACCGCCCCCATGGCCGCGGCATTGGCGACCAGGTCGTGCTCCATCAGCACGTCCAGCACGGCGAGACCGGCGGCACAGG
The DNA here is from genome assembly GCA_965228535.1 of Minwuia sp. Classification (GTDB taxonomy): domain Bacteria; phylum Pseudomonadota; class Alphaproteobacteria; order Minwuiales; family Minwuiaceae; genus Minwuia. The sequence goes on along the minus strand of CBDDHU010000003.1, from coordinate 2,137,148 downwards.
CCAGCGGGCTGGCCGAATAGGTGTGGCCATGGGCATAGCCACCCGCATCCTCCACCAGTGACACCAGGTCACCGCGCGCCATCACCGCGCCCAGCGGCACGTAGCCCGCGGCCAGGCCCTTTGCCATGGCGATGATGTCGGGGTTGGCAGGCCAGTGCTCCGCCGCCAGGTACTTGCCGGTGCGACCAGAACCGCACATCACCTCGTCATAGATCAGCAACAGCCCGTGGCGGTCACAGATGTCGCGGATGCGCTGGTAATAGACATCCGGCGGCGTCAGCGCGCCCGTCGCGGCACCGCCGACCGGCTCCACGATGAAGGCCAGCACCGTCGAGGGTCCCTGGTTGATGATCTCCGTCTCCAGCTCATCGGCGAAGGCCAGCGCCGATTCCTCCTCGGAAACGCCTTCGGCCCGCTCCACCACGAAGGGCGCACGGATCTTCGGCTGGTTCGGCATCATCGGCGCAAAGGGTGCGAACATGTCCGGGTCGCCGGTGAGCGACAGCGCCCCTAGGGTGGAGCCGTGATAGGACGGGATGCGGGAGATGATCTTGTGCCGCGTCCCCTCCCCGCGCGCCACGGCAACCTGCCGTGCGAGCTTTATCGCGCCCTCCACCGCCTCCGACCCGCCGGAACAGAAGAACGCCCGTGTCAGCCCCTTCGGCGCACCGAGCGCGGACAGCCGGTCTGCCAGCCGCTCCGCCGGGCCATTCTTGAAGTGGGTGCGAAAGGCAAAGCAGATATCCTCCATCTGCGCCTTCAGCGCATCGATCACGTACTGGTTGCCGTGCCCGACATTGGTGGTCTGCGGCCCGCAACTGGCGTCGACATAGCGCCGACCCTCGTCATCCCAGATGTAGATGCCCTCCCCCCGCCGGGCGAAGGGCCGGTCCGCCGTGGGCCAGAAGAACATGGAGGACGGCTCGTTCCGTCCCTGACGCGGGTTCATCTCGTTCATCGCGGCCTCCTAAAGATCGGGAACAGCAAACTACGCCGCCCGGCGACGGCGCACCAGTGGATGCTGAACGGCGTTGTCCCCTGTGGTTGCGCAGCCTATGGTCATTTCACCGAATACGCGACCATCGACGGGCGGCAGGACCAGCGGGAGGGGGGACAGATGTCGGACAATGACAGAAAGGGCTGGCCGGAGCCGGAGCCCACGGACGCTGCCACGGTGCCCCAGGTCGCCCCGACGACACCGGACGGATCCGGGCCGGGCACCGACCTGGAGCTGTCCTTTGCCGGGACGCGACGGGATTTCAGGAAGTTGCTGTTCCGCCAGATGCTGCTGATGATCCCGACGTTCGGCGTCTACTGGTTCTGGGCCAGGACCAACGTCCGGCGGTTCATCTGGGGGCACCTGTCCATCGGCGGCAGCCGCCTGGAATACAGCGGCCGGGGCATGGAGCTCTTTCTCGGCTTCCTGATCGTCGGCGTGGCACTGGCGCTGGCCTTCTGGGCGATCCAGTTCCTGATCCTCGCTGTCGCCGGGCCGCAGTTCGCGCCTTTCGCCTGGATCCTGACCCTGTATCCTCTGCTGGGCATCCTTGGCGTCATCGCGATCTACCGGCGTCACCGCTACATGATCCGTCGCACCAGCTGGCGGGGCATCCATTGCGGCCTCAGCGGCTCCACCGGCGGCTTTGTCGGGCGGATCGTGCTGCCGCTGCTTGCCACCGTGTTCACGCTGGGCCTTGCCTATCCCTGGCTGGTGGTCACGATCCAGCGCTACCTGGTCAGCAACATGTCGCTGGGCAGCGAACGTTTCACCTACCAGGGCCGGGTGGGCGATATCTTCGGCCGCTGGATCATCTGCTGGCTGCTGATGCCGTTCACCGGTGGCCTCGCGCTGGCCTGGTGGCGCGGCTACACCACCCGGTTCATGCTGCGCCAGACACGGCTGGCCTCCCTCGGCTTCTCCTCCGGCATCCGGCCCATGCGCTTTGTCAGCATCTACTTCATCGGCGGACTGATTGCCGGACTGATCGTCTACGGCCTGTTCTTCACCGTCTTCGGGGTCCTGTTCGCCAGCAACCTGTCCCTGTCGACGGGCCTGCAGGACGGGGAGGCCGCGTTGGACCTTGGCAATGCATTGCTGCTCGTGATCCCGTTCCTGTTCATGATGACCGTGATGGGACCGGTGACCTATGCCACCTTTCTCTATTTCGTCGAATACCAGACCGTCGAGTACGTGTTCGAGACCACGGAGATCGTCGGAACGATGGACCTCGACAGCATCGTCCAGGTACGGGATGCAGACAGCGGCGCGGGCAGCGGGCTGGATGCCGTGCTGGGGATGGATGGCATCTGAGGCCGGATCGGGGTGACATGACCGCATGAGTTTTCCGGCAATCTACCTGGACGGCAGATCGGCGCGGGAGCACGCGGTCCAGATCGGCATCTCCCACGGCGGCATCACCTTCCAGGTGACCGGTTCGCCCTGCCACTGGGACATGACGCGGCTGGAACTGGTCGACATGACGGATGGCGGCACCCGGCTGCGCCTGGGCCATCCCGATACGCCCAACGCCCGGCTGCTGATCACCGATGACGGCGCCGTCAAGGCACTTCGCCAGGCTGCGCCGGAGGTGTTCAGCCACCGTCGCGGCGGCGTCCGGCGTGACTTGCGCCGCCTCTCCATCGGCGTCGCCGGTGTCGGGGTGGGGGTCCTGGTGGTGCTGGCGGCACTGCCCCTGATCGTCACCCTGCTCGCCTCCCTGGTTCCGGTCTCGACGGAGCGGCAGTTCGGGCAGGAGGCGGAGGAAAGCCTGACCTTCTTCCTGCCGGAGGTCGGGCGCTCCTGCGTCGATCCCCGCGGGCAGGCCGTGCTGGAACGGCTCACCGCCGACCTGCTCAGCGGCCTGGAACTAGATCCGGAACCTTCGGTCAGGGTGGTGCCGCACGGACTGGTGAACGCCTTCGCGCTGCCCGGTGGCCAGATCATCCTGTTCGAGGGGCTGGTGCTGAAGGCGAAGTCGCCGGAGGAGATCGCGGGCGTTCTGGCGCACGAGATCGGTCACGTGGCGCACCGTCACGGCGTCGAACGGGTCATCCGCGACAGTGCCATCGATGCCCTGCTCTCCGTCCTGACATCGGGCAGTGTCGGCTCGGCCGGCGGACAGCTTGCCGGGTTCCTGGCCAGCCAGTCCTACGGTCGCGATGCGGAACGCCAGGCTGACCGCTTCGCCGTCGAACGGCTCAATGCGCTCGACATCCGCGCGGACGGGATGATCGACTTCTTCGACCGTGCTGCCGATGACCCGCGCCAGGGCGGGGGTGGACGCAGCCTGTTCTCCTACCTGGAAAGCCATCCGGGGCCGGAAGACCGGGCCGCCAGCATCCGCGCCGGCGCGACGGGCAAGCGGCAGGTTCTCGACGCGCGGGAATGGACGGCGCTGCGCCGCATCTGCCGGACTGTCGAGACAGGCTGACCTGACAGGTCCGTCCGCTCAGTCCGCGATTTCCGCGTACCGGCCCTGGAAGTACAGCAGCGGCGCGGCAGCCTCCGCCTGGTTCAGCCGCGTCACCCGACCGATGATGATGACGTGATCGCCACCATCATGCGTCGCCTCCGTGACGCATTCGAAGCTGGCGATGGCGCTGTTCAGCATGGCGCAGCCATTGCCGCCGGGCCGCCAGTCGAACGGAATGTCGGCGAACTTGTCATCGGCCTTCGATGCGAAATGGTTGGATTCGGCCTGCTGGTCCGCGCCGAGCACATTGACCGCGAAGGGCTTCCCGTCACCGAAGGCGTCGGCGCAGTTCGCCCGCCGGTCCAGGCTGAACAGCACCAGCGGCGGCTCCAGCGACACGGAGTTGAACGAGTTCACCGTCAGCCCCACCGGACGCGAATCCGCATCCAGGGCCGTGATCACCGTGATCCCGGTGGCGAAGCATCCCATCGCATCCCGCATCGCGCGCGGCGTAACCGTCATGGCGCTCCCCACCCCATCAGCAGATTCATCGGACCGGCGCAGAGTTTACCAATTGCGACCACGCGGAAAACCCTGCCCCACCGGAAAAATTCGCCGTGCCGCCATGCGCTGGACCGCCTTCGCTAACGTGATCTTAACCGCAACCGCCGCATCCTGCGCACGGAAGCAAACAAAGCGGCGGTAGATCCCATGTTCTTCATCATCGGACTTGTGGTGGTTTTCGGCTCGGTTCTGGGCGGCTATCTGCCTCACGGCAGCTTCGCCGTGCTGGTCCAGCCCCTGGAAGTCGTGATCATCTGTGGTGCGGCGCTCGGTGCCTTCATCATCTCCAACCCGAAGACCGTGATCTTCGGCGTGCTGAAGTCCACCGGCAAGGTACTGAAGGGCCAGCCCTACAACAGGGCGGCCTACGAGGAACTGCTGACGCTGCAGTACACCATCTTCAAGCTGGCCAAGGCCAAGGGCATGCTGGCGCTGGAGGCGCATATCGAGGATCCGGAGAAGAGTTCCATCTTCACCGCCTTCCCCAACTTCATGAAGAACCATCACGCGGTGGAATTCGTCTGCGACTACCTGCGCCTGATGACCATGGGCACCGAGAGCTCGCACGAGATGGAAGCCCTGATGGACGAGGACATCGAGACCCATCACCACGAGCAGCACGCCGTTTCCTCCGCCGTGACCACGGTCGGTGACGGCCTGCCCGCGTTCGGCATCGTCGCCGCCGTGCTGGGCGTCATCATCACCATGCAGTACATCTCCGAACCGCCCGAGGTGCTGGGCGGCAAGATCGCCGCGGCGCTGGTCGGCACCTTCCTCGGCATCTTCCTCGCCTATGGCATCGTCGGCCCGATGGGCAAGAGCCTGGAAGCCTATGCCGAGGCGGAGACCAAGTACTACCAGTGCATCAAGGCCGGCATGCTGGCCTACCTGAACGGTTACGCCCCCGCCGTCTCCGTCGAGTTCGCCCGCAAGACGCTCTACAGCCATGAGCGCCCGAGCTTCGCCGAGCTGGAGGCTGCGGTCGAGAACGCACCGAAGATCTGACCCCTTTCCGCCCAAGTTCCAGAGGATCCACTAGCAGCAACGAGCCATGTCAGAGCATCCGCAACCCATCATCATCAAGAAGATCGTCAAGGGTGGCCACGGTCACCATGGCGGCGCGTGGAAGGTGGCCTATGCCGACTTCGTGACGGCGATGATGGCGTTCTTCCTGCTGCTCTGGCTGCTGAACGTGACCACGGACGAACAGCGCAACGGCATCGCCGACTACTTCGCCCCCGCCGCCGCGTCCCAGTCCACCTCCGGTTCCGGCGGCGCGCTGGGCGGTCAGACCATGGTCCGCGAAGGCTCCCGCATCTCCAACAACGGCCTGCCGACAGTGGTTGTCTCCGTCGGCGACATCGAAGACGAGAAGGACAGCCACGAGGACGGCAAGAAGTTCGATCCCGCCGGTGACGAGGTGGACGAGGAAGGCATCTCCAACAACGAGGATTCGAAGGAGGGGTCGGAGCGCGGACGCAAGGGCAACCCGGGCGAGGATGACATCGCCGAGGCCCTGGCCCGCCGGGAACAGGAAAACTTCAACGAGGCCATGGATGCCATAGAGGAAGCGATCGAGCAGTCCCCGGCGGAGCTGAAGGAACTGGCCGAGAACCTGATGGTCGACATGACCGACGAGGGGCTGCGCATCCAGCTTGTGGACCAGGGCGGCCGGTCGATGTTCCCGAAGGGCAGCGCCTCGCTGGAAGGCCATGCGTCGGAACTGCTGCGCCTGATCTCCGGTGTCGTCTCCACCCTACCCAACAAGATCAAGATCACCGGCCACACCGACGCGACGCCGTACCGGTCGTCCAACGGCTATGGCAACTGGGAACTGTCGGCGGACCGCGCCAATGCCAGCCGCCGCGCACTGATCGAGGTGGGTGTCCCCACCCATCGCATCGACCAGGTCACAGGCAAGGCCGACCAGGAACCGCTGATGCCGGAGGACCCCTACGCGGACTCCAACCGCCGCATCAGCATCGTCCTGATGCGCTCCGCCAACCTCGCCGTCCCCCAGGCCCCGGTGGATGCGCTGAAGAAGATCGGCCTGAAGGTCGCGGGTGAACGCGACGGCGGCTGACCCGCCGCCCCCCGGCCCCCCGGCCCAGCCGCGACCTGACGTCCTGCCCCCTTTGTTCTGAACCGCCGACCTGCCATATCCGTACCAGTCTTGCCTCTGGCAGCATGGGACGGAATGCGAATGGCGAAGGACCGGAACACGATCGGCGGACAGGTGATGCGCTACGCGCGGGTCGGGCGGTCCGTCGGTGGACTGGCGGCGAAGCTGGCAGGCGAGCGCTATCTCGGCATGGAGATCGACCGCAACGTCCATGCGCAGGACCTCAGGGCCGCGCTGGGCGGTCTGAAGGGGCCACTGATGAAGGTGGCGCAGATCCTCTCCACCATCCCCGAGGCACTGCCGAAGGAGTATGCGCAGGAACTCTCGCAGTTGCAGGCCGATGCCCCCGCCATGGGCTGGGCCTTCGTCAAGCGACGCATGATGACGGAACTGGGGCCGGGCTGGCAGAAGCAGTTCGCCAGTTTCGAGCGGGAGGCCAGCGCCGCCGCATCCCTGGGCCAGGTGCATCGCGCCACCGGCCATGATGGTGCGCGGCTGGCGGTGAAGCTGCAGTACCCGGACATGTCGTCGGCCGTCGAGGCCGACCTGCGCCAGCTCAAGCTGATCTTCTCCATCTACCGTCGCTATGACAGTTCCATCGACACCAGCAACATCCACACCGAGATCGGCGACCGGCTGAGGGAGGAACTGGACTACCGGCTGGAAGCACGCCACATGCGCCTCTACGCGGAGATGCTGGCGGACGAGGCCGGGGTCCACGTGCCGACCGTGGTGCCGGACCTGTCCACCGACCGGCTGCTGACCATGAGCTGGCTGGACGGGGAGCGGCTGATGCGCTTCGCCGAGGCACCGCAGGAGGTGCGCAACGCCATCGCCCACAACATGTTCCGCGCCTGGTACGTGCCGTTCTACTACTACGGCGTGATCCACGGGGACCCGCATCTGGGCAACTACACGGTCCGCGACGACCAGACCATCAACCTGCTGGACTATGGCTGCATCCGGACCTTCCAGCCGAAATTCGTCCAGGGGGTCATCGACCTCTACTGCGCCCTGCGCGACGGGGACGAGGCACTGGCGGTCCATGCCTACGAGAGCTGGGGCTTCGGCGGCCTGACGAAGGAAGTCATCGAGACCCTGAACCTCTGGGCGGCCTTCGTCTACGCGCCGCTGCTGGAGGACCGGCCACGCCGGATCCAGGAGTTCGGTGATGACGGGGTCTATGGCAAGGACGTGGCGGAGAAGGTGCACCGCCAGCTGAAGGAACGGGGCGGCGTGACGCCGCCGCGGGAGTTCGTCTTCATGGACCGGGCCGCCATCGGCCTGGGTGGCGTGTTCCTGCACCTGAAGTCGGAGATCAACTGGTACCGGCTGTTCCACGAACTGATCGAGGGCTTCGATGTCGCGCGCATGGCGGAGCGGCAGAAGCAGGCCTTCGGTGCCGCCGACGTGCCCCTGCCCTGACCGCCAGTTGTCCGATCCCGCCGGTCAGGCGGTGCCAGTGAGTTCCCGGTAGACCGCGATCGTGCGTTCGCACATCAGCGCCTTGGTGAAGTTGGCGCCGATATGCGCCACCGAACGGGCCGCGAGCGCGTCGCGTGCATCCTGGTCCATGCCGATGGCAGTCCCCACGGCCTCCGCCAGCTGTTCCGGATCGTCGGGATCCACCCACCAGCCGGTCTCCCCCGGCACCACCGTTTCCATGGCTCCGCCGATGCCGGTCACCACCGTCGGGCGTCCCATGGCCTGTGATTCAACCGCGACCCGGCCAAAGGCCTCCGGCTCCACCGAGGTCGAGGCCACGACACTGGCCAGCGCGTAAGCCGCCGGCATGTCTCGGCAGGTGCCGACGAAGCGCACCCGCGCCTCCACCGACAACCGCTGTGCCAGTCGCCGCAGTTCCAGCTTGTAGGCCTCGTGCCCGACATCGCCGCCCGCGAAGACCACAACCGCGTCCTGGTCCTGCAGCTTCGCCAGCGCCTCGATCATCACCCGCTGCCCCTTCCAGCGCACCAGCCGCCCAGGCACCAGGATGACCGGCGCCCCGGCGGGTACCGACCAGGCCTCGGCGAGCTGGATCTTGCGGGCGGCGGTGACGGTCGAGATATCGAACTGCGCCAGATCGACACCGCGCGGGATCAGCCTGATCCGTTCCTCCGGCAGGTCCGGTGCGGTTTCGCGCAGGTAGTCGCGGATGAAGCCGGAAGTGGCAATGACCCGGTCACCGCGGAACATGACGCTGTTGTAGGCACGCTTGGCGGCGTTCTGGCCATTGTAGGGGCCATGCACCGTGGTGACGTAGGGGGTGGCGGTCCGCCGTGCGGCGTAGAACGCGCTCCAGGCCGGAGCCCGCGACCGGGCATGCACGATATCCACCTTCTCCGCCGTGATCAGCCGGGCGAGATGGGAGATGTTGCGCCACATCACCCAGGGGTTCTTGGAGCGCATGGGCAGTTGCACGTGCTCCCCGCCGCTGCGCTCCACCTCCTGCACCATGTGCCCGCCGGAGGACGCGACGATGGCCCGGTGCCCGGCGACGGAGAGGGCGTTCACCATGTCGACTGTGCCGCGTTCGACACCGCCCGTGACCAGCGCCGGCAGCACCTGCAGGACGGTCAGGGGGCGCTTGGCACTGGCACCCGTGTCTGTCGGGTTGCCCGGGTCGAGGATCGGTGGTTCGCTTGTCATGTAGTCACTGGGCCAGGAGACGAGAGTGCCGAACGCGCCGAAAGAACTGTCGCGACCCGACGGAGAATCCATCGCTTATCATCATACCACCGGAAAGGCACCCGGCATCATCTTCTGCGGCGGCTTCATGTCCGACATGGGTGGCACGAAGGCACTTGCGCTGGAGGCGCATTGTAAGGCGCAGGGCCTGGGGTTCGTGCGTTTCGACTATCTCGGCCATGGCGAGAGCTCCGGCAGTTTCGCGGACAAGGGCTGCATCAGCCGCTGGACGGAAGATGCCGTCGCAGTTCTTGACGAACTGACAACGGGACCGCAGGTCATCGTCGGATCTTCCATGGGCGGCTGGGTGATGCTGCGGCTGGCACTGGCGCGGCCTGACCGGATCGCGGGCCTGATCGGCATTGCGCCCGCGCCGGACTTCACCACCTGGATGTGGGACGGGCTGGGGCCGGAGAACCAGTCAGTGCTGATGCGGGACGGGCTGGTCCGCGTCCCGTCCGAATATGATCCGGAAGGCTATGTCATCACGCGGAAGCTGATCGAGGACGGGCGTGCCTGCCACCTGCTGGATGACGGGCCGGTGGCGATCGACGTGCCGGTGCGCCTGCTGCACGGCATGGCCGACCCCGACGTGCCCTGGGAACATTCCCTGCGCATCGCCGAGAGCCTGCGCACGAAGGACATCCGCATCCACTACGTGAAGGCGGGTGACCACCGGCTCTCCGAACCCGACGACCTGGCACTGCTGTGCGCCACCGTGGACGAACTGGTGCACAAGGTCAGTCCCTGAGGGCCGGGATCACATCAGGAAGAGCAGGTTGTTGTCCTGGTCGAAGACCTCGTAGGCACCCTGTGACGCGTCGTAGAGCATGGAGGCGTTGACGCCACCCAGGCCGTCCGACAGGTCGATCTGCGTCACCACGGTCTCGTCGAAGGTCACTGACCCGGCACCGGCAGGGAACTTGGCGGTCCAGCTGCCGTCGCCATTGTCGATGAAGTCCACATCGTCCAGGCCGATGCCGCCGTCGGCGCCCTCCAGGATCAGGCGGTTGCCGATATCGACGTCATTGATGATGTCGTTGTTGGAGGAACCGCCGCTGCCCGCCTTGACCAGGAAGGTGTCGAAGCCTTCCCCGCCATCCAGCAGGTCGTCGCCCAGGCCACCCTCCAGCGTGTCATCGCCCAGGCCACCAACCAGCTGGTCATCGCCATTGTCGCCCAGCAGCCGGTCGAAGCCGTCATCGCCGAACAGGGTGTCGAAGCCACCGTCGCCATGCAGTTCATCATCGCCCTCGCCGCCCCGGATCAGGTCGCGGCTGGTGCCGCCGCCGATGGTATCGTTGCCTGCGCCGCCATCCAGCGTGTCCTGGCCGCTGCTGCCGAACACCATGTCATCACCGTCACCGCCCAGCACGCTGTCATCGCCGGAGCCGCTGTTGACGAAGTCATTGCCTGCACCGGCATCCACCAGGTCGTCATCGGAGTTGGCAAAGACCACGTCGTCGCCGTCACCGGCATTGATCGTGTCCTTGTTGATGCCGCCATCCATGTAGTCGTTGCCGGCACCACCCTCGATCAGGTCAGCGCCGCCGCCACCGATCAGCGTGTCGGCCTCGACACCTCCGATCAGGGTATCGGCGCCGCCTTCGCCAAAGGCCTCGTCGGCACCTTCGCCGACCGAGACGAAGTCGTTGCCCTCACCGGCCAGCACGAAGTCATCGCCCAGGCCACCGAAGATCTGGTCGTTGCCTGATCCGCCGCGCAGTTCGTCGGTGCCGTCGCCACCATCCAGCGTGTCATCCCCTGACTCGCCTTCCAGCGTGTCATCCCCGGCATCGCCGGAGATCACGTCGTCCAGGTTGCCGCCACGCACCAGGTCGGCACCCTCACCCGCCGTGATCGTGTCGGCCCCGCCAAGGCCGGAGATGGTGTCATCGCCTGCACCGCCATCGACGGAGTCATTGCCCGGGTCGGCATTGACGAAGTCATTGCCCAGTCCGGCCGTGATGTGGTCGTTGCCGGTGCCGCCGCGCAGCCGGTCATCGCCCTCGCCGCCATCCAGCGTGTCGGCGCCGTCTCCGCCGCGAACCGTGTCGTTGCCCGCGCCACCCTCGGCCAGGTCATCGCCCTGCTCGCCATCGACGAAATCGTCATCGGCACCGCCGAACAGCAGGTCATTATCGGTGCCACCGCGCAGGTTGTCGGCACCGTCACCGCCGATCAGCGTGTCGTCATGCACATCGCCGCGCAGGCTGTCGTCGCCGTCGCCACCATCCAGGCTGTCGGCACCTGTCAGACCGAGCAGGCTGTCATTGCCCGCACCGCCGGAGGCCGTGTCGTCCTGGCCACCGGTGTTCAGCGTGTCATTGCCGTCGCCGCCGAACAGCAGGTCATTGTCGAAATTGCCCTGCAGCAGGTCATTGCCCAGTCCGCCGGTGACGATGTCATCACCACCCGAACCGAACAGCGTGTCGTCGCCGTCGCCGCCCGAGACAGCATCATTGCCCAGTTCGCCGCGCATGACGTCGTTGCCGGCACCGCCATCGATGGTGTCGGCGCCGTCGCCGCCACGTCCCTGGTCGTCGCCTTCGCCGCCATCCAGCAGGTCCGCTCCGTCGCCGCCACGCAGCAGATCGGCACCGGCACCCCCGGCCAGGCTGTCATCCCCTGCGTCACCGCGCAGCGTGTCGTCATCGTCGCCACCATCCAGCGTGTCGCCGCCCTCGCCGCCGCTCAGGATGTCGTTGCCCGCCTCACCCAGCACGTGGTCGTCCTGGCCGCGGCCGGTGATCTGGTCGTTGCCGCCGCCGGCGGCAAAGATCCGGGCATTGCCGTCTTCCCGCTCCGACAGCGAAACGGTGTCATCGCCGCCCAGCGCGGCATCGGTGGTGCCTTCCAGGAAATCGGCCGGGTCAATGGCGTCGAAATCGACCGCGTCATTGCCCTCCGTGAACAGCGGATCGGGGTCGGGTTCCGGCTCTGGCTCGCTGGCACCGATGACCGTTTCCACGTCATGCAGCTGGTAGACGTTCTCGCCGACGGTGACCGTCCTGGCTTCCGCGTCGAATACCGCGCCCTCGACACCGGAGAAGTCCACCGTGTCGTTGCCGGTGCCGCCGAAGATCTCGCCACCGCCGGAACCGGCGATGAACAGGTCGTTGCCGTGGCCGCCGCTCATGATATCGCGGCCCTCGCCGCCGATGATCGTGTCGGCGCTGGAACTGCCGGTGATGGTGTCATCACCCGCACCGCCATCCAGCGTGTTCTCGCCGGAGCTGGCCGAGATCACGTCATTGCCGGCACCGCCGCGGATCAGGTCGTTGTCGCTGCCGCCCTCGATGGAATCGGCACCGTCACCGCCGTCGATCACGTCGGCCTGCGAGCCGCCATCGATGGTGTCGTCACCGGCACCGCCGGTAATCTGGTCCACACCGTCCTCGCCACGGATCAGGTCATTGCCGTCACCGCCCTGGATGGTGTCGTCCTGGGACTGACCGTTCAGCGTGTCGTCGCCCGCACCGCCATAGAGTTCGTCGCTGCCGCTGGCGCCCAGCAGGCTGTCATCGCCTGCGTCGCCCGAAAGCGTGTCATTGGCGCTCTGGCCGTCGATGGTGTCGTTGCCGTCACCACCGCTGATGTCGTTGTCCAGGTGGTCGCCGGTCAGGCTGTCGTCGCCACTGTTGTCGAACGGCGCATCGGTGGTGCCGAGCACGGTCTCGACGTCATGCAGCTGGAAGACGTTCCCGCCGACAGTGACCGTTCCTGCCTCTGCGTCGAATACCGCGCCCTCGACACCGGAGAAGTCCACCGTGTCGTTGCCGGTGCCGCCGAAGATCTCGCCACCGCCGGAACCGGCGATGAACAGGTCGTTGCCGTGGCCGCCGCTCATGATATCGCGGCCCTCGCCGCCGATGATCGTGTCGGCGCTGGAACTGCCGGTGATGGTGTCATCACCCGCTCCGCCATCCAGCGTGTTCTCGCCGGAGCTGGCCGAGATCACGTCATTCCCGGCACCGCCGCGGATCAGGTCGTTGTCGCTGCCGCCCTCGATGGAATCGGCACCGTCGCCGCCGTCGATCACGTCGGCCTGCGAGCCGCCATCGATGGTGTCGTCACCGGCACCGCCGGTGATCTGGTCCACACCGTCCTCGCCACGGATCAGGTCATTGCCGTCACCGCCCTGGATCGTGTCGTCCTGGGACTGGCCGTTCAGCGTGTCGTCGCCCGCACCGCCATAGAGTTCGTCGGTGCCGCTGGCGCCCAGCAGGCTGTCATCGCCCGCGTCACCGGAAAGCGTGTCGTTGGCACTCTGGCCGTCGATGGTGTCATTGCCGTCACCACCGCTGATGTCGTTGTCCAGGTGGTCGCCGGTCAGGCTGTCGTCGCCGCTGTCGTCAACGCCGCCGCCTTCGCCGTCGCCGTCACCGCCCTCCGGCGCGTCGGTGGTGCCGAGCACGGTCTCCACGTCATGCAGCTGGAAGACGTTCCCGCCGACGGTGACCGTTCCGGCCTCCGCATCGAACACCGCGCCCTCGACACCGGAGAAGTCGACCGTGTCGTTGCCCGTGCCGCCGAAGATCTCGCCACCGCCGGAACCGGCGATGAACAGGTCGTTGCCATGGCTGCCGGTCATGACATCGCGGCCCTCGCCGCCGATGATCGTGTCGGCGCTGGAGCTGCCGTTCAGGGTATCGTCGCCTGCGCCGCCATCCAGCGTGTTCTGGCCCGAACTGGCAGAGAGCACGTCGTTGCCGGCACCGCCACGGATGTTGTCATTGCCGCTGCCGCCCTCGATGGAATCGGCACCGTCGCCGCCTTCGATCAGGTCGTCCTGCGAGCCGCCATCGATGGTGTCATCGCCATCGCCGCCGAACAGCTCGTCCTTGCCGGACTCCCCCTTCAGGACGTCGTTGCCGGCACCACCGAACAGGGTGTCGTCCTGCGACTGGCCGTTCAGCGAGTCATTGCCATCGCCGCCCGTCAGCGTGTCCTTGCCGCTCTGGCCGTTGATGGTGTCATTGCCGGCACCGCCATCGATCTCGTTGTCGCGGTGATCGCCGTTGAGGTTGTCGTCGGTACCGGGATCCTGTTCAGTCACCGGCGCATCCTTTCGCGCTGCGGCCTCCTCGGCCGTGATTGCACCCACAACATTCTCGATGCTCTCGAGCGTGTAGACCCGGTCGCCAACGGTGACGGTCTCCGCGTCCTGATCATGAATGGCACCCTCGACGCCGGAGAAGTCGGCCGTGTCGGTACCCTTGCCGCCGTCGATGGAACCGCTGCCCTCACCGACCACGAACAGGTCGTCGCCCTTGTCGCCTTCCAGGCGGTCCTCGCCACTTCCTGCGATGATCGTGTCGTCGCCGTCACCGCCTTCGATGGTGTCGTCACCAGAGCCGCCATCGATGCTGTCGTCACCCTTGTCGCCTTCGATCTCGTCGTCACCGGCACCGCCCGACAGGGTGTCGTCGCCGCTCTCGCCGTCGATCTCGTCATCACCGGAGCCGCCGCTCAGACGGTCATCGCCCCGGTCACCCTCGATCTCCTGGTCGCGGTCTTCGTCGTCATCGTCGCGACCGTCGCGTTCGTCCCTGTCATCGCCGGAATCCGCCTCCCGGACTCCGCGGACCTCCTCGATATCCTCCAGGCGGAACAGGGCATCGCCGGCCTGAACGGTGCTGGTTTCCGCATCGAAGACAGCATCGTCGATACCGGAGAAATCCACCGTGTCGCGACCGGTACCGCCGGAGATCACACCACCGCCCTCTCCGGCGATGAAGAGGTCGTCATTGTGGCCGCCATAGAGTTCGTCGACGCCGGAACCGCCGACCAGCGTGTCGTTGCCGGTATCACCGAACAGGGTATCGTCACCCGCGCCGCCCGCAATGAAGTCGTCCTGCGAACCGCCATCGGCAACGTCATTGCCGTCACCGCCGTCCAGCGTGTCCGCGCCACTGTCACCCTGCAGCGTGTCCGCGCCCGCACCGCCGAACAGCGCGTCATCCTGGGACTCGCCCTTCAGCAGGTCGTCGCCCGCGCCGCCATCCAGCGTGTCCTCGCCACTCGCCCCGTGCAACGTGTCCCGGCCATCGCCGCCACGCAGCGTGTCGTCACCGCTCTCGCCACGGACGTCATCGTTCCCGGCGCCGCCTTCCAGCAGGTTGTCGCGGTGATCCCCACGAAGCTCCTGATCGCCGGACTCCGGGACGCCGAGAGATGAGATCGAAACCGACTCCTCACCCGCACCGCTCTTCTCCGCGTCCTTGTTGCTGGAAAAGAAGGACTGCCCCTCGCTGATCGACCGCTCGTCGAAGGCCAGGATCAGGGCGATCTCCTCACCGCCCTCCGTCTCACCGACAGCGGTCAGCAGGCCGGTATCGTCCTCACCGCTGCGTGACGCCGAGACGCCGACCTTGGCGTCCTCGACCTCGATCAGCCTTCCACGCTCGTCCGTGAAGGAGAAATTGATTCTCTCCCCCGCATCGAGGGTCGTGGGATCACGGTCGTCCTGAGCCTCGATGCGCAGGCCGCTGACGCGGGAGGAGTCCACGTCGGCCTTGTGCACACGCGACTTGCCGGACTTTACGTCGACATTCCTGCCACTGGCATAGGAGAAGGTGGCATCGATCTCGCCCGTGATCGTCTTGTCGCTCGGCAAATCTCGGCTCCGCTACATTCCGTTCGTTTCAGGACCCATGGAGGCACGGGTGGATGAACAAATCATTCATGAATGCTCGCAACTGGCGTGCCAACCGGATATGGGCCTCTCGGGGCCGCATTGCAGGGGATTGCCGTCACATTTCCGTGCGAACTGTCCCGCTTCAGGACAGTCCCCCGCAGCCGCACCTCGCTGACGTTTCCCTCCGGGACAGAACCGCATGGCCGAAACCAAGCCTGCTGTTGCGCTTGAATGGCCTGCTGTCGCATGCTCCACGCGCTTCCGAACAAACCCGAGAGACAGTGAAAGCCGCATGAACGCCCCCATCGTAGACACATCCGCAGCAGCGGCAAAACTGGCACAGGACGTCCGTGGCCAGAACTTCTTCGAGATCGACCACTCCCTGCAGTCGCTGCTGCGGGTCTATTGCCCGGATGCGCTGCGGGAACACATGTGGCCGCACTGGCAGCGGCTGGGCGAGGTTGCGGGTGGCCGCCTCGACGAACTGGCAGACATTGCGGAACGGCATCCGCCGAAGCTGCATCACCGCGACCGGTTCGGGCGGGACAACCAGTGGATCGAGTATCATCCGGCCTACCGCGACATGGAGCGGGTGGCGTTCAGCGACTACGGCCTGCACATGATGAGCCATCGCCCCGGTGTGCTGGGATGGGCCGACCCGGTTCCGGCGATCGCGAAGTACGCCTTCACCTACCTTTTCGTGCAGGCGGAGTTCGGCCTGATGTGCCCGGTCAGCCTGACGGATACCGGCCTGGCGATGCTGCTGAAGTTCGGTGACGACGCGATCAGGAGCAACTTCGCGGACCGCATCGCGGTGCAGGATGCGGACACCATGCTGCGCTGTTCGCAGTTCATGACGGAGAAGGCCGGCGGTTCCGACGTCGGCCTGGTCGAGACCGTCGCCCGGCAGGAAGGCGATGGCTGGCGGCTCTATGGCGAGAAATGGTTCTGCAGCAACACCGACGCCGACGTCGCCCTGCTGCTGGCCCGGCCGGAGGGGCGCGGGGCCGGAACGCGTGGCCTCGGCCTGTTCGTGATGCCCAAGGTGCTGCCCGACGGCAGCCGCAACAGCTACCGGATCATGCGGCTGAAGGACAAGCTGGGCACCAACTCCATGGCCTCCGGCGAGATCGTCATGGAGGGTGCCCGGGCCTGGGTCGTCGGCGACGTGAATGACGGCATCCGCCAGATGATGGCGCAGGTGAACCTGTCGCGGCTCAGCCACGGCGTGCGTGCCGCCGCCCTGATGCGCCGCTGCCTGAACGAGGCACTGGTGGCCGCCCGGACCCGCACCGCCTTCGGACAGCAGGTGGCCGACATGCCGCTGGCCCAGCGACAGCTGATGAAGATGATGGTGCCGACGGAGCAGTCCCTCAGCATGTACGCCTATGCCGCGCAGCAGATGGACGCGTCGAAGGCCGGGGACAAGGCGGCGGAGACCCGCCTCAGGATCGTCACCCCGCTCTACAAGTTCCGCGCCTGCCGCGACAATCCCGGCGTGGCCACGGCGGCGATGGAGATGCGCGGCGGCAACGGGTACATCGAGGACTTCGTCAATCCCCGCCTGATCCGGGACTCACAGATCGGCCTGCTGTGGGAAGGCACCAGCAACATCAACGGCCTGGACGTGCTGACGCGCGCGGTCGCCAAGGTGGGTGCGCACACCGCCCTGGCCGAGGACATCGCGGAACGGCTGGCCACCAGCAACGCCCTGCCCCCCGACCTGCGGGAGGCTGCCGGCAGCCGCGTGGAGCGGGCCACGGCGCTGGCGGAGGAAGCAGCGCGACGGGGCGACGAGACCCAGGCCCGCAGGGTGTCCAGCGCGCTGTACCACAGTGTCACCACCGCCCTGATGGCCTGGGAGGGCGCAACGCTCGGGTCAAGGGGCGAGGACGCACGGCGGATGCTGCTGGCGCGCATGGTCATCGACCAGCGCCTGACACCATCCGATCCGCTGTCCATCGAGGACGGGGCGTTCAACCGCGCCGCCGCCGCGCGACTGCTGGACCCGACGCCGGTATCGCTGGCGGAAGCCACAGAAATGCTCGCGCTGTCGTGACCTCGCCCATCGTCGACTTCACGGAGACCGAGCGTCGCGACGTGCGCGCCGTGGACAACCGCTTCGGGCGGGTCGCGCG
Source organism: Minwuia sp. (assembly GCA_965228535.1). Lineage (GTDB taxonomy): Bacteria > Pseudomonadota > Alphaproteobacteria > Minwuiales > Minwuiaceae > Minwuia. The sequence continues at coordinate 2,119,583 of CBDDHU010000003.1, read as the reverse complement.
GTACCTCGTCGGCCGCTACGGTCCCGTGAGGAGCTCGATGCTCGCGACGATGGCCATCACGTTGACGACCCTCGGAACCTGCCTGGTGGTCTACGAGATCATCGACATGGACTACCTGGCGAACCCGATCTCCATCGTCATGCCGTTCGTCATGCCGATCGTGACGGCGTTCCCGACGACGCTGGTGATCCATCGCCTGGTGGCCGCCACCATGGCGCGGGAACGGCAGAGCCTCCGACAGCAGGCCGCCCTTCGTGCCGCTGCTGAGGAAGCCGCCTATCATCGCGCCCGGGCGGAGAAGACCAATCGCGCCACCTCCGATTTCCTGGCCAGCATGAGCCACGAGCTGCGCACCCCGCTGAACGCGATCATCGGCGGTGCCGACATGATCCGGAACCAGTCCCTCGGACCGGTGGGCGATGACCGCTACCTGCAGACGGCGGAGGACATTTCGCTGGGCGGTACGCACCTGCTGCAGATGATCAACGCCATCCTGGACCTCGCCAAGCTGGAGCGCGGCGCCCACACCTACCAGATGGAGCCGATACCGGTCGGGGAGATCATCGACAACGCCGTCCGCATCGTTCGCGGCCAGGCAGAGAAGCGCAACATCAGCATCGACTTCACGGCACCTGACGAGAACATGCAGATCATCTGTGACGACCAGGCCATGCGCCAGGTGATGCTCAACCTGCTGTCCAACGCGATCAAGTTCTCCGCGGATGGCAGCACGGTCCGTGTCAATGCCGAAACCTGCCCTGATGGCCGCGTGCTGATGCGGGTGGCCGATTCGGGCATCGGCATTCCGGCGGACCAGCTGGAGGATATCTTCGAACCCTTCGTGCAGGTCGATGACGTGCGCACCCGCGTCCACAAGGGCACCGGCCTGGGCCTCGCCCTGGTCCGGACAATGGTCGAGCAGCAGGGCGGCCAGGTGCTGGTCGAGAGCGAGCCGGGCAAGGGTTCCCTGTTCACTCTGGCCTTCGAGGCTGCGGCAAAGGTTTGACAGCCGCTCACAGCAAGATCAAAAGTCCCACCAATGGCGTGATCACGCCCCGAAACACATCCCGCTTTCCAGAGCAGCAACTGAACCGCAAGGCGCCACAATGAGCGATGACCGCAACCGAAGCCTCAATCAGGAGGCACTGATCTTCCACTCCACCGGACGTCCGGGAAAGATCGAGGTGGTGGCGACGAAGCCCATGGCGACCCAGCGCGACCTGTCGCTGGCCTACAGCCCCGGCGTGGCGGAGCCGTGCCGGATCATCCATCGCGACCCCAACCAGGCCTATGACTTCACGGCCAAGGGCAACCTGGTCGCCGTCATCTCCAACGGCACTGCCGTGCTGGGTCTCGGCGACCTCGGCCCGCTCGGCTCCAAGCCGGTGATGGAAGGCAAGGCCGTGCTGTTCAAGCGCTTTGCCGACGTGGACGGCATCGATGTCGAGCTGGACTCGACCGACGTGGACGAGATCATCGAGACCGTGCGCGTCATCGCGCCGACCTATGGCGGCATCAACCTGGAGGACATCAAGGCCCCGGAATGCTTCGTCATCGAGCAGCGGCTGCGCGAACTGCTGGACATCCCGGTGTTCCATGACGACCAGCACGGCACCGCGATCATCGCCGCAGCCGGCCTGATCAATGCCTGCGAGCTGACGGGGCGCAAGCTGTCCGACGTGCGCATGGTGGTGAACGGCGCCGGTGCCGCCTCCATCGCCTGCATCGAGCTGGTCAAGGCGATGGGCGTCGGCGTCAACAACGTGATCATGTGCGATTCCAAGGGCGTCGTCTGGCGCGGCCGGGAAGAGGGCATGAACCAGTGGAAATCGGCCCATGCCGCCGAGACCGACGCCCGCACCCTGGAAGAGGCTATGGTCGACTGCGATGTCTTCTTCGGCCTGTCCGTCGCGGGCGCGGTGACGCGGAAGATGGTCGCCTCCATGGCCGACAACCCGATCATCTTCGCCATGGCCAACCCCGACCCGGAGATCACGCCGGAGGAGATCGCCGAGGTCCGCACCGACGCCATCGTCGCCACGGGCCGGTCCGACTACGCCAACCAGGTCAACAACGTGCTGGGCTTCCCCTACATCTTCCGCGGCGCGCTGGATGTCCGGGCCACCACCATCAACGACCAGATGAAGATCGCCGCCGCAGAGGCGCTGGCCGACCTGGCGCGGGAGGACGTGCCGGACGAGGTGGCGCGCGCCTATCGCGGCACCCGGCTGCAGTTCGGCCCGGACTACATCATCCCCACCCCGTTCGACCCGCGCCTGATCTCCGCCGTGCCGCCGGCAGTGGCGGAAGCGGCGATGGCCAGCGGCGTCGCGCGCAAGCCGATCGTCGACATGGAGAGCTACATCAACGAGCTGCGGGCGCGCCTGGACCCGACCTTCGGCGTGCTGCAGCTGATCTTCGACGAGGTCCGCGCCAATCCGAAGCGTGTCGTCTTCGCGGAAGGCGAGGAAGAGAAGGTCATCCGCGCCGCCCTCGCCTTCAAGCAGGAAGGCTATGGCTCTCCCGTGCTGATCGGCTATCCGGAACGGGTGCAGCGCATGATCCGGGAGATGGGCCACGACCCGGAGGAACTGGAGATCGTCAGCGCCCGCGACTTCGATCATCGCGAGACCTACTACGACTTTCTGTACGAGCGCTGGCAGCGGCGCGGCCTGCTCTACCGTGACTGCCAGCGGCTGGTGAACACCGACCGCAACGTCTTCGCCGCCTGCATGGTCGCCAAGGGCGATGCCGATGCAATGGTCACCGGTATCACCCGCCGGTTCTCCTTCGCCTACGAGGATGTGCGGCGGGTGATCGATCCGCGTCACGGCCAGCGGGTGTTCGGCCTGACGATGCTGCTGTCGCGCGGCCGCACCGTCTTCATCGCCGACACCACGGTGCACGAACTGCCGTCATCGGTGGAACTGGCCGACATTGCCGTGCAGGCCGCAGCCATGGCCCGGCAGATGGGTCACGAGCCCCGTGTCGGCCTGGTTTCCTACTCCACCTTCGGCAACTCGACCCATGTCACCTCCGACAATATCCGTGGCGCGGTCTCGCTGCTGGACTCGCGGGAGGTCGATTTCGAGTATGACGGCGAGATGTCCGTCGATGTCGCGCTGAACCCGGAACTGATGGAACTGTATCCGTTCTGCCGGCTCTCCGGACCGGCGAACGTGCTGATCATGCCGGGGCTGCAGTCGGCGAACATCGCGGCGAAGCTGCTGCAGTCGCTTGGCGGCGCGACGGTGCTCGGCCCCCTGCTGGTCGGGCTTTCGCATCCGGCGCAGGTGGTGCCCATCGGCTCCTCCGTCTCCGACCTGGTATCGGCTGCCGCGCTCGCGGCCTATGATGCCGGAAGGAATTGAGGCAGGATGTCGGCAATGGTGGCCGCGACACCGGGTTGTGGACAACTCTGTGAGACCGGTCACCAACTGCTTAGACGAAAAGGGAAAACCTGACCGGCAGAACGCGGACTGTTAGGAGTCCCTTTACTGGTGGTCGCGCATAGTTCCGATATGAGTGCGTCACACCAACATATGTCCGGGCACCCGGACGAGGCGGTTCACGATGACTTCCTGGCAAGTCTTCGTCACGCCTGGGCGCGCCGTCCGATACACACGATGGTCATCCTGCTGCTCGTCACCCTGGCCGGTGCGGGCATCGTTGCAGCGACCTATCGCTGGGCCGGATCCTTCGAGGCACAGGTTGCCGCGGGGGTGGTGGCGTCGGTGTTCGGGTTCACCGTCGCGGTCGCGTTCTGGATGACGCGCCGTCGCCAGCTGACGGGCGCCCTGGTGAACCAGATGGGTGAACTGGTGGATGGGCTGGCCCTGTTCAGCCACAGTGACCAGCTGATCACTCCCCCGACCGGTGTGCTGACCGAATTTCCCGCCCTCGCCCGCATGCCGTTCATCCAGCGCATCACCGAACAGGCACGCAGCATCGACCGTGGCGACGACAACGACGTGCCGACCACCGAGTCCTCCGCCGTCCTTGTCCGGAAGTTCCTTGCCGGTCAGGAGGCAGAGATCCGCCTGGAACTGCATGACGGACGCACGCTGGTCCTCGGCCAGGTGTTCCTCGACGACGGGCCTCGCATGCTCATCGCGCGCGACATGACGGATGCAACCCAGAGGGAGCGGGCACTGCGCGACAGTGAGGCCCGCTACATCCGGCTGACTCAGATCGCCTCTGACTGGGTGTGGGAAACCGACGCCAACCACCGTTTCACCTCGGTCTCCGGTCGTTTCGAGCAGATCACCGGCGTGCCGCCGGAGAGCCTGATCGGCAAGCGTTTCATCGAGGTCTCGGACCTGCGCCGCGATCCCGGCGTGGTGCGGGACCTGCAGCGCCTGATGCGGGAGCATGAACATTTCAGCGACGTGACCTGCCCGCTGAAACTCGTCGGCAAGCACGGGCCGGTGCAGTTGCGGCTGGCCGCGCACCCGATGCACGACAGCACGGGCCGCTTCCTGGGCTACCGGGGTGTCGCCGCCGACGTGACCCGCCAGCGAATGGCGGAGGCCGATGCGGAGAACGCCCGAAGATCGGTCAAGGACGCCATTGCTGCAGCTTCGGAGGGCATCGCGCTGTTCGACAGTACGGGCCGCTTCCTCATGTGCAACAGGACACTGGCCAACGCCTTTGCGCCTGCCGGTCACCTGCTGCGGCCCGAATGCGACCTCGACGAGATCGTTGCCGGCCTGTTCGACGCCCGCCTGCTGAAGATGCCGGAGGGCATGGGTGCCCTGACCCGCCGCCGCATGATGGAGGAACTGCGCCGCGGTGACCTGCGCCGTGAATTCGCCGGCGCCAAGGGCAAGTGGTACCGGGTTGCGGCCAGCAAGACGGCGGATGACGGCCTGGTCCTGCTGTTCTCCGACATCACCGAGATGAAGAAGCACGAGGCGACGCTGGCGGCGCGGATCGAGGAACTGCAGGAAACCAAGACCAAGCTGACCGAACAGAAGGAAACCCTGTCCCGCTTCGCCGACAACCTGGCCGTGGCCCGGAACGAGGCGGAGGCGGCCAGCCGTGCCAAGTCGGAGTTCCTTGCGGCGGTCAGCCACGAACTGCGGACGCCGCTGAATGCCATCATCGGCTTCTCGGAGGTGATGAGCGCGGAGTCCTTCGGCCCCCTCGGCACCCCCAAGTACAAGGATTATGCCGGGGACATCCTCGATTCCGGGCAGCACCTGCTGGGCCTGATCAACAACATCCTGAACCTGTCCAAGGCCGAGGCCGGCAGCCTGACCCTCAGCCCGGAGCCGCTGGACATCGCGGACATCATCCAGGTTTCCGCCCGCATCGCCTGCCCGCGCAACATGGACACGACCCTGGCCATCGAGATCGAGCCGGAGATCGGCGAGGTGATGGCCGACAGCCAGAAGCTGAAGCAGATCCTGATCAACCTGATTTCCAACGCCGTGAAGTTCACCCCGGCATCCGGCTCCATCCGGGTCGTGGCGCGGCGGATGGAGAGCGGCTTCGAGATCGCGGTCAGCGATACCGGCATCGGCATGCGTCCGGAGGAGATTCCGCACGCCCTGACCGCGTTCCGGCAGATCGACAGCTCGCTCGGCCGGAAGTACGACGGCACCGGTCTCGGCCTGCCGCTGGCCAAGCGCTTCACCGAGCTGCATGGCGGCACGCTGAGCATCGAGAGTTCCCTGGGCGAGGGAACCACCGTCACGATCTACTTCCCCGAGCGCCGCACCGTGGCCGAGGAAACCTCCAGGGTCGCCTGACCCGACAGCGCCTGCTCCCCCCGGGTCCTCCCCCGCGTCCTGCACAGACCGTTCTGCATGGCCCCTGCCCGGCAATGATGGCTTACAGCCCGGTCAAGCCACGCTATCCTTTCCGGGAATGAGCGCACGCGAAGCTGCGCAAATGAGGAGGATACGTCATGGATTACCGTCCGATTTCGGCTGACTCGCACATCACGGAACCGCCGGACTGCTACACCGCGCGCATCGCAAGGGCGTGGAAGGACAAGGCACCGCATATCGTGCATGATCAGAAGTTCGGCGATGTCTTCGCCATCGATGGCATGAGCAAGCCGATCCCGATGGGCCTGATCGCCGCTGCGGGGCGCGATCCGAAGGACCTGCGCTTCGGGGCCGACAACTACAAGGACCTGCATCCCGGCGGCTGGGACCCGGTGCAGCGGCTGAAGGACCAGGACCGCGACGGCGTCTACGGGGAGGTCATCTACCCCTCGGTCGGCATGATGCTCTGCAACCATCCCGACTTCGACTACAAGAAGGCCTGTTTCGACGCCTACAATCTCTGGCTCCAGGAATTCTGCGATCCCGCGCCGGACCGCCTGTTCGGCATGGCCCAGCTCGCCATGCGCTCCGTCGATGAGGGGATCGACGAACTGCGCAAGGCGAAGGAAATGGGCTTCCGGGGCGTGATGATGCCCGGCAATCCGCAGGTCGAGGACTATGACTCGGAGGTCTATGCCCCCTTCTACGAGGCGGCGGTGGACCTGGGGATGCCCCTGTCGTTCCACATCCTGACCAGTGGCTCCGACCAGGTCGGGCGGACCCGCGGTGCCAAGATCAATTCCTTCCAGTCCATCATCCGCGGCTGCCAGGACATCCTGGGCATGATGATCTTCGGTGGCGTGTTCGACCGGCACCCGGACCTGAAGGTGGTCTGCGTGGAGGCGGATGCCGGCTGGGCGCCGCACTGGATGTACCGCGCCGACCATGCCTACAAGCGCCATCGCTTCTGGCTGACCTGCGCCGAACTGCAACGCATGCCGTCGGATTATTTCCGGGAGAACATCTACCTGACGTTCCAGGACGACTGGTCGGCGCTGCGTGCCAAGGACCAGCTGAACACGGACCGGCTGATGTGGGCGAACGATTTCCCGCATTCCGATTCCACCTGGCCTTGGAGCCAGGACATGCTGGCGGAACATACGAAGGATCTCACGGCCCACGAGAAGCGCCGTATCCTGCACGACAATGTCAGGGAACTGTACGACCTGCCGCTGAACTGAAGCGCCGAATGGCTGGGGAGGCCTGAACGATGCTGGATATCAAGATCACCAACGCACGGATCGTCGATGGAACGGGCGCACCTTCGCGCCAGGGCAGTGTCGGCATCCGGGACGGCAAGGTTGTCGCGCTCGGCACTGTCGAGGGCGAAGCCACGACCACCATCGACGCGAAGGGCCATGTCGTGGCGCCCGGTTTCGTCGATATCCACACCCACTACGACGCCCAGGTGGTCTGGGACCGGATGATGACCATCAGCCCCTGGCACGGTGTCACCACGGCGGTGATCGGCAATTGCGGCTTTGGCGTCGCCCCGACCCGCCCCGCCGACCGGGACCTGATCGTCCGCACGCTGGAGAAGGTGGAGGGGATGAGCGTCGATGCCCTGAATGCCGGTCTCGGCGACTGGGGCTTCGAGAGCTTCCCGGAATATCTCGATGCGCTGGAGGCGCAGGGAACGGCGATCAACCTGGGTGTCCTGTTCGGCCACACGCCGCTCCGGCTCTACGTCATGGGGCTGGATGCCACGGAACGCGCCGCAACCGACGAGGAACTGGCCACCATGCGCGGCCTGTTCGCGGAGGGGCTGGAGGCCGGTGCCCTCGGCTTCGCCACCTCCAAGGCCGTCACCCATACCGGGTTCGAGGGACGCCCCGTCCCCAGCCGACTCGCCACGTTCGAGGAGATCATGGGCCTCGCCTCCGTCATGGGGGAACAGAAGACCGGCCTGATGCAGGCCACCATCGGGCGTGACCTGTTCCTGGACGAGTTCGAGAAGATCGCCCGGGCCACCGGTCGCCCGATCAGCTGGACCGCGCTGCTGGCCGGCGTCTCGCTGGCCGACGGCGACCACATGGACCAGCTGCGCCGCTCCGCCGACCTGAACGCGCTGGGCCTGCCGATCTATCCGCAGGTGACGCCGCGCGCGCTGATGTTCGAGCAGCAGTTCAGCGCGCCCTTCATCTTCGAGCCCATGTCGATCTTCCGCGACGTGCGCGGTGCCGACCACGAGGGCAAGAAGCGCATCTATGCCGACAAGGCGTTCCGCGATGCCTTCCGCCACAAGATGGACGGCAATGCCAAGCCGACCTTCATCCGGTCGTTTGAAAAGACGATCATCGCCGATGTGCCCGGCGCACCGGAACTGTCGGAGCGGCTGCTGCGCGAGGTGGCGGCAGAGCGCGGCGTGGCGATGACCGACCTGATCCTCGACCTGTCGCTGGAGACCGATCTCGAGGCCCGCTTCCGCATGCCGGTGGCGAACCACGAGGAGGACGAGGTCGAGCCGCTGCTGAAGGATTCCTCCACCGTCATCGGCCTGTCCGACGCCGGCGCCCATGCCAGCCAGCTCTGCGACGCCTGCCTGCCGACCTGGCTGCTGGGCCGCTGGGTGCGAGAGAAGGGCGTGTTCTCGGTCGAGGAGGCCGTGCGCATGCTCACCAGCCGCCCGGCGGAGGTCTTCGGCATCACCGATCGTGGTACCCTGGCGGAGGGCCGTCCGGCCGACATCGTGATCTTCGATCCGGAAACCGTCGGCTCCGGCCCGATCCAGCGGGTGCATGACTTCCCCGCCGGGGCGGACCGCCTGATCGCCGATGCCGACGGCATCGATGCCGTCATCGTCAATGGCACGCTGCTGCGCCAGTCCGGCCGGGACATGGTGGACCCGGCCGGTGCCCTGCCCGGCAAGCTGCTGCGCAACGGCCACGCCTGATACAAGGGGGTCGGGCGCGTCCCGGCCCCTCCCCTTTCAACGAACACCCAATGCCTTCTGGAGAACACCACGAAATGACGAAAGACTGGTCGCCCGAACTCGAGGAACTTGAAACCCGCAAGCGCATGGCGCGGGGCATGGGCGGACCCGACAAGGTGGCGCGGCAGCATGCCGGTGACCGCCTGACCGTCCGGGAACGGATCACCGGTCTTCTCGACGAGGGCAGCTTCCAGGAGATCGGCTCCATCGTCGGTCGCGGCGAGTATGACGAGAACGGCAACCTGGTCCACCTGATGCCGAACAACTCGGTCACCGGCCGCGGCCTGGTCAATGGCCGCCAGGTGGTGGTCACCGGTGACGACTTCACCGTGCGCGGCGGCTCCGCCGATGCCACCAACAAGGGCAAGGCACTGCATCCCGAACAGATGGCGCGCGAGATGCGGATGCCGATCATCCGCATCATCGAGGGCTCCGGCGGCGGTGGCTCCGTGAAGACCATCGAGACCACGGGCCACGCCAACCTGCCCGGCGGCTGGGGCCAGTCCTTCGGTGCCGAGCAGCTGATGATCAACATGGGCGAGGTACCGACGGTCGGGCTGGGCCTCGGCTCCGTCGCCGGTCTGGGCGCGGCGCGTCTCGCCGCCACCCACTTCTCCGTCATGCGCAAGGACGTGGCCGCCATGTTCGTCGCCGGTCCGCCGGTGGTGAAGGGCATCGGCCAGGACCTGACCAAGCAGGAACTGGGCGGCTGGCAGATCCAGCTTGCCGCAGGCGGTGTCGACAACGCCGTGGATACGGAGGAGGAAGCCTTCGAGCAGGCGCGGCAGTTCCTTTCCTACCTGCCGTCCTCGACCGACGACCTGCCGCCGCGCGCGGAGTGCGACGATCCCGTCGACCGGCGGGAGGAGAAGCTGTTCAAGATCGTGCCGCGCGACATCCGCAAGGTCTATCGCATGCGCTCCATCATCGACGCGGTGGTGGACAAGGGCAGCTTCTTCGAGATCGCGCCGCTGTTCGGCCGTTCCGTGATCAGCGGCCTGGCGCGGCTGGATGGCTGGCCCGTGCTGCTGCTGGCCAGCGATCCGTTCGTCTATGGCGGCGTCTGGACCGCGGATGCCTGCCAGAAGGTGGTGCGCATGGTGGACATGGCCGAGACCTTCCACCTGCCCGTCGTCTACCTCTGCGACTGCCCCGGCTTCCAGGTCGGGCTGGAGGCGGAACAGCGCGCCACGATCCGCCACGGCGTCCGTGCCATGGCCGCCATCGAGCAGACCACCACGCCCTGGTGCACCATGATCATCCGCAATGCCTTCGGCGTCGCGGGTGGGGCGCACGCGCCGTCCAACCGCTACGTCACCCGCTATGGCTGGCTGTCCGGGCGCTGGGGCTCCCTGCCGCTGGAAGGCGGGATCGAGGCCGCCTACCGCGCCGATCTCGACGCGGCGGAGGATGAGGCCGCGGAACTGGCGATCATCACCGACCGGCTGAACAAGCTGCGGTCGCCCTTCCGCACGGCAGAGACCTTTGCCATCGAGGAAATGATCGACCCCCGCGACACGCGTCCCCTGCTCTGCGACTTCGCCAACATGGCCGCCCCGGTCCGCGGCCGCCAGGAAACCCGCATGTGGGCACGGCCCTGAGGGCATCCACTTCCTCCCCATGCGGAGGACCGAGGCGGCGGGAAGCGCAGTGTATCAGGGTCCTCACCCTTACTCGACACAACCGCCTCTCGCCCCCTTCCCGACCTTCCCCCGTCGAGGGGGAAGGGGCGCAGGCGTCGCCGCCTGATTCTTCCTCCCCCCTGGCGGGGGAGGATCGAGGTGGGGGGAAGCCCGGTGTTTAAGGGCTCGCTCTCCACAGTACCGCACAAGGACCTCAGGCCGGTCTCGCGGATCCGGCCAGCGGGTGCCAAGGGGCGGAGGCCTTACTCCACCCGCCCCGCCTTCGCCAGCATGGCGCGGAGCAGGACGTTGCCGCCGGCGTGGATCCATTCCGGCTTGGCGTCCTCCACCTCGTTGTGGCTGATGCCGTCGATGCAGGGGATGAAGATCATGGAGGTGGGCGCGACGCGGGAGATGTAGCAGGCGTCGTGACCGGCGCCGGAAACGATCTCGCGGGAGGAATAGCCCAGTTCCTCCGTCGCGCGGGCCACGGCCTCGACGCAGGAGCGGTCGAACGGCACCGGCGGCGAGTGCCAGATCTCCTCCACGTCCACCTCGACCCGGGTCCGCTCCGCGATCTCCGCCACGCCCGCGCGCATCTGGTGGTCCATGGAGAGGAGCTGGTCGGCGTCCGGATGACGGAAGTCGATGGTCATGAAGACATGGCCGGGAATGACGTTCCGGCTGTTGGGATGCACCTGCATCATGCCGACGGTGGCACAGCCGACGGGGCCATGGTCCAGCCCGACCCGGTTCACCAGGTCGACGATGCGGGCCGCCCCCAGCAGCGCATCCTTGCGGATCGGCATCGGGGTCGGACCGGCATGGCTTTCCTGCCCGGTGATGTTCAGTTCGTACCAGCGCTGGCCCTGGGCATCGGTGACGACACCGATCTCCTTCTCCTCCGCCTCCAGGATTGGTCCCTGCTCGATATGGGTCTCGAAGAAGGCATGGATCTCGCGGCCGCCGACCTCCTCCGGCCCGGCATAGCCGATCCGTTCCAGTTCCTCGCCCATGGTCTTGCCGTCCACGTCTGCGCGGCTGAGGCCGTATTCCAGGTCGAACGCCCCGGCGAAGACGCCGGATGCAACCATGGCAGGGGCGAAGCGGGAGCCTTCCTCGTTGGTCCAGACCACCGCCTCCACCGGATGCTCCGTGCGGATGTCGAGATCGTTCAGGCTGCGGATCACCTCCAGCCCTGCCAGTACGCCGTAGACCCCGTCGAAGCGCCCGCCGGTGGGCTGCGTGTCCAGGTGGCTGCCGGTCATGACCGGCGGCAGGTCGTCATTGCTCCCGGCGCGGCGGGCGAAGATGTTGCCCATCCGGTCGATGCGGATGCTGCACCCGGCCTCCCTGCACCAGCGGACGAAGAGATCACGCCCCTCCCGGTCCAGGTCGGTCAGCGCCAGGCGGCAGTTGCCGCCCTTCTCCGTCGCGCCGATCTTCGCCATCTCCATCAGGCTGTCCCAGAGACGGTCGCCATTGATCGCCAGATTGTGTCCTTCGCTCATCATCGGTCTCCGGTCTGCCTGGTCAGTGTCAGATAATGTTCGCACCGCCATCGTACATGTGTGGAGGCCGCTCCGACACGCTCCGATTCTCCTTCCACGGTCGAGGATACCGCTGCGAAACGACCTCATGCCCGGGCGAGCGGCGAAGGTTCTCCGCATGCGACGGTGACCAATACCCTCCAAACCCCACGGCGCGCCCGGGCTTGACCCGGGCGCCCAGCTTGAGGCGTCCGTGCGGCGCCATGGATACCCGGGTCAAGCCCGGGCACGCCGTCAGAAGACATGGTACCGCCTGTGCCTCGTCGGCACAGGCAAGCCACAGCGACCCCGCAAGGGGGGAAGGGAAGGGTCACTCCGCCCTGGCGGCGCGAGCCTGCCCTCAGTGCGTCAGTTCCAGCGCCATCGCTGTCGCCTCGCCGCCGCCGATGCAGATACCGGCGACGCCACGCTTCATGCCGTGGGTCTTCAGCGCATTGATCAGCGTGACCAGGATACGGGCACCGGAGGCACCGATGGGATGGCCCAGCGCGCAGGCGCCGCCATGGACGTTGACCCGTTCCACGTCCAGCGCCAGTTCGTGGATCGCGGCCATGGGCACGACGGCGAAGGCCTCGTTGATCTCGTAGAGGTCGACGGACTTCGGATCCCAGCCGGTCTTCTCGTACAGCTTGCGGATGGCGTGGACCGGCGCGGTGGTGAACCAGCCCGGCTCCTGCGCATGGCTGGTGTGGCCGATGATGCGGGCCAGCGGCGTCAGGCCGCGCTTCTCCGCCTCCGACTGGCGCATCATCACCAGCGCCGCCGCCCCGTCCGAGATGGAGGAGGAGTTGGCAGGCGTCACCGTGCCGTCCTTGCGGAAGGCCGGCTTCAACGTCGGGATCTTGTCCAGGTTGGCGTTGCGGGGCTGTTCGTCACTGTCGATCGTGACCTCCCCCTTGCGGGTGGCGAGCGTCACCGGCGCGATCTCGTCGGCAAAGCTGCCGCTCGCCTGCGCGCCCTGCGCCCGCTTCAGGCTGCGGATCGCGTACTCGTCCTGCTGTTCGCGCGTGAACTGGTAGGCCTCCGCACAGTCCTCCGCGAAGGTGCCCATCAGGCGGCCCTTGTCGTAGGCGTCCTCCAGCCCGTCCAGGAACATGTGGTCCTTGACCTCGCCATGGCCGAGACGCATGCCGCCCCGTGCCTTGGGCAGCAGGTAGGGGGAGTTGGTCATGCTCTCCATCCCGCCCGCGACCATGATGTCGTTCACGCCGGCCAGCAGCATGTCGTGGCTGAACATCGCCGCCTTCATGCCGGAGCCGCACATCTTGTTGATCGTGGTGCAGTTGGCGGCGTCGGGAATGCCCGCCCCCTTCGAGGCCTGGCGCGCCGGGGCCTGGCCCTGTCCGGCAGGCAGGACATTGCCCATGATCACCTCGTCGATGTCATCGCCGCTGACACCGGCGCGCGACAGCGCCGCCGCGATTGCCGTGCTGCCGAGGCTGGAGGCCACTTCCGTGCCCAGTTCGCCCTGGAATCCGCCCATCGGCGTGCGGGCCATGCCGACAATGACGATCGGGTCCGTGCTGCTCATGATCTGATGCTCCCCTGGAGAATTGCTGACCATCATCTAGCGCGCGCGGCGGGGCTTGGGAACCTCCGGCGCGGCGGCGCGCCGCAGTCATGCTTCCGGCGCAAGCAATGGACGCAGGGGCGGAAATCTGCCAAGAGACCCGCTTTGCCCCTGCCGGGCACTTCACTGATCTGGCCACCGCACCGGACCCGCATCCGATGACCAACTTCGCGGTCGTGATCCCCGCCATGAACGAGGCCGGAAACATCGGCCGACTGGTGCAGGAGATCGACGACGTTCTGAAAGACACACCGCCTGTCGCGATCATCGTCGTGGATGACGGGTCCGATGACGCGACGCCGGAGGAACTGCGCCGGACGATGGCGGCGGTGCCGCTGCTGCGGGTGCTGCGCCACCAGGTCCGCTCCGGCCAGAGCGCCGCGGTGCGCAGCGGTGTCCGGGCAGCAACGGGGGCGGAGGTGATCGTCACCCTGGACGGTGACGGCCAGAACCCGCCGCCCGACATCCCTGCCCTGCTGGCCCGGCTGACCGACAGCAGGCAACCGGTCGTGGGCCTGGTGAATGGCTGGCGTGTCGGGCGCCGGGCGACCGGCAGCCGCCGCTTCGCCTCCCGCGCCGCGAACGCGATCCGCCAGGCGGTGCTGCGCGACGACTGCCCCGATTCCGGCTGCGGGCTGAAGGCGTTCCGCCGTGCCGACTACCTGGAACTGCCCTTCTTCGCCACCATGCACCGTTTCATGCCTGCCCTGTTCCGGCTGTACGGTCATGACGTGGCGACTGTGGAGATCGGTGACCGCGACCGCTCCGCCGGCCAGTCGAAATACACCAACTGGAAGCGTGCCCTGGATGGCATCATCGACCTGCTGGGATTCGTCTGGCTGCGCCACCGCGCGCGCAACCCCGGCGCGAGGGAAGTCATGCGCGAAAGGCAGGACGGACAATGATCGAGCTGGTCGTCAACTGGTGGGACGGGATGACGGGGATAGAGCTGTGGCTCTTCCTGTTCGGCCTGTTCGCGCAGAGCATGTTCTTCATGCGCTTCCTGGTGCAGTGGATCGTGACGGAGAAGGCCAGGAAGTCGGTGGTGCCGGAGGCGTTCTGGTACTTCTCCATCCTGGGCGGCATCCTGATGTTCACCTATGGCGTGCTGCGGGAGGATCCGGTGATCATGCTCGGCCAGACCACCGGCATCATCATCTACAGCCGCAACCTCTACTTCATCCGCCGCGACAAGCGCATGGCGGGACGCACCGGCGAGGGGAAGCCCCGGCATGAGCCCGCAGAGCCTGCTTGACCGCATCGGTGACTGGTCCGCTGGGCTGCGCTACGGGCTGCTGACCGTCATTGCCCTGGCCTTCTTCCTGCCCGGCCTGTTCAGCCTGCCCCCCATCGACCGCGACGAGAGCCGCTTCGCCCAGGCCTCGAAGCAGATGGTGGAGACCGGCGACTACATCGACATCCGCTTCCAGGGGGAGCCGCGCCACAAGAAGCCGGCGGGCATCTACTGGGCGCAGGTGCTGGCCGTCCATGCGACCGGCATCGCCGACGCGATCTGGGTCTATCGCCTGCCCAGCCTGCTGGCGGCGGTCGCATCGGTGCTGCTGACCGCCTTCATCGGCGGCTTGCTGTTCACCGGCGGGGTCGGTTTCGGCGCGGGGCTGGTGATGGCCAGTTCCATCCTGCTGAACGTGGAGGCGCGGACAGGCAAGTCGGACGCGCTGCTGCTGGCCAGCATCCTCGGCGCCCTCGCCTGCCTGCTGGTCGTGCTGCGCCGCCAGGACAGCACGGGACGGGGCAGCACGGCATCCGCACATGGCTTCTGGGCGCTCGCCGGGGCCGGTTTCATGGTCAAGGGACCGATCCTGTTCCTGCCGCTGGTCGGCATCGCCATCGCGCAGGGCTGGCTGGCACGTGGGCTGGGCTGGGTGCGCGACCTGAAGCCACTGACTGGCATCCCGCTGTTCCTCGCCGTGGCGCTGCCCTGGTACGTGGCGATCATCGTGATCAGCGATGGCGGCTTCCTGGCCGAGTCCGTCGGCAAGGACATGATCGCCAAGGTGCAGGGCGGGCAGGAAAGCCATGGCGCACCGCCGGGCCTTTACCTGGCGCTGGCCAACGTCACCTTCTGGCCCTTTTCCTTCCTCGGCCTGCTGGCGCTGCCCTGGATCTGGCGCAGCCGCCGCCGGGCAGAGGTGCTGCTGCTGCTCGGCTGGGCGCTGTTCACCTGGATCGTCTTTGCCCTGACGCCCACCAAGCTGGCTCACTATGTCCTGCCCGCCTATCCAGCGCTGGCCATCCTGGCGGTGGCGGCGCTGCAGGATGTCGATGCGACCGCGCCGCGCTGGTGGCGCGTGGTCGTGATGCTGCTCTGGGGACTGGTGACGCTGGCGCTGGCCGGGGCCATGCCGTTCGTCGCGGACGGGGCCGGCGTGTCCCTCAGCCCCTGGCATTTCGCCGGTATCCTGCTGCTGCCCGCACTCTGGTTCGGCCTCGGCTTCCTGTGGGGCACGCGGCGGAGCGGGGCGCAGCTGCTGGGCATCCTGGTCACGGCCGGGCTGTTCTCCGGCATCGTCTTCGGGCGCTTCCTGCCCGGGCTGGAACCGGCCTTCGTCGCCCCGCGCCTGGCGGAAACCTTCAGGCAGGTCGCCGGCTGCCCGCAGCCGCGCCTGATCAGTGCCGGGTTCAACGAACCCAGCCTGGTCTTCCTGACCGCCACCGACACCTACCTGACCCATGCGCAGGGCGCGGCGGCGAAGCTGCTGGACGGCACGCCGTGCCAGCTCGCCGCCATCGAGTCCCGGCTGGAAGGTGAATTCCTTGACCATGTAGGGGCATCCGGTGCAGAAGTTGAGAAAGTGGATGAAGTTCAGGGCTTCAACTATGCCAAGGGTCAGCGCGTGAACATTTCCCTCTACCGGCTGCGGGAACCGGGCAATTGAGCGTGAACCGGCTGGAACAGATGGGTGCGGTCACGCGGCAGCGCAGTGCCGGACGCTGGCTGCTGCCCTGGCAGATCGCCGTCTATGAACTGATCCTGACCTTTGCCGTGGTCGGCTCCTACGGCCTCGATGTCTGGATCCGTGGCCTGGTACTGGCCAGCGACAGCCGCGCCATCGGGGCGCTGCGGGTGCTGGGCGATATCGGCAACAGCAAGTGGGGCCTGGTGACGGGCGGCTGCATCGTGTTCGGTGCCCTGGCCCTGCGCGCGGCGAATGACCGGCCATCACGGCGGGCACTGTATGGCTGGATCGCCGCCGCCGCAGGCTACGTTGTCGCCTCCATCGCCATCTCCGGTATCCTGACCAACATCTTCAAGATCTTCTATGGCCGCGCCCGACCGCGCTACCTGGCCGAAGGCGAGACCGCGGACTGGTCCATGTTCGCGTTCGACTGGAGCCACCAGTCCTTCCCCTCCGGCCACACCACCACCCTGTTCGCCTTCGCGCTCGCCATGTGCTTCCTGCTGCCCCGCTTCAGGGTCTGGCTGATCGCCTTCGCGGTGATCGGCGGCCTGGCGCGGATCGCGGTGAACGCGCACTTCCTCTCCGACGTGATCGCCGGTGCGGCCATGGGCGGTTTCATCGCCTGGTGGCTGCGCGGCTTCCTTGCCCGACGCGACTGGGTGTTCAGGGTCCGGGGGGACGGCTCGATCAAGCGGCTGCCCATCGGGCGCTGGTGGCTGGCACGACCGGCCGGTCCCGCCTCCGCCGGGCCGTTGCTGGAAATCACCGGCGGTTCCCGCCTGACGCGATATCGCCGCGCCTGCCTGGCCCTCGCCTTCCTGATCGCGCCGCTGGCCCTGTTCACGCCGCTGGACCGCATCGCGGCGGGGATGTTCCACCTGCAGGGCAACGAGTTCTGGCTGACGGACTCGCTGGCGGGCGACGTGTTTCACGACATCCTGCGGCCCACCTTCTACTGGCTGCTGGTGGCCATCGCGCTCGGTCTCACCGCCAACGGCTTCCGCAAGCGCTGGCGGCGGCGCGCCACCGCGCGGCGGCTGTTCTACGTGCTGGCGGTGTTCGGCATCGGAGTCGGGCTGGTGACCAACCTGCTGCTGAAGGACCAGTGGGACCGCCCGCGCCCGCTGCACACCGTGGAGTTCGGCGGCGCGCAGCAGTACCAGCCGGCGCTGATCCCCACCCATGGCTGCGAACGCAACTGTTCCTTCGTCTCCGGCGATGCCAGCGCCGCCTTCGCCATGATCGCCCTGCCCATCGCCTTCGCCGCCGGTCGCCGCCGCCGTCGCCTGATGCAGGCGGCGCTGTGGTTCGGCGTGGTCATCGGCCTGATGCGCATGTTCAACGGCTCCCACTTCCTGTTCGACGTGACCTATGCCGGGCTGATCAACGTCTGGATCGCCACCGCGCTCTACCCGGTGATCCTGCGCGCCCGGCGCGGCAGCCTGCACCGCTGGGCACGGGACAGCCGCGCGGCGGTGCACGATTTCGGGCAGGTGCTGGCGCAGTTCTGGCGGCGCTGCCGGTTCGGATGATTTCTGCCGCACTGCGACAGGATGTGATTGCGCCCCTGCCGTTCCAGTAATAATGTTGCGCGCGCTCCCCGGCCCGGAGCATGATTCAGTACCGCCTGCCAGAACAGGGACCTCCATGCAGCGTGTGAAGCTTGACGATATCGACCGGAAGATCCTTGCCGACCTGCAGGCGGACGGGCGGATGACGAACGTGGAGCTGGCGCGGCGCGTCGGCATATCCGCGCCGCCCTGCCTGCGTCGCGTCCGGGCGCTGGAGGATGCGGGTTACATCCGTGGCTACCATGCCGACCTGACACCGGAACATCTGGGTTTCGGCGTCACCGTCTTTGCAATGGTGGGGCTGGAGAGCCAGGCGGAAAGCGACCTGAAGGCGTTCGAGGACAAGGTGCGCAGCTGGCCGCTGGTCCGTGCCTGCCACATGCTGGCCGGAGAGATCGACTTCCTGCTGAAGGTGGTGGCGAAGGACTGGGATGCCTACCAGCACTTCCTGACCGAGCAGCTCACCGCCGCCGACAACGTGGCGCACGTGAAGACCTCACTGGCCATCCGCGAGAGCAAGCACGAACCGGGTGTTCCGGTGGAACTGGCCACCCCGCCCGAGTGATCCGGCACGGCACCGGAACCTGAACGCCGCCGTTCAAGCCCTTCGCTTGGCGGCGACCCAGTGTTCCTCCATCTCCTCCAGCGTCGCGTCGTCCATTGTCCGGCCCTCCGCCGCGACGGCCGCCTCCACGGCGTGAAACCGTTTCTCGAACTTGGCCGTCGCGCGGCGCAGCGCCGCCTCCGGGTCGTGCCCCAGGTGCCGGGCCAGGTTGGCGACCGCGAACAGCAGGTCCCCCAGTTCCTCCTCCCGCCGCTCCGGGGATCCGTCGGCGATCTCCGCCTCCAGTTCCGCCAGTTCCTCCCGCACCTTGGCGATGACCGGCGGGGTCTCGGACCAGTCGAAGCCGACCCGTGCCGCACGCTTCTGGATCTTCTCTGCCCTGAGCAGCGCCGGAAGCCCCAGCGCCACACCGTCCAAGGCAGAGGCCGCCCTGCCCTGCCGCGCCGCCCGCGCCGCACGCTCCCGCGCCTTCTGGGTCTCCCAGTTCGCCGTCTGGGCATCCGCCGTCTCGATCCCGGCCTGCGTGCCGAAGACATGCGGGTGCCTGACCTCCATCTTGTCGGCAATCGCCGTCGCCACGTCGTCGAAGGCGAAGTCACCCGCCTCCTCCGCCATGCGGGCATGGAACACGGTCTGGAACAGCAGGTCGCCAAGCTCTCCCTTCAGGTCATCCATGTCACCACGGTCGATGGCGTCGGCGACCTCGTAGGCTTCCTCGATCGTGTAGGGAGCGATGCTGGCGAAGTCCTGCGCCAGGTCCCAGGGGCAACCCGTGCCCGGTGTCCTGAGCGCGGCCATGATGCGCAGCAGCCGGTCCATGGGCCGCTCCGCCTCGGTTTCGCTGTCGATCATGTTCTGGCTCTTCCGCAATCAGCATGGTAGCTAGCGACGGTTTCCGGGCCATCATAGGCTGGATGGACGAATCGCGCAGGGACCGTCTGGACGTGCAGTCATGACTGAAGTGCTGGCCGTAATCGGCCTTGGATATGTGGGGCTGCCACTGGCCGTTGCCCTGGCGAAGAAGTTCCGGGTGGTCGGTTTCGACATCAAGACCGACCGCGTGGCGGAACTGGCCGCCGGGATCGACCGCACGGGGGAGGTCGACAAGGCCACGCTGGACGGCTGCAACGTCACCTTCACCGCCGACCCGGCCATGCTGGCCGAGCCTTCGGTCTATTTCCTGACCGTGCCGACCCCGATCAACGCCAACCGCCAGCCCGACCTGAGCCTGCTGCAGAAGGCCTGTGAACTGATCGGACCGCACCTGGTGGACGGTGACCTGGTGACCATCGAGTCGACGGTCTATCCCGGTGTGACGGACGAGTTCTGCGGCCCGATCCTGCAACGGGTCTCCGGCCTGCGCCAGTACGACCAGATCAAGCTCGCCTACTCGCCGGAGCGCATCAATCCGGGCGACCGGGAGCACACGATAGAGCGGATCGTGAAGGTGGTTGCCGGGCAGGACGCGGAGACCACCGACCGCATCGCCGGCATCTACGGCGCGGTGGTGGAGGCCGGGATCCATCGCGCGCCCTCCATCCAGGTGGCGGAAGCGGCGAAGGTGATCGAGAACACCCAGCGCGACCTGAACATCGCGCTGATGAACGAGCTGGCGATCATCTTCGAGCGGCTGAAGCTGCGCACCGCCGACGTGCTGGAGGCTGCGGGAACCAAGTGGAACTTCCTGCCCTTCAAGCCCGGCCTGGTCGGCGGCCACTGCATCGGCGTCGATCCCTATTACCTGACGGCGCGGGCGGATGACGTGGGCTACCACCCGGAGGTGATCCTGTCGGGCCGCCGCATCAACGACCAGATGGGCACCTACATCGCCCAGCGGGCCATGAAGATGATGGCCCGGCGGCGCAGGCTGGACGTGACCGCCAGCTTCGCGGTGCTGGGTGTCACCTTCAAGGAGGACGTGACCGACCTGCGCAACAGCCGGGTGCCGGACATCGTGCATGAATTGCTGGAATTCGGCGTCTCCGTGAAGCTGCACGACCCCATCGCCGACCCGCAGGAAACCTTCGCCGAATATGGCTACCGCCTGGTGGAGGAACAGGAGATGGAAGGCGCCGACGCCATCATCCTGGCAGTCGCGCACAAGGAATACCTGGAACGCGGCGCGAAGTGGATCAACGAATTCGCCGGCCCCTCCGCCATCCTGGTCGACATCAAGTCCGTCATCGACCCGAAGGATCTCCGCCCCGACATCGACTACTGGAGCCTCTGAGGGCGGTCCTTTCTGACCGGGCGGGAGGCATTGGCACAAGCGCCCAGACGGCACGGTGCTTCCTTGCTTCCCCCCTTGCGGGGGAAGTGGCCGCGCAGCGGACGATGGGGGGTAAGCCGCAGGCTACCGCACGGGCTCATGAGCCGCATCGGCTTCGCCGATTCACCCCCTTCCCGACCTTCCCCGTCGAGGGGGAAGGGGTGCGAACGGCCTTGCTGAACCAGAAAATACGGGCATTCCGCAGCAACAAGAAGTGCGGATCAGGGCGTGTGGCCTTCGCCCCCTTCGTCCCCTTCGTCCTCCTCCTCCCGCGCCGCGGCGATCTGTTCCCTTGCCTGGGCGTCGAACAGGCCGGGTTCGCGGGGTTCGGCGCTGAGCAGGCCGGTGGCCTTCAGTTCGTCGATGCCGGGCAGGTCGGAAAGGCTTTCCAGGCCGAAATGGATCAGGAACTCGTCCGTGGTGCCCCAGGTGACCGGGCGACCCGGCGTCTGGCGGCGGCCGCGCGGGCGGATCCAGCCGGTCTCCAGCAGCACGTCCATGGTGCCCTTCGACACCGCGACGCCGCGCAGTTCCTCCACCTCCGCCCGCGTCGTCGGCTGGTGGTAGGCGATGATGGCCAGGGTCTCCACGGCCGCGCGGGACAGGCGACGCTCCGACACCCGCTCCTCCTCCAGCGCCGGGGCAAGATCGGGGGCGGTGCGGAACATCCAGCGACCCGCCACCTGCACCGGCTCGACGCCGCGACCATGGTAGTCGGCCACCAGTTGCGCCATCACCTCCGCCGGGTCCACGTCGTCCGGCAGGCGCTGTTTCAGCCGCTCCAGCGGCAGCGGCTCGCTGGCCGCGAACAGCAGCGCCTCGGCAATGCGGACATGGTTGCGGTCGGTGCTCATTCTTCCTTCCCGCCCTGGCGGCCCCGGACATAGATCGGCCCGAAGGTGCGCCCCTGCCGGATCTCCACCTCCCCCTGCTTCGCCATTTCCAGGGCGGCGAGCAGGGTCGAGGCGGTGGCGGAGCGGCGGGTGAAGGGATCGGTCACGTTGACCGGCAGGTAGGCCTGCAGGCTGGACCATTCCGGCATCGCCCCGAGCAGCCGGCGCAGCCGCTCCAGCGCCTGCTCCACAGAGTAGACATTGCTGCGACGGACCTTCAGCGGTTCGTTCTCGCCCTGGGACTCCCGGTGCGCCGCATAGGCCCGCAGCAGGTCATAGAGGTCGCAGTCCCAGGCGGAGCGGCGCAGGATACGCACCCCCTCGGGGGCGCCACGGCGGAAGAAGTCCTGCCCCTCCCGCGCGCGTCCGAACAGCTGCTCCCCCGCCTTGCGCATGGCCTCCAGCCGCCGCAGTTGCCAGGCCAGCCGGGCGGCCATCTCCGCGCCGCTCAGTTCCTCGTCCGGTTCCGGTTCGGGCAGCAGCAGGCGCGACTTCAGGTAGGCCAGCCAGGCAGCCATCACCAGGTAGTCCGCCGCGACCTCGATCCTGAGGCGCTGTGCCGACTCGATGAAGGCGACGAACTGGTCCGCCAGTTTCAGGATCGAGATCTGCGCCAGGTCGACCTTCTGGTCCCGCGCCAGGTCCAGCAACAGGTCCAGCGGTCCCTCATAGGCCCCGAGGTCGACGACCAGCCGCGCGCCCTTCTCGGCGTCGGGCTGGTCCTCCTCGAATTCCGCTTCTGGGGCCGGAGTCTCGTTCATGGGCGAAATCCTAGCAGACAAGGCCTGCAGGACCGATTCCCTATCTGGAACTCAGCCGACAAGACCCCGCAGCTCGGCAAGACCGGCTGCGGCATCGAATTCCGCCGGTCGCTGCAACTGGGCCATCGCGAGGGACAGCCGCGACCGGGCCTGGTCGCTGATCTGCGGCAGCGCCGCCGCCACGGCCTGCATCGTGGCGAAGTCACCGGAGCATTGCAGCACCCCGTCGCAGCCTGCCTCCAGCGCACCGAGGGCACGCTCCGCCGGGGTACCGTCCAGCGCCTGCATGTCGATGTCATCTGACATCAGGAAACCGTCGAAGTTGCAGAACATGCGAATGACCTCCCCGATCACCACCGGTGACAGGGTGGAGGGGCGGTCGGGGTCGATGGCCGGATACATCAGGTGCCCGGTCATGCCGAAGGGCGACTGCCTTGCCAGGCGACGGAAGGGACGGAAATCGGACAGTTTCAGCGTGTCCACGTCACACTCGATTACCGGCAGGTCGAAATGGCTGTCACTGGTGGCGCGACCATGCCCCGGCATGTGCTTCACCACCGGCAGGGCACCGCCTGCCCGCAGTCCCGCGATCACCTGCCCACCCAGCAGCGCCACCCTGTCCGCATCATCCCCGAAGGCCCGGTCGCCGATGGCCTGGTGGGTCTCCGGACGCAGCAGGTCCAGGCAGGGGGCACAGGGCACGTTGAAACCGGCACCGGTGACATCATGGGCGATCAGGCGCCCCAGCAGCCACGCCGCACGCTGCGCCTGTTCCTGCGGCAGGGCACCGATCCGCGCCTGCGCCGGCAGTTCCATCCAGTGCGGCGGTTGCAGCCGTTGCACCCGCCCCCCCTCCTGGTCCACCAGGATCGGCGTGTCGGCGCGGCCGGTCAGGTCACGCAGGGCATCGGTCAGCGCCCGCAACTGCGCGGGGTCCTGCACGCTGCGCCGGAACAGGATGAAACCGATCGGGTCAGCCTCCCGGAACAGCGCCCGTTCGGCATCCGTGATTGCCGGACCGGCAAGACCGAAGATCACGGGCAGCATGAGATCAAAGGCAGCATGCGCGCCCTCCCCTGTTGGACATCAGCGCCGGGCGGAGATGCATCCCTGCCCCTTCGCCGCCAGCACCTGGCAGAAGCTGTCGGCTGCCTGCTTGCTGGTGAAATCGCCGGTGCGCAGCCGGTAATAGATGCCCCGGTCACCCAGGTCGGCCCGGATGATGGTCGGCTCCAGCGCGGAGAGCTGGTCCGGGAACTTCTTCTGCAACGCCTTCCAGGCCGCATTGGCGGATGCCTCGTCGCGGAAGGCGGCAAGCTGTACCTGCCAGTCCCCCGTGGGGCCGGCGGACTGCGGCTGCGGCGCCGCTTCCGCCTCCGGTTTCGGCTGCGGCACTGGAACGGGAGCGGGGGCGGGCTTCGGCTCGGTCCGTGCCACCAGGTCGGCAATCGTCTGCGCCGGCTCCTGTTCGGACCGGGCGGGCGTGACAGGTTCGCTGGCCACGGCAGCCCCGTCACGCGGCGGCGGCACCGGTTCCGGCCGCTTCGCCACGTCGATGACCCGGTCGGCGTCGCTGTCGGTCTCCGTATCCGTCTCGGGCCGGGCGGGCGGAACCGTGTCGGGCAACGGAGCCTCCGGCGGCGGCAGCAGCCGCTCCACGGTCTCCTCGCGCTCCTCCGTATCACCGCTGAAGGTCTCGAACACAGACTTGTCGCGGTCAGGCACCTCCGCACCGCCCGGATCGGCCGGTCGCTCCCGGTCAGGGCCATCCGGGGCGCGCACCACCGGAATGGCGGTGCCGCTGCTGATCGTGTTCCCGGACCGGTCATCCTGGAACACGAACCACATCACCACGACAAAGGCCGCCAGCGCCATCAGCACCACGAACCCCGCGATCAGGCGCCAGCGCCCCGGGTTCGGTGTCTCCAGCGACTGGCCGCCATCCGCCATCAGCGCATTTCCTCCACCGGGGTCACGCCCAGCACCTGCAGGCCGGAGCGGATGACGGTGCGCACGCCATCGACCAGCGCCAGCCGCGCCATGGTGAGTTCCGGGTTGTCGGGATGGATGAAACGCAGGTCCTCGGCATCCCGCCCCCGGGTCCAGAAGCCGTGGAAGGCGGACGCCAGGTCATAGAGGTAGAAGGCCAGCCGGTGCGGCTCCGACGCCTCCGCCGCCTGCTCCACCAGCCGGGGCCAGGCCGTCATCAGCCGGATCAGCGCCAGTTCCTCCGGATGTTTCAGCAGCCCCATGTCCGCGGCCCGCACCGCCTCCGACGAAGTGTCCAGACCGGGCACATCCTTCTCCGCATTGCGGAAGATGGAACAGCAGCGGGCATGGGCGTACTGGACATAGAAGACAGGGTTGTCGCGCGACTGTTCCGTCACCTTGGCGAAGTCGAAGTCGATCGGTGCCTCGTTCTTCCGCGTCAGCAGCATGAAACGCACGACATCGCGGCCCACCCGGTCGACCACGTCGCGCAGGGTGACGAAGGTTCCGGCACGCTTCGACATCTTCACCGGCTGCCCGTCATCCAGCAGCTGCACCATCTGGCAGAGCTTGATGGTCAGCCCCCCGGTCCTGGCGCCGGTGATCGCGCGGGTGGCGGAGACCATGCGTTTCACATAGCCGCCATGGTCGGCCCCGAAGATGTCGATCATGTCGGGGAAGCCACGCTTGTACTTGTCGAAATGGTAGGCGATGTCGGCCGCGAAATAGGTCCAGGACCCGTCCGACTTCTTCAGTGGCCGGTCCACGTCGTCACCCCAGTCGGTGGCGCGGAACAGCAGCTGCGGGCGCGGCTCCCAGTCCTCCGGCAGCTTTCCCTTCGGCGGCTCCAGCACACCGGTATAGACGAGGCCGCGCGCCTCCAGATCGTTCACCGCTTCCTCGACCCGGCCGTCGGCGTGCAGCTTCCGCTCCGACGTGAAGACCTCGTGGTCCACGCCCAGCGCGTGCAGGTCGGCACGGATCAGCGCCATCATCCTGTCGGTCGCGAACTCCCGCAGCACCGGCAGCCATTCCGCCTCCGGCGCATCCAGCCAGCGGTCCTGGTCGCGTTCCGCCAGTTCGCGCGCCGGTTCGACCAGGTAGTCGCCGGGATACAGCCCCTCCGCCATCGGGCCCGGGTCCTGACCAAGCGCCTCGCGGTAGCGGTGGTGCAGCGACCGCGCCAGCACGTCGACCTGCGCCCCGGCATCGTTGATGTAGTATTCGCGAGTCACGTCCCACCCGGCCTTCTGCAGCAGGCTAGCCAGAGCGTCGCCGAACACCGCGCCGCGGGCGTGCCCGACATGCATCGGCCCGGTGGGATTTGCGCTGACATACTCGACGTTCACCGGTGCGCCGCGACCCAGGTCGGAATCGCCATAGGCCGTGCCGCTGCGCAGGATCTCCGTCAGCCGCGCCTGCCAGAACCCGTCCCCAAGACGGATGTTGATGAAGCCGGGACCGGCGATCTCGACCGACGAGACACCATCGAGCTGCCGGATCGCGGGCACCAGCATCTCGGCAATGTCGCGGGGCTTCCGTTTCAGCGGCTTGGCCAGCACCATGGCGGCATTGGTCGCCAGGTCGCCATGCGAGGGATCACGCGGCGGTTCCACCGTGATCGGCGCGACGTTCACGTCCGACGGGGCACCGTCCAGGTTGGCCGCAGCCTCCCGGACCAGATCATTGAAATGACGGAACAGGTTCATGGTGATTCGCTTGCATTGAGGAAACGGGATCGTATCGGACTTCGCACTGCCTTCCAATCAGCGCCCCGCAGCAGGGCCAGCCGATTGACAAATGGCCTGCGCGGTCTAAATCCCCCGGGTGAGCGGCGCAAGTGTGCCCGACCGCAAATACCTGTATGATTGACGGATCATGACCGAAGCTAGTGCAACTGAAACATCCGATTTCCGCGTCACCGATGCCGCGTTCCAGCGCGTTGCCGAGCTGATCGCCGATGACGGGCGCGAGGGGCTGAAGCTGCGTGTCCAGGTGCTGGGCGGCGGCTGCTCCGGTTTCCAGTATGATTTCGGCTTCGACCCGGAGGTGGGCGAGGAAGACCTGAAGATCGAGAAGGACGGGGTCACCGTGCTGGTCGATCCGGTCAGCCTGGAATACCTGAAGGGGTCCGAATTCGACTATGTGGAGGAACTGATCGGCTCCTCCTTCCAGGTGCGGAACCCGAACGCCACCGCATCCTGCGGCTGCGGCACATCCTTCTCGGTGATGTAAC
Source organism: Minwuia sp. (assembly GCA_965228535.1). GTDB lineage: Bacteria > Pseudomonadota > Alphaproteobacteria > Minwuiales > Minwuiaceae > Minwuia. Next base: position 2,092,867 of record CBDDHU010000003.1, on the reverse strand, counting down.
CGTGCCCGGGGCGTGCTAGACGGACATCCGACCGAGCCGGAGAATCCGTCATGCGCATCGCCACCTTCAACGTCAATTCCATCAAGGCACGGCTGCCCCGTGTGACCGAGTGGCTGGCTGCGGCAAGGCCTGACGTGGTCTGCCTGCAGGAACTGAAATGCGTTGACGAACAGTTCCCCGCCGAGCCCATCGAGGACCTGGGCTACAACATCGCGGTACACGGCCAGAAGACCTACAACGGTGTCGCGATCCTGTCGAAGCGGCCCATCGAGGACGTGATGGTCGGCCTGCCCGGCGACGATGCTGACGAACAGGCGCGCTACCTGGAGGCAACGGTCGACGGGCTGCGGATCGGTGCGCTGTACCTGCCGAACGGCAACCCGGCACCGGGACCGAAATTCGACTACAAGCTGGGCTGGATGGACCGGCTGATCGACCGGGCGAAGCAGTTGCTGGCCGACGACGAGACCTTCATCCTGGCCGGCGACTACAATGTCTGCCCCACCGATGACGACGTCTACAACCCGGATGGCTGGCAGGACGATGCGCTGTGCCGCCCGGAATCGCGCAACCGTTACCGCCAGCTGATCAACCTGGGCCTGACGGACGGCATCCGCGCCTTCCACCCGCAGCCGCACCTCTACACCTACTGGGACTATACCGGCGGCGCCTGGCAGAAGGACAACGGCCTCCGGATCGATCACCTGCTGCTGTCACCGGGTGCCGCCGACCGGCTGGTCGCCAGCGGCGTCGACAAGGAACCACGCGGCGGGGAGCGCCCGTCGGACCACACACCGACCTGGGTCGAGCTGGAGGAAGTCGCATGAGCGTGCTGGAGGGTGGATGCCTGTGCGGCGCGGTGCGCTACTCGGTCGGCATTGCGGACCCCTATGCCAGCGTCTGCCACTGCCGCATGTGCCAGCAATGGAACGGCGCACCCTGGTTTGCCAACTTCACCGTTCCGGCAGGTGACATCACCTGGCAGGGGACGCCCGTCGAGTGGCGGTCGTCCGACATCGCGGTGCGGGCGCACTGCGGCACATGCGGCACGCCGCTTTACTGGAAGGGTGACCGCGAACCGGAATGCTATGACATCGCCATCATGACCCTGGACGACCCGTCACGGGTCCGGCCACGGGACCAGATCTGGGCGTCGGCTGCCGCCGAGTGGCCGGGCCTGCTGCCCGACCTGCCGGCCTGGCCGGAGGAGGAGCGTAGCGGGGAGCCGTTCCGGCGTGGATCCGACTGACTTCATCCTGCCGCTGGCCGGCATCCTGCTGGTGGTCACGCTGGTCTGGCTGGCCGGTGGCCGCCGCAACATCCGCCTGGACCGGAAGATGGTTGCCGAGGCGCTGCGGGCGGAGGGCTATCGCCCCGCCACGGTCACGGTCGCCGATGACGGCAGGGCCGCCATGGCCTGGCTGGAGGATCGCAGTGCCCTGGCGGTGGTACGGGCGATGGGTGACCATGCCGCGATCACCGTGCCCGGCCCGGACGACATTCGCGGCATCTCCATCGACGGGGAGCCACCGCGCCTGCGGGTCCGGTTCCGGTCCTTCGGACAGCCCCCCTTCGCCATCACCCTGAACGATCCCGAGACACTGGACCGCTGGCGCAAGGTGCTGATGCTGTATGGAGAGCTGGCCGTGCGAAAGGAAACCCGAGCATGACCCTGCCCGATCCCGTCGCCCTGGCGATCCCCGCCTTCATCGTGCTGATGGTGCTGGAGCTGGTACTTGGCCGATTCCGCATCAGCCCGGTCCGCTATGAACTGAAGGACACGACGGCGAGCCTGATCATGGGGGTCGGCAACCTGGCGACCGGCATCCCGTTCATCGTGCTGATCTACGGCTTCATCCACGCACTCCACGACATCCGCCTGTTCGACATCGGCTACCAGTGGTGGGCCTTCGTCGCGATCTTCTTCGCCCAGGACTTCTGCTACTACTGGTTCCACAGGCTGAGCCACGAACACCGGTTCTGGTGGGCGGCGCACATCAACCACCACTCGTCGCAGCACTACAACCTGTCCACGGCACTGCGCCAGACCTGGACCGGCAACATCGCCGGAACCTTCATCGTCTATGCCCCGTTGCCGCTGCTCGGCTTTCCGCCCGCGATGATCGCCTTCTCCATGGGTGTCAGCCTGGTCTACCAGTTCTGGATCCATACGGAGGCCATCGGTCGCCTGCCCCGGCCCATCGAGTGGTTCTTCAACACCCCGTCGCATCACCGGGTGCATCACGCCACCAATCCGCGCTACCTGGACCGCAACTATGCCGGCATCCTGATCATCTGGGACCGGCTGTTCGGCACCTTCGTGCCGGAGGATGCCGACGAACCCTGCCGCTATGGCATCGTGCGCCAGATCGCGACCTTCAATCCCCTGCGCATCGCCTTCCACGAATGGGTCGACATGTTCCGCGATGCGCGGGCCGCCGGGAACTGGCGCGACGCGCTGGGCTATCTCTGGCACGCACCGGGCTGGCGTCCGGACGGCAGTGGCCGGACCTCCGCCGTCATCCGCAGCGAATGGCGGGCACAGGCCGACGCCAGGCGGGCCTGACACCGCCGGCCGGCGCGTTTCACCTCGCCCCCCGTTCGCAGGTGCAGCACACCGGCTTGCCATGAGCGACCGCCATCCGCACAATCAGCCCTGTCGGGGGACAACCGTGCCGCCAATAGACATGGCAGGTGGCGCGGCATCACGGGCAGGAAATCGGGGGACCCGGAATGACGATCCACGAGCAGATCGGTGGCGATGCCGCCGTCAACGCAGCCGTTGACCTCTTCTATGCAAAGGTGCTGGCCGATCCGCTGCTGGCACCGATGTTCGACGGCATCGAGATGTCGGCACAGAACGCGAAGCAGCGGTCATTCTTCACCGCGCTGTTCAAGGCGGAAGCCACGGACGTGGAATCTTACATGCGCAGCGCGCACGCCGACCTGGTGGCGCAGAAGGGCCTCAGCGACCCGCACTTCGATGCCGTCGCCGGGCACCTGAACGACACGCTGGTCGAACTCGGCGTGCCGGACCCGCTTGTCGGCGAGATCATGGGGGCCGCGGCGGGCCTGAGGGACGCCGTGCTCAACCGGTGATCTCCGGCTCCGGACCCGGCAGGTTGCCCCGGCTGGCCTGAGGCGATCCCGGCGCCGGGACCGGAGCGCCCCTACTGGGTCAGGCTCTGCAGCAGGCTGCCGAACAGGTTCTGGCTCTTCTCGGTGCCTTCCTCGATCTGCTGCTGGTTGCTGCCCTTCGCAGCCGTGTCGGTTGCACCGCCCTGGCGTGCCTTCAGTTCGACCACGTCACAACGGCTCTCCACCGCGCGGTTGTCGGTGTTCTCGCAGGTCTCCAGCACCTGTTTCAGCTCGGCGATCTCGCCGCGCTTCAGGTGACCCTCTGCCCGCAGTTCCAGCCCCCATTCCGTGCCGAAGGTCTCCTCGATCTCGGTGATGCGCCGGTTGGCCACGGTGAAGTTTCCCTGCTCGATGGCGACGAGCGCCTGCTGGCGCAGCAATAGCGGCTCCGCCTGCCTGCCGCGATACCCGATCTCCAGGTTTTCGTGGAAATCGCTGAAACGCCCCTGTTCCTTGCGGATGGCACCGAAGACGTACCAGAGATAGCCGGGTGTCTCCGCCTGTCCGCGGAAGGCCTGGATCTGGGTGCGGATCTGCTGCGCCATCTTCGCCATGTCGTTGGGCTGCAGCGGCGCGCCGCTGTAGGGGCAGTTCTCCCCCGGCTTGCGCAGTTCCGCCGGGACCGGCTTCTCCTGGATCACCTTCACCGGCTTCGGATCGTTGCCGTTGGAATGCTCATCTTCCGGCACGTACTCCACCTTCGACGAGGCTTCCCGCATCTGGGACCAGGTCACCTTCCTGGTGCCGTCCTGGCTGATCAGGACCTGGTCGTCGCTGACATTCTTGTGCTCATCGATGTGGAAACTGAGGCAGGAATGCACGACCGACGCTTCCACGACGCTCTTCACCAGCCGGGTCTCCTGGCGGATACCGTCGGAAATCGGCACCGCCCTGCGGGCCACGGCCCCCGGATATTCCTTGTACATCCGCTCCCGGTTCAGCAGCCCGGCGGATGCCTTGCGTTCCAGGATCGGCGGATGGGACTCGGACCATTCCTTGAACAGGGCGAGCGCGGCACGGATCGACAGGTCGACGCCCTGGGCCTGCAGCGCGGTCATCACCTTGTTGTCGCTGCTCAGTTCCGCCAGCGTCTTCACGGCGATGCCGACGATCTGCAACTGGTGGCGCAGGTCCTCGATGATCCGCTGCTGCGCCTCCCCCAGCCGGTCGAAGGCCTGGTTGGCCAGCCGCGGCTGGAACCCCGCCTCCGTCACTGCACGGACCGCAAGGGTGTCGGCATCGATCTCGTTGGCGCGCCAGAGGATCGGTTCCAGTCCCCCCACCTGCATCGCCTTGATGGCGGCGAACGACGCCTCGATCCGGCTGTTCACGGCCTCGTGCGCCCGCAGTTGCTCCGGCGTCATCGGCTTTCCGCCCAGCAGACCGCTGCGCTTGGCGAAGCTGTAGGTGCTGATGGCGAACTGGACCGTGTCCAGCAACGTCTCCAGGTCCAGGAAGCTCTCATTGTCCTTGAAATGGTTCAGGTGCACATGCGCGATCTCGTGCGCCAGCAGGAAGGCCAGGCCATCCTCGTTCAACCGCCTCGGGCCGCCCTCCCCCACCGCATCGAGAAACCAGCGCGCCGAGATGAAGATGTCACCGGCCTCGTTGGCAAAGGCCTCGTAGCCGGCACCGGAGATGATAAAGACCTCGATCTCCTTCGGGTTGGCGGTGGGCGGGAACGATGCCAGCAACCGCTCGGCAAGACCGCGCACGTAGGCCCGGGTTTCCGGCATGTCGATCAGGGTCGCACTGTGATCGAGGCGACGCGGCAGGCGCGGATTGAGCAGCGGCGTCGCGGTCAGCGATAGCCGCGGTCCGCCCGCCAGCTTCGCGTGTTCCGCCTGGAATTCCTCGTCCCGCTCCAGCCCCTGGCGCTTCGGATCACCGAACAGGGCATGATCGACGGAGGTGACGAACGACTTGTCGCCGTCATTGCCGTTGCAGCCCCCCAGCACCAGCGCCGCGCTCACCATGATTGCCGACAATACTCTCATTGGTTCCCCCTGATGCGCCATCCGTCGCGCTGTCCCTGAACGGCCTTCCCTGCCCGATGCAGATCGCGATCTACTCGCAGATCCTCGCGCCGCCCCCGCCCGAGCCGTAGCCGCCGCCGGTTCCCGCACTGCCGGCCAGGTTGGTGGACTGCGCCGCGGTCTCGAAGGCGAAGAGTTCCGGATAGAGGAAGAAATGCTCCCCGCCGGGAACCTCGTTGCCGGAGCCGTCAATGGCGAAGACACGCACCAGCCCGTCATCGGTCTCGCGCACGCCCCTGCCCTTCACCAGGTCAAGCGGCTTGCCCTCCCCGATCACCTGGTAGTCACCGCCGAGCTTGTCGGTCACCGAGTTGTCGATGATGCAAAACCCGTCGCTCACTGCCGCCATGGATGCGGTCGAAAGACCGATACACCCACCGACAAGAACTGCGAAGCCCAACGCCCTGAGATACATCACCGCCCCCTGAAATACACTGCCTGCGCGAATTTTGTGGGATATGGACCGGATGCACAACCCAGAATGCGGGTACGTTAACCAGACCTCTTCGCGTTCCGGTTTGCATCCCGCCCCTTCGTTCCCTGCCGCACCGCCGCCTTCTGCCGGTTTCAGGCATCGGGGCGGTCAGCCGCAACCTCCCTCGCCGGTCCGGCCAGGTGCCAGAGCACGGCCTGCACCATCCCCACGACCCCCTCCCGGAAGACAACGCCCAGGATGAGGATCAGGGCCAGCAGGTCGGCGGAGGGATAGGGCAGCAGCGCCAGGCCCAGCCCGGTCACGGCAATCACGATGGGGATGCAGATGAGCAGGGCCAGGCGGTATCCCGGCGCGTAGTCGCTCCGCACCTGCAGCCCCAGGAAACGCCGGGCCGGGTGGCCACCCCCTGCGGCCATGCCCGCGTCCTGCGCCATGCGGACGATACGCCGGCTCATCAGCAGCACCACGACCAGCGTCAGCAGCTCCAGCAGGTCCATCATGTCGAGATCGAACAGCAGCCGTTCCGGACGGCGCGGGCAGTCCGGTCCGTACCACAGCAGGCACTGCAACGCCTCCGCATGCACCAGTGCCCCCAGCTTGTCGCCGAACACCGTGGACGGCACCACGTCCCGCGCATTGTCGAAGTTCCCCGCGATGATCACCGCAGCGCCGTGGAAGGCCTTCTTCATGTAGCTGTCCCAGGCCCTGCGGGTGAATGTGGTGGTCCGGTTCGCCTGGACCGGATCGCGGGAGGTGGTGGCCCCGGGCCAGTCGCCGTAGGTGAGGAAGGCCGGATGCACGGGGATGTTGGAACAGCCTCGGGCGAACGCGTTCTCGGTCCCGGCGATGTTTCCCAGCAGTTCGTCGCGGACCCGCCCGCCCGCATAGGCAACATGATCCAGCAGCCCGGCCACGCCCTCCACCCGACGGCTGTCAATGAAGGTCGCCTCCGGACGGCAGCCATGGATGTCGGTCATGTCCGGGATCACGTCGCCCTTGCTGTCGAACCGCCTGTTCACGTCCGACATCAGCCATTGGTACAGTTCCGGCGACCGGGCATGGGGGCGCGGCGAGAGCCGGGGCTGCTCGATCCCCTCCGTACCGTCGATGGCATTGGACAGGCCACGGGCGACCCGCAACCCGCCCTGCCAGAGATCCCGCAACCATCCCGAATGCCGCCATGGATCGAGGCGGGGGTCGAGCCGCAACCCGAGCGCCTCCATGCGATGGAGGGAGGCGACGGGGATATCGGCGGAGATGCTGGCCGGATCATCGGACGCGGCCATGCGCATCGCCCTGGACTTCGCCAGATGCAGCCGGATCGCGGGCACCAGGTTTGCCTGGCGGGCCTGCGCCAGTTGCGCCTGGCTCGCCGCCAGTTCCTCCTCCGCCGCCACCGTCGCGGCAACCGCCTGGCCGACATTCCTGCCCGCATCCTCCATCTGCCAGCCATGGATCGCATCGCGGGAGAGCCGCATCTGCCGCTCGGCCACCGCCAGTGCCCGGACTGCACTTGTCCTGTTGCCGACTGCCCGTGCGAGTGCCTCTTCGGCCCTGTCCATCCGGTCGGCACTCTCGCGCAGCCTGCGTTCCGTCCAGCCGGCAGTTTCAGCGGCACGTGCCAGCCGGGCATCTGCCCAGCGCCGCGCCGCGATCTCGACGCCGGTATAGGCCTCCGGCTCCGGCAGCATGCAGTCCCCGGACGGGCAGGACGGCTTCCGGCGGGGATGGCAGACCGGAAACTCCTGTATCACCGAGAGCGGATGGGCGCACCACGCGGCAAGGACCTCCAGCGCGGGGATCGGTGTCGGCATCGGATCGGGTGCGTCTTCCCCCGGGCCGCCAAGCAGGCGGACGGTCCTGGTCTCGTGGTTCGAATCGCCGAAAGGGATTCCCAGCGGATAGTCGTCCGTCGACCAGCGGACGGGGATGACCCGTGCCACGTCGTGCAGGCAGGCAAGCCGTTCGGGCAGCCGCACGGGCGCATCCTGCATCCGCATCCCGACCTCCAGCAGCCGCGCGATCCGACGCCAGATGTCGCCACGTTCCCCCGGATCGCCGGACCGGAAGTACTGGACTGTCAGCCGGTCGATCTTCCCGGCCAGTTCGCCCGTTGCCGCCTTCTTGCCGTTGAGCACGTGGTTTGTCGGCAGCCCGGCGATGAACAGGAACGGCTTCTCCTCGCTCCGCATCCGTTCCTGCGTTTCCAGGTCTCCGGCACGGCCCGGCTGCGTGTTTGCCTCCCCGCGACGCAGCGGCCTGCGTGTCGCGGCCTGCCAGGGACTGCCGGTCACGCCGTCGGCGCCGCAGAAGCGACCGTCCTTGCTGGTATCGGTCAGCAACCGGATATCGAGGAAGATCACGGAGACCTTGAGGCGGCTGAGCGCGAAGAAGAGCCCGTTCAGCCGGTCCACGGGAAGCTGGTGACGGGCAAAGCGGCGTGGCCGGTCCGGGTCATCGGGATGAATCCGCCCCAGGACGACATCGTCGAAACGCAGCACGTGGATCGGTGCCCAGGGGTGGGCACTCAGCGGTTCCTCGCGGCGCAGCCGCCGTTCCTCCGCCAGGACCGACACGACCGTGGGCGGCGGCGCGTCATTGCCGTCACCGTCCCTTTCGGTCTGGATGAACTTGGTCGGCAGCACGCGGCGGACGAACATCTCCGCCCGTGCCTCGGCCTCCGGATGATCCACATGCATGGGGCCGGCATGCGCGCGGATGTGTCGGTACGCCTCCTCCGGCGTCGTGATGGCGGCCGGGGGAAGGACGGCGGCAAACACGGTCTCGAAGAAGTCCTGGGTGGCGCTCTCGCTGTTCTGTTTCACACCCAGCGGATTGAACAGCGCGATCAGCAGGAAGATGCCGAGCGCGACCACGATCCGGGACAGCGCGAGGTCGCCCAGATCGACGGTCCTCGTCTGTCGCCCACCGGCCGGTTGCTGCTCCCCCTCTGCCACCCGACACCCCCTCCGGCTCGGAATTCGCCCGGAAGGAGACTACGTAATCGATGCCACAACCGAAAGGGCAGTGATGGGCACCTGCCCAACCACAGGCATCCGCACGGCGCGTTCACGCCGCGACGATTGCGCGGTTGCCGGGATCGGGGGCAACCGCCATGTTTCAGGCATGGGAAGCCCGCTGACATATCTCGGACAACGCCCCGCCCTGGCGATCATCGGGCCACCGGCGATTGCCCTGGGCACCGCGATGGTGGCGCAGCACGGTTTCGGCCTTGCGCCCTGCGAGCTGTGCGTCTGGCAGCGCTGGCCCTACGTGGCGGCGGCCGCCGTGGGTGTCGCTGCGCTGGTGCTGCCGCGCGCGGCGACGCTGTGGCTGCTGCTCGCCGCGGTGGCCTTCGCGGCCTCAGCCGGGATCGGCGTGTTTCATGCCGGGGTCGAGCAGGGCCTGTGGAAGGGGCTGGAGAGCTGCAGCGCGATCTCCACGCCAGATTCGCTGGAGGCACTGAAGGCGCAGGTCATGGGTGCCCAGCCCGCCCGATGCGACCAGGTTCCCTTTGCCTTCCTGGGCCTGTCGATCGCAGGCTGGAATGTTGTGTTCGGTTCACTTGCGGCCGGGCTGATGCTGCTGCTCGCTGCCACCAGGAACAGGAGCCGATGATGAAACAGGCTGCCCCGCGCGGACTGCCCGGCGACATGGACCAGCGGACAAGGCTGGAGCGGATGCTGCGCGTCGACCAGGCGGGCGAGTATGGCGCGAAACGTATCTACCAGGGCCAGCTGGCCGTGCTCGGCGACGGGCCGTCCGGCGACACCATCCGCCACATGGCCGAGCAGGAAGAGAAACACCTGAAGACGTTCGATGATCTGCTGAACGAGCGCCAGGTCCGCCCCACCCTGCTGTCGCCGCTCTGGCACGTGGCAGGATTCGCGCTCGGCGCGGGCACGGCTCTGATGGGCGAGAAGGCGGCGATGGCCTGCACGGAGGCGGTGGAGGAAGTCATCGACGCCCACTACGCGCAGCAGACGGAGGCCCTGGCCGGAGACGGCGTGGAACCCGAACTGCAGCAGACCATCGAGACCTTCCGAGCGGAGGAGATCGAGCATCGCGACATCGCCCGCGAACATGATGCAGCCCAGGCGCCCGGCTACGAACTGCTGACCGCCGGGGTGAAGGCCGGGTCTCGCCTGGCCATCTGGCTCTCCACCCGGATCTGAGACCGGGCCGGTCGTGCGCATTGCCTTTCACGCGCCGCTGAAACCGCCCGACCATCCGGTCCCTTCCGGCGACCGGCAGATCGCCCGCCTGCTGATCGCGGCACTCGGTCATGCCGGGCACGAGGTCACGCTGGCCTCCCGCCTGCGCACACGGGAGCCGGCAGGCGACCCGGCGAGCCAGCAGGCGCTGATCCGGCAAGCGCAGGAAGAGGTGGCCCGCCTCACCCGAGAGTTCAGATCAGGAAAGCCGGATATCTGGTTCACTTATCATAACTATTACAAGGCGCCGGACCTGATCGGGCCAGAGGTCAGCAAGGCCTTCGGCATTCCCTACGTGCTGGCGGAAGCCAGCGATGCGCGCAAGCGACTGGATGGTCCCTGGGCAGATTTCGCACTCCGCGCCCGCCAGGCGATCCGTGCCGCCGATGCCATCCTGAACCTGAACCAGGCGGATCAGCAGGCCATCGCCGCCTTGGTCGGGCCGGATCGCCTGCACGGCCTTTCCCCCTTCATGCGGACCCGGCCGCGTCCCCCGGCGCGGGCACGGCAGGGGGGGCCGGTGCGCCTGCTTGCCGTGGGCATGATGCGGCATGGCGACAAGCTGGCGTCCTTCCGCGAACTGGCCGACGCGCTGCGTGGCCTGCGCGGGCAGGACTGGCACCTGACGCTGGTCGGTGACGGCCCGGCGGCGCGGCAGGTCCGGCCTGCGTTTGCCCCGCTGCGAGACCGCGTGAGCTGGCTCGGGCAGGTGCCGGCCGCCCACCTGTCGGGCATCATGCGCCGCCACGACCTGATGGTCTGGCCCGCGGTCAACGAGGCCTTCGGCATGGCCCTGGTGGAGGCCGCCTGCTGCGGCCTGCCGGTGGTTGCCGGACACACCGGCGGCGTGCCGGACGTGGTGGCGCATGGGCGCACCGGTCTGCTGGTCCCGCCGCATGATCGCCTGGCGCTGCAACGTGCGATGCGGCACCTGCTCCGCCAGCCCCGCACGCGCCACCGCCTTGCCGGGCAGGCCTGGCGGGATGCCACGGGAAAGCACGGTTTCGCCGCCGCTTCCCGGAAGCTGCACACGATCCTGACCGGGCTGTTGGAGCGGGAGGAGCCGCGATGATGCGCATCACCATGCTTCGGCATGGCCGCACCTCCTGGAACGCGGAGCGACGCATCCAGGGGCACACCGACATCCCCCTGTCGGACGATGGTCGTGCGGCGCTGACCGGCCTGCGGCTGCCCCCGGACCGCGATGCCGGACCATGGGTGTCCAGCCCCCTGCGGCGCGCCACGGAGACCGCGACCATCCTCTCCGGCGGCCAGCCGTTCACCACCGATGACCGGCTGATGGAGATGAATTTCGGCGACTGGGAGGGAAAGACCCATGCCAAGCTGACCCAAGCCGATGCGGAGGCAATGCGCAGGCTGGAGGCCATGGGCATCCACATGCGGCCACCGGGCGGGGAGACCCCGGCGGAGGTCGCGCAACGGCTGCTGGCCTTCCTCGGCGACCGCAGCGAGACGGCGCTGGTGCTGGTCAGCCACAAGGGCCTGATCCGCGCCGCGCTGGCCAGCGCCACCGGATGGGACATGACCACGGACCCGCCATTCGCTATCAGGTGGCACATGGCGCAGTGCTTCACATACCACGAGGGGCGGCTTGCCGTGGACCGGCTCAACCTGCCGCTGGTCGGCGCATGAGCGGACGGGTCATGATCCATGTCCAGCACCTGCTGGGTGTCGGGCACCTCAGCCGCGCGGCGCGGCTGGCCAACGCGCTGGACCTGGCGGGAATGGACGTGGCGCTGGTCTCCGGCGGGCGGGAGGCACCGCAGATCACCACCCGGCCACGTGTTCGCCGCGTGCAGTTGCCGTCGATCCGTGCGGCCGATGCCAGTTTCTCCACGCTGCTGGACGAGAACGACCGACCCATCGACGACCGGTTCCGCCGCAACCGCTGCAACAGATTGCTCAACCAGTATGAAGACTTTCGCCCGGAACTGCTTGTAACGGAACTGTTTCCCTTCGGTCGCCGCCAACTCAGGTTCGAGCTGTTGCCGCTGCTGGAGATGGCGCACAGGGACCGGCATTGCCGGACCATCGCCTGCTCCGTGCGGGACATCGTGAACCGGCGTCCGCACCGGGAGGGGGAGATGCTGGAGTGGCTCGACCGCTATTACCGGCTGGTGGTTGTCCATGGCGACGAGAGCTTCCTGCCGCTGCAGGACAGCGCGCCCTTCCTCGACCGCTACCGGGGCGCGGTGCTGCATACCGGCTACCTGACCGATGCCCGGCCTGCCCCGACCCGGCCCGAACCGGGGGAGGTGCTGGTCAGCGCGGGCGGCGGCGCGGTGGGTGAAACACTGTTCGAAACGGCAGCCACCGCACGCCGTTCCAGCACGCTCGGCCACCTGGTCTGGCGTTTCAGGCACGCACGCGACGTGGCGCCTGAAACCGTCGACCGCTGGCGTGCGCTTGCCGGTCCGGGGGCGATCTTCGAACCCGTCGCGCCGGACTTCACGGAACGCCTTGCAGCGGCGCGCCTGGCCATCGGGCAGATCGGCTACAACACCGCAGCGGAACTGCTGGCCACAGGCACGCCGGCGGTGATCGTGCCCTTCGCCGGCGGGGACGAGACGGAACAGCCGCGCCGTGCCGCGCACCTCGCCCGGCTGGGCTTTCCGACCGTTGCGGAGGCGGACCTGACATCCGGGAACCTCGTCACCGCGATCGACGCGGCGGCACGGCTCCGTCCCACGGCGGTCGCGCCGGTCCGGATGGACAGCGGCACGGCGGCAGCGGCGGCCCTGATGCATGGGGAGGCACCATGACACCCCTCACCTGCCGCTACCCGCTGCGGTCCATCTGGCGGGACTATCTGAGGGCCGTGATCGGCCTCACAACATTCGGTGCTGCGGCATTGTTTGTCGCAGTCTTCTCTGTCATGTTCTGGCTGCTCGGGGGGCTCGCACTGCTTTTTGCGGCTTTCGGGATCAGGACGGCGATACGGCATGCCAGCCGGGTCGTGGTGGACGAGGTGGGCGCAAGATTCACCGGTCCCGTTCATCGTTCTGTTACCTGGAATGAGTTAGGGGAAGTGCGGATACGTTATTATTCGACCTGGCGGGACCGCTCGGCAGGCTGGATGCAACTGGTCATGAAGGGGGGCGGCACGACAATCCGGGTTGACCAGACGCTGGACGGGTTCGAGGCACTGGCCGACACCGTCTGCCGCGTGGCCTTGGCCAACGGGGCGCGTCTGGATGGCACGACTCGCCACAACGCCGGCGCCATCGGGCTGAACCTCCCGGCTGAAGCGGGAGACGAACAAGCATGAGCACGAACGTATTGCGCGTTCGCGATCTCAAGGTCGAATTCCATGTGCCCGAGGGCGTGGTCAAGGCTGTCGATGGCGTTTCATTCCGGGTTCCCGAGGGCAAGACCGTCGCCCTGGTAGGCGAATCCGGTTCCGGCAAGACCGTCATCTCCCAGGCGATCATGGGGATCCTGCCCAAGGCGGCACAGATCAACCAGGGCGAGATCCTGCTGTTCGATACCCAGAAGCGCGGCAGCTTCGTCGACATCACCAAGCTGAAGCGCGACGGGCCGGAGATGCGCGGCATCCGCGGCAACCGCATCTCCATCGTCTTCCAGGAACCGATGACCAGCCTGTCACCGCTGCACACGGTCGGTGACCAGGTGTCGGAGGCCTTGCGGGTCCATGGCCGGTCCAACATCAAGCAGGGGCTGGAGATCACGGAGGAAATGCTGCGCCTGGTCGGTTTCCCCGACCCGAAGAAGGCGCTGTCGACCTATCCGTTCGAACTTTCCGGCGGCCTGCGCCAGCGCGCGGTGATCGCCATGGCACTGGTCTGCCGCCCGGCACTGCTGATTGCCGACGAGCCGACCACCGCGCTGGACGTGACCATCCAGGCCCAGATCCTGAAACTGATGAACGATCTCCAGAAGGAACTGGGGATGGCCATCCTGATGATCACGCACGACCTCGGCGTGGTCGCCAACATGGCTGACGAGATCGTGGTGATGTATCACGGCCGGGTCATGGAGCGTGGCACGCTGAACGACCTGTTCGCCGCGCCGCAGCACCCCTACCTGCAGGCCCTGCTGCGCGCCGTGCCCCGCTTCGACATGGAGCCGGGGGAGCGGCTGGTGCCGATCCGGGAGATCAAGGCGGACCTGGACGGGGCGCTGCTGCAGCCGCGCGCGCCCTGGCCCGCGAACGCACCGGACATGCACAAGCCGCTGCTGGAGATCCGCGGCCTGACCAAGAGCTACGGCACCCGCAAGACCGGGCTGCTGTCGGGCAAGGATGCCGGTCGCGTGCTGGCCGTCGATGACGTGTCGTTCCACATCAATCGCGGTGAGTGCCTGGGGCTGGTGGGCGAATCCGGCTGCGGCAAGACCACCACGTCGAAGGTGATCATGCGGGCACTGGGTCCCGACAGCGGCGACGTGTTGTTCAACGACAGCGGCACCCAGGTCGACGTGCTGAAGCTGCGCGGCAAGAAGCTGTTCGACTATCGCCGCAAGGTCCAGTTCATGTTCCAGGACCCGTTCAGTTCCCTGAACCCGCGCATGACGGTGTTCGACATCATCTCGGAGCCGCTGGTGATCCACAAGGTCGCCACCAAGGAGGAGCGGGTCGAGCGGGTGAAGGAACTGATGTCGCTGGTCGGGCTGGATGTCCGTTTCCTGCGCCGTTACCCGCACAGCTTTTCCGGCGGCCAGCGGCAGCGCATCGGCATCGCCCGCGCCCTGGCACTGCAGCCGGAACTGCTGATCTGTGACGAGCCGGTCTCCGCCCTCGACGTGTCGATCCAGGCGCAGGTGCTGAACCTGCTGAAGGACCTGAAGGAGAAGATGGGACTGACCTACCTGTTCGTGTCCCACAACCTGGCGGTCATCGACTACATGGCGGACCGCATCGCCGTGATGTGCCGGGGTCGGCTGGTGGAGACCGCACCGCGCGAGGAACTGTTCCGCAACCCGGTACACCCCTATACCCGCGCGCTGCTGAACGCCGTGCCGAAACCGGATCCGGACGACCGCCTCGACCTCACCGCGCTGATGGAGGGCAAGGCCTCGATCCCGGAGGAATGGCCGGCCCCCTTCACCGTGGACGGGCACACGCAGATGGCGCTGCTCGACCTGGGTGACGAGCATTTCGTCCGCGCGGCGGCGTCCGCCGACAGGAAGGAGCTTGCGGCATGAGGTTCCCCTTCCCCGCAACCCTGATCGCGGCAGTCCTCGGCCTGGGCCTGTCACAGGGCCTGGCAACCGGTGCCGGTGCGCAGGGGCTGATCGAGACCCCGATGCTGGAGGATGCCGTCAGGAACGGCGAACTGCCGCCGGTTCAGGCCCGCATTCCGGAGGAACCGCTGGTCGTGACCTTCGCGACGCAGGACGGCGCACCCGGCCTGCATGGCGGCGACATCAACATGCTGATCCCGCGTGAGCGCTACCTGCGCCACATGGTGGTCTACAGCTATGCCCGGCTGGTGGGCTACGACCAGGACTACGAACTGAAGCCGGACCTGGTGCGCGACCTGGAAGTCGTGGAGGGCCGCAGCTTCACGTTCCACCTGCGTCGCGGCCACAAGTGGTCGGACGGCGAGCCCTTCACGGCGGAGGATTTCCGTTACTGGTGGGAAGACGTGGTGCTGAACGAGGAACTCAATCCCGGCGGCATCCCCTCCTACATGATGGTCGACGGCTCTCCCCCCATCGTCGAGTTCCCGGACGACTACACGGTCCGCTACACCTGGCCGAAGCCGAACCCCTATTTCCTGCCGCGCATCGCCGGGGCATCGCCGCTGTTCATCTACCGCCCGGCGCATTACCTGCGGCAGTTTCATGTCCGCTATGCCGATCCCGAGAAACTGGCGAAGAAGGTGGAGGACAGCCGCCGCCCCAGCTGGGCGTCGCTGCACAACCGCCGCGACCGCATGTACCGGTTCGACAACATCAAGCAGCCGACCCTGCAGCCCTGGAAGAACTCCACCAAGGACAAGTCGTCGGGACGCTTTGTCGGGATGCGGAATCCGTACTACCACAAGGTTGACGAGAACGGTCGCCAGCTTCCCTACATCGACCGCTTCATCCTGACCGTCGCCGCCCCGGCCCTGATTGCCGCGCAGGCCGGCTCCGGCCAGACCGACCTGCAGGCGCTCGGCCTGGCGCTGACCGACTGGACCTTCCTGAAACAGGCGGAGGATCGCGGCAACTACGACACCTTCGCCTGGCGGCAGGCGATGGGTGCGACGGTCGCGCTGTTCCCGAACCTGAACTACGACGACCCGGAGTACCAGAAGCTGTTCCGCGATGTCCGCTTCCGGCGGGCGCTGTCGCTGGCCATCGACCGGGAACTGATCAACGAGGTTGTCTACTTCGGCGACGCCGAGGCCTCCAGCAACCTGGTGCTGGACCGCAGCCCGCTCTACAAGCCGGAATACCAGGGCAACTGGACACGCTATGACAAGAAGGCGGCGCGCAAGCTGCTGGACGAGATCGGGCTGACGAAGAAGGGTCCGGGCGGCATCCGCCTGCTGCCCGACGGGCGCAAGCTGGAGATCATTGTCGAGACCTCCGGCGAGGACCCGCAGCAGACCGACATCCTGGAGCTGATCGAGGAGACCTGGCGCGAGGTCGGCGTGAAGATGTTCATCAAGCCGTCCCAGCGCGATACCTTCCGCAACCGGGTCTATGCTGGCCTGGCACAGATCTCCGTCTGGACCGGCATCCAGGCCGGCTTGGCGACGGCGGAGACCAGCCCGGAGGAACTGGCACCGACCAGCCAGCTGGGGCTGCAATGGCCGAAATGGGGCCTGTACCACGAATCCGGCGGCACCATGGGCGAAGCGCCCGACATGGAGATCCCGGCAAAGCTGGTGCGGCTGGTGGAACAGTGGGACCTGTCGTCCGACCGGGCCGAGAAGAAGCGCATCTGGGACGAGATCCTGCAGATCAATGCCGAGCAGGTCTACTCGATCGGCATCATCTCCTCCGTCCCGCAGCCCATCGTGGTCCGCCGGGGCCTGCGGAACGTGCCCCGCAACGGCATCTATCACTGGGATCCCGGTGCCTATTTCGGACTCTACCGTCCTGACAGCTTCTGGTACGAGACACCAGAACTGCGCAGTGGCTCCTGACCGTCGGAGAGATGTGAAAGCGGATGTTCACCTACATCATTCATCGCCTGCTGATCATGATCCCGACGCTGATCGCGATTTCGATCATCACGTTCCTGATCATCCAGTTGCCGGAAGGCGACTACCTGTCGAACCTGGTGCAGGAACTCCAGGCCCAGGGCGAGGCCGCGGCGCTGGAGAAGGTCGAGTTCCTGCGCAAGCAGTACGGCCTGGACCAGCCGGAAATCATCCAGTACGGCATGTGGATGGGCTTCTGGCCCGGCCCGACCGGTTTCAACGGCCTGCTGCAGGGCAACTGGGGCTGGGCGTTCGAACAGGACATGCCGGTCTCGGACGTGGTCGGTGACCGGGTGCTGCTGTCCTGCCTGCTGAACTTCACCACCATCTTCTTCATCTACGTGGTGTCCTTCCCCATCGGTGTCTATTCCGCCACCCGGCAGTACTCCATCGGCGACTACGGCTTCACCTTCCTCGGCTACCTGGGACTGGCGACACCTAACTTCCTGCTGGCGCTGATCATGATGTACTTCGCCAACCTGTGGTTCGGCGTCTCCATCGGTGGCCTGATGGACCCGGAATATCTCGGCCAGGACTGGTCGTGGGGCAAGGTCGGCTCTGTCTTCGCGCACCTGGTGGCACCGGTGATCGTCATCGGTACCTCCGGCACCGCGGGCATGATCCGCCGCCTGCGCGCCAACCTGCTGGACGAGTTGCAGCGCCAGTATGTCGTCACCGCCCGGGCCAAGGGCGTGCCACGGGGCAAGCTGATCATGAAGTATCCGGTGCGCATGGCGCTGAACCCGTTCATCGCCGATATCGGCAACCTGCTGCCGTCCATCGTCTCCGGTTCGGCCATCGTCGCCGTGGTCATGCAGCTGCCGACGCTGGGTCCGATCCTGCTGCAGGCGCTGCAGAGCCAGGACCAGTACCTTGCCGGGTCGATCCTGATGTTCCTGGCCTTCCTCACCGTTGTCGGCATGCTGATCTCCGACCTGCTGCTGGCCGCGCTTGATCCCCGAATCCGGCTTGGCGGAGGTGTCGCGAAATGAGTGTCACCGATCAGGACGACAAGCAGCAGCTGGATCACTGGGTCGACGACCGGCCCTTCGATCCGCATTCCCGCGAGGCCCTGACGCCGGAGCAGGAGAAGTTCTACCTGGCCTCGCAGTGGCAGCTGATGTGGTGGAAGTTCCGCCGCCACAAGGTCGCGGTCATCGCCGGCATCATCCTGGCGGTGTTCTACATCTCCGTCGTGATCAGCGAGATGATCGCCCCATACGACCTGCACACCCGCGACGCCAAGCACATCCTGGCCCCGCCGCAGAGCATCCACTTCTTCCATGAGGGGGAGTTCGTCGGGCCGTTCGTCTATGGCTACACGCTGACCAAGAACCAGGTGATGCGCCAGCGCATCTACACCGAGGATCCGGAGAAGGTGCAGCCGCTGCGCTTCTTCTGCCTGGGTGACGAGTACACCTATCTCGGCCTGATCGAGGGGCGGTTCCACTTCGTCTGTCCGGCGGAGGGCGGAACCTTCTTCCTGTTCGGCACCGACAGGCTGGGACGCGACATCTTCAGCCGCATCGTCTACGGCGCCCGCATCTCGCTGACCGTGGGCCTGATCGGCATCACGCTGTCCTTCGTCATCGGGCTGCTGATGGGCGGACTGGCCGGCTATTACGGCGGCTGGGTCGACAACATCATCATGCGCCTGATCGAGATGATCCGCAGCTTCCCGGAGCTGCCGCTGTGGATGGCACTGTCAGCGGCCCTGCCCGCCAACTGGTCGCCATTGTTCATCTATTTCGGCATCACCGTCATCCTGGCGCTGTTCGACTGGCCATCGCTGGCGCGCGCCGTCAGATCGAAGCTGCTGGCCTTGCGGGAAGAGGACTTCACCGTCGCCGCACAGCTCATGGGCGCCAGCCCGTCGCGCATCATCGGCCGCCACCTGCTGCCCAGCTTCATGAGCCATCTGATCGCCTCCGCCTCGCTCTCGATCCCGGCCATGATCCTGGGCGAGACGGCGCTGTCGTTCCTGGGTATCGGCCTGCGACCACCGATCACGTCCTGGGGCGTGCTGCTGAACGAGGCGCAGAACCTGAACGCGGTGGTGCTGACGCCCTGGCTGCTCTGGCCGATGGTGCCGGTCATCATCGTCGTTCTCGCCTTCAACTTCCTGGGTGACGGATTGCGTGACGCGGCAGACCCCTACAAGTAGGCCCCCCGAAACCGGACTCCCCGCCTGATGTGCGGCATCGCGGGCTGGATCACCGCGACCGATGGCGGCCCGCCGGAGAGCGTGCTGCACGCCATGACCGACCGGATCGCCCATCGCGGCCCGGATGGCGAAGGGCACCTCTTCTGCGAGACCGCCGACGGTCGCCACCAGGCCGGGCTGGGCCACCGCCGGCTGGCGATCATCGACCTGACCACCGGCGACCAGCCGATGCACTACACCGCGCCGGACGGGCGACGGCTGTCGATGGTCTTCAATGGCGAGGTCTACAACTACGTCGCCCTGCGGGAGGAACTGAAGGCCCTGGGCTATCGCTTCGCCACCACCTCCGACTCGGAGGTCGTGCTGGCCGCCCATGCCCACTGGGGACCGGACGCGGTGACACGCCTGAGGGGCATGTTCGCCCACATGGTCTGGGAGCACGAGGCGGAGCGCCTGACGGTTGCCCGCGACCGCTTCGGCAAGAAGCCCGTCTTCATGCGCCGCCACGGCAACAGCACCTTCTTCGCCTCCGAGATCAAGGCACTGCTGGCGGTGCCGGGCTGCGAGACCCGGCTGAACACCGGCGTCATCCCCGCCTACCTGAACTATCGCTACGTGCCGGGGCCGGACACCTTCTTCGAAGGCATCGAGAAGCTGCCGCCTGCGTCCGTCGCGGTCTGGCAGGACGGGACGCTGAAGGTCAGCCGCTACTGGTCGCCCCCTGACGGCACGCCGCAGACACCGCTCGAGACCGATGACCCGGCAGGCCGCTTCATGGAGGTGCTGCAGGAATCGGTCAGCCTGCGCATGGCCTCCGACGTGCCGTTCGGGGCGTTCCTGTCGGGGGGCATCGATTCCTCGGCCATCGTCGCGCTGATGGCCGGGGTCAGCGACCTGCCGGTGCGGACCTTCTCCGTCGGCTTCCGGGAGGGTGAATACAGCGAGCTGCGCTACGCCCGTGACATCGCGGAGCAGTTCGGCACCAGCCATCACGAGCTGGAGGTTTCCGCCGACACGCTGATGGACCATCTGCCGGACCTGATCGGCTATCGCGATGCGCCGGTGGCGGAACCGTCCGACATCCCGATCTACCTGCTGTCGGTGGAGGCGGCGCGGACCGTCAAGATGGTGCTGACCGGCGAGGGCTCCGACGAGATCATCGCCGGGTACCCGAAGCACCGCTTCGAGCGCCATGCCAGCCGCTACCATGCGCTGGTGCCGGGGGTGCTGCACCGGCGCCTGGTGCGGCCGCTGGTGAATGCCCTGCCCTATTCCTTCCGGCGCGTGAAGACCCTGTTCGACAGCCTGGACCAGCGCGCCGTCGAGGACCGTTTCCCGCGCTGGTTCGGGGTGCTGGGACCGGCGGCGACGAAACGGCTGCTGGCAACGGACGACCCGGGGGCCGGCACGCCCGACAGCTTCCCGTTCCGTACCGCGCCGGGCACCAGCGCGCTGCGGCGGCTGCAGTATTTCGACCAGACCTCCTGGCTGCCCGACAACCTGCTGGAACGCGGCGATCGCATGACCATGGCCGGATCGATCGAGGCACGGATGCCCTTCATGGATCACGAGCTTGCCGCCCTGGTCGCCCGCCTGCCCGACGACTGCCGCATCCGGGGTCGGGAAGACAAGTGGCTGCTGCGGGAGGGGATGCGGCGCATCCTGCCGGCGGAGATCCTGGAACGGCCCAAGGTCGGCTTCCGCGTGCCGGTGAACGACTGGTTCCGCACCAGCATGCGCGACTGGGTGCATGACCACCTGACCGGCACCGGCTCGCTCAGCCGCGACCTGTATGACCGGGGCGAACTGGAGCGCATGCTGGGCGATCACAACCGGGGCCGCCAGAACCACGAGAAGCTGATCTGGACCCTGGTCTCGCTGGAACTGTTCCTGCGCCGCTTCGGCCTGACGGTCTGAGCCGGGACAGAAACCGCTTTACCCTGCGCGGGGGTCAGGGTGACACTCGGCGCATCATGCTCATGGCTTTCCTTCCACGGCTGGCGCCGGTGGCCATCCTGGCCGCGCTCTTTCTCCCGCTCCGGCCCGCTGCCGCGCAGTTCGACGACCGGGTGGACCTGGCGCTGGTGCTGGCGGTGGATACATCGACCAGCGTCGACAATGCCGAGTTCCGGCTGCAGATGCTGGGCCTCGCCAACGCCTTCCGCCATGAATCCGTACGACAGGCGATGCGCAGCGGTACACCGCTGGGGATGGCCGTCACCCTGATGCAGTGGTCGGGACGCGGGGAGCAGGCGCAGGTGATTCCCTGGACCGTGCTGCGCCGCGACCGGGACGTCGATGCCTTCGCACAGCAGATCGCCGACACGCAGCGCGTCGTGCGCGGCGGGCGGACGGCCCTGGGGGAAGCAGTGATCGAGTCGCTGAAGCTGTTCGAGGGTCTCGACCTGCAGGTCCGCAGGCGGGTCATCGACGTATCCGGTGACGGCGGCAGCAATGATGGCGTGCTGCCCCGGGAAGCCCGCGAGAGGGCGCGTGCTGCCCATGTCACCGTGAACGGCGTTGCCATCCTGAACGAGGAACCGCGGCTGGACGTGTATTACAGGTCGGACCTGATCGTCGGTCCCGGTTCCTTCCTGCTGACCGCGACGGACTATGTGGACTTTGCCCGCGCCATCCGCCTGAAACTGGTCAGGGAGATCATCGGCAACCCGATGGCGCGGCTCGAAACGGACGGAGAGAGGGAGCGGATACTGCAATGACGGGAATGTCTGACGGAATCGGGGCAGGCACGCGGCGGCGGGAGGACGAGCGCTTCGTTCGGGGTGCGGGGCGCTATACCGACGACCTCGCCGGCGCTGATGACCTGTTCGGCCTGTTCGTCCGTGCGGAGGTCGCGCATGGCCGCATCCTGTCCGCCACGCTGGAGGAGGCGCGGGCGGTTCCCGGTGTCGTGGCGATCCTGACGGGAGAGGACGCGAAGGCGGACGGTCTCGGCACCCTGAAGACCACCGCACCGGTCACCAACCGCGACGGCACGGCGATGGTGGAGGCATACCGCCCCATCCTGCCCGACGGGCTGGTGCATCATGTCGGTCAGCCACTGGCGCTGATCGTGGCCGAGACCATGGCCGCCGCGCGGGATGCCGCTGACCTGGTCTGGTTCGAGATCGAGGACCTGGGTGCGGTGACGGAGGCGGGGACAGAGTCCCCTGCCCTGCACGGGGAAGCGCCGGGCAACCTGATCTTCGACTGGGGCGCGGGCGATGCGGATGCCACCGCCGCCGCGCTGGCGGCCGCACCGCACCGGGTCTCCCTGACCCTGCGCACGCAGCGCATCTGCGGAGCGGCGCTGGAGGGGCGGGTGACCGTGGCCCGGCCCGACCCGGACGCCGACCGGATCATCCTGACCAGTGCCAGCCAGGGCGTGCACCTGCTGCACAGCCAGATCACCCGCAACGCGCTGCACTGGCCGAAGGAGAAGCTGCGCGTCGTCACCCACGATGTGGGCGGCGGTTTCGGCCCCAAGTTCTTTGCCTACCCGGAGCAGGCCGCCATCGTCTGGGCCGCGTCGAAGCTGCAGCGCGGCGTGCGCTGGGCGTCGAGCAGGACCGAGAGCTTCGTGTCGGAGACCCATGCGCGGCCACAGCTGACGGAGGCCACGCTCGGCTTCGACAGCGACGGCCGCTTCCTGGCACTGCAGGTGGACGCGATGGCCGATCTCGGCGCATTCCTGTCCACCTTCGGCCCCGGCAATCCCACCGACAGCATGGCCAAGGTCGCCAGCGGCATGTACGCCCTGCCCCGGATCTCCATCCGCTCCCGCGCCTGGTACACCAGCACGGTGCCGGTGGACGCCTATCGCGGCGCGGGCAAGCCGCCGATGGTGGTGACGCTGGAACGGCTGGTGGACAAGGCCGCGCGTGCGCTGGGCATGCCGGTGGAGGAGATCCGTAGGCGCAACCTGGTGCAGCCGGACGCGATGCCGTGGCAGACGCCGCTGGGCATGAGCTATGACGGCGGCGACTATCCCGCCATCCTGGACGCGGCACTGCAGAAACTCGACTGGCAGGGCTTCGACGCCCGCCAGGCCGACAGCGCGGGGCGTGGTCTGCTGCGTGGTCGGGGCATCGCCTGCAACATGCACCCCGTCGGCGGCGCGACCAGCGAGACCAGCAGCGTCACCGTCAATGCCGCAACTGGCCGGATCGAGGCCTGGACCGGCACCCAGTCCACTGGCCAGGGGCACGAGACCGTCTTTGCGCAGATCCTGGCCGAACGGCTGGGCATCGCGGCGGACCGCATCGACGTGCGCCAGGGCGACACCGACAGGCTGAGGCGCGGCGGCGGTACCGGCGGCTCATCCTCCACCATCATCTCCGGTGCCACGCTTTCCCGCACGGCGGAGGAAGTGATCCGGCTGGGCCGACAGCGCGCGGCGGAACGGCTGGAGACCGCGGTCGAGGATATCGAGTACCTGGAAGGCAGCTTCCGCGTCACCGGCACCGACCGCCAGGTCAGCCTGTTCGACCTGGCAGCGGACGAACCGCTTGCCGCGACGCACGACTTCGCCGACTCGGTCGCGGCCTTTCCCCATGGCGTGGTGATCGCGGAGGTGGAGATCGACCCGGATACCGGCAGGATCAGGCTGGACCGGCTGGGCGCGGTCGATGATGCCGGCACCATCATCAACCCGGTCCTGCTGGCCGGCCAGTCGCAGGGCGCGCTGGCACAGGGGGTCGGTGCGGTGATGCTGGAGCATGCGATCTACGACCCGGACAGCGGCCAGATGCTCAGCGGTTCCCTGATGGACTACTGCATGCCGCGCGCGGACGACCTGCCCGCGCTGGATGTCAGCTTCCACGAGACCGCATCCGCCACCAACCCCATCGGCGCGCGCGGGATCGGGGAGATGGGGGCCAACGGCGCACCGGCCGCCATCACCAACGCGGTGCATGACGTGCTGCACCGCCAGGGCAGCGATGCCGACCTGGACCCGCCCTTCACGGCGGCGCGGGTCTGGCAGGCGCTCCGCCAGCGCTGAAACACATGCCCTTGCGCCGCCCGGAACCGGTCGACTGATGCCCGACTTCACGCCCCTGCTGAGGCTCTATGCGAAGCACCGCCTGGCCGTCCTGAAACGCCAGGATCCGGCGGAGACCCAGCGCCGTCAGTTGCTTGGACTGGTGCGGCAGGCCCGGCACACCCGGTTCGGCAGGGATCACGGTTTCGACCGGATCAGGACGGTGGCGGACTTCCAGGCCCGCGTGCCGGTCCGCAGCTACGAGGATTTCTGGCGCGACTACTGGTCGGGTTCCTTCCCCGACCTGTCGGGGCAGACCTGGCCCGGACGCGCGCCCTGGCTGGCGGTCAGTTCCGGCACCACGTCGGGCGCGACCAAGTACCTGCCGGTGACCCCGGCGATGATGCAGGCCAACAAGCGCGCGGCTGTCGATGTCGCCGTTCACCACCTGGCGAACCGGCCCGACAGTCGGCCCTTGCGCGGCAAGACCTTCATGCTGGGTGGCTCCACCGCGCTGATCGACCAGGGCCAGGGCATCGTCAGCGGTGACCTGTCCGGCATTGCGGTGAAGGGCCAGTCGGCCTGGATGCGCGGCTTCTCCTTCCCGCCGCCGGACCTGGCGCTGCTGGACGACTGGGAAGAAAAACTGGAGCGGCTGGCGCGCCTGTCGCTGCAACAGCGCATCAGCATGCTGACCGGCACGCCGGGCTGGATGCTGATCCTGTTCGAGAGGCTGCACGAACTGACGGGCGGCAAGGCCCCGTTCCCCGACCTGGAACTGGTGGTGCATGGCGGCGTCGCCTGGGACCTCTACCGCGACCGCTTCCGGCCCTTCCTGGAGCAGACACGGGCGGAAACGCGGGAAGTCTACCCGGCCAGCGAGGGCTTCATCGGTGTTGCTGACCGGGGCTATGGCGAGGGTCTCCGCCTGATCCTGGACAACGGCATCTTCTTCGAGTTCATACCGCTGTCCGAGCTGGGGGCGGAGAACCCGGTGCGGCACTGGGTCGGCAACCTGGAGACCGGCACCGACTACGCCATCGTGCTGTCGTCGAACGCGGGGATGTTCGCCTACCTGATCGGTGACACGGTCCGCTTCGTGGACCATCACCCGCCGCGCCTGCTGATCACCGGGCGCACGTCCTACATGCTTTCCGCCTTCGGGGAGCACCTGATCGGCAGCGAACTCGACAATGCCGTCAACAGCGCGGCGGAAGCGACGGGCATGGTGGTGAACGAGTACAGCGTCGGTGCCGTGCTGCCCGAGCAGCGGCGCGGTGTCGGCCATCATCTCTACCTGGTGGAGACCGCGACGGAACCCGACGCCGGGCAGGTGGACCGGTTCGCCGCCACGGTGGACCAGGTGCTGCAGGACATGAACGAGGACTACCGGGCGCACCGCATCAACGACACCGGCATGAACCCGCCGGAGTTCCGTTTCCTGCCGCCGGGTGCGTTCGAGCGCTGGATGGCGACGAAGGGCAAGTCAGGCGGCCAGCACAAGGTGCCGCGGGTCATCACCGACGCGGACAAGTTCATGACCATGGTCGATGAAATCACGGCAGGGGCCGCCGCCGACCGGGACTGACACCGGGCCATCGTCATACGCCTGTAGTGGTGCCCGGGGATGATCGGGCATGTTCGATCCGTCGCCATTGCTTTCCCTTTTCGCGCGCCACCGTGCCGACGTGCTGCGGCACCAGGACACTGCCGGGGTGCAGCAGGCCCAGTTGCACCGGCTTCTCCGCCAGGCCCGGAGAACGCGTTTCGCGCAGGATCATGACTTTGCCGGAATCCGCTCGATCCGTGACTTCCAGGACCGGGTTCCGATCCGCGGCTACGAGGATTTCTGGAACGACTACTGGTCGGAGGGCTTTCCCGATGTTGCCGGGCTGACCTGGTCCGGCCGGGTGCGGTACATGGCGACCAGTTCCGGCACGACCACGGGACGCACCAAGTACCTGCCCGTCTCCGACGAGATGATCCGCAGCAACCGGCGCGCAGCGATCGATGTTGCCGTGCATCACCTGGCCAACCACCCGGACAGCCGTCCGCTGGCGGGCCGCACCTTCATGCTGGGCGGGTCGACCGCGTTCCATGATCTCGGACAGGGCGTTCGCGGTGGCGACCTGTCGGGCATCGCGGCCGGCACCCAGGCACGCTGGATGCGCGCCTTCTCCTTCCCACCGCCGGAACTGGCACTGCTGGAGAACTGGGAAGAGAAGCTGGAGACCCTGGCCCGGCTGTCGCTGGAGCAGCGGATCAGCATGATCTCCGGCACGCCAGCCTGGCTGCTGATCCTGTTCGAGCGGCTGCACGCGCTGACCGGCGGCGCACCCCCCTTCCCCGAACTGCAGCTGCTGGTGCATGGCGGTGTCGCCTGGGACCTGTACCGGGAACGCTTCCGCCCCTTCCTGGAACAGACCGGCGCAGCAACGCGGGAGGTCTATCCGGCAAGCGAGGGCTTCATCGCCATTGCCGACCGTGGCAGCGGTGAAGGCATGCGGCTGATGGCCGACAACGGCATCTTCTTCGAGTTCGTGCCCCTGTCCGAACTGGACGCGGACCGGCCCGTGCGCCACTGGGTCGGCAACCTGGAGACCGGCGAGGACTACGCCATCATCCTGACCACCAATTCCGGCATGTTCGCCTATCGCATCGGTGACACCGTGCGCTTCGTGGATCGCGCCCCGCCCCGGCTGCTGATCACGGGCCGCACGTCCTACATGCTGAGTGCGTTCGGGGAACACCTGATCGGTGCGGAGATCGACCAGGCGGTCAATGCCGCGGCAGGCGCCACCGGGCTGACCGTCAACGAATACTGCGTCGGTCCGGTCCTTTCCCGCCAGAAGGGTTCAGTCGGGCATCACCTGTTCATCGTCGAGACCGGAACAGCGATCACCGACCCGACCCTGGCCCAGCGCGCCGCCGCCTTCCGGGAGACAGTGGATTCGACGCTGGACGCGCTCAGTCGTGACTACGGCACCCACCGGCGCAATGGTGTCGGCATGGCAGGCCCCGGCATCCGCTTCGTCAATCCAGGCACCTTTGCCCGCTGGATGGCGCGCAAGGGCAAGTCGGGCGGCCAGCACAAGGTGCCGCGCGTGATCAGCGATCCGTCACGCTTCACGATGGTGACGCACGAGATTGCGGCGGAAAGTCCGGAACTCCGCTACCCGCTGCAGGACGCGGACATTTCCCGGCACCTGCCCCTGTCTGCCTGAACCTTTCGGGCCAAACCTCTCGGCCCGAACCTGGAGGTCAGCGGGTGCAGGTCAGGCAATCACGAAGTCATCCAGCTCGGGCGCGGCCATGTCGCTGCGGAAGCGCTGGAAATCCCAGGGGTAGAGCGCCGGATTCCCGTTCTTGTCCAGGTACCAGCTGTTGCAGCCCGTGACCCAGACCGTCCCCGGCATCGCCGCCCTGATCTCGTCATTGAAGCGCTGCGTCGCCTCCTGGCTCGGCTCCACCGCCTCCGCCTCGCCGGTCTGCAGCAGCCGCAGAAGCTGCATGATGTAGTTGATCTGGATCTCCGCCACCTGGATCAGCGAGAAGTTGCCAATGGGGCTGTTCGGGCCCGCCACCATGAAGAAGTTCGGGAACCCAGGCACGGCGATGGAGCGATAGGCCTCGTTGGCCTCCGCCCAGGCCTCGTCGATGGTCAGGCCGTCGCGACCGGTCACGTTCATCGGGCGCATGAAGTCATGGGCGTGGTAGCCGGTGGCCAGCACCAGCACGTCCAGTTCGTGCAGGCGTCCGTCCACGGTACGCACCCCGCCCGGTTCCACCCGCTCGATCCCCTCCGTCACCAGTTCGGCATTCGGCTGCTGGATCGCCGGGTAGAACTGGTCGGTCATGATCAGGCGCTTGCAGGCGACCTTGTAGTCCGGCGTCAGCCTGGCCCGCAGGTCCGGGTCGCTGACATTCTCCATCAGGTTGTTGACGCAGTTCTCCTCCACCTTGCGCATCTCTTCCCGGTCGCCGATGACCGCGCGGGCGAAGGTGTCAACGAACCGCTCCGACAGGTGATCGTACAGGCCGTCCATCTCCTCCGGGTTCTCGCGGTAGCGCTGTTTCAGCGCCTCCGGGATCTCCGGGTTCGGCAGGGGCACGACCCACTGGGCGGTGCGCTGGAACAGGCTCAGGTGCCCGACCTCGCGGACGATGGCGGACGTGACCTGCATCGCGGTGGAGCCGGTGCCGATGATGCCGACACGCTTGCCCTTCAGGTCGACATCATGGTTCCAGCGCGCGGTGTGGAAGCTGTCGCCGGCAAAGCTGTCCAGCCCGTCTATGTCGGGATATTTCGGGTGATGCAGCACACCGGTGCAGCAGATAACCGCGTCGAAGGTCGCGATATCGCCGCCGACGGTTTCCAGTTCCCAGCGACCGCCAGTGCAGGTGCTGCGAACGATCTCCGAATTGTAGCGAATCAGCCCCTCGACATCGTGCTTCCGGGCGACGCCCTCGAAATAGCGGCGAATCTCCGGCCCCGGCGAGAAGCGCCGGCTCCAGTCCGCGTTGGGTTCGAAGGTGTAACGATAGAGGTGGGACGGCACATCACAGGTCAGGCCCGGATAGGTGTTGTCGCGCCAGGTACCCCCCAGCCGGTCCGCCTTCTCGAAAATGGTGATGTCGTGGACATCGGTCTCCCGCAGCCGTATCGCGGCAAGGATGCCGGACATGCCGGCACCGATGATCGCGACCCTCAGGCTGCGGGAACCGGCGTCTACGGTCTGTTCCGTCGAACGTGTGACCGTATTGTCCATCGCTGCTCTCCTCCCCAGATAGCGCGGCGTGAACCGCGCGTAAATTTGCTCTACCGAGCGGTATTGTCCAATTCGTTTGCCGTGCGCAACAATTCGCAAAATGAATGGCTCGATGACGCAACATTCCCATCACGTCGCAGGGCCGTGCCGAAACCTCTGCAAAAACAGCGCGAAGAAGGCAGTCCGGCAAGCCGGGATCGCTCCCCGGCAGCGGTGGAGGGGCGGACGGCAAGGCCCGTGCCCAGTCGATCTCCGGTTTTGCAGAGACCTCCCGACTGGGGCATTGTCTCGCGCTGCCGTTTCAGGAGCCCTTCATGACTGCCCAGCTTTTCGCGATCATTGCGCCCGTCTTCATCATTGCCGGGTTCGGATTCGGCTGGCGTCGGCTGAAGCTGCCGTTCGATACCGCGACCGTCACGGCCATCGCGACGAATCTCGGCACGCCTGCGCTGATCCTGGCCACGCTCGCGAAGCTGGAGGTCTCGGCCGCGGCGTTCACGGAGATGCTGCTCGCCACTGTCCTGGCGCTTGCCGGGTTCGCCGTGCTCGGCGGCCTCTGCCTGAAGCTGGCGCGACTGCCGCTGCGGGCCTTTCTCACACCGGTGATGATGGCGAATGCGGGCAACATGGGCCTGCCGCTGTGCCTGTTCGCCTTCGGGCAGGAGGGGCTGTCGCTGGCCATCGCCAGCTTTGCCGTGATCGCCGGGTACCATTTCAGCTTCGGCATCGCCGTGGTCTCGGGCCAGTTCAGCCTGCGCCAGTTCGCGCGCACGCCGGTGATCTACGCCACCATCCTGGGGCTGGCGATGGTCGGCACGGGGACGGAACTGCCCGGCTGGATCGACAACACGCTGAAGCTGCTGGGCGGCATCGCCATCCCGATGATGCTGCTGGCGCTGGGTGTCTCGCTCTCCGGCCTGCGCCTCGCCAGCCTGGGACAGGCCGGCATCGTCGCGGTCATCCGGCTGGTGGTCGGGCTGCTGGTGGGCCTGGCGGTGGCGCGGTTGCTGGGACTCGGCGAGACCGCGACAGGCGTGCTGATCATCCAGAGCGCCATGCCGGTCGCCGTGTTCAACTACCTGTTCGCCAGCATCTACGACCAGCGGCCGGAGGCCGTGGCCGGTGCCGTGCTGGTCTCCACCGCCGTCTCCTTCCTGACCCTGCCGCTGTTGCTGCTGCTGGCGCTGGGACAGCTCTGAAACATGAATGCCGGACCGGTCATGCCCGGCCCGGCATCATGATCACGGTGAGGCACCGGCCCCGGAAGGCCAGTGCCACGCCACCTAGTGCTTGAAGCGGCGGATCTCGCCGGACTTCAGACGCTCCATGTACGACCCCAGTTCCTTGCGCACGATCGGCATCAGGAAATAGAGCCCGGTGATGTTCACCACCGCCATGGCGAAGATCGCGGCATCGGAGAAGTCGATGACCGGACCCAGGCTCGCCGCCGCACCGATGACGACGAAGACGCAGAAGATCACCTTGAAGGCGATCTCCTTCGACTTGCCCTCGCCGAACAGGTACGTCCATGCCTTCAGGCCGTAGTAGGACCAGGAGATCATGGTCGAGAAGGCGAACAGGATCACCGCGACCGCCAGGATGTAGGGGAACCAGCTGAACCCCTGCGCAAACGCGGCGGAGGTCAGCGCGACACCCGAGACATCGCCCACCGTCTTGATGCTGGAGCCGTCCAGCACGAAGTTGCCGGTTGCCGGATCCATGATCAGCAGGCCGGAGATGGTGATCACCAGCGCCGTCATCGTGCAGATGATGACGGTGTCGATCAGCGGCTCCAGAAGGGACACCAGGCCTTCCGTCACCGGCTCCTTGGTGCGCACCGCGGAGTGGGCGATGGCGGCGGAGCCGACACCGGCCTCGTTGGAGAACGCGGCCCGCTTGAAGCCCTGGATCAGCGCCCCGACGATGCCGCCGGCCACGCCAAGCCCGGTGAAGGCGCCTTCGAAGATCTGTCCGAAGGCCCAGCCGATCTTGTCGTAGTTCATGATCAGGATCACCAGCGCGGTGCCGACATAGAGGATGCCCATGAAGGGCACGACCTTCTCCGTCACGTTGGCGATGGAGCGGATGCCGCCGACGATCACCGCGAAGACGATGGCCGCGAAGACGAGACCGGTGATCCAGCCGGGAAAGTCACCGACGATGCCGGAGATCTGGG
This sequence comes from Minwuia sp., assembly GCA_965228535.1. Classification (GTDB taxonomy): domain Bacteria; phylum Pseudomonadota; class Alphaproteobacteria; order Minwuiales; family Minwuiaceae; genus Minwuia. Next base: position 2,061,775 of record CBDDHU010000003.1, on the reverse strand, counting down.
CATGGGCCTGGTTGGCCTGGAACATGTTCCCGCCACCCAGCGCGCCCAGGATGCAGAAGATGGAGAACAGCACCGCCAGCACCTTGCCGCCGGGCAGCCCCCGTTCCCTGAAGCCCTTCGACAGGTAGTACATCGGACCACCGGAGACGGTGCCGTCGGCGTACTCGTTGCGGTACTTCACGCCCAGGGTGCATTCGGTGAACTTCGATGCCATGCCGAGCAGGCCGGCCAGGATCATCCAGAAGGTCGCGCCGGGACCACCGATGCCGACCGCCACGGCCACACCGGCGATGTTGCCGAGGCCGACCGTGCCGGATAGGGCGGTTGCCAGGGCCTGGAAGTGACTGACCTCACCCGCGTCATCGGGGTCGGCATAGTCGCCCTTCACCAGCTGGATCGAGTGCCGGAAACCCCGGATCTGGATGAAGCCGAAATACAGCGTGAAGACGCTGGCCGCGATCACCAGCCACATCACGATCCACGGAAACCCGGTACCCGGGATCGGGGCAAAGATGAAGCTGACGAACGGGCCGGTGGCGGCGGCAAACGCCTCGTTCACCGCCTGGTCGATCGAACCGCCCTCCTGCGCGATGGCAGGTGCCGCCGTGAAGGGCAGCAGGGCAAGACCGGTGAGAATGCACTTCTTCATGTTCGCCCCCTCATCCGACGATCGTGACGGGCACTTCGGCGGTCATCGCCAGATGTGCCGTGGAAGTGCCGAAGACCCGGCTCGCCAGCCCGCGATCCCCGGACCGCGCGACGATGATCTGGCTCGCCCCTTCCGATACCGCCGTCGCATTCAGCAGGTCGGCGACATGGCCATGCTTCACCAGCCCCCGGGCAAGGAAGCCCTCCGCCTTCAGCGCGTTGATGGCCGGATTGATCACCTTCTCCTTCGCGGCGGCGATCTCCGCCTCCCGCCGCTTGTGGCGCTGCGCGTTCTCTTCCGCCGTCTGGAAGGAATAGGGCGACCATTCGATGACGAAGAGCGCGATCAGTTCGCAGTCCCCGATCATTGTCGCCAGCTGCTTGGCGAACGCGACGGCACGATCACCCGCCTCGCTGCCATCAAGCCCGATGAGAATCTTGGCTGTCATTGAGTACCCCCTGCCGGATGTCATGCCGGTTCCCGACAGGCATTCTTGACGGGAACGCGACGAAATCCTGTCACAGGGAGGTAGCGAGGTCACTCATTCATTAAACAAAACTGAAATAATTATCATTCGAGACAAAGTACAGATTGAATGAAAACACAGGAAATCGTGCGGTCGCGCGACGCCAGACAAGGGCATTCAGCGCGCGGATCGCCGGATCGGCTTCTCTTGCCGCACGAATCACAGCTTGAGACCAAATCCGGCGTCGCGCAAGTCTTTGCCCGCCGGTTCAGCCCGGATACCGCTTCTCGATCATGGCGTACAGGGCGCGCAGTCCCATGGCCTCCCCGCCGCGCGGACGGCCGGGACGGTTGCGGCTGTTCCAGGCCATGATGTCCAGGTGCAGCCAGCGATCCGGCTCCGCCACGAACTCCTTCAGGAACAGTGCGGCCGTGCTGGCACCGGCGAAGCGCCCGCTGCCCGCGTTGTTGATGTCGGCGAAGGGCGTGTCGAGCAGGTGGCGATAGCCCTCGTGCAGCGGCAGGCGCCAGACGGCATCATCGGCGGCCCGTGCCGATGCCTCCAGCTCCGCCGCCAGTGCATCGTCGCGGGCGAAGAAGGCCGCGATCTCGGTACCGACAGCCACCCGCGCGGCGCCGGTCAGGGTGGCGAAGTCCACCAGCAGGTCGGGTTTCTCCTCCCCCGCCAGGGTCAGGGCATCGCCCAGCACCAGGCGGCCCTCCGCGTCCGTGTTGCCGATCTCCACCGAGATGCCCTGCCGGGTCTGCAGGATGTCACCCGGGCGGTAGGCATTGCCCGCGACCGCGTTCTCCACCGCCGGCACCAGCACCCGCAGGCGCACAGGCAGCGCCCGTGCCAGGATCAGCTGCGCCAGCCCCAGCACCGTCGCCGCACCGCCCATGTCCTTGCGCATCAGCTCCATGCCCGATGCCGGCTTCAGGTCCAGCCCGCCGGTGTCGAAGCAGACGCCCTTGCCCACCAGCGTCACCTTCGGACGGGTCTCGTCACCGAAGGTCAGGTCGATCAGGCGCGGTGGATCGTCGGAGGCGCGGCCAACCGCGTGGATCATGGGGAAGTTGCGGGCCAGCAGGTCCTCGCCGACCACGCTCTCCGCCTTGCCGCCGAAACGCTCCGCCAGCACCCGCGCCGCCTGTTCCAGCGCGCTCGGCCCCATGTCCTGGGCCGGGGTGTTGATCAGGGTGCGCGTCAGGCAGATCGCCTCCGCCATCGCCGTGACCCTGTCCTGGTCGGCCTCCAGCGGCCAGACAAGCTGCGCCCGCGGCTTCTCCGACGGTTTCAGGTAGCGGTCGAACCGGTAGGACCCGAGCGCCCAGCCAAGCACCAGGTCCTCCGCCAGCGCGGGCGTGGCCGCTGCCTCGAGCGCTGTCAGGTCCAGCACGTAGCGGTCGGCCGGCAGCCGCCCCTGCAGCCCGGCGACACTCCACATGTCGGGCTTGTCCGCCACGACCGCGAGCACGCCGCAGGGTGTCCCGTCCTCTCCGGGCAGCATCAGCGCCGCACCGGCCTTCATGCTCTCCAGCCGCCCGGCCAGCCAGTTGCGCCAGTGCAGCGGCTGCGCCTCCGCCCATACCGCAAGCTTGCCGGCGGGGACCAGGCGAACGGGCAGCGCACCCGCGCTCTCAGGGGTCAGGTCGAACATCATTGCCTCTTCGGTCAGTACGGACGGGAGATTGGGGACTCGCGCATCACCCTGCAAGGGGGCTGTCGGCGGATCAGTCGGTTGCGACCGTGCTGTCCCCGGCATTGTCCGCATCGGCAGGACTGTCCCCGGTGGTCGGGACGGGCGGCTCGATCAGCCCGACTTCCGCGTAGTACCGTCGCGCACCGGGATGCAGCGGCACGGTCAGCCCGTCCAGCGCGGTCTGCAGCCGGATCTGGCGCCCCTTCACATGGCCGGAATTCAGCAGTTCACGGTTGCTGTCCGCCCAGAAGGCCTGGGTGATGCGGTAGATCAGGTCCTCGTCCGCATCCTGGTGCACGATCCACTGCGCCCCCACCAGCAGCGTCGGCGTCGTGGCCACCCCGTGATAGACGCCCAGCGGGATCGCGCCGGGGGTGTAGAAGCGGTTGCTCAGCACCAGCTGGTTCGCCGCCACGCCGGAAATGGGCGCCACGGAGAACCGCCCCGTGTCCGCCAGTTCGGTCACCGCGACGGACGGATAGCCGACAACGAAGAAGGCCGCATCGACCTCCCCCTCCAGCAGCGCGGTGATCGCGGATTCAGGCCCCAGCTCGATGGCCTCGAAATCCGTCTTCTCCAGGCCGAAGGCATTCATGATCAGCAGCGTGTTGATCCGTGTGCCGGAGCCCGGACGGTCGATGGCGACCCGCTTGCCGCGCAGGTCGGTGACGGAAAGGATGCCCAGGTCACGCCGCACCACCAGGTGCACATGCTCCGGGTACAGGTTGGCGATGGCGCGCAGTTGCGGATAGGCCTGCTTGCCCGTGAAGACATGGTCGCCGCGATAGGCCCAGGCGGCGATGTCGGCCTGGGACAGCGCGGAATCGAAGCGGCCAGACACCAGCCCCTCGATATTGTCGAACGACCCGCGGCTGGTCACGGCGGTGGCAATCAGGTTGTCGACGCCACAGGCCCCGCCCTCGTCACAGGGCGCGCTGCCGGGCGGACGGGAGATGGCGGAGGCGATCAGCGCACCGATGGGGTAGTAGGTTCCGGCAGTGGAGCCGGTGCCGATGCGGAACAGCTTCACATCCTGGGCAAACGCAAGCGGAGCGGCGATGAGCAGCAAGCTCATGAGGATTGCCGCCTTGGCTGTTGTGACCGGCCTTGCCCACATGCCCCCGTTATACGCCGATCCGTTCAGCCGACAAGGGGAGGACGGCGCCGACGGGAAACGAACGCTTCAGCGACAGTGATTGTGCAGATGGGGGCAAGCCGGTGAAACCGGACGCCGGTCCTGCGGCGCTGGTCCGGGCATGTCCTGCGGCCCGGGACAGGTCAGTCGCACCGTCTGGGGAAACATCGGGTGGACGCCATGTGGCCGCGACCCCTATCCTTCCGGAGGTCAGGCAGCATTCGACCCGGAGCAGAGATGATCGTCGGACGACAGACCGCGTTGTTCCTGGACTATGACGGCACCCTGGTCGACCTGGCCCCGACACCGGAGGCGGCACGGCCGACCGGTGACCTGGTGCCGCTGCTGCAATGCCTGGATGGCATGCTTGGCGGTGCGCTGGCCGTCCTGAGCGGTCGCACCGTCGCCGATATCGACCGGATGCTCGCCCCCATGCAGGTCACCGCCGCCGGGGTGCATGGTGCGGAGGTGCGGCTGGCCGGGTCGCGCGTCGAACGGCCGGAGGTATCCGCCGACCTGGATGCCGTGCGCCGGCTATGCCGCACGCTGAGACAGGGGGAGCCACGGTTGCGGGTGGAGGACAAGGGACCGGCCATCGCCATCCACTACCGCGCCGTGCCGGAAGCGCAGGCCCCGGTCCACGAGGCCCTGCGCGCGGCACTGTCCGATGCGCCGGACCTGGAACTGATCAACGGCAAGATGGTCTTCGAGGTGCGCCGCCCCGGCATGCACAAGGGGGCGGTGCTGCACAGGCTGATGCAGCGCCCGCCCTTCCTGGGGCGGGTACCGCTGATGATCGGTGACGACCGCACCGACGAGGACGCCTTCGCCATGGCGCTGGAACTGGGTGGCGGCGCGATCAAGGTCGGGGACGGAGAAACCATCGCGCCATCCCGCCTCGCCGACCCGCAATCCGTTCGAGACACCCTGCGAAAAGCCGCTGCAACCATGAAGGATGCCCGATGACCGACCAGACCGCCGCGACACGCCCCCCCTCGCTGAACCTCGGTGTCATCGGCAACTCCGCCTTCAGCGCGCTGATCGACGACCGGGGGGCCGTGGTCTGGTGCTGCCTGCCCCGCTACGACAGCGAACCGGTGTTTCATGCCCTGCTCGGCGACGGGGAGCGGCGGCCCGACGGCAGCTTCGTGATCGACGTGGAGGATTTCGACCGCGCCGAGCAGGCCTATGAACCCAACACGGCAATCCTGCGCACGCGCCTGTTCGACAGCCAGGGCCGGGGCGTGGAGATCACCGACTTCGCCCCGCGCTTCGCCGCAAGGGAGCGCATGTTCCGCCCCCTGACCCACGTGCGCCGCCTGCGGCCCGTCAATGGCTCCCCGCGCATCCGCATCCGGCTGCGTCCCGGCCATGGCTGGGGCACCAAGGCCCCGGCGATCACCCATGGCAGCAACCACATCCGCTATGTCGCCGACCATTACACGATGCGTTTCACCACCAGCGCGCCCATCGACTACGTGCGGAAGGAGACCGCGTTCCTGCTGGACCAGCCGCTGGACATGATCCTCGGCCCCGACGAGACCCTGACATCCGGTGTCAGCGAGACCGCCGCGGAGTTCGAGGAGAAGACGGCGGATTACTGGCGGCACTGGACCCGGCGCCTGGCGCTGCCGCTGGAGTGGCAGGAAGCGGTGATCCGGTCCGCCATCACCCTGAAGCTCTGCGTGTTCGAGGAGACGGGAGCCATCGTCGCCGCCCTGACAACCAGCATCCCGGAATCGGCGGGATCGGGCCGCAACTGGGACTACCGCTTCTGCTGGCTGCGCGATGCCTTCTTCGTCGTCCGCGCTCTGAACACGCTGGCCGAGGTCGGCACCATGGAGGACTACCTGCGCTGGCTGCGCAATGTCGTGGTCGGGGCCGATGGCGGGCACCTGCAACCGGTCTACGGCATCGGGCTGGAGGCGCAGATCAGCGAACGCATCATCGACGACATTCCCGGCTATCGCGGCATGGGGCCGGTACGCGTGGGCAACCAGGCGCATGAGCATTTCCAGTACGACGTCTTCGGCAACGTGGTGCTGGGCGCGGCGCAGGCCTTCTTCGACAGGCGGCTGCTCCGACCCGCCGATGCCGACGACTTCGAGAGGCTGGAAAAGGTCGGCGAACAGGCTTTCCACTTCCATGACAAGCCCGATGCGGGCATGTGGGAACTGCGCACGCGGGCACGCGTCCACACCTCCTCCGCGCTGATGTGCTGGGCGGCCTGTGACCGGCTGGCCAAGATCGCGGCGGAGATCGGACGCGACGACCGCGCTGTCTACTGGGCGGAGCGCGCGGACGTGATCCGGGAGCGTATCCTGACCGAGTCCTGGAGCGAGGAACGCCAGGCCTTCGCGGAGAGCTTCGGCGGGCGCGACCTCGACGCCTCCGTCCTGCTGATGGCGGAGGTCGGGCTGATCGACCCGAAGGACCCGCGCTTCGTCTCCACCGTGGAGCGGCTGGAGGAGGCGCTGACCGACGGTCCGCACATGCGCCGCTACGAGGCGGCGGATGATTTCGGCGCGCCGGAGGTGTCCTTCAACATCTGCGCCTTCTGGCGCATCGAGGCGCTGGCCCGGATCGGCCGGATCGACAAGGCGCGGGAGACGTTCGAGGCCATGCTGGCGCTGCGCAACCCGCTCGGCCTGCTGTCGGAGGACACGCATCCGGAGACCGGGGAACTCTGGGGCAACTTCCCCCAGACCTACTCGATGGTCGGGATCATCAACTGTGCCCGATTGCTCAGCAAGGGATGGGAGACCCGGATATGAGCCGCCTGATCGTCGTCTCCAACCGTGTGCAGGACCCGGCAGCCGGGGCCAGCGTCGGGGGTCTCGCGGTGGCGCTGGGGGAAGCGCTGCAGGCCAGCGGCGGTGTCTGGGTGGGCTGGGACGGCAGGGTCGAGTCCGACCCGCTGCAGCCCGTGAGCTGGCACGAGCAGAAGTCGGGTGACCTGACCCTGCTGACCACGTCGCTGACGCCGGAGGAGCATGAGGGCTACTATCTCGGCTTCGCCAACCGGGTGCTCTGGCCAGCCTTCCACTACCGTCTCGACCTGGTGGACTACACGGCTGACCATTCCCGGGTGTACAGGGCGGTGAACCGGCGCCTGGCGATGAAGATCGCGGCCATCGTGCGCCCCGATGACCGGATCTGGATTCATGACTATCACCTGGTCCCGCTCGCGGCGGAGCTGCGGGCCGCCGGGTGCGGCAACCCCATCGGTTATTTCCAGCACATCCCGCTGCCGCCACCCAGCATCCTTGCGGCGGTGCCGGAGATCAGCTGGCTGATCCGCACCCTGTTCGCCTATGACGTGGTGGGCTTCCAGACCGAAACCGACCGCCAGCACCTGGTGCAGCAGGTGCAGCAGCTGGAGAACGGGGCGGAGGCGGACGGGGAATACGTCACTGCCTTCGGCCGTTCCACGCGTGTCCGCTCCTACCCCATCGGGATCGATGTCGACCGCTTCGCCGAGATGGCGCGCACCCCCAACGCGGCGGAGATCATCGACCGGATCAGGCAACGCAACCTGAACCGCGCCCAGGTGATCGGCGTTGACCGGATGGACTATTCCAAGGGATTGCCGGAGCGGCTGGAATCCGTGCGCCGCCTGCTGCAGCTCTACCCGGAGAACCGCGGCGCGGTGACCTTCATGCAGATCGCCCCCACCTCCCGCGGTGCGGTGGATGCCTATGTCGACCTGCACGAGAAGCTGGATTCCCTCAGCGGGGAGATCAACAGCAAGTTCAGCGACTTCGACTGGACGCCGATCCGCTACATCAACCGCCAGTTCCCGCGCGAGACGCTGGCCGCCCTTTACAGGGCGAGCCGCGCGGCGCTGATCACGCCATTGCGGGACGGCATGAACCTGGTGGCGCATGAATATGTCGCCGCGCAGGACCCGGAAGATCCGGGCATGCCGGTGCTGTCACGCTTCGCGGGCGCGGCGGAGTACATGGACGAGGCACTGCTGATCAACCCCTACAATGTCGACGAGACCGCGACGGCGCTGCAGACCGCGCTACAGATGCCGCGCGCCGAACGCCAGCGCCGTCACGCGGCGCTGATGAAGGTGGTCGGGGACCTGGACGTGTCCCGCTGGAGCAGCCGCTTTCTGAACGACCTGGGGCAGTTGCTGCGCGCCGTACCGGGCTGAACGGGGAGGCTGCGACATGCGCCTGATCGCGGACATCGGTGGCACCCATGCGCGCTGGGCGCTGGTCGATGGAGACGGCCGGATCACGGCAGAGCGGAAGACCCGGACATCCGACCACCCCGGCTTCGCGGAAGCCGCCCGGGACTTTCTCTCCGATGCCGGGGCGGACAGGGCAACCGCGGTGGCCGTTGCCATCGCCGGTCCCGTCAGCAACGGGACCGGACGGCTGGTGAACGGCCCCTGGCAGTTTGACCGCGCGATGCTGGAGCGGCTGACGGATGGCGGCCCGGTGGCGCTGCTGAATGACCTGCAGGCTGCGGCACTCGGCACGCGCCACTGCAGGCCCGTTGCCTTCGACAGCGAACGACTTCCCGACCATTATCGTCCGGTACTGACCATCGGCATCGGCACGGGCGTCGGCGGCTGCCTGCTGGTGCCGGACGGCGCCGGGGGGCAGATCGCGGTGGCGACGGAGATCGGCCATGGCCTGCTGTCCACCCGGGGACTGATCGAGGCCGACGTGCCGTTCAGCGCGGAGGCGCTGCTGTCCGGCACGGGACTGCCGCAGCTCTGCCGGATCGCGGGCTTTCCCCCGGACCTGCGCAACGCGCCCGACGTGGTCGCGTTCCTGGAACAGGCATCGCCGCAGGCGCTGCGGCTGGGACAGCTCTACGCGCTGCTCCTTGCCCGCTTCGCGGCAACGGCGGCACTGACGACCGGGGCAACGGGCGGCGTCATCATCGTGGGCGGCCTGGCGGCAAGGCTGTTGCCATTGCTGCCGACGGCAACGCTGGTGTCAGGCTTTCACCTGCCCGGACCGATGCAGGACTGGCTGCGCCAGGTCAGCATCAGCCAGGTCACGGATGATGACGTGGCGCTGAAGGGACTGGCCGGAATGCCGTTGCGGCACTCCGGCTGAAACGCAGGGGTCAGTCGGACTTGCCGAAGACGGAGTCCACGGTCGGCTCGTCCTCTTCATCCTGCCCGGCATCGTCCTTCGGCTTGCCGATACCCAGCGCGGCAGAGGCAATCGCCGCTTCCGCCGAGAGACGGCCGGCCGGGCTCGACGACATGCTTTCAAGCTGCGGTTCCGGGATCAGGTCGGGCTTCTCGGCAACCATCTTGCGCCGACGGTCCGCAGCCTCCGCCACCAGCGTGGCCAGTTCGGTCTGGGTGCAGATGCCGAGGCTGACCGGGTCGGTCGGCTTGATGTTGGTCATGTTCCAGTGGGTGCGGTCACGGATCTTGTTGATCGTGTCCTTGGTGGTGCCCAGCAGGCGCCGGATCTGCGCGTCCGTCAGTTCCGGGTGATGGCGCAGGATCCAGGCGATCGCCGCCGGCCGGTCCTGGCGCTTCGACACCGGGGTGTAGCGCGCGCCCTTCTTCTGGCGCTGGATCGGGATCGCGGTTTCCTTCAGCTCCAGGTTCGCGGCGGAGTCCTTCTCGCAGCGTTCGATCTCCGCCCGCGTGAGCTGGTTGTTGGACACGGGGTCGAGCCCGACGATGTTCTGATCGACCTCCCCGTCCGCCATGCCCTGGATGGCAAGCGGGTGCAGGCCGCAGAACTCCGCGATCTGGCGGAAGGAAAGCGTCGTGTTGTCGATCAGCCATACGGCGGTGGCCTTCGGCATCAGGGGTAATGCCACTGTATTCTCCCGTTCAGACTGTCAGGGGTACCGCGCCTGCATCGCAGACCAAATCGCGTGCACATAAGCGGTCATCAAACTCATGCGCACGGATTAGACGTTTTGCGCGCCGGATTCAAGCCGGGCGCGTCACCCCACGGTCAGCATGATCTTGCCGACATGGTTGCTCGCCTCCATCAGCGCATGCGCTTCGGAAGCCTTCTCCAGCGGCAGCACCGTGTCGATCACCGGCAGCGCCCGCCCGTCGGCCAGCATCGGCAGCACGTGATCCTCCAGCGCGCGGGCGATCAGCGCCTTGTCGGCAACCGGGCGCGGACGCAGGGTGGAGCCGGAGATGTGCAGCCGTTTCTGCATCACCTGCAGCAGGTTCAGTTCCACCTTCGGCCCCTGCTGCACCGCGATCTGCACCAGCCGTCCCTCGACCGCCAGCGACTTGACGTTGCGCGCGAAGTAGTCGGCACCGCCGACCATGTCGAGCACCAGGTTCACCCCCTGCCCGCCGGTCAGCTCCGCGATCACCTCCGCGAAGTCCTCCTCCCGATAGTTGATCGCCCGCTCGGCCCCCAGGTCGACACAGGCAGCGCACTTCTCGGCGGACCCGGCCGTGACGAAGACCCGTGCGCCGAACGCCCGGGCAAGCTGGATCGCCGTGGTGCCGATGCCGCTGGACCCGCCATGGATCAGCACGCTCTCCCCGCCCTGCAGGCGGCCACGTTCGAACATGTTGGTCCAGACGGTGAAATAGGTCTCCGGCACCGCCGCCGCATGCACCATGTCCAGGCTGGCCGGCACGGTCAGGCACTGCCCCTCCGGCGCGACGCAGTACTCGGCATAGCCGCCACCGGCGACCAGTGCCATGACCCGGTCACCGACCGCGAACTGGTGGACGCCCTCGCCCTTGGCCGCGACCGTCCCCGCGACCTCCAGCCCCGGATAGTCGGGCGCGCCCGGCGGCGGCGGATAGCCACCGGTCCGCTGCATCACGTCAGGACGGTTGACGCCTGCCGCCTCGACCTTGATCAGCACCTCGTCATGGCCAGGTGCGGGCACCGGCCGCTTCGTCGGCTTCAGGACCTCCGGTGCGCCGAATCCGTCCAGGCCGATCACCGTCATCTCGCTCGGCAGTGTCTTGCTCATCTGCTGTTCCCTCACCCTTGTATCATGCCGATGCGGGGGCATCGCCCACGGGACGCCCCTGTCGGTCAACGTGCTCCTGATCTATGCTGGCAGTCCCTGACTGGCAAGCGGAGGCAGCAATGGAAGACGAGGAACGCGCACGGGAGAAGTATTTCCAGTCCCGCGACCTGGATGATGTCTCGATCGACGAACTGGAAGCCCGCATCACCGAGCTGGAAGCCGAGATCGAGACCCTGCGTGCCGCGATCAGCAAGAAGCACGGCGTCCGCAGCGCCGCCGACGCGGTGTTCAGCCGCTGACGCGAACCTGCTGCCCGATGCCGGATTCGCCGATCCGTCGATTCTCTCCGGTGCCGTTAGGACTCGGTTAACACCTGCCCCCTATGATCGGATTCGTGAGCAGGAGTTTCATTCTCCCCTCAACCTCCCTGTCTGAACCGGTCGCCCCCGTCTCCCCCTCCCCGGGGGCGACCACCGGTTCGCCTAGCGGTGCCTGGGCCTGTTGCAGCGCAACATCAAATTCCCGTTCCGGTGCTAATGCACTTGCTTGACTCCTTTCCCCAACATTGGCCTAATCCTTCACGCGGAGCCGAGTTGACAGGGACAGGCGCGTAATAACAGGGCGATCAACGCCTTGAGGGGAAAACTAAGTTTCTCGAAAAGACCGCGACCGGAAACGGGCGCGGTTTTTTCTTTGCGCGTTGCGCGCGTCGGTCCAAGACTGGCTCCTGAGCGATGCCGTGCCCCCGGAGGAGGAGGAACACCGTGAAACCCAAGTACCCGAAGTTCGACACGCTGGGCCTGCATGCCGGGCAGCATCCGGACCCGGTGACGGGCGCCCGCGCGGTGCCGATCCACATGACCACGTCCTACGTGTTCCAGGACACCGACCATGCCGCCGCGCTGTTCAACATGGAGACGCCGGGCCACATCTATTCCCGAATCTCCAACCCCACCGTCGCGGTGCTGGAGGAACGGCTGGCGGCGCTGGAGGGTGGTGTCGGCGCGGTCTGCACCGCCTCCGGCCAGGCGGCGCTGCATGTCGCCATCGCCACGCTGATGGGACAGGGCGGGCATATCGTCAGCTCCGCCAGCGTCTATGGCGGCAGCCACAACATGTTCCACCACACCCTGCCCCGGTTCGGCATCACCACCACGTTCGTCGATCCGCGCGACACGGAAGGATTCGCGAAGGCGATCCGGCCGGAGACGCGCCTGGTGTTCGGCGAGACGCTGGGCAACCCGGGGCTGGAGATCATGGACATGCCGACGGTGGCACGGATCGCCCACGACAACGGCATCCCGCTGATGATCGACAACACCTTCGCCACGCCGTACCTGTTCCGGCCCATCGAACATGGCGCGGACATCGTCATGCACTCGGCCACCAAGTTCCTGGGCGGGCATGGCGTGGCCATCGGCGGCGCGCTGATCGACGGCGGCACCTTCGACTGGGCCGCGTCCGGCAAGTTCCCGACCCTGACCGAACCCTACGAGGGCTATCACGGCCTGAACTTCTGGGAGGAGTACGGCCCCGCCGCCTTTGCCATGCGGGCACGGGGCGAAGGCGTGCGCGACTTCGGTGCCTGCCTCAGCCCCCAGAACGCCTTCTACCTGCTGCAGGGGGTGGAGACGCTGCATGTGCGCATGCCGCGCCACGTGGAGAACGCGCGGAAGATCGCGGCGTTCCTGGACGGCAATGACGCGGTGGGCTGGGTCTCCTACCCCGAATTGCCGGACCACCCGGACCATGAACGGGCGAAGCAGCTGCTGCCGAAGGGCGCGGGCGCGATCTTCAGCTTCGGCGTCAAGGGCGGGCGGGAAGCAGGCCGCGCCTTCATCGAGGCGCTGGGAATCTTCTCCCACCTCGCCAATGTCGGCGATGCCAAGTCGCTGGTGATCCATCCGGCCTCCACCACGCATCAGCAGATGGACGCCGCTGCACTGAAGGCCGCCGGGATCGGGGAGGACATGATCCGCCTGTCGGTGGGCATGGAGGATGCCGACGACCTGATCGACGATCTGAAACAGGCCCTGCGCGCCGCCCAGCGTGCCGTGCCCCTGGCGGCGGAGTAAGCGACCATGATGTTCCAGGTTGATGGCAGCGATGTCTACGCCCACACCGGCGGCAGGGACTTCGACCCGAAGGGCAACGTGGTGGTGATGATCCATGGCGCCGCCATGAGTCATCTCGCCTGGTCGCTGCAGACCCGCTACCTCGCCCATCACGGGCTGAGCGTGCTGTCGCTGGACCTGCCCGGCTGCGGCAGGTCGGGCGGTGAGCTGCCCGAATCGATCCCCGATGCGGCGCGCTGGCTGATCCGCGTACTGGACACGCTGGGGGTGGAGCAGGCGGCGCTGGTCGGGCACTCGATGGGCGCACTGATCGCGCTGGAGACTGCCGGCACCCACCCGGACCGTGTCAGCAGGCTTGTGCTGATGGGCGTCGGCTATCCCATGGCCGTCAACGATGCCTTCCTGGACGCGGCGGACAGCAACCTGCCGCTGGCCATCGGGCTGATGAACGACTGGGCCCATGCGAAACGCGCCCATATCGGCGGCTTCCAGGTTCCGGGACTCTGGATGGTCGGCGCCGATACGCGGGTCGTGCAGCAGGCAAGCCACGGCGTGCTGCACCGCCATCTCGACATCTGCAACGCCTATGCTGGCGGGGAGGCTGCGGCGGCTGCCGTCACCTGCCCGACGCACCTGATCCTGGGGGCCGGTGACAACATGACCCCGGCCAAGGTCGGGCGGAAGCTTGCGGGCCTGATCAAGGGTGCTGGGACCACGGTCATTCCCGACTGCGGCCACATGATGATGACGGAGCAACCGGCGGCGGTGATGCGCGCGCTGAAACCCGCGCTTGGCATCTGAGCGGCCGGGGCGGGCACGGGGGATGACACCGGATTCCGCGCGCGGTCGATCCGGCAATGGCTCCATCCGCGACGCGGCGGGCGTGCTGCTGTTCTGTTTCGTCCTCGGCATGGTGGCGCGGGGCATGTTCGACAGCTTCGTCGTCATGCTGCGCCCGCTGGACCTGAGCCATGACTGGGACCGGGACGAGCTGACCGCCATCTATGCCATCGCCATGACCTGCTGGGGTGCGGGCGCGCCACTGGCGGGTTGGGTCTTCGACCGCTACGGACCGCGCATCGTCTACCTGTGCGGCACGGCCCTGATGGCCGGCGGCATGATGCTGGCCAGCACCGATGCCGGGCTGTGGAGCCTCTATCTCGGGCACGGCGTGGCCGTCGGCACCGCAGGCGCGATGCTGGGCAACGTGACCCACGCCGCGCTGGTCAGCCGCTGGTTCGACCGTCGCCGGGCGGCGGCACTGGGCCTGGTGCATTCCTCCATGGGGATCGGGGTCCTGGTTTTCTCCCCCGTGTCGCAGGTGCTGATCGACGAGCTGGGCTGGCAACTGGCCTATCGCTGGCTGGCGCTGATCGGGCTGGGGATCGTGCTGCCGGTGGTCCTGTTCGCGCCGTGGAAACGGTTCCTCGCCGGCAGCGCCAGGGTCGCCGAACAGGCCGCCACCGATGCCGCCCGCCCCACCGCGCGGGCGCAGGTCACGTCACTGAAGGCGGCAATGCGGACCTGGTACTTCTGGGGACTGGCCTGGATCTACGCGACCACGGGGGCCGGGGTCTATGTCGCCGTCACGCAGCAGGTGGACTATTTCCAGACGGTCGGCATCCCGCCGCTCGACGCCGCCAGCCTCTATGGCATCACCGGGGCGCTCGCTCCGGTCGGCATGATCGGCTTCGGCTTCCTGGGGGACCGGTTCGGCGTGCTGCCCGCCGCCACCCTGTCCTATGCCCTGACCCTGATCGCCTATGCCGGGTTCCTGTCGCTGGCGGCGGACCTGAACAGTCTCGTCCTCTACGGTTCCATCGTCTGCCTGGGCCTGACGCTCGGCAGCCGGGGTCCGATGATCTCCAGCATCGCCTCGCGCCTGTTCCAGGGTCCGGCGTTCGGCCGCATCTACGGTGTCATGCTGGCCGCCGGTGGCGCGGGCGGCGGGCTGGGGGCCTGGATCGGCGGCTTCATCCAGGAGGCAGGCGACAGCTACGCGGCCCTCTACTACACGGGTGCGGCAATCCTGATCATCGGCGGGGTGCCGTTCATCTTCCTTGCGCGCCTCGTGGCGCGCTAGGATGGGATTTCATTTGCGCAACAACCGGGTTCTGGGGAGGACACGATGGATTTCAGGATGACCGAGGAGCAGGAGGCGATCCGCGACGCGGTTGCCAAGACCTGCGAGCCGTTCGACGACGCCTACTGGCTGGATCGTGACGAGACCGGGGAGTTCCCCTACGACTTCCACAAGGCCATGGCCGATGGCGGCTGGCTGGGCATCGCGATGCCGGAGGAATATGGCGGCGCAGGTCTCGGCGTGAAGGAAGCCGCGATCATGATGCACACCATCGCGCAGTCGCCCGGTGCGCAGAGCGCGGCCTCCGCCGTGCACATCAACATCTTCGGCCCCCACCCGATCGTCGTCATGGGCACCGAGGAGCAGAAGCAGCGTCACCTGCCGCCGCTGATCCGCGGTGAGCAGATCACCTGTTTCGGCGTGACCGAGCCGGATGCCGGTCTCGACACCACCAGCATCAAGACGAAGGCGGAGCGCACCGACAAGGGCTACGTGATCCACGGCCGGAAGATGTGGACCTCCACCGCCCAGGAAGCGAACAAGATCCTGCTGCTGGCCCGCACCACGGCGAAGGAGGACTGCGCCAAGTCCACCGACGGCATCAGCCTGTTCTACACCGACTTCAACCGCGACTACATCGAGGCGCGGGTGATCCCGAAGATGGGCCGCAAGTCGGTGGAATCGAACGCCGTCTTCATCGATGGCCTGCCGGTGCCGAAGGAGGACCTGATCGGGGAGGAAGGCAAGGGCTTCTACTACCTGCTGCACAGCCTCAACCCGGAACGCATCCTGGTGGGTATCGAGGGGATCGGCATCGGCCAGCAGGCGCTGCGCCGCGCGGTCGAGTACGCAAAGGAACGTGTCGTCTTCGGTCGCCCCATCGGCATGAACCAGTCGATCCAGCACCCGCTGGCCGTCAACTGGGCAGAGCTGGAGGCCGCGCAGATGATGTGCATGAAGGCTGCCGACCTGTATGACCGTGGCCTGCCCTGCGGCGCGGAGGCCAACGCGGCCAAGTATCTCGGCGCGGAAGCCGGCTTCAAGGCGGCGACGCAGGCGGTGCTGACCCATGGCGGCATGGGCTATGCCAAGGAGTACCATGTGGAGCGACTGATGCGCGAAGTCATGATCTCCCGCATCGCGCCGGTCTCCATGCAGATGATCCTGAACTTCATCGCCGAACGGAAACTGGGCCTGCCCCGCAGCTACTGAGGGGGCGCAACCGCCCCTTCCGGTTCGATGATCCGGTAGAACCCGGGGCGGGAGGCATCGGCTTCCCGCCCCGCGACCCGGTGCGGATCCTGCCCGGCCAGCACCTGCCGGATGTCCTGCACCACGGACCGCGCGCCGAAATAGTGCCGGTGCCGCTGGCTGTCGGGTACAAGGTCGAAGGTGGCGGCGGAACAGTCGATGGCACTGACCTCGCAGGCAAGGCCGGATATCTCCTGCCCCCTCTGCGGCCCCTTCTGTCCCAGCCGGTCCATGTGAACCGCATCACTCAGCCGTGTCAGCTTGTCGGAGCGGTCGAAATAGATCGCGATCCGTTTCGTGAACAGCGGCAGTGGCCCGAGCTTGTCCGGGTCGAAGAGCGAGTCGCTGTCCTCGTCGGCATGCAGCAGCAGGACGGTGTCGAACAGCCGGGCGGGCTTCAGGTCCGGTCGCTGGACGATGCTCTGCACCGCGTTCCGCAGCGCGAAGTTGCCCAGGCTGTGCGCCAGCAGGTGGATGCGCGTGTCGCAGCGGTCCTGTCGGCGCAGCCGGGAAACGAACTGCACCAGCCGCCCGAAGGTGCGCGCGATCGCGAGGCCGGAGCGCAGCGCATCGTCACGGTCCAGGAAGTAGTCGATCGGGTTGCCGCGTCCGTTGGTGGGATAGCAGAGGGCGAAGGGGATCATCCATTGCTGCGGCGTGACACCGCCCACGGTCAGGTCGCGCGGCAGCGGTGCCTGCGGGTCGGAATAGAGTTCCGCACAGCGGGCCGCGGTCTCGAGCGACGATGTCATCGTGTGCCCCGCCCCGTGCAGCAGGATCAGGATGTCGCCGGTCGCGGGGTCCAGTGCAGTGTCCCGCATGCTGGCAAACAGGCTCTCGGAGCCACGCCGGATCACCCGGCGAACCGGACGCCCGTCCTGCACCGATTCCTCCACCAGTTCCGGTGCCAGCGACATGCGGGCAGTGTCGGCAACCCACGCACCTGCCGAGTGGTCGACCTCGACCGCCCCCACCGTGAATGCGCCAGGCTCCGGCTGGACGCCGTTGCCGAACGCGACGGATGACACGGATCGCTCGAGTTTCCGGTTGGTCGCGAAATAGACCTTCATGCCCCCTGCCCCGTGATACCCGGCAGCATGGTCCAGATGGTGCGCGGGCCGGAGCAGAATTGCAATGTGGGGTTGCCCTGTCGGCAGGTCGGCCGCTCAATTCTGGACTTCCGGGTCCGGGTGATGGAAAGCTGCGAGGACTGCTCCTGCCAACCTTGCGCCTTCGCTGAATCGGGATGCCATGTACTCCGACCTGTTCATCGTCATCACCCAGATCTTCGCGGCACCGGTCTGGTTCCTGCCGGTGGTCGTCCTTGCCTACCTGATGGGCTCGATCCCGTTCGGGCTGCTGCTGACACGGCTCGCGGGGCTGGGGGATGTGCGCCGGATCGGCTCCGGCAACATCGGCACCACGAACGTCCTGCGCACCGGGCGCAAGGACCTGGCGGCGGCAACCCTGGTGCTGGATGCGGGCAAGGGCGCGGTCGCGGTCCTGCTGGCGGACCATTTCCTGGGCGTCAACGGCGCGGTACTGGCTGCCATCGCCGCTTTCCTGGGCCACCTGTTCCCGGTCTTCCTCGGCTTCCAGGGCGGCAAGGGCGTGGCGACGTTCCTCGGCATCGCGCTGGCGATGCACCCGACCGTCGGCGCCGCCGCATGCGCCACCTGGGTGCTGGTGGCGGTGATCTTCCGCTACTCGTCACTGGCCGCGCTGGTCAGTGCCGCCCTGACACCGCTCTATGCCTACCTCTGGTACGACCACCTGCGGATGGAACTGGCCATTGTGCTGGCCGCCTGCATCTTCCTGAAGCACCGCGCCAACATCACCCGCCTGCTGACGGGTGAGGAGCCGAAGATCGGCAGCAAGCAGGGTCCGGGAGCCTGACGTTCAGGGCAGGCCCGCGCCCGGCACCTCGACCTCCATCACCTCGATCCGCCCCAGGCCCTTGCCGGCGATGTCCGGTCCGCTGTCCTGGTTGGTGATGACGAACAGGTGCCGCTGCTGCGGTCCGCCCAGCATGCAGGCATAGGCCCCCCGGTCGCCCAGCGGAATCTCCTCCGCGATGCGCCCGCCCTCGAAGACGCGGACGACCCGGCGCCCACGCGGATCCGCCACCCAGATCGCGCCTTCCGCGTCCAGGCAGATGCCGTCGGGGAAGTATCCGGGCATGTCGGCGAACAGGCGCCGGTTGGACAGGGTGCCGTCGGCCGCGCGGTCGAAGGCGGTCAGCCGGTTGCCGAAGGTCTCCCCCACCACCAGCGTCCCGCCATCGGGGGTGATCACCGTGCCGTTGGGAAACATCAGCTCCGTCGCCGCCTCATGGACGGTGCCGTCCGGGTCGATGCGCCAGATGCTGGTGGTCTTCGGGTCTTCCCCCTTGTGACGCTCGAAGCCGAAATTGCCGACATAGGCGCGGCCCTGGGCATCGACCACCATGTCGTTGCAGGGCGCACTGACCACGCCGGACAGGTCACCGACCTCTTCCAGTGCCTCGTCCGCTGCCTGGCGCAGCAGCCGCCGGTCCAGCATCGACACGATCAGCAACCGCCCTTCCGGATCGAAGCCCAGGCCGGATGGCTGGTTCGGCACATCCGCAATGTCCCGGACCGTGCCCTGCAGGTCGACCGTGCGGACCTTGTGGGCATAGAAGTCGGAGTACCAGAGCAGGCCGTCATGCCATCGCGGCCCCTCCCCGAACTGCAGTCCGTGGACAAGTACCTCCAGTTCACGCCTGGCCGTCATGCTTTCCCTCCCCCAAGGCGCACCCGTCCGTGACGGTGTGCTCAGCCGGTGCGCAGGCCGCTGCGGGGATTGTGATCCTCCCCCTGCCGCCAGTTGCGCACGAAATCCTCCAGCGCCGCGTCCGGCTCCTCCGGCAGCACCACCTTCAGCTTCACGTACTGGTCACCGGCGGAGCTGTCCTTCGGGTTGCGGATGCCGCGCCCCTTCAGCCGCAGCACCCGCCCGGCATTGGAACCCCTGGGGATGCTGATGGTGACATCGCCGTGAATCGTCGGTGCCGTGATCTTCGCCCCCAGCACCGCCTCACGCAGGGAGATCGGCAGTTCCAGGTGGATGTCCCGCCCCTCCCGGCTGAACAGCGGGTGCGGGCGCACCGAGACCTCGATCATCGCGTCACCGGCAGTGCCATTCTGCGGCTTGTCGCCCTGGCCCTTCAGGCGGATCTGCTGGCCATCCTCCAGCCCCTCCGGAATGCGCACGTCCAGCGTCTTGCCGCCGGGCAGCGTCAGGCGACGGTTGCCGCCCCGCGCAGCCTCCAGGAACTCGACGCTCAGGCTGTATTTCCGGTCGCGGCCACGCACCGGGCCGCCGCGCGCACCGCCGCGAAAGCCGCCGAAGATGTCGCCGACGATATCCTCGAACCCGCGGGCACCACCGAAGCCGCCACGGGTGAACTCGTCCGCCCCGCCGGCATTGGCATAGTGGAAACCATGCGGCGCCCGTTCCGCGCCATCGGCACCGATCTCGCCACGGTCGAAGCGCGCGCGCTGGGCCGCATCGCCCAGCAGGTTGTAGGCGGCGGATACTTCCTTGAAACGCTCGGCCGCAGCCGTGTCGCCGGGATGGCGATCCGGATGCAGCTCCTTCGCCAGGCCACGATAGGCCCGCTTGATGTCTTCCTGTGACGCAGCCCGCGTCACGCCCAGTACGGAATAAGGGTCTTTCATGCTCGTCATGCTGGTCGAAAAAGATCCGTCAGACCATGCGGAATCGTCATGGTCCTTCCACAGTATCATGTAGTGACGTCAATGTTTCATTGCCAGATGTGGCAGGAAACGCATGTTCCGGCACCCGTTCCGTGCCTGTCGGAACCGGCTTCCGTTCAGTCAGACGGCGACAGGATGGCATGCAGGCTGTCGACCAGCCCGCCATCACCGGCCTGCTCCACCCGGGGCAGGTCACCCGATGCTGCGTCTGTCGGCTCCCCCGCGCTGTCATCGGCTTCCACGGCAATGTCGTCACCGTCATCCTGCGGTTCCATCCGGCGCAGTCGTTCGCGTGCCGCCTCGTGCCCGCCTGCGGCGGCACGCTGGAACCAGCGACGGGCCAGTTCCGGGTCCTTCGGCGCACCGAAACCGGCCTCGATCAGGATGGCGAGATTGTGCTGCGCCTCCGGCAGGCCCGCCTCCGCCGCGCGCTGGTACAGCGACACCGCACGCTCGGCATCCTTCGGCACGCCGACCCCGCGCAGGTACATCTCGGCCAGGCTGGCGGAGGCACGCGGGAAGCCCTGGTCGGAGGAACGGCGGAACCACTCCGCTGCCGCGGCCTCGTCCTTCGGCACCCCCTGCCCGTTCAGGTAGAGCAGCCCGAGATTGCGCTGCGCCGCCGCATCACCATTGGCCGCGTCCTGCCGCCAGATCTCCGCGGCAGCTGCAAAGTCACCACGGTTGTAGGCTGCCACGCCCTCCACGAACGCTGCAGCAGCCGGTGCCGGTGCAACGGCAATGGCGGCAAGCAGCAGGCCAGCGGAAAGTGTGGAACGCAGATATTTCATGGCCAGAACCTACCTGATCGCGGCGCCTTCCCCAAGCCTGACGACGCTGCCGTGCCTGCCTGTCAGATGACGAGGTCGCCGGTCATCACCCGCACCACCTGCCCGCCGACACGCGGGCCGGTATCGCCCGCATCGCACTGGACGAAGATCCGACCAGCACGCCCCATCTCCACGCCCTGTTCCGCCACGTAGCTGACCGGTGCGGTGCCGAGCACGCCATCGCGCGCGATCAGGGCGGCAAGGCAGCCATTGGCCGACCCGGTCACCGGGTCCTCCGGCACGCCCTCCGCCGGGGCGAAGGCGCGCAGCTTCACGTCTACGCCGTCCTGCGTCGCGCCAACGGACCAGGCAGCCAGGCCGGTGATCCCGGTCCGGTGCGAGAGTTCGGTTATCGCCGTCATGTCGGGGGCCAGGCCCGCGACCACCTCAGGCGAACGGCAGCGGGCGAACATCCACCAGATGCCGGTGCTGGCCGCATCCAGCGCCGGGTCACACAGGTCATCCGGCGCACAGCCAAGCACCGCCGCGACCTGCCCCCGGTCGAGGTCGAAGCTGCGGAACTCCGGCGCGATCTGCGTCATGGTGAAGGTCTGCGCGCCGTCCCGCGTGCCGATCTCCACCGGCACGATCCCGGCCCCGCATTCCTGGCGCAGCAATGTCGGCAGGGGACCGAGACCTGCATCGCGCATGCTGCTCCAGACACAGAAGGCGGCAGAGATGGTCGGATGTCCGGCAAAGGGAAGCTCGCTGCGCGGGGTGAAGATGCGCGCGCGGTAATCCGCATCCGGCGTGGTCGGCGGACAGAGGAACACGGTCTCCGAGAGGTTCATTTCCTGCGCGATCTGCTGCATCCGCTCCCCCGACAGGTCGCCACTGTCGAAGAAGACGGCGCATGGATTGCCCCTGAACGGTGCATCGCTGAACGCATCCACCTGCCACATCCTGAGCGTGCGGGTCATCGCTACCCTCCGTCATTGCTGTCGGCGGGCAGGATAGGTCAGGCGGCGCGGATGACACGCGAGAAATGTTCAGCCGCGCGCAAGGCTGGCTCAGGAATGGCGGACGAGCGGTCCGTCAGCGCTGCTTCGGTTCGTCGACCGGGGCGGTGAGCTTGGCGATCTCGCGTTCCACGATGCGCTGCACCACCGTCGGCAGGTTCTGGTCCAGCCACTGCTTCAGCATCGGCCGCAGCAGTTCCTTGGTGATGTCCTCCAGGGTGCGATGGGTGGGCACGGCAATGTCACGCTGCGCGGACAGGGCACTGGCGAGCCCCGCAAAGGACGCGGCGGCATCGGCGGCGACACTGTCGGAAAGCAGGCCGAAATCGGTTGTGGCAGGGCGCGGCGGAGGCGGGGGCGGCGGTGCCAGCGGCTCCGGCTCATCCTCCATCGCCAGGTCGTCTTCGAGGTCCTGGACAGTGCCGTCATCGCGCAGCACCTGCGTCAGTTCGAAGACGTCGGCGCTGGGGCGCTCGGGTTCGGGTTCCGGCTCGGGCTCAGGCTCGGGTTCGGGCTCAGGTTCCGGCTCGTCATCAACGGCAAGGATGTCGTCGACCGTCGGCTCGCTCTCCGCCACAGCCGGTTCATCATTTTCGGCTGCGCCCTCCGGCGTATCGTCGTCTTCGGAAATGATGCGCCGGATGGAGGCAAGGATTTCCTCCATTGTCGGTTCGCTCTGTGCCGATGCGTCGCTCATGACTGTCCCGTTCCCCGCTTTCTGCGGCTTCATGCTGGTCGGGGCCGTGCACGGCCCGCTCCAGAACCGGAAATTAGAGGGACGACGCTAAGACTTGGTTAACGCACCGGCAAGACCTGGTGCATGTTCCGCGTCCCCTGCTGGCTATTTCAGGCCGGGTGCATCGAAGCCGAACCAGCGTTCCCGCACGGCCCGGTAGTTGACGGACGGATTGTAGACCTCGACGTCGAGACCCAGCGATCCGGCATCAAGCTGCCCCACCGCATCCAGCAACTGGAACGCGGCGACATACTCGTCACGCTCCGCCTGAACCAGTGCCACCTGCGAATCGAGCAGCTCCTGCTCCGCATCCAGCACGTCCAGCGTGGTGCGGGAGCCGACCTGCGCCTCCTGGATCACGCCTTCCAGCGCGATCTCGTTGGCGTGGACTTCCTCCCGGCCAGCCTGGATCCGCGCCTGCGCGGTGGTCAGCGCCTCCCAGGCCTGGGTGACGCCCTGTTCGACGACACGACGCGTCTCCTCCACCTGCAGGCGGCGCTGGCTCTCGACCTGGCGCTGCTGACGGACGGCGCTGTAGACCGCACCGGTCTGGTACAGCGGCACGGTGGCCACGATCTGGAACGTGACCTGGCTGGTCACGTTGCCGCTCTGGTTGTTGTCGCGGGCATGGACGCCCGTGGTCTCGAAATCCAGGCTCGGGTTCAGCTGCCCCTCGGCCGTCTCCACGTCGAAGCGGGCCGAACGGGCCACCTCGTTCGACGACAGCAGGTCGGGATTGTTGGCGAACGCGATGGTCAGAGCCTCGGCCTCGTCCCCCGGCAGCGGCGGCAGGGGCGGCGGCGGCTCCAGCTGCCCCGGCTGGTTGCCGACGATGCGGGCATAGTTGGCCTGCGCGGCGATCAGGTTCCCCTCCGACTGCGCCCGGTCGGCGGCGGCACGGGCCAGCCGCGCCTGGGCCTGGGCCACGTCGGTACGGGTGATCTCGCCCACGCTGAACCGGTCCTGCGCGGCCTCGAGCTGGCGACGCAGCCGTTCCTCGTTGTTCAGGTTCAGACGCACCACCGCCTGGTTCTGCAGCACATCCAGGAAGGCGGTGACCACGTCCAGCAGCACGTCCTGCTCCGTACCACGCAGGTTCTGCCGGCCGGCCCGGACCAGCGCCTCGGCGGAGCCGATCTGCGCGTCCACGCGACCGCCCTGGTAGATCGGCTGCCGTACCTGAACGTTGGCATTCACCGGCACGGTGCCGTCGGAGCGGTTGACGCCGCCAACGTCCTGGTCGGTCAGTTGCACGCCCAGGTCACTGGTGACGACCACTGTCGGGTGCCAGCCGGCCACAGCCTGGGAAACATTCTCGTCATTGGCCCGCAGGTTCGCCCGCTCCGCCCGCAGGGTCGGGTTGGTCGTGTAGGCGGCGTTGAGTGCATCGCGAAGTGTCTCGGCCCGGGCCGGTGCGGTGAACAGGGTTGCGGCGACCGTCAGGCCGGTCGCAAGGGCGACGAACGCCGAACCGGTCAGTAGCGCGCGACCGAACTGTCGATTTCCTGCGACCATAGGTCGATGCCTCCATGAAGGTTCGTCACGTTGCCATAACCCTGCTGTCGCAGCCATGACACCGCTTGCATACTGCGCATGCCGTGGTGGCAGTTGAAGATCACGGGGCGGTCCGCCGGAACTTCGTCTCGCCGCTGGGGCAGGTCACGCAGGGGGATATGGTGGGCGCCTGCGATCCTGCAAACATCCCATTCCCACTTTTCCCGGACATCGATGATCATCGCGTCCGATTCCCGTACCAGCGTCAGGGCGTCGGAGGGCGTGACCTCCAGCGGCAGGGAACTGTCAGAACTCAAAACACGAAGGCCTTGCGCGCCTCGAAACCGGGCAGTACCGGTGTCGCCGCATCGAACAGCGACCGGTGCCCGATCGCACCGTTCTCCCGCCGGTAAAGGGTCACGACGCCGACACCGCCACCACGGATGATGGCCAGCAGGCGCCCCCCCTCCGCGATCTGGTCGATCAGGGCCTGCGGCACTTCGGAAACCGCCCCCTCCACGAAGATCAGGTCGAACGGCCCCTGGTCCGCCAGGCCCCTGGCAAGCTCGCCCTCCACCACGGCCGAGTTGGCGACCTGCTGCTCGGCCAGCAGGTCGGTCGCCTTCGCCGCAAGTTCGGGATCGGATTCAAGGGCCACGACGGTGCCGGCAAGCTGGGCCATCACGGCACTGGCATAACCGGTGGCACAGCCGACATGCAGCACCGTGTCCGTCGGGCGGATTTCGGCAACCTGCAGCATGCGGGCCAGCACCATCGGCTCCATGACATAGCGGCCATTGCCGATGTGAATGTCCTCGTCGACATAGGCGACACCGGCCAGCGCCTTCGGCAGGAACCGTTCGCGCGGCAGGGAGAGCATCGCATCGGCAATGCGGTCGTCGGTCAGCCGGTTCGGTCGCAACTGGCTGTCCACCATGGCCTTGCGCGCAGCCTGGAAGTCCATTTTCGCCGTCTCTCCCGCAACGTTGAGTGCACCTTGAGCCTCCTGCTTATAGTTCCCGCACCTGAACCACGCAATGCGGCGGATCGGCGTGCGCCCATGCCGCTTGACCGGGAGGGCTTGCCCCGCATATACACCGGTGCCCTGTCGGCTTCGGCGCGGTGGCGGAGTGGTTACGCAGCGGACTGCAAATCCGTGTACGCCGGTTCGATTCCGGCCCGCGCCTCCAGCCGGACCGACAGGCTCTCATCCAGACCAGTGCTGACGGAAACCCTGCCCCCTTTCCACGGGGTCAGAGCGATGGCGCGGGACGACCCTTTCGGCACTATGATCCGCCCCATGAACAGGGAATCATGCAGGACGCGCTGGGGGATCGCCTGGATCGCGATCACCGCCGGGATCATCTGCGGCATGCAGGTCGGCAAGGCGCCGCCGATGATCAGCGGCATCCGGGACTCGCTGCAGATCGACCTTGTCGGGGCCGGATTCTACATGTCGATCATCAACGGTCTCGCGGTTGCGGTCGGCATCGTCGCCGGTGTCTTCGCCGACCAGATCGGTCGCCGCCGCGCCGTGACGCTGGGACTGGTCGCGATCATCGCGGGCAACCTGCTTGGTACCATGGCGGAGACCGCAACGGTCATGTACGCGTCCCGGATCATGGAGGCCGTGGGCTTCGTCAGCATCGTGACCGCCGTGCCCGGCCTGCTGTCGGAACTGGTGGCCGCGAAGGACCAGCGGATGGCTCTCAGCGCCTGGAGCATCTACATGCCTGCCGGGTTCTGCCTGATGATGGCCGCCGCGCCGCTGCTGACCCAGGTGGACGGCTGGCGGCTGATCTGGTGGTTCAACGCGGCTGCGGTCGCGCTGTTCCTGCTGCTGTTCCTGTCGGCGACGCGTGGTGTCGGCGGACGCCCGGCAGAGGCCCGGTCACTGCGCGGGCTGCGTGACGTGGTCAGCCGCCCCGGACCATGGCTGCTGGGCCTGATCTTCATGAGCTACACGACGCAGTGGTTCGGGGTCCTGACCTGGATGCCGACGATCATGGAACAGGCCGGCCTGTCGACGGCGGATGCGGGCCTTGGCGTGGCACTGGTGGTCGGGGCCAACATGGCCGGTTGCCTGGGGTCAGGCCCCCTGCTCAATCTCGGACTGGCGCGCTGGAAGATCGTTGTCGGCTGTTCCCTGAGCCTGTCTGTGCTGGCGTTCGGGATCTATGACAACACGCTGCCGCCCGAGACCCGGCTGCTGCTGGCGGCCCTGTTCTCCGCCATCGGCGGCCTGATACCCGGTGCGGTGCTGGCCGGTGCCCCGATGCACAGCCCCGGCGCGCGCAACATCGGAACCACCAACGGGGTGATCGTCCAGTGCACCAATCTCGGCTCCCTGCTCGGGCCGCCGGCGGTTGCCTGGCTCGCCGTGCAGGCCGATGGCGACTTCGGCGCGGCCCGCTGGCTGGTGCTGGCCGCCGGACTGACAGGCGTGGCCCTTGCCCTGACGCTCAGGACCGTGGAGCAGCGCATGCAGGCGGCGACGCCGTCATGAGGCCGATGCGCCCGTTGCTGCTGCTCGCGGTGCTCATCCTGCTGCCGATGCTGGCCACGGAGCGGGCGCGGGCAGAGGCCTCCGTCGATGTTGCGCTGGTGCTGGCGGTGGACGCCTCCCGCTCCGTCAATCGGGAGGAATTCGGGCTGCAGCTTGACGGCATCGCGACGGCCCTGCGCCATCCACGCGTCATCGAGGCCATTCGTGGCGGCGCAGCGGGAGCTGTGGCCATCGCGCTGGTCGAATGGTCCGGCCCGCACCAGACCTGGCTGGCCATTCCCTGGACCCGGGTCTCCGATGCAGCCTCCGCCGGCAGCCTGGCGGACATGATCAGCGAAACACCGCGCCTGTTCGCGGACGGTGGCACGGCCATCGGTTCCGCCATCCGCTTCAGTGCGGCGCAGTTCCGCCACCTGCCCTACGTCGCGGAGCGGAAGGTGATCGACATTTCCGGCGACGGCAGCAACACGCACCTGCCCAATGCCGCCACGGAGCGTGACGCCGCCGTGGCGTCAGGCATCACCATCAACGGCCTGCCGATCCTCAGTCGAGAAGAGGAGATTGAGAATTACTATCGACATCAGGTCATCGGCGGCGAAGACTCCTTCGTTGAAGTCGCGGCGGATTACCAATCCTTCCCCACTGCAATGCTTCGCAAGTTGTTGCGAGAAATAGGCAGCGATTCACTGGTCTCCATGTTAAGTGCTGATTAACAGCTTTATGCGAGAGACAGGCATGGCTCGATTCTGGTTGCTCATGACACTGGTCGGCACCGTCATCCCCTACGTGTTCTTCGTACCGTGGGCGATCGACCACGACTTCAATGTGCACCTGCTGTTCGTGCAGAACGCGATGACGCTGTCGGGCCGGTTCTTCATGGCCGACCTGGTGCTGACCGGGCTGTGCTTCCTGATCTACATCCTGGTGCAGGAACGTCGGCGGCATGTGCCCGGCTACGGGTTTGCCATCGTCGGGCTGCTGCTGGTCGGCATTTCCTGCGGCCTGCCACTCTACTATTACCTGGAGGAGCGGCAGCGTCAGAAGGATGCCGCGGCCTGATGCAGGGGCAGCCAGTGCTGCGGGTGGTGCGCCCGACAGACGACCTGGCCCCGGTCCGACGTTTCTATGTCGATGCGCTGCAGTTTCCGGTGATCTACGGCTTCGAGGGCCATGACGGCTTTGACGGCCTGATCGTCGGCGTACCGGGCGCGGCCTACCATTTCGCCTTCACCCGCAAGCACGGATACACCGCCGGTCGCGCGGCAACGCCGGAGAACCTGCTGGTGTTCTACCTGGAGGACGAAACAGCCTGGCACGCAGCCGTGGCCCGCATGCAGGCGCATGGCTTCGACCCGGTGGAACCGCACAATCCCTACTGGCGGGACAGGGGCGCGACCTTCGAGGATCCGGACGGATACCGCGTCGTGCTGCACAAGGGCGGGGCCTGAGCCACAGCGCTGGCCACGGCCCGTCCGGCGACCATCAGTCGATGGCGCGCACGACCTCCTCGCAGCAGCCCTTGGCGTCCGCGAACAGCATCATGGTGTTGTCGGCATAGAACAGCTCGTTGTCGATGCCGGCGTAACCGGGGCTGAGGGAGCGCTTCACGAACAGCACCGTCTTGGCCTTGTCCACGTCCAGGATCGGCATGCCGTAGATGGAACTCTGCGGGTCGTCGCGGGCAGCCGGGTTGGTCACGTCGTTGGCACCGATGACGAAGGCCACGTCCGCCGTCTGGAAGGAGGAATTGATCTCCTCCAGCTCGAACACCTCGTCATAGGGCACGTTGGCCTCCGCCAGCAGCACGTTCATGTGCCCCGGCATGCGGCCAGCCACCGGATGGATGGCGTAGACGACCTCCACCCCCTCTTCCTTCAGCTTGTCGGCCATCTCGCGCAGCGCGTGCTGGGCCTGCGCCACCGCCATGCCATAGCCCGGCACGATGATGACCTTGCCCGCGTTCTTCATGATGAAGGCCGCGTCGTCGGCGGAACCAGCCTTGACCGGCTTGTCGCTGCGGGTCGCCGCCGCGCCGCCGGTATCGCCGCCAAAACCGCCCAGGATGACGTTGAAGAAGGACCGGTTCATGCCCTTGCACATGATGTAGCTGAGGATCGCACCGGAGGAACCGACCAGCGCGCCGACGATGATCAGCGCCGTGTTCTCCAGCGTGAAGCCGATGCCTGCCGCCGCCCAGCCGGAATAGCTGTTCAGCATCGACACCACCACCGGCATGTCCGCACCGCCGATCGGGATGATCAGCAGGAAGCCGATGACCAGCGCCAGGATGGTCATGACCCAGAACCAGGTCGGATCGACATCGATGCAGAACAGCACCAGCGCACCGACGATCACCAGGCCGAGCAGCGCGTTCAGCGGGTGCTGGCCGGGGAAGGTGATGGGGTTGCCGGTCATCAGTTCCTGCAGCTTGGCGAAGGCGATGATGGAGCCGGAGAAGGTGATGGCACCGATGACGACGCCCAGCCCCATCTCGATACGGCTCGCGACCTTCAGCTCACCTGCGGCATTCAGGATGCCATAGGGCTCCGGATTGTAGAACGCGGCGGCGGCCACCAGCACGGCGGCCAGGCCGACCAGGCTGTGGAAGGCGGCGACAAGCTGCGGCATGGCCGTCATCGGGATGCGGCGCGCGATGACCGTGCCGATGGCACCGCCGATGATCAGCGCGACGATGATCCAGACATAGGACGTCACGGCAGGGCTGACGATGGTGGTCAGCACGGCGATGGTCATGCCGACCATGCCGAAGATGTTGCCACGGCGGCTGGATTCGGGCGACGACAGCCCCCTCAGCGCCATGATGAAGAGGATGCCCGAAACCAGATAGGCGATCGCGGTCAGGTTGGCCGACATGCCCGGTTGCTCCTACTTCTTCTTTTTCTTGTACATGGCCAGCATGCGCTGGGTGACGACAAAGCCGCCGAAGATGTTGATCGACGCCAGGATCACCGCGATGAAGCCGAGGATCTTGGCGAAGGTCGATCCGTCACCACCGATCTCCGGTCCCACGGCCAGCAGCGCGCCGACCACGATGACCGAACTGATGGCGTTGGTGACGGACATCAGCGGCGTGTGCAGCGCGGGCGTCACCGACCAGACAACGTAGTAGCCGACAAAGATGGCGAGCACGAAGATCGCCAGCCGGAATACAAACGGATCAACGGCTTCCATGATCAGCCCTCACCCTTCAGTTGCGCATGCACGACCTGGCCATCCCGCGTCAGCAGGGTGCCGGTGACGGTCTCGTCTTCCCAGTCGAGCTTCAGCTCGCCGCTGTCCTTGTCGATGTGCGGCGACAGGAAGTTCCACAGGTTCTTGGCGAACAGCAGTGATGCATCGGCCGCGACACGGCTGGCGGTGTTCAGGTGCGCGACGATGGTCACGCCATGCTCCACCGTCACCTCGCCCGGCGTGGTCAGCTCGCAGTTGCCGCCCATCTCCGCCGCCAGGTCGACGATGACGGAACCGGGGCGCATCGACTTCACGTGCTCCGCCGTGATCAGGATCGGCGCCTTGCGGCCGGGGATCAGTGCCGTGGTGATGGCAATGTCGGTCTTCTTCAGCGCCTCCGCCGTCATCTCGGCCTGCTTGGCCTTGTAGGCGTCGGACATCTCTTTCGCGTAGCCGCCTTCGCCGTCACCCGATTCCTCGATGTCGGGGGCCACGAACTTCGCGCCCAGGCTCATCACCTGCTCACGCGTGGCGGGACGCACGTCGGTGGCCGAGACCACGGCGCCAAGCCGCTTCGCCGTCGCGATGGCCTGCAGCCCGGCGACACCGGCACCGAAGACGAAGACCCGTGCCGGGGCAACGGTGCCCGCAGCGGTCATCATCATCGGCATGGCGCGGGGAAAATGCTCGTTGGCATCCAGCACCGCCTTGTAGCCAGCCAGGTTGGACTGGGACGACAGGATGTCCATCGACTGTGCGCGGGTGATGCGGGGCATCAGTTCCATGGCGAAGGCGACGATGCCCTTCGACGCATAGTCCTTCACCTGGTCGGCGTTCTGCAGCGCCTCCAGCCCGGCGACCAGCACCGCGCCGGACTTCAGCATCGCCGCCTCGTCCGGCCCGCCCTCGGCCTCCGTCAGGGGCCGGCGTACCTTCAGCACCAGGTCGGCGTCACCAACGGCCGCCGCGGCATCCGCCGCGATCTCCGCGCCCGCCGCCTGGAACAGGTCGTCGGTCAGGCCGCAGGCCGCGCCCGCGCCGGTCTCGACAACCACCTTCGCCCCAAGCCCTGAGAACTTCTTGACCGTCTCCGGTGAAACGGCAACGCGCCGCTCCAGCGGGCGGCGCTCCTTCGGGATACCGATTTTCATGCTGTTCGCCGCCCTGTCCGCCTGTGGTGGTGCGACCGCCGCCCCTCAGGGCCTGCGCCGTCGCCGTCCCTCAACGCCCGTACCGCGTATCAGACCAGGAAGATGCCCATGCCGATCAGCAGGACGATACAGCCAATGACCGTCACCTTGGTCAGCGTGACGAATGCGCCCCACATGCCCTTGTGCTGGCTGATATCCATGGAACCCGGTTCGTGCATCGCCTGCCCCCTTGAAACAGTGATCCTCGCCTGGCCGACCGCCGCCGACCGCGAAACAATTCATCAGTCACGCGTCCCCTGACGCGGGCCGCAACATAGAGAAGTCGCGGGATGGCGGCAATCACCCGGCTGCGGCAAAATGATCGCACCCGCCGGCGGCCACCAGCACCCCGCGACGGCCCCTACTTCGTGGTCGCGCGGAACACGCCGTCCCAGTCGGCGGGCGGCGGGTTCTCCCGGTATTCCTCCAGCCGTTCCTGGTAGAGGTCCCACAGCACGTCCATGTCGGGGCGCAGTTCGCGGCACTTCTCCATGTGGGCCCAGGCCTCGTCGAACTTCATGGCCTTGTAGGTGGCCAGCATGGCCTCGGTCTCGGCGCGCAGGGCCTTGTATTCCGGCTTCTCCGCCTCTTCCGGCCCACCCAGCATGGTGAAGATGCGCACGGCCTCGTCCTTGCCCTTCACCGCGATCAGGTCCAGTTCCAGGATCGCGTAGTCGGGCACCGCCTCCGCCGTGATCTCGCCGATGATGTTGGTGACGCCATAGGACTTCGACTGGCCCTCGAGGCGGGCGCCCAGGTTCACCGCGTCACCCAGCACCGAGTAGTCGAAGCGCTGCTGGGACCCCATGTTGCCCACCACGCACTCGCCGGTGTTGAGGCCGATGCCGATGCGGATCGGGATGAAGGGACGGCCCTCCTCCTCCGCCTCGACCTTCAGCTGCTCGTTCACGCGCACCAGGTCACGCTCCATCATCAGCGCCGATTCGCAGGCGTGACGCGGATGTTCCTCGTCGGTCAGAGGCGCGTTCCAGAACGCCATGATGCAGTCGCCCATGTACTTGTCGATGGTGCCATGGTTGCCCATGATGATGTCCGTCATCGGCGTCAGGAACTTGTTGATCAGCCTGGTCAGGCCCTGCGGATCGCCCTTGAAGCTCTCCGAAATCGGCGTGAAGCCACGGATGTCGCAGAACAGGAACGTCATGCTCTTGGTCTCGCCACCCAGCACCAGCCGGTCCGGATCCTCCGCCAGCTGCTCGACCAGCGCCGGTGACAGGTACTGGCTGAACGCGCCGCGCACCTGCTTCTTCTGCGCCTGTTCACGGGCGAACTTCTGGTAGACCAGCAGCACGAACAGGATGAACAGCGCCACGACCGGCGTCAGCCCGTCCACCAGCAGCGCCTCGTAGGCAAACAGGTACCAGCTTCCCCCCAGCAGCAGCAGGCTGAAGGGCAGGAAGAAGGCGATGGTGGTGATCGCCGAAAGCGACGGCACCAGCGAGATCAGGATGATGCCTGCCACCAGGATGATCGCCAGCTCGATCGCGTTCGAGATGGAGGGCCGGATCAGGTAGTCCTCGTTCTCGACCATGTCGATGATGTTGGAATGGACCTCCACCCCGGGAATCGCGCCGACCAGCGGCGTCGCCCGGATATCCTTCAGCCCCTCCGCCGAGGTGCCGACCAGCACGTACTTGTCCTTCACCTTGCCGAACAGTTCCTGGATCTTGGCCTGGTTGGACGGATCGATCTGCACGATGTCGGAGGCGGAGACGTAGATGTCCTTGTTGTGGGCCTGGAAGCGCGGCCAGATGATCCCGTTCTCGTTGGTGGGGATCACCAGCTTCTTGTCCTCGCGCAGCCGGGAGCGCATGCGGATCGAGGCAATGCCGGAATTCTGGTTGGCCTTGGAGATGATGATCCCCTTGGAGCCGTGGACCAGGCGGATCAGCTCGATGCCGAGACTGACATAGACCTCCTGGTTCTTCGGGTCGTTCGGCGGTCCGACGCGGGTGAGCGACGGCACGCGCCGCACCACGCCGTCGGTACTCGGGTCGGTGTTGAAGATGCCGAAGCCGGGCGCGGCCTCCTGCAGGATCGGGTTGTTCTCGATCAGCTCGGGATAGAGCGGCAGCCACTGCTTGCCCGGCCCGTTCTCCTCCAGGATACGCGCGCCGCGCGGCAACTTGCGGTCCTTGCCCTCCACCTTCTCGAAGGTCGTGGTGCCGCCCAGCACCGTCACGCTCTGGCGCAGCACGGCGGCAAGCTGCTCGTCGGTGTTGGGCAGCTGCTTCAGGGCATTGGCGACTTCCGGAGGCAACTGGGCGTTCTGGTCGCTGTAGACGGTCGGCGACAGCCGGTCGAACTCCGGAAAGGTGACGTCGAAGGCGATGCCCTTGGCGCCGAGCTGGCTCAGCACCTGGATCATCACGGCGATCTGGTAGCGGGACCAGGGCCACTGGCCGACCGCGGCAAGGCTCTTCTCGTCGATATCGACGATGGCGGTGTGGCGCGCGGGCGGGACATACTCGTCGAAGCGCTGGAACTGGTCGAACCAGACATTCTCGCGCACGAAGCGGGAGATGTTCGGATCCTCGACCCGCACCCAGATCAGCCCGGCCAGCACCAGGAACGCCAGCCATCGCTGGCTGAAGAACTTGCCCAGTTTTCTCATCATGTTCCCTCGCCCCCCCTGTCAGGCGAATGGTTTCCGGCAATTGGTCTCCGGCAGGCGAAACGGTGCCCTGGTATCGGCGCGCTACTCGATGCGCACCATGTGCGAGAACGATTCCCCGTCAGAGATCACGATCTGCTCGAAGCCCAGCATCCTGGCCAGGTCGAAGAAGGTGAACAGGTCCTCCACCTTCAGTTCCCTGAACAGCGGCGTCCCCCGTGCCGTCGCGGTCAGTTGCGCCAGCAGCGCCCGCGCCTGGTAGATGGTGCGGAAGCCGTCCTTCCCCGTGGCGACGATGATCATCTTCTCCGCCTCGGCCCCCTTGGCGAAGATGACGAAGGTCGGCCAGTAGGGGCGGGCGAGCTGTTCCCCCGTCAGGCCGGTGATGAAGCCGAGGCGCTTGCCCCGATCCGTGTTCACCATCGTCTCCGCACGACCGACGTAACGCTCCGTCGTCACCGGCCCCGGGTAATAGTACCCCTCGTGCCGGTCGTCCGACGCCCGGGCAAGGCCCACAGGCAGCAGGACGAGAAGCAGCAGCAGCGGGCGCAGGTATTTCCGAACGGTTCCCATCCGCCGATGATCACCCGCCGCAGGGGCATGTGCAAGCCGTCATGGTCACGCTTGTGGCGGCGGTCATGGTGCCGATCACTGGCACGTCACGGATCGCTCGCTATACTCCCGCCATCCGGGATGCCGGGACCGGGGTCGGGGTTTGAGGGGACACCGCATGTCATTCGAGCGTATCGCGTTCACTTCCGCACGTACTCCCGGGGCGGAGTCAGCCATCGAGGCCCTGACCAGGCGTTATGGCAACACGCCGGTCGACGAGGCCGACGTGGTCGTCGCGCTGGGCGGTGACGGCTTCATGCTGCAGGCCATGCACAACTTCATGCATCGCGACATCCCCATCTACGGCATGAATCGCGGCACCATCGGCTTCCTGATGAACCAGTACACGGAAGACGACCTGCTGGAACGGCTGGCTGGCGCCACCATGGCCCAGATCCATCCGCTGCGCATGGTCGCGATCCCGGAAGCGGGCGGGCGGCAGGAAACGCTTGCCATCAATGAAGTCTCGCTGCTGCGCCAGACCCGGCAGGCCGCCAAGATCCGGATCGAGATCGACGGCCGGGTGCGGATGGAGGAACTGATCTGCGACGGCGTGCTGCTTTCCACGCCCGCCGGCAGCACCGCCTACAACCTGTCGGCCCATGGCCCGATCCTGCCGCTGACGGCCGGCGTGCTGGCCCTGACCCCGATCAGCGCCTTCCGGCCCCGCCGCTGGCGCGGTGCCCTGCTGCCGCGCGGCGCGGAGGTCACGTTCCACGTGCGGGAGGAGTACAAGCGCCCGATCAGCGCCGTGGCCGACACCTTCGAGGTGCGCAATGTCAGCGAAGTGCATGTCAGCGAGGCGCTGGACGTGACCATGCGGCTGCTGTTCGACCCGGAACACAGCCTGGAGGAGCGTATCCTGAACGAGCAGTTCGTTCCCTGATGCACCGGACGATCGATGACAGGATCGCCCATGCGCTGCGCTATCCCTTCGATCCGCCGCACCGGGCCTACCTGTTCCGCGACGGTCGGCTGAACCCGCCGCAGCCCTTCGACCCGGCAGGCCTGCATGCGGTGGTCGCCTCCGGCTCCAACGGATCCCCGGACCGGTTGCGGCAGAAGTTCGGCGACACCGCGGACGTGCCCGTCACCTACGGCATCATCCATGATCTCGTCCCGGTCTTCGCGGCGCGGGTGACCGGGTACGGCTCGGTCCCGGCAACGCTGGCGGTGGTTCCCGGCGCACGGGCGGGCGTGCATGTCACCTGGCTCACCGACCTGCAGTTGGAGGTCATGCACCGGACGGAGTCCCTCGGCACCGGCTACAGCTACTGCGCGCTGGAAGGCTTTGGCTTCGACGCACGGGGCGAACACCCCTCGGCCCCGCTGCATGCCTACATCAGCCTGCATGGCGCCCTGGCCCCGGACGGTCGGCTGCTGACCATGGCCGATATCGCGCAGGAACAGGCGCAGCGCCACATCATGGCCAGTTTCGGCCACGCCGGAACGCTGGCGGAGTTCGTGCAGCGCAACCTGGATGACCCCGATCATCGCCGCCGGGCAAATGACGCGGCGGCGCGCGTCGGACAGGCCATCGACGACTCGCGACTGATCCGCATCGCGTGAGGCCGTTGTTCCGGCAGGGAAATCCATGCGTGTGCAAATAATACCGCACATGGATGCCTTTGTTTGCAAAGCGGTTTTTTCGCTTGACGTGCCGGTGAGCGCTCACTAGAAGCGCCACTTCCGAGACACGTTTCATCAGGAACCGGCGCGTCCGGTGCACCTGCGAGAGGCAAGCAATCATGAAAACCTATTCCGCCACGCCGGCAGATATCGAGAAGAAGTGGATTCTGATCGACGCCGAAGGTGTGGTCCTGGGCCGCCTGGCGGCCTTCGTCGCCAACCGGCTGCGTGGCAAGCACAAGCCCGGTTACACCCCGCACATGGATGATGGTGACTATGTCATCGTCATCAATGCCGACAAGGTCGCGATGACCGGCTTCAAGAAGCAGGACAAGATCTACTACTGGCACACCGGCTACCCGGGCGGCATCAAGCAGCGCACGGCGCGCGAGATCCTGGAAGGCAAGTTCCCGGAGCGGGTGGTGCAGAAGGCTGTCGAGCGGATGATCCCGAAGGGCCCGCTGGGTCGCCAGCAGTTCAAGAACCTGCGCGTCTATGCCGGTGCCGAGCATCCGCATGCCGGCGCCCAGCCGGAGGTCATCGACCTCAAGGCGCTCAACAGCAAGAACACGAGGTAGTTCGCATCATGTCCGAAGAACAGAACACCGTCGGCGACCTGTCCGATCTGGGCGATGCGATGGGCGTCGCCCCCGAGGAGGTGCAGGCCCCGGCCGAGCCCCAGATCGACGAGCATGGCCGCTCCTACGCCACCGGCAAGCGCAAGAACGCGATCGCCCGTGTCTGGATCAAGCCGGGTTCCGGTCGCTATTCCGTCAACGGTCGGGAACTGGACGTCTATTTCGCGCGTCCGGTGCTGCGCCAGATCGTGGCCCAGCCGTTCCATGTCGCGAACCGTGACAACCAGTTCGACGTCTTCGCAACCGTCACCGGCGGTGGCCTCTCCGGCCAGGCCGGCGCGGTGCGCCACGGCATTGCCCGCGCCCTGACCTACTACGAGCCGGGGCTGCGCGCGGTGCTGAAGAAGGGTGGCTTCCTGACCCGCGACAGCCGCGTGGTGGAACGCAAGAAGTACGGCAAGGCCAAGGCCCGCCGCAGCTTCCAGTTCTCCAAGCGCTGATCTGTCGCTGCTGCCGCCACGCGGCGGCGCATGCCAGTCACGGAACGGGGTCCTGCCGGATGGCGGGGCCCCGTTTCGTTTTTGTGGCCCGTCTCGCGTTCCTGGAGAGTGCCGGGTGAAGCCCGACCGGCCCCCGGCTCAGTTCTGTCCCTGGCCCGCGTTCGGCACCGCGCCGGACGCCCGCAGCATCTCCGCGATGAACCGTTCCGCGTCGTCCATGTCGTTCGTGACATGGACCTGCCCCTCCAGGCCGGTCACACGCATGTTCACGTTGGCGATCTCGACGATGCGGTCATAGACCGCGTCGCTGGTGACCGTGACCCCGTAGAAGGTCCGGATGCCGGCTTCGACGAGGCGCTGGTCCAGCACCTTCATGTCGGCATAGCCCAGGTCGTTGTCGAAACCGCCGCGATTGTCGAGGATGCAGAAGTAGCTGGTGGACGGGTTTACCGCGAGCGTGGCTTCATACAGCGGAAGACGCCGTGCCAGGTTGATCGGGCCGGTCACGGTGATGCGATGCAGTACCTCCACACCGCAGCGGACGGAGTGGTAGGAGTAGCTCGGCAGCGATCCGCTCGCGATTGCCGGACCTGCGATTTCACTCGGCATTGTTCATCGGTGTCTGCTGCGGTTGACGCTACCCTGTCGATGCAACGTGATTAGCCGCTAGAGACCCGGCCCGACAAGCCACGATTGCGGGAGCACCCGGAAGCTTGTCCATCCACGACCAGCCGATCCGGTCAGCGACGCGACCGTGCGCGTATGTCAGTCCTGTTCGCGGTCCTGCGTGGATTCGAGACGTTCGCGAATGAAGGCTTCGGCTTCCTGCTCGTCACTGGTGGAGAACAGTTCACCCCTCAGCGACGACATGGTCAGCGCGATACCGGCCAGTTCCACGATCTTCGGATACTCCAGGTCAGGCGTGATCGTCGCACCGTAGACATGCGTGATCCCGGCCTTCCCCATCATTTCGGCGAAGAACTTCATGTCCTTGAAGGCGAAGCTGTTCTCGAAACCTGACCTGTTATCGAGAATGCAGAAGTAACGGGATGAGGCCGTGGCCTCCAGCGTGGCACGGTAGAGCGGGATCCGCCGCTGCAGGTTGATCGGGCCAGTGACCACGATCCGGTGCAGGACTTCGCGGCCAGCGCGCTCGGTCCTGAACCGGTAGCTGTCCAGTTCCCCGGACGCCACGACCTCCATTTCTGCG
Organism: Minwuia sp.; assembly: GCA_965228535.1. Classification (GTDB taxonomy): domain Bacteria; phylum Pseudomonadota; class Alphaproteobacteria; order Minwuiales; family Minwuiaceae; genus Minwuia. Next base: position 2,023,658 of record CBDDHU010000003.1, on the reverse strand, counting down.
AATGTTCGCATCCTGAGTCTGCCTGCTCTCCAATTCGTTAATACTTGCTTAAGCAATAAGCAGGCCGGTTTGCTCGTCATGCAAGAATTTTTCTGACCGGGCAGCCATGCAGTCCCCCCTGGCAACGAACGGGCATCGATGCATGGCGGAGATGAATTGACCCGGAGGAGCTCCTGTGCGCAGATTAATGCAAGTGCATCAATCGGGGAGGAAGCGATGCAGGACGACGCGAACGCCACCAGCAAGAACATTCTCACCGGGGCGGTGGGGGTCAGGGAACTGAACGACCATGTCCTGATCCTGCCCGCACAGGGCAACGCGCTTGCCGTGAAGCAGCCGGATGGCATCGTGCTGGTGGATTCCGGGTCCGGGCGGGGCATGACCGCGCGGATGATCCAGCACCTGAGGGAATGGTCCGACCTGCCGGTGAAGGCCATCTGCTACAGCCATGGTCACATGGGCTACAATGACGGGGCGGGTGACTGGCTACGCCATGCCGCCGATCGCGGCGACCCGGCCCCGGAACTGATCGGACATGCCAACATCGCGCGTCGCTTCGCCCGCTACCGGGAGACATCCGGGCTGCAGGACACGCTGAACGGCATGCAGTTCCCGCAGTTGAAGATCTCCCCCGCCGGTCAGAACCAGATCGACCCGACACGGAGCTTCGACGACCGCCTGGTGCTTGGCGAGGGCGCGACGCGGATCGAGCTGCTCTGGGCCCCGTCGGAAACCGATGACGTGCTGGCGCTCTGGCTGCCGGAGGACCGCATCCTCTATGCCGGTGCCGCGTTTCCGGGCACCACGATCCCGAATGTCGGCACACCGCTCAGGACACAGCGCTTCACGATCCGCTGGGCGGAGACGCTGGACATGCTGGACGCGCTGGATGCGGAGATCCTGATCCAGGAGTTCGGTCCGGTCGTGGAGGGTGCGGAGGCCGTACGGCATCGGCTGACGACAACGGCGGAGGCGTTGCGCTGGCTGCGCCGGGAAGTCGTGGACCGGATGAACCGGGGCATGAGCGACCTGGAGATCATCCATGACCTGGATTGCCCGGACGCGTTGTTCGACCATACCTGGATGCGCGAACGCTATGGCGCCGTGTCCTACCTGGTGCGCGACATCTGCCGGGAGGAGAATGGCTGGTGGGACCGCAACCCGACCAGCCTGCACCCCGCACACCCCGATACCGCACAGGCCGCCATCCTGTCCGCCATCACCGACCCGCAGGCCGTCATCACGCGCGCCCGTGAACTGGCTGATGCCGGCGAGACCCAGCTGGCGTTGCACGTCATCGACCTGCTGGCGCAGGCACCGGGTGACGACGATGTGCTGCAGCAGGCCCGGCAGTTGAAGGCCGACCTCTGCCGCAAGCGGGCGGAGGAAATCCGTCCCTATGTCTCCAAGGCGCTCTACACCTCCTCGGCCAACCTGCTGGAACAGGGGCGGACACGCTGGTCGGACGCGGGATAGCCACGCGTCAAAAGCAATGCGCCGGCAGGGGCGGGTGTGGTAATCTAATGCAAATGAATTACGGCAATCGAACAAGGCCCGAAGCCACGCCGAACATCATCCGGAGGAAACCGACATGACCATGCAGCGCCCCGCCGTGACCTACCAGGATCACTGGAAGACCGAAGGCTACGACCATATCTCGGTCAAGCCCATCACACCGGTAATTGGCGCAGTGGTGGAGGGCTTCGACCTCTCGAAGCCCTTCGTCGAGGAGCAGGTCGCGGAGGTTAAGCGTGCCTTCCTGACCCACCACGTGCTGGCCTTCCACGACCAGAACATCAGCGATGAGCAGCACAAGGCCTTCGGCAGCCTGTTCGGCGAACTGCATGTCCATCCGCTGAAGAAGGCCGCGGCCAGTGGCGGCAAGGTTGCCGACGACCATCCGCTGAAGCAGTCCCCCGGGGCGGAGCGGGGTGCCGATCCGGCGATCCTGGAGATCAGGACCACGGCCACCTCCAAGTACACGGCCGGCGGTGCCTGGCACGCGGACGTGACCTGCGACGAGCGCCCGCCCTCGATCTCCATGCTGCTGATCCGGCAGATTCCGGAGGTCGGCTGCGGCGGCGATACCTGCTTCGCCAACATGTACCGCGCCTTCGAGACCCTGTCGGAACCGATGCAGGAATTCCTGCGGGCGCAGACCGCCGTGCACGACGGCGCCATCCCATATGTCGGTGCCTACAACACGATCCCGCCGGAGGGGGGTTATCCGCGCAACGAACATCCTGTCGTGGTGCGGCATCCGGAGACCGGGCGTGAACTGCTCTACGTCAATCCGGGCTTCACGTCCCACATCAAGGGGCTGAGCAAGTTCGAGAGCCAGTCGCTGCTGGAAATGCTCTACCGGCACGTGGAGAAGCGCCTGGATATCCAGTGCCGCGTCAGCTACCGCCCGAACACGATGGTGATGTGGGACAATCGCTGCCTGCAGCACCAGGCCTCCTGGGACTATTACCCCTACAGCCGCAGCGGCGGCCGCGTCTCCATCGTCGGTCACCGCCCGACGCGCGACGTCTGATCAGTCCGAGAACTGGATGGCACCGACCAGCATGTCGGGGTTGGTGCCATCCCGCGCCAGCGGCAGCAGCAGGCGGCGATAGGTCAGCGGCGCCGGATCATCCCGTTTCAGGAAGACGGACGTGATCGTCAGGCAGGGCCGACGCTGCGTGACGACATACGTGTAGTCCTTCGCGATTTCCGGCCAGTTGCCGCCACGATAGGCCTTCTCGACGTCCATTCCCGTGGCATCGAACCCCACATGCTCGACGATCCCGGTACCCACGAGGCGATAGCGGTACTGCCCGCTTCCGAGGATGTCGATAAGCATCAGCCACGGCAGCAGGGGGATCATGTCCGACGGCGCGAGATCGGAACGGGCCGGCAGGCGACCATCGCGCAGCAGGCCCCGCCAGTAGCGCAGCAACTGCAGCAGGACCGCACTTCCGATCACCTTGTCATCCGGATCCCTGAAGACCTGGGTTTCCATGCCACTCTCATCCGACGCCAATTTGACCGGTCCTGCCTAACACGTCGAAATTGCCGACCTGTTAACACGCAGTCGTCCTGCACGTTCCCGTTCATACGAATGAAACGTTTGACGGGCAATATTTCTCACCACTCCCGTGCGTATCACCGAGGCAAATCGGCACCTGCTGATTGCAGGTTTTTTCGCTTGAAAGAATATATCAAATCAATATATATCGTTTTGTAATTCGGCGGGCGACGCTCCTGCCCTACTCCTGAACAGAGAATCCACCAATGGACATCCGCACGCTTTGTCTCGGCATCCTGACGATGCGCGACGCGACCGGCTATGAGATCAAGAAGGTCTTCGAGGAAGAGCTGAGCCACTTCTACGAGGCCAGTTTCGGTTCGATCTACCCTGCCCTGAACCGCATGACCGATGATGGCTGGATCGCCTGCAAGGCGGAGGCACAGGACGGCCGTCCCGACAAGAAGATCTACTCCATCACCTCCGCCGGTCGCATGGCCTTCATGGATGCGCTGCAGAAGAAGCCGCGGAAGGACCGGATCCGCTCTGAGTTCCTGGCGATGATGATGTTCTCCGACCTGATGTCGCCGTCCCGCATTGCCCAGCTGATCGACGAACGGCTGGCGGCGCTGAACGCCAAGCTGCAGGAGCTCGAGACCTGCACGGAGGAAGCCGAGACACCGAACGTGCTGAAGTTCCTGCGCGGCTTCGGCCACGCCATGTACCGCGCCGAACGTGACTACCTGGAAGACAACCGACACCTCGTGGAAGCCCAGGCCCTGCTGGCCGGGGCCGCCGCCGACTGAACCGCCGCGCCGGGAGACTGAAACCGTGAACCGATCCATCATCATCGCGATCATCATTGCCGTGGCTGCCGTCGGCTGGCTGCTTTCCGGGGTCCTGGGCGTCGACGGTTCCGGCAACCAGGACAGCGCCAACGCGTCGGAGGGAGCCGCGGCCACGCAGGCCGAAGGGCCGCAGGCTGCTGCTGCACCGGAGAGGAAGAAGCAGGAAGCGCACCGGACCAGCGTCCGCACCCGCGTCAGCGAATCCGAACCGCACGCGGTGCAGATCACCGTGCGCGGCCGGACGGAGTCGGTCCGCACGGTCGATGTCAAGGCGCAGACCCAGGGCCGCGTCGAGCAGATCTTCCGCAACAAGGGCGACCGGGTGAGCAAGGGCGACCCCATCGCCCGCCTCGCCTCGGGCGACCGCAACGCGCGCCTGGCCGAGACCGAGGCGCTGATCAAGCAGCGCGAGATCGAGTACGAGGCCGACCGGAAGCTGAACGCCAAGGGCTACCGCGCCGACACCCAGGTCGCGGCGGGCGCTGCCGCCCTGGACGCGGCGAAGGCTGCGCGGATGAGCATGGAAGTGGACATCGCCTACCTGACCGTGCGGGCACCGTTCGACGGTGTCATCTCCGCCCGCCCGGTACAGCTCGGCGCGTTCCTGAAGGTCGGTGACCCGGTTGCCACCATCGTCGACCAGGACCCGGTGCTCGCCATCGGCAACATCTCGGAGCGGGAGATCGGCCAGGTCGAGATCGGCACACCGGCGGACGTGCTGCTGATCGACGGGCGCAAGGTCAGCGGCAAGGTCCGCTTCATCTCTCCGATCGCGGAACCGTCCACCCGTACCTTCCGTACCGAGATCGAGATCGACAATGCCGATCGCAGCATCCGGGACGGCATCACGGCGGAAATCATGCTGGAGGCCGGCAGTGTGCAGGCGCACCGGCTGACCCCGGCGATCCTGACCCTGAACGATGACGGCATCATCGGCGTGCGCACCGTGGACCGGAACCGCCAAGTCGCCTTCATGCCCATCAGCATCATTGCCGACGGGCCGGACGGCGTCTGGGTCAGCGGTCTGCCGCCCCAGGTACAGATCATCACCGTCGGTCAGGAATTCGTGCGCGAAGGCCAGATCGTAGACGTCGCGCTGGCGGAGTAAGTCACCATGATGAGCGCCATTATCGATGCAGCGATCAGCCGTGCCCGCACGGTCATCGCCACGCTTGTGCTGATCCTGCTCGCGGGCGCTGCCGCGTACAACGCGATCCCGAAGGAGTCCGATCCGGACATCAACATCCCGATCATCTATGTCTCCATGACCCATGACGGCATCTCGCCGGAGGACTCGGCACGCCTGCTGGTCCGGCCCATGGAGCAGGAGCTACAGGGCATCGACGGGGTGAAGGAGATGCGCTCCATCGCCGCCGACGGCTTCGGCTCCGTCGTGCTGGAGTTCGATGCCGGTTTCGATGCCGACCAGGCCCTGACCGACGTGCGCGAGAAGGTGGACACCGCCAAGTCCGAACTGCCGGAGGACACGGACGAGCCGCGGGTGGAGGAGGTCAATTTCAGCCTGTTCCCCGTCATCGTGGTCACCCTGTCGGGCAACGTTCCGGAACGCGCGCTGTACCGCGTGGCGCGGGAACTGAAGGACGACATAGAGGGCATCACGACGGTGCTGGGCGTCGACATGGCCGGTGACCGCGACGAGCTGCTGGAGGTCGTGCTCGACCCCGCCAAGCTGGAAAGCTACCAGATCGACCAGGCGCAGCTGATCCAGACCATGACCCTGAACAACCGCCTGGTGGCGGCCGGTGCCATGGACACCGGCGAAGGCCGCTTCGCGATCAAGGTCCCTGCCCTGTTCAAGACCGCGCATGACGTGCTCAGCCTGCCGATCAAGACCGATGGCGACGCCGTGGTCACGCTGGCCGACGTCACCTCCGTGCGCCGTACCTTCAAGGACGCGGAGAACTATGCGCGCCTGAACGGCCAGCCGGCCGTGGCGCTGGAGGTGAAGAAGCGCCTTGGTGCCAACATCATCGAGACCATCGACGCTGTGCGTCACATGGTGGAGGAACAGTCGCAGCGCTGGCCGGCGGGGATCGAGGTCTCGTTCAGCCAGGACAAGTCCAACGACATCCGCACCATGCTGCAGGACCTGCAGAACAACGTCATCAGCGCCATCCTGCTGGTGATGATCGTGGTGGTCGCGGCGCTGGGCCTGCGCAGCGCGCTGCTGGTCGGTGTCGCCATTCCGGGATCGTTCCTGATCGGCATCCTCTACCTGTTCATGTTCGGCTTCACCATCAACATCGTGGTGCTGTTCGCGTTGATCCTGGCCGTCGGCATGCTGGTGGACGGTGCCATCGTGGTGACCGAGTTCGCGGACCGGAAGATGCAGGAAGGCGAGCCGAAAAGGATCGCCTATGCCATGGCCGCGAAGCGCATGGCCTGGCCGATCATCGCCTCCACCGCAACGACGCTCGCCGCCTTCATGCCGCTGCTGTTCTGGCCGGGCGTGGTGGGCGAGTTCATGCAGTTCCTGCCGCTGACGCTGATTACCACGCTCTCCGGCTCCCTGCTGATGGCGTTGATCTTCATACCGACCCTGGGATCAATCTTCGGCAAGACCACGGCCGGGCCGGACAGTGCGGTCGCGGCGGCGGAAACCGGGCCGATCGACAGCATCCGCGGCTTCACCGGTGCCTATGCACGCTTCCTGAACGGTGTTGTCCGCCGCCCCGTGCTCTGGCCCTCCATGATCGTCGTGCTGGCCGTGGTCAGTCTGGTCGGCGTCAACACCGCCTATGGTGTCTTCGGCAAGGGCGTCGAGTTCTTCCCCGACGTGGAACCGGAACGGGCGCTGGTCTATGTCCATGCGCGCGGCAACATGTCGATCAAGGAACAGGACGTCCTGGTGCGGGAGGTCGAGAACCGCGTCCTGCAGTTCGATGACTTCTCCACCGTCTACACACGCTCCGGCAAGCGGGAGCAGGACGGCAACGACATCTCGGAAGATGTCATCGGCATCATCACGCTGGAGTTCAAGGACTGGCTGGAACGGCGCCCGGCGGACGTGGTGCTGCCGGAGATCCGGGAAGCCACGTCGGACCTGGCGGGCATCGAGGTGGAGACGCGGAAGGAAGAGAACGGACCGCCGACCGGCAAGGACGTGCAGGTCCAGATCACCTCCCTGTTCAGCGAGAAACTGCCACCCGTGGCCGACCTGGTCCGCAACTACCTGGAAGAGAATGTCGAGGGCCTGCGTGACATCGAGGATTCACGCCCCCTGCCCGGTATCCAGTGGGAACTGCAGGTGGACCGTGCCCAGGCCGGTCGCTTCGGTACCGACGTGGCCGCCATCGGTGCCATGGTGCAGTTCGTCACCAACGGCGTGAAGGTGGATGACTACCGTCCCGACGACACCGACGAGGAGGTGGATATCCGCGTCCGCTTCCCGGAGGAGTACCGGACGCTGAACCAGCTCGACAATTTGCGCATCAACACGCCGAACGGCCTGGTGCCGCTGGCCAACTTCGTCACCCGGACCCCGGAACCGAAGGTCGGAAGGATCGAGCGCGTGGACGGGGCCTACAAGCTGGTGGTGCAGGCGAACGTGCAGGAAGGCGTGCTGGTCGACGACAAGGTACAGCAGATCAAGGCGTGGCTGGCGGAGCAGGAGATCGACCCGGACGTGGAGATCGCCTTCAAGGGCCAGGACGAGGAACAGGCTGCGGCCACTGCCTTCCTGATGAATGCCTTCGTGATCGCCCTGTTCGTCATGGGCATCATCCTGGTGACGCAGTTCAACAGCTTCTACCAGGCATTCCTAATCCTGACCGCCGTCATCATGTCCACCATCGGCGTCATGATCGGGCTGCTGGTGATGGGACAGCCCTTCGGCATCGTCATGACCGGCGTCGGTGTCATCTCGCTGGCCGGGATCGTGGTGAACAACAACATCGTGCTGATCGATACCTATTCCTACCTGGCGAGGAACGGCATGGAACCGCTGGAAGCCATCGTGCGCACGGGCGCGCAGCGTCTCCGCCCGGTGCTGCTGACCACGGTGACCACCATCTGCGGCCTGATGCCGATGGTGTTCCAGGCCAATATCGACTTCTTCAGCCGGGAGATCACGGTCGGCGCGCCGTCCACCCAGTGGTGGGTGCAGCTGGCCAGCGCGGTCGCCTTCGGTCTCGGTTTCGCCACCATCCTGACGCTGGTCGTCACCCCCAGCCTGCTGGCGCTGGGTGTCGCCACCGGACGGGCCATGCCCTGGAACCGCCGCAAGCAGAAGGCTGAGAAGGAGACGGCGCAGGACAAGGCCGACGGACAGGCCTATGGCGGCTTCACCGCCCCGGCGGAGTGATCAGAGCCCGGTGCCTGCGGGTACCGGGCGACCGTTCAGGAAGTCGGCGGCGTCCATGACGCCCTTGCCGGCCGGTTGCAGCCGCGTGAGACGCAGCACGCCGGTGCCGCAGCGCATGCCAAGCTGGTCGTCGATGGTGGTTCCGGCAGCGGCCTCGCTGCCCGTCCCGTCCACCAGGTGCGCCGCATGGATCTTCACCCGCTGCCCCCCGATCTCGCACCAGGCACCGGGAAAGGGGGTCAGGGCACGGACCAGCCGCTCGACCTCCACCGCGTCCCGGCTCCAGTCGATGCGCGCCTCCGCCTTGTCGATCTTGGCGGCATAGGTGACGCCCTCGTCGGGCTGCGGTGTCTCGACCGCCTTCCCGGCGGCAATCTCCGCAACCGCGCCAACCACCATCTCCGCCCCCATGTCGGCCAGGCGGTCATGCAGGGTCAGCGTCGTGTCGCTGCCATGGATCGGAGTGGACTGCACCTTCAGCATGGGACCGGTATCCAGCCCCGCCTCCATGCGCATGATGGTGATTCCGGTTTCCGGGTCACCGGCCATGATGGCGCGGTGGATCGGTGCAGCGCCGCGCCAGCGCGGCAGCAGGGAGGCATGGATGTTGATGCAGCCGAGCCGCGTCGCATCCAGGATCGCCTGCGGCAGGATCAGCCCGTAGGCCGCGACCACGGCGAGATCGGCGTCAAGGGCAGCGAAGGCTTCCCGGTCCTCCGCCGCGCGGAAGTTCAGCGGTGACCGAACCGTCAGACCCAGCGCCTCCGCCGCCTGCTGCACGGGGCTCGGCACCGGCTTCCGGCCCCGCCGCCCCGCCGCGCGCGGCGGCTGGGTATAGACGGCAACGATCTCGTGACCGGCGGCGTGCAGCGCCTGCAGCGCAGGCACCGCGAAGTCCGGTGTTCCCATGTAGATGATGCGCAAGGCCTGCGCCGGGCCGGGCATTCAGCCCGTGGCCTGCAGCTTCTTGGCCTTCTTCAGGCGGCGCATGATCATGTTGCGCTTCAGGGCCGAGATGTGGTCGACGAACAGGATCCCCTCGAAGTGATCCATCTCGTGCTGGATGCAGGTGGCCAGCAGGCCATCAGCCTCCAGTTCCTGCTCCGCGCCGTCCCGGTCGAGGTACTTCACCCGGATGGTGGCCGGGCGCTCGACTTCCGCATACTGCTCCGGCAGGGAGAGGCAGCCTTCCTCGTAGGCACGCAGGTCTTCGGACGACTCCACGATCTCCGGATTGACCAGGTAGATCGGGTTGGCCGCCGCACCGTCATCGGCACAGTCCACCACCATGACCCGCTTCGGCTGTCCCACCTGGATCGCCGACAGGCCGACGCCGGGCGCGTCGTACATGGTCTCCAGCATGTCATCCATGAACTTGCGCAGCTCGTCGTCGATCCGCTCGACAGGTTCGGAGCGGACCTTCAGACGGGGGTCGGGCGCGGTGATGATGGGCAGGATGGCCATGACGATCCGTTCTTCGATGGGAGCTTCGCAGGAGGTAGTCCGGGCGGACTCCGGCGTCAAGGGCCACAGCCGCCCGGGGCTTCACCGGCCGATCAGAACTTTCCGGCCTGGTAATCCTGGAAGGCCTGCATGATCTCCTCCCGCGTGTTCATCACGAACGGGCCGTAGCGCGCGACCTGCTCACCGATCGGCTCTCCGGCAATGACCAGGAAGCGGGCGCCCGCATCGGCAGCGGCGGCGACTGACAGGTGCGCACCATGGGTCAGCAGCGCCATCTCGCCGGTGTTGACCACCCGCTCGCCGACATGGACCGCGCCGTCATAGACGTAGATGAAGGCATTGTGCCCGGCAGGCAGGTCCTCCGACAGCGTCCGTCCGGCGTCCAGGTGAACGTCCCAGTAGATCGGGCTGACCGCGATATCGCGTACCGCACCCTCCTGCCCGCGCAGGTTGCCCGCCACCAGGCGGACCCGTACGCCCTCCTCCAGGTCCAGTTCCGGAATGTCCTCCGGCTCGATGTCCTGGTAGCGCGGCGGGCGCATCTTCTGCGCCGCAGGCAGGTTGACCCAGAGCTGGAAGCCCCACATCAGCCCGTCCTCCTGCTCCGGCATCTCCGAATGCACGATACCGCGACCGGCGGTCATCCACTGCGCGCCGCCAGGCTTCAGCAGGCCGGCATTGCCCTGGTTGTCCTTGTGGCCCATGCGACCGGCCAGCATGTAGGTCACGGTCTCGAAGCCACGATGCGGATGATCGGGGAAACCGGCGATGTAGTCGCTGGCATCGTCGGAGCGGAACTCGTCGAGCAGCAGGAACGGATCGAACAGCTGCAGTTCCGGCCCGCCGAGACTGCGCTTCAGGCGCACACCGGCACCATCCTGCGCCGCAACGCCCGGAACCACGTGAGCCACGGCCCGTGTCCCGACGTTCACATCACCAACCGACGCATCCATTCCCGTTCTCCTGTGTTTTCGAAGCATTCTCACGTGACCGAAATGGCCCCCCGGCGCGCGCTGATCAATCACCGCGCAGGAAACGCTGCGTTTCCGTAACGGTTCGCAATGGCGCGCGACTTGCTGATTGCCGGGGGTACCATGATGGCATATTGCAAATTGCGAGATGCGGCCTTGTCAGCGCTCTGCGGAGTTGCGCTGCTGACATGCATTATGGGATTCACGGCCCTCTTGTCACCGTCCGTGCATGCGGCCGAAGACCGTGCCGGGCAGTATCGGGAGGCGTTGGTCGCCTTCCGCGCGCAGGACTACGATCAGGCCGTGGCGATCTGGCGACACCTGGCCGACCAGGGACATGCCGCCGCACAGAACAATCTCGGCCTCTGCTACCTGAACGGACGGGGCGTGAAGGTCGACAGGGAGATGGCGCACGAGCTGTTCCTGTCAGCCGCCGAGAGCGGACGCGCCGCCGCCCAGAACAACCTTGCCCGGACCTACCTGAAGGGCTGGGGGGTGGAGCAGGACGAGGCCGAGGCCTACCGCTGGTACCTCGCGGCCGCCGAGCAGGGGCATGCCAACGCGCAGAAGAACCTCGGCGTCCTGCTGCTTGAAGGCAACGGGGTCGAGGCCGACCCGGAGGCGGCACTGGACTGGCTGCAGCGTGCCGCCGAGCAGGGCGAGAAGCGCGCCTTCTATCACCTCGGCCTGATGCATGCCCGCGGTCTCGGGGTGGTCCGCGACTGGTCCCGCGCCGTGCGCTTCTTCCGGGAAGGGGCGCAGCGCGGCGATGCCGGCTCCAGCTTCCTGCTGGCGGAGGCGCTGGAGACCGGCAAGGGCGTCGAGGTGAACCCGCAGCAGGCGCTGCGCTGGTACCGCCAGGCAGCGGCCCGGGGGCACCGCCGTGCCCTTGTCACCCTGGGCGAGAAGTTTCGTGACGGCATCAACGTGCCGCAGAACATCGCCCGCGCAATCATGTGGTTCGAGTTGGCAGAACGCGCCGGACACCAACGCGCGGGTGAATCACTGGAAGACCTGATGGATCAGGCAAGCGAGCGCCAGATTGCGCGGGCGGAGAAATTGCTCGAGCAGTACCTGGACAAGCTGAAGCCCCGCGCTCGCGCGAAATTCGAGGACCAATCCGCATGAACAAGCAAAGCATAGACATTGTCGGCTTCGGGGCCATTCACAAGCGTTCGGTACGCATCGCCGGCCATCCGACCAGCATCTCGCTGGAGGACGTGTTCTGGTCCGCCCTGCGGGAGATCGCCGATGCCCGTGGCCAGCGGCTGAGTACCCTGGTGGAGGAGATCGACCGCAACCGCGATACCGCGAACCTGTCCAGCGCCATCCGCATCTTCGTCATGCAGACCTTCCGCCAGGCAGCAGGCGACCTGGCCGCAAGACAGACGGGCTGATCCGGTCAGTCCCGCTCCCCCGGGACCGCGTACCGACGACCCTGGTCCCCTGGCCAGGCCGATGCTCCCTTTCGGATACGCACGCATCGCCGCAACGGGAGCCTGCAGCGCCTGCAGACCTCGGATTAATGTCAGCAAGTCAATCGCTTGCCACAAGGCTGATGAGAGGTCGGGACACGACTGGGCGACTTCACTGGCCTGCCCCCGAACAAAGTGAATGAAGCAGGCGGGTTGCGGTCATATGCTGAGGCACATGACCCGCCCTGCCCTACTCGACAAGATCCGGGACCTGCTGCTGGAAGTGCCGGACTTCGTCCGCGACGACCTGCGGCGGATCTATCTCTTCCAGAAGCAGGCCTATTTCCTGGCGCTGCTGATCCACGTCCATTGGGTATTCCTTTTCCACCTGGCCGATCAGCCGCTTCTCGCCCATGTCAACATCGCCTCGGTTGGCTGTTACCTGCTGGCGCTGGCCCTGCACACGCGCGGTATCCTGCGTGTCCCGATGTATCTCGGCACGGCGGAGGTCGTTGCCCATGCGACGCTCTGCGTCGTGCAGATGGGCACCGGAGCCGGCTTCGAACTTTACGTGGTCGTGGTGGTGATCATCCCGTGGCTGAATGATTCCCTGCGGATGTGGGAGCGGGTCTCGCTCAGCGGCGCCTGCATCCTGATGTTTCTCGCCCTGCTGATCCATGGCGGGCTCTATCCACCGGTGCGGCCATTGCAGGAATCGTGGGTGATCGCGTTCCAGGTCATGAACGGTCTCGGCCTCCTGATCGTCCTGGTCATCATCCTGGTCGTCTACAACACGGCGATACGACGCGCGGAAACGGCCCTCGCGCGTTCCTACGAGGAATCGGAGGCGCTGCTGCACAACATCCTGCCCGGCCCGGTCGCCGCGCGGCTGAAGGCGGAGCCGGGAACGATCGCGGACCTGCATCCCGACACGACGATCCTGTTCGCCGACATCGTCAACTTCACCCCCCTGTCGGCGAGACTGGCGGCGAGCGAGGTGGTCACGCTTCTGAACGCCGTCTTCAGCGAGTTCGACGACCTCGTGGATCGCTTTCGCCTGGAGAAGGTCAAGACCGTCGGTGATGCCTACATGGTGGTCGCCGGACTGCCGAACGCACGCACCGATCATGCCGAGGTCGCGGCCGACCTGGCGCTGGCCATGCAGGATGCCATCAGCCGTCACGTGGATGACCGCGGCGAACCGATGATGCTGCGCATCGGCATCAGCTCCGGTCCGGTCGTCGCCGGGGTCATCGGCAGGCGCAAGTTCGCCTACGACATCTGGGGCGACGCCGTGAACACCGCCGCGCGCATGGAAAGCCAGGGGGTGCCCGGCCGGATCCAGGTCAGCGATGCGACTGCGGCACTGCTCCGGACCACCTTCGAGCTTGAACCGCGCGGGGCGATGGAGGTGAAGGGCAAGGGCGTTGTCGAGACCTGGTTCCTCGGGCAGCGGCGCACGCCGTGACGCCCCTGGTGCCCGGACAGCAGGCGGCTCGAAAGACCTAGCGGGGAAACTCCAGGCCCATCTCGCGGTACCGGGCGGGATCGTCGAGCCAGCGTTCGCGCACCTTGACGAACAGGAACAGGTGCACCGGCCGGTCCAGCAGTTCCGCCAGTTCCTCCCGCGCCGCCTGGCCGATCTGGCGCAGGGTGCGTCCCCCCTTGCCCAGCACGATGGGCTTGTGGCCGGCACGGGAGACGTAGACGATCTGGTCGATCCGCACCGATCCGTCCTTGCGCTCCGTCCACTTCTCGGTCTCGACTGTCAGTGAATAGGGCAGTTCCTGGTGCAGCCGCAGGAACAGCTTCTCCCGCGTGATCTCGGCCGCCAGCAGGCGGCTCGGCATTTCCGAGACCTGGTCCTCCGGATAGAGCCACGGGCTTTCCGGCACCAGGCGGGCCATCGCCGCACGCAGGTCGGCCACGCCGTCACCGTTCAGGGCGGAGATCATGAAGATGCTGTCGACGCAGTCCATCTCCCCCAGCTGCGCGGCCAGGGCGAGCAGGGCATCCTTGCGCACCTGGTCGATCTTGTTCAGCGCCACCCAGACCGTCTGCCCCGCCTGCGCCAGCCGCTGCAGGATCCTGTCGGTATCCTCCCCCAGCCCGCGCTCGGCATCGATCAGCACCACGGTGCGGTCCGCTTCCTCCTGCCCCGCCCAGGCGGCATCCACCATGGCCTTCTCCAGCCGCCGTTTCGGCGCGAAGATACCGGGCGTGTCGACCAGGATGATCTGGCTCTGCCCCTCCATGACGATGCCGACGACGCGGGCACGGGTGGTCTGCACCTTCGGCGAGACGATGGAGACCTTCTGCCCCACCAGCCGGTTCAGCAGGGTCGACTTGCCGGCGTTGGGCGCGCCCACCAGCGCGACGAAACCGGCCCTGTTCCCTGTTCCGTCCATTCCCGAGCCGTCCGTTCCTGACCCGTCCACCATGCTCATGATCCCTGAACCTGTTGCAGAAGCTGCCGCGCGGCGGCCCGCTCCGCCTCCTTCTTCGATGCGCCCTGCGCCGTCGCCGTTCCCAGGCCGCACGCCGCCTCGATGGTGAACAGCGGCGCATGGTCGGGGCCGTCCATCGCCAGCACGGTGTATTTCGGCGGCTCCATGCCGTTCGCGTGGGCCAGTTCCTGGATCTCCGTCTTGGGATCGCGCGGAGCCTGCTTCAGCCCCGCCATGCGGTCCCGCCAGAACCGCCGCACGAAGTCCCGCGCCACGTCCAGCCCGGCCTCCAGGTACAGCGCGGCGATCACCGCCTCGCAGGCGTCGGCCAGGATCGCCGGCTTGGTGGCGCCGCCCGTGCCCCGCTCCGACTCGGCCATGATCAGGCACCTGTCGAGACCGATCTCCAGCGCGATCTCGGCCAGGGTCTCGCGCCGCACCAGCTCGTTGTAGCGGCTGGCGATGCGCCCCACGTCGGCCTGGCGGTAGAACTGGTAGAGCCATTCGGAGATCACCAGGCCCAGCACCCGGTCACCGACGAACTCCAGCCGTTCGTAGTCGCCCCGCCCCTTGCGTCCCTTTGCCAGCGCCGACGGATGGGTCAGTGCAAGCGAGAGAAGGTCCGGATCACGGAAACTGTGCCCGAGGAGCGTCTGCAGATGCTGGAGGTCTGTTGCATCGTCGCTCAATTCTTCACTCCAGGGAATCGCCCAGCCGGCCGTAGCGGATGTTGGCGATCAGCTTCCAGGGCTCGTACCAGCGGAAGTCGGTGTCGATGCTGAAGAACAGCACGTCGGCGCGGCCCACCAGGTTCTCCATTGGCACGAAGCCGACGCCGCCTGCACTCACCGGCACGCGGCTGTCGCTGGAATTGTCCCGGTTGTCGCCCATCATGAACAGGTGTCCCGGCGGCACCGTGTAGACCTGCGTGTTGTCATCCTGTCCGGTGGGGCGCAGGTCCAGCGTGCGGTAGGTGCGGCCGTTGGGCAGCGTCTCCTCGAACTGGGAGACGAAGCTCGTCCGGCCATACTCGTCGTGATAGGCGAAATCCTCCACCCGCTTGCGGCGGACCGGGCTGTCATTGATGTGCAGCACGCCCTGCCGCACCTGGATGCGGTCCCCCGGCATGCCGATCAGCCGCTTGATGTAGTCGGTGTCATTGTCGCGCGGCGTCTTGAAGACGATCACGTCACCGCGTTCCGGCATGCTGGAGAGGATGCGGCCGGAGAAGAGGTCGGGGCTGAAGGGCAGCGAATGCCTGCTGTAGCCATAGCTGTACTTGGAGACGAACAGGAAGTCGCCCACCAGCAGGGTCGGAACCATGCTGCGGGAGGGGATGTTGAACGGCTCGAACGCCACCGTGCGGATGACCAGCGCGATAAGCACTGCATAGACAACGGTCTTGATCGTCTCACCAATGCCGCCCTTGGATTTCGACGCCATTCCGTCTCTCTTGTCATCTGTGGGTGGTGAAGGCCCCGCTCGGGCGGATTCACTTGTTTCAGCGTGATGAATGCAGGCGCGAGATAGACCCCAAACACCCGGTCCCTGTCAACCGATCCGGGCCTCCAGGATCACTTGTGCCAGTGCGTAGGGGGCCTCGTCCGTCATCGACAGGTGCGCGACGACCTCGTGCCCCTCCGGCGCCAGTGCCGCCATGGTTCGCGCCGCCGCGCCCGACAGGCGGAGCGACGGCTTACCGTTCGGGGCCGAGACCACCTCGATCTCCGTCAGGAAAGCATGTTCGCCGATGCCGGTGCCGACCGCCTTGGCAAAGGCTTCCTTCGCCGCGTAGCGCCTTGCATAGCGGGCGGCACGGTCGGCCCGTCCCTCGTTCACCGCCTGCTCGTCGGCGGAGAAGCAGCGGTCCAGGAAACGCTGGCCGAAGCGGTCGAGCGCGCCCTCGATCCGCCGGATGTCGCACAGGTCGATGCCCAGCCCGACGATCATGCGCAGGCCCGCCCCGGATCAGGCACTGGCCTGACCCAGCGCCTCCGCCCGCGCCTTGTCGATCAGGCCGCGCATGCGGGTGATGGCGGAGGTGAGACCGGAGAAGATCGCCTCCCCCATCAGGAAATGCCCGATGTTCAGTTCCACGATCTCCGGGATCGCGGCAATGTCGCCGACGGTGTCGAAGGTCAGGCCGTGACCGGCATGGATCTCCAGCCCCATGGAGGCACCATGCGCCGCCGCCTCCTGAATGCGCTTCAGATGCTCCGCACGTTCCGCGCCCTCGCTGTCGCAATAGGCCCCGACATGCAGTTCGACCACCGGCGCGCCCAGCGCCTTGGCGACATGCAGCTGCACCGGCGACGGTTCGATGAACAGGGAGACACGGATCCCCACGTCGGACAGCCGGGTCACCAGCGGGGCCAGTTCCCGGTGCTTCGCCGCAACGTCGAGGCCACCTTCGGTGGTCCGCTCCTCCCGCTTCTCCGGCACGATGCAGGCGGCATGCGGCTTGTGGCGCAGCGCGATGGCCAGCATCTCGTCGGTCGCCGCCATCTCCAGGTTCAGCGGCACGTCGATCTCCGCCGCCAGCCGGTCGATGTCATTGTCGGAGATGTGGCGACGGTCCTCGCGCAGGTGTGCGGTGATGCCGTCGGCCCCGGCCTCCGCCGCCTGTCGCGCCGCGCGCACCGGGTCCGGATGGCCGCCGCCGCGGGCGTTCCGGATGGTCGCCACGTGGTCGATGTTCACGCCCAGTCTGACACGGTTGATCATGCCGTCTCTCCCGAATTCCGATGCCTGTCGGGAAACATAGGCCAGCGGGCGGGAAAACGGAATCCTCTGGCGCGCATGGCGGTCAGATGTCCCGCGCCAGGTCCTGCAGCCAGCTTCCGGCGTCGCGGGCATCAACCTCCGCCTCCCGCACCAGCGCGTCGAACTGTTCCGTCAGCATGCGTATCCGGTCGCGGGACCGGAAGGCGAGATAGAAGCGGCCGATATAGACCACCCCGACCAGCGGCCCGAAGACGGTGATGGGGGCAGAGAAGACCCGGCGGGAATCGAACAGGAACAGCCTGAGCGAGGGGAAGAAGTCGTTGGCCGACTGCGCCATGCTGACCAGCTGCTCCCGCCGCACATCCGCCGAGAGGCCGCGATAGTAGCCCTGCCCCGCCGCGAAGGCGTGCAGTTCCCCCAGCGACACCGCGATCTCGAAGTCCGACTGGTTCTGCCGCATCAGCGCCAGCCGGTCCTGCATCGCGCCGATGGCCTGCTCCGCCGTCTTGCCGGGCGTCACCGCATATTCCCAGCGCAGCGTGTCCTCCGTCTTCAGCATGTCCGGCAGGGTGGCGGGAACGTGGCGGATCTTGTAGCCGGCGGCTTCCCGGTGCCAGTCCAGCAGTTCATCGTCCCACGACGCCCGCGCCGCCTGGGTCACGGAAACGGCGGAGGCGATCACGTCGCCTGGGCGCTCCGGCCGGTCGGTCAGCCCCAGCAGCCAGTCGGCACTGACCCCCAGCACCTGGGCGCAGCAGGCCGCCAGGTGGGCATTCGGCAGCCTGCCCAGTTCATCGGTCAGCAGTTGCGCGACGGTGGAGCGGTCCGCGCCGGTGCGGCGCGCCAGCTCGCTGCGGCTGATGCCTGTGCGCCGCATGCCCTCCGCCAGCCGCGTGCGGAAAGTCTCGGAGCGTTCACGCTTGTCGAATAAATTCTGCATTGGGGAAAATTATCCTGAAACAGGAGATTTTCAATGGAATTCACAGAATTCCCGTCGAATGCCCTGCTGGTTATACCACTGGCACAACCCCTTGATGCGGAGGCAAGAACACCATGGATACCCACCTGCGCACCCTCGCGAAGACCGCCACCTGGCAGACTTCCGGCCTGCTGGCCATGTGCGGGATCACCTACGCGGTGACCGGCTCACTGGCCGATGGCGGCATCGTCGCGGTCATCGGCACGGCGACGGGCACCATCAGCTACATGATCCATGAACGCCTGTGGTCGCGCGTGAACTGGGGACGGTCGGCCGAAGCGCGCAACTGATTGCTCCTGCCACTCACTCGGCGGCGACAGCTTCCGCTTCCGGCTTCGCAGCGGGCGGCACCAGCCACCAGGTCGGCATGCGTCCCTTGCCCTTGATCTCCACCTCGCCGCGCGCCTCGAACGCGTAGGCACCGTCCAGCGCATCGACCACGTCGCGGGTGACCTGTATCCGCCCGCATTCCCCGGTCGTCTCCATGCGGGAGGCGGTGTTCACCGGATCACCCCAGAGGTCGTAGAGGAAGCGGCTGTCGCCGACGACACCGGCGATGATCGGACCGCTGGAGATGCCGATGCGTATGCCCAGCGGTGTGCCGTCGGGGCGCTTCATGCCTTCCACGACCCGGATCATGTCGCAGGCCAGGGCGGCGACATGGCGGATGTTGGAGGTGGAGCCGGGCGGTGCGCCGGCCGCCACCATGTAGGCATCGCCGATGGTCTTGATCTTCTCCACCCCGTGCCGCTCCACCAGGTCGTCGAACTTCTCGAACACCTCCGACAGCAGGCTCAGGGTCTCCTCCGGCTCGCAGGACGCCGCCAGGGTGGTGAAGTCCTGCAGGTCGGCGAACAGCACGGCCACGTCGGCCAGCCGCTCCGTGGTCTGTCCCTTCCCCTCCCGCAGCCGCTGCGCCACGGCAGCGGGCAGGATACGGTCCAGCAGGTCGCGCGCCTTGTTCCGTTCCCGGTCGATGATGACGGAGCGGGCGAAGGCGCGGCGCCGCAGCAGTTCCAGCCGCCGCGCAGCAAAGAAGCCGACGATGTTGGCGGAGATGATCAGCATGGCACTGGCCACGATCTGCGCGGTGTCCCCACCCTCCGGCGACAGGGCCAGGGTTATGGCGAGGAACAGCGCGGTCGATGTCAGGGCCGCCGTCACCGCCTGGATGTAGAACAGCGGGAACAGCGAATAGACGATGAAGATCATCAGGATGAAGCCGGAATCAACCGGCTGCGGATGACCGGCATAGACGTTGGAGAGCGCCTGGAAGACCGACACCTCGACGGAGGCGACCATGATCAGGCCCGGCCAGCGGGTGCGCCAGTATTCCATGTAGCTGAGCGCGATGCCGACCAGCAGCAGGCCGTTCAGCACCAGCAGCCGCAGCAGGCTCAGGATGCCCTGGTTCTCCCAGAGACCGAAATAGTCGACGGGCACGAACGCCGTGTTCAGCGCGATGCCGATCAGGAAAGCCGTCCGCACCTGCTGCAGGTTGCCGTCGCGGACCGCAGCCTTGTAGCTGCGCTCCCACTCCACGTCCTTGAAGTTCAGGGACACCAGTTCCAGCGGCGGCAGATCATCGTTGCCCGCGTCCTGGCGAACATGTCCATGCAGAAACTTCATGGGCGGCAGGATAGCCCAGCCCGGGGGCCTTGCCAGCCGCAATCGGTAACCAAATGTTCCGTCAGGGATTCATTAACCATCAAGCCCTGCATTTTGTGCATTGCAGCAAGGCAAACGCTCGGGTTCTTGCGGGACGCGGCAGTTCTATATTGCGGTGCAGCATACGGTGTCATCATGATGATCCCACCGGTGTTCCCATGAAGAAACGGAGTATCCGATGTCTCCCCGGAATGCGCATGGCGAAAGCCCGGCGCGCGCACTTGAAGCTGCCGAAATCCAGAACATGATCCTTCAGGCGCGGGCGGCACGCTCGGCCCTGATCGCCGAGCTGCTGAGCAACGGTTATCATGATGTCCGGAACTGGTTCGGCTCCCTGATCCATGGCCGCGGTCACCTGAGCGGCACCTGATCACCCTCTCCGAGATACCGTCCTGACGCGTCGCCGCGACTGCCCCCTTCCCTGATGGTTCGGAAGGCCGCAATTCGGCGACGCGCCCGGATCGGCAACTGACCGCTTGAATCGCACGGTTGATTCGAATCGGGTTGCCACAAGATTCACGAATATTCCCGTTCCGTTCGAAAAAGAGATTCAAACGGAACCCCGCCCCGGTGCGGTTCATGCCGCGCGCAGGCGGACCGGATAGGTCCTGAACCCGCGGAAGCGCGCCCGGCCGGTGCGTTCCGACGGTCCATCCCGCTCGATCACCGGGAACCGTTTCAGCAGGCCGCCAATGGCGATCCGCCCCTCCATCCGCGCCAGCGTGTTGCCCATGCAGACATGCGCGCCCCAGCCGAACGCCAGATGACGGTTCGGGTTGCGCCCGATGTCCAGCCTGTCCGGATCGGCAAACACCTCCGGATCCCGGTTCGCTGCGCCGATGCCCAGGTGGATCACCGTCCCCGGTGACAGCTCATGCTCGCCGATGCGTGTCGCGACCGTGACCCGCCGGTTGCCGAGCTGGTTCGAACTCTCGAACCGCAGGAACTCCTCGATG
Organism: Minwuia sp.; assembly: GCA_965228535.1. Taxonomy (GTDB): domain Bacteria; phylum Pseudomonadota; class Alphaproteobacteria; order Minwuiales; family Minwuiaceae; genus Minwuia. The sequence continues at coordinate 2,002,852 of CBDDHU010000003.1, read as the reverse complement.
GCGCTGTCCATCAGCCCCGGATCGGCCCGCAGCCGCCGCATCTCGTCGGGAAAGGCCAGCAGCGCGGCCATGCCGTTGCCGATCAGGTTCGTCGTGGTCTCGTGCCCGGCATTCAGCAGGAAGATGCAGTTCTGGATCAGCTCTTCCTCCGTCAGCCCCTGACCGTCCACTTCCCCCATGATCAGCCGGGACAAGATGTCGTCGTCGCGCAGGTGTCCGCGCCGGTCGTCGATCAGTGCCTTCAGGTAGGCGGAGAAACTCTCCACCGCCGCGTTGCCGCGCTGCAGGTGGTCGTCGCTGATCACCGGTTCCAGTGCCCCCAGGATGGTCACAGCCCAGTCGCGCAGCCGGTCCCGGTCGGCCACGGGCACGCCGAGCATGTCGCAGATCACCCCGACCGGCAGCGCGAAGGCGAAGTCGCCGATCAGGTCCACATGCTCCCGCTCCGCCGCTTCGGCCAGGAACCCGTCCACCATGGCCACGATCGACGGTTCCATCTGGCGCATGGCCCGTGGCGTGAAGGCCTCCGCCAGCAGCTTGCGGACGCGGGTGTGCAGCGGCGGATCGTTGAAAACCAGGCTGGTGGTGTGATGCCGGTAGAGGCCGCCATCGCCGAACTTCGGCCCGAACTCCTTCGTCTTGTCGGAGGACATGGCCCGGTCCCTGTAGACCGCCAGCACGTCGCGGTAGCGGGTCAGGAACACGGAGCCGTCCGGCATCCGGTGTACCGGGCTGTGTTGCCGCAGGGCGTGGTAGACAGGGAACGGGTCGTCGAGGAACGAAGGAGTCAGCCGGTAGAGGTTGAAGTCCCGCGCGATCGATTCTGCGCCCCCTGCCCCCATCTCAGCGCGCCAGGAAGCCGCCGTCGATCGGCAGTTCCACCCCGGTGACGAACTTGCCGGCATCGGACACCAGGTACAGCACGCCCTCGGCGATGTCCCGCGCTTCCCCGATCCGCCCCAGCGGCGTCGCCCCGATCATCCGCTTCTTGATGAAGGACTCGCCGAACTCCTCCACCACCGTGTCGAGCATCCCGGTCTCGATGAAGCCCGGATGCACCGAGTTGATGCGGATGGGATAGCGCAGCGACGTGCACTCGATGGCCGCGGCCTTGGTCAGCGTGCGCACGCCCCCCTTCGATGCCGAGTAGGCACCGATCATCGACGCGCCCGCGATGCCGTAGATGGAGGACGTGTTCACGATGGCGCCGCCCGACTGCTTCATCGCGCGGATGCCGTGCTTGATGCCCAGGAAGACGCCATCCATGTTGATGGCCATGTGGGCCTGCCAGTCGGCCAGGGTCACATCCTCCAGCGGTTTCGTCTCCGTCCTGACACCCGCATTGTTGAACAGGATGCTCACCGGCCCGAATTCCGCTGCCCGCGCGAAGGCGGCTTCCCACTGGGCCTCGTCGGCCACGTCGTGGCGCATGAACGCCGCCTTGCCGCCCGCGGCATTGATGCCGTCGGCGACCTGCTTCCCGGTCTCGACCGCGACGTCGGTGACCAGCACCGCCGCGCCCTCCGCCGCCAGCAGTTCCGCCGTCGCCCGGCCGATGCCTGACGATCCACCGGTGACGATCGCCACCTTTCCGGCCACCCGGCCCTTGTCTGTCGTGCTCATCTCATCCTCCCCAGGATCTGCGATGCGCCGACGATAGCCGCTTTCGCCCGGCGAAGGAATGCGCACCCGCCATGCCACCACTGCCCCTGACGTTGCAGGCAGAAGCGGGCTAAGGTAGCTCCAGTCCAACGGTACTGACCCTGGGGAGGCACGATGTCAGACCTGATCCTTCACCACTACGACATGTCACCCTTCGCCGAGAAGGTACGGCTGATGCTGGGCCTGAAGGGCCTGGCCTGGCAGTCGGTGGACATTCCCTTCATCATGCCGAAGCCCGACCTGATACCGTTGACCGGCGGCTACAGGCGGACCCCGGTACTGCAGATCGGCGCCGACATCTATTGCGACACCCGCCTGATCGCTGACGAACTGGACCGCCGCCACCCCGAACCGGGCCTGCTGGCCGGGGGGCTGGGGCTGGCCAACAGCATCTCGGGCCTGGCGGAGAACAGCCTGTTCTGGGCCATTGCCGGTTTCACCATCGGCACCAATGCGGACCGGATGCCGATGGAATTCCACGAGGACCGGGCGCGGATGCGTGGCGCCACCAGCGTCAACCTGGACCGGCTGAAGGCCGCGACGCCGATGCACCTGGAGCAGATGAAGCCGCAGCTTGCCTGGGCTGAGGACCTGGTCGTCCACGCCGCCGGTCCGTTCCTGGGCGGTGACCGGCCGGGTCTGGCCGACCTGACGCTGTATCATCCGCTGTGGTTCCTGCAGACCGGCGGGCGGAAGGTCCGTGCGGTGCTGGACCCGCACCCGGAGCTGGTGGCCTACATGGAGCGCGTTGCCGCAATCGGCCACGGCACCGTGCAGCAGGCCACCGCCGAACAGGCCCTTGCCGCAGCGACGGCGGCAAGCCCGGACGCACCGACCGGGGTCGCGGAGAATGCGGAGGGATGGCAGGCGGGCGATCTTGTCTCCATCACGCCGACGGACTATGCACGCGACCCTGTGACCGGCACGCTGGATGCCTATGACGGGCAGCGCATCGCCGTCCGCCGCACTGACCCGAAGGTCGGCGAGGTGGTGGTGCACTTCCCGCGCGTGGGCTTCGCCATTCGCGCCGTGAAGGCAGGCTGAAACAAAGACGACAACGGAGATCACCGGCATGTTCATCTCGGGCGCATGGACCGAAGCCGCCTCGGGCGGGCAGTTCGACGTCATCAATCCGGCCACCGGAGAGACCATCACACAGGTTCCGGATGGCGGCCGGGAAGACGCGAAGCGGGCCATCGATGCCGCCCATGACGCCTTCCGGGGCTGGGCCGGGACCACGGCCTACGAACGCTCCGCCATCCTGCGCCGCGCCTATGACCTGATGCTGGAACGCCGCGAGCACCTGGCCCGCACCATGACGGAGGAACAGGGCAAGCCGCTGCGCGCCGCGCGGACGGAGGTGCAGTACGGTGCCGACTTCCTGCTCTGGTTCTCGGAGGAGGCGAAGCGGAACTACGGCGAGACCATCCCGTCCCCCCGTGCAGACCAGCGCTTCATCGTGCTGCACCAGCCCGTGGGCGTGGTGGCCGCGGTGACACCGTGGAACTACCCGGTCTCCATGATCACCCGCAAGGTCGGCCCGGCACTGGCGGCCGGCTGCACGGTGGTGCTGAAACCGGCGGAGGCAACGCCGCTCTGCGCCATCGAGATCTTCAAGATCCTGGCAGAGGCCGGGGTGCCGGACGGGGTGATCAACCTGGTCACCGCGCTGGACCCGAAGCCCATCGGCGACGAGTTCACCACCAACCCGAAGGTGCGGAAGCTGACCTTCACCGGCTCCACCGCCGTCGGGCGGATGCTGGCCGGGCAGGCCGCCGCCAACATGAAGCGCGTCTCCTGCGAGCTGGGCGGCCATGCCCCCTTCATGGTGTTCAAGGATGCCGACCCGGTCCATGCCGCCAAGGGCGCACAGCTGGTCAAGTTCCTGAACACGGGCCAGGCCTGCATCAGCCCCAACCGGCTCTACGTCCATTCCTCCCTGGCCGACGCCTTCACCGGCACGCTGGCGGACCGGGTGGCGAAGATGAAGGCCGGATCGGGATTCGAGGATGGCGTCGCCATCGGCCCGCTGGTCAATGCCGCCGCCGTCGACAAGGTCGCCCGCCAGGTCGATGACGCCCGGACCAAGGGCGCGGAGGTCGTGCTGGGCGGTGACCGGCTGACCGAGGGACCGCTGGGCCAGGGCTTCTTCTACGCCCCCACGATCCTGAGCGGCGTCAACCCGGCCATGGACATCTACCGGGAGGAGACCTTCGGCCCCGTGGCGCCGATCATCCCCTTCGATGACGAGGAGGAGGCGCTGAGCCTCGCCAACGACACCCATTACGGCCTCGCCGCCTATGTCTACACCCGCGACATCGGCCGCGCGTTCCGCATGTTCGAGGGGCTGGATTTCGGCATCATCGGCATCAACGACATCAACCCCAGCGCCGCCGCCGCCCCCTTCGGCGGCATGAAGGACTCCGGCCTCGGCCGCGAGGGCGCACGCGAAGGCATCGCGGAGTACCTGGAAACCAAGCTGGGCGGCTTCTCGATCTGAGCCGGTGACCGGAGTCACCCGATGCCGCCTCCAATCGCGGCATCGGGTGATTTCCACACTTCTCAGGTGTTCGCGGCCTCGCCGATATTGTCCACGCCGCGCTGTTCCACCACCGTCGTCAGCCAGTCCGGGTCCATTTCGGGGACGGAGGACAGCAGCAGATCGGTGTAGGGATGGTGCGGCGGGGTGAACATCTCGTTCTTCGGCCCCTGCTCGACCACCTGGCCCTGCTTCATCACCACCACCTCGTCGGCGATGGAACGCACCGTCGCGAGGTCATGGGTGATGAACATGTAGGCCAGGTTGAGTTCCTTCTGCAGCCGGTCCAGCAGCTTCAGGATGCCCTCCGCCACCAGCTGGTCGAGCGCGCTCGTCACCTCGTCGCAGATGATGAAGGTCGGGTCCGCCGCCAGCGCACGGGCAATGCCGATGCGCTGCTTCTGCCCGCCCGACAGTTCCGGCGGATAGCGGTTGTAGTACTTCGACGGTTCCAGCTCGATCAGGTCCAGCAGTTCGTCAACCCGGCTCTTCAGCGCGCCGCCCCTCAGCCCGCCATAGAAGGAGGCAGGGCGACCGATGATCTCGCTGATCTGCACCTTCGGGTTCAGCGCCGTGTCGGCCATCTGGTAGATCATCTGCGCCTGGCGGAGCTGGTCCTTGGTGCGCTTGCGGTAGTCGGCCGGCAGTTCCTCGCCATTGAACAGGATGCGCCCCTTGGTCGGGGGCAGCAGGCCGGTGATGCAGCGCGCGGTGGTGGACTTGCCGGAACCGGACTCGCCCACAACGGCGACGGTCATCCCGGCATGGATGTCGAAGGAGACATCCTCCAGCACCTTCACCGGGCCGTAGGAGGCGTCGATGTGATCGACGGAGACCACCGGCACCGCGTCGCCGCCCGGACGGGACTTCTGCTCCCGCTGGAAGCTGCGCACCGCCCACAGCGACTTGGTGTACTCCTCCTGCGGGTTCTCCAGCATGGAGCGGGTGTCGGACTCCTCCACCTCGTTGCCCTTCAGCAGCACCTTGATGGTGTCCGCCATCTGGGCCACCACCGCCAGGTCATGGGTGATGTAGATCGCGGCGGTGTTGAACTGGTCCACGATGTCGCGGATGGCCAGCAGCACCTCGATCTGGGTGGTCACGTCCAGCGCCGTTGTCGGCTCGTCGAAGATGATCAGGTCCGGGCGGCAGGCCATGGCCATGGCGGTCATGGCACGCTGCAGCTGCCCGCCGGAGACCTGGTGCGGGTAGCGGAAACCGATCTCCCGCGGGTTCGGCAGGCGGAGCTTCTCGTAGAGCTCCATCGCGTCTTCCTGGCTCTCCATCCGCTTCTTGATGCGGTAGTGCACCGGGGTCTCGGTGTGCTGGTCGATCAGCCGGTGCGCCGGGTTGAAGGAGGCGGCGGCCGACTGCGCCACGTAGGCGATGCGGGACCCGCGCAGCGCGCGCCGGTCCGATTCCGGCGTGGTCGTCAGTTCCATGCCGTCGAACTCGACCGAGCCGCTGGCGATGCGGCAGCCGTCGCGGGCATAGCCCATGGCGGCCAGGCCGATGGTGGACTTGCCCGCCCCGGACTCGCCGATCAGGCCCATCACCTCGCCCCGGTGCAGGGTCAGGTCGACCCCATGGACGATCTCGACCCACTTCTCGTCGGAATAGCCCTCGATCCGGAGGTCACGGATTTCCAGCAGGACATCTCGCTTGCTTTCCATGGTCATCACTCCTTCAGGCCGGACGACCGGTACAGCATCCAGTCGACGACAAAGTTGACCGACACCGTCAGCAGCGCGATGGCTGCCGCCGGGATCAGCGGCGTGATCTCACCGAAGGAGATCAGCGTGGCGTTCTCCCGCACCATCGAGCCCCAGTCCGCGGTCGGCGGCTGGATGCCGAGACCGAGGAACGACAGGCCCGCGATCAGCAGGAAGACGAAGCAGAACTCCAGCCCGAACTCGGCCACCAGCGGCGCCATGGAGTTGGGCAGGATCTCGCGGCGGATCAGGTAGAAGATCCCCTCACCGCGCAGCCGCGCCGCCTCGATGTAGTCCATCACCACGATGTTGCCCGCGACCGCCCGGGTCAGGCGGAAGACACGCGGGGAATAGATGATCGCGACGATGCAGATCATGACGAACATGTTGGTGCCGAAGATCGACAGGATCAGCAGCGCGAAGATCAGCGACGGGATCGACATGACCACGTCGGCGACCCGGCCCATGAACTGGTCGAACCAGCCGCCGACCGTCGCCGCCATCAGGCCCGCGAATGCCCCGATCAGGAACGCGGCAATGGTGGCGACAAGGGCCAGGCCAACCGTGTTCCGCGCGCCGTAGATCAGGCGGCTGAACAGGTCACGCCCCAGCTGGTCCGCGCCCAGCAGCATCGTGTCGTCGGCCGGTGCGAACGCCTCCGTGATGATCTCCGCCTCCCCGAAGGGTGCGATGATCGGCGCGAAGATGCCCGCAATGGCGTAGATGCCGATGACGAACAGGCCGAATGTCGCCGTCAGGGGCGCGGTGCGAAACGCCTTTGCCCCCTCCCTCGGCAGGATGATCACCAGGAATTCGCGGAACGCGTAGGCCGTACCGCCGCAGAACGCGATGGCGCCTGCCGCGATGGTGATGTTCCACAGCCAGTCCTCCCCGCCGACGATGCCGACCACGAAGGAGACCAGCGTGAGGGAGAAGAGCAGCATGAACGCGCCGCGCTTGTTGGTGTAGGCCGCGAGGCAGGACGCACCGATCAGCAGGGCGTAGTAGCCGATGACGAAATAATTCATGACCCGGCCCTCACTTCTTGTAGCGAAGCCGCGGGTTGGTGAGGATCGCCCCCACGTCAGCCGCGAGATTCAGCAGGATGAAGGTGGCCGCGAAGATCAGGCAGCAGGCCTGGACCACGGGGAAGTCGCGCTTCGTGACCGCATCGACCAGCAACTGCCCGATGCCCGGATAGACGAAGACGACCTCCACCAGCACGACACCGGTGATCAGGTAGGCGAGGTTCAGCGCCACGACATTGATGATCGGCGCCCAGGCGTTCGGCAGCGCGTGCTTCACGATCACCTTCCAGGCCGGCATGCCCTTGACCCGCGCCATCTCGATGTAGGGGGAGGCCAGCAGGCTGATGATCGCCGCGCGGGTCATCCGCATCATGTGCGCGACCACGACCAGCACCATCGTCAGGGCCGGCAGGAAGGTACGCTCCAGCAGTTCCAGGAACGTCATGTCCGTGCTCAGCTTGGCGATGGCCGGGAACGCCCCTGCCTTCACCGAGATGTAGAGGATCAGGATGTAGCCCAGGAAGAACTCAGGCGACGAGATCGACGTCAGGGTCAGCACGTTCGCCACCCGGTCGAAGATCGTGTTGCGCAGCAGCGCCACGACGATGCCCAGGAAGATCGCCACCGGAACGGCGATGACCGCCGCATAGGCCGCCAGGAACAGCGTGTTCAGGAAACGGGGCCCAATGGCCTCCGACACCGGGGTCTGGGAGACCAGCGAGACACCGAAGTCACCGACCACCGCACCGGCCAGCCAGTCGAGGTAGCGCACGGGTGCGGGATCGTTCAGCCCAAGCTGTTCCCGCAATGCCGCGACATTCTCCTCCGTCGCGCCCTGTCCCAGAACCGCCTCGGCAATATCGCCGGGCAGCATCTCAACGGCCCCGAAAATGATGACTGAGATCACGAACAGCGTGAGCAGTCCCAATCCGAGGCGTTTCAGTACGATGTTCAAGACATCGCCCATGACACGTCCCCCTCTGGATACGTCTGAAGTCTTCCCTGTGCGCCGGACGGGCCGACGGCGAAATTCCCTTCTCGGTCCGCCCCTTGTTCTCGGGCGGTTGACGAAAGCCGATTGTGGAACAGTGGTGTAACACTTGTCCATCCCGATACGGCGCTATCAGGCAAACACTATCCTGTTTGCGACATGCCGGACCGGTTCTTCCGGTTCCTCCCGCTGCTGGGTCACCGAAACGAAACAGGCCCCCGGGATCGCTCCCGGGGGCCTGCCTGTTCACGCACCACCCGACGGCCTGCCGGGCGATGACGGTCCCGGGATCAGCCCTCGAACCACCAGCGGCTGACGCCACGTGCGCCGTCGACCTGCCAGCTGGCGGCGAGGTCGGGGCCATGCATGACGTTCTTGCGCCGGGCATAGACGAAGTTGGTGAACATCGGAATGATGGTCCCGCCATCGTCACGCGCAAGCACCTGCATCTCGCGGTACATCTCCGCCCGTTTCGCCTGGTCCAGTTCCGCCTTGGCCTGGAGCAGCAACTCGTTGAAGCGTGCATTCTGCCAGCGGCTCTCGTTCCAGGCAGCATCGTCCTTGTAGGCCAGGCTGAGCATCACGTCCGGCGTCGGGCGCGCACCCCACTGCACCATGCAGAACGGCTTCTTCAGCCAGACGTCGGAGTAGTAGCCGTCGTTCGGCTCACGCACGACATTGATGTTGATGCCGGCCTTCTTGGCCTGCTCCGCGTACAGCACGCACAGGTCCACCGCACCGGAATAGACGCTGTCGGCGGTCGACAGGTTGACGGTCAGACCCTCGTGCCCGGCCTTCTTCAGCAGGGACTTGGCCTGGTCCGGATCGTACGTGCGCTGCGGCAGGTCGGCCCAGTACGGCATGTTCGGGGAGACGTGGGCATCGTTGCCGGGGATGGCGGTGCCGAAGGCGATCTTCTGGATGATCTCCTCCCGGTCCATGGCCAGCTTCAGCGCCAGGCGGACATTCACGTCGTCGAACGGCGCGGTGTCGCAGAACATCGGCATGGTGATCGCGGCGCCGCTCGGCACATTGTCCACCTCGATGTTCGGGTTGCGCTTCAGCAGGCTGAGCGTCTTCAGGTCAACGGCCGTGACCGCGTCCACGTCGCCGGTGACCAGCGCGGTCTGGCGGGCGTTCGGGTCGTTCAGGACCAGGATCTCGGCGCTGTCGAAATACGCACCTTCACCATGCCAGCCGTCGTGGCGGGTCAGTTCGTAGCCGACGCCGAACTCGGCATTGTTCAGCTTGTACGGGCCGGAGCCGTCGCCGGTCTGCCAGTTCAGGGTGCCGTCCGCGTTCGCCGGGCAGATCGCCAGGTGATAGTCGGTCATCAGCCAGGGCAGGTCGGCATTGCCGGACACCAGCTTGAAGGTCACGCCGTTGTCACCGCTCTTGACGATGTCGTCCACGTCCTTCAGCAGCGCCTTCGCGGCCGAGGTGCTCTTGTCGCCACGATGATGGTTCATGGAGGCGATGACATCGTCCTGCGTCACCGGCTTGCCGCTGTGGAAGGTCGCGCCGGAGACGATCTCGAAGGTCCATTCCTTCGCGTCCGGGGTCGCCGACCAGGACGTCGCCAGGTCGCCGCCCAGCGAGTTGTCCGGGTTGATCATGGTCAGGTAGCTGCGGAACGTGTGCGCCAGCTGGATCATGGAGAAGGTGACGTAGGTGCCCGGATCATGGGTGTCCGAGGTGTTGCCGTCATGCGCGCCGAGGCGGAAGTGACCGCCCTTCTTCGGCGCAGCCATGGCCACCTTCGACGACCAGGCGCCGGTGGCGACCGCACCGGCGACACCCGCTGCCGTCGCATAGCGCATGAAATCACGGCGGGAGAGGCGGCCCAGACGCGCCTCCTTCACCATCCGCTCGAGAAGTTCCGGATCAAGATTCCCTGACATGTAATGCCTCCTGTTGGCCCGTTTGGTGGGCGCTTTAGTGGTTACGTCCTGTTCAGACCGTAACATCCCGCTGCCAGCATGTCTGCCCGCCGCGTGACCACCCTGTTCTGACTGCGACCCATCCTTGGACATATCCGGCATGGTTTCAACCCGTCGAAAAGCCGAGATTTTCCCGAAGTTCCTGAAATCACGCGACTGTCTCAGGCGAGGCAGCGACATGTCGCAATTGGACGTGTTTCAAGTTCCCCCGCGCCCATAGTAACGTCATGTCATCCGGCGACGGCACACGATGCCGGTCCGCCGATCATCACGGAGAGCGCGCGTGTCAGGCATGGCGGAACGCAAGGGAGTCTGGAAGTCAGGCAAGGGCAAGGGCCGCCGCACGCCGAAGGGCCGGCAGCTCGACGAGGGCGCGCTGGAGGAGGTGCGGGCGCTGCTGGGCGACCGGCCGCGCAGACGGGACCTGCTGATCGAGCACCTGCACCTGGTCCAGGACCGTTACGGACACCTCTCCGCCGCCCACCTGCGGGCGCTGGCGGAGGAAATGCGCCTGTCGATGGCGGAGGTCTTCGAGGTCGCGACCTTCTACGCCCATTTCGACGTGGTGAAGGAAGGCGAGACACCGCCGCCGCCGCTGACCATCCGGGTCTGTGACTCGCTTTCCTGCGAACTGGCCGGGGCACAGGAACTGCTGCGCGATCTCGGCGGCGCCCTGCCCGCCGACCGGGTCCGCGTCGTCCGCGCCCCCTGCATGGGCCGCTGTGACACCGCGCCGACGCTGGAGATCGGGCACAACCACATCGACCACGCCGACAGGGCGAAGGTGGAGGCGGCGATCAGCGCCGGGGACACCCATGCCAGGCTGCCCGACTACCAGGCGTTCGCGGCCTATCGGGCAGCGGGCGGCTATGCCGAACTGGAGCGGCTGCGGGCCGGGTCGCGCACGCCGGACGACGTGCAGGAGACGGTGCTGCAGTCCGGCCTGCGGGGTCTCGGCGGAGCCGGTTTCCCGTCCGGGAGGAAATGGTCGTTCGTGCGCAGCTATCCCGGCCCGCGCTACCTGGCGGTCAATGGTGACGAGGGCGAACCGGGCACCTTCAAGGACCGATACTGGCTGGAGCGCGAACCGCACCTGTTCCTGGAGGGCGCGCTGATCGCGGCCTGGGCGGTGGATGCGGAGCGCATCTTCATCTACATGCGCGACGAGTACCCGGCCGTGCTGGAGATCCTGCGGCGCGAGATCGCGGCACTGGAGGCGGCGGGGATCGTTGCTCCCGGACATTTCGACCTGCGACGCGGTGCCGGGGCCTACATCTGCGGCGAAGAGAGCGCGATGATCGAGAGCATCGAAGGCAAGCGCGGCCTGCCACGGCACCGCCCGCCCTACGTGGCGGAGGTCGGCATCTTCGACCGCCCGACCCTGGTGCACAATGTCGAGACCCTGCACTGGATCGCCCGCGTGGTGCGGGAGGGGCCGGAGATCCTGAACACGGTCGAGCACAATGGCCGCAAGGGCCTGCGGTCCTATTCGGTCTCGGGCCGGGTGCGGGAACCGGGCGTGAAGCTGCTGCCGGCCGGGTCCACGATCCTGGACATCATCGATGCCTGCGGCGGCATGCAGGATGGGCACAGCTTCAAGGCCTACCAGCCCGGCGGCCCCTCGTCCGGCCTGCTGCCCGCCAGCCTGGATGACGTGCCGCTGGATTTCGACACGTTGCAGCCGCACGGTTCCTTCATCGGCTCCGCCGCCGTGGTGGTGCTGTCCGACCATGACAGCGCGAAGGCGGCGGCGCTGAACATGCTGCGCTTCTTCGAGGATGAGAGCTGCGGCCAGTGCACCCCCTGCCGGGTCGGCTGCGAGAAGGCCGTGAAGCTGATGCAGGCGGAGAGCTGGGACCAGCCGCTGCTGGAGGAACTCAGCCAGGTCATGGCCGACGCCTCCATCTGCGGCCTGGGCCAGGCCGCGCCGAACCCGATCCGGCTGACCATGAAACACTTCCCGGAGGAGATCTGATGCGCGCTCCCCTTCTGCTCGCCTCCGGCCTGTTGCTGGGTATCGGCGCAACGCTGGTGTTTCAGCATGTCACCACGATTCATGACCGGCAGGCCACGGGCGGCAGCTATGCCGGACAGCACACCCGGCAGGTTTCCAGCTTCAGTGCCGACGACATTGCCGACCTGAGCGAAGGCAGGGGCTGGGGCCTGGCCAGGCCGGCCGAACTGAACGGCTATCCCGGCCCGCTGCATGTCCTGGAACTGGCAGACGCGCTCGAACTGTCGGAGGCCCAGCGCGCGGCGGCAGCAGACTCCTACCGGCGCATGCAGTCCCGCGCCCGAGAACTCGGCCAGGCACTGATCGCTGCCGAGAGCGGCGTGGATGACCTGTTCAGGAACAACCGGGCCGATACCGGGACACTCAATGCCCGCCTGGCGGAGGCGGAGGGCCTGCGCAGCGAGCTCAGGGCGACGCACCTGCTGGCCCATCTGGAAGTCACACCGGTCCTGACGGCGGCACAGCGCGCGACCTATGCCCGCCTGCGCGGCTATGGCCATGCTCATGGAGAGCACGCGGGGAGTCACGCGCATGACTGATCGCATCACCTTCTCCCTCGACGGTCGCGAGGTCACGGCGGAGAGCGGCGAGACCATCTGGGACGTGGCAAGGCGCGAGGGCACGCTGATCCCGCACCTGTGCCATGCCGACCAGCCCGGGTACCGCGCCGACGGCAACTGCCGGGCCTGCATGGTGGAGATCGAGGGGGAGCGGACGCTGGCCGCGTCCTGCATCCGCGTACCATCCGAGGGAATGACCGTCAGCACGGCAACCGACCGGGCCACCGGCGCGCGCCGCGCCGTGGTCGAGATGCTGCTGGCGGACCAGCCGCCCCGGGACACGGCCCACGACCGTTCCTCCCACCTCTGGCAGATGGCCGACCTGCAGGGCGTCACGGAAAGCCGCTACCCGGCGCTGGAGGCGGACCGCGTGCCCCTGCTGGACGACAGCCACGTCGCGATGCGGGTCAACCTGGACGCCTGCATCCACTGCAATCTCTGCGTCCGCGCCTGCCGGGAGGTTCAGGTCAACGACGTTATCGGCATGGCCTTTCGCGGCCACGACGCCGCCATCAGCTTCGACTTCGATGATCCCATGGGCAGCAGTACCTGCGTCGCCTGCGGCGAGTGCGTGCAGGCCTGCCCCACCGGCGCCCTGATGCCCGCGACGGCACTGGACGCCGCAGAGACCGGCGATTCCGCCGCCTTCGACCGGGAAGTGAAATCCGTCTGCCCCTATTGCGGTGTCGGCTGCCAGTTGAGCTTCAAGATCCGCGACGACCGGATCGCCTGGGTCGATGGTGTCGATGGCCCGGCCAACGAACAGCGCCTGTGCGTGAAGGGCCGTTTCGGCTTCGATTACGTGGATCACCCCCACCGCCTGACCACGCCGCTGGTCCGGCGCGACGACGCCCCGGCCAAGGGGCTGAACGTCGATCCGGCTGACCTGTCCACCCACTTCCGGGAGGCAACGTGGGAGGAGGCACTGGAACGCGCGGTCGGCGGCCTTGCGCGGCTGCGCGACAGCGGCGGCGGGCAGACCATCGCCGGTTTCGGCTCCGCCAAGTGCTCCAACGAGGAAGCCTACCTGTTCCAGAAGCTGATCCGGCAGGGCTTCGGCCATAACAATGTCGATCACTGCACCAGGCTCTGCCACGCCTCCTCCGTCGCGGCGCTGATGGAGAATGTCGGCTCCGGTGCCGTGACCGCGACCTTCAACGAGATCGAGAACGCCGACTGTGCCATCGTCATCGGTGCCAACCCGGTGGAGAACCATCCCGTCGCCGCCACCTACTTCAAGCAGTTCGCCAAGCGCGGCGGCAAGCTGGTCGTCATGGACCCGCGCGGTGTCGGACTGGGCCGCCACGCCACCCACATGCTGCGGTTCCGCCCCGGCACGGACGTGTCGATGCTGAACGCGATCATGCACGTGATCGTGGCGGAGGAGCTCTACGACCAGCAGTACATCGACGGTTTCACCGAGAACTGGGACGCCATGAAAGCGCACCTGGCCGACTTCACGCCGGAGAGGATGGCGGAGGTCTGCGGCATCGATGCGGAGACCCTGCGGACGGTGGCGCGGACGTTCGCGACCGCCAGGGCGGGCATGATCTTCTGGGGCATGGGCATCTCCCAGCACATCCACGGCACCGACAATTCACGCTGCCTGATCTCGCTGGCCCTGATGTGCGGCCATGTCGGGCGTCCCGGCACCGGCCTGCATCCGCTGCGCGGCCAGAACAACGTGCAGGGTGCGTCCGACGCCGGGCTGATCCCGATGTTCCTGCCCGACTACCAGGCCGTGACCGATGACGGCGTGCGGTCGATGTTCAACGAGATCTGGCAGAGCGGGAAGGACTTCTCCGCCGAGAAGGGTCTGACGGTCGTCGAGATCATGGACGCGGTACATGCCGGGGACATTCGCGGCATGTACATCATGGGCGAGAACCCGGCCATGTCGGACCCGGACGTGGAACATGCACGCGCGGCGCTGGCGAAGCTGGAGCACCTGGTGGTGCAGGACATCTTCCTGACCGAGACCGCCAACTATGCCGATGTCATCCTGCCGGCCACCGCCTGGGCGGAGAAGGCGGGCACGGTCACCAACACCAACCGCCAGGTCCAGCTCGGTCGCCCGGCGGTGGCCGCGCCTGGGCAGGCGAAGCCGGACTGGTGGATCACCATCCAGATCGCGCGCGGGCTGGGCCTCGACTGGAACTACGAACATCCCCGCGACGTGTTCAACGAGATGAAGCGGTCGATGAAGTCCTTCGACAACATCACCTGGGAACGGCTGGAGGCAGAGGCGGCGGTGACCTACCCCAGCCTTGCCCCCGACGATCCGGGCCAGGCCATCGTGTTCGGCGACGGCTTCCCGCGCGAAGGGGGACGTGCCCGCTTCACCCCGGCCAGCATCGTCCCGCCCGACGAGGTGCCGGATGCCGACTACCCGATGGTGCTGATCACGGGTCGGCAGCTGGAGCACTGGCATACCGGGTCGATGACCCGGCGCGCAGGCGTTCTGGACGGGCTGGAACCGGAGGCGACCTGTTCGCTGCACCCGAAGACCATCCGCGACCTGGGCATCCGGCCCGGCGACATGGTGCGGCTGACCACACGGCGCGGCAGCCTGACCGTGATGGCGCGGGCCGACCGCGCGGTGTCGGAGGGGAACGTGTTCATGCCATTTGCCTTCGTCGAGGCGGCGGCGAACACGCTGACCAACCCGGCGCTGGATCCCTACGGCAAGATCCCGGAGTTCAAGTTCTCCGCCGTGCGTGTCGAAGCCGCGACGGAAACCGTCGCTGCCGAGTAGGCCCCGGGGCCGTTTGGCCATTAGACCGGAAGCACCAGACTGCAACCGCACAGGCATCACCCGCCAGAAGCAGGCACCAATAGCCAAGAGACAGGGAGTCCGTGAGCGATGGCCCACATGAGCGATATCGAAATTGCCCGCGCCGCCACCAAGCAGCCGATCCAGGCTGTCGGTGCCCGGCTGGACATCCCGTCGGAGGCGCTGCTGCCCTATGGCCATGACAAGGCCAAGATCTCGCAGGACTTCATCGCCGCGCAGGCTGACAAGCCGAACGGCAAGCTGATCCTGGTCACCGCCGTCAACCCGACCCCGGCCGGCGAGGGCAAGACGACGACGACCGTGGGCCTGGGCGACGGGCTGAACGCCATCGGCAAGCGCGCCGCGATCTGCATCCGCGAGGCATCGCTCGGTCCCTGCTTCGGCATGAAGGGCGGTGCAGCCGGTGGCGGCTATGCGCAGGTGATCCCGATGGAGGACATCAACCTGCACTTCACCGGCGACTTCCATGCCATCACCGCCGCGCACAACCTGCTGTCGGCGATGATCGACAACCACATCCACTGGGGCAACAGCCTGGGCATCGACGCCCGCCGGGTGGCCTGGCGCCGGGTGCTGGACATGAATGACCGCGCCCTGCGCGACGTGGTGCTGAGCCTCGGCGGCATCGGCAACGGCTTCCCGCGCCAGAGCGGCTTCGACATCACCGTCGCCTCCGAGGTCATGGCCATCCTCTGCCTCGCCACCAGCCTGGAGGACCTGCAGAAACGGCTGGGCGACATCATCATCGCCTATCGCCGCGACCGCACCCCGATCCATTGCCGCGACCTGAATGCCGACGGCGCGATGACCGTGCTGCTGAAGGACGCGATGCAGCCGAACCTGGTGCAGACGCTGGAGAACAACCCGGCCTTCGTGCATGGAGGCCCCTTCGCCAACATCGCCCATGGCTGCAATTCCGTGGCCGCCACCCAGACCGCGCTGAAGCTGGCCGACTACGTGGTGACGGAGGCCGGTTTCGGTGCCGACCTGGGCGCCGAGAAGTTCATGAACATCAAGTGCCGCAAGGCCGGCCTGGCGCCGGATGCGGTGGTCATCGTCGCCACGGTGCGGGCCATGAAGATGAATGGCGGTGTCGCCAAGGACGACCTGGGCGCGGAGAACGTGGCCGCGGTGAAGAAGGGCTGCGCCAACCTGGGCCGCCACATCGAGAACGTGAAGTCGTTCGGGGTTCCGGCGGTGATTGCCATCAACCACTTCGTTGCTGACACGGATGCGGAGATCGAGGCCGTGAAGGCATTCGTCGAATCCATGGGTTCGGAGGCCATCGTCTGCCGTCACTGGGCCGAGGGTTCCGCCGGCATATTGGACCTGGCGCACCGGGTGGTGGAGATCGCCGACAGCGGCATGTCCCAGTTCAGCCCGCTCTATCCCGACGAGATGCCGCTGTTCGAGAAGATCGAGACCATCGCCAAGCGCATCTACCGCGCTGACGAGGTGCTGGCCGACAAGACCGTCCGCAACCAGCTCCGCAAGTGGGAGGCCGACGGCTACGGCAACCTGCCTGTCTGCATGGCGAAGACCCAGTACAGCTTCTCCACCGACCCGAACCTGCGCGGCGCACCGACGGGCCACTCCCTGCCGATCCGGGAGGTCCGCCTGTCCGCCGGGGCCGGTTTCATCGTCGTCATCTGCGGCGAGGTAATGACCATGCCCGGCCTGCCGAAGGTTCCGGCGGCGGAGCAGATCATGCTCAACGATGCCGGAGAGATCGAAGGCCTGTTCTGAGGGCAGACGTCGCCGCCTCCTCCTTCCTCTCCCTGGGGGGGGGGGAGGATCGAGGTGCGGCAAGGCCCGGTGCTTCAGGGTCGCGGCCGGTAGTGACCGGGTGCCTCAGAAGCCGAGTTGCTTCGCGGCCAGGTCGCGCATGATCTCCTCCGCCCCGCCGCCGATGGCGTTGACGCGGACCTCGCGGTAGATGCGTTCCACCTTCGGCCCCTTCAGGTAACCGGCACCGCCGAAGGTCTGCACCCCCTCCCGCGCGCAGTGCTCCATGGTCAGCGTTGCCTGGTTCTTCAGCATGCAGATCTCGGCTACCGGGTTGTCGCCCTGGCTGATGCGCCAGGCCAGCGACTCCAGCATCGCCTGGGTCGCGTTGATGCGCATGGCCATGTCGACCAGCTTGTGGCGGACGACCTGGTGGTCGATCAGGCGCTTGCCGAAGGTCTGGCGTTCCTGCGCATAGGCCACGGTCTCGTCGTAGCAGACACGGGCGAAGCTGGTGCAGCCCGCCGCCATCATCAGCCGCTCGTAGTTGAAGTTCTGCATGATGATGCGGAACCCCTGGTTCTCCGCCCCGATCAGGTTGCCCGCCGGGACACGCACATTGTCGAAATAGAGCGTCGCCGTGTCGGAGGCATGCCAGCCCATCTTCTTCAGCGGCGTGCGGGAGAACCCCTCCATCCCCGCCTCGATCAGCAGCAGCGAGACCCCGCCCATGCCGGGTCCGCCGGTCCGCACGGCAACGGTCACGAAGTCGGCCTGCATGCCGGAGGTGATGAAGGTCTTGGAGCCGTTGACGATATAATCCTCACCGTCGCGCCGCGCGGTCGTCTTCAGGTTGGCGACGTCGGAGCCGCCGGAAGGCTCCGTGATCGCCAGGGCCATGATCTTCTCCCCTGACAGCACCTGCGGCACGATCCGCTTCTTCAGTTCGTCGGAGCCTGCCCGCACCACGGGGGGCAAGCCGATGGCATGGCTGCCCAGGCTGGCGCTGACGCCCCCTGCCCCTGCCCGCGCCATCTCCTGGCTGGCGATGATCATGTAGAAGACATCGAGGCCGAGCCCGCCGACATCCTCCGGGTAGTGCGCCGCGAAGAAGCCCATCTCCGCCGCCTTCCGGTAGAGGTCGCGCGGCAGCCGTTCCGCCGCCTCCCACGCCTCCACGTTCGGTTCGATCTCACGCTCCGTGAAGCGGCGCACGGTCTCCCGCCAGGCCTCGTGATCGGCATTCAGGAACGGGCTGGGTGGCTGGTTCGGAATCATGATGCTGCACTCCCTTGCCCGTCGGCCAGGCTGGCACGAACCGGCGCGATGACCTCCCGCGCCATGGTCTCCAGCCCTGTCACGGCCTGTTTCAGCGTCGTGCCGGGCAGCTTCGGCTGCCAGACCAGCCGGTCCAGCCCCATCGCTGCCTGCGCCGCGACAATGTCCGCGACGATACGCTCCGGTGCCCCGATCAGCCAGCGCCCCTCGACAAAGGCCGGGGAGAGGTAGTCGGGATCATCGCGTGTCATCGCCCGGCGCTGCCCGGTCTTCGGGTCGCGCCACGTCAGGCCGGTGCGTTCCGGCGCATATTGCTGCCGGTAGACCAGGTCGATCGTTTCCGCATGCCGCTGCAGCGCGTCCTGCGTGGACTCGCCGAAGAACACTTCCCGCAGGATGGCATGGGGCAGCCTGGCCCTGCCCTGCTGCGCCGTCTCGGCATCGAAGTCATGGAACTGGCGCACCGCATGCTGGTCCTCCACCAGCGGCGAGATCACCAGGCCGCCGCCATGTCGTGCCGCCCGTGCCCGCGACACCGGCGCCGCCGCCCCGATCCAGAGCGGCAAAGGCCCGGGGCGCACCGGGGCCGGACACAGCCGCGCCTTCTCGGAGCGGTAGATATCCCCCGCATGGTCGAAGGTCTCGCCGGTCCAGGCCAGGCCCAGGATCTCCAGTGCCTCCTCGAAGGCGCGGGTGCGGCGGCGGTAATCCGCGCCGATGGCGGCGAATTCCTCCGGCCGGTATCCCTGCCCCAGCCCGATCTCCGCGCGGCCGCCGGAGATGTTGTCCAGCACAGCCAGGTCCTCCGCCAGCCGCAGCGGATGGCCATAGAGTGGCGCGATGGCAATCGCCTGCCCGATGCGACAGGTCGGGGCGGCGACCGCCAGGGCTGCCCCCGCGACGATCGGCGATGGGCAGTAGCCATCCGCCTCCCCGTGATGTTCGCTGACCCAGATGCTGTCGATGCCGAGGCGACTAGCCTCCGCCGCCAGTTCCAGCGCCTCGCCATAGACCTGCGCCGCCGTCTCGCCGACCCCGGCATGGGCCTGAAGACTGAGTGAGATACCGAATCCGAGCGTCATTGCTGTGCAACCTCCCCAAAATTCCACAGTGACCGGTCCCGCCATCCTGCGCTGCCTGCGCCACCGGTGGCAACCCGGACGCATGGCAGGCCGCAGGCCAACGCATTGGCGTCCCGCGCGAAACAGGCTCACCATTCGGGACCTGCCGTCAGAGCAGGACAAGGTCGAGGACGGACAGCATGGACGATGACAGGCGCGAACCGGCGACATATGCCTCGCCTCCCTGCTTCATGCACGAGATCGATCCCGCATGGTCCGGCCTCGCACCGGATCCCGACACCCCGACCGGGAAGCAGGAAGCGAAACAGGAACGCATGCCGATGACGGACCGAAACCTCCCCACCACCCTCAGCAGGAAGGAACTCGAGCGCGTGGGCGCCGAGGCACTGCTGGGTATCCCCGATGCCGTGGTCATGAGCGACCGGGACGGCATCATCACTCTATGGAACGAAGGCGCCACCCGCCTCTTCGGCTTCAGCGCAGACCAGGCGCTGGGCCAGTCGCTCGACATCATCATCCCGCAGCGCCTGCAACAGCGGCACTGGGAAGGCTACAACGCGATGCTCAGGTCCGGGCGGTCCACCCACGACGCCGGCGAGCTTCTCAATGTCCCGGCCCTGACGCGGAAGCGGGAGACGATCTCGGTGCAGTTCACGGTCGCCCCGGTGACCAATGGCAAGGGCACCATCACCGGCGTCATCTCCATCATGCGCGACTTCACCGAGACCCGCGAGGAACTGCGCCGCCTGCGCACGCTGGAAAACGAGCGCTGAGGCGGCGCGGGTCTCCCTTCACGCCTTGCGGAAGGCGCGGCGCAGCGCGATGGCGGCGTCATCCATGCCGACCTGGGCGATGTTGACGATGCGGCCCATGCGCAGGAACCCGTGGATCATGGTCGGGTATTCGACCAGCTGCACCGGGACCCCAGCCTCCCGCAGGCGTGCCGCATAGGCCACGCCCTCGTCGCGCAGCGGATCGTACCCGGCGACCTGGATGATCGCCGGTGGCAGTCCGGCAAGGTCGTCGGCCAGCAGCGGCGAGGCATCGGGATGGGTCCAGTCGGACTGGTCGGGCAGGTACATGGCGCGAAACAGGTCCATGCTCGCCTTGGTCAGCAGGTAGCCCTTGCCGTTCTCCACCAGGCTGCCGCCCTCTGCCGTGAAGTTGGTTGCCGGATAGGTCAGCACCTGCAGCGCAATGCGCGGTCCGTCCCCGGCATCCCTCAGCCGCCGCGCGGTCACGGCGGCAAGGTTGCCCCCGGCACTGTCGCCGGCAAGGGCGAGACGGTCCGGATCAATGCCGAAGTCGGCCGCGTTGTCGGCGATGAAGCGTGTCGCCCGCTCGCAGTCCACCGGCGCGGCGGGAAAGGGATGTTCCGGGGCCAGGCGATAGTCGACGGAGACGACAACGGCGTCGGCGCGGGCAGCCAGTATCCGGCAGATCGCGTCATGGCTCTCCAGGTCGCCGATGACCCAGCCACCGCCATGGATGAAGATCACCGCCGGGGCGGGCCCAGGCACGCCGAGCGGATGATAGACCCGGATCGGCACGGCAGGGTCGTCTCCGGCGGCGGGCACCGACAGGTCCTCAACCCGCGCCAGTTCCGGTGTCGGTGGCGCGAAGCCTTCCGTCATCGCCGAATAGCCTGCCCGCATGGCCGTGGGTGTCGGCTTGTCGAATGCGGAAACGCCGGCGGCGGCCGCGTCCAGCACGGCCTGGCACTGCGGATCGACGGGCGGGCGGGAATGGTGCTGATCGGCCATGGACGTTTCCTCCTCAGCTCAGCGGGATCATGACATGTTCCCGGAAGGCCGGGCGCTCCGCCAGTCGCGCGTGATAGGCCGTGACGGCAGAGAGATCGGGACGGTCCATCGGCATGTTCAGCCAGCGATAGGCCAGCGCGCCGACGGGTATGTCGCCCATGCTCATCGTCTCTCCGGCGACCCAGGGATTGCGCTGCAGGTGGGCGTCCAGCACCGCCATGTGACCGTTCAGGCGGCCCACGGCGGCATTGATGACCTCCATGTTGCGCTCCGCCTCCGGTGTCCGGATCAGGCCCAGGAAGGCGGTGATCAGGTCCGGTGCAACGCTGGATGCCTGCCAGTCCATCCAGCGGTCCGCCCGGCTGCGCTCCCCCGGGTCCGTCGCCCACATGGCACCGGCGGAATGGGTGGCGCAGAGATAGCGGACGATGGCATTGCTCTCCCAGATCGCCACGTCGCCGTCGACCAGTACCGGAACCCGGCGGTTCGGGTTCATCGCGCCGTATTCATCCGTGTCCAGGCCGCCGAACGCGCCGCCGACACTGGCATGTTCGTGCGCCAGTCCCAGTTCGGCGACGGTCCACATCACCTTCTGGACATTGATGGAATTGGTGCGTCCCCAGACTTTCAGCATCGTCCCCTCCCAGGCTGTTCGCTGACCAAGCTAGTGCGTTTGCGCCGCAGGAAAAACTCCCTCGCCCGCCCTGCCTGCCGCAAAGTTGGACAAATCCGCGCTCAAGAGATGATACATCCGCCCAAACTTTGCGCGCCCACATGTAGCACTTGACTCCATCCGGCGGAGGCCAGACGCTTTTCTCATCATTTCGGGAAAGCGCACGTTTCATGTGCACTTCTCCCATGGTTCCGGAGCGGCCTTCCATTGCCTGCTCCGGGATTCGCCGGGCAGAGCGGGGGGCGCAGATGGGCTGGCTTGTTGCGGTAATCGTGGCGATCATCGTGCTGATCGTCGGCATCCTGTTCCTGAACCGGTTCTACCGGAAGGGCAGCCGCGAGGTTGCGCTGATCCGTACCGGCTTCGGCGGCCAGCGGATCGTGATGGAGCGTGGCTGCATTGCCCTGCCGATCATCCACCGCATCTCCGAAGTCAACATGCGGACCACACGGCTGGAGATCGAGCGCAAGGGCGGGCGGTCGATCATCACCAAGGACAGGCTGCGCGTCGATGCCGCCGCCGAGTTCTATGTCCGCGTGAACCCCTCCGAGGAAGGGGTCGCCACGGCGGCGCAGGCGCTGGCCGGCAAGTCGTTCCGCGCCAGCGAACTGGCCGAGACGCTGGAAGGCAAGCTGGTCGATGCGATGCTGTCGGTGGCCGCGCACTACACGATGGACGACCTGCAGGACCGGCGTGGCGAGTATGTGAAGGAAGTCTCCGCCGCGCTGACGCCGACGCTGGCGATGAACGGCCTGCTGCTGGAGAACGTGGCCCTGACCCGGCTGGACCAGACCCCGTTCGCGGCACTGGACGAGAACAACGCCTTCAACGCCATCGGCATGCGTCGCCTGTCGGAGATCATCGCCACCTCCAAGAAGGAACGGGCCGCCATCGAATCGGAGGCTGATGTTGCCGTGCGCCGCAGCCAGCTGGAGGCGACGAAGCAGAAGTTCGTCATCGACCAGGAATCGGAACTGGCGCAGCAGGCCCAGCAGAAGGAGATCGAGAGCCAGCGGGCCGCGTCCCAGGCCGAGATCGCCGAGCAGCAGGCGCTGGCCGAACGTCGTCGCGAGGCCGCCCGGATCGAACGGGACAAGGTGGTGAAGGCTGCCGAGATCGACCGCGACCGCGAGGTGCGGCGCATGGAGGTGGAGAGCGAGCTCAACACCCAGACCGCCCGGCACGAACGCGAGGTCGCGCTGGCCGCGAAGCGGATCGAGGAGGCCAAGGCCCGCGCCGCCGCGCTGCTCGAGGAAGCGAAGAAGGTGGAGGCGGAGGCCGGTGTCGAGACCAGCCGCGTGCTCTCCGAGGCGCGCCGGGCCAAGGAACTGGCCCTGATCCGCGCGCTGGAGGAAGCCGAGGTCGACGACACGCGGGTGAAGAGCGAGACGGAGACGATCCTGGCCATGGCGAAGGCCAAGGCCGACGCCACCGACATTGCCTCCACGGCGAAGCGGATCGAGATGCTGGCCGAAGCAGAGGGCCGCAAGGCGCTGGTCGAGGCAGAGAACGGCCAGTCGGAGCAGCTCATGCGGCTGAAGCTGGACATGGCGCGGATCTCCGCCCTGCCGGAAGTGGTCTCCCGCATGACCAAGCCGGCGGAGAAGATCGACAGCATCCGCATCAACCACATCTCCGGCTTCAACGGCACTGGCGGCAGTGGCGATGGCGACACGGCGAAGGGCGGCGGCAATGCCGGCGCACCGATCAACCAGGTCGTCGACAGCGTGCTATCCATGGCGCTGCAGCTTCCCGCCATCCGCAAGCTGGGCGAGGACATCGGCATGAATGTCGGCGACGGGCTGACCGGACTGACCGGTGCCATCGACGGAGAGAAATCCGCGCCGAAGACCGGCGGGAAGGACGACTGAACAGCGTACTTGGTGAGGCGAAGGCCCCGATGGGCCATGACCGGACCGGGACTTGGTCCGCAAAACAGGGAGCGGGTAAATGAGCACGACACGCAGGACATTTCTGAAGGGCACCGCGGCCACGGCGGCGGTGCTGGCATCCCCGGCGATCATCGGCAAGGCGGCAGCCGCCGACAAGATCAAGCTGGTCAGCATCCTGGACCAGTCCGGCGGTCTCGACATCTACGGCAAGCCCATGGTCGCGGCCACCGAGATGGCAGTGGACGAGATCAACGCAGGAGGCGGCCTGCTGGGCCGTGAGGTCGAACTGAAGATGTACGACCCGCAGTCGTCGATCCAGTACTACACCCAGTACGCGACCCAGGCGGCGGCATCCGACCGCGCCGACGTGGTGCATGCCGGCATCACCTCCGCCTCCCGCGAGGCTATCCGGCCGACGCTGGACCGGTTCCAGACGCTCTATTTCTACAACACCCAGTACGAGGGCGGGGTCTGCGACCGCAACGTCTTCTGCACCGGCTCGACGCCCGCGCACACGGTGGAGAAACTGGTGCCGCACGCGATGAAGAAGTGGGGCAAGAAGGTCTACATCCTGGCCGCCGACTACAATTATGGCCAGATCATCGCCGACTGGGTGGAGAAGTTCGTCCGTGACGAGGGCGGCGAGACGGTTGCCACCGAGTTCTTCCCGCTGGACGTGACCAATTTCGGCCCGACCATCCAGAAGATCCAGGCGGCCAAGCCGGACATGATCTGGTCCGCACTGGTCGGTGGCGCACACATCTCCTTCTACCGCCAGTACGCCGCAGCGGGCATGCACAAGAGCATCCCCATCGCCTCGACCACCTATGGCGTCGGCAATGAGCATCAGCTGATGTCGGCGGAGGAAGGCGACGGCATCCTCTGCGCCTACAGCTACTTCGAGGAGATCGACACGCCGGAGAACAAGGCCTTCGTCGAACGCTTCCGTGCCCGCAATGGCGGCGCGGCAGCGCCTGCGCTGAACGAACTGGCCGTGCGTTCCTACGAGGGCGTGATGTTCTGGGCCCAGGCCGTGCGCGATGCCGGTTCGGTGGACCGGATGAAGGTCATCGAGGCGCTGGAGGCCCCGACCATGATCAACGGTCCCAGCGGCGCGATCTCCATCGAACCGACCACGCACCACGCCACCCTGAACACCTACATCGCCCAGGTGAAGGGCCAGAAGTTCGAGGTGCAGGAGACGTTCCTGGCGCAGCAGCCGACGGACACCATGCAGGTCTGCGACCTGAAGGCCAATCCGGACACGGTGAAGTTCTACTTCGAGAACGGCCTGGAAGCCGCCGGTATCAAGTAGGCCAGCAAGACCGGGCGGGTGAGCCGGGCTCACCCGCCCTTCTTCGTTTCGTTCTCGGGTCGGCACCGTGTCGGCCCGTCGTCCGCCCGCACCCAGCCTCGAGGAATTCCGGACCTTGGACCTCTACGTCGCCCTGGCCCTGCAGATCGTCTACGGCATCGCCAACCTGGTGCTGATCTCGCTCGGGCTGGCCATCATCTTCGGCATGATGCGGGTCATCAACCTGGCACATGGCGAGTTCCTGATGCTGGGCGGCTATACCGTCGTCGTCAGCACCAATGCCGGGGTCAATCTCTGGCTCGCCATGCTGGTGCTTGCCCCCCTGGTGGTCGGCATCATCGGCGTGATCGTGGAGCGGGTGATGATCCGCTTCCTCTATGGCCGCATGGTGGACACGCTGCTTGCCACATGGGGCCTGTCGCTGGTGCTGATCGGGCTGGTGACCACCATCTTCGGGGCGCAGACCGCCACGACGATCTCGCCCCCCATCGGCGCGATCCAGATCGGTGAGTTCACCTCCTCCGGCTACGAGCTGTTCCTGATCGGTGTCGCCATCGTGCTGTCGCTGCTGGCCTATTGCGCTCTGCGCTATACCCGCCTCGGCCTCGTCGCGCGGGGTACCATGCAGGGGGCGGAGATCGCCTCCGCGCTCGGCGTCTCCACCAGCCGCACCTATGCCATCACCTTCGGCGTCGGTGCCGCCGTCTCCGGCCTGGCGGGCGGCCTGCTCGCGCCGGTCACGGGCGTGCTGCCGTCGATCGGCGCCACCTACATCGCCAAGGCCTTCATCACCGTCATCTCCGGCGGCACCGCCATCCTGGCCGGCACCCTGTCCGCCTCCACCCTGCTGGGCGGCGTCAACTCCATCCTCAGCTACATCACCGGGCCGACGATCGGGGAGGTCGGGCTGCTGGTGGTGGCCATCGTGCTGCTGCGCCTGATGCCGCAGGGCATCACCGCGCGCCTGTTCCGGAGAAGCCTGTGAACCACGCGCGGGAGAATTCCTGGCTGACGCTGATCGGCATTGTCGGCGTGGTCTTCCTGATCGCGGCGCCGCAGGTGCTGGAACTGTTCACCATCATCAACCTGACCACCGCCATCGCCATGGCGCTGCTGGCGCTCAGCCTCGGCCTGGTCTGGGGCTTCGGCGGCATCCTCTGCTTCGGCCAGTCGACCTTCTTCGGCATCGGGGCCTATGCCTACGTGGTCGCCGCGATCAATTTCGGCGGCACGAGCTGGGCGGTGGTCGTCGCCATCCTGATCGCCGCGGCCTTTGCCGCGCTGCTCGGCTACTTCATGTTCTACGGGCGGGTCTCGGACGTCTATCTGGGCGTGATCACGCTGACCGTCTCCCTGATCTTCTACAACCTGATGCGCCGCACCTCCGGCCCGGAATACAAGATCGGCGATGCGCTGCTGGGCGGCTTCAACGGCATCAACGCACCACCGCTCAATGTCCCCGGCGACGCAAGCTGGATCCTGTTTCCGGAGGACGTCTTCTACGTCGCCATGGCGGCCCTGATCATCGGCTATTTCGGCTGTGTCTGGCTGGTGCGCAGCCATTTCGGCCGGGTTGCCGTGGCGATCCGCGAGAACGAGCTGCGCGCGGAACTGATCGGCTATGACGTGCGGCTGCACAAGCTGGGCCTGTTCGCCATCGGCGGCGGCATCGCCGGGGCGGCAGGGGTGCTGTTCGCCAACGGCGTCGGCCGGGTCACGCCGGATGTCTTCAACCTCTACAATGCCGCGCTGATCATCATCTGGGTCATCGTCGGCGGGCGCGGCACCCTGATCGGGCCGGTGCTGGGGGCGTTCGGCCTGTTCTACCTGATCAGTTCCCTTGGCCAGCAGACCTCCATCAACAACAACCTGGTGCTGGGGGTGATCCTGGTGATCTTCGTGCTGGTGGTGCCGAAGGGCATCGTGCCCAGCATCATCGACCTGTGGGACCGCCGCCGGGGACGGCGCGGCCAGTTCCGCCGACAGGGCCGCCGGCAGCGCCGACGCGGCTCCCGCGCAGCGGAGGCCAGCCATGAAGGGTGAGATCGTCGTCGAGACCCGTGGCCTGTCGATGCATTTCGGCGGTGTCGTCGCCGTCGACCAGGTGGATTTCAGCCTGCGCGAGAACGAGCTGCGCTGCCTGATCGGCCCCAATGGGGCGGGCAAGAGCACCTTCTTCAAGTGCCTCACCGGGCAGCTGAAGCCGACCTTCGGCGACGTGGTGATCCGAGACCTGAACGTGAACCATGCCCACAGCCACGAGATCGCCGGGCTGGGGGTCGGGATCAAGACCCAGGTGCCGAACGTGTTCGAGGGGCTGTCGGTGCAGGAGAACATCTGGCTCGCCGCGCGCCGCTTCCACCCCGCCGCCCGTGCCCGCAGCCTGGTGGAGGAGACGCTGGAGCGCATCCGCCTGACCGACATCCGCCGCGAGACCGTGAACGAACTTAGCCACGGGCAGCGCCAGTGGGTCGAACTCGGCATGGTGATCTCGGCCGAGCCGTGGCTGGTGCTGCTGGACGAACCGGCGGCCGGCATGACCCATGACGAGGTGCTGCTGACCGCCGAACTGATCCGGGAGATCAACAAGACCGCATCCCTGATCGTGGTGGAGCATGACATGCAGTTCATCCGCATGATCGCCGACAAGGTCACCGTGTTCCATCGTGGTGCGATCCTGATCGAGGACACGATGGACGTGGTCGCGGCGGACCCGACGGTCCGCGAAGTCTATCTGGGGCATCGGAACAAATGAGCGCCGACAGCACGATCCTGAGCGCAAAGGGCCTGCGAGCGGGCTATGGCCGTGTGCCGGTGCTGCACGGCATCGACATGACCGTCGGCGACGGGGAGATCGTCGGCGTGCTGGGCCACAACGGCATGGGCAAGACCACCCTGCTGAAGACCCTGTGCGGCATCATCCGGCCCACGGGCGGGCGCATCGACTTCGACGGCATGGACGTGACCCGCGAACCCGCCCATGTCCGCAGTCGCCTCGGCATCGGCTACGTGCCGCAGGGCCGGGGCATCTTCCCCACCCTGACCGTCACCGACAACCTGCGCATGGGCATCGTCAGCCACGGCGCCGACGAGCACGAGGCGGTGGAGCGCATGGTGGCGGAGTTCCCGCGCCTGGAGCCGATGATGGACCGGGCAGGCGGCGCGCTGTCGGGCGGGGAGCAGCAGATCGTGGCGCTGGCACGCTGCCTGATCAGCGACCCGGACCTGATCCTGCTGGATGAACCGACGGAGGGTATCCAGCCCTCCATCGTCGATGACATTGCCGAGCTGCTGGCCAAGCTGCGTGACGAGCGCGGCATCTCCATCGTGCTGGTGGAGCAGAACCTGGAATTCATCACCGGCCTGTCCGACCGTATCCTGCTGCTGCAGAAGGGCGTGATCACCGGGGAGGTCGACAGTTCCGGCAGCAACGCCGCCCTGATCGACGAGTTCACCGGCTTCGGCAGTGGCGGCGGTCGCGGTGGCACCGACAGCTACCGCCCGCCCGTGACCACGGCACCCTCCCGGTCCCTTCCGACCGGCGGACGGAAACCGGACAAGGGCACAACACCCAGGCAGGCGCCACAGCGTTCGACGCCGATACAGGAGGCGATCTACATGACCGTCAAGCGACCGACCCTGAAACAGATGCGGTCCATCGTCGAGGATTTCGGCATGAACATGTCGGATGAACGGATCCAGGAATTCATGGATCTGATGGAGCCGAACATGCAGGCCTATGACCTGATCGACTCCCTGCCCGACTACCTGCCGCCGGTGGACTACCCCCGCACGGCCGGATACCGCCCCGGACCGGACGAGAACCCGATGAACGCCTGGTACGTGAAGGCGGAGGTGAAGGGCGCACCGCGCGGGCCGCTGGCCGGCAAGACCGTGGTGCTGAAGGACAATGTCTGCCTCGCCGGGGTGCCGATGATGAACGGTGCCTCCACCCTGAAGGGCTACGTGCCGGACGTGGATGCCACCATCGTCACCCGCATGCTGGATGCCGGTGCGACCATCGTCGGCAAGGCGCATTGCGAGTATTTCTGCCTCTCCGGCAGCAGCCACACCAATGCCACCGGCCCGGTGCACAATCCCCACCGGCACGGGCGCAGCGCCGGCGGTTCCTCCTCCGGTTCCGGTGCGCTGGTCGGTGCGGGTGAGGTGGACATGGCGATCGGCGGTGACCAGGGCGGCTCCATCCGCATGCCGGCCAGTTTCTGCGGCTGCTACGGCATGAAGGCGACGCACGGCCTGGTGCCCTATTCCGGCGTCATGCCGATCGAGAACACCATCGACCATACCGGCCCGATGACCCAGACGGTGCACGACAATGCCCTGCTGCTGGAGGTGATCGCCGGGGCCGACGGGCTGGACCCGCGCCAGTATGCGCCGCAGGTGGACAACTACACCGCCGCCGTCAATCGCGGTGTCGGGGGCCTGCGCATCGGCGTGCTGAAGGAAGGCTTCGGGCGGGAGGAGTCGGAACCCGACGTGGATGCCGCCAACCGCGCGGCGGCGGAGAAGTTCCGGGAGATGGGCGCGACCGTCGACGAGATCTCCATCCCCATGCACAACATGGGTCCCGCCATCTGGACCCCCATCGCGCTGGAGGGGCTGACCAACCAGATGATGAAGGGCAACGGCATGGGCACCGGCTGGGAAGGCCTGTACGTGACCAGCCTGCTCGACTTCCACTCCAACTGGCGCACCCGCGCGGACGAACTGTCCGACAGCCTGAAGATCTCCATGCTGGTGGGCGAGTATTTCCAGCGCCACTATCGCGGCCACTTCTACGCCAAGTCGCAGAACCTGGCGCGGAAGCTGCGGCTGGCCTACGACCAGATGCTGGGGGCGTATGACCTGCTGCTGATGCCGACCACGCCGATGAAGGCCACCCCCCTGCCCGCTCCCGATGCACCGCTGGCGGAATACATCCAGCGCGCCTTCGAGGTGCTGAACAACACAGCCCCCTTCGACACCACCGGCCACCCGGCCATGGCCATCCCCTGCGGCATGCATGACGGGCTGCCGATCTCCATGATGCTGGTCGGCAAGCACTATGCGGAGAGCACGATCTACCAGGCGGCGGGTGCGTTCGAGCGTGCGGGCGACTGGCGCAAGATGTAGTCATGACGGCTCCGGTTGGCGGCATTTCCCACGTCCGGGGTGATACCGGACCGCGCCTGCGCCACGAGACTGTCTCCGGCCTGCTGGCCCGGGCCGTGCGCAAGTGGCCGGACCGTCCCGCCGCCGTCTTCGCCGATGCGGGTGTGCGCTGGAGCTGGCGGGAACTGGAACAGCAGGTGGAACGGCTGGCCGCCGGTCTGCTGTCGCTGGGCCTGTATCGCGGTGACCGGGTGGGCATCTGGTCGCCGAACCGGCCCGAATGGCTGGTGGCGCAGTTCGCCACCGCGCGGATCGGCCTGATCCTGGTCAACATCAACCCCGCCTACCGGCTGTCGGAACTG
The DNA here is from genome assembly GCA_965228535.1 of Minwuia sp. Classification (GTDB taxonomy): domain Bacteria; phylum Pseudomonadota; class Alphaproteobacteria; order Minwuiales; family Minwuiaceae; genus Minwuia. The sequence goes on along the minus strand of CBDDHU010000003.1, from coordinate 1,972,410 downwards.
GAATACGCGCTGAACAAGGTGGGATGCGCCGCGCTGGTCACCGCCGTGCGTTTCAAGTCCTCGGACTATCTCGGCATGCTGCGGAAACTGGCGCCGGAACTGGCAAGTGATGCGCCGGGCCGCCTGAACGCCGCGCGGCTGCCCGCGCTGCGCGCCGTGGTCCAGATGGGCGAGAGCGAACAGCCCGGCATGTTCCGCTACCACACCATCATGGCGCGCGGCCGCCAGGCCTATCGCAGCCGGCTGGAGGGGCTGGAGGCGCGGCTGAAACAGACCGACCCGATCAACATCCAGTTCACCTCCGGCACCACCGGTGCGCCGAAGGGCGCGACCCTGACGCATCGCAACATCGTCAACAACGGCCACTTCACCGGCCGCGCCATGGCACTGACGGAGCAGGACAGGCTCTGCATCCCGGTGCCGCTCTACCACTGCTTCGGCATGGTGCTTGGCGTGCTGGCGGCGACGGCGCACGGCGCCTGCATGGTGTTTCCCGGCGAAGCCTTCGACGCCCGCCAGACCCTGGCCGTGCTGGCGCGCGAACGCTGCACCGCCGTCCATGGCGTGCCGACCATGTTCCACGCCATGGTGGAGCACCCGGATTTCGCGCGGTTCGACCTGACCTCCCTCCGTACCGGCATCATGTCCGGCGCGCCCTGCCCGGTCAGCCTGATGCAGCGGGTGATGCGGGACATGCACGCGTCGGAGATCACCATTGCCTACGGCATGACGGAGACCGCGCCGGTCTCCTTCCAGACCGCGATCAGCGACCCGGTTTCACGACGCACCGGCACGGTCGGTCGGGTGCAGCCCCATGCGGAGGTGAAGGTCGTCGACGAGACCGGCCAGACCGTGCCCGTGGGCGCGGAGGGCGAACTCTGCACCCGCGGCTACCTGGTGATGCAGGGATACTGGGATGACCCGGAACGCACGGCGGAGGCCATCGACGCCGATGGCTGGATGCATACCGGTGACCTCGGTCGCCTGGACCAGGAGGGCTACGCCAACATCATCGGTCGGGTGAAGGACATGGTGATCCGGGGCGGGGAGAACATCTACCCCGCCGAGATCGAGGAATTCCTGCGCCGCCATCCCGACATTGCCGACGTGCAGGTCTTCGGTGTCCCCGACCCGAAATACGGGGAGGAACTCTGCGCCTGGATCGTGCCGAAGGGTAGCGCCAGGGTCTCGGCGGAGAGTGTACGGGCCTTCTGCGACGGCCAGATCGCCCACTTCAAGGTCCCCCGCCACGTCCGCAGCGTCGCCGGGTTCCCCATGACCGTCACCGGCAAGGCCCGCAAGGTCGAGATGCGGGCGGCGATGATCAAGGAACTGGGCCTGAAGGAAGACCGGACGGCGTAGGCCCCGGCCTCGGACTTCCAATTCCCCGACCGATGGGCAAAGCTGGGGCGGACCCCGCCGCACTGCCTGCCCCGAACATCCGGACCCCATCCATTGCAATCCCTGAGCTTTCAGTCCGGCCATCGCATCATGCCCCTGATCGAGGCAGACGAGACCTTTGCCGAGATGGAACACGCCATTGGTGAGGCGGAGCGCGAGGTGCTGATGGCCTACTGGACGCTCGCGCCACATCTCGAACTGGCATCGGACAGGCAGGGAAGCTGGGAAGACCTGCTGACCCGTGCGGCCCGGCGCGGTGTGAAGTTCCGCATCCTGCTCGCGGATTTCGATCCCGTCTTCACGCAGCACCTGCACCGGAATGCGTGGGACACATTTCACCGGTTGCGCGGCATCAACCGCAGCGACGACAAGGCGTCCGGCGCCGTGGAGGTGATCTGCTCCCGCAACCCTGCACGTCCGAACCTGGCGGAGAGACTGGCCGGTCATGTCCTGACGCCATTCGAACTGCGCAAGGTCGCCCGGCGGCTGAACCGGGAAGCTGCCGGCAATGCGGAACGGGCCGTCGCGATCGAACAGAGCCTGCCGGGCCTCTGGAACCACCTGAAACGGAAAGGCGCGCGATTCTCCGTCGGGTTCCCGAGGCCCGTGCGCGCCCTGCCCGGCTCCCATCACGAGAAGCTGTGCATCGTCGACCGCACGGTCGCCTTCGCCGGTGGGCTGGATATCGGGGAGCGCCGCTACGACACCGCGGACCACGAGGATGACTCGCCCTGGCACGACCTCGCCTGCCGGATCGAGGGACCGGTGGTCGGCAACCTGCTGAACCATTTCATCGACCGCTGGAACAGCGAGGTGGAGGCGTTCCGTCGCCATGTCGGTACCCTGCCCCGCCGGTCCACCGACATCCTTGACCAGTCCGGCAAGCTGTCGGAACTGCATCATGCCGCGACCGGCAGGCACGCCACGGGCGGGCAGGCCGATGTGGCGGTCGCCTTCTCCCCGGTACGCATGCCACGGAACGGCAACGGTTCACCGCCCGACATTGCAACTGCCGTGGCAGCGACCATCCGCAGCGCCCGCAGGTTCATCTACATCGAGAGCCAGTATCTCCGTGAGCCGGCCGTGGTCGACTGGCTGACCGAAGCGGCGAACAGGCACCCGGAACTGGAGGTGATCCTGCTGCTGCCCCTTGCCCCGGAGCGACTGAGCCCGGACGGCGAATGGAGCCGCGCGACACGTCATGGGCACTGGCTGCAACAGCGCAATGTCGAACGGCTTCGAGAGGCACTCGGTGCCCGTTTCGGCGTGTTCACGCTGCTCAGCCGTCAGCCGTCGCGACCGGAGGACGCGACGGAGGACACCGCCCTGGGCGCGCGCAGCATCTATGTCCATGCCAAGGTGATCATCGCGGATGACAGGGTGGCGATGATCGGCTCCGCCAACCTGAACGGCCGGAGCTTCCGGCTGGACACCGAGACCGCGCTGGTCTGGAAGGAAGGGGACGCGGTTCGGGCGTTCCGGGAAAGGCTGTGGCGGCATCATCTGGACAGCGCGATGCCGGACACCTTCGACCCGCTGACGCAATCCGGACTGGACCTCTGGAACAAGGCTTCCGAGCGCAACGGCCAGGCGGCAATCCCTGATCGCCCGGGCTTCTGCGTTCGCTTCGAGACGGAATGGCTGGAACGCAATGCCCGGCGTTCCTGGTTGATCCGAAACAGGTTCGTCTGATCGCCGGTTCGCCGGATCGAACCGCCGCGACCGGCCCCTCTAGAACGTGACGCGCATCCCCTCGGCGGGTGCCGAGCACCGGACATTGCTGCCCTTCTCCGCGATCATCTCCGTCGCCACCCGCAGCTTCTCGTCGATGGCGGCGTCGTCCTGGGACGGGTCGTGGTGGTAGAGGCAGAGTTCGGTCACTTCTGCCCTGACGGCCAGTTCCACCACCTGGCTGAGGCAACTGTGGCCCCAGCCGACCTTGGAGGCATATTCGTCGTCGGTGTAGGTGCTGTCGGTCACCAGCATGTCGGTGCCACGCACGAAGTCGGCAAGCTGGTCCATGTATTCCGGCGAGTGGTAGTCGGAATCGGGCAGGAACAGCTCGTTGTCGGTGATGTAGCAGAAGCTGCGACCGCCATACTCGATCCGGTAGCCAAGGCAGTAGCCGGGGTGGGACAGCAGCATGGTGCGCACCTTCAGCCCGGCGACGTCATACTCGCCCTCCCTGAGGTCGCGGAAGGTGACGCGGGCGCCGAATTCCCTGACGGTGATCGGGAAGTAGGCCCCGTCCATCTGGGCGGAGACCAGGTCGCCGATGCCCATCGATCCGTGCGACGGCCCCAGGATCTCGTAGTCGTTGCCGGTGACGTAGAGCGGCGCGAAGAAGGGCAGCGCGTTGATGTGGTCCCAGTGTGGGTGGGAAATGAAGATCTTCCCCTCCGTCCGGGTCCGGCCCGCCTTCATCAGGCTGTCGCCGACCTCCCGGATGCCGCTGCCGGCATCGAAGATGAAGAACTGCCCGCGCGGGAAGTTCAGGGTGATGCAGTTGGTCTGGCCGCCATATTTCAGGCTGTCCGGCCCAGGCTTCGGCAGGGTGCCGCGCACGCCCCAGAACGTCACTTCCACGGTGTCGTTCAGGATGCGCTCAACCGTCTCCAGGAACACCTCCCCCTTGATCGGCTTCTGGATGAAGGCATCGGCGCCGACCTCGATCGCCCGGCGGCGGTCATAGTCGAAGGCCTTGCCGGAGAAGACGAAGATGCGGGTATCCGCATGGGCCGGGTCTTCCCGCAGCCGCTGCGTCAGTTCCAGCCCGTCCATGTCCGGCATCATGATGTCGGTGACGACGCCATCCGGCTTTTCCCGCCGGATCGCCTCCAGCCCCTCCAGGCTCGACTGGAACACCTCCACGGCGTGTCCGGCACGCTTCAGCAGCGCCGCCGCATGTCCGGCTGCAACCCTGTCATCATCGACAATGATGAAACGGCGCTTCTCACCGGCGCCGATGTCATCCGCCACGACGATCCCTCCTGATTCCCTGTCCCCGAAGCACAGTATGAAACGAAACCGTCACGGATACAGCCCTTGGCGAAGCCGACATGCGGTCGCGGTCAGTTCGCGAACACCTTCTGCAGCAGTTCGGTCGTGCGCTTGGCGGGATTGGCGCGGATCGCCGCCTCCTCCACCGCCAGGTAATGGAAGATGCCGTCGAGACCGAGGTCGAGGACATGGCTGGTCAGGTCGGCGCGCAGGTCCGGTACCAGCGGCATCTTGCCGAACTGGCCGACCGCGTTCTCGTAGACCTGGATGGCCCCCACTTCCGACAGGCTGCGGTCCACCACCGGCTCCATCTCCGCCAGCAGGCCGGGGGTCATGCGTTCCCGGAAATACTGCGTCGCCGCGTCCTTCGGCCCGTTGAGGATGTTCATGGCATCATTGATGGTCATGGCATCGACCGCATCGACGAACAGGTCACGGGCCTTCACCGATGCCGTCTCCGCTGCCCGGTTGAGCCGCGTCTCCAGGTCATCGAGCTGGTTGGACATGCCCATCCGGTTCAGCACCTTCTGCGCGCGGGCCAGGTTGTCGGGCAGCGGAATGTGGATCAGGCTGTCATTCTCGAACCCGCCCAGCGCACTGACCTGGTCGATCACGCGACCACTGCCGATGCGCAGCGCCTCCTTCAGGCCGCGTCCGACCTCGTCGGCCCCGAGGGCCGAGCCGGAGGATGAACCGCCAAGCGAGGGGATGGACTGCTTCGCGCCACCCAGCAGGTCCTTGGCCTTGCCGAACAGGCCGTCGGCAGCGGCCGGAGCCGACATCAGTGTCATCGCGAGCAGCAGGGCAATCATGCGCATGTTCGTTCTCCACATCACTGGGCCGGGGCCACAATGATCATCTCAGCCGCTGGCGCATATGGAAAGTGGGGGACGCGGGCGTCCACGGAAAATACCGCGACGACCCGGGCAGCATGGATTGGGGGGTCGGGGATCCTGATTGCTGCCCGGGCCACCGGGAGCCCGAAGGCTGCTCCATCATCAGCAAGCAACAGGCCAGTTTTCCGGCCATCGCGAACCTTCTCCGCGATTAACCAGTCCGCTGACCGCCGGAAAACCGGGATTCAGACACCAGAATGAGGACTTGGCGGAAAACGCCCGGATTCCGCGCCCTGCGCAAGCCATCCGGAATGTGATGGCCGTTAACCGCAGCTACGCCCCGGAGCATCCCCGGTAACGGCGAAACGCAATTGCAAATAGCCGTGATCCGCGGTCCGAAACGTGATCAGCGGTGCATATTGGGACAGGTTCGTGTCACGCCGGGAGGCGCCGAAACTCAGCTTTTCTTGCGGAAGGCGTCCAGGGAGACGACCTCACCGGCCTTCGCGGTCCCGGCGGCAGGGGCTTCATCCTCGCCCTCCGTCTCCGGCTCTTCTGCGGTCGCCGCGTCGTCGGGCACCTTCATCGGCGCGAAGGCATTGCCGCCCGGCACCACGTCACCGCCTTCGACCTGGTCCATCTGCGGCTCGAACTGCAGGCCGAACTGCACGCTGGGGTCGGCGAAGGAGGTCACGGCCGCATAGGGCACGTGGATCCGGGTCGGCATCTTGTTGAAGCTGAGCGAGACCTCGAAGAAGCTCTCCTCCACCTTCAGGTCCCAGTACTGGTGCTGCAGCACGATGGTCATGTCGTGCTCGTAACGCTCCAGCAGGTGGTCGGGCAGTTCCACGCCGGGAAAGCGCGTCAGGAAGGTGACGTAGAAATGATGGTTGCCATGCAGGCCGTCGGTCGCCGCGGCATGCAGCGCACGACGGACGACCCCGCGCAGGGCGTCCTCGACCATCTGTGCGTACTTCATTCTTCCCTCCGGTGTCGCGGTCCGCGCCCGCGCTGGCCTGCTCAGCAGTATAGCAGGCACCGGCAAGGGTCACGGACGGAATTCGAGTGGGGGGCTTCTGTTGCCCGGCGCCCCCCGAGCCGCGCTTGCTTAGCTATTAAGCAGCGAGCACCATTTCATTATCATTGGCACTTATCAAAGTTGGTCCGATACGGTGGTACCATGCCGAGCGAAAACCACACCTTTACTACGCACGTCGATCCTGTTTCGCCCCCGCTGGATCCCGTCTTCCCCGGAACGCGTCCGGAGGGAGGGATTGGTGGAGGCGCCGGGCACTGCCCCCGGGTCCGTTACGCTTATTCCGCGTCGCGTTTATCGCCATAGTCGGTTGCCCGACCCCCCTTATATGGGCCATTTCGACGGCGTTTCCTAGGGGGTGGTCGAGGAATTCGGGATCGTCGAATCGTCAATTGCCCCTATCATCGTGCGCCCACGCGAGCCGGAGAGCCCCGAGATGCCCCTGACACAGGAACAGACCGACGATATCGAGCGCATGCGGGCGGAAACCCAGCCGACACGGCGGGTCGTCTCGGCCGCCCTGGAGGATCAGCTCTATCGCGCGGTCCCCGTGCTGGACCACGGCTTCGTGCGGGTGATCGACTACATGGGTGACGACAATGCAGTGGTGCAGGCGGCCCGTGTCTCCTACGGGCGCGGCACCCGCAAGGTCAGCCAGGATGCGGGGTTGATCCGCTACCTGATGCGTCACCGGCACACGACTCCGTTCGAGATGTGCGAGATTAAGTTCCACGTCAAGCTGCCGATCTTCGTCGCCCGGCAGTGGATCCGCCACCGCACCGCCAACGTGAACGAGTACTCCGCCCGCTACTCGATCCTCGACCGGGAGTTCTACATTCCGGAGCCGGAGCAGCTCGCGTCCCAGTCCACCGCCAACCACCAGGGACGCGGCGCGGTGCTGGAGGGGGACGAGGCGGCGCAGGTGCTGGACATCCTGCGCAGCGACTCGGCGCAGGTCTACCGGCACTACGCCGAGATGCTGAACGAAGGGCCGGACGGCGATCCGCTGGACCCGGACCGGAGCGGGCTGGCGCGGGAACTGGCGCGGATGAACCTGTCGCTGAACTTCTATACCCAGTGGTACTGGAAGACGAACCTGCACAACCTGATGCATTTTCTGTCCCTGCGTGCAGATCCGCATGCACAATACGAAATCCGCGTCTATGCCGACGCGATGATCGAGATGATGCGGGCCTGGGTTCCGCTGACGACGGAGGCGTTCGAGGAATACCGGACCGGTGGTATCCATCTGTCCCGCACCGCCGTCGGGATCGTGCGGCGGATGCTGGCCGGGGAGCAGGTAACCCAGGCGGACAGCGGCCTGTCGGCCCGCGAGTGGCGGGAGATGATGGGCGCGCTTGGCCTGGACTGAGGCACCGGTGGAACCAGTCTCGCGACAGCAGGAATCGGTACGGCCTCTCACGCGCGGCTTGCGGTATGGTTCTTGCTGAACCTAGTCTCAGCCATCAGATGCCCTGGCCCGCACCGATGCGGAACAGGGCGAGGAACGGGGAATGCCGGAACGTGACTGAAGAGAACCGGACATGAGCGAGACCAGCGGCAATTTCGAGATCGGTGGGCGCGCGCCCTCGCTGCAGCAGGTGTTCGACAAGTGGCTGCAGGCCTTTGGCGGGGCCTGGCAGGCGGAAAGCGTCGATGACCTGGTCGGGCTGTTCGACCCGGACGGTTCCTGGTTCGAGACCCCGTTCGGCCCCCCGGCGAAGGGCGCGGACGCGATCCGCAGCCACTGGCAGCAGGCGCTGCAGGGCCAGGCCGACATCGTCTTCATGTACCGCATCCTGGCCACCAGTGGCGACATGGGGGTGGCGCGCTGGGCGGCACAGTTCGACCTGGTCGAGACCGGCCTGCGGGTCGAATGCGACGGCATCATCGAATGCCGCCTGCTGGCCAACGGCACCGCCCGGGTCGCCCGCATCTGGTGGCACAACCGCGAGGCCCCGGCCCGCAAGGGAAGCTGAAACCCGCCACACCGCCGCCGGGCGGCATCCCGGCATAAGTGGCTTGCACTTCGTCCTCTCCGAAGCCATGACTCGGGGTCATCAGGGGAGGATGAGACATGACGATCAAGGTCTATGACTGGCTGGCGCACCACGCCATGTTCCGGGGCGAGCACACAGCGCTGATCGACCTGGCGAGTGACCGCCGCTTCTCCTACATCGAGACCAACGACCGCACGGGACGGCTGGCCACCTGGCTGTCGCGGGACCTGGGCGTGGAGAAGGGTGACCGCGTGGCGGTGCTGGCCCCCAACACGACCGACGTGGTGGAGGTGCAGTTCGCCTGTGCCAAGCTGGGCGCGGTGATGGTGCCGCTGAACTGGCGGTTGACGGTCTCGGAGCTCAGCTTCATCACCTCCGATTCCACTCCGAAGGTGATCGTGCATGGTGACGAGTTCGCCGAAACGGCGCGGGCCGTGGCGGAACAGGTCGGCATCCCGCACGTGGTGGAGACCACCTGCGACGGCGGGGACAGCGCCTATGAGCGCGGCATCGCCAGCCATGCGGAGCCGACGCCGATGGCGGAGCTGACCCATGATGACCTCTGGACCATCATGTACACCTCCGGCACCACCGGCCTGCCCAAGGGCGCGATGATCACCCATGGCATGACCTTCTGGAATACGGTCAATCTCGGCTCACCGCACCGGATCACGCCGGATTCGGTGCAGCTCACGGTGCTGCCGCTGTTCCACACCGGCGGCCTCAACTGCTACACCAATCCCGTGCTGCATGCGGGCGGCACGGTGCTGATCATGCGTGCCTTCGATCCGCAGACCGGGCTCAGGCTGCTGGGTGACCCGGAATACGGCATCACCCACTTCTTCGGCGTGCCCGCAAACTACCAGTTCATGGCCCAGCTCGATGAGTTCCCCGACACCGACCTGTCGCGGGTGCAGGTGGCGGGCGTCGGCGGCGCCCCGGTGCCGGTGGCGCTGCTGGAGACCTGGGCGAAGCGGGGACTGGGCCTGGCGCAGGGCTTCGGCATGACGGAGACCAGCCCGACCGTGCTGGTGCTGGACGCGGGCGATGCCATGACCCGCCCCGGATCCGCCGGCAAGCCGGCCCTGCACAACCAGGTCCGGATCGTGGACGAGAACGGCAACGACCTGCCGGTGGGGGAGATCGGCGAACTCTGGTGCAAGGGGCCGAACATCACCCCCGGCTACTGGAACCGCCCCGAGGCGACGGAAGCCGCGATCCGCGACGGCTGGCTGAACACCGGCGACGCCTCCCGCTGCGATGCAGACGGTTTCTACTTCATCGTCGACCGCACCAAGGACATGTACATCTCCGGCGGCGAGAACGTCTATCCGGCGGAGGTGGAGAACGTCATCTACCGCCTGGAGGAAGTGGCCGAGGCAGCGGTGATCGGCCTGCCCGACGACAAGTGGGGGGAGATCGGCTGCGCCGTGATCGTGCTGAAGAAGGGCGCGGAGCTTGCGGCTGACACGCTGACCGCCCACTGCCGCGAACATCTCGCCACCTTCAAGGTGCCGCGCCGGGTCGAGTATGTTCAGGCCCTGCCCCGCAACGCCACGGGCAAGGTGCTGAAACGCACGCTGCGGGACGATTTTGCGGGAACCTGAAGCGACCCTCCCCGCATCCGCAGGAACAGTTTGACCTGCATCGAATAATGCCTACACTTCGGTCATTGTCGAAGTGTGGAGATACCGATCATGCGCGCCCTGATGCTTGCCCTGCTGAGCCTGGTCTTCTCGGCCGGCACCCCTGTCGCCGCCGAGACCCAACTGCGGGTCAGCACATCCATCCTGCCGGTTCAGAGCCTCGTCGCCGGGGTCATGGCCAACCTGGGCGAGCCGGACCTCATCCTGCCCCCCGGTGCCTCCCCCCACGGCTACGCGCTGCGCCCGTCAGACGCGCTTTCGCTCTCCCGCGCGGACCTGATCTTCCGTGTCGGACCGGGCATGGAGGCGTTTCTCGACCGACCGCTGTCAAGCCTTTCGGGCAAGGCCGTCGTGGTCGATCTGATCGCAGTCCCCGGCCTGCAGCTGCTGCCCGTGCGCGAGAACGAAGCCTTCGAGCGGCATGATCACGATCATGGACATGGCGACCACCGGCATGACGACCATGATCATGAGAAGGCAAAGCATGACGACCGTGATCATGACAAGGCCAGGCACGACCACCACGACCACGACCACGACAAGGCAAAGCACGACGATCACGGCCATGAGGAGCGGCTGGCCGGCATGGACCCTCACATCTGGCTGGATACGCAGAATGCCGTGCTGATCGTCCGGCACGCGGCAAAGGTGCTGGGCGAGGCCGACCCGGAGAACGCCGTTGCCTTCAGCGCCAACGCCGATGCGATGGTGAAGCGGCTGAACGCGCTGGAGACGCGCCTGCGTGACCGGCTCGCCCCCGTCGCCGACCGGCCCTTCATCGTGTTCCACGATGCCTACCAGTATTTCGAGCGCCGTTTCGGCCTGAAGGCCGTCGGCTCCATCACCATCAACCCCGAAGTCTCGCCGGGCGCGCGGCAGATCAGCCGCATCCGGTCACGGATCGCCGACCAGCACGTCCATTGCGTGCTGGCAGAACCCCAGTTCAACAGCGACATCGTGAAGGCCCTGGCCGGTGACGGCGGCATCCATGTCGGCGTCATCGACCCCGTGGGCACCACGGAAGGTGCTGGTTCCAAGGGCTACATGACGATGATGGAACGACTCGCCTCCGGACTGGGAGCCTGCCTCAGCGTGGAGGGCTGACCGCTCTTTCCCGCTGTCACTCGCTCCCATAGACACGTAAAACACGACCACGTTGCTCTCGGTCTGCCTGGCGGTTTCCTCAGCCCCGGTCCTGTTCGGCGCGGTAGGAATAGGCTTCCTCGAACAGCCACTCCCGGAAGGCACGGATCATCGGCCGGTCCGCCGTGCGCGGCAGGTGCACCAGGTAATAGGCCATGTCGGAGGTCAGGGTGATCGGGAACGGGGCCACCAGCCGCCCGGCGACGATGTCGGCATAGGCCAGCACGTGCCGCGCTAGCGCCACCCCCAGCCCGTCGGCGGCGGCCTGCAGCAGCATGGCGGAATTGTCGAACATCGGTCCACGGCGCGGGTCCGCCCCCTCCACCCCTGCCGCCGTCAGCCATTCCTGCCAGCCGACCGGGTAGTCGTCATGCAGCAGGGTGTGGTGCTTCAGGTCATCGGGGCAGCGGAGCGCGTTCGGCCCCTCCAGCAGCGCCGGGCTGCAGACGGGAAAGACGGCGTCGTCGAACAGCCGGTGCACGGTCAGGCCGGGATAGTTGCCGCGCCCGGAACGGATGCCGAGATCGAACGGCTCCACCTCCAGGTCGACGATTCCCTCCGAGGTGGAGAGCAGCACGTCGATCTCCGGATGCCGGGCGCGGAACGATCCCAGGCGTGGCACCAGCCACTTGGAAGCAAAGGACGGCATGCAGGTGATGCGCAGTTCCGTGTCGTCACCCTGCACGGTGATGCGCTGGACGGCGGCCTCCAGCTGGTCCATGCCGTCCCGCACACCGGGCAGCAGCAACTGCCCGGCCTCCGTCATCAGGATTTCCCGGTTGCGCCGCTGGAACAGTTTCGCACCGAACCAGTCCTCCAGCCCCTTCACCTGGTGGCTGATTGCGGCCGGAGTCACGTTCAGTTCCGACGCTGCCCTCGTGAAACTTAAATGACGCGCCGCAGCCTCAAAGGCGCGGAGAGCGTTAAGGGGCGGTAAACGGCGGGCCATGGCGATTCTCGACAATTAGATTTTCTAACAGACTAGCTGAGAAAGCATCGTTTGTAAGCTCCCGCGCCCGGCCCTAGATCAGCACTGTCGCGGCAAGAGCCGGACACCCTCGCATCCAAGGAGAAGAACCATGAGCCGGACTTACACGAACGTCCGGTACGGGCAGCCGACCCTGTCCTACCGCCCTCTGACCGCCATCCTGGGCCCGGTGCTGCGCATCGCATCCCTGCTGAATGTGTGGGAGAAGCGCATGGTGGAACGCCAGAACCTGGCCGAGATGGATGACCGTATCCTGCGCGACATGGGCATTGACCGCATGTCGGCAAACCAGGAAGCTGAAAAGCCCTTCTGGAGGAACTGATCACGCATGTCCGGCAATGGACAGCATTTCTATCAGACCGACCTGACCTGGACCGGCGCGGCAGCCGGGTTCGCGGATTACGAATCCTATGACCGGACCCACCAGCTTGCCGCGCCGGGCAAGCCCGTCCTGACCACCAGTTCCGACCCGGCCTTCCTGGGCCTGCCGGAACTGTGGAACCCCGAGGACATGCTGCTCGGCGCGCTGTCGAGCTGCCACATGCTGAGCTATCTTGCCTGCTGCGCCCGTGCCCGCATCACGGTGCTGGACTACACCGACCGGGCCACCGCCACGATGGTGGAGAACGGCAAGGGCGGCGGCGCGTTCACGGAGGCCATGCTGCGCCCCGTCGTCACCATCGCCCAGGCGGACAAGGTGGCACACGCCATGCGCCTGCACGGCACCGCCAGCAAGGTGTGCTTCATCGCCAATTCGGTGAACTTCCCTGTCCGCCACGAGGCCGAGATCCGCGTGGCGCAGACGGACTGAGGGCTGCGGTTCAGCTACCCTCCGCCGCCGCCGACAAAGCTCCTGACCAGGCTTTCCGCCACCAGGTTCCAGCCATCGACGATGACGAAGAAGATCAGCTTGAACGGCAGTGAGATGATGATCGGGGGCAGCATCATCATGCCCATCGACATCAGCACGCTGGCCACCACCATGTCGATCACCAGGAACGGGATGAACAGCAGGAAGCCGATCTCGAAGGCGCGTTTCAGCTCCGAGATCATGAAGGCCGGGACCAGCGCCTGAAGCGGCGTGTTCTCCGGCGTCAGCCCGTCGGTGTCGATGCGGCCGATATCGACGAACAGCGCCAGGTCCTTCTCCCTGACATGGGCCAGCATGAACTGGCGGATCGGCTCCACGGCGCGGGTCAGCCCCTCGCGCTCGTCCACCTCCTCGTTCAGCATCGGCTGGATGCCGTTGTTCCACGCGGCCTCGAAGGTCGGGGCCATGATGAAGGCGGTGAGGAACAGCGCCAGGCTGATGATGACCACGTTCGGCGGCGTGGTCTGCACACCCATGGCGGAGCGCAGCAGCGACAGCACGATGACGATGCGGGTGAAGGAGGTGACGACGACCAGGATGGCAGGGGCCAGGCTGAGCACCGTCAGCATCAGCACCAGTTGCAGCACCCGGCCGGTGAAGGTGCCACCCTCCCCCAGGTCGATGGCGACATCCTGCGCCAGCGCCGGGGACAACGTCAGCAGCAGCGCCGCAGTGACCAGCAGCAGAAGGCGGCTCACGACGCGCGCCCCGTCAGTTCGGGGGGCGTGATGCCGCTTTCGATGACCGATTCCCCGCTGGGGCCAACCACGATCAGGTGCTCCCGGTCGTCACGGCGCACCAGCACCAGCTTGCGCCGCGTGTCCAGGCTGTGCACGGCAACGACGCCGATGCGCCCGTTGCCGCCGGAAACCTTCGGCGCCAGTCCGTAGCGCTTGGCGATCCAGGCCGCACCGCCGATCATGCCGATGATCAGCACCAGCGCGCCCAGGAACCTCATGTAATCAAGTATGTCCAAACCTTCGGGGCCTTCTGCCTTTGTGGTCCGGTCGGGACAAGGGGACGCCGGACCGGACGGGATGGGGCGGGGAGTTTCTCTCCCGCAGCACCGATGTTTGAAGGGGTTTGGTTAACGTTCCGATAACGGGACCGGGCGATAATCAGGGCTGCACCGGACAAGGGGACCGGTCGTTACCTTTCATTAATCTTCTCCGTTCATCCTTGGCCGGATCGAAGAACCATTCACACCCCGGAACCTGTCGTGGGACCCGCCCGATGCTGATGAAGGACATACCGGTATTTGCCGCCCTGACGCGCCAGATGGACTGGCTTGGCGCGCGGCAGAAGGTGCTGGCCCAGAACATCGCCAATGCGGACACGCCCGGCTACAGCGCCAGGGACCTGAAGCCGCTGACCTTCGCGGAACTGGTGCACAAGCCGCAGGCGACCATGCGCACGGCCAAGACCGATGCGGGGCACATCGCGCCGTCGGGTGAGGCCGACGACTTCTACGCGCGGGCCAAGGGCGAGAACTACGAATCGACACCATCGGCGAACTCGGTGGTGCTGGAGGAAGAAATCCTGAAAGTCAGCGACACGCGCATGTCCTATGACCTGGCCGTTTCGCTGTACCGCAAGCACATGCAGATGTTGAAGACCGCCGTTGGCGGTCGCGGCGGCTGATCGGACAGCGGCTGAAACCGGGAGAGTCTCATGGACCTCGAGAAGACAATGATCACTTCCGCCTCCGGCATGCGCTCCCAGAGCGCGCGGATGCGGATCATCGCCGAGAACATTGCCAACGCGCACTCCACCTCCATGACGCCCGGCGCTGATCCGTACCGGCGCAAGATCATGACCTTCCAGCAGACCATGCACGCCTCCGGCGCGCCGACGGTGGAGATCGACAAGATCAGCACCGACAAGAAGCCGTTCGAGAAGAACTACGACCCCGGCAATCCCGGTGCCGACGCCGCCGGTTACGTGAAGCTGCCCAACGTCAACCCGCTGATCGAGATGGTGGACATGAAGGAGGCCCAGCGTTCCTACGAGGCCAATGTCACCGTCATCGAGAATGCCAAGGCGATGATGTCGCGCACGGTGGACCTGCTGCGCTGATCCCCCGCCGATCCTGAACCCGATACCGTCCCCTCACCCAAGGAGCTTCCAGTATGGATGTCACGCTGCAGAACGCGGCCATGGCCTATGGCAAGGCCCTGAGCCGAGGCGGAGAAGTGGACCCGAGCGGTTCGGACAGTGCAGCCGTCAGCGGCGCCCAGGGCGGCAGCTTTGCCGACATGGTGCGGGAGGCGGCAGACAGCGCCGTCGGCTCGCTGCAGAAGTCCGAACAGGTTGCCCTGTCGTCCAACGTCGACAAGGCCGGTCTGACCGATGTCGTCGTCGCGGTGAACAATGCGGAGATCGCGTTGCAGACCGTGGTGGCCGTCCGCGACCGGGTCGTCGACGCCTACCAGCAGATCATCCGCATGCCCATCTGACGGGGGCTGCACATGGACCCCGTCGAGGTTGTCGATATCGGACGCAGCGCCATCTGGGTGCTGCTGAAGACCGCCGCCCCTGTCATGCTGATCGCGCTTGGCGTCGGCCTGGTCGTCTCCCTGTTCCAGGCGCTGACGCAGATGCAGGAAATGACCCTTGCCTTCGTGCCGAAGATCCTGGCGATCTTCATCGCGCTGGTGGCGCTGGCCCCCTACATGATCGGTGAACTGACCGGCTTCATGGACCAGATCGCGCAGCGCATCGCCGCATCCGGCCAGATCGCGGGCTAGCGACCGTGCTGGCCGAGGTCCTGCCCGCCACGATCTTCTCCACCATGCTGATCTTCGCCCGCGTCGGCGCGATCATCATGGTGCTGCCCGGATTCGGTGAACCCTACGTCTCGCCCCGGGTCCGGCTCGGCATCGCGCTGGCTCTCGCCATCGTGCTGCAGCCGGTGCTGGTGGACGGGCTGCCGCCGATCCCGGAGCAGCCGGTGACCCTGCTGCCGCTGGTGGCGGGGGAGGCACTGATCGGCATCTTCATCGGCGGCGCGGCGCGGCTGCTGGTGACGGCCCTGCATGTCGCCGGCATCATCATCTCCTTCCAGGCCAGCCTCGGCTTCGCACAGTTCTTCGACCCCGCCCAGGGTGCCCAGGGGGCACTGGTCGGCAGCTTCCTCAGCATCATGGGGCTGGTCATGATCTTCCTGGCCGACCTGCATCACCTGATGATGTACGCGATCAGCGATTCCTACCTGCTGTTCCCGGCGGCGTCGGTGCCGCCGATGGAGGATTTCGCGCAGACCGCTGCAGGCTGGGTCGCCAACAGTTTCCTGATCGGGGTGCAGGTTTCCGCGCCCTTCATCGCCTATGCCCTGGTGCTCTATATCGGCATGGGTCTCGTCAACCGCCTGATGCCGCAGATGCAGGTGTTCTTCATCGTCATGCCGCTGCAGATCATGCTCGCCTTCGTCATCATGATGATGGTGCTGGGGGCCACGATGATGTGGTTCCTGGAGCATTTCGAGAGCGGTCTTGCCATGTTCCTGGTGCAGTAGGGGGCGCGGATGGCGGATGACGGGCAGGACAAGTCGGAAAAGACCGAAGAACCGACAGAACAAAAACTGCAGGAGGCCCGCAAGAAGGGCCAGGTGGCGAAGAGCCAGGAGGTCGGTCACTGGTTCATGATGATCGGCACGGCGGCATTGCTGATGTTCATGATCGGCAATGCCGGGACGGTGCTGTTCGGCAGCATGCGCGCCTTCGTCGCCTCCCCCGACCGCATCATCGTCGATCCGGGCGCGCTGCAGGGCCTGTTCAACGACATTGTCGGCAGCGTGGCCTACGCGGTGCTGCCGATCATGGGCCTGCTGGCCGTGCTGGCCGTGGTCGGCACCGCCGTGCAGCACCCGATCCAGCTGACGCCGGAGAAGATCAAGCCACAGCTTTCCAAGATCTCGCCGATCGCCGGCGTGAAGCGCCTGTTCTCCATGAACTCGCTGCTGGAATTCGGCAAGGGCATCCTGAAGCTGACAATCGTCGCCTTCGTTGCCTTCTCCCTGATCTGGCCGGACTTCGACAAGCTGCCGCAGCTGATCGCCGTCTCGCCGCTGGGTGTGCTGGAATTCGTGCGCGGCGAGGCGCTGACCATGGTCGGCGGCGTGCTGGCGGTGATGACCGTGATCGCGGCCGGCGACTTCGCCTACCAGAAATGGAAGACCCGCCAGGACCTGCGCATGTCGCGGCGCGACATCAAGGACGAGCAGAAGCAGTCCGACGGTGACCCGATGGTGAAGCAGAAGATCCGTGCCATCCGCATGGAACGGTCGCGTCGCCGCATGATGGCCGCGGTGCCGGAGGCCAGCGTGGTGATCGCCAACCCGACGCATTTCGCCGTGGCCCTGAAATACGACATGCAGGCCATGGCAGCCCCGGTCTGCGTGGCCAAGGGCGTGGACCAGGTGGCGCTGAACATCAGGCAGGTGGCGGAGGACAATGCGGTCCCCGTGGTCGAGAACCGGCCGCTGGCCCGCGCACTGCACGCGGTGGTCGAGCTGGACGAGGAAATCCCGCCCGAGCACTACAAGGCCGTCGCGGAAGTGATAAGCTATGTCATGAACCTCAGTCAGAGTTACAGCGGCGGGCGGAAGCCCGGACGGAGCGCGCAGCATTGACCGACCAGATCACCACCCCGCCGGACCTGGGCTCCGCACGCCACCGCGGCTCCGGTCGCCTGCCGGTGATGGCAATAGCCGTGGCCGCCTTCGGAATCCTGCTCGGCGTGTTGCTGGCCGCGGGGCAGCTCGACCTCAGCCGGGAGATCCTGGGCGTGCTGTTCGCCGCCCTGTTCGTCGGCACGCTGCCGGCCATCTTCCGCAGGCGCGGCCTTGGCGTGCCGGCTCCCGCTGCCGCACCCGCGCCGCCACCCATCCCCGAGGCGACGGCGGCCGACATCCAGCCGGTCGAGGTGATCGAGGAGCCGGAAACGGCTCCGGCACCGCCCGCTGTGGTGGAGACGGAGGCCGTGCCCGCCGACCCGGACGCCGTGGCCGTGCTGCGCCACGAGATCGATCATATCCGGCACAATTTCGAACAGTTCGGCAATGGCGCGCCGATCGGAATCCTGATCGTGACCGAGGATGGCAGCATCATCCGCGCCAACGGGGCCATCGGCCGCCTGTTCGGCACGCGCGGCTCCGAGATGGGACGCAACTGGGTCGAGTTCGTCGATGAGAAGGACCGGGAGTCCGCCGCCGCGCGCCAGACCCAGATGATGGAAGGCAGCACGACCGTGGACCCGGTGGAAGTCAGGCTGGCCGGCAGCGCGGCCCGTGTCGCCCGCATCCACGGCACCTGGCTGGACCGCATCGATGGCGAGCGCGTCGTCGTGCTCTACTTCATCGACGCGACGGAGCAGCGCAGCCTGGAGGCGCAGTTCGCCCAGAGCCAGAAGATGCAGGCGGTGGGTCAGCTTGCCGGCGGCGTGGCGCACGACTTCAACAACCTGCTGACGGCCATGATCGGCTTCTCCGACCTGCTGCTGATGCGCCATCCGCCGGGCGATCCGTCCTATGCCGACATCGTGCACATCAAGCAGAACGCGAACCGCGCCGCGGCGCTGGTCCGGCAGTTGCTCGCCTTCTCCCGCCGCCAGACCCTGCGCCCGAAGGTGCTCAACCTCACCGACGTGCTGGCCGACCTTTCTGACCTGCTGCGCCGCCTGATCGGGGAGCACCTGGACCTGCGCATCGTGCATGACCGCGACCTCGGGCTGGTGAAGGTGGACCAGGGCCAGATCGAGCAGGTGGTCACCAACCTGGTGGTGAATGCCCGCGATGCCATGGAATCGGGCGGAACCGTCTCGCTGGAAACGCGCAACGTGCGTGTCGACGTACCGGAACCGGTGGGCGACGAGATCATGCCCGTCGGTGACTATGTCGAGATCGCGGTGATCGACACCGGCCATGGCATCTCGGACGAGAACATGGCCAAGATATTCGAACCCTTCTTCACCACCAAGGAAGTCGGGCACGGCACCGGCCTGGGGCTTGCCACCGTCTACGGCATCGTGCGCCAGACCGGCGGCTACGTGCTGGTGGAAAGCAAGGTGAATGCGGGCACGACCTTCCGCATCCTGCTGCCGCGGGTCGACGAGGATCCGGAGGCCGCCCGCGCCGCCAACCGCCGGTCCAGCGTCGACCTGACCGGCCAGGGCACCATCCTGCTGGTGGAGGACGAGGACGCGGTGCGGATGTTCGCCGTCCGCGCGCTGCGCAACAAGGGCTACACGGTGCTGGAGGCCGACAGCGGCGATACCGCGCTCGAGATCATCAGCAACGGCGAGCACGAGATCGACCTGATGGTCAGCGACGTGGTCATGCCCAACATGGACGGCCCCACCCTGATCCGCCGCGCGCGGGAGCTGCGGCCGGAAATCCGTGCGGTGTTCATTTCCGGCTATGCGGAGGAAGCCTTCCGCCGCAGCCTCGGTGACGACCTGACCGATGTCGAGTTCCTGGCCAAGCCGTTCAGCCTGAAGGACCTGGCAGCCAAGGTGAAGGAACAGCTCGGCGGCTGATTCGTCCTGACCGGCGCAGTTCCGCCCGGCGCCCTCCCCGACGCCGATTCCAACCGGAACATTCGTCGTACATATGCCATTTATCCCTTTGTTCGCAACGCCTTGACGAAACCTCTTTGCAACAGGAACAAAAAGCGTACATTGAACGCAATTGCACCTGCAGAGCAGCCTGTGAAATAAGGGAGCGGAAACATGTCGCAATCAGCTTTGCGTCTCGTCGAAAAGGAAGGTCGGAGCGTGTCAGACAAATCCAAGGCCCTTGATGCGGCCCTGAGCCAGATCGAACGCGCCTTTGGCAAGGGCTCCGTCATGCGCCTTGGCCAGCGGGAGGCGATGAACGTCGCCGCGATCTCGACCGGTTCCCTCGGCCTCGACATGGCGCTCGGCATCGGCGGCCTGCCGAAGGGCCGCGTGGTGGAGATCTACGGCCCGGAAAGCTCGGGCAAGACGACGCTGACCCTGCACGTGGTGGCAGAGGCACAGAAGAAGGGCGGCACCTGCGCCTTCGTCGATGCCGAACATGCGCTGGACCCGGCCTACGCAAAGAAGCTCGGCGTCAACATCGATGACCTGATCATTTCCCAGCCCGACACGGGCGAACAGGCGCTGGAGATCGCCGACACGCTGGTGCGGTCCGGCGCCGTGGACGTGGTGGTGATCGACTCGGTCGCCGCCCTGGTGCCGCAGGCGGAGCTGGAGGGCGAGATGGGCGATTCCCATGTCGGCCTGCAGGCCCGGCTGATGAGCCAGGCGCTGAGGAAGCTGACATCCTCCATCTCCCGCACCAACTGCATGGTCATCTTCATCAACCAGATCCGCCTGAAGATCGGGGTGATGTTCGGCAGCCCGGAAACGACCTCCGGCGGCAATGCGCTGAAGTTCTATGCCTCCGTGCGCCTCGACATCCGCCGCATCGGTGCGATCAAGAACCGTGACGACGTGGTGGGCAACCAGACACGGGTGAAGGTGGTGAAGAACAAGGTCGCGCCGCCGTTCCGTGTCGTGGAGTTCGACATCATGTATGGCGAGGGCATCTCCAAGACCGGCGAACTGCTCGATCACGGCGTCAAGGCCGGTGTCGTGGACAAGGCCGGGTCCTGGTTCTCCGCCGGGGACCAGCGCATTGGCCAGGGCCGGGAAGCGGCGAAGCAGTTCCTGGCCGACAATCCCGACGTGGCGCAGAAGATCGAACAGCAGATCATGCGCCATGCCGGCCTGCTGACCGACGCCATGACCACCGGTCCGGAGCCTGATGATGATCTGGACGATGACAGCGACGGCCCCGACATCCGGGCGGGATGACGGCCTCTCCGTCGGCTTCCCTGCTTCACGGAGCATGCTGGCGCATTCCGTGACGGGAGAACGCACCTGACCGCCACCATCATGCTGCAGGGCACCGGGTCCAGCGTGGGCAAGTCCATGCTGGTCGCGGGGCTCTGCCGCCTGTTTGCCGACCGGGGCCTGCAGGTGCGGCCGTTCAAGCCGCAGAACATGTCCAACAATGCCGCCGCCACCGATGACGGCGGCGAGATCGGGCGGGCCCAGGCCACCCAGGCCCTGGCCGCGCGCGTGCCGACCAGCGTGCACATGAACCCGGTGCTGCTGAAACCGGAGACAGACACCGGGTCGCAGGTGGTGGTGCAGGGACAGCGACTCGCCACCGTTCGCGCGCGGGACTACGCGGCCCTGAAACCGGACCTGCTGCCCCGCGTGCTGCAGAGCTACCGCCGGCTCTGCGCGGAGGCCGACCTGGTCATCGTCGAAGGCGCCGGCAGTACGGCGGAGGTCAACCTGCGGGCCGGGGACATCGCCAACATGGGTTTCGCCGCCGCGGCGGATATCCCGGTGATCCTGGTCGGCGACATCGACCGGGGCGGGGTGATCGCGCAGATCGTCGGCACCCACACCCTGATCCCGCCGGACGAACAGGCGCGTATCCGGGGCTTCCTGGTGAACCGTTTCCGCGGCGACCCGCGCCTGTTCGACGATGGCCGCGACCTTATCGCGGACCGCACCGGCTGGGCAGCGCTGGGGGTGATCCCGTGGTTCCAGGACGCCCACCGGCTGCCGGCCGAGGACGCGATGGAACTGTCGGGTCGGGCGCGGCGGCGGCAGGGCGCGCTGCGCATCGGCGTTCCCGCCCTGTCACGCATCGCCAACTTCGATGACCTGGACCCGCTGGCCGCGGAACCTGGTGTCGACCTGCAGATCATTGCGGCGGGAACGCCCCTGCCCGGCGACCTCGACCTCGTCATCCTGCCTGGCTGCAAGTCGACGGTGGGTGAACTGCGCTTCCTGCGCGCGCAGGGCTGGGACATCGACATCCTGGCCCATGCAAGGCGCGGCGGCCACGTGCTGGGACTGTGCGGCGGCTACCAGATGCTGGGGCAGACGGTGCACGATCCGGAGGGGATCGAGGGGGCGGCAGGATCCGCGCCGGGTCTCGGCCTGCTGCAGGTGGAGACCGTGATGCACCCGGCCAAGCAGACCCGCCCCGTGACCGGCAGCCACCCGGCATCCGGCAGTGACGTACGCGGCTACGAGATCCATATCGGCAGTACCGACGGGGCGGACCGGCAACGCCCCTTCCTGCAGATCGGCGCCCGGCCCGAAGGGGCCGTGGATCGCACCGGACGGATCATCGGCTCCTACGTCCACGGCATCTTCCGCGACGACCGCTTCCGCCGTCATTTCCTGGCCCGGCTCGGCGCCACCACCGACGCCACGCTCGACTTCGACGGCACCGTCGACCAGGCCCTGGACAGCCTTGCCGCCCACCTTGCCTGGCATGTCGACATCGACCGGATCAGCCACATCGCTGGGCTGGACCGGTTACCGGGGAACTGATTTCGGAACGCACGTCATCCTGAGGGCTTCACAACCATCAGGAGAAGACCGCGATGCGTGTCGATCCCTTCTGGCTGCACGACCGGGTGCTGCCCACCGACGTCAATGACCCACAGGAGGTGGCCCGGCTGGGCCGCGCGCTTGCTGATGTGGGAGAAGATCCCGGCGACCTTTCCCGCCCGGCAGTGACGGCGGCGGCCCGCCGTTTCCAGCAATCCCGTGGACTGAAGGTCGATGGCATTGTGCAGGTCAACGGCCCCACCGCTCAGCGCATCGCAGCTGAACGGCACGAACGCCAGACCGCTGCCCGGCCGTCTGGGCCCCAGCGGGTGCTGGGGGCGCAGCAGGCCGTGCCCCTGCGCGACAGCGTCGGCGCAGGTGGGCGCAATGGGGCCGAAGACCGGGCCAGTGCGATGCGCGGCCTGGCGCTTGGCGGCTATTTCTCGCGTTTCGGCGCGCTCAACCCGCTGAAGCTCGAGGCCGGGGCCGCCGACCCGGAACTGGAACGCGCGCTGGAGCGGTTCCGCAGCAAGCACGGCATCCGGGAGAGCGGTCCGCTGGTCCCCGGCAGCGAGAGCCTCGCCATCCTCAACCGCATCACCGCCCCCCGACTGCACGCGTTCCTCGACGGGGACCCCACCAGTGCCCCGCAACCGCCGGAGAAGGTGGCGGTGGTCCGCAACAGTCCCGACAGTCCCACCGCACGCTCCGTCCCCTTCCGTGACGAGGCGCAGGAGGCTCACGAGGCCGGACAGGACCGGGAGATCGCCACCCGCCAGGCCCGACACGTGAAGCGGGAGATGGATGCCGTCGAGCGCGGCGAGACCGCTCCTCCACCGTCGCCCTGCCCCGATCCGGTCGCGCAGGCGCTGAAGGATGACCCGGCGCTGAAGGACATGACGGCGCGACAGCTCGACCGCATCCGGGAGATCGCGGCGGAAGAGGACCTCGACCTGATGCAGTCCGGAACCCGGACCCGTCTCGGCCGGTACATGCGCCAGGACGGTCCCTCCACTACCCCACACCACAAACTCCCATGGTGCGGGAATCAGTACCGCATCGGATAGAGGGGCCGTTCCAGCTCGCTCTCGTCAATCTCCATGTCAGGAACATCCAGTGACATTGCTTCCGCAATGGCCTTCACAGTGACTGCAGGTATCAGTCGCGAGTGGAGGGAATTCCGTGCAAATGTCTCGCGCGAAACCTCCCCAGACCTGATCTGCGGTCTCTTGAAGTCTCCGGCGTCAATGCAGTCTTGCCAAACTTCAGCCAGATTGGTCCGCGCTCGGACGAAGGCTTTCTCGGCCATCTCCAGAATCCATGCCTGGTCGCCTGCGAGCTTCGCTGCGGCGTAATATTCAGGTTCCCAGTACGCACCGCTGTTTCTGTTGTAGTCGCTCGGCCCCCAGCACCTGGGATAGGCCATGTCGAAATCCAGTCTCTGCTGCATGTAAGGCAGGGCGCGCTTGTGGAAGTTGTCGAGCAGCAGGTCCGTGACCTCCGCGACCTGTCGCTCCTCCCGGATGACAAATGCCCATTGATGATAGGACATGCCGACCTTCTCCAGGAACGGAACCTCGGAGAAATCCACGTTCGGGGATGGCGGGATCGGGTCGATCAGGTCCTTCCAGAATCCGCGCCAGCCGCTGCGGCTGTTCCGCTCCGCCTGCCACTTGCGCCGCCAGGGGTGAAGTTCCTTCTCACCCAGTTCGTCGATCAGGTCGTCACCCAGCGTCCCGCCCAGGTGGTACGGCACGCTCGTGCCCTCCATCCGCTCCATCGAGCGTTTCGGGTTGTAGAGTTTCACCAGTTCGTCGATTTCCCTGACGAAGCCGCCATAGGAGGCGCGGAACGACCCCGGCTGATCCGCGTAGCCCTTCGTCAGGGCCACGCGCCAGGCGATGCGGTCGCCGTCGCGGCGCCATAGGGTGCGGCCCACCTTGCGGAAGCCACAATCCTCCATCGCCCTGCCGAAACCGGCCTCGGCGACAAGCTGCCAGGGCGATGGGCTGTTGCTCCAGTCGATCATGATGCAACCATAGCATGCATGCAGACGACGGTCACGGCGGGTGCCGCTGTCGGATCAGGCGCGTGCGTCCCGCGCCCGCATCACCTGGTGGCGCAGGATCTCGCCGATCTGCGGATGGCGGCGGATCAGGTCGCGGGCGTCGTTGGCGGAGAGCATCATCATCTGCACCGTGGTCTCGGCAACTGCCGACACCGCACCGTGGCCCAGGCGAAGGACCGGTTCCGCACCGATGACACCGCCATCGGCAACGGTGTGGAGATCGGACCCGGTCTCGACGGTCACGATGCCGTTGGCCACGATCAGCAAGTCCTCCCCGTGCTCATGGCCGCCATGGATGATGGTCTCGTCAGCCGCGTAGCGCCGTGCCCGCATCATGCGGGCGATCCTGACGATCTCCCGCGCGCTCAGGTCCTCGAACAGCGGTACCCGGGCGACCATGGCCTGGGTCACGACGAACTGGCGCTGGTTGACCTCCTGCGAGAACCCCATGGCGATGATGCCCAGCGGCAGCGCGAACATGCCAAGACCGAACAGCATCACCACCCCGCCGATCACCTTGCCCAGCAGGGTCACCGGCACGATGTCGCCGTAGCCGACCGTGGTCAGCGTCGCCAGCGCCCACCACATCGCCGCGGGGATGGAGCCGAACGCCTCCGGCTGGACATGCCGTTCGGCATGGTAGATCGCGGTAGAGGCGATGATCAGCAGCCCGAACATGATCAGCAGCGATGCGACCAGCGCCCGTCGCTCGTCATAGAACACCCGCTGCAGGGTCATCAGCGCGGAGGAATAGCGCATCAGCTTCAGGAAGCGCAGCAGCCGCAGCACCCGCAGCACCCGCAGGTCGGCCCCGAAGAAGATCGCCAGGTAGAAGGGCAGGAAGGCCACCAGGTCGATCAGCGCGCCGGGCGACAGGGCATAGCGCACCCGCCCCATCACCGGCCCGTGCCGCTTCAGGGCGGGATGTTCCGGCGCGACCCAGATGCGCACGACATATTCCACAGTGAAGATGATCACCGAGACCACCTCGAACACCAGGAAGCCCCTGGCGAAGCGGTCATGCAGCGACGGCACCGTCTCCAACACCACGGCGGCGATGTTCAGCGTGATGAGGATGATCAGGAAACGGTCGAACAGCACGCTGGGCCGGTCGCCCGGTGCTGCCTCCTCCACGATCTCGTAGGTGCGGTGGCGCAGGCTGACCTTGTCACGCCGCGCCACCATCCCGATCAGGCCCCCGGCCCGGCCTCGGACAGGGCGGCTTCCACCGCGCTGATCGCCGCCGCCGCGGAGGCCCCGTCCGGCCCCCCGCCCTGGGCCATGTCCGGTCTGCCGCCGCCACCGGTGCCGCCGATGGCACCGACCCCGGCCCGCACCAGGTCAACCGCGCTGAGACGGTCCTTCAGGTCATCCGTGACACCGACCACCAGCGCCGCCTTGCCGTCATTGACGCCGACCATGGCATAGACACCGGACCCGCCCGACTTCATCTCGTCGACCATGCCCTTCATGTCCCGCGCCGACACCCCTTCGGCCACCTGGCCGATGAAGCGGATGCCGCCGATATCCTTCGCCGCCGGACCGTCGCTGGCACTGCCACCGCCCATCGCCGCCTTCCGGCGGGCATCGGCCAGTTCACGCTCCAGCTTGCGCCGTTCCTCCAGCAACTGCTTCACGCGTGTCGGAGCCTCCCCCGGCGTGGCCTTCAGCGCGCCGGCAATGTCCCGCAGCGCCTGTTCCTGCTCGCTGAGATAGTCGAACGCAGCAGCACCGGTCAGCGCCTCGATCCGGCGCACGCCGGAGCCGACCGCGCCCTCGGAGACGATGCGGAACAGGCCGATATCGCCGGTCCGGCGCACATGGGTGCCGCCGCAAAGTTCCGTTGAAAGTGCCGGGTCATCGGCGGGGCCCATGGAGACGACGCGCACCTCCTCCCCGTACTTCTCCCCGAACAGGGCGAGCGCCCCGGCCTCCACCGCCGCATCGGGGGTCATCAGCCGGGTCGCGACGTCGCCATTGCCGCGGATCATCGCGTTCACGTCGGCCTCGACCGCCGCGATCTCCTCCGCCGTCATGCCCTTCGGGTGACTGATGTCAAAGCGCAGCCGGTCGGGTGCAACCAGCGAACCCTTCTGGGAGACATGATCGCCCAGGCGGTCACGCAGGGCCTTGTGCAGCAGGTGCGTCGCCGAATGGTTGGCCCGCAGCCGGTCACGCCGGTCCCGGTCGACCACGGCACGCACCACGTCACCGACGGCCAGGTCACCACCCGCGACCTGCCCGACATGCACGTGCAGGTCACCAACCTTCTTCGCCGTGTCGGTGACGGTGACGGTGACGCCACCTTCCGTCGTCAGCGTGCCGACATCGCCCATCTGGCCACCGGACTCGCCATAGAACGGGGTCTGGTTGAGGACCACCATCGCGTCGGTCCCGTCCGCAGCCCGGTCGGTCTCCACCCCGTCGATGATGATCGCCTCCACCCGTGCCTCGGCTGCGGTCGAGTCGTAGCCCAGGAACTCGGTGGCCGGCAGCCGGTCGCGCACCGCGAACCAGACCTTTTCCGTCGCCTCGCCGCCCGAACCGGCCCAGTTCTGCCGCGCCGCCTCCCGCTGCTTCTCCATGCTGGCATCGAAGCCCGCCGTGTCCACCGCCCGGCCCTGGCCGCGCAGGATGTCCTGCGTCAGATCCAGCGGGAAGCCATAGGTGTCATACAGACGGAAGGCCACGTCGCCGGGCAGTGCCTGTCCCTCGCCCAGGTCATCTACCGCGTCACCCAGCAGCTTCAGGCCGCGCTCCAGCGTCTGCTTGAAGCGGTTCTCCTCCAGCTTCAGCGTCTCCGTGATCAGCGCCTCCGCCCGCGCCAGCTCGCCGAAGGTGCCGCCCATCATCCGCACCAGTTCCGGCACCAGCCGGTACATCAGCGGGTCGCGGCAGCCGATCATGTGCGCGTGGCGCATGGCGCGGCGCATGATCCGGCGCAGCACGTAGCCGCGCCCGTCATTGGTCGGCAGCACGCCGTCGGCGATCAGGAAGGCGCTGGCCCGCAGGTGGTCGGCAATGACCCGGTGATGCACCGCGTCGGGACCATCGGGGTCGCTGTTGGAGAAATGCGCCGACTGCTCGATCAGGTTGCGCAGCAGGTCGGTGGCGTAGTTGTCGTGCGTCCCGTTCAGGGTCGCGGTCATCCGCTCCAGGCCCATGCCCGTGTCGATGGACGGGCGCGGCAGGTTGTTGCGGGTTTCCGCATCCACCTGCTCGAACTGCATGAAGACCAGGTTCCAGATCTCGATGAAACGGTCGCCATCCTCGTCCGGGCTGCCCGGCGGGCCACCTGGAATGTGGTCGCCATGATCGAAGAAGATCTCGGAGCACGGGCCGCAGGGGCCGGTATCGCCCATCGACCAGAAATTGTCGGAGGTCGGGATGCGGATGATGCGGTCGTCGGGCAGTCCGGCGATCTGCTTCCACAGCGCCGCAGCCTCGTCATCCTCCGAGTAGACCGTGACCAGCAGGCGGTCCTTCGCCAGGCCGTATTCCCGGGTCACCAGGTTCCAGGCCAGCTCGATCGCCTGGTCCTTGAAGTAGTCGCCGAAGGAGAAGTTGCCCAGCATCTCGAAGAAGGTGTGATGCCGGGCGGTGTAGCCGACATTGTCCAGGTCGTTGTGCTTGCCCCCGGCGCGGACGCACTTCTGCGACGTCACGGCTCGGCTGTAGTCACGCTTCTCCTGCCCGGTGAAGACGTTCTTGAACTGCACCATGCCGGCGTTGGTGAACATCAGGGTCGGGTCATTGTGCGGCACGAGCGGAGACGACGACACATGGGTGTGCCCGTTGCGCGCAAAGTAATCGACGAACGTCGAGCGAATTTCGTTACCGCCAGCCAAGGGAACCTCTGTCTTGTTGCATGGGCCGACCGGGCCCCGATCCCGCGTCACCGCGCTGGCCGGGGAATTTTCCGGAACAGCGCGCAAGGAACGCCAGGTTCGTTTTCTAACCTGTTGTTTTTCCCGAATTTTTCCCACCCGGAACCGAATTAATCTGGCGAGCGGGACAGCCCGTGTCAAGCCAGCCCCCACCCGGCCCGACCCGGACCCGGTTAACGCAATGTTAGTGCGGTCATACTACCACTTGAGAAAGAAGCAATCCGACCCGCAGGGGACAGTCTCACGATGGCCAAGGTGGCCCTGAAGAACCGCATCAAGGCCTGGTGGGAAGGCTATCCGGTCGATACGCCTGCGGGCGGCAAGCGCGCGGCCCGTCGCGAGACGGCGGCCGTCCGCCGCCACTGCCCCTATGGTCCTCTGGCCGACACCATGGGCCTGCTGTTCGGGCAGGGCTATCACCAGCCGGGCGGCGCGGATTTCCTGTTCCGCATGATCGGCACCCACCTGCCGCTGCAAGAGCAGAAGGCGCTGGTGCTCGGCTGCGGCGCGGGCGGCATGTGTCGCGACCTGGCGGAGCGTTTCAGCCTGCGGGTGGAGGGACTGGATCCCAGCCGGGAACTGGTCCGATGCGGCAACGAGATGATCCGCGACACCTTGCGGGGCAAGGTCAATCGCCTAGGTCCCGTCGACCTGAAGCACATGGTGTTCGGGTCCGACCGCTACCAGCTTCTGGTCGCGCGGGAGATCCTTCATACCCAGGCCGACCGCCACGAGATCTACGAGCGTGTCGAGCAGAGCCTGAGGCGCACCGGGCGCATGGTCTTCACCCAGCTGGTTGCCGATGACGGCGCCGACCGGGATGCCCTGTCACTGGACCTGCGCACCGCGCTCGAGCCGACGGACCATGTCTACCTGACGCGCGAGGAGGAACGGCGCTGCCTGGTCGAGACCGGGCTCGAGGTCGCTGTCGAGGAAGACGTCACCGACGCACTGCTGAAACACACCATCGAGGTCTTCGCCGACTGGCAGCGCGCGGTGGAGAAGATGTCGACCTATGTCGAGCAGCCGACAATGCTGCAGGAACTGGTGAAGATCGTGGATCACTGGCAGCGCCGTTCGGACGCGATGAAGAGCGGCAGCCTGCGCGTGGTGCTGTTTCACGCCGCCAAGCGGACCAACGAGCTGGCCACCGACTGACCTGCCGTCAGCCTCCGGCGGACTTGCCGCAGCTGCTGCACGACTTGCCCTCGGGCGTGTAGGCACCGCAATGGCTGCAGGCGATCAGGTTGACCGCATCCTCGCGTGCCGGCGGCCTGGAATCCGCTGATCCTGCGTCCTTGACACGCGCCGAGCGCTTGCC
This sequence comes from Minwuia sp., assembly GCA_965228535.1. Taxonomy (GTDB): domain Bacteria; phylum Pseudomonadota; class Alphaproteobacteria; order Minwuiales; family Minwuiaceae; genus Minwuia. The sequence goes on along the minus strand of CBDDHU010000003.1, from coordinate 1,942,832 downwards.
GCCCAGGGCACGGAAGCCATAGATCACGACAGCCACCACGGCGACCAGGATCAGGATCTTCAGCCACATGGCGCTGCCTCTCTCACCGTTCCACCCGGCGCACGAAGACCGTCCGGCCTTCCACCACCGTGCGGACAGCGTGGCCCTGCATCGGCCGCTCGTCAAAGGGCGAGTTCTTGGACTTGGAACGGAACTTCTTGCTGTCCACCACCCAGGGCGCACCGGGATCGAAGATCACCAGGTCCGCCGGATGCCCGGCCTGCAGCACGCCACAGTCCAGCCCCAGCAGGCGCGCCGGGTTGCAGGTCATGCAGGCCAGCACGGACAGCAGCGGCACGTCCTCGCTCATGTGCAGCTGCAGCCCCAGTGCCAGCATGGTCTCCAGCCCCGCCGCACCGAAGGCCGCCTGCTCGAAAGGCTGGCGCTTGGCCTCCGGATCCTCCGGCGCGTGGCCTGAGGAGATCACGTCGATGGTGCCGTCGCGAATGGCCTCGACCACCGCGCGGCGATCATCCTCCGACCGCAGCGGCGGCGACACCTTGGCGAAGGTACGGTAGCCGTTCACCTCGTTCTCGTTCAGCGCGAAGTAGAGCGGCGCCGTCCCGCAGGAGACCGGCAGTCCTTCGGCCTTGGCGCGGCGCATGGCGTCCAGCGCCTTCGCCGTGGTCAGGTGGGCGGCGTGGTAGCGGGCGCCGGTGATCTCGACCAGCCGGATGTCACGCTCCACCATGATGGTCTCGGCGGCGGTCGGAATGCCCTTCAGCCCCAGCCGCGTGGCCAGCTCGCCCTCGTTCATCGCGCCGTTGCGTGCCAGCGACGGTTCCTCCGCATGCTGCACGATCAGCACGTCGAAGGCGGTCGCGTAACTCAGCGCACGGCGCATCACGGTCGCATCGGCAATGGCACGGTCACCGTCGGTGAAGGCCACGGCACCGGCCGACTGCAGCAGCCCGAACTCCGTCAGCTGCCTGCCGTCCAGCCCCTGGGTGGCAGCAGCAAAGGGACGGATATGCACGTCCGAGCCCTCGTTGGCGCGGCGGTGGACATATTCCACCAGCGCCACATTGTCGATCACCGGTTCGGTGTTCGGCAGGGTGCAGAGCGTGGTCACGCCGCCGGCTCGGGCCGCAGCCGCCGCGCTCTCGAAACTTTCCTTGTGCTCCGCCCCCGGCTCGCCGATGCGGGCATGCATGTCCACCAGGCCGGGCGCGAGGCACAGACCGTCCAGGTCGATGACCTCCGTCCGGTCCGGCACCCGGTTGGGGAAGATGTCCGGCCCCACGGCGGCGATCAGCCCGTCCTCGATCAGCAGGTGGCCGATCTCGTCACGACCGCTTGCCGGGTCCAGCAGCCGGGCATTCAGATATGCGAAACGCTGGTCAGGCATCGCCACCATTCCCGTTCCCGCGACCCGCGACCAGCAGGCGCAGCACCGCCATGCGCACGGCCACGCCCATCTCCACCTGCTCCCGGATCACGCTGCGATGGATGTCGTCAGCCACGTCCGTGTCGATCTCCACGCCCCGGTTCATGGGACCGGGATGCATGATCAGCGCATCGGGCTTGGCGTGGGACAGCTTGTCGTGGTCCAGGCCGTAGAAATGGTAATACTCGCGCACGGACGGCAGGAACGATCCCTGCATCCGTTCGCGCTGCAGGCGCAGCATCATCACCACGTCCACGTCGCGCAGGCCCTGGCGCATGTCGGTGAAGGCCTCCACCCCCAGGCGCTCGATCCCGCTCGGCAGCAGGGTCGGCGGGGCAATGACCCGCACCCGCGCGCCCATGGTGTTCAGCAGGTAGATGTTGGAGCGCGCGACGCGGCTGTGCATCACGTCCCCGGCGATGGCGACCGTCAGCCCCTCCAGCCGTTTCAGGCGGCGCAGGATGGTCAGCGCATCCAGCAGCGCCTGGGTCGGGTGCTCGTGCTGGCCGTCACCGCCATTCACCACCGCGCAATCGACCTTCTGCGACAGCAGCGCGACCGCGCCGGAGTCGGGATGCCGCACCACCAGAACGTCCGGGTGCATGGCATTCAGGGTCATGGCGGTGTCGATCAGGGTCTCGCCCTTCTTGGTCGACGATGCCTCCACCGACATGTTGATCGTGTCGGCCCCCAGCCGCTTGCCCGCCAGCTCGAATGAGGTGCGGGTACGCGTCGAGTTCTCGAAGAACAGGTTGATCTGCGTCCGACCCTGCAGGTCGCGCAGCTTCTTGTTGTCCTGGCGATTGAGTTCGATGAACTGCTCCGACAGGTCCAGGATGCGCTGGATATCGGAACGGGAAAGCTCCTGCATCCCCAGGAGGTGCCGATGGGGGAAGGGAAGATCGGTCAGGTCGGCAGGTGCTTTCATCGGCGGCGAACAATAGGGACGATGGCGGATCACGCAAGGGGTATCCGCCATGCCCCCGAAATCGCGGATGGTTTGCCGCAGCCGCAGCCCATGGCTGCACATGATTTCGGTAGCCGAATCGTCACGGGTGGGTGACGGTCAGCAGATGCTGACCCAGGTTGCGAACTTCATCCGCAGGCTTTCGACACGGGGATCCCGGTCGATGATTCCGGTGCTGGCCCTCTGTGCGGCCACGGTTCCGGGGCTGGCACAGGCACAGTCAGCGGACGGCGCCCCCACCCGCATGCAGGTTCTCGAAGCCTTCGACATTGCCGCCTTCGGTCCCGCCGACCGTCCCGATCCGCACCTCTATCGCTGGCATGCGGACGCGGCGCTGACCCTGCGCATGACAGGCAACGCACCGGAACGGTACCGGGGCTGGGTCGCGAGCCAGGCTGATGGGCTGACAGCCCTGACGGGACTGAGGATCGACATTTCCAGCGCCATCGGCGCGGACGTGGTCATCGTCTTCGTGCCGCACTTCGGGGACGTGCTGGACGGTCGCTACAATGACCTTCTGGATCGCTTCGTGGCCTCGGAGAGCCGCCGCGACAGCCTGCTCGACGGCTATCGCGCCGCCGGTGCCGTCTGTGCCGGTCAGGTCAATGCCCGCGGCACGCACCTGGCGGAGGCGATCATCTTCGTCCCCACCGACCGCATGGCGCCGGTCGCCCATGCCTGCATCGCCTCGCAACTGGCGCGGATCATGGGCCTGCCCTTCGCGCTGCCGCCCGAACAGCCATCGACCCTGGCCACCGACAGCCCCTTCGCGCACCTGACGGAACTGGACCGGACCATGCTGCAGATGCTCTACCATCCGCGCATGCGGGCCGGGATTTCCCGGGGTGATGCCCGCACCGTGGCGCTGTCGGTGCTGCCGGAGATCAGCCCGAACGACTGACCTGCCGCGGCGGTCCATGTCAGATGCGTGGCTGTTCCGGCTGGCCGCTGCCGCCGGTGCTGGTGCCGGCAGTCCCCCCGCCCTTGCGCTTGAACCGGCTGCCGCGACGTTCGCGGACCAGCTTCTGGCGCTGGGCGCGGCGGGCACGGAACCGCTCGATGAAGCGCTTCGACCAGACGTAACCACCCCATGACAGGATGATCGCCCAGGGTACGGACCCCAGGAACAGCGGAATGCCCCAGATGTCGAACAGCGACAGGGTGCCGACCCACAGCGCCTCCACGAAGCCGGTTTCGGCGGATGCGACGGCTGTCAGCTGGGCCGTGAACTGGTCCAGCCCGATGCCGCCCAGTTCATCGAACCGCCCGAGCATCAGCATGCCGGTCTGCAGGAACACGTAGTAGATCGGGCCGATGGTGAAGATGTTGGTGATCCAGACCCAGGCGAAGGCCGAGATGACATGGAAATGGAACCGCGGTCCGGCGGCCTTGGCCAGCATCCAGACCAGCAGCACCATGACCAGCTGCACACCCACGGTCGGCGTGAAGGCCACGGCCAGGCCGACCGCGACACCTCGGGCGACATGCTCCGCCGGGGCCTGCCCGCGTTGCAGGGGCACGATCAGCTTCATCCGGGTCAGCCGACCCAGGTTGGTTACCATTCCGCGCCGTACGCGTGAGGGTTCTTCCACCGTCACTTTTCCTCTTGGGCCAGCAAGGGGCCCGCTCTCCTAGACACTATCCCACGGCCCCCCGTCCGCGATCATGGCCCGCAGGTGCGCAGCGAGGGAGTCCCCATCGGTTCCCGCCGCGAAAATGTCGCGCAGGCTGCGGACACCTTCGGACTTCGACAGCTTGCGGCCCGCCCCGTCCGATACCAGACGATGATGAAAGTATCGTGGCGTGGGCAGATCAAGCAGCTTCTGCAACAGAACATGTACCGACGTCTGATGGAACAGGTCCTGCCCCCTGATCACATGGGTGATACCCTGTGCCGCGTCATCCACGGTCACGGCAAGATGATAGCTGGTGCCGATGTCGCGGCGTGCAAGGACCACGTCGCCAAAGCCCTCTCCCCGCCAGGTCTGCAACCCCGCCTGCTCGTCCTGCCAGGTGATCGGGCCGGTCCGTGCCAGCGCGGACTGCAGCCGCAGCCGCCAGGCCGGCACCTCCCCCGCCGCCAGCCGTGCCTCCACCGCCGCCTCGGCAAGTCCGGCACAGGTGCCACCATAGATCAGGCCGTCAGCCCCCTCACCCGCCGCCGCCTCGGCAACCTGCCTGCGGCTGCAGAAGCACGGATAGACGAGCCCGCGCGCCTGCAGGTCGGACAGCGCCGCCCGGTAGACCGCCAGCCGTCCGGCCTGGTGCCAGACCGGCCCGTCCCAGCCCAGGCCCAGCGCCGCCAGGTCGGCGAGGATCGCCGCGACGAATTCCGGTCGCGACCGGGTGTGGTCGATATCCTCCACCCGCAGCAGGAAGCGCCCGTCCGCCGCCCGGGCGCGGTCATGCGCCAGGATGGCGGACAGGGCATGTCCGACATGCAGGTAGCCGGTCGGGCTGGGGGCGAAACGGGTGACGAAGCTCATGGCGCGCATTCGGACAGCAGTTGCACACCGTTGCAATCGGTAACGATACCCGGGCGCGCGGAATGGTATCTTGTACGCCAACAGGAACGCTGTGGCGGGGAGTCCCTTCATGAGCCGGCAGACTGAGGCAGCGATCGCGACGATCCGTTTCGGCATGGGCGCACGACCGGGCGAGATCCGTGCCGCATCCACCGACCCGCGCGGCTGGCTGGCGCAGCAACTGCTGGCGCCGGCGCCGGTCAGCGCGGCAATGGCTTCGCTGCAGCCGTCCCACGAACTGGTGAGCCAGTTGCAGACCACGATCCGCGAGGACGGAATTCCAGGCGTGGTCACGCTGCTGCGGGACGTCTACCGCCCGCAATATGTGCGGGAGGCGATCATCCGGACCGGGCAGGCCATCACCTCGCCCACATCCTTCCACGAACGCTGGGTGCGTTTCTGGTCCGACCATTTCACCGTCACCGGCAAGAAGCCGATCATCGTCGGGCTGGCCGGCGCCTTCGAGCGGGAGGCGATCCGCCCCCACCTGGGGGGCCGCTTCGTCGACCTGCTGCTGGCCGTCGTCCGCCATCCGGTGATGATCCTCTACCTCGACAATGCCCGCTCCTTCGGGCCCGGCACCCGCGCGGCGCGCTACACCGAAGGCGGCCTCAACGAGAACCTGGCGCGGGAGGTGCTGGAACTGCACACGCTGGGTGTCGATGGCGGCTACAGCCAGCAGGACGTCCGTTCCCTCGCCCTGATGCTCACCGGCTGGAGCCTTGGCCGGACGGATCGCGGCGGGCGCGGCGGCATGTTCCATTTCCATGCGCAGGTGCATGAGCCCGGGGCGCAGCAGCTGCTGGGCAAGCGCTACCCCGACGATGGTGTTGCACAGGCGGAGCAGGCGCTGCGCGACCTGGCGGCGCATCCGGCGACGGCGCGCAACATCGCCCGCGAACTGGCACGGCACTTCGTGGCCGACGACCCGCCGGAGGATGTCGTCGAACAGTTGCGGCGCACCTTCACCGAGACGGAGGGCGACCTGCACCAGCTTGCCCTCGCCCTGCTGGATACCGCAGCCGCCTGGATGCCCCTGACCAAGCTGAAGACACCCGACGAACTGGTGGTATCCGCGCTGCGCGGGGTCGGCGCGCAGGGTGCCGACCGTGGCGTGCTCGGCACCCTCGTCGAGCTGGGGCAGCGTCCCTGGATGGCGCCGTCACCAAAGGGCTGGCCCGATACGGCGGACGCATGGATCACGCCCGACCGCGCCCTGCGGCGCATCGATTTCGGTGCCGCGGTGGCAGAGCGGGCGGCGTCCATGGTCATGGATCCGGTCAGCCTGGCCGGGGAGATGATGGGCGACCTGTATGACAGCGACACGCTGACGGCGATCCACCGCGCCGAAAGCCCGCGCCAGGCCCTCGCCATGGCGCTCTCGGCCCCCGGGTTCCAGAGGAGGTAGCGGCCATGAAACATCCCCAGCCAATGGTCTCCCGCCGCAGGCTGCTGCAGCTTGGCGGCGCGGCGGCAGTCTCGTCGCTTTCGGGAACCGCACTGGCGGCGACAGCCCGCGATCCGCGCTTCCTCACGATCATCCTGCGCGGCGGTGTCGACAGCCTGGCCATGGTTCCGCCGACCGGCGACCCGGACCTGGCCGGGATACGCGGGAAACTGAACGACTTTGCCACCATCCCGCTGGACGGCTTCTTCTCGCTGCACGGGGCGATGCGGAACATCGGCGACCTGTGGGCGCGCAAGCAGCTGGTCGGTTTCCACGCGATCTCCACCCCCTATCACGACCGCAGCCACTTCGATGCGCAGAACGTGCTGGAGAGCGGGCTGGCGCGCCCGAACGGCTCGGCGGACGGCTGGCTCAACCGTGCGCTGGCACTGCGCCCCGACAGTGCGCGGCGTGGTCTCTCGGTCGGGGCCGGGACACCGCTGATCATGCGCGGCGCGGCCCCTGTCGGATCGTGGGCACCATCGAAGCTGCCGGTGGCGGAGGCGACCCTGGTGGATCGCCTGATGCCACTCTGGGCGAAGGACCCGCTGCTTGCCGGGATGCTGCCACAGGGCCGGGAACTGCAGGCCATGACCGGCGGCATGAATGGCGGCGATGCGGCCAATGGCCGGATAGCGGGCCTGCTGGAACAGGTCGGGCAACTGATGGCGCGGACGGACGGCCCCCGCATCGTCGCCATGGACAGCGATGGCTGGGACATGCACGGAACCTTGCTGTTCCACATGAACCGGCTCTGCGCGGACCTGGATGACGGCATCGGGCGGCTGCGCGCCGCGCTGGGCGACCACTGGGACGACACGGCGGTGCTGATCGTCAGCGAGTTCGGGCGGACGGTCGAACCAAACGGAACCGGTGGCTCCGATCACGGCATCGGCGGCTCCGCCCTGCTGCTGGGCGGCGCGGTGCAGGGCGGGCGGATGATCGCCGACTGGCCGGGCCTGCGACCGGGCGACCGGGTGGAGGCGCGCGACCTGCGTCCGACGACCGACCTGCGCGCCGTCTTCGCCGCGATCCTGGGTGACCATCTGGGCCATACCCCGGAGGAGATCGAACAGGCGATCCTGCCCGGTCCTGCCGCATCCGGTCACCTGTCCGGGCTGTTCCGCCAGGTGCTTTGAAAGTGACACCGGCACTGGCTGCGCGCTAGCATTCACGCCTCCAGAAGCGACGGATCGGGGGCGATGCAGACACCGGAGACGAAGCGGCAGAATGAATGGATCGTGCTGTTCGTCGCGAACAGCGACGAGGCGCAGATCGACCGGACCCTGATGGCCGCATGGTCTGTGCGGCAGCATTTCCAGGACGTTCCGATCGCCGTCGTGACCAGCCGCCCGACCCACCGGCTGTGGCGCACCGCAGTGTTCAACATCGTCATCTCGATGGCCGACGACCCGGATGCCAGCGTCGCCACATGCTGCCGACGGGCCATGGATCGCGGCATCTTCGAACGGGCCTTCTACGTCGATTCCCATTGCCGCCTGCGGACCGGCGCCGTGGGCAGCATGATGAAGCCGCTGGCCCAGCCCGGCATCGACGTGGCGCTGCTGCCCGCCGGACCCGACCAGACCCTGCCCGACGGCATCATCGGGCTGCACAACAGCGACGGCGCACGGGCCTTCCTGGACCAGTGGGCGGCGTCGCTGGGTGAAGGTGGCGGTCTGCCTGCCCCCGGACCGGGACAGCCGCGGTTCACCGCGGGCATCTTCGATGCCGACTGGTCACCCCGCCGCGCCACGGACCCGAAGGCCCTGCCCCCGGTGGAGATCCGGCGCGGGGAGCCGCGCCGGGTGCAGGCGGAACTGCTGATCTTCGCGCTGCACCGGCTGGTGTCTGGTGACCTGAAGCGGGCGGCGACCGTCTACGCCCGTGTCGCGCTGCGGGCCGAACCGGACCTGGTGCAGCTGGGTGCCGACCGGCTGGTGACCCACCTGCGGCGGCGCTTCCCCGAGAAGGTCGGCGGCTTCAGCGCCCAGGGACTCGGCAAGCTCGAGGACATGCTGAACCACGCGGCGGAGGGTGATCCGGCAGGCAACCTGCTGGCCATCGCCGCGCTGCACCTGGAAATGGACCAGCCGAAGACGGCGATCACCGTGCTGCGGCTGATCGAGCGGATGCGGTTCCGCAAGCCGGTGCCTGTCCCCGACTGACGACCGGTCTCCGCCGCTCAGCCGGGCTTGCGGCCCGTGACCCGGGTCAGTGTCTGCGGGATGAATTCCGTTGCCGTGATGTCCGCGAATCCCGCCGCCTCCAGGTAGCCGACACATTCGGCGATCGAGTGCGCATGGCCGATGGAATGCGGAATCGCCTCGTAGAGGCCCCACATCGCCGGTGCGACGGGGCCGGAGCGGTCATCATCCAGCATTTCCCCGATCAGGTGGTACTCCCCGCCGGGTTCCAGCGCGTCGAAGACCTGTGCCACGACACGGGTCCAGGTCGCCCGGTCATAGATCGGCAGGTTGGAGGCCTGGATGGCCACGTCGCAACCGGACGGGAACGGCCCCTTCGTGAAGTCGCACGGCTCGGCGCTCACCCGGTCGGACATGCCGTGCTCCGCGATGAACTCCCGCGCCACGGTGACCACCGGCGGCAGGTCCAGCACGACGGCCTCGAGCCCCGGCCAGGTCTGCGCCCCGACGATGCAGTAGGCGCCGGAGCCGCCACCCAGGTCCATGATCCGCTTGCGACCGGTCAGGTCCACCTCGCGATGGAACTTCCGCGCCGCGCCCATGCCGATGGAATAGGTCGCCTTGTGATAGTCGCGCGCGCTCTCCACCGTCAGGTCGTCATACATCCCCAGCGGCTCTGTCTTCTGCTCCTTCAGGATCTCCGACAGCCTGCCCCAGTCACCCCAGCTCTGGCGCATGAAGGTCATCCAGGGACCGGCATAACTGCGCTCCCCCTCCACCAGGAAACGCGCGACGTCGGGGGCATTGGTATAGGTGCCGTCCGTGGCGCGGGTCACCAGCTGCATGCCGGACAGCGCGTCCAGCAGCCGCTCCCCGTTCAGGGTGCCGATGCCGACCGCCTTCCCCAGTTTCCCGATGGTGTCGTGCCCTGCCGCGATCTGCGTGAACACGCCCAGGTCGATGGCGGCGTAGAGCGCCCCCGTCTCCCAGTATGCCTTCGAGATGCGTTGCAGCCTTACGGTATCGACCCGTTTCTCCGCCATGATGTTGCTCCCTCCCCATTCATGACTTCGGTCCGTCCTTCGGAAAGACCGTCGCGATGGCGCCCAGGATCAGCCCGGTCGCAAGCAGTTCCGGCAGGCCCAGTGGCTCCCCCAGCAGGATCGCCGAGGATCCCAGCCCCACCAGCGGTACCAGCATGACAGAAAGCGATGCCGTCTTCACCGGCAGCCGCTTCACCAGCCAGAGATAGGCGGCAACGCCGAAGACCTGCGCGATCATGCCGGCATAGAGCGTGGCGGCGGTGGCCTGCCAGGAGACCGGCTGAAGCGCCAGCAGGTCAGGGATCGCCAGCAGGGTGATCGGGGTGGCTCCCACCACCATCTGCCAGCTCATCACCGTCAGGTGCGGCACCCGCCAGGTGTTGTACTTCTGCCAGACCGTGCCGAAGGCGAAGCACAGCGACGCGGCCACCATGACCATGGCACCGAGCGGTGCCTCCCCCAGCCGCCGGACCTCGTCCCCCATCAGGACGGCCAGGCCGGCCATCGCCAGGACCAGCCCCAGGATGCGCCAGCGCGTGACCTTCTCCCCCAGCAGCGGAATGCCCATCAGGAAGGCCCAGACCGGCATGGTATAGGCGATCAGCGAAGCCCGTCCCGCCTCGATCAGGGTGACCCCGACGGCCGACAGGTAGAGCCAGGCCCCGACATTGAACAGCCCGGCGATGATCAGCGGCACCCAGTGGTCGCGCGGCACCCGCAGGCTGTGCCCGGCGATGCGGGTGATGATCAGCATCATCAGCGCCGCCAGCACCGAACTGATCGCGCGGAAGCTGAGCACCGACATCTCGGCCACGGCGATCTTCATGAAGGGCCAGAGCAGGCCCCAGACGAGGATCAGCAGCAGGAAGATCATGAGACTGAAGGAACGGGACGCAGCCGTCTCTTCGGCGGGTGGTGATGTGACAGTCATGGGCGGGGACTTTACGCCGTCTTGCCCCTGCGGCAATCCCCATCCGCTGCATTGCCTGCCGCCACCGCTGCCGGAGCCGCACCGGCCCGGCAACCAGCCCTGCAAATGATTATCAATCGTGTTGCAGCCCATCGGGCCACCTGCTACTGATTATGCAATTCATTCTGAAAAAAAGGACTCGCCTGCCATGTCTGTCTTCGCAAAGGTCACGCGTCTTGCCGTTGGAAGCGCCATGCTCTGCGGACTCGCCGCCGGTGCGGCAAGCGCAGCGGAGGAAGTGAACCTCTATTCGTACCGCCAGCCTCACCTGATGCAGCCGCTGATCGACGCCTTCACCGCCGATACCGGCATCGCCGTGAACATGGTCTATGCCAACAAGGGCCTGCTGGAGCGGCTGGTGGCCGAGGGCCGGAACACGCCCGCCGACGTGGTGATCACCGCCAATGCCGGCCGCCTGGCCGACCTGGTCGAGGCGGACGTGCTGCAGTCGGTGACCTCGCCGAAGCTGGAGGCCGCCGTCCCGGCGCAGTTCCAGGACCCGCAGAACCGCTGGTTCGGCATCACCAAGCGCGGCCGTGTGCTGTATGCCAGCCGTGAGCGGATCGCGTCGGATCGCGGCCTGACCTACGAGGGGCTGGCCGATGCGGAATGGAAGGGCAAGATCTGCGCCCGGCCGTTCACGCATCCCTACATGATCGACCTGATCTCCTCCATGATCGCCAGCCATGGCGAGGCCTGGACCGAGACCTGGCTGGACGGCGTCAAGGCCAACCTGGCCCGCAAGCCGCAGGGCAATGACCGCGCGCAGATCAAGGCCGTCGCCCAGGGCGAGTGCGACATCGCCATCGGCAACACCTACTACTACGGCATCATGCTTTCCGATCCGGAGCAGCGCCCGGCGGCCGAGGCCGTGCGGCCCGTGTTCCCGAACCAGGATGGCCGTGGCGCGCACATGAACATCACCGGTGCCGGCGTGACCAAGCATGCCAAGCATCCGGAGAACGGCGTGAAGCTGATCGAATACCTGACCAGCGCCCGCGCCCAGGAGATCTACGCCGCGCAGAACTTCGAGTTCCCGGTTGTCGCTGGCGTGGCGATCGATCCGGTGATCGCCGTGTTCGGTGAGTTCAAGGAAGACTCGGTCAGCCTGGCCGACGTGGCAGCGCAGCGTCGTGCCGCCGCGCAGATGGTTGACCGCGCAGGTCTTTCCAGCTGACCCGACGTCTGACATCGTGACCGCATGACACTTGCGGTGACGACCCCCGCGCCCACGGCGCGGGGGCATGACAGAAGCTACCTCGTGATTGGCCTCGTCGCGATTCTCGCGACGGGGCTTGTTGCGTTACCGGTCGGTGCCCTGGTGTGGTTCGCGCTGTCGGTCGAGCCGGGAATCTGGCCGCACCTGGCCAATACCGTCCTCGGCAACTACACCGTCACCACCGGGCTGCTGGCGCTGGGTGTCGGCACCGGCGTGACCCTGATCGGGGTCGGCGCCGCCTGGCTGGTCGCCGCCTACGACTTCCCGCTGCGACGGACGCTGGAATGGGCGCTGATGATGCCGCTGGCCGCGCCGTCCTACATCGTCGCCTTCGTCTATACCGACCTGCTGGACTATGCCGGCCCGGTGCAGGGCGCGCTGCGCAGCCTGTTCGGCTGGCGCAATGCCGCCGACTACAGCTTTCCGGAGATTCGCAGCCTGCCGGGGGCGATCATCATCATCACCCTGGTGCTGTACCCCTATGTCTACCTGCTGACCCGTACCGCGTTCCTGGCCCAGTCCCGCGCGGCGGTGGAGGCGGCGCGCATGCAGGGGCTTTCCGCCAGCGCCGCGTTCTGGCGCGTCGCCCTGCCCATGGCGCGCCCTGCCATCGTGGTCGGCGTCGCGCTGGCGCTGATGGAGACGCTGAACGAATACGGCACGGTGGACTTCTTCGCCGTGCCCGTGTTCTCCACCGGCATCTTCCATGTCTGGATCAACATGGGCAGCCTGGAGGGCGCATCCGGCCTCGCGCTGATGCTGGTCGCCGTGGTCGCCATCCTGCTGCTGGCGGAGCGGCGGGCGCGGGCAGACCGCCGCTTCACCGATGCGCGCTCCACCCGCCCGGCCCAGGCCCGGCAGGCCCTGCACGGTTCCGTCGCGGGTCTCGCCTGCCTGCTCTGTGCCCTGCCCGTGATCCTCGGCTTCCTGCTGCCCTTCGGGCTGCTGATCAACGCCTCCTGGCACCGGATCGGCGCACTGTTCACCGGCGACCTGGCCGCCGCGCTGCTGAATTCGCTGGAGCTCGCTGCGCTGGCGGCACTGGTGGTGACCGTGCTGTCGCTGTGGCTCGCCTATGCCGGGCGGATGAGCGGGGCGCGGATGCTGCGGCTCGGCACCCGGCTGGCCAGCATGGGCTACGCCATTCCCGGCTCCGTGCTGGCCATCGGCATCCTTGCCCCCTTCGCCGCCTTCGACAATGCGCTGGATGCCTGGCTGCTCGGGAACTTCGGCCTGTCGAGTGGCCTGCTGCTCTCCGGTACCGTGATCGCCCTGCTGTTCGGCTGCACCGTCCGCTTCCTGGCCCTCGGCTTCGGCGCGACGGAGGCGGGGTTCGAGCGGGTGCCGCGCTCCCTTGACGACGCAGCCCGGTTGCTCGGCTCCGGCCCGCTCGACCTGGTGCGCCGTATCCACTGGCCGCTGCTGCGCGCCAGCAGCCTGACCGCGGCATTGCTGGTCTTCGTCGACACACTGAAGGAGCTGCCGATGACGCTGGCGCTGCGGCCCTTCAACTTCGAGACGCTGGCCACCCTGACCCACCAGTACGCGGTCGACGAGAAGTTCGCCGACGCCACCCCCGGTGCGCTGGCCATCGTGCTGGCGGGCGTCGTGCCGGTGATCCTGCTCAGCCACACGATCCGCCGCGCCTCCCGTCCCCGCGCCTGATATCCCGTCGGCAAGGCTTCCTTAAGCCTGTTCTGCGACGCTCCTTCGGTTGCAATGCACCGGAGCGAACCATCGTGAACGACATGTCAGAGCAGAGTTCCAGTCTCGTCCGACCCGATTTCCTCGCCACGGTCAGTCACGAGATGCGCAACAGCCTGAACGGCCTGCTCGGCGTCACCGAACTGCTGCTGACCAGTGACCTGGACGACGAACAGCGCCGTCAGGTGGACACGATCCGGGCCTGCGCCGACGGGTTGCGCAACCTCTCCATCGACATGCTGGACCTGTCGCGGATGGAGGCCGGGCAGTTCCGCATGGTGGAAGCCCCCTTCTCCCCGGTGGAACTGCTGGAGCATGTCGGCCGGGTGATGGGACCGCAGGCCGCCGACAGGTGCCTGCGCTTCGAGGCCCGCTTCGGCGAACGGGCGCGCCGGACCCTGCTGGGCGACCGGGCACGCATCTGCCAGATCCTGCTGAACCTGATCGGCAACGCGGTCAAGTTCACCCGCGAGGGGATGATCAGCGTCCACATGTCCGCCGAGGAGCGGGGCGAGCGGGTCTGCCTGCGCTTCGTCGTCACCGACACCGGCTGCGGCATGGACCCGGCCATGACCGCCGCGCTGTTCCAGCCCTGGAGGCGTCCGCGCCAGCATGCGGAGTCCGGCGCCGGCCTGGGCCTCGCCATTTCCCGCCAGCTTGCGCGGCAGATGGATGGCGACATCACGGTGAGGAGCCAGCCCGGCACCGGGTCGACATTCATCGTGGAACTGGCCTTGCCGGAGGCGGAACCGGAAGCGGACGATGACCAGGACGACCGGCAGACGGCCGATGCGCCCCTGGCCGCCATGCGGGTGCTGGTGGCCGACGACCACCTGATCAACCGTGCGCTGCTGGAAGCCGTGATGCGGAAGCTGGGCCACGACGTGATCACGGTGGACAATGGCCGCTCTGCCGTGGACCGGACCCTGTCAGGCGGCATCGATCTGGTGCTGATGGATATCCAGATGCCACAGCTGGACGGCGTCGCCGCGACCCGCGAGATCCGCGCCAGCGAGACCGATGGCCGCCGCATCCCCATCCTGGGCGTCACCGGTCATGATTCCCCCGAACACCGCCGGGCCTTCCACGCCGCAGGCATGGATGGCGTGGTCATGAAACCCTATGACGTGAGCCTGCTGGTGGCGGAGATCGCCAGGGTGGTCTCCGCGCCGCCTGCGCCCTCCACGCCGCCCGACACATGCGCAACCGCTGTGGAGGGAGGCTGGGATCCGGCAAGCCCGCTCGCCGAGACTCTGCAGATGATCCGGGCGCTGGAAAAGTCTGCCGTGACCGCTGGTCACTGACGCCCGCGACACGCTATAAGCTCCCCATGCAGAGAATTTCATGAAGCCGGGGAGGGCTTGAGACCATGGGTTTGCAGCGCCAGATCTTCACCGAGGATCACGAGATCTTCCGTCGCACCGTCCGCAAGTTCCTCGAGGAGGAGATGGCCCCGCACCACGAGAAGTGGGAAAGTCAGGGCTATGTCGACCGGGAAGCCTGGACGCGCGCCGGTGAACTGGGCTTCCTCTGCATGTCGATGCCGGAGGAATTCGGCGGTTCGGAGGCGGACCGGCTCTACAGCGCGATCCTGATGGAGGAAACGCAGAAGCTGAACCTGACCGGGCTCGGCTTCGGGCTGCACAACGAGATCGTGGCCCCCTACATCAACCGCTACGGCTCTGACGAGCAGAAGCGCAAGTACCTGCCGAAGATGGCCACCGGCGAACTGATCGGCGCCATCGCCATGTCGGAACCCGGCACCGGGTCCGACCTGCAGGGCGTCAAGACCACGGCGCTGAAGGACGGCAACGAGATCGTCGTCAACGGCCAGAAGACCTTCATCACCAACGGCTGGAATGCCGATGTCGTCATCGTCGTTGCCAAGACCGATCCGGAGAAGGGCGCCAAGGGCACGTCCCTGGTGATGGTGGAGCGTGGCGATGAAGGCTTCGAGAAGGGCCGCCGCCTGAAGAAGCTGGGCCTGAAGGCGCAGGACACCTCGGAACTGTTCTTCGACAATGTGCGCATTCCCGCAGACCGCGTCCTGGGCGAGGAAGGCAAGGGCTTCGTCTACCTGATGCAGGAACTGGCCTGGGAGCGTATCCAGGTGGCCATCAGCGCCGCCGCCGCCATGGAAGCGGCGGTCGAGATGACGGTGGCGTACTGCAAGGAACGCCAGGCCTTCGGCCAGCCGCTGATCGAGTTCCAGAACACCCGTTTCAAGCTGGCGGAGATGAAGACCATCGCCCAGGTGGCGCGTACCTTCGTCGACGAGTGCCTGTCCAAGGTGCTGGTCAACGAACTGGATGCCGAGACCGCCTCCATGGCGAAGCTCTGGACCTCCGACATGCAGAACAAGGTGATCGACGAGTGCCTGCAGCTGCATGGCGGCTACGGCTTCATGTGGGAATACCCGATTGCCCGCATGTACGCCGACGCCCGCGTCCAGCGCATCTATGCCGGCACCAACGAGATCATGAAGGAAATCATCGCCCGCGGGCTCTGATCCCGCTTCGGCTGACCGTCAGCTTCCCTGATCCGCCTTCGCCACCTGCTTCAGCCAGTTGACGAAGGCCTTCAGGGAGGGGCGCATGGGGCCGGGCTGGCAGACCATGTGATAGGCGGCGGGATTGCTGGCGTCGTCATCCTCCTCCTCGAACAGGACGACCAGGCGCCCGTCCTCAATGTCCTCCTCCACGAAGACCCGGGCGGTGCAGGCGACCCCTTGCCCGTCGCGCAGGGCGGACATGATCATGTAGCCCGGCATGTGGGAGATGTTCTTCTTCTGCGGCACCACGACCCCGCGCCGTTCCATCCAGACCTTCAGTTCATCCGTCCCGAATTCCTGCAACCATGGCAGATCGGCCAGGTCCGCAGGTGTTTCCACCTGCCGGTCTCCGATCAGGGAGGTTGCGGCGACGACGACAAAGGATGACGGGATCAGCATCTCGCTCTCCAGCCGTGGCCAGCGCCCGTTGCCATAGCGGATGGCCAGGTCGTAGTTGTCGCGGCGCAGGTCGATCACTTCCGACGTCGGGTTCAGCATCAGTTCGATATCCGGGTAGGACGCCCGGAAATCCGCGATCCGCGGCATCAGCCAGCTTGTGGCGAAGTTCGGCGTGACCGTCACCTTCAGCGCCCGCGCCGCCTCGTTGTCCGTGAAGGCGGCGATGGCCTGGTGCAGGGTGCCGAACCCGTCCGACAGTTGCCAGGCCAGGCGCGCACCATCATCGGTCAGGACCAGTCCACGCCCTTCCCGCACCATCAGGCTGACGCCCAGGCGTTCCTCCAGCCGACGCACCTGCTGGCTGACAGCGGCATGGGTCACGTTCATTTCCCGACCCGCCGCCGTGAAGTTCAGGTGCCGCGCCGCAGCCTCGAAGGCCCGCAAGGTTGCCAGCGGAGGCATTTCCGACCAGTCCATTTGTAACTCCTGCTAACAGTCAGGAAATTTCGCTGACTGGTTTTCCATGCATGCATGAACCAAATAGTCCATCACACACGAACCAGAGGAGATATCGCAATGCTCAGCATTCTCGGCAATTCCTACATGAACGCAACCCGGCAGTCAGGCTACGTCCCCAGCCATGCCGACCTGCAGCAGGCGGAGCGTGCGGCCGATGCCCGCCAGCCCCGCAGCCTGTCCATGATCCGCCGCTGGCGTCGCCGGTCCACCGACCGCGAGGACGGTTAACGGTATGTTACAGATCAATGTCGCCTTTCAGCAGCCGCTGAATGACGGTCCGGCGCAGGATCTCGTTGGTACCGTCGGCGACATTGATCACCCGCAACACCTGCCAGGCGTCGGTCAGCCCGACCTCGTTGGTGAAACCCATGGCGCCGAGGGTCTGCATGGCGCGATCCACCGCCTGCACGCCCCGCTCCACCGCGTAGGCCTTGGTCATGGACAGTTCCTTGATCGCCGCCTGCCCCTGGTCCAGCAGCCGCGTCGCATTCATGCCCATCAGGTGCGCGGCATGCAGTTCCATCGCCGATGAGGCCAGCGGGAACGTGACCCCCTGAAATTCCGAGATGGTCTTGCCGAACGCCTCCCGCGTCTTGGCATATTCCAGCGCCAGTTCCAGCGCCCAGCGCCCCAGCCCCACCGCACGGGCCGAATTGTAGATGCGCCCCAGCGACACCCCGTACAGCGCCATGGCGAAGCCCTGGTGCAGGTCACCGACCAGTTGCCACGGCTCCACCCGCAGCCCCTCGAAACGCAGTTCCGCCTCGTCACCGCCGATGTGACCGAACATCTTCACGATCCGCTGCACCTCGAAGCCCGGCGCGTCGGTCGGCACCAGGAAGGCGGAGATGCCGCCCTTCTTCTGCGCCGCGCGTTCCGGGTCCGTGACCGCGAACAGGATGCAGTAGTCGGCAATGGGCGAGTTGGTGGTCCAGATCTTCCGTCCCTCGATCACCCAGCCATCGCCGTCCGGCACCGCGCGGGTGCGGATCATGGTGGCATCGGACCCCGCACCCGGCTCGGACAGGCCGAAGCACATGCCCTTGTCCCCCGACATCAGCGGCTCCAGGATCTCGTCGCGCGCCCGGTCGGTGACTTTCTCCAGCAGGCGGCTCGGCCCGAAGGCCCAGTGGCTGATGGCGTAGAGCATCAGCCAGTTCTGCGGCCCGCAATGATGGAACAGCGCCTGCCAGCCGGCGAAGTAGGCCTCGTTGCCCAGCCCCCCGCCACCCAGCGCCTCCGGCACGCACATCTGGTAGTAGCCGGCGCGGGATGCGGCCATCCGCACCTCGCGGATCAGCTTCACCACCTCCGGCGCCATGCGCCCGTCCTCGGCATAGAACCGCCGCCCGTCCTCCAGCAGTTCGCGGTTCGCGGCATGGCGCGGCAGGATCTCCTTGTCGGCGAAGCCGATCAGGCCATCCACCATCTGCCGCAGTTCTTCCGGATGATCGTCAGCGATAGCACTCATCTCGTCCACCTCCCCAGATGTGATGGCCCATGGTGGCCCAGCATGACGGCGGGGGGAAGCCGGTCAGGGTTGCGTGGTGTGCAGGCGGCGTTCCAGCCACGGGACAAGGCCGTGGCGCGCCGTTGCCTTCAGAAGGCGCTGTTGGGTTCCTTCAGGAACGCGATCTCCTCCGGCGTGCTTGTCCGCCCCAGCACCTTGTTGCGGTGGGGAAAACGTCCGAAGCGTTCGATGATCTCGTGATGGCGGCGCACCGCGTCCATGTGGGATTCCGACAGCTCCAGGGGCGCGAACAGTTCCAGGCAACGCTCCTGCATCGCCAGGTCCTCCGCATGTTCGAACGGCAGGTAGAAGAAGAAGCGGCGCAGCGGTGGCTGCGCGCGGTCGAAACCCGCATCGACGGCAGCCCGCGCGATGCCCAGCGCCTTCGTGTCATTGGCCCAGGCCAGGGGGCTGTCGCGGAACAGGTTGCGGCTGAACTGGTCCAGCGTGATCACCAGGGCCAGCGCCCCGTCGCTGCTGCCCTGCCAGCCGTCACAGTCGCCACGCGCTGCCGCCGCGTTCAGTTCCCCGAACCGGTCCGCGATCACCGCATCCACCGCCGCGTCGCGTTTCCAGTGCTGCTCCGGCTGCAGTTCCTCGAACCAGAAGCGGAGCACCATTGCAATCCTCGGGTCTTCCATCGCTTTCTCCTGCGCGCTATCTCGTTGGACCATGAGCATTGAGCCGCATGAACGCAACCACGCCATCCGGAGACGGCCATGCGCCTGAGCGTGCTGGACCAGAGCCCGATACGGGCCGGTGTCACCCCGGCGGACGCCATCCGGGAATCCATCACCCTGGCGCAGGCCTGCGACCGGCTCGGCTATCACCGCTACTGGCTGGCGGAGCATCACGCCTCCGGCGGGCTGGCGGGGGCGGCGCCGGAGATCCTGATCGGTCACATTGCCGGGGCGACGCAGCATCTCAGGGTCGGCTCCGGCGGCGTGATGCTGAGCCACTATTCGGCGCTGAAGGTGGCGGAGACCTTCCGCATGCTGGAGACGCTGTATCCCGGCCGCATCGACCTCGGCGTCGGGCGGGCACCGGGCAGTGACGGCCACACGGCGCGGGCGCTGCAGGCCGGCCCCGGCAAGGCCTCCATCGACTACTATCCGCGCCAGGTGCTGGACCTGATCGGCTTCCTGAACGACGCGCTGGAGGATGATCACCCCTTCGCCAGCATCAAGGCCCAGCCGACCGGGCCATCCGCGCCCCCGGTATGGATGCTCGGCTCCTCCGCCGACAGCGCCACCTATGCGGCGCATTTCGGCCTGCCCTTCTCCTTCGCGCACTTCATCAACACCCAGGGCGGCGACCGGGTGATGGAGGCCTATCGCCGGCATTTCCGTCCCTCCGACTGGTGCGCCAGCCCTGAAGGCTCCATCGGCGTCTTCGCCCTCTGCGCCGAGACGCAGGCGGAAGCGGACTACCTGATCAAGTCGCGCGACCTCTGGCTGCTGCGGCTGATGAAGGGCGAGTGGGGACCGTTCCCGACGCCGGAGGATGCGGACGCCTATCCCTACAGCCCGCACGATCACGCGATCATCGAGGCCAATCGCGACCGCTCGGTCTCCGGCACGCCGGACAGGGTCCGCGCCGAACTGGAGCGGCTGGCTGAAGTCTACGGCGTCGAGGAGCTGGTGGTCGTGACCATCAGCCACGACTTCGACGCCCGCGTCCGGTCCTACGAACTGCTGGCGGACGCCTTCTCGCTGGATCAACGGGCCGCCGCATGACCACGGCCTCCGCCAGCGCCGTCGCGCGCGTCCATGCCATCGGCGGCATGCGCGCCTGGATCATCTGGTTCCTGGCGGCAAACTGCTTCTTCTACGCCTTCTTCCAGCGGGCTGCGCCATCGGTGATGGTGGACCCGCTGATGGCGGCCTTCGATGTCGGTGCGGCCGTCACCGGCAACCTCGCGGCGCTTTACCTCTATGTCTACGCGCTGCTGCAACTGCCGGTCGGGCTGATGCTGGACCGCTGGGGACCGCGCATCCTGCTGGCCTGCGGCATGGCCCTGGTCGGCATCGGCGCGATCGCCTTTGCCCTGTCGCCCAACATCTGGGTGGCCTATGCGGGCCGCTTCCTGGTCGGTGCGGGGTCCGCCGTCGGTTTCATCTCCGCCCTCACCATCGCCTCGGCCTGGCATCCGCCGAGCCGGTTCGGCCTGTTCTCCGGCCTGACCATGGGCTACGCGATGCTTGGCGGCTTCCTGGCGCAGGGTCCGCTGGGTGGCCTGATCGATGCCTTCGGCTGGCGCGAGCCGATCCTGGTCAGCGGGATCTGGGGCGCGGTGCTGGCCCTGCTGATCTGGCTGATCGTGCGCGACCGGCCCGATGGCGGCAGGGTGCAGCGCACCGGCACGCAGGGCCTCGGCGCATCGCTGAAGCAGGCCATGTCGCGGCGGCAGAACTGGGTCCTGGGCGTCTACGGGCTGATGCTGTCGGGTCCGTTCCTGTCCTACGGCCTGCTCTGGGGCGTGCCGCACATCATGCTGGTGCATGGTGTCGACCGCGATGTCGCCGGGTTCTCCACCTCGCTGATGACGGTCGGCTTCGCCATCGGCGGACCGCTCGGCGGTTTCCTCTCCGACCATTTCCGGCGCCGGAAGCTGCCGCTGATGAGCGCCGCCTTCTTCTCCCTCGCGCTCTGGATCATCCTGCTCTACGGCTTCGAACCGACCTTGCTGCAGCGCCAGGTCATGATCTTCCTGATCGGCCTGTTCGGCGGGTCGATGATCGTCTGCCTGGCCGCCGCGCGGGAACTCTCGCCACCCTCCATCGGCGGCGCGGTGACCGGTTTCGTCAATGGCATGTTCGTCGGTGGCGGCGCGCTGCTGCAGCCCGCCGTCGGCATCGTGCTGGACCTGTCCTGGGGCGGCGCGGTCTCGGCGGAGACCGGTGTGCCGGTCTATTCCGTGGCCGACTACCAGACCGCGCTGCTGGTCCTGCCGGTCTGTGCCGGGATCGGTGCACTGCTGTCGCTGTTCATCCGGGAGAGCCACTGCATCCCGGCCGGAGAGGACGCATGAGCCACCCGACGCTCACCCGCGAGAACATCGCGACGGGGGCGCTGGAGGAATTCCTGCAGGACGCGGAGCGGCGCGGGCTGATGACCCGCATGTCGGATGCGGACCGGGAGGCATCGCGTGACCGGACGCTGGCCCGCTTCGCCCCCGGTGAGGACATCTGGGTCTTCGGCTACGGCTCCCTGATCTGGAACCCGGCCTTCCACTTCGAGGAAAAGCGTGTCGCGCGCATCCACGGGCTGCATCGCCGCTTCTGCCTGGAAACACCGCTGGGGCGCGGCTCCCCGGAGCAGCCGGGCCGCGTGCTGGGCCTGGACAGGGGAGGATCCTGCCTCGGCATGGCCTTCCGTGTCGCGCCGGAGAAGGCACGGGACGAACTGGGCATCCTCTGGCGGCGGGAGATGGTCTCGGACGCCTATCGCGCCACCGTGGTGCGCGCCCGCACCGATGCGGGACCGATCCGCGCCGCGACTTTCGTGATCAACCGGCAGAGTCCGCGCTATTGCGGCGAGACCGACCTCGACAAGGTCGCCCACAGCATCGCAAGGGCCGAGGGCTGGCTCGGTCCCTGCTCCGATTACCTGTTCCAGACGGTGGAACACCTGCAGGAACTGGGGCTGCGGGACCGCTACCTGGAGAAACTGGCCCGCCGGGTGCGGCAGTATCAGGCCGCCGACTGACTCTCGCCGAGCTGCCGCAGGTGTGCCGCGACGGCACTGACCTGGCGCGACCAGTCGGTGTCCGGCAGACGCACGAAATCCTGCATGTTGCGGAAGAACGGATTGGTCGGCTGCCCCAGCGCGAACTCGTAGGGCAGGCGGGAGAACACCAGCGACGGCACGCCGATGGAGGCGGCAAGCTGGCGCACCGTGTTGGTCGGCGCGATGACCAGGTCGCAGGTCGCGATCAGCGACGCGGTGCCATCGAAATCATCCTTCAGGTCCAGCCCGTCCACCTGGGTGATGCGGATACCGAACTGCTTCTCCGCCGACGCGATGTCGGACGCGGCATCACCATATTGCAGGTTGACCCATTCCACGCCGGGCAGGTCGAAGATCGGCCCCCACTGGTCCAGGGTGACGTAGCCGCGGTCGCGCAGGCGATTGCGATGGATGCTGGTCCAGCTGATCCCGACCCGCAGCCGTGCATCGGTGCCGGAAACACCGTCCAGCGGCTTCAGGAAGGCAGGTTGTGCGGGAAATGACGCCGGATCGCGCCGGAACAGGGTCTGCAGGCTGCCCGCCTCGATCACCGCATCGAACTTCGGCGCATCCGACAGCCAGCCATAGCCGCGATGGAAGCCGGGCCTGTCCGACGCCTGCCATGGCACGAAGGTCACGTCAGGAAAGGACCGCGCGCAGAGATCGACCAGGCGCGGGTCGCTTTCCCACCAGAGTTCGCCCACCCGGTCCGCCACGTCCCGTATGCAATGCAGGAAGTGCAACTCGTCGCCCACCCCCTGCTCCGCCAGCACCAGCAGGCGGCCTGACGGCAGTTCCCGGCCATCCCAGCGCCGCTGCTTCAGGTCACGGCGGACGAAGCCCGGAAAGCCGCGATCCAGCCGTGCCTCGTAGTCCCGCCAGCCGGTTTCCAGGTCGCCGGTGCCGAGCGCGAACAGCGCGTGGTTGAATCGCAGTGCCGCATCATCGGGGCGCAGCCGCATGGCAAGCGCGTAGGCCTCCGCAGCATCGGCCGCGCGGCCCATGGCGAACAACACCTCCGCCAGGTTGCCCGCCGCCGCACCGTTCCTCGGGTCCAGCCGCAGCCCCTCCCGCAGGAAGGTCTCGGCATTCGCATGATCCTCCAGGTCGGCCATCACGGCACCAAGCGCGGTCCAGAGCGCGCTTTCCTCCGGTGCCAGGCGCAGCGCGGACTGCAGCAGCTCCACCGCATCCTCCTGCCGCCCCAGGTCACGCAGCGCGTGGGCCAGGCCAGTCTGGGCATCGGCGCTGCCCGGTGTCGCGAGTGCGGCTGCGCGGAAGAACCCCACCGCCTGCTCCGCCGCCTTCAGGTCACGTGCCAGCTGCCCCAGCGCCAGCAGGGCACGCGGGTCGCCCGGCGGGGCATGGTCCAGCGCCGTGCCGAAGGCATCGACGGCACCGGATGCATCACCCAGCGCCTGCCGCGCACGGGCGAGGCCGAAATGCACCTCGAAGACACCCGGCGCGCTGCGTCGCGCCTGCTCGAAGACCTGCAATGCCTGGTCGGGGCGGCCACGGGCCATCAGCCCGTTCGCCCGTTGCAGGCTCCTCGTCACCACCTTCGCCGACTGATGTTTCACGCCACTGCCGCCCGCAATTGAGGGAGCGGACAGCCTGACCCATCAGGGTTAACAAAGTCTCATCCCGGCACGGCGGATCAGTCCGCGACCAGCGTCACCCCGTCAGACACCAGCCCGTCGATGTCGGCATCGCTCAACCCGACTTCCCTGAGATAGTGTCGCGTGTCGGCCCCCTTCAGCGGCGGCGGCGTGGGGTTGCTGACCATGGATGCGGGGTCGGCCATGCGGAACCCCGGCCCCATCACCTCGATGGGGCGGCCGATGCCCGGCACGTCGGGAATGGTGTGCAGCAGGCCGCGCTCCCGCACATGCGGATGCGCCATGATCTCCGGCACGTCGCGCAGCTTGCCTGCGGGAACGGAGGCCGCGCCCAGCAATGCCTCCCATTCCAGCGCGGTACGGGTGGCAAAGGCCTCGAACAGGATCGGCTGCACCCGGTCCGACACTTCCGGCCGTCCCTGCCAGTTCAGCACGTCGGGATCGTCGATCAGGTCCTCCCGCCCGATGACCCGCAGCACCGACTCGGCCTGGGCGCGCGTGTTCGCGGCGGTGACCAGCATGCCCTCCGCCGTCTCGAAGATGCCGGAGAAGGGACTGCCGGAGAAGGCACGCCGACCGGTGGACTGCGGAACGCGCTGGCTGGTGAGCCACTGCTGCACCACGGGTGCCATGATGACGAGCGCGGAATCGAGCATGGAGACATCAACATACTGCCCCTGCCCGCTGGCCCGCGCCTGGAACAGCGCGGTGGAGAGGGCGAATGCCCCCAGCAGCCCCACCACGTAGTCGATCACCGGAAAACCGACACGCACCGGGTCGGTGGTGCCGTTCTGCATCGATGCCATGGCGGAAATGCCCTGCACCAAGTGGTCATAGGCCGGCACGTCGCGCAGCGGCCCGGTCTGGCCGAATCCGGTCAGCGAGCAATAGACCAGCTTCGGATTGATGGCGCGGATATCGTCATAGCCAAGCCCGAGTCCCGCCATGGTGCCGGGCTGGAAGTTCTCCACCATCGCGTCCGACGTGGCCGCCAGGCGCTTGAACAGGTCCTGCCCGCGCGGGTCCTTCAGGTTCAGCACCACGGACTTCTTGTTGGCGTTCTGGGCCAGGAACCCCTCCGACAGTCCGGCCTTGGCCAGGTCCGCCTCCGGGCTGGCGTAGCGGATGAAGTCGCGGGGCTCCACCGCCTCGATCTTGATGACCTCCGCCCCGAACCAGGCCATCTGGTAACAGCAGAACGGACCGGCCAGCACGTGGGTCGGATCAATGATCCGGATACCTTCATAGGGCTTCTTCGACATCTCTCCCTCCCCAGGAACTGTCAGGCAATGCGGTAGTGGTCCAGGAACGCCGGATCAGGCCGGACGCCAAGGCCTGGTCCGCGCGGCAGGCCCACGTGTCCGCCATTGCGTTTCACCTGTCCCTGGATGTCCAGCGGTTCCGACAGCATGTCATCGCGGAACCGGTTCGGCGTGGTATCGAATTCCAGCATCGGCTCCCACGGGTGCAGCCCGCCGGGCATGTCCGGCATCGCGGCCAGAAGGTGCATGTTCGCGGTGACGGCGATGGCCGAACCCCAGACATGGTTGATGACCGGCACGAACTGGCTGTGGCAGAGCGCCAGCACCTTCTGGAACTCGGTGATGCCGCCCAGCCCGCAGACCTCCGGCTGGGCCAGCCCGACCGCGCCTGCGGCCAGCAGGTCACGCCAGCCATAGCGGGTGAACTCCGCCTCTCCCCCGGCAATGGTGGTCTTCAGCTTCGCGCGCAGCTCGGCATAGCCAGCGCGGTCCTCCGGCGCCACCGGCTCCTCGAACCAGTAGGCACCGAGGTCGTCCAGCGCCCGCCCGACCGCCAGCGCGTCAGGCGTGGTGTAGCAGTGGTTGGCATCGACGGCGAAGCGGAAGCCGTCACCCACCCCTTCCCTGACCGCCGTGGCCAGCGCGATGTCCTGTGTCACCCCCAGCCCCACCTTCATCTTGGTGGCGGCGAAACCGGCCTCCCGGATCGCGGCAGCCTCGTCCCGGAACGCATCGGCAAGGTCCGGCACCCTGCGCAGCATCATGCCGTAGCCATAGACGGGGATGCGGCTGCGTGTCGGGCCACCCAGCAGGCTGTAGAGCGGCATGTCCGCCGCCTGCCCGGCAATGTCCCACAGCGCGATGTCGAGACCGGACAGGGCCTGGATCGGCATCCCCTTCTGCCCGTGATCGCGCAGCATGTTGTAGCAGTGCTGCCAGATCGCCTCCCGCGCCAGAGGATCACGCCCCAGCACCATCGGCTGCAGCACCTGCTCGACGATGGCGCGGTTGGCCAGTGCGACCGGACCGGGGCCGAAGCATTCGCCCCAGCCGGTCAGCCCCGCGTCGGTCGAGATCTCGACCAGGTGCGCCGTGCGGGCCGCGTAGTACTGCTGGGAGTAGCCAAGCTCCTCGTCCAGTTCATAGCGCAGCACATGACTGCGGACGCCCGTGATACGCATGCCTCGCCCTCCCTGCGGGGCAGGATAGCGCATTCCGGCGATCTGCAAACGGAAAGGGCCCCGCCATCTGCATGGCGGAGCCCCTGTCTCGTCCTGTCGGACCGTGGTCCGGTATCAGGCGGCCTTGGCGTTGCGGGCCTTCAGCGCGTTCAGCATGGTGTCAGCGTCGGAGACCTCGAACGGATCCGTCTCGCACAGGTCGATCTTGCCCGGCTCCACGAACTGCTCGACGACCTCACCGTCCTCGACCAGCATGGAATAGCGCCAGGACCGGGCACCGAAGCCCAGGTTGCCCTTGTTCACCAGCATGCCCATCTTGTCGGTGAACTCGCCATTGCCGTCGGGCAGCAGGGTCACGTTCTTCGCGCCGAGGGCCTTGCCCCACTGGTACATGACGAAGGCATCGTTGACGGACAGGCAGATCACCTCGTCCACGCCCTCGGCCTTCAGCGCCTCGAACTTCTCCTCGTAGCCCGGCAGGTGGGTCGAGCTGCAGGTCGGGGTGAAGGCACCCGGAAGGGCAAAGACGACGACGCGGCGGCCGTTGAAGATCTCGTCGCTGGTACGGTCCTGCCAGCGGAAGGGATTCGGACCGCCGACGGACTCGTCACGGACGCGGGTCTTGAAGGTAACGCTTGGTACGCGCATCAGATTTCTCCTGCTTTCTGAACTGGTTGGGGCGTCACTCCCGCCCCGTTGATGCACAGACAATGTACCAGCAGGTGAATTCAATGCATATTGGAATTATTCAAAAAATAAAGTTCCAGCGCGCCTCGCGGGGCAGGTCGAACCTGTCCGGTCCGGCATCGGTTCCGGGGGGATCGGACTCAGGCGGCCTTGCGCGCGAGGGGCAGGATCAGGGCCGAGAGCGCGACACCGGCGGCGGCGGCGGCCAGCACGAAGAACAGCACATCCAGGCCGAAATTGTCGTGCAGGGTGCCGATCATGCGCGGCACCACCGCCGCGACCAGCAGGGCCAGCACGAACTTCACCGCGAACACACGCCCCCGCCAGGCGGCACGGGTGTAGCGGGTGACGATGGTGTCATGGATCGGGATCTCGCCGAAGATCAGTGCCATCATCAGCACCGATGCCAGCACCACCGGAATGCCGGAGATGGAGGCCACGAGGGCCAGCGCCGGCACCTGCAGCAATGCGATCAGGAACAGGATGCGCCGCGCCGGGAACCGGTCCAGCAGGTGCCCGACAACGATCTGCGCAAAGGAGGCGATGGCCAGCACGATGGCCGCGTAGGTCCCGACCGCGCTGATATCGCTGGTGATCGCAGCCAGGCGTTCCGAGAACAGTTTCGGCAGCACCACGGCGGAGGCATGGAACACAAGGCCGCCGAACAGGATGGTCAGGGTCAGCGCCACCGCGACCCGGATCAGCACCGCGCGGGTCAGGTCATGGTCGCCCGGATCGGGCACGGTACGCTTGGCGGCGCGCTCCACGTCCCTGCCCTTCCGGCAGAACGCGATGTAGGCCAGGCCGAACAGCACCGCCACGATGCCCGGCACGATGAAGGCTGCCCGCCAGCCGGACACGGCGATCAGCCAGCCGGTCAGCAGCGGTGCCGCCGCCAGCCCCATGTTGCCCCAGACACCGTTGATGCCCAGCGCGCGGCCGACCCTTTCCTGGCCCTCCACCACCATGGCGATGCCCACCGGGTGATAGATGGCGGCGAAGGTGCCGATGGCACCGAGGCCCAGCATGATCTGCCAGTTCGTCTCGGCGAAGCCCGTCGCGATGGAAGACGCGCCGATGCCGATGAAGAAGACCGCGATCATCCCCTCCCGCGACCAGCGGTCCGCCAGCCACCCGGCCGGCAGGCTGCCGACACCGAACATCACCAGCGCCGGGGTCAGCAGTTCCAGCAACTCGCGGTAGGACATGCCGTCCTGTCCCGCCAGCGCCACCGCGACGGTCGCGAAGATCAGCATGAACATGTGGTCGAAGAAATGGCCCACATTCAGGAAGAAGAACCCGACCCGGTCGCGGGTCAGGAACCCGGTACGCCCAGGCGATGCGGCAAAGTCTGTCATGCGACGGAGCATACATGTTTTGACCAGGCGATGCCTGTTTGTTGTGCAGCCCCCACCCGCTGGAATTGCAGACAAGCTTTGTCAAAGCCTGTATCATCGCTGGCATCTGCAACGGAGGAACAGCATGCACGTCTCACTGACCGAACGGCTGGACGACTATGTCAGGCAGAAGGTCGCCAGCGGCCTGTACAACAACGCCTCCGAGGTCATCCGTGAGGCCCTGCGTCGCCAGATCGAGCAGGAGATGAGCGAGGAGGCGAAACTCGAACGCCTGCGCGAAGCGATCAATGTCGGCTGGGAGCAGGCTGAGCGGGGGCAGTTCGCGGACTACAGCCTTGATGACACCCTGGCGAGGCTTGGAACAGACCGTTGAATCCCGGACGGTTCATCCTAACCAAAGAAGCCCAGAGGGACCTTGATGCCATTGGCTCCTACACCCTGGAGCGCTGGGGCCCACAACAGGTCATCCAGTATCTCTCGCAGATCGACGAGACGTTCCACAACCTCGGCCTGTCAGATGGAAATGATCGTGACGAGAGCGCGATCCGGCCACGTCTGCTGTCTGTCAGGTCCGGGTCACACGTGATCTTCTTCCGCCGACGCGGGAATGGAGATGCGGAGGTGCTGCGGATCCTGCATCAGCGCATGGATTTCCGCAGGCACCTCTGACCCCGGTTCCGCAGGCTCAGTCGGCCTTCTTCTCCGTCTTCGGCATCACGGTGCGGATGTGCAGTTCGCGCAGCTGCTTCGGATCCACCGGGGCCGGGGCGCCCATCAGCAGGTCCTGCGCCTGCTGGTTCATGGGGAAGGCCACGATCTCGCGCAGGTTCGGCTCGTCCAGGATCAGCATGACGATGCGGTCGATGCCCGGCGCGATGCCACCATGGGGCGGCGCGCCGTAACGCAGCGCGTTCAGCATCCCGGCGAACTGGGTCTCCACTTCCTCCGCACCATAGCCGGCGATCTCGAACGCCTTCAGCATGATGTCGGGGCGATGGTTCCGGATCGCGCCGGACGACAGCTCGATGCCGTTGCAGACGATGTCGTACTGGTAGGCGAGGATATCCAGCGGATCCTGGTTCTCCAGCGCCTCCATCCCGCCCTGGGGCATGGAGAAGGGGTTGTGCGAGAAGTCGATCTTCTTCTCTTCCTCGTTCCACTCGAAATGCGGGAAATCGACGATCCAGCAGAACCGGTACTGCTCGCGCTCGATCAGTTCCAGCTGCTCCGCCAGCCTGATCCGCGCCTTGCCGGCCAGTCCGGCCGCGCCCGCCGCCTGGTCGCAGGCGAAGAACACCGCATCCCCCGCCCCCAGGCCGCAGGCGGCGCGGATCGATTCCACGCGTTCGGCATCCAGGTTGTTGGCGATGGGCCCCTTCGGACCCTCCTCACCGAAGATGATGTAGCCGAGACCGGCCGCGCCCTCGCGCCGGGCCCAGTCATTCATGCCGTCGAAGAAGGAGCGTGCGCGACCGCCTGCCCCGGGTGCCGGAATGGCACGGACGACCGCCCCCTTCTCGATGGAGCGGGCGAAGATGCCGAAGCCGCCACCGCGGAAATCCTCCGTCACGTCGCGGATGTCCATGCTCTCCGCAATGCGCAGGTCGGGCTTGTCGGTGCCATAGCGCAGCATCGCCTCCCGGAACGGGATGCGCGGGAACGGCTTGTCGACGACGGGCCAGTCGGAGAATTCCTCGAACGTGCCGGCCAGCACCGGTTCAATGGCCTGGAACACGTCCTCCTGCGTGACGAAGCTCATTTCCACGTCCAGCTGGTAGAACTCGCCCGGGCTGCGGTCGGCGCGCGCGTCCTCGTCGCGGAAGCAGGGGGCGATCTGGAAATAGCGGTCGAAGCCTGAGATCATCAGCAGCTGCTTGAACTGCTGCGGTGCCTGCGGCAGGGCATAGAACTGCCCCGGATGCACCCGGCTGGGCACCAGGAAGTCACGCGCGCCCTCGGGGCTGGAGGCCGTCAGGATCGGCGTCTGGAACTCCATGAAGCCCGCATCGTTCATCCGGCGACGGATGGCGGAGATGATCTTCGAGCGCATGGTGATGTTGCGGTGCATCCGCTCCCGACGCAGGTCGAGGAAGCGGTACTTCAGGCGGATATCCTCCGGATATTCCTGGTCACCGAACACCGGCATGGGCAGGTCGCCAGTGCTGCTCTGCACCTCGACGCTCTCGATCCGGACCTCGATCTCGCCGGTGGGCAGGTCGGGATTGACCGCCTCCGGATCGCGCGGCACCACGCGACCCGTCACCGTGATCACGCTTTCGGCGCGGGCCTGGTCTACCTCGGCAAAGCCCGGCTCGTCAGCCTCCACCACGCACTGGGTCAGGCCGTAATGGTCGCGCAGGTCGACGAACAGCAGGTTGCCATGATCACGCTTGCGATGGATCCAGCCCGACAGGCGGACGGGCGTGTTCTCGTCGGCGCGGCGCAGGGCACCGCAGGTATGGGTTCGATAGGCGTGCATCAGCGGAAAACCATCTGTTTGTACGGATCGGAGAAGGCGCGCCGGAACGAAGCCCCAATGGCCCCGATTGTCAAGGTTGATCCGCCACGCAACGCGGCGCTGCGCGTTCCTGCTGGCGGCAGCGGCTGATCTGGGATAAGCCAGCGCCATGCAGATCATCACCGATACAGAATCGCTCCAGCGCTACGTGGACGGGCTCTCCGGGCAGCCCTACGTCGCCATCGACACCGAGTTCCTGCGGGAGAATACCTACTATCCGAAGCTGTGCCTGGTGCAGCTGGCCGGGCCGGACGACGAGGGCGCGATCATCGACCCGCTGGCCAACGGCATCGACCTGGCCCCACTGTTCGCGCTGCTGGCCGACGAAAGCATCGTCAAGGTGTTCCACGCGGCGCGGCAGGACATCGAGATCTTCGTCAACCTGACCGGCGCGGTGCCGACACCGCTGTTCGATACCCAGGTGGCCGCCATGGTCATGGGGTTCGGGGAGCAGATCGCCTATGACGCGCTGGTGCGCAAGCTGGCCGGCAAGGGCATCGACAAGACCAGCCGTTTCACCGACTGGTCCCGGCGACCCTTGAGCGAGAAGCAGCTCGCCTACGCGCTGTCGGACGTGACCCACCTGCGTACCGTCTATGACCGCATCCTTGCCGATCTGAAACGCACCGGCCGGGCGTCGTGGGTCGAGGGAGAACTGGAGAACCTGGGCGACCTGGGCCTCTACACCGTGGAGCCGGAGGATGCCTGGAAGCGGCTGAAGGCCCGCACCAACAAGCCGCGCTTCCTGGCCGTGCTGCGGGAACTCGCTGCCTGGCGGGAGCGGGAGGCACAGCGCCGCGACCTGCCGCGCAACCGCGTCATCCGCGACGAGGCGCTGCTGGAGATCGCCTCCGACCCGCCGGAGAGCCGTGACAAGCTGGCCGGCATCCGCAGCCTGAACCGCAAGATCGCCGATGGCCCCTTCGGCGCTGGGCTGATGGAGGCCGTGCAGACCGCGCTGGCACAGCCGAAGGAATCCTGGCCGCGCGTGGAGCGGCCGGAACCGCCCGCCCCGGCCCTGCTGCCGGTCATAGAGCTGCTGAAGGTGCTGCTGAAGCGCAAGTGCGCCGCCCATGGCGTGGCGCAGAAGCTGGTGTGTCCCGGCCCGGACATCGAGAAGCTGGCCGCCGATGACGAGGCCGAC
Organism: Minwuia sp.; assembly: GCA_965228535.1. Classification (GTDB taxonomy): domain Bacteria; phylum Pseudomonadota; class Alphaproteobacteria; order Minwuiales; family Minwuiaceae; genus Minwuia. Next base: position 1,910,907 of record CBDDHU010000003.1, on the reverse strand, counting down.
ATCCCGGCACTGAAGGGCTGGCGGCGGGAAGTCTTCGGCAATGACGCACTGCGGCTGAAGGCCGGTAGCCTCGGCCTCGCGATCCAGGGGCAGGAAGTCGTGGAGATTCCACTCGACGCGCCACGATGAGCGCACTGGGCGACAGCTTCGCCGCCCTGATGACCTTCGAGACCCTGCTGCTGGCCCTGGCCATGACACTGGCCGGGCTGACGCGCGGCTTCAGCGGGTTCGGCGCGGCACTGGTGTTCGTCCCGCTCTCAAGCGCCCTGCTGGACCCCCGCATCGCGGTCGTGGTGCTGTGGATGATCAATTCCAGCTTCGGCCTGCCGCTGACGCTGCAGGGCATCCGTCACTGCAACTGGCGGGAGATGGTGCCGATCACCATCGGCATCGCCATCGCCACCCCCTGCGGCACATGGATCCTGGCACACGCGCCGACAGACGTCCTGCGCTGGATCATCTCCCTGATGGTGCTTGCTGCGGTCATGGCCATGGCGGCGGGCTGGCAGCGGACGAAACCCGTGCCGACCCCCGGTGTCGTGGGTGTCGGCATGATGTCCGGCCTCGCGGGTGGCATCGCCGGGTTCTACGGACCGCCGGTGATCCTGTTCTGGGTCGGTGGTGCGGATGATGCCCGCTCCGTCCGGCACAATGTGAATGCCCTGTTCGCGGTCACCATGGTGGTCGGCAGCGCGACCTTCCTCGCCTTTGGCCTGATCGGGCTGGAACCGCTGCTGCTCGCCCTTGTCCTCGGTCCGACATACGGCCTGGGCCTGTACCTGGGTGCGCGCCTGTTCCCGTTTGCCTCCGAGAAGCTGTTCAGGCGCGCGGCCCTTGCCCTCTGCGGTCTCTCGGCGCTGGCGGCGATGCCGGTCTGGTAGGGGCGCACATCCGCGCCGTTCAGACGCTCTCGATCCGGCTGCCGCACCCGAAGCTGTCGGCCAGGCGTTTCAACCGGCTCTCCACGGTTTCACCGATCAGGTCACGCAGGTGCGACGGAACGCTGAGCAGCACCTCGTCCTCTTGCCTTGTCACCTTCGCGCCGTTCAGCGCCGCCGGGGCACCGCAGCCAAGGGTCAGCGCCAGTCGCATGGCGGCACCGATGCGGCTGGCACGCCGGATCATGTCCTCCGACAGCAGGGCCTGCATCTCCTCCACCGCCTCCCCGCTGGCCTTGTGGGAATAGCGACGCAGCACGGTGGTGGCGATGAAGGAACGCTCCGTGTGGTCCACCCCCAGCAACGGCGCCCGCAGGACACGGCGGAAGGCATGGGTGGCGCGGTAATCGGGATGCATGCGCCAGCCGATGTCGGACAGCACCGAGGCGACGCGGCGCAACCGTGCCTCCTGCGGCGTCTCGTTGACGAACAGGGGCTGGCACCAGTCGAACACCTCATGCCCGATGGCGGCACCGAACCGCGTCTCCTGCGCCGCCATCGCCTCGGCAGCGGCCAGCAGCGGATCGATGGCCCGCGCCTTCTCCCCCAGTGTCTCCAGGTAGGCCCCTTCCCGCACGCCATGCGCGGAGAACACGAGCCGACGGGGCTGCAGCCGCTCCAGCACCGCGCCCAGCACCGAACAGGCAAGCGGCAGCACCGGCAGGCGACGCTTGGAGACGCTGCCGACATCCGTCAGCGACTCGGGCGACTGGCGGCTGATCAGGTCAACCAGCGACTGCGCGGCAGCCAGCGGCATCTCGTAGCCCTGCACGATGTGCAGCGGGTAATCGCGACGGCTGATGTCGAGCTTGGCCAGTGCCCGCCACGTGCCGCCGACGACATGGAAATCCTTGCCCTTCACGTCCTTCAGCCAGTCGATCTGGGCCAGCGCAGCCCGCACGACCTTGCGCACGGTGCCGGTCTCCGCGTCGCTGTCCTGGAAACGCAGGGGGCCGAGAGGCAGGGTCACGCCAGGCTCCGCCCGGCCCTGCCCGATCGGGGCCAGTTCAAGGCTGCTGCCGCCCAGGTCGCCGACGACGCCTTCCGCCTCCGGCAGCCCGAACAGGACGCCATTTGCCGCCAGCCGCGACTCGTCCTCGCCGCTCAGCACCTCCAGCCGGATGCCACATTCATCGCGCACACGCTCGACGAAATCGGGGCCGTCCACCGCGTCACGCACTGCGGACGTGGCGAAGGCCACCGTCCTGTCGACGCCGGTGACCTGGATCATCCAGGCGAACCGCTTCAGCGTGGCGATGGCGCTCTGCACCCCGTCGCCGCTCAGTCGCCCGGTCTCCGGCAAGCCACGCCCCAGGCCACAGAAGGCCTTTTCGTTCAGCATGTTCAATGGCGCCCGCACGCTGTCGCCAAAGATCACCAGCCGGACCGAGTTGGATCCGACATCAATCACGGCCACACGTTCCGCCGCGTCGAGGGCGGCCATCGAATCAGGCATCGTCAGTCGTCATCATCCAGTGTCAGGGAGATCGGGCGCACCCCTTCCTCCAGGGCCTTGCCGCGACCGGAGAGGCTGGGGTTGGTCATGAAATACTCATGCGCGCTGAACCCGTCACCGACCACCTTGTCGCGGACATAGCTGCCGTCAGGCTGCATGATCCAGCTCTGCAGGTCATCCTTCAGGTTCGCCAGCATGATCTGGTCCAGCACCTGGGCGTGGACCGTCTCGTTCTTCAGCGGCACCAGGCTCTCGATCCGGCGGTCGAGGTTGCGCGGCATCCAGTCGGCGGAACTGATGTAGACCTGCGCATTGCGCCCCGGCAGCGGCTCCCCGTTGCCGAACACGACGATGCGGCTGTGCTCCAGGAACCGCCCGATGATGCTGCGCACGCGGATGTTCTCCGACAGGCCAGGCACGCCCGGCCGCAGGCAGCAGATGCCCCGGACGATCAGCTCGATCTCCACCCCCGCCTGGCTGGCGCGGTACAGGCCGTCGATCACGCCGGGATCGACGACCGAGTTCATCTTGGCCCAGATCGTCGCCGGGCGACCGGCCTTCGCATGTTCGATCTCCGCCTCGATCCCCTGCATCACGCGCTGGCGCAGGGTATGCGGTGAATAGGCCAGTTCCTCCAGCTTCTCCGGCTTCGCATAACCCGTCAGGTAGTTGAAGATCGCCGAGATGTCGCGGCCAAGCGCCGGTTCATCGGTGAAGTAGGACAGGTCGGTGTAGATCTTGGCGGTGATCGGGTGGTAGTTGCCGGTGCCGAAATGGGAATAGGTGCGCAGGCCCTCCTTCTCCTTCCGCACCACCATCGACAGCTTGGCGTGGGTCTTCAGTTCCATGAAGCCATAGACCACCTGGACACCTGCCCGCTCCATGTCACGTGCCCAGCGGATGTTCGCCGCCTCGTCGAAGCGCGCCTTCAGCTCGATCAGGGCCGTGACCGACTTGCCGGCCTCCGCCGCCGCGATCAGCGCCTCGACGATGGGGGAGTTGTCGGAGGTGCGGTAGAGCGTCTGCTTGATCGCCACCACGTTCGGATCTTCCGACGCCTGGCGCAGGAACTGGACCACTACGTCGAAGCTCTCGAAGGGATGGTGGATGATCAGGTCCTTGCCCCGGATGGAGGCAAAGCAGTCACCGCCATGTTCGCGGATACGTTCGGGGAAGCGGGCATTGTAGGGCTTGAACAGCAGTTCCGGTTTGTCATCGACGATCACGCGCCGGATGTCGGCCAGCGCCAGCATGCCGTCGATGTTGATCACGTCGTCGGGCCGGGCATCGGTCTCCGTCACCACCAGGCGACGCAGCCGGTCATTCAGGTCGGCGGAAACCTGCAGCCGCACGATATGGCCCCGGCGGCGGCGGCGCAGCGCGGTCTCGAATGTCCGCACCAGGTCTTCCGATTCCTCCTGCACCTCGATGTCCGAGTCACGGATGCAGCGGAACTGTCCCCGGCTGACGATGCTGTAGCCCGGGAACAGGCGGGCCATGTAGAGCGCGATGACCTGGCTGACCTGGATGAAGCGGATCTCGCTGCCCGGCAGGCGCACGAAACGCGACACGTGATGCGGGATCGGCACCACGGCGTTCAGCGGCTCCTTGTCCCCGTCGCGGATCAGCTGCGCGATCATCGCCAGACCCAGGTTGGGGATGAACGGGAACGGGTGGGCCGGGTCGATCGCCAGCGGCGTCAGCACGGGCAGGATCTGCTCCAGGAAATGCGTGTCGAGCCAGTCCCGCTCCTCCGGCGACAGCTCGTCCGCCACGACGATGGCGATCCCGGCCTGGCGCAGTTCCTGCTGCAGCGCCTTCCAGCAGTTCTGCTGCTCCGCCACCAGCCAGTTGGCCAGCTCGTCGATCCTTTCCAGCTGCTGCTGCACGGTCAGGCCGTCCGGCGTCACCGACTTCACGTCCGCCTGGTGCATGCCCCAGAGCGCGGCGACGCGGACCATGAAGAACTCGTCCAGGTTGGAGGCCGAGATGGAGAGGAACCGCACCCGCTCCAGCAGCGGGTAGCGCGGGTTCTGGCACTCCCGCATGACACGGGAATTGAACTGCAGCCAGGAAAGCTCCCGGTTGATGAAGCGCTCCGGCGAATCCATGCCGATGGTCGGCAGTTCCGGCGCTTGCTGTTCCGGGTCGAGCAGTTCGGACGTGGCGGCGGACATGGTGGAACCCTCCAGTGACGTTCAGACGATGCAACAAGATCGCGAGGATTTACAGCATTTCCCTTGCAGTGTTTTGACGCCCCCTGCAACACTCCGCCCATGCACCGTCTCCTGCTGCTCCGACACGCCAAGGCCGCCGCACCTGCGCCCGGCCAGGACGACCACGCCCGCGACCTGAACCCCCGTGGCCTGGCGGCAAGCGGGGTGATGGCGGAGTACATGGCGCTCAACGAACTCGTTCCCGACCTCGTGCTGTGCTCCGACGCGCGGCGCACGCGGGAGACCTGGCGACGGATCGTGGAACGGAACGGCTGGCAGGAGACCGAGACCCGTTTCCTGAAGGCGCTGTACCTGGCGGAAGCCGAGCGGATCCTGAAGCTTCTCGCGCGGGAGGCAGGATCGGCGCAGACGGTGCTGGTTGTCGGACACAATCCGGGGATCGAGGAACTGGCCGGATCGCTGGCCGACCGCTCGGACCGGGAGGCCCGCCGCGACCTGGCGGGTGGCATGGCAACCGCCACGCTGGTCGTGCTGGACCCGCCGGACGGCTTCACGAACCTGGCGCCCGGCACCTGCAAGGTCGAGCGCATCGTGCATCCGCGCGCCCTTATGCAGGACTGACCTTCCGCGTGCCTCAGTCGCCGGGCCGGAAGGAAGCTCTGACCCGGTCCGCGCGGACCGGCAGTTGCGCGTCCTCTCCGGCGAGCATTTCCCGGGTGACACCGACAGTCGCGAAATAGCTGCGGTGCCGGAAGGTGCTGGCGTCGAACCGGAAACGCCGCTCCGCCCCGCGCACGCTGAACCGCGACAGGGAAGAGAAGGAGAGCACGGTCCCGTCGGAGCGCACATCGGCGTCGATGATGTCGGGCGGGAAGCTGACGGTCTGCATGAAGGCGGAGACTGCCCGTTGCTGCGCCTCCCTGCCCTGCGCTTCGGACGCCGCGAGCTGACGGAACCGCTGTGGCAGGAACCTCCTGTTCAGCGTCTCGGGGAAATAGTCGATGGGCACACCGTCATCGGCAGCGCGCACGAAGAAGATGAAGGACGTGGGGCCACCCCGCGCACCGGCGGTATGGATGTCGGCACAGGGCATGGCGATCAGGTCGGGATGAAACCGCCCGTTGCTGTTGCCGGTCACCCGCGCCACCAGCCGGGCCGGCAATGGCCGGTCGGCGGAGAACAGGCTGCAGAAGCCTTCCGGCACCAGGATCGAATGCGCCTCCCCGTCCACCTCGAACGGCATGACCATCATGCCGGCCGGCGCGACGCGGACCCCGGACGGGGCAACCGGCGGCGGCGGGTCGGCGGCAAGGCCCATCAGCGCCGACTGGGTATTGCCGCTGGACGCATCGTTTCCGCCACTGTCGGGCACCTTGCCCAACGGCACCGCACGGGACGGCAACCTGGGCTGCCCCGTGGTCGGCGGCACGCCCAGCGCGTCGTCGATACGGGAGATCCGCTGTGCCATGTCGGATTCCGTCACGTTGCCGCAGGCGGTGAGTGCAAGTGCAGCAGCAACCAGCATCAGGGTCATGCGCATCGTCAGTTCCTCACCTGTCGTACGCCGTTGAACAGCATGATGCTGTCCTGCGAGACCACCGGCGGCGTGGGGCGCAGATCGACATTGATCACGCCGACGCCCAGCAACCTGTCGCCCACCGGTCCGATCAGGAAATCGCCGAAGTACCAGACATTGCCGTCAATCCCTTCGACCGGAACTTCCGCCAGCACCTCCAGCCGGATGCGGTTGTCCGCGCTGCGCATGTCCAGGTGCCCGACGCTGGAGCCGCCGCGCTCGATCCGGGTCACCACGGTCTGCAGCAGCAGTTCGCGCGCCAGACCGCGGATATTGCTGTCATTGTCGGTCGCGAGGATGCGCACCATGCGAGCATAGTCCTCTCCGACCTTCCCGCCGAAGACCAGGGGCTCTCCCTCGTTCCGCATCAGTCCGGCAATGACCAGCGGTATGGGAAAGCCGAGCTGTGCCTGGCCCTCCAGCATCGCGCAGGACAGGGCAAGCACCTTCATCTCTATCGCCGCCACATCGAACCGGGCCAGCGCCTTCTGCAGGTAGGCCGGTGTCCGTTCGCCGGGCACACAGAACCCATCGGGCAGTTGCATCGCCAGCTCGTGCCCGGCGAGCGGGAACCGGACGAAGGTTCCCGTCAGTTCCGCCGCCGTGATGCTGGCGACTTCGGCCAGCGGGACCACGGGCACAGGCGCAGCGGACAACTGCGGCTTGTCACTCACCGTGGACTGGCAGGCCGTGGCCAGCCCCAGCAGCATCAGCAGCGCCAGCTTTCCGGCGAATGACCGCATCACTCCACCTTCCTCAAGGCCCGCCTGAGTTCATGTGCGTCCTTCAATGTTACCTTGCCCGTCGTGACAACACCCAGCCCCAAGATGGTGGTAAGCAGGAAATGCCCCTCATACGGCTCAATAAGCGCCGCCAGACTGCCCCCCTGAGGTCTTGCCGGTGCAATCGTTTCGCCGCTGACAACCATTCCGACCTTGTCGTGATCATCTGACAGTTCCGCGTCCGTGATCTTGATCGGGACATCCCTCTGCGCAGCGGCTTCCCGGGCCAGTTCAAGCAGCGCATCCTTGCCTGCAAATCTCGCGAAGTATCGCGCGCCATCCCAAAGGGCTCGCAAGTGACCACTCCTACCGTCATCCGACGACATGGTCTGGCCTTCCGGACTCCAGAAAATGAAAGCCAGCATCCTCATCGACTCGCCGCGCCGGATTCGCTCCGGCAGTCCATCAACACGGTCACAAGGGACAGCCACAACCTTCAGATCGAATCCCTCCCTGGCGGATTCCACAAGTCTCCGACGCAGCGCCACCTCCCCGGGATCTTCCCGCTTCACGACATCGCAGTAGCCCTCCGGCAGATCGACGGCGAAACGAGTCTCGCCCACAGTGAAACGGACTTCTTCTGCCAGTGCTGCAGCAAGGGGGAACAGGATGGCCAGGACGGCGCCGATGCCGGAACGGATCAAACCGAGGCCTCTTCGTCGAACAGCCCGTAGACCAACCGTTTCACCACGTCCAGGCTGCGGATCTCCGCCTCCGTGCCCTGGTCGGTGGTGAAGGAGACCTGGACCTGCATCCCGTCCACCACGGTCTTGCCGAAGATCTGCACCAGGTCCCGCGTGCTGCCGGCCAGCACGTGGCGGTAGCGGATCCGGAAATAGGCCCCGAAGGCGTCACTCTCCACCAGTTCCAGCTTCGCGTCGCCTTCCAGCCGCCGGGACCTGTGCTGGCCCTTGCGGGCGAAGAAGCTCTCCAGCTTCTCCTGCGTCTCCTTGCCCTCCTGCGTGACGTCGCGTTCGTCCCAGGCGCGGATGATGGCGTCGATGTAGCTGGCGCGACTGCCCTCGAACCGTTTCGCGACACCGCCGGGCATGAAGACGGAGACATCGCCCTCCGCCGCCAGGCTCAGCAGCAGCCCGGACTGGATCGAGCGATAGTCGTTGCAGCCGATGAAGTAGGCAACCTTGCGCCAGTTCTGCCGGGTCGCGTCGAACGCCGCCCAGACCCGGCCCTCGAAGTCATTGGCAAAGCGTCCGCGCGGCACCAGGCAGTAGTTCCCGTCCAGCTCGATACGCAGCGCCTCGGAGCCGGCAAAGGCCATGCTCCGCTGCGTCTCCCGCGCCTCCGGCACGCCAGTGGTCTGGCAGCCGGACAGCGCGAGGCCGGACACCAGCAGCAGTGCCGACAGGACAATTCTCATGCGCCCGTTCCTCTCCAGACCGACATGCAACCCAGAGTGACAGCAACGCGGCACTGCGTCGAGTTCCGGATGCGCCCCCTATCGCGCCATGGCGAGGGAGAATCCCAGGTGGGCACCGCCATCGACCATGACGAATTCACCGGTCACCAGCTCGGAGCCCTTGATCAGCCACAGGATGATCTCGGCATTGTCCTCCGGCGTGGAAACCCGCTGCAGCGGCAGCGTGCGCTGCTGGTTGGCCAGCAGCTGGTCATACTTCTCCTTGCCCATGCCGTTCTCCAGCCAGCGGGACTGGATCATGCCCGGGCAGATGGTGTTCACCCGGATCTCCGGACCCAGCGAACGGGCCAGCGACATGGTCATGGTGTTCAGCGCGCCCTTCGACGCCGCGTAGGCCATGCAGGACCCGATACCGGTGACACCGGCGATGGAGGAGACATTGGTGATGGACGCCTTGCCGGCCGCGCGCAGGTGCGGCTCCGCCCATTTCGCCATCTGGTAGGGACCGATGACATTGACGGCGTAGATATTCTGGAAATCCTCCGCCGTCAGCGCGGACAGGTCATTCTGGTCGGCGAACTTGGTGGTGCCAGCATTGTTGACGACGTGGTTCAGCTTGCCCCACTTGTCCAGCGCCGCATCCACCAGCTTCCGGCAGTCCGCGTCCTCCGCCACGTTGGCCTGGACGGTGATCGCCTCCGCCCCCAGGTCGCAGCAGGCCTGCGCGGTCTCCTGCGCCTCCTTCTCGCTGCGGGTGTAGTTGACGACGACGTTGCAGCCGTCCGCCGCGAGCGCGCGTGCGACCGCGGCCCCGACGCCGGTTGCCGAACCGGTCACGATGGCCGCCTGGCCCTTCAGATCAATCATGGTGTCCTCCCTCTCTCGGTCACTTTCCCCGATCAGGGATCATGAACCAGATGAATGCAAGAATCTCGGCCGCGATGATGGCCAGCAGCCCGACCTGGTAGCCCTCGCTGGAATAGCCGTCCAGCGCGGTGCGCGGATACTGGTCGATGACCCAGCCGATGCCGGACGCGGTGGCGAAGACCCCGATGAAGACGAAGACGTTCAGGGCCGTGTTCACCCGTCCGGCGAGGCGCAGGTCGAAGCGGCCGCAGAGCAGCGGGAACGCCAGCGCGGAGATGTTGGAACTCAGGCCCAGCAGGATCCACGGCCAGTGCGCCTGGGGATCGACCTCCATGGCGATGGCGGCCTGCGACAGCAGCAGGCCGAGCACGCCGCCGCCCATCACCACGCCCAGCGGCACGCCGCGGCGGGTCAGCACGTCCGCCACGACGCCACCGGCAACGAAGCCGATGGTCAGCGCGATGGAGAGTGTCTGCAGGTAGACGGCGACACCGGCCTGGTCGAACCCGGCCACGTCCTTCAGCCACAGCCCCGCCCACTGGGTGTGGATCGCCATGCCGGTCGACATGGTCAGCACGGCAATGGGCGCGATGCGCCAGAAATAGCGGCTGCCATAGACCAGCCGGATGCTGCCCAGCAGTTCCCGCAGCGGAATGGCCGAGGTGCTGCCCGGTTTCTCCGGCACCACGAGGAAGATCAGCATGGCGGAGGCCACGGTGGCGGCTGCGATGTAGAAGAACAGTTCCTGCCAGCCCAGTCCCACGTCGCCCAGCAGGAACTCAACCGGCGTCGTCGCGGTCAGCGCCCCCAGCCCGCCAAGGCCCAGCAGGCAGCCATTGACCAGCGGCCAGCGGGACTGCGGGAACCACAGCGTGATCGCCTTCAGGGAACCCATCAGCCCCCCGGCGCAGCCAAGCCCGATCATGGCCCGGCCGATGATCAGCGTCTCGGCATTCTCCCCCAGGCCGAAGACCACTGCGCCCAGGGCCGCGATCAGCAGCAGCACCGCCTGGCAGCGGCGCGGCCCGAACCGGTCCAGCATCATGCCGAGTGGCAACTGCGCCAACCCGAACGCCAGGAAGTAGGCGGCACCGACAAGCCCCAGAACGTCCGCGTCCAGTGCCAGGTCGGTACGGACCCGGTCCCCGATCAGGGATGGCAGGGCGCGGTAGAGATAGGACAGGAAATAGCCCGAGGCGAAGGGCAGGAAGACGATGACGACGATGCGGATCCAGTCCGCGCGCGTCTGTGCCTGCCCGTCCGAACCGACGGGAGCTGCTGTATCTGACCGGCTCACGGGCGTCTCCTCGATCTGCCGCCGGTTGTTCCGGCGATCAACTGCCCAATCTTATAGCGTGGCCCACGGGTACGAGCCATGCGGCACGGGTCTGCCCCCATTGCCCGGACGGGCACGCAGCCGGTCGCGCGCGCCCCGGAAGCGTCAGGATCCCGGACCGTTCCAGCGCAGTGCGAGGATCGTCAGGTCATCGGACGGATCGCGCCCGTCGAGGAACCGGTCCACCGCCTGCCTGACAACGGGCAGCAGTTCCCCGGCCGGTGTCGCGTCTACGCCCACCCGTGTCGCGGCCCGGGAGACCGCCCGGTCCAGCCCCTCCGCCCCGAACTCCCGGTCAGCGGCGTCACGGGCCTCCGTCACCCCGTCGGTGACGATCAGCAGGGACGCGCCCGGCGCCAGGTCCAGGTGCCCGGTCTCGTAGGGCACATCCTCGAAGGTGCACAGCGGCGGGCCACCGATGTGCGGGCTGCGCACCACCTTCTCCTGCCCCGGCAGGAACAGGCGGGCAGGCTCGTGCCCCGCATTGCAGAACGACACCGCACCGGTCCGCGCATCCAGGATGCCGGCGAAACAGGTGACGAACTGGTGGTCATGATCCTCTCGCAGCAGTTCGCGACTGACCTCCGCCATCACCTCGCCCACCGGCCGGTCCGCGCGCAGGACCGCGCTCTTCACCATCACCTTGGTCATGGCCATCAGCAGGCTGGAGGTGACGCCCTTGCCGCAGACATCGCCCACCATGAAGAACAGCCGGTGCCGGTCGATCATGAAGAAGTCGTAGAGGTCGCCGGTCATCTCCTGCGCCGAACGGTGCTCCACGGCCACCTGGAACCGCGCCTCGCCCGGCGGCAGGGTCGCCGTCTCCGGCAGCAGGCGGCGCTGGATCGCGTGCGCGGCCTGCATCTCGGAGCGGCGCTGCATCACCTCCAGCCGGTGCCGTTCCCGGTCCACCATCACCGCGACACCGGTCCGGAAGGTCAGCCAGTTGACCCGGACCACGGTGGAGGCGGTGACCACGAAGCCGGTCATCGTCAGGACCTTCTGCAGCGACGACACCGCCGGATCGCCGACCAGTGCGCCGAACAGCGCTGCCGCCACCATCGGCCCCAGGAAGGCAATGGTGAGCCGGGGCACCATGTAGGTCGAGGCCAGGGTCATCCCGGCAAGGCTGAGCGCCATGATGGCGAAGGTCGTCCGGCCGACACTGTCATCAAGCGGCATGACGAAGATGATCGCCCATGCGAAATGCAGGCCCAGCAGCAGGGCCCAGGTGAAGCCCATGCGGTGCATGTGCCGGTCCGCCACCAGCAGCCGCCTTCCCGTCTGCTGCCGCCAGTAGCGGAACAGCGCCCCGCCCAGCAGCACGGCAAGCAGGAAGGCCCAGATGGCACCACCGGCCAGGGGAATGTCGGTCCAGTACTTGGCAAAGCCCAGGATGGCATAGGCCGTCAGCACCACGACGATGCCCGGCGTCAGGCGGGTCAGCGCAAGCTTCTGCTGTGCGAGCAGTTCCTGCTGCAGCGTGGGAAGACCGGTTTCATGGACCTGCAGTGTCGGGGTGGTCACCCGCTCACCGTCCATGTCCCCGGCCTGTTTCATCCGGCCTGGCGCTCCGCTGCGATCTCCTCCCGCAGCATTTCCAGTTCCAGCCAGGTCTCCTCCGACTGCTCCTTCTCCGCACCCGCCGCCTCCAGCCGGGCGGTGGCGGCCTGGAACCTGGCGGGATCACGCCTGAACAGCTCCGCATCGGCCAGTTCCCCGGCCAGTGTCTCGATCTCCCGTTCCAGTTCCGCGATCCGGTCCGGCAGGGTGTCCAGCGCGTGCTGCTGCTTGAAGGAAAGCTTGCGCCGCTGCGGTGCCTGCTTCGGCGCGGGCTTCGCCTTCGGTGCGGTTCGGACGGTCTCGCCACCCGACTTCTCCGGTCGTGCGCCGCGCTGGCTCAGCATGTCGGAATAGCCGCCGGGGTAGCGCTGCCAGCGCCCGTCCCCTTCCGCCACCAGCACCGCGTCCGCCACCCGGTCGATGAAATCGCGGTCATGGCTGACCAGCAGCACGGTGCCGCCATAGTCGCCCAGCAGTTCCTGCAACAGGTCCAGCGTCTCGATATCCAGGTCGTTGGTCGGCTCATCGAGGATCAGCAGGTTCGATGGCCGCGCCAGCGCCCTGGCCAGCATCAGCCGCCCCCGCTCCCCGCCCGACAGCGCATGGATCGGCGTGCGCATCTGCTTCGGGTCGAACAGGAAGTCCTTCATGTAGCTGACCACGTGGCGCGATTGGCCATTGACCATCACCGCGTCGCCCCCGCCCCCGGTCAGCGCATCCATCAGGCTCCAGTCCGGCGACAGGCTCTCCCGGCGCTGGTCCAGGCTGGCGATCTCCAGCGCCGTGCCCAGCCGCACCGTGCCGCTGTCCGGCGCGATCTCCCCCGTCAGCAGCCGCAGCAGCGTCGTCTTGCCCGCACCGTTGGGACCGACGATGGCCAGCGTCTCGCCGCGCAGCAGCCGCAGGTCCAGGTCGCGCACCACCGGCGGCGCGTCACCCCAGGCGCGGGTCACCCCCTTCGCCTCCGCCACCAGCTTGCCGGAGCGGTCGGCCTCCGCCGCCGTCATGCGCACATTGCCCTGGGCGCGTTCGAAGTTGCGCCGCTCGCTGCGCAGCGCATGCAGGTTCCGCAGCCGCCCCATGTTGCGCTTGCGCCGGGCGGTTACCCCCTTGTGCAGCCACTCGGTCTCGGAAACGATCTTGCGGTCGAGGCGGTGCAGTTCCTGCTCCTCCGCCTCCAGCACCTCGTCGCGCCAGCCCTCGAAGGCGGCAAAGCCCCGGTCCAGCCGCCGGGTGCGTCCCCGGTCCAGCCAGATCGTCGTGCCGGTCAGGTTCTCCAGGAACCGGCGGTCATGGCTGATCAGCACCAGCGCGGAGCGCATGGATTTCAGTTCCGCCTCCAGCCACTCGATGGCCGGCAGGTCGAGATGGTTGGTCGGTTCGTCCAGCAGCAGGATGTCCGGTGACGGCGCCAGCGCCCGCGCCAGCGCCGCCCGCCGCGCCTCCCCGCCCGAAAGATGCGCCGGGTCCGCCGTCTCGCTCAGCCCAAGCTGTTCCAGCAGGGAGACCGCGCGGTAGGGATCATCGCCGGGAGCCAGGCCCGCCGTGACGAAATCCAGCACCGTGCCGAAACCGGAGAGGTCCGGTTCCTGCGGCAGGTAGCGGACGGTGGTGCCCGGCTGCAGGAAGGAATCGGCGCTGTCGGCCTGGACCGTGCCCGCCACGATCTTCAGCAGGGTGGACTTGCCGGAGCCGTTGCGCCCCACCAGCGACACCCGCTCCCCCGCCGAGACGACGATCTCGGCCCCGGAAAGCAGGGGCTTGCCGCCGAAGGTCAGGTGCACGTCGCGCAGATGCAGAAGGGGTGGTGCCATGGCGCGCAGTCTTACGACCTGAAACGGGCCGATGGAAGGGCATCCCGCTTGAGAAAGTCTCACAGTTGGCTAGATACAACCCAGCAACCCGACAACTCGCCCTTCAGGCCGGAGCCTTCCCGATGATCTCGCGATTCTATGACTGGCTGGAATCGCGGGTCGATGTCTTCCCCGACACGCCACCGACCAGGCCGCCATCGACCTTGCGGGGCTTCGTCTGGTTCTTCACCCGGCCCTTCCTGCCGCTGATCCTGGCCAGCTCCTGCTTCGCCATCGCCATCGCGGTGGTGGAAGTGCTGATGTTCTCCGTGCTCGGCAACATCGTGGACTGGCTGTCCGCCACCTCCCCCGACCGGCTGTGGGCCGATCACGGCACGTCGCTGATCCTGGCCGGGCTGATGGTGGTGGTGCTGTACCCGCTGCTGGACCTGATCGGCGAGTCCATCAGCCACCAGGGGCTTTACGGCAACTTCGCCATGCGCACCCGCTGGGTGGCGCACCGTTACCTGCTGCGGCAGAGCATGGCGTTCTACCAGGACGACTTCGCCGGGCGCATCGCCGCGCGGATGATGCAGACGGCGCTCGCCGTGCGCGAGGTCGTGCTGAAGATGTCGGAGATCCTGCTCTACGTGCTGGTCTATTTCGTCAGCGCGGTGGTGCTGTTCGCCAGCGCTGACTGGCGGCTGGGGCTGCCGATGCTGGGCTGGCTGGCCGGGTACGCCATCATCCTGCGCATCTACATCCCCCGGCTGGCGGAGGTTTCCCAGGCGCAGGCCGATGCGCGGGCCGACGTCACCGGACGGGTGGTGGACAGCTACACCCATATCGGCACGGTGAAGATGTTCGCCGAGACCCGGTACGAGGACCAGTATGCGCGGCGGGGCATGACCCGTTTCCTCGGCACCGTCTACCGCCAGATGCGGCTGTCGACCGGCCTGTCGGTCACGCTGACCTTCCTGAACGCGCTGCTGATCTTCAGCATCTCGGCGACGGCCATCGCGCTCTGGACCGGGGAACTGATCACCACCGGGGCCATCGCCTTCGCGGTCGGCCTGGTGCTGCGCCTGATCGGCATGTCCACCTGGATCATGTGGGAGGTCGCGGGCCTGTTCGAGAATGTCGGCGTCGTCATGGACGGCGTGGACACCATCGCCCGCGATCGCGCCGTGGTGGACCGTCCCGACGCCCGGCCACTGCAGATCGGCAAGGGCGAGATCAGCTGGCAGGACATCCGTTTCAACTACGGCAAGGTGCTGCCGGAGAAGAGCGCCAGCGTCATTGACGGCCTGTCACTGACCATCCGGCCGGGCGAGAAGGTCGGGCTGGTCGGCCGCTCCGGTGCCGGCAAGTCCACGCTGGTCAACCTGCTGCTGCGCTTCCATGACCTGGAGGGCGGGCGGATCCTGATCGACGGCCAGGACATTGCCGGGGTGCAGCAGGACAGCCTGCGCGCGGCCATCGGCATGGTCACCCAGGATACCTCCCTGCTGCACCGGACGGTGGCGGAGAACATCGCCTATGGCCGTGCCGACGTCACGCGGGAGCAGGTCATCGCCGCCGCGCGCCAGGCGGAGGCGCATGACTTCATCAGCGAACTGGAGGACCTGAAGGGCAATCGCGGCTACGACGCCCATGTGGGCGAGCGCGGCGTGAAGCTCTCCGGCGGCCAGCGGCAGCGCATCGCCATTGCGCGGGTGCTGCTGAAGGATGCGCCGATCCTGGTGCTGGACGAGGCGACCAGCGCGCTGGATTCGGAGGTGGAGGCCGCCATCCAGCAGAGCCTCTACAGCCTGATGGAGGGCAAGACCGTCCTCGCCATCGCCCATCGCCTCTCCACCATCGCCGCCATGGACCGGCTGGTGGTGATGGACCAGGGCCGCATCGTCGAACAGGGGACGCATGCGGAACTGATCCATCGGGAGGGACTGTACGCCGAGCTGTGGGCCCGCCAGTCCGGCGGTTTCCTGGCCAGGGAAGAAGTGGCCTGAGGTGACGGCCCGACAGTGACGCCTGTTCTTAGCCTCCCTGTGCCTGAAGCACCGCCGCGATCATGTAGCAGGCGGCGGCACCTGCGGCGGCCAGGGTCCGCAGGTGGTTCCAGGGCAACCAGCCGCCGACATAGTCCGGCCAGTAGGCCTGTGCCTCCGGCCCGGCAAGTGCCATGCCGTCCAGGCGGACATTCATCGGCACGTTCGCCAGCACGGTGACGCCGAAGACACCGAACAGGTACAGGCAGGCCGCGACCACCATCCAGGGCACGGCCACCGGCTGCGCCAGCAACACGGCGGCAATCGCCGCCGCCACGGAGACCGGCACCAGCCCGACCAGCAGGACGAGGAAGGTGGAGCGGTAGACCTTGCGGTTGATCATCTGCATCGCCGCGCTGCCCGTCGCCGCGTCACCACGGCCGAGGGACGGCATGACCAGGTCGGAAAAGGTCAGGAAGACACCGGCGACCACGGCGCTGGGCATCGCCAGCGCAAGCATGGACCATTGGACGAGTTCGCTGGACATGGTTCTGTTCCCCGTATTGTCGTTCAGTGAGAGATGGCGACGGCGCAGCCGACGCGGCTGCGGTCGGTGAGCTGTCGCGCCAGGAACGCGGCAATGTCGGCGCGGGAGATCTTCAGTTTCAGGCGCCGCTCCTCCGGTCCGAAACCTTCCCGGTAGTCCCCGGTCTCCGGCCCGTCGGTGAAGGCGCTGGGACGGACGATGGTCCAGTCCAGGCCGCTGGCCTCCACCATCCGCTCCTGCAGCACGTGGTCGCGGAACACCGGCCGCAGCAGCGCGCCGAACATGATCCGCTTCCAGAAGAAGTCGAGGTTGCTCCAGCTTTCCTGTGCGCCCAGCGTCGACTGGCAGACCAGCCGGGAAACGCCATGGGCCTGCATGCCGCGGATGACGTTCAGCGTGCCGGTGGAGCGGACGGTGCTGCTGCGCGACATGCCCGCGCCCAGCGTCACCACGACCGCATCCTGGCCCCGGATCGCCGCCGCCACCGCGGCAGCATCACCGGCATCACCACTGACCAGCCGCAGCGCGGGGTCGGTGATCTCCAGCTTCGCGGGGTTCCGCGCGAAGGCCGTGACGGTGTGTCCCTCGGCAAGCATGCGCCGGACCGCGAGTGCCCCAACCGTGCCGGTCGCTCCAAAGATGATGACGTTCATTTCCGTTCTCCTGTCTCGCTGTTGATGTCACTTTACATAATGTCAAGTTGACACCGTGTCAAGCGTCGTCATACTGCCGCCATGACAGAAGAGAACCGAACAACCCGTGACCGCATCCTGCAGGCCACGCTGGACCTGCTTCAGGCAGGCGGCGGCAGCGGCGTGCGCATGTCGGACATTGCCAGGGCCGTCGGCATCAGCCGCCAGGCGCTGTACCTGCATTTTCCCAACCGGGCCGACCTGCTGGTCGCAGCCAGCCGCCACATCGATGCGCAGAACGAGGTGGACCGGCGACTGGTCCCCAGCCGGACCGCCGCCACGGGGCGGGAACGGCTGGACGCCTGGGTGTCCGCCTTCGGCAACTACATTCCCGTCATTCACGGGGTGGCGAAGGCGCTGCTGGCGATGAAGGACACGGACGAGGCGGCACAGACCGCCTGGAACGACAGGATGCAGGCGGTGCGGGAAGGCTGCGCCGCCGCCGTGGACGCGCTGGCACGCGACGGTGAACTGACCGGCGACATGACAGCGGAGGAAGCGACGGACTGGCTCTGGATGCTGCTGTCCGTCCGCAACTGGGAACATTTCTGCCGGGACTGCGGCTGGCCGCAGGAGCGTTACATCCGTGTCACGCAGCAGACGGCCGCCCTGGCCCTGACCGGCAGCTCCGACGCCGCCTGAAACGCAGAAGGCCCGGCCGTTTCACGGGCCGGGCCTTCCGTCTGTTGCATCCGGATGCCGGATCAGGCGAGATCGAAGCGATCCGCGTTCATCACCTTGTTCCAGGCGGCGACGAAGTCACTGACGAAGCTCTCCTTCGCGTCATCGGAGGCATAGACCTCCGACAGCGCCCGCAGCTGCGAGTTGGAACCGAAGACGAGATCGACACGGGTGCCGGTCCACTTCACCTTGCCGGTGCTGCGGTCACGCCCCTCGAAGACGCCCTCGCCTTCCGACACTTCCGACCATTCCGTGCCCATGTCGAGCAGGTTGACGAAGAAGTCGTTGGTCAGGACGCCCGGACGGTCGGTCAGCACGCCATGCCGGCTCTGGCCGGTATTGGCGTCCAGCACCCGCAGGCCACCGACCAGCACGGTCATCTCCGGCGCCGTCAGGGTCAGCAGCTGCGCCCGGTCCACCAGCATCTCTTCCGGCGAGACCGTGAACTTCCGCTCCTGGTAGTTGCGGAAGCCGTCGGCACGCGGCTCCAGCACGCTGAAGGAGTCGGCATCGGTCTGTTCAGCGCTCGCATCGGTACGGCCCGGCGTGAAGGGCACCTCGATATCGTGCCCCGCATCCTTCGCGGCCTTCTCGATCGCCGCGGCACCGCCCAGCACGATCAGGTCGGCCAGGGAGACCTGCTTGCCCCCGGACTGTGCGGCATTGAACGCCTGCTGCACCTTCCCGATCACGTCGAGCACCTTCGCCAGCTGCTCCGGCTGGTTCACCGCCCAGTCCTTCTGCGGCGCCAGGCTGATGCGGGCACCGTTGGCCCCACCGCGCATGTCGGAACCGCGGAAGGTCGAGGCCGAGGCCCAGGCCGTCGAGACAAGCTCCGTCACGGACAGGCCCGAGGCGAGCAGCTGCGCCTTCAGTTCGGCAATGTCGGACGCGTCGATCAGCTCGTGCGTCACCTCCGGCACCGGATCCTGCCAGATCAGTTCCTCCGACGGGACATCCGCGCCGAGGTAGCGCGAGCGCGGACCCATGTCGCGGTGGGTCAGCTTGTACCAGGCACGGGCGAAGGCATCGGCAAACGCCTCCGGATCCTTGTGGAACCGGCGGGAGATCTTCTCGTAGGCCGGGTCCATGCGGAGCGCCATGTCGGCGGTGGACATCATCGTCGGCACCTTCTTCGACGGGTCATCCGCCGCCGGAGCCATGTCATCCTCCGCCACGTTCTTCGGCTGCCACTGCCAGGCACCGGCGGGGCTCTTCACCAGTTCCCACTCGTAGCCGAACAGCATGTCGAAATAGCCCATGTCCCACTGGGTCGGGTTCGGGGTCCACGCACCTTCCAGGCCGCTGGTGATCGCGTCGCCGCCCTTGCCGGAGCCGAAGCTGTTCTTCCAGCCGAAGCCCATCTGCTCGATCGAGGCCCCTTCCGGTTCCGCGCCGACATGGCTGTCGGGACCGGCACCATGGCACTTGCCGAAGGTGTGACCACCGGCGACCAGCGCCACGGTCTCCTCGTCATCCATCGCCATGCGGGCGAAGGTCTCGCGGATGTCGCGGCCGGACGCCACCGGGTCGGGTTCGCCGTTCGGCCCCTCCGGATTGACGTAGATCAGGCCCATCTGCACGGCAGCCAGCGGTTCCTCCAGGTCACGGTCGCCGCTGTAGCGCTTGTCGCCCAGCCATTCGGCTTCCGTACCCCAGTAGATGTCCTCCTCCGGCTCCCAGATGTCCTGGCGACCGCCACCGAAACCGAAGGTCTTGAACCCCATCGATTCCAGCGCGCAGTTCCCGGCCAGGATCATCAGGTCGGCCCAGGAGATGCTGTTGCCGTACTTCTGCTTGATCGGCCAGAGCAGGCGCCGGGCCTTGTCCAGGTTGCCGTTGTCGGGCCAGCTGTTCAGCGGCGCGAAACGCTGCGACCCCGACCCCGCACCACCACGACCGTCCGCGATGCGGTAGGTGCCGGCGCTGTGCCACGCCATGCGGATGAACAGGCCGCCATAGTGGCCATAGTCGGCGGGCCACCAGTCCTGGGAGTCGGTCATCAGGGCGTGCAGGTCCTTCTTCAGGGCCTCCAGGTCCAGCCCGGCGAACGCCTTCGGATAGTCGAAACCCTTCTGCATCGGGTCCGAGCGTTCGGAATTCTGATGCAGGATGCGCAGGTTGAGCTGGTTCGGCCACCAGTCGCGGTTGGTCGTTCCACCGGTCGCGCCGCTCGTGTTGGCACCGTGCATCACGGGACAACCACCGGATCGCGGTTTCGCTGTATCAGCCATTGTTCGCTCCCATTCTGATGTTCGCTTTCGCGGTGACCGTTCATGGCCGCCGTCGGATTGCTTTCACTTTCGAAAGATATCAACGCGCGCTCATTAGCGGAAATTGCATGTTTTGATCACTGTGATAATTTCTCCTGATGATCAACCTGACCCTGAAACAGTTGCGCTATTTCGATGCCCTGGCCCGACATGGGCATTTCGGACGGGCAGCGGAAGCCTGCGCCATCTCGCAGCCCGCCCTTTCCATGCAGATCAAGGAACTGGAGGAAACGCTCGGCACGGTGCTGGTGGAGCGTGGCACGCGCCAGATCCGGCTCACCCGATTCGGGGAGGAGACGGCGCAGCGGGTGACCGGGATCCTGCGCGCCGTCGATGAGCTGGGCGACATGGCCCGCGCATCACGGGACCGGCTGGTCGGACGGCTGCGCGTCGGCATCATCCCGACCATCGCCCCCTACCTGCTGCCCGGCATCGTCGATACCCTGTCGGACATCCACCCGGATCTCGACCTGCTGATCCGGGAAACCCTGACACCGACCCTGATCCAGGAACTGCGGGAGGGGCGGCTCGATACCGCCATCGTCGCCCTGCCGGTGTCGGAGCCGTCGCTGACGGAGGCGGCGCTTTTCGAGGAGAAATTCCTCCTGGTCAGACCCGCAGCCGATGCGGACACGCCCGTCCCGGACAGCGACCGGCTGCGGGAGATGCGGCTGCTGTTGCTGGAGGAAGGCCACTGCTTCCGCGACCAGGCGCTCTCCTTCTGCCGGCTCGCACCCTCCGCACCGCGGGAGACGCTGGACGCGAGTTCTCTCTCGACCCTGGTGCAGATGGTCAGTGCCGGCTTCGGCGTCACGCTGATCCCGGAGATGGCGCGGTCCGTCGAGACCCGATCCGCCGCCGTCTCGATCGCCCGCTTTCCCGACCCACAGCCCGCACGCACGGTGGGAATGGTCTGGCGGCGCACCAGCCCGCTGGCCGGACAGCTGACAGGTATCGCGGAGATCATCCGCTCCCGACCGGAGATTTCAGCCGTCGCGGGCCGCTGAATCGATCTGACCGGCAACCAGCACGGTCGATGCCTCCGAAGGTTCGGTATCGAGCATCGCCGCCACCCGCTCCAGCGAGGCGACAAGCTGGGCCTGCTCCCAGTCCGCAAGCTGCCCGAAGGCCCGCACGAAGCGCTGCTGCTGGGCGTCCGGTGCCTGCTTCAGGCAGTCCCTTCCACGCCCGGTGATCATGACATGGGTCTGCCTGCGGTCCACTTCCGACGGCTGTCGCCTGACCAGTTCCCGCGCCACCAGCTTGTCCACCAGGGATGTCACGGTGGCCTGTCCGACCCGCATCTGCTGCGCCAGGGCCTTCGGCGTGACGCCATCGCGCTGTTCGACGATCTGCAGCACACGCAACTGCGCCGGCGTGACACCTGCCGACTGGGCCAGTTCACGCGAGAAGGATTCGGTTGCACGCAGGATGCGGCGGAGCGCGACCAGGCTGTCGTCAATTCGGTCATGCGGCGTGTCAGTCATCCGAAATTGATGCCAAAACCCGAGATTTATTTCAATTGGCGAAGTGAAACCGCAGAACAGGACACCTGTCGGGACCTTCTTGTTGCCGGAACATCTGGTGGGCCGCGATCTGCAAGTGGCGCGTCCTGGTGCCGCATATTGTGCCAGAGGGAGAAAATTGCCACGGCAACGGTTGATCTGCGGAACCAATCCATATATTTCGACTATCGAAGTATTTTGGAGAACGAAACATGTCGATCAGCCCCGAGCCTTCCTTCCGCAACCGTGATGGCAAGCGCATGCCGAAGCTGCGCAAGCCCGTGGCAACGGACGGCCCGGCCATCTGGTCGCTGGTGAAGGAATGTGCGCCGCTGGACGAGAACTCCATGTACTGCAACCTGATCCAGGCCGAGCATTTCCGCGACACCTGCGTCGTGGCCGATCTGGACGGCGACATCGTCGGCTGGATCTCCGGCCACATCATTCCGAACGATGACGCCTTCTTCGTCTGGCAGGTGGCGGTCAGCCCCCGCGCCCGAGGGATGGGTCTGGGCAAGAAGATGCTGATGCACCTCCTGCAACGCGACGCCTGTGCCGACGCCACTGAACTGAAGACGACCATCACCAGGGACAATGACGCCTCCTGGGCCCTGTTCAGAAGCCTGGCCCGGACCGCAGGCGGCGAGATCGACGATGCCCCGCACTTCGAGGAAGAAATCCATTTCGAGGGGCAGCAGGACACCGAACACCTGGTGACCATCACCCTGCCGAGCAATGTCCCGCTGAAACGCGTGGCCTGAGTTACCGCACACCCATCCGACATCCTGAAAGGAACAGCCCATGCCCAACGACATGGACCGGACAACCGATGTCTTTTCACGCCGCGAGAGCGAGGCACGATCCTATTGCCGCGGCATCCCTGCCCTGTTCACCCGCGCCAGCGGGTCGGAACTGTTCGACGAGGACGGCAACCGCTACATCGACTTCCTGGCCGGCTGCTCGTCCCTGAACTACGGCCACAACGACCCGGACATGAAGGTGGCGCTGATCGACCACATCAGCAATGACGGCGTGGCGCAGGGCCTGGACATGCACACGGCGGCGAAACGCGCCTTCCTGACCGAATTCGACGACTGCATCCTGCGGCCGCGCAACATGGACCACCTCGTGATGTTCACCGGTCCCACCGGCGCCAACGCGGTCGAGGCGGCCATGAAGATCGCCCGCAAGTCCACGGGTCGGACGAACATCATCGCCTTCACCAACGGCTTCCACGGCGTGACCATGGGGGCACTGGCGGCCACCGGCAACGGCTACCACAGGGGCGGGGCCGCGATGGACACCTCCGGCGTCACCCGCCTGCCCTACGACGGCTATGCGGACGGGGTCGACAGTGCCGCCCTGCTGGAACAGATGCTGGCCGATCCGTCGGCCGGCGTCGATGCACCGGCGGCGATCATGCTGGAGACGATCCAGGGTGAAGGCGGTCTCAATGCCGCTTCCGATGACTGGCTGCGCCGCATCCAGCGGATCGCGCACGATCACGGCGCGCTGCTGATGATCGACGACATCCAGGCCGGCTGCGGCCGCAGCGGCAGCTTCTTCTCCTTCGAGCGTGCCGGCCTGAAGCCCGACCTGGTGACGATGGCCAAGTCGATCTCCGGCTTCGGCCTGCCGATGGCGCTGGTGCTGGTCCGCCCTGAACATGACGTGTTCGGCCCGGCGGAGCACAACGGCACCTTCCGCGGCAACACCCATGCCTTCGTCACCGCCGCGGCGGCGATCCGCAAGTTCTGGGCCGATGACCGCTTCGAGCGTGAGCTGGAACTGAAGGCGGAACGGCTGTCCCGCAGCCTGAAGAAGGTCGCCGAACTGGTGCCCGGCGCCCGCGTCAAGGGCCGGGGCATGATGCAGGGCGTCGACGTGGGTTCGGGTGAACTGGCGGGCGCCATATGCGCCAGGGCGTTCGAACGTGGCCTGATCGTCGAGACCTCCGGCGCCCATGACGAGGTGGTGAAGATCCTCGCCCCCCTGACAACCCCTGAAGCCATCTTCGACGAGGGCTTCGCGATGCTTGCCGATGCAACGCGCGACGTCGTCGAGGGCCTGCGCACGGCAGCGGAGTAAGAGACATGATTGTTCGCGACCTGAATGAACTGAAGAACACCGAACGTGACGTGGCTGACGCCCGATGGTCGTCGGTGCGGATGCTGCTGGCCGATGACGGAATGGGTTTCTCGTTCCACATCACGACCCTGGAGGCCGGTTCGGAACACACGTTCCACTACAAGCACCACTTCGAGAGCGTCTACTGCATCAGTGGCAGCGGCTCGATCACCGACCTCGGAACGGGCGAGACCCACCAGATCCGTCCCGGCGTGATGTATGCCCTGAACCTGCACGACCGTCACACCCTGCGGGCGGAGCAGGAACTGGTGATGGCGTGCTGCTTCAACCCGCCCGTCACCGGCAACGAGGTCCATCGCGAGGATGGTTCCTACGCCCCTGCCGACGTCGCCGCGGAATAGCGCCATGAGCCACACTGTCGAGAAGATCGGCGGTGCCTCCATGGCACGGGCCGACGAACTGCTGGAGACGCTGTTCAGGCCGCAGGACAGTGCGCCCTATGGCCGGATCTTCGTGGTTTCGGCGTTCGGCGGCATCACCAACCTGCTGCTGGAACACAAGAAGTCCGGTGAGCCCGGGGTCTATGCACGGTTTGCCAACGCCGACAATGACCATGGCTGGCACGAGGCCATGGACCGGGTCGTGGCCGCCATGGTCGATGCCCACAGGAAGGTGCTGACGCATTCCGCCGACATCGAGCGTGCCGATGCCTTCGTCCGTGACCGGACAGAGGGCGCGCGCAGTTGCCTGGTTGACCTGCACCGGCTGTGCGGCTATGGCCATTTCCGACTGTCGGAACACATGCTGCAGATCCGGGAACTGCTTTCCGGCCTGGGCGAGGCGCACTCCGCCTTCGCCACCACGCTGATGCTGCAGCGGGCGGGACTGAACGCGCGCTGCGTCGATCTCTCGGGCTGGCGCGACGATGCCGACCTGTCGCTGGACGAGCGTATCCGGACGGCGATGGAAGGGATCGATCCCGCCAGCGAGATGCCCATCGTCACCGGCTACGCACAGTGCCGCGAGGGGCTGATGCAGGAGTTCGACCGGGGCTATTCGGAAGTGACCTTCTCGCGGCTCGCGGCGCTGACCGGCGCACGCGAGGCGACGATCCACAAGGAATTCCATCTCTGCTCTGCCGATCCGAACCTGGTCGGGGTGAACACCGTGCGCAAGCTGGGTCGCACCAACTACGACGTGGCCGACCAGATGTCGAACATGGGGATGGAGGCGATCCACCCCAAGGCGGCCAAGACCCTGCGCCAGGCGGCAGTGCCCCTGCGGGTGCGGAACGCGTTCGAGCCGGATGATCCCGGCACCCTGATCGACGACCAGCCCGCGGAGCAGCCGGGCATCGAGATCCTGACCGGCCTCGACATCATCGCGCTGGAACTGTTCGAACAGGACATGGTGGGCGTGAAGGGCTACGACACGACGATCCTGGAAGTGCTGCGCCGCCACAATGTGCGCATCGTCTCCAAGGTGTCGAACGCCAACACCATCACCCACTACCTAGATTCATCGCTGAAGGTGATGCGGCGGGTGGAGAAGGACCTGGCGGCGGCCTATCCCGCCGCACGGATCCTGGCGCGTCCGATGGCCATGGTCTCGGTGATCGGGCGGGACCTGAGCGGCCTGTCGGTGCTGACCCGTGGCCTTGAGACCATCGCGGCAGCGGGACTGACCGCGATCGGTGCCAGCCAGGGACCGCGCAACGTCGACGTCCAGTTCATCTTCGAACGTGACGACCTGCAGCCGGCGATCCGCGCCATGCACCGCGCCTTCATCGAGGCACCGGAGGCAGAGGACCTGAAACGCGTCGCCTGAACAGCGACGCATCCTGCCAGGAGCGACGGCGGAGCGTTCAGTCGATCAGCGCGGCATAGCGGTCGAGGTGATAGTCGATGTCCCCGAACAGGGGTTCGACCGCCAGCAGCCGCTTGACGTAGTGGCCGATGTGAAGCTCGTCCGTCGTGCCCATGCCGCCATGGATCTGGATCGCTTCCTCCCCCACCAGCCGGGCGGAGTTGCCGACATGCACCTTGATGGCAGAGGCCGCCTTGCGTGCAGCCGCCCCGCCGGCCGCGAAATCCGCGATCACCTGCAGCAGCAGCGCGCGTGACTGCTCGTGGGCCACGAACATGTTCACCATGCGGTGCTGCAGCGC
Source organism: Minwuia sp. (assembly GCA_965228535.1). Lineage (GTDB taxonomy): Bacteria > Pseudomonadota > Alphaproteobacteria > Minwuiales > Minwuiaceae > Minwuia. The sequence goes on along the minus strand of CBDDHU010000003.1, from coordinate 1,885,100 downwards.
CTGGAACTTGCCGATGGGCGTGCCGAACTGCTTGCGCGTGCGGGCATATTCCACCGTGTCGCGGATCAGCACCTCCATCACGCCCACCGCCTCCGCACAGGTCGCGATGATCGCCTCGTCGATCACCTGTTCCAGCGCGTCGATGCCGCTGCCGGGCGCACCCAGCACGGCGCTGCCGGGCACCCTGACCCCGGCCAGGCTGATGTCTGCGGCGCGCAGGCGGTCGATGGTCGGATAGTCCCGGCGGCTGATGCCCGCCGCCGTCGCATCCACGACGAACAGCGTGATCCCCTGCCGGTCCCTCTCCCCGCCGCTGGTCCGGGCCGAGACAATCAGTGTCCCCGCCGAAGGTCCGTTCAGCACCAGGTGTTTCTCCCCGGTCAGCAGGTAACCGTCGCCGTCCGGTTCCGCGCGGCAGGCAACGCAGGCCGGGTTGCCCGCGGCGCGGCGTTCGGTGTGCGCCAGCGCCAGCTGCATCTCCCCGGCGATGGTCGGCGGCAGGATCGCGGCGCGCTGTTCCGCTGTGCCGAGCAGTTCCACCAGCCGGCCAGCCAGCACCAGGCAGGGCACGAAGGGTTCCGTCACCAGTCCCCTGCCCAGCGCCTCCGTCATCGTGGCCACGTCCCGCAGGCCACCGCCGAAACCGCCATTCTCCTCCGCGAACGGCACCGACAGCCAGCCAAGCTCGGCGAAGGTCTGCCAGTTTTTCGGGCTGAAGCCCGGGTCAGCCGCCGCCAGCGCGCGCCGGGTGTCGAACGGGTAGTCCTGCGTGACGAAGCGGTCCACGCTGTCCTTCAGCATCTGCTGTTCTTCGGTCAGGGCAAAGGTCATGGCGGTCACAGCCCCAGCACGGCCTTGGCGACGATGCTGCGCTGCACCTCCGCGCTGCCGCCTGCAATGGTTGTGGAACGGTCATCCAGCCAAGTCGCCATGGCCGTCAGCGCGTGATCGGGGACCAGCGGCTCGACATTGTTGCCGGGCACCAGCGCCTCCGGCTGCAACGGCACCCCATCGGTTCCCACGGTCTGCAGCCACAGCCTGTCCAGCGCCTGGCGGGCATCGGCACCCGCGATCTTCAGCACCGACGCGGCAGGCCCCGGCGAACCACCGGCCGCCGTCTCCTCCATCACCTTCGTCTCCATGGCGATGAAGGCGCGGGCGTCGATCTCCGCCGCCGCCAGCCTGCGCCGGTACACACGGTCATCAATCAGCGGGGTGCCGTCGGCAGCAAGTTCCTCCGCGGCGGAGCGCCGGATCTGGCGCAGTCGCTTCTTCAGCGGCGCGGCGTAGCTCATGCTCCGCTCGAACTCCAGCAGGTACTTGGCCACCGTCCAGCCGTCATTCTCCGCCCCGACACGGTTTGCCTGCGGCACCCGCACGTCATCGAAGAAGACCTGGCACTGCTCCTGTACCCCGTTCAGGTTGATGATCGGCTCCACCGTGATGCCGGGCGTGTCCATCTCCAGTAGCAGGAAGGTGATGCCCTGCTGCGGCTTGCCCTCCGTCGAGGTGCGCACCAGGCAGAACATGTGCGTCGCCTCGTGGGCGTTGGAGGTCCAGATCTTGCTGCCGTTCAGGATGTAGTCATCGCCGTCCGGCACCGCCGCCATCTTCAGACTGGCGAGGTCGGAGCCGGATGCGGGCTCCGAATAGCCCTGGCACCAGATGTGTTCGGCCGACAGCAGGCGCGCCAGGTAATGGTCCTGCTGTTCCTTCGTGCCATGGCCCATCAGCACCGGGCCGCACATGAACAGCCCCTGCATGATGGTCGACGGCGCACCGGCCAGGTCCTGCTCCTCCCGGAAGATCGCCTGCTGGCGCAGGTCCCATCCCGGCCCGCCGAATTCCTCCGGCCAGTGCGGCGCGGCCCAGCCCTGGCGGTGCAGGATCTTCTGCCAGGCAATGGCGGTCGGCATGTGCGGGAACATGCTGGCGGTCAGGCGTGTTGCCTCCCGGATCTCGTCGGGCAGGTTGGCCTGCAGGAAGGCCCGCACCTCCGCCCGGAACGCCGCGTAGTCCACCACTGGCTGATCTGTCATCGGTCGCGATTCCCCTCTCCCCGAAGTGGCAACAGCCTAGAGACCCGGACCGTCCCCCTCAATCGGCGTGAACCGCTTTCCCTTTCCGTCCGGACCGGGACTGTGAAACATGTCGAAGGGCCGGGCCCAGATGCGCCCGTCGGCGCTCTGGTAGATCACCAGCTTCTCCTCCGTCTCGCTGTGCAGCGCGGTGTGCAGCACCCGGTACAGCCCGCCCTTGTAGTGGCGGTGTGTCGGTTTCCATTCGCTCATCTCTGCAGGCTCCCCTGATCCGTGATCGCGGCCGCCGGTGCCAGCAGCAGGACAGCTCGCACTGCCCGCCGGACCCCTTCATCGAAGGCCGCTACGTCCATGCTCTCCAGCAACAATCCCTTCGATGCCATGATCAGCAGGAAGGCGCGCCCCTCGGCATCCGTCCGTTCCCGGCAGATGCCGCGCGCCAGCATGAAACCGGCCAGGTGGTCCGCCATGCGGGCCACCCGGTCGACATTCTCCCGCCGCTGGACATCCGCACCGAGATCAAGGATCTCCGCCCCGTGCGGCGATGCCCGCAACAGGGGCAGAACGTCGCTGATCCACGCATGGAAGAAGCCGGTCAGAGCCGTCTCCGCATCCGTTTCAGGCTCCCCCAGCCGGGCCATGGCGCGTGTCATGCAGATCTCGAGAAACCCCGCCACCGCCCAGCTCAGCACCGCCTTCTTGGTCCGGAACCGGTTGTAGAGCGTCTGGCGTGAAACGTTCGCAGCCGAGGCGATCTCACTCATCGAGGCCTTGCCGAAGCCATAGCCGGCAAAGACCCTGAGCACGCCTTCATAGGTTTCCATGTCATCCATGAGCGAATTTTACATTTTTGACGAAATTTGTAAATAATGCCCAATTCATTTGACGAAGCCGCCGCCCTGCGACCACGCTCCGGAACGCAGCCCGTGCCATGCGCACCCGCCATCACCGGGAGAGTTCGTCGTGAACCTGTCCGAACTGAGCCGACGCCGCTTCCTGCAGCTTGGACTGGGGGCTTCCGCCGGTCTGCTGATCGGTTGTGGCAGCAACGACCTGGATCCGATCGCATCATTCGCCACGACGCGGGAGGAGCAGCGGTTCCGCAATGCCTGGCTGCACATTGCGCCTGACGGGGACATCAACTTCATCGTGCCGAGCGTGGAGATGGGCCAGGGCGTGCAGACCGCCCTGACCATGCTGGTCGCCGACGAGATGGACGCGGACTGGAAGCGCGTGAGCACCTCCTTCGCCCCCTATGACCCCGCCTTCGACAATCCCAAGTACTTCATCCAGGTCACCGGGGGCAGCAACTCCGTCAGTTCCTACTGGCTGAAGCTGCGCAAGCTGGGTGCGGCGGCGCGGTCCATGCTTGTCGCGGCGGCCGCACAGGCCTGGGACGTGAAGGCATCGGATTGCACGGTCACGGACTCCGTGGTCAGCCATCCATCGGGCCGGTCGCTCGGATTCGGTGCGCTGGCGCAGGCTGCATCGCAGCTCCCGCCGCCGAAGGATCCCGTGCTGAAGACACCTGACCGGTTCCGGCTGATCGGCAGGTCCGTGCCCCGGCTGGACACGCCCGCCAAGATCAGCGGCGGCGCGATCTACGGCATCGACGTGACGTTGCCCGGCATGCTCTACGCCACCGTGGCCCAGTCGCCGGTGTTCGGCGGCAGGGTCGCGTCCCACGACGAGGCAGCGGCCATGGCCATGCCGGGCGTGCGCAAGGTCGTCCCGCTGGACGACGGGATCGCCGTTGTGGCCGACAGCCACTGGCGGGCGCTGAAGGGGCTGGAGGCGCTGGCTGTCACCTTCGACGACGGGCCCCATGCGCACCGCAGTTCCGCAGACTTCACCCGCATGCTCGAAGCCGCGATGCAGGAGATGGATGAGAACCCGCTTCCCGATGCCGCGACGGTGCTGGATGTCTCGTACCAGGCGCCCTTCCTGGCGCATCAGCCGCTGGAACCGATGAACTGCACCGCGCATGTGACACCGACATCCTGCCGCCTGTGGGTGCCGACGCAGAACCCGCATGGCGCGGCGGCAGCAGCCGCCGCCGTCACCGGCCTGCCGCGCCAGGAGATCGAGGTCAATGTCACCCAGCTGGGCGGCGGCTTCGGGCGACGGCTGGAGAATGACTATGTCGCGCAGGCCGTCGCGATCGCGAAGCAGGTGGACGCACCGGTGCGCCTGCTCTGGACGCGGGAGGAAGACATGCAGCATGACTTCTACCGCCCCGTCACCCGCGCCCGGTTCCGCATCGCGCTGGGTGCCGACGGCACGCCGACGGCATGGCACACGAAGATCGCCGCGCCGTCATCATTCCAGAAGGTGCTGGACGACAACTTCCCCGAATTCTCCTGGCTGCCCGTGCAGGCCCTGCTGGGTGACGTGAACATGCTGGCCGGGCTGGGCACATCCTTCATGCAGGGCAACCCCTTCCCCTACCCCGTCGGCGACCTGAAGACCGATGACGAGATCATGGACATTCCGGTCCCGAACGGCTCCCACCGCTCGGTGCAGCATTCCTTCTCCGGTTTCTGCAAGGAAGCGGCGATCGATGAATGCGCCCATGCCGCGGGGGAGGATCCGCTGGCGTATCGGCGCAGGCTGCTGGCGGCGGAACCACGCTACCTCGGCGTGATCGACCTGGTTGCGGAGAAGTCGGATTGGGGGCGTCCGCCGCCGGGCCGGTTCCAGGGCCTGGCCGTGCACCGGTCGTTCGACACCCTGGTCGCGGAGGTGGCGGAGATCTCCTTCAGCGATGACGGCACCCTGCGCATCCATCGCATCGTCTGCGCCGTTGACTGCGGCATCGTGGTCAACCCGGCGATCGCGGAATCCCAGGTCCATGGTGCCGTGCTCTGGGGCCTGGAGAACACCCTTCGCTGCGAGATCACCATCGCGGGGGGCCGCGTGGAGCAGAGCAATTTCCATGACTACGAGGTGCTGCACCTGCACGAGGCACCCGAGGTGGAGGTGCATTTCGTCCCCAGCGCCGAACCACCCACCGGTCTCGGCGAACCCGGCGCACCGCCGGTCGCCGCCGCACTGACCAACGCCATCTACGCCGCCACCGGCCGCCGCATCCGCACCCTGCCGCTGTCCCGCCACGGCCTGAGCATCTGACCGGAGACAAGCCCATGCTGACCCTGAAAGTGAATGGCCAGACCGTGGAACTGGATGTCGAGCCCGATACGCCCCTGCTCTGGGTCCTGCGGGAGAGCGTCGGTCTGCCCGGCACCCGTTTCGGCTGCGGCCAGGGCCTCTGTGGTGCCTGCACGGTTCACCTGGATGGCGTCGCGACCCGCACCTGTGTGCTGCCGGTCAGCGAGGTCGGAGAGGCCGAGATCACCACGATCGAAGGGCTCTCCCCGGACAACAGCCACCCGGTGCAGCAAGCCTGGGCCGAACTGGACGTGCCGCAGTGCGGCTATTGCCAGTCCGGCCAGATCATGGCCGCATCCGCGTTGCTGGCGGAAACGCCGATGCCGAGCGACGCCGACATCGACGCCGCAATGACCAACATCTGCCGCTGTGGCACCTACAGTCGCATCCGCAGGGGAATTCATCTCGCCGCCCGGATCAGTGCGCGCACGGGGTAGGTCCGCCGGTGACCCGGTTCAGCCGGAGACCTGATGCTCCACCGCGTCAGACACCACGTGATCGCTGCTGACCCCGCCCAGCGACACGAACAGGGCGCTGGTGTTGCTGGCCCCGAACTTCTTCAGGATGCGCGCGCGGTAGACCTCTACGGTGCGGTAGGACAGGCCGATCTCCCGCGCGATCTCCTTGCTGGTCATGCCGTCGGTGAGGAAGGAGATCACCTCCCGCTCCCGCGCGGTCAGCGGCACGTAGGGCCGGGTCTCCGACAGGTCGGCAAAGCTCCAGACCGCGCGCATCAGCGGCTCCTCCGGCGTGAAGGAATGGCCCCGCACCCGGCACCAGAACAGGGTGCCGTCCTTGCGCGCCATCACCCGCTCGTCCCAGTAGCTGTTGCTTGCCCGCAGCGCCGGGACGCCCCGGTCGCGGATGTTCACGAACTCCGCCTGGCTGGGATAGAGCATCGCGAACAGTCGGTCCTTGAGATCGGAACGGGCATAGCCGAACATGTTCGCGAAGGCATGGTTGCAGTCGCGTATGACACGATTCTCGGTAACGACGAGGCCGACCGGTGCATTGAGATACGCCAGTTCGGCAAAGTCGCCGTCCCTGAAACAGTCTTCGGTACGTAGTTCCACGATCTTGTGCCCTTGCACGCGAAAGCGATCATGAACGGGCAAAACTAGATGACCGGACGGGGCGGTGCAACGCCGCGTGCCGAACGGTCCAATTCGGGAGGAATCATGAAAGCCACGATTCGCAACGTCGGTGCCGCCCTGTTCGGTGCCGTCATCGCCGGTACCGCCGCCATCGGCGCGGCCGGCGCCGCCGATCCGATCAAGATCGCGCTGGTCCACGGCATCTCCGGCCACACCTTCGAGGTCTTCTCCAAGCAGGCGCAGACCGGTTTCGAGATGGGCCTGGAATATGCCACCAACGGCACCATGAGCGTGCGGGGCCGCCCCATCGAGATCATCCGCAAGGACACCCAGTTCAAGCCGGACGTGGCCCGTGCCGTGCTGGCGGAGGCCTATGGCGATGACGACGTGCTGCTGGCCGTCGGCGCCACCTCCTCCGGCGTGACCAAGGGGCTGCTGCCGATCGCGGAGGAGTACGAGAAGATCCTGCTGATCGAACCTGCCGTGGCCGACAGCCTGACCGGACCGGACAGCAACCGCTATGTCTTCAAGACCTCCCGCAATTCCTCCATGGACATGCAGGCGCAGGCGCTGGCGCTGAAGCCCGACGCGAACCTGTTCGTCGCCACGCTGGCGGAGGACTATGCCTTCGGCCGTGACGGCATCGCCGCCTTCCGCGCCGCGCTGGAAGGCACCGGCGCGACCATCGTGACGGAAGAGTACGTGCCGCAGAAGACCACCGACTTCACCGCCGCGACGGAGCGCATGTTCAACGCGCTGAAGGACAAGGAAGGCCGCAAGGTCATCCTGATCTACGTCGCCGGGGGCGGTGACCCGATGGGCAAGATCCAGGCCCTGGAACCGCAGCGTTACGGCATCGAGATTTCCACCGGCGGCCACATCCTGCCGGTCCTGCCCACCTACAAGCGGGTGCCGGGCATGGAAGGCGCGATCTATTACTACTACGAGAACCACGACAATCCGGAGAACAACTGGCTGGTCGCGGAACACCAGAAGCGTTTCGGCACCCCGCCGGACTTCTTCACCGCCGGTGGCATGTCCGCCGCCATTGCCGTGGTGAAGGCACTGGAAACCGCCGAGGAACTGGAGACCGAGGCGCTGATCAAGGCCATGGAAGGCATGAGCTGGAACACGCCGAAGGGTCCGATGACCTTCCGTCCGGAGGACCACCAGGCGCTGCAGAACATGACCCACTTCAAGATCCGCGTGGACGAGAACGTGGACTGGGCCATCCCGGAGAAGGTGCGGGAGATCCCGGCCTCCGAGATGAACATCCCCATCGGCCGGAAGAACTGATCCGGTCCAGGCCCGCTCAGAAGCGCCTGCCCGGTTCCGCCGCCACCACCCTGTGGCCGGCGGGGCCGGGCAGGCCATTGCGGACAGCATGATGACAGAAGCCTCCCTCTCCACCCGCGACCTGACCATCCGGTTTGGCGGCCACGTCGCCGTCGATCACGTCACCTGCGACTTCCATCCGGGCGAACTGACGGTGATCGTCGGCCCCAACGGTGCGGGCAAGACAACCTATTTCAACCTGATGTCGGGGCAGCTTCCGGCATCGTCGGGACAGGTGCTGAAAGGCGGGCGCGACCTGACGCGGCTCTCGCCGTCGGCCCGCGCCCGGCGCGGCATCGGTCGCGCGTTCCAGCTGACCAACCTGTTCCCGCAGCTGACGGTGCTGGAGAACATCCGGCTGGTGGTGCAGGCCCGGTCCGGCCATGGCTGGCGGCTGCTGCGCGCAGTCGACAGCTTCACCGGGATCATCGCCCGTGCGGAGCATTACCTGGAGGCGACGCGCCTCACCGCCGTCGCCCACATGCCCGCCGCCACCCTGCCGCATGGCGACCAGCGCAAGCTGGAGGTGGCGATGCTGATGGCCATGGAGCCGGACATCTACATGTTCGACGAACCCACTGCAGGCATGTCGCTGGACCACGCCCCGGACGTGCTGGACCTGATCGCGGAGATCAAGCGCGACACCACCAAGACCGTGCTGCTGGTGGAGCACAAGATGGACGTGGTGCGGGCGCTGGCCGACCGCATCGTGGTGCTGCACAACGGCGCGCTGGTGGCGGACGGCGCACCGGAAGAGGTGATGAACAGCCAGATCGTGCGCGACGTCTATCTCGGCACGGCGGGGGCCGCGGCATGAGCCTGCTCTCGATCAGCGGGATGCGCACCAGCATCGGCCAGTACGCCATCCTGCACGACATCAGCCTGGAGGTACCGGAGGGCGGGGTCTTCGTGCTGCTGGGCCGCAACGGTGCCGGCAAGACCACCACCCTGCGCTCCATCATGGGGCTGTGGCGCCCCTCCCCCGGATCGGTGCGGCTGCGCGGTGCGGACATCACCGGCCTGCACACCGCCGACATCGCCCGCAAGGGCATCGCCTACGTGCCGGAGAACATGGGCATCTTCGGCGGCCTGACGGTGGCGGAGAACATGGTGCTCGCCACCAGGAAGGGACAGTTCGACCCGGCACGCCTGAAACGGGTCCACACCCTGTTCCCGGCGCTGGAACAGTTCTGGACCAAGCAGGCCTGGTCCCTGTCCGGCGGGCAGAAGCAGATGCTGTCCGTGGCCCGCGCGATCATCGAACCGCGTGACCTGATCCTTATCGACGAACCGACCAAGGGCCTGGCCCCGGCCATCGTCGATGCCATGGCGCAGGCGTTCCGGGAGATCGCGGAGACCACGACGATCCTGCTGGTGGAACAGAACTTCGCCTTCGCCCGTTCGCTGGGATGCGACATGGCGGTGATCGATGACGGGCGCATCGCCCATGCCGGGCCGATGGAAGCCTTTGCCGCCGATGCGGAACTGCAGGACCGCCTGCTGGGACTGTCGTGAGGAGATGATGGAAAAGCTGGAGCACATCATCGTGCGGCTGGGCGGCGTCAACCTGCTACCCGTCGCCGTCGCCGCCATCGCCTTCGTGCTGATCGGCACCCCGTCATCCTGGGTGACGCTGACCGTTGCCGGGCTGGCCATGGGCATGATGATCTTCCTGATGGCGTCCGGCCTGTCGCTGGTGTTCGGCCTGATGAGCGTGCTGAACTTCGGCCATTCCGCCTTTGTCAGCTTCGGCGCCTTCGTCGCCGCCAGCGTGCTGGCCGGGCTGAGCGGCTGGCTGTCCGGCGACAGCATCTTCCTGGGTGCCATGGCCCTGTTCCTGGCGGTCACGGCGGCGCTGCTGTTCGGCCTGATCGCGGGCTGGTTCTTCGAGACCGTGATCATCCGCCCGGTCTACGAGGATCACCTGCGCCAGATCCTGATCACCATGGGCGCACTGATCGTCTCGGAGCAGATCATCCTCGCCGTCTGGGGCGGCACCCCGACCGCCGTGCCGCGTCCGGGCTTCCTGGAGGGCGCGCTGATCCTGGGTGACGTGTCCATCGAGATCTACCGCATCTTCGCCTTCGGGCTGGGCCTGGTGGTCTACATCGCGCTGTACCTGGTGCTGAACCGCACCCGGATCGGCCTGCTGGTGCGGGCCGGGGTCGAGAGCCGGGAGATGGTGGAGGCCCTGGGCTTCCGCATCGACCGGCTGTTCATCGGCGTGTTCATGCTCGGCTCCGCCCTCGCCGCCATGGGCGGCGCCATGTGGGCCGGCTACGAGACCCTGATCTCCCCCGCCCTGGGCGGCGAGATCATGATCATCGTCTTCATTGTCGTCATCATCGGCGGGCTGGGCTCCATCGAGGGCACGCTGCTGGGGGCGATCATGGTCGGCCTGGTCGGCAACTATGTCGGCTTCCTGGCACCGAAGCTGGCGCTGGCATCGAACATGATCCTGATGATGGCGATCCTGATGTGGCGGCCCAGCGGCCTGCGCCCGGCAGTGAAGTGAGGCAGGCCATGACCGCGACCATCACCACCGGCCGACAGCGTACCAGGGGCGAGACCGCGATCCGCCTGATCGTGCTCGCCATCGCCGCGCTGCTGCTGTTCGCGCCGTTCCTGTTCCAGGACGTGCGATCGCTGGAAGTGGCGGCAAAGCTGTGCATCTTCATCGTGCTGGTGGCCAGCTATGACCTGCTGATCGGCTATACCGGCATCGTCAGCTTCGCCCACACCATGTTCTTCGGCTTCGGCGCCTACGGTGTCGCCATCACGCTGCGCCAGTGGGGCGCGGGCTGGGACGCGGTGATCGTCGGCAGCCTCGCCGGGGTCGCGGTGTCGCTGGCGGTGGCGGTCGTGATCGGACTGCTGTCGCTGCGGGTGAAGGCGATCTTCTTCGCCATGATCACCCTCGCGGCGGCCAGTGTGGCACTGGTGCTCGCCTCCCAGCTCTCCGACTTCACCGGCGGCGAGGACGGCATCACCTTCCGCACCCCGTCGCTGTTCAAGACCGCGACCAAGCTGCTCGTGGACGAGGACGGCAAGGTGGTGCGCCTGTTCGGCGTGAAGCTGAACGGCAAGCTGGCGGCCTACTACTTCGTCTTCCTGTCCTGCCTGGCGCTGTTCGTGCTGATGCTGCGCCTCGTCGGCTCGCCGCTGGGCACGGTGCTGAAGTCGATCCGGGAGAACGAGGCCCGGGCGGAGGCCATCGGCTACCGTGTCGTCGCCTACCGTACCTTCGTCTTCTGCGCGGCCGCGGTCGCCGCGTCGCTGGCCGGGTCGGTCTACGCGGTCTGGCTGAAATATACCGGCCCCGACACGACGCTCAGCTTCGGCATCATGATCGACATCCTGCTGATGGTGGTGATCGGCGGCATGGGCACCATGTGGGGCGCGGTCATCGGCGCGGTGCTGCTGGTGATGGCGCAGTACTACCTGCGTGATCTGATGGGCGCGGCGGCGGAGGCCACGGCCAGCCTGCCGCTGATCCCCGACATCCTGGACCCCGACCGCTGGCTGTTCTGGCTGGGAATCATCTTCATCCTGCTGGTCTATTTCTTCCCCGCCGGGATCGCCGGTTCGATCATGAAGCGCGGTGCGCCCCGCCCCGCCGACCACTGATCCGGCACATCCTCGTCGCCCATCACCCGGGCCGACGATGGCCGGGTTGCGTCAGTGCCGCTTGACCGGCGCTTCCTGCCCTTGCGAAAGTCCCTGCCGGAGACAGACGGCAACCGCGCGCTGATCCTGGGGAGGACGAGGCGATGGGCGACCGGCCCGAATATGACGACCTTCCGGTGCTGGAGGGTCTGGGGATGCGTCATGCCTGGGACGTGCATGGCCGTGACGACGACCTCGGCAGCATCAACCTGCTGACGCCGGACCGGGTGCGGGCGGCGGCTGGGCTGGTGCAGTCCGGTCGGTCGGTGAACCTGTCGCTGCCGCTGGACCAGCCGGACCCGCCGCTGTTCGGGCGCAAGGCGCTGCATCACGACATCTACGCGCTGGACCGCAATACCCTGGATGACAGCGTCAACTCCCTGTTCCTGCAGGCGTCGAGCCAGTGGGACGGGCTGCGGCACGTGCGGGCGCGGGAACATGGCTACTACACCGGCATCACCGACGGCTTCAGCGCCGGACGCGGACGGCTGGGGATCGAACACTGGGTGGAACATGGCCTGACCGGCTGCGGCGTGCTGCTGGACGTGGCGAGCTGGATGCGCGACACGGGCCGCGACTTCGATCCGCTGTCGCCGCAGATCGTCACGGCCGCAGACCTGGAGGCAACGGCGGCGCACCAGGGTACGCGCATCGGCACCGGCGACATGCTGTGCGTCCGCTTCGGCTGGGTGGAGGCCTATCGCGCGCTGTCCCCTGCCGCCCGCGCCGACTACGCGGCGAACGTGCGCCATGCGGGGCTGGAAGGGTCGGAGGACATGGCGCGACTGCTGTGGAACTGGCAGGTGGCGACGGTCGCCTGCGACAACCCGGCGGTGGAGGTGGTGCCCGGCAACCCGAAGGTCGGATCGCTGCACCGCCGCATGATCCCGCTGCTGGGCCTGGCGTTCGGGGAGATGTTCGACTTCTCCGAACTGGCTCCAGCGCTGAAGGATCGTGGCGACTGGCACTTCATGATGACCGCCGTGCCACTGAACCTGCCCGGCGCCATCGGATCGCCCGCCAACGCCGTGGCGATCCTGTAGACTTCAGCAACCAACCACGAAACAGAAATGCCCGGGGAGGCACGAGACTTGGAAATCGACGTCGAGAACTTCCACAATCGCCGCAACGACCAGCGCTGGAACCGCATGTCGGTCGGCGACATCATCGAACGCATGACCTGGAGCATGCCCGACAAGGAATGCCTGGTCGCCACCCCCGACGCCACCGTGAACCCGAAGCATGCCCGCGTGACCTACCGCCAGGCGCACGAGCTGGTGAACCGGGTCGCCAACGGCCTGCTGGCGCTGGGCCTGCCGAAGGCGGCGCGGGTGGCGATGCTCTGCGACAACTCCGTCGAGGCATGGCTGTCGAAGATCGCCATCGCCAAGGCCGGCCTGGTGGCGACCCCGATGAACGTGATGATGGCTCCCGACATCATCACCGACGGGCTGGAGCGGATGGAGGCAAGCTGCGCCATCGTCGATGCCGACCTGTGGCAGCGCATGGGCCATGCCTTCGAGGCGGCGGGCGTGAAGCCGATCCTGTCCATCGGTGCCGGGCCGGATGACGGCTTCCCCTCCTTCGACGACTTCATCGAGGGGCAGGGTATCGAGGACCCCGATGTCGCGATCCATGCCGATGATGTCTGGGAGGTGCTGTTCACCTCCGGCACCACCGCCAAGCCGAAGGCGGTGATGATCTCCCACGCCTATGCCTACATGGCCGGGTACAACCACGTGCTCTCCATGACGCGAGGCCTGGACCACGAGAACGAGTTGCGGGCCGCGACCTTCACCCCGATGACGTTCCATATCGGCGACCTGCTGATGATGATCGCGCCGCTGCTGGCCGGTGCCACCGTCATCATGGGCCGCAAGCCGGAGGGCCACGCGATGGCCCGCGCCTGCACGCAGGAAGGCGTCAACTGCCTCTGGGGCGGGTCGCCGCAGTTCGTGGAATCGCTGATCCAGGCGGTGGAGGACAACCCTGTCGCCTATGACCTGTCGCGGATCAACGTGATGTTCTTCGGCTGGGCACCGCTGGCACCCGGCTCCCTCGCCCGCTTCCAGCGCCTGACCTCGCCGAAGCTGAGCGTCTACGAGATCATCGGCCAGACCGAGTGCGTTGTCTGCCACTGCTTCTACATCAACCAGAACCGGGACACGTACCTCAGGAACTCCCCGGCCGTGAACTATGTCGGCCTGCCGCTGCCGATGCTGGCATCCACGGTGATGGACATGGACGGCAACGACCTGCGCGGCCAACCGGGCGTGGAGGGAGAGGCTGTCTACCGGTCACCGGCCATGTTCTCCGGCTATTACCGCGATCCGGAGGCAACGCGGGAGGCGCTGAAGGACGAATGGCTGCATTCCGGCGACAGCTTCGCCTATGACGAGAAGGGTCTTCGGATCATGGTCGACCGCTACAAGGACATCGTGAAGTCCGGCGGGGAGAACGTGTCCAGCATCCGGGTCGAGTCGGTGTTGCAGCAGCACCCGTCCATCGCCCGCGCCGCCGTGGTCGGCATCCCGGACGAGAAGTGGGGCGAGATGGTCACCGCCTGCGTGATCGCCAAGCCGGGCGCGACCCTGGACGAGGACGCGATCATCGCCTTCGCGCGGGAACAGCTTGCCGGTTTCGAGACCCCGAAGAAGATCGTGCCGATGGACTCCTTCCCCGAAACCGTCGGTGGCAAGATCCTGAAATACAAGCTGCGGGCAGCGCTGGCGGAGAGCGCCTGACCCGCACGCCCTGCCGGATCGTCCGGGCGCGGCTTGCAGCGCCCGCCCGGACGTTTCACCCGGTCAGGGAACCTCGAACCCCTTCTTCACCGCATCACGCGCCCAGATGCGGTCGTACCAGTCCTTCAGGTTCGGATAGTCCTCCAGCACCTGGCCCTGCCATTCGTGGCGTGCGATCCAGGGGAAGGAGGCGATGTCGGCGATGGTGTACTCGCCTGCCGCCAGCCAGCCGGTCGCGGCGACCTGCCTGTCCAGCACGCCATAGAGCCGCTTGGTCTCGTTGGTGTAGCGGTCGACGGCGTAGGGAATGGTCTCTGGCGCGAAACGGCGGAAATGGTGCGCCTGGCCCAGCATCGGCCCCAGCCCGCCCATCTGCCACATCAGCCACTGCATGGTTTCGGTGAACCCGCGCGGATCGGCGGGCAGGAACCTGCCCGTCTTCTGCGCCAGGTAGACCAGGATCGCACCGGTCTCGAAGACGGAGATCGGCTTGCCGTCCGGGCCGTCGGAATCGACGATGGCCGGGATCTTGTTGTTCGGCGAGATCTTCAGGAAGTCCGGCGCGAACTGCTCATCCTTGCTGATGTTCACCGCGAACGCCTGGTAGGGCAGTCCGCATTCCTCCAGCATCACCGAGACCTTGCGGCCATTCGGTGTACCCCAGGTGTAGAGATCGATCATGGTTCACTCCCCGTCATTCATTGTTCTGTTCCATCGGGTTGCGGACAGGGCCTGCGCCAGGTCCGCCTTCAGGTCGTCCAGCGCCTCGATCCCCACCGACAGGCGCAGCAGGTCGTCCGGCGCCTGGCTGGTCGGTCCCTCGACCGTGCGGCGGTGCTCCACCAGGCTCTCCACCCCGCCCAGCGAGGTGGCGCGGCGGAACAGTTCCAGCTGCCCCTTCACGGCGCGTGCCCGCGCCTCCCCGCCTCCGGTCAGGACCGACAGCATGGTGCCGAAGCCGCCTTCCATCTGTCGTGCCGCGACCGCGTGGCCCGGATGGTCCGGCAGCCCGGGATAGAGCACACCGGCGACGTCCTCCCGCTCGGCAAGCCAGTGGGCCAGCTCGGCGGCGTTCCGCATTGCCCGGTCCATGCGCACGTGGAGGGTGCGCATGCCACGGGCCAGCAGCCAGGCCTCGAACGGCCCGATGACTGCCCCTGCCAGCCGCCGCTCCTGCTTCGCGCCGAGCCAGAGCGGATGGTCCGCATCACCGGTCACCAGCGCCCCGGCCAGCACGTCGGAATGGCCGTTCAGCGCCTTCGTCGCCGAATGCATGACGATATCGGCGCCCAGTTCCAGCGGTCGGGTCAGCACCGGTGTCGGCACCGTGTTGTCCACTGCCAGCGTCGCCCTGCAGGCCCGGCAGGCCGCCGCGACGGCGGCGATGTCGGTCACGCTCCAGAGCGGGTTCGACGGGGTCTCCACCCACACCAGCCTGGCCGGCTCCCGCGACAGCGCCGCCGCGTAGTCGGCCGCGTCGTTGCCCACCAGTTCCA
Source organism: Minwuia sp. (assembly GCA_965228535.1). Taxonomy (GTDB): domain Bacteria; phylum Pseudomonadota; class Alphaproteobacteria; order Minwuiales; family Minwuiaceae; genus Minwuia. The sequence goes on along the minus strand of CBDDHU010000003.1, from coordinate 1,869,558 downwards.
GCCGCAGGCCGAAGCGTTCCGCGAAGTCCTGGACCCAGGCCTGCAGCGCGAAGTACATCACCCGTGGCAGGATCACCCGGTCACCATGGCGGAGCGCCTTGAACAGGGAGCTGGCCGCCGCCATGCCGGAGGCATAGAGCATGGCCTCCGCCCCGTGCTCCAGTTGCCGCAGCATCTCCTCCGCAACGTCGAAGCCCGGATTGTCGTCGCGGCTGTAGACCGCGCCGCCCGGCAGCGACATGTCGGCGTCACGTTCATAGGTGGTGGCGGGGAAGATGCCCGGCGACAGGCCGCGTGAGACAGGCTCCACGTACCCGGCGGCCTGCGCGAGAAGCGTCTCCGGTGACTGCTGCCTTTTCATCTCTTCTCCATCGCCCGCCGCAGCGGACCGCTTGGGTCAGGCCGCGCATTCGTGATATTGCGCAGGGTAATCGAGATTCCAGCGCGCCGTCAGGGACCATTTCGCGGCCCGGGCGCCCCCCGCACGGAGACAGTTGAGAATGAGCATTGATCGTGACGCCCTGCTTGCCGCCCTGGATGCGCTGGGGGGCGAGGATGACCAGACGGTGCTGAGCGCCGCGCGCGCCGCCGCCGCCATGGTCGATCAGGCAGCGCTGGAGTGGGAGGACATCCTGCTGGAAAGGTTGCCCGGCACCACGGTCAGCAGCGGCCCGGCGATCGAGGTCGGCGAGGATGACGATTCCATCCGCAAGGCGATCGAGGCCATGCTGGCCCGCCCGTCCCTGCATGACGGCACGCGGGAGGACCTGGAGGATTTCGCCCGGGAGCTGGAGGCCGGCGAGCTGGCGGCGGAGGATCGCGCCTACATCATCGGTCTCTACCAGCGCCTGCAGGACTGACCGATGCCGTTCGCGCCGGTCAGGGGGATCGAGATCTATCACGAGGTGCGGGGCAACGGCCCGCGCGTGCTGTTCGTCAGCGGCACAGGCACCGACCTGCGCCGCAAGCCCAACGTCTTCGACGTGCCCGGCATCGACCGGCTGACGCTGTGTGCCTATGACCATCGCCTGATGGGCCAGTCGACGATCACCGAGCATCCGCTGACCATGGCGGACTTCGCCGACGACGCGCTGGCCCTTCTCGACCACCTGGGCTGGGATGATTGCGCGGTCGTGGGCATTTCCTTCGGCGGCATGGTCGCACAGCATGTGGCGGCGAAGCTGGGACCGCGCCTGAAGCGGCTGGTGCTGTGCTGCACCAGCCCCGGTGGCGAAGGCGGGTCATCCTATCCGCTGCACGAGCTTTCCGGCCTGGATGCGGAAGCCTATGCGGAGACCATGCTCTCGCTGGCGGACAACCGCCGCGATGCCGACTGGCGCGCCGCCAATCCCGAGAAGGCGAAGCAGCTGGTCGACTATTACCAGACCAGCGCGCGCGACAATCGCGATGATCCGAACCGTCGTGCGGCGCAGAACCGCCAGTTCGCCGCCCGTGCCGGACACGACGCATGGGACATCCTGCCGGGCATCACCGCACCCGTGCTGGTCTGTGGCGGCCGGTATGACGAGATTGCCCCCAGTGCCCGGTCGCACGCCCTGCGGGACCGTCTGCCCAACGCGACCCTGCGGGAGTTCGAGGGCGGTCACCTGTTCTTCATGGAAGACCCGGCGGCCTGGCCGGCCATGATGGATTTCCTGCTGGCCCGGTGACTGCCGACGGCAGGGCGCTCAGTCCCGCGCTGTCCTGATGTCGGTGCCGGAATAGAGCGCCGCCAGTTGCCCCTTCATTGCCTGTTCGTGCGCGGCCAGGGCGTTCCTGTCCATGTCGAGCACCGGGGCCTGTTCCAGGTCGAAATGGCCGAACTGGTCGATGCCACGGACCAGGGTGGCGCTGCGGGCGGCCTTCACCGGCTTCACGTGCGCGCCGATATAGCGGATGGCCAGGCCGATGCGGCGGTTCGGTGTCGTGTTGGCGTCGGAACCATGCACCAGCCTGATGTGATGCAGCGAGAACTCCCCGGCCTGCAGCGGCACGGATACCGCGTCGGCCACGTCCAGGTCCCCGTCGACGGCCTGGCCCCGCGTCAGCAGGTTCTTCGGGTGGAAGGTATCGCTGTGGGCGAGCTGTCCGCCCAGGTGGCTGCCGGGCTTGAACTTCATGGCGCCGGATTCCACGGGGGCATCGGACAGGGCCAGCCACGCGGTCACCACGTCGGGCGGTTCCAGGCCCCAGTAGGTCGAATCCTGGTGCCAGGACACGAAGCTCTCGTCACCCGGTTCCTTGATGAAGAAATTCGTGCTCCAGCACAGGATGTCCGGCCCCAGCACATCCTCCACCGCGTCCAGGATGCGCGGATGGCGGATCAGTTCGCTGGCCCAGGTGAACAGCAGATGGACCTTGTGGCGCATGTTGGCGTGGATCGGCCCGCCGGTCTCCGCCTCGAAGCTTTCCAGCCGATGGCGATAGGCGTCGGCGGTCTCGCGGGCGAACGCGCGCAGCGGGAAGACGAACCCGTCGCGCTGGTAGTCCGCGACCTGTTCCTCGTTCAGAAACCGCGTCACTGCTCTCAAGCTCCTCAATCCGGCAGTCCCGGACCTTATGGCGGCGGGCACCGGCTGGACAACGGTATTCGTACATGCCGGACCCGCACCATGTGACATTTCCATTGCGGCCGCGGGATCGTAGGCTGCCCGGAACCAGCCGACATGCAGGGGAGGAAGGTCATGGCATTCGAGGCCGAGCTGACGGGCGCGGAAGAGGAACTGGTCGCGGCGGCGCGGACCTTCACGGCGGAACATGTCACCCCCAATGCCGGCGCGTGGGAGCGTGAGCGAACCTATCCGCGTGATGCCCAGATGGCCGCGGCGGCGCTGGGACTGGGGGGTGTGCTGGTACCGAAGGCGCAGGGCGGCCAGGGTGCCTCCTTCACCGCCGCATGCCGGGTGTTCGAGGAATTTGCCAATGGCTGCATGGCCTTCACCTTCAGCATGGTGGTGCACAACAACTTCGCCCTCAGCCTGGCCAGCAACGGCAGTGACGGGCAGAAGCAGAAGTTCCTGGCGGACCTGATCGCCTGCCGGAAGATCGGCGCCTTCCTGCTGACGGAGCCGGGCATGGGTTCCGACGCCCAGGCCGTGGCCTGCACGGCCCGCCCCGACGGCGACGGCTGGGTGCTGGACGGGGAGAAGGCATGGATATCCAGCGCCAGCCATGCGGGCGTGCTGTCGATCTATGCCCAGACGGACCCGTCGAAGGGCTGGCGCGGCATCATGTGCTTCGTGATCGAGGCGGAGCGGGAGGGCGTGCATCGCGTCGGCCCCTATGTCATGGCGGGTGGCCATGCGCTGGGCACCGGCGGTTTCCGGTTCGAGGGCGTGCGCCTGACCCGCGATGACGTGCTGATCCCGCAGGAAGCCGCCTTCAAGGCCGCGATGGGCGGCATCGATTCCGCGCGCTTCTTCGTCGGCGCCATGTGTACCGGCATGCTGAATGCGGCGCTGGCCCGCAGCCTGGAATATGTGGCGGAGCGCCCGGCCTTCGGCCAGACGGTGGGCGATTTCCAGGGCATCCAGTGGATGCTGGCCGACGTGGCGACGGACCTGGAGGCGGCGCGGCTGCTGACCTACAGCGCGGCCAGCCGCTGGGACGCGGGCCGGAACGCCAGCATGCAGGCCGCCCACGCCAAGAAGTTCGCCACCCGCGTCGCGCTGACCCGGCTGGCCGACTGCATGCAGGTGATGGGGGCCAACGGCTTCATGGTCGACGAGGTGGCGGCCCGTCACTTCGCCTGCGCGAAGATGGCCCAGTACATGGACGGCACGACGGAGATCCAGAACGTTGTCATCGCACGCGGCCTGCAGAAACCCGGCTGAGGCCGGTCACTCGCGGTCGGCCGCGTCCTCCGCCCCCTCCCCATCTTCCGCATCTTCCGCTTCCGGCTCCGGCTCGGGCGGTTCGGGATGGCGACAGCCGACGACCCAGACGTCATAGACCGGATGTTCCAGCGGATTGAGGGCGGGACTGGAGGCGATCATCCAGCCGGTGAACAGGCGCACGGCAGCGCGCGAATCCGGTTCCTCGTCGATCTCCAGGAAGGCGAAGGTCTCCGGCGGCTCCTCCGGCGGGCGGGTGCGGCAGTAGCGGACAGTGACCGACAGCGTGCCGAAGCGCACCGGCTGGTCCACCGGCACCTCCAGGTCCACCGTCCGGGCGGTCACCTTGTCGAGGGCGCGCAGGATGGCGATACGGCCCGTGGCATCCTCCGACCGGGCCGCGTCAAACGTCTCGCCCTGCCCTTCCGTGATCAGCTGCGCCCGCGACGGGACGGCAGGCAGAACGGTCAGGCCGAGCGCGAGGCCGAGAAGCGCAATCTGACATAGTCTGCTGTCCATCGTTCCTCACTGTCACAAAGCACCGGCCTGAGCAGGTCCACGGCCTCCGCCCGCACCGTCGCCCGGTCCTGCGGCGACAACATGGCGAAATAGCTGTCCGCGAACGTGTCCATCCAGCCACCGACATCCGTCGGCAGCGGCGTCGGGCGCGGGATCAGTTCGGCGGAATGCACCACGAAGCCCGCATCGCGCAACACCGCGCTGTATTCGTCCGGCGTCGGGAAATACCAGGGGCTCAACGCGGCACCGTCGATACCGCGACGGGCCAGCACCGCGATCAGCGCCGTCCGGATCGCCGCGACATTTCCATGCCCGCCGAACTCGGCAACAAAGCGGCCACCGGGCCGGAGCGCGCGATGGACGCCGGCGACGACTTCCGCCGGGCGGGTCATCCAGTGCAGCGCGGCGTTGGAGAAGACGGCATCGAACTCGTCGCGGAAGGTGAGCGCATGGCCATCCACCACATGTGCATCCAGTCCGCGCTTGCGGGCGGCGGCGATCATTTCGGCACCGGCATCGACGCCCACGACCTCGCAACCCGCCGCGACCAGCTTCTCCGTCAGCACGCCATCGCCGCAGCCGAGATCGAGGATGCGTTCACCGGGTTTCGGGTCGAGCAGTTCCAGCGCCGGGGTGCCGAGCACCGCGACGAAGCCTGCATGCTGCTGGTAGCGGTCCGGTTGCCAGTCCTGGCTCTGGTCGCTCACTGGCTGGCGCTTCCGCCGGAATAGATCGCCTGGCCCACCAGGTCCATGATGTTGACTGACCCTTGCGCGAAGCGGAAGGAGTCACCGGCATTCAGGTTGGCCTCGTCCCCGCCCGGCTCGATGGACAGGAACGTGTCGCCCAGCAGCCCGTCGGCCAGCACCCGGATCGAGGAATCGGCCGGAATCTGCACGTCGGAGGCAATGTTCAGGCGCACGAGCGCCAGGTAGCTGGCCGTTTCCAGCTCGGTGGACTTCACCGACCCGATCTTGATGCCGCTCAGCCGGACATCGGCACCGGCAATCACGCCGTCCACCTTGTCGAACTTGGCGATCAGCTCGTAACCCGTGCTGGGCGCGATATCGGCGGTGCGATAGGCGAAGATCAGGAACATGGCCGCAATGGCGATCACCACGGCACCGATCACGGTCTCGACGATGTTGTTGGACATGCTGCTCACTGCCCCCGTCTTCGGATGGTAAGGATCGGCGTCCGGATCAGCCCTCCGGCGACCAGGCCTCGTAATCGCCAGTCGCGGCGGCGCGCTTCGCACCCTTCGTGACGTGCCCCTGCGGGCGATAGGCGTGCGGCGTGCCGGTCAGGTTCGGCTGGTGCAGCTTCTCCCATTCCCGCAGTTCCGGCGCGGATTTCGGTGCTTCGTCGGTGGTGCGGTGCAGCCAGGCATTCCACTGCGGCGGCACCTTGGAACCTTCCACCATGCCCTTGTAGACGACCCAGCGCCGCCCGCTGCCGCGACGGTCCTCGTAGTAGCGATTGCCGAACTGGTCCTCGCCGACCAGCTTGCCGTTCCGCCAAGTGAAGAACCGGGTGCCGATATGTGCCATGTCTACAGTCGCTCCAAGCAGGACAGGACCGAAATTCTGCGCCGGACTATGCCCAAACGGCAGAGCTTCGTCCAGTGGACAGGGAGCGCCCGGTTCGCATAAAATAGGTCCACAATCTCGTCAATTCAGCCGACCAGAAGGACACGTCGTGGCAACAAACACAGGTCACGGGAACAGGAACGGTGCCGTCAAGGACCGGGTGCAATTGCAGAACCCCCGCACCAAGAGATGGGTGAAACTCGATACGAAGACCGGCAAGATTGTTGCGGTAAAAAAAACGGATGGCCCTTACAAGGGAATCACAAAGAAGAATTGATACTTGCCTGTTCTTTATTCACCCATTGACCATGAACCGTGGCTGGAGCCACTACAACCGCAGTTCAGAAGCGGCTATCTGATCATTGACGGTGACTATTCAGAACGTCCCGCCGACTCGGACATTGTTGGCCTCCTCCGCAAGATTTGCGCACGCTGCGGATATACGTTGCGCGAGTCAGGCGGAAGGGCGCGGACCGGAAATCGCCTGAGAAACAATCTGGCGCTGATGCGTGGCTGCGGATTTGCGGTCGCTGTCTTCTCGGAGGACATGCCCGCCCACGCTGCCGCGGACATCTTCTATGAGGTCGCCATCTGCACGGCTGTTGGCCGACCGGTACTGCACGTGAGAAGCGGCAATATCAGCGAACCGCGCAATCTTGCCTCATCCGAGAAGATGCTCTTTGACGGAGACAGGATCGCAGCGTTCGAATCTGAATTCGAGAACGCGCTCTCCGAGTTCGAAAGCGAAGCCGCATATCTTTCCGACCGTGGTGACATCGCCTTCGACGCCCATGACAGGGATATCCAGGCCGCACTGGAATTTCACACCCTTCAATGGCTGTTGACCGGCACCAACTCGGCCGAGGCAGCGATCGAGAAGATCATCAGGGCATGCATGGCAAGTGACATACCGCCACTCGAACGCGACCTGTATCAGGCCATTGGAAAGGACGCACAGGAACTCATTCGCAAGATGAAGACGGCGCGCGAACGGTTCGAAGCCGATCCAAAGAGGCTCTTGGGAGAAGCAAGCGCCGAGTGATCATGGCCTGAGAAACCGCTGGTCCTGTGTGGTGTGGCGTCGCATCACCCGCCGTCCCGCACCGTCGCGTCGATCCAGGCCTCCAGGCGTGCCGTCTGCGCCGCGTCCAGATGCAGGGCCAGCTTGGTCCGCCGGTAGAGCACGTCATCGGCGCAGGTGACCCATTCGCGCGCGATCAGGTGCCTGATCTCGGCCTCGTGGATGCCGCCACCGAAATGGTGTCCCAGGCCCTCCCCCTCGCCGGCCCCTTCAAGTATCTCGCGCGCCACGGTGCCGTAGAGGCGGGCAAGGCGCAGCACGGTGGCGGGATCCACCTGCCCGAACTCCGCCTGAAGTTGCGCGGCGAAGGCATCGAAGCCGGTCACGGGAATGTCCCCGCCCGGCAGGGTGGAACCCGCGGTCCAGGGCTTCGTGCGCGAACCGAGCAGGGTGTCGATCTTCTCCACCACCTCCTCCGAGAGGCGGCGGTAGGTGGTGATCTTGCCCCCGAAGACATTGACCAGCGGCGCACCGGCGTCGCGGTCCGTGGTCAGGACATAGTCCCGCGTCGCCTCCTGCGCCTTCGACGCCCCGTCATCATAGAGCGGGCGCACGGCCGAGTAGGTCCAGACGATGTCGTCGACGGTCACCGCCGTGCGGAAATAGGCGCTGACCGCCTCCGTCAGGTATGCCTTTTCCTGCCCGGTGATGCGGACATCGGCCGGGTCGCCGTCATAGTCCCGGTCGGTGGTCCCGATCAGCGTGTAGTCCCCTTCATAGGGGATCGCGAAGACGATCCGTCCGTCCGCGTTCTGGAAGATGTAGCAGCGGTCATGGTCGAACAGGCGCGGCACCACGATGTGGCTGCCCTGCACCAGCCGGACATTGCGGGCATTGTTGCGTCCGACGACGCCGCCGATGACCTCGTCCACCCAGGGACCGGCAGCGTTCACCAGGACATCGGCGGTGACTGTCCGCTCCCCTCCGCCGCGCTGGTCCTGCATGGTGACGTGCCACTTGCCCCCCTCCACCCGTGCCCCGGTGACGCGGGTGCGGGTGCGGATCACGGCGCCGCGGTCGGCGGCATCGCGGGCGTTCAGCAGCACCAGCCGCGCATCATCGACCCAGCAGTCGGAATATTCGAAGCCCCTGGTGAAGCCGTCCTGCAGCGACGCCCCCACCGGGTCGGTGCGCAGGTCCAGGGTCCGGGTCGAGGGCAGCAGCTTCCGCCCCCCCAGGTTGTCGTAGAGAAACAGGCCCAGCCGCAGCATCCAGGCCGGGCGCAGGCCGCGATGGTGCGGCAGCACGAAGCGCAGCGGCCAGATGATCTGCGGCGCCATGGACCACAGCGTCTCCCGCTCCATCAGCGATTCGCGCACCAGCCGGAACTCGTAATGCTCCAGGTAGCGCAGGCCGCCATGGATCAGCTTTGTCGACCCCGACGACGTGCCCTGGGCGAGGTCGTTCATCTCCGCCAGCATGACGGACCTTCCCCGCCCCACGGCGTCACGCGCAACACCGCAGCCATTGATGCCGCCGCCGATGACGAAGATGTCGAAATGTTCCGTCATGGACCCCTTATCCGGTCTGGGCTGCTGGACTGTCCGCGATGTGCAGGCGCACCTCGCTGGCGCTGCAGATGTCGGATATCGCGGAAGATGGTGACTTGTCCGTGACGAAGACATCGATCTCCGACAGGTGACCGATCCGCACCGGTGCCGTGCGCTGGAACTTCATGCTGTCGGCAACCAGGATGGTGCGGCGCGCATGGCGGATGATGGCCTGCGCCACGCGGACCTCGCGATAGTCGAAGTCCAGCAGGCTGCCGTCCTGGTCGATGGCGGAAGCACCGATGACCGCGAAATCCACCTTGAACTGGTTGATCAGGTCAATGGTCGCCTCACCCACGATGCCGCCGTCCGAATGCCGCACCAGGCCACCGGCGATGATCACCTCCGCCGACGGCGCCTCCCGCAGGATGTTGGCGACGTTCAGGTTGTTGGTGATCGCCATGATGCCGTCATGCTGGCGCAGGGCGAAGGCCACCTGCTCGGTCGTGGTGCCGATGTTCAGCATGATCGACGACTTGTCCGGAATCAGCGCCGCAGCCGCCGCACCGATGCGCTGCTTCGCCTCCGCCGCCAGGATGCGCCGGGAATCATAGGCGAAGTTGGTGACGTTGGACGGATAGACCGCCCCGCCATGGACGCGCTGCAGCAGCCCCCGGTCGCTGAGTTCGTTGATGTCCTTGCGGATCGTCTGCGGCGTGACCGCGAACTGTCCCGCCAGTTCCTCCACGTCCACGCGGCCCTGGGCGCGGGCGCGACCGAGAATGTCCGTCTGGCGGGGGGATATGGTAGCAGCTTCGGTTTCTTTCATTTTCTTTCGCAATAGCGAGACGCGACCGCAACATGAACAAGCAAAGCGGGCAAATGGCTGTCAGGCAGGCAATTTTCCTTCATTTGACCCCCGGATCGCAACATTGAATTTCATTATGGTTCATATTGACTTTCATTTTCCTTCGCTTGATGATCCTTCCATTAACCTAGGGAGGGTTGAATAATGAAAAGAAACCTGCTCGCCGCCGTCGCGGCCAGCGCCCTCTTCGCGTTCGCTGCACCGGCCCTGGCTGGTATGGACGAGGCGAAGAAGTGGGTCGAGAGCGAATTCCAGCCATCTACCCTGTCGAAGGACGGACAGATGTCGGAGTTGGAGTGGTTCATCAAGGCAGCCGAACCTTTCAAGGGCATGGAGATCAACGTGCTGTCGGAGACGATTCCGACGCACGAGTACGAGTCCAAGGTCCTGACAAAGGCTTTCGAGGAGATCACCGGGATCAAGGTGAACCACCAGCTCCTGGGTGAGGGCGAGGTCGTGCAGGCGGTGCAGACGCAGATGCAGACCAACCGCAACCTCTACGATGCCTACATCAACGACTCGGACCTGATCGGCACCCATTCCCGGCTGCAGCTGGCGGTCAACCTGACCGACTGGATGGCCGGCGAGGGCAAGGACGTGACCCTGCCGACGCTGGACATCGACGACTTCATCGGCAAGTCGTTCACCACCGGCCCGGACGGCAAGCTCTACCAGCTTCCCGACCAGCAGTTCGCCAACCTGTACTGGTTCCGCAAGGACTGGTTCGACCGCGCCGACCTGCAGGCGAAGTTCAAGGAGATGTACGGCTACGACCTGGGTGTGCCCGTCAACTGGTCGGCCTACGAGGACATTGCCGAGTTCTTCTCCGTGCATGTGAAGGAGATCGACGGCGTCCGCATCTACGGTCACATGGACTACGGCAAGCGCGCGCCCGACCTGGGCTGGCGCATGACCGATGCCTGGCTGTCGATGGCCGGTGCCGGGTCGAAGGGCCTGCCGAACGGTCGCCCGATCGACGAATGGGGCATCCGCATGGAGGATGGCTCCTGCAACCCCGCCGGTGCCTCGGTGACGCGCGGTGGTGGTGCCAATGGCCCGGCAGCGGTCTACGCGATCCGCAAGTGGGATGAATGGCTGCGGAAGTACGCCCCTCCGGGTGCCGCGGACTACGACTTCTACCAGTCACTGCCGGCGCTGAGCCAGGGCAACGTGGCCCAGCAGATCTTCTGGTACACGGCGTTCACCGCCTCCATGGTCGCGCCGAAGTCGGAAGGCAACAACACGGTGGACGAGACCGGCAAGCCGCTCTGGCGGATGGCCCCGTCTCCGCACGGTCCGTACTGGGAGGAAGGCCAGAAGCTCGGCTACCAGGACGCCGGTTCCTGGACCCTGTTCAAGTCCACCCCGGTTGACCGTCGCAAGGCAGCCTGGCTCTACGCCCAGTTCGTGGTCTCCAAGACCGTGTCGCTGAAGAAGAGCCATGTCGGCCTGACCATCATCCGCGACAGCGACATCCGTCACCAGTCCTTCACCGACCGCGCACCGAACCTCGGTGGCCTGGTGGAATTCTACCGCTCGCCCGACCGGGTCAACTGGTCGCCGACCGGTGTCAACGTGCCGGACTATCCGAAGCTGGCGCAGATCTGGTGGCAGCAGATCGGTGACGTGAACTCCGGGGCCTTCACCCCGCAGGAAGCGATGGACCGCCTCGCCCAGGAAATGGACGTCACGATGGCCCGCATGGAACGGGCGGACAAGGCGAACAACACCTATGGCGGCTGCGGCCCGCGCCTGAACGCGGAGAAGGACGCCTCCGAATGGCTCGGCAAGGGCGGCGCCAAGGCGAAGTTGGCCAACGAGAAGCCGAAGGGCGAGACCATCGCCTATGACGAGCTGATCAAGCGCTGGCAGGCCAACTGACCTGCCGCGTCCTGAAGAAGGGTTTCGTTGCGCCACCTCCCCGGCGTGGCGGAACCCTTCTTCTTCTTTTCCCCGTCGCTTTCCTTGAGTAATTTTCATACATGGCGCTGGAACTGAAATCAGTCGCGAAGCAGGTGGACGGTGAGGTCCATATTCATCCCACCGACCTGACGCTGCCGACGGGCAGCTTCAACGTCCTGCTCGGCACGACACTTTCGGGCAAGACCACCCTGATGCAGCTGATGGCGGGGCTGGAGCGTCCGACCAGCGGCCAGGTCTGGTTCAACGGCGCGGATGTCACCGGTGTCTCGGTGCAGAAGCGCAATGTCTCCATGGTCTACCAGCAGTTCATCAACTACCCGAACTTCAGCGTCTACGACAACATCGCCAGCCCGCTGAAGCTGGCCCGGATCCCGCGCGCGGAGATCGACCGCCGGGTGCGGGAGATGGCGGAACTGATGCGCCTCACCCCGATGCTGGACCGCCGCCCGTCGGAGCTTTCGGGCGGCCAGCAGCAGCGCACGGCCATGGCCCGGGCCCTGGTCAAGGATGCCGACCTGGTGCTGCTGGACGAACCTCTGGCCAACCTGGACTTCAAGCTGCGGGAGGAACTGCGCGACGAACTGCCCCGCCTGTTTGCGGACCGCAACTGCGTCGCCGTCTATGCCACCACGGAGCCGATGGAGGCGCTGCTGTTCGGCGGCAACACCGCGACCTTGCACGAGGGGCGCGTGACCCAGTTCGGCCCGACGATGGATTCCTACCAGCGGCCCCGTGACCTGATCAGTGCCCAGGTCTTCTCCGAACCACCGATGAATGCCGCTCAGGTAACCAAGCAGGGTGACCAGTTCCTGCTGGGCGAGAACGTGCGCTGGCAGGCCGATCCCTCGACCGCCGGGCTGGCGGATGGCCGCTACCTGCTTGGCCTGCGCCCGCACCGGGTCACGATCCGGCCGGACGGCCCACAACCGGTGGCGATCCGCGGCCATGTCCGCATCGCCGAACTGAGCGGTTCGGAAAGCACCGTGCATTTCGACCTGGACGGCAATGACTGGGTGTCGCTGTCCACCGGCGTGCATGACTTCGACATCGGCGCGGAGGCCGAGTTCCACATGGACGTCTCCCGCGCCATGTATTTCGACGACAGCGGTCGCCTGGCCGGTGCCGCCGGCGGCAGGGCCGACTGAGATGGCACGCATCACCCTCGACAATCTCGGCCATGCCTACATGCCGAACCCGCAGCTGACCACCGACTGGGCGCTGCAGCAGCTCGACTTCGAGTTCGAGGATGGCGGTGCCTATGCCCTGCTCGGCCCCTCCGGCTGCGGCAAGACCACCCTGCTGAACATCATCTCCGGCCTGCTGGTGCCGTCGCGGGGGCGGGTGCTGTTCGACGGGGAGGACATGACTACCCGCGACCCCGCCGAGCGCAACATCGCGCAGGTGTTCCAGTTCCCGGTGATCTACGACACCATGACCGTGCGCCAGAACCTGGCCTTCCCGCTGCGCAACCGCGGTGTTCCGGCGGCAGAGATCGAGGCCCGCGTGGCCGAGATCGCGGAGATGACGGACCTGACGGAGATGCTGGACCGTCGCGCGTCGGGACTGACCGCGGACGGCAAGCAGAAGATCTCGCTCGGGCGCGGGCTGGTGCGCGACGACGTCAACGTCATCATGTTCGACGAACCGCTGACCGTGATCGACCCGCATCTGAAGTGGCAGTTGCGGTCCAAGCTGAAGGAACTGCACCGGCGCATCGACCGCACCATGATCTACGTCACCCATGACCAGATCGAGGCGCTGACCTTTGCCGACCGGGTGGTGCTGATGAAGGATGGCGGGGTGGTGCAGATCGGCACGCCGGTGGAGCTGTTCGAGAAGCCGGCCCATACCTTCGTCGGCCACTTCATCGGCTCCCCCGGCATGAACCTGCTGCCCTGCATCATGGCCGGAGACAAGGCGATGGTCGGCGACACGCCGGTCGATGTGGCCAATGCCGGCGCGGTCAAGCCCGGCGGCCGTCTGGAAGTCGGCGTCCGCCCGGAATTCGTCAGCTTCGCGGAGCGGGGACTGCCGGTGACCGTGACGCGGGTGATGAATGCTGGTCGTCACCGCATCGTGGAGACCGTCACCGCGACCGGCGAGACAGTGAAGCTGCTGTCGGGCAATGAGGCGGAGATACCAGCCGACAGTGCCCACCTCCGCTTCGACCCGGCCTGCACGCGCGTCTACCGCGACGGCTGGCTGGCGGGAGAGGGAGCCTCGCGCGATGCCTGATCCAGTGGCCACAGTCGTTTCCGCGCCCTGCCACGGCGCTGCCGGGCTTGACCCGGCAGCCCATGGTGCCGCTTCCGCGCCGCAGGATGGGCTCGCGGATCAAGTCCGCGAGCGCCGTGGGGTGGGGACGGTAGTGGTCATCGCACCGCGTTCACGCAGAGGTGCCGGAGAGGGGCACGGATCATGAGAAAGACCGTCAACCAGAAGGCCTGGCTGTTCGTTCTTCCGGTGCTGTTGCTGGTGGCCTTCAACGCGATCCTGCCGCTGATGACCGTGGTGAACTACTCGGTGCAGGAGACCTTCGGCAACAACGAGTTCTTCTGGGCCGGGCTGATCTGGTTCGAGCAGGTGATCGAGTCGCCGAGGTTCCACGACTCGCTGATCCGGCAGTTGATCTTCACCTTCTCCATCCTCGCCATCGAGGTGCCGCTGGGCGTCATCATCGCGCTGGCCATGCCGCGCAGGGGGGCTTGGGTCTCGGTCTGCCTGGTGCTGATGGCACTGCCGCTGCTGATCCCCTGGAACGTGGTCGGCGCCATGTGGAACATCTTCGCCCTGCCCGACATCGGCCTGATGGGCTATGGCCTGAACGCGGTCGGCTTCGACTTCAACTTCACCCGCCAGATCGGGGACGCCTGGTTCACCCTGATCGTGATGGATGTCTGGCACTGGACCTCGCTGGTGGTGCTGCTGGCCTATGCCGGGCTGGTCTCCATCCCCGACGCCTACTACCAGGCGGCGCGGATCGACGGGGCCAGCGCCTGGGCGATCTTCCGCTACATCCAGCTGCCGAAGATGAAGCGCGTGCTGACCATCGCGGTACTGCTGCGCTTCATGGACTCCTTCAACATCTACACGGAGCCCTTCGTGCTGACCGGCGGCGGGCCGGGCAACTCCACCACGCTGCTGTCCATCGACCTGGTGAAGATCGCGCTGGGACAGTTCGACCTGGGTCCGGCGGCGGCCATGTCGCTGATCTACTTTCTGATCATCCTGCTGCTGAGCTGGGTGTTCTATACCCTGATGATGCGGAACGAGGAGTGAGCGGATGCGTGCGCAACGACTGATCCCGGCGGTCTACATCATCTTCCTGCTGCTGCCGATCTACTGGCTGCTGAACATGTCGTTCAAGACCACCAACGAGATCCTGGGCGGCCTGACGCTGTGGCCGCAGACCTTCACGCTGGAGAACTATGTCGCCATCTTCTCCGACCCGACCTGGTACATGGGCTACGTCAACTCGCTGATCTATGTCTCCATCAACACGGTGGTGTCGGTGGCGGTGGCGCTGCCTGCGGCCTATGCCTTCTCCCGCTACCGCTTCCTGGGGGACAAGCACGTCTTCTTCTGGCTGCTGACCAACCGCATGGCACCGGCGGCGGTGTTCGCCCTGCCCTTCTTCCAGCTCTATTCCGCCGTCGGACTGTTCGACACCCACCTGGCAGTGGCGCTGGCGCACACGCTGTTCAACATCCCGCTGGCGGTCTGGATCCTGGAAGGCTTCATGTCCGGCGTGCCGAAGGAACTGGACGAGACCGCCTACATCGACGGCCATTCCTTCTGGAGCTTCTTCATCCGCATCTTCATGCCGACCATCGCCGCCGGCATCGGCGTCGCCATGTTCTTCTGCTTCATGTTCTCCTGGGTGGAACTGCTGCTTGCCAAGACGCTGACATCGGTGGAGGCGAAGCCCATCGCCGCCACCATGACCCGAACAGCCTCCACCTCCGGCTACGAGCTGGGGCTGCTGGCCGCCGCAGGGGTGCTGACCATCGTGCCCGGTGCCTTCGTGATCTACTTCGTGCGCAACTACATCGCCAAGGGCTTTGCCCTGGGCCGGGTCTGAGCAGGGCGGGAGGACACGCACATGGGTCTTTCATGGATGGCCTGGACCTGGCCGACCGCCGCCTTCTTCATCTTTGTCGCGGTAGCCATCACCAGCATGGGTGTCTGGGAATATTTCGCCCCCGGTGGCGCACCACGTCGCGGCATTCTCGGCCTCGATACCACGCGCGGCGACCGGCTGTTCATCAGCCTGCTCGGCACCGCATTCATCCTGATCGGCTGGATGGCGCTGTTCGGTACACCGCTCTGGGGCGCGCTGGGCGTGGCCGTGGTCTGGGCGCTGTTCGTCTTCTGGAAGGTCTGAACCGGCCCGGAGCCTCAGTCCAGTCCCTTGATCAGGCGCTGGAGATAGCTCTGCCGACCGGCACGCTTGCGGATTTCCTCCGGGTCCGCGTCTTCCCGCTCCTCCAGCGCATTCTCCATGTAGTCGATCAGCGCGCGGTAGACCTGGCGGCGGGGCTTCGAGATCTTGTCGACGAAGGTTTCCACCGACAGCCGGTCGATCAGCGCCTGCACCTCCGCCGGGTCGGAACGCCAGGCGGTTCCGAGCAGGTTCTTCAGGCTCTCCAGCCGCCTCTCCGCCAACTCCTGGTGTGCGTCGCTGGTCACTCGCATTCCCCCTGCCGCGCGGGCTGTCGGCCCACTATGATCAAACCGGTCATCAACAGTGCGGACGATGGTACGGCATGGCAAGCGGCAACTGGCAGAACTGGTCCGGGCATGTGCGGGCCAGCCCGGAGACAGTCTTCCGCCCCGGGGACCAGGGGGAACTGGCGGACCTGCTGAACGGAACCAACGGCCGGGTAAGGGTCGTCGGCACCGGCCATTCCTTCACGCCGCTGGCGGCAACCGCCGGAACGCTGGTCAGCCTGGGCGACATGCAGGGCACGGTGCTCGGCTGCGACCGGGATGCCGCGACGGCACGGCTGCAGGCCGGTGCCAGCCTCAATGCCCTCTCGCGCGGCCTGCAGGAACAGGGGCTGGCGTTCCGCAACCTGGGCGACATCGACGCGCAGACGCTGGCCGGAGCTACCTCCACCGGCACCCATGGCACCGGCCCCGGCTTTCCCTGCCTGTCGGCGGAACTGCAGGAGATCACGCTGATCACCGCGAACGGGGAGACAGTGGTCGCCAACGCCGAGACGGGCACGGACCTGTTGCACGCAGCCCGGATCGCGCTCAGCAGCCTGGGCATCATCGTGGAGGCCGAGGTCTCGCTGCAGCCCGCCTACCACCTGCATCGCCGGACCTTCACCCGACCGCTGAAGGATACCCTGGCCAGCGCCATGGACTGCTGGCAGCAGCATCGCAATTTCGAATTCTTCTGCCTGCCCTTCTGCGACCATGCCTTCAACATCATCCATGACGCGACGGACGAACCGGCATCGGGGGCGAAGGACAACAGCGACAGCAACGCGGTGAAGCAACTGAAGCTGCTGCGCGACCTGCTGGGCTGGGTCACGCCGCTGCGCCGGGCGCTGCTGAACCACGTGGCGAAGGGCCAGAAGCCGGAGGACATCATCGGCCCGAGTTGGGCGATGCTGGCGAACGAGCGCAACAACCCCTTCAACGAGATGGAATATCACCTGCCGGTGGACCAGGGGCTGGAGGCGCTGGAGGAGGCCCTGTCGGTGATCGAGCGGCAGCGGCGCGACGTCTTCTTTCCCATCGAGTGCCGCATGACCGGCGGTGACGATGCCTGGCTCAGCCCGTTCCAGGGGGGGCCGCGCATCTCCGTTGCCGTCCATGCCTGGCACCTGGACAGCTTCGACTGGTTCTTCGAACTGATCGAACCGATCTTCCGCCGCCGGGGCGGCCGCCCGCACTGGGGCAAGATGCATTCGCTCAAGGCCGATGACCTGCGCGCGCTCTACCCCGACTTCGACCGCTTCACCAAGCTGCGCCGCGAACTGGACCCGAAAGGCCGTTTCCTCAACCCCCACCTCGCCGACTTGTGGGGGGAGCCGTTCGAGGAGTAGGGATCGAACCCGGCCCGCATCCGCCGCATCCATCACCGCCACCCCACCCTTTTCGGCACTGGCTGACCTGAGCCACGAGCCCGCCTTGAGGCGGCGGTGCGGCACATGGGTACCCGGGTCAAGCCCAGGTACGCCGTCCGCGGGTGTAGGCGGGGCAGGTAGGTCACCACCACCGCCACCCTCACGGCGCTCGCGGACTTGATCCGCGAGCCCATCTTGCGGCGCCAGTGCGGCACATGGGCCCCCGGGTCGAGCCCGGGTATGCCGTCTGTGGGAGTGGGCGGTGTGGGTCAGACGCGACCAGAAAGCCGGAGCCTCAGAACTCCACGCCGATCTGGGCCTTCACGCCATCGCGGAAGGGGTGTTTCAGCAGGGTCATCTCGGTGGCCAGGTCGGCGACCTCCAGCAGTTCCTCCTTGGCGTTGCGGCCGGTGATGACGACGTGGGTCATCTCCGGCTTCTCCGTGGTCAGGAACTCCACGACTTCCGCCACCGGGATGTAGTCGTAGCGCAGCGCGATGTTCAGTTCGTCCAGCAGCACCATCCGCACCTCCGGGTCACGGATCAGTTCCTTCGCCCGCTCCCACGCCTTGCGCGCGTTGGCGATGTCGCGCTCCCGGTCCTGGGTTTCCCAGGTGAAGCCCTCCCCCATGGTGTCGAAGCTGCAGATGTCGCCGAAGCGTTCCTCGATCAGGCGGCGTTCGCCGGTATCCATGCCGCCCTTGATGAACTGCACCACGGCGCAGCGCATGCCGTGCGCGATGCAGCGGAAGATCATGCCGAAGGCGGCCGTCGACTTGCCCTTGCCCTTGCCGGTATGGACGACGATCAGTCCCTTCTCCCCGGTCTTCGCCGCCATGATCTTGTCGCGGGCCGCCTTCTTGCGGGCCATCTTCTCGCTGTGGCGTGCGTTGACGTCCTGTTCCTCGGTCATGCTGTCGTCTCCTCTGTCCCGGCGCGGCCAGCCTTGCGGATGGCGTCGAGCCTTGAGCGTACATCGTTGGCGCGCGGGTGCCACATGCCCCGGTCCATCGCCTCCTGCATCCGGTCGGCGATCTCCTGCAGCGCCGGGCGGTTGTTGTCCTCCAGGAAGCACCTGACCGCGTCATCGGCCAGGTAGGCACGCCAGAGCAGGTCGAAGTGATGGTCGCGCACCGCGTTGGTGGTGGCGGCGAAGGCGAACAGGTAGTCCACCGTCGCGGCGATCTCGAATGCGCCCTTGTAGCCGTGCCGCATCACCCCTTCGAGCCATTTCGGGTTGACGGCGCGGGAGCGGACGACACGCCCGATCTCCTCCTCCAGCGTGCGGATCACCGGACGTTCGGGGCGTGAATGGTCGTTGTGGTAGACCGTCGGCGCACTGCCCTTCAGATGCTCCACCGTGGCGCTCAGCCCGCCCTCGAACTGGTAGTAGTCGTCCGAATCCAGCAGGTCGTGCTCGCGGTTGTCCTGGTTCTGCACCACCGCCTCGACCTTCGAGAGCCGCGTGCGCATCTCGTCCACCGCGCCCTGCCCCGCGACACCGGCACCATAGGCATGGCCACCCCAGGCGATGAAGGCATCGGCCAGGTCGCCCCGGGTCTCCCACAGCCGCTCGTCGATCATGGCCTGCAGGCCGGCGCCGTAGGCACCGGGCCGGGCGCCGAAGATGCGGAACCCGGCGCGGCGCTCCGCCTCCCCGGTCTCCACCCCGTCCGCAAGCAGCGCGTCACGGTCGCGCGCGAAGGCGGCGGCAAGCGGGTTCATGTCCGCCGGTTCGCTTTCCCGCATCACTGCACGCACCGCCGAATCGAACAGTTCGATCTGTGTCGGGAAGGCATCGCGGAAGAAGCCGGAGATGCGCAGGGTCACGTCGACGCGCGGCCGGTCCAGCACGTTCAGCGGCAGGATCTCGAACCCCGTCACCCGTCGCGATGCCGTCTCCCAGGTCGGGCGACAGCCCAGCAGCGCCAGCGCCTGGGCAATGTCGTCACCGCCGGTGCGCATGTTGGAGGTGCCCCAGGCTGTCAGCGCCATCACCCGTGGCCAGTCGCCATTGTCCTGCAGGTGCCGCTCGATCAGCCGGTTGGCAGACTTCCAGCCCAGCGCCCAGGCGGTCTGGGTCGGCATGGCGCGGCTGTCGATGGAGAAGAAGTTGCGGCCCGTCGGCAGCGTGTCGGGCCGTCCCCGCGTCGGCGCGCCGGAGGGACCGGGGGGCACGAACCGCCCGGCAAGGCCGGTCAGCAGCCCGTCGATCTCCGCCTGGCCGCATCGGTCCAGGTCCGGGGCCAGCCGCGACCGGATGGACTGCAGCACCGCCGCGCTGGCCGGGCCCGGTGCCGCGACGGCCTCCGCCTGGTCGAGCAGGTCGATGGCCAGCAGTTCCAGCCGCTCCACCGTGTCGCCTGCCGTGCGCCAGGGCTGCCCGTCGATGCGTTGCAGCACGTCCGGGCGCGGTCCGCCCCAGGGGTCTCCCATGGCGCAGTCGAGCGGGTCGAAGCCCAGCCCCAGGTCCGCCGCCATGGCGCGCAGCAGTGACCCGTTGCCTGCGCCGTCGCCCCCGCGCGGAATCCGCGCCAGCGCCAGCAGCAGGTCGCGGCGCTGCCGCCCCTCCGGCGAGACGCCGAAGACATGCAGGCCATCACGGATCTGTGCCTCCTTCAGCTCGCAGAGATAGTTGTCGAGCTTGGCGAAGGCCGTGTCCTCGTCATCGGTCTCCGTGATAGAGGCATCCGCACCCAGGTTCTCCGCCGCCACCAGCGACAGGATCTCGCGACGCAGCAGGTCCAGCCGTCGCCGGTCCAGTCCGGCCGCATCATAATATTCGTCGACCAGCGCCTCCAGATCGCGCAGCGCGCCATAGGTCTCCGCACGGGTCATCGGCGGGGTCAGGTGGTCGATGATGGCCGCCTGCGCCCGGCGCTTGGCCTGCGTTCCCTCCCCCGGATCGTTGACGATGAAGGGATAGAGGTGCGGCAGCGGCCCCAGCGCCACCTCGGGGAAGCAGGCGTCCGACAGCGCCAGCGCCTTGCCCGGCAGCCATTCCAGGTTGCCATGCTTGCCCAGGTGGACGATGGCCTGCGTGCCGAAGGTCTCGCGCAGCCAGAGATAGAAGGCGAGGTAGCCGTGCGGCGGCGGCAGGTCGGGACTGTGGTAGGTCTCCTTCGGGTCGATCTGGTAGCCGCGCGCGGGCTGGATGCCGATGACCACGTTGCCGAAGGTCAGCACCGACAGCACGAAGCCGCCGCGCGCGGGATCATGGAACGGGTCCGCCTCCGGCTCCCCCCACCGCCCGGTGACGGTGGTGCGCGCGGCCTCGGGCAGGCGCGCGAACCAGGCCCGGTAGGTCTCGCTGTCCAGCACGACGCCGCCGTTGCGTTCCGCCCGGTCGGTCAGCCAGTTGGTCGGGCCGTCCATGATCCGGCGCATCAGCGCCGCCCCGTCCCCTGGCGCGCCGGTGACGCCATAGCCTTCCCTTTCCAGCGCCCGCAGCACCTCGATGGCGCTGGCAGGCGTGTCGAGACCGACCCCGTTGGCCAGCCGACCGTCCCGGTTCGGGTAGTTGGCCAGCACCAGAGCCACCCTGCGTTTGTCCGGCTCTGTCCGGCGCAGGCGGATCCAGTTGGCGGCGAGCCGGGCGACGAAGGCGACACGGTCCGGCACCGGTTCCGGGCGGACGATGGCACACTGCACCGCCGGGTCGAACGATGCCTCCGCCTTGAAGGCAATGGCGCGGGTCAGGATGCGGCCATCCACCTCCGGCAGCGCGACATGCATCGCCACGTCCCGAGCGCCCAGCCCCTGCATGGAATCCCGCCAGACCGCCGCCGTGCTGGCACCGGAGACCAGTTGCAGCACCGGGCAGTCGGCCTGGTCCAGCACCGTGCCGGGCATCGAGGCCGTGCCGTCCGCCTCCCCGGGCTTGCCGACGGCAAAGGCGGTCAGGTTGAGCACGATGTCGGGCCGCGCCGCCGCCATGATGCCCTCCAGGATCGCGTTCGATCCGGCATCCTTCAGGCTGGAGACGAAGACCGGCACCGCCGCGATGCCCTCCGCCTCCAGCGCCGTGACAAGCGCATCGACCGGGGCGGTCGCACCGCCCTGGACATTGGCGCGGTAGAAGGTGATCAGCGCGCGGGGGCGCTCATCATCCGCAGGCGCGATCTCGGCCAGTGACGGCGCGTCCCGCCCCGGCCAGTAGAGGCCCGCACGCAGCAGGGGCCGCGCCGGTTCGGGAAGCTCGTCCCCGTCCAGGATCGCGCGGCAGGCGCGCAGGAAGTTGCGGCTGTTGGCCGGTCCCCCCTCCGTAAGCCAGGACCAGAGGGCCTCCCGCTCCTCCGCTCCGACCGTCGAGACGGCGGCCAGGTCGGCATCCGGCTTCTCGTCACCAGGCAGCGCCACGAAGGGGATGTCGTTTCGGCGGCAGGTCCGGGCAATCTCCTCGATCGCGTAGGACCAGTAGCCGACGCCACCGAGAAAGCGCCCCACCACCAGCCGCGCACCGGCAACCGTCTTCTCCGCGTAGAGATCGACGGACATGGGATGTTTCAGGAACCCCAGCGAGGCGAGCCGCAGCCCCGGTGCCGCCTGCCCCAGTTCCGCCCGCGCGGTGGCCAGGGCCGCGATCTCGGTATCGGCGGCGGTCAGTACCAGCACATCCGCCGGGTCCTGCGCCAGGTCGACGGCTTCCTCGCCATCCTCGATCGCTCCGGGCTGTGCCTGAAGCAGATGCATGGATCAGATGGCCGACTGCTGCAGTGCCCCGGTGATGCGCGCCTGGTCCAGGCCCTTTTCCCCGATCACCACCAGCCGGGTGCAACGTGTTTCACCGGCACGCCAGGGGCGGTCGAAATAATGGTCGATGCGCGGCCCGACCGCCTGGATCACCATCCGCATTGGCTTGCCTGAAACGGCAACGAAGCCCTTCAGCCGCAGCACGTTCTCCGCCGCCAGCATGGCCGAGACGCTTTCCGAGAAGGCGACCGGGTCGGTGATCTCCGGCAGGTCCACATGGAAGCTGTCGAAGTCGTCATGGTCGTGGTCCACCTCCCCCGCACGTTCGTGATGGGTCGGGCGGTTGGCGATGTCGTCCTCCGCGCCGATGCCGAGGCCGATCAGGGCGGAGGCGGGCAGCGCCCCCTGCGTCGCGGCAACCACTGGCACCCCGGCACGGACATCGGGACGGATGAAGTCCCGCACCATGTCCAGCCCGCCATCACCCAGCAGGTCGGTCTTGTTGACGATGATCAGGTCAGCGCAGCCAAGCTGGTCCTCGAACAGTTCCGACATGGGGGTCTCGTGGTCCAGGTTCTCGTCCGCCTGGCGCTGCGCATCCAGCGCCGCCTCGTCATGGGCGAAGCGCCCCGCTGCGACGGCGGCACCATCGACCACCGTCACGACACCGTCGACGGTGACGCGGGTGCGTATGTCGGGCCAGTTGAACGCCTTCACCAGCGGCTGCGGCAGGGCGAGGCCGGAGGTCTCGATGACGATATGGTCCGGCGGGTTGTCCCGGTCCAGCAGCGCGGTCATGGTCGGCACGAAGTCGTCGGCGACGGTGCAGCAGATGCAGCCATTGGCCAGTTCGACCACGTCGTCCTCCGAACAGGTTTCCTCGCCGCAGCCCTTCAGAACCTCGCCATCGACGCCCAGGTCACCGAACTCGTTGATGATCAGGGCGATGCGCCGTCCCTCCGCATTCTGCAGCAGGTGACGGATCAGGGTGGTCTTGCCGGCCCCGAGGAAACCCGTGACCACGGTCGCGGGAATCCGGGATGTTCCCAGCCTTGCTGTCGTTTCAGTCATCGGTTGCCGTCCCCTTCTGACGCCAGTTCCATGCGATGCCATGCGGCACCGGCGATTGCCCCCAGTACAGACCAGAAAACCGCCGCCGTGGCCAGCGAAGCGGTGGCGAACTGCGCGGCAAGTTCGGCCGGCACCAGGCCGCCGCCACCATGATGCACGTGCGGCGCCCCGATCACGTGCGGCAGGATCAGCGCCAGGATGCCCAGGCCGATCAGCAGTTGTCGCCCGGACAGGAAGACCAGCCAGAGGCCCGCCCCGGTCAGGATCACCGTCAGGAACCACCAGACCTGGCGCGCCTGCAGATCGGCGGCCAGCATGCCCGGCAGTTCCGGCGGCAGGCCCAGCCCCGGCGCCAGTGCCGTCGTGACGAAGCCGGCCGCGCCCCAGAGCACGCCCCGACGTGCCGTCATGCGGCGACCGCTGAAGGCGATCAGCGCCACCAGCACGAAGGCATAGCCGAGCGCGATCAGCACGGTCATCAGGGAGGTGTAGAAGACCCGCTCCACGCCATCTTCCGGCATCCAGCCATCACCATGGTCGTGGCCACCATGCCCCTGCTCCGCATGACCCTGCTCGCCATGATCATGCGAACCGTGGTCATGGGCACCATGGTCGTGGCCGTCACCATGCGCGGCGGGGGTGCCGCCCTCAGCAATGAGCTCGGCGGCAACCACCAACGGGACCGTCACCGCCTGCTGCAGCACGGCGGAGACCAGTCCTGCGAGCACCCCGGCAATCAGGGCGCACGCGAATATGCGCTTGAACATTCCGTGTCAGGGACGATCGCTCAGTGGCACGGCATGGCGAAGCTGTGGCGACCGTCATGCGCCGCGTTGTGCAGCGTATCCGACTGGGCCATGCCCGCCGTGAAGACCAGGAACGTGCCGAGCAGCAGCGCACCGAGGACAGCAGGCAGCGCGGCCATGCGCACACCGGTCACAGGGGTTTCGCCGGAACGGTCCATCGTCTGGTTGAGTTCGTTCATTGTCTCGTTCTCCCTGCCGCCCCGCCGGCGGCCATGACGGGTTTCACACATGCGGGCGGCAGGTCTCCTGGCTCACGTCTGTTGCGGCTGTCCGGCCTTCCCGGCCCGGGCGGGCCAGTGACATGTTCGGACATCCTCGACGCATACAGTTGCGGGGGCAGCCACGGACTTGGTCCCTGATGGGTACGCCGTACCGTGTTCCCTTTTGCATCCGCCCTTCCCTTGTAGGTCAGACGGAACCGTCACGCGTCGTCGAGCTTACAGCCGCGCCCCTGGCCACGCAACCGCGCGATGGCGCAACGGCAGGGAACGGCGGCTGTTGCGACTCCCGCAGCGGCGTGAGCAAGATGCGCGCCCTGAGCAAGAAGCGGAGCCGCCTGCATGAGACCTGACAGCCTTGACCACCTGCGCCGACTGATCACCGAACTGCCGCCCGCCGATGATGCCGCGGCCCGGGATGCAGCCGCGAGACAGGACAACCTGGTCAAGCCGGCAGGCTCGCTCGGACGGCTGGAGGAGATCGCCATCCACATGGCCCGCTGGCAGGGCACACCCCGCCCGACCATGGAGCGGGCGCGCACCATCATCTTCGCCGGCAGCCACGGCATGACGAGGCACGGCGTCTCCGCCTTCCCCGACGAGGTCAATGCACAGATGCTGGCCGGATTCGGTGCCGGATTCGCTGCCATCTGCCAACTGACCCAGGCCTTCGGTGCCGAACTCTCCGTCGTGGATTGCGGCATCGCCACCCCGACCGCCGACTTCACCGAAC
The DNA here is from genome assembly GCA_965228535.1 of Minwuia sp. Lineage (GTDB taxonomy): Bacteria > Pseudomonadota > Alphaproteobacteria > Minwuiales > Minwuiaceae > Minwuia. Next base: position 1,844,655 of record CBDDHU010000003.1, on the reverse strand, counting down.
AGCCCGCGATGGACGAGGCCGGGTTCCTCGCCGCGGTGGGCCAGGGCATGGCGGCGGTGCGCGGGACGGAGGACCTGCTGGTGTTCGGGGAAATGGGCATCGGCAACACCACGGCGGCGGCGGCTGTCGCCCTGGCCCTGTTCGGGGGGGAGGCGCGTGACTGGGTCGGCCCCGGCACAGGCGTCGATGATGCCGGGATCGCGCGCAAGGCGGACGTGATCGACCGCGCACGCGCCACCCATGGCGCAGCCCTCGACGATCCGCTGGCCGCGCTGTCCCATGTCGGCGGTCGCGAACTCGCGGCGATCTTCGGTGCCTGCCTGGCGGCCCGCCGCAACCGCATCCCGGTGCTGCTGGACGGTTTCATCGTCACCGCCGCCGTTGCCCCGCTGCACCGGATCGCCGGTGCGGAAGGGCTGGCACACGCCCTGGCGGCGCACCAGTCAGGGGAACCCGGTCACAGCCGGTTGCTGGCGGCGCTGGAACTGGAGCCGTTGCTCGCCCTCGGCATGCGTCTGGGGGAAGGTTCGGGTGCGGCGACGGCGCTCGGCCTCGTCCGCGCGGCGCTGGCCTGTCACAATGGCATGGCCACATTCGCCGAAGCCGCCGTGGCTGGCAGCAAGCAGGACCCTTGACCCCTTGAGCGGCTACCGCAGCATTCTCGGCCCCGATGCCGCCCTGCCCTGGACGACCCTCGTGCTGGGTGGCGCGAGGTCCGGCAAGAGCCGGCTGGGAGAGCGGCTGGTCCGCGACCATGCAGGGACCGGAACGCCGGTCTATCTCGCCACGGCGGAAGCCTTCGATGACGAGATGCGGCTGCGCATCGAACAGCACAAGGCCGACCGGGGCGATGGCTGGATCACCATGGAGGCGCCGCGCGACCTGCCTGACCGGCTGGAATCCTGCGGCGAGCAGCCGGTGCTGGTGGACTGCCTGACGCTGTGGCTGAGCAACCTGATGCTGGCCGACATCGCACCGGACAGGGAGATCGCCAACCTGGTCGAGGTGCTGGCGGAGCGGACGGCCCCGACCGTCCTGGTCTCCAACGAGGTCGGACTGGGCCTGGTGCCGGAGACCCCGCTGGGCCGCCAGTTCCGGGACTGGCAGGGGCTGGCGAACCAGCGGGTGGCGCTCAGCGCCGACTGCGTGCTGTTCGTTGCCGCCGGCCTGCCCCTGGTCATGAAGCGTCCGGACTGATGGCCCGGCGGCTCGAAAACCTCGGCATCGACCTCTTCATCGCCCTTGGCTGGCTCACCCGCCTGCCTGTCGCCTGCCCCGCCGGGGCCGGGGACCGCAAGCTGGCGCAGGCCCTCTGGGCCTTTCCGCTGGTCGGTACGGTGCTCGCCGCCCTGCTGGGCCTGACCTTCATCGCGCTGTCGGAACTGGGTGCCAACGGGCTGCTGGCCGCTGCATTGACCGTCACCGTCTCGGTGCTGCTGACAGGCGCACTGCACGAGGACGGTCTGGCCGACATGCTGGACGGGCTGGGCGCGCGGGGCGGACAGGATGCCCGCCTTGCCGCCATGCGCGACAGCCGCATCGGCACCTATGGCACGCTCGGCCTGATCCTGGTGCTGCTGCTGCGTGTCGCCGCGCTTTCCTCCCTCGACATGCTGGGGGCGCTGGCCGCGCTGCTGGCTGCGTGCGCGCTGGGCCGCGCGGCAATGGCGGTCGTGATGGCACACCTTCCTCTGGCACGCAGCGACGGGGCGGCGGCCGGGGCGGGCAAGCCGGAAGACCGGGTCGTCCGCCAGGCTGGGGCTGGTGCTGTCCTCATCGTGCTGCTCGCCAGCGTGATCGGCGACATGCCGCTGTTCCTGATGGTGCTGCTGCTCGGGCTCGGCCTTGGAACGGCATGGGCCGTTTCGGCAATCGCCCGCCGCCGCTTCGGCGGCTACACCGGCGACGTGCTGGGTGCCACCTGCATGGCTGTCGAGACCACCGTCCTGCTGGCATGGAGCATCTGCGCAAGCTAGGCTCCAGCCTTTCATTCAGTCTGGGGAGGACAGCATGACGGGACGGCTGGAAGGACGCGCGGCAATCGTGACCGGCGCGGCAAGCGGCATCGGGCAGGCAACGGCGGATCTGTTTGCCCGCGAAGGGGCGATGGTGCTGGCCGTCGACCTGCCCGGCAAGGGCCTGGCGGAGGCACATGACCATTCCTATGTCACGCCGTTCGAGGCGGACGTGGCGGCCGACGGCGCGGCGGAACGCATCATCGGCAAGGCGGTCGAGAGCTTCGGCAAGCTGGACATCCTCTACAACAATGCCGGGGTGAGCCGGAACGCGCTGGGCGAGGTGATGACCGACGAGCAGTGGGACATCACCCTTGCCGTCAACCTGACCGGCCCCTACAGGCTCTGCCGCGCGGCGATCCCGCACCTGAAGGAGAGCGCGACCCCGCGCATCATCTCCACCGCCTCCGTCATGGCGCGGATGACCGACTATGGCCTGACCGCCTACTGCGCCTCCAAGGCCGGTGTCGCGGGCATGACCCGGACGCTGGCGCTGGAACTCGGCAAGTTCGGCATCACCTGCAACTACATCGAGCCGGGTGCCATCCATACCGGCATGACCGGGGCCAGCTTCGCCAACGAGAACATCGCCACCATCTGGGCGAAGAAGGCCGCGCTGCGCCGCCTGGGCCAGCCCATCGACATCGCCCGCGCGGCGCTGTTCCTGGCCTCCGACGATGCGGGCTTCGTCTCCGGCCACGGCCTGACGGTGGATGGCGGACTGACGCTGCGCACCTGAACAACTGGTGATGGAGAGTGGCCCGATCCGGCCCTCCCCTTCCCGGCGGAACGCGATAGATGCTCCCTGTCACAGGATCAGGAGAGCAGCAGATGGACCGTCCCTCGAGCGATATCGCCTTCACCCCCTCGGTCAAGGCCGCGCAGGAGCGCCTGGGATCCCGCGGCACCTACCGACGGATGGAGGAGAAGGGCGGCTTTCGCACCGCCCTGAGCGAAGACCTGCTCACCTTCATCGCGACGCGGGATTCGTTCTATCTCGGCACCGTCAGCTCGGAGGGGCAGCCCTACATCCAGCACCGGGGCGGACCGAAGGGGTTCCTGCGCCCGGTCGATGAAACGACGCTGGGCATCGCCGACTTCGGCGGCAACCGCCAGTACGTGACGCTGGGCAACCTGGCCGACAATCCGAAGGCCTTCATCTTCCTGATGGACTACGCCAACCGTCGCCGCATCAAGATCTGGGGCGAGGCAAGGGTGGTGGAGGATGACCCCGACCTGCTGGCACGCCTGACCCCCACCGATTACCCGGAGGGCAAGGTGGAGCGGGCGATCCTGTTCCGTGTCACCGCCTGGGACATCAATTGCCCGCAGCACATCACGCCGCGCCACGATATCGATGCCTTCGCGGAGGCCAACCGCCGGATCCTGCAGCAGCTTGCCGACCTGGAGGTGGAGAACGCCGAGCTGAAGCGGCGGCTTGAAGCGGCGGAACAGCCAGGCCAGGCCACCTGAGGCCGACCGTCCGGCCATGCGCTGCGACAGATCGCGGATCCCGCAGAAGCCTGTGGAGCACAAACCCGGTTTGCGGCAGTAACCCATCCGACAGCAACGAACCTGTTCGAGGCACGAAAGACCATGGACATCGTCATCCACCACAATCCCGACTGCGGCACCTCCCGCAACGTGCTCGCCTTCATCCGACAGGCCGGGGAGGATCCGACGGTCATCCCCTACCTGGAGACGGGCTGGACCCGGCCCCAGCTGCTGGGCCTGTTCGCGGCTGCCGGCCTGACACCCCGGACCGCACTGCGTGTCAGCAAGTCCCCGGCGGAGGCCCTCGGGCTGACCGCGCCCGACGTTCCGGAGGAAGCGATACTGGACGCGATGCTGGAGCATCCGGTCCTGGTCAACCGGCCCATCGTATGCAGCCCGAAGGGTGTTGCGCTCTGCCGCCCCTCGGAGGCTGTGGCGACGCTGCTGGACCTGCCCCCCGGCACGATCCTGACCAGGGAAGACGGGCAGGAGGTGCGGATCGATGGCTGACGACCTGCCGAACATCGAGCCTGGATCGCTGCACCCGATCGACATCGGACGCCTGGCCGACGCCGCTGATCCGGGACATCCGCCCAGGGTGCTGCTGCTCTATGGTTCCCTGCGTGAACGGTCCTATTCCCGGCTGATGGTGGAGGAAGCCGCTCGTGTGCTGACGGCCCTGGGGGCGGAACCGCGCATCTTCTGCCCGGCTGGCCTGCCGCTGGTGGACGAGGCGGCGGAGACCCACCCGAAGGTCGCCGAACTGCGAGAACTCTCGCTCTGGTCGGAGGCGCATGTCTGGTGCTCCCCCGAACGGCATGGCGCCATGACCGGTATCATGAAGACCCAGATCGACTGGCTGCCGCTGGCCCCCATCGGCGGCGTGCGCCCGACACAGGGCCGCACCCTGGCGGTGATGCAGGTCTGCGGCGGGTCGCAGAGTTTCAACACCGTGAACCAGATGCGCATCCTGGGCCGCTGGATGCGGATGATCACGATCCCCAACCAGTCCTCGGTGCCGAAGGCGTTCCTGGAGTTCGAGGAGGACGGACGCATGAAGCCGTCCCCGTTCTACAACCGCATGGTCGATGTCATGGAGGAACTGGTGAAGTTCACCTGGCTGACCCGCGGACGTGCAGCCTACCTGGTCGACCGCTACTCGGAGCGGGTGGAGACCCGGGAGGAACTGTCGAAGCGGGTGAACCGGAAGAGCGCCTGACCAGACCGGGGCGCGGGTTCCGGCCCGCTCCCCGGATCAGCCCTTCGCGATCCTGTCGGCGGCGGCGATCAGGAAGCCGGTCAGGTCGTCGGTGACATGGTGGATGTGCTCCCCGGTCGACTGCTCGTGGCTCCATTCGCTGATGCCCGGGATCCAGACCGTGGTCATGCCGATGGCGTGGGCCGGGACCAGGTTGCGGGCCATGTCCTCGAACATCGCCGCGCTGGCCGGGGTCACACCGTGGGTCTCGATGAAGCGGTGATAGGGCTCGATGCTCTTCTTCGGCACGAAGTCGGAATGCACGATGTCGAAGATCGCCTCGAAGCAGTCGGTGATGCCGATCTTGCCCATCACGTTCTCCGCATGGCTGACGGAGCCGTTGGTGAACACCAGCTTCCGCCCCGGCAGACGCTTCAGCACCTCGGCAAGCTGCGGGTTCTCCTCCACCGGCGACAGGTCGATGTCGTGGACATAGTCCAGGAAGTCCTCCGCCCGGACGCCATGATGGTCGATCAGGCCCTTCAGCGTCGTGCCGTGGGTAAGGAAGTAACCCTTCTGCAGGCGATGCGCCTCTTCCTCGTCCACCTGCAGGAAATCGCAGATGAAATAGCGCATGCGGTCGCTGACCTGGTCGAACAGGTTGCTGCGCGCGGGATAGAGCGTGTTGTCCAGGTCGAAGACCCAGGTATCGACGTGGCGCAGGTCGGGGGCAGCCTGATCGTCGCCCCGGTCACCGCTGGCTGCGGAATCTGTCATGCCCTGTTATCACCGCGTGCCCTGCCGCCCGCAAGTCGATTCATGCCCCACCCGTTAACGCCGCGTTAGCCGTCATGGTGGATCATGCGCCGGTGATCCGAGACCGGGGACTGAGCGCAATGGCCGACGACAACCGCACCGCTGACATCATCGCCTACCAGAAGCAGATTGTTGCCTTGAAGAGTACCAACCAGGGCACGCGCCTGGCGCTGGCCCGGGACTCCGACGCGCGGCCGGAGGTGCTCTACTATCTCGCCGAGGACCAGGACAAGGACGTCCGCAGCGCGGTCGCGGCGAACCCCTCCACGCCGGGCCAGGCCGACCTGAAGCTCTCCGAGGATGTCGATCCCTATGTCCGCACCGAACTGGCGCGCAAGATCGGACGACTGCTCCCCGGCATCGGGGACGCGAAGCAGCAGCGCCTGCGTGACCTGACCGAACAGGCGCTGGAACACCTGTCGGCCGACCGGCTGGTGGATGTCCGTGCCGCGCTGGCCGACGCCATCCGCGACTCGGAGGTCGTGCCCAAGCCCATCGTCATGAAGCTGGCGCAGGACGTGGAAGAGATCGTCGCCGCGCCGATCCTGGAATATTCACCGCTGCTGAACGATGCCGACCTGGTGGAGATCATTGCCGCCGGTGTGACCCTGGGTGCGCTGCCTGCCATCGCCCGCCGGCGCGGCATCGGGCCGGAAGTGGCAGACGCCGTGGTGGCGACCGCCGACCTGCCGGCCGTCGCGGCACTGCTGCACAACAGGTCCGCGAAGGTCCGCTCCGACACGCTTGACGACCTGGCCGAGGATGCGCGGGAGGCGGATGTGCTGCACGAGCCACTGGTGATGCGTCCGGAACTGTCGCAGCGCGCCATCCGCCGCATCTCCACCTTCGTCGCGCGTTCGCTGCTGGACAGGCTGGCCGAACGCGGCGACCTGGACAACCGCACCCGCCAGGCACTGGCCGAGGCTGTCGGCGAGAAGCTCTCGGAGGACAAGGACGCCGACCAGAAGCTGGACTCCGACTTTGCCGAGCACCTGCACGGACGCGGCAAGCTGGATGACGAGGTGATCCAGAAGGCGATGGAGAAGAACCGCCGCAGCTTCGTGATCCGCGCCCTGGCCCTGAAGGCCAACCGCAAGGAAGAGGCGGTGGAGCGCATCATGGCCATGCGCAACGGCAAGGCGACGACGGCACTGGTGCACCAGGCCGGCCTGTCGATGCGCACCGCCCTGCTGGTGCAGCAGCGCATCGCCCGCGTGCCACCGCACGAACTGCTCGCCGCCCGCAATGGCGTCGACTACCCGATGACGTCGGAAGAGCTGGAGATGCAGATCGCCCATATCGGGTAGCTGACCCGTATCACCGGCCGAAAGCCCGGCCTGCACCTTGCCGCCACGGGACAATCGAACATACTCGACCGATCAGAGGAGATCGGCATGCAGAGAGTGGCAACCTGTTCGTGCGGCAGCCTGAAGGCACGTTGCGTTGGAGACCCTGAACTTGTCGCCCTGTGCCACTGCAAGGCCTGTCAGAGGCGGACCGGTGCGCCGTTCGGGATCGCGTCATTCTTCCTGAGGGAGAATGTCACGGTCGAAGGTAGATACAGAAGCTACCGGCGATCATCGGACTCCGGCTTCGGACTGGTCTTCCATTTCTGCGGCGATTGCGGATCAACGGTGTTCTGGGAACCGGAACGGAAGCCCGAGATGATTGCCATCGGTGTCGGTTCGTTCGCCGATCCGGACTTCCCCGCACCAGCCAAGGAAGTCCATACCGACAACCGGCACCCCTGGGTCAGACCGCTGGAACCCGCCGGGGACTGACGCGCGGGAAAGCGCGCGAGGCGGGCCGTGAACAGTCAGGCGCGCCCGGTCATGATGGTCAGGATCTCGAACAGCATCTGACCGCCGACCTGCGCGGTGTTCGTCGTCGCGTCATATTGCGGCGCGACCTCCACCACGTCGCCGCCGACAATGTCCAGGCCATCGAGACCCCGGAAGATCTGCTGCACCTCCCGCGGGGTCAGGCCGCCCACTTCCGGCGTGCCGGTGCCGGGGGCGAAGCCCGGGTCGATGCCGTCGATATCGAAGGTGACATAGACCGGGCCGTCCCCCACGACCTGCCGTGCCGCCTCGATCACCGCCGGGATTCCCTGCTCCATCACCTTCTCGATGTGGAACACGGTCATGCCGGCATCCTGCGAGAACTCCCAGATGTACTCCGACGCCCCGCGAATGCCGATCTGGATGCAGCGTTCCGGGTCCAGCACCCCATCCAGCACCGCCATGCGGAAGGGGCCGCCATGGTGGAACTTGCTGTGGTCGAACTCCCCGCCCGTGTCGCAATGCGCGTCGATATGGATCATGCCCAGCGGCCGGTCGCGCCCCAGCGCCTTCATGATCGGGTAGGTGATGGAATGGTCGCCGCCGACCGACAGCGGCCGCACCCCGGCATCGCGGACGGTGCCGTAATAGGCCTCGATATCCTCCATCGCCATGTCCAGGCTGAAGCGGCTGCGGAACGGCACGTCGCCCACGTCCCCCACCTTTGCCTCTAGGAACGGCGCGCGGGCAAGGATGTGGTGCCACGGCCCGATCCGTTCGATGGTGCGCACCGCGCGCGGCCCGAAGCGGGCACCGGGCCGGTTGGTGACACCGAGGTCCATCGGCACACCGATCAGCGCGATGTCCAGCCCCTCCAGCCCCTCGACAGCCGGGGCACCGAGGAAGGTCGGGATACCGGCGAAGGGCGCATGGCGACGCCCGCCATCCTCGAACTGGGAATCGGTGATGGCGCGATAGCGCTCGTCATAGCTCGTGCCCGGTTCCACATCGCCATACCTGGCGCGCAGCCGCTTCAGGTTTTCCTGGTCCAACTCGATTCCCTTTCCGAGGCCTGGGGGCCGCCTGTTCCGTCCCTCCGCCGGAGTCGTCTGGTGGCCTGTGCCATCCCTTTCCTGCGTTGTCCGATAGTCTGTGCCATCCCTCTCCCCCTCCCGGCCACCCACGCAAGTATCCTGAAATGGGTGGCCGGGAGGGGGAGAGGGATGGCACAGACCGAGATTGACGACTCCCTACCTGCCGCTGAAGTTCGGTGCGCGGCGTTCGACGAAGTGGGCCACGCCCTCCTTGAAATCCTCCGAGTCGAAGCTGCCCGGCATCTCCGAGTTCGCTGTCAGGGTGGCATGTTCCAGCGACTGCAGCATCGCCTTGTAGACCTGTGACTTCATCACCCGGATGGAGCGTGGCGAGACCATGGTGGCCAGCTCGTCGGCATAGGCCTGGCATTCCGCCGTGAAGTCCTTCATCTCGATGACACGGTTGACCAGCCCCATCGACTGCGCCTCCGCCGCGCCGAACTTGCGCCCCGACAGCAGCAGGTCCAGCGCGTTGGCATGCCCCACCAGCATCGGCAGCATCCAGGAGATGCCATGCTCCGCGATCAGGCCGCGGCGGGAGAACGCGGTGGTGAAGACCGCCGCGTCGGAGGCGAAGCGCATGTCGCAATAGAGCGCCATGACCAGGCCCAGCCCGGCGCACGGCCCGTTGATCGCCCCCAGCACCGGCTTCGGCACGGTCGGGAAATAGCTGTAGCGCATGGTGTAGTCGGTGGGCAGGTCCAGCCCGCCCGGAATGGCGTTGTTGGTGGCGCTGAGGGACTGGATGCGCGACTTCGCCGACGCCGCCTCGTCCTGGATGTCACCGAGCAGGTTCATGTCGGCCCCGGCGCAGAAGCCCCGGCCCGCGCCGGTGAGCACGATGGCGCGCACGGCGTCATCGGCGGAGGCTTCCATCATCGCCTCCCGCACTTCCGCCTCCATCTGGCGGGTCCAGGCGTTGAGCTGGTCCGGACGGTTCAGCGTGATGGTGGCAACGGCACCGTTGCGGTCATAGAGCACTTCGGAAAGCTGCATGGTCTCCCTCCCCAGGATGACGCTGTCGGCGGGGGCCGACGATTGACTGATCGCAGGATAGCGCCATGGTAGGGCATGGTCATCAGGGAGGATGTTCGCATGACCGGTTCGCCCCGCCCCTTCACGGTCGACGTTCCGCAGGCCGAGCTTGACGACGTGCAGGCGCGACTGCGCGCCACCCGCTGGCCAAGGGAGGAACCGGAAGCCGCCCCCTGGGCCCTTGGTGCCGACATGGCGCACGTGCAGCAGCTCTGCCGCACCTGGGCGGAGGAGTTCGACTGGCGCGCCGTGGAGCGCCAGATCAACCGCTTCGACAATTTCCACGCCACCGTCGACGGTCTGGATATCCACTTCATCCTCGAGAAGGGATCGGGCAGCCTGCCCCTGCCGCTGGTGCTGACCCATGGCTGGCCGGGTTCGGTGATCGAGTTCCTGGAGGTGATCGAGCCGCTGGCCCACCCGGAGCGCTTCGGCGGCCAGGCGGAGGACGGCTTCGATGTCATCGTGCCCAGCCTGCCCGGCTATGGCTTCAGCGCTGCTCCACCGAAACCGGTGGACTGCCGGGAGACCGCGCGGCTGTGGCGGCACCTGATGGTGGATGTGCTGGGATACGACCGCTTCATGGCGCAGGGCGGCGACTGGGGCAGCCTGGTCACCTCCTGGCTCGGGCTGGCGCACGGCGATGTCTGCTGCGGCATCCACCAGAACATGTGGATTCCCCGCCCGGCCAGGATCGACCCGGCACCGGACGCGGAGGAACAGGCCTGGCTGAAGCAGCGCCAGGCCGACCTGCGCTTCGAGACCGCCTACCAGGCAATCCAGTCAACCAAACCGCAGACGCTGAGCTATGGCCTGACCGATTCCCCTGCCGGTCTCGCCGCCTGGATCACGGAGAAGTTCCAGACCTGGGGCGACACCCATGGCGACCTGCACAGCCGTTTCAGCGCTGAGCGGCTGCTGGCCAACATCGCGCTCTACTGGCACACCGGCACCATCAACAGCTCCACCTGGATGTACACCTCCATCGTGGAGAGCGACAATTTCCTGGTGCCGGAGGGGCAGCGCATAGGGGTGCCGGTGGGCATCGCGAAGTTCCCCGCCGACAGCTTCTCCATGCCGCCGCGCCAGTGGGTGGAGCGCATGGCCGACGTGGTGCACTGGACGGACATGCCCGCCGGTGGCCACTTCGCCGCCATGGAGGAACCGCAACCCTTCATCGACGATGTCCGCGCCTTCGCCAGGATGATCCGCTAGGCCGGATTGTCTTCTGTCCCCGGCCAGCCATCGCGGCGCGGATGCGGGCCGCCATCTCCTGGATCCGCCGAAGTCGATCACCAGTGCTCCCCTTCCCCCTCGACGGGGGAAGGCCGGGATGGGGGTGAACCGGCGAAGCCGGGTGGTATCAGGCGCCAGTGCAGCAGCCTGCGGCTTCACCCCCCATCGACCGCTGCGCGGCCACTTCCCCCGCAAGGGGGGAAGAGAAGCGGACGCGCAAGAGCATCGGTCGGACTGTGTCGGCCAGGCTCTCCGCTACGACCTCGCAGCCATCGCGGCGCGGATGCGGGCCGCCATCTCCTCGATCGGCATCTGGCCGTTGAAGATATCGACGTTCTGCCCGTCCGGGCCCATGAAGTAGATGAAGTTGGAATGGTCCATCAGGTAATAGGGATCGTCCGGCTTGTCGCTCGGTCCCTTGGCGTAATAGACGCGGTAGGCCTTGGCCGCGACGGCGATCTCCGCCTCCGTGCCGGTCAGGCCGATCATGCGCGGGTGGAACGCCTCGACATAGGCATGCATCTGCGCCACGTCGTCCCGCGCCGGATCGACGGTGACGAAGACCGGCGTGACCTTCTCCGCCTCCGCACCCAGCTCGTCCATCACCGCCGCCATGTCCTGCAGTTCCGTCGGGCAGACATCGGGGCAGAAGGTGTAGCCGAAATAGATCATCGACCAGGTGTCGCGCAGCACCGCCTCCGTCACCTGCCGCCCCTCGTCATCGGTCAGCGTGAAGGGGCCACCGATGGAGACCGCACCGCTGGTCTGCACCCCGCCCGCCCGCTGCGCCGGCTCCCGCAGGCCGTCGATGATCACCGCCGTGCCGCCGATCAGCGCGGCGAGCACGAGAACCGAAATACCGAAGATGCGTGTCCGTTTCATGGTCCGAGATTTAGGCACCGCCGACCGGATCGCCCTCGTGGCATGCCGTCGCAGGATCACCCGTTCCCCGGCGCGCGAGACCGATTGCACCCGCCCCCCTTTTCCGCTATCAGAACGCCTCCGGCCCGCTCGCGCAGGCCGCGCAGGACCCGTAGCTCAGCTGGATAGAGCGCTGCCCTCCGAAGGCAGAGGTCACAGGTTCGAATCCTGTCGGGTCCGCCATTTCACCCCGGGCTTTCCTTGCATTGCATGTCGGTACCGTCTCCCGCCGATGTTCCGGCAGGGTCCGGAGCCATTCGGCTACCGGGTGACAGGTGATCCATGATCGCCGATTGGCGCTGATCCTCCCACGTGCTGAAATGGCGTCGGGGAGGACATTCACACATGAACTACGAACAGATCGCTTACCGGACCGAAGGCAATGTCGGGATCCTGACCCTGAACAGGCCGGAGAAGCTGAACGCCTGGACCTACCGGATGCGGGAGGAGATGCATCACGCCATCACCTCCGCGAACAATGACCCCGCCATCGGCGCGGTTGTCGTGACGGGCGCCGGTCGGGGGTTCTGTTCCGGTGCGGACATGAAGGACACGTTCCGGGCCCGGATGGAGAAGGCAGAAGGCGAGGCCATGGAGTCGGTGCCGATCCAGTGGGTGAAGTTCGTTCGTGAATCCAAGCCCCTGATCGCTGCGGTCAATGGTGCCGCCGTCGGCATGGGCCTGACGCAGATCCTGTCGTTCGATGTCATCCTGATCGCCCGGTCGGCCAAGGTCGCCGTGCCCTTCGTGAAGGTCGGCGTGGTGCCCGAACTGGCCAGCTCGCACTTCCTGGTGCAGCGCATGGGCTTCGGCGCGGCGAGCGAACTGGCGCTGACCGGTCGCTTCATGGATGGCGAGGAAGCCGCCGCCAGCGGGCTCGCGAACCGGGTGGTGGATGACGCGGACCTGATGGCGACAGCGATGGAACTGGCCAACACCATCGCCGCCAATCCGGACCGGCACCTTGCCTGGACGAAGGAACTGCTGACGCAGAACGGCTCCGAGACCGACCTGGAACTGGTGCAGGCGCGGGAGCAGGCCCGGTTGCAGGAGGCCTATGAGAGCGCCGAGCACAAGGAAGCGGTCGATGCCTTCCTGAACAAGCGCAAGCCGGTGTTCAGATAGCAGCCCTACGCCGGCGGCGTCGCCTCCGGCCCGGCGATCTGCATCGCCTTGCGATAGGCGGGGCGGGCGCTGATGCGCTGGAAATAGGCGTTGGTGTTCGGCAGGTCGTCGAGGGTCCTGCCGCCCGAGGCAAGGATGTTGCCGAAATTGTAGACCACCATCATGTCGGCACAGGTGAAGTCATCGCCTGCCAGGTAGGCGTGCTTCGCCAGCGTCTGCTCCAGGTAGTCGTAGTAGCCTGACCAGCGACGGTGCAGCAGTTCCTTGACCACCGGCGTTGCCTCGCCGGTCGGGTTCGCGCCCATGGCAAGCTGGGCAAAGAACAGGCCCAGCGCATTGTTGTTGAACTGCATCCAGTAGAGGTAGTCGAAATAGTTCGGCTGGTCCGGGCCGACCGTGAAACGACCGTCGGCATGGGTGCGGCAGATATATTCCAGCACCACCGCAGATTCCGTCAGCACGCGCCCCTCATCCTCGATCACCGGAGCGGTCGCGGCCGGGTGCAGCGCGAAATAGGCGTCGGGCATCAGCCGGTTGGCCTTCCGGTGATACCATTTCAGGTCATAGGGAAGCCCGAGTTCCTCCATCAGCCAGACCACGCGGTCGGACTGCGAAACGCCGAGATGATGGATGATGATCAACTTGCTCTCCCCGGATTGCTGCCACGTTCGGCCCCGATGATAGTCGAAGGGGCGCCGGAGCGCATGAGCAACGCGTGATGATTGCGCAATCGCGCGGCCTGTGCTGTTAGGCTCGGTCATCTGAAACACCACAACGGTCTCCCGGAGCGCCCCATGGAACTGACGACCGCCCTTCTGCCGCTCGCCGCCATCCTGGTCGGCACCGGATGTGTCGCCGGCGTGCTGGCGGGGTTGCTGGGGGTCGGCGGCGGGATCGTGGTGGTGCCGGTGCTCTACACCATGCTGGGGCAGCTGGAGATCGATCCTTCCGTCCGGATGCATGTGGCGGTGGGAACGTCGCTGGCCAGCATCGTGCTGACCTCCATCGGCTCGGCGCGGGCGCATCACCGGCGCGGGGCGGTGGATGTCGACCTGCTGAAACGTTGGGGGCCTTTCATCCTGGCCGGGTCGGTCGGCGGGGTGCTGGTGGCCAGCCTGGTCAGCGGTGACGCCCTGACAACCGTCTTCGCCGTGGTGGCGCTGGTGGTTGCCGCCTACATGGCCTTCTCACCGGCGGACTTCCGGCTGCGGGACCGGCTGCCGACCGGCCCGGCGGGGGCGCTGTCGGGCTTCGCCATCGGTGGCACGTCGGCAATGATGGGCATCGGCGGCGGCACCCTCTGCGTGCCCTATTTCAACCTGTTCGGCTATCCGGTGCACCGGGCGGTGGGCACCGCGGCAGCCATCGGGCTGATCATCGCGCTGCCCGCCGCCATCGGCTTCATCATCTCCGGCTGGGGCATCCCCGCCCTGCCCCAGGCCAGCGCCGGACATGTCAACCTGCTTGGCCTGGTGCTGATCGCGCCCTTCGCCAGCCTGACCGCACCGCTGGGCGCCCGCATCGCCCACGGCCTGAAACCCCGAACCCTGAAACTCGCCTTTGCCCTGTTCCTGCTGGCGACGGCGATAAGGATGCTGTTCTAGGGGCTTCGACCTCTTTCGTGTGGCCTGTTCCATCCCACTCAGCCCGGATGGTCGGCGATGGCCTGCAGGAAGCGGGTGGCGAACTTCTCGACCTTGCTGGCGCCGACGCCGTGGATGCCGGCGAAGGCTTCGACATCGCGGGGACGGCGGGCGGCGAGTTCGATCAGGGTGGCATCGTGGAAGATGACATAGGGCGGCACGCCGCGTTCCCGCGCCAGTTCCAGCCGCACCTGCTTCAGGCCCTGCAAGAGGTCCTGCCCGGCCTCGTCCAGCGCCGTCTCGCTCGGCTGCTTCCGCGTCTTGCGGGCGGACTTCTGCTTCGATGAACCTGCGGTCAGCATGTCGGTGCGCAGGCGCAGCGTTTCCTCCCCCTTCAGCAGGCCGCGGCCAGTCGGGGTCACCGTCAGGCCACCGAAGCGGTCCGCGTCGATCTCCAGGAACCCGGCGGCAACGAGCTGGCGGATGATTGCGCGCCACTCGCCGACCTTGCGGTCCCTGCCGATGCCGAAGGTCGGCAGCTGGTCATGCCCGAAGGAAGTGATCTTCGGCGTTGCCTTGCCCATCAGGCTGTCGGCGATGTGCACGGCACCGAACCGCTCCCCCGTGCGGACCACGGTGGACAGCACCTTCTGCCCCAGCTCCGTGCCGTCGATCAGGGTCGGCGGGTCCAGGCAGATGTCGCAGTTGCCGCAGGGCTGTGCCTCCTCCGCGAAGTAGGCCAGCAGCAGCACCCGGCGGCATTCCACGGTCTCGCAGAGGCCGACCAGCGCATCCAGCCGCTGCCGCTCCACCCGCTTCACCATGTCGTCGGCGTCGCTCTGCTCGATGAACTGCCGCCGCATGCGGATGTCGTTCAGGCCATAGAACAGCTGCGCCTCCGCCGCCTCCCCGTCGCGGCCCGCCCGCCCGATCTCCTGGTAATAGGCCTCGATGGTGGCGGGCAGGTCGGCATGCACGACGAAGCGCACGTCCGGCTTGTCGATGCCCATGCCGAAGGCGATGGTGGCGACCACGACGATCCCCGGCTCCGTCATGAAGCGGTCGAGCCAGCGTGCCCGCGTCTCCGCATCCAGCCCGGCATGGTAGGCCAGCGCGTTGTGCCCGGCATCGCGGAGCGCGGCGGCCATGTCCTCCGTCCCCTGCCGCGACAGGCAGTAGACGATGCCGGACTGGCCCTGGCGCTCCGTCACGAAGGCCGTGACCTGCTTCTCGACGCTCGACTTCACCGCCATGCCGATGCGGATGTTGGGCCGGTCAAAGCCCGCCACATGCACCGATGCCTGGCCACCGAACAGCCGTTCGACGATGTCCGCCCGCGTCTCCGCATCCGCCGTGGCGGTGAAGGCGCCGATGGGAATGTCGGGAAAGCGTTCGCGAAGCTGCTCCAGGTCGCGATATTCCGGACGGAAACTGTGCCCCCACTGGGAGATGCAGTGGGACTCGTCGACCACGAACAGGCCCACCGGCAGCGCCGCCAGCGCACGCAGCATCCGCTCCGTCATCAGCCGCTCCGGCGACATGTAGAGCAGGCTGGCCCGCCCGTCCCTGACCTTCAGCCAGGCATCGACATTCTCTTCCCGGCTGCGGCTGGAATTGATCGTCACCGCCGCGACGCCGGCAAGCTGCAGCGCCGCGACCTGGTTCTCCATCAGCGCGACCAGCGGGGAGACGACGACGGTCAGGCCGGGACGCACCAGCGCCGGCACCTGGAAGCAGAGCGACTTGCCCGCCCCCGTCGGCATGATGGCCAGCGTGTGCCGTCCGGCGATCAGGTCATCCACCACGGCCTCCTGGCCGGGGCGGAAACGCTCGAACCCGAAGACATCCTTCAGGATGCGGTGCTTCGCGGGCGGATCGGCTGGGGCGGGGATGTTCATGGCCCTGTCATGCACGATTCGCGCGGCCACCGCACCTGGTGCCCGCCAACGGCCCTTTGCGCACCGGACGAGTGGTGTAGATTGGCCGCGAACCGGCGGGAGGAACCGAGAGATGCAGTCACCCCTGAGCAATGCCGAGCAGGAACTGCGGGCGCGGGCGCGCGACCTGGCGCAGACCGTCATCGCCCCGCGCGCGGCGGAGGTGGACCGCAGCGAGCAGTATCCCTGGGACAATGTGACGGCCTTGAAGGGCGCCGGTTTCATGGGCATGACGGTGCCGAAGGAACTGGGTGGCCCGGGCATGAGCTACCTGGATGCGGCGCTGGTGATCGAGGAGATGGCGTGGGTCTGCGGTGTCACCGGGCGCATCGCGGTGGAGGCCAACATGGGGGCGATCTCCGCCATCCTGCAGTACGGCACGGAGGCGCAGCGGAAGCTGGCTGCGGACTTCGTGCTGAACGGGGACAAGCCGGCCATCTGCATCACCGAGCCGGAGGCAGGCAGCGCCGCGACCGAAATGACCACGACCGCCGTGAAACATGGCGACCGCTACGTGCTGAACGGCCGGAAGCACTGGATCACCGGCGGCGGCGTCTCCCGCCTGCACCTGGTCTTCGCCCGCGTCATGGACCCCCAGGGCAACCGCCTCGGCATCGGTGGTTTCATCGCGGTGCGGGACGAAGATGCGGGCCTCAGGATCGGGCAGCGCGAACCGACCATGGGCCTGCGCGGCATCCCGGAGGCGGAGGTCTTCTTCGAGGACCTGGAATTGGGGGCGGACCGGGTGCTGCTGCCGCCGTCTGGCTTCGGGCGCGGTTTCGCCGACCTGATGAACGCCTACAACAGCCAGCGCGTCGGCGCGGGCACGGTGGCGCTGGGGCTGGCGGCGGGCGCGGCGGACCTGGCCCGCGACTACGCGATCGACCGCCACCAGTTCGGCCGCCCGATCGCGGAGTTCCAGGGCCTGCAGTGGATGCTGGCCGACATGGCGACGCAGGTGGATGCTGCACGGCTGATGATCCATACCGCCGCCCGCTCGCGCGGACCGGACAACAGCCCCTTTCCCGACCCCTACTCCGCGGCGCAGGCGAAGGTCTTTGCCTCGGAAATGGCGATCCGGGTGACCAATGACGCGTTGCAGGTGTTCGGGGCCAAGGGCTATTCGCGCAACACGCCGGTGGAACGCATCCTGCGCGATGCGCGCATGTTCACCATCGGCGGCGGCACCGCGCAGATCCTGCGCACGGTCATCGCGTCCCGCCTGCTGGGCATGAAGTTCCCGCAGACCCGCGACGGCTATGTCGGCCGCAACAGTCCGCCCCCCGCGAACGCGGCAGAGAAGAATCGCGACGGACGCTAACCCGCGCTGCCCCGCCGCTTCGCCCGCTGGCGGAAGATGGTGAAGATGACGAAGATCAGGCAGATGCCGGTCATCACCCACGAGTAGCCATTGGGGTCGTCCAGATCCATCGCGACACCGGTCATGGCCGGTCCGAGCAGCGAGCCAACGCCGTAGAGTACGCCGAAGGCCGCGTTCGCCGTCACCAGGTCGGCACCGGAGAAGCGTTCCCCCTGCAGCGCCATGGCAATGGTGTAGAGCGAGGCACCCGCCCCGCCCCAGATGAACAGGATGGTGTAGCAGAGCCAGAGATGCTGCACCGTGAACGGCACGGCGACGGCCCCGACCACGCCGATGATGCCCAGCATCGTCATCAGCCTGATCTTGTCATGGCGGTCGGCAAGCCAGCCCACGGGCCAGGCGAAGAACATGCCGCCGACCACCACCGCGCTCAGCATGATCAGCGCCTGCTGGTCCTCCAGCCCGGAACGGCGTCCGAAGACGGAGATCATCGAACTGGTGGAGTTCTCGATCATCGCGTAGAGCAGGATCGCCCCCACCAGGGTCGGCGCGACCTTCACGTAGGTCAGCACGTTGAAGCTGGGGGTGCCGTCAAAGCGTGGCGCGACCACCGGCACGAAGATCATCGGGATCGCCGCGACGAACATGATCCCGGCCCCGATCAGGAAGGGTGCCCAGCCATCGACGCTGATGATGCCCAGCAGGATCGGCCCCAGCGCGAAACCTGCGGACAGCGAGATGTTGTAGATCGCCATGACCTGCGCGCGCTGGTGACTGCGCGCCACCTGGTTGATCCAGCTCTCGGAGGCGACGAACAGGCCCGCCACCGCGACACCGCTGCACAGGCGCAGCACCAGCCAGACGGCATACCAGTCCAGCAGCTTGAACAGGATCATGGTGATCCCGTTGGCCAGCACGCAGATGACGATGAAACGCCTGGCGCCGAACAGCGCGATCCAGCGCGGCACGAAGGCCGACGAGAGCAGGATGGCCAGTGGCCCCATGGCACTGTTGATGCCGATCGCGGTGGCGCTGTAGCCCTTTCCCTCCAGCAGCAGCGCCAGCAGCGGAAAGGTCAGGCCGATGGCCAGTGCCGCCACCGCGATGCAGAGGATCGAGATACCCAGTCCGGCCCTGCGCTGACTGTCCGTCAGTTCGGGCACGGCAGTCATGCGGAACGGGTCATGGCTTGGGTCTCAGTCAGGCTCGAAGCGGTGATAGCGGATGATGGGCGCGTTGTTCTGATAGCTGAACAGGGGGATCGCTTCAATCGACGTGCCCCGGACCCGGCGGATCACTTCCTCCAGCACGAACTCGGTCACGTCGGCGATGGGCATCTTCACCGCCTCCCCCAGCGGTCGCCAGTCCAGGTCCAGCAGTTCACCGGACCCGCCAAGCGCCGCATTCCCGCCACCGTCCGCCCGGTCGGCATGGGTAATGAAGAACCGCGCATGGAAGCGGATCGGGCTCGGCGGCGGCGTTATGGCGCGGGCCAGGTAGTCGATGCCGGACAGCCGGGGCAGGAACTTCTCCCCCTGCATCTCGCCGAAGCGCAGGCCGGTCTCCTCCCACGTCTCCCGCACCGCCGCGACGGCCAGGCCATGTGCCGTCTCGCCGCCGAACTGCGACGCCAGGCGGCGCAGCGGGCGCTCATCCAGCCGGTCCAGTGTCGGCGCCGTCATGTCGGCGCGGTCCAGCCGTCCGCCGGGAAAGACGTACATGTGCGGCATGAAGCGGTGACGCCCGGCGCGGCGGCCCAGCAGCACCTCCGTGTTGTCGCCCTCGCCCCGCAGGATGACCAGGCTGGCGGCGTCACGCGGACGCACCGGGCGCGGTGTCCCCCGCACGGGTTCGGTGGTGCTCATTCGAAGGTATCCATGTGCTTGCCGCGAACATACTTGTAGAGGGGCAACCGGTGTTCGGAGGTCGCGGGCGGCGGGTTCTCGACGAAGTCCTCGACGAACTTCAGCATCACGCCGGTGATGCGCGGAATCTCCAGCGTCAGGGCCTTGTCGATGGTCACCCAGTGGATGTCCAGCAACTCGCCGTCGCTCTCGATCACCTCGTTCGCCAGCCGGTCGGCGTCTGCCATGAAGAAGCGCGCGTTGAAACGGCGCGGGCGGTAGGGCGGCGTCACGGCGCGGGCAACGAAGTCCAGTGCCTCGAAGTCGGGGGCGAAGCCGGTATCGAAGAATCCCTTCCAGTTGCGCGGCACGCTGCGTCCCGGTTCCGGATCGGCCTTGCCGAGGATCAGCCCGGTTTCCTCGAACGTCTCCCGGATCGCGGCGGCGGCCAGCGCACGGGCGCGGGCGGGCGATGCCGCCTTCGTCAGGTGACCGCCGACATGGGGTTTCAGTTCGCTTGCGCCGCGCACGCGCCAGTCGGTCGGATCGACCCGGCCACCGGGAAAGACCCAGCGGTTGGGCATGAAGGCGTGCTTGCCGTGCCGTTCGCCCATCACCACCTCGACCCCGCGCCTGCTCTTGCGCCAGAGCACCAGCGTCGCCGCGTCGCGCGGCCTCAGCGCCTTCTGCCCCTCCGGTCGCAGGTGGGTGTCGTTGGGGTCATGGGGTCTGTCGGCCATTGTGCGATTCCGGTCGTTCTTGCGGGATGGCCGCAAGATGGCCCGCGACGGACATGCCTGTCCAGCCCGGGCCCGCGCATGGCTGGCACCGGAATCTTCGGTCTGACCGGCCGGTCAGGGAGAGACCGGCTCGTCCTCTTCCTCCAGCCCGAAGCCGTGCATGCGGTTGGCCCATTGCAGGCCGATCACCGCACCCTTCAGGCGGGGCAGCAGGTAGAGCGACAGCAGCAGCACCAGCGGGATCCAGATGGCCATGTGCAGCCACAGGTTCGGCTGCCAGGTCTGCTCCACGATCAGCAGCAGCGGCACGATGATGTGACCGACGATCATGATCGACAGGTAGGGCGGCAGGTCGTCCGACCGGTGGTGATGCAGTTCCAGCCCGCAGGCCGGGCATTCGTCATTCACCTTGGTGTACCCGTGGAAGACACGGCCCTCACCGCAGGACGGACAGCGCCGCCGCCAGCCCTTGCGCATCGCGGTCCATACGGAGCGCGGTTCCAGATCATGGAATTCTGCGTTGCTCATGATTGCACAGATAGCATCCGTGATTTCCCGGAACATGTGTCCGGCGGTCGCAGGGTCAGCCGATGCGGCTCAGACGCCGATGACCAGCCGCTCGACGGTCCAGTAGAGACCCACGGCGGCGATGCCGAGCGAGCCCGGAATGATCACCGCCCGGCGATAGGCCTGCTCCGACATCTGCCACAGCGCCAGCAGCAGCCAGGCCACCAGGATGACGCTCAGCTGGCCGAACTCGACACCGATGTTGAAGCCGATCAGCGCGGTCACGAACTGGTCCTGCGGCAGCCCGAGGCCGGTCAGGACCCCGGCAAAGCCCAGGCCATGCAGCAGGCCGAAGGCGAAGACGACGAACGGTCGCCAGGCGCTTAGGCCACGCATGAACAGGTTCTCGATGGCGACATAGGCGATGGAAAGCGCGATCAGCGGCTCGACGATGGAGGGGGGAAGGTCGACGATGCCGTAGAGCGAGAGCGCCAGGGTGATGGTGTGCGCCACCGTGAAGCTGGTCACCTGGATCAGCAGCGGCCGCATCCGGGTGCTGAGCAGGAACAGGCCGAGCACGAACAGGATGTGGTCCAGCCCGCGGGGCACGATGTGGATGTAACCCAGCTCCACGTAGTCGGTGAGGGTTTCCAGCGTGCCCCGTTCCGGCACCAGCCCCTGCATCGGGAACGGTTCGGAAACCTCCCGCGCCTGCAGCCAGGCGGTGGTGAAGTCCTGGTCACCCTCCCGCCGCAGCTTCAGGGCCACGGCGCCGTAGCCGCCCGGATGGTCCCAGACGAAACGGTCCGCGCCCGGCGGAATGTTCCCGGTCAGCACGACCCTCGACGTGCGCGGCAGCCGCACGTCACCCAGCGCCGCCGCCTGCACGTCAGCGACGGCCAGCGGCGCGGCCCGCCCGTCGAAGGTCAGGTTGAAGCCTTCCGCGAAGGCGGCATGTTCCCCGGCGAAGCGCGCAGTCAGCTCGGCAGGCGGCAACTGTCGCAGCCGGTCATAGAGTTCGGCATTGGCGCTGTCGTCCGTGTCGGCAAGGCCCGCCTCCACATCGGCCATCACCGCTTCCAGGATGATGTCCATCGACACGGTGAAACGACCGTCCGCCGCGAACTCGACCTCCGCCACCATGGGCCGGATCTCGTGCGCACGTGCCCCCTCCTCACCGACAAGTGTCACGGCGAACAGCATGACGGCGGACAGGGCAGAGGCTATAAGGGCGCGCATCAACAGGCTCCCGGCAGACAGCAGGATCGAGAATGCGACGTCCTTACCGGATTTCAGTACTGGTCGCCATACTGATGGGCTTCACGTCCGCGTCGGCCCATGAATACTGGCTGGAGCCGGAGAAGACGCGGGCGGAGGTCGGCGAGACCGTGCCCGTGACCATGGCGGTGGGGCAGGACTTCGTCGGCAGCACGCAGCTCTACATCCCCGACAACACGGTGCGGTTCGATGTCATCGGTCCGACGGGCACGGTGTCCGCCGCGGCCGGGTTCGCGGCCGATCCCGCAGGCAAGGTGACCATCGGCGCGCCGGGCCTGCACACGGTGGTGTTCCAGAACACCGGCAACCGGATCGAGCTGGATCCCGAGACCTTCGAGACCTATGCCCGACGCGACGGGCTGGAGCACGCCCTGGCGGCGCGCGCTGCCGCCGGGCGCGCGGATGCGTCGGCGCGGGAGCGCTATACCCGGTTCCCGAAGACCTGGGTGCTGTCCGGCCCCGAATCCGCCGGGGAGGCCGCGCGGCGGCCCGTCGGGCTGACCCTGGAACTGGTTCCGCAACGCAATCCCTTCACGGTCAGGGCCGGGGAGGCGCTGCAGGTCCAGGTGCTCTACCGGGGGCTGCCGTTGCGCGGCATCCTGGTGCAGGCCTTCCACAAGCAGACGGAGAGCCGTACCGGCACCGTGCGCTCCGACCGGGACGGCATCGCGGTCATGGAACTGCGGCAGAGCGGACGCTGGATGATCAGCGCGGTCCACCTGATCCCGGCAACGGCCGATCCGGACCTGGACTGGGAGAGCTTCTGGGCCTCGTTCGTGTTCGACGTGCCCTGAGAGACGACGCCCCGGTCGGCGGTCCGTGATCCGGAACGGGGCCAAGGGATCGGGCGGGCAGGATCAGCGGTTCTCGAAAATCATCGTCACGTGATTGCCGTCACGCTCCCGGTTGTACGTCATCTCCCGCGCAAGGTTGATGGCGAGCCGGACACCGACACCACCCACCGCCCCGGCAATGGGGTCGCTGGTGACCCGTTCCGCATCCAGGACGGGATCGAAATGGACACCCTTGTCGCGGAAATCCATGCGGATGCTGTCATCATCCTGCAGTTCCAGCCCCACCCGGACCTCGGCCGCATCGCCGGCATCGCCATGGTGGATGCTGTTGGCGAAGATCTCCTCGAAGGCAACGGCCATGCGGGTTGCGGCTGCCGCGCTGAAGCCCAGTTCCGCCGCCTGAAGCTCGACCCAGCGGGCTGCAGTGCGGACTTCCGCCAGGTCACAGGCGAAATTTCCGAGCCGGGACTTGGGGCGGGCATTCACTTGGCTTAACCTCCAGCGTCTGGCGACGGAACGGGTGTCGCTGTCCGGAAAGCTTACGGATGGAACTGTCATGCGCAAAGTGACCTCAATCGCAGTACTGCTGTTTGCAGCCGTTCTGATGATTGCAGTTTCCGTGCCGGGGGCCGCCCTGCACGCGGCGGAGACGGTGGCCGTCGTGGAACGGGTCACAGGCCAGGTCTCGGTCGATCGCGACGGCGAGCGCACCCCGGCGGTGGAGGGGCTGGCGATCGAGGCGCAGGACACCGTCATCACCTCTCCGGAGGCCGCCATCGGGCTCCGTTTCACCGACGGTGCGGAGATCGCGCTGGGACCGGAGACCACGTTCCGCATCCAGGAATACCGCTATGACCGGACCCGCGACGAAGGCGCCTTCAAGGGACGCCTCAGTCGCGGAACGCTCTCGGCACGATCGGGACGCATCGCCAAGCGCGGACGCGACCGGATGCTGGTGGAGACCCCGTCGACCATCCTCGGCGTCAGGGGCACGCGTTTCCTGGTGCGGGTCGACGACTGACGCGCCTGCCCTGCCGCCACACGCCGGGCACGGATGCGGCGATGGAACGGACTCAGCCAATCCGTATCGCACCATGATAGAAGTAGGTGCCGAGCCCGGCGGTGAAGATCGCCCAGCCGGCGATCATGTGCAGCAGGTTCGCGAACCAGAATGACTGCCGCTCCAGGTAGGCCCAGCCGAAGGCCAGGCCACCTGCGAACGTCAGTGCCACCGCGACCCAGTTCAGGAAGAACAGGTGCGCCAGGCCGAAGGCCACCGCATGGGCGGCGATGGCGGCGGTGTTGCCGGGGAACAGCACGCGATAGCGCTCGAAGAAGAGGGCGCGGTAGATGATCCCCTGCGGCAGGACCGAGAGGATCGGGTAGTAGATCAGGATGCGCTGCCAGAGTTCCGGTGCATGGCGCGGCAGCGCGAACAGCCGTGTCGGCACCAGCCACCAGGTCAGGCCGACCGTGACCACTGCCACGAACAGGCTGAACAGCAGCAACGCCCGCCAGTCGGCGAGCGGATTGCTGAGCAACATGTGCCGGAGCGAGAAGCCCGGCGTCACGGCGATCAACACGAGTGCGATGAGGAAGAGCGCAAGGAACGCGTTCGGGGCACTGCCCGCCGCGATCGTGCCGGTCGCGACCAGCGCGGCCATCGCCAGCGGCGCGACGAGATAGATCGCCACGCACTCCAGGTAGCGCCAACGGAGGCTTCGGGGCACGGCAACAGCCGGGTGGGTGTCGTTCATCGGGGCCTGTCCCTCACGCAATCACCAGCCCGGCATGATTGCATGGTCCCGTTCCGCACTGAACCGGTCGGCGCCGCGACCGGCACGCGGGCGTCGTTCAGTCGGCGGGGCCGAAGCGGATATGGTCCGACCAGCCACGCTCCAGCGCGGTCATCCGGGTCACCATCTCGGTGAAGGCGTGACCGCTGTCATCGAAGCCTATGGCGAAGCGTTCCTCCGCCGCATCCAGCCGCTCGCAGAGGTCGAGGCCCGCGCTGGTGAGCCTGACGATGGTCGCCCGACGGTCGTGGCTGGAACGGAACTGCTCGATATATCCGGCCTCCACCAGCTTCTTCAGGTTGTAGCTGGCGTTGGAGCCCTGGTAGTAGCCGCGCTCCATCAGCGTCTTCACGTTCAGTTCCGCAGTGCCGATGTTGGACAGCAGCAAGGCCTGGACGGCGGACAGGTCGTCGATGCCCATGCGATCCAGCTCCGCCCGGATCACGTCAAGGTAAAGACGGTGAAGCCTTTCGATCAGCCGGGTCGCCGAACGGTAATTCTCTGTCTGGGGTGACAGTGACAATGAGCCTCGCGCGGAATCTGCCATGGCGTCCTACCTGTATCTCCTGCTGTTCCGTGCCGATTGTGGCCCAACTTCGTTAACGTTCCTTTTCCGGTTGCCGTGCCACGAAAGGATCACGCAAGAGTTCGGGACAGGGTGCAGTACGACATGGCCGAGGGCAGACGAAGGGCTGGTGACGACCAGCTGTCGGTACTCGTCATCGATGATGACGTTGCCGCGGCGGAAACGGTCGTTGCCTATCTGCGCCGCGGCGGACTGACCGCACAGGCGGAATCCAACGGCTTCGCGGGCGTCAACACGGCCAAGCGCCTGCGCCCCCACATCGTGCTGCTGGACGTCCAGATGCCCGGCCTCGACGGGCTGGAGACGGCGCGCCTGATCAAGCGGGCCGTGCCCGCCACCCGGATCATCCTGGTTTCAGGCCATCCTGCATCACTGGTTCAGGCGAACCGCGACGCGACGGTTGCCTTCGCGGTGCTGGAAAAGCCGCTGCCCCTGCCCGCGATCCTGGATTTCGTCAGAAGGGCCCTGGGCTGAAAACCGCCCGAAGGTGCGGCCGATCACACCCGCTCCGATCAAATTTACCAATGCAAACACATTGTTAACTTCGATGGGAATAATGGATCGCCTATTCCTTTCGGGAGCACCACCATGGCTGACACCGCAGCAGCAGAGCCGAAGCCGAGTATCGCGAACCTGTTCGACCTCGCCCAGCGCAAGAGCCGCGAGGGCCGGGCCCAGCTGTATGAAGACATCTGGAACCTGTTCGAGACCGAAGGCGACACGCTGACCGGCAGTGAGCGCAAGCTGATGACCGACATCCTGCGCAGGCTCAGCCACGATGTCGAAATGACGGTGCGGAAGCGGCTTGCCATGCGCCTCAACGAGATGGAGAGCGCGCCACGCGAACTGGCTGCGATGCTGGCCAACGACCAGATCGAGGTCGCCTACCCGATCCTGATGGACAACAGGGCGCTGCGTGACGCGGACCTGATCGAGGTCGTGCGTCACCGCACGCTGCAGCACCAGCTCGCCACCGCCATGCGCAGCAACATCTCCGCTGCCGTCGCCGGGGCGCTGGTGGAAACCGGCAACGAGGACGTGGTCGAGGCCCTGCTGGAGAATGACACGGCCCAGATCTCCGATGCGCTGCTGGAGCACCTGGTGGCGGAGTCGCAGCGCGTGGACCGCTACCAGAAGCCGCTGCTGCGCCGCCCCGACCTGCCCAAGGCCCTGGCCAAGCGCATGTTCGCCTGGGTTTCGGCCGCGCTGCGCCAGTACATCGTCGACAACTACACCTTCGATGCCTCGGAACTGGACGACACCATGCTGAGCGCCATGCGGGACGCGGTGCGGGAGAGCACCGGCGAGGTGGAGATCACCGACCCGTCGCAGCGGCTGGTGGAGAAACTGCACGCTGCCGGACAGCTCAACGCCGCCTTCGCGGTCAAGGCCCTGCGTCAGGGGGAGGTCAGCCTGTTCGAGTATTCGCTGGCCCGCATCGCGGGGATGCGCCCGGAACTGATGCGGCGGATGATCTACGAACCGGGTGGAGAGGCGCTGGCCATTGTCTGCCGGGCTCTGGATTTCGACCGCCAGATCTTCCTGACCATCTACGAACTGACCCGCGTCGCACGCGGAATGCTGGCCCGCCAGATCGCAGCGGACCGGACGCGGCTGCAGGAATTCTACAACGGCATGACGGCGGATGACGCCATCGCCGTCGTCCGGCGCTGGCGCCAGGATCCCGAGTATCTTGCGGCCCTGAACCAGCTCGGCGGCGGGAGCTGACCCCGACAGTTCTTCCTTTACTCGACCGTTCACGCGCGCAATATCTCGGGTTCAACCTGGAACCGGGACGAGATTGCCGTGATTGATCCATTCGGGCGTGCCGTCACCTACCTGCGGGTCTCCGTGACAGACCGCTGTGATTTCCGTTGTGTCTACTGCATGTCGGAACACATGACGTTCCTGCCGAAATCCGACCTGCTGTCGCTGGAGGAACTGGATCGCGTCTGCTCCACCTTCGTCGCCAAGGGCGTGCGCAAGCTGCGTGTCACGGGCGGGGAGCCACTGGTACGCAAGAACGTCATGGAGCTGTTCCGCAGCCTCGGGCGGCACCTGAAGACCGGCGACCTGGAAGAACTCACGCTGACCACCAACGGCAGCCAGTTGCCGCGTTTTGCCGACGACCTGCGCAACGCCGGCGTCCGCCGCATCAATGTCTCCATCGACACGCTGGACCCGGAGAACTTCCAGCGCATCACCCGCTGGGGCAGCCTGGAGAAGGTGCAGGACGGCCTGCGTGCGGCGAAGGAAGCGGGCCTGCACGTCAAGGTCAATGCCGTTGCGCTGAAGGGCGTGAACGAGGACGAGATCAGCGACATGGTCGCCTGGTGCGGGTCGCAGGGCTTCGACCTCTGCCTGATCGAGACCATGCCGCTGGGCGACATCGACGGCGACCGCACGGACCAGTACCTGCCGCTGTCGCTGGTCCGTGCCCGGCTGCAGAAGGACTGGACACTGCGCGACACCGACTATTCGACCGGTGGCCCCGCCCGCTACACCATTGTCGAGGAGACCGGACAGCGCCTCGGCTTCATCACGCCGATGACCCACAATTTCTGCGAAAGCTGCAACCGGGTGCGCCTGACCTGCACCGGCACGCTGTACATGTGCCTGGGGCAGGAGGATGCGGCGGACCTGCGCACCGCGCTGCGCACGGACCCCAGCGGGGCGCTGCTGGACCGCACCATCGACGAGGCCATCGGACGCAAGCCGAAGGGGCATGACTTCATCATCGACCGGCGGCAGAAGCAGCCCTCCGTGACACGCCACATGAGCGTGACCGGCGGATGAATCCGCGTTCCGGCCGGGGCACACAATTTGCTTGATCAGGGCACGACTTGCCCGATGCCAGGGCGTAACCTGCTGACTTGATGCAATTCGGAACGAAAGCGCCCCGGACCATCCCATGATTGCACGGCGTGCCATACCGGTCTTTCTGAGCCTTGGCGAGAACATCAGCCGTGGCGCCGCCGTTGCCATGGTCAGCCATGCCGCCCTGCTCGCCGGTCTGGCCATCGCCTCGCCTCAGCTCTTTGACGGCAAGCCCGATGACATCGGTGGCTTCCCGATCTCCATCCAGGTCTTTCCGGACGTCTACCAGGAACCCGTGACGGTGGAACTGGTCGATGAATCGGCGCTGTTGCCGGATCCGGAACCCGTCACCGAACCGGACCCCAAGCCGGAACCGGAACCCGAGGTGGCGGAACCGGAGCCGACCGAGGTACTGGTGCCGGAACCGGTCGTGGTGGAGGCACCCGAGGCCGCGCCGGAGATCGCCCTGCCGGATGTGCGGCAGGCGGCGATCGAGGCGGCGCGAAGGGCCGAGCGCCCTGCCGATGCCGTTCCCGCGCCGGTCGCGCCGAACGCGGGCGACGTGGCGCTGGTCTACGAGAAGGGACCGGCGCTGACCCCGCGCGAGGAATCCGGACGGGAGGAGGTCCCCGCCATCCTGCGGCGTGGCCCCGCCGAAACCAGGAACGACATTCCCACTGACCCGGCGGAGATCGAGCGCGAGATCCGGCGGGTCGAGGCGCTGCAGGCCCAGGCAGAACTGGCGGCCAAGACCGCCGATACGGAGGCCGAGGCAGCGGAGGCCGCCGCCCGTGCGGCGGAACTGAAGCAGCAGCTCCAGGAACTGGAACTGGCGCGGCTGACCCCGGACGCGGCCATCGCAGCAGCCGAGATCGAGGCGGAGGGCGCTGCCGCCGCGGCCAGCAAGGCGCTGAAGATCGCGCAGGAAACCACGGCCGCGGTGCTGCGGGCACGCGCCGAGACCAAGGTCACCTCCCGCCCGGTGCAGCAGGCGCTTGCCGATGCCTCCGAGGCAGCGCGGGCGGTGACCGCCGCGGCGGAGCGCGCCCAGGCGGCGGCGGAGACCGCACGTCGTGCCGCGGCTGCCGGTGCCACTGACAAGGCCCGGGAGAGCCGCTCCGATGCCGAGACGGCGCTGGAGGAAGCTGAACGGTCGCGTGGCGATGCAGTCGCGGCGCTCGACCGTGTCATCCAGGCTGCCGAAACCGCCATCGCCGATGCCGCGGCGGAAACGGAGGAGCCGAAATCCGCCCGCGAGGTCCTGCAGGAGGAGAAGCCGACCGAGCCGGATGCACCGCTGTCGGAGACAGAGCAGGAACGCCTGAAGTCCGCCGTGGAGCGGTATCGCAAGGCGGCGGAGGAAGGCTACGCCCACGCGGAATACAACCTCGCCAAGGCCATCGACGAGGGCAAGGGCGCGGAGCAGGACAAGAAGAAATCGGCCGAGATCCTGGAACGGCTGGCCAGGCGCGGCTACCAGCCTGCACAGGTGCGGCTGGCGGAGAAGCACCTGTCCGGTGACGGCGTCGAGAAGGACCGGAAGCGTGCCTTCGTGCTGCTGAAGATGGCCGCGGACGAGGGCAACCGCACAGCGAAGCGCGCGGTGAAGGAACTGAACCAGGAGATGTCGACGGAGGAACGCCAGCAGGCCGAGATCGAGGCCGGGCGCTGGCGCCGCTTCATCGAGAAGGAGAAGACGGACCGCGCCATCGCCCCGGCGGAGCAGCGCCAGCTGGATGGCGAGCTGCGCCAGGCCGTGACCAGCGGCAATGTCCAGCAGATCGAGGTGCTGCTCCGCTCCGGTGCCGACCCCAATGCCATCGACGCCGCGGGACGTGACGCGATCATCGCCGCGTCATGGCGCGGGCGGGAGATGGTGGTGGAGTTCCTGATCGAACGCGGCGTCGACATCGACACGAAGGATTTCGAGGGGCGCACCCCCCTCGCCTGGGCCGCGATCAACGGCTATGCCTCCATCACGGAGGACCTGCTGAGCCAGCGTGCCGACCCGAACGCGCCCGACGAGGACGGCGTCACCCCGCTGATGCGCGCCGCCTGGAACGGACACGAGGACGTGGTGCGTGCCCTGCTGGAACAGGGGGCCAGCCCCGACCTGCGCGATGCCGAGGGCAAGACCGCACGGGACCGGGCGCTGGAGGAACGCTGGGAACGCGTCGCCCGCATGCTGGAGCGGCAATCCGGCTCCGCCAACTGAACCATCCGGCGGGCGTTCCGGCCAGCCACCTTCACCGGGCACTGTACCGCATCGCCTCGACCCGAAAGAAAAACGGCGCCGCCGGGGATTCCCGGCGACGCCGCTTGCTGGTTGCGGATGCCCCGACCGGATCAGTCGGCGGCGTCCTTGACCATGTGGATGGAGCGCTGCGGGAACGGGATCTCCACACCGATCTCGTCCATCTTCTCCTTCATCGCCTGGGTGAAGTCGAACTTCAGGCCCCAGTAGTCGCCTGCGCTGCACCACAGACGGATCGTGATGTCGACGGAGCTGTCGCCCAGGTTGGAGACCACGATCTGCGGTGCCGGCTCCTTAATTACCCGCTCATCCGCCGCGGCCATGGCATGCAGGGCCTTCATGGCCTCCACATGGCTGGAGCCGTAGCCGATGCCCAGCACGAAATCGCAGCGCCGGGTCGCGTGGTGGCTGTAGTTCTTGATCGCCGTGTTCCACAGCGAACCGTTCGGCACGATGATGTGGACATTGTCCGGGGTGTGCAGTTCGGTCACGAACAGCGAGACCGAGTCCACCGTACCGGCGATGCCGCCGCCCTCGATGAAATGGCCCTGCCGGAACGGGCGGAAGGCCAGGATCATGACACCGGCTGCCAGGTTGCCCAGCGCGCCCTGGAAGGCCAGGCCGATGGCCAGACCCGCCGCACCCATGACGGCGACGAAGCTTGTCGTCTCGACACCGAACTGGTCCAGCGCCGCGATGACGGTGAAGGCAATCACCGCGTAGCGCGCGATGGCGGCCACGAAGTTGGTGATCAGCGGATCAGTCTTCTTCGACCGGCCAAGCAGGCTGCGCACGGCACGTGCGACCCATCCGGCGGCAATGAAGCCGACAACCAGGATCACGATCACCCCGACGATGGAGATGGCATACTCCGCCGCGTAGGTGGTCAGAAACTCCGCGGTTTCCGACACGTTCTCAGAATCCATCACTACTTCCTTCTTCTTGTAACTGGCGTCCGGTCAGTCGCTGCCGAACAGTCCCTTCAGTTTCTTGGTTGCACCCTCGACCGGGTTTGACGCCGGCTTCTCTTCTTCCGGGGCGGCAGAGCTGTCGCCCCCGGACTTGCTGCCACCGGTGACGCTGTCGAGCAGTCCCTTGACGGCACCGCTGCCGCCCTCGGTCACGCCCTTGACGACACCGCCGGCACCTTCGACGACACCCTTCACGGCATCGCCCGGGGCCTCGATCACGCCGCGAACCACACCCTCCAGGTCAGGCTG
This sequence comes from Minwuia sp., assembly GCA_965228535.1. Classification (GTDB taxonomy): domain Bacteria; phylum Pseudomonadota; class Alphaproteobacteria; order Minwuiales; family Minwuiaceae; genus Minwuia. The sequence goes on along the minus strand of CBDDHU010000003.1, from coordinate 1,813,263 downwards.
GATCGACGGATCGTCCAGGCTGCCCCTGATCAGGACAGGCACGCCCAGGCCACCGCTGCTGCTGGCGCCCTGGCCGGCAAGGCTGGCCACCAGCTTCGGCAGCACCCGGTAGTCGATCTGCCGGGGCGGCAGGGAGACCGTGCCCTTGCCGGTGACACGCAGCAGCGGCGCGTTCATCATCAGGTCGGGATTGTTGATGACGCCGTTCTTCGCGGTCCAGGTCGCCGAGATCTCGGCGAAGTCGGTCTTCTCCGCCTTGTCGTAGTCCAGGTCCAGGTTGGCCGTGGAGATGCCGCGCACGGCGGCGGCGAGGTTGTAGCCGATTATGGCACCGTCACGCACGGTCAGCGCCCCCGTCCCGTTCAGGGCGGACACGATCTGCCGTTCGCTCGCCCCCGCCGTGGTCATGTCCACGGCAAGCTCGACGGTCCCGAGAAAGTCGCCGAAGTTGGCGAACTGCTGCAGCATCGGCTGTGCCTGGATCCCCTTGCCATCCAGCTTGATGGCGAACTTCGGGGCCTGGGCACGACGGTCGATGCTGACCGCACCGGTTGCCTCACCCTCGTAGAGGCCGAGCTTCGTGATCGTCAGGTTGGTCCGCTTGCCCTCCGACACCAGCTTGATGTCGGTGGCCGCCGTATCGACGATGCCGGTCTTGATGGAGTCCGCCGCGATGTGAAGGTCCACATCCGCCGCGTCCAGCCCCGACAGGTCGATCGGATCGTCCGACCAGTCCTTCGCGCCGCCACCCGGTGCAGCCGCACCGTCGGAAGTGCCGACGCCTTCCTTGGCCTCGGCCGGCATGTAGGGACGCAGGTCCAGGTCACCGCCGGAAAGGTCGGCGAACAGCGACGGCCGCGCACCGGCAAGACCCGCACGGACCGCACCGGTCAGACGGTTCTGGTCAAAGGTGATGGCTGCGTCGCTCAGCGCCACGGCCTTCGGGCTGCCGGTCAGGTTGGCATCCAGGGAGATGCTGGAGGGCAGCTTGACCTCCGGTCCCATGGCCGCGCCGACCCAGGCCAGCAGGCCGCCGAGATCGTCGGCGTTCACGGTCAGACGCCCCGCGCCCTTCGGCTCGGTTCCGGCCGACGCGGTGCCGTTGAAGTCCACCTTGAACAGGTCACTGCTCTCCACCGTCAGGCGGAGTGCGGTTTCCTGCCCGGCGGCAATCGCCTGCGGCTTGTCCACATGCGCGACGACGGTGACCTGGCGGTCCTGCCACTCCGCGCTGGCATCCATGTCGAAGGGACCGGCGAAGTCGGGCAGCGACAGCTTCGCGTTCACGCCGCGCACTTCCTGGCGCTCACCGGTCTGGGCATCCAGGTAGGTGAAGGTGGCATTCTCCAGCCGGACATCATCCAGCCGCAGGGCAAGGTCACCCCCGCCACCGCCGCCGGAACCGGCGCTGCCACTGTCGGACGCAGAAGGTGCGGTCGCACCGGCAGGCGGGTCGAATTCGAAGTTGAAACGCCCCTTGGCATCCTTCTCGATGGCGATCACCGGCTCGACCAGCACGAAGCGCTTGATCACCACCTCGCCGGAGATCGCGGCCATCAGGTCAACCTGGATGTCGGCCGACTTGATCCGGACCAGGTCCGCCGCCTCACCGTCCGGCGCGTTGCTCAGCGCGACCTCGGGCAGGGTCAGGGCGACATCGGGAAAGATCGAGAAACTCGGGTCACCATTGACCGTCAGCTTGCGGCCGGTGGTGCCCTCCACTTCCTCCTTGACGTAGTCGACAAGCGTGGATGTCGGCACGACGAACGGCACGATGATGACGATGGCCACCAGCAGTACCAGAATGACTCCGATTGCGATCAGGACGCGTTTCATCGGTTTCCCCCAGAATGGAACTCAAGTCACTTTTTGGCTTCCGAAACGCACCTGTCAAACCCGTGCGAGGCCTGTCACAGGCTTCTCACAGGCAACCACGGGGCGTTTCAGCGAAGTCTGCCACCACGATAGCAGGTTGCGTGCCAGCGCGCCTCTGCCCCGACGCTTCCGCGCTTCCCGTCGATCACTGGCTGGCCTATGTTCGGCGCTGGCCGAGGCAACCCTGGGGAGGACGAGATGTCGAGTGGCAACGTACTGGCAAGCGGCGCGGACATGAGCGGCAAGTACGCGGACGTGGTGCCGCGTCCGGCCAGCAGCATCCTGCTGGTCCGCGACGGGGATGCGGGGCTGGAGGTCTTCATGGTGAAGCGTCACCACAAGATCGACTTCGCCTCCGGCGCGATGGTGTTTCCCGGCGGCAAGGTGGATCCGGAGGACAGTGACGCGGAGGCGCGTGCGGCCACCATCGGTGCCGAAGGGCTGGACGACACGCAGCTTGGCTTTCGTGTCTCCGCCATTCGCGAGGCGTTCGAGGAGACCGGCGTCCTGATCGCGACCAACAGCGACGGCTCGGAACTGACGGCCGAACAGATCAGCGACCTGAAGGAGCGCTACGCCGCACGGCTGGAGAAGAACCAGGTCACGATGGGGGCGATGGCCAGCGCGGAGGGCTTGCAGTTCCGTGTCGACCGGCTGGAAGCCTTCGCCCACTGGATCACGCCCCCGGTGATGCCGAAGCGCTTCGACACGCCCTTCTTCATCGCGGAGGCGCCGGAGGCGCAGATCGACGGCGCCCTGCATGACGGTATCGAGGCGGTGGAAAGCGTCTGGACCACCCCGGCGGCGGTGATGGCACAGGTGGAGCGCGGCGAGGTCACGATGGTCTTCGCCACCCGGCTGAACCTGAACCTGCTGGGCGAATCCTCGACGGTGGCGGAGGCGATGGCCGCCGCCGCAACCCGCACGCCGGTGATCGTCACGCCGCATGTCTACGTGAAGGACGGCCGGCGGATGATCGACATTCCTGCCGATGCCGGCTTCGGCAAGGCAACCTGGGACGTGGGCGAAGGCTGAGCCTTCCCGACACTTCCGGAACCCCCAAACAAAGAGAGCCGCTTCCTTCCGGAAACGGCTCTCTTCTCAGCTTGTTCTGCGTGCAGGATCGGTGCTCTTGGTCGGCTCCGTCTCCCAGCGCCCCTCCCAAGACTCGGGCAAAGCTGACGAAAGTTACCCGCATAAAACGAGTGACGCAACGTTAACCTAAGGTCACCTGCACAAAAAGATCACATCCTGCCCGAAGATCAGGCAGCCAGCTTGTCCAGTTCCTTCAGCAGGGCGTCGGACATGGTGGCGGTGGAGACCTGCGCCATGCCCTCCGCCATGATGTCCGGCGTGCGGAGACCGCGCGACAGCACGTTGTTCACGGCGGTCTCGATCAGGTCCGCATCCTCCGGCAGGTCGAAGGTGTAGCGCAGCGCCATGGCATAGGACAGCAGGGTAGCCAGCGGGTTGGCCTTGCCCTGGCCTGCAATGTCGGGAGCGGAGCCGTGTACCGGCTCGTAGAGCGACTTGCGCCGCCCGGTCTCGTCCACGTCACCCAGCGAGGCGGAGGGCAGCATGCCCAGCGAACCGGTCAGCATCGCCGCGGTGTCGGACAGCATGTCGCCAAACAGGTTGTCGGTGACGATGACGTCGAACTGCTTCGGTGCGCGCACCAGCTGCATCGAGCAGTTGTCCGCATACATGTGGCTGAGCTCGACATCGGAGAAGGACTCGCCGTGCAGCCTGGTCACTTCCTCGCGCCAGAGCACGCCCGATTCCATGACGTTGGCCTTCTCCACGGAGCAGACCTTGTTGCCCCGCTTGCGGGCCAGGTCAAATGCGACGGCGGCAACCCGGCGGATCTCGGAGGTGGTGTAGACCTGCGTATTGATGCCGCGACGTTCCCCGTTCGGCAGATCCTCGATACCGCGCGGCTCACCGAAATAGACGCCACCCGTCAGTTCACGGATGATCATGATGTCCAGCCCCTCGATGATGTCACGCTTCAGCGTGGAGGCATCGACCAGCGGCGCGAAGCAGAGTGCCGGGCGCAGGTTGGCATAGAGGCCGAGATCCTTGCGCAGGCGCAACAGGCCGCGCTCCGGCTTCTGGGCGAAGGGCAGGTCATCCCACTTCGGGCCGCCGACAGCGCCCAGCAGCACGGCGTCGGAATTCATCGCCGTGTCCACCACCTTGTCGGTGACGGGGATGCCATGCTTGTCGATGGAGGCACCGCCGACCAGGTCCTCGGTCACGTCGAAGCTGACGGCGCGACGGTGATCCATCCAGTCGATCACCTTGCGCACGACGTTCATCACCTCGGGCCCGATACCGTCACCGGGCAGCATCAACAGCTTGCGGTTGGATGCCATGTTCTCAAATCCTCCAGTAGGGGTCGTGCGTCAGGACGCGGCGCGATAGAGCCAGGGCGCGCTGCCCTGCTGCTTCGCCTCGAAGCCGTCGATGGCCTCGCCGCGCTGCATGGTCAGGCCGATGTCATCCAGGCCGTTCAGCAGGCAGTGCTTGCGGAACGGGTCGATCTCGAACTGGAAGGTCTTGCCGTTGGAGGCGAAGACCGTCTGGCTCTCCAGGTCGACTTCCAGTTCCAGCCCCTCCGCCGCGTCGGCCAGCAGGTACTCGATGGCGTCCTTGGGCAGCGGCACGGCCAGGATGCCGTTCTTGGAGCAGTTGTTGTAGAAGATGTCGGCGAAGCTCTCCGCGATCACGCAGCGGATGCCGAAATCCAGCAGCGCCCAGGGGGCGTGCTCGCGGCTGGAGCCACAGCCGAAATTGTCGCCGGCGACCAGGATCTGCGCCTTGCGGTACGGCTCCCGGTTCAGCACGAAATCCGGGATCTCGGTCACGCCATCGGTGTAGCGCATCTCGTCGAACAGGTGCTTGCCCAGCCCCGAACGCTTGATCGTCTTCAGGAACTGCTTCGGGATGATCATGTCGGTATCGATGTTGGCAATCTTCATCGGTGCCGCAGTCGCCTTCAGGCGATCGAATTTCTGCATGTGTCGGGGCTCCTCTCCGTTCGCGCGTTGTCATAGCGCCAGCGCGTGCATAGTTAAAGTCCCAAGCAACACGAGAGAAGCCTGCCATGTCACAACCGGACGCCGAATTCCCCGGCAGCGGCGACACCGCGACCGCCCGCTACCAGGCGAACGCCCGATCCATCGTCATCGCGTACCTGCTCTGGTTCTTCCTCGGCTGGCTCGGGCTGCACCGGTTCTATCTCGGGCGTGTGCTCTCCGGCGTGGTCATGCTGCTGCTCTGGGGCGCCGGAACAGGGCTTGCCATTGTCCTGATCGGCTACCTGCTGCTGGTTCCCTGGGCGATCTGGTGGTGCCTGGACGCCCTGCTGATTCCGGGCATGGTCCGCGCGGAGAACAACGCCGTCGTGGACCGCATCGAACGCGGCGGCTGACCGCGCCTCCGCTCTCGCGTTCCTGTCTGCTGCCTGTTTCATCCCGCTCCCCCTCCCGGCCACCCGTTTCAGGGTACTTGCGTGGGTGGTCGGGAGGGGGAGAGGGATGGAGCAGGCTGCGCAAGGAACCTCTCCTACTGCCGCGCCATCTCCGCGTTGGCGATCATCTCCCCGTCCAGCCCGCCCTGCGGATGCAGCCGGACGCTGACCCGGTGCAGTTCCCCGGTGAAGCTGTAGGGCGCGCCGTAGCGTCCCACTGGACTGCCACGGTCCCGGCCGATGTCGAGTCCGGACCAGGAGATGAAGGGACCGAAGGTGTGCGGCGAATGCAGCGTTCCGGCCTCCTCTCCCCCGACCAGCAGGCGGTAGGTGATGCCGCTGCCTTCCCTGTCGTTGCGGGCCTCCAGCCCCAGTTCCTCCGTTCCGGCGGGAATCGCGGCGGCGGAACGCAGCACCGTCAGCTGGCCACCGATGTTGGTGACATGGACCAGGTGCCCCGCCCCGTCGATGTAGAGCGCGTAACCGGACGTGGCATCGCCATGCGCCAGCAGGATCCCCTCCGGCCGTCTCTCCCCGATCCGCACATGGGCGGTGATGTCGTAGTCGCGGCTGCGGATGTCAGGCGCGACCTCCGTCGGGATGTGGCCCATGCCCCAGTGGAAGTCGAAACGGGTACGCGCGCCCTGGTGGCGTTCCGCGTTCTCCGCGAAGCGCGCGGCGAAGCGGTCATCCAGCGGCAGCACGTTGCGTTCCGCCGCCTCCTGCCACCAGCGTTCGATCATCGCCTGCAGCCGCTCGGGCTGTTCCGCCGCCAGGTCGGCGCTCTCCGAGAAGTCGGCATCGAGGTGATAGAGTTCCCAGACATCATCGTCGAACGGCGTGCCCGGTGGGTGGAACGCCACGGCCTTCCAGCCGTCCAGCCACAGCCCGCGATGGCCGAACATCTCGAAATATTGCGGCCGGTCGCGTGACGGGGCATCCGCATCCTTCAGGCTGGCAGCGAAGCTGACCCCTTCCAGCGGCATCTGCGGCACGCCATTCACCTCCGCCGGTGGCTCGATGCCGACGATCTCCAGCAGCGTCGGCACCAGGTCGCTGACATGGGCGAACTGGTGGCGCAGCCCGGCCTCCCGCCCCAGCCCGTTGGGCCAGGAGATCACCAGCGGGTCGCGGATGCCGCCACCATGGGTGTTCTGCTTGTAGCGTTTCAGCGGCGTGTTGGCCGCCATGGCCCAGCCGAAGGGGAAGTTGGAATGGGTGTCGGGACCGCCGATATCGTCGATCCGCGCCAGCTTCTCCGCCACCGGTTCCTTGCGCCCGTTGTAGGGCCCCATGGCATTGACGAAACCGAAGGGGCCGCCCTCCTGGCTCGCGCCATTGTCGGACATGACGATGATGATGGTGTCGTCGCGCACACCGGCCTTCTCCAGGAACGCCACCAGCCGCGCCAGGTGCTGGTCCGCATGGTCCAGCATGGCGGCATAGGCGGACTGCAGCCGGGTGAAGACCCGCTGCTCGTCGGCGCCATGCTGGTCCCAGGGGCGGACATTGTCGTTGATCGGCGGCAGTACCGTGTCCTGCGGCACCAGCCCCATCTGCTTCTGCCGGGCCAGCCTGCGTTCGCGCTCAACGTCCCAGCCGTCACCGAACATGGCGTCATAGGACCGGATCAGGTCGAACGGTGCCTGGTGCGGCGCGTGGCAGGCGCCGAAGGACAGCAGAGTCATCCACGGCACCTGCGGCTGCTCGGCGATGTGGCCCGACAGGAAGCGGATCGCCTGGTCCACCAGGTCCGCCGTCAGGTGATAGCCGTCGGCGAAGGTTCCCGGCGGGTCGATGTGGGAATTGTCCTGCACCAGTTCCGGGGAATACTGGTCCGTCTCCGCATCCATGAAACCGTAGAACCGGTCGAAGCCCCGCCCCAGCGGCCAGCCATCGAACGGCCCCGTCGCGCCGGTCTCCGTCAGCGGCGTCACGTGCCACTTGCCCAGCATGTAGTTGCGGTAGCCATTGGCCCGCAGCATCTCCGCGATCGTGCCCGCCTGCTTCGAGATCTTGCCTGTATAGCCCGGGTAGCCGCTGTCGAAGTTCGCCAGGCTGCCGACGCCGACGGAATGGTGGTTGCGCCCGGTCAGCAGCGCGGCGCGCGTGGTGGAGCACATGGCCGTGGTGTGGAAACCGGAATAGCGCAGTCCCTCCGCCGCCAGCCTATCGATGGTCGGGGTGCGGATGGTGGAGCCGTAGCAGCCGAAGTCGGAGAAGCCGACATCGTCGAACAGCACCATCAGGATGTTCGGCGCGCCCTTTGGCGATGTCACCTTCTCCGGCCACCAGGGCTCGGAGTCCGCGATCGTGCGTCCGATCCTGCCCGGAAACGTCTTTCCACCGTCCGTCATGCCGCATTCCTCCCCTGTCACGCGCGGGCATGAACCTATCCCAACTCTGCCGGGAAGTGACAGGACAGATGCGACATGCGGGAAACGCGCTATAAGGCGGTCAGAGACCACTCGCAGGGAAATGACATGACACCGGATACGCTGGCAGGAGTGCGCGTCGTCGAGATGAGCCACATGATCATGGGGCCGTCCTGCGGCATGTTCCTGGCCATGTTCGGGGCCGACGTGATCAAGGTCGAACCGCCGGAGGGCGACCGCACGCGGGCGCTGACCGGCATGGGCACCGGCTTCTTTCCCGTCTTCAACCGGGGCAAGCGTTCCGTGACGCTGGACCTCGACAGCGAAGCCGGAATGGCCGCGCTGCATGCCCTGCTGGCGGAGGCGGACGTGTTCATCGAGAATTTCCGGGACGGCTCGCTGGAGAAGCGCGGTCTCGATTCCGCCACCCTGCGCAAGCGCTACCCGAAGCTGATCACCGCGCCTCACAAGGGCTTCCTGAACGGACCCTACCGCGACCGCACCGCGCTGGACGAGGTGGTGCAGATGATGACCGGCCTGGCCTACATGACCGGCCCGACGGGGCGGCCGCTACGTGTCGGGTCGTCGGCCAACGACATCATGGCCGGGATGTTCGGGGCCATGGGCATCATGGCCGCGCTGATGGACCGCGACCGCTCCGGCGACGGGCGGGAAGTACGTGTCGGTCTGTTCGAGAACTGCCTGCTGATGGTGGCGCAGCACATGGTGCAGTACGACCTGGTGGGCACGGAGGCCCCGCCGATGCCGGAGCGGGATTTCTCCTGGCCCGTCTACGACATCTTCGAGACCGCCGACGGCAAGCAGCTCTTCATTGGCGCGGTGACACTGGGACACTGGGATTCGCTCTGCGGGCTGCTGGGCCTGGATGATCTGGTGGGACGCGACGACCTGAAGACCAAGATGCAGCAGATCGATGCACGGTCCTGGACCATCCCGGTGATCGCCGCGGCGGTGAAGACGCGCGCGCTTGCCGAACTGGAGGCGGCGTTCCTGCCGCTCGGCATCCCCTACGCGCCGATTGCGCGACCGGCGCAGATGTATGACGACCGCCACGTCAACCGCCCCGGCGGGCTGCTGACCTCCGCGTATGACGAGAAGCAGTTCCGGGCGCCGGGTCTGCCGCTGGACTTCGATGGCCAGCCGACCGATTTCGCGGCGGACGTGCCCCGCATCGGCGAACATACCGAGGAGGTGCTGCGGGCCGTCGGGCTGGACAGTTCGACAATCGCCGCCGCCTCTGGCAAATAGTCTCCAATCAACAAGACCAAGGAGGGAGCCCCCATGAAGAAGATCCTGATGACCGCCGTCGCCGCAGCCGCGCTGGCCGCTGTCGGCCAGTCCGGCACCGCACAGGCCGCCGAGGCCATGCGCTGCAGCCACCAGCTGCCGCCGCAGCACCACATCGCCAAGGTCATCGACCGCTGGGCCGCCGAGGTTGAGGCACAGTCCAAGGGTGACATCGACGTGCAGGTCTTCGGCGCCAACAGCCTGGCCGGGGCGAAGGAGAACATCCCCTCCGTCGCCAAGGGCAGCTTCGAATGCGCCTTCTCCGTGAACTTCCAGTGGGGCAAGACGCTGCCGCTGATGAACGTCACGCTGAAGCCCTATGCCGTGACCAGCAAGGGCGTGCTGGCAGGCTGGCCGGAATCGGAGGCCGCGAAGTACCTCGACGCCGCGCTGCTGAAGAAGGGCGTGCGCAACGTCGCCTGGCTGTTCACCACGCGGATGAGCGCCTACACCTCCAAGGGCAAGGCCCTGCTGGCACCGAAGGACTTCGAGGGCGTGAAGATCCGCGGTCTCAACCCCATCGTCGATGCCGGCCTGCGCGCCCTGGGTGCCGCCCCGTCCGCCATGTCCGGTTCCAAGGTCTACCAGGCGCTGTCCACCGGGGTCATCGATGCGGGCCTGACCGACATCGCCGCCACCTGGTCGCGGAAGTACTACGAGGTGCAGGACTTCGTCGTCGCCTCGCCGCTGTTCAGCGTCTTCTTCCATGGCTACGTCAACCCGGCCTGGTATGACGGGCTGAGCGATGCCAACAAGGCCGCACTGGCCGCCGCCGGTGCCAAGGCTGCCGTCTGGGCGGTCGAGGAAACGGAGAAGGCCGCCGGATCCGCGCCGTATGACCTCGCCACGAAGAACGTGAAGGTCCACATCCACACCGCCAGGCAGATCGCAGTGATGGAGGCCGTGATGGGCCCGGCCTTCGACAAGGCCTTCGCCGAGGAAGCGGGCGAGGAAGGCAAGAAGCTGCTGGAACTGGTCGGCAAGATCGGCAAGTAGGCCGACCGGAACCATTGCAGACCGGAAGGCAGGCAGCACCATGAGCCATGGCGCAAACGGAGAAGGTGCGACCGCCGCACCACCCCCGGGCCTGCTTGAACGTCTGGTGACACCCGTGGCGCGGCTGGGCCTCGGCCTGGCCGCGCTAGGGGTCCTGGTGGTCCTGGCGGTGACTGGCTACAGCGTGTTCAAGCGCTATGTCCTCGGCACCCCGGTCACCTGGACCGATGAACTTTCCGGCTACCTGGTGGTCGCCATCGTCATGTTCGGCGCGGCGGAGACGTTGCGGCGCGGTGACCATATCAGCGTCGACCTGCTCTCCACCCGCCTGAAGGGGCTGGCACGACGGCTGGCCACCGTCTGGGGCATGGTGGCGGTGATCATGGTGATGCTGGCCATCCTGGTCAGCGGCATCACCGCCGTCCGCTTCTCGCATGATTTCGGCATCTATTCGGACGGCTACCTGGCCGTCGCCATGTGGATTCCGCAGTCCGCCCTGGTCATCGGTGCCATCCTGGTGATGGCCGTGGCCGTGGCGCGCCTGCTGTCGATCCTCGCTGCCATGTTGCGCAACCGATGACGCTGGCACTGATCCTCGGGCTGCTGCTGGTCCTGCTGCTGACAGGCGCCCCCATCTTCGCCGCGCTGGGCCTGGCGTCGCTGATCATCACGCTGCTGACCGAAGGCCATGTGCATTCGATCGCCGACACGGTCTTCGCCAAGCTGAACAACAACCTGCTGACCGCGATCCCGATGTTCGCCTTCATGGCCTTCATCATGATCCGATCCCGGGTGGTCGATCACCTGTACGAGGCCGCCAATGCCATGGTGCGGCACCTGCCCGGCGGGCTGGGCATCGCCACCGTGCTTTCCTGCACCGTGTTCGCCGCCATCTCCGGTTCCTCCGTCGCCACCGCGCTGACCATCGGCACGGCAGCGATCCCGCAGATGCGCCGCTTCGGCTATCCCGCGCACACCGCCTATGGCGTGATCGCGGCGGGCGGCACGCTGGGTATCCTGATCCCACCCTCCGGCCCCATGATCCTCTATGCCATCGTGACGGAAGTCTCCATCGGCGCGCTGTTCCTCGCCGGGCTGATACCGGGGCTGCTGATGGCGCTGATCTTCGCGCTCTACTGCATGTGGGCCGCTTTCCGGCGGCGCGACATCGAGAACCCGGGCTGGATCGGCTTCCGCGAATGCGCCCGCGCCGTCGGTCGCGCCTTCTGGGCGCTGATGATGCCGCCGGTGGTGCTGGGGGGCATATACCTCGGCATCTTCACCGCGTCGGAAGCCGCGGCCATCGGCTGCTTCTACGCCCTGTTCGTCGGTGTCGTGGTCTATCGCAACTTCGGCTGGCGTGACCTGTGGGAGACCTCCCAGGAGACCGTGCGCACCACCGCGATGCTGTTCATGATCCTGGCCGCCGCCGCCATCTTCGGCCATGCCGTCACCATCATCCGACTGCCCGCCGAACTGGTCGAGACCGTCATCACCTACGAACTGACACCGCTGATGTTCGTGCTGGCAGTCATGGCCGTGGTCTTCGTGCTGGGCATGTTCCTGGAGACGATCTCCATCATCCTGATCACCACGCCGATCATCTATCCCGTGCTGCTGCAGCTCGGCATCGACCCGATCTGGTACGGCGTGCTGCTGATGATCAACCTGGAACTGGCCCTGATCACCCCGCCCGTCGGCATGAACCTGTTCGTCATCAAGGGCATCGCCGACGCGCCGCTGGCGGAGGTCATCCGGGGCATCTTCCCCTATGTCTTCCTGCTGCTGTTCGGCCTGGCCGGCGTCCTCGCCTTCCCCGAACTGGCCACCTGGCTGCCCAGCGCCGCCGGTTTCGGCTGAGACGGTCGGGGTCTGTCAGTCCCGGTCCGGGCTGGCGGCGGAGCCTGCTAGCAGGCCACCATCGATGGTCATCTCCGCCCCCGTGACATAGGCCGCCTCGTCGGAAGCGAGAAGCACGGCGATCGCCGCGACCTCCGACGGTTCACCGAAGCGCCGCATCGGCGTGTCCCGCACCAGCGCTGCCATCCGCGCCTCCCGGTCCGGCCCGTCGCCCAGCATCGGCTCCCACATCGGGGTCAGGATCGCCGCCGGATGGATCGAGTTGCACCTGATGTCGAGGCCCTGCTGCGCGCAGTAGAGCGCGACCGTCTTGGTATGGTTCCGGATCGCCGCCTTTGATGCCGCATAGGCCGCCGCCGCCGGGATTCCGACCATGCCGGAGCGGGAGGAGATGTTGATGATGGAACCCCTGCCCCGTTTCCGCATCGCCCCGATGGCGTAGCGACAGCCAAGGAAGGTCCCGTCCAGGTTCACCGCATGAACCGCCCGCCAGTCATCCAGGGAGGCATGCTCTGGGTCGTGCGGCGCCGTGCCGGTCTCGAACCCGGTGATACCGGCATTGTTGACCAGCACGTCGATCTGCGGAAAACGTGCGGCCAGCGCCTGCCAGTCTTCCTCCCGCGCGACATCGAGCGCCTGCCAGTCACAGCCCAGTTCCTCCGCCATCGCCCGCGCAGCGGGTCCATCGCGGTCGGTGACGACCACCGTCGCGCCCTCCGCCATGAAGGCGCGGGAGATGGCCGCGCCGATGCCACGTGCGGCGCCGGTGACGATGCAGGACCTGTCGCGGAGTCTCATGGTGCCTTCGTCAATCCTCGAACCAGTCGAAGCGCGGCCCCGCGATCTCCCGCAGGCGGGCATAGTCGTCGGCGAACATCTCCCGCAACCGCGTCCTCACTTCGGCCGGGATGCGGTCGTCATAGCCACCGACATTCTGCGGTGCGTAGTCGATGCCGTGGGCCGGTTCCAGTTCCAGGAAACCGAAGACCCGCTCCGTCTCCGTCTCCGGGTCGGCGAAGAAGGCTTCGGACTTGATCAGGCAGACATTCTCCGCCCCCAGCACGGACTGCAGGCGCTCCACCTGCGGCGCGTAGCGACTGCGGTCGACATAGGAGAAATGCTGGTGCGCCCAGGACTGGTAGTTCGGGTCACGGCGGATCTTCTCCGCCTCCCCCGCCAGCCGTTCCGGCTCCTGCGCGATGGCTTCCTCCAGCGACAGGTCATCCTGGTCCTTCTTCCGTTCATGCCAGTAGTGGGAGAAGGTGCGGTCCACGGGATCACGCAGCATGGCGATCACCCGCACGCCGGGCAGGTCCGCCGCCATCCGCTCGATCGCCAGCGGGTGGTACATGTAGTAGGGACTGGCCTCGAAGGTCAGCACGGCGGCACCGAGCTGCTTCTCCAGCTCCTGCTTCTCGGCCGTGCGGGCAAAGTGGCCGCGATACCAGTTCTCCCCGCGCGGGTAGCCATAGTCGAAGTAATGCACTTCCTTCGAAGAGGGCGGCAGGACCAGCGGGTGCTGCTGCAGGTAGTGGTGCAGCGAGGTCGTACCGGCCTTCTGCGCGCCGACGATGATGAAGTCCGGCAGCACCCGGTCATGGGACGAGACCGCGACCTTGGCCCGGTGTCCGGCATTGCGTATCAGATCCTTGGTCCGCTGCCACATGGTGCCCTCAGTCCATCCACTGCGATTGCTCCGGCGGAAGATGCACCAGTCACCCGCCCACCGCAAACGCAAGACGGTATGCAGATGGCCCGAACGGGTCCAGACTGCGCCGGTACATGCGGTAGGGGAGGACCGGATCATGAGCTACAGGCATCCAGGGGAGCCGGAATTCGGCGGCAGGATCGGACGCACGGTCGAGGATTCGGAGGCCTGGTGGCCCGAACCGCAATTGCCGAAGGGCAAGCCCAACGTGCTGCTGATCGTGCTGGACGATACCGGTTTCTCCCATTTCGGCAGTTACGGATCGACCATCGAGACGCCGAACGTGGACCGGCTGGCGGCCAACGGGCTGCGCTATTCCAGCTTCCACACCACCTCGCTCTGCTCCCCCACCCGGGCCTGCGTCATGACCGGGCGGAACCACCACACCGTCAGGATGCGCGCGATCTCCAACATGGACAGCGGCTTCCCCAACATGCGCGGGGCCATGCCCCGATCCGCCGCCACGGTGGCGGAGGTACTCAGGGAGGCGGGCTACGCCACCTTCGCCACCGGGAAGTGGCACCTGGCGCCGATGGTCGAGTGCTCCGCCGCCGGGCCGTTCCACAACTGGCCGCTGCAGCGTGGTTTCAACCGCTATTACGGCTTCATGCAGGGGGAAACGGACCAGTTCAGCCCGGAGATCACCTGCGACAACCACCTGATGCCGCCACCGGGCACGCCGCAGGACGGCTATCACTTCTCGGAGGACATGGTGGACCAGGCCATGGGCATGATCCGCGACACCACCTCGCTGGTGCCGGAGCGTCCGTTCTTCATGTACATGGCCTTCGGCGCCACCCACTCCCCGCACCAGGCGCCCGAAGCCTGGCTGGAGAAGTATCGCGGCCGGTTCGACGCGGGCTGGGACGCGGCGCGGGAGGAATGGTACGCGCGGCAGAAGGCATCCGGCATCATCCCCGCCAGCACGAAGCTGGCCCCGCGCAACCGGGGCGTGGAGGCATGGGACGACCTGTCACCCAACCAGCAGGCCTTTGCCAACCGGCTGCAGGAAGCCTTTGCCGGGATGCTGGACCATACCGACCACCAGATCGGGCGGATGGTCGATTTCCTGGCGGAGATCGGGCGGCTGGACGACACCATGATCATCGTCATGTCCGACAATGGTGCCAGCCAGGAAGGCCAGGCCACCGGCGTGTTCGACGAGATGCGCTACTTCAACCAGCTGCCGGAGGATGTCGACGACGCGGTGAAGCATCTCGACCTGATCGGCGGGCCGCGCAGCCATTCCAACATTCCCTGGGGCTGGGCGCAGGCAGGCAACGCGCCGCTGAAATGGTACAAGCAGAACACCCATGGCGGCGGCACCCGCGACCCGCTGATCATCCACTGGCCCGACCGGCTGAAGGGGCACGAGGGGCAGATCCGCCGTCCCTTCGCCTATGCCACCGACATCGCCGCGACGATCCTGGACGTGGCCGGCGTCGGCATGCCGGAGGAGGTGGCGGGCGTGCCGCAGATCCCGATGGCGGGCGTCAGCCTGACCGACACGCTGACCGACCCGGACGCGAAGCCGGACCGGGACGTGCAGTACATGGAGATGCTCGGCCATCGCGGCATCTGGATGGATGGCTGGAAGGCGGTGACGCTGCACCGGCGCGGCAAGCGCTTCGATGACGACCGCTGGGAACTCTACAACCTGGATGAGGACTTCTCCGAATGCGATGACCTGGCGGAGCGTGAACCGGCGAAGCTGAAGGAACTGACGGAGCGCTGGTGGGTGGAGGCGGAGCGCCATGGCGTGCTGCCGCTGGACGACCGTGGGGCGGGAATGCTGTTCCGTGCCTCCCGCCAGCCCGGCACACCGACCGCGCGGCGGCGCTATGTCTACTATCCGCCGGTCAGCCACATCGTGGCCGATGCCTGCCCCAGCCCGGCACGCAGCTTCACCATCACCGCCAGCATCGAGCATCCGGCAGGCAATGGCGACGGTGCCATCATCGCACGCGGCACCATCAACAGCGGACTGGCGCTGTATGTCTGCGGCGGGCGGCTGGTGTTCGACTACAACTGCTTCCGGGAGCACAGCCGGGTGGAAATGGCGGAACCGCTGCCCCCCGGCGCGCACGAGATCGTGGTGGACGTGAACCGCAATGCCGACCAGTCGGCGGAGGTCAGCCTGTCGGTGGACGGCACCACGGTGGACACCACGACCATCCCGCTGCTGCTGCGCATCCTCTCCTCCACCGGCATGGATTTCGGTCGCTCCAGCGCCCCGGTCACGGATGACTACCAGGCCCCGTTCATCTATCCGGGCCGGATCAGCCGGGTCGTTGTCCAGTTGCCCGAACCCGCATCCTCGAAGGACCGCAAGGCAGAGGTCGAGGCCGAGGCACGGGCGGCCATGACCCGGCAGTAGGCGGCGCGCCCCTGCATTCAACCGGTCAACCCGACGGACCCGGCTTCTCCTTCCCCCTTGACGGGGGAAGGCCGGGATGGGGGTGAGTCGGCGAAACCGAGTGGCGTTGGCCGCCTGTGCCGCAGCCTGCGGCTTCACCCCCCATCGTCCGCTGCGCGGCCACTTCCCCCGCAAGGGGGGAAGAGAGAGGCGGGAGCCTGCCCGCACCGGCATCTGCTGTCGCCCTGCCGCGCGTTCGCAGCCGAGTTCATGGCTGCAACCGGGGCGCAGGACCGCTATAAGCGCGGGCATGATTGATTTCGATCCGGATGCCGAATTCACCGGCGAGGACCTGCCGCCGACACTGCGTGCGGTGGGCCTGTTCGCGCAGACCCTGCCCCAGGTGCCATGGTTCCACCGTCTCGGCGAACTGCTGAGCGGGGACGAGGCGGAGGCGGCTTATGCCTACCTGTCCGCGCTGGGCTTCCCGGAGGCCGGTCCGGCGGAGGTCGGCGACTGGCTGGAAGCCGAGGAAGCCGCGGGCAACCGCGACTGGAACGGTGCCGGCTGGGAGGCGGAGGAACAGCTGCGCGCCGCCCTGTCGGTGCAGGCGGTCGAGATCATCGGTGACGAGCAGGCGGTGCTTGTCGCGCTGACCCACGTGACCAGCACGGCCTCCGACGCCGTCCATGCCGCGGCGGCCCAGGCGGCCGCGCGCTTCGGTATCGAGGATGAGGGATTGATCCGCGCCGCCGCCGGGTCCGCCACCCAGGGGGCCTATCTCGCCGCGCTGGTACTGGCGGCGGGGGAGGACGAGGACCACGCCTTCGCCCACAAGTTCCGGCTGTTCGAATTCGGGCGCTGGCCCCTCGGCGTCACCGGTGCCACCCTGAACATCTTCTGAGGCGATTCTCCGCCACCCTCCCTGCCCCGTACCCGTCCGCGAAACCGAACAGGCTGCCCCATGTCGACAACCCGCATCGCCACCTGGAACATCAACTCCGTCCGCCTGCGCCTGCCGATCGTGCGCCGCTTCGTGCAGACCTACAGCCCCGACGTGCTCTGCCTGCAGGAGATCAAGTGCGAGGACGGCAAGTTCCCCTACAAGGACTTCAAGGAGATGGGCTACCCGCATATCGAGGTCTTCGGGCAGAAGAGCTATCACGGCGTCGCCACCGTCTCCCGCGTGCCGCTGACCGGTGCCGAGCGGCTGAAATGGGCAGGCAAGGACGACACTCGCCACCTGCTCACCCGCCTGCCCGGCGACGTGGAGGTACACAACTTCTACGTCCCCGCCGGGGGTGACGAGCCGGACCCGGCCGTGAACGAGAAGTTCGATCACAAGCTGCGCTTCCTGGACGAGGTGACCGCCTGGTTCGCCGGTCGCCGCGCCGACGGCAACCGTTCCATCCTGGTCGGCGACCTGAACATCGCCCCGCACGAGAATGACGTCTGGTCGCACAAGCAGCTGCTGAAGGTGGTCAGCCACACGCCCATCGAGGTCGCGCGCATGGCCGACTGGATCGCCGCCCACGACTTCCGCGACGTGGTCCGCCAGTTCGTGCCGGAATCGGAGCGGCTCTACAGTTGGTGGAGCTACCGCGCGAAGGACTGGAACGCCGCTGATCGTGGCCGCCGCCTGGACCACATCTGGGTCACCCCGGCCCTGGCCGACGCGCCGAAGGGCATGGAAGTGGTGCGGGAGGCACGCGGCTGGAGCGAGAAGCCGTCCGACCACGTGCCGATCTGGATGGACATCGACCTGGGCTGACGGTCAGTTCACCGCACGGCCGTCGTCTGCGACGAAAGATCCTTTCCGGTTGCACCGGAATTCGCGGAGCATTGCTGCAGCCTTCATCCTGAATGCTGCGTGGCCCCCGCGATGAAACCCAAGCTGCTGACGACACTGCCGACCTATACGCGCGACCTGTTCGTGGCGGATGTGGGCGCCGGGTTGACGGTCGCGATGGTCGCGCTGCCCCTGTCGATAGCCATCGCGATCGCATCGGGTGCCGAACCTGTAACCGGCCTCGTGACCGCCGTCGTCGCGGGATTCCTGATCTCGCTGCTCGGCGGAAGCCGGGTGCAGATCGGGGGGCCGACGGGCGCGTTCATCGTCGTCGTCTACGGCGTCATCGCCAATCATGGCTTTGACGGTCTCATCCTCGCGACCCTGATGGCAGGGCTGATACTGCTGGTAGCCAGCGTGCTGCGAGCGGGCTCGCTGATCGCACACGTGCCGGAGGCGGTGATCAACGGTTTCACGATCGGCATCGCGATCATCATCGCGACCAGCCAGTTCAAGGACCTGCTGGGCCTGCAACTGGAGAACGTGCCGGCCGATTTCCTGCCGAAGGTCGCGGCCCTGCTGTCGGTACGCGACAGTTTCAACCCGACGGCACTGGGCCTTGGCATCGCGACCGGCGTGCTGATCATCGGCCTGCGGCAGCTGGCGCCCCGGTTTCCCGGCCTGATCGTCGCCGTCGCGGCCACCTCTACCGTGGCGGTCCTGCTTGACCTGCCCATCGAGACGATCACATCGCGCTTCGGCCCGCTTCCCGATGGCCTGGCAATGCCGCAACTACCGGACGTGACGCTGGAGAAGGCAAGGGATCTGCTGCCCTCGGCCTTCGTCATCGCCTTCCTGGCAGGCGTTGAATCCCTGCTGTCCGCCATCGTCGCGGATCGCATGATCGACGGTCACTACCGCCCCAATGCCGAACTGCTCGCCCAGGGTACGGCGAACATCGGCTCCGCCCTGTTCGGTGGCCTTCCGGCGACGGGGGCGATTGCCCGCACCGCAACCAACATCCGGGCGGGAGGCCGGACACCGGTCTCCGGCCTGGTCCATGCCCTCGCCGTGCTTGTCATGATGCTGCTTGCGGCGCCGCTTGTCGGTCATCTCGCATTGCCTGCCCTGGCCGCCCTGCTGGTCATCACCGCCTGGAACATGAGCGAGCCTGCGAAGTGGCACGGCTATCTCAGGGGCAACGTCCCGGACCGGATCATGTTGCTGGTCACGCTGGTCCTGACGGTCGTCGCGGACCTGACCGTCGCCATCGGGGTGGGCGTCGCTCTCGGCCTTGCCATCCGCCTGCAGCGGAGGGGTGTCAGGCTCCCCAGGTGGACGCCGCGCGACCGGTAGGGTGCCAGTCCGAGGAAGGGCACCGGCGAGCGGCAGGTCTCATTTCCCTGCCGGTCCCTCCGCCAGCCATGCCTTCATCCGGGACATGGCCTCCTCGATGTTCTCGATGGAGCTGGCACAGCTGAACCGCAGGTAGCCCTCCCCGAACTGCCCGAAGCTGGTGCCGGCGATGGCCGCGACGCCGGTTTCCTGCAGCAGGCGGTCCTGCATCGTCGCGCTGTCGAGACCGGTGCCGGTGATGTTGGGGAAGGCGTAGAAGGCTCCCTTCGGCATCACGCATGAAACACCGGGCATGTCGTTCAGCAGCGCCACCATCCGCGTGCGGCGGGTGTCGAAGGCCGCGACCATGGTCTGCACCGCGTCCTGCGGCCCCTCCAGCGCCGCGATACCGGCAAACTGGGTCGCGGCGTTGACGCAGGAATGGGTGTTCACCGCCAGCTTGCCCGCCAGCGGCGCCAGCTTCGCCGGCCACAGCCCCCAGCCCAGCCGCCAGCCCGTCATGGCATAGGTCTTCGACCAGCCATCCAGCACGATCAGCCGGTCACGGATGGACGGGTAGTCGAGCAAAGTGACGTGATCCAGCCCGTCATAGGTCATGCAGGAATAGATCTCGTCGGACATGATGGCCACGTCGGGGAACCGCTCCAGCCCGGCCACCAGCCGGTCGATCTCCGCCTTCGGCACCACCCCGCCGGTGGGATTGGCAGGGGAGTTGAGGATGATCAGCCGGGTGCGTTCGGTGACCTGGGCCAGCACCTCGTCCGCCGAGAAGCTGAAGCCATTGGCCTCGTGCAGGCGGATCGGCACGGCCCTCGCGCCGGAGAACTCGATCATGGAGCGATAGATCGGGAAGCCCGGATCGGGATACATGATCTCCGCCCCCGCCTCCCCGAACATCAGCATCGCGAAGGCCATGGTCACCTTGCCGCCCGGCACGCAGACGATGTGGTCGGGGTCCACGCTGGCCCCGTGGCGGCGGTGGATATCGGCGGCAACGGCAGCCCGCAGTTCGGGAATGCCGTTGGCCGGGGTGTAGCCATGGTGCCCGTCGGCCAGCGCCTTGCGCCCGGCCTCCACGATATGCTCCGGCGTCGGGAAGTCCGGCTGGCCGATGCCGAGATTGATGACCGACTTGCCCTGCGCCGCCAGCGCGTTCGCCCGTGCCAGCACCTCGAACGCCGTCTCCGTCCCGAGCTGCGCCATCCGCCCGCTGAGTTTCATCCCGTTCCCCCCGATCCTTCAGATCCCTTGTTGTTTCCGTTCTCATAGAGCGATTGGCGGCCCACCGGAAGCGTCACTTGTCCACAGTCCGGTGTTTGAAGCTTCTCCCCAACAGCGGTTTGTGGTCAGGTTGCAGGAAAGCAGCAAATGCGGGGGAGGATCACGGCATGCAGGATCTGGCGGGCAAGGTGGCGTTCGTCACCGGTGCGGCAAGCGGAATCGGGCTGGCGATCGCGCGCTCGATGCACCAGGCGGGCATGAAGGTCATGCTGGCGGACATCGATGCGGACGGGCTGGCGCAGGCGGCGGCGGAACTGGGGTCCGGCACGGCCACCGTGATCGGCGACGTGCGCGATCCGAAGTCCGTGCAGGCCGCGGCCGATGCCACCATCCAGGCCTTCGGCAAGGTGCATGCGGTGGTGAACAATGCCGGCGTCGGGCTGGGCGGCGCGCCGGGCACGATCCCGCTGGAGGACTGGCGCTGGATCGTCGACATCAACCTGATGGGCGTGGTGCATGGCGTGGAGATCTTCACGCCGCTGATCAAGGCGCACGGGGAAGGCGGTCACTTCATCAACACGGCCTCCATGGCCGGGCACTGGACCAACGCCAACATGGGCCCCTACTGCGCCACCAAGTTCGCCGTGGTCGGATATTCCGAATGCCTGAACGAGGCGCTGGCGCCGGAGGGGATCGGCGTCTCCGTCCTGTGCCCAGGCTTCGTCCAGACCAGCATCGCCACCAGCGGCAAGGCGCGGCCGTCGGGCAAGATCCCGGAGCGCGTTGCTGCCGCACAGGACGGGGACACGCCGCCGATTCCCGATGCATCGCAACTGGTCGCCAACGGCATGCCGCCGGAGATCCTGGGGAACTGGGTGGTGGAGTGCATGCAGCGCGACGCCCGCTACATCTTCACCCATCCCGACATGGCCCCCCTGATCGAGATGCGTCATGCCGCGATCAGGGAGGAATTCGCCCGGAGCGAGGCCAACGCCACGCTGAAGGCGAACCAGACCGCACACGGTTGAGGGAGACCCCGTCATGGCGGAACTGATCGAACTGAGTTCCCGCATCATCGACCAGGGCGACGAACAGGCCCCGGGACTGCTGAACCGCGTCACCCGCGAACTGTCGGAGGTCGCGGACGGTGTCGCGGTGGTGGAGGCGTTCAGCCACGTCGTCAGCTTCCGCACCGGCGACGGCCTGGTGCTGTTCGATACCAGCCTGCAGGCCCACGCCCCGGCGATCATCAAGGCCCTGCGTGGCTGGTCGAAGGACCCGGTGCATTCCATCGCCTTCACCCACGGGCACGTCGACCATATCGGCGGCACCCAGGCGTTCCTGGACGAAGCCGCGGACAGCGGCAACCGGCGCCCGCGCATCATCGGTCACGAGAATGTCGCCCCGCGCATCGACCGCTACATCCGCACCAATGGCTACAACGGCCACATCAATGCCCGCCAGTTCGGTCCCAACCGGCCCGGCGGCCAGCCGAAACAGGAACGCGAAGGCCCACCGCCCTTCGGCCCGAAGAGCTGGGTCAAGCCCGACACCATCTTCGCCGACCGGATGAGCATCCGCGTCGGGGACGAGCATGTTGAACTGTTCCACGACAAGGGCGAGACCGACGACCACCTCTGGGCCTGGTGGCCGGAGCGCAAGGCGATCTGCGCCGGTGACTTCATCATCTGGATGTTCCCCAATGCCGGGAACCCGCAGAAGGTGCAGCGCTACCCGCTGGAATGGGCCCGTGCGCTGCGCCAGATGATGGCGCTGAAACCGGAGCTGATGCTGCCCGCCCATGGCCTGCCCTTTGCGGGGCAGAAGCGGATCGCGAAGGTGCTGGACGACATGGCCTCGGCGCTGGAGGGGCTGGTGGAGGACACGCTGTCGATGATGAATGACGGCGCGCGGCTGAACGACATCATCCACAGCGTCCGGGTGCCCGACGACCTGCTGGCGAGACCGTACCTGCGACCGTTCTATGACGAGCCGGAATTCGTTGTCCGCAACATCTGGCGCCTCTATGGCGGCTGGCACGACGGCAATCCGGCGAACCTGAAACCGGCGCCCGACGCGGCGCTGGCGGCGGAACTGGCCCGGCTGGCCGGTGGCGCGCCTGCCCTGGCCTACCGCGCGCGGGAACTGTCGGAGGCCGGGGAGCACCGGCTGGCCTGTCACCTGGCGGAGTTCGCGGCGCAGGCAGCACCGGATACATCCTCCGTCCATGCCGCGCGGGCCTTCGTCTACCGGAAGCGGCGGGAGACCGAGCTCTCCCTGATGGCAAAGGGAATCTACGGCGCGGCCGCCCGCGATTCGGAGGAGAAGGGCCAGCTGAACACCGCCGGCGACTGAGCGGCGCAGGCTGGGGGAGGAGAGACAGTTGACGGTTCGTATCGAGAAGGATGGCCCGGTCTGGACGGTGATCCACAGCCGCCCGGAAGCCCGCAACGCGATGGACACCGAAAGCGCGGTGGCACTGAACGACGCCTTCCTGGCGTTCGAACGGGACGCGGAGGCACGGGTCGCCGTGTTCTTCGGCGAGGGCGGGGCGTTCTGCGCCGGATGGGACCTGAAACATGCCGCCGCGCTCTCGGCGCAGGAACCGGGACGGCAGGTACTGGACGAACTGGACTTCACCGCCGACGGCCCTGCCCCCGGTCCCGGGGACGACATTCCGCGCGGCCCGATGGGACCGAGCCGCCTGGAACTGGACAAGCCGGTCATCGGCGCTGTCGCCGGTCCGGCGGTCGCGGGTGGCATGGAACTGGCCATCTGGTGCGATTTCCGGGTGATGGAGCAGAGTGCCTACATGGGCGTCTACTGCCGTCGCTGGGGCGTGCCGCTGATCGACGGCGGCACCGTGCGCCTGCCCCGGCTGGTGGGCCAGGGCCGGGCGATGGAGATCATCCTGACCGGACGCAAGGTTCCGGCGCAGGAATGCCTGCAGATCGGCCTCTGCGAACATGTCGTGCCCGACGGCACGTCGCGGCAGAAGGCGGAGGAACTGGCGCACCAGATCGCCCGGTTCCCGCAGAACTGCATGCGCGCCGACCGCCGCTCCGCCATCCGCCAGCATGGCCTGTCGGTGCGCGAGGGGCTGGCGCAGGAATGGCAGAACAGCCGTGCCGAGCTGGCACGGGAAGGCATCGCCGGTGCCGCGCGCTTCAGCGCAGGCAAGGGACGCGGCGGGGATTTCAACGATATCTGAGGAAACGGCAGGGGAGGCCGCGAGATGGGTTTGTTCAGGAAGGTACTGATCGCCAACCGGGGGGAGATCGCCTGCAGGGTGGCCACGACCCTGCGCCAGATGGAGATTCCGTCGGTCGGCATCTTCCATGCGGCGGACAGCCTGTCCGCGCATGTGACGGCGGTGGACGAGGCGGTACGGATCGACGGCGAGACACCGGTCGCGGCGCACCTGGACGTGCAGCAGATCCTGGCCGTGGCGCGCGACACCGGCGCGGACGCGATCCATCCCGGCTATGGCTTCCTGTCGGAGAACGCAGCCTTCGCGGAGGCCGTTACCGCCGCCGGACTGACCTTCATCGGGCCGGACCCGGACTGCATCAGGCTGATGGGCGACAAGATCGAGTCCCGGAAGTTCGCGGAGGCCAACGGCGTCCCCGTGGCACCGTCGGTGCTGCCGACCGGTGACATCGACCGCTTCATCGCCGAGGCCGCGGGGATTGGCTTCCCACTGCTGGTCAAGGCGTCGGCGGGCGGTGGCGGCAAGGGCATGAGCATCGTGCGCGACCCGGCCGACCTGCCCGACCTCGCGCGCCGCGCCGCCAGCGAGGCCGAACGCTACTTCGCCGATGGCCGGGTCTATGCCGAACGCTATGTCGACCGCCCGCGCCATATCGAGGTGCAGGTGCTGGGGGATGGCACCGGCAACGTCATCCACCTGCATGAGCGGGAATGCTCGATCCAGCGCCGGTTCCAGAAGATCGTGGAGGAAGCCCCCTCCGCCGGTCTGCCCGACAGCCTGCGCGCGGCGATCTGCGCCGCGGCCGTGCGGCTGGCCAGCGCCGCGAACTACCTCAATGCCGGGACGGTGGAGTTCATCCTCGCCCCGGACGGCGCGTTCTATTTCCTGGAGATGAACACCCGCCTGCAGGTGGAGCATCCGGTGACCGAGATGATCACGGGCATCGACCTGGTCCGCAAGCAGTTGCAGATCGCTGCCGGACAGGGCCTGGGCATCAGCCAGGACGAGGTGGCCCTGAACGGCCACGCCATCGAATGCCGCATCTGCGCCGAGGATCCGGCGAACGGCTTCCTGCCCGAGACGGGGCGGGTGCTGCTGCTCGACCCGCCGACCGACGACCATACCCGCTTCGAGAACGGGCTGACGCAGGGCCAGTCGGTCACCAGCGACTTCGACCCGATGCTGGCCAAGCTGGTGGTGCATGGCCCTGACCGCGAAGGCGCGGCAGAGCTGATGCGCAAGGCGCTGCGCGATACCGTGCTGCTGGGCGTGGGCACCAACATCGACTACCTGGCCGACATCGTCGCCCACCCGGCCTTCCGCTCAGGCGACCTGCATACCGGGTTCGTCGAGGAACATGCCGACAGCCTCGCCCTGGCCGAACCGGACGCGGCAACCATCGACACGGTGCTGACCGCCGCCCTGACCGGCCATGACAGCTTCCGCCGCCAGACGGAGGGCTACCCCGAGCCCTATGCCAGCATGGGCCACTGGCGGAACTGACGCGATGGCGCCATTGGCTCAGCCGATGGCGCCGTCCTTCCGCATCGCCGCGATCTCGTCCGCTGAGTAGCCCCACTCGCCCAGGATCTGGTCGGAATGCTCGCCGATGGTCGGGGCATGGGTCAGGGCGTCGGCGCCTTCGATGCGGGGCAGGCCGGGAATGTGCGGCATCGGCACGGTGCCGGTTTCCTTGTGCTCGACATAGGCGATGGCATCGACCGCCTTGACGTGCGGGTGCGCCATAAGTTCGCCGTAGCTCTGGACCGGCGCGTTCATCACGCCGGCCTTCGTCAGCGCATCCGCCCATTCGCCCGTGGAACGGGTGGCGAAGATCTCCCGGATCATGGGCATCAGCACCGTCTCGTTCTTAAGTCGCATCTCGCCGGTGACGAAGCGCGGATCGTCCTTCCATTCCGGCTTGCCCATGACATCGCAGAGCGTCTGGTAATGGGCCTCGCGCATCGCGGTGATGTTGATGAAGCCGTCGGTGGTCTGCATGGTGCCGACGGGGACATAGAGCGGCTGGCTCTCGCCCTTCTCCAGGTGGAACTCCATGATCTTGGCGGCCTGGAAGGCAGCGGCGCTCTGCATCAGGTTGTTGTCGATGTAGCAGCCGCCGCCGAAGCGGAACTTCCGCATCAGCGCGGTGGAAAGCGCCTGGAAGGCGTAGAGGCCGGTGGTGACATCGACCGGGATCATGTTCAGCCGCTGCGGCAGGCCATCCTTGTCGCGGTTCACCGTCATCAGGCCGGAATAGGCCTGGATCACCGCATCCGTCACCGGGCGGTCGGAGTTGGGTCCGGTCTGCCCGAAGCCGGTGACGGAGAGGTAGATGACATCCGGATTGACCGCCTTCACCTGGTCGTAGGACAGGCCGAACTTCGCCATCACGCCGGGGCGGAACGCCTCCACGATCACGTCAGCCTTCTCCGCGATGCGCCGTGCCGCAGCCAGCGCATCCGGGTTCTTCATGTCCATCGCCAGTGACCGCTTGCCCCGGTTGAAGGCGATGGAGTGGGCGCACTGGTCATTGTAGGTCGCACCCAGGCCCCGTCCCCAGTCACCGGCCAGCGGCTCCACCTTCATCACGTTGGCACCATGCTGGGCCAGCAGCATGGTCGCATGCGGCCCCGCCACGCCCTGGGCAAAGTCGAGCACGTTGATGCCGTCAAAGGCGCGCGGTTCGTTGGTCATTCGGGTTCCCCTGGCTCTCGGTCACGTCGCGGCGGTCGCCGGGCATGGGCCGGACGCCGGACGGCTCTCCTCCCCGGAAAGCAGCGCCTTTCTACCAAAACCGACCGGCCCGTCCAGCGGTCACGTCGGCATTGCTGTCATTCGGCCTTCCGGGGCGCGGCGGGTTCCAGCATTTCCAGCAGCAGCGACGACATCGCCGCCACTGCCGGCATCGCCCGACTGCCTGCCGCGCCGAACAGGAAGGTCTTCAGGTCGGGCAGTTCGGGAAAGCCCTCGTCGAGCACGCGCAGCCTGCCCGAAACCGCGTCGAGCGGCAGCACGGTGACGGCCAGCCCGGCCTCCACCGCGCAGTCGAGTCCGGCGCGGCTGGTGCTCTCGTAGGCGAAGCGGAAGGGCATGCCATGGGCATCAAGCGCGGCGATCGCCGCCTTCCGGTAGATGCAGTCGGGCGCGAAGATGGCCAGCGGCAGGGGCGTCACGTCCGCCAGGTCGGCATGCCGTGCCGCTGCCCAGACAAGGGGGCGGTGCATGATCTGCTGCCCGCCGGACCTGCCGCAACGCTGGGTGACGAAGGCAAGGTCGGCGTCCCCCGCCTCCAGCAGTTCCAGCGCCTCCCAGCTCCGGTTGCAGCTCAGTTCCACCTGCACCAGCGGATAGCGTCGTGCGAACTCTGTCAGGACCGGCGGCAGGAAGCACATCGACATGTCGGTCGCGGCAAGCCGGACCCGCGTCGGCACCACCCGGTGCCCAAGTTCCTGCATGGCATCCGCCGTCAGCCGCATCACCCGGTGGGCATAGCGCAGCACGATCTCGCCTTCCCGGGTCAGGCGGACATCCCGGCTGGTGCGGTTCAGCACACGGACCTGCAGCGCCTCCTCCAGCCGCTTGATCTGCATGCTGACCGCCGACTGCACGCAGTTGAGGCGCTCCGCCGCGCGGGTGAAGTTGCGGGTCTCGGCCACGGTGACGAAGGTCCGCAGCAACCCCGCGTCGATCGACTGCATCGGCTCCAGCATCAATTTTCCTGATGGTCAGATCATTTCTATTCGTTTCACGGATTTTTCTAATGGACCTACCTTTCCCGTGCAACCTGAACCCACGAGAGGCGAGGTACCGACCATGAACCGGAAACTCTGGATTGCCCTGATCTGCGCCGGCTGCATCCTCGGCCTGTCCGTCGGCTTCCGCCAGGCGCTGGGCCTGTTCCTGACGCCGGTGTCGGAATACCTGGCCACGGGGCGGGAGACGTTTGCCCTCGGCATGGGGCTGATGAACCTGCTGTGGGGCCTCGGCGCCCCCTTTGCGGGGGCGCTGGCCGACCGTTTCGGTGCGGCCTGGACCATCGCGCTGGGCGGGCTGGCCTATGGCGCCGGCCTGGCAGTGATGGCCCTGCCCGGGTCGGGGGACCAGATCCTGGTGGGCGGCATCCTGATCGGCCTCGGCCTCAGCGGCTCCGGCTTCACGGTCATCCTGGGCACGGTCGGACGCATCACGCCGGAGCGGCATCGCAGCACGGCCCTGGGCCTGGCCTCCGTCGGCGGGTCCATCGGACAGTTCATGTCCCTGCCCTATACCCACCTGCTGATCGACGGCTTCGGCTGGTCCGCCGCGCTGCTGATCCTCGGGGCCACCGCCTGCCTGATCGTGCCGCTGGCCTATGGGCTGGCCGCCCGGCCGGAGGAAGTGACGACCGGACCGGAGCAGGCGATGGGCGAGGCCCTGCGCGCGGCCTTCGCGATCCCGAGCTTCTGGCTGCTGAACGCCGGGTTCTTCGTCTGCGGCTTTCACCTGGCCTTTGTCGGGGTGCACCTGCCGGGCTTCCTCAGCGACCGCGGCTTCGACCCCTGGCTGGCAACGGTGTCGCTGACCATCGTCGGCCTGACCAACATCGCCGGCAGCTATGCCTGCGGCGTGCTGGGGGGCAAGTACTCCAAGAAGAACCTGCTCAGCCTGCTCTACCTCGCCCGCGCCGGGATCTTCCTGCTGTTCATCCTGACACCGGTGACGGAACTCACCGTCATGGTCTTCTCCGCCGCCATCGGCCTGCTCTGGCTCGGCACGGTGCCGCTGACCAGCGGCCTTGTCGGACACATCTTCGGCACCCGCTACATGTCGATGCTGTTCGGCATCGTCTTCATGGGACACCAGTTCGGCGGCTTCCTGGGGGCGTGGATCGGCGGCTATGCCTACGACACCTTCGGATCCTACGACGCCATGTGGTGGCTCAGCATTGCCCTGGGCGTCGCCTCCGCCGCGCTGCACTGGCCGATCCGGGAACAGCCGGTCGCCGTCGCGGCATGACGGTCACGCGGTCTCTCGACCGACGCATTGGAAACACTGGGAAGGAAATTGGTGGAGCCGAGGGGAATCGAACCCCTGACCT
The DNA here is from genome assembly GCA_965228535.1 of Minwuia sp. GTDB lineage: Bacteria > Pseudomonadota > Alphaproteobacteria > Minwuiales > Minwuiaceae > Minwuia. Next base: position 1,784,656 of record CBDDHU010000003.1, on the reverse strand, counting down.
TCGCATTGCGAACGCGACGCTCTCCCATCTGAGCTACGGCCCCACAATGGCTTCGGACGCGTGGCCCGAAACCGCGCCTTCTTTAGGTGTGAGCGACGGCCCAAGTCAAGCGGGAAAGCGGGTTTCGCGGTTCGCCCCCTTGCCCTGCTGACACTCTGGTTGCAGAATCACAATCAAGATCATAATTTCAATGACTCTTTTCATCAGGCATCCGCGATGGTCAACCAGCGACTCGATCTTCTGACCGACTACCCGTTCCAGCGGCTGCGCGACCTGCTGGGTGATGCACCGGCGGGCGGGCCGGACGGGGCACAGCCGATCAGCATGGCGCTGGGCGAACCGCAGCTCGGTGCGCCGCCCCTGTTGATGGAAGCGCTGTCCGCCGCGGCCGCGGATTTCGGCAAGTACCCGGCGGTGAACGGCACCCCCGGCCTGCGCCAGGCCATCGCGGCCTGGCTGGACCGTCGCTACGGTCTCGCACCCGGTCAGGGTGTCGATCCTGAAACCGAGGTCATTCCGCTGAACGGCACGCGGGAGGGGCTGTTCGCGCTGGCGCAGATCGCCGTGCCCGCCGTCCGCGCCGCCACCCGCCCGCTGGTGCTGACCCCGAACCCGTTCTACCAGTGCTACCTGGGGGCCGCGACGATGGCCGGGGCGGAAATCCGGCTGATGCCGGCGGTCAGGGAGCATGGCTTCCTGCCCGATCTCGACAGCCTTGAAGCGGAGACGCTGGGACGGGCCGCGCTGATGTATCTCTGTTCCCCCGGCAATCCGCAGGGAGCCATCGCCGACCGCGCCTACCTGACCCGTGCCATCGCCCTCGCCCGGAAGCATGGTTTCGTGCTGGCGCTGGATGAATGCTACGCGGAAATCTATGTCGACGCGCCGCCGGTGGGCGGGCTGGAGATCGCCGCCGCGACACCCGACAGGTTCCGCAACATCGTGGTGTTCCATTCCCTGTCGAAGCGGTCGAGCGCGCCGGGACTGCGGTCCGGCTTCATGGCAGGCGACCCGGAACTGGTGAAACGCTTCGCCAAGCTGCGCAGCTTCGGCGGCGCGCCCCTGCCCGGCCCCATCTCCGCCGCGTCGGAGGCGCTGTGGCGGGACGAGGCCCACGTGGAGGCGACGCGGAAACACTATCGCGCGCAGTTCGACCTGGCCGACGAGATCCTCGGCAACCGCCCCGGCTTCTACCGGCCCGCCGGCGGCTTCTTCCTGTGGCTGGATGTCGGCGACGGCGCTGCCTTCGCCCATCGCGCCTGGACTGAGGCCGGGGTACGGGTGCTGCCCGGCGGCTACCTGGCGCGGGAGGAACCGGACGGCACCAACCCGGGCGACCGCTACGTCCGGCTGGCGCTGGTACAGGATCACGCAACGACAGGCGAGGCGCTGCAGCGCCTTGCCGCTCTGATGGACAGTTGAGGACAGCATCATGGCAGGAACCGCCCGCGCCCGCATGGGATTCGCACCGCCGGAACTGAAGCAGTTCCTGCGCAGGCGACTGCAGGAGATCGTGGGCCTGCTGGTGGTGGCGCTGTCCGTGCTGGCGCTCGCCGCGCTGGCCAGCCAAAACCCGGCCGACCCGAGCTGGAACGTCGCCACCGCCACACCCGCGACCAACCTGCTGGGCCTGCCCGGCGCGATCCTCGCCGACATGGCGCTGCAGGTCATCGGACCGGTCTCTCTGCTGCTGTTCGCCATCCCGCTCTGCCATGGGGTGCGGGAGATCGTGCATCAGCGCGCCTCCCGGCTTCGCCTGCGCGCCGTGGCCTGGATCACCGGCGGCGTCCTCGCGGCCGGCGGCTTCGCCCTCGGCGCGCCCGACATGGACCTGGCGGCACAGGCCGGTGGCGGACTGGTGGGGGCATGGCTCGCTGCCCTGGTGCTGCTGATCCCGGAACTGCCGCCGCTGGCCTTCACCGCCATTGCCCTCAGTCTCGGGCTTGCCGGTCTCGGACTGCTGATCGCGGCTTCCGCGATACCGGCGCACTGGTTCGGTGCGCCCTTCGCCTGGGTCCTGGCCCGGCTCTTCGCCCGCCGCGCAACTGCCGCACCGACGCCGAGGAAGACACGGTCGTGGTCGCTGCCCCGGCTGCCGCGCGTCAGCATGCCCCGCATCTCCCTGCCCCGCCTGCGGCGCGCGCCGGTGGAGCAGGCAGCGGAGAGGGCCGAACCCACCGTCAGGGCGAAGGTGGACAGCCCGAAGGCGGCGCCCGCCCCTGCCCCCGCCCCGGAGGCAAGACCGGCAAGGAAGAAGAAGCCAGCCAAACCGACCCCGAAGGACAGCACCAGCGAGCCGGAACTGGACCTGGAACCCGAGCCGGAGGAGGACGGCGACCTGCTGCCGCCGCTGTCGCTGCTCTACGAGCCGACGGCCGCCGACTACCCGGAACGGGCGAGCGAGGAGGAACTGGAAGCCAACGCCCGCATGCTGGAGAGCGTGCTGGAGGACTTCGGCGTCAAGGGCGAGATCACCGACGTGCGCGCCGGGCCGGTCGTCACCCTGTACGAACTGAAGCCCGCACCGGGCACCAAGTCATCGCGGGTCATCGGCCTGGCCGACGACATTGCCCGCTCCATGAGTGCCATCTCCGCCCGCGTCGCCGTGGTGCCGGGGCGCGACGCGCTGGGCATCGAACTGCCCAACAGCACCCGCGAGGTGGTCTACTTCCGCGAGATGCTGAACGCGGAGAAGTTCCGGACCGGCCCCGGCACGCTGACCCTGGCGCTGGGCAAGGACATCGGCGGCGCACCGGTCTTCGCCGACCTGGCGCGGATGCCGCACCTGCTGATCGCGGGCACCACCGGCTCCGGCAAGTCGGTCGCGGTGAACACCATGATCCTGTCGCTGCTCTACCGCCTGCGACCGGAGCAGTGTCGCATGATCATGATCGACCCGAAGATGCTGGAACTGTCGGTCTATGAAGGCATCCCGCACCTGCTGACCCCCGTGGTCACGGACCCGAAGAAGGCCGTTGTCGCCCTGAAATGGGCGGTGAAGGAGATGGAGCAGCGCTATCGCCGCATGTCGGAACTGAACGTGCGCAACATCTCCGCCTTCAACGAGCGGCTGGAGAAGGCCACGGCAAAGGGCGAGAACCTGACCAAGCGGGTGCAGACCGGCTTCGACAGCGAGAGTGGCGAAGCGGTGTTCGAGGACGTGGAACTCGATTCCTCCCCCATGCCGCAGATCGTCATCATCGTCGACGAGATGGCCGACCTGATGCTGGTGGCAGGCAAGGACATCGAAGGCGCGATCCAGCGCCTGGCGCAGATGGCCCGCGCTGCCGGCATCCACCTGATCATGGCCACGCAGCGCCCCTCCGTCGACGTCATCACCGGCACGATCAAGGCCAACTTCCCGACGCGGATCAGCTTCTCCGTCACCTCCAAGATCGACAGCCGCACCATCCTGGGCGAACAGGGCGCGGAACAGCTGCTCGGCCAGGGCGACATGCTGTACCAGCCGAACGGCACCAAGCTGCTGCGCGTGCATGGGCCCTTCGTCTCCGACAGCGACGTGGAACGCATCGCCAAGTGGGTCGGCAAGACCGGCCGCCCGGAATACCTGGAGGAAGTCACCCGCGACGAGGAGGAAGAGGAAGGCTTCACGGCCAGCGGCGGCTCCATCGACGAACCGATGTTCGACGAGGCGGTCGAGATCGTAGCCCGCGCCGGCAAGGCCTCCACCAGCTTCATCCAGCGCCAGCTCAAGATCGGCTACAACCGCGCCGCCGGCATCATCGACGAGATGGAAGCCCAGGGCATGGTCTCCGAACCCGACCACAAGGGCAAACGCGAGGTGCTGCTGCGCAACCCGGACGAGGAGTAGAGCCTGCTTCACCTTCCGAGCCCTGATTTGGTTGCGTATACGTTACCAATATGACATACAGTATCCAGCTCTACGAGCGGGCAGACGGGACTTGTCCTTTTGAAGCGTGGTTCGATGCGCTGGACAGTCAGGCGGCGCTGAAGGTGAGAACCGCAATTGCCAGGATGGAGACCGGCAATCCTGGAGATTCGAAATCCCTTGGTGGCGGCCTGATGGAGCGGAGGCTGACATTCGGCCCAGGCTACAGGGTCTATTTCGGTCGAGATGAAGACAGGCTCGTGATCCTGCTCACCGGCGGCACGAAACGTCGTCAGGCTGCCGACATCGATCAGGCGCGAACCTTGTGGTCGGAGTACCGGGCGCGCAGGAACAAGGAGCCTTCTTGATGCCCCTTACGAGAGACTTCAGGGATACGGTCAAGGCAAGGGCGGCACGTGATTCCGCCTTCCGTGTCGGCCTGCTTCAGGAAGCCGTTGATGCGTTCCTCGACGGAGACGTGGAAACCGGAAAGGTACTCTTGCGCGACTATGTGAACGCGACCGTTGGTTTCGAGGCACTGGCCCGCGCAATGGGCAAGAACCCGAAGAGCCTGATGCGGATGCTGGGTCCTGCAGGAAACCCGCGTGCCGACAACCTGTTCGCGCTGTTGTCCCACCTGAGGGAGCAGGAAGGCGTTCGCCTTCACGTTGCCGCTGAGACGACCGGCCGGTCCTGAAAACTGAAGGACCCGGCCACCCTGTGTGGACCGGGCCCTTTTCGTATCAAGTTTCGATAGATCAGCCCTTGCGCTGATCGTCGTCGTCACCGTCGCGGTCATGGTGGCCGCGGCGGTGGCGGGTGAGGCGCTCCAGGGTGGCCTTCTGGTCTTCATCCAGCACGGCGTAGAGCGGGTCGAAGGAGGTGCGGATCTGCTTCAGCGATCCCAGCGCCTTCTCCATCAGCACCTCCATCTCCGCCAGCCGTTCCGGCGCGGTGCCACCGCGCAGCACGTCCATGCGGTCGCAGGTGGTCAGCAGTTCCTTGCCGCCTTCCCGCACCGAGGCGGCGAAGGTGTCCCAGGTCGCCTGCTGGTCATCACGGATGCCGAGACGGATATCGGCGAAGGTGATCACGTCCTCCAGCCTGTCCTCGCCATTGCTGCAGACATACTTCATGCCGCCATGATGGCCGCCCATGCGGGCGTGGTGGCGGAAGTCGTCGCTTGTCTGGGCATGCAGCATCGCCGCACCGCCGGTGACACCCAGCGCGGCAACGGCGCTGATCAGCATGATCCTCAGTCGCTTGTTCATGTCCTCGTTCTCCTGTCAGAGGTCATCGATCTGTCTGCCGGATCCTTCCGGCTGCCCCCCTGACATGGGCCATCGGCGTCACCCCTTCGACCCGCCGGACGCAACGGTCGGTAACGGTCGGTAACGGGAGGCCGGATGGTTACAAGCGGTTACGAAAAGCTGCCGGACCACCGGCTTCCGGGCCTATATTGAGAGGCATGCAACGGACACCGCACCTGCTGATCATCGATGACGACAGGGAGATCCGGGACCTGCTGGCGCGGTTCCTGGTGCGCCATGAACTGCGCGTCGATACTGCCCGCGACGGGCGGGAGATGGATGCGAAACTGGCGGCCGGCCGGTTCGACCTGCTGGTGCTGGACCTGATGATGCCGGGGGAGGACGGGCTGGCCATCTGCCGCCGCCTCCGGGGTGCCAGTGTGAGGACACCGATCATCATGCTGACGGCGCTGGGGGAGGAAGCCGACCGGATCGTCGGGCTGGAGGTCGGAGCCGATGACTACCTGCCCAAGCCCTTCAACCCGCGCGAACTGCTGGCACGCATCCGCGCCGTGCTGCGCCGGACCGGCGAGGCGGCGAACCCCGACGGCGGCGCGCGCGAACGTCCCCGCACCTTGTCGTTCGAGGGCTGGCAGATCGACCTGGCGGCGCGGGAGCTGCGCGACCCGGAGGGCACGCTGGTCTCCCTCACATCCGGCGAGTTCGACATGCTGGAGGCCTTCGCCGAGCGGCCGCAGCAGATCCTCAGCCGCGACCAGCTTGCCGACCTGACCACGGGACGCGCCCTCGGTCCCTTCGACCGTTCCATCGACGTGGCGCTGAGCCGCCTGCGCCGCAAGCTGGGAGAGGACCCGAAGAACCCGCGCATGTTCAAGACCGTGCGTCACGGCGGATACTACTTCTCATGCGACGTCACCGCTTCCTGAGCCGGTTCCATGTCGGCGGCGTGGCGGGACGGCTGGCGCTGGTCCTGATGCTGCTGCTGGCCATCGCGCTGGCCATCACCATCGGCTGGTACGCGAAAGACCGGGCGGATACCGCGCGCCGCCTGCTGGACCACACCGCCCGCCGGACGGAGCAGATCGTCATCCTGCTGGACCGTACCGCGCCGGAGGAGAGACGCGACCTGGCGCGCGTGATCTCGGGGCCGACGCTGGGCGTGCGCATCCGCCCCGGCCCGCCACGCGACGAGGCGGAGGATCACGAGTATCACGATGACATGCAGCGGGGCATCCGCCGCTTCGTGAACCGCAACCTGCCCGCCCTGCGGGGCCGCCCGCTGGTGATCGTGCCACCTCAGGACCGACACGATGATGATGATGACGGCGACCGTCGCCGTCATGCGCCGCCCGGGGACAGGGAACTGGCACAGCCACACGGCGCATTGGCCGAGCCGGACCTGCTGCCCAGCCGCCGCAAGCTGGTGGTCGCCACCACGCTGCGGGACGGTACCTGGGTGCATTTCCTGGTCTCGACAGACCGGCTCGCCTTCCGCTGGGCGGTACGCGGCACGTTCTGGATCGGCTTCACCTGCCTGCTGATCATCGTCTTTGCCGTCTGGGCCGCCCGCCGGGCCACGCGGCCGCTCCGGGACCTGGCGCAGGCGGCGGACAGGCTGGGTCTGGACGTCGATGCACCGCCCCTGCCCGAGCACGGATCGCGCGAACTGCGCAAGACCGCAGTGGCGTTCAACCGCATGCAGACCCGCATCAAGCGGCTGATCGACGACCGGACGCTGATGCTGGGCGCCCTGAGCCACGACCTGAAGACCATCCTGACGCGGCTCCGCCTCCGCGCCGAGTTCATCGACGATCCCGACCAGCAGCAGCGCGCCGTCGCCGACATCGACGACATGCAGCAGATGGTCGACCAGGCGCTGGGTTTCATCCGCGGCGACCAGGCGACCGAGGCGATCCGGCGCATCGACCTGGCCGGTCTGCTGCGCGACCTGGCGGAGGACGAGGCGGCACGGGGTGGCGATGTCAGCTTCACCGGGCCGGAGCGCCTGCCGGTGGACGGGCGGCCCGTGGCCCTGAAACGCGCGGCGGGCAACCTGATCGAGAACGCGCTGCGCTATGGCGGCGGCACGGTTTCCCTGACCCTGTCGAAGCAGGACGGACGCGCCGTGCTGGTGGTGGCCGACAACGGCCCCGGCCTGCCGGAAGGCGAACTCGACAGGGTGCTGCAGCCCTTCTACCGCCTGGAGACCTCCCGCAACCGGGAGACCGGTGGCTCCGGCCTGGGCCTGGCACTGGCCCGCGACGTGTTCCGCAGGCTGGGCGGCGACCTGACCCTGGCCAACCGGCCGGAGGGCGGCCTGGCGGCGACCGGCTGGATTCCCATCGACAGCGCATGACAGCCCCGCAGGCGGGATCAGCGGCCCGAAGGTGACCTTGCCGCGCCGGTACACCAGAATGAGGCCGAGAATCAGCATTCGGGGAGGACTGACGATGAGCGGCTGGACCGAGACATTCCGGGGCACGATCTACCCATGGCACTGCGATCACATGGGCCACATGAACGTCATGTACTACATCCACTTCTTCGACCAGGCGGCGGGACACCTGCTGTCCGCCTGTGGCTACAAGTGGGCGGAGATGGGCGAACAGCGGCTCGGCTTCGTCGATGTGAAGCATGTCATCGAGTACAAGGCCGAGCAGGTGGTCGGCAGCCTGCTGGCGATCGAGAGCGGCATCGTGAAACGCGGCCGCACCTCCCTTGTCGGCATGCACCGGATGACCAACACGGAGACCGGCGCACTGGCCGCGACGCTGGAGGTCACGACCATCCATTTCGACCTGGAAGCACGGAAGTCGGTGCCGCTGAGGGAGGACACCTGGCCGCTGATCGACGGCCTGCTGATCGAACCCTGACGGGGCAGGATCAGCCCTGCGGCGCGAAGGCCTCCACCGTGCCTTCGATGCCCTTCAGCGGATGGTGGCCGACGGAACGGAAATCTCCGTCGGCCGCCGCCGCGAACTCCGCCGTCACCAGCACAGCCTCCGACAGTTCGGCGGACAGCTTCTCCAGCCGCGCGGCACGGTTGACCGCAGGTCCGATAACCGTGAAGTCCAGCCGCCCGGTCGCACCGATATTGCCGTAGAAGACATCACCGACATGCAGTCCGAAGCTGCTGACCAGGTCCGGCTTGCCTTCCGACCGGCGGCGGAGATTCAGGTTCTCCAGCCCTGCTATTGCGGCACGTGCGGCGGAAAGCGCGCGGTTGCAGGCGCTGGTCGTGTCCTCCCCCTCCCCCACCGGGAAGATGGCGAGCGCGGCATCGCCGATGAACTTCAGCACCTCGCCACCCGCTGCCTCGATGGCGTCACCGACCGCGCCGAAGTAATCGTTCAGCACGTGGATGATGTAGTCGCGGGGCAGTTTCTCCGACAGGGCCGTGAAACCGCGCAGGTCGCAGAAGAACACCGCCGCCGGAATGCGCCGGGCAAACCCCCGGCGGATGCCACCCTGCAGCACCCGTTCCCCGGTGCCGTGCCCCAGGTAGACATCCAGAAGGTTGCTGGCGAGCCGGCGGCTGCCATGGATCTCGCCCAGCAGGCCGAGCACAGGCAGGAAATGGCGGATATCGACCAGATCCTGGTCCGTGAAACCGCCTGCGCGGCGGATCGCGAAGGAGATCGGGTTGCGCCGCCCGTCGGTCATCGGCACCGGCAGGGCAACGTAATCGGTGAAACCCTCCTGCATCAGCCTTTCCAGGAAGGCATATTCCAGGTCCGGGTCGTCACCCTCCAGCCGGCAGCGAACCTGGTCGCCCCCCTCCAGGATGATGCGGACGGGACTGACCAGGTAGTCCGTCGTCTGGTGCAGTTCATGCCCGACACTGCGTTCCTGCACCTCCCCGTCATCCGCCGTCCAGATATAGCCGATCGCCGCGATCTCCGGGTGCAGCGTGCCCTGCCCCAGGGTCATCCGCGCCACCGGAATCCCCACGTCGCACATCTGCTGCATCAGCCCCTGCAGCAACCCGACCATATCGGTGGCGGTACGGCCGGTCTCCAGCAGCCAGTCGGTGACCTGTTGTCCCCTGTCCATCATTCCCCCATCAGGTGCAGCACGATCCGGCGCCGGTGCGGCCGGGTCCGGTGTTCCCAGAGATACAGGCCCTGCCAGGTGCCGAGCAGCGGTTTCCCCGACCCCACCGGCACCGTCAGGCTGGTCGCGGTAAGGGCACTGCGGATATGCGCCGGCATGTCATCGGCCCCTTCGGAGACGTGTCGGTAGAGGGAAGTATCGTCGCGCACCAACCGGTCAAGGAACCGGTTCAGGTCATGCAGGACGTCCGGGTCCGCATTCTCCTGTATCGTCAGGGATGCGGAGGTATGGCGGATGAACAGGGTCAGCAGACCGGTACCGATGCCCGTGTCCCTGCACCAGTCGGCCACCGGCGCGGTGATGTCCACCAGCCCCCTGCCGCGCGTATCGACGGCCAGTTCGTGCTGGTCCTGGCGCATCATTCGGCTGGCCCCTTCCGCCACCAGCTTGTCAGCAGCGGCCCGTAGACCGGCGTCACCTTCGGGCGGCGCAGGTCCGAACTGACGGCCATGCGCGTGGTCGGCTGCCAGTAGAGCGGCACCACCAGGTGGCTTGCCCGCAGCACCCGGTCCAGCGCGCGTGCCGCCGTGCGCAGTTCGGCACGGCTTCGCGCCGCCGTCAGCGCGCCGACCAGGCTGTCCACCGCCGGCAGGCCGACCCCGGCATAGTTGCGGCTGCCCGGCTGGTCGGCGGCGGCCTGGCCCCAGTAGTACCATTGCTCCGACCCCGGACTGAGCGACTGGTACCAGTGATTGACGATCATGTCGTAATCGAAGCCCTGTCGACGGCGCTCGTACTGGGACGGATCGACGGTTCGCGCGACCGCCTCGATCCCCAGCCGTTTCAGGCTGCGCGCCAGGTTCAGCGCCACCTTCTCGTCGGTCGGGTCATGCAGCAGGATCTCGAAGGCAAAGGCCACGCCGTCGCCGTTGCGCAGGACCTGGTCACTGCCGACGCTCCAGCCCGCCTCCGCCAGCAACTGGCCCGCCTTGCGCAGGTTCCGGCGAAGGCCGCTCCGCCCCTCCGCCTCCGGCGGCATGACTGCCGGGCCGAAGACGGCTGCCGGCACCCCGTCCGCGAAGGGTTTCAGCAGGGCCAGTTCCCCTGCTGACGGCACGCCCTCGGCAGCAAGGTCGCTGTTCTCGAAATAGCTCACATTGCGCGCGTAGGAGCCGTGAAACAGGTTCCGGTTCACCCAGTCGAAATCGAAGGCAAGCCCCAGCGCCTGGCGGACACGGATGTCCTGGAACAGGGGGCGGCGGGTATTGAAGACCAGGCCCCGCATGCCGACGGGCCGCTCCAGCGGCAGCTCCAGCTTCTCCAGCCGCCCGTCCCGCACGGCGGGGAAGTCGTAGCTCTCAGCCCACAGGGACGGATCAAGTTCGAACCGCACATCGTAGAGGCCACCCTTCAGCGCCTCGAACCGGGCGGTCTGGTCGCGGAAGAAATCATAAGTTATGCGGTCGAAATTGTGGTCACCCTGGTTCACCGCCAGGTCGCGGCCCCAGTAGTCGTCGCGACGGGCATAGGTGATGGAGCGCCCCTGCTCCAGTTCCGCGACCGCGTAGGGCCCGCTGCCCGGAATGGCGTCCAGCGTCGTGCGCTCGAAGCCGTTGGCCTCGAACCAGTGCTTCGGCAGGATGGGCATGAAGGCCATCAGCAGCGGCAGTTCCCGGTTCTCGCCACTGCCCAGGTGGAAGGTCACCGTGCGCCCGTCCACCTCCGTGCGTGCCACCTGCCGGTAGTAGAGCCGGTGGTTGGGCCGCCCCTTGTCGCGCAGCGTCTGCCACGACCAGTGCAGCACCTCCGCCGTGATCGGCTCCCCGTCCGCGAAGCGCGCATCCCGGTGCAGCGTGAAGGCGATGCTGCGGCGGGCGGGATCCATGTCGATGCTCTCCGCCACCAAGCCGTAGAGCGAGAAGGGCTCGTCCTGGGAACGCTTGGTCAGCGCCTCGAAGACAAGCCGCCAGCCCTCCGCCGCCTGCCCCTTGAAGATGAAGGGGTTGAGGCTGTCGAAGGTGCCCTGCTGCGCGGCCAGTCGCAGGGTACCGCCCTTCGGTGCGGTCGGATCGACATAGCCGAAATGGCTGAACCCCTTCGGGTACTTCGGCTGGTCGTGCATGGCGATGGCATGGGTCGGCTCGGCAGCGGCAGGTCCCGCCAGCACCAACCCGGCGAGCAGGAGCGTCAGGTATCCCAGTCGGCGAAGGACCGGCCCTCGTCGCCCAGCGCCGCGTTGATTCGCACCTTCAGCTGTTCCAGGTCGGCGCGGGAGAGACTGCGGGAGATCACCACGTCCTCGTTCACCATCACGGCCAGGCGGAACCCGTTCTCGGTCTCGGTGATCAGTACCGGCAGGTCGAACATGTTTCAGGCCCTTCCCTTCTGTGGGGTGCGGGCAGGAGACTACCGGACCCGCGGTTAACGGCTGGTCAAGCGGCCCCGCCTGGGGGAAACGCCGCCAAGGGTCGGTCTTCGGGGCAGGAGCGCGAATCATGGTCCCATCGTAGGCCGACACGACATTGGCGAGAACCTCGTGATATGAACAGGCCGCAACGTGTCAGAGGGAGGAAACACAGATGCAGCATCAGGTACCGGACGGTTTCGTGCAGGTGACAGGACAGGGACCGTTCAGCGGTCATATCGGCCCGACCTGGGTACGCGACGAGACCGGCGGCGATTCCACCTATGGCGTCCTGATCGCGGAGAAGCACCTGAACAAGCGCGGGGTGGTGCATGGCGGCATGCTGATGAGCTTCATGGATCACCTGCTGGGCCGCACCGTCCATCACGGCATCGGCGGGGCCACCACGGCGACGGTGCAGCTCGACAACCAGTTTCTCTCCGGCGTGCGCGAGGGCGTCTGGCTGGAGGGCAAGGGCGAGATCGTCCGCCGCACCCGCAGCCTGGTGTTCGTGACCGGCAGGCTGTGGGTTGACGAAACACCGGTGCTGCAATCATCCGGCGTCTGGAAGATACTGGGGGCCTGAGGCTTGTCCGGACATCGGAAAGCCACATTTGCTGTTGCATTGAAGGGGCAGGACAAGCATCAGACGCCAGCGACTGATCAGAGTGGGATGTGCGGGTGCGATCCGCCCGCATGACAGCCCGTGGGGGGCAACCGGATGAAACGTGATGCGGCGGCGCAGTCACGACAGCTTCTGAGTGACTTCAGGACCATCATGCGTTCGGCCGCGCCACCCGAGGCGCGCCTGGCGGAGGTGGTGAAGCTTGTCGCGCGCAACATGGGCGCGGAAGTCTGCTCCGTCTACATCCGCCGTGCCGACGGGGCGCTGGAACTGTTCGAGACGGAGGGTCTGCGCCGGGAGGCCATCCGCATCACCCGCATGGAGGCCGGTGTCGGCCTGGTCGGTCACGTGGCGGAGACCAGCCTGCCGGTCAGGCTGCGCGATGCCCGGTCCAGCCCGGCATTCGAACCGCGCCCGGAAACGGGAGAGGACGCCTACACCTCCTTCATGGGTGTACCGGTGATGTATGCCGACCGGGTGCTGGGCGTGCTGGTGGTGCAGAACATCGCTGCACGGGATTACCAGGACGAGGAACAGGAAGCGCTGGAGATGCTGGCGCTGGTGTTCGGCCAGATGATCGCCTCCGGCGCGCTGGTGGCGGCGGAGACGGCAGCCGAATCCGTGCTGGGCAACAGCCGTCCGACCCGCCTTGCCGGGCGCAGCCTGGCCGACGGTTTCGCCAAGGGCCATGCCGTGCTGCACACGCCGCACATCACCGTGCGCCAGACCGTCGCCGACGATCCGGAAGAGGAGATGGTGCGCCTCGACAACGCGATCCGCGACGTGCATGAGCAGATCGACCAGATGCTGTCCCAGCCCGCCATCGCCGCCGGGGAATCCCGGTCGGTGATGGAGGCGTTTCGCCTGTTCGCCCACGATCCGGGCTGGCAGCGCCGGATGCGGGAGGCGGTGGATACCGGCCTGACGGCGGAAGCGGCGGTGAAGCGCACCCACGACCAGACCCGCGCCCGGTTCCGCCGGATTCCCGACCCCTACATCCGCGCCCGGCTGGCCGACATGGACGACCTGGCGAACCGGCTGTTCAACCGCCTGAACGCGGAAGTGAACGGGCTGGACCAGGACCTGCCCGACGACGTGGTCCTGGTCGCGCGCGACATGGGTCCTGCGGAACTGCTGGATTTCGACGAGACCAAGCTGCGCGCGGTGATCCTGGAACAGGGCAGCGTCGGCTCGCACATGTCGATCGTCGCCCGCGCGCTGGACGTGCCCGTCATCGGCGGCTGCAAGGGCGCGACGGACAGGATCAATTCCGGTGACCTGGTGATCGTCGACGGCGATCACGACCAGGTCTTCGTCCGGCCCGACCAGGACGTGATCGACGCCTTCGGCGAGACCGAGGCGATGCAGCAGGAAGTCCAGGCCCGCCGCCGCGCACTGCGCGATGTGCAGGCCGTGACCCGCGACGGGGAGAAGGTCGAACTGCACTGCAATGCCGGACTGCTGCTGGACCTGCGGCACCTGGACGAGACCGGGGCCGACGGCATCGGGCTGTACCGGACGGAACTGCACTACATGGTCCGGTCCCGCCTGCCGCGGATGCAGGAACAGGCCGCCTATTACGGCCACGTGCTCGACGCCGCGGGGGACCGGCCGGTCATCTTCCGCACGCTGGATGTCGGCAGCGACAAGCTGCTGCCCTACATGAAGCGCGACCCGGAACCGAATCCGGCGATGGGCTGGCGCGCGGTGCGGATCTCGCTGGACCAGGAAGCGTTGTTCCGCATGCAGCTGCGCGCGCTGCTGGCCGCCGCCGACGGTCGCGAACTGCGCGTCATGTTCCCGATGATCGCCGACATTGCCGAGTTCGAGGCCGCGCGTGCCGTGCTGATGCGGGAGGTCGAATGGGCAAGGGCACGCGGACGCAACGGCCCCGCCGTGCTGAAGGTCGGCGTGATGCTGGAGGTTCCGGCGCTGGTCTGGCGCCTGCCGGCCCTGCTGCCGCGCGTCGACTTCGTCTCCATCGGCTCCAACGACCTGATGCAGTTCATGTATGCGGCGGATCGCGGCAACCCGCGCGTGGCCACCCGCTACGACTCGCTCAGCCCCGGCTTCCTGTCATCGCTGCGCCGCATCTCCGAACTGTGCCAGCAGCACGAGGTCGAATTCTCGATCTGCGGGGAGATGGCGAGCCAGCCGCTGGAGGCCATGGTGCTGCTGGGCCTGGGCTTCCGCAAGCTGTCGATGCGGCCCAACGCGATCGGCGCTGTCAAGGAGATGATTCTCTCCCTCGACGTCAGTGCCCTGCGCAACGAGATGGCCCAGATGGGCGAACGCAACGAGGGCAGCCTGCGCCCGATGTTCCGCGACTTCGCGGACCGGCATGGCGTAAAAACCTGAAACCCCCTGAAAAACTGCCCTTTTCCCGCCAGATTTCCCTTCTACTGTCAGGCAAAATTCGCTAGAAAACCGCGATGGTGCACTGCGAAAGGTCGATTCGCAGCCTGGCAAGAGCCAGCCGCCGATCCCAAGCATTTGCATCACGAATGTTGCCGCAGGGACACCCTGCGTCGGAGGGAGCCGAATTGCGTCATGCCGGACAGCAGTCGCCACATTGCCGATCATGAGTCCGTGCGGGAGGGTCGGCTGAACCTCCATGAGGTCGAGGCGTCAGAGCGCGGCGAGGACGGCGTCTATCGTGGTGTTGGCGCGGAACTGAAGGCGGAGCGGGAGCGTTTCGGCCTGCTGCTGTCCGAAGTCTCGGAGCGTCTGCGCATCCGCGTGGCCTACCTGGAAGCCATCGAGGCAGGGCGTTTCGGCGATCTGCCCGGCCGCATCTACGCCATCGGCTTCCTGCGGAGTTACGCGGAATTCCTGGGCGCGGACGGCGATGTCTGCGTGCAGATGTTCAAGGCGGAGGCCGGGACCGGCGGCCATAGCCGTCGCCTGGAGTTCCCCGTCCCGCAGAACGAGAACCGGCGCCCCGGACCGGCGACCCTGCTGGTCGCGGTGCTGCTGGGCGCCGCGGTCTATGGCGGCTGGTTCATGCTGCAGGAAGAGGACCGGCAGACCGTCGACCTGGTTCCCGAAGTGCCCGAGAGCATCGCCCGACAGGTGCAGGCTGACCCGCCGCCCGCGACGGTCGCGGCATCGGTGGAAGCCCCGGTCGAGGTGGCGTCCGTCAGCTCCGACGGGATTTCGCCGACCGGTGATCCCGCACCGGAGCGCCCTGCGGGCAGCCTGATGGCCGCCAACGCAGCCGACGCGCGCACCATCGACGTGACCGGGCAGACCCCGGCACCTGTCGCACCGGTGACGGCAGGTGTCACCGACCCTGTGGCTGCGCCCAGCGTCGCACCGGAGACCGCACCCGCTGCGGCGGGCGACGCGACCGCGCTGGACACACCTTCACCTGCCATTGCCGCACCGGCGAACGGCGACGTGGTACCGGCCACGGCTGAGGCCCTGCCCCGCGATGCGGAACCGGCGGCGGAAGAGCCGTCCGTGCCGCAGCTTGCCGCCCTGGGTCCGCCGCCGCTGCCGCCCACCGCACCGCGTACGGACTACGTGCCGCGCGTCTTCGGTGTCGCCAACACCGATGCACGCATCATCATCCGCGCGACGGACCGGGCGCAGATCTTCGTGAAGCAGGCAGGTGGCCGTACCGTGCTGCCGCATCGCGTGCTGCAGGCGGGTGACGAGTACCATGTGCCCGACCTGGACGGGCTGTTGATCCGCAGCGACAACGTCAACGGGCTGCGGCTGGTCGTTGATGGCAACGATCTGGGCCCCGTCGGTCGGCTGTCGGACGCCCAGAACAACCTGGCCCTCGACCCGGACTGGCTGCTGCAGAATTCGGGGACGCGTTAGCGACAATCCGCGCCGCTTCCCCCTGCACCGTTGCGTCCCCATGTCGTAACAATCCCGTCCCAGGTTGAGCCTTCATACCTGCTGCACAAACGAGAGTGAGAGGATCGCCCCATGAGCGTCCGCCCCTATCGCGATATCCTTCGCCGCAAGTCCCGCCAGATCCGGGTCGGCGATGTTCTGGTGGGTGGTGATGCCCCCATCGCCGTGCAGACCATGACCAACACGGTCACTTCCGACGTGGAGGCCACCATCGCCCAGGTCCGCGCGGCGGAGGAAGCAGGCGCCGACATCGTGCGGGTCTCCTGCCCCGACGAGGATTCGACCATGGCACTGCGGCAGATCGTTCGCGCCGCCTCCGTCCCCATCGTCGCCGACATCCATTTCCACTACCGGCGCGCCATCGAGGCGGCGGAGGCCGGTGCCGCGTGCCTGCGCATCAACCCCGGCAACATCGGCTCCGCCGACCGGGTGCGGGAAGTCGTGAAGGCCGCCCGTGACCATGGCTGTTCCATGCGCATCGGCGTCAATGCCGGCAGCCTGGAGAAGCACCTGCTGGAGAAGTATGGCGAGCCCTGCCCGGAGGCGATGGTGGAGAGCGCGCTGGAACATGCCCGCATCCTGGAGGACAACGACTTCCGCGAGTTCAAGATCTCCGTGAAGGCATCCGACGTGTTCCTCTCCGTCGCGGCCTATCACGGCCTGGCGGAGGCCTGCGACTACCCCCTGCACCTGGGCATCACGGAGGCTGGCGGCATGATCGGCGGCTCCGTGAAGTCCTCCATCGGCCTGGGCGCGCTGCTCTGGGCCGGCATCGGCGACACGATCCGCGTCTCTCTCTCCGCCGACCCGGTGGAGGAAGTGAAGGTCGGCTACGAGATCCTGAAGTCGCTCGGCCTGCGCCGCCGTGGCGTCACCATCATCTCCTGCCCTTCCTGCGCGCGCCAGGCGTTCCCGGTCATCAAGACCGTGGAGGTGCTGGAGGAACGGCTGGCCCACATCACCACCCCGATGACCCTGTCGATCATCGGCTGCGTCGTGAACGGACCCGGTGAGGCGCGGGAGACCGACATCGGCCTGACCGGCGGTGCCAAGGGGCGCAACCACAAGGTCTATGTCGGCGGCATCGCCGACCACAATGTCGATGACGGGAAGCTGGTGGACCATATCGTGGAGATGGTGGAGGCGAAGGTCGCCGCCATCCAGGCCGCGGAAGCCGCCGCCTCCGACGCCGCCTGAACCGCCGACAGGCAACCGATACCCCCAAGGAAACGGAAACAGAAGAAACCCATGGCCAAAGCCCAGCCCGTTCGCGGCACGCACGACCTCCTGCCCGATGACTTCGCCGCCCATGCCGAAGTGATTTCCGTGGCCCGCCGGACTGCCGCGACCTTCGGCTATCGCGAGATGTCGACCCCGATCTTCGAATTCACCGACGTGTTCGCCCGCTCCATGGGCGAGACCTCCGACGTGGTGTCGAAGGAGATGTACACCTTCGATGACCGAGGCGGTGACTCGGTGACGCTCCGGCCCGAATACACGGCGGCGATCTGCCGTGCCTTCATCTCCAACGGGTTGCAGCAGAGCGTGCCGTTCCGCGCCTTCGGTGCCGGGCCGATGTTCCGCTACGAGCGTCCGCAGAAGGGCCGCCAGCGGCAGTTCCACCAGATCGACATCGAGATCATCGGCGCCCCGGAACCTGCCGCCGACGTGGAGGTGATCGCGGTGGGCGCGGAGATCCTCAACCGGCTGAACGTGCTGCACAAGACGGTGCTGAACCTGAACACGCTGGGCGATCCGGAGAGCCGTGACGGCTATCGCGAGGCCCTGGTCGCCTACTTCAACGACCACCGGAGCAACCTGTCGGAGGACAGCCTGGGCCGCCTGACCCGCAACCCGCTGCGCATCCTGGATTCGAAGGACGAGGGCGACCGGCGCATCGTCGAGAACGCCCCGCTGTTCGGCGACTACCTGAACCAGCAGAGCCAGGACTTCTTCGGTTCCGTGCTTTTCGGCCTCGACACGCTGGGCATTGCCTATGAACTGAACCCGCGCCTGGTGCGTGGCCTCGACTACTACACCCACACCGCCTTCGAATTCGTGACGGATGCGCTGGGGGCGCAGGGTGCGGTGATCGCGGGTGGTCGCTATGACGGGTTGATCGGCCAGCTTGGCGGTCCGGCAACCCCCGGCATCGGCTGGGCCGGCGGGATCGAGCGGCTGGCGATGCTGTCCGGCGCGACCGGCACGGCACCGCGTCCCATTGCCCTGGTCCCGATCGGGGAGGCGGCGGAGACCGAGGCACTGAAGATCGGCCAGGCGCTCCGCCGCGAAGGCTTCGTTGTCGACCAGGCGTTCCGGGGCAATCTCGGCAAGCGCATGAAGCGGGCGGACAAGCTGGACGCCGCGATGGCGCTGATCTTCGGCGACGACGAACTGGCGAAGGGCGTGGTCCAGGTCCGCAACCTGGCCACCGGTGACCAGCAGGAGGTCGCGCTGGACGCGATCCCCGCAGCGCTGGCCGACCAGGATGGAAGCCGCGTCTGATGATCCCGCGCGACCGGCTGAAGCGTATCCGCGTCCGCCACGAGGAGCTGGAAGCCCTGATGGCGGAGGGCGGCGGCGACCGCGATGACTTCACCGATCTCGCCCGCGAATATGCGGAGCTGACACCGGTGGTGGAGGGCATCGACCGCCTCGACCGGATGGATACGGAAGCGGCCGACCTGCAGACCCTGGTCGACGACCCCGGCAGCGACGCGGAGATGCGGGAGCTGGCGCGGGAGGAACTGGAGGAACTGAAGGCGGAGCGGCCGGCATTGGAGCGGTCGCTGATGCTGTTGTTGCTGCCGGGCGACGCGGCCGACGCGCGCAGCGCCATCCTGGAGGTCCGGGCCGGAACAGGCGGCGAGGAAGCCGCCCTGTTCGCCGGTGAACTGTTCCGCATGTACCAGCGCCACGCCGAGCTTTCCGGCTGGAAGTTCCAGGCCATGGAAATCAGCGAGACCGACCTGGGCGGCCTGAAGGAGGGCATCGCCGAGATCAACGGCCAGAACGTCTTCGCCAGGCTGAAGTTCGAGTCGGGCACGCACCGGGTACAGCGGGTGCCGCAGACCGAATCCGGCGGGCGCATCCACACCTCCGCCGCCACCGTCGCGGTACTGCCGGAGGCGCAGGAGGTCGACGTGGTGATCGACGAGCAGGACCTGCGCATCGATGTCTACCGCGCGTCCGGTCCCGGCGGGCAGTCGGTCAACACCACCGATTCCGCCGTGCGCATCACCCACCTGCCGACCGGTATCGTGGTGACGCAGCAGGACGAGAAGAGCCAGCACAAGAACCGCGCCAAGGCGATGAAGGTATTGCGGGCGCGCCTCTACGACGCCGAGCGGCAGCGCGTTGACGGGGAACGCGCCGCCGACCGCCGCCAGCAGGTCGGCAGCGGCGACCGCTCCGAACGCATCCGCACCTACAATTTCCCGCAGGGTCGGCTGACCGACCACCGCATCAACCTGACCCTCTACAAGCTGGCGGAGATCGTCAGCGGCGACGCACTGGGGGAAGTGATCGACGCGCTGGTGGCGGAAGACCAGGCACGAAGGCTGGAAAGCCTTGCCGACGCAGGCTGATCCGCCAACGGTCGGCGACCTGCTGGACCGGGCCGCCCGTCGGCTGCGACAGGCCGGGATCGACACCGCCAGGCTCGACGCACGGGTGCTGCTGGGCGCGGCGCTGCAACGCGACCCCGCCAGCCTGCTGCCCGGATCCCTGCAGCCGGTCTCCCCCGCGCAGGCCGACCATTTCGAGAGCCTGGTCCAGGGACGGTTGCAGCGCCGGCCCGTCTCGCACCTGACCGGTCGGCGGGAATTCTACGGGCGCGACTTCGCGGTGACGCCCGACGTGCTGGATCCCCGCCCCGATTCCGAATGCGTCGTGGAACTGGCGCTGCAGCATCTGCCGCCAACAGGTCCGGCGCGCATCCTCGATCTCGGCACGGGAACGGGCTGCCTGCTGCTGACCCTGCTGGCGGAACGGCCACAGGCCAGTGGCCACGGCATCGACATCTCGCCTGCCGCGCTCGGGGTGGCAGGGCGCAACGCCACCGCACTCGGTCTCGCCGGCAGGGCCCGTTTCACGCAGGGTGAATGGCTCACCGGTGTCGATGAACGCTACCACCTGGTCATCAGCAACCCGCCCTACATCCCGCACGAAGACATCGACCGGCTGGAACCGGAGGTGCGGCAGCATGAACCACGGCTGGCGCTGGATGGCGGCCCCGACGGGTTGACCCCCTACCGCCTGCTGCTGCCATTGCTGGGGCAGCACCTCGAACCCGACGGGGTGGTGGTCCTGGAGCATGGGCAGGGACAGTCGGCGGCCATCGTTGCGCTGGGACGGCAATCCGGCTTCGAATCCGTCGCAACAGCCACCGATCTGGGCGGAACAATTCGCGGAGTCGCGCTGAAAACCGCGCCCTGCGCAAAAAAAGCACTTGGAAATGACGTTGTGACACCGTAGCTTTCTCGCACGGCCTTTCGGGCGTGATATGTCTTTTGGCAGATTCCCCGGACCGACAGCTCACACAACAGCGCATAGGCGCGAGCAGGCATCCCTCGTCAGAAGATGATGGATGATATCCCGAAGCGATAATTTGGCGGATCAATGAGAGCACCCAACAAGAACCGTGCGCGCGGTCGTTCGAACCGGCGCGCACCGAACCCGAACCGCAGCTTTGAGAGCAACGGACCCGAGGGCAAGATCCGCGGCAACGCCAGCCAGGTCTACGAGAAGTACAGCCAGCTGGCACGGGACGCGCAGGCCACCGGCGACCCCATCGCGGCAGAAGGCTTCTGGCAGCACGCCGAGCACTATTACCGCATCATGTCCAGCCAGCAGCCGAACAACCGGCCGCAGCAGAATGCGGGCAACGATTACGATCAGAACGGCCAGCAGGGCAGCGATGATGATCGGGACCCGAGCGAGCAGGACCAGCCGGAGGATCCCCGGCGCGGCCAGCGGCGCAACCAGGGCCGCAACAACGGCAATGATGATGGCCGGAACCAGCAGCAGTCCCAGGGCAATGACGACGACGACCAGGACCGTCAGGAGACCCAGGACCGTGGCGAGCGCCAGGAGCGTGCGCCCCGCCAGCCCCGCCGCCGCAGCCGCAACGAGAACCGGGAGCGGGACGAGCAGCCGGAGGCCGCGCCTGCCGCACCTGCCGAGCAGGACACTGCCGACCAGGGCGGCGCGCCGCGGGTCGAGGAGTCCGACACGGCGGGCCTGGAACGGGTGGTGAAGCGCGTGCGGCGCCCGCGGCGCCCGCGTGAGGAGGATGCTGCCCCGGCCGCACCTGCCGCAGCCGATGCCGCCTCCGAGGATGCTGCCGACTGATCAGGCCAGGGTCAGCAGCAGCGATGCCGCGATTCCCCACATGATCAGCCCGACAATCACGTCGAACACCCGCCAGGCGGACGGCTTGGCGAACAGCGGCGACAGCCAGCGTGCGCCGAATCCCAGGCTGTAGAAGAACACCGCCGACGCCACCGCCCCGCCGCCCCAGAAGGCCAGCCGGTCACCGAGGTCGTAGCGGGCGGACAGGCCACCCAGCATCACCACCGTGTCCAGGTAGACATGCGGGTTCAGGAAGGTGAAGGCGAGGATGGTCAGGATCGCACCGCGATAGCTCAGTCCCCTGTCCTCCGCCGCCTGCAGCGCCGAGGGCGAAAGCGCCCGGCGCAGTGCCAGCAGGCCGTAGACAAACAGGAAGACCGCACCGCCGATGGTGACCGCACTGATCAGTGCGGGGGCTTCGCGGATCAGGCTGCCCAGTCCCAGGACACCCGCGCCGATCAGCAGTGCGTCCGCCGTGGCACAGATCGTGGTGACCGTCAGGACATATTCGCGCTTCAGACCCTGCCGCAGCACGAACGCGTTCTGTGCGCCGATGGCAAGGATGAGCCCCAGGCTCAAGAGGAATCCTTCTATCGCCGCGCCCATCAAAGCCTCTTCTAACCGAATCCGATTGAACGTATAGCACCGGGATGAAGCTGAGGGCGCCAAGAATCAGAATAGGCATGCAGGCCGGCCTGACGCTCGGTATCGGCGGGCTGGTCCTGCTCGCCGTGGTGACCGTGCTGTTCCTCGGCTTCGGCAGCGCACGCCGCAACACCCAGGACCTGCTGCTGGAGCGGGCGCGGGTGACCCTGCAGCTGATCGAGAACCGCATCGATGCCGAACTGCGGCCCATCGAGCGCCAGGTGGGATTCGTCGGCACCTTCCTCGAGGCGGAGCGCCCGTCCCAGCCCTTCAACATCGACGGCCCCCTGGCCAAGATGATGACCGGCGCCCTTGCCGCCACGCCGGTGACCCGTGGCATGTCGTTCGTCGACCTGGAGGGCCGGATCCTGGATGTGCAACGGGGCGACGGCGGCGGCGAGGTCAGCGTCGGCGACCTGAACCACCTGCCCGATATCCGCGAGCGGATCGCGGCGGAGGAGGACCGGCAGCCCCACTGGGGCGAGATCCTGTGGAACCACGAGGCCGGAACGCCGCTGCTCACCTTCCAGCGGGCGGTGAAGATCGACGGCGTATTCGTCGGCGTCCTGGGGGCCAGGGTGCCGACGGACCAGCTCGCACGCATCGTGGCGGACGCCGCCGCGCAGGTGCTGGCCAGCGCCTTCCTGATCCATGGCGATGACCGGGTGCTGGCCCACCCGGCCATGTTCGACGGTCGCATCGACAGTGATGCAAGGCCCGATCACCTGTCGGCGGAGGATTTCGGTGACCCGATCCTGGGCGCATACCTGGGCGGGACCACCAACCTGCTGAATGTCCAGGCGGAGGATTTCGAATCCCGCATTGCCAACCTGCCGGGCAACAATCACGTGCTGCTGATCAACACCGTCGAGCGCTATGGCGAGGTGCCGTGGAAGCTGGTGCTGTCCTTCCCGCTGGAGGATGTGACGAGCGAACTGATGCGGCTGCTGCTGGCCGGGCTCGCCGGGTTCGGGGTGCTGGTCCTCAGCCTGCTGATCGCGCTGATCGCCGCCCGCCGCCTGGCCCGCCCGCTGGTACGGCTGGCCCACTTCGCCGACCGGGCAAGGAAGCTGGAACTGGAGGGGCTGGACCCCCTGCCCCGCAGCTCGTTCCGCGAGCTGGACAATGCCGCCACCTCGATGAACGCCATGATCAGCGGCCTGCGCTGGTTCGAGACCTACGTCCCGAAGCGGCTGGTGCAGAACCTGATGGCGCGGGGGCGCAAGGGAACCGTCAGCAGTGAGGAGCGGGTAGTGACGGTGATGTTCACCGACATCGGCGGCTTCACCGGGTGGTCGGAGCAATGGAGCGCCACCCGCACCGCCGACTTCCTCAATGCCCATTTCGACCTGCTGGCGGCAGAGATCGAGGCGACCGGCGGCACCATCGACAAGTTCATCGGCGATGCCGTCATGGCCTTCTGGGGTGCCCCGGAACCGCAGGAGGATCATGCCGCCCGCGCCGTACTGGCGGCCCGCGCGATCCGGGAGGCGGTCATCCGCGACAACGGCCACCGCGACGATCCGGTCACCGTGCGCATCGGCCTGCATACAGGTCCGGCAGTCGTCGGCAACATCGGCGCGACCGGCCGGATGAACTACACCATCGTCGGCGACACGGTGAACATCGCCAACCGGCTGGAGACACAGGCGGCGCGGCTGGCGGTCAACCCCGGCGCAACGGTCATCCTGGCCAGCGGTGAAACAGCCAGGGCGGCCCGCATCGAGGATGACGCCACCTGCGTCGGCGACATCCCGCTGAAGGGCCGTGCGCAGACCGTGGAGGGCTGGCTGCTCTGAACCATCCCCCGGGGCGGCGAACCGTGCCGGGCGAGACTCAGTAGTCGATGGGCGTGATGTGCCAGCCGTCCCTGTGGAACTGCCAGTAGGATTCCTTCAGCCGCATGGAGATCGGTCCCGGCCTGTCATTGCCCTTGATCCGGCCGTCGATGCGGGACGCCGGCATCACGCCGCCGGCTGTCGTGGAGGTGAAGACCTCGTCCGCGTCGCGCAGTTCATCCGCCGTCAGCGGTCGCACTTCGCAGGGAATGCCGAGTTCGGCACACAGATCGAGCACCGACTGCCGCGTCACGCCCTCCAGCGCCCCCCGGTCCGGCGAGACCACCGTGCCGTTGATGACCGCGAAGACGTTGAAGCCCGGCCCTTCGGTGACGTAGCCGTCCAGGTCCAGCAGCACCGCCGTGTCCGCCCCGGCATCCTCCGCCTCGAACAGGGCGCGGATCATGTCGCCCCAGTGGTAGTTCTTCACCGTCGGGTCGACGGAAGCGGCCGGAATGCGCGGTGTCTTCGCGATGATCAGGTGCGCACCCCGTTCCTGGACCTCCTCGCTGATCACGTCCACCCAGGGAATGGCGTAGGCGATGAAGCGGTTGCTCACCAGGCTCGGCAGCCGCGGCAGGCCCGGAGCAGGCACGCCCCGGGTTGTCACCATGGCGACGTAGGAATCGCGCAGGCCCGCCCGGCGCACGCACTCGGTCAGGATCTCCGCCATCTCCGCCCGGTCATGCGGCACCTTCATGCGCAGCGCGGCCATGGAAGCGAAGAAGCGGTTCAGGTGATCGTCCAGGCGGAAGAAGCCGCCATCGCGCACATGCACCACGTCATAGGTGACATCCGACTTGTTGAAGCCCCAGTCGAGCACGGAGACCTTCGCCTCCGAGATCGGGACATAGGCGCCCTCGACGAAGGCGCAGCCGCCTGCGAAGGGATTGGCCGCGCCGTCCTGACCGACGGCGCTCTGGCGTACAGGTGTCTGGTCGTTCATGATCGCTCCTCCATGAACCGCATGATTGCGCTGATTGAGCGTCCGGCATAGCCCGTCAACGCATCATTCACTGGACAGGCGCGCCCGACCGCGCCGGGGGAGGGAACCGCATGAGCGACAGGCTGGCCCGCTGGCTGATCAGTACCGAGCAACTCGCCGCGCGGCTGGATGATCCGGACCTGCGGATCTTCGACTGCTCGACCCGGCTCGCACCGGACCCGGGAGCGACGTACCGGGTGGAGGCCTGTCGCCCCGAATGGCTGGCGGCCCACATCCCCGGCGCCGGCTTCATCGACATCCAGCAGGACCTGTCCCGCCCGGACCCGAAGCTGCGATTCACCATGCCCGATGCGGCCGCTTTCGCAGCGGCTGCCGGGCGGCTCGGCATCGGCGACGGCAGCCAGGTCGTGCTCTACAGCCGCTTCCATCCCATGTGGGCGACCCGGGTCTGGTGGATGATGCGGGCGTTCGGATTCGACAATGCCGCGATCCTGGATGGCGGGATCGACAAGTGGGAGGCCGAGGGCCGGGCGACGGTGAGCGGCGAGTTCAGCCATCCGCCCGCGCACTTCACCGCGCAACCGCGCCCCGAACTGATCGCCGACCAGGCACGGGTCAGCGCCGCGCTGGCCGACCCGGGAACCGTGGTACTGAACGCGCTGGGCCGCGACCAGCATGCCGGAACCGGCGGCACCCATTACGGTCGGCCGGGCCGGATCGCCGGCAGCGTCAACGTGCCGGCGCGGGAGATGCTGGACCCGCAGACGAAGGCGTTCCTGCCCCTGCCGGAACTGCAACGGATGCTGGACGGGGTCGGCGCCGACGGCAGTGGCCCGGTGGTGACCTATTGCGGTGGCGGCATTGCCGCGACCACGCCTGCCTTCGTCATGGCCCTGCTGGGTCGCGAAGACGTGGCGCTCTACGACAATTCGCTGAGCGAATGGTGCGTGAACCCGAACCTGCCCATGGAGACCGACAGTTGATGACCCGTCCAACGGCCCGCCTGCTCACCGCCCTCTTCCTTGGCTGGACAATGCTCGGAGCGGCCCAGGCGGCGGAGGAGCCGTCCCTGATCGAGGACATCGACGCCGCCCTGGTGAAACAGGTGTCCGACCTGGTGGTGGAGAACATCCAGGCTGGCGAGTGCGGCCAGGTGCCCTGCGAACCGGCCAATGCGATCGAGAAGATCGACGGGATGCTGCCGCGCGACATGACACGCCAGGTCATCTCGCGCGGCGCCGGGTCCGCCTTCGCCGAGTTCTGCGAACTGGACTGGGGCAACCAGTCCTACCTGCCGCTGATGGACCGGGAACGGAACAGCGGCTGCTGGTCGGAGCGCCAGGTCGCTGCCGTCGCCGTGACCCACGGCATCGCCATGGGGCTGTACCGGAACTCGCTGAAGACGGAGATCGGCCAGTGCACCGCTTCGGTGAAGTCGGCGGTGGAGCAGTACCTGCTGTCACTGCGCAACTTCACCAAGCGTGGTGAGTGCCCGCGCTGGTGATCCACCGGCCAGCAGGAGATCACGCCGCTGCAGGATCGAGCCTGATCTCCCCGTCATGCAGGAAGCAGGCACGGCTGAACAGGGCCAGCGGGACCGGGTTCGGCATGCGGATGTCGCCCACCTCCGGCACCGGCCTGGTTGCCGGGTCGTAGCGCCGGTCGACCTGAGAGAGCAGGATGAAGGTGATGCCGGAACCGGTGGCGAATTCGCCCAGCGCGGCCAGCTGGTCACCGATTCCCGGCTTGCGCCGGTCCTGGTCCAGCAGCTGCAGATAGTCGATGATCACCAGGCTGCCGCGCGGTGCGTGCCTCATGAGGTCGATGACATGGTCGGCACAGATGGCGTCCGAGGCGTCGATCCGGACCCGTCGGGACAGCGCGCCGTTGTCGCCCTGGAGCTGCTCCAGGCGTGAGCGCGTTTCCTGCTCGCTCCATTCCAGCGTGAAGAAGCAGGTTTCCCGCCCGCGCTTCGCGGCCTCCAGCAGCAGTTCCAGCGCAAGCAGCGTCTTGCCCTGACCTGGGCGCGCTGCCAGCAGTACCAGTTCCCCCGGCTGCAGTTCGGAAAGGATGCGTGATGTTGGTCGACTGGCGGCAAGACGGGCTGTCAGCGCACTCCAGCTACCCGCACCCTCCGCCCGCGCGATGCGGTCCAGGGCCTGGTTCAGCGGGATCGACGCGCTGCGCGACAGCAGGCGTGCACGGCGCTTGAGACGGAAGATCGGGGCGGAAAATCGCATGGCGGAACCTCCTGCAACAGGCCAGTCCCGCAATCCCTCCTCATGCTCTGGCCCGGACAGTCGGTCAGGAAATCACTGCGCCCCGTATGTCGGATACTTCCCCGGTCGGAGGGGGGTGGCGCGGGCCGAGCCATGCCAGCCAGACTACACTCCCGATGACTGACTGTGCAATCGGCCCTGCAGGCGGAACCTACATGTTGATCGTGCGCTTGTGGACCGCCAGGGCGGCTTCCTTGACCGCCTCGTTGAGGGTCGGATGGGCATGGCACATCTCCGCGATCTCGTGCGCGGTTGCGCCCAGTTCCATCGCGGCCAGCGCCTCGTGGATCATCGTGCCCGCATCGGGACCGATGATGTGCACGCCCAGGATCCGATCCGTCTCCTTGTCGGCGATGATCTTCACCAGGCCGTCCTTCTCCCCCACCGTGCGGGCGCGGGAGTTGGCGCTGAACGGGAACTTGCCGACCGCGTACTTGACGCCGGCTTCCTTCAGCTGTTCCTCGTTGCGGCCGATGGAGGCCACCTCCGGCCAGGTGTAGACCACGCCCGGCACGGTATCGTAGTTCACGTGGCCCGGCTCACCGGCCAGGTAGTCCGCCACGACCACGCCCTCATGCTCCGCCTTGTGCGCCAGCATCGGGCCGGGGATCACGTCACCGATGGCGAACACGCCCGGTGCCGAGGTCTGGAAGTGCTCGTCCACCGTGATGAAGCCGCGATCGGTCTCGATGCCGACATTCTCCAGCCCCAGCCCTTCCGTGTAGGGACGGCGCCCGACGGAGACCAGCACGACCTCCGCGTCCAGGGTCTCGGCATCACCGCCCTTGGCCGGCTCGACGGTCAGGCTCACCTTGGTCTTCAGTGCCTTGGCCTCGGTCACCTTGGTGCCCATGCGGAACTTGAGGCCCTGCTTCTCCAGGATCACCTTCATCCGCTTGGATATCTCGCCATCCATGCCCGGCGTGATGCGGTCCAGGAACTCGACAACCGTGACTTCGGCCCCGAGACGCCGCCAGACCGAACCCAGTTCCAGGCCGATATAGCCGCCGCCGATCACGATCAGCGACTTCGGCACCTTCGGCAGTTCCAGCGCACCGGTGGAGGAGATGATGCGCTTCTCGTCGATCTCCACGTTCGGGATCGTCGCGACCTCCGACCCGGTGGCGATCAGGATGGTGTCGGTGGACAGGGTCTGCTTCTTCTTGCGACCGCCGGGGCTGACCTCCACCGTCTCGTTGTCGACGATCCTGCCGGTGCCGATGATGTAGTCGACCTTGTTCTTCTTGAAGAGCCCCTCGATCCCGTCGGTCAGGCCGGTGACCACCTCGTCCTTGCGGCCCAGCATGGTCTTCAGGTCGACCTTCACGCCGCTGGTCTGGATGCCGTGCACACCGAAATGCTCCTGCGCCTCCTCGTAGAGGTGCGAGCTCTGCAGCAGGGCCTTGGAGGGAATGCAGCCGACATTGAGGCAGGTGCCGCCGAGGCGTCCCCGCTTCTCGATGCAGGCAACGCTCAGACCGTTCTGGGCGGCGCGGATGGCGGCAACGTAACCGCCGGGGCCGCCACCGATGATGACCAGATCGTAACGCTTCTCTTCAGACATGCTTCTCGCCTATCAGGGTCGGTGTGCGTGCAGGGTGCGTGCGGAACCTCAGAGGT
The DNA here is from genome assembly GCA_965228535.1 of Minwuia sp. Classification (GTDB taxonomy): domain Bacteria; phylum Pseudomonadota; class Alphaproteobacteria; order Minwuiales; family Minwuiaceae; genus Minwuia. Next base: position 1,755,906 of record CBDDHU010000003.1, on the reverse strand, counting down.
CCAGGATCAGGCGCCGGGGATCCTCCAGGCATTCCTTGACCCGGACGAGGAAGGTCACGGCCTCCCGCCCGTCGATGATGCGGTGGTCGTAGGACAGTGCCAGGTACATCATCGGCCGCAGCTTGATCTCCCCGTTCACCTCCATCGGCCGCTGCTGGATCTTGTGCATGCCCAGGATGCCGGACTGCGGCGGATTCAGGATCGGCGTGGACATCAGGGAGCCATAGACCCCGCCATTGGAGATGGTGAAGGTCCCGCCCTGCAGGTCATTCAGGCCCAGCTTGCCGTCGCGCGCCTTCAGGCCCAGCTCGGCGATGTTGGACTCCAGACCGGCGATGGAGAGCTGGTCCGCGTCGCGCACCACGGGAACCACCAGGCCGTTCGGCGTGCCGACCGCGACACCGATATGGTAGTAGTTCTTGTAGATCACGTCGTCGCCGTCGATCTCCGCATTCACGGCGGGCAGGTCCTTCAGACCGGCGATGCAGGCCTTCACGAAGAACGACATGAAGCCCAGGCGGGCACCATGCTTCTTCTCGAACGCATCCTTGTGCTGTGACCGCAGCGCCATCACCTCGGTCATGTCCACCTCGTTGAAGGTGGTCAGCATGGCGGCGGTGTTCTGCGCCTCCTTCAGGCGACCGGCGATGGTGCGGCGCAGGCGGGTCATCCGCACCCGCTCCTCGCGATCCTCCTCGGGGCGCGGTCCGGACGAACCGGGGGCGGAAGCCACGGCCATGGCAGGGGCCGCCACCTGGCGCTCCGCCTGCTTCGCGCGGCCTTCGGCAATGGCGCGGGCAACATCGGCCCGGGTGACACGGCCATCCTTGCCGGTGCCTTCGATCCCGGCCAGGCTGACGCCCTTCGCCTCGGCCAGTTCCTTCGCCGAATCCATCGCGACGACGTTGCGGTCTGCCGCAGGTGCGGGCGCGGACTTCGGCTTCTCCGCCGGTGCGGGGGCCGCGGCCCTGGCCGGTTCCTCTGCCTTGGCCGCGGCCGGTTCGGACTTCGGTGCGTCGGCCGTCTTGCCGGCCGCCCCTTCGTCGATGGTGCCCAACACGGCACCGACGCCGACGGTCGCCCCCTCCTCGGCCAGGATCTCGGCCAGTGCCCCGGCAGCGGTCGCATTGACCTCCAGCGTTACCTTGTCGGTCTCCAGCTCGCACAGCGTGTCATCCACGGCGACCGCGTCACCGGGCTGCTTGAACCACTGGCCGACGGTCGCCTCGGAGATCGACTCGCCCATGGTCGGGACTTTGATTTCAACGGTCATCAGGCGCTCCCTCGCGCAGGTGCAATCAGAAATTCTCGCGGTTCATCTGGTCGGCGGGTTTGCCCGTCAACGCCTTGCGGCACAGGATGTCCTGTTCCTTCAGATGGGTCTTGTTCAGGCCCGTGGCGGGTGAGGCCGACGGCGGGCGACCGATGTAGGCCGGGCGCTGCACGTTCTTCAGGCCGGCCAGCCGGAAGCATTCCTCCAGCCAGTTCTGGACGAAGAACCAGGCGCCCATGTTCTTCGGCTCCTCCTGGCACCAGATGACCTTCTCCACGTTCTGGAAGCCCTTCAGCTCTTCCACCAGGGGCTCGGTCGGGTAGGGATAGAGCTGTTCGACGCGCATCACCTGCACGTCCTTCACGCTCAGTTCCTCCCGCTTCTCGACCAGGTCGTAATAGACCTTGCCGCTGCAAAGGATCAGCCACCTGGTCTCGTCGCGCGTACAGGGCGGATTGTCCTCGTAGAGCACGCGGTGGAACGAGGAACCGGTCGACATGTCCTCGATGGTCGAGACGCAGCTCTTGTGGCGCAGCAGCGATTTCGGCGTCATCAGGATCAGCGGCTTGCGGAAGTCGCGGTGGATCTGGCGGCGCAGGATGTGGAAATAGTTCGCCGGGGTCGTGACGTTGGCAACCTGCAGGTTGTCCTCCGCGCAGAGCTGCAGATAACGCTCCAGCCGCGCGGAACTGTGTTCCGGCCCCTGCCCCTCCAGCCCGTGCGGCAGCAGCATGACGAGACCGCTCATGCGCAGCCACTTCAGTTCCGCAGTGGACAGGAACTGGTCGACGATCACCTGCGCACCGTTGGCGAAGTCACCGAACTGCGCCTCCCACAGCACCAGCGCGTTCGGCTCGGCCAGGCTGAAGCCGTACTCGAAGCCGAGCACCGCCATCTCCGACAGCATCGAATCGACCACCTCGTAGGTCGCCTGCTCCTCGGCAACATTGTTCAGCGGCAGGTAACGGTCCTCGGTCTGCTGGTCGATCAGCACGGAATGGCGCTGGCTGAAGGTGCCGCGACCGGAATCCTGCCCGGACAGGCGCACCGGCACCTTCTCCATCAGCAGCGTCGCGAAGGCCAGCGCTTCCGCGGTGGCCCAGTCGAACCCCTCACCGGTCTCGAACATCTTCGCCTTGGCCTGCATCAGCCGCTTCACCGTCCGGTGCGCGTTGAAGCCCTCCGGAATCGTGGTCAGCCCCTTGCCGATCTCCGTCAGCACCTCCGCCGGGACGGCAGTGGCGCCACGCCGGTCGCCCAGCGGTGCGATGCGCAGTCCCTGCCAGCGTCCCTCCAGCCAGTCGGCCTTGTTCGGCTTGTAGGAATTCGCCGCCTCGAACTCCTCCTCCAGGAAGTTGCGGAAGTCGGAGACCATGGCATCGCCGTCACCGGGGTTCAGCGTGCCTTCTTCCTCCAGCTTCTTCGCGTAGATCTGGCGGGTCGTCGGATGGGACGAGATCTTGCGGTACATCAGCGGCTGGGTGAAGGACGGCTCGTCGCCCTCGTTATGGCCGTGGCGGCGATAGCAGAACATGTCCAGCACCACGTCGACGCCGAACTCCTGGCGGAACTCCGTCACCACCTTGGCGGCATGGACCACGGCCTCCGGATCGTCGCCGTTCACGTGGAAGATCGGTGCGGCGACCATCTTGCCCACGTCGGACGGGTAGGGGGAGGAACGGGAGAACTTCGGCGCGGTGGTGAAACCGATCTGGTTGTTGACGATGATGTGGACCGTGCCGCCGACGCGATAGCCCTTCAGCCCGGAAAGGCCGAAGCACTCCGCCACCACGCCCTGTCCGGCGAAGGCGGCATCGCCATGCATCAGCACCGGCATCACCTGGCGCCAGCTGTCCGGCCCCAGCTGCTCGATCTTGGCCCGTGCCTTGCCGATCACCACGGGGTCAACCGCCTCCAGGTGCGACGGGTTGGCGGTCAGAGACAGGTGAACCTTGTTGCCGTCGAACTCCCGGTCCGAGGAGGTGCCGAGATGGTACTTCACGTCGCCCGACCCCTGCACGTCGGAGGGATTGGCGGCATTGCCCTGGAATTCGGAGATCACGGCACGGAACGGCTTGCCCATGACGCTGGTCAGCACGTTCAGGCGGCCGCGATGCGGCATGCCCAGGATCATCTCCTTCACGCCAAGCTGACCACCACGCTTGATGATGGCCTCCATCGCCGGGATCAGCGCCTCGCCGCCGTCCAGACCAAAGCGCTTCGTGCCGGTGTACTTGACGTTCAGGAAGTTCTCGAAGCCTTCCGCCTCCGTCACCTTGTTCAGGATCGCCTTGCGGCCCATCATGGTGAAGGTGACGTCCTTGTCCGGCCCCTCGATCCGCTGCTGGATCCAGGACTTCTGCTCCGGACTCTGGATGTGCATGTATTCCACCGCGATGGTGCCGCAATAGACCTTGCGGACCACCTCGATGATCTCCCGCATCGTCGCGGTTTCCATGCCCAGCACGTTGTCCAGGAAGATCGGACGGTCCATGTCCGATTCCTCGAAGCCGTAGGTCTTCGGGTCGAGTTCCGGATGCACGGTCGGCGGATCGAGCTGCAGCGGATCGAGATGCGCGATCAGGTGTCCGCGCACGCGATAGGCGCGGATCAGCATCAGGGCCCGGAGGCTGTCGAGCGTCGCCGCCCGCGCCTCCGAATGCCCCAGCTGTTCCGAACGCTGCGCCGCCCGGACCGCAGGACCGATCAGTTCATAGGGGTCATCGACCCCCATCTCCTCGGTCGTGCGCCCCCAGCTCGGTCCCTGTGCTTCCCGCTCGACGGTGGCGATGTCGTCACCGACCTCGCTGAAGAACTGCGCCCAGCTTTCATCCACGGACGTCGGGTCTTCCAGGTATTTCTGGTAGAGCCCTTCGATGAAGGCCGTGTTGGCACCGTTGAGAAAGCCTGCTGCGAGATCCTGAACGCCCATCTGTGTATGGCGCGGGGCTTTCCCCCGCGTCCCTTTCCTGACTTTTGCCTGCGGGTGCGGGTGGTCTGACGCTTGTCCGACCGACCGCTATCCCTTCAGCAGGTCCACCAGCGTGGTGCCAAGCGCCGCGGGCGAGTCCGCCACGGCAATCCCGGCAGAACGCATGGCTTCCATCTTGTCCTCAGCACCGCCCTTGCCGCCAGCGATAATTGCCCCGGCATGGCCCATGCGCCGACCCGGAGGGGCCGTGACACCGGCGATGAAGCCGACGACCGGCTTCTTCACCTTGGAGGACTTCAGGAAATCGGCCGCTTCCTCTTCGGCACTGCCACCGATCTCACCGATCATGATGATCGATTCGGTCTCGTCATCCTTGAGGAACAGGTCCAGGCAATCGATGAAGTTGGTGCCGTTGACCGGGTCACCGCCGATGCCGATGCAGGTGGTCTGACCGAGACCGGTCGCCGTGGTCTGGGCCACCGCCTCGTAGGTCAGGGTGCCGGAGCGGGAGACGATGCCGACCGAGCCACGCTTGTGGATGTGGCCGGGCATGATGCCGATCTTGCACTCGTCGGGGGTGATGATGCCCGGGCAGTTCGGACCGATCAGGCGGCTGCCGGAGGTCTTCAGGGCCTGCTTCACCTTCACCATGTCCAGCACCGGAATGCCTTCGGTGATGCAGACGATCAGCGGAACCTCGGCGGCGATCGCCTCCATGATCGCGTCGGCCGCGAACGGCGGCGGGACATAGATCACGGACGCGTTGGCACCGGTGCGGTCAACCGCGTCGGCCACCGTGTCGAACACGGGCAGGCCCAGGTGCTCGGAACCGCCCTTGCCGGGGCTGGTGCCGCCGACCATCTTGGTCCCGTAGGCAATGGCCTGTTCGGAATGGAATGTCCCCTGCTTGCCGGTGAAGCCCTGGCAGATGACCTTGGTGTCGGAATTGACGAGAGCGGACATCAGGCAGCCTCCTTCACCGCAGTGACGATCTTCTCGGCCGCATCGGCCAGGTTGTCGGCGGCAATGATGGTCAGCCCCGACTCCGCCATGATCTTCTTGCCGAGATCCACGTTGGTTCCTTCCAGCCGCACCACCAGCGGCTTGTCCAGCGCGACCTCGCGCGCCGCCGCGACCACGCCCTCGGCGATAACGTCACAGCGCATGATGCCACCGAAGATGTTGACCAGGATGCCCTGGACGTTCGGGTCGGACAGGATGATCTTGAAGGCTTCCGTCACCTTCTCCCGCGTGGCGCCACCGCCCACGTCCAGGAAGTTGGCCGGTTCGGAGCCATACAGCTTGATGATGTCCATGGTCGCCATGGCCAGGCCCGCGCCGTTCACCATGCAGCCGATGGAACCGTCCAGCTTGACGTAGTTGAGGTCGTATTCGGAGGCCTTGACCTCCATCGGGTCCTCTTCCTCGACATCGCGCAGGTCGGCCACTTCCTTGTGGCGGTACAGCGCGTTGTCGTCGAAGTTCATCTTGGCGTCGAGCGCGATGACCTCGCCCGCACCGGTGACCACCAGCGGGTTGATCTCCACCAGGCTGGCGTCCAGCTCGATGAAGGCGTTGTACAGCGCGGTGATGAACTTCGACGCGGATTTCACCTGGTCGCCCTCGAGGCCCAGGAAATAGGCGATGCGACGGCAGTGATGGCCCTGGATACCGGTCGCCGGATCGACCTTGCAGCGCAGGATCTTCTCGGGATGGGTCTCCGCGATCTCCTCGATCTCCATGCCGCCCTCGGCAGAGGCGATGAAGGTCACGGCACTGGTCGCACGGTCCAGCAGTACCGACAGGTACAGTTCCCGCGCGATGTCGCAGCCATCCTCGATGTAGAGGCGCTTGACCTCCTTGCCCGCCTCACCGGTCTGCTTGGTGACCAGCACGTGGCCCAGCATTTCCTCGGCATTGGCACGGACCTCGTCCACGGACTTGGAGACGCGCACGCCCCCCTGGCCGTCCGGGTTGCCCTGGAACCGACCGGCACCGCGACCGCCTGCATGGATCTGGGACTTCACGACCCAGATGGGACCGCCCAGTTCATTGGCGGCCTTCACCGCCTCCTCTACCGTGAACGCGGGCGCGCCCTTCGGGGTGGCGACGCCGTACTTACGCAGCAGCGCCTTGGCCTGATATTCGTGAATGTTCATGATGTTCCGGATAATCGTTGGAAACCAGGGACGGGCCGTGACAAGGCCTTCCCCCACATTGATCCTGGACGGCCCCGACCGGACGCCGCCAACCTAACCCCCGCCCCTTCCGGGCGCAACCGCCCAGCACCACCCCTGCGGGGGATGCCGGGGGTCGGCCACGGGGCAGGCAATCAGGCCAGGTCGGGATTGATCGACTTGCAGGCGTCGATCAGGCCGCGAACCGCATCGACGGACTTGTCGAAACCGGCCTTCTCGTTGTCGTTCAGCTCGATCTCCATGACCCGCTCCACGCCACCGGCGCCGATCAGCACAGGTACGCCGACATACATGTCGTCCACGCCGAACTCGCCGGACAGGTAGGCGGCGCAGGGCAGCACGCGCTTCTCGTCGCCCAGGTAGGCCTCCGCCATCTGGATCGCGGCGGTGGCGGGGGCGTAGAAGGCGGAGCCGGTCTTCAGCAGGCCGACGATCTCCGCCCCGCCGTCACGGGTGCGCTGCACGATCTGGTCCAGCTTCTCCTGCGTGATCCAGCCCATCTTCACCAGGTCCGGCATCGGCACACCGGCAACGGTGGTGTAGCGGGTGGAGGGCACCATGGTGTCGCCGTGGCCACCCAGCACGAAGGCGGTCACGTCCTCGACGGAGACGTTCATCGCCTCGGCCAGGAAGAAGCGGAAGCGCGCGGAGTCCAGCACACCGGCCATGCCGACGACCTTGTTGGTGGGCAGGCCGCAGATCTTCTGCAGCACCCAGACCATCGCATCCAGCGGGTTGGTGATGCAGATAACGAAGGCATCCGGGGCATGGGTCTTGATCCCCTCACCCACCGCCTGCATGACCTTGATGTTGATGCCCAGCAGGTCGTCGCGGCTCATGCCCGGCTTCCGCGCCACGCCGGCGGTGACGATGATGACGTCGGCACCGGCGATGTCGGCATAGTCCTGGGTGCCCGACAGGCCGACATTGAAGCCGTCGACCGGGGCGGATTCGGCCAGGTCCAGCGCCTTGCCCTGCGGCAGCCCCTCGACAATGTCGAAGACCACGACATCGCCCAGCTGCTTCAGCGCCGCCAGGTGCGCCAGCGTGCCGCCGATGTTGCCACCACCGATCAGTGCGATTTTCTTGCGTGCCATAGTGCTGCTTCCTTTCAGGCTGAGCGACGGCGCGGCCTCCTGGTGCGGTGGCCGCGAGAGAATTTGCTGATCGCCGGACCCCGTTTCGCAGATGCGAAAGCCCCTCCGCCGATTTCCGGACACTGCATACCAGAGGACGCCCGGTATGGAAAACCCATCTGACGCCGCAGAACTGTGCCTTTCGCACTTGCGAAGCCGACGGCGGGCTGGAATATTCTTGGAGATTCGTTTTACTCGCGGCCCCGCACGGGATTCGCGAAACGGTGGGAATCTCCCGATGGCCGCGCGACCCGAAATCCGAAAGCGCCGATCCGACCGCAGGTCGGGTGCGGCAAGGGCGGCCCTGTTGCTGCTGACCCTGCCCTTCGCCGGGGGCTGCGCCGCACCGTTCGCGGCTGGCGTCGGCCTGGGCGAGATCGTCTCCATCGCCTCCCTGACCGGCACGTTGGCCTTCAACAAGGGTGCCACCGACCTGGCCCTCGACATGGTGACCGGAGAGGATTGCCGCGTCGTGGAAGGCATGGTGCGGGAAGACCGCAAGATCTGCGAGGAACTTGGCTCCGACGCCACGGAACGCGACTTCAAGGGCGTCGTCGGTGAAGTGCAGGACGGCGACCTTGTCGTGGTCGGGCACCGGAGCATGGAACTGCACGATGGCACGGTCGTGATGGTGGCCATCTACGGCGAACGGCCCGATCCGGGAATTCCGGCGGAACTATAGGTTTATCACCCCCGACGGTTGTGCTTATCCTCACCGCAAAACAGGTCGAGGAAGGAACCGCCGATGAATCTGCATGCACTGCTGCTGGAAGCACACGAGATCGGTGAGCCGGTACGCGTCGGCCTGATCGGCGCGGGCAAGTTCGGTTCCATGTTCCTGGCCCAGGCCCGCCGTACTCCCGGCATCCACGTCGTCGGTATCGCCGACCTGTCCGAAGGCCGCGCCAGGCAGTCATGCCGCGACACCGGCTGGCCGGAGGAACAGGTGGCGGCCCGCAGCCCCGGCGAGGCGGTCTCGAACGGCACCACCTGGTGCGGCCAGGACGCGATGGCGCTGATCCGGCAGGACGGCCTGCACGTGATCATCGACGCCACGGGCCATCCGGCGGCCGGTATCCGCCATGCACGCGCAGGCTTCGCGCACGGGCTGCATGTCATCATGGTCAATGTGGAGGCCGATGTGCTGGCCGGCCCGCTGCTGGCGGAGGAAGCCAACCGCGCCGGTGTCGTCTATTCCATGGCCTATGGCGACCAGCCGGCCCTGATCGCGGAACAGGTGGACTGGGCACGCGCCATCGGGCTGGAGGTCGTCTGCGCCGGCAAGGGCACCAAGTACCGCCCGATCTACCACCGCTCCACCCCCGACACGGTCTGGTCGCACTATGGCCTGTCGCCGGAGCGGGCGGCGGAATCCGGCATGAACCCGCAGATGTTCAACTCGTTCCTGGACGGCACCAAGTCGGCCATCGAGATGGCGGCCGTCTCCAACGCCTGCCGCCTGACCCCGATGCGCAAGGGGCTGGCCTTCCCGCCGGCGTCGGTGGACGCGCTTTCCACGCTGCTGCGCCCCGCCGCTGTCGGCGGCCAGCTGGATACCGACGGCACCGTGGAGGTCGTGTCCTGCGAGACACATGAGGGGCAGCCGGTTCCCAACGACCTGCGCTGGGGCGTCTATGTCACCTTCCGCGCCCCGGATGAGTATGTCCGCAACTGCTTCTCCGACTACGGCCTGGTGACGGATCCGACAGGCGACTACGCGGCCCTGTGGCGACCGTACCACCTGATCGGGCTGGAACTGGGTGTCTCGGTGGCCTCAGCGGCACTGCGCGGGGAAGCGACGGGCAGCGCGAACGGATTCCGTGGTGATGTTGTCGCCACGGCCAAGCGGGGCCTGAAGGCGGGTGAGATGCTGGATGGGGAGGGCGGCTTCACCGTCTATGGCCGCCTGCGCCGCGCCGATGACTCCCTGATGGATGGCTGCCTGCCGCTGGGTCTGGCCCACGGTGTGAAACTGCGTCGTGACCTGGCCGAGGATGCGATCCTGACCTATGACGATGTGGAGATCGACGAAAGCGATCCGACCGTCGCCTACCGGCGGGAAATGGAGAACACCTTCCGCACCCGCAACCGCCAGGACTGAGGTTCCGGCCTGGCCGACCCGGATCAGCCGTCCGTGCCGTTCCAGTCGCTGAAGAAATCGCGCCAGTCGGGGCGGCGCGGTGCCTTGAAGTCGCGCTTCGGCTGGCCGAGATAGACGAAGCCGAGCAGCTTCTCGTTGGCGCCGATGCCCAGTGCGGCCTGGACATGCGCGTCATAGGTCGGCGCGCCGGTCAGCCAGATGCCGCCATAGCCCATTGCCTGGGCCGCGAGGATCATGTTGTAGCCCGCCATGCCGGCGGTCAGGACCTGCTCGGTCTCCGGTGCCTTGGGGTGGTCGGGCGTGATGCAGGCGATCACGGCCACCAGCGTCTGCGAACGCAGCGGCTTCTGGCGGTCCTTCTCGACCAGGCCGGGTTCCGCCTCCGGTTCACGCTTGCGCACGGCCTCGGCGAAGACATCTCCCAGCACCTCCCGCGCCGCGCCCCGGATGGTCAGGAAGCGGTAGGGACGCAGCAACCCGTGGTCGGGGGCGGTGACCGTGGTGGCGAAGATCTGCTCCAGCACCGCATCATCCAGCGGCGTTTCCTCGTGCAGGCGCGGCGGCACGGAGGCCCGGTTGGTGATCAGTTCAAGCGCATCCATGGTTCAACTCCCGGCAAGTTCACACCCGACAGGTAAGTCAGGATGCGGAAATGACAATCCGCCCCGCGCCCTGCTCCATTCGCAGGGTCAGCCCCGACGCCTCGGCCAGCAGTGCGGCGTGAAACGCCTCGATGATCCGTGCGTCCTCGACCGTGGCAGCGGCCCGCGCGCCCGACAGCGCGCTGGTGATCTCCATCGACAGCTCGGCGCGCTCATGCTCGGCGACGACCCGCAGTTCCCGGTCGGTGATGGCAACGCTCAGGACACCGCCACGCACCAGCCCGAAGGCAGCCGTCATGATCATGTTGAGCAGCAGCCGCACCCGGTTCTTGGCCGGGTCGGGACCGTCAGCCGTCGGCCAGTCGATCCGGAACCGCTGCTCCGCATAGAACTCCAGCGTGGTCGCCCGCGCTTCCGACACCGAAAGCGGCATCGCGTCGCCACCGGATGCCCCGAAGACCAGGCGCAGGAACTTCAGCCGGGTCGCGGCATTGCCGGCAGACATCTTCAGCAGGTCCAGCGCCTCGACCGCCATGGTCGGATCGTCCTCCAGCTCGATCAGTTCGATGCCGTTGGACAGCGCCCCGATGGGGCCGACCAGGTCGTGGCAGAGCCGCGAGCAGAGCAGGGAAGTGAAGTTCAGATCAGTCATGGTGCGGCTCAGACCTTCATCCGGTAGGCATCCGTGGCACGGATCAGTTCATCGACGATGCCGGGTTCAGAACCGGCATGCCCGGCGTCGGGCACCACCCGGAAGTCCGCTTCCGGCCAGGCCTTGTGCAGCGCCCAGGCGGTCATCATCGGTGTCACCACGTCATAGCGTCCCTGGGCGATGGTGCAGGGCAGGTGGCGGATCCGGTCCACATTGTCGATCAGCCAGCCATCATGCTCGAAGAAGCCTTCATTGACGAAGTAGTGGCATTCGATGCGCGCGAAGGCGAGGGCGAAGTCGGCATCGGCGAAGTCGCTGACGCGGCCCGGATCGGCGAACAGGCTCAGCGTTCCCCCCTCCCACATGCTCCAGGCCCGCGCGGCGGCAAGCTGCACCTCCCGGTCATCGGAGGTCAGGCGCCGGTAATAGGCCGCGATCATGTCGTCGCGCTCGTCCTCCGGAATCGTGGCGACATAGTCCTCCCAGGTGTCGGGATAGATCGCGCCTGCCCCGTCCTGGTAGAACCAGCGCAGTTCCGACTTGCGCAGCGTGAAGATGCCCCGCAGCACCAGTTCGCTGACCCGGTCCGGATGGCTCTCGGCATAGGCCAGGCCCAGCGCGCTGCCCCAGGATCCGCCGAACACCTGCCAGCGTTCGATCCCCAGGTGGGTGCGCAGCCGCTCCATGTCCGCCACCAGGTCCCAGGTGGTGTTTTCCTCCAGTTCGGCGTGCGGGCGGCTCATGCCGCAGCCACGCTGGTCGAACAGGACGATGCGATAGGCTTCCGGGTCGAAGAAGCGGCGGTCATCGGGCTTCTTGCCGCCGCCCGGCCCGCCATGCACGACCACGACCGGCTTGCCGGAGGGATTGCCGCACTGCTCGTAATGGATGGTGTGCCGGTCGGAAACCGCCAGGAAACCCTGATCATAGGGATCGATCCGGGGGTAGAGATTGCGGCGGCTCAGGGTGTCGGGCATGTGATCCTCTGGGCTATGGCAGTCACGGCGCGCCCCCGGCCTTCGGGAACCCGCCGGGCGTAGCACCGACACCCCCGCATTTCCAGATTTTTCAGGTTCCGGCAGGCACCGGTCCGGGCGCGGGAGTTCCTTGAGAATTCGTTAAGTTACTGTGATGCCCGTCATTCCGCCGCAGCGCGGCATCAGGCATGTTTCCGATGCAAATCTGGCCTGGCGCTTGCGAAGACACGTCCAACAGGGCGAAAAAGCCCCTTCGGAGAAAGCTTGCCCAGGCATGTTCAAGCGTCGAACACGGCAAATTCTGATTGGAGTCACTTTCTGTGTCACATTCTGTGGCATTGCCGTGTCTGCTATCGCGCCGTTCGCCGTCTCTCCGGTCGAACCGACAGCCGAACAGAACCGGTCAATAGCGCTGGAGCAGGCAAGGGCACGCTGCGAGGATTCGCTGGCGGATGCCGTTCAGACCAGGCTGACGGTCACCCGGTCGGAAGCGCGCGAGATCGCCCGCACGCGGTGTGAACTGATGTTCGTGGAAGACCCGATCAGCAAGCTGAGGGCTGCTGTCGAGAAGACCTGAGACCACGACCCGCCGCGGGAGCGGCAGGCCGTGGGCAGTCAGTCAGGCGGTTTCCCCGGCACCCATTGGGATTCACCCAGGGGATACCGGGGTGGAATGCCGGTCAGGCCGCAGCGTGATGCAGGCGGTTATGCAGCAGCAGGCCCCTCGCGCGCGGCGACATCATCTTCGCGACGGCGAGTACACCGAGATCAACCAGCGGCTCCAGCAGGATGACCGTCATGTAGGCCGCGCCGAAGCTGCCGACCGCGCTCAGGCTCTCGACGGAAAAGCCCTGCCCGTAGAAGGCCCAGAACGCGACCCAGGCAACGATACCGCCCTGATAGGCCGTGGAGAGTGCCAGCGCCTGCGAGTACTTCACCTCGACATAGGGCGTGCGCGGCGGAATGATGCGCTTCGCCAGCAGGCTCAGCCCCCACAGCGGCACCAGCAACGTGGTCATGTTCATGCCGTACTGCGGCAGGTCGAACGGTGCCAGCAGCAGCCCCTGCAGCAGCAGTCCCAGCGACAGTCCGATCGCGGCCGGACCGGCGCCGAAGATCAGGAACAGCGTGGAGCCGAGAATGAAATGGACTTCGGACACCCCGACCGGAAAGTGCGGCAGCAGTTCGAAGAACGTGAAGACGAGCGCCGTGGTCGCCACGCTGCGGGTGGCCAGCGCGGCAACCCCACCATCATTGCGGATCGTGTCCAGTGCCATCTTGCCGAGCAGGCCGACGGAAGCCGCCGCCGTGCCATAGCTAAGGAGAATCCTGGCGCCGTCCACGACGCCGGGTTCGATATGCATGTAGCCTCCTTGGCGCACCCACCGTGCGTCCGTGATGTAGCGTGCGGTAACCGCACAGACGATGATGGCAGGTCTCCTGGCTCGCGGGTCATCGCTTCATCCGCCTTCCCGGCCAGTTCGGCCAGTGGCATACCGGACTTCGCTTTCCGCTCACAGTTGCGGGGGCAGCCATGGATTCGGTCCCTCTGGGGTCGTCCTCACCATGTTCCCATTCAATCCGCCGCACGGCTGCTTGGTGGAACCATCACGCAGGAAGATGCAGCAGCGCCCCGCCGCCCGCAACGACAAACTGCGGCGGCAGAAGGGCCGTGCCTGTCAGATTTCCATCAGTTCACCACTGACCGGCCTGGCTTCGGGCATGCCGAAGGCACGGGCACCGTGGGTCAGTTCGCAGAACAGGTAGTCGGCATGGGACCAGCGCACCAGGATGATGAATTCCGGGCCACCCTCCGCATCGTCCGCCCTGGTCTGCACCAGCCATCCGAGTGCGTGGCCGAAGGTGGTGCCCGCCACTTGGTCCAGCGAGAAGCCGCGCGGATGCAGGTCCAGCGTCGACAGCGTCATCAGGGTCTCGCGCGCCTTCGGACCGGAAAGCAGCAGGGTCGTGTGATAGTCGGTGACGTTGACCACCTGCACGTGCTGGCCATCCAGTTCCGCCTGCAGCGCCGCGTGCAGGTCCAGTTCCGTGCCTTCCGGGCCGAGCAGCAGGAATTCGTCCGGTGACTGCCACAGCAGGCGGTGGCTGTCGCTGGCGGTGCTGCGCGTCGCCTCCGGCATCTCCAGTCCCGTGAACTTCTCGACTGCCGGGGCCAGGACCTCCGGCAGCCCCCGCAGCACGATCTTGGCATCGAAGGCCCGCTCACTCAGGTGCAGCAGGTCTTCCGGGGCTGACATGGCCGAGCGGTGGGCCAGCGGCGAACGGCGGACGGGCGGGTTCATGCGGCCTCTCCCTCTGTGTCACCCAGGAAGTCGTAATGCACGATCTTCGCCGGTACCGGCTTGTCACCGCGCCGGGCAATCCAGACCGTTTCCCCCATGCGCTGGCCGCCCCGTTTCACCATGGCCATGGCAATCGAGCGACCGAGGTTGGGGCTGAAATAGGCCGAGGTCACGTGACCCAGCATCGGCACCGGCGGCGCAGGCTCCTCCGGCGTGCCGATGATCTGCGCACCCTCCATCGGCACGTGATCGCGGTCGATGGTCAGCAGTCCGACCAGTTGCTTCCGGTCATCGCGGGCCGTGTCGCTGCGCGACAGGGAGCGCCGGCCGATGAAGTCGCCCTTCTTCTTCGCCACCGCCCAGTCCATGCGCAGGTCGCCCGGCGTCACCGTGCCATCGGTTTCCTGCCCGACGATGATGAAGCCCTTCTCCGCCCGCAGCAGGTGCATCGCCTCCGTCCCGTAGGGGGTGAGACCATGCGGCTTGCCCGCGGCGATCAGTTCCTCCCACAGCCAGCGGCCCCAGGTGGCGGGGATGTTGATCTCGTAGGATGTCTCTCCGGTAAAGGAGACCCGGAAGACGCGGACCGGGATGCCGCCCGCCGTGCCGTCCTGCCAGGTCATGAAGGGGAATTCCTCCGGGTCGAGGTCGATCCCCTCGACCACGGCAGCGACGATCTCCTCCGCCTTCGGGCCGCAGACGGCGGCCACGGCCCATTGCTCCGTCACCGTGGTCAGCCAGACATCCAGCTCCGGCCACTCGGTCTGCAGGTAGTCCTCCAGCTTCTGCAGCACACTGGCCGCCCCGCCGGTGGTGGTGGTCATGTGGAAGTGGTCGTCGGCGATGCAGGCGGTGACGCCGTCATCGGTGACCATGCCGTCCTCCCCCAGCATCAGCCCATAGCGGCAGCGACCGGGCGCCAGCTTTGACCAGGCATTGGTGTAGACCCGGTTCAGGAAGGTCCGCGCATCCTTGCCGCGGATGTCGATCTTGCCCAGCGTCGTGGCGTCGAGAATGCCGGCGGTGGTGCGGGCCGCCTTCGCCTCCCGCTGCACCGCGTCGTGGAAGCTCTCGCCGGGCTTCGGGTAGGCGCGGGCACGCAGCCAGTCACCCACGGGTTCGAAGATCGCCTTCTGCTCCAGGTGCCAGGCATGCATCGGCGTGCCCCGGCGCGGCATGAAGTGCGCTCCGACATGCTGTCCGCCCAACGCACCGATGGTCACCGGACGCCAGGGCTGGCGGAAGGTCGTGGTGCCGACCTCCGGCACCGTGATGCCGCGCGCCTCCGCCATGATGCCGAAGGCGTTGACGTTGGAGATCTTGCCCTGGTCGGTGCCCATGCCCTGGGTGGTGTAGCGCTTGGTATGCTCGACCGAGTCGTAGCCTTCCTCCGTCGCCAGTTGCAGGTCGGATGCCTTCACATCGTCCTGCAGGTCGACGAAGGCCTTGGTCTTTTCCCTCGGCAGGCCCGACGGAACCTGCCAGACCGGCACCAGGTTCAGCCCCTGCACCGCATCGGTCCGGACCTCCGGCTGCTTCACCGCGCGCACGGTGAAGTCGGCAGCCCGCGCAGCCTCCAGCCCCGCCTTCGAGCCTTCCGCCAGCACGCCCTCCAGATCCAGTGTGCCGTTGCAGGCACCGGCCGAGCGTTCGTGCTGCCAGGACAGGCCGGGGCGGAAGCTGGCCAGCTCCGCATCCCATTTCAGCTTGCCGCGCGACTGCGCGAACAGCGCCACGTTGGGGTTCCAGCCACCGGAGACCGCGACCAGGTCGCACTCGATGCGGCTGCGGGAACCCCGCACATTGCCGTCATCATCCAGGCTGGAGACGAACGCACTGTCGATCCGGTGCCGACCATGGGTGCCGACGATGGCCGTGCGCGGATAGACCGCGATGCCGGCCTTCAGCGCCCGCAGCGCCAGCGCCTCGTTCAGGTTGCGGCGCAGGTCGACGATGCCGGCCACCTCCCCCCCGGCGGCACGGATGTCGAAGGCGGTCTGCCAGGCGCTGTCATTGTTGGTGAAGACCAGCACCCGCTTGCCCGCCAGCACGCCATAGCGGTTCAGGAAGGTCCTGACGGCCCCGGCCAGCATGATGCCGGGACGGTCATTCTCGTGAAACACCAGGGGCCGCTCGATCGCGCCGGTGGCCAGCACCACCTGCTTCGCGCGGATGCGCCAGACCCGCTGACGCGGCTGCCGCCGGTCCCGCCGGTGTGCGGGCTGGTGGTCCTGCACCCGCTCGACCAGCCCGACGAAGTTCATGGCGTAGTAGCCGAAGGCGGTGGTGCGGGTCAGCACCGTCACTTCCCCGTGTTCGGCCAGCTTCTCCGCCTGCGCCGCGATCCAGTCCGCCGGGGACTTGCCGCCGATGGTGGTGGCTTCCGGGTCGGTGGCGTTCAGGCTGCCCCCCAGGCGGTCGCTCTCCTCCACCAGGATCACCCGCGCGCCGGAGCGGGCAGCGTTGGCTGCCGCGGCCAGGCCGGCAGGCCCGGCACCGATCACCAGCACGTCGCAATGACGATTGACGGACTCGTAGCTGTCCGGGTCGGGCTTCGTCGGCGCCTTGCCCAGCCCGGCGGCGCGCCGGATGAACGGCTCGAACCGCATCCAGTTCAGCCAGCGGAACCGCTCCGACCCGATGAAGGTCTTGTAGTAGAAACCGGCGGGGAAGAAGCGCATGAACAGGTCGTTCAGCACCCCCACATCGTATTTCAGGCTCGGCCAGCAGTTCTGCGGCATCGCCTCCAGACCGGCATGGATCTCCCGCGTCGTCACCATCACGTTGGGGTCGGTGGCGGCGGCGTCGGCGCCGATCTGCACCATCGCGGCAGGATCATCGCTGCCCGCACCGACAATGCCGCGTGGGCGGTGATACTTGAAGCTGCGCCCGACCATGATCTCGCCATTGGCCAGCAGCGCCGAGGCGATGGTATCGCCCTCGTAGCCCGTGATCTCGCGCCCGTCGAAGGTGAAGCTGACGGCGCGGTCGCGATTGACCAGGCCCCGGCCCGCGATCCTGTTCGGCTGGCTCACGACGCGGCCTCCTCGTCAGCGCTCATGATCTTCACCGCATCGTTGCCCGACCCGATGGAGGCTTCCCCCGCCGGTGTCGCGGGCAGGTCGGCATCGACCTTCGGCGGTGCCTCCCCGATGCGGTAGACCGCGTGGATCTGGTCGGTCGCGGTGTTGCGCAGCATGTTGAAGAACTTGCGGCAGCCGGCGGCATGCCACCAGCGCTCCGCGAACAGGCCCTTGGTGTTGCTGCGCATGAACACGAACTCGGCCCATTCGGCATCGGTCATGTTCTCCGACTCGGTGGGGCGGGCGATGTGCGCCTCCCCCGCATAGCTGAATTCCGACTGGTCGCGGGGACCGCAGTAGGGGCAATCAATGACGAACATCGGTGCTGCTCCTGCCAGGGGGTCAGTGCGCCACGGCGGCGGCACCATGCTCCGCCACCAGCGCGCCTGACGTGAAACGGTCGATCGAGAACGGTGCCGCGATGCTGTTCGGCTCATCGTTCGCGATCAGGTCAGCGAAGACATGCCCCGACCCCGGCGTCGCCTTCCAGCCGCCGGTACCCCAGCCGCCATTGACGTAGAAGCCCTTCACCGGCGTCCTGGAGATGATCGGGCTGGCATCCGGGCAGACATCGACGATACCGCCCCACTGCCGCATCATCCGCAGGCGGGAGAAGATCGGGAACAGTTCCATCAGAGACGCCATCTGGTGCTCGATGATGTCCAGGTTGCCGCGCTGGGTGTAGGACAGGTGCGCGTCGATACCGGCCCCGATCACCAGTTCGCCCTTGTCGGACTGACTGCAGTAGACATGCACCGCGTTCGACATGACGACACAGTTCAGGATCGGCTTGATCGGCTCCGACACCAGCGCCTGCAGCGGATGGCTCTCCACCGGCAGACGGATGTCCAGCATCTTCGCCATGACGGAGGTATGCCCGGCGGTGACGGAGGCGACCTTCGGCGTGCGGATCGTGCCGCGCGTGGTCTCGATACCCGTTACTTCACCGGCTTCCGTCAGGATTCCCGTGACCTCGGTCTGCTGCAGGATGTCGACGCCCAGCGCATCCGCCGCGCGGGCATAGCCCCAGACCACGCCGTCATGGCGGTTGACACCGCCGGAGCGCTGCAACGTGCCGCCCAGCACGGGATAGCGGATGTCACCGGAGATGTTGATGGAGGGGCAGAAGTTCTTCACTTCCCTGGCATCGAGCCATTCGGAATCGACGCCGTTCAGGCGGTTCGCCTCCACCCGGCGCTTGAGCTGCCGCATCTCGCCCTCGTCATGGGCCAGGTTCAGCACGCCGCGATGGCTCATCATGATGTTGAAGTTCAGTTCCTGCCCCAGCCCCTTCCACAGGTTGAGGGCGTGGTTGTAGATCGCCGCACTCTCGTCGAACAGGTAGTTGGAACGGATGATGGTGGTGTTGCGGCCCGAGTTGCCGCCGCCGATCCAGCCCTTCTCGATCACCGCGATGTTGGTCATGCCGTGCAGCCTGGCCAGGTAGTAGGCGGTGGCGAGGCCGTGGCCGCCACCACCGATGATCACGGCATCATAGCTCGGCCTGGGTTCGGGCTTGCGCCAGACACGGTCCCAGCCCCGGTGGCCGCCCAGGCCCTGCCGGATCAGTTCAAGTGCCGAGTAACGTTTCATGCTCCGAGCATCCCCCTGCCATGCGGGTTACCCTGGCCGTACCCGGTCCGCGCGTGGACCACGAACGGTTCGACTGCCATTGCCGCTTGATGGCAGCGGTGTCGTTCCGGGGATCAGCCGACCGCGACACAGCGTGTATCAAGCGCGACACGGACCCGGAGTCAAACACATGATTCGCTGCAACATTTGCGTTGCGGCACCGGTCGCAAACAGGCAGATCGGCACACGGCATGGATTGACGCCCCGGCGAGATTGTGCCGGTGTAGCACATTGTCATTTTTCAGGCGTCCCATGTGGCGCTTCCCGGCAGGTCTGATGCCGGATACCTGATCGGAGGATGGTCATGGCGGACCAGGGTTTCGACGCGCAGAAGACGCATCGCATCCTGTTCTTCCTTGTGCCCCAGTTCTCCATGATCGCGTTCTCGTCCGCTGTCGAGCCGCTGCGACTGGCCAACCGCACCCTGGGCCGCAAGGCCTATGAATGGATCATCGCCTCCACGGACGGGCAGCCGGTGGAGGCATCGAACGGCCTGACGGTCGGTGTCGACATGTCGCTCGACCAGGTAAGGCAGCGCTCGCTCGACGACATCAAGCCGGAACTGATCCTGGTCAGTTCCGGGCTGCAGGTGGAATCCTTCCGCAATCCCCAGTTCGACGGCTGGCTGCGTGCCATGCACCGCCACGGCACGGGGATCGGCGGGCTGTGTACCGGTGCCTGGCTGCTGGCCCATGCCGGGCTGCTGGACGGGCGCCGCTGCTCGATCCACTGGGAGACCCTGCCGGCCTTCGCGGAGAAGTACCCGACGGCGGAGGTCCATGCAGACCTGTGCGAGATCGACCATGGCATCTACACCTGCGCCGGCGGCACCGCCGCGCTGGACATGATGCTGCATGTCATCGAGAGCCATTACGGGCAGCAGGTGGTCACGCAGGTCTGCGAGATGTGCATGATCGACCGCATCCGCAATCCGCGCGACCGCCAGCGGCTGCCGCTGCAGGCCCGGCTGGGGCTGCACCACGCCAAGCTGCTGCTGATCATCGAACTGATGGAGGCCAACGTGGCGGAACCGCTGTCGCTGGCCGAGCTGTCGGAATATGTCGGCCTGTCGCGCAGGCAGGTGGAGCGGCTGTTCCGCAGGCACCTGGGGCGCTCACCCGCGCGCTATTACCTGGAGATCAGGATCGACCGGGCGCGGCACCTGCTGCTGCAGTCCAACATGCCGATCGTCGACGTGGCCATCGCCTGCGGCTTCGTCTCCGCCTCCCACTTCTCCAAGTGCTACCGGGAGATGTACGGGCGCAGCCCGCAGATGGAGCGCCTGCAGGCGGCGGCCTTCGCCTGATGCCGCGCCTCCAGCGATGTACGGGCGCAGCCCGCAGATGGAGCGCCTGCAGGCGGCGGCCTTCGCCTGATGCCGCGCCTCCAGCGCCGGCGGCAAGGCGATGGCGGTGACATGATACCTCACCCCGGCATATGATGATTTCATGACAGGAAACAGCACCAGGGAACGCCGCCGATTCGTCCGCACGCGCGTGGGGCTGCCCGTGACCATCACTGTCGCGTCCGGGGCGTCCGCAAGCCACCTGGCGGTCAACGTGTCCGCAGGCGGACTGCTCGCCAGTCCGGCAATCGCCGCCGACGAGGATGCACCCTGCACGGTGCAGGTGGCCGGGTTCGATGCGCCGCTGGAAGCCCGCATCATCAATCACCGGGCCAGCGGCACGGGGCTGGCCTTCACCGACATTGTCGCGGGTGAGGCGCTGGCACTCTGGATGGTCGAGCGGGCAATCCGCAGCGACTGATGGCGTTCAGCCCCTGGCCAGGATGCTCCGGGCACTCTCGGCATCGGCGGCGATCTGGGCCTTCAGCGCGTCGAGACCGTCGAACTTCTGTTCCGGGCGGATGAAGTCGAGAAAGCGCACGCGGGCATGGCGGCCATACAGGTCCCCCGCGAAATCCAGCACATGCACCTCCAGCAGCACGTCCGACTTGTCGAAGGTCGGGCGGCGGCCGAGATTGGCCACGCCGCCATGCCAGACGGTCTGCCCGTCCTCATCCCAGCCGATGCGGACCGCGTAGACACCGAACTGCGGCTCGATGTAGCCGCCAAGCGCGACATTGGCGGTGGGAAAGCCGATGGTGCGGCCACGCTGGTCACCCTGGATGATGCGCCCATGCACCTCCCAGTCATGGCCCAGCAGGGTGGCGGCACGGCGCGGCGCGCCCTGCCAGAGCGCATCACGGATACGGGTGGAGGAGAACACCTCCTCCCCTTCCCGCACCGGCTCCACCACGGTGACACCGAAACCGCGCTCCAGACCCATGGCCTGCAGCAGGGCGACATTGCCGGACCGCTTGTGCCCGAAGGCGAAGTCATAGCCGACAACGACATGGGCGACGCCCAGGCGACGCACCAGCACCTCGTCGATGAAGTCGCGCGCGCTCATCTCCGCCATCGCGCGACCGAAGGGGGCCACGGCCATCACCTCGACCCCGGCGTCACAGAGGCTCATCGCCTTGGCGCGGAAATTGGTCAGGCGGAATGCCGGTGCACGGGCAGCGAAATATTCCCGCGGATGCGGCTCGAAGGTGAGGACACCGGCGGCACAGCCACGCTCCGCCGCGATCTCCTGCGCCCGTGCGATCAGCACCCGGTGACCGCGATGCACGCCATCGAAATTGCCGATGGCAACCGCAGCCCCACGACCCTCAGCCGGGGCGACGCCGCTCAGCCGCACGATCCGCATGTCGCCGGTCACTTGCCCCGACGCGCCGGCATGACCCAGGCATCACCGACAATCACCTTGCGGTCGCCCGCCATGCAGACACAGTTGAAATGCACCCGCCCCTTGTCGGCCAGGACCTCGTCCACCTCCGCCGTGGCGGTCACGACGTCACCGATGCGCACCGGGGCGGTGAACTTCACGTTCTGGGACATGTAGATGCAACCGGGGCCGGGGAAGATGGTGCCGAAGATGGTGGACAGGAAGCTGGCGGAAAGCATGCCGTGGGCAATGCGCCCCTTGAACATGGTGGTCTTCGCGTAGTCCTCGTCCAGGTGGAGCGGATTGTCGTCACCGGACGCATCGGCAAAGGCCTGGATCAGACCCTCCGTGACCTCGGCGGTATAGCTGCCCACCATGCCGACCTCGATCTCGTCCAGGTACCACGTCCTGCCCTTCTCGGTGATGCTCTCAGTTGCCGTGCTCATCCTTGCCGCTCCTCCGCGATCAGCTGCTGCCGCCATGGCCCTTGCAGGTATAGAGCACAATCACTTCCACCCCGCCAAGGCCCGAAGGTCGCATGTCGCGCCCGCGCCGGTTTGGCTACACTGCCGCCCATGACAGACATTCATGCGCGCGTACTGATCGTCGGTGGCGGACTGGTGGGCCTCAGCCTGGCGGCGGCGCTGGGCCATGCCGGGATAGCGACGGTCATCGTCGACCGGGAATCACCGGCCAAGAGCACGGCACCGCCGTTCGACGGGCGTTCATCGGCCATCGCCGCGGCAAGCTGGCGGATGCTGCAACGGCTCGGCATCGCGGAGCGGATCGCCGACGTGCAGCCGATCAACGAGATCCGCGTCTCCGACGGCAATGCGCCGCTGTTCCTGCACTATGACCACCGGGACGTGGGCGATGAGCCGCTGGGCCAGATGGTGGAGAACCGGTTCACCCGGCTGGCGCTGTTCCACACCGTCGCGGGGCTGGACAGCGTGACGCTGAAGGCACCTGTCACGGTGGGTCGCCTGAAGAGGTCCCCTGCAGGGGTGGAGGCGATCCTGAGCGATGGCGACATTGTCCGGGCGGAACTGTGTGTCGGGGCGGACGGACGCATGTCACGGCTGCGCAAGGAAGCCGGCATCGAGACCCTGCAGTGGCGCTATCCGCAGGACGGCATCGTCTGCACCATCGCCCACGCCGAGGATCATCACGGCATCGCGCATGAACGCTTCCTGCCTGCGGGTCCCTTCGCGATCCTGCCGCTGACCGCCAACCGCGCTTCCCTGGTCTGGACGGAGCGCAGCGACCTCGCCCCCGCCTTCATGGACCTGCCGGAGGCCGACTTCACGGCGGAGATCCAGCGCCGGGTCGGTGACTTCCTGGGGCCGGTGCAGGTGATCGGTGACCGTTTCCGCTATCCGCTGAGCCTCGTGCTGGCGCATGCCTTCCGTGCGGAGCGGCTGGCCCTGGTGGGTGACGCGGCGCACGGCATCCACCCCATCGCCGGACAGGGCTTCAACCTGGGCCTGCGCGATGTCGCGGCGCTGGCGGAATGCCTGACGGATGCTGCCGCGCTGGGTCTCGACCTGGGCGATGCCAGCGTGCTCACCCGCTACGAGCGCTGGCGCAGGACCGACTCGGTGGCACTGACGGCGGTGACGGACATTCTCAACCGCCTGTTCTCCAATGACCTGCCGCCGGTACGGCTGGCCCGCGACCTGGGCCTGGCCGCGGTCCACCGTTCCGGTCCGATGCGGCGCTTCTTCATGCGTCACGCCATGGGCGATGTCGGTGACCGCCCGGCCCTGCTGAGAGCCTGAAGCCATGTACGACTACATCGACAGCTATTGCGAGCGCATCGCCCCCGGCCTGCTGGGGGAGCCGCTTAACGCCATCACCAACTTCGCCTTCATGATCGCCGCCATCTGGCTCTGGCAGATCGCGAAGCGACACGGGCGCGACCATTCCTGGATGCTGCGCACCCTGCTGATCCTGCTGTTCGCAACCGGTGTCTGCAGCCTGATCTTCCATACCTTCGCCAACGTGATCGGCGTGGTCCTCGACTCGCTGGCGCTGACGCTCTGCCTGCTGGCGGCGATCCTGTTCAGTGCGCGGGTCTGGCTGCACCAGAAGTGGGGCATCGCCGCGCTCTGGCCGCTGGGCATGATCGGCGCGGCCTTCGTCATGGCGTCCGTCGTGCCGGTCCAGGGTGCGGCCTATCTCGGCCCCTTCGTGACAGGGGGCCTGCTGGCGATCCTGCTGATCCGGCGTGGCCATCCGGCGGGTCGGGACGTTGCCATCGCCATTGCCTTCTTCGTGCCGTCATTCCTTTTCCGCACCATGGATGCGCCGGTCTGCGATGCCTTTCCGGCCGGCACCCACTTCATGTGGCACATCCTGAATGCCTGCGTGCTGGGTTTCGCCATCCGCCCCTTCGCGCGCCTGAACCCGCGACGCCTGCCGCCGCGCTGATTGCCGCTGAAGTCCCGAAGGACTAGAACAGTCACTGAAACATGGCGCGGGAGGACACGCATGCAGGTCGTCAATCCACCGGAATGGAGCCGCCCGAAGGGCTATTCCAACGGGGTCGTGGCCCGGGGAACCATGGTCTTCGTCGCCGGACAGATCGGCTGGACCGGGGAGGAGGTCTTCGAGACCGACGATTTCGTCGGCCAGGCCCGCCAGGCATTCGCCAATACCCTGCGCGTGCTGCAGGAAGCCGGGGCGGGACCGGAGCACATGGCCCGCATGACCTGGTACATCACCGACAAGCAGGAATACCTCGCCGCGGCTCGGGAGGTGGGACAGGCCTTTCGCGACTGCTTCGGCAAGAACTTTCCCGCCATGGCGGTGATGGAAGTGACCGCGCTGATGGAAGACCGCGCCAAGATCGAGATCGAGACCACGGCGGTGATCCCCGACTGATCCCCGCCACCAGCAGGAGCCAGATGGCATGAACGCACCGACAAAGACAAAGCCCGCCTTCAACTGGGAAGACCCCTTCGACCTGGAGAGCCAGCTGACGGAAGAGGAGCGCATGGTCCGCGACACCGCGCGCGACTATGCCCAGGACAAGCTGATGCCTCGCGTGATCGAGGCCTTCCGCGAGGAGAAGACCGACCGCAACATCTTCCGGGAGATGGGAGAACTCGGCCTGCTGGGCCCGACCATCGACGGCTATGGCTGCGCCGGCGTGAACTACACCACCTACGGCCTGATCGCGCGGGAGGTGGAGCGTGTCGACAGCGGCTACCGCTCCATGATGAGTGTGCAGTCGTCGCTGGTGATGCACCCGATCTACGCCTATGGCGACGAGGCGCAGCGGGAGAAGTACCTGCCGAAGCTGGCATCCGGTGAATGGGTCGGCTGCTTCGGCCTGACGGAGCCGGACCATGGTTCCGATCCCGGCGGCATGAAGACCCGTGCGAAGTCGGTGGATGGCGGCTATCGCCTGACCGGTTCGAAGATGTGGATCTCCAACGCGCCGTTCGCCGATGTCTTCGTCGTCTGGGCCAAGACCGACGACGACAAGATCCGCGGCTTCGTGCTGGAGAAGGGCATGGAGGGGCTGTCGGCCCCGAAGATCGAGGGCAAGCTGTCGCTGCGCGCCTCCATCACCGGCGAGATCGTCATGGACAACGTGTTTGTCCCGGCGGAGAATCTGTTGCCCAACATCAGCGGCCTCGGCGGCCCCTTCGGCTGCCTGAACAATGCCCGCTTCGGCATCGCCTGGGGCGCGCTGGGCGCGGCGGAATTCTGCTGGCACGCGGCCCGCACCTACACGCTGGAGCGCAAGCAGTTCGGTCGTCCGCTGGCACAGAACCAGCTGATCCAGAAGAAGCTTGCCGACATGCAGACGGAGATCGCCCTCGGCCTGCAGGGCTGTCTGGCCGTGGGGCGGATGAAGGATGCCGGGACCTGCCCGCCGGAATCCATCTCCGTCATCAAGCGCAATTCCTGCGGCAAGGCGCTGGACATCGCCCGCACCGCCCGCGACATGCATGGCGGCAACGGCATCCACGAGGAATATCACGTGATGCGTCACCTGATGAACCTGGAGACCGTGAACACCTACGAAGGCACCCACGATGTCCACGCCCTGATCCTGGGCCGCGCCCAGACCGGCCTGCAGGCATTCTTCTGAGGGGATTGCCGACGCGCACTTCCGCCCTTCCCTCGTCGAGGGGGAAGGGATGCAGGTTGCAGCGGGTCAGCCCGCTGTGCCGAAGCACGCCCGATCACGCAGATCTCTCCGGGTAAGACAGGAACCAGGACCATGAACACCACACCGCAACGCAGCCCACGACAGCTGATGGAAACCTACCTGCAGGAAGTGGTGGTGCTGGGGCGCCTCGACCTGATCGAGGAACTGGCGCAGCCCGACATGGTCGACCAGGCCAACCAGGCCTTCAACGGCCCGCCGGGCAGGGCGGGGCTGGTGGCGCACGCCAAGGGGTTCCGTCGCAACATCGACGACCTGTCCGTCACCATCGACCAGATCGTGGCATGCGCGGAAGAGGTGATGGCGCAATGGAGCTTCACCGGCAGGCTCGTCGGCCCCTGGCTCGGCCAGACACCGACGGGCGAGGAAATCTCCTGCACCGTCTTCAGCTTCTTCCGCCTGCGTGACGGCCTGATCGACCATTACCGGGTCTGGCTGCACGCCAGCCTGGACCGGCCGGTGGTGTTCGATTCGGCGAACCCGGCGTCACTGCTCGCAGCCAGCTGACCGCGAAGGGCTGGTGTCAGGCGCGGGACCGCAGCAGTTCCGCGCCCTGCCCCAGCGCCTGAAGCTTGGCCGCAGCCACCGGTCGTGACAGCGGGGCGAGGCCGCAGTTGGTGCAGCATTGCAGACGCTCCGCGTCTGCATACTTCATCGCCTCCTGCAGTGTCGCGGCAACCTGTTCCGGTGTCTCGATCTCGTTGCTCGCCACGTTGATGGCACCGACCAGGATCTCCTTGTCGGAGAGCAGCTCGATCAGCGAAACCGGCACCTTCGATCCGGCACATTCCAGCGAGACCTGCTGGATCTTCGAGGCGTTCAGCGCCGGGAAGGTCTGTTCGTACTGCCGCCACTGGCTGCCCAGCGTTTCCTTCCAGGTGTTGTTCGCCTCGATGCCGTAGCCGTAGCAGATATGGACCGCCGTCCGGCACTTCAGTCCCTCCGCCGCACGCTCCAGCGCCGCCACGCCCCACTCCTGCACATCATCCATGAAGACGTTGAAGGCGGGTTCGTCGAACTGGATGACATCGACCCCCAGCGCCTCCAGTTCCCGTGCCTCCTGGTTCAGGATCTCGGCAAAGGCCATCGCCATGTCGGCGCGGCGACCGTAATGGTCGTCGGCGATGGTGTCGCAGATCGTCATCGGCCCCGGCAAGGTGAACTTCAGCTTCCGCTGCGTGTGGGCGCGGGAAAACCTGACATCCTCCGCATGCACCGACCGCTTGCGGCTGACCGGGCCGGTCACGGTGGGCACATCGACGACATAGCGGTTGTCGCGGATGCCCATCTTCGTCTTCTTCTGCCAGTCGATGCCCTGCACATGCTCCAGGAAGCCGTGCACGAAGTGGATGCGGAACTGCTCCCCCTCCGAAACGATGTCGATCCCGGCATCTTCCTGGGTCTTCAGCCAGATCAGCGCGGCGTCCTGCTGTGCCGCCAGCCGTTCCGCCCCGTCGGCCCGCCAGGCCGCCCAGAGCTTCTCGGGTTCCGCCAGCCATGCCGGTTTCGGCAGGCTGCCCGCAACCGTTGTCGGAAACATATCCGCGCGCGCCATGTCTCACTCCCTTGTCTTGTTCTCGTTGCGGCCATCATAGTCACCGATGCCCGCACGGAAAGACAGCGTGCCGCGCGTCCGCCTCACACCACGGTGAGGTATCGAACCGCTCAGTCCTTGAGCAATTGCCTGCTGATCACCACGCGCATGATCTCGTTGGTGCCTTCCAGGATCTGGTGGACGCGGCAGTCCCGCATGTAGCGCTCGATCGGGTGGTCGCGCAGGTAGCCGTAGCCGCCATGCAGCTGCAGCGCGTCGTTGCAGACATTGAAGCCGGTATCCGTGGCGAAACGCTTGGCCATGGCGCAGGCCACGGTCTTGTCCGCCGCACCGGCATCCAGCTTCGCCGCCGCGCCATGAATCATCATCCGCGCCGCCTCCAGCTCCGTCGCCATGTCGGCCAGCTTGAACTGCGTGTTCTGGAACCCGGCGATGGCCTGGCCGAACTGCTTGCGGTCCCTGACGTAGGCGATGGTGCGCTCCAGCGAGGCACGGGCGGCACCGATGGAGCAGGCGCCGATATTGATGCGTCCGCCATCGAGACCGGCCATGGCGATGCTGAAGCCCTGGCCCTCCTCACCGATGCGGTTGGCGACCGGCACCCGGCAGTCGTCGAACATGACCATCGCCGTGGGCTGGGAGTTCCAGCCCATCTTGCGTTCCTGCGCACCGAAGCTGAGGCCGGGCGTGTCCTTCTCCACCGCGATGCAGGTCACCCCCTTCGGCCCGTCATCACCGGTACGGACCATGGTGACATAGACATCGGAGCGACCGCCGCCGGAGATGAAGGCCTTGGCACCGTTCAGCACGTAATGGTCACCGTCCCGGACCGCCTTCGTCTTCAGGCTGGCGGCGTCGGACCCGGCCCCCGGCTCCGTCAGGCAATAGCTGGCGAACCATTCCATCGAACAGAGCTTCGGCAGGAACTTCTGGCGCACCGCATCGTCACCGAAGCGGTCGATCATCCAGCTCGCCATGTTGTGGATGGAGATGTAGGCGGCGGTGGAGGTACAGCCCGCGGCCAGTTCCTCGAAGATGATCGCCGCATCCACACGGCTCAGCCCCGACCCGCCGTGCGCCGGGTCGACATAGATGCCGGCAAAGCCCAGTTCCGCCGCCTGCCGCAGCGTGTCCTCGGGGAAGAACTTGTCCTCGTCCCACTGCGCGGCATGCGGTTCCATCTCCGCCACCGCAAAGCTGCGCGCTGCATCCTGAAACGCGATCTGGTCCTCGGTCAGCCCGGTCATGCACCCCTCCCCCAACTGATGCGGCTTGCACGCAAGCCATCCCCACGGAGATACTGGACGCCACGGGTGGGGTCAACGCAACGGGATACCGGGGGAAATCATGGCAGACAGCGCACGCTTCACGGACATGGCGGATGGCACCGCCGAGGACTGGAAGATCATCGGCAGCCACTACAAGCCGTTCAGTGCAGGGCTGGCGGACCGGTTGCTGGGGCACCTGGAACTGCTGGGCGGGGACTATGGCGGGTTCCAGGTGGACCGGCTGGAGCACAGCCTGCAGACCGCGACCCGCGCCCACCGTGCGGGGGAGGACGAGGAATATGTCGTCGCCGCGCTGCTGCACGACATCGGCGACCTGCTCTGCTCCTACAACCACGCGGACATGGCGGCGACCATCCTGAAACCGTTCGTGTCGGAGTCCAACCACTGGATGGTGGAGAAGCACGGCATCTTCCAGGGCTACTACTTCTTCCACCACCTGGGACTGGACCGCGACATGCGCGAACAGTTCCGCGGGCACCCGGATTTCGAACGGACTGCGATCTTCTGCGAACGCTACGACGCGCCCGCCTTCGACCCGGCCTACGAGTCAATGAAGCTGGATGATTTCCGCCCGATGGTGCAGCGGGTCTTTGCGCAGCCGAAGCATTCCATCTACCTGGCCGACGCGGCACAGGCTGCGGAGGCTGCGGAATAGGTCAGGCGGAAGGGCCTTTCACCCCACCCGCAGGCGCATGTTCTCCCGCGCGACGGTGTTGCCGATCCATTCGTAGCGGGCCTCTTCCTCCAGCCGCTCCATGTAGATGTCCTCATGGTCCGGGTCGTGGTGGAAGATGACGTGCTGGCGGACATTGGCCGCCTGGCAGAGACGCATGCCTTCCTGCCAGGTGGAATGGCCCCAGCCGACCTTGGAATCGAATTCCTTGTCGTTGTAGGTGCAGTCATAGACAACGATGTCCGCGCCCTCGATCAGGGCCAGGATGTTCTCGTCCGGCTTGCCGGGAACATGCTCGGTGTCGGTGACGTAGCAGAAGGCATGGCCATTGTGGTCGACACGGTAGCCGGTGGCGCCGTCAGGATGGTTCAGCGGCGTGGTGGTGATGCGCACGTCGGGACCCAGGTTGAACACGTCACCTGCCCTGAAATCCTCGAAACTGAGCTGCGCCTGCATGATCTCGATGGGCACGGGGAAGGTCGGCTGGTTCATCTGCGACGCCAGCACCTCCCGGATGCCGCCGGTTTCCTCCGCCAGGTGGCCGGCCATGATGGTGAAGTGGTGATCCTTCTTGAAGGCGGGCGAGAAGAAGGGGAAGCCGTTGATGTGGTCCCAGTGGGTGTGGGACAGCAACAGGTGCGCATTGTGCACGTTCTTCTTCATCAGCCAGTGGCCGAGATTGCGGATCCCGGTCCCGGCATCGAAGATCAGGCGCTGTCCGGCGCAGGAAACCTCGATGCAGCTCGTGTTGCCGCCAAACGAGACATAGCGCGGGCCGGGCGTCGCGATACTGCCCCTGACGCCCCAGAATTTGACCTTGAAGCTCACTGTATGGTCCTCGTCTGACTGGTTCCTGTTACTGCACCGTGTTGCGTTCTGCACCGGCACCTGTGACCACGCTCACAGGACCCGCCCTCAACTGTGGTCTTTTCGTGACATTTTGACCGTGATCCCGCTCACACATCACGGTGGAAGCAAGAAGCACACCATTCAGGGGTGAAACGGGAACGCGACGATTCACCCTTCGGCTGCCGGAAGCTGCATCTCGACCAGCTTCACCCAGTAGGCCGCGCCGACCGGCAGGGTCTCGTCGTTGAAGTCGTAGTTGGGGTTGTGCACCTCGCAACCGCCGCCCTCGCCCTCGCCATTGCCGACGAACATGTAGCAGCCGGGGCGTTCGCGCAGCATCCAGCCGAAATCCTCCGCACCCATCACCGGCACCAGCTTGTCGTTCACGTTCTCCGCGCCGACGACCGCGTGCGCCGCGGCGACGGCATGACCGGTCTCCTCCGGCGTGTTCACGGTGGGGGCATAGCGGCGGTCATAGGTGAACTCCACCTGCATGTCGAAGGCCTGGGCAATGCCCTCCGCGACCTCGCGCATGCGCTTCTCGATCATGTCCTGCACGCCTTCGTTGAAGGTGCGGGTGGTGCCGCGCACCACGGCGGTCTCCGGAATGACATTTCCGGTGAAGCCGGAATTGATCTCGCAGGCACTGATCACAGCCGCCTTCATCGGGTCGGTGTTGCGGCTGACGATGGTCTGCCAGGCGGTGATGACGTGCGCGGCGGCAACGATCGGATCCCGCGCCAGGTGCGGGAAGGCCCCGTGGCCACCACGGCCCGTCAGCTTCAGTTCGAAGAAATCGGCGGAGGCCATCATCGGGCCGGTGCAGACAGCAAAGCTGCCGACCGGCAGGCCGGGCCAGTTGTGCATGCCGTAGACGGCTTCGACCGGGAACTTCTCGAACAGCCCCTCCTGCACCATCACACGGCCACCGGCCAGGTTCTCCTCCGCCGGCTGGAAGATGAACTGGACCGTCCCGTCGAAGTTCGGGTTCTCCGCCAGGTAGCGGGCGGCCCCCAGCAGCATCGTGGTATGCCCGTCATGGCCGCAGGCGTGCATCTTGCCGTCATGCACGCTCTTGTGGTCGAAGCTGTTCAGTTCCGTCAGGTCCAGCGCGTCCATGTCCGCCCGCAGGCCGATGGCGCGGTTGCCCGTCCCGGCCTTCAGGGTGCCGACGACGCCGGTGGTGGCCAGGCCGCGATGCACCTCCAGGCCCCAGGACTCCAGCAGCCCGGCAACCTTGTCGGCGGTCCTGTGCTCCTCGAATGCCGTTTCCGGATGCTTGTGGATGTCGCGCCGCCATTCGGTCATGTCCGCATGCAGGTGCTTGCGCACGTCATCGATCAGTCCCATCTCCGGCTCCCCTGTCGTCATGGCCATGTCCGGGCAGTCTAACGCTGTCTCCGTTCAGGTCGAGTGCCGCGAGGGGATTCCCGCCCCACCCGTCGGCAACTGGTTTCACGCAGGCCACCTATCCTTCGCCGATTGCAACCGGAGAAGGAAATTCCCTGATGAACCACACAGGCGCCAGCCCCTACAGGTCGGAGACGCTGCAGCGTTTCGCCCGCGCCGCTGCCCGGCGGCAGCACTGGGATCAGCTGCTCGACGATGCCTATGCCTACGCCCTGCCCAACCACGCTGCGCCGCGCGGCGGCATGGTGGGGCGCGGCCGAGACCGGGAAATCTTCGACAACACGGCGGTCCAGGCGCTGCACTGGCGGAAGTCGCGGCTGCACGGGCAGCTGTTTCCGCCCTTCAAGCCCTGGATGGATTTCGAGGCTCCCGAATCGCTGATGCACGATGCGGAGGCCCGCCAGGCCTTCGACCTGCATGCGGCGGAAGTGCGGGAGAAGTTCCATGGCGCCATCGAGGCCTCCAACTTCCATATCGAGATCGATCCGGCCCTTGGCGACGCGCTGATCTCCACCGGGGCGCTGATGGTCCATGCCGGGTCGCTGAACCGTCCCCTGCGGTTCGAGGCGATCCCGGCTCGGGAACTGACGCCGGAGGAAGGGCGCGACGGGATGCTGGCGACGATCTTCCGGCAGATGCGCCTGCCCGCCCGCCGCATCCTGACCCGCTGGCCCGACGCGGCACTGCCGGAGGAACTGGCCCGGATCACGCGGGAACAGCCGGACACGGAGATCGAGGTGATCGAGGCGATCCTGGCCGATGATCCCGGCGCGCCCGCAAGCTACGAGGTCTGGTGCGTCGGACAGCCCGGCATCACCGGCGAGACCATGCTGCTGCAGCGCCGCTTCGCCGTCTCTCCCGTCATCGCCTTCCGCACCGACAAGGCGCCGGGCGAGTGGATGGGCCGGGGGCCGGTGCTGAACGCGCTGGCCGACATCAAGACGGCCAACAAGGTGGTGGAACTGATCCTGAAGAATGCCTCCATCGCCGTCACCGGCATCTGGCAGGCGGAGGATGACGGGGTGCTGAACCCGGCCAACATCCAGCTCGTGCCCGGTGCCATCATCCCGAAGGCTGTCGGATCGCAGGGCCTGACGCCGCTGGACGCGCCGGGGCGCTTCGATGTCAGCCAGATCGTGCTGGAGAACCTGCAGCGCAGCATCCGGGAGGCGATCATGGGCCCCGGCCTGCCGCCCGCCAGTGCCGGCAGCCGCACCGCGTTCGAGATCGACGTGCGCCAGCAGGAGTTCGAGGCCGTGGAACTGCCCATGTCGCTCAGGCTGCTGACCGAACTGGACTACCCGCTGGCCGACCGCGTGCTGTCGATCCTCAGCAGCCCGGCCATGATCGGCTCGCCCTACTACGTGCCGCCCTTCGAAGTGGACGGCGAACGGATCAGGCCGAAGCCGACATCGCCGCTGGTCCGGCTGCAGGAGATCGCGGATGCCACCGCGGCCCAGGCGGCCTACATGCAGGCCGCAACGGCGTTTCCCGACCTGCTGGACCAGGTGGTGGACCGGACCGGCTACCTGCGCGACTTCCTGAAGCGGAACAGCTTCCCCTCGGAATTCCTGGCATCGCCGGAGCGGCCTGACCTGGCGGCCATTGCCGACCTGCTGACCGCGCCCGACCTGCCAGCCGAGGGGCTGCGGGACGTGGCGGAGGCGGCTGCACCGCTGGCTCCCGGGGAAATTTCCGTGTCATGATCCGGTGGCAGGGTCGTGGACCGGGTTTCATCCCCGACCCTGCCAGAACGGAGGCTGCCCATGTTCCGCACCATCGCCATGACCCTGACCGTCGCCGCCCTGCTTGCCGGTCCGGCAGCGGCCGGGTCCGGGTCCGGGTCGGGGTTCACCTTCGCCGCCATGGGCGACACCCCTTACCGAATGCCGCAGGACGACGAACTGTTCGCGCAGCTGATCGAGCGCATCAACGGCATGAAACCCGCCTTCTCGATCCATGTCGGCGACATCAAGTCAGGGTCATCCCCCTGCGAGGATGCGGCGTTCCTGAACGTGCGACGCCACTTCGACAATTTCGATGCGCCGCTGTTCTACACCCCCGGCGACAACGAGTGGACGGACTGCCACCGGAAGAAGGCGGGGGAGTACCAACCGCACGAGCGGCTGGAGCGGCTTCGCGCGCTATTCTTCGCGACACCGCGCAGTTTCGGGCGGGCGCCGCGGGACTACCTGCGCCAGACCGATGCCGGGCACGATCCGGGCCTGGTGGAGAACGCCTTCTGGACGGAGCAGGGCATTCCCTTCGCCACGGTGCATGTCGTCGGCTCCGCGAACGGGCGCAAGCGCGAGGTCGGACCGAAGAAGCTGTTCAGGGCACGCGACGCGGCGAACGTGGCCTGGATCGACCGGGCCTTCGAACAGGCCACCGCAAGCAAGGCCCCTGCCCTGGTCATCGCCATCCATGCCAATCCCGGCCTGGGCGACGGCGTTCGGGGTGACGAGGGCTTCGATGCCACGCTCGATGCGCTTGTCCGGGGTGCGCGCGGCTTCGCGGGCCCGGTGCTGCTGATCCATGGCGACACCCACACCTACCGCACCGACCGGCCGATCCGCGACCGCGACGACAGGCCGGTCAGCAACATCTGGCGGCTGGAGGTGCCGGGCGCGCCGGACGTCGGGGCGGTCATGGTGACGGTCGACCCGTCCGCCATGCCGCCCTTTGCCTGGCAGCCGGTACTGGTGCCCTACAGCCCGCCCGAACGCTGACCGTCCGGGCAGGGCCGCAGGCTGCCTCAGTTCAGGTCGGCTTCCGGGTTTGCCCGGATCTTGTGGATGGAGAGGTCCGCGCCGTTGAACTCCTCCTCCTCGCTCAGCCGGATGCCGGTCACCGCCTTCAGCACGCCGTAGACCAGGAACCCGGCGACCAGAGCATAGGCCGCGCCGATGACGCTGCCGACAAGCTGCGACATGAAGCTGACGCCGCCGAGACCACCCAGCGACTCCGCCCCGAAGATGCCGCAGGCAATGCCGCCCCAGAGGCCGCAGAGACCGTGCAGCGGCCAGACGCCCAGAACGTCGTCGATCTTCCAGCGGTTGTGGCAGAGCTGGAACACCACGACGAACAGCGCACCGGCAACACCGCCGACCACGAAGGATCCCAGCGGGTGCATCACGTTGGAGCCGGCGCAGACCGCAACCAGGCCGGCCAGGGCACCGTTGTGGACGAAGCCCGGGTCATTGCGGCCGACGACCAGCGCCGCCAGGATGCCGCCGCCCATGGCCAGCAGCGAATTCATGGCGACAAGGCCGTTCACGCCCTCGACCGACTGGGCACTCATCACGTTGAAGCCGAACCAGCCGACACACAGCAGCCAGGACCCCAGCGCCAGGAACGGAATGGACGAGGGCGGGATGCCGGCGGGGGAGCCGTCCTTGC
Source organism: Minwuia sp. (assembly GCA_965228535.1). Taxonomy (GTDB): domain Bacteria; phylum Pseudomonadota; class Alphaproteobacteria; order Minwuiales; family Minwuiaceae; genus Minwuia. The sequence goes on along the minus strand of CBDDHU010000003.1, from coordinate 1,720,933 downwards.
GGTAGCGGCCCTTGCGCACGCCCAGCAGGATGACCGCGCCGAGGGCGATCCAGCCGCCCACCGCATGCACCACGATGGAACCGGCAAAGTCATTGAACGGCGCGCCGAAGCTCTCCGCGATCCAGTCCTGGTAGCCGAAGGTGCTGCCCCAGACCATGCCCTCGTAGAGCGGGTAGACCACGCCGACGATGGCGGCCGTGGCCATGGCCTGCGGCCAGAACTTCGCCCGCTCCGCGATGCCGCCGGAGATGATCGCAGGGATCGCGGCGGCGAAGGTCAGCAGGAAGAAGAACTTCACCAGGTCGAAGCCGGACTTGGAGAACACGGCATCCTCGACATCACCGGTCAGGGCCGACGCGCTCATCAGGAAGTCGACGCCATAGGCGACCGAGTAGCCGACGAAGAAGTAGGCGACGGTGGAGATCGCGAAATCGACCAGGATCTTGACCAACGCATTGACCTGGTTCTTGTGACGGACCGTGCCCACCTCAAGGAACGCGAAACCCGAGTGCATCGCGAACACCAGGATCGCGCCCATCAGCACGAAAAAGACATCCAACCCCGACTGGACTGACTCCATGACGGTTCCCTCCTGAATCAAGAAAACGGCGCCTCTCTGGGCGCCTCATAGCCTGCGCCCGTTTCATCAAGCTGCATGCCAATTAGGCAGATAGAAATCACATAGATATTTCAGGGATTTACAAGAGCGCAGTTTCCGGACGCACAAAACTGCCCTGATCTTGGGCAGAACCATGCCGACCAATGCGTCATATGCACAAAAAATAAGCCCGGCAGCCTGTGACTGCCGGGCTTTCAGTTTGCCGCACCCCCTGAGGGAGAGGGTGGGGGGTGCGGCTGCTCCTCGGGAAGAGCCGGACGGGATCAGCCGAACTGGGATCCGCGACCGAACTCGGGATAGGCCTCCATGCCGAGCTCGGCACGGTCCAGACCCAGTTCCTCGTCCTCTTCCGTCGCCCGGACACCGACGGTGACCTTCAGGACGGTCCAGACGATGGCGCTGGCGATGGAGACGAACAGGCCGATGGCAATGATGCCGACGATCTGACCGCCGAAGCTGGCGTCGGAGTTGGTGATCGGAACGGCCAGGGTGCCCCAGATGCCGCAGACCAGATGCGCGGGGATCGCACCCACCACATCGTCGATCTTCAGCTTGTCCAGCAGCGGCACGGTGACCACGACCAGCACGCCACCCACGGCACCGATCAGCACGGCAGCACCGATGCTCGGGGCCAGCGGCTCGGCGGTGATGGACACCAGGCCACCGATGGCACCGTTCAGCGCCATGGTCAGGTCGACCTTCTTGAACATCAGCTGGCTCGCGATCATCGCGGCAACCACACCCGCACCGGCGGCAACGTTGGTGTTGACGAAGATGTTGGAGATGGCGATGGCATCAGCGGCGGAGCCCAGGGCGAGCTGCGAGCCGCCATTGAAGCCGAACCAGCCCAGCCACAGGATGAACACGCCCAGCGTGGCCAGCGGCATCGACGAACCCGGCATCGGGTTGACCTTGCCGTCGGCGGTGTACTTCCCCTTGCGCGCGCCGATGATGATGGCACCCATCAGGGCGGCCCAGCCACCGGTCGAATGCACCAGCGTGGAACCGGCGAAGTCGGAGAAGCCGAACTGTGCGTCCAGCCAGCCCGCGCCCCACTCCCAGGAACCCTGGATCGGGTAGATGATCGCGGTCAGGATGGCGACGAAGATCAGGAACGGCCAGAGCTTCACGCGCTCCGCCACCGTGCCGGAAACGATCGACGCGGCGGTCGCGACGAACACCATCTGGAAGAACCAGTCGGATGCCGCAGCATAGCCACCGGAGAAGTCCGCGGCCTCGGCCAGTGCGGCGCTGTCGTCGGCGGACCAGAACAGCGAGAAGCTGCCGATGTAGCCGCCCTCGTCGATGCCGTACATCAGGTCATAGCCGATCAGCCAGTACATCAGGCCGGCAATGGAATAGAGCGCGATGTTCTTCACGCAGATGGTGGCCACGTTCTTGGAACGCACCATGCCGCTTTCCAGCATGGCGAAGCCCGCCGCCATGAACATGACGAGGAAGCCGCACATCAGGAACGACAGGGTGTTGAAGACAAAGACCGACTCGTCGCTGACCTCAGCGAGTGCCGGCGAAGCCAGCAGGCCCAGCGGCATTGCCGCCAAAAGTCCGGCCAGCAGGGTTCGTTTTCCGGAATTCATGTATCTGGTTCCCTCTTGCTCAGAGCGCATCCGCATCGGTCTCACCCGTGCGGATCCGCATTGCACTCGCGACATCGATGACGAAGATCTTGCCGTCGCCGATCTGGCCGGTACCCGCGGCCTGCCGGATCGCCTCGACGGCGCGTTCGGCCATGTCGGCATTGATGACGACTTCGATCTTGACCTTGGGCAGGAAGCTCACGGCGTACTCCGCGCCGCGATAGATCTCCGTGTGACCCTTCTGACGGCCGTACCCCTTGACCTCAGTCGCGGTGAGCCCGTCGATACCGAGCGACGTCAATGCCTCCCGGACCTCGTCGAGCTTGAATGGCTTGATGACAGCCATGACGAGTTTCATGCGCCAACCTCTTCTGGACAGTTTCTGGATGCCAACGGACACCCCTCGAGGCCGGTGTTTTCAAGCCCTGTGCCGGAATCGGATGGTTGGAAAAAATGATTTTGATTCAGAAAGTTACCCGGATCGGGCAACCGCGACGCCCAAATGTCGGGCAGAAAATTGCCCAAAATAAGGGCAATGCTCAGGCCATCAGAAAAATATGATCAAGAAACAGGCAGATCCGGAATCACTGCCGGGTGACAGTCGCCAGCTTCCGCTCCGCGCAGTCCGCGTCCGTCTCGACATCCACGCCGGAGACCTCGATGGCGGCAACGGAATCGCCCTCTCCCACCATCGCCAGGGCGACACACTGCCCACGACGGAACTGCAGCAGGCTGCCATGCCCCTCGCTGAGTTCCAGGTCGGGCTGCCCCAGCCAGCTCACCAGGTCGTGCCGGCTCTGCCCGACAAAGGCCAGCAGGGAACGCCCCTCCGGCGCGCGCGCTGTCTCGGCCCGTGTACCGGGGCGCACCGACCGCTCTGCCGCACTGGCGCGGCTGTCGGTGTCCGCTGCCGACCTGGACATCACTTGCGGCGCCCTGTCGGCACAGCCCGCGAGCAGGCCGACGAAAATGATTGCGGGAACAGCCTTCAGCACGCCCCCGTCACCCCGCTGCCTGTCGTGACTGCACCAGTTGCGGCTCGATGGAGCGGATGTCGCCGTCCAGCCTGCCGCCGGGCTCGATCTCGATCTCGGCATAGGAAATCTCGCCGCTGACCCTGCCGCCCGCGCGGATGTGCAGCCGCCCGCGAACCGTCAGCGTGCCCTCGAAGCGTCCACTGATCTCGGCCGACTGGACTTCGGCGCTGCCCTTCAGGATACCGCTCTGGGAGACCTCGAACGCCTTGCAGTCCGTCAGCGCGGCCTCCGCCAGCCCGTGGATCAGCACATGTTCGCAGTTCCCGATCTCGCCCTTCATGCGGATCTCGCGACCGACGACGAGTTTCTTGGGTTCGGCATTCACCTTGTCACGCTCCTGACTGACGGCCGTGAATGAACTCGGAGCTGGCCGGGCATTCACCGCGCGGTGGTCGGCGCGGAAACCGCCCCGGCTGTCCTCCCGCTTCGGCAGCCCGCCTTCGGCGCTTTCGCCGTCGGTCGATTCCGACGTCTCGTTCCGGTTCCTGAACACGGCTTTCCCTGTCTTCAAGTCACCGCCGTCAGGCAGCAGTCACGCTGTCCCGACCGGTGACGATTCGCCCCCGACGCCCCAATTCCTTGTAAACATGCACCATCATTGCCGCAGCCGCCACAGGCACGAACAGGTTGAGAAACGGAATTGTGAGCGCGAACGCAATCAGGGCACCGGAAAGGAAGCAGGCGGTGCCGTTGCGACGGCGGGTGGTATAGACCTCGCCCTCGTTCAGGTGCCGGAAGCCGACAAGCTCGAAATACTCCCGACCGAGGAAGTGGCCGTTGACCGCGTAGTACAGGATCAGGTTCAGCGGCGGCAGGAACATGCCGAGCAGGTAGAGCGGCATCAGCAGGATGTTGATGACGACCACCAGCAGCGTGAACTGCAGGGTGCGCCTGAGCGACGGCCAGAAGGCCGGTTCCGTGCCCGGCGCATCCATCGGGTAGTGCCGCTTCTCCACCGCCAGCGCGGCCTCGTCGAGGAATATGGAGGAAAGGCCGGTGAACACGGCGGGAAAGATCGCCCACATCAGGCCGATCACGCCCAGCAGCACGCTGGCCTCCAGGAACCCGCGCAGCCAGCTGACGGCGAAGTCGGGCAGCCAGGAGACATCGAAGTTCAGGAAGTAGTCGACGACCAGCCACGCCACCCCGAAGGCGATGCCGTAGGCGACGATGGCCAGCAGCAGCGTGCGCCAGAAGATGCGGCGCAGCGCCGGGTCGGCGAGTATCTGTGTCAGCCCCTTCAGGGCGCCGGAAATGATGGTTCCGATCATCAGTGCCTCACTATCGGGTCAATCGGCAGCCGCCCGCGCAGCCCCGTGGCATCCTCGAAATGGCGCGCCATGCCCAGCAGCCGCGCCTCCTCCCGCGGTCCCGCCACGAGCTGCAGGCCCAGCGGCAGCCCGTCCGGCGTGAACCCGCAGGGAACCGAGATCGCCGGACAGGTCGTCAGGCTGATCGCGAAGGTCAGCAGCAGCCAGCTGACATAGCTGTCGAACTTCTGCCCATCCAGTTCCTCCAGGTACCGCACCTCGACGGGAAAGGGCGGCGTGTTGACGGTCGGCAGCAAGATCAGGTCCACGTCCTCGAACTGGCGCACGAACCGCCGGTAGAGTGCCCCGCGCGCACGCTCCGCACGTCCGATCTCGTCTGCCGTCAGTGCCATTCCCTTCTCGATGTTCCAGACCACCTCGGGCTTCAGCTTCTCGCGGTGCCGGGCCAGGGTCTCGCCATGGTCACCGGCGAACTGGGCCGCGCGCAGTGTCTGGAACATGGGTTCGGCGTCGGCGAATTCCATGTCCAGCGGCACGATCTCCGCCCCCATGTCGGTGAAATGCGCCAGCGCCGCCTGGGTTCCGGCGCGGACATCCGGATGGATGGGGGAGGCCCCCAGGTCCATGGAGAAGGCCACGCGGCGGGGTGGGCGAACCTGGCCGATGCTGGCCTGGAAGCTGCGGGACGGTGCGGGCAGCGAGACCGGATCCCGTTCTTGGATGCCGCCCAGCGCGTCGAGGAACAGCGCGATGTCCGCGACGGTCCGGGCGATCGGGCCGTCCACCCAGTTCGGGTTGAAGGGCAGCGGCACCGGACCGCGCGGCACCCGGCCCGGGCTGGGGCGCAGCCCGACACATCCGCAGAAGCTGGCCGGGATGCGCAGCGATCCGCCCAGGTCTCCGCCATGCGCCAGCCAGGCCTGCCCGGTGGTCACGGCGACCGCCGACCCGCCGGAGGACCCGCCGGGGGTCAGGGCGGTGTTCCAGGGGTTGCGGGTAATGCCGAAGACATCGTTGAAGGTCTGCGCCCCCGCGCCGAATTCCGGCGTGTTGGACTTGGCGATGATGGAGGCGGCGCGGCGCTCCAGCCGCGTGACCAGCATGTCGCTTTCCGACGGCACATGGTCGGCGAAGACGCTGGAGCCGAAGGTGGTCCGCACCCCCTCGACCGCCGTCAGATCCTTGATCACCAGCGGCAGGCCATGCAGGTGGCCTGGATCGTCGCCTTGCGGGCGAGGCAGGTTTCGCGCCCGCTCCCGCGCGCGGTCGAGACAGAGCGTGGGCAGCGCGTTCACCGCCGGTTCGACAGCCGCGATGCGTGCCGCGGCGGCGTCGATCAGTTCCAGCGCGGTGACATCACCGTTCCGCAGGCGACTCACCGCCTCCACTGCCGTCCAGCGATGGTATTCGTTCATGATTCGATGAGTTTGCGTCAGCCCGGGAACCGTGTAAACCGGCCCTGGAACCGACCGGACAAGCATCTGCGGAGAGCAAGCGAATGACCGAACCGACCCTGGACGTGGTGGCACTGGGCAATGCCATCGTCGATGTGCTGAGCAATGCGGATGATGCCTTCCTGGCGGAACGGAACCTGGCCAAGGGCGGCATGCAGCTGATCGACCAGGACCAGGCGACCCAGCTCTATGGCGCCATGGGACCGGGCGAGGAGCATTCCGGCGGTTCCGCCGCCAACACGGCGGTCGGTGTCGCCGCCCTGGGCGGACGCTCCGGTTTCATCGGGCGGGTGCAGGACGACCAGCTGGGGGAGGTCTTCGCCCATGACATCCGCGCCGCCGGCGTGACCTATTCCGCCCCGGCAGCGAAACCGGGTCCGGCCACCGCGCGCTGCCTGATCCTGGTCACGCCGGACGCGCAGCGGACCATGAACACCTTTCTGGGGGCGAGCGCCGAGATCGGTCCGGAGGACGTGGATGCCGACCTCGTGGCCAGCGGTCGCATCACCTACCTTGAGGGCTACCTGTGGGACCAGCCGCTGGCCAAGCTGGCCATGCGCCGCGCCGCCGAGGTGGCACGGGACGCGGGACGGCAAGTGGCCATGAGCCTGTCCGATTCGTTCTGCGTCGACCGGCACCGCGACGAGTTCCGTGAACTGGTGGAGGGTCCGCTGGACATCGTCTTCGCCAACGAGGCGGAGATCACCTCCCTGTACCGGACCGACGACTTCCAGACCGCGCTCGACGCGGTGCGGGGCAAGGTGCAGCTGGCCGTGCTGACGCGCAGCGAGAAGGGTTGCGTCATCGTCGCCCCCGACGGCGTTCACGAGGTCCCGGCCACCCCGCCCAAGGCGCTGGTGGACACCACCGGCGCGGGCGACCTGTTCGCCGCCGGTTTCCTGCACGGCGTCACCTCCGGTCGCGATCTCGTGACCGCAGGCCGCATCGGTGCCGTGGCCGCGGCGGAGATCATCAGCCACTATGGCGCCCGACCGGAAGCCGACCTGAAGCAGCTCGTCGCCGGCATCTGATCGGAAGACGAACCGGGCGGCGGAACGGGCATGCACACACTCAACAGGATCAGGCTGGTTTCCGGGCTGGTCCTGTTCGCCTTCGTGGCCACGCACCTGCTGAACCATGCGCTGGGCATCATCTCCCTGCCCGCCATGGAGATGGGGCGAGAGGTGTTCGTGTTCCTGTGGCGGTCCATCCCCGGCACGGCGATCCTGGTCGGCGCGACCGTGGCGCACATGCTGCTGGTCATCCTCGCCGTCTACCGGCGGCGCATCTGGGAAGGCATCTCGCTGGCCGAGATCGTGCAGATCATCACCGGTTTCGCGCTGCCGCCGCTGCTGGTGCTGCACCTGCTGGCCAACCGGGGACTGCACGAGGTCTATGCCCTGGACGACACCTATGCCTGGGTGCTGATGGCGCTGTGGCACCTGGACCCGCTGCAGGGCGTGCAGCAGGCCTTCGTCACCGTCCTCGCCTGGGTGCATGGCTGCACCGGCGTGCACATGTGGCTGCGGCTGAAGCGATGGTACCAGCCCTGCATTCCGGCGCTCTATACCGCTGCGCTGCTGACCGTGATCCTGTCCCTTGTCGGCTTCGTCAATGGCGGGCAGGAGGTGGTGACCCTCTGGGGCGATCCGGTCTGGCGCAGTGCCTACCTGCTGAACACCCAACTGCCTGCGGATGCTGCCGCGTGGGTCTACGAGACCCGGGACGTGGCCTGGAACGGCATGATCGCCGCCGTGCTGCTGATCGGCGCGGTGCGTGGCGTGCACCTGGTGCTGGAGCGACAGCGCAAGCGCATCACCATCCGCTACCCGGAGGGCGAGAAGGCGACCGTGCTGCCCGGTGTCACGGTGCTGGAGACCAGCCGCCGTGCCGGTGTTTCCCATGCCAGCATCTGCGGCGGGCGCGGGCGCTGCTCCACCTGCCGGGTGAAGGTGCTGCAGGGGCTGGAGCACTGCCCGGAACCTGAGGAGGTCGAGGCGCGCGTGCTGCGCCGCCTGTCCGCCGCCCCCGGCGTGCGGCTGGCCTGCCAGCTTCGCCCGACCGGCGATGTCCGGGTCTATCCCCTGCTGCCCGCCCCGGCACCGTCCCACGCGCCCTATACCAGTGGTGGCGGCGCGGCACGCGGGGCGGAGGAATGCATCGCCATCCTGTTCGCCGACATTCGCGGCTTCACCGAGTTCTCACGCCAGAAGCTGCCCTATGACGTGGTCTTCCTGATCAACCAGTACTTCCGCTACATGGGCGAGGCGGTGGAGAAGAACGGCGGCATCCTCGACAAGTTCATCGGCGACGGGGTCATGGCCCTGTTCGGTGTCGGCACGACGCCGCAGGAAGGGGCGCGCCAGGCGCTGTCCGCCGCGCGCGCCATGGCGGTGGCACTGGAGGAGATGAACGAGACCCTGCGTGCCGAACTGGGCCAGCCGCTGCGCATCGGCATCGGCATCGAGATCGGCGACGTGGTGGTGGGGGAGATGGGATACCGCAACGTCATGTCGGTCACCGCCATCGGTGCGCCGGTGAACGTCGCCAGCCGGCTGGAGGATGCGAACAAGGAATTCGGCAGCCAGCTTATCTTCTCCGCGGCCGTGGCGAAGGCCGCGGACCTGGACATGGGCATCGCCCCTGCCCGCCCCGTCAGCATCCGGGGCAATGCCAGCACCATCCAGGCGCACGTGCTGAACGATGCCCGTGCCCTGCCCACCATTCCGCCCGTGCCACGCAAGGAAGCAAGGAAGAAATGACCAGCGACACCATCCCGGACCGCGACAGCCTGCGCCGTCTCTCCACCTACCCCCACCATGTGACCAGCACGGTGCGGTTCTGCGACACCGACAAGCTGGGGCACGTCAACAACACGGTGCTGCCCCAGTTCATCGAGATGGGGCGGGTGACGCTGATCGAGACGCTGGAGCCGGGTTCCGATGCGGTCCAGTTCTGGGTCGCGGCGCGGCTGGAGGTGGATTACCTGCGGGAACTGCACTTTCCGGCGACTGTCGTGACCGGTACCCGCACGGTGGCGGTGGGCAACACCTCCTGGACGGTGCTGAGCGGCCTGTTCGTCGGCGACACCTGCATCGCCACGGCCCGCACGGTACTGGTCTATGCGAAGGACGGCCGGAGCATGACGCCGCCCGCAGGATTCCGCGCGGCATTGCAACATGATCTCGCCGCAGCGGTTGACACATCGGGGGCCGGGGGCTAAGAAGCGCCGCTCGCGTCCCGGGGAAGTTTCAAGCGCCTCCCTGACGCGTCCAGATTATCGTTTGCCGGATCGGTTGTCCCCCGGGGGATCAGCCTGGTCCGGTGTCACGCTTTGAGAAGACCGGGTACAAAGTCATGCACGCAGTCATCAAGACCGGCGGAAAACAGTATCGCGTTGCCGAGGGCGACGTGCTGGAGCTGGAGAAGCTCGAAGGCGCGCCGGGCGATGCCATTTCCTTCGATGAAGTCCTGGCCGTCGGTGACGGCGCCGATCTGAAGGTCGGTGCGCCGCTGGTTGATGGCGCGTCGGTGAAGGCGGAGGTCGTTGACCAGACCCGCGGCGACAAGATCATCATCTTCAAGAAGAAGCGTCGGCACAACTATCGCCGCCGCAACGGCCATCGCCAGTACCTGACGGTGGTCCGTGTGACGGGCATCGAAGCGGGCTGAGGCCAACGGGTGAGCCCCCGGGCCGATCGCGGCCCGGCATGAACAAGCGCAGCAGCGGAGACTTCCGGTATGGCACATAAGAAGGCAGGCGGTTCATCCCGCAACGGTCGCGACTCAGCCGGTCGGCGGCTTGGTGTGAAGAAGTATGGCGGGGAGCACGTGATCCCCGGCAACATCCTGCTGCGTCAGCGCGGGACCAAGTGGTACCCCGGCGAGAATGTCGGCATGGGCAAGGACCACACCCTGTTCGCCAAGGTGGAGGGCGAGGTCAGCTTCTCCTCCGGCGGACGACGGAACACGATCAACGTGATTCCGGCAGGGCCGACCGAGTAAGGCCCGCCCCAGAATGGACAGGCGGGTGACGCAGACGCCCGCCCGGCCGTTCCCGGTCAAGCGGAGCGGCACATGAAATTCCAGGATCAGGCCAGGGTCTTCATCAAGTCCGGCAATGGCGGCCATGGCTGCCTGTCGTTCCGGCGCGAGAAGTTCATCGAGTTCGGTGGGCCCAACGGCGGCGATGGCGGCCGTGGCGGCGATGTCGTGGTGATTGCGGTCGAAGGCCTCAACACGCTGATCGACTTCCGCTTCCAGCAGCATTTCAAGGCACAGAACGGCCGCCCCGGCGAGGGCAGCAACCGCACTGGTGCGGATGGCGCGGATGCCGTGCTGAAGGTGCCGGCCGGCACCCAGGTGTTCGACGAGGAAGGCGAGGTCCTGCTGGCCGACCTGACCGAGGTGGGGCAGCGCGTCGTGCTGCTGCGCGGCGGTGACGGGGGCTTCGGCAACGCCCACTACAAGTCCTCCACCAACCGCGCACCGCGTCGTGCCGACAACGGACGCCCCGGCGAGGAATCGGCGGTCGTGCTGCGGCTGAAGCTGATTGCCGATGCCGGACTGGTGGGACTGCCCAACGCCGGGAAGTCGACCTTCCTCGCCGCTGTCAGCCGGGCCACGCCGAAGATCGCCGACTACCCCTTCACCACGCTGCATCCGAATCTCGGCGTCGTTGTCTCCGACGATGCCAGCTTCGTCATCGCCGACATTCCCGGCCTGATCGAGGGCGCGCATGAAGGTGTCGGCCTCGGCACGCGGTTCCTGGGCCACGTGGAACGCTGCCGGGTGCTGCTGCACCTGATCGACGGCACCCAGGACGACGTGGCGGAGGCCTATCACACGGTCCGTGCGGAGCTGGAAGCCTATGGCGGCGGACTGGCGGAGAAGACCGAGATCGTGGCGCTGAACAAGTGCGACTCGCTAACCGAGGAGATGATCGCGGAGCGCCGGGTCGCGCTGGCGGAGGCCGCCGGACAGGAACCGCTGCTGCTCTCCGGCGTGGCTGGGCTGGGCATCGGTGAGGCGCTGCGCGGGCTGCGCCGGGCAATCGACGCTGACAGGGTGGCGGAGGCTCCGGAACCGTCGGAGGTCCAGCCGTGGCAGCCCTGAACGCGGACAACCGCCTGCTGGCTGCCCGCCGCCTGGTGATCAAGATCGGTTCCTCCCTGCTCGTCAACCCGTCGACCGGGCGCGTGCGGGAGGACTGGCTGCGCGCCCTGGCCGCCGACATCGCCGCCGCACGGGCACGCGGACAGGACGTGGCCATCGTCTCGTCCGGGTCCATCGCGCTTGGCCGCCACCAGGTCGGCCTGCGCCGCACCCGCCCGAAGCTGGAGGAAAGCCAGGCCGCCGCCGCCATCGGCCAGATCCAGCTCGCCCGCGCCTGGCAGGAGGTGCTGGAGGCACACGGCCTCACCTGTGGCCAGATCCTCGTCACCTTCGGTGCGACCGAGAACCGGCGGCAGTACCTCAATGCCCGCTCCACGCTGGAGACCCTGTTCCACATGGGGGTCGTGCCGGTGATCAACGAGAACGACACGGTGGCGACGCGGGAAATCCGCTACGGCGACAATGACCGGCTGGCCGCCCGCGTGGCGCAGATGATCTCGGCCGACTGCCTGGTGCTGTTCTCCGACGTTGCCGGGCTGTTCACCGCCGATCCCACCGTCGATCCGGAAGCCACCCTGGTACCGGAGGTCCGCATCCTGGATGCCGGCATCATGGCTCTGGCGGGGGAGAGCCGCAGCGGCCTGGGCGTCGGCGGCATGGCCACCAAGCTGCAGGCGGCGGAGATCGCCATGGCCGCCGGCTGCAACATGGCGATCTGCGATGGCCGCATCCTGCATCCGCTGCAGCACCTGGCGCAGGGCGGGGCCTGTACCTGGTTCACCGCCGCCGCGTCCCCCCGCACCGCGCGCAAGCAGTGGATCGCCAGCGCGCTGAAACCTGCCGGGTCGCTGCTGGTCGATGACGGGGCCGCCCGCGCCCTGAAGGGCGGGCGCAGCCTGCTGCCTGCCGGGGTCCGGGATGTGGAGGGCGAGTTCGATCGCGGCGACGCGGTCTGGGTCCGCGACCTGGCGGGCCGCAGGCTGGCGCGTGGACTCTCGGCCTACTCGGCGGAGAACGCCCGCCGGATCGCCGGACACAACAGCCGTGATATCGAGAAACTGCTCGGTTACCGTGGTCGCGACGAGATGATCCATCGCGACGACCTGGTGCTGGAGACCCAGCACGCGCCCGTGAAGGAGGACGCAGCAACATGAGTGTCGTTGAAGCCGAATTTGGGGACGCGCGGGACCTGCCGGCGCTGATCGGGCAGATGGGCCGGGCCGCGCGCGCCGCCGCCAGCGAGCTGGCCAACGCCGGTGCGGAACGGAAGAACGCCGCCCTGCAGGCCGCCGCCGCCGCGATCCGCGCCGACGCGGACGCCATCCTGGCCGCGAACTGTGATGACGTGGCGAAGGCGGAGGCCGCAGGACTGGCCGCGCCGATGATCGACCGCGCCCGGCTGGACCATGACCGGCTGGAGGCCGTGGCGAAGGGGCTGGAGGACATTGCGGCGCTGGACGATCCCGTCGGCAGCACCATCGCCGAATGGACCCGGCCGAACGGGCTGCGCATCCAGCGTGTCCGCACGCCGCTGGGTGTTGTCGGCGTGATCTACGAGAGCCGTCCCAACGTCACCTGCGACGCGGGTGGTCTCTGCCTGAAGGCAGGCAATGCCGTGATCCTGCGCGGCGGGCGGGAGGCGATCAACACCAACCGCGCCCTGCACCGCGCCATGGTCGCGGGACTGCGCGCCGCCGGGTTGCCGGAGGCTTCGATCCAGCTTGTCCCCACCACGGACCGGGAGGCGGTCGGCCTGATGCTGCGCAGCGCGGGGCTGATCGACGTCATCGTTCCCCGTGGCGGCAAGTCGCTGATTGCGCGGGTGCAGGAAGAGGCGCGGATGCCCGTCTTCGCCCACCTGGAGGGGCGTTGCACGGTCTATGTCCATGCCGCCGCCGACCCGGAGATGGCGCGGGAGATCGTGGTCAATGCCAAGATGCGCCGTACCTCCATCTGCGGCGCGGCGGAGACCCTGCTGGTGGACCGCGCGGTCGCCGGCAACCTGATGAAACCGATCCTGGAGGACCTGTTTGCCGCCGGGTGCGCGGTGAAGGGCGACGCCGAGACCCAGGCTCTGGACCCGCGCGTGCAGGGCGCGGCGGATGCCGACTGGGACACCGAATGGCTCGGTCCCACCATCTCCGCGCGGGTCGTGGACGGCCTGGACGACGCCATCACCCATATCCGCGACCATGGCTCCGAGCATACCGACAGCATCATCACCGGTGACGAGGTGGCGGCCGCGGCCTTCATGGCCCGGGTGAACTCCGCCATCGTCATGCACAACGCCTCGACCCAGTTCGCCGATGGCGGGGAGTTCGGCATGGGGGCGGAGATCGGCATTGCCACCGGCAAGATGCACGCGCGCGGCCCGGTGGGGGTGGAGCAGCTCTGCAGCTTCAAGTACCTCGTCCACGGCTCGGGACAGGCCCGCCCGTGAACCGATGATGCGCGTTCGTGGCCTCAGGATCGGCTTGCTGGGTGGTTCGTTCAACCCGGCACATGACGGGCATCGCCATATCAGCCTGACTGCCCTGAAACGCCTGGGGCTGGACGAGGTCTGGTGGCTGGTCTCGCCGCAGAACCCGCTGAAGAGCGGTGACGGCATGGCCCCGCTGGACTCGCGCATGTGCGGGGCCATCGCCGCCTCCTCCCATCCGCGCATCCGGGTGACGGACATCGAGCAGCAGCTGGGCACCCGCTATACCCGCGACACCATCCGCGCACTGCAACGGCGCTTTCCCGCCCACCGTTTCGTCTGGCTGATGGGGGCCGACAACCTGGCGCAACTGCCCCGCTGGGCAGGCTGGAACGATATCGTCCGCCGCGTGCCCGTTGCCGTGTTCGACCGCGCGCCCTATTCTCTGAACGCCCTGTCGGGGCAGGCGGCGACGCGATACCGCCGGGCATGGCTGCCACAGGACCGGGCACGCGACCTCTGCCGGAGGGATGCTCCGGCACTGACCTATGTCCGGATGCGCCGCAATGCCTTGTCCGCCACGGCGATTCGCGACGGATTGATGACAGACAACGGGCTGGCAAAGGCCCCGCGAATCGGGAGAATGAACATCGTCACTGGCAAAGAGGGACCGGACAGGAACTTGCTGGAACTGATTGAATCGTCACTTGATGACGACCAGGCCGAACGGATCGTCCGCATCGATCTGAAGGGCAAGACGGAAATCGCCGACTACATGCTGGTTGCATCGGGTCGGTCCTCGCGGCACGTCGCCGCCATCGCGGAGCACATCGTCGAGAAGCTGAAGGCCTCCGGTCACGGACGCCCGAAGGTGGAGGGGATGCCCACCTGCGACTGGGTGCTGGTCGATGCGGGAGACATCATTGTCCATGTCTTCCGGCCCGAGGTCCGGGAATTCTACAATCTGGAGAAGATGTGGGCGATCGATCTGGGCGCGACCGAGGGGCAGGCCCTGTCCTGACGTCTGACGTCAGGCCGCTGTCATGCTGAAGCTGACGCTGCTGAGTGTCGGGCGCTTCGGGCGCGGGCCGGAGCGCGACCTCTACGATACCTACGTCAAACGCCTGACCTGGCCGCTGGACCTGCAGGAGGTGGAGGCGCGCAAGGCCGGTTCCGACGCCGAACGCAACGCGCTGGAGAACCGGCTGCTGCGGGAGCGGTCGGCGTCCGCCCAGGCCATCGTCGCCCTGGACGAAACCGGGGAACTGCTGGACAGCCGGGGTTTCGCCGCGCGGCTGCAGGACCTGGCGGATGACGGCCGTCGCGACATTGCCATCCTGATCGGCGGCGCCGACGGGCTGGAGCGGGAGACGCGGAAGACCGCCGACCTGACGCTCAGCCTCGGGCGCCTGACCTGGCCGCACCTGATGGTCCGCGCCATGCTGGCCGAACAGCTCTACCGCGCCCAGACCATCCTGTCCGGGCACCCCTATCACCGCGACTGATTTCCACGGAGGTCGAACCGCATGACCATCGCGCGACGGGCCTGGGTGCCGGAGGATTGCGAGAATCTTGTCCAGTCGGTTGCCGCCGAGACATCGGCGTCCGGCTCCCCTGCCCTGCTGGCCCGGATCGAGGCGCTGGCGGAGCGGAACCGCGAGATCCATGAACGCGAGTGCTTCAATCTCAACCCCGCCACCAACGTCATGAACCCGAAGGCGGAGGCACTGCTGGCTTCCGGGATCGGCTCGCGACCCTCGCTGGGCTATCCCGGCGACAAGTACGAGATGGGGCTGGAGGCCATCGAGGAGATCGAGCTCATCTGCGCCACGCTCTGTGCCGAAGTCTTCGACGCCGCCCATGCGGAGATCCGCGTGCCCTCCGGCGCGATCGCCAACCTCTACGGCTTCATGGCCACCTGCCGCCCCGGTGACACGATCATCGCGCCGCCGCCATCCGTCGGCGGGCACGTCACCCATCACGCGGCAGGCTGCGCCGGGCTGTTCGGCCTGCGCACCGTCCCCGCCCCGATCGATCCGGATGGCTATTCCATCGATGTCGCGGCACTGGCCGAACTGGCGGACCGGGAGCGGCCGAAGCTGATCACGGTGGGCAGCAGCCTGAACCTGTTCGAGCACCCGGTGCGGGCGATCCGGGAGATCGCGGACAGTGTCGGCGCCCGCGTCCTGTTCGACGCGGCACACCAGTGCGGCATCATCGCTGGCCGGGCCTGGCGCAATCCCCTGAAGGAAGGGGCACACCTGATGACGATGAGCACCTACAAGAGCCTCGGCGGCCCGGCTGGAGGGCTGATCGTCAGCGACGACGCGGAGATCGCGGAGCGGCTGGACGCCATCGCCTTCCCCGGCATGACCGCCAATTTCGACGCGGCGAAGTCGGCGGCACTGGCCGTCACCATGCTCGACTGGCGGGACTTCGGCGCGGCCTACGCGCAGCGCATGATCGGCACGGCGCAGGCGCTTGCCACCGCCCTTGCGGGGCGCGGGCTCAAGGTGTTTGCCGGGGACCGGGGCCACACGGCCTCGCACCAGTTCGCGGTGGAGGCGGCGGGCCTTGGTGGCGGGCAGGCCGCGTCGCGGAAGCTGCGCAAGGCCGGGTTCCTGGCCTGTGGCATCGGCCTGCCGCTGGCGGAGGTGGCTGGAGACATGAACGGCCTGCGCATCGGCACGCCGGAACTGGTACGCTGGGGCACCGGGCCGGAGCATGTGGAGCAACTGGCCGACCTGATCGTTGAGGCACTGCGCAGCAACGCACCGGAGACGGTGCTGCCCCGGGTGTCCACCTTCCGCCAGACCTTCGACCGGCTGCATTTCATGCATTGACGACACGGCGGATCGCCGTGCAACCGGCTGGAGAACCGGCTGCGGATCGGTTAGAAGCAGCACCATGAGCAAGCAACAGAATACCGACAGCCGCAGTCCCGTCGTCCTGTGCATCCTGGACGGCTGGGGCCATCGTGAAGATCCCACCGACAATGCCATCGCGCTGGCGAAGGCACCGAACTGGCGCGAGCTGGGCAGCACCTGCCCGCAGACGCTGATCGAGACGTCGGGACTGGCCGTGGGACTGCCCGACGGGCAGATGGGCAATTCGGAAGTCGGCCACATGAACATCGGCGCCGGCCGCGTGGTGATGCAGGACCTGCCGCGCATCGACGCCGCCATCAGGGATGGCAGCCTGCTGCGCGACGAGCGGCTGAAGCGGGCCGCCGCCACCTGCCCGACCGTGCATGTGCTGGGCCTGCTGTCGCCGGGCGGCGTCCATGCCCACCAGGACCATATCGTCGCGCTGGCGCAGGCGCTGGTCGATGGCGGGGCGCAGGTCCGGGTACATGCGATCCTGGATGGCCGCGACACCCCGCCGAAGAGTGCCGCCGACTACCTGGACGCGGTCGACCGCGCACTGCCGCACGGGGCGGGCA
Source organism: Minwuia sp. (assembly GCA_965228535.1). Lineage (GTDB taxonomy): Bacteria > Pseudomonadota > Alphaproteobacteria > Minwuiales > Minwuiaceae > Minwuia. Next base: position 1,703,978 of record CBDDHU010000003.1, on the reverse strand, counting down.
TCGCCACGCTGATCGGGCGTTACTGGGCGATGGACCGTGACAAGCGCTGGGACCGGGTGGAGATCGCCTGCAACGCGCTGGTCAATGGCGTGGCGGAGGGTTTTCCGGACTGGAAGGCGGCGCTGGAGGATGCCTACGCGGCCGACGAGACCGACGAGTTCGTCAAGCCGCGCCGCATTTCCGGCTTCGACGGCATGGCGGACGGTGACGGGCTGGTGATGGCCAACTTCCGGGCCGACCGGGCGCGGGAGATCCTGACCGCGCTGCTGGACCCGCACTTCGACGGCTATCGCCGCGAACGCACCTTGCAGTTCGGCGCGGCCATCGGCATGATCGAGTATTCGGAGGCGCTGAACCCCTTCCTGGAGACGCTGTTCCCGTCGGAGGACCTGCCCGACACACTGGGCGAGGTGGTTGCCCGCGCGGGTCGGAAGCAGCTGCGTATCTCGGAGACCGAGAAATATGCCCACGTCACCTTCTTCCTGAATGGCGGGCAGGAGCAGCAGTACGAGGGCGAGGACCGCATCCTGATCCCCTCCCCCGATGTCGCGACCTATGACCTGCAGCCGGAAATGTCGGCGGCGGAAGTCACCGACCGGCTGGTGGCCCGCATCGGCGACGGGCAGACAGACCTGATCGTGGTCAACTTCGCCAATCCCGACATGGTGGGACACACGGGTGACCTGGCGGCGGCGATCCGCGCGGTGGAGACCATCGACGGCTGCCTCGGGCGGCTGGCCGACGCGATCCGCAAGGCGGACGGCACGCTGCTGATCACCGCCGACCATGGCAATCTGGAGATGATGACCGACCCCGAGACCGGTCAGCCGCACACCGCCCACACCACCAACCCGGTGCCGCTGACCATGGTCAACGGACCGGCAGGCATGGCCCTGCGTCCGGGGCGGCTTGCCGACCTGGCCCCGACGGTGCTGCAACTGATGGGTCTGCCGCAACCGGCGGCGATGACCGGGCACTGCCTGCTGGCACCGGCCGAGGCGCTGGAACCGGAACATCGTGAGGCGAGCTGAACCGATCCGCTGTGAACCCATGAGGCTTTGCGGCCTGTTGCTGCTCGCCCTGGCCCTTGCCCTCGCTGCACCGGTCGCGGCGCAGCAGAAGCAGGCCGATCCCGATGCCGAACTGAAGGCGCTGGAGGAAACCCGCGCCGAGACCGAGGCGCGCCTGAAGGACCTGCAGCAGGACGCCCGGCGCTTCGCGGAGGAAAGCCGCGAGCTCTCCGGGAAACTGGCCGTGGCGGCAGAGGCCGTGCGGAACGCGGAACGGGAGAGCAGCGGCGCGGAACAGTCGGTGGAGGAAATCGACGCCCGCATCCTGGACCGCACAGGCTCCCTGACCCGGCGGCGGCAGGAACTGGCCGCGACCCTGTCCGCGCTGCTGGGCCTTGCCCGCATGCCGACGCTGGCCGTGGTGGCCCAGCCGGGGCAGGTGGCGGAGAACGCGCTCACCGCCTCGGCGCTGGCCGGGATCACGCCCGTGCTGCAGGGCCGTGTCGCCGCGCTGCAGCAGGACCTGCTGGCGCTGGAGGAACTGAAGCAACGCCAGGTCACCGCGCGCCAGCACGCGGCGCGTTCCATCGCCCGCCTGTCGGAGGAAAGGGACGCACTGGAACTGCTGTTGCGCCAGCGCCGGGAGCAGCTTGGCGCGCTGGGCATCGCACGCGAGATCGAGAGTACCCGCCTGGCGCGGCTGGCAGCGCGGGCGCGGGACCTGAACAGCCTGATGGACCGCCTGGCCCCGGTCACCACGCTGGCCGCGATTCCGTCCCGCCCGGCCCGCAGAGCGGGTATCGAGGCGCTGAAGGGCCGCCTGCCATTCCCGGCCGAAGGGCCTGTCGTGCACCATTTCGGTGACCATCGCCCCGGCGCGCCCGGAGAAGTGCAAGGGCTCACAATTTCGACACGTTCCAGTGCTTTGGTCACCGCACCGCATGATGGTACGGTAAGCTTCGCGGGGCCGTTCCGGTCCTATGGACGCTTGTTGATCATGGATCTCGGCGATGGCTACCATCTGCTGATCGCCGGGCTGGCGCAGAGCGATGTGACAGTCGGTCAATGGTTGCTCGCCGGTGAACCGATCGGCAGCATGACGCGGACAACGGACGGAACTAGACCCGAACTTTATCTGGAACTGCGTCGCAACGGATCGCCCGTCGATCCGCTGCCATGGATGGCGCCGAGCAAGGGAAAGAGCAGCGGCTGATGATGAAGCGGATGATTCGCGTGGCACTGGTGTCCGCGCTGTTGGCTGGTCCCGCGGGGATGCTGGCCACGACGGCAGAGGCGCAGCAGAACAAGACCTACGACTATGACCTGTTGACCCTGCTGGGCGATGCGATCGCCAAGATCCGCGACAGCTATGTCGAGCCGGTGGACGACGCCAAGCTGATCGAGGCCGCCGTCAACGGCATGCTGAAATCCCTCGACCCGCATTCCGCCTTCCTGCCGCCGGAGCAGGTGAAGCAGATGCAGGTCAACATCAAGGGCGAGTTCGGCGGCCTCGGCATCGAGGTCACGATGGAGGACGGCTTCGTCAAGGTGGTGACTCCCATCGACGACACGCCCGCCGCCCGTGCCGGCGTGCAGCCCAATGACCTGATCACCCACATCGACGGGGAGGCGGTGCTGGGCCTGTCCCTGACGGAGGCCGTGAAGAAGATGCGCGGCGCCGTCGGCACGGACATCCTGCTGATGGTCAACCGCAGCGGCGTTGCCGAACCGTTCGAGATCACCATCACCCGCGCGGTGATCAAGGTGCAGTCGGTCCGCGCGCGCGCCGAGGGCAATGTCGCCTATATCCGCATCTCCAGCTTCTCCGAACAGACCGAGTCCGGCCTGCGCCGCTCCATGCGCAACCTGAAGGAGGAACTGGGCGACAAGATCGAGGGCGTGATCCTGGACCTGCGCAACAATCCCGGTGGCCTGCTGGACCAGGCCATCGCGGTCTCGGATGCCTTCCTTGACCGTGGCGAGATCGTCTCCACCCGCGCCCGCGACGTCTCCGCCATCGAGCGCTACAACGCCAAGCCCGGCGACCTGGCCACCGGCCTGCCCGTGATCGTGCTGATCAATGGCGGTTCGGCCAGTGCCTCGGAGATCGTTGCCGGTGCGCTGCAGGACCACAAGCGCGCGATCCTGATGGGCACGCGCAGCTTCGGCAAGGGCTCCGTCCAGTCGATCATGCAGCTTGGCGGCGGTAACCAGCTGAAGCTGACCACCGCGCGCTACTACACCCCGTCCGGCAACTCGATCCAGGCCCGGGGCATCATCCCCGACGTCGACGTGCCGCAGGCGAGGCTGGAGGTGCTGGAGACCAGCCAGCGGTCCGAGGCCGACCTGCGCAACCGCCTGGACAATGACACCGACGGCGAGGCCCAGGATGGCGACAGCATCGCGGCACCGGCGCAGGAGACCGACTACCAGCTGCAGCGCGCGCTCGACGCGATCCACACCATCACCATCGCCCGCGCCAGCCTGCAATAGGCGGGCGGACCGCGGTCGCGATGGCTGAGCTTACAGCACAAACGGGCCGGATGCCGCTGGCACAGATCGGCCTGTTCGCCGCGACGGCGATCTTCCTGGGCGTCGTCGGGGGCACGGCCGGATGGCTGGCGCTGACGGATGACGGCAGCCATGCCATGCCCGCCATGGCAGAATCCGCCGACGACAGCAAGGACACGGCACACGCCGCACCGGACGGCAAACCCGACGCGGCCGCCGAGGGCCATGGCGCGACTGGCCATGACACGACAGTCCACGACACGACAGGCCATGCGGACGCCGCAGCACAGGGCGACCATGCGTCCGGCGACGGGGCACATGGGGCGGACGAGAGAACTGCCGATGCTGCCGGGGCTGCGCATGACAGTCCGGACCACAAGCCCCCGGCAGTGTCGCACGGCAAGGAAGGTTCCGGCACCGCCGATGCCCCGACCGCCCACGCCTCCAGTGACACGCACGGCACCGGGGATGCGGCTGCCGGTCACTTCCCGGCGACCGCACCTGCTGCCGGGCAGGAACCTGCCGCAGCGTCCGATCACGGGGCCGGGCACTCCGGCGCTCCCGCGCCCGAACCGGCCACGCGCCCGACTGTCCCGGCATCCGCACCGCCACCGCCCCAGGTGGCCATGGCACCGGCGACCGTACCCAGCACCGCGACGGCACCGAAGCCGCCGCCCGTCGTTGTGTCACCCGACCGTCGCCCGCTTGCCCCCGCGCCCGACCCGGCCATCACCAGCGAAGGGCGCTATGGCCCGCTGCCGATCCGCTCCGCCGACGGCAAGCTGCCCTGGAAGGTCTATTCCCGGCCCTTCGAGGCCCCCACCGGCACGCCGCGCATCGCCATCATCGTGACCAACATGGGCCTGGCGGAGCAGCCGACGCTGGCCGCGATCCAGGACCTGCCGGGAGAGGTCACGCTGGCCTTCAGTCCCTATTCCAGCCGACTGGCCGAATGGGTGCCCGCCGCCCGCGCCGCCGGTCACGAGGTACTGCTGCAACTGCCCATGGAGCCGCGCAGCACGGAGTTCAACGACCCAGGCAACAAGGCGCTGCTGACCGCCAACAGTCCGGAGGTCAACCTGGACCGCATGGAGTGGGTGCTGAGCCGGGCCGAGGGCTATGTCGGCCTGACCAACCTGATGGGATCGCGTTTCACGGTCTCGCCGAAGGACATGCAGCCCGTCCTGGTGGCGATGGACCAGCGGGGACTGCTGTATGTCGATTCCCGCGAAAGCCCCGCCTCGATCGCCGGACGGCTGGCGGTGGAGATGGGACTGCCCGCCGCCACCAATGACCGTTTCATCGATGCGGAGGCCGCGCGCGGGCCCATCGACAACCGCCTGGCGCAACTGGAGCAGCTGGCGCTCGCACGGGGCAGCGCGGTGGGCTTCGCCGCCGACTATCCCGTGGCCATCGAGCGCCTGCGGTTCTGGATCGACGGTCTGGAGGACCGGGGCTTCGTCCTCGCGCCCGTCTCCGCCGTCGTGCGCACCGCCCAACCGGAGTAGGAACGGGATGACCAGCAAGACAGGCCTGCCCTACCGCCCCTGTGTCGGCATCATGCTGCTGAACGCGGACAACCAGGTCTTCGTTGCCCGCCGGATCGACCAGCAGGTCGAGGCCTGGCAGATGCCCCAGGGCGGCATCGATGCGGGCGAGGACCCGGAAACCGCCGTGTTCCGGGAGATGAAGGAGGAGATCGGCACCGACAATGCGGAGGTCGTGGCGGTCACCGAGGGCTGGATCAACTATGACCTGCCCGACGAACTGGTGGGCAAGGTCTGGAAGGGGCGCTATCGCGGCCAGACCCAGAAGTGGTTCGCGCTGCGCTACCTCGGGCCGGACAGCGAGATCGACATCGAGACCGACCATCCCGAGTTCGATGCCTGGTGCTGGGCTTCCTTCGATGACCTGGCCGAACTGGTGATACCGTTCAAGCGGGACAGCTATCTGCAGGTGATGGATGCCTTCCGGCATCTGTTCAGGAACGACTGAAACAACGGCCAGAGGCCGGACGGGGGGAATTGCGAGATGACTGACAAGGTAGCCATCGTCACGGGTGCGGGTTCGGGGATCGGGCGGGCGGTCGCCATCGCCCTGCTGGGTGCGGGATACAGGGTGGCACTTGCCGGCCGCCGGGCGGAGGCGCTGCAGGAAACCGCGGACCTTTCCCAGGCCGGTGCCGATGCCGTGCTGACCGTGCAGTGCGATGTCGGCGACCCGGAATCGGTGAAGACCCTGTTCGAGAGCACGAAGGCCCGTTTCGGACGGCTGGACGTGCTGTTCAACAATGCCGGATCGGGCACGCCGCCGATGCCGCTGGAGGACATTCCGGTGGAGAGCTGGCAGGCCGTGGTCAATGCCAACCTGTCCGGTGCCTTCTACTGCACCCAGCAGGCGTTCCGCATGATGAAGGAGCAGTCGCCGCAGGGGGGACGGATCATCAACAACGGCTCCATCTCCGCCCACACGCCGCGCCCGTTCTCCGCTCCCTACACCTCGACCAAGCACGCGATCACCGGCCTGACCAAGTCCACGTCGCTGGACGGCCGCGCCTACAGCATCGCCTGCAGCCAGATCGACATCGGCAACGCGGAGACCCCGATGACCGCACGGATGCCGCAGGGCGTGCCGCAGGCCGACGGCTCCATGGCCCCGGAACCGGTGATGGATGTGCGCCATGTCGCCGACGCGGTGCTACACATGGCCGGTCTGCCGCTGGACGCCAACGTGCTGTTCATGACCGTGATGGCCACCAACATGCCGTTCGTCGGACGCGGCTGACTGCCCGTCGCTGATGCCTTCCGCACCCCTTTCCTCCCCCGCCTGGGGGAGGAAGCCAGTGGTGGCGTGACCGGCTGACCGCCCCCTCAGAGGCCGCCGCGGGAGATCACGAAGTCGCGGATGGCTGCAACGCCGTCGCCATGCTTGACGCGGGCGAAGACGAAGGGCCGGTCGCCGCGCTGGGCCGCCGCGTCACGGTCCATGCGCCCCAGGTCGGCACCGACCAGTTCGGCAAGGTCGGTCTTGTTGATGATCAGCAGGTCGGAGCGGGTGATGCCGGGGCCGCCCTTGGCCGGGATCTTGTCGCCTGCCGAGACATCGATGACGTAGAGCGTGATGTCGGCCAGTTCCGGGCTGAAGGTGGCGGCCAGGTTGTCGCCTCCGCTCTCGATCAGGATCACGTCCAGGTCGGGGAAGCGGTCCCACATGTCGGCCACGGCGGCCAGGTTGATGGAGGCATCCTCACGGATCGCGGTATGCGGACAGCCGCCGGTCTCCACGCCCATGATCCGCTCCGGCGGCAGCGCACCGGTACGGGTCAGGATCTCCGCATCCTCCTTGGTGTAGATGTCGTTGGTGATGGCGGCGACGGAGAAGGACTTGCTCAGTTCCTTCGACAGTTGCTCCATCAGCGCGGTCTTGCCGGATCCGACAGGACCGCCGATGCCGACGCGCAGGGGACCGTTGGGAGAAGCAGTAGCAGTCATGATCGGAAGAGCCTCGTTCGTTGGGTTTCATGCTGCATGGACGCGATGTCCGCAGCCAGGCAGCAGGTGGTGATTCCGTCCAGCGGTGTCGCCATGGCCTGTTCGGCCAGCACTTCCAGTTCCGGCTCCACCAGCCGCAGCAGGTGCAGCCCGTCCGTCTGGCCCAGCGGCACCAGCCGGACGATGGCGGAGACAAGGTTGGCCGCGAAGGCGTGCAGGTAGCCGGTGATGACCGGTTGCAGCGCCAGGTCGTGTCCGGCAGCGGCGGCGCCCACCGCGACCGGATAGGCGACGGGCGCAGTGGAAACATGCTGCAGCAGGTCGTCGATGGCGGCGGTCGGCCAGGCAGCGGCAATGGCGGTCAGGAACGCCCGCCCCTGCGATTCGGTCTCCAGCGCCAGTTCGGCGGTGGCGGTCAGGGCCGATGCCTCCTCCACCACCAGCCGCAGCCGTGCCGCATCACCCTGTTGCACCGCCCGCCAGGCTTCCGCCAGCAGCACCGTATCCGCCTTGCCGCCACCATCCGTCAACAGGTCCAGCACCCAGTCGCCCGCCGTGGCGCGGTCCCGGATCCGGTCCTGTTCCACTGCCCGTTCCAGGCCATGGCTGTAGGTATAGGCACCGACGGGGAAGGACGGTGACAGCCAGGTCAGCAGTCGCGGCAGGTCCTGCTCAGACGGCATTCGGCAGATCCCCGGCCAGCGTCTCGTCCGCGTGGTGGTGGTGATGCCCATCCGCATGGTCATGGCCATGGGAGTGGCCATGCGCATGGGAATGTCCGTGGCCGTGATCGTGCCCATGCACCGGGCCATGACCATAGGCCCCGCCCTCCGGCGTGAAGGCGGCGGACAGGTGTTCCGTCGCGCCGCCGAGACCGCGCACCATGTCCTCGATCACGTGGTCGGAGCGGATGCGCAGCCGGTCGCCGATCAGTTCCGTCGGCAGGTGACGGTTGCCCAGGTGCCAGGCAATGCGCATCAGCGTGTCCGCATCCGGTGCGGTGATCTCCGTCAGTTGCTCCAGCGCCGGCAGCACCGCAACGATGCGCCCGTCCGTCAGCCGCAGCCCGTCGCCATCCTTCAGGTCCGGCACCTGCGGCAGATCCAGGACGAAGGACAGGCCGTCGCAACCGTCCAGCTTCAGCCGCCTGCGCCGCCGTTCCTCGATGTCCAGCACCACCCGGTCGACCGCATCGGCGGTATCCCAGGTGCCTGCCTCCAGCACCTCGTGCGCGCGCAGGGCCATCAGAACAGGAAGTACCGCTGCGCCATGGGCAACACCTCGGCCGGTTCGCAGGTCAGCAGTTCGCCGTCCGCCCGCACCTCGTAGGTCTCCGGGTTCACCTCGATGTCCGGCAGGGTGTCGTTCAGCACCATGGAGGCCTTGCTGATGCCGCCACGCACGTTCTCGACGGCCACCACCTGCTTGGCCAGGCCGAGCGCGTTGCCGATACCGGCCCCGGCAGCGGCCCCCGACACGAAGGTCACGGAGGACTCGGTCATGGCCCGGCCGAAGCTCGCGAACATCGGGCGGTAATGTACCGGCTGTGGCGTCGGGATCGACGCGTTCGGGTCACCCATCATGGCGGAGGCGATGCTGCCGCCCTTCAGGATCAGGTCCGGCTTCACCCCGAAGAAGGCCGGGGTCCAGACCACCAGGTCGGCCAGCTTGCCGACCTCGACGGAGCCGATCAGGTTCGACATGCCATGCGCGATCGCCGGGTTGATCGTGTACTTGGCGATGTAGCGGCGGACGCGGAAATTGTCATTGTCGCCGGTCTCCTCGGCCAGTCGGCCACGCTGGCGCTTCATCTTGTCCGCCGTCTGCCAGGTGCGGATGATGACCTCACCCACCCGGCCCATGGCCTGGCTGTCGGAGGCGATGATGGAGAACGCCCCCATGTCGTGCAGGATGTCCTCCGCCGCGATGGTCTCCCGCCGGATCCGGCTTTCCGCGAAGGCCACGTCCTCCGGGATGTTGCTGTCCAGGTGATGGCAGACCATCAGCATGTCCAGATGCTCGTCGATGGTGTTCACCGTGAAGGGGCGCGTCGGGTTGGTGGACGACGGCAGCACGTTCGGCTCCCCGCACACCTTGATGATGTCCGGGGCATGGCCACCGCCCGCGCCTTCCGTGTGGAAGGCATGGATGGTGCGACCCTTGAAGGACGCCACGGTGTTCTCGACGAAGCCCGACTCGTTCAGCGTGTCGGTATGGATCATCACCTGCACGTCCATCTCGTCGGCGACGGAGAGGCAGCAGTCGATGGTGGCGGGGGTGGTGCCCCAGTCCTCGTGCAGCTTCATGCTGCAGGCTCCGGCCAGCACCTGCTCCCGCAGTGCCTCCGGCGTGGAGGCATTGCCCTTGCCCGACAGGCCGAGATTCACGGGGAAGCTGTCGAAGGCCTGCAGCATCCGTCCGATGTGCCACGGCCCCGGCGTGCAGGTGGTGGCGTTGGTCCCGGTGGCCGGGCCGGTGCCGCCGCCCAGCATGGTGGTGACGCCGCTGGTCAGCGCCTCCTCGATCAGCTGCGGGCAGATGAAATGGATATGGGCGTCGAAGCCACCGGCGGTGATGATCTTGCCCTCGCCCGCAATCGCCTCCGTCCCCGGTCCGACGATGATGTCGACGCCGGGCTGTGTGTCGGGGTTCCCCGCCTTGCCGATGCCGACAATGCGCCCGTCACGGATGCCGATATCGGCCTTGATGATGCCGGTATGGTCGACGATCAGCGCATTGGTGATCACCGTGTCCACGGCACCACCGGCGCGGGAGACCTGCGACTGGCCCATGCCATCGCGGATGACCTTGCCACCGCCGAACTTCACTTCCTCGCCATAGGTGGTGCGGTCTTCCTCCACCTCGATGAACAGTTCCGTGTCGGCCAGCCTGACCTTGTCCCCGACCGTGGGGCCGAACATGTCCGCATAGGCCGCGCGATTGATCCTGAAAGCCATCAGTCCAGTCCCCCCATGACCTTCTGGTTGAAGCCGAAGACGCGGCGGTCCCCGGCCAGCGGCACCAGCGTCACCTCGCGGGACTGGCCCGGTTCGAACCGCACCGCCGTGCCCGCCGGAATGTCGAGACGCATGCCACGCGCCTTCTCCCGGTCGAAGTCGAGGCCCGGATTGGTCTCGAAGAAATGGTAGTGGCTGCCCACCTGCACCGGCCGGTCGCCGGTGTTCGCGATGGTCAGCGTCACCGTCTCGACCCCTTCGTTGAGGACGATGTCGCCCTCCGCCGCAATGATCTCACCCGGAATCATGCTGCCCTCCCGCAGAACTGTTCACGGCGCGCCCGGGCCTGACCCGGGTGCCCATGGTGCCGAACCGAAACCGCCGCATGGGCTCGCGGATCAAGTCCGCGAGCAACGGGCATGGATGAACCTTCAGGAACGCCGTGCATCATCACCCTCCCCCTCAACGGATCGGTTCGTGGACGGTGACCAACTTGGTCCCGTCGGGGAAGGTGGCTTCGACTTGCACGTCGTGGATCATCTCCGCGATCCCTTCCATCACCTGGTCGCGGCTGACCACGTGCGCACCGGCGGACATCAGTTCCGCGACCGTGCGGCCGTCGCGCGCGCCCTCCACCACGAAGTCGGAGATCAGGGCGATTGCCTCCGGATAGTTCAGCTTCACGCCGCGCTCCAGCCGCTTCCGCGCCACCATCGCGGCGACGGAGATCAGCAGCTTGTCCTTCTCCCTCGGTGTCAGGTTCATGTCTGTCGCCTCCCCCTTCGCTTCCGCGTGGAACGCCTAGATTCTGAATACCGTGGGCAGCCGTTCCGGATGCCCCATGATCGCGTGTCGGAGCGCAGGCAGCAAACCGGCAAGGATGCCGCGCATGGTGTCGCCGTCCGCCGCCAGGATGCGCCCCAGCACCAGCCCCTGGCGCACCGTTGCCCCGGCCCGCGCCCCGCCTGCGTCCCGGATCAGGCGCAGCAACGGCTCCGTCATCGTCGCGGGTGCCTGCAGGATCAGGCTGGCCCATGATCCCGCGTCGTCCAGCAGGGCCGGTCGGCCGTGGCGGGCAGCGATGTCCGGCCCCAGTTCGAACGAATCATGCAGGATCAGCCGGCCGTCACGGCGGACCCGCCAGCGGTCCCGCACCAGCCCCGTCGAGACCGTCTCGCCCATCGCCTTGCGGCCCACGACAACGGTTTCCGCCGACAGGAACCGCGCGCCTTCGCCCAGTTCGACCTCCGTGCTGCGGTCCATGCGGCCACCATCGAACAGGATTGTCTCCTGCGGCAGCCATTCGGCACGCGCGGTTGTCTCGACCGACAGGTGGTTGCGCACCCGCGCGTTCCCACCGGCGCTGCGATAGACCCGCTCCGCCGCCTGCGTGCTGATGCAGGCCACGGCGCTGCCGTTCCATTCCACCCGTGTCGCCACGTCGTCGCCGCCGGTCAGTCCCCCGGCGGTGTTGATCAGCACCGCGGTCTTCGGGTCGCCGGAATAGCTGTGGGGCAGCCGCACCTTCATGCAGCCCTGCTGATGGAGGTCGGCCAGCGCCGTCCGCGCGCCCACCCCCAGGAAGGCGACACGGGCCACGCCGACCGACCGGGGCGGACCGGCGCGGCCTGCCGTGGGCGCCGGTTCGTCCGTTTCAGACCGTGAGATGGGCTCTGACATCATCCTCGTTCATCTCATCAGCCTTGCCGGAGAGCACGATCTCGCCGCGATCCATCACATGGAACGTGTCGGCGAGCTCCTTTGCAAACTCGAAATACTGCTCGACGAGCAGAATCGCCATGTCACCCCGGTCCCGCAGCAGGCTGATCACCCGCCCGATATCCTGGATGATCGACGGCTGGATACCTTCGGTCGGTTCGTCCAGCAGCAGCACGCGCGGTCGGGTGACCAGTGCGCGGGCAATGGCAAGCTGCTGCTGCTGGCCACCGGAAAGGTCGCCGCCACGACGGCCCAGCATGTCCTTCAGCACCGGGAACAGGTCGAACAGTTCCTCCGAGACGTGCCGCTCCGACGGTTTCAGGCAGGCATAGCCGGTTTCCAGGTTCTCCCGCACGGTCAGCAGCGGAAAGATCTCCCGCCCCTGCGGCACGAAGGCGATGCCTTCGCGCGCACGCTCGAACGGACGCATCCGGTCCACGGGCTTGCCGTCCAGCGAGATGGCGCCGGACATGATGCCCTGCTGCCCGACAATGGCGCGCAGGGTGGAGGTCTTGCCCACGCCGTTGCGCCCCATCAGGCACGTCACCTGGCCCGGCTCGGCCGTCAGCGAAACACCCCACAGCGCCTGGGAGGCGCCATAGGAAAGGTTGATGTCCTTGACTTCCAGCATGGTTCAGCGCCCCAGGTAGACTTCGATGACGCGCTTGTCGGCGCTGACCGTGTCGAGCGAGCCTTCGGCGAGCACGGAACCTTCATGCAGCACCGTCACCTTGACGCCGAGATCGCGGACAAAGGTCATGTCATGCTCGACAACGACGACCGAGTGGTTCTCCGCGATCTCCTTCAGCAGGCGCGCGGTCTCGGCGGTCTCGTCATCGGTCATGCCGGCAGCAGGTTCGTCCACCAGCAGCAGCTTCGGATCCTGCGCCAGCAGCATGCCGATCTCCAGCCACTGCTTCTGCCCGTGGCTGAGGGACCCGGCAATCACGTCGGCATGGTCGCCCAGCCGGGTGATGGCGAGGATCTCGTCGATCCGGCGGTTGGCCTCGTTCGACAGCATCCAGAGCAGGCTGGCCCGCACCGAACGGTCGGCCTTCAGCGCCAGCTCCAGGTTGTCATGCACCGTCTGGGTCTCGAACACTGTCGGCTTCTGGAACTTGCGGCCGATGCCGAGTTCCGCGATCGCCGCCTCGTCATGCTTGGTCAGGTCGATACTGCCCTCGAAGACCACCTGTCCGGAATCGGGCCGGGTCTTGCCGGTGATGATGTCCATCATCGTCGTCTTGCCGGCACCGTTGGGGCCGATGATCGCCCGCATCTCCCCCGCGTCCAGCACCAGGGAGAGGTCGTTCAGCGCCCGGAAGCCGTCGAAGGAGACGTTGACGCCATCCAGGTACAGGATGGTGTCGGCCATGGAGGTATTGACGGATGCGTTCATGACCGTCCCTCCATGGCGCGGGCCTCTCGCCAGCTGCGTATTCGGGCCAGGATCGGCGACGGACCCGCGTCCCCGCGACCGCTGATGGCACCGACGATGCCGCGCGGCAGGAACAGGGTGACGAAGACGAACAGCCCACCCAGGGCGAACAGCCAGATTTCCGGCAGCGCACCGGTCAGGTAGGTCTTGGCGTAGTTGACCAGGATCGCCCCGATGACCGCACCATAGAGCGTGCCGCGACCGCCGACCGCCACCCAGATCACCACCTCGATGGAATTGGCAGGGGTGAACTCGCTGGGGTTGATGATGCCGACCTGCGGCACGTAGAGCGCCCCGGCGACACCGGCCATGCAGGCCGACAGGGTGAAGACGGCCAGCTTGTAGCGGTCCACCCGGTAGCCGAGGAAGCGGGTGCGGGATTCCGCATCGCGGATCGCGGTGATCACCTTGCCGTACTTGGAGCGGGTCACCGCCTTGCAGATCAGGAAACCCAGCGCCAGCGCCATGGCGGAGGCGAAGAGAAGACCGATGCGGGTGCCGTCATTCTGCAGGTCGAAACCCAGCAGGTCCTTGAAGTCGGTCAGGCCGTTGTTGCCGCCGAAGCCCATGTTGTTGCGGAAGAAGGCCAGCATCAGGGCATAGGTCATGGCCTGGGTGATGATCGACAGGTAGACACCCGTGACCCGGCTGCGGAAGGCGAACCAGCCGAAGACGAAGGCCAGCAGGCCCGGCACGAATACCACCATCAGGGCCGCGAACCAGAACATGTCGAAGCCATGCCAGTACCAGGGCAGTTCCGCGTAGTTCAGGAACACCATGAAGTCCGGCAGGTCGGGGTTGCCATAGACACCCCGGTCCCCGATCTGGCGCATCAGGTACATGCCCATGGCATAGCCGCCCAGGGCGAAGAAGGCACCGTGGCCGAGGCTGAGAATGCCGCAGAACCCCCAGATCAGGTCGACCGACAGCGCCAGCAGCGCATAGGTCAGGTACTTGCCGATCAGGCTGACCAGGTAGGTCGGCGCATGCAGCGGATGGTTCGCGGGCAGCACCTGGTTGGACAGGGCCAGCAGCAGGATCAGCCCGAACAGGATGCCGAGGAAGATCATGCCGCCGCGGTCGAAGGCACGGAAGACGAGGCCACGCATGATCATGACTCCACCGCCCGGCCCTTCAGCGCGAACAGGCCGCGCGGACGCTTCTGGATGAACAGGATGATGGCGACCAGCACGAGGATCTTGGCCAGCACCGCCCCGGCATAGGGTTCGAGGAACTTGTTGGCGACGCCAAGGCTGAGCGCCCCGACGAGCGTGCCCCAGAGGTTCCCGACACCGCCGAACACCACCACCATGAAGCTGTCGATGATGTAGGACTGGCCCAGGTTGGGGCTGACATTGTCGATCTGGCTCAACGCCACACCGGCCATGCCGGCAATGCCGGAACCGAGGCCGAAGGTCAGCGCGTCGACCCGGTCGGTGCGGATACCCATGGCCCCCGCCATGCGGCGGTTCTGGGTCACGGCGCGCATCTGCAGCCCCAGCGGCGTGCGTTTCAGCACAAGCATCAGCATCGCCAGCACCACCAGGGCGAAGACGATGATCCAGATGCGGTTGTAGGTCAGGGTCATCTCCCCCAGTTGCACCGCACCCGACATGAAGTCGGGGTTGCCGACTTCCTTGTTGGTGGGGCCGAAGATGCTGCGGACGAGCTGCTGGATGATCAGGCTGACGCCCCAGGTGGCGAGCAGCGTCTCCAGCGCGCGTCCGTAGAGGTAGCGGATCACGGAGCGTTCGATCAGCACGCCGATGGACCCGGAGACCAGGAAGGCCAGCGGGACCGCGATGGCCAGCGAGAACTCGAACATGCCGGGCGCGTTCTGGCGAATGATCTCCTGCACCACGTAGGTCGTGTAGGCCCCCAGCATCACCATCTCGCCATGGGCCATGTTGATCACGCCCATGACGCCGAAGGTGATGGCCAGCCCGATCGCCGCCATCAGCAGGACGGAGCCGAGGCTGATCCCGTAATAGATGTTCTGCGCCGTGGCCCAGAGGGCGAGCGCGGACTCGATGCTCTCGACACCCGCCGCCGCAGCGGCCTTCACCGGGTCGGAGGCACTGGCAGGCAAGCCCTTCAGCAGGGACAGCGCGTCCCGCCCGCCGCGGTCGGCGAGGGCCTGCACGGCAGCGATCTTGGCCTCGTCATCCAGGTCGGAGAGCAGCACGGACGCGGCCCGTGCCTCCTGCATCGCGGTACGGACCGCATCATCCTTCTCGACGCTGATCGCCTGGGTCAGCGCATCGATGGCTTCCGGGTCCGGGCTCTTGAACAGCTGCTGCGCAGCGGTGGCGCGCACCGACCGGTCGGGGGAGAGCAGCGTCATGCTGCCCAGGGCACCGCGCAGCACGCGGCGCATGTTGTTGTTGATGCCGATCCGGCGCGCATCGCGGCGCCCGACATTCTCCACAAGTTCCCCGGTCAGCGGGTCCAGCAGGTCGGTGCCGGAATCGGCCTTGCGGCCAAGGAAGACCATGTCGTCGGACTTGCGGTAGTAGAGGTCGCCGTCGGAGAGGGCCTGCAGCGGGGTGACGGCCCTTGGGTCACCCGTGGCTGCAATGGCGTTGACGGTCTGCTCCATCGCGGCGTAGTCGCGCGTGTTGAGCTGTTGGATGAGCCCTGGCAGATCACCCGAGTCCGCTGCAAGTGCCGGCAGGCCACAGCAGAACGCGATCATCAGGGCGAGCAGGCGGGCAATCATGCGCCGGTCTCGCTTCGTGGCAATGGAAGAACTGGGGGTTCGGTCGTCTCGTAATCGTCGGCTGAGGGTCGGGGCGGCGACCGGTCGGTTCGGCAGAAACCGACCGTCACCGCCCCTTCCATCAGATCATCGGGATCAGTACTTCGGCTTCTCGCAGCCGCCGCAGACCCACGGGTAGGTCCAGTCCGCCGTCAGCTTGGCGCTTTCGGGGATGTAGTCGGACCAGGCATCGCCCACGACGACACCATCCGTCGACCAGACCGTCTGGATCTGGCCATCATCCTGGATCTCGCCGATCACGACCGGCTTGGACAGGTGGTGGTTCGTGTTCATCACGGCGACGCCGCCGGTCAGGTTCGGAACCGTCTGGCCGTACATGGCCTGGCGCACGGCATCGACATCGGTCGTGCCCGCCTGCTGCACCGCCTGCACCCACATCTTGAAGCCGATGTAGTGTGCTTCCATCGGGTCGTTGGTGACGCGGTCCTCGTTGCCGATGAAGGCATGCCACTTGGAGATGAAGGCATCATTCTCCGGCGTGTCGATGCTCATGAAGTAGTTCCAGGCGGCCAGGTGACCGACCAGCGGGCCGGTGTCGATACCGGCCAGTTCTTCCTCACCGACGGAGAAGGCAACGACCGGAATGTCTTCCGCCTTGATGCCCTGGTTGCCCAGTTCCTTGTAGAAGGGAACGTTGGCGTCACCGTTGATGGTGGAGACCACGGCCGTCTTCTTGCCGGCGGAGCCGAACGCCTTGATGTCCGCCACGATCGTCTGCCAGTCGGCATGACCGAACGGCGTGTAGTTGATCATGATGTCCTCTGCCGCGACGCCCTTCGCCTTCAGGTAGGACTCGAGGATCTTGTTGGTGGTGCGCGGATACACGTAGTCAGTGCCCGCCAGCACCCAGCGCTCCACGCCTTCCGTGCTCATCAGGTAATCGACCGCCGGGATCGCCTGCTGGTTCGGGGCAGCACCGGTGTAGAACACGTTCCGGCTGCTTTCCTCGCCCTCGTACTGCACCGGGTAGAACAGCATGCTGTTCAGTTCCTCGAACACCGGCAGCACCGACTTGCGGGACACGCTGGTCCAGCAACCGAACACGACGGACGTTCCGTTGACCTCGATCAGTTCACGCGCCTTCTCGGCGAACAGCGGCCAGTTGGAGGCCGGGTCGACCACCACGGGCTCCAGCTGCTTGCCCAGCAGGCCGCCCTTCTTGTTCTGGTCCTCGATCAGCATCAGCATGACGTCCTTCAGGGTCGTCTCGCTGATCGCCATCGTCCCTGACAGGGAGTGCAGGATACCGACCTTGATCGTATCCGCCGCCTGCGCTGCACCGGTCGTCAGACCGATTGCCAGGGCACTCACTGCCGCCAGGGCTTTCACCCTCCCAAATCCAAACATTGTCGTAACCACCTCCTGTAAACGACCGGATTGACCCCTTTCCAATTCCAAGAGATGTGCCAGCGCCCAAAATTTCAGCGGAAATTAATTTTTCCTATATTTTTCAATATTCTGAGGCACTGTTTTGACTCCATTTCGCGCGCATTCCGGGCAGCGTCGCGCTTAGATTCTTTGCACATGATCAAAAATTAGCCAAAAATGACTGAACGCGATGCATGCACATTTTTCATGCAGAAGCGGTCCGGTCAGCCAGTTCCCGCACCGTCAGTTGACGGCGTCGAGCCCCCAGAGCGTGATCGTCGGGGCGCGGAAGCTGCGGGCGTGATGCACTTCGATCCGGACCTGCCGGTCAAGCCTGCGCGGGATGCCGAGCCGCAGGGTGCCGGAGGCGGTGCGCCACTCGGCAATGCGGATCAGGTCACCATCATCGATGGCCTGGACCACGTCACCATCGAACGCCCCGCGCTCGAAGGTGGCGGACGGTGCGCCATAGGCGGCCACGAGATCATCCAGCACCGCCTGGAAGTCGCGTTGCAGCGCGACCGCATCGGCGGGGTTCGAGGGATCGATGATCAGCGCCGCCTTGCGGAACCGCGCGCCCTTGTGCAGCAGCGCCAGCCGCTGCCGCAGCGCGACGTTGGTGAGCACCGGCGTCTCGTAGACGATCAGCCCCTCCGCCTGGGCCTGGCCGCCGCGCAGCCCGGCGTCCGTCAGGGTCTGCAGCACCGCCTGCAACGACCCGTTGGGCGCCAGGGCGGCAAGGTCGAACACACCGCTCTCGGCCGGAACCTCGACCGCGGCAAAGCCCTGCTCAGCCGCCTGCGGCGCATCGAGGAACCCGCTTCCGGGCGCCTTGTCGAAGCTGAAGGTATAGCGGGCGCCCAGTTTCAGCGGCTGGCTGGCCTGCGCCGCCTCCCGCGCCGTGACGCTGAAATCCGCCTCCAGCGCGAAGGAATGCCGTCCCTGCTGCCAGTTGAGACTGCCGTTCAGGCTGTTGGTGACCGTGTCAGCACCCGCCGTCTCGCGGATCTGCCTGGCGTAGCGATAGTTGGCGCGCGCCGACAGCCTGCCCCGCTCCACGCTGCCGCCAAGGCCGAGGATCAGTTCATCACCCTCCGCATTGCCCCCGTTGGTGCGCCGCCAGGAAATGCTGGGCGACAGCGTGCCGACCAGGTCCCCGTAGGTGAAGCTGCGGTCCACGCCAACGCTCGCGGTACCGGTCAGGGTGGGTTCCGCGTTCCGCGCCCGCGTTGCCTGCAGCTGGTAGCCGACACGGCCGAAGAGATCGTTCGGCAGCGGCGCGGACAGGTTGGCGGAGGCGGCATGGGTGGTGGTCTCGGTCGTTCCCGCCTGGTTGCGGGTGTGGGTGGTGGAGGCATCGAAGGTGCCGTTCAGCACGGTGCCGAGACCCGGATCGAGCGGCCCGGCGAGGTTCAGGCCGGAGCTGTAGGTGTCGGTGTGATTGGCGCGACCGAAGCCGTCCCGGTCCCAGCGCGCCCGGCCCCTGAGCGCCAGGCCGCCATCGAAGCGCCATCCTGCGTTGCCGGAGAAACTGCGCCGTCCGGCGGACACGGCGGCACCGTTGGGGCGATAGTCGCTGTCGAACTGGTCGAAGCGGAGGCTGTAATCCAGCGGCAGGGACTGGTCGCGTCCCCGGACCTCCGTGAACAGCCCGGCACCGGTCTCGTCCAGCCGGTTTCCGGCCAGGTCATCCCCGAACAGGTAGCCGACCTCCCCCTTCCATTCCAGGGCCTGGCCGCGCAGGTCGAAGGCCCGGTCAGCGGCGATACTGCCGACCGTCTGCACCCGCTCCACCGCGACATTGTTCGCCCCCGCGCCCAGCCTGTTGGTCACCAGGCTGAAGGCCAGGTTGCCGCCCCGGCCCTGGCTCATCAGCCAGGATGCGCCGACGGTCTGGTCGTCATCGAAGTCCACCTGACGGTAGGTTGCCTGGTTGATGCCCCAGAACCCGATCAGGGAGTGGTTCCAGCCGGGCAGGATGCCGATCCGGGGCTGGATCTCCAGTTGCAGACCCTTCAGGCTGCGCTGTGACGTGCGCGCGGTCGTCAGCGCGAAGATATCGCCGGCCTCCAGCCGGAACGGCACCGCGCCGTCGCCCTTCTCCCACTCCGCCTTCGCCCGTTCGGCCACGAAGCCGTCGAAGTTGCTGCGGAACGGATGGTCCACCAGCACACCGAAGAACTGCCCGCTGATCCGCTCGAACGGGGAAACCTGGCGCGACAGGTTCAGGTCCGCCTCCATGAATCCGAACACGGTCCGCTCCGCGAACGGGCTCTGCCCCGGATCACCGGCATCGGAGAAGCCTTCCAGCGCCGTGGTCAGGCTGCCGCCGACCTGCCAGTCCCGCAGCAGTTCCTGCGCGGCGGTGGCTGACGGCAACAGCAGCGCACACGCGGCAACCGCAAGCAGCGAGGGGGAATGCCGACGCAGCATCACTCGACGAATTCCTCGGTGATGCGCAGGAAGAACTCGTTCTGGCCACGCAACTGCCGGAAGCCGCGGGCCGGATCATTGAACTCGATCTGCGTGTCGGCTGTCAGCGACACGATGGAGGTGATCTCCCGGCGGCCGGTCGGCCCCTGCCCCTCGAACTGCTGCACGGTCTGCACGCCACGGATGCCCAGAACCCGAATCTCCGCGTCCTGCGGCACGTCCTCCACCATGGAGTCCAGCAGGCGTTGCCTGTCCTGGAAATCCGGGGCCAGGACATTGTCCAGTTGCCCGTCCTCCCAGGCGGCCAGCACGTCCTCCGCCGCCGCCCGCGCCGCCTGCGCGTCGATCACCTCCGGCTGTTCCACCGGCACCGTGCCCTCCGGCGTCGCCTCCGGCGTGGTGATGGCACGATAGGCACGGATGTCCTGGGCCAGGACGGGGCTGACGAACAGGGCGGCCATCAGCAGGAAGGGAAGATGTCTGTTCATCACTGCACCACCAGGTTGACGACGGTCACGGAGAACTCCGTGAAGCCGATGGGG
Organism: Minwuia sp.; assembly: GCA_965228535.1. Taxonomy (GTDB): domain Bacteria; phylum Pseudomonadota; class Alphaproteobacteria; order Minwuiales; family Minwuiaceae; genus Minwuia. The sequence goes on along the minus strand of CBDDHU010000003.1, from coordinate 1,683,730 downwards.
GTGAGGGTGAATGTCCCCTCGATGGTCAGGCCATTGTTGGCCTGCAGCACGATGCGGACCGTCTGCGCGGCAACGAACGCGTTGATCTGCACGAACCCGGCCGCAGGGTCGATGATGCGCCAGATCGGCACGGTCGCATCGGGGAAGATGGTCACGCTCTCGTCGCCCTGGATGCTCAGGTCGAGCGCACCAGGACTGTACTGGAAGATCAGGAATGCACCATCAACGCTCTGTCCCCCGAAGATCTGGCAGTCCTGCGTCACCGGATCCACGACCATGTTGACGAAGCGGAAGTCCGCCGGGGCCGTCGGCGAGGCCTGTCCCTGAATCGTCTGGCCGATGCAGGCCGCCAGTCCGGCACCATTGTTGTTGTTGCCGTCATCATTGTTCAGGTCATCCACCGCCACCTGCTGCACGATGCCGTTCACTGTGGCGTTGTCGATCGGGTCCTCCACGTTGAACGGGTTGTTGCCGTTCTTCGGGTCGATGCGGAATAGTTCCACCTTCTTGATCACCCGGCGCAGTTCGGTCTTCGTGTTCACGTCCGGCGGCGGCACCACGTTCAGCTGGTTCAGGATCTGCTGCACCTCGTCACGGCTGAGCGTGTTGAACTGGTCATCGGTCGGCAGGATGGGGCTGTCATTGCGGCTGTCGCCGGTCAGGTCGGCAGCCAGCACCATGCCGGAGGCAAGGCCGAGCAACGCGGTTGCCACGGCCAGGGCGCGTACCAGTCGGCGGCTCTGCATCACGGCCTCCCTCCACCCAGCCGGACCAGCCGGACTTCCAGACGCGGGAACCGGCCCAGCGTCGCCTCGTTCACATCCATGGAGACCGAGTTGGCACAGGTCGCGAAGCCGTTGCCGACCGGGCTAAGCCGACTGGAGCCTGCCGAGAGCTGGCCGAACCCGGCCTGAAGGCTCCACTGGCAGACCAGCTCGAACGGCGCCAGTCCGCCCAGCCCGGAGATGCTCGCCGTGACCGGGTGGGCCACGCCCTGGCGGTAGATCTCCGGCACCTCCAGGCTGACACGCGGCGTGATCGCCCCCAGTTGCGACTGGTTGATGCGCGCCACCTCGAGCCCCTCCGCATCGGTGATGGCGACATGCCGGATACCGGTGCGCGCATCGAACTGGCGGCTGGCGACCCAGCCATCACCATCCTTCTCGAATACCTCCCCGAACTCACCGTCGGAGGTGACGTAGCGGGCGGCGTAGCGGCTCATGTCCGCATCCCCCTGCACCAGCAGGCGCCAGATGAAGCCGTTTGCCCCCAGGTTGTCGATCACCAGCAGCACGTCGTTCAGCGTGAACTCCGCCACCTCGCCCTGCACCAGCGGGGTGCCGGGCACGGGGGAGAAGTTGGTGCTCTCCGCCGCACTGCCACGCAGGAAGGGGCGCAGGGCCGCGACGGGCTGCTGTTCCAGCAACCGGGGCCGCACCACGGAGGCACCCTGCGTGCCGTCGGCCATCAGCAACCCGCCCCCCTGGGACTGCTGGATACCGAAGGCGGCGGCCAGCGCGGGCGCGAAGGAGCGTCGGCTGCCATCGCGGAAGCCCACATCCAGCCTGATCTCGACACCGCGTGCATCCGCCACCCGGAACAGGTCGAACGGTCCTTCGGCCAGCGCACCGGAGCTGCCGTCCCGCCGCCCCACCAGGTTGACCGAAAGCACCGGTGGCGGACGGAAGGTGATGTTCTCCTGCGCGCTGAACAGGCGGTTCGCACCGCGCCGGATCTCCACCAGCAGGTTCACGTCCATGCCGCGCGCCCGCAGCACCTGTTCCATCGGCGGTGCGGGGACCGGGATGGCCAGGACCGCACCACCCGCCGGGGCGTCGAGGTCTCCACCGGCATAGTCACGACCGCCCGCGCGCGCACGCCACCGGACGGTCATCCCGGAATCGGCGGGCAGCGGACCATCGATGGCAAGTTCCGCCACGAAGGCCTCGTCGGCAAAGGGGCGAAGGGTCGGGATGCGCAGCGCCGCACGGCTGAAGGTCAGTTCCAGCACGTCCACCAGTGACCCGGCCGTGGAACCTGCCGGAGAAACCGCGATCTCCGCCGTCCCGGCCTCCCCCGTGCCTGCCACGGTGACCACGTGGCCGGTTCCGGTCATGGCGGCGGGACCGCGACGCAGCGCCACCTCCACCGCTTCGGGCCGTTCCACGCGCACCGCGAAGGTCTCTTCGCCCGACACCAGCATGGACACCAGGCCCAGCTGCACCAGATCCGCCCCCGCGCCCGGGCCGGTGATCATGTGGCGTCCTGTCCGCTCCTCCGGCGTGCCGAGCTGCAGCTTCGTCAGGCCGAACACCGCGACCCGGCTGTCGGGGGAAGCTGAGTTGTAGCGGACCCGCAGTTCCTCGTTGTCGCCGGAGAACACCTGACGATCACCGCCATCGCACACCACCCTGTCGAAGCCCGCACCCTTGCCGGAGATGGTGGGGAAGGCCACGGTGCCCGTCTGCGAAGTGGTCAGGTGGAACCTGTCACGGTCGAAGGTGAAACCACCGGCGACAGCCAGGCTCCCGCCAAGCCGGTCGGTGATGTCGACCGTCCGCGCCCCGAACCGCACCGACACCCGCTTCTTCTGGATACGGGTCTCCCGTGCTCCGGCAGACGTGGTCCGCGTGGTGGAGTGACTGCACTCCCCGTCCCGCACGCGAAACGCGGTCGCGGTCACCCGCACCGGCAAGCCGTGGGGGAAGTTCGTGATCTCCGCCGTCTCCTGGTCCGCCGCGATCCGGCGTGGCGGGGTACGGCCATGGCCGAACTGGACCTGCACCGATGACGGATCGATGTGCTCCCCTGCCGCCAGCACGTCCGACTGGCGCGGCGGGATGAAGGCCGCAAGGTCGATGTTCGACGGTTCCGGCAGGGCCAGCGGCGGCAGGCCGTCAGCGCCGACGGCGCAGACCGTCCCGGCCAGCCTCTCGCTCATCCTCTCGGTCTCTGCCGTGTAGTTGGCGACATTGGCATCGACGAAGGACTGCAGAAGATCGCGGATGCGCAGCGGCTCCCCCTCCAGCTCCACCGCAAGCTGGCCCTGGGCCATGGCCGACGGGGCGGTCAGCAGCATCGGTCCGGCCAGACCGGCGAAGAGGACATTGCGGATCAGGCGACGCATCACTTGCCCTCCGGGAAGCCGTCAGTGGGCTCGTCTTCGGGCAGGCCCGTGCGGATCACGTCGCGGCTGGCCTGGTCCTCCAGGTCGGTTCCCGCCTGCTCCCGCGCCAGGCGCTCCCGGCGCTGTTCCTCGGTCTCGTCGATCAGGTCGCTCAGCAGCGTGTCGGGAATGTCCGGCGGCGGCAGCGGCTCACCTGCACCACCACCGCCACCGCCCGTACCGCGACGGCGCCGTTGCTGGCCCTCCTCTTCATCGCTGCCATCCAGGACGGGTTCGGCGTTGGACAGGACCGTTGCGGCACCGGTGGTCGCCTTGATCGCCGCGATGCGGTTGGCGATGTCCTGTGCCGCCTTGCCCTGGTCGCGCAGGATCTTGGACGCGGCAATGATGGTCTCGGCCTGGTCGACCAGCGCCTTGCTGGCCTCGTCCACCACCAGCCCCTTGGCTTCGTCCAGCAGCCGCGCATCCTTGGCCTCGTCCAGCACCCGCGCCGCATCGTCGGCGTCGGCACCGAAGAAGCTCTTCGGCTTGCCGTCGGAGAGCGGGCGAATGCCGTCGAACGTCGCGCCCTTGGTGCCGACCGCCTTGAAGCCCGGCACATCCAGCTTCTGGAACAGGGCGAACGGGCTGATCGCATCGGTGAACTGGGTGATCTTGGCTGCGGTCGGGCAGCAGGGATCGACGCCGTCGATGATGATGCTCTGAAGCTTCCGCGCGCCCTCCACCGTGGACAGGTCGAACTTCTCCCCGAACAGGTCCATGATCTCCGCCGTGCCGCCTTCCTCGATCAGGCTGGGGTTGTTGCGGCGGTTCTGGATCACCTGGTCCAGGTCGATCACCCCGTCCCGGTCGAAGGCATTGACCGACAGCCGCCCGGCCTCGTCGAGTTCCAGCCCGATGTTGGAGGGCTTGAAGTCGATCAGCACATGCCGTGCCTCGACTGCCTTGTTCGCCGCCTCCACCGTCGCCGCGAACTGTTCGTCGGTCAGGCGACCGCCCGGGCTGTCCTCCACCACCTCCGCCAGTTCCTTGGAACCGTCGATGCGTTCGGACTTCTTGATGGCACGGCCCTGCTCATCGAAGATCACCAGCACCGGATTGCCGTCCAGGTCGACCAGCGGGTCGCCGAAATCGTCGGTGAAGGGCACATCGTCGGTGGTGCGGATACCCAGCTTGCGCAGGCGCTTGCCCGATTCGATGTCGCGCAGCACCGCATCCTCACCGGCCTTGCCGAAGCGCTGGACCACCACGTTCGGATCCTTGCTGTCGAAGACCTGCTTCACGCCACCGGAACCGACCGAGTTGCCGATATCGACGCTGGCACCACCCTGGCCCTGGATCGTTGCCTGCTTGCTGAAGTCCCGCTTTGCCGTCGCCTCCGCCTTCTGGCGGTCGATGAGGTTCTTCAGCGACTGGTCCAGCACCTCCTGCCCCACGGCGGCTTCCTGGGCCTTGTTGAAGGCGGTCTCGATCACCTTCCGCGTCGGCCCGTCCGGCTGGCGGTTGCGCTGCTGCAGGCGCAGCTCGTCGCGCAGGAACGCGATCTCGTCCAGCACCTCCGGGCTCTGCCGCGTGTTGCGCAGCCTCTCGATCTCGTCGAGCGTGTCGGCGATCTTCAGGTTGGTCTTGATGTCCCGCACCGTGTCGGTCAGGCCGCGCACCACCTTGCCGCCGAAACGGGTGACACCGACCACCGTGCCGCGCGCGCCCAGCACGTTCAGGGCATCGAAGGCGCGTGCCTCCACGATCGCCGCCGCCTGCTTCCGGTCCCGCGCCAGTTGCTGTGCATCCAGGAAAGCCTGCCTGCGCTGCTCCGACGCCTGGATGAAGGCCTCCACCTCCGCCAGGTTGGCCCCGCCACCGGGCTGCTGAAGCTCCGTCGACAGTGGTCCGGCGAGTTCGGGCGGCACGGTCATGGATTGGCCGATATCAGCCAGGAAGGAGTTGCCGATGGTGACGGCGGCGCGGAACAGGTTGTTCTGCTTCGCGCTGCGGTTCGCCTCCTCCGTCTCCCGCTGCACCAGCAGGCCGTTGGGGGACATGATGTCCAGCGCATCGCCGATCAGGTTGGATGCCGACTTCACCACCCCTTCCAGCGCATCGAAGCCGATCTGCCCGACCGTGTTGAAGGTCGCGCTGAAGATGTTCTGCGACTCGTCGGAGAAGTTCTCCACGAACGGCTGGTAGATCGCGTTCGCCGTACCGCTGATGATCTGCTTGCCCAGGCCCGTCAGGTAGCCCGGAATGCGCAGGAAGTTGCCGACGGTGGCGTCCAGCAGCGCGGCATTGGCAAGCTGCCGGTTCGCCTCGTCCTGCACCGCCTGGACCTCGCGGAAGTCCGCATAGATGCGCACGCCGTCACGCTTCATCGCCAGTTCTTCCGGCAGGCGCGCGGGCGGCGGCGGATCGGGCAGCAGCTTCAGCGCGTCCAGCGCCTTGTTCAGCGGCACCACCGCGGGCAGCACGCCGGGAATGTCGGTGAAGGCAACCCCGTCGGGTTCTGCCGCGATACCCAGGAAGTTGATACCCCCGGCCGGCGCGGCAACGCCATTGACCACCGAGACCGCCCCCTCGCCGCCACCCGGTGCAGGCTCGCCCAGGCAATGTTCGAAGTCGCGGCTGTCGAACATGCGCGCCAGGTCCCCCTGCAGGACAGACTGTGCCCGGCTCAGGTCCTCGAGTTCCGTGTGACGGGACGCCAGTTCCTCGTTCGTGCGGGCGATCTGTTGCTGCGCCCGCTTCGCGTAGTCCTTCGCGAAATCCTCCATCGCCAGGTAGTTGGCGTCATGGCGCTTGCGGAAGGCATTGATGGTGGCAACCTCGGCGGGGTCGAAGCTCATGGCGCGCGCCGGAATGCCGAACATGGTCGCGACCTTGACCGTACCGGCGCGGCTGGCCTTCACCAGTTCCGCCGTCTCCTTGTCCAGCAGGACCTTCGCCGCCGCTGCTTCCAGCGCGATTTCCTGGTGCACCTTGGCCATGTCCTGCAGCGGGATCAGATCCTCCACGAAGATGCGGATCATCCGGCCACGGCGGAACTGGTTGGCGGACACCAGCGCCCGCGAGTAACGCGACTTGGCGTTGAGCAGCGCCTCCATGAGCGAGACCGCCGGGGCACAGCTCTGCTGCACGCGGGCGCGCCGTTCGTCGATCTCCGCACGCAGGGCCGCAAGGTCACCGGTGCAGACCTCCGCATCACCCTGGGCCGCGGCAGGCGGAGCCAGCGACAGCATCCCGGCCAGCAGCAGGAGGGACAGCAGGGTCGAGAGCCTGACGGCGCGCAGGGTGGCCATGCTCATCACCCTGCCCCCCCGGCGGCGGCGAGCAGCCGCTCCGCCGCTTCACTGCGCAGTTGCAGGATCCGTTTCAGATCGTCCTCGCGATAGCACCCGCGCACGGCAAACGTCCGGCGGGCCCCCGGACCGGGGACACTGATGCGGAACGTGTTGCCGTCAGGGCGACGGATCGCGGGCGGAAAGACCTCCTCCACGGACCGCTGCCCGAGTGCCAGCTCCGCCTCCGCCACGGTCCGCACTTGCGCGGCATCCGACAGGTTGATACGGCGCGGCAGCAATGGCGCGGCTCGGGCGAAGGCTTCGCGGATTCCGACGATCCGGTGTCCGATCCAGGCCGGTCCGTCGGCATCGGGCGAGGCGCGCAGGAAACCGGCCGCAGCAGCGTTGTAGAAACGGATGACATGGCGGCTGGCCGTGGTCGGCGCGTTGGAGCCGTAGCAGAGCCGGTCGACGATGAAGACGGCTGTCCGGTCGGACTCGCTCAACCGGTGCTCGGCACGGATCTCGTCAGGTCCCACCTCGATGGTCTCGGCAAGGGCTGAACCACCCGCCGAGAACAGCGCAAGACAAAGCAGCGAAACCGAAAGACGAACATCCCGGAGCATGGCTGAAAACCCGCAATTGCTTCACGGGTTGAAGCCTAGTCCAGCCTTTCCGAAGGGGGCACCTGTCCGATTGGACAGGTAAGGTGTTCCGGCCCTGTGACGGCGGTCGCAATCGGGCTCAGGCCTGTGCTTCCGCCTGCTCCGAAGGTGCCGCGCGCGGCGCGAACTCGATATCCGCCTTGGCCAGCATGGTCGCCAGCGTCTCGAAGCGCGTGATCTTTTCCTGCTTGCCGGCAATTCCGGCGAAGAAGGACTCTCGGAATTCCGGTTTCAACAGCAGTCGGCGAATCAGGATCCGTGCCTCGTCCTCTGACCGGCCAACAGTGAAGTAGCCTTCCAGCACCATCTTGAGCAGACCGATGCACTTGTCGGCAACGCTGTTGTTGCCTGACAGCAGGCGCTTGAACAGGTTCCGCTTCTGCACCATCCGGAAGCAGAGATCATCCAGCTTCTCCGCCAGCTGCCGCTTGTGCATGTCCTGCAGCTGGCTCTTCAGGATTCGCTTCTGGATCGTGGCCAGGCGTTTCATCTGTTCGGAGATCGGCGCGGAGTCGTTGGTCAGGTAGAGCTCGGCCTGCGGGGAGGTCAGTACCGGCATCAAAAACTCTGCCAGCTTCCGCTTGTTCGCCGCGCCGAGGATGTTCGGTTCCAGGTCGATCAGCCGGTTTGCCCTGACGTCCGCCTCCGTCGCGTCGCGCAGGAACTCCGCGATCGATTCCGGGTGCAGCCAGCGGGAGATGCGGTTGTTGATCGCCTCCATCATGCGCGTGTCGCCGAGCCAGTTGCCGTCCGTCGACTTCAGGTCACGTACCAGGTCGCGCGTGGCCTCGGCCTCCGCCTTGATGTCGCCTTCCACCAGCCGGCGGCTGCCGCGCAGTTCCTCGACCAGGTGCTGCACCATCGCCTGCCGGATATGCGGCATCTTTCCGCTGGCGATCAGGCGGTTGACCGTGTGCGCCTCCCGCGTCGCTTCCGGATCGTCTGGCGGCAGCTGACCGTGCGCCAGCCGGGCGGTGGCCGACAGCTCCGCCTTCAGCGAGTCGCGTTTTCCGATCAGCCGCTGCGTGACATTGCCGATCAGCAGCAGTTCCCCGGCAAACGTATCCGCGACCTGGTGCACCCAGGTCGGATGGTCGGGACGGATGGAACCCAGCACCCGCTCCAGCTTCTCACCGAAGCCCTGTGCGTCCGCCAGATGGTTCACCAGGGCGAGGTTGAGCAGATAGGTGCGGCTCTCCCGCGGCTCGATCTCCTCTATCAGCGCATCCAGGTCACCGTCCGTGAGCTTCAGTTGCCGCGCCATGTCCCGGTCCCGGCGCAAGGCCACGACGCCACGGTCGATGATGTCGTAGATCTGCTTGATGCGTTCCTGCACATCCTGCCCGGTCTCTCGCACCTGGGCGATGGAGGTCTGCTGCACGGCGCGCTGCATGGCCGTGCCGTCATCCTGCAGCCGTTCGACATAGTCCAGCGAGTGCACCAGTTCCGTCGCCGTCAGGCCCCAGCGGACCAGTTCGTTGCGCAGCAGCCGGTTGATGGAGCGTCGCCCCTCGTAGGAATAGAAGTCCTCCACCTTCCAGCAGACGCTGGGCGAGGGGTCGGCATCGTACTTGGAAGAGCGCGGCTTGGCACCGGAAAAGAAGATCTGGCCGGAGCGGAAGGTACCGGACTGGCCATCGAAGCGTTCCCGCATCACCTTCACCGCGCGGTAGCTGACGCGCGCCGCCTTCGCAGCCTCCAGCGCCTCTTCCTGATCATCGACGACCGCAAGGATCGTCCATGTCGTGCCGCGCTGGCCCAGTACCTCGTAGTGGATCTTGTTGCCGCTCACCCCGACACCTTTCCGTGTCCATACCTCTCGCAGGTTGCCACGTCACGGTTAAGGTTCGGTTGACGGTTGTTCCTGTGTCCGCGTCAGGCGGCGTCCGGCATGATCTGGCTCAGCCTGCCGCCGACGCGCAGCGGCTGGATCGAGGTCGCGAGGCCGGTGCGGTCATCGCTCTCCACCAGCACGCCGCAGACCGTCGCCTCCCCCAGCGCGGGCTCGAAGCGGTTGCCCGGGGTCTTGTTGCGGAATCGGCGGATCGGCTCCTCCTTGCCCATGCCGATGACGGAGTCATAGTCGCCGCACATGCCGACATCGGACATGTAGGCCGTGCCGCCCGGCAGGATCTGGTGATCGGCGGTCGGGACATGGGTGTGGGTGCCGACGACCATGGTCGCGCGACCGTCGGCGAAGTGGCCCAGCGCCGCCTTCTCGCTCGTCGCCTCCGCATGCACGTCGACCAGCACGAAGTTCACGGAACGGCCCAGCGTGTGCGCCTGCAGGCCCTTCTCCAGCGCCTGGAAGGGACAGTCCATCGGGTCCATGAAGACCCGGCCCATGACCTGGATCACCGCCACGCGCTTGCCTCCCGGTGCATCGAACACCGCGACGCCCCGCCCCGGCGCGCCCGGCGGGTAGTTCGCCGGACGGATCAGCCGCGGCTCCCGCTGGAAATGGGGCATGATATCCCGGTTGTCCCAGACATGGTTGCCGGTGACGATCACGTCGGTCCCTGCGTCGTAGAGTTCCTCGCAGATCTTCGGCGTGATGCCGAAGCCACCGGCCGCGTTCTCCCCGTTGATGACGACGAAGTCGGTCTTCAGCCCGGCGATCAGGTCCGGCAGGTGTTTCAGCACGCCATCCCGGCCGCTGCGTCCAACGATGTCACCCAGATAGAGAAGTCTCAACGGAACCTCCTGATCGCGGTCTCGGTCACCAGCATGTCCAGCGGCTGGTCGTGCGCGCCGACCGGCACCCGGGCTACGTACTGCGTCTCGTAGGCCATGCCAACCAGCAAGGGGCGATGGCCAGCCCTGCGCCAGTGCTGGATGGTGCGGTCATAGAAGCCGCCGCCATAGCCCAGCCGCATGCCGCGCCGGTCGGCCCCGACCAGCGGCATCAGCACGATGTCGGGGCGCATCGCGGGCACGCGCGGCCCCGGTTCCCGGATGCCGAAGGACGAGACCACGAAGCGGATGCCTGGCGCGAAGCGGCGAAAGACCAGCGGTGTACGCGGCGCAACCACCACCGGCAATCCGACTACCGCTCCGCGACGGGTCAGCCCGCGCACCAGCCAGTCGGTCCCGACCTCCGTCCCGAAGCCCGCGAAGACGCCGATCCTGACACCGCGCCAGTCCTGCCGCAGCATCGCCGCCCGTCGCAGCACCGCCCGCGACCGCCAGGCGGCATGCGCCGCCCCGCGTCGTTTCAGGATGCTGGAGCGAAGCCGTTTCTTCGCCCGGTCAAGGGCTTCGGTCGGGGCTACATCTGTCACGAACCGGACTCACTTCCTATATGATGAGACATGAACAGGACGGCGGGCGCGTACAAGGAACCAGGATCCCGGACCCAGGGCAGGGGGATCGTGCCATGAGCTATCTCATCCTTGCAGGTTTTCTGCTTGCAGCCCTGCTGATCGGCGGCAGGGCCTTGCTTGATGCCGACCCGCACAAGCTGGCCCAGGGGCTGCGCATCGGCGGCGGGCTGGCGCTTGGCGTGGTCGGCCTGTTCCTGTCGATCCGCGGCATGTTCTTCGTCGGTGCCCCGGTGGCGCTGTTCGGCCTCGGCCTGCTCGCGCGCGGGTTCGGCTGGCACGGACTGCCCGGCGGTTTCAGCCTGGGCGGCAGGCGCCAGCCCTCCTCCGGCGGCGCATCGAAGGTGCGCAGCGCCCACCTGGAGATGTCGCTGGACCATGACAGCGGGGAAATGGACGGCCGCATCCTGAAAGGCGACCTTGCCGGCCGGAAACTCTCCGAACTCGACCTTGCGACACTCACCGGTCTGTGGCGGGCATGGCAGCAGAGGGATGCGGATGCCGCGCGGCTGCTGGAAAGCTACCTGGAACGCGTGCATGGCGATGACTGGCAGGACGACCGACAGCACGGTCGCGACGATGCGCAGCAGGAAAGGTCAAGGCGATCCGGCGGCGGTGGCGGCATGACCCGGTCGGAGGCGCTGGCCATCCTGGAGCTCTCCGGCGACCCGACCAATGACGACGTGCGGCAGGCGCATCGCCGCCTGATGAAGAAGGCACATCCCGACCAGGGCGGCGCCACATGGTATGCCGCCAAGCTGAACGAGGCGAAGGACTACCTGCTCGACAGCTGACATGCGCGCGACAGTCTTCCTGTCGGTGGGCGGTCGTGGTACCAGCGCCACCAGGCAATGACCGCGCGGACCAGCGCGGCACCGCACGACAGATGGGGAGGAGACCGTGATGCCGGGACCGCTTGAGGGACTGAAGGTGCTGGACCTCGCGACGATTGTCGCGGCGCCCCTGACCGCGACGCTGCTGGCCGACTATGGCGCGGACGTGGTGAAGGTGGAACTGCCCGGTGCCGGTGACGGGCTGCGCGGCTTCCCCCCCTTCAAGGACGGCAAGGGTCTCTGGTGGAAGGTCGCCAATCGCGGCAAGCGTTTCATCACCCTTGACCTGCGCACGCCGGAGGGCAAGGACATGCTGCTCGGCATGCTGCCGGAGTTCGACGTGCTGATCGAGAACTTCCGCCCCGGCACGCTCGACCGCTGGGGCCTGGGTCGCGACGTGCTCTGGGGCACCAACGAACGGCTGGTGATCCTGCACACCACCGCCTTCGGACAGGACGGTCCCTATTCCCACAAGCCGGGCTTCGCCCGCATCTTCGAGGCGATGTCGGGCCTGACCTACATGACCGGCGAACCGGACGGCTCCCCCATGCACAATGGCTACCCCATCGGTGATGCCATCGGCGGCCTGTTCGGCGCGGTGTCGGTGCTGACGGCCCTGCTGGGCCGGGCCCGCAGCGGCGCGACGGAAGGGGAGGAGATCGACCTGTCCCTGACGGAAGCCACCTACCGCCTGCTGGACAACCAGATCATCCAGTACGACCAGCTCGGCACCCCGCCGGAGCGCAGCGGCAACCGCAGCCACTACTCGGCGCCCGCGAATGTCTATGCCACCAGCGACGGGCAGTATGTCAGCCTGTCGGGCAGCACCCAGGCGACCTTCAAGGGCAATGCGCGGGCCATCGGCCGGCCGGACCTGCTGGAGGATCCGCGCTTCACCACCAATGCCGAACGCTTCAGTCACCAGAAGATCCTGGACGACATGTTCGCCGCCTGGTTCGCCGATCACACGCTGGCGGAGGCGCTGGCCGCGTTCGAGCGCGAGGGCGGTACGCTGGCACCGATCTACTCCGCGGCCCAGATCGTCGAGGATCCGCAGTTCAAGGCGCGGGAGGCGGTGATCAGCGTCGCCGACGAGGACTTCGGCGAGGTGCGGATGCAGGGCGTGGTGCCGAAGTTCCGCAACAGGCCGGGCGCGGTGCGCCATCCGGGCCGCGCCAGCGGCAGCGACAATGACGCTGTCTATGGCGAGATGCTGGACCTGGACGCGGAGGCACTCGCCGACCTGAAGGCACGCAAGATCATCTGACCTTCGCGGTCGGACGGAAGCCTGTCCGCCCGGGACCTCTTACGAACAGTCGGCGGTCTCGCAGTCCAGCAGGATCAGCGAGACCTCCGGTACCCAGACGACGATGGCCAGCACCACCAGCATCAGCCCGATGAACGGCAGGACCGAGCGGCAGATCAGCAGGAAGTCCTCCTTGAACGCGGTCATGGCCACGATCAGGTTCAGGCCGATGGGCGGTGTCAGGTAACCGATCTCCAGGTTGACCACCATCATCACGCCGAAATGGATCGGGTGGATGCCGTAGGCCTGGGCGATGGGCAGCAGGATCGGCGCGAGCATCAGGATCGCGGCGCCGATGTCGATCAGGCAGCCGATCACCAGCAGGAAGATGTTCAGCAGGATCAGGAACGTCAGCTTGTCGTCCACCACGCCGGTCATCCAGCGCGCCAGGTCCTGCGGCACCTGCTCCGCCGTCAGCCAGAGATTGATCGACAGGGCGACAGCGACGATGGGGAACAGGGTGCCCAGCAGCCGCGCGGTGTCGATGGCGATCTGGCCGAAATCCGCCAGCCGGACTTCCCGGTGGATCGCCACCTCGACGAACAGGGCGTAGCCGACGGCAACGGCGGCGGCCTCGGTCGCGGAGAAATAGCCGGTGTAGATGCCGCCCAGCAGGATGACCGGGGTCATCAGGGCAAAGATGCCCTGCCGCAGCGCGTCCATCAGCTGCGTCACGCTGAACGGAATCGCCTGCATCTTCCGGTTGGAGACGAGTGCATAGGTGCCAAGGACAGCGGTCAGCAGGATGCCGGGAATGATGCCGGCAATGAACAGGTCGCTGACCGACTTCTCCGTCACGATGGCGTAGAGGATCATCGGGATGGAGGGGGGAATGACCACGCCCAGGGTGCCGCCCGAAGCCAGTGCCCCCAGGGCGAACTTCTTCGGATAGCCCTGCGCCAGCAGCGCCGGGTACAGGATCGAACCGACCGCCAGCAAGGTCACCGGCGACGAACCGGACAGCGCCGCGAACACGGCACAGGACAGGATCGTCGCCACCGCCAGCCCGCCGGGCAGCCACTGGGTCATGGCCCGCATGATATTGATCAGCCGCTCCGCGATGGAGCCGCGGGTCATGATGTTGCCGGCCAGCACGAACATCGGGATGGCCAGCAGCACATCGCGGTTGATCGCGGTCCAGACGTCGTCGATCAGGTAGGTGATGTCGCCGTCACCGAAGAAGAAGTGCATGTAGGCGGCGGCGACGAACAGGATCAGGATCACGCTCTGGCGCAGTGCCAGCAGCGCGATGACGATGGCAACTAGGATCAGGTCAGTCACGTCAGGCTTCCAGCAGGGTCGGTTTCGGCTTCAGCGCCGGACGCAGGGCAAAGGCAAAGTGCCGGAACCCGGAGGAGAACAGGGCGTAGGGAATGACCGCCTGGATCCACCAGAGCGGATTGTAGAGCACCGCCGCCCGGTCACCGTAGGTGTAGCTGTCGCCGACATAGCTGATCGCCGCCAGCCCCAGCCCCCAGAAGATCACGCAGGACAGCGCGTCGCCGAAGCGCTCCACCGCCCGGTGCAGGTGACCGGGCCACCAGTTGTCCGCGAACTGCGGACGCAGGTGGCTGTTGGCCGCCGTGGCCAGGGTGAGCCCCATGAAGCCCGCATAGATGGCGGCGAACACCGCCATCTTCTGCGAGCCCCATATGGTTTCGGCAAAGACCTCCCGCGCGACGATCTCGCCCAGCAGCAGGATCGCCACCAGCGCGTAGGCAATCGCGGCCACGAAGGACTCGACCTTCAGCAGAATCCGCAGGAATGCGGCCATGCTCACCCCCCGGAACGGTGATCAGCGGGACGGTCGGACGGTCAGCTGCAGGCCGTCTTGGCGTCCTGGATCTGGCCCCAGATCTCCCTGGCGTCGCCACCGATCTCCTCCACCAGGCGCTCGCTGGCGCGGGCGGCGGCGGCCTTCCAGGTTTCCAGGTCAGCGCCATCGGGCCGTGTCAGCGGCGCACCGGCTTCCTGCGCCTTGCCGAGCAGGAATGCCTCCGCCCCGCGGATCGCCTTGCGCAGGTCGTTGACGCGCGCATCGACCAGGCCCAGCGCCTTCTTCTGCGCGTCGGTCAGCCCTTCCCAGATCCGCTTCGAGACCGTCACGGTGCCGATGTCATGCGTGGCATGGAACACCAGGGTGTGCGGCGCCAGCTTCGGCAAGCCGATGGCCATGCCATAGACGGTGGAGGTGGAGATCGCGTCCACCTGGCCCGTCTTCAGCGCCGGGACCATGTCGACGACACCCAGCGGCACACCGGCGGCACCCAGCTCATCGAAATAGAGCATGTTGGAGCGCGACGGGGGGACGCGGATCTTCACGCCCTTGATGTCGTCCGCCACCTTCAGCGGCGTCTTGGAGGAGATGTAGCTGTGCCCGACCTCGACCCAGGACAGGGTCACGAGACCGGAATTCTGCATCCGGTCCTCGAAGATCGGGCGGATGTGGTTGTCGAACACGCAGTCGCTCTGCGCGGTGTCGCGGAACAGGTAGGGCGCACCCAGCAGCGCGAATTCCGGCACGATCAGCGATGTCGCCACGCCGGACTGGCCGGAGATGTCGATGCGGCCACGCACGACCTGGCGCAGCGTCGTCTGCTCGTCACCCAGCTGCGAGGAGAAGTAGGGCACGATGTCCAGGCTCGGCTCCGCCGTCTCCACATCCTTGATCGTGTCGTTCAGGAAGGTGCCCCAGGGGGTGTTCTCTGGCGCTGCGGTGGCGTAGCGCATCTCCGTCTTGTCCGCCGCAGCGGCAGCCCCTGCAACCATGCAGAACGCGGTGGTCGCAAGTGCGACCCGCTTCAATCCTTCACGCAACATCTGGTCTCTCCCTGGATGAGGCCCCGGTCATTCGTGCCGGTGGTCAATTATCTGTCGGGTCAATCTAGCGGCATGAAACCGGGACTGAAAACAAGTTTAACGGCAATCTTCGGGAGATTTTTCCCCGAACACGCATCTTAAGGTTGGGTTTCGGCTTGTTATTCGGGAAATATACGGTATTTATACCGCTATCAGATGCACCCTGAAACCTGTCGAAAGGACATGCCATGCCCGCCATCCCCGTCTGGCTGCCGCTCTGCACGCTGGTTACCGGCTTCATTCTCGGGGTCGTGATCGCGCGGCTGACGGACACGCCCCATGCCTGAGGCAGAGGTCGCCGCCTGCTTCGCCAGGTGCTTTCGCGGCAGTGACGGCGCGCGTGCCCTGGCCTACCTGCGCCGCATGACCCTCGACATCGCCTCCGGACCGGAGATCAGCGACGCCCGGCTGCGGCACTTGGAGGGGCAGCGCTTCATCATCAGCCAGATCATCACCCTTGTTGAGAGAGGACGAACATGACCGACAGCCTGCTCGAGTATGGAACGGATTCCACCCCTGCCCCGGCCCCCGACAGGGCAGAGGACGGAGACCGCCCGGCCGCGCCGAAGGGAATGCACCGCTATGTGCTGCACGGTGTCGCCCACGACATCCCGGACAATTTCTGGGACCCGGAAGCCGGGACCATCCGGCTGGCGTCGCTGCTGAAGAGCCATGGCGACCTGCGCGCCCGGCTGGGCGAACGCCGGAAGCCGCCGGAGTCCTACGAGATCCGCCTGCCCGAGGACCTGCAGTCCGCCATCAGTGCCAATCCCGATGATCCGCTGGCGCAGTCGGCAATGGCCTGGGCGCGACGGCACGAGATCAGCCAGGACGCCTTCGACGAGCTGGCGGAGGCATTCTTCCGCAACGAGGCGGAGAGCTTCGATGCGGACCGGTACCGCGCAGTGCAGATGCAGGCCCTCGGCGAGGCGCTGGGCCGTGACGCGGAGAAGGTACGCCGGGAGGTCGGCCAGTGGTTCGGTGCCCTGATGGGTCGGGACTTCGCCGAGAACCCGGACCTGCTGGGCGCGGCGGAGGAACTTGCCGCCGATGCCCGCGGCGTGCTGCTGCTGAAGGTGCTGCGCGACCGGCTGGGCGAACATGGTGTGCCCGACCGCCGGTCCGATGCCGCCGACGACGCACCGGCCGACGAGGCCGCGATCCGGCGGGTGCAGGAATCAGCGGCCTACCAGAACAGCCGCGACAAGGACCACGCCGCCACCCGCCAGTGGGTCCAGGACGCCTGGCAGAAACTGGTGGAGAGCGGCCGCTGATCCCGAACGGCTACTTGCCGGATGACAGCAGCGCGCTGCGCACGCTGTCGTCGAAGCCCTGAAGGACGTGGGGGCCGCTCGTGAAGACCGGCCGCCGAAGCAGCGCCGGATGCGCCATCACCAGTTCGACGGTCCCCTCCTTCCCGTCGTCCCCGGCCTGCGCATCCTTCGACAGCCCCCGCCAGGTGGTGCCGCGGCGATTGATCAGCCCTGACCCGATCGCCGCGGCCCATCGACCGACCTCATCCCGCGACAGGCCATCCGCCCGGACATCGACGAAGCTGTGCGCGATACCCTCCGCATCCAGCCATTTCCGTGCCTTGCGACAGGTGTCGCAGTTCTTCAGGCCATGTACCACCCACATATCGGCCACCCTTCGCGTCTGCTTTGCAACGCTGCGGCCTTACCCCACAATGGCTGCAATCAACAAGCCTTGGGGGAGGTCCGACAACCATGACAATCCACGATCCGCGCATTCCGGCAGCAGAAGACTGCGTGGTCCCGGCCATGCTGCGCCGGCGCGCCGCGACGCAGCCGGACCAGACCTTCGTGATCTTCGAGGACGGGGAGAGCTGGAGCTACGCCGAGACGCTGGAACGCGTCCTGAAGGCTGCCGGGGGCCTGCGGGCGCTCGGCGTCGGCAGGGGCGACCACGTGCTGTCATGGCAACCGAACGGGCGGGACGCGCTGCTGACCTGGTTCGGTCTCAACATGCTGGGTGCGGTCTACGTACCGGTGAACACCAGCTATCGCGGCGGACTGCTGGAGCATGTCGTGCGGCTGTCGGATGCAAAGCTGATGGTTGTTCACCCGCAGCTGATGCCCCGGCTGGCGGATGTCGATGTCGGGGTCCTGGCTGACCTGGTCGTGACCGGCATCCATGCCGAACTGCCGACCGTGCCCGGCCTCGCCAGCCATCCCTTCAGCCTGCTGGAGAATGCCGAGCCGCTGGACGAGGTGGTGGAGGTCGCGCCCTGGGACACCCAGTACATCATCTTCACCTCCGGCACGACGGGTCCGTCCAAGGCGGTGCTGTCATCCTATGTCCAGGCCCACAGCATGGCCTGCGAGGCCTACGACTTCCTGTCCGGTGATGACCGCGTGCTGGTCAACCTGCCGCTGTTCCATGTCGGCGGCACCATCTTTCTCTACGTCATGCTGGCGAAGGGCGGGTCCTGCGTGGTGGAGGACAGCTTCCGGACGGAGGGATTCTGGGAATCGGTGCGCCGCAACGGTGTGACCAGCACCTGCCTCGTGGGTGCCATGACCCCGTTCCTGCTGAAGCTGCCGCCCAGCAACCGCGACCGCGACCACCCGATGCGCTCCATCGTGACGATCCCGTGGAACGAGGACTCGCTGGCGCTGGGCGAACGCTACGGCATCGACATGTACACCGGCTTCAACATGACCGAGATCTCCTCTCCCATCACGTCGGAGGCCAATCCGCCGAAGATCGGCACCTGCGGCACGGCGCGGGACGGGGTGGAGGTGCGCGTGGTTGACGAGAATGACTGCGAGGTGGCACCGGGCGTGGTCGGCGAACTGATCGTCCGCACCGACCGGCCATGGGCGATGAACCATGGCTACTACAAGAACCCGGAGGCCACGGCGAAGGCCTGGCGCAATGGCTGGTTCCACACCGGCGACGGCTTCCGCTATGACGAGCAGGGCTATTTCTACTTCGTCGACCGGATCAAGGACGCGATCCGCCGCCGGGGCGAGAACATCTCCTCCTTCGAGGTGGAATCGGAAGTGACGCAGTATCCGGCAGTGCGGGAGGCTGCGGCGATCCCGGTGCCGTCCGAACTGAACGAGGACGAGGTGATGGTGGTCGTGGCCCCCTCCCCCGGCGAGACCATCGATCCGGAGGCGCTGTTCCGCTTCCTGGAACCGCGCATGGCGCACTTCATGCTGCCGCGCTATGTCCGCATCGTCGATGACCTGCCCAAGACCCCGACGCAGAAGGTCCAGAAGGTGATGCTGCGCGATGATGGCGTCACGGCTGACACGTGGGACCGTGAAGCCGCCGGGATCAAGGTAAGGCGGGAGAAGATCGGCGCCTGACGCGGCCCGGTCTCCGCGTCGCCCGGATCAGTGCTCCAGCTGGCGCTGGTTGCGGTATTCGCTGGGCGACAGGCCCGTGACATTGCGGAAGGCCCGGCTGAAATGGGCCGGGTCGGAGAAGCCGACCGAGAAGGCAATGGAGGCGATGGAGAGGCCGCGCCGGGTCGGATCCAGCAGGCGGCGCTGCGCGGTGGCGATGCGCCGGGCACGGATCACGCCGGACAGGGTCTCGCCCCGCTCCGCGAACATCTTCTGGATGTAGCGCTCCGACAGGCCAAGTTCCGCCGCCAGGGATCCCGGCCCCAGGGCCTCGTCATCCAGCCGGTTCTCGATCGCGCGCATGATGCGGCGCAGGTGCGCCAGCCTGACGGAGCTCTCGTTGCTCTTCAGCGCATCCACCGGCACCGTCAGGGCCAGCGCCAGCAGGTCCAGCAGGTGCGGGGCCATGGCCGCCGCCGAGTCATTGTCCAGTTCGTCCCGCTGGCGGATCAGCGAATGGGCGAAATCCACGAAGACCCGGACCAGCGGCGCCTTGCCGTCGCAGGGCTGCGCCACCAGGTCGTCGATCATCGGGATGCGTTCCCGCATGGTCGGACCGTCCACCCGCAGCGTCACCAGGCTGTTCGGGGTTTCCTGCTGGTACTGGTAGGTGTCGGCGGTGGCGATCACGGTCATGTCGCCGGGTTCCAGCGATGCCTCCCGCCCCGCCTGGCGCAGGGCAATGCTGTCGCGCATGGGGATGGGCAGGAAGTAGTAGTCGCCACCGGAATGGCCAAGATGCTCCCGCCTGCGGAAGACATTCATCGCGTCGCTGTCGATGGCACCGAAGCGGATACCGGGAATGTCGAAGAAGCCGAAACGTCCCTGCTCGAACCCGTTGCCCGGGGAGGTGAGGTCCAGGGCGTACCAGTTCTCGTTAAGCGCATCTGTCCAGGCGCCCAGGCGTCTCGAAACCTGAAACTCGGCAACATCGATGGTACGCGGTTTCAGCAACACCTGGTTCATCAAGTCGGCCCTCTCGACAGCACAGAAATTCAGCATCAAGCAATAAAGGTGAAATTCTAACCACCGGATTAACGGGAACTCCAGAACATTCTTGTGCAACTCCACCTCCGGCGCGGTCATGCCGTGGTGACAAGCATTCGGATGCCTGGGTGCAAGCCGTGCCCCGGTTTGGTCCTGCACAGTGTCCCCGGCTTCGATAATCTTGGCCCGAACGGACGCTGAACCAAGGAGATGACGGGTGGATGCTGTCACGCTGGAGATCCTGCACGGCAAGCTGCTGGCGACGGTGGACGAGATGGGCATGGTGCTGGCCCGCACCAGCATGAGCCCGGTGATCTACGAGGTGCTGGACTTCGCCTGCGGCATCTGTGACGCCGACGGGGACCTGGTGGCGCAGGCCAACGGCCTGACCCTGTTCACCGGCACCTTCGCCGCGCAGGTCCGCTTCATCATCGACAAGCATGGCGACCGGATGCAGCCCGGCGATGCCTTCATCACCAACGACCCGTTCCAGGGCGGCACCCACTGCTGTGACATGGCGGTCATCAAGCCGCTGTTCCACGGGCAGCAGCGGATCGGCTTCGCCATCACGGTGGCCCACTGGCTGGATGTGGGCGGCGCCGTGGCCGGCAGCCTGCCCGCCGACGCGTCGGAGGTTTTCCAGGAGGGGCTTCGCCTGCCCGGCATCCGGCTCTGCCGCGACGGTCGGCTGCTGGAGGACGTGCGCGACATCATCGCCGCCAATTCCCGGCTGCCGCAGATGGCGCTGGGCGACCTGAATGCCGAACTGGCCGCCGTGAACATTGCCGAACGCCGCCTGGGCGAGCTGGTCGGACGCTATGGCGTGGACGGGCTGCAGCGCGCGTTCGCCGAGATCCTGAGCCATGGGGAGCAGCAGGCACGACAGGCCGTCGCCGCGCTGCCCGACGGGACCTACACGGCGGAGGACTGGATCGACGGCGACGGCGTGACGGAGGACCGCATCCCCGTCCGTGTCACCGTGCGCATCGAGGGGGAGAGCATCACCGCCGACTTCGACGGCTGCGCCCCTGCCCGCAACGGCCCCATCAACTGCACCCGCGGCGCGCTGCAGTCCGCCGTGAAGTCGGTCTTCAAGGCGCTGGTCGGACCGCAGGAGCCGTCCAACGAGGGCTGGTTCCGCCCGGTCCGTATCGACATCCCGGAAGGCACCGTGTTCAGCGCCGTCAGCCCGTCCCCCATCGGCTGGTACTACGAGGGCGCGGCACAGGCGTCGGAACTGGTCTGGAAGGCGCTGGCCCCGATCGCGCCGGAGCGGTTCAGCGCCGGCAGCTACATGAGTCTCTGCGCCACCTACATCTGTGGCCGCGACCGGGCGGGGGAGATGTTCGTGCATATCGAGCCGCAGCATGGCGGCTGGGGCGCGACGCCGGAACGGGACGGGGCCAGCGGCCTGATCGCCATCACCGATGGCGACACCTGCAACCTGTCGGTGGAACTGCTGGAGGCCAAGTACCCTCTGCGCATCAGCCGCTATGGCTTCAACACCGACGAAGGCCCGGGACACGGACGCCATCGTGGCGGCTTCGGCCTTGTCCGTGAATACGAGGTGCTGACCGACGATGCCTTCACCTATGCCAGCTTCGGACGCTCCGTCGAGCGGCCCTGGGGCGCTGATGGTGGCGGACAGGGCAGTCCCAACCACCTGACCATCCGCCGCAACGGCGAGACGGTCCGGACCGCGCGGACGCCGCACGAGTCCCTGGCGCGCGGGGACCGGGTGGCCATCGTCACCGGCGGTGGCGGCGGCTGGGGCGACCCGGCGGAACGGTCGGCCGAGGCCGTGGCGACCGACATCGCCGACGGTCTGCTCTCCGAGGCGCAGGCGCGGGAGGTCTACGGCCGATGATCCGCATGGCAACCGATGTCGGCGGCACCTTCACCGACCTGGTGGCCTGGGACGAGGCCGACGGCAGCCTGACCGTGGCCAAGGACCTGACCACCGTGCAGGACCAGTCCGGCGGCGTGCTCTCCACCATGGAACTGAGCGGGATCGACGCCGACAGCATCGCCGAGTTCGTGCATGGCGGTACCACCGTGATCAACGCGATCACGGAGAGGAAGGGCGTGCGCACGGCACTGGTCACCACTCGTGGCTTCCGCGACGTGCTGGCCATCGGGCGCGGCAACCGGCCCGACCTCTACAACCTGCATTTCGACCCGCCACATCCCTTCGTGCCCCGCAAGTGGCGCTTCGAGGTGACGGAGCGGCTGGATGCCGACGGTGAGGTGGTCACGCCGCTGGACCCGGACGACATCGACGCCATCGCCAAGGCCTGCCGCGCAGCGGATATCGAGGCGATCGCCATCACCTTCCTGCACAGCTACCGCAATCCGGCACATGAACAGGCCTGCGCCGCGCGGCTGGCGGCGGCGCTGCCGGGCATCTCGATCACCCAGTCATCCGGCTTCACGCGGGAATGGCGGGAATTCGAACGGACAAACACCGCCGTGCTGAACGCCTATGTCCAGCCGATCATCGACCGCTATTTCGACCGGCTGGAGACCCGGCTGCGGCAGCGTGGCGTCACCGCCCCGCTGCAGGCCATGCAGTCCAACGGCGGCACCACCAGCTTCGCCAGCGCCCGCACCCACCCGCTGACCCTGGTCGAATCCGGCCCGGCGGCGGGGGTCAACGGGGCCGTGGTGGTGGGCCGGGCGGCGGACCTGCCCGACGTGATCGCCTTCGATGTCGGCGGAACCACCGCCAAGTGTTCCCTGATCCGTGGCGGCATGGCGACGGTGAACACCGACTACTGGATCGAGAAGACCCGCCATCACCCCGGCTACCCGGTCAAGGCACCGGTGGTCGACATCGTGGAGGTGGGTGCCGGGGGCGGCTCCATCGCCCGCATCGCCCCGGACGGCCGACTGCGTGTCGGCCCGCAGTCGGCGGGGGCGGAGCCGGGCCCGGCCTGCTATGGCCGGGGCGGACAGGATCCGACCGTCACCGACGCCAAGTTGCTGTCGGGCGTGCTCGACCCCGGCCATTTCTCCGGTGGCCGCCTCAGCCTGTCGATGGAGAAGGCGACCGAGGCCATGCAGCCGGTCGCCGACGCGCTGGGCGTCAGCATCGTGGAGGCTGCGGCGGCCGTGATCCGGCTGGCCGAGGCCAACATGATCAACGCGCTGAAACTGGTTTCGGTGCAGCGGGGCCACGATCCGCGTGACTTCGCCATGCTGGCTTATGGCGGCGGCGGGGCGATGCACGCAGCACGGCTGTCGCGCGAACTGGGCACGAAGGAACTGGTGATCCCGCTCTATCCCGGCCTGTTCTCGGCCTGGGGCATGCTGGCCACCGCACCGCGCGTCGACCTGGTGCGCACCGTGCCGCTGGACGGTGACAGCGCCCGCGAAAGCGACCTGCAGGCGGTGCTGGACGACATGATCCGTGACGCGGAGCGATACTTCGCCGACAGCGGGCGCAGCGGACCGCTGAACCTGAGCGCCCGGATCGAACTGCGCTACCACGGCCAGGAACACACGGTCCCGGTACCGGTGGACGCCCGCAAGGTCGACCTGGCGCAACTGGTCGAGGCGTTCCACGCCGCGCATGAGCGGGCCTATACCTTCCGCCTGGACGACACGCGGGTGGAGGTCATCCAGTTCCACCTGGCGGCGGAACAGCAGACCCGCCTGCCCGAGTTCGTGCCGCTGGACGGCGCCGGGCGCAGCCTGGATACCGCAACGGTCGCCCGCCGCCCGGTGCATTTCGGGGAGGACGGGATGCAAGAGACCCCGGTGCTGGAACGCGCCCTGCTGCCGCTGGAAAGCCCCATCGCAGGCCCCGCCGTGATCGTCGAACCGACCGCAACCACCCTGGTCCTGCCCGGCCAGCAGGTGCATGTGGACCGGCTGGGTTTCCTGCATGTCCGGGAAGGATAGGGCCGGGCTTTCCCAGGATCGGCCGACGGGACCAACCCGTACTTCCCCCGGGGCGGCAGATCGCTATTCTGTCGCCCGACAATGACGGCATCATCATTCCGGGGGAGGAAACAGGCAGATGCATCCAGGCGTGCACGGGGCGGAGCGGCCCGAGAAACCGGCCTACATCATGGCGTCCACCGGAGAGGTGGTGACCCATGGCGATCTGGACCGCCGGTCGAACATGGGGGCGCACTATTTCCGTTCGCTGGGTCTGCAGCATGGCGACGCCATCGCGATCTGCATGGAGAACAACCGGCATTTCCTGGAGATCTGCTGGGCCGCCCACCGCGCAGGTCTCTACTATGCCTGCGCCTCCAGCTACCTGACCGCGCCGGAAGTCGCCTACATCGTCAATGACTGCGAGGCGAAGCTGTTCATCTCCTCCGCCTACAAGGCCGACATGGCGAAGGACATGCCGAAGGAAGTGCCGCACGTGCAGCACATGCTGATGGTGGGCGAGCCCATCGATGGCTACAGCTCCTGGGACGCGGCCATCGCCGACATGCCGACCACCCCGATCGCCGACGAATGGGAAGGGCACGACATGCTCTATTCCTCCGGCACCACGGGACGGCCGAAGGGCATCAAGATCGACCTGGAGGATCGCAAGCTGGGGGAGGTCCGCCCCACCATGCAGGCAGTCCTGCAGCTCTACGGCATGGATTCGGAGACCATCTATCTCTCGCCCGCGCCGCTCTATCACGCGGCTCCGCTGCGCTACAACCTGCTGATGAACCGCATCGGCGCGACGACGATCCTGATGGAACGCTTCGACCCGGAGCGGGCGCTGCAGCTCATCGAGAAGCATCGCTGCACCCACAGCCAGTGGGTGCCGACCATGTTCGTGCGCTTCCTGAAACTGCCGGCGGAGGTACGGGCGAAGTACGATGTCTCATCGCTGAAGGTGGCGATCCACGCCGCCGCCCCCTGCCCCACGGAGGTCAAGCAGCAGATGATGGACTGGTGGGGTCCGGTGATCTACGAGTACTACGCAGGCACGGAAGGCAACGGCTTCGTCGCCGCCAACCCGCATGAGTGGCTGGCCCATCCGGGCACGGTGGGCCGCGCCATCGTCGGCGAACTGAAGATCACCGACATGGACAACCCGGAGGTGGAACTGCCCCAGGGCGAGATCGGGTCCGTCTTCTTCGCCGGTGGACCGACCTTCAACTACCACAACGACCCGAAGAAGACCGCCGAATCGAAGAACGCGAAGGGCTGGTCGACGCTGGGCGATGTCGGCTACCTGGACAAGGACGGCTTCCTGTTCCTGACCGACCGCAAGGCCTTCATGATCATCTCCGGCGGCGTGAACATCTACCCGCAGGAGATCGAGGACCGGCTGCTGCTGCATCCGGCGGTGATGGATGCCGCCGTCTTCGGCGTGCCAGACCCGGACCTGGGCGAGCAGGTGAAGGGCGTGGTGCAGCTGATCGACCACGCGAAGGCCGGGCCGGACATGGCGGAGCAACTGATCGCCTTCTGCCGCGAGGCCCTGAGCGGCATCAAGACGCCGAAGTCCATCGACTTCGAGAAGGAACTGCCCCGCCACGCCAACGGCAAGCTTTACAAGCGCCTGCTGAAGGACCGCTACTGGGGCAACAAGGACAGCCGCATCATCTGACGGAAGGGGGCGCTTCCCCATACCCTGACGGCGCTGCCGGGCTTGACCCGGCAGCCCATGGTGCCGCCTCAGCGCCTCAAGATGGGCACCCGTATCGAGTACGGGTGCGCCGTGGGGTGGGAGTGGCGGTGCCAATCGCCAGGGGAAGGACGGAGATCACAGTCGGCATCAGAGCTGACTGAACCGCCGGGCTCGGATCACCACGATCGCTTCGAACGCCGGATCCCGACGCTCAGCCTGAACCCGTGGCGGGCTGCACCCAGCCGGTGATCACGGGCTCGCCCGCCTGGTTGGCAACCTGGACGAGGTAGCGGCCCGCCGTCTCCGGATCCTGTCGCCCGCTGGCCGTGACCACGTCATCGACACGCACCGGTTTCACGAAGCGGATGTCCATCTCCGCCCCGTCGCAGGCGGCCGCACCGAAGGTTTCCGCCACCGAGCGCCAGAGCAGGTTCAGTGACAGGGTGCCGTGGGCAATGATGCCGCGCATCTCCGTCTTCGCCGCGAACTCGGCATCCAGGTGGATCGGGTTGGGGTCGCCGGTGATCTCCGCATAGGCATTGATGCGGTCCTGCGTGATCTTCAGGCTGACGGGGGTGAGTTCGCTCGGCTGCATGGCTCAGGCCGCCCAGATCATGGTCAGTACGGTCTCGTAGACCAGCCGGTCCTGCTGGTCCCGTGTCTCCGTGCGCATCCTGACCCAGCGTCGGCCCTTCCGGACCTCCTTCGACAGCGGGACGGAACTGGTGCGCAGGACATCGCCGAGCACCGGGCGACGGTGCAGCACGTAGTGCTGTCCGGCGTGAAGGCCGCCATCGGGATGCGGGTTGGTCAGTTCCAGCTGCGCCGCCATGACGATGCCGGAAACCATGTCCGGCGGAGCGGTATCGGAATTGCCGCCGACATCGTCACCATAGACGCTGCGCCAGCGGTCGAGCATGGCCCGGTCGATCCGGCTCTCGTGAAACCCCAGGGGCTTGCCGATCTCTATCCGGTCGAATGTCAGCAGTTCGGGCAGCATGGCGACGACCCCGGAACCTCAGCGCACGTAGATATGCACCTCGGACGCACCGGCCTCAGCGCTGGTGGTGGAGGTCAGGCCGACCCGGTCGGCGGGCAGGCCCATGCCGGTCAGGGTGCGCAGCACGTCATCGGCATGCTTGCGGGAACGCGACCGCTGCAGCGCGATGTCGGCGGCGGAACCGCTGCTCGGCGACACCGCGACAATGTCGAAGCGGGCGTCGGGACGCTGGTCCAGCGCACGGCTGACCGCCGTGTAGAGCGCCTGCTCGTACTCGACATTCTGCCGATCGAAGCGGATCACCACCAGCGGCCGCCCGGTCGCGACAGATGCCGCGCCCTGGTTGGCACCCAGCGGGGCCTGCAGGCCGGTCGGCTGGTAGCCACTGGTCGGCGGTGCGTAGGCGCGGGACGCCAGGCTGGTGCCGTAGAGCTCGCCGTTCTTGATGGCCAGCGCCAGTGAACCGAGGTTGCGGCGCTCATTGGCGATGTAGGCGGTCTGGCGGCTGACATCGTCGGACAGCTCGTTCAGCAGCCGGTCGATCACCACCACGGTCTTGTTGGTCTGGTCCTCCAGCACCGCAAGCTGGCGATGATCCTCGTCGATCGCCCCGGCAATGCCATAGGTCGCCCGCGCCGTCTCCAGCAGGAAGGCGGCGAGGCTGGAATCGGCCGCAACCTCGTTGGCGAGGCCGTTCATCGCGGCAATGTCGCTGCTCAGCCGGGTCAGTTCGCTCTGCGCCTGGTTCCACTGGTTGACCAGCACCGGGTTGCCGGGGGTCGAACCGACCTGCAGGCGCGCCTGGATGGCGGCGACCGTGCCGTGATAGCGCTGCGCGTTCTGGATGGTGGAGCCACGGATCTGCGCCAGCGTGTCGTTGCGCTGGTTCAGGCGGCTCTCGAGCTGGCGGAGTTCGGCACCGATCTGCTGCACCTTCTGTCCGACCACCGTACCGGTGGACTGGAAGGAGGATACCTGCGGCGCCTGGAAGGTGGTGGTGCCCAGCGGCGGCGGACCACCGGCAACCTGGGTCGAGGGCAGCGAGGACGTCGTGGTCGATCCGGAGGCAGCGGCATCCAGCGCGGCCTGGCGCGCGGCCTGTGCCTCCGGCGACAGGCGGCTGACGCGCGGCGGCGCCTCCCGCACCACGGTGCCGTTCTCGTCCTCCCCGGCCAGCGACGGCCAGAGCGAATCGGAAACGAAGGTGCACCCGCCGGCAAACGACGCGATGCCCACCATCAGCAGGCCTGCGACCCGGTTGGCCCAGGGTGCGGTTGATGTCGTGAATGACCTTGTGTTCATTACAGCAATCTGCCCGCCCATTCCGTAGCCTCTGGCCCTGTCGCGCTGTTCAGCGTCACTTCGCGTTCATCCGGTCAAGACCACCGGTTTGTCCGTGTTTCGGCCCGCCTCGCCTTGCCGCTGCACCGCACCGAATCACCGTAACGCCCGAACAGCGCGGTGATGTTAGCGAAGCGCCACGCGCGTCACAAGGAAGGCCTTGATTCAAGGGGCATACCCGTCAATTGGTGGCTTGCCAAGCAGAAAGGCATACCGTATACGTCCGCCTCGCCCGATGGTGCTGCGCAGGCACACCGGGGGGCACGGCGCCGGTAGCTCAGCTGGATAGAGCACCAGACTACGAATCTGGGGGTCGGGGGTTCGAATCCTCCCCGGCGCGCCATATCTCCCTTCGATCTCACGAAAATCCGCTTCGCGAATGCCTCCGATGGGCGGGCATTTGCCCGGACCTGCCTCACAGGGTGCCTGCCCGGAATCCGGGGTCGCGATCCCGGCACGCTGCGAACGGCGTTCAGTCCTGCGGACGCGGTGATTGCCGCACGGTGCCCGGGGCAGCATCGGCTCCGGGACCGGAATCCCAGATTCCCTGAAACAGTCCTTCGTCCATCGGAAAACCGGAAAGCATCCGCCGCTTCAGTTCGTTGACGCTGTGCATCGCCAGTTCCCTCAGACGCCGGTGCATCGGATCCCGGTCCGCCCGTCGATGCCAGACCATTTCAAGCCTGACCGGCCTTGCTGTCGGCGGTGGCGGATGGATATCAAGCCCGAAACGCCGGTGGACGAAGATCGCGAACGGCAACTGCACCAGCGCCACGAGATCGCTGTGCGCCACGATCTGGGGAATGCTCCACCCGCGATGGACACGGCAGGCCGGTTCGGAGTTCGACCTGTCATTGGTATAGACCAGCGCGTTTCCCGGAGGCACGAGACGCCGGTCGATCAGCACCTTTCCGGCCCGGTCGTAGGCTTCCGGCGTCATTGGCCCGAAATCATCGGCCCAGCCCTTGCGGGTGATGCAGGCCCAGCGCCCGTCAACCAGGTGATGTGTCAGCAGATCGGGATCCCGGATCTCCTCACCGACATGATAGCCGAGATCCAGCGCGCCGCTGCACAGTTCAGGTTCCAGATCGACCTCGAAGAAGGGGGCGATCTCCACGGTCACGCCCGGCATTTCCCGCCAGAGCTGGTTCAGGACGGGCGTGAAGATCGTCGGCTCGGCCAGGTTCGGCATCGATATGCGAAAGTGACGCTTCTGATCGTAGGAAACCGTCTCGTCGCGAACGCTCAGCCCCGTTTCGAAGACATGCATGCCCTTGCGAATGGGTTCGAACAGCTTGTCGGCCAACCGGGTCGGGGCAATGCCGTTCTTCGTACGCTGGAACAGGGGCTGGCCATAATGACCGGCCAACCGGGTCAGCCCGGCGCTCACGGCAGGTTGGCTCATGCCCAGTTCCTCTGCGGCACGTGTCACGTGACCGGTCTCGTAGACCTTCACGAAGATGCGCAGCAGGTTGAGATTCAGCGGTCTTCCGTCACCCATCGCGAACGCCACCCTCGAACGGTTCGATCCCGTCACGATAGATCGTGCGACAGACCCTGCGCAGCCATTCCAGCATTGCATCATCGTCGTTCCGGGCATGCCAGATCAGGTACGCCTCTTCCCTCGGCACATCGAACGGCATGTCGATCTCTTCCAGCGAGAATGTCGCGCTGACCTCATCGAAGAAGACCTTCGGCAGCACGGCCAGCATGTCGGTTCCGGCGATCAGCCCGGCCATCGACCAGTAACCCCCCGTCTGATAGACGAGCCGACGACTGCACCCTTGGGCGGCGAGCGAACGGTCGAGTTTCTTGTGCGCGCGTTGCCTGGTCTTCAGGTCGATGAACGGCAGTTCCGCGAACCTTTCCCGCGTCACCGGTCCGTGGCGCGCGCTCCAGCCCTCGCGGGCGGCACAGACCAGCGGCGATCTCAACAGCATCTCGCAATGGATCTGCCGTCCTTCGATCGGCTGATCATGAATGGCCATGTCCAGGCTGCCGTCATACAGGCCGGTCGCGATGTCCTGATCCGAAAGGTCGCGCAGGAACAGGCACAGGTTGGGTGCCTCTTCCCGGATCACCGGCAGCAGGCCACGCATCAGAAGCGGCTCCGCCAGTTCCGTCAGACCAATGGCCGTCGTCCCTTCTGCATCGCCGGGGTCGAACTCCTCCGGCAGATCGGCAGCCATGTCGACCAGCGCCAGTCCCTCCCGTATCGGCTGGGCGATCTCGTCGGCCCGGGGCGTGGGCATGACGCCGTCCCTGACACGTTCGAACAGGGGATCATCGAAGGTCTCGCGCAACCTGGCCAGGGACGCGCTCACCTTGGGCTGGCTCATTCCCAGCAGACGTGCTGCCGTACTCACGCTGCCGGCACCGTAAACGGCGTCAAAGACACGCAACAGGTTGAGATCAAGCGTACGCAGGTTCATCAGGCAATCCATATAAGCAGTATCCGGAATCCGAATTTCACAGACTCCAACACATCCCGCATAGCTGTGGAGGCATCATGCGGGAGGTTGTCTCATGTCGGTTCATCACTGGAGCTTTTTCAACCGTTTTGTTTTCGGCGGCAGCCGCGATTCGCTTCTGACCGGTTCCAGGCGATCGGATTTTCTCAAGGCCGGACGCGGCGACGACACCATCCTGGCCGGCGGCGGCAACGATACGGTCTTCGGCGGAAACGGCGATGACCTGATCGACGGCGGCTCGGGGCGAGACCGGCTGTTCGGTGGTAACGGAAGGGACACGATCGACGGCGGGGCCGGCAACGACCTGATGTTCGGTGAGCGGGGCGACGACCTGCTGTATGGCGGCGACGGCTGCGACGTGATCTTCGGCGGCAACGGCGACGACGTGCTGGACGGCGGTGCCGGTTCGGACTTCCTGGATGCGGGCCGGGGCAACGATACCGCCCGCTTCGAGGCCGCGCAGAACAGGTACGGCTGGAATGCCATCGACGGGGGCAAGGGTCACGACACGCTGCAACTGGTACTGACCCGGGAGGAGGCAAACGACGCGGCCATCCAGGCTGACCTGGACAGGTTCCAGGACTTCCTGGACCATCGCGCCAACGCCTGGAGCGACTGCGGTCACATCTTCCGCTTCAGTTCGCTCAACCTGATCGTCCAGGACTTCGAGGCGCTGGATGTCCAGGTCCTCGGTGGCCTGAACACGAACCCGGAAGCTGTCGGCGACACGGCGACTGTCGACGAGGACACATCGGTCGACATCGACGTCCTGGCCAATGACACGGATGCGGACGGTGACACGCTGACTGTTTCGGCCGCGAGCGCCGCCAACGGTACGGTGACCATCGGGACTGACGGCACCCTGACCTACACGGGCAATGCCGATTTCAATGGCACGGACACCATCAGCTACACCGTCGATGACGGCAATGGCGGCACCGACACGGCAGAGGTCACGGTGACCGTGAACGCTGTCAATGATGCCCCGGTCGCGCTCGACGACACGGCGGAGACGGACGAGGATACCGCCGTCACATTCGATGTGCTGGGGAATGATGCCGATGTCGAGGGAGATGCGCTGACGGTCGTGTCGGCGACCGCTGCCAACGGCACGGTGACCATCGGGACGGACGGCACACTGACCTACACCGGCAATGCCGAATTCAACGGCACGGACACCATCAGCTACACGGTCGACGACGGCAATGGCGGCACCGACACGGCGGAAGTCGCCGTCACGGTCAACGCCGTGAACGACGGACCACTGGCCACAGACGACACCGCCACCGCGGACGAGGACGTTCCGGTCGACATCGACGTACTGGCCAACGACACGGATGCGGACGGTGACACGCTGACGGTAGCGGCCGCGAGCGCCGCCAACGGCACGGTGACCATCGGGACTGACGGCATCCTGACCTACACGGGCAATGCCGATTTCAGCGGCACGGACACCATCAGCTACACGGTCGATGACGGCAATGGCGGCACCGACACGGCAGAGGTCACGGTGACCGTGAACGCTGTCAATGATGCCCCCGTGGCATTGGACGACACGGCGGAGACGGACGAGGACACCGCCGTCACATTCGATGTGCTGGGGAATGATGCCGATGTCGAGGGAGATGCGCTGACGGTCGTGTCTGCGACCGCCGCCAACGGCACGGTGACCATCGGGACGGACGGCACCCTGACCTACACCGGCAATGCCGATTTCAACGGCACGGATACCATCAGCTACACGGTCGATGACGGCAATGGCGGCACCGGCACGGCGGAGGTCGCCGTCACGGTCAACGCCGTGAACGACGGACCACTGGCCACTGACGACACGGTCACTGCGGACGAGGATGTTCCGGTCCGGATCGACGTGCTGGGCAATGATGTCGATGTGGATGGCGACACGCTGACGATCGTCGAAGCCTCCGCCCTCAACGGGACAGTCATCGTCGAAGCGGACGGCACCCTGACCTACACGGGCAACGCCGACTTCAACGGCACGGACACCATCAGCTACATGATCGACGACGGCAATGGCAGCACCGACACGGCGGAGGTCACGGTGACCGTGAATGCCGTGAATGATGCCCCCGTGGCGCTCGACGACACCCTTCAGGCGTTCGAGGATTTTGCCGCCACCGTCGATGTGCTGGGTAATGACACCGATCCGGAGGGCGATGCCCTGGCCGTGACCGGGGCCACGGCAGGGAACGGTACGGTGACCATCAATGCCGACGGGACACTGAGCTATCTCGGCAATGCCGACTTCAACGGCACTGACACCATCACCTACACGGTCACCGACAGCGGCGGCGCCAGCGCGACGGCCCGGGTAGCGGTCAACGTCCAGGCCCTGAACGACGCACCGGTCGCTGTTGCCGACACGGCGGAGACCGACGAGGACACCGCGGTCACATTCGATGTGCTGGGCAACGATTCGGATGCGGAGGGAGACGCATTCACGGTGGTGTCGGCGACCGCGGCAAACGGCACGGTGGTGGTCGAGGACAACGGCACCCTGACCTATCTCGGCAACGCCGATTTCAACGGCATCGACACGGTCACCTACACGGTGCGTGACAGCAACTTCGCCCAGGCCATCGGCACGGCGGAGATCACCGTCAATGCTGTCAACGATGCGCCCCGGATAGTCGTCTCCAATGCCATCGAACTGTCCGACGTGCGCGCGGGATCAGGTGGTTTCGTCATGGACGGGATCGCCGATTCCGACCTGACCGGTCGCGGTCCCCGAGGCGCCGGCGACGTGAACGGGGACGGCATCGTCGACGTGATCGTCGATGCCCGTCATGCGGATGTGAACGGCAGCAACTCCGGGACGGCGTATGTCGTCTTCGGCAAGTCCGACGGAACGCCGGTCGACCTGTCGGATGTCAGCGCCGGAACCGGCGGCTTCGCCATCCAGGGCCGCCCCCAGGGCGAAATCGCCGGATCTTCCGTTGACGGGATCGGCGATGTGAACGGCGACGGCCTGGACGACCTGCTGGTCGGCGCCTATCGCTTCAGCGGCCAGACCGGGTCGGCCTACGTGGTCTTCGGCAAGGCTGACGGGACAACGGTCGAGCTCGCCGATGTCTTCAACGGCAATGGCGGTTTCTTCATCCGGCCCGACCAGACGGGCCAGGGACTGGGCAACGCGATCAGTTCAGCCGGGGATGTGAACGGCGACGGCATCGACGACATGATCATCGGCGCAAGTCGCGACGATACGGGCGGGTTCGATTCCGGCGCGGCCTTCGTCGTCTTCGGCAAGGCAGACACATCCGAAGTACGCGTCAGTGACATCCGCAACGAGATCGGCGGTGGCTTCATCATAGAGGGCGCAGGCAACCGGGACGGTGCCGGCTTTTCGGTGGCTGACGCGGGCGACGTCAATGGCGACGGTCTGGCCGACCTGCTGGTCGGGGCGCCGCTTGGGGGACAGGGCAGCGCCTATGTCGTCTTCGGCAAGTCCGACAGTTCCGCCATCGACCTGAACGATGTCGAGGCCGGGATCGGGGGTTTCGCCATCATCGGCGGCGATCCGCTGGACAATATCGGCCAGTCAGTGGCCGGGGCGGGCGACCTGAACGGCGATGGCCTGGATGACATCATCGTCGGTTCGCCACAGAGTGACGGCAACGGGTCCCGTTCCGGCATCGCCCACGTCATCTACGGCAAGGCAGACGGGGACACCGTCGACCTGGACAGCTTCAACGAATCCGTTGACGGGTTCGCCATCGTCGGTGCGGCCGCGAACAACCTGGCGGGGTACTCCGTTGCGGGAGTCGGCGATTTCGACGGCGACGGCCTGGACGACGTCGCTGTCAGTTCGCCTGCGGCGGCGCTGGATGGTGGCGGCTTCGGCAAGACCTACATCGTCCTCGGAACGGAGGGTGTGCAGGGCAATGTTGACCTTGCCGACGTGGAGAACGGTGTCGGTGGCATTGCCATCATCTCCAACGGCATCGGAAACACTGTCAGCGGCATCGGCGACATGAACAATGACGGGCGTGCCGACATCATCATGGGTGCCCAGTCCGAGGACGGCAACGCACCGCGCAGCGGCGCGGCCTATGTCGTGTTCGGCCGGGAAGCCGCACCTGGTGTCGTGGTCGACGAGGACCAGTCGGTGACCATCAGCAACATCAGCGTGGGCGACGTGGATGCCGCTGAAGGTACCGGCGAAATCGTGGCCGTTCTCACGGTTGCGAACGGTGTCCTGACCGTCAGCGGCACGGCGGCGGTAGTCTCGGGCAACGGCACGCCCGAACTGACCCTGACCGGAGACCCGGCGAGCATCAACGAACTGCTCGGCACCCTGACCTATGCCCCGGACCCCGAGTTCAGCGGTTCCGACAGCCTGGAAGTGCAGGTCAGCGACCTGGGCAACACGGGTGCGGGCGGACCGCTGACAGCGGTCGAGACCGTGGCCATCGAAGTCGACCTGGTCGTTGATGGCCTGACAGTCGCGCTTGATTCCGATGGTCTCGTCGGCAGCAACCTGGAAGACCACATCACGTTGACCGGTACGGGCGATGGCTTCATCCAGGGCTTCGCGGGTGACGACACTCTCTTCGGCAACGCAGGGGACAACGCGTTGTCGGGCCATGACGGCAACGACGTGATCTTCGGTGGTGCAGGTGACGACCAGATCCGTGACGTGTTCGACGAGGAGTTCGGGTTCCCGGAATTCCAGCCCAGCATCGGCGACGCGAACACCTTTGTCGGCGGCGCGGGGAACGACACGCTCACCAGCGTGGATGGCGTGGACGACACCTTCATCTTCGGTGACGGGGACGGTGCCGATCTCGTCAACGGCTTCGAGGCCGGTGTCGGTTCGCTGGACCGGCTGGACCTGTCCGACTTCGGCCTGAGCGAGTTCGAGGACGTGCTGTCCGTCTCGACCGAGTCGGGCGGATCGACCACCATTGCCCTGCTGGGCGCTGAAGGCGGAGTCTCGATCACGCTGAACGACATCGGCATCGCGCAACTGCATGAGGACGACTTCATCTTCTGAGTCGACAACGCGCCGCCAAACCGGGTTCCTCCGATCACGGGGCGGTCCGCTCCGCGAAAGGCTCCGATGGCGCGGCCATGCGGCCGGTCATGCGTCGCCGGAAATCCACTCGACGGCCAGCTTCTCGCGCCAGCCGAAGCGGACCACGTGATCCTCCACGATGTACTGGACGATCTGCAGCTTCTGCTCCTGGTCGGCCTCGCAATGGATGCGCAGGCTGGTGGCGTCGGCCTCCATGCGGCAATCGCCGGGGTCGAACCTGACATGGGCGCTGGACTGGTCCCAGTCGACCGGGACCTTGTGCGCGAAATGCTTGCAGAGCTGCGCCAGGTATCGCTGCGCCTTCTCCGTCCGGACCGTTGTGTGGCTGCTTGGCATCTGTTCCCCCTGTTTCCCCGTGTTCCCCGATGTCTCCCGGCGTCAGTCCGCTGCCTGTTCAGCGATACCGTCGATCAGCACCACCCGGCGCCCGGACGGCGTGGTCTCGATCCGCCCCGCGACGCCGTAGGTTTCCTGCAAGAGTTCCGGCGTGACGATGCTCTCCGCCGGTCCCGATGCCAGGATGCGGCCCTGTTTCAGCACGATCAGCTCGTCGCAGAACTGGACCGCCTGGTTGATGTCGTGCAGCGCCAGCATCGCGACCGCGCCGGTCCAGCGCACCGCCTCGCGGACCGCGGCCAGGGACCGCACCTGCCAGCGCAGGTCCAGCGCGCTTGTCGGCTCGTCCAGCAGCATCAGCGGCACCTGCCGCGCCAGCACCAGGGCGAGGCCGAGCAGTTGCCGCTTGCCGCCGGACAGCGTGCTGACCGGCCGCAGGGCAAACTCCTCCAGTTCGAAGCGGGCGAACATGGCCTGGATGCGCTGCTCCGCCTGCTGTCGCGGCGTCGCCGGGGCAGCGGCGCGGAAGGCGGCAAGCGCCACTTCCCAGGCCAGCAGGCGGGACGATTGCGGCGGGGTCTGGGGCAGGTAGCCGGTGACAGCCAGCCGGGCGGTGCGGGGCATGTCGGCCAGGTTGGCGCCGTCGAACAGGACCTCGCCCTCCGCCCGCACCAGCCCGGCCATGACCTTCAGCAGGGTCGACTTGCCCGCAGCGTTCGATCCCAGCAGGCCGACCATGCGTCCGCCAGCCACCCCGCCATGGTCCAGCCCATGCAGGACGCGTGTCCGGCCATAGCCTGCGCCGAGGCCCCGCATCACCAGCCGCGCACTCATCCGCCGCGCCTCTGCAGGATGACGAGGGCAACGAAGGCAGGCAGCCCGAGCAGGGCCGTCACCAGGCCGACCGGAACCAGGATTCCCGGAAAGGCGGTCTTCGCGGCGATGGAGGCTAGGGAAAGCAGCAGCGCCCCGACCAGCGCCGCGCCGGGCAGGAAGTAGCGATGATCCTCCCCCAGCAGCAGCCGGGCAATGTGCGGGCCGACCAGCCCGATGAAGCCGATGGGTCCGGCAAATGCGGTCGCGGCGGCGGTCAGCAGGCTGGCCCTGAACAGGGAGATCACGCGCATCCGCTGCAGCGACAGGCCCAGGCTCTCGGCCTGGTCCTCTCCGCCGCGCAGCAGGGTCAGGGACCAGGCCGCACGAAAGGCAAACGGCGCGGTCACCGCCAGGACGGCGAGGATTATCAGGGCCTGCTGCAGGGTGGCGCGCGCCAGCGACCCCATCGACCAGAGCACGGTCTGCTGCACCTCGTCGGCATTGCCCACGAACTGCAGCAGCGCCACCAGCGCGGTACAGAGAAACACCAGCGCGATGCCGAACAGGATGATGGTCTCGCTGCCGGTGCCGAACATCTGCCCCAGCAGCAGGATGCCCAGCCCCGCCAGCAGGGCGAAGAGGAAGGCGAAGACCGGAAGCTCGATATCGGTCGCCAGGCCGATGACCCCGGGGCCGCCGATGATCGCCAGCACCGCCCCCAGCGTCGCGGCCCAGGAAATGCCCAGCGTGTAGGGGCTGGCCAGAGGGTTGTTCAGGACCGTCTGGGTCTCCGCCCCGGCAAGGCCGAGACAGGCCCCCACCGCCAGCGCCATGACCGCGCTCGGCAGTCGCACCGACCACAGGATGACGCTCTCCCCTGCGGTCAGGCTGTCGGGCCACAACAGCCCGTTGACGGCAACGGTCAGTGACAGGCCTGCCGGCCCGGTGGCGATGTTGACCAGCACGGAAAAGGCGGTCGCCAGCACCAGGACCGCGATCAGGAATCGCCTGCGGCGGCTGATCCGGTGATACGCCTGTCCCACCGGTTCGCCGCCACCGGCGACCTGCATGACCCCTTCCCCTGACAAGGCCCTACGGCTCCAGCCCGATGGCGTAGGTTCCCTGCAGATCGACGGGCGCAAAGCCCTTCAGCATCCGCTCCAGCATCTTCTCCGGCTCCAGGTCGACGAACAGGGCTGGATGGAACCAGGTGGCGAACTTCTGCAGGGCATAGACGTTGAGCGGCGAATTGTAGAAATGGTGCCAGATGCCGTAGGCCCGTCCCGAGCTGACGGCGGGAAGCCCCTCGATCCCCGGTCGCTGCAGCGCCGCGCGCAACGAACGGCGCGCCATGTCGGTGCCCACGGTGGGGCCGAGAATGATCCGGCCCGCCCCTGCCATGTCCCCGGTCGGCGCACCGACCGCCGTGCCGATGTATATCTCCGGCGCCGCCGTGATGACATGCTCCAGGTTCAGCATCCCGACCGGACCGGGAAGGATGCCGCTGGCGATGTTCCGCCCGCCCGCAGCAGCAACCAGGTCGGCGAGCGTGCCGCGCGCCATGGTGAAGCAGCAGTTGGGCCGCAGCCCGACATGCCCCTCCAGCAGCACGGTCGGGCGCACGATGTCGGCACCCTCCAGCCGCTGCGTGACGCGCCGGACCTCCGCCTCGTGGAACGCCGCAAAGGCCTCCGCCCCTTCCTCCGCGCCCAGCAACCTGCCGATCAGGCGGATGCTCGGGGCGGTGTTGCCGAGCGGATCCTGACGGAAATCGACGAACACGACAGGGATGCCCGCCGCCTCCAGCGCCTTGACGATGTGCGCCGCGCGCTGGTCCGGGCCGTGTCCGAAGACGCTGAAGATCGCCGCGTCCGGCTGCAGGGCGATGGCCTTCTCAAGGCTGGTGCTGTCGGCGGAGGTATGGCCGAAGCCGGGCACCGCATCGATGGCCGGAAACGCCTTGCGGTACTGCCCGAAACCGGTGGGGTCATAGCGCCGGAACTCGTTCAGCATCCCCGCCACGCGCTCCAGCGGACGGGAGATGCCGATGGCACCCAGCGCCGCGAGGAACCGCCCCTCCCCCAGCAGGACCCGCTCGGCCGGTTGTTCCAGCACCACAGTGCGTCCGGCAATGTCGGTCAGTTCCAGCGCGCTCGCGGGAACGGCAGTGGTCAGGACCAGGAATGGCAGGGCCAGGGACGGCCGAACCAGTCTTCGCAACAGCTGCATCATGCTCAGAACCTCGCTGTCAGCCGGACCTGGGCGTTGATCGGCTCCCCGAAGAAGGTGCCGCGAATGACCTCGTTCACCCGGTCGATGTAGGTCTTGTCCAGCACGTTCTCGATCAGGAACGTCGCCTCGATGTCATCGGTGATCCGGTAACCGCCGCCGATGTCGAACACGACGTAGCCGGGGGCCTGGATCGTGACCCCGCCATCAACACTCTTGAACGATCCGACCGCCCGCGCGCCGGCACCCAGGTGCGCACCCGCAAGAGGGCCGGAGAGGAACTTGTACTTGCCCCACATCACCGCGCTGTGCTTCGGCGTCGGGTCGGTGTCGAGTTCGGTCTGGACGAAGTTGTAGCCACCCGAGATGTCGATGTTCTCCGTCACCGCACCTTGCACGATCAGTTCGAAGCCTGTCGTGATCGCCTCGCCCGCCGCGATGAAGGCACCGGCATTGTTCGGGTCCGCCACCGCACGGTTCTCGTCCTGCATCCAGAAGGCCGTGGCGTTGGTGCGAAGCGCATCGTTGAAGAAGCCCGTCTTGACCCCCAGCTCGACCTGGCGGCCGACGATCGGTTCCAGGGTCGCGCCGTTGGCATCCTGGTCGGTCTGCGGCTGGAAGATCTCGGAATAACTGGTGAAGACCGTCGCCCGGTCGGTCACGTCATACGACAGGCCGGCGAAGGGCACGATCTGGTTCTCGACCAGGTCGGTGGTGACGATGTTGCGCCCTTCGTCCACGGTCAGGTTCTGGAAGTGGGCAAAGCGCGTTCCCAGTGTCAGGCGCAGATCGTCCACGACCTCCAGCCGCCCCTGCCCGTAGCCGCCGAGTTCGGTCGCCCGCGCCTTCGTGTTCAGGCGAAAGCCGGGACCGACACCGGGAAAGACCGCTGCCGGTTCGACCAGCGCACGGGGGTCGAAGGCGAAGATGTTCTGCACGCCGTTGGTGAAGTCGAAGTTCTGCTTGGTCAGCTGCACGTTCTTGCGGAAGTCCGCACCGACCGTGACCTCGCCCACGCGACCGTAGACGTTCAGCGGAGAGGTCAGGTTCGCATCGACATAGATGTTCTGTTCCTGGTAGTCCCGCATGAAGGTGAAGACGTTGAAATCGCCCGTCGCCGGATCGACACCGGAGATGCCGAGCAGGTTCTTGATGTCCACGTCACGTTCGTAGAAGCGGCTGCTGAGCTTCGGCACCCCGCCATAGTCGAACTCGTGCTCCAGTTCGGCGAAGTACTCGCTGGCGCCGCTGCCGAACTTGTTGAAGGGTGCACCGATGAAGGTCTCCCGCGCGACATTGATGATCTCGCCATTGTTGAAGGTCGGCAGGCCGCTGAAACGGATGCCGAACTGCGCCTCCAGGATCGCACCGACCGACAGGGTGGTGTAGTCGCCCAGGTCGAACTCCAGCGTGCCGTAGACACCGGCCCGCTCCGCACTGGCGAAATCGACGAAGGTGTCCTCCGTCTTGGCGAAGGCCACGAAGCGGCTGCGCACCGTCCCGTCCTCGTTCAGCGGCCCTGTGGCATCGAAGTCGGCGCGGTAGTGGTCGAAGGTGCCGTACAGCGCCGAAAGCTCCAGCCGGGTCTCGTCCAGGGCACGCTTGCGCACCAGGTTGATGGTGCCGACCGGCTCCCCCGACCCCTGGAACACGCCGGACGGCCCGGACAGCACCTCCATGCGGTCGAAGAAGGCCAGGTCCGGCGCGGTGCCGAAGAGGCTGAGGAACGGGCGCGGCGCACCATCGACATTGTAGGTGAAGACCTCGTGCCCGCGCGAATAGAGCGAGCCGCCGAACAGGTCGCCGGTGGCGGTGCTGACATTGGGGGTGGTGTAGGCCGCCTCCTCCATCGTGTTGGCCATGGCGTCGTCCAGCCGCTCCCGCGTGATCACCGTGACCGACTGCGGCACCTCCCGGATATCGACGGGCTGCTTCCAGCCCACGGTGGCGCGGGTCGTGGCATAGCTGCCCGTGTCCTCGGTCACCACGCCGGGCTCACCCTCGACCACGATCTCCGGCAGCACCAGGGTCTCCTCCTTGCCTTCGGACTGTGCCATCGCCGGTCCACCTGCCAGCAGCGCGCAGAGCGCCGTCATCAGGCCACCGGACGCCAGGGTCCGCATCTTCGAAACGGTCATCATGCTGTGTCTCCCTCCCGCCGGAACGTGT
Organism: Minwuia sp.; assembly: GCA_965228535.1. Classification (GTDB taxonomy): domain Bacteria; phylum Pseudomonadota; class Alphaproteobacteria; order Minwuiales; family Minwuiaceae; genus Minwuia. The sequence goes on along the minus strand of CBDDHU010000003.1, from coordinate 1,642,970 downwards.
GGGAGAAATTGACTGCTATTGCGAATTATTCGCAATACATGCATGCTTTGTCATCTGACGAAAGGGCTTTGCGCTTTGACAAATCGAACCGACGGACGGCGAAGCAGCGGTCAAGCAGGGCGCAGGAAGGCCACCGAACTGAAGGCGGGAGACATTGCCGACCGGATGCAGCGCGCGGGGCAGAACCACCGTGTCGTGCGCCCCGTGTCCGACGGCGGCGAGGCACTTCTCAGCGGCAGGATGGGCGTCTGGCACCTGCATTCGGGGCTGAAGATCCATGCCACGGATGCCGTCGAGATGGACGATGTGGAGGTCCGCATCGAACTGCCGCCCACCGTCTCCGTCGCCATCCTGCTGGAGGGACGGGTCGAGGCCGTGCTGGCGGACCAGCCCATCGAGTTCACGGAAGCTGCAGATGCCCGGGGGGCCATGTGGTCCCACGGGGAGACCTCCTCCCTCGCCCGACGGTTGCGGCGCGGACGCCGGATCCGAAAGGTGATCATCTCCGTCCCGCCCGGCTGGTTCGATGATGTTGCGGACGGCAGTGACAGCATGGCGGCGCACCTGATGCCGGGCCATTCCGGCACGGCACCTCGCGGTGTGCGGGGCTGGCGCCCCTCCCTCGCCTCCATCGGCAGCGCGGAGGAGATCCTGGCAGCGGCCGGGGAGGAACTGGACGTGGCTGCCCGCCTGCAGCTGGAAATCCGCGGCATCCAGATCCTGCGCGATGCGGTGTCCCAGTTCACCCCCGAGACCTCATCCGCCACGGCAACGGGTGTCTCGGCCCGCGATGTCGGTCGCGCCCACGCGGTGCGCGACTACGTGCAGGCCCACACGGCCGAATCACTCAGCCTTGCCTCCATCGCGCGCGCCACCGGCATGAGCGTCAGCACCCTGCAGCGGGCCTTCGTCGACTGTTTCGGCGAGAGCGTGATGACCCATGTGCGCCGGACGCGGCTGGAGCGCGCACGGGAGGCACTGCGCAATGGCGGCATCAGCGTCAGTGCCGCGTCACGGATGGCGGGCTATTCCAGCGCGGCAAACTTCGCCACCGCCTTCCAGCGCGCCTTCGGCTACCCCCCCTCCCGGGCAGCGGAACTCGGCTGAGACCGGCCTGAACGGAAAAGGGCGGGAACACGGGTCCCCGCCCTTCTGACCGACCGGACCGCGATCGCGGATCCGGCAGATGGTTCAGGACTGGCGGTGGGTCACCTCGGTCACCGCCACCTTCGGCTTGAAGGGCCAGTAGATCTCCGCATTGCGTGTCAGTCCCGCCGGGCGGAAGATCAGGATCAGCAGCAGGATGACACCCAGGCCGACCTCCGCCGAGCTTGCCGGCAGGCTCAGGCTGGTCTCGCCGACGCTGAAGCCCTTTTCGGCCTTGCGCAGCAGTTCGATCACGAAGGACAGCACGATGGTGCCGACCACGGCGCCGGACAGGCTCTGCATGCCGCCGACCACCAGCATCGACAGGGTGATGAAGGTCATCGGCAGGTAGAAGGTGTCGACCGTCAGCAACCCCAGGAAATGGCCGTACAGGCCACCGGCCATGCCGACGAAGAAGGCACTGATCGTGAAGGAGATGACGCGTTCCGAGGTGACGTTCACACCCGCCGCCTTGGCCGCGACCTCGTCCTCACGGCTCGCCCGCAGCGCCAGGCCGAACCTGGACCGGGAATAGATGAACGCCCCGATCATGGCGACGATGCAGAACCAGAAGGCCACCCACGGCGTGGTCGTCACCGGAATGCCGACCAGCGAACTCTGGCCTGCCGTCCAGGTGCTCCACTGCAGGTACAGGGAGTAGAAGCTCATGAACAGTGCGAAGGTACCGATGGAGGCGGCGATGCCGGACAGCCGCATCATGGCAAGGCCGGAAATGAAGGCCGCGATGGCCGCCACCAGACCGCCGATCACCGTCGCCAGCAGCCAGTGGTGCGAATTGGCGAGCAGGTATCCCGGCAGCCCCGGAATGAAGATGTCCTTCGTCATCGGGTCCATGGTCTGCCACGCGGTGGCGTAGGCGCCGATCATCATGAAGCCGATATGGCCGAAGGAGATCAGGCCGGAATTGCCGATGAAGATGTAGAGGCCGACAACGACCACCAGGCGGATCAGGCCCTCCGTCAGCGACTGGCTGATGATGCGGTCACCCAGCGACTGGATGACGACGACGATCAGCAGCAGTCCCACAGAGAGGATGATCAGCGGCCAGACATCGCGGACCAAGTGGCCCAGGGGGGTTTTCGGCTCCATCTCAGACACGCTCCCTGGACGCTCGGGACATGACCAGACCCTGGGGCCTGACCAGCAGAATGAAGATCACGATGGCGAAGACGAACACGTCGCGGAAGACGCGCATCTCCGACGGCAGGAAGGTCTGCAGCAGGATGCTGACCGCGCCGACGGCAAAGCCGCCGACCACCGCCCCGACCAGACTGCCCATGCCGCCGATCACCGTGGCGATGAAGGCGAACAGCATCAGCGAGACACCCATGCGGAAGTCCAGGATGCCGGTCTGCACCACGAATAGCATGGAGACCGCGGCGGCCAGCATGCCGCTGATCGCGACCGCCAGCATGATGACGCGGTTGGCCTCGATCCCCAGCATCCGGGCCATGCGGAAGTCCTCCGCCGCCGCACGCATGTGCACGCCATACTTCGTCTTTGTCAGGAACAGCACCAGCACCACCATCAGCACCAGCGTGACGCCGATGATGATCAGCTGCAGCTTCGGCACCTCGACGCCTTCCATCAGCTCGATACCCAGGCTCAGGTCCGACCAGATGCCCACTGCCTTCGGGCGACCGCCATAGACCATGATCAGGATGTTCTGGATGACGAAGCCGAGCGCGAACGATCCGATCATCAATGTTGCCGGTGACGCGTTGCGCAGCGGCCGGAAGACGATGAATTCGGAGATCAGCGCCAGCACCACCACGATGACCACGATGCAGGGGATCAGGATCAGCGGGTGGAAGTCACCGATCAGCAGGGTCGCCTGCGTCGCGGCGGACGGCACGATCAGCGCGTAGGCACCGACCGTGATGAAGTCACCATGGGCGAAGTTGATCAGTTTCAGCACACCGAACAGCAGCCCGATACCCAGCGCGGCCAGTGCGTAGAGACTGCCGAGACTGAGTGCGTTCATCAGAACCTGAAGTGCGAAAGCCATCAGATCATCACCTCCCCTTCATGCTCCTCGGAGAAGCCGAAATAGGCCTTGTGGACTTCCTTGCCGTCCTGCAGGTCGGCAGCCTTGCCGCCCAGCTGGATCGAGCCGTTGCGCAGGACATAGAGCGTGTCCGCTGCCTTCAGCGCACGCTCCGAACTCTGTTCCACGATCAGCAGGGTCAGGCCGCGCTGCTTGCGCAGGTCGATCAGCACCTCGTAGACGCGATCGACGATCTTCGGCGCGAGACCCAGCGACGGTTCGTCGATGGTCATGAACCGCGGGTTCGTCATCAGGGCGCGGCCGATGGCCAGCATCTGCTGTTCACCGCCCGAGAGCTTGCCCGCCGACTGGCGGCGGCGCTCACCCAGGATCGGAAAGGTCTCGATGATCCGCGCCAGGTCGCGCTGCACCTCCGCCTTGTCCGTGCGGATGGCGGCCCCGACCATCAGGTTCTCCTCCACCGAGAGGGAGGTGAAGATGTGCCGTCCCTCCGGCACCTGGGAGATACCCATGCGGGCCACGTCCTCGGGCCGGGTCCCGTTGATCGTCCGGCCATCGAAGGTGATGGTCCCGGCGGCAGGTGTCAGCACGCTGGAGATCGACAGCAGCGTGGTCGACTTGCCCGCCCCGTTCGGGCCGACGATGCAGGCGATCTCGCCTTCCTTGATCGACAGGGTGACGCCGCGCAGTGCGGTCAGCCGCCCGTAGCGTACCTCGAGGTCCTTGACTTCCAGCATCGCCTTACCCCTTGCCCAGATAGGCTTCGATCACCGCGGGGTTCTTCTGCACCTCCCCCGGGGTGCCGCGCGCGATGGTCCGGCCGCTGTCGAGCACGTGGATCCGTTCGCAGATCCCCATGACGACGCGCATGTTGTGTTCGATCAGCACGATGCCGCAGCCGAACTCGTCCCTGACCCGCTGCACCAGGCTCATCAGGTCGTCACATTCCAGGTCCGACATGCCGGCCGCAGGTTCGTCGAGCAGCATGAACTTCGGTGACTGGATCAGCGCGCGGGCGATGCCGACGCGGCGTTCGTCCGTGTAGGGCAGCGCACCGGCCAGCACGTTGGCGCGGTCCGAAAGCCCGATCCATTCCAGCAGGTTCATGGCTTCCTTGTGGGCGGCGGCCCGCCGCAGCCCCATGCCGACGCCCGCGACCTCGACATTCTCCACGACGCTCATCTCGCGGAACAGCCGTCCCGCCTGGAACGTGCGCGAGACGCCCTTGCGCCGCAGCATGTGGGCCTTGACCTGCTTCACCGAGGTACCGTCCAGCAGGACATCGCCGACAGTCGGTTCCTGGAACCCGGTCATCGTGTTGACCAGCGTGGTCTTGCCTGCACCGTTCGGGCCGATCAGCCCGAGAATTTCACCCGGCGACACGGTCTCGTTCACCTTGTCGATGGCTGTCAGCCCCTCGAACCTGATGGTGACGTCCCGTACCTCCAGCGAGGAACTGCTGTCTCCGCCCTGTTGCACCGATGGCCCCTCCGGTATTGGCGACACATAGAGAACGGCGAATTTCACCGTTTCGATGCGGCGACGTTAGACGCGATGTTGCGGCGCGGCAAGACAACCGCACCGGTCCGGAGCCCCGGCGAGCCCCTGCCGAAGACCCGCAAACCCTTCGGTTTCGCGGGCTTGGCGCACCTCATCCATCGCTGAATGCCCGGTGCGGTGCGCCAGACATCGCTGTTTTGTGCACATGGGTCCAAGCTCCGGACCCTGCCCGGTAGTTGCCAGTTTCCTGATATGTCGTAGCATGTTCCCAGCGTGACGCCGTTCTGTTGCAGCGCAACAAACGGACGGACCGATGTCAGGAGGCGGCATCGGCCCGCCGCCGTGTTCCAGCGGGGCAGTGCACGAACATGACAGGAGGTTTTTGTCGAATGAGAAAACTAGCAACATCTGCCATCGGTGCGGTCGCCGCACTGGGTCTCGCCGCAGGCGCGACCGTGGCGAACGCTGCCGATGACGAGGTCGTGGTCGGCTTCGCGGCATCCTATTCCGGCTGGATGCAGGCCTACAGCCAGCCATCCACCAACGCGGCGCTGATCGCCATCGATGACATCAACGCCAAGGGCGGGATCCTCGGCAAGAAGATCACCTATGTCATGGCCGACGCCAAGACCGACCGCGTGGAAGGTGCCAAGGCCGGTCAGGAAGTCCTGAACGAAGGCGCGCAGATGCTCGCCGTCGACTGTGACTACGACTTCGGTGCCCCGGCGGCGCTGGCAGCGAAGAACGCCAACAAGATCGCCATCTTCCTCTGCGCGGAAAGCGTGCTGGCCGGTATCCAGGGTGTCGGCAAGAATGCCTTCTCCTCCTCCGTCCTGGCGGGCGTGCAGGGCGCGACCATCGCCGAGTGGGGTTCCCAGGCAAAGGGCTGGAAGACGGCCTACATCCTGCTGGACACCACCATCGAGTACAACAAGGGCATCTGCTACGGCTTTGACTGGATGTGGCGTGAGAAGCTGGGGCTGGAGATCCTCGGCCATGACGTCTACCAGAACGGCGACGCCTCGATCGCGGCCCAGATCACCCGCATCAAGAGCCTGCCGACGCAGCCCGACATCATCATGAACTGCTCCTACATTCCGGGTGGCGCCAGCGCGCTGCGCCAGATCCGGGCGGCAGGCATCACTTCGGCCCTGGCCGGTGGCAGCTCCATGAGCGGCACCTACTGGCTGGATTCCGTGCCGAACCTGACCGGCCACTACGTGACCGAGCAGGCGTCGATCTACGGCGATGACCCGCGTCCCGCCGTCGAAGAGTTCAACAAGAAGTACGAGGCCCGCTTCGGTGAGCGTCCGAACAGCCAGTACACCTATCCCGGTTACCTGGTGATCGAGATGTGGGCCCGCGCGGTGGAGAAGGCCGGTACCTTCGAGACCGACGCCGTGGTCGCCGCCATGGAGACCTTCCGCGAGGAGCCGTTCCTGATCGGTACCCGTACCTTCACGAACATCCTGCATCACCAGGATCGTGCGCCGTACCTGATCGTGGAAACCACCAACGGCAAGCCCGCGGTGGCTGCCGACTTCACCATCTCGGAACCCGTTCCGCTGGATGTGCTGTTCGGCAAGCGCTACTCCTACATCGCGCGGTGATCCAGCGCCCGCGATGACACGACCCGAGCCCCGTTCCGGCCTGTTCCGGAGCGGGGCTCATTTCTTTCAGGAGCCCCCTCATGCGACTTGCAGGCCGAATTGCGGCAGTGACCGGCGGATCCCAGGGGATCGGTGCCGAGATCGCACTGGCAATGGCCGCGGAGGGCGCTGCCGTGGCGGTCATCAACCGCCACAACCGCGAGACCGCCAACGAGATCGTGGCCCGTATCCGGGCTGACGGCGGAACCGCCCTCTCTTTCCAGGCCGACATCGGCCAGGTGCCGGAGACCACGCGGCTGCAGGCGGAGATCGCCGCGCGCCTCGGTCCCGTCGACATCCTGGTCAACAATGCCGGTATCTTCGAACCCCGCCCGATCGAGGAAGTGGACGAGGCCAACTGGGACAGCCAGCTCGACACCAACCTGAAGAGCGTCTTCTTCCTGACCAAGGCGTTCGTCGGCCACATGAAGCAGCAGCGCTGGGGCCGCATCATCAATGTCAGCTCCATCGCCGGTATCGGCGGCTTTCCGCAGTCGGCGGCCTACTGCGCCTCCAAGGGCGGGATGAACAACCTGACGAAATCACTCTGCCTGGAGCTTGCGCCGCACGGCATCAACGTCAACGCGATCGCGCCCGGCAACATCGTCACCCCCATGAACGCGGACCTGCGCGCCGACCCGGAATGGGCCGCGAAGATGCGCGAACGCACCCCGTCAGGGGATGATTTCCTGCCCGCTGCCGACATGGCCGGTGCGGCAGTCTTCCTGGCCTCGGAAGAGGCCAGATCGGTTCACGGCGTGATCCTGCCCGTCGATGGTGGCTGGCGCGCCTGGTAATGGAGAACAGACATGGCTGACAGTGCGGCACCGAAACAGATCGACGGCGTCCAGCTGGCGATCCTCAACAACCGCCTGGAGGGCATCGCGCGCAAGATGGCGAACACGCTGCTGCGCACCGGCCGCTCCGGCGTGCTGAACATTGCGCGCGACTTCTCCTGCTGCATCATCACCGCCGACGACCGGCTGCTGGCGACGGCGGAAAGCCTCCCGATCCACGTGCTGAGCGGCCCGGACCTGATGGCGCGGTCGATCAAGGAATTCCATCCGAACCTGAAGAAGGGCGATGCCTTCCTGCACAACTCGCCCTATCACGGCTGCTCGCATCCGGCCGACCACACGCTGATCGTGCCGGTGATCGACGATGACGGCGTGCACCACTTCACCGTGCTGGCCAAGGCGCACCAGGCGGACTGCGGCAACTCCCAGCCCACCACCTACATGGGCAATGCCCGAGACGTGTACGAGGAGGGGGCGCTGATCTTCCCCGGCGTGAAGATCCAGGAGAACTACGAGAACATCGGCGACGTGATCCGCATGTGCATGCTGCGCATCCGGGTGCCGGAGCAGTGGTGGGGCGATTACCTGGCCATGGTCGGCGCCGCCCGGATCGGGGAGCGGGAACTGCTGTCGCTGGCCGACGAGATCGGCTGGGACACGCTGCACGACTTCACCGGCCAGTGGTTCGACTACACGGAGAACCGCATGGTCAACGCCATCGCGAAGATGCCCAGCGGCTCCACCTCCTGGACCAGCCGCCACGACCCGGTCCCGGGCACGCCGGAGGACGGCATCCCGATCAATGTCACCGTCAACGTGGACGCGGATGCCGGTCGCATCGCCGTGGACCTGACCGACAACATGGATGCCCTGCCCTGCGGCCTGAACCTGTCGGAGGCCTGCGCGCGGACGGCCGCGATGATCGGCGTGTTCAATTCCATCGACCCGTCGGTGCCGAAGAATGACGGGGCCTTCCGCCGGATCGACATCCACCTGAAGAAGAACGCGATCTGCGGCATCCCGGAGCATCCGACAAGCTGTTCCGTCGCCACGACGAACGTGGCCGACCGGGTCGCGAACTCCGTGCAGGCCGCCATCGCGGAGCTGGAGGAAGGTTTCGGCATGGCCGAATCCGGCGCGATCCTGCCCGCGTCGGTCGGCGTGGTCTCGGGCTATGATCCGAAGCTGAAGGAGCGCTACGTGAACCAGCTGTTCCTCGCCATGACCGGCGGCGCGGCCGCGCCCGGCACCGATGCCTGGATCACGCTCGGCCATGTCGGCAATGCCGGTCTCTGCTACCAGGACAGCATCGAACTGGACGAGATGCGCCACCCGATGCTGGTGAAGCAGCGCCGTTTCATCACCGATTCGGAAGGCGCCGGAAAGCAGAAGGGCGGACCGGGCATGCTGGTCGAGTACGGCCCGACCCGTGGCGACATGGAGGTCGCCTTCGTCTCCGACGGCACCCACAACCCGGCCCAGGGCGTGCGCGGGGCCGGGCGCGGCGGCAATGCCTTCCAGGGTATCCGGGGCGCCGACGGCACCGTCACCCCGACCGCCAACAGCGACGTGGTGACCCTGCATGAGGGGGAAACCATCGTCTCCCACTGCTGCGGCGGCGGTGGCTATGGCAACCCGGCGGAGCGTGACCCGGCCCGGATCGAGAAGGACGTGCGGGAGGGCTGGATCAGCCGCGACCGCGCCCGCGACACCTACCGCGTGGCCCTGACCGATACGGGGGAGGTCGATGCGGCGGCCACGGCGGCCCTTCGCGGCGGCTGACGCGACAGGCCCCGGCCCGGCCGTTCAGCGCCGCCGGATACGGGCGCGGTAAAGCGCCCAGCCGGTCCACATGACGGCATAGAGTCCCAGCGCCGCGTAGATCGCGGGCATCGGGTTGTCGATGCTGCTGACCGACCCGGCCCAGGCGGCAATGGCCACGTAGGGCAGCGTGCTGATGCTGAACAGCAGCGCGAAGGTCGGCAGCGGCATCCGCGTGGCCCCGGCCATGCAGGCCGTCACCTCCGGCAGGATCGGTGCGGCGCGCGACAGCAGGATCATCGCCGGGCCGTTGCGATGGAACGCGGCCCGCATCTCCTCGCGCTTCATGCTGTCGCGAACCAGCACCGACACCAGCCGCTCGCCGTGCCGGTGACAGATGGCATAGCCGCCGAATGCCGCCAGGCTCATGCCCGCGAAGGCCGCGCCCATGCCCATACCGAACCCGAGGAAGTAGCCGCCCAGCAGGGTGACGGTCAGCGTCGGCACCGCCACGAACAGGTCGATGAACAGCAGCAGGATCACCAGTGCCGCGATCCAGGCTGGTGAGACCGTGCCGGCCTCCGCCAGCCAGCCACGGACATTGTCCTCCGTCAGGATGCCGAGCAGCCGCCCGACCAGGAAGGTGGAGGCGAAGATGCCGCCCAGGATCAGCATCACTTTCAGCAGGGGTCGCATGGCTCAGGTCCCCCGCATGATGTGACGCGCCAGCGACGGCGACAGGCGGTTGATGCGGCGCAGCCAGCGCACCTTGCCGATATCGGTGTCCGGTGTGCCCTGCCGGATGCTGCTGATGATCTGCCGGGCAACGTCACGCGCCGCCAGCATGGCCCCGTCCCGCCCGGCGGTCATCGGCGTTTCCACCAGCGGCAGGAATGCCTGCTGCACGCGCACCGGTGTGCCGGCAAGCTGGTTGCGCAGCGCCAGGGTGAAGATGTTCAGCCCGCCCTTGGTCCCGCAATAGACCGCCGATTCCGTCTTCGGCACCAGCCCCAGCCCGGAATTGACGTTCATGATGAAGGCCCGGTCACGGCGCAGCAGGCCGGGCAGCAGGTAAGCCGTCAGCAGGCAGGGCGCGGTCAGGTTGACGGCAATTTCCGGCACCAGGCCTGCCGGATCGTAGTCCGGGGCAGTCAGCAGCGGCCGGTTCTGCACCGCCGCACAGTTGATCAGGCCATCCAGCGGCTCTCCAGCAGCCAGTTCCCGGCCCACAGCGGCGACACTCCCGGGCTCAGCGAGATCGGCATCCATGATCTCGATGCCCGGTATCTCCGCCGCCAGCTGCCTGCTCCGCGAGGACGGGCGGGCCAGCACGATCACGTGGTTGTCCGGCGCCAGCAGCTTCGCCAGTTCCCGGCCGATCCCGGAGGTTCCGCCACTCAGCACGATCCGTCGTCTCGACAGGTCCATCCCGTTGCCTCCACACTGACTGTTCGATGGTTCGCCAGTCAGCCTATCGGCGGTCCGTCCGTTCCCGATTGATCGAGGTTCATTTGCAGCAGGTCGAGCAGCTACTCGCGACGGATGGCAGGGTGCGGCAGGTACCGAAGGGGGAGCATGTCTTCTTCCAGGGCGACTGGGACGCGCGGCTGCATTTCGTCCGCGCCGGGCATCTGAAGGCCTACTACACCGGCATTGACGGGCGGGAGCAGGTGAAATCGCTGGTCGGGCCGGGGGGCAGTATCGGCAGCCTGGCCGCGATGGAGCCGGGCGGCAGCTGCACCTTCAGCCTGGTGGCGATCCGGGACGCGACCATCATCAGCCTGCCGTTCGACCTGCTGGTCCGGCAGGCGGAAACCGACATCGGTTTCGCCAACGAGGTCATCGCGTTCCTGATCGCCTTCGCCCGCCGCAAGGAGAAGCGGGAGCACGACCTGCTCTGCCTGACGGCGGAGGAGCGTTACCGCGGATTTCTCGCTGGAAACCCGGCCGACGCGGCGGCGGTCCCGCAAGCGGACATTGCCGCCCATATCGGGATCACGCCGCAGGCCCTCAGCCGGATCAAGCGCCGCATCGCGCAGCAGGACCGGACGGCGAGGGGCGACGCATCAGGCGGCGAGTGAGAAGACCTCCGGCCGGAACGCCTCGAAGCAGCGGATCGCTTCCTTCGGGTCGGGGCTGAGCGGCGCAATGATGTGGGTGTGGATGCCGGTCTCCGCGGCCCAGCGCAGCCGTTCGCGGCATTCGTCCGCCGTGCCGATGATGGCAATGTCGTCGATCAGGTCATCGACCAGCGCGCCGGTGGTCTTGGCCCGGTCCTTCTCCGCCCAGCCCTCGCGGATCTGCGCCGCCTCGTCCTCGTAGCCTGCCCAGGCCAGGAACTTGTTGTAGACCGGCGTGGCGTAGTAGGGGGCGAAGTTCTGGCGGAAACGCGCCCGGCCCTCTGCCTTGTCGTCGGTCACCAGCACCATGTGCCGGTTGACGATCTCCACGTCCGCGCCGTTGCGGCCCGCCCGCGCGGCACCGGCATGGACATGCTCGATCATCTTCGGCAGCGCCTTCTTCGGCCAGAGGTTGAAGATCACGCCGTCGCCGACCTCCGCCGCCATCTCGATCATGTTTGACCGCAGTGCGGCGAGGTAGATCGGCACCGTCTGCTCCAGCGGTGCCTGGCGGTAGCCCTTGCTCTTCACGGTGACGCCGTCGAAGTCCGACTTCTCCCCGGCCAGCATGGAGCGGACAAGCTGCGCGGTCTCCTTCACGCGAGTCAGCGGCTTCTCGAAATGCTGCCCGTGCCAGCCCACCATCATGGTCTGGCTCGATGATCCCAGCCCCATCACGAAACGGCCGGGCATGGCCTGGCCGATCACGTTGGCGGTGGCCGCCAGCACGGCGGGTGTGCGGGAGAAGACGGGCGTGACGGCGATGCCGAAACGCAGCTTCTCGAAGCGCGGTCCCAGCGCGGCAACCGATGTCAGCGCATCCGGCGCGGCACCGTCGGCGAACCAGGCGTCATCATAGCCATTGGCCTCCGCCCAGGTCAGGCGGTCGATGGTGTCCTGCAGCCGGGGGCCGGCGGGTACGGTGACGGCAATGCGTTGTCTGGGTGCCACGTTCAGTCTCCTTGCAGAATCCGGTCAGGCGAGGGCCACCGCCTCGATCTCGATATCGAACGACCAGGGCCAGGACCCCACGGTCACGAAGGTGCGGGCGGGTGGCTCACTGGGAAAGAACTCGGCATAGACGGCGTTCACGCGGTCGAACTGCCCGGCATTGACGGCGAATACGGTGCATTTCAGCACCTTCTCCATCGATGATCCGGCTCCTTCCAGCACCGCCTTCACCGCGTTCAGCGACGCGCGCGTCTGTGCCTCGATGTCGCCCTGGATCAGCTGCCCGGTCTCCAGGTCCACCGGCGGCAGGCCGGAGACGAAGACCAGCCCCGCCCCCTTCGTCGCCAGCGACAGGGGCACATTGCCCTTGTCGACCATCTGCTGCAGCACGGGATGGCGGATGATTTCCTTGCTCATGCCGCCCCTCCCCTCAAGGCTTCACGAATGTCGTCAGGTTGAAACGGATCTCCGTTTCCAGCCTGCGGTTCATATCCTGCCCCAGTGCCTCGACAAAATCGATCTGCAACTGCTCCCGCTCATCGAGGGTCAGACCTTCGGGAATCGTCTGGCTGCGGGTGGCGATGGCGTTGGTGAAACCCGTGCCCCTGGCGTTGCTGATGTCGATACGGACCTCGACCCTGCCCTCCAGCCGGCTCTCCTGCTGCGTCTTCAGCAGCCCGGTGACGGACTTGTCGGTCTCCAGCGCGATCTCCTTCACGCTGGCATCCAGGATGGTGAACCGCGCCACGCCGTCCGCGCCACCGGCCTGCAGCCGGTCACGGGCCCAGTTGTGCGCCACCTGTGCAGGCGTCACGGGGATCTGGTGCTCGATGGCCGGCGGCTGACCGGACGAGACGAAGCTCTGCTGCACGTCGATGCTGGCCACGTCGAAGGTGATGGCCGGCAGGTGCCGGAAGGAGATTTCCGGCACGAACGGACCATCGGACAGGATGGACGGCCCGCTGCACCCGGCAAGCAGCAGCGCGGGCGCGGCGAGAAGCAGGTGTCGGCGCGAGGTCTTCATGCGGTTCGGTCTCCGATCAGGTTTTCCAGCGGCAGGGTATAGGTTCGCCCGCAGAACTGACAGTCCACCGATACGTTTCCGGTTTCAACGGCCAGGTCGCGCACCTCCTCCTCCGGGAAGGACTGCACCACCTCCGCGATCCGCTCCGCCGAGCAGGTGCACTGGTCACGCACCGGGGTCGCGTCGTGCAGCCAGACGCCATCCTCGTGGAACAGCCGGTAGAGCAGTTCCGCCGGGGAGAGGGTCGGATCAAGGAGTTCCTGCGGCTTGACCGTCGCGGCCAGGGTCTCGGCCAGGTTCCAGTCCTCCTTCGCCTTGTCCTCGTCCGGGTCCTTGGGCAGCGACTGCAGCATGATGCCGCCGACGCGCCAGTTGCCGTCCGGCCCGTGACCGGCGAACAGGCGGAACAGGCTGGGCACCTGGTCGGACTGGCGGAAATAGTACTCCGCTGAACTGGAAAGGTTGTCGCCCTCCAGCTCCACCGTGCCCTGGTAGCGCTGGCTGTCCCCCTCCCTGTCCACCGTCAGGGCCAGGATACCCTTGCCCAGCAGGCCGTCCGCCGTGGTGTCGCGCGCCGCGTCGAAGGAATCCGACAGGCGGATATAGCCGCGCAGGTCCCCGCAATTGCGATAGTCAGCCACCAGCATGCTCGCCGGGCCATCCCCCTGCGCCTGCAGGGTGAAGATGCCGTTGAACTTCATGGCACTGGCCATCATCGCGGTCAGCGCCATCGCCTCCCCCAGCAGGGAAGCCGCTGCCGGAGGCAGGGCATGGCGGGTCAGCACGGCATGGGCGACCGAGCCAAGGCGGATGATGCGTCCCCGCACCTCCCGCCCGTTCAGGTGGAAGGGCTGGATCAGGTCGTCCGTCGGTGCGGCCCTGTCTGAGTCCATGGCTTGTTCCTCGTCATTCAACGCGACAGGATCGTTCAGCGGGCCAGGCACCAGAGCAGCACACCCTTCTGGGCATGGACACGGTTCTCGGCCTGCGCGAAGACCACTGACTGCGGACCGTCGATCACCTCCGCCGTCACTTCCTCCCCGCGATGCGCGGGCAGGCAGTGCATGAACACCGCATCCTTGCGGGCCAGTCCCATCAGCCGACTGTCGACCTGGTAGGGGCGCAGCAGGTTGTGGCGGTCCGCCGCGTCCTCGTCCCCCATGGAGACCCAGGTGTCGGCAACGACGCAGTCGGCACCTTCCACCGCGGCGCGCGGATCGTCGGTCAGGGTGATGTCCCCGCCATCGGCCAGCGCGCGCTTCATGACACCGGCATCCGGCTCCAGGCCCGCCGGGCAGGCAAGCCGCAGCCGGTAGCCGAAGCGGGCCGCGCCCTCGATCCAGGAACTGGCCATGTTGTTGCCGTCCCCGGACCAGGCGATGGTCTGACCGGCCACGCCGCCGCGCTTCTCCTCCAGCGTCAGCACGTCCGCCATCAGCTGGCAGGGATGCCCGGAATCGGTCAGGCCGTTGATCACCGGCACGCTGGCCTGCTCGGCCAGTTCGTCCAACTTCGCCTGTTCGAAGGTGCGCATCATGATGCCGTCGGTATAGGCCGACAGCACCTTTGCCGTGTCACCGATGGTCTCGCCCCGACCGAGCTGCAGTTCACCGGCATTCAGGATGGTGGTCTGGCCGCCAAGCTGGCGCATCGCGGCATCGAAGGAGACGCGCGTGCGGGTGGACGGCTTCTCGAAGATCAGCGCCAGCAGGTGCCCCTCCAGCGGCCGGTCCTCGTCAACCCGCCCCTTGGCCCAACCGTTGCGCGCATCCTTGCGTTCACGCGCATCCCTGATGATGCCCTGCAGGTCAGCGGCCGGAACATCCTCGATACTCAGGAAGTGACGTGTCGCGCTCATCCTGCCGCTGCCTTCGTCGAAAGCGTGGCGGCGGCGGTCTCGATCATGCCCAGCCCCTCGTCGATCTCCGCGTCGCCGATGATCAGCGGCGGCAGGATACGCACGACATTGTCCCCGGCCGGAACGGCCAGCAGACCCTGCTCCCGCAGCGCCGCGACGACATCGCCGTTCACCATGACGCATTCCAGCCCCAGCATCAGGCCGGTGCCGCGCACGCCCTTGAACACGGCCGGAAAGCGGTCGCTGATCGATGCCAGGCCCTGCTTCATGCGGTTGGCAACGGCCTGCACGTGATCCAGGAAGCCGTCGGCCAGGATGGTGTCCGCAACGGCATTGCCCGCCGCCATCGCCATCAGGTTGCCGCCGTAGGTGGTGCCGTGGCTGCCGGCGACCATGCCCTTCGCGGCCTCCGCCGTAGCCATGAAGGCCCCCAGCGGGAAGCCGCCGCCAATGCCCTTGGCCACGCCCATGACGTCCGGCGTGATGTCGGTCCACTGGTGCGCGAACAGCTTGCCCGTCCGGCCCATGCCGCACTGGACCTCGTCCATCAGCAGCAGGATTCCGGCCTCGTCACACAGCTTGCGCAGCCCCTTCAGGAAGGCATGGTCCGCCACCCGGACGCCGCCCTCACCCTGGATCGGCTCCACCAGGATGCCTGCTGTCTGTGGCCCGATGGCGGCCTTCGTGGCTGCCAGGTCGCCGAACGGCACCTGGTCGAAGCCGTCCGTCTTCGGCCCGAAACCGGCCAGGATCTTCTCCTGCCCGCCCGCGGCCATGGTGGCCAGGGTCCGGCCATGGAAGGCGCCTTCGAAGGTGATGATGCGATAGCGTTCCGGTGAACCGTTGGCGGAATGGTACTTCCGCGCGGTCTTGATCGTGCCCTCCAGCGCCTCCGCGCCCGAATTGCAGAAGAACACGGTGTCGGCGAAGCTGTTCTCCGTCAGTTTCCGCGCCAGTGCCTTCTGCTCCGGCACCTCGTAGAGGTTGGAGACGTGCCAGAGCTTCGCCGCCTGGTCCTGCACCGCCTTGACCAGCGCCGGATGGCTGTGTCCCAGCAGGCTGACCGCGATCCCGGAGCCGAAATCGAGGAAACGTCGCCCGTCGGTCGTGTACAGATGCGCACCCTCACCACGTTCGAAGGAAACGGGGGTTCTTGCATAAGTCGGCATCACGACATCGATCATGGCGGCCTCCAAGGGGCTCAGGATTCGGGAACAGGTCTCCCGTTCCGGTTGGTTTCTGGTTTCATGGAAGTCTGGATAGATCCCCGGCGCCGGATCAATGCTGACCCAGCGGAAAGGGGGAGTTTTTATGGGGCAGTCTCCCCATGGTCAAGCCTTGAGGTTGTACCCTCGTCGGAACAGGACCAGCACCCAGATGGCCAGAATCACGTCGATCACGGCCAGCACCGTGCCCCCGAGCACCAGTGACACGTCACCCTGCCCGGTCAGGGCATGGCGGAAACCGTCAATGGCATAGAAGAAGGGGTTCACGAACGCTATTCCTTGCGCGAATTCCGGCAGGCGGTCGATCGAATAGA
Organism: Minwuia sp.; assembly: GCA_965228535.1. Lineage (GTDB taxonomy): Bacteria > Pseudomonadota > Alphaproteobacteria > Minwuiales > Minwuiaceae > Minwuia. The sequence goes on along the minus strand of CBDDHU010000003.1, from coordinate 1,626,595 downwards.
ACGTGCCGGAAAGAAACGCAAGCGGCGTGATGACGAAATTGGTGATGAAGGCCATGTGGTCGAACTTGTCGGCCCAGAGACCGGTCAGGATGCCGATCAGCCCCATCATAACCGACGCCAGCAGCACGAACAGGAAGCCCCAGCCGAGCGACCAGAACGGCAGGTCGACGAAGGGCACCATCGCCGCCGTCACCGCGATAGCCACGGCAAGGCCACGGGTCACGGCGGCACCGACAAAGGCCACCAGAAGTTCCGTCGGGCTGAGCGGCGGCATCAGCACATCGACGATGTTGCCCTGGATCTTGGCGATCAGCAGGGAGGATGAGCTGTTGGCGAAGGCATTCTGCGTCACCGCCATCATCACCAGGCCCGGTGCCAGGAAGACATCGAAGGAGATGCCGCCAACCGGTGCCCGTCCCTCCCCCAGCGCCAGGGTGAAGATGGCGAGGAACAGCAGCGTGGTCACGATGGGGGCAAGGACCGTCTGCCCGGCCACCTTCACGAAGCGCTGCACTTCCTTGGCGTAGAGCGTCCAGAGGCCGATCCAGTTGACCAGGCCGACATGTCGGGGTTCGGGATACATTCAAAAGGTCCGGCGCGGAATGAAAGACAGCCCATGCAACAGGGCCTGCAAGTGATGGAATGGCGAGGATCCGTTGTTCAGTTCCGTGTCTTCGCCCAGCGACCAGGCAAGCAGGTCAGGGAACTTCGCACCTTCAATCCGGATCAGGCGCAGCAGTTGCCTGAGCCTTGATACGTGCAAGGGCGCGCTGCACACGCGCGCGATGCCGTTCGGCAGTCTCGCGGTCGAGAAGACGCACACCTTCGAAGACCCTGTCACTTGTATAGTCCAGAGCGATCTTCTCGACATCCGTCTTGCGCGCCAACATTGCATCTGCCTTTCGAAACAGCCAACCGGGATATAGCGCATTCGCGCCACTATTTCAAAGCCGCTCCAGTATCCAGAACCGGCGCGCGAACGGATCCAGTCCCTCATTCAGCAATCCATACCCACAGGAAAGCATGGTTTCGGTAATCCGATCATGCTTCCGCATCGCCTTGGCGGGCATGTTGCGATGCTTCGTGACCCGATAAATCCATCGGGGCTCCACATCGGCCAGCAGAACCGCACATGACTGCAGCACCGCGTCAAGCATCGGCGCCCGCAGACCTGCCGGAAGATAGTGTGTCACGATCGACCGGTCCTGCGTTTCCATCGGCAGGTGGTCACCATCAGGCCAGTCGATCAGAACCGAGAATACGAACTCGTGAAAGCTCCTGTCCGAGATCGTGACGGGGTGGAGGCCGCAACTCAGTGACAGGAGAAATCCATCAGCGCCATGCATCACAGGCAACGCCACGATCCGGGACCCGGCATCGTCGCCATCTTCCACCAGATCAGACCCGACAGTCGACGGGAGCAGACTGACGACATTACCCGTCATGCCCTGCCCCTGTCAGTGCTGTCTTCAGAAGCCACGCACTCCTATGCCGCCGCGTCGCGCCGGGACTTCGCCACCAGTTCCAGTATCTCGGCAGCGGCGGCGGGGATGTGCGTGCCTGGACCGTAGATGCCGGCCACCCCCTGCTGCTTCAGCCAGTCATAGTCGCCCGGCGGGATGACGCCGCCGCAGATGACCAGGATATCCTCCGCATCCTGGTCCTTCAGCGCCTGGATCAGGGCCGGGACCAGCGCCTTGTGGCCGGCGGCCAGCGACGACACACCGATGACATGCACGTCATTCTCCACCGCGTCGCGCGCCACTTCCTCAGGCGTCTGGAACAGCGGTCCCACGTCGACGTCGAAGCCGATGTCGGCAAAGGCGGTGGCGATGACCTTGGCACCACGGTCATGGCCATCCTGGCCCATCTTCACCACCAGCATGCGCGGGCGCCGCCCCTCGGCCGAGACGAAGCCGTCAATGTCGGCCTGGATCTTCGCGAAGCCCTCGTCGCCCTCGTAGGCCTTGGCATAGACACCGCTGACGGAGCGGATCTCGGCGCGGTGACGGCCGAACACCTTCTCCATCGCGTCCGACATCTCGCCCACGGTGGCGCGGGCGCGGGCAGCATCGACGCACAGCGCCAGCAGGTTGCCGTCACCGGCAGCGCCCTCGGTCAGCTTCTGCAGCGCGGCATCGCAGGCAGCCTGGTCGCGGGTGTCGCGGATGTTCTTCAACATCGCCACCTGGCCCTCGCGCACCTTGGTGGTGTCGATGTCGAGCACCTCCGGCGCGGTGTCGGTGGACGGCTTGTACTTGTTGACGCCGACGATCACGTCCTCGCCCCGGTCGACCCGGGCCTGGCGGCGGGTGGCCGCTTCCTCGATCATCAGCTTCGGCATGCCGTCGGCCACCGCCCTGGTCATGCCGCCACGCTCCTCGACCTCCTGGATCAGCGCCCAGGCATCTTCCGCCAGTTTCGCGGTCAGGGCCTCGACATAGTAGGAACCGCCCAGCGGGTCGATCACGCTCGGGATGCCGGTCTCCTCCTGCAGCACCAGCTGCGTGTTACGGGCGATGCGGGCGGAGAAGTCGGTGGGCAGGGCAATCGCCTCGTCCAGCGCGTTGGTGTGCAGGCTCTGCGTGCCGCCCAGCACCGCGGCCATCGCCTCCACCGTGGTGCGGATGACGTTGTTGTAGGGATCCTGCTCCGTCAGGCTGACACCCGAGGTCTGGCAGTGGGTGCGCAGCATGGTGGAGCGCGGGTCCTTCGGACCGAACTGGCTGACGATGCGGTGCCACAGCAGGCGCGCGGCGCGCAGCTTCGCCACCTCCATGAAGAAGTTCATGCCGATGCAGAAGAAGAAGCTGAGGCGGGGTGCGAAGCGGTCGATGTCCAGCCCCCGGTCCACCGCGGTACGCACATACTCCAGCCCATCGGCCAGGGTGAAGGCCAGTTCCTGTACCTGCGTCGCCCCGGCTTCCTGCATGTGGTAGCCGGAGATCGAGATGGAGTTGAACTTCGGCATGTGGTTGGCGGTGTAGTCGATGATGTCGGCCACGATCCGCATGGAGGGCTCGGGCGGGTAGATGTAGGTGTTGCGGACCATGAACTCCTTCAGGATGTCGTTCTGGATGGTCCCGGAGAGCTTCTCCGGCCCGACACCCTGTTCCTCCGCCGCGACGATGTAGCCGGCCAGCGTCGGCAGCACCGCGCCGTTCATGGTCATGGAGACCGAGACCTTGTCCAGCGGGATGTCGCGGAACAGGATCTTCATGTCCTCCACCGAGTCGATGGCGACACCGGCCTTGCCCACATCACCCATCACGCGCGGATGGTCACTGTCATAGCCCCGGTGCGTCGCCAGGTCGAAGGCAACGGACAGTCCCTGCTGCCCGGCGGCAAGGTTGCGGCGATAGAAGGCGTTGGATTCCTCGGCGGTGGAGAAGCCCGCATACTGGCGGATGGTCCAGGGACGGTTGGCATACATGGTCGCGCGCACGCCACGGACATAGGGGTCCATGCCCGGCAGGCTGCCCAGATGGTCCAGCCCGGCAATGTCCTCCTCCGTGTAGAGCGGCTTCACCGGGATGCCTTCCGGCGTCTGCCACACCAGGTCATCCAGCGACTTGCCGCGCAGTTCCTTCTCCGCCGCAGCCTTCCAGTCCGCGAGGGTCTTGTCCTTGCCGTCGGTCATGTCCGCCTTCTCCTTCGTGTTCGGTGAGACGGTTTATATCGTGCAGGTTCCGCGCATGCCAGACAGAGCAATCGCCGCATGCCAGCGGTGCATTTCGTGACTCGATCCCGCCGCACACCCCCGGTTGTGCAATTTGCACACTCCGATTCGAGAAAGCTGCACTCAGCCATCCGCCGACGCCGCGCACTGCCGTTAACCCCTGCGACAAGGCGGTGGCAACTGTGTGACCATCGCCACGATTGAAGATTAACCTTTTAATCTCAATTGATTAAATCCGGCCTTCGGGCTCCCGGGGCCGGTTTCAGCAGGTTTTCGCCCCTTCAGCACCCGTTCTGGCACGGCCCTTCACCGGCAGGAACACCCGGTCTGGCACGGATGCTGCTCCTGTTCCGGCAAGACGAGAGAGCGCCACACGGCGCGGCAAGAGGAACGAAGGAGCTGAAACCATGTACTACCTGCTGATCGCTGCCACCGCCGGACTGAGCGTCCCCGCTGACAACGCCCCGATCTCCAAGGTCGATGTGTTCACCGCCCCGAGCTCCGAACTGACCGCCTACGACACCCGCCGCATCCAGTACAAGGCCCGCAACTGGGGCGAGGAGCTGGAAGGCAACGTCGATATCTACTTCGGCACCTTCGACAGCATGCAGGCCTGCAAGGAAGTCCGCGCCATGATCCGCAGCCAGATGGCTGACCGTGGCCTGGAAGAGGACAAGCGCTCCGGTTGCTTCGAATCCAAGGAAGTCGTCGCAAGCCGGTAACTGAACATCAACCCATCGAGACCAGGCTGGGACCGCCGATCGGCCCGGCACCGCAAACAGGAGACCTGAAATGTACTATCTGCTGATCGCCGCCGCTGCCGGAATGGGTGTTCCCGCCGACAACGCTCCCCTGACGACCATCGACGTCACCAGCGCGCCGGCCTCCGGGCTGACCGCCTACGACACCCGCCGGATCCAGTACAAGGTCCGCACCTGGGAGAACGAGCTGAAGAGCAACATCGACGTCTACTTCGGCACCTTCGACAGCGAGGAAGCCTGCAAGGCGGTGCGCGCCCAGATCCGCACCACGCTGGGCAACCAGGAAGAGGCCACCCGCTCCGGCTGCTTCGAGTCCCGCGACTCGGCCGGTGCCGCCGACAGCTGACCCGACCCCACCCATCGGAATACGCACGCAGGGCGGTCCCTCGGGGCCGCCCTGTTCCGTTTGTGGCGTGTTCAGGCCGTGCGTCGGTTGCCCGCTTCGGTCCATGCCAGGCGCGCCAGCCACAGCGCGGCTGTCCAGACAAGCAGGGCCGTCGCCTGGTGCAGGGCACCGAGCCAGATCGGCACCACCAGCACCAGCGTCGCGATGCCGAGCACGATCTGCAGCGCAATGGCATGCATGACCCCGACCGCCGCCGGTCGCGCCCGGCCACCGGCCCGGCGCCCGCGCAGCATCGTCCAGACCGCGACGGCAAGCAGCGCGTAGGCGGTGACGCGATGGATGAACTGGATGGTCAGGTGGTCATCGAAGACGGCAGCGAGGCCGCTCCCCTCAGCGAACAGCCCCTCCGGCACCAGCGCACCGTCCATCAGCGGCCAGGTATTGTAGATGTGACCTGCATTGATGCCGGCAACGAAGGCGCCGATGACGATCTGCAGCAGCACCAGCGCCGCAAGGATGGTTGCCGGGGTGCGCATGACGGCATGTGCCGGACGGGTCCGTCCCTCTTCCCGCAGTGACCAACCGGTCCAGAGCAGCAGGGCATAGATCGCGAAGGCCAGGGTCAGGTGTGCCGCCAGCCGGTACTGGCTCACATCCGGACGGTCGACCAGCCCGCTCTGCACCATGAACCAGCCGAGCGCGCCCTGCGACCCGCCCGCGACCAGCAGGAACAGGAACCACGGGATCTCCCGTCTGCGGATACGGCCTGTCAGCATGAAGAACGCCATCGGCAGGAAGAAGGCGAGACCGATGATCCGCCCCAGCAGCCGGTGGCCGAACTCCCAGGCGTAGATCGTCTTGAACTCGTCCAGGGTCATGCCGAGATTGACCTTCTGGTACTCGGGGAAGGCCTTGTACTTGTCGAACTCGGCCTGCCAGGCGGCCTCGCTCAACGGCGGCAGCCAGCCGGTGACAGGGTGCCAGTCGGTCATCGACAGGCCGGACTCGGTCAAGCGGGTGATGCCACCCACGACGACCATCACGAAGACCAGCGCGGCGACGATGAACAACCACGTCACGACCGCGCTTCGGGACGCTTCCCGGGGCAATGCTGTGCTCATGCGGCGGAGATAGGACAGACCGTCCCCGCACACGACGCGCCGATTGCCGCAGACGAGCCCTGCCAAGGACGGGCTTGCCCCCGGACGCCGGGCATGCTGCGATTGAACTGTTCAACTGCAGGTGGGGAGGCCTGAACCAGATGAAGCTCGGCGCATTCTGCTACAACACCGACTATTCCATCCGCCCTGACGCCCTGGCGGTGATGATGGAGGAGCGGAACTACGACTCGGTCTGGTTCCCCGAACACACCAACATCCCCACATCGCGCCGCTCCCCCTTTCCCGGCGGCGGGGAACTGCCCAAGCCCTACTACCGCATGATGGACCCGTTCGTGTCGCTCGGCGCGGCGGCGGCTGTGACGAAGAACCTGAAGCTCGGCACCGGTATCTCGCTGGTGATCCAGCGGGACCCCATCACCCTGGCCAAGGAGGTCGCGACCCTGGACGTGATCTCCAACGGCCGCGTGCTGCTCGGTATCGGCGGCGGCTGGAATGCCGAAGAGATGGAGCAGCACGGCATCCCCTTCGACCGGCGCTGGAAGGTGCTGCGGGAAAAGGTGGAAGCAATGAAGGCGCTCTGGACGGAGGAGAAAGCCTCCTACGACGGCGAGTTCGTGAAGATCGAGGAATGCTATTCCTACCCCAAGCCGGTGCAGCAGCCGCACCCGCCGATCATCATGGGCTCGGCGACCGGAACCGGCCGGCAGCGCGTCGTGAAATACTGTGATGGCTGGATGCCGATCAATGTCCTGCTGGACGACATGCCCGCTGCCATTGCCGACCTGCACCGCCGGGCGGAGGAAGCCGGGCGTGATCCCGCATCCATCGAGCTTTCGATCTTCGCCCAGGTGGATGTGGACGAGGACCTGCTGAAGCGCTACCGCGACCTTGGCATAGCCCGCTCCGTCATCGGGGTTCCGACTTCTGCCCCGGACAGGGTCGAAGGCGTGCTCGACCGCTACGCGAAGCTGATGGACGAACTGGAGGGCTGAACATGTCCGGGGAGCTGAAGACCATCACGGCGGAACAGAAGGCGTTCTACGAGGAGAACGGCTACCTGCTGCTGGAGAACTTCGTCTCCGACGCCTGGATGGACCGGCTCTGGGACGTGACCAACCGCTTCGTCGAGGAAAGCCGGACCATCACGAAATCCAGCGGCAAGTTCGACATCGAACCGGACCACAGCGCCGACAATCCGCGCCTGCGCCGCCTTTCGCAGCCTGCCGAGCACGATCCTGTCTACCGGGAGTTCGCCTTCGACGGCCCCATCGTCGATCTGGCCGCCGACCTGCTGGGACCGGATGTGAAGTACCACCACTCCAAGCTGAACTTCAAATGGTCCGGCGGCGGGGAGGAGGTGAAGTGGCACCAGGACATCCAGTTCTGGCCGCACACCAACTACTCGCCCCTGACCATCGGCCTCTACATGTCGGACGTGGACGACGAGATGGGGCCGATGGGCGTGATCCCGAGGAGCCACGAGGCCGAACTGTTCGACCTGTACGGCGCGGACGGCAACTGGACCGGCTACATCGCCGAACAGGATATCGGGCGGGTGCCACTGGACGACGTGGTCTGGCTGAAGGGACCGCGCGGTTCGGTGACGGTGCACAACTGCCGCATGGTGCACGGATCGGAGCCGAACCGGTCCAGCCGGGTCAGGCCGCTGCTGCTGCACACCTATGCGGCGGCGGACGCCCTGACGCTGGAGCCGAGCATCGTCGCCAACCTGCCCCTGTCGAACACCATCGTGCGCGGCAACCGGGCGAAGTGGGCACGCTTCGACCCCCGTCCCTGCCTGATGCCGCCGGACTGGTCTAAGGGCTACGTGTCGATCTTCGACGTGCAGCAGGCCGACAAGGACAACGCGGCCTGAGCGCCCGGGCTTCCAGCTTGCGGCAGCCGCGCGGCATCGCCCGGCTATCCGGTCTGGCTGCATGGGCCACGATCCTGTCGGTCATGGCCTTCGCCATGACGGCTGTCGCGGAGCCGGTGCAGGTCAGGGGTCCGGCCGGACCGCTGGAGGGAGAGGCCGTCCTGCTCGGCGAGGCGGATCACATCGTGATCATCGTCCCCGGCTCCGGCCCCATCGACCGGGACGGAAACGCACCGTCGCAGGGCCTCCAGTCAGACATCTACCGCCTGCTGGCGGAGGGACTTGCCGGTGCCGGGATCGCCTCGGTCCGGATCGACAAGCGCGGCTTCTTCGGCAGCGCCGCTGCCATCGACGATCCCAACGACGTGACCATCGCCGCCTATGCCGACGACGTGCTGCAATGGGTCCGTTTCGCCTCGGGACGGGCTTCCTGTGTCTGGATCGCGGGCCATTCGGAAGGAGGGCTTGTGGCACTGGCCGCCGCACGCAGGGCACCGGCGCACATCTGCGGCCTCGTCCTGCTGGCCGCGCCGGGTCGCCCCCTCGGCAGGCTGCTGATGGCGCAGTTCCGAGCCATCCCGGCCTACGCGGCACTGCTGCCGGAGCTGGAGGCCATCGTCACCGAGCTGGAGGCTGGCCGGACCGTGCCACCGGCGATGATCCACCCCCACATGCGTGCGCTCTTCTCCGATGGCCTGCAGCGCTACATGACCGACCTGTTCTCCCACGACCCCGCCCGCATCGCGCGGGACTGGAAGGGCAAGGCGCTGATCCTGCAGGGTGACGCCGACCTGCAGGTCGGCCCGACGGACGCCGAGGCTCTCTCGCGGGCCATGCCGCAGGCCGTTCCCACGATCCTTCCCGACGTCACCCACATGCTGAAGCGGGATGTCGCGGGGCAACCGTTCGCGACCTACCGGGACAGCGGACTGCCCCTGGACCGGGACGTGCTGGCGGCCATCACCGGCTTCATTGCCGGAAGCGGTGACAGTCGCCAGTGATCCCGCACGTCAGTGCGCCGTCATGCCACCATCGACGACCACTTCCGACCCGGTCATGAAGGATGACATATCGGAGGCGAGGAAGAGGATGGCATTGGCGATGTCCGTCGCCTGCCCCAGCCTGCCGATGGGATGGCGCTGCTTCATCTGCACCAGCCGCGCGTCGCGCTGCTCCGCCGGCACGCCGTCCAGCAGGTCCTGCATCATCGGGGTATCGATGATGCCCGGATGCACCGAATTGACCCGGATCGGGTGACCGGCACCCGCCAGCTCCAGCGCCGTCGCCTTGGTCATCAGCCGCACCGCCCCCTTGGAAGCACAATAGGCCGCCTGCCGGGGCGCGCCGATCAGGCCGGCCACCGACGACAGGTTGATGATGGAACCGGAACCGGAAGCCGTCATGGCATCGGTGCAGGCCTTGATGCCGAGGAACACGCCCAGCACGTTGATGTCCATCACCCGGCGGAAATCGGCGGTCGAGATGTCGGGGATCAGCTTCACCAGCTCGATACCGGCATTGTTGACCATGATGTGCAGGCCACCAAGGGCATCGACGGTGGCCTTCACCGCCGCTTCCCACTGGTCTTCCTCCACCACGTCATGGGCGATGGCGATGGCACGGCCGCCCGCCGCCTCGATGGAGGCAGCCGTTTCCTCGGCACCGGCCAGGTTGATGTCGGTGCAGGCCACGGCAGCCCCGGCACCGGCAAGTGTTTCCGCCGCCTGGCGACCGATGCCGGACCCGGCACCGGTGACCAGCGCCACCCGACCGGTCAGGTCAGTGGTTTCAGCCATGATGTTTCCTCCCCCGGGAATGATCGGGACTATTTCTTCTCGACAGGCTCGATCTCGTAGCCGGCCTTCTTCCAGTCCCCGAAACCGCCATCGATGTGGCAGGTGTTCTTCAGGCCCAGTTCCATCGCCGCCTCGGTCGCCAGCGCGGAGCGCCAGCCCGCGGCGCAGTAGAACACGATCCGCTTGCCGGTCTGGAAGACGTCCTTGGCATAGGGGCTCTCGGGATCGACCCAGAACTCCAGCATGCCGCGCGGGGCATGGTAGGCACCGGGAATCTTGCCCTCCCGCCACAGTTCGCGCACATCGCGGATATCCACGATGGTCACGTCATCCTTGCCCACCAGCGCCTTGGCATCCTCGACGCTGATCGTCTCGACCTTGCTCATGGCCCGGTCGACCATCTGCTTGACGGTTGTCGCCATCTCTCGAACTCCCCTGGAAAGTCATGTCTGCCGGACCGGCTGCTCCGCCCCCCTCCCCGTCCGTGGACGGAGAGGCGGCGCGGACCGACCGCCGACTGTCTCTGGTGATCAGTCCCGGATCTCGGGCGAATTGATCACGGTCATCTTGCGGACAGACATCTCGTGCATGGAATGCGGCACACCGCCCACCCCGTGCCCCGAGAGCTTCAGCCCCGCGAACGGCATCCAGTCGACACGGAACGCCGTGTGGTCGTTGACCATCACCGCCGCCGCATCGAGACGGCTGGTGGCACGCATGATGCGGTCGATATCCTGCCCGAACACCGCCGCCTGGAAGGAGAAGGGCAGGGAGTTGGCACGCCCGATGGCCTCGTCCATGTCGTCATAGCTGAAGACACAGACCACGGGGCCGAAGATCTCCATGGTGGAAACCTTGGCATCGGCTGGCGGGTTCAGGATGACGGTGGGCTTGTAGGCGGTATCGGACAGCTTCTCGCCGCCGCAGAGGATCTCGCCACCGCCCGCGCGGGCTTCCTCCACCCATTCATGCACCCGGTCTACCTCGCCCGGTGTGATCAGCGGCCCGACCTCGGTCGCCTGCTCCGTCGGGTCGCCGACGACCATCTTGCTGGCAGCCTCGGCCAGCCGGTCGGCGAAGGTGCGGCAGACCGACGAATGGGCATAGACCCGCTGCACCGACACGCAGACCTGGCCGGCATGGTAGAAGCCGCCCTTGGCCAGTGACGGCACCGCGCGATCCAGGTCGGCGCTCTCCGTCAGGATCACCGGGGCCGCGCCGCCATGTTCCAGCGCGCAGCGGGTACCGGGGGCAAGCTGCGAGCGCAGCGCCCAGCCGACCTTGGCCGAACCGATGAAGCTGAAGAAGCCGACGCGCGGGTCGGTGACCAGCGCCGTGGCATCCTTGCGGTCTGCCGTGACCACGGCCTGCGCCCAGGCCTTGGGCAGCCCCGCCTCGTGCAGGATCTGCACGAAGTGCAGGCAGGACAGCGCGGTCTTGTCGGCTGGCTTCACGATCACCGGACAGCCGGTGGCGACCGCAGGCGCCACCTGGTGCGCGATCAGGTTCAGCGGATGGTTGAAGGCGCTGACCGCGACGACGACGCCGATCGGCTCCTGCCGGGTGAAGGCGACGCGGTTCTTCGAACTCTCGGTGATGCCCATCGGGATCACCTCGCCCGCGCGGCTGCGCAGTTCGTCGATGCAGATGTGCACGGAATCGATGGCGCGATCGACCTCCACCAGGGAATCGGCCAGCGGCTTGCCGCCTTCCCGCGCCGCCTCGACGGCCATGCTCTCCCGCCGCTCCCGCATGATCGCCATGGCACGGGTCAGGATCTGCACCCGCTCCCGCATCGGGATCCAGGAATCCCGGTCACGGTAGAGCGCGAAGGCATTGCTGAGCGCCTGCTCCACCGTCGCGCTGTCGGCCCGCGCGACATTGGCGATGGGCGACCCATCCCACGGCGCGGAAACGACGACATCGCTGGCGGAACTGGTGGCACCCGGTACAAGCAGCGGGACGCGCGGCAAATCAGACATGGTTCAGACCCCCTCCGGAACTGGCTCGAATTGCGGCAAGTGCGACCGGCCCCAACCGGCCCCACCCGAAAGCTCAACGGATTGTCTACGACCGGGCAGCGGAATCATAGACCCAGTTTGGCCGGACGCGGTGACCGTCACAGGCGGAACAGCATCACCGGACGGGGTGATGGCGACTGGCTTTTTGCGCCGTCAGCCGCCAATCTGGCGCAAAACCAACAGGATGGCGACAGGGGGCAATCATGAACAACATCGATCTTGCAGGCCGCAGGGCCGTGGTCACCGGCGGGGCGCAGGGCATCGGGCGTGCCGTCGCGGAACGTTTCATCGCCTCCGGCGCCAGGGTCGCGATCTGGGACCGGGACATGGACCTGGCCAGCGCCACGGCCAGCGAGATCGGTGCCAGCGCCGTCGCGGTCGACGTGACCGACGCCGCCGCCGTCGATGCCGCCGTGGCAGAGACCGTGAAGGCGCTGGGGGGCATCGACATCCAGGTCAACAATGCCGGCATCGCCGGGGCCAACCGCACGGTCTGGGACTACACCCCCGACGAATGGCGCCAGATCATCGAGATCAACCTGATCGGCGTCTGGCTCTGCTGTCGCGCCGTCAGCCCGCTGATGCGGGAAGCGGGCTATGGCCGTATCGTCAATGTCGCCTCCATCGCGGGCAAGGAGGGCAATCCCAACGCCTCGGCCTACTCCGCCTCCAAGGCCGGGGTCATCGCGCTGACCAAGTCGCTGGGCAAGGAAATGGCGGACATGAACATCATGGTGAACTGCGTCACCCCCGCCGCCGCCCGCACCGCGATCTTCAACCAGATGACGGAACAGCACATCAACTACATGCTGTCCAAGATCCCGATGGGCCGCTTCGTCGAACCGGCGGAGATCGCCGCCCTGATCGCCTGGCTTTCGTCGGAGGACTGCTCCTTCACCACCGGCCAGGTCATCGACATCTCCGGCGGTCGCGGCACCTATTGAGGGGCGACACCCGATCTGCACTGGTCTAACGTCCGTGCATGGTCGCAAGAATTTCAACCGTTGCTTTCCAGGGCTTCCGGGCGCAGATCGTGGATGTGCAGGTGCAGGTCTCGGCGCAGATGCCGGCCTTCACCATTGTCGGCCTGCCCGACAAGGCGGTGGCGGAGAGCCGGGAGCGGGTGCGGGCGGCACTGGATGCCATCGGGCTGGGCCTGCCGCCGAAGCGTATCACGGTGAACCTGTCCCCCGCCGACCTGCCGAAAGAAGGCAGCCACTATGATCTGCCCATCGCGCTGGCGCTGCTGGCCGCGGTGGGCGTGCTGCCGGCGGAGGACATGGCCGGTCACATCGCGCTGGGGGAACTGGCGCTGGACGGGCAGATCGCGGCGGTGGCGGGCGTGCTGCCCGCAGGGGTCGCCGCGGCGGAGCGGGACCAGGGGCTGATCTGTCCCGCGCTGTGTGGTGGGGAGGCCGCCTGGGCCGGTGATCTGGAGATCATCGCCGCGCCGGACCTGCTGGCCATCGTCAACCATTTCAAGGGCACGCAGGTGCTGGCGGCGCCGGAGCCGGGACCGGTGGACCATGACACGGTGGGCGCCGACCTGCGCGACGTGAAGGGGCAGGAAAGCGCCAAGCGGGCGCTGGAGATCGCCGCCGCCGGGGGCCACAACCTGCTGATGCTGGGGCCGCCCGGCTCCGGCAAGTCGATGCTGGCGGCGCGGCTGCCCGGCCTGCTGCCGCCGCTGTCCCCGGCGGAGGCGCTGGAGGTCTCCATGATCCGCAGCCTGGCAGGCGAACTGACGGAGGGGCGGCTGTCGCGCCGCCGTCCCTTTCGCAACCCGCACCATTCCACCTCCACCCCTGCCCTGGTCGGCGGCGGGCTGAAGGTCAGGCCGGGCGAGATCTCGCTGGCCCATCGCGGCGTGCTGTTCCTCGACGAACTGCCCGAGTTCCCCCGGCCCGCGCTGGAAGCGCTGCGCCAGCCGCTGGAAACGGCGGAGGCGGTGGTGGCCCGCGCCAATGCCCATGTCACCTACCCGGCGCGGGTCCAGCTCGTCGCCGCCATGAATCCCTGCCGCTGCGGTCACCTGGACGACCCGGAACGGGCCTGCTCCCGCGCGCCCCGCTGCGCCATCGACTACCAGTCGAAGATCTCCGGCCCGCTGATGGACCGCATCGACCTGTCCATCGACGTGCCCGCGGTCTCCGCCGCCGACCTGACCCTGCCCCCGCCCGCGGAAGGCTCGACCGACATCGCCGCGCGGGTCGCCCGGGCACGCGAGCGGCAGGCGGAACGGCACGAAGGTCTCGGCCTCGGCCCCATCACCAACGCGGAGGTGGATGGTGAGGCGCTGATCAGCATTGCCACGCCGGACCCGAACGGCCAGAAGCTGCTGACCGACGCGGCAGAGCGGCTGAAACTCTCCGCCCGGGGCTATACCCGCGTGCTGCGGGTCGCGCGCACCATCGCCGACCTGGAGGGCAGTACCGGCATTGGCCGTCCCCACATCGCTGAGGCACTGGGATACCGCCGCCGGGCCGGACTGAACTAGCGGGTGCCGTGATACCCGGCGTGGGCGGTCAGTCGCAGACCGGCCGTTCGCGCAGTTCGACCTGGTTGAGCCGGGCCAGGGCCGAGAGATCATCGGTTTCCAGGGTGAAGCTGCCCGACAGGCCATTGGCGTACATGCGCATCTGGCTCTCGTAGTAGGGCGCGGAATCGATGGCATCGGGCTTGTAGAAGGCGACGCGCATCATCCAGGCTTCCGTGTCCTTCATGCTTTCCGGGATCACCCCGTCGCGCTCCCCCCGGTCACGGCCGATGAAGGTATCGACGAAGGAAATCGAGTCCCCGTCGAAGGTCCGGGCATTGTGGACGATCTCCCCGTCCCGCGCGGCGCGCACCATGTCGATGCTGTGGCCCAGCGGGAACAAGGCGCCCTTCGGCAATGTCTCGGGCACCTCGTCGGCACCGTCGCCGTCATTGCGGCTGTAGGTGACGGAGGCGATCTCGCCGACAGCGTTGCGTGTCGCCGTGCCCTCCCGGTGCGAGGCCACGCGACCGTTGTAGCTCTCCCGCACGGAGAAGCGCAGGCTCCGCCCGTCCTTGCTCTCCAGGAAGCTCACCACCGCCTCCGAGCGGATCGCGTCGCCGCGCTGGGACACCAGGTTCATCAGCATCCGGTGCGAATAGATCAGCCCGTCACAGGTCTCGTCGAATTCGTAGACCATGCGTCCCGTGACCTGCGTGAAGGTGGCGGGCTTGTCACGCTCCAGCACCTCCAGGTCATACAGCGCGCGGTGCGGCACGAAACTCTGTGCGTTGGCGACCGGGGCAAGGCCGGACACGCCGATACCGACCGCGAGCAGGGTGAGCAGAAACAGTCGGCGGCGGAGAAATGTCATCGGAGGCTCGCGTCCCTTGAGTGATCCCCATAACGTAGAGGTGCAGAACCCAAACACAAGCCGAACGGAGCCACCGATGCAGAAGAAGCCCCGCCTGCTGGTCACCCGCAACATGCCCGACAATGTCACCGCCCGGATCGGGCGCGACTACGACGCGACCCTGAACCCGTCCGACCGGATCATGTCGCCGGAGGAGCTGGTACGCGCGGCGCAGGGCATGGACGCGATGATGATCTGCGGCTCCGAGAAGATCACCCCGGCGCTGCTGGACGCGCTGCCCGACAGCGTGCGGATCATCGCGACCTTCTCCGTCGGCTACGAACATGTCGACGTGGCGGCGGCGAAGGCACGCGGGCTTACCGTGACCAACACGCCGAAGGTGCTGGATGCCGCCGTTGCGGAGGTGGCGATGCTGTGCCTGCTGGGCGCGGCACGGCGCGGGCACGAGGGGCAGACCCTGGTGCGGGAGGGCAAGTGGGCGAGCTGGGATTCGACCATGCTGCTCGGCAAGCAGGTCAGCGGCGCACGCATCGGCATCCTTGGGCTGGGCGGCATCGGACAGGCCATCGCCGCCGCCGCGCGCGGGTTCGGCATGCAGGTCCACTACCACAACCGCAACCGCCTGCCGCAGCAGCAGGAGAACGGTGCGCAGTACCACGCCACGGCCGCGGACCTGTTCGCGGTCTCCGACTTCCTGTCCGTCAGTTGCCCCAGCACCGACGAGACCCGTGGCATGGTCGATGCCGAGTTGATCGCGCGGCTGCCGGACGGGGCGGTCATCGTCAACACGGCGCGCGGCGACATCATCAATGATGACGACCTGATCGCCGCGCTGCAGTCGGGCAAGCTGTTCGCCGCCGGACTGGACGTCTTTGCCAACGAACCGAAGCTTGACCCGCGTTACCGGTCCCTGCCGAACGTGTTCCTGATGCCGCACCTGGGCAGCGCCACGGTCGAGACCCGGGACGCGATGGGGTTCTGCTGCCTGGACAATCTGGACGCGTTCTTTCAGGGCAAGCCTTGCCCCACCGCCCTCTGATCGCCCGGTACATCTTGCCGGTCCCTGCCGCGCTGAAATGATAACATACTGAAATCATTCATCTTCATTTCTGGCACACTGGTTGCGTTGTCTGGTCCGTGAGAACTGCACGACAAGATCAGGAGTATCCGGTCATGAGCCTTGCAACGCTGAACGATCCGCTTCCCAGCCTGAACTACGCGCCGTATGTCGGCCGCCTGGCAGACGAGGTCCTCAGCCGCTACGGCAAGTCCAGCCCGGGCTTCAACGGCGACGGCCTGCAGCTTCTGGAACGCCTCCTCGACTTCGCGGCCAACGCCGAACAGCAGCTCGCCCAGCAGCGCCAGCAGATCAGGGCGCTGGAGGAACTGACCCGGACCGATGCCCTGACCGGCCTGCTCAACCGTCGCGGTTTCGAGGAAGCCATGACCGCGCTGCTCGGCACCGCGCAGCGCCACAACGAGGAAGGCGTCATCTGCTTCATCGACCTGGACCGCTTCAAGCAGGTCAACGACACCTACGGCCATCATGCCGGGGACCAGGTGCTGTGCGATGTGGCGGCGGCGCTGAGCGACAATGTCCGCTCCAATGACCTGGTGGCCCGCATCGGCGGCGACGAGTTCGTCGTCGTACTGTCGCGCACCACGCTGAGCAACGGCCTGAAGAACGCCCGGCGGCTGCAGCGGCTGCTGGACGGCATGATCGTCACCACGGAGCGGGGGCAGCAGATCGACACCTCCGCCTCCATCGGCATCCACTGCTACGGCCCGGAGACCGAACTTCGCCGCGTCATGGAGGAAGCCGACAGCGCCATGTATGCGGAGAAGGCCCGCCGCCGCAACGGTGCCGGCCTGGTCGCCATCAACACCGAAATCTCCGCCGGCTGAGCTGGCCCGAGTCACTCTTGCCTGTTCCTTCCCTCTCCCCCTCCCGGCCACCCATCAAGGATACTCCCGTGGGTGGCCGGGAGGGGGAGAGGGAAGGAACAGGCAGCGAAAGACTTCAGCCTACTGCGCCGTCCAGCCGCCATCCATGGGCATGCCGGTTCCGGTGATCGCGGCGCCTGCATCAGAGGCCAGGAACACGGTCAGCGCGCCGATCTGTTCGACCGTGGCGAATTCCTTGGTGGGCTGTGCGGCGAGCAGCACGTCGCGCTTCACTTCCTCCTCCGTGATGCCGCGTGCCTTCGCGGTGTCGGGGATCTGCTTCTCGACGAGCGGTGTCAGGACATAGCCCGGGCAGATCGCGTTCACGGTGATGCCGTGCTGCGCCACCTCCAGCGCCGCCGTCCTGGTGAAACCGAGCACCCCGTGCTTGGCGGAGACGTAGGCGGACTTGAACGGGCTGGCGACAAGGCTGTGGGCGGAGGCGATGTTGATCACGCGGCCCCAGCGCCGGGCCTTCATGCCCGGCAGGGCCGCGGCGGTACCGTGAAACACCGCCGACAGGTTGATCGCCATGATCCGGTCCCACATGTCCGGCGGGAAATCCTCGATCGGCGCGACATGCTGGATGCCGGCATTGTTGACCAGGATGTCCACCTGGCCGAACGCGGCCTCCGTCCCTGCCACCAGGTTGCGGATGGCCTCCCCGTTCGCGGCATCCGCCGCCAGGTAGCGCACGTCAGCCCCGTGCCGCGCCGCTACCTCGGCACGCAGCCCCTCCGCCGCGTCCGCATCCCGGCTGCCGTTCATCATCACGCTGGCACCGGCGGCGGCCAGCGCCTCGGCGCACCCAAGCCCGATCCCCGACGTGGAGCCGGTCACCAGCGCCACCTTTCCCTGCAACATGCCCTTCTGTCTCCATCTCCCGGAACCAATCGCCCCATGATGCGCGGCGACCGGCGAACCGCAAGGGCAGAACCGGGATGCAGGTGCGACGCCGCAGCCTGATCCGTCCCCGTCACTTTGCCGTAGAGTGAACAGTGCAACAGGCTGGTCCGCCGGGACCGGCGACCGGAACGATGGGAGACATCCATGGCAAGCGACAACCTTCATGCCCCGCGCGAACGCCTCAGCACCGAGACCATCCACATGCACCAGGCGATCACATCGCTGATGGAGGAACTGGAGGCCGTCGACTGGTACCGCCAGCGCGCCGACGATTGCGACGACGCGGCGCTGAAGGAGATCCTGCTGCACAACATGCGCGAGGAGATCGAGCATGCCGCCATGGTGCTGGAATGGCTGCGCCGCAACAGCGAGGACTTTGACGGCCAGCTCCGCAAGTTCCTGTTCAAGGATGACGAGATCGCCGACCATTGAGTTCCATGGATGTCAATGAGCTGACGCCGGTCAGGCGGGCCTATGGCATCCTGACCGGCGACGATGAGGGCCGGGTCTGCAAGGACATTCCGGACTCGGCCTGCAACGAGCAGCCGCGAAACTTCATGACCCACGTGATCAGCCTGTCCCTGACCAAGGTCGGTGACGGGCTGGTGGACCCGAAGCTGGTGCTGGCCTGGCTGATGACGGCACTGGGGGCACCTGCTGGCCTGATCGGGCTGCTGGTCCCGGTGCGGGAAGCCGGTGCGCTGCTGCCGCAGCTCTTCATTTCCGGCGGCATCCGTGCGCTGGCGGTGCGCAAGTGGGTCTGGTCCGTCGGCAGCATCATCCAGGGCCTGGCGGTGATCGGCATGGGGCTGGTGGCCCTGACGCTGGACGGCGCGGTCGCCGGATGGTCGATCATCGTCCTGCTGGCCGTGCTGGCCACGGCCCGCAGCGCCTGTTCCGTCAGCTACAAGGACGTGCTGGGCAAGACGGTGTCGAAATCGACGCGAGGCACTGCCACCGGCACGGCCGGCAGCCTCGCCTCCGGTGCCGTGCTGCTGTTCGGACTGGCGCTGAGCCTGCACCTGCTGGAACAGACGGTCACCACCATCGCCATCGTGCTGCTGTTCGCCGGCGGTGCGTGGCTGCTTGCCGGCACGCTCTTCACCACGCTGCAGGAAACGCCGGGGGCGACGGAGGGTGGCGGCAACCCGTTCTCGGTGGCGCTCGGGCAACTGCGCCTGCTGCGGGAGCGGGCACAGCTGCGCCGTTTCATCATGGCGCGCGGGCTGCTGGTAGCCACCGCGCTGGCGCCACCCTACCTGCTGGCCATGGCCGGGGAGAGCGGGCGCAGCGGGCTGGCCGACCTGGGCCTGTTCGTCATCGCGGCCGCGCTGGCCTCCATCCTTGGCGGCTATGTCTGGGGGCGGCTCTCCGACCGTTCCAGCCGCAAGGTGCTGATCCTTGCCGGAATCCTTGGTGCCGTCACGCTGGGCGCGGCGCTGGGCATGCAGGCGCTGGGCGTGCTGGCGCAGCATGGCAGCTTCTGGATGGCACCCCTGCTCTTCGTCCTGACACTGGCCTACCAGGGGGTGCGGCTGGGACGTTCCACCCACCTGGTCGACATGGCGCCGAAGGATGACCGCGCCGCCTACACCGCCCTGGCCAACACGATCATCGGCATACTGCTGCTGGGCACCGCGGCCATCGGCGTGATCGCGGAGAGCTTCGGCATCATGGCCGCCATCGGCGTCTTCGCCGCCATGTCTCTGGCCGGGTCCGCCGTCGCCCTGGGCCTGGACGAGGTGCAGCGGGACGACCCCGCATGATCGTTGCCGCGCTGCACCGGACGCTGGAGGTGGTGGTCGGTCTGCCGGACCGGCAGCCGCACCCGACCCTGCCGAAGCGCCTCGACAGCCTGTTCCGCGACCTCGCCGACCCGGCCAGCGCCAACCTGCCATTCGAGATCGAGGACCTGATCTGGGCCATCTGGTGCGAGCATGGCGACCCGGAGGTATCGGAACGGATGCAGCGCGCCATCTCCGCCATCGCCTCCGGCGAGCACGAGAGCGCGGAGAAACTGCTGGACGATCTCTGCGCCGACCAGCCGGACTGGGCAGAGGCATGGAACAAGCGCGCCACGCTGCACTACGTCGCCGGTCGTCACGAGGCCAGCCTGAACGACATCCAGCAGACGCTGCTTCGTGAGCCCCGTCATTTCGGTGCCCTGTCCGGATTTGGTCAGATATGCCTGCAGCATGGTGATTCCCCGACCGCCCGGATTGCCTTCGAGGCGGCGCTGCGGATCAACCCGCACCTGGCCCAGGTGCGCGGCATGCTCGACCGGATCGGTGACATGAAGGGAACGATGAACTGATGCGTATCATCCTCGCGGTTCTGCTGCTTCTCGGCACGCTCCTCACCCTGCCGGGCGGGAGCGCCCATGCCGACCGGCTGGTCACCGGTGACTGGCAGACCAGCCTGCTGGCCGACCATCCGCTGGTGGGCCGGATCTGGGTCAATGCGCGCAAGGACATCGGGACCGAACGCGATGTGAAGTTCCTGGTGGAGAAGGCGGATTTCGTCCTGCTGGGGGAAAAGCACAACAATCCCGACCATCATCTGCTGCAGGCCCGGCTGCTGCGGCTGGCCGCGGCGGGCAAGCCGGAGGCAGAGCGGCCCTCGGTGGTCTGGGAGATGGTGAGCGACGCGCAGGCGGATCGCCTGCAGGCCCATCTGCAGCGTGACGATGCGACCGCCGCCGGTATCGGTCCGGCGCTGGACTGGCAAAGCTCCGGCTGGCCGGACTGGTCGCAGTACCAGCCCATAGCCGAGGTGGCGATGGAACTGGGGCTGCCCCAGGTCGCGGGCAACATCGCGTCGCGCCGCCTGATGGACCTGGCGATGAACGGCAATGCCGACGCCGTTCCGGCCTCCGTCTCGCACCTGCTGGAACAGGCGCCCTGGTCCGACCAGGACCGGGAATCGCTTGAGCGCGAACTCGTCGACAGCCATTGCGGCATGATGAAGGCCGGGGACCCGAGCCTTGAAGGCATCGCAAGGATCCAGCGGCTGCGCGATGCCGCCATGGCGCTGGCCATGGTGGCGAGCACCGATGGCGCGGGTGCGGTGCTGATCGCCGGCAGCGGCCATGTCCGCAAGGACCGGGGCGTGCCGCGTTACCTGCAGACGCTGGATGGCCGGGCGCGCATTGCCGTGGTGGCGATGTTCGAGGTGGTGGAGGGTATTGACGACCCCGCCGCCTACATGACCGACTTCCCGCCCAATACCTTCGACGCGATCATCTTCACGCCCCGCCTGGACGACAAGGACCCGTGCGAGGCACTGCGGAAATCCCACGGCAGGAAGGAATAGTCCCCGCGAGAACGGGCAGGAAGCTTGCCTGGCACGGGTCTCCGATGGATGCTGCCCCTCAGGGGATCATGACTTCATCGGGGGGCCTGGCGCGTGCCATCCATTCCATCCATCGTGGCTCACGCGGACTGAGGACGGATGCTTGCCGTCCTGCTGACACCGCTGGCCTTTGTCGGTCGCCATGCAACCCGCTTCCTCGCCCTGGCGGTGGTGATCGGTTTCGCGATCCCGCCACTCAGCACGTTCGTCCGTCCTTACCTTGCCGCCTTCATCGTGCTGCCGCTGGTCATCGCGCTGATGCGCATCGACTGGGCCGATCTGTGGGCCTGGGCACGACGATGGAAACTGATCGGCCTGCTGTGCCTGTGGATGATCGTGGCCAGCCCCGTGCTCTCCTGGCTGGCCCTGCGTGACCTGGGCCTGAGCGAAGGGGTGCTGGCAGGCATGGTGCTGATGGCCGCTGCCCCGCCCATCGTTTCCGCCGCCGCGATCGCCCTGTTCCTGGGGCTCGACGGGGCCATCGTCATCGTCACCACGGTCAGCGCCATGTGGCTGACCCCGTTCATCCTGCCACCGATGGCGCTGAACCTGCTCGACCTCGCCCTGGAAATCTCGCTCGGCACCTTCATGTTCCGGCTCGGACTGCTGGTCGCCGTCGCTTTCGGTCTTGCCTGGATCATGCGCCGCATGCTGGGGCAGCAGCGGCTGGTGGCCATGCGCCCGCACCTGGACGGGGCGGCGGTGCTGGCCATGACCTGCTTCGTCGTCGGCGTCTTCGATGGCGTGACGGAGATGGCGCTGCAGGCACCGGTCCACGTGCTGAACACCACGCTGCTGTCGTTCCTGTTCAACATCGCGCTGCAGGTCGCCGGCGCAGCGCTGTTCTGGCACCTGGGGCCGCGCATCGCACTGGCCGTGGGGCTGATGAGCGGCAACTGCAACATGGGGCTGGTGCTGGTCACCATGGCCGACCACGCCGACCCGGACACCATCATGTACTTTGCCGTCGGGCAGGCACCGATGTACACCTTGCCGGTGCTGCTGACGCCGGTCTACCGCTGGCTGGTGGCAAGGGCAGACCGCAGAACCGAAGGGAACAGCAGATGAGCAAGACGATCCTGATCACGGGTGCCGGACGCGGCATCGGCCGCCAGCTGGCGCTGCAGAGCCTCGCGAACGGCGACAGGGTCATTGCCTGTGCCCGGCGGGTCGGCGACCTGGACGACCTGGTGGCACAGGGCGCGGATGCCCTGCCGCTGGAGGTCACGGACCTGGAGGCCATCCGGGGGGTGAAGGCGGCGCTGGGTGACCGCCCCATCGACATCCTGTTCAACAATGCCGGCATCATCGGTCCCGACCGCCAGGCCATCGGCGACATGGACATCGACGGCTGGCGCGAGACCATGGAGGTCAATGTCTACGCGCCCTACCGGGTGTCGGAGGCGCTGGCCGACAATGTCGCGGCCAGTGAGCACAGGACCATCGTCGTCGTCTCCAGCAAGATGGGCTCCATGTCGCTGAACACGGTCAGCGACCGCTTCATCTACCGTTCCTCAAAGGCTGCGGTGAACCAGGTCGTGGTCTGCATGGCAAACGAGTGGCGGCCACGCGGCGTGCGGGTGATCGCCACCCATCCGGGCTGGGTCTCCACCGACATGGGCGGGTCCGCCGCGCCGGTGACGCCGAGCGAGAGCGCGGCCGGGCTGCTGAAGCTGGCGCATGGCATGACCGACGCCGCCTCGGGCCGCTTCTGGAACTATGACGGTGACGAGCTGAGCTGGTAGCGGGCCGCGCCGGAGGCGCTATCGCCAGAATTCCTCCGCCGCGATGGCGAAGTGCAGCCGGTCGTCATTGCCGACCACGAAGTTGGTGATGCCGACCAGGTTGCCGCGCCGGTCGAACAGTCCGCCGCCCGAAGATCCCGGGGCCGCGTAGGCCGAGGTCTGGATCAGGTTCACCCCGGCGTTGGAACGCAGCTGGGAGACGATGCCGTCCTGCATCGACTGCTGCAGGCCACGCGGGGCGGAGATGGCGTAGACCGGTTCCCCGATCTTCATGTCGGCAAAGTCCCGTACACCGGGCACCGGCTGCAGCGTCAGTTCCAGGGAGCGCAGGATGCAGCGGTCGGAGGACGGATCGGCATGCACCAGTTCCGCCGGGCCATGCGTGGTGCCCTGCAGCAGCACCAGGATACCGGCATCCTTCACGGTGTGGCAGTTGGTGGCCAGCCGGTCCTCCGAGATCGCGACGGCGGAGCCCTGCCGGACATGGCGCGCGGCCCTGAAATCCGCCTCGTTGGCGGCGGCGAGCACGACGAAGACAGCTGGCGCCACGCGCTGGAACAGCACATGGCCGGGCAGCGGATCACCGTTGGCGCTGCCGGGGCGATAGCTGGCGCCGCCCTGCCAGTCCGGCCAGAAGTCGCTGTCGGGATCAAGCTGGCTGAACCCGATCAGGCCGCCGGTCATGGGCTGGGCCTCGACCGAAGGCACGGTTGCTTCCGCGCTGGCGGCCGCGAGGTTGGCCGGTCCCTGCTGCGGCTGCTGCGGCTGGGCGGCGGCTGCTTCCGCCTGTTCCTGCAGCACCCGCTCGAGCCAGCTCTCCTGGCAGGCGGCCTCCCGATGCGAACTGGCCTTCGCCGCGGAGGCACAGGCATCGCGCACGCGCTCCACCCCCGCCGCATCCAGGCGGGCAAGGTCGGGATATTCCACCGGCACCTTCTGGCGCACCATCTCCTGCTCGATACAGCGTCCCCAGGGTGCCGGCCCCTTCTTCGCCGTGTCGGCGCATTCCTCCCGCAGCCGCTTCTGCGCGCCCGGTGGGTACAGCGACAGGTCCGGCTGGAACACCAGCCGTCGCCAGGCTTCGGTATGGTGGCTGAGACAGGGCACATGGCGCTGCATGATGCGGCCATCCCGGATGCCGCAAGCCTCCATCAGCGACCGCTGCACATCGACGGACAGGTCGCGCAGGTCCAGCGGACGCGCCGCAGCGGCAGAACCAACAAGAACAAGTGCCACGAGGGCGAGCGAAAGGGCGAGGCCAGGGCTTCCTGTGCCCTTGCCCCTGCCGATGGACCGTCGGGTGCCCTGAACCCTTCGGATCATTTCAGCCCATGAACCTCCACGCCCTGCAGTGCATGCCGCCCGCGCAGGTTGCGCAGCCGCAGCCCGTCGAAGGGATCACGGAAGGCGGTATCGGCGACCTCCATCAGTGTCCGGTCATCGACCGTCACGGTCATCTGCCCCCGCGTGTCCCGTCGCCAGATCACATCATAGCCCGGATTGCGCCAGCCATCGACCAGTTCCGGCATGCTGAAGGGGGCCGTCGCCAGCACGCTGACGCTGCGTCCGACCCGGACCAACCGGGCTTCCCCGCCCGAACCGAACACCAGCCGATAGCCGACCCGGCCCGCCTCGCCCTGGAACACGCCCAGCTCGATGCTGCCACCGGCTTCCGGATCGCTCTCCAGCCGGGCGCGTACCTCGAAGGCATTGCTCATCCGCTGCACCAGGTAGATCAGCGCCGGGTCCAGGCGGGTCGCGGCCTGGCCGCCACTGCTGCCCTGGACAGTGCTGCCCTGGCCATTGCTGCCCTGACTGTTGCCGTCCTGGCGGTTCTGGGCCGCCAGGATCTGCCCGAACAGCCGCACCACCGCCTCGGCCTCGCTGTTCGGGCGTGTCCCCTGCTGTTCCGGTTCGGGTTCCGGTGGCAGCACCTCGGAGATCAGGCCGCCATAGCGACCGATGTGGAACGTGCCCTGGGTCACCTGCCAGCGGGGCGCACTGGTGTAATCCCCATCCTCGAACAGGTCGCGCACCAGCAGTTCGAACTTCGGCTGGTCATGGCGTTCCAGCAGCTGCCGCAGGTCGCGGATGAAGCGCGGGTCCGCCGCGCGGGACCGTTCCGCCTCGTCGACCAGGGCGCGCAGTTCGCCCAGCAGGGCGTCCCGATCCGCACCCTGCGCATTCTGCGCCACCGTATGATCACCGAAGACCTGCCCGCGTTCGTCCGCCGTCGCGCCTGCAGGCAGCAGGGCGAGCACGGCCAGAGTCAGCGCCGCATGGCAGGCCCAACGGATCATTCGCGCCAGCTCGTGTCCTGGCGGTCCAGGCGGCGCACCAGCGCGGCGAACTCCCGCTGGCCGACACCGGCGCCGAAGCCGCCGGAGGCCGCGTCGCGCACATACTGCTGCACCTGCGGCGACGGGATGGTCAGCTTGCCGCCGCCGGACTGCGCCGCGACCTGCATCCGGCAGGCCTGCTCCATGTAGTACATCATCAGGAACGCCTCCTGCACCGTCTCGCCGACCGTCAGCAGACCATGGTTGCGCAGGATCATCACCCGCTTCTCCCCCATGTCCGCCAGCATCCGCGCCTGCTCCTCCTCCCGCAGGGCGACACCCTCATAATCGTGATAGGCGACCTGGCCGGTGAACAGCATGGAGGTCTGGCTCAACGGCAGCAGCCCCTCCTCCTGCGCCGAGACGCCGGTCCCGGCCACGGTGTGGGTGTGCAGCACGCAGCCGATCTGCGGCATCTCCCGATGGATGCAGCTGTGGATGACGTACCCGGCCGGGTTGATGCCCCATTCGCTGTCGGAAAGGATGTTCCCCTCGATATCCACCTTCACCAGGTTGGAGGCGGTGATCTCCTCGTACAGCAGGCCGAAGCCGTTGATCAGGAAATGCTCCTCCGGTCCCGGCACCCGGGCGGAGATGTGGGTGTAGATCAGGTCGTCCATGCCGAACATGTGGATCAGCCGGTAACAGGCCGCGAGGTCGAGTCGCGCCTGCCATTCCTCGGCGGTGATGCCATCGGGCCTGGCACTGGGGTGACGGGTAACGGTTGCGGTCATGGAATCCTCCCATTGCGGACAGATCGCCTGCGGGACGGCAGCGTCGTGTCCCTCGCCTGTTCGTGATTGCCATGTTAGCCTGACCGGGAAGTCGGCGCAAAGAAACGGCTAGACATGAACGAAACGCGCATCACCTTCGCGAGCCTGCTCGCACCTGTTGTCCCCGCTGAATTCGTGCGGGACACCTTCAGACGATCCCCCCTGCATGTTCCCGGAACCACCGCCCGGACGAAGCACATCTGCAACTGGCAGGAGTTCGGGGCGCTGCTCGACATGACCGCGCTCTGGACCGGATGCACACTGCGGCTGGTGCTGGACAGGGAGACGGTGCCGCCGGAGGACTACTGCAGCCCCAGCCTGGGCCGGGACGACCAGATGGTACTGCGCCCCGACTATGTGCGGGTCCAGGAATGGCTTGCGCGCGGGGCCACCGTGGTTGCCGACCTGGTGGAGACCCTGTCACCCGGCATCCGCGCCGCCGCCCGCGCGCTGGAGATGGGGCTGGGCGCGGAAGTGACCTGCAATGCCTATTGCAGCCAGGCCGGGCGGCAGGCCTTTCCGAGCCATTTCGACAGCATGGAGGTCTTCGCGCTGCAGATCTCCGGAACCAAGGTCTGGCGCATCTACGAGGGACGGTTCGAGCACCCGGTGGAGCGGCCGGGCTGCAACTATGCGAGTTTCGACCAGGCCCACCATGACAAGGCGCGTGGGGCACTGGCGATGGAAGTGACCCTGAAACCCGGCGACCTGCTCTACATCCCGAAGGGCACCTACCATGACGCGCTCGCCTCCGATGGCCGCAGCCTGCACCTCTCCTTCGGCCTGACGGAGGCAACCGGCCTCGACTACCTGCGCTGGGTCCTGGGCTCGCTGGACGACCTGCCGGACTTCCGCGCGGCACTGCCGGCCTACGACGCGCCGGAGGCCCACGACAGGCACATCGGGAACCTGGTGGAGACGCTTCACACGGCGTTGCAGAACCCGACCCTGGCTGCCCAGTTCCGCGAGGAACAGCGCCGCCGGGCACATCGCCTGCAGTCCCCGGTGCAGATGCCACCTGGTCCCGTGACGCGCCAGTACCGGGTACGCACGGCGGCCGCCTCCCTCACCCGCTCATCCGGGCAGGTAACGGTCGAGACCGATGCGGGCGTGATCGAGAGATCCGGGCAGCAGGGCACGATCCTGCGCTGGATCATGGAACGGGACAGCTTCCTCGCCGCCGAGATGGCGGACCGCTTCGACCGCCAGGACGTCACCGAACTGGCCGGACTGCTGGCGGAAGCCCGGGAACGCAGGCTTGTGGTGGAGATCAACTGACCTTGGCGGTCCCGTTCAGATCGCCCCTTCCGGCGGCGGTGTGACCTCCAGGGGCAGGCGGAGGTAGCGGCGGCCGTTGGCGGCGGGGGGCGGCAGGCTGCCGGCGCGCATGTTGAGCTGGACGGAGGGCAGCATCAGCCGGGGCATGGACAGGGTGGCGTCGCGGCTCATGCGCATCTGCACGAAGCTCTCCTCGTCCACGCCGTCGCGCATGTGCAGGTTCTCCGCCCGCTGTTCCGCGACCGAGGATTCGAAGCGCAGTTCCCGTCCCCCCGGCTGGTAGTCATGGGCGGTGAAGAGCCGGGTCTGCGGCGGCAGGTCGAGGATGCGCCGGACACTGCGATAGAGGGCGCGGGCATCGCCACCGGGGAAGTCACAGCGGGCGGACCCGAAATCCGGCATGAACAGGCAATCACCGACAAAGGCCGCATCGCCGATGACATAGGTCATGCAGCCCGGCGTGTGGCCCGGCGTGGACATGGCATTGGCGTCGATGTCCCCCACCCTGAAGGTTTCACCGTCCCGGAACAGCCGGTCGAACTGGGATCCGTCTGTGGGAAATTCAGGCTCCGCATCGAACAGCTCGGCGAAGATCGCCTGGCTGCGTGAAACACCTTCGCCGATGCCGACCGGTGCATCCATCGCTGCCCCGACCCAGGGCGCGGCGCTGACGTGATCGGCATGCAGATGGGTTTCAAGCACCATGCGGACCGCCAGCCCACGGGTGCGGGCGCGATGCATCACCGGCATGGCGGGGGACGGGTCCAGGTGTCCGGTCACCGGGTCGAAATGCATCACGGGATCGATGATCACCGCGTCACCGGTTGAAGGGTCGGCGACGATGTAGGTGAGCGTGAAGGTATCGGGGTCGAAGTACCCCTCGACATCCGGCGCGGTCATCCGTCTCTCCCCTGCTGGAACCAGAGGCAAATATTACGCAACAGGATTGTAGAAACGACAAGGGCGCGTTTGGTCCCGCGCCCTTGCCCGTTCGTGAGCCGCCTGCCTGGGCGGCGGGTTTCAGACCGTGTTCTTGGCGTCGGAAACCAGCTTGTAGAGGCCGCGATCGACCATCTCCACATCCTCCTGGAACTTCAGCAGGACGTTGATGGTGCGGCGCACCGTGTCCGTATCCAGTTCCGAGACGTTCAGCAGCAGCAGCGTCCGCGCCCAGTCGATGGTCTCGCTGATCGCCGGCACCTTCTTCAGTTCCTCCTCGCGGAGACCCTGCACGAAGGCGACGATCTGCTTGCGCAGGGACTCGGCGGCCTCCGGCACCCGGGCGGCGACGATGCGACGCTCCGTCTTCTCGTCGGGGAACGGGATGTAGAGATGCAGGCAGCGCCGCTTCAGCGCGTCCCCCATCTCGCGCGTGTTGTTGGAGGTCAGGAAGACGATCGGCGGCACGGTGGCCTTGATCACCCCGATCTCCGGCACGCTGATCTGGTAGGCCGAGAGAATCTCCAGCAGGTAGGCCTCGAACTCGTAGTCCGACTTGTCGATCTCGTCGATCAGCAGCACGGAGCCCTGTTCGGCCTGCAGCGCCTTCAGCAGCGGGCGGGGTTCCAGGAACTCCTCGCTGAAGAAGACGTCGGAGAAGCCGTGCAGCTTCTCCATTGATTCCGGCAGGGTCTTCGCGTCCTGCATCAGGTCGCCCAGCTTTTCCTTCAGCACCTGGGTGTAGAGCAGCTGCTTGCCGTACTTCCATTCGTACAGCGCCTTCGCCTCGTCCAGCCCCTCGTAGCACTGCAGCCTGACCAGCGGCAGGCCCAGCATCTCCGACGTGGCGATGGCCAGTTCGGTCTTGCCGACGCCCGGCGGTCCCTCCACCAGGATCGGCTTCCGCAGGTGCTGCGCCAGGAAGACGGACGTCGCGATACGCTCGTTGGAAATGTAGCCACGGCCCGCGAAGGCCTCGTCAATCAGGCCCGGATTGGCCAGCTTGTCCTGCCATTTGGCTGTCACGCCATGCTCCCCTGCATCAGATCTTCAATATGCTTGATTGCTGCACCGGCCCGCTCCCCCACCCGGCCACCCACGGGATCATCCTCATTGGGTGGCCGGGTGGGGGAGCGGGCCGGTGCAGCCACTACCTCAATCCCGCGAACGCAGCAGCGCCGCGCCCGACCGGGCCAGCTTGGCCTGGTCGACCCGTTCCGCCACGCGTCCGAGCTCCGTCATATCCCGGCTCAACAGCTTGAGGAACCCGTCATCCTGCATGGCCGCCGCGACCAGGTCCCGTACCCGGCCCTGGAAGGCCCTGCCGAACGCACGCAGCGACAGCAGCTGCGCCTCGTGCGCCGGGCTGGCGGGGTCGCCATCGGAGGCAACCACCAGCGCGCGCGCCGCGGTGCGGAACAGGTGTCGGTCGGCGGCCAGTCCGCCCAGTGCGGCGGCATGTTCATCGGACAGGACCGCCGCCAGCCTGCGGATCTCCACCGCCATGCCGCCGGACGACGTGGCCAGCCCGATCGCGTCCTCGATCCGGCGGAAACGTTTCAGCACCGTCTCCACCGCGTCCCCGGCGCCGCCCAGGAAGGCACCGTCCGGCAGTTCCACCCCGTCCATGCGGATGCCGCAATGGCCGGAGGGGCGGGCGAAGTCGATGCGGATGCTGTCGGTCCGGCTCAGGCCCGGCGCGTCCTCCGGCACCAGGAAGGCACCGAAGCGCTTGCGCCCCTCGCTCTCTGCGACGATGGCCACCACGACGAACAGCCCGGCGATGGGACCGTTGGTCAGCCACGCCTTCTCCCCCGTCAGCCGCCAGCCCCTGTCGGTCTTCTCCGCCCGTGTCTTCAGGTGCTTCGGATGTGCCCCGGCACCCGGCTCCGAGATCGCGATGCAGCAGGAAAGCTCCCCGCGCGCAACACGGGGCAGGATCGCCGCCGCCTGCTCCTCCGTGGCGAAGGGTGCGATGACACCGTTCGCCACCATGTGATGGGTCATCCAGGAGGTGGCGAAACCGATCACCTCCACCCCGTCGGCCAGCGCCTCGGCCAGGTCGAACAGTTCCCCCTGCCCTGCCGCCGTGCCGCCCCAGGCCTCCAGCCCGTAGCCCAGGTGCCCCGCACGCCCCAGCGCCTGCCAGATATTGTGCGGAAACGACGGTTCGCGGATCAGGCGATCCGCCACCGGGGCGACATGTTCACGGGCAAAGGCGTGAAGGGCTTGCGGCCCGCTCACCGTCCCTTCCAGTTCGGCTTGCGCTTCTCGGCGAAGGCCTTCGGTCCCTCGATCATGTCCTCCGACGAGCGGAGCACGGCAACCGATTCATACTCGACTAGGTTGGCGTCCCAGACGTCGGCTTCCTCCAGACCGCGCCGCACCACGTCCAGCGAGGTCCGGATGGATACGGGAGAGCATTCCAGGATCATCCCGGCCCAGCGCCGCGCGGCCTCCAGCGCCTCGCCCTGGGGCACGACCTCGTTCACGAAGCCAAGTTCCTTGCCCTCCGCCGCCGGGACGTGACGTCCGGTCAGGATCATGCCCATCGCCTGCTTCAGCCCGATCTGGCGCGGCAGCCGGTGCAGCCCGCCCGCCAGCGCCGCCAGGCCGACCTTCGGCTCCGGCAGGGCGAAGCGCGCATTCTCCGACGCGATCACCAGGTCACAGGCCAGCGCGATCTCGAACCCGCCGCCCATGGCGACACCGTTGACGGCCGCGATCACCGGCTTGGTCCGCTCGTAGCGCGCGGTCAGGCCGCCGAAGCCCATCGGCGGATACCATTTCGGGTTCCCCTCCGCCTGGTAGACCAGGTCGTTGCCGGCGCAGAAGGCCCGGTCGCCCGCACCGGTGATGATCGCCACCCAGAGGTCGTCATTGGCCTCGAACATGTCGAACACGGCACCGAGTTCGGCATTCGCCGGGGGATGCACCGCGTTCATCCGCTCCGGCCGGTTGATGGTGACGGTCAGGACATGACCATCAATTTCCGTCTCGACAAATTCACCCATGACATCCTCCCCGATGCTGGCTGGTGGCTTGACCAGCCCTGATCCTACATCTGTTCCAGTTCGTCGATGAAGCCCTCGATCACCGAAAGGCCGCGGCCCCAGAATGCCGGGTCGGAAGCATCCAGCCCGAAGGGTGCCAGCAGGTCCTTGTGGCGCAGCGTACCCCCGGCGGCCAGCATCTGCATGTACTTCTCCGGGAACCCTTCCGGCGCGCGCTGGTACTCGGCGTAGAGCGCATTCACCAGGCAGTCGCCGAAGGCGTAGGCGTAGACATAGAACGGCACGTGGACGAAGTGACCGATGTAGCACCAGTAGGTCGCGTAGTCGTCGCGCAGGTCGAAGACCGGCCCCAGGCTCTCGCGCTGCACGTCCAGCCAGACCTGGCCGATCTCCTGCGCCGAGATCTCGCCCTCCCGGCGGCGGCGGTGCAGGCGCAGTTCGAACTCGTAGAACGCGGTCTGGCGCACCACCGTGTTGATCATGTCCTCGGTCTTGGAGGCGAGCATGAGACGGCGCTGGTTCGCGTCCTTCGCCCCGTCCAGCAGCTTGCGAAAGGTCAGCATCTCGCCGAAGACGCTCGCCGTCTCGGCCAGCGTCAGCGGCGTGTCGCACATCAGCGATCCCTGCTGCCCCGCCAGCACCTGGTGCACCCCGTGGCCCAGCTCGTGCGCCAGGGTCATGACGTCCCGCACCTTCCCCTGGTAGTTCAGCAGCAGGTAGGGATGCGCACTCGGCACCACCGGGTGGGCAAAGGCGCCGGGCGACTTGCCCGGGCGCGGTGCCGCATCGATCCAGGCATTGTCGAAGAACTTCTGCCCGACAGCCGCCATCTCGCCGGAGAAGCCGGCATAGGCGTCCAGCACGGTCCTGACCCCGTCGCCCCAGGCAATCGCGGTATCGTCGCTGTCGGGCAGCGCGGCATTGCGATCCCAGTGCTCCATCCGCTCCAGCCCCATCCACTTCGCCTTCAGCGCGTAGTAGCGGTGCGAGAGCCGGGGAAAGCTGTCGAAGACGGCATCGCGCAGGGCCTGCACCACCTCCGGCTCCACCTGGTTGACCATGTGGCGGCCATTCTCCGGCTTCTCGATCCGGCGCCAGTCATCCTCGATCTGCTTGTCGCGGATCAGGGTGTTCATGATCAGTGCGAAGGTCTCGATGTGCTGGCCGAAGACCCGCGACAATTCCGCCGCCGCCGTCTCCCGCTTCGTGCGGTCGCGGTCGCTCAGCAGGTTCAGCGCGTCCTGGGACGGCATCTCCCTGCCATTGATGGTGAAGCGCATGCGGGCGATGGTGTCGTCGAACAGCCGCGTCCAGGCACTGCGCGCGGTGATGGAACGCTCGTGCAGCATCCGCTCAAGCTCGTCGGACAGCATGTGGTCGCGCATGGTGCGCAGGTCACGCAGCCAGGGCCGGTAATGCGCCAGCCGCTCCGAGACCTTGTAGAGGCCTTCCAGCGCCGCATCGTCGATCAGGTTGACCTCGATGGAGAAGAACAGGGTCTGCGTCGTGACGCTGTTGATGCGTTCCTGCATGCCCTGGAAGAAGCGGGTGCGCTCACCGTCCGACATGTCGGTGGCGTAGTTGAGGTAGGCGAAGGCCATCAGGCGGCCGGTGCGCTCCGACATCGCCTCCTGCATCGCGACGGCCTCTGCCAGGTCGTCGCCGGACAAGGTGGCGATGCGACCGGCCCACCGCTCACGGAAGGACCGGGCTTCCGCTTCCAGCCATTGCAGGTCGGCCTGGATCGCGGGGTCGGACGTGCCCTTGTAGAGATCGTCCAGGTTCCAGACCGGCAGGTCCGTGGGCGTGCTCATGTCGTTCATCGCTGGTGCTCCCGCACGTCGGTTCGATGTCTGTTTCAGGAACCGGAGACGGTGGACTCACGCTCCGGCAGCAGCATGTAGGTACAGGACGCGAAGGCGATGGGATCATCCTCGTCCTCGTTCCAGGCCGTGGCCGAGATGAACGCCACCTGCCGTGTCACCTTGCGGCATTCGGCGCGGACATGCACGTCCTGACCGGGGGCAGCGGGCTTCAGGTACTCGACGCGCAGGTCGATGGTCACGCAGGGCACATAATGCCCGATCCGCGAGTGCAGCGCGACAGCGCAGAGATTGTCGATCTGGGTGGTGATGACGCCGCCATGCATCACCCCGGTCTCCGGGTCGCCAACCAGTTTCTCCTGGTAGGGCAGGCGCGAGACGGCGACGGGCCCGTCGATGGAAGTCACCTCGATGCCCAGCGCCCTGATCTGGGGAATCCTGTCCTCCAGCTCGTTCATCCCGGCCAGCGAGACGGCCGGGAACTGCGACCATTCGGGCGGAACCGCGCGGTCGGTCGCGGATGCCATCAGTTGTCCTCCCGCGGCAGCAGGAAGTGCGCATGGGCTGCGGCCACCGGCTTCGCCCTGTCGGCCTGCCAGGCCTCCACCCGCATGTTGGCGATGCGCCGCCCCTGCTTGGTGATCACGGCCTGGGCGTAGGTGTCGACGACGCGGGCGGAGCGGAGATACTCCACCGTCAGGTTGATGATCTTCGGCACGTGCAGGCTCTCGTGCGACCACATGATGTGCATGATCGCGGTGGATTCCAGCAGTGCCCCGACCACGCCGCCATGGATCGCCGGCAGCACCGGGTTGCCGATGATGTGGTCGCTGCCCGGCATCCGGCAGATCGGCCCCTTCGCATCGGGCTCGATCACCAGGCCGAGGAACTTCATGTAGGGGATGCTGTCCAGCACGGACTGGTAGTCACCGCTCTCGCGGGCTGCCTTGACGGCATCGACGATCGTTGTGGTCATGTATTCAACCCTGTCTGGCCTGGTATTTCGGCGCGTTGGCGCCCAGCATGAAAGTCGCGACGGCATTGGCGATCGGATCGCCCTCCTCGTGGTAGGCATTGGCCCGCAGGAAGGCGATGGAGGAAGTCAGCTTGTAGACCTCCGCCGCCGCGAACACGTCCCGGTCCGGCTCCGCCGGTCGCAGGTAGTCGATGCGCAGGTCCAGTGTGGCGATATCGGGCAGCCGTTCCAGATGGCTCATCAGCGAATAGCCGCAGGCGGAATCGATCAGCGTGGTGATCACGCCGCCATGCAGCACCCGCGTCGCCGGGTTGCCCACCAGCTTCTCCTGCCATGGCAGGCGCAGCACCGTGCGTTCGCGTGTCGCGCTCTCCAGCACCAGGCCCAGCGCCCGCGCCTGGCCGTGACTGTTCTTCAGCATCATCGCGAGCTTGTCGGACCAGCTCAGCGACTTCGGATCAACATCCATTCGGTATCAGACTCCGTGATAGGTCCTGTACCAGTCGATGAAGGCGGGAATGCCCACATCGATCGGCGTCGAGGGCTCGAAACCCAGGTCGCGGCGGATCGCCTCGATATCCGCGTATGTCGCGGGTACGTCGCCCGGTTGCATCGGCTCCATGATCTTTTCGGCCTCGCGGCCCAGCGCTTCCTCGATCAGCCCGATCATCCGCATAAGCGGTTCGGCCTTGTGATTGCCGATATTGTAGACGCGATAGGGCGGCTGCCCCTCACCGCCATCGGCTGGCGGATTATCCAGCGAGGCCACCACGCCGGTCACGATGTCATCGATATATGTGAAGTCTCGCTGCATCGCACCATTGTTGAAAACGCGGATCGGCTCCCCGGCCAGGATGGCCTTCGTGAACAGCCACATCGCCATGTCCGGACGGCCCCACGGGCCGTAGACCGTGAAGAACCTCAGTCCCGTCTGCGGCGTGCGGTAGAGATGGGCGTAGCAGTGGCTCATCAGCTCGTCCGCCTTCTTCGTGGCGGCGTAGAGGGAGACCGGATGGTCCACCCGGTCATCGACCGAGAAGGGCAGGTCCTTGTTGCCGCCATAGACGGAGGAGGAACTGGCATAGACCATGTGCTCCAGCCCGTCGCAGTGGCGCGCGATCTCCAGCATGTTCAGGTGCCCGGCCAGGTTGGCCTGCAGGTAGGCATGCGGATTGGTCAGCGAGTAGCGGACACCGGCCTGCGCCGCCAGGTGGACGATGCCGCGGATCGCGCCGACACCGGCCAGCGCGGCCTTCAGCCCCTCGAAATCGGCGATGTCGGTGCGGATGAAGCTGAAGCCGGGCTGTGCCTCCAGCATCGCCAGGCGGTCCTGCTTCAGGCTGACATCGTAGTAGTCGTTCAGGTTGTCGACCCCCACGACCCGGTCGCCACGCGCCAGCAGCCGCTGGCACACATGATACCCGATGAAGCCGGCCGCACCCGTCACCAGAATGGTCATTTCCAATCACCGCCTGAACCTTGCTGATGCGCCGCACCATAGTTTCGCCGCTGCCGGTTTTCACCTGTCTTGTGAACAGGAACACCTTGCCCTGCCGCGGCCTATGTCCCATATTGAAACATTCAGGCAGCCCGTCGCGGCATGCCGCCGGGGAATGCGAAACCGAGGGCCGGACCAACCAGATGCCGCGTACCGTTCTAGTCGTCGATGATGACCCGACCCAGCTGAGGCTGCTGGAGAGCGTGGTTTCCCGGGCCGGGTTCCGGGTCGAGAAGGCCGACGGTGGTGCAGCGGCGATCGCCCTGCTGACCGGGGAGAAGCGGGTCAGCGTCGACGTGGTGCTGCTGGACCTGGTGATGCCGGAGGTGGACGGGCTGGAAGTGCTGGAACAGGTCCGCCCCCAGCGTCC
Source organism: Minwuia sp. (assembly GCA_965228535.1). Lineage (GTDB taxonomy): Bacteria > Pseudomonadota > Alphaproteobacteria > Minwuiales > Minwuiaceae > Minwuia. The sequence continues at coordinate 1,590,689 of CBDDHU010000003.1, read as the reverse complement.
CGAACTGCCGATCGTCGTGCTGACCGCCCATGGCGGCGTGGATACCGTGGTCAAGGCGATGCGGGCCGGGGCCTCCGACTTCATGGTCAAGCCGGCCGCGCCGGAGCGGATCAGGGTCACGCTGGAGAACTCGCTGAAACTCAGCACCCTCACCGGCGAGATCTCCCGCCTGCACCGGCGCATGTCGGGGGAGATGACCTTCGACGACCTGATCGGCAACAGCGCGGCAATGCAGTCGGCGATCCACCTGGCGCAGCGCGGTGCCTCCTCCAACATCCCGATCCTGATCGAGGGCGAATCCGGCGTCGGCAAGGAAATAGTCGCCCGCGCCATCCAGGGCACCAGTGAACGCGCGGGCCGTCCCTTCGTCACCGTCAATTGCGGCGCGATCCCCGAGAACCTGGTGGAGAGCATCCTGTTCGGGCACGAGAAGGGAGCCTTCACCGGTGCGGCGACAAAGGCCATCGGCAAGTTCCAGGAAGCTTCCTCCGGCACCCTGTTCCTCGACGAGATCGGCGAACTGAAACTCGACATGCAGGTGAAGCTCCTGCGGGCGCTGCAGCAGGGGGAGATCGATCCCGTGGGGGCCAGCCGGCCGGTGAAGGTGGACATCCGGCTGATCTCCGCCACCAACCGCCAGCTCTCGCAGATGGTCAGCGAGGGCACGTTCCGGGAGGACCTGTACTACCGGCTGAACGTCTTCCCCATCACGCTGCCGCCGCTGCGGGAACGGCCGGAAGACGTGCCGGACCTGATCAACCATTTCACCCGCACCTTCGCGGCCAGCGAGAACAAGAACATCCAGGGCGTCACGGCGGAGGCCATGGCACACCTCTGCGACTACGAATGGCCCGGAAACGTGCGCCAACTGGAGAACGCGGTATTCCGCGCGGTGGTGCTGGCGGAGGACACCCGGCTGACGCCGCAGGACTTCCCGCAGATCACCGGCAAGCAGCCGATGCCCGGCGGCCAGGCGCCGATGGAGACCGGCGACGGCGTCTCCTCCGGCAAGCCGATCCTGAACCTGCATGATGATGACGGCCATGTCCGGCCGCTGCAGGAGATCGAGAGCGACGTGATCCGCCATGCCATGAAGCATTATGACGGGCAGATGTCGGAGATCGCGCGGCGCCTGAAGATCGGCCGCTCCACGCTGTATCGCAAGATCGGCGAGCTGGAGGAGGAAGCGGCCGACTGATCCGCCGCGCCCTCAGTGGGCTTCGGGCAGTTTCCGTTTCGGCGGGGCGATCGGCACGGCCGGTGGCGACTGCCGCTCCCAGTCGAACATGTAGTCGCGGGTATAGGGCACGGCGTCGATGGACCGGGTCATCTGCAACTGGAAGACCGTCAGCCATGACTTCCGGAAGTTCGCTTCGCAGGACTGCAGGTAGAACTCCCACATGCGACAGAACCGTTCGTCGTAGAGATTGTCGCGCACATGGTCCCGGTGGGCCTGGAAGCGCGTGTTCCAGTCCTTCAGCGTCTCCGCATAGTGGGTGCGCAGGCTCTCGAAGTCGCTCAGCCACAGCCCGAGCTGTTCCAGGTGCGGCAGGATCTCGCTCAGGCTGGGCAGGTAGCCGCCGGGAAAGATGTACTTGCGGATCCAGGACGCCACCGGCCCCGGCGGATCGGCACAGCCGATGGTGTGCAGCAGCGCCACCCCGTCCGGTGTCAGCAGGTCATGCACCTTCGAGAAGAACTCGCGGTAGTGCAGGTTGCCCACATGCTCGAACATGCCGACGGAGACGATGCGATCATAGGGTCCCTCCTCCAGCCGGTAATCCTGCAGCTTGAAGGTGACGCGGTGGTCCAGCCCGGCCTCCCGCGCGCGGCGGGTGGCGACGGCATGCTGTTCCTTCGACAGGGTGACGCCGGTGACCTCCACGTCCTCGACGGAGGCCAGGTAGAGCGCCATGCCGCCCCAGCCGCAGCCGATATCCAGCACCTTCTGCCCCGGACGCAGCATCAGCTTGGCGGCGATGTGGCGCTTCTTCTGGTCCTGCGCCGCCTCCAGCGTGTCGTCGGGTGTGCGGTAGTAGGCACAGGAATACTGGCGGTCCGGGTCAAGGAACAGGTCGAACAGCTCGTCGGAGAGGTCGTAGTGATGCGCCACGTTCTGCTGCGCGCGGCCAATGGGATTGTAGCGGTCGAGCACCGTGGCGGTCCGGCGCACGGCACGGCCGAGACGGGTTTCCTGGTGGTTCAGCAGCGCGAGGTTGGAGACCGCCAGGTCGAGGAAATCGTAGAGCGTCCCCTCCTCTATGGTCAGTCGGCCATCCATGTAGGCCTCTCCCACCGCCAGCCGGGGGCGGATCGCCATCTCGAATGCCAGCTTGCGGTCGTGCAGGCGAATGGTCGATCTCCGTCCCGGCATGTGACCCCGGAACACGGTGGCATCGCCCGTGTGATCGATGATCGTCAGCTCACCGACCTGCACCAGCCGCCCCAGATATCGTCGTGCAAGTGGGTTCACACCCGCCCCTCGTCGTTCGTCAATACCCCGAAAATAGCCAACGCGATCACATTGCTGCAACTGTCTGATCGCATCGGGCGATCCACCTCCCTGCTCCCGGCGATGCTCCGGCAGCCTCGCCGGCCACCATGATTCCGGGTCACAGCGTGACCGTCCCCTCGATCAGCAACCGGGTCTCGCCGCCGATCAGGATGCGGTCGCCGTCCTGCGCATCGGTCCCGACATGGACCCGTCCGACCCGCCCGATGCAGCCGCCCTGCGCCATCACCAGGGGGCGGTCGAGCCGGTCCAGGCTGTGGAACCAGCGGGCGATGGCGGCATTCAGCGATCCGGTGATCGGATCCTCGCTCATGCCGCTGGAGGGGGCGAGCATCCTGACCTCGTAGTCGGTCCCCTGGCCTTCCGGCTGGCGGCCGATCAGGCCGATGGCCTTGAACTCGGGCCAGCGGACACGCATCGCGTCGACGGCCCGCACATCGTCGGCGGACGCAAGCTCCAGCACCTGCCAGACCGGCCCGTTCTCCAGCCGCGCGGTTGCCAGCACCCGTTCAGGCCGTATCTCCAGCCGGCCCATGATCGCCGCCAGGTGGTCCGGCTCGATCCCGGAGATCGCGGTCGGCGGAGCCACGAAGGCCGGCACCGGCCCACCCAGATCGATGTCCACGATCCCCACCGGGCATTCCTGGCGGACACGGTCCGGCACCTGCGGCACGCCACCCGCATGCAGCCAGGCGGCGCAGCTTCCCAGGGTCGGATGCCCGGCAAAGGGCATCTCCCGCACCGGTGTGAATATCCGCACGCGGTAATCCGCCTCCGGCACGGTCGGGGGCAACAGGAAGGTGGTCTCCGCCAGGTTGGTCCAGGCGGCGAAGTCCTGCATCTGCCGTTCCGTCAGCCCGTCGGCATCGACGATGACGGCAAGCCCGTTGCCCCTTGTCGGCTGATCGGTGAACACGTCGCACTGGATGAAGCGGCGGCGCTGCATGGTCTCCTCCCGCACCTGGTGGTCCTTCCGGCAGGCGCGTTGCCGCCCTGCCCCTGCCAACATTGGGCGGGAAACGAAAAAGGGGAGCGGCCATCGGCCACTCCCCCTGATCTGCGTTCTGATGGTGCGGTCGGACGGGTCAGACGTCCGGCTGCTCCGATTCCGACGGGTCGAGGTCTTCCATCTTCTGGCCGGTGATCGCTTCCACCAGTTCCTCGGCGGTGGCGGCACCTTCCTCGAAAAGCTCCTCGGCTTCCTCGATGTCGAGCACGTCCTCGTCATCATCTTCCGCGTTCAGCACATCGACGCCGCGGGCCTGGGCCTCGGCCTCGTCCTCGGAACGGGCGACGTTGGCCTGGACGGTCAGCGTGACCTCCGGATGCAGCCGCACCAGCACCTCGTGCAAGCCCAGCGTCTTGATCGGACGGCTGAGCTCGACCTGCTTGCGGTCGATGGTGAAACCGGCATCGGTCACTGCCGCGGCGATGTCGCGGGTGTTGACGGAGCCGTAGAGCTGGCCGCTGTCGGACGACTGGCGGATCAGCACCACCGAGACATCATCCATGCGACCGGCGAGGTCTTCGGCCTCTGCCTTCAGCTTCAGGTTCTGCGCCTCGAGCTGCGCGCGGCGCGACTCGAAGGCCTGCATGGCGGCATCGGTGGCACGTTCCGCCTTGCCCTGCGGCAGCAGGTAGTTGCGGGCAAAGCCGTTCTTGACGGTGACGACGTCACCCATCTGGCCGAGCTTCTCGACCCGTTCGAGAAGAATGACTTTCATCAGTCTGTCTCCTTCCTCCAGTTGGGTTGCGTCAGTCCTGGACGTACGGCAGCAGGGCGAGGAAGCGGGCGCGCTTGATCGCGCGGGCCAGCTCACGCTGCTTCTTGGCCGAGACGGCGGTGATCCGGCTGGGCACGATCTTGCCGCGCTCCGACAGGTACCGCTGCAGCAGCCGCACATCCTTGTAGTCGATCTTCGGCGCGCCCTCGCCCGTGAACGGGCAGGTCTTGCGGCGGCGGAAGAACGGACGGCGCGCGCCCTTCACGGCGGAGCGGACGATGCCCTTGTGTTCGGTCGTGGTCTGCATCAGTTCGACTCCCTCTCACGGCGTTCGCCACGCTCGCCGCCTTCGCGACGGTCACCACCGTCGCGGCGCGGGCCACGATCACGGTCGCCCGGGCGACCGCCACGGCGGCCGTCGCGTCCGCCACCACGGCTCTGCATCTGGATGGAGGGACCCTCCTCCAGCTCCTCGACCTTCACGCTCATGTAGCGCAGCACGTCGTCATGCAGGCGCATCTGGCGTTCCATCTCGTGCAGCGCCGGCGCCGGAGCGTCGATGTTGTGCAGGACGTAGTGGCCCTTGCGGCTCTTCTTGATGCGATAGGAGAGGCTGCGAAGACCCCAGTACTCGGTCTTCTTCACGTCTCCGCCATTTTCCTTGATCAGGTTGGTGAAATGCTCGTTCAGCTGTTCCACCTGCTGGGCCGAAATGTCCGGCCGCGCAATCATGACAGTCTCGTAGGTTGCCATTGCTTCCTTCCGGGTTGAACCAACGCCCGCCACCGGGGCTCCCGAAAGGCCCGCTGGCTCGAATACCCCGAAAGCCTTCATGGCAAGCGGGGCAGGACGTCGAGCGGCGGGTTATTGCGCAAAAGACAGGCGACCGCAAGGGCAGAGAATCCTGCCCTGCGGCCACCGCCACCCCGTCTTGCGATCTCGGGTCAGGAACGGACCTTCACATAGCTCCCCGGTGCGTCCTCCAGCACCGGCAGCTTGCCCTCCCCCGGAACCCGCGCAGGAACCATCTTGCCGGAGTGCTTCTGCATCCACTTGATCCAGTCCGGCCACCAGCTTCCCGGGTGCTCGGTGGCATCGGCCAGCCATGCGTCGGGCGTGTCGTACTTCTTGCGCCGGTCATTGGTCCAGTGCTGGTACTTCACCGGCTCCGGCGGGTTGACGACACCGGCGATGTGGCCGGAACCGGCCAGCATGAAGCGGGTCGGACCGGCGAAGTGCTTCGTTGCCTTGAAGACCGACTGGTAGGGGGCGATGTGGTCGTCCTTGCCTGCCTGCAGGTAGACCGGGACCTTCACGTTGGCCAGGTCGATGCCGACACCGTTCATCTCGATGGCGCCGGGCACGATCAGGTTGTTCTTCTGGTACATCTCCCGCAGGTAGAAGCTGTGCATCTTCGGCGGCATCCGGGTCGCGTCGGAGTTCCAGAACAGCAGGTCGAACGGGAACGGGTCCTTGCCCATCAGGTAGTTGTTGACCACGAACGACCAGATCAGGTCGTTGGCCCGCAGCATGTTGAAGGTGCTCGCCATCTCGGAACCGTCGAGATAGCCCTTCTGCTCCATCATCTGTTCCAGGTAGGTCAGCTGCTCGTCATCGATGAAGACACCCAGCTCGCCGGGTTCGGAGAAGTCGACCTGGGCGGTGAAGAAGGTCGTTGCCTTGATCCGGTCATCGCCGATGGCACCCATGTAGGCCAGCGTCGTGGCCATCAGAGAGCCACCCAGGCAGTAGCCGATGGTGGTGACCTCCCGCTCGCCGGTCGCCTGCTCGACACCGTCCAGCGCCGCCAGCAGCCCCTCGTTCATGTAATCCTCGAAGGTCTTGCCGGAGAGCTTCTCGTCCGGGTTCACCCAGGAGATTACGAAGACCGTCAGCCCCTGTTCCGTGCACCACTTGATGAAGGAGTTCTCGGGACGCAGGTCGAGGATGTAGTACTTGTTGATCCAGGGCGGGCAGATCAGCAGCGGGCGCTTGTGCACCTGCTCGGTCACCGGCTCGTACTGGATCAGCTGCATCAGGTCGGTCTGCAGCACCACCTTGCCCGGCGTCGTGGCGACGTTGCCGCCGACTTCGAACGCGTCCATGTCGGTCATGCTGATCGCCAGCTTGCCCTTGCCGCGCTCCAGGTCCTTCAGCACGTTCTCCAGCCCGTGCACCAGGTTCTCGCCATTGGTGGCCAGGGTTTCCTTCAGCACCACCGGGTTGGTCATCAGGAAGTTGGAGGGGGAGAGCGCGTCAACGAACTGCCGGGTGTAGAAATCCACCTTCTTGGCCGTCTTCGGGTCCAGCCCCTCGACCTTGCCCACGGTCTCGGTGAGCCAGGAGGAGGTGAGCAGGTACGACTCCTTGATGAAGCTGAATATCTCGTTCTCGTCCCACTCCTCGCCCTTGAAGCGCTTGTCCTTCTTCTTCGCGGCGGCGGGTGCCTCCACGGTGTCGTCGGTGTGGCCGAGCATGCGCTGTGCCGTGTTCTGCCAGAGCTGCACGTAGCTCTGCCACAGGTCCATCTGCGCCTGCGCCACCTGCGCCGGGTGCTGCATCATCTGCGTGGTCAGCGCCATGAACGCCTCCGAGATGTTCAGCGGGTCCACCGGACCGGGCGTCGAACCCTGCTGCTTCTCCAGGAATTCCTGCACCAGGCGCTGGCTCTGGGCCGCGACCTTCGCCATGTTCTGCGAGAGTTCCACGGGGTCAGGTGTCGGGATGTCGTCGGGAGTCTTGTCGGTCATCTTCCGTCTCCTCCGGGTCGATGGTCGGCTTCTCGACTGTGGCACCAGTCTCGTCCGTTTACCAAGATTGCTCGCATTTACGTAACGTAGCGTCAGGCGAGGGTCGAGGCAAAAATGTTGCAATGCACAATTATGCCGCACCGCACCATAAACGGGGGCCGCAGGAACCGAATGTTGCGGATCGGTCGCAGACAAGCCTTGCATCTGCCGCTAAATTGGCGAATCACCAGTTTCTCATCACACAGGCATTCAGTGTCGGAGCCGAACATGTTGGACAAATCCTCGATGCGCGCAGGTCGCGACCGGGTCGGTCGCCGGGTTCGGATCGCCGCTCTGCTGGTTGCCCCGGTGCTCTTCGGCGGCTGTTCGCTGCCGGACTGGGCAGACCCCTTCGGCGATGATTACGGCCCCGTGCCGCAGCCGGTGACGCGTGCCGGTGCCACCGCACCGATCCCGCCGGCCCCGAATGCGGGCCTGGCCGCCGATACCGCGAACGTGCGCCACAGCGAGGTCCGCCAGGTTGCCGCCGTGACGCAGGACAGCGCGGCGGAGGCTGCGGCGATCCGTGCCGCCGCTGCGGCCCGGCCGGAGATTCCCGTGACCCGGGTCGATACCCCGGTGGCCCAGGCCGCAGCGACCCCGGCACCGCAGGTACGCCCGCCACAGGTGCAGGCCCCGCGTGTCGAGGCGGCACAGCCGGCCGCGCCGACCGTGACCGCACCTGCGCCGCGTGAGACACGGGTCGCAGTCGCCCCGGCGCCGCAGCCATCCTCGACCGCATCGGGTTCGTCCGCGCGCAGCGTCGATGACGACACCATCAGCAGTTCGCCGACGCCGATGATCGCGGCCATGACGCGTGGGCAGCAGCCACCGTCCTTCAGCCGGGACGGTACGGTCGTGCCACGCCGGACCGGCGTGCAGCCGTCCTCCAGCATCAGCCTGCGTGATCCGCAGACACCGACCGTCAGCAGCACCACGGCCCCGCGCGAACCTGAAGCCGATACCGTCATCTCCTCCGAGCCTGCATCGGCTGTCGCCAGCCACAGCGACATCCGGCCCGGCACCACCAGTTCCGCGGCACTTGCACCCGTGGCCCAGGCAGTACCCGCACCGCGCGCGGAGACCACGCTGGACCGGACCTACCGCGACCAGCTGCGCGCCGCAGGGATCAACCCGTTGCCGGACCAGGGCGGCGGCAGTTCCGGCGCGGTGGCACCGGGCCAGTTCCCGCGCAGTGTCTCGCCGGTGGTGCAGCAGACCTACCTGCAGTCCCTCAATGCGCCCACGACCTATGAGCAGGCTGTCGGGCTGGCACCGCGCAGCAGCGGCTCCACCGCCGTCATCACCGGAGGCTATGACCAGGCCACCGGCAGTGCATCGGGGCCAGTGGTGATCTCCGGCGACGGCGTCTACCAGCCGACGGCGGTGCGCGGCTTCGGCGGACGCTCGGGCGCTGCAGCAACGATCCAGTTCGGCCACAACTCCGCCCGGCTGAGTGCCAATGACGACGCGGTGATACGCCAGGTCGCGGCGACCACGCTGCGCCAGAACGCCCGTGTCCGGGTGGTCGGCCATGCCTCCAGTCGCACGCGTGAGCTGGCGGTGGGCGAACACCTGCTGGCCAACCTGCGCATCTCCGCCGACCGGGCCAACGCGGTGGCCGACCGTCTCGCCGCCTTCGGCGTGCCCTACGAGCGGATCATCGTCGAGGCCCGGGGTGACAACCAGCCGGTCTACAACGAAGCCATGCCGAGCGGTGAAAGCGGCAACCGCCGGGCCGAGATCTTCATCGAGTAGGTTTCGCGCCGCCCGCCCCCTTTCCGCCGTGTCCTGACCCGGATTCCGGCGCATTCGGCCGTCATTGAGGACGGCGGAGGTAACAGTCTGTCATGCAAGTCGACTTTCATCTGATCAAGCGCCTGCCCCCCTATGTCTTCAACGAGGTCAATCGCCTGAAGGCGGAGGCCCGCGCCCAGGGCCGGGACATCATCGATTTCGGGATGGGCAATCCCGACCAGCCGACGCCGGAGCACATCGTCGAGAAGCTGGTGGAGACGGCGCGCAACCCGAAGACCCACCGCTACTCGGCATCGAAGGGCATTCCCGGCCTGCGCCGGGCGGTCTCCGCCTACTACGAGCGCCGTTTCGGCGTCTCCGTCGATCCGGAAACCGAGACCATCGTGACGCTAGGATCGAAGGAAGGACTGGCGCACCTGGCGATGGCCATCACCACGCCGGGCGACGTGATCCTGTCGCCCAACCCGTCCTACCCGATCCACCCCTACGGCTTCATCATCGCGGGCGCGGTGATCCGGCATTTCCCGGTCGGCCCCGGTCATGACTTCATGACCAGCCTGGAGCGGGCGATGAAGCACTGCATCCCGGCGCCCACGCTGCTGGTGCTGAACTTCCCGTCCAACCCGACGGCGATGGTCGTGGACCTGGACTTCTACCGGGAGGTCGTGGACTTCGCCCGCAAGCGTGGTCTCTACATCCTGTCGGACCTGGCCTATTCGGAGATCTATTTCGACGGCAACCCGCCGCCGTCGATCCTGCAGGTGCCGGGCGCGCGGGAGCGGGCGGTGGAGTTCACCTCGCTCAGCAAGACCTACTCGATGCCCGGCTGGCGCATCGGCTTCGCCACCGGCAACCGGGAACTGATCGCGGCGCTGACCCGCATCAAGTCCTACCTGGACTACGGCGCCTTCACGCCGATCCAGGTGGCCGCCGCCGCCGCGCTGAACGGCCCGCAAGACTGCGTGGACGAGATTCGCGGTGTCTACCAGAGCCGCCGGGACGTGCTGATCAGTTCCTTCGCGCAGTCGGGCTGGGACATCCCCTCCCCCGCCGCGACCATGTTCGCCTGGGCACCGATTCCCGAGCCCTATCGCCACCTGGGCAGCATGGAGTTCTCCAAGCTGCTGCTGCAGGAGGCCGACATCGCGGTCGCGCCGGGCATCGGCTTCGGAGAGTATGGCGACGATCACGTCCGTATCGGCCTGGTGGAGAACGAGCAGCGTGTCCGCCAGGCGGCGCGGAATCTGCGCCGCTTCCTCGGTCGCGACGAAAAGACGGTTGACGCCCCACGCGACGCAGCCGAATAGACTGCCCGGCAGGTCGCCCGGTCGCGGGTGACCCGAACGAGCAGGAGATACCCATCGTGAGCGCGACCATGCGGATCGGAGTGGCGGGCCTCGGCACCGTCGGAGCATCATTGCTGCAGTTGCTGGACCGGCACGCAGCGACGATTGCCGCGCGGGCGGGCCGGACGCTGACCGTCACCGCCGTGTCGGCGCGTGACCGCAACCGCGACCGTGGCATCGACCTCTCCGGCATGACCTGGGTCGATGACCCGCGCGAACTGGCGACCATGGACGGCGTCGACGTGGTGGTGGAACTGATGGGCGGTTCCGACGGCGCGGCGCGCGAACTGGTCAGCCGCGCGCTGGCCAACGGGCGCCCCGTGGTGACCGCGAACAAGGCGCTGCTGGCCGAACATGGCAACGAACTGGCGGACCTGGCCGACAGCAGTGGCTGCGCGCTGGGCTTCGAGGCGGCGGTGGCGGGCGGCATCCCCATCATCAAGGCGCTGAAGGAAGGCCTGGCCGGGAACGACGTGCAGCGCGTCTACGGCATCCTGAACGGCACCTGCAACTTCATCCTGACGGAGATGCGCAGCACCGGCCGCGACTTCGCCGACGTGCTGGCGGAGGCGCAGGCGCTGGGCTATGCGGAGGCCGATCCGACCTTCGACGTGGAAGGCATCGACGCCGCGCACAAGCTGGCCCTGCTGTCGGCCATCGCCTTCGGTCGCCGGGTCGATTTCTCCCGCGTCAGCGTGGAGGGGATCAGCGGCATCTCCCCGGTCGACATCGCCTATGCCGACGAGTTCGGCTTCAGCCTGAAACTGCTGGGCATCGCGGAGCGCAACGGCGACAGCGTGACCGAGCGGGTACACCCTTTCCTGGTGGCATTGGACGACCCGATCGCGAAGGTCGACGGGGTCAACAATGCCGTCATCGTCGAAGGCGACTTTGTCGGGCGGGTGGTGCTGGAAGGGCCGGGTGCCGGAGGCGGTGCCACCGCCTCCGCCGTGGCCGGTGACCTGGTGGACATCGCCGCGGGCCGCACCAGCCCGGTCTTCGGCGTGCCGGCCAACACCCTCTCGACCGAAGCGGCGGGCCGCGCCAGCGAAACCCATGGCCGGTTCTACATCCGGCTGACGGTGGAGGACCGGCCCGGCGTCATCGCCGACCTGGCGGCGGTGCTGCGCGACAACGCGATCAGCATCGAATCCCTGCTGCAGCGCGGGGAACCGGAGGGGGGCACCGCGCCCATCGTGCTGATCTGCCACGACGCGCCCGAGTCGCGGGTGCTGGCCGCACTGGAACAGATCGAGAGGCTGGACTGCATCTTGCAGAATCCGCATATGATCCGCATCAAGGACCTGTAGGGTCCGGAATCGAAGCAGGGCATGATGGAAGTGCCGGAAGGGATGAACGCAAATGGGTGACAGGGCCAAACTTGACCGCAATCTGACGCTGGAAGCGGTCCGGGTGACGGAGGCGGGTGCCGTCGCCGCCTGCAACTGGATCGGCATGGGCAACGAGAAGGCCGCCGACCAGGCTGCGGTGGACGCCATGCGCACCGCGCTGAACGGGCTGTCGATCCGCGGCACCGTCGTCATCGGCGAGGGCGAGCGCGACGAGGCGCCGATGCTCTATATCGGCGAGGAAGTGGGCCTGGGCACCGGCCCCGAGGTCGATATCGCGCTGGACCCGCTGGAGGGCACCACCATCACCGCGAAGGCCGCGCCCGGTGCGCTGGCCGTGATGGCCCTGTCGGAGAAGGGCAAGCTGCTGAACTCCCCGGACGTCTACATGGACAAGATCGCCGTCGGCGGCGGCCTGCCGGAAGGCGTCGTCGACCTGGACCGTTCGGTCGCCGAGAACCTCGGCAGCCTGGCGGAGGCAAAGGGCTGCGCCATCTCCGACCTGACGGTCTGCATCCTGGACCGTCCGCGCCATGGGGAGATCATCCGCGAATCCCGTGCTGCTGGCGCGCGCATCCAGCTGATCCCGGACGGCGACGTGGCCGGCGTCATCGCCACCACCGATCCCGACACCAGCATCGACCTCTACATCGGCACCGGCGGCGCGCCGGAGGGTGTGCTGGCCGCCGCGGCGCTGCGCTGCGTCGGTGGCCAGATGCAGGGCCGCCTGGTGTTCCGCAACAATGACGAGAAGGGCCGGGCGGAGCGCATCGGCATCACCGACCTGAACCGCAAGTACGAGCTGGAGGAACTGGCGGCGGGTGACGTGATCTTCACCGCGACCGGCGTCACCACCGGCGGCATGCTGCGCGGCGTGCGCCGTGCCAATGGCCAGATCATCACCGATTCCATCGTCATGCGGTCGCGCACCGGCACCATCCGACGGATCGAGGGCCGCACCCGGATTGCGGGCTGAGGGTGGACACGGCGGCGCCAGGCCCCGCCTTCCTGGGTGTCGGCCAGTCCGCCACCGGACGGCGCTGGATCGCCGCCATCAGCCCGGCCCAGGAACGGCTGGCGCAGGCCATGGCGCAGCAGCTCGGCCTGCCGGAGATCGTTGCCGGGCTGCTGGTCAGCCGTGGCGTCACGCCGGAGGAAGCGCCGGGATACCTGGAACCGCGGCTGAAGGACCTGCTGCCTGACCCGTCCCTGTTCGCCGACATGGACCGCACGGCGGAACTGGTCACGGCCTGCGTGCAGCAGGACCGGCCCATCGCGATCTTCGGTGACTATGACGTGGATGGCGCCACCTCGGCTGCCCTGCTCTACCGCTTCCTGCAGGCGGCGGGCGGCACCGTGCGCTACTACATTCCCGACCGGATGGTGGAAGGCTACGGCCCCAACATCGACGCGCTGCGCAAGCTGCATGCGGACGGGGCCGCGCTGATCCTGACCGTGGATTGCGGCATCGCCGCCTTCGATGTGCTGGAGCAGGCCGCAGAGGAAGGCATCCGGGTCGCCGTGGTGGACCATCACCTGGCGGAGAGCCGGCTGCCGAGCGCGGCGGCCATCGTCAATCCGAACCGCACCGACTGCGACAGCGGCCATGGCTACCTTGCCGCCGTGGGCGTCGCCTTCATGCTGGCCATCGCAGTCAACCGCACCCTGCGCGACAAGGGCTGGTACAGGGACCGCAGGCCGCCCGACCTGATGGGCCTGCTGGACATCGTGGCCCTCGGCACCGTCTGCGACGTGGTCCCGCTGATCGGCCTGAACCGGGCGCTGGTGACCCAGGGCCTGAAGGTGATGGCCCAGCGCCAGTGCCTCGGCCTCACCACCCTGGCCGACGTGGCACGGGTCAACGGCCCGCCCGGCACCTACCATGCCGGGTTCCTGCTGGGGCCTCGGGTCAATGCGGGCGGCCGGGTCGGCAAGGCCGACCTGGGGGCCCGGCTGCTGACCACGGAGGACCGGGAGGAAGCGGTCGGCATCGCCATGGAACTCGACCGGCTGAACGACGAGCGCAAGCGCATCGAGGCCAACGTGCTGGAGGAAGCCCTGCAGCGCGTCGAAGGGCAGGACAACCGCGCTGTCACGCTGGTCGCGGCGGAGGGCTGGCATCCCGGTGTCATCGGCATCGTCGCCAGCCGCCTGAAGGACCGCACCGGTCGCCCCAGCCTGGTGGTGGCGCTGGACGGCGGCCAGGGCAAGGGTTCCGGCCGCTCGATCCGTGGCGTCGACCTGGGTGCGGCGGTGACGGCGGCGCGGCAGGCGGGCCTGCTGATCAATGGCGGTGGCCACGCCATGGCTGCTGGCATCACGGTCGCCAGCGACCGGCTGGATGCGCTGGGGGATTTCCTGGAGGAACGGCTGGCCGAGAGCGTGGCGCAGGCCCGCGCCGGAAAGGGCCTGAAGATCGACGGCGCGGTCGCGGTGCCGGGGATCAGCATAGAGCTGGCGGAGACCGTGCAGCGCGCCGGTCCCTTCGGTGCCGGCAATCCCGAACCGCGCATCGCGGTCACCGACGCGAAGCTGGTGAAGGCGGACGTGGTGGGGGAGAACCATGTCCGCGTCGTGCTGGCCGGTCGCACCGGCGGCCGCGCCACCGGCATCGCCTTCCGCGCCACGGACGGACCGCTGGGCGCGGCGCTGCTGGGCACCGCGCGCAACGGCGGCAGCATGCACCTCGCCGGGCACCTGAGGGTGGATCACTGGCAGGGCGCGGCACGGGCGCAGTTCATCATCGAGGATGCGGCACCGGTACAGTGACGGCGGTGCGGCCCCGGCCTATGCCGTCCAGCCGCTGATGCCGTCGAACAGCAGCTTCAGCCCGACAATGAAGACGAAGCCGTAGCACAGGGCATAGAACGGTTTCTCCGGCACCCGGTCATGCAGCCAGATACCGGCGCGCATGGCGATGGGGCAGACCGGGGCCAGCACCAGCGCGGTCAGCAGGTTGGTCTGGTTCAGCAGGCCGAGCCAGGCATAGGGCACAAGCTTGGCGTAGTTCACCGCCATGAAGAAGATCACCGTGGTGCCGACGAAGACCCGCTTGTCGAGGCGGAGCGGCAGCAGGTAGACCTGCAGCGGCGGCCCGCCCGCATGGCCGACGAAGCTGGTGAAACCCGAGACTGCCGCCCAGAAGATGCCGCTGGCCCGGTTCTCCGGCTTCGGTGCGGCGACGCGGTCCCGGCCACGCCACTGCTTCAGCCAGTGATCCAGCGCGAACAGCACGGCGATGGCCCCGACCATCACCCGGATCATGTGCTCATCCACCATGTCCGCCGTCAGGGTGGCGACACCGATGCCCAGCACCGCGCCCGGTGCCAGGTAGAGCATCATCGGCCGGCTCCATGACCGGCGGTAGCTCCAGACCCCGAAAAGGTCCATCAGGCAAAGCAGCGGCAGCATGATGCCGATGGCGGTCAGCGGCGGCACAACGAGGGAGATCGCCGGCGCGGCCACGATGCCGATGCCCGACCCGAAGCCACCCTTGGAGATGCCGACCAGCATCAGTGCCGGAATCGCGACCGCATAGAAGACCGGATCGGTGATCATGGGGCGATCAGTTGCTGCCGGGCCCCAGCGGATCACCCGAGTCGCGCTTGCGCACCGCCTCCTGGAAGCCGACACGCTCGCTCATCTCCTTGAACCAGAGACCCTCCGGGCTGTGGCGGGTGATGCCGTCGAACAGGGTTGCCACCATCTGGGTGTTCTGCATGCCCTGCGCGTCGATGGCCTGGTTGATCATCAGCTTCTGCATCATCAACTGGTTCTTCGGCACGCCGGACATGCGCGCCGCCAGTTCCGTGACCCGGTCATCCAGCCGGTCGGCGGGCACGGCATCCAGGGCCAGCCCGATCCTGACCGCCTCCGCCCCGTCGATCAGATCGCCGGTGAACAGCATCCGTTTCGCCTGCTGTGCGCCCAGCCGGTGCACCCACATGCCGGTGGAGGGACAGCCCCAGACCCGCGTCGGCGGGTAGCCGATCTTGGCGTCATCGGCCATCACGATCAGGTCACAGCAGAGCGCGATGTCGCTGCCCCCCGCAACGGCGAAGCCGTGCACCTTGGCGATGGTCGGCTTGTAGCAGCGCCACAGGGTGGTGAAGGCATCCGTGTTGGCCTTCATCAGGCGGTAGTCGATCATCGGATCCCAGGGCATGGACTGGGTGTAGACGTTCTCCCGGTCCCCCTCCGCATACGCCTTCAGGTCGTACCCGGCGCAGAAGGCACGCCCCGCACCCTGCAGCACGATGACATGCACAGCATCATCGTCGTCCGCCCGCCGGACCGCGGCGGCCAGTTCCTGCGGCAGGTCGTCATTGATGGCATTCATCCGTTCCGGCCGGTTCAGGGTGATGGTCGCCACCCGCTCCGACACCGAGTAGAGGATCGTGTTCCAGGTCATCGCAGCATCTCCTCCGCGCGTCACGCCGCCCCTCCGAAGCGCCGGGCGCGCCAGCGCGCGGGCGACGGCATCACCAGGATGCAGATCGCGCCGATACCGCACAGGCCGGCACCGATCAGGATCGGCAGGTCATAGCTCTGCGCCGCATCATACATGTAACCCGCGATCGGGTTGCCGATCAGCGCGCCGACCGCCACCGAGGAGTAGACGAAGCCCAGTATGCTGCCCGCATGGCCGACACCGTAATAGTCGGCCAGCAGTGCGGGGGCGAGGGCGACGAAACCGCCATAGAAGGTGCCGAACACCACGCCGAACACCAGCAGCATCCAGAAGGAGACGGAGACGTACCAGAACAGGAAGATGGCGGCGAGGCCGAAGAACAGGCCGAGCACCACCGGCCGCCGGCCGAAACGCTCCGCGATCGGACCCAGCACCATGCGCCCGAAGATGGAGCCGACACCAACGGAACTGACCACCCAGATGCCCTGCTGCGCCGTCAGCCCCAGGTCCTGCGCGAACGGCTTCAGATGCACGAAGGGCATGAACAGGCCGATGGAGACCAGCAGCGACCCGCAATAGACCAGCCAGATCGGCAGGGTCCGGCGTGCCGCACGGATGTCCAGCGACTCGGCGGCATCGGCGCTTGCCGGGGGCGTTGCCGCACCATCCGGGTACAGGCCGCGCTGGGCGGGCGAGTTCTCCAGCAGCAGGCCGCTGATCGCACCCAGCACCAGCACGATCCCTGCCAGCACCAGGTAGGTCTGTCGCCAGTCCAGCAGGACGATCAGTTCGTGCGCCGCGATGGGCGCGACGAACGTGCCGACACCGATGCCGGTGATGGCGAGGCCGGATGCGGTCGCCCGGCGGCGCGCGAACCAGCGCTGCACGGCCCCGACCGCCGGGACATACATGCAGCCGACGCCGACGCCGACGCCAAGGCCATAGCCCCAGTAGACCTGTTCGATCCGTGTTGCCGTTGACGCGAAATAGAGACCCAGCGCCGCCACGACGGCACCGAAGACCACCACCTGCTTCGGCCCCAGCCGGTCCCCCGCCGGGCCGGAGAAGGCACCGAGGAAGAAGTACAGGAACCCGGCGATGCCGAAGACGAAGGAAGTATCGCCGCGCGTCGCCCCGAACTCGTTCTGCAGCGGCGTGAAGAAGGCGGGAAAGCTGTAGGCCGCGCCGAAGCTGACGAAAAGGATGGTGAACGACGCCCAGACGATCACCCAGCCATAGAAGATGCCGCCACCCGCGCGCGTGCCTGCGTCAGTACCTGTCACGAACTGTCCCTCCCCGGATCGGGCGTCAGTTTGTGTGGACGACCGGGCGAGCGCAACTATCATCGGGGTCATGCAGCCATGCCGTGGGGAGGGGAGAGCATGACCGACTGGCCGGACCGGATCTTCGAGGCATTGCAGGGTGCCGATGTCCGACAGATCGCCTACGTGCCGGACGCCGGGCACAAGCGGCTGATCGCCCGCGCCCGGGCAGAGAACGGGATCAAGGCGATTTCCCTGACCACGGAGGCGGAGGGACCGGCCGTCCTGGCCGGGGCCTGGCTGGGTGGTCAGCGCGGCGCGCTGCTGATGCAGTCCAGCGGTGTCGGCAACTGCCCCAACATGCTGGCCACGACACAGACCTGCCGCTTCCCGCTGCTGATGCTGGTGACGATGCGCGGGGAGTTCGGGGAGTTCAATCCCTGGCAGCTTTCCATGGGCCAGGCGGCGGGGCCGATGCTGGAGATGATGGGTGCCCGCACCTTCCGGCTGGAGGATGCGGCGGATGCCGGACCGATGGTGGGCGCCGCCGCCGCGATGGCGTTCGAGGGGCAGATGCCCGTCGCCGTGCTGATCGCGCAGCGCCTGATCGGTACCAAGAATTTCGGCAAGTAACGCTCAGTTCGCCTGCATGTCACGCCAGCGCCCCGGCGTCAGGCCATAGGTCGCCCGGAAATGCCGGGCCATGTGGCTCTGGTCGGCGAAACCCGCCGCAATGGCAGCATCGGCGAGGGGCAGTCCCTGCCGCAGCAGGTCCCGCACGAGGTCGAGGCGGCGCAGCAGGATGAAGCGGCTGGGCGTCACCCCGAAGGCGCGGCGGAAATGCCTGCTGAGGGTGAAACGGTCGAGGCCATGACGACGCTCCAGGTCACGGAGCCGGACAGGCTCCCCCCTCACCTCCATCAGGTCTTCCCGCACCCGGTGGACCAGCGGATCGACGGGGCGGATGCTTCGCCGCCCGGCGCCCGGACGACTGTCGGAAACGCTCCGGAACAGTTCCGCCATCAGGCAGACGGCATCGTTGACCGCGACCTCCCCCGGCCGCTCCCCGGACCAGGACGCAAAGACCGAGAGCACCAGGCTGGAGACGGCAAGCGCATCATGCACCGGCCGAGGACTGAACGGCAGGCTGCGCTGGTCAAGTGCCGCCAGCACGTGATCGGGTGAGAGATAGACCGCCCGGAAACCGAACCCGGCATCCGTCCCCGGTCGGCCGTCATGCCGCTCATCGGGATGCAGCAGGAATACCTCCCCCGGCATCGAGACCTGCTCCACCCCGCGATAGGTGAAGCGCTGGACACCGTTGCCGGTCACCCCGACCACGTAGCCATCATGGCAATGCGGCGTGAAACGATGCTCCGGGAAGTCGGCCTCCGCCCATTCCAGGCCGGGCGCGACGGCCCCGCCCGACCAGCGGTTGCCGGCCCGTTCGTCCACCTCTGGCTCGCTGCACATATGTTCTATCCCCGCGGATCACCGCTTGCGCAGAATGCCGTTCCATTCTGACGGAGACGACGGTGAACGAGAACCTGCTGCTGCTCTACCTTGCCGCCGTGCCCCTGATGGGCAGTCCCGGCCCCGCGACACTGACGGTTGCCGCCACGGCCGCGGCCTTCGGACCGCGTGCCGCCCTGCCCTATCTCTGCGGCATCATCCTGGGCACTGTGGGGGTCCTGCTGCTGATCGCGACGGGCGTGACAGGTGCGATACTTGCGGTGCCTGCGCTCGGTTCCGTGATCGCCATCCTGGCCGCCTGTTACATCCTCTACCTTGCCTGGCGCATCGCCACTGCCCCGCCCCTGAAACAGGGGGCCGGAACCGGACAGCGCCCGTCCCTGCCCGCCGGGTTCCTGCTGGCCATCGCGAACCCGAAGGCATTCGCGGCCATCGGTGCTGTCTTCTCCGGCCATCAGCTGGTCAGTGGCGACGTACTGGGGGACAGCCTGCTGAAGATCCTGGCGCTGGCCCCGCTGATCGTGGTGATCAATACGATGTGGCTCGCCTTCGGCTCCCTCATCGCCTCCGCCCTGCGGGATCCGCGCCTCTCGCGCATGGCCAACATCTGCTTTGCAATCCTGCTCGTCATCTCGGTGGGATTTGCCCTAGTCTGAAGCCGATGGGGACGAGACTGCCTTGGGGGCCAGGCCATGACCAACCGCGCCAACACTTTCGAGATCCGCCGCCGCGAGGTGGCGCAACGCCTGCTGGACGAGAACCCGGATGCCCTGGTGATCGCGGGCCTGGGGGCCACGGTCTGGGACCTGACGGCAGCGGGCGACCGCCCCAGCACCTTCCCGCTGTGGGGCGCGATGGGCGGCGCGGCGGCCATGGGGCTGGGCCTCGCCCTGGCGCAGCCGGAGAAGCGCGTCATCGTCGTGACGGGCGACGGGGAACAGCTGATGGGCCTGGGTGCGCTGGCCACGGTCGCGGTGCAGCGTCCGGCGAACCTCGCCATCGTCGTCTTCGACAATGAGAGCTATGGCGAGACCGGGATGCAGGAAACCCACACCGCAGCCGGCGTCGACCTGGCCGGTGTCGCACGGGCCGCCGGCTTCCCGACCATCGTCAGCGCCAGCACCAACGCCGAACTGGACAACGCGCTGCAGACCGTCTCCACCGGCAAGGGACCGGTCTTTGCCTGGCTGAAGGTCAGGGCGGAGGCATCACCGTTCGCGCTGCCGCCAAAGGACGGGGCATGGCTGAAGGACCGTTTCCGCCGTCACCTGCTCGGTCCCTCCGCGGTGGGGGAGAGCTGAACCGCCCGGTCAGCCCAGGTCCGGTCCCGACCTGACCCTGGGCGGCACCTTGGAGTGGAACACGAGGCCACCGAAGACCATGTCGATGGTCTCCCCGTCACTCGAAAGCGGCAGGTTCAGGGCCTCGTAGGTGTAGAAGTTCCGGTCGGGGTAGAAGGTATCCCCGTGGGTGCGGAGCGGACGCTCGTTCTCGAACATCCAGCGGAAACTGCGATAGATGGCTTCGAGGAGTTCCGGCGAATAGATCTCGTCATAGTACTTGCCGGTGGAATCGCGCCGCATGACCTCCGCGATGCGGGTGCCGAGCAGCCGGTACCTGAGGCGCAGGGGATCGTGCGACACGTCGATCAGGAACACGTTGCCGAGATGGCGCACCAGGTCGGCGGGGTCGATGTCCCGACGCGACGGGAACTTGCGGCCCTGCTTCCTGCTCTCCCAGTAGGCATGCAGGTCGGACAGCAGGGGGTCACGGCAGACCATGTCCGGATCCATGCTGACCCAGAGATCAGCAGACGGAGAATCCGCGCGTTGAAGCGGTGCCGACGAAGCCATCTCCCGAACATGCCTTCCGTGCGCAATTGCAAGTATTCATGGCTGGTCCCGAGGCGGACCCGACCCGAACAGGTGAGTCTGGCCGGAAAACGATAATATCTTCCTAACCCGGCCTGACAAATGCCGGTCACCTGGCCACCTGCGTCATCGTCCGGGCGCAACTGAAAAGGGGCACCGTTTCCGGTGCCCCTTCATCAAGTCCAGTGCAACAGCGACCGGACGGTCACATCGTCTCCGCCTTGAGGAAGGCGATGATGTTGTCCAGGTCCGCCTGCTTCTTCAGGCCGGGAAAGGCCATCTTGTTCTTCGGGATGTAACCGCGCGGGTCCTTCAGGTAGGCAGCGACGGTCTCATCATTCCAGACGATCCCCGATTCCTGCATCGCCTTGGAGAAGCGGAAGCCGTCCAGCGAACCGGCCTCACGTCCGAACATGCCATGCAGCGAAGGGCCGACCTTCTTCTTGCCTTCCTCCAGCGAGTGGCAGGCAGCGCACTTCCTGAAGACCTTCTTGCCCGCTTCCGCATCGCCTGCCGCCTGTGCGGCGCCCGTCCCCAGGGCGAGAGCCATTGCGGTGGCAACAACAAACTTCTTCATGACAACCTCTTTGTCTTTCCTGTCGTGACTGCCCACCAGATAGTTACCCATGAGACGGATTCACAATGGCCAAACGACGCACCGGCGGAATAGCGCGGGCGCGGGGAGCCTTCCGTCGCGGCGCGCTGGGGTGGCGACCGGATTCTGACAAAGGCGTTGACGGCTGTTCCGGCACACGCCCACTATGCCCGCGAAATGGCGTGTCAAGCGCCTGAGACAGACTGGGAACCACAGCGGGAGACAATTGATGAATATCCGCAACACCTTGCTGGCCGGAGCGGCGGTACTGGCGCTGGCCGCAGGTTCGGCCCATGCCAAGGAACTGACGTTCGCCTTCCAGGGCGATGCCAATTCCATGGACCCCTACAACCTCAACGAGACCTTCACGCTCGGCTTCATGGCCAACATCTACGAGGGCCTGATCCGTCGCGGTCCGAACCTGGAGATCGAGCCGGCGCTGGCCGAGAGCTGGGAGATCGTCGAGCCGACGCGCTGGCGCTTCCACCTGCGCAAGGGCGTCAAGTTCCATGGCGGTGAGGACTTCACGGCCGATGACGTGCTGTTCTCCGCCGACCGCGTGCGCGGCGACGGGTCCGACCTGAAGACCCGCCTGGCCGGTGTCACCGACATCATCAAGGTGGATGACCACACCGTCGATTTCGTGACCGAAGCCGCCAACCCGATCCTGCACTTCGAGTGGGCCACCTGGGGCATCATGTCGAAGGAGTGGGCGGAGAAGAACGGCGCCGTGTCCGCTCAGTCCGCGACCGGCGACCAGGAGAACTTCGCCACCCGCAACGCCAACGGCACCGGCCCGTTCATGCTGCAGAGCCGCGAGGCCGACGTGCAGACCGTGGCGGTCGCCAACCCGAACTGGTGGGACAACGCCAACAAGGAACACAACCTGACCAAGGTCACGCTGAAGCCCATCGGCTCCGACGCGACCCGCGTGGCGGCCCTGCTGTCCGGCCAGGTGGACATGGCCTACCCGATCCCGGTGCAGGACATGAACCGCGTCGACAGCAATTCCGGTACCTCCATGCTGGTGGGTCCGGAGCTGCGCACGATCTTCCTGGGCATGGACCAGCATCGCGACGAGCTGCTGTACTCCAACATCAAGGGCAAGAACCCGTTCAAGGACATCAAGGTCCGTGAAGCCCTCTATCGCGCCATCGATGTCGAGGCGATCAAGAAGAAGGTGATGCGTGGCCTGTCGGAGCCGAGCGCGCTGATGGTCGCCCCCGGCATCAACGGGTCGGACCCGGCCTTCAAGCGCCTGGAACTGGACGTTGACCTGGCCAAGAAGCTGCTGGCAGATGCCGGCTATCCGGACGGTTTCGAGGTCGGGATGGACTGCCCCAACGACCGCTACGTGAATGACGAGGCGATCTGCCAGGCCGTGGTCTCCATGCTGGCCAAGATCGGCGTCAAGGTGAACCTGCTGGCCCAGCCGAAGGCGCTGTACTTCAAGAAGGTGCTGGCACCGAGCCTGGATACCTCCTTCTACCTGCTGGGCTGGACCCCGGGCTCCTTCGACAGCTGGAACCCGCTGTTCAACCTGCATGGCTGCTACGACGCGGACACCGGCAACGGCAAGTTCAACCTGGGTCGCTACTGCAACCCGGAAGTGGACGCGCTGACCGCCAAGGTGCTGTCGGAGACGGATGCAGTGAAGCGTAACGCGATGATCCGCGAAGCCTGGGTGCATACCACCCGCGACATCGCCTACATCCCGCTGCACCAGCAGGCCCTGGCCTGGGGCGCCCGGGACGGTGTGAACGTGAAGCAGCGTGCGGACAACCAGTTCGCATGGCGTCACGTGACCATCGACTGACCGATCGGGAACCGGATGGACCCCGCCGCCATGCCCTGCGCGGTGGCGGGGTCCATCCCTCCGTTCGGACGACGGCCTGACCGGCACACGCTCTCGCGGTGCGGCAGGCATGGGCAGGCGCCCGACGCCGCCCCCCATTTCTCACCTTTCGGGGAAGCTGAATGATTGCCTTCGTCATTCGCCGCCTCTTCCAGGCCCTGCTGGTCATGCTCGTGGTGGCACTGATCGGCTTCACCATGTTCCGCTATGTCGGTGACCCGGTGGCACAGATGGTGGGCCAGGACACCTCGCTGGAGGATCGCGCCAAGCTGCGGGAGGACCTGGGCCTCAACGACCCGGTGCCGCTGCAGTTCGGACGCTTCATCAGCAACACGGTGCAGGGCAAGTTCGGCATTTCCTACCGCATCGGCCGCCCCGTGGACGAACTGCTGGCCGACCGGCTGCCCGCAACGCTGGAGCTGTCGCTGCTCGCCGCCCTGTTCGCGATCGTGGTGGGCGTGCCGCTCGGGGTCTATACCGGGCTCTATCCACGACGATGGCTCTCCCACGTCTTCCTCACCGTCTCCCTGATAGGCATATCGCTGCCGACCTTCGTCATCGGCATCCTGCTGATCCTGCTGTTCGGCGTGACGCTCGGCTGGCTGCCCACCTTCGGGCGCGGCGACACGGTGGACATCGGCCTCTGGGACACCGGCCTGCTGACGGTCAGCGGCTGGCAGAGCATCATCATGCCCGCCTTCACCCTGGGCATGTTCCAGCTGGCGCTGATCATGCGCCTCGTCCGCTCCGAGATGCTGGAAGTGCTGCGCACCGACTTCGTCAAGTTCGCCCGCGCCCGTGGCCTGACCAACCGCGCGGTCCATTTCGGCCACGCGCTGAAGAACACGCTGGTGCCGGTCATCACCATCACCGGCCTGCAGGTCGGGTCCCTGATCGCCTTCGCCATCATCACGGAAACGGTGTTCCAGTGGCCGGGCATGGGGCTGCTGTTTCTGCAGGCGATCCAGTTCGTCGACATCCCGGTCATGTCCACCTACCTCATCCTGGTCGCCTTCATCTTCGTCGTGATCAACCTGATCGTGGACCTGCTCTACTACGTGGTTGATCCCAGGCTCCGGGTCGAACGCAGCGGCGGGGGGCACTGAGCATGGGTCCCGTCGCACGCCTCCAGGACAATGTCGCCCGCTTCCTCGACAGCGACATCTGGTACAGCTTCCGCACCAGCCCGGTGACGGTGGTCGCCACCGCGGTCGCCATCATCATGATCGTGGCCGCCATCATCGCGCCGCTGATCACCCCGCAGGATCCGTTCGATCCGGCCTCGCTGGACCTGCTGGACGCCTTCACCGCCCCGGTCTGGACGGAGGACGGCGTCTGGCGCTTCCCGCTCGGCACCGACGACCAGGGTCGCGATCTCTACTCCGCCATCCTCTACGGCTCCCGCATCTCCATCGGGGTCGGTTTCGCCTCCGTCATCCTCTCCATCATCATCGGCGTCACCCTGGGGCTGATCGCCGGCTATGTCGGGGGCACCACGGATGCGGTGATCATGCGCATCGCCGACGTGCAGATCAGCTTCCCCGCCCTGCTGGTGGCGCTGCTGCTGAACGGCGTGCTGCGCTCCGTCCTGCCGGGCAGCAGCCACGAGACACTGGCGCTGGTGGTGATCATCTTCTCCATCGGCATGTCGATCTGGCCCCAGTTCGCGCGAACCGTGCGCGGCTCCACCATGGTGGAGAAGAGCAAGGAATATGTGCAGGCGGCGCGGGTGATCGGCCTGTCCAGCCGCGCCATCATGTTCCGCCACGTGCTGCCGAACGTCATGGGGCCGGTGCTGGTGATCGGCACCATCAACCTGGCCATTGCCGTGCTGCTGGAGGCGACGCTGTCGTTCCTCGGCGTCGGCGTGCCACCGACCGAGCCGTCACTCGGCACCCTGATCCGCATCGGCCAGGATTTCCTGTTCTCCGGCGAGTGGTGGATCGTGATCTTCCCCGGAATCTTCCTGGCGCTGCTGGTGCTGTCGGTCAACCTGCTGGGTGACTGGCTGCGCGACGCCCTGAACCCGAAGCTGAGGTAGCGTCATGGCCAATCCCCTGCTGGAGGTCCGCAACCTGCGTGTCGAATTCCCGACCCGGAAGGGCACGCTTGTCGCCGTAGACGACATCTCCCTCAGCATCGCGCCGGGCGAGGTGCTGGGCGTGGTCGGTGAATCCGGTGCCGGCAAGTCCATGACCGGAGCTGCCATCATCGGCCTGATCGAACCGCCGGGCCGGGTGGCGGAGGGACAGATCCTGCTGGACGGCCGTCGCATCGACAACCTGTCCTACGACGAGATGCGCAAGGTCCGTGGCAAGGAGATCGGGGCGATCTTCCAGGACCCGCTGACCAGCCTGAATCCGCTCTACCGGGTCTCGGAGCAGCTGGTGGAGACCATCACCACCCATCTCTCCCTGACCGAGAAGCAGGCCCGTGCCCGCGCACTGGAACTGCTGAAGGAAGTCGGCATTCCGGCGGCCGAGGAACGGCTGGACCACTACCCGCACCAGTTCTCGGGCGGCATGCGCCAGCGCGTGGTGATCGCCCTGGCGCTCTGCGCGGAGCCGCGGCTGATCATCGCCGACGAGCCAACGACGGCCCTCGACGTCTCCATCCAGGCCCAGATCATCACCCTGCTGAAACGGCTCTGCCGGGAGCACCAGACGGCGATCATGCTGGTCACCCACGACATGGGCGTGATCGCGGAGACGGCGGATCGCGTGGCGGTGATGTATGCGGGGCGCATCGCGGAGATCGGTCCGGTCCAGGACGTGATCAAGCGTGCCCGCCACCCCTACACGGAGGGGCTGATGGGGGCGATCCCGACCATCGGCGGACGCGACGAACTGCTGACCCAGATCGACGGCTCCATGCCCCGCCTGACCGCGATCCCCAGCGGCTGCGCCTTCCATCCGCGCTGTCCGAAGGTGCATTTCAAGTGCCATACCGTGCGCCCGGACCTGATCGGTGACGGCAACCATTCAGCCTCCTGCTGGCTGATGGAGAAGCAACCGGCCCAGTCGCAGTCGCAATCCCAGTCCCAGGGAGGCGGCCAATGACCGATACCCTGCTGAAGGTCGACAACCTGGTCCGCCACTTCGACGTCTCCCCGCCCTGGCTGAACCGGGTGATCGAGCGTCGGCCACGCTCCGTGGTGAAGGCGGTGGACGGTGTCGGCTTCGAGATCGGGCGGGGCGAGACCTTCAGCCTGGTGGGCGAGTCCGGTTGCGGCAAGTCCACGGTCGCGCGGCTGGTGGTCGGCCTCTACAACCCCACCGCCGGCAGCCTGGAATTCGACGGCATGGACATCTCGTCCAGTTCCGCCCGGTCACGCAACCGCAGCGCACAGCGCCGCATGCAGATGATCTTCCAGGATCCCTATGCCAGCCTGAACCCCCGCTGGCGGGTGATGGACATCGTGGCAGAGCCGATCCGCTTCAACCGGCTGGTGCAGGGGGAGGCCGCGATCCGGGACCGGGTCGGCGAGCTGCTGGAACAGGTCGGCCTGTCGGCCGCGGACGGGGAGAAGTACCCGCACGAATTCTCCGGCGGGCAGCGGCAGCGCATCTCCATCGCCCGCGCCCTGGCCGGGTCACCGGAGTTCCTGGTCTGCGACGAGCCGACATCCGCGCTGGACGTGTCGGTGCAGGCACAGATCCTGAACCTGATGAAGAAGCTGCAGCGGGAACTTGGGCTGACCTACCTGTTCATCAGCCATGACCTGGCGGTGGTCTACCACGTCTCCACCAAGGTCGGCGTGATGTATCTCGGGCGGCTGGTGGAATGGGGGGAGACGGAGGTCATCTTCTCCGCCCCGCGCCATCCCTATACCCGGATGCTGCTGGACGCGATCCCCGACCTGGACATGTCGGGCCGGGCGCGCACGCCGGTCGCGGGCGAGGTGCCGAGCCCCATCGACCCGCCGTCGGGCTGCGCCTTCCATCCCCGCTGCCCGCTGGCCACCGACCGCTGCAAGCAGGAAACGCCGATGCCGGTGCGCGCCGGTGAGGCCATGGTCGCCTGCCATGCGGTCGAGGAGGATCGCCTGCCGGAATGGCACGGCTGACCCCACCCCTGTCGGCTTGACCTTTGGCGGCTCCACTCTAAAAGGGCGCAGGTAACTTCAAACCGCTCTTTGACCGAAGGAGAGAGCCGATGACCACCCAGGCCCAGGCCGCGATCAACGTCACCTTGCCGGACGGCAATGCCCTGACGTTCGAGCGGACGCCGACCGGCCTGGACGTGGCATCCGCCATCGGCCCGGGTCTGGCGAAGGCAGCACTTGCCGTGAAGATCGATGGTGAACTGCGCGACCTGATGCGCCCCATCGAGCAGGACGCGAAGATCGAGATCGTCACCGCGAAATCCGATGATGATGTCGTGCTGCCGCTGCTGCGCCATGACGCGGCGCACGTGCTGGCGCAGGCGGCGCAGGAGCTGTTTCCCGACACCCAGGTCACCATCGGCCCGGCCATCGAGAACGGCTTCTACTACGACTTCGCCCGCGACGAGCCCTTCACCCCGGAGGACGTGGCGGCGATGGAGCAGCGGATGCACGAGATCGTTGACCGCGACCTGCCCATCGAGCGTTCGGTCTGGGACCGCAACGATGCCATCCGCCACTTCCGCGACATGGGCGAGCACTACAAGGCGGAGATCATCGAGGACCTGCCCGAGGACGAGCCGATCTCCATCTACACCCAGGGCGACTGGAAGGACCTGTGCGTCGGACCGCACCTGGCCAGCACCGCCCGGCTGGGCCATGCCTTCAAGCTGACCAAGCTGGCCGGGGCCTACTGGCGCGGCGATTCCCGCAACCCGATGCTGCAGCGTGTCTATGGCACCTGCTGGCGGACGGAGAAGGAACTGAAGGCGTACCTGACCATGCTGGAGGAGGCGGAGAAGCGCGATCACCGCCGCCTGGGCCGGGAGATGTCGCTGTTCCACATCCAGGAGGAAGCGCCGGGCATGGCCTTCTGGCACCCGAAGGGCTGGACCTTCTACCTGGCGCTGGAACGCTACATGCGCCAGCGCCTGGACGCCGCCGGGTACCGGGAAGTGAAGACGCCGCAGCTGGTGGACCGCAAGCTGTGGGAGGCCTCCGGGCACTGGGAGAAGTTCCGGGAGCACATGTTCACCTCCGACGCCGACGAGCGGAACTACGCGCTGAAGCCGATGAACTGTCCGGGCCACGTGCAGATCTTCCGCCAGGGGCTGAAGAGCTACCGCGACCTGCCGATGCGCATGGCGGAGTTCGGCTGCTGTCACCGCTACGAGCCGTCCGGCGCGCTGCACGGCCTGATGCGGGTGCGCAACTTCACCCAGGACGACGCCCACATCTTCTGTTCCGAGGACCAGATCAACAGCGAGAGCGCGGTCTTCTGCGACCTGCTGACCACGATCTACAAGGACTTCGGCTTCGAGGACGTGCGCGTGAAGTTCTCAGACCGGCCGGAGGTCCGTGCCGGGTCGGACGAAACCTGGGACAAGGCGGAGGCGGCGCTGCGCGAGGCCATCGAGGAAGTGGGCCTGCCCTACGAGATGAACCCCGGCGAAGGCGCCTTCTACGGCCCGAAGCTGGAGTTCGTGCTGCGTGACGCCATCGGTCGCGACTGGCAGTGCGGCACGCTGCAGGTGGACTTCGTGCTGCCGGAGCGGCTGGATGCCAGCTATATCGGGGAGGATGGCGACCGCCACCGCCCGGTGATGCTGCATCGCGCCATCCTGGGATCGTTCGAGCGTTTCGCCGGTATCCTGATCGAGAACTTCGCCGGGCGTTTCCCGCTCTGGCTTTCCCCGGTGCAGGCGATGGTCGCGACCATCACCCAGGATGCGGATGCCTATGCGGCGGAGGTCGTGGCGGCGGCGAAGCAGGCCGGTCTCAGGGTCGAGAGCGACCTCAGGAACGAGAAGATCAACTACAAGGTCCGCGAGCACAGTCTTGCCAAGGTGCCGGTCATGCTGGTGGTCGGCAAGAAGGAGGCGGAGGAACGCACGGTTTCCATCCGCCGCCTGGGTGACAAGGGACAACAAGTCCTTGCCCTTGAAGACGCGCTTGCTATCCTTAAGGAGGAGGCGATCATGCCCGGCAGTCCGGCGTGACTGCCGCGTCGCATCGGGCCGTGCGCTTTGCGGCCCGACGCCACCCACGACCTGTAAATGTTGATCACTGACTGAAAGGGGAAACCCATAGCCCGTCCGCCAATGAATGCCGCGCCCGTCCGGGACGGACCGCGCGCCAACGAACGCATCGAAGTCCGTGAAATCCGGCTGATCGATCATGAGGGGAACAATCACGGGGTCGTCGCGACGGTCGACGCGCTGAAGGCAGCGCGGACCATCGGGCTGGACCTCGTCGAGGTTTCACCAAACATGCGCCCGCCGGTCTGCAAGCTGATGGACCTCGGCAAGTACAAGTACGAAGCGCAGAAGAAAGCCAACGCCGCCCGCAAGAAGCAGAAGACGCAGGAGGTGAAGGAAATCAAGATGCGCCCGAACATCGACGACCACGACTATGCGACCAAGATGAAGAAGGTCGTCGAGTTCATTGATGACGGTGACAAGGTCAAGGTGACCATGCGGTTCCGCGGCCGCGAGATGGCCCACCAGAATCTCGGCCTGGACGTGATGATGCGCGTGCAGGAGGAGATGAAGGAGACCGCCAAGGTCGAACAGCATCCCAAGACCGAGGGCCGCCAGATGGTCATGGTGATCGCCCCCCGCTGAACCGGGCAACCGCTTCCAGGCAAGGTTCCGGCGCGCTGAGGCCGCCGGAACCGCCTGGGTCTTCGCTCGCTTCGACCGGGCCCGCATGAGGTGCCTCGGTATGGGCTGACAGATCGTGTCGGCTTCTCCCCTTCCTTACCCCTGGTGGGGCAGTATCTCGATGACAAGGCACACTCTCCCGGAGCTGCCGTCTGATCAATCACGGCCGCCCGCTTCCGGACCTTCTCACGTGGAGGAGAGTCCTGCGATGCATTTCAGGTGACGGAACTTCCGAACGGCCTGACGATGACCACAACGGCGACCACCCCACGGCGCACCCGTACTTGATACGGGTGCCCATCCTGAGGCGCTGAAGCGGCACCATGGGCTGCCGGGTCAAGCCCAGCAGCGCCGTGAGAGGAAGTGGAAATGCCCCTGCCCACGGACTGTCGGCTTCGCCTGCAGACGGTCGAGGGGAGGAAGGCACACGGACGGACGTCGCCATCCGGTCCTTCCTCCCCCCTGGTGCAGCCTTACTCGGCCGCTTCGCCCGCGGGCAGCATGCGGGCGGCGTGCAGGGCCTTCCGCTTGGCGCCTTCCATGTCGTAGTGCTTCCGCGTCACGATCCGCTGGGCGTAGAGACCACCACCCGCCTGGATGTTGGTGACATAGCGCCAGCCGCCCATGGCATCGGCGGTCAGGTCGCGGATGGCGTGGAACAGCTTGATCCGAGTCTCCCCGTCCACGTTCGGGCTGGCGGTCATGTACTTGCGGATCAGCGGCCCGACCTCGTTGTTCTCCAGGTCGGAGATGCCCGGCGCGGTCAGCACCGAGCCGCCGGAGATGTCGTGCAGGTGACGGCACATCAGGTTGTACTGCGTCGCCGCCTGGTACTTGCCGGCATTGGTGAACAGTTCCGACGGGAACGCCGCGCCATTGTCGCCGATGGTGCAGTTGGCGATCGCCGCCTCCAGAGAAGCGCGGATCAGCGTGGCGTGGATGATCATCTCCGAGATCTTCTCGCGCACGTGTGCCACCTTCTCCAGCCCGTTGGCCTCCGCGATCAGCTGCGCGAAGCCCACCAGCTCGTCGGCCTCGTCGGACATGAAGGTCAGCCCGCCGAGACGCTCCCACAGGCCCAGCGAATGGGCGAACTGCCCGGCATGCTTCACCTCGCCATTGAGGAAGATCCGCTCCGTCGGCACGAACACGTCGTCGAAGATGACGAAGCCTTCCGGCATGTGGTTCTGGCGGCTGACGGGGAAGTCCCGGTCATCCTCGTGCCGGGGGGCGTAGGAGGTGTTGACGATCTTCACCCCCGGCGCGTTGACCGGCACGGCGCAGGCGATGGCGTAGTCTTCCTCCCCCGGCTTCATCGCCTTGGTCGGGATCACCATGGTCTCGTGCCCCAGCGAGGCACCGGTGATGTGCAGCTTGGCGCCGCGGATCACCACGCCATCCTTCCGGCGCTCCACCACGCGGGTGTAGGCGTCCGCGTCAGGCTGCTTTCCCGGGCTGAGGGAACGGTCGCCCTTGCCGTCGGTGATGCATTCGGTGATGCGGATGTCGCGGGCCTGCGCGTCCTCCACCCAGGCCTGGATCCGTTCCGCATATTCCGGATGCTCCCCGCCGATGCGCCCGGCGGCGGTCATCAGGGTCATGATCGACTGGTTGGTGGTGTTGGCGACGATGTCCACCGAGCGCAGCAGCGGCAGCCGCGCCTTCAGTTCCTCCGCCGAGCGGGGAATGTCCATCAGCGGGCTCTTCGCGTCCTGGCCCGGCTGGTAGAGCAGGTCATAGCCCTTCGCGATGACCTCGGCCGATTCCGCCATCAGCTTGTCGGCCATGATGTCATCCACCCGGCGCCCCTCGAAATAGGTCGCCCGACCGTCGTTCAGCGAAGCCTTGTATTCCTCACCCGTCATCATGGTTGCGTGATCCTCCCCGATCATTGCGTTGCATGCGGCTATCGTGACAGCCGGTGCCGCCGCGTCAAGGCGAGCCGGGGGATGGCAGGATTGCCGTTGCGGGGGGCCTGACCGGCGGTGCACACTCTCCCCGACCGCTTGGGAGGAGTCAGCGCATGGCAATCATCACTTTCGTCAACCAGTGCCATATCGAGCACGGGGCCATCGACATGCTGGCGGAGACGCTGGCGACGCTGGGGATCAGGCGGCCGCTGATCTGCACCGACAAGGGGCTGGTGGACCTGGGAATCGCGGACCAGATCCGGGGGCGGATCCCCAACGACGTGCAGGCGACGCTGTATGACGGCACGCCGGAGAACCCGACCGAGGCCGCAGTGAAGGATGCGCTGGCGCTGTATCGGCAGAATGACTGCGACGGCATCATCGCGCTGGGCGGCGGGTCATCGATGGACCTGTCGAAGGGTGTCGCCCTGCTGGCCACGCATGATGAGCCGCTGGTCGACTACAACGTGATGGTCGGCGGGGCGATGAAGATCGGGGCCTGCGCGCCGATGATCGCCATCCCGACCACCTCCGGCACCGGGTCGGAGGTCAGCCGCGGCGCGGTGATCATCACGGAGGACGGGCGGAAGCTGGTCTTTGCCAGCCCCAACATGATAGCGAAGGTGGCGCTGTGCGATCCTGAACTGACCGTCGGCCTGCCGCCACGCCTGACGGCCGCCACCGGCATGGACGCCGTGACCCACCTTATGGAAGCGGTGATGAGCCCGACGGAGAACCCGGCGGCAGAGGCCATCGGCATCGACGGGCTCTGGCGTGCGGTGGGTCAGGGCCACCTGGAAAGCGTTGTCGCCGACGGGCAGGACCGGGAGGGGCGGAAGCAGATGATGATCGCCGCCGCCGAGGGCGCGCTGGCCTTCACCAAGGGCCTGGGTGCCGTGCACGCCATGAGCCACGCGGCGGGCCGCATCCGGGAACTGAACCTGCATCACGGCACCCTGAACGCCGTCTGCCTGCCCGCCTGCCTGCGCTACAACCAGCCGGTGCTGGGCGACAAGGAACAGCGGATGCGCCACGCCATGGGCCTGCCCGACGGCACCCCGCTGGACAAGGCCATCGAGGAACTGAACGCCCGCATCGGCATGCCCGCCAACCTGCGGGAGATGGGCATCACCGACGAGATGGTGCCGGGCATGATCGAACACGCCCTGGGCGACCCCACCTGCGCCACCAACGCCCGCCCCGTCGACGCCGCGAGCTTCGCCGACCTTTACCGGGATGCGATGGGGGACTAGAAACGCAGGCGGGCTGGGGCTGGTCGGGTCGGCCAGCCCGCCGTCTCCAGTGAGCGCCATCGTCGCCGCAAGCCGAGGCGCTGGGCTGGGGCTGGTCGGGTCGGCCAGCCGACCGTCTCCAGTAAGCGCCATCGTCGCCTCAAGCCGAGGCGCTTGGCTGGGGCTGGCGATGACCACCACCATCCCCACCCCACGGCGCACCCGTACTCGATACGGGTGCCCACCCTGATGTCCCGAGGCGGCACCATGGGCTGCCGGGTCAAGCCCGGCAGCGCCGCAGGGAAAGTGGCCGTGAAGGTGCGAAGGCGGTCGGGCCTATCAACGACCGACCATCCCTCGCACCCCGTCAGACCGAGAAATACTTCGCCTGCGGGTGCAGCACGACAATCGCCGACGTGGACTGTTCCGGGTGGAGCTGGCCTTCCTCCGCCATCTCCACGCCGATGGCTGACGCGCCGACAAGGTCCAGGATCGCGGCCTGGTCCTCCAGGTTCGGGCAGGCGGGGTAGCCGAAGGAGTAGCGGGAGCCGCGATAGCCCTGCTTCAGCATCGCGTGCGGGTCCGTCGCGTCCTCCGATCCATAGCCGAGTTCGGAGCGGATGCGGGCATGCACCATCTCCGCCATCGCCTCCGCCATCTCCACCGACAGGCCGTGCAGGTAGAGATAGTCCTGGTAGCGGTCCTGGGCGAACCAGTCCCGCGCCACGTCGGAGGCGCGGGTGCCCATGGTGACCAGTTGCAGGCCGATCACGTCCCGCTTGCCCGTGTCCGCTTCGGGGAAGAAGTCGGCAATGCAGAGCCCGCCCTCCCGGTTCTGCCGCGGCAGGGAGAAGCGCGCGACCTCGTTGCCCGACCGCGGGTCGAACAGCAGCAGGTCATCGCGTTCGCTGGCGGCGGGCCAGTAGCCGTAGGCGGCCTTCGGCGTCAGGATCTTCTCCTCCCGGCAGCGGGCCAGCAGGTCGTGCATGATCGGACGCACCTCGCGCTCCGCCCACTTGCGGTAGTCGTCCCGGTCGCGGCCCGCCTTCCGGAAGCCCCACTGGAACTGGTAGAGCATGGTCTCGTTCAGGTAGGGCAGCAGCGCGCGGGGATCGACATGGTCGATCCGGCGACCGCCCCAGAAGGGCGGCACGGGCGGCACGTGGTCCTGGTGCAGTTCCGCCCGGCGCAGGCTGATCTCCTCGAAATCCACCGGACGGGTCGTGCCCTCGGACGGGCGCCCCACCGCCTTGCGTGAGGACGGCCGCGCGGCACGGGTCTCGGAGGCGCTGGCCACGTGATCGTCGAATGTCTCCGTGCCGATCAGGTCCATCATCTTCAGCCCGTCGAAGGCGTCGCGGGCATAGGCCACACGGCGGCCGCCATAGGCCTCCAGGCAGTCCTGCTCGACATATTTCCGGGTCAGTGCCGCACCGCCCAGGATGACGGGAATGTCCAGCCCGTCGGCGGCCATCTGCTGCAGGTTCTCCCGCATGATGACGGTGGACTTCACCAGCAGGCCGGACATGCCGATGGCGTCCGCATTCTCCGCCCGCGCCGCCTCGACGATGCTGTTCAGCGGCTGCTTGATGCCCAGGTTGACGACCCGGTAGCCATTGTTGGTCAGGATGATGTCGACAAGGTTCTTGCCGATGTCGTGCACGTCGCCCTTCACGGTGGCGAGGACGATGGTGCCCTTCTGCTGCCCCTCGACCTTCTCCATGTGCGGTTCCAGGTGCGCGACGGCGGCCTTCATTACCTCGGCGGAGCGCAGCACGAAGGGCAGCTGCATCTTGCCGGCGCCGAACAGTTCGCCGACCACCTTCATCCCGCCGAGCAGGATGTTGTTGATGATGTCCAGCGGCGGATGCGACTGCATCGCCTCGTCCAGGTCGTCGGCCAGCCCCTGCCCATCACCATCGACGATGCGGTCCTTCAGCCGCTCCTCCACCGTCTCGGCGCGCTTCTTCTCCGTCTTCGCCACCTTGCGGTCCTGGAACAGCGCCATGAAGGCTTCCAGCGGGTCATAGCCATCGGCGCGGCGGTCGAAGATCAGGTCTTCCGCCGCCTTCACCTCCGCCGCCGGGATCTGGTGCAGCGGCACGATCTTGGAGGCATGCAGGATGGCCGAGTTGAGACCGCGCTTCATCGCATGATCCAGGAACACCGAGTTCAGCACGTGGCGCGCGGCGGCGTTCAGGCCGAAGGAGATGTTGGAAAGCCCCAGCAGGATCTGGCAGTCGGGCAGTTCCTTCGAGATCTGCTCGATCGCATCCAGGGTCCACAGGCCCAGCTTCCGGTCATCCTCATTGCCGGTGCAGATGGTGAAGGTCAGCGGGTCGATGATCAGGTCGCTGGCGGGCAGGCCGTGGCGGTTGACGGCGACATCATGCAGCCGCTTCGCGATGCGCAGCTTGTCCTCCGCGCGCTTGGCCATGCCTTCCTCGTCGATGGTCAGCGCGATCATGGCCGCGCCGAAGCGACGGGCCAGGGCGAGCCGCGCATCCGCAGGCTCCTCCCCGTCCTCGAAGTTGAAGGAGTTGATGATCGCCTTGCCGCCATAGAGCTTCAGGGCGTGGTCCAGCACCGGCAGTTCGGTGGAATCGATCACCACCGGCGCGGTCAGGCTGCCCCGCATGCGGCTCAGCAAAGCGGTCATGTCGGCGATCTCGTCGCGCCCGACATAGGCGGCGCAGAGGTCGATGGCGTGACTGCCCTCGCCCTCCTGCTCCCGCCCCATGGCGACGCAGGCATCGTAGTTCTCGGCGGCCTGCAGCTCGCGGAACTTGCGGGAGCCATTGGCGTTGCAGCGTTCCCCGATGGCCAGCACCGCGTTCTCCTGCCGCAGCGGGGTCTGGGTGAACAGCGACGCGATGGACGGCGTCCATTCCGGCGTGCGCCGGGCGGGTTCGGGACGGCGACGGTTGCGGCCCAGCTCGTTCAGCATCCGGTCCAGGGCCTGGATGTGCTCCGGCGTCGTGCCGCAGCAGCCACCGACCAGGTTGACGCCATAGTCGGTGACGAAGCGGCGCAGCCAGTCGGCGAGCTCATCGGGACGCAGCGGGTAGACCGTTTCGCCGTCGATCAGTTCCGGCAGGCCGGCATTGGGCTGCACGGTGATCGGCACGTCCACGCTCTCCGACAGGTAGCGGACATGCTCCATCATCTCCTTCGGGCCGGTGGCGCAGTTCAGACCGATGGCATCGACGCTCATCGCCTTCAGGATGGTCGCGGCGGCGGCGATGTCGGCGCCCACCAGCATGGTTCCCGTGGTCTCCACGGTGACCTGCACGATCACCGGCACGTCGGCGGCAGCGGCCTTGCGCGCGTCCTTCGCCCCGTTGACGGCGGCCTTGACCTGCAGCGGGTCCTGGCAGGTCTCGATCAGGATGCCGTCCACACCCCCGGCGATCAGGCCGTCCGCCTGCAGCCGGTAGGCGGCCTCCAACTCGTCATAGCCGATGTGCCCCAGGCTCGGCAGCTTGGTGCCGGGACCGATGGAGCCCAGGACATAGCGGCGGATGCCGTCGCCTTCCCGCGCCTCGTCCACCACCTGCCGCGCCAGTTCGGCGGCCCGGCGGTTCAGGTCGAAGGCTTCCTCCGTCAGGTCGAACTCCCCCAGCGTGATGGGCGACGCGCCGAAGGTGTTGGTCTGGATGATGTCGGAGCCGGCCTCGACATAGCCACGATGGATCTCGCGCACGATGTCGGGTCGGGTCCGGTTCAGGATCTCGGTACAGTTCTCCTGTCCGCCATAGTCGGTCTCGATGTCCAGACCCATGGCCTGCACGCGGCTGCCCATGGCGCCGTCACAGAGCAGGACGTCGCTCTTCAGAGCCTCTATCAGTGCGCTCATGTCCGGGCCGATGCCTCCGTCGCGGAGAGGGCCACCCGGTCGCCGGTGCGGGCGAGGTCCAGCCTGCGGCACACCTCCGTCACCATGTCGGACTGGTTGAGGGTGTAGAAGTGGAAGCCGGGCACGCCATGCCGGGCGAGACGGGCGCAGAGTTCCGCCGCCAGGTCCACGGCGACGCGCTGGCGGTTCTTCCGGTCCTGCCCCGCGGCCTCGATCCGCTGCACCACGAAACCGGGAATGGTCGCGCCGCAACCGGCGGCGAAGCGGTGCAGCTGGTCCAGGTCACGGATCGGCAGGATGCCGGGCAGGATCGGCTGCCAGATGCCCCGGGCCGCCGCCGCATCGCGGAAGCGCAGGTAGGCATCGGCATCGAAGAAGAACTGGGTGATGGCGCGGTTGGCACCAGCGTCGAACTTGGCCTTCAGGTTGTCCAGGTCCGCCGCGCTGTCACGGGAGTCGGGATGCACCTCCGGATAGGCCGCGACGGAGATGTCGAAGTCATGGATGCGCCGCAGCCCCTGCACCAGGTCGGCGGCATTCGCGTAGCCTTCCGGGTGCGGGCGATAGCTGGTGTCGCCGTTCTGCGGGTCGCCGCGCAGCGCGACGATGCGGCTGACACCGGCGGCGAGGTAGTCCCGCGCCACCGCATCGACCGTCGCCTTCGACTGGGCCACTGCGGTCAGGTGTGCCGCGCCGTCCCAGTCAGCGGCCTGCCGCACCGCCTGGATGGTCTCCAGCGTGCCGGTCTGGGTCGTCCCGCCCGCACCATAGGTGACGGAGAAGAAGGCAGGGCCGGTGGCGGCCAGCTCGGTGGCCACGCGCGGCAGCTTCGCTGCCCCCCTGGCCGTCTTCGCCGGGAAGAACTCCAGCGAGATTTCCAGCGCGGGTCCGCTGGCGACGTTCTGCATCAACATGCTCATGCCTCTTGGTCCATGGCGGGGCGCCTGGCGGACCAGAGTCCGACCGTCAGCGTCCTGCCCGGCAGGTGAAGGGTGTGTTCGGGTGTCAGGCCGGCTTCCGTGAACCAGGCCCGGATCTCGCCGTCGCCGAAACCGAGGCGACGGTGTGCGTGTTCGCTGCGCAGTTCCTCCAGCGTGTGCGGCAGGAAGTCCACGACGACCAGCCGCCCGCCCGCGCGCAGCATGGCGGCCGCGACGGCGATCATCTGGCGCGGCTCATCCATGAAGTGCAGCACCTGGTGCGCGGTGACCAGGTCGAAGCTGCCCGGCGCGAAGGGCAGGCGCAGGATATCGCCCTGCCGCACCTGCACATGCTGGTATTCGGGCTTGTCCAGCGCCGCACGGGCGATGGAGAGCATCTCCGGATTGATGTCGACGCCCACCGCGCGCTCCACCCGGCCGGAAAGGACGGAGAGCAGGCGTCCCGTGCCGGTGCCCAGGTCCAGCATGTCGTCGATGTCGTCGGTGCCGAGCACGGCATGCAGTGCCGTCTCGACCTCGCGCTCGCTGACATGCAGCCTGCGCACCTCGTCCCAGCGCGCGGCATTGCGGCTGAAATAGTCCTGCGCCCGGTCGGCCCGGCGCTGGCGCACGCTGTCCAGGCGCACCAGCTCGGTCGCCAGGTCGGGGTCTCCCTGCTCGATCAGGTCGTCCAGGGTGCTGGCCAGTACCGCGTGCGCCCCGTCGAGGGACAGCCGGTAATAGACCCAGGCCCCTTCCCGCGCACGCTCCAGCAGCCCGGCATCGCAGAGCAGCTTGAGATGCCGGGAGACCCGGGGCTGGCTCTGCCCCAGGATCCAGACCAGTTCGGAGACCGTCAGCTCGGAGCGGCGGCAGAGTGCCAGCAGCTTAAGCCGCGTCTCGTCACTCGCCGCCTTCAGCGCCGCGACGAGCGCCGACATGCGCATGCTGCCTCCTGCCTTCGGCGCCAGCGGCTCCGGTGCGGGGGAAACCTGTGCGGTGTCCAGCCTGATATGTCTCTGCTCAGCCATGAAATGACAATATGCACATTTCTTTATATGCACAAGGTCTCTCTTGTGGCCCTGACGCGACAGGTGGGCACCATCTCGGAACCGTGCCCTTCGGGACCGGGCATCCCGGCTCGTGGACCTTGACCTGACGGACCGGTTCGACGTTTCATCCGGCGCAGAACGGATCAGGGAATCAATCGACCATGGCTCGATACGCACATCTCCGGCTGCTGGCGCCGCTGTTCATGACCTTCGCGCTGCTTGCCGCCTCACCGGCACCTGCAGCGGATTCGGCGAAGGAAATGGTCGAACGGCTGGGCGGGAGCGCGGTGGCGATCCTGGCTGACCCGGACGTGAAGCCGGAGCAGCGGAAGCAGCAGTTCGCCGACCTGTTCACCAGCGGCTTCGACCTGCCGCTGGTCGCCCGCATCGTGCTGGGCCGGTACTGGCGCACCGCGACACCGGAACAGCAGGCGGAGTTCACCGACCTCTTCGAGGATTACGTGATCAACACCTACGCGGCCCGGCTGAATTCATATGCCGGCCAGACGCTGCGGATCACCGGCACCCAGGCGATCAGCGACAAGGAGACCATGGTCAGTTCCGTGATCGACCAGCCCAAGGGCGAACCGGTGAAGGTGGACTGGCGGGTCCTGGACCGGGGCGGCGACCTGAAGATCGTGGACGTACTGGTGGAAGGTGTCAGCATGGCGATCAGCCAGCGGTCCGAATTCGGCTCCGTGATCGCCCAGAACGGCGGAGACGTGGAGGCCCTGCTGGTACGGCTCAGGGCCCAGAACAGCAAGTAGTCCCGGACCCTTCCGGGAAGGGGGGAGGCATGGCCATGGAAGGTTTCGCCAGCAGCGATGACGTCGCCGCGCTGAAGGACCTGATCGATGCCGCCAGCCGCATCGTCTTCTTCACCGGCGCCGGCATCTCGACCGAATCCGGCATCCCCGACTTCCGCAGCCCCGGCGGCCTGTGGACCAAGAACCAGCCCATCGACTTCGGCGACTTCATCGCGCGGGAAGAGATGCGCCGCGAATCCTGGCGGCGCAAGTTCGCCATGGAGGAGACCTTTTCCAGCGCCACCCCGAACCGTGGCCACCGCGCGGTCGAGAAACTGGTGCGGGAAGGCCGCGCCAGCGCGATCATCACCCAGAACGTGGACGGCCTGCACCAGGCCAGCGGGGTGCCGGACGAGAAGGTGATCGAACTGCACGGCAACTCCACCTATGCCAGCTGCCTCGACTGCGGCCTGCGCCACGAGCTGGCCCCGATCCGGCAGCATTTCGAGGCTGACGGCACCCTGCCCCACTGCATGAACTGCGGCGGCATCGTGAAGACCGCCACGATCTCCTTCGGCCAGAGCATGCCGGAGGCGGCGATGGAACGGGCGGAGCGCGAGACGCTGGCCGCCGACCTCTGCATCGTGCTCGGCTCCTCACTGGTGGTCTATCCGGCTGCCGGGTTTCCGCTGATGGCGAAACGGAACGGTGCGGGACTGGTGATCCTGAACCGCGACCCGACGGACCTGGACCGCTTCGCCGACCTGGTGCTGAACGCCGAGATCGGGCCGACCCTCGGCACCGCCGTCAATGTCAACTGACCGGACAGGGGACGCCCCCGTCCGCGCCTACCGCCCGGAAGACCGGGACGCGGTCATCGCGCTCTGGCAGGCCTGCGACCTGACACGCCCCTGGAACGATCCGGCAGCCGATATCCGGCGCGCGCTGGACACCCCCACATCGGAACTCTTCGTCTTCCAGCAGGGTGGCGGCATCAGTGGCAGCCTGATGGTCGGCTATGACGGCCATCGCGGCTGGATGTACTACCTGGCGGCTGATCCCGCACAGCGCGGCCAGGGCATCGCGCGGGCGCTGGTGGCGGCAGGGGAGGCGTTCCTGCGCGACCAGGGCTGCCCGAAGG
Organism: Minwuia sp.; assembly: GCA_965228535.1. Taxonomy (GTDB): domain Bacteria; phylum Pseudomonadota; class Alphaproteobacteria; order Minwuiales; family Minwuiaceae; genus Minwuia. The sequence goes on along the minus strand of CBDDHU010000003.1, from coordinate 1,550,122 downwards.
TGGAACTGATGGTCCGCACCGGCAACACCGCCGCGCTCGGATTCTATGACAGGCTCGGCTACGAGGCGCAGGACGTGACCGTGCGGGCGAAATGGCTCGACGAGAGCGCGGCCAGGCTGTCGCGCACCGGCGCCTGAAACGTCAGGCCCTGACCCGCTCCACCCTCGACGTGCCGGGTTCGCCGGCCAGCGCGCTGATGATGTCGGCCAGGTGCTTCACGTCACGTACCTCGATATCGATCACCATGCGGAAGAAGTCGTCGGTGCGGCGGCTGGTGCTGATGTTGGCGATGTTGCCGTCCTGCTCCGCGATCAGGCTGGTGGTGCGGCTGAGCATGCCGCGCCGGTTGGCGATCTCCGCCTCGATCCGGGCGACATAGTTCTGGGACTCGGCGGCATCACCTGTCCAGGCCGCGTCCAGCCAGCGCTCCGGCACATCCTGGTAAAGTTCCAGCGTGGCGCAGTCGATGGTGTGCACGTGAATGCCCTTGCCCGCGTCGTTGATGCCGACGATCCGGTCACCGGGGATCGGGTGGCAGCAGGTGGAGAAGGTCACGCCGACACCGGGGGTGAGGCCGCGCACCGGCACGGCGTCCGTCGCCACCTTCTTCCTTGGCCGGGCCAGGGATCGCCTGCGGGAGCGCTCGCTGGGATACAGGATGCCCAGCACGTCGCGCGACGAGATGTTTCCCGTGCCCACGCCCTCGTAGAGTTCACCGAGGGAATCGAGCCGGAGCGCACCGAGCACGGTCTTCAGCGTCTTCGCCGTCGGCCTGCGCCGTGCGGCCTGGAAGGTCGTGTCGAGCAGCCGCCGCCCCACTTCCTGGTGCTCCGCCCGCACCCGCTGGCGGGTGGCGCGGCGGATCGCACTGCGGGCCTTGCCGGTGACGACGAAGTCCTCCCAGAGCGGCTGCGGCGACTGTTCCGTCGAGGTCAGCACCTCGATCTGGTCGCCGTTGCGCAGCTGGGCATGCAGCGGCGCCACGCGCCCGTTGACCTTCGATCCGACGCAGGTATTGCCGAGATCGGTATGGACGGCATAGGCGAAATCCACCGGTGTCGCGCCCGCCGGCAACTGGATCAGGCGGCCCTTCGGCGTGAAGCAGAAGACCTGGTCGGCATACATGTTCAGCTTCGAGTTCTCCAGGAACTCGTCGAAGTCCGATGCCTCGTTCAGGATCTCCAGCAGTTCCCGTAGCCAGCGTTCCTGCTCCATGTTCGGCTTGGAATTCTTGCCGCCGCCGGTCTTGTAGTGCCAGTGCGCGGCGACGCCGAACTCGGCCCGCTCATGCATTTCCCGGCTGCGGATCTGGATCTCCGTCCGCACGCCCTCAGGCCCCAGCACCACCGTGTGCAGCGACTGGTAGCCATTGCGCTTCGGGATGGAGATGTAGTCGTCGAACTGGTCCGGCACCATGGGATAGCGCTGGTGGATCGCGCCGAGCATGCGGTAACAGGCATCGGCGTCATCGACGATGATGCGGAAGGCGTAGACATCGGCCAGCTGCTCGAAGGTGATGCGCTTTTCCTGCAGCTTGCGCCAGATGGAGAAATGGCGCTTCTCCCGCCCCTTGATCTCGGCGATCAGCCCGGTCTTGCTGACAGTTTCCTGCAGTGCGAGCTGCATGCGCAGGATCAGGTTCCCGGCCTGCCGCCGCAGCAGCTTGAGCCGTTCGTCGATGGACCCCCAGGCCTTCGCATCCAGCACCTGGAACGACAGGTCCAGCAGTTCCTCCTTGATGTCGTTCATGCCCACGCGTTCCGCCAGCGGGGCATAGATCTCGCGGGTCTCCAGCGCGATGCGCTGCGCCTTCTCGGGCTTCAGGTAGCGGATGGTGCGCATGTTGTGCAGCCGGTCGGCCAGCTTCACCACCAGCACCCGGATATCGTCCGACATGGCCAGCAGCAGCTTGCGGAAGTTCTCCGCCTGCTGAGTCTGGTCGGACTTCAGTTCCATCTTCGACAGCTTGGTGACGCCATCGACCAGCTGCGCCACCTGGGGACCGAACTCGCGTTCGATCTCCTCCGACGTGGCCAGCGTGTCCTCGATGGTGTCGTGCAGCAGCGCGGTGACGATGGTCTCGGTATCCAGCCGGTAGTCGGTCAGGATGCCCGCCACCTCCACCGGGTGACTGAAATAGGGATCACCGGACGCACGCTTCTGGCTGCCGTGCGCGCGCACGGCAAATACATAGGCCTTGTTGATCAGGTCTTCGCGGGCTTTCGGGTCATAGCTCAGGACCCGCTCCACCAGCTGCATCTGGCGCATCATGGGGTGAAGCCTACCGCACCGCCCGACGACGCGTCATCAGCCCGCGTTCTGGTCACCTGCAGCCAGTGCGGCGAGCTCACGGCGCATGCGCGTGGCCAGATCATCCTCTTCCGGCTCGTCGCGTTCCACGTGGCGCTGGTAGCTGGCGATCAGGGCGTCACCCAGTTCCTTCGGGCTGACCTTCTCGTCCGCGATCTCGCGCAGCGCAACCACCGGGTTCTTGTCGTTGTCGCGATCAACCAGGATCTCGGAGCCGCTGGAGATCGCGCGGGCACGCTGGGCGGCCAGCAGCACGAGATCAAAGCGGTTCGGGACCTTGTCGATACAGTCTTCAACGGTAACGCGGGCCATGAAGGCACCTCCGGCACAGGTTGCGGAATTCTGAAAGGATCAGGGTCTCTAGCGGCTCATCGCCGCGCCTGCAACCTCTTTTTCCGGCTGCAGCAGGCTCACGCCGCTGGCGTCGGCGGTCTGCAGCATCTCCGTGGCGTTCAGCCCGGAGACCGGATGCCGCCAGGCCGGTGCCACCTCCCGCAGCGGCAGCAGCACGAAGGCCCGCTCCGCCATGCGCGGATGCGGCAGTTGCGGCACGCCATGGATGCCGGTGGCGCTGAGCACCCGGTCGCCGTGGGCCAGCAGGTCGAGGTCGATCCAGCGCGGCGCCCAGCGTTCCTGGCGCACCCGGCCGAACGACCACTCGATCTCGTGCAGTACCTGCAGCAGCCGCTCCGGCGTCTCCTCCGTCTCCAGTCGGGCCACGCCGTTGACGTACCAGGGCTGCGGCGAGATGGAGGGCGGAAAGGGCGGCGTCACGTACCAGCGCGACCGCGCCACCACCCGCACACCACGCGCCGACAGCCGCTCCAGCGCCGCCTCCAGCGTGCGTTCCGGTGGTCCGTGTTCCGGGTGGGGCAGGTTGCCCCCCAGCCCGATCAAGATCATCCCGTCCTCCTGGCGCGCGGTCCGTTCACCCAGTCCGTCAGGCGTGGTTTTCACTGGCATTTCCAAGCCTTCCAGCCTATGCAGGGATAGCTCCGACAAAGGTCCTGAACCGGCTCGATTGCGCCATCAGGTGTCGCGATCCGGTGGAACGCGGAGCGACATGGATAATTCATTGAAACGGTTTTGCAAATGTCTGATCTCGACCTCGGATTTTACCCGTCCGAGAAGGTTGCCCTTTTCATCGACGGCGCCAACCTCTACGCCGCTGCCCGCGCCCTGAATTTCGACATAGATTACAGGAAGCTGCGTTCCGTCTTCGCCAAGCAGACCAGCCTTGTCCGCGCCTTCTATTACACCGCGCTGCTGGAGGACCAGGAATATTCCCCGCTGCGCCCGCTGGTGGACTGGCTCGACTACAACGGCTTCACGATGGTGACCAAGCCCGCCAAGGAATTCGTCGGCCATGACGGGCGGCGCAAGGTCAAGGGCAACATGGACATCGAACTGGCCATCGACATGATGGAGATGGCGGAGTTCATCGACCATGCCGTCCTGTTCTCCGGCGACGGCGACTTTCGCAGCCTGGTGGAGGCTGTGCAGCGCCGGGGCCTTCGCTGCTCCGTGGTCAGCACCATCAAGACCCAACCGCCGATGATCGCCGACGAACTGCGCCGCCAGGCGGACCGGTTCATCGAACTGCAGACGCTGCAGCCGCTGATCGGGCGGGAGGGTTTCGTGCGTCCGCAGAGTTCCCGCCGTGACGATGGCCCGCGTGGCAACTACCGCGACGACGAGGATGACGAGTACGACGACGAACCGGCGAACTGACCCTGCGCATGACTGCCCACGAGCCAGCGGACGACTGCACGCTCTGCCCGCGACTTGTCGCCTTCCGGCAGGACAACAGGGCCGCCTTTCCCGATTTCCACAATGCTCCCGTCCCGGCCTTCGGCGATCTTTCCGCGCGGTTGCTGGTCGTCGGCCTGGCCCCCGGGCTGAAGGGGGCGAACCGCACCGCCCGACCGTTCACCGGCGACTATGCCGGTGACCTGCTGTACCCGTCGCTGATCGATGCGGGCTTCATGCGCGGCAGCTACGGTGCCCGGCCCGATGACGGGCTGGAGCCGGTGGGTTGCCGCATCACCAACGCGGTCCGCTGCGTTCCCCCGGCAAACAAGCCGACCGGCGCGGAGGCAGCGTCCTGCCGTCCCTTCCTGGTGGCGGAGATCGCAGCCATGCCGAAGCTGGAGGCGCTGCTGGCGCTCGGCCGCTTCGCACACGAGGCGGTGATCCGCACCTTCGGCCTGCGGCAGAAGGACTTCACCTTCGCGCATGGCGCACTGCACCAGCTGCCCGACGGCCTGCTGCTGGCCGACAGCTATCATTGCTCCCGCTACAACGTGAACACCAACCGCCTGACGCCGGAGATGTTCGCCGAGGTGCTGGCGGCACTGAGCGCAAGGATCAGCGACTGAACCTCCGCACGGTCGCCTGTCCTACCGGGCATCGTGGAAGATCACGCCCAGGGTCTGGCGGTGGCCCGCGGTCACGGTGGAGACGCCGTGGCGCATGGTGACGCGGAACCAGCCGCGCTTGCCCTCGACCGGTCGCTGGTTGACCGCGAACAGCAGCCCCTCCCCCTCCTGCAGCGAAATCGCCTCCGCCCGCGACTGCATGCGCGGCCGTGCCTCCGTCAGCACGAAGGCCCCGCCCTCGTAGGCTTCCGGCGGGCTGAGCATGAGCACCAGCTGGATAGGGAAATGCATCTCGCCGTAGAGGTCCTGGTGCAGCCGGTTGTAGTCACCCGGCCCGTAATCGAGCAGCAGCGGCGTCGGCCTGACCTGCCCCGCCCGATGGCATTCGGCCAGGTAGTCGGCGTGATCGGCGGGGAAGCGTTCCGGCTTCCCCATGCGTTCCATCCACCGGTTCGCCAGCGGCGCGAGGTCCGGCCAGAGCCGGGTGCGGAGGTCCGACACGATCTCCGGCAGCGGGTAGCTGAAATACCTGTAGCTGCCCTGGCCATAGCCATGGCGCTGCATGATCACGTGGCTGCGGAACAGCCCGTCCTGCGTGAACAGCGGCCGCAATGCAGCAGTGCTGGCCCCGTCCAGCAGGCCGGGAAGCCGGGCATGGCCCCTTGCATCGAGGTCGCTTCTGATCCTGTTCCAGTCCTGCATCGTCAGGCCCGCCTGAACCGGTCGAGGACGCGCCCGTCAACACAGAGCAGGCCGGTGAAGATCAGCAGGAATCCGGCCGCTGTCGTGGGCGCGATCTGCTCTCCCAGGAACAGCGCCCCCAGCGTCATGGCGCTGGGCGGGATCATGATGGTGACCAGCATCAGGTTCGTCGCCCCGGCGGTGGCCAGGATGCGGAAGTAGAGGATATAGGCCAGTGCGGTGCAGAAGACCCCGAGCACCAGCCAGGCGGACAGCACCCCGATGCCCGGCAGCGCCTTCGGAACCCCCTCCGTCAGCAGCACGACCGGCAGCATGATCAGGGTGGACGATGTCAGCATCCCGGCGGCGGAAACGGGCGGGGCGAAGCGTTTCAGGCGCCGCCCGAAGACACCGGCGAAGCTGTAGCTGAGGGCTGCGGCCAGCACGGCAAGCTGTCCCGGCAGGCTGCCCCCCAGGCCGCTGAAGGCATCCGGTCCGACCAGCACGGCCACCCCGCCGATCCCCAGCAGCACCCCGGCCGTGCGCGCCGCCGTCGCCTTCTCGTCCTGCGTCAGCAGGTGCGCGACCACCACGGCGAAGATCGGAGTCGTAGCGTTCAGGACGGAGGCAAGCCCGCCGGTAATCCAGGTCTGGCCCCAGAAGATCAGGGCAAACGGCAGGGCATTGTTCAGCAGCCCCATGACCAGCAGGTCCCGGAAATCGGTCCATGTGCGCGGCAGGGCGGCACCGCTGGCCAGCACGATGATCCAGAGCACCGCCGCGCCGCAGGCCACCCGCCCGAGCACCAGCGTGAAGGGCCCGACCTCAGCCAGGGCAACCTCGACAAGGAAGAACGTCGCCCCCCAGAGCAGGGACAGCGCCAGCATCATCGACCATTCCAACGCACCCATGCGCATCGTCACATCTCTCCTTCAGGGGTATCGGTCCGGCAACCTGACCTGCCCCGTCTGCATCCGCCTCCCGCCCCTTGTTGTCAAAGCCTGATTGCACAATCAGCTTGCCTTGGCGCCGCCCGCCCGGCATGGCTGCACCGAAAGAGAACGGGAGACAGCAATGCGCAGGATCGGTCAGTTCATCGACGGCGAGAGCAGCACGGGCGGCGGCGACAGCTTCCACAGCATCGACCCGGCGACGGGGGATGTCCTGGCCACTGTCAGCACCGCATCGCAGGCCGACATCGACCGGGCCGTCACGGCAGCAGCCCGCGCACAGCAGGAATGGCAGGCGACAGACGGGGCGCACAAGGCGGCGATCCTGAACCATATCGCGGATGCGCTGGCCGACCGGCGGATGGAACTGGCGGAACTGGAGGTCGCCGACACCGGCAAGCCGATATCGGAAGCGCCGGAGGCCGACATCGACAGTGCCGCCGACTGCTTCCGCTTCTTTGCCGGCATCGCGCGCAGCATCCGGGGGGAGAGCATCGACCTGCCCGACACGCTGGTCTACACGCGGCGGGAGCCATGGGGCGTCTGTGCCGGGATCGGGGCCTGGAACTACCCGATCCAGATCGCAAGCTGGAAGGCGGCCCCGGCGCTTGCCTGCGGCAACGCCATGGTCTTCAAGCCCAGCGAGATGACTCCTCTGACGGCCATGGAACTGGCCGGGATCATCCATGAAGCAGGGGTGCCGAAGGGACTCTACAACGTGGTCAACGGTGCCGGGCCGGTCGGCGCGGCACTGACCAGCCATCCCGGCATCGCCAAGGTCTCCGTCACCGGCTCGGTCGCCACGGGCAAGCGCGTCATGGCCGGGGCGGCGGACAGCCTGAAGGCGGTCACGATGGAACTTGGCGGCAAGTCACCGCTGATCGTGTTCGAGGATGCGAACCTGGATGACGCGGTCTCGGCGGCGATGCTGGCCAATTTCTACACCCAGGGCGAGATCTGCACCAATGGCACCCGGGTGTTCGTGCATCGCGGCATCAGGGACGAATTCCTGGCGCGGCTGGTGCGGCGCACGGAAGCCATGATCGTCGGCGATCCGAAGGATCCGGCAACCCATGTCGGCGCGATGATCTCGGAGGCGCACCTGCAGAAGGTGCTGGCCCTTGTCGAACAGGGCAAGGCCGCCGGGGCCGAACTGCTGACCGGCGGGGAGCGGCTGACCGGCGGCCTGTTCGACCGCGGCGCGTTCATGCGCCCCGCCATCTTCGCCGGTGTCCGCGACGACATGGTGATCGCGCGGGAGGAGATCTTCGGCCCCGTCATGTCGGTGCTCGACTTCGACGGGGAGGATGAGGTGGTCGACCGCGCCAATGCCACCGATTTCGGGCTGGCTGCCGGGCTGATGACCCGGGACATCACCCGCGCCCACCGGGTCGCGGCGCGACTGCAGGCCGGGACGGTCTGGGTCAACAGCTACAACCTGACGCCCATCGAGATGCCCTTCGGCGGCGTCAAGCAGTCGGGCCTGGGCCGGGAGAACGGTCACGCGGCGGTCGAGTTCTACACCCGAAGCAAGAGTGTCCATGTCGGGCTGGGTCCGGTCGAAGCCCCCTACTGACCGGCCCCCTGCCGATCCGGTCAGCACAATGAAAAGGGGCGCCGGTGGATGCCACCGACGCCCCTTCCTCATGCCGCAGGAGCCGGGATCAGCCGAGCTTTCGCTCCGCACTCAGGCCCCTGTAGATGCAGTAGCACATCACCACCATGACGATGGCGAAGGGGAAGCCCGTCGCGATGGCCGCCGCCTGCAGTGACCCCAGGCCACCGCCAAGCAGCAGCGTGATCGCCACCAGCCCCTCGAAGATGCACCAGAACACCCGCTGCGCGACCGGCGCGTCGATCTTGCCACCGGCGGTGATGGTGTCGATGACCAGCGACCCGGAATCGGACGAGGTCACGAAGAACACGATCACCAGCACGATGCCGACGAACGACACCACGTTGGTCAGCGGCAGTTCCTCGGCCATCTTGAACAGCGACAGTTCCGGCTGCCAGTTTGTCACCGTGTCCACGACGCCGACATATCCGTTCTCCACATGCTGCCAGACTGCGGTGCCACCGAAGACGTTCATCCACAGCACGCAGGCGATGGTCGGCACGATCAGCACGCAGATCACGAACTCCCGCACCGTCCGGCCCTTGGAGACGCGGGCGATGAACATGCCGACGAACGGCGACCAGGAAATCCACCAGGCCCAGTAGAAGGTGGTCCAGCCATGCATGAAGCCGGTGTCCTCACGCCCGACCCAGTTGCTCAGCTGCGGCAGGGCGACGATGTAGTCGACCAGCCCGCCGAAGAAGCCGGAGATGATGAACAGGGTCGGGCCGACGATGATGACGAAGAACATCAGCACCAGCGCCAGCAGCATGTTCAGTTCCGACAGCCGCTTCACGCCGCCATCCAGCCCGGCCAGGACCGAAAGCAGCGCGACGGCGGTGATGCCCGCGATCAGGATGATCTTGGTCAGGTCGGTCGCCGGGATCTCGAACAGGTAGTTCAGTCCGGCGCTGGCCTGTTCCGCCCCGAAACCGAGCGAGGTGGCGAGACCGAACAAGGTGGCGAAGACGGCCAGCGTGTCGATGACATGGCCGGGCCAGCCCCAGACCCGCTCCCCCAGGATCGGGTAGAAGGCGGAACGGATGGTCAGCGGCAGGCCGCGGCTGTAGCTGAAGAAGGCCAGCGCCAGCGCGATGACGGCATAGATCGCCCACGGATGCAGGCCCCAGTGGAAGATCGTCGCCGCCATGCCCATGGACATGGCTGCCTCCGTATCCGCCGGATCGACGCCGAGCGGCGGGCTGAGGAAATGGTTCACCGGCTCCAGCACGCCGAAGAACATCAGGCCGATGCCCATGCCGGCCGCGAACAGCATCGCGAACCAGCCGGTATAGGAATATTCGGGTCGCGCATCCTTGCCACCCAGCCTGATCCTGCCAAGCGGCGAGACGATCAGGAACAGGCAGAACAGGACGAAGATGTTGGCTGCCCCCATGAACACCCAGTCGAAGGTGGAGGTCAGCCAGGGCCGCAGATCACCGAAGAACTCGGCCGACCCGGCAGGAAACATCAGCACCAGGATGACGAATCCGACGATCAGCACCGCGGAAACGAAGAACACCGGGTTGTGGACGTCCAGACCCATGATCTGGACGTTCTGCTGTCCGGGTTCGAAGTCGGAATCAGGTACAATGTCTGACATTGAAGACCTCCCTCTCTCTGAAATCGTGTCGGCCCGGCGCGAAACTGCCGGGCAACGCGTGCCCTCACGGGGTTCCCGCTGACGGGTTCTGAAACGCCCGCTTGCCGGAACCGGATCATCACGCTGACACTGACCCTACGTCAGGACTGTCCTGATTGCGACAGCAGTGAATTCCGATGTCACCGCCGTTGCTGTCCGCCTCAGCCCGCAGCCGCGCGTTTCACCGCTTCGATCGCGTCCGGATTGGTCAGGGCGGAGAGGTCGCCCGGCGGTTCATCGAGCACCAGCGCCCGAATCACCCGGCGCATGATCTTGAGCGACCGGGTCTTGGGCAGGTCATCGACGAACACCACCCGGGCAGGCTTGAACGCCTTGCCGAGCCCGTCCGTGACCGCCACCGAAAGGCGCTCCGCCGTTGCCTGGTCCGTCGCCGCGCCCGCTGCCGGGACAGCGGCGATCAGCACCGCCTCCCCCTTCACCGGGTCGGGCAGGGCCACGGCTGCCGCCTCCGCCACCAGTCCGGTCGCCATCACCAGCCCCTCGATCTCGGCCGGCCCGGCGCGCTTGCCCGCGACCTGGATGGTGTCGTCGGAGCGGCCATGCACGTACCACAGCCCGTCCGCATCCCGGCTGGCCCAGTCGCCATGCCGCCACATGTCGGGATACATCGACCAGTAGGTCTCGATGAAACGCTCCGGATCGCGCCAGATCCCCCGGCTGAGGCCGATGGAGACATCGCGCAGAACCAGTTCCCCGACCTCCCCAGGACCGACGCTGTTGCCCTGCGCATCGACGATGTCGGTGGCCATGCCCGGCAACGGCCCGGCGAAGGAACAGGGTCGCTGTGGCGTCAGCACGTTGCCCGCGATGAAGCCACCGCTGATCTCCGTCCCGCCGCAGACATTGATGATCGGGCAGCGCCCGCCGCCGACATGCTCGGAGAACCAGACCCAGGCCTCCTCCGTCCACGGTTCACCGGTCGAGGCCAGGATGCGGATGGCCGAAAGGTCATGCGCCGCGACATGCTCCGGCCCGTGACGCATCAGCCCGCGGATCGCGGTCGGCGCGATACCGAAGAAGGTGGCACGGTGCTCCGCCGCCAGGCGCCAGATGCGTCCGGTATCCGGCCAGTCCGGCACGCCCTCGGCAAGGATGAAAGTCGCACCGCGCGCGAAGGTGCCGGCCATGGAATAGGGGCCGGTGACCCAGCCGAAATCCGCGAACCAGAACAGCCGGTCCTGCTGTTTCAGGTCGAAGGAGACACAGAAATCCAGCGCCCCCTTCACCGTGAAGCCGCAATGGGTCAGCACGGTGCCCTTCGGCCGTCCCGTGGTGCCGGAGGTATAGGCGATCATCAGCGGCTGGTCGGCATCCACCATCTGCATGGGGGTGGTGTCGGCTGAACCGGTGTCCAGGTCATGCCACCAGACATCGCGGTCGGCCTGCATCGGCGCGTCACCCGCGCCGGTCTGCAGGACCACGACATGACGCATGGTCGGCACCTCCCGCGCGGCAGTGTCGATGACCGGTTTCATCGGGATGGTGGTGCCGCGCCGCACGGCCTGGTCGGCGGTGATCACCGCCACGGCCTCCGCATCGTTCAGGCGTTTCACGATCGCCTCCGCCCCGAAGCCGGAGAACAGCGGCGAGATGATCGCGCCGATGCGTGCCACGGCCAGGAACGCGACCGGTGTTTCCGGCAGTACCGGCATGTAGATGCCCACCGCGTCACCGGCACCGATTCCCAGCGCCGAGAGCCCGGCAGCCAGTTCGCGGACCTGCGTGTCCATCTCCGCGTAGGTCATGCTGCGCCGGCTGTCATCCTCCCCGTGCCAGATGACTGCCGGCTTGTCCCAGACCTCGGTGCCGCGATGGCGGTCCAGCACGTTGTCACAGAAGTTCATGGTGCCGCCGACGCACCAGCGCGCGTTCGGCAGGCCGTCGGAAATGTCCCGGACCTGCGTGTAGGGCTGACCGAAACGGATGCCCAGGGCGCGAATCGCGCTGTCCCAGAACCAGTTCGGATCCTCCGCCGCGCGTTTCAGCAGTTCCGACTCGTCCGCACAGCCAAGCGTCTCGATGAAACGGGGCAGTTCCGCGTTGTCGATGTAGTCCCGCGTCGGCTTCCAGGTGAATCCATCCGTCATGTGCCGTTCCTCCCCCGCATACTGGCCAAGCCCTTCGAGTATGTGCGCGGGGCAGGGCGACAGGCAATTGCCGAACATTGAACGCACGGCGGTTCCGATAGGAGTTTGACAAACCAGCATTGTTCAGCCGGAATAGCCGCGTCGAAAAAAAAACATGTCTGGGAGGGTTTAAAAAATGAAATCCGGAATCATGAAATCTGCTGGTGCCATCGCACTGGCTGCGGTGGCGGCGCTGTCCTTCTCCGCAGGCGATGCGGAGGCCAAGAAGGTTCGCTGGAAGATGCATTCGGCGTTCGGCAAGAACCTGGCCGTGATCGGTCCGGTCGGCTATCGCATCGCCGACTGGGTCAACGAAGCCAGTGACGGTGACTTCGACATCAAGGTGTTCGAGCCGGGTGCGCTGGCAGGCGGCTATGCCTACTACGACCCGGTCAGCCAGGGCGCGTTCGAGGCCGGTTACGGCACCCCGGGTGCCAACCAGGGCAAGAACTCCGCCTTCGCGTTCCTCTCGACCTGGCCGTTCGGTCCGGGCGCGCTGGAATTCAATGCCTGGCTGCAGTATGGCGGCGGCATCGAGATCGGCGAGGAGCTGTATGGCCGCGACAACATCAAGTACAACTATTGCGGCATGATCCCGCCGGAGACCTCCGGCTGGTTCCGTACCGAGATCAAGAGCCTGGAAGAGCTCAAGGGCCTGAAGATGCGCTTCTTCGGCATGGGCGCGAAGGTGATGCAGAAGTTCGGTGTGTCGACGCAGCAGCTGGCTGCCGGTGACATCTACCCGGCGCTTGAACTGGGCACCATCGACGCCACCGAGTTCTCGATGCCCGCCATCGACCGCACGCTCGGCTTCTACCAGATCGCGAAGTACAACTACTTCCCCGGCTGGCACCAGCAGTCCACCACCAACGAGGTCCTGATCAACCAGGACAAGTGGAACGAACTGGATGACCAGAAGAAGGCGATCTTCAGCCTGGCCTGCAAGGCCAACATCGCGGTCGAGATGGCCGAAGGTGAAGCCCTGCAGCCCGCCGCCATGCTGGCGAACGAGGCCGATGGCGTGAAGAACGTGTCCTGGCCGGATTCCGTTCTGGACCAGCTGCGTGAAGCCTGGACCGTCGTCCTGGCCGAGGAGCAGGAAGCCAACCCGGACGTCAAGCGTCTGTGGGCCAGCTACAGCGAGTTCCACGAGAGCTACAAGACGTGGGGCGAGCGCGGCTACCTGAAGTAAGGCGTTTCGTGTTCCGTGGCCCGGTCTTCGGATCGGGTCACGGATCCACGTGACACTCCGCGACCGGCGCGCGCCCCGCGCCGGTCGTTCCTTCTACAGGCAATACCGGCGACGTGACCGCCCGCACCAACGATGCGCGGAGGCGGCAACGGAGAGACCGGATCAAACAGGGACGGGGCGCTGAAACATGCTCAACCTTGCAGACGCCGCTGACAGGCTCGCACGATCCGTTGGTCGCGCCGTCAGCTGGCTGATCGTACCGCTGATCTTCATCATCATGTTCGACGTGATCACGCGGAAGATCGACATCATCCGTGACTGGTCCGCCGACGTGACGATCGCGACCGGCTATTCAATCTCCTTCATCCTGCAGGACATGCAGTGGCACATCCACGGCGTCCTGCTGATGTTCGCCTTCGGCATCGGCTACCTGGCCAATGCCCATGTCCGCGTCGATATCTTCCGCGAGATGGGCAGCCATCGCACGCAGGCGAAGATCGAACTGTTCGGCCTGCTGTTCATGGCCGTGCCGTTCCTCTGCCTCGCGATCTGGAAGTCGGTCGACATGGTGGCCCTGTCCTACCACCAGAACGAAGGGTCCGAATCCCTAGTCGGCATCCCCTGGCGCTACGTCATCAAGACGTGCCTGCCCATCGGCTTCGTCCTGGTCTTTGCCGCGGCGATCGCCACGCTGATCCGCACGATCACCTATCTCTACGGGTCGGAGGAGAACAGCAGGCGCGCCGAGGAGGACATCCAGTACTTCACGGACAAGACGGAACTGCCGAAGGTCTCTCTCGAGGATGACATCCTCGCCAAGCCGTCCGGGGAGCACTGATCCATGGAATTCATCGAATGGCTCCTTGAGGACCATCTCTACGACTATCTCGGCGCCTACATGTTCCTGGCGCTGGCGCTGACCCTGTTCACCGGCCTGCCGGTTGCCTTTGCCCTGGGTGGCATCTCGCTGATCTTCGGCCTGATCGGCATCTACCTGGAGATCATCGATTTCGCGGTGTTCTTCCAGGTGATCAACCGGGTCTGGGGCGGTGACGGCGCATCGGGGGCGATCCAGAACCCCATACTCGTGGCCATCCCCTGTTTCGTCTTCATGGGGACGATGCTGGAACGGTCACAGGTGGCGGCGGACCTGCTGCACATCCTGCAGGTGATGCTGAAGCGGGTTCCGGGCGGTCTCGCCCTGTCGATCACGGCCATGGGCACGATCATGGCGGCGACCACCGGCATCATCGGCGCATCCGTCGTCATGATGACCCTGCTGGCCCTGCCGACCATGCTCAACCGGGGCTACGAGCACGCCCTGGCGACAGGCACCATCGCGGCCAGTGCCACGCTCGGCATCCTGATCCCGCCATCCATCATGCTGGTGCTGATGGCCAACCTGCTCGCCGTCTCGGTGGGCAACCTGTTCATCGGTGCCGTGCTGCCGGGCCTGCTGCTGTCGGGTCTCTACTTCGCCTACATCATGACCCGCGCCAGCCTGAACCCGAACTGCGCGCCGCCGCTGCCTGACGACATGATCCAGGTCGACCCGACGAAGAAGGCGAATGTCATCCGCTTCTTCGTCTATGTCGGCTCCGTGCTGGTCGCCATGGTGCTGCTGCAGCAGCTGGGACTGGAACAGATCAACTGGAGCCTGCTGGCCTTCCTGACGATCTTCGTCATCGCGATGTGGATGGGCCGGCGGGAGGGCAACACCCTCTTCGGCGGCATCCTGAAGGGCTTCGTGCCGCCGATCTTCCTGATCATGATGGTGCTGGGTTCCATCTTCGCCGGCTGGGCGACGCCGACGGAAGCCGCCGGCATCGGTGCCTTCGGCAGCATGGTGCTGGCCTGGTTCAACCGGACCCTGAGCTGGCAGGTGATGCGGGAGGTCTGTCACCGCACCGGCCTCACCACGGCGATGATCTTCTTCATCTTCGTCGGGGCCACGGCCTTCTCGACCGTGTTCCGCAACGTCTACGGCGAGGACCTGATCATCGAGTTCATCGAGTGGCTGGAACTCGGCGCCTGGCCGCTGCTGTTCCTGCTGATGTTCACCGTGTTCCTGATGGGCTTCTTCTTCGACTTCCTGGAGATCACGCTGATCATCCTTCCGGTGTTCTCGCCCGTCATCAAGGCATACGCGCCGGAGTTCGCCAGCCATCTGGGCGTCGAGGGCCTGCCCTTCCAGCAGGTACAGGAACAGGTGATCTACTGGTTTGCCATATTGGTGGCGGTGAACCTGCAGACATCGTTCCTGACACCACCATTCGGTTTCGCGCTGTTCTACATGAAGGGCGTGGCACCGAAGGAAGTGAAGATGCAGGACATCTACAAGGGCATCATCCCCTTCGTGATGCTGCAGCTGATCGGTCTCGGCATGGTGATCCTGTTCCCGCAGATCACGTTGTGGCTACCAGACCTGATGCTTAACTAGCGTTGCACCAGCGCTGAAACAGTTCCGGCCCGCGCCTCAACAGAGACGCGGGCCGGTTCGTTTCCGGTAGCCCGGTCTTCATCCTGAGCGGCGGCCAGGCCTGCCTATTTCTGCGGCGGGGGATGGTCGCCGCGCACCTCGTCGCCCCATTCGTCCAGCAGGCGCTTGCGCTGCGACACGGCCTTCGAACGCAGCCGGGCACTGGCAATGTCCACCCAGGCCCGCGCGATGAAGGGCGCGGCGAACAGCAGCGCGAAGCCGAGGCCACAGGCCGCCAGGTTGATCAGCATGTATTCCGGATCGACCATCAGCCGGAACGCGGAATCGAAGGTTCCGGGACCGTTCCAGTGGGCCACGATTCCCGGCAGCGCGCCGGACAGGTTCATGCCGAACACCGTCGCCATCGCCCCCGGCACACGCAGCATGCGGGTCATGGCCAGCAGCAGGGTCGGCAGCATGTAGATCATGATCAGCGCGAAGGTCGCCGGGGCAACCGGCAGCAGCAGGATCGAGCCGAACATCAGCACCAGCGTGGTCCTGCCGCCGCTGTCCTGCTTCTGTTTCTGCCTCTTCGGCTTTGCCTCGGTATCGGCGGTGGCGGCACTCACAGGATCGCCTCCATCGAGAAGTAGAACACGGTCAGGAAACAGACTGACAGGCTGAACATCTGCGCGTAGCGATAGCCGCGCTGCATCGCCAGGGCACGCTGGCCGGGACCGAACTCGGAAAGCTGGGCGATGACATGCTCAAGATGGTTGTAGCGCGCCACGGCCTGCTCGAATTCCGCCTTGTCCTGGTCCAGCGTCTTCAGCATGTCCAGCTCGGCCAGCAGGGCAGAAAGATCGCCGCGTTTCACCAGGCTCTCGATCTTCTTCTCCACCACCATGCGGCGGACCCGGCTCTGCAGGGTCTTGGTCACCGGCCCCAGCGCGGCCGCAAAGGCACGGGTGATGCCGGGCACCGGTCGGCGGTAATGGATTTCCTGCACCTCGGCCATGAAACGTGCGGCGCGGATCAGTCCCTCGATCCCCTTGTCGCCACTCGGGATGGTGCGCAGGCTGCGCTCCAGCCGACGGTCATGCGCCGCAAGGAAGGCTGCGGAGTGCGGCGCCAGGACGAAGTCCGCCTTCGCATCGTCGGACAGCTTCCGGTCCAGCGCCGCCATCAGCTCACCGGGGGTGCGCGGCATCTCCGACTGCACTTCGGCACCCAGGCATGGCTGCCGCTGCAGCAGTTCATAGAGCGTCCGCTCGACCCCGAAACCGACACGGGTCGATTCCTTCGCCACGGCACGGATGCGGGTCAGCACGTTGCCGGGCAGACCCGCCCGCACCGACCGGCCACCGACCCGGATCCACTCATCCAGCAGCGACGATCCCAGCAGCCGTGCGAAGTCATCGCGCCAGCTTGCCTCGTTGGTCACGAAGGCATGCCAGAGACCCCCGGCAAGGCCCGACGCCGTGCAGTTGATGGAGCGGTAGCGGATCGGGCCACCCGGATCGAGTGCCAGGATGGCGCGACAGACCAGATCGGACTTCTCCTCCGTCGTCACCGACTTCATCTGAGAGACCAGCTCCAGGCCCCGGCGCACGATGTCCGCGCCCGGCTCGTCCACCAGGACGTTGCGCAGCCATTTCTCCACCCGGCCGTTCAGGATCAGGCCCACCGCATCTTCCGGGTTCTTCTGCATCGCCTGCGCCAGCAGCTGCGGTGAGAAGAACTCCGCATCGCGGAAGATGAAGGGGCGCGTGGCCCGCCGCCCGCCGCCGGACGGGCGCGGCATGTCGAAGATGCCGTTCATCCAGCGGTTCAGGTCATCATGGCTCCAGCGCCGGTCGTCCTCGTCACGCAGGCAACCGGCGAACATCACCTGGATCGCGGTCGCGAACTTGCGCCGTTTCAGCAGGACATCGTAGGAGCCGCGCAGGATCCGCTGCATGTAGAGATCGTTGGGCTTCACGCTGCGGGCCGGATCCTCCCCCGTCAGCATCTGGAACACGGAGACCGCGAAGGCGAAGACGTCGTCGCCGGACAGGCCGTCGCCGCGCCCGGTGGGCTGCGCCAGCTGGATGCCGATGGGTTCGAACGCCGGGGGCTGGTGAATGCCGGGCAGGCCGACCAGGCACTGGTCCAGCAGGATGTCGCCGCCACGGGTCACCAGGATCGTTGCGGGGCGGATGCTGCGGTGCACCATGCCGCGCTGCTGCATTTCCGTCATCGCCGGCACGAGGCCAGGCACGATGGCGGTCATCAGGTCGGCCTCTCGCACCTTCGCCGTCCCCTTCAGGATCGGCTGGGCGGAGCGATGGTTGAACACGATGGCCCCGACATGCTTGCCATTGCCGAGCCGAAGGATTCCGGACGCCTGGGGACAGCGCATCCGCTTCAGCGGCTTCTCCTGCAGTACGGCGAGCATGTCGTTGCGGACGAAGGTGTCCGGCGGCGTCAGCAGAGCATAGAGGTCCGCGTCCGGGTCCTGCTTGTCCTTCACCATGCAGGCCTGGGCGTCGGGACGGGACAGTTCGGAGAGGGGCTGATCGACCTGGATGAGGAAGCGCCCCTCCAGAATCAGGCCGTGCCCGTCATCAATGATCGGTCCCTCGCTGATCTTTGCCATCTTGCCCTGCGATTGCGATTGTCGGAGTGGCGGAGAACACGGTCTCCCGCTGCCGATGCAGTCTCCCTGATCAAGCTGAATGAAGCGTTAAGGTTGGTGGCCTGATCTATTGACCGGCAGTCATTTGATGGTCAGCATGAAGGCAACAAACAACGATAATCGCGTGGGAGACGATCATGGCAACGAAGCATCTCTACACCCTGCCCGTGGAACAGACGCAGTGGCGGTTCGACGGGGCCACGGAGATCAACTTCACCTGGGAATATGACGACGAGCGGGAGACGCTGCTGCAGCTCTATGACAAGGGCAAGAAGCAGCAGTGGGACGCGGCGGAGCGCATCGACTGGTCGGAAGAGGTCGACTGGGAGAACCCCATGTCCCTGCCCGACGAGAGCATTGCCATCTTCGGTTCCGACGCCTGGAACAAGATGAACGACCAGAACAAGGCGGAGGTGCGGCGGCACCTGCAGTCCGGCACCATCAGCCAGTTCCTGCACGGTGAACAGGGCGCGCTGATCGCCACGGCGAAGATCGTCGCCACGGTGCCGGATGCAGATTCCAAGTTCTATGCCGCGACCCAGGTGATGGACGAGGCCCGGCACGTGGAAGCCTTCTCCCGCCTGCTGCACGAGAAGGTGCAGCTTGCCTATCCCATCACGCCGGGCCTGAAGACCCTGCTGGAACAGGGCCTGACCGACCGGCGCTGGGACATGACCTACCTGACCATGCAGATCCTGATCGAGGGGCTGGCACTCGCCGCCTTCCAGCGGCTGCGCGACCAGGCCGGCAACACGCTGGCGCAGGCGGTCAATGCCTACGTGATGCAGGACGAGGCACGGCACGTGGCCTTCGGGCGGCTGGCACTGCGCGACTACTACCCCAACCTGACCGATGCGGAGCGCAAGGAGCGCGAGGAATTCGTGGTGGAAGCCTGCTACCACATGCGCGACCGCTTCCTGCAGACCGAGGTCTGGGAGAATATCGGCTTCTCCCAGAGCGAGATCGCCAGCGTGGTCGACAAGAGCGAGGTGATGGGCCAGTTCCGCCAGCGCCTGTTCACCCGCATCGTGCCGACGGTGAAGGATATCGGCCTGTGGGGCGAAGGCGTGCGCAAGGCCTATGGCGACATGGGCGTTATCCAGTATTCGGAGATCGATGCAGAGGCGCTGCTGGAGCACGACAACAAGGTCGCGGAGGACTTCGACGCGAAGAAGTTCGTCGAGCGCGAGGTGGGTGTCGCCGCCGCCGAGTGAGCGCCCGGCCGAACACCTCGCGAGACCAGGAACAGGGCGTCCGCAGACTTGTGCTGCGGGCGCCTTTCCGTTGTTATCGACCGATCAAGCCTGCCGGAGTCCTGCCATGACCTATACCAGCATCGCCCTGTCCGTCGCCGACCACATCGCCCACGTGGAACTGGACCGGCCGGAGAAGATGAACGCCATGAACCGCGCCTTCTGGCAGGAGATGGTCGATGTCTTTGCCGAGATCGGGGACCGCACCGATGTCCGCTGCGTCGTGCTGTCGGGCCGGGGACGCCATTTCACCTCCGGCCTCGACCTGCATGACTTCGCCACCCTGTTCCAGCCGGGCAGCAAGGCGGAACCGGCGCGGGAGCGGCACAGGCTGCGCCGCACGGTGCTGGAGATGCAGGAGACCTTCAACGTCATCGAACGCTGCCAGGTGCCGGTGCTTGCCGCCATCCACGGGGCCTGCATCGGTGGCGGCGTCGACCTGATCACGGCCTGCGACTGCCGCTATGCCAGCGCCGATGCCTTCATCGCGATCCAGGAGATCAATATCGGCATGGCCGCCGACGTCGGAACGCTGCAGCGGCTGCCCCACCTGATCCCGCAGGGCGTGGCGCGCGAACTGGCCTTCACCGGACGGCGGATGATGGCGGACGAGGCCATGCGCCATGGCCTGCTGAACGAGGTGTTCGCGGACCGCGACGCCATGCTGGCCCATGTCATGGAGGTCGCGGGACAGATCGCGGCCCGGTCGCCGCTGGCCATGTCGGGCATCAAGGAAATGCTGAACTATGCCCGCGATCACTCGGTCTCGGACGCGCTGAACTATGTCGCCACCTGGAACGCGGCGATGCTGATCGGTGACGACGTGCCGACCGCCATCCAGGCCCAGCTGGCGAAGCAGGAGGCCCGGTTCGCCGACCTGGAGGCGCCAACGAACATCGTGCGGCGCAAGGGTCACAGGTCCGGCACGCTCTGACGTCCCGCGCCATGTCGGCCATCCTTTCCATCGAAGCTGTCAGCCATCGCTACGGCGCGAAACAGGCGCTGGACGATGTCAGCTTCGAGGTCGAGAAAGGATCCTTCGCCCTGCTGCTGGGGCCGAACGGGGCGGGCAAGTCCACCCTCTACACCCTGCTGACCCAGTTGCTGCCGCTGCAGGCGGGGCGGATCAGCATCGCCGGGCACGACATCACCATGGCACCGCGCGCCGCGCTTGCCGGGCTCGGCATCGTGTTCCAGTCCCAGACCCTCGATCTCGACCTCTCGGTGGAGCAGAACCTGCGCTACTTCGCCCGCCTGCGCGGGATGGGAGCCAGGGCTGCCGGACGCCGCATCGACGGACAGCTGGAACGCCTGGGGCTGGCGGAGCGGCGGCGCGAGAGGGTGCGTGCCCTGAATGGCGGCCACCGGCGCAGGCTGGAGATCGCGCGGGCCCTGCTGCACGAACCGGAGGTGCTGCTGCTGGACGAACCCACTGTCGGGCTGGATATCCCCACCCGCCAGCGCATTGTCGATGACGTGCATGACCTTGCCACCGACGGGCGGTCAACGGTGCTCTGGGCCACCCACCTGATCGACGAGGCACGGGCGGGCGACCGCATCGTGCTGCTGCACCAGGGTTCGGTGCGCACGCAGGGGGAGGCGCGGGCGCTGCTGGACGAACATGACTGCGACGACCTCGCCACCCTGTTCAGCAAGCTGACGGAGCGCAGGCCGCAGGCCCCATTGAAGGGCCTGACCCGGCAGGATGCGGGAGGGGCAACGTGACCAGTCAATGGCTGAGCTGCATGTACGGCATCCTGGTCCGCGAGACGCTGCGGTTCTTCCAGCAGCGGGAGCGGTTCCTGGCCGCGCTGGTCCGGCCCCTGGTCTGGCTGATCGTCTTCGCCGCCGGTTTCCGCACCGCGCTGGGCCTGTCGATCATCGAGCCCTACACGACCTACATCCCCTACGAGGTCTATATCGTCCCCGGGCTGGCCGCGATGGTGATCCTGTTCAACGGCATGCAGAGTTCGCTCTCCCTGGTCTATGACCGGGAGATGGGGTCGATGCGGATGTTGCTGACCACCCCGCTGCCGCGCTGGTACCTGATCTTCTGCCGCCTGCTGGCAGGGTCTTTCGTGTCGATCCTGCAGGTCTATGCCTTCCTGCTGATCGCGCTGGCCTTCGGCATCGACCTGCCTGCCAGCGGCCTGGTGGCGGTACTGCCGTCGCTGCTGCTGGGCGGGCTGATGCTGGGCAGTCTCGGCCTCGTGCTGGCTGCCGCCATCCGGCAACTGGAGAACTTCGCCGGGATCATGAACTTCGTCATCTTCCCGATGTTCTTCCTGTCCTCCGCGCTCTACCCGCTGTGGAAGATGCAGGAAACCAGCGAGCTGCTGTACTGGATCTGCCGCATCAACCCCTTCACCCACGTGGTGGAATTCATCCGCTTCTCGCTGTACTGGCAGCCCGCGCCGGCCCATCTCGGCTGGTCACTGCTGGCGCTGGCCCTGTTCGCCGGGGCGGCGCTCTGGATCTATTCCCCGGCCCGCGGCCTGAAGGGCGGCGGCGGTCCGCCGGGCCGCTGACCGGCCGTTGCGGCCGCGCCCCCTTCCCCTCCCCCCTCCGGCCTGTCATCATTCCTTCACAGGACTGCAAGGGGGATGCTGATGGGAGAGGTGGTCAGTCTCGACGACTACAGTACCGAGGCCCGGCGGGGACACGCATCCGCGTCGGGCAGCAACAGGCAATCCGCCACCATGGATGTCTGCTTCGACAGGCGTGAACTGGGGCGCATCCTGAATGTCTACGGCAACATGGTCGCCAATGGCCACTGGCGGGACTACGCCATCGCCCACGGACCGGAACAGGCCACCTTCGCGGTGTTCCAGCGGGCGGCCGAATCCCCGCTGTACCGCATCACCAAGACCCCGAAGCTGGAGCGCAAGCAGGGTGCCTTCCAGGTGGTCTCCCGCGATGGACGGGTGCTGAAGCGGGGCCATGACCTCGACGCAGTGCTGCGCGTCTTCGACAGCCGTCGTTTCAGCGTGGTGGACGACTGAACAACGTGGCAGGGTGCAGCTTCCTGAACGGGTCATCCAAGGCCCGTCGGCAAGGCTGCACGGAACCGGCAGTCACGACACGATCGGGGAGGACGGATCGGCATGACGGGAGAGATCTACAGCGGAGACCGGGTGCTGACGCTGGAACAGCGCACGCTGGACACGGCGAAGGCGGCGCGCGCGCTGCATGACTCCGGTATCGGGCTGGATGACTGCGTTGCCCTGTACCTGCGCAACGACTTTCCCTTCTTCGAGGCCTCCGGCGCCTGCGCGCTGGTCGGTGCCTACGCGACGCCGATCAACTGGCACTACACGGCGGAGGAAGCCGCCTACATCCTGCGCGACTGCGACGCGAAGGTGGTGGTGATCCATTCCGACCTGCTGCCCCCCATCCTCTCCTCGATCCCCGACGGCGTGACCGTGGTCGTGGTCCCGACGCCGGACGAGATCGCCGCCGCCTACGGCGTCAGTGCCGAGGTGGCGCTGCCGGACGGTGCGGTGCTGTGGTCCGACTTCATTGCCGACCGGGAACCCTGGACCGATCTGCCGCCGGCCAGCCGGGGCACGATGATCTACACCTCCGGCACCACCGGGAACCCGAAGGGCGTGCGCCGCGACCCGATGGACGAGGCAGCGCAGGCCCTGACCACCCGCATGGTGTTCGAAGGCTTCGGCGTGCCCGAGGATTCCACGGGCATCCGCTGCGCCATGACCGGACCGATGTATCACAGCGCCCCCAACGCCTATGGCCTGGCAGCGGCGCGCGGGGGCGGCACGATCCACCTGCAGCCGCGCTTCGATGCCGAGGACCTGCTGCGGATGATCGACGAGCTGAAGCTGACGCACATGCACGTGGTGCCGACCATGTTCGTGCGGCTGCTGCGCCTGCCGGCGGAAGTCCGGGCGAAGTACGACGTCTCCAGCCTGGTGCACGTCATCCACGGTGCGGCCCCCTGCCCGCCCGACGTGAAGCGGCAGATGATCGAATGGTGGGGGCCGGTGATCTATGAGTATTACGGCTCCACGGAGAACGGCATCGTCACCGTCGTCACCTCCGAGATGGCGCTGTCGAAACACGGCACGGTGGGCAAGCCCATCGCGGGCAACGTCATCCGCATCCTGGACGATGACGGCAAGGACCTGCCGCCGGGCGAGATCGGGGAGGTCTATATCTGGCGTCCGAACCGTACCGACTTCACCTACAACAAGCGCGACGCGGCCCGGAAGGAAATGGAGATCGACGGTTTCCTGACCAATGGCGACATGGGCTGGCTGGACGCCGATGGCTGCCTGTTCCTGGCCGACCGCAAGAACGACATGGTCATCTCAGGTGGCGTCAACATCTACCCCGCCGAGATCGAGAAGGTGCTGATCGGCTGCCCCGGCGTGCGTGACTGCGCCGTCTTCGGCATCCCGGACGCGGAGTTCGGTGAGTCGCTTGCCGCACATATCGAGGTCACGGACCCCGCGCTGGCGCCCGAGGACGTGCAGGCCTACCTGCGCGAGCACCTGGCCAAGTTCAAGGTGCCGCGCAAGATCGTCGTCGACGAGGCCCTGCCGCGCGAGGACTCCGGCAAGATCTTCAAGCGCAAGATCCGCGAACCCTATTGGGCCGGGATGCCCCGCCGCATCTGAACCGGTTGGCGAAACAGCATGGTGGCCCTGTCCGAGCCGCTTCTTCCCACGGCGTGCCCGGGCTTGACCCGGGCACCCAGGATGCCGCACGAACGCCTCAAGATGGGCACCCGGGTCAAGCCCGGGCGCGCCGTGGTGGTGCGGCAACCGGAAGACTGTGACGGGCGTGGGCAACCGTGACAGTCACCCAATCCCCTCCCTTCACCAACCCATCCGGCAGGGTCAGCCTCAGCCGCCGGAGATGGTCACGCCGCCATCGACGCTGATGGTCTGGCCGGTCAGGAAGCTGCCTTCCTTCGATGCCATGTAGACGGCGAGGCCGGCGATTTCCTCCGGCTCGCCGATGCGGTTCAGCGGGGCCTGGGCCTCGGAGCGGGCGCGGAACTTCGGGTCTTCCCAGAGGGCGCGGGCGAAGTCGGTCTTGATCAGGCCCGGCGCGATGGCATTGGCGCGGATGTTGTGGTGGCCGAACTCGCAGGCCAGGTTGCGCACCAGCTGCATGTCGGCGGCCTTGGAGATGCAGTAGCCGCCGATCACCTTGGACCCGCGATGCCCGCCGATGGAGGAGACGATGATGATCGCGCCGTCCTTCCGCTCGATCATCTCCGGGATCACCATGGAACAGAGCCAGTGGTTCGACTTGATGTTCACGTTCATGATCTTGTCGAAGGCATCGTCGGGAATGTCCAGCGACGAACCGTAATAGGGGTTCACCGCCGCATTGCCGACCAGGATGTCGATGGGGCCGAATTCCTTGCGCGTCTCCGCCACAAGCTGCTCCAGCTGTTCCTTGTAGGAGATGTTGCAGGGAATGCCGATGGCGCGGCCGCCGTTCGCGGCATGGTTCTCGTTGATGTCCTTCGTCACCGCCTCGACAGCGTCGGCCTTGCGGCTGGAGACGACGACGTTCGCGCCCTGCCGGGCGAAGGCTTCCGCGATGGCCTTGCCGATGCCCTTGGTGGAACCGGTGACGATGGCGGTCTTGCCGCGCAGATCAAACATCATGGTCTTGTTCTCCCCCTTGTATGTCCGGTCCCGATGCCGGTGTCTGCGCCGCACATTACAGCGGTCGGGGGCAGGATCAAATCGGCGTCAGCGGGACGTGGCCATTCGGCTTTCGCCTGACCGCCGGCGCGTCGTTGAGCACGCCATTGCCGGGCGGGCAGACCTGAACCAGATTGGCAACAGCAACAGCAGGCGTCGGAGGCTCCGTTTCATGTCACTCAGCATCGCAAGGATCGATCATGTTGTCCTTCACGTCAGCGACATGGAGCGCGCGCTGGGCTTCTATACCGGCGTCATGGGCTGCGAGGTGGAAAGGACCGTGGAGAGCCTGGGGCTGGTGCAGTTGCGGGCGGGTGCAAGCATGATCGACCTGGTGCCCGGCCTCGACCGGGAAGCATCGAAACCGCAGGCCCGCAACATGGACCATTTCTGCGTCCGCATCCATCCGTGGGACGAGAACGCGATCCGCGCCCATCTGCAGGCACATGGCATCGAGGCGGGCAGGACCGAGACGCGGGTGGGCGCGGAGGGGGCGGGTCCGTCGATCTACCTGAACGACCCGGACGGCAATGTCGTGGAACTGAAGGGACCGGCCGACTGACGGCCATCACGGGCGCAGGGTAAACGCTTTGTTCAGCATGAGTTGATAGCGCTACACTGGTCTGCATCCTTCAGGCTGGACCTGTCATGACCGAAACATCTGGCTCCGCGATAACGGCAAGCATCGGCGGTGACCGGCGCAGGATCCGTCAGCGCGCGAGCATCGCCCTCGCGGTCCTGCTGCTGGTGGCGCTTGCCGCCATCCTGGGCATCGTCTGGTTCGCCAACAGCGAACGCGACAGGCTGAGTGCCGAATGGCAGGTGCGCCTGGGCATCGTTGCCGACAGCCGCAAGGCAGCGGTGGAGGACTGGCTGAACGAACGGCGCGGCGACGTGCTGCGGCTGGCCGCGAACCGGACCGTGCAGTTCTACCTGGTCGACCTCGCCGATCCCGAACTGCCGCGGGAGGAGACCGACAGCAGCCGCCAGTACATCGAGGGGCTGATGGTGTCGGAGGCGGAGCGGGGCGGCTACCTGCCACCGCGTGGACAGCTAGGCGCGGCGGGCGCCGACAGCACCGCCCGTGGTGGCATGGTCCTGCTGGACGCAGACGGCAACATCGTCGCCCGCACGCCCGGTGCGCCGGACCCGGAGATTGTGCTGCCCGACGACCTGAAGCCGGGCCAGGTCCGGATCTCCGCGCCCTTCGCAGCGGGTGACGGCACCGCGATGATCGCCCTGTTCAGCAGCATCGGCGCGCCTGACGGCGGCCTCGGCCGTGCCATCGGCCTGCTGGTCGCCTTCCGCCCGCTCGGTGCGGACTTCTTCCGTACCCTGGAACAGCCCGGAGACACCACCGGCGCGGCCGAGACCTTCCTGGCCGACCGCCGCGACGGGCAGGTCCGGTTCCTGTCGCCCCTGCGGGACGGCACCGCACCACTGTCCCGCCAGGTCCCGGTCAGCATGACCGGACAGGCGGCGGTGGCGCTGCAGGGCCAGGCGGCCGGTGGCGGCCGCCATGTGGGACATGCGGGCGATGACGTGCTGGCCGTCAGCCGCCAGATCATCGGCACCGACTGGACCTTGATCCGCCAGATCCCCGCCAGTCAGGCCCTGTCGGACGGTATCCGCCGCATCTGGCTGATTTCCGGTGCGCTGCTGCTCGCCCTGCTGCTGGCCGCCGCCACCGTGGTCGCGGTCTGGCGCCACGCGGTCAGCGACAGGCTGGCGGAGGCGGCGAGCAACCTGTCGGTCGCGCTGAAGGAATCGGACCGGCTGGGCCGGCTGCTGCAGAACGTCACCGACGCAGTGCCCAACGGCATCATCGCGGTCGACAGCGAGGAGCGGGTGCTGTTCGGCAACCGTGCCGCGTTCGACCGGCTCGGCATCCCGGCGCGGGAGGCGGAGGGGATGCCGCTGATCAACATCTACGGTCCCGCTGCCAGCGCGCCGCTGCATGCCGCCAACGCCGACGTGCGTGAAGGCACCCGCATCGTCCGCTACATCGATGATCGCGGCCAGGGAACGGAGCGGCAGGTGATCCAGCGCATCCATGTACCACTGGATGATGGCGGGGTGCTGATCATCGCCGAGAACATGACCGAGATCGTGGTGGAGCGGGAGGCGCGGGCCGCGCAGCTGGATGCGCTGGTCAACGTGCTGGTCGACCTGATCGACGCCCGTGACCGCTTTGCCGCACATCACTCCCAGCGGGTGGCGCGGCTGTCGCGTCGCATGGCGGAGGCCATGGACCTGCCGCGGCCGCAGGTCGTTGCGGCGGAGACCGCGGCGCGGCTGATGAATCTCGGCAAGCTGCGCATCGACCCTGCGATCCTGACCAAGACCGAAGGGCTGACGCCGGATGAACTGGCGCTGGTCCGCAACAGCATCCTGCATTCGGCGGACCTGGTGGAGGGCATTCCCTTCGACGGACCGGTGGTGGAGACCCTGCGGCAGATGCAGGAACATCTGGACGGCAGTGGCCGCCCCAACGGGATCAGCGGCGACGACCTGCTGATCCCCGCCCAGGTGGTGTCGCTGGCCAACGCCTATGTCGCGCTGATCAGCGAACGCGCCCACCGGGCCGCGCGCACACCGGAGCAGGCGCTGGAACAGCTCTGGCCGGAGGCGGAGAAGACCTGGCGGCGGACCGTGATGGCGGCGCTCGTCAGTTGCAGCGACGGACCGGAGACGGCGGAGTCCGGCGAGGACGACTGATGCGCATCCGACCGAGGCACCTGGCATACGGACTGGCGCTGGCACTGGCCATCGCCACACCGGCGCTGGCCGACGGGCAGTACGACCCGCACCAGAACCCGCCGACCCTGCCCCGCAGCCTGCAGGACTGGATCACCCCGCAGGGCGGCAAGGAACTGCGGGAGATGCCGGAGGACAACCTGGTGCCGCTGGAGAACCCGCCGGCCTTCGGCTGGCGTGCGGGCCAGGACCGCTACACCTTCGAGGTACTGATCCAGCGCGAGGGGGAGCGGTTCCTGCAGTTCGTGACCCAGGCCACCGCCTTCAGGCCCGACCGGCCCTTCGACCCGGGCACCTACACCTGGCAGGTCCGCCGCCTCGACTCCTATGGCAGGCCGATACCGGACGAGAGCAGCCCCCTGGGGGATCCCGAAGGCTGGTCGACGCCACGGGTGTTCGAGGTCCGCAAGGACGGCATCTCCCTGACCGTGCCGCCGGTATGGGATGCCTTCGACCGGGCGCGGGAACGCAAGCGCCCCCGGTCCCTGCCCGCCGACCCGGCCACCGGGCGCTTCAATCCCGCGCGCCTGACCCCGGACCAGTGGGAAGTCTTCGAGACCGTGGCCCGCCGCTTCCAGAAGGAAGCCCCGCAGGCGGCAGCCCTTGCCAGCCGCCGCAGCGACGGCAGCCGTTCCGCGCTGCGCCAGGTCATGCGGCGGATCAACGATGCGCTGGCCGTCGCCACCGTGCATCGCCAGAAGGCAGTGCGGCAGCAGGCGACGCAGGTGGCACTGCTGTACCTGGACAACCTGATCGGGGAGAACCCGCTGGGCCGGACCGGGCATGACGGCAACGACCTGCTGAACATTCGCCTCGCCAAGACCGTCGCCCGCGCCTACGACATCCTGAAGGGCGACATGGACCGGCAGACGCAGTTGCGCGTGCGCCGCCATGTCGAGGACCGGACGCAACCGGCCTTCGACTATTTCATGCTGAACGATCACGGCAACCTGGAGCAGTTCGCGCTGAGTTCGCACGGGTTCCAGATCATGACCCACGTGCTGGCCATCGCCGCGCTGCTGAGCGGGGATTCCGACCGGGCGCGGCTCTGGTTCCGTGACAGCTATCCGCTGATCTCCATGATCGTGACACCGTGGGGCGGCGGCGACGGGGGATATTCCAACGGCGTCAATTACGGCGTCTGGGAGTTCGTCAACCACGTCGACAGCTGGGACGTGATCCACAACACCACCGGATTCCCCTATTTCGATACCGCCTGGGTACGCAACTTCGCGGAATTCCTCGCCTACTTCGCGCCGCCGGGCGTCGCCTATGCCGGGTTCGGTGATGGAGGCGAGAACCTGCGCCCCGAACTCTGGTCGGAGATCGCGCGGCTCTACTCGGAGCGTGGGCGCGGTGCCTTCGCGGAACCGCTGCTGGAAAGCTGGCGGGTGCACATGGAGGCGGAGACCGGCAGGACCGTGCCGTTGACCAACGCCCTGCTGTGGCCGCGCCTGTTCAGTGACCGGACCGGCAACGCCGACCCCCGACCTGACCCCGATGCGATCCCCGACGCCGCCATCTTCCCCGATATCGGCTGGGGCGTGATCCACAGCGACTTCGATGACCCCGACCGCTACTCGGTCCTGTTCAAGTCCAGCCAGTTCGGATCGTTCAGCCACAGCCATGCCGATCAGAACGCCTTCACCATCATGGGCCGGGGACGGCAGTTGCTGCTCGACAGCGGCTACTACGACGACTACCGCAGTGACCACCATGACGGCTGGACCCGCCAGACCAGGGCGCACAATGCGATCACGTTCGATGGCGGCAAGGGCCAGCCCATCGACAATCCGGGTGCCAAGGGCCGTCTGCTGGGATACTGGCGCTGCGGCGGGGTGGTGGTGATGCGCGGCGACGCGTCAGGGGCCTATGGACAGGGGATCGGCCGCGCGCTGCGGACCCTGGTCTCCCTGCCCGGTGGTCGTGTCCTGGTCGCCGACCGCATGGTTGCCGACAGCGCCCGCCGCTGGGAATGGAACTTCCACGCCGCCGAACCGCTGGCCAACGCTGCCGACGGTTTCGCGGTGGTACGCAACGGACCGGCGCGCGCCGCCGTGCAGGTGCTCGCCGCACCGCAGATGGCGCTGCAGCAGACCACCGGCTTTCCCTTCGCGGCCAGGACCAAGAACGGCATCGTGCCCGTCGACCAGTTCCACGCCGCCTTCGTCAGCCGGGAAGCCGCGCCTTCGCTGGACATGCTGACCCTTGTCGACCTGGACCGGGACCGGCGCGCCGATGATGCCAGCGCCAGGATCACCGGATCGGGGCGGATCAGTTTCCGGGTCGGTCGCTTCAGCGGCACCATCACCAATGGCGAGGTGGAACTGGCACTCGACGGTCGGGCGATCGACCGCTCGGGCTGCGCGGTGCCCCCACCGGCACGGGTCGCGGAACGCACCGTGCGCCTGCGTCTTGGCGGCAGGGACTGAACGCGGACACCCCGCTTCCGACCGGTCAGAAGACCTGCTCGACACTCCAGCGGGTCTGGCCCGGCGGCGGGAAGCGGCTGGCGAACTGCAGTTCGATCCGCACCGTGCCGTCCGTCCGGCGCGGCAGGCCGAGGCGCAGCGTCCCCTCCGGCGTGCGCCATTCGCTGATGCGGATCAGCTCGTTGTTGTTGATCTGCGCCTCGAAATCGGCCCCGAACTCGCCCCGCTCGAACACCTGCGGCGTGCCGTAGCGCTGGATCAGGATGCGCTGGATGTCCTGGAACACCTGTTGCACCCCGATCGGGTCACCCGTTGCCACCAGGTCGAAGATCGCCGCCGACTTCACCAGCCGCGCCCCGTCATGCAGCAGTGCGATCCGCTGCGGGTTGGCAATCTGCGGCAGGTAGGCGGCCTGGAAGACCACCGCACCCGGCTGCTCGACACCGCCGGTGATCCCCGCGGCCTGCAGCCGTCCCCGCGCCTCCGCCAGTGACATGCCGGGGGCCATGTCGATCAGGTCCAGTTCCGCCGGGAATTCCCCGTCCGCTATGGGCACCAGGGACGGCGAGACAGCAGCCTGCGCGGCCTGCCGGTCCTCCGCCGTCGCCTTCTGGAAGGCCAGGGTGTAGAACACGCCGACCCGGTAGGCCGAGGTGAAACCGCCCGGTTCCGGCTGGCGATGGAACAGGTCCACCTGCGTGCCGAAGCTGTGGGGTCCGGTCCGGTAGGCATAGTTGGCGGAGAGCGTGTGCGACGCGGTCTCCAGCACGTTGTTGCCTTCCTGGTCCTGGAACAGGAAGCGGTAATTAGCGTTCAGCGAATGGTTGCCGCGGAACATGTTGGCAGCCAGCGTGGCACCGAAATCGGCCTCGTCATTGCCCGCCCCCTTGATCAGCCGCCAGAGCACGCCGGGCGTGATGCTGCCGCGAAAGCCACCCAGCTCCAGCCCGTGGGTCGCGTTCAGCGCCACCTCCCGCGTGGTGGCGAGCGTGTTGGCGACCTGGTCGTCGGTGTGCTGGTAGAACAGGTTCGCCCGACCGGTCCAGCCGCCGGTGATCGGTGCCGACAGGCCGAGGCGGGACGACGCGGTCAGCGTCTCCGTGGTGCTGTTGTCGTTCTCCACATCCTGCAGGAAGCTGTCCCAGGTCATGGATACCGTGCGGCTCTCGGACAGGCGCAGCGGGCCGCTGACCGTCACGCCCGCGACCTGTGTATCGGTGCTGTTGGCGCGGGTGAAGGCGTCGGTGAACTGCTGCAGGCGGCCACGCAGCGCCAGCCCGTTGTCGAGCCTGTACCCGGCGCGCAGGTCGAAGGTGCGGCGGTCGGAGGAGACGACACCGCCATTGGGCTGGAACTCCGCCCCCGTCTGGTCGAAGCGGAAGCTGTAGGTCAGCGGCGAGCCCTCGGAACGGCCGCTGACCTGGGCCAGCATGGAATAGTCGAGCGCATCGGTCTCCCCGGCGCCGCCATTGCCGATGTCGCCGTTCAGCAGCGCCATCTCGCCCTCGAAGCTGAGAATCTGCGTGCCGACCCGCCGCTCATGCACCCCGGCAACGCTGCCGGTCACCTGGTGGCGGTCGGGGGTGGCGCCGTCAGCCTGGCGATAGCCATGCACCATGCTGGCCGACCAGGTGCTGCCGCCATTCTCCGTCAGCCAGGACACGCCGTTGAAATAGTCGTCGAACCAGTTCTCGAAGGCGCTGCCGACATAGGTCTGCTGGTTGGAACCGGAACTGAACTGCAGCGAATGGAATCCGTCCAGCCAGGGCACCTGCGGCTGCAGTTCCAGTTGCCCGCCCTTCAGCGCCCGCTGCAGCGTGCGGAAGGTATAGAAGCCGAAGAAGTCGCCGCCTTCCGCCCGCAGCGGCACCGACCCGTCGCCCTTGGTCCAGGTCAGGTTCGCCCGCTCCGGCACGAAGCCGCGCTGGGCGGAGCGGAACTCCGAACTGTTGACGACCCCGTCGAAACTGCCGCGCAGGAAGTTCCACGGCGAATAGCGCCGCTCCAGGTTCAGGTTCACCTCGTTGAAGAAATCAAAGGCATTGTCGGGATTGGGATTGGCGGAGGCATCCCCGGCGACGCCGGACTGTTCCGCGCGGAAGGTGCTGGAGCCGTCAATGCGCCACTCCGGCAGGGGATCGCCATACTGGCCGATCTCCAGCGCGTTCTGCGCCTGCGCCGCGCCCATGGTGGCCACGAGGCCCCCTGTCGATGCTGCCGCAGCAAGCGCACGCCACCCCCTGGCGCGTGCGCCCGCCCCCTCACGTTCCCTCATCCGCCTCATCCGTCGATTTCCTGGAACTCCATCACGAAGTCATTGGTGCCCGTCAGCACGACGAAGCCCAGTGCCTGGTCGGTGAACTCGATCCGTGTCCGCACCGTGGCGGAGACCGTGCTGACGATGCGCCGTTCCCCGTCATCGGTGGTCAGGCGCGCCTGCTGCACGGTCTGCACCCCCTGCACCGCCTGGATCTTCAGCACCGCGTCGCGCGGCACCTTGATGTCCTGGTTCTCCACCAGCCGGGCGCGGTCCACGAAGTCATCGGCGACGTAGCTGCCCTGGTTGCCGGAGTTCCAGTCGCGGGCGAAGTCGGCCAGGAACCGCTCCACCTCGGCCCTCGGCACCGGGTTGACCCGCGCCACCCGGACAGCACCGGTCGGCAGCAGGGCCGCCGACTGGTCCGGTGTCTGGATGCGGTTCAGCCTGCGCAGTTCCCGTGCCTCCAACACGCTGGCGCTCAGCAGCATGGCGAGGACCAGAAGGATACCGGTTCTTCTCATCATGCCACCTGCTGGATTGCGTTGACGGTAAAGCTGAACTCGCCCCCGCCGAGCGCGGAGACGGTGACGGTGATCTGCACCGTGAAGCCGTTCGTCGCCCTGACGGTCACGGTGGTCGGCACGTCCAGCGGCACATCGACATCGATGGCACCGGGCGGATCGAACTCGAACAGGCCGACCAGCCGGTCGGGAAAGACCTCCGCCCGCGTGAAGTCGACGCCGCCATTCGCCGGGATCTGCGCAATCAGGGCGGACCCGGTGCTGCCGTCCGCGACCACGGTGCAGTCACCGGTGTTCGGGTCGATGTCCAGCGAGGCGAAGCGGAAATCGGGCGGCGAGGTACCGCTGGCCTGCATCTGCACCGTCACGCCCTGGCAATTGGCCAGCCCGCCGCCGCCGCCATTGTTGCCGTTGTCGTTGCCCTGGTTGGCATTCACCGCGTCCTGCAGGTCGGCGAAGACCTGGCCGTTGTTGTTGCGGACCGGGTCGATCTGGTTCAGCGGGTTGTTGCCGTTGACGATGTTGACCTGTTTCAGCACCCGGCTGACGAACTGCCGGTTGGTCTGCAGCGGCGTCACGTTGTTGCCGCCGGTTCCGGGGGCCACGATGCGGATGGAGGTCTTGCCGGTGCCGACACTGACCTCCGTTCCCTGGGCCAGCACGGCCCCGGCGCCGAACAGCAACGCGCCGACGATGCCGCCCCGCAGGATGTTCATGACGAAGGGACCGGTCATCACTGCGCCCCCTCTTCCCGCGCCACGTCGCCGACGATGCGGATCAGGTCCACCTCGATCGGTGCCTCCCGCCCGACAAGCTGCGGGTCCTCCGCGATGGTCAGCGTGTTGACGCAGAGACCGGTGTTGCCGGTGATGGGTGCCAGGGTGACGAAGGTCTTGTCGAAGGTCCCGAAGGCCGGGTCGGCCCGCCAGCGGCAGTCGAAGTCGCCCGCATCATCGAAGGGCACGTTCTGCACGTTGGCGAAGATCACCACGGACTGGCCGGGGGACGCCGTGTTGGGGACGCGGAAGGTGAATTGCGGCGGCCCGAGCACCGGCCCGTCATCCCCCAGCCGGAACTCGCCCAGCACCTGGCCATTGCGGCCGATCACCTGCGCGGCAGTGACCGCGTCCGGCGAGATGTCGACAGCCGCCTCGCCACTCTCGAAACCGGCCTCCAGCGTGCCGCCGTCGCGCAGCAGGAAGCGGGCGCGACGTGGTGCCATGTCGGCGGGGCCGAAGACCTCCAGCACCGTCTGCACGCCCGTTGCGCCGTCACGCTGTTTCACGTTCAGCTTGTTCACGGTCACGAAGGCCGAATCGCTGTTGGAGCGCAGCGGAGGCAGGATGAAGCGCGGGCTGCCCCCCGGGGAGGCATCCTGCGGCACCACCCGCGCCACGAACCGGCCGGTGTCACGGGTCGATGTGTCGGCACCGCCGCCCTGCGCGTCGAAGCTGGCCTTCAGCGTGTCGCCGTCGAAGCGCAGGAAGCCGTTGCCGATCACCCGAGCATCGAAGAAGCGCAGCGGCGCCTCGATCCTGGGACCGTCGGTCAGCACCTGGACGCCGAACTGGCCAAAATCGTTCCGCCGGGCGGGGATGAAGATGTCCTTCGCCGCGATGCCGATATTGGTGTCCTTCGCCACCAGCCGCAGGTCATTGCCGACGATACTGGCGATCACTTCCTTGCTGCCGCGCGCCAGCAGCACCCCGTCGGGGGAGAGCAGTTCGGCGGTCACGCTGTACCTCTGGCCGGTCGCCTCCGCCAGGTCCGGTGCCGTCAGCGACGTGGCGGCGACGGAGACACCGCCCGCCCGACGGAACCGGGCCAGCGGCGTGGTCACCTGGGCACCGTTGCCGACGCTCCAGCGGACGCGATAGCCGGACATGCGTGCCGGCCCATCGACGATGAAGCGCACCTCGTTGCGGCTCACCAGGTCAATGACGGGGTCAAAGAACTCGGTGGCGGCGGTCAGCGGCTCCACAGCCATCGCGATGCCGTTGGCCGTCAGGTCCAGGTTCTCCTCGAAATGCTCGCCGCCCTGCCCGTCCTCGATGAAGACCGTGTAGGTGCCGGAGCCGGGCCGCAGGGCGGTGAAGGCGACGCCCGTGCCGTCCTGGGCGACGTTGAAGTCCCCCACGCCACCGAAGGACAGCGGCGTGCCACGTCCGATGCGGCTGACACCGTCCGGCGTGGACAGTTCCGCCGAGATCAGGTCCATGCGGAAGCCGGTGCGGATGGCGGAGACGTCATCGTCCAGGCTGATGAAGGCATCCAGATCACTGTTGCGACCCAGCAGGTTGCCCTCTGCCCCGATCGAGGATTCCAGCACCATCTCGACACCGGTGATCTTCACCACGTCGATCCGCACCTCGTCGGTGATGTTATCCATCCGGGGCACGAAATCCCGGCAGGTGTCGGCCGAGTTGCCCGTGACGGTCGGGCGCTGCGTGAAGTCGACAAGCGCCCTGGCCGTCACCACCACCTGGTCGGTGCCGACCTGGTCACGGCCCTGGATCGTGCCGACCAGGCCGCCGTTCCGCACGCTGGTGAAGCGGGTGCCGGAGACGCCTGGCTGGATCCCGAAGCGGGGACCGGCATCGAAGAAGCGCTGGGAGCGGATGCGCTCCACGAGTTCGTCACGCACCTCCACCTGGAAGCGGCAGTCGCGGCGGGTATCGATCTGG
Source organism: Minwuia sp. (assembly GCA_965228535.1). Classification (GTDB taxonomy): domain Bacteria; phylum Pseudomonadota; class Alphaproteobacteria; order Minwuiales; family Minwuiaceae; genus Minwuia. Next base: position 1,514,523 of record CBDDHU010000003.1, on the reverse strand, counting down.
TGCCGCCCCATGACGACGAAGGGCACGGAATGCGGCACACCGGCCATGCGCTGGGTCAGCGGATCGGCGGCCAGACGCCGCGTGTTGCCCATGTCGATGGCCATGCTGACCAGCACGGCGGTCCCGCCGGCCTGCTGCGCGCGCTGGGTCTGGCGCTGGGCAATCGCGTTCGGCAGCGCGTCGATCAGCGCCTGCAACTCATCCAGGGCCTTCACCAGTTCGCTGCGGTTGGTGTAGGCCGGTCCCTGCAGGAACCTGACCTGTCCCTTCGATATTTCCGGACGCTCCAGGCTGGTGCGGCGGATCTCGTCGAACAGGGTGCTGACCTTCTGTTGCGCGGCATTGATCTGGTCGCGCAGGTCGCGATCCTCCCGCGAGATGATGGCGAGCGCCGCCTGTGCCTGCTGTCCCAGGTCATTGTCGCGCTGGCGCAACGCGTTCAGTTCCTGCGTCGCGGTGCTCACGGCCTCATGCGCGCGGCGGGCAACCGGGATCAGGCTGGCCTTCACGGAGACGATGGGGCGCATCAGCCCGCCAACCCCGATGGCCTTGTCGAAGCCGCGTTCGAAACTGTCCAGTTCCGCGCCCAGCGCTGCGACACGCTTCGGGTCACGCACGGCCGCGTCCTGCAACTGGACACCCCAGATATCAAGCCGTCGCGGTCCTTCCACGGTCAGGCCGGTCCGGATCTCCCGCAGGTTCTCCACCAGCCGTTCCGTCAGTTCCAGGTCGCGTAGTTCCGCGCGCCGCACCTCTTCCCTGAACTTGGCCAGCACCTCCTGCCGCCGGGGAACGTCGAAGATGGTGATGACCCCCAGCTCCGACAGCTTCCGCACGGAGCGGGCATTGGCGATGAAGGGGTTCTTGCTCGTCGCGGCGAGGATGTTCACCGTCGCCCCCAGCGCGGCCGTTCCCGACCCCTTGCTGTTGGTGTCGTCGACAATGTCCTTCACCAGGGTGTAGACCTTGTGGCTGTTCTTGATCCGGTCCGACGAGCCCTTGATCTTCTGCAGCCGCTCGAACTGCTCCGCCCGCAGCTTGATGAACAGTGTCTCGAGCTGCTTGTTGATGATGGCGTTCGACAGGTTCAGGCCGGAATCGATGGCCTGGTTCAACTGCTCCGTCAGCAGTTCCTCATGCTCGCGCATGCTGTTGATCAGGCCGCGATTGGTCTCGATGGTCTCCTGGATCCCGGCGGCCAGGTCGCCCATCTGCTCGATCTGGGTCGGGCTGCCCTGGGCGAGCGCACCCTTCGCGCCGGAAATCGCCAGCACGAAACCTGCCGTCAGCAGAACTCCACGAAAGAAAGTCGCAACGGTCCCATTCTCCATCCGCACAATCCCCTGATTACCGACCTGCCTGTCATGAGATGGATAACCCTGAGTTTCACTGTTCGGGGAAACATGCGCAACCCCTGAGCGTCACCCTTCCATGCAGGCTACATGGCGGTAGAACAGGCCGCAAAGGCGCACTATTCATCGCTGCAACCGGCAACGAGAGCACGATCACACATCGGCCCAGGCTCGCGAAATTGTGAGCAGGGCTCACCAGTGGCCGAAGCGGTAACCCCGCTGGAACGCCGATCCGGTTGCCTCCCGGATGAAGTCATCGGTGACACCGACCCTCGTGCGGCGCTGGTAGAGCCAGTCGAACAGGCGTTGCTGCAGCGCGTCCCGGACGCTGGCATGACCGGGATCGCTGCCCAGGTCCTGCTGTTCCAGCGGGTCATTCTCCAGGTCGTACAGCTCCGGCCGGAACTGCACGTGATGCACGTACTTCCAGCGGTCCGTGCGGATCATGCAGGCACGTGCATCCATCGGTGCGAGATCGAGTGTCCTGCGTGCATGGCGCAGGGAATAGTCGCATTCGGCGAACACGGCGTCCCGCCAGCCCGACGCCCCGTCCGTGTCCAGCAGGAACGGCACCAGTGACCGTCCCTCCAGCCGCTGCCCCGGAACCTCGCCACCCAGCCGCTCGACAAAGGTCGGGACCAGGTCGATAGCCTCCACCATCTCCTCCACCACCGCGCCCCGCGTGCCGTCGGCATCGGCGGAAGGGTCAGCGATGATCAGCGGAATGCGCAGCGCCTCCTCGTAGAACAGTTCCTTCTCCCCCAGGCCGTGGTCGCCCAGGTAATCGCCGTGATCGCTGGTGAACACGATCAGGGTGTCATCCAGCAGCCCCCGCCCCGCCATGAAGTCGAACAGGCGACCCAGGTGGTCGTCGATCTGCTCGATCAGGCCCATGTAGGCGGGGATCACCGTGTCGCGGCACTCGTCCTCCCGGAACGCGATGGATTCGGGGTGCTGGCGGAACGCGTCCAGCACCGGGTGTGCCTCCGCCTCGCCCAGCCCCCGGTTTCCCGGCAGGACATGGTCGGCACCATGGCGGGCGTGCCAGGGCGCAGGCGCGATGTAGGGCCAGTGCGGCTTGATGTAGGACAGGTGCAGGCACCAGGGCGTTTCACCGGCTTCCGTCATGAAATCCATCGCGCGGCGGGTCATGTAGGGCGTTTCGCTGTCCTCCTCCCGCACAACGGCGGCGAAGCGGGCGTTGCGCATCAGCCAGCCGGATGGGTCCTCGCCATCGTCGCGCCGCACGGAGTTCGCGACCTCGTGCCAGAGGTTGGTTCCCGCATATCCGCGTTCCCGCAGGTAGCGTTCATAGGCAACATCGGGCACGTAGGGTGCCAGGCGATGCAGGCCGTCATCCCGGTCGAACGGCTCGAACCCGCACTCCGCAAGGAACTGCCCCCTGCCCGTGGCCGGGTCCAGCCCGATTCGCCTGATTCCCGCCTCGTCGGCGCGCATGTGCGTCTTGCCGGCCAGCGCGGTGCGCAGCCCGAGGGGCGCCATGTAGTCGCCCAGCGTCCACTCGTCGGCACGCAGCGGATAGTTGTTGTAGGTCGCGCCATGGCTGACCGCGTAGCGCCCGGTGTAGAAGGACATGCGTGACGGCCCGCAGACCGCCGCCTGCACGAAGCTGTTGGCGAAGCGCACGCCGCGTGCCGCCAGCGCATCGATCACCGGGGTGCGGATCGTCGGGTGGCCGGTGCAGCCCAGGAAGTCGTGGCGCAGCTGGTCCGCCATGATGAACAGGATGTTGCGCGGCCTGCCAGCGGTCATGACGGGGTTTCCTTGCGAAGATCGTGGGGGCCGCAGACGCTGGTCCGCGTCGCGGGGGCCAGCGCCGGGGCCGAGCGGATGCGCCGACGCCGCCTCTCCTTCAGCGGTGTGACCGCGAAGACCTGCTTCGACACCTCCACCATCACCAGCCCGGCGAATCCCGGCCAGATCCGTGTCCCCGCACGTTCGAACAGCCGGTTGGCACGCAGCAGCGGCCGCCAGCCGAAAGGCGGGAAATGCAGCGCCATGTCGGTCTGCTCCGGCAGGAACATGTTGGCCCGGAGCAACCGCGAGAGCTGCCCGGTGGTGTAGGGATGGCCGTGGCCAAACGGGGTGTGCTCCGCCCGGGACCAGAGACCGCGCCGGTTCGGCACGATGAACAGGGCCCGGCCGCCGCTGTCCATCACGCGCCAGATCTCCCGCAGCATCGGCCGCGCCGCCTCCGTGGTCTCCAGCGCATGCACGACGACGATGCGGTCCATGCTCTGGTCCGGCAGGGGCAGTTCCAGTTCATCCCCCAGGAAGACGCGGTTCGGCCCTTCCCGCGGCCAGTGCTGGATGCCCTGGTTGGCCGGCATGGCGGCCAGCACCCGGTCCGCCTGGTCCAGGAACGGGCGCAGGAAGGGCGTTGCATAGCCGACGCCCAGCACCTTCTGCCCCCTGACATCGGGCCAGAGCTGCGCCAGCGACTGCCGCACGTGCCGCCGGACAAGGTGCCCCAGCGGCGCGGAGTAGAACTGGCTGAGGTCGATGATGTCAGGACGCCACATGGCTCGCCTGCCGCCCCTGTCACAGGTTCAGTACGGGACCGGACCTGGAAGGACCGGTTCAGGCGGGATCATGCGGCGCACGGCGCAGCATGTCGAGGCTGGCCAGCACCGCCCCGCCGGTGATCAGCAGGCAGGCGAGCCAGACCTGCCAGGTGGCCACGGCCTGCCCCGCGATGACCAGCACCACGGTGGAGAGCAGCGGCGCGAGATAGGCCGAGGCCCCGAGCACACGCAGGTCGCCGCGCTTGGTTGCATGGTCCCAGAGGAAGAAGGCACCGCCGACGGGTCCGAGTCCCAGGCCCAGGATCGCCAGCCACTCGATACCGGCCGGCACCACGGTCTCCTCGAACGCCAGGTGCAGCACCAGCGCACCCAGCGCGGTGACCCCGCAGAACCCGCCCACCGCGTCTGTCGGAACCTCGGCGAAGCGGCGGTTGAGCACGGAGTAGCTGGACCAGATCAGCGCGCAGGCCATGGCGGCGAGATAGCCGGACAGGAATGCCGGATCGAACCGCAACCCCTCGCGCGCCACGATCAGCACCGCGCCGGTGAAGCCCAGCAGCGCACCGATGACATGGATCGGTTTCAGGCGCTGCCCCGGCAGCAGGGTGGAGAACAGCACGATCAGCAGCGGCCAGAGATAGGCGATCAGGCTGGCCTCCACGACCGGGGCGTTGCGCAGCGCCACGAAGTACATGGCGTGATAGCCGAACAGCCCGGCCACCCCCAGCAGCCAGACCGAGGGCCGCTGGCGGAGGCGGTGCAGCGGATTCTGGCCACGCCGCAGCCACAGCACCAGGGCGATCAGGAAGGCGATGGCAAAGCTCATCGCCGTGAGCTGCAGCGGCGGCACCGAGCCGCTGGCCGCCGTCATCAGGGCGAGCAGCGCCCAGAGCAGGACAGCTCCGACACCGATCAGGGTTGCGCGCGTCGTGGCTTGTGGCATCAGTGTGTTCTGTAGTCCGATGAATGCGATGCGGCCGTGCCGCCAAGGGGCAGGAACGTGCGCGAACTGGTATTCTTTCATACCGCCGAGAGCAATGTTGATCTGTTCGAGACGGCCGCCCGCGACGTGGGGCTGGCCGGGGCGCGCCGTCACGTGGTGCGGCCATCCCTGCTGGAGGCGGCCAGGCTGGCCGGCGGGCTGACCGAGACGATCCGCAGCGACGCGGCCAGCGAGATGGTGGAATCGCTGGCCGACGCCGAAAGGCTGGTCTGCACCTGCTCCACCATCGGCCCCGCCGCCGACACGCTGGCCGCCATGGGCCGTCCCGTCATCCGTGTCGACCGCGCACTGGCGGAGGCTGCGGTGACCCGCGGGACCAGGATCGCCGCACTGGTGACGCTCAATTCCACCATCGAACCGACACGCGACCTGTTCCAGAAGGTCGCCGACAAGCTGGACCGGCACATCCGCCTCGACCTGATCATCGTCGAGGGGGCGGTGCAGCTCTTCCTGGACGGGGACATCATCGGTTACGCCCAGGCCATTGCCAACGCGGTCGATGCCACGCCCGACGACTATGACGCCATCGCGCTGGCGCAGGCATCCATGGCGCCGGCGGCACGGCTGGCCCGGCGACATGTCCTGACCAGCCCGGAATCCTCCATGCGGGCGCTGGCGGAGGAAATGGGTGCCTGAACCGCATGGCCGGACGGCTGCGGCGGTGCTCGACAGCCCGCGTCCGTGTCCATATTCTCCCGCCCGAGCGATCATGTCCCGGGGAGGGTCTTGAGAGATGGATCTGGCGTTCTCGCCCGAAGAACAGGCCTTTCGTGCGGAAGTCCGCGCCTTCCTGGAGGCGGAACTGCCCGACGACCTGCGCCACAAGGTGCGCCATCGCCGGGAACTGGAGCGGGAGGACTACCTGCGCTGGCAGCGCATCCTGCATGCCAGGGGCTGGATCGCGGGCTGGTGGCCGAAGGAACATGGCGGTTGCGACTGGACCCCGGCGCAGCGCCACATCTTCGACGAGGAATGCCACGCCGCGGACGCGCCGCCCCTGCTGCCGTTCGGGCTGCAGATGGTCGGGCCGGTGATCTATACCTTCGGCCGTCCGGACCAGAAGGAATACTTCCTGCCGCGCCTGCTTTCCGGTGAGCACTGGTGGTGCCAGGGCTATTCCGAGCCGGGATCGGGATCCGACCTGGCCAGCCTGCAGACCAGCGCGGTCCGGGACGGCGACGATTACGTCATCAACGGCCAGAAGATCTGGACCTCCCTGGCACACCACGCGGACTGGATCTTCTGCCTGGTACGCACGCAGAAGGAGGGGAAGCAGCAGGAAGGCATCAGTTTCCTGCTGATCGACATGAAGACGCCGGGCATCACCGTGCGCCCGCTGATCCTGATGGACCAGGGCCACCACGTGAACGAGGTGTTCTTCGAGAATGTGCGCGTCCCCGTCGCCAACCGCATCGGGGAGGAGAACAGGGGCTGGACCTACGCCAAGTTCCTGCTCGGCAACGAGCGTGCCGGCATCGCGGAGGTCGCCTGGAACAAGAAGCTGCTGCAGCGGCTGAAGGAAATGGCGGCGGAGACCCCCGCCAGCGGCGAGCGGCTGATCGAGGATGCGGTGTTTTCCCGCAAGGTGGCGGAGACCGAGATCAAGCTGACGTCGCTGGAGTATTGCAATCTGCGTATCCTCGCCGCTATGCAGGAGGGATCGCCCCCCGGCGGAGAGGCAAGTATGCTGAAGCTGCTGGGGTCGGAGGTCACGCAGGCCATTACGGAATTGACGGTGGAGGCCCTCGGATACTATGCCGCTCCCTATGAGCTGGCGGACCGTACGCCGGGCAGCAACTGGGCCCCGGTGGGACCGGAAGCGGCAGAGGGCGTGATGGGACAGCACCTGTTCATGCGGGCAATCACCATTGCCGGCGGATCGAGTGAGGTTCAGAAGAACATCATCGCGAAGATGGTGCTAGGATTGTAGGCGGGTGCGGCGCAGGCGGCATTCCGGGATCATGTGGCGGGGAGGATACAGGGCCCGATGGATTTCAACCTTTCTGAAGAACAGCAACTGCTGAAGGACAGTGTCGACCGGTTCATTCTGGACGACTACGACTTCGAGAAGCGGCGCAAGCTCTCCAGCAGTGACGACGGCTTCAGCCGCGACAACTGGAAGACCTTCGCCGAGCTTGGCTGGCTGGCCGTGGGCCTGCCGGAGGAACATGGCGGCTTCGGCGGCGCGGTCGAGACCATGATCGTGATGGAAGCCATCGGCCGTGGCCTGGTGACCGAACCCTACCTGCCGACGGTGGTGCTGGGCGCCGGCCTGGTGGCGGAAGCCGGCAACGACGCGCAGAAGGAAGCGATCCTGGGCGCGGTGGCCGAAGGTTCCTGCATGCTGGCCTTCGGCTATGCCGAGCCGACTTCCCGCTTCAACCTGGCCGACGTGACCACGAAGGCGGAGAAGAAGGGCGACGGCTATGTCCTGAACGGCCACAAGTCGGTGGTCTACGGCGCAGCTGCCGCAGACAGGATCATCGTCTCCGCCCGCACCTCGGGTGACGTGCGCGACCGGGACGGCATCTCGCTGTTCATCATCGACAACAACACTGCTGGCCTGACCCGCCGCGACTATCCGACGGCGGACGGCCTGCGTGCCTCCGAGGTCGTGCTGGAGAATGTCGAGGTCGGTGCCGACGCGCTGCTGGGTGCGGAAGGTGCTGCGCTGCCGGTGATCGAGAAGGTCGTCGACCAGGGCATTGCCGCGCTGTGCGCCGAGGCTGTCGGCTGCATGGAGATGCTCAAGGACGAGACCAACGAGTACCTGAAGACCCGCAAGCAGTTCGGTGTGCCGATCGGCAAGTTCCAGGTGCTGCAGCATCGCATGGTCGATTGCTTCATCGAGCTGGAGCAGTCCCGCTCCATGACCTACATGGTCACGCTGAAGCTGGACGAGGAAGAGAAGGAGCGCCGCAAGGCCGCATCCTCCGCCAAGGCCCAGATCGGCAAGGGCGGCGTCTTCATCGGTGCCCAGTCCGTGCAGATGCATGGCGGCATGGGCATGACCGACGAGCTGAAGATCAGCCACTACTACAAGCGGCTGATGCAGATCGACACCATGTTCGGCAACCGCGACTGGCACCTGAAACAGTTCGCGGCGCTGACCCAGTAATCGGGTCGCCATCGGTGCAAGGAATCATCCCGGCCAGGCCCCGCCTGCGCCGGGATTTTCTTTTCCCACCGTCCCGACAACGCGCGGCACGACGGCTGCCCCCGCCATCAACATTGGAACCAAGCTCATGAAACGTCTGCTTCTCGGCCTGCTGCTGGTCCTGCCCCTGCTGGCCAACGGTGCCCGCGCCGCCTCCCTGCCGGAAGGCGACCCGCAGGCCCTCGGTTTCACCGCGGAGGGCCTGGCCTCGCTGGACGGTACGTTGCAGCAGATGATCGCTGACGGTGCCTTTCCCGGCGCGGTGGTGCTGATCGCGCGGCAGGGCCGGATCGCGCATCAGGGCCTGCACGGCAGCCGGACCCCGGACGGCCCGCCGATGACCGCAGACACGCTGTTCCGCATCTACTCCATGACCAAGCCCATCGTCTCGGTCGCCGCCCTGGCGCTGGTGGAGCGGGGCCGGATCGATCTCGACCAGCCGCTGTCCGACTTCATCCCCGCCTATGCCGCCACCCGCGTCGCCACCGGCATGCTGGACGCCGACGGCGAGATCGAGACGGTGCCTGCCGAACGCCCCATCACCATCCGCGACCTGATGCGCCATACCTCCGGCCTGACCTACGGCTTCTTCGGCCAGGGCGTGGTCCGCCAGGCCTATCGCAGCGCCGGAGCGGCAGCGGCAGGCCTGGCCAATGTCGAGGCCGCAGCGTTTCTCGCCACCCTGCCGCTGGAGCACCAGCCGGGCACGACATGGGAGTACAGCCGCTCCACCGACGTGCTGGGTGCGGTGGTGGAGATCGCCCATGGCAAGCCCCTGAGCCAGGCCATCGGCGAACTGGTCCTGCAGCCTCTCGGCATGCACGACACCCATTTCACTGTCGATGACCCGGCGGACCATCCGCGCATCGCGGAGGCCAGGCCCGGCGACGGCATTGTCGGCGGCATCCCGCTGTATGATCCGCGCGTGGCGCGCCCGTCCGAATCCGGCGGCGGCGGGCTGATCTCCACCGTGCACGACTATGCCCGCTTCGCCCAGATGCTGCTGAATGGCGGGGAACTGGACGGCGTCCGCATCCTGAAGCCGGAAACCGTCGCCCTGATGACCCGCGACCACACCATCTCGGCCGGTCTGAAACCCGGAAAGTACTACATTCCGGGCGGTGGCTACGGCTTCGGGCTGGGCGTCGGCGTGCGCATCAGCGACGAAGGGGCGGCGCTGCCCGGAACGGTCGGGGACTACTTCTGGGGCGGCGCGGGCGGCACCTACTACTTCGCCGACCCGCAGCAGGACATGTTCGTCGTCTACATGATGCAGTCACCGCAAAACCGCCGCGGCATCCGCGCCATCATCCGCGAAGGCGTCTACGGGGCGATGCAGCGGCGCTGAGGCAACGTCGCTGTCTGCGCAACGAGCATACCTTCAAGGTGCATGCTCCAGTCGAAGCAGCCGTTTCCGTCCTCACAGAGGGCGTGCCCGGGCTTGACCCGGGCACCCATGGTGCCGATTGAACGACGAAAGCTGGGCTCGCGGATCAAGTCCGCGAGCGCCGTGGGATGGGAACGGTAGCGATTATCGCCAGTCACTCCCATGCTTCGCACAAACCCTCTCTGCCTTGGGCAAGGGTCCCCGCAAGCAATGGCGCCGGTCGTTCCGGGCCTGTACCGCTCAGTCCTTGCGGACCATCCGGCCCAGCGGGCGGCCGCCGAAGATGTGGACGTGGAAATGGAACACCACCTGTCCGGCGCTGGCGCCGTTGTTGGTGGTCAGGCGAAAGCCCTCCCCCGCGACACCGGCGATCTCCGCCGTTTCGCTGACGGACTTCCAGAAACCGGTGATCTCCTCCGCCGAAGCCTTCGCCATGAAATCCTCGAAGTCGACATAGGGGCCTTTCGGGATCACCAGTACATGCACCGGGGTCTGCGGCTGGATGTCCTCGAACGCCAGCGCGTGCTCGGTCTCGTGTACCTTCTTGCAGGGCAGTTCGCCGCGCAGGATCTTCGCGAAGACGTTGTCATTGTCATAGCTCATCGGACTCAACCCTCCTTGCGGGACGCCTTCTCGGCGATACCGGAAATGCCTTCCCGTCGCGCCAGTTCTTCCATCACCTCATCCGGCTGGATGCCCAGATGCGACCAGAGCACGGTCAGGTGGAACAGCAGGTCGGCGCTTTCGGAAACCACCTTCTCCCGCCCCTCGCCGACGGCGGCCAGCGCGGTCTCGACGGCTTCCTCCCCGACCTTCTGGGCAATCTTGGCGGTTCCCTTCGCGTGCAGCCGCGCGACGTAGGACGTCTCCGGGTCGGCGGACTTGCGCTGCTCCGCCAGGGCGTGCAGCCGCTGCAGCATGTCGGGGCTGTCACTCATGCCGCGTCCTCCTCCGCCAGCAGCCGCACGGGCACGCCGGCAGCGGCCATGTGCGCCTTGGTCTCGGGTATGGAATAGGTGCCGAAGTGGAAGATCGACGCCGCCAGCACGGCAGAGGCATGGCCGTCCCGCACACCCTCCACCATGTGATCCAGCGTGCCGACACCGCCGGAGGCGATGACGGGAATGCCCACCGCGTCGGCCACGGTGCGGGTCAGGGCAATGTCGAAGCCGATCTTGGCCCCGTCGCGGTCCATGGAGGTCAGCAGGATCTCGCCTGCCCCCAGCCCCTCCATCCGCCGCGCCCATTCGACCGCGTCCAGCCCGGTCGGCTCCCGTCCGCCATGGGTGAAGATCTCCCACCGGTCCGGGCCAACCGACTTAGCGTCGATGGCGACCGTGATGCACTGGCTGCCGAACTTGGTCGCCGCCTCGCCGACGAACTCCGGGCGATGCACGGCGGCGGTATTGATGGAGACCTTGTCGGCCCCGGCCAGCAGCAACTGGCGCACATCGTCATTGGTGCGCACCCCGCCGCCGACCGTCAGCGGCATGAAGCAGCGCTCCGCCGTCCGAGCCACCACATCGAACAGGATCCCGCGCTTCTCGTGGCTCGCGGTGATGTCCAGGAAGCAGAGTTCGTCGGCACCGGCGGCGTCATAGACCGTGGCCTGCTCCACCGGGTCGCCGGCATCGCGCAGGTCGACGAAGTTGATCCCCTTCACCACGCGCCCGTCCTTCACGTCCAGGCAGGGAATGATGCGCGCCTTCAGCATGGTTCAGGCTCCTGCCACGGACAGGGCCTCGGCCGGGTCGATGCGACCGTCATAGAGCGCGCGACCGATGATCACCCCCTCGATCCCGGCATCGGCCACGGCCTTCAGCCGGTGGATGTCATCGATCCCCGCCACGCCGCCAGAGGCGATGACCGGCAGGCCGGAGACGCGTGCCAGGTCGGCCGTCGCCTCCACGTTCACCCCCTGCAGCGCACCGTCGCGGTCGATGTCGGTATAGACGATGGCGGCAACACCGGCATCGGCGAAGGCCAGCGCGAGATCGGTGGCCTTCATCTCCGACTGCTCCGCCCAGCCCTCCACCGCGACCTGGCCGCCACGGGCGTCGATGCCGACGACGATCCGGCCCGGATGGTCCCGGCAGGCTGCCCGGACGGTCTCCGGATCCCGCAGCGCCATGGTGCCCAGGATGACCCGCGCCACCCCGTCCGCCAGCCAGGCGTCGATGGCGGCCCGGTCCCGGATGCCACCGCCGAGCTGCACCGGCCGGTCGGTCGCGGCCAGCACCGCGCGCACGGCGCTCGCATTGCTGGAGCGACCGTCGAAGGCCCCGTTCAGGTCCACCAGGTGCAGCCGCCCGAAACCGGCATCCCGGAACCGCCGCGCCTGGTCGGCCGGATCCGGATTGAACTCGGTGGCGTCCTCCATCCGGCCCTGCAGCAGCCGCACGCAGCGGCCATCCTTCAGGTCGATCGCGGGATAGATGTTCATTTGCTTTTCCCCGGCTTGCGCCTGTGCGCCAGCTCCTTGGTGTAGAAGAATCCGGTCACGTAGTCCTCACCCACCAGCGCGTAGTTCTCCCGCACGCCCCAGCGCGTGAAACCGGCCTGCTCGTAGATCTGGATCGCCGCCTTCTGGGTCGCCCGCACGTCCAGGTCGATCTGTTCGAACCCGTCCTTGCGCGCCACGTCCTCCGCCATCTGCAGCAGGCCCCGCGCCAGTCCCAGGCCGCGCGCATGCGGCGCGATGAAGAAGGTCGTCAGCCGCGCGATATGGCCCTGCGCGTGGTTGTGGCGCGACGGGCGGAGCAGTTGCGTCGAGCCGACGATGTGCCCGTCGAGCCAGGCCACGAAGACCTCCCGCTCCGGCATCAGCACGACGCCCTTCCAGTAGGATTCCAGCACCGCGCGCCGGGGCACCGTCAGCCAGCCGAAGCCGTTGCCGTTGAGGATAGCGGCCTCCGTCGCGTCGCAGAGGTCCTGCAGGTCCACCTCCTCGATGGACTTGAGCTGCTGGATCTCCGTCGATGGTGTCCGGTCCTCCGCCATCAGGGCGACCATTGCAGGAAGTTGCGGATCAGGCGCAGGCCGACCGCCTGGCTCTTCTCCGGGTGGAACTGGGTGCCGATCATGGTGTCACGCCCGACAGCGGCCACCACCGGCCCGCCATAGTCCACCTCCGCCAGCCGCTCCGCCGCCGTCACGTGGCGGAAGGCGTAGGAGTGGACGAAGTAGGCATGTGCCGCGTCGCCCAGCCCCTCGAACACCGGGTGCGGGGTGCGCAGCACCAGCTCGTTCCAGCCCATGTGCGGGATCTTCAGCGCAGGGTCACCGGGGGTGATCCGTTCCACCGTGCCTTCGATCCAGCCGAAGCCGTCATGATGCCCGTGTTCCAGCCCGGCGCTGGCCATCAGCTGCATGCCGACACAGATGCCGAAGAAGGGTCGTGCGCGGGTGATCGCGGCATCCTGCACCGCCTCGTGCAGCCCCGGGATGGCGTTCAGTCCCGCAAGGCAGTCCGCGAACGCGCCGACACCGGGCAACACCACGCGATCCGCCGCCGCGACCCGTTCCGGCTGTCCCGAGACCTCGATGCGGATGTCGGACCCCAGTTCCCGCGCCGCGCGCTCGAATGACTTCGCCGCCGAGTGCAGGTTGCCGGAGCCGTAATCGACAATGACCGTCAGCATGGCAGGCACCGGCGATCGCGCGACCGCATCGGAAAGGTCACAGGCTGCCCCCCAGCACGCCCTTGGTGGAGGGCACGGCGTCGGACTTGCGCGGATCGATCTCCAGCGCCTCCCGCAGCGCGCGGGCCAGCCCCTTGAAGCAGCTCTCGGCGATGTGGTGGTTGTTCTCGCCGTAGAGGTTCTCGACATGCAGCGTGATGCCGCCGGCCTGGGCGAAGGCCTGGAACCATTCCTTGAACAGCTCGGTGTCGAAATCGCCCAGCTTCGGCCTGCTGAAACCGACCCGCCAGATCAGGTAGGGACGGTTGGAGACATCCAGCGCGACACGGGTCAGCGTCTCGTCCATCGGGATCAGCGCGGAGCCGTAGCGGGTGATCCCGGCGCGGTCGCCCAGCGCCTCCGCCAGGGCCGTGCCGATGGCGATGCCGGTATCCTCCACCGTGTGGTGGAAATCGATGTGGGTGTCCCCCTTGGCCCGCACCGTCAGGTCGATCAGGCTGTGCCGCGAAAGCTGTTCCAGCATGTGGTCCAGGAAGCCGATCCCGGTGTCGATGGTATAGTTGCCGGACCCGTCGACATTCAGCTCGACGGAGATCTCGGTTTCCTTGGTACGGCGGTCATAGCTGGCCTGGCGCATGGCGCGGTTCCTTCAGGGTCAGTCACGGCGGAGAAGCGCTCTATAGCAAGAGCGGCGGCGCGGTCAAAGCAGCAGAGGGCCGCAGCGCGGCTCAGAAGCCGACACCACCGCTGGGCGTGCGCCGCATCAGCACCCCCTCGTCGGCATTGCGGCTGCGGCACCGGTGATATTCGGGGTCGGAGGGTCCGGCATCCGACCAGCCGCAGGAGACGCCGCCGATCCGGGTCGGACCGGTATCGACGATCTCGCAACCGCCGAGCAGGCCAAGGGCCAGCACGGCTGCGCACGTGCGCAGCCGCAGGCGCGGGGCAAATGGCAGACTGGGGGCGAGAATCTGTTCCATGAGCGTTATGTAGTATGTTTGGCGTGTCAGGGGAATCGGTGGTTGCACATGGTGCCCTCGATTTTCTGGCCAGTCCGCATCGGTTTCATCAGGCGGTGATCTTGTCCATGACCCTTCCATTCCAGCATTTCGTCCAGCCTTCGCTGCAGCCCACCGTGGGGGAGACCGGCCTCGACACCGCCACCTACGAATCCCTGCTGGACAGTGCAGCCCCGGCGGTGGCGAAGATCCGCAGCGACCTTGCAGCCGGGGAACTGCCCTGTTTCGGGCTGGCCAGCCGCCGCGACGACCTGGAGGCACTGATGCCGGTCGCCGACCGGATCCGCGGCCGCTACCGGCACTGCGTGGTGCTGGGAACCGGTGGGTCAAGCCTGGGGGCGCAGACCCTGCTCGCACTGGCCGCGCCGGAGGACAGGGCACGGCTGATCCTGCCCGACAACCTGGACGGACGCGGCTTCGCCGAACTACTGGCGGGGCTGGACCCGGAAACCACCTTCTTCCTCTCCGTCTCCAAGTCCGGCGGGACCACGGAGACACTGGCACAGACCCTCGTGGTGCTCGACTGGCTGCGGACCCGCCTGAGTGCCGGCGCCATTCCGGGCCACCTGATGGCCATTGCCGAACCGGGCGACAATGCCCTGCGTCGGCTGTGCGATGCCCATGGGGTGGAGGTGCTGGAACATGACCCGAAGGTAGGCGGCCGTTTCTCCGTGCTGTCGCTGGTGGGGCTGCTGCCGGCGATGATCGCCGGACTGGATGCCCACGCGGTGCGCAGCGGTGCGGCGCAGCTCTTCGAGTCCCTGCTGACGGAGGATGCGCCGCCGCCGGTCGCGGGCGCGGCCGTTGCCGTCGGGCTGGCGGACCGGAGGGGACGCGGCCAGCAGGTGATCATGCCCTATGCCGGGTCACTGGAACGGCTGTCCATGTGGCACCGCCAGCTCTGGGCGGAGAGCCTGGGCAAGGACGGCCGGGGCCTGACACCGGTCGCGGCGCTGGGACCGGTGGACCAGCACAGCCAGTTGCAGCTCTGGCTCGACGGTCCCGCCGACAAGAGCTTCACGGTCATCACGGTGGCGGAGCCGGAGCCGGGGCCGGTCATCGCCCCCGACCTGGTGACCGATCCCGCCCTTGCCTACCTGTCCGGGCAGAGCCTGGGCGCCATCGTCCAGACCCAGGCACGGGCCACCATGGAGACCCTGGTCGCCGCCGGGCACCCGGTGCGCATGATCCGCCTGCCACGCCTGGACGAGAAGGCCCTGGGCGGCCTGCTGATGCATTTCATGCTGGAGACGGTGATCGCGGCGCACCTGCTGGGGGTCGATCCCTTCGGCCAGCCTGCCGTGGAGACCAGCAAGCGCCTGACACGGGACTACCTGAAGGGCACTGCCTCCTGATGTCCATGCTCCGCCGCCTGCCAGAGACGACCGTCAACCGCATCGCCGCCGGGGAGGTGATCGAGCGCCCGGCGAGCGCGGTCAAGGAACTGGTGGAGAACAGCCTGGATGCCGGAGCGCGGCGGATCGAGATCGTGCTGCGGGAAGGGGGCCGTTCGCTGGTCACCGTGGATGATGACGGCCACGGCATGGCCGCCGACGAGCTGTCGCTGGCCATCGAACGCCATGCCACGTCCAAGCTGCCCGACGATGACCTGATGGACATCCGCCAGCTCGGTTTTCGCGGGGAGGCCCTGCCCTCCATCGGTGCCGTGGCGCGGCTGCGCATCGACAGCCGACAGGCCGATGCCGACACGGGCTGGGCGATCCGCGTCGATGGCGGTCACGTCTCCGCCCCCGAACCGTCATCTCGCGCACGGGGCACGCGGGTGGAGGTGCGGGACCTGTTCTACGCCACCCCGGCAAGGCTGAAGTTCCTGAAGACCGACCGGGCGGAGTTCGGCGCCACCCTGGACATGATCAAGCGCCTGGCCATGGCCCATCCGGACGTGGGCTTCACCCTGAAGGATGACCAGCGCACCGCCTTCCAGGCGGGAGCGGAGCAGGGCGAACTGCTGGATGCCCGCGCCGCGCGGCTGGCCCGGGTGATGGGCCGGGAATTTGTCGAGAACGCGCTGCCGGTGGAGGCGGAGCGGGATGGCATCCGCCTGACCGGGCTGGCCGGTGTGCCCACCTACAACCGGGGCAACGCCACGCAGCAGTACATGTTCGTCAATGGCCGCCCGGTGCGCGACAAGCTGTTCACCGGCGCGGTTCGCGGAGCCTACCAGGATTTCCTGTCCGGCGGTCGGCACGCGGTGCTGGTGCTGTTCCTCGACGTCGATCCGGCATTCGTCGATGTGAACGTGCACCCGGCCAAGGCGGAAGTGCGGTTCCGGGAGCCGGGCGTGGTGCGCGGCCTGATCGTCGGCGGCCTGCGCAGCGTGCTGGCGGCGGCGGGGCATCGCGCCTCCACCACCGTGGCGGGGCAGGCCCTGGGCGCGTTCCGACCCGGTGTCCAGCCGGAAACACCGCGCTTCGCCATGCCCACACGGGGCAACAGCTACATGCCGCGCCAGGACAGCGCTGCCGCGCGCCAGGCCTTCGCCACCTGGCAGGCGCCGGAGGCGGGCCTGTCAGGCGTGGCGGAAACGGCGGCACGGGAGTTCATCGACCCCTCCGGCCGGGTCGAGGCGGAACCGGCCACCGCACCCGCGCCATCACCGGAATTCCCCCTCGGCGTGGCGCGCGGCCAGGTCCACGGCACCTACATCGTCGCCCAGACCATGGATGGCATCGTGCTGGTGGACCAGCACGCGGCGCATGAGCGGCTGGTCTACGAGCGGATGAAACGGCAGCTGGACGAAAACGGCGTCGCCCGGCAGGGACTGCTGCTGCCGGAAGTGGTGGAGATGGACGAGACCGATGCCGATCGCATCGCCGCCCGCGCCGACGAACTGGCTTCGCTGGGCCTGGTGCTGGAACGCTTCGGCCCCGGTGCCGTGGTGGTGCGGGAAACCCCGGCCCTGCTGGGCCAGTGCGACATTCGCGGCCTGCTCAATGACCTGGCCGACGAACTGGCGGAGTTCGACCAGGCGACGGGCCTGCAGGACCGGCTGCAGGATGTCTGTGCCACCATGGCCTGCCACGGTTCCGTCCGCGCCGGCCGCCGCCTCAACGCCGAGGAGATGAACGCCTTGCTGCGCGAGATGGAACGCACCCCGCACTCCGGCCAGTGCAACCACGGTCGCCCGACCTACGTCGAACTGCACCTGAACGACATCGAACGGCTGTTCGGACGCCGCTGAGCCTCTGATGCCTGATCATCCCGCCCGTTGCGGGCGGAGGATGCAAGAGCCGCGATTAGTTGATAATCTGGACCTTGAGATGAAGAACACAGTCAACCAGCATTTGCCGATCGAACAGGGCAGCCGTTTCGCGACTCTGCTATCAACGGTCAACGCGCCCTACGGGACTGACCTGGACATGTTTGCGCTGGCCGACCAGATCAGCAGGACTGGCGACGTGTCTGTGTGCAGCGGCCCCGTCTTCTCCTTCTTCTCCGAGGTTCCTCTGGAGTTGCAGGTGCAGTTCATTACGGAACGCGGACTGGACGTCGAGGCCATCCGGGCAACCGCAAGAAGGCTGAGCGCGAAGGTGGGATACAGCCTCCCCCTCGGCGACTGACCGCCATGTTCGGGCTGTGACCAGTAAATGGCCCATTCTGCTGGAACAGGCCCTCTCGATCATCGAGCAGGCTCAGGCTCGATGCCTTCTGCCCATTGACTGGAGCTTTGGAGGCGGCACCGCCCTGATGATCCAGATCGGTCACCGGGTCAGCCACGACATCGATCTCTTCATCACGGATCCGCAGATCCTGCCATACCTGAACCCGGCGACACAGGATTTCACGATGCGCATGGTGCCTGACGGGTATCAGACCGACGGTGTCAGAATGACAAAGCTGTCGTTCACAGGTGTCGGGGAGATCGACTTCATCTGCAGCGGCATGCTCACCAGCCCCGGCGCACGACATTCGGATGTGAATGGTCATGTGGTGCGGTTGGAGACGCCTGAGGAAATCCTCGCCAAGAAGATCCACCACCGGGGCACGAGCATGCAACCGAGAGACATGTTCGATATCGCCGCGACAGTGCGGCATCTCGGCCAAGCCTCCCTCACTCAGACATTGCTGCCCCTCGCCGACGCCTGTTCGGCAGCATTGCCGGTCGCCGAGCGCATGGACCGGTCACTTGCACGGAACATCATCGACCAGCTTGCCGTGATGGAGCCATTCCTGGACTTGCGCGAGACGGCTCAGGACATGACGGTTGCGCTGCTCCGCAACGTCGCCGCCGCCTCTAGCGCTGGCTCGTCTCTCGCGCCGGGTTGAGCCAGGGGGTGCGGTCGTCGGGGGGCAGCATGGTGCCGCCCAGGATGTGGTCGGCCATCTTCTCCCCCACCATGATCGACGGTCCGTTCAGGTTGCCGTTGGTGATCTGGGGGAAGATGGAGCTGTCCACGACCCTCAGGGCATCGACGCCGATCACCCGGCCTTCCGGGTCCACGACACTGCGGCTGTCATCACGGTCGCCCATGCGGCAGGTGCCGCAGGGGTGATAGGCGCTCTCCACCGCCTCGCGGATGAAATCATCCAGCGCCGCATCATCCTGCACCTCCGCGCCCGGCGCGATCTCCGGCCCGGCATAGGGTTCGAAGGCGGGCTGGGCGAAGATCTCCCGCGTCAGGCGGATGCAGGTGCGGAAGTCGGCCCAGTCCTTCTCCGTCGACATGTAGTTGAACAGGATCGACGGATCCGCCTTCGGATCGGCGGATGCAAGTTGCACCCGCCCCCGCGACGGTGACCGCATCGGCCCGACATGGGCCTGGAACCCGTGCGCCTTCGCCGGGGCCTTGCCGTCATAGCGGATGGCCACGGGCAGGAAGTGGTACTGGATGTCAGGCCAGGCCACCCCGGCGGCGGAGCGGATGAAGGCCGCGGCCTCGAAATGGTTGGTCGCGCCATGGCCTGTCTTCGTGAACAGCCACTGCGCCCCGATCATCGCCTTGGAGAACAGGTTGAGATGGCTGTAGAGGCTGATCGGCTGCAGGCAGGTCATCTGCAGGTAGAGTTCCAGGTGGTCCTGCAGGTTCTGCCCGACACCGGGTCGGTCGGCCAGCACCCCGATGCCGTGATCCTGCAGGTGCGCTGCCGGTCCGATGCCGGACAGCAACAGCAGCTTCGGCGAGTTGATGGAGGAAGCCGACAGGATCACCTCCCGCCCAGCTGCCAGCAGCTTCTGCCGTCCGCCCTGTTCGAACACGACGCCCTTCGCCTGCGTGCCGTCGAAGGCCACCCGCAGGGCCAGTCCGCGTACCAGGCGCACGTTCGGGCGCTTCAGCGCCGGGCGCAGGTAGGCATTGGCGGCGGACCAGCGCCGCCCGCGCCAGACCGTCATCTCCATCGGACCGAAGCCTTCCTGCTGCTCGCCGTTGTAATCGGCGGTGACCGGGTAGCCTGCCTGTCGCCCGGCCTCCCGGAACGCGGTGAACAGCGGGTTCTTCTGCGGTCCCCGGGTCACGTGCAGCGGACCGTCGCTGCCGCGCCATCCGGCCTGGCCGCCATGGCTGCTCTCCATGCGCATGAAGTAGGGCAGCACGTCGCGATAGGCCCAGCCGCGCGCGCCGGACTGCGCCCAGCTCTCGTAGTCCATGGCATGGCCGCGCACATAGACCATGCCGTTGATGGAGGACGAACCACCGATCACCTTCCCGCGCGGGCAGGCAAGCTGGCGACCGCCCAGGTGCGGCTCCGGCTCCGAGCGGTAGCCCCAGTCATAGCGCGACATGTTCATCGGGTAGGACAGGGCCGCCGGCATCTGGATCAGCGGCCCGGCATCGGTGCCGCCATGCTCCAGCACGATGACGGAGTGCCTGCCGTTCTCGCTCAGCCTGTAGGCCAGCGCGGCACCGGCGCTGCCCGCACCGACGATGACATAGTCCGCCTTGGCGAATTCCGGGATCTCGGTCACGGGCGGGCACTCCTGCTGCTGCGTCACTGCTGCCGATTTCTGCACCTCGGCAGCCCACCCGGCAACCCCGGAGGCCGATGCCGCCCGACTGTGACCATGGTCCGGTCCGGCGCATGTCACCAGCCAGTTCAGCTTTGCCAAGGCCGGACCCTTGCCGCACACTGATCCATGGGGTGTCAAAGTCGCAAGGGGGTCCGTCCATGCCTGCGTTCCGGAAGATCACGAAGCTGCTGGTCGCCAACCGTTCGGAGATCGCGATCCGCGTCATGCGGGCCGCCAACGAGCTCGGCATCCGCACCGTCGCCGTCTACACTGAAGAGGACAAGCTGGCGCTGCACCGCTTCAAGGCCGACGAGAGCTACCTGATCGGCGAAGGGCTGGGACCGGTGAAGGCCTACCTGGCGATCAGCGAGATGATCCGCATCGCGAAGCAGGCCGGTTGCGACGCGGTGCATCCCGGATACGGCTTCCTGTCGGAGAACCCGGACTTCGCGGAGGCCTGTGCCGCCAACGGCATCACCTTCATCGGCCCCTCCCCCGACGTGATGCGTGGCCTCGGCAACAAGGTCGCTGCCCGGAACGCGGCCATCGCCGCAGGCACGCCGGTCGTCCCGGCCACCGGCCCGCTGCCGGAGGACCCGGCGGAGATCACCCGCATGGCGGCGGAGATCGGCTATCCGCTGATGCTGAAGGCCAGCTGGGGCGGCGGCGGGCGCGGCATGCGCGCCATCGAGTCCGAGGCCGAGCTGATCGGGGAGGTCACCTCCGGCCGTCGCGAGGCGGAAGCGGCCTTCGGCAATGGCGAGGTCTACCTGGAGAAGCTGGTGCGCCGCGCGCGGCACGTGGAGGTGCAGTTGCTGGGTGACCATCACGGCACTGTGGTTCACCTGTACGAGCGCGACTGCTCGGTCCAGCGCCGCAACCAGAAGGTCGTGGAGCGCGCGCCCGCGCCCTACCTGGATGATGCCCAGCGCACCGAGCTGTGCGAGGCGGCGCTGCGCCTTGCCCGGGCCGAAGGCTACGTCAATGCCGGCACCGCCGAGTTCCTGATGGACCGCGACACCGGCGATTTCTACTTCATCGAGGTCAATCCCCGCATCCAGGTGGAGCACACGGTCAGCGAGGAGGTGACCGGCATCGACATCGTCCAGGCCCAGATCCGCATCGCGGAAGGCGGCCGGATCGGTCACCCGGAGGAGACCGGCGTCCCGGCGCAGGCGGACATCAGGCTGCGGGGCCATGCGCTGCAGTGCCGGGTGACGACGGAGGATCCGGAAGCCAACTTCATCCCCGACTATGGCCGCATCACCGCCTATCGCGGGGCCACCGGGTTCGGCATCCGGCTGGATGGCGGCACCGCCTATTCCGGTGCGGTGATCACCCGCTACTACGATTCCCTGCTGGAGAAGGTGACGGCCTGGGCAGCCACGCCGGAGGCCGCGATCCGCCGCCTCGACCGGGCCCTGCGGGAGTTCCGCATCCGCGGCGTGGCGACCAACCTCGCCTTCGTCGAGAACCTGATCAACCACCCGAAATTCATCGCCAACGACTACACCACCAAGTTCATTGACGAGACCCCGGAGCTGTTCGAGTTCGCCGCGCGGAAGGACCGGGCGACCAAGCTGCTGGGCTTCATCGCCGACGTCACCGTGAACGGCAATCCGGAGGTGAAGGGCCGCGCCCTGCCCCCGGTGGCACCGAAGCCGAAGGTGCCGGACTGGCACGTGGACAGCCCGCCGAAGGGCACCCGCGACCTGCTGGACGAGTTGGGGCCGGAGAAGTTCGCCGACTGGATGCTGGCGCAGAAGCGGCTGCTGGTCACCGACACCACCATGCGCGACGCGCACCAGTCGCTGCTGGCCACGCGGATGCGCAGCTTCGACATGGTGCAGGTCGCCGACGCCTATGCCCGCAACCTGTCCGACCTGTTCTCCATCGAATGCTGGGGTGGCGCGACCTTCGACGTGTCCATGCGGTTCCTGCGGGAATGCCCCTGGACGCGCCTGTCGGACCTGCGCCAGCGGATTCCCAACGTGCTGTTCCAGATGCTGCTGCGTGGCGCGAACGGCGTCGGCTACACGGTCTATCCCGACAATGTGGTGCAGGGCTTCGTGCGCCAGGCGGCGGAGAGCGGCGTCGACGTGTTCCGCGTCTTCGACAGCCTGAACTGGGTCGAGAACATGCGCGTTGCCATCGACGCGGTGAACGAGACCGGGCGGCTTTGCGAGGCCGTGGTCTGCTACACCGGTGACATCTTCGACCCCGACCGCGCCCGCTACGACCTGGACTACTACGTGAAGATGGCGCGGGAACTGAAGGCTGCAGGCACCCACATCCTGGGCATCAAGGACATGGCGGGGCTGCTGAAACCGGCGCAGGCGCGGGTGCTGGTGAAGGCCCTGAAGGAGGAAACGGGCCTGCCGATCCACTTCCACACCCACGACACCTCCGGCATCGCTGCCTCCTCCATCCTGGCGGCGGCGGAGGCCGGCGTGGATGCCGCCGACATGGCGATGGATTCCTTCTCCGGCCTGACCAGCCAGCCCAACCTGGGCTCCATTGTCGAGGCGCTGCGGCACACGGAGCGGGAAACCGGCCTGGAGAACGCCACCATCCGCGCCTTCTCCGACTACTGGGAGGCGGTGCGCCGCGAGTACCGGGCCTTCGAGAGTGACCTGCGCTTCGGTGCGTCCGAGGTCTACCTGCACGAGATGCCCGGCGGGCAGTTCACCAACCTGAAGGAACAGGCCCGGTCGCTGGGGCTGGAGGAACGCTGGCACGAGGTGGCCCGCACCTACGCCGACGTGAACCTGATGTTCGGCGACATCGTCAAGGTGACGCCGTCGTCGAAGGTGGTGGGCGACATGGCGCTGTCCATGGTCTCTGCCGGGCTGACGCGGGCGGACGTGGAGAACCCGGAGAAGGCGATCTCCTTCCCCGACTCGGTGGTTTCCTTCTTCCATGGCGACCTGGGGCAGCCGCCGAACGGATTTCCCGCCGCGCTGCAGGCCAAGGTGCTGGGGGGCGAGAAGCCGCTGACCAGCCGTCCCGGCGAGTCCGTGCCGCCGGCCGACTTCGCGGCACTGCGCAAGCAGGCGGAGAAGGATGCGGACCGCGCGATCACGGAGGAGGAATTCCAGTCCTGGCTGATGTACCCGAAGGTCTTTGCCGACTTTGCCGCGTTCCAGGCGGAGTTCGGTCCCGTCGACCGGCTGCCGACGCCGGTCTTCTTCTACGGGCTGGAACCGGGTGACGAGGTCTCGGTGGAGATCGAGGCCGGCAAGACGCTGGTGATCCGCTGCCTGGCGGTGGGCGAAGCCGACGAGGAAGGCATCGCCCGCGTCTTCTTCGAACTGAACGGCCAGCCGCGACGGATCAAGGTCCGCGACCGCCATGCCGCCGCCACCGCCGTGCTGCACCCGAAGGCGGAACCCGGCAACGCCAACCATGTCGCCGCCCCCATGCCCGGCATGGTCGCCACCGTGGCGGTGGAGGCCGGGCAGAAGGTGCAGAGCGGCGACCTGCTGCTGACCATCGAGGCGATGAAGATGGAAACCGCCATCCGCGCCGAGCGGGACGGGGAGATCAAGGCCGTGACCGCCGGTGCCGGCACCCAGGTGGACGCAAAGGACCTGCTGGTCGAGTTTGCGTGATCGGCCCTGATCCGTTCTGGTTGTCCTTGCGTAACTGTGAGACCATCAGTCTTCAACAGGGAAACAGACAGGGGATCGGGATGAGCAACTTCCTCAAGCGCGTGGCCGCCGTGGCCACGGTCGCCGTCGGTGCGCTGGCCGCTTCTGCGGCGCAGGCGGCCGACGTGTCCGTCACGTGGTACGGCCAGGCCGCCTTCAAGATCGTCTCGCCGGGCGGCAAGGTGATCATGATCGATCCGTTCATCACCCGGAACCCGAAGACCCCCGACGACATGAAGGACCTGGCCGCCATCGGTCCGGTCGACCTGATCCTGGTCACCCATGGTCACGGCGACCATGTCGGCGACACCTTCAAGCTGGCGGAGATGACCGGTGCGCTGGTGGCGATGAACGCCGACATGGGTTCCACCTACAACAGCATTGGTGCCATGGACCCGGCGAAGCTGATCCGCTTCAACAAGTCCGGCCCGATCCGGCCCATCGGCGACAGCATCACCATCACCATGACCCATGCCGAGCATTCCTCGTCGGTGAGCTGGAAGGACCCGGTCTCCGGCAAGACGCAGGTGCTGCCGGGCGGCGAGCCGTCGGGCTACATCGTGCGGCTGGAGAACGGCTACAAGATCTACCATGCCGGCGACACGGGCGTGTTCGGTGACATGAGCTTTATCGGCAAGTACTACCGCCCCGACCTGGCGCTGCTGCCCATCGGCGGCCACTTCACCATGGGTCCGCAGCACGCGGCCTACGCGGTGAAGGAACTGCTGCGGACGCCGACGGTGATGCCGATGCATTACGGCACCTTCCCGCCGCTGAAGGGCACGCCGGAGCGGTTCATCGAGGCGCTGGGCACCACGCCGACCAATGTCGTCGTGATGCAGCCGGGCGAGACCCGCCAGTTCTGATCACGCCACGGGATGGCTGAAACAAGGAGGGCGGTGCCGGACAGGCGCCGCCCTCTTCGGTTTCGGCAGACCTAGGGCAGCACGCCGTGGCGCAGGGTCGGCGACGGCGCCTCCGTCCGCCGGTTCAGTGCCCGCTCCAGTGCCGCGATCAGGCGGGGGCGGGTCTCCTGCGGGTCGATGACATCGTCGATCTTCATCTGCCCGGCCGCGGGGATCGCGCCGCAGAGGTCAGTGTACTCCGCCACCAGTTCCGCGTGTCGCGCCGCCGGGTCCGCTGCCGCCTCCAGGTCGGCTCGGTAGGCGGCGGTGATGCCGCTCTCCAGCGGGATGGCGTTGAAGTCCGCCGTCGGCCAGGCCAGCACCGCCGACTGCCCGCCGCCATAGCCGCCCATCGCCGCGCCGCCATAGCCGAAGCCCTTGTGCGTCACCACGGTCAGGATCGGCGTGTCGGCAAAGGCAAAGCTGTGCGCCACCTGCATGCCGACGCGCAGCGCGCCCTCCTGCTCCGACTTCGGCCCGGTCATGACGCCGGGCGTGTCGGTCAGGAACACCAGCGGCAGGTGATAGGCGCTGCACAGGTCCATGAAGTGCCGCAGCTTCTCCCCCGCCGCCGCCGTGATCGCGCCCGACATCACCTTCGGCTGGTTGGCGCAGATGCCGACCGGGTGGCCGTTCAGGCGGGCCAGGCCGGTGATCATCATCCGGGCAAAGGCCGGCTTGATCTCCAGGAAACTGTCGCGGTCCACCACCGCGTCTATCACCCGCTTCATGTCATAGGGGCGGCGGCGGTTCTCCGGGATCACGCCGCGCAGTGCCGGCTCCAGTCGCTTGGGATCGTCGTCGGCCGGTACATCCGGCGGCCAGCACCAGGCGTTGGTGGGCATGTAACCGAGGTAGCGGCGCAGGGTGGCGATCGCCTCCTCCTCCGAATCCACCGCGTTGTCGGCAACGCCGGAGACGCTGCAGTGCAGGTCCGCGCCGCCCAGGTCCTCCTTCGACACGCTCTCACCGGTGCCGGAGGCGACCAGCGGCGGCCCGCCCGCAGCCAGCATCGCCGTGCCGCGCACCATGACGATGAATTCCATCATCGCCGCCAGCAGCGACGAGTCGCCTGCCGTCGGGCCGAGCACGGCGGCGACCTGCGGCGAATGCCCCGACAGCCGCGCCACCTGCATGAAGTGATGCATCGGCGCCAGCCCCTGCCCGACATATTCATCGGTGCGCGCGCCCGCGCCGTCGAACAGCCAGACCAGCGGCACCCGGTCCCGCGCCGCCAGTTCGATCATGCGGCACTTCTTCTCGAAATTGATCAGGCCGAGGGAGCCGCCAAGGACGGTGAAATCCTCCGCCACCACGCCCACGGTGCGGCCATCCACCTGTCCGAAACCGGTGACGACGCCATCTGCCGGGGTCACCTTGTCCTTGGTCGGCGTGACCACGGTGGGGGCGTGGGTGGCAAGCTGGCCGACCTCCTCGAACACGCTGTCCGGATCGAACAGCATCGCCACCCGCTCCCGCACCGTGTGCTTGCCCGCCTTGCGCTGCCGCGCGACCTTGTCCGCGCCGCCCAGCGCCAAGCTGGCCTGTCGCCGCCGCTCCAGGTCATCGATCAGATCCTGCATCCCCGGCCCCTCCCCGTGCCCTGTTCCGCATCCCGTCAGCGCAGTATCCGCGAAAGCCCCGCGCCCCCGCAATGGCCACCGCCCCGGCGCAATGCAGCCTCCCGGAACGCTTTCCTGCATTTCTGTCCAACAGCCTATGGACAGCCCCGGAACGATCCGCTAAACAGCGGCTTCCCTGACGGGGCCACCCCGTCGCGGCGACCCGTGGGCGCATAGCTCAGTTGGTAGAGCAGCTGACTCTTAATCAGCGGGTCCAAGGTTCGAGTCCTTGTGCGCCCACCATTTTTCCCAACGGGTTAGATGATCTTGAGAGGCTGGCGCACGGCGCCGGTCCCCACCAGTCCACCACCCAATTGAATAGTGGTGCTTTGGTGATGGCAGGTCATGGGCCTCGTTTCACACGTGGCCTATCCATTCAGGCGTTGGCCGAGGCTCCAGCGAGAGACCGGCGCTGGCCGTTGGTGGGAACGGAAACCATTCGATGTGCGGACCTGGCTTTGCATCGTCCAAGCAGAGCATCCGCAAGGCATCTGACTGCGGCTCATACTCCGAGAACAGGTACGGCATGTAGCCGTATTCACAGTGTGCGAGGAGGGTCAGGTACCAACCTGCATATGCGAAATCGAGATGGTAGGTTGCCTGCGCGATTCGAGGAAATCTCGAGATGAATTCGGTCGCAAGATGCTGGGCATCCAAGTCTGCCACATCGTCCCAGCCGAAGAATCTGGAGCCATCCGCTCCCGTATGCCGCGCAACCAGTTCATCGTCGGGCATCATGTCCCTGTACCTCACTCCGTCATGCTCAGCATACCGTTCGGGGAACAGCTCAATCCGGTAGGCCAGCGGATGAATATGTGGAAAAAGGCGCAGGCCCTGGAAGCCCTTTCCATGCAGAACCTGCACCATGCGCAGAATACGAAGACATCTTCGCCAGTAGGTATCAGCAAAGGGCTTGGGAGCTTCCGTCAGAACTTCGGATGGAATGGAGAAGTCGATGCGCCTTCCGCCGTGGCCAGTCTCAGTCATTTCAATCCCACATTCATTGTCGCATTGTTGGGGTGGCGATCAACCAGCGGCGCCGTACTTGCGCCATGTTGCCTCGTGAACCCCAATGGGTCCCATCCATGGCACATAGTGTCTTGGCGCAGGTACCGTGAGCAATGGTTCAAGGCAGGCAATGAACTGATTTGACGCTTGCGGTATGGGGAGCCAATGGCAGGGAGGACACCGTGAAGGACCAACGGGTGTATATCGCCAATTTCGGACAGGCGAACTACGAGTGGCCTGTCTGCCTGAAGGACTCCACCGTTGCCACGATGAACGATCCGGTTTCGCAGAAGTTCTGGGAGGCGGGTGACAGGGAAGGCTTCATCGAGAACTGCATGGCGAACACGAGGACGGCGAGAGGCGAAAGACCTACCAAGCCCGTGGCGTCCCGCTGGTTCAACCTCATGACGATCATTGCAGAGACGAGCGGCGATATCTGGATACAACGTGCCGAGGACCGGGTCTGGTGGACGACATCGAAACCGGATCCGGCCAGGATCATCGAGAAACCGGACCCCGTAGTGGAGCCCGGTAGCCAGGTGCATGTCTGCCACAAGCCATGTGAGCCGTGGTCCAACAAATCACGCACCGGTATTCCGCTGATCTGGACGGCGCTTCACCCGAAGGCGAGGGATTTCCTTTCGACCGAGGGCACCCTGCAGCAGCTTCAACCGGACAATGCGGCCTATGCACGCGCATTGATCGACGGAAGCGATCTGAGCCCTTGGCATGAACGGACAAACTGGAAGGACAAGCAACAGCGCTCCGGCCATTCGTCCGTCCGTCAATTCGATTCCCGCCAGAAAGCCATTATCCGAATGGCCACGATGGCTGAACAAACGGCAAGCGCTGCCAACGGGCAGCTGGTTGCGGGCAAAGTGAAGGATAAGGAGTTCAGGTTCCGGCGTCAGGACCTGGAAGCCTATCTGACCATATTGTTGTCAGACCAGCACAACCTCTGTGCCATCTCCGGCCTGCCGCTGCAATTCGACGGGGAACATGACGACCCGGAGATGCTCCCCTCGCTGGATCGCATTGACAGCGACGGTCACTATGAAAAGGGAAACCTTCAGGTTGTCTGCCGTTTCATCAACCGATGGAAGGGCGCCGAGGATGACGCTCAGTTTCGCAGGTTGATCGGAGTGCTGCGCTGGGAGTGAAGCGTTGGTTGTGTCATGCAGGGAGTTTGATCGTCATGCCGGTGCGATACGAGAAGAGTGCATATGACCCTGTCCAGCCGCGCAAGGACGGCCTGCGCATCGTTGCAACACGATACTGGCCGCGCGGGCTGACCAAGGATGCGGCTGACCTTTATCTTCGCGACCTGTCGCCGTCAGTTGACCTGCTGAGCGCCTTCCGATGGGGCGAGATCACCTGGCGGGAGTTCGCCAAGCGGTACCGCGGAGAAATGACCGGGCAGAAGTCGCATATCCGGACGCTCAACTGGCTCCACGAACGGGGTGACACACTGACTGTCCTTTGCGCCTGCGAGCACCCGACACGCTGCCATCGTCGGCTTCTGGCCGCATTGATCGAACGCGGCGCATAGGCCGGCTGTTTCCGGAAGTTGTTGATGATCGACACCCCACCCTCACGATGGGCAATGGGTCCCATCCGGAGGCCATAGTGTCTCGGACATGCTCTCTCGCCTGTTGCGCAAGCCAGCATACAGGTCACCCTGTTCGGCCATCCTTCCCAAGACCACAACGCCTATCTCACGCCTTAGTCAGAAATCGTTGCTGGGCGTCCGTGAATGCCTCTCAGCCTCGGAAGCACTGCTCGTTGTGCCAGGTCAGGGCAGCCGGATCAGGGCGGCTGCTGGCTTCCTCGGGTGCGGTAATGGTTTGACCGTGCAGATCGTAGTAGTGGCGTCCGTTCTCGAACTCCTCCCTGATGCGACCACTGACCTCGAAGTGCAAATCCGGTGTCACGGTCACATAGCCAGCATCGAACAGGCTGTGGATGTCCCGCCGCAGCAGCAAACCGTTTCGTACCTCGTGCCCACCGCCATCGCCATAGGGGCGGATGTGGGCAGCCTCGAGGGCTGGCAGCGTGCGCTCCTGCGTCACCGCGCAGCGCCGCCCGTAGTTCTCGGTCACCAGCACCCGGAAGCTGCCCTGACCGAGCCGGGGCCGGATCAGGTGCGGCGATCCATAGCGCGCAGGTTCTTCCGCCAGGCCGGGCACAGCCTGACGGGCAAGGCGCTCGTTGACCGCCTCCCAAAGTGCCCGCCCCTCCTGATCGTCGGTGCTGTACGTCTTGAACGAGACGATGTTCGGGGACCAGCTCGGGGGCACTTCGATCCAGTCCGGCTCGTCGAAGAAGAAGGGCTGGGTCAGGATGCGGCACCCGATCGCGAAGTCGCTTCGATCATCGGGGGCGACCTTGCTGTGAACCGGCCTGCAAAAGTGACCCCGTAGCGGGGTAATCGGCGTCCAATACTGACCCCCTTGCATTGATGTTGATGATGCTCCCGAGGCTATCGGGAGCAGGTTGGGGATGTTGGTCGTGGAGACGATTGCAAAGGTCCGTCGCGCGTATTTTCAGGACAGGAAGTCGATCAAGCAGATCTGCCGCGAGCTGCGGGTGTCGCGGAACACGGTGCGCAAGGTCATCCGGTCCGGCGCGACCGAGTTCAGCTACGAGCGCAGCATTCAGCCGCAGCCGAAGATCGGTCCGTGGCGGAACGAGCTCGACCGGTTGCTGGTGGAGAACGCGCAGAAGCCGAAGCGCGAGCGACTGACCCGCATCCGGATCTTCGAAGAGCTTCAGGCTCTCGGTTACAAGGGCGGCTACGATGCCGTGCGGCGCTACGCGGCCACGTGGGCACAGTCGGTGCGCGAGGCATCGGCGGCGGCCTACGTCCCGCTGAGCTTCGATCCCGGGGAAGCCTACCAGTTCGACTGGAGCCACGAGATCGTTCTGATCGACGGCGTGACCACGACGGTGAAGGTGGCGCATGTCCGGCTCTGCCACAGCCGGATGATGTTCGTGCGGGCCTATCCGCGCGAGACCCAGGAGATGGTGTTCGACGCCCACGACAAGGCGTTCGCCTTCTTCGGCGGGGCCTGTGCGCGAGGCATCTACGACAACATGAAGACGGCGGTGGACACGATCTTCGTCAGCCGCGACAGGGCCTACAATCGGCGGTTCCAGCAGATGTGCGGGCATTACCTGGTCGAGCCGGTCGCCTGCACGCCGGCCTCGGGCTGGGAGAAGGGCCAGGTTGAGAACCAGGTGGGCGTGATCCGCCGGCGGTTCTTCGTGCCGCGGCCGCGCTTCAAGAGCTACGCCGAACTCAACGCGTGGCTTCTGGATCGGTGTACCGCCTGGGCCAGGAGGCATCCCCATCCCGAGCTGCGCGACCGGACCACCTGGGAGGTCTTCGAAGACGAGCGCTCGAGCCTGGTGCCCTATGCAGGCCCATTCGACGGCTTCCATGCCGTGCCCGCTTCGGTCTCGAAGACCTGCCTCGTCCGGTTCGACAAGAACCGCTACTCGGTGGATGCTCGCGCTGTCGGTCGCCCGGTCGAGATCCGCGCCTATGCCGAGCGCGTGGAGTTCTGGCAGGACGGAAAGATCGTCGGCGAGCATGCGCGCGCCTTTGGTCGCGACAAGGCGATCTACGACCCGCTGCATTACATTCCGGTGCTCGCCCGCAAGCCTGGCGCGCTCAGGAACGGCGCGCCCTTCAAGGATTGGGACTTGCCGCCGGCGATGCGGCGCATCCAGCGCAAGCTGGGCCACGTGCCGAATGGCGACCGCCAGATGGTCGACATCCTGAGCGCGGTTCCGACTGACGGGCTGGACGCCGTCGAAGCGGCCTGCGCCGCAGCACTGAGCGAGGGCGTCCCCGCCTCCTCTGTCGTTCTCAATATCCTTGCGCGCCGCCGCGAGCCGGCGCCGCCAGTGACCATCACGACACCGGAAGCACTGCGCCTGAGCTGCGAGCCGGTTGCCGATTGCAGACGCTATGACAGCCTCAGGAGACGAGACCATGGAAAGATCACAGGTGCTGGGCGCGATGGGCCAGCTCAAGCTCTACGGGATGAAGGCGGCCTATGACGAGATCATCGCCACGGCCGTGAAGCGCCAGCACGAGCCCCAGCAGATCGTCGGCGACCTGCTGGACGCAGAGATCAGCGAGAAGCAGGCACGGTCGATCAAATACCAGATGACCATCGCCAAGCTGCCGCTGGCCAAGGAAGTCGACGAGTTCGACTTCGAGGACACCCCGGTCAACGAGACGCTGGTGCGCGACCTCGCCGGTGGCGAGTTCCTCGAGCATCAGCGCAACGTCGTGCTGATCGGCGGCACCGGAACCGGCAAGTCGCACCTGGCCGTCGGTATCGCGCGCGCCTGCATCCGGAATGGCAAAAGGGGCCGCTTCTTCAACGTCGTGGACCTCGTGAACAAGCTTGATGCCGAGGCGCGTGATGACCGCCAGGGCCGCACGGCCGATCTGCTCTGTCGACTCGACTTTGTGATCCTCGACGAACTCGGCTATCTGCCCTTCGCCCAGACCGGCGGGCAGCTCCTCTTCCATCTGATCAGCCGCCTCTATGAGCGCACCTCCATCATCGTCACTACCAACCTCGACTTCGGTGAATGGCCCAGCGTCTTCGGCGATGTGAAGATGACGACGGCGCTGCTCGACCGGCTCACCCATCACTGCGACATCGTCGAAACCGGCAACGAGAGCTGGCGCTTCAAGACACGCGCGTGACGTCCGCAAAAAAGGCCACTGCCTCCGGGCGGAAACTCCGGTCGGGCTAAGCCCTCCCTGCGTTCCCGCCCGGAGGCATTCTCATCCTGATCGACGCCGCCCTCTCATCTTCATTGTCGTGCTGCAAGCTCCGCCGGATCGAGCCAGCCATCCATCCATCGAAGGGGGTCAATCTTGCACGCCGATAGGGGGTCAGTTTTGCGTGCCGATTGACAGACCTTGCGGTATTTCGCGATGCGCGTCCGCATTTCACGTGCCGACGGCGCGCCGTTCTTCTCGCCAAAGGTCCCCCACGCCAACGAGCACGGCAAGGCGTTGGCATAGGTGAAGACACCGCCCCCGACGATCACGTTGCGCGGGGCATGAAGCTTGAAGAGAAAGAGCTCGCCCGGCTGAAGCGCGCGGAAGTTCACCGCCGAGGGTGCCCAGAAATTGACCTCGGCCAGATCCGACTTGTGCCGCAGCATTTCGAACCAGTCACTGTCGGTAACGGCGATGACGAGGTTGATGCCCATTCCCTGTTCCGGTTCAGTCCCTGCTTGCCATGTGTGCGCCACACCCTCTCCCGGACGAACTGGCGCGCAACCATGATACCAGTCGAAATCAGGCTGCAGCGAGACTCATGCAGGGTAAACTAGAATGTCATGCCCGGAGATGCTCGATGTCGCGGTTGATGGCCATCTGTTCGAGTTCTCGCCGGAGAGCATCCTGCAGGTGGCCCTCCTGGACCGAGGCTCCCCGTCCCCGAGGCGCCCGGCCTGTTGCGGAGATGACGAGCAGCGTCTCGACATGCGCGGGGATACTCTCCAGCGTCGCATTGATGATCGGCAGGATGGCGTCATCCCACGCATGTTCGAGCAGTTCGTGTGGACCTTCCTGCACTTCGTGGCACCACTCGTCCCAGATTGACCTGTAGCGGAAATCATCACCGAAGATGCCGGAGGCTGGCATGCGTTGCAGATGATGGATGACGCGCCGCGCCAGTGCTTCGAATTCGACCTGTCCGTAGGTCAGCACCGCCTTGTGGATGGCTTCAAGGTCGGCAAGCCGATCCTCATCAGTTGCCATTCCCCTCTCCTCCCCTTTCTGCAGCCTCGGCAAGGACCCTGGCCACCATTGGGGAGGGGTCCGTGGCTGTCCTGTACCAGGCGACCCTGCCCGGGTGTGTCAGGGCGAGGACAAGCAGTCCCTGATCATTGCGCCAGGCGCGGCTCGTCCATCCGCGCTTGTTCTGCTCAGCGAAGGTGGCCACGAGCTCGTGGGCGTGCAGGCGCTGCCGGACGCATTCGCCCGTGTCGACGCCAAGGCATATGATCGCGCGCGGGCCCAGTTGATGCATGACAGCTTCATGAAAGGGCCAGCAAAGGTCGATGAGCGTATTCTGTTCGGCGGCACCGAAGTCGGTACTCTGTCGGGAGCGCGCGAAGAACAGGTTGCTGGGCGGGACCTGTCGCGGGTCAAGCGCCAGGGCTGCCAGCAGGTGCTGGACACCCCGTTGCAGCTGCGCCTCGCCGATGGGGCGTCCCGTACAGGCCTCGTCACAATAGGCAGACCAGTCGTCGGGGGCCGTGGACAGCACGAAGTCGGCATGGCGGGCAACCGTCTCATCCGGACGGGCAACGGGGTCTCCGCCCGGGTTCTTGCCCAGAATGCAGACAGATGCCGGGCCGGAGAACGCGGAGCGCCTACCATAGAAGACACTGTCGCTGGTCTGGCTGAGTTCGGGCGAGATGAGATCGGCGAACATCTCGATCATGGCGCAGGATCCATGTCGCAGCCGCCCTGGCAAGGAGGCAAGGGCACCCGTTTGCCCGGAGACCGTGTGGATGGGGCCAGACGGGGTCTGTGGCACTCCCTTGGCGTGCTGTGTTTAGCAGGCCCGGCAATGACTAACCGGGGCCTCATTCCGGAGCCTGCTCATGTGATGCAAGGCGTCGTTTGCGGCGTGGCGAAAACAGGATGAATGAACCCGACTCGGGAGCGGCGTCAATCAGGGCGGCTTCTCTGGGTCGACGCTCCTGTTCGGGGCTGGCTTTCCGCAGGCCGGCCACGAGATGCCACCGCCGCTCGTCGTCCGGTGAGTCAAGACTTGAGCGGAACACGGCAGAGCGAAAATTGGCCCGATCTGGATCGACATTCGTTTCCTGCCCATCAAACACGGGCTCCCATTTGGTGGGCCGGTTCGTTTCGAACGCGTAGCTGGGAATGCTTGGCAGCGCCTCTTCCAAACGGATGCGAACCTGCTGCATCCCCTCCCTACGAACGGGTCGGAATGGGCTTGGAACGGCCTTCAGCTGCCCCGTTGAACGGTTTTCAATCATCCATTCGGCAAGGAGTTCCACCCCGCCATTCTCCAGCTCAATCCCCTCGATCAAACAGTTGAACTGCCTTGCATCTGCGAGGTTGTCCAAGGCGTCGTCCGGTGACACCCGCAGGTTTGGGAAAACATAGAGGTGGACCTTCGTTCCGACGGACCGGACCTGTTCGAGCGCCTGTGGAATCTCGAAGTAGACAACATCACCCCTGCTCGGTGGTTGCCCCGCCGCTTGTGTGGTCAGCAGGACAATGGTGTTCAGGGCATAGGTATCGTTCGGCAGGCTGGCCTGGGCCCGCAGCCCTTCGAAATAGCTGAGGCTCCACCAGGCATAGGCTTCCTTCATGCCCGGGTCGTAGGGGGTGGCCTGGCGCACGGCCTCCGCAATATGGGCTCGGATATCATGGAATTCCACGGCGTCGGATGGCCCTTCCAGCAGAATGGCCGCTTCCCCATTTTTCCCCTCCATGGCAAAGCCGGTCAGATTGTGGGAACCGATGATGGCCGCGGTCTGACCTTCCGGCATTTCCATCAGGTAGATCTTGCTGTGCAGCATCGGGCGATACTTCTGAAACTTGGGGGGCCAGCCCGATGAACTGTGACCCAGGTGGACATGCAGGCAATCAGGGTTCACGCCATGACCAAGGAGCTGATCCAGTGCCTCGAAGCCCTTCAAGGTCGCCGAGCCGACGACCAGATTGGCGAGTTTTCCTTGGTTGGCTCTGATCGGCGCTGCAATTGCTTTCAGCCCATCGACGGTCAGGAACCCGGCCACCAGTGATGCCGACGTGCAGTTTTCAAGCCGGTCAACCAGCAGGCTGGCAATCTCTTTTTGCGGCGTGCCAAAAAGCATCCGGACAGAAACGGTCATGGCTTGCTCTCACATTGTCGGGTCATGCGCACCAGTCCAGTAGCGCGTCCAAGGCGGCCTTGTTCTCGATCTCCAGGCGTATTCCGCGATGGTCGTTCAGCGCGGACAGCGCTGGAATGTCGAGGTTGGAGGATGTCTTGGGAGAGAGTGGCCTGATGCCCTTGATCGGGGGCGGTGCGGGCGGTTCGATCGACAAGCGGGCGGGTGCGATCTGGTGAGGGTCGATATCCAAGGCGATGGCTTTCAGGGATGCCGTCTGGAAACCAAGCACCTTCATGCCTTCGAGACCAGGTCTTTCCCCAGACCTGACCTTGTTCACGGTCGGGCCGAGGCGTTCGATCAGAATCGACATGGCGTCGAGAGTTCGAAACATCATCCAGCCGCCTTCGTGGCTTTTTGGGCTGCATTGGCGAGGACAGCAATCTTGATTTCCTCATTGTCGAACTTCGCCTCCTCCAGCCCCTTGGCTTCGGAGAAATCAGCTTCTTGGAGGCCCGACGCGTCGCGGAAGTCCGCATTAATGAAAAAGCATCTCGAGAACGAAGCGCCACTCAGATCCGCACCGTCAAACGGTCCGTGACTTACACGGACCTGAAAGCGTTCACCGTCTTCATGGTCCTCTTCTTCCTCATGATGGCAATCAGGGGGCGGTTCAGTCCATTGCAGCAATGCGCCATTGAATCTTGCGCCGCGCAGGTCGGCATCGACAAACGAACAATCGATGAACTTGGCATGGCGATCCGGCCCTTGCAGGAACCCTGCGAGCGGATCATAGGGCGAGAAAATGACTGACCGACAATCCACACGGTCAAACTGCACCTTTGTCAGAATCACGGACCCATCCCCGACGCGTTGGCCCCAGGACCCGTCGTAGAATGTGGATCCCTGGAGGTCCCCGAGGCCGTTGGACGCGAAGGAGAATTCCGAAATTCGCGCTCCGGAAAGGTTGATCGCACGCTCGCCCATCTTGTTCAGGCGTCGGATAGCTCCGGCAAGTCGAAACCGGGCCTCTTCGCTGTCCCAGGCCTTGTAATCGTCGATGATGTCGTGCTGGGTCTGGACTTGCTGAAATCTCTGACGACGGCGATCAAACCAGGAAAATAAGACCAGGATGAAAATGATATCAAAAATCAACCCCCAGAATTCCACGCGTTGATCACTGAACAGATTGGGAGCTGCCAAATGCCAGACAAGCACAAGAGCGAGGCACGCGACTAGGATCACGACGGCGTAAGGAATGTTGGTTCCCGCGTTGCGACGCTCCCAACGTCCTGCGCACTCTTTCAGCCTGCCCAGGCCCTTTGTCATCGCCCATTTCACTCTGCCGCCTCCATGTCGCTTGCGCCTGGCTCCAGCGCCTCGTGGAGGAGGGCATCGAGTAGACAGGCGCGGGTGGTGTCAGTGGCGGCAAGTGTGGCCTCCAACAGGTCGCAGAGGGTCATTAGTTCATCGACCTTCGCCACGATGCGGTGTTGCTCGGCGAGGGGCGGAAGCGGAATTGGGATCTTAGATATCTTCCCCACGCTGAGATTGTAGAGGCCTGCCGAGGTAATGGCTAACTCTCTCATCTCATTTATCCCCTGCGGTGAATTGAGACAAAGCAGCCCATATCTCGAAATCGCTGGCTCAATGGGGCGACATCGGATCAAATGGTTCTGGTGTACGCAGTCCTCGACTTGTCCTTCCCACATGGCGCACCGACCGATCTCAGATGCGCTCCCATTTCCTTCAACGACCATGACGTCGAATGGCTGGAGCCCAAATTTTTCAAGCTCGCCATCCTGAAGTTCGAAATGCTTCAGGTTGGTCAAGTCAATACGGTTCCGGTAGACATTTCCAACCCCGAGATACGGAAAAGCCCTGTTCTTCGGGGTTCTTGCAGGCGTTTTCTGTATCCCACCGGTCACAACAAAAACCTGTGCTAGGCTTACCCATTGCCATCCTGAGGGAGCCACGAAGGGTATCTCGACGTCATTGAGCCCTGCAGGTTGTTTCTTCGATCTAATCGACCCTGCCTTCACGAGGCATGTCCGCGCCTCAGCGATCCGCTTCAACAACTCCGACGCCGGTTCATCATCCGGGTCCTGCGCGACCAATTTGCCCCGCACGGCGAGGTTCAGGATGGTCTGGCGGAGGGGTTTGATCTGGTCGGGGCGGGTGGTGAGGGGGGTGAGGTTGTCGAGGGTGAAGGCGGCGTGGCCCCGGAACGCCGCCGGGTCGGCATCGGGGGCGGTCAGGCGGGCGAGGCTCGCCGCCGCCATCCGGTCCCGCACCGCCTCCCGCTCCGCCCGCGCGGCCTCCAGCTGGTCACACAGGGACATCAGTTCATCGACCTTCGCGACGATGCGGTGTTGCTCGGCGAGGGGCGGGAGGGGGATCAAGACCGTCTTGAGGTGCCCTGTAGAAACACGAAAGCGCGTCGCGCCTTTTCCATAGACTTCTATTTGAATGCGTGTCGGCGGTGCGTTCATAGCGGCTACGATGTAGTCGGCTGATACGTTGCTATCCGGATGAAGGATCGCAACATCAACGGCAGTGATTGCCGGTTGTCCGATGTCCGGGAATACGCAGGAGCGCCCTATAGGGTTAGGCAATCGAGCAATCAGAACATCACCCACAGCGAGCCGGGTGCAGTTCAAACGCACCTCTGTCTCAGCGGTGATAAACCGCGACGACTTATCAAGGAATGTGCCCACCCCGACGTCTGCCAACTGTATCAAGCGGACGTTGCCGTCCGCTGACTGGTCCTTCGTTTCGATCCAGTCGCCATCGGTCAGCGAACGCGGCGAAAGCTCGTCAACGCAAGCCCACCTCCATCCTTTCGGCAAGGTGAATGGAAAAGTATCAGGGTCTTTGGGTGGTAGGGCTTTGGGCTTGCGAATTGCCTTGGCCTCGACCAACCGCATCTTCTCCGCCGCGATCCGCTTGAGTAGCTCCGACGCCGGTTCATCATTCGGGTCCTGGGTCACCAGCTTCCCTTGCACCGCGAGGTCCAGCACGAACCGTCTCAGGCGCGGGATGGCGTCGGGCGCATCTGCGATCTTTTCGTAGTGCGTGAGCAACCGTTCGGCGTTCATGGCATCGCAAATTCTTGAAGAGCCGGGCCGAGTCTCAGTTGCAACTCGACCTCACATGACATGCAGGACCGGTCCGGCACTGCCGAGACCGCGTAGTGCAGTTGCGGATTTCCCTCATGGGCGACGATCAGGCCCTCGACCGATCTCCGGGCCTCGGCATGGCGTGCCCTGAGCCTGCCGAGCACGTCCTGGCTGATGCCGATGGTCATCGGGCAAGCGCCTCTGACAGGATGGCCTTCAGCTGGTCACGCAGGTGCGCCGCCTCCGCCTCTGCGGCGGTCAGTTCCGCCAGCAGTTCCTGCGGGTCACCGTGGCCCGCGTCCACCGTGTGCGGGTTACGGATATCGAGGTTGTAGCCGCGCGCCCTGATGTCCTCCGCGGTCACCTTCCAGGCCCGTTCGTTCTCCACCCGGCCCTCGCGCGTCGCGCCGCCCCACCAGTCCATGCAGCCCTGCAGGTGCTCCAGCCGGATCGGGCGGGTCATGGAATAGGCCTTCTGCCCCTCTGGCACCTGGTGTTCCCAGAACCAGACGTCCTGCGTCGGCGTGCCCTTCTCGAAGAACAGCAGGTTGGTGCCGATGGAGGCATAGGGCCGGAAGACGGAGTTGGGCAGGCGGACGATGGTGTGCAGGTTGCACTCCGTCATCAGGTGTTCCTTCAGCCGGGTCTTCACCCCTTCGCCGAACAGGGAGCCGTCGGGCAACACCACCGCAGCGCGGCCACCGCGCTTCAGCAGGCGGATGATCAGGGCCAGGAACAGGTCCGCCGTCTCCCGCGTGCGGAAATGCTGCGGGAAGTTGCTCTCAATCCCGTCCTCCTCCTTGCCGCCGAACGGGGGGTTGGTGAGGATGATGTCGACACGGTCCTTCCGCTCCCAGCTGACATAGGGGCGGGCCAGCGTGTTGTCGTGGCGAACGAAATCCGGGTTTTCGACACCATGCAGCAGCATGTTGGTGGTGCAGAGCATGTGCGGCAGCGGCTTCTTCTCCACCGCGCGCAGGTTCCGCTGCATCTCCGCCTCGTCCTCGGCGCGCTTGACGTAGCGGTCGCGCATGTGGGCCATGGCGCAGGTCAGGAAGCCGCCGGTGCCGCAGGCGGGGTCCAGCAGGGTCTCCTGCGGCTTCGGATCGATGCGGTCGACCATGAAGGCGGTGACGGCGCGGGGGGTGTAGTACTCGCCCGCATTGCCCGCCGACTGAAGGTCGTTCAGCAGCTGTTCGTAGATGTCGCCGAAGTGCTGGCGGTCCGACAGGTCGTTGAAATCGACCTGCGCAAGCCGGTTGATGACCTGGCGCATCAACTGCCCGGACTTCATGTAGTTATAGGCATCCTCGAAGACACTGCGCACGACGCGGGCGCGGGGGCCGGCAGCGGGGGGCAGCGTCTTCAGGCGGGGAAACAGTTCGTCATTGACGAAGTCCAGCAGCTCGTCGCCGGTAATGCCCTCCGCATCCGCGGCCCAGTTGCGCCATTGCAGGTCGTCGGGCAGCGGCGACTCGTAGGCGTCGTCCAGCAGCTCCAGTTCCTCGTCCTGGTCGTCGATGATCTTCAGGAACAGCATCCAGCACAGCTGGCTGACCCGCTGCGCGTCACCATCGACCCCAACGTCCTTGCGCATGATGTCCTGGATGGACTTGATGGTGGTGCGGATGGTCATTGGCGCTGTCTCCGTTCCCGGATCTTCGTGTAGAGCGCCGCCTCGATATCACAGATCCGAAAAGTGCAGCTTTCATCCTTTCGCGCGTGATGTTCCCTGATCTTGTCGAGGAGATTCTGGCATTCGTCGCGAAACTCGACATAGCCACTATCGGAATCGGGATAGCCAAGCCGGGTCCGAATGACGCTATCCATGATGACCGCGCGCTCAGGCAACAGAAAGCGCAGCAACTTGGACGCGAAAGAGCGACCAATGCGCTTGAGCTGACGCATTGTCTTGAGCGCGGTGGCGTAGCATTCCGCCATTGCATGGCAGAACGACGCCTTCATGATCTTTGCGACATCCTCTGCATCGTTGAACTCATTCACACGCTTCAGATTTCGATGTCCGCGTCCCCATTCGCAAACCATCAGCAGAAGTTCCTTTGCCCCCTCTCGATTGAAGCCGTTGCTGACGACCTCTCTCGCGAAGGCCTCAATCTTCTGAGGGTCCAGGTCGGTATCCGCGAATTCCTTCGC
This sequence comes from Minwuia sp., assembly GCA_965228535.1. GTDB lineage: Bacteria > Pseudomonadota > Alphaproteobacteria > Minwuiales > Minwuiaceae > Minwuia. The sequence continues at coordinate 1,474,102 of CBDDHU010000003.1, read as the reverse complement.
ATGCTTCTTCAGCAGGCATGGAACCTCTTCTGGGCGGAGCGCGACGTGCACAACCGCAAACCCACCTGAAATCGTCTCAATGGTCATCTTCAGGCACCTTCCCGATAAAGCTCTTCCTGCATTTCATGCACGGCAGTCTCGAACCCCTTGCGACCGCCGAATGATCGCACCAGCTGCACGGGCATGCCCATCGCGGAGAAGGGCGATATCTTCAGCACATTTGTGTCGTCCAGACTCAGCACGCCCTCGTCAGCATACTTGTCGAGCAGGGCCTCCAGCACCGCGCGGGCCTGGTCGCCGTACTTCGTGAACACGTCGCGCTTGCGGACGTTGTCGGCCCGTTCCCGCCGCGTCAGCGCGGGCTGGTCAAAGGCGATGTGGCAGATCAGGTCGAAGGGGTCGAGGTCCTTGCCCAGCTCGTTCGCAATCGGGTCCAGGGGCAGGCCTTCCTCGGCAAGCTCGTCAAGGATCGCCTGCTTGCGCTCCTCCGCCTTCCAGCGCCGCAGGAAGTCATCCAGGCTGGCGTAACGCCTGCGCAGGGCCTTGCGCGTGAAGTCACGCAGGGACTCGGTCACCAGCTTGCCGTTCTCATCCAGGTACTCGATGCGCTCGGCGATGATCGTGGCATCGACGCCATCGACATAGATTTTCGGCTGCGGCCCTTGCGCGTCGGTTCCGGGCAGCGGTGGGGCGACAATTGTAATACCGTCTTCGCCATTGAACTGTTCCGGTGGCGTCTCGTTCAGGCCATCCGGCGGGTCAGGCGGCACAATCGGGTCACCCTCGCCAGGTTCGTATATCTGCACCGGGTCACCGTCGAAGTCCGGGTCCGCGAAGTGGCTGGTGGCACCGCGGAAATCGATCAGCGTGAAATAGAGCTTCTGGGTATCCTCGTGCACCCGCGTGCCGCGTCCCACGATCTGCTTGAACTCGGTCATCGAACCGACTTCGCGGTCGAGCACGATCAGGCGGCAGGTCTGGACATCCACCCCCGTCGACAGCAGGCGGGAGGTGGTGACGATCACCGGGTAGGTCGACTCCGGGTCGATGAAGTTACCCAGTTCGGCCTGGCCCTCCCTGTCCTCGCCCGTGATGCGCATGACGTAGCGATGATTGGCCTTGCAGAGGTCCGGGTTGGCGTTCACCAGCGCACGGCGCATGCGGTCGGCATGTTCCTGATCAACGCAGAAGATGATGGTCTTCTGGAACCGGTCGCCACTTTCCTTCAGGAAGGCGGTGACCTTGTCCGCGACAAGCTTCGTCCGCTCGCCCAGCACCAGGTTCCGGTCGAAGTCCCTGGTGTTGTATATGCGGTCCTCGACCAGTGCGCCGTGGCGGTCGGTCTGACCCTTCTCAGGCCTATACCCCTCCACATCCCGGTCGATATGCAGCTTCACCACCTTGTAGGGGGCGAGGAAGCCGTCATGGATGCCCTGCTTCAGGGTGTAGGTGAACACCGGCTCACCGAAATAGGCCATGTTGGAGACATATTCCGTCTCCCTGGGGGTCGCGGTCAGGCCGATCTGCGTGGCCGAGGAGAAATATTCCAGCACCTCCCGCCAGGCCGAGTCCTCGGCAGCGCTGCCCCGGTGACACTCGTCGATGACGATCAGGTCAAAGAAGTCGGGCGAGAAGGAGCGGTATAGCTTCTGGCTTTCCTCCGGGCCGGTGATGGCCTGGTAGAGGCCAAGATAGACCTCATAGGACTTATTGATCTGGCGCTTGCCATCAAGCGCGCTGGTCAGTTCGGCGGTGGAGCCATCGGCACGTTCGATGGTCCCGGCCCGGGCCGAAAGCTTTGCCATGGCCCCGCCGAAGGGGCGGAAGTCGTTGACCATGGTCTGGTCGACCAGGATGTTGCGGTCGGCCAGGAACAGGATGCGCTTCTTCCGGCCTGCCTTCCAGAGCCGCCAGATGATCTGGAACGCCGTGTAGGTCTTGCCGGTGCCGGTCGCCATGACAAGCAGTAGCCGGTCCTGCCCGCGTGCTATCGCCTCCACAGCCGCGTTGATGGCATTGCGCTGGTAGTAACGGGGTTCCTTGCCCAGACCGTCCTCGTGATAGTCCTGGAGCACGATGGCATCGTCCGCGGGCGCCAGCCCTTTCCAGGACCGGTAGCGCGACCAGAGTTCCTCGGGTCCGGGGAAGGCATCGAGGGGAAGGGGAACTTCCACCTGCACATTGGTGCCGGACCGGTCATGAAAGATGAAACCACTGCCGTTCGAGGAGAAGACAAAGGGGACGTTCAGGGTCTCGGCATAGTCCAGCGCCTGCTGCATGCCATCGCCGACGCTGTGGCTGCTGTCCTTGGCCTCGATGACCGCGAGCGGGATGTTGGGCTTGTAGAAAAGGATGTAGTCCGCGCGCTTGCCCTTGCCGCGACTGACCAGCTTGCCTCGCACGATGATCCGGCCCTTGGTGAAGCTCACCTCCTCCCGGATCTGGGTCATCAGGTCCCAGCCTGCCTTCACCACCGCAGGGGTGATGAACTTCGTGCAGACATCACGTTCGCTGAGGCTCGGGCCGGTCACGGGCGCATGCCTCGGCTCTCGGGCGCGTGCGCCAGGCGGCTGTCTTGATCACGCGGCAACACGGCACTCCCCAAAAGGCCTTGCAACTTCCAGTGAGCATTCTTGACGCTGGTACACTGTCACGCAAGGCGATGGTTCAGGTCAGCCACGCATACGAGGGGCGCGGATACTACGTTGCAGTCATCAAGCGAAGGCTCAGCTGCCATCATTCGGCAGTCATCGGGGAGACCGGTCAATCGGTCCCGATTTCGCTTGCCCAGCCAGCAATCGAAGTTGGTCGACTACTGCGTTTCACGTCTCCGGTACATGCGGGTAGTGGCGCGACATCGCCCTGAATGGCCACTGTTGCGGTTGGGCCGCCCAGTAGTGCGGGCTGTCTTGCAGCACGGGGCACCAGATCCACGAAGAGGCAATCCATGGGCCATTCCGACGGCTTTCAGAGCCTGGCAGAGTTCAGCGAAACGTGGACCCGAAGCCCCCGAAAGGCCAGAATCCACAAAGGATTTCGAAAAAGGCGCAGGAGACAGATGATGGGCGGTGTCGGATCAGGTCGTTTATCCACTCGACCTCGCCAAAGCGTCGAGGAGAGCGTCGAACTTGATATAGGAGAACTGCGCCGTCACGGCCTGCTGGCGCCCGGCAAACGGTCCACCACGACTGTCCATATCGGCGGACAACCTGCCGTCAGTTTCAAGTGCATTGCGGGCAGGAACGGTCTCTCGGTTCAGCCTGGGTCCGAAGCCTTGCCCATGACCGTGGAGCACCAGCATATCACCATCGCGCATGTCGATTGCCACCTGGGTGGCTCCCGTGCCTACCTTGTCTGCCCGGGCGACGGTTGCGAAACGAGGTGTCTGCGTCTCTACCTCCGTGACGGCCAGTTCCGCTGCCGGAAGTGTCACGACCTCTACTATGCGAGCCAGAGGAACGACCACTGGGATCGTGCGCTCGGGCGGGCCAACAGACTGAGGGAAGAACTGGGCGGAAGGCCCGGCACGCAGCAACTGATCGCCCCCAGGCCACGCGGCATGTGGCGCTCGACCTATGCCCGCAAGCGCCGTGCGATCATGGAGGCCGAGCACTTAGCCATGCAGTGGCTGGCTGAGAGATACAGGCTGCTGGACTAGGTCGTGGATAGAGCTGGTGGGGCCTTGATGGCCTGTCTCGACCGACGCCTGCAAGACGCCGTTTGATGGCGGCAGGAGCCTGGTCCAGGCTGATTGAACGTGTTGGCGGTCTGGCACAGTCGGTTTCTGGCAGGCGAGCGACAAGCCCATCGGGACTGGAAGGGCCAGCCGCATCCGAGTTCTGATCTCGATCAGCTGAATGGCCATGAGGCATAGCTTCGCCACTATACACCATGACAGACCTGTCCGGATCCGCGGTAACCGGATAGCGAGAGGCGCGCTTGCGGGCCGCATCGGCACTGATGCCAATCCTGCCCCCCACCTCAGACCATGACAGGCCGCTTGCCCTGAGATGGCGCGCCTCGGCGCATCTGGACTCCGAACGGGTCTGGTAGGTGTTCCGGTCAATGCTTCCCCCGGCTCTCCGCTTCATTCGCCTTGATGTGCTGGCGAGTGTGCGGCGACGGTCAGCATCGACCAATGACCTGAAGTCGAGACCCCGCATTTCATCGGGGGTGATTGCGAGCAGTCGGATGATCTCGCTTGTGGTGAGCCGGTAGCGGGGATCAATGTCCCGCCCCTTCCATTTCAGCCGCTCACCGTTGCCCGACCTGCGGGCGCGACGCAGGATGCTGCCCATGCAGGAGCGGGTCATCCTGGCTGACCATGCAGGACAATAGTGTCGTGCCAGTTCGATCACGTGCTGTTCGAGCAGATGCGCCGGGACCAGCCAGGAAAGCGCCACCGACGCAATGAACAACCACGTGTCCCTGTGCCCGGACGGAATGCCCTGTGGCCAGCGCTGGTCAGCAAGCTGTTTCAGTTCCTCCAGCCGGTTCTGCCACAGCGATCCTGCGGTATGTCGGACGACAGGTCTCTCGCGCCTGCCGGCCTGCGGCATCTGTCTCTTCGCGCGTTCTTCGGCCAGTCCCAGACGCGAACGCGGCAGGAGCTCGTCCGCAAGCGTATCAAAGTCCCATTTGCTGTCTTTGATATCCATCAGACGGACTTCGCTGCCGGACTTCGAATTGACTGTTCCCGCGAGGCGGAATACCCGGGTCGCGTCGCGTGCACGGGGGTCTGCGCCCAGCTCACTCAGGGTCTCGAAGATGCTGTCTTGGCACCTGTTCCAGCGCGGGAGAGCCGCTGGTGGGATCTCCGAATGTAGCCAAACCAAGGTCAGTCCCCTGCCGGAGGACACGGTCAATGTCGGCGGTGGCTTGTTCGCATCATGCAGTTTCACAAGCGCAAGAAATCCCGCCTGCTCCGGTGTCAGGTAGGCATGCTCCGTATTGTGGTAGTCTAGATCGCAATACAGCGCCGAACATGTGGCGAGCCTGTCCATGCGCCTGGGACCCCAGAAGCGGTTCATGCCCACGTAGACATCACCCTGACCGATGAGGGATGGAATACGTTCGACCAGGTCGGCGCAGGCAACGGCCTCCTCCTGCCAAACCCCGCATGGAAGTTTCCTGGCGAAGGCGACCTTGCCTCTGCCGCCCTGGTGCAGGGCGGCAACATGAGCGAGCATGCTCGCCTCGGTCAACGATGAGGCAGCCGGGATTTCTGCAATGCGTTGAGGGTTGGGCGACAGGGGTGGCGGGTCTTCAACTCCCCGGGCCCACCTGACAGGTTCTCTCGAATGCACGTTGACGAGAGCAGGGTGCGCCCGCCAAGGGCGGTTCGCCGGGCCATGCATTCGTTCTGCCCCGTCAGTAGGCACTCGTGCTGGTGTGGCGATGCCCGTCGAGCCAGGAATGGTACTCGGACCTGCGGTAGTAGATCCGGCCGCCGATCCGGTAGAAGGGCGGGCCATCACCGCGGCAGCGGGCCTTATCCAGCCAGCCCTTGGTGAGGTTCTCCCGCAGCGCCAGTTCCTTCGGGGACAGCAAGGGGTCCGGTTCGGAGTTCAATTCGGGCTGGTGATGTTCGGTGGAGTGGGAAGCCATGGCTTTCTCTCGATCCTCGCTGGTTGCTTGCGATGGTCGAGAGATGCCGGGTCTCACATACAGAAAATATTGGACTTAATTGGATTCCTGAGGGCGTCTTCGTTCTCTATCCGGCTTCTGGAGAATGAACCGGCATGCCTCATCGTGAGTCATGTTCCGCGCATGAACACTTTCGAGAATCTCGTCATAGGTAGCCTTCATGGCCCCCGCTTTCGCACCTATGCCGGAGCACATGCTCCTCCATTCTCTCAAAGACCGGGGGGTTGTTCGACCATCGTTCCTCGAGCCAGGAAAACGCCGAGCTGTAGCATTGATGTCCCGAGCGGCCTTCTCCGACGCTTCCTTGACCTGCAACCCACCATTGATCAGGTGCTGCAGGTAGGCTGCCGCCCAACCCCTCTGGGCTTCGACCAGTCCTGGTGTGTTGGGCCTGCCGATCCGGGTTCTCTCAGGTCGAATGAAGCGAGCTGGTGAACCTTCCATGACCAGATCCAGGTCATGAGCGATCAGGTCCTGGCAATTGGATAACTGCTGATCTGAGAAAGCGGGGATCTCGCAGAGAAAGAGCGACAGGCTTGTTGTCGAGTACATCATACGCTGAAGTCTCGTCTGATGATCCGAAGCATCCCTCTCCTGTTCTGCCCTCGCCAGCCTTTCTCTCAACGTGACCAGTTGCGCATGCAGGTCGGAGCTTGAAATGCCGAAGTCCCGCAGGAACGGATCGTCTTCTGTCATGATGTGGCCTCCTTCGACGTCCGCAGATCGACGACATTTGTGTCATTCGAAGCTAGTGAAGAAGTAACCTGCGAAGCCCACGCCATCAGGGCAGCCTTGCGCTCATTCCGGTACTCGTGGCGCTGATAGACGCCCACCAGGCCGCCTTGGGCGCCAGACACGTGGTTGAGCACCCTTTCCACTACATGCGGGCCAAACCCCAGCCCAGCCATCCCTGTGGCGGCTGTACGGCGGAGGTCGTGGATGCGCCAGGGCGAGGGGGTGGGCGCACCCGTTTCCGCGGCCACCTCGGCCAGTCTTGCGTCAAGGTTCCGCTTCGCCTTGCTCCAACCCTGCAGTGGTGATCGACCGGCAACACCGAGGACGTATTCACCGATCCTGGGTGTGGCCCTGATCTCGGCAACCGCCTCTGGCGCAAGATCGACCAGGTGGGCGCGACCGTTCTTCGCCCGTTCCGCCGGGATGGTCCAGACAGCAGTATCAAGGTCCAGTTCCGACCACTTCATGCCGCCGACCTCCGAACGCCGCTGACCAGTGAGAAGCAGGAGCCTGAAGGCCTGACGAAAGGGGAAACCCATCTGGGCCGAATTCTCCCAAACCAGGCGCATCTCGTCATCACTGAGAACACGGTCCCGCGCCTTCGGAACCGCAGGCCCTTTCAGACCGGCACAGGGGCTTTCATCAATAAGGTCACGCTCAAGCGCAAAGCCGAACAGACGTCTTGTCACTGCGAATGTGAGACGTGCCATGACCGGGGTCTCGTCCTCTATGGGGTCGAGCAGTGCATGCACGTCGGATCGCCGGATATCCCGGATCTGGCGCGTCCCCCATTCAGGCACCAGCCGTTTCAGCACGATGCTCTCATAATCGCGGATGGTGGACGGTCGCAGCTTGCGCCGAACATGGCGATCCAGGAACAGGCTGGCGACGTCCTCGAAGCTTGTCCCGTTGCTTGGTGTTCGGGCGGCAACCTTCTCTGCCTGAGGGTCCTGTCCATCGGCAACCCTGCCCAGGATGATGCGGGCCTCCCTGCGGGCATTGTCCACCGTCCAGGGAGCGCCATGCTTGCCGATGGTGAAGTCCTTGCGCGGCGCAGCACGCCCCGACCCGGCCCGATACCGCACGAAATAGGTGCGTCCCGAGCCGGTCACGCGAACCCCGAACCCGGTCGCCTCGGTATCCCAGACGACGCACCGTGCTCCGGCTTCGACCGGCAGTGCCTCGACGGCCTGTTTCGTGAGCTTGATCTTGCTTGCCATTTTCCGCCTCCAAGTGTGGGGACGGGGCGTCTTCGCCCCCACCGGTCCACCACAAGAAGCGAAATTACCGGAAACGTGTGGAAACGTCTACTGACTCAAAAATGTTGAATAACAATGCGTTGCTAGGATTACCAGAAACCACCAGAAAAAGGCAGAAATTGAAAAATCCTGACTCTTAATCAGCGGGTCCAAGGTTCGAGTCCTTGTGCGCCCACCATTTTTTCCACTGAAGTTGCCGAGTAAGTATCTCCCCCGCCATGGCGGGAGACGAGGAATTCTCCGGAAGAGTGTACATCCTTCGGATCTGCCCGCCGGAACCCTTCAACAGCACCCGTTCGGCAGCCAGGATTTCCGTTCCGCTGATCGGTAGAGTCGCGGGTCCGCACAGGGAGATCGGTCAACGGGCGGCGTGACGGCTTCGGCGCGTACGCTACTGGCGTGCAAGGAATGCCATCAGGTCATCGTAGGCTTCCGGAGCGGTGATGAAGAACAGGTGGCCACCGTCGTAGAGATGCAGTTCACCATTCGGCAAGCGGTCGGCCAGGTTCTGCATGGCTTCCGGGGTGGCGACATCGTCGTGGGTGCCACCGGCACAGAAGGCCGGATGGGTGACATTGGCCAGCCCTTCCCAGCAATCGTGCTCGGATCGGGCGTGGAGCTGGCCCGTCAGGCCCCGCTGGAAGTTCGGTTCGCCGGCAAAGGCGGACTTGTCCGCGCGGCGACGCAGCATCTCGGCCTGCTCTGTCCCGTACCAGTCGTCGGTGGTGCGGTTGTCATAGAGCTTCATCGAGGCGCGGAATTTCTCCTCCAGCTCCATCGGCGGCAGGGTATGCAGCGGATAGGATGATCCACCAGCGCCGCCGGGCGAGGTGCAGAACAGGGCCATCCTGGTGACCTTCTCGGGATGACGGACAACCAGGTTCTGCAACACCATGCCGCCGAACGAGATGCCCAGCACCGGACAGGGTGCAAGTTCCAGCGCATCCATGACGGCCGCTGCGTCCTCGGCATAATTCTCCATGGTGTACCCGCCCTCGGGCTTGGTCGTGCGTCCCAGGCCGCGCTGATCATAGGTTGTCACCCGGAAATGCCCGGTCAGCGGCGTATCCAGGGCGTTGGGGCGGCAGCGCAGGTCACCGCCTGTCCCGGAAATGATCAGCAGGTCAGGCCCTTCACCCGCCTGCTCGTACCAGAGTTCATCCAGATCACGAACTCTCAGGAATGGCATGATTTTCCCCTACTCATCTGCAGGCCCTCTCGATACCGAAGCCGGGTGCCGGGAATTGCAGGTTATCCCGGACTTCTTGTCAGCAAGCACCAGGCCCCGTCAGCCCCCGAATCCACGCACCGCCCTGTCGAGACGTTCCGGCAGCCGCCCCGGCACCAGGTCGGCGAAGCGGTCTGCGAGGCTGCGATAGTACCAGCGTGTTCCGACGGCCCCGCCGGTGAAACGGCTCCAGAGCATGTCGCCCAGTTCGCGGTGGTCGTGGAGGATCGCCTCCGCATTGTGGGTCTTGTCGGCCAGCGAAACCAGCAGTGACCGGTCCGGCTTCATCGACAGGTCGGCGATGTAGGCCTCCTTCCGTGCCCGCCAGTCGGGCCTCGGTTCCTCCCAGGAGTCCGTGCAGTCGGAGACGATGTCGGCCACACCGTCGCCGAAGCGGTCCCGGATGACCGCCAGGGTTCCGGCCCCGCCCTGGTCCTCGGCCGCATCGTGCAGCAACGCGGCAATGGCCTGGTCCTCGTCCCCGCCATGCTCCAGCACCAGTGCCGAAACCGTCATCAGGTGGGAGACATAGGGAATGGCCGTGCCCTTGCGCCGTTGCTCGCGATGCAGTGTGTGGGCATAGACAAGCGCTTCACCGAAACGGTCAGTCAACATGGCACATCCTGTTCTGCTCCCCCTGAGCTGTACGAGACCCGACCTACCACCAGAGACCCGGCCCACCACCAGAGACCCGGCGCGGCAGGCCGTCTCCGGCGGCTTTCAAAGGTGGAACCAGTCAGAAATTCGTGCCGGGTCTGTAGTAGCGGTCGGCCCAGATGCCCATCTGCGGCTCCCCCTCCACCGGCAGGCGCCAGCTCTTCACCCTGGCGGTGGCCAGCACGACGCGGAACAGGCCGCGGGGCTGGTCGATGGTGTTGTCGACATATTCGTCGGCGCCACGCCGGCCGACATAGCGGGCGGCCATGTCGCGGTAGAGATCGCGCCAGGCGTCATCGGCACCGACATCGTGCACCAGCTCGGCCTGCCCCTCCACCAGTACCTTGCGGTAGGGCAGGTTCTGGTCGTCGATGCACAGCGCGACGCGCGGATCACGGCGCAGGCAGCCGAACCATTCCGACTTCTCCCTCGGCGTGAACCAGATCGCCCCGTCGCGGTGGATGAACCACAGCGGCGTCACCAGCGGACTGCCGTCAGGCCGCACCACCGCGATCTTCATCACGATCCCGCGCTCCGCCAGGAACCCCTGGAACTCCTCGTCCGTCAGCTTCGGCATGCTCTCCCCTCCCCGGGTTCACCATTGTCATCCGGATCGCGGCATCGGCGACCCCTGGCCCTCGCGTCCCTCGGCCTTTCCGCCCCTCAGCCCCAGGCATAGCCGCGGGTTTCGTAGCCGAGCAGCGGGCCGGTGTAGGTGTGCTCAAGCGCGGGCAGGCCGGCCGCCAGGGCGGCACCGGCGCAGACATGCAGCGGCAGCAGGTGTTCCTCCCGCGGCTGGCAGAAGCGCGCGCCGGGAGCGTCCGCCCAGTTGGCCAGGGCGCGGGTCAGTGCCTCCGGGTCGGAGGCGCTGTCACGGATCACGCTGTCCAGCCAGTCATGGAACGCAACGGCCATTTCGCGGCCCTGCGCCTGCTGCTGCGGGGCCAGCCGCCCCACCAGCGCCTGCATGTTGTGGAAGCTGAAACCGGAACCGATCAGCACCACACCCTCCTTCAGCAGCGTCCCCAGCGCGCGGCCCATGGCGATGTGGCGGGCGGGATCGAGATCGGAGAGCAGCGACATCTGCAGCACGGGAATGTCCGCCTGCGGCCGCAACAGCATCAGTGGCACCCAGGTGCCGTGATCGTAGCCGCGTTCCGGGTCCAGCTCGGGCTCGAAGCCTGCCGAACGCAGCGCCTCGGCCGCCGCCGCCGCCAGGTCCGGCGCGCCGGGTGCGGGGTAGCTGAGGCGGTAGGTCTCCTCCGGAAAGCCGTAATAGTCATGGATCATGCCCGGCGCGGCCCCGCTGCTGAGGGTCGGCGTCGCCGCCTCCCAGTGCGCGGTGACGGTGATGATGGCGCGGGCACCTTCCAGCGCCGGTCGCAGGGCCGTCAGTGCCTTGACCAGCGGCGCATGAGCCGGATCCCCGATCAGCGGCAGCGGACCGCCGCCATGGGGGATGTAGTGGATCGCGGCCATGGCTCAGGCAATCTCCGCCTGCGGCAGGGCCATGTCGCCGCGCTTCTCGAACACCACGCGCACGGCCAGGCCGATGGCCACGTCCTCCGGCGCGCAGTTGATCACGTTCATCATCAGCCTCGGTCCTTCCTCCAGGTCGACCAGGGCGATGACATAGGGCGCGCGCGCGGCGAAGGCAGGGCCGGGGGCGCGATGGTTGACGGTGAAGGTGAAGACTTCCCCCCTGCCGCTGGCGTCGAAGGGCGTTCCCGTGGTGCCGCCGCAGGCAGTGCAGGTCGCCTGCGGGGGAAACTGCACCGCGTCGCAGGCGGTGCAGCGGGCCAGGGTCAGCCGCCCGTCCGCGCAGGCATCCCAGAAGGCCTGGCTCTCCGCGTTCGGGGTCGGCAGCGGCAGGTCGGTTGCGGGATCGGTGGTGGTCATGACTGCCGCTCCAGGATCAGGGACACGTGGGCGGAAAGCACCCCGCCATCGCCATGGACGAAGGCGCGGGCCGCATCGGGCACCTGGCGGTCCGCCGCCTGCCCGCGCAACTGCCGCACCGCCTCGACCACGTGGAACGCGCCGCCCGCCGCGCCGGAATGGCCGAAGCTCAGCAGCCCGCCATGGGTGTTGCAGGGCAGGCGGCCGCCCAGGTCGAGCGCGCCGGCGGCCACGGCCTCCCCCACCCCGCCCTTGGGGAAGAAGCCGATGGACTCCAGCTCGATGGCCAGGGTGATGGTGAAGCTGTCATAGATCTCCGCCACGTCGATGTCGGCGGTGGTCATCCCGGCCTCGGCAAAGGCATCGCGGGCGCTGAACTTGCAGCCGAATGACTGCAGGTCGCGCGGCGCGGCGATCAGGTGCTCGTGCGTGTTCTTCTGGCCTGCGCCGACGATGCGCAGGTCGGCCCCGTTGCCGGTCGGCGAGGCCGATATCAGGATCCCGGCCGCCCCGTCGGAGATCAGCGCGCAGTCGAACAGGCGCAGCGGGTCGGCGATCACCCGGCTGGCCATCACGTCATCGTGGCTCAACGGCTTGCGCATCTGCGCATCGCGGTGGCGCCGTGCATGGTTGCGTGTGGTCACCGCGATGTGCGCCAGGTCGGAGGCGGTCAGCCCGGTATCGTGCATGTAGCGGCGCGCGACCATGCCGTAGGCGGCGGGAATGGTGATGCCGTAGGGCACCTCGTACTGACCGTGGCCGAACTGCGCCAGCGCGGCGACGGCGGCACCCGGCGCCATGCCGGTGAGGCGGTTGTCCCCGGTCAGGCACAGCACGTGGCGGCACATGCCGCTCTCCACCAGCGCCTTCGCGGTCATCACCTGCAGCCCGCCTGTCGCCCCGCCTGCACTGACACAGGCGGAGTAGGCCGGCTGGATACCGAGATATTCCGCGACGACGGAAGCCAGCATCGGATGCGGCTCCGTGAAGGAATAGGCGCAGAGCAGCCCGTCCACGTCCTTCAGGTCCAGTCCCGCATCCGCGACCGCGCCGCGCGCGACCTCCGCATGCAGGCCGAGGCAGGTCGATCCCTCCAGCCTGCCGCAGGCCGTGTTGGCCACGCCGGTGATTGCCGCCTTCGATGATGCCATCTGCTCCCCCCCGCCAGATATCGAACCAGCCTACAGGCCCCTGCAGTTGGCTTGAAACCCTTGAACCGCATGGCAGGGCCGACTAGATCATGGCGCGGCCTGAGGTGACACACGATCCGGCCACCATCGGCCAGCGGAACAGGGATGCGCGGAACCGGTTGCTGAACGATGCTTCCGCGACGGGAACAGAACGCATGACGGGATGGGACGCATGACACAGGGGAGCAGTGCCGACGTGACAGCCATGCTGGAAGTTCGGGACCTGGTGAAGCAGTTCGGCCACTTCACCGCCGTGGACGGGATCAGTTTCGAGGTGCAGCGCGGTGAGGTGCTGGGTTTCCTCGGCCCCAACGGCGCGGGCAAGTCCACCACCATGAAGATGATCACCGGCTTCCTCGGCCCCACGGCCGGCACGGTGACGGTCAACCGGATCGACGCGCTGGCCAACCCGATCATGGCCAAGACCCGCATCGGCTACCTGCCCGAAGGCGCGCCGGCCTATCCCGACATGACCCCCGCCGCGTTTCTGGACTTCGTCGCCAGCGTGCGCGGTCTCGGCACGAAGCAGCGGCGCGACCGCATCGCCGCGATCACGGAACGGATCGAGCTGCGCCGGGTGATGCAGCAGCCGATCGAGACCCTGTCGAAGGGCTTCAAGCGCCGCGTCGGACTGGCCCAGGCGCTGCTGCACGACCCGGAGATCCTGATCCTGGACGAACCGACCGACGGGCTGGACCCGAACCAGAAGTTCCAGGTGCGCGAACTGATCCGCGAACTGGCGCCGGAAAAGGCGATCATCATCTCCACCCATATTCTGGAGGAAGTCTCGGCGGTGTGCAGCCGGGCCATGATCATCGCCCATGGCAAGGTGGTGGCCGATGGCACACCCGGCGAACTGATGGGCCGTTCGCGGTTCCACAACGCGGTGGTGCTGGAACTGAAGGGCGCGGAGCAGCCGGACTTCGAAACCATCCGCGCCGATCTGATCCGGGTGCCGGGCGTCGCCAGCGTCGAACCGGACGGCGACCGGCGCGTCGTGGTGTTCCCGGAGGGCGCGGCGACCGTCACCGACGGTGTCTCGCAACTTGCCAGCGCACGCGGCTGGCAGATCGGGGCCTTCTACGTCGATCCGGGACGGATGGACGAGGTCTTCCGCTCCATCACGCAGGGGAACTGAGCCATGGGTGCCATGACAACCGTCTTCCGGCGTGAACTGGCCGGGTACTTCGCCACACCGGTGGCCTGGGTGTTCATCGTCATCTTCCTGCTGACCACGGCGGCCTTCGCCTTCTACCTGGGCAGCTTCTTCGAGCGTGGACAGGCGGACCTGCTGAGTTTCTTCACCTACCTGCCCTGGCTCTACCTGTTCCTGATCCCGGCCATCGGCATGCGGCTGTGGTCGGAGGAACGCAAGACCGGCACCATCGAGCTGCTGCTGACCCTGCCGATCTCCGTCCCTGCCGCGGTGCTGGGCAAGTTCCTCGCCGCCTGGGCGTTTGTCGGCATCGCGCTGTCGCTGACCTTCCCGTTCTGGCTGACCGTCAGCTATCTCGGCAATCCCGACCACGGGGTGATCGTCGCCAGCTATGTCGGCGCGCTGCTGATGGCCGGCGGCTACCTGGCCATCACCTCCTGCCTGTCGGCGCTGACCCAGAACCAGGTGATTGCCTTCGTCGTCTCCACCGTCGTCTGCTTCCTGTTCACCGTCTCCGGCACGCCCATCGTGCTGGATTTCGTCAGCGGCTGGGCGCCGGACATGCTGGTGGACCAGATCGCGGGCTTCAGCTTCATCACCCATTTCCAGTCGATCATCGGCGGGGTGATCGACCTGCGCGACCTGGTGTTCTTCGCCAGCCTGATCGGGGCCTGGCTGTTCGCCAACATGATCATCATCGAATACAAGAAATTCGCGGGCTGAGGACGGGACCATGAATCAGCTCAACAGCTACAAGTTCATCAGCTTCAGCGGCATCGGGCTGCTGGCCATCCTGTTCTTCGCGGTCAACATCGTTGCCGACGACACGCTGGAGAACAGCCGCCTCGACCTGACCGAGAACGGCCTCTACACGCTGTCCGACGGCACCCGGAACGTGCTGACGGGGCTGGAGGAGGACATCACCCTGCAGCTCTACTACTCCGCATCCCTGGCCGGGGCGGTGCCGGAGATCCGCAACCATGCGGACCGGGTGATGAGCATGCTGGAGGAATTCCGCACCATCTCCGACGGGCGCATCCGCCTGGAACTGATCGACCCGGAACCGTTCTCGGAGGAGGAGGACAGCGCCGTCGATGCGGGCCTGAGCGGCGTGCCGCTGGGCCAGGGCGGCGACAGCTTCTATTTCGGGCTGGTGGGGCAGAACACCACCGACGACCAGGAAACCATTCCCTTCTTCCAGCCGGACCGGGGCCGGTTCCTGGAATATGACCTGACACGGCTGGTGCATGGCCTGTCCAACCCGGAACGGCCGAAGCTGATGGTGATCACCACCTTCCCGCTGGAGTTCGGGCCGGGCGGCGTGCAGGCGGCGATGCGTGGCGAAAGCCGCCCCTACGCCATCATGGCGCCGCTGTACGAGTTCTTCGATGTCGAGGTACCGCTGAGGCAGTGGGAGGAGATCGACCCCGAGACCGACGTCCTGCTGCTGGCCCATGCGCGCAACCTGACGGAGCGCCAGCGCTACGCGGTCGAGCAGTTCATCCTGGGCGGCGGCAAGGCGGTGATCCTGGCCGACGCCTTCTCGGAGGTCGGGGTACGCCTGCCCTCCCCCACCGGGGCACCCGATCCGATGGACCCGCATTCCAGCCTGTTGCCGGAACTGCTCGGCCCCTGGGGCGTGCAGGTGGAGCCGGAGACGCTGGTGGTGGACCGGACCCTCGCCACCCGTGTCAATGTCGGGCGCGGCCGGCGACAGCTGATCGACTATGTCGCCTGGATCCAGGCTGCCGGACCGGCACTGAACGACAATGACCCGGTGACGGCGGACCTCAGCCTGCCGCTGCTGCTGCCCACCGTCGGGCATATCGAGATCGCGGACGACAGCCCGCTGACCGCCGTGCCGCTGATCACCAGCAGCGACGACGCCATGCGCGTGCCGGCCTCCAAGCTGCGCTTCCGCCCGGATCCGCAGGGCCTGCTGGCCGACTTCGCATCGGAGGGGCGCCCCTTCGTCATCGCCGCACGGCTGGGCGGGATGGTCGATTCCGCGTTCGAGGCGGCACCGGAAGGTGTCACCACCCCGCACCTCGCCCGCTCGGTGGAGCCGATCAGCGTCATCCTGATGGCCGATGCCGACTTCATCGAGGATACGTACTGGGTCAGTCGCCAGGCCATGTTCGGGCAGGAAGTGACACAGCAGACGTCCGGCAATGCCAACCTGCTGATCAACATGCTCGACAACCTGGCCGGTTCCAGTGACCTGATCGGGCTGCGCAGCCGGGGCGAGGGCGACCGGCCCTTCACCGTCATTGCCGACCTGCGCCGCGCGGCGGAGCAGCAGTACCTGCAGCAGGAGCAGGAGCTGGAGGCACGGCTGAAGGAAACCGAGCAGAAGCTGGCCGAGTTGCAGAACCGCGCCGGTGAAGGCGGCGGACAGCTGCTGTCCGCAGAGGAAGCCAATGCCATCGAGGCCTTCCAGCAGGACGTGCTGGAAACCCGGCGGGAGCTGCGCGCGGTGCAGCTGAACCTGCGCCGTGACATCGAGGAACTGCAGGACCGCATCAAGGTGATCACCATCGGTGCCATGCCGGCGCTGGTGTTCGTCATCGCCATGATCCTGGCGCTCTGGCGGCGCAGTCGCCGCCGCCGCAGCCAGATGCTGAAGGAGGCCTGAGCCATGCGCCGCACCACGTGGATCGTGCTTCTGCTGCTGACGGTGGCAAGCGTCGTTGCCTCTGCCATCGTGCTGGACCGCAAGGCCGACAGGCTGGCCGCCCGCGAATATGGCCAGCCGCTGTTCCCGGACCTGGTGGACCGGATCAACGATGTGGCCCGGCTGGACTTCGTGACCCCGAAGGGGCAATGGAGCCTGAGCCGCGATGCGGATGGTCGCTGGCACCATGACGACCGTGGCGGCTACCCGGCGGATGCCGACGAGGTGAAGAGGCTGGTGGTCGCCCTGTCGCGGGCCAGCGTCATCGCGCCGAAGACGACCGACCCGGACCTGCACGACCGGCTGGGGCTGGATGAGCCGCAGCCCGCCGCGGACGGCAAGGATGACGGCACCGACAAGGCCATGAAGGTGGTCGCCAGCGACGGCAACGGCAACCGGCTGGCCGGCATCATCCTCGGCAAGACCAAGCAGCTCGGTTCCGCCACCGAACCGGCGAAGGTCTATGTCCGGCGCGCCGACGAGAACGCGACCTGGCTGGCCGAGGGCTTCTTCAACCTGAAGCCGGCGCCGACGGACTGGCTGGACCGCGAACTGTTCAAGGTCTCGAAGGACGTGGTCACCGACATCCGCATCACGCGCCCCGATGGCCCCGTGCTGGAACTGAACCGCAGCGAGTACGGCTATTTCCACGTCACCGACCTGCCGGAGGGCCTGCAGGAGCAGGAAATCCGGCTGACCGCCACCGGCCGCGCGCTGGAGTTCCTGAAGCCCCGCGACGTGGCACCGGCTGACCAGGTTGACTTCACCGGCGCGACACAGGCGGTCTTCACGGCCCAGAACGGCTGGATCGTCACCGTCGACGTGCTGGATGCCGGGCGCAAGGTGGACAACACGGACGCCTTCTGGCTGCGCTTCGATGTCCGCTTCGACGCAAGCCTGATCGAGCAACTGCCTGCCGGCGTGGACGGCAAGCAGCCGAACCCGATTGTTGCCGCTGACGAGGAAGCCCTTGCCCGCGCCGCTGCCGACAAGGTCGCCGGCTGGGCCTACCTGTTCCCGTCATTCACTGCCGAGAATTTCCTGCCGACGCTGGAAAGCCTCACCAAGCCCAAGGAGGACTCCTGACCGATGACCGCCCAGAGCTACCAGTTCCAGGCAGAGGTTGCGAAGCTTCTGCACATCGTCACCCACTCGCTCTACTCGGAGAAGGAGATCTTCCTCAGGGAACTGATCTCCAACGCCTCCGACGCCTGCGAGCGCCTGCGCTACCTGGCCATCGCCGAACCGGCGCTGACCGACGGTGACGCGGATTTCCACATCACCGTGCACGTGGACAAGGACAAGGGCACGCTGTCCATCACCGACAATGGCGTCGGCATGGACCGCGACGACATGATCGAGAACCTGGGCACCATCGCGCGCTCCGGTTCCACCACCTTCATGGAGCAGCTGGCGGCCGGCAAGGACAAGGACGGGAAGGGCCCCGACCTTTCCGTCATCGGCCAGTTCGGTGTGGGCTTCTATTCCGCCTTCATGGTGGCGGAGGAGGTTGCCGTCACCAGTCGCCGTGCGGGCGCGGACACGGCCTTCACCTGGACCTCCGGCGGGACCGGCGAGTACACCATCGAGGAATCGGTGCGCGACGGGCGCGGCACCACCGTCGAACTGAAGATCCGCGAGGAGCAGAAGGAGTTCCTGGAGACCTGGCGGCTGCGCCAGATCATCGAGACCTATTCCGACCACATCACCTGGCCGATCACGATCACCGCCAGCGATGACGAGGCGGACGCGGAGAACGAGCCGGTCAACCGGGCCTCCGCCCTCTGGACCCGCCCGAAGTCGGAGATCACGGAGCAGCAGTACACCGAGTTCTATCGCCATGTCGGCGGGGCCTTCGACGAGCCCTGGACGGTGCTGCACAGCCGGATCGAGGGCAAGGTCGAGTACACGCTGCTGCTGTTCGTGCCGACGGAGAAGCCGTTCGACCTGTTCCACCCGGACCGCAAGCACCGGGTGAAGCTGTACGTGAAACGCGTCTTCATCACCGACGAGGCGGAGGGTCTGGCACCCAGCTACCTGCGGTTCCTGCGCGGCATCGTGGATTCGGAAGATCTGCCGCTGAACGTCAGCCGCGAGATGCTGCAGAACGAGCCGATGCTGCGCCACATGCGCGGCCAGATCGTGAAGCGGGTGCTCGGTGAGCTGGAGAAGAAGGCGGAGAAGGACCCGGACGGCTTCGCCACCTTCTGGCGCAACTTCGGCGCGGTGCTGAAGGAAGGCATCTACGAGGATCACGAGGTCGGTCCGCGCATCCTGAAGCTGGCCCGCTTCGACAGCACCGCAGGGGACGACCTGACCAGCCTGGACGGCTATGTCGAGCGGATGAAGCCGGGCCAGGACGCGATCTACTACATCACGGCCGACGACCTGGCCGCAGCGCGCCGCAGCCCGCACCTGGAGGGCTTCCGCAAGAAGGGCGTCGAGGTGCTGCTGCTGACCGACGCGGTGGATGACTTCTGGCTGTCGGCCCATGGCGAGTTCGACGGCAAGCCCCTGAAGTCCGTCACCCGCGGCGGTGCCGACCTGTCCAAGATCGGCGACGCCGAGGCCGAGGACGACGCGGCGGACAAGCCGGAAGCGCCGAAGGAAGGCGACATGGCCACCCTGATCGCCGCGTTCCGGGAGACGCTGGGGGATGCGGTGAAGGATGTCCGCACCTCCGACCGCCTGGCCGAGAGCCCGGTCTGCCTGGTCGCCGATGACAACGACATGGACATGCGGCTGGAACGGATGCTGAAGGCCCACAAGCAGGTGGACGAGGCATCGAAGCGGGTGCTGGAGATCAATCCGCGCCACGCGCTGGTGATCCGGCTGGTGGAGCGGATGCGCGACGGCGGCCTGAGCCAGGACATCGAGGAGGCGGCACGGCTGCTGTTCGACCAGGCACGGATCATCGAGGGCGAGCCGCTGGATGACCCGGCGGCGTTCAGCCGGCGCATGGCCGACTTCATGTCCCGCGCCATCTGACCCGGGTTCCCGGCCCGGACTTCCACGAAAACAGAAGTGCCCGGAGGTTTCCCTCCGGGCACGTCGTCTGGCAGTTCATCCGGTGAAGGGTCAGGCGACCTTGGCCACCGGGTTGATGATCTTCTGCTTGCCGGACAGGCGATAGGGTTCGAAACGGACTTCGGCCGCGTCCAGGGACGCCCGCATGCGGGTGACCAGGGCGTTGATCTCTTCCTTCGAGTGCCGGGCCATGACCTGCAGGCGGAAACGGGCGCCGTTGCGGGCCACCGCCGGGTATTCCACCAGGTTGACGATGGCACCGCGGGCCTGCAGTTCCTGCGCCGCGATGCGCGCCAGGCCCTCGGCACCGATATGCACCGGCACGATGGCGGACGGATCGCCCGTGGCGTCGAACTTCGCCTGCTTCAGCTGCTCGCGCAGGTACAGGGTGTTGTCCATCAGCGCCTTGCGCAGCTTCCGACCCTCTTCCGAGCGGACGATCTCGAAGGCCTTCAGCACCACCGCCGACTGCATCGGCGACAGGGCGTTGGAGAAGGTCTGCGGCGCGCTGTAGTACTTCAGGTACTCCTTCACCGACCGCGAACCGGCAACGACGAAACCGCCATTGGAGGCGAAGGTCTTGGAGAAGCTGCCGACGATGATGTCGACGTCGTCCAGCATGTTCTGCAGGCCCAGCTGACCGCGCCCGTCCTCGCCCAGGCAACCCAGGTCATGGGCGGCATCGACCAGCAGCGTGGCATTGTACTCGCGGCAGAGATCCTGCAGCTCGCGCAGCTTCGGCGTGTCGGAGTCCATGGAGAACAGGCTCTCCGTCACCACCAGGATGCCGTTGACCGCGTCACGGTCACGGATGCGCTTCAGCTTGCGCTTCACGCCGTCCAGGTTGAGATGGCCGTGCAGGTGGATGTTGCGGGTCGCGGCGGCGGCACCCTGCTGCATGCAGGAATGCGCCAGAACGTCCATGACCACGTGGTCATCGGGGCGCACCAGGCCCTGGATGGCGCCGAAGCCGGCGGACCAGCCCGTCGGGAACAGCACCGTGTGGTCCCGGCCGATGAAGTCGGAGATTTCCTGCTCCAGCCGCAGCGAACCGGTGGTGTTGCCCAGCAGCGCGGCGGAACCGGCGCTGTGCGCGCCGTAGCGTTCGACCGCCTCGATGGCCGCGGCCTTCACTTCGGGGTGGGAGGCAAGGCTGAGATAGTCCTGGGAGGCGAAGTTCACGCCCTCCAGCGACTGGCCGGTATCGTCCAGGGCACTGCAGGAGGAGGTCGGGGCCGTGGAGGTGGAACGGGAATAGGGCCAAAGCTCGTTGCGACGGCGCAGGTTCTGCCACTCGAAGAACGGATCGACGCGACCGAGAAGGTTTGCCCCCTTGATCTCCCGGAAATCACGCAGGCTGCCTGTCAGGGCTTCGGGTGGGAATTCGTTCTCTCGGTCCATGGTGAGGCTCCTTGGCTCAGGAAACCGTCCCAATCCGGAACGGCGGCAATTCTTGCTGGGCAAAGAATGCCGGTGCCGGACTTAAGATGACGTGAATCAAGATGGTAAAGATGCGTTAACCATCATTTTTCCTGCGCCTCCGCCCTGCCCGGGCGGGTGAGCGGGGCCAACCGGCGCGAGACCGGGCAATGGTGGCCGCTGTGGGACTTGAACCCACACGGGCATGCGCCCAACGGATTTTAAGTCCGGTCTGTCTACCAATTCCAGCAAGCGGCCCCATGTGACCGGCAGGGCGCAGCGTGCGCAGGTCACAATCCGGTTCTGACGGAACGCCACCGTGCTGTCCAGAGCTTGTTCTGGCCGCGCGAGCATGGCAGAAACCGCGCGTCGGGATGCTGGCATCGAATCAGGCGACGGAACCGGAGCGGTCATGGCAAAGCGGGTACGCAAGGCAGTCTTTCCTGTGGGCGGCATGGGCACGCGTTTCCTGCCTGCGACCAAGTCCCTGCCGAAGGAGATGCTGCCGGTCGTCGACAAGCCGCTGATCCAGTACGCCGTGGAGGAAGCCCAGGCGGCGGGGATCGAGGAGTTCATCTTCGTCACCGGGCGCGGCAAGTCGGCCATCGAGGACCATTTCGACCATTCCTGGGAACTGCAGACCAACCTGAAGGACCGCGGCAAGGAAGAGATCCTGGACCTGGTCACGTCGGTGCTGCCGCGTGCAGGCACCATCGCCTATACCCGGCAGCAGGAGCCGCTGGGCCTGGGTCACGCGGTCTGGTGCGCCCGCAACCTGGTGGGCAACGAGCCCTTTGCCGTGCTGCTGGCCGACGACCTGATCCTTTCGGAGGTGCCCTGCCTGCAGCAGATGGTGCAGGCGCATGACCGGCGCGGCGGCAACATGATCGCGGTGATGGACGTGCCGCCGGAGCACACCAACCGCTACGGCATAGTCTCCCCCGGTGCCGTTGACGGCGACCTGGCGGAAGTGCAGGGACTGGTGGAGAAACCCGACCCGAGCGTGGCCCCGTCCACCATGGCCGTCATCGGCCGCTACATCCTGCAGCCGGAGATCTTCGGCCTGCTGGAGAGCCAGGACCCGGGCGCCGGCAACGAGATCCAGCTGACCGACTCCCTGGCCCGCATGATCGGCAAGCAGCCCTTCCACGGTCACCGATTCGAAGGCGTCCGCTATGACTGCGGTGACAAGGTCGGCTTCATCCAGGCGACCATCGCCTACGCCCTGGCCCGCGAGGACATGGGGCCGGATGTTGCCGCCCATATCCGCGCGCTCGCAAGAACGCTCTGACTGCCAGACGCGCCGAAAGGTAGAAATCCATGAAAGTTGCAATGATCGGCACAGGCTATGTTGGTCTGGTCTCCGGTGCCTGTTTCTCAGAGTTCGGCCATGACGTGATCTGCGTCGACAAGGATGCCGACAAGATCACCCGCCTGCTGGACGGCATCATGCCGATCTACGAGCCCGGCCTGGACAGCCTGGTCGCCCGCAACGTGGAGGCCGGTCGCCTGCGCTTCACCACCGACCTGAAGTCGGCCGTGGCGGACATCGACGCGGTGTTCATCGCCGTCGGCACCCCCAGCCGTCGGGGCGGCGGTGACGCGGACCTCAGCTATGTCTACGGCGCGGCGGAGGAAGTCGCCAATGCCGTCTCCGGCTACACCGTGGTCATCACCAAGTCGACGGTGCCGGTGGGAACAGGCGCGGAGGTGAAGCGGATCCTGGCGAAGGCCAACCCGACGGCGCAGTTCGACGTGGTCTCCAACCCCGAGTTCCTGCGCGAGGGTGCGGCGATCGAGGATTTCATGCGGCCCAACCGGATCGTCTGCGGCGTTGAATCGGAGAAGGCGCAGCAGGTGATGCGCGACCTCTACCGGCCGCTGTTCCTGAACGAGACCCCGATGGTGTTCACCACGCTGGAGACCTCGGAGCTGATCAAGTACGCCGCCAACTGCTTCCTGGCCACCAAGATCACCTTCATCAACGAGATCGCGAACCTGTGCGAGCAGGTCGGCGGCGACGTGCAGGCGGTGGCGCGCGGCATCGGCCTGGACAAGCGCATCGGCAACCTGTTCCTGCATGCCGGGCCGGGCTATGGCGGATCCTGCTTTCCCAAGGACATCCGCGCCCTGATCGCGACGGCGGAGCAGAACGGCAGCCCGCTGAGGATCATCGAGGCGGTGGACCAGGTGAACGAGGACCGCAAGCGCGCCATGGCGCAGAAGATCATCGATGCCTTCGGCGGCGACGTGTCGGGCAAGACCATCGCGGTGCTGGGCGTGACCTTCAAGCCGAACACCGACGACATGCGCGAGAGCCCCAGCCTGGACATCCTGCCGGCCCTGCAGCAGGCCGGTGCGACCCTGCGCGCCCACGATCCGGAGGGCATGGAGGAAGCGGAGAAGATGCTGCCCGGCATCACCTGGTGCGAGGATGCCTACGACGCCATGCAGGGGGCTGACGGGGCCGCGATCCTGACCGAGTGGAACGCCTACCGCGCGCTGGACCTGGACCGGGTGAAGGAACTGCTGTCCCAGCCGCTGATGATCGACCTGCGCAACATCTACGCGCTGGACGAGATGCGGAACGCCGGCATGCGCTATGTCAGCATCGGCCGCAGGGCCGTGAATTGAGGGAGAGCCGGACCATGAAGGCACATGCGTTCCACCCCACCGTGCTGCGCGAATACGATGTGCGCGGCACCTACGGCGAGACCCTGACGGAGGATGATGCCCGCGCCATCGGCGCCGCCTTCGGGACGCGCGTGGTGCGGGAGGGTGGTCGCCACGTGGCCATCGGACGGGACGGGCGCATGAGTTCGCCTTCGCTGTCGGCGGCGCTGAGCGAGGGGCTGCGCAGCACCGGCTGCGACGTGACCGACATCGGCCTGGGCCCGACGCCGATGCTCTATTTCGCCACCTATCACCTGCCCGCCGATGCCGGGATCATGGTCACCGGATCACACAACCCGCCCGACATGAACGGGCTGAAGATGATGATGTCGGGCAAGGCGTTCTTCGGCGACGACATCCAGGCCCTGGGCACGG
Source organism: Minwuia sp. (assembly GCA_965228535.1). GTDB lineage: Bacteria > Pseudomonadota > Alphaproteobacteria > Minwuiales > Minwuiaceae > Minwuia. The sequence goes on along the minus strand of CBDDHU010000003.1, from coordinate 1,450,164 downwards.
CCGCCGCCGCCGGGGATTTCGTCACCGGGTCCGGCACCGAGACGAAGCGCGACATCGCCGACGCCTACACGGAGGCCGTGGCCGCCGCCTATGGCTCGAAGCGCGAGTTCTCCGTGGTCTGGGACTGCGGCAACGGTGCCGCCGGTGCGGTGATCAACGACCTGGTGCGCCGCCTGCCGGGACGCCACATGCTGATCTGCGAGGAAGTGGACGGCACCTTCCCGAACCATCATCCGGACCCGACCGTACCGGCCAACATGGAACAGCTGGCCAGCGCCGTCCGGGGCATCGGTGCCGATTTCGGCATCGGCTTCGATGGCGACGGCGACCGGATCGGCGTGGTGGACGGCGACGGCGTGATGCTGTTCGGCGACCAGATCATGCTGCTGCTGTCCCGCGCGGTGCTGGCGGAGCATCCGGGCGCGACCATCATCGCCGACGTGAAGTCCAGCCAGGTGCTGTTCGACGGGATCCGGGACGCGGGCGGCGATCCGCTGATGTTCCGCAGCGGCCATTCGCTGATCAAGGCCAAGATGGCCGAGTTGAAGTCCCCGCTGGCAGGCGAGATGTCCGGCCACATCTTCTATGCCGACAAGTGGTACGGCTTCGACGACGCGCTGTATGTCGGCGTCCGCTTCCTCGACATGCTGGCCAGTGCCGACCAGTCGGTGGCGGAGATGCGCAAGGCCATGCCGGCCCTGCTGAACACGCCGGAACTGCGCTTCGACTGCGCCGACGAACGCAAGTTCACGGTGATCGAGGAAGTGGTGGCGCGGCTGCGGCAGGCCGGCACCGACTTCTCCGACATCGACGGTGCGCGGGTGATGAACGACGATGGCTGGTGGCTGCTGCGCGCCTCCAACACCCAGCCGGTGCTGGTTGCCCGCTGCGAGGCGGCGACGGAGGAAGGGCTGGCGCGGCTGAAGGCGTCGCTGGTCGAACAGCTCACCGCCTCCGGCCTGGAAGCCCCGGCCGACCTCTGATCCGACCATGCCCCTGCCGCCTGGCGGGCCGTCAGATCAGTGACGGCAGCCAGGTGGCGATGACGGGGAACGCGATCATCAGCGCGGCATAGATCAGCCCGACCATCACGAAGGCGGGAACCGCCCGGAAGGCACGGTCCGGTGCCTCGTCGATGACTGCCGCAGCGGTATAGACCCCGACACAGACCGGGGGCGTCAGCAGCCCCAGGCCGACAAAGGCACTGAACACCACGTAGAAGTGGATGATGTCGATCCCCAGGTGGTCGATGATCGCGATGAAGACCGGGATGGTCAGGTAGATCACCGGCACCACCTCCAGGAACGTGCCGAGCAGCAGGCAGATCACCCCCACCATGATCAGGAACGACAGGGGCGTGACACCGAACTCGACAAAGAAGGTGACCAGATCCTGCGGTGCCCGCGTGAAGGTCAGGATGACCGACAGGAACGTCGCCATGGCGATGATGGAGAAGATCACCGTGGTCATGACGGCGGTCGCCTTCAGCGCCTCCAGCAGGCCACCGACCGTCAGTTCCCGATGCACCAGGAAACCGACGACGATGGCCCAGAAGGCCGCGACGGAGGCGGACTCGGACGGCGTCAGCAGCCCGGAATAGATGCCGCCCAGGATGATCAGCGGCGTCATCAGACCGGGGATCGCGGCCACGAAGGCCTCCCCCCGCTGCCGCCAGCTTGCCCGCGCATCACGGTCCATGCCCCGACAGGCCCACATCACGTAGATGATCAGCAGCGCCATGAAGACGAAGCCCGGCATGATCCCTGCGGCGAAGGTCTTCGACACCGGCACGTTGGTCAGCGCACTGAAGATGATCGCCCCGTTGGAGGGCGGGATCAGCGCCTCCAGCAGGCCGGCCGTGGCGGCGAGCACGACGACGAAGCGCTTGGTGTAGCCCCGCTCCACCATGATCGGCATCAGGATGGACCCCACCGCCGTGATCGCGGCAAGGATCGAACCGCAGAAGGCGGCGAAGAAGCCCATGGCAAGTACCATGGCGATCCCGAGGCCGCCGGGCAGGTGCCCGACCAGGGTCACGGAGAGATGCACCAGCCTGCGGGCGACACCGGCCTGCAGCATCACCAGCCCGGCAAAGATGAAGAGCGGGATGGAGAGCAGCACGTGCTTCGTCACCGCGCCGAAGGAGACCTGCAGCAGGGTGGTGAAGGGCTGGTGCAGTTCCAGGGTCGCGACAAGGCTGGAGCCGATCCCGAAGACCAGGAAGATCGGCACCGAGAGGATCAGCAGGACAAGGGCCAGGAAGGCGGCGGGGGCGATCATGTCGGACGTGTCCCGTCAGCGGGCAACGCGCCGAACAGCCCGAGGATTTCCCGCAGCACCATTTCCAGCGCGAACAGGGCCAGGATGGCGAAGCCGGTCGGGAACGCCGCGTAGAGGAACCAGAACGGGAACTGGATCTCCGTCTCCGTCACCTCCCCCAACATGCGGAAGAAGCTCGTCGCCTCGATTCCCGCGTTGCAGAAATAGATGCCGGAGACCAGCGCGATCAGTCCCACGACCAGGCGCAGCACCTGTGCCGGCCCGGCAGGCAGCAGCGTCGGCGCGACATCCACGGAGATGTGGCGGCCGCTGCGCAGCAGCACGCCCATCAGCGGGAACACGCACCATGGCAGCAGGAACGGCGGCAGGTCATTCATCCAGGCATAGCCGCGCCCGGTGACATGCCGCTCGATCGCTGCCGCGAACAGGGACAGCACGGCAAAGGCCACGATGGCCATGCCGAGTCCGAGCGCGAGCTTCTGCACCAGCGTGTTGAAGCCGTGGAGCAGCCTGTAGACGCCGAGCAGCAGCCTCATGCGCGTGCGCTCCGGCAACGCATGAGGCTGTCTGCCAGCCTAGTTGCGCGCTGCATAGGCCTTCAGCGCAGCGAAGACGTCGGCATCGACCTCCTCGGCCAGCAGGGGTTCGACCTTCTCCGCCTCAAGGGCACGCAGCTTCGCCAGTTCCGCACCTTCCAGGACGGTGATGGTCCCGCCATGCTCCTTCACGAATTCCTCGTGCACGGCGTCGGAGGCCTTCATGATGTCGGCAGTGGCTTCCTCGCTCAGCCGCGCGCCTTCTTCCGCCAGCACCTGGCGCACATCCTCCGGCAGGCGGTCGAGCCATGCCTGGTTGGCCATGATGTAGGCATCGGCGAAGGAGATCCACGGCAGCTGAGCCGCGTTCAGGTGTTCCCACCAGCTGTAGGCCTTGATCGCCCCCGGCACGGTGGAGACGGTGTCGATGGTGCCGTTCTGCAGGCCGGTATAGACCTCCCGCGTCGGCATGGAGACCATCTTGCCGACATCCAGCGCCGTCCAGCGCGCCCGGTCGGCATTGGTCAGCACACGGGCCTTCAGGCCGGCCATCGAACCGACAGTGTCGAGCTTGCTGGCCGAGGAATAGATCGCGGCCGGCCCCACCGGGTTGTAGGCAACGACGGCGGTGCGGGTGCGGGTCAGGATGTCGTTCCAGACCTCCTTGCCCTTCGGATCGGTCTCGAAGAAGCCACGCTGGTCCTCGAAGCTGTCGAAGTAGCTGGGGAAGGCGGTGACGTTGTAGTTCCGGTTGATCGGCGGGAAGCTGACGATACCGACCACGGCACCCATTTCAACCGAGCCGGCCGCCAGCGCGCCCATGATCTCGCGGATGCCGAACAACTGCCCGGCGGGGAACACGTCGATGCGCAGCTTGCCCTTCAGCCGTTCGTTCACCCGGTCGATGAACCTGATCGCCTGCACCGATGCCGGATGCTGCGGCCCCCAGTGAGTGGAGAACTTCGCCACGATCTCGTCGGCGCTGGCGGACCCGGCCGCCAGCATCATCGCCGTGGCAAGCACGGTACCCCTGATCAATCCCTTCAACGTCTCTCTCCCCTTTCCGTTTCCGGCTTCGCGCCTGTCGCGGAAGCCTGTCATTCATTGTCGGTCCGCGCCGTCACCGTCAGGGACGGAAGAACGGACGGTCGCCCTTGATCGTGACGCGATGGCCCTTGCGCTCCTCCGGCCAGTAGTCCCAGAGCGCGCGGTGCTGGACACAGCGATTGTCCCACAGCGCCACGTCATTCTCCGACCAGCGGAACCGCGTCACCATCAGTTGCTCCTCCATGTGGCGGAACAGGAAATCGAGCAGGTTGCGGCTTTCCGCCTTCGACAGTTCGTTGATCCGCGTGGTGAAACCCGCATTGACATACAGGGCCTTGCGGCCCGTGGCCGGATGCGTGCGGACCACCGGATGGTCGGCGGACGGATACACCTTGTCCGCATCATCGACGCCCCGGTCGGAATAGCGACCGCGATAGATGTGCTCCGATTCATGCTTCGCGGTCAGCCCCTCCAGGAAGGACTGCATGGTCGATGACAGGGTGTCATAGGCCCCGTACATGCTGGCGAACATGGTGTCCCCGCCCGCGCTGGGCAGGACATGCATCTGCAGCATCGTGCCGAGCGGCGGTTCCGTGTCGCAGGAAACGTCGGTGTGCCAGCCCTCGCCGTTGGCGATCTTCGAATCCTTGTGGGCGTGGATGACGAAGATCGGCGGATACCCCTCCAGGTGCGGTGCCGCCGGATGGAAATGCAGCGGGCCGAACATCTTGCCGATCTCCACCTGCACCTCCGGCGCGATGCGCGACTGGTCCTTGAAGAACAGCACCTGGTGCTCGTGGAACGCCCGCTCGACCTCGGCGAATTCCTCCGCCGTCAGCCCGTTGGCGAGATCGACACCCCGGATCTCCGCCCCGATGTTCGGCGAGGTGCGCCGGATGTCCAGGATGGCGTAGCCTGTGCTCATGTCGTTCATGCTGGTGCTCCTTCTGGAACGGCCCGCCCGCATGATGCCGGGACGGGAAATCGGGTATCAGACCGGGCGGTCGCCCTTGACCGTGACGCGGAACCCGGACCGGACGTTGGGGTAGTAGTCCCACATCGCGTGATGCAGGGTGCAGCGATTGTCCCACATGGCGATCGAGTTGGGCTGCCAGCGGAACCGGCACTGGAAACGCGCCTTCTCGATATGGCTGAACAGGAAACCGAGGATGGCGTCACTCTCGTCCTTCGGCACCCCGTCCACATGGGTGGTGAAGGCCCGGTTGACGTAGAGCGCCTTGCGCCCCGTCTCCGGATGGGTACGGACGATCGGATGCGACGAGGCGGGATAGGCCTTAGCGGAAGTGTCGACACCCTGCCGTCCGGCCCTGTCGCGATAGTTCGGCCCGCCATCATGGGTCGCCGTCAGCCCGCGCATCATCTGTTTCATCGGCTCCGACAGGGCATCGTAGGCGGCGTACATGCTGGCAAACAGCGTGTCACCGCCCAGCGGCGGCAGGGTGTGCAGGCGCAGGATGCTCAGCATCGGCGGTTCCGCATCGCAGGACACGTCCGAGTGCCAGCTGTCGCCTGCCGTGCGGGTGGTCTTCTCGTCGGCGTGGATGACCAGGATCTCCGGATGGTCCTTCACCCCGTCATTGTAGTCGTTGGCAGCGGGATGGATGTGCAGTTCGCCGAAGCGACGGCCCAGGTCCTTGTGCGCATCGATGCTGATGTCCTGGTCCCGGAAGAACAGGACGCTGTGATCCAGGAACGCCTTGCGCAGGGCCGCAAAGCCCGCCCCGTCGATGGTACCCAGGTCCACTCCGCTGACTTCCGCCCCGATGATCGGCGTCACCGGTGTAACGGTCATGCCTTCGGTCATTGCGCCCTCCTCCCCAGGAAAGCAGGCAGCGCTTCGCGATGCCCGACACGATTAATACGACTGTATCACATCATGCCGGAAACGCACGCGCCACGGCGTGACGCGACATGACTGCCATGCGGAAACACCCGGTTCGCAGCGATGGAGGGGCAGGTCTCAGGCGTTCAGCAGGCGGTCGGCGATCCAGGCATGGAAGTCGCGGGTGGTCGTCTCCAGCACCGGGGTCAGCACGCCGCCGTCGAAGGCCGGGGAATGCCGACCGGCCTGCATCCGCTCGACCGGGCTGATGTCCTCGGCGAACACGACCTGCCAGAGGCGTGTATTGGCCTCCCGCAGCGCCGCGAAGTCGACACCGGTCGCGGCGTCCTTGCTGAAATAGCCGATGCGGATGCGCTCCTGCGTCCGCTCCGGTCCGTCAGGCAGCAGCAGGATCGTGAACCAGTGATCCGAATGCAGCCCCAGCAGCAGGTTGGGATAGAGCGCGATGTACTCGCCGCGTGTCTGCCAGTAGTCGCCCAGCCCCTCCACCTTCGGGAAGCCGAGGCCGTCGGCGTCGAGCACCGGGCGGTAGACCAGGCTGATCTGACCGGCGAAACCGTCATCGCCCACCAGCAGTTCATGGTCCTCGATGCGGGAATAGCTGTTCAGCGCCGGATGGACGGAGGGCAGGTGATAGCTCTCCAGGTAGTTCTCCACCGCCAGCTTCCAGTTCGCGTTCAGCGGCATGTCGAAGGTGCTGTCCTCCCCGCCGCTGCAGAAGGCCGCGTCCGGAAAGGCCGACCAGCGATCACGGATGCCGGACATGGCTTCCTCGAACGCCGGTGCCTGCCCCGAGAGATCGACGAAGACCGTGCCGAACCAGATCGCGGAACGCACCTCCATCAGGCCCAGCGTCGAAGGATCCAGTTCGTCGTGGGTATCCTGTCCGACACCGCCCACATGCGGGGTACGGTCCAGGCCGCCATCGAGCCGGTAGCACCAGGAATGGTAGGGGCAGCGGATCACCCGGCCCGTCCGTCCCGGTTCCACCACCAGCTTCATGCCCCGGTGGCGGCAGACATTGTGGAACACGCGCACGGTCCCTGCCCGGTCACGCACCAGCAGCAACGGCGTGTCGGTCAGGTCGACGGGAAACACGGTGCCGGGCCGTGGCACATCCGCCTCGAAGGCGATGCCGATCCAGGCCTTGCGCATCACCGCATCGGCCTCCGCCGCCAGCGTGCGCGGGTCGGTATAGACCTCGTTGGGCAGCGCCAGGGTCCGGTTGGCGCGATCCGCCACGCGGCGCAGCGCCCCGATCAGCCGGTCATCAACCAGATTGCGTCCGCGCGGGCCGTCCATCGCATCCTCCCGATCCCTGATCGGGTGATGATCAGGCCGAACCCGGCAGGGCGGAATGCTCCGTCGCGAACATCGGCTGTTTCGTTCGCGACGCCCGGCTGTTCTCAGTTCCCGGCGACGGTGACCTCGGCACGGATCTCGTAGGCACCCATCGCCTCCCGCACCTTCGCGGCTGCCGCTTCCCGGTCCCCGGGGCCGGAGATGGTTGCCGTCGCCAGGGTGCCGTGCAGCTTGTCGGTCCGGACATCGATGGCGATCTCGACCTGCATCTCCTTTGCCAGCGGCGCGAACTCCCGCTCATAGACCCGCCGCGCCGCATCCAGGCGCAGGGCCGGCTTGAAGATCTTGCCGACACCGGTCAGCGGCATCTCCTGCATCGCGGTGATCTCCACCGGGTTGGCGGCACGCTCCGCGATGCGTTCCGCCACGAAGGCCTTCAGTTCGTCCTCGCCGACGCTCTTGCCGACACCGAACTGGACATAGGCGACCGGGATCTCGCCGACCCGCTTGTCGGGTCGTCCCACGGCGGCGGCCAGCTCGACGGCCGGGTGCTGGTACAGCACGTCCTCGATGGTGGCCGGATCGATGTTGTGGCCGCCCCGGATGATCAGGTCCTTGGCACGACCGGTCAGCCAGATGTAGCCGTCGGCATCCATGCGCCCCAGGTCGCCGGTATCGAACCAGCCGTCGTGACGGTCTCCATCCAGCCAGGCGGTCGCGTCATGTGCCTCGTCCAGGTAGCCCCCGAAGACCTGCGGTCCGCGCACCACGACCAGCCCGATCTCGTCGGTGCCGCAGTCGCGGCTGATGCCGCCCTTGCCGTCGGGTTCGACGATCCGCACCTGCATGTAGGGCTGCCGGAAACCGACCGAGCCGACACGGATGTCGCCCAGGTAGGGATTGATGGTGGCGAAGCCATGGGTCTCCGTCATGCCCCAGCCTTCCACCAGCGGGATGCCGAGCTTCTTCATCGCCGCGTTGGCCACCTCCACCGACAGGGTGGAGCCGCCGACGCCGCCATATTCCACCCGGCTGAGATCATGGTCGCCCACCGGCATCTGCAGCAGCATCGACCAGACGGTGGGGACGATGGGGATCTTGGTCCAGCCCAGCCGGGCGCAATTGGCGTAGAAGTCCCGCAGGCTGTTCGGGTTGCGATAGCCCTCCGCCCCCAGCATCGTGATGGTCCGCCCCCAGACAAAGGGCATCAGGCTGTAGCAGGTGCCGCCGCCGACATGGAACAGCGGGATGCCCAGCGGGTAGTGCTGTGGCCCGGTCGCGGAATCCTTCGGGTCCGGCATGCAGTTGCCGAAGGTCCAGCTGTGCAGCATCAGCCCTTTCTGGGTGTGGCGCGCCAGCTTCGGCACACCGGTGGTGCCGCCGGTGTGGAAATAGGCAGCAACATCATCCAGATGGAACGTGCGGTCAAAGGTCAGCCGGTCATCCGGCACGGACCGGATCGCCGCCTCGTAGGACACCACGCCGTCCGCGCTCTCTTCCGGCCCCCCGACGCGGACCAGGGTGATGTCGGGCAGGGCCGCCTTCACCGCCAGCGCCTTCGGCCAGGGATCGGGACTGATGGAGGGATCGCATGCCACCAGCACCTTCGTCCCCGCCGCCTTGCAGATGCCGACGATGTGGTCGACCTCCAGGAACGAATTCACCGGGTTGGCGATGCCTGCCGTCTCCGCCCCCCAGAGGAAGTACTCGGTCTCCGGGATGATCGGCATCAGCAGCGTCACGACATCCGTGTCTCCGATACCGAGGTCACGCAGCAGGTTCGCCGCGCCGGTGATGCGCGCCAGCAGGTCCCGGTAGAGAATCGTCTGCGGTTCGTCGTCGATCTGGCCATGCCGCAGGAAATGGATCGCCGGCCGGTCCGGCCAGGCCTTCGCCGACTTCTCGATGGCGGCGTAGACATTGTCCGCCAACAGCCTCTCCTGCCAGGGGGTCTGCTCGACCTCCTCAACCTCTGCCAGCGTCGTCGGAATCTGTCGCACGTAAGTCATCCTCCCCAGGGTGGCCATGCTTCCGTCTGCCACGATAGCCATCGCGTCCGTTGCGTCCAGCGTCCAGAGGTGCGGACCGGCATCCAGGCTGACCCGCTGCAGCGATGATGGCATGATGGGACATGGCTCCCGATGAACCGACAACGCACATGCACGCCAGCCCGCCGGTGCCGCGGGACCTGCAATGCCATCTCGTGCGCTGGGCAGGGTTCGCCGACCTGTCGGCGCGCCCCTTCATCCACCACATGCCGGCCGACACCTTCATCCCGCTGATCATCAACTTCGCCGATCCCTACCTTCTCCATGCCGGACACAGGCCGGAAGCCGCGGCCAGCCACCAGACCTTCACGGCAGGACTGATCGACCGCTTCACGGTCGTGCGCAGTGCCGGGGCGGTCCACTGCATGCAGGTGGATTTCTCGCCTGCCGGGGCGCGGGCCTTCTTCCGGTTGCCCTTGTCGGAGATCACCGGGGAAGTGGTCGGGCTGGACACGTTGCTGGGCCAGGCAGGCCGGGACATTGTCGAACAGCTCGCCCTCTGCCGCGACTGGCGCGGGCGGTTCACGATCCTGGAGCAGTTCCTGCGCCTACGGCTCCGGCAGGGTCCGGCCCAGTCCGCCGCCGTCGGTGCCGCCCTCTCGCTGATCGAGGCGCATCGCGGCCAGCTCCGCATCGCGGACCTTGCCCGGCACCTGGAGATCAGCAGGGAACATCTCGCCAGGCGCTTCGCCGCTGATGTCGGCATCGGCCCGAAGGCCTATGCGCGCATCGTCCGCTTCCAGCAGGCAATGCATGGACTGCGGGCAAGCGGAGACAGCCCGGCCGCCATCGCCCATGACAGCGGTTTCGCCGACCAGGCGCACATGATCCGCGACGTGAAACGCATGGCCGGATTCACACCGTTGCAACTGTGACGGCGCCTGCCGGGCCACGTCACATTTGTTCAATCCACCAGGGAGCCGCAGTGGCACCCTTGCGACGCCGAAAGGGCAGACCCGCAAGGACAGGAGAACCAGGACATGAGCACAGAACCCGTCGAGGCCCCGCGAATCTACCTGACACGCCGCTACCGTGACTGCCCGGCGATGATCGACTGGCTGGTGGACGTGGTCGGTTTCGAGAGGCACTTCGTCGTGGAGGACGGCAATGGCGGCATCGCCCATGCGCAGCTCGCCTTCGGTTCCGCCATGATCATGGTGGGCAGTGCCCGCGACGACGAATTTGGTCGCGCCGTCGGTGCGCCGGGCACGTCAGCGGGCGACGGAACCTCGGTCTATGTTGCCGTCGATGATGCGGATGCGCTGTGTGCCCGGGTCATCGCCTCCGGCGCGGACGTGCCGCGACCGGTGGAGGACACGGATTATGGCAGCAGGGAATTCTCCTGCCGTGATCCGGAGGGGCTGTACTGGAACTTCGGTACCTACTGGCCGAAGGCCGACGTGCCGGAGGGCTGAGCGATGCTCCCGCCGTCGGCCTTTCAGTCGGCGGCGTCGGCGATGCGGGCCTCTTCCCAGTCGGTCGAGGCCGCATCCTCGATGACCCAGGCGGTCGGGTCGGCGAACAGGGCACGCAGCAGCTTGTTGTTCAGTGCGTGGCCCGACCGCTCACCATGATAGTGGCCGATGATCGGGTACCCGGCAGTGCGCAGGTCGCCGATGGCGTCCAGCAGCTTGTGGCGCACGCTCTCGTCACCGAAGCGCAGGCCTTCCGGGTTCAACACCTTGTCGCCCTGGACCACGACGGCATTGTCCAGTGACCCGCCGCGGGCGAGGCCCATGGCCTGCATCTTCTCGATCTCCTCGAACAGGCAGAAGGTGCGCGCGGGCGCGATGTCCTGCTCGAAATCACCGAAGTCGGGATGGAACTGCGTCGACTGGCTGGCCAGCAGCGGGTTGTCGAAGGCGATGTTGAAGCTCAGGCGGAATTCCTCCGACGGGGTCAGCCGGGCCCAGTAGTCACCCTCCCCCACGCGGACTTCCTTCAGCACCCGCAGCACGCGGCGCGGGGCATCCTGCTCGACGATGCCGGCTTCGCGGATCATCTCCACGAACGGGCCGGAGCTGCCGTCCATCACCGGCGTCTCGGCGCCGGAGACATCGACGATCACGTTGTCCACGCCCTTGCCCGACAGCGCGGCCATGACATGTTCGATCGTCGCCACGCTCGCGCCATGCGCGTTGGCAATGACGGTGCAGAGCCGCGTATCGACGACATGGTCGTGGCGCGCCGGAATCAGCGCGGCCTCGCCATCCATGTCGGAGCGGCGGAAGACGATGCCGGTGCCCGCTTCGGCCGGCGAAAAGGCGATGGTCACGTCCAGCCCGGAATGAAGGGCCGTACCCTGGCGTTCGACGCGTCGTGCTATGGTCCGCTGCAGGCTCACGCAATGTCCCCTCTGGACGGTCGGCTCCCCGCCGACAGGTGGTTCTGATGCCGCTCTCCAAACCGGCCTCGTGCCGGTCGGCATCCGCCTGCCCCTCGTGACCCGTCAACACGGTTAACGAATCAATGAAAGATAAGGCGCTGTCAGGGGTTATATGAATCGCCCTGACAGCGCTCAAGTCACTCTTTGTTACCCACTGTTACCCTTTCCGTCAGGCACGGCGAACGGTCAGTTCGCCTGCCTGCGCAGGAAGGCCGGAATGTCCAGGTCATCCTCGGCCGCCTTGGGCTTGCGGGGTTCCGACTCCGGCAGCGACAGGCCGGAAAGCATCGGCTCCGACCGCTCCCGCTCGGCCGCCTGCTCGCTGCTCCGGTTCGGGAACAGCGGACGCTTCGGCTGCGACGTGGATGCGGCCTCCTCGGCAGGCCGGGACTTGCCCCGCAGGCGGTCCAGGAACCGCCTTGCCCCCGTCGGCTTCTCCTCCGTTGCCGCCGGGGCCGAAGGTGCCGCCGGGGCGCTGTCGATGGTCCGGGCGGTCTGCGCCGTCGGGGCCAGGAAGGCATCGTCGAGACCACTCTCGGAAGCCGGAATGTGACGCGGCTCCGGCGCGGAGCGGGCCGGGTAGGACGGAATCTCGTAGGACCGTTCCTGCGCGGGCTTGCTCTCCGCCTTCTCCTCCACCGGCTCCTGGAAGATCTCGTGGTCGGCGACATCATCGACGACCGGCTGGGTCTCGACCGTGCCCGTGACCTCCTCGGTCTCCAGTTCGGCTTCCATCTCCATTTCCGGTTCCAGCTTCCGCGCCGTGGCGAAATTGCCGCCGGAGGGAATGGTGCCGCCGGTCATCGGGCGCGTCGCGGTCAGGTCCGCCGGTGCGCTGACGCTACGATCGGCCGTGGCCACCACGCGCGGGGTGAAGCCCTGGGGCACCGCCTTCTCCGCCTGGGTCACGTCGATGCCGGTGGCGACGATGGAGACACGCATCTTGCCGTCCAGCGACGGGTCGAGGATGGAGCCGATGATGATGTTGGCGTCCTCGTCCACTTCCTCGCGGATCAGGTTCGCGGCCTCGTCGACCTCGTGCAGCGTCAGGTCCATGCCACCGGTGACGTTCACCAGCACGCCCTGCGCGGTGCTGAGCGACATGTCCTCCAGCAGCGGGTTGGCGATGGCGGCGGACGCGGCGGCCTGCGCCCGGTCCTCGCCCTCGGCCTCGCCCGTGCCCATCATCGCCTTGCCCATCTCGTTCATCACGGTGCGGACATCGGCGAAGTCGAGGTTGATCAGGCCCGGTTCCACCATCAGGTCGGTGATGGAACGGACACCGGAATGCAGCACCTCGTCGGCGATCTTGAAGGCATCGGCGAAGGTGGTCTTGTCGGTCGCCACCTTGAACAGGTTCTGGTTCGGGATGACGATCAGGGTGTCGACGCTGGCCTGCAGCTCCTTCACGCCGGCATCGGCGATGGCGAGACGGCGCTTGCCCTCGAACTGGAACGGCTTGGTGACGACGCCGACGGTCAGCACGCCATGCTCACGCGCCACGCGGGCGATCACCGGGGCGGCACCGGTGCCCGTGCCACCGCCCATGCCGGCGGTGATGAAGCACATGTGCGCACCTTCCAGGTGCTCCAGGATCAGCGGCATCGCCTCCTCGGCGGCCTGGCGGCCGACATCCGGCTGCGCGCCCGCGCCCAGGCCCTGCGTCAGACCGGCACCGAGCTGGATGCGGTTGGTGGTCTTCGACTTGGCGAGCGCCTGCGCGTCGGTATTCGCGGCGACGAACTCGACACCCTGCAGCTCCGATTCGATCATGTTGTTGACGGCATTGCCGCCGGCGCCGCCGACGCCAAAGACGACGATGCGTGGCAGCATCTCGGTGAGTTCCGGATTGGTCAGATTGATGGCCATGTCGATGCCTCCTTTTCATGCCCGACAGACGGTTTCAGTGGGGAGTGCCCGGTTTGTGCGGTGCTCCGGGCTTGGGTGTTGTTGACGGACTCACCCTTTCCGGCGTTCCGACGCGAGGGGGCCTCATGGAACGCGAACATCAGAAATTCTCCCTGAGCCAGCGGCCCAGGCGGACAATCCGCCCGACACGGCCAGGAAGGGTGGCTGGCACGTCAACCGCATGACGTGCTTCGAGACGACGCTCTGCAAAGGCAATGGTGCCTGCCAGCGTTGTGAAATCGGGGCCGGACATGTCCTTCTTCAGGCCGTCCAGACCGATGGGGCGACCCAGGCTGACGGGCCGGTCGAGGATGTCGCGCGCCACGGCGTCGATGCCGGTCAGCAGGCTGCCGCCGCCGGTCAGCACCACGTTGCGCCCGGCGATGGCGGCATGACCGGACGAATCGATGATGTCGCGCACGGTCTCGAAGATCTCCTCCACCCTCGGGCGGATCACGCCGGTCAGCAGCGACAGCGCCATCTGGCCCGTGCCGTCGGTCCAGCCCTCCACGAAGGACGGCAGGGCGACGGTCACGTCATCATCGTTCGGGCCGACGAACAGGCTGCCCTGCCGGGTCTTCAGCCGTTCGGCGAAGGCCAGCGTCAGGCCGGGAATCGAGGCGATGTCGTTGGTGATGTGCGCACTGCCGATGGGGATCGCGTCGGCAAAGATCAGGGACCCGTTGCGGAAGATCGCGATCTTGGTGACACCGGCCCCCAGGTCGATGACCACGGAACCGAGGTCGCGCGCGTCCCAGCCGAGGCAGCCAAGACCGGCGGCATAGGGTGCGGCGACCAGGTCGACGGGGCGCAGCAGGCAACGCTCGATGCACATCTTCAGGTTCCGCTGTGCGCCCTGCGCGGCCGACAGCAGGTGAACGCGGGCACTCAGGCGGCGACCGCCCATGCCGCGCGGATCCTGGATCCCGCTCTCGCCATCCAGCGTGAAACCGACGGGAATGGCATGCAGCACCGACCGCTCGCCCTGTTCCTCACGCGTGCCGGCAAGCTGCAGCAGCCGCCGCACGTCCTGGTCGGTGATCGGGCGGTCGGGGATGGTGATCTCCACCTCCGCCACGTGGCTGGACGGCATGCCGCCGGACAGGGACACGAACACGTCCTCCAGCGTCACGCCGGCGCGCTGTTCCGCCTGGTCGACGACGTCGCGGATCGCGGCCTCCGCCGCATCCATGTCGGTGATCACGCCCCGGCGCAGGCCCTCCGCCCGCCGGGACGCCGCGCCCAGCACGCGATAGCCGTCATCCATCGGCTGCGCCACGGCACAGCTGATCTTGCTGGACCCGACATCCAGCGCCGCGATGAACTGGGATCGTCCGTTCGCCATTATCCTCTCGCCTCTCCCCGGTCCTGATCGGCCTTCTGCATGATCAGGTCTCCTGTTCCTGCGGCCTGAATGCGCCGCCATCGTCCCGGCTCCGCACGATCACGCGCCCCCTGATGCGCATGTCCACGGTGCCCACATCGTCCGCCAGCAGCCGCTTGCGGTGTTTCGGTTCGTCCAGGTGCTGCCAGGCGGCGTCCACGCCCTCTTCCGGCAGGTTGATGGTGATGCCGCTGTCCAGTGTCACGTCCCAGCGCCGCTCCCGGATCAGGCTCGCCGACTGCACCTGGCGGGCAAGCCGGGGCGAACTGTCCAGCTGGTCCAGCAGTTCCGCCGCGCGCAGGTTCGCGCCCTCCCCCACGACACGCGGCAGGTAGGCGAACCGGTGCCCGACATCCGACAGGATGATCTGCCCCTCCCGGTCGATCAGGCTGGTGCGCCCGTCGCGCTGCCAGCGGGCGAAGGGAACACGTTCGACGATGGCGACGTGGAGGCGGTTCGGCAGGTGACGCTGCACCTCGGCGGAGGCGACCCAGCCAACGGCCTCCAGCCGCGCCTGCAGTTCCGCCAGGTCGAGGCGCAGGATCGGCGTTCCGACCTCGATCCCCAGCGCGCGGCGCAGGGCGATCTTGCCGGCCTTGTCACGCCCGGTCAGCGTGACCTCGTCCACCGTCAGGCCCGCCGCGCGGTAGCCGTCATCCACCGCCGCGCCGAGCGCCGCGAGTGCCTGGGCATGCCATCCCTGCCGGACGGCGTGGAAGGTGCCGCCGATGATCCCGACCATCAGCGCCATGGCGATCCAGCCCCAGACCCGGCGGCGGCGTTCCCGGCGCGGCATGGTGCGCTGCGGCTTGCCCGGCTTGCGGTTGGCCTTCGCGGTCTTGGTTTCCTGCAGCGGCCTGTCGGCTGCCTTCGCGGTCAGCGATCGCATGACGCATCCTCCACCAGCCGTGAACAGAGCGTTGCGAAATCGATGCCCTGGTGCAGGGCGATCTCCGGCGCCAGCGAGGTCGGGGTCATGCCCGGCTGGGTGTTCACCTCCAGCATGTACAGCTTCGCCGGACCGTCGCCGGTATCGTCGTAGCGCAGGTCGGAACGGGTGATGCCGCGACAGCCCAGCAGCCGGTGCGCGGCCAGCGCCATTTCGCAGGCGGCCCTGTAGTCGGCCTCCGGGATCGGCGCCGGCATGACATGGCGGGAGCCGCCGGGCGCATACTTCGCCTCGTAATCGTAGAACCGGCCGGGCGAGAGGATCTCGATGGCACCCAGCACCTCGTCGAAGGCCACGGCGACCTGGACCTCGCGACCCGGGATGTAGCGCTCCACCAGCACCACCGCCTCCGGATCCCCGGTCTCCAGCGGCGGGATGTTGTCGCCTTCCAGGATGATGTCCACGCCGACGGACGAACCCTCGTTGATCGGCTTGATGACCATGGGCGGCTTCCAGTCGGTCCGCGCCGCAAGGGCGCGCCGGGTGAGCACCTCGCCGTCCGGGGTCGGGATCCCGGCCTCCCGGAACATGGCCTTGGCGGCGGGCTTGTTGATCGCCACTGCCGAGGCCAGGACACCGGAATGAGTGTAGGGAATACCCATCATCTCCAGCATGCCCTGCACGGTGCCGTCCTCGCCGAAGCGGCCATGCAGCGCGTTGAAGACCACGTCGGGGGCAAGCTCCGTCAGGCGCGCCGCGACGTTCCGATCCACGTCGATCCGCGTGACCTGGAAACCGGAATCCTCCAGCGCGTCGGCACATGCGGCACCGGTGACCAGCGACACCTCGCGCTCGACCGACCAGCCACCCATCAGGACCGCGACATGTGTCATGCGTCACCTCCTGCCGGGACGCCGATGCGCCGGATCTCCCAGTGCATCTCCACGCCGGAGGTCTCGGCGACACGGCGGCGCACGGTCTCGCCCAGGGTCTCCAGGTCCGCTGCCGTGGCGTTGCCCCGGTTGATCAGGAAATTGCAGTGCTGTTCGGAAACCTGTGCGTCACCGACCACCAGCCCACGGCAGCCTGCGGCGTCGATCAGTTCCCAGGCCTTCCGGCCAGGCGGGTTGGCGAAGGTCGATCCGCCCGTGCTGGATTTCACCGGCTGGCTGAGGTTGCGGGCCTCGCTGATCTGCTTCATGCGCGCGTCGATGGCATCACGTTCGCCCGGCTGCACCCGGAACAGGCCGTCAACGAAGATCGCGTCGGCAGGCGCCGCACAATGGCGGTAGCCGAAGCCCAGTTCGTGCGCCGACGACTCGTGAATCGCGCCGCCTGCGTCGATCCAGCGGGCGGAGACCAGCACATCCTTCACTTCGGCGCCGTAGGCCCCGGCATTCATCCGCAGTGCGCCGCCGACCGTGCCCGGCACACCGCGCAGGAACTCCAGCCCCGATAGCCCGGTATCGCGGGCCTTCACCGACAGGTTCACGTCGCTCAGCCCGGCACCGGCGCGGATCAGCGTCTCCGCC
Organism: Minwuia sp.; assembly: GCA_965228535.1. Lineage (GTDB taxonomy): Bacteria > Pseudomonadota > Alphaproteobacteria > Minwuiales > Minwuiaceae > Minwuia. The sequence goes on along the minus strand of CBDDHU010000003.1, from coordinate 1,432,988 downwards.
TCCGACCGGATCACCTCGAATGCCGCGGAGCCTCGCCCCAGCCGGATCACGACACCCGGAACACCGCCGTCACGGACCAGCAGGTTGGAACCGACACCGATCACCGTCACCGGCACGTCGGCCGGCCTGGCCCGCAGGAACGCCACCAGGTCGTCGGTATCGGCAGGCCGGAACAGCACCTCCGCCGGGCCGCCGACACGGAACCAGGTCAGGGCGCTCAACGGCGCGTTGGCGGTGTAGCTGCCGCGCACCTCCGGCAGGCGTCCGACCAGGTCATGGCGCGAGATCGGGGTCATGGCGTTCATTGCCCTCCCCCCTGCAGCGCGCGCAGGGCTTCCGGCAGGGCGTTGGCCCAGAGCGAGATGCTGCCTGCGCCCAGGCAGACCACCATGTCGCCGGGACGGGCCACTTCCGAGACCTTGCGGGCCAGTTCCTCCGGCGCGGCGAGCGCGTGCACGTCGCGATGGCCACGCTGGCGCAGCCCTGCCACCAGTGAATCCCGGTCCGCGCCCTCGATGGGCTTCTCCCCGGCGGGGAAGACATCCGTCACGATGACCGTGTCCGCATCGTTGAAGCAGGTGCAGAAATCCTCGAACAGCGCGGCGAGGCGGGTATAGCGATGCGGCTGCGCCACGGCGATGACCCGGCCTGTGGTGGCATTGCGGGCCGCTTTCAGCACCGCGTCGATCTCAACCGGATGATGGCCGTAATCGTCGATCACCGTGATGCCACCGGCCTCGCCCGTGCGGGTGAAGCGGCGCTTCACACCGGCGAAACCGGCAAGCCCGTCGCGCACCAGTTCGTCGCTGGCGCCAAGTTCCCGCGCCACGGCGATCGCCGCCAGGCTGTTGAGCACGTTGTGATGCCCCGGCATCGGCAGCACCAGCCCGGTGATGGCGCTCTCGCTGCCGCTGCGCCGGTCGCGCAGCGCCACGTCGAAATGCGCCTTGCCATCCTCGAAACGCAGGTTGCGCGCCTGCACGTCGGCCTGCGGGCTGAAACCGTAGGAGATCACGCGCCGGTCGGTGATCCGCCCCATCAGCGCCTGCACTTCCGGATGGTCGATGCACATCACCGCCGCGCCGTAGAACGGGATGTTCTCCAGGAACGACAGGAAGGCGTCACGGATCTCGTCGAAGTCGCTGTAGTAGTCGAGATGTTCCGGATCCATGTTGGTGACGACGGCGATGGTCGCGGGCAGCTTCACGAAGCTGCCGTCGGACTCATCGGCCTCCACCACCATCCATTCGCCATCACCCAGCCGCGCATTGGTGCCGTAGGCGTTGATGATGCCGCCATTGATGACGGTCGGGTCCAGCCCGGCATGGTCCAGCAGCGCCGCCACCATTGAGGTGGTGGTGGTCTTGCCATGGGTGCCGCCGACTGCGACCGACCATTTCAGGCGCATCAGTTCGGCCAACATCTCCGCCCGGCGCACCACCGGGATCAGCCGTTCGCGCGCGGCGACGACTTCCGGGTTGTCGCGCTTCACGGCGGATGACACCACCAGCGCCCCGGCATCGCCCAGGTTGGTGCCGTCATGGCCGATGGCGACCCTGATGCCGAGCCCGCGCAGGCGCTCCACGTTGGCGTTGGCGGAGATGTCGCTGCCCTGCACCTGGTAGCCGAGATTGTGCATCACCTCGGCAATGCCGCTCATGCCGATGCCGCCGATGCCGACAAAGTGGATCGCGCCGATGTTCATGGGGCTGCGGGTCATGACGGTTCTCCCCCGCCGATGCGCTCGACCAGGTCGGCCAGGCGGCTGGCGGCATCCAGGCGCGCGCCCTGTCGCGCTGCAGCGGCCATGCGGGTCAGGGCCGCCGGATCCTCCAGCAGGGCCATGACGGAGCGTGTGCAGCTGCCCCGGTTGAAACGGTCGTTCGGCACCATCCACGCGGCACCGGCGGCGCGCACCGCCTCCGCGTTCGCGGTCTGGTGATCGTCGGCTGCATGCGGATAGGGCACCAGGATCGCGGGCCGTCCGGCCGCCGCCAGTTCGGTGACGGTGGAAGCGCCGGAGCGTGCGATCACCAGGTCGGCCTCCGCCAGCAGGGTCGGCATGTCGTCGAAGAAGGTCTCCACGGTTGCGGGAATACCGGCCACGCGGTAGGCATCCCGCACCCGCGCCAGATCCTCCGGCCTTGCCTGCTGCACCACGTGGAGCCGGGCACGCATCGCATCCGGGAGGTCGGTCAGCGCCTCGGGCACGACATCGGAGAAGATGCGTGCGCCCTGGCTGCCACCGAAGACCAGGATGCGGACAGGGCTGTCGCCGCGCGGGTCGGGCGCGACATAGGCGACATCGCCGACGCGGGCGACCGCGGCGCGGACCGGGTTGCCGACGGTCACGGTCTCACCGGTTGCGGCACGGGTCTCGGGGAAGCTCAGCGCGATGGCACTGGCCCGGCGTGCCAGCCTGCGGTTGGCCCGGCCCAGGTGGGCATTCTGTTCATGCAGGATGCTGGGAATGCCCATCGCCTGCGCCATCCAGACCGTGGGCAGCGAGGCGTAGCCGCCGAAGCCGACCACCGCCGCCGGGCGCAGGGAGCGCAGGATCGCGCGGGCATCCAAGGCACCCAGCGCCAGCAGCATCGCCGCGCGAAACCGCCCGAGCAGGCTGCCCACGGGGGCCGCGGCACGGATCACCCGCACGGTGATGCCGGGGAAACGTTCCGCCAGCCCGCTGGCACGCAGGTCGGTGACCAGCACCAGGTCGCGGCCACGGCGCAGCAGTTCCTCCGCCAGCGCCTGGGCCGGAAACAGGTGCCCGCCGGTGCCGCCCGCCGTCAGCACGAGGGGGGCCATGGTGGCTGTCCCGGTCATGACCGCATCCCCCGCCGAGTCTGGCCCGGCGTCTGTCGCCGCATCAGCGCCAGCAGGCACCCCGCGGATACCGAAAGCGCCACCAGCGAGGAACCGCCATAGGAAATGAAGGGCAGCGTCATGCCCTTCGTGGGCAGCAGGTTCAGGTTCACGCCGATGTTCACCGCCGCCTGCAGGCCGAACAGGGTCAGGAAGCCGGTGCAGGCCAGCACGACGAACAGGTCCTGCTCCTCCCGCATCCGGAACAGCCCGCGCACCACGATCAGCGCGAACAGCAGGATGCCGAGGACGCAGGCCACCGCCCCGAACTCCTCCGCCGCGACGGCGAAGATGAAATCGGTATGGCCGTCGGGCAGCAGGTACTTCACCTCCCCCTGCCCCGGCCCGCGACCGGTCAGTCCACCGGCCTCGAACGCCTCCATGGCGCGCCGGACCTGGTAGTTCTCCGCCGAGGGGTCGAGGAACCGGTCGAAGCGGGAGCGCACATGGTCGAACATGTGGTAGGCGCCGAACATGGCCCCGGCACCCAGCGCCAGCAACGCTCCGACCATCAGCATCGGCATTCCGGCCACGAAGTACTGCGCCGCCCAGACGCAGGCGATCACCAGCGACATGCCGATGTCGGGCTGCAGCGCCAGGATGGCGATGATGGTGACGCAGAGACCGGCGGAGACACCGACGCCGGGCAGGACCGGGTCTCGCCGTCCGGCGGCCATCAGCCAGGCCGAGACGATGATGAAGGTCGGCTTCAGGAACTCCGACGGCTGCAGCGACAGCGGCCCGACACGCAGCCAGCGGGACGCGCCATTGACCTCGTACCCCACCACGTGGGTGGCGACGGTGGCCAGCAGGGCGACACCGAACAGCGCCACGGCATAGCGGCGGATGGTCTCGATGCTCAGGATCGACAGGCCCACCAGGCAGACCAGGGCCGGCACCACGTAGGTGAGCTGGCGCTTCACGAAGTGGAAGTGTTCCAGGTTGTTGCGCAGCGCCGTGGCCGGTCCGGCGGCCAGGGTCAGCGTGATGCCCAGCGCGATCAGCAACAGGAACGCGACCAGGGTGAAACGGTCCACCGTCCACCACCAGCGGCCGAGGGTCGAGGTATCTGTCCGCCCGAAGCCGATCATGACACGGCCTCCGCTTCCAGCAGCTCGTTGACCAGCGCACGGAACGCATCGCCCCGCGCCTCGAAATTGGCGAACTGGTCGAAGCTGGCGCAGGCCGGGGACAGCAGCACCACCCCGCCACCATCGGCACGGGCATCCGCCGTCGCCTGCGCCACGGCGCGCTGCAGCGTGCCGCTGGGCACGCAGTCGGTGCGCCCCGACAGTTCCACGGCAAAACGGGCCTCCGCCGCGCCGATCAGGTAGGTCCGGACCACCCGGTCAAGGTAGGGCACGACCGGCTGCAGCGGGCCGTCCTTCGCCACGCCACCGGCAATCCAGTAGATCCGCTCGAAGGAGGCGAGGGCGCGGGCTGCCGCTTCCGGGTTCGTCGCCTTCGAGTCGTTGTAGAAGCTGACGCCGTCCCGTTCCCCCAGCCGCTCGATCCGATGCGGCAGGCCGGGGAAACCGGCAATGCCGGCAGCAATGGCCGGCGCGCCCAGCCCGAGTGCCAGGCAGGTGGCGACGGCGGCGGCGGCGTTCTGGTGATTGTGCTTGCCCGGCAGGGTCTGGTGACCGTTCAGGTCCATGATCTGCAGGCCGTCGGCGAATACACGCCCCTCCAGCACGTAGACGGCCCCGGGGCGCGGACGCCCCACCGCCACAGGCCGGATCGACAGCCCGGCACCGGTCCCGATGGTCTCCACCAGGTCACGGCCGTATCGGTCATCGATGCCGACAACGGCGGTGCAGCCGCTGCCCATCCGGCCGAACAGCCGGTGCTTGGCGGCCACGTAGCCTGCCATGCTGCCATGCCGGTCCAGGTGATCGGGCGTGATGTTGAGCAGGATGGCTACTTCCGGGCGGATCGAGGGGGTCAGGTCGATCTGGTAGGACGACAGTTCCAGGACATGCACCCGGTCGCTGTCACCGGGTTCGAGTTCCAGCACCGGCACGCCGATATTGCCCGCCACCGGCGCATCGATCCCGGCGGACTGCAGCACGTGACCGATCAGCGCCGTGGTCGTCGACTTGCCGTTGGTGCCGGTCACGGCAACGATGCGTGCCTCCGGCAGTTGGCGCACGAACAGCTCGACATCGCCGATCACCTCCACACCCGCATCCCGTGCCGCAACAACGGCCGGATGCGGTTCGGGGTGGGTCAGCGGAATGCCGGGGGCGAGCACCAGCAGGTCGATCGCCGACCAGTCGGCCTGGTCCGGCGCGATCATCTCCGCGTCGCTGACCTGGTCGCGCGCCGTCTCGTTGTCGTCCCAGGCCATGACCCGTGCGCCGCCGGCCAGCGCGGCAGCGACGGTCGAGCGACCGCTGCGTCCGAGGCCCAGGACGAGCAGGGTCTGATCCTTGCAGATGGTGAGCGGGATCATCGGCCTACCTCAGCTTCAGCGTGGCAAGGCCGACCAGCGCCAGGATGAAGGCGATGATCCAGAACCGGATAACGATGGTGGGCTCCTGCCAGCCCTTCTGCTCGAAGTGATGGTGCAGCGGGGCCATGCGGAAGACCCGCTTGCCCGTGGTCTTGAAGCTGGCGACCTGCACGATCACCGACACTGCCTCCAGCACGAACAGCCCGCCGACGATGGCCAGCACCAGTTCGTGCTTCACCACCACGGCGATGGAACCGAGGGCCCCGCCCAGCGCCAGCGAACCGGTATCGCCCATGAAGACCATGGCAGGCGGCGCGTTGAACCAGAGGAATCCGAGTGCCGCCCCGACCAGCGCACCACACAGGATGGCGAGTTCCCCCGCCCCGGCGATGTACTGGATCTGCAGGTAGCCGGCGAAGATCGAGTTGCCGGTCACGTAGGTGATCAGCGCGAAGGTTCCGGCGGCAATCATCACCGGCACGATGGCCAGCCCGTCCAGGCCGTCCGTCAGGTTCACCGCGTTGGAGGAACCGACGATCACGAACATGGCGAAGGGCACGAAGAACCAGCCAAGGTCCAGCAGCACGTCCTTCAGGAAGGGCAGCGCCAGGCGGTTCTCCAGCGCGTCCGGGCTGATCGCCCCCAGCCAGAGCACCGCGACAAGGCAGATCGCGAACTCCACCGCCAGCTTGGTCTTGCCGCGCAGCCCCCGGCTGGACGCACCCGTGACCTTGGCGAAGTCGTCCATGAAGCCGATGGCGCCGAAACTCAGCGTCACGAACATGACGATCCAGACATAGCCGTTCGTCAGGTCCGCCCAGAGCAGGGTCGCGACGGTCACCGCCAGCAGGATCAGGAAACCGCCCATGGTCGGCGTGCCCTGCTTGGTGATCAGGTGGCTTGCCGGGCCGTCGTCGCGGATCGGCTGGTTGTAGCGGGGCCGTGACTTCAGCCAGGCAATGAAGCGCGGCCCGACGATGAAGCTGACCAGCAGCGCAGTGATCACCGCCCCGCCGGTCCTGAAGGTCAGGTAGCGGAACAGGTTGAAGACCTGGAACTCGTCGGCCAGCGGGAACAGCAGGTTGTAGAGCATGGTGCCGCGTCTCCCCTCAGCCACAGGCCGCGCGCGGAACGTCCGCTGCGGCCTCCAGGTTCTTCAGGGCAGTCACCACCGGCGCCATGCGGCTGCCGAGCGACCCCTTGACCAGAACCACGTCACCGGCCCGCACCATCTCCTCCGCCGGCTGGATCAGGTCACCGGATGTCGCGGCATGCAGCACCGTGCCGATCCGCCCCCGCAGGGCATCGGCCAGCGCCGCCATGTCGGTGCCGCAGAGCAGTGCCGCATCCACCCCTGCGGTCACCACGTCGTCGTCAAGGCCGCGATGCAGCGCCGCAGACGTGGCACCGAGTTCCAGCATGTCGCCCAGGATCGCGATGCGGCGGCCACCGGCACCGGGTGCCGTGGTGCCGAGCACGCCGAGGGCCGCGCGGACGCTGGCCGGGTTGGCGTTGTAGCTGTCGTCGATCAGCCGGAAGTCACCGCCTGACGGCAACCGGACAAGTTGCTGTGCACCGCGCCCGGCCACCGCCTCCAGCGTACGCAGGGCAGGTGCCGCGAGGCCGACATTGCCACCGGCCTGGTCGATGACAGCCAGTACGGCCAGCGCGTTGCTGACCCAGTGCTGCCCCGGGATACCGATGCAGAGCGCCGCCTCGACGCCGTTCAGGGTCGCCTCGACACAGGATGCCTCCGGCTTCAGGGAGGTCCGGACGGCGCGGTATTCAGCCCCCTCCACACTACCGAAGCCAACGATGCGGCCGACACCGGCACAGCGGGCTGCCGCGACAAGCTGGTCATGGCAGTCATTGTCGGCAGGCAGCACGGCGACACCCGCCGCCGTCTGCCCCTCGAAGATCTCCGCCTTCGCATCGGCGATCTCGGCGACGGAGCGGAACGCGGCCAGGTGCGCGGCCTCGACGGTGGTGATCACGGCGACATCGGGACGGACCATGGCCGTCAGCGCGCGGATCTCGCCCGGGTGGTTCATGCCCATCTCCAGCACCGCGAAGTCGGTCCCGCGCGGCATCCGCGCCAGGGTCAGCGGCACGCCCCAGTGGTTGTTGTAGCTCTTCTCCGACGCATGCACGGCGACGCCGGACGCCGACAGGCAATGCGCCAGCGCGGCCTTGGTGCTGGTCTTGCCGCAGGATCCGGTGACGCCGATGATCCGCGCCTTCGTCCGCGCCCGGGCGGCCAGACCCAGCGCCTCCAGCCCCTTCATCGTGTCCTCGACCAGCAGCAGCCGGGCGGGATCGACGCCGTCGGGGCGGACATGGACCATGGCCGCGACCGCACCCGCTGCCAGGGCCGCCGACACATGGTCGTGGCCATCGGCATTCGGTCCGGCCAGAGCAATGAACAGGTCGCCCTGCGCCACCGTGCGGCTGTCGATGGAGACACCCGTCGCCGACCACGATCCGGCAACCGCACCGCCGGTCGCGTCCGCTGCCTCTGCCGCTGTCCAGAGCACACTCATGCCGAGGCCTCCAGTGCAGCGCGGGTCACGACCATGTCGTCAAAGGGCAGCACCTGGTCGCCGACCTTCTGCCCGGTCTCGTGCCCCTTGCCCGCCACCAGCAGCACGTCACCGTCCCGCATCAGGCCGACGCCATGGCGGATCGCGGCCTCCCGGTCGCCGATCTCGATACCGCCGGGACAGGCGGCCATGATCGCGGCACGGATGGTCGCCGGATCCTCGGTGCGGGGATTGTCGTCGGTGACGATGGCGATGTCGGCCAGGGTCGCGGCGATCTCTCCCATCATCGGGCGCTTCTGCGTGTCACGGTCCCCGCCGCAGCCGAACACCACGATCAGCCGCCCCGCTGTCAGCGGACGCAGGGTCCGCAGCACGGCAGCCAGCGCGTCCGGCTTGTGGGCGTAATCGACAAAAGCGGCGGCGCTGCCCTTCGACCCGGCAAGGTGCAGACGGCCGGGTGCCCCCTCAAGCTCGGACAGCGCCGCCAGGCTCCCTCGGAACGCGGAGCCGAGGGAAACGGCAAGGGCGACGGCGGCAGTGACATTCTCCGCCTGGAACGCCCCGATCAGGGGTAGATGAACGGTGCCGGACTCGCCGGCATGGCTGATGCTGACGCGCTGGCCGTCGATGCGCGCCTCGTCGATCGCAAAGCGGAAATCGGCGTCACCGGTGCCATAGGTGACCACGGTCAGGCCCGCCGCCCGCGCCGCCTCGCCCACTTCCGCCGCCACCGGATCATCCGCATGGATCACGGCGGGCGCACCGGCAGGCAGCAGGTCGCGGAACAGGCGCAGCTTGGCGGCCAGGTAGTCGGCACGGTCGCGGTGATAGTCCAGGTGGTCATGCCCCAGGTTGGTGAAGATCGCGCCCGACAGCCGCAGACCGTCCAGCCGCCGCTGCACCAGCCCGTGGCTGGAGGCCTCCAGCGCCAGGTGGGTGACGCCACTGTCGGCAAGGGCCGCGACGTCACGATGCAGCGACACCGGGTCCGGTGTGGTCAGCGATCCGGTGGAAAGGCCGTCCGGACCCTGGATGCCCAGGGTGCCGAGGCTTGCCGCCCGCAGCCCCTGTGCCGCCCAGACCTGGCGCAGGAACCAGACAACGGAGGACTTGCCGCTGGTCCCGGTGACGGCAGCCACCATCTCCGGCTGGCCGCCGTAGAACCGCGCCGCCATGCGCGCCAGGCAGCCCCGCGCGTCCTGCCCCACCAGCACCGGCACGGCAGCATCCAGCGCGCGCTCCGCCAGCACCGCGACGGCACCGCGCGCGACCGCATCGCCCACGAAACGGCTGCCGTCGGTCTGCGTGCCACCCAGTGCCGCGAACAGGTATCCGGGCCGCACCTCCCGGCTGTCGGCGGTGATGCCCGTGATCTCCAGCGCGGCATGGCTGCCCGCCTTCTCCCCGGCCAGGTCAGAGAGTCGCATCGCGTCCCCCCTTGCCCTTCTTCGCCAGCGGATCGGCCGAGGGCGGCAGTGCCAGCGCACGCAGGATCTCGGGATCCAGTTCATCGACCGGAGCCAGGCCAAGCAGCGGCGCAACGCGACGGATGATGCGCCCGACGGTCGGGGCGGCGTTCCAGCCGGCGGTGATGTAGTTGAATGTCTCCTTCGTCCCCTGCGGCTCGTCCAGCATGGCCAGCACGACATAGCGCGGGGCGTGCATGGGGAAGGCACCGACAAAGGAGGTGATCAGGCGCTTGCGGGCATAGCCCTTCTCGATGGCCTTCTCCGCCGTGCCGGTCTTGCCGCCGACGAGATAGCCCTGCGCGGCTGCGCTGCGCCCCGTGCCGTCCGCCACCACCAGGCGCAGCAGCTTGCGGATGTTCTCCGAGGTCCGCTCCGAGATCACGCGGCGCTGCGTCGCCGGATTGGCGGCGGAGCGTTTCAGCAGGGTTGGCTCGACCAGGTTGCCGCCATTGACCATCGCACCCATGGCAGTCGCCAGGTGCAGCGGCGAGACCGAAAGCCCGTGCCCGAAGGCGATGGTCATGGTCTCCAGCTCACCCCAGCGATAGGGCAGCTGTGGCGCGACCAGTTCCGGGATCTCGACCTCCGCACGTTCCAGCAGGCCAAGGGAGCCCAGGAACTTGCGCTGCGTGTCGGTGCCGACATCGACCGCCATCTTCGCCGCGCCGATGTTGGAGGAGAACTTGAAGATCTCCGCCACCGTCATCTCGCGCTTCTTGGCGTGATGGTCGCGGATGCGGAAGCGGCCGAAGCGGATCGGATCAGTGGCGTCATAGCGGTCGCTGAGCCGCTTCCCGGCCTCCAGCGCCATCGCCGCGGTGAAGGTCTTGAAGGTGGACCCCATCTCGTAGCGGCCATAGGTGGCGCGGTTGAAGAACGCGTCCTCGCGCAGGGACTCGCGCAGGTTGGCGTCGAAGTCCGGCAGCGACACCATGGACAGCACTTCGCCGTTGTTCACGTCCATGACCAGCGCCGCGCCGCCGATGGCGGAGAAGGTCTCGATCGCACGCGCCAGCTCGGCCCGCACCGCGTGCTGCACGCCGAGATGGATGGCACTCTGTACCGGCGGGCCGGAGGGATCGAGCAGCCGCTCCTCGACGCCGCGCTCCAGCCCCGCGCGACCCTGGCGGTCGGAATCCATGAAACCGACGACATGCGCGGTCAGCCGACCGTTGGGATAGCTGCGGGTGACGGTGGGCACGATGCTGATCGCCGGGTCACCGACACGCATCAGCGCCGCCACCTGGTCCGGTGTCAGCCGCCAGCGCAGCCACAGCGCGCCCTTCGCCTTCTCCAGCCGCTCCAGCACCTGGGCAGGTGTCGTGTCGCCCAGCGCCTCGGCCACACGCCAGGCCAGCCGGTCGGGCCTGCGCACCTTGCGGGTCTCGATCGACAGCGCATGGGTCGGCAGGTCGACCGCCAGCAGGTGGCCGTCACGGTCGGTGATCGCGGAGCGGGTACGCCAGCGTGCAGGCAGTTCCGGCGCGACCGCGACCGTTGCCGCCTCCGCTGCCATGCCCGCGCCCAGGTCGGGCTTCGACAGATGGATCACGCGCGCCGACAGGCCGGCAAAGCCGACGGCAAAGGCCAGCCCCAGCATGGTCAGGCGACGGCGGACCCGCGTGATGTCGCTGCCGGGCACCCGCCGCTGCAGGTCACTCTGCGCCAGTTCGGTGCCGGGGGGCCGGTCGAAGAGGGTCCGGTTCATGGCCGCACCTTCCCGTCACCCGGACGCAGCACGCCGTTCGCCACGGTCACGCCACCAAGCTCGTCCAGCAGGGCGCGAAGCTCCGCGTCGGAGGCAATCATCCGGCCCGCGTCTGGCGGCGTCAGCGGCAGGTGCAGCGCGGCCAGCTCCTCCAGCCGTTCAGGACGGGTCAGGTAGCTCCACTCGACGTCCAGCACGTGGATATCGCGCCGGGTGGCCGCGATCTCCTGCTCGATGCGCAGCGCCTCGTCCTCGGCGGCGTCGTAGCGACGCTCGCTCTCGTAGACCGCACCGATGGCGAGGGCCGCGACGAACAGGGCAATGGCGAGGAACAGGCGGTTCATGCTGCCAGCTCCCCGAAGCCCTCATCCTCCGGCCAGGCCGGCGCCTCCAGCCGCTCCGCCACCCGCAGGCGGGCAGAGCGGGAACGCGGGTTGGCGGCGATCTCGGCCTCGTCCGCCTTCTCCGTACCGCGGGAGACCAGCCGGAAGGACGGCGCGGGGGCTTCCGCGACCTGCGGGCGATGGCGGGAGGCACCGGGGACATTGCCGGAGCGCGGCGCCAGGAAGCGCTTCACCATCCGGTCCTCGAGACTGTGGAAGCTGACGACCGCCAGCCGTCCGCCGGGACGCAGCAGCCGCTCCGACGCCACGAGACCGCGACGCAGCTCCCCCAGCTCGTCGTTCACGACGATGCGGATGGCCTGGAACACGCGGGTCGCGGGATGGATGCGACCAGGCTTCGTCGGCGCAGCGCGCGCGACGATGGCGGCAAGCTCCGCCGTGGTCCGGATCGGCCGCTCCGCCCGCACCTTGTCGATGGCGCGCGCGATGGGACGGGACTTCCGCTCCTCGCCGAAGCGGAAGAAGATGTCGGCCAGTCGTTCCACGGGCCAGGTGTTGACGATCTCCGCCGCCGTCAGCGGACCGTCACCCATGCGCATGTCGAGCGGACCGTCATGCTGGAAGGAGAAGCCGCGCTCTGCCTGGTCGAGCTGCGGCGAAGACACGCCGAGATCCATGGCAATGCCGTCCAGGCTGTCGATGCCGATCCCCGCCAGCAGCTTCGCCATGTCGCCGAAGCAGCCCTCCAGCACCGTCAGCCGCCCATCGAACAGCGCCGCATCCTGCCGCGCGGCGGCCACGGCGCGGGGATCGCGGTCGATCGCGATCACCTGGCAGTCGCAACTGTTCAGCCAGTGACGGGTATAGCCGCCCAGCCCGTAGGTGCAGTCGAGGTAGCGGCCTCCGGCGGACAGGCCGAGCCCCCGCGCGACGGCGGCGCCCAGCACTGGAACATGACCCTCACGCGGTTCGACGGGTGTGCGCTGCATCACGTATCCCCGTCCGGTTGGACTGCTGTCGGCCTGCGGCGCGGCGCAAGGGCACCACGATGCTTCTCGCGCGAGCGGATGCGCGCGGCCTCCAGAACCTCCTTCGAGCGTTCGGGACTCATCAGGTAGAAGCGGTCGGCCCGGCCCATGAAGACGACCTGGTCGGTCACGCCGATGGCGTCCTGCAGTTCCGGCGACAACACGACACGCCCGTCCTTGTCGAAGGACAGCGTGTTGGCACCGCCGAACAGGTAGGTGGCGAGATCCTCGACCTCCTCCGACTGCGGATCCTTCTCCTCCAGCCGCTCGAAGATTCCCTCCAGCACCCGGCGCGGGAACGCCTCCATCACCCCGTCCTTGTAGGAGGGAATGATCATCATCTCGGAATCACCCTGATCTTCCAGAAGCGCACGAAAGCGGGCCGGGATCGACACGCGGCCCTTGCCGTCGATCCGGTGCGTGAAACTGCCGGAGAAGTAGTTCGCTCCCGGCACATCCAGCTCCACTTGGTTCGTGTTCCGGCCCTATCGCCCTCCGCCCTGGATGCCGATGGAAAACTGGCGGTTCGGCACACCAGTCTTATGGCACTTCATGGGATCAAATGGGAATACGTGGTTCACGATGGGAAGTCAATGGGTGCGAGACGGGCAAAGCGCCCCTCCAGCAAATTTCCGGAAAGAATTCTGTTAATGTGACCAATGACTTGTGTTAACACTTGGCTAACCCATGAATGAAACAGGAACATGGCGAACCAGCGGCAATCCAGGGGAGGAAACGCGGCATGTCAGAGACGCGATATGCGATCTCGGCCTTCAACACGGCCTTCGAGAGCGAGAACAGGATTCATGACGACGGCGTGGCCCAGAGGTTCGGCTTCCAGGGCGGCCTGGTGCCCGGCGTCGACGACTATGCCTACATGACGCGTGCCGCGCTGATCCTGCTCGGCCCGGATTTCCTGGCCCGCGGGCAGATGAGCTGCCGCTTCGACAAGCCGGTCTATGACGGCGAGACCGTCGAGGTCGTGGGCGAGACCGGGACCGATGGCCAGGTCGATATCCGCATCGAGGCACGGGGCACCACCGCCGCCACGGGCCGCGCGGGCCTGACGGCGGCAGACGCCCTGCCCGCCCCCGACATGGCCGCTTTCCCGACCGGACCCATGCCGTCCCATGACGCCCGACCCAAGGCCGGACCGGAAAGCCTGGCGGAGGGCATCGTGATGGGCACGATCCGGGAAACCATCGACCGGGCGACCCATGACCAGTACCTGCTGGATGTGCGGGAGGAACATCCCCACTACCGCGAGAACGGCATGGTGCATCCCGGTTTCCTGCTGCGCCGGGCCAACACCATCCTGCGCGACACCGTGCGGCTGGGACCCTGGATCCATGTCGGCAGCACGATCCAGCATCTCGGCACCCTGCAGGTGGGCGGCACGCTGGAAACCCGCGCCACGGTCAGGCGCCTCTACGACCACAAGGGCCATGGCTTCGTGGAACTGGACGTCCTGCTGATCGGGGACGGTGCGAAGCCGGTTGCCACCATCCACCATACCGCCATATACGAACCCCGTCAGATCCGGGCCGCCTGACCGAGCCTTCCCCGCGCCCTTTCCTGCCCAACGGATGCCCACGATGCCGTCATCGCGTCACCTGGCTGTCGGCCTCATCGTCCTGCTGCTTTCCGGGGGCTGGAAGGCTTCTGCCGAGCAGCTGCCGGAGGCCGGGACACCGACCGAAACGTCGGGGCCGGAGACGGATATCGAGTACGGCACCCTGTCGATCGTGGTGGAGAACGACTTCTTCGCCGGGACGGACCAAGAATACACCAACGGCTTCCGCATCGCCTACCTGCGGCCGAAGGGCAGCGTCAGCGACGCGACAGCCTGGCTGGGGCGGACGCTGCTGGGCGTCGGTGACCGGCGGAAGCTCTATGGCGGCGTCGCCTTCGGGCAGAACCTCTACACCCCCTCCGACATCACGCAGGCGGCACCACAGGTCGGCGACCACCCCTATGCCGGTTGGCTGTACGGGGAGCTTGCCGCCATTGCCGATGACGATACCCACGTGGAGACGGTCACCGCCAATGTCGGCATTGTCGGGCCCCTGGCGATGGGCGAGTTCGTGCAGAACACGTTCCACCAGCTGATCGACAGCGACATCGCCCAGGGCTGGGACAACCAGCTTTCCAACGAGCCGGGACTGATCCTCAGCTACGACAAGACCTGGCGTCCGTACAAGGAGCAGACGCGCCCCTGGGGCTTCGACCTGATGCCCAGCGCGGGTCTCAGCCTCGGCAACGTGCTGACCCAGGCGATGGCCGGTCTGACCCTGCGCCTGGGGCCGGACCTGGAGAATGACCTGGGACCGCCGCGCATCCGCCCGAGCCTGGCGGGGGGCGGCTTCATCGACAGCCAGGCCCGCGGCTTCGACTGGTACTTCTTCGGCGGCGTCCAGAGTCGGCTCGTGCTGCGCAACATCTTCCTGGACGGCAACAGCTTCCGCAACAGCGCGCGGGTCGACAAGCGCAACCTGGTGCATGACTTCCAGGTCGGTGCCGCCATGCGCTGGAACGGCGTGCGGTTGAGCTGGACCATGGTCCGCCGGACAAAGGAGTTCACGGGCCAGGCCGATCCGCACACCTTTGCCGCCATCACGCTGACCGCCCGCTACTAGGTGGCAGGCCGGTTCCGGCACGCGGAAGAGCCGGAATTCGATGGATTCCAGGCCGCCCCGGCGATATTTTTCGATCAGTTTCATCGAACTGAAACAATCGGTGAATAGATCACCTGATCGCTTTCGAAAATTGTGCGCACTGGAAATATTGTTGACGTCTTCAAACACCAGCAGGATGCGGGAAATCGAAATAAAGCTGACCGGTCGAAGTCAATCGCTTGATTCGGCGTTCAGGTCACTGGGCGACACGCTCGCCAAGACCAGCAAGGTGACAAGCATCTATTTCGACACCGCCGACCGTCGGCTCTGGAGCCTGGGCCTGACGCTGCGACTGCGTGCCAAGGCCGACCGCCACGAACTGACGATGAAACGCGAGACCGGGGCGCTGGAACGGGGCGAATGGTCCGCCATGATCGACGATCCCGTGCCTGATCCGGGCGCCCTGCCCGCAGGCGCACCGCGCGGGGAATTCGGGCTGATCCTGCCGGAGGAACTGACCGAATGGCACCGGACGGAGGTCCGCAGGCAGAAGAAGATCGCCCATATCGGCGATACCACGGTGGAGGTCTCGCTGGACCGGGGCCGGATCAGGGCCGCGGGCGGGGAATTGCCGGTGGAGGAACTGGAGATCGAACTGCTCTCCGGCCCCGAGGACGCGGTGGCGCGTATCGCCCGCGCCCAGGTGATGCAGCGGCGGGTACAGGTTGCCGTGGAATCGAAGGCGGCGCGCGGCGTGGCCCTTGCCGAGGGCAGCTCACCCGCCTGGCGGAAGTTCAAGCGCCCGGTCCTGTCGCAGTCGGACACGGTTGCCTCGGCCTTCGCCACCATCGTCACGGCGACGGCGCGCCAGGTGGCCGGGAACATCGCAGCCAGCCGCGACGGCTCGGACCCGGAGGGCGTGCACCAGTTGCGTGTCGGGCTGCGTCGGCTGCGTTCCGCGCTGTCGCTGTTCCGCGATCATCTCTCCCCCAGGGCCGAGGGGCTGAAGACGGATGCCCGCGCCGCGCTGCAGGCAATGGGACCGGCCCGTGATCTGGACGTGTTCCTGACGGAGATGCTGCCGCCCGTGCTGGCGGCGCACCCGGATCCGGAACCGCTCCGGGATCTTCGCAGGCTGGCGGAACAGGCACGGCAGCGGGCCTACCAGGACCTGCGAACGACGCTGGATGGCCGCCCGTTCAACCGGATGCTGCTGGACATGCTGGGCGCGCAGGATCTCGGTGCGCTGCTGAACGACACCCGCGACACGCCACTGACACCCGTCGCCGCGTCACTGCTGCGCAAGCGGCACCGGAAACTGATGCGGGCCGGGCAGGATTTTGCCACCATGCCGCTGGAGCAGCGGCACGAGGTGCGGATCGCACTGAAGAAGCTGCGCTATGCCGTCGATTTCCTCGGCGGGCTGTTTCCCGGCGACGCCGCCCGGCTCTACCGCAAGGGGATGTCGCGCCTGCAGGATGACCTGGGACATCTGAACGACGCGGCAGTGACTGCCGAACTGGTCGACAGGCTGGCCAGCGGTCAGCCGCAGGCGGAAGTTGGTGCCGCCATCGTGAAGGGCTGGTACGCCCACCGCCTCGCCGCCATCGAGCAGGAGATGGTGGAGGCCTGGGCGGCGTTCAGCGAGACGCCCGTGTTCTGGAAGCAGCCGAAGGCGGGGAAACCCGGCAGGAAGGAGAAGCGCCAGTGATCTCGGTTCTGGTGGTGAATGCAAAGGGCGGCTGCGGCAAGACCACGGTCGCCACCAACCTGGCCACGGGCTTTGCCAATGCGGGCCTGCGGACCGGGCTGGCGGAATGTGACCGCCAGGGTTCCAGCCTGAAGTGGCTGAAGGGCCGCCCGGCCACCGCCGCGCCCATCGAGGCGCTGGACTGGCGCAAGGGACGCGGCGACGTGCCGAAGAAGATGGAGCGCCTGGTGATCGATGCTGGCGCAGGGGTGAATTCCGAACGGGTCCGCGAGCTGCTGAAGGAAGCGGACATGATCGTGATGCCGGTCCTGCCCTCCGTGTTCGACGAGGCCGCGACCCGGCGCTTCCTGAAACGGGTGGATGAACTGAAACCGGTGCAGAAGGGGCGCAAGCCGGTCATGGTCATCGGCAACCGGGTCCGCCCGAACACGCGCGCCGCGAAGGAACTGGACACCTTCCTGGCCTCCGTCGGCCACGATGTCATCGCCCGCCTGAGTGATCGCGCGCTCTACCAGGACGTGGCCCGGCTCGGTCTCGGTATCTTCGACCTGCCCCCGTCCCGCCGCGCCAGCGTGATCGAGGACTGGCTGCCCATGATCCGCCGCATCGAGGACCAGGTGCCTTCCGGCACCACAAGGGACTAGCTCCCCGGCTCCCTCGCACCGGTCCGCCCTCAGTCGAAGGCTGCCGCCTGAGGTCGCGACTGCGGCAGGGAACGATCAACGATCTCCGGTGGCAGCAGCAGCCGGACCCTGGTTCCGGCGCCTTCCTCGCTCTCGATCTGCAGGCTGCCGCCGAGGGACTCCATGGCCCGGCCGGAGAGGTAGAGACCGATCCCGCCGCTTCCATGCTCGCTGACGAAGGGATCGCGCTCACCCGTGTCGAGCAGGCGGGCCAGCTTGTCCTTCGGGATGCCCGGCCCGTTGTCACTGACCTGCAGGCACAGCCCGCCCTCGGGCGGGTCCAGGACATCCAGCGCCACTTCGTCACCCGGGCGCAGGTACTTGACGGCGTTGCCGAGCAGGTTCGTCAGCACCTGCTTGATCAGCACCCGGTCCGCCAGCAGGGTCGGAAGATGCTTCCCTTCCGGCAGGCGCAGGGCGATGTCGCGCCGCTCCGCAATGGGCTCGATCAGCCGCCGGCAATTGCTGATGCACAGGGCAAGGTCGCAGCGGCGCGAGTCCGCCTCGTCACTGACACCGGCATCCGCGCTGAGGGTCAGCACCCGGTCCACCAGTTCCAGCAACGCCTCTCCGCTGGTGCGGATGTCCTGAAGGTACTCGACATAGCGGGGCTGCAGCTCGCCGAACGGCTGCTGCATCATGAACTCGCTCATGCCCAGGATCGCGTTGAGCGGTGTCCGCAGGTCATGACTGACATGGCTGATGACCAGGTCACGGATCGAGTTCTGGTTGTTCATGTCGCGTATCAGTTGCCGCAGATCCCTCTCGGCCCGGGCATGCGCCGCGGACTCGACATTGAACCGGTCGATTGTCCGTGTCAGTTCCCCCAGTTGCGATGTCATCGGCTCCTTGGCCAGCCGGACAACGACGAAATCACCGTTGGGCCCCATCCAGCGCCAGCCGTCACACCGGCGTTCGATGACGTCACCATCGGGGGAGAGAAACTTCAGCTGCGCTCTCGAGGGCATGGAAGCGCCACTCCAGAGGGCGAACGCCCTGGCAACCGTCGGGCGGTCGTTCTGCACCACCTTCTCGAGGGTGAGGTCTCCGGTTCCCGGACCTCGAGGCATCTGCACGGAGGCGCGGGCCGCCCTGTTGGCCGCCAGCACCCTGCCAGTGCTGTCCAGCAGGAAGGTCGCTTCAGGAAAGGCGTTGACCAGATGCAGCGCGTCGGGGTTCATGCCCTAGCCCTGGTCGGACACCGGAGAGACGGCCCTGTAGTACTCCCGCGATCCGGGCTCGCCATCCGCATCATCGTCATGCTTCAGGGAAACATGGACGAGGCACCGGGAGTGACCGGTCGCAAGGGCCTCCTTCACCGTCACTCGGGCGTAACCCAGGTTCTGGGCGGCGATCCGGCCAAACACGTTGGAGGTCATCATGCAGAGCGAGGGGCGCCCTTCGACCGATTCCGCGAACGGGCATCGAGTATTGACGAAGGTGATCTCGTCATCCGACTGGCTCTCGACGCTGAACTCACCACCGATGCGCGCCTTCAGATCGACCAGCGCGTCGGCGACCTCCGGGCGAACCAGTTCCCTGCCGCCCAGCTTTTCCTGGTAGGTCTGGTTGAACAGGTCGCCGATGCGCGCCCCGACAACCGAGACGAAACCCCGCGCCTCGTCCTCGCCAACCACTTCCTGCAACACGCCGGACAGTTCACGGATCATGCGACGGAAGAACCGGTCCCGGTCTATGCCGACATCCAGATCGGCGATCTTCTGCTCTTCCACCCTTGCCCCCAGTTCCGGACCCAACACACACCAAGTCTCGACGGAACCAGTACGGTACGCGGCACCGTTCGGATTTGCCGATAAACGGCAAATCAATGAACTTCTTCTTACTCCACCCGTCGATACTTGTGAATGTCCTGATCGGAACAGGCCGGAACGGATCGCAGGTCTCAGACCGCGCCCTCGTCCGGAACATGCGGACCGGCCTGGCGGAACGGCGAGAACCGGTCGAGATAGTCGATCTCCCGCTGCACCTCCTCACGCTCGTGCTGCAGGTAGTCGGCTACGGCCTTGCGGAAGCCGGGATCGGCGATCCAGTGCACGGACCGCGTCGTGGTCGGCAGGTAGCCGCGGGCCAGCTTGTGCGGCCCCTGTGCCCCGGCCTCCACCCGCGCCAGCCCGTGATCGATGGCCCATTCGATGGCGCGGTAGTAGCAGAGCTCGAAATGCAGGAAGCGGTGATCCTCCACGCAGCCCCAGTAGCGTCCGTACAGCGAATCGGTTCCCACCAGGTTCAGCGCCCCGGCGATATAGCGCCCGTCGCGTCGGGCGAGCATCAGCACCACGCTGTCACCACACCTCTCGCCCAGCAGGGACCAGAAGGTCCGGTTGAGGTAGGGCTGGCCCCACTTGCGGCTGCCGGTGTCCATGTAGAACTGGTGGAACGCGTCCCAGTGATCTTCCGTCAGCGCATTCCCGGTCACCGTCTCGACCTCGATGCCGTGGGCCAGGGCCTCCCGCCTCTCCTTGCGGATCGCCTTGCGCTTGCGCGACGACAGGTCCTCCAGGAACGCGTCGAAGTCGGCATAGTCGTGGTTGATCCAGTGGAACTGCTCCCCCGTGCGCAGCAGCAGCCCCATGTCTGTGGCGATCTCCGCCTCCCGCGCCGTCAGGAAGTTGATGTTCAGGCCCGACACCTTGAACTGGGTCGCCACCTGGATGCCGCCCTGCAACAGCATCCGCGCGGTCCGGTCGAAATCCTCCCCCTGCCGCACCAGCAGTCGTGGGCCCGTCGCCGGTGTGAACGGCACGGCGGCCAGCAGTTTCGGGTAATAGCGTCCGCCCGCCCGTTCATAGGCGTTGGCCCAGCCATGGTCGAAGATGTACTCGCCCTGGCTGTGTGACTTCAGGTACATCGGCATCGCACCGACCAGCCGCCCGGACGGATCCTCCAGCAGCAGGTGCTGCGGCATCCAGCCCTCCTCGGCGGAGGCGCACTGCGCATCCTCCAGTGCCTTCAGGAAGGCGTGACGGACAAACGGGTTTTCCGGCCCCGCGCAGGCATCCCAGTCCGCCGCTGGCACTGCCGCGATCTCCGACGCCACCCGAAGGGTGAAGGCGTCCTGGTCATCATCGGATGTGGTGGAAGTCATCGCCTGTCAGCCAACAGCGGCAGGAAGGGAACGTCAACCGACAAGGCGTCCCTTGCCCTCCCAGAACCGGGCGCGGATCGCCTTCTTGTCCGGCTTGCCGATGGCTGTAACGGGTATCTCATCGACAAACTCCACCGACTTCGGCGCATGCACCGCGCCCTTGCTGTCCCGAACCAGGCGTTTCAGAACCTCCGGGTCCGGGCTGGTGCCGGGACGGGCGACGATGACGGCCTTTACCGCTTCCCCCCACTTCTCGTCCGGCACACCGATCACCGCAGCCATCGCCACATCGGCGTGGGAGGTCAGCACATCCTCGATCTCGCGGGGGAATACGTTGAAACCGCCGGAGACGATCATGTCCTTCTTCCGGTCGACGATGTAGAGGAAGCCGCGATCATCCGCCCGCGCGATGTCACCGGTGTGCAGCCAGCCGCCGCGCAGCGTCTCCTCCGTCTGCTCCGGCCGTTTCCAGTAGCCGTCCATGACCTGCCGCGACCGGACGCAGATCTCGCCCGGCTCGCCCTCAGGCACCTCGTTCAGGTCGTCGTCCAGCAACCTGACCTGGACGCTGGCATTGGGGTGGCCGCAGGACGCGAACAGCTCCGGCCGGCTGGTGTCGTGATCCGCCTTCGACAGCACGGAGACCGGGTAACCCTCCGTCTGGCCATACAGCTGCCCGAACACCGGGCCGATCCGCTCGATCCCCTCCACCAGTCGCGTCGGCGACATGGGTGAAGCGCCGTAGAGCAGGTATTCCAGGCTTGAGAGATCACGCTTCGCCAGGTCGGGATGATCCAGCAGCATGTAGATCATAGTCGGCACCAGCAGGGTCATGCTGATCCGCTCCTGCTCGATGGTGGCCAGCACCTTGCCGGGATCGAACCCGTTCATGAAGGTCACCGTGCCGCCCAGGTGCAGCACCGCAGGCAGCTTGGTGCCGCCGACATGGCTGATCGGTGCCACCGCCAGGTAGTTGGTGACGTCGGGAAACTCGAAGTCGGCCAGGATGGCGTTCGCCATGGCAACGAAGGCCGGATGGGTGCGGATTGCGCCCTTCGGCTGGCCAGTGGTGCCGCCGGTGTAACTCAGCCATACCCTGTCGCTCGCCTCCGCCTCCACGGCGGCGGTGACCGCGCCGGCATCCGCCGCGGCCGCACGGATATCGGTGCCGTAGTCGGCGGGACCCAGGGTCAGGATGCCGGTCAGCCGGTCGACCTTCTCCGCCAGTTCCCGTCCCCGCTCGGCATAGTTCTCGACATCCACCAGCAGCCAGTCGGTCTCCGAATCCTCCAGGATGAACTGGTGGTCGGCCAGGCTGCCCAGCGTATGCAGCGGCGTCATGCACAGGCCCAGCGCCTGCGCCGCCACACCGGCCAGGTAGGCCTCCGCCCGGTTGGCGTTCAGCATGGCGATATGCTGTCCGCGCCGGATGCCGAGACGCTTGTAGACCGCCTGGTAACGACCGATCAGGTCCAGCGCGGCACGGTAGGTGTAGCGCCCGCCATAGCCGTCGAACGCCACCTTGTCGCCATGGTGGCGAAAGGCGCGGAACAGCAGGTCACCGACCGTCAGGCCATCATAGGGTGCAGCCATTGTCTCTCTCCCCCGGATCATCTGCTGCCGATCCTATCGGGGAAGCGGGACGGATGGAATCGCAACCGGCCTCAGACCGGTGGATCGGGCAGGGGTTGCCAGTGGCTCGGCTTCACCTGGGTGGCGCCGCTGTCGTACCAGCCGGAGCCGAACAGGCGCCGCTTCATCCAGACAGCCGTGATGATCGCCGGTCGTCCGTCCTGGTATTCCGGGACATAGACCAGCAACGGCATGCCGTCCTGTGGCGCCGTGCGTATGGGAAGCCAGCCCGCCATCCGACCATCGCAGCAGGGATCGGGCGGTCAGGCAACCGCCACGATCACACCTTGCCCGAAAGCAGTCAGGCGCTGCGCCAGCGATTGGTCGGCGTGAAGCCCGACATCACCGGCTCGCGCGGGTCGTTCACCCAGACCTCCCGGTCCGGGTGCATGCCGCCGCCCTGCAGCGCCGGCACGCCCGAACGGCGCATCCGGTTCAGCAGCCGCGTGTCCGCGACGCCACAGTTGGGATGGATGCCGCCATTGGCATCGACGGTGGCCTGCCAGGCGGCCATGCGCGCGTCGAACACTGCCTTGTCCATCAGCTCCGTGCAGTTGAGCTCGTTGCTGTTCAGGTCGGCAGTGATCTCGTCGCCATTCTCGATCAGGGCGATCGGGCCGCCCAGCGCCGCCTCCGGCCCGACATGGCCGATGACCAGCCCGACCGAACCGCCGGAAAAGCGTGCGTCGGTCATCAGGCCGACAACGATGCCCTTCTCCCGGCACAGCGTGGTGATGCGGGAGGTGGAATCCAGCATCTCCGGCATGCCCGGCGCACCGCTCGGCCCCTCGTAGCGCACGATGATCATGTCACCGTCGCTGAAGATCTCCGGCTCCGTATCCAGTGCCTGCAGCAGTCCGGCCTCGCCCTCGAACACCCGCGCCCTGCCCCGGAAGACATTGTTCTCAAGCCCGCCCTCGACACCGGCGAGCTTCAGGATGGCGCTGTATCCGGGCGACAGGTTGCCGCCCAGCAGGCGCAGGCCGCCGGTCGGCTTGTAGGGTTTCGACACCGGGTGGATCACCTCGCCGTCCGGTGCGAGCGGGTCCAGCCGGGCCACCTGCTCCGCCAGCGTCTCGCCGGTGCAGGTCGGCACGTCACCGTTCAGCAGGCCGGCATCCATCAGTTCGCGCACGATGACCTGCACGCCGCCGACCCGGTCGATGTCGACCATCGAGAAGCGGCCATAGGGGCGGGCATCGGTCAGCACCGGCACCACGTGCTGCGACAGGTGGTTGAATTCCTCCGGCGTCATGATGTCCTGCCAGAAGTTGGCGAACCCGGCGGCGCGCGCGATCTCCGGCGTGTGCAGCACGACATTGGTCGAACCGCCGACCGCCATCGCGACGATCACCGCGTTGCGGATGGAATCGCGGCCCACGATGTCGCGCGGCCGCGTGTCGGTCTCGATCAGCCCCTTCAGGAAATCGACCAGCTCGTTCGGGAACTGCTCCATGCGGCGAGGATCGTCCGAGGGCGGAGCCACCATGTGAAGTGGCTGCATGCCGACCACGCCGATGAAGGTCTGCATGGTGTTGTAGGTGAACATGCCGCCGCAGCTGCCATAGCCCGGGCAGGCAACGCAGGCGATGTGCTTGCGGAACTCGGCATCCTCGTGTCCGGCGACCTGGTAGGCGGACACCAGGTCGACGGTCTCGTTCGACTTCGGGTCGATGGCGGGACGGATGGAGCCGTCGGACATCATGATGGCGGGCTGGTTGTGCTCCAGCAGCGCGGCCAGCGTGCCGACCGGCGGCTTGTCGCAGGCGACCACGGCCACGGTTCCGGCCAGGCCGCTGGCGCTCAGATGCTCGCAGACGCTGTCATGGGTGACTTCCCGCCCGATCAGGGAATAGCGCATCTCCCGCGTGCCGTTGCGGATACCGTCGGAGGTCGCGACGGTGAATTCCGGCTGCACCAGCCGCATGGCCAGCTGTCCCTGCTCCCGCCCCAGGCGCTGGCGCAGGGTCTCGTGGATCGCCTCCACCTTGCGCTGCACGCCGATGTAGCACTGGCTGTCACCCTTGTTGCCGATCACGCCGACGGACGGTTCGTGGATCAGCTCCATGTCCGCGCCAAGTTCGCGCGCGATGCCATAGGCCTGGGCGTTCCGGCCCGGATGGTTGTCGATCAGGACAGGCTTGTCATTGGACACGGCGTCGGTCTCCCCCTCGGTTGGAACCATCCTTCCGGCGCAGGCTCGCGAAGAGGCCCCCGAAAGCGCCCGGACGGCTTTGGTCGCCATATGAAGGAGAATGGGCCTGCAGTTCAAGTGTGGCGGTCCCGGTTCGCCGTCCGGAAAGTCTCGCAATGTGTACCGGACTGCAAAATGCAGCCGCAAACGAGAAAGGCCCGCTCCCCCGCAAGGAGGGAACGGGCCTTCGAATTGGCTCCCCGGGTAGGATTCGAACCTACGACCGATCGGTTAACAGCCGATTGCTCTACCGCTGAGCTACCGAGGATCAGCAAAGCGGATGAGGGCATAGCAAAGCCGATGCGGCTTGACCAGAGGAAATTGCCGCGCGGCTGGCCCGGCTCTTGCGGATGGCGGATCCGTGGAGAGTTTTCGAGGGGAAGACACATGAAACATATCGGGCTGGCCATCCTGGCCTGCTTCATCGGCTTCGGCGCGGCGGCGCAGGAGAAGGACACCGGAAAGGCAAGCGCACCGGTCGAACCGCCTGCGCTGGACGCGACCGTCGAGGAAATCACCTGCGCCTGCGAGACCGACGTGAACGGCCTGTTCGTGGCGGCACTGGACTTCATCCGCAAGGCCGACCGGCCCGGCGTACTGCCGCTGGAACGCTATCGCCTCTACGGCCTGTCCTGGAAGCGGTTCGAGCGGATCATCGACCTGCATCCCGATTCCTGGGTGGCCGTCCGGTTGCTGGCCAACCAGCCCATCGGCGGTTTCCAGTACTGGAACTTCAAGCGCAAGTACCGGCTTGCCTCCGTGGAGGCCTGCGGGCTGGAGGAAGGCGCACCCGGCAACTGCCCGGAGGTCATGGCGGAGCATGTGGCTGCCCTGGTGCTGGAACTGCAGAACACGGAGAACCGCGTGATCGAGGTGCAGACCATCATCACCCGGCTGGAATCGACCTTTTCCTCGCAGATCAGCGAACTGACGCAGATCAGCCAGGAAGTCGGCAAGCTGCGCGCGGAGGCCGCGGCCTTCGACCAGGAGAAGCGTGACCTGCTGGCGCAGATGGCCGAGATCCAGTCCCTCGCCGACCGCTACCAGAAGAACCTGCGCAACGCGGCGCAGAAGCGGCGGGAAGCCGAGACGGAACGGGACCAGACACTGGCCCTGCTGGAGGCGGCAAATGGCCGGTTCGACGAGGCGACGGCCGAACTGGTGGCTGCGCGGGCCCAGCTGGAGAGCACCGACACCGGCATCGACAAGGTCGAGTTCGGCCGGGTCCAGGGTCGCCTGACCGCGGCGAACAACAGGGTCAGGGAACTGGAGACAGAACTGGCAGCAGCGGCTGCGCGCGCCGAGGAACTGGAGGCCCGCGAGGACGTGCAGATCATCGGTCACCGCACCTCGTTCCTGGCGCGGGTGAACGAGCTGGGTGGCGTTGCGAATGCGGAGGAGATCGAGGGCGAGCGCATCGTCTTCAGTTCGGAGGTGCTGTTCGATGTCGGCAAGGCCAGCCTGCGCCCCATCGGCAAGTCGCGGCTGGACGCCTTCGCGGAGGCGGTGCTGGCGGCCGCGCCGGAAATCCCGGTCGAGATCGACTGGGCGCTGCAGATCGACGGACACACCGACCGTCGGCCGATCGCCACGCCGCAGTTCCCGTCCAACTGGGAACTGTCCATCGCGCGCTCGCTGTCCGTCGTGCGTTACCTGATCGGCAAGGGCATCCCGAAGAACCGGCTGGTCGCCGCAGGACACGCGGAGTTCCATTCGCGTGACACCGGCGAGACCGAGGAAGCGTTCCAGCGCAACCGGCGCGTCGAGGTCCGGTTCCTGGAGAACTGACGGGAACCTGACCTTCCGGTGACAACGAACGGGGCTGCGGAAGCGATCTTCCGCAGCCCCGTCTGCATTCCGGAACTCTCAGGTGCCGGTCAGGTCATTCGACGTCGCGGACGTCGCCGCCCTGCCCCGTCGTCCCCCGGTTCACGCCGGCCTTCGACTTGAACATGGCATCGGGTCCATGGCCCCAGAAGTCAGGGGCCGCCCCCAGCACGCCGCCATCGACGACAAGGGTATGCCCGGTCACGAACTCGCTGTCGGCGGAGGCGAGGAACAGGGCTGCGCCGGCAATGTCGGCACCTTCACCCAGTCGCGGCCAGGGGGTCTTGGCCTGCGCCATCTTCTCCATCATCTCCGCCCGGCCGGAGTGCAGCAGCGGGGTGCGGATCGCCCCCGGCGCGATGGCGTTGACCCGGATACGGTCATGCGCCAGGTCCCCGGCAAGCGCCCGCGTCAGGTTCACCACGCCCGCCTTCGCCGCCGAGTAGGCGATGGGGCCGGCACCACCGGACAGTCCGGCGATGGACGCGGTGGAGATGATGGAGCCACCGCTGCCCTGGCGCTGCATCTGGCGCGTGGCATGCTTGCAGCCGAGGAAGACGCCACGGACCAGCACTGCGAAGGTGTAGTCCCACTCATCGACGGTGGTGTCCGTGATCGGTCCGAAGGCGCCGCCGACACCGGCATTGTTGAACATGCAGTCGAGGCGCCCGAACCGCTCCACGGCGGCACCGACCAGGGCGGCAACGTCATCTTCCTCCGACACGTCGCAACGCACGAAGGCTGCGCGGTCGCCATGGCCGGCGGCACCGGCCTCCGCGACCAGGGCGTCGCCATTGACCTGGTTGAGGTCGCCGACAACGACCGACGCACCTTCCTGCAGGAACCGCATCGCGGTTGCCTTGCCCATTCCCGACGCACCGCCGGTGATCACCGCAACGTGCCCCGCCAGCCGTCCTGACTGCTCCCCGGACATGTGAACCTCCCCGTTCTCAAGTTGACCAGAGCAGGGAGCTTAGATCGTTCAGGACCGAGATGGTATTGCCCTGCAGTGCAGGGCTGCCCTCAGGCCGCTGCGGCGTCGCTGGCCCGTCCCGGACGGACGAACTTCGACATCTCCCGCAGCAGGTCATCCGGCGGCAGGGCAGGATCGATCCGCGGTTCCTGGCCGGAACCGGCATCCTCGCCGGGCGATGCCAGCAGCACGACCTTCATCTCCATCCAGTTGGACTGGGACTTCAGTCGCTCCAGCACCTCCGGACGGCCGAAGCGGCTGGAAAGATCGATCATCAGCACGTCGGGGCCGAAGGTCTGCAGGTCGGGCAGATGATCCGGGCTCTCGAAGAACAGGCAGGAGATGCCGAGATCGTCCAGGGTATCCCCCACCGGCTCGATCACGTCCACCTGGTCACTGAACACCAGCACGCGGGGCTCGGCCCGACCGGCACAGACGCGCGATGCCGCTGCGGTCAGGGCCTCTGCCGAGACCGGCTTGGTCAGCCAGTCCACGGCACCAAGGGCCAGCCCCCGCGCGGCATCGTCGGTCACGGAGATGATCACCACGGGGACGTCCATCAGATCAGGATCGGACTTCAGGGCACCCAGCACCTGCCAGCCGTCCATCTCCGGCATGGCGATGTCCAGCAGCACCAGGTCCGGCTTGACGGCGCGGATCTCTGCCAGGCCGCTCTCCCCGTTCAGGGCGATGCGGGTGCGGTAGCCACTGCGCTCCAGCACCCGACGGTAGATGTCCAGCGCATCCGCATCATCATCGATGATCAGGGCTACCGGGCCGACAGCATCCAGCGGCCCGACGGCCTCGTCCGGCTCCATGTCGCCCAGCAGGGTCGGAAGCGAGCCGTCGTCGCGCATGTCCTCCAGCGAGATCGGCACCGAAAGCTCGAAGGTCGAGCCGACACCGGGCTGGCTGGTGACCGAGATGTCGCCACCCATCATCTGCACCAGGCGGCGCGTGATGGTCAGGCCCAGGCCGGTGCCTTCGCGTTCCTTGGTCAGGGTCCCGTCCACCTGCTCGAACGGTTCGAAGACCTTGCCGAGCTGTTCCTGCGTCATGCCGATGCCCGAATCGCGCACGATGAAGGAGATGCCGTCGCGGCCCTTGATTTCCGCCCGTCCGACGATCAGTTCGATCTCGCCGTTCTCGGTGAACTTCGCGGCATTGGAGAGCAGGTTCAGCAGGCACTGGAACAGGCGCTTGCGATCCGATTCGATGTGCAGACCCGGGACCTGCATATCAACCTGCAGCTGGTTGCCGAAATTCTCCGCGATCGGGCGCACCGTGCTCTTTGCCTCCTCGACCAGGGCGACCAGATCAACCGCTTCCAGGTCCAGCGTGACACGTCCGGCCTCCACCTTGGCCAGGTCCAGCACCTCGTTGATCAGAGTCAGCAGGTGCCGCCCGGACTTCTCGATCCGATGCAGGTCATCGACGGTGCCTTCGTCGCCCTGGTCCTCGAAATCCTCGATCAGCATCTCGGTGTAGCCGATGATGGCGTTCAGCGGCGTGCGCAGTTCGTGGCTCATGTTGGCCAGGAACGAACTCTTGGCGGAGTTGGCGGCCTCCGCCGCCTCCATGGCTTCCTTCAGTTCGCGGGTGCGCTCGGCAACCTTGGCTTCCAGCCCGTCATAGGCGGAACGCAGTGCCTTCTCGGCCTGCCGCCGTTCCGTGACATCATGGGTGACGCTGGCAAAGCCGGAAAGCTCCCCGATGCCGTCATAGACCGGGTGGAAGGTGACGCTGGCCCAGTAGGTGCTGCCATTCTTGCGCCGGCGCTTCATCTCCGCCTCGAACCGCCCGCGCAGGCTCGCCTCCGACAGGGCGCGCGCCAGGATGCGCGGCGCGTTCTCCGTGTCGGCGTCGAACAGCGCCCCGGAACGTCCCAGCACCTCTTCCGCGCCATAGCCATCCATGCGCGCGGCACCATCGTTCCATGACGACACCCGGCCAGCCGGATCGAGCATGATGATGGCATAGTCCTGCAGGCCGTTGACCATCAGGCGGAACCGTTCCTCGCTGCGCCGGATCCTCTCGTTGCCGGCGCGCAGGTTGTCCGTCACGTGCTGATCGATAAGGGCTGAAGCCAGTCCCATGCCGAACAGCAGCACCGACCCCAGGGCAACGGCCGCCGCCAGGACACCGGAGTTGATCACCGTGTCACTGTGCACCAGTGAGTCGGCACGCAGGTTGAACGTCGCCGCGGCCATGCCGCAATAATGCATCCCGGCGGCGGCAACCGTCATCACGCAGGCACTGCCCAGTCGCCAGGAGAGGCTGTCGAGGTTGAAGCAGAGCCAGAGAGCCGCCATCGACGCCAGGATCGCGATGGCGAAGGACGCGACGTAGAGCAGCGGATCGTAGACGATCTCCACCGGCATCCGCATCGCGGCCATGCCCATGTAGTGCATCCCGGCGATGCCGAGTCCCATGCACAGGCCACCGGCCAGCAGCATGATGAAGCTGGAACCCAGGGACCGGACGATCGTCAGCCCGGCCCAGGTGAAGAGGATGGACACGGCCATCGACCCGAGCGTCATGGGCATGTCGAACAGCACGTTCACGACCGGCAGTTCCATGCCGAGCATGGCGATGAAATGCATCGACCAGATGCCGCCACCCAGCGCGACGGCGGCGAACAGCGTCCAGCCTGCGGCCGCACCAAGGCTCGCCCCCCGTGCCCGTGACGCGATGTTCAGGGCAGCGAAGGCCGCGAACGCGCAGACCCCCACGGCCAGCAGGACAAGCGTCAGATCGTGATTCTGTGACAGTTGCATTCACCAACCTCCGTGTGCGGCGAAGAATGCATTCAAGGGGTTAAGCACGCCTTAAACCGGACTGACCCGGAGCTTCGTGGCGGACGCATCCCCTTAACCAAATGTTCAGGCGGAGATGTCTTGATGGCGCCATGCCCATTCCGCTTGGAGCAGCAACGTGATGAACAAAGAGACGAAGCCGCGCGTCCTGGTCGTCGATGACCTGGAGGCAAACCGTGCCATGCTGGCGCGTCGTCTGACGCGGCGCGGATTTGACACCACCATGGCGGAGGATGGTCCGACGGCGCTGCGCCTGATCGACGACAACGAGTACGACATCGTGCTGCTGGACATCATGATGCCCGGCATGAGTGGCCTCGAGGTGCTGCGCCTGGTGCGTGCCAACCGCAGCCCGGCGATCCTGCCGGTGATCATGGTGACCGCGATTCACGAGAAGGACGGCATTGCCGAGGCGATCAAGCTGGGCGCCAACGACTACATCACCAAGCCGGTGGACCTCGACATCACCCTCGCCCGCATGCAGACGCAGATCGAACGCCGCTATGCCGAACTGGCCCTGCACGCCGCCAACGAGAGCCTGAAGCGCCGCGTCGAGGAACGGACCCACGACCTGGAGAAGATGAACTTCGACCTGCGCAACGAGATCAAGCAGCGGCAGTCGCTGGAGGAAGGCCTGCGCCGGGAGAAGAAGCGCGCGGAGGCAGCCAACCGCGCCAAGTCCGAGTTCCTGGCCACCATGAGCCACGAACTGCGCACGCCGCTGAACTCGATCATCGGTTTCTCCGACCTGATCCGCCAGCAGCTCGAGACCGAGGCAGCGACGGACACGGCCAAGTTCGGCGAGTACGCCACCTACATCAACGAGAGCGGGCAGCACCTGCTGCGCATCGTCAACGACATCCTGGACCTGACCAAGATCGACGCCGGCAAGACGATCCTGAACGAATCCCGCACCTCCGTCGCCGACCTGGTCTTCCGCTCGATCCGCCTGGTGGAGGCTTTGGCGCAGAAGCACGAGATCGGCATCGACTTCGGCGGCGAACTGGAGAACGTCGAACTGTTCTGCGACGAGATCCTGATGCGTCGCGCGCTGCTGAACATGATCAGCAATGCCGTGAAGTTCTCCAAGCCGGAAGGCCGTGTCGAGATCCGGGCGGAGATCGACACCAATGGCGACCTGCACCTGATTGTCGCCGACACCGGAATCGGCATCAAGCCTGAGGACATTCCGCGCGTCATGGAAGCCTTCGGCCAGGCCGACGCCACCCATTCGCGCAAGCATGAGGGCACGGGCCTCGGTGTGCCGCTGACCAAGTCGCTGGTGGAACTGCATGGTGGCCGCTTCGAGATGGACAGCGAGCCCGGCGTGGGCACCACGGTCAGCCTGGTCCTGCCCGGCAGGCGCCTGGAGACCGTCGAGGACCTGCCCGCTGCCGCCACCTCCGCCGCCTGATCATGCGGAAGGCACGCGGACGCGCGGCGCAGGGCGTCGCACTGGTCTGCGTCGGCCTGCTGGGCTGGGCCGCGTTCATGACCTTCCTGGTCAACGACCAGGCGGTCAGTGACGACCGCAGCGGTCGACTGGTCGCCGTGTTTGCGCCAGGCACCAGCAGGCAGGAAGCACTCGGTCAACTGGGCAGGACCGATGCCCGGCTGGTCAGCGACAGCGCGTTTCCCTTCATCTGGACGGTCTACAGCGACCAGCCCGACCTGGCCGGTCGGCTGCGCCGGGCTGGCGCGGTCGGGGTGTTTCCCGACACCGGCCTGTTCCAGTGCCTCAGTCTGGTTTCCTGAGGTCCGTCAGGGCCAGGATCTCGCAGGCTTCCCGGACCGTCATGCCGACCCGCAACCCCATGAACCGGGCCACGTCGTTCACGGCCGACAGGATTCCTGTCTCGTAGGTCGAGAGACCGTCGCCGATGCGCGCGCTGCCTGCCCCGACCGTGGCACCCACCACCCGCCGCGCGTCCAGCGCGCCAAGACGGCTGAAGCCCCAGCCCTGCGGACCTCCGCCTGCATCGTTGAACAGCGCCGCAAACGCCTGGCAACGGATGGCATAGTCGGGATTGCCGCCGACAAGCGCACCGTGGGACGCGGTAACCACCACCTGCCCGTCATCCTCCGCCAGTACCTGGGAGGCCGAATCGAGCAGGACGATGCGCCGCCGTGCATTGGGCAGGTCCACATGCTCCCTGCGCTCCACCTGCTCCCCCACCGGCATCTCGGAAACAGGCGCCAGCAGCAGTGCCTCCGCCGCATCTTCCACCGACATGCCCGGACGGGCACCGACGGTCAGCGCCAGCGGGTTCACGTGGCTGATGACGCCGCGCTGCAGCGCGTCTGCCGCATCGCCGATCCGGCAACTCATGCTGTCCACCACCGCCGCCGCGACGCCATGCGCATGGCAATGGTCCAGGCAGGCCATACCGGCCCCGTCCAGCCCGATCCCCGCATCGTTCAGGATCACCGCGCGCACACCTGCCTTCAGGGCGCAACCGGCGGGGAAGAGGCCGCCGTGACTGCCGCTGACCACGACAGCACCCGCAGCTTCGGGCGGCAGCTTCGTGATCGTGTCCGCCAGGACAATGCCATAGGGTCTGTCGGTCATCGGCGCTGGAATCCCTGATCGATCGGCATGCCGGTCGGATTGACCGGATTCGCCTAGCCCCCCTATCGTGTACCCAAAAGGACACGATTGCCAATGCGGGGGGCCATGGCTAGCAAGCGAAATCTCGACACGGAGAGGTTCCTGGCATTTCACCGCGAGATGCTGCGGATCCGGGCGCTGGAGGAGACAGCGCTGGAGGGCCTGAGGCAGGGGCTGGTGCTGGGGGCCATCCACCCCTCCATCGGGCAGGAGGCAATTGCCGCAGGTGTTGCGGGACAGCTACGGCGCGACGACATCCTGCTCTCCACCCATCGCGGACACGGCCATACCCTGGCCAAGGGCGCGGACCCGGAAGCCATGATGCGGGAACTGTTCGGGCGCCAGGGCGGCAATTGCGGCGGCAAGGGTGGCTCGATGCACATTGCCGACTTCTCCGTCGGCATGCTGGGGGCCAACGGTGTCGTCGGTGCCAACATCGTCATCGCAACGGGTGCCGCCCATGCCATCCGGCTGCATGGCGATGACCGGATCGTCGCCTGCTTCTTCGGCGACGGCGCAACGAATCGCGGACCGTTCCTGGAGGGGCTGAACTGGGCAGCGGTCTTCGACCTGCCGGTGCTGTTCATCTGCGAGGACAATGGCTTTGCCGCCACCACCCGCACCGCCGACCTGACCGCAGGCCCCGGCCCGGCGGCACGCGCCGCGTCTTTCGGCATCGCCGCCGAATCGATCGACGGCAACGACATCACCGTGGTGGCCGATACGGCCGAGGAACTGATCGGACGCGTGCGGCGGGACCGCAAGCCGGCGTTCCTGCATGCGCGCACCTACCGGCTGACCGGACACACCGGTGCCGACCCTGCAACCTACCGCCCCGCGGCGGAGGTCGAGCGGGCCTGGGAGAACGATCCCATCGCCCGCTCCCGCGCCCTGCTGGCCGCCGCCGGTGTCGGCGCGGAGCAGTTCGGGGAAATCGAGAAGGCAGTGACGGAGGAGATGCAGCGGGTCCTCGAGGCGGCGCGGAACGCCCCCTGGCCGGACCCTGCCGAGGGGCTGACCGATGTGCTGGACGCCCGCGCGCCGGAGGTGGCGTGATGGTGGAGATGACCTATGCCGCCGCCGGTGCCGCCGCGCTGGCCGAGACGATGGAGGCAGACCGCACGGTCTGGGCGCTGGGGGAGGACCTGGGACGCGGCGGAGTCTTCGGCCAGTATGCCGGGCTGGAGGCGCGTTTCGGGGCGGAGCGCATCGTCTCCACCCCGATCTCGGAGGCTGCGATCATGGGCGTCGGGGTCGGCGCGGCCATGACCGGGACACGGCCTGTCGTTGAGATGCGGTTCGCGGACTTCGCCCTCTGCGCCACCGACGAACTGATCAACCAGGCGGCCAAGGCCCGGTTCATGTTCGGCGGCCAGACCCGCGTACCGATGACGGTGCGGATGCCGGTCGGCATGTGGCGGTCATCGGCAGCGCAGCACAGCCAGTCGCTGGAGGCGCTCTACGCCCACATCCCGGGGCTGGTGGTGATGATGCCGGCAACCCCGGCCGACAATCACGCCATGTTGAAGGCCGCGATCCTGAGCGATGATCCCGTGGTCTACCTGGAACACAAGAACCTCTGGCCACTGACCGGGGATGTACCGCGGGACGCCGCGCCCTACCGCATCGGCAGCGCGGCAATTGCCCGTGCCGGCAGCGACCTGACCGTCGTCACCTGGTCATCCACGCTGCATGATGTCCTTGCCGCCGCCGAACGTGCCGCCGGCACCGGTGTAGCGGATGTGGAGATCCTGGACCTGCGCACGCTCTGGCCCTGGGACAGGGCGGCGGTACTGGCCAGCGTGCGCCGGACCGGCCGCCTGCTGATCGCGCACGAGGCGGTCGTGGTCGGCGGATTCGGGGCGGAGGTCGCGGCAACGGTGGCGGAGGAACTGCATGGCCGGCTGAAGGCCCCGGTCCGTCGGGTCGGTGCGCCGAAACTGCCCATCGGCTATGCCCCCACCCTGGAGAACGAGATCAAGCTGGGGCCGGAACGGCTGGACGCGGCCATCGCGGGAATGATGGCCTGAGCCACGGTTGCGGGACGGAAGTTGATTTGCATTTCCTCCTGTCCGCCATCACATCTTCTCCAAGGTCTGGCCCAGAAACCTGGAGTGAAGTGATGTCAGTGATTTCGCGCGCGCGTACCGTCCCCTTCTGGTCCCTGTCCCTGCTGACCCTCGGCCTGTTGCTGATGCAGTTGCAGCCCGCGACCGCGCAGCTTCGCATCGATGATGCGCTGGATCCGGAGGAGGTGCTGGAGGAGGAACTGCGCACCCCCTACTACGCCTTCGCGGACGGCGGCCCGACCCGCGCCCAGCGCCCGCTGGTCGACCGCATCCCGATGCGCGGCGTGACGGATCGCGGCGGCAATGCCCTGGTCGATGTTGTCTACACCAGGCGGACCGGGCAGATCCTGACCGACATGAACGGCCATGCCCTCTACGCCTCAGAGAACGACCTTGCCTATGGCAAGTCCTTCCTGGCCGGGGATGCCCTGCAGAATTGGCGCCCCCTCGCCGTCAGCAAGGACCTGAAGACCTATGGCCTGTGGGGCAAGGCCTGGAACGAGGCGCTGCAGGTCTGGGTGCTGACCATGGCCGACAAGCCGCTCTACACCTATGTCGGCGACAAGGAGGCCGGGGTTGCCAACGGCATCGGCAATGGCTGGTACACCATGGAAGTGATCGGCTAGACCGTTCAACACGGCCTCAGTCCAGGTGCAGCGCCATGAAGGTGGCGGCATCGACCGGCCTGCCGAACAGGTAACCCTGGCCCAGTTCGCACCCGGCAGCGCGCAGGTGATCGCGCTGTCCGGGGGTCTCGATGCCTTCCGCCACCGTACCCAGCGACATGCCGCTGGCCAGTGCCAGGCTGCTTTCCACGATGGCCTTGCACGCCGTGTCGTCGGGCAAGCCGGCGGTGAAGGCGCGGTCGATCTTCAGGCTGTCGCACGGCAGGTTCCTCACCCGCAGCAGGGAGGAATAGCCAGTGCCGAAATCATCGATGGCGATGTGGAAGCCCTGGCTGTGCAGTTCCGCCAGCACCCTGGTGGCACCGGGACCGGGTGGCGGGGCGGTTTCCGTCAGTTCCAGGTGCAGGTCCTGCATCGCCATGCCCCGCTCATCGACGGCCTGTATCAGTTCCTGCGGCAGGCCCGGCATGTCGAGCTGGGTCGGCGAGACATTCACGGACACGAACAGCCCCGCAGCAGCGATCCGTGACCGGCGCCACGTGGCAAGGTCGTCGAGCGCGGTCTGCAGGGCGAACGCTCCCGGACCCGACAGCAGGCCCTCCGGCTCCGCGAAGCCGATGAAGGTGTTGGGAGAGACCGCGCCGCGCGTTGCATGGGTCCAGCGCAGCAGCGCCTCCGCCCCCACGACACGGCCGGAGGCCAGCTCGACAATGGGCTGGTAGGCGATGGAGAGTTCCCCACGCCCCTGCGCCGCAGCGAACTCCCCGGTCAGCCAGACCAGATGATGGGCATCGGATCGCTGGGGCATGTCACGCCTTCCGGGCTGAACGGTCGCAGGGAACGGAAAAGGACAGGCCCGCGTGAGCCGTCACCCGTCCAGCATACCCTGTCCCTGCAGCAGGGCCAGCACCACGACGATGACCATGGCCAGCGCCATCAGGATGTTGATTCGCCGCTGGGTGGAAGGCGCCAGGGCCATGCGCTTCAGCGAGACACCGAGATAGAGCCAGGCGAAATGGACCGGCACCCAGATGATGTTGATCAGCACGAACTTGACGATGATCTCCGTCACCGCGCTCTCGAAGCCGAGCGGAAAGCTGACGAACAGGGTGCCGTTGACGGCGTAGGCCTTCGGGTTGACGAACTGCAGGAAGATGCCGTCAACCGCGCCAGGCACCTTCACCGCCCGCGCGAAGGCGATGGTCGATCCGGCCAGCGCGATGCGGGCCGCGAGGTAGAACAGGAAGGCGACGGAGACCACCAGGAAGACGAGCTGCAGCTCCGGCACCGTCTCCAGCACCACCGCGAGGCCGCTGACCACGGCCACCGCGACCAGGTTGGTGCCCAGCCAGAGCCCGGCAATGTAGCGCACGCCGGTGCGGTAGCCGAAACCGGACCCGACCCCGGCGACGGAGAGCACCCCCGGCCCCGGCGTGATGATCAGCAGGAAGAACGCGCCGGTGAAATAGAGCAGTGCCTCGATCAAGCGCCCACGGCCCTGTCTTCGGCGGTTTCGGACTTGCGGTAGCCGAAGGATTCGTTGATCCGCGACAGGATGTGCGCGCCTGCCGTCGTCACCTCCGCCGCATCCGCCGCGTGTCCCACCAGGTCGGCGGGATCGACCGGCGCATTGAAGTCCGGGTCGTGGAAGGTGGCGATGGACAGCCGTTCCGCCACATGCCGGTTGGTCGCCCGGTGCCGGGTCGAGCGATAACGCCCCGCCGTCCAGCGCGCCATCAGGTCACCGGCATTGATCACCAGCGAACCGGGGACCGGCGGGGCGGCGATCCAGGTGCCGTCCGGCAGGCAGACCTCCAGCCCGCCATTGTCATCCTGCCAGAGCAGGGTGATCAGCCCGAAGTCGGTATGCGGGGCGACGCCGTACTGGTCGTCCCCCAGCGCCTTCGGCTGCTGCGGGTACCAGACCGCCTGGGTGCGCTGCAGCGGCTTGGTGTAGAAGGGGGTGAAGAAGTGGCGGTCCACCCCGAGGCTCAGCGCCACGCCCTGCAGCAGGCGCTGGCCGCATTCCGCGATCGCCGCATAGTACGCCTCGAACGCGTCGCGGAAGCCCGTCGGCTGGGCCGGCCAGATGTTCGGACCGCGCAGCGGCTGCCCGGCCATCACG
Organism: Minwuia sp.; assembly: GCA_965228535.1. Classification (GTDB taxonomy): domain Bacteria; phylum Pseudomonadota; class Alphaproteobacteria; order Minwuiales; family Minwuiaceae; genus Minwuia. The sequence continues at coordinate 1,395,594 of CBDDHU010000003.1, read as the reverse complement.
TCCGGATCGTCCAGCGGCAGGTCCAGTCCGATCTGGAAGAATTCCTTGTAGTCCGGGCGCCGGGCCCCGTACATCCGCGCATCCCCCAGCGCGTTGAAGCCGCGATGGTGCCGGGTCACGGCGACCTTCCGCTTCTCCTCGGGTGACAGCCGGAAGAACGTGCGGGCCGCCGAGGCCGCATCGTCGATGACCATCTCCGGCACGCCATGGCCGGTGATGTAGAAGAAGCCGCTGTGCGCCATCGCAGCCGCGATCTGCCCCGGCACACCACCACCATCGGGCCGTGACAGGGCAGACAGGTCGATGACGGGAATGTCGTTCAAGACCACACCTCAGCCGACATTGCGCCCGGCCTTCTCCCAGTAGGGCTTGCGCAGTTCGCGCTTCAGGATCTTGCCGGTGGGGTTGCGCGGCAGTTCGTCGATGAAGTCCACCGACTTCGGGCACTTGTAGTGGGCAATGCGCTCCCGCGCATAGGCGATCAGTTCGCCCTCCGTCACCTCTTCGCCCGCCTTCTTCACGACAACCGCCTTGATGGCCTCCCCCCAGCGTTCGTCCGGCACACCGATGATGGCCACGTCGGCGATGGCCGGATGGCCGTAGAGCGCGCTCTCGACCTCCGCCGGGTAGATGTTCTCCCCGCCCGAGATAACCATGTCCTTCACGCGGTCATAGATGTAGAGGAACTTCTCCTCGTCGAAATAGCCCGCGTCGCCGGTGTGCAGCCAGCCGTCCTTCAGGGTGCTCGCCGTCGCCTCCGGCAGGTTCCAGTAACCCGACATCAGCGTGGTGGAGCGCATGATGATCTCCCCCACCTCCCCCGTCGGGACATCGTTTCCGGCGTCATCGACCACCCGGACCTCGTAGCCCGGCACCGCCCGGCCGCAGGCCCGCAGCCGCTCCGGCTTCGACAGGTCATGCTCGGACGGGCTCATGTAGACGCCGCCGCCATTGGACTCGGTCATGCCGTAGGCCTGGCCGAACTTGTTGCCGATCACCTCGATGGCCTGGCGCAGCAGTTCCGCCGGTATCGGGGCAGCGCCGTACCAGATCTCGTCCACTGAGGAGAAATCCGTGTCCTTGCAGCCCGGCGTCTGCAGCAGGAACAGGATCAGCGCCGGCACCAGGAAAGACTTGGTCACCCGGTACTGCGGGATCAGGCGCAGGATTTCCGCCGGCACCGCCTCCGCCATGATCACGGTCTTTGCGCCGACATAGAGACCGGCCAGCGCGTTGTTCAGCCCGCCGACATGATAGAGCGGCATGCAGACCAGGTTGACGTCCGCCGCCGTCCAGCGGCCATAGGCGGCAAGTTCGTCGGAACTCAGGATTGGCCAGAGCTCGAAGCAGCTGTAGTGGCTGAGCTGCACCCCCTTCGGATGCCCCGTCGTGCCACTTGAATAGAGCTGTGCGGCAATGTCCGTCACATGCACCTGCACCATCGGGTCGACATCCGCCTGGCGCCCGTACCATTCGCGGAAATCGTCCAGTTCCGCGGTGCCTTCCGCGCGTCCGTCGATGGCCAGCACCAGTTCCACGCCGGGCATCTCCCCCCGGTGTCCGGTTCCCACATCGTGATAGCCCGGCCCCAGCACCAGCACCCGCGCGCCGCTGTCATTGATGATGTAGGCCATCTCCGCCACCGCCAGTCGCCAGTTCACCGGCACCAGCACCGCACCGGCCTTGGCGCAGCCATAGTAGAGGGCGATGAAGTCGTCGGAATTCTTGGCGATCAGCCCGACCCGGTCGCCCGGACGGATACCGGCAGCGACCAGCCCGTTGGCGATGGCGCTCGCCTGCCGGTCCAGCGTCGCGTAGTCGGTCTCCCGGTCCCTGAAGACCAGCGCGATGCTGTCTCCGCGCACCTGCGCATGTCCGCGCAGCACGTCGGCGACATTGCGGCGATCCTCTCCGTCGGGTGCAGTCGTGGCCGTCATTCTCATCCTCCCCAAAGCAGCGGCGAGTGTTCCCGCAAGGTCCCGTCGCGTCAACCGCATCGCGCGGCTATCGGTCACAATGCCAAGACTGCGGGGCTGACGCAGGTTGCGGCCATGCAGACCACCTCACCGCCCCGGACAACGCTTGCCGCCTTCACCATCCGCCAGCTGCTGCTGCTCGCGATCAGCGGTGCCGCGCTGTGGTGGGGACTGAGCCTCGACCGCTGCGCGGAGGATGCGCCGATCCTCTGGCCGCTGGCGCTGGTGGTGTGGGTGACGCAGAGCATGTTCTGGCTCGGATGGCGGCACCATGACCTGAAACTGCTGTTCCTGCTCTCTGGCGGCTGGGTCGGCGTGGCGTCCAGCGCCGCCGTGCTGATCATCTTCGTCGGTGCGGCCGTGGCGTCCGCCGGGGACCAGACCACCATCCGTATCGGGGCGCTGATCGCGCTGCTGCTGCCCTTGCTGATCCTGCCGCGCATTGCCGCCCTGTGGCCCAGCCAGCAGCGGCCGACCGGATTGCTGCATCACGTGGTGCGCAGCGTCTTCGTCCTCATCCAGTATGGCGGCATCGGGCTGCTGATCGCCGCGATCATGCGTTTCTGCCCCACGTGAACCGCAACCACCTGTTCTCCGCAGCGGAATTGTCGCATGCGTCACACTCGCCGCAGGCGGGTTTTGACGGCACAATGACCGCTCGCTATGTCTAGCTGATCCGGTCTCCCCGAGGGCTGGAGACCGATCCAGAACCAGTCGAAAGGTTCCGATGATGGATTATGCGAAAGTCTTCTCAGACGCCGTGCATTCGCTGCATGAAGAGAAGCGGTATCGCGTCTTCACCGAACTGGAACGGCACGCCGGACATTACCCGCGCGCCACCAACCATTCCGGCGGCAACAAGCCTGACGTGGTGGTCTGGTGCTCGAACGACTATCTCTGCATGAGCCAGCATCCGGTGGTCACCACCGCGATGAAGGATGCCATCGACCGCATGGGCGCGGGCGCGGGCGGCACCCGCAACATCTCCGGCACCAACCACCCGCTGGTGGAGCTGGAGCGGGAACTGATCGACCTGCACGGCAAGGAAGCGGCGCTGGTCATGACCTCCGGTTTCGTCGCCAACGAGGCCGCGATCTCCACCATCGCCAAGTTCCTGCCCGGCTGCGTCATCTTTTCCGATGAGCTGAACCACGCCTCCATGATCGCCGGCATCCGCCATTCCGGGGCGGAGAAGAAGATCTTCCGCCACAACGATGTCGATCACCTGCGGCAGTTGCTGGAGGAAACCGATCCCGACCGGCCCAAGCTGCTGATCTTCGAGTCCGTCTACTCCATGGATGGCGACATTGCCCCACTGGAGAAGTTCTGCGACCTGGCCGACGAGTTCGGCGCCCTGACCTACCTGGACGAGGTGCACGCGGTCGGCATGTACGGCCCGCACGGTGGCGGCGTGGCGGAGCGGGAGCAGGTGATGGACCGGATCGACGTGATCCAGGGCACGCTGGCCAAGGGCTTCGGCGTCATTGGCGGCTACATCGCCGCCTCCGCTGACCTGGTGGACACGGTGCGTTCCTACGCACCGGGCTTCATCTTCACCACGGCGCTGCCCCCGGGTGTCGCGGCCGGTGCGGTGGCCAGCATCCGCCACCTGAAGACCAGCAACGTGGAGCGGGAGCAGCAGCAGGAGCGTGCGGCGACCCTGAAGCGCCGCCTGGCGGAAGTCGGCCTGCCGGTCATGCCCTCCAACACCCACATCGTGCCGGTGCTGGTCGGCGACCCCGCACTCTGCAAGCAGGCGACCGACATGCTGCTGGACGTGCACGGCATCTACATCCAGCCGATCAACTACCCCACCGTGCCGCGCGGTACGGAACGGCTGCGCATCACCCCCGGCCCGCGCCATACCGACGACCTGATGGACGAACTGGTGGTGGCCCTGCTGGCTGTCTGGGAAGCGCTCGACCTGCCCTTGACTGGCCCGACCGTGGTCGAGGCTGCCGAATAGACGACAACAATTTTGCAAAGAAATTGCCGATAGTGGTAAGAAAATCAAAAGAGAAGTGTATTTACTGCGCAACGCCAGCGACAACTCGAGATCATATACCACCGAAATCTCTTTTTACGGGAACTCGCGAGAATCTTGTTACAGTACCGGCATGCAGGAAATGCAATAATGGCCGTAGTAGAATTGATGAAAAATTTCGCTTCATTGTGTCCGTACTGACTAATGCAGAAAAAGAAAACAAGCAACTATGGGAAAAATCTGTTCGCGGAATAAAAAGAAATCCTCGAGAATTGCAGGAAATACTATCTCTATCAACACCGCTACCCGACCAAAGATATTTGATGAAACTCGATGCGAATATCGTGATCGAGATGCTGGAAGTTATTACTCGTGGATTGTATTTTCATCATTTTGGGAAAATCCTAGATAAGAGATGCATTGTTGATTCCGGAATTTATTCCTCGGTTGATGCATTGGACGAAATTCTTAATTTAAAACTCAATCTTGAATTTAAGAATATTTGCAGAGGTCAATTTCAATACGCCTTTGGAAGGGCTGACAATGCGCACGAATATTCAATGTGGATTTATCTATTTCATGGACAAATGCTAGCCTCTGCATTCACCGAGCCATACGGGGAAGAAGCTGCTGAAATTGATTTAGGGCCGTCGATCTCTTCCAATTAAATCAGCTTTTCCGCTGCAGCACACGCCCCGTGGCAGTGGCGGTGACCACGACCTCCCCGTCCGCGTCGTAGAGGCGGCCGGAGAGGAAGGCGACGGACTTGCCGAGCTTCTCCACCTGCCCCTCAGCCACCAGGTCGCCGGCCTTGCCGCCGTTCAGGAAGCTGACCTTCAGCTCCAGCGTCGGGATGATGATGCCGAAGTCGCCCTTGACGATGCAGGCGATGGCCATGGCCTCGTCCACCATGGCGGTCAGGAAACCGCCCTGCACCACGCCGATGCCATTCATGAATTCGGGCTTCGCGACGTAGCCGACGCGGGCCCAGCCCCGGTCCGGGTCGCAGTCCAGCAGCTTCTGGCCCAGCAGTGCACTGGCGGGGGCGAAGGGGCGGCTGCGCAGGATGCGAAGCGCGCGCTCGCGCTTCGTCTCTTCGATGGTCTCGGTCATGGAAAGGTCCGTTCAGATACGCTGGTGGATATGGTAGCGGCCGGGACGCACGCCTTCGGGCAGGTCCACGGGCACGAAGGCAGGGTCAGGCTGCGGCTGGTCGCTGACCAGCAGGGTTCCGGGCCGGGAAAGCGGCACCAGCAGCGGTGCGATGCGTGCCGCCATGGCCACGCTTGCCGCCTTGTCGCCGGTGCCGGTGTCGGCATGGATCAGCGCCACCGCATTTCCGACCATCCGCGCCGCCTGCGGCAGGGTCTCCAGGAAATCCCCCAGCAGCAGGTCTTCGTCGGGCGGGATGCAGTCCGGGTGCGCGTTGACCTGGCGTTCGAACACCAGGATGCGGCGGTCGGGCAGCAGCGTGCGCAGGTGGTCATAGGTACGGCCATTGCCCAGGCCGAGTTCCAGCACGTCGCCCGGCTGACCGGCAATGGCCGATGCGGCCCAGTCCAGGCAGGCGCGCTGCGCCGACAGGCGTTCAATGACGGAATCGAGACGGCTCATGACATTTGAATCAGATGTCGCCTGTGCCATCCCTCTCCCCCACCCGGCCGCCCAACAAGGATACTCCAGTGGGTGGCCGGGTGAAGGAGAGGGATGGCACAGGCCACGTTCGGACTGCCCATGATCCCTAGTCGGCCCCCTCGCCCTGCAGCTTGTTCAGGTCGTTGCGTGCCTGCTGCAGGTCCTGGGTGGTGCGGTCGAGACGGAAGGCGATCTCCCGCATGATCTCGATGGTCATCTGCGGGAACTCGGAGACGAGGCGGTAGAACAGGTCCTTGGTGATGCGCAGGGTGACCAGTTCCGTGGTCGCCTTGATCGTCGCCGTGCGGGGGATGTCACACAGGATGGCGATCTCGCCGAAGAAGCTGTTCTTGTGCAGCTGCGCGACGGTCAGCGGCCCGTTGGGCAGGTTGACGATGACATCCGCGTCGCCCTTGACGATGACGTACATGGAATCGCCCGGTTCGCCCTGCTCGCAGACGGTCTGACCGGCGGGGAAGGTCAGCCGCTCGGAGGTGAAGGCCAGCAGCTTCAGCTTCGACTGTTCCACCTTCTGGAACATCGGGATCTGACGCAGCAGTTCGACTTCTTCATTCAGGCTCAAGGTCGTATCTCCCCTAGGCGGCTTCGGCTGCGATCAGCTGGGAAAGCGCGGTGCCTTCCTTGCTGAGTTCCTCGAAGCTGCCACTCTCAACTATGCGTCCACCCTTCATGACCAGCACATGGTCGAAGCGTTCCGCCATCGCCGGGCGATGCACGCCCCAGATGATGGAACGGCCCTCGAAGTCGGCCATCAGCCCGTCCAGGATGCGGGCCTGGCTGCTGGTATCCAGCGAGGCGGTCGGCTCCGTCAGGATCAGCACGTCCGGACGCTTCACGACGGCGCGGGCCAGGGCCAGCTTCTGGCGCTGGGCGCCGGTCAGGCGGGAACCGCCGATGCCGACCTCGAACTCCAGGCCGACCTCCGACACCGTCTCGATGATGCCGAGTTCCGCCATCACCTCCCGCATCAGGGTCCCGACACGCTCCTGCGCCTGGGCCTGGCCGTAGGCGATCTTGCCGAACAGGATGTTGTCCTGGATGTTGGCGGCGGCGTTGTAGTGGTCCGGATCGAAGAAGGCGACCGCCCCCTGCAGGTCGTCCGGCAGGTTCGCCGCGAAGGCCTTGCGGGCTTCCAGCAGCCTCGGCATCACCGTCTCGTCGATGATGCCCAGGCGGTGCCGGGCAGGGATCAGCTTGAACGGCAGCGACATCAGGGTCAGCTGTTCATGCGGCTTCAGCCCGTCCAGCTGGTCCTTGGTGTACTGCGCCAGAAGGCCCTGGAGTTCCGGCAGGTCGTCGGCGGAGACGAAGCTGAACTGCTGGAACAGCTCGTGGTCCGGCGGCAGGTCGGAGAACAGTTCCACCATTGTCGCGGCGGCCTGGTAGCCCATGCTGACCATCTGGCCGGTCATGCCCACCTTTTCCAGCACCTCCTGGATGTAGGGATGTTCCGCCAGCCGCTCCAGGTCGAAGGTATCGCCGACCGGGGTGCCGAACAGCAGGTTCTCCGCCACGGTGGCGTTGGTGTTGTAGGCTTCCGGGTCGAACCGCTCGATCAGCGCCGCCAGCGACGGGTCGGAGAGCCGTTCGTCCAGTGCCTTGCGCACCTTCAGCACGCCCTCGGCAATGTCGCCGCGCTTCTCCGGGTCGATGCGGCCGCGCAGGCCGAACTGGTAGACATCCTCGTCCAGCCCGACGACCTTCAGCGCCTCGATGCCGGCCTGCCGCAGCCCGGCCGTGTCCTCGACACCGGCTGCGCTGTAGTCCACCCAGTCGGCGTTCAGGTCATAGTCCAGGTTGCCTGAGGCCTGCGCCTCGGTGACATAGCTGTCACGCTCCTTCCTGGCATCGCCGTCGTAGCTGGCTTCCTTCAGCGGACGGTGCTTCAGACCGTAGAACAGGTTCTCGCCCAGCGTCAGGTTGAAGATGAAGGGCGCGTTGTCGACGTAGGAGATGCGCCGCCCCGTCACCGATTCCGGCAGGGTCTGCAGCACGTATTCGCCATAGTTGATGGTGCCGCGGTCGGGATCGACCAGCCGGGCCAGCACCTCCGCCAGCTCGTCGCGGCCGGAACCGCCACCGCCGACAAGCGCCACCCGCTTGTCCAGCCCGAGCGCGAAACTGACCGAGTCGAGTATGTTGTTGTTCTGGTCGTCGGTCAGGGTAACGCCGTTGGCCTTGATCTCGCCCTCGAAGCGGACCGGGCCTTCCGGCTCGCTCATCAGGCGCTCTTCCTCGAACAGGCCGGCCGGGGCGAACTGCTCCACCACCTGCTCGTACTTGATGCGGGCATCGGCCTGGCGCTGGTAGTAGCCCAGCAGTTCCTTCCAGGGTGCACCGATCTCCTTGTGCGCGCTGATCGCCGCGAACAGCGTGCCCAGGTCCAGGTCGCCCTTGATCACCAGGTAGCCGCCGATGGAATAGAACATCACCGGGCCGAGCTGCTGGATGAAGTTGTTCACGAACTTGATGATGAACTTCCAGATGTAGATCTGCAGCCGGATGTAGTAGATGCCGTTCAGCCGCTCGGAGAAGGTGGCCAGTTCCAGGTTGGAGGCGTCATGGGCATGGATCTCGCCGATGCCGGTGACCGTCTCGCCGATCTTCTCCGACAGCTTGCGGACGCGTTTCACGCGCTCCTTGCCCAGCAGGTTCACCCGCTTCTGCAGCTTCGGGATGATGTAGAACTGCAGCGGGTAGAGCGCGACGGCGGCCAGCGCCAGCTTCCAGTCCGCGATCAGCATGTAGCCGAGCGACATCAGCATGATGCCGCCCTGCATCACCGGCAGCGAGAAGCATTCACCGACGAAACCGCCGAGCGGCTCCACCTCGCCGGTGATCATGGAGATCACCTCGCCCTGGCTGGTCTTCTTGAAGGTCGGCTTGGGGAACCGCAGGATGCGCTGGAACAGTGAATAGCGCAGGCGCCGCAGCATCCGCTCCGCCGTGACGCCGCGATAGACGTTCAGCGCGTACTTGATGCCCTGTAGCAGCAGGATGTTGAACAGGAAGATGCCGACCAGCAGGAACAGGAAGGTCACCTGGTCGAACTCGGGACCGATGCCGAACAGGGACTCGGGGAACTCGATCGATGCCTTGACCGACTTGTCGACCACGGAACCGTCGGCCTGGGTGACCTGCTCCGTCACCTTGCGGAAGCCCTGGATACCCTCGTTGACGATGGTCTCGACCAGCGTGTAGCCGAACATCGTGAACGGCATGTTCACCACCGCCAGCAGGACCAGCACGATCTGCTGGCGATAGCTGTGTTTCAGGATGAAACTGAAGACGTTCCGTTCCAAGCGGCTTCCCCCTCACGCATGGCGCATGCCGACAGCCACCCCCGGGCGCGGCACTGCGCAGACGTTCCCTCTTGCCAAACCTTAGTGGAGCGCGGCCCCTGCGACAATCGCGATGCTTGGCAGGGGACAAGCCGTTTGATGCGGCGTGACGATTCTGCCATAGTCCGGCGCAACACCTGCCGAAACAACCGGCGCAATGGGGAACAGTATGGCGAACGGAAAAGGTTCGCGTGTCCTGATCTACAGCCACGACACGTTCGGGTTGGGACACCTTCGGCGGTGCCGGGCGATTGCCCATTCGCTGGTCGAGAACAACAAGAATCTCTCGGTGCTGATTCTCTCGGGTTCGCCGATCATCGGCAGCTTCGACTTCCGGGCGCGCGTCGATTTCGTCCGGGTGCCGGGGGTGATCAAGCTGCGCAACGGCGAATACACCTCCCTGAACCTGCACCTGGACATCGAGGACACGCTGGCGCTGCGCGCGTCGATCATCCAGCACACGGCGGAGAGCTTCGACCCCGACATCTTCATCGTCGACAAGGAACCGCTGGGCCTGCGCGGCGAGGTGATGCCGACGCTGGAGATGCTGAAGAAGCGCGGCACCCGCCTGGTGCTGGGCCTGCGGGACGTGATGGACGAACCGAAGCTGCTGGTACCGGAATGGCAGCGCAAGAACGTGCTGCCGGCGCTGGAAGACCTGTATGACGACATCTGGGTCTACGGCCTGCCGCAGATATGCAACCCGCTGGAAGGGCTGGAGATTCCCGACAGCGTGGCGCGCAAGATGGTATATACCGGCTACCTGCCGCGCCGCCCGAGCACCGCGCCGTCCGTGACGCTGCCGGAGATCACCAGCCGTCCGTTCCTGCTGGTCACCACCGGCGGTGGCGGCGATGGCGACGCGCTGATCGACTGGGTGCTGCGGGCCTACGAGACCGATCCGCTGCTGCCCTACCCCGCGCTGCTGGCACTCGGCCCCTTCATGGCGCCGGAACTGCAGGCCGGGTTCCACGAGCGGGCGGCGAAGCTGGACCGGGTTGAGGCCATCACCTTCGACCCGCATTTCGAGAACCTGATGGCCAGTGCCGCCGGCGTGGTCGCCATGGGCGGCTACAACACGTTCTGCGAGGTGCTGTCGCTGGACAAGCGGGCGATCATCGTGCCGCGCAGCGTGCCGCGGCTGGAGCAGACCATCCGCGCCGAGCGCGCCGCCGCGCTGGGCCTGGTGCAGATGAAACCGCTGGATGACGAGCGTGATCCGGAGGTCATGGCCGCCGCGATCCGTGCCCTGCCCCGCCAGAAGAAGCCTTCGGAGATCGTTGTCCCCGGGCTGCTGGAGGGACTGACCAACGTCAACCGCCTGGCCGCGCCCTGGCTGGAGCGGGAGGCGAAGCCGTCCGCCAGCACTGTCAGGAAGATCGTCTGACCGGTCCTGCCGCACACCGGCAGGCTGCGACGATCCTCCCCACCGCGCGGGGACGTGACGGACTTTGCGTTTCAGGTGTCAGGGACTAGATATGCCTCATGGCGATCAACGATTTCATTGAAGCACAGCAATTCGTGCCCGCCGAAGCAGGCGACTTGCTGACGGCAGAGCAGGCCGAGCAGTTCAACCGGGACGGCTTCGTCATCCTGCGCAACTGGATTCCGGAGGCGCAGCTTGGCGGCATCCGACCGGATGTCGAGCGCCTGGTGGCGGAGAACCATCGCCGCCAGAAGGACATCAACACCAAGTCCGCCGCAGTCGATGCGCTGATGCGTTCCGACCGGATCAAGGGCCTGGTCGAGGCCGCGAATGGCCCCTCCGAGCTGCTGCAGAGCTTTGCCTTCACCAAGCTGCCCAACGAGGTCAGGACCAAGCACTGGCACCAGGACGGGGTCTACTGGGGCCTGAGCGACTCGCGGGTGTGCTGTGTCTTCGTGCCCATGACCGCCACCAACGAGGACAATGGCTGCATCTGGATGGTGCCGGGCACGCACAAGCTGGGCCGCATGTTCCATGATGTCGCCACCGACGAGTTCGGGCTGGAGAACCTGCGCTGCGACATGGATGCGTTCCGTGAGCCGGTGCCGATGGTGCTGGAGGCGGGGGACGCGGTGCTGGCCCACACCTACACGGTCCACGCCTCGTTCCACAATCGCACGGACGAACCGCGCATCAGCCTCGGCTTTCACTTCCGCAACGTGGCGACGGAACTGCGGCTGCCCGCGCCCTATCGGCGGGAGCAGGAACGCCGCCTGGGCCGCGATCCGGCGCGCGCGGCCTGAGCGGCGGACGGGTCCGGCAATGGTCAACATGGCTCTGAAGAAGCTGGCGCTGCGCTACGGCTACGACTTCACCTTCCGCAAGCTGCCGCAGCACGGCCTGCGCAACCGCCAGATGAAGCTGCCGCGCGACATGGAACCGATCTTCAGCGAGATCTTCGCGAAGGTCGGTGACCATACCCTGACCACCCCCGACTGCGTACACGCCCTCTACGCCGCCACGAAGCACGTGGTGGAGCAGGACATTCCCGGTGACTTCGTCGAATGCGGCGTCTGGCAGGGCGGCAGTGCCATGACCATGGCCCTGACCCTGCTGCACATGGGGGTCACGGACCGCAACATCTACCTCTACGACACCTATACCGGCATGGTGAGGCCGGAGGAGATCGACGTGCGCCAGCGCGACGGCTCGGAGACCATCAGCCGCTGGGAGATGCAGCAGCGCGACGACCACAACGAGTGGTGCTACGCGCCCATCGACCAGGTGAAGGCCAACCTGGCCAGCACCGGCTACCCGGAGGATCGCCTGATCTTCGTGAAGGGCGTGGTGGAGGAAACCATTCCCGGCGTCGCGCCGGACCGGATCGCGCTGCTGCGGCTGGATACCGACTGGTACCGCTCCACCCGGCACGAGCTGGATCACCTCTATCCCCGGCTGACCACCGGCGGGTTCCTGATCATCGACGATTACGGTGCCTATGCCGGCGCCCGCCAGGCCACGGACGAATATTTCGCGGAGAAGGGCAACCGGCCCTACCTGAACCGTATCGACACGGCCGCGCGGATCGCGGTGAAGCCGGCTTGAGCCAGGCGCCTGCCGCCCCGGGCCGCGTTGCCTTCGTCCTGAAGGGCTATCCCCGCCTCTCCGAGACCTTCATCGCCCAGGAGATCCTGGCGCTGGAACGGCGCGGGCTGGCCATCGACATCTGGTCGCTGCGCCACCCCACCGATGCCACCAGCCACCCGGTGCATCGCGACATCACCGCGCCCGTAACCTACCTGCCCGAGTACCTGCGCGACGAACCGGAGCGGGTGCGGGCCGCCTGGCGCACCTGCAGCACCTGGCCGACATGGCAGGCGGCGGTGACCCTGTTCGCGGAGGACTACCGTCGCGACCCGACCGTGAACCGGGTACGCCGCTTCGGGCAGGCGGTGGTGCTGGCGGCAGAACTGCCGCCGACCGTGACCCGCCTGCACGCCCATTTCCTGCACACCCCGGCCTCCACCACGCGCTATGCCGCCCTGTTGAAGGGACTGCCATGGAGTGTCTCCGCGCACGCCAAGGACATCTGGACCAGCCCGGCATGGGAGAAGCGGGAGAAGCTGGCCGACTGCAGCTTTGCCGTGACCTGCACCGCCGCCAATGCCGAACACCTGGCCGGACTGGCACCGGCGGGCCGGGTCGATCTCGTCTATCACGGGCTGGACCTGACCCGCTTTCCCGCCGCACCGGCGGCACGGCCGGACAACACCGCGCCGGTCATCCTCTCGGTCGGACGGGCCGTCACCAAGAAGGGCTATCCGGTCCTGCTGCAGGCGCTGGCCCGGATCAGGGACCCCTGGCACTTCGTGCATGTCGGCGGCGGGGAGCAGCTTGGCGAACTGAAACGCCTGGCGACGGACCTCGGGATCGCGGACCGGATCGACTGGCGCGGCCCGCAGCCGCAGCAGGCGGTGCTGGAGGCCTGTCGGGCGGCGGACCTGTTCGTGCTGGCCAGCCGCATCGCGGAGGATGGTGACCGCGACGGACTGCCCAACGTGCTGATGGAGGCACAGAGCCAGGCCCTGCCGGTGGTCGCCACCGCCGTTTCCGCCATCCCGGAACTGGTGCGGGACGGGGAGACCGGGCTGCTGGTCCCGCCGGATGATCCGGACGCGCTGGCCAGGGCGCTGCAACGGTTGCTCGGCGATCCGCAGGCCCGGCGGAGCATGGGCCGGGCGGGGGAGATGCGGGTCAGGTCGGCCTTCGACCTGGACCGCTGCATCGACAGGCTGGCCACGAAATTCGGACTGGAGGTATCGGCATGAGGCTCTTCTGCTTTGGCTACGGCTTCTCCGCCAGCACCCTGGCACCGCAGCTGCGGCAGCGCGGCTGCAGCATCGCGGCCACCGAACGGCGGACCGGAACACTGCCCGACGACGTGGACGCGGTTCCCTTCGACGGCACGGCACCGCTGCCCGAGGGCGCACTGGAGGGCGTGACCCATATCGTCTCCTCCGTACCGCCCGACGATGACGGTGACCCGGTACTGCGCCATGCACGGCAGCAGATCGCGGCCTGTTCCACGCTGCAATGGATCGCCTACCTGTCCACCACCGGGGTCTATGGCGACCGGCAGGGGGGATGGGTCGACGAGAGCGGCGAGCTGCGACCGGCGGGACGGCGCGGGGAACGGCGGGTGCAGGCGGAACGGCAATGGCTCGACCTGCAGGAAGAGATCACGGCCAGCGTCCAGATCTTCCGGCTGGCAGGCATCTACGGTCCCGGCCGCAACGGCTTCAGGGCCTTGCGGGAGGAGACGGCGCGGCGGGTGATCCGGCAGGGGCAGGTCTTCTCCCGCATCCATGTGGCCGACATCGCGCAGACCCTGCTCGCCTCCATCGACCGGCCCCGGCGCGGCGGCATCTACAATGTCTGCGACGACGAACCGGCACCGCCGCAGGACGTGGTCGAATTTGCCGCCAACCTGCTGGGCCTGCCCGTGCCGCCGGACACCCCGTTCGAGGAGGCCGACCTGAGCCCGATGGGCCGCAGCTTCTATGGCGAGAGCAAGCGTGTCAGCAACGCGCTGATCAAGTCCGAACTTGGCGTGGAACTGCGCTACCCGGACTACCGCACCGGATTGCGGGCGATACGCGCGGAGGAGTGAACCGTCAGGCCGGTGACCGCCGGTCGGGCGCCGCCTCGGCGATGGCGAGGAAGTCGGACGCCTTCAGGCTGGCACCGCCGACCAGCGCCCCGTCAACGCCGTCCAGCGCCAGCAGTTCGGCCGCGTTGCCCGGCTTGACCGAACCGCCATAGAGGATGCGCAGCGTGTCCACGTCGCCGATCACCCCGCTTGCGGTGGCACGGATGCCGGCATGCGCCTCCACGATGTCATCGGTGGATGGCGTCAGCCCGGTGCCGATGGCCCAGACCGGTTCATAGGCGATCACCGTGTTCGTCATGGTCGCCCCGTCGGGCAGCGAACCCTTCACCTGCCGTTCCAGCACCGCCAGGGTCTCACCCGCACGCCGTTCCGCCTCCGTCTCCCCGACGCAGACGATGGCCACCAGCCCGGCTCGCAGTGCCGCCTCCGCCTTCGCCTTCACGGTGGCATCCGTCTCGCCATGGTCGGTGCGCCGCTCCGAATGGCCGACGATGACATGGCTGCCCCCCAGGTCGGCGATCATCTCTGCCGAGACGTCCCCGGTATGCGCGCCGCTGACGGCGGCGTGGCAGTCCTGCCCGGCAACGGCAACCCGGTCGGCGATGCCGCGTTCGAACAGCGTGACCCGGAGCGGGGAGATCAGCGTGGCCGGCGGCGCGATCAGCAGGTGCACGTGGGCGGCACGTGCCATCCCCTCCGCCAGCGCCGTCGCCTCCCGCGCGGCATCGCCCGCCAGGCCGTTCATCTTCCAGTTTCCCGCAATCAGCATCCTGCGCATGTCATGTCCCCGTCCGTCCGGCCCGTGCCCTAGTCGCCCCAAGCATCGACTTTCGGCGCGGCCAAGCCAACTGATTCGCACACCCCGGCCGAAATCCGCGCGATAGCGCGAACAAGCGGGCCAGCGCCGGTTGCGGTTGCACCGGCTGATGCGTAATGTCCGCCATCCTTGAACTTCACGGACATCAGCGGCGGATCATGATCAGCAATCTCGGCAAGGGCGCAGGCAAGTGGGTCGTTCGGATCCTGCTGGTCCTGCTCATTCTCAGCTTCGCCTTCTGGGGGATCAATGACTACATCACCGGCCCGACCAATCCGCCGGTGGCGGAGGTCGGTGGCGAGCTGATCGATGCCAACACCTTCGCCAACGAGGCGAGCCGCCGCCTGCGCCTGCTGCAGCAGCAGCAGAACATGGTGCTGCAGCCGCGGGAGGCACTGGCCTTCGGCATCTATGACCAGGTGCTGTCGTCGCTGATCGACCGCCAGACCCTGAACCTGCGCGCCGCCGAACTGGGCCTTTCCGTGCCTGACAGCGCCGTCAGTGCCTCCGCCCACGCCAACCCCAACTTCCAGAACCAGCTGGGCCAGTATGATCCGGTCCGTTTCGAACAGGTGATCCGCCAGCTTGGCTACCGCTCGCCCAACGCCTTCGCCGAGGACCTGCGAGGCGACCTGGTCCGCCGCCAGATCCAGGCGTCCGTCACCGCCGGCCTGGAAGTGGGCGTCAATCCCTTCGCCAGGGCGCTCTTCGCCTTCCAGAACGAGCAGCGGAACATCCGTTTCATCAGCATTCCGAACGACGCGCTGGCCGACACCGCCCCGCCGTCGGAGAACGACCTGACCACCTATCACGAGGCGCATCCGGAGCTGTTCTCGACACCGGAGCGGCGGCGCATCCTGCTGATCGACCTGTCGCCCGAACTGATCGCGAACGACATTGCCGTGAGCGACGCGGATATCGAACAGGCCTACCAGGACCAGATCGCCAGCTTCACCGTCGCCGCGTCGCGCACGGCCGAGCAGGCGATCTTCGCTGACGAGGATGCGGCCAACGCGGTTCTCGCCCGGGTGAACGAGGGCATGGCCTTCGCTGCCGCCGTGGCGGCACAGGACGGCGCGACCCCCACCAGCCTGGGCAATGTGCGTCCCGGTGACCTGCCGGGTGAACTGGGGGATGCGGTGTTCGGCAGCGAGGCCGGTGGAGTGGCCGGGCCGGTGCAGACCGCGTTCGGCTGGCACCTGGTGCACGTCACGGAAGTGAACGAGGCAACGACGCGTCCGCTCGAGGACGTGCGCGACGAGTTGCTGCAGGCCATCCGTATCGAACGGGCGCTGGACCGGGTGATCGACCTGGGCCACCAGGTGGAGGATGAACTGGCAGGCGGCAACCGGCTGCGCAGCACCGGTGACGCGGTCGGCCTGCCGGTGCGGGAGATCGGACCGGTGGACCGCAACGGCATCGACGCCAACGGTGCGGAACCGGACACGGCCCTGCCGTCCCAGGCGCTGGGCCTGGCCTTCAGCCTGGATCCGGATGCGGACCTGGAACTGCAGGAGACCAGCAACGGCGGCTACCTGGTGGTCGAGGTGGCGGAGGTCATCGCGCCTGAACTGCGGCCCTTTGCGGAGGTCGAGACCGAGGTCCGGGCCGCCTGGCGGGCGGAGAACCTGGCGAAGGCGGCCGGTGAGGCTCGCAACAAGCTGCTGGAACGGCTGCAGGCCGGCACCACGCTGGCGGGGCTGGCCGATGAGTTCGGCGTCACCGTGCAGGCCGCGGATGCCGTGACCCGCCAGGGCGGCGCGCCGGAGATCGCCGGCAGCCTGCGCAGCGTGCTGTTCCAGGCCCAGGCCGGTGACCATGCGGGCGGCGAGCATGCCGAAGAACCGGCACAGGTGCTGGCAGAGGTCACGGAGATCATCGAGGCCAACCCGCTGGAGAGCAGCGGGCAGATCGCGGCACTGGAGGCCGCCATCGGTGAGTCCATGGCCGAGGATGCCTTCGCCATCTACCAGGAGCAGTTGCGGGAGGAGTTCGGGGTCGGCGTCAATCGCCAGGCGATGATCCAGGCCATCGACCCGGCCCTGCTGCGCGACATCGAGTAACGGTCCGGGCAAGAGACATGCCCGCCCCGATCAGGAGAGCCTGAACCATGGCCTTCACCCCAAGTGCCGACGACTTCGCCACCCGGTATGACGCGGGCGAGGGCCAGGTGGTCTGGACGGAGATCGTCGCCGACCTGGAGACACCCGTTTCCGCCTTCATGAAGCTGGCGGACGGGCGCCCCAACGTCTTCCTGCTGGAATCGGTGGAAGGCGGGGCCGTGCGCGGTCGCTATTCCTTCATCGGCATGAAGCCGGACCTGATCTGGCGCGCCCATGGCAACCAGGCGGAGATCAACCGCTCCGCCCGCTTCGACCCGGATGCGTTCGAACCCTGTGCAGAGCCGACGCTGGAAAGCTTCCGCAAGCTGGTGGCCGAGATGCACATGGACATGCCGCACCAGTTGCCACCCATGTCGGCAGGCCTGTTCGGCTACATGGCCTACGACACGGTGAAGCTGATGGAGCGGCTGCCCGCCGCGAACCGTGACGTGCTGGGGGTGCCGGACGCCCTGTTCGTGCGGCCCACGGTCATCGCCATCTTCGATGCCGTGCGGGACATGGTCAGCATCGTCACCCCGGTCTGGCCGCAGGCGGGCGTCGGTGCCAGGCAGGCCTACAACCGCGCCTGCGAGCGGCTGGCCGACACGGTGGCGGATTTCGACCGCGCCCTGCCGCACAACCGCAGCAGCGTGGACAACCTGTCGAGCCTGCCGGAACCGAAGTCCAACATGAGCCGCGACGCCTACTACGCCATGGTGGAGAAGGCGAAGGAGTACATCCGCGCCGGTGACATCTTCCAGGTGGTGCCGTCGCAGCGCTTCGAGGTGCCGTTCGAACTGCCGCCCTTCGCGCTCTATCGCGCGCTGCGCCGCACCAACCCCTCGCCCTTCATGTACTACCT
Organism: Minwuia sp.; assembly: GCA_965228535.1. GTDB lineage: Bacteria > Pseudomonadota > Alphaproteobacteria > Minwuiales > Minwuiaceae > Minwuia. The sequence continues at coordinate 1,377,760 of CBDDHU010000003.1, read as the reverse complement.
GAATTTCGGCGGTTTTTCGGTCGTCGGCTCCAGCCCGGAGATCCTGGTCCGGGTGCGGGACGGCCAGGTGACGCTGCGGCCGCTGGCGGGCACCCGGAAGCGCGGCGCCACGCCGGAGGAGGACCTGGCGCTGGAGAAGGAACTGCTGGCCGATCCGAAGGAACTGGCGGAGCACCTGATGCTGCTGGACCTGGGCCGCAACGATGTGGGCCGGGTGGCGAAGATCGGCACCGTGAAGGTGACGGAGGAATTCGCCATCGAACGATACAGCCAGGTCATGCACATCGTCTCCAACGTGGAGGGAGAACTGGATCCCGCCCACGACGCGCTGGATGCGCTGATCGGCGGTTTCCCCGCCGGGACGGTCAGCGGCGCACCGAAGATCCGCGCCATGGAGATCATCGACGAACTGGAGAGCGACAAGCGCCACCTCTATGCGGGCGGCATCGGCTACTTCTCCGCCAGCGGGGCCATGGACACGGCGATCGTGCTGCGGACCGCCATCGTCAAGGACGGCGTGATGCACGTGCAGGCCGGTGGCGGTGTCGTCGCCGACAGCGACCCGGAGGCCGAGTACCAGGAGACGGTGAACAAGGCCAAGGCCCTGATGCGCGCGGCGGAGGAGGCCGTGCGCTTCGCCCAGAGCGGCGGGGTCAACGCGCCGCGCTGACGGCAACCAGTTCCGACAGCGTCACCAGCCGGTACCTCTTCCGGTCCAGCGTCGCCACGAACCGCTCCAGCGCCGCGAGGGTCAGCCGGTGCGGATGCCCGATGGCAACGACCTGGCCGGTTTCATCGGCAATCTGCAGCGTGCGGCGCAACTGCGCCTCCGCCACCTCCCCGGTTCCGTCCGGGTCCAGGAACACGTCGCGCGACAGGTTCGGGATCCCCGCCCGCGATGCCGCCGCCGCGGCCTCCGTTTCCGCCGTGGTGCGGGAATCGAGGAAGAACAGGCCGCTGCCACGCAGCCGCTGCATCACCCGTTCCATCGCTGCCCGGTCCGCGGTCAGGCGGCTGCCCATGTGGTTGTTCACCCCGTCCAGACCCCGGAACCGCGCCAGCGCCGCCTCCAGCCTGGCGAGCTGTTCGGCGGGGGGCTGGCCAGACAGCATCGCGCCCGGTCCGGGATCGGCAGGTCCGAGCGGCTCCATCGGCATGTGCAGCAGCACCGTACGTCCGGCCTGCCGCGCCTCCGCCGCAAGGTCTTCCACTCCCGCCGCGTAGGGCAGGAAGGCGAAGGATACCGTGGCCGGCAGGCCGGATGCGCGGGCAAGCGCGGCCCGGTCCGGCCCCATGTCGTCCAGCACGATGGCGATGCGGGCGCGCGGGTCAGGGTCCGGCTGTGGCGCCGGAACCGCCACGGTCAGCGCAGGAAAGATGGCCAGCAGGCGTTCGGGCAAGGGCCGGGAATCCGCTGCGCGGGCATCCAGACGCTGGCCCGGATGACGCATCACCGGCTCCGCCGTGCCGTCCGGCCAGAGCAGGGTCAGCAGCAGCGCGGCAAGGGCGAGGCCGAGCACGCCAAGCCCCAGCCGCCGCAGCCTGCGCGTCCGCTCTCCCCTGCCCTTGTGCTGCGACATGCTTGACGCCCCGCGTTCGCGCTGTTTTCTTGACGCCGCCCTGACGGTGCGGCGGCCAGCGTCGCGCCCTCCGGCGCTGTTCGCCTGGGACCGACACCATGATTCTGCTGATCGATAACTATGACAGTTTCACCTATAACCTCGTTCACTATCTGGGCGAACTGGGTGCCAGGGTCACAGTCTGGCGAAACGACATGATCAGCGTCGCGGACGCGCTCGCCCTGAAGCCGGAAGCCGTCGTGCTGTCGCCCGGTCCGGGCCGCCCGGAAAGCGCCGGAATCTCCCTCGAACTGGTGCGCACCGCACCGGCGGACCTGCCGATCTTCGGTGTCTGCCTGGGTCACCAGACCATCGGGGAGGCATTTGGTGCCGACGTGGTGCGTGCCGACGAGCTGATGCACGGCAAGACCTCGCGGGTGCATCACGGCGGCACCGGGGTCTTCAAGGGGCTGCCCGACGGCTTCTCCGCCACGCGCTACCATTCGCTCACCGTCGCGCCGGACAGTGTGCCGGACACGCTGGAGGTCACGGCCCGCACCGAGGACGGCGTGATCATGGGCCTGCAGCACCGGGACCGACCGGTGCACGGGGTCCAGTTCCACCCGGAGAGCATTGCCTCGGAGCATGGCCACGCCCTGCTCGGCAACTTCCTGAATTCTGCCGGACTGAAGAGGGCAGCCTGATGAGCAACGAGATCGAGACCTTCAAGGGGCTGATCGGCCGCGTGGCCGAGCGGCAGGAACTTTCCGTGGATGATGCCCGCACCGCCTTCGACATCATGATGTCGGGCGACGCCACCCCGTCACAGATGGGCGCCTTCCTGATGGCGCTGCGCGTGCGCGGGGAGACGGTGGACGAACTGACCGGCGGGGCGATGGCCATGCGCGCCAAGGCCCAGGGCATCACCGCCCCGGCCGGTGCCATCGACACCTGCGGCACCGGTGGCGATGCCAAGGGCACCTGGAACGTCTCCACCGCCGTCAGCTTCGTGCTGGCCGCCCACGACATTCCGGTGGCGAAGCACGGCAACCGCGCACTGTCGTCGAAGACCGGCGCGGCGGACGTGCTGACCGCGCTGGGCGTGAACATCGAATGCCCGTTCGAGCTGGTGGAGAAGTCGCTGCGCGACGCCTGCATCGGGTTCCTGATGGCACCGCGCCATCACGGTGCGATGCGCCATGTCGGCCCGACCCGTGTCGAACTGGGAACCCGCACCATCTTCAACCTGCTGGGGCCGCTGTCGAACCCGGCCGGGGCGAAGCGCCAGATCATGGGCGTGTTCGCGAAGCAGTGGGTGGAACCGCTGGCCCATGTGCAGAAGCAACTCGGGGCGGAGCGCGTCTGGGTGATGCATGGCGCCGACGGCATGGACGAACTGACCACCACCGGCGTCACCCACGTGGCGGAACTGGCCAATGGCCAGGTGCGGACCTTCGACGTGACGCCGGAGGATGCGGGGCTTGCCGTCGCCTCTCCCGACGACCTTAAGGGCGGCGAACCGGCGGCCAACGCGGCGGCCCTGCGTGGCGTGCTGCAGGGGCAGAGGAATGCCTTCCGCGATATCGTGCTGCTGAACGCCGCCGCCGGCCTGATCGTCGCCGAGAAGACCGACACCCTGCGCGAGGGCGCGGTGATGGCAGCGGAGGTGCTGGACAATGGCCGGGCGCTGGCGCGGCTGGAGCAGTTGGTCGCCATCTCCAACGAAGCCGGGGGGGCCTGAGCATGGCTACAGGTACCGTCCTGGACCGGATCTGCGACGACAAGCGTGACCACATCGCCGCCTGCAAGGCCGAACGCCCGCTGTCGGCAGTGGAGGCCGCGGCCCGCGCCGCCGACGCCCCGCGCGGCTTCATCGCGGCGCTGGAACGGGACCAGGCCGCCGGACGCTACGGGCTGATCACGGAGATCAAGAAGGCGTCGCCGTCGAAGGGGCTGATCCGCGCCGACTTCGACCCGCCGTCGCTGGCCCGCGCCTACGAGGCGGGCGGCGCGTCCTGCCTGTCGGTACTGACCGACATTCCCTATTTCCAGGGGGCGGACGGCTACCTGGTGGCGGCCCGTACCGCCGTCTCCCTGCCTGTCCTGCGCAAGGACTTCATGCTCGACACCTACCAGGTGACGGAGGCCCGGGGGCTGGGGGCGGACTGCATCCTGCTGATCATGGCCGCGCTGTCCGACGCCCAGGCACAGGAACTGGAGGATGCCGCACTCGGCTGGGGCATGGACGTGCTGGTGGAAGTGCATGACATCGGGGAACTGGAACGGGCACGGACGCACCTGAAGAGCCGCCTGATCGGCATCAACAACCGGAACCTGAAGACGCTGGATGTCAGCCTGGAGACCACGATCCAGTGCGCCGAGGCGCTGCCGCCGGACTGCGTCGCGGTGAGCGAGAGCGGCCTGAACGACCGCGCCGACCTGGACCGGATGGCAGAGGCCGGGTGCCGCAGCTTCCTGATTGGCGAGAGCCTGATGCGCCAGCCTGACGTGACCGCCGCCGTGCAGGCGCTGCTGCAGGATCCGTCCGCGGCGCTGCAGGCGGCATCCTGACCATGTCCGGCCTGACCCATTTCGACGAGAGCGGTGCCGCCCGCATGGTCGATGTCGGCGCGAAGCAGGAGACGGAGCGCACGGCGACGGCGGAGGCCCGCATCACCATGCTGCCCGAGACCCTGGCCCTGATCCGGGAAGGCAGGGCGAAGAAGGGTGATGTGCTGGGCGTCGCGCGACTGGCCGGCATCATGGGGGCCAAGAAGACGCCGGACCTGATCCCGCTCTGCCATCCGCTGGCGCTGACCAACGTCGAGCTGGAACTGGTGACGGAGGATGATCCGGCCCCCGCCGTGGTCATCCGCGCCACCTGCAGGCTGCGCGGCAAGACCGGCGTGGAGATGGAGGCACTGACCGCCGCGTCCATAGCCGCCCTCACCGTCTATGACATGTGCAAGGCGGTGGACCGGGGCATGGAGATCGCCAATGTCCGGCTGCTGTTCAAGGATGGCGGCAAGTCCGGGCGCTACGAGGCACCATGATCCCGGTCGCGGAAGCCCGCGCGCGCATCCTGGCGCAGATGCCGTCGATGCCGGCGGAGTGGATTTCCATTGCGGAGGCGGACGGGCGCGTCCTGGCCGAACCGGCCATCGCGCAGCGCACCCAGCCCCCCGCCGACCTCTCTGCCATGGATGGCTACGCGGTGCTCGGCGCCGACGTCGCGGAGGTGGGTGCCAGCCTGACCTGCATCGGCGAATCCGCCGCCGGACACGCCTTCGATGGTGCCGTGAAACCGGGCCAGTGCGTCCGCATCTTCACCGGCGCGCCGCTGCCGCCCGGCACCGATACGATCCTGATCCAGGAAGACGCGGATGTTTCAGGCGAGACCGTCGTCGCGCGGGAGGCGCTGAAGACCGGCACCTACGTGCGCCGGGCGGGGCTGGATTTCCGCGCCGGTGAAACCGGTCTCGAACCGGGGCGGGAGCTTGGGCCCCGCGACCTCGGCCTGCTTGCCGCCATGAACGTACCCTGGGTGGGGGTCCGGCGACGCCCGCGCATCGCCCTGCTCTCCACCGGGGACGAACTCGTGCGACCGGGGGAAGCGCTGGGACCGGACCAGATCGTCTCCTCCAACGCCATCTCGCTGGCCGCGCTGGTGCGGCGCGCGGGCGCGGAACCCGTCGATATCGGCATTGCCCTCGACCGGCCGGACGCGCTGGCGGAGGCGGCGGCCCGCGCCGTGGGCTGCGACATGCTCGTGACCCTGGGCGGTGCATCGGTCGGCGACCATGACCTGGTGCAGGATGTGCTGGGCGACCAGGGGCTGGCGCTGGACTTCTGGCGCATCGCCATGCGCCCCGGCAAGCCGCTGATGTTCGGGCAGTTCGGCGATGTGCGGCTGCTCGGCCTGCCGGGCAACCCGGTTTCCGCCGTGGTCTGCGGGCTGCTGTTCCTGCGCCCGGCGATCCGCCGGATGCTGGGGGCGGGGGACGTGGAGCCGGAGGTGCGGACGGCCACGCTCGGCCGCGATCTCGGCGCCAACGACCGGCGGGAGGACTACCTGCGCAGCGAACTTCACCTCGACGCAAACGGCCAGGCGACGGTCACCCCCTTCGCGCGGCAGGACTCCTCCATGCTGCATGTCCTCTCCCGCGCCGGGGCACTCGCCATACGTGCACCCCATGCAGAGGCGCAGAAGGCCGGAACCCCAATTCCGTACATTCCCCTGACCGGCATGATCTGACCTGTCACCGACGGCACCACATGGGGACCAACGCCGGGTTGAAACAGGAACATTGACGGAATTGGGGAACTTTCATAGAACATAGGCGGTCTAACCAAGTGATTCGTTTCGGGTTTCAATCGCCCGGACGGCAGCGGGGAAGACAAACCAGCAACGCGCACTGAAGATGCGCCCTCAGCGGGGGATCGCCATGCTGACCCGGAAACAGCACGAACTGCTTCTGTTCGTGGACCGGCACCTGAACGAGAACGGTGTCTCACCCTCCTTCGACGAGATGAAGGACGCCCTGAACCTGAAGTCCAAGTCAGGCATTCACCGCCTGATCTCGGCGCTGGAGGAGCGGGGCTTCATCCGCCGCCTGCCGCACCGCGCCCGCGCGCTGGAGGTGCTGCGCCTGCCGGACGCCGCGACGCCTGCGGGCCGCCGTGCGTCGGGGGAACCCGTGCTGAGTTCCAGCGGATTCCAGCCGAAGGTGGTCAGCAACCCGGACCTGCCGCTGTCCTCCGCGCCGCCGCCCGCCTCCCGCGCCGCAAGCGACACCGTCAGCCTGCCACTCTATGGCCGGATCGCCGCCGGTACGCCCATCGAGGCGCTGCGGGACCATTCCAACTATGTCGATGTACCGTCGCACATGGTCGGACGCGGGGAGCACTACGCGCTGGAGGTTGCCGGTGATTCCATGATCAATGCCGGCATCCTGGATGGTGACACGGTCATCGTCGAACGCGGTGACGTGGCGGAGAACGGCAGCATCGTCGTGGCGCTGGTGGAGGGGGAGGAAGTGACCCTGAAACGCCTGCGCCGCCGCAGCAACGCCATCGCGCTGGAGCCGGAGAACCCTGCCTACGAGACCCGGATCTACCGCCCCGACCAGGTGCGGGTGCAGGGCCGCCTGGTGGCGCTGTTCCGCCAGTACTGAGCCGCCAGGCTCGTCCGGGCAGGATCCATCAGTCCCGCCAGTAGTGTTGGCTGCGCGGAACCGGGCGCCACACCCAGGGGCGGTCGCCCCGGGCCGCGTTGACCGACCGCAGTTCAGGGCCTGAACGGGCATCGAGGTGCAGCGTGTGCGGCCCGTCGCGCCAGAGGTCGAAGGTATCCGCCACGATGCGTGCCGACGGGCAGCGGCCGCGTATCGGTACGGTGGCGATCACCACGTCGGCGTGGGCGCAGTCGTCCCGGACGGCCCGTTCGTCGGTCGGCAGGGCGATCATCCAGCCGTCACGGCGCAGGATGCAGCCCAGCAGGTCGCAGCGGAGATCCCCGTCGCGGCTGGCCCCGTCCAGCGGCCAGCGACCCGCCGGTTCCGACCTGCCGACCCGCGCCAGCCATTGCTCCGCGACGAACTTCTCCCGCCGGGTGGAGGACAGCAGCAGCCCGCCATCCCGTGTCGTCACGGCGGTCAGCCGTCCGTCCCCGGTGATCCGCACCAGCGGGCCATCCGCCACCCAGGGACTGGCCATGCCGAGCATGATCGCCAACCAGCCCAGGTTGCGCCAGCCGCCGGACCAGAGGCAGAGCCAGAGACCGCCCAGGGTGACGGCCAGCAACCCGGCGACCGGCATGGCCGGGACCCGCCGCACCGCGCCATCCAGCCCGGCAACGCCATGCGCGATCCACAGGATCAGGTCGATCCCCTGCCCCATCAGCCACAGCGGCGCGTCCTCCAGCCCGAACGGCATGGCCAGCAGCGCCAGCGTTCCTGCTGGCATGACCCAGAAACCGGTCAGTGGTACAGCGGCGAGGTTGGCAATGACGCCATAGTCGGCCACGCGCCCGAAGTGATGGATCGCGAAGGGCGCGGTGGCGAGGCCGGCAATGATCGTGGTGACACCGACCCCGGCCAGGTAGATCAGCCCGCGCATCAGCGGCCCGGTATCGCTGGTCCGTCGCAGCATCCGGTCGCCGAAACGTTCATAGGTCGCCACCAGCGCGGTCACGGCGGCGAAGGACATCTGGAAACCCGGCTCCGTCAGCGCCTCCGGCGTCATCAGCAGGACCACCAGCGCGGCAATGGCCACCGTGCGCAGCGAGATCGCCCGCCGGTCGGTCAGCACCGCCAGCATGACCAGCGCCACCATGATGAAGGCACGGATGGTCGGCACCGATGCACCCGTCAGCACCAGGTAGGACAGGCCGCCGCCAAGTGCCGCCAGCGCCGCGATCTTCTTGATCGGCCAGTTCAGTGCCAGTGACGGTTGCAGCGCCAGGCAGAACCGCACCAGCCAGAACAGGAAGCCGCTGACCAGGCCCATGTGCAACCCGGAAATGGCCAGCAGGTGCGCCAGTCCCGCATCGCGCAACGCCTGCGAGTCGTCACCCGGAATGCCGCCCCTGTCACCGATCAGCAGGGCCACCGCGACGCCGCCGGTCGCCCCCGCCAGCACCGCCCGGATGCGGGCCGAGAGGTGGTCACGCAGCCGCGCGACCGACTGTCCGGCGGCGTCACCCGGCGCAACGACGCGCACCGGCCCCATCGCGTAGCCACTGCCACCGATGCCCCGGTAGAAGGCGTGACGCTGGAAGTCGAAGGCACCGGGTTCGACGGGGGCGGAGGGCGGCAGCAGCCTGGCCAGCACCTCGATCCGGTCACCCGGCCGGGCCGTGTCGCCCCGGGTGCGGACCGTCACCCGGACGCGACGTGGCAGGTCGTCCGGCCGCAGTCCCGCAAAACCATCAGGCGCAATGGTCAGCCGGGTATCCGCCTCCCGCACCTCGACCCGTTCGACCATGCCCAGAAGCGGCGCGGGCCCGATCTCCGCCGGCAGCACGGGCGCGGCAACCAGCAGCGTGCGGGCGACCGCCGCGACCAGCCCCAGCACGGCGAGGCCGACGACGAGGCCAAGAGGCGCGAGCATGGTCCGCCGCAACTGCCAGGCGGCGAACAGGGCAAGCAGCCCGATCACCCCGACCAGCCGCCAGTCCGGTTCCACCGGCAGGGCAAAGTAGAGGCCGATGCCGCTGCCCATGACCGCCGGCAACCAGAAGAACAGCCGCCCCCGCTCCTGCGCCAGCAGGAAGGCAAGGGTGTCCACGGGACGGACGATGGCCGCGCACGTGGTGGCTGCCATGGTTCCCAGTCGTCTCGTCACCTGTCGGGCGATGTGATACATGACCGCCTCCCGACCCTGACTCTAGGACCTGATGCCAAATGGAGAAACACTGATGGCGCGATCGGAAGTCGTGACGCGGTTCGCCCCCTCCCCCACCGGTTTCCTGCATATCGGCGGCGCGCGGACGGCCCTGTTCAACTGGCTGTTCGCCCGTCATCACGGCGGACGGTTCCTGCTACGGATCGAGGACACGGACCGCCAGCGCTCCACCACCGAGGCCATCGACGCCATCTTCGACGGGCTGAGCTGGCTCGGGCTGCAGGGCGACGAGGAACCGGTGTTCCAGTTCGCCCGTGCCGGCCGTCATGCGGAAGTGGCGCAGATGCTGCTGGACAGCGGCAATGCCTATCGCTGCTACACCAGCCCCGAGGAACTTGCCGAGATGCGGGAGGCGCAGCGCGCCGCCGGCCAGCCCGTGCGCTATGACGGGCGCTGGCGGGACCGCGATCCGTCGGAGGCGCCTGCCGGTGTCGATCCGGTCATCCGGCTGCGCGCGCCACAGAGCGGCACGACCGTCATCAACGACGCGGTCCAGGGGGACGTGACCTTCCGCAACGACCAGCTGGACGACCTGATCCTGCTGCGAGCCGACGGGACGCCGACCTACATGCTGTCGGTGGTGGTCGACGATCACGACATGGATGTCAGCCATGTCATCCGTGGCGACGACCACCTGGTCAACGCCGCACGGCAGAGCGTGATCTACCAGGCGCTCGGCTGGGACGTGCCGGTCTTCGCCCACATCCCGCTGATCCACGGGCCGGACGGCGCGAAGCTGTCGAAGCGCCACGGGGCGCTGGGGGTCGATGCCTACCGCGACATGGGCTACCTGCCGGAAGCGGTACTCAATTACCTCGTCCGTCTTGGCTGGGCACATGGTGATGACGAGATATTCTCCATGAAGCAGGCCATCGAATGGTTCGGGCTGGAGGCCGTCGGGCGCGGTGCCTCCCGCTTCGACTTCGCCAAGCTGGAGAACCTGAACGGCCACTACCTGCGGGAGGCCGACAATGACAGGCTGACCGCGCTGGTCGCGGCGCGGCTGGGGGTGGCGGACGACGCGGCCGCCGTCGCCCGCATCAACGGGCTGATGGACGGGCTGAAGGAACGGGCAAAGACGGTCGTCGAACTGGCCGACAGCGCCGCCTTCCTGGTGGCCAGCCGTCCGCTGCAGATGAATGCCAAGGCTGAGAAGCTGATCGCGGGCGATGCGAAGGGCGTGCTGGCCGGGGTGCATGCCGCACTTGCAGCATTGCAGGGCTGGGATGCGGAAAGCACGGACGCGGCGGTCAGGGCCTATGCGGAATCGAACGAACTGAAGCTCGGCAAGGTCGCTCAGCCATTGCGCGCGGCGCTGACAGGCTCCAACATGTCGCCCGGCATCTTTGACGTTCTGGTGGCACTGGGTCGCGAGGAGTCGCTGGCAAGGATCGACGACTGCCTCTGACGTGCTGTCTCGAATTCCGGATTTCAGGGTTGCCGGACATGTTCAACTGTCCGGCTTTGGGTATAATGGTTCGCACGTGCGGTATCGATTTTCCGGTACCGACCGAGTAGCGTGCGGATGCAACAGATGAGGGGTCAGAGAATGGAAGAAGCGAAGAAAACCGGCAGTGCCAGCCTTGCGACCGGGGGAGGGTCGAACATCGATTTCGATGTCCTGTCCGGCACGGTTGGCCCTGACGTTGTTGATATCCGCAAGCTGTATGCCCAGACGGGGCAGTTCACCTACGACCCTGGCTTCACCTCGACAGCCAGCTGCCAGTCGGAAATCTCCTACATCGACGGCGATGCCGGTGTGCTTCTGCACCGTGGCTACAGCATCGACGAGCTGGCGGAGCATTCCGACTACCTGGAAGTCTGCTACCTGCTGCTGAACGGCGAACTGCCGTCGGCGGAGCAGAAGGCGGACTACGTGAATACCGTCACGCGGCACACCATGCTGCATGACCAGATGAACTATTTCTTCCGTGGTTTCCGTCGTGACGCGCATCCGATGGCGATCATGGTCGGTGTCGTCGGCGCGATGAGCGCGTTCTACCACGACTCCACCGACATCAATGACCCGAAGCAGCGGGAGATCGCGTCCTACCGCCTGGTCGCCAAGATGCCGACCATCGCCGCCTGGGCCTACAAGTATTCCATCGGCCAGCCCTTCATCTATCCGAAGAACGACCTGACCTACTCGGAGCGTTTCCTGGACATGATGTTCGCCGTCCCGGCGGAGGAGTACCGGATCGACCCGGTGCTGGCCAAGGCGATGGACAAGATCTTCATCCTGCATGCGGATCACGAGCAGAACGCATCGACCTCCACCGTGCGCCTGGCCGGTTCGTCGGGCGCCAACCCGTTCGCCTGCATCGCGGCGGGCATCGCCAGCCTGTGGGGCCCCGCCCATGGCGGCGCCAACGAGGCGGTGCTGAAGATGCTGAACGAGATCGGCACGCCTGACCGCGTCGGCGAGTTCGTCAAGAAGGCCAAGGACAAGAACGATGCGTTCCGCCTGATGGGCTTCGGCCACCGGGTCTACAAGAACTACGACCCGCGCGCGACGGTGATGCAGGCCACCTGCCACGAGGTGCTGGACCGCCTGGGCGTGAAGGACGACCCGCTGCTGCAGATCGCGATGCAGCTGGAGAAGGTCGCGCTGGAGGATCCGTACTTCGTCGAGAAGAAGCTGTATCCGAACGTCGACTTCTATTCCGGCATCATCCTGAAGGCGATGGGCTTCCCCGTGGACATGTTCACGGTGCTGTTCGCGCTGGCCCGCACGGTCGGCTGGGTGGCCCAGTGGAACGAGATGATCCAGGATCCGCACCAGAAGATCGGTCGCCCGCGCCAGCTCTACACGGGTCCGGCGCAGCGTCCGTTCGTTCCGATCCACAAGAGGTAGGGACCGGTGGCCCGGAACCGGGCAACGTCACGATCCCGGGGTGCGCGCCGCGCGCCCCGGGTCGGCATCGCGTCGGGCGGGCGGCGTTTCGATACCCCCGCCCGCGTCGCCTTCCTGCACGCGGCGAACGACAACCGGCCCCGGGGCCGGCACCGCCTGTGGGGCACCGCGGCGGCCTGCGGCATCGCTGCCGCCCTGCTGGCCGCCCTGCTGCTGCTCTGACCTGTCAGAGACCCAGTTCGAAATAGATCAGTTCGGGTGACGCGCCCGCGCCATCGCCTGTCGGCTCCGGCGGCGGCAATCGGCGGAATCCCATCGCCTGGTAGAGGTGTATCGCCGCCACCATGCTGCTGGCCGTGTCCAGCCTCAACGACCGGTAACCCAGCGCCCGCGCCCTCTCGACCACCTGTTCCGCCAGCCTGCGCCCGGCACCCAGGCCACGCGCCGCATCGGTGAGGTAGAGCCGCTTCATCTCGGCCACCCCGTCGGCAAACCTGCGCACGGCCACCACGCCGACCGGCTGATCCTCCCGCATCGCCAGCAGCAGGTCACCCTCCGGCGGAACATACTCCCCCGGAAAACGCGCCATCTCCGCATCGAAACCCTGGAAGCAGAGGTCGAAATCCAGGCTCTCGGCATAGGCCATGAACAGGTCGCGCGCCGCCTCGACCTCCACCGCCGAACGAACCGGGCGGATCCTGAGGGTCATGGGGTCAGGTGCGGCGGAGCAGGAATTCCCGCCCCAGCTTCACGCGCGGCTGCCCGTCATACTCGATGATGTCGGCGGTGGCGTAGGTCTCCGTCCAGCGGTCCGGCAGGTAGGAACCGGTGCCCACCACGTTGATCGGTGCCTTGACCGACCCCATGACCCGGCATTTCTCCGGCCCGAAGCCCGAGGAGGCGACGATCTTGACTCCTTGGAAGCCTTCATGGTCCAGCCGCTCCCGCAGATGGAAGATCGCGGCGGCGGAGACTCCCGTGCCGATCAGGTAGCGGAGTTCCGTCTCGCTGCGGTACTGCCGCGTCGCGTTGGGCACGTGCCGTTCCAGCACCGCGTAGGATGAACTCGGGTCCAATCCCTCCACGTAGCGGCTGCCATGGGTATCGAGGCGGATGGACAGGTTGCCCTCGCTCGCCACGTCCGGGAACCGGCGGCAGACGGTCAGCGCGTCCGTGACCTCCCGCCCGAAATAGTCCACCAGCACGGTGATCGGGTCGTCGGGAAAGACCTCCCGGAACATCTCGGCCGCGCGCAGGGTGGACCCGGCATAGCCGATCAGCGCATGCGGCATGGTGCCGAGGCCACGGTCCTGCCCGAAGAAATGCGCCGTCGCGTCGGTGGCATTGCCGATGAAGCCGACCACCGCCGGATTGTCCCGCTTGGCCGCGGCAGAGCCGACAGATGCCGCGTAGGCCATCAGTTCGGCCATGTCCGGCCCGGTGCAGTGCCGCGCATCCATGGCCAGGAAGCCCGCATAGGGCAGGTCCCCGCACATGGCGAAGGCGTTGTAGGCGGCGACGCAGGCCGCGCCGAGCTTCTGCAGGTACAGGGTCTCCAGGTCCACCAGGTGCTTCAGGCTGCCGCTGATGTAGAACAGCGGGTCGCCGGCGCCGACCCAGTCCCCCTCCGTGTGGCAGAGCTCGATCTTGAAGGTGACGCCACGTTCGTCCGCTGCCTTCTCCAGCAGGGCAACCGCCAGGCGGGGCGAGAAGATGACCGGTCGGCGCATGAACACCGCGTAGGTGACGGGCATGTCACCGACATGTTCGACAATGGCCTTGGTCCGACGGAAATAGTGGTCCGTCCGGTCGGCAATGTCGTGTTCCAGCGCCGGGTCCGGCACCCGGTCATTGGCCGCGTCGGACGCTTCGGAGCGTCCGACTACCCGCAGTTCAGGAAGCTTCCCGGAGGGCGACATCACGGTCTCCCCTTTGCTTTTTCAGCATCTCCGCGATCAGGAACGCCAGTTCCAGCGCCTGGCTGGCATTCAGTCGCGGATCGCAATGGGTGTGGTAGCGGTCCGACAGGGTCTCGTCGGAGATCGCCTGCGCGCCGCCCAGGCACTCGGTCACGTCCTGGCCGGTCATCTCGAAATGCACGCCGCCCAGGTAGGAACCCTCGGCGATATGCACCTCGAACACTTCCTTCACCTCCTGCAGGATCCGGTCGACGGGCCGGGTCTTGTAGCCGGAGGCGGACTTGATCGTGTTGCCGTGCATCGGGTCGCAGGACCAGACGACGTTCCGTCCCTCCTGCTGCACGCGGCGCACCAGGCTGACCAGGTGCTCCCCGGCCTTGCCCGCGCCGTAGCGGGAGATCAGCGTGATCCGCCCGGCCTCGTTGTCGGGGCTGAGGATGTCCAGCAGGCGCATCAGCCCGTCCGCATCCAGGCTGGGACCGCACTTGATGCCGATCGGGTTGGTGATGCCGCGCATGAACTCGACATGCGCCTCTTCCGGGTCACGGGTGCGGTCACCGATCCACAGCATGTGCGCCGAGGTATCGACCCAGTTCCCGGTGGTGGAGTCCATCCGGGTCAGGGCTTCCTCGTAGCGCAGCAGCAGCGCCTCGTGGCTGGTGTAGAAATCCACCTGGCCGACGGACGGGGAGCTGTCCGCGCTGATGCCGCAGGCCTCCATGAAGGCCAGCGCATCGGCGATGCGGTCCGCCATCTCCTGGTAGCGTTCGCCCGCCGGGCTGTCGGCGACGAAGCCCATGTTCCACTGGTGCACCCGGTTCAGGTCGGCGAAGCCACCCTGGGCGAAGGCGCGCAGCAGGTTCAGCGTGCTGGCGGCCTGGGCATAGGCACGCAGCATCCGGTCGGGGTTCGGCTCCCGCGCGACCGGGTCCTCCTCGATCGAGTTGATGATGTCACCGCGGTAGATCGGCAGTTCCACGCCATCCACCACCTCCGTGGGGGACGAACGGGGCTTGGCGAACTGACCGGCCAGACGACCGACCTTCACCACCGGCAGCTGGGCACCGTAGGTCAGCACGACGGCCATCTGCAGCAACACCTTGAAGGTGTCGCGGATGTTGTCGGCATGGAACTCGGCAAAGCTCTCGGCGCAGTCGCCGCCCTGCAGCAGGAACGCACGACCGGCGGCGACCTCCGCCAGCCGGGCCTTCAGGTTCCGTGTCTCGCCGGCAAAGACCAGGGGCGGATTCCGCCGCAGCCGCGCCTCGACATCGTCCAGCGCCGCCTTGTCCGCATAATCCGGCATCTGCCTTGCGGGCTTGTCCTGCCAGGATTGCGGGGTCCAGTTCGTCGCAGCCATCGTTCCAACTCCAGAAACCAAACGTCATGCCCTGAATACGCAGGGAAGCGCACCTTATAAGTGGTCGAAGGATGAATGGAAACGGCGGATTTTCTGGCCCCGCACCCGACTTGCCGTTGCGTCAGCCTGCCGTGTTGGAAGCGATGAACGCCCCGGCCCGGCCGATGGCCTCCCGCGCCTCCGTCAGCATGGGGCCGAACAGGTGCCAGACATGGATCATGCCCCCCGCTTCCTCCAGCGAGGACGTGACCCCGGCGGCCAGGGCATTGCGGTGCAGCCTGCGGGAGTCATCCAGCAGGGTCTCCCGCGTGCCCACCTGGATCAGCAGCGGCGGCAGGCCGGTCAGGTCGGCATGCAGCGGTGCGGCCAGCGGCGTCTTCGGGTCGGCACCACCCAGGTACATTCCGGCCATGCGGCCCAGGCCCGGCTGCTTCACCATCGGGTCGGCATCATGCAGCGTGGTCATCGTCTCGCCGGTCCCCTCCAGATCGACCCAGGGGGAGATCGGCACGGCGCAGGCCGGCATCGCCAGCCCCTTGTCGCGCAGCGCGACCAGGGTCGCCACCGTCAGGCCACCGCCCGCGGAATCGCCGGAAACCGCGATGTTCGCGGCCGGGATGCCCTGGTCCAGCAGCCAGCCATAGGCCGCCACCGCATCATCCACCGCCGCCGGGAAAGGGTTCTCCGGTGCCAGCCGGTAGTCGATCAGCAGCACCTTCGCCCCGGCGGCCTTCGACATGTTGGAAGCCAGCGTGCGATGCGTGTTCAGCGACCCGATGACATAGCCACCGCCATGCAGGTACAGGATGACCCGGTTACCGGTGACACCCTCTGCCGTGACCCATTCGGAGGGAACACCGGCAGCATCCACCGGCTCCACCTGCGTGCCTTCCGGCAGCGGCAGGAAGGCCGCGAGCTTCTCGAACCGCTCCCGCATCTCCGCAGGCGGCGGGTTCTCCGGCGCCGGACGGCTGGTCAGCAATTCAACAAGTGTCTCGAGTTCCTGAACGGACATCTCTCCCTCCCCGGATGTTGGCCGTGACAGGGGCGAAGTCTGGCGCAGAACGGACCGGATCACAATGCAGGCGAACGCACGGCACGATCACGCCCAGTTTGTTCGCTTCGCATGGGCCGGTGCACTATGTGCAGGACAGGCAGTCTGGCGCGGGTGACGATCATGGCGGACGATGACAGGCAGGATGGTGCAGGCACCCCGGAGGCGTCGCGCTCGCCGCTGCGCCGATTCCTGCCGCTCGCCCTCATCGTGCTGGCGATGGTGCTGTTCTTCGCGCTGGACCTGCAGCGCTTCCTCGGCTTCGACGCGTTGCGCGACAACCGGGACACCCTGCAGGCCTTCGTCGACCAGAACGCGGTCGCCGCCGTGCTGATCTACATCGTGATCTATTCCGTGGCCGTCGCGCTTTCGCTGCCCGGGGGGCTGGTGCTGACGGTCACCGGGGGCTTCCTGTTCGGCAACCTGCTGGGCACGCTCTGGGCCGTGATCGGCGCCACCATCGGTGCGACCGGCATCTTCCTGGCCGCCCGCACCGCCCTGGGCGACAGCCTGCGCCGGAAGGCCGGACCGGCCCTGAGAAGGATGGAGGACGGCTTCCGCAAGGATGCCTTCAACTACCTGCTGTTCCTGCGGCTGGTGCCGCTGTTCCCCTTCTTCGTCGTCAACCTGGTCCCGGCGTTCCTGGGCGTGCCGACCCATACCTACGTCGTCGCCACCCTGGTGGGGATCATTCCCGGCACCTTCGTCTTCGCCCAGGTCGGTCGTGGGCTGGACAGTGTCCTGGCCACCGGCGGCGAACCCGACATCTCGACGGTGCTGACCACGGACGTGATCATCGCGCTCGTGGCCCTGGCGCTGCTCGCCATCCTGCCGGTGATCGTCAAGCGCGTGCGGCGCAACCGCCGGTAGCCCTGACCGTCACGCAAAGGATTGCGGACAAGCGAGGCTGTTTCGTTATACTGCCGCGCAGATGGGTCAGCGGTTGCGGTGAATGCCGAAGCCGCGTCGGGGTGACGACAGAGGGTGGAATGTCTGCACAGCAACAGGCTCCGGGCAACCTTGGTGGTGTTGAGCTGCTCGAGGGACTGCCGGAAGAAGAGATCCTTGCACTCGAACGCCGCTGTTCGTGGCGCCGTTTCAAGAACGGCGAACAGATACTGGATCGCAACAACGACTCGCGTGACGTCTTCTTCGTGACCGAGGGCCAGGTGCAGATCGTCAACTACTCCGCCTCGGGGCGGGAGATCGCCTACGCCACGGTGCGGGAGGGCGGATATTTCGGCGAGCTGGCGGCGATCGACGGCATGGCGCGTTCCGCCTCCGCCGTGGCCGTGGGCAACTGCGTGCTGGCGCTGGTCGCCCCCAATGCCTTCATGGAATATGTCGCCAACCATCCCGGTGTCGCGCACCAGGTGATGCAGCGGCTGGCCAAGATCATCCGTACCTGTGACGAGCGGATCATGGACCTGTCCACCCTCGGCGCCGTGCAGCGGGTCTACCTGGAACTGCTGCGTCTGGCAGAGGAGGATCCGGTCACCCCCGGTTCCTGGGTGATCTATCCCATGCCGACCCAGAGCAACATCGCCGCCCGCGCCTCCACCACCCGCGAGACCGTCGCCCGCGTCATCGGACAGCTGGCGCAGGAGGAGGTGGTGAAGAAGAAGGGCAAGAGCCTCTACATCTGGGACCGCGATTCGCTCGCCGTCCGGGCCGAACGCATGGCCGTGTCGGAATCGCTGGCGCGCTGATTCGCACGGCTGGTTCTCCGGCCAGTCTTCGTCACTGCTGGGTGATCTGCCGGTTCTCGGGAAATGGCCGGTCTTGGGGAAATGGTGCCCAGGAGAGGACTCGAACCTCCACTCCGTTGCCAGAACTAGCCCCTCAAGCTAGCGCGTCTACCATTTCGCCACCTGGGCACGGGTCGTCTGTTCGGCGCCGTGAGGATTGACGCATCCGGGGGCGGTCAGGTCATGCACCCCGGCATCGTCGGCTGTGTGAAGGTCGGCGGTGGTGCCCAGGAGAGGACTCGAACCTCCACTCCGTTGCCAGAACTAGCACCTGAAGCTAGCGCGTCTACCAATTCCGCCACCTGGGCATCGACCTTACAGCCGCCGAGGCCGCGTTCTAGCGACTGGCCGGACTCTGTGCAAGCGCGATTTTCGCTTTCCTGCAACATGACGCGCTTTGCCAAGCGGACAGGCCCTTGGCTAGACTGCATCGCCGCTCCACCGGAGCCGCAGGGAACCAAACAAGGACCGAGCCCATGACCCTGGAAGTCGACCTGTTCTGGTCGTTCCGCAGCCCCTACTCCTACCTCGGTACGCCGCGCTACCGGCAGATGGAGCAGGAGCACGACCTGAGGATCAACGTGCGCCCGGTCTACCCCATCGCCATCCGCACGCCGGAATTCTTCACCCAGGTGAACCCGCTCTGGCCGCCATACCTGATGCGGGACGTGTTCCGCGTGGCCGACTATCTGGGGGTGCCGTTCTCCTGGCCCGATCCGGACCCGGTCGTCATGGACATGCCGACCCGGACGATCCCGAAGGAGCAGCCCTACATCCATCGCCTCACTCGGCTGGGCATCGAGGCGGTGAATCGCGGCGCGGGCCTGCCGTTCATCTGCGAGGTCTCCGACACGATCTGGGGTCAGGCGGTGAAGAACTGGCACGAGGGCGATCACCTGGCGGAGGCCGCAGCCCGTGCCGGCCTGGACCTGGCCGACATGGAAGCCACCATCGCCGGGCGCGAGGAGGAGTACGGCAAGGCCATCGCCGCGAACGAGGCCGCGCTGGAGAAAGCCGGGCACTGGGGCGTGCCGACGCTGGCCTTCAATGGCGAGGCCTTCTTCGGGCAGGACCGGATCGACATGTGCATCTGGCGCATGAAGAAGGCGGGCCTGCAGCCCCGCAAGGCGTGATCCGCGATGGCCGATGACGGACATGAGGATGCACCGCGGACCAACGGTCACAAGGTCAACGGACACAAGCACCCCGCGCTCTCGCCCTCCGGGCGGGTCAGCCGCCCCGACAGTGGCGGCACCGGGGAACTGCCGTTCGATTTCGAGGCCGCGCGGCGCGCGCTGACACCGATCCAGAGCGAGATTCCGGAGGACGCCTTCACCGCCGGCATCCTGGGCACGGAGCGCCAGGGCGGCGGCATCGTCATCGGCTCCGACAGCCTGGTGCTCACCATCGGCTACGTGGTGGTGGAGGCGGAGAGTGTCGCGTTGCTGAACGCCGACGACGAGCCTGTCGAGGCCGATGTCGTGGCCTACGACTTCGAGAGCGGGCTGGGGCTGGTGCGCGCCATCGAGCCGCTGGGCCGGCCGGTGCTGGAGTTCGGCACCGCCCGGGATCTCGGCGAGGGCTCGACCGTGGTGGCAAGCTGCGGCGGGGCGGAGACGGTGATGCAGAAGATCGTCAGCAAGCGACGCTTCTGCGGCTACTGGGAGTACCGCCTCGACGAGGCCCTGTTCACCATGCCGGTGCATCCGAACTGGGGCGGGGCGGCGCTGCTCGGCCTCGATGGCCTGCTCTACGGCGTCGGCTCGCTCTATGTCGAGGACGCGCGGGAAGACGTGGAGGATTCGGTCGGCAACATGTTCGTGCCCATCGACCTGCTGGACCCCGTGCTGGACGAGTTGCTGCTGGACGGACGCCGCTCCGGCCCCGCCCGGCCCTGGATCGGTGTCTATGCCGCGGAACAGAATGGTCACCTGATCATCATGGGTGTCGCGCCCTCCGGTCCCGCGGCTGCCATCAAGCTGACGCAGGGAGATGTTGTCCTGCGGGTGAACGAGGTGGCGATCGGCGGCCTGAACGACTTCTACGACCAGCTCTGGGGTGCAGGACCGGCAGGGGTGGAGGTCGGCCTAACGCTGATGCGGGACGGGCGTGTCTTCGAGAGCCGCATCCGTACCGCCAGCCGCGACAGTTTCCTGAAGATCCCGCGCTGGGAGCGTTGACCATGGCAAGGCAGAGCACCGCAGGCGGACCACCCGCCAGCCACGCCATCGAACACCTGGCCGACGTGGTCAATGCCGACCGGCCACTGGTGCATCGTGGCCGCTTCATCGACCTGCAGTGGCTCTGGCAGATCGGCGACGTGCCCTACTTCATCACCATCCGGCACGGCATGATCCTGGAACTGGTGCGCGGCCCGGTGCTGATGCGCCCCCACAGCTTTGCCATCCGCGGCGCGCAGGAGAACTGGGAACGGTTCTGGGCGCCGGTGCCGCGCCCCGGCTTCCACGACCTGTTCGCCATGACGAAGTCCGGCCGGGCCAGCATCGACGGCGACCTGCAGCCCCTGATGGCCAACCTGCGCTATTTCAAGGAGGTGCTGGCCGCCCCGCGCAGGCTGGCGGAGGATGGACACCATGGTTGAGCTGGAACCCATTGTCGGCCGCTACATGACGCTGCAGATCGGTGACCGGTCCTGCCGCATCTATTTCGAGGAGGCCGGGACCGGCATTCCGCTGCTCTGCCTGCACACCGCCGGGGCGGACGGGCGGCAGTTCCGTCACCTGATGCTGGACCCCGCCGTCACCGAACGCTACCGCGTCATCGCCTTCGACCTGCCCTGGCACGGCAAGTCGCTGCCGTGGGAGGGCTACCAGGACGAGGACTATGCCCTGACCACCGACTTCTACACCGCCGCGATCATGGGGGTGGCGCAGGCACTGGAACTCGACCGTCCGGTCGTCATGGGCTGCAGCATGGGGGGGCGGATCGTGCTGCACCTGGCCCATGCCCATGCCGACGACCTGCGCGCGGTGATCGGGCTGGAGGCGGCTGACCACCAGCAGCCCTGGTACGACACCGAGTGGCTGAACCGTCCGGACGTGCATGGCGGGGAGATCTGCGCGGCGATGATTTCCGGCCTGGTCGCGCCGCAGAGCCCCGACCGCTATCGCTGGGAAACCCTCTGGGGTTACCTCAGCAGCGGGCCGGGCGTGTTCAAGGGCGACCTGCACTTCTACCGCGCCGATTCGGACTTCCGCGACCGGGTACACCTGATCGACACCACCCGCTGTCCGGTCTTCCTGCTGACGGGCGAGTACGACTTCTCCTGCACCCCGACCGACACCCTGCGCACGGCGAAGGACATTCCCGGCGTGGAGGCGGAGATCATGGAGGATCTCGGTCACTTCCCCATGTCGGAGCACCCGGAGAAGTTCCGCGAATACATCCTGCCGGTGCTCGAACGGGTGGCACGCCTGAAATGAGCAGCGCGCGGCCATGCTGATCCCGAGCCGGATGGAGATCGCCCTCGCGCTGCAGGCCACCTGGCGCGTGGCGGTGCGCGACCGGGCCGCTGCCTGGATGCTGGACGATTCCGTGGAGGGGGTCTGGAAATCGTTCTTCGTCGCGGTGCTGATCGCCCCGCTCTACGTGCTGGTCTCGATGATCCGCAGCTATCTCGACCAGCCGCCGGACGATGTCACTGCCGTCATCGCCATCGAGGCCGCATCCTACATCGCGGGCTGGCTGGTCTGGCCCGTGATCGCCCACGAGGTGGCGCGGTTCTTCAGCGTGCGCGGGGCATGGCGGCGCTATGTCGTGGCCTACAACTGGTCGCATGTCTGGATCATGCTGCTGCAGCTGCCCCTGCTGGCCCTGAGCCAGAGTGGCCTGGTCAGCGGCCAGGGCGGCGGCTTCGCCATGATGCTCACCGTGCTGCTGGTGCTCGCCTACCGCTTCCTGCTGGCCCGCGACATCCTCGGCATCGACCGTTTCGCCGCCATGGGCGTCGCCTTCCTCGACTTCGTGCTCAGCATCGCCTGGTCCCTGATGGTGCTCCGCCTCGTCGCCCCCTACGTGACCCTGCCGGAGGTCTCCGGCGGGTAGTCGGCGCGCAGGAAGTAGAGGCCGCAGGCGGGGGCGGTAGGGCCGGCGGCCTGGCGGTCCCGGGCCTCCAGCGCGCGGGTGACGTCATCGGGGGTCCAGCGGCCCTTCCCCACCTCCACCAGCGTGCCCGTCAGGATGCGCACCTGGTTGTGCAGGAACGACCGGGCGGAGGCACGGACAAGCACCTCCTCCCCCTGCCGCTCCACCTCCAGCCGCTCCAGCGTCTTCTCCGCCGTCTTCGACTGGCAATGGGCCGAGCGGAAGCTCTCGAAGTTCCGGTGCCCCACCAGCCTGGCCGCACCTTCGCGCATCAGGTCCAGGTCCAGCCGCTTCACCACGTGCCAGACCCGTCCCCGGTCCAGCGCGGGCGGTGCGGGGCGGTTGAGGATGCGATAGACGTAATGGCGCTGGATGCAGCTGCGCCGGGCGTCGAAGTCCGGGGCGACGGGCACGATCTCGCGTACCACGACCGGGTGCGGGCGCATGTGGAAGTTCAGCGCCTCGAACAGCCGCTCCACCGTCATGTCCCGGTCGATGTCGGCATGGGCAACCATGCCCAGTGCATGCACGCCCGAATCCGTCCGGCCCGCCGACATGATGCGCGGCACGGTCTTGCAGAAGCGGCCGATGGCGGTTTCCACCACCTCCTGCACCGTCAGGCCGTTGGTCTGGTACTGCCAGCCGACAAAGGCACTGCCGTCGAATTCCAGGGTCAGGCGATAGCGCTGCATCTCAGGCGGCAGCGCCTTCCGCCCGCTCCCCCAGGTCCCAGTAGAGCCCGGTCATGATCCGCGCGGCGCTTGCCATGCAGGGGACCAGCACATGCTCGTCCGGCGCGTGCTGGGAACAGGCGGCGTAGGAGTGCGGAATCCATATCGCGGGCAGGCCCAGCAGGTCGGTGAACAGCTCGTTGCAGATCGACCCGCCCAGGCTGGGGATCACCGCCGGGGGCGCATCGATGGTCCGCTGCATGGAGCTGTGGATGCGCTGTACCCACGGATCGTCGGGGCGCGTCCGGGTGGCGATGAAGGCCCCGGCGTTCTTCTCGTCCGGGGGCAGCACCTGCACCTGGTGGAAGCCGCCGCGTGCCAGGTGACGCTGCAGCGCCGGCAGGATGTCGTCCGGGTCGATGCCGGTGACGAAACGCAGCTGGCAGTGCGCCCAGGCGCGCGGCGGAATGGCGTTGACCGGCCGGTCCGGATTGCCGGTGCGGAAGGCCAGCACCTCGAAGCTGTTCCAGCCATAGACCCGCTCCGGCGGGGTCAGGCCCGGCTCCCCCCAGTCGCGGTCGATGGACGGCCCGCCGGCCCCCGCGTCGATCTCGATGTCGGCCAGCGCGGCGCGCGTGGGCGCGTCGATGGCAGGCGGGCGCCATTCCGGCACCCGGATCGACCCCTGTGGCCCGGTGATGGAAGCCAGCGCATGCGCCAGGATGATCCCCGGATTGGCGATCAGTCCGCCCCAGTTGCCCGAATGGTGCCCCCCGGCCCGCAGGTCCACCAGCAGGTCGAAATTGACCGCCCCGCGCGCACCCAGCGTCAGGGTGGGCCGGTCCGGCTTCACCCGTGGCCCGTCTGAGGCGATGAACACGTCCGCCGAGAAGTCCTGCCTGTTCGCCGCGATCACCTCGTGCAGGCCGCGGGAACCGGTCTCCTCCCCCGTCTCGATGATGAACTTTGCGTTGAAGCCGAGCGCGCCGCGCGTGGTGATCACCTGCCGCAGCGCGGCCATGTTGATGGTGTGCTGTGCCTTGTTGTCCGCCGTGCCACGCCCGTAGATGCGGTCGCCGTCGCGGCTGAGGATCCAGGGGCCTTCCCCCTTGTTCCACTGGTCCTCCAGCCCCCGGATCACGTCACCATGGCCATAGCCCAGGACCGTGGGAAGGTCGTCACCCTCGTGCCGCGTGGCCAGCAGCACGGGTCCGAAGCCCAGCGGGTTCTCGTACTTGGTGCAGGTGAAGCCCATGGCCTCGAAGGCCGGCTGCATCTCCTGGTCCAGGTAGCGGTGCAGTTCGGGCAGGCTCTCGGGCTTCTGGCTTTCCGTCCGCACGGCCACGCGGCGCGCCAGTTCATCGAAGAACCCGCCATCGCGGACCCAGCCTTCTGTTGCCGCAACTGCTGCTTCCCTGCTCATGCCTGTCCTCCTGCCGCCGGTCTGGGCGGAGGCTGACACCGGGCGGCGTCCGTGGCAAGCTTCCGCCGATCCGCAGCGGGCAGAGGAGACTGCAATGGCCCACGACCATCATGGCGACGAGATGACGGAACCGCCGTCGGACATGGCGCTGCGCGTGCAGGCGCTGGAATCGCTGCTGGTGGAGAAGGGGCTGGTGGACCCGAAGGCGCTGGACGTCATCGTCGACCGTTACGAGAACCGTGTCGGCCCGCGCAACGGCGCCCATGTCGTCGCCCGCGCCTGGACCGATCCGGACTACCTGGAGCGGCTGCGCGCCGACGCCACGGCCGCCATCGCGGAGCTGGACTATACCGGTCGCCAGGGCGAGCACATGGTGGTGGTGGAGAACGGGCCGAAGCTGCACCACCTCGTGGTCTGCACGCTCTGCTCCTGTTACCCGTGGCCGGTGCTGGGCCTGCCGCCCGCCTGGTACAAGTCCTCCCCCTACCGCAGCCGTGCCGTCATCGACCCGCGCGGCGTGCTGGCCGAGTTCGGCACGGTGCTGGATGACGACGTGGAGGTGAAGGTCTGGGATTCGACCTCGGAGGTCCGCTTCCTGGTGCTGCCCGAACGGCCTGCGGGCACGGAGGGCTGGAGCATGGAACAGCTGATCCCGCTGGTCAGCCGCAACTCCATGATCGGTGTCGAGAAGGCCCGGCCCGCAAACGGGGGCGACCGGTGAACGGCCCGCACGACATGGGCGGCATGCAGGCCTTCGGCCCGATCAACCCGGAGCCGGAAGAGACCGAGCCGCTGTTCCACGAGCCCTGGGAGCGTAAGGCGCTGGCCCTGACCCTGGCCTGCGGCGCGCTCGGGCAATGGTCCATCGACGAGGCTCGCTCGGTCCGGGAGTCGCTTGATCCGGCGCTCTACACCTCGTCCAGCTATTACCAGAAGTGGATCGAGGCATTGACCCGGCAGGTGGTGGCGAAGGGACTGGTGACGGCGGAGGAACTGGCGACCGCAGAGGTGCAGCAGAGGCCGGAACCGGGAACCTATCGCGTGCTGGCTGCCGATGCCGTGGACAAGGTCTACTCCGCCGGTGGCCCGACCAGCATGGACATCGACAACGCGCCGCTGTTCGGGGTCGGTGACCTGGTACTGGCCCGCAACATCAATCCCGCCGGACACACCCGCATCCCCCGCTATGTCCGGGGCCATGTGGGGGAAGTCGTGCTCTGGCACGGCGGGCACGTCTTTGCCGATGACAGCGCCCGCGGCGTCCGGCGCGGGGAGCATCTCTACACCGTGCAGTTCATGGCGCGGGACCTGTGGGGGCCGGAGGCGGCGGAGCAGGACTCGGTAATGGTCGACCTCTGGGAACCCTACCTGGAGGCCCCGTGAGCACCCCGGAGCCGGAACGGCTGCCCCCGCTGGAGGCCCTGCCGGACCTGCCACGGGACGATGACGGCCCGGTGTTCCGCGAGCCGTGGGAGGCAAGTGCCTTCGCCATCACCCTGGAACTGCATGCCGCCGGTCACTTCGGCTGGGACGAGTGGGCGACGACCCTCAGCCGCACGATCCGGGAAGCCCAGGCAGCCGGTGATCCCGACCTCGGCAACACGTACTACCGCCACTGGCTCGCCGCGCTGGAAGCCCTGGTGACGGAGAAGGCGCTGGCAACCCCAGAGGCGCTGCAACTGCGCGCGCGGGACTGGGTCCGCGCCTACCGCAACACCCCCCACGGCCAGCCGGTCGAGCTGAAGCTGGGCTAAGCCGCAGGCTCGGAAGGCGCCTCCCTGTCGGAGCGCCCTCTCCTTTCCCCCAGGCCGGACGCCTGCGATCCCCCGGGGCCGAAGAACCACAGGCCGTATCGCATCCCCAGACGGCGTGCCCGGGCTCGACCCGGGTACCCATGGTGCCGCTCAGACACCTCAAGCTGGGCACCCGGGTCGAGCCCGGGCGCGCCGTGGGGTTTGGTGGGCATCACCGCGCCCCGTCGCAGCCGCCCCTCACCCCCTTCCCGGCCTTCCCCTGTCGAGGGGGAAGGGGCGCAGACGGGACCGCCCGCTTTCCTCCTCCCCCCTGGCGGGGGAGGATCGAGGTGGGGGGAAGCCCGGTGCCTCAGGGTCATCACCCCAAGGTCAGCCTGTCTCAGACCTGCAGGCTGTAGCCGCCGTCGGCGACCAGGGTCTGGCCGGTCATGAAACCGGCGAGCTGCGGCGAGGCCAGGAACAGCGCCGGTCCCACCATGTCCTCCGGCTCGCCCCAGCGTCCAACCGGGGTCTTCTGGACGATGGCGTCGGAGATCTGGTCGTTGTCCTGGCTGACCTGGGTGATGTTGGTCTTCACGAAGCCCGGTGCGATGCCGTTCACCCGGATGCCCTCCCGGGCATAGGCGACGGCCAGCGTCTTGGTCAGGCTGACCAGCCCGGCCTTGGAGGCACCATAGGCGGGGTTGCCGCGCACGGCGCTGAAGGCTGCCAGCGACGAGACGTTGATGATGCAGCCCTTGCGCGCCGCCAGCTTGGGCCGGAAACCGGTGCACAGGCCCATGACGCCGGTCAGGTTCACGTCCAGCACCCGCTGGAAGCCCTCGGCCTCGAACTCCTTGCCGCGATAGAGCACCATGCCGCCATTGTTGATCAGCACGTCCAGCTGCTCGATGGATTCGACCAGTCGCGCGACCTGCGCCGGGTCGCCCGCATCGAACTGGCGCACGTCCAGCCCTTGCAGGTCGGTGTCATAGGCCTCCGCCAGTTTCGTGCCGGTCACCGTCACCGCCGCCCCGCGCTTGCGGAAGGCATGCGCCATCGCATTGCCCATGCCGTTGGTACCGCCGGTGATCAGGACCCGCCGGCCCTTGAAATCGAGTTCGCTCATTGGATCCTCCCCAGATAGGCAGGATTCCAATAGCCAAACCCGGTCAGGCTGTCACTGCTGCCGTGCGGGCACCTGCCACCCGGCATCCGTACGCGGCCAACCGCCCCGTCCGGCGGCAGCCGGTCAGGCCTGCAGGATCACCTCGAAGCCCCCGAAGATCGCGCGCTGGCCGTCGAAGGGCATCGGGTTCGTCTCCAGCGACATGCGCGGATCCTCCATCACCCTGGCCATGCCGGCATCGCGCACCGCGCGGGAGGGCCAGACGATCCAGGAGAAGCAGACGGTCTCGTCATCGCCGCACTTCACCGCCAGGGGGAAGGACGTGACTTCCCCGTCCGGAACATCATCGCCCCAGCACTCGGTGACGGAGACCGCCCCGAACTCCTTGAAGATATCGGCCGCCAGCCGGGCATGTTCCAGGAACCTTTCCCGGTTCGCGGTCGGAACTGCGGCGACGAAGCCATCGACGTAAGCCATTTTCCTGTCTCTCCTGTTGCCTCCTGCCCGGCGGGCGCGTCGGGTGCGTCGGGCATGTTGATCCTGTACGTGCGCAGCAGTGCGATGTCCGTCATTCCCTGCCGAGGGTGAGGGCCAGCGCATCCAGCTGTTGGGCACATTTCGACCAGCCCTCCTGGAACCCCATCTGGCGGTGCTGTTCACAATCCTTCGCCGACCAGTGCCCCACCAGCGCCTCGTAGCGGGTGCCGCCGCCCGGCAGATCCGCCAGCGCGATGGTCGCCACCATGAAGGGATTTTCCGACGGTACCCAGGCCTCGCTGAACGCCATCGTCCAGACCAGCCGCCGTTCCGGCACGACCTCCAGATAGACGGAGGAGCCGGCGTTCTCCTCCCCCTCCGGTCCGCGCATGGTCACGCGCATGGTGCCGCCCGGCCGGACGTCCAGTTCCGCCAGCGGCACCGACCAGGGTTCCGGGGCGAACCAGCGCCGCAGCAGTTCCCCCTCCGTCCAGCAGCGCCAGATCGCAGCCCTGTCGGCCTGGAGTTCCAGCGACAGGAACAGGTCGAGTTCCGGTCGCACGTTTTCAGCAAGACTTCCGTTCAATTCCCGGTCTCCTCTCCGGTTCCGCCCCTGAAGAGCATGGTGACGTAGCGATGCAGGTGATCGATTCCCTCGACTGCGACCTGCGGGTCGCCTGAAGCCTTGGCGAGGATGAACCCGCCCTGCAGCACGGCCTGGAAGTGCCGCGCCAGCCCGGCGGCGGTCCAGCCCGGTGCCGTGCCGTGCTGCGCCATGGCGGCGGCGATGTCATCCTGCACCACCTGTGCATGACCGAAGATGCTGGCACCGCAGGCGTCCCGGATCGGCGGGCTGGTCTCATGGCTCTCCTGCACCATGGTCCCGACCAGGCAGGTGAAGGCCGCGACCTCCCCCGCAATCAGTTCCCGGCGGAAATCGAGATAGCCCAGCACGCGGTCCAACGGATCGGGATGGCGATGGTACGGCGCGGCGGCGAAGAGCGCCGACGTGGTCTCCGACCAGTGGTCAGCCACGGCGGTTCCCAGTTCCTCCTTGCTCGCGAAGTGATGGAAGAACGCCCCCTTGGTCACCCCGGCAGCCTTGCAGAGATCGTCCACGGTGGTGGCGGCGAAGCCCTGGCGGCGGATCACGTCCACCGCCACGTCGAGCAGGCGCGTTCGCGCGTTCGGTCGCCCTGCCTGCCTGTCCTGCCTGTCCTGCCTGCCATCGCGCATCATTCCATCCTCCGCCGCGATACATACCAACCAGTTGGTATGTTGTCAATCAACCGGCCTCATGCAGTGATGATTTCGGAACCGGGGCGTCGCTGCATGCCCCTGCCCGGTCAACGCACAGCAGCCGAGCGCACGCCCCGCTTGCACCGGCCCGGCAGACCTTCCATGATTCGGCGAGGGAGGATCCGAAGCATGGAAAAGATCGTCACGGGCTATGGCCTGATCGAGGGACCGCTGTGGATGCCGGATCGCGGCCTGCTGTTCAGCGATGTGCAGAATGGCGGTGTCTACGTGCTGGGCGCCGACGGGCTGGTCTCCACCCTGATCGAGCATCGCAAGGGCATCGGCGGGATGGTGGAGCATGCGGATGGCGGCATCGTGGTCGGTGGCCGCAACATCTGTTTCAAGGGTCTCGGCGACGACCGCTCCGTGGTGCTGCTGGACAAGGACGTCACGGAAACGGCAATCGGCTTCAACGACTTCACCACCGACAGGGCCGGACGGCTCTATGTCGGTTCGCTTGGTTTCGTTGTCTTCTCCGACCAGCCGGAACGGCCCGGCCACCTGCATGTCATCGACCTGGACGGATCGGTGCGCACGGTCTCCGAAGGGATCATGCTGACCAACGGAATGGGTTTCAGCCCCGATGGCAGCCGCCTCTACCACTCCGACGCGCGGGCCAACATCGTCCGGGTCTATGAC
The DNA here is from genome assembly GCA_965228535.1 of Minwuia sp. Lineage (GTDB taxonomy): Bacteria > Pseudomonadota > Alphaproteobacteria > Minwuiales > Minwuiaceae > Minwuia. The sequence goes on along the minus strand of CBDDHU010000003.1, from coordinate 1,348,387 downwards.
GTGAAGGACGGCGATGTCGGGGCCTGGCAGACCTTCGCCAGCTACGATGACGGACACCCGGACGGGCTGTGTGTCGCGACCGACGGTGCCGTGGTGGTGGCCGTGGCACATGGCAGCCGTGTCGATGTCTTCGAACCGGACGGAACGCTGCGCCAGAGCCTGCCCTGTCCCCTGCCCATGGTCACCAGCGTCGCCTTCGGCGGCGAGGGGCTGGAGGATCTCTATGTCGTGACAGGCTCCGTCGGTGGTCCGGATGAACTGAGCGGCACCTTGTTCCGCACCGGCATCGGCGTTGCCGGTCTGCCGGTTTCCCCCTGCCGGGTGAAGTTCTGAAGGGGGCTCAGGCGGTCAGTGCGGCCATTGCTGGCCGGTACAGGGCCAGGATCTCCGCCTTCTCGCTCTCCGCCCCGATGGCGCGGTAGAAGCCCTTGCCGCCGTCATTGACCATGCGCACGCCCCAGTAGACCGCCGCCGCGTCACGGGCGACGGCGTCGGCGGCGACGGCGGCCATCAGCGCCCGCGCGACGCCTGCGCGACGGAACTCGGGCACGACATACAGGCTTTCCAGCCAGATCGCAGGTTCCGCCGATTCGAAGCGGTAGGCCGGCAGGTGGTTTGTGAAACCGGCCAGCCGGTCCCCCGCGACCGCCACGTTGGTCGTCAGGGTCGCGTCCGGCCCGATCATGTCCCGCGTGACATTGGCAACGGTGAAGGGGCGCAGCGTCTCCGCCCCCATGTCCTCCGCATCGAAGTCATTCGCCATGCGGACAAGGGCCTCGGCATCGGCGGCGGTGACGCGCCGGATGCTGAAACCGGTCATGCTCAGTAACCCCGCGCCGGATCAACCGGGTTGGTCACGGGCTCGCCGCGTTCCACCCGCCGGATGTCCTCCACCACCTGCCGCACCAGCGCACGCGGGTCGGTGAAGGCGGCGATGTGCGGGGTAACGGTGACGCGCGGATGGGTCCAGAGCGGATCGGTGACCGGCAGCGGCTCCGCCTGGAAAACGTCCAGCGTCGCCTCCGAAAGCTGCCCGCTGTCCAGCGCGGCGATCAGGTCCGCCTCCACCACCTGCTGCCCCCGGCCGGCATTGATGAAGGACGCGCCACGCGGCAGGCGCGACAGGAAATCCGCGTCGATCATGTTGGTGGTCTGCGGCGTCAGCGGCAGCACGGAAACCAGGATGTCGGTCTCTGCCAGGAACGCCTTCAGCCCTTCCCGCCCGTGGAAGCAACGGACACCCGGCACCTCGCGCGGGCTGCGCGACCAGCCGATCACGTCGAAACCGATGGCCGCCAGGTGACGCGCTGAATCACCGCCCAGTTCCCCCAGCCCCATGACGCCGACGGTGCGCTCCCCCGCATGCGGCTGCTCCAGGTCACGCCAGACACGGGCCCGCTGCAGCTGGTTGTACTCCCGCTGGCGGCGATGGTGCGACAGCACGTGCAGCAGCACCCATTCCCGCATCCTGAGCGCCATGTTGTCGTTCACCACCCGGCTGATCGGCACGCCCGCAGGCAGGTTCGGGTCGGCAAGGATGTGGTCCACCCCGGCGCCCAGCGACAGGATCGCCTTCAGGTTCGGCAGGCTGGCCAGCAGGCCCGGCTCCGGTTTCCAGACCAGCGCATAGTCGACCTCCGACAGGTCACCGGCCTCGGGCCAGACCCTGAATTCCAGCTCCGGCATGTGCTCCGCCACCGTGTCGCGCCACCAGTCGACGCGCGAGCCGATATCGTCGGAAGCGGAATAGAACAGCAGGGTGGCCATGACGGGATTCTCCAAAGCGGGTGCAGCCCCTTGTGGCCACCACCGCCGCGGCGGTCAAGCCGTTGCACCCGCAGGACGGCCAAGGGCACGCCAGAACTCCCCGTCCGGCAGGCCGAGACGCATGCTGTTCGGGCGACAGGGCCGCTACCCGTCGCCGATCATGCGGTGTTCGAAGGCGGCGGCCAGCAGGGCTTTCGTGTAGTCCTGTTCAGGGCTGTCGAAGATGCGCTGTGCCGGGCCGCGTTCCACCACGCGGCCATCCTTCATCACCACCACCTCGTCGGACAGGGCGCGTACCACCTTCAGGTCGTGGGAGATGAACAGGTAGGCCAGGTCGTAGCGGTCCTGCAGGTCGCGCAGCAGGTCGACGATCTGTGCCTGCACCGACATGTCGAGGGCCGATGTCGGCTCGTCCAGCACGATGAAGCGGGGTTTCAGGGCGATGGCGCGGGCGATGGCGATGCGCTGGCGCTGGCCGCCGGAGAACTCGTGCGGGTAGCGGTCCTGCATGGCACCGTCCAGCCCCACCTCCTCCAGCGCGGCGGCAATGACATCCCTGCGGGACGCGTCGTCGCCGACCAGGCCGTGGACCAGCAGCCCCTCCTCGATGATGTCCCCCACCGAAAGGCGCGGACTGAGGGAGCCATAGGGGTCCTGGAAGACGATCTGCATCTGGCTGCGCAGGGGGCGCATGGCCTTGAAGCCACACTGGTCGATCCTCTCCCCGTCGAAGCTGATGGCGCCGTCGGAGCGGATCAGGCGCAGGATGGCCTGGCCCAGCGTGGTCTTGCCGGAGCCGGATTCCCCGACCACGCCCACCGTGCGCCCGGCGGCCAGGTCGATGTCGATGCCGTCCACCGCCTTAACGTGCCCCACCGTGCGGCGGAACACCCCGCGCCGGATCGGGAACCAGACCTTCAGCTGCTCCGTCCGCAAGAGTGTGGGCGGTGTTTCACCGGACCGTTGCGGCCGCCCCTTCGGCTCCGCCGCCAGCAGCATCCGCGTGTAGTCATGCTGCGGATGGTCCATCACTTCCGCCGTCGGGCCACTCTCCACGATCTCTCCCCGGGTCATCACCGCAACCCGGTCGGCCATGCGGCGAACGATGCCGAGATCGTGGGTGATGAACAGGATCGCCATGCCGAGGCGGCGCTGCAGGTCCTTCAGCAGTTCCAGGATCTGCGCCTGGATGGTGACATCCAGCGCCGTGGTCGGCTCATCGGCGATCAGCAGGTCCGGTTCGTTGGCCAGCGCCATCGCGATCATCACCCGCTGCCGCTGCCCGCCGGAAAGCTGGTGCGGATAGTCGTCCAGCCGCTGCTCCGGGTCGGGAATGCCGACCAGGTGCAGCAGTTCCAGCACCCGCTCACGGGCTGCCGGCTTCGCCATGCCCTGGTGCTGGATCAGCACCTCCGCCACCTGCTTCTCGACATTGTGCAGCGGGTTCAGGGCCGACAGCGGCTCCTGGAAGATCATCGAGACCCGGCGGCCCCGGATGGTCCGCATGAAGGCGTCCGGCGCATCCACCAGTTCCTCCCCCTGCAGCCGGATCGAGCCTGTGGGGTGCGACGCGCGCGGATAGGGCAGCAGCCGCATCACCGACAGGGCGGTGACCGACTTGCCGGAACCGCTCTCCCCCACGACCGCCAGCGTCTCGCCACGGTCCAGGGTGAAGGAGACCCCGCGCACCGCGTCCACGTCGCCGCCCTCCGCATGGAAGCGGACGGAAAGGTCATCGACCTGCAGCAGCGGCCCCGATGTGTCCTGCGCCGCCATCAGTTGAAGGTCTTCCGGGGATCGAAGGCGTCACGCACCGCCTCCGCCATGAACATCGCCATGGTCAGCATCAGCGACAGCACCAGGAAGGCGGTGATGCCGAGCCACGGGGCCTGCAGGTTCGCCTTGCCCTGCGCCAGCAACTCGCCCAGCGACGGCGAACCGGGCGGCAGGCCGAGCCCCAGCGTGTCGAGACCGGTCAGCGCCGTGATGCCGCCGGTCAGCACGAAGGGCAGGAAGGTGATGGTGGCGACCATCGCATTGGGCAGCAGGTGCTTGAAGATGATCACCCCGTTCGACACCCCCAGCGCCCGTGCCGCCTGCACATAGTCGAAGTTGCGCGCCCGCAGGAACTCCGCCCTGACCACCGCCACCAGCGCGGTCCAGCTGAAGATCAGCAGGATGAACAGCAGCGTCCAGAAGCCCGGCACGAACAGGGCGGAGAAGATCAGGATGATGAAGAAGAAGGGCATGCTCTCCCAGATCTCGATGAAGCGCTGCGCCACCAGGTCCAGCCAGCCGCCGTAATAGCCCTGCACCGCCCCGGCGGCGACGCCGATGATGCTGGACAGCACCGTCAGCATCAGCCCGAACAGCACCGACAGGCGATAGCCGTAGATCACCCGCGCCAGCACGTCCCGGCCCTGGTCGTCGGTGCCGAGCCAGTTCTCCGCCGATGGCGGGGCCGGGGCCGGAACCGGCAGGTCGTAGTTGATGGTGTCGTAGGAATAGCGGATCGGCGCCCAGAGCATCCAGCCGTCCTTCTCCGCGATCAGTTCCTCCAGGAACGGGTCGCGGTAGTCGGCCTCCGTCTCGAAATCGCCGCCGAAGGTGGTCTCCGGGTAGGAGACCAGGAACGGCACGTAGAGTTCGCCGTCATGCGACAGCAGCAGCGGCTTGTCGTTGGCGATCAGTTCCGCGAACAGGGTGACGAGGAAGATCGCGAAGAACAGGATCGTCGCGTAGTAGCCACGCCGGTTGCGCCGGAAGTTCTGGAACCGACGCCGGTTGAGGGGCGAAATCCTCATGACGCCCCCCCCACGCTCGGATCAGGCAATCGCACTCGGAAACCGGATTGTCCGAATGGTCTGAACTCTCCTTCCCCCTTGATGGGGGAAGGTCGGGATGGGGGTGAATCGGCGCAGCCGAACAGCCGTGATCTCGCCTCGGTGCAACAGCCTGCGGCTTCACCCCCCATCGACCGCTGCGCGGCCACTTCCCCCGCAAGGGGGGAAGAAAGCGGGCGACCGCGTCCAACGAGTGACTCTGCTGCCTGAATATGGACGGACTCAGACATCACGGCCCTCGAAATCGATGCGCGGATCGACGAAGGCGTAGGTGATGTCTCGCAGCAGGGTCATGACCAGGCCCATCAGGGTGAAGGCGTAGAGCGTGCCGAACACCACCGGGTAGTCGCGGTTGACGATGCTCTCGAAGCCCAGCCGGCCGATGCCGTCGAGGCTGAAGAAGACCTCGATGAAGAAGGTGCCGGTGAACAGCATGCCGATGAAGGCGGAGGGGAAACCGGCAATGACGATCAGCATGGCATTGCGGAACACGTGGCCGTAGAGCACGCGGTTCTCCGTCAGCCCCTTGGCCCGTGCGGTCTGGACATATTGCAGGTTGATCTGGTCGAGGAAGGAATTCTTGGTCAGCATCGTCAGGTTGGCGAACGCCCCGACCGTCAGCGCCGTCACCGGCAGCGCGATGTGCCAGAAATAGTCGGCGACCTGTTCGTACCAGGCCAGCTCGTCGAAATTCTCCGAGACCAGGCCGCGCAGCGGGAAGATCTGCCAGTAGGATCCGCCGGCGAACAGCACGATCAGCAGCACCGCGAACAGGAAGGCGGGAATGGCGTAGCCGATGATCACCACCGTCGAGGTCCAGATATCGAACCGCGACCCGTCGGAAACCGCCTTGCGGATGCCCAGCGGGATGGAGATCAGGTAGGCGATCAGGAAGGTCCAGACACCAAGCGAGATGGAGACCGGCATCTTCTCCAGCACCAGGTTGACCACGCTCTCGTCGCGGAAATAGCTCTCCCCGAAATCGAAGACGAGATAGTTGCCGACCATCTGCAGGAACCGCTCGTGCAGCGGCTTGTCGAAGCCGAACTGGGCCTCCAGTTCCTTGATGAATTCCGGGTCCAGCCCCTGCGCGCCACGGTAGTTGCTCTCCTGGACTCCGGCGCCCGCCTGCCCGCCGCCCGAGACCTCGCCACCACCGGTTCCGGTCAGGCGCGCACCGGCACCGACGGCGGTTCCCTGGATTTCCGCGATCACCTGCTCCACCGGCCCGCCGGGCGCGAACTGGATGATGGCGAAATTGATCAGCAGGATCACGAACAGCGTCGGGATCATCAGCAACAGGCGGCGGATGATGTAGGCGATCATGGCCGGTCAGCTCCGGCAGCCCCGGCAGGCCCGGCCGCGCGGAACGTTGGTTCAGCCGCCATTGCGTCCCCCGGTGCGGGCTGCTTTCTCCGCGTCGAACCACCAGCTGTTGACGACACCACGGTGATAGTCGGGCTTGGGCGCGGCGGGGCGACCGAAACGCTGCCAGTAGGCCAGGTTGTGCTCCCCCTTGTACCATTGGGGGATGATGTAGCTGTTCCACATGATCACCCGGTCCAGCGCCCGCGTCGCGGCCAGCAGGGCGGGACGGTCGGGGGCGGAGAGCACCTTCTCGATCAGTGCGTCCACCGCCGGATCCTTCACCCCGGAATAGTTGTTGGAACCGGCAACATCGGCCTGGACACTGCCCCAGAAGCTGTAGAGTTCGGCCCCCGGCGTCTCGGGCGGGGAGAACCGGGCGGTGACCAGGTCGAAGTCGAATGCCTTCACCCGCTCCACATACTGCGCCGGATCGACGAAACGCATGGTGGCCCGGATGCCGAGGCGTTCGAGGTTCTTCACGTACGGCCCGATCACCCGCTCGAACGTCGGCTGGTACATCAGGAATTCCAGCGTGAAGGGCTGCCCCTCGGCATTGACCAGCACGCCGTCGCGCACGTCCCAGCCCGCCTGCTTCAGCAGCCGCCCGGCCCGGCGCAACTGGCCCCGGATACCGCCCTTCGCCTCGGTCGAGGCACTCTCGTAGGCATTGCCGAACACGCCCTCCGGCACCTGGTCCCGCAACGGCTCCAGCAGCACCAGCTCGGCGGCGGAGGGCGGGCCGTCCTGCGCCAATTCGGAATTCTCGAAGACGGAGCCAGTGCGCTTGTAGAGGCCGTAGAAGATGTTGCGGTTGGTCCATTCGAAGTCGAAGGCAAGGTCCAGCGCCTGGCGCACGCGCCGGTCGGCGAAGCGTTCGCGGCGCAGGTTCAGGAACCAGCCCTGCGCACCGGAAGGCCGACCGTCGGAAAGCGTCAACCGCTCGATCCGGCCGTCCTTCACCGGCTGCTTGTCGTCATACTCCGTGGCCCAGCTCTTCGACGTGAACTCCTCCCGGAAGTCATACTCGTCGGCGAAGAAGGCCAGCAGGGCGGAGGTGCGGTCCTGGTAGTAGTCCACGCGGATGGTGTCGAAGTTCCACAGCCCCCGGTTCACCGGCAGGTCCGCCGCCCAGTAGTCGGCGACCCGCTCCAGCTCGACGCTGCTGCCGGAGCGGACTCCGGAAATGCGGTAGGGGCCGGAGCCGAGCGGCGGGTCCAGCGTGGTCTCGGTGAAGTCATGCGCCTGGTAGTACGTCGCCGACAGGATCGGCAGGTCGCCCGCGACCCGCACGGCCAGGTCACGCGGTGCCCCCTCCGCGAAGCTGAACCGCACCTGGTCCGGCGCGATCGTTTCCGCCGTCGCCTTGGCAAAGACGCTGCGCAGCACCGGGTGGCCCTGGTCGCGGATCGTGTCGAGGCTCCAGACCACGTCCTCGGCGCGGATCGGGCTGCCGTCATGGAACCGCGCCCGCGCGTCAAGCGTGAAGGTGGCCGTGCGCCCGTCCCCGGACAGTTCCACGCTCTTCGCCACCAGGGCGTAATGCGCGTCCGGTTCATCGTAGGAACGGACCATCAGCCGTTCATACAGCCTGATCTGGTGCAGCAGGATGGCGTTCGGCCGCCGTCCCTTCAGGATGTAGAGATTGACCGTGTCAAAGGTGCCGAGGTCGCGGATGCGCAGCAGTCCGCCCTTCGGTGCCGTCGGATCGGCCCAGTCGAAATGGGTGAAGTCCGGCCCGTACTTCAGCTTGCCGAACACCGAGATGCCGTGGCTCGGCTCCGCCTCGACCGATGCCGCGGGCAGCAACAGGACAACCGCCAGCGCGAGCGCGGCGAACAGGGGCATGGCGCGCCTCACGCCCGCCCTCACTGGGCCTTGCCCCCGATCCTGGCGGCCTTCTCCGGGTCCACCCACCAGGAGAAGACATCGACGCCATATTCCGGGTTGGTGTCGGGTCGGCCGAACTTGTCCCAGTAGGCGATGCGGCTGGCGGAGATATGCCATTGCGGGATCACCAGGTGCGAATGCAGCAGCACGCGGTCCAGCGCACGGGTGGCAGTGACCAGCCCCTGCCGGTCCTTCGCGAAGATCACGTGGTCGATCAGCTTGTCCACCGCCTCCGACTTCAGCCCCATCAGGTTGCGGCTGCCCTCACGCTCCGCGGCGGCGGAACCGAAGAAGTCCCGCTGCTCGTTGCCCGGGCTGGCGGACTGCGGCAGGGAACCGACGACCATGTCGAAGTCGAAGGCACGCAGCCGGTTCTGGTACTGCGCCGAATCGATCAGGCGGACATTGGCATCCACCCCCAGCCGGGCCAGGTTCTGCGTGAAGGGCAGCACGATGCGCTCGAACCCCGGATCGACCAGCAGCACCTCGAACGTCACCGGCTCCCCGGTGGCGGGGGCGATCAGCTTGCCGTCGCGCACCGTGTAACCGGCCTGTTTCAGGATGCCGTTGGCTTCCCGCAGGTTGCTGCGCAGCCCGCCGCGTCCCTTGGTGCTCGGGGCCTCGTAGACTTCCGTGAACACCGCATCGGGAATCTGGCCACGCAACGGCTCCAGCAGTTCCAGTTCCACCGGTGACGGAAGCCCGGTCGCCGCCATCTCGGTGTTCGAGTAATAGCTCTGCGTGCGCGTGTACTGGCCGTAGAACAGGTTCTGGTTGGCCCATTCGAAATCGAAGGCATAGCTCAGCGCCTGCCGCAGCGCCGGGTCCTGAAACAGCGGGCGGCGGGTATTGTAGATGAAGCCCTGCATGCCGGTCGGACGGCTGTGCGGCACCATCTCCAGCTTCACGCGGCCATCGGCGCGGGCCGGAAAGTCGTAGCCGGTGGCCCAGTCCTTGGAACTGTTCTCGGAGCGGAAGTCGTAGACATTGGCCTTGAACGCCTCCAGCACCGCGGTGCGGTCGGCGAAGTACTCGTACTGGATGCGGTCGAAGTTGTAGCGGCCCCTGGCCAGGCCCAGGTCACGCCCCCAGTAGTCCTTCACCCGCTCCAGCACGATGCGCCGGTTCGGCTCCACCTCCGCGACGCGATAGGGGCCGGACCCCATCGGCGCCTCCAGCGTGGTGGCACCGAAATCGCGGGTGGACCACCAGGCCTTCGACATCACCGGCAGCTGCCCCATGATCTGCGGCAGTTCCCGGTTCCCGGCGCTGGAGAAGGAGAACTTCACCCGGCGCGGCCCCAGGATCTCGTGGCTGACCACGTTGCGGTAGTAGTAGCGGTAGAAGGGCTCGCCCTCCTCCTTCAGCCGCTCGAAGCTGAAGACCACGTCCTCGGCCGTGATCGGGGATCCGTCATGGAAACGGGCCTCCGGGCGCAGGTTGAAGATCACCCAGGAATCGTCTTCCGGCACCTCGACCGATTCCGCGATCAGGCCGTATTCAGTGGACGGTTCGCCCAGATGCAGGTCCATCAGGGATTCCACGGCCTGCCCCGCAGCCCCCGCCGCATTGCCCTTAGGGATGTAGGGATTGAGCGAATCGAAACCGCCAAAGGCGCTGAGGCGCAGCGTGCCGCCCTTCGGTGCATCCGGATTGACGTAGTCGAGATGGCTGAAACCGGCCGGGTACTTCGGCTCCCCGATCAGGGACAGGGCATGGGTCTTCTCGACATTGTCCGCCCGGGCGGGGCCAGTGACCAGGCCGGCGGCGGCCAGCAGCAGGGCCGCGCCCAGCACCGTCTTCGAACCCGAAAGCTTCACCGGCACAATCCTCCACCTGTTCGCAGCAGTCCTGGCGACTTGCAGACTCATTATGACCAGAGTTGGGCGCGGGACGGAAGACACGCAACCCTTTGCGCTTCAACCTTTCAGGAGCGCGATCACCTGTGCATGCAGCGCGGGATCACCGACGGCCACGGTCTCGGCGCCGGTGCCGAAGCGGATCTCGTTGCCTTCCCAGTCGGTGATGCGCCCACCGGCACCGTTCACCACCGGGGCCAGTGCCAGGTAGTCATGCGGCTTCAGGTCGTTCTCCGCCACGATGTCGACGAAGCCGAGCGCCAGCAGGCCATAGGCATAGGCGTCGGCACTGTAGCGCCGCAGCGCCGTGCCCTGCGCCAGTCGCCAGAGCGCGGCACCGCGATCGCCCTCGAAGCATTCCGCCCCCCAGGAGAAGAAGGTCGCCCTGTCGATGCCGCCGCAGTCGCGGGTCCGCACCGGCTTGCCGTTGAACAGGGTCTCGCGCCCGGTCACGCCCACCCAGCGTTCGCGCTGGATCGGCTGGTCGATGATGCCGATGACCGGTTCACCGCGCCAGGCCAGCGCGATCAGGGTCGCGAACTGCGCCGAGCCAGAAATGAACGACTTGGTGCCGTCGATGGGGTCCAGGTGCCAGACCCAGTCCGAATCCGCCCGTTCGGCGCCGAATTCCTCACCCAGGATGCCATGCTCCGGGTAGCGATCATTGATCAGTTCGCGGATCGCCGCTTCCGCCCCGCGATCGGCGACCGTGACCGGGCTCTCGTCCGACTTGGTGTCGACGTCCAGCGGCTGGCGGAACAGGGGCCGGATGACCGCGCCCGCGCGATCTGCCAGATCGTGCGCGAACGCAATCAGTTCAGGATCGGGGACCGGGACGGGTGTTGTCCTGCCGCTCACTCTGCCGGCAGCGGCGTGTCGGCATCACCCTGGGCGCGCATGTAGAGGATCAGGTCCGCACGCTCCGTTTCCTTGCGCACACCGGCGAAGGCCATCTTGGTGCCGGGGGCGTAACCCTTCGGGTTCTCCAGGAACGCGTTCAGCGCCTCGTAGGTCCAGTCGCCTTCCAGCTCGTTCAGGGTGGCGGAATAGGCAAAGCCACCGGCCGAGGCGACATCACGATCCAGGATACCGTGCAGGTTCGGGCCGACCTTGTTGGGACCACCATCATCGATGGTGTGGCAGGCCGCGCACTTCTTGAAGGACTTCTCGCCGCTTGCCGCATCGGCATTGGCCAGCAGCGTGGCCAGCGAAACCGCAGGCTCATCGGCCGCGACAGCCGCAACCGCGCCATCCTCCGGAATCTCCGGCACCGGGTAGGCCACCGTGTCGCTGTGGCTTGCGGGATGGATCAGGATGCCGGAAAGCTCCGACACGCCAAAGCCGATCAGGACGGTGAACAGGACTGCACCCGCAATCTTGTTGAACTCAAACATGTCGAATTTCACGGCTCGATCCTTCCGGTTTTCCGGTTGCCGACAGACGGCGACATTCGTCGCGCGGTCCCTCGCGGGACCACAGAGATACGAGTCCGGTGATACCCTTTCGCCCCCCTTCCGAATGATGCGGTCAAACGCCGCATAGACCCTCGACCGCCCCCGGAAGATGACAGGGACATGAACCCGATCCTGATCATACCGGCCCGCATGGCCTCCACCCGCCTGCCCGGCAAGCCGCTGGCGGAGATCGACGGGGCACCGATGATCGTGCAGGTGCTGCGCCGGGGTCAGGAGGCAGACCTGGGTCCCGTCGTGGTCGCGGCGGCCGAGCAGGAGGTCTGCGACGTCGTGCAGGATGCCGGGGGCACGGCAGTGCTGACCGACCCGGCCCATCCATCCGGTTCCGACCGCATCTTCGAGGCGCTGAACCGTGCCGATCCCGACGGCCGCCACGATGCGATCATCAACCTGCAGGGCGACCTGCCCGCGCTGGACCCCGCCACCATCCGCGCGGTCCTGTCCCCGCTGCAGGCGGACGCGGCGGTAGACATCGGCACGCTGGTGGCGGAGATCGACGACCCGGCGGAGGTCGATGACCCCAATGCCGTGAAGGTGGTGACCGCCTTCCGCGACGGGCAGGACATTGCCCGCGCGCTCTGGTTCACCCGGTTGCGCGCACCCGGCGGCGAGGGTCCGCACTGGCACCATATCGGCCTGTACGCCTATCGCCGCGCGCCGCTGGAGCGCTTCGTCGCCCTGCCGCCCAGCCCGCTGGAGCAGCGCGAGAAGCTGGAGCAGCTGCGCGCGCTGGAGAACGGGATGCGCATCGATGCGGCAAGGGTGCAGACAATTCCGTTCGGGGTCGATACACCAGAGGACCTGGAGCGGATGCGGGCGCTGTTTGCCAGCCGCCGCGCCTGACACCTCCCGGCCTGTCCGGCCGACCATTCCTCAACCCCGCAACGCAACCCGACCAGCCAACCCTTCGATGCCGACAGGAAACACAGTCCCATGAACATGCAGGTTTCGCCAAAGACGGTCGCCTTCCAGGGCGTCCCCGGTGCCTATTCCAACCTGGCCTGCCGTGAAGTGTTTCCGGAGGCCGAGGCCGTCGCCTGCAAGACCTTCGACGCCGCCTTCGAGGCCGTGAAGTCCGGCCAGGTCGATGTCGGCATGATCCCGATCGAGAACAGCCTCGGTGGCCGGGTGGCGGACATTCACCACCTGCTGCCCAATTCCGGCCTCTACATCATCGGGGAGCATTTCCAGAGCGTGCAGCACATGCTGCTGGCACCGGAAGGCGCGACCCTGGAGAGCGTCAAGCGGGTCTACAGCCACGAACAGGCGCTGGCGCAGTGCCGCGACATCATCCGTGAACTCGGGATCGATGCCGTGGTCGCGGCCGACACCGCAGGCGCGGCCCAGGAAGTGGCGGAACGCAACGACCCGGAGGAAGCCGCCGTCGCCTCCTCGCTGGCCGCGGAGATCTACGGGCTGAAGCCCCTGCGCAGCCGCATCGAGGACCGGATCGGCAACACCACCCGCTTCGTCATCATGTCACGGCAGCGCATGGACTCGCCGCCGGACGAACCGGCAATCACCAGCCTGGTGTTCCAGGTGCGCAGTGTCCCGGCCGCGCTCTACAAGGGGCTGGGCGGCTTTGCCACCAACGGGATCAACGTCGTGAAGCTGGAGAGCTACATCACCGACATGAGCTTCACGGTGGCGCAGTTCTACGCGGAGATCGAGGGCCACGTCTCCGACGTCGCCGTCGCCCGTGCCCTGGACGAACTGCGCTATTACTCCACCACCGTGCGGGAGCTGGGCGTCTACCGCGCCCATCCCTTCAGGCGGAACGGCTGAACGGGTCTCAGCCGCCGGGTGTCAGCACGGTGACCTGCGGGAAGTCCTGCTCCACAGCCGGGCGCGTCAGCGGAATGCGGATGTAGCCGCCCTGCTGCCACAGCGGCAGCTGGTCGGCAAAGGCCTCGGCATTGATCCAGCCGTCCTGGCCGCCCAGCAGCACGAACCAGTTGGCATCCGGGTCCGCCATGTCGTTGATCTGGCGGGCCTGGCTGCCATAGCGGGTCGGATGGCGCTCCGTCGTCGGACTGTGAGCCGTCTTCATCACCGTCTCGTTCGATCCCCCGGCGGCGACGTCCGCGAAGACATAGCGTCCACCCAGGACCGGCGCGTTCGCCAGCACGTGCCGCAGCTGCAGGCGATGCATGTCGCCCCATTCGCCGAACTCGCCCTCCGCCTGTCGCACGGCGGCCAGTGCCTCGGGCAGGATGCCACGCACCTGTTCCGGTGACAGCCTGCGGATATCGGCCGCCAGCTTGTAGCGGAACCAGGACCAGCCGCTGACCACGTCGAAGACATCCATCTCGTCCAGCGTCTCGTAGACCTGCGGCGCCAGCGTGGCCTGCAGTGCCTCGAACAGCAGCGCCCCCTGCGAATCGATTGTGTACTCGCCGTTCCACGCCACCATCCGCGCCGGCAGCTCCGCGACCATCCCGGCCGCCGTCGCGGCCTCCACGATCGCGTCACGCAGGACGATGGCGGACATGGAGTAGGTGTCGCGCTGCAGGTCCGCCATGAAGGCGCGATCGACGTTCCGTGCCGCGGCAAGGCGTTCCTTCAGCCGGGTGATGCGATCCGGCGGCGTGTCGAACAGCGTCAGCGGCACGCTGGCCTGCGCCGTCGGGTTGTTGGCGGAGGCCACGTACCCTTCCGCCGGATTGACGATCCAGGGAAGCTCGGTGGAATCCAGCACCCGGTCCCACGGATCCCGCTCCGCCGCCGGCGTGTGCAGGATCAGGTCGCGCGGCGTGTCCAGCGGACGCTGGGGCAGCTTTGCGGCGGTGCCGATGGCAATGTCCCCGTCAGCCGATGCCACGACGAAGGCCAGGCCCGGCACGGCATAGTCGGCGAAGGCGTCACGAAACGCCTCCACGCTGGTGGCCCGCGCGCCCTCGACATAGGCCGTCAGTTCGTCGGACGGCAGGTGGCCGATCCAGCGCAGCGCGATCTGCCGTCCCTTCGGGTCCTCCACCAGCGGGCTGTCCGTGATCAGCGGACCGAAGGGCGAGACCTTGCGTTCCACGTCGCGGTCGAAGCCGAAACGGATGCGCACGGTCTCCGTCTCCACCGTGTAGGCGCTCTCCGGCAGGTGGGTCACGTCAACCAGGTCGCTGGACCGCGCCCGCAGGTTGGTGGCCCCCCAGGCAAGGTGGCGGCTGCGCCCCAGGCCGAACACCGGCAGACCGGCGGGCATCATGCCGACGGCCTCGTGCCCCGGCGACTTCAGCCCGGCCAGCAGCCAGAGATTCGGGGCCAGGATGCCGAGGTGCGGGTCCGTGGCCAGCACCGGCTTGCCGCTGGCCGACCTTTCGCCGCTGACGGCCCAGGCGTTGGAACCACTGCGGGCATGGGCGCCGATCATGTCCAGCATCGCCGCCAGGCGGACCGCGCCCTGCCGTTCCTCCGCGTCGCCGCCGACAGCCACGCTGGGCACCGCGCCGCCATTGAAGGCCATGGCCTGTTCCCAGATCTGCGTCCAGTCGGGGCGGTTGCTCAGCGCCAGCATGCCGATGCCGGTCAGCCAGTTGACGTCGGACCCGGCCAGGCGACCGAAGGCCATGACGTCATAGACCGTCCAGGGCTCCGGCTCGAAGGCGAACAGCTTGTATTCGTGCGGCAGGTCGTCGAGTTGCGCCAGGTAGGCATTGATGCCGTCGGTGAAACGCTGCAGCCAGCGCTGCGTCTCCACCGGCATCCGCTGGAACGCATCCCTGGTCCCCCGGTAATAGCCGATGATGCGGATGGTCTCGTCAATGTCGGCAGCCAGCACGCCACCGATCTCCGCCAGCCGACCGGATGCGAGGCGACGGGCGATCTCCATCTGGCCGAGCCTGAGATGAGCGTGCACCAGGCCCAGCGCGTAGGCGGCGTCGTCATCCGTCTCCGCCGTGATCCAAGGCACCATGTGGCTGTTCCAGCGCACCTCCACCGGCCGCTGCAGGTCCAGGCCGGTGGTCGGCAGGCCCGCGATCCGTTCCGCCGTGCTCGTCTTCTCCGGCAGGGCGGTGAACAGGCTGCATCCGGCGACCAGCAGCATGGCGGCAACCAGGGGAACACCGATCAGGAAACCGCGACGACGCATGCGAACAACTCCAGCAGTTCAGACGGGAGGTCTACTCTGACCAAGATTGGTTGGACCACACCCGAAGCAAGCATTCCGTTAACACGGTCATGTGACGGTTTGTAATCAGGGGTCGGGCCAGATGATGTCCGCGGCAATGTCGTTCACGTCGAAACCCAGCAGATCCATGGCGTTGAGCATGTGCGGCGACGGGTCGGCAGTCACATCCAGCATCCGCCCGTCCGGTCGGCGCAGTTCAAGCTGCCTGGCATGCAGGTGCAGGCGGCTGTCGAATCCGCCCGGATGCGCCGCCGCGCCGCCATACTTGCCGTCGCCGATGATCGGGTGACCGATCTCGGCGGCGTGGACGCGCAGCTGGTGGGTCCGGCCGGTCACCGGACGCATGGCCAGCCAGGCGGCTCGCTTCGCCGCGTGCGCCACGGTCATGTACTGGGTGATGGCCCGCTGGCCACCATCCGGCACCGCCTCTACCCGTTCGCCGAAGTGCCCGCCCTCCTTCAGCAGGGGCAGGTCGATAGTGCCCTCCGCCGGGCGGGGTGCCCCGATGCAGATCGCCCAGTAGGTCTTGACGGTATTGCGGTCCCGGAACGCGCGGGTCAGCCACTGCGCGGCCTGGCGGGTCCGGGCCAGTGCCAGAACGCCGGAGGTGTCGCGGTCCAGCCGGTGAACCAGTCGCGGGGCCTCCTCCGCATCGAAGGTGAGCGCGGGCAGCATGCCGTCCAGGTGGCGGCTGATGCCGCTGCCCCCCTGTACGGCCAGTCCCGCGGGCTTGTTGATCACCAGCACTTCCCGGTCGCGGAAGATCACCCGGTCCTGCAGTTCACGCGCCTCCGCCTCCGTCCAGGTCACAGTGCGCGGCTGGGGCTTGCGGTCCGCACGGGGCACCGAGGCCAGCGGCGGAATGCGCACCTGCTGCCCCGCCGCAACCCGGGTGTCGGCCTTCGCCCGCCCGCCATCCAGGCGGATCTCCCCCTTGCGCAGCATCTTCTGCACCCGGCCCTGCGTCACGTCGGGGAAGCGGTTGCGGAACCAGCGATCGATCCGCATCCCGTCCTCGTCCCGGTCAACGCGTTCATGGCGTACACCGCTCATGCGAATATCCCCCGCCCCAGCCAGAGACCCAGAAACAGCGCCCCGACAGAGAGGCACACCGAAAGCATCACGTACAGCGCCGCCAGAGCCATCTCCCCCCGGCCATGCAGCAGCGCGATATCCAGGGAGAAGGTGGAGAAGGTCGTCAGCGCGCCCAGCAGCCCCACCGTCACGAAGCCGCGCCAGAGATCGGACATGCCGCGCGCGGCCAGCCATTCCACCGCCAGCCCCATGGCCAGGCTGCCGACGACATTGACCAGCAGTGTTCCCACCGGAAAGCCGGTGCCCCAGAGCCGCAGGCTGGTCTGCACCACGCCGAAGCGCAGCACCGCGCCGATGGCGCCGCCCAGGGCTATCGCGACGATCAGGCCCGGCGACATCATTCCCCGTCCCCCGCGCGGCGTTCCCGCATCCGGCTCCAGTACGCCAGCCGCTTGCTCACCTCCCGCTCGAAACCGCGCTCGACGGGGCGGTAGAATTGCTGCCGCGGCATGTCGTCGGGGAAGTAGTCCTGGCCGGAGAAGCCGTCTTCCGTGTCATGGTCATAGGCATAGCCCTTGCCATAGCCCAGGTCCTTCATCAGGCCGGTGGGCGCGTTCAGGATATGCATCGGCGGCGCCAGCGAGCCGGTGGCGCGGGCGGCCTTCTGCGCCTGCTTCATGGCGACATAGGCGGCGTTGGACTTGGGCGCGGTGCCGAGATAGAGCACTGCCTGCGCCAGCGCCAGTTCCCCCTCCGGCGAGCCGACGAAATCATAGGCCGCCTTCGCGGCGAGCGCCTGGTGCAGCGCCTCCGGATCGGCCAGCCCGATATCTTCCGAGGCGAAGCGGACCAGCCTGCGCGCGATGTAGAGCGGGTCCTCCCCACCTGCCAGCATGCGCGCCAGCCAGTACAGCGCGGCGTCGCAGTCGGAACCGCGCAACGACTTGTGCAGCGCGCTGATCAGGTTGTAGTGGCTTTCCTGCCCCTTGTCGTAGATCGGCGCACGGCGCTGCAGCGCCTCCGCCAGCTCCGATGGCTCCAGCGGCGACGGCGGTGCTAGCCGGTACAGTTCCTCCGCCAGGTTCAGCAGGTAGCGCCCGTCGCCGTCCGCCATCGCCTTCAGGGTCAGCCGTCCGTCACCAGTGAGCGGCAGCGGCGCCTCCATCAGCGCCTCCGCCCGGCCCAGCAGCGCCTCCAGCGCCGCGTCATCATGACGGCGCAGCACCAGCACCTGGCAGCGCGACAGCAGGGCGGGATTGAGTTCGAAGGACGGGTTCTCCGTGGTCGCGCCGATCAGCACGATGGTGCCGTCCTCCACCACCGGCAGGAACCCGTCCTGCTGGGCGCGGTTGAACCGATGGATCTCGTCGACGAACAGCAGCGTGCCACGCCCGTCGGCCCGACGCGCGCGGGCCTGGTCGAACGCCTTCCGCAGATCAGCAACGCCCGAGAAGACGGCGGAGAGCTGCACGAACTCCATGTCCACGGACCCCGCCAGCAGCCGCGCGATGGTGGTCTTGCCGGTGCCGGGCGGTCCCCAGAGAATCACCGAACCGGGCCTGCGCTGCGCCGCCATGCGGGCGATCGGCCCCTCCCCCGTCAGCAGGTGGTCCTGTCCCACGACCTGGTCGAGCGACTGCGGGCGCAACCGGTCGGCCAACGGCCGTGGCACGCCATCATCGACACCCGCCGCCGTGAACAGGCTGCCGGTCATGAATTGCGCCTGACCCTGACGCGATGCAGCCGGCCACCGCGCTGCAGCTCGATGACCCACTGTTCCGGCTCGTCGGACAGTCGGCGGTCGAGACCGCTCGTCCCTTCCACCGGTTGCCCGTTGACCCGGCGGATGATGTCCCCGGGCCGGATGTCGAAACGGGACACGGGGGCACCACGCCGCAAGCCGAGGATGATCACGCCACGCTGCATCGGGTCCACGTCCAGTTCCAGGGCGAAGGCAGGGGACAGGTTGCCGACCTGTGCGCCCTGCAACGGATGGCTGCCCGTCAGATCCGTGACCTCGCGCGGCGGATCCTCCGGCGCGGCCTCCAGCGGCAACGCCAGTTCGACCGTTCCGCCGCGCCGCCAGACGGTCAGCGCCGCCTCCCCGCCAATGGGCAGGGTGGCGATGCGGAACTGCATCTCGGCCGGGTCGCGGACCTCCCGGCCATTCACTGCCAGCACAACGTCACCCTGGCGCAGGCCCGCACGCTCCGCCGCGCCACCGGGGAACAGGTCCGCCACCAGCACGCCACCGGGCCTTTCGCGCCCGATGCCTTGTGCCAGGTCGGCGGTCAGGTCCTGCCCCTCCATGCCGACCCAGGCGCGGACCAGGCCACTGCCGCTGCGCGCCGCCTGCACCACCGCAGCGACAAGATCGGCGGGAATGGCGAAGCCGACGCCGTGACTGCCGCCGGAACGGGAGAAGATCGCCGTGTTGACCCCGACCAGCAACCCGTCGACACCGACCAGCGCGCCGCCGGAATTGCCGGGGTTCACCGCCGCATCGGTCTGGATGAAGGATTGCGGGCCACCCGAATCGGTCACCTGGCTGCGCGCGAGGCCGGAGATGATGCCGCTGGTCACCGTCTGCCCGACACCAAAGGGATTGCCGATGGCCAGCACGATGTCGCCGACACGGATCGTGTCGGAGGAGCGGACACGCAGGAACGGCAGGCTGCCGCCTTCCGGCTCGATCGACAGCACGGCCAGGTCGGTATCCTCGTCCGAGAGCACCAGCCGCGCCTCGAACTCGCGGCGGTCGTTCAGCACGACGGTGATGTCCTCCGCATCCGCCACCACGTGATGGTTGGTCACCACCAGCCCGGACGCGTCCATGATCACGCCGGACCCGAGCGAACGTTCCTCCTTGGGGCGGTTGCGGCGGAACACGTCGCCGAACAGCCGACCGAAGAACGGATCGTCGAACAACGGGTTGGTCCGCTGCCGCACCATGCGCTTGGCATAGATGTTGACCACCGCCGGCGCGACCTTCTCCACCAGCGGGGCAAAGCTCTGGGTCAGCGCGGAACGGTCCTGCGGGACCGACTGGGCGTGAACAGGCATCGCGCCGGACACCAGCATCAGCAACAGCACCGGCAGCATCAGGAACATCACGGAAGATCGACGCATCGACAGGCTCCGACAGTCGTTGGAAACGAAAATGGGGCGATCCGCTGTCCGGACCGCCCCATTCTGACATCTCGGTGGCGCCGCGTCAGCGGTGCCGGACGGCCTGATCAGGCAGCATCCTCGAAATCGTCCTCATCGTCACCCGGCACCGGACCGCTGTCCGTGCCCTTGGCGTCCGCATCACGGTCGACGAACTCGATGATCGCCATCGGGGCGGCATCGCCGTAGCGGAAACCGGCCTTGATGATGCGGGTGTAGCCGCCCGGACGGTCGGCATAGCGGCTGGCCAGTTCGTCGAACAGCTTCGCCACCACCTTCTCCTCCGGCAGCTGGGCATAGGCCTGGCGGCGGGCATGCAGGCCACCACGCTTGGCCAGAGTCACCAGCTTCTCGACGACCGGACGCAGGTCCTTCGCCTTGGGCAGGGTGGTCTTGATCTGCTCGTGCTTGATCAGCGCGTTGCAGAGGTTCGACAGCATCGCCTTACGATGCGAACTGGAGCGGTTGAACCGACGCCCCTTGTTGCGATGACGCATGATTTGAAACCTTCTTCAGATGACGCCGACCGTCGGTCCGCCTCAGTAGTGGTCTTCCAGACGCTTGGCCATTTCCTCGATATTGTCCGGCGGCCAGCCCGGCACTTCCATGCCGAGACGCAGCCCCATCTGGCCGAGCACTTCCTTGATCTCGTTCAGCGACTTGCGGCCGAAGTTCGGGGTACGGAGCATCTCCGCCTCGGTCTTCTGGATCAGGTCGCCGATATAGACGATGTTGTCGTTCTTCAGGCAGTTCGCGGAACGCACCGACAGTTCCAGCTCGTCGACCTTCCGCAGCAGGTTGCGGTTGATCTCCGGCTCGCCCGAACGCTCCTCGACCTGCTCCCGCTTCGGCTCCTCGAAATTGATGAAGAGCTGCAGCTGGTCCTGCAGGATGCGGGCGGCGTAAGCCACCGCGTCCTCGGGGCTGACGGCACCGTTGGTCAGGATGTCCATGCTGAGCTTGTCATAGTCCAGCACCTGGCCCTCACGCGTGTTCTCGACGCGGTAGGCCACCTTGCGGATCGGCGAGTAGAGCGCATCGACCGGGATCAGGCCGATCGGCGCGTCCTCGGGACGGTTGGCGCTGGCCGGGACATAGCCCTTGCCGTTGTTCACCGTCATCTCGATGTTGATGCTGGCGCCGTCATCCAGGTGCATCAGCACCAGGTCGGGGTTCAGCACGTCGATGTCATGCCCGGTCTCGATCTGGCCGGCCGTGACCGCACCCGGACCCGTGGCACGCAGCGTGATGCGCTTCGGCCCCTCGCCATGCATGGCGATGGCCAGCTGCTTCACGTTCAGAACGATGTCGGTCACGTCCTCGCGCACACCCTCGATGGACGAGAATTCATGCAGCACGTTGTCGATGTGGATCGCCGTCACGGCAGCGCCCTGCAAGCTGGACAGCAGCACACGACGCAGCGCGTTGCCGAGCGTCATGCCGAAACCGCGCTCCAGCGGTTCCGCAACGACAGTCGCCTTGCGCTTGGGATCTTCGGCGTTGATCTCAAGCTTTTCGGGCTTGATCAACTCTTTCCAGTTGCGCTGGATCACTTCGCGGACCTCATTGTTCGTTCAGCACGGCAGCACCCGGGCACCATCAGGTGAGCCGGGCCTCGCATGCGCCCACGCCGCCAGGATGGCGGCACGGACAGGTACTCAGACGCGGCGACGCTTCTTCGGACGGCAGCCATTGTGCGGGATCGACGTCACGTCACGGATGGACGTCACGTTGAAACCCGTGGCCTGAAGCGCACGCAGGGCCGACTCACGACCCGATCCCGGACCCCGAACCTTGACTTCCAGCGTCTTCACGCCGTGTTCCTGCGCCTTCTTGCCCGCATCCTCGGCCGCCATCTGCGCGGCATAGGGGGTGGACTTGCGGGAGCCCTTGAAACCCATCATGCCGGCGGAGGACCACGAGATCGCGTTGCCCTGGACGTCGGTGATGGTGATCATGGTGTTGTTGAACGTCGCCTGGACGTGCGCGACGCCGTTGGTGATGTTCTTCCGCTCGCGACGGCGGACCCGTGTCTCTTTCTTCGCCATCGTTCCTTACTTCTTCTTGCCGGCAATGGCCTTTGCGGGGCCCTTGCGCGTGCGTGCATTGGTATGGGTGCGCTGACCACGCACCGGGAGACCCCGGCGGTGACGCAGACCGCGATAACATTTCAGATCCATCAGGCGCTTGATGTTCATGGCCACTTCGCGCCGCAGATCACCTTCCACCAGGTGACCGGTCTCGATCACTTCGCGGATCTGGATGACCTCCGCCTCGGTCAGCTCGTTCACGCGACGCTCCCGCGCGATGCCCACCTGATCACAGATCTCACGGGCCTTGGTCCGGCCGATACCGTGAATATAGGTCAATCCGATTTCCGCCCTTTTCGAGGTCGGGATATTCACACCAGCAATACGCGCCACGCGCAATCTCCTCATAACGCAAGCCAAAAGGACCGCGAAAACCGTCAAGGGACGATGGTCGGTTGAAGGCGCGCGATTATACGTATCGAACCGCGCCCGTCAACCACCCCAGTCAGGCGGTTTCTACAGCCTCCCGAACCAGAACTCAGCCTTCCAGGATCGCCATGATCTCGGCGGTCACCGCCTCGATCGACTGCAGCCCGTCCACCGTCTTCAGCATGCCCTTCCCCTGGTAGTAGGGCAGCACCGGTGCGGTCTGCGAATGATAGACCTCGAGGCGCTTCTTCAGCGTCTCTGCATTGTCGTCGGCACGGGCACCGCCCGTTTCCGCCGCGCGCTTCTCGATGCGGGAGAACAGCTCCTCGTCCGGCACGCGTACCTCGATCACCGCGTCCAGCTTCAGGCCCTTCTCGGCCAGCATGCCGTCCAGCCCCTCGGCCTGCGGCAGCGTGCGCGGGAAACCATCGAGGATGAAGCCGTTGGCGCAGTCGGGTTCGGCAATGCGGTCACCGATGATGCCGAGGATGATCCCGTCATCGACCAGGTCGCCGGCATCCATGACCTTCTTGGCCATCTTGCCCAGTTCCGTGCCCTGGCTCACCGCCGCGCGCAGCATGTCACCGGTGGAGAGCTGTACCACCTTGAAGCGGTTGACGATGAACTCCGCCTGCGTGCCCTTGCCCGCCCCCGGCGGACCGAAAAGAATGATGTTCATCGACGCCCCCCCCGCAACCGGGATTTCTTGATCAGCCCCTCGTACTGGTGCGCGAGCAGATGGCTCTGCACCTGTCCGACCGTATCCATGGTCACCGACACCACGATCAGCAGCGAGGTGCCGCCGAAGTAGAACGGGACGCCCCACTGGCTGATCAGCAGCTCGGGCAGCAGGCAGACAGCCGTCAGGTAGGCCGCGCCGATCACCGTGATCCGGGTGAGGATGTAGTCGAGATGTTCCGCGGTCCGCTGACCCGGGCGGATGCCCGGCACGAAGCCGCCGTTCTTCTTCAGGTTGTCGGCCGTGTCGTTCGGGTTGAAGACGACCGAGGTATAGAAGAAGCAGAAGAAGATGATGCCGCCGATATAGAGCGCCAGGTAGAGCGGCTGACCGCGGCCGAGCATGGCCACGATGGTCTGCATCCACTCCGGACCCTGGCCCTGGCTGAACTGCGCCACCGTCACCGGCATCAGCAGCAGCGAGGAAGCGAAGATCGGCGGGATGACACCGGCGGTGTTGAGCTTCAGCGGCAGGTGCGATGTCTCGCCACCGACCATGCGGTTGCCCATCTGCCGCTTGGGATACTGCACCAGCACCTTCCGCTGCGCCCGCTCCATGTAGACGATGAAGGCGATGACGGCGACGATCAGGATGATCAGGAACAGGATGATGCCGGTGGACAGGGTGCCGAGGCGACCCAGTTCAAGCGTGCCCGCCAGGGCACTCGGCAGTTCCGCCACGATACCGGCGAAGATGATCAGCGAGATGCCGTTGCCGACACCGCGGGAAGTGATCTGCTCACCCAGCCACATCAGGAACATGGTGCCGCCGGTCAGCGTCACCACGGTGGTGAAGCGGAAGAACGCCCCCGGATCGGAGACGGCATTGCCGCCCGAACCTTCCAGCCCCTCCAGCCCGATGGAGATGCCGTAGGCCTGGAACGCGGCCAGTATCACCGTGCCGTAGCGGGTGTACTGGTTGATCTTCTTGCGGCCCTGCTCCCCCTCCTTCTTCCACTGCTCGACAGTGGGAGAGATGGTGGTCATCAGCTGCATGATGATCGAGGCGGAGATGTAGGGCATGACGTTCAGCGCGAAGATCGTCATGCGCTCCAGCGCACCACCGGCAAAGACGTTGAACATGCCGAACACGCCATTGGCGTTCTGTTCGAACACGTCCCGCATGATCGCCGGATCCACACCAGGGACCGGAATGTAGGTGCCGAGCCGGAAGACAATCAGCGCACCGAGCGTGAACCACAGACGCTTCTGGAGTTCCGTCGCCTTCGCGAAGGCACTCCAGTTCACATTGGCCGCGAGTTGTTCGGCGGCTGACGCCATTGCTTCACCTCGATGGAGGGGCGGACCCGTTCAGGCCCGGCCCGATTGGAGTTGCCGGATCATTCCCAGATCGGGCGGCAGTCTCGGATTGCCACCCCGGCGTCGATCACTTTTTCTTCGCAGACCGTGCCTTGCGACGTTCGGTCTTGGCCGCACGCGCGGCCTCGTCTTCCTCGGTACGGGCCTTGGTCTGGGTCACGGAACCACCGGCCTTCTCGACGGCGGCAATCGCAGCGGCGGAGGCACCGGCAACCGTCAGCTTCAGCGCAACCGTCAGCTCGCCCTTGCCCAGCAGACGCACACCGTCGCCTTCGCGGCGGATGACGCCGGCGGCGATCAGCGCGGCCGCGTCAACGCTCGCACCGGCTTCCAGCTTGCCGACATCGACGGCCTGCTGCAGCCGACCGAGATTGACCTCGGCGAAGTTGGAGGGGCGGAGGCTGTTGAAGCCACGCTTCGGCAGACGCCGATGCAGCGGCATCTGGCCACCCTCGAAACCCTTGATCGCCACGCCGGAGCGCGACTTCTGACCCTTCATGCCCTTGGCGGCCGTCTTGCCGGTACCGGACGCAATGCCACGACCGACACGCTTGCGCGGGCGGGCCGAACCTTCGTTGTCCGTAATCTGATTGAGGCGCATGAGATGCCTGTCCTTCTGTCCTGCTTGTGCCGGTCCGTCCGCCTGATCAGGCGTCGACCTGCTCCACCTTCACCAGGTGATGTACCTTGTTCACCATGCCACGGATGGACGGGGTGTCGTCCAGGACCCGCGAACGGTGCAGCTTGTTCAGCCCCAGGCCGACCAGCGTCGCGCGCTGGTCCTTCGGCCGCCCGATCGGGCTGCCGGTCTGGGTGACCTTGATCTTTCCGGTGCTGCTCATGGTGCTCACTCCTGCGCGGCAGCCGCGGCAGCCGCATCGTCACGGCGACCGACGATGTCGCCCACCTTGCGGCCACGCTTGGCGGCGATCCGCTTCGGCGAGCTGATGTGCTCCAGCGCGTCGAAGGTCGCACGGATCATGTTGTAGGGGTTGGAAGTGCCGATCGACTTGGTGACGACGTCATGCACACCCAGGCTCTCGAACACCGCACGCATCGGGCCACCGGCGATGATGCCGGTACCGGCAGGCGCGGCACGCAGCACGACACGGCCCGCACCATGGCGGCCGGTGACGTCGTGATGCAGGGTCCGGCCTTCGCGCAGCGGCACACGGATCATCGTGCGCTTGGCACTCTCCGTCGCCTTGCGGATCGCCTCCGGCACTTCGCGGGCCTTGCCCTTGCCGAAGCCGACGCGGCCTTTCTGGTCACCCACGACCACCAGCGCGGCAAAGCCGAACCGGCGACCGCCCTTCACCACCTTGGCGACGCGGTTGATGTGAACCAGCTTGTCCGTGAACTCGTTGTCACGGTCACGATCGTTGAAATCGGGACGGGCCATGCGTTCCGTACTCCCTAGAATTCCAGACCGCCCTCACGGGCGGCATCCGCCAGCGCCTTGACGCGGCCATGATAGCGAAGTCCGCCACGGTCGAAGACAACAGCCTTCGCCCCGGCAGCGACGGCCCGTTCGGCCACCACGCGGCCGACCTCGGCCGCCGCCTCGATGTTGGAGGTCTTGCCCACCTTCGCGGCCAGGTCCTTCTCGACGGTACCGGCAGCCGCCAGGGTGCGGCCTTCCTTGTCGTCGATGACCTGGGCGTAGATGTGCTTCGAGGTCCGATGGATGGAGAGCCGCGGGCGACCGTTGGCCACCGACAGGATCTTCCCCCGGACGCGTTCGCGGCGCTTCTCCGCGGATGTCTTGCGCTTGTAGAAACCCATGATACGGCGTCCTTACTTCTTCTTGCCTTCCTTGCGGACGACATACTCGTCCGAGTAACGCACACCCTTGCCCTTGTAGGGCTCCGGCGGGCGCCAGGCGCGAATTTCGGCGGCAACCTGACCCACACGCTGCTTGTCGATACCCGACACGCGGATGGAGGTCGGCTTCTCGCACTTGATGTCGATGCCTTCCGGGATGTCGTACAGCACATCGTGGCTGTAGCCCAGCGACAGGTTCAGCACCTTGCCCTGGACCTGCGCACGGTAGCCGACGCCGGTGATCTCCAGGTCACGGACGAAGCCCTCGGAAACGCCCTGGACCAGGTTCGCAGCCAGCGTGCGCTGCATGCCCCACATCATCCGGGCCTTCTTGCTGTTGCCGACCGGCTTCACGGTGATCTGGCCATCGGCCATCTCGACCTCGACATCGTCAACGAAGCGCATGGAGAGCTGACCCAGCTTCCCCTTCACGCTCATGTCGCGGCCATCCAGCTTGACGTCAACGCCAGCCGGAACCGCAACAGGGTTCTTGCCAATACGTGACATGATCAGAACACCTCGCAGAGGATTTCACCGCCCACGTTCTCGGCCCGTGCCTCCGCGTCGGAGAGCACGCCCCGCGGCGTGGACAGCACCGAAATACCGAGACCGTTGGCAACCTTGGTCAGGTCGCCGACACCGGAATAGACCCGGCGGCCAGGGCGCGACACGCGGCGGATCTTGCTGATCACCGGATCGCCCTCATAGTACTTCAGTTCGATGACCAGCTCGCCGTGACCGGACTCGCCGTCCTCACGCCGCCAGTCGCGGATGTAGCCTTCGCGCTTCAGGACCTCAAGAACGTTGGCCCGGAACTTCGAGGCGGGGGAGCGGACGACACCCTTGCGCGCCATCTGCCCGTTGCGGATACGGGTCAGCATGTCCCCGATCGGATCCGAAAATGACATCTTTCGCTACCCTTACCAGCTCGACTTGACGAGGCCGGGGATCTGACCGGCAGACCCCAGCTCGCGAAGCGCGATACGAGACATGTTGAGCTTCCGATAATATCCCTTCGGACGCCCGGTGACGCCGCAGCGGTTGTGCACGCGGGTGGCGGCACTGTTGCGCGGCAGTTCGGCCAGCTTCAGGCGGGCGGCAAACCGCTCCTCCTGCGACAGGGACTCATCCTTCGCCATCTGGCGCAGGGCCTCCCGCTTGGCCGCGTACTTCGCCACCAGCTTGCGGCGGCTCTTTTCCTTCTCGACTGAACTCTTCTTGGCCATGGATTCAGTCCTTCTTCTGGAACGGCATGTTGAACGCGGCGAGAAGCTCACGGGCCTCGTCGTCGGTCCTGGCCGTCGTGCAGATGATGATGTCCATCCCGCGAATGTCATCAACCTCGTCATAGTTGATCTCGGGGAAGACGATCTGCTCCTTCAGCCCCATGGCGTAGTTCCCGTTGCCGTCAAAGCTGTTCGGGTTCACGCCGCGGAAGTCGCGCACGCGGGGCAGGGCGATGGTGATCAGGCGATCCAGGAATTCGTACATCCTGTCCGCACGCAGCGTGACCTTGCAGCCGATCGGCATGCCTTCGCGCAGCTTGAAGCCGGCGATGGAATTCCGTGCCTTGGTCACGACAGCCTTCTGGCCGGAGATCTTCTCCAGCTCGCTGACCGCCGCGTTGATCTTCTTCGAGTCGCTGACAGCCTCGCCCACGCCAATGTTGATGACGATCTTCTCCAGGCGCGGAGTCTGCATCTCGTTCGCGTATTCAAAGCGCGACCGCAGGGCGGGCCGGATTTCGCTCTGATACTGTTCCTTCAGCCTCGGCTGAGCCATTATCCTGCCCCTCCTCAGACGTCGATGACTTCGCCGGACCGCCGGGCGAAACGCACCTTGCGGCCATCGTCGAGCACCCGGTAACCGACGCGCGTCGGCGCACCGTCCTTCGGATCCTCGATGGCGAGATTGGAAATGTGCACCGGCGCCTCACGCTCGATGATGCCACCAGGATTGCCCTGGCCCGGCTTCTGGTGCCGCTTGATCATGTTGACACCGGAGACCACGGCGCGACGGTCCTCGCGGATCACCCGCAGCACCTCGCCACGGCGACCCTTGTCGCGACCGGCCAGGACGACGACCTTGTCGCCCTTCTTGATCCTGAACTTCTCGGCCATCAGATCACCTCCGGCGCCAGCGAGACGATCTTCATGTAGCCCTTGCCGCGCAGTTCGCGCGTCACCGGACCGAAGATACGGGTCCCGATCGGCTCGTTCTGCTTGTTGATCAGAACGGCCGCATTGCGGTCAAAGCGGATGGCGGTTCCATCCGGGCGACGGACTTCCTTCGCGGTACGCACGATCACCGCGCGCATCACGTCACCCTTCTTCACACGGCCGCGCGGAATCGCATCCTTCACCGAGACGACGATGATATCGCCAACCCCGGCAACCTTGCGGGCCGCACCACCCAGTACCTTGATGCACTGCACCCGGCGGGCGCCGGAATTGTCGGCGACATCCAGGTTGGTTTGCATCTGAATCATGGACTACTCCTGTCCTTGGCTGACTGAAACCCAGCGACCCTCAGGTCACTCGGCCTCGTGCAAGACTTCCCAACGCTTCAGCTTCGAAAACGGCCGGCACTCCCGTACCCGCACCGTCTCACCCGCCTTGCAACGGTTGTCGGCGTCATGCGCATGCAGCTTCTTGCTCATGCGGATGATCTTCTTGTAGAGCGGATGGGTCACGCGACGCTCGACGCGGACAACGACGGTCTTGTCGTTGGCGTCGCTTACCACCACACCCTGCATGATGCGCTTAGGCATGTTCTCAGGCTCCCTTCGCCCGTTCGGTCAGGACCGTCTTCACCCGTGCGATGTCACGGCGAATGGTCCGGATACGGCTGGTGTCCTCGACCTGTCCGGTGGCGCGGCGAAAGCGCAGGTTGAACTGCTCCTTCTTCAGCTCGACCAGGCTGTCCTTCAGCTGGTCGTCGGACTTGGCGCGAAAATCCTCGGCACTCATGATCAGTTACCCTCCGGATAACGGCTGACCATCTTGGTGGCGATGGGCAGCTTGGCGGATGCCAGCTCGAACGCCTCGGCGGCCAGGTCGGCAGGAACACCGTCCAGCTCGAACATGATCCGGCCAGGCTTCACGCGGGCGATCCAGTATTCCGGCGTACCCTTGCCCTTACCCATGCGGACTTCGGTCGGCTTCTTGGAAACCGGCACGTCCGGAAAGACACGGATCCAGACACGGCCCGCGCGCTTGATGTGGCGGGTGATGGCACGACGCGCCGCCTCGATCTGGCGTGCGGTGATCCGCCCCGGCTCCTGCGCCTTCATGCCAAAGGCGCCGAAGTTCAGCGTCGTTCCACCCTTGGCCTTGCCATGGATGCGGCCCTTGTGGGCCTTGCGGAACTTGGTGCGTTTCGGTTGCAGCATTGTCTAACTCGCTCCCGATTCCTCAACCACGCCCGCCGGAGCTCTGCTGCTCCTGCGCACGCTTGTCCTGGGCCATCGGATCGTGGGCCATGATTTCGCCCTTGAAGATCCAGACCTTGATGCCGATCGCGCCATAGGCGGTCTTCGCCGTGGCCACGCCGTAGTCGATGTCGGCACGCAGGGTGTGCAGCGGCACACGGCCTTCGCGGTACCACTCCGTCCGGGCGATTTCCGCGCCACCCAGGCGGCCGCCGCAGTTGATGCGGATGCCCTGGGCACCGAGACGGATCGAGTTCTGCACCGACCGCTTCATCGCCCGGCGGAACGCCACGCGGCGCTCCAGCTGCTGGGCGATGTTCTCGGCAACCAGGCGCGCATCCAGCTCCGGCTTGCGGATCTCGACGATGTTCACCGACACCTCGGAGCTGCTCAGCTCGCTCAGCTCGCGACGCAGCTTCTCGATGTCCTGGCCCTTCTTGCCGATGACCACACCCGGACGCGCCGAGTGGATGGTCACGCGGGCCTTCTTGGCCGGACGCTCGATGACGATGCGGGACACGCCGGCACCCGACAGCTTGTCGAACAGATGCTCGCGCATCTTCATGTCCTCGTGCAGCAGGGTCGCGTACTCACCGCGATCCGCGTACCAGCGCGAGTCCCAGGTCCGGTTGATGCCGAGCCGGAGCCCGACCGGGGATACCTTCTGCCCCATCAGTTCGCCTCCTCGACTTCGGCCACCACGATCGTGAGATGGCTGAACGGTTTCGTGATCCGGCCGGCGCGGCCACGGGCACGTGCCTGGAACCGCTTCATGACCAGGCCCTTGCCGACCCAGGCTTCCTTCACGACCAGCGCATCCGGATCCAGCTGGTGGTTGTTCTCGGCATTCGCGATCGCGCTCTGCAGCAGCGTCTTCACCGGGCCGGAGATGCGCTTGTTGGAGAATGTCAGACGCAGCAGCGCGTCCTCCACCCGCCGACCGCGGATCATCCCGGCGACCAGGTTCAGCTTCTGCGGGCTGACACGCAGGTTGCGCGCGACGGCCTTGGCCTCGTTGTCGGCCTGGCTGCGCTCTTTGGCTTCCTTGCCCACCCGATTACCTCCTCTTCGCCTTCTTGTCGGCGGCGTGGCCGAAGTAATTCCGGGACGGCGCGAACTCGCCGAACTTGTGCCCGACCATCTCTTCCGACACCAGCACCGGCAGGTGCTTCTGGCCGTTGTAGACGCCGAACGTGAGGCCGACGAACTGCGGCAGGATGGTGGAGCGACGCGACCAGATCTTGATCACATCCTTCCGCCCTGACGCATGCGCCGCCTCGGCCTTCCTCAGGAGGTATCCGTCGACAAACGGACCTTTCCAAACTGAACGTGCCACGGTTCGCTTCTTCCTTCTCTTCGGGATGACGGCACCTGGCCCCCACCCCATTTCGTCCACCCAGCCGCCGGTGCCGCGAAGGCACCGGGCATCGGAACCCGATGCCTACTTCCGGGTCTTGTGGCGGCTGCGCATGATGTACTTGTCGGTGCCCTTGTTCGAACGCGTCCGGGCACCCTTGGTCGACTTGCCCCACGGCGTCACCGGATGGCGACCACCGGAGGTCCGGCCCTCACCACCGCCGTGCGGATGGTCAACCGGGTTCATGGCAACGCCACGCACCGCAGGCCGCTTGCCGATCCAGCGCTTGCGCCCGGCCTTGCCGAGCTTGACGTTCTGCTGGTCGGGGTTGCTGACAGCACCGACGGTGGCCATGCACTCGCCACGCACCATGCGCTGCTCACCCGAAGACAGGCGCAGCTGCGCGTAGCCCGAATCCTTGCCGATCAGCTGGGCATAGGTACCCGCCGAACGGGCGATCTGGCCACCCTTTTCCGGCTTCAGCTCGACATTGTGGATGACGGTGCCGACCGGCATGTTGCGCAGCGGCATGGCATTGCCCGGCTTGATGTCGCAACGCTCGCCCGCGACGACCTGGTCGCCCGGCGAAAGCCGCTGCGGCGCCAGGATGTAGGCCTGCTCGCCATCCTCGTAGTTGATCAGCGCGATGAAGGCGGTCCGGTTCGGATCGTACTCCAGGCGCTCGACCGTGCCGACCACGTCGAACTTGCGACGCTTGAAATCGACCATGCGGTAACGGCGCTTGTGACCGCCACCGATACGACGCGCGGTGATGCGACCGGTGTTGTTGCGGCCACCCTTCTTGGTCAGGCCCTCGGTCAGGCCCTTGACGGGGTCGCCCTTGTGCAGGTGCGACCGGTCAACCAGGATCAGGTTGCGCCGCGACGGTGTCGTCGGATTGAATTTCCTCAGTGCCATGTCGTCAGAGTCCCGTCGTCACATCGATGGAATGACCGTCAACCAGCGTCACCACGGCCTTCTTGACGTCCGGACGACGGCCGCGACGGCCCCGGAACATCTTGGTCTTGCCCTTGGTGATCAGCGTGTTGACGCCCTTGACCTCAACCTTGAACAGCGTCTCGACCGCTGCCTTGATCTCCGGCTTCGTGGCGTCGTTGGCAACCCGGAACACAACCTGGTTGTGCTCCGAGACATTCGTCGCCTTCTCGGTGATCACCGGGCTGAGAATGATGTCGTAATAGCGTTCTAGGCTCATGACAGACGGGCCTCCAGCGCCTCGACCGCGGACCGGGTCAGCACCAGGTGCTCCCGCCGCAGGATGTCGTAAACATTGGCACCCTGCTGCGGCAACACGTCGATCAGCGGAATGTTGCGCGCGGCACGTGCGAAGTTCTCGTTCACATCGGTGCCGTCGATGATCAGCGCGGAGCTCAGCCCCATCGCCTTCAGCTTCGCCGCCAGGATCCGGGTCTTGCCCTCGTCCATCACCGCCTGATCGAGAACGATCAGCTTCTCACCGGCGACCTTGGACGACAGCGCGTGCAGCATGGCCAGGCGACGCACCTTCTTCGGCAGGTCGTGGGCATGGCTGCGCACCTGCGGGCCATGGGCAACGCCACCGCCACGATGCTGCGGCGCCTTCCAGGAACCCTGGCGCGCACGGCCCGTGCCCTTCTGCTTGAAGGGCTTGGCACCGGTGCGGGCGATCTCGTGACGGCCCTTCACCTTGTGGGTGCCGGCACGGCGCTTGGCCAGCTGGTACCGCACCATGCGGTGCAGCAGGTCCTGGCGCGGCTCCAGCCCGAAGATCGCATCATTCAGATCGATCTCGCCGGCCTCGGCATTGTCCAGGTTGATGACCTTGGTCTGCATGGTCACTCGCCCTCCGTTTCCGTCGCGGGGGCCTCGGCCGGGGCCGCATCCTCGGTGACCGCATCGTCGGCCGCGGCAGCGGCAGCAACGACGGAGCCGGGATAGGGGGCCGCTTCGGGCCGCGCCTTCTTCACCGCGTCGCGGATCAGCACCCAGGAACCCTTCGCACCGGGCACGCCGCCCTCGACCATCACCAGGCCGCGCGCGACATCGGTGCGCACCACCTTCAGGTTCTGCAGCGTGACACGGGCGTCACCCAGGTGACCCGCCATCTTCTTGCCCTTGAACACCTTGCCCGGATCCTGGCACTGGCCGGTGGAACCGTGGCTGCGGTGCGAGATCGACACGCCATGGCTGGCGCGCAGGCCACCGAAGTTGTGGCGCTTCATCGCACCGGCAAAGCCCTTGCCGATGGAGGTGCCGACAACATCGACCTTCTGGCCGTCGACGAAATGATCCGCCGACAGTTCCGCGCCGACATCGATGAACGCGTCATCGGCAATGCGGAACTCCGCCAGCTTCTGCTTCGGCTCGACCTGGGCAGCAGCAAAGTGACCGCGCATCGGCTTGTTGGTGTTCTTCACCTTCGCCGCGCCGGCACCAAGCTGCAGCGCCTGATAGCCATCACGCTCCGCCGTGCGGTGAGCCACCACCTGGCAGGAGTCAATCTGAAGCACCGTCACCGGCAGATGTCCGCCATCCTCACCGAAGACGCGGGTCATGCCCAGTTTGCGTGCAATAAGACCGGTACGCATCGTGTCCAATCCCATCCTTACAGCTTGATCTCGACGTCGACACCGGCAGCGAGGTCGAGCTTCATCAGCGCGTCCACGGTCTGCGGGGTCGGCTCGACGATGTCGAGCAGCCGCTTGT
This sequence comes from Minwuia sp., assembly GCA_965228535.1. Lineage (GTDB taxonomy): Bacteria > Pseudomonadota > Alphaproteobacteria > Minwuiales > Minwuiaceae > Minwuia. The sequence continues at coordinate 1,315,025 of CBDDHU010000003.1, read as the reverse complement.
GCGTCCGGATCTCGAACTGCTCACGCGACTTCTTGTCGATGTGCGGAGAACGCAGCACCGTGAATTTCTCGATACGTGTCGGCAGCGGGACGGGTCCACGAACCTGAGCGCCCGTGCGCTTGGCCGTGTTGACGATCTCGCTCGTCGACTGGTCGAGTACCCGGTGATCGAAGGCCTTCAGCCTGATCCGGATATTCTGACTGTCCATGTCACCCTTCCCTCAAAAACAGCAGCAACGCTGCCGGGCACTGCGCCCGGCAGCGAGTTGTGGTCAAATGTTACTCGACGATCTGGGCGACGACGCCGGCACCGACGGTGCGGCCGCCCTCGCGGATGGCGAAGCGCAGGCCCTCGTCCATCGCGATCGGGTTGATCAGCTCAACCACCATTGCGACATTGTCGCCCGGCATCACCATCTCCGTGCCTTCCGGCAGCTCGATCACGCCCGTCACGTCCGTCGTCCGGAAATAGAACTGCGGACGGTAGTTGCCGAAGAACGGCGTGTGACGCCCACCCTCTTCCTTCGTCAGGATGTAGGCCTCCGCCTTGAACTTCGTGTGCGGCGTGATCGAACCCGGCTTCGCCAGGACCTGCCCACGCTCCACGTCCTCGCGGCCGACACCACGCAGCAGCGCGCCGATGTTGTCGCCCGCCTCGCCCTGGTCCAGCAGCTTGCGGAACATCTCGACGCCCGTGCAGGTCGACTTGCGGGTCTCGCGGATGCCGACAATCTCGACTTCCTCGCCGACCTTCACCACGCCACGCTCCACGCGACCGGTCACAACCGTGCCACGGCCGGAGATCGAGAACACGTCCTCGATCGGCATCAGGAACGCCTGGTCCTTCGGACGCTCCGGCTGCGGGATGTAGTCATCGACCGCCGCCATCAGCTCAAGGATCGCTTCCTTGCCGATCGCCGCGTCGCCACCCTCGACCGCCGCCAGGGCCGAGCCCTTCACGATCGGAATGTCGTCGCCCGGGAAGTCGTAGGACGACAGCAGCTCGCGGATCTCCAGCTCGACCAGCTCCAGCAGCTCCTCGTCGTCGACCTGGTCGACCTTGTTCATGAACACCACCAGCGCCGGAACACCCACCTGCCGTGCCAGCAGGATGTGCTCGCGGGTCTGCGGCATCGGGCCGTCGGCAGCCGAAACGACCAGGATCGCGCCGTCCATCTGCGCCGCACCCGTGATCATGTTCTTCACGTAGTCGGCATGGCCCGGGCAGTCCACGTGCGCGTAGTGACGGTTCTCCGTCTCGTACTCCACATGCGCCGTCGAGATCGTGATGCCGCGCGCCTTCTCCTCAGGCGCGGCGTCAATGTCCGCATACGCCTTCGCCGTCGCGCCACCCGTCTCCGCAAGCACCATCGTGATCGCTGCCGTCAGCGTCGTCTTGCCATGGTCAACGTGACCGATCGTGCCCACGTTGCAGTGCGGCTTCGTACGCTCAAACTTCTCTTTGGCCATCTCTCTTCTCCGGCTCTCAGAGGTGTCAGATAATTGCTCAAGTCTCGTTCCGGCCCCGCGGGACCGGTCATCCGCCCGGTCAGGCCAGCTTCGCGATCACCTCGTCGGAGACGCTCTGCGGGACCTGCTCGTAATGGTCGAACTGCATGGTGAACTGCGCACGACCCTGGGTCATGGAGCGCAGCGTGTTCACGTAGCCGAACATGTTGGCCAGCGGCACCATGGCACCGATCACCGTGGCGTTGCCGCGCGGCTCCGAACCGGTGACCTGGCCACGACGGCTGTTCAGGTCGCCCATCACGTCGCCAACGAACTCTTCCGGCGTCACCACCTCGACCTTCATCATCGGCTCCAGCAGCTTCGCACCGGCCTTCGGCGCGACCTCGCGGAACGCGGCGCGGGCCGCGATCTCGAAGGCCAGGACCGAGGAGTCCACGTCATGGCTGGCACCGTCGATCAGCGTCGCCTGGACGTCGATCACCGGGAAACCGGCCAGCACACCCGAATCGACCACGGAACGCAGGCCCTTCTCGACGCCGGGGATGTATTCCTTCGGCACCGAGCCGCCGACGACCTGGCTGTCGAACACGAAGCCCGTGCCCGGCTCGCCCGGCTCCAGCACCAGCTTGATGCGGGCGAACTGGCCCGAACCACCGGTCTGCTTCTTGTGGGTATAATCGATCTCCGCGCGGCGGGTCAGCGTCTCGCGGTAGGCCACCTGCGGCGCACCGACATTCGCCTCCACCTTGAACTCGCGCTTCATGCGGTCGATCAGGATGTCGAGGTGCAGTTCGCCCATGCCCTTCAGCACGGTCTGGCCGGTCTCGTGGTCGGTCGTGACACGGAAGGACGGATCCTCCTGCGCCAGGCGCGCCAGGGCCTGGCCCATCTTCTCGTGGTCAGCCTTGGTCTTCGGCTCGACCGCGATCTCGATGACCGGATCCGGGAACTCCATGGCTTCCAGCACCACCGGACGCAGGGGGTCGCACAGGGTGTCGCCGGTGGTGGTGTCCTTCAGGCCGGCGATGGCGATGATGTCACCGGCCATTGCCTCCTTCACGTCCTCGCGGTCGTTGGCGTGCATCATCAGCATGCGGCCGATGCGCTCGCGCTTGTCCTTCACGGAGTTCAGCACGGAACCGCCGCTCTCCACCCGGCCCGAATAGACCCGGCAGAAGGTCAGCGAACCGACGAACGGGTCGGCCATGATCTTGAAGGCCAGCGCCGAGAACGGCTCATCGTCGGAGCTGTGGCGGACGACCTCGGTCTCCGGGTCACCGACCTTGGAGCCGCGGATGTCGGCAACGTCGGTCGGGGCCGGCATGAAGTCGACGACCGCGTCCAGCAGCGGCTGCACGCCCTTGTTCTTGAACGCCGTGCCGCAGAGCACCGGAATGAGCTTGCCGGCCATCACGCCCTTGCGGATGAGGCGACGAATCTCGTCGGCATCCGGCTCGACACCTTCCAGGTAGTTGGTCATGGCGTCGTCGTCGAACTCTACCGCGGCCTCGATCATCGCCTCGCGATACTCGGCAGCCTTGTCGGCCAGGTCGGCGGGAATGTCCGTGTACTCGAACTCCGCGCCCAGGGTCTCTTCCTTCCAGATGATCGCCTGGTTGTTGATCAGGTCGACGACACCGACGAAGTCGGACTCGGAGCCGATCGGCAGCTGCAGCGGGATCGGCGTGCAGCCCAGGCGGTCAACCATCATGTCGACGCAGCGATAGAAGTCCGCGCCCATGCGGTCCATCTTGTTGACGAAACACATGCGCGGCACGCGGTACTTGTCGGCCTGACGCCAGACCGTCTCCGTCTGCGGCTCGACACCGGCCACGGCGTCGAACACGGCAACCGCGCCGTCGAGCACGCGCAGGCTGCGCTCCACCTCGATGGTGAAGTCCACATGGCCCGGGGTGTCGATGATGTTGATCCGATGCTCGCGCCAGAAGCAGGTGGTCGCGGCGGAGGTGATGGTGATGCCACGCTCCTGCTCCTGCTCCATCCAGTCCATGGTGGCCGCGCCGTCATGGACCTCACCGATCTTGTGGGACCGGCCGGTGTAGTAGAGGATTCGCTCCGTCGTCGTGGTCTTGCCGGCATCAATGTGGGCCATGATGCCGATGTTGCGATAACGGTCGAGAGGCGTCACTCGAGACATGGGAAGGGCTCTTTCCTGCTCTGGATTACCAGCGGTAGTGCGAGAAGGCCTTGTTGGCCTCCGCCATCCGATGGGTGTCTTCACGTTTCTTCACGGCACCGCCGCGGCTGCTGGACGCATCCATCAGCTCACCGGCCAGACGCTCCATCATCGTGGTCTCGGAACGCTTGCGCGCGGAATCGATGACCCAGCGGATGGCCAGGGCCTGCGCCCGCTCCTGCCGCACATCCACGGGGACCTGGTAGGTGGCGCCACCGACACGGCGCGAACGCACTTCCAGCTGCGGCCGGGAATTGGCCAGCGCCTCGTGGAACACGTCGATCGGGCTGCGGCCCAGCTTCTGTTCGATCCGCTCGAACGCCTTGTAGACGATCTGCTCGGCAGCCGACTTCTTGCCGTGCATCATCAGGTTGTTCACGAACTTCGTGACCACCAGATCTCCATAGATGGGATCCGGCAGGATTTCGCGCTTCTCGGCAGCGTGGCGACGGGACATGCTTCAGAACTCTCCAATCACTTCGGACGCTTGACGCCGTACTTCGAACGGCGCTGGCGGCGATCCTTGACGCCCTGGGTATCCAGAACGCCACGCAGGATGTGGTAACGCACACCGGGAAGGTCCTTCACGCGGCCACCACGGATCAGGACGACCGAGTGCTCCTGAAGGTTGTGACCCTCACCGGGAATGTAGCTCGTCACCTCGAAACCATTGGTCAGGCGGACACGCGCAACCTTGCGCAGCGCCGAGTTCGGCTTCTTCGGGGTGGTCGTGTAGACGCGGGTGCAGACGCCACGCTTCTGCGGGCACGCCTCCATCGCGGGAACCTTGTTGCGCGCCAGGGGCTGCTGGCGCGGCTTGCGGATCAATTGGTTGATCGTCGGCATACGGTCCGAACCTTCTTCGATAGAACACCCCGGTACCCGAACGGCACCGATGGCCAAATCTGCTTGCGATCGTTGGATCAAGCGTCCTTCCAAACGAACAGAAGCAAACCAACGACCCGTTACCCGGATCGTTGCCGCTTTCCGCCTTTCAGTGGCCCGTCCAAAAAAGGCCCTGAGTGCTTGGACGAACGGTCGCCGTGTCTTGGTCGGAACACGCCAACTACCAGCGCCGCAATGGGCGCGGACTATATGAACGCCCCCCTGATCGGTCAACAGCAAATATCCGCAATTTCGGCCAGCGTTCGCGGGGGGTCGGAATCGGCCATTGGCGCAAGATTCAACTGCCGCGAACCATGCCGCCGCAATCATCTGTCGTGTTTCAGACGCCCGGATCGGCCCTTGACGAAAACGGCCCCGCATCCCTTTCAGGATGCGGGGCCAATTCGACTCCGGGGCTGACCGCTCACCGCCGCCAGGGCTGCGTCATGCGCATCCCGTCACGGGGATTCCGGTCACGCGGTCACTCGGCGGCGGGAATCGCTGCCGGGGCCTCGCCCGCGTCATTGTCGGCATTCTGGGCCGCCAGCTTGCGGTCCCGTTCTGCCGCCACACGCTTGACCTCGTTCATCTGGCCACCGGTACCGGCCGGGATCAGACGTCCGACGATCACGTTCTCCTTCAGGCCGTTCAGGACATCCAGCTTGCCGTTCACCGAAGCCTCGGTGAGCACGCGCGTGGTCTCCTGGAACGATGCCGCGGAGATGAAGGAGCGGGTCTGCAGGCTGGCCTTGGTGATGCCCAGCAGGACAGGCTCGCCGGTGGCCGGCTCGCCGCCTTCCTTGACCGCCTTGGCATTGACCTCGTCGAACTCGTGACGGTCGATCTGCTCACCGATCAGCATCGTCGTGTCGCCGGAGGAGGTGATCTCCACCTTCTGCAGCATCTGACGGACAATGACCTCGATGTGCTTGTCGTTGATCTTCACGCCCTGCAGCCGGTAGACCTCCTGGATCTCGTTGACCAGGAACTCGGCCAGCGCGGCGACACCCAGTACCTTCAGGATGTCGTGCGGGGCGGGATTGCCATCGACGATGTAGTCGCCACGACGCACCTGGTCGCCCTCGTGCACGCCGATGTGGCGGCCCTTCGGGATCAGGTAGTCGACCGGATCCAGGCTCTCGTCCTCCGGCGTGATCGTCAGGCGGCGCTTCGCCTTGTAATCCTTGCCGTAGCTGATGCGACCGTCGATCTCCGCCAGGATGGCGTGATCCTTCGGACGCCGGGCCTCGAACAGTTCCGCCACCCGCGGCAGACCGCCGGTGATGTCACGGGTCTTGGAGCCTTCGCGCGGGATACGTGCCAGCACGTCACCGGCATGGACCGACTGCCCGTCCTGCACGGAAAGGATCGAGTCGACCGACAGGAAGTAGCGGGCCTCCTGCCCGGTATCCAGGCTGATCACCTCGCCTTCCTCGTCGCGCAGGGTGATGCGCGGACGGATGTCGTTGGACCCCGGCTGACCCTTCCAGTCGACGACGACCTTGGAGGAGATACCGGTGTTCTCGTCCACCACGTCCCGGACACTGACGCCGTCGAGCAGGTCACGATAGGTGACGATACCGCTGCGCTCCGTGATGATCGGCACGGTGAACGGATCCCATTCGGCCATCTTCTCGCCCTTGGCCACGGTCTGGCCATGGTCCTTGGCGAGGCGGGAGCCGTAGGGCACCCGGTGACGGGCACGTTCGCGGTTGTTCTGATCCAGCAGCACCAGTTCCGTGGTCCGGTTCATGACCACCAGGCGCCCCTCGGAGTCCTCGACCACCGCGCGATTCTCGATATGCAGGGTCGCGTCGTGCGCCGCCTCGATGGAGGAGTTCTCACCGGCCTGTGCCGCACCACCGATATGGAAGGTGCGCATGGTCAGCTGCGTGCCGGGTTCACCGATGGACTGTGCCGCGATGACACCGACCGCCTCACCCATGTTGACCTTGGTGCCACGGGCCAGGTCGCGGCCATAGCACTTGCCGCAGACGCCGTGACGGCTCTCGCAGGTCAGGGTGGAGCGCACGATGACAGCCTCGACAGCCGCCTGCTCGATGATCTCGACCTCGGTCTCCTCGATCAGCTGGCCGGCCTTGACCAGCACGTCGCCGCTGGCCGGGTCGGTGATGTCCTCCGCCGCGGTACGGCCCAGGATACGCTCGCCCAGCGCCTCGATGACATCACTGCCATCGACCACGTCACGGACGACCAGGCCCTTGGTGGTGCCGCAGTCCTCTTCATGGATCACCGCATCCTGCGCCACGTCGACCAGGCGACGGGTCAGGTAACCGGAGTTCGCGGTCTTCAGCGCCGTGTCCGCGAGGCCCTTGCGGGCGCCGTGGGTGGAGATGAAGTACTCGGAAACCGTGAGGCCTTCCTTGAAGTTGGAGATGATCGGCGTCTCGATGATCTCGCCCGACGGCTTGGCCATCAGGCCACGCATGCCGGCAAGCTGCTTCATCTGCGCCTGGCTGCCACGGGCGCCGGAGTGGGCCATCATGTAGATGGAGTTCGGCTGACCGTGATTGGCCGCACCGGCACTCTCCATGCCCTTCATCATCTCCTCGGCGACCTTGTCGGAGCACTGCATCCAGGCATCGACAACCTTGTTGTACTTCTCGCCGGAGGTGATCAGGCCGTCCAGGTACTGCTGCTCGTACTGCTTCACCAGGGTGTTGGTCTCGTCGACCAGGTCCTTCTTCGAGTCGGGGATGATCATGTCATCCTTGCCGATCGAGATGCCGGCGCGGCAGGCATGGGCAAAGCCCAGGCCCATGATCCGGTCGCAGAACAGCACCGTCTCCTTCTGGCCGGTATGGCGATAGACCACGTCGATCAGGTTGCCGATCTCCTTCTTGGTCAGAAGGCGGTTGATCAGCGACACCGGCACGCGCGGGTTCAGCGGCAGCTTCTCCGCGATCAGCATGCGGCCCGGCGTGGTCTCCAGGCGCAGCATCGACAGCTCGCCTGCGTCGTCATAGCCCCAGTGGCGCGTGGTGATCTTGGCATGCAGGTCGACCAGCCCCTGGTCCAGCGCGTAGGTCAGTTCGTCCATGCCGCTGAAGGTCAGGCCCTCGCCCTTCACGCCCTCACGCACCATCGACAGGTAGTAGAGGCCGAGCACGATGTCCTGGCTGGGCACGATGATCGGCTTGCCGTTGGCGGGCGAGAGGATGTTGTTGGTGGACATCATCAGCACGCGGGCTTCCAGCTGCGCCTCCAGCGCCAGCGGCACATGGACCGCCATCTGGTCACCGTCGAAGTCGGCATTGAAGGCGGTGCAGACCAGCGGGTGCAGCTGGATCGCCTTGCCCTCGATCAGCACCGGCTCGAACGCCTGGATGCCGAGACGGTGCAGCGTCGGCGCCCGGTTCAGCATCACCGGATGCTCGCGGATCACCTCTTCCAGCACATCCCAGACCTCTGGCCGTTCCTTCTCCACCAGCTTCTTGGCGGATTTCACGGTCGGGGCCAGGCCCTGCAATTCCAGCTTGGCGTAGATGAACGGCTTGAACAGCTCCAGCGCCATCTTCTTGGGCAGGCCGCACTGGTGCAGTTTCAGTTCCGGCCCGACAACGATCACCGAACGGCCGGAATAGTCGACGCGCTTGCCCAGCAGGTTCTGGCGGAACCGGCCCTGCTTGCCCTTCAGCATGTCGGCCAGCGACTTCAGCGGACGCTTGTTGGCACCGGTGATGATGCGGCCGCGGCGGCCATTGTCGAACAGGGCATCGACCGCTTCCTGCAGCATGCGCTTCTCGTTGCGGACGATGATGTCCGGCGCACGCAGCTCGATCAGCCGCTTCAGGCGGTTGTTGCGGTTGATGACACGACGGTAGAGGTCGTTCAGGTCAGAGGTCGCGAAGCGGCCACCATCCAGCGGCACCAGCGGACGCAGTTCCGGCGGCAGCACCGGAATCACTTCCAGGATCATCCATTCCGGACGGTTGGTGGATTCCAGGAAGGCGTCGATCAGCTTCATCCGCTTCACGATCTTCTTCGGCTTCAGCTCGGACTTGGTCTCGGCCAGTTCCTGCTTCAGCTCGGCCTTGATCTCCTCCAGGTCCAGCCCTTCCAGGATGTCACGCACGGCCTCCGCGCCGATACCGGCGGTGAAGGCATCCTCGCCATACTCGTCCTGGAACTCGAAGTACTCGTCCTCGGTCAGCAGCTGGAACCGCTTCAGCGGGGTCAGGCCGGGCTCGATGACGATGTACTGCTCGAAGTACAGCACCCGCTCCAGGTCCTTCAGCGCCATGTCCAGGATCAGGCCGATCCGGCTGGGCAGGGACTTCAGGAACCAGATGTGCGCCACCGGGGCGGCCAGCTCGATATGGCCCATGCGCTCGCGCCGGACCTTCTGCGTCGTGACCTCGACACCGCACTTCTCGCAGATCACGCCGCGATACTTCATGCGCTTGTACTTGCCGCAGAGGCACTCGTAGTCCTTGATCGGACCGAAGATGCGGGCGCAGAACAGGCCATCCCGCTCCGGCTTGAAGGTGCGGTAGTTGATCGTCTCCGGCTTCTTCACCTCACCGAACGACCAGGACCGGATCTGGTCCGGGCTGGAGAGCGAGATGCGGATGTGGTCGAAACTCTGGGCACTCTGCTGTTGGCCGAAAAGCTGCAGGGCGTCTTGCATGGTATTTGTCCTCCGATTTCAGGGCTGATCGCGTGACCGTTTCCGGTCGATCAGCTCTCGGAATTCCTGAGTTCGACGTTCAGTCCGAGGGAGCGCATTTCCTTGATGAGAACATTGAAGCTCTCCGGAATACCCGCCTCGAACGTGTCATCACCGCGAACGATCGCTTCGTAGACCTTGTTGCGTCCGGCAACGTCGTCCGATTTCACTGTCAGCATCTCCTGCAGCGTGTAGGCCGCACCATAGGCCTCCAGTGCCCAGACCTCCATCTCGCCGAAGCGCTGGCCACCGAACTGGGCCTTGCCGCCCAGCGGCTGCTGGGTGACCAGGCTGTACGGGCCGATGGACCGGGCATGGATCTTGTCATCAACAAGATGGTGCAGTTTCAGCATATAGATATAGCCGACCGTGACCGGACGGTCGAACTGCTCGCCCGAACGGCCGTCGAACAGCGTCACCTGACCGGTACGGTCAAGCCCCGCGCTCTCCAGCATCCGCACGATCTCCGGCTCCGTCGCGCCGTCGAACACCGGTGTCGCCATCGGCACGCCGCGTGACAGGTTGCCGGCCAGTTCCATCACCTCCGGATCGGAAAGCGCCTGGATGTCGGTCATCTCGCCGTCATTGTAGACCTTGGACATCTCGGCACGCAGGGCCTTGGTGTCCTTGCCGTTGGCCTGCACCTTCTCCAGCGCGTCCCCGATCTTCAGGCCGATGCCGCGCGCGGCCCAGCCCAGATGGGTCTCCAGGATCTGCCCGACATTCATGCGCGACGGCACGCCCAGCGGGTTCAGCACCACGTCGACCGGGGTGCCGTCATCCAGGAACGGCATGTCCTCTTCCGGCATGATGCGGCTGATGACGCCCTTGTTGCCATGGCGGCCGGCCATCTTGTCACCGGGCTGCAGCTTGCGCTTGATGGCAACGAAGACCTTGACCATCTTCATCACGCCCGGCGGCAGTTCGTCACCGCGCTGCAGCTTCTCCACCTTCGAATCGAAGCGGGCCTGCAGGGCGCCGGTGGCCTCGTCGAACTGGCGGCGCAGCGCCTCGATGTCGGCCATCGCCTTGTCGTCGGACAGCACCACCTGCCACCACTGGCCGTGGCTGAGGTCGTTCAGCGCCTCCTCGGTGATCGCGACACCGGTGCGGAAACCGCGCGGGCCGCTGTCGGCGGTCTTGCCCACCAGCAGGTTGCGCAGCGTCGAGAAGATGCTGCGTTCGTAGATGGCACGCTCGTCGGCCATGTCCTTGCGCAGGCGCTCGATCTCGTCGCGCTCGATCTGCAGGGCGCGCTCGTCCTTGTCGACACCGTGACGGTTGAAGACACGCACCTCGACCACCGTGCCGGAAGTGCCCGGAGGCATCTTCAGCGAGGTGTCGCGGACATCGGCTGCCTTCTCGCCGAAGATGGCGCGGAGCAGCTTCTCCTCCGGCGTCATCGGGCTTTCGCCCTTCGGCGTGATCTTGCCGACAAGGATGTCGCTGGCCTCGACCTCGGCACCGATATAGACGATGCCGGCCTCGTCCAGGTTCTTCAGGGATTCCTCGGCGACATTCGGGATGTCGCGGGTGATCTCCTCCGGGCCCAGCTTCGTGTCACGGGCCATGATCTCGAATTCCTCGATATGGATCGAGGTGAAGACATCGTCCTTCACGATGCGTTCGGAGATCAGGATGGAGTCCTCGAAGTTGTAGCCCATCCACGGCATGAAGGCGACGAGGACGTTGCGGCCGAGCGCCAGCTCGCCCAGCTCCGTCGACGGGCCGTCGGCCATGATGTCGCCGGGCTGCACCTTGTCGCCCACCTTCACCAGCGGGCGCTGGGTGATGCAGGTCGACTGGTTGGAGCGCTGGAACTTCAGCAGCTTGTAGATGTCGACGCCGGAACGGGAGAGGTCGCTGACCTCCGTGGCGCGCACCACGATGCGCTCCGCGTCGATCTGCTCGACGATGCCCTCGCGCCGCGCCACCACGGTGACGCCGGAGTCGCGGGCCACCACCGATTCCATGCCGGTGCCGACATAGGGCGCCTCCGGCTGCAGCAGCGGCACGGCCTGGCGCTGCATGTTGGAACCCATCAGCGCGCGGTTGGCGTCGTCGTTCTCCAGGAACGGGATCAGCGCCGCGGCGACGGACACCAGCTGCTTCGGCGAGACGTCGATGTAGTCGATGTCCTGCGGACGGGCGAGCAGGAACTCGCCGGCATGACGCGAGGCGACCAGGTCTTCCTGGAACACGCCGGTCGACTGGTCGAAGATCGCGTTCGCCTGGGCGATGGTGTAGCGGCCTTCCTCCATGGCGGACAGGTACACGGCATCACCGGTCACCTTGCCGTCCTTCACGCGCCGGTACGGGCTTTCGATGAAGCCGTACTGGTTGATGCGGGCGAAGCTGGCGAGCGAGTTGATCAGGCCGATGTTCGGGCCTTCCGGCGTCTCGATCGGGCAGATGCGGCCATAATGGGTCGGGTGCACGTCGCGCACCTCGAAGCCCGCGCGTTCGCGCGTCAGGCCACCCGGACCAAGCGCCGAGAGGCGACGCTTGTGCGTGACTTCCGACAGCGGGTTGGTCTGGTCCATGAACTGGCTCAGCTGCGAGGAGCCGAAGAATTCACGCACCGCGGCCGCCGCCGGCTTGGCATTGATCAGGTCCTGCGGCATCACCGTGTCGATCTCTACGGAGCTCATGCGCTCCCGGATCGCGCGTTCCATGCGCAGCAGGCCGATGCGGTACTGGTTCTCCATGAGCTCGCCCACGGAACGGACGCGGCGGTTGCCGAGATGGTCGATATCGTCGATCTCGCCCTTGCCGTCCTTCAGGCCGACCAGGTACTGCACGACGGCCATGATGTCCTCGCGACGGAGCACGCGGACGGTGTCCTCGCATTCCAGGTCGAGGCGGCTGTTCAGCTTCACGCGGCCGACCGACGACAGGTCATAGCGCTCCGAATCGAAGAACAGGCCGTTGAACAGGGTCTCGGCGGTCTCCTCGGTCGGCGGCTCACCGGGACGCATCACGCGGTAGATGTCCACCAGCGCGGTGTCGCGGTTGATGTTCTTGTCGACCATCAGGGTGTCGCGGATGTGCGAACCGACGGTGACATTGTCGATGTCCAGGGTCGGCACTTCCTCGATGCCGGCCTGCTCCAGGGCCTCCAGCACCTTCTCGTCCAGCGCGTCACCGGCCTCGACCAGCACCTCACCGGTCTCGGCATTGATGATGTCCTCCGCCACGAAGCGGCCCGCGACCTGTTCCGGCGCGATCAGCATCTCGGTCATGCCGCCTTCGACCAGCTTGCGGCCGGCCCGCGGGGCCAGCTTGTCGCCCATCTTGGCCACGACCTCGCCGGTGTCGGCATTGACGATGTCGGCCAGCAGGCGGACGCCGCGATAGCGATCCGGATCGAACGGCGCACGCCAGCCGTTCTTGTCGCGGCGATAGACCACCGTCTCGTAGAAGCTGGCGAGGATCTCCTCCGCCGAGTAGCCCAGCGCGTAGAGCAGCGTGGTGGCAGGCAGCTTGCGGCGGCGGTCGATGCGGACATGCACGATGTCCTTGGCGTCGAATTCCAGGTCGAGCCAGCTGCCGCGATAGGGGATGATGCGGGCAGCATGCAGCAGCTTGCCCGACGAATGGGTCTTGCCGCGGTCATGGTCGAAGAACACGCCCGGGCTGCGGTGCATCTGGCTGACGATGACACGCTCGGTGCCATTGACGATGAAGGTGCCCTTGTCGGTCATGAAGGGCATGTCGCCCATGTAGACGTCCTGCTCCTTGATATCGAGCACGGACTTGGCACCGGTGTCCTCGTCGACCTCGAACACGATCAGGCGCAGCGTGACCTTCAGCGGCGCGGCAAAGGTCAGCCCGCGCTGGACACACTCGTCGACATCGTACTTGGGTTCCTCGAACTCGTAGGACACGAACTCCAGGCTGGCGGTCTCGGAGAAGTCCGAGATCGGGAAGACGGACCGGAAGACACTCTCCAGGCCGGTATCATCGCGCTGATCGGCCGGAATGTCGGCCATCAGGAACTTCTCGTAGGACGCGCGCTGGACCTCGATAAGGTTGGGCATGGCGATGACCTCGCCGATGCGACCGAAACTGTGGCGAACGCGCTTGCGCGCAGTGAATGACAGCGGCATCCCAAATCCTCGTCCGATCGGGGCCCGGTCCGGACGGGCCCACATTGTCCGGCAGCCTTCGTTCCGACATCAATGTGTCAGAACCGGGGCGACTGCACGTCCCCGAAACGCCTTTTACCGCCCGAAGCAGCATGCTCCGGCCGGTCATCCGTCACCCGTACCGGGCCACGGCCGTCCGATGCGGCGCCGACGGCACCGGGCGCATGCCCGATGCCGCCAGCACCATCGGCATCACTTCAGCTCGACTTTCGCTCCCACGTCCTCGAGCTGCTTCTTCAGCTTCTCGGCCTCTTCCTTGTCGACGCCTTCCTTGACCGGCTTCGGTGCGCCCTCGACCAGGTCCTTGGCCTCCTTCAGGCCCAGGCCGGTGATGGCACGGACTTCCTTGATGACGTTGATCTTCTTGTCGCCGACATCGGCCAGGATCACGTCGAATTCGTCCTTCTCGGCAGCGGCACCACCGGCGTCGCCACCGGCAGCGGCCACACCCGGCATCGCCACGGCGGCAGCGGCGGCGGACACGCCCCACTTCTCTTCCAGCAGCTTGGTCAGTTCAGCCGCCTCAAGGACGGTCAGGTTGGAGAGATCTTCTGCAATCTTTTCAAGATCGGCCATTTTTTCAGTTCCTCAAGTCTTCGGGATCGTTTGTCGGAATTCGGTCACAGGACCACTCGATCAGGCATCTTCCTTGGTGGCATAGGCCTGCAGGACGCGGGCAAGCTGGCTCGGCGGTTCCTTGATCGTCCGGGCCAGCTGGGTCGCCGGCGCGGAAAGGAGACCCACGAGCTTCGCACGCAGTTCGTCCAGAGACGGCAGGCTGGCCAGGGCCTTGACCCCATCAGCGTCCAGCAGCTGCTCACCCAGAGCACCACAAAGAATCACGAGCTTGTCGTTCTTCTTCGCGTACTCGACCGTCGCCTTCGCGGCGGCAACCGGATCGTCCGAATAGGCGATCGCGGTCGGCCCCTTGAAGCTCTCGGCCAGTCCACCGTAGTCGGTGCCATCAAGAGCGAGCCTGGTGAGCCGGTTCTTCGTAACCTTGAAGCTGGCACCCTCGGCACGGACCTGGTTGCGGAGATCGGTCATCTCCGCCACCGAAAGACCCGTGTAATGGGTCACCACCACAAGCGAGGTATTGGCAAACACCCCGTGCAGCGATGCAACCAGCTCCGATTTCTGTTCTCGGTTCACGGTTTCGCTCCTCATCTGAAGCCCGGTTCCGGCAAGCCGTTGCCGGGCCCCTACCCTGGAACAGTTCCGGCAGGCCGGTTCCGTTCCGCTCTCAAAGCCTGCCCCAGGGCGGCGAACCAGGTGACCGCAAGGCCAGGATCCCGATGCACCTTCCCCCGTCTATTGCCGGCTGCCTGTTCCCGGGGGAACCGTCTGGCACTTAGGTCGCGACGGTGAAGCACCACCACGACACCCGCAGTCTCGGACAGGTCCGGCCCTCAGCCCCGAATGGAACCTCCGGCCGGGTGCCGCCGGCGGACAGGTCCACCGGCGAAACTCACATTGCGACGATCAGCCAGCGTTGCTGCCGGCCGAGGCCACGTCCACCTTCACGCCCGGACCCATCGTGGAGGTCACGGCGACGCGCTTCAGGTACTGGCCCTTCGCACCGGACGGCTTCGCCTTCAGCAGGGCGTCCATCAGCGCGCGGGCATTCTCCACCAGCTGCTCCTCACCGAAGCTCGCCTTGCCGATGCCGGCATGGATGATGCCGGCCTTCTCGACGCGGAACGCCACCTGGCCACCCTTGGCCGCAGTCACGGCGTCGGCGACGTTCGGCGTCACGGTACCCAGCTTCGGGTTCGGCATCATGCCGCGCGGGCCCAGGATCTTGCCCAGGCGACCGACGATCGGCATCATGTCCGGCGTGGCGATGACGCGGTCGAACGGCATGTCGCCATTCTGCACCCGCTCCATCAGGTCCTCCGCACCGACCACGTCGGCACCGGCACTGGTGGCCTCGTCCGCCTTGTCACCGCGCGCGAACACGGCGACACGCACCGTCTTGCCGGTGCCGTTCGGCAGCTGCACCACGCCACGGACCATCTGGTCGGCATGACGCGGATCGACGCCCAGGCCAACAGTCATCTCGACGGTCTCGTCGAACTTGGCCTTCGCGTTGGACTTCACCAGGCGGATCGCGTCTTCCAGCGAGATCTCGCTCTTGCGGTCGACGGTCTCCAGAGCCGCCGTGTAGCGCTTGCCCTTCTTCGCCATGTCCTCAGCCCTCCACCGCGATGCCCATGGAACGGGCGGAACCGGCGATGATCTTCATCGCCTGGTCGATGTCATTGGCGTTCAGGTCTTCCATCTTCGCCTCCGCGATCTCACGGACCTGGGCGGAGGTCACCTTGCCGACGGTACCCTTGCCGGGCGTCTTGGCGCCGCTTTGCAGCTTCGCCGCCTTCTTCAGGTAATAGGACGCCGGCGGCGTCTTGGTGATGAAGGTGAACGAGCGATCCGTGTAGGCGGTGATCACCACCGGGATCGGCATGTTCTTCTCCAGCTGCTGCGTGGCCGCGTTGAAGGCCTTGCAGAACTCCATGATGTTCAGGCCGCGCTGACCCAGGGCAGGGCCGATCGGCGGTGACGGATTGGCAGCGCCCGCGGGCACCTGCAGCTTGATGTAGCCAGCAAATTTCTTGGCCATTTCAGTCCCTTCTCGACTTCATGAGCGGGTGCGTGGTCCGGCGATGGCGCGCCTCCCACACAAACGACCGCAAGCCAGCGCTGCGTCGTGGTTCACGGGTCGCGAACCGCATTCGCAGTTGACATTGCGGATTTCACCTCCGGCAGTTCGGAATGAGCGAACGGCTTTTAACGACCTCGCGCCCCGACCGCAAGTGCAAAATCAGTTGTGTTTTCCGGATCAGAGTTTCTCGACCTGGGTGTATTCCAGCTCGACCGGCGTGGCGCGACCGAAGATGGAGACCGAGACCTTCAGGCGGGCACGTTCCTCGTCGATGTCCTCGACGATGCCGTTGAAGGATGCGAACGGACCATCGGAGACGCGGACCTGCTCCCCGACCTCGAACATGATCGACGGTTTCGGACGCTCGATGCCGTCCTGCATCTGCTGCAGGATCCGCTCCGCCTCGCGGTCCGGAATCGGCTGCGGCTTGTTGGCGGTGCCGAGGAAGCCCGTGACCTTGCCGACATTCTTGACCAGGTGATAGCTCTCGTTGGTCATGTCCATCTTCACCAGCACGTAGCCGGGGAAGAACTTGCGTTCGGAATTGACCTTCTGGCCACGGCGCATCTCGACCACTTCCTCGGTCGGGACCAGCACCTGCTCGATCAGGTCGCCCATGTCCTTCTGCTCGATCTGCTCGCGGATCGACTCCGCGACCTTCTTCTCGAAGCCGGAATAGGCGTGCACGATGTACCAGCGCATTGGCATGTCAGGTCAGCTCCCCAGTTCCAGAACGAAACCGACGCCCGTCTGGATGACGATATCGACCAGCAGGAAGAACACCGACGCCAGCGCCACCATGATGAAGACCATCAGCGTGGTGATGCCGGTTTCCTTCCGGGTCGGATAGGTCACCTTGGCGCCTTCCGCACGCACCTGCTGCAGGAACTGCAGCGGACCGGTGCGCTTCTTCGCGGCAGGGCGTTCGGCCGTCTTGGCCGGGGCCGCGACCTCGCCGCGTCCGCCCCTGGCCTGTCCGCCCTTGCCCTGTCCTGATCTGGACTTTGCCATCGTGATCCCGTTCCGTTGCGTGTCTTGATCGTTCGCCTGATCTGGTGACTGCCGCCACCCCTGCCTAGTGTCTTGCCGCCATCCGCTGCCGGACAGTGGCAGGAGTGGAGGGACTCGAACCCCCAACCCCCGGTTTTGGAGACCGGTGCTCTACCAATTGAGCTACACTCCTAGGCCCGCTGCAACTTCGGGGACAGCACCGCCGAACGGGCTGCCCCCGAAGAAACGACTCGCCGGAAACTACTCGACGATCTGGGCGACGACGCCGGCACCGACGGTGCGGCCGCCCTCGCGGATGGCGAAGCGCAGGCCCTCGTCCATCGCGATCGGGTTGATCAGCTCAACCACCATCGCGACATTGTCGCCCGGCATCACCATCTCCGTGCCTTCCGGCAGCTCGATCACGCCCGTCACGTCCGTCGTCCGGAAATAGAACTGCGGACGGTAGTTGCCGAAGAACGGCGTGTGACGCCCACCCTCTTCCTTCGTCAGGATGTAGGCCTCCGCCTTGAACTTCGTGTGCGGCGTGATCGAACCCGGCTTCGCCAGGACCTGCCCACGCTCCACGTCCTCGCGGCCGACACCACGCAGCAGCGCGCCGATGTTGTCGCCCGCCTCGCCCTGGTCCAGCAGCTTGCGGAACATCTCGACGCCCGTGCAGGTCGACTTGCGGGTCTCGCGGATGCCGACAATCTCGACTTCCTCGCCGACCTTCACCACGCCACGCTCCACGCGACCGGTCACAACCGTGCCACGGCCGGAGATCGAGAACACGTCCTCGATCGGCATCAGGAACGCCTGGTCCTTCGGACGCTCCGGCTGCGGGATGTAGTCATCGACCGCCGCCATCAGCTCAAGGATCGCTTCCTTGCCGATCGCCGCGTCGCCACCCTCGACCGCCGCCAGGGCCGAGCCCTTCACGATCGGAATGTCGTCGCCCGGGAAGTCGTAGGACGACAGCAGCTCGCGGATCTCCAGCTCGACCAGCTCCAGCAGCTCCTCGTCGTCGACCTGGTCGACCTTGTTCATGAACACCACCAGCGCCGGAACACCCACCTGCCGTGCCAGCAGGATGTGCTCGCGGGTCTGCGGCATCGGGCCGTCGGCAGCCGAAACGACCAGGATCGCGCCGTCCATCTGCGCCGCACCCGTGATCATGTTCTTCACGTAGTCGGCATGGCCCGGGCAGTCCACGTGCGCGTAGTGACGGTTCTCCGTCTCGTACTCCACATGCGCCGTCGAGATCGTGATGCCGCGCGCCTTCTCCTCAGGCGCGGCGTCAATGTCCGCATACGCCTTCGCCGTCGCGCCACCCGTCTCCGCAAGCACCATCGTGATCGCTGCCGTCAGCGTCGTCTTGCCATGGTCAACGTGACCGATCGTGCCCACGTTGCAGTGCGGCTTCGTACGCTCAAACTTCTCTTTGGCCATCTCTCTACGCCCGCCTTCATCTTCTGTTTCGGACAGTGCCCCACGGCAACCGTCTCGTCGTGCCTGTCAACGGAATGGAGCGGGTGATGGGAATCGAACCCACGTAACCAGCTTGGAAGGCTGGGGCTCTACCATTGAGCTACACCCGCATCCGATCCGGCCCGTACCATCCTGCCGTCTTGCGTCGACCCGACCGTCCGGCCATCGATTGGTGGAGGGAGTTGGATTCGAACCAACGTAGGCGTACGCCAACGGGTTTACAGCCCGTCCCCTTTAGCCACTCGGGCACCCCTCCAGACCAGACGATGTCGGATGGCCGATCAAACGCGGCTGCACTATCCCCAATCCCCCCGCCATGTCAACAACCTCGGCCCCGAAATTCCCGGCAGAACCGCCAGCCGCGGATAATAGGTGGCAGCGGGACCGCAATACCGTTTGCGAGACGGCCAGCACGATCCTATAAGCCGCCGCATGAGCGAGAATGATCAGAAAAGAGGCGGTCCGGGCCGCAATGGTGGTGCCGGACGGGGCCGGGGTGGTGACGGACCAGGTGGCCGCGGTCGCGGCGACGGCCGTCCGCCGCGCCGTGACGGTGACAGTCGTCCGCCGCGTCGGGATGGCGACAGCCGCCCACCGCGCCGGGACCGTGACGGGGACAGCAGGCCGCCCCGCCGTGATGGTGACTCGCGTCCCCCGCGCCGGGACCGGGATGGCGACAGCCGTCCGCCGCGCCGCGAAGGGGACAGCCGCCCACCGCGCAGGGACCGTGACGGAGACAGTCGCCCACCGCGCCGCGACGGGGACAGTCGCCCACCGCGTCGTGACGGCGACCGGCGCCCGCCGCGGCGGGATGGCAGCGACACCAGCGTGCCGCGCCGCGACCGCGACAACGAGGACCGTCGCGGGCGCAACCATTTCAGCGCCGACGGCGACCGCCGTCCGCGCCGCGACGACCGCAAGGACGACAGGCCGAAGAGCAACCGGCGCCACCCGGAGGTCTCGGTGCGCTCCGGCGGCCGCCAGTCGTCCGCCCCGAAGGACACCATGCACTGGATCTACGGCCGGCATGCCGTGCTCGCCGCCCTGGCCAACCCCCGCCGCGAGATCCAGCGCCTGATCGCCACGCCGCAGGTGCTGGAGACCACGGCACTGGGCAATCACGGGCTGCTGGAGACCATGTCGCGCGCCGACATGGACGGCGTGCTGTCCCGCTATGACCGGGATGGTGCGACCCATGGCGGTATCGCCGCATATGCCGCGCCGCTGCCGGTCCCGTCCGCGGAGAGCCTGCTGAAGCCGGAAGGCCGCTCGGTGGTGATCGTGCTGGACCAGGTCAGTGACCCGCACAATGTCGGCGCCATCATGCGCTCCGCCGCCGCGTTCGGCGCGCGTGCCGTCATGGCACCGGAGCGCAATGCCGCGCCGATCACCGGTGCGCTGGCCAAGTCCGCCTCGGGCGCGCTGGAAACCGTGCCCTACCTGCGCCCCACCAACCTGTCCCGTGCCCTGGCCATGCTGAAGGAATGGGGTTACTGGCGGATCGGGCTGGATGGCGATGCGGAGGCCGGGCTGGCCGAAGCCGCGAAGTTCGAGCGCATCGCGCTGGTCATGGGTGCCGAGGGCAAGGGACTGCGCCGGCTGACGGCGGAGAACTGCGACCTGCTGGTCAGCATCCCGATGAGCGGGGCGATCGAGAGCCTGAACGTCTCGAACGCCGCGGCGATCGCGCTCTACGAACTGAGCCGTTCGTAGGCCAGCCGGGCGGCGGCAAGGTCCTCCAGCGCCGCGCCCACCGACTTGAACACGGTGATCTCCCCGGCGTCGCGCCGTCCGGGATGATCGCCCCGGGTCAGGTCGTGCAGGTCGGCGGTGATCGAGTCCATGCTGATGGCCCCGCTGGCCATGGCCTGGACGATGTCTCCGCCTTCCTTCGTCGCCCCGGCGCGGGTATCGACGAACACCGTCGCCACCTGCATGGCGCGGTCATCGCTCTCCCGCATCTCCGGCGTGAAGGCCCCGACCAGGTCGAGATGCGCACCGGGCTTCAGCCAGTCGCCGCGCACCAGCGGTTCCCGCGACAGCGTGGCGCAGGATACCAGGTCAGCCTCGCGCACGGATGCCTCCAGGTCCGCCGCCGCTTCCGTCGGCAGCCCCTGCCCGGCCAGTTCATCGGCCAGCGCGGCGGCCTTCCCGGGATTGCGGTTCCAGATGCAGACCCGGCGCAGGGACGGGCGCGCGGCCATGTGGGCGCGGATCAGGCAGGGCGCCAGTGCGCCGGACCCGACCATCAGCATGGTGGCCGCATCCTGCCGTGCCAGGTAGCGGGCGGCGAGGGCGGAGGCGGCCGCCGTGCGCAGCACCGTCAGCCTGGCCCCGTCCAGCAGGGCCAGCGGGGTGCCGTTGTGCGGGTCCAGCAGCAGGTAGTTGGCCTGTACCGCCGGCAGGCCACGCGCATTCGCGCCGGGAAACACCGTCGCCACCTTGATGCCGACCGACTCGCCCGGCTGCCAGGCCGGCATCAGCAACAGGGTCGCGTCCGGTTCCGACGGCACCTCGATGGTGTGGTGGTGACGCACCGGCTGCTCGCAGCCGTCCCGGAACATGGCACCCAGCGCATCGGCCAGCGCGGTCTCGTCCAGCACGCGGTCGATGGCCGCCGCGTCGATGCTCAGCATGATCGGGTATCGCGCACGGATCAGGCCGCTTCCGGGCCGCGCAGCGCCTTGCGGTCATTGGCGGCGCGGGCCAGGTCGCGCGCATGGTCCAGTTCGACCTTCAGCCTGGCGATCTCCCGCTCCAGCTCGTCGGCGTGGCGATGCTCCCGGCGTGCGCGCTGACGCACCGCACCGTCACGCCACCACATGCTGAAACCGCCCAGCAGCACCCCGGCGAACATGGCACCGAAGATCACGGCGAACATCGGGACATTCAGCACGAAGGGCAGCGGCTCCAGCCCCACGGCGACGATCCCGCGATTGGAGATGGCCAGCGACGCGCAGACCACCAGCGCCACCAGAAGGATGAGCACGCGAATCAGTTTCAACGGTCAGACCCCGTTCCTGCGGCCCGGCTGACGCCCCGGCCGCTCAATTGTCATTCAGACGTTCACGCAGTTCCTTGCCGGTCTTGAAGAACGGCACGTATTTCTCGTCCACCTGAACCGACTCGCCGGTGCGCGGGTTGCGGCCGACGCGGGCCGGACGGCGCTTGACCGAGAACGCGCCGAAGCCGCGCAGCTCGACCCTCTCCCCCTTCGCGAGCGCCCCCGTGATCTCATCGAAGACGGTCGAGACGATACGCTCGACATCGCGCTGGTGCAGATGGGGATTGTCTTCCGCGAGTTTCGCGATGAGCTCGGATTTTATCATTGAACAATCACCGCTTGCTGCGGATTTCCCTGCCGTGATTGCCAACAATGCCAAAGCTTGCACGCCATGGTCAAGCGTCGCCACGGTTCCACGCGCCTGTCGGGGCGCGGATTGCTCGCGCTGGACTGACGCCGTTGTGAAGCGCGGTGATGAACGGTGTTTTGCCCGCAGCCGTTCCACCCCCGCACACTCCCGGACCAGGAACCGGGATCAATCCGGCTCCGGAGTCATTCAGGAGAGACCAGTCATGCTGAAGAAGACCCTCACCGTTGCCGCCATGGCCACCGTCGCGATGGCCGCCGCAGTCCCGGCGGCCTATGCCGGTGCGCACAAGTCCGCCTGTGGTGCGGCCAAGGCCTGCAGCCCCTGCGCGGGCAAGTGCAACCCGTGCGCAGCCAAGTGCAATCCCTGCGCCGCGAAGTGCAACCCGTGCGCGGCCAAGAACCCCTGCGGTGCGGCCAAGGCCTGCAACCCCTGCGCGGCCAAGAAGAAGAACTGAACCCGCCGACCAGGCAGGCACCGTCAGGGGCCGCACCTCCCCGGAGGTGTGGCCCCTTGCTTGCCGGAAACAGGCCGTGCGGCGCGGCGGACCTGATTCCATCGGAAGCTGAAACACACTAGGCTGCGCGCCATGAGCGAGCATCCGACAGTCAGCGCCCCACCGCCGATCCGGCGCAGCCTTTCCGCCCGGCTGCTGATCCTGACGGTGATCTTCGTGATGCTGGCGGAAGTCATGATCTTCCTGCCGTCGGTGGCCCGTTACCGCGTCACCTACCTGCAGCAGCGCCTCGACGAGGCCAACCTGGCCGCGCTGTCCCTGCTCGCCGCCCCCGACCAGATGGTTTCCGAGGAACTGAAGGTGACGCTGCTGTCCAGCGTCGGGGCCTCCGGCGTGGTACTGAAGTTCAGCGACCGGCGCATGCTACTGATGGCCGACGACATGCCGCCGATGGTGGACGAGACGGTGGACCTGCGCGACACCGATGCCATGACCCTGGTGATGGATGCGCTGGTCTCCCTGCTGCATTCGGACCCGCGCATGCTGCGCGTCATCGGCGACGCCCGCAGCCAGTCCGGTGCCACGGTCGAGCTGCTGATGCACGAGGACCAGTTGCAGGACGCGCTCAGGACCTACGGCTGGAACATCCTGACCCTCAGCATGGTGATCTCGATCATCAGCGCGAGCATGCTGTTCCTGACCCTGCGCTGGCTGATGGTGCGCCCGTTGCACCGGCTGGCGCAGAACATGGTGGCGTTCCGCACGGACCCGGAGTCCCCGGACCTGCCGCCGCTGCCGCGTAACCGGACGGACGAGATCGGGGTCGCGGCATCGGAGCTTGCCGCGATGGAGGAGGACCTGCGTCGCGCGCTCGGCCAGAAGAACCACCTCGCCGCGCTGGGTACCGCCGTCAGCAAGATCAGCCACGACCTGCGCAACATCCTCTCCACGGCGCAGCTGGTGTCGGAATTCCTGGCCAGCAGCGATGATCCGATCGTGAAGAAGATGGCCCCCCGCCTGCTGAAGACCCTGGACCGGGCCATCACGCTCTGCGACCGGTCGCTGCGCAGCGGCAGCGCCGATGAGCCGCCGCCCGCGCCGACGCGGTTCGATCTCTCGGCGCTGGTCGAGGAATGCCGTGGCGTGGTGGAGCCGCGCGACGAGGAAGGCTCGCTCTGGCGCAATGACGTGCCGCCGGGCTTCAGCATCCATGCCGATCGGGAGCAACTGTTCCGGGTGCTGATGAATCTCGGGCGCAATGCCGCGCAGGCCGTCGGGGACAATGGCCTGGTCCGCGTCCGGGCGGAGCGCGGCGACGGCACGGTGCGCATCAGGGTGTGCGACAATGGCGGCGGCCTGCCGCCCCAGGCGCGGGAGAACCTGTTCCGCCCCTTCGTGGGTTCCGTCCGGGCCGGGGGAACCGGCCTGGGACTGGCCATCGCCCGCGACCTTGTCACCGCCCATGGCGGCGAGATCGCGCTGGAGCACACCGGCAGTGACGGAACCGTGTTCCGCATCACGCTGCCCGACAGCTGAACGGCGCGCGCTTTACCATTCCTTCAGCATGTCATGCGATAGGAGAGCATGTTTCGTACCCTTGCCATGACCCTGCTTCTCGCCCTTGCCGCCTGCGGCAAGGATCCGTTCGGCCTGCGCGACACGCCCAGGACCGCGACGGAGGTGGCCTATGCGCAGGAAGTGTGCGACAGCGCCGGGCGGCAGTCACGCGCCTGCATCGACGCCAGGCACCAGATGGACCTGCAGTGCTACGGCACCATCGGCACCGTCGACTGCTACCGCTCCGCCAATCCCTTCGGCACCACCGGCAGCGACCGCGCGGTGGTGATGCCCATCGACCGCCGCACCGCCCCGCAACCCTTCGAGCAGGAGCGGCAGGAGGAAGAGGAGCCCGAAGAACAGGCTGAAGCGGAACCGTCGGTCACTGCCGCGACCAGCGAGAGCGAGCCTGCCCCGGCAGCGGCCACCGAAGCGGCGACCGAGTAGGGTCCACCGGACAATTTCCGGCGCACATGCCCCTGTTGCGCTGCTGCATTGGTAGTCCCGACCCGGCGGACGTATGCTTGTGCAACTGATTCCTGAAAGGGGTGCGTGGCGTGGGCACGACCATCATCATCGCCCAGCAGAAGGGCGGAGCAGGCAAGACGACGCTTGCCGCGCACCTGGCCGTTGTGCTGGCGGCGCAGGGCAAGGCCGTGGCGATCATGGACATCGATCCGCAGCAGAGCCTCTCGGCCTGGCACGCGGCGCGGATGCGTACCCTCGGCAATGATGGCGGCATCGCCCTGCGGCAGGTTTCCGGCTGGCGCTCCGGCGCGGAGGTCCAGCGCCTGGGGCGGGACTTCGACTACGTGCTGATCGACAGCCCCCCGCATGGCGAGACGGATTCGAAGGTCGCGATGCGCGCCTCCGACAAGGTGCTGATGCCGATCCAGCCGAGTCCCATGGACTACTGGGCGGCGCGGCAGACCATCGACCTCGCCCGGCGGGAAACGCGGGACTTCACGCTGGTCCTCAACCGGCTGCCCGCACGCGGGCGACTGGCGGAGCAGATCAGGGAGATGATCGCCGGGGACGGCCTTTCGGTCGCCCGGCAGGCACTGGGCAACCGGCAGGCCTTCGCCTCCAGCCTGCTGCAGGGCCTTGGCGTGACGGAGGCGGAGCCGCGCAGCGCTGCCGCGAGGGAGATCGCCGCACTGGCGAAGGAAGTGCTGCCTGGCTGACGCAGCAGCGACGAGGGGAGAACCACAATGATCGATGCCGCACATGGCAGCGGACCAAGGCCGCTGGACGGTATCCGCGTGATCGACTTCACCGCCTTCGTGGCGGGGCCCTATGCCACCCGGCTGATGGCCGACATGGGCGCGGAAGTGATCAAGATCGAGCCGGCAGACGGCGACA
Source organism: Minwuia sp. (assembly GCA_965228535.1). Lineage (GTDB taxonomy): Bacteria > Pseudomonadota > Alphaproteobacteria > Minwuiales > Minwuiaceae > Minwuia. The sequence continues at coordinate 1,289,746 of CBDDHU010000003.1, read as the reverse complement.
CCATGCGCAATGCCGCCCCGGTGGTGAACGGCCAGAGCGGCTTCTTCACCCAGCTCAACCTGGGCAAGAAGAGCGTGGTCCTGGACCTGAAGCAGGCAGAGGGGCTGGCCATCGCGCGGGACCTGATCGCGCAGTCGGACGTCTTCGTGGAGAACTTCCGCCCCGGCGTGATGAACCGGCTGGGCCTCGGCTACCCGACCCTGAAGGAGAGCAATCCCGGCCTGATCTACTGCTCGATCTCCGGCTATGGCCAGACCGGACCGGATACCGCGCGCCCGGCCTTCGCACCGATCATCAACGCTGCCAGCGGCTTCACCATGGGTGAGTTCCGCTACCAGCGCGGGCGGGAGAAGCCGGAGCGGTCGCGCAACCTGTCCGCCGATGCGCTGGGCGCCACCCACGCCCTGATCGCGATCCTGGCCGCGCTGCGCCAGCGTTCCATCACCGGCCAGGGGGACCACCTGGACGTGGAACTGCTTGCCGGGCTGATGAACATGATGCCGTTCGAACTGCAGGAGGCACAGTTTCCCGACCCGGAACTGAAGGTGCCGGTCTTCGACCCCGTTGCCTGCGCCGACGGCTACATCGTCGTGGCCCCGGTCACCGCGAAGAACTTCGAGGCCATGGCCCGCGCCTGCGAACGCACGGACTGGATGCAGGATCCCCGATTCGCGACACCACGGGCACGGATGCAGAACTGGCCGAAGCTGATCGCGGAGGTCGAGGCCTGGGCCGCGCCGCTGACCGCGGCAGAGGCCGCAAGGCGCATCGACGAGGCCGGGTGTCCCTGCAACAAGTACCTGACACCGGCGGAAGCACTGGAGAACCCGCACCTTGCGGCACGCCGGTCGATCGTCGAGATCGAAGACGCGATGGGCACGCACAAGGTCGTCAACACGCCATTCCGGTTCACGAATGCGACAGTGGGCATTTCAGGGCTTGCGCCTGATCTGGGGGGTGATACGGAAGCGGTCCTCTCCGACATTCTCGGACTTGGCGAGACACAGTTGAAGGACCTGCAGGCGCGGCAGGTCACGGGGCCGGGCAGGACCTGATCCGTTCCCGAACCCGCCCCCCCAATCAGATTCGAGTGACCGACATGGATATCATCCGCATCATCCTTTCCATCATCCTGCCGCCGCTCGGCGTGTTCCTGCAGGTCGGGATCGGGCTGCATTTCTGGCTGAACATCCTGCTGACGATCTGCGGCTATGTCCCCGGCATCGTGCATGCCGTCTGGATCATCGCGCGCCGCTGACCTGGCCGTACCGCAGATGACCAAGCGCAACCTCGACCGGGAACTGGAACGCCTCGACCGACTGGCAACGCTGCTGGACAACAGCATCCGCATCCCGGGAACCGGCATCTACATCGGACTGGATGGCCTGGTGGGCCTGATCCCCGGTTTCGGTGACGCCCTGATGCTGCTGACCAGCCTGTACATCGTGCTGCGCGCGTTGATGCTCGGCGCGCCGCTGTCCATCGTGCTGCAGATGCTGATCAACGTGGCGCTGGATTTCGTGGTCGGTTCGGTGCCGGTGCTCGGCGACATCTTCGACATCGCCTTCAAGGCGAACATCCGCAACGTCGACCTGCTGCGGAACTGGCTGAGCCGCTAGGACGTTCCGTGGCTCAGACCAGCAGGCCCGGCCGGTTGTCCCTGCGCCGCTCCGTCTCCGCCTGCCGCTGCCGCAGCACATAGTCGAGGCGCGCCAGGGCGTTGCGGCGCAGTTCCGGCTCTCCGGCCGACGCGGGACCGACGATGCTGACCTCCGTACCCGTCGCCACGTCGATGGCGCTGGCACGGACGCTGCCGTTGATCTCCACATACTCCAGCAGCACCTCGCGGCCACCGTGAGAGTCCACCTTGCCCGTCCTCCATCCCGTATCTCGCCGAAGCCGGAAGCATGGCACACCCGGCTTAACTGATCGTCAATCGGTCAGTTGCATAATTAGTGATCAATTCGATTCTGGAACGAGATGACGATGACCGCCAGCACCCTGGAGCTTGCGCCGACGGAACCGCTTCCCCTCGAACAGAGGCTGAGGCTGGGTCTCAGCCCCGAAGACCTGCAGTCCCAGCCGCTGCGACAACTGTACCACGACTGGTTCGGACTGCGCACCGGCCCCGGAATTCCTGACTACGCGACGTTCGACATCTGCAATTTCCGCTACGTCATCGGTTCCCTGAACATGATGGAAGTGGAGCGTGATCCGTGGCGGTTCCGCTACCGGGTCCATGCCAGCCAGGCGGCGCGCAACATCGGCAAGGACATGACGGGGAAGTATGTCGAGGAATATCCGTCGGCGCAGTACCGTGACGACATCCAGCAGTTCTTCGTCCACGCGGCCCAGCGCGACGAGCCGAGCATCGACATCACGGCCAACGTGCTCATCTTCCATCGGCTGATGCGCTACGAGACGGTGGCCCTGCCCTTCGGCGACGCCGCAGGCGAGATCACCCACCTCGCCGTCGCGATCAGCACCAGCGTCCTGGACGACCGCTAGGCCGGGCCGGAGCCTGACAACAGATCAGGCACGGGCCGCGACGGCCTCCACCTCCACCTTCAGGTCCGGATGGACCAGCGCATCGACCACCACCAGCGTCGATGCAGGCAGGGCATCCCCCATCACCGCATCCCGTCCGGCACGGAACTTCGGCACATCGGCGGCGTCGGTCAGATAGCTGTTCAGGCGCACGATGTCGCCCGCATCCATCCCGGCCTCCGCCAGCACCGCCAGCACGTTCTGGAACGCGCGCCGGGTCTGCGCCTCCACCCCGTCCTCGATCCTGCCGTCAGGGCTCCAGCCGACCTGTCCCGAGACATAGACCCAGCGGGCATTCGGCGCGACCTCGATGCCGTGGCTGTAGCGGCTGCCGGGCGCGGCGATGCTGTCTGGAACGATGGACTTGTTGGTCATGGTTCTGCCTCCCCGGCTGACTGGCATCTCATTCGTTCAGGCCATGATAGGCATAGAACTTGTCGATGCGGGGAAAATCAGGCCATTCCTCCACCACTTCTCCCGCGCGGGCCAGCTTGTCGAACGGCCCCTCCGCCTCCCGCACGCTGGGATGGTAGAGCAGGCCAAGCGCCGCCATGTCATAGCCCGTCGGCCAGGCATAGCCGCGCAGCACGCTGGCCCCGCGGGGCGGGCGCTGCTGCAGCCCCAGCGCTTCCACCAGCCCGGAGAAGACCAGCGCGCGCAGCGATTCGAGCACCCGCTCGTCACCGACGCAGCCGTCCTTCAGGCTGGCGCACTGGCTGTCATGCCCCTCCGCCACCCGCGCGATGTCGATGGTGACGGCCGCACCGGTGGTCATGCCTTCACTGACCTGGCGGGTGGTCCGCCGTTCCGGCCCGTTGCCATCGAACTCGAAATCGAAGCTGATCGCCGCCTCCGACCGGTTTTCGGTCCTGAAGAAGTCCAGCCCCGTGGTGGCCGCGAAGTATTTCAGGGAGCGGTCGATCTCCATGGTGATGGGGTAGGTGGAGATCTCCCCGCCCTCCGTCACCACCTGCTCCGGCAGCCACAGGACCACCGGCCCGTTGAAGGGAACCGCATCCACCAGGTCACCGGTCGGGCCGGTCAGCACCGTGGCCTCGAAGAAGCTCATCAGCCGTTCGTCATTGGGGAACCGGGTCCGGCGGTTCCAGTCATAGATCAGCATGATGATCGACAGGATGATCACGACCACCAGCCCCACCGTGAATCGCTTGCGACGCGGCCAGTACTTCGGATTGAGCGACATCCAGACCTTCCCAGTTATTGCCAGGTGCTTGCCAAGTGCTTCAATGCGGCACCGGTCGATGCCCGGACGCAACAATGGCGACAATCGCAAGACCACCGCTTGACGGCAAGCCATTCGAAGCGATAGAAGACGCCTCTCGATCTTGGTCACGCCCCGTTCGTCTAGTGGCCCAGGACGCTGGCCTCTCACGCCGGAAACAGGGGTTCGATTCCCCTACGGGGTACCAAGCCGCTTCGCGCGGCCTTCAATCCGATTATTGCAGGCAGTCACCTTCTAGCGGCCCGTGCGCAGGACATGGGCGTGCGCCGCGTCGTAGAGGGCGGAGTCGCGGAAGCTGCTGGCGGCCAGGGCCGGGCCGACAAGTATCAGCGCGGTGCGGGTGATCTTGGCTGCGCGGGCCTTCTGGCGGATGTCGCCGAGGGTGCCGTGGATGAAGGCCTCGTCGGGCCAGCCGACGCGGTAGGCGATGATCGCCGGGCAGTCCGCGCCGTAGAGCGGGATCAGCCGATTCTCGATCTCCCGGATATTGCGCACGGACAGGTGGATGGCCAGCGTCGCGCCGGTGCGGCCGATGGTCTCCAGGTCCTCCCCCGGCGGCATGGCGGAGGCCTTCATGCTGGTGCGGGTCAGCACGACCGTCTGCGCCACCTCCGGCACCGTCAGTTCCATCTTCAGCGCTGCCGCGGCGGCGGCGAAGGCGGGCACGCCCGGCACCACGTCGTAGTCGATGCCCAGCGCATCCAGCCGCCGCATCTGTTCCGCCGTCGCACCATAGAGGGAGGGGTCGCCGGAATGGACCCGGGCCACGTCCTGCCCCTGCGCGTCGGCCGTCGCGATCTCCGCGATGATCTGGTCCAGGTGCAGCGGGGCCGTGTCGATCACCCGCGCGCCCTCAGGCGTGGCGGCGATGATCGCCTCCGGCACCAGTGACCCGGCATAGAGGCAGACCGGGCACTCCCGGATCAGCCGCAAGCCGCGCACGGTGATGAGTTCCGGGTCGCCCGGTCCGGCGCCGATGAAATGAACGGTCATGTGTCCTGCCCCTCCAGCGGGCGTTTGGCGGCATAGCCGCGCGGCGTGAAGACCCGCGTGCGGCCCTGCGCTTCATGGATGCGGCTGTTGCTGGACCCGACAAGCACCAGGGTCAGCATGTCCACGTCATCGACCTGCAGGGCGGCGAGGGTGGTGACACGCACCTGCTCCTCCACCCGGCCGAGATTGCTGGCCAGCACCACCGGCGTGTCGGCGGGGCGATGCTGCAGCAGGATCGCGCGGGCCTCCGCCAGTTGTGTCCGGCGACGGCGGGAGACCGGATTGTAGAAGGCGATGACGAAGTCGCCCTCGGCCGCTGCCTGCACCCGCCGCTGGATCACCGGCCAGGGCGTCAGCAGGTCGGAGAGCGAGATGGTGCAGAAATCATGGCCCAGCGGGGCGCCGACCCGTGCCGCCGCCGCCTGCAGCGCCGAGATGCCGGGTGCAACCGTCACCTGCACCCGCGCGGCGGCGTCGGAGACCTGTCCGTCCGCGACCAGTTCCTCCACCAGCGCCGCCATGGCGTAGATGCCGGCATCGCCCGACGAGATCAGGGCAACGTTCCGCCCCTTCCCCGCCTGTTCCAGCGCGTAGGCGCAACGCTCCGTCTCCTGCCCCAGCGGGAAGGTGGTGCGCTTCGCCGCCGGCACCAGCCCGGCCACCAGGTCGAGATAGAGGTCATAGCCGACGACCTCGTCCGCCGCAGCGATCAGCCGTCCCGCCTCCGGCGTGCGCCAGTCGCCCGTGCCCGGCCCGATGCCGATGACATGCAGGTGCCCCGTCGCCCGGCCCCGGGTCGCGGGATCAACCGGATCGTCGGCACGCGCGATCGCCACGGTGGCGTTGGAGCTCTTGCGCTTCGGCACGATCAGCCTGGCGTCCGGCCCGGCCATGGACAGCGCGGCAGCCTCCGCCACGCCGTGGCAGCCGACCTCGCGGAACACCACCTCGGACGGGTTGGCGAGGCGCGGGGTCTCCTGCTCCAGCGTGGCCGCGTCGAACAGCCGGACCGGCAGGTCCAGCCGCGCCGCAAGGTCCAGGATCGCCCGCTCGTCCGCCTTCAGGTCCAGGGTCGCGATGCAGGCGATGGCGCCGGGTGCCAGGTCTGCCTCCGCCAGCACGTCGGCCAGCAGGCCCTCCAGTTCGTCTGTCGGGCAGCCGCGCGCCGCGCCGATGCCGAGGACGAAGCGCTGCGGGTGATAGACCAGCATGGTCGCCCCGCCCTCCGTCGCCCGCTCCGTCGCCAGCAGCACCACGTCCTCGCCCTCCGGCGGCTGCGGTGCGGGCGCGAACGGCCATTCGCCGACCAGATTGGCACCGCCACCCGCGATCAGCCGCGCCATCACCCCCTTGGCGTCCTCCGGGTTGGCGAGCGACCAGCCGGGCGGCGGCGCATCCAGCGCCAGGCCCAGCCGCACGTCCCCCGCCGTGGTCAGCGCGGCCTCCCCGCCTGCTGCCGCCGCAACGGACCGTGCCAGCGCATTGGCGCCGCGATGCCCGCCCAGCAGCGGCACCACGTGGCGACCATCGGCGGAGACCGCGATCAGCGGCGGTTCCTGCCGCTTGTCGGCCAGGCTGCCCGCGACGGAACGGACCAGGATCCCGGCGGCACAGATGCCGACCACCGGGACACCGGCCCTGAACAGGCCGGCCAGCCGTTCGGTCGCAGCGGTGAAGGGATTGTCCGTCTCCACCTTCCCGGCGGGACCATGGACCTCACCGTCCGTCGCTGCCGCGATGCACCGTGCCAGCGGCAGCGCCGCGGAATCGAGAATGACAATGGCCGGTTTCATGCCGCCTCCCGCGCGGGAATGATGATGGTGGCGAAATAGGGCAGGTCGTCCTGGTGGGCTGCAAAGGGCCGTATCTCCTGGCTGCCGTGCGAGACCTCCTCCACCACCATGGCCCTCTCCAGCAGCCCCAGGTCCGACAGCACCCGGCGCACGCGCCAGGCGTGGCGGCCGACCTTGATGATGGCGGCCGCGTCCAGCGCCAGCAGGCGCCGGCGCAGTTCCTCGTCAGGCAGGGTGCCGGGAACGATGCCGAAGGTCTCCGTCCGCCGGGCGATCGGCTGGCGCAGGGCGGCGGCGCAGGCAACGAAGGACGGCAGGCCGGGCACCACCTCGACCGCGAAGTTCGGTTGCAGCAGCGCCATCAGGTAGATGAAGGAGCCGTAGAGCAGCGGATCGCCCTCGCACAGGAAGGCCACGTCCCTGCCCTCCGCCAGTTCCCAGGCGATGGTGGTTGCCGCCTGCTGGTAGGCTGCCTGTCCGTGGGCCGGATCACTGCGCATCGGCATGTCGATGGGCAGCAGCCGCGCGCTCTCGCGGATCGCTGCGGCGGCGGTGGCCCATGCGCGCGAGGGGCGGCCATCCGCACCGATGTACGCCACCACGTCCACCGACCCGACGATGCGCCAGGCGCGGATCGTCATCAGTTCGGGATCGCCCGGCCCGACGCCAACGCCGAAGAGAGTACCGCTCATGTCCGCGTCACCGCCCACTGCATCACCGGCATGGCCGGTCGCCAGCCGTTCATCGCGCCGACGGGACCAGCCCGTTCCACCAGCAGCCGGTTCAGGTCGCCGCCGCGTTCCCGCCACTGCGCCATCAGCATCGCCTGCCCCTCGACCGTGACGGCGTTCGCCACCAGCCGTCCACCCGGGGCCAGCGCGTCCCATGCCGCGTCGATCACGGCGGCGTCGGAAACGCCGCCCCCGACAAACACCGCGTCCGGCGCCGCCAGGTCCGCAAGCCCGTCGGGGGCCGTATCCGGGCGCAGGTCGAGCCCCGGAACTCCCAGTGTCAGCGCGTTGCGCGCGGCCATCGCCCGGCGCTCCGCGTTCGGTTCCAGGCCGGTCGCCCGCATCCATGCGCCGGCACGCAGCCATTCGATGGCCACCGAGCCGCAGCCCGCGCCGATGTCCCAGAGATGCTCGCCCGGCTGCGGGGCCAGCCGGGCCAGCGTCACTGCCCGGATCTCCCGCTTCGTCATCTTGCCATCATGCTCGAAGGCCTCGTCGGGCAGCCCGGCGACACGTGACAGCGGCGTCCGGCCTGCCGCCAGGCGGCATTCGATGGCCAGCACGTTCAGCGCGGGCAGCTCCGGGGCGGCGGGCAGGCTGTCGGGTGTGGCGTCATGACGGCTCTCCAGCGGACCGCCAAGGTGCCCCAGCACGGTCATCGAGCTGTCGCCATAGCCGCTTTCGCGCAGGACCCGCGCCGCCTCGTGCACCGTCTCCGCATCGCTGGTCAGGCAGAGCAGCCGCGCAGCCGGAGCCAGGTGGAGTGCCAGCGCGGCCACGGGGCGGCCATGCATGCTGATGCAACCGGTATCCTGCAACGGCCAGCCCATGCGCGCCGCGGCCAGGCTGTAGGATGACGGGACCAGTAGGAAGGCGACTTCCTCCGCCGGGACATGCTGCATCAGCCGTGCGCCCACCCCGAACCAGAGCGGATCGCCGCTGGCCATGACCACGGTGGGACGACCGCGATGCCCGATCAGTTCCTCGACACCGGCCCGGAACGGCCGGGGCCAGGCCCGGGTCTCCCGCCCCTCCGCCAGGGGACCCAGCAGTTCCAGGTGCCGCGCCCCGCCGAAGACCGTCTCCGCATCGCGGATCAGGGTGCGCGCGGTGGCGGACAGCCCTGCCATCCCGTCCTCCCCGATCCCGATGACATGCAGCCAGACACTCATCGCGCCGCCTCCACGGCCAGCGCGTTGACGGCAGCGGCCGCGATGGCGCTGCCCCCCTGCCGCCCGTGCAGGGTGATGAAGGGAACACCGCGCGGGTCTGCCGCCAGTTCCGCCTTGGACTCGGCGGCACCGACGAAGCCGACGGGAAAGCCCAGGATCAGCGCCGGGCGCGGCCAGCCGAGGTCCAGCAGTTCCAGCAGGTGAAACAGGGCCGTCGGGGCATTGCCGATCACCACCACGGCGCCGTCGATGTGCGGCTGCCAGAGTTCCACGGCGGCGGCCGAGCGGGTGTTGCCGATGGTCCGCGCACGCTCCGGCACGGCCGGGTCGTTCAGGGTCGTCAGCACCGGGGAGGCGGCGGGCAACAGGCGTCGGATGATGCCCATCTCCACCATCCGAGCGTCGCAGAGGATCGGCGCGCCGGCGCGCAACGCCGCAAGCCCGGCTGCCACCGCGTGCCGCGAACAGGCGATGTGCGGTGCGATGTCCACCATGCCGCAGGCATGGATCAGCCGCGTGGCGACGGGGTGCAAGTCGGTGTCGAGGTGAGACAGATCGCTTTCCGCCGCGACGGTCGCGAAGGACTGCCGGTAGATCGCGTCCGGATCACGCTCATATTCGAGCGTGCTCACCTCATCCCCCGGATTTCATGCTGCGCGGTCCCAGCGGATGGTCCGCATGCGGATAGGGATGATGGTGATGCCCGTGGTCATGCGCGTGATCATGCGCATGGTCGTGCCCATGATCGTGGTCGTGATGGTGGTGATGATCGTGCCCGTGGCCATGATCATGCTCATGGCCCGAGCCGATGCCCTCCACGTGATGGTGATGGCTTTCCTGCGCCAGGCCGACCTCCGTCTCGAAGCCCAGCACCTGCGCGCGGTACTTGCACATGCCGCAGTTCATCAGGTTCTGCCCGTCCACGATCTCGTGCACCCGGTCAACGAAGGTGTCGATCACCCGCTCATGGTCGTTCAGGTAGCCCGCCTTGACGAAACGTATGTCCGGATGCCGCGCCGCCACCTGGTCGGTGTAGCTGTAGATCCGCTCCACCAGGATGCCGGTGAACAGGAAGTAGGGAAAGACGATGATCCGGCGATAGCCCAGGCGCGCCGCATGCTCCAGCGCCGGTTCCACCAGCGGGAAGGTGACGCCGGAATAGGCGGTCTCGCACCAGCCGAAGCCCATCCCCTCCCACAGCATCCGCGCCACCTTGGCGACGTTGCTGTTGGCATCGGGGTCGGACGAACCGCGCCCAACGACCACAAGCATGGTCTCGTGCAGCGGCAGTTCGCCATGTTCGGCATTGGCCGCCGCCACGGCCTCCGCCACCCGGTCACCGGCGGCCTGCAGCATCTTCAGGTCCACAGCCAGTTCACGGCCATACTCGATGCGGCAACCGTTCTGCGCGGCATAGGTGTTCAGCACGGACGGGATGTCGTTCTTCGCGTGGCCGGCCGCGAACAGCATTCCCGGCACCGCCAGGATGCGTTTCACGCCCTGCGCCAGCAGGTTGTCCAGCCCGTCACGGATGATCGGCCGGGCGAACTCCAGGTAGCCGTAATCGACCGGCACGCCGGGAAACCGGTCGCGCAGCCGCTCCGAAACCTGGGCGAACTCCGCTACGGCCCTCTCGTCGCGACTGCCATGGCCGCAGACCATGATGCCGGTACCGGCAGGCAGGCTGGATGCGTTCTGGTCTGGCATCACGCGGGCTCCTCGGCCGCCTGGTCGGTGGCTTCCGCCTGGGCCTCGGCCTCGGCCTCCGACTGCTTCTCGCGCTTGCGCAGCTTGGCGGCGACGGCAGCGACAGCAGCCGCGCCGAAGATCGCGGCAACCCCGACCCAGTGGCTGTGTCCGGCCAGTTCCCCGACATGTCCACCATGGGCCATCGCGCTCACAGGCGCGGCGAGAAGAAAGACGGTTCCAAGGACAAGGCGCATCGGGCTGCTCCCCCTTCGTTGCATTGCGACCGGATGGCAACGACGGGGGGCGGCGCCTGGCAGCAGGCGCGGTCCCTGACACTCCACCGGACAGTTCGGGCCTGGTCCCCGGTTTGGGTCGACCGCCACCGAAATCGTTTCAGCCCCTTCGCGGATTCGACTCCGGGGCGCTATCCATGGCCGGAACCTACGGCCCCGCATGCCGCACTGCAATGCGAAAGGCGACATGTGCTGTTTCAATCCTGCCCCGCACCGGACGCGGTTTCACATTGACCGCACGCGGCCCGCATGGTGAACAGCGCCATGGCCCAGGCTTCCGAAACACGTGCCCATGGCGGCGACCTGGACCGGGCGGTGGCGCGCTTCGGCGGCGATCGCGCGGACTGGATCGACCTGTCCACCGGGATCAACCCGCATGCGTGGGACGTGCAAACGGCGCTGCGGACCATGCCCGAGACACTCTGGCAGCGCCTGCCCGACCGCGACCTGGAGACGGCGCTGCTGGCGGTGGCACGGCGCGCCTACGGGCTGCACCCGGCGAACGGCATCGTCGCCGCGCCCGGCACCCAGGCGCTGATCCAGCTTATGCCGCGCATCGCGCGGGGCACGCGGGTCCGGGTGTACCGGCCGAGCTACAACGAACATCGCGGCGTGTTCGCGGATGCCGGCTGGAACGTGGTGGAGAGCGGAGAGGCCGATGCCGCCGTCTGCGTGAACCCCAACAATCCCGACGGGCTGCGTTACCACACCACCGACCTGCTGGACCTGGCCGGGCGCACCGGAACCCTGGTCGTCGATGAGGCGTTCATGGACATGACGGAGGCGGAAAGCCTGTGCCGCCATGCCCTGCCCCCGAACGTCTTGGTGCTGCGCTCCTTCGGCAAGTTCTTCGGACTGGCCGGGCTGCGCCTCGGATTTGCCGTCGGCGCGCCTGAAACCGTTGCCCGGATCGCGCGCCTGCTCGGCCCCTGGGCGGTGGCGGGGCCGACGCTGCACCTGGGCGCGGCGGCCCTGGACGACACGGCCTGGATCGGCCGCATGAAACAGGTGCTGGCGCGCGACACGGCACGTCTGCGGCAGATCCTCTCCACCGCCGGTCTCGAGATCATCGGCGGCACGGACCTGTTTCAGACCGTCGCCACCACTGACGCCACGGCCCTGCATGAAACCCTTGCCCGCACGCACATCTGGACCCGCATCTTCGATGACTGGCCCGGCCACCTCCGCTTCGGCCTGCCCGGCACGGAGGCTGCGTTCGGGCGGCTGGAACAGGCGCTCACCGGGAGCACCGGCTGATGGACACGGAGAACCTGCTGTTCCTGCTGGCCGGTGCGATGGTGCTGGACGCCCTGCTGGGGGAACCGGACTGGCTCTGGCGCCGCCTGCCGCATCCGGTGGTGCTGGGCGGACGGGCGATCACCTGGCTCGACCGGCGCCTGAACCGGATGGACGACAGCAGTGGGGAGCGGCGACGGGCCGGTGTCCTGGCCATCGTCCTGCTGGTGCTTGGCGCGGGCCTGCTCGGCACCCTGATCGCGAACCTGCCCTTCGGCGGGCTGCTGTCGCTGCTGGGTGCCGCGATCCTGCTGGCACAGCGCAGCCTGACCGGCCACGTGACCGACGTGGCCAACGCGCTGGACATCTCCCTGGCGGAGGGACGGGCCTCCGTCGCGAAGATCGTCGGCCGCGACCCGGAGAGCCTGGACGAGGCAGGGGTCTCGCGCGCCGCCATCGAGTCCGCGGCCGAGAACTTCTCCGACGGGGTCGTTGCCCCCGCCTTCTGGTTCGCCGTCGCCGGCCTGCCGGGAATCATGATCTACAAGCTGGTGAACACCGCCGATTCGATGATCGGCCACCGCACGCCACGGCACGAGGCATTCGGCTGGGCCGCCGCGCGGCTGGATGACCTGCTGAACCTGGTTCCGGCCCGCCTGACCGCCCTCCTGTTCCTCGCCGTCGCGATGGTGCCGGAGCGGGCGGGGACGGTCTGGCGGGACGCGCCGCGCCACCGCTCCCCCAATGCCGGCTGGCCGGAGGCGGCGCTGGCGGCCGTGCTGGGCCTGGCGCTGGCCGGACCGCGCCGCTATGGCACCACCACCGTCGATGACCCCTGGATGAACGGGGCGGGCCGCGCTGCCGCCAATGCCGGTGACATCCGCCGCGCCGTCGGCCTGGTCTGGCGGGCCTTCTTCCTGGGCCTGGGGCTGGTGCTTGTCCTCGGACTGCTGCTCTGAGCAGAATGCTCCCCGACCGGACAAGGGGAGACAGCGATGACCGAGGCGACCGTTTTCTGGGCCATGGATGGCGACGTGGCCACCATCACCCTCAACCGCCCGAAGGCGAAGAACAGCCTGCGGCCGGAGGACCTGGCCCGCCTGGTGGACTGCCTGGAGGCGGTGGAGGGTGCGAACGCCCGCTGCCTGGTCATGCGCGGCGCGGGCGGGGCCTTCAGCGCCGGGCGCGACATTGCCGGGGCCGATCCGGCGAGTGACGACAACGAGGCACTGCTGCGCGACACCATCCACCCGGTGCTGCTGGCGGTGCGGGCGCTCGACATACCCACCATCGCCATGATCGAGGGGCCGTGCCTGGGGGTCGGCTTCGGCCTCGCCTTCGCCTGCGACCTGCAGATCGCCGCCGACAATGCCGTGCTGGGCAGCCCGTTCCGCAATATCGGCTGCATCCTGGACTCCGGTGGCCACTACCACATGCAGCAGCGCATCGGCACCCACCGCACCTACGAGCTGATCTATACCGGACGCCTGATCTCGGGGCGTGAGGCAGCGGACATGGGCCTGATCAACCATGCCCACGCGCCCGAGGCGCTGGAGGAAGAGGTCACGAAGATGGCCCGCCACATCGCCACCGGCCCGACGAAGGCCTTCGCCATCTCGAAGCGCATCCTGCGCGACGACCTGGACCTGGAGGCCAGCCTGACCGAGGAAGCGCGCGGCCAGGACGAGGCCTGCAAGGCCGCCGACGGCATCGAGGGTTTCAGGGCTTTCCAGGAGAAGCGGCGACCGGTGTTCACCGGCACCTGAGCCCCTACTTCGTCTCGTGGTCCGCGCGGTTGTAGGGGTCGTCCAGGCGGACGATGTCGTCCTCCCCCAGGTAGCTGCCGGACTGGATCTCGATCACTTCCAGCGGCACCTTGCCCGGATTGGCCAGCCGGTGCGCCATGCCGACGGCGATGTAGGTCGACTGGTTCTCCGACAGCAGCAGGTCGTCCTCTCCGCGCGTTACGCGCGCGGTGCCGGAGACCACCACCCAGTGCTCCGCCCGGTGATGGTGCAGTTGCAGTGACAGTTCCGCGCCGGGATTGACCATCAGCCGCTTCACCTGGAACCGCGGTCCCTCGTCCAGGGTCTCGTAGAAGCCCCAGGGCCGGTAGTGACGGACATGTGTCTCGTGTTCCGCCCGGCCTTCCCGCTGCAGCCGGTCGACCACCACCTTCACGTCCTGCGCCCGGTCGCGGTGCGCCACCAGCACCGCGTCCGCCGTCTGCACGATGGCCAGGTCCTCCACCCCGATGGCGGCGACGATGGCGTTCTCCGTCCGGACGTAGCTGTTGCGGACATCATGCAGGATGGTGTCACCCAGCGTGACATTGCCGTCCGCATCCGGCTCCGCGACGTCCCACAGCGCCGACCAGGAACCGATGTCCGACCAGCCGAAGTCGCAGGCGATGACAGCTGCGTGCCCGGTCTTCTCCATCACCGCGATGTCGATGGATTCGGCGGGGCAGGCGGCGAAGGACGCCTCGTCGATGCGCAGGAAGTCCAGGTCCGGCTCCGCCCCGTCAACGGCGGTCCTGACGGCGGCAAGGATGTCGGGTCGCCAGGTCTCCATCTCCCCCAGCAGCACGTCGGCACGGGCGACGAACATGCCGCTGTTCCAGAGATAGTCGCCGCTGGCCACGTACTTCTCCGCCGTTGCCAGGTCGGGCTTCTCCGCGAACCGCGCCACCTTGTAGGCATCGCCGGAGATCGCCTCCCCCGCCCGGATGTAGCCATAGCCGGTATTGGGACCGTCGGGACGCATGCCGAAGGTGACGATGTGGCCCTGGTCGGCAAGGGCGATCGCCTCCGCCAGGCGGGCGCGAAACCCCTCCCGGTCCAGGATCACGTGGTCGGCCGGCAGCAGGATGATGATCGCGTCGGCCACCTGTCCGCCGCACCAGTGCGCGGCGGCGGCAGCGGCAGGCGCCGTGTTGCGGCCCACCGGCTCCAGCATCACGGTCAGCGGCGCACGGTCGATGGCATGAAGCTGCTCCGCCACGATGAAGCGGTGGTCGTTGTTGCAGATCACCATGGGCGGACGCAGCGTGCCATCATCGGGCAGGCGCAGCGCGGTCTCCTGCAGCATCGTCGCTTCCCCGCCCAGCGCCAGCAGCTGCTTCGGGTAGAGCTTGCGCGACAGCGGCCAGAGCCGGGTGCCGGAACCGCCCGACAGCAGGACGGGAAAGATACGCTGGTCTGCGGTGGCGGTCATGACAGTGCCTCGATTGCGCTTGGTCGGATGGGGTGTCGGCGGGCGGATGCCCCGATCATTGGCGGACCGGCGACAGGTTGACAAGCGCCACGCCGATGACGACCAGCACCATGCCGATGATCGCGACCAGGCCGAACGTCTCCCCGAACAGTGGCCATGCGATCAGCGCGGCGGAGGGCGGGACCAGGAAGAACAGGCTGGCGACGCGGGAAGCCGCCCCCTGCCGGATCAGTACCATCAGCAGGGTGATCGCACCGAATGACAGCACGATGACCAGCCAGGCCAGCGCAATGATGAACTCCGGCGTCCAGTGTACCACGCGGGTCTCGAAGGCGAATGCCAGGACCGTGGTCATGGCGAAGGCTGCGGCGAACTGGATGGCGTTGCCTGTCCGGAGGTCCATCGCGGCGCAGAACCGCTTCTGGTACAGCGTGCCGAGCGTGATGCCGAACAGGGCCATGACGCAGAGCCCCATGCCGAACGGCGTGCCAAGGCCAAGGCCCAGCTTCTGCTCCACCACCAGCGCCACGCCGCAGAGACCGAGCAGGAAGCCGAGCCACTGGCGTCGCGTCACCCGCTCCCCCAGCACCGGTCCGGCCAGGATGGCGGTGACGATGGGCTGGATGCCGACGATCAGGGCGGAGGTTCCGGCCTCCACGCCGTCATGGATCGCGGCGAAGACCCCGCCGAGATAGAACCCGTGCAGCAGCAGCCCGACCACCGCCAGGTGCGCGATCTGCCGCCAGTCCCGGGGCCACCTGGCCCGGAACAGCAGCGCCACGAGGGTCAGCCCGGCGGCAACGATGGCGAAGCGGATGGCCAGGAAGGTCATCGGTTCCGCATGCGGCAGGCCCAGCTTGCCGCCGATGAAACCGGTGGACCACAGGAACACGAACAGCGCGGGCATCAGCACGGCGGTGGTCAGGGTGGTGTTCTGTGGTGCGGGTGCGGAACTCATGGCGGGTGCGATAGCACTTGCGGTTCGGGCAATCTACCGCAGCGGCTGCATGACCAGCGTGCCGATGGCACCGGGCTCGATATCCTCCGCGCGCAGGGACATCGGGATGTAGTCCACCTGGCGCCAGCGCTCGGCGAAGTCGTCATAGTGCGGCGACAGCAGGTGCCCCGACTGTCCGGTCGAGTGCATGTAGAGCGACGCGTCCAGGTTATCGAGATTGTAGAGCGCCCGCAGCGACGCGGCATGGCCGGTGGTCATCGGGCCTTCGGGGCTGGTCGGCCGTCCGTGCGCCACGTTCACCGTGAACGATCCGCCGCCCACGGGAACGGAGACATCGAACACGCGTTTCAGCGGATCGACCCGGCCGAACGGGTTGTGCGGGCTGATGGCCCGGTGGATGTCGCCCCAGCGCCAGTCGGCACGGTCGGTGCCATGGCGCATCTCCAGCCCCGCCATGGCCAGGTCCAGCGCCCGCATGATGACGACACGGCAGTTCTCCACCCCGTCCGTCGCCACGTCGTCGCACCAGCGGCTGGCCCCGTTGCGGTCGGTCAGGACATTGTGGACGAAGGTGGGGCGGAACCCGAAGACCTGGCTGATCTGGTCCCCGGTCTCGTCGACGATGAGCTGGCGCACCAGTTCCAGGTACCAGGCGATGAAAATCGTTGGTTCGGTGCGGTCGGCATCCATGGTGCCGTCCCAGAGCTTCAGGTCCGCCAGCACGGTGCGCAGATCTTCCCGCTCCGGCGCGATCTGCGTCATCAGCGGCTTCATCTGCCGTACGAAAAGTGACACCTGGTCGGCCTGGATCGACTTGAAGCTCTCGACGGAATGGATCGAGCGGGCTTCCAGCAGGTCGGTGATGCGCTGCGCCCGGTACGGGGCCGCCCACTCGTTGGTGATGAACCAGGGATAGCTGTCATCGACGATGCGGTTGTTGGCGGTGATGACATAGCCCTTCGCCGGGTTGTAGGCCTGCGGCAGGGCATCGTAGGGCACGTAGCCTGCACGGCCCGACTGCGGCTCCCAGCCCCTGACCGGCAGCATGCCCTGCCAGTCGGACTGGTCGATGCGGACCGGCACGCGGCCCGCCGCGATGAAACCGATGTTCCCGGCCACGTCGGCGAAGACCATGTTCTGCTGCGCGCCGGTGAAGTCGCGCATCGCCGCCTTGAAGTCGCGCCAGTTGCGCGCCGGATGGATGTTCAGGCCGGCCCGGATCGACATCTCGTCATCATCCAGCACGTGCCAGCGGAAGGCGACGACATGCCCCTCCGGCGCGATGCCCGACAGCCGCTCCGTCACGTCGGACATGACCGGCCCGTGCCGGGTCCTGCGCACAGTGATCGGCACGTCGTCCCCGCCACTGACGCGGATCACCTCCTGCACCGTCTCGAACGTCGCCCAGCCATCCTCCGTCCGGTACTGGGTGGGGTCGTCGGGGTTCACCTGCTCGACATAGAGGTCCTGCGTGTCGGGGGAGGTGTTGGTGAAGCCCCAGGCGATGTGGCGGTTGCGGCCCAGCACGACGAAGGGCACGCCGGGCAGGGTCGCGCCGATGGTGGCATCGACGCCGTCATCCATGGCCGCGAAGTACCAGATTGCCGGGGTCTGCAGGCCCAGGTGCGGGTCGTTGGCCAGCAGCGGCTTGCCCGTGGCACTGCGGCTGCCCCCGACCACCCAGTTGTTGGAGCCCGTGCCCGGTCCCTGCGGGAACGGGTCCAGCGCGGCCAGCTCCGACCAGAAATCCGCCGGCATGGCCCCGGCCAGGCTGCCGATGGCGGTGGGCCCGTCCGCCGGGTAGTCCGGCCAGAGGTCGCGGATCTGTTCCGGGCTGAGGCGGATGGCAAGTGCCGCTCGCCGCGCCTCGTTGGCCCAGTTGCCGCTCAGGTTCCAGGCCATCATCTTCAGCCAGACCAGCGTGTCGGCGGGCCGCCAGGGTTCCGGCTCGATCCCGGTGATCAGGAACTCCGGCGGCAGCAGCCCCTCACGCGTGTCCAGGAAGGCGTTGATCCCGGCGACATAGGCATCCAGCAGGCGACGGGTCTCCGGGTCCAGGTTCTCCACCGTCCGCTCCGCCGCCCGGTAGACGCCCAGGGTGCGCAGGAAGATGTCGGTGGAAACGGTCGATTCACCGGCGATCTCCGACAGCCGTCCCTGCCCGACGCGGCGCTGCATCTCCATCTGCCAGAGCCGGTCCTGCGCATGGACGTAACCCAGCGCGAACAGGCTGTCGGCGCGGTTCTGGGCGCGGATGTGCGGCACGGCGAAGCGGTCGCGCACGATGCGGACCGTGTTCTCCAGCCCGCGCAGCGCCACCGTCCCCTGGTATTCCGGCAGCGACATGCGCCCGGCGATGAAGACGGCCACGACCGCGATGGCCAGCGTCAGCACGATGGTGAACAGCAGTCGCCACAGCCACTTCATTTGGATTACCGCCGCAGGATTCCCGAATCGACCAGTTCCCAGAGCATGGCCCCTTTGACCCGCAGGTCAACCGCGGAGCCTGCCGTTCGCGGGCCTTCCGGTCCTTCGCCGTGCAGTGTAGGAATGGGCGGAATGAACAACGAACCGGGGGACAGGGACCATGGCACGGAAGGCAGCATTCATCGGACTGGGCGTCATGGGCTATCCCATGGCCGGCTACCTGCAGCAGAAGGGCTACGCCACCACCGTCTACAACCGCACGGCGGCAAAGGCCGACGAGTGGGTGGCGAAACATGGTGGCAGCAGCGCAGCGACCCCGCGCGAGGCGGCGGCAGATGCCGACTTCGTGATGGTCTGTGTCGGCAATGACGACGACCTGCGCAGCGTCGTGCTGGGCGATGACGGCGCGCTGGCCGGCATGAAGTCCGGTGCCGTGCTGGTGGATCACACCACCGCCTCCGCCGACGTGGCGCAGGAGATCGCGGCGATCGCGGCGGAAAAGGGCATCGGCTTCGTCGATGGTCCCGTGTCCGGTGGCCAGGCCGGTGCCGAGAACGGCGTGCTGACGGTCATGTGCGGCGGCACGGAGAAGGATTTCGACACCGCCAGGCCCGCCATCATGTCCTACGCCCGCGCCTGCGAGCGGATGGGCGAGGCCGGCAGCGGCCAGATCGCCAAGATGGTCAACCAGATCTGCATTGCCGGGCTGGTGCAGGGCCTGTCGGAGGCGCTGCATTTCGCGCAGTCCGCCGGGCTGGACGGCCGCAAGGTGGTGGACACCATCTCCAAGGGCGCAGCGCAGTCCTGGCAGATGGAGAACCGCTACGAGACCATGCTGGACGACAAGTTCGATTTCGGTTTCGCGGTGGACTGGATGCGCAAGGACCTGGGCATCTGCCTGGAACAGGCGAAGCGCATGGGCATCAGCCTGCCGGTCACGGCCGTGGTCGACCAGTTCTACGGCGACGTGCAGGCGATGGGCGGCGGCCGCTGGGACACCTCCAGCCTGATCCGCCGCCTGCGGAAGCTGAAGCAGAGCTATGACTGAGCAGCAGGATCAGGACAGCATCACCGCCCGGTCGATGCGTGCCGCAGAGGACGCGGCACGCAACCGGCGGAAATCGGGGCGGCTCAGCCCCCTGCTCTGGGCGGTGATCCTTGTCCTTGCCGTCACGCTGTATACCTTGTGGCTGGCCTGACACCGCCACGACCAAGTACCAACCCGTCCCCGGAGTTCCCGTTCCATGAGTGATGCGCCCCGCGCCCTGCCCGCCTCCATCGACGAGACCGCGAGCCTGCTGTCGGAAGCCGACTATGTCGCCGACCGCAGCCTGGCCACCGTTGCCTTCCTGTCCATGCGCATGGGTCGGCCGATCTTCCTGGAGGGAGAGGCCGGTGTCGGCAAGACGGAGATCGCGAAGGTGCTGGCATCGACGCTGAACCGCCCGCTGGTCCGGTTGCAGTGCTACGAGGGGCTGGACACCGCCTCCGCCGTCTACGAGTGGAACTATGCCCGCCAGATGCTGGAGATCCGCCTGGCGGAGGCCGCCGGCGAGACCGACCGCGAACGGCTGTCGAAGGGCATCTTCACGGAGGAGTTCCTGATCCGCCGCCCGCTGCTGCAGGCGCTGGACGGCGCGCCCGGCGCGGCACCGGTGCTGCTGATCGACGAACTGGACCGGACCGACGAACCCTTCGAGGCCTACCTGCTGGAAGTGCTTTCCGATTTCCAGATCTCAATCCCGGAGATCGGCACCGTCAAGGCACCGGAGCCGCCGCTGGTCGTCATCACCTCCAACCGTACCCGCGAGATCCATGACGCGCTGAAGCGCCGCTGCCTGTATCACTGGGTGGATTACCCGGACGCGGAACGGGAGCTGGAGATCCTGCGCCGCAAGGCCCCGGAGGCGCCGCAGGAACTGACGCAGCAGATCGTCGGCTTCATCCAGGAACTGCGCAAGCAGGACCTGTTCAAGCAGCCGGGCGTGGCGGAGACCATCGACTGGACTCGCGCCCTGACGGAACTGGATGTCATCGTGCTGGACCCGGAGACCATCAACAACACGCTCGGCGTGATCCTGAAGTACCAGGACGACATCGTGAAGATGCAGGGCAGCGAGGCATCGCGCATCCTGCAGCAGGTCCGGGCAGAGGCGGTGGCAGGCTGATGTTCGGATCGGCACCGGTTCCAGCCTCGGACGGGGAGCCCGGAGCGAAGGGGCCGAAGGGCGGACGGCTGCCCGAGAACATCATGCATTTCGCCCGCGCGCTGCGGGCGGCGGGGCTGCCGGTCGGCCCCGGCAAGACGCTGGACGCGATCCGCGCGGTGGAAACCGCCGGGCTGCGCCACCGCAAGGACTTCTACTGGACGCTGCACGCGGTCTTCGTGAACCGCCGCGACCAGAAGGAACTGTTCGACCAGGCCTTCCACATCTTCTGGCGTGACCCGCAGCTGCTGGAGAAGATGATGTCGCTGCTGCTGCCGGAGGTGCGGCCCGACATCGACGGCTCGGAAGAGGCGGAGCGCAAGAAGACCATGCGCCGGATCGCCGAGGCGCTGGCGCCGCAGTCGCGGCAGGAACCGCAGGACAATGGCGAGCAGGAGATCGAGATCGACGCGACGCTGACCGTGTCCGACGAGGAACGGCTGCAGACCCGCGATTTCGAGGACATGACCAACACGGAGATGGAGGAGGCGCGGCGGGCGCTGGCCCGGATGCGGCTGCCGCTGATGAGCGTGAAGACCCGCCGGTTCCAGCCGAAGCAGAACGGCCGCCGCGTCGACATGCGCCGCAGCTTCCGCGCCATCATGAAGTCCGGAGGCGATGCCATGCCGCTGGAACGCCGCGCCCGGGTGGAGCGCCATCCACCGCTGGTGGTGCTGTGCGACATCTCCGGTTCCATGGAACGCTACAGCCGGATGATGCTGCATTTCATGCATGGCATGACCAGCGACCGCGACCGGGTACACAGCTTCCTGTTCGGCACGCGGCTGTCCAACATCACCCGCCACCTGCGCCATCGCGACATCGACGTGGCGCTGGAGAGGATCGGGGAGCAGGTGCAGGACTGGTCCGGTGGCACCCGCATCGGCGCGACGCTGGAGGAGTTCAACCGGTTCTGGTCGCGGCGGGTGCTGGGCCAGGGTGCGGTGGTGCTGATGATCACCGACGGGCTGGACCGGGATGCCGGGGACGGGCTGGAAATGGAGATGGAGCGGCTGCACAAGTCCTGCCGGCGGCTGATCTGGCTGAACCCGCTGCTCCGCTTCGAGGGCTTCGAGCCGAAGGCACGCGGCATCCGTGCGATCCTGCCGCATGTTGACGATTTCCGCCCGGTCCACAATCTGGAGAGTCTGTCACAGCTGGCGGAGGCACTGGGCGACATGGGACCGCGTCGCCTGGAGGCCGCGCGCACATGGTCGGGAGAACTGGCATGAGTACCGAGACACGCGACATCCTGCAGAGCGCCGCCGACTGGCAGGCCGCAGGCACCCGGGTCGCGCTGGCGACCGTGGTCTCCACCTGGGGTTCCGCGCCGCGACCGGCAGGCAGCCAGCTCGCCATCGCGGAGAACGGTGACTTCGTCGGCTCGGTCTCCGGCGGCTGCGTCGAGGGTGCGGTGGTCGCGGAAGCGCTGGAGATCATGAAGCACGGCAAGCCGAAGCAGCTCGATTTCGGTGTCAGCAATGACGAGGCATGGGAGGTCGGGCTGGCCTGTGGCGGCAAGATCTCCGTCTTCGTCGAGCGGCTGGAGTAGGCGATGAAACGCGAACTGCTGGAGCAGTTGCTGGCGGACCGGGCGGCGCACCGCACGGTCGTCGTGGCCACGAACCTGGGCAGCGGCGCGCAGCGGCTGATCCATCCAGGCGAGGACGATCCGCTGGCCGGGGAGGCGGCGGAGGCCATCCGCTCCGACAAGCCACGCACCGTGGAGACGCCGGACGGGGACGTGTTCCTGAACGTCTTCAACCCGCCGCTGCGAATGATCATCGTCGGCGCGGTGCACATCGCCCAGGCGCTGGCCCCGATGGCCGCGATGACCGGCTATGACGTGACCATCGTCGATCCGCGCCAGGCCTGGGCCACGCCGGAACGGTTTCCCGGCATCCGCATCATCGATGCCTGGCCCGACGAGGCACTGGCGGAACTGAAACCGGACCACCGCACCGCCATCGTCACCCTGACCCACGACCCGAAGCTGGATGACCCGGCGCTGCAGGCCGCCCTGTCGTCGGAGGCGTTCTACATCGGCTCCCTCGGCTCGAAGGGCACCCATGCCAAGCGGATCCAGCGGCTGGAGAGCGCCGGCTTCGACGCCAGCAGGCATGGCCGCATCCACGGCCCCGTCGGCCTGAACATCGGTGCCAAGTCCCCGGCGGAAATCGCTGTCTCCATCATGGGACAGGTGACCGCTGCCCTGCGTGGAGCAGCGGCGTGATCTTCGGCCGCCTGCCGCTGGAAGAGGCCGAGGGCGCCTGGCTTGCCCACGGACTGACCATCGACGGGCGGCGGCGCAAGAAAGGCCACGTGCTGACCGCTGCCGACATTGCCTGGCTGCAGGGGAACGGTGGCACGACCGTTCTCGCCGCCCGTGCCGGACCGGACGACGTGGCGGAGGACGAGGCGGCAGAGCGGGTCGCGAGCGCCAGTGCGGGCGATGGCACCCGCACCAACGCCCCCTTCACCGGGCGCTGCAACATCTATGCGGAGGCGGCAGGCGTCGCGCTGATCGACCGCGCGGTGGTGGACCGGATGAACGCGGTGCATGAGAGCATCACCATCGCCACCGTCGAGCCCTGGGCGACCGTGGAGGCCGGGCAGATGCTGGCCACCATCAAGATCATTCCCTTCGCCGTTGCGGCTGAGACCGTCGGTGCGGTCGAGGCGCTGGCCGGCGGTGCCGTGGCGCTGGCCGCCTTCAGCACGCACCGGGTCGGTGTCATCGCCACCCGCCTGCCCGAGACCAAGCCTTCCGTGATCGCCAAGGCCGCCGACGTGATGGAACTGCGCCTCGGGCGTGTCGGCAGCACCCTCGGCGATGTCGCTACCGTTGACCATCACGAGGACGCGCTGGCCGACGCCATCAGGGAGCAGCATGCCGCGGGCAACAGCCCCATCGTGATCTTCGCCGCCTCCGCCATCACCGACCGGCGGGACGTGATCCCGGCCGGGATCGTGGCGGCAGGCGGAACCATCCGCCACTACGGCATGCCGGTCGATCCGGGGAACCTGATGCTGATCGGAGAACTGGCAGGCGTGCCCGTGATCGGTGCGCCAGGCTGTGCCCGCAGCCCGAAGCCCAATGGTTTCGACTGGGTGCTGAACCGCATCCTCGCCGGGCAGGACGTGGATGCGGCGGCGGTGATGGGCATGGGTGTCGGTGGCCTGCTGATGGACACGGTGCAGCGCGGTGCCCCGCGCGACGGGGAACAGGACACGGAGAAGGGCGCGCAACGGATGCCGAAGATCGCCGGAATCGTGCTCGCGGCCGGCCAGTCGCGGCGCATGGGGGCAGACAACAAGCTGATGGCCGATGTCGGCGGCAAGCCGATGCTGCTGCACGCGGTGGCGGCGGTGGAAGCCAGCGCCGCCACGCCGCTGATCGTGGTCACCGGTCACGAGCCGGAGCAGATCGCGGCAGCGCTGGGCAGTGACCGGCCGGTCACGCTGACCCACAATCCGCGCTTCGCGGAGGGGCTCAGCACCTCCCTCGCCGCCGGGATCGCGGCAGTGCCGGACGGCTGCGACGGCGCCCTGGTCTGCCTGGGCGACATGCCCCGGGTCACCGCCGCGCTGCTGGACCGGATGATCGCCGCCTTCAACCCGGTGGAGGGACGCGCCATCGTCATCCCCACGCGCCATGGCAAGCGCGGCAACCCGGTGCTGTTCGACCGCCGCTTCTTCGCCGCCATGCGCGACGTCGCGGGCGACACCGGCGCACGCCACCTGATCGGCCAGCACGAGGACCTGGTGGCGGAGATCGCCGTGGACGACGACTCGATCTTCATGGACGTGGACACGCCCGAGGCACTGGCGCAGGTGCGCGACTGATGCCGTTCGACGTGTCCGCCATCCGCGCGCAGTTCCCGATCCTGAGAGTCCCGGACGCCCCCGCCCTGCACTATCTGGACAACGGGGCCACGGCCCAGATGCCGGACGCGGTGCTGGACGCGATCCGGACCCACGAGACCACCGCGCGCTCCAACGTGCATCGGTCGGTACACCGGCTGGCGGAGGCGGCGACCCGTGCCTACGAGGGCGCGCGGCAGACCATGGCGCACTTCGTCGGCGGCGCGGCGGAGGAGATCGTCTTCACCTCCGGCACCACCGCCGCGATCAACCTGGTGGCCCACTGCTTCGGCGCGCGGCTGCAGCCGGGGGACGAGGTGCTGATCTCCGTCCTGGAGCACCATTCCAACATCGTGCCCTGGCAGATGCTGCGCGACCGCAGCGGGATCGTGCTGAAGGCCCTGCCCGCGACGGCGGACGGTCGCCTGGACCTGGACCGGCTGGACGGACTTGTCACGCCCCGCACCCGGCTGATCGCTCTGACCCATGCCGCCAATGTCACCGGCGCGGTCACCGACGTCGCCTGCGTGGTGCAGGCCGCCCGGTCGGTGGGTGCGGAGGTGCTGCTGGACGGCGCGCAGATGGTGCCGCACGGCCCGCTGGATGTCCGCGCGCTGGGGGTCGGGTTCTACTGCTTCTCGGGCCACAAGATGTTCGGCCCCAACGGCATCGGCGTCCTGTGGGGCCGGGCCGACCTGCTGGCCGAGATGCCGCCCTTCATGGGCGGGGGCGAGATGATTGCCCATGTCGCGCTGGAGCAGACGAAATATGCCGAGCCGCCGATGCGGTTCGAGGCCGGAACACCGCCGATCACCCCGGCGATCGGCATGGCGGCTGCGGCCGACTGGCTGAGCGGTCAGGACCTGGCGGGGGCGGAGGCGCACCTGTCGGCGCTGACGGCACGGGCCATCGACGGCCTCTCCACGATCCGGGGCGTGGAGGTGATCGGACCGACTGGCACGCAATCGCGCATGCCGGTGATCTCCTTCACCATGGACGGGCTGCACCCGCATGACGTGGCGCAGATCCTGGACAGCCACGGCGTCGCCGTGCGCGGCGGACACCATTGCGCGCAGCCCTTCATGGACAGCCGCGACATTGCCGGGACGGTGCGCGCTTCGCTGGCGCTCTACAATGACACGGATGATATCGATGCCCTGCTCCTGGGGCTGGAACAGGTGAGGGCGCTGCTGTGAGCGAGATCTACCAGACCGCATTCCTGAAACTGGCAGGTCGCGCCAGCGGTGCCGGGCGGCTGGAGTATCCGGACGCGACGGCGACGACGCACAACCCCATGTGCGGGGACCGCATCACCCTGGACCTGAAACTGGACGGGGACAGGATCACCGCGCTGGGCTACGAGATCCGTGCCTGCCTGGTCTGCCAGGCCTCCGCCTCCATCGTCGGTGAAACCGCTGTCGGGCAGACGCTGGGCGACCTCGACGACCTGCGCGAGGCGGTGCGCGCATTCCTGAAGGATGGCGCGGACGCACCCGACGATTACCGCGATTTCGAAGCCGTGAAACCGCATATCAGCCGTCATCACTGCGTTCTTCTGCCCTATCAGGCCATCAGGGATGCCACTTCCGACCGGAACACCGGTTAGGGAGCAGCCCCTGAGGGACATTTGGCGCTCAGCGCTTGCGGAAGAACTGCGCGGCACCCCATCCCGCCAGGCAGGCAACGATGACGGCACAGATGCCGTAGAGCGCGGGCTGGCGGCGGGAGAAGATGAAGATCGCCCGTTCGATACCCGACTTGTCGATGATGATCGGCTTGGTCTCGCCGACCACCACCTGGCCATCCTGGAACAGGTAGATCTGGGCGTTGTAGTTGCCGACGGGGACATTGGCCGGGAACGGGATCGTCGCACGGAACAGGCGTTCATAGATCACCGAGACCGCCCCCTCGTCGGAACGGTAGAGGCCGTTGCCCTGGCGACGGCGGCGGATCGCGTCGGCAAAGGTGTCCGGGGAATCGGGCGACGTGGTCTCCCCGGTGAACTTCAGGCTGGAAATGCCGATGCCGTTGCGGCGCAGGATGCGCTCACTGGCAATCTCCGACAGCGGACGGTTGGAGGCGATGGCATAGAAGCCCGGCACGCCCCGATAGCTCACTGCCTCCGTGTTCAGCCAGACGCCGCCGACACGGCTCTTGCGGCGCACCGTCAGGTCCTGGTCGGGGCCGCGCACGACGATCACCACGTCGCCACCCCCCTCCCCCAGCGCGCCGAACAGCAGCAGTTCGGTGCCGGTGTAGCTGGAGGTGATGCCGATCCGGTGGGAGGAGATGTCGCTGACCAGCGTATCCGCCTGCGCCGGGGCACTGCTGGCCATCAGGACCGTGAGGGCGAGCAGGAGCCTTCTCACTGGCCGTCTCCACCGATCGACAGGCTGTAGAGGTCGTCGGGCTGCAGGAACAGGTCGATGCCCAGCTTGATGCAGACACCCAGGACCATCGCCGCCAGCAGGGCACGCAGCTGTTCCGCCTTCAGGTTGACGCCGACACGGGAACCGATCTGCGCCCCGATCACCGATCCGGGCAGCAGCAGCAGCGCCAGCAGCACATCCACCGTCTGGGTGTTGATGGAATGCATGATGGTCACGGCGGCGGTGACGAAGGTGATCTGGAACAGGGAAGTGCCCACCACCACGGCGGTCGGCATGCCCAGCAGGTAGATCATTGCCGGCACCATGACGAAGCCGCCGCCGACGCCCATGATCGCGGCCAGCAGGCCGACCAGGAAGCCGACACCCAGCGGCGGCAGGGCGCTGATGTAGAGCTTGGAGCGGCGGAAGCGCATCTTGAACGGCAGGCCATGCACCCAGTAGTGCTTGTGCATCCGCCGCCGCGGTGCGCCGCGCCGCTGGCGCAGCAGGGCGCGAGTGCTCTCCACGAACATCAGCGACCCGATGATGCCCAGGAACACGACGTAGGACAGGCGGATCATCAGGTCGACCTGTCCCAGGCTCTTCATCCATGCGAAGATCAGGCTGCCGCAGAAGGACCCGACCAGTCCCCCGGCCAGCAGCACCAGCCCCATCTGTATGTCGACATTCTTGCGTCGCCAGTGGCCGATGGCGCCGGAGACGCTGGCGGCGACGATCTGGTTGGCCTGCGTCGCCACGGCAACGGCAGCGGGGATGCCCATGAAGATCAGCAGCGGGGTCATCAGGAAGCCGCCACCGACACCGAAGATGCCGGACAGGAACCCGATACCGGCCCCCATGCCGATCAGCAGCAGGATGTTCACGGGCATCTCGGCGATGGGGAGATAGATCTGCACCGGACGCGCCTAGCCTGTCACAAGCCGAACACCGGCGACATGCCGGTAGGACGTCTCAGTTGCCGAACAGTTTCCCCAACCCGCTGCCACGGCGCTCATTCGCCTGGTCCGCCTCTTCTGCCCTGTATCCGCCGCTCATACGCATGACGGCCCGCTCCAGCGGCTGCACGGATGCCGCCGCCTTCTCCGCTGCCTCGGCCGCGCGCCGCACATCCTGCGACAGGCTGCCGATGTCCTGCAATTGCCTTGAAAGCTCCTGCACCGGTTCCGCGACCGGCAGCAGCAGCCCGAGATAGTCGTGGATGAGCAGCTTGATCTCATCCAGTTCCCCCTGCAAGCGCGTGCTCAGCTCCGTCGGGGCCTCCGGCACCTCGCTCAGGTGGGTTGTCTCCATCGTGGCGCCCGCCTCACCTGACCGTGCCTCGTGGAACGTGGCCTCCAGCGCTTCACGCTGGGCGTCGAGCTGTTCCTGAATCGCGGCCAGCAGCACCTCGTTGGCCAGGGCAGGCAGTTGCGCGGTCTCGCCCGACGCCTCCCGGCTGCCGAGCTGCTCGGCGACGGCATTGCGGATCGTCCGGTTCAGCCACTGCCCCAGTGTCAGCCCAGCCCGCCTGGCGGCGACCTTCGCGGCCTCGCGCGTCTCGGGCTCCACACCACGTACGCTCCAGGGGGTTTCTGAGGACATGTTTCCGCTTCAGCGCCTGTTCAGGAATGATTCGACCAGTGTGCCCACAGTCCGACTGAATCGGCAAGAATCGCGCGGAAATCCCGCGTTCAACCTCCCGCCTGCAGGGCCTGCAGCACCGCCTCGGTGATCCTCCCGCTGACAGGCAGGCCGCTGTCCGCCTCGAACTGGCGGATCGCCTCCCGCGTCTGTTCACCGGGCAGGCCATCCGGCTCCCCCGGTGAATAGCCGCGCGAGATCAGCAGGCGCTGCAGCAGGCGGATCTGGTCGCGGCGGCGAAGTTCGCCCGATCCGGCCACCGGAACGGACACGGTGGCCGCATCCCGCCTCTCGGCAGGCCGGTACTGCTCCACCGGCTGGAAGGCAGCGATGCGCTGGTCCTGTTCCGCCCGTTCCGCGGGGGAGATCAGCGCCGCCATGTTCTGCTGGTTGGTCACCGCGTCCTGGTCGCCCTGGCGCGCAGCGATGCCGAACCAGAAATAGGCCTGCGCATCATCACGCGGCACACCGAACCCGCCCATGTAGAGCGAGGCCAGATTGAACTGGGCATCCAGCACGCCCTGCTCCGCCGCCTCGCGGAACCAGCGCGCGGCCTGGAAATAGTCGGGACGATCCTCGTTCTCGCTGACATAGACCTGGCCCAGGAAGTTCTGCGCCTCCGGATGGCCGGCACGCGCCGCCGCATGGAACCAGACCTTGGCAAGATCGAGGTCCTTGGCGACGCCGACGCCCTGGCGATAGAAGATGCCGAGATCGACCTGGGCGGGAACATGCCCCTGCTCCGCCGCGCGCTGGAACCACTGCGCCGACTCGGCATAGCTGACACCGACACCGTCACCATCGCGGTAGCGCACGCCCAGCCGGTACTGCGCCTCCGCGTCACCGGCATCGGCCCGGGCCTGCAGCGTTGCCAGGTCGTCGGAAGGTGGTGCGGGCGCTGGTGCCGGGGCAGCCGCCGGAGCTTCGGGAGCCGCGGGAGCGGCGGGGGCGACCGCAACCTGCTCGGGTGCAGGTGCAGGCGCTGCCGCGGGGGCCGGATCGCTCGCGGGTGCCTGTGCGGACGCTGAAGGCTGTGGCACGGCCTCCGCCGTGGTCACCGGCGGAACCGTCTGACCACCACCGGCCTGGTCACCTGCAGCCTGCCCCGCATCCGCACCTGCAGGAGACGCTGGTGCCGGAGCATTGCTGACCACCGGCGGGGTGGCGGCAACATTTCCTGCATCGGCGACGGGTTCATCACCTCCGGGCTGGCCCGTACCCGTCAGGGCGGCCACAAGCTGCCGCCCCTGCGCCACCCAGTCATTGAACCGGGCATCCCCGATCAGGAAGAACCCGCCGACCAGGACCGCAAGGAACAGCAGTGCCACCAGCAGGTAACCGGCACCCCGGCGTCGCCGGGGCTGCTCGCCCCTCGCCGGTCCACCGGCCATCGGCCCCGCCGTGGCAGCCATGCCTGCAACACGACGTTCCTGTCTCTCCGGCTCGACCATGGTCGGTGCGGGATCATCCAGCCGTGTCTCGTAATCGTCGGAAACCGACGCACGCGACGCCCCGTCCGCGCCACCGGCAAGCAGGCTCTCGACAGGCACGATGCGCCGGGGCCGGTCAGGCGGAGCCGCAGCAGCAGGAATGTCCGTGTCGTCATCATGGGCCACATCATCATGTACCGGCCCGGTCTGAGGCCGCGCCGGGGCGGGCGCGTCGGCAGGACCGTGATCGGACGGGATCTCGGTCTCGTCTTCCGGCAGTCCGCGAACCGCCTGCCCATCGAAACCCGCGAAGGCCCCGTCATCGGCAGGGGCAGCTTCACTGTCTGCCGGGGAAGCAGCCTCGGGACCGGTTGTTGTCTCCTGCGCATCGTCACCGGATTCCGTGCGGGCCTGGTCGAAGTCCGGCCGGTCATCATCATCCAGGTCCCGCAGGTTCTCCGTCGGCAGATCGCGCAGGATCGGCTCAACGGGGCGGCTGACGGAACGGCGGCTGGCGGTGAGGTCGTGCAACGCCTGGATCGCTCCCGGCTCCGGCCGCCGCATCGGCGCGTCGTCATCATCCATGCCGCTCCCGGTCTCGGGGACCGGGGCTTCCGGCTCGGGCTCAGGCTCGAACTCGGGTTCGGAGGGACCTGTTGCGTCGGGCGCGGCAGGCGGATCGATGACCGCAGGCCGGTCATCCGCAACGACGATCCGGGAATCCGTCCCGACCTCCGGCGCAGCAGGTTCGGCGGCATGTACCGTGTCCGCGTCGTCGTCATCGCCTGCGTCCTGACCCTGCACCGGTTCGGGCGACGCGGAGGCCTCCTGCTCCGGCATGGGTGCGACAGGCGCAGGTGCGGGCTGAGCCTGGACCGCCTGCAGCCTGCCCTCCATGTCGGCCAGCTTGGCGAGCAGCGGTGCCATTGCCGCGGTCACCGCCGCGCCGATGTCCGGGGCCGGTTCGCGCGGCCCGGGTTCGCGCGGATCATCGGCACGGGCTGTCACGGCCTCGCGAAGCGCCACGATCTCGTCGCGCAGCAGATCGATCCGGGGATCGTCGGCTGGCGGCGGCGGAGGCGGAGACGACTCGGCGGAGATCGCCTGCAACTGCTCCTGCAGCGGAGCCAGCCGTTCCTGCGCCCTCTGATCGACCGTGTCGATCTTGCGCGCCAGGTTCAGCATGCCGTTCATCATCCGCTGCAGGTCGGCCTTCAGCGGTGCCAGCCCCTCCGACAGGTCCGGCACCGGCGCAGCCTGCACATCGCGTTCGTCCAGCGTGTCCAGCCGGTTGTTCATCGCGTCGATGCGGTCGGCGATCACGGACAGGTCGGGACCGGTCGCCAGTGACTGCTCAAGACCCTGGAGCCGTCGCCCGATCTGCTCGATGGCCGCTTCCAGCCGCCCCGTGTCGGCAGCCGGACCCGCCGCGTTCTCGCGCACCTGGTCCACCCGCCGCGCGACCTCCGAGATCGCGCGCATCAGCCGGGCCGTGTCCAGTGAAGAGCCCTGGGGCGGGGCCGCCGGTGCAGGCGCCGCCTGGGGCTTGTCAGCCTCCGCTATGGCACGGTTGAGCCACTGGCCCAGGGTCATGTCCGCCGCCCTGGCCTTGGCCTTTGCCACCTCGCGCGCGTCGGTATCGACGCCCTTGATGCTCCACGGTGCTCCCGGCTTCATGGCAATCGCTTCCTGAACTCTGTTCCACGGTCGGGCACACCGCGTTTCCGCGCTGTCGCCACCGACCTGATTCGTACTACCCCACCGACAAGTAGGGCCGAAATTTCCCCAAAGTCAAAGGCTCCGGCAAGCGGTATGACCGGTCGGTGGTAGGGCTGTGACCGGCGAGACATCACCGATCCGTCACTGGCGCGCTCGCAAGAAATGTCCCGAGGTCGGAGGCCAATCTGGTTAAGATCGGGCGCGCCCTAGGCCATGACGGAGCGTCCGCCCATGGTTTCCGCGACCGGCAATGGTTAATGCCTGACGCCCCTTCGGGACGGTGCCGACCTGCTCCCCGATCCCTCCCGTCGCAATGTGATGGATGCACCATTCTTGCCGTTGGCATTTTCGTAAAGATTGTGCTAATTCCTGCTGTTAATAAGAAAAACAAGGAATGCTGCGGTCGGCAGAGGTCGGACTTTTTGGAGGTCCTTGGATGTCGCTTCTGGTTGAACTGCTCAAGGCTACGGCTGTCTCCAATGTGAGGTTCGCCGAGATCGTCGGGACCAATGGACCCGACTCGCTTACAGGCACGACGACGGATGACACGATCGCAGGCCTGGGTGGGGATGATACCCTGCTCGGCGGCCTTGGCGACGACTCGCTCAATGGCGGCGACGGTGCGGACTCCCTGTTCGGCAATGACGGAAACGATACCTTCCGCGGCGGGCTGGGCGACGACACCTTCGCGGGCGGCGCGGGTCGGGACGAAGCCGACTACACCAATGCCACCAACGCGGTCCTGGCGGACCTGAACAGCGGCATCGTCACCTCCCAGTTCGGCACGGACTCGCTGATCGCGGTGCAGGAACTGCGCTCCGGCAGTGGCGATGACGTCATCACCGGCGACGCGACCAACAACCGCTTCGAGACCGATGGCGGCAACGACACCGTCGATGGCGGCGCGGGCGACGACACCATCTTCGCCGACACGGGCGCGGACAGCGTCCTGGGCGGTGACGGCGACGACTTCGTGCATGCCGGTTCGGGCAACGACACCGTCGATGGCGGCGCGGGCAACGACACGGTCTTCGCCAAGGATGGTGACGACACGGTTGTCGGTGGCGACGGCAATGACTCGCTGGCCGGTGAGACCGGTGCGGACTCCCTGACCGGCGACCTGGGCAACGACACCCTGGCCGGCGGAAGCGGTCAGGACACGCTGGAAGGCGGCGCGGGTCAGGACAGCCTGATCGGCGGCGGCGATGCCGACCTGATCTCCGGCGGCGACGCGTTCGACAAGATCCTCGGCGATGCCGGCAACGACACCATCACCGGTGATGCCGGTGCCGACGTCATTGTCGGCGGCGACGGCAACGACCAGATCTCCGGCGGCGACGACAATGACACGGTGCGTGCCGACGCGGGCACCGACCTGGTGTTCGGTGATGCGGGCGATGACCAGCTGTTCGGTGGACAGGACGCGGACCTGCTGGATGGCGGCGACGGCAACGACACGCTGCGCGGTGACCTGAACAGCGACACGGTCGGCGGCAACGACACGCTGATCGCCGGTGACGGCAATGACGAGGTGCAGGGCGGGCGCGGCAACGACGTCATTACCGCCTCCAGCGGCGCCAATCGCCTGTTCGGCGAGGGCGGCAACGACACCATCGTCGGCGGCATCGACCAGGACACGGTCAATGGCGGCGACGGCTCCGATTCCCTTGACGGCAATGCGGGCGACGACCGCATCGATGCCGGTACGGGTGCCGACCTGGCCACCGGCGGGCTGGGCAATGACGAGATCAACGGCCAGGCCGACAACGACACCCTTTTCGGCAATGACGGTGCGGACACCATCCGCGGCGGCAGCGGCAACGACGCGATCGAGGGCGGTGCCGGCGGCGACACCGTGCAGGGCGGCATCGGCAACGACACCATCCTGGGCCAGGACGGTGACGACACGCTGCGTGGCGAGACCGGTGACGACATCATCGATGGTGGCCTGGACAATGACCTGATCGAGGGTGGTTCCGGCCTCGACACGATCACCGGCGGTGACGGCGCGGATACGGTTCGCGGCAACATCGGCGCCGACTCGATCCAGGGCAATGCCGGCAATGACGACCTGTCGGGCGAGGAAGGCAATGACCGCATCTTCGGCGGCGACGGCGGCGACACCATCACCGGCAACGAGAACCAGGACCAGCTGTTCGGCGGCCTGGGCGACGACTCCATCGTCGGTGATTCCGGGGCGGAGACCGTGCCCGGCGGTGATGCGGACACGCTGTTCGGCGGCTTCGGCAACGACACCCTGCGCGGCGGATCGGCGGACGACCGGATTTCCGGTGACGAGGACAATGACAGCCTGGAGGGCGGCTCCGGCGAGGACACGATCTTCGGCGGTGCGGGCAATGACTCCGCCCATGGTGACGCCGGTCGCGACCAGATCTTCGGCGGTGACGGCGCGGACACCGTGCGCGGCTTCGACGACTCCGACCTGATCCGGGGTGGTGCGGGCAACGACCGGCTGTTCGGCAATGCCGGCAAGGACACCATCAAGGGCGATGAGGGTGACGACAACATCGACGGCGGCGACAGCGGCGACACGCTGGTCGGCGGCACCGGCAACGACACCATCTTCGGCAACAACGGGTCTGACTTCATCGACGGCGAGGACGGCGCGGACTCCCTGTCAGGCGGTGTCGGCAGCGACATCCTGAAGGGCCGGGACGGCGATGACAGCATCTTCGGCGGCTCCGACTCCGACATCATCGAGGGCGGCCTGGGCAATGACAGCCTGGACGGCGGTGCGGCATCCGACATCGTGCGCGCCGGTGGCGGCGACGACCTGCTGCTCGGCCAGGGCGGCAACGACATCCTGAATGCCGAGGAAGGGGCGGACTCCATCTTCGGCGGCACCGGCAATGACGACATGCGCGGCGGTGCCGACAATGACACCCTGGTCGGTGGCAACGGCGCGGACCGCATGTCCGGCGGCGACGGCATCGACACGGCCGACTACACCAGTTCGCCGGGCGGTGTGACGGTCAACCTGAACAACGGCAAGGGCAGCCGCTCCGACGCGGAGGGCGACCAGCTGCGCAAGGTTGAGAATGTCATCGGCACCGATGGCATCGACATCCTGCAGGGCAACCTGGACAACAACCTGCTGGTCGGCGGGGCGGAAGCCGACAGCCTGTTCGGCATGGCCGGTGACGACACCCTGCTGGGTGGCGACGGTGCCGACACGGTGAAGGGCGGCGCAGGCGCCGACTCGCTGGATGGCGGCGCCGGCATCGACGTGGCGGACTATTCCGGTTCGACCGGTCCGATCACGGTGGATATCGGCCTCGGCACCGCGTCCGGCGGTGACGCCACGGGCGACACGCTGACCAACATCGAGGGCGCCATCGGCACCAGTGCCGGTGACACGCTGATCGGCGATGGCGGCGACAACAATTTCGACGGTGCGCTGGGCGACGATTCCATCGACGCGGGCGCGGGCAACGACACGCTGCTTGGCGGCGCGGGCAACGACACGCTGGTTGCCGGTGCAGGCAATGACAGCATTGTCGGCGGCAACGGCCTCGACCTGGTCTCCGACGGTGACGGCGACGACACGCTGGCACTGGGCGCGGGTGCCGACACCATCATCGGCGGTGCGGGCGCGGACTCCATCAATGGCGGCGCGGCCACGGACACGATCACCTTCGCCGCGTCGGCGGCAGCGGTCGGCGTCGATCTCGGCACGGGCAACGGCACGGCCGGTGACGCGCTGGGCGACATCTACCTGAACATCGAGAACGTGATCGGGTCGAACTTCGACGACACGATCTCCGGCTCCAACGCGGCCAACGACCTGTTCGGCCTGGCCGGCAACGACTTCATCTCCGGCAGCGGCGACCAGGACGACCTGTTCGGTGGTGCCGACAACGACACCCTGTCGGCCAGCGACGGCGATGACCTGGCCGAAGGCGGCGACGGCAATGACCAGCTGTTCGGCGGCGCGGGCACGGACCGGCTGTTCGGCCAGTTCGGCGACGACACGGTGAACGGCGATGCCGGCACCGACAACATCTTCGGCGGCGACGGCAATGACTCGGCCAATGGCGGCGCGGATGCGGACCGCATCTTCGGCGAGACCGGCAATGACAGCCTGAACGGTGACGGCGGCGACGACGAGATCTTCGGCGGTGCCGGGGCTGACAACCTGCGCGGCGGTGCGGGCAACGACCAGATCTCCGGCGGCGGCGAGAATGACTCGGTGCGCGGCGATGACGGCAATGACACGCTGTTCGGCAACCTGGGCGACGACACGCTGCGTGGCGGCCTGGGCAATGACAGCCTGATCGGCTCCGACGGTGCCGACGTGCTGGACGGCGCGGACGGTGCCAATGCGCTGGACGGCAATGACACCCTGGACGGCGGCAACGGTGCCGACTTCATGCTCGGCCGTGCGGGCAATGACGTGCTGTTCGGTGGCAATGACGACGACACGCTGGCCGGTGATGACGGCGATGACACGCTGCGTGGCGGTGCCGGGTCCGACGTGGCCAATGGCGGCGCAGGCATTGACCTGATCAAGACCGACGGTGGCGACGATACCGGTATCGGCGGCGATGGCGATGACACGATCCTGGGCGGCGAAGGCAATGACTCGCTGACCGGTGATGCCGGTATCGACTCCCTGCTGGGCGAGGCAGGCAACGACACCCTGTCGGGCGGCATCGGCAACGACTTCATCGATGGCGGCGCGGACAATGACCAGGCCTTCGGCGGCGCGGGCCTCGACAGCCTGTTCGGGCGTGCCGGTGCCGACACCCTGTTCGGCGAAGAGGGCGAGGACCTGGTGTCCGGCGGCGGCGACAATGACCGGCTGTTCGGCGGCTCCGAGAACGACGTGGTCCGGGGCGACGACGGCGCGGATACCCTGTCGGGCGACGTCGGCGACGACACGATTGCCGGTGGCGAGGGCGACGACGTGATCCTCGGCGACGAGGGCGCGGACCAGCTGAACGGCAACAACGGCAACGACACGGTGGACTATTCCGCCGCGGGTGGTGCGCTGCGGGTCAACCTGACGACCGGCATCGGCCAGCTCTCCGATGCGGAGGGCGACACCTATGCCTTCATCGAGAACGTCATCGGTGCAGGCGACAATGACGAGATCACCGGCTCCGCGACCGAGAACCTGCTGCAGGGCGGCGGCGGCGACGACCTGATTTCCGCCGGGGCGGCAGCCGACACGCTGCTCGGCCAGGCCGGAAACGACAGCCTGGAAGGCGGCGCGGGCGCCGACGTGCTGAACGGCGGCGACGGCAACGACTCCGCCGACTACCGCAGTTCCGGCGCGGCGGTGAATGTCGATATCGGCCTGGGCGTTGCCACCGGTGGCGACGCTGACGGTGACGTCCTGATCTCCATCGAGAGCGCGGTCGGCACCAACGGCTTCGGCGACACCCTGCTGGGCAGCGGCGCGGACAACAAGCTGGAAGGCCTGGGCGGCGACGACATCCTGGACGGCGGCGCGGGCAATGACACGCTGGCGGGTGGTGACGGGGCAGACTCCCTCGTCGGCGGCCTCGGCGCGGACAGCATTACCGCCGGCAATGGTGACGACACGCTGGAAGGCGGCGACGGCGATGACACGCTGGGCGGCGGTGAAGGCAATGACCTGATCATCGACGGGGCCGGTGCGGACAGCATCACCGGCGGCCTGGGCGATGACACGGTGATCGCGGGCGCCGGCGCGGACAACATCAACGCGCTGGGCGGCATCGACCTGATCGACTACTCGAACTCCGATGCCGGGGTGACCGTCGACCTGTCCGGCGGCGTCGGGTCCGGTGGTTTCGCGGCCGGTGACACGGTCGCCGGGTTCGAGAACCTGATCGCGACCAATTTCGACGACAACATCACCGGCAACAGCTCCGCCAACAACATCGACGCGCTGGACGGCAATGACAGTGTCAGCGCCGCTGACGGCGACGACACGGTCACCGGCGGTGCAGGCAACGACACGCTGTCGGGTTCTGCCGGTGCCGACCTGCTGGACGGCGGTGACGATGATGACCGGCTGTTCGGCGGCATCGGCAACGACACGCTGGCCGGTGGCCTCGGCAACGACACGCTGCAGGGCGAGGATGGCGACGACACGCTGGATGCCGGTGACGGCGACGACCTGCTGGTCGGCGGCATCGGCGCGGACTCGCTGCTCGGCGGGCTGGGCAACGACACCCTGGCCGGTGAGGATGGTGACGACACGCTGAATGGCGGCGAAGGCAACGACAACCTGAATGGCGGCATCGGTGCGGACCGGCTTATCGGCGGCGACGGCAACGACTCCGTGCTCGGCGGAACCGGGAACGACCTGCTGGAAGGCGGGGCGGGCGACGACACGCTGCGCGGCGAGGATGGTGACGACACGCTGTCGCTGAATGACGGCAATGACCTCGGCGATGGCGGCATCGGCCAGGACAGCATCAGCGGCGGACTGGGTGCCGACACGCTGCGCGGTGACCTGGGCGACGACACCCTGCGCGGTGGCGACGATGCCGACGACCTGACCGGCGGCGAAGGCGTCGATGCCCTGTTCGGTGACGCGGGCGACGACACCATCACCGGCAACGAGGGCGAGGACACGCTGAATGGCGGCCTGGGCAACGACTCCCTCGACGGTGGCGACGACAACGACACCATCAATGCGGGGGATGGCAACGACACCCTGGCCGGTGGCCTGGGGGCCGACTCCCTGGTGGCCGGGAACGGCAACGACGCGCTGCAGGGCGACGAGGGCATCGACACCCTGCTGGGCGGTGCCGGTGACGACACCATCCTGGGTGGAGCCGACGGTGACCTGATCGACGGCGCCGACGGCAACGACTCCCTGCTGGGACAGGATGGAAACGACACCATCACGGCCGGTCTGGGCGACGATGATGTCAATGGCGGCCTCGGCAATGACAGCATCAGCGCCGACCTGGGCAACGACACCGTCAATGGCGGTGCCGGGGACGACACCATCGAGGGCGGTGACGACAATGACAGCCTGATCGGTGGCGACGGTGCCGACTCGATCAACGGCAACTGCCATCAGGACACGCTGGAAGGCAACAGCGGCAACGACACCCTGGTCGGCGATGACGGCAATGACGTGCTGTTCGGCGGCAATGACAACGACCTGCTGAATGGCGGCGAAGGTGCCGACTCGATGGAGGGCGGTACCGGCGCGGACACGCTGTTCGGCGGCTCGGAGGATGACACGCTGATCGGCCAGGGCGGCGATGACAGCCTGGCCGGTGGCCTGGGCAACGACCTGTTCGAAGGCGGCATCGGGGCCGACACCCTGCGTGGTGGCCTGGGCGACGACACCATCACCTATGCGAACTCCGCTTCCGGCGTGAATGTGGACATCGACCTCGGCACGGCCATCGGCGGCGATGCCACGGGCGACGTCTTCGACCGGGTGGAGAACGTCATCGGCTCCGACTTCAACGACACGCTGCGTGGCGACGAATTCGGCAATGCCCTGTTCGGGCTTGGCGGCGACGACCTGCTGCAGGGCCGGGCCAGCGGCGACACGCTGGACGGTGGTGCAGGCAATGACACCGCCAGCTACGAAGGCTCCTCGGCCGCGGTCAACGTCAACCTGGCCCTGGGCACGGCCGCGGGCGGCCATGCCGCCGGTGACGTGATCAGCAGCATCGAGAACCTGATCGGTTCGGACTTCGCCGACACGCTGATCGGCACGGCGGGCGCCAACAGCCTGCTCGGCGGACAGGGTGCCGACATCGTGCTGGCCGGAGACGGCGACGACACGCTGGGCGGCAATGCCGGAAACGACACGCTGGATGCCGGTGACGGCAACGACCTGCTGTTCGTCGGCCAGGGCGCCGACTCGGTTGTCGGTGGCGCAGGCTCCGACACGGTCAGCTTTGCCGGTGAGAATGCCGGTGTCAGCTTCGACCTCTCCAACGGCGGCAATGACACGGTTTCCGGCATCGAGCAGGTGATCGGTTCAGACTTCGCCGACACCCTGATCGGCAGTGCCGCGGGCGACACCCTGTTCGGCGCAGGCGGGTCGGACAGCATCTCCGCCGGTGACGGTGACGACACGGTGGATGCCGGTATCGGGGCCGACACGGTCAGCGGCGGCGCCGGGGCCAACAGCCTCGACGGCGGTGCCGGGCTGGACGTGCTCGACCTGTCCGGTGAGACCGGCCCGGTGGTGTTCGACACCTCCGACACGCTGGTCGGCGACGACACGGTGGCCAACTTCGAAGGGGCCATCGGCACCTCCGCCGACGACACGCTCTCCGGCGGGGCGGAGGACAACCGTTTCGTGGGCGGCGCGGGCGCCGACTCCATCACCACCGGCGGCGGCAACGACATCGCCATCGGCGAGGATGGCGACGACATCATCGATGGCGGCGACGGGGCCGACACGCTGCAGGGCGGTGGCGGCAACGACACCATCACCGGCGGCATCGGCGACGACTTCATGAATGGCGGCGGCGATGATGACCTGTTCATCCTGGCCGACGGCTTCGGCAACGACACCATCCAGGGCTTCGTGGCCGGCGCCGGGACCGACGATGTCATCGACGTGCAGGCCGTCACGGCGCTGAACAGCTTCGCCGACGTGCTGGCCAACGCCACCGACGACGGAACCGACACCACGATCAACCTGGGCGCGGCGGGCGTGCTGGTGCTGCAGGGCGTGCTGGTGTCGGAGCTGGATCCGGATGATTTCGACTTCGGCGGTCCGACCATCATCACCGGTACGCCGGGCAATGACATTCCGCTGAACGGCACCGGCGGGGCCGACACCATCCAGGGCCTGGACGGTGACGACTCCATCGTCGCAGGGGACGGGGACGACACGCTGGATGGCGGCAACGGCGATGACACGCTGCAGGGCGGCCTGGGTGCGGACAGCCTGAATGGCGGTCCCGGTCACGACTGCGCCGACTATACCGACAGCAGTTCGGCTGTGTTCATCGACCTGACCCTGGGCACGGCGTCCGGCGGTTCGGCGCAGGACGACACGCTGACCAGCATGGAAGGTGTGCTTGGTTCCGACTTCGGCGACTTCCTGTTCGGCGACACGCTGGACAACCACTTCTTCGGTCGGGGCGGCAACGACACGGTGCAGTCCGGTGACGGGGCCGACACGCTGAGTGGTGGCGACGGTGATGACATCCTGAGTGCCGGTGACGGTGCCGACACGATCTCCGGCGGTGAAGGCAACGACAACATCTCCGGAGGTGCCGGCAACGACACGGTGCTGGCCGGTGCCGGCAACGACGTGGTCGATGGCGGCGACGGCGACGACATCATGAGCGGCGGCGCGGGCACCGACACGATCACGGCAGGTGCGGGTGCCGACTCCATCGATGGCGGCGACGACAACGACACGCTGATCGGTGACGCGGGCAACGACACGCTGGAGGGTGGCCTGGGTGCCGACCTGATCGAGGGCGGCGCGGATGCCGACCTGATCTTCGGCGATGCCGGGGCGGACCTGCTGATCGGCGGCGACGGCGATGACACCGTCGTCGGTGGTGACGACAACGACTCCATCAATGGCGGCAACGGTGCCGACTCGCTGTCCGGCAACAACGGCGCGGACTTCCTGACCGGTGAGGCCGGGGCCGACGCCCTGTTCGGCGGGGCGGATGACGACCTGCTGCTGGGCGGGACGGAGAACGACACGCTGAATGGCGGGTCCGGGGCCGATACCCTGATCGGTGAGGACGGCAACGACTCGCTGGTCGGTGACAGCGGTGCCGACACCATCAATGGCGGCATCGGCAACGACACCATCAGCGCCGGCGACGGCGATGACACCATCACCGCAGGTGACGGTATCGACCGCGTGTTCGGTGGTTCCGGCAACGACTCCATCGATGGCGGCGACGGCAACGACACCCTGCGGGGCCAGTTCGACAACGACACCATCAATGGCGGCCTTGGCGACGACTTCATCCTGGGTGGCGGCAACTTCGACAGCCTGTTCGGCAACGAGGGCAACGACACCATCAACGGTGATGACCCCTCGCTCGACACGCTGGTCGGCTTCGACACCATCTTCGGCGGGTCGGGGAACGACCAGCTGAACGGTGCCGGTGGCCAGGACGTGCTGTTCGGCGGCGACGACAACGACTCGCTGCTGGGTGGTGCCGACAATGACAGCCTGGACGGCGGTGCAGGCATCGACACCCTGCGTGGCGAGGCCGGCAACGACACCCTGCTGGGCCAGGACGGCAACGACGTCCTGGACGGTGGCGAGGGGCTGGACCTGCTGTTCGGTGGCCTGGGCGACGACAGCATCTTCGGTGACGCGGGTGCCGACACGCTGAATGGCGGCACCGGCGGCAACGACACGCTCGCCGGTGAGGACGGCAACGACCTGTTCGTCTTCGACAATGCCAGCTTCGGCAACGACGTGATCGAGGACTTCGTGGCCGGACCGGGAACCGATGACGTCATCGACTTCTCGGCGCTCGGGATCAGCTTCGGTGACCTGAACTTCGTCGACTCCGGTGGCGACCTGATCATCACCATCACGGGCGGCGGGACCGAGTCCCTGACCCTGCAGGGGCTGTCAGGTGTCACGCTGGACGAGACCGACGACTTCATATTCTGATCGCGTGGCAACACGGAAACATTCCCGGCAGGCATCCCATCGCACAAGGGGTGCCCGCCTGCTTTGCGGGGCGGTCCTGGCCATCGTCCTGTCCGGAGCCGCCCATGCCGAGGCCACGGTGACCGTGCGCGACGGGGTGCGCCATCATGTCGACGTGGCGGGCAAGACCACGCACAATGCGGGCTTCGGCCCCGACAGCTTCGTCTTCGGCCCCGGCAACGGCCATGACCTGATCGCCGGTTTCGACCCGGCGGAGGATCGCATCATCCTGCGCAACATCCCGCAGTGGCCAACCTGGGAAGCGGTCTCGAAGCGGGTCTGGTCGACGCCCCACGGCCTGTTCATCGGCCTTTCGGATACGGACAGCATCCGCGTGGCGGGTACCCGCAAGGGGGACCTGACGGCACGGAACCTGATCGTCGTCAGCAAATAGCCGCCGCGTGGATACTGCATTCGGATGCGTTTTGTGTTCTGCTTGGCGCCTGCATGAATTTCGGGGTGATCAAAGGGGGTCTTTGAGATGGCTAGCGATATCGGGTATGGGCCACTGTTTCCGCTGGGCGAGGATGATACCGAGTACCGTCAGCTGGACGTGGACGGCGTCAGCGTCGAGAAGCTCGGCAGCCGGGAGTTCGTCACGATCCAGCCCAACGTGCTGAGCGACCTGGCGGAAACCGCATTCGGCGACATCAGCCACCTGTTCCGCCCGGCACACCTGCAGCAGCTGCGCAACATCCTGGAGGACCCGGAGGCGTCGGACAATGACCGCTTCGTGGCGCTGGAACTGCTGAAGAACGCCAACATCTCCGCCGCGATGGAATTCCCCTCCTGCCAGGATACCGGCACCGCGATCATCGCCGGCAAGAAGGGCCAGCAGGTCATCGTTGACGGCGACGATGCGGAGGCGCTCTCGGTCGGCGTGCAGCGCACCTGGGCCAGCCGCAACCTGCGCTACAGCCAGATGGCACCGCTGTCGATGTTCGAGGAGAAGAACACCGGCTCCAACCTGCCGGCGCAGATCGACCTGGAGGCCGTGGGCGGCGACGCCTACAAGTTCCTGTTCATCGCCAAGGGTGGCGGTTCGGCCAACAAGACCTTCCTGTTCCAGGAGACCCGGCGCGTGCTGGATCCGGACCGGCTGCTGCAGTTCTTCGCCGAGAAGCTGCCGACGCTCGGCACCGCCGCCTGCCCGCCCTATCACCTGTCGATCGTCATCGGCGGCATGTCGGCGGAACAGAACCTGAAGACCGTGAAGATGGGCAGCTGCAAGTACTACGACGCGCTGCCGACCTCCGGCGACATGACCGGCCATGCCTTCCGCGACCTGGAACTGGAAGCGCAGATCCACAAGCTGTCGCAGAATCTCGGCATCGGCGCACAGTTCGGCGGCAAGTACTTCTGCCACGACGTGCGCGTCATCCGCCTGCCGCGCCATGGCGCGTCGCTGCCCATCGGCATCGGCGTCTCCTGCTCCGCCGACCGCCAGGCCAAGGCCAAGATCACCCGTGACGGCGTGTTCATGGAGGCGCTGGAGCGTGACCCGTCAAAGTACCTGCCGGAGGCGGAGATCGATTCCGGCAACGCGGTGCGGATCGACCTCAGCCAGCCGATGGACGACCTGCGCAACATCCTGACCAAGCTGCCGGTGGAAACGCCGATCCTGCTGTCGGGCACCATGATCGTCGCCCGTGACATCGTGCATGCGGAACTGTCCAAGCGTGTCGCCCAGGGCGGTGAACTGCCGGACTATTTCAAGAACCACCCGATCTACTATGCCGGTCCGGCCAAGACACCGGAGGGCTATGCCTCCGGTGCGTTCGGCCCCACCACTGCCGCACGCATGGACCCCTACGTGCCGGAGTTCCAGGAGATCGGCGGTTCCATGATCTCCGTCGCCAAGGGCAACCGCTCCAAGCAGGTGGTGAACAGCTGCAAGAAGAATGGCGGCTTCTATCTCGGCTCCATCGGCGGTGCCGCCGCCCGTGTCGGCCGCGACGAGATCACCAGCGTCGAGGTGCTGGACTTCGAGGAACTGGGCATGGAAGCGGTCTGGAAGATCGAGGTGAAGGATTTCCCCGCCTTCGTCGTCATCGATGACAAGGGCAACGACTTTTTCGACCGCTCCAGCCGCCGCCACGAACCCGAGATCGACGGCCCCGTCGCGGCGAAGTAACACCGCAACCCGCCTTGATCGAAAGAGAAAGGGGCGCATCCGGAACCAGCCGGATGCGCCCCTGCTTTCTTCGTGTCTGCCGGAAGACGCTATTCCTGCGGCAGCAGGACCACCCGGCCCACGGCCCGGCGCTCGGCAATCTCCGCCCACAGTTCCTTGTACCTGGCCATCGGGTAGGTGCCGTGGATCTTCGGAATGATCGCCCCCCGTGCCCAGAGGTCGTTCAGACCGGCCATCACGCGGTCGCGTTCCGGGGTCAGCCGCACCC
This sequence comes from Minwuia sp., assembly GCA_965228535.1. Lineage (GTDB taxonomy): Bacteria > Pseudomonadota > Alphaproteobacteria > Minwuiales > Minwuiaceae > Minwuia. The sequence continues at coordinate 1,245,183 of CBDDHU010000003.1, read as the reverse complement.
GTTCATCCGCCGGGGTCCAGCCCCAGTAGGTGCCCCAGTTGAAGCCCATCACGGTGATGTTCTTCAGCAGCAGCAGGTTCACACCCAGTTGCGGGATCTCGCCGGAGGCATAGCCGATGCTGAGCAGGCGACCGCCCATGTCGAGACAGCGCAGCGACTGGTGAAACACGTCGCCGCCCAGCGGGTCATAGACGATGTCCACGCCACGCCCGCCGGTCAGGTCCGCCACCGCGGTCCGGAAATCGGCATCCGCGCTGTCCAGCACATGGTCGGCGCCGCGCTGGCGCAGCCAGTCGCGCTTCTCCTCCGTCCCGGCGCGGGCGATCACCGTCGCGCCGCGATCCTTCGCGATCTCGACCGCGGCCAGACCGACACCGCCGCCGGCCCCGTGGACCAGCACCGTCTCGCCGGCCTTCAGCTCCGCCCGCTCCACCAGCGCACCGTAGGACGTGCCGTAGGATGAGAGCAGCGGTATCGCCTCCGCATCCGACAGGCCATCGGGCACGGGATAGACCTGCCCGGCCCAGATCACGCCCTCTTCCGCAGAGCCGCCCCAGTCGATGAAGGCCATCACCCGGTCACCGACCTTCACCCGGTCGACGCCCTCGGCGCATTCCGTCACGACACCGACGATCTCCGTCCCCGGCGCGAACGGCCTTGGCGGCTTTCGCTGGTACTTGCCCTGCACCACGAGGCCCGTGGCAAAGGAGATACCGGCGGCGGTGATGCGAATGCGCACCGCCCCCGGCTTGATCTCCGGTATCGGAAGGTCACCGATCTCCAGCTGGTCGAACGGTTTCCAGTCGTCGCAGATCAGCGCCCGCATCGGCGCGCGATCACTCGACGCCCGGCAGACGCTCCACCGACGGCGGGCCATCCATGAACGCGCCCATCGCGCGGCCCAGGGTCTTGAAGTGATCCGATCCGCGATGCGCCTCGGTCGCTTCCTTGTCCTTGTACGCCTCCAGGAAGCGGTAGGTGTTGGGGGTATCCGTCTTGAACAGGCGATAGAACAGGCAACCCGGTTCATTCGCGTTCACCGCCTCGACAAGCTGCATCGCCGCAGCCTCGAAATCCGCCGCCGAACCGTCCTTGCACTTGATCGTCGCAACTACACCAATCATGGCCATCCTCCCCTGAATTGAGCCTGCCGGGAGCGTAGGTTGGCGACGCGGCAACGGCAAGCGGGTTTGGACGGACGCATGGCTGCCTCTACCGTCACTCCTCGTCGCGGCCCAGCATCATGGCGTTTATGTCGGCGAAGCCCGGGGTCTCGGCAGCGAACTGGAAGCTGCCCTTTTCCTGCACCTCCGTCGCCGCGCGCATAAGGCCACGGATGGCCGCCAGCGCGAAGGCGGAACCGAGGCTGATCCGCTTCGCCCCGGCCTCCGCGATCTGCGGCACCGTCAGGCCTGCCGTGGCCAGCACGTTGACCGGCCTGGAAACCCCGCGACAGACCTCCCGCACCAGCTCGATCTTGCGCAGCCCGGGCGCATACAGCACGTCCGCACCGGCATCGGCGAAGGCGTTGAGGCGACGCAGGGTCTCGTCCATGTCGCGGCGGCCATAGAGGAAGTTCTCCGCCCGCGCGGTCAGCACGAAGGGCCGACCCGACTGCCGCACCGCCTCCGCCGATGCCGCGATCCGTTCAACGGCGAGTCCGAAATCGATGATCGGGTCGCTCAGGTCGGCGGTCGTGTCTTCGATGGAGCAACCGGCCAGCCCGGCAGCGATCGCCTGGCGGACGGTCTCGGCACAGTCTTCTGGGCTGGTGCCGAAACCATTCTCCAGGTCGCCGTTCACCGGCAGGTGCGTGGCCTTCACGATCTCCCGCGCATGGTCCAGCGCCTCGACCCGGGAGACGGTGCCCTCCGCATCCCGCCGCCCGATGGAGAAGGCGAAACCGGCGCTGGTGGTGGCCAGGGCACTGAAGCCCATGCCCTGCAGGATCCTGGCCGAGCCCCGGTCCCAGGGGTTCGGCATGACGAAGGGCGCGTCGCCCCGGTGCAGTTCGGCGAACAGCTCGGCCGGGCCCTGCGCCATGGTTCAGCCCTGCTTCCGCTCGATCAGCTCGATCTTGTAGCCGTCCGGGTCCTCGATGAAGGCGATCACGGAACCGCCATGCTTCATCGGCCCCGGCGGGCGCGGGATCGGCACGCCTTCCTTCTCCAGCTCGCTGCAGGTGCCATAGATGTCCGGCACGCCGATGGCCAGGTGACCGAAGCCGGAGCCCAGGTCATAGGGTTCCTCCTGCCCCCAGTTGTGGGTCAGCTCGATGACGGTGCTGTCCTTCTCGTCGCCATAGCCGACGAAGGCCAGGGTGAAGTCACCGGTGGGGAAGTCCTTCTTGCGCAGTTCCTTCATGCCCAGCAGCCGGACATAGAAATCCAGCGACTTGTCGAGATCCTTCACCCGGATCATGGTGTGCAGCAGCCGTGCGCCTTCCATGATGTCTCCTCCTCAGTTTCCGTCGGTCAGATTCAGTACCACGCGGGCGGCCTTTTCCGAAGGCCATTCACCGGGTGGACGCAGCATGTCGGCGACCAGCCTGCCCGCCTCCGCCTGGGCATCGCGGTGGGTGCTGTCGCTCAGCAGGGCGACGATCCGCGGCGCGATCTGCTCCGCCCGGCAACGGTCCTGGATCAGTTCCGGCACCACCTCCCTGTCCAGCAGGATGTTGGTCAGGCTGGCCCACCTGATCCTGATCAGCCGTTTCGCGATTGCCGCGGTCAGGCTGTTCAGCCGATAGGCCACGACCGACGGCGTCCCGGCCAGCGACAGCTCCAGCGCCACCGTCCCGGATGCCGCCAGCGCCACGTCGGCGGCATGGAACGCATCCATCTTCTGCGTCGGCCCGACCACGTGCGACGGCAGCTTCAGGTCCGCCAGCATCTGCTCCACTGCCGGTTTCAGGTGCGGCAGGGTCGGTGCGACCACCACCAGGTTGGGAACCTGCTGCGCCGCGCGGCGCAGGCCATCGATGAAGACCGGACCCATGCGCCGCAGTTCCCCCATCCGGCTGCCGAACAGGACGGCTGCCACCGGCGCGTGGGAGGGGATGCCCAGGCTGCCGCGAAAGGCGCGGGGATCGCCGTCATAGTTGCGCTCCGCCTCGATTGCCGGATGCCCGACGAAGGACGATGGCAGGCCCTCCTTCTCGAACAGGGGCGGCTCGAACGGCAGCAGGGTCAGCAGGTGGTCATACAGTTGCGCCATGCGGACCGCGCGCTTCGGCTTGTAGGCCCATACCGACGGCGCGACGTAGTGGATCTTCAGCAGGTCCATGTCCTGCACCGCCTGGACGAGGCGACGGTTGAAACCCGGCGAGTCGATGGTGATCAGGCAATCGGGCTGCACCTGGCGGACCAGCGCCTCCGTCTGCTTCAGCCGGCGCCGGATCGCCAACGCGCGCGGCAGCACCTCGAACAGGCCCATGACCGACAGGATGGTGATGGGGAACAGGCTCTTCAGCCCCTCCCGCGCCATCTCGTCGCCACCGACACCGACAAAGCGCGCCGTGCCACCGGACTGGTCGCGCAGGGCACGCATCAGCCGCGCCCCCAGCACGTCACCCGATGGCTCCCCCGCCACCAGCATGATCGTCCGGCCCGGCGCCTGCTGCACGGTCATGGCGCGTCGCGGCTAATGCCGGTGATGAACAGGCCGGCACGGTCGGCATCGGCCACGGTCCCGTCCCGGTCAACGATCATCGCCGCCCCGGCCTCCACGGCGATGCCGCTCAGGCCTGCGGCAACGCAGCGACGCACCGTCTCCCGCCCGATGGTGGGCATGTCCACGCGGTGGTCCTGTCCGGGCTTGGTCAGCTTCACCAGCACGCCGCCCGTGCCCTTCACCAGGCCGACACAGCGTTCCAGCATCCGGTCCGTGCCCTCCGCCGCTTCCACGGCCAGAACGTGACCGTCGCGCACCACGGCGCCCTGCCCGATGTCCAGCGCCCCCAGGGTCTCCACCACGGTTACCGCCCGGGCAATGTCGTGGAGCGCCGCCTCGTCCGGTTCCACGGCCCCCAGGGGACCGATCGGCACCAGCACGTCGCCCTTGATCTCGTGCGCGCCGACGACGCGGAAGCCCTTCTTCTGGAAATAGCCGACCAGCACCTGCAGCAGCGCGTCATCGCCCTTGCGTGCCGCCGCGATCACCTTCGGCAGCAGGCTGATCCCGGCCATGTCGGGGCGCAGCCTGGCAAAGTCCGGGCGCGCGACGGTGCCGACCATGCAGACGCTGTCACAGCCCCCGCGCTTCAGGGCCGCGAGGATGTCCCCGACCCGGTCGAACTGGATGAAGTCATGCGGATGGCGGGCCAGCAGGTCCGGGTCCGTCACGCCGTCGAAGGCGAGCACGTGGACGCCGATGCCGCTGGCCTCCGCCGCCATGGCCACGTCACCCGGCACGGCACCGCCACCGGCAATGATGCCAAGCCGTTTGGGCAGGTCGGCCATGGGCTACTGCGCCGCCGTCGCGTCCTTGCGGGGGGTGCAGAGCCCACGGGAGGAGTTGGCCTTCATGAAGCCGATGATGTCATCGACCCCGGTCTCGCCCTCGAACAGCTTCTCCGCGTCCGCCACCTTCTCCTCCATCGTGCCCTCCGGCCCGAACAGGAAACGGTAGGCGCGGCGCAGGGTGCTGATCTCGTCACGGCTGAAGTTGCGCCGTTTCAGGCCGACCAGGTTCAGCCCGTCCAGCCGCGCCAGGTTGCCCCGCGCCAGGCCATAGGGAATGACGCTGGTACCCAGCGCCGACGCACCGCCCACCATGGCATGCTTGCCGATCTTCACGAACTGGTGCACCGCCGTCATGCCGCCGACGATGGCCCAGTCATCCACCTCCACGTGCCCGCCGAGCAGCACGTTGTTCACGATGATCACGTGGTCGGCAACATGGCAGTCATGGGCAATGTGGGCGCCGGTCATCAGCAGGCACCTGTTGCCGACGGTGGTCAGCATGCCCCCGCCTTCGGTGCCGGGGTTGATCGTCACATGCTCCCGGATCGTGCAGTCCTCGCCGATCTCCAGCCGGGACGGCTCCCCCCTGTACTTGGTGTCCTGGGGCGGATGACCGATGGAGGCGAAGGGGAACACCCGGGTCCTGGCACCGATGCGGCTGCGCCCCGCGACGGCCACGTGCGACACCAGTTCCACCCCGTCCTCCAGGGTGATTTCCCCCTCCACCACGCAGAAGGGACCGATGCGGACGCCTTCGCCCAGCGTCACGTCATCGCTGACAACCGCAGTGGGATGAACCTCGGCCATTCAGAGTTTTTCCTGGATCATTGCGGCGAAATCGGCTTCCGCCACGACCTTGTCATCGACATAGCCCTTGCCATGCATCTTCCAGATCATGTCACCGCGGCCACGCAGCTTCTCCACATGCACGCGCAGCTGGTCACCGGGCTCCACGGGGCGGCGGAAGCGGCAATTGTCGATGGTCATGAAATAAACCACCTTGCCCTCCATCCCCTTGCCCAGCGTGCGCGCGAACAGCACGGCGGAGGTCTGGGCCATGCACTCGATGATCAGCACGCCCGGCATCACCGGCTTCACCGGGAAATGGCCGACGAAGTGCGGTTCGTTGATGGTGACGTTCTTGATGCCCACGGCGCTGTGGTTCGGCTGGATATCGACGACACGATCAACCATCAGCATGGGATAGCGATGCGGGATCATCTGCATGATCCGGTTGATGTCCACCGGGCCAGCCACGTCTTCCACGCTGTTCGCGTCCGTGTCCGTCATGTGTCCGTCCCCTTCTTCGTCCCCAGCCGCCGGATGGCCGCAAGCTGCCGCCAGAAATCCCGCACCGGCATGGCGGGCTGCCCCAGCACGGCGATCCCGTCCGGCTGGTCGTTCATCACGCCGGACAGCGCACCGATCTTCACACCGTTACCGATCTTCACATGGCCGGAGATACCCGCCTGGCCACCCACCTGCACAAACTGGCCGAGCTTGCTTGAACCGGCAATCCCCACTTGCGCCACGATGATCGACCCGTCGCCGATTTCCACATTGTGCGCGATCTGCACCAGATTATCGATCCAGACATTGTTGCCAATCCTGGTGTCGTGGCCGGAGCCGCAGGCGACACAGACATTGGCACCGATATGGCAGTCATCGCCGATCATCACCCGGCCCACCTGGGGCACCGCGACATGGCGCTGCGGATGCGGTGCGAAACCGAAGCCCCCGGGACCGATGCGCGCGCCGGACTGGACATGGACACGTGCGCCCAGGATGCAGGTCTCCAGCGAGGCATTGGCGTCGATGCGGCTGCCGGCCCCGACCACGACCCCCGGCCCGATGGTGACGTTGGCACCGATCACCACGCCGTCACCGATCTCCGCCCCCGCGCCGACCACGGCATGCGGACCGGCGGACACGCCGCTGCCGAGCACCGCACGGTCGTCGATCACGGCACTCGGGTGGATCGCCGCCGATACCTCCGGCCCCGGATAGAGGGCCTGCGAGACCATGGCGAAGGCGAGATAGGGATGCGGTGTGGGCAGGGCAATGGTGCCTGCGGGCGCCCGGTCGGCAAGCTCCGGCGAGATGACGCAGAACTGGGCCCCGGTCTCCGCCAGCGCAGGCAGGTACTTGCGATTGTCGAGGAAGCTCAGGTGCCCCTCGCCCGCCTGTTCCAGCGGCAGGGCATCCGTCACCTGCAGCTCCGGATCGACGCCTTCCGGCACCCCGAACAGCCCGGTCTTCCGCGCCAGATCGCCGAGCGTGAACGGCCCGAGCCGTCGATGGAACCGCGCGTCGGGCATCAGAAACCTTCAGGCCGCCCAACCTTGACGGACGGCAGACGCTGGTTCAGCCGGGCAATGATCTCCTTGGTGATGTCCAGGGCGCCGCTGGTCCAGCTGATGCTGCCGCGATCCAGCACCAGGTTGAAGCCCCGCTCCCGCTCCAGTTCCTCGATGATGCCCAGGATCTGGCCCTTCAGCACCTCGACCGCCTGCTGCTGGGTCTGGCCGATGGCCTGGCGACGGTCCTGCACCATGCGCTGGGCGTCGGTATAGCTCTTCTGAAGCTCGTTCCGGCGCTGCTCCACCGCTTCCGGGGCCAGGATGGCGGCCTGCTGGCGCAGTTCGTCCTGCCGCGCCTTCAGCGCCTTGTCCTCTGCCTGGATGAGCTGCTGCAGGCTGTCCATGTAGCCCTTGATCTGGTTCGCGATGCTGATGGCGGCCTTGGATTCGCGCAGGATCTGCTGCGAATCCATCGTCGCGATGATCGCCGGCGGCATCGACTGCGCCCGGGCGGCATGAAGACCGCCAACCGTCATGAGCGTGATGCAGATCGTGGCAAGCCAGATGGCACGCATTGGTGTTCCCTCAATTCAAGCTGTTCGTGACGGAACCGGAGAATCCCGTATCTGAAACCAGATGTTCCTTACAGCACAGGTACTGACCGGCGGCAACCGGCGAGCGTCAGAAGCGTGTGCCGAAGCTGAAGCGGAAGGCTTCCGTCTCATCGAGGTCGTTGCGCAGGATGGCACGCGACAGGTCGAACAGCAGCGGTCCGAACGGCGACCGCCAGGTCACGCCGACACCGACCGCCAGGCGCAGCGACGGATCATCCTCGACACCGCCATTGGCCACCACGCCGAAGGCGGAGCCATAGTCGCTGAAGAAGCGGCCCGACATGCCGAGTTCATCCGGCAGCCCCAGCGGGAAGGTCAGTTCGGTGGAACCGGTCAGGAAGAATTCCCCGCCCAGCGCGTCGCGGGTGGCGACGTCACGCGGGCCGATGCCGCTGGCCGCGAAGCCGCGCAGCGTGTCGCCACCGATGAAGAAGCGACGGTTGATGCGCACGTCCTTGGCGAGACCGATGACCGCGCCGCCCCGGACCGTCTGTGCCAGCGTCCATTCCTCCGACACCGGGAAGAAATGGGTGTGGCGGGCCTGGGTCCGCAGGTCACGGACCGTGCCGCCGAAGCCCGCGAGTTCCTGGCCGAAGGTGGACAGGGAGCCGTCATGCGGCACGATCGGGTCGTCGGTCAGGTCGAGCTTCAGTTCGTAGCCCAGCGAACTGGTGACGGACACGCCCTGCTGCTGCTGGATGAACAGCGACGCCGTGTTGCCCACGTTCTTGATGTTGTCGCGACGCAGCTGGTAATTCAGGCTGACACGCAGCGCCTCCGACAGGGAGAAACCGGTCCTGAGGCGACCGCCCGACGTGCTCTGGTCGAACGATGACTCATCCTGGAAGTCGATGTTGGTGTTGAAGATGTCGATACCGGCGGCAATCGGCTTGTCCAGGAAGTAGGGTTCCGTGAAGCTGAGGTCGACTTCCCGCCGGCGCAGCGACAGGGAGAAGGAAAGCCGGAGGTTCTGGCCGCGTCCCAGCAGGTTCCGCTCGCTGATCGACACGTCGCCGATGATCGCTTCCGTGGTCGAGAAACCGGCACCGACGGAGAGCTCACCCGTCGGCTGTTCCTCCACCTTCACCTTCAGGACCGCCTTGTCGGGGGCCGAGCCCTGTTCGGGAGTGATCTCGTTGGTCTTGAAGAAGTCCAGCGCACGGATACGGCGGCGGGAACGGTTGATCTTCGCGGTGTCGAAGGCATCGCCCTCGATCAGCAGCACCTCGCGGCGGATGACCTCGTCCAGCGTCCGGGTGTTGCCCTCGATATCCACCCGCTCGACATAGACGCGCGGGCCTTCACGCACCTCGTAGGTGATGTCGACGATCCGCTTCTCCCGGTCGCGCCGGGTGCGCGGGCGCACATCGACGAAGGCAAAGCCCTTGCGGCCAAGCTGGAACTGGATGTCGTTGATCGACTTCTCGACCTGGGTGCCGTTGTAGATCTGCCCCGGTTCGTCGGTGATCGCCTTGCGCAGTTCCTTCGGATCGACATCCTTCACATCGGCCTTCAGGTCGACCTCGCCGAAGCGGTACTGCTCCCCCTCCTCCAGCGTGAAGGTGATGAAGAAGTCCTCCCGGTCGCGGGTCAGTTCCGCAACGGCGGAAACCACGCGGAAGTCGACATAGCCATGTTCCAGGTAGTGCTGGCGCAGCCGGTCGCGGTCCAGCGCGACGATGTCGGGGTCGTAGACGTCGGTGGAGGTAAGGAAGTTCCACCACGCGCTCTCCGACGTGGCGATGACAGAACGCAGGTCGTCATCATCGAAGACCGTGTTGCCGAGGAAGCGGATCGCGCTGATCTCCGTCGGATCGCCCTCGTTGATCTCGAACACCAGGTTGATGCGGTTCTGCGGCAGCTGGATGATCTTCGGCTCGATGGTGGCGGCGAAGCGGCCGCTGGCGCGGTAGATCTGCAACATGCGCTGCACGTCGCTCTGCACCCGCGCCCGGGTATAGACAACGCGGGAGCGCAACTGCACCTCGGCAGCCAGCGCGTCATCCTTCAGCAGCTTGTTGCCTTCGAAGACCAGCTGGTTGATCACCGGGTTCTCGACCACGGTGACGATCAGCGCATTGCCCTGGCGGCGCAGGTTCACGTCGGCGAACAGCCCGGTGCCGTAGAGCGTCTTCAGCGCACGGTCCAGCCGCGACGCCTCGAACGGGCTGCCCGGTTCCAGCTGCATGTAGGAGCGGACGGTCTCCGCCTCGATGCGCTGGTTGCCTTCGACGACAATGTCCTGGATCAGCTGGGCGTTCGCGGTGAACGGCACCAGCCAGGCCAGAACAGTCAGCAGGATCAGCCATCGAGACACGCCGTGGTACCCTCTATCCTAGGTCTGACCCGCTGCCGCGTATCAGGAAAACAGACCCTTCATGAAATCAACCACACCGAATCGGTCGATGTCGTTGAACGTCGCCACGAGCATCAGGCCGATGACCATGGCGAAGCCCACGCGGTAGCCGATCTCCTGGGTGGTCTCACCCAGGGGGCGTCCCCGCACTGCCTCGACGGCATAAAACAATAGATGCCCGCCGTCCAGCATCGGGATCGGAAACAGGTTGATGAGACCGAGGCTTATGGACAGGAAGGCGGCAATGTTGATCAGCGAGGCAAGGCCGAAGCTGGCCGCCTGGCCGGAGATCTCCGCGATGCCCGCCGGGCCGCGAAGTTCCTCCACGGAGCGATGCCCGGTGATCATGTCACCCACCGCCGACAGCGTGCTGGTGGTGATCACCCAGGTCTGGCGCACGGCCTCCACCACTGCGCCGCCGAGGCCCAGTTCGCGCCAGCCACGCTCCACCGCGCGCACGCCCAGCATGCCGACCTTGCTGTCATTGCCGAACTGGTCCTGGATCACGACCACCCGCGGCTGTGCGTCCAGGCTGATCATGGCGCCGTCGCGCTGCACGTCCAGTGGCAGGGCGCGGTCCAGGTTCAGCGACACGATGCGGCGCAGGTCCTCGAACGAATCGACATCCTCCCCGCCCGCGCGGACGATCAGGTCACCGGGCTGCAACCCGGCCTCCGCCGCCGCGCTGTCGGGCACCACCTCCGAGACCATGGCGGTGGTGAAGGGCTGCCCCCAGACCGCGAACATGCCCGCGAAGATGACGATCGCCAGCAGGAAATTGGCCGCCGGTCCGGCCGCCACAACCGCCGCGCGCTGCGGCAGCGGCTTGTTGTGGAAGTTCTCCGGATCATCGTCATGCACGTTGCCGGCATGATCGGGCGTGCTGGCCGCGCCGCTGTCGCCCCGGAACTTCACGTAGCCACCGAACGGGATCATCGAGACCTTCCAGCGGGTGCCGCGCCGGTCATACCAGCCGAACAGTTCCCGGCCGAAGCCGACCGAGAACGCCTCCACCCCCACGCCGCACCAGCGCGCGACCAGGTAGTGGCCCATCTCGTGCACGAAGACCAGCACCGTCAGGACAGCCAGGAACGGCAGGATATAGTCGATCAGCAGCATGCAGCTTCCCCTGAAGGATCAGTCGTGCGGCACCGCATGGGCCGCATCAGGCCAGAAGGGCGGCCGTGCGGACACGGGTTTCCGCGTCCAGGGCCATCACGGCATCGATGGTATCAGGCGGTCGTGAATCAATCATCTCCAGCGCGGCCTCGACCAGCTCCGCGATGCGCAGGAACCCGATCCGGCCCTCCAGGAACGCGGCAACCGCGACTTCGTTGGCGGCGTTCAGGATCGTCGGCGCGCCGTCGCCCGCCTCCATCGCCGCCCGCGCCAGGCGCAGCGCCGGGAAGCGGTCCGGGTCCGGCGCCTGGAAGGTGAGCTGCCCCAGCGCCGCCAGGTCCAGCCGTGGCGAGGGTGCCTCGATCCGTTCCGGCCAGGCCAGGCAGGACGCGATGGGCGTGCGCATGTCCGGGCTGCCGAGCTGCGCCAGCGTCGAGCCATCGACATATTCCACCATGGAGTGGATCACCGACTGGGGATGCACCAGCACGTCGATCCGGTCCGTGCTGACCGGGAACAGGTGCCAGGCCTCGATCATCTCCAGGCCCTTGTTCATCATGGTGGCGGAATCGACGGAGATCTTGGCGCCCATGGACCAGTTGGGATGCGCCACGGCCTCCGCCGGGGTCACGTCCGCCATGCGGGCCATCGCCATGTCCAGGAACGGTCCGCCCGATGCTGTCAGCACGATGCGCCGCACCGCCTGTGCCCGGTCGCGGTCGAAGACCTGGAAGATGGCATTGTGCTCGGAATCCACCGGCAGCAGCGCGCCGCCGCAGCGCTGCACGTCGCGCATCACGATGTCACCGGCACAGACCAGGCATTCCTTGTTGGCCAGGCCCACATCGGCGCCCCGGCGCACCGCCGCCAGTGTCGGGGCCAGGCCCGCCGCACCGACGATGCCCGCCATGACGAAGTCGGACGGCCCGGACGCCGCCTCCACCAGGGCCTCCGGCCCCGCAGCCGCCGTGATGCCGCTGCCGGACAGGGCATCCTTCAGCGCGCGGTAGAGGGACGCGTCGGCGATCACCGCCATCCGTGCCCCGTGCCGGCGCGCCAGGGCGGCAAGGTCCGCGACATTGCTGTTGGCGGTCAGCGCATCGATGCGGAAACGGTCGGGGTGTCGCGAGATCAGGTCGAGCGTGCTGAGCCCGATGGAGCCGGTCGCGCCCAGGATGGTGACCGTCTTCTGCGTCGGGATGGCAGCCAGCGCCGCATCACGGTTCGGATGCGGCAGGCTCGCGATACCGGCTGTTGCGCTCATGCGGAGAGTTCCATCAAATCCGGTCCATCACACCTTGCGGTCCATCACATCAGTCCCGTCACGTCCGGCAGCAGCGCCAGCAGGATCGCCGCCGTCGCCAGGCCGTCCACCCGGTCGATGATTCCACCGTGACCCGGAATGATAGTACCTGAATCCTTCACGCCGAAATGACGTTTCCATGCCGACTCCGCCAGATCGCCGCACTGCGCGACAATGGAGATCAGCACACCACCGAGCAGCAGCGATGTGACGGACACGTCACCGTCGGCGTTCAGCCCGATGATGACCGAGGTGACGGCCGCCAGCACGACACCCCCGGCGGCACCCGACCAGCGCTTGTTGGGGCTGACCCGGACCCAGATGCGCGGCCCCTGGAAGGTCCGGCCTGCCGCCAGCGCGCCGATGTCACTGGCCCAGACGCAGCCCAGCAGCCAGATCAACGGCCAGGTGCCCCACTGCCGCAGCACCAGCAGCGCCAGCATCGCGCCGCAGATCACGGCCACGCCCAGCATGGTCCAGATCGCCCGTCCACCGGTGAACCGCGCCACCAGTCCGGCCAGGACCGTGGAGGCCAGCACGGCGGCGAGCGCGAAATCCATGGCGGCACCGAGATCCAGCACCGCGATGGCGGCGACACCGCCCAGCAGGCCAACGGCCATGGCCAGCGGAAACTGGCCGACCGTGCCCTGCGCCCCCGCAGGCGCGGTCACCCGCGACCATTCGAAAGCGGCAACGCTGCCTGCCACCACCAGCACGACATTGAACCACATGCCCCCCGCGAAGGCGGCGAGGATGACGATGGTGCCCAGCACCAGTGCCGACCCGATGCGGGCACCGAGGCGCAGGTCGCTGTCAGCCACTGCGTCCGCCAAACCGCCGCTCGCGCTGCCCGAAGGTCTCGATGGCCTGCTGCAGCTGGTCGAGGCCGAAATCCGGCCAGAGCGTCTCGTCGAACAGCAGTTCCGCGTAGGCCGCCTGCCAGAGCAGGAAGTTGGACAGCCGCTGTTCCCCGCTGGTGCGGATCAGCAGGTCCGGCGGCGGCACGTCGGGCAGGTCCATGTGGCGGGCGAAACTGTTCTCGTCGATCTCGGCCGGGTCCAGCCGACCCGCCGCAGCCTCCGCCGCCAGTCGCTGCGCCGCCCGCACGATCTCGGCCTGTCCGCCATAGTTCAGGGCGATGACCAGCGTCAGCGCGACATTGCCCCGCGTCGTTTCCTCCGCCTGGTCCATCAGCGCGCAGATATCGTCCGACAGGCCGTTGCGGTCACCGATGAAGCGGACACGGATGCCGTTGCGGTGCAGGTCCGCGATCTCCCGCCGCAGGTACAGCTTCAGCAGCGACATCAGGTCCCTGACCTCGTCCGCCGGACGCCGCCAGTTCTCGGAGGAGAAGGCGAACAGCGTCAGGTAAGGCAGGCCCAGTTCCCGCGCCGCCTTCACCGTGGCACGTACGGCGTCCGCCCCCTTCCGGTGCCCGGCCACGTGCGGCAGGCCGCGCGCCTTCGCCCAGCGCCCGTTGCCATCCATGATGATGGCGACATGGCGCGGCAGGCTTGCCGAGGCTGTCAGGGGATCGGGATTGGACACGTGATCAGACCTGCATGATTTCCTGCTGCTTGGCCTCCAGGACCTCGTCGATCTCCTTGATCGTCCGATCGGTCTCCGACTGGACCTCGTCGGAATAGAGCCGCTGGTCGTCCTGGCTCATCTCCCCGGCCTTCTCCAGCCGCTTCAGTTCGTCCATGGCGTGGCGGCGGATGTTGCGCACGGCCACACGCCCCTGCTCGGCATACTGCCCGGCGACCTTGGTCAGGTCGCGGCGACGCTCCTCGGTCAGTTCGGGGATGGGCACGCGGATCGTGGCGCCTTCCGTGGCCGGGTTCAGGCCGAGCCCGGAATTGCGGATCGCCTTCTCCGCCGCACCGACATTGTTGCGGTCCCAGATCTGCACCGAGATCAGGCGGGCTTCGGGCACGTTGACGGTGCCGATCTGGTTCAGCGGCATGTCGCTGCCATAGACACTGACCACGACACCGTCGAGCAGGGAAGCCGAGGCGCGGCCGGTGCGCAGCCCGGTCAGGTCCTTCTTCAGTGCCTCCACCGCGCCGTTCATGCGTCGCGTGATGTCATCAAGATCAATCTCTGCGTCTGACATTGCCCAGTTCCTGCCCTGCTGTTCCTGCCCTGCGTCCGTCCGGCCCTTGGCGGGGCCGCTACCCGTTGTCGACCACCGTGGAACGGCCGCCGCCCGTCAGAGCCTCTGCGATACCGCCCTCGCCATCAAGCGCGAAAACCATGACGGGAATGTGGTTCTCCCGCGCCAGCGCGAAGGCCGCAGTGTCCATGACCTGCAGATCCTTCGCCAGCACCTCGTCGAAGCTCAGCCGCTCGTAGCGAGTCGCCGACGGATCCTTCTTCGGATCGGCGCTGTAGACACCATCCACCTGCGTCGCCTTCGCGATCAGGTCGCATTTCAGCTCCGCCGCCCTGAGCGCGGCCGCCGTGTCGGTGGTGAAGAAGGGATTGCCCGTGCCGCCGACGCAGATCACCACCTCGCCCCGCTCCAGCGCGGCCAGCGCGTCCTCGCGGACATAGGGGCGGCAGACGGTGGGCATCGGGATGGCCGACCAGGCATGCGCCACCAGCCCGGCGGCACGCAGCGCGTCCGCCAGTGCCAGCCCGTTCATCACCGTGGCCAGCATGCCCATGTGGTCGGCGCTGGCCCGGTCCATGCCGGAGGCGGCGGTCTTCACACCACGGAACAGGTTGCCGCCACCGACGACGATGGCCATGCCGATACCGGCACGCACCGTCCGGGCGATGTCGTCCGCAATGCGGTTGAGCGTGGGAAAGTCGATACCGAAGGCGGTATCACCCATCAGGGCCTCGCCAGAACATTTCAGCATCACCCTGCGGTGACCAGATGTGTCCGGCATGGTTCAAGCCCCCTGGTTTCAGCGGAAACGGGGACGGCGCGGGCCGTCCCCGGACTTCCGTGGCGTGCCGTCGATCAGTTGCCGGTCGCGGCAGCGACCTCGGCGGCGAAGTCCTGCTCCGCCTTCTCGATCCCCTCACCCAGCGCGAAGCGCCGGATCGCGGCGATCGTGATCTTGCCGCCGGCATCCTTCTCGGCCGCGGCCAGCGCCTTCTTGACGGTCTGGTCGGGGTCGATGACGAAGGCCTGCTCCAGCAGCACGACTTCCTGGTAGTACTTGCGCAGACGGCCCTCGATCATCTTGTCGACGATCTCGGCGGGCTTGCCGGAGGCCAGTGCCTGCTCGCGCAGCACCGAACGCTCCCGCTCGACCAGGTCCTGGTCCAGGTCGGCAACGTCGATCGACTGCGGGTTGGCGGCGGCGACATGCATCGCCACCTGGCGGCCGAAGCCCTCCAGCTTCTCGGTGTCGCCGGTGCCTTCCAGGGCGACCAGGATACCGATCTTGCCCAGGCCCGGTGCGGTGGCATTGTGCACGTAGCTGCAGACGACACCCTCGGAAACCGAGACCGCGTCGGCGCGGCGCAGCGACATGTTCTCACCGATGGTGGCGATGGCGTTGGTCAGTTCCTCCGCCACCGTGCGGCCGGTGCCGGGATAGGCCGCCGCGTTGATCGCGTCCAGGTCGCCGCCGGTCTCCAGCGCGATGGCGGCAATGCTGTTCACCAGCGCCTGGAAGTTGTCGTTGCGGGCCACGAAATCGGTCTCGGAATTGAGCTCGATCATCGCGCCCTTCGCCCCGTCGGTGGCCACACCCACCAGGCCTTCCGCCGCGGTGCGGCCGGCCTTCTTGGCCGCAGCGGCCAGGCCCTTCTTGCGCAGCCAGTCAACGGCGGCCTCGATGTCGCCATCGTTCTCCGCCAGCGCCTTCTTGCAGTCCATCATGCCGCCGCCGGTCTTCTCGCGCAGTTCCTTGACCAGCGCTGCCGTGATCTGAGCCATTGCTCACCCTCTTCTCGTCAGAATTCTTGCGTCAAACCCGAACCGTCGTGGCTCAGGCCTTCGGTGCCTCGGTGGTTTCCTCGGCGACGGCCTCCGCTGCCGGGGCTTCCGCCACCGGAGCTTCCGCCTGGGCCTCGGTTTCCTCGGCCGCGATCACCGGCTCCTCGATCGGCTGCTCCAGCGCACCGATATCCTCGTCGGAGGCGCCCATCTCGGCCTGGATGCCGTCGAGCACCGCCTGGCTGAACAGGTCGCAATAGAGGTTGATGGCGCGCAGCGCGTCATCGTTGGCCGGAACCGGGTGGTCGATGACGGTCGGGTCGGCGTTGGTGTCGCAGATGCCGATCACCGGGATGCCCAGCTTGCGGGCCTCGGCAACGGCAATCTTCTCCTTGCCGGTGTCGATGACGATCATGACGTCGGGCAGACCACCCATCTCCTTGATGCCGCCGAGCGCCATGTCCAGCTTGTCACGCTCCCGCGTCAGCTGCAGGGTTTCCTTCTTGGTCAGGCCGGTATGCTCCTGGACCAGCAGCTCCTCCAGCTCGCGCAGGCGGCGGATGGAGTTCGAAACCGTCTTCCAGTTGGTCAGCGTGCCGCCGAGCCAGCGGTGGTTCATGTAGAACTGGGCGCAGCGCTTCGCCGCTTCCGCCACCGGGCCGGACGCTTGGCGCTTGGTGCCGACGAACAGCACGCGACCGCCACCGGCGACAACGTCGCGCACGACCTTCAGGGCCTGGTGCAGCAGCGGGGCGGTCTGGGAGAGGTCGACAATGTGGATGCCGTTGCGGGAGCCGAAGATGTAGGGCTCCATGCGGGGATTCCAGCGGTGGGTCTGGTGGCCGAAGTGGGCGCCTGCTTCCAGCAGGTGGCGCATCGAAACGTCTGGCAGAGCCATGGACCGATTTCCTTATGTATCCGGTTGTGCCTCCACAGGACTGTGATCCGGTCCCTCGTGGACCGGACACCGGAAGGGCAAACGGGGCTTTCTCTCCGCTGTCCCAAATCCTGCGTGCGTGATGGCGCGGGTCATACAGCCCCACGCCCGCACATGCAACCCCGCAGGGAAAGGCGCCGCACTGCAGGGCCACTGAAGGAGTTATGGGAACGCTTCATCGTTGCCATTGCCGTCAGGAGTCTTTCGGTGGCCTGTTCCATCCCTCTCCGGACCTGCTGGTTGGCCTGTCCCATCCCTCTCCGGATTCTCTGTAGCCTGTTCCATCCCTCTCCCCCTCCCGGCCACCCACGGGAGTATCCTTATTGGGTGGCCGGGAGGGGGAGAGGGATGGCACAGCCCGCAAACGACTCCCGAGGGATGGAGCATGCCGCAGACTATCCGCAGTCAGATCTCCGCCACGTCGATCACGCCATTGACCGACTTCAGCGACTGCCGGACCGAACGGTCGATGCGGAAGGCTGCGGGCAGTTCCATGGCGACTTCCTTCATGGCGGCGGTGTCGCGCAGGGCCAGCCGGACCATGCCCCGGCCACCGGAGGCGCGCTGCAGGATCGACTGGATCGTCGGCAGCGCCTCCGACCCCGTCAGCGTGATCCGTGCGCCCGCGGCGGCATCGGCAACGAACCCGTCAATGTCGCTGGCCCCGATCAGCGCCAGCGTCGGCTCCTCCCGGTCGCGCTTGATCTCCACCCGGAAGACCCCGTTCCAGCCAACCTGCAGCTTCTCACGGTATTCGTTCAGCACATCGCCGAAACACAGGATCTCGCACTCGCCGGACGGGTCCGACAGGCCGATGAAGGCAAAGGCACGCCCCTTGGCGGACCGGCGGACCTGCAGCGCCGATATGCTGCCGGCCAGCATCAGGCTGGTCATGCCGTCAGCGAAGGCGTCCGGCAGCCGCTCCAGCGCCCAGACGCCCTTCTGCCGCAGGCGCTGCTGGTAGTCGTCCAGCGGATGGCCGGAAAGGTAGAAGCCGATGGCACCGCGCTCCTCCGCCAGCCGTTCCAGGTCGTCGAACGGCGGTGCATCGGGCAGCGGCGGGCGGTCGCCGTCACCGTTCGTGGCCGCCCCGCCGCCGAACAGCCCCATCTGGCCGCTGGCGCGGTCGGCCGCCTGGCGGGAGGCATGGCCGAGCAGCACGTCCAGCGATTTCATCACCTGGCGGCGGTTGGCGTTCAGGCTGTCGAACGCCCCGGCCCGGGCCAGGTTCTCCAGCTGGCGCTTGTTGAGGGCGGAGGTCTCGACCCGGGTGATGAAGTCGAACAGGTCGCGGAACGGCCCGCCCTCCTCCCGCGCCCGCACGATGGCGGCCATGGCATCGCGCCCGACATTCTTGATCGCCGCCAGCGCGTAGCGGATGCCCTGTTCCTGTCCGTCGGCGTCGCGTTCCACATCGAAGACCACGCCGGATGTGTTCACGTCCGGCGGCAGCAGCGGGATCTTCAGGCGCTTCAGTTCCTGGCGGAAGACGTCCAGCTTGTCGGTGTTGCCCATGTCCAGGGTCATCGACGCGGCCATGAAGGCCGCCGGGTGGTTCGCCTTCAGCCAGGCGGTCTGCCAGGCGACCAGCGCGTAGGCCGCGGCGTGGGACTTGTTGAAGCCGTAGCCGGCGAACTTCTCGATCAGTTCGAAGACGTAGTTCGCGGTGCGGTCGGGGACATTGTTGCGCTGCGCGCCCTCGACGAAGCGGGCGCGCTGCTTGTCCATCTCCGCCTTGATCTTCTTGCCCATGGCGCGGCGCAGCAGGTCCGCCTCCCCCAGGCTGTAACCCGACATGACCTGGGCAATCTGCATCACCTGCTCCTGGTAGACCGGGATGCCGTAGGTCTCCGCCAGGATCGCCTCCAGCATCGGGTGCGGATAGTCCGGATCCTCCCGCCCGTGCTTGGTGGCGATGTATTTCGGGATGTTGTCCATCGGGCCGGGGCGGTACAGCGCCACGATGGCGATGATGTCCTCGAACTTGTCGGGCTTCATCTGGCGCAGGACGTCGCGCATGCCCGAACTTTCAAGCTGGAACACGCCCACCGTCTCGCCGCGCCCCAGCATGGCGAAGGTGGTCTCGTCCGCCTCCGGTATGTCCGCCAGGTCCATCTCCAGCCCGCCATTGCGGACATGGCCGATGGCGCGGTCCAGCACCGTCAGGGTCTTCAGCCCGAGGAAGTCGAACTTCACCAGCCCCGCCGATTCCACGTACTTCATGGAGAACTGGGTCACCGGCATGTCGGACTTCGGGTCGCGGTAGAGCGGCACCAGCTCGTCCAGCCGCCGGTCGCCGATCACCACGCCGGCGGCATGGGTCGATGCGTGGCGGTACAACCCCTCCAGCTGCAGCGCCTGGTCGATCAGGTGCCGTACCGCGTCATCACCGCTGTACTCCGCCTTCAACGCCGGTTCCTGCTGCAACGCCTCCTTCAGCGAGATCGGGTTGGCCGGGTTGTTGGGCACCAGCTTGGAGATGCGGTCGACCTGGCCATAGGGCATCTGAAGCACCCGCCCGACATCGCGCAGCACCGCGCGCGCCTGCAGCTTTCCGAAGGTGATGATCTGCGCCACCTGGTCGTGACCGTACTTGTCCTGCACGTAGCGGATCACCTCGTCCCGCCGGTCCTGGCAGAAGTCGATGTCGAAGTCGGGCATGGACACGCGTTCGGGGTTCAGGAACCGTTCGAACAGCAGGCCGTAGCGCAACGGGTCCAGGTCGGTGATGGTCAGCACCCAGGCGACCAGCGACCCGGCACCGGAACCGCGCCCCGGCCCCACCGGAATGCCCTGCGCCTTGGTCCACTGGATGAAGTCGGCAACGATGAGGAAGTAGCCGGGGAAATCCATGTCGATGATGATGCCGAGTTCCAGGTCCAGCCGTTCCCGGTAGACGGTCTCGTCGACCGTGATCCCCTTCTCCGCCATCGCCGCCAGGCGGGCATCCAGCCCGGCATTGGCCATGGCGCGCAGTTCATCCGCCTCGCTGCGCCCCTCCATCGTCGGGAAACGCGGCAGGATCGGGTCCCGACGCGGCGCCATGAAACCGCAGCGCCGCGCGATCACCAGCGTGTTGGCAATCGCCTCCGGCACGTCGGCGAACAGCGCATTCATCTCCTCGGCGCTCTTGAAACGGTGTTCCGGGGTCAGCCGCCGCCGCTCCGCCTGGCTGACATAGGCCCCCTCCGCGACGCAGATCAGCGCGTCGTGCGCGTCGTACATCTTCTCTTCCAGGAAGAAGCAGTCATTGGTGGCGACCAGCGGCAGGTCCTCCGCCAGCGCCAGGTCGATCATCGCCGGTTCGACCTGGTCCTCCTGCGGCAGCCCGTGCCGCTGCAGCTCGACATAGGTCCGTCCCGGAAACAGCGCCGCCATGCCGCGCAGCCAGTCGCGCGCGGCCGTCGCGTCACCGTCGGCCAGCAGCTGCCCGAGTGGCCCCGAGGCCCCGCCGGTCAGCAGGATCAACCCGTCGGTCAGCCCCTCGAACCCGCCCTGTGCCAGGTGGGTGTCCAGCCCCGGATCGGTGTCGAGAAACGCCGACGAAACCAGCTTCATCAGGTTGAGGTAGCCGGTCTCGTCCTGCACCAGCAGCACCACCGACCCGAGGCGCGGGCGCGGCTGTCCCGAGGCCTGCCGCTGCTCCATGCCGAAGGCGACGGCAAGCTGGCAGCCGATGATCGGCTGCACCCCGGCCTCCGCCAGCGCCGGACCATATTCCATGGCCCCGAAGAGATTGTTGGTGTCGGTCACCGCGACGGCGGGCATGCCGCGCTCCGCCGCCCTGGCCGCCAGGTCCCTGGATCGGATCGCGCCCTCCGACAGGGAATAGGCGCTGTGCAGCCTCAGATGCACGAATTCGGCATGTGCCATGGTCCGGTCTCCCGCCGCGTGCGCAGGACCGGCCGACCGTCAGCCGGGGACGGTCAGGAAGAATCCTGCATTCAGGTCCCGATCATCGTCACTGAACGGCCAACTGTCGCCGTCTGCCATCCGGACGGACCGAAATTTCCTGTGGAAAAGCTGTTGATGAACCGGTCGCCCATCAGCCGCCGACAACCGTGCTGATGATCTCTCCCCAGGCCGCGAAAGCCCCCCAGAGCCCCACCAGCGTCGCCAGTCCACATGCATCCTTGACCCAGTCCATCCTCACCTCCTGCATTCCGTTGCTGGAGATGATGTTCCTTTAATGTTCTCTTTGAGTCAACCGCTGTTCTCAAACAAAATGAGAACACGGTGTTCGAATGGTCTGCCTAGCCCGGCCAGGAGTCGTTCGTTGGCCTGTTCCATCCCTCTCCCGGCTTGTCTGTGGCCTGTGCCATCCCTCTCCCGGCTTGTCTGTGGCCTGTGCCATCCCTCTCCCGGCTTGTCTGTGGCCTGTGCCATCCCTCTCCCCCTCCCGGCCGCCCACGCAAGTATCCTGAAATGGGTGGCCGGGAGGGGGAGAGGGATGGAACAGGCAGCGATCAACTACAGCGCCGCGTCGGTGATCCGTCCCTCCGCCAGGGTCACGGCGCGGTCCATGCTGGCGGCGAGGGCCAGGTTGTGGGTCGCCAGCAGCACGCCGATACGGGCTTCCCGTGCGATCTGCACCAGGTGCTCGAACACCCGGTCCGCGGTCTTCGGGTCCAGGTTGCCGGTGGGTTCGTCGGCCAGCAGGACCCGGGGCAGGTTGGCGACCGCGCGGGCGATGGCGACGCGCTGCTGCTCCCCGCCCGAGAGCCGGGCCGGGCGATGGTCGGCCCGTTCCGCGATGCCCAGCATGTCGAGCAGTTCGCCTGCCCGCTGCCGCGCCACGGCCTTCGGCTTTCCCGCGATCATCTGCGCCAGCATGATGTTCTCCGCCGCCGAGAATTCCGGCAGCAGGTGGTGGTACTGGTAGACGAAGCCCAGCGAACTGCGGCGGGTCACCGTGCGCTCCGCCTCCGACATGCGGGCGCTGCTCTGCCCCGAAATCAGCACGTCGCCCTGGTCCGGCCGCTCCAGCAGGCCGGCGATCTGCAGCAGGGTGGACTTGCCGGCACCGGACGGCCCGACCAGCGCCACGATCTCCCCGGGATTGACATCCAGCGAGGCTCCGTCCAGCACGCGCAGCTCGCGCTCCCCCTGGTGAAAGGTCCGACCGACGCCGTCGAGGCGGAGCGCGATCTCACTCATAGCGCAGCGCCTCCACCGGATCGAGCCGGGCGGCACGCCAGGCCGGGTAGATGGTGGCGACGAACGACAGGCCCAGGGCCATCAGCAGCACGCCGATCACCTCCCCCGTCTCCATGCGCGCCGGGATCTGCGACAGCCAGCGGATCTCCGGCGACCAGAGCACGGTGCCGGTCAGGCTCTCCAGGAACACCCGGATGCTGTCGATGTTGAGGCAGAACACCACGCCGAGCGCGAAGCCGGTCAGGGTGCCGACCACCCCGATGCTGGCCCCGGCGATCAGGAAGACCCGCATCACCGACCCCCGCGCCGCGCCCATGGTGCGCAGGATGGCGATGTCGCGTCCCTTGTCCTTCACCAGCATGATCATGCTGGAGATGATGTTGAACGCGGCCACCAGGATGATCAGGGTCAGGATCAGGAACATCACGTTGCGTTCCACCTGCAGTGCGGCGACGAAGGAGGCATTGGCCCGCTGCCAGTCCACCACCCGCAGTGGCGTCCCCTGGAACAGCGTGTAGATGTCGTTCGCCCGTGCCGCCGCCGCGTCGGCACTGTCCAGCACCACCTCGATCCCGGTCACGCCGTCGCCGGTGCGGAAATAGCTCTGCGCCTGCGGCAGGCCCATGAAGATGTAGCTGGAGTCGTACTCGTACATCCCGACCTCGAACAGCGCGACCACCTGGTAGGTCGCCAGCCGCGGCACGAAGCCCATCACCGTGGTGGTGCCCTTGGGCGAGATCAGGGTCACGCGGTCGCCGACACCGACGCCGAACCGCTCCGCCATGCGGGTGCCGATCATGATGGTCGATGGCTGGGCCAGGTCCTCGGCGGACCCGGCACGCAGGTTCGCCGACAGTGCCTTGTGTACCTTCAGGTCCGCCACCGAGAGCCCGCGCACCAGCGCGCCCCGCGCCTCGTTCCGCGCGGTGATCATCACCTGCCCCTCGACATAGGGCGCGGCCTGCACCACCCCCGGCAGTTCGCCGATGCGGGCCGACATGTCCTCGTACTCCGTGATCGGCCGCTCGTAGGTCAGCACGGAGATGTGGCCGTTCAGTCCCAGGATGCGGTCCACCAGCTCGGTGCGGAAGCCGTTCATCACCGCCATGACGATGATCAGCGTCGCCACCCCCAGCGCGATGCCGATCAGGGAGAACCAGGCGATGACGGAGATGAAGCCCTCCGCCCGCCGCGCCCTGAGATACCGGACGGCGATCATCCATTCGAAGGCGTTGAACATGGTCCGGTTTCCTGTCCTGGTCGGCGGGTCAGCCGGGGAAGAGGCCGGTCGTTGCCGGGTCGAGCCGGGTGTCGGCGATGATGCGCTCCACCGCCGCATCCTGCGCCAACCCCTCGCGTTCGCCCGCCGCCCGGCGCTTCACCTCCACCTGGCCATCCTTCAGGCCACGCGGGCCGACCACCACCTGCCAGGGCAGGCCGATCAGGTCCATGGTGGCGAACTTGGCCCCGGCACGCTCCCCGGTGTCATCCACCAGCACGTCCATCCCCGCGGCCTGGAGCCTGCCTTCCAGTTCGGCGCACATGGCGTCGCAGGCACTGTCCCCGGCCTTCAGGTTGACGATGCCGACATGGAACGGCGCCACCGAGTCGGGCCAGATGATGCCGTCATCATCGTGGAACGCCTCGATGATGCCGCCGACGAGGCGCGAGACGCCGATGCCGTAGGACCCCATGATGACGTCCTGCTCCACCCCGTCCGGGCCGGTCACGCTCAGCCCCATGGGCTTCGAGTACTTGTTGCCGAAATGGAAGATGTGGCCGATCTCGATGCCGCGCTGGCTGACCAGGTCGGCCTCCGCCACCGGGCAGGTGGCCGGGTCATGCATGTCGTCGGCGGCCGCGTAGACGGAGGTCCATTCATCGACGATGGGCTGCAGGTCGGCACGGTAGTCGACATCCTGCGGCACCGCCATCTGCATCAGGTCGCGATGGCAGAACACTTCCGATTCGCCGGTGTCGGCCAGGATGATGAACTCGTGGCTCAGGTCGCCGCCGATGGGGCCGGTGTCGGCGGCCATCGGGATCGCCTTCAGCCCCATGCGCTCGAAGGTCTTCAGGTAGGACACGAACATGCGGTTGTAGGCACGCTTCGAACTCTCGAAGTCCAGGTCGAAGGAATAGCCGTCCTTCATCAGGAACTCGCGCCCGCGCATGATGCCGAAGCGGGGCCGCACCTCGTCGCGGAACTTCCACTGGATGTGGTAGAGCATCTGCGGCACGTCGCGGTACGACTTCGCGGCGGCGCGGAAGATCTCCGTGATCTGCTCCTCGTTCGTCGGGCCGTACAGCATCTCCCGCCCGTGCCGGTCCTGGATGCGCAGCATCTCCTTGCCGTAATCGTCGTAGCGGCCGGACTCGCGCCACAGTTCCGCCGGCTGGATCGTCGGCATCAGCACCTCGTGCGCGCCGGTGCGGTTCTGCTCGTCCCGCACGATCGCCTCGATCTTCTTCAGCACCCGGTAGCCCAGCGGCAGCCAGGAATAGATACCGGCGCTCGACTGGCGGATCATGCCGGCGCGCAGCATGAACCGGTGCGACGCGATCTGCGCCTCGTTCGGTGTCTCCCGCAGGACAGGCAGAAAGAATTCGGAAAGCCGCATGGGCCATACTCCAGAGGTGGGAACGGTCACAGGAACGAGGTTTGTAGGGTCTGGCGCGGCATGATGCAATTCCGCAGGGTCGCGGGCGCTGGTATGGTTCCCGCCACAACCACAGGGGAGTTCCCGACGTGTCTGAAAATGCATGGTTCTCGGCTGACTACCGCCAGGCGCGCGGGCGCTTTCTCGACGCGGCCGGCGATGCCGGTGCCCGGATCGAGACGCACGAGAACCCGGTGCCCGGCCCCAATGGCGGCCTGCTGGCCAGCGACGTTGCCTTTCTCGGCGACCCGCAGGCGGAGGCGGTGCTGCTCACCTTCTCCGGCACCCACGGGGCAGAGGGATTCTGCGGCTCCGGCGTGCAGGTCGGCTGGCTGGAAAGCGGACTGTGGCGGGAAGTGCCGGCGGGCATCGCCCAGATCCATGTGCATGGCGTCAATCCCTATGGCTTCGCGCATCTCTCCCGCACCACGGAAGACAATGTCGATCTGAACCGGAACTTTGTCGATTTCGCGGCGGGGGCGCCGGTGAACGAAGGCTACGAGAGCATCCACGACATCCTCTGCCCGGAGGTCTGGGACGACGAGGCGGAGACCCGCCTGGCGGAGGGGATCGCCAGGTACACCGCGGAGCATGGCTTCTGGGCGTTCCGGGAGGCCGCGACCTCCGGCCAGCACACCCACCAGAACGGCATCTTCTTCGGCGGCACGGCGCCAAGCTGGTCACGCCTGACGGTGGCGCGTCTGCTGGCAACCCATTGTGCCGGGCGGAAGCGACTGGCGGTGATCGACTACCATACCGGCCTCGGCCCGCGCGGCTTCGGGGAGCGGATCGTGGATCACCTGCCCGACAGCCCCGGCTACCGGCGCTGTGTCGAATGGTACGACAATGACTGTGCCTCGCCGCATCTCGGTACCTCGGCCTCCGCCAGGCTGACCGGGCAGATGCTGGATGCCATCGAGCATGGCCTGCCGCAGGTGGAGGTCACCGCGATCGCCCTGGAATACGGCACCCAGCCGGAGAACCAGGTGATCGGCGCGCTGTGCGCCGACAACTGGCTGCGCTTCCATGGCGACGTGGATTCACCGAAGGGTCGGGACATCAAGGCCCAGGTGCGCGAAGCCTTCTACCAGGATGCGCTGGACTGGAAGCAGGACGTCTTCGAACGCGCCCTCGACACCCAGCGCCGCGCCATCCGCGGCCTGCAGGGATAGGCGCAGCCGCCGGGGACGGCCGCTCGCCACCCTACATCCGGCCGACGCCGAAGCTGTTGGGCTGCAGCGGGCGGCGGTCACCCTCCCGGCAGATGTCGAGGCACATGCCCAGCAGGCGGCGGCTGTCGCGCGGGTCGATCAGCCCGTCATCGAACAGCCGCGCGGTGTTGTAGAGCGCCTGGCTTTCCTTGTCGAACTGACTGACGATGCCGTCATACATCTTCTGGATCATGGCGTGGTCGGGCTCCACGCCCTTCCGCTTGGCGCCCTGCTCGGAGACGATCTTCAGCACCGTGGCCGCCTGCTCCCCGCCCATCACCGACATGCGGTAGTTCGGCCAGCCGAAGATGAAGCGCGGGCTGTATGCACGGCCGCACATGGCGTAGTTGCCGGCGCCGAAGCTGGCACCGACCATCAGCGTGATCTTCGGCACCCGCACGTTGGAGACCGCCTGGATCATCTTGGAGCCGTGCTTGACCATGCCGCCACGCTCCGACTCCGTGCCGACGATGAAGCCGGTGGTGTCGTGCAGGAAGACGATGGGCGTGTCGGACTGGTCGCAGAGCTGCATGAACTGCGCCGCCTTGGTCGCGCCCGCATTGTCGATGGGGCCGTTGTTGCCGACGATGCCGACCGCAAGCCCCATGACCTCCGCGAAGCCGCAGACTGTGGCAGGACCGTAATTGGACTTGAAGTCGACGAAGTCGGAGCCGTCCACCAGCCGCGCGATCAGTTCCCGCACGTCGTAGGGGCGACGGTAATCGACCGGAACCACGCCACAGATCTCGTCCGGGTCGTACAGCGGTTCCCGCCAGGTGCGCGGCGGTTCCGGCGGCAGCCGGTCGTTCCAGCGCAGCTTGCCCATCACCTCCCGCGCCAGGCGGATGCCGTCGGCGTCGTCTTCCGCCATGAATTCGGAGACGCCGGAGACCAGGCTGTGCATCTCCGCCCCGCCCAGGTCCTCGTCGGTCGCCACCTCGCCCGTGGCGGCATAGAGCAGCGGCGGCCCGGCCAGGAAGACGCGGCTGCGCCCCTTCACCATGATGGTGTAGTCGGACATGCCCGGCACGTAGGCACCGCCCGCCGTGGACGAACCATGCACCACCGCGATCTGCGGAATGCCCATCGCCGACATGCGGGCCTGGTTGTAGAAGCCGCGCCCGCCCTCCACGAAGATGTCGGACTGGTACTTCAGGTTGGCACCGCCCGATTCGATCAGGTTGATCTTGGGCAGCTTGTTCTCGTGACAGATCTCCTGCACCCGCAGGTTCTTCTTCAGCCCCATCGGCGCGATGGTGCCGCCCTTTATGCCGCTGTCGGAGGCGGAGATCATGCAGCGCACGCCCTGCACGTAGCCGATGCCGGCGATCGCGCCGCCGCCCATGACGCTCTTCGAGCCGTCATCATCATGCATGCCGAGGCCTGCCAGCGTCGACAGCTCCAGGAACGGCGAGCCCTTGTCCAGCAACTGGTCGATGCGCGCCCTGGGCGGCAACTGCCCGCGTGAGCGGAAGACGTCGGCCTTCGCGTTGGATGTGTCACGTACCTTCTGCTCCAGCGCCCGCACCGCGCCGATCATGCCGAGCATGTCATCGCGGTTGGCCTTGAAGCTGTCGCTGTTCGTCGAGATCTGAGATTGCAGAACGGCCAAGTTTCCCTCCCCGGATTGGCTGTGGCGGCAGGTTACAGTCAGTCGCGCCGGGATTGAAGCGGCGGTTCCGGCAACCCTGTCACGCCCGCCGCATGGCAGCCGTCATCAGGCCCGCGCCGATCATCACGACACCACCGACCCGGTTGATCCAGCGCAGCGTGGAGACCCGCGTGATGCGGCGGCGCACCGCGCCCGCGATCCAGGCATAGGCAGCGGCGTTCAGCACGGCGATCAGCAGGAACGTTCCGCCAAGGATCAGGAACTGGGGCAGGGCCGCGGCGGCCGGGTCCATGAACTGCGGCACGAAGGCGATGAAGAAGACAATGCCCTTCGGGTTCAGTGCCGTGACGATCCAGGCCTGGCGCATAAGCTGCCGCCCCGAGGACGGTTCCACCGCCGTCAGTGCCGCAGGGTCGGGCTTCGCCCGCAGCAGCCCGATCCCCAGCCAGACCAGGTAGGCCGCACCGACGAACTTCAGCACCGTGAACAGGGTGGCGGAGGCGGCGAGCACCGCGCCAAGGCCCGCGAAGGAAACAGCCATCGCTGTCAGGTCGCCCAGCCCGACCCCGATCACCGACTTCATCGCCGCCGGTCGCCCGCGCGACAGCGCGTTGGCCACCACCAGCATCACCGTCGGCCCCGGCAGGATCACCAGCAGGGTCGAGGCAAGCACGTAGGCGAGATAGATTTCCAGGGACATGGCAGCGGCTCCGTCAGGGATCGTGGCGGTCAGTCATCCCTGACGGCGGACTGCCGTCAAGCCCCGGAAACGGATCAGGCGCCCTCCAGCCCGACAATGGCGATGGAGGAGACGTTGTGATGCGGGAAACCGCCCAGATTGTGCGTCAGGCCGATCTTCGGGTCCGCAAGCTGGCGCTTGTCGGCGCGGCCCAGCAGCTGCTGGTACATCTCGTAGAGCATCCTGAGGCCGGAGGCACCGATCGGATGGCCGAAGCACTTCAGGCCGCCGTCGATCTGGGCCGGAACACCACCATCCGCATCGAAGAAGCCGTCCAGGAAATCCTTCCAGGCGGTGCCTTCCTTCGAGATGTAGAGATCCTCGGCCGTCACCAGCTCGGTGATCGAGAAGCAGTCATGGCATTCGAACATCGACACCTGTTCGCGCGGGTTGTCGATGCCGGCCTCCTTGTAGGCACGCTCCGCGGCCTTGCGGGTGGTCATGAAGTACGACCCGTCCCAGCCTTCACCGCTGGATTCGATGCCGTTGGAGACGGCAAGCTGCAGCGCCTTCACGGTGACCAGGTCCTTCTTGCCCAGCTTCCGCGCGATCTCCGGCGTGGTGACGATGGCGGCGGCGGAACCGTCCGACACGCCGCAGCAGTCGAACAGGCCCAGCGGCTCCGCGATCATCGGCGCGTTCAGCACGGCGTCGGTGTCGATTTCCTTCTGCAGGTGCGCCTTCGGGTTCTTGGCCCCGTTGGCATGGCTCTTCACGGAGACCTGCGCCATGGCCCGCTTCAGGTCATCGGGCTGCACGCCATGCTTCTTGCGGTAGGCGGTGGCGAGCTGGGCGAAGGAACCGGGGGCGGAGGCATTGGCCCAGGTCATGTTGGACACGGCACCGGCCATGTTCTGCGGCAGGCCGCCATAGCCGGTGTCCTTCAGCTTCTCGACACCGACCGCCAGGGCAATGTCGGCGGCACCGGAGGCCACGGCATAGACCGCGCCACGGAAGGCTTCGGTGCCCGACGCACAGTAGTTCTCCACCCGCGTCACCGGAATGTAGGGCAGGC
The DNA here is from genome assembly GCA_965228535.1 of Minwuia sp. GTDB lineage: Bacteria > Pseudomonadota > Alphaproteobacteria > Minwuiales > Minwuiaceae > Minwuia. Next base: position 1,215,799 of record CBDDHU010000003.1, on the reverse strand, counting down.
GCAGCGCGACGGAGAGCGGCACGGCGGACTTGCCGACATGGATCTCCTCGATGGCGGTGGAGAACCAGGCGGCCTCGATCTGGCTGGTCTCGATCCCCGCATCCTTCACGCATTCCTCGTAGGCCTCGATGATCAGGTCGTCGGCGTCGCAGTCCCAGCGCTCCCCGAACTTCGAACAACCCATGCCAAGAATGGCAACGCGATCCCTGATTCCTGACGGCATGACCAGACACTCCCCGGATGTTTGCGTGTTCGCCTTGCATGAGAAAGTACGCTTGCGAACGAATGTGTCAAATGGCTTCGCATCATGGCGGGACTGCGGAGTGAGCCGGACAATTCAATGTCGTATTGGACTCAGAGGGATGCTGGAATTTTCCGGACTTCGGAGCATGGCTCGAAACCTGAGTCCGCGTCCAGCATCGCGTTGAAATCCTCAGCCGCCATCGAAAGGAAATGCTTGCGGGTATGATCGTCAATCATGGTGCGGATGGCACTCAGGAAGCCATGTCCCTCGCCACCGAACTCAGTTCGCTCGACAGCGAACAGGAACGGTGGTTCCTGCTTCACCACTCGCGGTGTCGGCCAGTCAGGATGATCCACGCACCAGAAATTCGATTCCGGCTCCTCCAGTGCCGCGCGCGATATGCCGTGACGTTCCAGAGTGTAGTCCGGCGTCTTGCGCGCATCCTTGCGGTCGGCACGAAGCTGATAGGCAAAGCGGGTGCGCAGGTCGCGCACGACATATGTGTCTGCCGGACGCGGAAACACGAACGCACGCCGTTCCCCGCTGTCAACTCTCGTGAACAGTCCGGAAGAGGCAGCGGCATCGACGGTGACCCTGCGCTTCTTGGTGAAATAGGCAGCGACCTGTTCCGCTTCGGCAGGAGTGAACTCGGGGTTGTCGGCTGCTGTCTTCTGCCGGACCGCGGTCGTATCGGCAGTCACGATGAGCATCCGTGCGGTGCCGGGCCGCCCGGTCGGAACCAGCATGGACCATCGGCTGTCAATGGCTTCGGAATGGCTGGCCATCTCCTCCTCGACGGTAGGAGGAGGAGGCAATGATGACTTGGGGACGTACCCGGCCTTCTCCCTTGCCTCGCGCTCAGCGGACTCGACCTGGTATTGCACCCAGACCTTCACCGGATTGCACTTGTACTCGGCGCAGACCACCGCAGCGTAGAAGGGGCTGCATCCCGACAGGACGGCAAGAGCCACAAACAGAAAGGCGACCCCGAAAACCGGAGTCGCCTTCCAAGGTTTCAGTCCTGCTGGCCAGCGCATGGGGCGTCAGATGGTTCCCCATGCACGGAGCCGCAAGGGTCAGGCCGTCTTGCGATGGTCCGGCGCTGCCTTCCAGAAGTACTTCTTGAAGCCGCGGCGCTCGTCCTCGACCTTGATGCGGAAGACCATGCGCAGCGGCATGCCGACCTCCACGCCGCCCTTGTCCACGTCGGTCAGGTCGGCCATCAGTCGTCCACCGCCCTCGAACGTCACCATGCCGAAATGGGTGGGCGGGTCCGGGGAGTAGGTCAGGCCGTCTGCCGTCCAGCTCTGCACGGTGCAGGGCACGTCGGAGAAGCGGTAATCCTCCTGGCTGTGCCAGGCGCCGCAGTTCGGGTTCACGCAGATATGTGCCTTCGGGTACTGCACGGTGCCGCACTTGGTGCACTTGCCGCCCTTGAAGCCCAGCACCATGTCGCGCTTCCGGTAGAGCGTGGACAGCGCGGTCTGCGCATCGGTCTCCGCCCGGATGCCCTTGTCGCGGTCGATCAGGTCGTTGAAGGCGAGATAGCGGTTGTAGTTGGTCTCTTCCTTCCGCCGGGCCAGCGAGGCATCGACACCGCCCAGCGACGGCTTGAAGTTGGCAATGGCATCGGTGGCGCGGAACAGCATCAGGTCACAGCCCTGGCCCCAGCCGATGACCAGGATCACCTGGCCCGGCTTGGCGCTCTGCAGGGCCTTGGACAGCATGATCAGCGCGTGGGCGGCACCGGCCTCTCCCATCACCGCGTGCAGGTTGTCCTGCACCGCCGTGTCGGGAATGCCCGCACCCTTGGCGATCTTCTGCGGCACGCCGCGGATCAGCGCCGGCATGATCATGATGTCGACATCCGACGGGGCCACGTCGACCTTGGCGAACAGGGCATCGATGCCGCGCGGCACGATCTTGAAATAGCCCTCGTCGCGGATCCAGCGCTCTTCCCAGTTGTAGTCGAAGTCACGGTTCTGGCCGCGATAGTGATCGACGAAGTCCACCGAGATCTGGTGGCTGCCGAGATATTCCGCCAGCACGTTGTTCTGGCCCAGCAGCAGCGCCGCGGCGCCGTCGCCCATCTGCAGTTCCTGCGGCCCGGAAGCGGCGGTCTGGCGATGGTCGGCGGCCATGTAGAGAATCTGGCCGTCACGCTCGCCCATCCCCTCCAGCACGTCGATCAGGCCGGAGGTGCCGGCCCGCTGCGAGGAGGAAAGGTCGACCGTCTTCAGGTCTTCCCCCAGGTCCAGCGCGGTGGCCGCGACCGTGGCGTTCTGGCGATCCGCGAACGGCAGGGTGGTGGAGGCCAGGTAGATGGCGCGCAGGTCCGCCGGACCCTTCTCGCCCAGGCAGTCACGCCCGGCCTCGACCGCCATGGTCAGGCTGTCCTCGTCCCAGTTGCACATGGACCGCTCGCCCTTGGCGAGACCGGCCAGACCGGGGTTGAACCATCCATTGGCCTCGACCACGGATTTCCGCTGCAGCCTCAGCCGCGGCACATAGCCACCAAACCCGGTAATTCCTGCCATTCGCCTCTTCCCTCGACCAGTTGTTGCCCCGCCCCTGCCCTGCGGGACGGAAACCGCCCGCGCGTCAGGGTCACAAACAGAAATTCCGACGGGAAGGTACAGGACTGCCGCGCCGGGACCCGTGGCCCCAGGCTGCGTTCAGGCGACCCTCCCCGTCGCTCGTTCCCTGAGTTAACCTGACCTGACAGGACACTGCAAGACTGCCAGTGCCCGCATCCCGGCAAGGCAGGGATGCGCCACCGGCGGCTCCGGCGCAGCTCAGCAGGGTTCGATCCAGCGTCCGTGATAGTCGCACAGCGCCAGCACCTGCCGTTCCGGCTCCGGCCAGAGGGTGTAGTAGAGCGCGGCACACTTCGGATCTTCCTCGTTGGGTTCCATCCGGACCCAGGCCAGCGGCGACTCCTCCGTCGCCATCGCACCCGCCACCTCGATGGTGGAACGCAGGGAACGCTGGATCTCCGCCGGCATGTATTGCCAGAAGATCGAGTGGTAGATGACCGTGGTGGTGTCCAGCGGCGGCACCGCCAGGCAGGCCTCCGCCCAGTCCGCCGCGTTGGCCCGGGCAAGGCGCGTGTCCTGGTCGAGCGCGATCCCGATGGCGGCATCCATGCGCTGCAGCCGGTCCTGCTGGTCCGGCCAGATGTAGCTGCGCAGGCGCAGGCGCTGCGCCGGGTCGTCCAGCCGCAGCGGGTTCAGGTCACAGCCGCGCCGTGCCTTCACCGTGATGGGGTCCAGCGGTTCCGGCGCCCGGCCGCGCCATTCGGGCGCCAGGCGCACCGCCGAATCGGCATCGCCCCACGGCGTACCGCCCAGGTCGTAGGCAAAGCGGTCCCAGTTCTGGTTCAGCCCGGCACTCGCCCCCAGTTCCAGCATGGACAGCGGCTTGCCGGTATCCTGCGCGGCGCGGTGGAAGCCGAGCAGCAGCACCGCCGCGCGGCCGGTCTCGTTGGTCTGGGGCGGATGGTCCAGGAAACCGCTGAGGAATTCGTCATCCGCCGTCATCGTCTGCCGGATCACCTGCCAGAGCGCGTCGTCATCGTCGGGCGCGGTGTTCGGCGGGTAGCAGGCGGCCAGCGCCTCCGACCGGCCACCAAGCACGCAGGCATGCAGCGCCCCGGCCGCGCGCAGGGCCAGCGCATCCTCGCGCATGCGGTCGTCGGGCCAGTCCAGGATCCGCGTGGTGAAGGCCGTATCCGGCTGCATCCGCTCTCCGCAGAGGTGCAGCAGCCGGCCTGTGAAGGGCGAATGCATCCGCGCACACGCCTCTGCCTGCCGCGCGAAATGGCGGCGGGTCAGGCTACCCATGTCAACTCAACTCCTGTCCGGTTCGCGGCGATCATAGCGAGCCGTTCAGGCATCACCACCCTGCCCGCGACAGCACTGTTCGCAATTGCAAGAGAATGACAGTTGACATGGGGGCTGCGGATCGCTAGATGGCGCTTCGAACGCAATCGCACGGACATTGGACGGACCGCTGTTCGACCCGTCGGCAGTCCCCCGGTTCCCGTCACGGCGTGAGCGTCTCTGAGAGCTTTGTGTCTAATCTGGCCATAGTGGCTGGGGCTATTGGAGAAGTGCCGTGCCGTTCTACAGACGCACCTGACATCGTGACCGATGCGTGATGCCGCAGCGCCCGTTTCCCGGGATGCGCCGTCGCACCTGATTTCCAGCACCTGGAATTCCGTACCCGTCGCCCGCCGAACCCCTCGGGCGCATGGGCCGTACTCATCTGCGTTCATGGGGATGACACAATGGACTTCACCAACACCACCTTCGCTCCCGCCGAGATCACCGACGTCGATACCCTGGCCGACGAGGGCCGGAAGGACTTCTTCATCAGCAAGGACGGCGAGAACTTTGCCGGCACCCACCTGCTGATCGACGTCAAGGACGCGTCCCGGCTGGACGATATCGAGCATATCGAGAAGACCCTGCGCGAATGCGTGACCGCTGCGGGTGCCTCGCTGCTGTCCATCGACCTGCACCACTTCACCCCGAACGGCGGTGTCTCCGGTGTGGCGATCCTGGCGGAGTCCCACATCTCCATCCATTCCTGGCCGGAATATGGCTACGCCGCGCTGGACGTCTTCATGTGCGGTGACGCCCAGCCGCAGAACGCCGTTCCGGTGCTGCGCCGTGCCTTCAAGGCCGGCGAGGTGCTGGTGGACGAGGTTCGCCGTGGCAAGGGTCTGGTGGGATGACCAGCCACGACTGGGACAACTGGATCACCGAGCAGCTGCACGGAGCCTTCCGTTCCAGCTACCGGGCGGACCGTGTCCTGTTCGATACCGAGACCGGGCAGCAGCGGCTGGTGCTGGTCGACAACCCGATCTTCGGGCGGATGCTGTCGCTGGACGGCGTCACCCAGGTGACGGAGCGCGACGAGTTCGTCTACCACGAGATGCTGACCCACGTGCCGATGCTGGCACATGGCAATGCCCGGTCGGTGCTGATCATCGGCGGTGGTGACGGCGGGATCCTGCGGGAGGTGCTGCGGCACCCGACCGTGGAGCGCGCCACCATGGTGGAAATCGATGCCGGCGTGGTGGATTTCTCCCGCGAGTGGCTGCCCAGCGTCTCCAATGGTGCCTTCGATGATCCCCGGCTGAACCTGGTGATCGCCGACGGTGCCGCCTTCGTGCGGGACACGCAGGACCGCTTCGACGTGGTGATCATCGATTCGACCGACCCCATCGGGCCGGGCGAGGTGCTGTTCACCGACAGCTTCTACGGCCATGTCCGGGGACTGCTGAACCCCGGCGGCGTGGTCGTCACCCAGAACGGCGTGCCGTTCCTGCAGGGCGACGAACTGCGCGGCACCATGCGCGCCTTCCGGGCCCTGTTCCAGGTTGCCACCTGCTACCTGGTGACGGTGCCGACCTACACCGGCGGTGCCATGGCGCTGGGCTTCGGCACCGATGACCGGGGCCTGCTGGAGGTCAGCGAGACGGTGCTGGCGGAACGGCTGGCAAAGCTGGATTTCCGGCCCGGCTACTACACCCCCGCGGTGCACAGGGGCGCCTTTGCCCTGCCCGGTTACGTGGAGAAGCTGGTCGAACCTGACTGAGCCGCCTCCTGCTGCCCTTCTTCGCTGCTGACCCTGTCAGCGGTGGTCTGACCCTGCCCGTCTTCACACGTCGTTTCGACCCTGTTTCCCGAAAAGGCCGTCGTCCAATGACCGACCGCATTCGCCAGTACCTGTCCGCCACCCCGCATGACCGCGCCACCCTGGTGGTCGATCTGGAGCGGGTGCGGGAGAACTACGAGGGCTTTGCCCGCGCGTTCCCCGACACCGCGATCTACTATGCCATCAAGGCCAACCCGGCCCCGGAGGTGCTCTCCCTGCTGGCGGACCTGGGCAGCAGCTTCGATGCGGCCTCCGTGCCCGAGATCGAGATGGCGCTGGCCGCCGGTGCCACCCCGGACCGCATCGCGTTCTCCAACACCATCAAGCGGGAGCGGGACATTGCCCGCGCCTGGCAGCTTGGCGTGCGCCAGTACGCCTTCGACTGCGAGGCGGAGCTGGAGAAGCTGGCCCGCGTCGCGCCGGGCAGCCGCGTGGTCTGCCGCCTGCTCTGCGACGGTGAGGGCGCCGAGTGGCCGCTGTCGCGCAAGTTCGGGTGCGTGCCGGAGATGGCCGGCCGCCTGCTGGGCCGTGCCCCGGCGCTGGGCCTGGTGCCCTTCGGCCTGCAGTTCCATGTCGGGTCGCAGCAGACCGATTCCGAGATGTGGGACCGTGCGCTCGCCACCTGTGCCGGGCTGTTCCGCGAACTGGCCGAGCAGGGCATCTACCTGCGCATGGTCAACATGGGTGGCGGCTTCCCCACCCGCTACCTGCGGGACGTGCCGGGTGTCGGCCGCTATGGCCAGTCGATCCACAACGCGCTGCGCCGCCACTTCGGCAACCGCCTGCCCCAGACGGTGATCGAGCCCGGTCGCGGCATGGTCGGCGATGCCGGCATCATCCGCTCCGAGGTCGTGCTGATCTCCCGCAAGTCGGAAGATGACCCGGTCCGCTGGGTCTATCTCGACATCGGCAAGTTCGGCGGCCTGGCCGAGACCATGGACGAGGCGATCCGCTACCCCATCCGCACCGACCATGACGGCGATGCCTGCGAGCCCTCAATCCTGGCCGGTCCGACCTGTGATTCGGTCGACGTGATGTACGAGAAGGTGCCGGTGATGCTGCCGATCTCCCTGCAGATCGGCGAGACGCTGCTGATCGAGTCGACCGGCGCCTACACCACCACCTATGCCGCCAACGGCTTCAACGGCTTCCCGCCGCTGACCTGCGTCTGCATCTGAGGCGATCCTTCCTCCCCCCTTGCGGGGGAGGACCGAGGTGAGGTGCGGAAGCCCGGCAGTTCAGGCCGGACAAGCGTCACGCCGCCTTGGCGCGGCGCTTTTCCTCTTCCTCGTAGAGTTCCTTCTTCGACAGCTTGCCCACCAGGGTCTTGGGCAGTTCGGCACGGATGTCCATTTCCGAGATCATCTCGTGCTTGCCCAGCTTGTCCTTCAGGAAATCCTTCAGCTCCTCGAAGGTGAAACCGTCAGCGCCTGACTTCAGCTTGATGAAGGCCTTCGGGGCCTGGCCGCGATATTCGTCGTGGATACCGATGACGGAGACTTCCTCGACCGACGGATGCTGGTAGATCGCTTCCTCGATGTTGCGCGGATAGACGTTGAAGCCGCCGCAGAGGATCATGTCCTTGGTGCGGTCGACGATGAACATGTAACCGTCATCATCCATGTAGCCGACATCGCCGGTACGGAAGAAGCCGTCCTCGGTGAAGGCCTCCGCATTGGCTTCCGGCTTGTTCCAGTAGCCCTTCATGACGTTCGCGCCACGGATGCAGATCTCGCCGCGCTCACCCATCGGCAGGGTCTTCTTCGGGTCGTCCACGTCGATGAACTTGATCTCGATGCCCGGCATCGGGATACCGCAGGAACCGGGACGGCCGTCCTGGTTGGCAGGCGTCGAGACACCGGCGGGGCTGGTCTCCGTCATGCCCCAGCCCTCGGCCAGCTTGCAGCCGGTCAGCTTCTCGAACTTCTCCGCCACCTCGACCGGCAGCGGCGCGCCGCCGGAGGCACAGAACTTCAGCGACGACAGGTCGATGTCCTGGATGCCGGGATAGTTGATGATCGCCGTGAACATGGTCGGCACGCCGGGGAACATGGTCGGCTTCTTCGCGCCCAGGTCCTTGATCACCGCATCCAGCTCGAACCGCGGATGCAGCACGATCTCCGCCCCGAACCGCATCGCCAGCAGCATGTTGATCTGCAGCGCGTAGATGTGGAACAGCGGCAGCACGGCCAGGATCCTCTCCTTGCCCTCCTCCAGCGTCGGGTTCTCGCCGGTGTTGGAGACGACATACATGCTTGTCGCCGCGGTCAGGTTGCCATGGGTCAGCATCGCGCCCTTCGGCAGGCCGGTCGTGCCGCCCGTGTACTGCAGCACCGCCAGGGTATCGGTCGGGTCCTTGACCTCCACCGGCTTGAACTTGCCGTCATTGGCGATCAGCTTCTTGAACCGCACATGGTGCATGTCGTTCGGGACCTTCGCGATCTCCTTCGACTTCACCAGCGGGAACAGCAGGTTCTTCGGGAACGGCAGCACGTCCGGCAGCCCGCCGACCACGATCTTCTTCAGCCGGGTCTTGCCCAGCATGCTGGCCATCTGCGGGTACAGCGCCGTCAGGTCCAGCGTGACCATGATGTCGGTCTGGCTGTCCTCGATCTTGTGCTCCAGCACCTTGGCGGCATCCAGCGGCGAGTAGTTCACCACCGTGCCACCCGCCTTCAGGATGCCGTAGAAGCTGATGATGTAATGCGGCGTGTTGGGCAGGAACAGGCCGACATGCACGCCGGGGCCAACGCCCAGGGCCTGGAAGCCCTTCGCGGCGCGGGAGACCAGGTCGCTGAGTTCGCGATAGGTCAGCACCTTGCCCATGAAGTCCGTGGCAGGCTGGTCGGGCCAGCGCGCCACCGCGTCGTCAAGTATCTGGTAGACCGGAAAGGTGTCGATCGGGGCATGCCAGTCCACACCGGCGGGATAGGATTTCAGCCACGGATGTTCACCCACTCGAATTCTCCCTGTCATGTGCCGCGCAAGGGGCGGAATGTCCGGCGGTTGCGCCGTCAGTCTTCTGTCCCGAGACATACCCCGCGTGCCAAAATGCCGCAACAAGCAATAGCGGGCGCCAAACGAAAGGGGCCGCCGGACAGGCTGTCCGGCGACCCCCTTGCAGAGCCGTATCGCGGTGGGCGATCAGCCCTTCAGGTTCGCGTTCGCGAAGTCCCAGTTCACCAGGTTGTCCCAGAACGCCTGCACGAAGTCGGGGCGGCGGTTCTGGTAGTCCAGGTAGTAGGCATGCTCCCACACGTCGACGGTCAGGATCGGCTTCTGGCCATCGGTCAGCGGCGTGCCGGCGTTGGAGGTGTTGACCACCTTCAGCTTGCCGCCGTCCTGCACCAGCCAGGTCCAGCCGGAACCGAAGTTGCCGACCGCGGAGGCCTTGAAGGCCGCGACCAGTTCCTCGGTGGAGCCGAAGTCGGCCTTGATGGCGTCGGCAATGTCACCGGTCGCCTCACCGCCACCGTTCGGGGCCATGGAGTTCCAGAAGAAGGTGTGGTTCCAGATCTGGGCCACCTGGTTGAACAGGCCCTGGTTGCCGGCCTTGTGGGCCTCGGCAATGGCTTCCTCGACGCTGGCCTTGTCCAGGTCGGTGCCCGCGACCAGCTCGTTCGCCTTCGTCACGTAGGCATTGTGATGCTTCTTGTGATGGAAGCTGAAGGTGTTCGCGGAGTAGTGCGGCTCCAGCGCGTTGTCGGCGTAGGGAAGCGGGGGAAGTTCGAATGCCATGTCGGTTTCTCCGTCTGTTTCTCTGCTTCTGGCCGGGCCGCTCTTGGCGACACGACCGGTGAATAGCGGTGCACGCCACCCGGACCGGGCTGATCCGGGACGGCACGGTGTTCCGTTACGTCACGACGTGGTGCGGATCGCGCGTGAATAAAGGCGTCAGACCGTCTCAGGTCAAGCCTGAGCCGTTGCAACGCTCGCCGCAAGGCAGCTCAGGCGATGATGTCGGGCATCAGCAGCCCCTCGAGCCGCAGGATCTCGTCCTTGACCTTCAGCTTCTGGCGTTTCAGCCGCTGCATCTGCAGGTCGTCATAGGCCCCCTTGTCCACCAGCGCCGCGATAGCCGCATCCAGGTCCTGATGCGCGATCCGCTGTTGCGCCAGTTTCTTCTCCACGGTCTCCCGTGCCGCACCTTCCTCCACAATCATGACAGCGCTCTCTCCTTTGCCCGTACCGGTCAGCCATGCCATAGTCGCGCCGCGCGCATGAAGCTGGTTGCCAAGCCTATCATGACCGCGCACAGGGATCACGGTCGGCGGCACGTGCCGGGCCACGATTGAAGGCTGGATCAGTCCATGGCGGTTTTCTCGTCCGGAGTCTTCCCCCCCAACGACCTGTGGGACTACGCCACCCGTGTCTATGGACGCGGCAAGGCGCGGGACGCCTGCCTGGCGCTGCAGGACCGGCACGGGCTGGATGTGAATGTCATGCTGTTCTGCTGCTGGGTCGCCTCCAGCGGGCGCGGCACGTTCCGCGACGGGGAACTGGACCAGGCATTGCAGGCCGTGACCGACTGGCGCGACAATGCCATCAACGCCCTGCATGGCCTGAAACTCTACCTGAAGGGGGATGTCCGTCCCGCGCCGAAGACCCTGTCGGACGACCTGCGCCGGGTCGTCGTCGAGTGCGAACTGCACGCGGAACATATCGAGGTGCTGATGCTGCACGCCGCCATGACGCGGGTCGGCACCGGCACCTTCGACCGGCTGCAGCAGATCGAGGATTCGCTGGCCAACCTGTTCGCCTACCTGGCGCGGGTCGGGATCAGCACCGATGATGATGACCTGGGCGCGCTGATCGAGATCCTGATCGCGGCCTTCCCCGACGAACTGCCGGGCCGCATCGAGAGCCTGGCAGCGGGGGCGGCATTCCGGCTGCGCAGCGGCCGCCGGGCCGGTTGAGCGCCAGGACGGGCCGTCAGGACTGGCGCTTTGCCGCCTCACCCACCGCGGGCTGGACGGAGAAGCTCTCGCCGCAGCCGCAGCGTTCCGCCTCGTTCGGGTTGGTGAAGGTGAAGCCGGAGCGGAACCGGGTTTCCTCGTAGTCCATCTCCGCGCCCAGCAGGAACATGGTGGCCATCGGGTCGACGAAGACCCGCGCGCCGTCCGCGTCCACCACTTCCTCGAACTTCTTCTGCTCCGTGGCGTACTCGACATTGTAGGTCATGCCGGAACAGCCACCGGTCTTCACGCCGACGCGCACGCCCAGCGCGGTCTCGCCCTTGGCCTCGGCCCGCTGCATCAGCCGCTGCACCTGTTCGGCGGCGCGCGGCGTGACGGTCAGGATCGGCTTGCCACCCTCGGTCTGGAACATCATCTCACTCCTGAACAGGTTGGTCGCAACACGGCATCAATCAGAACATGTCGAGGGCCAGGCGGGCCTCGTCCGACATGCGGTCCGGTGTCCATGACGGTTCGAACACCAGCTGCACGGTGACCAGCCCCGTGCCCTCCACCTTGGCCACGGCATCGGCCACCCACTGCGGCAGTTCCCCCGCCACCGGGCAGGCCGGCGCGGTCAGGGTCATGTCCACCTCGACATCGCCATTCGGCTTCGCATCAAGCCTGTAGATAAGGCCGAGTTCGTAGATGTCCACCGGGATCTCGGGGTCGTAGACGGTCTTCATGGCGGCGACCAGCGGCTCCGGGTCCACCTCCTGCAGCCCTTCGCGCTTCTCGCCCGCATAGGCGACAACGTCAGGCAGTTCCATGAAGTCCAGCAGTCCCGGGCTGTGATCAGGTGTCGTGGTCATGTGGTTTCCCCTGCAAGGAGAGCGGGCGGCGGTGCTCAGGCACCGGCGGCCTCCCGCGCGGCCGGTTGCCCGGCCAGTTTCTGGATCTGTTTCAGCATCGCCATCATGCCGACCTGGCGCTGGAAGGTGAGCGCGCCAAGGTTCAGCCGCCGCACGTCATCGAGACTGATCGCCCTGACCTCCTCCGACGTCAGGCCGCTGAAGGACTGCACCATCATGTGCACCAGCCCCTTGACGATCGCGGCCTCGGAGGCGCCCCGGAACCAGTGCAGGCCGTCCTTCTCCTCATGCACCAGCCACACCTTCGACATGCAGCCGTGCATCAGGTTCGCGTCCGTCTTCCACTCCTCGGGGAAGTCGGTCGCATCCTGCTTCTTCGCCAGATCGAGGATGAACTCGAAGCGCATGTCGTCGTCCAGCGCCTCCAGCGTCTCCGCGAAATCCTCGTACTCAGCGCGTGCCATGAAATCCTCTCAACTCAGCATCTTCCGGGCCTTCTCGACGGCGTCCCCAAGCACGTCGATCTCGGCCTTCGTGTTGTACATGGCCAGCGTCGCGCGGACAGTACCGATGATCCCCAGCCGGTCCATCAGCGGCTCCGCGCAATGGTGTCCGACGCGGCAGGCAACCCCCTGGCGGTCCAGCACGGCAGCCACGTCATAGGGGTGCAGCCCGTCCACCAGGAAGGAGATGATGGCGGCCTTGTCCGGCGCGGTGCCGACGAGGCGCATCCCGTCGATGGCCGACAGCCGCTCATGCGCATAGTCCCGCAGCGCGGCCTCATGCGCGCGGATGGCGTCGAAACCGATGTCGGCCACGTAGTTGATCGCCGCGTGCAGGCCGATGGCCTCCACGATCGCCGGGGTCCCGGCTTCGAACCGGTGCGGCGCCTCCTTGAAGGTCGATCCCTTGAACGACACCTTGTCGATCATGTCGCCACCGCCCAGGAAGGGCGGCATGCTGTTGAGGATGTCGAGCTTGCCGTAGAGCACGCCGAGACCGCTCGGGCCATAGAGCTTGTGGGCGGTGAAGCCATAGAAGTCGGCGTCGATGTCCTGCACGTCCACCGGGCCATGCACCACCGCCTGCGCCCCGTCGAACAGCACCTTCGCCCCCGCATCGTGCGCCAGCCGCGCCACCTGCTTCGCCGGGACATTGGTGCCGAGCACGTTGGAGCAGTGGGTGATCGCCACCAGCCTGGTGCGCGGGTTCAGCAGTTCGGCGAAACGCTCGATCCGGAAGCTGCCGTCATCCTCCACCGGCGCGACCCGCAGCACGACGCCGGTCGCTTCGGCCAGCAGCTGCCAGGGCACGATGTTGGCGTGGTGCTCCATCTCGGAGACGATCACCTCGTCCCCGGCCTTCAGGAAGGCCCGGCCCCAGGAATGGGCCACCAGGTTGATCGCCGCCGTGACGTTCGGCGTGAAGATGATCTCGTCGGGGCTTTCCGCGTTAAGGAACCGCGCGACCCGGTCCCGCGCCTGCTCGAACGCGTCCGTGGTGGCGGCGGACAGGTAGTGGGCGCCGCGATGCACGTTGGAATACTGGTGCTCCATGCAGTGACGCATGGCGTCGATGACCTGGCGCGGCTTCTGCGCGCTGGCACCGGAGTCCATGAACACCAGCGGCTTGCCGTAGACGGTTTCCGACAGGATGGGAAAGTCGCGGCGCACCGCCTCCACATCCAGCACGGAACTGTTCGGTCGATCCGGGGCGGTGTCAGCCATGGTCGGCTCCCTCCTGCTGCAGGGCGCCATGCACCCGGTCCTTCAGCCGCTCGCGCAGGGCCTCGTCGGCAATGTCGTCGAACACCTCGTCCAGGAAGGCCTGCACCAGCAGGCTCTTCGCCGCCGCCGCGTCGATGCCGCGTGCGCGCAGGTAGAACAGCGCATCCTCGTCGATCTCGCCCGCCGTCGCGCCATGGCTGCAGACCACGTCGTCGGCATAGATCTCCAGCGCCGGCTTGGAATCGATCTCCGCCTGCCGCGACAGCAGCAGCGCCTTGTTGAGCTGGTGACCGGCGGTCTTCTGGGCGTCCTGCATCACCCGGATGCCTCCCTGGAACACGCCGCGCGACCGGTCGTCCAGCACGCCCTTGTAGACCTCGTGACTGCTGGTGTTCGGCACCGCGTGGTCGATGTGGGTGGTGTGGTCCAGGTGCTGGCGGTCCCGCCCGGCATAGGCGCCGAGCAGCCGTACCGAGCCACCCTGGCCGTTCAGCGCCACATGCACCTCGTCCCGCGCCAGCCGCGATCCGACCGACAGCACGAACCGCTCATAGGCCGCGTCCCGCCCGACCTCCGCCGCACCGTCGGAGAGATGGAATGCCTCCGCGCTCTCGTCCTGCAGCTTCACGTGGCGCAGCCGTGCCCCGTCCGCCAGCCGCACATCGGTGGCAAGCGTCGCGGCATAGGCGTTGCGACCCAGGTGATGCTCCACCAGCGTCAGCGCACTGTTGGTGCCGAGGTCCAGCTGCAGGGTGAAGTGATGGCCGCCGGGACGGCTGCCGGTGCCGATGAAGACCAGTTCAAGCACCTGCTCCGGCGCCGCGTTCGCTGCCAGGGCAACACGCAGACCATCCTCCGCCATGGCGAAGCTGAGATCGCGCAACGCCCGGCTGCCGTCGCCCGTCGCCGGTGCCGCACCGCGCGTGAGTTCCGCCCCGTCGATGGCAACACCGGAGAGATCGCCGTCGATGCGCCCGTCGATCACCACCACGCGCTGCGCGCCGTCCACCAGCGCCTCCGGCACCACCGGCGCGGCATCGTTGGCCGGTTCGCCACGGGCATCGAGGAACTGCGCCAGCGGGCGCAGGTTGGTGAACTTCCAGGCCTCCTGCTTCGGGGTCGGCAGACCTGCCTGCAGGAACCGGTCGCGCGCCGCCGTGCGGGCCGCGTCAGCGTCGGCCCCGAACCGTTCGACGAGAATGCTTGCCGTGTTGTCCATCACCCGCCTCAGGCCGCCCGGTCCGCACCGAAGGAGGCATAGCCCTTCTTCTCCAGTTCCAGCGCCAGGTCCTTGTCGCCGCTCTCGACGATCCGGCCCTCCGCCAGGATATGCACCCGGTCAGGCACGATATGGTCCAGCAGGCGCTGGTAATGGGTGATGATCAGCATGCCGCGCTCCGGCCCGCGCAGGGCGTTCACGCCGTCCGCCACCACCTTCAGCGCGTCGATATCGAGGCCGGAATCGGTCTCGTCCAGCAGGCAGAAGGCCGGGTCCAGCACCGCCATCTGCAGGATCTCGTTGCGCTTCTTCTCGCCGCCGGAGAAGCCGACATTGACCGGGCGTTTCAGCATCTCGTCGGTGATGTTCAGGTCCTTCGCCTTGCCGCGCACCAGCTTCATGAACTGCATGGCGTCCAGCTCTTCCTCGCCGCGCTGGCGACGCACCGCGTTCACCGCCGTCTTCAGGAAGGTCAGGGTGGCGACACCGGGAATCTCCACCGGGTACTGGAAGCCCAGGAACAGCCCGTCAGCCGCCCGCTCCTCCGGTTCCCGCTCCAGCAGGTCACGGCCCCGGAACGTCACCTTGCCGTCCGTCACCGCGTAACCGTCACGACCGGCCAGCGTGTAGGACAGCGTCGACTTGCCGGCGCCGTTCGGGCCCATGATGGCATGCACCTCGCCCTTCGGCACCTCCAGGTCCAGGCCCCGGATGATCTCCTTGCCATCCACTTCGACGTGCAGGTTCTCGATCTTCAGCATGTTGTCGCCTTCAGCTTCTCTGTCTGTCTTTCTCTCGATGGCACCCACCGGCAGGCCATGGACTCAGCCGACACTGCCTTCCAGGCTGATGCCGACCAGCTTGGTCGCCTCCACCGCGAACTCCATCGGCAGTTCGCGCATCACCTCGCGGCAGAACCCGTTGACGATCAGCGCCACCGCCTCCTCGTCGGAAAGCCCGCGCTGGCGGCAGTAGAACAGCTGCTCGTCGGAGATCTTGGAGGTCGTGGCCTCGTGCTCCACCCGGGCGCTGGAATTCTTCGCCTCGATGTAGGGCACGGTATGCGCGCCGCAGCGGTCGCCGATCAGCAGGGAGTCGCACTGGGTGTAGTTGCGCGCGCCCTCCGCGCCCGGCTGGATGCGCACCAGCCCGCGATAGGTCTGGTTGGCCCGCCCGGCGGAGATGCCCTTGGAGATGATCGTCGATTTCGTGTTCTTGCCGATATGGATCATCTTGGTGCCGGTATCGGCCTGCTGGCGGTTGTTGGTGATGGCGACGGAGTAGAATTCGCCCACCGAATTGTCGCCCTGCAGGATGCAGCTCGGGTACTTCCAGGTGATCGACGAACCGGTCTCGACCTGGGTCCAGGAGATCTTGGAATTGCGCCCCCGGCAGGCCCCGCGCTTGGTGACGAAGTTGTAGATGCCGCCCTTGCCGTTCTCGTCGCCCGGATACCAGTTCTGCACCGTGGAATACTTGATCTCCGCATCATCCAGCGCGATCAGTTCGACCACCGCGGCATGAAGCTGGTTCTCGTCGCGCATCGGCGCGGTGCAGCCCTCCAGGTAACTGACGTAGGAGCCTTCATCGGCGATGATCAGGGTACGCTCGAACTGGCCCGTGTTCTCCTGGTTGATGCGGAAATAGGTGGACAGCTCCATCGGGCAGCGCACGCCCTTCGGGATGTAGACGAAGCTGCCGTCGGTGAAGACGGCGGAGTTCAGGCAGGAATGCTTGTTGTCCGCCGGCGGCACCACGGAACCCAGGTACTTCCGCACCAGGTCCGGATGGGTCTGGATCGCCTCCGAGATCGAGCAGAAGATGATGCCCTTGGCCTCGAGCTGCTTCTTGTAGGTGGTGCCGACGGAAACGCTGTCGAACACCGCGTCCACGGCCACCTTCGGCGCGCCCTCGACCCCGGCCAGCACTTCCTGCTCACGCAGCGGGATGCCAAGCTTCTCGTAGGTCTCCAGCAGTTTCGGATCGACCTCGTCCAGGCTCTTCGGCTTGTCGCCCGACTTCGGCGCCGCGTAGTAATAGGCGTCCTGGTAGTCGATGGGCGGGAAGTCGACGAAGGCCCATTCCGGCTCCGGCATGGTCAGCCAGTGGCGATAGGCCTTCAGCCGCCATTCCAGCAGCCATTCCGGCTCCTCCTTCTTGGCGGAGATGAAGCGGACGATGTCCTCGCTCAGCCCCTTCGGCGCCATGTCGGACTCGATCTCGGTGGAGAAACCGTACTTGTAGCGGTCCCCCAGTTCCTTCACCTGCTGGACGGTTTCAGCGGTTGCTGCCATGCGTCAGGCCCTCCTCGAGGTGCTGGTCGTGTGTCCGTAGGCCGGGTGCGATGCCTCCGGCACGGGAAATTCCATGGGCGTCAGGGCCATGTCGGCCAGCGTCACGCGGCCCAGGGCGGAGCGGATCGCGTCGTTCACCCGGTTCCAGTTGCCGCGCATGCCGCAGAGATTTTCCACGTTGCAGCTGTCATCGGCCCCGTCGACGCAGGCGGTCAGCGCGATGGGACCATCCATGGCCTGCACGATCTCCGCAATCGACACCTGCTCCGGCGTCCGCTCGATCACGTAGCCGCCCTGCGCCCCGCGGACGGAGCGCAACAGCCCGCCCCGCGCCAGCGCCTTCAGCACCTTCGCCACCGTCGGCTGCGGCACGCCGGTATCGTCCGACAGCCGGGCCGTGGTGAACAGCACGTCATCAGGCGCGGTCTCGCTGACCTGGCCCATGTGGACCATCATCACCACCGCGTAATCCGTAAGCTTGCTCAGCCGCATCATCTGCCCGATGGACCCCTTGCCATGAAACAGGACTTTTATGGTCCTCTATCTATCGGACGCAAGCCGGAAATCAAGACCGCCCTGGCGCGGATTGCCGCTGTCAGGCGACGGCGCGGGACCGCTGCTTCGCCAGCCCGCGACGGAAGTCATCCAGCGTGATGATGCGGTCGATGTTTCCGTCGCCGTCCAGGATCTCGTAGACCACGCCATCCACGGCGGTCATCTGCAGCAGGATCGTCGCTCCCTGTTCGCCACCACCCTCGATATGGGTCTCGTCGCCATTGTTGCGACCGTAGCCGCCGGACACCCGGGCAGTGTGCGGGTCGCCATGGTCGATGCGCGGTTCGAACAGCCGGTGCTCCCCCTCGATCACCAGCGTCTTCGTGGGGCCGACATGGCGGTGCGGCACGCATTCCGCATGCGGATCGAACTTCATCAGCATGTCCACCACCTGCGTCGCGTCATCCACCGACAGCAGGTGATAATACAGCCCCTCGAATCCCGCGAAGGGTCGCCACGGAATGTCGCCGTTCCCGAACCCGGTCGTATTGGTCATCTGCGGTTTCCTCCCCTCGCCCGAAGACATGCAACCGGTTCATCTTCGCCCGGAACAGGGATCCGGTGCAATGCGCCGGGTGGTACCCAGCTCACACGGCTGTCAGTGAAGCCTGTTCCGCCAGGTGATATGATGCAGCCATGTCCCACAAGAAAGCAGGAGGCTGAGTTGGCGTCATACGCGGATGTCCCTCACTTCTCGCCTGAAGAGCTCAAGAAGAAATTCAGGATTCCGGTCTGGTTCCGCGATTACGAGATCCGTCTGGAGTGGGAGAACTTCAAGGAGACGACCGTCGCCACACCCGTGGCCTTCGGCGGCACCATCGAGAAGTCCTTCTACTACATGGGCGAGAAATGCTTCATGCAGCTCGACATCCGGGTCGGGCGTTTCAGGCAGACCTTCCGCAAGGGAACGGTCGTGCAGTACCTCTACATCAGGCGGAATGCCGCTGCCCGCATGCTGCTGAAACTTTCGAAATCCGGGATCCAGCAACTGAACAAGGCCGCGGGCGGCGCCATTGGCCCGAACAAGAAGGAGATCCTGACCGTCGGGCTGGAACTGGTCTCCGCGTTCCGGGGGACCCCGCTCGGATCCCTGCTCGCGGAACTCATCAAGGCCGACGACGCGCTGGGTCTGCTCGACAAGATCAGGGAAATCTCCGACATGCTGGAGAAGGACCGCAAGGACCTGACCCAGCTGGTGGGCGTGACACGGCTCAAGCTGAGCGAGACCAAGGATGTCGAGGAACTGGTCAGCCTGGTCCAGATCGATCCCCTGACACGCACCGTGACTCGGGAAATCCCCTGCGACGACTGGATACGGAAACTGGAAGAAGGCGTGCTCGGCAAGCGGGACGACAAGCCACTGGACGATACCGACATCAAGCCGGGCCAGAGCCCGGAAGACCTGCTGGAGGAACTGGTGAAGAAGGCAAGGAAGATCGAGCCGTAGGTCGTCTCCAGGGGTCGCTGCCGGGCGGCCCCTACCCCTTCTTCGCGTTCCCCGTCTGCTGGTTCCCCGTCTGCTGGATGGCCTCGATCAGGCGCTGGCGGATGCGGTCGTGGCGCGCGGGGTCGTCGATCTTCAGGCCGAACATGTCGCGGACATAGAACACGTCCACCGCGCGCTCGCCATAGGTGGCGATGCGGGCACGGCCGACATTCAGCGACAGGTTGAACAGCGCCCAGGCGACATCATGGATGAAGCCCGGACGGTCACGCCCGTTCACCTCGATCACCGTCCAGGTGTTGGAGATGTTGTTGTCGATCAGCACCACCGGCTCCACCTTGAAGACCCGCGTCCGCTCGGCATAGCCGGGGCGGCGTTCGGCGATCACCCGCCGGGGCCGGACTTCCCCGGCCAGGGTCCGGGCCACGGCGTCTCGCAGCTTGTCGAGCCGCTGCGGATCGGACAGCGCGTTCTCGTCCATGTCCTGCACGATGAAGGTGTCCACCGCCATGCCGTCATGGGTGGTGGAGATGCGGGCATCGACGATGTTCACCCGCGCCACGGCCATGGCCCCGGCGATGCGGCTGAACAGGCCCGGATGGTCTGCGGCGTAGACCAGGATCTCCGTCATCGCCTTGAACTGGTCGGACCGCGTGGCGATGGCCAGCTTCTCGTCATTGCGGTCGGCGTTCCGCATCACCTCCGCGTGCCAGGCCTGGGTATCGGTGTCGATGCCCAGCCAGTAGCCGTCATAGAAACGCTCCGTATGCGCCTCCAGTTCCTCCGCCGGCCAGCCCTTCAGCACGTCGGCCAGCGCCGCCTGCGCCGCGGCGACCCGCTGCTTCGGCCCGCGGGCACGCATGTCGCCGGACAGCGCCTCCTCCGCCCGGTAGTAGAGATCGCGCAGCAACTGCCCCTTCCAGCCGTTCCAGACACCGGGACCGACGGCGCGGATATCGGCGACGGTGAGGATCAGCAGCAGCCGCAGCCGCTCCGGGCTCTGCACGTGACCGACAAAGTCCTGGATCGTCTTGGCGTCCGACAGGTCGCGCTTGAAGGCGGTGGCCGACATCAGCAGGTGCGCCCGCACCAGCCAGGCCACCATCTCCGTCTCCCCGGCACTGAAGCCCATGCGCTTGCACAGTTTCAGTGCCACTTTCTCCCCCAGTACCGAATGGTCGCCGCCGCGTCCCTTGGCGATGTCGTGCAGGAAGACGGCCATGTAGAGCACTTCGCGCGACAGCACCTGGTGCACGATCTCGTGGCTGAGCGGATGATCCTCCGCCAGTTCCCCCTGCTCGATCTTCCAGACCAGCCCGACGGCGCGCAGCGTGTGCTCGTCCACGGTGTAGTGGTGGTACATGTCGTGCTGGGTCTGCGCCACGACCCGGCCGAAATCGGTGATGAACTGGCCCAGGATGCCGGACTCGCTCATCCGCCGCAGATGGATCTCCGGCTCCTTCGGCGAGGTCATGATGTCCAGGAAGCAGCGATTGGCCTCCGGGTCGTTGCGCACCGTGCGGTTGATCAGCTTGCGGTGCCGACGCAGCAGCCGGTGCGCGTCGGGATGGATGTCGAGGTCGTTGAGCTGCGCCACGCGGAAGATGCGCAGCATCGCCACCGGGTCCTCGGCGAACATCTCCTCATCCTCGACGTTCAGCCAGTTGCCCTGGGCGACGAAGCCGTCGATCTGCTTCGTGCGCAGCCCGAAGCGCGGCAGCCGGAACAGCGGCTTCTTCTGGTTCTCCGCCTCGATCGAGGAACAGATCACCCGCGTCAGGTCACCGATGTCCCGCGCCACCAGGTAGTAGTGCTTCATGAAGCGCTCGATGGCCTGGGTGCCGGCATGGTCGGTGTAGCCAAGCCGCCGGGCCAGTTCCACCTGCACGTCGAAGGTCAGCCGTTCCTCCGGCCGCTTGGTCAGCAGGTGCAGGTGAAAGCGCACCGACCAGAGGAACCGCTCCGCCTTGACGAAGCGCCGGTACTCCGGCGCGGTCATGATGCCCTTCTCCACCAGGTCGCCCACGTCGGCCACCCGATAGACGTACTTGGCGATCCAGGTCAGCGTGTGCAGGTCACGCATCCCGCCCTTGCCTTCCTTCAGGTTGGGCTCGTTGACATAGCGGGAATCGCCGAAGCGCTGATGCCGCTCATCGCGCTCCGCCAGCTTCATCTCGACATATTCGGTGCCCGTGCCCTGCACCACTTCCTTGCCGAAGCGGCGCTGCAGGTCCAGGAACAGGGACTGGTCGCCGAAGATGAAACGTGCCTCCAGCAGCGCGGTGCGGATGGTGGTGTCCTGGCGCGACAGGCGGATGCAGTCATCGATGGTGCGCGTCGAATGCCCGACCTTCAGCTTCAGGTCCCAGAGCATGTAGAGCATGTACTCGATCATGCTCTCCGACCAGGCGGTCTGCTTGTAGGGCAGCAGGAACAGCAGGTCGACGTCGGAATGCGGCGCCATCTGGCCCCGGCCGTAGCCGCCCACTGCCACCACCGACATCTGCTCGCCATCGGTGGGATTGGCGGCATGGAACACGTCGTTCAGGGCATGGTCGTAGAGCAGCCGGATGATCTGGTCGACCAGGAAGGCCATGGCCCGCGCGGACTGGTCACCGGCCTCCCCCTCCATGAAACGCCGCTCGATCGCGGCGCGGCCTTCCTCCATCGCGTCCCGCAGTTCGGCGAAGACCGCATTGCGCAGGTCCGACTCCTGCTTCTCGGCCAGGGCGGAGATGCGCGTGCCCACGGCACGGCGGTCGATGATCTGTCGGCGATTGCGAACCTGTTCCATGCGTCGCAACATACAGCAACATTGATGCAGACCAAATGACGGCGGAACAGGGGAGGGTGAGCCATGGCGATGAAACTGAATGACAGGATGAAGCTCGGCTTCATGGCGCGGATGGCAACCCGCGCCGATGCGGTGGCGGCGGTGGAGCTGGCGGAAGGCAACGGCTTCGACGCGCTCTGGCTCGGCGATCACCTGGTCTTCGCGGTGCCGATCCTCGATCCGCTGATCCAGCTCGCCCAGGCGGCGGCACTGTCGGACAGGCTCACCGTGGCGACCGGTGTCTACCTGCTGGCGCTGCGCCACCCGACGCCGGTCGCGAAGATGGCGGCAACGCTGGACCACATCTCCGGCGGGCGCTTCATCTTCGGCACCGGCGTGGGCGGCGAGTTTCCGGGCGAGTTTGCCGCTGCAGGCGTGCCGCACAAGGAACGCGGCGCCCGCACCTCCGAATCCATTGAGGTGATCCGCAAGCTCTGGTCGGGGGAGGAGATCACCCACAAGGGCCGCCACTTCGAGTTGCCGCCGACGCGGATGCTGCCCGCGCCGGTGCAGGCCGGTGGCCCGCCGATCTGGGTCGGTGGCCGCTCCCCCGCCGCGCTGCGCCGTGCCGCGACCCTGTCGGACGGCTGGATCTCCTACGTGGTGACGCCGGAGATGTTCGCGGAGTCGCTGGCCACCATCGAGGCCAACATGGCGGAGGCCGGGCGCAGCGTGGACGGGTTCGGTACCGGGCACCTGCTGTTCTTCCGCATCGACGACGATTTCGACACCGCCTGGGACAAGGCGACAGACCACCTATCCACGCGCTACGCCATGGACTTCCGCAAGCCCGCGAAACGCTATGCCGCGCTCGGCACACCGGAGCAGGTGGCAGAGAGCGTGCGGAAGTTCCATGCGGCGGGCGTCCGCCACCTCGTCCTGGATCCCACCGGCCCGCTGGACGAGAGCAACGCCCAGCTCCGGCGCTTCGCGACGGAGGTGAAGCCGCTGCTGGCCGACCTGTTCTGAGGATTGCTGCCGGCTCAGCCGGAACGCAGCGTGTTCTCCGCCCAGACCGGGCTGATATGGGCATGCTGCAGTTCCGGTTGCCGACCGTCGAGCAGGGCCATCACCTTCGGTGGGGTCAGCGGCAGTGAGGAGACCTGCGCGCCGGTGGCACTGGCCACGGCGCAGGCGACGGTGGCACCGACATTCAGGATCGGCACCTCGCCCGCGCCCTTCGTCCCCAGCGGCCCGCAGGACGGCGCCCCCTCGTAGAGGTCGAACTCCACCGGGATCACGTCGGCGGCCAGCGGCAGGTGATAGGTCTCGAAACCCTGCTGGTCGAACGCCCCCTCCGCGTTGATGGTGATTTCCTCGTGCAGGGCATAGCCGAGGCCCTGGGCCACGCCGCCCTGGATCTGGCCATGGATGGCACGCGGGTTCAGCGCGCGACCGACATCCTGCACCACGCGGTAGGCCAGGATCTCGACCTGGCCGGTGTCGGGATCGACGGCGAGTTCGCAGTCATGCACGGCGAAGACCGGCAGGTCGATGGCCCCGAGAAAATGCCCCGCGACACAGCCCGGCAGCGCGGTCGCGGTGCCTGGGGCGGTGAAGCTGCCATTGCCCGAGACGGGGCCGGAACGGGCCTCCGCCTCCGCGATCACCTGCTGGATCGTGGTCCCGGTTCCGGGGCGTCCGGCGATCTCGATGCGGCCATCGGCCAGCACAAGCTGGTCGCGCCCGGTCTGCAGCATCTCGCTGGCAACATCCAGCAGCCGGTCCTTCACCTCATCGCAGGCTGCGACGCTGGCCGCCCCGATGGACACCGTGGTGCGGCCACCGCCGACGCCGAGATCACGCCCGGCGGCATCGGTGTCGGCGGACTTGACGATCACCTGCTCCGGCGGAATGCCGAGGCTGGCGGACACGATCTGCGGCAGGGCCTGCATCATCGTGCCCTGCCCGATCTCCACGCCTGTCGTGACCAGCGTGGCGCTGCCATCCGAATTCAGGTTCACCGTCGCCGCCGACAGGCCGACAAAGATGAACCAGGTGCCGACCGTGGTGGCGCGGCCATACAGCCGACCATCGGCCAGCGCCTTCCGGTCGCCGGAACGGGCGCGCAGCGCCGCCATGCGGTCGAGCATCGGTCCCAGCACGTCGCCTTCGAAGACCTGGCCGGTCGCGCCCAGATCCCTGTCGCCCAGCACGTTGCGGCGGCGGAATTCAAGGCGATCCATGCCGATGGCATCGGCGACCTCGTCCGTGTGCCGTTCCAGCGCGAAGGTATTGTAGACGCCATTGCAGGCGCGGAAGGCCCCGTTCGGCGGGGTGTTGGTATAGACCGCGCGGCTGGAGATGCGGGCGGAACCCAGCCGGTAGTTGCCCCCCAGCGTGTGCGCGGTCATGGAGGTCAGGAACACCTGTTCCCCGCCATAGGCCCCGCAGTCCATCAGCACCGTGGCCTCCCGGCCGACGATCTCCCCCTCCCGCGTCACGGCGGAACGGATGCGGATTTCCGCGTTCTCGCGGGAAAGGCAGGTCATCTGCTCCTCCCGCCGCGAGTTGACGATGGAGACCGTGCGGCCCGACATGCGGGCCAGGATCGCGGCGCAGGGTTCGATGGAGGCGTCGAACTTCAGGCCGAAGCCGCCGCCGACGGCCGGCACGGTCACCCGCACCTGCGATTCCGGCACGCCCAGCGCGCGCGCCGTCACGTCACGGACGGTCCAGGGCACCTGGGTGGAGGTATGGATGTGGAACCGCCCGTCCTCGTAGGACACCACGGCCGCACGCGGCTCGAAGGGTACATGACTCTGGCGACCGACCTGGTAGCAGCCCTCGACGATGGTCACGTCAGGCCGGGCGAAGGCGGCATCGGAATCGCCGCGGGTCACCGTGGCCTCCCACGCGACATTGCCGGACCGCAGGGCACCTTCCGCCAGCACCTCGTAGTCCCGCCAGTCCGGGTGCACCAGCGGCGCGCCCTTCGCCAATGCGGCGGCCATGTCGGGCACGGCGGGAAGCGGGGCCAACTCCAGTTCGATCACCGCCAGCGCGGCCCGCGCCTGTTCCAGCGTGTCGGCGGCCAGCGCCACGACAGGTTCCCCGTGGTAGCGGATGACATCCCGGGCCAGCAGCGGGTGATCCGCGATGCCGATGCCGTAGAGTCCCGGTGCGTCATCGGCCGTCGCGATCGCCCGGACACCGGGCATCCGGCGCGCCGGTTCCACGTTCAGCCGCACGATACGTGCAGAAGCCACCTCCGCCCGCAACAACGCGGCATGGATCACCTCCGACCCGCCGACATCAATGGTGTAGCGGGTGCGGCCCGTGATCTTGTCCCGCGCGTCCCGGCGCGGGAAGTTCATCACCGCCTTCTCGGCCCCGGCTGCATCGCTCATGCTGTGGCTCCCCCCTGCCCGGTCACCGAGAGCACGGCGTCGATGATGCGTTCATAGCCGGTGCAGCGGCAGGCATTGCCCGACAGCTCCGCCTTCAGCGCCTCCCGGCTCGGTGGCGTGGCGGCATTCTCCAGGAAGGCACTGATGGTCATCACCATACCCGGAAAGCACATCCCGCACTGCACCACGTCATGGTCCAGCAGGGCCTGCTGCACCGCGTTCAGCTGTGCGCCGCCCCCGGCCACGCCCTCGATCGTGGTGACGGAGCGTCCCGCCAGCATGCCGACCGGCAGCAGGCAGGACACCATGGGCGCACCGTCCACATGCACCGTGCAGGCACCGCAGAACCCCTCGCGACAGACGGACTTGGCACCGGTCAGGCGCATGTGGTCGCGCAGCACGTCAACCAGCGGGGTGCGCGCGTCGCCGGTGAAGGTACGGTCCTCGCCATTGATGCTGATGGTCACGCTCATTGCCCTGCTCCCCCTTCGCCACCAAGCGCCGCGAAGGCGCGCGACACGAGGCCCGGCAGGACCCGTTCCCGGTACCAGCCGGGCGCATCGACCGCATCGCGCCCGGTGAAGTCACCGGCACGGGTCGCGGCCAGCGCCCGCATCGCCGCCGGGTCGGGCTTCTCACCCTGCATCGCGGCCTCCAGCGCCGACCAGCGGCGGGCCACCTGCTCGACCGCGCCGACAGCCACTGCGGCCTGCGTGATCCTGCCGTCCGGTCCCGTGGCGACAGCGACACTGACATGCGCGACCGGGTACTCCCCGGCCTTGCGCAGGGTCAGGCGCGCATGGGCACTGCGCCGGTCGCGACGGGGCAGCATGATGCGGGTGACGATATCCGACGGTGCCCGACGCTCTCGACCGGCCAGGAAGTCGGCAACGGGCAGGACCGTGGTGCCGTCGCTGCCCTGGATCTCGACCTCCGCATCCAGTGCCAGCAGGGGCGGGACCAGGTCCGCCGGGGCGAAACCGCTGGTGCAGATGTTGCCGCCGATGGTGGCGGCGCGGCGGATCGCGGGCGTCGCCGAAGAACCGGCGGCCATCGCCAGGGCCCGCAGGTCGGCACAGCCCTCCAGGGCCTGCGCGATCCTCGCATGGGTGGCCAGGCAGCCGATGGACGCCCGGTCGGCATCGACATGGATCTCGTGCAGCGCGGCAATGCTCGCCAGGCTGACATAGGTCCGGGGTGTCGGCTCCCGGCGCACGGGGGCGCGGCTGATCCAGGTTGCCCCGGCCAGCGCGGCCCCGGCCCCGTCAAGGCCGTGCAGGGCGGCGACCGCCTGCTGGATCGTGTCGGGAGAGAGAAAGCTGCTGTCTGCTGTCATGGTCACCGGACGGTCAATCCCTGTCTGTCGGCGCGCGGGAGACAGGTGGCCGGTGGGCCGACCGCCCGAGCGCGGAACTGCGATGGCCGGGATTATTCGTCAGGGCCGACAGGGGAACAACGCCCGCCGGGGCGCGGTGCGCAGGATGCTTGGCGAAAGGTCAGTTGGTGCCAATCCGCGCCGCGCCGAGGATCGGGCCGAAGCCGTCCTCCTGCACGATCACGGCGCAGCCATCGTGACCCTCCGCCCAGATCGCCTGCATGTCCACGGGCAGGCTGAGGGCCGACTTGCCGTCCCACTTGCCGACGCGCTCCATCTTCCGCACGACGTTATGGTAGGTGAGCACCTTGTCACGGTTCTCGCCACGCTTGATCTCCACGTCATGGCGATTGTCGTAGGCGGCGAGCCAGATGGTGGCCGGGGTTTCCAGTTCGGCCGGGGCAAGTTCCACGACCCACTGGCCACTGGCCGGTCCCTTGTGGAGCGAGACATCGACCATGGGACGGCTCGCCGTGGCCTCGATCGCTGCCTCGACGGCCTGCCGGTCATGGCCGACGACCTGTTCCTTGCCGCCGATCACCAGTTGCGGCGTGTAGACGTAGCGGCCACCGACGCGGTTGACGTAGCTGCGCTGGCGCAAACCGGCCTCCGGCAGCGCGAAGGTGTCGTGCCAGCCGATATAGTCCCAGTAATCGACGTGGAAGCTGAACCCGAGCACGTCGTCGCGCTTGATCAGTTCGCCCAGCAGTTCGTCGGCAGGCGGGCAGGAATTGCAGCCCTGGCTGGTGAACAGTTCGACCACCACCAGCGGCTTGTCGGCGGCACGCACATCGGACGCGGCAGCCGCGAGGCCGAGCCCGGAGGCCACCAGGACCGCTGCCACCGCAAGGGCGCGGCGGGCACAATGGCCGAGGATATCCAGAAGATCATTTCGCATGCGGCGAAGGTAGGCGGCGGGCGGAGGGGCGACGAGTCACTTGTCGGTGAAACATCGCCCCCTCGCGCTTTCGTTACGCCGCCTTGATCAGGCCGCCAGCCGGCGCAGCACGTACTGCAGGATGCCGCCATGCCGGTAGTAGTCGACCTCGTCCAGCGTATCGATGCGGCAGAGCAGGTCGACCTCCGTCGTGGTGCCATCCGCACGCTCGATCACGCAGGGCACGTTCATGCGCGGCTTGATGCCGGCGGAGATGCCCTTCAGCGTGATGACCTCGTCGCCGGTAAGGCCCAGCGTCTTGCGGTCCGTGCCTTCCGGGAACACCAGCGGCAGCACGCCCATGCCCACCAGGTTGGAGCGGTGGATACGCTCGAAGCTCTCCGCGATGACCGCCTTGACGCCCAGCAGGTTGGTGCCCTTGGCCGCCCAGTCACGCGACGAGCCGGTGCCGTATTCCTTGCCCGCGACGACCACCAGCTGGCGGCCCTCTTCGGCGTACTTCTGCGCCGCGTCGTAGATCGACATCTGCTCGTTCGACGGCACGTGACGGGTCATGCCGCCCTCGACACCCGGCACCATCTCGTTGCGGATGCGGATGTTGGCGAAGGTACCGCGCATCATCACCTCGTGGTTGCCACGCCGGGAACCGTAGGAGTTGAAGTCACGCGTCGGCACCTGGTTGCCGCTGAGGTAGCTGCCTGCCGGGCCATCGGCCTTGATGGAGCCCGCGGGCGAGATGTGGTCGGTGGTCACCGAGTCGCCCAGGATCGCCAGGATGCGGGCATTCTCCACATCGTCGAAACCCTCCGGCGGGTTCAGCTTCATGCCCTCGAAGTACGGCGGATGCTGCACGTAGGTGGAGGTCATGTCCCACTCGTAGGTCAGGCCACCGCTGCCCTTCACCTTCTGCCAGTCCTCGTCGCCGGTGAAGACGTTGCCGTAGCGTTCCTCGAACATCTCCGGCAGCACGCAGCTGCGCACCGTCTCGACCACCTCGGCGTTGCTCGGCCAGATGTCCTTCAGGAAGACATCGTTGCCGTCGCTGTCCTTGCCCAGTGGGTCGTTCAGCAGGTCGATCTTCATCGAACCGGCAATGGCGTAGGCCACGACCAGCATCGGCGAGGCGAGATAGTTCGCTTGCACGTGCGGGTTCACACGGCCTTCGAAGTTGCGGTTGCCGGACAGCACCGAGCAGGCCACCAGGTCATTCTCGCTGATCGTGTTGGCGATCGGCTCCGGCAGCGGGCCGGAGTTGCCGATGCAGGTGGTGCAGCCATAGCCGACCAGGTTGAAGCCGAGCTTGTCCAGGTCGTCGGTCAGACCCGCCTTCTCCATGTAGTCGGAGACCACCTGGCTGCCGGGCGCGAGGGAGGTCTTCACCCACGGCTTCACCGTCAGGCCCTTCGCGGCGGCGTTGCGCGCCACCAGGCCGGCCCCAAGCATGACGCCGGGGTTGGAGGTGTTGGTGCAGGACGTGATCGCGGCGATCACCACGTCGCCATGGCCGATCTGGTAGTCGGCGCCCTTCACGTCAAAACGGGCGTCGGGGTTGGAGACACCGAAGACGTCCTTCTCCGCCGTCGCGAAGGCAGGGGCCGCGTTCGACAGCGGCACGCGATCCTGCGGCCGCTTCGGACCGGCCAGGCTCGGCTCCACGGTGGAGACATCCAGTTCCAGCGTGTCGGTGAACACCGGCTCCGCATCGTCCAGCCACAGGCCCTGCTCCTTGCAGTAGGCCTCCACCAGGTCGATCAATTCCGCCGGGCGGTTGGTGGAGCGCATGTAGGCCAGGGTCTCGTCATCGACAGGGAAGAACCCGCAGGTCGCGCCATATTCCGGGGCCATGTTGGCGATGGTCGCGCGGTCAGCCAGGCTCATCTCCTTGACGCCGGAGCCGTAGAACTCGACGAACTTGCCGACCACGCCGCGCTTGCGCAGCATCTCGGTGACCGTCAGCACCAGGTCGGTGGCGGTGGTGCCTTCCTTCAGCCGGCCGGTCAGCTTGAAGCCGACGACTTCCGGGATCAGCATGGAGGTCGGCTGGCCCAGCATCACGGCCTCCGCCTCGATGCCGCCGACGCCCCAGCCCAGCACGCCCAGGCCATTGACCATGGTGGTGTGGCTGTCGGTGCCGACCAGCGTGTCGGGATAGGCGACCGTGCGCCCGTCCTCGTCCTTCGACCAGACCACCTTGGCCAGGTATTCCAGGTTCACCTGGTGGCAGATGCCGGTTCCCGGCGGCACGACGCGGAAGTTGTCGAACGCCTTGGAACCCCAGCGCAGGAATTCATAGCGTTCCTTGTTGCGCTGGTATTCCAGGTCCACGTTGGTCTTGAAGGCGGTGTTGTCACCGAAGGCATCGACCATCACCGAGTGGTCGATCACCAGGTCGACCGGATTCAGCGGGTTGATCTTGTTCGGGTCACCGCCCATCGCCTCGATGGCGGAGCGCATGGCGGCGAGATCGACCACGGCGGGAACGCCGGTGAAGTCCTGCATCAGCACGCGCGCCGGGCGGTAGGCGATTTCCTGGCCCTTCGATCCCCGGTCATCCAGCCAGGCGGCCATGGCCTTCACGTCATCGACGCTGACGGTGCGGTCGTCCTGGAACCGCAGCAGGTTCTCCAGCAGCACCTTCAGCGACTTCGGCAGGGCGGAGACATCGCCAAGCTCGGCCTCGGCGGCCTTCAGGCTGTAATAGTCGATCTCCTTGCCACCAACATTAAGCGTGCGACGTGTCTTCAAGCTGTCCAGACCCACAAGCCAGCTCCTCTTCCCAAAAATTCATGAAACCCGAACCACCGACGGGCGACCCCCCATGCGGACGGCGTCACCGGCAAGCCGGTCTCGCATGTCGTCCCGCAACAGTCGCTCGCGCCGATAATAGACGAAGCAGCGGGCGTATTCTTGCAATATTTCCGTGACGTTCGGCAAGCGGGGGCGGGAAGAAACACCCTGCCTGGAGCCACAACGAAGACGGGCGCGCCGCTTTGACGCGCCCGTCCCCATGTCCGGTGGGCCGGAGCCTCAGGCGGCCAGCTTTGCTGGCGTCGCGGCCAGCTTCGCTGCCGTCCGCGCCACGTGCGCGCCCTGGAACCGCGCGCCCTCCAGCTCGACCGCGGAGGGCTGGCGGGAGCCGTCGCCGTCGGCCAGCGTCGTGGCGCCGTAGGGCGTACCGCCCTTGATCTCGTCGAGGCCCATCTGCCCCTGGAAGGAATAGGGCAGCCCGACAATCACCATGCCCTGGTGCAGCAGGGTGGTGTGGAAGGACAGGATGGTGCTCTCCTGACCGCCATGCTGGGTGGCGGAGGAGGCGAAGACGCTGCCCACCTTGCCCACCAGCTTGCCCTGCTGCCACAGGCCGCCGGTCTGGTCGAGGAAGTTGCGCATCTGCGATGCCATCATGCCGAACCGGGTCGGGGTGCCGAAGATGATCGCGTCATAGTCGGCCAGTTCATCCGGCGTGGCGACCGGCGCATCCTGGTCGAGCTTGATCCCGGCGCTCTTCGTCGCATCCTCCGGCACCAGTTCCGGCACCCGCTTGACGGTCACCTCGGTGCCGTCAACGGAGCGCGCGCCGTCGGCGATTGCGTTGGCCATGCTTTCGATATGGCCGTAAGAGCTGTAGTAGAGCACCAGTACCTTGGTCATTGTCCGGGTTCCTTCCATCCGGTTGAGCGATGCGGCAGCATCTGGTCGGCAATGGCCGGATTGGCAGGGGCACGGCGAGGCAATCTCACGGGAAAGCCGTCCGAAGGGGCGAAACCTTCGGTCAAATTATTGATTTCGCTGATGTTTCCCAAGCGTAAACAGTCTATTTCGGGGAACCCGGCTTGACGGACAGGATGGCATGACAGGACCGGCAGCAGGCATCGGAGGGCAGGCGAACGACCCCGGCGGGCGGCGCATGCTGGCCCGGGCGGAGGGGCTTTCCGTGGCCTTCGGCGGGCACGGCGTGCTCAGCGGCGTGGACATGGACATTGCTGCGGGAGAGATCGTCACCATCATCGGCCCCAACGGGTCCGGCAAGACGACTCTGGTGAAGGCGCTGCTCGGACTGGTGCGGCCTGCGGGCGGCACGGCCCGCCTGGCACCGGGGACCCGGGTCGGCTACGTGCCGCAGCGTTTCGCCATCGATGCGGTGATGCCGCTGCGGGTCAACCGGCTGATGACCCTGACGGCCCCGGCCTCCCCGGCGGCCATCGATGCGGCCCTCGACCGGGTCGGCGTCGCCCACCTGCGCCGCGCGGAGGTGGCCAGCCTGTCCGGTGGCGAGACCCAGCGGGTGCTGCTGGCACGCGCGCTGCTGCGCCAGCCCGACCTGCTGGTGCTCGACGAACCGGTCCAGGGAGTCGATTTCACGGGGGAGGCCGCGCTCTACGCCCTGATCGGGGAACTTCGGGACGAGATGGGGCTGGGCGTGCTGATGGTCTCCCACGACCTGCATGTCGTCATGGCGGCCACCGACCAGGTGCTGTGCCTGAACGGGCACATCTGCTGCGCCGGGGTACCGTCGGACGTGTCCCGCCATCCGGAGTTCCTGCGCCTGTTCGGGCGACAGGCAGCGGCCACGCTGGCGGTCTACCGTCACGAACATGACCACGACCATGACCTGCATGGCGAGGTGGTGGCGGACGATGCCGACGGCAGCGCCCCGCATGGCCACCACCATCACCACACCCAACATTCGCACTGACGGCGCCCGGCATGCTTGATGATTTCCTGATCCGCGCCCTGCTGGGCGGCATCATGGTGGCCCTGGTCGCCGGGCCGCTGGGCTGCTTCGTGGTCTGGCGAAGGATGGCCTATTTCGGTGACACCATGGCGCATTCGGGCCTGCTGGGGGTCTCGGTCGGCCTGCTGCTGTCCGTCCAGCCGGTCGTCGGCGTGGCTCTGGTGGTCGTCCTGGCCGCGCTCGCGCTGTTCTGGCTGGAGCGGTTCCGCTGGCTGGCCAGCGATACCGCGCTCGGCATGCTGTCGCACGGCAGCCTGGCGGTCGGCCTGGTCGTCGCCTCCACCGTACCCGGGCTGCGCGTCGACCTGATGAGCTACCTGTTCGGCGACATCCTCGCCATCGGCCATGGGGACCTGCTGTGGATCGCGGCGGGTGGCGCGGTCGCGCTGCTGGTGCTGCGGCTGATCTGGCGCGACCTGCTGGCCGCGACGGTGCAGCCCGACCTGGCCCAGGCGGAGGGCGTGCCGGTCGCCCGCGTGCGGCTGGTCTTCGCCCTGCTGGTGGCGCTGCTGATCGCAGCCGCCATGAAGGTGGTGGGCATCCTGCTCGTCACCGCGCTGCTGATCGTGCCCGCAGCCACCGCGCGCCGTGCCAGCGGCTCCCCGGAAATGATGGCCGTCCTGGCGGCGCTGCTGGGATCCGCGTCGGTGGCGGGGGGCCTGGGCCTGTCGCTCTGGATCGATTCCCCCTCCGGCCCCAGCATCGTCGTCGCGGCGATCCTTCTTTTCCTGCTGGTGGTTGCCGTGACAGGATTGATCAGGGGCAGGACTGACAACCGGACCTGAAACCCTGTAGACTGACACCAGTGATCGACCTGCGAAGCAGGCGGGTCCCCTGGAGAGAGGGAACGATGCGTGGATTCTCAGTTCTCGGTGCGCTGCTGGCCCTGACCATGCTCGCGACCTCGGCCGCGACGGCGCATCCGCATGTCTGGATCGACAGTTCGGCACGGTTCCAGTTCGACCCGTCCGGCAAGGTCAGCGCCGTGACGGTGATCTGGCGTTTCGACGACCTGTACTCCGCCTTCGCCATCCAGGGCGCGGACGAGAACCGGGACGGCGTGACGACGGCGGAGGAACTGACGGCGCTGGGCAGCCTGAACGTCGACTACCTGAAGCAGTGGGACTATTTCACCAACCTGCTGGCCGACGGGGCGAAGGTCGCGACGGGTGACGTGAGCGACTTCAGCAACATCAATGATGACGGCGTGCTGGTGTTCAGCTTCACCCTGCCCTTCGTCGATCCCGTCGATCCGCGCCAGGCCGGCCTGCGCATGTCGAACGTCGACCCGAGCTACTACATCGCCTTCCAGGACGACAAGGAACGCCCCGCCGCTGCGGAAGGACCGATTCCGGCCACCTGCACGGTTGCCACCTACGGCCCCGACGAGACCCCGCAGACGGTCAGCGACTCCCTGGCGATGAGCCTCGCGGCGGACCGGACCTGGGCCTCCAGCTTCGCCCCCAAGGTGGCGATTGAATGCAGCAACTGAGGCGCGGCTGCCTGGCGCTGCTGCTGTTCCTGCTCTGCGCCACCATCGCCGGACCGGTTGCGCTGGCGCAGCAGGCTTCCCCCTTCCAGATGCCGGGAAAGCCCGCAGCCGCCGAGCCCGCTTCCGAGCCCGGCCTGTATGACCGGCTGATGATGGAGGTGCGGCAGGTGCAGTCGCAGCTCTACCGCGAACTGTCGCTGGGTGTCAGGGCGCTGAAGCAGGACTACAGCCTGTCCACCGCCTGGGGCCTGATCCTGGTCAGCCTGCTCTACGGCGTGTTCCATGCCGTCGGTCCCGGCCACGGCAAGGCCGTCATCACCTCCTACCTGCTGGCCAACGAACGGGCGGTGAGACAGGGAATCGCGCTCTCGCTGCTGTCCTCCCTGATGCAGGGGATCACGGCGGTGGTTCTGGTGCTGGGCGGGGCCTGGGCCTTCGACCTGGCCGGGCAGCGGTTGCTGGACAGCGCCTGGTCGCTGGAACAGTTCAGCTTCGGCCTGATTGCGGCAGTGGGCCTGTTCATGCTGTGGCAGGTGCTGACCGGGCGCGGCCATCATCACCATCACGATGACCATGGCCACGGGCATGATCACCACGACCATCACCATCACGACCACGGACACGTGGCGCTGCCGCCCGGTGGCGGGCGGCTGACCCTGCGCCGGGCGGTCCCGATCATCCTGGCGGTGGGCATCCGTCCCTGTGGCGGGGCCCTGATCGTGCTGGTGTTCGCGCTGACCAACGGGCTGGTGGCGGCGGGGATCGGGGCGACCTTCGCCATGTCGCTCGGCACCGGGCTGACGGTTTCCGTGCTGGCGATCCTCACCCTCACCTCCAAGGGCGTGGCGATGCGCTTCGCCAGTCGCGACATGGCCTGGGCCGGGCGGGTGGAGAAGGGCCTGCGCCTGCTCGGCGGTCTCGCCCTGCTGGCCTTCGGCAGCCTGTTCCTGCTGGCCAGCATCGGCGCGCCGCGCTCCCCCTTCGGCATCTGACAGCCACCCCGCTTGCCGCGGAGAGGCCCCCGCCCGCATACTGCTCCTGCTCAATCTCGGGGAGGATCAGAAGCATGGCAGACACAGCCTGGAACGTGGCAGAACCGGAAACCTATGACTGGAAGGGCATCGTCGATGGCCTGAACCAGTATCTCAGGCTTCGCACGACGCCCATCGGCATGAAGCTGTTCAAGAAGGCGGAGGAGATGGAGGCGGTGCCGCGCATCCGCCGCCCGCGCGCCATCCACACGACGGACCAGATCGTCGGACAGGCATCCCGTCTCGGCTGGACCGTCGGCATCACCATGGCCGACCTGGTGGGCGCGCAGTGCGGCGCGGTGATCGGCCTGCGCCCGCAGGACGACGAATGGCAGTCCGGCCGCAACATGAAGGGTGTCTGGTACGAGACCGAGACCGACACCCGCGCCCACCAGGCGGCGATGACGGTCGTGCCCGCCGGGCAGTACGAGGCCATGGCCTGCTCACCGCTGGTGGCGGGTCGGCTGGACCCGCCGGACATCGCCATGATCTACGCCACGCCGGCGCAGATGATCCTGTTCATCAACGGGCTGCAGTGGGCCGGGTACCGCAAGCTGGAATGGGGCTGCGTCGGTGAGAGTTCCTGCGCCGACAGCTGGGGCCGGGCGCTGAGCACGGGTGAGCCGAGCCTGTCCATCCCCTGCTTCGCGGAGCGGCGCTATGGCGGCGTGATGGAGGATGAACTGCTGATGGCCATCCCGCCGAAATTCCTGCCCAAGGTGATCGACGGCCTGGCGCACCTGTCCGGCAACGGCCTGCGCTATCCCATCCCGCAATACGGCATCCAGATGGACGTCCGCGCCGGCATGTCGGCGTCCTACGGCGACCGCTAGGGAAGACGGACCGCCGCCCGGCCGAAGCCGGGTGGCGGTCCCCCGTCCGGATCAGGGAAACAGGGCGATCTGCTCGATGCCGGTGGTCTCGGGGAAGCCGAACATCAGGTTCATGTTCTGGATCGCCTCCCCCGACGAGCCCTTGACCAGGTTGTCGATCACCGCGACGACGATGGCCCGGCCCGGAATCCGGTCCTGGTACAGCCCGACCTGGCAGTAGTTCGAACCGCGCACGTTGCGGGTGGCGGGGGCCACGCCCTCCGGCACCAGGTTGATGAACGGCTCATCGGCATAGCGCGCGGCGAGCGTCTGGCGCAGGTCCGCGACCGTCGCGCCGCCGACCATCCGCACGTAGCAGGTGCACAGCTCGCCCCGGTTCATCGGCATCAGGTGAGGCGTGAAGTTGACATGGGTGTCGGCGCCGCCTGCCGCCTTGGCGATCTCCTGCTCGATTTCCGGCGCGTGCCGGTGAGTGCCGACGGAATAGGGGTGAATGCCCTCCCCCACCTCGCAGAACAGCAGGTTCTCCTTCAGCCCGCGCCCGGCACCGGACACACCGGACTTGGCGTCGATGATGACATCCGCCACGTCCACCTGGCCCGCCGCCGCCAGCGGTACCAGCCCCAGCAGCGCGGCAGTGGGATAGCAGCCCGGATTGGCCACCAGCCGCGATGACTTCACGCCTTCGCGGTAGAACTCCGGCAGGCCGTAGACGGCCATCGGCTGGATCTCCGGCGCGTAATGTTCATGGCCGTACCACTCGGCATAGACCGCAGGGTCATCCAGCCGGAAGTCGGCGGAAAGATCGACAACCCTGATCCGGTCGTTCTCCGTCAGGATCTGCTTGACGATGTTCTGCGTCGTGCCGTGCGGCAGGCCACAGAACACCACGTCGACATCGGCGGTGGGCCAGTCGACCTCCTCCACGCTCACCAGCGGCGGCAGGTCCAGCCCGATCAGGTGCGGAAACACCTCCGCGATCTGCTTGCCCGCATGCCGGTCGGCGGTCATCAGGCTGATCTCGACATTCGGATGGCGGACCAGCAGTCGCACCAGGTCGCCGCCCGTGTAGCCGCTTGCCCCCAGAATGCCTGCCTTGATCACCTTGCTCATTGGTCCTGTCCCGATCTGCCGCTGCGTCATTGCAGCCGCCGGGTTGTACGGGACTGCGGGGCAGTGTTGCAAGACACGACTGGCAATTCCCAACGGCGCCGGAAAGGTCCGGATGTCTGGTCCCAGCATGCCTCCTGACCATTTCGCGAAGTCTTGCCCAGGCCCATTTCTTCAAGGATCGGATCGTGGAACACGGTCGCTTTCGCCAGATCGCGCGTGCCCACCATCGCATGGCCGATCAAGTCTTGCTCCTGTCACGTCTGACTTTCTCATAGTGCCGTGCCGCCTTGGCCTTGTTCCCGCATGTTTCCATGAGGCACCACGTCCGGCGGCTGTTCCTTGTCTCATCGATGAAGAGCCAACCGCAGTCCACGCCAGGGCACATCTTGATGCGATCCCGCTCCCGAGGGTCAGCCATGATCGAGATCGCTGACATTGTCGCCAGTGCGGTCAGGGACTGGTCGGTGTACCGCTCGGCTTGGCGCAAACTCCCCAGCGCCGCTTGCAAATGAGGCGATTGGAACGTTCCATCTGAGCGTATGAACGCGCGTAGATCGCGACGCAATGCGTGGAATGCGGCGATGCTTCGGGGCGGCTCGACAGTTTCCAACTCCAAGGACCGAAGCCACACTTCCAGATCCTCAAAGTCAGCAATCTTTTCCTGGACCACCTGATCGTCAGCCGACCAATCGGCCGTGTTCACGAGATCCAGCGCCAATCTGCCCCCAACGAGTCGAACCGGATGGTCCTTTGAATACACCATGCGATTTTCTAACCACTGTAGTGGTTGAATGTCAATTTGCATCATGTATACCCTCTCCCATGGCTACAGACCCGAAGCATGGAAAGATCGTGCTGACCACGGATGGCGTCGGACGAGGAATGCGCAGGCTACTTCCGATAGCCGCGCTGACGCTCCCATTCGGTGTCGCTTTCGGCGTCGCAGCGTCGGAGGCTGGATTGACAAGCCTTCAGTCGATCGCGATGAGCGTCCTGACATTCTCGGGGGCAGCACAGTTCGCGGCCCTTGATTTCTGGCAGAGCCCACTGGCCTTCGGTTCGCTGGCACTGGTTGTGCTTGCCCTGAACGCCAGGCACCTCATCATGGGTGCGGCGCTCTCGCCGTGGATCAATCAGCTTCCCCGTGGCCGACGTGTCCTGACGCTTGCCTGTTTGAGCGACCCGAATTTCGCAGACAGCCAGCGATCGTTCCATGACGGCGAGAAGGACGCGGGCGTTCTGATGGGTGGCGGCCTCATTCTCTGGGCGTCCTGGGTTTCCGGCACAGCGATTGGCACTCTTGGCGGCGGGATGGTCGGCGACCCGGCTACTCTCGGAATTGATGTCGTGATGCCCTGCTTCTTCGCTGCAGTCGTTGTCGGGCAAATGAAGACCGTCAGCACATTTGCGCCGGTCATTTCCGCGAGTGTCACATCGGTCGCATTGCTGAACTTGCTGCCGATAGGCTGGAACGTTGTCGTGGCCGCCCTCGTCGGGGGAGTGACGGGAGTGCTTCTCCGTGCCAGATGACCTCACAGCCGTGATCACTATCATCATGATAGCTGGAATTACCCTTGCGAGCCGCATAGCTGGAGCATTCGTGATGAGCCGGGTTGAAGCCTCTCCGAAGGTTGCGGCGTTTCTCGATGCGCTCTCGATTTCGGTGATCGCCGCTCTTGTGGCATCAATCATCGCACAGAATGATCTTCGCGAAGCTGCGGCGGTCGCTCTTGCGGCCCTTGTCATGCTCGGATCGCAGAGCGCTGTCTGGGCAATGGTCATCGGGATGGCCTGCGCAGCCGGATGGCCCCTGCTTGGAGGCTTGCAGGTGTTTGGCCCATAGTGCATCCCGCTCCTGCTGC
Organism: Minwuia sp.; assembly: GCA_965228535.1. Taxonomy (GTDB): domain Bacteria; phylum Pseudomonadota; class Alphaproteobacteria; order Minwuiales; family Minwuiaceae; genus Minwuia. The sequence goes on along the minus strand of CBDDHU010000003.1, from coordinate 1,177,363 downwards.
GATGGCGTCACTCCATCACACTGCAGGACCAAACGCCCAGATCATGCCCGACCAGCGCCCCCTTGACCATTGACGGAGTCCCCATGGAACCCATCCTGAACATCGTCCTGCCGGTCTTCGCCATTGTCGGCGCAGGCTACCTGTGTGGCGTGCGGGGCATCCTGGGCGAGGACAGTTCGGCGGCCCTGAACAGCTTCGTCTACTGGGTGGCGCTGCCGGCCATGCTGTTCCGGGCCATGGCCAAGGTGGACCTGGAGCGGGTCTTCAACCCCGAATTCTTCATCGGTTTCCTGGGGGCCATCGTGGTGATCGGTGCCATCTCGGTGCTGGCGGCCTGCCTGCTGTTCCGCCGCAACCTGGCGGAGGCCGCGATACACGCGATGAACGGGGTCTACGGCAATTCCGGCTACATGGGCATCCCGCTCGCCCTGACCGCGTTCGGGCAGGCGGCGGCGCTGCCGGCCATCGTCGCCACGGTGATCAACACGGCCCTGGTGGTCGCGGTCGCGGTCTTCCTGATCGAGTTCGGCACCAAGGGCGGCGGCAACAAGCTGCGGGTGCTGGGCAATGTCCTGTCAGCCATGGCGCGCAACCCGATGCTGATCGCGCCTGCGCTGGGGCTCTGCTGGGCGGCCTCCGGGCTGGCGCTGCCGGTCCCGGTGGATACCTTCACCGGCATCCTGGGTGCCGCGGCCGGGCCGTGCGCGCTGTTCGCCATCGGCCTGTTCATGGTGGGCAAGCCCCGCAGCGAGGGCCGGGCGGAGGTCGGCGTCATGACCCTGACGAAGCTGGCGGTGCAGCCGCTGGTCACGGCGCTGATGGTGCTGGTGATCCTGCCGGTGGATCCGCTCTGGGCCAAGGTCGCGATCCTGATGGCCGCGCTGCCGACGGGGGCGGGCAGCTTCGTGCTGGCCCAGGCCTACGGCATCTATGTCCTGCGTACCTCTTCGATGATCCTGACCAGCACCGTGCTCTCGGTGGCGACCATCTCCGTCTTCTTCATCCTGTTTCCGCCGGGCTGAGGCCCGATGGCGTGGGCCGGGGTCAGGTGGTCACGGCCCAGAGGCTGCTCTCCAGCACCGGCACGGGACGCGGGATGAAACCGGCCAGGCGGTCAACGTCCGCGCCCATGTGGTCCAGGCAGAAGCGGCTGCCGAACAGGATGCGCAACCGCCCCCCGCTCAGCAGCGGCGCCACCGCGTTCTGCTCGTTGTAGCCGCGCAGTCGCCAGCCATCCGGGTAGCCCCCGGGCAGGAAGATGTCGTGGACATGCACCAGCACCCCGGCAGGCAGGTCGGGGATGACATTGTTCAGCAGGTGATCGACATCGCTGCCCGGCATCATGATGTGGCTGGAATCGATGGCCAGCAGGTCACCCGCTGCCAGACCGGCAAAGCTGTCCGCCGGGGCGTCCTGCACCACGGTCGGCTGCACCCGGATGCCCAAATCACCGATGTCGGCACGCGGCGCCGGGTCGATGGCCAGCATGTCGATGCCGATGCCGCCATCCTCTGCCGCCCGCTTCATGAACCGGGTCGAATGGCCCGACCCGACCTCGACGATCCGGGACGGCCGGTGCCGGCGCACCATGCAGTAGGCCGCGGCCGCATCCAGTCCGCCGAACCAGTCCTGCAGCCAGCGCGGCCGCGCCGTGTCGTCGGTGGCGGAGATCGCCAGCAGGTCGTCGCGATGGTCGCTGATCGCCTGCAGCACCGCAAGGCAGTCCGCCGAGGCCCTGAGGAACAGTTCCGCGATCGCCGGGTAGGCGACCTGCGGCGCGGCGGCCGGCGCCACCACCCCGTCGGCGTGGCGATAGGGGATGAACCAGCCCTGCGGATCACCGTCCAGCGTCGCCTCCGCCATCCGGCGGACACGCGTGGCGAAATCGGGTTTGCCGTCGCTGCTCAGGGTTCCAGCACCATGCCTTCACGGGCGACCACGGAACCGGGACGCGCCTTCTCCACATCCTTCGCCACCCCGTCCATGAACACATCGTCATGTTCCGGGTCGTGATGGAAGACGACATAGGTCTTCGCGTTCGCCTCGTCGCACAGCCTCACCCCGGCCTCCCAGGTGCTGTGGCCCCAGCCGACGCGGGTGGCATATTCCTCGTCATTGTAGCTGGCGTCGTAGATGACGATGTCGGCGTCCCGCAGGAACTCCACCAGCACCGGGTCATTGCCCTCCGCCGGATGCTCCGTGTCGGTGATGTAGCAGATCGACCGGCCATCGAACTCCACCCGGTAGCCACTGGCATTGTTGGGGTGGATCAGCGGGCAGGTGCGGACGATGATCCCGTCGCCCAGGTCCAGCGTCTCGCCGGAGCGGAAGTCGATATAGTCGATGTTGGCGTTGAAGATCGCGGGCGGCACCGGGAACAGCGGCGCGATCATCATGTCCTCCAGCACCCCGGCCAGGGTGTGGTCGGGCAGCAGGTGCCCGGCCCAGACGCGGAAGTTCCAGCCGGGCACGAAGAACGGCACGAAGAACGGCAGGCCGCAGACATGGTCGAAATGGGTGTGGGTGAGGAACAGGTCCGCCTTGTGCGGCTTCTGCTGCACCATCTTCTTGCCCAGGTAGCGGATGCCCGAACCGGCATCGAACAGCAGGGTGCGGTCACCGGCCGTCACCTCCAGCGATGACGTGTTGCCGCCATAGCGGATGACATCCTCGGCCGAGCAGGCAATCGAGCCCCGGACACCCCAGAACCGTATCGAGAATTCTTTCCTGTCGGCCACGTGGCTCCCCCGATGAAGGTGCGCGGACCATTTCAGCGATGGCCTGTCGGCGCCCGTGGACAGTGCGCCTGCCCTTCGACTACGTATACTGTGCTTTCGGACAGGAAAAGCCAAGAAACCTGAGACGGTCGGCACATCAGGTCCGCGTTTTCGGATCAGGGGGAGAATGACACGTGGATCCATTGCTGATCGCGCGCGCGGACGGGGTCGTCACCCTGACGCTGAACCAGCCGGAAAAGCACAATGCGCTGGACCTGGCGGCCATGCGCAACCTGACCGCCGTACTGGCCGATCTGGCCGGGGACAGCACGATCAGGGTGCTGGTCCTGACCGGTGCGGGGGACCGGACCTTCTGCGCCGGGGCGGACCTGAGCGGCGTGGACGAGAACTTTCCCTGGTGGGAGAACCCGCTGGACACCATCTCCTCGCGGCTGGAGCAACTGCCCTTCGCCACGGTCTGCGCCCTGAACGGTGCGGTCTATGGTGGCGGCACCGACCTGGCACTGGCCTGCGACTTCCGTATCGGCAAGACCAGCGCCCGGACCTTCATCCCGCCGGCACGATTCGGCATCCACTACCCCATCAACGGCCTGCGCCGGGCGCAGGAGCGGATCGGCATGTCGGCGTCGAAACGGCTCTACCTGGCCGGTGAGACCCTCGATGCGGTGGAGATGAAGGCCTGCGGCTTCCTGGACCACGTGGTCGAGCCGGAGCGGCATGACAGCTTCGTCGCCGAGTATGTCGCCGGTCTCGCCGCCATGGCCCCGCTGGCCGTGAAGGGCATGAAGTATGTCCTGAACGCCAGCGCGCGCGGCAACCTGGACTACGCGAAGGCGATGGAGGGCGTGCGCGAATGCTTCACCTCCGAAGACTTCCTGGAAGGCCGGGCCGCCATCGCGGAGAAGCGCAAGCCCGTCTTCCGCGGAACCTGAGCCAAGGCGCAAGCGAAGGAGAGAGATGATGCCCGCAACACCCGCGGACCTGCTGGCCCGCCTGGACGAACTCGGGATCGCCACGGAGACCATCGAGCATGAGCCGGTGTTCACGGTGGAGGAAGCCAAGGCGCATCGCGGCCAGATGTCCGGCGGCCATATCAAGAACCTGTTCCTGAAGGACAAGAAGGGCGGGCTGTGGCTGGTGGTCTGCCTGGAGGACCGGCGGGTGGACATGAACGCGTTGTCGAAGCGGCTGGGCGCACCGCGCTTCAGCTTCGGCAAGCCCGACCTGCTGATGGAGGTGCTGGGGGTCGAGCCCGGCTCCGTCACCCCCTTCGCGGTGATCAACGACCCGGAGGGACGGGTGACGCTGGTGCTGGACGAGAAACTGATGCAGCACGATCCGATCAACGGCCATCCGCTGGTGAACACGGCCACGACCCGCATCGCCCCGGACGACCTTCTGGCGTTCTGCCGCGCCTGCGGGCACGAGCCGGTATTCAGCCTGATCGACGAACGCCAGGGCTGAGGGACCGAACCACGCATTGCCCTTCCGCGCCGAACCACCTACATCTTGGCCAGCCTCGCCCACCGGGGCGGACAATGACGCGGGGATATGACTGACATGGAAACCATCATCGGACAGCCGCAGGGACAGGAGCCCGGACAGGCCGCAGGCGCGGACCTGATCAAGGACAGTTCCATCGCGACCTTCATGGAAGACGTGATCCAGGCGTCGCGCGAGGTTCCGGTGCTGGTGGATTTCTGGGCCCCGTGGTGCGGCCCCTGCAAGCAGCTCACCCCGGTCCTGGAGAAGGTGGTGACGGAGGCCGGCGGCAAGGTCCGGCTGGTGAAGATCAACATCGACGAGAACCAGGAGATCGCGCAGCAGATGCGCATCCAGTCGATTCCGGCCGTCTTCGCCTTCCAGGGCGGGCAGCCGGTTGACGGGTTCATGGGCGCCCTGCCCGAGAGCCAGGTGCGGGAGTTCATCGGCAAGCTGGCCGGTGGCATCGGCCCGAGCCCGGAGGAACAGTTCCTGGAGGCCGGAACGGCGGCGCTGGAGGCCGGTGACGGCGAGACGGCGGCGGGTGCCTTCGCCCAGATGATCCAGGCCAATCCCGAGAACCCGCAGGCCTTTGCCGGGCTGGTGCGGGCCTACGTGCTGCTCGGCGACCTGGATGGCGCGCAGCAGATCCTCGACCAGGTGCCGGTGGCACTCTCCACCCATGGCGAGATCGCCGGGGCGAAGGCCGCGCTGGAACTGGCGCAGCAGTCGAGCGACCCGGCGGCCCTGCAGGAGGTCAGCCGCCTGGCCGCCGCGCTGGAGGCGTCCCCCGACGACATGCAGCTCCGGTTCGACCATGCCAACGCCCTGCTGGCGGCCGACCAGCGGGAGGAAGCGGTGGCGGAACTGCTGGAATGCTTCCGCCGCGACCGGGACTGGGAAGAACAGGCGGTGCGCAAGAAGCTGGTGCAGCTGTTCGAGGCCTGGGGCAACAAGGATCCGCTGACGGTGAAGTCGCGGCGGCGTCTCTCCACCCTGATGTTCAGCTGAGGTCCGGGAGGCGGCGCGCATGGCCAATCCGGATCGTCCGACCGGGCCGGAAAGCCTGCCGGAGCGAATCGCGATCTTCCCGTTGCGGGGGGCCATCCTGTTGCCGGGCGGGCGACTGCCGCTGAACATCTTCGAACCGCGCTACCTCGCCATGACACGGGATGCCATGGCCGGCGGGCGGCTGATCGGCATGATCCAGCCACGGGAAACCGACGAGGAAACCTATACCCCGCCGATCTACGAGGTCGGTTGCCTGGGCCGCATCACGGAATTTGCCGAGACCGGTGACGGGCGCTACCAGATCGCGCTGTCCGGCGTCTGCCGCTTCCGGGTGGGACAGGAGGTCGCGAGCGACACCGCCTACCGCCAGGTGCTGGCCGACTATTCGGGCTATCCGGAGGATTTCGGCGAGGACGAGACACCGGGTCGCGGCGTCGACCGGCGGCGGCTGGTCAACGGGCTGCGCACCTTCCTCGACCGCCAGGGGCTGAAGGCCGACTGGGAAGCGGCGGAACGCGCCAGCGACGTGGCACTGATCAACTCGCTCTCCATGATGCTGCCACTCGACCCGAGCGAGAAGCAGGCCCTACTGGAGGCGGCGAACGTGCCGGAGCGTGCCGATATCCTGACCACGCTGATCGAGATGGCGCTGATGACGGGTGACAACGAATCTCCGGTCCAGTGACCGGCAAACCGGAAGGGAGCCGCCCCGCAGCCGGGCGGACGGGGAACACGCGATGACACAGAACACACTGGACCCGAAACTGCTGGAGATCCTGGTCTGCCCGCTGACCAAGGGGCCGCTGGACTATGACCGGGAGGCGCAGGAACTGATCAGCCGCCGTGCCGGGCTGGCCTTTCCGATCCGCGACGGCATTCCCATCATGCTGGCGGACGAGGCCCGCAAGCTGGATGACGGCGAAGGCACCGCCTGATGACATCGATGGAGATGTACGACCAGGCCGGACGGCCGCAGCCGACCGAGATCCGCGTAAAGAAGGCGGAGAAGCTGCTGGAGGTCGATTTCGAGGACGGGCGCAGCTTCGTCTTTCCCGCCGAGTTCCTGCGCGTCGAGAGCCCCTCGGCGGAGGTGCGCGGGCACAGCCCGAGCCAGCGCCAGTGGATCGCCGGAAAGCTGCATGTCGGCTTCGACAGCATCGAGGCCGTCGGCAACTATGCCATCCGCATCCGCTTCGATGACGGCCACGACACGGGGATCTACTCCTGGGGCTTCCTGTACGAATATGGCGACCGCTACGAGGAAGTCTGGGACCGCTACTGCGAGACCCTGGACCAGATGGGTCTCAGCCGCGAACCCTGAGGCAGCAGGCGGGATCCTGTCCTACTCCGCCATCACCATCCGGTTGCGGCCGGCATTCTTGGCCTCGTAGAGCGCCATGTCGGCACGCTTCATCAGCGAGGCCGCGTCCTCTCCGTCGCGCAGCGTGGCGCCGCCGACGGAGCAGGTGATGTCGATGGCACCGATCTCCTCGCCGGTCTCGAAGGTCTCCACCTCCATGGCCCAGCGCAGCCGCTCTCCGACCTTCGACGCCAGCGCGCGGTCCGCCTCCGGCATCATCACGACGAACTCCTCGCCGCCAAAGCGGGCGCAGAGGTCGAAGCCGCGCACGCTGCGCTCGATCCTTTCGGCGAACTGCTTCAGGATCCGGTCACCGGCCGCATGGCCATGGGTATCGTTGACCGACTTGAAGTGGTCGATGTCCAGCAGCAGGAACGACAGCGGCTTGCCGGCGGAGCGGTTGCGCTGCATCGCCATCTCGAGGTGCTGGTCCAGGTAGCGGCGGTTGTAGAGGCCGGTCAGGGGATCGGTCATCGCCATGGTGATCGACGCCTCGACACTCTCCCGCAACTGGTCCTGGAACCGCTTCCGGCGCACCTGGGTCTTGGCGCGGGCGGTCAGTTCGTTGCCGTCGATGGGGCGCAGCAGGTAGTCGGTGACGCCGAGTTCCAGCCCCTTGGCGATCCGTTCGTTGTCGCTTTCCTCCCCGATCATCAGGATCGGCACCTGGCGGGTGACGGAATCGTTGCGGATGCGGGAGGTCAGCCGCAGCGGGTCGGTGCCGCGATGGTCCAGCGACAGCACGATCAGGTCGGGATTGTTCTCCCGCGCCTGGGCGATCGCGGCCTCCGGATCAGCCTCGAAGGTCAGGCTGAACTTCTCCCCCATGTGGCGATTGACGTGACGGTTGTCGGAGGCGTTGTCGTCGATCACCAGGACCGGCGCACCCTCCACCGTCATCTCGCCCTCGGTGGAATACAGTCCCAGCCGCTCACCCGTCGCGCGGCGCAGCTTCAGCTCGTCCATCGTCATCTTCAGGCGGACCAGCGAGCGCACGCGGGAAAACAGGGCCATGTCGTTGACCGGCTTGGTCAGGAAATCGTCGGCCCCGGCCTCCAGCCCCTGCACCCGGTCCGACGCATCGGACAGGGCCGTCACCATGACGACGGGAATGTGGGAAACGGCCGGGTTGGCCTTCATCCGGCGACAGACCTCGAAGCCGTCCATGCCGGGCATCATCACGTCCAGCAGCACGATGTCGGGATTGTCGCGTTCCACGACCTCCAGTGCTTCCGGTCCGTTGCTGGCGGTGAATACCTGATAATATTCGCTGGAGAGCTTCGCCTCCAGGATACGCACGTTCGGAAGAACGTCGTCGACGACAAGCACGCGTGCCGACATCAGCCGTCAGCCCAGGAACTGCTTGACCGTGTCGATGAACGTACCGACCGAGATCGGTTTCGAGATGTAGGCTTCGCAACCGCCGTCCCGGATCTTCTCCTCGTCGCCCTTCATGGCGAAGGCAGTAACGGCGATGACGGGAATGGAACGCAGGTCGTCGTCTTCCTTGATCCACTTGGTGACTTCCAGCCCCGAAACCTCGGGCAGCTGGATATCCATCAGGATCAGGTCCGGGCGATGGTCGCGCGCCAGCTTCAGCGCCTCCATACCATCCTTGGTCTGCACGGTGGCATATCCATGGACATCGAGCAGGTCATGAAACAGCTTCATGTTCAGCTCGTTGTCTTCGACGATAAGAACGGTTTTCGACATGCTTTCCTCAGGCGGCTTTCTGCCGCGTCATGGTCATCCTGCCCACCGGCCCCGAACGCTGACCCGGCGGACGTCTTCGGCCCATTGCCAACTCTACGAAACAACAGCGCTATTTGTCCCGCTGGATGGATCATCGCAGCGCCGCGTAAAGCAAGAGTTAACGTCCTGGGTCCGACCGGGTAACCTTGTCGCCAGGGCCGTCCACGCATTTCTGCATTTACGGGGCAAGCAATCAATCATGGATCGCGACGCGGCGGAAGTGCTCGCCATCAACGCACTCGGTTTCCTGGCCGCCGACCCGGACCGGATCGAGGCATTCCTGGCGCTGGCCGGCGTGTCGCCGTCGGAGCTCAGGCGCAGTGCCGGGTCGCCGGAGTTCCTGGCCGGGGTCATGGATCACCTGATGCAGAACGAATCCCTGCTGCTGCAGTTCTGTGCCGAGCAGGGGCTGGACCCCACCGAACCGGCCCGTGCGCGGCGCCAGTTGCCGGGGGCGAGCCTTGACTACTGACCCGGTCGGGACATGACCGGCCATCCACACCTGCAACGCGCGAACGGGGGAGCAGCGCCTTGAGCCTTCAACAGAACCTGGATGCTGTGCTAGGCAGCGCCACGACAGCCGGAACCATTCCCGGCATTGCCGCCCTGGTCACCGATGCCGACGGCACCGTCTACCTGAACGCGTTCGGCGAACGGGAGCTGGGTTCCGGGCAGGCCATGACCCCGGACACGGTGTTCTGGATCGCCTCCATGACCAAGGCGGTCACCGGGGTCGCCGCGATGCAGCTGGTCGAGCAGGGGCGGCTGGACCTGGATGCCCCCGCCAGGAACGTCCTGCCGGAGATCGGGGAACTTCAGGTGCTGGACGGGTTCGATGCCGACGGTCGGCCGCGGCTGCGCGTGCCGGTCAGGGACATCACGCTGCGACACCTGATGACCCACACCTCCGGCTGCGTCTACGACATGTGGTCCGACGACATCGCCCGCTGCGTCCAGCTTGGCGGGATTCCGCCCATCGGCAGCCGCAAGCGCGCAGCGCTGAAGCTGCCGCTGCTGTTCGATCCGGGCACCCGCTGGGAGTACGGCACCGGGATCGACTGGATCGGCCTGATGGTGGAGGCGGTGAGCGGTCAGACCCTGGGCGAATGGTTCGCGGAGCGGATCTTCGCCCCGCTGGAGATGACCAGCACGGGCTTCGCCCTGAGCGACGACATGCGTTCACGGAAGGTGAGGATGCACCTGCGCGCCGCCGATGGCAGCCTCATCCCGCAGCCGGAGACCGCGCCGCTGGAGGCCCCGGAATTCGAGATGGGCGGCGGCGGCCTGTTCGGCACCGTGGAGGATTATGGCCGTTTCATCCGCATGATCCTCAATCGAGGACAGGCCAACGGACACCAGGTGCTGCGGCCGGAGACCGTGGCGCAGATGTCGGTGAACCAGATGGGTGACAGCCGGGTGACGATGCTCCGCTCCGCCGGTGGCGTTTCCAACGATGCGGAGTTCTTTCCCGGCATCGAGAAGAGCTGGGGCCTGTCCTTCATGATCAACGAGCAGGATGCCCCGACCGGGCGCGCCGCCGGGTCGCTGGCCTGGGCAGGCCTGGCAAACACCTACTACTGGATCGACCCGAAGACCGGGATCGGCGGCGTCTATGCCACCCAGATCCTGCCCTTTGCCGACGATGCGGCCCTGCCGCACTATCTTGCCTTCGAGAAAGCGGTATATGACGGCCTGAACTGAGCCGAGCGAACAGGAATTCCCATGACCGAACTTGACCCGGCGATCCGGGCGCAGATCGACGCCATCGACATCATTCCCGGCCGCCCCCTGGTGATCAGCGACGCCGACGAGGTGCTGTTCGCGTTCATGGAGGGGCTGGAGCGGTACCTGAACAGCGTCGAGCTGACCTTCGACTGGTCGTCCTTCGGCATTACCGGCAATGTCCGCGACGCCAGCGGCCGCGCGCTGGAGGGCAAGGAGGTGAAGACCCATCTCGGCACCTTCTTCGCCAACCATACCGCCGAACTGAACCCGGTGCCCGGTGCGGCGGAGGCGCTGGAGCGCCTGTCGGAGCGGGCGCAGATCGTGGTGCTGAGCAACATCCCCGCCAACGGGGCGGAGGGGCGGCGACAGGCCCTGCGCCGCCATGGCATGGACTACCCGCTGATCGCCAACGAGGGGCTGAAGGGCCCCGCCGTGCGCCTGCTGCAGCAGCGCGCCGGAGCCGGTGCGATCTTCATCGACGACATTCCGCACAATCACAGTTCCGTCGCGAGATCGGCGGCGGAGGTGCACCGGCTGCACTTCGTTGCGGACCCGCGCCTGGCCCCGATGCTGCCAATGGCGGAGGACGCCCATCACCGCGCCGATACCTGGCCGGAGGCAACGCCGTTCATCGAATCGCGCCTGTTCGGCGACTGACCGGAAGGGGCTGGAGCGGGCACCATGCGCATCGGCGTTGATCTGGGCGGCACGAAGATCGAGGCGGTGGCAATGGATGCGGCAGGCACGATCCGCCTGCGCCGCCGGGTGGCCACGCCGCAGCAGGACTATGACGCAACCGTCAGGACCGTGCGCGACCTGGTGCTGGGGATCGAGGCGGAGGCGGGAGGCAACTGCACCGTCGGCGTCGGCACGCCGGGCGCCATCTCCCCCGCCACCGGCCTGGTCAAGAACGCCAATTCCATCTGCCTGATCGGCAGGCCGCTGGACCGCGACCTCGCCGCCGCGCTGGACCGGCCGGTGCGGCTGGCCAACGATGCCGACTGCTTCGCGCTGTCGGAGGCCGTGGACGGTGCCGGTGCGGGGGCCGCATCGGTGTTCGGCGTCATCCTGGGCACCGGGGTCGGCGGCGGGCTGGTCTGGCAGCGCCAGCTGATCCACGGCCCCAACGCCATCGCCGGGGAATGGGGCCACAATCCCCTGCCCTGGCCCCGCGACGATGAACGGCCCGGCCCGGCCTGCTATTGCGGCAAGCGCGGCTGCATCGAGGCGTTCCTGTCCGGCCCCGCCACCAGTGCCGCCTATGCCGCTTCGCACGGGCAGCAGCGCACGCCGGAGCAGATCAGCGACGAGGGATTCTGGCTGGCCTGGTCCGACCGGCTGGCACGGGCACTGGCGGGGGTCATCAACATCCTCGACCCGGAAGTGATCGTGCTGGGCGGCGGCCTGTCGAACCTGGACCACATCTACCGCAACGTGCCTGCACGGCTGCCGGCCTGGGTCTTCTCCGACCATGTCGCGACGCGGCTGGTACGGGCGGCGCACGGCGATTCGTCGGGCGTGCGCGGCGCGGCCTGGCTGTGGCCGCCTGACGCCGACCCGGCATCATGAGCTGGCTCTGTCGCGACTGCTTCACCACCGCGGACACGCCCCCCGCACGGGGCAGTTGCCCGGCCTGCGGCTCACCGCGCGGCATCGCGCATGAGGAACTGGACCAGCTGAGCCTGGCCCATGTCGACTGCGATGCCTTCTACGCGGCGGTGGAGAAGCGCGACAATCCCGACCTGGCCGACAAGCCGCTGATCATCGGTGGCGGCACCCGTGGCGTTGTTTCAACCGCCTGCTACGTCGCCCGCATCCACGGCGTGCGCTCCGCCATGCCCATGTTCAAGGCACTTAAGGCCTGCCCCGACGCGGTGGTTATGAAACCGGACATGCAGAAGTACGTCGCGGTCAGCCGGGAGATCCGCGCCCTGATGCTGGACCTGACACCGCTGGTGGAACCTCTGTCCATCGACGAGGCCTTCCTGGACATGACCGGCACCGCGCGGGTGCATCATGCCCCGCCTGCGGTGATGCTCGCCCGCCTGGCCGCGCGGGTGGAGAAGGAGATCGGGGTCAGCATCTCCATCGGCCTGTCCTACAACAAGTTCCTGGCCAAGCTGGCCTCCGACCTGGACAAGCCGCGCGGCTTTGCCGTGATCGGGGCGGCGGAGGCCGTGGACTTCCTGGCCCGACGCCCGGTCTCCGACATCTACGGCGTCGGCAAGGCGTTTCACCGCAAGCTGGAGGGCGACGGCATCCGCCTGATCGGGGACTTCCGCCGCTTCTCCGAGACCGAGCTGATGCGCCGCTACGGCGCCATCGGCAAGCGCCTGCACGCCTTTGCCCATGGCCGCGACGCCCGCAGCGTCAGCCCCGACAACCGCGCGAAGAGCGTTTCATCGGAGACCACCTTCAACAGCGACATCAGCGATGCGGAGGCGCTTTCGCGCCATCTCTGGCGGCTGGCGGAGCGGGTCTCGGCGGACCTGAAACGCAAGGACCTGGCGGGGCGCACCGTGACCCTGAAACTGCGCGCCGCCGACTTCTCCATCCGCACCCGCAGCCGCACGCTGGACAACCCGACCCAGCTTGCCGGGGTGCTGTACGATGCCGCCGCGCCGCTGCTGCGGACAGAGGCGACGGGCCGCACCGCCTTTCGCCTGATCGGCATCGGTGCCGCCGGACTGGTACCGGGGGAGGACGCGGACGCGCCGGACCTGCTGGACACGGGCCGCCAGCGCCGCAAGCAGATCGAGGGCGCCCTGGACAAGGTCCGCGCCCGCTTCGGCAAGTCCAGCATCGGCGAGGGTCGCGGACGCAGGGAATAGTGTGGGCGCAGTCCGTTTGTGGACCGTTCCTCCCCTCTCCCCCTCCCGACCACCCACGGGATTATCCTAATGGGCGGTCGGGAGGGGGAGAGGGGAGGAACGGTCGGCGCAACGACCCGCCTCACAGATTGCCCGGCGCGGCCACATTCGCTACAAACCGCGCCACGGAACTCCCCGAACCGCTGACCTGACCCAAGAGGAACCGAAATGGCGAGCTATCAGTACGTCTACACCATGCAGGGCCTGACCAAGACCTGGCCAGGCGGCAAGACCGTGCTGAAGGACATCAACCTTTCCTTCCTGCCCGGCGCCAAGATCGGCGTGCTGGGCATCAACGGCTCCGGCAAGTCCACCCTGCTGAAGATCATGGGCGGGGAGATCACGGAGTTCGGGGGCGAGGCCTGGGCGGCCGAGGGGCTGAATGTCGGCTACCTGCGCCAGGAGCCGGAACTGGACGAGGCGAAGGACGTGCTCGGCAACGTCATGGACGGCGTGGCGGAGAAGCAGGCGATCCTGGACCGCTACAACGAGATCTCCATGAAGTTCGCCGAACCCATGGAAGATGACGAGATGAACGCCCTGATCGAGGAGCAGGGCCAGTTGCAGGAGCAGATCGACGCCGCCGACCTGTGGAACCTGGACCGCGAGGTCGAGGTGGCGATGGACGCGCTGCGCTGCCCGCCGTCGGACTGGGCCGTGGACAAGCTGTCGGGTGGTGAGCGCCGCCGTGTGGCGCTGGCGCGGCTGCTGCTGTCGCGGCCCGACATGCTGCTGCTGGACGAGCCGACCAACCACCTGGACGCGGAATCGGTGCTGTGGCTGGAGCGGTTCCTGCACGACTATCCGGGCACCGTGGTGGCGGTGACCCATGACCGCTATTTCCTCGACAATGTCGCGGGCTGGATCCTGGAACTGGATCGCGGGCGCGGCATTCCCTACCAGGGCAACTATTCCGGCTGGCTGGAGCAGAAGGAGAAGCGCCTGCAGCAGGAATCGCGGGAGGAAGCATCCCGCCAGCGCACGCTCGCCAGCGAACTGGAATGGATCCGGCAGAGCCCGCGCGCCCGCCAGGCCAAGTCGAAGGCCCGCGTCTCGGCCTACGAGGAGCTGCTGTCGGCGGAATCGGAGCAGCGCCGTTCCGAGATGCAGATCTACGTGCCGCCGGGACCGCGGCTGGGCAACAATGTCATCAGCTTCGAGAATGTCTCGAAGGGCTTTGGCGACAAGCTGCTGATCGACGATTTCACCGCGAAGATCCCGGCCGGTGCCATCGTCGGCATCATCGGCCCCAACGGTGCCGGCAAGTCCACCATGTTCCGCATGATCACGGGGCAGGAGCAGCCCGACAGCGGCAAGGTGGAGATCGGCGAGACGGTGAAGCTGGGCTATGTCGACCAGAGCCGCGACGCGCTGGATCCGAACAAGAATGTCTGGGAGGAGATCTCCGGCGGTGTCGATGTGCTGGAACTGGGCAAGCGCACCATCCAGTCGCGCGCCTATGTCGGGTCCTTCAACTTCAAGGGCGGCGACCAGCAGAAGAAGGTCGGCCAGCTCTCAGGCGGTGAGCGCAACCGCGTACACCTGGCCCGGACGCTGAAGTCAGGCGCCAACGTGCTGCTGCTCGACGAACCGACCAACGACCTGGACGTGGAGACGCTGCGCGCCTTGGAGGAAGCCATGGTCAGCTTCGCCGGTTGCGCTCTGGTCATCAGCCATGACCGCTTCTTCCTCGACCGCATCGCCACCCACATCCTCGCCTTCGAGGGCGAGAGCCACGTGGAATGGTTTGAGGGTAACTTCGAGGACTACGAGGCCGACCGCAAGCGCCGCCTGGGCGACGACGCCGACCAGCCCCACCGCATCCGCTACAAAAAGCTGGTGGCCTGACCGGGTAACTGTCGCGCGGGCAACATACCACGACGCTCGCGGACCTGATCCGCGAGCCCGGTCTCCCACGCCTGTGCGGCACTCCTGAATACCCGGGTCGAGCCCTGGTACGACGTCGGGAACGCGGCAGCCAGAGTTGCCAGAGCAGCACCAACCACAAGAATGGCCCGGAGCACCATACGCAAGCCCCTTACCGGAAGTGTCGTTATTCAGGCCGCAAGGACGGTCCCGCGATGACTGCTCCGAGCCCGACCAAGACCTTCGGCTATGACTGCGGACCGTCACTGACGACCCGAAGCGGACCTTGACGACACGGATCAACGCCGCAGCGCAACTTAACCAGACCGGCGATCAGTTCATCGCACTGTATTCTCGAGAGCAAATTAAGACAACGCGGGGAAACAGACAAGTTGCAGCGATTCGAGAAATCAGGTTATCGCTGCTTTTGCCACTTCCTGCTCCATAAATTCTGAC
Organism: Minwuia sp.; assembly: GCA_965228535.1. Lineage (GTDB taxonomy): Bacteria > Pseudomonadota > Alphaproteobacteria > Minwuiales > Minwuiaceae > Minwuia. Next base: position 1,162,103 of record CBDDHU010000003.1, on the reverse strand, counting down.
GCCATCAAATAGAGAAACTGTTTTGGCTGGTTCGAGAAGAATTCAAAAACGAATGGCCCGATAGGGCTCTTCAATATTCTCTCGAACTGCTCCGGCTTATAGCGGGTAATTGAACCAAAGTAGAAAGTCGCCAAATATATGGTCAGGAGTTGATTTAGCAACGTCTGCGCAGGGCTGGGTATGTATATGTAGTATTTACGGTATGGCGGGTAGGCCGTGACGCTCCGCCAAAGTTGCGACCGCGCATCATTGCTAATCTGCGACAAAACCTGCGATGGGCGGTGGCCGTAGTGAGTGGTTGCAATCGTCTCGGCTTCAATGATGCGCCTGCCATCAACGATCGATGAACAATTTACGTTCCGCCACGCGCCCGCGACACCAAGGTTTTTCGAAAGGTCATTGAGGCGATATCCGAGGCGGGTGAAGTCGTCAGCATAGGCCCGAACTCGAAGCCACGCTTCTTGCGCGGTCGCGTCTTGCATGTACTCAATGCGATCCAAGCTTAAGAACCTCTCTTTGATAGTTTCAGCCTGACAGAAAATGCGATGTCCGATCAGAACCTGACTGAGGAAATCTTGTGACCTCATTTGAAAATGTGTGTTTGAGGCGGCAGGTGTTGGAAGCGCTGCTCTGATAGCTTTCGCAAACATTATGAATGCGCTCACATCGGGGTTCCTGTGAATATCGATTGAAACATGCCCATGTATCGCCCCAGAAGTGATCGGCAATTTTTCCGATAAACCATGGTGAACGCTGACCAATAACGCGTCTTTACGCTTGACAACAAGGCATTTCGCAAGATTTAGGAATGAATAATAGAGCAATAGAGGTTTCGCCGCGCTCACGTCGGAGTTTTGGGCAGCGGCGAAGAAATCGCGACTTTGAACGAGGAAAGCAAGCGCTTGCCGCTTTGCGTTTGCATCACTCAGTTTCTCGAGGTTGTTTTGAATAATATTCCAAGGCTCAGTCGCAAAGAGGATTGAGTGAACGCCTTCGCGCTTCGCGCCCTGATATGTCGGGAAGAACGAAAATGTTGCTGGCCTTCCTCGAATGTGAACTAATTTGCCTTCTCGAGCATCGACCCATTTCATCTACGCCTCCCAACCTAGCTATTCGACAACTAGAGCCTGAAGAGCACAGGCGTTAAAGGGAAATTTCTATGCGCACTCGACCTCGCGCAGTCGGTCGGTCACGTCGATGACGCCGGGGGCATCCCATATCGCATCGCGCAGCAGGAACTTGTGACTATTTGTGTGATCGATGTAAGTCGAATGCTGGCGGACAACGGCAGCCGAGATCAATGCGGCCCTCATGATGCGGTAATCGTCATCGAACAGGACGGCGGCGAGGATGTCGAACCCGTCGAGATCACGGATTGCGGATAGCTGCCGCGACCTGTTGCGGCGATGCATGCGCCGCCCCTTGATCTGATAGCGCGTCCCGTCATCGTCCGTCGCATCGAATGCCTTGGCCGAGTTGTTTTCTTGCGCCCAACCGAACGCCGCGCAGAACACATACTCGGCAAGGTCACCGGTAGGGTTATTCGCTGATCGCAGCACGTCGCGCGCCCGCAACTCCTCCATGATGGCGGCATGCATGGCGAGCAGATCGGCAATCGACTTGGTGCGAAGGCAGTCCATGCCTCTGTTATGCTTCGGCATCAGGGCGATGGCAATGATCGCGCGCGCTGGGCAAACATGAGTGAGAACGGCTTACCTTACTGTGAATGCCAGTAAGGCTGTACCTGCAAATGTCCGCTGCCTGCCCAATTCGGCAACTGGAAAAATGGGATACCGGTCGTTCTGTCAGCACTCCCGACATTCGACACGGCGATCCTCTCGCAGAGATCCGGGAGGGGGTTTCGATACTGAGACCCTATCCGCGCTGGGCCTTCGCTGTGGCGGTGCAACACATCTGAAAAGGCCCGGAGCGCGAACCGCGTTCCGGGCCTTTCCGTTTCCGACTGCGCTTGCAGGATCAGGCGGACTTCTTGGTCCGCTCCGTCCGGCGCTCGGCGATGCGGGCGGACTTGCCGCGGCGGCCGCGCAGGTAATAGAGCTTCGCCCGGCGCACGACACCGCGGCGCACGACGACGATGGATTCAATGATCGGCGAGTAGAGCGGGAACACGCGCTCGACGCCTTCATTGTAGGAAATCTTCCGGATGGTGAAGGAGGAGTTGAGGCCCCGGTTGCGCCGCGCGATGCAGACACCCTCGAACGCCTGGACGCGCTCGCGGCTGCCTTCCGTCACCTTCACGTTGACGCGGACGGTATCACCGGCCTGGAAGTCCGGGATGTCCTTGCCCTCGGTCACACGCGCGATCTCCTCGCGCTCGATCTCTTCGATCAGGTTCATCTGGTCACCTGTTTTCTTTTTCCTTGTAGCGTCGCCATAGGTCCGGTCTCCGTTCCCGGGTCAGGGCCTTTGACTGGTCCTGCCGCCAGGCATGGATGCGGGCGTGATCGCCGCTCAACAGTATGTCGGGTGGGGACAGCCCCTCCCATTCACGCGGACGCGTGTAGTGCGGATATTCGAGAAGCCCGTCCGCGAAGCTCTCTTCCGCAAGGCTGGCGCTGTTGCCCGTCACCCCCGGCACCAGCCGGACAATGGCATCGAGCATCGCCAGTGCCGCAAACTCGCCCCCCGACAGCACGAAGTCGCCAAGGCTGACTTCCATCACGGGACGGGCCTGCAGGACCCGTTCGTCCACCCCTTCGAAGCGACCGCAGATCAGCGTCGCCTCCCCGGCATCCCGCACCTGCTCCACCAGCGCCTGGTCCAGTGGACGGCCGCGCGGGCTGAAGTAGATCAGGGGAGCCGGTGCCACATGGTTCGCGTCGATCGCAGTTGCCAGCAGATCGGGGCGCATCACCATGCCCGCACCGCCGCCGAAAGGGGCATCATCGACGGCGCGGTGCTTATCGCGCGCATAGTCGCGGATGTCCACCACTTTCAGCGACCAGAGCCCCTTCTCCAGGCCCTTCCCCGACAGCGCGGTTCCGAGCGGTCCGGGGAAGATATCCGGATAGATCGTCAGCACCGTCGCGCGGAACGCCGGTTCCGTCATTGCGGCACCGGATCCCCGCCGGATTCGGCCCCGGCCCCGTCGCCGTCCCCGTCCTCCTCCGGCCGCGCATCGATCTCATGCGGCGGGTCGATGGTGAGCTGCCCGCCGGCGATGTCGACCACCGGCACCGCAGCCCGGGTGAACGGGATCAGCAGGCTGCGGCGACCGGCACGCGACGGCGGCTGGATCTCCAGCACCTCCCCCGCGCCCAGGGTGTGGACCGCCTTCACCCGGCCCAGCCGGTGACCGTCCACATGAACCGCCTCCAGCCCGATCAGGTCGGCCTGGTAGTAGTCGTCCTCATCCTCCAGCGTCGGCAGCCGCGACCGCTCGACATGCAGCGTGGTGCCCTTCAGCGCCTCCGCCTGATCGCGGTTGCGGATACCGGAAAGCTCCGCGATCACGCCACCCTTGGTCGATCCGGTGACGCGGATGTCGAACTGCCGCTCCCCGCTCTCGTCCGAGAGCGGGCCGAAGGTCCCGACATTCGCCGGGTCCTCCGTGAAGGTCTTCAGCTTCACGCGACCGCTGACGCCATGTGCGCCCGCGACCGCTGCGACGATGACCCTGGCTGACGACATGTCGGCAGGCTCCGCTGCTGCTGCGGCTGGCAGTGCTTACGCTTCCGCCTCGGCAGGGGTCTCTTCCTCCGCCGGAGCCACTTCGGCAGCTTCCGCATCGGCCTTGGCCTGCGCCTCTTCCTCGGCCTTCATCCGCGCGGCTTCCAGGCGCTCCTGCGCCTTTGCCTTCGGCTTGGCCTTCTGCGGATTGTTGTGGGTGCGGGCTTCCATGACACCGGCGTCGGCGAGGAACTTCGCCACCCGGTCGGTCGGCTGTGCGCCATGGCCCAGCCAGTGCTTCGCTCGATCCAGGTCCACCTTCACGCGGGTCTCGGAATCCTTCGGCTGCATCGGGTCGTAGGTGCCGATACGCTCGATGAACTTGCCGTCACGCATGGAGCGCGCGTCAGCAACGACGATGCGGTAGAAAGGACGCTTCTTCGCGCCACCGCGGGACAGCCTGATCTTGACAGCCATTTTCTCTGATCTCCGTCTTCTTGTTCAGATAGTGCTTGAATTCTCGTGGGTTACATCTTGGGCAGGATTCCGGAGAGACCGGCGCGCATCATGCCCGCCTTCCCCATCTTCCTGACCTTCTTCATCATCACCGACATCTGCTTCCACTGTTTCAGGACGCGGTTGACCTCCGGCACCGTGGTGCCCGAACCGGCGGCGATGCGTTTCTTGCGCGACCCGTTGATGACATCGGGACGGCGGCGTTCCTTCGGCGTCATGGAAGAGATGATGGCCTCCTGCCGCTTCAGCATCTTCGGGTCGATGTTGGCCTGGGCCAGCTGCTGCTTCATCTGCTTGGCACCGGGCAGCATGCCGGCCAGGCCTTCCAGCCCGCCCATCTTCTGCATCTGCTGCAGCTGCCCGCGCAGGTCCTCCAGGTCGAACTGGCCCTTCTTCAGCTTCTTGGCGAGCTTCTCGGCCTCCGCGGCCTCCATCGACTCGCTGGCGCGCTCCACCAGGCTGACGACATCGCCCATGCCCAGGATGCGGTTGGCGACGCGGTCGGGGTGGAACGCCTCCAGCGCATCCAGCTTCTCGCCCACGCCCAGCAGCTTGATCGGGCGACCGGTGACCGCGCGCATCGACAGTGCCGCACCGCCGCGCCCGTCGCCATCGACACGGGTCAGCATGATGCCGGTCAGGCCGACACGCTCATCGAACTGCTTCGCGACATTGACCGCGTCCTGGCCGGTCAGCGCATCGGCGACCAGCAGGGTCTCGCCCGGAGTGACCGCGTCACGGACCGCCGCGACCTCCGCCATCAGCTGCTCGTCGACATGCAGGCGACCGGCGGTGTCCAGCAGCACCACGTCATAGCCCTGCAGCCGCGCCGAGGCCATGGCGCGCTTGGCGATCTCCACCGGCTGCTGCCCGGCGACGATGGGCAGCGTCGTGACCTCCGCCTGCTCACCCAGGACGCGCAACTGCTCCTGCGCGGCGGGGCGGCGGACGTCCAGCGACGCCATCATCACCTTCTTCTTCTCCCGCGTGCGCAGGCGATAGGCGATCTTGGCGGTGGAGGTGGTCTTGCCCGAACCCTGCAGGCCGACCACCAGGATCGGCACCGGCGGCACGGCATTGAGGCTGAGGCCGTCGGATTCCTTGCCCAGCACTTCCGTCAGGTGATCGGAGACGATCTTGATGACCATCTGCCCCGGCGTGACGGAGCGCAGCACGTCCTGGCCGATCGCCTGCTTCTTGACCTCGGCGATGAAGTCCTTGACCACGGGCAGCGCGACGTCGGCTTCCAGCAGCGCCACGCGCACCTCGCGCATCGCTTCCGACACGTCCTTCTCGGTCAGCGATCCGCGGCGCTTCAGGCCGTCAAGGACACCGCCAAGCCGTTCGCTCAAGGATTCGAACATCGGTTCCCTTCCCGTGTTCCGTCATCGTCCCGTACCGGTCGGCAAACACCCGCACAATGCGTTGCGCACCGGCGGACGAAACTCGTCGGCCAGTGGGTACCTGTCCTCCGAAGCCCTCTTGAGCCCCTCGGAACCTGCACGGATGGTGTCTGCCATTACCGTAGAAACCGCAGCTTTTACGCCCGGGCGACGCTTGCGTCAAGCGAGCCGCACCATTGCGTGGTCGGCGCACCAGGCGTTATCATGTTTGTTATAACATCATGGAGGCCCTGACCATGACCGCACTCAAGGTCCGCCAGATCGGCAACTCGCTCGGCGTCGTCCTGCCGAAGGACGTGCTCGCCCGACTGAATCTCGCGGAAGGTGACAGCGTCTTCGTGACCGAGGCACCGGACGGAACCATGCGCATCACCCCTTACGATCCGGCGTTCGAGACACAGATGCGCGCGGCGAGGGAAGGCATGACGGCCTATCGCAACACCCTGCGCGAGCTTGCGAAATGAACAGGGCGGTCCGGGCGAAGTGACGGAGCCGGTCTGGCTGCTGCGCTCCGTCGTCGAGGCCATGCACGATGCGCAGCTTGCCGAGCATGGCGGGCTGTCTGGGCTGCGCGATCCCGGCCTGCTCGATTCCGCCCTTGCCCGCCCCCGCAATGCCTGGAGCTACGGCGAGACCGACATCCACGTCCTGGCGGCCGCCTACGCCTTCGGAATCGCGCGAAACCATCCCTTTGCCGACGGCAACAAGCGCATGGCGTTCCTTTCCGCCTACGTCTTCCTGCGCCTGAACGGGCGGCGCCTCACCGCGACGGAACCGGATGCCACCATCACCACCATCAACCTGGCGGCTGGCAGGATGACCGAGCACGATTTCGCGACATGGCTGTACAGGAACGCCGTTCAGACCGAAGATCAGGACTGAACAGAGGGGAAGAATGGATGCCGTATGCGGATTCGGACGGGGTAAAGCTGTATTTCGAGGAGACGGGCACCGGAACACCGGTGATCTTCGTGCATGAATTCGCGGCGGACTGGCGCAGCTGGGAAGAACAGATGCGCCATTTCGGGCGCCACTACCACTGCGTCACCTACAGCGCCCGCGGCTATACCCGTTCCGACGTGCCGGAAGACCAGGACCTCTACAGCTACGAGCACTTTGCTGATGATATCGGGGTGATGCTGGACCACCTGCACCTGGACCGGGCCTTCATCGTCGGGCTCAGCATGGGGGCCTATGCCGCGCTGCAGTTCGGGCTGCGGGCGCCGGAACGGGTGCTGGGGCTGGTTCTGGCCGGTGTCGGCTCCGGCTCCCCGCCCGACCAGCGCCCCACCTTCATGGAGCAGACGGCGAAGCTGGCCGACCTGATCGAGGCGGAGGGCGCGGCCGGGCTGGTGGCGGCGGTGGCGGAAGGGCCGACGCGGATCCACCTGCAGAACAAGGATCCGCGCGCCTTCGAGGAGTTCCGCCGCAATCTCGGGGAACACCCGGCGCTCGGCTCCGCCTACACCATGCGCAACTACCAGGGGCAGCGCCCCTCCCTGACCGATTTCACCGACGAGCTGGCGGCCATGAACCTGCCGGTGCTGATCGCCGTCGGGGACGAGGACGAACCCTGCATCGAGACCAGCCTGTTCCTGAAACGCACCATCCCCGCCTCCGGCCTCTGGATGGCGCCGAAGACCGCGCATGGCATGAACCTGGAGGAACCGGCCGCCTTCAACGAACAGGTCGAACGCTTCTTCCACGCGGTGGAACTGGGCAAGTGGGGTCCCCGCGACCCGCGCGCCCAGGGCACCGCGCCGATGCCGACCACGGGCAAGGTTTGAAGGGCAGGTGCTTTCCCGGTAGGCTCCGACCATGGCTGACCATGAAACCGGAACCGTCGAACTTGATGCCGACCTGTCCGCGCGGCTGAGATTGCTGGCGGCGAGCATGGGCCAGGACGTATCGTCGGTCGCCCGTGACATCCTTCGGTCACACATGGACCTGGCCGAGCAGGGTCAGGAGTTCCTGCACGAAGACGAGAGCCGCTGGCAGCAGTATCTTGCAACAGGCGAGACACTGTCGTCCGACGAGGTACGACGCAGGCTGCACGACCTTGCGCTTCTGACACCGGATCAGCCTCACCCCTGATGCGGGTCGTCTTCCTGCCGCAGGCGATGAGCGATATCGAGCGCCTGCATGGGTTTCTCGCCGAGAGAAATCCCCCCGCTGCACGCCGCGCACTGCGCGCCATCGATACAGGGATCGACAGGTTGATCGACAACCCGCTGATCGGGATCGCCATGCCGGGACGGGAGGAACGGCAATTGTTCGTCCCGTTTGGCAAGAGTGCCTACGTCCTCCGCTACCGCCTGCACCCCGAGCGTGACTCCCTCGTGGTGGTTCGTGTCTGGCACGGTCGGGAAGATCGCGGGTGACGATGACAGCACCGGGGTTCAGCGGCGCGCACCGCGCGCGGTGCGGCGACAGCGCTCCGAGCAGTAGCGCACGGTGTCCCAGTCGCGCGCCCACTTCTTCCGCCAGGTGAAGGGGCGTCGGCATGTGGCGCATGTCCGGGTCGGCAGGTCCGATTTCCGCCGCATCTTCATGACATTGCCCCTTGTCGCCGGAGATTCAGGCAAGCTTACGGACGGAATGCAGGTCAGGATTGCCGCAAGGGGACTGTCGCGGACTTGCCGGAACGGGTACCTGTGCCACAGCCCCTGACAGACGAGTTGACCCGTGCCTGCCCTGACCAGCTTTCCCCTGATCCCGCTGCTGATCGGCCTGTTCGTGCAGACGCTGGTCACCATGGCGGCCTATTCGGTGCCCGCCGCCGCACCGGCCATCGCCGCCGACCTGGGGGTGGCGGGGGAGCGGGTCGGCGTCTTCATCTCCATCGTCTATGGCGTGGGCATGATCTCCGCGATCCTGTCGGTCAGCTTCATCCATCGCTACGGCGCGGTCAGGGTCAGCCAGGTGATCATCCTGGCCGGGATCGCGATGATCACCGCAGCTGCCCTCGGCGGCACGGTGCTGGCACTGGGACTGTCGGCGGTGCTGCTGGGCCTGGGCTACGGCGCCACCGCGCCCACCAGTTCCCACCTGCTGATGAAGCGGACGCCATCCGGCATCCGCAACCTGGTGTTCTCCATCCGCCAGATCGGCGTGCCGCTGGGCGGCGTGCTGGGCGGGCTGATCGTGCCGCCGCTGGTGCTCGGCTTCAACTGGCAGACCGCCATCGGGGTGCAGATCGTCCCCGCGCTGATCCTGCTGGTGCTGTTGCAGATGGTGCGCGGCACCTACGACACGGAGCGCAATCCCGCCCATGCGATCACCGCCTCGGGGCTGCTGGGGCCGCTGCGCCTGCTGCGCGACCTGCCGGAGATCCGCAGCCTGACACTGGCCGTGTTCTTCTATGCCGGGATGCAGCTCTGCTTCGTCTCCTTCATGAGCGTACACCTGACCAGCCGTGCCGGGTTCGACCTGGTCGGGGCGGGGCAAATGCTTGCCGCATACCAGGTCAGCGGCGTCGTCACCCGCCCGATCTGGGGCATGGTGGCAGACCGCTGGATTCCCGCCCCGCGCATGCTGGCGCTGATGGGACTGGTGATGGGCGCCATGGGGGCGCTGGCCGGCACCTTCTCAGCCGACTGGTCCTGGATCGGCATCCTGGCCGTCGCCATCGTCGCCGGTGCCACGGCCAGCGGCTACACCGGCCTCGCCTTTGCCGAGTTCGCCCGCATCGGCGGGCAGGAGCACGTGGCGGAGGCGGCGGGCCTGGGGGCCTTCAGCCAGTTCTTCGGCGTCATGGTGCTGCCCAGCCTGTTCAGCATCGCGGTCACCCTGTCCGACTACGGCCTGGCCTATGGCTTCATGGCGGTGCTGTCGGCGGTGACGGGGCTGGCGATGCTGCGGGTCAGGCTTCCCGCCTGAACTGCGCGCCCAGGCTTTCCGGCTGGTCGGAGCGGAAGATCAGGTCATCCACCGGCTCCCCCGAGCGGTAGCGCGCCAGCAGCACCTCGGGGTCGAAGCTCTCCCCCACAGGGTTGGCGGCAAACGCATCGGTGCGCATGAAGGCATTGGCCTCTTCCGGCGTCATCAGGTCCACCTGGAACTCCAGCCCGTTGCCGTCCGGGTCGCGATAGTACATCGACAGGGTGAAGCCGTGCCGCACGGGCCGCACCGGCAGGATCCCCTGCCCCTTCAGGCGGCTGTATGTTTCCAGCAGTTCCTCCAGCCCCGCCCAGGTGTAGGCCAGATGGTTCAGGCCGGGGCGGGCGCCGCGCCTGCCGGTGCTGTCGCCGCCCTCTTCCTCCGGTCCCAGGTTGGCGAAGGCGAAGCGGTGATGCTCCTCGTCATAGGTCAGGAAGGCCAGGCGCTCCCCCTGGTGCTGCACCCGCGCCTCGAACACCGTGGCGTACCAGTCGATCATCGGCCGGTAACGGTGGGTGTTGAAGACCACGTGCGCGAACTTGGTCGGTGCCGCCATTGTTTCCCCTCCACCCACTGCCATCCCGGACCCAAACACTCTACGCTCCCGCCCGGTTCAGGAACAGGTGGAGGACCCTCATCATGACACGGGACGGCGTCAGGCTCGGCATCATCGGTTGCGGCATCATGGGGGAGCGGATCATCCGTGCCACCCGGTCGCTGGAGCCGGGGGTGATCTCCCTCTCCGCACTTTGGGACCCGGACCCGAAGGCAAGGGAGCGGCTGGCTGCGGACATGCCAGACCTGCCCTTCGTCGATCACGCGCCGGATGTGGCCGGGTCGTCCGACGTGGTCTACATCGCCTCCCCGCCCGCCACCCACCTGAGCCATGCCCGCATCGCGCTGGGTGCCGGACGGGCAGTGTTCACGGAGAAGCCGCTGGCAGTGTCGATGGAGGAGAGCCACGCCTTCCTGGAGATGGTGAACCAGTCGGGCCGGGCCGCCGCCGTGAACTTCATCTTCGCCTCCTCCCCCGCCGTGGCCTCGCTGCAGGGCTGGTTGTCGGAGGGCGTGATCGGCACGCCGCAGCGGCTGGAGATCCGCACCGAGTTCGCCCGGTGGCCCCGGCCCTGGCAGATGGACGCGGACGGCTGGCTGTCGCGCCGCATGCAGGGCGGTTTCACCCGCGAGGTGGTCTCCCATTTCCTGTTCCTCACCCGTCGGCTCTGCGGCCCGCTGTCGCTCGGCAGGGCTTCCGCCAGTTTCCCCGGCGGCGACGCGGCGGAGACCGCGATCAGCGCCGACCTGACGGCGGGCGACGTGCCGGTCCGCCTGGCGGGCAGCGTCGGCGAGACCGACCAGGCCGACCACAATCTCTGGACCCTGACAGGTTCAGACGGGGCGATCCGGCTGCGGGACTGGTCCACGGCGGAGCGGTTGACGCCATCCGGCGCGTGGGTCGGAGACCCGGATGCACCGAGCCACGAGGACGCCCGACCGATGATCCTGCAGGGCCAGGTCCGCAAGCTGGCCGACATGGTCCGGGGCGAGCCGCACAACCTGGCCACGGTGGCGGAAGCACTGGAGGTCCAGACCATCGTGGAACGCATTCTGGCCGCGCGCTGAAACCACGCCGCTTGACAGCCGATCCTTCTTGATTGAACATTCGTTCAAATTGATTTCGGGGAGGAAGGCAGATGCCAAGGTTTGATCGCGTCATCAAGAACGGAATGATCGTTGATGGCACACGGGTGCCGCGCTATCGCGGCGATATCGGCATTCGCGACGGGGTGATCGCGGAGATCGGGCACATCGATGCAGCGGATGGCGGGGAGGTCATCGACGCGGAGGGCCTGGTGGTCGCGCCGGGTTTCATCGACCTGCACACCCACTATGACGCGCAGCTGTTCTGGGACCCGTACTGCACCATCTCCGGCTGGCACGGCATCACCTCGGTGGTCATCGGCAATTGCGGTTTCGGCTTTGCCCCGGTGCATCCGGAGGCGCGGGAGCGGTCGATGATGTCGATGACGCGGGTGGAGGCGATCCCGCTGCCGTCGATGGAGGCGGGGATGCCCTGGGACTGGGTGACCTTCCCCGAGTTCCTCGACAGTGTCGACCGCGCGCCGAAGGCGGTGAACATCCTGCCCTACGTGCCCATCGGGCCGCTGCTGATCTGGGTGCTGGGCTTCGAGGATGCGAAGGCCGGGCGGATGCCGACCGACGCGGAACATGCCGAACTGCGCCGCCTGCTGCATGAGTCGCTGGATGCGGGCGGCTGCGGCTGGTCGGCGCAGCGCATGCTGCCCACCGGCCCGGCCGCGGTGCAGCGCGACTTCGACGGCACGCCGATGCCCACCGACGTTATGCATGACGAGACCTGCCGTGAACTGGCCAGGGTGCTGCGGGAGCGCAACGAGGGCTTCATGCAGATGCTGCTGATCTCAGGCGACAACGACAAGGACCAGCGCTTCTACGAGGAAATGGCCGAGATCTCCGGTCGCCCGATGATCATGAACGTGGTGCAGGCCTTCGACAATCGCCCGGAGATCCACCGCAACGTGCTGAAGTGGCTGCAGAGCTGCCGGGAGCGTGGCATCCAGGTGGTGGGCCAGGGCCTGACCACGGATGCGGGTTTCACCTTCACCTTCGAGGACTGGAACCTGTTCGACGATGTGGATGCCTGGTGCGAGGCCACCACCGGCACCTTCGAGGAACGCAAGCAGAAGCTGGCCGACCCGGAACGGCGCAAGGCCCTGCGCGCAAAAATGCCGCGGACCGCGACCGGGCCGCTGGACCAGATCGTCATCGTCGGCCCGCAGCTGGACAAGAACAAGGAGTGGCTGGACCACACCCTGGCTCTGGCCGGGGAGAAGATGGGCAAGCATCCGGTGGACGTGATGCTGGACATGGCGGTGGAGGAGAACCTGGAGACCGAGTTCTTCGCCGCCCCGCCGAACGGGCGCATCGACTACCTGAAGGAGATCGTGGACGACCCCTACGTGCTGTTCGGCGTCTCCGATGGCGGTGCCCACACCAAGTTCCTGACCGCCGGTCGCTACCCGACCGAGACGCTGGTCAAGATCGTGCGTGACCACGGCATGATCAGCCTGGAGGAGGCACACTGGCGGCTGTCCGCCCTGCCCGCACAGTTCGCGGGCTTCGAGGGGCGCGGCGTGCTGCGCAAGGGCGCACCGGCCGACATCCTGGTCTACGACTTCGAGAACCTGAAGGTGCTGGAACCGGAGATCGTGCATGACCTGCCCGCCGGTGAATGGCGCCGGGTGCAGCGGGCCTCCGGCTACCGCTACGTCCTGGTGAATGGCGAGGTGACGATCCGCGACGACCAGCCGACCCATGTCCATTCGGGTCGCCTGCTGCGCTTCGGCACCGGCATGGCGCAGGCCGACGGGGCCATGGCGGCGGAGTAGGCACTGGCGGTAACGTGACGCCACGCGGCGTGCCCGGGCTTGACCCGGGCACCCACGGTGCCCCACAAACGCCCCGGGCTGGGCACCCGGGTCAAGGCCGGGCGCGCCGTCGGGTCTGGCGGGGATTGTCCACCTTCGCATGCCGGAATCCGTCGCCTGCTGCCGCGGCACGACCGGAAGGAGACCGAGCCACATGACCGCACAGACCGCCGGTTCCGGCCGCAGGAACGGTAGGGACGGCGCCGCAGCGGGGCGGGAGGCAGTGCTGAAGGCGGCGCTGGAGGCCTTCTTCGCCCACGGGTTCCACGACACCTCCATGCGCAAGATCGCCGACGGGGCCGGAACCGCGATTTCCCACGCCTACTACTACTTCCCCTCCAAGGTGGAGATCCTGCGCACGCTGATGATCGGCGTGACGACGGACCTGATCCACGTGCTGGAGGCGGCGCGGGACGCGGCGGGCGACGACCCGGTCGAGCGGCTGGCGGCGCTGGTGCGCAACCATGTCCGCCTGCATACCGAGCGTCAGGCCGAATCCTTCGTCGCCAACACCGAACTGCGCAGCCTTTCGGCGGAGGAACGGCAGGAGATCGTGGCCCTGCGCGACCATATCGGCACGCTGTTCAAGGACGTGCTGGACGAGGGGCTGCGCCGCGGCTGCTTCACCACCGGCCGACGCGACGAGGCGGTGCTGGCCATCGTCACCATGTGCACCGCCGTTGCAGGCTGGTACCGCGCCGACGGTGCCCGGTCACCGGAAGCCATTGCGGATGCCTATGCGGACCTTGCCCTGGGCATGGTCGGATGGAACGGCGGCTCAGCGGTCGCCGGTGAAGCGTCGGCGTAGCCGCGTCGAGAGGGCATCCATCGCCACCACCAGCAGGATGGTGAGGATGATGATGTAGAGCGTGTTCTCCCAGTCGCGGGAGGTCTTGATCGTCTCCACCAGCATCAGCCCGATTCCCCCCGCACCCAGCGCACCGATCACGGTGGCGGAACGGGTGTTGGATTCCAGGTAGTAGAAGCCCTGCGAGATGAAGATCGGCAGGATCTGCGGGATCACGCCGAAGCGGTAGGACTGCAGCTTCGATGCGCCGGTGGCGTTCACCCCCTCAACCTGGCGGCGGTCTATGTTCTCCAGCGCCTCGGAGAACAGCTTGCCCAGCGTACCGGTGTCGGTGAAGGCGATGGCCAGCGCGCCGGTCAGCGGCCCCAGCCCGAAGGAGCGGATGAAGATCAGCGACCAGATCAGCATGTCGATGCCGCGCACGAAGTCGAACAGGCGACGCACGATGAACCGCACTGTCCCGGTCGGGGTGAAGTTCCGCGCCGCCAGGAAAGCCAGCGGCAGCGCCACGAAGGCCGCCGTGAAGGTGCCCAGCACCGCCATCAGCAGGGTCTCCAGCAGGGCCACGAAGACATTGCCGTGCTGCCAGTCGGGATTGGACCAGAAGGTATCGAACACCAGCCGCCAGTTGGCGGTTCCGGGCTCGATCTCCGGCCCGTCCAACACCAGGTCGAGAAGTTCACCGGCGGAGTAGGCGCGGAGCGGTGAACTGAACGGGAAGAAGAAGTTCTCCCAGCCCAGGAAATAGCGGTGCACCTCGATCTTGGCGCGGGAGACCTGGACCCGGCGGCCGAGATCGGGGCGGGCGTCGAACTTGGTGCTGCTGGCGCGCAGCCATTCCGGCTGCGGACCGGGCGGCAGCTCGGTGATCACGCGCCCGTCCCGTACCGCGACCCGGATCAGGCCATAATCGGGCACATCGAAGACAAGCGAAGTGGGCTGGACGGTGACGCGATAGCCATCCTCCAGATCCACCGTCAGCGTCTCGCCGTCGATCGCCACCCAGTCGGGCGGGGTGTCGTAGGTCGCCGTCCGCTCCCCCTCGATGGCGATCTCCGTGGTGCCACGGCGCAGCATGCGGGTCACGTGCACCTTGTGCGCCACTGCGTCGGTGGCCAGCAGCACCGCGCGTTCCGGCTTCGCGCTGCTGATCAGGCCCGGCACGTCGAAGGCGAACCAGGTGTAGGTGAGGTAGACCAGCACCAGCGCCAGCAGCCCGAAGCCGAAACGCGTGGCCCGGCGCAGGGCGCGGCTGACCTGTTCCCGCCGCATCTCGAAACCGATCTCGGGGCTGATGTCGGTCACGCTCATGCCACTGCCTCCGCCTGGGCGATGCGCTGGCGCATCCAGGACGAGAGCTGGTCGATCAGGAAGATCGAGAGCACCAGCAGCAGGAACAGCGCCGCGGTCTCGTCACCCGCGCCCTGGCCCCAGCCGATGGTCCGCCGCAGTTCCGACCCGATGCCACCCGCGCCGACGAAGCCGAGAATGGCGGAGGCGCGGACATTGATCTCGAAACGCAGCATGAAATAGCTCAGGTAGTTGGGCAGCACCTGCGGCAGCACCGCGAAGCGCATCCGCTGCAGCCAGCTTCCACCCACTGCTGCCAGGCCTTCCACGGCGCGGGTGTCGATGTTCTCGTTCACCTCCGAGAACTGCTTGCCCAGCGCGCCGGTGGTGTGGAACGCCACGGCGATCATGGCCGGGATCGGGCTGGTACCCAGCACGAAGATCAGGAACAGCGCGATGATCAGTTCCGGGAAGGCGCGCATCACGTCCATGACCCGGCGGGCAACGGGCACCAGCGGCGGCCAGACACTCAGGTTGCTGCTGGCCAGGAAGGCAAAGACCATGGCCCCCAGGCCGCCCAGGATGGTGGCCACGGCGGCGATGTTCAGGGTCTCGATCAGGGCGGGCAGGAAACGCCAGAGCAGTCCGGGGAACGCGCTGCCGGCCGCCCAGGCCTCCGCCACGATCTCTCCCGGATAGTCGAAGAACTTGGGCAGGCCGCTCAGGAAGCCGCCCGAATTCATCCCGTTGGCCTCGCCATAGCCGCCGACCAGGACAGCGACCAGCAGCACGAGGATGGCGGATGAATAGAGCTGTCGCCTGCGCCGCATGCGCAGGATTTCCTCTCTCAGATGCTCGGCAGCAGTCATGTATCAGGGATCCCGCGGCAGCAAGGACGGCCCGTCAGGCCGGAAACGCGAAGCGACGGCCCGGCATGCACCGGGCCGTCCACGACACCTCGCGAGGAGAGGCCGGTCAGTTGGACTTGGCGCGCCGCGCCGCGACGATGACCTCGTAATCGGCATGACTGATCGGCGCGATGGCCTTGATCTCGCCGGCCATGAAGCCGTAGGCGCATTCCGGGTCCATGGAGGGCAGGCTGGCCAGCATGCCGACCATCTTGACCTTCACGTCGGCCGGCAGGTCCTTGCGCAGCACGATCGGGCCTTCCGGAATGACCTTGGAGCGCCAGATCTCCACCAGCTGGGTCATGTCCACCAGGCCGGCATCCGCGGCCTTGCGGAAGGCACCGCTGTTGTAGCCGTCTTCCCAGTTGCCCAGGCCGTCGGCCCAGCTGACGCCGCCATCGATGTCACCGTTCTGCACGGCGATGATGGTCTGCTCGTGACCGCCGGTGAAGACGACCTCTCCGAAATGGTCACCGGACTGCATCGTGTAACCGGCCGCCGGGATCTCGATGGACGGGATCAGGTAGCCGGAGGTGGAATTCGGGTCACCGAAGCCGAACTTCCTGCCCTTCATGTCGTCCAGGTTCCTGATGCCGCTGTCGACACGCGCAAAACCGATGGAGTGGTAGCCGAAGGAGCCGTCGGCGTTGATCTTGGTCAGCACCGGCTCCACCGCGTTCGGGTCGGTGATGAAGACCTTGGCGTAGCCGGAGGCACCCAGCCAGGCCATGTCCAGGTTGCCGCCCAGCAGCCCCTCGATCACGCCATTGTAGTCGGCGGGCGCGAACAGCTTGGTCTCGACACCCAGCAGGGCCTCGGTCTTCTCCACCAGGCACTCGTTGCTGCGCAACCGGTCGGAGGCGTTCTCGCCGCCCAGGATACCGATGCGGAATTCCTTGATGTCTTCGGCCAGGGCCGCGCCGGACAGCATGGTCGCTGCAACGGCAAGCGTTGCGATACGGGTGAATTTCATCGTCTTGTCCCTCCTGAGAATTGACTGATGTCGGATGGTCTTGGTCGTGGTGGTGGGGATGCCGGTCAGGCAGGCATGGCCACGGGCGCCGGTGCGTAGGCCCGCTGACGGTCCAGCGCCGTCGAGGTCAGGGATTCGTCGATCACGTGGTCCGCGCCATAGATGTCGCGCACGGTTGCCGCGCTGAGTTCGCTGGACGGTCCGTCGAACACCAGTTCGCCCTGCCGCATGCCGATGACCCGGTCGCAATAGGCGCGGGCGGTATCCAGGGTGTGCAGGTTGCACAGCACCGTCAGCTGGTCGCGCTCATGGATCTGGCGCAGCGACTTCATCACCGTCTCCGCGCTCAACGGGTCCAGCGAGGCGATGGGTTCGTCGGCCAGGATCATCTTCGGGTCCTGGGTCAGGGCGCGGGCGATGGCTACTCGCTGCTGCTGGCCGCCGGACAGGGTCTCTGCCCGCTGCAGCGCCTTGTCGGCGATGCCCAGCCGGTCCAGTGCGACCAGGGCGCGGTCGATGTCCTCGTCGCCGAAGATGCTGAACATGCTGGCCAGCAGGCTGTGACCGTTCAGCCGACCCAGCATGACGTTGGTGATGACATTCAGGCGCGGCACCAGGTTGAACTGCTGGAAGATCATGGCGCAGTCACGCTGCCAGGCCCGCCTGTCCCTGCCCCGAAGCTGCAGCACGTCCACGTCATTGACCAGGACGGAGCCGCCGCTGGCCGGGGTCAGCCGGTTGATCATGCGCAGCAGGGTCGACTTGCCCGCACCGGACCGCCCGATGACGCCCACCATCTGGGGGCGCGGAACGTCGAAACTGACATCGTTGACGGCAACCACGCCACTGCCGAACTGCTTCGCGAGATTCCGGATCGCCAGCATCTTTCCCTCCTGCTTTCGCCCGAAGGGATAGTGCGCGGCCATGAAACTCCGATGACGGTACGGTTAAGGTTTTTTGACAGGCACGGTCATCGAACCGCAACAGTCTGACGCCACTGTGAAATCCAGATAATCACGAAAGGGGAGGCAGGAATGGCGACCTCAGCCGTTGATCGCCTGTTCACCCGCCTGGCAGAACGGGGAACCGGCCAGTATGGCCTGTCCGACGTCTCGCAACTGGAGCATGCACTGCAGTCGGCGATGCTGGCGGAGGCGAACGGAGCCGATGACGCCCTGGTCATCGCGGCGCTGTTCCACGATATCGGTCACCTGTTCACGGATACGGACCAGGCGCTGGCGGACAGGGGCATCGACGACCGGCACGAGGTGGCCGGAGCGCGCACCCTGGGCCTGGCCTTCGGCCCGGAAGTCGCCGATCCCGTCCGGCTGCACGTGGCAGCCAAGCGCTATCTCTGCACCGTCGAGCCGGACTATTTCGACCGTCTGTCGGCAGACTCGGTGCGCAGCCTCGAACTGCAGGGCGGCACAATGGATACAGCGGAAAGGGCCGCCTTCGAGGCGGAGCCGAGTCACCAGGCCGCCATCAGCCTGCGCCGCATCGACGACGCCGCGAAGGTCACGGGACTCGAGACACCGGCACTGGAGGATTACCGCCGCATGGCAGAGGGTCTGGCCATGACCGGACCTCAAGCCTGATCGATGACGATCTCGACACGGTCGGCGGCGAAGCGGGTCTCCGAGAGCTGGATCGGGGTGCCGTGCAGGTCGACATTGACCGCGCGGGCGACCATGACCAGCCCGTCATCGGTCAGGTCCAGTTCGCTCGCCTCCAGCGGCAGGGCGCGCCGGGCCTCCAGCACGGTGGACTGGCGGGTATAGTCGGCGACACCGCAGGCAGCCAGCGCCCGGGTGATGGAGCCGGTGCTGTCCAGGTGCTGTGGCAGGTCGGCGAAGCGCGACGCATCGAACCAGTGGGTGGCAAAGCTGATCGGCGTGCCCTCCGCCATGCCGCGCGTCTCCAGCATCAGGACCGGCGCTCCGCTGGCCAGGCGCAGCGCCTCCGCCACCACCTTATCCGCCACAACCGTCGCATGGCGCAGCAGGTGCAGCCGCCCCGAACTGTTCTGGGCCTCCAGCGCCGTGGAGAAACGGGTCCGCCGCCCGATGGGATAGGCGATGCGGGGGCGCTTCACCACGAAGGTACCGCGTCCGCGCTCGCTGCGGATCACGCCTTCCTGGCCCAGCGCGGACAGGGCGGCACGCACGGTGTGCCGGTTCACGCCGAAACGTGCCGCCAACTCCGATTCGGACGGCAGGCGCCCCTCCCGCTCCTCCGCCCACAGGGCCAGGTCCTGGCGGATCCGGTCGGCAATCTGGCGCCAGCGCGCCACGCCACTGCGGCGTCCCGCCTCTGCCATTTCCGTCGCTCCGTTCATCGGCGTCACCTGGTGCGGCTCCTGTCACATGCCTGTCACGCCGACACTATAACCAGATGACAGGAAAACAATAGTTGTCTATACAAATAGACAAATTTGCCGGACAACAGGAGCACCATCTTGGCCATGACGGAACCGACGGAGCAGCCCCGGCGCGAGCGCATGCAGGTGCTCGCCCGCGCCGACGGGGGGAAGCTGCAGGAACTCTGGCGCGGACTGGGCATCGACCCGGCCTTCGAGATGGTGCGGGGACCGGAGACGGGGCTGGCGACGGTGCGGGGCCGGATCAGCGGTGACGGCGCGCCCTTCAACTTCGGCGACGTGACCGTGACCCGCGCCAGCGTGCGCCTCGCCGACGGTGCGGTCGGCCATGCCTACCGGCTGGGCCGTGACCGCAATGCCGCCCGGCTCTGCGCCGTCATCGACGCGCTGGCCGGTGACACGCACATGGCGGAGACCATCGAGGGGCGGATCGTCGCCCCCCTGCGCGAGTCACAGCAGGCACGGGACCGGCAGCGCAGGGCGGAGACCGCCGCGACGAAGGTCGACTTCTTCACGCTGGTGCGAGGGGAGGACTGATGTCTGACAGCGATTTCCTCGCCGGTGGCCTGGCGGACCCGGTGCTGGCAGGTCAGAGCGCGTTCCGCGCCATCATGCAGGCGATGGCGGAGCCGGGAACGGTGCATGCGATCAGCGACTGCCCGACACCCCCGACCGGGCTGGGACGGATCATGGCTTCCGTCGCGACCACGCTGTGCGACGCCGACACGCCGGTCTGGCTCGACCCGGCACTGGCCGACGACCAGCATGTCGTGAAGTGGCTGGCGTTCCATACCGGCGCGCCGCTCACCTCGGACCCTGCCGCCGCCATGTTCGCCTTCGTCAGCGACCCGACCGCGATGCCCGCGCTGGACAGCTTCGCACTCGGCAGCGACGCCTATCCCGACCGTTCCACCACCCTTGTCCTGGCGGTTGACGGTTTCACCGAAGGCACGGCGCTCCACCTGACCGGGCCGGGCATCGAGACGCGGCGGGACTTCCGTTTCGCGCCGCGCCCCAACGGTTTCACGGACCAGTGGACGGCCAATCGCGCGCTGTTTCCGCGCGGGGTCGACCTGATCCTGGCCGGGCCGGAGGCGGTGGCCTGCCTGCCACGCTCCACCCGGATCGCAGACGGAGGGAACTGAGCCATGTATGTCGCCGTGAAGGGTGGCGAGGCCGCCATCGACAACGCCCACCGGCTGCTGGCCGACCGCCGCCGGGGCGACCGGGACGTGGCTGACCTGGGGCTGGACCAGATCATGGAACAACTCGCCCTGGCCGTGGACCGGGTGATGAGCGAGGGCGCGCTGTATGACCGCGAACTGGCAGCCCTGGCGATCAAGCAGGCCCGCGGCGACATGATCGAGGCGATCTTCCTCGCCCGCGCCTACCGCACCACCCTGCCCCGCTTCGGCTACACCCGCCCCATCGACACCGGCCGGATGCAGGTGGAGCGCCGCATCTCCGCCTGTTTCAAGGACCTGCCCGGGGGGCAGTTGCTGGGGCCGACCTTCGACTATACCCACCGGCTGCTCGACCCCGCACTGGCCGCGGGCACATCTCCTGAAACACCGGAGACGCGGACGCCTGACAGCGCACCGATGATGCGCGTCTCCGACTTCCTGGGCCAGGAGGGGCTGCTGGAACCGGCCCCGGCGCCTGACGCCAAGCCGGTGCCCGACGACATCGCCCGCAGTCCCGTCAGCTTTCCCATGGACCGCGACGCCCGGCTGCAGGCGCTGGCGCGCGGTGACGAGGGCTTCCTGCTGTCGATGGGATACTCGACCCAGCGCGGCTATGCCCGCAGCCACCCCTTCGCCGGAGAGATCCGCATCGGGGAAGTGGAACTGGAGATCGAGGTGCCGGAACTGGACTTCGCCGTCCCGCTGGGTCGCATCCAGGTCACCGAATGCCAGATGGTCAACCAGTTCCAGGGCTCGGCGAAGGCGCCGCCGCAGTTCACCCGGGGCTACGGCCTCGTCTTCGGCCAGGCGGAGCGCAAGGCCATGGCCATGGCGCTGGTGGACCGCGCGCTGCGTGCCGGGGAACTGGGGGAGGACCTGACCGCCCCGGCCCAGGACGAGGAATTCGTCATCGCCCATTCGGACAATGTGCAGGCCACCGGTTTCGTGGAGCACCTGAAGCTGCCCCACTATGTCGACTTCCAGTCGGAACTGAACCTGGTCCGCCGCATGCGGGCGGAAGCCGGTGCTGAAGATGAAACACATCAGGAGGCAGCGGAATGAACAGCCTCGACAGCGATACGGCGCAGGACATCGCCAGCTACAATTTCGCCTACCTGGACGAGCAGACGAAACGCATGATCCGCCGCGCGCTGCTGAAGGGGATCGCCGTGCCCGGCTACCAGGTACCCTTCGCCAGCCGGGAGATGCCGATGCCCTATGGCTGGGGCACCGGCGGGGTGCAGGTCACCGCCGCGATCATCGGCCCCGATGACCGGCTGAAAGTGATCGACCAGGGAGCCGACGACACCACCAACGCCATCTCCATCCGCAAGTTCTTCGAACGCACGACGGGCGTGGAGACCACCACCCGCACGGCGGAGGCCAGCATCATCCAGACCCGCCACCGCATCCCGGAGACACCGCTGTCGCCCGGCCAGGTGCTGGTGTTCCAGGTGCCGATCCCGGAGCCCCTACGCTTCCTGGAGCCGCGCGAGACCGAGACCCGGACCATGCATGCGCTGGAGGAATATGGCGTGATGCACGTGAAGCTGTACGAGGACATTGCCCGCCACGGCCACATCGCCACCACCTACGCCTACCCGGTGAAGGTGGAGGGGCGCTACGTCACCGACCCCTCCCCCACGCCGAAGTTCGACAATCCGAAGATGCACCGCAACCCGGCGCTGCAGCTGTTCGGAGCAGGGCGGGAGATGCGGATCTACGCCATCCCGCCCTGGACAGCGGTGGAGAGCCTGGACTTCGAGGACCATCCCTTCGAGGTGCAGGCGTTCGAGCGTCCCTGCACTCTCTGCGGCGCCGACGATGTCTTCCTGGACGAGGTGATCACCGACGACCGGGGCGGCCGCATGTTCGTCTGCTCCGACACCGACCACTGCAACGTCAGGCAGGCGGCGGGCCATCGCGGGGAGCAGGCGGCATGAGCATGCAGGACAATGATGCACCGCTTATGCGGGTCAGCGGCCTGACCCACATGTATGGCGCGCGCACCGGCTGCCGCGATGTCAGCTTCGATCTCTGGCCGGGGGAAGTGCTCGCCATCGTCGGCGAGTCCGGGTCGGGCAAGACCACGCTGCTGAACTGCGTCTCCGCCCGGCTGCAGTTCACTGCAGGCACCGTCAGCTACCGCATGCGCGACGGGCGGCTGCAGGACCTCGACGCCCTGTCGGAGGCGGAGCGGCGCTTCCTGATGCGCACCGACTGGGGCTTCGTGCACCAGAACCCCGCCGACGGGCTGCGCATGAACGTCTCCGCCGGGGCGAACGTGGGGGAACGGCTGATGGCGGTGGGCCAGCGCCATTATGGTCGCATCCGCGAAACCGCCGACGACTGGCTGGGCCGCGTGGAGATCGGGCACGACCGCATCGACGACCGCCCCGGCACCTTCTCCGGCGGCATGCGGCAGCGCCTGCAGATTGCCCGCAACCTCGTCACCGGACCGCGGCTGGTGTTCATGGACGAACCCACCGGCGGGCTGGATGTCTCCGTCCAGGCCCGGCTGCTGGACCTGCTGCGCGGGCTGGTCGATGACCTGGGCCTGTCGGCGATCATCGTCACCCATGACCTCGCCGTGGCCCGCCTGCTGTCGCAGCGGATGATGGTGATGAAGGACGGACAGGTGATCGAGGCCGGCCTGACCGACCGGGTGCTGGACGATCCCCAGGCGGCCTACACCCAGCTTCTCGTTTCCTCCATCCTGCAGGTCTGAGCCATGACGGATCGCCTTGTGCTGAAAGATGTCGCCAAGTCCTTCACCCTGCACCTGCGGGACGGCGTGACCCTGCCGGTCGTGACCGATGTCAGCTTCCGCGTCGCGGCCGGGGAATGCGTCGTGCTGGGCGGCCCGTCCGGCGCGGGCAAGAGTTCCATCCTGAAGATGGTGCATGGCAACTACCTCGCCGGATCGGGCCGGATCCTGATCACGCATGGCGATGGCCAGGTGGACATGGCGATCGCCGATGCCCGGCTGGTGATGCAGGTCCGGCGGCAGACGCTGGGCTATGTCAGCCAGTTCCTGCGCGCCATTCCCCGCGTTCCGGCCATCGACGTGGCGGCGGAGCCGCTGGTGCGTGCCGGTGTCACCCCGGAAGAGGCCCGTGACAGGGCAGGTGCGCTGTTCGCCAGGCTCAACCTGCCGGAACGGCTCTGGAGCCTGCCTCCCGCGACCTTCTCCGGCGGGGAGCAGCAGCGCGTGAACATCGCGCGCGGGTTCCTGCCGGACCTGCCGGTGCTGCTGCTGGACGAACCGACGGCATCGCTGGATGCGCGCAACCGCCAGGTCGTGATCGACATGATCGCGGAGAAGAAGCGGGCCGGAACCGCGCTGCTCGGCATCTTCCATGACGCGGATGTGCGCGACGCGGTGGCGGACCGCATCGTCGATGTCAGCCACTTCGCCCCGGCGGGGCTGGCCGCATGACCGGTCGCGAAGCTGTCATGGCAATCGGCTATTCCATGCGCGAATCGCTCTGACGGACAGGGGATCCCACGATGCGCCACGCTGTCTACTTCGTTCCACCGCCCAACGATCCGCTGGGCCGCCTTGCCACCCAGTGGCTCGGGCGGGACAGCTTCACAGGCAACACTGTCGCGATGCCACAGGTCGGCAGCCTGACATCCGCCGATGTCGCCTATCACACCGCCGCTGCGCGAAGGTACGGCTTCCACGCCACCCTGAAGGCACCGTTCCGGCTGGCCCGGGGCGTCGGGGAGCAGGAACTGGTCAGCGCCTTCAGGGGCTTCTGCGCCAACGAGGACGCCTTCGTGGTGCCGCGTATGAAGATCACCCGCATGGGAGGATTCTTTGCCCTGGTGCCTGCCCGGCCATCGCTGGAGATCGATGCGCTGGCCTGCAAGACCGTGCTGGCGTTCGAACGTTTCCGCGCGCCGCTGAGCGAGGCGGAGATTGCCCGGCGGCAACCCGGATCGCTGACGGTGGCGCAGCTGCGCAACCTGCATCGCTGGGGCTATCCGCACGTGCTGGATACCTTCCGGTTCCACATGACACTCACTGGCCGGGTGGCCGAGTCCGACCGCCGGGCGGTGGAGACGGCGCTGCAGGAATGGTTCGCCCCGGTGATCGACCTGCCGATGCATCTCGCCAGCCTGTCGCTGATGATCGAGCCGGAACCCGGCGCCCCCTTCCGCGTGCGCGAACATGCACGGCTGGAACCCCTCAACCAACGGATGACTGCCTGAAATGAGCCAGGAAACCCTGCTGAAGAATGCCCGGCTGGTGCTGGAAGACGAGGTCGTGGACGGCAGCGTGCTGGTCCGTGACGGCCTGATCGCCGATGTCGGCGGCCCCTCCGACATGGCGGGGGAGGACATGGGCGGCGACTACCTGCTGCCCGGCCTGGTGGAGCTTCACACCGACCACCTGGAGGGTCACTATGCGCCCCGCCCGAAGGTGCGCTGGAACCCCTTCGCCGCCGTGCAGGCGCATGATGCGCAGATCGCCAGTTCCGCCATCACCACCGTCTTCGACGCGCTGCGCGTCGGCACCACGGACGGCGACCACGACCTGGTGACGGAGGACATGGTGGTGCTTGCGGACGCGATCCGCAGCGGCATGGCAACGGGGCGGCTGCGGGCCGATCACATGCTGCACCTGCGCTGCGAGGTCTCCGCGCCGGACTGCCTGGAAGCCTTCGACCGGCTGGGCGGACGTGACGAGGTGCGTCTCGCGTCGCTGATGGACCATGCGCCGGGTCAGCGCCAGTTCGCCAACCTGGATGCCTACCGGACCTACTACCAGGGCAAGCTGAAGATGTCTGACGCGGCCTTTGCCACCTTCTGCGAGATGCGGGTGGAGCAGTCGCGGCAGAACTCCGACCGCAATCGCCTGGCGATTGCCGGGATCGCGCAGCAGCGTGGCATCGTGCTGGCCAGCCATGACGACGCGACCCATGACCATGTGGACGAGGCGGAGGACAACGGCGTCCGCGTGGCCGAGTTCCCGACGACGGAAACCGCCGCCCGCGCCTCCCACGAGCGTGGCATGGCGGTGCTGATGGGGGCACCGAACGTGGTCCGGGGTGGCTCGCATTCCGGCAACATCGCCGCGCAGCACCTGGCGGAGCTGGGGCTGCTGGACATCCTTTCGTCGGACTACATCCCCTTCAGCCTGATCCAGGCGACGTTCCAGCTGGCTGAAACCGTGGACGGCGTCTCCCTGCCCCAGGCCGTGGGCATGGCGACATGGCAGCCCGCGCGCTCGGTCGGCCTGGATGATCGCGGCGTGATCGCGCCGGGCAAGCGGGCCGATCTGGCTCGCGTCCGGGTGCTGGATGGCGTACCTGTGGTGCGCACGGTCTGGCGCCAGGGGGAACGGGTTGTCTGAAGCGGACGGAACGGAGACAGGCGGCGCGCTGCTGGTGATCGTCGGACCCAGCGGTGCCGGCAAGGACACGCTGATCGACGGGCTGCGCGCGCGCTTCCGAGACGATGCGCGCGTCCGCTTCGTGCAGCGCACCGTCACCCGCAAGGCCGACCCCGAGGCGGAGGCCCATGCCAGCATGACCGTCACGGCGTTCGAGGCGGCGGCGGCGCGCGGTGCCTTCTCCGTCACCTGGGACGCCAATGGCCTGAAGTACGGTCTGCCCGCCGACATCTCCGGCCACCTGGCCGGGGGCGGCGTCGCGGTGGCCAACGGTTCACGCCAGGCCCTGCCGGCGATCCGCGCCGCCTTCCCGCGCGTCATCGTGGTCGCCGTGTCGGTGGCGGAGGCCGAACTGGCCCGCCGTCTTGCCGCCAGGGGCCGCGAGACCCCCGCCGAGATCGAGGCACGCCTGCAGCGCGCCCGCGACCTGGCCGTCACCGGCGACGACGTGCTGCATCTCGACAATTCCGGCCCGCCCGAGATTGCGACGGAGCGGCTCTGCAGCGTGTTGGAACAGGCCCTTCAGGCCTGAAAGGGATTCAGCAGGGTGACCTTCCCGACCTGCTGTCCGGACTGCATGTCTTCGGTCCAGATCACGTCACATCCGGTTTCGGTGGCTGCAGCGATGATCATGCTCTCATAGATCGAGTAACCGAAGCGGGCTGCTATCGCGAGACCAAGCTGATGCATCCCCAAGGTCAGCGGCGAGACCTCACTGACTTCACGTACTGTCGTCAGCACCTCTTCGATTTCGGACATCTCGAGCTTGAGTTTCCGCCGCATCACGTTGGCAAGCTCGTTCAGCACCTGAACGCTGATGACGCATCGATCCGCAAGCAGTTCCTCCGCCCTTCCCGCCCTGACAGGGTCATCGGAGAGCAGGTAGAGGATGATGTTGGTATCGAGAAACCGTCTCTCAGCGCTCATGAGCCTCGTCACGGTCAAGACGGAAGCCGGCAGGCAACTTTCCGCGATACTTCCTCAGGCGGACCAGCGCATCAGCGGGTGCCGGTTGCCGACTGACGGCAAAGGCACGGTCCCCTTCGACACGAATGTCAATTTCATCTCCCTCCCGAAGGGCCAGCACCTCCACGACGGAGCGCGGCAGGCGCACCGCAAGACTGTTTCCCCACTTTGCCACGCGCATTGCAACCTCCGGGCAGGATATACATCCTGGAATGTATATCCACACCGGCGTTTTGTCCATGACACGCCCTCCAGTTCTGTAGGATGATCGGACAGGGATGCGCCCTCGTGGGGAGGTGGCGGATCCGGACGGGGAGAGGAATTTCATGACCGAACCGATTCGGCTGCTGGGGGGAAACGGTTCTCCCTACTCGATGAAGATGCGCGCGATCCTGCGCTACCGGCGGCTGCCCTTCATCTGGGAGATGCGGACCATGGCGCGCCGCGCGGAGACAGCGCACGTCAAGCCGCAGGTCATCCCGATGGTGCAGTATCCCGATGACGTGGCCTGGCGGGTCGATTCGACCCCCATCGCGCAGGAACTGGAACAGCGCTACAGCGGGCGCTCCATCCTGCCCGACGATCCGGTGCATCGCTTTCTCGCCAACCTGATCGAGGACATGGGTGACGAGTGGCTGACCAAGGCGATGTTCCATTATCGCTGGTTCTACGCCGCCGACCGCGACTTCGCGTCCTGGTGGATCGCCAGTGACCATTTTCCTGCCTCCTCCCCGATCGAGGAACGTCGCGCCTTCGCCCGCGAGATCTGCGAACGCCAGGTCAGCCGCATGGCGATGGTCGGCTGCACCGAAGAGAACCGGTCGGTGATCGAGGAGAGCTTTGGCCGCATCGTCGATGCGCTGGAGAGCCATGTCGGCCTTTCCGGCTACCTGTTCGGCACCCGGCCCTCCATCGGAGATTTCGGCCTGTTCGGGCAGTTGCGCACGCTGGCCGACGATCCGACCTCCATGACGGAGATGCGCCGCCGCGCGCCGACGGTGGTGCACTGGGTGCGCCAGACGGACGACCTGTCGGGGCTGGAAGGGGAATGGTTCACGTCGGACGCAGACCTGCCGCAGGCGCTGCATGACCTGCTGATGGTCTGCGGCCAAGCCTACCTGCCCTTCCTGGCGGCGAACGCCCGGGCGCTGGAGAACGGGGACGAAGAGGTCCGCCTGACCATCTTCGACCGGCCCTATGCCCAGGCGCCCTTCCGCTACCAGGCCAAGTGCCTCGGCCGCCTGCGCAGCCTCTACGGCAAGCTGCAGGGCGAGGAAAAGGCCCGCGCCGATGCCCTGCTCGCGCCATCCGGTGCGCTGGAGGTGCTGGCGGGCTGACGCGCGTCAGGCGGTTCGGGGACCGGTCACTCGCTGACCTCGAAGACACCGAAGAGCTCGATCTCCGGTGACCAGTGGAACTGGTCGAACGGGGTCAGCGAGACCAGCCGGTAGCCGCCGTCGATCAGGATGCGGGCGTCGCGCGCGAAGGTTCCGGGCGCGCAGGAGGCATAGGCGATGCGTGGCACCTTCGCCCCCGCACCGGCCAGCACCTCCACCTGTGACCGAGCACCCGCTGCGGGCGGGTCGAGGATCACCAGGTCCAGCCCCGCGACCTCCATCGCGCCCAGCGGATCGCCCATCAGGTTGCGGACGCCGGTGGTGATGCTGGTGCGCCGCGCCCTGTCGGCACCGGTACGGAGCGCCTGCACCGCGTCCGCCGCACTGTCGATGGCGAGCACGGACGCCGTGGCGGGAACGCCGGCGGTCAGCGTGCCGCCACCGCAGAACAGGTCGGCGACCGAGGTCCGGTCCGCCGCGGCCAGGCTCACCCGGCGCTGCATCTCCGCCTCCACCTGCCGGTCAGCCTGCAGGAAGGCTCCGGGTGGCGGCGCGACCGTCAGGCCGGGCCATTCCAGCACCGGCTGCCGTCGCGCGGCGACGGGTATCTCGCCTTCCTGTCCCGTCAGGGTCAGGCGGGCAAGGTCATGGGTCTCCGCAAAGGCCGCCAGGTCCATGAACAGGTCCGGCCCCTGGCGCATCTCCGCCTGCAGCAGC
This sequence comes from Minwuia sp., assembly GCA_965228535.1. Lineage (GTDB taxonomy): Bacteria > Pseudomonadota > Alphaproteobacteria > Minwuiales > Minwuiaceae > Minwuia. The sequence continues at coordinate 1,133,244 of CBDDHU010000003.1, read as the reverse complement.
ATGTCCGCGCCGCTGTCGGTCAGGTTGATGGCAATGCGGGCCGCTTCCCCCGGCACGAGATGCTTCGCCAGCAGTGCGCGCAGCGGATCCACCAGTGCCTCCAGTCCCGGCTCCAGCACTGGGCAGGGGCCGATGTCGACAAGCGCGCGGGTGCCCCGTTCGTGAAACCCCAGCGCCACCGGCTGTCGCCCGCCGCCGGTGGCGGTCAGGCTGATGCGTCGCCGTCGCCCCGGCCCGCCACGGAAGGTTTCATCCACCGCGACACCGGTGATCCCGCGCCGCTCCAGCGCCGCCACCACCTGTGCCCGTTTCCAGTCCGCCAGGAAGGCGTCCGACAGGTGTTGCAGGGCACAGCCACCGCAGCGCCCGAAATGCGGACAGGCAGGCTCCACACGGTCCGGACCCGCCGAGACCAGTTTCACCATCCTCGGCTTCGGCTGCGCGGCCCCCTGCTGGCGTCCCCGGCCCCGCCCCTTCTGCCTGCGGGGCGGATGTGGCCGCTCAACCTCCACGATGTCGCCGGGCGCGGTGAAGGGTACATGCAGGGTCTCGCCATCGACCACGGCCACGCCGTCACCGGCGCTGCCCAGCCCCTCGATCCTGACCTCGTTCATGCCTCGCGCTCTCCTGCCAGCAGGTATTCGACATTACCCTTCGGGCCGGTCACCGGGCTCTCGATGCTGCCCAGCACGTGCCAGCCCGGCTGGTCGGCCAGCCAGCCGGTCAGACGTGCCCGTACCGCCTCCCGCACCCCGGTATCGCGCACCACGCCGCCCTTGCCCAGCCCGTCGCGTCCCGCCTCGAACTGCGGTTTCACCAGGGCGATCACCCGCGCCCCCGGCCCGGCGAGGGACAGGGCCGGGGCCAGCACCAGCGTCAGGCTGATGAAGCTCGCGTCACAGACCACAAGGTCCGGTGGCGAGGGCAGGTCGCCCGCCACGAGGTCACGGGCGTTGCAGCCCTCCCGCACCGTGACGTCGGGCCGCCCCCGCAACGTCTCGTGCAGCTGGTCATGACCCACGTCGACTGCCGTCACGTGGCGCGCGCCACGGCGCAGCAGAACGTCGGTGAAACCACCCGTGGAGGCGCCGATGTCGAGGCAGTCGAGTCCGGCCGGATCGATGCCGAAATGGTCCAGCGCCGCCACCAGCTTCAGCGCGCCACGGCTGACATAGGGATGGTCCGGTTCGGCCAGCGCCAGCACCTGCTCCGGCGCCACGGCTTCCGACACGCGGGCGATGGTCCGCCCGTCCAGCGTGACCTTGCCGGCCTCGATCAGAGCCCGCGCACGCCCACGGCTCTGCGCCAGGCCGCGCGCCACCAGTTCCAGGTCGGCCCGGCGCGCACTCATGGCGCCGCACCGGGCCGAGACCGGAACCGGGTCAGTTGAGCATCTGGTTCGGCAGCCAGGTGATGATGGCCGGGAACGCCACCAGCGCGGCGACCGTCAGCACATCGGCGATGAAGAACGGCCCGATTCCCCGGAAGACATCCATCAATGGAATGTCCGGTCTGACGCCGTTGACGACGTAGCAGTTGAGCCCGATGGGTGGTGTGACCAGACATATCTCCACCATCTTCACGACGATGATCCCGAACCAGATACCGACATCGTCACTGCCCGGATCGAACCCGAGACCCGGGCCGAGCGCCACCACCGCCGGGTAGACCACGGGCAGGGTCAGCAGCAGCATGCCGATGGCATCCATGAACATGCCCAGCACCGCGTAGGCAAGCAGGATCAGGATCATGATGGTCCACGGATCGAGCGGCAGGGAGACGATCCAGTTGGCGAAGTTCTCCGGCAGGCGGGCAAAGCCCAGGAAGCGCACGAAGATCAGCACGCCCCAGATGATGGAGAAGATCATCACCGTCAGCTTCGCCGTTTCCAGGATCGCATCCTGGAACTGGCTCCACTTCATGCCCCGCACGGCCGCCATGACCAGCACCACGAACGCGCCCAGCGCGCCCGCTTCCGTCGGGGTGGCGAGGCCCATGTAGATGCCGCCGATGATGATGGCGATGACCGCCAGGATCGGCATGGTGCCGGGCACGCTCTCGAACCGCTGTTTCCAGGTGAAGCCCCGGATCGGCTGGCCCAGTTCCGGATTGCGCCAGGCGCGGAAGATGATCAGCGCGGCATAGATGACGGCGGAGAACAGGCCCGGCAGGAACCCGGCCAGCAGCAGCGCCCCCACCGACTGCTCCACGATGATGGCGTATATGACCAGGATCGCACTTGGCGGAATCAGGGATGCAAGCGTGCCGCCCGCAGCCACGACACCCGCCGCCAGCCGCCGGTCATAGCCTGCCGCCAGCATCTCCGGGATCGCGATGCGCGCGAACACAGCGGCAGTGGAGGTGGAGGCACCGGAGACGGCGGCGAAACCGGCCGTGGCGAAGACGCTCGCCACCGCAAGGCCGCCGGGCACCCAGCCGACCCAGCGCCGCGCCGCCTCGAACACCGCCTTGGTGATTCCGGCATGGAACGCCAGGTAGCCGATCAGGATGAACATCGGCAGCACGCTGAGCGTATAGGCCACCGCCTTGGAATGGGGGGTCAGCCCGGCGAGACCCGCACCGGCCATGAAGGCCTTGGCCAGGTCGAAATTCGGCTTGGCATAGAGCACGGCAATGATGCCGAACATGCCGACGATGGCACAGGCAAAGACGACGCGCATTCCCAGCGCGATCAGGAACAGAAGCACCACCATGCCGATGATGCCGATCGTCAACGGATCGGTGATCATGCGCCTGCTCCCTTTCTGGCGTTGCCGCCGTTGGTGTCGTCGCCGCTGGAACTCTCGATGTCCTGCTGGGCCACGTCCTCGATGGTCGGAATGGTCGGCACGCCGAGGGGTGTCAGGGTCGGGTCGAGGAAGAGCCGGAAATAGCCCACGAGCTGCATCAGCAGGCGCAGCCAGAGCAGGCTGAACGCCACCGGCACGATCAGCTTCGACGGCCAGACCGGGAAATTCGCGTCAATGGTGGAGTCACCCTGTTCGAACGCGCGCTCGAAATGGGTGTAGCCGTAGTAGATCAGGATCCCGACAACGATGAGCGACAGCAGGACGGCAAGCGATTCCGCCAGCCACAGCCAGCGTCCCTTGAGCCCGCGCAGCACCAGGTCCATGCGCACATGCCCGCCTGCCCGCTGGCAGTAGGCGATACCCATGAAGGCGAAGACGGCGATGGCCTGCTCGACGAAGTCGATGTAGCCCCACATCGGATAGCCGACATTGCGCAGCACGATCTGCGAGACGCCGAGCATCATCAGGAAGACAATGGAATAGGCGGCTATCAGGTTGAAAACGACTTCGGCGCGCGCCAGCACGCGATCAAGTTGCCCCATGTCGGACTTGACCGGCATTGCGTCCATGCTCGCCCCTCCCCGGGAAACGAAAACAGTGGTCGATCGAGTATTTCGCAGATCAGGTGAAACGGGGCGGACCCGGCCAGGGTCCGCCCCGGATCAGTTGCGCCGGATCAGGAGCCGGCAGCCTTCTCGGCTTCCGACAGCAGGAAGTCCAGCAGTTCCTGGGCCGGAATCTTGTCGCCGTACTCGTCGACGAAGGCTTCCTTCCACAGCGGCTCACCGATTTCCTTGCGGAAGGTGGCGATCTCCTCAGGCGTGAAACGGATCTCGGTCAGCTTCTCCTGGAACATCGGGATGTTCTTCTCGTCCGCCGCCAAATAGGCGTCACGCATCTTCTCGTAGGCCACGCCCTTCAGTTCCATCAGCAGGTCCTGGTACTGCTTCGGCAGCGCGTTCCAGGCGTCGATGTTGAACACGGTCGGGCAGTCGGCGGTACCGGGCTGGAAGTTGCCGGTGAACCAGTCCGCCACCTCATGCACCTTGTAGGCGGCATGGGCGTAGGTATAGGGGAACGACACCGCGTCGACCGTGCCGCGTTCCAGCAGGGTGTAGACCTCCGTCGCCGGAACGGTCATCAGCGTGGCACCCAGCTTCTCCATCGCCTTGGCGACACCGCCACCGGCGCGGACACGCATGCCCTTCCAGTCCTCCAGGGTCTTCGGCGGCTTGCCGCGACCCAGGAATTCATACTGCGGCAGCAGGCCGGCCATGTAGATCATGGCATTCCAGTTGGCCATTTCCTTCTTGATGTGCGGATGCTGGTAGTAGGCGTCGGACGCCTTGATGCGCACATGCCAGTCGCCGATGGGCAGGAACGGCAGGGAGAAGACCATCGAGGACGGGGTCTTTTCCGGGCTGTAGAAGTTGCAGAAGTTCGCAGCCTCGAACGCACCGAGCTGGATGCCGTCCAGGTTCTCGCGCGGCTTCGACAGGCCACCATAGGACAGCTTGTACTGGAACTTGCCACCGGTGCGGCGGTCCAGTTCGGCCACGATGTATTCCAGGCCGGCGGTATAGGCGCGCGGCTTGCCCCAGATGGAGTGGTTCCAGGTCACGGCGGGGCCGTCGACCATGTCGGAATGGCTTCCGGCCTGCGCGGCACCGGCCAGTCCCAGCGCGACGGCAGCAGCGGCCACGCCCTTCAGCGTCTTGTGAAGCATCAGTATCCTCCCTGTGTTTGACACTTAGATGTCGGTTGTTGAGGCCGAGACTATAGGCAGCCTTCGACGTTATCAATCGTGCATGGGACGGTCGGTGACAGGTTTGACCGGACGGGAACAGACGCCCTTCTCCCGCGCCGGTGCTTGCTGTACATCCCTAGGACATCGGCCACTGGTGCCGCAGACCGGGGGAACGGGACCGAAATGGCGGTTGAGTTGCAGATGTCCCGACAGGCTGACCCGGCCATGCAGGCGCGGCAGGAGAACTTTCCGGTCGGATCCATCCTGCTGCCCCGCCGTCTGCGCCCGCACATCGCCGCCTTCTATGCCTTCGCCCGCACCGCCGACGACATTGCCGATGCCCCCGACATGACAGCGGAGGAAAAGGTCCGGCGGCTGGACGCGCTGGAGGCCGCGCTGCGCGGCGGGGAGGACACGACGCGGCAGGGGGTGGCACACCGGCTGCGCCACAGCCTGCGGGAAAGCGGCGTGGGGGACAGCCACGCCCGCGACCTGCTGCAGGCATTCAGGCGCGACGCGGTGCAGGACCGCTGCCGGACGATCGGCGATCTTCGTGACTACTGCCGACTGTCGGCTTCGCCGGTGGGACGCTACCTGCTGGACCTGCACGGGGAGGACCGGAGCCTTCACGCGCTGTCCGATCCGCTCTGCGATGCGTTGCAGATCATCAATCACCTGCAGGACTGCGCCGAGGACCATCGGCTGCTGAACCGGGTGTACCTGCCGCTGGACTGGCTCGACGCGGCCGGAACCGACGAGAGCGCGCTGCAGGAGCCGCGCGCCACCCCGGCGCTGCGCCAGGTGCTGGACCGGTGCCTGGACACCTGCGACGCGCTGCTGCGCGAATCGGCGGCGCTGCCGTACCGGCTGGAAAGCGCCCGGCTGGGTGCGGAAGCGGCGGTGGTCCATGCCCTGGCCCGCAGCATGGTGCGGCGGTTGCGGCACCGCGACCCGCTCTGCCAGCGGACCCGGCTTTCGCGGCCAGGGATGCTGCTGGTCGCGCTGGCAGCCACGGCCCGCTTCGCGCTGGCCCGCATCGGCGGACGACGCGCATGATCGGTGCCGAGGCAGCAGATCGCCATGTCCGGCAGGTCGTGGACCGGTCCGGCACCTCCTTCGCCATGGGCATGCGGGCGCTGCCACCGGCCGGTCGCCGCGCCATGTACGCCATCTATGCCTTCTGCCGGGAGATCGACGACATTGCCGACGAACCGGGCGCAGAGGCGGCGAAGCGCGCGGCCCTGGCCGACTGGGCGGAAGAGGTCGAGGCGTTGTATGCCGGTCGCCCGTCACGTCCCACCAGTGTCGCCCTGGCCCCGGCCATCGACGCCTACGAACTGCCGAAGGACGAGTTCCATGCCCTGATCGACGGCATGCTGATGGACGTGGACATGGACTTCGGAGCCGCGCCGCCGCTGGACCATGCGGGGCTGCATCTCTATTGCCGACGCGTCGCCGGTGCGGTGGGGATGCTTTCCGTGCCGGTGTTCGGGGAGCCGCGCGCGACGCAGTACGCACTGGCGCTGGGCGACGCGCTGCAGCTGACCAACATCCTGCGCGACATCGGGGAGGATGCGGCCGCCGGACGCCTCTACCTGCCTGCCGACCGCCTTGCCGATCACGGCATCAGCGTCGCCGCCGCGAAGCAGGACCTGACTCATCCGGCAGTGGCGCGGGTCTGCGACGAGCTGCTGGCGGAGGCGGAGAGCCGGTTCCGCGATGCCGATGCCCATGCCGCCCGGCTCGACCGCCGGAAGCTGCGCCCGGCACTGCTGATGGACATGGTCTACCGCGCCCACCTGTCCCGGCTGAAACGGCGGGGCTTTGCCGATCCGACCCGCAGGCTGCGGCTGTCCCGCCTGGCCAGGCTGGGCCTGGCGCTGCGCGCGCTGACCATCTGATGGCTGCGGCGCGGACGTTTGTCGTCGGTGCCGGGCTGGCCGGACTGGCCGCCGCGCTGCGGCTCTCCGCCGCCGGTCATGCCGTCACGCTGCTGGAGGCCGCCCCGGTCGCGGGCGGCAGATGCCGCAGTTTCCACGATCCGCAGCTGGATCGCGTGATCGACAATGGCAACCACCTGATGATGAGCGCCAACGACGCGGTGTTCGGCTACCTCGCCGAAACCGGCGCGCAGGACCGCGTGATCATCGGCAACCCGGCAGCCTATCCCTTCGTCGACACGGTGACCGGCGAACGCTGGACCGTGCGCCCGAACGCGGGTCCGCTACCCTGGTGGGTGCTCTCCCGCACCCGCACCGTGCCGGGCGCACGGCTGCGGGACTGGCTGGCAGGACTGCGCATCCTGCGGGCGGGGCCGGACATGACGGTCGCCGACTGCATCCCGGAAGGCACCTGGCTGCGGCGTCGGTTCTGGGAACCGCTGGCCGTCGCAGCGCTGAACACGGAGATGGAGGCGGCCTCCGCCCGCCTGCTCGCCGCGACCTGTCGGCTGACCTTCGCGCGGGGGGAGCGCCGGTCGCGTCCCGTCACCGTGCGCGCCAGCCTGGCCGACAGCCTGGTCGACCCCGCCATCCGCTGCCTGCGGCAACGCGGCGTGGAGGTCAGCTTCCGGGAGCGTGTCCGCGCCCTCGACCGGACGTCCGACGGGGCGGTGAAGGCCATCGCGACCACCAGCCGCCAACTGGAACTGGCGGCTGATGACAGGGTGATCCTCGCCATCCCGTCCTGGAACCTGCCGGACCTGTTGCCGGAGGTCGCGGTGCCACAAGGCGCGCGGATGATCCTGAACCTGCATTTCGACGTGGGCCGGACGGCAGATGCCATGCCACCACTGACCGGCCTGACCGGCGGGATCGCGCAGTGGCTGTTCTGCCGCGACGGGCTGGCCTCCGTCACCGTAAGCGCCGCCGACCGCTTCGCCGACGAGTCCGCGGAGGCGCTGGCCGACCGGATCTGGCCGGAGGTCGCCATGGCGCTGGGCGACCGGTCCCTGCCGAAGCCCCCATGTCGGGTGGTGAAGGAACGCCGGGCGACCTTTGCCGAGACCCCGGCGAACGAGGCACTGCGTCCCGGCCCCGATTGCGGGGTGCCGAACCTGTTCCTTGCCGGGGACTGGACCGTGCGCGGCCTGCCCGCGACCATCGAGGGTGCGATCCGCTCAGGCCGCCTGGCCGCCGAACGGGTGCTGGGGCAGGACGCCTGAGCTCACGCCAGCACGCGCCACACCGTGATCTCCCGCGCGCGGCCACGGATCGGCACCCGGCCGAGCTGTTCGTAGCGGAAGGCACTGCCCGCAGCCTGTCGCGTGGCATCGCTGACCAGCACGGGTCCGCCCATCTCCTTGGCCAGCCCCTCCAGCCGGGAGGCGACGTTCACGCTGTCGCCGATGATGGTGTAGCCCAGCCGGTCGCCGCCGCCGACCGCGCCTGCCGCGACCGTGCCTGTGTTGATGCCGATGCGCGTCTGCAGCCGGATATCGCCACCGGGACCGAAGCGCCGTCCCTCCAGCACCCGCCCGATCGCCAGGGCGGCACGGATGGCGCGGGCGGCATGGTCGTCATGGGGGACCGGGACATTGAAGCTGGCAAAGACCGAGTCCCCGATGAAGGCATTCACCGTGCCGCCCTCCGCCCGGATCGGTTCCAGCACGACCTCGAAATAGTCGTTCAGCAGGGCGATGGTCTCGGCAGGGCTGAGTTGCTCCGAGATACCGGTGAAACCCTGGATGTCGGTGAACATGATGCTGGCGATCCGTTCCTCCCCCGCCAGCACGCCGGGATCACGGATCAGTTGCTCCGCCACCGCCTCCGGCACGTACTTGCCGAAGGTCTCCCGGATCGCCTGCCGTTCGTTCAGCCCGTCCACCATCTCGTTGAAACGCATGGTCAGGCCGCCGATCTCGTCGTTCGAGGTGACGGGCGCGCGGACCGTCAGGTCGCCCCGGGCCACGCGTTCCACCGCACCGGCCAGGACCTCGATGGGGCGGGTGAGCGACGGTGGCAGGAAGGCGATGACGATGCCGATCAGGAACAGGCCGACCGACACGTCCATGATGATCGCGCTTTCGAACGGCAGGTCCAGGCCGCCACCATCCCGGTAGCGCACGAACCAGAGGAACTCCGCCAGCAGCAGCACCAAGGGCATGACGGAGATGAAGGAGATTGCCACCACCATGCGCCGCCGCAATCGCCCGCCGCCGCCGGGCAGGATCAGGCCACGGGTACGGAACAGGTGCAGCTTGATCCGCGTCACCAGCGCATTGACCAGGAAATACACCAGGTAACCGGCGACGGACGCCAGGATCATGGCGATGAAATAGATGTAATCGACGGGCAGTTCGAGATCGCCGCCATAGCTGCCAGCCAGCGGGCTGAGATAAAAGCCCAGCGGGAAGAACAGCAGGTAGAAGCAGACCGCCCAGAGGGCGCTGCAGAGCGGCAGGCGCTCCAGCGCATGCCGGGTTCGCGGCGTGTCCTCCCCCGCGATCAGCCGCGCCACGGGCCGGAACAGCAACCGCCGCGCCAGCAGGATGTTGATGGCGACCAGCACCGTCCCGTCATACAGGATGGTCCAGACCAGGTAGCCGATCTCTCCCGATGCCACCGAGAAGACGGCATTGCCGAAGATGTTACCGCTGGCCGGGATCGCCAGGGCAATGGCGAACTGCCTGCCGGCGTTCATGACAGACGAAAACGCCCGGCCCCGACAGGCGGGACCGGGCGCATTCCTGTCAGCATGTGCCGATCAGGGATCGGTATCAGACCACGCCGAAGGCCATCATCGCGTCAGCGACCTTGGCGAAGCCGGCGATGTTGGCACCGGCGACATAGTCGGTCATGCCGTCGCGGCCATAGTCCTTGCCGTACCGCTCGCAGCGGCCATGGATGTCTTCCATGATCTGGCGCAGCTGCTCCTGCATCTGATCGACACCCCAGCTGATGCGGGCCGAGTTCTGGCTCATCTCCAGGCCGGACACCGCAACACCACCGGCATTGGCGGCCTTGGCCGGGCCGAAGATCACGCCGGCATCCAGGAAGGCATCGACGCCTTCGTTGGAGGTCGGCATGTTGGCGCCTTCCGACACCGCCACGACGCCGTTCTTGATCAGCATCTTGGCCTCGTCGAGGTTCAGCTCGTTCTGCGTGGCGCAGGGCATGGCGATCTCGGCCGGGACTTCCCACGGACGCTTGCCCTCGTGGAAGGTGGAGCCGCTGAACTCGTCGCAATATTCGCTGATGCGACCGCGACGGACGTTCTTCAGTTCCTTGATCCAGTCCAGCTTCTCCTGCGTGAAGCCGGCCGGGTCGTGGATGTAGCCGCCGGAGTCGGACAGCGTCACCGGACGCGCACCAAGCTGCATCAGCTTCTCGGCGGCATGGGTGGCCACGTTGCCGGAACCGGAGACCACGGCGACCTTGCCGGACACGTCATTGCCGGCGGCCTTCATCATGTTCTGCAGGAAGTAGACCGCGCCATAGCCCGTCGCCTCGTTGCGGACCAGGGAGCCGCCGAATTCCAGGCCCTTGCCGGTCAGCACGCCCTCGAACGAGTTGGTGATGCGCTTGTACTGGCCGAACATGTAGCCGATCTCGCGCGCGCCGACGCCGATGTCACCGGCAGGCACGTCGATGTTGGCACCGATGTGGCGGTACAGTTCCGTCATGAAGGACTGGCAGAACCGCATGATCTCGTTGGTGGACTTGCCCTTCGGATTGAAGTTCGCGCCACCCTTGCCGGCGCCCATGGGCAGGCCGGTCAGGCTGTTCTTGAAGGTCTGCTCGAACGCCAGGAACTTCAGCACCGAGGTGTTCACCGACGGATGGAAGCGCAGGCCGCCCTTGTAGGGGCCGATGGCATTGTTCATCTGGATGCGGTGGCCGCGATTGACGCGGATGTTGCCCTTGTCATCCTCCCAGCAGACGCGGAAGGAAACGACGCGATCCGGTTCCGCCATGCGCTCCAGGATCTGCATTTCGCGGTACTTCGGATTGTTCTCCAGGAACGGGATGATGGTCGCCGCGACCTCCATCACCGCCTGGTGGAATTCAGGCTCACCCGGATTGCGTTTTTCCAGGCCTTCCATGAAATTTTGCAGCGCTTCGTTGCCCGATGCCATTGGTGATCCCCCTCATGAGCATGAGTCCGTCGCAGCGACGGTCCTCGTGAAAATTCCCGATTCCAGACCGGTGCCTGTCGCGGTAGCCGGACACCCGGTTCCGCTGCTCCACGGCAAAGCGGCACCACCTGTCCGATGATCGTTCCAGCCCCTCATCATGCAGTGTCGGTTGCCATTGCCGCTTGGTCAATACTCGGCTTGGGGCACGTGATGTGGTTTAGTGGCCGGGCGCACAGATCAGGCCACGTCACGGCCCTGCCACGAACAGACGGCATCACCCATGTGAAATGCCGCAGGGCGCAAAGGGAGAGGCAACAATGGATCCGACCGTCGAAGCGATCGCCAGCGACCTGCTCGAGAAGATCTCGGCCCACTGCCGACAGCGGCTGAAGGCGGAGGAAGGCGAGGCCCTGGTCGCCTTCGCCCGCCACATGGCCCCGCACATGGCAACCGACGAGACGGAGCCGCGCGATCCCGACGACGCCTATGCCTCCCTGCTGTCGTTCTGGAAGTTCGCGGAGAAGCGTCTGCCGGGGCGCGCGCTGGTCCGGGTGTACAATCCTCGCCTGGACGAGCATGGCTGGAGTTCACCGCACACCATCGTCGAGATGGTCAATGACGACATGCCGTTCCTGGTCGATTCCGTCATTTCCGCCCTGAACCAGAACGGCCACCAGATCCACGGCCTCGCCCATCCGGTGATCGGGATGGTGCGCGATGCGGAGGGCAGTTTCTGCCAGCCCGGCGACGCTGCCACCGCGATCCGCGAGAGCTACATCCAGATCGAGATCGGCAGCATCAGCGACCCGGAGGCGCTGACCGCGATCCAGCAGACCCTGTCCGGCGTGCTGGACGATGTTCGCGTGGCCGTCACCGACTGGCCGAAGATGATGGACAATGCGCGCGCCATCGTCAGCGACCTGGAGCAGAACCCGCCGCCGCTGGAGGAAACCGAGGTGGCGGAGGGCAAGGCCCTGCTGGAATGGATGATCGCCGATCACTTCACCTTCCTCGGCTACCGCGAGTACGACTACGAGGCCAGCCAGGAGAGCGAGCGGCTGGAGATCGTGCGGGGCACCGGCCTCGGCCTGCTGCGCAATTCCGAACGCCGCGTGATGAACCGCCATTCCGGCGGCCCCACCCTGTCGCCGGAGGTGCGGGAGTTCCTGCAGCGCCCGGAACTGGTGATCGTCACCAAGACCAACTACCGCAGTCCCGTCCACCGCCCCGTGCACCTGGACTATATCGGCATCAAGCGCTTCGGCCCGAACGGGGAAGTGGTGGGCGAACGGCGCTTTGTCGGCCTGTTCACCTCCGCCGCCTACAACCGCACGCCGCGGGAGATTCCCTACCTGCGCCGCAAGGCCGACCGGGTGGTGGAACGGTCGGGCTTCGACCGGCGCGGCCATGCCGGCAAGGCGCTGGTCAATGTCATCGACACCTATCCGCGCGACGAGCTGTTCCAGGTCTCGGAAGACGAGCTGCACGATACCGCGCTCGCCATCCTGGCCCTGCAGGAGCGGCCGCGCATCCGCCTGTTCGTGCGGCGCGACCGGTTCCAGCGCTTCTATTCCTGCCTGATCTTCGTGCCCCGCGACCGCTATGACTCGGAGCTGCGGCGCAAGTTCGAGAAGATCCTGGCCAAGGGGCTGGGCGGGCGCATCTCCGCCTTCTACACCCAGATCGGCGACTCCCCGCTGGCGCGGCTGCACGTCATTGTCGGCGGCAATCCGGAAGGCGCCGACGTGGAATATGCGGTGCTGGAACAGCGCCTGGTCGAGGAAGCCAGGTCCTGGGACGACGCGCTGGCCGAGGTCCTGACCGACGCGCACGGGGAGGAAGCGGCGTCCCGCCTGCTGCAACGCTACGGCACCGCCTTCACCTCCGCCTACCGGGAGGAATTCTCCCCCGGCATGGCCCGGATCGACATCGACCGGATCGAGCGGGCGGCGGCCGACCGGCTCGGCATCAATCTCTACCGCAAGGTGGAGGACGATGACGACGTGGTCCGCCTGAAACTGTTCCGCAAGGGACCGGCACTGGCGCTGTCGGACGTGCTGCCGATGCTGGAGAACCTGGGCCTGCGGGTCCTGTCGGAGCAGACCTACCCCGTGGGGGACCCGGTCGATCCGCTGTGCTGGATCCATGATTTCCGCATGGAGAGCCTGTCGGGCCAGGCGCTGGCCCTGTCCAGCGTCAAGGCGGGTTTCGAGGATGGCTTCCTGCGCATCTTCAATGGCGAGACGGAGGATGACGGTTTCAACGGCCTGATCCTCAGCCTGGGGCTGACCGCGCCGGAAGTGACGATGCTCCGCGCCTACTGCAAGTTCCTGCGCCAGGCCGGAATCCAGTTCAGCCAAGACTACATGGAGGACACGCTGGCGGCCAACCCGGCGATCACCGAACTGCTGGTGGAGCTGTTCCGCGTGCAGTTCGATCCGGCCGCCGAGGGCGATCGCGACGACCTCTCCCAGACGCTGGTCGAATCGGTCGAGGTGCTGCTGAACGATGTCGACAGCCTGGACCAGGACCGCATCCTGCGCCGCTTCCTGAACGCCATCCGCTCCACCCTGCGCACCAGCTTCTACCAGCGCACCGATGATGGCGCGCCGCGCAGCTATGCCTCGTTCAAGTTCGACAGCCAGGCGCTGGAGGACCTGCCCCTGCCCCGGCCGTTGCGGGAGATCTTCGTCTACAGCCCCCGCTTCGAGGGCGTGCACCTGCGCGGCGGGCTGGTGGCACGCGGTGGCCTGCGCTGGTCTGACCGGCGGGAGGATTTCCGTACCGAGGTGCTGGGCCTGGTGAAGGCGCAGATGGTGAAGAATTCCGTCATCGTGCCGACGGGGTCGAAGGGCGGCTTCGTGCCGAAGAACCTGCCGGCCGGCGGCGACCGGGAAGCCATCCAGGCGGAGGGCATCGCCTGCTACCGCAGCTTCATCTCCTCCCTGCTCGACATCACCGACAACATCGTCGAGGGCGCCATCGTGCCGCCGAAGGACGTGGTGCGCCGGGACAGTGACGATCCCTACCTGGTGGTCGCCGCCGACAAGGGCACGGCCACCTTCTCCGACTATGCCAACCAGGTCGCCATCGACTACGGCTTCTGGCTGGGTGATGCCTTCGCCAGCGGCGGCGCGGCTGGCTATGACCACAAGAAGATGGGCATCACCGCGCGCGGTGCCTGGGAGTGCGTGAAGCGGCATTTCCGGGAGATGGGGACCGACATCCAGACCCAGCCCTTCACCACGGTCGGCGTCGGCGACATGTCGGGCGACGTGTTCGGCAACGGTATGCTGCTGTCGGAACAGACCTGCCTGATCGCTGCCTTCGACCATCGCCACATCTTCATCGACCCGACCCCGGACCCGGCGGTCAGCTTCGCGGAGCGCAAGCGGCTGTTCGACCTGCCGCGATCAAGCTGGGAAGACTACGACAAGGCAAAGCTGTCGCCCGGTGCCATCGTGGTGGACCGGAAGGCGAAGCGTGTCACCCTGACGCCGGAGGCACAGAAGGCGCTGGACATTGCCGAAACGGAACTGAGCCCGTTCCAGCTGATCCAGGGCATCCTGCGCGCGCCGGTGGACCTGCTCTGGTTCGGCGGCATCGGCACCTACGTGAAGTCCACCGACGAGAGCCATGGCGATGTGGGCGACCGTGCCAGCGACATGATCCGCGTCGATGCCGACGAACTGCGGGTCAAGGTCGTGGGCGAAGGCGCCAACCTGGGCATCACGCAGCGCGCCCGCATCGAGTTCGCCCAGGGCGGCGGACGCATCAACACCGACTTCGTGGACAACTCCGCCGGCGTCGACTGCTCCGATCACGAGGTCAACCTGAAGATCCTGCTCGGCGCGGTGGAGAGCGCCGGCGAGATGACCCGGAAGCAGCGCGACCGCCTGCTGGTGGAAATGACCGACGACGTGGCCGCGCTGGTGCTGCGCGACAACTACGTGCAGGGCCAGGCGATCACGGTGGCGGAGAGTGCCGGCCGCGGCAATGTCGGTCCGCTGGGGCGGATGATGCGGTCCTATGCCCGCACCGGCCTGCTGAACCGGGAGGTCGAATTCCTGCCCACCGATGACGAGCTGGCTGACCGCACCGGGGGACTGACACGGCCGGAGATCTCCGTGCTGCTGTCCTATGCCAAGATGGCGCTGAAGACGGAACTGCTGGACAGCGACCTGCCTGACGAGCCGTCGCTGGAGGCCGACCTGGTCACCTATTTCCCCGACGACCTGCAGCAACGCCACGTGGCCGAGATCAGGGCCCACCGGCTGCGCCGCGAGATCATCGCCACCCAGGTCGCCAACTTCATGGTCAACCGGGCCGGGCCGGCCTTCGCGCGGCTGGCGCAGGATGACCTGGGGGTCAGTGCCGCCGACGTGGCGCGGGTCACCATGGCGGTGCGCGACATCTTCGACCTGCAGCCGCTGTGGGATGCCATCGACGCGCTGGACAATGTGGTTCCCGCCGCCGTGCAGACCCGGATGCTCGGCATGGTGCAGGGCCTGATGGAACGCGCCGGGCAGTGGTTCCTGCACAATGCCGTGCGGCCCATCGACGGCGCGCGCATGATCCAGCGCTTCCGCCCCGCCATCGACCAGGTGAAGGGCAGCCTGGCGGAACAGCTTGGTCCGATGGAACGCGCGGACTGGGAGCGGGTGCGGGAGAGCCTGCTGGCCGACGGCGTGCCGGGCGACCTGGCCGGGCAGGTGGCGGCGCTGGCCCCGCTGGCCACCACGCTGGACATCGTCGATGCGGCGGAAAGCGTCGGGCAGGAGATGCGCACGGTCGCCGCGGCCTACTTCGCGCTTGGCGGGCGCCTGGGTCTCGATTGGCTGCGGGTGCAGGCGACCGGGCTGAGCGTCGAGAGCGCCTGGGACCGGCAGGCCGTCGCGATGCTGGTGGATGACAGCTATACGCAGCAGCGCAGGCTGGTTGTGCAGGCCTTCACAACCGGTCAGGATGACCCCCTTGCAGGCTTCGAGGCCGCCCACGCGGCGGGGCTGCAGCGTGTGGATCAGGTCATGAACGAGCTCAGGGCCTCCGGCGGCGTCGATATCGCGCGGCTGGTGCTGGCGAACCGGCAGATCGCGCGGCTGCTGACCTGACCGGAGCCGATGACTGACGGGGGAGACCGGAACCGATGACGATACGGATGTTCGACCTGTGCGGTGCGGAGCCGGAGCGGCGTTTCAGCCCGTTCTGCTGGCGGGCCAGGCTGGCGCTGGCGCACAAGGACCTGCCGGTCGAGACCGTGCCGTGGAAGTTCACCGACCGTGAGGCCATCGAGTCGCTGGGCGCGAAGACCGTGCCCACGATCGTCGATGACGGGAAGATGGTGACGGATTCCTGGGCCATCGCGGAATACCTGGAGGACACCTATCCCGACCGGCCCGCGCTGTTCCCCAACGGCCGGGCCGAGGCGCGGTTCATCAAGTCCTGGACCGAGGCGGTGCTGACCGGCGGGGTGGCGCAACTGGTGCTGCACGACATCTTCGAACATCTCGACCCGGTGGATCAGCCCTATTTCCGCGAGAGCCGGGAGAAACGCTTCGGCCGAACCCTGGAAGAGGTACAGGCGGGGCGCGAGGAACGGGTGAAGGGCTTTCGCCAGTCACTGATGCCGCTGCGGCTGACGCTGCGCGGCCAGCCGTGGGTTTCCGGCGATGCGCCGGGCTTCGCCGACCACATGTGCGCCGGGCCGTTCCTGTGGGCCCGCGCCATCTCGTCCTTCAGGCTGCTGGAGGCGGATGATCCGATTGCCGAGTGGCTGGGTCGCGTGCTGGATGCCTATGGTGGCGTCGCGCGTTCCGCCCCCGGTTACGACTGAGACAGAAGGAAGACAGAGAGATGACTGACGACGCAACCCTGTATGCCGGTGGACTGGTGTTCGACGGGCTGAATGCGCCGACCGGGGGCCAGGCGGTTCTGGTGGAGAACGGGCGGATCACGAAGGTTGCCCCGGCCACCGAGTTCGAAGGGTTTGCCGGGAGCAAGGTCGATACCACGGGTGCCACGCTGATGCCCGGCCTGATCGACTGCCATGTCCATATCTGCCACGGGGCGGAGGCCAATCCGGCGGAGGGCGTGGACCGGCTGACCGCATCCGGTGTCGGCATGCGCGCGCTGGAACATGCCCGGCGCACGCTGGAGGGCGGCATCGTCGCGGTCCGCGATTGCGGCGGCAAGGACTACATCGACCTGGACGTGCGCGATGCGCTGAATGCCGGGCGCTTCCCCGGCCCCGTGATGCGGGCATCGGGGCGGATGATCTGCATGACCGGTGGCCACGGCAACCGCTGGGGCCTGGTGGCCGACGGCGTCGATGACGTGATCAAGGCGGTGCGCGCCAACGTTCACAAGGGCGTCGATGTCATCAAGATCATGGCCACCGGCGGCGTCATGACACCGGGCGTGAACCCGGAGGACGCGCACTACACCGCCGAGGAAATGAAGGCCGGCATCTCGGAGGCCCGCCGCTTCCACAAGCGGACAGCCAGCCACGCGCAGGGCGCGGAGGGCATCCTGAACGCCGTCCGCGGCGGCATCCATTCCATCGAGCATGGCATCTTCATGAACGAGGAATGCATCGCGGAGATGATCGCGGGCGGTGTCTTCCTGGTGCCGACGCTGGCCGCTGTGAAGAACATCCTGCTGAACCGCGACAAGGGCATCCCGGCCTGGGCAGTGGAGAAGTCGGAGCGCGTCTACGACATCCATCTGCAGGCCTTCAAGGACTACATCGCTGCCGGGGGCCGCGTGGCCATGGGCACCGATGCGGGAACGCCGTTCAACATCCATGGTGCCAATGCCTGGGAGCTGGCCTACATGGCAGAGGCCGGCATGCCTGCGCTGGACGCGCTGATCGCCGGCACGTCGAACGCGGCGGAACTGGTGGAACCGGGCGACCGGGGCGTGGTCCGCGACGGGGCCGTCGCCGACTTCCTGCTGGTGCCCGGCAACCCGGTGGATGACATCACCGCCGCCGCCGACCGCACCCGACACCTGGCCGTGATCAAGGATGGCAGGACCGTCTCCGGCAGCACGGCAGACAGCCCCGCCGCGCGGATGCAGGCAGCCGCGATCTGAGGTCGCCCGGATGCAACTGGTGGAGGCCGTCGAGGCCTATCTGAGTGGCCGGATCGACGGCTTCCGGCGGCTTGTCGCCTGTGATCGGCTGTCCGGCGGCGCCAGCCAGGAAACCCACAGGGTCGAGATCGAGACCGACAGCGGCACCCGGCTGCTGGCGTTTCGCCGGGCACCCGGTGGCGGTGATCCGGGCATGGACCGTACCGGCCCGGGCCTGGACGTGGAGGCCGCGCTGATGCGGCTGGCACGCGAGGCAGGGGTTCCGGAACCGGAGGTGGTGGCCGTCCTGGACGGGTCCGAGGGGATGGGTCCGGGATTCTTCATGGACTGGCTGGAGGGGGAGGCGCTGGGCGCGCGCATCGCCCGTTCCGACAGTTTCGCGGACACGCGGCCGATGCTGGCCCGGCAATGCGGGGAGATCCTGGCCCGCATCCACGCACTGGACGTGGAGGCCGCCGGATTGGCCGACCGGCTGGAGCGCTGGACCCCGGAATCCTACATCCGCGAACTGTGGCAGGACTACCAGTCCTTCGGCACGCCGCAGCCGATGATCGACTATACCGCGCGCTGGATGCTGGAGAACCTGCCCGACACGGACCGGGTGACGCTGGTCCACAATGACTTCCGGAACGGCAACCTGATGATCCGGCCCGGTACCGGGGTTGTCGCGGTGCTCGACTGGGAGGTGGCCACCCTGGGCGACCCGATGCGCGATCTCGGCTGGATCTGCACCAACTCCTGGCGCTTCGGTGTCTCCGACCTGCCGGTCGGCGGCTTCGGCACCTATGATGACCTGTTCGCGGGCTACGAGGCCGTCTCGGGCCAGCCGGTGAACCGCGACCATGTGCATTTCTGGGAGGTCTTCGGCTCCTTCTGGTGGGCGGTGGGCTGCCTGCGCATGGCGGAACGCTGGCGCAACGGCCCCGACCGCACGGTGGAGCGGCCAGGCATCGCGCGGCGCAGCTCCGAATGCCAGGTCGACTGCGTCAACCTGATCATTCCCGGCCCGCCCGGCACGCCGGTCAGTGGCGGTGCCGGTGAAGACACCAACATGCCGCGCACCGACGAGCTGACCACCAGCGTGCGGGATTTCCTGCGCGACGAGATCATGAAGGCGACGGAGGGGCGCACCAGCTTCCTGGCCCGCGTTGCCGCCAACTCGCTGGACATCGTGCTGCGGGACGCGGCGCTGGGACCGGAGAGCAGGCGGCTGGAGCATGAGAGCCTGAAGCAGGTGCTGGGACGCGACGGTGACCGTGCCGGGCTGCTGCAGGTGCTGGTGGAGGGGCTGCGCGACGGCTCCCTGGCGCTGGACCATCCGGGCCTCGCCATGCACCTGCGCGAAACCGTCATTCGGCAGGTGGCCATCGACCAGCCCGTCTACTCGGGCTACAAGAACGCCATGGATTTCGGCACATCTCAGGGGAGGACATGATGGGAATGCTGGACGGCAAGGTTGCGCTGGTGACGGGCTCCGGCCGGGGCATCGGGCGCGAGGTGGCGCTGCAGCTCGCGGGCTTCGGCGCGGCGGTCGTGGTCAATGACCTGGACGAGGCACCGGCCAACGAGGTGGTGGCGGAGATCACGGCGAAGGGCGGCAAGGCCGTGGCCTGCGCCGGCAGCGTGACGGAGGACGGTTTCGCCGACCGCTTCGTCAACACCGCGATCGAGAGCTTCGGCAACCTGCACATCATCGTCAACAATGCCGGCTACACCTGGGACGCGGTGATCCAGAAGATGAGCGACGACCAGTTCGACGCCATGATCGACGTGCACCTGAAGGCACCGTGGCGCATCCTGAAGGCTGCGTCCGAGTTCATCCGGGTGAAGTCGAAGGAAGAGGTGGAGAAGCAGGGCGCGGCGGTGATCCGCAAGGTGGTCAACATCTCCTCCGTCTCCGGCACGCGGGGCAATGCGGGCCAGACCAACTATTCCGCCGGCAAGGCCGGTATCGTCGGCCTGACCAAGACCCTGGCGAAGGAGTGGGGGCGTTACCAGGTCAACGTCAACGCCGTCGCCTTCGGCCTGATCGAGACCCGCCTGACGGAAGCCACCGACGAGAAGAAGATGATCGAGGTGGAAGGCAACAAGGTGCCCATCGGCGTGCCGGTGCAGAACATCGAGGCTGCCAACCGCATGATCCCCATGGGTCGCGGCGGCAAGCCGTCGGAGGCTGCGGGCGCGGTGGTCATGCTCTGCCTGCCGCTGTCTGACTATGTCAGTGGCCAGATGCTGGAAGTCACCGGCGGCAACTGACCGGGGCGACAGACCGGCACAAGCGGAAACAGGACAGGGGCGGGTGACCGGAAAGGGTCATCCGCCCTTCCCTCTTGATAGGCGATCCTGGACTCAGCCGCCGATCCTGATCCGGCGGGAATGGCGCAGCGCCGGGACTTCCACCAGCCGCCAGAAGACCCATGAGAAGGCGAGGGCCACTGCCGTCGCCGCGCCGATGACCACCAGGTCGAGCGCCGGGTCCTGCACGAAGCGCTTCATCAGGTTCACGACCCGGCCACCGGTCAGCACGTGGGTCAGGTAGAGCGAGTAGGACACCGTGCCGAGCCACATCAGGCGCCGGTCGATGGTGACGCCTCGCAGCGCCCAGACCGTCGCCACCGTCAGCACCACGACGATGAAGGTCTTCTGGCCGCCGAACCAGTAGATTGCGAACAGGGTGGCCAGGATCATGGCGGCGGTCAGCAGCCGCTCCCGCTCCAGCACGTACCAGCGCATGATCAGGAACCCGACCAGGAACTCGAGCACGCGGTAGTCGAGACTGCCGAAGACCAGGAACACCACCCCCAGCGCCACGCCCGCCGCCGCCATGGTGAGCAGCACCGTGCGCCCGATCAGCCAGCTGAAGCTCAGCCCCATGGTGATGTAGAAGACGAACTCGTAGGCCAGCGTCCAGTAAACCGGTCCCAGCCAGTCATAGCCCAGCAGCGGTGTCAGGTAGAACAGGTGCGACAGGATCTGGCCCAGGCTGTAGTCCGGGTCGGAACCCTGGAAACCCGGCACCATGGTGGAGACATGCCAGAGCAGGATGGTCAGCAGGATGCTGATCACGTAGGGCGGCTCCAGCCGCACGATCCGCTTCGCCATGAAGCGCGGGAACATCGACAGCCGGTAGTTCAGCCCGTGCAGCGAATAGGGAATGACGATGCCGGAGATGATGAAGAAGGCATCGACGCCCAGCCAGCCCCAGGCCGTCAGGAACACGGAAATCTCGGAGGAAAGCTGGTTGGCGAAGTGGAACAGCGCCACCGCCAGTGCCGCGAGACCGCGCACCAGTTCGATGATCTCGATCCGTTCTGTCGCCCGCGCCATCACCGCCCCCTGCCAGATGCCCCTGTCTACGACAGAATCAGTAGCGGCGCAGGAAATTTCGCAGCAGCAGGCGGGAGATACGGGCGAAGTTGTCGGGATCGAGACGGGGGCTGGAAAGGTCATGCCCCGCCCGGCGAATGCAGTCCAGGTACATCTGCGCCAGCGTCCGGTGCAGCAATACCGGACGCGCACCGCCGCGGATGCGGACACCGCGTGCGGCCGCGCGCGCCGCGTCCAGTTCCGCCGCCGCCAGGTCCGCCAGTTCCCGCACCGCCGCCCGCATCCGTTCCGGGTCACGCCGCGCGGCACCGTCATTCGCGCCGACCGCGACCAGCACCTCCTGCGGGACCAGGACACGGCCCACGGTTCCGGCAAACGGGATCGCCCGGATCAGCCCGGTGATCGCGTAGGCGGTCCCGACATGCCGTGCCACCGGCTCGATCCCCCTGCCCGCCATTCCGGTGGCCTGCAGGCCAAGCTCCAGCAACGTGCCGCCGGTGGTAGCGGCATAGCCGGTGAAGCTCTCCGTGGTGGCAAAGGGACTGTCCTCCAGGTCCAGTTCCCGCGCGGTCAGGATTGCCTCCATGCCCGCGCGCACCTCTGGCGGGACCGTGCCGCCGAACCAGTCCTGCAGGGCGTAACAGACCGGGTGGTTGCGCACCTGCCCGCGCGCCAGTTCGTCCAGTGCCTCCCGCCACCATTGCAGGCGGATCTGCCCCAGCATCGGCTCCGACACCCGTTCCCGTGTCCGCGCGACCTCCAGGTTGAAGGCATAGAGCGCCAGCAGCCGCTTGCGCGGGGCCTCGGCGGCGAACATGGCGGTGTAGAAGCGGTCGGCGTCGCCGGTCCTGAGGTCGGCAGCAAGCGGATCGAGGCCGTGCGGTGCGGCCTCGCCGTCCCTGCCAGCACCCTCCCTGTCCTCGCCGCCGGTCATTCCACGGCGATCAGGGCGGCGGCGACCCTGCGATCCTCCGACAGCAGCACGTTGTAGGTCCGGCAGGCTGCGCCCGTGTCCATCAGGTCGGCGACGATGCCCTGTTCCTTCAGCAGCGCGCGCAGGTCATGTTTCAGGAACGCGATGGAGGCACCGCAGCCGAGCAGCAGCACCTCGACATCCGCCGCGCGGTCCAGCACCGGGCGGAACGTCTCGGCGGACAGGTCCGCCATCGCTGTCACCGGCCAGGCCAGGGTCTCCGTCGGGAAGACAAGCACCGAGCCTTCCCGCCGCTGGTGGCTGATCCGGAAACCGCCACCGCCATAGCCGTCGATGACCTGACGTCCGGCGGGTATGGCCGGGGTGATGTCCATGGTCAGGCGGTGGCCTTGTCACCCTGCTCATCCTCCGCATCGCGCGCGCCACGCTTCAGGCCCAGCACCATCAGGATCGGTGCCGCGACGAAGATGGAGGAGTAGGTGCCGATCACCACGCCCCAGATCATCGCGAAGGCGAAGCCGCGAATGACCTCCCCGCCGAAGATGAACAGCGCCAGCAGCGCCAGCAGGGTGGTGACGGAAGTCATCACCGTGCGCGACAGGGTGTCGTTGATGGAGACGTTGAGCAGGTCCGGCAGCGGCAGCTGCTTGTATTTCCGCAGGTTTTCCCGGATGCGGTCATAGACCACCACCGTGTCGTTGATGGAGTAGCCGACGATGGTCAGGATCGCCGCGACGGAGGCCAGGTTGAACTCGATCCCCGTCACCGCGAACATGCCGAGCGTGATGACCACGTCATGCACCAGCGCGATCACGGCACCGACCGAGAAGTGCCATTCGAACCGCAACCAGATGTAGATCAGCATGACGGCCACGGCGGTCAGCACGGCGATGGTCGCCGCCTCCACCAGTTCGCCGGAGACCGTGGGACCGACAAATTCGACACGGCGATAGCTGATGCCGGGGAACTCCGGCTCCAGGGCCGACTTGACGGTATCCACGGCCGTCTGCTGTGCCTCGGCACCGCCGGGCTGGCGCTCGACACGGATCAGCACATCATCCGGCGCACCGAATTCCTGCAGCGCCACCTGCCCGAGGCCGAGGCCGCTCATCAGGCTGCGCATCGCGGCAAGGTCGGCCGGGCCTTCGGTCTTCACCTCGACCAGGATACCGCCCTCGAAGTCGATGCCCCGGTTCAGGCCCTGGCCGAAATACATCACGACCGAACCCAGGATCAGCAGCACCGACAGCGCAAAGGCGATCTTCCTGCGCTCCATGAAGCGCAGGCTGGTCTTCGCGGGAACGAGTTTCAGGCGAAACATGGGCGTATCCTCCTCAGACCGTCAGCACGTTGGGACGCTTCCGGCGGAGCCAGAGCGCGACAATCATCCGGCTGAGCAGGATGGCGGTGAACATGGAACAGACGATGCCCAGGAACAGGGTCACGGCAAAGCCGCGCACCGGGCCGGAACCCATGGCGAACAGGATCGCGGCGGCGAAACCGGTGGTGACGTTGGCATCGACGATGGTGGTCAGCGCGCGGCGGTAACCGGCCTCGACGGCATTGAAGGGGGAGCGGCCATTGGCCAGTTCCTCCCGGATACGCTCGAAGATCAGCACGTTGGCATCGACCGCCATGCCGATGGTCAGCACGATACCGGCAATGCCGGGCAGGGTCAGGGTCGCCTGCAGCGCGGACAGCGCACCGATGATCAGCACCAGGTTGGTGACCAGGGCGGTGTTGGCGGCGATACCGAAGACCGGCCCGTAGGCCAGGAACATGAACAACACCACGGCCGCGAAGCCGATCATGGCCGCCAGTTCACCTGCGGCGATGGAATCGGCGCCCAGGTCCGGACCGACGGTCCGTTCCTCCAGGATCGTCAGCGGCGCGGGCAGTGCGCCGGCCCGCAGCAGCACCGCGAGGTCATTGGCTTCCTGCACCGTGAAGCCACCGGTGATGATGCCGGAGCCCTGGAGGATCGGGCTCTCGATCCGGGGGGCGGAGATCACCTTGTTGTCGAGGACGATGGCGAACGGGCGGCCGACATTCTGGCTGGTGACCTGGCCGAACTTCCGCGCGCCCACGGCGTCGAAGCGGAAGGACACGACCGGTCGTCCGTCCTGGTAGTTCGGCTGTGCATCCACCAGGTGCTCGCCCGAGACCTCGACCCGCTTGCGGATGGCCCAGGGAATGCGGGTTTCGCCCTCTTCCTCGAACAGCACCATGGTGCCGGGCGGCAGCCGATCCGCATTGGGGTCGGCACTGAGGTCCACCAGATGGAAGGTCATCTTGGCGGTGCGGCCCAGCAGGCGCTTGATCCGGTCAGGATCGTCCACGCCGGGCAACTGGATCAGGATCCGGTCCTCGCCCTGGCGCTGGATGGTGGGTTCGTTGACACCGGTCTCGTCCACGCGGCGGCGCACGATCTCGATGGACTGCTGTACCGCCGACGACAGGCGGGCAGTGATCCCGGCCTCCGTAAGGGTGGCGATGAAGCGGTTGCCGTCGGTGCTGATCTGCAGGTCAGGTCCGCCCGAACCGACGGCAAGCCCCCCGCCGATCTGGGTCACCAGGCCACGCAGGACCTCCCGCACCTCCTCCATGCGGTCGGCGTCACGCACCTCGAACGATACCGACAGGTCACCGACCTGGAAGCCGGAGCGCCGGATACGCGGGCGGATGTCGCCCAGGTCGTTGCGCATGCTCTCCGCCAGGTCGTTCAGCCGCTCCCGCAGCACCGCCTCCCGGTCGATCTGCAGCAGCAGGTGCGAACCGCCCTGCAGGTCGAGTCCGAGATTGATCGACTGGTTCGGCAGCCAGTCCGGCACGGACTGCCGTGAGTCTGGCGACAGGAAGTTCGGCACCGTGAAGGCGAGGCCGATCAGGCAGACGGCAGCAATGACCGCAATCTTCCACTTGGCGAAATAGAGCATGGGCTTGTCGGCTGCCTTTGCGTCACGGTGCGGGGTAAGCGGCTGGTCGCGTCAGCCTATTTCTTCAGGCCCATCTTGCCCAGCAGGCCGCCCTTCTCCTCGTTCGCGGCCGCCGGCTTGGCGTCGCTGGCGGGCTGGGACTTGGTGCGGACCTCGGTCAGGGTGCCCTTCACCACGTCGATGCGGACATTCTCCGAGATCTCGACCTGCACCGTCGCCTCGTCCTTCACCTTGGTGACGCGACCGATGATGCCGCCGCCGGTGACGACCGTGTCGCCGCGGCGCACGTTCTCCACCATGGCGCGGTGTTCCTTCATCTTCTTCTGCTGCGGACGGATCAGCAGGAAGTAGAAGACGGCGAAGATGAGGACGAGAGGCAGGATGGCGGAAAAGATGTCGCCACCGCCTCCGGCGGCCTGCGCGTAGGCCGGGGAAATCAGCATATGGTCGCTCCATGCACGGAGATCAGTTGACCCGCACCAGACGGGCCTTGATGAAAGTGCCGGGAATATAACCGTCGCGCCCCTGATTTCAACCAAAGCTGCAGTCTTGTGACCGCGACGCTATAAGCAGCGGATGACCGAACCGATCCCCGACCGTGCGGCCTTCATCCGCGCCAACACCGCGTTGCTGCCCTCCCCGCTGGTGCCGGAGGTACGGCTGCACCTGGCCACGGAAGCCGTCCCGCTGTGGCAACTGACCGAAGAAGCCTTGCAGGAGAAGGGTTTGCCGCCCCCCTTCTGGGCCTTCGCCTGGGCCGGCGGGCAGGCGCTGGCCCGCTACATCCTCGACAACCCGGAGATGGTGCGTGACCGGCGGGTGGTGGATTTCGCCGCCGGGTCCGGGCTGGTCGCGGTGGCTGCGGCACTTTCGGGCGCGCGGTCGGTGCTGGCCGTGGATGTCGATCCGTTCAGCGTCACCGCCTGCGAACTGAACGCGGTGGCCAACGGCGTGACGGTGACTGTCAGCGGCGATGACATTGTCGGGCAGCCGCTGCCCGAGGCAGATGTTCTTCTCGCCGGTGATATCTGTTACGAACAGCCACTCGCGGGCCGTGTCGAACGCTGGTTCCGCAGCCTGGTCGTGGCCGGGACGCCGGTGATCATGGGCGATCCGGGCCGCACCTACCGCCCCAGCGGTGGCATGCGGCGGCTGGCGCACTACGCGGTGCCCACAACCCGGGAACTGGAGGACAATGACGTGCGGTCCACCGATGTCTGGCTGTTCGATGCCGAGATGACCGGTCCGGAGGCCGGGGCATGAGCATCATCGCGGATGCACGCGGCGACAACTGGGTGGACCGGCACGCGCCTGAGTTCCTGAAGCCCTGGTTCAAGCTGGCCCGTTTCGACCGGCCCGTCGGGACCTGGCTGCTGCTCTGGCCCTGCTGGTGGTCGATCATCCTCGCCCGCCCGGTGCTGGACCTGGAGACGCTGCGCCTGTTCGTGCTGTTCGGGCTGGGGGCGCTGATCATGCGGGGCGCCGGCTGCACGGTGAACGACATTGCCGACCGCAATTTCGACGGCAGGGTGGAACGCACGAAGCTGCGCCCCATCCCCTCCGGCCAGGTCAGCGTGAGGCAGGCCATGCTCTGGGCCGGGTTCCTTGCCCTGCTGGGGCTGGTGATCCTGCTGCAGCTTGGTCCCACCGCGATCTGGCTCGGCGTCTTCTCGCTCTTCCTCGTGGTGGTCTATCCCTTCACCAAGCGGGTGACCTGGTGGCCGCAGGCCTGGCTGGGCCTGACCTTCAACTGGGGCGCGGTGATGGGCTACGCCGCCGCCGCGGGCACGGTCGAACTGCCGGCCCTGCTGCTCTATGCAGGCGGCTTCTTCTGGACCCTGGGCTACGACACCATCTACGCCCACCAGGACAAGGAGGATGACGCCCTGATCGGCGTGAAATCCTCCGCCCGGTGGCTCGGCCGCCGCACCCGACCGGCGCTCTGGATATTCTATGCCTTCACCATCCTGCTCTGGGGTCTGGCGGCGCGGGAAGCCGGTTTCAGCCACTGGTTCCTGCTGCCCTTCGCCGCTGTCGTCGCCCACCTGGCCTGGCAGGCCGCCCGGGTCGACATCGACAACGGCCGCGACTGCCTGGCGAAGTTCAAGTCCAACATCGGCATGGGCTTCATCATGCTCGGCGCCCTGCTGCTGGGCGGCCTGGCCTGAGCAGACCCAGGGTTCGACCGCCAACCCCGACAGCATCTTATGGTCGCAGTTTCAGAAAAACATCTCTCACAGGTGTTCGCTTGCCATGTGTAGAATGGAGGCATTCGAAATCCATGACCTTCTGATGGCTTGTCGCGCGACATGCGACATGATATGCATTCGGAGAGATCTGATTGATCGAGAGTTTCAGGCACAAGGCGCTTCAACGCCTTCACGAGACAGGGAGTTCTCGTGGCCTTCCTTCTGACATGATCGGGAAGATCTCGGCGGTGCTGGCCATTCTCGACACCGCCAGGGAGGTCGAGACACTCGACTTGCCGGCCTTTCGCCTGCATCCGCTTAAGGGAGACCGGCAAGGCCAATGGTCGCTGACCATCAGGAACAACTGGCGGATCGTGTTCCGTTTCGCCGGTGGCAATGCGTACGACGTTGATTTCGTGGACTACCACTAGGGAACCTGCAGCCATGTCCATGCATTCACCCCCGCATCCCGGCAGCATTGTGCGGGAAAACCTGGATGCCCTTGATCTGAGCGTTGCCAAGGCTGCGAGTGCCTTGGGTGTGACTCGCTCGCAGCTCTATCGCGTACTGAAGGGAGAATCGGCCATCTCCGCTGAAATGGCATTGCGTCTTTCGGCGGTCATCGGGCTGACGGCAGACCACTGGCTGCGCCTGCAGAATGCCCATGACCTGGCGCGACTGCGGAACAGTGACCGTGATCCGAGCAGGGGTTTGAAGCGGCTGCAGGTCGCGGCGGAGTAGCGCGTTTCAGGCCTTTCCGCCCGCCGGATGCGCTGGTAGGTTCCGCCCTGCGTGGTCCCGTAGCTCAGCAGGATAGAGCAACTGATTCCTAATCAGTAGGTCGCAGGTTCGAATCCTGCCGGGATCACCATATTTCAACAGGTTAGCGGGCATCTGATCCGCCAAGTTGTACAGTTTTCGGAGAGTTGTACATTTCAGTCAGTCTCTCCGTTCGATTTCCGTTCACTCAGAAGGGTGATCTTGGCGACCGCAGAGCGCGCCAGACGGCCCTGGCTCACCCTCCGCCCGTAGTGGTTCACCATCGCGTCGGTGGTGTGCCCTGTGATGGCCTTGACCTCCTCCCCGGTGCATCCCGCCTCCAGAAGGTTGATCGTCGCGTTCTTCCTGAAACCATGCAGGACGTAGCGCGCGCCTTCGGGCAGTAGCCGCCGGATCGCCCGCGACATGGCTGCGACCTGCCACGGCTTCCCGCGCGAGTTCGTCAGGATGAAGACCGACCGCTTGCTGATGCCGTCCAGCGTCTCCTTCAACGCCGGGTAGATCGGTATGATCAGCACCGCCCCGGTCTTCCCCTGCTTTACATGCAGCGCGCCGTCATGAATGTCGGACCACCGCATCTTCGCCAGGTCGCCCGCGCGCTGTCCGGTAAAGCGGGCCATGTCGATCAGCCAGCGGACATGCTCGGGGGCGTTCGCCCGCACGGTCTCGATAAGCGTCTCCGGCCATGGCTCATAGCCGTCCGTCTTGTGCAGGCGCTTGACCCCTGCCTCCTTGGTCGCGGGGTTGAAGGTGATGCCGCCATAGCGTGAGCGGCGCGAGATCGCGAAGTTCAGGAGGATCTGCAGCACACTGACATGCAGGTCCGCCGTCCGGGGCTTGTCGGACCAGTCCTGTTGCAGGTCCAGCACGTTCTCGGTGGTGATTTCATGGACCATCGCCTCGCCATACTCGCCGGACAGCATGTCGAGGGAGCGGTGATAGCTGGTCTTCGTCTTCTCCGCGAGGCTCTTGAAGCCATGGCTGGACTTGTACTGCGTGATCAGGTCCGCCAGTGTCCCGGCTGCGGCTCGGGCCTGTGCCGGGGTCTCGAACTGTGCGTTGATCTCCATGCACCGGGCGGCGATCTGCTCCATCGTCCGGGGGTTGCCGTTGGCGTCCCTGTCCAGGCGCTCCTTGGTCTTCCGGTGGCGGTAGTAGGTGTATTTACCCACCCTGGTCCTATGCAGATGTTTCACGCGCATTCTCACGTCGCCTTCCTCCCCATGACCGTTTCACGGGGGTATTCAGGACTTCACCGCGCTCGTTTGCAAGCCACTGGTCCAGTACCGCACGGTGCCAGAGGACGTTCCCGCCATCCCGGACCGGCTGCGGATAGATGCCATCCGACACGCCGTTCAGGAACTTTGTCGGGCCAATGCCGAGGTAAGCGGCTGCGGTAGCCGCCTGCATTCGGGCAGGCCAGTCAGGGAGGCGGGAAAGGTCTGTCATTTCGGCGGGTCCGGGAGGGGCTGCCAGTGGGTGGGCCTCCAGCCGCGCCCCTGTTCCGGCTGTTCGCCATGGCGCAGGAACATGTCGCTGCCGACAGCCGCCCGCCATGTCACCGCCATGTTCCCGGACCTCATGTGACAGCCCAAGATACGGCGCTGGTCTGTCGGCGCTGTCTCAATCGGTTGCCAGTCAGCCATTCGCTTCCTCCTCCGCCTTGGCGATGGCGGCTCGCGCCTCCGCGTGTGTCGGGTGATTGTGGTGCGCCTTGTGCAACTCCAGCAGCGCCCGGAGCAGTTCCAGCAGCCATCGTTCGTCACTCATCAACCTTCTCCCGTTCCTGCATCATGGCGTCGGCTTGGCCCACCAGCCGCAATAGCGTCAGTGCGATCTCCAGAAACAACCGCTTCTCATTCATCTCGAAACTCCTTCGGCAAGGCGTCCAGCACGAGGCCAAGATTTGTTGCGCAGTACCAGGTGATCTTCTCCATGTACTCGCTCATCTCCCGTGTGCTGAGGCCCTTGGTCGAGTAGATGGCCAATATCTCACCGTCTTCCTCGAAGACTTCGATGGGCGTCAGAAACTTTCGCTTAAATCGCTTGTGCATCATCTCCTTGCTGCACCCGTCCGCGTCGCCGGCGACCTTCGCCGCCTGTTCTACCCACACCCACATCAGGGCGTTCTGCGAAAGGGTCCGCTTCTTGACGTACCGCTTGACCGTGACCGACCACTTGCGCTTGTCCGACAGCCCCCGGATGAACGAGACCACGTTGTCCCGGACGGCAGGGGCATCGGGGGAGAGGATGAATTCAGTCATTGCCCTTCCATTCCCTGTAAAGCTTCTCCGCATAGGCCCTGAGGCATTCACGGAATTCACTGCGCGGCATCCAGCGCCGCAAATCAGACGTCGGCACATCGTCCGACAAGTTCCTCCCCGCCGACACCACATCCCGGATCAGTCGGTCCGGTGCGAGGCGCATGATGGTGCTGATCTCGCCCTTCTGGTGGCATTCGTGGTGGATCCAGTGCGACAGCGGCAGCGCCCAGTTGTCCGGGGACTTCAACCCCTTCCCTGCGGTCCCGATATGCGCGGCAACAACACTCTCGTTGTCGTTCGCGTACTGCCCCGTGATGATGCAGGGCTGGGAACGCAGGTGGACCAGGTATGCCGGGTCGCGTAGGGTCATTCGTCCTTGTCCGTCCGCACCATTTCGTCGGCAAGGCCATCGCGGGACCACCGGAAGACACGAGCCAGATAGAGGCAGATCGTGCGCAGCAGCCAGTTGGGTGCCTTGGCGGAGAGTTCGTCGCATTTCTGCGCGAGGTCATCCGCTTCACGCATCAGGTCGTAGTTGTCGTGGCCCATCACCGTTCCCCCCACGGCGAGACAAAGGGAATGTCGTCGTCGAGGTCATCCGGCGGCGTCTCTCCCCCGCCCCCGCCATGGTTGCCGCCTCCCCCCTCGCCCTTGCTGTCGAGCATCTGGAGTTCCCCCCGGAAGCGGTTCAGCACGATCTCGGTGATGTAGCGGTCCCGGCCCTGCTGGTCCTGCCAGTTACGAGTCTGGAGTTGCCCTTCGAGGAAGACCTGCGCACCCTTGGACAGGTACTGCTCGGCGAGCTTGGCCAGGTGCTCGTTGAAGATCACGACCCTGTGCCACTCTGTCTTCTCCCGCCGTTCGCCGGTGTTCTTGTCCTTCCATGTCTCGGAAGTGGCGACAGACAGGTTGACCACGGGTGAGCCGTCCGGCATCCGGCGGGTTTCGGGGTTCTGGCCCAGCCGACCGACGATGATGACCTTGTTGACGCTGCCGCTCATTTGACAATCCTTTCCAGTTCAGCCGACGCGTCCCGGAGGTTGGCCAGCGCCGCAGCAAGTTTGAGCCGGTCAGGGTCGTCGTTACGCGAAATCTCATGCCATCCGGCCAGTTCACGCCGGGCGTGCTTGAGGCCAATGCCGATGGCCTTGAGCTTGTTGTTGCGCTCGGTGTCGTTCATGCCGCTTTCCTTTCCAGTGCTTCCCGGCGCTTGTTCGCCAGTGCGTTGAGGGAGTTGCGCCCGTCTTCGGGCTGGTTGGCGAAGTCGGTCTCGTATTCCTCCAAGAAGGTGTCGAGAGCCTGGACCGTGACGGCCGAGTTGATGCCGTTGCGGAGCTTCTTGAAATTCTCGCGAGCGGCTTCCAGAGCGTCACACACCGCCGTCTGTGCCTTGTCGTACAGCGCCAAGCCGAACGGGTTGCCGAAGGTCATCAGGGCGCGCTTCATGGCGTCCGTCTCGGCTTCCTTCATCGCGCTCTCGTGTGCATCGCCTGCGTTCTTCGCGATCCCCTGACCTGTGCCGGTGCCGTCGCGGAAAATCTGGTCATCGCCAGTCCCGACCGCGATCCGAACCCGTGCCATGTAGGTCACGGATGCCTTGCCATCCGGGCGCTCGCCTTCGTGGACGCACTTCATTTCGAGGGTCTGCCTGATCCACTCCCCGAACCCGAAGATGCGGTTCGCTTCCGCGATGACGTGCCAGCCCTCGACATAGGACAGGGACTGCCCGGCCTGCTGTCGGGTCTTCACGTGCTTCTTGTCCAGAGGCGCGGAGAGTGACTTGACCTGTTCGTCAGTGAACTTCATTACCGGCCCTCCGCCTTGGCGATGGCGTTGACGATCTGGACCATCGCGTTCTGCCCCTGCGGCGTTGACCATTTCAGATGTTCGCGTGCGGCGGTCAGCGCCTCCAGCAACTCCGCGATCTCATCGGCTGCGCTCGCCGCGACCATGCGGGCCTGGCTCTCTGCGTTGTGCGGCTCCAGCCCCGCCCTCTTGGCGACCGCTGCCCACGGCTCGCCGTCATACATGCCCCGGAACTGGTCGTTGGGGTCCGGCACCCGCGTATGCTTGATCTCGCTCATTCCATGTCCTCCTTGATCTTCGCCCACTGGTCACAGAAGTCCGCGACCGCGCAGTAATCCGCACACCGGACACACTCGCCGGGGCGAACCTCGACGCCGTGACCCTTCGGCCATTCGTCGCCGGGATCAGTCTTCACGCCCTTCCGGATGGCCCATTCGTTCAGGTCTTCCATGGTCTCGGTCACGCGCAGGGCGGACTTGCGGCCTTCCTTCATCAGCGCGTACTTCGTCGGGCGTTCCCAACGGTCCTCCGCCGTGCATTCGGGCAGGTCTCCGGCCTGTGCTGCCTGATGGGCGGCAACGCGGTCATGCAGATAGTCGTCAGCCTGCGGCGTGGGCCACAGCGGGACGGCGAAGACCTCCACCTGGCGGGACGGGTGCTGGCCATAGCGCGCCTTGGACTTGGACCAGTCCCGGTACAGGCCGACGATCTCCAGCCCGTCGATCCGAATGCCGTTCGCGATGCAGAGCAGCGCCAGCAGGTTCAACTGTGCTTCCTTCTCCGCTTTCAGGCCGTTCATGCCTTCCCATACGCTCATGACCTTCCAGTCAGACAGGATGTGTTCACCGTCTTCGTTGATGCGCACCAGATCCACCTGCCCGGAGACCTGCCAGCCCAGCATTTCCATGAAGAACCGGCGTTCCTTCATCAGGATCGAAGCGTGGTCCGGTATGCGTTCCAGGATCGTATGCACCGACTGTCCGATGACGGCGTACATCAGGTCTGCCGCGTCTTCCGTGACCTCTCCCCCGCGCCCCTTCATCAAGGCGACCTGACGGGGCGGGGAGATCAGCCGGGTGACGGAGATATCCGCCCCGCCATCGTCGTAAGGGTCATTCGCGACCGCTGCGACAAGGGGCTGGGGAAGGTTGAGGTTGTTCGTGATGTGCATCAGGACACCCGCCAGCACCGGACACCCTTCACGCCGTCTTCGGTGACGGTGCGACAGGTGAACTTACGGCTGATATCATGCTGGGCACACCACCTGCGCGCGGCATTGCCAACGGCAGCGGAGCTCTTCCCCTGCGCGAAGAAGCTGTCCCCGACAGCCATGCCTGAGAGCGGATAGTGCGCCATTTCCCCCCGCCAATTCTCTTCGGGAACCGGGACATTCTTGTCGATGGTCAACATGGTCATTCCTTCCTGACAGTTCGGTACGCCGGGCAGGTCTAGGGGGGAGGAACCTACCCGGCGCGCGGAGCCGTCAGAGGCTCACGCTCCGGCGGTGACAAGCCGCGCGGATTGGGTGATCAAGCTGCCTGCTTGGCGTTGTCCGCCTTGATGCGCTCAATCACATCGTCAGTCAGCGCCACGATCTGCGTGCGTGCGCCACAAACGCGGTCGCGATGAGCCTCTGCTGCGGGCCACACTTCAACCACGTCCTCGAACGTCCGGGCCGCGTAGATCAGGGACCGGTAGTCACGCAGTCGGGTTTCGCGAACCGCCGCCGCCGCGCTGGATGCCTTCTCATAAGCGTCGATGGCGGCAACGGCATCGGCGGACAGGGGGATGCTGCGGGTGGCGCAGTAGCGAGTCGGGGCAAGGGGTGCCTCGATCTCTGTCCTATACCGGAACTGGACGACCCGCGAACTGTCAAGGTCGCACCCCCGAATGCACTGGTCCGGCGCGGCGACCTGGTACTTCGTCAGCACCCGCATATCTTTCGGAGGCAGAACAGCCTCGACGCAGGCGGTGACGTGCTCCGCCGCCGCAGCGTAGGCGTCATTCTCCGCCGCATCTTCGTCGGTGGGCGGCAACATCTCTGCCGCGCGGGCAAAGAGAAACTGTCGCGTCGAATTGTTCAATCGGGTCTTCATAACTGCGGTCCTTTCGTTGATTACTCACGCTCCGGCGGTGACAAGCCGCGCGGATTGGGTGTCCATTCCCATCTGGTCGAGACGGTCGATCTCGTCCTGCACGGCCCGCAACTGGACCTCGAACCCGGCCCGCACCACATCAGCCAAGGCGTTCATGGCGCGGCGCTGGTCGAGTGCGTCGAGGCAGTCAGGGGCGGTCGCGACGATCTGCTTGCGCAGGGCGAACTCCCACTCGTCCCGCTGCTGGATCAGGTCGATCTCATGGTTGCGGGCGTCTTCGAGGGCGTCGTTCATCACAGCACCCTCCCGTGATAGTCGGCGATGTCGGCAGCAAGCTCGCGGTGGTAGATGCAGGATGCCCGGCATTCCTCGTCATGTTCGAGGTCGGCAATCTCGTTGTGAAACGCCTCGTCAACGCATTCCTCGGCGGTCAGCAGAAGCTCCGCCTTGGCCGCATCGTCCATGTTGGCGAGGGTGACGATGGCGCGGAAGGCCGCCTTGATGCTCTCGGCTTCCTGACGGGCTTCCCGGCTGGTGTTGTGACAGGTCATGCCGCGCCCTCCAGCTTGGCCGGGAGGCTGTTGTTGATGGCGTCGGCAATGGTCCGGGCGCGTTCGGGCGTGGTGAAGATGTCGATCTGCGCGCCATCAACGTCGATCCTCAGGACGCCGAACGGTTCGCCAGCACTGCTGAGAAGGGTCTTGTGCGTGGCCGTCACGGGCCGGTCGTTGCGGTCGAAAACCTGGAATGTCGTGGTCATCACTGATCCTCCATCTGTGTGATGAAGGTACAGTAATCGACATAAATGTCGGTGGCAAGCTTAAATCGACAAAAAAGTCGATATTATGTCGGCTAACCTACAACCGCTGTATCCTGCCGACGACGCGCCCGACAATATGGGCCTCCCCGTCAATGCGCGTGTAATCCGCGTAATGAGGGTTGTTCGATGAAATGATGATGGTGGGCGGGTCGCTGTGCGGGAGTGCCTGGACCCGCTTGGCGACAAGCCCGAAGCCGTCATGCACGATGAATATGCCGGGCGGTGAAGGGCGCGTGTCGTTGACGTTGACGATCACCTTGTCGCCCGGATCAATGTCGCGGGCGGCGGGTGGCTCCGACACCATGGAATCGCCTTCCACGGTGATGATGCGCAGATCCGATTGCTTAGCCCGGAACTCCGCGCGGACCCAGCCAGCAGGGAAGCCCCATGACCCGCTGCCGTTCTCTGCATCAACGATTGCCCCGGCCCCGGCACTGGCCTGCACGTCAATCTCCGGGATGCCCGTGTGAAACGCGTCCTGCTCTTTCGCGTCATTGCGGGACGGTGGCTCGCCCTTACCGTGGAGCATCCATTCGAGGGACATACCAAGCACGTCCGCAAGGCTCTGCATGGTGTCGGTGCGTGGATTGCGTGACCGGCCATCCGCCATGTTTTTGATTTGATTGTCATTGACGCCAGCGGCCTTGCACGCAGCGGTGCGGCTGATCCCCAGCTCGGACAGTCGGGCGTCAATGCGTTCGACAACAGGGTTTGGCTTCCGCGTTTTCATGCCGGAAATATTGCCGGGGTGGATCATCGCCGTCATTCGGGAAGAATGTCGTTGCGCAATCGACATAAATGTAGATAATGTCGATTATGGATACGACGACCGACAAACTTCTCGCCCAAGCCGCCGCGTTCTGCGACCGCGAGGGCCTTTCGCTGGCGCAGCTTTCGGAAGCGGTGTTTGGGCACAAGGCGTTCTTCCGCCGCCTTCAGAGGGGCAACGGCTGCCACATGGCGTCGTTTGAACGGGTCCAGCGTCACTTCATCAAGAGTGGTCACGATCCTGACGATCTCGACCGGGCCGCGCGCAACAGGGAGACCGCAGCATGAGCGACGACAGGTCATTTCAGGACGGCTGGGGACCGAGCCGCTTCGACCCCTTCGAATGGCGTCCCGGCGACCGCGACTATGACGAACAGCATGAGCAGAGGCGGGAACAGCCGGAGGACAATCGCCCCGATCTGTTCCAGCGGATCATCGCCCGCGCGCTCGACATGGGCACGCCCGGTGAATGGGCGTCGGACTTCGCGGCGACACTGACCCTCGCCGCCCTGTTCGGCTGCCTGTTCGTCTTCGCGACGATCTTTTCCTGACTTTTCCATACCTGAAACCTACGCAACCAAACCGGGGAAAAAAGTAGTGGAACACCACAAAACAATCACAGCAGGCGACCTGCAGGAAGCGACGACTGACGCCTTCCGCCGCGTCGTCGGTCGCCACAAGCCGCATTCGGTGAGCGAGATCGCCCTCATCACCGGCCACTGCGAGAGCTATTGGGGCAACGTCCGGGCGGGCCTTCGTGCCCCCGGCCTGCTGGCCTTCCTGTCCGCATCCGCCGCCATGGACCCGGAATACGGCGCGGCCTTCCTGAATGACGTTCTGGCGCTGGCAGGCTTCACCGGCGTCCGTCCCGTCGAGGCCAAGAAGACATGCCCGCACAAGGTCACGGGCGACCTGGCCGACGCCATCCGGCTGATTGCCGAGGCGCTGGAGGACGGGAACTTCGACGCGGACGAACGGTTCGAAGTCGCGACGAAACTCCGCGCCCTGTCCAACGCCGCCGATGGCCTGACCGAAACCCCGAAACTGAGGAGTGTGTGATGCAGTGTCCCAAGTGCGGCAGCGACGTTTCACAGGTGAAGAACAGCCGCCCCACCCAGCACGGCATCCGCAGGCGGCGCATCTGTCCCAAGGGGCACCGCTACACGACATACGAAACCACGGGCTACCTGACGGACCAGAAGGTTGTCAGTGGGCTTCTGGACAATGTGGAGAGCGCACTGCGGGCGGCACAGGCCCTTCGTGTGGTCATGCACGACGCAGGAGGGACCAGGTGATGCGCCCATGGACACTGGATGAAGAAGCCATGGTCCGGCGACTGTGGATAAAGCACTCCGCAACGGAGATCGGCAGCGCCATGGGGCGGTCGAAAGCCTCCATCATCAGCAAGGCGCACAAGCTTGAACTGCAACCCAAGGCCATGACCGGCATCCGGCGGAAGGGCAAGCCGGTGCCGATGCAGGAGCGTCCCACGAAGGCCGCCCCGCGCCTCGCGTTGAGCAAGCAGCCCAAGAGCATCCGGCCCGTGGAGATCATGCCGGAAGCCGAGCCGATCCCGCCCGCGCGCCTCTGCCAGTACCCGTACGGTGACCCGCGAGACCCGGCGTTCCGCTTCTGCGAGGCCCCCGTCAAGACCGGCAGCCCGTACTGCGAATATCACCATGCGATCTGCTACGTCAGGAAGGTTGACGCGGCATGAATGACATATTCGGACATGAAATTGCGCAACCGGACAACAAATTTCATCGCGGATCCGGTGAAGACGGGAAGCACTACTGGCTGACCCCGCCTGACGTGTACGAGGTGTTGAACGCAGAGTTCAACTTCACATTCGATCCGTGCCCCTACCCGTTGCCGGACGGGTTTGACGGACTGACGTGCGAGTGGGGCGCTTCAAGCTACTGCAACCCGCCGTTCGGCTCCATCATCCATGAAGGGAAGAAGAAGGGGCCGACTGCCTGGGCGCGCAAGGCGATTGCCGAGCACAAGAAGGGCAAGCGCGTCGTCATGGTCTATCCCATCGACAAATGGGTGTTGATGCTAATCGAAGCCGGTGCGGAGGTCCGCAACCTTGGCGATGTCAAGTGGCTGGCCACAGAAGACAATACCCAAGGGAAGGGGACCGGGAGGCACATCGCCTGTTTCGTGCTGGATAAGAAGGCATGACCAATCCCCGCCCCACAGTAACCTACGAGGACCAGCCAGAAGGTCCAGCGATAACGCCCGGCATGAAGCGCGGTTGTGGGAGCGGGTCCGCGAAAGCGGGTAGTCAATTGACCGCCAATGCCGGGAAGCCTCGGGCCGGGAATGCGCATGACGGAATTCGCCGTGATGTAGCGCCCGCGCCTGTGGTCCTGTTGCTGTTCAACCGGACGCCCAACATGGGATTGCCCTGGCTGGACGCCGGATACGAGGTCCATTCCGTGGACATGCAGACCGGTCCCGATCTTCCGGGCTGGACGCACGAGCAGGCGGACATGATGACCTGGGTGCCGCCCCGCGCCATCGTCAACCGCGTGGCCTTCGTTGCCGCCTTCCCGCCCTGCACCGATGTAGCTGTCTCCGGCGCGCGCTGGTTCCAGTCGAAGGGTCTGGGCGCATTGAGGGATGCCGTTGCCCTGTTCGAACGGGCGCAGTTCTGGTGCGAATGGTTCGGGGTCCGGTACATGATCGAGAATCCGGTATCGACCATCAGCACCTACTGGCGGAAGCCGGATCACGTCTTTCATCCGCATGAATATGCCGGGCTGTTCGAGGCGGACAACTACACCAAGAAGACATGCCTCTGGACGGGCAACGGCTTCGTGATGCCGCCCGCATGTCCTGGACTGCACGAGCCTGACGACCGCATTCACAAGGCAGCGCCCGGCCCTGATCGTGCGGACTTCCGGTCGATCACGCCCCTGGGGTTCAGCCGCGCCGCCTTCCTGGCGAACAGGAGGGACGCATGACCCTGCCCACTGTCTACACCCTCACCAAGCCGCCTTCGCTGTCCGGCTGTTTCCGCAACGCCCGTGGACCGGGCAGGGCCAAAACACCGCGTTACAAGGCATGGCTCAAGACGGCAGGCAACGAAATCACGGCGCAGGGCAAGGTGAGGTTCACCGACAAGGTTCGGCTGACCATGGCCGTCCCATACCGCGCCAATGCCGACCTGTCGAACTACTGGAAGGCCACCGAGGATCTGCTGGTCGCCATGCAGGTGATCCGCGACGACAGCATGAAATATGTCGTTGAGCAGCGTGCAGTCATCTCCACCGGCCCGTTCAGCATCACTGTGGAGGCCGCATGACCATCGTTCGCAAGGAAGTCATTGGCGACTGCACCCTGATCCAAGGCGACTGTCTGGAGGTCATGCCGACGCTTGACCCGGTAGATGTCGTGTTCACATCGCCGCCATACGGACAGCAGCGCGACTATGGGCAAAAGATCAACGACTGGCGGTCTCTGGTTTCGGGCGCGATGACGGGAATCCCGGCGCATGAAGCAACGCAAATCCTGTGCAACCTCGGTCTGATCCACAGGCAAGGCCGCGTGCTGCGGTATTGGGATGACCTGATCGCGGACATGGAATCATTCGGCTGGCGGCTGTTCGGCTGGTATGTATGGGATCAAATGTCGGGGCTTCCCGGATGTTGGCATGGTCGCCTTGCGCCATCGCACGAATTTGTTTTCCACTTCAATATGAAGCCGTCCGATGTAGCCAAGACGAAGAAGACAAAAGGCGGACGAATCCATTCGGGGAATACCCGCAACCGCGATGGAACATCAAAGACCAAGAGCCACGACGGGCGACCTGTTCAGCCTTTCAAAATACCGGATAGCGTTACGAGGTCGCCAAGGGAAACTTCACCGGGGGAACATCCGGCGCGGTTTCCTGTCAGGTTTGCCGCAGAATATGTTGAAGCGTTTGCGACGGATGGCCAAACCATCCTAGACCCCTTCATGGGCAGCGGCACCACCGGCGTAGCGTGCGCCAAGATGGGCCGCAAGTTCACCGGCATAGAGCTGGACCCCGGATACTTCGACATCGCGTGCAAGCGGATCGAGGAAGCCTACCGACAGCCCGACATGTTCGTCGAAGCCCCTGCGAAGCCGAAGCAGGAGGCGATGTTTTGAACGGAGGCCGCATGACCGACATTCCGACACGCTTCATGGCGGACTGGCTTTCCGAGCGCCTGGCGATTGCCCTCGCCGACAACAACCAGCCCGCCGTCGATCACTTCGCAGCCCGCCTGAAAGCCGTTCTCACACACGCACACTACACCGACAGGGAGGCCGCTTGATGGCCCGTATCAGATCTGTCCACCCCGGCCTGTTCACGGATGAAGCATTCGTGACCTGCTCGCCCATGGCCCGGCTGTTCGTGATTGGCCTCTGGACCGAGGCCGACGACCAGGGCGTGTTCGAGTGGAAGCCCCTGACGCTGAAAATGCGGCTGCTGCCCGGCGACAACGTGGACGCGGCGGAACTGCTTGCCGAGATCGAGACCAACGGCATTGCCCGACGCTTCGAGGTGGACGGCAAGTCCTATGGCGCAATCAGGAATTTCCAGAAGTACCAGCGTCCAAAGAAGCCCAACAAGGTCCACCCGCTTCCTCCCGAGTACCGAACTTTCGTTGGCTCAACCGAGGCCAGTTCGGAACCAGTTCCCCACCAGTTCCCCACCAGTGGGGAAAAGTCTCCGCAGATGGAGGATGGAGGAGGGAGGATGAAGGAGAAGAACCCCCCTACCCCCCTTGCACGGGGGGCCCGACTGCCTGACGACTGGACCTTGCCCGATGATTGGCTGGCATGGGCGACAGGCGAGGGGCTGCCGAAGCCATGGGCCAAGGCGGAGGCGGACAAGTTCCGGGACTACTGGCGAGCGCAACCCGGCGTGAAGGGGCGGAAGGTCGATTGGCAGGCGACCTGGCGGAACTGGTGCCGGAATGCCCGTGACCGGCAGAAGCCCCGTGACGGCCCCCTCGCAGCCAACGGGCAGGCCATCCCGGACCTGACCAATGCGTGACCTGCTCGACAAGGCGGGGATCAGGTGCCCGGCATCGCCCGGCAGCCACCGGACCACGTGTCCCCAATGCTCACACCAGCGCCGGAAGAAAACGGATCGCTGCCTGAGCGTCACAATCTCGGCAGGCACCCTGCTTGCCCACTGCCACCACTGCGGATGGAGCTACGGCGATGACGACCGAGGCGACAGAATGGATCGAAGCGCGGGGTATCGACAGCGAACTGGCGGCGACGTTCGGCATCGTCGGGATGCTGGGCAAGAGCGGCAAGGTTGGCGTAGTCCTCCCGTATCGCAAGGGTGGCGAGCAGATCGGGCGAAAGTACCGCCTGCTCGACGGTGACCAGCGGTTCACGGCGGACAAGGGCTGGACCCGCGACCTGTGGAACGTGGACTGCCTGTACGACGAAACCCTGAAAGCCTGCCCCGTGGTCATCACGGAAGGCGAGTTCGACGCGCTGGCCTGCATCCAGGCGGGGTCCGTCCGGTCGGTCTCGATCCCCGATGGCTGGACCGAGGGGCTGGAGACGGTCAACGGCGGGGCGAAGATGGACCCGCTCATTCGCAACGAGACGGCGCTCCGCAACAGCCCGTGCGTCGTGATAGCGGCAGACAATGATCCGGTCGGGCATTCGTTCCTGAAGGCCGTCGCCAACCTGCTCGACGGGCATGACGTGCGGTGGGCCAAGTGGCCGGACGGATGCAAGGACGCCAATGACGTGCTCCGGGAGCATGGCGAGGGAGCGCTGGCGAAGTGCATTCAGGAGGCGAAGCCTGTCAACCCGCCGGGCAGCATCATCACCGGGGTATCGGATCTGCCACCACGTCCCCGGCGGACGATCCTGAAAACGGATGTGTCGGCGGTGAACCGGATCGCGGCATTCGAGGTTGGGGCACTCTCGGTCCTGACCGGGACGCCCGGCACCGGCAAGAGCACGTTCGCGACCTGGCTTGCTCACCGGCTGGTCAAGGCGAATGACATACGCTGCGGCCTGCTGATGATGGAGAGCCACCCGGAGCGGGTGAGACGGCAGCTTGCCTCACTGGAATGCGGCTCTGCCTTCCCGAAGGATGTTGATTTCCTGCATGAGAAGCTCGACCGCAACTGGCGGATCGTTCAACTGGACGAGACCTTCGACAACGCCTTCGAGCTTGGCTGGCTCCGCAGCGTGATCCACACGCTTGCGGTGCGGGACCAGTGCAAGCTGATCGTCATCGACCCGTGGAACGAGATCGAGCACTTCCCCGCACAGGGGGAGAGCCTGACGAACTACATCAACGCGGCCTTGACGATGATCCGCAAATGGGCAGCGAAGTTCGACTGCCATATCATGCTGGTGGCGCATCCGAAGAAGATGCAGGACGAGAAACCGCCCCTCGGCTACGACATTGCCGACAGCGCGGCATTCGCCAACAAGCCCGCGCTTGGCCTGACGGTTCACAGGACGGATGCGGACGGCTTCAAGGCCATCGCCTGGAAGGTCCGGGACGCCGAAGCCTATGACTGCCAGCGGGGCAGCGTCCGCCTTGAATTCGACTCCGGGAAACTCTGCTACAGGGAGGTCATAGGCGGATGAAACGTTGGCGAGCACGCAGCGCCCCCTTGCGGGAGAGGAACGGCAGGTTGAAGCGGACCCAGCGGCGGGACACCGGGACGCCTGAACTGCTGGCGAAGAAGATCGCGATGGCGAGGGCCTGCAACGCGCCGGGCCGGATGGAGGTATCCGCCTGCGGGCTGGATCTGCTCTGGCGTCTGGACAAGATTGACGATGGCGAGCGGGCAGCGGGAGAACGGTTTCGCCGCCTGTACCGGGTATGCGCGGCAGGACCGGGCCTCACGTCAGGGGCGGGAACTGGAGGTCTGGAGACGGACCTGACCGAGGAACAGCAGAAGCTCCGGCGGATGCAGCGGAGCCTGACCCGGACGCAACTGGACGCGGTGACGGAGGTATGCGCCCTGATGCGGTATCCCGAATGGCTGCTGCACACCAGCCGGGAACGCCGGGCACTGGTGAGCGGGTTGCAGGTGTTGGACAAGGGAGTGAGAGGATGCGGAAAGTGGTAACCACCTCCGAGTTTTCAGGGTGTTGGACAGATCGGGAGAAGAGAGTAGCCGCCAAGATATTCCCGGCCGTTGTTGGCCGAGTTACGTCCGCAACGGCGTTCATTGTGGTTGTCATCGCCGGGTTTCAGGAATGGTGGAGTATCGACCATTCCACGAACGAAAAGGGTTGATTCCCTGCCCGAACCGTGGTCATATGTCGGACAAGCAACCTCGATCAGTGTGTCTGGTGGGGTTTGCATTCAGCAGGAGCGTCACGTCCATGGCGCGGGCGACCCACCTTCCGGGGAGTGGGCCTGCAAATCCCCGGAATCAACACAGGAGAGCGAGATGAAAGCTGTTGTGCTGACCGCACTCGCGGCCATTGCCTGTACGCCTGTCTTGGCACAGCCCTGCGCGCCCCGTGACGCTGCGGCGGAGGAACTGGCGAACCGCCACGGAGAACAGCCCATTGCACGCGGCATGGTCCCTGTTGTGGTGGGTGTCGGATCAGACGGCCAGCCGCTCTACCGGGACAGCGTGATCGAGGTATTCGCATCGAAGGAAGGGAAGACCTGGACGATCATCGTCACCGACCCGTCAATGCGCGCCTGCCAGTACGGCCACGGCACCGACTGGAACGAACTGAACCCGGAATACGGGGTGGAGGGGTGAATACCGTCACTGAAACAGACGGTATTATTGGCAGGGAGTACGCAATCTGATGGCTGAGACAGGCTACACCCTGGCGTTCCACGAGAACGAGGGAATCCAGATCTTCGATACCATGTACGTCCACGGCCTCATCGTCTTCGTCACATCGGATGGCCTGTACAAGCTGAAGCACGGCGTGGCGGTGAAGACAAGCCTGGCGGAGGTTGTGGGCTGATGGCTGACGAAACCACTCTGTCACAGGAACAGGCGGATCTGCTGGTCGCGGTCGTCAAGGCGGTGATGGCCAGGGTGTTTCCCGGTGGCGGTGGAGGCGCTGATGGCTGACCGCACCATCCTCGTACAGGAAAACGGTCGCCTCACGATGCGCGGCCTGTTCATGCTGACAGGATACCCGACAGCCTTCCATGATGACGGGGACAAGCTGACCTATACGGTGGACTGGTCCCGCTGGCTCGGCAGCAACACGATCAGCGCGGTGACGAACACGGCAGAGTCGGACGTGACCATCAGCGGCGAGAGCAACACGACCACGACCGCGGCATTCACGGCTGAACTGGACACGGGCGCATCGGCAGAGGTTGAACAGCAGATCACCGACAGCGCCGGTCAGAAGAAGACACTGCGTATCCGCTACCGCTCACGCAGGGATGACGAACAGAGGGATTACCCGGTCTGATGCTGGAGTTTGAGACGTGGCCCATCGACAGGCTGGTCGGATACGCCCGCAACCCCCGCAAGAACGATCACGCGGTAGATGATGTCGCGGCGGC
The DNA here is from genome assembly GCA_965228535.1 of Minwuia sp. GTDB lineage: Bacteria > Pseudomonadota > Alphaproteobacteria > Minwuiales > Minwuiaceae > Minwuia. The sequence goes on along the minus strand of CBDDHU010000003.1, from coordinate 1,089,087 downwards.
AATCCGGGAGTTCGGCTTTCGCGTTCCTGTCGTGGCCAAGTCAGACGGTACTGTCGTTGACGGACACCTGCGACTGAAGGCGGCGAAGAAGCTGGGACTGACCGAGATACCCGTTGTCCTGGCCGACGACATGACCGATGCACAGATCAAGGCATTCCGGCTGAGCGTCAACAAGGTGGCCGAGTTCGCCGATTGGGACATTGACCTGCTCAAGCTGGAATTCACCGACCTTCAGGACATGGACTTCGACCTGACGCTGACCGGCTTCAATCTGGACGAGATAGCCGACATGCTGGCAGAGCCTACGGAGGGCCTGACAGACGAGGACGAAGTTCCTGATGCACCCGAGACGCCTGTAACGGTTGATGGCGACGTGTGGCTGCTGGGGCGGCATCGGTTGATGTGTGGGGACAGCACGAGCGCAGACGCAGTGGCTAAGGCCCTCAACGGCGTCGAGCCGCACCTGATGGTGACGGACCCGCCCTACGGGGTCGAGTACGATGCCGACTGGCGGCGCACAGCCCGCAACGCGGACGGCAAGCTCCTGTCGACCGGCAAGGGCAGGGCCGTCGGCAAGGTCGAGAATGACGACCGGGCAGACTGGACCGAGGCATGGGCACTGTTCCCGGGCGACGTGGCCTATGTCTGGCACGGGTCACTGAAGGGGGCGGAAGTTAAGGCCAGCCTCGAGGCGGCAGAGTTTGAGCTTCGGTCGCAGATCATCTGGAGCAAGAGCCACTTCGCCATCGGGCGCGGCCACTATCACCCGCAGCACGAGCCATGCTGGTATGCCGTCCGCAAGGGGACCAAGGGCCACTGGAGCGGCGACCGCAAGCAGTCGACCGTCTGGAACATCGAGAAGCCCAAGAAATCCGAGACCGGGCACAGCACGCAGAAGCCCGTCGAGTGCATGAAGCGTCCCATCGAGAACAACTCCAGCCCGGGGCAGGCCGTCTATGAGCCGTTCAGCGGTTCCGGCACCACGATCATCGCCTGCGAGGAAACAGGGCGCGCCTGTCACGCCATCGAACTGAACCCGGCATACGTGGATATGGCGATCCTCCGCTGGCAGAACTTCACCGGCCAACAGGCAACGCTTGAATCGACAGGGGAGACATACGACGCCATGCGTTCTTCCCGTCTAGAAAAGGCAACAGCCGATGCCGCGTAGCAAAACCGGCAGGCCAGCGCACGAACCGACAGACGCAACGCGCCAGACCGTGCAGATGCACACGATGGTCGGAACGCCGCAGGAAGTGGTGGCTGACGTGCTTGGTATCGACTCGAAAACACTGCGCAAGCATTACCGGGACGAACTCGATCTGGCCAAGGCGCGCGCCAACGCATCGGTATGCGGGACGCTCTACAAGAAGTGCTTGGCGGGCGACACAACTGCGATGATCTTCTGGCTGAAGACGCGGGCGCAGTGGAAAGAAACGTCTGTGGTGGACCACGGGGTGAGCGACACCCTCGGGGCGGTGATGGCACAGATCGCCGATCGGGGCAGGCGAGCGCCTGGTGAGTAGCCTCACGCCGCAGATCATTGACCAGTGGTCGGACGTGCGGTGGCGGATCAACAACCTGTATCACATCGTTGACGAGCAGGGCCGGGAAGTCCCGTTCCGCATGAACTGGGCACAGGAACAACTGTTCGAGGACATGCACTTCCTGAATGTCGTGCTCAAGGCTCGTCAGCTTGGATTTACGACTTTTCTCCAGATCTACATGCTGGACGCCTGCTTCTTCCACCCGAACACCCATGCTGGCGTCGTCGCGCACAACCGGGAAGATGCCGAGGCGTTCTTCAAGACGAAGATCCGATACCCATACGAGCACATGGATGAGGCGTTGAAGGCCAAGAACCCGGCCACGCAGGAGTCGGCGCGGGAACTGGTCTTCGCCAACGGGTCGTCCATCCGTGTCGGCACGTCGCTCCGGTCGGGGACATTCCAGTATCTGCACGTCTCCGAGTACGGGAAACTGTCGGCCAAGTACCCGGACAGGGCGAGAGAGATCAAGACGGGTGCCTTCAACACGGTCCATCCCGGCCAGTTCATCTTCGTGGAATCGACGGCGGAGGGGCAGTCAGGCGAGTTCTACGACCTGGTGCGCCGCGCGCGGGAGCATGAGGAGAAGGGCCGGGAACTGACGGAGATGGACTTCAAGTTCCATTTCTTCCCGTGGTGGCGGCATCCGGGCTACGTCTCCCCGCCATTCGACTGGCCGGTGGAGTTCGACAGCTACTTCACTGCCCTTCACGGCGCGGGCATCCTGCTGACGGACGAGCAAAAGGCGTGGTACGCGCGAAAGGCGATCCAGCAGGGATCGGACATGAAGCGGGAGTTCCCCTCGACCCCTGACGAGGCGTTCGAGGCGGCTATCGAGGGCGCATACTTCGCGCGGGAACTGTCCATGGCCCGCAAGGAAGGCCGGATCGGTCGCGTTCCATGGGAGCCGGGCATCCCGGTCAACACGCATTGGGACCTGGGCATGTCGGACCAGATGACCATCTGGTTTCATCAGCGCGTCGGGCGGGAAAACAGGTTCATCGACTTCTACAGCAACTCCGGTGAGGGCATGTCCCACTACGCGCGGGTGCTGCGGGAAAAGCCATACGTCTACGGTCGCCACCTTGGGCCGCATGACCTCGCCGTCCGGGAGATCGGCACTGGCGAGAGTCGGGCCATGACAGCGCGCGGGCTGGGTATTCGCTTCGAGGTGGTCCCCCGCCCCTCGGAGAAGATGGACGCGATTGAATCCGCCCGTCGCATCCTGCCGACATGCGCCTTTGACGAACGAAACTGTTCGGAGGGCATCAACGCCCTGTCCGCCTACCGCAAGGACTGGGACGACAAGCTCGGGACGTGGAAGGAAAAGCCGCGTCATGACTGGGCATCGCACCCGGCAGACGCCTTCATGACCTTCGCGACGGGCTACGACCCGAGCATGGACGAGGGATACGACGACGATGAATCCGACTGGTACGAGCAGGACCACATGTCCGGCAGATCAACCGTGACGGGGTATTGAGATGATCACCTGGCTCGCGAGCTACCCGAAATCAGGCTCGACATGGCTTCGCATGTTCCTGCACGCCTACTCCTACGGCGATCTCGACATCAACGACCTGCGGGAATTCGACAGTGACGACCTCGGGTACTACGAGTGGCATCGGATCGCGCACAAGCCGGTGAAGGAACTGTCCCCCGACGAGGGATGCGCGCTTCGGGCTGCGGCCTTCCTGCACATGTGCAACGCAGCGCACGGGCGGGAACTGTACCTCAAGACACACTCCGCTGTCGGCATCGCGTCCGGCTACCCGCTGATCCCCGACCTGGTGACGCGCAAGGCGCTCTTGGTGGTCCGTGACCCGCGCGACGTGGCGGTCGCATGGGCGCATCACACGCAGCAATCCATGGACAAGGTTGTCGAGTTCATGGCGGACGATGCGTCGATCTTCACGAAGGACATGGGCCGCTACAACGTGGTCGGATCGTGGTCCAGGCACACGGCGTCATGGCTGGCTGCCGGGGGAATGATCGAGGGCGCGGCGACCAAATGGCCGGTTCTGGCCGTGACCTACGAAGCGATGAAGGCCGCGCCCGTGGAGACCTTCTCCCGCGTGGTGGAATACCTCGGGTGGGGGCTGGACCATGACCGGGTGAAGGAAGCCGTGCAGTTGTGCAGCTTCAGGCGGCTTCAGGACCAGGAACGCGCGAAGGGCTTCAAGGAAGCAGCGGGGGAACAGGTGTTCTTCCGACAGGGGCGCTCGGGCGCATGGCGCGAGGTTCTGACGGACGCACAGGCTACGGCAATCACGGAACGTCACCGGGGAATGATGGAGAGGTTCGGCTATGAAAGCTGACGGCTGGATCGGCGAAGCAAACATCGACCTGACGGACGAGCAGTACAACGCCCTGTCGCACTCGGTCATGCAGGGGCTGGAGATTGACGAGGAATCCCGCGAGAAGTGGATGACCCGCACCGAGCGGGCCATGGAACTGGCCATGCAGGAGAAGGAGGACAAGAACTTCCCCTGGGCCGGGGCATCGAACATCAAGTTCCCGCTGCTGACGACCGCTGCGATCCAGTTCGCCGCCCGCGCCTACCCGGCCATCGTGCGGAACAAGAACGTTGTGATTGGCGAGGTCAATGGCGACGATCAGGGGCGGCTGGCGATTGACCCGCGAACCGGGGGGCCTGTTGCAGATCCGCAGGGGCAGCCGGTCTACGAGGTGAAGCCGGGCGAGAAGAAGGAACGCGCCGACAGGGTTGCCCGGCACATGTCATGGCAGCTTCTGAACGAGATGGGGGAATGGGAGGAAGACACCGACAAGCTGATGCACCTTCTCCCCATCGAGGGGTGTGCCTTCCGCAAGACCTGGTTCGATCCCGTGCTCGGCAGGAACCGGTCGGAGATGATCCGGGCCAAGAACCTCGTGGTCAATCACCGTGCCGTGTCTCTGGAGACCGCCCCGCGTATCTCGCATCGCTTCTGGCTGTACCCCTACGAGGTCGAGGAGCGGATGCGGTCGGGTACGTACCGGGACGTGGAGCTTGGCAACACCAGCGAGGACGACCAGGAACCCCGCGAACTGGTCGAGCAGCACTGCCGCTTCGATCTGGACGAAGACGGGTATGACGAACCGATCATCGTCACCGTGGACCGGGAGACCCGCGAGGTTCTGCGAGTGGTGGTCAATTTCGAGCATCAGGACATCGAGCTTTCGCGCGGCAAGATCGCCCGGATCGAACCGACGCGGCATTTCACCAAGTACAGCTTCATCCCCAGCCCGGACGGCGGCTTCTACGACATCGGCTTCGGCTACCTGCTGGACCCGCTGAACGAGGCCATCAACTCCACCATCAACCAGATGACGGATGCCGGGACGCTTCAGAACACCGGCGGCGGCTTCATCGGCTCCGGCCTGCGCATCAAGGCGGGCGACAAGAGCTTCAGGCTTGGCGAATACAAGCGTGTCGATGCCATGGGCGGCTCCATCCGGGACAACATCATCCCGATGAACTGGCCCGGCCCCTCGCCTGTGCTGTTCAGCCTGCTCGGGATGCTGGTGGACGCGGCGAAGGACATCACCTCGGTCAAGGACGTGATGACCGGCGATGCGGGACCGTCGAACGAGGCGGCAACCCGGACACTGGCGCGGATCGAGCAGGGCATGAAGGTGTTTTCCTCGATCTACAAGCGCATCTACCGCTCGCTGCGGCTGGAGTACCGGAAGCTGTTCCGCCTCAACGGGCTGTACCTGAACCCCGAGACGTACTTCACGCTGCTGGACGAGCCGGAGGCCGTGGGGCCGGAGGACTACAACGCGGCGGACCTGGACATCGCGCCCGCTGCGGACCCGGCCATGGTGAGCGACATGCAGCGCATGGCCCTTGCCGAGTTCAAGATGCAGTTCATGAACGACCCGTACTTCGATCCCCTGAAGGTGCGGCAGGACATCCTCGAAGCCATGGGCATCGACACGGACGTTCTGGTCAAGGAAGCCACGCCGAACGCGGAGATGATGGCCAAGGCGGACGAACTCGACATCGAGAAGAAGAAGGTCGAGATCGACGCCGGTCGCCTGTCACTGGATGAACGGCGGATGGTGGCGGAGATGGCCAAGATCCAGTCCGACATCATCCTGAACCTCGCCAAGGCTGAGAGCGAGGAAGCGGGCACGCAGATCATGGCGCTGAAAACCATGATGGACGGCATGATCCAGAAAGAGAAGGCCGATGGAGAGAGACGACTTCGAGACGTGGCTGCAAAACCCGGTGACGGTCAGGCTGCACGAGCTTCTGCGGGGGCGGGCGGCGGAAATCAGGGATGACTGGCGGAACGGGTTGAGCTGGACGAACGAAGCGCGGGTGGTGGTCGAGGCGTACGAGGCCATTGCCGACCTTGAGTACGACGAGATGATGGAGACGGATGATGAGTGAGACATTCACGCCGCTGCTGTTCACCTGTGTCGTGGACCTGGACCCTATCGAGCAGAAGACCGCCGGGGGGATCATCAAGCCACAGGAACGGGTTGAACGAGATCAGGCGTCCATGACGCGCGCAACGGTGCGGGCAGTCGGATCGGAGGCATTCTCGGAAGTGGCCGAAGGTGGCCGCATCCCGAAGCCGGGCGACCGGGTGCTGGTGAAGAAGTACGCCGGGACGTTCCTCGGAAGCCCTGACGACACCCTGCGCGTCGTGAATGACCGCGAAATTCTCTGCATCATCGAGGAGACGGACTGATGGCCGACGAGGCAATGGAAGCCACGGAAGACACCGCTGTCGAGGAGAAGGCCCGCGAGGTCGGCTGGCGGCCCAAGGAAGAATGGGACGGCCCGACGACCGGCTGGATGGACCCGGAGGAGTTCCTTGCGCGGAACGAGCGCCTGAAGAAGAAGGCCGACCCGATTGCGCAGAAGGAAATCAGCCGTCTGGAGCGCGAACTGACGGAGATGAAGGCGTCCGTCACCGACCTGACCCGCATGTACACCAATGCGGAGCAGCGGGGCTACAAGCGCGCCCTGAAGGACATCCAGAAGCGTCAGGAGAAGGCGGTCGAGGATGGCGACACGGATGCCTTCCGTGCAGCGCAGGCCGAGGCCGACGAACTGAAGCAGGAAATGACCGAGGCCAAGCCGGAGCAGAAGCCGCAGGCATCGGCGATGTACGAGAGCTTCACCCGTGAGAACGACTGGTACAACAGCGACCTCAAGATGACGGCCTACGCGGACCATATCGCGCCCGTGGTGGCCCGCAACCTCGGCATCAAGCAGGAGACCCCGGAGTTCTACAAGCGGATCGCCGAGGCGGTCAGGGAGGAATTCCCGGAGAAGTTCGAGAACCCGAACCGCAAGCGCGCATCAGCCGTCGAGGGCAACGGCACGGCAGCCGGGGCCAGCACGTCGAAATGGCCTGCCGAGGCGACCGCCGCCTACAAGCGGTTCGTGGCGCAGGGCAAGAGCGGCCCCTACCCGGACGGTGACACCAAGAAGAACCGCGAGCAGTTCATTCGCGACTACGAGAACGCATAAGGAGGCTGATATGGCCCGCACGACCGAGATGCAGAAGCGTGTCCTGGAGCGCCGCCAGCGCGTGAATATCGCCGGGCGCGACAAACGCTTGACATTGCCGGAACGTTCCGGTTATGTTCGTCGTTGGTTCAATGATGAGCCCAATCGCGTGGCCTCTGCCGAGGCGCGGGACTGGACGCACATCATGGACGGAGAAGAGCAGAAATCCATGCTGGTCGGAGTGGACCGCGAGGGCAAGCCGCTAAAGGCTTACGCCATGGAAATCCCGAAAGAGTTCTATGACGACGACCAGGCTCGCAAGGCCGAACCCCTCGATGAATTCGAGGAGCAGCTTCGGCGCGGCAAGGTCCAGAACGTCAAATCGCAGGACGATGGCGGCGCATTCTACGCGGACGTCAAGATGTCCAGGGACTGACCACTCCGCCTAGCCGTAACCGTGTCTGGCGGGTGTCAACACGGAGAAGGCAATGGCCAACTCGGATACTCCGAAGGGCTTCCATGCCGTCCGGCTCATGGACGGTACGCCCTACAATGGTGGGGGTTCCCCCTACTACATCGGCACAGGCGATACTGTCGCGCTGTTTCCCGGCGATCCTGTCGTCATGGCCAGCACGGCCAACACGACCGAGGTCGAGGTCAACGGCGGCAAGTTCCCGCCCGGCACCCTGCCGCATGTCGCTCGCGCGACTGCGGGTGCCACCGGCAACATTCTCGGCGTTGTGGCTTCGGTGCTGTCCACCGACCGTGACTCGCTGACCTACCGCGCTGCCTCGACGGAACGTGTGGTCTTCGTCCACGACCATCCCGACCTTGTGTTCGAGGTTCAGGAAGATGGCGTGGGCGGCGCACTGGCGGCGACGAATGTCGGTCAGAACATCGACGTGATCTTCACCCATGCGGGTTCGACCTCGACCGGCCAGTCCGGCGCGGAGATCGACTCCAACACGGCGGGTACGGCGGCAACGAAGCAGTTCCGCATCCTCCGGCTGGTGAATCGCGAGAACAACGAAATCGGCACCAATGCGAAGTGGGAAGTGATGGTCAACCCGACCCGTCACCAGCTGCGCATCGGCACCGGAACCTGAGGAGGGCACGTAAATGGCAGGTGTCATCACAACCGGCTCGCATCCCAAAGCCCTCTGGCCTGGTATCAAGGCATGGTGGGGACGGGAGTACGACGAGTTCACCCCGCAATACCCGGATCTGTTCAAGACCGAATCTTCGGACCAGGCATACGAAGAGGACGTGCAGGTCACGGGCTTCGGTCTGGCTCCGATCAAGGCGGAGGGTTCGTCCCTGCGCTACGATTCCGAGCAGCAGGGCTACACCACCCGGTACACCCACATCGCCTATTCGCTGGGTTACATCGTGACCTACGAGGAGCAGGCGGACGGCAAGTACGAAGTCGTCTCCAAGCGGCGTGTCTCGGCTCTGGCGTACTCCATGCGGCAGACGCTGGAGAACGTGGCGGCGAACGTCTACAACCGGGCGTTCAGCGCCAGCTACACCTTCGGGGATGGCAAGGAACTGATCGCGACGGACCACCCGACCAATTCCGGCGACCAGTCGAACCACCTGACGACTGCGGCGGACATGTCGGAGGCGTCCCTTGAAGACCTCTGCATCCAGATCATGGATGCGAAGAACGACAAGGGCCATCGCATCAACCTGATGCCGCGCAAGCTGATCGTCCCGAAGAACCTGGTGTTCGATGCCACCCGCATCGTCAAGTCGGTTCTCCAGAACGACACCTCGAACAATGCCACGAACGCCATGCGCGAACTCGGCATGTTCCCGGAAGGCATCTGCGTGAACCACTACCTGTCCGACGCGGACGCCTTCTTCATTCGTACCGGTGTCCCGCGCGGGATGACCCACTACGAGCGGCAGGCGACCACGTTCGACCAGGACAACGACTTCGACACGAAGAACCTGAAGGCGGCTGCCTACATGCGGCATTCCTTCGGCTGCACGGACTGGCGCGACATCTTCGGTTCGCCGGGCGTCTGATGGATCGGGGCGGGCTTCGGCTCGCCCCTTTCCGCTGAACTATGGGTTTTCGATTGACCCCACGGGGTCCATAGGAGGCAAGAATGCCGATTTCCAACTTCCCCAACGGGTTCCGCAACGGCGTCAATGTGCGCGGTGTCCCGGTCCTGAATTCCTATCCGGGCAATGTGTTCTGGGTTGACTCCAATGCCGGTTCCAACGGCAACAAGGGCACCTTCGACCGTCCGTTCGCGACCATGGACTACGCCACCGGGCGCTGCACGGCGAACAATGGCGATATTGTCATGGTCAAGCCGGGCCACACCGAGACGGTGACGGCGGCTGGCGGCCTCGACCTCGACGTTGCTGGTGTGACCTACATCGGCCTCGGCAGCGGCTCCGACCGCCCGACGATCAACTTCACGACCGCCACGACTGCCGACATGGACGTGGACGCGGCCAACATCACCATGCAGAACTTCCTGTTCACGGGCGGCATCGACGCCCTGGCTGGCCCGATTGACGTGAACGCTGCGGACTTCGCCATGCTGGACTGCGAGACCCGCGACGTGACCGGTCAGGCGACCGATTTCATCGTCACGGACGCGAATGCCGACCGGCTGCACATCGAGGGCTGGGTGCATCGTGGCGCGGCTGCGGCTGGCGCACAGTCGGCGATCTCGATTGTCGGCGGCGACAACATCACCATCATCCCGAAGTTCATCGACGGCAACTTCGGCACGGCAGCCATCGAGAATGTGACCACGGCGGCGGTCAACCTCCAGGTCTTTGGCTCGGCTGTGTACCCGGCCTATATCCGCACCCGGAACGCGGCGGACGTGATCTTCACCGCTGTTGCGACCACCACGGGCCGCGTGGGGCCGTTCCTGAACGCCCGCCTGCAGGATGATGCGGGGAACATCACGGAAGCCTTTGTCGGGGCGGACATGGAGTTCTTCCAGCCGATCAACATCGTCAACGCGGACGGCCAGAGTTCGATCCAGACCAACATCACCGCGTCGGCGGATTCCTGATCATGGCCGATACGGTCAACATCTCGACGCTTCGTTCAAAGGGGCGCAGGCATGTCCTGCACCTCACGAACGAAAGCGACGGGACGGGGGAGTCGGCTGTCACCAAGCTGGACATTTCCGCGCAAACCAAGATCGACGGATCGGTGCCGACATACTCGACCATCGAGTACATCGAGTACTCGGTCCCGGTCGGGTACGTGGTGCTGGAATGGGACCACACGGCCAATGACGAGATCGCGGTCCTGGCAGGCAACGATGTGATCGACTTCACGCCCTACGGGGGCAAGGTGGACCCGAAGAGCGCAGGCGGGACGGGCGATATCGTCCTGACCACGGACGGCTTCGCGGATGGCAGTTCCTACGACATCACCATCCAGTTGCGGCTGAAATGACCTACCGGCCCGGCGATCACAAGATGATCTGCGACCGGAGCGGCTTCGAGATGTACGCCTCGGAAGCGCGGAAGGAGTGGAACGGGCTGATCGTGCGCAGGGATTTCTGGGAGCCACGGCATCCCCAGGACTTCCTGCGGGCGGTCCCGGATTACCAGCATGTGAAGAATGCCCGGCCTGAGCAGACGAACAACTTCATCACCACGGCCATTACTCCCGACGATCTTTAGGGATCAAGACCCCTCCATGGAGATGACGCATGGCCACTTCGGGATCGACTGACTTCAACCAGACCCTGAACGAGATCATCATTGATGCGCTTGTTCTGGTTGGAGCCATCGAGCAGGGGGAAACCCCGTCCGATGACGACTGGCAGTCCACGAAGCGCCAGTTGAACCGCATGGTCAAATCGTGGAACGCCGAGGGCTTCCACCTGTGGAAGACGGTCGAGGGCGTGCTGCATGTCGTGGCCAACCAGGCGCAGTACGACATCGGCCCGGCAGGCAAGGCGGCACTGGAATCCGATGCGGTCAAGACGGAGCTTGGCGCGGATGCCGCGTCCGGGGCGTCTTCAATCACCGTGGACTCGATCACCGGGATTGCGGATGGCGACAACATCGGCATCGAACTGGATGACGGCACCCTGCAATGGACCACGGTCAACGGTTCGCCTTCAGGGACCACTGTCACGCTCACGGCGACCCTGACAGGGGCGGCAGGCACCGACAACCATGTCTATGCCTACACCAGCACCATTGACCGGCCACTGAGGGTTACGGCGGCCCGCAGGCGGGATGAGGCGGGTACGGATGTCCCTGTCTTCATGTTCTCCCGGCAGGAGTATTTCGACACTCCGAACAAGGCCAATACCGGGGCGACGACGCAGGTCTACTACGACCCGCAACTGACGAACGGGCAGATGTACCTGTGGCCGACGCCTTCGAGCGTGAAGGACCGGATCATCTTCACGGCGCATATCCCGCTGGAGGACTTTGACGAGACCGGGAACAACCCGGATTTCCCGCAGGAGTGGCTGGATTGCCTCGTCTGGGGGCTGGCCTACCGCATGTCCATGTCGTTCGGCGTGCCGATCCAGACGCGCGAGGCGCTGCGGCGTGACGCACTGGAAATGAAGATCAAGGTGCTCGGCTTCGACCAGGAGCCGGAGAGCGTCTATTTCGGTGTCGGGGAATACTGATGCAGGTGCCATTCGCACGCATGTCCTACCAGGCGCGATCGCTGCCGGTATCTGCGCAGCGGCTGGTGAACTTCTTCGCCGAGCAGCAGCCGGACGACGCCAAGACGCCAATCGCGCTCTACAACACGCCGGGCATCAAGTCCTTCACCACGGCGGGGACTGGTCCGTGCCGGGGGCTGTACGAGTTCGGCGGCCTTGTCTACGCGGTCATGAAGGACACGCTGTTCTCGATTGCCTCCGATGGGACGGCAACCAGCATCGGGACACTGGCCGACCGTGGGCAGCGGGTTTCCTTCTCGGACAACGGGTCCGAACTGATCATCGTTGATGGCGTTCAGGGATGGACATACGACACCACGAACGGCCTCCGGCTGATTGACGATGCGGACTTCCACTCGGCCGATTTCGCTGCGTTCATCGACGGCTTCTTCGCTCTCAACCGGGCGGGCACGGGGCAGTTCTTCATCTCCAACCTGAATGACGGGCGGTCATATCTCGGCACGGACATCGCGACGGCGGAAGGTGCCCCGGACAACATCGTCTCCATTGTCGCCAGCCACCGGGAGCTTTGGGTGTTCGGCGAGCGCACGACCGAGATCTGGTTCAACACCGGGGCTTCCGGCTTCCCGTTCGAGCGCATCCAGGGGGCATTCATTCAGCGCGGCTGCGGGGCGAAGTTCTCCGTGGTGCAGGAAAGCGATACCCTGTTCTGGCTCGGTGACGACCGGATCGCCTACATCGCGAACGGCTACCAGCCTCAGCGGATTTCCACCCATGCCATCGAGAATGCCTGGCAGGGGTACGAGACAGTCGATGACGCCTTCGGGTTCATCTACACGAATGACGGCCACAAGTTCTGGTGCCTGACCTTCCCGACCGCCAACGCGACCTGGGTCTTCGACACGACCACGGGACTGTGGCACGAGCGGGAAAGCCACGACATCGGCAGGTGGCGGGTGAATGCCTACGTCAACGCCTTCGGCAAGCATCTGGTCGGGGACTATTCGTCCAATGCCATCGGGGAGATGGACCCTGACACGTTCCAGGAATACGGGAACGATCTGGTGGCCTCGGCGGCAAGCCCGGTCATGCACGCGGAACGGAAGCAACTGTTTCACCGCAGCTTCGAGATCGACTTCGAGGCCGGGGTTGGGACGAATGACGATCCGGTCATGTGGCTGGACTGGTCGGATGATGGCGGGCGCACGTTCTCGGCGCGCAAGCCCACCCGAGGCATGGGCAATGCCGGGAAGTTCAGGACGCGGGCGCGGTGGCTTCGTCTTGGCCGGTCGCGGGCAAGGGTCTACCGTCTGACGGTCTCGGATGGGGTCAAACGGACCATTATCGCGGCTCATTTGAACGCAAGCGCCGGGGACCACTGATGGACAGGCGTTTCACAACCGCGCGCGCCGTCAATGAAGTGTTTGGCATGAGTCCGACAATGGACCGCGCCGCGTTCCTGCCTGTCGGTCGCGAGCCGGGCGGGGAGACCGAATTTGCGTGGCCGGGCCTGCTCTACGATGCGGCAAGGGCGCTCGTGACGCCGGGCGTCGGCATGAAGGGTGGAGAAGTCACGCAGGACGACATAACCCGGATGGCGATGGAAACCGGCATTCTCGGGTCCGTTGCTCGTCGGCCTGCGAACTCGGTCGGCATGTTTGGTGGGGTTGGCGCGAAGACTGCCGACCTGTCGGCTTTGGGCCGGGCACACGAACTCCTGACGCAAGGCGCGGACGCGAAGAAGATATGGGACGAAACGGGGTGGTTCCAGGGGGCAGACGGAAAGTGGCGGTTTGAGATTGATGACAGGGGCGTTGGGTTAAGGAATGATTCTGAACGATTGGCTATTGCCGATAATATGCGTTCAGAAGCGCGGAAGCTTGTGCAAGGCGTTAACGAACGAAACGCCGTGCTGAAAACACAGCCAGATTTGTTCCCCGGTGACGTTCGCAGGCTGAATGGAGAATCACGCCGAGACGCAAAGGCACTAAGGCGCGAAGCTACGTCAAATTTTGGTCCAGAAGCGCTTCACGGCAACAGAGCCGAATACGCTGTAAAGGGTAATTTGGGGGACTATTACCCGGAATTGATGCGCGAAACCATCGTTCGTCGCGAAGGTGCACCGGTTGGTGTTCAGGGGTGGCATGATGCGAAGCGCCAGTCCTTAACCGTATCCAACAATGCCGAAGACCCGGATTCTACACTGAAACACGAACTCCAACACGCCATTCAGCATCGTGAGGGCTTTGCGGCGGGCGGCAACCCGGCAGAGTTCAACAGTGAGATCAGCCGACAATTGGCGTTCGACGCGCGCGATGCCATAAGATGGCGTCAGGAAGTCGCCGCCAAGATGAAGGAATTCCCTGGCGCTGACCGGCTGGCTGCGGAAAACGCGGTCACTCAGGATTACATTGAATTGGGCGCGAAAGATCTCATACCGAATGAAGGTGCGATGAGGTTGTATAATGACCCAAGCTGGAGCGACGAAGACCTTGTGAATCAGGTCAAGATGTTCGGTCTTGACCAGCATTTGGAACCGCTTCCTTCAGGTGAAATTTACCGCCGCCTTGCTGGTGAAGTCGAAGCCCGCAACGTGCAGACACGCCGGGATTTCACGCCAGATCAGCGCCGCGCATCCCCCCCGTGGGAAACCGAGGACGTGCCGCGTGACAAGCAGATCGTGAGGTTCCGGGGCGGCATCCGAAACATGATCATGGAAGGCCGGTAATGGTTGACGTTCCCCGCCCTCCGCTGCCCCGCCAGCCAATCGTGCAGCCCAACGGCTTCGCGTCGAGGGAGTTCACGCAGTTCATCGAACTCCTGTGGCGCAGGACCGGCGGTGAGGTTGACGCGGTTGCGCAGCAGAACTCGCTGTCGCCGGGCAATCTCGGGGCATTGGTGCCGGAGGAGTATGGCGCGGTCGGGGATGGCGTCACGAATGACACGTCCGCCTTCACCCGGTTCCTGATCGACTGTCACACCCTCGGGCGTCCGGGCGTGCTCCAGGGGCGTTACCTGGTCCCCGATCTGGACCGCTTCACGCTCACCTCGCACGTGTCGCTGATCGGCTTCGGGAACAACGCATACATTGACGGCGGGGACGGGGTGAAGCTGTTCCTGCCGCAGAGCGCGGGCTTCACGTTCCACAATATCGAGACCCGCAACGTCACGCTGGCGGACACCTTCAGGGAGACCACGGGCGATCTGGACGCCATCGACATCTACAGGTGGCGTTGGACCAATGACGACATCCTGACCTGCCGCATCCGGTGGAACTACGAGGACGACCCTTACAAGATCGGCCATGTCCGGCTGATGGACATTCAGGGCAACGGCGGCCTCGGGGGCGTCGAGATACTGGTCCCCGGGCAGCGTTGGGAGGTGGACAACTATGTCTGCCGGAACATCGTGGTGCCGGACGAGGACGCGCACTTCTCCGGCGATGACCAGATCAACTCCGGTTACGCGGACGGGCTGAACCTCGGCGGCGACGATCAGGGCGCGCAGGAAATCACGGAGTACTGCACTGTCGGGACGGTGACCATTGACGGGATCACCGACAATCGCGTGAGAAGGAACGGCGGCGGGGTTTCGTCGGTGGACGGGTTCCGGTGCGTCACGGGGAAGATGACTGCCGGGGAGATCCACGTCAGGAACGTGACCTCGCACCAGAAGGAAGATTGCACGGCGTTCTACTCCAAGACGCGGGACTCACGCATCGGCCTCATTCACGCGATCAATGCGGGCCATTACGAGGCGTGTGTCGTCTTCAAGGGGGCCCGGCGAGGGTCGGGCATCCGGTCACCGGGCTGGAACGTGCATGTCGGCCAGATCATGTGCATCAACACGGAAGGGTTTTCCGGTCGGCCTGCCCTGTATCTCGGGACGGACGATATTCGCATTGACAGCCTGTACCTCGAAGGCATGGGCGGCGACCTCGAAGACCAGTCCAATCCGGGACAGAGGAAGGGCGGTCAGGGGCCATTGATCTTCTGCCAGCAGAACACGACGCAGGGTCGGTTGAGCATCGGCTCCGTGGTCGCGCTGAATTGTGTCATGGGGTCCACAGAGACCATTCGCCCGTTCCTGCTCGCAGGCTACAACGAGATCGACATCGGCTCCTGCTTTCTGGACGGGCTTTCCAATGCGGGCAAGTTCTCGACGCAGGGTGTCGGTGACGAGCAGAACCTGCACGTTTTCTCGTTCGTGGAGAAGTTCACGGCGCGCAAGAGCGTCCGCATCGGGCCGGTCATCCTGCGGAACACGGAACACGCCTCGGCGTCCTACCATGTCGTCAACAGCCGGGGGCTGGTGGATCTGAACCAACTCGTGCTTGACGGGTTCACGATAGAGGACACGCCGGATTTCGGGATCGTGCTGAGCAACAACGGCGGCACGGTCGGATACCTGGAGGTGATCGGCGGCGACTGGCGGAACTGCTCGTCGGTCACGTCATTCAGCACCGAGCCGACGCGGAAGCGGTTCATCGGCCCACCTCTCGGGCTGGTGCCGGATGCACCGGGGACGGCCAACCTGGCGTCGGCACAGTCGGTCGCGACAGGGACGGAAACCCGTGTCCAGTACACGAACAGCAACGCGGACGGATGGTCGGACACGAATTACGAACTGACACTGCCGGAAGACGGAAACTGGGCTTTTGATGCAACAGTGACCGCGCGCCCGGACGGGAGTTCCGACTATCAGGCGACATTGCGGCTGAAGCGTGACCGGGGCGGATCGGTGGCCACGCTTGACGAGGTGATGACCAACATCAAGACGAGCGCCACGCCCGGCGCGACAGAGGAAAGCCTGCGGGTGCATCGGGAATTCCAGTTGCAGGAAGACGACGAGATTTTCGTGACGTTTGAACACGATCTGGGGTCGAACGCACAGATTTCCGCAACAGGTGGTGGCGTGGCGAACAGGATGGATTGGAGCAGGCGTGCCTAGGCTGGCGACATACGAGGACATCCCGCTGCTGGTGCCGATGGGGCGACGGTTCCACTCGGCATCTGGATTCGCGTCCTACTCGGACTTCAACGCGACCGATTTCGCGGATGCGGTCGAGGCGCTGATTGATGACGAAAACGGCCTTGTCCTGGTGTCGGATCGGGGAATGATGGGTGCGGCAATCGGGCAACTGTGGTATGATAAAAATATCACGTGCGCCGAGGAACTGTTCTGGTGGTCGGAGGATGGGTCGGGGTTGAGGATGCTGAAGATGGCGGAGGAATGGGCGCGCGAACGGGGGGCAAAGGCGATGCGGATGGGCTGCATCGTGAATGACAACCTGCCGCGCATGGACAGGCTCTACGACCGTCTCCAGTACGGCGCGCGCGAAGCAACCTACATGAAGGTGTTCTGATGGCTGGTTCTCTCCTCAGTGTTGTCGGCAGTGTCGCGAGCGGCATTATCGGCAGGAACGCAGCGAAGTCCCAGGCGTCGGCGGCGGAGCGTGCGGGCAATGCGCAGGCTGCCGCGATGCTGGAGGCGACGGACAAGTCCCTCGGCTTTCAGCGGGAAATGTTCGACTACGGGAAGGAAGTCTCCGCCCCGTTCATCGAGACCGGCACGCAAGCCCTTGGCCGTCTGTCTGACGTGTTTCTGGACAACGACTTCTCCGGCTTCGAGGAATCGCCCGGCTACCGGTTTGCCTTTGACGAGGGGCAGCGGGCGCTGGAGCGCAGTGCGGCATCCCGTGGGCTTCTCAACTCGGGCGCGACGGGCCGGGCGCTGGTGGACTACGGAACCGGCATGGCATCGCAGGAGTTCGGGAACTGGGCCAACCGCCTCGCGTCACTCGCGGGCATCGGCCAGTCCACGGCAGGCCAGCAGGCAGGCGTTGCGGGTCAGGTCGGCGCGAACATGGGGGCCACTGCACAGCAGGGCGGTTTCGGCGCGGGAACGGCAGCGGCGTCGGGCCTGGTGGGCGCGGCCAATGCAAGGGCGGCAGGACAGCAGCAGTTCGCACAGGGCCTTGGCGGGGCCTTCGGGGCGCTTGGGCGGGGCATCGACAACATGGGCGGGTTCTCCGGCATTCAGGACTTCTTCTCTCCCCAGTCCTTCGGTGCCGGTTCTGGCGGTTCGCTGGGGTCCATCAACGGCATCAGCCCGATTTGAGGTAGCATCATGTTTCCAGCACTCAACATTCAGGCTCCCGACATCCTCGGCGCATTCCAGCAGGGCCGCCGGGGGATGATCCAGGAAGGCATGGCGCGCGAGCAGCAGGCCATGGAACAGGAACGGATGGACCAGCAGCGGCGGCTGGGCGACAGCCAGCTTGAGACTGCCGAACTGGAGCGCAACCGCCTGAGGGCGGCGATGGAGCAGCAGCCGGAAATCCGGCGCTTGCAGGCCGCCGCAGCGGCGGGAGACCAGAACGCGCTGGCACAGCTTGCGGGACTGGACCCGAACGTCGCATCGAAGGTGCAGAGCGTCCGCGAGGGCATCGACACGGCGTCCCGCGAGAAGCAGGAACGGGCGTTGAAGGCGGTCGGCAACGCGGCAACCATGCTGCTTTCACTGGACGAGAGCGAGCGGCAGACGGCCTATGAGTCCATGCGCCCGCGCCTTGAGGCCATGGGCGTCCCCGTCCCGGATCAGGTTCCCGACGAGGCCACCCTTCGCGGCTACGTCATGGAGATCGGCGACCTGACGAAGGCACTGGAGGTCCGCAGGGGACCGGAGCAGTGGGTGCCGGTCAAGGACGCCGAGGGCAACGTCACCGGCCAGGAGAACACGGTCACGGGCGAGGTCAAGAAAGACCCGCGCGCACCGGACAAGGCGAAGCCGTCCGAGAAAGAGGAACGCATCGACCGCCTGACGGCCAACCTGGTCGCAAGCGGGATGGATCAGGCAAAGGCATACAATACGGCGGTCGGGATAGCTGACGGTCGACTTGTCGTGAGCCGCAACCCGATCAACGGCAGGGCGGAAGTCGTGGACAAGGCGACGGGCGAGGTGGTCGCAACGCCGAAGCCCCCGCAACAGGACACCCCGAAGCCCCCGCCTGCGGTCCCTGCCGGGCTTGATCCCGAAGCAGCCCTTGGCGGTGAAGGCATCGCGGCCAACATCGCGAATACGGTCGTGGACTTCTTCGGTGGCGATCTCCCCGCACCGAAGGCGGAGGAAGCCGCGCAGGCACTGACCAACCTCCAGATCCGCACGCAGACGGGTATGCAGGCATCAGTTCCCGGCAGGCCGTCGAACTACCTCATGGAGCAGTTGTCGAAGCTGTCTGTGACGCCGGGAAGCATTGGCATGGGCAAGGGGCGTGGGAAGAAGCGCCTCGGGCAGACGCGAGCCATGCTCCAGTCCGAGATCGACCGGATGGAGCGGGACATCCTCGGGAATTCGGATGGCTTCACGCCCAAGCAGATTGCCGAGACGCGCGCTAACCTCAGCCAGTTGAAGGCGATTCGCGACGAATACGACGCGGTGCTGGAGGCGTTTGATCGCCCGAAAGAGAAGGCAAGGGGCAAGCGCCCGCAGGACGGTGAACTGCCGGAAGTGAATTCCAACGCGGACTACGAGGCGCTGCCATCCGGCGCGATATTCCGCGATTCTGATGGCAAGAAGTGGACGAAGCCGTAATGGATTGGCGCAACAAGGCAATCCCGCTGGAAGACGATCAGGGCACGGGTGGCGCTGCGCCGGACTGGCGGAGCCTCGCCATCCCCGTAGACGAGCCGGAAGGCGATACGTCCCCAATGGGGTTCTTCAACCGCGCCCTTGTCGATGGCGCAATGGCCATCCCCGACATCGTGTCCGCCCCGCTTCGCCATGTCATCGCCCCGGCTGAACTCGCGCTCCGAAACACCATCCGCAGTTCGCTTGGGCTGTCAGAGGTGTCAGAGGACGATGCCCCATGGGACAGCCTGAAGAACACCGCGCCGAGTGAGTTTGTGGCGCGTGGGTTCCGGGCGGTTGGTTCACCGGTCGCCGAGGAAGGCGTGGACCCTGAGACGGCAGGGGGCAAGTTCGCGGAGACGATGGGCAGTGTTCCCGGCGTCCTGATGGGCGCGACCCCCGCGATCCAGGCGACGGCAAAGGCGACGGGACCGATGGTCAGCCGCATCTCGCGGGACATCGCCAACACGTTCGGGCGCAAGCCGATCACGGCTGTCAGTCTTGAGGCCGGAGCAGGTGCGACCGCAGGCGCGGGGCGTGTTGCTGCCGGTGACGATGCGACCGAAGCGGAACAGGTGCTGGGTGAACTGGCGGGTGGCCTGACCTTTGGCGGCCTTACCGGGCTGGTCTCGGGAACGGTCAGCCTCGCGGGGAACACGCCGGGCGTCAAGCTGGCGCGCGAGATATTGTCCCGCATCCTGCCGTTCTCCAGGCAGGGGGCGTTCGAGGCCGCGTCCAAGCGCGTCAGGGAGCAGGCAGCGGACCCGGAAGCGGCGGCGGAACGTGTCATCGAGGGCGGCCCCCTGACGGCGGCACAGAACACGGGTGAGCCGGGGCTGATGGCTCTGGAAAAGGACGTGTACGAGCAGAGCGCGCTCTTGCAGAAGCGGTACGAGGACCAGCTCACCGAGGCGTCAAGGGCCATCCGCGACAGCATCCGCCTGCCCGGTTCCGTGGAGGATGCGCAGGCGTTCGTCGGCAACCGGCTGGAGCGCACGGTGCAGGCTCTTGATGCACGGGTGAAGCAGGCGGCGATTGCAGCCACGCAGCGCATCAACGCCCTTGCACCGAAAAGGAAGGCGGCGGAGTCGTCGGCCATTGTCCGCGAGGAGATCGACAAGGCGCTGGCGACCGCCCGTGCGCAGGAACGCGAACTCTGGGACGCGGTGCCGGAAGATGCGGTGATCGACACCAAGGGGCTGTTCGGGGAATTCGACGCGATCCGCATGTCTCTCCCAAGGGCAAAGCGCGACATCATCCCGGACAAGGCCCGCCGGTTCCTCGACCGGGAGAGCAACGAACGCCTCGGCGACATGGAGACCGTGCAGGAGGTCCAAGGCCTTCGCAGCGCGCTTCTGGAGGAAATGCGGAAAGCCCGGAAGGACGGGGAGTTCAACAAGGCCCGCATCATCAGCCAGATCGAGCAGGCGTTGCTGGACAAGCTCATGGAAGCGGAGGGCGGTGATGCGCTGACGGCAGCCCGTGACTTCTCCCGCATCCTGAACGAGCGGTTCACCAAGGGCGCGGTCGGGCGTATTCTCGGTCAGGAAAGCCGGGAAGTCGATCCCCGCCGGACACTGGAAACCACCATCGGGCGCGGTGGTGAACAGGGCCGCGTCGAGGGCGAGCAGGTTCTCGACGCGACGGACGGTGCGGGCGCGGTTCTGGACACGGCGGACTATCTCAAGGCAGAGTTCGCCGAACGGGCCTTCCGGGGTGGTGAATACAACAGGGCTGCGGCAGAGGCGTTCATGCGCAATAATGCCGAGGCGCTGGAGATGTTCCCGGATCTGCAACGGCAGATGGCCGACGCCAACAGCGCCGTTGCATTGCGGGATCGCCTGACGAAGACGGCTGGCGCAAGGCGTGACCGCCTGAACAACAGGACCGTGGCTTCCCGGTTCATCGACGCAGAGGTGGAGGACGCAATTGCCAGAGTCCTTTCGGCGAGGAATCCGACCGAATCGGCGAAAGAGCTCCGCAGGCTCGTGGCCAAGGACAAGACTGGGAAGGCTCTGGATGGCGTTCAGGGCGCTTTTGTTGATCACCTGATGTCGCAGGCCCGCACGACCGATGCGGACGAAGCGGGAGAACTGGTGATTTCGGGGCGGCGCTTCTGGAATTTGCTGAACGAACCGAAAACGAAACGTGCCCTTAACGCGCTCATGACCGGAGACCAGATCAAGCGTCTCCGTCAGGCGGCAATCCAGTTCCGCAACCTGGAGACCTCGCGCCGCGTCTCCCCCACCGGCGCGATCATGACGGACGCACCGGGCAAGCTGATCAGCTTCATCATGGGGACGCTGGGCGCACGTGCAGGTGCTCAATTGGGCGCGGGAACCTCCGGCGCATCACTCAGGACGGCCAGCAAGACAGCCGGGATTTTCGAGAGCTTCGCCAAGCAACTGTCCGGCGACCGGGCGGCGATGATGATCGAGGACGCCATCCTGAAAGACCCGCAGTTGTTCCGGGCGCTGCTGACCGACACGAGAGACCCGGACGGGATGAAAAAGGCAATGGTCCGCGTCAATGCGTGGCTTGCCGACATTGAAGAACGCGGAGAAGAATGATGGGCGCGCGACTGTTCTACATGCCTCGGGCCACGGCCTTCGACGCGGCGGCCAATGTCGAGCCGGGCGCAAAGCTGTACTTCTACGAGACCGGCACGACCACGGACAAGACGGTCTATCAAGATGACGACCTGACAACGCCGCACGCGCAGCCGGTGGTGGCCAATTCCGCAGGCAACTTCGCCCCGATCTATCTCGACACCGGCGAGGAATACAAGGCGGTTCTGGACACGGCGGATGATGTCGAGCTTTGGGCCGTGGACCCGATCCCGACGCGGACGGTCTCGACGGCGGACTATGCAGCCAACTCCGTTGACCTCGCCGCCATGGAGCACGGGACGCAGGGGCAGATCCTGTTCTATGGCTCGTCCGGCACACCCACTCGGCTTTCGGCAGGAACTTCCGGTCATCCGCTCGTCACGAAGGGCGCGGGGTCGAACCCGGCATTCGAGCAGGTTGATACCGTGGGCATCGCGGACGGAGCGGTCGAGACTGCGAAGATCGAGGACAATGCCGTCACCCTCGCCAAGCTGGCGGACGGGACGCAGGGCGGCATCATTTACTACGGGGCCTCCGGTGCGCCGACCGAGCTTGCCGCCGGGACCAGTGGTCAGTTCCTGAAAACGCAGGGCGCATCGGCCAACCCGACATGGGCAACCGCGCTGTTCCAGGAAAGCTATGACTCCGGGGATCAGACAATCTCTCAGGCGGGACAACTGACGCTGGCGCATTCCCTGTCCGGGAAGCCCCGTATTGTCCTGTTCGCGCTCAAGTGTACCGACGCGGCGGGAGAGGCGAACTACGCGCAGAACGACGAGATCATCTGGGGCGTTGACGATCACGGTGACGGGACCAACACGCGCGGCTTCTCGGCGCAGATCGACGCGACGAACGTCACCATCCGGTTCGTGAACGAGGCGAACGTCTTCACCATCACGGACGCAACGTCCGGAAATTCGGTGAACCTGACCAACACCAAGTGGGCATTGATCGTGAGGGCATACTTTTGAGACGGCATCTTATTTCCCTGTCCGGGGAGCGGAAAAGAAGGCCGGGAACGGGTCAGCGAAGCGTGGCGGCTGGACCGCAGGCCACCGAATGGGACGGCACCAACGACAGCGCAACGTACTCGTCCACGCCGAGTGGCCTGTCCACGACTGGACCGGGCTTCGTCATGTCGTTCTTCTTCCGGTGTGATGCGTCGGGAAAGTTCCACGGCATCTTCGGCACGCCAGCTTCGAGCAACATCTACATACTGATCAGGTCCGGCAACACTTTGCATCTTCAGATCAAGGACACCGCAGGCGGCACCTTGATCAATCATGTCAATGTTGGCCCGAACGACCTGGCCGATGGGAACCCGCACCACGCGATCTTCTGCGCGGACCGCACGAATAACAGGACGCAACTCGTTATCGACGGCACGACGCGGATCAATACCACGTACCCGACCGCCAACGACATTGCGATCATGGGTGCCAGCATCAACATCGCGTTGGTCGATGGTTTCAGGTTCGAGGGCGTCTGGTGGGAAGTATGGGCCAATGACGAGGTTGGCCAGGACGTTGTGACGGACCTGACCAAGTGGAGAAACGTAGACGGAACGCCTGCGGATCTCGGAGCAGACGGTTCCACCCCGACCGGATCGCAACCGGTCCTGTATTTCCCGGACGGGGACACGAGCAACAACAGGGGGACGGGCGGCAACGCCACTGTGAGCGGTTCCCCGACGCTCATCCCGCGCCCAAGCTGAGGTATCACGATGAACCAGACTCTCATTCCCCTGCACGCGAAGAAATGGACCCTCCTCACCAAGGAAGACGTGACCCAACTGACATTCCAGGCGCGCGGCGGTGCCATCGAAATCCGCTTCACGACAGACGCAACCGAGCCTGAATACAATCAGGCCGGGCTGATCTATCCCGACGAGGAAGGCGAGACCATGAAGCTGATCGCGGACCTTGTGGCCCTCCCGGACGCCGTGCGTGCATGGGCGCGGCCTGCCGGAGACGCTGCCGACATCTACGTCGATCACCCATGAGGAACCCGTTCATGGGCATATCCCGGTTCCGGGGCGTCGTGGTGCCGTGGGGGACCGAGTGGCTGGACATTGACCCCGGCGGGGTGTTCGCGGTCCTCTATGCGGCTACTGCGGTGTCTCATGCCCATGCAGCGGCGGGGAATGCCACGGTCCAGGTCGAGAAGGGCTGGGCGTCGGGCATCGTTCAGGACCTCTACCCTGAAACGGATGGTCAGTTGTGGACAGGCCGCAACGGGACAGGCCAGACCGCGACGGACTTCGCCAATGGCGAGACGCTGTTCATCAACAGGTTCTACAACCAGTCGGCATGGGCGTTCGGTCCCGCCGTGGCTATCAGTGATGACCGGCGCTGCATTCTTGACCTGACAGTCCCGCTGTCCCCGTGCGTGGCCGGGATTGCCACGGGCACACAGGATGCCAACCAGTCAGCGACAGAGCGCGGCTACACGATGCCGGTGCAGCTTGGCGAGCAGTCGTTCTACACGACGATGGTTCTGGCTGCGGCATCAGGAGTCGAAACCTGGTATCCGGTGCAGGACGACAGCGGCGCGCTGACCCGGAACTGGCGGATCGACACGAACACGAACGCGCGCCATTTCCGAAACTGGGGCATGGCCGTTGGCCACCTGCCGCACCAGACCATGCCGCAACTGGTGATGCAGTGGACCCGCGATACTGCCTCGTTCCCCATGCCTTCGCGGAATGAAGTGCTGGCGGCGGCATGGGGTGGCGTCTCCGCCTCGATTGACGATACCAGCCTGTCAGCGACCGCCTTCGACATGACGATCCTCGGCCCGACCGGCCCCCTCGCCGGTCGATGCTGGGCCATCGGTGTCGCCACGTCGGACGTGCCGCTGTCGGAGGTCCGGTTCAGCGGCATCCCGACCCGGATCGCGCCGCTGATCGCCAACCACTACGGGTCCGACGATTTCACTGTAGCCTTCCCGCAGCCGGGCGACGTGATCCCCATGGACGTGACAACGCGGACAGCGGACATCCCGGTTCGCCTGATCGGCAAGCCGAGCACGGAGTACCAGGCGCGATTCAACGGCGGAGCCTGGGGCGTCATCGGAACCACTGACGCAAACGGTGTGCTGGACGGCAGTCTGACCGGCCAGTCCATGGAACTCGGCACGCTTGGCGTCCGGGAGGGCGGGGCCGGGACCGAACGGACGGTGGCCAATGTCGGTATCGGCCTGGTGATCGTCGGCTGCGGCGAGAGCGGCGCGGACGGGCGCGGCGACAACGTGACCATCACCAACACCAGCTATGCGCGCGTGGACAAGCTGGCGACCGGAACCACGAACAAGTGGATGATGCTGATCGCGGAGGAAGCCTACGACCATTTCGACGCCACTGACCGTTGCCCGGTCGGGTTCTTCTTCAACACGCAGGGGTCGACATGGATGGTGCCGCGCCCGGCGCAGGCATCGACGGACGGGCAGTGGAACGCCGATGCCGATGGATCGGGTTCGATGACCCGCCGGGTGCATCTCCAGCTCTCCAAGCTGATCGCGGCCAACGCCGACACCTTCCCCACAGGCGTCATCATCATCGAAGACCTGGGGCTGAACGACGCCTCGGTCGGTGCGGCCAATACCGACATGACCGCCAACTGGCAGACCTACGCGAAGGCGAAGCGGACGGCATGGCGGAACGCGATCCACGACGACCTGAACGTCCATCACATCGTCAGCCTGTCCGCCACCGGGCTGACCGATGCCTCGCTCGGGCGGGTGCGGGCCGGGCAGGTCGCGCTGTACGACGACGCCGACCCGTTCGGCAGTGCAGGATCGCAGGCGCACCTGGACGCGCCGACCGACGTTGACGGCGACCATCTCTGGACCAACGCGGAGAAGACCGTTGCCGCCAAGGGGGCCTTTCGCTGCGCCGTGCTGGGCGACCGGCAGCCCCGGTACAGCAGCGCGGCCATTGATGGCGCGGACGTGGACATCACCCTCACGGGCGGAACCTCGCCCATGACCATCGACAGCACGTCCGACGTGGCTGGCTGGACCGTCACGGACGGCAATGGTGCGCGCACGGTCAGCGCCGTCAACGTCTCCGGCATGGTCGTGACCCTGACCTGCGATCAGGCCCTGTCCGGCACGGTCTCGGTCGCCTGGATCACCGGGGCCGATGCAGTCGGGACCACGCTGGACGACAGTCACGCCTATTTCCCGATGCCGCCGGAACCCTTCGCGTTCGAGGTGGAAGCATGACGGATCAGGCAGCATGGGGCCGGATGGAAGCCCGGATGGCACATCTGGAGAAGCAGAACGATGAACTCCGCGCGGACATCAAGGAACTGAAAGCCCTGATGAACCGGGGGCGCGGCGCGGTGTGGGTGTTGGGCGCGCTGGGAGCCGTCGCTGCCGCCATGCTCACCATGTCCGACAAACTGGTGAAGCTGATCTCATGAAGGGCATCGACAGGAACGGCATCGGGGTGGCGTTGTTCGCGTTCTTCCTCGGCATCATCTGCGTCAAGGCGCTCGACGTTGGGCTGGATGCCGAGCAGAAGGCAGACGCGGCCCAACCGCCCGTCACAGTCCACGAGACCCGGCATGGCGGACAGAGCACAGAGACTGTGCTGATCCAGTTTCAGGCCACCCGCCACCGCAATTGCAGGCTATCGGCCACAAGCGAATGGGAACGCCCGGACGGCATACGCCTGTCCCGCGTCAATCCGAACAAGGCGACGTTGCGTCCCGGTCAGACGCGGTGGGTTGAGCTTGAAATCACCATCCCGGAGAACCTGGAGCCGGGCGCGTACCGCGTCCGCTCGGTCGGCGAGTACGACTGCAACGGACGGGTGTTCATTGTCCCGACAGGATGGATCGAGGTGACGCTGTGAGAACCATCACGACGATCATCATTCACTGCTCCGACACCCCGGCAGACATGGACATAGGCGCGGAGGAAATCCGCCGCTGGCATGTCGAGGAAAACGGCTGGTCCGACCTTGGCTATCACCACGTCATCCGCAGGGACGGGACCGTCGAGGCAGGCAGGTCGGAGGAACGCCCCGGAGCACATGCACGCGGCCACAACGGGGACAGCATCGGGATATGCATGGTCGGCGGCAAGCCC
The DNA here is from genome assembly GCA_965228535.1 of Minwuia sp. Taxonomy (GTDB): domain Bacteria; phylum Pseudomonadota; class Alphaproteobacteria; order Minwuiales; family Minwuiaceae; genus Minwuia. Next base: position 1,062,104 of record CBDDHU010000003.1, on the reverse strand, counting down.
GGTTGCAACTTCACGGCGTCCCAATGGGCGGCCCTTGAAGACACCGTGCGTGCCACTCTCGACCGCCACCCCTTTGCGCAGGTGATCGGTCACCGGGACGTGTCTGCGAAGCCCTGCCCGATGTTCGACGTTCTGGCGTGGGCAGAGAGCCTGTGACCGAGGGGTTCAGTTGGGAGAACCGCCGCAAGTGGGTGGCCCGCATCCTTTGGTGGTGCGGGGCCATGGGGGCCGCCTGCGCAACAGCCATGTTCATTCCCTCCGTCACGGCGGACAAGATCAGCGCGGTGATGCTGCCCGTCGCCGGACTGGCTGCCGCGACGGTCGGCAGTTACCTGTTCGGCGCGGCCTACGAGAACGTGAAGGGGGGTCGGTAATGCCGACACCCTTCTGGATCAAGGCGGCTGCTGGCGGTGCCCTGCTGGTCGTTCTGGCGGGGTTCTGGTGGTCATGGTCCAGCCGGGGCGCGGAGATAGAGCGCCTGATCGGTGAGAAGGCCGCTGTCGCCGCGCAACGGGATCACGCCCTGTCCGCCAATGCCGGACTCCGTGCCACGCTGGAAGGCGTCCGGGAGCGGCAGCGGCAGACGTTGGCGGCACTGGCAGAGGCCCAGGCTCTAGGCCAGCACCGAGCCGACAGGCTGAACACCATCAGAAGGGAGACCCGCGATGCGGAAGACGGCCCCGTGGCTCCTGTCCTGTCTCGCACTCTTGACGGCCTGCGCGTCGGAGCCGGAGGTCAGGATCGTGACGAAGGTCGAAGTGATCCGCCCGACCGTGCCCCCGTCCCTGACTGATTGCCGTCCCGCTCCACCGGTCCCTGTAGCCGAGACGCAGGCGGACGTTGCCGGGTACGTGCTGGACCTGTTCGACGCTCACGGGGATTGCCGCGACAAGCTCCGGGCACTGGTGGAGATAGTGCATGATTGACGAAGCCCTCAGCCCCTTTGCCACGGACCGGCAATGGGAGCTGTACTGCGCTGTTCAGGAACACGGCGAGATCGAACGCCACCGAGTAACCCCCCTGATGCTGGAGGCTGCATGACCCGCGACGAGGTGCTGAATGAGGCGTTGACAATAGTCAACGGCGACCGGGCGAGCGACTACGGGGACGCCTCCGAGAACTTCGCCCGGATCGCACAGGGATGGTCCGTCATTCTCGGGACGGAGGTCACGCTTGCGCAGGTCGCGCTTTGCATGGACTGGGTGAAAACCGCCCGGCTGATCCAGTCCCCCGACCACCTCGATAGCTGGATCGACAAGGCTGGTTATTCGGGGCTGGGGGCGGAGGTGTCCACCCCGACCTGTTAAGCAAACCACGCTTTCATTAACAGGTGGCCGGGGACGTGTTACGTTTCCTGTCGTACTTCTTCCGGTTCCGCTTGACCCTCGGCCTGTACTTCGGGGTGCGCAGGTCAGCAGCGACCGTAGAGCGGCGGCGGGGCCTACGTTTCATCGTCCCGGCTGGCGTTTGCACCATGGTCCAGCCCCGTTAGATAGACGGCCACCAGCGCGCTCTGGAAAGACTGCCCGTTGTTTGTCATCTCGGTGAACGTCTCAACGGCCATGCGTGCGGCAAATTCGGCCTGTTCCGGCGTCAACCGCACTGCACTGAAACCGGGTGGTTTGCGGCGGACGCCCAAGCGCAGGAGGGAGCCGGGGTGGTGGCGGACGTTGATTTCCGTCCCTCCCATCACTCACCCTCCGGCGGTTGGGGAAGGGGCATGAAGTGGGTGGGGGAAACCTGGTACGGACGAAGATCGTCGCTGTCGATCAGATGGGGGCCTTTGCTGCCATCGGTCATCACCCAGCCGTTGATACCGTGCCGCTGCATGGGAAACACCCCAAGCGCCTCGTTCCATCCGAGAAAACGCGCATCGACCCCACCTTTCCCCGTCACATCCGCAATCGGCTGCCACTCAAGGGCGTCTGCTGCTTTGGCCATCAACACCTTCGCCAGGTCCAGTGACGCTGACAGGGTGCGCATACCGTACTCATCCGGCGTGACCGTCTCGCGGTGTATTGCCGCCTCACGCAGCCGCTTACTCAAGTCTCCCATCATCACACCTCATCAATGGAGAACATATCGGCGACATACCCGGATGGGGGCAACGCCTCCGGCATCGCATCCGGCAGCATCTTGAAGGCCAGAAGACCGGATTTTGTGTGACCACAACGCTTGAACCCGGCGCGTATGTAGCACCGCCCCGGATCGCGCTTTTTGCGGACCTTTGTCGGGTCAACGAACGTGACAATGCCGAGGTCGGGCGGCTCCCATATCGCTCTGGTCGCGGCTATCGCTGCTCGGATCAGTGTGGACGACAACCCAGCGCCTTCGTTGCGGAACAGACTGTTTACCCACGCCCCGGCCCATTCGTGCTTCGTGAACTCGGCATAGGGCCAGGATGTCACCCACACGGCCTTGCCGCATCGGGAAAGGAGGACGACGCATCGACCGGGCGGGACGAACTGAGCCGAACCAATACTCTGCCTGTTGTAGTGTCGGTCAGCCATTGCCGCAGCTGATGGGCTTCCCCGGTGCGACAATGCCCACATCATCACACCTCATCAATGTTGCGGTTGACCACGCGAAACGTCCGCGCCTCGACCCACGGGTTTGCAGCCCACTGGTGGGTCGGGTTCGGGTGAGCCTTGTCCCAGTCGATGTCGAACATGTCTGCCGCATAGTCGGTTTCCAGACCGAGTTCGGCCCGGCAGTCTTCCTCGCTGATGTCCTGCAACCGCTGCACCCTCACGTCAGTGACGATCAGGGTCAGGCGGGACTGAGCACGGCTCAAAGTCTCTGGCGGCATCCCCGACTGATCCGAGAGAGCGTCCCCAGCATCCGCTTCCGATGCGTAGACCACTGACAGACTGTACGGCTGCTGTATCCAGAACCTGTCCCCCGGCTTCGCGCTGGTGGTTGTGAAAGCGCACCCCTGTCGGTGGTCGTGCGTCCACAGGCACCAGTTGCATGACATGCGGCGGGGGTTCTCTGGCGTTCGCGGCTCGCTGCAATAAGCATCGACGTAGTACCCGTCAGGCATGACGGAGACAGCGGGCTGCGGATCCAGCACCACCCGATCCTGTGTCTTGCCAGCCAGGTACGCCCGGACCTGATCGGCGGAGAGAACGAGGGGGCGGTCAGTCATGGGGCTTCTCCCGGTTGGCATAAGCGAACGCACCAGCCCACGGCAGCAGAGACATGTTTAGGCGATGCAGCACACCGCTGGCGAGGGAATCGACGGCCTGCCACAGGATCCACGCGGACCAGCCGATCAGGCGTTGCCGCAGGCTCCAGTCGCAGAGGTCGGTTGGCATGGTCTCGCGGTCAGTCATCACTCGGCTCCCATTTGCCATCATGTTCGTTGTGGAGTTCATCGAGAGCGGCTTCCAGCGCCGCTGACGCGAGCAGCATGGGGCGCGCTTTGTTTCCAAAGATGGTCCTTAAGTACCCCCACTCCACAGCCGCCTCGATCACGGCCCGTTCGTTGTCAGTCATGGGGCTTCTCCAATGCTGGAAAGTTGTACATTTGGCCCGCAAGCCATTGATCCGTAGTGGTGGACAACACCCCCCGATCCTGTAAAACAGCGTTGATCCCGTTGGATAATCACGTGCTTCCTAATCAGTAGGTCGCAGGTTCGAATCCTGCCGGGATCACCAGTCACATTCACCCGCGACCGGACCGGGACCTGCCACCATGACCAGTGACGCCGATATCTCCGATGCCCAGACGGCCGGGTTGTTGCTTGCGGTTGCAGCGCTGATCGGCAGCCTGAGAGCGAAGGGCACGCTGGACGAGGCGGAGATCGACGGGGCGCTGGGAGCGATCGCGGCGGACATCGGCGGCTCGAAGCTGGCCACCGCGACGCCGGATGATCCGCTGATCGCCGCGACGCTGGCCCCGATCGAGCGGTTGCGGCGGATGAATGCACTCTACGATCCGGCCAGTGGCACGTTCCCTGACTGGATCAGCAAGGCCGACGGACAGGGGGAGAACGGATCATGAGTGTCGTCGAGACGGAGATCGACAGTCGCGGGGTGGCGACGGTCTGGCTGAACCGGCCGGAACGCAACAATGCCTACAACGGGGAGATGATCAGCGCGCTGCTGCAGACCTTCGGCACGCTGGCGACCGACGATGCCTGCCGGCTGGTGGTGATCCGGGGACGCGGCAAGCATTTCCAGGCCGGTGCCGACCTGTCCTGGATCCGCGAGGTGCGGGTGAAGGACTGGAATGCCAACGCCGAGGTCTCCCGCAACACCACCCACGCGGTGCAGGGCCTGACCACGTTCCCGAAGCCGACCATCGCGCTGATCCATGGCGGCTGCTTCGGTGGCGGCACCGGGGTCGCGGCGGCCTGTGACATCATCATCGCGGCGCGGGACGCCATCTTCTCCATCACGGAGGCGCGCTGGGGCCTGATGGCCGCGCCGATCTTCCCGCAGCTGATCTCCCGCATGGGGCCGGGACGCACGCGGCGCTATTCCCTGACCTGCGAGCGCTTCAACGGGGAGCGGGCGATGGAGATCGGGCTGGTGGACGAGGTCTGTGACGCCGCCGACCTGGACGCCACCGCCGCGCCGATCATCGACGCGCTGCTGCACTGCCCGCCGGAGGCGCTGGCGCAGTCGAAGGAATCGATCCTGAAATATTCCGCCCTGTACTTCTCCGCGCTGGAGATGGAGGAAATGGTCCGCCCGCATGCGGCCAAGCGGCTGACGCCGGAGGCGGACGAGGGGCTTGCCAGTTTCCTGGAGAAGCGGGAGCCGAACTGGTACCCGGCGGGCGGGCAGGACTGACCATGCGGTCCCCCCGGTCGCTGCTGCTCTGGTTCATCGCGGGCTGCATCGGCGTGCTCGCCGGGCATCAGATCGTGCTGATGCTGCTGCACAATGCCGGGATCGCCGGATTCGCCCCCTTCCCGATGCAGCCGGTGGAACCGTTCGGCGTGCCGCAACTCGTCTCCATCACCTTCTGGGGCGGGGTCTGGGGCATCGTGCTGGGCCTGGTCGCGCCATGGTTCGGGCGCGGCCTGAAATACTGGATCCTGGTCGCCATCTTCGGTGCCGTCGGACCAACCCTGATCGCCGTCGCGGTGGTGTTCCCGATGAAGGGCATCGCGCCCACCGGCGACCCGGTCATGGGCCTGGTCACCGGCCTCTCCATCAACGCCGCCTGGGGCATCGTCACCGCAGCGGCGCGGAAGGCATTCCGGTAGGTCTCAGCCCGCCCCGGCGGCGAGGAAGTCGCTGATCACGGGGTCGATGCAGGCGGCCAGGGCACGCACGCCAGCGGGGCGCAGGTGGTCATCCTGCAGGTAATAGAGCGCCTTCGGATCGCCGCTGTCGGCCATGCAGGCGGTGCTGTCGAAGACGGTGAAACCATGTGCCGCGGCCGCGCCGGTCATGATCCGGTTGGGTGTCATGACATCCACGTCCTCCGGCGCCATGGCGTAGCGTTCCGTCATGGCGGCGAGGCGTTCGGCATCCAGCTGGAAGATGTTCGGCACGATGATCACCAGCGAGGAAAACCCGAGGCGATCCTGCATCTCGTCCAGCCGTCGGAACTGTTCCGCCAGCAGCCCGGCCGCCTGTTCCTGGACCGCGCCCTGGCGCGTGTCGAGCATCTGCACCGAGGGATGCATGATGGTTGCCCCGCCCTCGTCGCGGGCACTGGCATTCAGCGCGTTCAGCAGGTAGCGGCGGACAAGCTGGATGGCATAGGAGCGTTTCAGCACGGGGTTGTAGTAGACGAAGGCATTGACCCGCGACAGGAAGCGCTGCGACGAATCCCGTTCCTGCGCATGGGCCACCACCGCCACCTCGCGCTCCGGCGCTGCCTCACCCGGGGTACCGCGGAAGATGTCCAGCAGGTCGTTGCCGGTGTACATGAAGAAGACGTAGCGGTCCGGGCTGCCGATTTCCTGGTGCCGGTGACGCAGGAAATACAGGTGCTCGCTCAGCGCCGTTCCCGGCACGCCCAGGTTCAGGAAACGCCAGTCCGCATGCCGTTCGGCGAGGCGGGAGGCAATGGTCTCCTCGTCCGCGACGCCGATGCCGAAGACGAAGGAATCCCCGAACAGCGGCACCACCGGCGCCTCCGGCCCCGGTGTCGGCACCGTGACGCGGCCCGACATCCCGTCGATATGGGCGGTCAGGTCATACTCGAAATGGCTGACTGCCACCTCGCTGCCGGCCCGGAACTTCAGGAAGTTGCCGTCCTTCGTCTCGAACGACCAGGTGGTGTCGGAGCCGAAGGCCGCAGTATCGCTGTCCGGGTTCAGTTCCGCCATGCGCTGTTCCAGCCATGGCTCCGCCGTCAGCCGCACCATCCCCTCGACCAGGATCAGCCCGACCAGCAGCGCCACCAGCATGACAGCGGAATTGACGAGGAACTTCTTCATGAAACCGGTCCCGATCAGCCCTGCGGCAGCGGCGATGGCCGCCGCGACAGCCGTTGTCTATCGCCACGGGCAGGCCGGCGCAAAGCGAAACCTACTTCGAGAGTTCCTTCATGCCCTTCTCCAGCCCCTCCAGGGTCAGCGGGAACATGCGGTTGCCCATCAGTTCCTGGATCAGCTTGATGGAGGGCGTGTAGTCCCAGTACTTCTCCGGCACCGGGTTGAGCCAGATGGCACGCTGGTAGACATCCAGGAAACGCTTCATCCAGACCTCGCCGGACTCCTCGTTCCAGTGCTCCACCGAGCCGCCGGGATAGACGATCTCGTAGGGACTCATGGTCGCGTCGCCGACAAAGACCACCTTGTAGTCGGAGGGGTAGGTGTGCAGCACCTGCCAGGCATCGACGAACTCCGAATGGCGGCGCTTGTTGTCCTTCCACAGCTTCTCGTAGAGGCAGTTGTGGAAGTAGAAGTGCTCCATGTGCTTGAACTCGGTCTTGGCGGCCGAGAACAGCTCCTCGCAGGTGCGGATGTGGTCATCCATCGACCCGCCGATATCCAGCATCAGCAGCACCTTCACGGTGTTGCGCCGCTCCGGGATCATCTTCAGGTCCAGGAAACCCGCATTCTCCGCCGTCGACTTGATGGTGTCGGGCAGGTCGAGTTCCATGTCCGCGCCTTCACGGGCGAAGCGGCGCAGGCGGCGCAGCGCCACCTTGATGTTGCGGGTGCCGAGCTCGACATTGTCGTCCAGGTTCTTGAAGTCTCGCTTGTCCCAGACCTTCACCGCCCGGCGGTGACGGCTTTCCTTCTGGCCGATGCGGACACCTTCCGGATTGTAGCCATGCGCGCCGAAGGGCGAGGTGCCGGCGGTGCCGATCCACTTGTTGCCGCCCTGGTGGCGCTTCTTCTGCTCCTCCAGGCGCTTCTTCAGCGTCTCCATCAGCTCCTCGAAGCCGCCAAGGGCCTCGATCTCCGCCATCTCCTCCTCGGTCAGCACCTTCTCGGCCAGCTTCTTCAGCCATTCCTCCGGGATCTCGTGCTCTTCCTGGTCGGAGACGAAATCCAGCCCGTTGAAGCACTTGCCGAAGATCTGGTCGAACTTGTCGAGGTTCTTCTCGTCCTTCACCAGCGTGGCGCGGGACAGGTAGTAGAAGTCCTCCACGCTGTAGCCCGCGACGTTGCGCTTCACGGCCTCGATCAGGGTCAGGTACTCGCGCAGCGTCGCCGGCACCTTGTTCTGGCGCAGTTCCAGAAAGAAGTTCACGAACATGCTGTCACCTCCTGATCGGACCGTTCATCGCGCAACGTGACGTCACGGACCTCAGTTCTTGTTCTGCTCCCGACGGGCCAGGAAGGCCAGCCGTTCGAACAGGTGCACGTCCTGCTCGTTCTTCAGCAGCGCACCATGCAGCGGCGGGATCAGCTTCTTCGGATCGCGGCTGCGCAGCGTGTCAGCCGACAGGTCCTCCGCCATCAGCAGCTTCAGCCAGTCCAGCAGTTCCGACGTGGACGGCTTCTTCTTCAGGCCCGGCACTTCACGGATATCGTAGAAGATCTTCAGCGCTTCCGACACCAGTTCCGACTGCACGTTCGGATAGTGCACCTCGATGATCTCCTGCATCGTCTCCTGGTCGGGGAAACGGATGTAGTGGAAGAAGCAGCGGCGCAGGAACGCGTCCGGAAGTTCCTTCTCGTTGTTGGAAGTGATGATCATCAGCGGGCGCTGCTTCGCCACCACCGTCTCGCCGGTCTCGTAGACGAAGAACTGCATGCGGTCGAGTTCCAGCAGCAGGTCGTTCGGGAACTCGATGTCGGCCTTGTCGATCTCGTCGATCAGCAGCACCGGGCGCTGTTCGGCGGTGAAGGCATCCCAGAGCTTGCCGCGCTTGATGTAGTTGCGGATGTCCTTCACCCGCTCCTCACCCAGCTGCGAGTCCCGCAGGCGCGAGACCGCGTCATACTCGTACAGGCCCTGCTGCGCCTTGGTCGTGGACTTGATGTGCCACTCGATCAGGTTGGCGTCGAACGCCTTTGCCACTTCGTGCGCCAGCACCGTCTTGCCGGTTCCCGGTTCGCCCTTGATCAGCAGAGGCCGTTCAAGGGTGGCGGCGGCATTCACCGCAACCATCAGATCCTCGGTCGCCACATAGTTGCTGGTGCCTTCGAAACGCATTGCCGTCCCCTTCTCGCCTCAATCAGAGTTCCCTGCACATGTCGCGCGAAACTAGGTGTACCCGCCGGTTCGATCAAGTGCGCAGGAGTAGCGTCACGACCGAGCGGATTGCAGGTCTCGCATTCTGCATGGCGTTCGGGTAGCGTCACCGCGGTTTGCGGTTCAGTGATGTGGAGATGTGACAGCCATGACGGATCACTTCGACGAGGCGTCGTTCGGCGCACTGAAATCCAGCCTGGGCGACCAGATGGTGGAGATGCTGCTGGGGAAATTCCTGGTGCAGATGCAGGAAAAGGTTGCGATGCTGCAGACGGCCATCGATTCAGCGGACATGGAGGGGGTGCGCCAGCAGGCGCATGACCTGACGTCCAGTTCCGGCTCCGTCGGCCTGGGAGCCATGAAGGAGAAGGCCAGCGCCTGCGAGATCGCGGTCAAGCAGGGCAATGAGCAGGAAGGCCTGACTCTTGCACAGGAACTGGTGGACATGGCGCCGGAAACGGCAGCCGCGATCCGTGCCGCCTATCCGGGTCTCGGGTAAGCACCGGATCGGACTTGGATAACTGGGGAGCAGATGGAAAAGCGCATTCTTGTCGTTGAGGACAACATGCTGGTGCAGGAAGTCTACGCTTCCGCGCTGCAGCAGCTCGATTGCGACGTGGTTACCGCCGATGACGGGCAGGAAGCCCTGGAACTGGCGGAAGAGGAAACACCGGACCTGATCATCATGGACGTGATGCTGCCCGGCGTGTCGGGCCTGGACCTGGTGCGCCAGATGAAGGCGGATCCGGCGCTGAAGGACGTGCCCATCATCGTCGTCACCACGATGGCCACCGCCGGTGACGAGAGCAAGGTGCTGGAGAGCGGCGCGGATGCCTACCTGCCGAAGCCGATCCAGGTCGACCAGTTCATCGAGGCCGTGCGCAGCACGCTCGGCCTCTGATCCAGAGCGGGAGTTCCGACGCCATGGCACACTGGCTGGTAACGGGGGGCTGCGGTTTCATCGGCTCCCACCTGACCGAGTTCCTGATGGCGCGCGGCGATCAGGTCACCATCATCGACGACCTGTCCACCGGCAAGCGCGAGAACGTGCCGGAGGGCGCGGACATCGTTGTCGGCGACATCTCGGACGCGGTGCTGATGCAGCAGTTGCTGGACGGCAAGGATGGCTGCTTTCACCTGGCGGCCGTCGCATCCGTGCAGCGCTGCACGGAGGAATGGGTCTCCAGCCACCGCACCAACCTGACCGGCACCGTCACCATCTTCGACGCGGCCCGCACCGCCCGCGACGGCAAGGCGATCCCGGTGGTCTACGCCTCCTCCGCCGCGGTCTATGGCGACAACACCGACGTGCCGCTGAACGAGGATGCGATCACGAAGCCCCTTTCCGCCTATGGCGCGGACAAGCTGGGCTGCGAGTTGCACGGCCGGGTGGCGTACGGGGTCCATGGCGTGCCCAACACCGGCTTCCGTTTCTTCAACGTCTTCGGCCCGCGCCAGGACCCCAAGTCACCCTATTCCGGCGTCATCGCGATCTTCACCGACCGCATCAAGGCCGGCCAGGGCATCACCATCTTCGGCGATGGCGGGCAGGTGCGTGACTTCGTCTATGTCGGTGACGTGGTCCGGCACCTGGTTGCGGCCATGGATGCAGGCGGCGGTGCGGGTGCGGTCTTCAATGTCTGCACCGGCAAGTCGACATCTGTGCTGGAACTGGCCCACATGGTGGCGGAGATTTGCGGCGCGGAGGCCGACATCACCCATGCCGAGGCCCGGACCGGCGACATCCGCACCTCCATCGGTGATCCCTCCCGTGCCACGGCAGCCTTCAATGTTCCCGCGGAGATGGCTTTCCGGGACGGGCTGCGGCTGACCCTGGAAAGCGACTGAGGCCAGCATGACCGCCCCGCCCCTGCTGATCGTCGGGACGGGCGGCCATGCACGCGAATGCGTCGAGGCCGCGCGGGCGGCAGGACGGCAGGTCACCGGGCTGCTGGACGAGAACCGGGAACGGTGGGGCAGCACGGTCCTCGACGTCCCGGTCCTGCAAGGCCCGCCGGGGGATCACCGGACAGCGGATGCCGAATGGCTGATCGCGGTCGGCGACAATGCCGCCCGCGCCCGACTGGCCGATGCGCTTTCCGGTTGCCGCTTCGCCACCCTGGTGCATCCCTTTTCCTGGGTGTCGCCTTCTGCCGTGATCGGCGAAGGCTGCATGATCTTCGCCGGGACCGTGATCCAGACCGGGGCTCGGCTGGGGTCCCACGTCATCATCAATACCGGTGCCACGGTGAGCCATGACTGCCGGGTGGGCGATGCCTGCCACGTCGCGGTCGGGGCGCACCTGGCGGGCAATGTCAGGCTCGGCACGCGCGTCCTGTTCGGTGCCGGTGCCGTGGCACGGCCCGGCGCGACGGTCGGTGACGATGCCGTGGTCGGCGCGGGCGGCGTCGTGGTTCAGGACATCGCGGCAGGTGTCACCGCGATCGGCGGTGGCGTGGCACGTCCGCGCGGGGACTGAGGTCAATCCCGCGGCGGGATGCAGCAGAGGATGCTGAAGGGACCGTCGCGCGAACAAGGCTTCGGTGATGCTTGTCCGAAGGCGAAGCATCAGATCGGCCCGGCGATGATCCAGACCGCTCCCACCCCACGGCGCACCCGTACTTGATACGGGTGCCCATCTTGAGACACCGAGGCGGCACCGTGGGCTGCCGGGTCAAGCCCGGCAGCGCCGTGGAAGCAGGGGTTCAGCTCAGGGGCTTTTTGCGCGGAGGTGAAGCAGTTGCCCTCCGTGACGAGAGACGGCGGGTTGGCCGACCCGACCAACCCCAACCCGCCTGCTTCGTGTGTCCCCAACCCGCCTGCTCCCGTTACAACGGAATGTTGTCGTGCTTCTTCCAGGGGTTCTCCAGCTTCTTGGTCTTCAGCATCCTGAGGGACTTGATGATCCGGAAGCGGGTGTTGTGCGGCATGATGATGTCGTCGATGAAGCCGCGCGCCCCGGCGATGAAGGGATTGGCGAAGGTCTGGCGGTATTCCTCCGTCCGGGCCTCGATCTTGGCATCGTCACCGATGTCGGCGCGGAAGATGATCTCCACCGCACCCTTGGCGCCCATCACCGCGATCTCCGCGTTCGGCCAGGCCAGGTTGACGTCGCCGCGCAGGTGCTTGGAGCTCATCACGTCATAGGCACCGCCATAGGCCTTGCGCGTGATCACCGTGACCTTCGGCACCGTGGCCTCGGCATAGGCATAGAGCAGCTTCGCGCCATGCTTGATCAGGCCGCCATATTCCTGCGAGGTGCCGGGCAGGAAGCCGGGCACGTCGACCAGGGTGACCAGCGGAATGTTGAAGCAGTCGCAGAAGCGGACGAAGCGCGCCGCCTTCTTCGATGAATCGATGTCCAGGCACCCGGCCAGCGCCATCGGCTGGTTGGCCACGATGCCGACCGTCTGCCCCTCCATGCGGCCGAAGCCGACGATGATGTTCTTGGCGAAGCCGGGCTGGATCTCGAAGAAATCGCCTTCGTCGACGATCTTCTCCACCAGCTCCATCATGTCATAGGGCTTGTTCGGGTTCGCCGGCACCAGCGTGTCCAGCGAGGCCTCCTGCCGTTCCGGATCGTCGAAGGAGGGCCGCACGGGCGACTCCTCCCGGTTCGACGCGGGCAGGAAGTCGATGAAGCGACGGGCCTGGGCAATGGCCTGCATGTCGTTGTCCAGCGCCAGGTCGGCGACGGAGGACTTGGTGGTGTGGGTGATGGCCCCGCCCAGCTGCTCCGCCGTCACGGTCTCCGCCGTCACCGTCTTCACCACGTCCGGGCCAGTGACGAACATGTAGGACGTGTCCTTCACCATGAAGATGAAGTCGGTCATCGCCGGGCTGTAGACCGCGCCTCCGGCGCACGGACCCATGATCATGGAGATCTGCGGCACCACGCCGGACGCCAGCACGTTGCGCTGGAACACCTCCGCATAGCCGGCCAGGCTGTCGATGCCTTCCTGGATGCGGGCACCACCGGAATCGCACATGCCGATCACCGGGGCACCGACCTGCATCGCCTTGTCCATGATCTTGCAGATCTTGCGCGCATGCATCTCCGACAGCGCGCCGCCGAACACCGTGAAGTCCTGCGAATAGACGAAGACCAGCCGACCGTTCACGGTGCCGTAGCCGGTGATGACGCCATCACCGGGGATATTGTTCTCGCTCATGCCGAAGTCGGTGCAGCGATGCTCGACGAACATGTCCCATTCCTCGAAGGACCCCTCGTCAAGCAGCAGCTCGATCCGTTCCCGCGCCGAAAGCTTGCCGCGCGCATGCTGGGCCTCTACCCGGCGCTCTCCACCGCCCGCGCGCGCCTTGGCCCGCTTCTCCTCCAGCATCTGAACGATGTCCTGCATCGAATGCTCCCCGCCTGTTGTCCTGTCTCGCGAATCTGGTGTTGCAGATCATAGGTGATTGGTCACGAAGCGCCAGCGGCTCCGGCGCTGGGCGGTCCTGCGTCTGACAACGCCCGACAGAACCGTTCCACCGCGTCGAATTCCTCGCGCACACCGGCCCGGCGCCGCGTGGCTTCCTCGTCCTCGCCCCATTCCTCGATCTGGAAGGTCTCGTCAAGCTGTGCCGCATCGAAGGCCTGCGCGGCACCGATGCGCCCGGTCACCAGCGCCAGCCCGATGACCAGCGATCCGGCCGTGCCTGTCGCCACCGACAGCGGCACCAGCCGGAAGTTGTCCAGCCCGTGCACCTGCCGTCGCAGCACCGTCAGGCTCGCCGGCGGCTGGGACTGGACATGGATGTCGGAGGTGACCGAAAGGGGCGCGCCGTAGGTCGCCTCCAGCCAGTCCAGCAGCGGTCGCCAGGTTGCCTGCTGCCGCTCCACCAGCCGCTGCGGTTCCGATGCCCAGAAGCAGACCATGTCCGTCTCCGCGTAGCGCGCCACCGCGTCCGCCGTCTGGTCCCGCATCCCGGCCAGGTCGTCGATGGCCGTGCCCGCCATGCGCATCAGCGGCATGGCCCGGCGGTCGATCTCCTCCCCCTGCGCATCCCACTCGGCCGCGATCGCATCGGCCAGGGCGGCGGTCGGGACGACCAGCAGCTTGCGTGCCGGGGTGCGGATCGGGCGATTGTCGAGCAGCACCGCGTGACCGCCGTCCGCAGCCTCCGTCCCCACCTCGCGATAGAACCGTTTCACGCCGCGTCCTCCCCTGGCAGGACCTGCCGCACGGCTGCCGCGACCTCCCGCGGGTGCGACAGGACCGTGACGGCCCCGGCATCCAGCAGTTCCTCCGCCGCGTGATAGCCCCACGCGACGCCCAGCGCGGCGGCACCGGCAGCGCGGGCCATCTGCATGTCATAGGTGGTGTCGCCGATCACCACGGTCGCGGACGGGTCGATCCCGGTCTCGTCGCAGGCCCTCAGGCACATGTCCGGCGCGGGCTTGCCCGCCGCCACATCGTCGGCGGTCTGCAGGGTCTGGAACCGCGCCAGCATGCCGTGCCGCTCCAGCACCGCCAGCAGGCCACGGCGGCTCTTGCCCGTTGCCACGCCGAGGATCGTGTCTGGCCGGTCGGTCTCCAGCACTGCCGACTTGATCCCCTCGTACAGCGGCTCCTGCAGTTTCCCCGAAAGCCGCAGGTTGCGGAAGGTGTCCTTGTAGAGCGCCGCGACCTGCAGGGCGTCCGACTGGCCCAGTTCGGGTGCCAGCCGCCGCACCGCCACGTCGAGGCTCAGGCCAACGACGCGCTTGACCGCCTCCGGCGGCGGTGCAATCAAGCCGAACCCGAGGAACGCTGTCTGCATGGACGTGACGATGCCCGCCTGGCTGTCCACCAGCGTGCCGTCGCAGTCGAAGAGTACAAGTCGCGGAATCATGGGGGCGGACATTGCCACAGCTGTCGGCAGGACGGAACCGGATGCGCAACAGGGATGGTGCACGACCATGCAGGATGATCTGAAACATCTGGGGCAGCAGAGCGCGCTGCCCGACGACCCGGATGCGGCGGTGCTGGATGCCGTGCCGAACCCGCATGTGGGACTGCCCTACCTGGTGCGTTTCACCGCGCCGGAATTCACCTCCATCTGTCCCGTCACCGGGCAGCCGGACTTCGCACGGCTGGTCATCGACTACGTGCCGGACCGGGAGATCGTGGAAAGCAAGAGCCTGAAGCTGTTCCTCGGCGCGTTCCGCAATCACGGCGCGTTTCACGAGGACTGCACGATCCTGATCGCGCGGCGCATCGTGGACTGCATTGCACCGGTCTGGCTGCGCATCGGCGGCTACTGGTATCCGCGCGGCGGCATTCCCATCGATGTCTTCTACCAGACCGGGGAACCGCCCGCCGGGGTCTGGCTGCCGGACCAGAACGTCGAGACCTACAGGGGCCGCTGACCACCGCCCGGCCGGTGTGGGGACACGGCACCGGGTGACCGATGCCGCGCCCGCTTGCCGGTCAGCCTGCGACGGGCGCGCGCTTCAGTCCGATGATCTCCATCTCCGCGAAGACCACGACAGCGACCGCGATGCCGATGATCAGCGCGTAGCCCCAGGCTGTCGGCGAAACGATGCCGCTGGCCAGGAAGACCGCCGTTGCCACCGCCCAGCCGACATTCAGGCCGATGACCATCCACACGCCCTGCCGGGGCGGTGTCGGGCGCAGCAGCAGCCAGCCGAGCAGGGCCAGGAACGGCACGAAGACCAGGCCGGTGCCGAGCACCAGCAGGTGCGGCAGCCCGGCAAGCTGGGCCAGGGGGGCCGAGGCGGCAATCAGCAAAACCGTGCAGACCGCGGAAATGGCGAAGTCGATCTGCAACGCGCGACGCAGGAAACTCTTGCTGTTCGGGGTCATGGGAAACTCCCTTCTTGCTGGTCCATGACAGGGCCGGAGCGGCCCGGGACACCGACCGACGGCGTCCATGACCGGGACATTGGCGGCTCCGGCGACATGATCTCAATTACCCGCCAGGTCATTGGTCAGGCGCATTCCGCGGCCTATCCTTGCCGCCATGAACAAGCATGTTTCCGATTTCGGCCAGCATCTGCGCGCATGGCGGCAGCGGCGACGCCTCAGCCAGCTCGACCTCGCCTGCGACGCGGGCATCTCCACCCGGCACCTGAGTTTCATGGAGACCGGTCGCGCCCGGCCAAGCCGGGAGATGATCCTGCGGCTGAGCGATCATCTGGAGGTTCCCCTGCGCCAGCGCAATGTCATGCTGACGGCCGGGGGCTTCGCACCGGTCTACCCGGAGCGCGGCCTGGATGATCCGTCGCTGGAACCGGCCCGCAAGGCGGTGGAACTGGTGCTGGAGGGTCATCATCCCTACCCGGCGCTGGCCGTGGACCGGCACTGGAACCTGATCCGCGCCAACCGGATGGTCCAGGTGATGCTGCAGGGGGTCGCGCCGCACCTGCTGGAACCGCCCTGCAACGTGCTGCGCCTGAGCCTGCATCCGGAGGGACTGGCCCCCGCCATCGTCAACCTGGGCCAGTGGCGGGAGCATGTGCTGCACCGGCTGCGCCAGCAGGTCGAGACCAGCGCGGATGCGGGGCTGGAGGCGCTGCATGCGGAACTGGCCGCCTACCCGGTGCCCGACACGGCAGCCGATGCGGCCGGCAGCTTCCCCGCCGCCATGATCGACTATGTCGTGCCACTGCAGATGCGGACCGCGGATGGCCTGGTGCTCTCCGTCTTCAGCACCACCACCATGTTCGGCACCCCCGTGGACGTGACCCTGTCGGAAATCGCCATCGAGGCATTCCTGCCCGCCGATGACGCGACGGCGGAGGCACTGCGCCAGATCGCGGCGACCATGACGCCACCGGAAGAAGTCGGCTGAATCGAAGAAGGCCCCGGCGGTTGCCGGGGCCCTTCTCCGTTTCAGGTCGCTGTCGCCAGGTCCTAGCCGAACAGGCCGAGGATGCTCTGCGGGGCCTGGTTGGCGATCGACAGGGCCTGGGTGCCAAGCTGCTGCTTGATCTGCAGGGCCTGCAAGCGGGCGCTTTCCTTCGCCAGGTCCGCATCGACCAGGTTGCCGACACCGGAGGTCAGGCTGTCGATCAGCTTGTCGACGAAACCCTGGTGGATCTCGATGGACTTGGCGCGGGTGCCGAGCTGCGCCAGCTGCTGGTTGGCGGTGTTGATCGCCGCATCGACCGCGGAGCGGGCGGCAGCAGCGTTGGTCGCGGTGGACAGCGACAGGGCGGAGAGCGCCAGGCCGGCCGTGCCGGTGGTCATGTTCTGCGCCGTCACCGTGATGGTGTCGCCATCCGGGTTGGCCAGCACCGCGATCGAGCTCGCGGAGCCGTCCAGCATGTTGAAGCCGTTGAACTCGGCATTGCCGGCGATGGTGGAGATCTGGTCACGCAGCGCCGCGAAGTCGTTCTGCAGGGCGTTGCGGCTGGCCGTCTCCAGGCTCTGGTCCAGGGCGGCAACCGCCTTTTCCTTCATCTCGATCAGCAGGTCGGAAATCGACTGGCCGGCGGCCAGTCCGACGTCAACCACGCTCACCGCGTTGTCCAGGGCGGTCTTCACCGCCTCGAAGCCGGCAATCTCGCCACGCATGTTCTGCGCGATGGCATAGACCGCACCGTTGTCCTTCGGGCCGGCAACCTTCAGGCCGGTATTGATGCGGGACTGGACCTCGGCCATGTCGCGATTGGTCGCGTTGAGCTGCTGAAGGGCCACCATCGCGCTGACATTGGTGTTCACCGAAAGTGTCATAGGTCTTCTCCTGTTCGCGGGAACCTTCTTCTCTGGTCCCCCGGTACACCTGTTGAGCGCCTTGGCGCCGTGTACCGGAACGATTTCAACCTATGTGCCAACTATGCCATTTTCCTCCAACCGTTTGTTTTTTCAGTGTTATTTTTCTGCTTCTGCCATGAGGCACCCGAATCACACCCGGCAGCAAGTGCCGGGTTCGGGCCTGCTTCACAGGGCAATCAGGTAAAATTTTCCGGAACCGGCAATTGAGTCCGGGCGCCGGACGGGGTTCGGGCCGGAAACGGCGGCTCAGCCGGTGACGCGCACCAGCACGTGCCGCTTCTTGCCGACGGAGAGCTTGATGCTGCCGCCTCCGAACGCGTCCGGTCCCAGGGCAAGGCTCTCGTCGGCGACCTTCTCGTCGGCCAGCCGGACACCGCCGCCCCGGATCAGCTTGCGTGCCTCGCCACGGGACTTCGCCATCCCCGCTTCGATCATCAGGTCGATCAGGGCCGCCCCCCCGGCCACGGTAGCGGCGGCGACATCCAGGGTCGGCAGTCCCTCTGCACTGTCACCTTCCTCGAAGGCGCGGCGCGCGGTCTCGGCAGCAGCGGCAGCGGCCTCGGCCCCATGGGCCATCGTCGTCGCGGCATCGGCCAGCCGCTTCTTGGCCTCGTTCAGTTCCTGTCCTTCCAGCTTCGAGAGTTCCTCGATCTCCGCCAGCGGCAGTTCGGTGAACAGCTTCAGGAAGCGCACCACGTCCGCATCTGCCGTGTTGCGCCAGAACTGCCAGTAGTCATAGGCACTCAGCCGGTCCTGGTTCAGCCAGACCGCGCCCTGGGCGGTCTTGCCCATCTTCTGCCCGTTGGCCAGCGTGATCAGAGGTGACGTGAGGCCATAGATCTCCCGCTGGTCGATGCGCCGGGTCAGCTCGACGCCGTTGACGATGTTGCCCCACTGGTCCGACCCGCCCATCTGCAGCAGGCACCCGGCGCGGCGCGAAAGCTCCAGGTAATCGTACCCCTGCAGGATCATGTAGTTGAATTCCAGGAAGGTCAGGGACTGCTCCCGGTCCAGCCGCAGCTTCACGGAATCGAAGCTCAGCATCCGGTTGACGGAGAAGTGCCGCCCCACGTCGCGCAGGAACGGGATGTAGGCCAGGCCGTCCAGCCAGTCGGCATTGTTGACCATGACCGCGTCGGTGGGACCGTCGCCGAAGGTCAGGAACTTCTCGAACACCTTGCGGATGCCGGCCATGTTGCGGGCGATGTCCTCGTCCGTCAGCAGCTGGCGCGCCGCGTCCCGCCCCGAAGGGTCGCCGATCCGCGTCGTCCCGCCACCCAGCAGCACGATGGGCTTGTGGCCGGTCTTCTGCAGCCAGCGCAGCATCATGATCTGCACCAGGCTGCCCACATGCAGGCTGTCGGCGGTGCAGTCGAAACCGATATAGGCCGGGACGACCCCTTCCGTCAGCGCCGTGTCCAGCCCGGCGGTGTCGGTGCACTGGTGCACGTAGCCACGGTCATGCATGGCCATCAGGAAATCGGAGCGTACGGCGGTGTCGGTCTGGGTCATGGTACAGCCTTGAGGGTCGGGGTCGTGGTGCCGGGACGAAGCCGTCTTGGCGTCGGCATGCGGCTGTAGCACACTCCCCCGATGACCGGAAGCGATGCACCCATGACCGTGCTGGGACTGATGAGCGGGACCTCCGTCGACGGGATCGACGTGGCCCTGCTGACCAGCGACGGCGAGACCATTTCCGAACTCGGGCCGCGCGCCGGCTATGGCTACCTGCCGGAGGAGCAGGCGGCGATCCGTGCCGATTTCGGTCGCCCCGTGGCATCGGAGACCGCCGTGGCCGCGGTGACGGCGGCGCATGTCCGCGCCATCGACAGCTTCCTCGCGGACTTCCCGAAGGCGCGGCCGCAACTGGTCGGCTTTCACGGGCAGACGACGTTTCACGATCCGGCGCGACGGCTGACGGTGCAGATCGGCAACGCGCGCGTGCTGGCGAACCGCTATGGCCTGCCGGTGGTGACCGCGTTCCGGCAGGCGGACGTGGCAGCGGGCGGAGAGGGCGCGCCGTTCGCGCCGCTGTTCCATGCCGCGATGACCGCCGGGCTGCCCCGCCCGCTGGCGGTGCTGAACCTCGGTGGTGTCGGCAATGTCACCTGGATCGGTGAGGGTGAGGACGACCTGCTGGCCTTCGACACCGGCCCCGCCAACGCCCTGATCGATGACTGGATGCAGCAACGCACCGGCGCGGGACGCGACACGGACGGCGCTGCGGCCGCCGCCGGGACCGTCGATGCGGACTGGCTTGGCAGGTTGCTGGACAATACCTGGTTCGAGCGGAAGCCGCCGAAGTCGCTGGACCGGGAGGATTTCCAGCCGGAAAGCTGGCCGGACGCCATCTCGACAGAGGACGGTGCCGCGACCCTGACGGCCTTCACCGTGCAGTCGGTCGCGCGCGCCGTGCCGCACCTGCCGCAGGCACCGCTGCGCTGGCTGGTGACCGGTGGCGGACGGCACAACCGCACGCTGATGCGGCAACTGGCGGAGGCGTTGCAGGTGCCGGTGGAACCGGTGGAGGCCATCGGCCATGACGGCGACGCGCTGGAGGCACAGGCCTTCGCCTTCCTGGCGGTCAGGGCATGGCGCGACCTGCCCCTCAGCCTGCCCGGCACCACGGGCGTGCCGCATCCGATGCCGGGCGGAGAGGTGGTCTGGCCGGGTCAGCCGTCAGCCGCGGCCTGAGACGCGACCTGTCGGATCCATCGACCGTCGGTGAAGACCCTACAGGCCGTCGACGGCTGCGCGGCGACGGTCGACGTAGCTGCCGACAAGCTGATCGACCTCTTCCATCTCCTGCTCGTAGAAATGGTTGGCGCCGTCGATCTTCTCGTAGTCGATGACGATGCCCTTCTGGGTCTTCAGCCGGTCCACCAGCTTCTGCACGTCCGGCTCCGGCACCAGGTCATCTTCCGTGCCCTGCACGATGATGCCCGATGACGGGCACGGGGCGAGGAAGGTGAAGTCGAACATGTTCGCGGGCGGCGAGATGGAGATGAAACCCTCCACCTCCGGCCGGCGCATCAGCAGCTGCATGCCGATCCAGGCGCCGAAGGAATAGCCGGCGATCCAGCAGGCCCGCGCATCGGGCTTGATCTGCTGCATCCAGTCCAGTGCGGAGGCCGCATCGGACAGTTCGCCCACGCCCTGGTCATGTTCGCCCTGGCTGCGGCCGACACCACGGAAGTTGAAGCGCAGCACCGCGAAGCCGCGCGCCTTGAACAGCTGGAACATGTTGTAGACAAGGCGGTTGTTCATGTTCCCGCCATAGAGCGGGTGCGGATGCAGGACCAGCGCGATCGGCGCGGTCTCGTCCTCCACGTGATGATAGCGGCCTTCGAGACGACCTTCGGGTCCGTTGAAAATGACTTCGGGCATGGGGGCAGAATGATCCTGGGACGACGGTGGGACAGCGCCTGCAACGCCACGCGGCACTGCTCGGACAATTGCGGAGCGGCGCCTGATATACGCGCATTGTCACCGCTATTCCAGTTTTCCGGACACCGGACCGTGAGTGCGGGCTGGTTTGACGAACAAAATCCGTAGAATATATACAGTCGCACGGGTGCCGAACCGCATCCGGAACAAGGCACCGGGGAGTGACGCCATGTGGCAGTCTCTGCGATCTGACATCAAGGCCATCATGGCGCGGGACCCCGCGGCCAAGTCGATGCTGGAGGTGGCGCTGTGCTATCCCAGCTTCCACGCGGTGCTGATCTATCGCGCCGCTCACTGGCTGTGGAAGCGTCGCCTGCACCTGGCCGGACGCTGGCTGTCGCAGATCGGGCGTTTCCTGACCGGCATCGAGATCCATCCCGGCGCCACCATCGGCTCCGGCTTCTTCGTCGATCACGGCATGGGCGTGGTGATCGGGGAGACGGCGGAGATCGGCAACAACGTCACGCTGTACCATGACGTGACCCTGGGTGGCGTCGCGCCATCGGTGAACTCCGCCGCACAGGTCGGGCAGAAGCGGCATCCGACGCTGGAGGATGACGTGATCGTCGGCTCCGGCGCGCAGGTACTCGGACCGATCATCGTGCGCAAGGGCGCGCGCGTCGGTGCCAACGCCGTCGCCGTGAAGGAAGTTCCGCCGGGTGCGACCGTGGTCGGCATCCCTGCCGAGGTGGTCGACAAGAGCAAGCCGCGCCTGGTGGAGAATCCGGACGATCACATGCCGACATTCGCCGCCTACGGCATGCCGACGGAGGGTTCCTCCAACCCGATGGCGCAGCGGCTGTCCGCCATGCTGGCGGAGATGGAGGCGCTCAGGGCACGGGTCGAGGAACTGGAGGCACAGCAGGCCCGGGACAACGAGCCCCGTGTCCGCGTCATCTCCTCCGGCGAAGATTGACGCAACACATCGCCATCAGCGGCCCCGCGATTGACGGCACTGGTCAGCGGTGCTGATCTGGCATCATGCCAACGCCGCGACACTATCTCGATTTCAACGCCACCACGCCGCTGCGCCCCGAGGCGCAGGCGGCGATGCTCGCCGTCATGCAGGAAGGCGGCAACCCGTCGAGCGTCCATGCGGAGGGCCGGGCGGCGCGGGCGCGGCTGGACACTGCCCGCCGCCAGGTCGCGGCACTGGCCGGATACCGCCCCGCCGACATCTGCTTCACCGCCGGCGGGACGGAGGCCAGCAACTGGGCCCTGTCCGCCTTTCCCGAGCGGCGCATCCTCGTCTCCGCTGTCGAACATGACGCGACCCTGCGTGCCGCCGGGCGTCGCGACGGGAGCATCGTCCCCGTTGGCCCGGACGGTCGTGTCGATCCCGAGGTCCTGCACGCGATGCTGACCGACGACGCAGCGACACCGGCCCTGGTCTCCGTCATGGCCGCCAACAACGAGACCGGCGTGCTGCAGCCTATCGCGGAAATCGCGGCGGTCTGCCGTGACAGCGGCGCGATGCTGCATGTCGATGCCATCCAGGCGGCGGGCCGGATGGCGTTGGCCGACTTCGTGGCCGTGGCCGACCTGGTCAGCCTTTCCGCGCACAAGCTGGGCGGACCGGCCGGGGTGGGCGCGCTGGTCATCCGCCCCGGCCTGCAGCCCGCGCCGTTGCTGGTCGGCGGTGGGCAGGAGAGCTGGCGGCGCGCGGGCACGGAGAACCTGGTCGGCATCGCCGGTTTCGGCGCGGCAGCGGAGGCCACGCTGGCCGGGATCACCGACGCCATCAGCCGGATGAAACAGTTGCAGCAGAGCCTGGAGGACGGGCTACGCGCGGCCTGTCCCGAAGCCGGGATCATCGGCAAGGACGCACCACGGCTGCCCAACACCACCTGCGTACGCATGCCCGGCGTGGCGGCGGAGACCCAGGTGATGGCGCTCGACCTGGCCGGGATCGCCGTCAGCGCCGGGTCCGCCTGCAGTTCCGGCAAGGTGACGCCGTCGCATGTGCTCTCCGCGATGGGCCTGGGCGATGACGCCGCCCGGGAGGCCATCCGCATCTCCACCGGCTGGAGCAGCAGTGCCGCCGACATCGACGCGCTGCTCACCGCCTGGACCGCCCTCTGGCACAGGAAGCGCGCGGCGTGAGCGAGGCCATCTACCTGGATCACCACGCCACCACGCCCGTCGATCCGGAAGTGCTGGCGGAGATGCTGCCCTGGTTCACGGAGCGGCCCGGCAATCCGCATTCCCGCCACCACGAACATGGCTGGGCGGCGGAGGCTGCGGTCGACCTGGCCCGCATGGAGATCTCCGAACTGCTGGGTGGTTCCCCCGACCAGGTGATCTTCACCAGCGGCGCGACGGAGGCCAACAACTGGGCCCTGACCGGCATCGCGGTGGGCCTGGCGCCTGAGCGCCGTCGCATCGTCACCACCAATGTCGAGCACCCCTGCGTGCTGGAGACCGTTCGGCGGCTGGAGCGGGAGGGACAGCCGGTCACTATCCTGCCGGTGGAGCCGGGCGGCGGGATCGACCCGGAGACGGTGCTGCGCGAACTGGAACGCGGCGATGTCGGCCTGGTCTCCGTCATGCTGGCGAACAACGAGATCGGGACGATCCAGCCGGTTGCCGACATTGCCCGCGCCGCCCACGCCCAAGGGGCGCTGGTGCATTGCGACGCGGCGCAGGCATTGGGACGCATCCGCATCGACATCACGCGGCTGGGCGTGGACCTGATGAGCATCACCGCACACAAGCTGCACGGGCCGAAGGGCATCGGCGCGCTGGTCCTGTCGGAAGCGGCGCGTGCCGCCATCCGGCCGATGATGGCCGGGGGCGGACAGCAGGACGGCCTGCGTTCCGGCACCGTGCCGACGCCGCTGGCCGTCGGCTTCGGCGCAGCCTGCCGCCTGGCGCAGGACCACCTGGCCGACGACATGGCCCTTGTCAGGGGGTTGCGGGACCGGCTGTGGCTCGGGTTGAACGAGAAGCTGGACGGCCTGCACCTGAACGGCGCACAGCTGATGCGGCTGCCCGGCAACCTGAACTTCCGGGTGGACGGAGCGAACGCCGACGCCATCATCCGTGCCGCACCGGAGGTCGCGATCTCCACCGGCTCCGCCTGTTCCTCCGAATCCTCCGATCCCTCCCACGTGCTGCTGGCCATCGGCCTCGACGAGGCGGCGGTGCGCAGTTCGCTGCGCATCGGGGTGGCGCGGACCAACGATCAGGTGGAGATCGAACGGGCGATTGATATCATCAGCAGCGCCATCACCAGGGCAAGGCAGGAAGCATGAGCGAGCAGCGTAAGGTAAGTGTTGTATTCATCGATCCGGACGGCAAGCGCATCGAGGCGTCCGGTGCGCCGGGCGACTCGCTGCTGGATGTCGCGCATCGCTTCGACGTGCCGATCGAGGGCGCGTGCGAAGGCTCCATGGCCTGCTCGACCTGCCATGTCATCGTGCTGGATCCGTGGTTCGACCGCCTGCCGGAGCCGCGCGAGGAGGAAGAGGACATGCTCGACCTCGCCTACGACCTGCAGGAAACCTCCCGCCTCGGCTGCCAGGTGTTGCTGACGGAGAACCTGGACGGCATGCAGCTCAGGCTGCCCCGAGGCAGCCACAACGTGCTGCTGGGATAGGCCTGCCGCGACAGGTCGCCCCGGGATCAGGCCTGCACGACCCTGTGGTCGATGGCGCCGAAGATCGACTGGCCCTCGCTGTCGTTCATCTCGATGCGGATCCGGTCGCCGAAGCGCATGAAGGCCGTGGACGGCTTGCCGTCGCGGATGGTCTCGATCATGCGGATCTCCGCGATGCAGGAATAGCCGAGGCCACCCTGCGCCACCGGACGGCCCGGCCCGCCATCGGGGTCGAGGTTGGAGACGGTGCCGGAACCGACGATGGTGCCCGCCGACAGCTTCCGCGTCTTCGCCGCGTGGGCGATGAGCTGCGGGAAGCTGAAGGTCATGTCCCGGCCGGCCTCCGGCTTGCCGAACAGGTCGCCATTCAGCGTGGAGAGCAGCGGCAGGTGGACCTTCGCACCGTCCCAGGCATCACCCAGTTCGTCCGGGGTCACGGCGACGGGGCTGAAGGCGCTGGACGGCTTGCCATGGAAGAAGCCGAAGCCCTTGGCCAGTTCGGCCGGGATCAGGCCCCGCAGCGACACGTCGTTCACCAGCATTAGCAGCCGGATGTGCGATCCCGCCTGGTCGGCGGAGACACCCATCGGCACGTCACCGGTGATCGCCGCCACCTCTGCCTCGAAGTCGATGCCGTAATCCTCCGACGCCACGACGATGTCCTCGCGCGGGCCGATGAAGCTGTCGGAACCGCCCTGGTACATCAGCGGGTCGGTCCAGAAGCTCTCCGGCAGTTCCGCGCCGCGTGCCTTGCGCACAAGTTCCACGTGGTTGACGTAGGCCGACCCGTCCGCCCACTGGTAGGCGCGCGGCAGCGGCGAGGCGAGCTTCGCCGGGTCGAGGTCGAAGGCATCCCGCGCACCGCCGACATTCAGCGAATGGTAGGTGGCGTCCAGCAGCGGCGCGGCATGTTCCCAGTTGTCCATCGCGGCCTGCATGGTGGGCGCGATGTCGGTCACCGGCGCGGCACGGGTCAGGTCGCGGCTGACCACGACCAGGCGACCGTCACGGCCTTCGTCCAGGGAGGCAAGTTTCACGAGGTCGCTCCGTCCTTGATGTAGCCACGCTTGATCTGATCAAGTTCGATGGATTCGAACAAGGCCTTGAAGTTGCCCTCACCGAAGCCCTCGTTGCCCTTGCGCTGGATGATCTCGAAGAAGATCGGGCCGATGACGGTCTGGGTGAAGATCTGCAGCAGCAGGCCGCCGCCCTGCCCCTCGCCGCCGTCGATCAGGATGTTGTTGGCCTGCATCCGCGCAAGGTCCTCGCCATGTCCCGGCACCCGCCCCTCGACCCCTTCGTAATAGGTGGTCGGCGTCTCCTGGAACGGCACGCCGAGCGAGCGCATGTGCTCCACGGTGGCGTAGATGTCGTCGGTGCCGAAGGCGATGTGCTGGATGCCCTCGCCGTGATAGGCCTCCAGGTACTCCTGGATCTGGGACTTGTCGTCGGAGCTCTCGTTGATCGGGATGCGGATCCTGCCGCAGGGACTGGTCATGGCCTTCGACTTCAGGCCGGTCACCTTGCCCTCGATGTCGAAGTAGCGGATCTCCCGGAAATTGAAGAGCCGTTCGTAGAATTCCGACCACTCGTCCATCCGGCCGCGATGCACGTTGTGGGTCAGGTGATCGAGGTAGGTCAGGCCGGCGCCGGCAGGTTTCACTTCCGCGCCCTCCACCGGTTCGAAGTCCACGTCGTAGATCGAACCCTTCGCGCCGTAGCGGTCCACCAGGTAGATCAGCGAGTCACCGATGCCCTTGATCGCCGGGATGTTCAGTTCCATCGGCCCGGCATGGGTCTCCACGCCCCAGGCACCCAGCTCCAGCGCCCGCCTGTAGGCCGCGGCGGCATCCTTCACCCGGAAGGCGATGGCGCAGGCGCTCGGCCCGTGCAGCGCGGCGAAGGACCGGGGGAAGCCGGACTTCTCCCCGTTCACGATCAGGTTCACGTCGCCCTGGCGGTAGAGCGTGACATCCTTGGAGCGGTGCCGCCCGACGGCGACGAAGCCCAGCATCTCGAACACCTGGCCGAGCTTCTCCGGCTCCGGCGCGGTGAACTCCACGAACTCGAAACCATCGGTCTTCATCGGGTTGTCCCACAGATCAGCCATGTCCGCTCTCCTGCCTGGATTTCATGCTTGACCGCAGAATAGTTTCATTTGAAACTAATTTCAATGACTGATCCGGAAATCATCGACCTGCCGAACTTCCTGCCCTACCGCCTGGCCGTGGCCACCGACGCGGTGAGCGGCCATCTCGCGCGGCGTTACCGGGAGGAATTCGATCTCTCCATTCCGGAATGGCGGGTGATGGCGGTGCTGGCGCGCTATCCCGGGATCTCCGCCGGGGAGGTCGCGGCCCGCAGCGCCATGGACAAGGTGCAGGTCTCCCGCGCCGTGGCCCAGTTGCTGGGCCGCGGTCACCTGGACCGGCGCGCCGACAGATCGGACCGGCGGCGGACGGTGCTGACCCTTTCGGACAGCGGGGCAGCGATCTATCGCCGGATCGTGCCGATGGCCCGCGCCTACGAGCATGACCTGTTCGCACGGCTGACCCCGGCGGAGGCCGACATCCTGATGCAGGCGCTGGCGCGGCTCAGTCAGCCGTGAAGCAGATGAACATGCGGCGGAACGGGAACACCGTGACGCCGTCGCTTGCCATCGGGTAGGCCTGCCGCAGCCGCGCCCGGTAGATGCCGGTGAAGCTGTCGAAATCGTCCGCCGACAGGTTCTGCTGCACCGGCAGCAGCGTGGTCCCGCGCACCCATTCGAGTACCGGATCCTCCCCGGTCAGGCTCTGCAGGTATTCCGTTTCCCAGACATCCACGCGCCCCGGCAGGGTGCGCAGCAGGCCGTGATAGAAGGAAGGCGGCTGCACGAAGTCACCGACCAGCTTGCCCGTCAGTGCCGCGCGGAACTCCGGTCGCTCGGCAACTTCCCGGATCAGGGTGTGGGAGGGGGCGGCAAAGTTGTTCGGCATCTGCACGGCCAGCACGCCCCCCGACGGCAGCGCCCGCGCCAGCCGGGTGAACAGGCCCGCATGGTCCGGCACCCAGTGCAGGGAGGCGTTGGCGAAGATGACGTCTGTGTCGGCGTCGGGCTGCCAGTCCGCGATGTCCGCCAGTTGCCAGTCGATGGCGGCATCGTCGGCGGCCGCCTTCTCCAGCATGGCCGGGGAATTGTCGACCCCGGAAACCCTGGACCCTGCCCAGCGCGCGCGCAGCAGCCGCGTGGAGTTGCCCGGCCCGCAGCCCAGGTCCACCACCCGTCGCGGCGCGTCGTGCATCACCCGGTTCAGCAGGTCCACCGCCGGGCGGGTGCGCAGGTCACCCATCGCGCCCTTGAGGTACTGGCCGGGGTCCCACCTGTTGCTGCTGCCGGTGGTGTTCATGGCTTTCCCCCTTCGTCCGATTGACCTGCGATGCCTTTGCGCCGGATACTCCACCCGTGACTGGGGAGGCACAATCATGAATTTCGAGGACTACAGGACCATCGGGTTCCGGCGGGACGGCAAGGTGCTGACCGTGACCCTGAACCGCCCGGACGTGCTGAACGCCGTCAATGGTGAACTGCACCGCGAACTCAGCCACCTGTTCTATGATGTGGCGACGGACCCGGCGGACATCATCGTGCTGACCGGTGCCGGACGGGCGTTCTGCGCCGGGGGCGACATCGACTGGATGCAGTCGGGCATCGACGATCCCCTGGGATTCGACCAGGTGGTGTTCGAGGCGAAGAAGATCATCTTCGGCCTGCTGGACTGCGAGAAGCCGATCATCTGCCGCCTGAACGGCGACGCGGTCGGGCTGGGTGCCACCATCGCCCTGTTCTGCGACATCATCATCGCCCGCGACGATGCCCGCATCGGCGACCCGCACGTGGCGGTCGGGCTGGTGGCGGGCGACGGCGGTGCCGTGATCTGGCCACAGCTGATCGGCTATGCCCGGGCCAAGGAATACCTGATGACGGGCAAGCTGATGAATGCGGAGGACGCGGTCTCCATGGGCCTGATCAACCATGCCGTCCCGGCATCGGAACTGGACGAGACCACCGACCGCATGGCCAGCCGCCTGGCCAGCGGTGCGGCACAGGCGATCCGCTGGACCAAGGTCTCCGTCAATGTCGGCCTGAAGCAGCTCGCCCACAGCATCATGGACACCTCGCTGGCCTACGAGTCGCTCTCCAACCGCTCGAGGGATCACCAGGAAGCGGTAACCGCGTTCCGGGAGAAGCGCCGGCCCAACTTCACGGGGGAGTGACGCACCATGGCACGCATACCCTATGTCGATCCGGCGGAGGCGCCGGAGAAGGTCGCGGAACTGCTGCAGCAGCTTCCGGCCATGAACGTCTTCCGCATGCTGGCCCACGCGGCACCGGAGTTCAGGCGCTTCGTTGCCTTCTCCGACGCGCTGCTGCGCAAGTCGGCGGTGGACAAGTGGCTGCTGGAACTGGCGATCCTGCGGGTCGGACACCTGTCCGGCGCCCCCTACGAGATCCAGCAGCATGAACCGATGGCCGCAGCCGTGGGCGGAACGGCGGAGAAGATCGCCGCCATCGCCGACTGGCCGGACACCGCGGTCTTCGACGAGGTCGAGACGCTGGTGCTGCGCTACACCGACGACGTGGTCGCCAATGTCCGCGCCGGGGATGCCACGTTCGGGCCGCTTTCCGCGCACATGAACCACCAGCAGATGGTGGAACTGACCATGGCCATCGGCTGCTACATGATGGTGAGCCGCCTGCTCAACACCTTCGATGTCGATCTGGAGGCGGCGGACGGACCGGCCATCACCCTCGACCGCTGATCAGGCGGCACAGGCGACACCGGGCCCCCGCAATTTGCGAGATGCAACCGTGGCGCGCGCCGCTCCACAGTGCTGCGCGTGCCACTGCCCCAACCCGCCGTATGCATCGCAGTTGCCTAAAATGCGCCGCAAAACTCCGTCGAATTCTATATTTATCAAATAAAACAAATACTTACACGATTTCTTCAGACTTCGGCGCTTGGATAGCACTGATCCGGGACCGGTATTCCCCGGTTCGAGGCGGCTGGTACGAAACTGGCAAACTATCAGCCCAAAGGGTCCGGAACGGGCTGCGCTGTCCGAAAGCGCAACGTTTCGGAGGGGCAAGATGGGAAATTGTCCTGAAACGGGACAGATGTAGGAGAGTTCGGTATGTCATTGCTCGCACAGATGATTGGTTTCGACACCAACCAGCGCATCACGCTCGCGACCATCAATGGCGACGGGACCGACGAGAGCCTGCAGGGCACCAATGATGATGACCGCATCTTCGGTGGTGGCGGCGACGACAGCATCGGCGGCCTGGCCGGTGACGACACGCTGCGCGGTGATGACGGCAACGACAACATCAATGGCGGCGGCGGCGATGACGTGCTGCGCGGCGGCAATGATGACGACCGGCTGTTCGGTGGCGGTGGCGATGACGTCATCCAGGGCGACGACGGCAACGACTCCATGTCCGGTGGCGCGGGTGAGGACGACCTGCGCGGCAACAATGGCGACGACACCATCAAGGGCGACGCGGGCGACGACGACATCGCCGGCGGCGCGGGCCGTGACGAGGTGGACTACCGCGACACCGACGGCGACGTGAATGTCGATCTCGGCGCGGGCGGCAACGACAATGGCCTGGCCGAGAGCGATGATTTCGGCACCGACACGCTGGAATCCATCGAGATCGTGAAGACCGGCGACGGCAACGACTTCATCGCCGGTGACAACGCCAACGAGGAACTCTACGGCGGCGGTGGCGACGACATCCTTGTCGGCAATGACGGCGATGACCTGCTGGATGGCGGCGCGGGCAATGACGAGGCGTTCGGCGGCAATGGCCAGGACACCGTCCGTGGCGGTGAAGGCGACGACTATGCCGAGGGCGGTGCCGATGCCGACGACCTGTTCGGCGGCCTGGGCGTTGACGTGCTGCTGGGCCAGGACGGCAACGACACCCTGTCCGGCGACGAGGATGACGACTTCCTGATCGGCGGCGATGGCGACGACACCATCAACGGCAATGACGGCAACGACGACATCGACGGCGGCAACGGCAACGACAACCTGCGCGGCAATGACGGTGACGACACCATCGAGGCCGGTGACGGCGACGACAACGTGACCGCCGGAAACGGCAACGACTTCGCCAATGGCGGCAATGGCAACGACACGCTGCGCGGCAACAACGGCCTGGACGACCTGGTCGGCGGGCTGGGCCATGACCTGCTGTTCGGTGGCGCGGACAACGACATCCTGAACGGCGACGGCGGCGACGACTCGCTGTTCGGCGAGGATGGCGATGACGACCTGGACGGCGGCGACGGCAACGACTCCATCAATGGCGGCAACGGCAACGACATCGCCTTTGGCGGCCTGGGCGACGACATCCTGCAGCTGCTGTTCGGTGATGACTTCGCCGAAGGCGGTCTGGGTCAGGACATCCTGCGCGGCGGTGAAGGCAACGACACGCTGAACGGTGATCAGGGCGACGACATCGTGCGCGGCGACGAGGGCGACGATGTGGTGGCCGGCAATGACGGCAACGACTCGGTGACCGGCGGTGACGGCCAGGACATCCTCACCGGCAACGCGGGCAATGACACGCTGTTCGGCGAAGCCGGTGGCGACACCATGGATGGTGGCCTGGGCGACGATGACATCCGCGGCAATGACGGTGACGATGTTGCTGCCGGTGACTGTGGCGAGGACACCATCAATGGTGGCGCGGGCAACGACCTGCTGTCCGGCGGCGAGGGCGACGATACCGTTCTCGGCGGCAGCGACAACGACACCCTGTTCGGTGACGGCGGCAACGACGTGCTCCGCGGCGAGGATGGCGACGACGAGGTCCATGGCGGCTACGGCAACGACATCCTGGCCGGTGCCGAAGGCAATGACTCGCTGTACGGCGATGACGGCGATGACGAGATCGACGGCGGCAACGGTGACGATGCCATCGACGGCGGTGACGGCGACGACCTGATCGACGGCGGCACCGGCGACGACACGATCAATGCCGGTGAGGGCAACGACGAGATCTTCGGCGAGGATGGCAACGACGTCATTTACGGCGACGGTGGCGACGACATCGTCTTCGCCAACGAGGGCAATGACACCATCCATGGCGGTGACGGCCTGGACGCGATCTCCGGCGGTGAAGGCGATGACCTGATCACCGGCGGCGACAACCGTACCTTCCTGGGCGAGGACCGGCTGGGTGACTTCACCATCGAGACCGAAGGCGGCAATTCCGGAGGTGGCTCCCACCATGGCGGCTGGAGCTGGTCCGGCGGCCATCATGGCTGGGGCGGCTGGGGCAGCGGCTGGAGCAGCGGCTGGAGCAGCTGGGGCAAGAAGAGCAGCTGGGGCAAGAAGAAGTGGGGCAGCCACGACGACAACGACAGCTCGGAAGAGACCATGTCGCAGACCGTCGACCTGGACTGCACCGCGATCTTCCGGCTGGAGTTCGACTATACCGGCGATGCCGACAATTGCTGGAACCGCTATGGCAGCGATGACGAGATCCAGGTCCGCGTCGGCGGCGAGACCATCGTCGTCCTGACCGGCGCGACCATGGGCACCGAGCACATGAGCTTCGACATCCTGATCCCGCTGGGCGAGACGGACATCGAGCTGGTCGGCAAGGATGTCAGCGACCAGGTGACCAACATCACCCTGAAGAAGGTCCACAAGGAAGAGCTGTTCGGCAACGAGGGCAACGACACGATCTACGGCGACGCCGGTGAGGACTTCATCGACGGCGGCGACCAGGATGACCTGGTCGATGGCGGCGAAGGTGATGACCTGGTCTGTGGCGGCAGCGGCGACGACACCATTGTCGGCGGCACCGGGCAGGACACGCTGCATGGCGGCGAGGGCTACGACATTGCCGACTATCACGGCGCGTCGGAGGCCGTTGCCCTGACCCTGTCCGAGGTCGATGAGCATGGCATCGGCGGCTACTTCAGGGGTGCCGAGGCGGGTGGCCTGGCCGGAGAGGCCGAGGGCGACACCTTCATCGAGATCGAGGAGATCAACGGCTCCTGCTTCGACGACACGATCCAGGGCGCCGACTTCAGCATGACCTTCACCCTGAACGAAGGTGACGACATCTTCGACACCAACTACGAGAGCCTGGCGGAAGACACCGTCGATGGCGGCCTCGGCGATGACACCATCTGGGCCGGTCGCGGCGACGACGTGATCAGCGGCGGCGAGGGCGACGACTACCTGTTCGGCGAGAAGGGCGACGACCTGATCACCGGCGGTGCGGGCAATGACCGCATGTATGGCGGCGACGGCAGCGACACCTTCATCTACGAGGACGGGAATTTCGGCCACGACGTGATCAAGGACTTCGATCACTGCCGCGACGTGCTGGACTTCAGCAACTCCGGCCTGACCTTCTCCGACCTGACGATCAGCAATGACGGCTACGACCTGCTGATCACGCTGGACGCGGAGAACTCGGTCCGGCTGAAGGGTGCCGCGGGCCTGCGCCTGACGGACGACATCCTGAAGATCGAGGGGCTGGACGCCAACCTGATCACCGGCACCAACGGCCGTGACTACCTGAACGGCAGCAACGATGACGACCGCATCCTGGCGGGTGGCGGCGACGACTTCGTGCGCGGCAACTACGGTGACGACACCATCGAGGGCGAGGGTGGCCATGACCGGCTCTATGGCGGCAGCGGCAACGACCTGATCAATGGTGGCGAGGGCTGTGACGTGCTGGCCGGTGACTGGGGCAACGACACCCTGAACGGCGGCAGCGGCAACGACTGGCTGTCCGGCGGCTCCGGTGCGGACGTCTTCGTCTTCGACGCGGCGTTCGGCAGCGATACCATCACGGACTTCTCCACCTACAATGGTGACCGCATCGACCTGTCGAGCCTGAACCTGTCCTTCGATGACCTGAACATCTCGCGCTCCGGCTGGTGGGGTCGCGACACGGTGATCGAGGTCGAGGGTGGCGGCTCCATCACCCTGAAGGACTTCCGCGCCGACTGCCTGGACGAGGATGACTTCATCGGCCTGGTCTGATCCGGCAGGACATGACGCAGACGGCAGGGGCCGGCCGGGGAAACCCGGTCGGCCCCTTTCCGTTCGGGGCGGAATCGGCGACAGCGGCGGAATTCCCGCTGGTTCGGCTTTTCCTTCCCCGCAGAACGGGCTAGGTTCCGCGCCGACCGCGACCGCCGGATGGCGGCAACCGATCCACACTGACGCCGGAGGGGCAGAGCCGTGAGCCTGGACGCACTGGAAACCACCATCGAAGCCGCCTGGGAAGACCGGGACCGGATTGACACCACCACCACCGGCGAGATCCCCGAGGCCGTCAACCAGGCGCTGGACGCACTGGATTCGGGCGAGGCGCGGGTCGCCGAGAAGGTGAATGGCACCTGGGTGGTGAACCAGTGGCTGAAGAAGGCCGTGCTGCTGAGCTTCCGCCTGAACGACATGACGCCGATCAGCGGCGGCCCCGGCGACATGACCAACTGGTTCGACAAGGTGCCGAGCAAGTTCGCCGGCTGGGGCGATGCGGAATTCCGCAAGGCCGCGTTCCGCGCCGTGCCGAACTGCATCGTGCGCCGCAGCGCCCACATCGCGCCGGGCGTGGTGCTGATGCCCAGCTTCGTCAACCTGGGTGCCTATGTCGACAGCGGCACCATGATCGACACCTGGGCCACGGTCGGGTCCTGCGCCCAGATCGGGAAGAACTGCCACATCTCCGGCGGTGCCGGGATCGGCGGCGTGCTGGAGCCGCTGCAGGCTGAACCGGTGATCGTCGAGGACAATGTCTTCATCGGCGCCCGCTCCGAGGTCGCGGAAGGCGTGATCGTGGAGGAAGGCGCGGTGCTGTCCATGGGCGTCTACATCGGCGCCTCCACCAAGATCGTCGACCGGGAAACCGGCGAGGTGCATCGCGGCCGCGTCCCCGCCTACTCGGTCGTCGTGCCGGGCGCGGTGCCGGGGCCGGTGGTCGACGGCAAGCCGACGCCCAGCCTCTACTGCGCGGTGATCGTGAAGAAGGTCGATGCGGGCACCCGCGCCAAGACCTCCATCAACGAACTGCTGAGGACCTGAATGGCGGGATTCCTGCGCCGCTGGCTGGGGCCGCTGATCCTGCTGACGGTTGTCGTCGGCGGGGTCGGCTACTGGTTCTACTGGAACCACTTGGCTGACGGCCTGCGCGCAGGTTTCGACCGCTGGGTCGCCGAACGCCGCGCGAGCGGCATGGAGGTGCGCCACGGCGCGGTGGAGGTCTCGGGCTTTCCCTACCGGTTGCTGCTGAACGTTGCGGCGCCGGAGGTATCGGCCCCGGCCCGGCCCGGCGCACCGTCCTGGTCAGCCACTGCGCTGGACATCTATTTCCAGCCCTGGAACCTGCGCCACGTCATCGCGGTGCCGACCGGCGCGCAGCAGTTCGGCTGGGACGCCGGCGGACGGCGGCGGTCGAGCACGGTCAGCAGCAGCGACAGCCGTGCCTCCATCCGCTTCGACAGGGCAGGCAGGCTGGAAACCGTCGCCGCCGACCTGCGGGAGGTGCAGGCCGATGGCGACAGCCCGCTCCGCCAGGCCGGGCGGCTGCAGTTCCACTTCCGCGCCAATGATGGCCAGGCGGAGGACCGTCCGGCCAACAGCATCAACCTGGCCCTCACCGGCGACGACATCGCGCTGACCCCGGGCCTGGTGCCGATCAGCGACACCTACCAGCAGGCGGCACTGTCGGTGCTGGTGCGCCCCCTGCCCACCGGCACCGATGACGCGGCGCTGGATGCCTGGCGCGACGATGCCGGCGTCATCGACATCGCGCGCATTGCCTTCCTGGCCGACAGGCTGCGGGTCAGCGGCGACGGCACCGTTGCCCTAGACCTGCAGCGCAGGCCGGAAGGGGCCATGACCTTCACCGTGCAGGGTTCCAACCAGTTCATCGACGCCCTCACCGCCCAGGGCCGCATGTCGGAGATCGCGCGGGTCGGCCTGCGCATGGCGGTGTCGGCGCTGGAAAAGACGGACAAGGAAGGCAACCGGACGGTCACCCTGCCACTCACCGTCCAGGACGGCATCGTCTCCCTGCTCGGCTTCAAGCTGTTCCCGGTCCCGCCCCTGTACTGAGGATCAGCCCTTCGGCCCGCCGGGCATCGTGCCGCCATTGATGACGTAGGATCCGGAGCCGACGATCAGTGGATCCGGGTGCCCGACCACGTGCCGGTCCTTGTTGTCATAGGGGATGGCGTCCAGGAAGTGGCGCATGCAGTTCAGCCGCGCGCGCTTCTTGTCGTCCGACTTGATGATGATCCAGGGCGCGTCCGCCGTGTCGGTGTGGAAGAACATGGCTTCCTTGGCTTCCGTGTACTCGTCCCACTTGTTGATCGACAGCCGGTCGATGGGTGACAGCTTCCAGCGTTTCAGCGGCTCCCGCTCCCGCGCCCTGAACCGGCGCAGCTGTTCCTCCCGCGTGACGGAGAACCAGTACTTGAACAGCCGGATGCCGGAGCGCACAAGCATCCGCTCGAACTCCGGGGCCTGGCGCATGAACTCCAGGTACTCGCGCGGCTCGCAGAAGCCCATGACCCGCTCGACACCCGCCCTGTTGTACCAGGACCGGTCGAACATCACGATCTCCCCCGCGGACGGCAGGTGCTGCACGTAGCGCTGGAAGTACCACTGGCTCTGCTCCCGCTCCGTCGGCTTGTCGAGCGCGACGACCCGCGCACCACGCGGGTTGAGAT
Source organism: Minwuia sp. (assembly GCA_965228535.1). GTDB lineage: Bacteria > Pseudomonadota > Alphaproteobacteria > Minwuiales > Minwuiaceae > Minwuia. Next base: position 1,025,964 of record CBDDHU010000003.1, on the reverse strand, counting down.
GTTCCGTGAAACGCTTGATCGTGCCGCCCTTGCCGGCTGCATCCCGCCCCTCGAACAGGACCAGGATGCGCTCGCCCCTGGTCTTCACCCAATCCTGCAGCTTCAGCAGCTCGATCTGCAGTTCGGCCTTGTGGCGCTCATAGTCCGGGCGTCGCACCTTGGTCCTGTAGGGATACTCGCCGGTCTCGAACAGCCGCCGGACCGAGGCCGGATCGTGCCGCATCTCGGCCGCCCGATGCGCGCCGGAGACAGGCGACACCTCTGCCCCTGTCGAGGTCGCAGGCTGCTCCGCGACCGGGTTGCCAGTTCCCGCCGGAATGTCCACCGGCCCGGTCTTGTCACTCTCGTCCTGCATCCGTTTCCCCCACGTCTCGCTTCCTGGCCGGGTGGCAGCCTGCACGGTTCCCGGCCACTTCAACTTGATGCAGGTCAAGAACGCGCCGCGGACCGCTTGCCTTCGCAAGGGTATCACGGACAATGTCGGCCAGGGGGGACGGGCATTTGGAACAATCGGATATCCTGGTCGCAGGCGCCGGCATCGGCGGACTGACAGCGGCACTCTGCCTGGCGTCACGCGGCTTCCCGGTCACGGTTGCGGAGCAGTCGGACCGGATCACGGAGATCGGTGCCGGGATCCAGATCAGTCCGAACGGCAACCGGGTGCTGCACCATCTCGGCCTGCGGGAGGCGCTGGAGAAGGTTGCCTTCCTGCCGCAGATGTCGGAGCGGCGGGACTGGCAGAGCGGGGCGGTGCTGGCCGGCGGACCGCTGGGGCAGTCGGTGGTGGAGCGCCACGGCTTCCCCTACTACCACATCCACAGGGCGGACCTGATTCGCGTGCTGGCCGATGCCGCGGCCCGCGAACCGCGCATCACCCTGCGCACCGGCGTCCGCGTCGAACACTTCTCGCAGGATGGTGATGCCGTCCGGGTCGGCCTGCAGGACGGCACGGAGATCGTGGCCGCAGCGCTGGTCGGGGCCGACGGCATCCGCTCCACCGTCCGGGCCGGCCTGTTCAGCACGGAACCGCCGACCTTCACCGGCAACATCGCCTGGCGCAGCCTGATCCCGGTGGCAAGGCTGCCGCGCGACCTGGTGCGCCCGGCGGCTACCGCCTGGTGGGGTCCGGGCCGTCACTTCGTTCACTACTATGTCCGGGGCGGGCAGTTCGTGAACTGCGTCGCGGTGGTGGAGAAGCTGGGCTGGGAGATCGAGTCCTGGACCGAACGCGGTGACATTGCCGAACTGAAGGCCGACTTCGATGGCTGGCACGACGATATCGGCACCCTGATCGCGGCCATGGATCCGGAGGCCTGTTTCAAGTGGGCCCTGTTCGACCGCCCGCCCATGGAATGCTGGAGCCGGGGACGGGTGACCCTGCTGGGGGATGCCTGTCACCCCACCCTGCCCTTCATGGCGCAAGGCGCGGTCATGGCGATCGAGGATGGTGCGGTGCTGGCCGGGTGCCTGGCGGAGGGCAGCGACGTGCCGGAGAGCTTCCGCCGCTACGAATCCCTGCGCCGGGACCGGACGGCGGCAATCCAGGCCGGGTCGCGCCGCAACGCGAAGCTGTTTCACATGCATGGCGAGGCGGCGGCGGCCCGCAACCAGGATGCGGCGGCGCAGCACCGCCAGACGCTCGAATGGCTCTACACCTACGACGCGCTGACCGCGCACCGCACCGGCGACAGGGGCGTCTGACAGGCCCACCGGCCGATGGTAGGATGGCAGGCAACAGAGGAGGCGCACGATGAACAAGGTTGGCGGGCTGCATCACATCGCGATCACCACGGCGGACATGAAGGGGCAGATCGAGTTCTTCACCGACAAGCTGGGCATGGAACTGGTCGCGCTCTACTGGATGCACGGGGTGGAGAACACCTTCCACGGCTTCCTGCGCCTGAATGACGAGAGTTCCATCGCCTTCGTGCACAATCCGCAGATCGGAGAGATCCCGGTGCAGCTGGGCCAGACCCATGCCGGCAACCCGGGTGCCAACTGCGCCAGGGGCACGATGCAGCACCTGGCGCTGAAGGTCGCGGACGTGGACGAACTGCTGGCCATGCGTGACCGGCTGCGCGCCAGGGGGGTGCCGGTGATCGGGCCGAAGGATCACGGCTTCTGCATGTCGATCTATTTCGCCGGGCCGGAGAACCTGTCGCTGGAACTCTCCTGCTCCTCGGAGCCGATCAATGCCGACGCCTGGATCGACCCGGAGGTCGTGGGCCTCTGCGGCATCAGCGACGCGGAACTGGCCCGCTACCGGCAGTCGTCCGACTACCGCAATGACGGTCCGCCGGTGCCGCAGCCGGGCATCGACGCGCCGGGTCCGCACATGACCAACTATCCGCCGAAGCTCTACGAGGCGATCCTGCGCACCTCCGACGAGAAGATGCTGGCCAACAGCGAGAACCAGCCGCCGGTGCGCATCGAGGCGGCGGACTGACGGCCCGACGCGGTTCGGCATGACAGCCGGGCCAATCGAACGGTTGTTGCCCGGCAACGGCTCGCGCTAACCTCCCGGCGGGGCAGGAGAGGGAGGCTCGGATGACATTCCGTCTGGATGTGGACGGCGAAGTGCATTCCGTGGAGATCGTCACGCGCAGTCCGGAGACCGTGCTGCGTGTCGATGGTTCCCGGCAGGTGGGCGTGGCGGTCCCCGACACGGTACAGGTGGCGCGTGACGGTGACCTGGCATGGGTCCGCCATGGCGGCCGGACCTTCCGGGTCAGGCTGGAGGATCCGGTGTCTGCCGCGCAGGAACAGGCCGGCGGGTCGGACGAGGTCAGGGCGCCGATGCCGGGTTCGGTGATCGAGGTGCTGAAGGCCGCGGGCGAGACGGTCGCGCGCGGCGAGAAGATCATGGTGATCGAGAGCATGAAGCTGCAGACCACCCTCGCCGCCCCGCGTGACGGAGTGCTGGCGGAGGTGCTGTTCGCCGTCGGCGATACCTTCAACAAGGACGCCGCCGTGGCGCGTCTGGAACCGATGGCGGGGGAGGACTGAACCATGCGCCGCATATCCTCCGCGCTGTCCACCAGCGACGCCACCTTCCGCGCCAACGCGGCCCACAACCGCCGCCTGGCCGGGGAACTGCGGGAGATGCAGGACAAGGCACGCCATGTCCGCCCCGAACGCGACGTCCAGCGCCTGAAGAAGCAGGGCAAGATGATGCCGCGGGAGCGGGTGGAGAAGCTGCTCGACCCCGGCTCGCCGTTCCTGGAACTGTCCACCCTGGCCGCCAACCGCGCCTATGACGGGGAATCCCCCGGCGCCAGCATCATCACCGGCATCGGCATGGTCTCGGGGCGGGAGGTGATCATCCATGCCGACGATTCCTCCATCAAGGGCGGGGCCTGGTACCCGCACTCGGTGAAGAAGATCGTCCGCTGCCTCGACATCGCCATCGAGAACCGGCTGCCCGTGGTGCACCTGTGCGACTCTGCCGGTGGCTTCCTGCCGCTGCAGTCGGAGGTCTTTCCCGACAAGCACATGGCCGGGCGCATCTTCCGCAACCAGTGCCAGCTCTCGAAGATGGGCGTGAAGCAGCTCTCGCTCGTGTTCGGCCAGTGCACGGCGGGCGGTGCCTACATCCCTGCCCTGTCCGACTACAACGTCATCGTGCGCGGCACGGGTGCGGTGTTCCTGGGTGGCCCGCCGCTGGTGCGCGCCGCGACGGGGGAGGAAGTGGGCGTCGAGGAACTGGGTGGCGCCGACATGCACACCACCACCAGCGGCGTCTGCGACTACGCGGCATCGTCGGAGGACGAGGCCATCGCCATCGGGCGGGAGATCGTCGACCAGTGGGACCGGCCGAGGAAGTGGGACTGCCAGCGCGACGCGGTCGAGGCCCCGCACTACGACCCGGAGGAGCTGTACGGAATCCTGCCTGACGACATCAAGAAGGGCTTCGACATGCGGGAGGTCATTGCCCGCATCGTCGATGGCAGCCGCTTCCACGAGTACCAGCCGAGCTATGGCCAGACCCTGGTCTGCGGTTTCGCCAACATCTGGGGCTGGAAGGTCGGGATCCTGGCCAACAACGGGGTGCTGTTCAATGACAGCTCCCTGAAGGGCGCGCACTTCATCGAGCTGTGCAACCAGAACAACACCCCGATCGTCTTCCTGCAGAACATCACCGGCTACATGATCGGGCGGGAGTACGAGCAGAAGGGCATCACCAAGGACGGGGCCAAGATGATCATGGCCCAGGCCTGTTCGCGGGTGCCGAAGTTCACCGTGATGTGCCACGGCTCCTTCGGGGCCGGAAACTACGGCATGTGCGGCCGGGCCTTCGATGCGCGCCTGCTGTTCAGCTGGCCCAACCACCAGATCGGCGTGATGGGCGGGGAGCAGGCGGTGAACACCCTGGCCGACGTGAAGGCGGCGCAGATGCGGCGCAGCGGGCAGGAGGTCGATGCAGCCGTGATCGAGGCGCTGCGGCAGGAGACCGGTTCCGCTTACCTTGACCAGCTCTCCGCCTACTACGCCACGTCGGAGCTCTGGGATGACGGCATCCTCGACCCTGTGGACACCCGCAACGCGCTGGGCATGGCCATCACCGCATCGCTGAATGCCCCGCTGGCCGACCCGGGCTACGGCGTCTTCCGTTTCTGACCATGGTGGCTGCGTGCGCGCAGTCACATGACCGCTCGTGCATCGGGTAGCCACCGTCACAGGGCACGCTTCTGTTGTCGGTTTGGCAACCAATGTGTCGTACCATGGTCACATGCCGGAATTCATTCATGCCCGCGATGTCGAGGCTGGAACCCTGCTGTTTCAGGAGGGGGACCGGGGTGATGACGCCTTCATCATCGAGGAAGGGCTGATCGAGATCGCCATCCAGTCGGATGGCGAGCGGAAGCTGATCGCCAACCTGGGTCCGGGCGAGATCTTCGGCGAAATGGCGCTGATCGCCAACACCCCCCGCTCCGCCAGCGCGCTGGCGCGGGAGCGGACACGGCTGCTGGTGGTGCGGCGCGGGCGGCTGACCAAGCCCATCGAGAATGCCGACCCGGTGATGCGCCTGATGATCCAGATGATCGTGGAGCGGCTGACAGATGCCTCCCGCTCCCTGTCCGGTACCAACGAGACGGTGCCGAAGGAGATGCTGGAGGCACGCCGCAAGGCATTCGAGGAAGTGCGCGACATCGCGCTCCGCCGGGTCCAGATCGAGCGGGAGCTGCGCCGGGCGGTGGAGACACCGCAGTTCGAGCTGCACTACCAGCCGATCATCTCCATGGAAGACCGCTCCATCGCGGGCTACGAGGCGCTGATGCGCTGGAACGATCCCCGCAAGGGCCAGGTCTCGCCGGGCAACTTCATCGGCCTGGCGGAGGAGACGGGAATGATCGTGGAGATGGGCCGCTGGGCGCTGGAGCGGGCGCTGGCCGACCATGCCGCGATGGTGCCCATCTGGCAGCGCTGCTGGCCCGACCGTCCGATCCCCTTCGTCAGCATCAACGTCTCCAGCGGGCAGCTGATCGAACCGGACGAGATCGAGCAGATCGCGCGCATCATCAGCAGTTCCGACGTGCCGCCGGAGCAGATCAAGCTGGAAGTCACCGAGAGCCTGATGATCCACGACCCGGAAGCCGCGATCGAGGCACTGAGCGACCTGAAGCAGCTCGGCGTCTCCATCGCCATCGACGATTTCGGCACCGGCTATTCCAGCCTCAGCTACCTGCACCGCTTCCCCATCGACACGCTGAAGGTCGACCAGTCCTTCGTCTTCAACATGCTGAACGACACCACCAGCGGCCGGCTGGTCCGTTCCATCCTCAACATGGCGGACGAGCTTGGCCTGACCACGGTGGCGGAGGGGATTGAGACCCAGGAACACTTCGACGAGCTGCGCGATTCCGGCTGCGCCCTCGGCCAGGGGTTCCTGATGGCCCGCCCCTGGCCCCGCTTCGACCTGGAGGTGATGCTGGAGACCGGCCTGTCCTGGTGACCGGCCTAGAGGTGCGCCAGGAACCAGTCCCGCGCCGCCACCGTCGCAGCCTCCCGGTTGCGGCTGTAGGGGTCGTAGTGACGGCAGGGCAACCGCAGCAGCTGCTTCGGCTCCACCGCCAGGTCAAAGGCTTCCTCCTGCCAGGCGGTCGGCGTCTGGGTGTCCTGCTCCGCGATCACCATCAGCAGCGGCGTCGGTGCGATGCGTGAAACGAAACTTGCCGGTTCGTATTCCCGCAGCATCTCCAGGCTGCGCAGCGTCAGCGCATTGACATAGCGGCCCTCGACATCGGTTTCAGCCACCCACTCGGCGGTCTCCGATCCCTCGATCGCCGCCGGTACGGTCTCCGGTTCAGCCCCCCGGAAGCGGGCGGCACGGTCATCGGTGAAACGCTGCATCAGCCGGGCACGGGCCTTCTCCGGCACCCAGCTGCCGAAGGTGCGTTCGCCATGGGTGAACGGGACCTGCGAGACCACCGCCTTCACGCGCCGGTCCAGCGCCGCGACGGTCAGGGCATGGCCGCCGGAGTAGCTGGTGCCCCAGAGCCCGAGCCGTTCCGGGTCGACGCCGGGCAGGGTGATGGCGAGACTGATCGCGTCGCGCATGTCCCGCACCTGCGCCCAGGGGTCCGCCTCCTGCCGCGGCGCGCCGCCACTGTCACCGAAGTTGCGGTGGTCGTAGAGCAGCACCGCCAGTCCGGCACCGTTCAGGTCCCGCGCCACCGCGTCCAGGTTCATCCGCCGGATGGCCGAGAGTCCGTGGCTCATCACCACCACCGGTGCAGCCGCGTCACCCGCCGGGGGATAGAACCAGCCTGCCAGGTCGACCCCGTTGGCCGGGATCGTCACATCTTCCCTTGCCGTCATGCTCATGTCCCCGTGTAGACCGGCGGCCGCTTCTCGATGAAGGCCCGCACGCCCTCCTGGAAGTCCGGTCCCTGGGTACAGAGAATCTGGTTGCGGTCCTCCATCGCCACGGCGGCCTCCAGGCTGGGCGCGTCGGTGGAGAAGTTCATGCATTCCTTGGTCAGGCGCAGGCCCAGCGGGGACGCGTGCAGCAGGTCCGCGACCATCGCCTCCCCCGTTGCCTCCAGTTCCGCATCCTCCACCACTTCCGACACCAGCCCGGTGGCCAGCGCCCGGTCGGCGTAGATGTAGCGCCCGGTCATCAGCAGCTCGGACGCCACCGTCACCCCGACCAGCCGCGGCAGGAAATAGGAGACACCGATGTCGCAGCCGGAGATGCCGAGGCGGATGAAGGCCGCGTTCATCTTGGCGCTGCGTCCGGCGATGCGGATGTCACTGGCCAGGGCGATGGCGAAACCGCCGCCGGAACAGCCGCCATGGACCAGCGACACGATGGGCTGCGGTGCGCGGCGCATCCGCATCACGATCTCCGAGATGCGGCGCTGCGAGCGCAGGCCGTCGGCGCTGGAGCGCTGGTCGTCGGCGGGACTGTTGCTCGCCATGCGCTGCTTCAGGTCCAGCCCGGCGCAGAAGCCGCGCCCGGCACCGCGCAGCACCACCACCCGCACCTCGTGCCGGAAGTAGAGACCCTGGAAATAGTCCAGCAGGGCGTCGATCATGTCGGGGCTGAGGCTGTTGTAGGCCTCGGGGCGGTTCAGCGTGACCCACTCGGCATCACCCTTCCGCTCGATCAGCAGTGGCGAGGTCATCGGCGCGGCCCTCCCTCGGGCCGGCCCTGCACCGCCCATTCGATCAGGTCCATGCGGTCATTGCCGAAGAACATGTCTGTGTCGTTGACGAAGATGGTGGGGGAGCCGAAGCCGCCACGGTCCACCACCTGCTGGGTGTAGTCCTTCAGCCGCTGCTTGATCGCCGGATCGGCCGTCGCCGCCACGGTGGCGTCACCGTCCAGTCCGACCTCGGCGGCAACCCGCGCCACCTCCGCGTCCTGGGAAATGTCGCGATCCTCCCCCCAGTAGGCATGGCACAGCCGCATGGCGAATTCCTCCACCTTGCCCGCATCCAGCGCGTGGATGGCGGCGCGCATCCCCTTCACGGCATTGACCGGAAAGATCGTGGGCCAGCCGATCTGCAGCCCCTGCATCGCCGCCCAGTCCATCAGGTCCTTGCGCATGTACTGGTACTTCGGGTGATCGGGGTTGGCGCGGTTCTGGTAAACCTGCTCGTTCACCTGGTTGAAGATGCCGCCCACCAGCACCGGCCGCCAGTGCAGCTCCGCCCCGTTGCGCCGAGCGAGGTCGCCGATGCGGCTGATCCCCAGATATGTCCATGGACTGGAACAGTCGAAATAGAACTCGATCTTCGCCATCACTTTCCTCCCCTGGCAGATCATCCCGGACGCAACCTCCCTCGCCCGGCCCCGCATCCTAGATCGTTCCCCCACGCGATGAAACGGCACCATCCGCCGGGGAACTGATTTCGGAACGCTCGTCATCCTGAGGTTTTCACAACCATCAGGAGAAGACCACAATCCATGCCCTGGATGCGCACGGCTTTCCGCGAGCCCGTCACTTCGACGAGATCACCACCGAAGACATCCGCCCTGCCCTGTTCGGCCTCATCGTGCGCAAGACCAGGAACGGCAATGGCACCGCCTTCGAGTTCAAGGTCGGCTCATCACATCTCAGCAGGAACCAGAAGGCGGTCGATGACACGATAAGGGGCGGCGACAAGGCCGAGAGCCATCTGTCAAAGAAAGCAGCTCAACAGGGACTGAAGCTCCCCGACCATGTCGATTCAGTGCATCAACTGAGAATCCCTATCGACGCGCTGCCGCGTGACGAGCTGATCAGCGCCATGCGATCGGCACTCGCAGAGAAGGGCATGCCCCGGCACGTCATTGACGACTTCGAGAGGAAGTTCGACACCGCCTACGGGCTGAACCGGACGTTGCGCGCCAATGGTCTCGATGACCTTGCCGATGGGGTGACAATTGTCAGAGTTCTTGGCGCTGATGAGAGTTCCGACGAGACGTGAGATCGAAGAGAACGGTCCCTCCACTACCCCGCACCACAAACTCCCATGCTGCGGGAATCAGTACCGCATCGGATAGAGGGGCCGTTCCAGCTCGCTCTCGTCAATCTCCATGTCAGGAACAGCCAGTGACATTGCTTCGGCAATGGCCTTGACAGTTACCGCAGGTGTAAGGCGGTCATGCAAGACGTTCTGTGCGAAGACTTCACGCGACACCTCACCTGACTTGATCTGCGGTCTCTTGAAGTCCCCTGCGTCGATACAGTCCTGCCAGACCTCTGCGAGATTTGTCCGGGCCATCGAGAAGGCCTTCTCGGCCATCTCCAAAATCCATGCCTGATCGCCTGCCAACTTTGCGGCGGCGTAGTACTCGGGATACTTGTAGGCTCCACTCTCTCGGTTTCGTTTGCTCGGCCCCCAGCACCTGGGATAGGCCATGTCGAAATCCAGTCTCTGCTGCATGTAAGGCAGGGCGCGCTTGTGGAAGTTACCGAGCAGCAGGTCCGTGACCTCCGCGACCTGATGTTCCTCGCGGATGACGAACGCCCATTGGTGGTAGGACATGCCGACCTTCTCGAAGAAGGGAATCTCCGAGAAATCGACATTCGGGATCGGCGGGATCGGGTCGATCAGGTCCTTCCAGAATCCGCGCCAGCCGCTGCGGCTGTTCCGCTCCGCCTGCCACTTGCGCCGCCAGGGGTGGAGTTCCTTCTCACCCAGTTCGTGGATCAGGTCGTCACCCAGCGTACCGCCCAGGTGATACGGCACGCTCGTGCCCTCCATCCGCTCCATGGAGCGTTTCGGGTTGTAGAGCTTCACCAGTTCGTCGATTTCCCTGACGAAGCCGCCATAGGAGGCGCGGAACGACCCCGCCTGGTCCGCATAGCCCTTCGTCAGGGCCACGCGCCAGGCGATGCGGTCGCCGTCACGGCGCCACAGGGTGCGACCCACCTTGCGGAAGCCGCAATCCTCCATCGCCCTGCCGAAACCGGCCTCGGCGACAAGCTGCCAGGGCGGTGGGCTGTTGCTCCAGTCGATCATGATGCAACCATAGCATGCATGTCGTCACGAGGTCACTGCCCTGCCATGCGTTGACGGCATTGCGTGTCATCGGCACCGCACGTTCCCAAGGCCCGTGATCCGGCTAGACTCCCGGGCATGACAGAACCTGATCATCTGACCGTCCGCGCACCGGCGCCGGACTGGTACCGGGAGGCGATGGCCCAGCCCGGCACCGTGCACCGCGTGAGCAGCAATGGCTGCGACATCCAGTACATGCGCTGGTCGCCACCGGCGGGCCGAACCGCGCTCGGCGGCATGCTGCTGGTGCATGGCGGTGGTGGGCACGGCCACTGGTGGAGCCATATCGCACCGATGCTGGCGCAGGACTACCACGTCCTGGCCATGGACCAGGCCGGCATGGGCGACAGCGGCAGGCGGGAATCCTATGATTCCGACAGCCGGGCAGAGGACATGCTGTCGGTGATCGACGATGCCGGCCTGGGGCCGGATGCCTTTGTCGTCGGCCATTCCTTCGGCGGCCTGATGGCGATGCGCCTGGGGCAGCAGCATGGCGACCGGCTGGGCGGCATCATCATCGCCGATTCCCCGGTCCGCCCGCCCGAGTTGCAGGACAACGCGGCGAACCAGCGTCCCCGCATGGGCAACAAGCGCCACTACCCGGACTTCGAGACCGCCCTGGCGCGGTTCCGCCTGATGCCGCCACAGGACTGCGACAACGCGTTCCTGGTCGAGCACATCGCCCGCCGGTCGCTGAAGCAGGAGCCGGAGGGCTGGTGCTGGAAGTTCGACGGCGACGCCATGGAGAACCGCCGCTTCGGTGAGCCGTTCCACGAGTACCTGGCCGGGATGAAGGGCCGCCGCGCCTTCGTCTACGGAGAGGACAGCGCCCTGGTGCGCCCTGACCTGGTCGACTGGATCCGCCGCACCCTGGGCCCGAGCGCCCCCGTGGTCGGTGTCCCGAAGGCACAGCACCACCTGCTGCTGGACCAGCCCCTCGCCTTCGTCACAACCATCCGCGCCATCCTGGCCGGGTGGCTGGCAACCGGCTGATAACACCGGGAACGAAAGAAGTTCCCGGTTTCTTGCACTTTTTTCTGCCTTGCTGGCGGCACTGCTTTCGCAACCCGGCAGCATCTTCACCAGGCGCGCCAATGCGCACTGAAGGAGAGCAGAAATGAACGAGAAGAGCTTTGCCGAGCTGTTTGCCCTTGTGCACGACACCTCGCCCACGACCGATGTTCCGGCAACGCAGCAAGGACATGTTCACAAGACCATGAGCGACATGGTCGGAGCCAGTCCCGGCGCGACTGACACCTGTGTCCTGCTCGGGTTCCTCGAACCCGGCGATGGCGCCGGTGGTGTCTACCGGCATGACGCCTCGGCCTTGAAGATCGATCATGACGGCAGTCATGTCGTTGACATCACCAAGTCCTTTGTCTCGCACGCGGACTTTCTTGACACGTCGACCAACAACACGAGCGGCACCGGCTGCTGGATTCGCCAGACCGACACTTGGACCCCGGAGATGTGGGGTGCCAAGGGTGACGGATCGACCGACGACAGCGTCGCCTGGAATGCTTTCGCAAGATTTCTCGCCAAGAACGGTGGCAAGGGCGAACTTTCTGGCGAGTACCTGATCAGTAGTGCCGTAAAGATCAACATCAACACGGCCGACGTCGTGGTGGAGATTGTTGGCACTTCCGACGCCACGCTGCTGAAGGGCGGCTCCGGTGTCACCCTGTTCGATCTTTTCCAAGGCAGCCTCATTGTCCGGGATCTGAAACTCCAGAACACGACGTTGTTTTTCACCAGCAGGGAGACTGACCTGAGCTTTGACAGTGTGGTGCTCGAGAACATCTCATTCGACAATACAGGCGAGGAAGTATTCTCCGCAGCGCTGCATCTCGAGAGTGCCGGATCGGCAATCCCGACGCTGAAGTATTTTCGCGCTGTCGGAGTGAGGATCGACGGCGGACTTGGCGGCATCCAGATCGAGTCAGCGATCGAGCGTTTCCACGTCGATGATTATGTCTGCCGCAACATCTCGGTTCCCAACAAGCCTGTTCATTTCGCTCCGGTCGCCGGCCAGGATGACAGGATGAAGAACCTGGGCTATGCCGGCGGCCTCCTGCTTGGCGCCGATGACGCAGAACTCGTTGAACTTACAAGGAATGGCTACCTGGGTTCGGTGATTGTCGATGGCGTTCAGGATGATCGTGTGAGGGACGGCTCAGGTCAGGTTGCCAACGTGGACGGCGTCCGCATCCATGCGTTCAACGTCGCTTTCGACAATATCCATGTTCAGAACGTCGATAGTCACAGCAAGATCGACTGCACCGCGCTGTACCTGAAAGCGCATCGCTGCCGGGGTGACAAGTTCACCGCCATTGATGCGGGCTTTCACGAAGGAATGCTGACACTGAAGGGTGATCGTCGGGATACTGCCGAAGACAAGAGCCCCGGCTTCAACGTCTCGATAAATGACGTACAGCTGATCGGCACTCAGGAGGGATTCTCTGGTCGCGCAGGTGTGTTCTGCGGTGTCGATGACGTCCATATCGGTCGTCTGTACATGGAGAACGTCGGCGGCCAGGTCGAAGACCCCTACCCCTCCTCACCTTCCGGCATTCGCCTGACCGGCCACGGAGCGCTGTTCCACGCTGCTTCCTTTACCGAAGCACCCATGGAGCGTCTGAGCATCGGGGAGATTGACATCGTCGATTGCACACTCGGCAACGAGGCCAGCCAAGGCGTACGCGCGGTCGAGCTGGAAGGGTACCGGGAGGTGAATATCGGCAGTATCCGGTTCGATGGCGTCAGCAATGCTGGTGGTTTCGGATCGAACGTCGAACGATTGATCCTGGTGGCGATCGACTGCGACGTACCGATTGAGCATTGCGAGATCGGAAGCATTTTCGAGCAGAACACGCAACTGGCAGCCAGCGGCAGCAACACGACTCTCCTGGAGATCAATGCCAGCGACGGCACTCTTGGCAGGCTGGTTCTGCGAGACGCATTCATTACCTCCACTGTCTTCGACAACGGCATACGAACAATCGGAACGGAGACAATCGATCTGATCGACATTTCAGGCGGCGATTTCACGCCCGTTTCCGGTTCTGCGCTCAACACGAGCGCGCGGGAACCCAGCGAAATCCACATCCGCGGTGTTCGTGGTCTGGCTGATCTGCCTGCACCGGACGCGAACGATCCGGTGGTTTCGTCCTTCACGGGCAGCACCGGGGTGACCGATTTCACGCTTTCTGCCGAACCGATCAGCAAAGCCGCTATCCTCGTCTCGGTCGATGGGGTCGTGCAGCATCAGTCGGCCTATACCGTGGCCTCCGGGACGACGCTCAGCTTCAGTGCAGCACCCGCCAATGGTGCGGCCATCGAGGTACGCGATTTCTCGCTGACCGCGATTGCAGACCCGGAAGCGGTTACGACCGTCGCCAATATTTTCAGCGAGGTTCAGACCATTGCCGGGATCGAATCCGAGATCACTGCCGTGGTGGCGGATGCTGCTGACATTGGCGTGGTCGGTGCGGCGGTCGCCGACGTCTCGACCGTGGCCGCAGACATTGCTGATGTCACCACGGCTGCCGAGAACCTGGCCACAATCCAGGCAGCCCCGGCCGCCGCGACCAGCGCCGCCAGCAGTGCCTCGGCAGCGGCGGCAAGCGCCAGCACCGCCGAGACTGCCGCGGAAGGTGCGGCAACCGCGGCACTGACCGACGCCCGGATCGTGACCGCTCAGGCCCGGTTCCAGAACCGTTTCGGCAAACTGCCGCCTTCGGTGCTAGGACTGGATTTGGGCGAGATGAGCCTTGTCGATCTGACAAGGGCGACGGTTGCCACAACCATTGCCCCCCGCAGCGGCCCGGAGACCATCTCAGCCAACCAGGCTCGTCTGACACACGATCCCGAGACCGGCGAACCACAGGGTCTCTTGTTGGAGCCGGCAGGCAAGAACTTTGTCCTCAACAGTGAAGACCTCACGAGTACTTCGGGCAGTCTTTGGTTCGTGGGGAACAATCTCACGCGGACGACAGGCGCTACCGATCCCTCCGGAACCACGAAGGCAATACGACTGACTGCCACGGCAGACGCAGTCCTGACGACCTCCGCTCCCTATTTCCGGACCGTCACATCATCAGGCTCGTTCACCAACGGTGTGAGTTCCTGGTGGATTCGGCGCATCTCGGGAAGCGGGTCTGTTCGCATCCTAGGGCTGAACAACCACCACAGTTCCCAATCACTTGATATTGGCAGCCAGATCGATGGGACTTGGCGCCGCTTCACACACAGTGGCCCTCCGGGAGGCACCTTCTACTACACCGGAATTGCGGTCCTCGATAATACCGATGCCGTGGAGGTGGCGTTTCCGCAAATCGAGGACATCACGGGAACGACTCCAACCTCCTACATCCCTACCACAGGTTCTGCAGTGACCCGCTCCGTCGATATCGCCACCGTCGATCTCTCCGTCATTGCAGGCTTCCGCCCCGATGGCTTCTCCATGGTGGTCGAAGCGGTTATCGGCGCGTCTGACGGGACACTGCTTGCCATCGGATCAGGAACGACGGCGGAGATCGCCCTGGCGGTTGATTCCGGCGACCTGAAGCTGACTGGGACTGACAGTCTGAGTCTGACCGCGGCGGTTGGCCTTTCCGTCGGAGACATGATCACAGTCGCCTTGCGGGTTCAGCCGGGCAATGTTGCGGTCTCGGTTACTGGCGCGACGGTCGTCACCGACACCGCTCACACCATGAACGGTGGGGCCGATAGGATGAGTCTTGGAGCAGACCTGACTGGCAGCAATAGCCTTCCCAGCACAATCCGGCAGGTCGCGTTCTTCGGGCCGCTGCCCAACGCGACGCTGGAGGCGATGAGCGGAAGCTGATCGGCGCTTTCGGCCAGCATCGCTGAACTGGAACTTCGCCGGGTCCCGCACCATGCAGGGCCCGGCGATTTCCGTTCAGCGGGATCCGGTCAGGACAGCAGCCAGCCGCCATCCACGTCGATGGTGGTGCCGGTGACGAAGTCGTTCTGCACCATGAAGACAATGGCCTGCGCCACCTCGTCCGCCGTGCCGGCGCGCGGGATGACGTGGCTGGCGGTCATCTGCTTGTAGAGGTCTTCGCGGGCCTGGCCCTCCAGGGCGACCATCGGGGTGTCGATGGCACCGGGGGAGACGACGTTCAGCCGCTTCGGCGCGATCTCCGGCGCGACCGCGCGCACCATGGCCTCCACGGCACCGCCGACCGAGCCGATGGCGACCTGGCCCGGCTTCGTCTTGCGCGCGGGTGTGCCGCTGACCAGCACGATGGAGCCATGGTCCGGCATGTGCCCGGCACCGAAGCGCACCACGTTGGTATAGCCCCACAGCTTGGCGAAGGAGGCCTGGTAGCCGTCCATGTCCATCTCCATGAACGGGCCCACCGCCCGGGTGCCGCCGGTGGCCGCGCTGACGAGGATGTCGAAGGGCGCACACTCGGCGAACAGGGCCTGCAGCGCCTCCCGGTCCAGCGTGTCGCACTGGCGCGTGGTGATCCCGGCGGGCAGGTCACCTGCGCGGTCCGGGTTGCGGCTGACGGCAATGACCTCCGCCCCCAGTGCCGCGAGCTGCTTCGCCGCTGCCAGGCCGATGCCTGACGTGCCGCCGAACACGATCGCCTTCTTGCCCGATACGTCCATCTCAGTCTTCCCCCTGCATTTTTTCCTGCCGCGGTTCCAGGCCACGCATGTCGCGCAGTATGGCGAAAGTGGCGACAACGCCCAGCCCGACCACCGTTCCGAACGGCACCATGTATCCCCCGGAAAGCTCGATCAAGCTCCACATGATCAGCGGGGAGGCGGTCCAGCCCAGCGCGGCCAGCGAATAGGCCCGGCCGGTGACCTCCGCCAGTTCCCCCTCCGGCGCGCGCCGCCCGACGATCATCGCGAAGATCGGCGACCAGGTATTGCCCGACAGCCCGGCCAGCAGCGCCACCGGGTAGATCATCCAGACCGGGGTGTCGGAGCCGATCAGCATGGCCAGCACGATGGAGCTGCTGGCCGCGATGGCGATGCCCAGCAGCACCAGCTCCGGCCGTCCCCAGCGGTCGGACAGCCAGCCCATCACCGGGCGGCCGACAATGGCCACCAGCTGAATGATGGCGAAGAACTGCCCGGCCAGCACCGGCGACAGGCCCACATCCTCCAGCAGGTAGATGTAAACGAAGGTGAACAGGGTGGTGTGCATCACCGCCAGCAGCACCGCGATGCCGCCAAGCAGCCGGAGGTTGGGCGGCAGCACGAAGCTGGCGGCCAGGCGGCGGGGAAAGGTGCGGTGCAGCTCCGTCTTCATGGTCGGCTGCTCCGGCGCGACCCGGAACAGCGGCGCGAACAGCAGGGTCATGACAACGGCAGCGGCCAGCACCCCGACCATGGACCAGATGCCGAGCTGCCAGCCCACCGCCAGCATGATCGGCGGCAGGATGAAGCCGCCACCCGCACCTGCCAGCGAGACCCCGCTCTGGCGGATGGCGAGGAACAGCCCGACCCGCCGTTTCGGCGTCTTGCGGGTCACCACCGTGATGTTGGCCGGGCCGTAGGGCCCGTAGAACAGGCCGTAGAGGAAGGCCGCCAGCATCACCGTGGCCCAGGTGCCGAACAGGGCGATCAGCGCGACAGCGGCCATGCCGGTGAGCGTCAGCACCATCGTCCCGACGCTGCCGAACCGGCGCATCAGCCGCCCGCAGAGCGGACTGGCCAGCGCCGAGCCGAGGAAGATGAAGGAGAAGGCGAGACCGAAGTCGCGCTCGTCCTGGCCGGTCTCCTCCGCCAGGCCGGGGGCCAGCAGGCTGAAGGCGATGAAGCCGAAGGCGGCGGCACCCTGGGTCAGGAAGGTGCCTGCCAGGGACGCCAGCGCCCCCCGTGTCACATGCTCGGGCAGGCTGTCAGGGGCGCCGGGGCCGCTCACGCCGGGTGGAAGGTGTTCTTGCGGCCGTCATTGCCGACCCGGCCCTTGCGGCCCAGCCAGTCGGAACCGGTCATGTCGGCCAGCAGGTCCGGATCGTCGGTGGTGTTGGCGATGAACCGCGTACCGTCATCCAGCCGCCCGTAGAGCAGGCCCCATGTCGGCCCCTTGCGGTCATGCATCACCGTGTAGGTCTCGACCTCCGCCGTGCCTTCTGCCAGCGCGGTGAAGGGCGGATGCGCCACCTGGTCCAGTTCCGCCTGGTAGGTCACGGGATCGACCGGCGCGAAAGGCTTCTCCGGCATGTCGGTGGAATAGATGCCGGCGGAATGCTTGGTGACATAGTTGCCGTTGGCGGTGACCAGCCCCTTCATGCCGGGTTTCGCCCGTACCCGCTGCATCATCTCGGCGATGGAATGGGTGACATAGTTGTTCCCCGGCCCGCCGAAGTAGGGCAGCCCGCCGGTGACGGTCAGGCCGCGCGGATCGTCGGGGCTGAGACCAATTTCCTGGCAGGCGATCTGCACGGCGGAGGTGAAGCAGCTGTAGAGGTCGATGGCGCCGATCTGGTCCAGCGAGGTCTCGGCCATCCGGAAGGTTTCCTGGTAGACCCGGGAAATGGCGGGGGAAGAGTGATAGTCCCGCCGGTCGCTCAGGTACCAGTGGTCATGGGCGTCGGCGCAGCCATGCAGGAACACCCACTTCTCCCGCGGGATGCCCAGTTCCTTCGCCTTGGCGACACTGGTCAGCACCACCGCCGCGCCCTGGTCGATGAAGGCGTTGGCATTCATCAGCCTGGTGTAGGGAAAGCCGATATAGGGATTGTCGGCGCGAACCTCCGAGATCTGTTCCGCCGTGAAGCCGTCCCGCCGGTCGGCCAGCGGATTCGCCGCGGCCACGGCGGCGAAATGCGCCAGCATCTCCCCCATCGCCTTCTGGTGTTCGGGGATGGTCCGGCCCAGGTTGCCGCGGATGGCATTCTCGATCATCGGGTAGGCGAAGATCGCGCCGCGGGAACCGTGGATGTCCTCCACCTCCGACCAGCCGATCTTCTCGATGCCCCAGGCCTCGTACGCGCCGCCCGCGTCCTCGCTCCAGTCCAGTTCCAGCTTCGCCCGCTGCGCTGCCTTCTGCGTCGCCAGCGACTCGCCGCCCGCGACCAGCGCCGCCTCCACCTCGCCGCGCACCACCATCTCCGACAGCCGGTTCAGGCAGTACTGGGGCATGTTGCCCCCGGCCCAGGTGTAGACCAGCCGTTTCGCCCGGTCGGCACCGACGCGGTTGGCCAGCGATTTCGGCGGGTTGGTGACCTTGCCGAAGGGGGAGGCAAAGCGCCAGCTGGTGTCGGAAAAGGCGCGGATGACGATCACCGTGTCCAGCGCCGCCATCAGCGCCGCGCCGGCACCGCTGTCCTCCGCCGCCACCTGCACCGCCTTCGCGGTCAGGTCCATCGGCGACAGCGCCCGCGCCGGATCCCGCTCCCGCTGCGTGAACTGTCCACTGCCGACCAGTACCGGAATGCGCGATTCGTCCATGACGTCCTCCCCAGGAATTGCCCGGCGATCCTAGCGTGTCGGGTTGGCGGAGGCGACTGCCCACTGGTGCGCGGTAGCCATGCCGCCAATGCGGAAGCTTTCGTACTGTACCAAATTTTGGTACTGTCAGGAACGGCTCGGGAGCAGCATGCGATGGCACGCAATACTTCAATCTCGCTCGGTGATCATTTCACCGGCTTCATCGACAGTCAGGTTCGGGACGGTCGCTACGGCTCCTCCAGCGATGTGGTCAGAGCCGGGCTGCGACTGCTGGAGGAACATGAGGCCCGACTACGGACCCTGCAGAACGCACTGATCGCGGCCGAGGAATCCGGTCCGCCGCAACCATTCGACAGCGATGCCTTTCTGAAGGAAATGCGGAAGAAGCATGGCGGGTAGCGAACCGGGTTACCTGCTCTCTCCCCTCGCCCGTTCCGATCTGGAAGACATCTGGCGATATACCTTCGAGAAATGGTCACCTGATCAGGCCGACAGGTACCATGGCGTGATCATGACTGCGATCCTCGCGCTGGCTGACGGCTCAATTTCAGGCAGCCGGACCAATGTCCGTGAGGGCTACTTCAAGCTGCGTGCCGGATCGCACATCCTGTTCTATCGGATCGCGGGAACCGATCTGGAGATCATGCGCATCCTGCACCAGCGCATGGACGTGGACCGACACCTCTGACCGAAGCAGTCAGACGAGCTCTTCCCCCGTCCCCCTACTTCAGCTGCCGCATGTCACCAATCGTGTCAGGCGCCGCCTCGCGGCGGTGGGCGAAGGCCTGGGGCCAGCGGGAGGGTTCGGCGCGGGCGTACTGGGCGGGGTAGGCGACGGTGGCACCCAGCGCCTCCGCCGCGTGCCAGGCCCAGCGCGGATCGTACATCATGCCGCGCGCCAGCATCACGAAATCGGCCTGGCCGGAGGCGATGATGTCCTCCGCCTGCGCCGGGTCGTTGATCATGCCGACAGCCATGGTGGGCATCCCGGTTTCCCGTTTCACGGTCTCCGCGAAGCTGACCTGGTAGCCGGGTCCGACCGGGATCTTCTGGCGCGGATCGACGCCCGACGTGGTGATGTCGGCGAAGTCACATCCCACCTGTTTCAGCGCCTGCACGAAGGCCACCGTGTCCGGCACGTCCCAGCCGCCCGGCACCCAGTCGGTGGCTGAGACCCGCACCCCCAGCGGCCGGTCGGTGGGCCAGACCGCCCTGACCGCCTCGAACACCGCCAGCGGGTAGCGCATGCGCCCCGCCAGGTCGCCGCCGTATTCATCATCGCGCCGGTTGCTGAGCGGGCTGAGGAACTGGTGCAGCAGGTAGCCATGCCCGACATGGAACTCGCAGACATCGAAGCCCAGCCGCAGCGAACGCTCCGCCGCCTGCACGAAGTCCGCCTTCACCCGGTCCAGCAGTGCCCGGTCCATGGCAGCAGGCGTGTGCCAGCCGCTGTCATAGGGCAGCGCGCTGGGACCAAGCGTCTGCCACGCCCCCTCCGCCGCCGTCAGCGGCTGCGCCCCGTCGCGGGGGCGATGCACGGATGCCTTGCGACCGGCATGGGCGAGCTGGATTCCGATCTTCAGGTCCGGGCCACCATTGGCACGGCTGAAGCGCATGAAACGCTCGATCGCCGCCTCATGCTCATCCGTCCAGAGCCCCAGGCAGTGCGGGCTGATACGGCCGTCGGCGCTGACCGCCGTCGCCTCCGTGAACAGCAGCGCCGCGCCGCTCATCGCCAGGTTGCCGTAATGCATCAGGTGCCAGTCATTGGCAGCCCCGTCCTCCGCCATGTACTGGCACATGGGCGAGATGACGATGCGGTTGGCGAAATCGATCCCGGCGAGCCGGAGCGGC
The DNA here is from genome assembly GCA_965228535.1 of Minwuia sp. GTDB lineage: Bacteria > Pseudomonadota > Alphaproteobacteria > Minwuiales > Minwuiaceae > Minwuia. The sequence continues at coordinate 1,005,678 of CBDDHU010000003.1, read as the reverse complement.
GAGAACAGTGCGCTGGTCATGTCCCGCCCCCTCAGCGCTGGTCGAACTTCGCCAGCAGCTTGCGCATGCCGCCGATCCAGCGGTCGTAGTTGCCGGTCTTGCGCTGGATGTAGTCGCGCACCTGCGGGTGCGGCAGGATCAGGAATTCCTCCCGCGCCATGGTCGCGACCACGTCGGCGGCGAGATCATCCGGCTCGACGATGCCGTCAACGCTCGCGACCCCCTCGCCGTCGCCGATCATCGGCGTGCGGACAGCCTGCGGGCAGAGGCAGGAGACCCGGATACCCTTGCCGCCATAGTTGATCGACAGCCACTCGGCGAAGGCCACGGCACCGTGCTTGGTCACCGCATAGGTCGCCGAATCCACCTGTGACAGCAGCCCGGCGGCGGAGGCGGTGTTGACCAGGTAGCCACCGCCACGCTCGATCATGCCAGGGATCACAGCCCGTGCCGCGAAGACGTGCGACATGACATGGATGTCCCAGTTGAGCTGCCATTCGCTGGTGGCCACGGTCTCGTCCCCCAGCCGCGCGATACCGGCATTGGAGCAGAAGATGTCGATGGGACCGGCCAGCCGTTCCGCCTCCGCCACCAGGTGACGGATCGCGTCCTCGCTGGTCACATCGGTCTGCACGGCGTGACCGCCAACCGAGTCCGCCACCTTCTGCAACGGCCCCATGTCAAGGTCGGCCACCACGATGGCCTTCGCCCCCTCCGCATGGAACTTCCGCGCCATGGCGGCACCGATACCGCCCGCACCGCCCGTGATCACACAGACCTTGCCCTTGATCTCCATCGTCGTCTTCCCCCTGGAAACGTGTTCGCTAGTCCGATTCACCTTATCGCACCCAATCCCGGATTATCCCACCAGACTCCCGGTTCAAGTGTCACCCAACATTGGCAATTGCGATGGAACTGGACTAGCCCAGTGCCTCAACCCATGATCGCACCCAAAGTTGATCCTGCATTTGAGGGGTGTAGCGATGCCGGATGCGAGACATGTAAAGCAAATCGTGGAAGATCTGGAGATGCTCCGAAAGATCGATCTGAGTTCTCTGGATCACTTCCCGAGACCTGGTTCTCCGACGTTTGCGGATTTCAGGGTTCTGATTCCGTATCTGCGCCTGATGCAGGAGACGACAGCAGCTATCACTCACGAGACGCTTTACCAATTTTCAGATAGTACCATCGCCCCGATAATGAACCCCCTTTCTAGGTTCGCGAAAGCGATCAGCTCGGCAGCAGCTTTCCAGGTGGGCTCCTACGGCGACCCAAATCACGAGAGCCTCAACCTGATCAAGCAGGTTCAGAATGCGTACGAAGAGATGGCAGCGCATATGCGCACTGTCACCGATATTGCGACAGCCTCCGTTCCTATTTCCGAGCGACCGGAACTGGTAGCACTTCGGGAGGTGATTGAGGAGACCAAGAAGACCGCGAAAGATGCTGAAAAAAGCCTCGTGGGGGCTAACGATGACCGTCTCGCAATAATGGCGACTATTGAAGCAGCCAAGAAGAGACTGGACCAGCTATTGGATACAGCAAGAGAGGATCAGGCAACCATTGCGAAGGAACAGAGACACCAGGTCAACGAATTGATCCAGGGCCTTGAGTCCGAGATCGATGAGCGATTGGAAGTGACGCGCAAGGCAGTCGCCGAGATAGCGGTTTCACAGCAGGCAAATCATTTCGATGGAGAAGCCAAAATCCACTCTAGTGCCGCAGGGTGGTGGCTATTTTGGACAATATTGTCGGTTTTCCTCTTTCTTATCGTCGCTGTACCCGGCTCCTTCGAGGCGATCATCTCTAGAACATCGCCCTCGACCTTCGACGCCCTGGTCTCGCCGTCTGCGGCTGCCCAAAACGTGCTTGGCGTTCCATTGCCATACCTGTTGAGCAAACTGGTCACACTCGGCGCACTCAGTTTCCTCATCGGAATCTGCGCCAAGAACTTTCTCTCCCACCGTCACAACAACGTGCTCAATCGGCACCGCACGAATGCACTGATGACGTTCGAGGCACTGGCCAAGAGCGCCGTAAGCGAATCGAGCCGCGACGTGATTCTGCATCACGCCGCCAGTTGCATCTTCAACCCACAGGACACCGGCTTCGGCAAGGTCGGAGAGGCGGGACCAGGCATCAATATCGTCGAGGCGGCCTATCGCACCGCCGACTCACCCAAACTCGGTTCTTCATAGTCACCGGTGACCACAGTTGGACATCTAGAACTGTTGAACTGGGTCCGAACGATGCCCTTCGTCGCGCTGGACCCGAGTGATAGTCGCGCCAGAAAAAGCCTCTAGCGTCTAGAGCTTCAGAGCTGTCCTACCCGGCGATCCAAACGCCCAGCGCCGCATATCACCCCGGATTCAAGTGTCCCGAACTCCGAAATGATGTGACCCGCTACACTGAGTATCCTGAATGGACGGTTGGGAGGGGGAGAGGGGGAGAAGGACGGAACGGCCCGCAAATCAGTCGTAACTCTTCCAGCCCTGTCCGGCCTTGCGCCCGTTATGGCCCGCGCGGACCTTCTGTTTCAGTAGCGGGCGCGGGCGGAACCGCTCGCCGTAGGAGGCGTGCATGATCTCCTGTGCCTGTTCGCAGAGGCTCAGCGTCACTGCGTCCATCAGCTCGAACGGGCCGATGGGGTGCCCCAGCCCCAGCCTGCAGGCCGTGTCGATGTCTTCCGGCGTCGCCACGCCTTCCTCCACCAGCCGCACCGCCTCGATCATGAAGACATGCAGCAGCCGGTTCACGGCGAAGCCGGTGACGTCCTTGATGCGGATCGGGTGCTTCTCCGCCGCCTTCAGGTGGCCGAACATCTCCTCCACCACGGCCTCGTCGGTCTCGAAGCCCGGCATCACCTCCACCAGCTTCATGCGGCTGACGGGGGAGAAGAAGTGCGTGCCGACGAAACGTCCCCGCCGCTCCGGCGCCACGTGGGCGGCCAGGGTGGAGATGGCGATGGTCGAGGTGTTGGTGCAGAAGATCGCGTCGGCATCGCAGATACCGTCCAGCAGCGCCCAGGTATCGCCCTTCACCTGCTCGTCCTCGAACACCGCCTCGAACACGATCTGGCGGTCGGCAAAGCTCTTCAGGTCGGCGTTGAAACGCATCCGTTCCAGCGGCGATCCGGCTTCCTCCGCGTAGAAGCCGCGCGCCAGCCCCTTGTTCCAGATCCCGGTCAGGCGGGTCCGCGCCGCCTCCAGCAACTCGTCGCTGCGGTCATTCAGCAGCACGTCGTAACCCGCGCGGGCGAACTCGAAGGCGATCTCCGCCCCCATCAGTCCGGCCCCGACCACGCCAATCCGTTTCAGCATCTTCAAGCCTCCCCATCCGTTGCCCAGACAATGCGCGAGCGGTCGCAGACGATCAAGCGCGGCTTGGCAGCCCCGGCTGCACATAGCGGTATTTTTACCCTTATTGATTGTATTCGGTTAATTTACCGTTATATTGGTTACATGAAACATCGGGAGACACGCCATGACCATGAACGACCTGATCGAGGAACGGGAGCGCTTGCTGAAGCAGCGCATGGATATCCTGCAGGCGGCGCTGAAACCGGTACAGGAGTCCGACTGTAGCGCGACACTTGATTTTGCAGTGCTCGCCACATGAAGTTGCAGCACACGATTTTTCTGCCTGGTAGCATTCTACGGCCATCCAAATGCCGGTATTCCAGCCCCTCTCGATAGCCGCTTGAACGGTCTCCAAACGCCATTCAGACGTTGGATATGATCAGCTCGTTGGCACTGGTCCGCTTGCCCTTTGCAACGCTGTAGGTCGTGGCCACCTCCTCGATCGAGAACCCGTTGAAGGTATCCCGGATCTCGGGCACGTCGTTGATGGAGAGCAGGAAGCGCCCCTTGATGCTGCCCAGCACCTCGGCCATCGCCTGATAGTCGTCTCGCCCGAACATGCCCTTGCCGTAGTCGTTCTCACCGCCCCAGTACGGCGGGTCGAGATAAAACAGCGTACCCGGCCGGTCGTAGCGCCGGATGAACGCCTCCCAGGTCAGGCACTCGATCACCACGCCTGAGAGCCGCGTGTGAAGGTCCTCCAGCATCGGCTGCAGCTTGGTGACATCGAACCGGCCGGGCCTGCTCGGGGCCACGCCAAACGAGGGCCGATAGCCCTTCCCGCCGAAGGCTGTCCGCTGCAGGTAGAGGAACCGGGCCGCGCGCTCCAGATCGGTGAGGGTCGCCGGATCCGTCGCGTTCAGGCGCTCGAACTCGGTTCGGGTGGTGATCTGGAACCGCAGCATGTCCAGGAAGGCCACATAGTGGCGCTGCAGGATCCGGAAGAAGGTTGCGACCTCCCGGTTCAGATCGTTGATGACCTCGGCATCCGGACGTGAAGGACGGCGAAGGAAGACGCCTCCCATGCCGACGAAAGGCTCTGCGTAGGTATCGTGCTCGATGTCACCGATACGGGCGATCAGGCGCTTGGCCAGGTTGCGTTTGCCGCCGAGGTACGGGGCGACGGGCTGGGTCGGCCGGACGGCCTCCAGTCCTTTCGGATTCGACTCCATGTGCTTTCAGTTCCAGACTTGCCCCGCCCTGTCAGGGTGGCGGGACGGCCGTGCGCGGCCGAGTACGGTCGTGGGTGTCGCAAGCACCCGGTTCGGGGCGTTGGCGCGCCCCGTCCCCCGCCGGTCAGACAGGGATATCTTCAACTGAACCGCTTCCAGTCACCCGGCTGACTGATCCACTCGAACCAGCTGTAGGGGCACTCCTGGTAGCGACGGATTCCCCAGCGGTCGGCGGTGTCGCCGCAGGTGTACCAGTAGCCATCGTCGGCGGCGACCAGGAGGACCAGGTGGTTGATGCGCCCGACCAGCCCACCCGTGTGGCAGGTAGCAAGGGCGATGTCGCCAACCGCCGCCGGTGAGGCTCTGAGGCGGCGGACGGCGTCGCTATCTGCCGTGTAGTCCCGGAGACCGGGCACTTCCCTTCCGCGCATCAGGGCGCGAGCAAGGAACGCCGATCCATCGCAGTCGTCCTCCCATTTCCCGTCGCCATCGATGTCGTGGACCGGTACTCCCCAGCGATCCATCTCCCCATACACCTCGATATCGATTTCGTAGTCGATGCAGTCACGGACGTGCATGTCCACGTCCTTGACCAGGAGCAGCGAAACCGACATCAGCGCAGATCCCCGCACAGCTCCGGATCATGCCGTGCCGGATCGCGGCACATCTGCACGAAGGCCGGCGTGCCCCAGCCCTTGCCGGCATCGGGCAACGGCGATGGCTGGATCGGTGCCTGCACCGCCTCCTGGGGCCGCGCCCAATCGCAGGACGCGGTCAGGGCCAGCACGGTGGCGGCCAGCAGCACCACCAGCACCAGGTCATGGTTTGCGGTGACGAACGCCCGGAGCTCGCCGATGATCGTTTCGATCCGGTCGATCATGACGCGAACCTCCGCGACGGGCTGGAAGGCGTAACCTCGAAGGCCTGAAGCGCTGTCGCCAGGCTGCCGCTGCGCAGGCGGATATTGACGTGATATCCGGGCAGCGGCGCAGCCGGGGTCACGACCTCTCCCGCTTCATCGAGCACGGGTTCGCTCCAGACCGTGCCGACGTGGTTCACGTCCCAGCCGGGAGCATGGCTGATGGTGATCCCGGCGGCCTGCAGCTCCGCTGCTGCCTCGGCTGCATCGTCAAACTTCAGATAGTGATCATGCATTGCTCATCGCCTCCAGGATTGCGTCGGGAAGGGGACCGAAGATGGCGACCTGACCGATCACGCACGGCAGGCCGTCCGATCCGTCGGTATTGGCCCCGAGCTGCATCTCATCCGAATCAGCGTTCAGGCTGTGCGTCCCGTCCGTGACACTCGCAGCGCCATCGACCGAGACGGCCACATCGTTCTCTGCGATGCGGAGCGCGACCACGATCCGATCCCCCGGTGACAGCCCGCTGGCTGCTGTCAGATCAAGACTGCTGGCACCCGTCAGGTGCAGGTCACCAGACTGCATCTCCAGAGCCATCTCATTCGTGCTGGTCTTGCCGACCGACAGGATCACCCCGTCAAGCTCCAGGATTTCGACCTCGACCAGAAGGGAGAAACCGGCAGGCCTGAACGCGGATACGGCGGACAGGTCAATGGTTGCCAGATCCGGTGAACGGGTCACTTCCGATCCGTCTGTCAGGATCACGGACGACGGACCTGTGTCCTGGCTCTCGACCTCCTCCAGCATGATGCCCCAGACCGCCATGCTGTTGTCGGTGTCTCCGGGATAGGAACCGCCATCATTCTGGAACGAGAAGCCCACGCCTGCGCTGCCTGACGCATCACTCGGTGCGCGGGTCGCCCAGAGGCGATACCAGTCGTTCGCCAGCTTGTCGTAGCCGACGGTGACGTTCTCGTTGGCGGGCTGATAAGGCGTGATGGTCTCTGTTGCAAAATCCCACTGCCAGCCGTGCCAGTTGCCAGCTGCCCCGCTGAATGGCGCACCATAAATGATGGTGCTGTGCTTGGTTGGGTTTGCTCCAACATCCTTCACGTAGGCCGACAGGCAGTAGAACGCCCCTGCCGAGGCGATGGTGAACTTGCCGCCAGACGCCCCCGCTCCGTGAGTGCCGGTGTCTGTGGTCTCCGTCATGGTTCCGGCGGTCAACGTGCCGTCGGGAGCCACCTCGTCATCATCCACAACGGTGCAGCGAACGACGCCGTTGCCGTTCAGCGAATTGCTGGTGATGTGATGGTTGGTCTGCTGCGGCTCCAGGAGCAGGCCGAGCGGCTCGCCCGTCACGGGGTCGTGCGTGATGCGCACGGCGTCGATGGCCTTGCTCTCGACCCCGCCACCCTCCGTGTCGGTAAAACCCACCGTCGCGCGGGTCAGGGCAAGCAGGCTGGTGTCCCCCAGATCGAAGCCCAGCATCGCCGGGGGCATCTTCCCGAACCGGTTCCTGAAGCCCTGCCGGGCGGCGGCACTGACCGCCGCATTCACCGCCGCGATGTTGCTCGCGACCGTCGTGACGTTGGCTGACACCCCGGCAACCGTGGAGATATCGGCAATGATCGCCGCGACGGCGTTCAGGTTTGAGATGGCAGCGGCCACCGTGCCGATGTCGTCGTCTCCGCCCAGGTCTGTCGCGACCGTGCCGATGTTGGTCAGCGCCGCCTCGACCGCGCTGATCGAGGCGATCGCAGCAGCGACCGCACCGATGTCATTGTCTCCGGCCAGGTCGGTGGCGACCGTGCCGACGGTATCGGACCCGGCCAGGTCTGTGGCGACGGTGCCGATGTTCGTCAGCGCGGCCTCTACCGCCACGATGCTGGCGATGGCCGCTGCGACCGTGCCGATGGTGTCGGATCCGGCCAGGTCTGTCGCGACGGTGCCGATGTCGGTCGCGTCCCCGGCGACCGAGGTCACGTTGGCCGCGATCCCGGCCACCGTGGTGATGTTGGCCGCGATGGCGGCAATGGCGGCCAGGTCACCGGCGTCGAACGCCACGCTCGATGACAGGTCCACCGTCTCGATCACCAGCGTGTCACCGACCGCCGGGTCGATGGTCAGCGTGTTGCCGGACAGGGTGAACCCGCGCGTCGGCGCATCATCGACGAACACCAGCAGCGCCGCCGTCGAGGCGGGCGTGCTCGACAGGGTCCAGTCGGTCTCGACCCCGTCGCCGGTGAAGCTGTCATGCACCGGCGCGGCGAAGGCACTGATCGCCGCCACGGCCTTGGCGACACTGTCCACGGTACCGCCATCAGTGACCACCGTGTCGGTGTCACCGCCGTGAATGATGTCGTGCAGCAGACCCATATCGACGACGGCCTGGGCCAGCAGCGGGGTCACCTCGGTGAAGTCTGTCGTCATGTCTGTGTCTCCTATGGGCCAACGCCGTCGGGCAGGGGCGTGGACGGCGTCGTGAACCCGATCTGTGTTGAATAGTTCAGCCCGGTGAGCACACCGTCATGCGCTGCGATCCGGGCGTAATAGGTCCGGTTCGGCTGCAGGCCGGTCACACCGACACTCGGTGTGGTGCCCGCCCGAACGGTCTTCGCCGCTGTTTCCGGGTTGAAACCGTTCGTCGTCGAATAGGCGACGACATAGCCCTCGATCGTGCTGTCCGTGACCGCGTCGCAGCTCACGGTGGCACTGTTGTGCGCGACGGAGCTTTGCGCCGGGTTGGATGGAGCTGCCGGTGCCGGGTTCGAATAGTCATCGGAGACGGGATCGCTGGTACCGCCGGTGCCGGTGGTCCGGATCCGCAGGCGGTTGTACCGGAATGGCCCGCCGTCAGTTTCCTGGGTGGCCAGCGACCAGGTGTAGGCGCCCACCGTCACGATGGCTGTCCGTTTCAGGTCCAGACTGTCGGATGCCTGCCCGGCCAGGATCTCCACGTCATAGGCTGACGCGCCGGAAACCGTGTCCCATGTCCACGCAAGATCACCGTCGGATTCCTCGGTCACCGCGATGCTTGTGTCATCGACCACGGCGGGCGGCGTTGCCAGCTCCGACACGTTCCGGATGATCCGCGTCCCCTCGCCGCCCGCACCCTCGGCCCAGAATTCCACCAGCAGGGTATCGTCCACGTCGGGCACGATGCCGTTGATCTCCGGCGTCACCGATGGCGTCAGTTCGACAAAATCCGCCGTGTCGGCCTGGTACCGCGCGCGATACAGCACCGCACCCGGTGCGCTGGGACCGACGATGCTCAACCGCTGCTCGTCACCGACCAGGCGTACACTGACCCGGACCCCCAGCCAGGTCGGTGCGCCGGAAACCAGCCCCAGACCGCTCGCGGCCACTTCCTCCGGCTGTGCCGTATCCTCTTCCGCCGTATGCACCCGCGCGTCGTCATTGACGGCGGAAATCTCTACCGTCCCGTCCGGTGACGGCCGCGTCTCCAGGATCAGCAGTTTCTGCACTATCGTCGCCTGCGGCCCGAACATGATCCGGGTAGGCTTCGATGCCCCGTCCTTCGCCAGGATCCAGCCGCCGGGGGCGGTGTGATAGTTCCGGCCCAGCGCAGGCTCGGCCAGGTATGTGGCCATGTCGGCCGCATCGATCACCAGTTCCCTCTTGCTTGCACCCACCGTTGCCGTCACCGGCCCCCAGAGCCGCCCGTCCGGCGCGATCAGGCCGATGGCATGCGTGCCTCCGGCACTGTCGTCGAACGGTTCATCCGCCGTGATCGTCAGCCCGTCACCGGCCAGCGCCACCACCATACCGGTCTGGCCCCAGCCGGGACGGTAATGGCTGACGGCGATCTGCTGGCCACGCCGCAGGAACCGCCCGCGCTTGTGCGCCGTGAAACTTACATAGCGGCGGCGGTACCGGTGCGCGGCCAGCTCGGTGACACCCTCGCGCCAGGCCTGGGCAATGTTGTTGATGCCCTCGAACCGCAGTTCGGAGATCCGGTCCGGCGTCACCCCGTCCAGGACAACGTCGACCGAATCCTCCACCCCGTCTGATCGTGTGAACAGCACCCGAGCGGCGTTGGCGTCCTCGTCGGTGGCATGCAGGCGCTTGATCGACAGGCTGCCCCGGATGATGTCCTGCGGTGCGAAGGCCGCTTCCGGGATCAGTTGCACCTCGTCGCGCCAGAACGTCAGGTCGGCCCCGATCCGGATCGGCTGCGCCCGCCCGACCCGGCAGGCGATGATCAGTTCCTCCCAGGGCGTCGTATCGCCGGTGAAACGGTGATTGAACGTGTCTTCCCTGTCCGCCCAGGTCTCGGCCAGGGACTGCAGCATCTCCAGATCCACCCGGTGATCGGGCAGCCCAGCCTGGGCGCTGTCCTGGGCAATGTGGCGGATCGCGGCCTCCGGCGCGTTGGTGGCTCCGGTCGTCCATTCCTCGGCATCCGCGTCCCAGTAGGCCCGCTTGCCCGTGGCCGTGGCGAACAGGCGCCGGGCCTGTGCGGTGGCGGCGGTACCCTTGAACCGGATCGCCAGCACAGTCTCGTCGTCATAGGTCTGGTCGGAGGGGACGTAACCGCGCAGGCCGGTCCAGATGGTCCTGTCGCTCGCCCCGCTGGTGCCGATGGTATTGTTGGTGCGCCGGATCCTGACCTCGTGGCGGCCCGTGGTGACACTGTAGAGCGTGGAGATCCGCTGCGGTGTGGTGGTCCCTGCCGTGTAGCTCTCGCTGCCCAGCGTCGACCATGTCCCGGCCCCGACCGGTGTGCCGGCATCGTCGATCTCGCGGCCCTCGACCAGCCATGTCACCGTGGCGTTGCGCAGCCGGTTGTCGGTGGTCGAGAACAGCGCGCTCGGCCATTCGATGTCCACACCGACCCGGTTGACCACCTCGCCTGACGGGCAGATCGCGAAGGGACCGATGAACAGGTCATCATTGGTCTCGCCACCTTCCTTCTCGTTCTCGCCCCGCAGGGTCTGGCCACCCGGCTCTCCGGACGAATGCACCGTCGCCGGGAACAGCGTCACCGCCTCACCCGGCTCCACGATCTCCAGCACCAGTTCGCCACCGGCGGGCTTGACCCCGTCGGCCAGTGTCCAGATGACGGTGTCCTCGAACTCCAGGCTGTCCAGCTGCACCGCGCCCCGGCCGAGGCTGTAGAGCGCGAACACCAGGTGCTCGTTGTCGGCGAACTCGCCATAGGGTGGCGCGATCCATTCCGGTGCGAACCGGACGGTGCCATGCAGTTCCGGAATCCGCGCGCCCACCTGCGCCAGTTGCCCCGACAGGGCACCCCGGAAGGTCTCTCCCGGCCCCGGCAGCGCAGGCGGTGCACTCGGCGTCGATGGCGGAAACAGCGCATTGATCAGCAGGCCACCGCCAATGGAGATGGCAGCGGCAACCACGGAAGTGGCAATGGTTGCCGCAGTACCTGTCAATGACGTCAATCCGACCAAACCACCCGCCAGGTAAGGCGCGACTATGGCCAGCGCCAGCAGCGCCACCATGGCGATCGGGTTGCTGCCCTCGTCACCGGCGGCGGGTGCCGGCGTCACGAACAGCACGTCGCCGAATCCCAGCCGGACATCGGTCCACTCGTTCACGCCGCTCACCGGGTGACGGCGCAGCAGCGCCTTCGGCCCCGTGCCGCCCGCCACCAGGTCGTGCAGCGGCTGCATCGGATCAGGCGACAGGAACAGGATCGGATGCGCCGGTGCCCGGTGCCCGGCCATGGCCAGCGCCATGGCAGGCGAGATACCGGCGGGCATCTGTCGGATCTCCGCCCCCAGCAGCGGGCGCATGGGATCGCGGCAGATCGCGACTGTCACTCCGGCCATCGGCAGGTTGGCCCTGTCCGGCCTGGTCATGGTCTGGTCGGCACTCATGCCTCCCCTCCCGGCCGGCAGGCCTCCACCGATGTCCATCCCTGGGCCAGCAGGCTCACCCGGTCCACCAGCCGCACGCCCTCATGCCGCGCGGCATGCAGCAGCCGCCCCGGTCGGGCAATCTTCAGCCATGTGCCGACATGGCAGAACGCGCCGCGCCGCAGCACGATCACGTCGCCATGCTGCCAGCGTGCGCCGGTAGGCCGGGCGGGCCAGACGGCGGCGATATCGACGTCCAGCAGCGCCTGGCGCAGCGCCTCGGCCGACGTCAGCCCGGCATAGTCGGCCATGGTGACAGGCAGGGTCCGGCCGAACAGCTGGCGCTGCACGTGCGCAGTCAGCGATCCGCAGTCCCAGGCGTCGGGCCCGGTGGCACCCCGTTCCCAGGGCCGCCCGATCAGATCACGGATGAAGGCCCCCTGATCCATGCTCAGCGCCCTCCCAGCAGCGGGTGGGTCTGCCGCGTGTAGACCAGCCCGGCGGCCTTCTCCCAGACATAGGTCCCGGCCATGGCCTTCACCGACCGGTCATCCGCATCGCTCGCCCGGATCTGCAGGCCTTCGACCACGGCGGCGGGTGCGCTGGTATCGGTGGACAGCCATACACGCACCGTCAGATCCACCGGCGCATCCGTCGCCAGCGTGTCATCCAGCACGCGCTCCAGGATCGCGTTGGCGTTCATCGCCTCCAGCTGCACCTCCGGGCTGCGGTCCTCCTGCTGCGCCGGGAAAGACATGTCGAAGGCGGATTTCTGGAACGTGACGCTCTCGGCCGGATTGACAGGTGCGCTCGCCTCCAGGGTCAGGTCGTGATCGGCGCGGTCATGCACCACCCGCACGGGCTGGGTCAGGGACGGATGCCGGAACTCCAGTGTCGCCAGTTCCACCTGACCTGCAGGCAGGCTGGCCTCATGCTCGCGCAGGGCCTGGCTCGCCCGTTCCGCGTCTGTCAGATATGCCGGGCTCATGGCGTCATCGCCGCTGGCCAGCTGACATGCACCAGGTCGTTCAGGTCACCCAGCATCGCGACCGCACCCGCCTGGGTGTACAGCTCGACCAGCTGCAGCGCCGCCGTCTCCTGTGCCGTCAGGGTCGGCAGGTCCAGGATCTCGATCCGGATGCTGGGGGTCCAGGTGTCACCGTCCGGCTGCCGCGCCCGCCAGGGCTCCACGCCCATCCGCGCCTGTGTGTCAGTATATTCCCAACCGCGCCAGACCGGCATCTGGAACACCCGTGCACCCCGGTGCAGCGTATGGCGCCACCAGCCCTTCAGGATCTCGAACTGTGCCAGCGTCAGTTCCAGATCGACCTGGTAGAAGGCCGGAACGACCGTGAACAGGTTCTCCCGATCGGTCCAGCCGCCGTCCATCTCCATTGCCTGGAACTGGGGCATGGGGGCCAGCTCAAGCGGCTGCCGCAACGGGCGGAAGGGCACACCTGCGGGCCATTCGACGGTCAGGGTCATGACGCCACCCCGCGCGGTCGCCTGAGACCCACCGGCACTCCGGCGGCGCGCAGCCCGCTGCTCAACGGCCCCTGACCCCTGGCGACATTGCCCGCGATCGTGTTCTCGACCCGCTCCACCACCATCCGCTCGAAATCCACCCGCAGGCCGCCACCGGCCTGCTGGCTGACGCTCGCTTGCGCCTCGCCGCCCATGTGGTTGTGAATCGTGATCTCCGGCATGGCGGCGACGGCACCACCACCCGATTGCGCCAGCGCCATGGCGGAACGCAGCCCGGCGGCCATGGCCTGCAGCGACCGGGCCGTATTGTCCTGGCCCGCCTCGGTCATCACCCGCTCGCCTTCCAGGGCGACGATCGGCACCTCGCCCGGCCCGAGGATGTTTCCGCCCTCATGGTACCGTGCGGCATGGGTAAAGGCGCTCATGGGCATCGCCCGGCGCGGCCCGCCGCCTGACCCGATGACACCACCGCCATGGAAAGATGCCGGGAATGTCGTGGAGGGAGGCAGGCCGGTCAGGATCTCTCGCGGGTCTCTCCCCTCGGCCGTCAGACCCGAACCGCCGCCACCCAGCAGATCCCCGATCCCGCCCAGTATCCCGCCGACACCCTGTCGGAACAGCGGGCCCAGTGTCTGGTCGAAGACGGCACTGGCCACTTCGCGCTTCAGGGCATCGAAGAAGCTGCTGATCGAGGCCTCGCCCTCGGCCAGCGAGAGAAAGAACTCCTTGGCCGAATCATTGACTCCGTCGAACGCCTCTTCCGCCACGCTTGCCCAGTCGCCGCTGGCCTCCTCGGCGCGCTTCAGTGCCCGCTCGACACCGGCAGACCAGTCCTTGCGCCGCTCCAGATCCTCGTCATAGGCCCGCTTCAGCTGCTCGGCATGCACCCGCTCGACGTCGGCGGCGAACTGCCTGTAGCCGACGGCGGTCTCGTCCAGCCCGGCCAGTGCCTGGTCGCGCCAGCGGTCTGCCGCCGCCACCGCGCGTTCGTAGGACGGGTCCAGCGTGTCCAGCTGCGCCGTGATGTCGGCGACGGTCTGGGCATGGATCTGCGCTGCCCGCTCGGCGGCCCGGCTGGCTTCATCCTGCGCACGGGTGCGCGCCTTCTCCGCCTCCTGCGCCGTGATCAGCTCCGCCACCAGCGCCTTCAGTTCCAGCTCTTCCTGCCGGGTGACCTCGATACCTGCCGCGCGTGCCTGGGTGGCCGCCCGGCGCGCCACGGCGGTGGCCTCGATCTCGATCCGGACCAGCTGCTCGAACCCGGCCGAGACCTGACGTGCCCGGTTCAGCCGCTGGATGTCGGCGATCTCCTGCGCCGTCGCGGCACTGGCCTCGGCCATCGCATTGCGCTTCGGCTTCTTGCCGGTATTGGCCGCTCCCAATGGCGGGGCCTGACCCGGAATGTCGCGCGACGTGCCTTCACCCGCCCGGAACAGCGCCTGCTGGGTCTGGGCGATCTGGGTCGCCAGCTCCGCATAGGCGGCCCGCATCGCCTCGATCTCTTCCAGCGCCATTCGGGCTTCGTCACCGGCGCGGAAGTTGATCCCCGCACCTGTCTTCGACGCCTTCGCAATGGCTTCGGGGGAACCGTCGCCGAACCGCTTCGCGAATGCCGTTTCAGCGGCCTTCAACTGCCGTTCAATCGTCTCCTGTTCGCTCTTCAGCAGGGCAACATCCGCCGCCAGTGCCTGGGCCTGGCCCTTGGCGGCCAGCGCATTGTTGCGGATCCGCTGATCGGCCACCGATCGCAGGCGTGTGACCTGCGTGTCCAGCAGGTCGTTGGTCCGGCCGATCTCGCTCTGCAGGCTGACATAGCCCGCCGCCAGCGCGCCGATCGCCGTGATCGCCAGCCCCACCGGATTGAGCCGCATCGATGCGTTGAAGGCGCGGGTGGCGATGGTCAGCGCGATGGTGGCGGCGCGCGCGGCGACATACCCGGCGGCCAGTGCCGCGATCACGTCCAGGTTCGCGGCGGCAGCTGCGGTCACATCGGCCACGGCAGCGGCGACACCCGAGACTGCATTCACGACCGCCGGATCCGCGACCGCATCCGTCAGTGACAGGACAGCCTCCGTCACCCCGTCGAGGAACCCGCCACGCGCCACCGCTGTCTGGAACTGGAACAGTGCCGTCTCGTAGCGGCCGAAGGCAGCGCGTGCGCCGTTCGTGGCATCCTCGCCTGCCGTGAAACTCCGGCGCAGTTCGGCGGCAAAGCGTGGCAGGAACTCGTCGGCCAGCACCTCGCCCTGCTCGAGCATCTTGTTCAGCTCGGCGGTCGTGACACCCATGGCGCGGGCGGCGATCTGGAACGCACCGGGCAGGGCCTCACCCAGCTGCTGACGCAGCTCTTCCGCCTGCACCGTGCCCTTGGACACGATCTGCTGCAGCGCCAGCAGCGACCGCGCCTGGTCGGATGCCGGACGCCCCAGTGCCACCATGGTCTCGGCCACGGCCGACCAGACCTCCCGCACACCGTTGCCTTCCAGCGCGGTACCGCGCGCGGCGGCGGCGAACGCCGTGAACTCCGGTGCCACATCGCGCAGCGAGATCCCCAGCCGGTCGGCCTCGGCGGCAACGAACCGGTACTCGGCCTGCGCTGCTTCAGCTGATCCGGTGGCGGCCTTCAGCCCCAGGTCGATCGCGTCGGCCGCCAGTGCCGCATCCTTCAGCGACTGGGCGAACCGGAGACCGGCGAAGCCCACCAGGACGGCCTTCATCTGTGCCATGGCCGATCCGGCGGCACCGGCGGACGCGCTCATCTCCGCATGGGCCTGTACTGCCAGCGCGGCACGCGTGGCATAGCTGCGATAGTCGATGCCGCGCAGCGTAGCCCCGAACCGCCCCAGCTGACCGGTCGCGCGCCCGGTGCTCTGTCCGAACCCGGCCGCACTGGCCGCGATCGATCCGAAGTCCAGGTGACGGCGCACCTGCCCACCGGCGCGTGAGGCGTCCTCGCCCAGGCGGACCATGGCATTGCCCGCACCACGCGCGGTCAGGCGCAGCTGCTCCTGTGCGGCAGAGGCACCACGCACCTGCTCCCGGTGCTGCCCCAGGGCGGCACTGGATGCGGCTCCCTGCAAACGCCCCATGGCGGCGGCACTCGCGGCAGAACTGGCGGCAAGGCTCTGGGCCGCCGCTGCGGCGGCACTGGATGAGGTCGCGGCCTGTGTCGAGGCCGCGCTGGACGCATTGGCCTGCTGCGACAGCTGCTGCAGCGCGCGCGCCGCCTGCTGGGTCGCCGGGCCAACCTGGCTGGCATCGGCATCGATCGTCAGGCCGACAGTGTACGTCGTCATCCGTCAGCCTCCCTTGCTCGCGAAGGCACCCAGCGCGCCCTGCTCGATCTCGCGAACGTCGTCGAACAGCTCAGGCGTCATTTCGGTACCGCTCATCCGGGCGGTCGCCTCCAGCGCCGGGTAATCCAGCGCCACCGGACGGCTGACCGTCACCATGCCCAGCCCGGCCGGAACCGGTTGTGACGCCATGCGCCACTGGCCGCACACCAGGCCCCAGAGGTTCAGCGCCTCTACGCAGGACGGCAGCAGCTCCAGGCCCGTGTCGGGTGGCGGCCCGAGCGTGGCAAGGAACCGTTCCTGCTCCTCCGGAGAGACACCCCAGCTGGCCAGTTGTTTCCCGGCTGGTGACCCTTCCGGATCCGGCACGTTCCCCTTGATCCACCATCGCCCGAGCGCCCTCAGTTTTTTCTCCGGTACTCCTGACCGGTCATGGCTTCGGCGAAAGCGCGGGCCGTCGCGCGGCGGATCGCCAGGTCCTCCATCAGCATCTCGCGCGCGTCGTCGCTGTAGGGCAGCGGATTGCCGTGCTCGTCGTTGATGTCGCTCCATCCGACCCAGGCGGTCTGCAGCACCACCGCATCGTCCTGGGCGTCCATCAGTTCCTTGAAGCTGCTGCTCGGCACCGCCTTGAAGGTCGCGGTGAATACGTGCGTGTCGAACTTCCCGTCGGCGCGCGGGCGCTGGACCGGCACCGGCCAGTCGAAGGTTTCCTGTTTGCGGATCGTCAGCATGGACGTCTGTCTCCCTTGTCAGTTGGGGCGCGTGGAAGTGGCTCAGGTGATGGCGATCGAGATCTCGTCGTCACCGCTGTCGGGCGTGATCACCAGGTCGATCGGCAGCGACAGCACGCCATTGCGGTTGGCCAGCTGTCCCGGCTTCATCTGCACCTTCGGCGCGGTGATGGTGATGACCTGTCCGGCGGATGCGCCGACGCCATGGGTCAGCACCAGGGCCTGGCGGGTATAGGCCAGCGCCTCCTCGATCAGGTTCTTCGTCGCGATGGTCGGCAGATCGACCGTCATGCGGCCGGACATGGCGCGGCTGTTTACCCGCACCTCCCGGCACCCGGCGATATCGTCGAACACCGGCGACCTGCCGAGATCGATCTGGAAGTCACTGACGCACAGCGCCGTCCCGGCCAGGGTCACCGTCGTGTTGACACCACTGACCTCCTTGCCCCGGACCACGGTCGGCAGGGTGCCGGACGGCTGGGTCACAGCCGCGACCGCCTGCCGGATCCCCAGCATCGCGAAATTCAGCTTCGGCACCTCGCCGCCGCGGCCTTCCAGCACCGCGTTGCCCCGCACCCCGAAATGCTCCTGGTCAACGCCATCGATGTTCACCTGGGCGGCGCAGCTGGAGTACGACGCGGACACTGGGGCATAGGTCACCGAAGTATCGGCGACGATGGTTTCGGCGAAGCCGCAGGCCAGCAGCAGTGCCGCCCACTGCGGCGCGACACCGGCGGCGGAAGCACCGGCCAGCTCCACCGGCAACGCCAGCACACCGTGCGGGGATCCCAGCACCTCTTCCTTGGCACCGGCCAGGCCATCGGCATATTCCCGGCTGCGCCAGTTTCCGGCCAGCGGCGTCAGCTGCGGCGCACCCGAAAGCACGACCAGATCCTCGAAGGCAACGGTGGGGTCGGTGCCATAGGTGCTCTCGGCCTTCACCAGCGCCAGATGCTGCGCGAAATCATAGGTCGACATGGTCAGTCATCCTTCCCTGTTGATGTGCCGGCCTTCGCCGGGGCCGCGACCGGCGCGGCTGCCGGAACCGTGTCGGGTGACCCGGAAACCGGTGCCTCCATACCCGGTGCCTGCGCAGGCTTCGTCCGCTGGACCAGCTTCGGCTTGCCCGACTTCGGATCGACGATGTAGCGACCGCCTTCTCGTTTCACGGCTGTCTCCTCAGGTTGTGGGGGCCGTCCAGGCCCCGTGGAATTCGAACCGGTCTTCCCAGACGATCAGCCCGGCATTGACCGCGCGCAGATCGCCGCTGACCGGCAGGGCCGGACCGTCCGCGTCCGGATGTACAAAGGTGGCCAGCGCCAGCTTCAGCGGTGCGCTGACCGCGTCCACCGCGTCCACTGCCGCTTTGCCCTTCCGGTCGGAGACCTCCTTGACCAGGCTGATGACAGAGAACTGGCTGGCGACACGCTGCTGGATGTGGGTTGCCGAACGCCCGCCGGTGCGCCGTTCCGAATAAGGCAGCACGAAGGCGGCTGGGGGCCGGGCGTGGCTGTCCAGCGCCGCCGCCAGGTCTGCCGCACCGCCGATGTCGATGTACGACAGCGCCGGGCTGTACCCCTGCAGGAAGCTGATGATGGGCAGTATCTTCACAGCCCCGCTCCGCTGCCGGGGGCGATCTTCTCCAGCCAGGCAAGGGTCAGCTCGCCGATTCCGGCCGCGCCCTCTTCGGAGAGGCCGATGTATGGCCGCGCCGGGATCGTGACCTCCTTGGTAGTCACGAAGGCCCCGTTCGGCAGCTGGAACTTCAGCGCCTTCGCCGATTTCGGGCGGATCGTGGCCCCGGCCTGGTGCACGGCGGCATAGATCAGGTTGGTACCGATCGCGACACTGCGCGGCCCGGCCTGGTGGGAGATGGAATCGCGAAGAGTTTCCTTGTCGGTAAGAGTCTGGCCACCGGTCTCGACGGCCCGTCGTGACGGCTTCCAGGGCGTGCCGTCCGGCGCGGTCTCGGTTTCGAAGCGCCGGTCGGTGTCGGAAACCAGACGGCGGCCGATATCGTCCATCAGATCCGTCATGTCGCCGCTGGCCCGTGCCAGCGCGGCCAGTCCGGATTGCGCGGCGGCATCCTCGATATGAAAGCGAAGCTGAACCATGGCCGTTCAGAGCCCTGTCAGGCTGCGGCGGGTGAAGACGCGGGCCGGGCCACTGAACTGTGGCGTGTCACTGTTCGAGACCTGGCTGTCGGCAGGGGTCTGGTCGCCCAGCGACATTCGTCCGGCGGCCACGTCCTTCAGCCGCGCGATGACGGCCTGGTAGCGGTCCTTGACGTGATCCGGGATCCGGTCGGTGTAGAGCTGCCAGCGGGCGATATCCGCCGCCCAGTCGGTCAGCACGTCCGGCACCGTCGCCAGCGGCAGGCTGTATACCCTGGCCAGGTAACCGTTGATCTCCGCGTCGGCGCGCCCGATCGCCGGGTCCAGCACCGCATCGACGATGGCGTCAGCGGCCCCGTCACGATCGGTCAGCGCCTCGATCTCGGCCTGGCCGAACCGGTCGATCATCTGCTGCTTCGTGACATAGGACATGGATCAACCTTCAGAGGTGCCCGCCCCACTCCCTCGTCCGGAGTGAGGCGGGTCTTGCGCTGCGGCCGGTGGGCTTTCGCCCCTACGTTCTTGACGTCCCCCGACGGGTGCTGACTGCCTCGCGGGCAGGACCAGACCGGCCTCTCGGGTATTGGTTGCGGGAGCAGGATTCGAACCTGCGACCTGGTGGTTATGAGCCACCCGCGCTGACCGCTGCGCCACCCCGCGCCAGATCTTCAGCCGACGTTCAGTCCGTCGGCATGAAATCCAGATAGACCTCGCGACCGACGGTGAAGAAGTCCGCTGCAGCCGGGTTCACGATCCCCATCTCCAGCTTTCCCCAGGGCGTGTAGTCGAAGAACGATTCGTTCTCCGCGCTGCCACCCGTCACCGGCTCCAGCTCGACCTTGCCGTCTTCGTTCGCCCGGACCACGAACTTGGCCCGCACCGTTTCCGACACCGCAGAGATCGCCGCCCGGTCGCCACCGATCCAGTAGGCGGTGAGCATGGGCTCTTCCATGATCGCCTGGACCTGCCCGTCGGTCAGATCGCCCTCCGGTACGGCCGTTTCCTGCTTGCTCCAGGCGCGGCCCGCGCGCCGGAAGCCGTCCCTGGCAGACGACACCATCAAGACCCGGCTGACCGACACTGTGGCCTCCGGCTGCGCCTCGGCCTCGGGTTTTACCTCGGGCTTCGGTTCGGCCTTCGCGGCCTCCGGTTTCGCCTCAGGCTTCGGATCGACCTTCGGCTTCGCCAGGGCCTTCTTCGCCGGGGCATTGGCTGTCGCCTTCGCGGGGGGCGTCGCCGCTGCCCTGGGCGGCGTCGCGGCATCCGTCCCGGTCTTCGACTCGTCCGCGCCAGACGGGGCGGCGGTCGTGCTCTTCTCGGGTGTATCCAAGGTCAGATCCTCCCTCAGGCCAGCCACGGCACGACGAGCAGTTCTGCCGTACCCTTGTAGATGTTGGTGGCACCGGCGGCGTTGCGCTCGGCGTTCAGCAGCTCCAGGCCCTGGCTTTCCAGCGAGGGCGGCACCACAAGCAGGTTCGGCATCAGGCCGAGGGGGCGACCGTGATCGCCCTTCATGCCCATCAGCGACTCGCGCGCCAGCTTGTAGGTGGTGGCGCTGAGCGTCTGCTTGCTGCCCCAGGCGAACTGCCAGAAGCCGAAGCCGACATTGCTGCGCCGCTTGATGCCGTAGAGGTACTGGTCGGTATTGAAGACCACCTCGTCGGTTTCCCGGTCGATCCGCACGAACGGACCTTCCTCGCGCACCTGGTAGATGATCGGCTTCAGCGCACGGTTGGTATCGATCAGGAACCAGGGCGTGCCCGAACCGCCATCGGTGTTGGCCACGACACCTTCAGAACCGTCAGCCAGGATCACCGGATGATCGGTGTCGAAGAAGTACTGCCCGTCGTAGCAGGCCGTGCTGAACCCGGCGGTAAGCAGGTTCCAGACCAGCTGGTCCGGATGCGCCGCCGTTGACCGCCCCATCTCGGTGAACAGCGGTGCATAGACACCGTGCATGTCATCCTTGATGTCGTCGACCTCGACACCGATGGTCAGTTCGAACTTCCTGTTCGTGATCGAATAGCCGTGCTGCTTGATCGAGTTGACCACGCGGTCACCCAGCCATTCGCGCAGGTTCGGCATCTGGCCGAGCCAGCCGTACTCGTCGGTGCGCGTCCCGGAATTGACGCGGGTCGCTACCCGGTCCCACTGCGCCTTGTGCTGGCTCAGGCCCTGCTGGAAGTTCGCCTTGAACCCGGTGAACAGGGTCTGGAGGCTTGTCTGATTGAGAATCATGGTGCTGCCGCTCCTCAGAAGGTGATTTCGATGACGGCGCGACCGGCCACGGCGGCATCGTTGGTGCCGCCGATGGTCAGGCCGATATCGTCACCGGCGGACACGGCGTTCGCCGCAGACGGCGTCACCGTGTCGGTGTCCCCGGCGGCGCTGCCGGACTGGGTGATGGTCACCGCGCCGTCGGTCACCGGCGTGCCGCCGATATCCGCCGTGACGGTCGCATCGCCCGTGGTCAGCGCCCCGTCGATGACCGTGCGGATCCCGGTGATCGTGCCCGCGACCGGCGAGACCAGGTGATAGGCATCGGTGCCGGACAGGTCCGCCAGCTCCGCCACCAGGTAGATCTTGTTGGCACCGATGTTGCCCCGCGCCGTCGCGGCCGTGGCCACGTCGGAGAGGTTGTTGGCGGCCAGCAGCGCCCCGGCCGGAGCCGCCAGCTGCTGGTTCAGCATCAGCACCCAGACACCCTGGGCATCGACGTCGAAGATCACACCGGCAGGCGAACGGGAGGCCGAGTCGGACGTCTTCGCCACCGTCTGGTCATCAACGATGAAGCAGGTGTCGCCGATCTCCGCCGCGGTGATCTCGTCACCGCCGGACGAGTTGGCCCAGCGGAAACAGCCGGTGCGGACGGCGACGCTGATGGCCCCGTTCGCGCCGTTGGTATTGTCGGCAACCGCCTCGAAGCGACCGACAGCGATCAGGCCGGTGCCGGTGACGCCGGGCTTGACGTAGGCCCCGTCCAGCACGGCCAGGCCACCGGCATGGCAGTTGACGGCCGCCTTGACGGGCAGGGTCAGGAACAGCGGCTCGCGCCAGGGTGTGTTGCGGTCTGCGGTAAGTGCGCTCACGTCAGTCCTCCTTCGCCTGCTTGTACTGCTCGACCGTCAGGCCCATGGCCCGGCAGGTCTGCAGTTCCAGGTCGGTCAGGCCCTCGGATCCCTTGGGCAGGTCGCCGGTGGTGACACCGCTGCGACCGCCGCTCAGGATCACCGGCGTCTTCTCCAGGTAGTCCCGGAACCCGGCCAGGTCCTGACGGGCATAGTTCAGCGCCCAGTCCTTCTGGGACGGGATGACCTTGCCGCCTTCGATGGCCTCATCGACCGCTTTGGCGGCAGCGCCGTCGGTGTTCGCCTGCTTCAGGCTGGCGACCTCGACCTTCAGCTCCTCGACGATCCCGATCGGGACATACTTCGCCGGGTCAGGATCTGCGCCGGTGGTCTTCAGCTTCGCGGCGATGCCGGTGGCTGCCTCCAGGGTCAGTTCTTCCTGACCGACGGCGGCGGCGACCTTTGCGGCGGCGGTGACCAGACCGGCATGCGCCGCGCTGATCTTCTGGGCGGCGGTGACGATGGCCGCCCCGTCCGCCTTGTCGTCCAGGCCAAGTTCCTTGCGGAGCTTTGCCAGTTCCTCGTCCGTCATTGCATTCTCCTGGGCTGACAGAGGTGATGTCGCGCCAGTGACCGGATCGACGGCACTGGCGACTTTCGGCAGTTCGGTGATGGCGGGGGAATTGACCAGGGCAGCGCCCAGGAACGCGCGAACGCGTCCGGCCTTGTCGCTGGCGAAGGTCGGGCTGACGAAGCGATAGGCGCGGCTGGTGACCAGCTGGCGACCTTCCTCCGTCCATTCCACGTCTGCGAGGACTGCCCCGCTTGCGGCATCCACCTTCAGGGCGGAGATCCAGCCGACGGCGCGACCGGTCCGGCCAGCCCCCGGCACATGCACACCGTGATCGAGATCCACAGGCAGGACGTTTCCGGCGACGGCCTTCAGGGAGGCGACGATGACGCTCTCGGCCGCATCCAGTTTCCAGGGACCACGCCCGTCCTGCGTCCGGACTTCGCCCCGGCCAGGCCAGATCGTGATCGACGTCGGCGCATCCGGTGCGCCGGTCGCACCGGCACCCTGGGCAGCAGCGATCTCGATATTCAGCAGCGGGCCTTGAAGCATGTCACCGTCCGGGCTCTGGGCGAACAGCCACGGGGGGCCGGTCGCCGGGATCAGGACGTCAGAATGCTGTTCGGGGTTGGGGCCGGTAAGGGCGTTACAGCAACGCCCCAGTTCGAACCGGCATCAATGCGTGGCCCAGACTGAGCATGACTAGATCGCAATTTTCTGTCTAGTTTGTGGAAGCAAAAATGTTCGCGTAGCAGGTGCAAAAATCCTGCAAGGTTCTACACTAGAACTAGGTGTGATTTGCTGTCTTGATCGCGACTATCAGATCGTTTGCGATCTTTCCAACGTCTGCTGCGACAGCTTCACTTGGCTGATAGTCTGCTTGTCCAAAAGGGTCACTCGTCGCTCGCTGTCGCAAGCTCACAAGCAAAGCTTTGGCGTCCATGCCGAAGGTCCAATTGTGGCTCTCCATCATGGATAGAAGCTTGCTTACTCTGAGGAGGGTATCCGAGATCTCTAGGGCAATGTGCTTGCTCTGAGTATCATCCAGCCCACCAATCCAGTAGGTTCTGCTCAGACTCACGACAGTATTAATATCGCCACAAATTTCTGAAACAGTTTCGTCGTTCTTCGCTCTCTTGTGCGAGAAATTATCGCAAACGAAATACGTCAATACCGAAACAACGAACGGAACTGCAATATCCGTCAATATTGAAACAACGGCTGAGTTCATCGACTCAACACAGCAGTTTTAATTCTGCGCTTTGTCGTCGGCTGCCTGAGCGATGTACTCCCAAATCTCGCCGACATAGGTATGGTACTCAGGTGCAATCGTCCTGATTTTCAATCGCGACTTCAGCTCAAGATATGAGAAACCTGCCTCCCGAATGAGGCCGCCGAACCCCTCTTCCAGAAACGATGACGGATACCCCTTGGTCCCATCCAGAAACACCTCAACGACTTCGTCGTTACATCTCAAAGCGGGGACAAGAAGCGTTTCCCTGAATTTTTGGCCGTTGTTGGGGCCGTCATCTGGGACGCGTCCCAATGGATATCTTGAGAACTGCTCCGCGACCCGAATCTGTTTCATGTCAGTCACTGATCGCAGCCGTGGTGCCTGCGATCTCCCATTGAATGAGCGTTCCGCCGAGTGGCCTGTGCCTGTCGGTTGCAAGGTCGTTTCCATCTCCAAGATATAGATACTCCCCTTTTCCACTCAATATGCGCAATCGGCTTCCAGGTCGCCGATCAACGAAGTCACACATCTTCGCGAGACCATTTCCTCGACCTCTGCCCTCGCCCATCGACGTGCGACGGAATTCGACGGCAGCTTTAATCATATAACTGTCGCGGTTAACAGAGAGTTTCAAGCTCGGGACCTGCAACCCGTCGAGGATCTGGAGTATTTTCTCCCATTTGCTGGAGGCTGGTAGGCTGTTGGGAATCCCAATGCCTTGATCAAAAACAATCATTCTTGAAACGTCGTTCACTGGGTCGAATGACCCCGCCATCCACCATCGCTTTGCAACCCATGGAACCCCAGGTGTCAAATGTGCTGGGTACGCATGATTCACAGCGTTCACGACCGCTTCAGACATTGCGTCGTAGAGCAACAAATCATCCGCTAATCCACCGCCTGAGATTGCATCGGTCATCGTTCTTACCTTATCGACGGCCTCACCCTTGGCAAATTCTCCAGTAATGAACTTGATCAGACGTACTGACGATTCATCCAACACATCAGATTGAAGGCCGACTGTAGAAATATTCAGCAAATCAAAGAAGCCATTCTCGATCAGCAAACGGCGTATCTCTGGATGCCATTGCTTTGGCTGATAAGGCTTGAGGCCATATGCAGCTTTTCGTCGCCAACGATCGACCTCAGCGGCAAGCATCAATGCTGCAGCAGGGCTGAGTTTCCTGATATTTTTGAAGTCAAGTGTCACCCGATTTTTGCGCCCTACGCCTTCGCGCCTCAACCCCTCAAAGAAACTGATGACCAAATCGTAGTTCGAGGAGAGACTAAAGTCCCTAGGGGCGACAAACCGTACATGTCGTCGGTTCGCGGCACCGGTCACACCACTAAGTTCGGTCGGAGGGAGTACGGGCTCATAAGGCGGCAACCCGAACCGTCGTCGGAATTTTGCACGACGGTCTTGAAGCAATCTGCGTTGGTTCGAATAGTGAGCGTGCCGCGAGAGCCACTTCCGGTGCTTTGAAGATAGACGTGCGGACAACGCAACTTCCATACAAATGAGATCGTGCGAATCTTACCGAGCACGAATCACATTTTATACGAATTGGCGCGAGGATGGCTGGTCAGTATTCGCCCCCCAAATGGACAACTGCTCTAGCTCTCCCAAATGACCCGGCAATCATAGAAAGCTTGGGATCAGGGTGATCACATCACTCCTTCCTGTCCATCCAGCAGGAGAGGTAGCTCTTCAATCCGGTTTTAGAACGGCATTAAAACGCTCTGGAACGCTGCTGAGGGTCTTTCCGGTACCGTCCCCCCACTAAGGCGGTATAGCCGCCCAGTGAGCGGCATCTTCAAATCCGGCCTCATCCAGGCTATATGAGTGGGGTCAGCGGGTCACACGGTGAAAATCCTGAGGCCGTAGCACGTGCCGCAAGGCGTGGAGCGTAAAGTGGGAGTTGTTCGGGTACCCACCCCGCTGACGTCATTCTTCAGAACCAATTGCCGTCGTTTCCGACCGCACCAGCGCACGCCTTGCCGACTGCCGTTCGCGCTGCTCCTCGCTCGACCGGGTCATGCTGACCAGGAACGCAACCTCGCCTCGCCCGTTCACCTTGACGACCGCACGATAGAAATCGCCATCGACATCACCGAAAATCAGAAGTGACCTGTTGCGCTCTTCCAGCACACGACCGTTGCGAATGATTTCCGGCAGCATGCGGTATTCATCAACGGTCAGTTCCGGATGTCCCGGATTGCCAGGCAACTCGCCCCGTTGCTTTCGCATCGTGTCTGCTGAAAGGTCCACCCTCCTGACGTCCGCCTTCAGTGCATCGACCAGTGTGTCATCCAGCCAGCCAACCGGCGCGGAACCTTCTGCTCGTCCGTTGACGATGTCGTCGAAATGCGGGCTCGAGACCGCATTCTGTGCGGTTGCGTTCCCCCAGTCGGCATCTGAATAGCGCGCTGGATCGGGGAACCGTCCCTCGGCCACCTTGCCGACATTGTGGCCCCAGCCGGGATCGATCCCTTCCGGCGCTGTCACCACCTCGCCGGTCTCGCGGTTGGTATGTCTCCTGCCGGGCGTCACTGGCGGCGGCGGGTTCGTTGGTGTCAGACCCATGCGCTCCAGGTCGCCATCTGTGAACTGCTGCACCGTGCAGCGGCAGCGCCAGCCGTTCGGCGGGAAATGCGTGTCCCAGAACGGATGGTCCACGGGCAGCACAGTGCCATGCCAGGCCCGGTGCGCTGGCCGGGTCCGATCATCCTTCACCGCGACATAGCGCAACCAGGGCAATCGGCCTTTTGACCTCTGGATCGCCGCCCAGCGCCCCGCCGCATTGGCTGCCCTCAGATTGGCGTCATAGATGATCCGCAGCCGCCGGGTGGATCCCAGCTGCGCGTCAATGGTCTCTCCGGTCAGGGGATCCTGCATCGGCTTGCGTCCCCACCAGCCCAGCTCCTTCAGACGTGGGGCCAGAGCCTTCCGGAACTGCTCGAAGGTCGTTCCTTCGACCAGAGACCTTTCAACCTCCTTGCGGATAGCTTCAAGAACTTCCAACTGCATCGCCTTCGCGACTGTAAACGCCTCCCCGTGCTGCCGGGCGGACGTGTCCCGCCAGCTGAAGCCGATACGGTACCCCTTGGATCGAAGGAACGCGACAGCCTCGGCAGGCTTCAGTGGTTTGAAGTCCAGCTCGGTCACCCGTCGATCTCACCGTCATTCGGGACGTTCAGGCGACCGGCCAGGTGCGCCTGGAACATCAGGTCGCCCAGCCGCTCCGCGTGCCCGGCGGCGGGATCCTCCGCCACCATGCGGCGCAGGCGGCGCTGGAAGTCATCGAAGTCGGTTGCGTCGGCCAGTTCACCCAGCACGTCGTCAACGATATCGGACAGCGGATCGAAGCCCTCCGATTCCAGCGCCGCGATCGCCAGCTCGTCCAGGATGTCGTCGTCGCGCTCCGAGCGTGCCGTTGTCACCGCCAGGTGGCTGCGCGCCGTCTCCACCGCGTCGGGCTCCGGCACCCGATCGGAATCCGCGACCGGCGCCGGGGTCTTTGCCGGGGCCACCAGCAGCTCCGCGCCCGCCTCCGGATCCGCGAAGCCCAGCATGTCGCGCACCTCCGACATCTGCACCTTCAGGCCCATGGCGACAAAGGTCCGCAGGCCGTCGATCCGCTCCTTCAGGGGAATATCGTCCGGGGCCACCAGCTTCAGGGTCGGATAGACCGGTCGGGGCCCCATGTTCAGATCGATGATCGGGCGCACCAGGTCGCGCCGCAGCGTCGCCACCAGCTGGCGCGCATCGGCGTCGCGGATATCCTCGCGCACGTCGTCATGTACCTTGCCGACCGCGTGCCCGCCCGCGATCGCGTCCGTTGTCGCGGTCTGACCGATCACCGCCTTCGATACCTGCCGGTCCAGGTAATTGCACAGCCGCTCGAACAGATCGACATTGCCGGTCAGCTTGGCCTCGATCAGCTCCACTTCCATAGTGCGCGGAATGATCCCGGCGAGATCCGTGCCGATCGACGACACGGCGTTCAGCAGCACGCGACGGTCCTCGGCGCTGGCCCCGCTCTCGTAGCGGCCGATGCGGATCGGGTGACCGAAGGTCTCGGCGAAGACCACCCAGTCCTTGATCGAGAAATTCTGGAACAGGTAGACCCAGCTCACCAGTCGCGCCAGCCCGGCCCGCACCGGAATACCGGACTTCGCCTTGGCGTAGTGCTTGATGAACTTGAACGGGTCCAGCGGCCGGTCGGCCTCGTTCTCCCGCAGCAGCAGCGTCGTGCCGTCTGCCAGGCTCGGCCGGAACCAGCGCGGGTCGCGCCATTCCAGGCGTTCCGGCATCCACTGCCTGCCGTCCAGCCTCCAGATGATCTCGGTCGCGGAGTAGCCCTTGCCCACCGAGTCCAGGATATCGATCATCTCGTCCTGGATCGTGTCGCGGGCGAACGCCTCCCGCACCAGATCGGCCGCCTTCACGTCCTCGGCCGCGTCGGAGGCCGCGTCGATCTGGATCTCCAGCCCGGAGACCGCGCGCTTGCGGACACCCAGCACGGAGGCATAGTGCAGGTACTTCTCCTCCATCGCCTCGGCCAGTTCCAGATAAGCCAGCGGCTCCCCCTGCTCGGCATCCAGCAGCAGCCGCGCCAGGCGCGGCGGCGTCAGCCCCTGTTCCGGATGGTCGCCGATGACCTGGCGCACACCGGCCAGCGACGGGGCCGCGACCTCTTCCTTCAGGATACCCTTGTCGATCGGGCGTCCGTACTGATCCAGCAACGGCATTACCAGGCTCCCTTCCTGCGTCCCCAGGCGGCGACCGAGAAGGCATCTTCACCGTCGTCATCGATGTCGGCCGGGCGTGAACCGAACCCGCGTGAACCCGGTGTGCCGGCATGGCCCTCATAGCCATATTCCATGGCGTCGTTCTGGCTGGCCGCGTGACCGTAATAGAGCGACATGGCGGCATCGGCATGGCGCGGGTTCTCCCCGCCATCGCCCTTGCGGCGCACGTCGCTCGGCACATGGATCACGCCATCGATCTCGGCCAGTTCGCGCAGGTCGTCGCGGATGGTCACGTCAGCCGGGATGCGAATGGTGCCGTCCTGGAACGCGGCCCGGAACTTCGGGCCATGCTCCCGGTACCAGGCGACATTCGGATGCAGCTGCTGGATCAGGCGCTCACCGAACGTCTGCGCAATTTCCTGCGCGAGCGGCATGCCGTTGCCGTTGGCGTCGAAGATCGCCCCGGAAAACCGCGGCAACCGCTCCAGGACGTATTTCACCAGCTGCTTCTGCTGGTCATAGGGGCAGCGGTCCAGCTCGATGATCAGTGGCACATGCCGCGTCAGGTCCTGCGCCGTCTGGAAGATGCTGAGGCAGGTCCGGTCCATCTTCATGCCGAAGTCCAGTCCGGCATGGGACGGCAGCCGCAGCAGCTGCTCCAGCACCGGCTGCACTTCGCGCTCCAGGTAGCGCTCCATTTCGGCGCGGCGCAGATCCTCCGGCCAGCTGGTGAAACCCTCCGCCGGTGCTTCCCAGCGCAGCACGCGATGTTCGGCCTCGCTGCAGGCTTCGATCCAGGCAAGCGGAATGGCCACACCGGATCCCTCGCGCGGGATCACGTCCAGCTCCTCGCGCATCGCCGCCGTGCGGGTGCCATAGACCCGGCGCACCTTGCGGTACCAGGCCTCCTTCCCCTCCGGCGTTGGTTTGTCGCCGGTCATCAGGCAGACCCGCTCGTAGAGACCATTGCCCACGGCATCGTCGAAACTGATGCGGTGCAGGGAATAATCGTTGCGCCCCTCGCGGGTCTCGCGCACCAGCTCGTTGAACGCATTCTTCGACGTGTTGTGGGTCGAGATGATGCGGATCTTGCCGCCCCAGATCAGCAGCGCGGCCACCGCGTCGATGACGGCCCGGACATCCTGGTGGAACGCCGCCTCGTCGATCACGACGATGCCCTGCAGGCCACGGATGGCGGCCGGGCGGCTCGACAGGCCGACGACGCTGAAGCCGCTGGCGAACTTCACGCGATAGGCCGCGATCCTGTTGGTCTTTCCATCCTCCTGGATGTCGTCGAACAGGAACTCGTTGATGGCCAGCAACTCACCGGCCAGGTGCCGCGCAAACCGCGCCACCACGCCGCAAAATTCCAGCGCCTTGTCCTTCGAATCACCGACATAGAAGATGTTGTCGCCGCCGGCGCTGCGCTGCGCGGCAGCGATCAGCGTGTCATCCAGCGCCTCGGCGAAGGTGAGACCGGTGCGCCGCCCCTTCTCGGCGATCTTCACATCGGACTTGTCGGCCACCCAGTCGGCCTGGTGCGCCATCAGGATGCCTTCATCCAGCGGATCCAGGTCCTCCGGCGGCAGACCGCCGGGCAGCACGTCATCGATCGGGGACGCCGGTACCGGAAACGCTTCCTCAGCCATTCTCGCGGACCCCGAGGAAGTCACGGCGGATCTGCGCCACCCGCTCGGCCGACAGACCAGCTTCCGTTGCGACCTTCTCCATCGAGTCTGCCGCCTTCCGGTTCGCCTCCGCCTCGATCTTCTCGCGTTCGTCTTCGACCCTTTTCTCGAAGTCCTGGTCCAGGCGCGCGGCGCGGGCCATCTCCGCCAGGCCTTTGCCGATCAGCGCGAACTCCTTCGCATCCGGCGTTTTCCCGTCCCGCCGGAACGTGAGCAGCATGTCGTGGACAAGCGTCCGGGCCATCTCGACCAGCATCCGACCCTGCTGGCCCTGAAGTTTGGAGTCCGACATCTCCTGCGCCAGCGCGGCAGTGATCTCGCGTGACTGGCGCAGCATTTCCGCGCCCTCTTCCTTGCTCACCATGTAGCGGTGTGCGGAGGACCGCGAGACACTGATCTCGTGCGGTGCCAGCAGCTCCGCCAGGAACAGGGTGAACTCATCGACCGACCGGTTCTCCTTACCCAGATAGCGGTCGATCGACGTCCTGAGGTCCGACGGCAAGCGGTCGATCTGGTGGCGCGGGGGCATCAGCCCAGCTCGCTCGGCCGGGGCCGTTCGATGCCTTCGACATGCTCCTCGCCCCGCGCGACGCTCAGGCCCCTGTCGGTCAGCTTGGCCAGCAGGTAGGGACCGACGGTCTCGGTGGTGACGAGCCCGCGATCCTCCATCCAGGACAGGTGACCGCGAACCTCCGTTTCGGTCAGCGATTGCGCCGTGGAGGCTTCCAGCGCCCGGCGGATGATGGCGTGGTTCTGACTGTAACCGGCGTCGGACGCCAGCAGGCGCAGGACCTCGCGCCGGACCATGGCGCGGATGGCGGCAGCAAGGCTCATGGCTCTCGTCCTTCCCTGATGTGGTGGCTGACCAGGATGTCCATGGACCGTTTCAGCCCGCCGATATCGGCGTGCGCGCCCTTCACCTCGCCACCGATCTCGTAGACCTTGTCCTTGATGTCGCTCACCCGCTGGTGGATGGTCTGCAGGTCGTTGTGCCCCGGCGAGTGTTCGAACCGGCTCCGGAGCTGTGTCAGGCTGCGCTCCTGTTGCGCCAGCCGCTCATCGAAATCCCTGGCGAACTTGCGCTGCTCCTCCCGCGCCATGGATCGGATCGTCCAGGCGATCCAGAGGACCACCAGGTTGATGCCGACCGCGATGATCGGCAGCCAGGGAAGCAGCGCGTCCATCTCACGCCCCCTGGGAGCTGTCGCGACCGGTCGGTCGGGATGCAGGGGCCCGATCCGCGCCGGACAGCCGCGCGATCATGGCGTTCTTGTCGGAACTGCCTTTCGAGGACCCGAAATAGTAGGCGCCGATCGACGTCACCAACGTTCCCAGTGCGCCCAGCATGACAGCCAGCGGCTGCTCGGCCGACTCGGGTATCTCCACGAAGATCATCGCGGCCAGGATCCCGAAGAACCCGAACAGGGCAGCGAGCGCGATGACGGCGGGCATCTTGTCGCCCGTCTTGATCTCGCGCTGCCGGGCACTTGCACGGTCGCCCGCGTGAAGCTTCTCGACCTCGATGTCGAGTTCCTTCATCCGCCTCGTGAAGTCCTGCTCGGCCTGCTTCAGCTTCAGCAGATCCTCGGGACTGGCGCGCCGTATTGCCTCGGCGGCGATCGACGCGTCGTCAGTCTCCTGCTCCTCACCCAGCAGGTGCCGGGTGATGGTCCGCGCCGCGACACCGCCCAGCGGACCACCGACGGCGGTCCCCAGCACCGGCGCAACCACGCCCAGGACATCCTTCACTCCGTCCCAGAAGCTGCTCATGCGGTACCTCCCTGACCTGTCAGTTCCCGCAACTGCATTGCGGCTATCATATGCCTGACAGCCACTGGCAATGTCTGACGCGACTCCACTGGCCCGCCATGGCTGCGACGGCGATGAAACGCCCGCTTGCTGACCTTCTGGGATCGGGACTTGCGCGGAACCCTGTTGCCCATCACGCCACCTCGAGCAGCTTGTTGAGCCGATTCATCCAGCCGCTGAAGAACACCGCCTGGCTTCGGTCGGCTTCCACGATCTCCTTCATGAAATGCCGCCGGTGCTCGATCAGTGCGACAGTCAGATCCCTGCGCCTTCCGGTGCAGGCCTGCTCGGCCGCGCGCATCGTCCGGGGACCGACAACACCGTCGATCGGGCCTGGATCCATGCCCCAGAGCGAGAGCAGCCGCTGCAGCATGCGGATGGCAGTGGCCGGACCGTGATGCACGGAGGCGTCCAGCATCACCGCATGCAACGGCTCGGGCAGATCGGCGAGACCTGGTCTGATGAAATACTCTGATCGGTAGATCGCCCTGGCGACCTCATCCGACATGTTGCGGACATCATCCACGGACGCCGCACGGCCGAGCCAGTCGGAAAGGGCTCTGCGGGTCACTCCGAAGTTGGTCGCACCACCCCGGTCATCAGGATGATCGACGAAACCGCCTTCGCGTTCGATCACATCATCAATCAGGGTTTCGACGGTCGTTGTCATGCTCACCTCCACCGCGCCAGATGCCGGGCGGTGGACCGCAGCGATTCATGGTGAATCGACTGCGGTCCGGGTGATTGACACGCGCCCGGCGTGACAGGTGCAGGATGTGGAGATCGGCTGATGCCGGTAAGGGCGTTGCTGTGACGCCCTGAGGCCGAATGGCCGTTATCCGAAGAGGTCGGCCTGGGACGGGTTCAGGGCCGCCCGCTTCTCCCAGAGCTGAACGGTGCGCCGTTCCACCTTCAGTTCGCGCGCGACGCGCTCCTGGCTCCAGCCCTGCTTCCGCAGCCAGATCGCCATCGGCTTTCGGGCATGGGGAATGGTGAGCCGTTCGTCGGCCAGAGCCTCCACAATGCGTCGGGCCGCGTCAATGCCGACGTATTCAGCCAGCTTGCTGCCTTCCGCGACCAGCGGGATCCGCTGTCGCGTGCCACCGCACTCGAGCGCAAGCTTCAGCGCCGCCTCGACACCGGCTGCGTCGCTGATCGTCTGAAGAGTTCCGGGAATGCGGAAAGCGGGATCACCCATCAGCTGCGCAGCCCCTCGCGACGGCACCAGGCCTTCAGCGCCTCGATGATCGGGGAGGCCTCGGCCTCCGTCATCCACTCCAGCTGCTCGATGCGGTCCATGTGGCCGGCGTTCCGGTGCCGGTTGACGAAGGCCACCAGCGCCGCATCGGTATCGGTTGCATCCAGCACCCCTGCACGCTTCAGGTTGCCCCACAGCGCCCACAGCTTGCGGATATAGCCATGCTGCGACATCGGTCGTTTCCGGGCACCCTGAGCCTGCCCGCCCTGTCCCGCGCGGGTCGGGCGGAAGCCGCTGGCCTTCAGATGCTCGATGAGGTCGCTCAGCTGATCCGGTGACAGATCCTTGCGGCTCTCCACGCCGTAGCGCGCCCGCAGCATTTCCCTGCGCGCATCGTCATCGATGCCGAGATCCCGGCACCCGACTGCGATCAGCCTGAAGGCGGCGGCACTCATTTGAGGAGCCTCCTGCGGCGGCCGTTGCGGCCCGCCGCGAGCATCCGCGCCCTGGTCCCCACGGCACCCTTCATCTGCTCGGCCGCCAGCGGCGCGGCATGAAACCGGGTCTCGATATCTGACAGACCGGCGGCCGAACCGGGCGGCAGCTTCGTGACACGTCCTGCGGCCACCGCCTCGCGCACCAGCTCCGCCCGCTTCTCGCGCTCGGTTTCGGAGACGGATGACGCCCGCTCCGACTGCTTCGGCGGCATCTCGGAAAGGATCCGGCTCGGGCCGGAGGTGGCGGACCCGGCTGCATCATCCAACCATGCCGCCTGTGGCGCTGGTTTCGGGTCCGGAACCTGTTCAGACGGCCTCTCAACGGCCTTCTGACAGCCACCTGAAGGCTGTTCGGAAGGCAGTACAGGTTGACTGCTCTGCGAAAGGACCGACCTGACCGCCTGGTAACTCACCAGGCACTGCACCGCGATATCGACCACGCTGTGACCGGCCTCGGCGAGGCTCAGGATCCTTGAACGAAGTGCATCCTTCATCCCACCATCTCCGGCTCGACTCGTTGTGCCATGACGGCGGATGAACGAATTCCGGCACCGGTCACTGCGTGCCCCTCCGGGCCGGTCGCCGTAGCGTTTTGTCAGCGATCACTTCTCGACGCGCAGCAGCCGTGAGACGATCCATGAAGGAGGAAGCAACAATGATGTTCGTGAACTGGGAATTTCGGCCGTCCGTCCTTCTGGACGATGGGCGTGCCTTTGCCATCCTCAGAAAGGGAGGTGACTGGTCCGAGGTTGATCGGACGGAAGTCAATGATTCCGGTGCCGTGATGTCGCCTGAAAGGTTCGCGGCCCGGTTCCCTGAGGCCGACCTGTCGAGGATACCTCGCCGCACCGATGAACGGGGGAAAGAGGCTCCTGAATAGGATCTGGTGCTTCTCGAGGCAGATTGTCCCAGCGAGGCTTGCGAACGGATCATCCCTCAGCCCTCCAGATCCGCGCGATAGCCAGGCCGTGCGGCGCATTCCGTATCTGCCGCCTCGGCCAGCTCGCGCAGGTTCTCGACCCGCACGGCCTCGGCCTGCGGATCGACGATTTCCAGTTTCAGCAGTTCACTGGCGTGCTTGACGTTGCGCAGCAGCTGCCGCCGCGCCCGTTCCATGCCCCGGCCATGGATGAAGGGCGCAGCGCTCATCGACACGTTGAGCAAGGCGCTCTTGATCTCTTCGACCGACACTGTGCCCCTGGTCGGCATGGTCAGAGCGCCTCCGGCGTATTGACCTTGCGTGAAAGATCCGCCGCCGCGTCCAGCGCCAGACCGATCAGGCTCGCGGCGACAGTGCGGGGCGACTTGTCCAGGTCGCCGGGCATGACAGGCCCGGCAGGGACGCGCGAGAGGCTGTGGCGCATCACGTCCAGCGGAATCCCGTGCTGCAGCCCGATGCTGACCAGCACGGCCGCATCCTCCAGCACGTGACGGGTCTCCGATCCTTCCTTGCCACCGGCGACGAAGATCTCCAGCAGCTGTCCGGTTTTCGGGCAGTACCCGGCCGAGACCGCGATGCGGATCCCGTTGCGGTCCACTGTCACGGTCTCGGACGGACGCCGGTCCGGCAGGCGATGTCGGCCAAGCGCCATCAGAGCGCCGCCGCATCCAGCGGGATCGGCCGGTAATGCTCGCTGTCGCCTAACCGCTCGTACATCCGCACATAGGTCCGGGTACCGGATACCTGCACGCTGTCGCTGATCGCGGCCATGGCCTTCAGCCAGACCTCGTCGGTGATATCGAGACGGCGCAGGCCAAGCACCCGGCTGGTCGAAACCTTGCCCGCCTTGTCCACCTGAAAGGCATGTTCCACCAGCGCACGGATCTCGCCGCCGCTGTTCTCGGCCCAGCGCCGGATGCACTGGTCGATCAGATCCTTCGCCACCTGCAGTCGTTCATCGAACACCAGGTATTCACCAACCTGCCTTTCGACCTTGAAGCGACCGTCGAAGCTGACGAGCGTGACGTTGCCCTTCTTGCCGCCGATCTGGACGCCGTACTGCTCTGCCGACAAGTCCATGAACGCGCCGATGTCAGCCAGGCATCCGGCCTTGAACCGGGCCAGGGCTTCCGACTGCGCCTTCGCGGCTGTCACCATCTCCAGCACCAGGTCGTTGCGCGCCTTGTCCAGCGGCTTGACCATTTCCAGCGGCACCAGGTGCCCCTTGGCGTCCTTCAGGTATCCTTCGGGGATCTCGACAGTCATCGCATGGTTCCTTCCGTTCTCGGGGTCCAGATCAGTCTCAGCCAGCGGATTTGCTGGCGCAGGCGGCGCAGCAGCGGGTTACGGCGCGCCATGGGTGTCCTCCACGCCGAGGCGCCGGAGTGTCAGGGTGCAGTCGGCGATTGTCTGGCGGAGCGACGCGATGAGCCGTTCCCGGTGCTCCTCGGTTAGTGCCTCGGAAACCAGATCGAGAAACGTGTTCTGGTGGATGGCTTCCCTGACGCGCGCGACCTCATTCTTCTTCGCGGGGTCGTTGTCCATCTCCATTCGGACACGGCGGATTCCCTGCAGAACTGTTGAGTG
Organism: Minwuia sp.; assembly: GCA_965228535.1. Classification (GTDB taxonomy): domain Bacteria; phylum Pseudomonadota; class Alphaproteobacteria; order Minwuiales; family Minwuiaceae; genus Minwuia. The sequence goes on along the minus strand of CBDDHU010000003.1, from coordinate 969,469 downwards.
GTCTCGGCCACCCAGCACCCGCCCGATCTGGGTCGTGCTGTGGCCTGTCAGCTCGTAGGCGACATACATCGCCACCTGACGTGGCCAGGTAACTGAACGCACCCTTTGCGGGCCAACCAACCGGCCAAGAGATACGCCGTATGCCCGACCGACCTCGGAGCAGATGAAAGTGACCGGTCCCATAACTTCGTCGCCATTCATGACAGGCCTCCGGAGCGTTCCTTCAGCTGGCGGCAGAACGCGCCCAGCGCATCAATCGCGTCCCTTTCTTCCTCGGCTTCGGGGACACCCGGAACCAGCAGCGTCTTGCCGTCATAGGCATGTCGCGCCACGGCGCTGATGATGCTCTCGTCTGCAGTGGGCAGCGCCAGGGCACCTTGCGGTGTGAACCGGCCGAACTCGATCAGGCCGCTCCGCCAGGCGTAGGCAACCACACTCATGACCGCCCCCGCTTCCAGAAATCGGCGGCGGGAACCACCAGTTCGCCCTTCTGCCCGCCATCGCCGCGGCGCATGGCGCAGGCAGGAATGCCGGGTGAAAGGGGCGTCACGCGCACCTTCCGCTGAGCCTCCGGAACCGGTTGCGCCTCCAGTGTCTCCACTTCGTCGGCACTGGCCAGGAGCATCTTCAGTGCCCGCAGCAACGTCTCTTCGGTCAGGGTCTCTGCCTCGACCTGCCGGGCGACCACACCCACCGTGTTCCGGATGTCCTGCGAGATCATGGCAGGTCCTCCCGGCCACGGTTCTGCCAGGCCAGACGGATGTCGTTGGCCTCCATCGCGCGGCTGTCCGCAGCCGCCAGCTGCGACGCGAGTTGCAGGGTGAAGGTCAGCTGGCCCAGCGCGCCCGGCTTCAGGCCGATCTGCATCAGCAGCTTCCGCATGTCGGCATCCTCGACCTGCCAGGCATCCAGCAGCATCCTGATGTCCATCTTCGTCGGCCTGGCTTCCTGCACCGTGATCCCGACCCGGCGGTGCAGCTGCGCGAAACCGGGGACCGGTCGCTCCCCGCCGATGCGGCGGTAGATCTCCATGTTGCCGAGCAGCGCGATGCCGCAGCCATACTCGTCGAGCCAGTGGCGGGCCTGGTTGATGGCGTTGTCATCCAGCTCCTGCGCCTCGTCGATCATCAGCAGGGTCTGATGACCATTGCGCTGCAGCCTCTCACCGATCATGCGGTCCAGGTGCACCGGGCTGGCATCAATGCTGAGCATCTTGCCCACACCCACCAGCATCCGCTGGTAGGACCGGGTTGCCGGCCGGGCCGTGAACAGGTGACAGTGCGGTCGCGTCGCCGCGAACTGGCGCGCGGTCATCGTCTTGCCGGTACCCGGCGCGGCACAGATGATCGACATGCAAGGCGTCTGTTGCGCCATCAGCAGCGCTGTCTGCACCTTCATCGCCGTCGGTGTCGGCAACCATTCCGGTGCGGCAGGCACCTGCGCCGCCATCACCTTGCCCTGCTCGTAGCCGGTCAGGAAGCGGACGGCCTTGTCGGTCACGTTGTCGATCCGGCCGGTGTAGCTGCCGTGATACCAGCTGTTCAGGGTGCCGCTCGGCACGTCAGCCCGGCGCGCAACCTCGGCCATGCTCCAGTTCTCGGCCTCGCCGACCCGCTTGATCTCCTTGACTGTCTTCCACCATCTGGCGCGGACCTGCGTCGGAATCCGGTCCGCCGCATCGTGCTTGTGTTCAGGCCAGGCCTGTGTCTCCGGGTTCATCATTCATCTCCATCAACCACCGTGAAAACCGCCCGGTCCCGCGACCGGAGTAGTGCGCCCAGCTTGTCGAAGCTCTCTTCCGCATCGGGCGATACGGTCTCGACAGGGCGGGGCTTGAGAGCGGCATTGCCGCTGCTCACCAGCCGGACTGCGGGAGGTTCCGGCGTCGTGATTTCGTCGATGTCGTCAGGGATCAGCTGGGCGAGGTCGCGCATGTTCAGGCTGACCTCCAGCTCGGCCAGTTCGCGATGCTTGCGATGGAATGCCTTCAAGGTTCGGGCATGCTTCCGACCGCCTTCGACATCCTCGAACCCGACCGCGTCCAGGCAGTCGGCGCGGGCGATATAGCGGCCATCCAGCTGATGCACATCGACGCCCTGGTGCAGGTTGTCCGGGTCGAACCGGATGACCACCCGGCCACCCATGTGCTCGTGCAGCTCGTCGGCAAAATAGCGGTTGCCCATGAACCGGACCGTGCCGTGCCGACGGTCCACCGGCACCGCCTCGGCGGCCAGCAGGCACATGCGCAGCTGCTCGGCCCCGGCCTTGCGGATCAGGGATGCGCCGTAGGATGCGGCAAAGGCCTGGTCGAACGACCGGACGCCGCCACAGACCCGCGTGCGGCGCTTCTCGCGCCCGTTGTGCAGCCGGATGCCCTGTTCGACGACCTTCAGGAACTCGTCCAGGGGAACCGCCTTCTGGCCATAGTTGTGCGGCTTGTTCGTTGGCTTGTTGCCGGTGTAGGCGCCCTCGAACGCCGGGTGCTTGGCAACGCTGTCACAGAGGTCGCGGAACGCCCGTTCGATCGGCTTGGCCTGGCCGTGATACGGCGTCGCCCAGTGGATCTGCACGCCCAGCTGGGTCAGGATGCCGGACGGCTCATCGGCCTTGACCTTGAACCGGTACCGGTTCGGCACGCCGCCGCTGATGCACTTGGCGGCGAAGCCCCGGCCGTTGTCCATCCAGACCTTGTCCGGGATGCCATAGCGTTCGAACACGTCGCGGAAACACAGCCGGATCAGGTTCGAATTCTCCGACCGGTCGATGCGCCAGGCCAGCACCTTGTTGGAGTGCAGGTCCTGTATCGCCGCCATCACCGGGCGGTCCTTCGTGCCGTCAGGCCATTCCACGAACACGTCCCAGGTGTGGCCATCGACGTTGACCGCCTCCAGCGCATGGAACTTGCTCCGGTCGCGCTCCTGCGGCGGGTACATCTCCTGCAGCTTCTGCGGCCCTTCGCGCAGCAGCACCCGCACCGGCTTCGGAATCTCGGTCTCGATTCGGCGGAACAGGGTGCGTTCAGACGGCACCTTCCAGCCCTTGGTCCGGGCGGCGAGTGAAACCCTCTCGAAGCACGTAGTGAAGGGCGGTTTGGCCCCTCTCAGATAGTCGGCCTTGACCATCTCCCAGGCCGCCGGGTCGCAGTCCGCAGTGACCACCCGGCCCATGTGACGCGGGGCCAGGGATGGCAGCCAGTCGGCGCGGTCCTTGCCCGCGACCAGGTCGTACCAGTTCCAGATCGTGCGGGCACTCACCTGCCGCTGCACGGCAACGGTCCCGACCGCTGCATTCTTGTCCAGCCCGCCACGTACCAGAGCCTCGACCGAATCCAGTGCGGAAAGCCGGTCCTTGGCCTTCTGCTTCTGTTTGTCTGTCTGGTCATCCCAGAACGCCCAGGCCACGCTGCGATCGCTCGCCTTCGGGACGTCCGTCTCCGACAGTGCCGTCTCGGCCTTCGCCCGCTTCGTCAGGGCAATCTGCGCCCTGATCGGCAGCACCGAGTGGTGATATTCCACTCCACCGCCCCGGCCCTGCCGCTGCCGCGACAGGGACTGGCCCAGCGAATCCAGCGCCGCAGGCCAGCCCTCGGCCTTCGCCTTACGGTTCACACCGCGCACCGTGCCCGGCACGTCGGGAAGCCCGGCCTCCGCCAGTTCCGATGCTGACCACCACGCCTTCATTGGCAACCACCGGGCACAAATCGTTGTGCCGAATCCCTGGTTCCGCAGTTACAATTGGAACCTTCAATGTGAACAGGAGATGTCCCGTGGAATTGATGGACGCTGTTAGTGCTTTTGATGGCGCGGTCAGCGGGCTGAGCAAGCTCACCTCGCTCGTCAGGAACGTTCGGGGCGATGAAAGGAATTCCGAGATTGCCGAGGCAGTCGAAGCCGTCAAAGACGAACTGAACGGTGCCCGAGCGCAGGTCACTGCGCTGATTCGAGAAAATCTCTCGATGCAGCAGAAAATCGCGACGCTTTCTGAACTGAACACGAAGCTCAATCAAGAGGCCGAGCGTCAGAAGAGATTTGCCGTCGAAGCTGAGAAATATGAGCTTCGCACTGTCGCCGCGAACACCGTGCTTTATGCGCTTCGCAACCCCTCCGAAGAGGGCGCTCCTGCCCATCACCTCTGCACCCGGTGCTTTGACGAGAAGATCAGATCGATTGTTCAGTTCAAGTCGAGGAACGCACGCGTGGATAAGGTCTACTGTCCTATCTGTAACGCTGAGTACGCAATTGAGAACAACCTCCGGCATCGGCCTGCCGGAAAGGTCGGTGAAGGGCCGAAAGGCCGACGTTCGAACCACTGGATGGCTAGCTAGCTGGATCATCGGCTCGCCTTCCGGGTGCGCCGCAGCGATTCGAGCTCGGCGCGCATCTCTTCCATCTTTTCGGCTAGCACCGCCTCGCGGATCGCGGGCTCGTACTGGCGCGGCACGATGGCCAGGCCCAGATCGTCGGCAATCAGGCCCAGCAGCCGGTAATCCTTCGTCGCCTCCATCAGCGCCATCGCCCGCACCAGGCTGATCGTGTGGTCGGCCTTGCTCTCGGCGGCGTAGGCATCCAGCGTCGCGCGGGTGATCGTTTCCCCCAGGTAGGCCGACATCGCCTTCGCCACGTCCGGGCGCGTGGTACCGCCGCTGGCGGCATCTTTCAGTGTCTTCCCCACCGCCTTCGCGATGCGGGCGTCCAGCCGCGCGGCACGGATGTCGGAATCATCGAAGCGCGGCACATGCGGCACCTCGACTGTCATCGCCAGCAGGTCCAGCGTCCGGCTGTCACGGCGGTCCTTTGCCATCAGCTGACACCCTCCCCGACGACGTCATCCAGGAACCGCTGTCGTGTCGCGGGCGAACAGCGCCGCCAGGCCGACAGCAGCGCCTTGTAGGCAGCTTCATCCGGCAAAGTGCGTTGTGCGGTCGGTGTGATCTGCTCGATGGCCTGGCGGACCGTCTTCGGCCCGCCCTCGGCGAGCACCAGGTCAACGATTCTGATCTGACGCTCGGGCGACTGACGCGACAGCGCGAACAGCTCACCCTCTTTCTGTGCGATGTGGGTGCCGGAGAGCCTGCGCCGGACCTCCGGTGCCAGACGGCTGTGGACTTGTACCGCGCGCCACACAGTCCGGGCGCTGAGGCGGGTTCGGGCCGCGACATCCTCGGAGAATGCGGCCGCGCCTTCCTGCGATCCACTTGCAACTGCAAAAATTGCAGTTGCTGATTTCTGACCCTTTCGCGCCTTGCCCCCGGCCACTCCGGCGCGGGTTTCCGGGTGCAGTTCCTCGTAGATGCGCTTGCGCTCGGCGAGGAAGGTCGCGCGGTCCAGCGGGTTCAACTCGTGCCGGATCAGGTTCTCGTCGATCTCGATCATCCGCGCCGACAGCGCGTTCAGCCCGTTCTCGATCAGGCACTCGATATCGTGCAGGCCCGCCATGCGGCAGGCTTCGATCCGGTGCAGACCAGCGATCAGGTGATAGCGCCCCTCGCGGTCGATCCTGACCTTGATCGGCACTTGCTGTCCAATCTGGCCAATGCTCTCGGCCAGCGCCGCCACATGCGCCGGGTCGGCGGCACGCAACCGATCGGTTATCTCGATATCGTCCAGCCTGAGGGTTTCGCGGATGATGGTCATTGCTTAGGCCTGCCCAGATGCCAGCCGCCACAGAATTCGCATCGGTAGGTGTCCCGTGTCCGGGACTTCCGCCGACGCGCGATACGCCACGCCAACTGCGGGCTGGGTAGCCGTTGCTTGCCCTTGCACTGGGCAACTCGCAGCATCTCTGTGCCTTCGACCGAATATCCCCGTTTCGCGCCTCTGTCTGAAATCACCCGCGCCATGTCTACGCAGCCTCCACTTTTGGACGCTGACTCAGGGCGGCGTGGTCACTATCCTGCTTCACAGGGAAACGACGGGTGCCATCGGCGGCATACCACTCAGGCCAGAGCACATGGACAGGCGTGTCCAGCGCTTCGGCCAGGGCCAGGTTTCCGGATGGCTGCGGACGATGGATGGACGCCTGAACGGTCTTCGGGTTCACCGCCATTTCGCGGGCCACACCGGCAAGCGTCCTGAACCGGCTCTTGCCGATGCGGTACTTGATCCAAGCAGGGGTCCTGTTCCGTCCCATCGTTCCTCAACTCGTCGTCGGCCTGGCAGGGCCGGTTTGTGTCAATGCACGTCAACTGGTTGATGAGGATGGACCACTTTTATGGATGTTACAACCACAAAATTCGTTCCAAGTTCAAGTATACGCCATTTTTATGGGTATTCATTTTTTTCGTTTAATATCAAATAATTAAATGGAAAAATCAGATCAAACTGAACTTGGCGGGCGAGTTCCAGGTTACGACGCCGAACTTGGACATCGACTAAAGGGTGTTGTTGATGCGATTGGCAGCCAGAAAAAGGCGGGATCCATCGCGTCAGTCAAACCTGAGATGATCGCCAAATACATCAGCGGGCGAGCGAAGCCGTCGTTCTACGCAATCCGTGCTTTAGCTCAGGCAGCAGGTGTCAGCCTTGATTGGCTCGCGACGGGGAAGGGCGAAGCGCATGGAACGCCGCCGAATTCCGGCCTCGCGGGGGAGTCGTCCGTCTGGCTGCCTGAGAAGGTCCAGGACGCACAGCAGAGCGGCTTCGTGATGATCCCCAGATATGACGTGACGGCTAGCGCCGGGCCGGGCGCGTTCCAGGACGTGGAAAAGGTGACGGACGTCCTGGCCTTCAAGGCGGACTGGGTCCGGCGGGAGCTGCGCACCAGCCCGGAGAAGCTGGCGCTGATCACCGCTGAAGGCGATTCAATGGACCCGACCATCCGCCCTGGTGACATCCTGCTGATCGATACATCCGTGGATGAGATCGAACAGGATTCCATCTATGTCGTTGTGATTGATGGGTATGTCATGGTGAAACGCTGCCAGCGCTTGTTCCGCTCAGGCATCGTTATCAAGTCCGACAATCCGAATTATGATGAGATCCGCCTCGCCCCCGACGAAGCCGGAGAATTCATCGTCGCCGGTCGTGTCTGCTGGGTAGGAAGGATGATCTAATGAACACAAGAGCCCTCGCAGGACTGCCCCTGGGACTGGCCCTTCTGCTCTCGGCGTGTGCATCTGACCTGGTGAAGGAGGGGAATTTTGAGACTCTTGATGACAACAGGTTCAAGTTCCGCACATACGGCGACGGTGCTTTCCCTGAGAACAGCGCTGAATCTGAGCGCCTTCGAACGGAAGCCCTCGCCAATATTCTTGAGCAGAATTCGATGTGCCCGAATGGGCATGAGGTCACCGACCGCAAAGCGATATTGAAGAAGACCGGGATCTTCGGTGGGCAGATCCACGACATCTATTATTACGGTCGCTGCACCTGACCAACAATGGCTTCTGAACGCTGTTTGAACGCCCTCCGAACGCCGCGCCGTTACTGCAAATTCAAATGACAAATCAGCCAAATTTTTCCGGAACACCCGCCCGACTGCAATTTTGACCACCTGCGTCCTTCGCGCCTGCCACCACCTCGCATCCCCGCGGAAACCGTGGCCCCGTCCCGCCATGTCCCACCTCATCCCGCCCAGTCCCGGTTACTGCAGATTCAAGTGTCTCCCTACACCGACCTGGACGACGCCTGCCGCACCGAACTGCAACTGCAGTTCTCGGAGGCGCTGGACGATGCCTTTCACGGCCTGCTCACCCCCATCGAGAACGACCTGGACAACATGCGGAGCCAGGAAGCGTTCCGTGCCGTGTCCGGTGACCTGGCCGCCCTGCGGCGCCGTCAGCTCTGACATTCCGCAACGTTCCGGCGCCTGGGAAATCAGGACATTCAGGTCACAACGCCAATGACAGGACAGAGAGAGGGACAGGACCCATGGAACCCATCATGCTTGAACTCACCACCCAGTACCGCGACGAGAATGACGAGTTGGTCACCGTGATCCAGTGCGGCAACGAGGTGACGCTGGAGAGCGTGCGCGGCGGGCGCATCTGGCTGCAGCGCCGGGTGGTGGAGCGCATCGTCGAACTGTTCCGCCGCCACGACGCGGCCTGCCGCCTGATCGGGGAAGACCTGCCGGACGTGGAGCCGGCAGCGCGGACCATGCCGGGGCAGGGCTGATGCCCCCGGCCCGCCGCCTGCGCCCCGTCGCGCCCGTCACCATGAAGGAAATTACCGGAATTACCGGTCGAAGCCGCGTCTCCATCTGGCGCTACCGGCGGGCCGGTCACTTCCCCGAACCCATCGGCCGTCGCGGCAAGGTGCTGATCTGGGACGGGCGCGCCGTGCGCCGCTGGAAGATGACGGGCTGCTGACCCGGATTCCCGGACCGGTCAGCCGGTCCGTCACGCGGCCCGGCGCGCAGCCCCCTCCCCCGCGCGGCGGGCTTCTGGTCCGTCCCCGCTTCCGCTATACCTGTCGGCAACTGTCAAACGCGTCGAGGGAGGACGACCATGGATCTGTCGCTGACACCTGAGGAAGAAGCGTTCCGCGACGAGGTTCGCGCGTTTCTCGACACCGAGATGACCGAGAAGGCGAAGGAGGCCGGACGGCTGACCGCCGGGGTGGTGTCCGATTTCGAGGGCTCGATGGACTGGTACCGTGCCCTGTCGAAGAAGGGCTGGATCGCCCCCTTCTGGCCGGTCGAGCATGGCGGCACCGGCTGGACGCCGATGCAGCGCTACATCTTCGATTCCGAGTGCCAGCGCGCCAGCACTCCGCGCCTGTTCGCCATGGGCGTGCGCATGGTCGCCCCGGTGATCATGAAGTTCGGCACGCCGGAGCAGAAGGAAGCCTACCTGCCGAAGATCCATGCCGGGGAGCACATCTGGTGCCAGGGCTACTCGGAGCCGGGTTCCGGTTCCGACCTGGCCAGCCTGCAGTGCCGTGCCGACAGGGACGGTGACGACTACGTCATCAACGGCACCAAGATCTGGACCACCGGTGCGCACCACGCGAACATGATGTTCTGCCTGGTCCGCACCTCCAAGGAAGGCAAGCCGCAGCAGGGCATTTCCTTCATCGTCTTCCCCATGGACCTGCCGGGCATCAAGGTCGATCCCATCCTGACCATGTCGGGCGACCACGAGGTCAACCAGGTCTTCTTCGACGATGTGCGCGTGCCGGTCGCCAACCGCATCGGCCCGGAGAACGAGGGCTGGACAGTCGCCAAGTACCTGCTGGAGTTCGAGCGTGGCGGCTCTGCCTACAGCCCGAGCCTACATGCCATGCTGGAGAAGCTGAAGGCGATCGCGGCGGAGGAACCGGCCGGTGACGGCTCCGCGCTGATCGGCGATGCCGACTTCAGTGCCCGGCTGGCCGACCTGGAGGCCCAGGTCACGGCGCTGGAATATTTCGAGAAGAAGACGATGAGCGCGCTGACCACCGGCCAGAACCCGGGTGCCGCTTCCTCGATCATGAAGCTGCGCGGTTCCGAGTGCCTGCAGGCAACGGCAGCGCTGACGGTCGAAGCGATCAGCTACTACGCCAACCCCTTTGAGCCGGAGACGCGGACCCCGTTCTCCAACGCCATTCCCGTCGGGCCTGACCATTCGGTCGGCGTGATGGCCAAGCACCTGAACAGCCGTGCCGCGACGATCTATGCCGGGGCGTCGGAGGTCCAGCGCAACATCATGGCGAAGCTGGTCCTGGGACTGTGAGCGGCGAGGGCAAGGCCCCGCCGTCGAACTCCGACTGGGCGGAGCGGATCGAGGCCATCCATGAACGCCGCGAGATGGCGAAGGCCCATGGCGGGCCGGAAGCCGTCCGGCGCCAGCATGACAAGGGCCGCCTGACCCTCAGGGAACGGATCGACCGGCTGCTCGACAAGGGCAGCTTCCACGAGATGGGCATGGGTGCCGGCGCGGCGGAGACCGACGCCGACGGCAACTTCGAGAAGCTCAGCCCGGCCAACTTCATCCTCGGCTTCGGCAAGGTCGATGGCCGCACCTGCGTGGTGGGCGGGGAGGATTTCACCGTCTCAGGCGGCTCCCCCAACCCGGCGGGGCTGCGCAAGTCGATCTACACGGAAGAGATGGCCCTGCAGTACCGGGTGCCGCTGATCCGCCTGCACGAAGGCGGAGGCGGATCGGTCGCGGGCGCGGGCGGCAAGAAGAACGCGGGCAGTTCCGGCCCGGTGGGGGAGCCGCCCTACACCCCGCACCGCTTCCTCTCCGTCGCCCGCACCATGGGCGCGATCCCGGTCTGTGCCGCCGCGGTCGGCCCGGTGGCCGGCCTGCCTGCCGCGCGGCTCGTCGCCTCCCACTTCTCCGTCATGACGCGGGAAACGGCACAGGTGCTGGTGGCCGGTCCCGCGGTGGTCGAACGCGCGCTGGGCCGGAAGATCAACAAGGAGGAACTGGGCGGCGCGCAGGTCCACCTGAGAAGCGGTGCCATCGACAATGGCGCGGTGGACGAGGATGACGCCTTCCGCCAGATCCGGCAGTTCCTCAGCTACCTGCCGCCCAATGTCGACCAGTTGCCGCCGACCATCGCCTGCAGCGATCCCGTCGACCGCTGCGACGACCGGCTGGCCAGCATCGTGCCGCGCGACCGGCGCAAGGCCTACGACATGCGCAAGCTGATCGCCATGGTGGTGGACCAGGACAGCTTCTTCGAGACCGGGCGGCAGTACGGCCCGGGCCAGATCGTCGGCCTGGCGCGGATGAACGGCCAGCCCGTCGGCATCTATTCCAACGACTGCCGCTACTATGCCGGCGCCATGTCGGCGGCAGGGGCGCGCAAGGTGAAGCGCTTCATCGAGCTGTGCGAGACCTTCCACCTGCCGATCATCGCACTGGTGGACGAACCCGGCTTCATGATCGGGCCCGACGCGGAGGCGGAGGGGACCATCCGGCCCGGCACCGCCGCCGTGCTCGCCGCCGCCGACTGCCAGGTGCCCTGGGCCTCCGTCATCATCAAGAAGAACTTCGGTGTTGCCGCCGCCGCCCACTATGCCAGCCAGTGCCACGTCATGGCCTGGCCGTCCGCCGAGTTCGGCCCCCTGCCGGTGGAGGGTGGCGTCGCCGTCGCCTTCGGGCGGGAGATCGCGGCGCATCCGGACCCGGAGGCGCGGCGGCAGGAACTGGAAGACATGCTGGCCGCCCGCCAGTCCCCCTTCCCCCGCGCCGAATCCTTCGCCTTCCACGAACTGATCGACCCGCGCGAGACCCGGCCGATGCTCTGCCGGTGGCTGGAGGTCAGCGCCGAGCGCATGAAGTCACTCACCGGCCCCCGCCTCTACCCGATGCGGCCCTGATTCCGGCTCGCGCAGCAGCAGTCGTTCTTTCTTCCCCCCTTGCGGGGGAAGTGGCCGGAACCCGGCTCAGACGCGCAGCAGCAGGTGCTCGCGTTCCCAGGCGCTGATGACGCGGTTGAAGGCCTCCATCTCGGTTTCCTTCACGTCGATCAGGGCGGCGACGAAGTCCTCGTGCAGGATCTCGCGCAGCGGCGCGGCATAGCGCAGGCGCTGGATGGCGTCGGAGAGGAAGCGCGGCAGGCCGAGGCGGCGTTCGGAGGCATCGACGGCCAGCGGGTCGCTGGCCTCCAGTTCCTCCACCATGCCCAGGTAGCCGCAGGCCAGTGACCCGGCGATGGCGAGGTAGGGATTGGCGTCCGCGCCCGGCACCCGGTTCTCTACGCGGCGGCTGGCGACACCGGAACGCGGCACCCGCAGGCCCGTGGTGCGGTTGTCATGGCCCCAGTGGGTGTTGACGGTGGAGCCACTGTCGGAGACCACGCGCCGGTAGGAGTTCACGTTCGGTCCCAGCAGCGGCATGGCGGCAGGCAGGAACTTCTGCAGCCCGGCAATGTGATGCAGCAGCATCGGGCTGTCGCTGCCATCCTCCAGCGCGAACAGGTTCCGCCCGGTTTTCAGGTCATGCACGCTCTGGTGCAGGTGCATGGCGCTGCCCGGCTCGTTCTCGTGCGGCTTGGCCATGAAGGTGGCGTAGAGGTCATGGCGCATCGCCGCCTCCCGCACCGTCCGCTTGAACAGGAACGCCTGGTCGGCAATCGTGATCGGGTCGCCATGGTCGATATTGACCTCGACCTGGGCCAGGCCCTCCTCGTGGATCACGGTGTCGATGTCGATCTGTTGCGCCTCGCAGAAATCGTAGATGTCGTCGAAGACCGGATCGAACTCGTTCACCGCGTCGATGCTGTAGGGCTGGCGTCCGGTCTCGGCCCTGCCGGAGCGGCCGATGGGTGCCTGCAGCGGGTAGTCGGGATCGGTGTTGCGGGCGACGAAGTAGAACTCCAGTTCCGGCGCGACATCGACCCGCCAGCCCTTCTGCGTATAGAGGCTGACCACCCGGCGCAGCACCTCGCGCGGGGAGAAGACCAGCGGCTCCCCCTCCATGGTCACCGCGTCGCAGATCACCTGCGCCGTCGGCTCGTCGTACCAGGGCAGGATGCGCAGGGTCGCGAGATCGGGGACCAGCACCACGTCCGGGTAGCGCGGATCCAGCATCCGGCTCTCCAGCCAGTCACCGGAAACGGTCTGCAGGAAGACGGATTCGGGCAACCGCAGCGAACCGTCCTTCACCGCCTTCAGGAAGCGGGAGATCGGCAGCACCTTGCCGCGCGGCACGCCGGTGATGTCGACGATCAGGCACTCGACTTCCTCGATCCGCCGCTCCTGCAGCCAGTCTGCGGCTTCCTCCACATTCATCCCTGACGCCTTTCCAGGTAGGTTCCGCAGGCCGCGCCGAAGGCCCGGAAGATCGACGCGTGCAGCGGGTAGATTCCCGGCTGCACCTCGGCATGCCACTGCACCGCCAGCATCCAGCCGAGCGCACCGGGGAAGGTCACGGCCTCCACGGTGCCGTCCGGGGCCGTCGCCTCCACCTGCAGCCCCGCGCCCAGCCGGTCGATGCCCTGGCCATGCAGGCTGTTGATGCGGGTGGCGGTGGTCCCGGCCAGTTCGTGCAGCAGGCCGCCGGGCAGGATCTCGATCTCGTGGCGGGGGACGATCTGCTCCTCGAACGGCTTGTCGCGCGGACGCCGGTGGTCGAAACGGCCCGGCACGTCCTTCAGGTGCTGGTGCAGGCTGCCGCCCAGCGCCACGTTGACCTCCTGGATGCCGCGGCAGATGCCGAGCAGCGGCACGCCCTGGTCCAGCGCCGCGCGGGTCAGTGCGATGGCCGAGGCATCACGTCCCGGATCGCGGGTGCCGCTCTCCGGTTCCTCTTCCTGCCCGAACAGGTGTGGCTGGATGTTCGCCGCGCCGCCGGTGAGCAGCACGCCATCCAGCCGTGGCAGCAGGCTGAGCACCTGGTCGGGATCCTCGGAGCCGGGGATCAGCACCGTCTCCGCGGCGGAGAACGACCGCACCGCCTCGACATAGGTCGCGGCGGTCGCATGCAGCGGCAGCGGCAGTTCGCCCGGTGCCCGCCAGGAGGAAAGGATGCCGACCAGCGGCTTCACTTGTCGTTGTCCCAGGGCCGCTTCGGCGTGCGGAAGGTGAAGCTGCCCTTGGGCAGGTCGATGTTGGTTTCCAGGCCGGCCAGCGCCACGGCGGTTTCCTGGCCCTGGGCGTCGACCACCCGCCAGCCGAGCAGGCGATAGGGCTGTTCGGCGAACTGCAGCGTGATGGTTCCCTGCTCCGGGTTGTCCGGATCGCGCAGCCTGAAGCTGACCTCTCCGCCCTGACGCCGCACCTGGTCGATGTCCGCCGAAGCCATCAGGTCCAGTTCCTCCGGCACCAGGTAGGCGAGCGGAGTCTGCGACAGGGGCCACTGGCTGACCTGCCCGACCTCGTAATCGACGAAGGAGACGAAGACCCCGTCGGAGACCAGCAGCACCTTCGCCGGTGGACTGTAGTCGAAGCGGATCAGGCCCGGACGTTTCAGCAGCATCTTGCCGACCGCCTGCCCGCCACCCCCGATCTGCACGAAGCGGGCAGAGAGGGTCTGGACGGACTGCAGCCAGTCCTGGGCCTGCAGGACGGTCTGCTGCTCCGCCTCCGTCAGGGCGCGGGCGGGTTGCCCGGCCAGCAGCAGGACGGTGCCGAACAGCAGCGAAAGGAGTAATCTGCGCATGCCATCAACCATCAGAAGTCGCTGATGATACCCTTCTTCTCCCAGTCGCCGTAACGGGTCGGCTCGGGACCGTCCCGACCGTCACGCTCCCCCGGTGCCTGGGCCAGCTTGTGGGCCGCGGCGCGGCGGCGCAGCTTGCCGTCCCCGGTTTCCTCGAACGCCTCCCCGTCGGTGGTCTTGTCCGTGTCCCGGTTCGTGTCAGTCATCATCGTCCTCCGCTTCCGCGTGGCTTGAAGGGGGCGGTATCGCGCCTAGATATTTCCTGACTTCCTAGATAGCAGGTGCCAAGGCGCTTGCAATGGCCACCACCCCCGGAGGGAGACCGCGAAACACGATGAACTATGCCCGGACTGCACTGCTTCTGGCCGCCATGACGGCCATCTTCCTTGTGGCAGGCTGGCTCATCGGCGGGTCCGGCGGCGTGGTCATCGCGCTGGTCATCGCCTTCGCGATGAACCTGTTCTCGTTCTGGAACGCCGACAGGATCGTGCTGCGCATGTATGGCGCGAAGCAGGTCGACCGCCAGAGCGCGCCGGAGTTCCACGGCCTGGTGGAGGACCTGGCCCGCCGCGCCAACCTGCCGATGCCGAAGGTCTACATCATCCAGAACGACCAGCCGAACGCCTTCGCCACCGGCCGAAGCCCCGATCGCGCGGCGGTCGCCGCCACCACCGGCCTGCTGCGCAGCCTGAACCGCAACGAGATCGCGGGCGTGATGGCGCACGAGCTGGCGCACGTGCAGAACCGCGACACGCTGACCATGACCGTCACCGCGACGATTGCCGGTGCCATCGGCATGCTGGCCAACTTCGCCATGTTCGCCGGGTTGTTCGGCCGCTCCGACGACCGCAGCCCGCTGGGCGGCATCGGCACCCTGCTGGTGGCGTTGCTGGCCCCGTTCGCGGCGATGCTGGTGCAGATGGCGATCAGCCGCAGCCGGGAATATGTCGCCGACCGCCATGGCGCGGAAATCTGTGGTAACCCTCTCTGGCTCGCCAGCGCGCTGCAGAAGCTGGAGGCGGGCAGCCGCATCGACAACCACAAGGCAGAGGCCAACCCGGCCACGGCACACATGTTCATCGTCAACCCGCTGCATACCCGCAAGTCGGACAACCTGTTCTCGACCCATCCCTCCACCGCCAACCGCGTGGCCGCGCTGCAGGAACTCGCCCGCAGCATGTCCGGCCCGGGCGGCGGCAGCGGCAGTGCCGCGCCACAGGCGCGCGGACCACGCCCTGCCGGTGCGGTGCCGGTGACCGGACAGCCGGTGCGCGGCCGTGGCCGCGGTCCCTGGCAGTGAGTGCGCAGGCGGACCCGGCCGCAGACCCAGCCACCGAACCGGCACCGGCAACCGCCGTTCCCACGGCCCGGCAGGCAGCCATCACCCTGATTTCCCGCGTGCTCGACGGGGCGGCGGGGCTGGACGAGGTGCTGGACGAGACCGTGCGGGGCATGGAGCCCAGGGAACGGCGCTTCGCCCACACCATCGCGCTGGCCACCCTGCGCCACAAGGGATCGCTGGAACAGCACCTGAAACACCTGCTGGACCGGCCCCTGCCCCGCTCCGGTCGCCATGCCCACCTGATCCTGCTGTCGGGCATGGCCCAGATCATCTTCCTGCAGAGCCCGGCCCATGCGGTGGTCAACGAACATGTCGACATGCTGCCCGCCGACAGCAAGTTCCGTGGCGTGGTCAATGCCATCCTGCGCAAGGTGGACCGCCAGGGCGCTGGGCGGCTGACCCGGCCCGACATGGCCCGGCGGGACACCCCGCTCTGGCTCTGGAAACGCTGGGCTGCGCACCTGGGACGCGGCAATGCCAACGCCCTCGCCGCCGCGCATCGCGACGACACCCCGACACCGCTGGACCTGACCGTGCCCGCCGATGCCGCGCAATGGGCGGAGCGGCTCGGCGGCGAGCTGCTGCCCACCGGCAGTGTCCGGCTGCGCGGCCATGCCCCGGTACCGGAACTGCCGGGCTATGACGACGGGGCCTGGTGGGTACAGGACACGGCGGCAACCCTGCCTGTGCGGCTGTTCGGGGACCTGCAGGGCCGCAGCCTGCTCGACGCCTGCGCCGCCCCCGGCGGCAAGACCGCCCAGGCCGTGGCGCTGGGGGCTGAGGTCACGGCGATCGACCGCTCGGGCCGTCGGCTGGAACTGCTGCGACGCAATCTCGACCGTCTGCGGATGCAGGCCCGCGTGGAGAGGGCCGACCTGCGCCAGTTCAGCCACGAAAGCGGCTTCGACGCCGTGCTGCTGGACGCGCCATGCTCCGCCACCGGCACCATCCGCCGCCACCCGGAGATCGCCTGGACCCGCACGGAGGCCGACATCCAGGGCATCGCGGAACAGCAGCGGCTGATGCTCGGCAAGGCGGTGGCCCTGCTGCGGCCCGGGGGACGGCTGGTCTACTGCACCTGCTCGCTGGAGCCGGAGGAGGGCGAGGCACAGGCCCGATGGCTGCTGGAGGCCCATCCAGAGCTCAGCCGGGTGGCCATCGACCCGGCCGCCCTGGGTCTCGGCCCGGAGGCGCTGACCGCCAACGGCGACCTGCGCACCCATGCCGGCCTGATGGCGGAAACGGGCGGCATGGACGGCTTCTTCGCTACCGTGATGCAGCGCGCCGCCTGATCAATTCACCGTTCAGGCAACGAAGCGGGCCGCGCGCCCGTTGCCGGACGGGGGGGAAGCTGGTAGGGGGTTACCCATGAACTCAGCAATCATCTCACCATCGATTCTCTCCGCCGATTTCGCGAAACTGGGGGAGGAAGTGCGCGCCATGGATGCCGCCGGCGCGGACTGGATCCATGTCGATGTCATGGACGGCCATTTCGTGCCCAACCTGACCATCGGCCCCAATGTCGTGAAGGCGCTGCGTCCGCATTCGCAGAAGCCGTTCGATGTGCACCTGATGATTTCCCCCGTCGATCCCTACGTGCAGGCCTTCGCCGACGCGGGCGCGGACATCATCACCGTGCACCCGGAGGCCGGGGCGCATACCCACCGGACGCTGCAGCTGATCCGCAGCCTGGGGGTCAAGGCCGGGCTGGCACTGAACCCCGGCACGCCCTGGCAGGTGGCGGAGCCACTGCTGGACCAGCTCGACCTGATCCTCGTCATGAGCGTCAATCCCGGCTTCGGCGGCCAGAAGTTCATCGCCAGCCAGCTGGAGAAGATCGCCACCCTGCGCGGCCTGATCGAAGGCGCCGGGCTGGACATCACGCTCGAGGTCGATGGCGGCGTCAATGCCGATACCATCGGCGACGTGGTCTCCGCCGGGGCCACGGCGCTGGTGGCCGGCACCGCCGCGTTCCAGAACGGGCCCGAGCACTACGCGCAGAACATCGCCATGCTGAAGGAGAAGTCGTCCGCCACGCCTGCCCTGACCGGCACCGACGACTGAGGAGCCCGCAAGCCATGAGCGGCGTCAGAGACCTTGTCTACCGCAGCCGTCTCTACCAGCTTTCGCTGCGCGGTCGCTTTCCCCACGGCCTGGCCTACTACCCGGAGAACCTCTGGCCCGGCGACGTGGCCCGCGCCAACGACCTGTTCCGTGGCCGCTTCGAACTGGCGGGGGAGCGGGTCGAGGTCGGGTCCAACCCGCCCTGGACCGGCGTCACCGCGTCGGAACCCTGGCAGGCGGAACTGCAGGGCTTTGCCTGGCTGCGGCATTTCCAGGCGGCAGGTGGTGAGGCGGCGACGCGGGCCGCCCGTGGGCTTGCCGGTTCCTGGCTGACCCACAATGGCGAGTACGACCCGTTCGTCTGGCGCGCCGACATCCTGGCGCGACGGCTGATGAGCTGGTGCCTGCATGCCGACATCCTGTTCAAGAACGCGGAACTGACCTACCGCTCCGACCTGCTGCGCTCCATGGCGCGGCAGGCGCGGCACCTCGGCCGGGTGGCGGAGAAGGCGCCGGACGGGGTGCGGGCGGTCACGGCGGCCACGGGACTGGCCTTCATC
Source organism: Minwuia sp. (assembly GCA_965228535.1). Taxonomy (GTDB): domain Bacteria; phylum Pseudomonadota; class Alphaproteobacteria; order Minwuiales; family Minwuiaceae; genus Minwuia. Next base: position 951,471 of record CBDDHU010000003.1, on the reverse strand, counting down.
GGGCTATGCCTGCCGGAGAGCCGAAGCTGGACCGACAAGGGGCTGGTGCTGCTGAACGACCAGATCGGGCGGCAGTTGCTGTCCGACGGCGGTCACAGGTCGCGCAACCCGCAGTCGCTGCACCGGATGCTGCAGGACCTGATCCTGCTGAAGCGGACCATGATGAACATCGGCGAACCGCCGCCGGAGCCGCTGATCAACGCCATCGACCGCATGACCCCGACCTTGCGGATGCTGCGTCATGGCGATGGCGGGCTGGGCCTGTTCAACGGCGCCACGGAGGGGGTGGCGGCGGATATCGAGCAGACCATCCGCCGCTCCGGCATTCGCGGCAAGCCCAACCTGTCCGCGCCGAAGGCCGGCTTCGAGCGGCTGCAGGGCGGGCACACCGCGCTGATCGCCGATTTCGGCGGACCCTCGCCGGAGCCGGGCGTGGGCTTTGCCGGGCTGCTGAGCTTCGAGATGAGCCACCGGCGGGAGCGGGTGATCGTGAACAGCGGCGCGGCACGGCCGCCGTCGCAGGAATGGGAACGGGCGCTGGCCTCCACCGCCGCGCACTCGACCCTGACCATCGCCGACAGGAACGCGGTCGGGGTGCCGGATGCGGGCCGCCGCCGCAGGCGCAGGCTGGAGGCGGAGGCACTGCGCACCGAATCGGCGGACGCCACCTGGCTGGACATGATGCACACCGGCTACCAGGAACGCTTCGGCGTGGTCCACCGGCGCAGGCTCTACCTGGACCGGGACGGGCGCGACCTGCGCGGGGAGGACCGGCTGGAAGTCGCCGACCGGCGCAAGCCCAACCAGGTTCCCTTCGCCGTCCGCTTTCACCTGCACCCGGATGCCGATGCCGTGCTGGCCCAGGGCGGCGATGCGGCGCTGATCCGCCTGAAATCCGGGCGCGGCTGGCGCTTCCGCGTCGCCGGTGCCGCCCTGAAGCTGGAGGACAGCGTCTACCTCGGGGATGGCTCCCCCAGACGCAGCCAGCAGGTTGTGGCAAGTGGCGATCTGGACAGTACCGACATCACTGTGCAATGGGCACTCACCCTGATCGACGGCAGCGATTCCTGACCGCCGGTCGCAACCCGAACCAGGCACCTTCCGGACCGTTGATCGAGGCCGGACCCGTGACGCAGGAGAGCTGACCCCATGACCGAAACGACCATCGTGCCGAAGCGCGCGCTGATTTCCGTTTCCGACAAGACCGGACTGGACGTGCTGGGCCGGTTCCTCAAGCAGCAGGGGGTGGAGATCCTGTCCACCGGCGGCACCGCCCGCGCCCTGTCCGACATGGGCTGCGACGTGCGGGAGGTCAGCGCCCATACCGGATCGCCCGAGATGATGGACGGCCGGGTGAAGACGCTGCATCCGAAGATCCATGGCGGCATCCTGGCACTGCGCGACAATGCAGAGCACCGGCAGGCCATGCAGGACCATGACATTGCCGGGATCGACCTGGTGGTGATCAATCTCTACCCGTTCGAGGCCACGGTGGCCTCCGGCGCCGACCGCGCCACGGTGATCGAGAACATCGATATCGGTGGCCCGGCCATGATCCGTTCAGCCGCCAAGAACCACCAGTTCGTCGCCGTGGTCACCGACCCGGCGGACTATGGCCGCCTGATCGGCGAATGGCAGGACCAGGGCGGGCTGGGCCTCGCCTTCCGCCAGGATCTCGCCGCCCGCGCCTATGCCCGCACCGCCGCCTACGATGCGGCGATCACCGGCTGGTTCAGCCAGGCGGCGGAGGGGATGCCGCACCGGCTGGCCCTGTCCGCAGGCCCGGCGCGTCCCCTGCGCTATGGCGAGAACCCGCACCAGATCGCCGCCTTCTACCCCAGCGGCGACCCGCGCCCCGGCGTTGCCACGGCGCGCCAGGTGCAGGGCAAGGAACTCAGCTACAACAACCTGAACGACACCGACGCGGCGTTCGAGCTGGTGGCGGAGTTCGATCCGGCGGAGAGCGCGGCGGTGGCGATCATCAAGCACGCCAACCCCTGCGGCGTCGCCCTGGGCGACAGCATCGCCGAGGCCTACGAGCGGGCCCTGGCCTGTGATTCCGTCAGCGCCTTCGGCGGCATCATCGCGCTGAACCAGCCGCTGGATGCGGAGGCCGCGCGGAAGATCACCGGCATCTTCACCGAGGTCATCATCGCCCCGGGCGCGAGCGAGGAGGCGATGGAACTGGTGGCGGCGAAGAAGAACCTGCGCCTGCTGCTGACCGAGGGCCTGCCCGACCCGGCCGCACCCGGCATGGCCTTCAAGGCGCTGGCCGGTGGCATCCTGGCCCAGTCCCGCGACAATGGCCGCATCGCTGCCGCCGACCTGAAGGTGGTGACGAAGCGGCAGCCGACGGAGGCGGAACTGCGCGACATGATCTTCGCCTTCCGCGTCGGCAAGCACGTCAAGTCCAACACAATCGTCTATGTCCGCGACGGGCGCACGGTGGGCGTCGGTGCCGGGCAGATGAGCCGGGTCGATTCCGCCCGCATCGCCGCCCGCAAGGCCGACGAGGCACGCGAGGCGGCCGGGGACAGCGCAAGCTGGACCGAAGGCTCCGTCGTCGCCTCCGACGCCTTCTTCCCCTTTGCCGACGGGCTGCTGGCCGCGGTGGATGCGGGCGCGAAGGCGGTCATCCAGCCGGGCGGCTCCATCCGTGACCAGGAAGTCATCGATGCCGCCGACGAAGCCGGCCTCGCCATGGCCTTCACCGGGATGCGCCACTTCCGGCACTGAGCGGGAAGGGCGGTTGCAGGGGCGGGCGTTCACAGCAGCCCCTTTGCGCGTCGCTCAAGGCTCCGGCACCTCAGCATGGGCTCGCGGATCAAGTCCGCGAGCGCCGGAGGGAGTGCGGCAATGCCGTGGGGTCACCGGCCAATCCGCCCCACGGACGGCGTGCCCGGGCTCGACCCGGGTACCCATGGTGTCGCGCCGGCATGGGAGAATGAAGCACGATCAGCCGCCATGCGCAGGCTGACGCGGGGGCATGATGCAGGTCGTGATTGTTCGCTGGTCCCGCCATCTGGTACAAACAACACTTCAGATGGGAGGAATTCGCGATGACCGGTATCGTTCATGAGTCAGTCGACAGCCTGGCGGCCCTGATCCCCGACGGCGCCAAGATCGTGGTGCCCGCCGACTATACCGGCATCGCCATGGAGCTGACGCGGGCCATGGTGCGCCGTGGCGTGCGTGACCTCTACATGGTCTGCCTGCCGGTCACCGGCCTGCAGGGCGACCTGCTGATCGGTTCCGGCGCGGTGAAGACCATCGAGACCTCTGCCGTGACCCTGGGCGAATTCGGCGGTGCGCCGCGCTTCCAGGCCGCCATTGCCGACGGCAGCCTGAAGATCAAGGACGCCACCTGTCCGGCGATCCATGCCGGTATCCAGGCGGGGCAGAAGGGTATTCCCTACATGCCGCTCCGGGGCATGATCGGCTCCGACATCCTGGCCAACCGCGACGACTGGAAGGTGGCGCAGAACCCCTTCAGCGAGGAGGAGGACCCCATCGTCCTGCTGCCCGCCATCCGGCCCGACTTCGCGATCATCCATGCCAAGAAGGCCGACCGGGAGGGTAACGTCTATATCGGCATCCGCCGCGAGGTCATGGCGCTGGCCGGGGCTTCGCGCCAGACCCTGGTGACGGTGGAGGAGATCGTCGACGGTAACCTGCTGCGCGACGACGCCACGGCGGCCGGCACCCTGCCGTCGCTGTATGTCGGCGGCGTGGCGGAGGCGAAGAACGGCGCCTGGCCGCTCGCCTTCTGGGACGAGTACCCGACCGACGAGGCGCACATGGCATCCTACGTCGCCGCAGCCCGTTCGGAGGACGGCTTCCGCAGCTACCTCGACCAGTTCGTGACCGGCGACGCCCGCGCCGCCGCGGCGGAGTGAGCCCGGTGAGCGACTTTCCCGCGCCGGAGGAGATCCGCACCGAGGAGCTGCTGATCACCATCATCGCCCGCCTGCTGGAGGGGTGCCGCCTGGTGTCCTGCGGCGCGTCGTCCCCCATTCCGGGCGGCGGCTGCCTGCTGGCCCGGCACCAGTCCGGCGGGGCCATGCGCGTCAACGTGCTGGGCAGCCGCCTGAACAACCTGATGACCAACGGTGGCGTCGAACTGTTCGACTGGGCGGGCCAGGGACGGCTTGATGCCTTCTTCCTGGGCGGTGGCCAGATCGACGGACAGGCCAACATCAACCTGGTCGGCGTCGGTGACTATCCGCAGGGCAAGATCCGCTGGCCCGGTTCCTTCGGCTCCGCCTATCTCTACTACCTGGTGCCGCGCGTCATCCTGTTCCGGGAGGAGCATACCCGCCGCGTCTTCGTGGAGAAGGTGGACTTCATCTCCACCCCCGGCACCAGCGCGCCGGAGGTCTACCGCACCGGTGGCCCCTATGCCCTGGTCTCGCCGCTCTGCCAGATGGGCTTCGACAAGGACCGGCGAAAGTTCCACCTGGTCTCGGTCCATCCCGGCCACACGGTGGAGGAAGTGCTGGACAATACCGGCTTCGACATCGACGTGCCGGAGCATGTGCCGGAAACCATCCTGCCCGACCGCGCGACGCTGGACATCATCCGCCGGCAGATCTCCCTGGAGATCGCGGAAACCTACCCCCGCTTCGCCGCCAAGGTCTTCCCCGACGCCATGAACGCCGCCTGACCAGCGGGCAGGGCCGCCTGCGCCCTCGCCCGTGGACGGGACCACAGCGTGATGTCGCGGAGAGCGGCATGCCTGTTCAGTCCGGCGATACGCACTGCCGCCCCCACCCCACGGCGCACCCGTACTTGATACAGGTGCCCACCTTGAGGCGCTGAAGCGACACCATGGGCTGCCGGGTCAAGCCCGGCAGCGCCGTGGCAGCGTGCGGAAAGCCTTGCGCCCTGCAGGTGATGTGTCTTGCAGGGAACGCAGCAAGGAGGAGTAAGGACTCCGCCTCTCAGCCGGCCTTGATCTTCGGGGTCGTGGCGCCGTTGACGCGCTGGGTGCGCCAGTCGACGCACCAGTCGGAACAGAAGGTCTCGCCCTCCAGCTTCGGGTCGCTGGCCTTCACGCCCTCGTCATAAACCAGCACGCCGCAATTGCCGCACTTGATGTAGCGTTCGATGTAGTAGCCGGTGTCGGAGAAACGCATTCCTCAATCCCCCTCTGCCGCGAGGCCGTAATCGGCCTTCGCGCGTTCCGGTGTGACATAGCCCTCGGCCAGGTCTTCCTTCACCAGCGCCGGGTCGCGTTCCGCCGGGTTGCCGTAGCCGCCGCCGCCCGGCGTGACGATCTCCACCCGGTCGCCGGGGCGGATCACCACGTTGGACCACTTGCTGGTGGAGGCCTTGCCGAAGGCCTGCATCATGTTCTGCCATTCGCCAGACCCGGCCGCCTGGTAGAGCGTCATGCCCGACGTGCCGGGCTGTCCGCCATTCAGGCCCCAGGCCTGGTGCACGTGCCGGTCGGTGAGCTGGCTGCAGGTGATCTCCGCATCCAGGCAGGTCCAGACCCGCCGCGTGCCGAGACCACCGCGCGTCGCCCCGGCACCACCGGAATCGGCGATCAGGCTGACCTGCTCCGTCAGCCAGGGATAGCGCGTCTCGAACACCTCCACCGGCGTCACCCGGCAATTGCCGTTGATCGAGTCGGTGGCGTCGTTGCCGTCGGCGTGACGGGTGGCGCCCCAGCCCACGACCTCAATGTCGTAGCAGGCGAAATACTCGTCATTGACCTTGTCCTGTCCGCCGAAGACGAAGTTCAGGTGGGTACCGCCCTCGGAGGCGAAGGCCCGCTCCGGCGAGGCCGGGGCCAGCGCCCCGATCACCGCCCCGGCAATGCGGGGATGGGTCTCCGTGTTGCCGCCGACTTCCGGGGCCGGGTAGTCGACATTGACCACGGTCCCGGCCGGTGCCAGCACGTGGATCGGGCGGAAGCAGCCGGAATTCTTCGGGATCGACGGGTCGGTCAGGTGCAGGATGGCGTTGTAGGCTGCCGACCAGGTCACGCCGAGCGTCGCGTTGATCGGCCCGCCGACCTGGGGCGAGCTGCCGGCGAAGTCCACCACGATCTCGTCATCCTGGATGAAGCATTCGACGTTGATGCGGATTTCCTCGTTCGTGACACCGTCATTGTCCATGAAGTCATGGAACGGGTAGTTGCCGTCCGGCAGGTCACGCAGCTCGGCACGCATCCGCGCCTCGGAATAGTCCATCAGGTCGGCGCAGATCCGGCGGAAGTGATCGACGCCGTACTTGGCGATGGTCTGGGCCAGCCGCTCCGCCCCGACCTCGACGCCGCTGATCAGCGCCCGCATGTCACCGTAGTTGTAGCGCGGGGTCCGGACGTTCGCGAGCCAGAGCTTCCATACCTCCTCCACGTCCTCGCCGCGCTTCTTGATCTTCACCGGCGGCACGCGGATGCCCTCGTGGAAGATCTCCGTCGCCTCGGAGGCGAAACCGCCCGGCACCATGCCGCCGACTTCCGCCACGTGGCCGATGGCGACGGTGAAGGCGACCAGCTGTCCCTCCACGAACACCGGGCAGAACAGGGTGTGTTCCGGCGTGTGCAGCCCGCCGCGATAGGGATCGTTGTGGACGATCACGTCGCCGGGCTCGATGGTCTCCAGCGGGATTTCCTTCAGGCTGGAACTGATGATCAGCGGCATGCCGCCGATCTGGGCCGGGCAGAATTCCGCCACCGCCCACATCTCGCCCTCGGCGCTGGCGATGGCGCAGGTGAAGTCCAGCGCCTCGTTGAAGATCGTCGAGTAGGACGTCTTCATCAGGGTGATCCCCATCTCCCGGCACGCCGAGATCATGGAGCTTTCGATGATGTTCATGGTGACGAAATCGGTGGCTTTCGACGTGCCCATAATCGCGTCTCCTCTGTTCAGCGGTTGCGGATGATCAGGTTGCCGTGACTGTCGACCGTCAGGGTCTGGTCAGGGCGCAGGACGGTGACGGATGCCGGTTCCTCGACCAGGGCCGGTCCCTCGATGACGGCACCGTCGCCCAGCGTGGCACGGTCATAGACCGCGGCCTGCATGGACCCGTCATCGTAATGCACCTGCCGGTGGGCGGTGGGTTCCGGTGCGCCCGCCGCCTTCGGCAGGGTCGGCAGGGTCGGGGTCTCGCGCACCGACACCGCCGTGACCTTGAAGGTGATGACCTCGATCACCTCCCGCGGGATGTTGAAGCCGAAGCGGGCCTTGTGCAGGTCGTGGAACGTGGCCCAGGCCTGCTGCACCGTGTCCGCGTCGAAGGTCTCGAACGCGACCGGCACCTCCAGCTCGTAGTTCTGGCCGAGATAGCGCAGTTCCAGCGTGCGGCTGACGCTGAGGCCCTGTTCGTAGCCCTGGTCCTTCAGGTTGCCGAGCGCGTCGTTGACGAGCTGTCCCATCACCTCGTTGGCGCGGTCCAGGTCGAAGCGGCTGGAGGTCATCTGCACCGTGCGCTCCAGGTCCACCCGCGCGTCGGTCATGATGAAGCCGAAGGCGGAGAACTGCCCTGGATGGTTCGGCACGACGCCGGTCGGAATGGACGCCTCTCCCATCAGGTCGGCGACATGCAGCGGCCCGGCCCCGCCAAAGGCGAGCAGGGCGAAGTCCCGCGGGTCCTGCCCCTGTTCCGTCAGCACCGAACGCAGCGCGCCGGTCATGTTGTTGGTGACGATGCGCAGCACCGCCAGCGCCGTTTCCTCGACACCCAGGCCCAGCGGTTCGGCGATGGACTGCATCGCTGCCCGCGCCTTCTCCATGTCCAGTGCCATGGTGCCGCCCAGGAAGTTCTCCGGGCTGATGCGGCCCAGGATGACATTGGCGTCGGTCACGGTCGGTTCCGTGCCGCCGAAGCCATAGCAGGCGGGACCGGGATTGGCCCCGGCGCTCTGCGGTCCGACCCGCAGCATGCCGCCCTTGTCGATCCAGGCGATGGAGCCGCCGCCCGCGCCGATGGTGCGGATGTCGATCATCGGCACCTGGATCGGCACGCCGAACTCGATCTCGAAGTTCGTCGTGAAGCTTTCCTGCCCGTCCACCACGGTGGAGCAGTCGGTCGAGGTGCCGCCCATGTCGAAGGTGACCAGGTTGCCGACGTCAAGCTGCGCCGCGATGTGACGCGCCGCGACGACACCGCCGGTCGGGCCGGACACGGTCATGTGGATCGGCGACGCGGCCGCCGCATCCGTCGTCATCTCGCCGCCGTTCGACTTGATGATGGCGACATTGTCCACGCCGCCCCGCTGCTTCAGCCGGGTGCCGAGATCGGTCAGGTAGCGGCTGACGATCGGCTTGACGAAGGCGTCGGCGATGGTGGTGGAGGCCCGTTCATACTCCTTCCACTTCGGTAGCACTTCATAGGAGATGGAGATCGGCACATCCGGTAGCGCCTTCGCCAGGATGTCGCGCACGGCGATCTCGTGGTCCGGCGTGACGTAGGAGAACAGCAGGTTGACAGCGATGGCCTCGATCCCGCCACGCGCGGCGATCTCCGCCGCCATCGCCTCGACCTCCGCCGTGTCGACGGACTTGTGCACCGCGCCGCTGGCCAGCATCCGCTCATCCAGTTCGAAGCAGTCGCGCCGCTTCATCAGCGGCTTCGGCTTGACCCAGCTGGCGTCGTAATGGTGCTTGCGGTTGCCGCGCTGGATGAAGGGCACGTCCCGGAAGCCCCTGGTCGTGACATAGCCGACCCGCGCGCCGCGCCGTTCCAGGATGGCGTTGGTCGCCACCGTGGTGCCGAGCCGCAGGTTGCGGATGCTGTCGGTGATCCGCTTCAGCCCCTCCAGCACCCCGTCGGTCGGATTGGCCGGTGTCGAGAGGTTCTTCCAGACCGTGACCACCTGGCCATCGGGATCATAGGCCACGAAATCGGTGAAAGTGCCCCCGACGTCGATTCCCACCGTCAAGCGTGACATGCATCCCCCTGCAGACTGCTGGTTACCTGATGGAGCGAAAGCTTAATGCAGGTGTCTTCGACCTGCTTGGACGCAGATGCACTTGCGCCATGTGGCACGCGCAGATCATGCCGCCCCGGAAACACAAGAGGCCCCGCCAGTCACCCGGCGAGGCCTCCGTTCATTCAGTCCGCGAAACGCAGGGTCAGGCCGCGTGTCGCTCCAGCATCGAATCCTTCAGTGAGAGTTTCTGTTTCTTCCATTTTGCCAACATGGCCTCGTCCGGAGCGGGACGGGCCTCCTCGGCCGTGATCTTGGCCTCAAGCTCCGCATGGCGGCGCTTCAACTGCTCGATTGTTGGTTTGGATGTCACGTGGCACTCCCTTCCGTTGTTCGGTGGGTAGGACCGGATGACACTTGGGCACCCGGCCCTGTCATCCGAAAGTGTGCGCCTGCGAATCCGATCTGTCATCCCCGAATGACAGTTTTCTGACATTTCCCGGGGACCGCCACGAAACTGGAACGCGACTTGCTGTTGCCAGAGCAAGCGTCGTAACGAACGTCACGAAAAGTGAATCAACAAGTATTAACGCTGTTAACCTTTCGTTAGGATTAATGACCGATTATCCATCGGGTGAGGTTAATGCGGGCAAGGAAGGAACGGTGAGATGCGCGTTTTGCTGATCGAGGATGACATGGCCATGTCACGTGGCATCGAGACCATGCTTTCGTCCGACGGGTTCAATGTCTACGCGACCGATCTTGGCGAAGAAGGCCTGGATCTAGGCAAGCTCTACGACTACGACATCATCCTGCTGGACCTGAACCTGCCCGACATGCACGGCTATGACGTGCTGAAGAAGCTGCGCCTCTCCAAGGTCTCGACCCCGGTGCTGATCCTGTCCAGCATGATGGATGTGGGCGACATCGTTAAGGGCCTGGGCTTCGGCGCCGACGATTACCTGACCAAGCCGTTCAAGCGCGAGGAACTGGTGGCCCGCGTGCATGCCATCGTCCGTCGCTCCAAGGGCCATGCCCAGTCGATCATCCGCACCGGCAAGCTGGTGGTGAACCTGGACACCAAGTCCGTCGAGGTCGATGCCCAGCGCATCCACCTGACCGGCAAGGAATACGCGATGCTGGAACTGCTGTCGCTGCGCAAGGGCACGACGCTGACCAAGGAAATGTTCCTGAACCACCTGTATGGCGGCATGGACGAGCCGGAACTGAAGATCATCGACGTCTTTATCTGCAAGCTGCGCAAGAAGCTGGCCGCGGCGACCGGCGGAGACCACTACATCGAGACCGTCTGGGGTCGCGGCTACGTGCTGCGTGACCCGGAAGAGGCGGAAGCGGCCGCCTGAGGCCGATCCGCCTCCGTCCGCCCTCCGGACAACCGCCCTCCCTGATCAGCCGTCGGACTGTCGCACCAGTCCGGCGGCTTTCAGCGTTTCAAGGGCCTGTTCCAGGTCACCGTGCAGGGTGTCGGCATCGGCATCGGGAAAGGCCGCGGCGAACACCGCCAGCATCTCGGCCATCTCCTGCGGCTCCGCCAGCAGGTGCCAGATCGCGGCCCCCATGCGGTCCAGGTGCACGATCTCCCCGCTGACCGGCGCCACCAGGAACAGGTCATCATCCATCGGGTTCTCGGAGACCCCTTCGGCCCGCTGCCAGATACTCACCCTCCTGCCCCCCCCGTCAGGAACGCCGCCGCCGCGAAGCTGTCATCATAGGTCAGGTGCTGGCAGGTACAGGCCGACGCCAGTTCCCTCAGCCGCGTCAACCGTGCCATCGGCTCCAGGTGCGGGGCGAAGGTCACAGGCACCAGGCGCTTCACCGTCTCCCCCACGGTGGATGCGGTCAGCACCGGTGCCTGAGGCGTGGTCAGGCGCTGCAGCGTGACCAGGCGACGGACCGGCAGCACCTCCGCGAACCCGGCCTGCATTCCGGGTTCCAGCGCCAGATAGACCATGTTCCCCTCCCGCGCGCTGTCATGAGCGTTCACGAACGTGGCGAAAGGGGCGGGGGCGGTCTCCGGCAGCGGCAGGCGCAACTTCGGGCGCAGCCCCAGCGCGAAGCCCCGGCCTGCCCGGTCGAGCGGCAGCCGGTCATCGCACCACAGCCGCGCGCCGGCATGGGCCAGCGCCATGGCCAGCGTGCTCTTCCCCGCCATCGAATCTCCCAGCAGGACCGTCAGCCCCGCATCGTCCCCCGGCCCGAGGGCAATGGCGGCGGCGTGCAGGCAGATCCAGTCCGGGTCGGCAGCAACGAAGGCCCCGATGACGGTGCCGATCAGGCCATTGGCAGCCAGCAGGCCCGGCGGCAGCACGACATCCGGCGCGTCGTAGCTGTCGGCGGTGAAACGCACCGTGCCGTCCTGACCGGTCCCTGCCCTGACCATCACCGGACCGGACGCGCCGCCGGAACCTTCCTCGGGCCAGTGCGGCGCCTGGGCAAGGGTCAGGTCGAGCAGCGCCTGTGGAGCATCCACCCTCACCGGCCGCGTCGGACTGGCGAAAACGGGACCCCTGTGCGTCATGCCGGTCTCAGCGACGGCGACGGCGACCGGGCCGTGCGGCAGGCTTCGGCGGCGACAGCACCGGCGGCAGGGTGCCGGCGGCCACCGACTTCAGCAGGCGGACATGCTTGGGCAGGGTGTCCTTCAGCGCATAGCCCTTCAGCACCACGTCACGCGCGGCCTGACCCAGGTGCGCCAGGTCGTGGCGGTTGTCCAGCGCCTCCGCGATCCGTCCCGCCAGCCCCTCCACATCGAAGAAGTCCACCAGCAGGCCCTGCTTGCCGTCGCGAATGACTTCCCGCACCGGCTCGGTATCGGAGGAGATGATCAGGCAGCCCGTCGCCATGCTCTCGATCAGCGACCAGGACAGCACGAACGGCACGGTCATGTAGACATGGGCGTGGCTGGCCTGCAGCACCTTCAGGTAGTCGCCATAGGGCAGCAGGCCGGTGAAGTGGACCCGGCTCATGTCCAGTTCCAGTTCCTCCAGCATCTTCTGCTTGAAGGTGCGGCCGTCCGGCAGCTTCCGGCCATAGGCCACGCGGTCCTGCCCGACGATCACCGCGTGCATCTCGGGTCGCTGCTTCTGCAGCCGCGCCACCGCCTCCACGAACTGCGGGAAGCCGCGATAGGGCTCCATGCCGCGGGTGGCGTAGGTGACGATCTCCTTCGCCCCGCTCAGGTCCAGGTCCCCGACCTTCATCACCGCATCCGGATCGGGCCTGAAGAAGTCCGTGTCCACCCCGTCATGCAGCACGGTCAGCTTGTTGTGGAAGATCTTCGGAAACTGGTCGCGCTGGAACAGGGTCGGGCACAGGCCCCAGTCGCAATTGGCCAGGTCGAGCAGGATCGCCGCATTGCGGGTGCGAATGCGGCATTCATCGTCGGCCGAGATCTCGCTTTCCGGCAGGTAGTCCGCGTCGGAACCATGCGCGTGGTAGAACCATTCGAAGTAGCTCAGCACCCGTGTATCGGGGAACGCGTCCTTCACGTACAGCGTCGGTCCCCAGCCGGAATGGCCGCAGACCAGGTCCGGCACGAAGCCCTGGCGTTTCAGGTCCATGCACATGCGATAGACCGACTGGCCGTTCAGCACGGCGCTCTCCAGGTTGCGCACGTAATGGTGGGTCTCCGCCCGCACCTCCCGCGCCGGCTTGTAGAACGCCTTGGTGACGCCGGGAATCTCGCCATTCTTCGCCTGCGTCCCGAAGACCAGCTGGTGCCCCTGCTCCGCCGCCAGACTGGTTGCCACATGCCGGTACTGGGCCGGAAAGTTGTTGTGCAGGAACAGGACTCGCATGGGCAGCACCGCCTCCGGTGAAATGATTCACCCGACAGGCATCAGCCAAGCCGCGCCGGAGGTCAATCCCTGATGCGGCCGGATGCAGTTATTGTCGTGCGGTTAACCAGTTCTAAAGTCCCGCTGTGCGAGCTTTCACCCTCAGTCAGAACCCGGGCACGAGACCCGAGAGGCGGAAAGTGAGTCGATGAAGGCGCGGACAGACCAGGAAATCCGGCTGCTGGACTTTGCGGAGCGACTGGCCCGGCACACGGAGGATCGCATCGCGGTCCACATCCACCTGTCACGGCTGCGGCCGCATCACCGGCACGTGCACCACATGCGCATCGCCGCCAACAGTTTCGAACTGCTGGCCAAGCGGTTCGACGGCCAGCTGTTCATGATGTCGAACAACGATCTCGTCTTCGTCGCCCGTGGCGCGACACCGACGGAGGTGGACGAGGTCGTGACCCGTCTGCGCTACCTGTTCAACGAGGATCCGCTGACCCATGACGAGGCCTATGACACGGGCCGGTTCTGCACCTGGTACGACCTGGACGACGACTACGAACCGTTCGTCGCGCTGGCAAGGTCGCTGAAGCAGCAGGCCGAGCAGGACCGTATGGTGGAGGCGGAGAAGCGCAAGGCCCGCCGCAACCAGACGCCGCCGAGGATCCCGATGCGGCCGGAGCACCTGGGGCGCCTGGTGGAACAGATCACGTCGATGGACATCTCCTCCCTGATGCGGCGGCAGCCGATCTGCGCCATGGCGCCGGACGGCACGCTGCGCCCGGTCTTCAACGAACTCTTCGTCTCCATCGGCGACCTGAACCGGATGGTGATGCCGGAGGTCAACCTGACCGCCAACGCCTACCTGTTCAGCTACCTGACCCAGTATCTCGACCTGCGCATCCTGAAGGCCCTGCCCGAGATCGAGAACGCGGTGCCGCTCTCCACCTCCATCAACATCAACATCGGCACCATCCTGTCGCCGGAGTTCCTGGAGTTCGACCACCGGCTGCGCGCCCTGACGCGCAAGACCATCGTGCTGGAGGTACAGCCGTCCGACCTGTTCGCCGATGTCAGCAGCTTCATGTTCGCCCGCGACTTCGTGCGCCATCGCGGCTATCGCATCTGCGTCGATGGCCTGACCCACCTGACCTTCCCGCTGGTGGACAAGCGCAAGCTGGGCCTGGACATGCAGAAGCTGATCTGGTCGGCGGACGCGCTGGAGGATGGCGGTGCCGAACGCCGCAAGGAACTGATCGAGGCCATCCGCCGGACCGGCACCTCCCGCGTCATCCTCTGCCGCTGCGACTCGGAGGAAGCCTTCGAGTTCGGCCGCTCCATCGGCCTCTCCCTGTTCCAGGGCCGCCTGGTGGACCAGCAACTCGCCGAGGAAAACGCCAACCGCAAGGTGGCGTGAGGGAGTGTCAGGCGGTTGCCTGATACTTCCGCCATGATCGAACAAAGACGATCAATGACAATACAAGCATCACCGACCGCAGAAAATCCGTCGCGACCACTTCGACTGATAGCGCAATTGCGGCACTCAATACTTCCGAAAATCCATTCACATAACAAATCGTCAAGACAATCATTGATATAAATATCAATGCAATCAATTGCCTGAACTTCATGAACACAGCAATCAGCGACAGAACCACCGCCCCAATCAAAATCATCACTGATCCCGCCAGAGCCACCGGGACATCTTGACCCCTCAGATTCGCTTCCCCGAACAAGTCAGAAAGAAAATAACCATCAATAAATTCAGACAAAAACAATCCAAATTCATGAACAATTTCTACAACAACCGATTGATACATAAGAATCAGAAAAACAAAAACAAAATCGATAATCAGCAATATTGAAAAAAGATACCAAGACATTGCTGATACTGCACTTCTACCCAATATATACGAAATCGAATTCATGGGATCACCTGAAAAATACAATCGCATCGGCGCAAATGGCACCATGATGCGAGTGTACCTCATGTTCGATATCGAAGCATGCACCACGGAACTGATGCACCATGGGGAAACGACCCGGCAAGAGACACCGGCGATACACCGAGCAGGCAATCCTCAGGCTAAGCTGAGTGATCAGATATCTCGGCTGCCCACTCAAGGCTCCCCGTCCAGGGCGTGGTTCTCCAGGTCCTCGTCGGCGTCGTCCTCCGAGATGCAGCGGCCGCGGATGGAGATGCCGGCCCAGTGAACGCTGTCGGGGTTGCCACTGACCAGCGGGTGCCAGGGTTCCAGTGGCTTGCCCTCATGCAGCAGGCGATAGGCGCAGGTGGAGGGCATCCAGCGCAGCTTGCCGACGTTCTCCATGTCCAGCGTCAGGCAGTCCGGCACCACGGTGGAGCGGTTGGCATAGTCGCCGCAGCGGCAGGTCTCGTGATCCAGCAGGCGGCAGGCGACATTGGTGAAGACCAGGTCGCCGGTGTCGATGTCCTCCAGCTTGTAGAGGCAGCACTTGCCGCAGCCGTCGCAGAGCGATTCCCACTGGGCGCGGGTCATGTCCTGCAGCCGCGTCGTCTCCCAGAAGGGGCGGTCGGTCTCTTCGGGTCCGCTGCTCATGTCCATCCGGCCTCCCTGACCGCCGCCTGGTAGGTGCGGCTGACCGGCACCTCCAGCCCGTTGCGCAGCCGCAGCCAGGTCTTGCGGTCGCGGCGGATCACGTCCGCCACCGCCGCCTCCGCGATCCACCAGGAGCGATGAACCTGCAGGCCCGGCATCCCGTCCAGTTCCTCCACCGCGTCGGAGAAGCGGTGCAGCACCAGGTCGTCCCCCAGCGCGGTGTGCACGCGGACATAATGATCCTCCGCCTGCAGGCAGAGCAGGTCACGGCCCAGCCGGGTCGGAACCCGCAGCAGGAACCGGGGCGCGGCAACCGCCTGCGCCGTCGCGTTGCCGGACTGCGGTTCCGGCTGCGGTTCCCGTCCCTGCGACGGCGCGGCGGCGGTTTCCGGCCCGCCCGGCACGTCCTGCTCCCTGTCGATGAAGAAGCGCATGATGGGGATGGTGATGGCCAGCGACAGGATCAGCACCTGGGGATAGAGCGAGAGGAAGCTGATGTGGGGCCGGGTCTCCGGCCGGAAGGTCTCCTCCAGCCAGATCACCTCGAACGTCGCGGGCAGGGAGGCGAGGACACAGGCCCCGATGGCCGGCAGCCAGAACCGGTCCTGTCCCGTCAGGCGGTCCAGGAAATGATGCGCCAGCCGGATCTGGAACCAGTTGAGCACGATGCTCATGCCCCAGTACTGCACCCGCTCGAACGGGGTGAGCTGTCCGAAGGTGCCGAACGGACCGATCATCACGGCCAGGAACCAGACGCCCCCCACCGCCCCGCATTCCAGCAGGATCGCTCTCAGCCGTTCCCGTTCACGAAGCGCCAAATGCACGGTGTCCCGTTTCACGAAGCCCCGGGCGCAATTGCCGAAGGACAGGGTTCCCTGACCGGCCGCACCCGCAAGATGTACCGACGCCAACTGGTACATTCATCCGCGAAAGGACACCAGCCCATGTTCCGTCCAGATTCCGTCACATGTTTCCCGCCCCGCACCGGGACCGGCACACGGCCCGCACGGGTCATCCTGCTGGCGCTTGCGCTGCTCGGCCTGCCCGCCGTCACGGCCAGCGCCGGGGACCTGGAGATCACGGTGGAGAACGTCACGGGACGTGACGGCCACCTGCGCGTCGCGCTGTACCGCCAGGGCGCCGACTTCCTGGCCGCAGGGGCGGAGGAGGCGGCATCCTTCCGCGTCGTCAGCCCCGGCAGCATGCGCTTCGCGTTTCCCGGCCTGCCCGCGGGCGACTACGGCGTCGCCGTGTTCCACGATGCCAACGCCAACGGGAAACTGGACAGCAACCTGCTGGGCATCCCGACGGAGGGCACGGGTTTCAGCAACGGCGCCAGCGCGAGCTTCGGCCCGCCCAGCTTCGCCGATGTCGCCGTGACGGTCCCGGCGGAGGGTGCGGTCAGCACCCGCGCCCGCCTGAACTACTGAGGGGGAGACCGACCATGATGGACCGACGCATGTTCATGACTTCCCTCGCCGTGGCGGGGCTGGGGACCGGGCTGGGGCTTGCCGGGTACTCCGGCCCCGCGCTGGCTGACGCCAACGCGATGCGCCGCCGGGCGCTGAACTTCCAGGCCGGGTTGCGGGAGCGGCCCTGGCTGCTCGGCTGGCAGGTGCCCGAAGCCCCCACCGTGGCGGCGGACAGCCCGGAGATCCGGGTCGAGGGCCGCATACCCGACGCCCTGCGGGGCGACTTCTGCCGCAACGGCCCGGCGGGGCACGAGGTGTTCGGCCATCGCTACCGCCACTGGTTCGACGGTGACGGGCTGGTGCACCGGTTCCGCATCGCCGATGGCACGGTGCGGCATGCGGGGCGGATCATCGACACGCCGAAATGGCGTTCCGAGCAGGCGGCGCTGCGCCCGCTGCAGGATGCCTACGACACCGTCGTCGACGGGGAACCGTTCAGTTCGCTGGATGCGCTGAATCCCGGCAACATCAGCATCATCGAGCATGGCGGCAAGCTGATGGCGCTGTGGGAGGGCGGATCGGCCATCGAGCTGGACCGGGAGACCCTGGCCTTCCGCGACTTCGTCACCCTGTCGCCCGAGACCGTCGGCATGCCCTTCGCCGCCCACCCGAGGCTGGACCGGGACGGCACGCTGTGGAGCTTTGGCACCGCCAGCTTTGCAGGCAGGATCGTGCTCTACCGGGTCAATCCCTCGGGCCAGCTGCACGGCGTGCACCTGCTGGACGTGTCGCCGACGCCGATGGTGCATGATTTCCTGATCACCGAACGGCACCTGGTCTTCATCCTGACACCCTGGCGCTATGACGGCTCGGCGGGCGATACCTTCCTGGAACGGCATGTCTGGCAGCCGGAGGCCGGGGGACGGGCGCTGATCATCGACAAGGACGACCCGACGCGGCAGCGCACGGTCGAACTGCCCGCCTTCTGGGTCTATCACTTCGGCAATGCCTGGGAGGACGCGGGGGGCATCATCCGCTTCGACCATTGCCGCTATGCCGACCCGACCATGACCACGGCGGGATTCCGCAGTGTCATGGACGGCAGCAGCTTCAGCGGCACCGGCGCGAGCTATCGCAGTGCCCGCATCGACCCTGCCAGGGGGACGTTCAGCGAGGAGGTCCTGGTCGACGGCCCCGCCGCCGAGTTCCCCAAGGTGCATCCGGAACGCATCGGCCGTCGCACCGACCGCGCGGTGATGCTGCTCGCCGATCCGGACGCGGGTGCGGCCCATCCCCTGTTCACCACCACGGCCATGGTCAACCATGCCACCGGCGACATCGACGCCTTCGTGCATGGCCCGACCGAGATGGCGGAGGAAGCGGTGTTCGTGCCGTCGGGAACGGGCGACACCGACGCGCCGGACGGCTGGGTGCTGCAAACCGTGCTGGACTTCGCGGCGGCCCGCACCCGGCTGAAGATCTTCGATGCCACCAACCTGGCCTCCGGCCCTCTCGCGGTGGCGACGCTGCCCTATGCCCTGCCGCTGGGGCTGCATGGCAGTTTCATGAAAGCCTGATTGCGGACGGGGCGAAACGGGCTATCTTCCGCCGGAGCAGACGAGACTTCTCCGGCGGAAGAGACCCCGATGAGCGACCGGCAGATGGCGATGCAGGACCTGTTTGTCGTTGGTACCAACCCCGGTGTCAGCGGCTCCGGCCGGGTGCGCCTGCAGACCCTGGTGCTGATCCGCTGGATCGCGGTGGTGGGGCAGAGCTTCTCCGTGCTGCTGATCCGCTTCGGCCTCGACTTCGAATTCCCCTTCCTGCCCTGCCTGCTGACCATCCTTGCCTCCGCCGTGCTGAACATCGTGCTGGCGGTGCAGTACCCGGCGACGGCGCGGCTGTCGGACCGGGGGGCGGCGCTGTTCCTCGCCTACGACCTGCTGCAGCTCGCGGCGCTGCTCTACATGACCGGCGGCCTGACCAACCCCTTCGTCATCCTGATCCTGGTGCCGGTCACCATCTCGGCGACGATCCTGTCCGTGCTCAGCACCGCCGCGCTGGGCCTGCTGGCGCTGGTCTTCACCAGCCTGCTGGCCTTCTGGTACCTGCCGCTGCCCTGGGCCGGGGAGGGACTGGTGTTCCCCAGCCTCTATGTCGGGGCGATCTGGGTGGCGCTGGCGCTCGGCATCGCCTTCATGGCCACCTATGCCGGGCGGCTGGCCTTCGAGACCAAGCGCATGTCGGACGCCCTGCGCGCGACGCAGCTGGCGCTGTCGCGGGAACAGCAGCTGAGTGCCGTGGGTGGCATCGCGGCTGCGGCGGCGCATGAGCTGGGCACGCCGCTGGGTACCATCCACCTGGTGGCCAAGGAACTGCACCGCGACCTGGGGCCGGACAGCCCGCTGAACGAGGACATCGAACTGCTGGTCAGCCAGACAGAACGCTGTCGCGACATCCTGGCGGAACTGTCACGCCGCCCCGGCGACGGCGACGACACGTTCCGCAAGACGACCATCGTCGGGCTGGTGGAGGCCGCGGTCGAGCCCTATGGCACGGCCCAGGTCAGGATCGTCATCGAGCCGCAGACCGGGCACCCGCCGGAGGTGCCGCGCAGCCCGGAAGTGCTGCACGGGCTGGCGAACCTGACAGAGAACGCGGTGGATTTCGCACGGCGGGAAGTGCGGATCGGAATCTATTGGGACACGCCGGAAATCATCGTGGTGCTGGAGGATGACGGGCCGGGTTTTCCACAGGATGTCTTGAAGACACTGGGCGAACCCTATACCACCACCCGGCGACAGCGCGGCGGCATGGGACTTGGGGTCTTCATCGCGACGACCCTGCTGGGCCATTCCGGTGCGACTGTCGACTTCAGCAACCGGGCCGAGGATGGATCATCGCGCGGGGCGCGCGTTGCCATTCGCTGGCCCCATGGCATTATTGAGCAGGGGAACTGGAACTGACAGGCCTTGTCGGGACTCCGGCCTCCGAAGACGCAGAAGGGAAGCAGACGCATGGCGAACGACGGTGACGAGGAGAGGCTCGACATCAATGATCTCGAGGATCGCTCCCTGCTGATCATCGACGACGACAAGGCGTTCCGCCTGCGCCTGGCCCGTGCCATGGAGAAACGCGGCTTCGACGTGGAGGCGGCGGAGACCGTGGAGGAAGGCATGACCATGGTGCGCAGCCTGCGCCCCGCCTTTGCCGTGGTCGACCTGCGGCTGGAGGATGGCAACGGGCTGGACATCGTCGGTGTGCTGCACGAGGTCCGGCCGGAGGCGCGGGCGGTGATGCTGACCGGCTATGGCAACATCGCCACCGCCGTCGCTGCCGTGAAGGCAGGTGCCATCGACTACCTGGCCAAGCCCGCCGATGCCGATGACGTGGCCAACGCCCTGCTGGCCGTGGATGGCGAGAAACCAGCCCCGCCGGAGAATCCGATGTCCGCCGACCGGGTGCGCTGGGAACATATCCAGCGGGTCTACGAGCTGTGCGGCCGCAATGTCTCGGAGACGGCGCGGCGGCTGAACATGCATCGCCGCACACTGCAGCGCATCCTGGCCAAGCGCAGCCCGCGCTGAGTGCCGGACGCCCTGCGGGACGGCCAGCGGGCGGTTAACCAAAGCGAAAGCCTTGCCCGATAGTGTCCGGGATGTATGCGCGGCGGATCGCGGATACATCGGACCAGTCGGTGGTGACGCCTTGAAGTATCTCGATCTCAGCATGCTCACGGTGATGGTGGCGGACGACAACCGCCATATCCGTGACATCATCGTGCAGATCCTGCGCGCGCTGGGTGTGCGGAACCTGCACATGGCGGAGGACGGCATCACCGCCTTCCAGATCCTGAACAGCCAGGCCATCGACATCGTCATCATCGACAACCGGATGGACCCGATCTCCGGCACCGACTTCACCCGCCTGGTGCGCCGCAGCGAGGAGAGCCCGAACCCCTATGTGCCGATCCTGATGGTCACGGGCTACGCCGACAAGCGCACCATCCTGGAGGCCCGCAACGCCGGGGTACACGACATCATCGTCAAGCCGCTGTCGGCGGCCCTGGTCTCCACCCGGCTGTCCGAACTGATCCTCAACCCGCGCAACTTCGTGCGCACCAAGACCTATTTCGGGCCGGACCGGCGCGACGGACAGGGTCTCGATTCCGGCGACCGGCGGCGGAACCTGGACGCGGCCCCGATCATGGACGCGCTGGCCGCGCTGCCCAAGGCGTCTGCGTCGGGCGGCGGCTGAGGTCACGACATGAACAAGGGCATCCTGGACCTCAGCGGTATCTCCATCCTGATCGTCGACGACAACAAGCAGATGCGGGCGCTGATCGTGCGCATCCTGGAGGCGTTGCATGTCGGCATGGTGCAGGAGGCGGAGGACGCCAACCAGGCGCTGCGGCGGATGAAGCAGGCAATCCCCGACATCATGCTGCTGGACCACCGCATGGACGGCATGACGGGCAACGAGCTGATCCACTACATCCGCAACGACGAGAAGAGTCCGCACCCCTACCTGCCGATCATCATGGTCTCCGGCTTCGGCGACCATGACAGCGTGACCAGGGCCCGCGACGCAGGTGTCACCGAATACCTCGCCAAGCCCCTGTCGGTGGCGGTGCTGGGACAGCGCCTGACCGCCGTCATCGAGAATGCCCGCCCCTTCGTGCGCACGCCGGACTTCTTCGGCCCCGACCGCCGTCGCCGGAAGATTCCGCCGGAGGGGGCACCACGCCGCCGCGCCGAGGACATGGAAGACGAGGGCGGCGAAGGCCAGGACCAGAGCGAGAACGCGGCCTGAGCTGCGGCTGCGGCTTCCTTGATCGTGGCCTGATCCCGTTACAGATTGTCCCTGATCAGCGAACCGATTCTGTCGCCGTAGCCCTTCCCGCGCCTGCACGGGTAAGGCACACCACCCGGCGGCCCGGTTCCGACCCACGGGATGGCGGATGGCCAGCATGACGGATCAGGTACCCGGTTCAGGCGGATCAGCCCCTGCAGTATCAGGTTCCGGACTGCCCGCGCCGGAGGTGATGCTGGCGGCGGCTGAGCGACTGAACCTGGTGGTCATCTCCCCCCTCGGCCGGTCCGGGTCGTTCCTGGTCCAGTCGCTGTTCGACGGACACCCGGAGGTCGCCTGCTTCCCCGAGGTGGCGCAGCACTGGCACCATGCCGACAGCTTCCGCGCCGCCGGGCAGGACATCACGACCTGGCTCGACCGGCACCCGGAGTTCCATGACGGACGCAGCTTCGCCGGCGACGATGCCGCGATGGCGGAGCAACTGAAACAATGGTTCGCGCACCGCCGTACGGCGTTCGAGGCGGCCTTCCGGCACGCATGGGAGACCCTGCACGGCCTGGGGGACGACCGGCGGCTGCATGTCTCGCTGGCGCTGGCATGGGCGCATGTGCGCGGGCAGCAGGTGGCGCACCTGAAGTATGTCGTGCTGCAGCATCACAACAACCGCGCCATTGCAGGCGACATGCCGGCGATCCTGGATGCCTTTCCCGATGCGCGGGTGCTGGCCACCTGCCGCCACCCGATCGAGAGCGGGCTGAGTTTCCAGACCCTGGATCGGCGTACCGGCCATGCCACCTTCCGCAACTACAGTCGCAACGTGCGCGGCTGGTCGGTCACCTGCTGGCGCAACATGGAACACGTGGCCGACCTGCTGCCCGGCGATGGCAGCCTGCGGCTGCTGGACCTGAACGCGCTGCATGCGGACCCTGAAGGGATGCTGCAACGGCTGACGCGCTGGCTCGGCATTGCCGACAACCCGGCGCTGCGCCAGTCGACGCTCTGTGACGTGCCCTGGCTCGGCAACAGCGCGGACGGCGCGCCGATCCCGACCTTCGAGGCCAGGCGCGCCGCCCTGGTCTATCCGGACAGCATCGGCAGGGAGAAGGGGCTCAGCCGCGCCGAGTACCGCTTTACCGAGTGGTTCACCCGTCCCTTCCTGGCAAGCGCCGGGTACCCGGATCCGGCGACGGCAGGAACCACGTCGCTGGCCGGTTTCCTGTGGATCCTGTTCAGCCGCATGGAGTGGTTCCGCGCCGATACCATCGCCCATGACCGGGGGCTGAAACGGATCGTCCGGCGCCTGGGGCTGGTGGAGATCGCGCTGGTGCTGAAGGAACTGCTGGCACTGCGGCGTTCCCGCCGCCGTCCCCTCGCCCACCTGCGGCTGGACCGGGAGGATGCGGAATGACAGCGGGGCGTACCATCTGGATCACCGGCCTGTCCGGGGCCGGAAAGTCGACCCTTGCTGCGCCGGTCGCCGAGGGGTTGCGCCACGCCGGTGAGTCCGTCGTGCTGCTGGACGGGGACGAGCTGCGCGCGGTCTTCGGCCCTGCCGCCACGCAGGCCGCAAGCCATACCCGCGCGGCCCGGCTCGACCTCGCACTGCGCTACAGCCGTCTCTGCCGGATGCTGAGCATGCAGGGACTGACCGTGGTGATCGCCACGATCTCGCTGTTCAGGGAAGTGCAGGACTGGAACCGCGAGAACCTGCCCGGCTATGTCGAGATCTTCCTGGATGTCCCGCTGGCCGAACTCAGGCGGCGCGATCCGAAGGGCATCTACCGCCGCTTCGATGCGGGCGAGATCACAGACGTCTCCGGCCTCGACGTGCCCGTCGATTTCCCGGCCGCGCCCGACCTGCACCTGGCCTGGGACGAGGGTGCCGACGCCGCAAGCCTGGCCCGGCGCGTGCTCGCTGCCTGTCGCGACTGAGGCAGGCCTACTGGTAGCTGGCCAGGTCGGTCGCCGTGTCGATCTCGCCCCAGCCGTCGCGATAGGCCAGCGCCCGGACCGGCACGCGGCCCGCGGCGATGATCCGTCCCAGCAGTCCGGTCATGTGGGTCCGGTCACGCTCCGCCTCCGGCAGTTCCGAGCGGATGCGCTGCACCTCCGCCCAACCGCCGGGCGTGAACCGCAACAGCCCCATGTACTGCCCCTCAACCTCCGCGACGGTCTTCGGCCTGTTGCCGATCTCGATCACCCGGTCACCGTCCAGGCGGAAGGTCTCGGCATCCTCCAGCGGGTCATCGAAGCGCTTGCTCCAGACCTCCAGCCAGTCGGGATCATGGGTGATGGCGATGTCGGCGGTGCTGGCCCGCAGCAGTTCGACGGCAGAGGCTTCATAGAAGATGTCGGAATAGCTGACGATGCAGGGTCCGTCCGAAAGCCACGCATCCGCCATGGCCAGCGACGAGACCATGTTGGTGGTCTCCCAGCGCGGATTGTGGAACTCGACCAGGCCATAGGGCTGCAGCTTCTCCCGCCGGTAGCCGGTGACGATGCCGATTTCCTCCACGCCGCCGCCGCGCAGCGCCTCGATCTGGCGGACCAGCAACGGCTTGCCGTGCAGTTCGGTCAGGCACTTGGGCTGTTCCTCGGTCAGGGTCTGCATGCGGCTGCCGCGACCGGCAGCCAGGATGATCGCGCGCATCAGCGGCTCCCCCCCGTTGTCTGGTGAAAATGGGCCCGCGCCAGTTCCAGGTGACGGGCATCGAACGGGGACTCCCGCTCGGGGTGCCACATCCAGCCGGTGATCGCGTGCGCTTCATGCTGCATCGCCTCGATCTCCCCGTCCTCGGCCCGTGCCAGCACGCGGTAGCCCGGCGGACAGCCGTCGGGGGTCATGTCATGGAAGCTGTTCACCTCGCCGAAGGGCGCAACGAGGCGATGACGGGTCCGGACATGACCGGAGACCTGTTTCAGCCGTCCACCCGCGGCGACCGACAGCATCTGCATGCCGCGACAGATGCCCAGCAGCGGCCGCCCCTGTTCCATGGCCCAGGCGATCAGGTGCCGCTCCACCGCATCCCGGTCGGGGCAGGTGCCGATGTCATTGCCCCCCGACAGCACCACCCCGGCGGGGTTCACCAGCGCCAGCCAGCCGTCGAGCTGTGCCGACGACCAGGCGTTCGCGACCGGCAGCGCCAGGAAGCCCGCTTCCGCCAGCCAGCGCACCAGCGCCTGGTCCAGCGCATCGCGGCGCTCCCCCCGGTCCGGATAATCGTCGATGCGCTGGCTCACGGCGATGACAGGCTGCCCTGTCATGCGATGATCTCCACCAGCTTGCCCGCGCAGTCGATGTGCAGCCGGTGCGCGGTCGACCACTTCTCGAAGTTGACCTCGCCCGCGCCGATGACGGCGGGCAGCCCCAGTTCCCCCGCCCGGATCGCCATGTGGGAGTTCGCACCGCCCCAGGCGGTCACCAGCCCGGCAATCCCGCGGGAGAACAGCCAGTCATAGCCCGGGTCCGCGTTGGGAATGCAGACGATCCGTCCGGTGAGCGATTCCCGGTCGTCCAGGTCGGCGACCTCCGCCGTGACCTGGCGACGGGTGATGTAGTTCGGATTGATCGACGGGTACTCGAAACCCCAGACATCCTCCGGCCGCTGGATCAGTGGCGGCAGCGACAGGGTCAGGGTCTCGGCATAGCGGGCGCGCCCGCCCTCGATGCTGCGGGCCAGCACTTCCTTCGGCCCCAGCGCGGCGATCTGCAGTTCGCGGATGGTGCTGATGTCGCAATAGGAGATGTCATCGCGGCTGAAGCCGTGTGCCTCACCGAAATCCTGCAGCAGGGAGAGGATGTCGGACAGGTTCCGGGTGAAGGCGAACTTCGCCTGTTCCCTGAGCTCGATCCCCGCCTGCAGGAAGTTGAACAGGCCGACCGGGTCGATCTGCAGCCCGTGCTGGTCCAGCAGCCGCCCGATCTCCCGCATCTGGGGCAGGCTGATGCTGAACGGCCGCGTGGCATCCACCGCCTCCTGGCGCTCCGACCAGTTGAAGTACAGGTCCGGGGCCTCGTCATAGCGCAGCGAGAGGATGTCGTAGGTGCCGGGCCGCAGATGCCCGTACTTCTGCAGGAACACCGAGCGGGACAGCCGTGAGCGGTCTGCAGCCATCTGGCTGGTGATCGTCGAGGTCGATTGCAGGAAGGCGTCGGTGTCCTCCGCCGAGAACACGCCGACCTTCTCCAGCGAGCGCAGCAGCTGCACGGCAACGAACCCGGCCCGCGCCAGGCCGGCGAACGGCAGCGTGCCATAGCGCTTGGTGTCTTCCAGCAGCCAGTAGATCCGGTCCACCGGGCTGGTGTCGGCGGCCAGCAGTTCCTCCCGCCGCCGCTCCAGCGTCTCCAGCTTGGCGGCATCGGTGCGCCAGAGCCCCTTTTCCGGGTCGATGATGCCGTTGGTGAGGTCGCGCAGGGCATCGGCGATCCGGTCGGTCTCCGCCACGCTGAAACCGGCCTCCTGCAGCACCCGCGCCCGCTCCGCGATGTCGAGCGAATAGCAGGAGTGCACGATCTCGAACTCCACCCGGTCATGCAGGGTCGGCTCCGCCAGCAGGCGCTCGATGTAGTGGTCCACCAGCCGCCCGGCGAGCCCGTCATCCAGCGCGGCGGGCACGAAGGAATTGAACGACAGCCGCACGTC
This sequence comes from Minwuia sp., assembly GCA_965228535.1. GTDB lineage: Bacteria > Pseudomonadota > Alphaproteobacteria > Minwuiales > Minwuiaceae > Minwuia. Next base: position 925,341 of record CBDDHU010000003.1, on the reverse strand, counting down.
GATATAGGGCAGGCCGTGGAAATGCAGCATCAGCGGGCAGCTGCGCAGGTTGCGGTAGCCGTAGTTGTGGCGCTGGTAGGCCCAGATGGAATCGGTGATCAGGTCGCGGTAGAGCGACAGCGCCAGCGGCCGGGGGCGCAGGCCGATTATCTCCGCCGGGTTCCAGTCCGGCATCACGCCGAAGACGGTCTGCGCGCCCTTGACGAAGGGATGCGGGCGCATGCCGCGTTCCACCAGTTCCGCCGCGTGCCCCAGCAGGCGGGCCTGCTCCAGCGGGTCCTGGGGCGTCCGGTCCAGCACCAGCGGTCGCGCCTGCAGCAGCCACAGCCGCTCGCCGGCCTCACCGTCGTGGGTCACCGCGAACTCGATATCCACCGCCCGGCCGCCGGACCGCAGCAGCATGTCGTCCAGCAGGGTGAGCACCGGCTCCAGTTCCGCGGGCGGGCTTGACTTCGCCCAGGCGGCCTGCTGCCAGGTCCGGACATGCTTGCCGCCGGTCACCGCCGTGGTGTCGCTGCCCTCCACCCAGTTGATGATGCGGTAGGGGGCGGCGGTGTTCGGATCATGCGAGAAGGCGACACCGGAGCGCAGGACCTGGCGCAGCATGGGCTGCACCAGCACCTGGTCCGCCGCATCCGCGGCACCATAGGCGGCCACGACCTCGTCAATGGCGACCGCCCGGCCTTCGGGCATGACATCCAGCAGGGACAGGAAGGCCCCGGCATTGGAGGCATGTTCCCCATCCTCCCGCCCGCAACTGGAGCGCACGATCACCGGCACCGCGCCGAGGCGGTCGTCGAGCGTCGCCAGGATGCCCGTGCGGTTGCGCTGCCACTCCACCACGGAGAAATGGACCTGGGGAGCAATCGACGCCGTGGTCAGGTCGCCCCGCAAGGTGTCCAGAGTTTCCGCCTTGGTGGAGAAGTGCAGCATCTGCCCCGGTCAGCTCAGCTGCGCGACCCAGATGTTGGTGCGATAGGGCACCATGATCGACGTGCCGGGCAGGTCGTCCAGCCAGCTCTCGATGGCATTGACCACATCGTGGAACTTCTCCCCGGCCTGGCGCTCCAGCGTGGCATGGGACCGCCAGGCCTCGACGCAGTCCACCTTCGACTGTTCGTGCACCACCTTGCCGGAGACCGTCACCACGCTGCGGAACAGACCGGATTCCTCGATCACGGCGGTCTGGTCCTCCCGCCGGGTGCCGTAGCCGTAGCCTGGCACGCTGTCGCGGATGATCCCCTCGATGGCCGACTGCACCGGGTCATCCAGTTCGCGATGGTTCCACATGCAGGCGAACCAGCTGCCCGGAACCAGGATCCGCCTGGTCTCGGCCAGCGCCTTCGGACGGTCACAGACGTTGAACGAACTGCCGAAGGTCACCAGGTCGTAGGCCCCGGCCGCCATTCCGGTGGCCTCTCCCGTGCCCTCGAACCAGGTCACGTCGGCCATGTCGCTGGTCCGCTTGATGCCGTTCGCACGCATGGCGTCATTCGGTTCGACCGAGTCGACCTTCAGGCCCCGCTCCGCGAGCTTGATCGTCAGGTGCGCGACACCCGCCCCGACATCACAGACCCGCGCACCGGCCCCGACGCCACACAGGCGCAGCATCGCGTCGATCGCGGTGTCGGCATAGTCCGGCCGCTTCAGATAGGCATCCGCAAGATCGCTGTAATCCCAATCGGTCTTCACCCGTCAGGCCCCCACATGTTGTCATCGAATTGTCATGGAGGACTTGTTACAGCCTCGGACATGATCTTTCCAGCACCGGTTCGGTGCCGGGAGCCGGGCATCCGGCGGCTCACGGTCGCATGAAGGCGTGTTCGGCGTCGGGGTCCAGATTGTCGATCTCGTGGCGCAGTTCCGCCGCGATCTCCTCCACCGGGCGGGACTCCCTGTAGATGTTCATGACGAAGGACAGCATCGAGCGTGCGACCTCCTCCCGCGAGTATCCCGTCTCGGCGGCCTCTGCGGCGGCGGCGTCGATGTGCTTGCGGACGATGGATGAGATGGACGCCATGGGAACCTCCTGAATGGCAATGCGGACAGGACGCATCCTGCACAGAACGGTCAGGTCCGGTTTGATCCAGCGCAAATCATCGATCACGGGAAGTGGTGGCTGGGGCGCCAGGATTCGAACCTGGGAATGACGGGATCAAAACCCGTTGCCTTACCACTTGGCGACGCCCCAGCAGCGCCGGTGTTCTAACCCCGCAGCGCGCCCTACGGCAACACCGATCCGAAGCTTCCGGACGGCGGCAGGTTCAGGCGACACCGTTCGCCAGCAGGGCGTCCACATGGTCGTTGGCACGCTGCAGGTAGGAGATCATCTGGCGGAACTCCTCCTCGGTATAGATGCTGCGGATCGATTCCGCGATCTCCGCCACCTGCGGGACCATGCTGCGCGCCAGGCGGGTGCCGTCAGCGGTCAGGTCGACGATGATCTGGCGCTTGTCCTTCGGGTTTTCCCGGAACGTGACGATGCCGCGCTTCTTCAGCTGGTGCACGGTGCGGCTGACATGCGCCGGGTCCAGCGCGGTATATTCGGAGATCTGCCGCGCCATGCTGGGACCGAAGATGAACATCACCGCTATGACCCGCCATTCGCGGATCGAGAGGTTGTTGGGTGCCAGCGCCCGCCGCAGGATCGAGAGGCCCAGCTTGTTGCCCAGCGTCACCACCTGGAACTGCAGCAGGTCGTCAAAGACAACGCCCTCGGCACCTTCCCTTCGCGGAGGCTGCTGATCGACAGCTCTCATCTCGTTCATCGCACAGAATCCCAGTTCGTTCTCATGTGCGCATTAAGTACATTATTGCTCTGGCAATTAAACACTTTTTTGCGTCGCAGGCGGAAAAAGGTTCAGCCGGAATGCCGCTCCCGTGCCTGGTGGTATCCCGCTGCGACATCCCGCACCAGGTCGGCGACGGGCTGGACCTTTCGCACCCCCTGCACGGAGTGGCCGCCGGACCAGATGTCCTTCCACCGGCGCGGGGCGTCCGGATTGATGTCCTTCGAGATCTCGATGCTGTCCCGCGCAGGCAGGTTCTTCGGGTCCAGGCCCGCCGCGATGAGGGAGGGACGCAGGATGCTGGTGTCCAGGCCGGTGATGGCGTCAGTCAGCTGCACGTCGTCCAGGCTGGAACTGACCAGCATGTCCTTGTAGCGCTGCACCGCCATGCTCTCCGCCGTGGCGATGAAGTGGGTTCCCATGTAGCAGTAGTCGAAGCCGAGCACTTCCGCCGCCGCCACTGCCTGGCCGTCGGAGACACCGCCCGCCAGCACCATCGGCCCGTCATGGATGGCCCGGACACCACGGGCGAAGGCAAAGGGATTCGCCCAGCCGGTCTGTCCGCCGGCGCCGCCCGTCAGCAGGATCAGCCCGTCCGCCCCGGCGGCGATCGCCTTCTCCGCGTGGCGCATGGAGGCGACATCCGCCCAGACCTGCCCGCCATAGCCACGGATGCGGTCAATGATCGGCTCCGGGCTGCCGACACTGGCGATCACCACTTCCGGCCTGTGGCGACAGATCACCTCCAGATCCTCCGCCAGGCGGCTGTTGGTGCGGTGCACGATCAGGTTCGGCACCACCGGCGCCGTGTCCGGACCGCTCGCCGCCATCATCTGCGACATCCAGTCATCAAGCTGCCCGACCGTCCGGCAGTTGGCGGTCGGGAACGATCCCATGACCCCGGCCCGGACCGCCGCGATCACCAGTTCCGGCCCGGAAACCAGGAACATCGGCGCGGCGATCACCGGCACGCTCAGACGCTCCCGCAAGCTGCGTTGAGTACCCATTCTCTCTCCCTCCCCCGGATCGGCGGTGCCGCATGACCTTGCGGCAGGCTTGCCCCCGGCCCCCAGTATGACTTGAATGCGCCGATGAACAGAACCTGCCGGAAAATTCCGTCGATCCGTCCGGGCAGCTGGCTCGCCCTGCTGCTGGCGTTGCTGGTCGTGGGGCATCTTGCACCGGCACGCGGGGCAGAGGCCAGCCTGCCGACCATCCTTGGCGCCGCGGACCAGGATCGCTACCGCCAGATCTTCGTGCTGCAGCAGACCGGGCGCTGGGACGCGGCGGCGAAACTGATCCGGCAGGTGCAGGACCCGCTGCTGATGGGACATGTCGCCTACCAGCGGCTGATGCACCCCACCGCCTGGCGCTCCAGCTACCGGGAGCTGCATGAATGGATGAACGAGCATGCCGATCATCCGCTGGCGGAGAAGGTCTACCGGCTGGCGGAGCGGCGTCGCCCGGCCAGCGGCTGGAAGGCGCTGCAGCCCCCGCGCCCGGTGCCGCTGCGTCTCGAAGGTGATGTCACGGCGAGCGGCAGGCCCGGCGCCGCACCGCTGCATGAGGCCAACCTGTCACGCCACGACCGCCAGATGCTGCGCAGCATCCGTCGCCTGGTCTACCGCAATGCCCCGACCCGGGCGCTGCGGACCATGGAATCGGCGGAGGGACGGCGCATGGGATCCGACGCGCGGGCCCTGGCGCACGCCCTGATCGCGCGCGGCTACCTGACGGCGGAACTTGTCGACAAGGCCATCCGCGCGGCCGTGCTGGCGATGCGGGGGACCGGTCCCGGGCAGATGCGCGGGGCCTTCCTGGCCGGCATCGGCTACTGGGCGGAGGGCCGGAAGGCGGAGGCGCACGAGGCCTTCGGCCTGGCCCTGGGCAAGGATGGCGATCCGCTGACCGGGCTGGAATCGGCCGCCGGTGTCTGGCGCGCACGCTCCGCGCTGGCGACCGGGGATTTCCTTGAGGTCCTGCCCGCGCTGCGCCGGGCCAGTGCCTCCCCGCGTGACATGTACGGTCAGATCGCCAACCGGCTGCTGGCGCGGCAGCCCGGCTTTGACTGGCAGCCCCCGCCGCTGTCGGAACAGCAGCTCGCCGCGATGCTGGAATTCGCGGGCGTGCGCCGGGCGCTGGCGCTGGCGGAGGTCGGGCAGATCGTCCGCGCCGACATGGAACTGCGCCAGATGGCCGGCGGCGCGAACCGTGCCGGGCTGGACGCGGTGCTGCGGCTTGCCGCCCATATCGACGCCCCGGCCACGGCCCTACGCTTTGCCCGCCGCCGCCTGAGCAGCCATGGCGAACGCCACGATCCGGCGCTGTATCCCGCACCGGCCTGGCCCCTGTCGCCGGAGGTGCATGTGGACCGCGCCCTGGTCTACGCCATTGCCCGTCGCGAATCGGGTTTCGACCCGCTGGCGCGCTCCAGCGCCGGGGCGCGCGGGGTGATGCAGCTGATGCCGACCACGGCGCGCTACGTTGCCCGCATCGCCGGACAGCCGCGCCCCACCAACAGCGCGCTGCATGATCCGCACCTGAACATCCGGCTCGGCCAGGCCTATATCCGCTACGTGCTGAAGGCGGTGAAGCCGGAGGACAACCTGCTGCTCGCCATCGCCGCCTACAATGCCGGACCGGGCAACGTGGCGCGCTGGTCGGCAAGCGACAGCGTGAAGCAGGACCCGCTGCTGTTCCTGGAGATGATGGGCTCCGCCGAGACCCGGACCTTCGCCCGCGACGTGCTGTCCGCGCTGTGGATCTATCGCGACCGGATGGGCCAGCCCGCACCGTCGCTGGACGCCATGGCCGCCGGGCGCTGGCCGCTCTACCAGTCGCTGGACGACGGCTGATTCACGGTCTGCGGTGCCCGGCCGGCGCGATCACGCCGCGCCTCAGCCCTCCGCCTCCATGGCGCGCTCGATCAGCTTGCAGGCTTCGCCCGCCTCGCCCCAGCGCTGCACCTTGACCCACTTGCCGCTTTCCAGGTCCTTGTAGTGCTCGAAGAAATGCGCGATCTGGTCGAGCAGGATCTGCGGCAGCGCGCGATAGCTCTCCACGTTGGAGTAGTAGGGATGCAGCGCATCATGCGGCACGGCCAGCAGCTTCTCGTCCAGCCCGGCCTCGTCCTCCATGATCAGCACGCCGATGGGCCGCGACCGCACCACGGCACCCGGCACCACCGGCACGTTGCCGGCCACCAGCACGTCCACCGGGTCCCCGTCATCGGCCAGGGTGTGCGGAATGAAACCGTAGTTGCAGGGGTAGAACATCGAGGTGTGGAGGAACCGGTCGACCACCATCGCGCCAGAAGCCTTGTCGATCTCGTACTTCACCGGCACACCGCCGATGGGGATCTCGATGATGACATTGATGTCCCAGGGTGGATTCTTGCCGACGGGGATGTTGTCTATGATCATGGTTCTGTCCTGTTGAGCGCTGAGGTCTCATAGCATGATCCGGGCAGTTACCGGGACAGCGAATGAAAGGGAAGGACAGTTTCGTGAATGATCTGGCACCAGGGGTCCTCGGGCGGCTGAAGGACGTGGTCGGACCGAAGGGTTTTCTCGACCAGCCCGGCGACATGCTGCCCTACACCACCGAACATCGGGAGAAGTGGCAGGGCGTCTCGCCACTGGTGCTGCGACCGGGCACGGTGGCGGAGGTGCAGCGGGTGCTGGCCATCTGCAACGAGACCAGGACGCCGGTGGTGCCCCAGGGCGGCAATACCGGGCTTGTCGGCGGCTCCGTCCCCTTCGGCAATGGTGACGAGGTGATCCTGTCGCTGGGCCGCCTGAACGCCGTGCGCAAGGTCGATGCGCTGAACGACACGATCACCGTGGAGGCCGGGTGCGTGCTGCAGGACGTGCAGGACGCGGCCGATGCCGCCGACCGCCTGTTCCCCATGCGCATCGCCTCCGAAGGCACCTGCCAGATCGGCGGCAACCTTTCCACCAATGCCGGCGGAACCGCCGTGCTGCGCTACGGCAACATGCGCGACCTGGTGCTGGGGCTGGAGGTGGTGCTGCCCGACGGCACCCTGTGGGAGGGGCTGCGCGGCCTGCGCAAGGACAATACCGGTTATGACCTGAAACACCTCTTCGTCGGCGCGGAGGGCACGCTGGGCGTCATCACCGCCGCCGTGCTGAAGCTCTACCCGAAACCCGCCGACCGCCAGGTTGCCTTTGCCGCCCTGCCCGATCCGCGCGCCGCGGTGGAACTGCTCGGCCTGGCCAAGGCGGTTTCCGGCGGGCAGGTCACGGGGTTCGAGATCATGCCCAGGCTGGCGCTGGACCTGTCATTGCGACTGCTGCCCGATGCCCGCGACCCGATGGCCGACCGTCACCCCTGGTACGTGCTGATCGAGCTGTCGTCCGGCGAAGGCGACGGCGCGCTGCGGGCGGCGCTGGAGCGCACGCTGGAACTGGGCTTCGAGAGGGAGCTGGTGCGGGACGCGGTGATCGCCGAATCCGAGACGCAGACGGCGGCGCTGTGGGCTCTGCGGGAGAGCCTGTCGGAGGCGCAGAAGCTCGGCGGCGGCTCCATCAAGCATGACGTGTCCGTCCCCGTGCCGCTGATGCCGGATTTCATCGCCGCCGCCGACGAGGCGCTGCAGGACGTGATCCCGGGCTTCCGCCCGCTCGCCTTCGGCCATATCGGCGACGGCAATGTCCACTACAACCCGCTGCAGCCCGAAGGTGGCGACAAGCAGGCCTTCCTCGACCGCTGGGAAGACGTCGCCCGCGTCGTTCATGACATCGTCCACGGCATGGGCGGCTCCATCAGTGCCGAACACGGCCTGGGCCGCCTGAAACGCGACGACATCGAACGCTACAAGTCCCCGGTGGAACTGCAGATGATGCACCGCATCAAGCAGGTCTTCGACCCGAACGGCATCATGAACCCGGGCAAGCTGCTGAATTTCTGATCAGAACGGCGGTGTCAGCTCGCGCTCCGCACGGTCCCAGAGCGGTAGAGCGGGCGAGTCCTCCGGTTCAAGACTGATGCGTATCAGCAGCTTGTGGTGCCAATGGGTCGGGCGGACCAGCCGACGGTACATGAGGTCCGGTCGCCCCTTCGCCGCATCCGTGATTGCCTGCCGAAAGTCGGCAACAGCTTCCTCCTCGCGACCCTGACCGGCCCGCAGGATGCCACGCTCCTGGTACAGGAATGCGCGCTTCGCCGAGGATCCGGGAAAGACGAAACCCGTGTTGACCGACACGCTGCAGGCGTAGCGCCTCAGATCATCACCAAGGGAAACGTCGCGGCAGATTCCGGCTGTCACACCCGCAGTGAACCCCGTGGCGAACCAGGCGAGAAACAGGACGACGAAAAGACGAAACAGCCGTTTGCGGACGCTCTCGCTGAACATCAGTCGCGCCCCGTGCGCGCTATGCCGGGTTCCGGGCGATCAGCTGGCGGGCGATGATGATGCGCTGCATCTCGTTGGTGCCTTCGCCGATGCACATCAGCGGGGCGTCGCGGAAATAGCGTTCGACGTGGAATTCCTGGCTGTAGCCATAGGCGCCATGGATGCGCATGCACTCGGTGGCGTTCTCCAGCGCGGTCTCTGACGCAAACAGCTTGGCCATCCCCGCCTCCATGTCGCAGCGCTCCCCCCGATCATAGGCACGGGCCGCGTCTTCCGTCAGCAGGCGCGCGGCGCGGCAGCGGGTGGCCATTTCCCCCAGCTTGAGCTGGATCGCCTGATGCTCCGCGATGGGCTTGCCCATGGTCTCGCGCACCTGGGCATATTCCACGGCGCGGTCCAGCGCGGCCTGCGCCACGCCGACGCCACGGGCGGCGATGTTGATGCGGCCCAGTTCCAGCCCGCCGACGGTCTGGCGGAAGCCCTGCCCCGGCACCCCGCCGATCAGGTTGTCGGCCGGCAGGCGATAGTCCTCGAACACCAGCTCCGCCGAATCGATGCCCTTGTAGCCGAGCTTCTTCAGCTTGCGCCCGGTGGTGAAGCCCGGTCCCTTCTCCGCGATGAACAGGCTGATGCCCTTGTGGCGCGGTTCGACGTTCCAGTCGGTCTTGACCAGCAGGGCGACCGCCCCGCCCTCGATCCCGTTGGAGATCCAGGTCTTGCCGCCATTGACCACGTAGTCGTCACCGTCGCGGACCGCGCGGGTGCGGATCGCCTGCAGGTCGGTGCCGCAGTGCGGTTCGGTCAGCGCCAGCCCGCCACGCAGTTCGCCACTGGCGAAGCGCGGCAGGAACCGGGCCTTCTGCGCGTCCGTCCCGAACCGTTCCACCGCGGCCGCCATCATCAGGTGGGAATTGAAGATGCCGGTGAGCGACATCCACACCTCGGAGATGCGGCTGACGATGCGGGCATAGGTCTGGGCCGGCAGCCCCAGCCCGCCCCATTCGCGCCCGATGGTGGCCCCGAACAGGCCGAGGTCGCGCATCTGCGCCACCATCTCGTGCGGATATTCGTCGGCATGTTCCAGTTCCAGCACCTGGTCGCGCACGTCGCGTTCCAGCCAGCGGTCGATGGTGTCGAGCAGCTGCCGCTCCTCCGACTCCGTGATCGCTTCCCCCGAACGCCCGACGATCTCCCGGTCGGTCTCTGCCATCTCTCCAGTCCCTCCCCGGACGGTTCAGTCGATCTCGTGTCCCCGGCGCGGCACCAGCACCGTGCGCCGGTAGGCGATGACCAGCGTGCCGTCCTGCTTGAAGCCCCGCGTCTCCACCGTGACGATGCCGTCATTGGGGCGGGAGCCGGAGGCGCGGGTCTCCAGCACCTCCGATTCAGCCGTCAGCGTGTCGCCGTGAAACACCGGCGCAGGCATGCGGATATCGGTCCAGCCCAGGTTGGCCACCGCCTTCTGGCTGACGTCGGAAACGCTCAGACCGGTAACGACGGCAAGGGTCAGCGCCGAATTGACGATGGGCTTGCCGAATTCCGACTTCGCGGCATAGGCATGGTCGAAATGCAGCGGGTGCTGGTTCATGGTCAGCAGGGTGAACCAGGTATTGTCCGCCTCCGAGATCGTGCGTCCGGGCCGGTGCTCGTAGATGTCCCCGACCTCGAAATCCTCGTAGCAGCGCCCGAACGACTCCCTGAGCCTGCGCCCGCCCTTCGCCTCGACATTCCTGACCATTGTACTGTCCCTCCCCGGACCGGGAGGGAGTTTGGCATGCCTGTGCCGCCCCCGCTATGCCGCTGTCTTGTCCCTGAAACGACAGACATCGATGACACGGCAGCGGGCACAGTCCGGCTTGCGGGCCTTGCAGACATAGCGGCCGTGCAGGATCAGCCAGTGATGGGCGTGGCGCATGAACTGCTGTGGCACCCGTTTCTCCAGCAGCAGTTCCACCGCCAGCGGCGTCTTGCCCGGCGCCAGCCCGGTACGGTTGCTGACCCGGAACAGGTGCGTGTCGACCGCGATGGTCGGCTGCCCGAACCAGATGTTCAGCACCACGTTCGCGGTCTTGCGCCCGACCCCGGCCAGCGCCTCCAGCTCATCCCGCGTGTCCGGCACTTCCCCGCCGTGCCGGTCAAGCAACTGCTGCGAAAGCAGGATGACGTTCTTCGCCTTGTTGCGGTACAGCCCGATGGTCTTGATGTGGTCGCGGACCGTGTCCTCCCCCAGCGCCAGCATCTTCTGCGGCGTGTCGGCCAGCCGGAACAGCGGCCCGGTGGCGCGGTTGACCCCCACGTCCGTCGCCTGCGCGGAGAGCACCACCGCCACCAGCAGGGTGAAGGCGTTGACATAGTCCAGTTCGCCCTTCGGCTCCGGATCCGCATCGGAGAGACGCTGGAAGAAAACCTCCACATCCGCCTTCTTCATGCGTGCCATCCGCCAACTCCTCCATGCCTGCGGTCAGGTGCCAAGTATTCTGTATCCGACACGAATTTCAATGACAGCGACGGACAGGCGTGGTGCAGTTTCCGGCAACGGGCGTTACCCGACATCGTTCCGAAGGTAGCGTCATCCTGTTCAGGGAGATCTGCCGAACATGGAAAAGGTGTCCGGACTGTCCGAATCGGTGCTGGCAACATTCTCAGACCTGCTGGCCCAGTTCATTGCCTTCCTGCCCAACCTGGTCGCGGCGGTCCTGCTGGCGCTGGCCGGCTGGCTGATCGCGCGGCTGCTGCGGGCGGTGACGCTGCGCCTTTCGGGCGGCCTGGGCAGGCTGACGGACCGAATGCCACTGGGCCTGTCGGACGTGGCAGGCGGCAGACCCGTCGGGCGGATCCTCGCCGACATCGTCTACTGGGCCGTGCTGGTCCTGTTCCTGGCCACCGCCGGCAGCATGCTGGGTCTCGACGTGCTGTCGGCCTGGCTGGAGGAACTGATCATCTGGCTGCCGAGCATCCTTTCCGGCCTGCTGATCATTGCCGCCGGGCTGGTGCTGGGCAATCTCGCCTACCGCATCTCGATCAACGCCCTGACCGGCCTGTCGCCCACCCAGCGGGAAGTGACGGGGCGGACCATCCAGGCCGTGACCGTGGGCATGCTGCTGATCGTCGGCGTCGACCAGGTGGGTATCGACGTCACCATCGTCATCACCGTGGTCGGCATCGTGCTGGCCGCCGTGCTGGGGGGCGCGGCCCTGGCCTTCGCGCTGGGCGCGCGGACGCTGGTGGCCAACCTGATCGGCGCCCGGCACCTGGGTGCGGACTACCGCGTCGGCGAACGCATCCGGGTGGGGGAGCACGAGGGCACCATCCTGGCCCTGAGCGCCACCGCCATGGTGATCGAGACGGCGGAGGGACGTGTCTCCGTCCCCGCCAAGACCTTCCTGGAACAATCGAGCACCATCCTGGGGCGGGAGGTCGGTGATGAGTGAAACGCTCACCCGGGTCGTCCGCCAGTTCATCATCGAACATCCCAGCGCCGCCGCCCGCGCGGTCGCCGATTGGGAACCGCAACGTATCGGGGCCACCATGGGAAAGCTGGACCGGGAAACCGCCCGCAAGCTGCTGGACCACCTGGACCCGCTGCGCGCCGTGCCCGTGCTGCTGGGCATGACGGAACAGGAACGGGCAGCCCTGATCCGGGGCATGGCCCCGTCTGACATCGCCCGGCTGCTGCGCCAGGCCCATGACAGCGACGCGACGGCCCTGCTGGACAGCCTGCCGAAGACGCTGCGTGCGCGGGTGGCCATGGTGATGAGCCAGCCCAAGTCCTCCGTCGGGGCGCTGATGGCGACCGAGGTGGTGCGCGCCCGTGGTGCCGAGACCGTGGAGACAGTCACCGCCCGCGTGCGGAAGGCGCGACCTGTCGGCTGGGCGCCGATCTACCTTGTCGACGGCGCCAACCGTCCCACCGGGGCCCTGTCACCGCTGGACCTGATGCGGGCAACCCCGGACGCCCTGATCGCCGACCTGCCGGTCAGCGACGTGGCCGCGATTCCCGCCGCCGCCGCCATTCACATGGCCGCGGAGGACGAGGACTGGCTGGTGCACGAGATCCGGCCCGCTGTGGACCGGCGCGGACGCCTGGTCGGCTGCATTGGCCATGGTGACCTGCGCCGCGCGCTGCTGGCCAGCGAAGCCACGGTCAACAGCGACCCGGAGGGACGCTCAGCCCTCGACACCATGGTGCTGCTGGAAACCGGCCTGACCGGAACCATGACGGCCCTGCTCGCCGGACGGTCGGCAGCGGGCGGACAGGAGGAACGGGCATGAACGCTACCGTCGCCGAGACCGCCCCGGCAGATGCCGACCTGCTGCACCTGGTCGGGGCCTACGCCCGCAGTTTCCCGCGCGAGGCTGCGGCCGGGCTGGACGAGATGGAGGCGGAACAGGCTGCCGCCGCGCTGCGGACCCTGCCGCCGGAGAACCTGGTGACGAGCTGGCGGCACATGTCCTCCGGCCAGGCCGCTGCCGTCGCACCGCTGCTGGATGACGCCACCGTCACCCTGCTGGTGCAGAACATCGACCGCGGTGACGCCGCCCGCCTGCTCGCCCCGTTCGAGAAGGCGCGCCAGGACATCATCCTGGAGGCCGTGGGGGAGGGTGTCCGGCGGGAGATCGACGACATCCTCAGCTATCCGCCCGGCACGGCGGGCAGCCTGATGCAGACCGGGGTCATCGTGCTGCGCCGCTCCGCCAGCGTGGAAGCCGCGATCCGGCTGCTGCGCCAGACCCCGGACTATGGCCCGGTCTCCATCCTGGTCACGGACGATGCCGGGGTGCTGGCGGGCCGGGTGCAGTGCAAGATGCTGCTGCTGGCCGACCCGACGCAGGAACTGTCGGAAATCACCGTCGGCGTGCCGGTGGCGCTCAGTCCCATGGACCCGCAGACCACCATCGCCGAGACGTTCGAGAAGCTGCATATCGGCGAGCTGCCGGTGATCGCCCCCGACGGCCGCCCCATCGGGCTGGTCGGCAACCAGGCGATGATCGAGGCGGTGCGGGCGGACGCCACGGCGACGGCACAGACCATGGTCGGTGGCGGTCGCGACGAGAACGCGCTGTCCACCAGCCTGTTCGCCGTCCGCAAGCGCCAGCCATGGCTGCAGATCAACCTGCTGACCGCGTTCCTCGCCGCCTCGGTCGTCGGCATCTTCGAGGACACGATCGCCCAGGTCACCGCGCTGGCCATCCTGCTGCCGGTGGTCGCCGGCCAGTCCGGCAATGCCGGGGCGCAGGCCCTGGCCGTCACCATGCGCGGGCTGGCGCTGCGGGAGATCCGGGTCGCCGACTGGATGCGGGTGACACGGAAGGAGGTGCAGGCCGGGCTGCTGAACGGCATCGGCATCGCCCTCACCTGCGGCATCGGCGTGCTGATATGGAGCGGCAGCCCCGGCCTGATGCTGGTGATCGTCGTCTCCATGATCATCTCCATGGTCGCGGCCGGAACCTCCGGCGCGCTGGTGCCGATCATCCTGGCGAAGCTGAAGCAGGATCCGGCGGTGGCGTCGTCGATCATCCTGACCACGGTGACGGACATTGTCGGCTTCTTCTCCTTCCTCGGCATCGCCACGGCCCTGTTCTTCATGCTGGTCTGACCGTCGCGTGCGTGCGTTGCGGCCCGGATGAAAAGCTGCGATCAGTCCCCCGCCGCGATCGACCGATGGGGGACAAGGGCCCGTGCGCCGACTGTTCGACCTGCCATACCTGCTGCTGGTGCTGACACCGCTGTTCTGGGCCGGGAACTTCCTGGTCGGGCGGATGGTGCACGAGACGGTGCCGCCGGTGGGCCTCGCCTTCTGGCGCTGGGCGGTCGGGCTGCTGATCATCCTGCCCTTCGCCTGGTCACAGCTGCGCCGGGACCTGCCGGTCTACCGCGCCAACTGGCCGGTCATCCTGGTGCTGTCGGTGCTGGGCGTCAGCTGCTTCAACACCATGCTGTATGTCGGCGTCGCGCGGACGGAGGCACTGAACGGTTCCCTGATCCAGTCGACCATGCCGGTCTGGATCGCGGTGCTTTCGTTCCTGCTGTTCCGCGACCGTCCGGGACCATGGCAGGTGGCGGGCATCCTCGTCTCCCTGGCCGGTGTGGCGACGATCATCGTCCGGGGTGATCCGGGCAATCTCTCGGACCTGCGCTTCAACCCCGGTGACATCTGGGTGCTGGTGGCAGTGATCTGCTATGGCGGCTACTCGGCCCTGCTGCGCAGCCGCCCCGCCGTCGGCCCACTCGGCTTCCTGGCCATGACCTTCATCGTCGGCGACCTGGTGCTGCTGCCGTTCTACATCCACGAGATGGCGGTGCTGAACCGTTTCGTGCCACTGAACGGCGTCGCGCTGGCCGCCATCCTCTATGTCAGCCTGTTCGCCTCCGTCCTCGCCTACATGTTCTGGAACCGGGGCATCGAGCTGCTGGGGGCCAACCGGGCCGGCGTGTTCATCCACCTGGTGCCGGCCTTCGTCGCCATCGGCTCCGTCTTCCTGCTGGACGAACATCCGCAGGCGTTCCACGCCGCCGGTGTCGCGCTGATCCTGACCGGCGTGTTCCTGACCACGCGGCGGGGATGAGCCTGCGCACTTGCCAAAGTCCGCGCCATACCTAACATCAGTGCGAACGGCCCCGTTGGCTGAGTCTGCGGGGCCGCGCCTGTTTCTGCTCTGAGGGGATTTCGACATGACCAAGTTCGGTATCGCGCAGGCCGTGCGCCGCGTTGAGGATGTGCGTTTCATCACCGGACACGGCAACTATTCCGACGATCACCAGTTCCCCGACCAGCTCTACGCGGTCGTCGTCCGTTCCCCGCACGCCCATGCCACCATCCTGTCCGTCGACGTGGCGGACGCGAAGCAGATGCCGGGCGTGCTGGACATCATCACCGGGCAGGAACTGGTCGATGCCGGCGTGAAGGGCCTGCCCAGCCTGTGGCCGGTGAAGAACAAGGACGGCTCCGGCCGTGCCGAGCCGCCGCACCTGGCGCTGGCCGTCGACAAGGTCCGGCACGTGGGCGACGGCGTCGCATTCGTGGTGGCGGAGAGCATGGCCGCGGCGCGTGATGCCGCCGATGCGGTGATGGTCGACTACGACCCGCTGCCCGCCGTAGCGGACGCCCGCGCCGCCAAGGCCCCCGGTGCGCCGCAGCTGCATGACTCCGCGCCGGGCAATCTCTGCTTCGACTTCGAACATGGCAACAAGGCGGAGACCGAGGCAGCCTTCGCCAATGCCCACAAGGTCGTGCGGGTGGAGGTGATCAACCAGCGCGTCGTCGCCAATTCCATGGAGGCCCGTGTCGCCATCGCGACCTACGAGGCCGAGGACGACAAGGTGACCCTCTACACCCCGACCCAGGGCGGCTGGGGCATCAAGCGCCAGCTTGCTGGTTGCCTGGGGATCGGCGAGGACCAGGTCCGCGTCGTCACGCCGGACGTGGGCGGCGGTTTCGGCATGAAGCTGTTCTTCTACCCGGAGCACATCCTGTCCTCCTACGCCGCGCGGAAGCTGAAGCGCACCGTGCGCTGGACCTCGGAGCGGCAGGAGGCCTTCCTGACCGACACGCAGGGCCGTGACCACTGGTCCTATGCCGAGATGGCGATTGACGAGAACGCGAAGTTCCTGGGCCTCCGGGTCCACACCACCGCCAACCTGGGCGGTTACCTGTCCACCATGTCCTGCCTGATCCCGACCGCCGCCCATGCCAAGGTGCTGCCCGGCGTCTACCACGTGCCGACCATGTACCTGGACGTGCACGGGGTCATGACCAACACCACGCCGGTGGACGCCTATCGCGGCGCGGGCCGGCCGGAGGCGATCTACCTGATCGAGCGGCTGGTGAACCGGATCGCGGCGGAAACCGGCCTCGGCCCGGAGGAGGTGCGGCGGCGCAACTTCGTGCAGCCGGAACAGATGCCCTACACCACCGCCACCGGGGAGAAGTACGATTCCGGCGACTTCCCGCGCATCATGGAACGCGCGCTGAAGGAAGCGGACTGGGACGGCTTCGCTGCCCGCCGCGCGGAATCGGAGGCGCGCGGCTGGAAGCGCGGTCGCGGCATCGCCTACTACGTGGAGGCCACGGCAGGCATGCCGGAGGAATCCGCCGCCATCCGGTTCGAGGATGACGGCATGGTCTCCATCTTCGTCGGCACCCAGTCCAACGGCCAGGGCCACGAGACCGCCTTCACCCAGATCGTCTCCGACCGGCTGGGCCTGGATGCGGAGAAGATCCGGATCGTCATGGGCGACACGGACGCGATCCCGACCGGTGGCGGCACCGGCGGCTCCCGCTCCCTGGTCTCCACCGGAACGGCCATCAACAAGATGTCCGACACCGTGATCGACAAGGGCAAGGCCGCCGCGGCGGAACTGTTCGAGACCAGCGCGGTCGACATCGAGTTCGGGGAGGGCAGCTTCCGCGTCGTCGGCACCGACCGGGCCATCGACATCATCGACCTGGCCGAGAAGGCCAAGGAAATGGCGCTGGCCGGGCAGATCGAGACGCTGGATACCCGTGAGACCACGGCGCTGAACCCGATCACCTATCCCAATGGTTGCCACGTGGCGGAGATCGAGGTCGATCCGGCCACCGGTCGCGTCAACATCGACCGCTGGTCGGTGGTGGATGATTTCGGCCGCGTGGTGAATCCGCTGTTCGTGGAGAGCCAGGTGCATGGCGGCATCGTGCAGGGCGTCGGCCAGGCGCTGCTGGAGCACGCGGTCTATGACGAGGATGGCCAGCTTGTCGCCGGTTCCTTCATGGATTACGGCCTGCCCCGCGCCGATGACGTGCCCTACTTCACCTTCAATCGCGAGGAAATTCCCTGCCAGTCCAACATGCTGGGCACGAAGGGCTGCGGGGAGGCCGGTTGCGTCGCCGGGCCGCCGGTGGTGATCAACGGCATCATCGATGCGCTGTCCGACCTGGGCGTGACCTCCATCGACATGCCGGCCACGCCGCAGGCCATCTGGCGCGCCATCAACGCCGCTCAGGGCTGAGGGACGGGCCGGAGCCGGTTCGTTCCATCAGATGATGGGAGCGGGCCGGTGCCGCAACCAGGCAGCGGAACGATCTAGACCGGCAGGCGCAGTTCCACGCGCAGGCCGCCCATCTCCGATGCGCCCAGCCTGATTTCCCCGCCATGGCGGCGGACCACGTCGCGGGCGATGGTGAGACCTAGACCGGAGCCGCCGGTATCGGGACCGCGCGCGTCGTCCAGGCGGCGGAAGGGCCGGAACATCTCGGCCCGGCGGTCGGCGGGGATACCGGGACCGTCATCATCGATCTGGATGTAGATCTGGTTGGGGCGGCGCTCAGCCAGCAGGGTGATGCTGGCGGCGTGGCGGCGGCTGTTCTCCATCAGGTTGGTCAGGCAGCGTTTCAGCCCGTTCGGGCGTCCGATCATCCGCATGTCGCCGCTGACGCTGTCGCTGACCGACGCGCCCTGGCGGCGCGTGTCATCCGCCACCGCGCGCAGCAGTTCCGCCAGGTCCAGCGGTTCCGCCGGTTCCTGGTCCTGGCCACGGGCATAGGCCAGGTAGCCGTCGACCATGCGCTGCATGTCGTCGACGTCGCGGCGCAGGTCCTCGATCTCCGGGTCTTCCCCCAGCATTGCCAGCTGCAGCTTCATCCGCGTCAGCGGCGCGCGCAGGTCATGGCTGACCCCGGCCAGCATCTCGCTGCGCTGCTCGATCTGCCGGGTCATGCGGTTCTTCATCTCCAGCAGGTTGCGCGCCGCCTGCCGTACCTCCGCCGCGCCGCTGGGCCGGAAGTCCGGTGCCTCCTGCCCCTTGCCGTAGCGTTCGGCGGCGGAGGCGAGCCAGCGGATCGGCCGCACCTGGTTGCGCAGGAACAGCACCGCGATGATCAGCACGACGATGGAGGTGCTGATCATCGACAGGATCAGGATGTTGATGGTCAGGGAATAGAGCCGCTCGTCACGGGTGGAGACGTGCAGCACCCCGTCCGGCAACTGGATGCTGACCCCCAGCCGCCGCGCCTCCGACCCGGTGTCGATGACGAAGGGATAGGTAACGCTGCGGGCGATGAACTGGGCGAACATCCGGTCCTTCAGCGAATAGTCGCCGGGGTCGATGTCCGCGCCCCGCACCGGGTTCTGCAGTTCCGCCCCGCCGACGAACTCGACCCTGAGGCGCAGCTTGTCCCGCGCCGCCTGGGCCAGCCAGTCGCGGTCCTGCCGCTTCTCCGCCGTCTCCATGCTGTCGAGCACCAGCATGATCTCCCCCACCACGCCGGAGGCCATGTGCGCGGAGACCGATTTCCAGTGCCGTTCGTAGAAGAACCAGGCCACCATCGCCTGTACCAGCACCAGCGGCAGGATGATGATCAGCAACGCGCGGGGGAACAGCCGCTTCGGCATCAGCTGCCGCAACCGGCCGAGCAATGGCAGGCTCACGCGCATCGGCCGGCCCCCTGGCTGGTCCCGTCACTGCCGCGGGGGCAGAGTTTCATGACTCCACCGCCGTCGCCCAGAGCACGTAACCCTCGCCGCGCACCGTCTGCAGGTGCACAGGCTGGCGCGGATCATCCTCCAGCTTGCGGCGCAGGCGCGTCACCTGCACATCGACGGCGCGCCCCGTGGCATCGCCCTCGTCACCGGCCAGCGCCTCCCGGCTGACGGTCTCCCCCGGCCGCGCGGCCAGCGTCTGCAGCAGCGCCGCCTCCCCGCTCGTCAGGCGGACCGGCGTGTCGTGGCGGGTCAGCCGGTTGGTACTGCGGTCGAAGCGGAAGCCGCCGAAGCCGAGCACGTGGCTGACCTGCCGCCGTGCGCCGCGCCGCAGCACCGCCCGCACCCGGAGCAGCAGTTCCTTCGGCTCGAACGGCTTGGTCAGGTAATCATCGACGCCGGTCTCCAGCCCCGCGATCCGGTCGTCGGCATCCCCCAGCGCGGTCAGCATCAGGATCGGCACCTGCCGCCCGGTGCCCAGCAGGCGGGTGGCGAACTGGCGGCCATCCTCGCCGGGCAGCATCACGTCCAGGATGATCAGGTCGAACTCGATCCCCGCCAGCCGGCTCTCCGCCTCCGCCGTGTCCGCCGCCTCGCTGATGCGGAAGCCGCTGTCGCCCAGGAACCGGCGCAGCAGGCCGCGCAGCCGGCTGTCATCATCGACGATCAGGATATGCGGCGCATCATCGGGCATGGGGGTGCCGGGCTCCTGCGGTCACTTGCGGATCTGGGCGAGAATGGCGTCGCGGCTCTCGGCATCGATCAGTTCCGACAGCACCCGGCGATAGCCCTCCACCGCCTCCGGCCCTGCCTTGCTGAAGGCGCGTGCCACCCGTTGCTGCTGCGGGTTGGAGCAGGCGGCCTCCAGCGCCTGCCCGCTCTCCGTCAGAGACAGGTGCCGCAGCCGCCGGTCCCGCGCCCCCGGGGTCTGCGCCACGTAGCCGTCACGGACCATGGCCCCCAGCACCCGTGCCAGCGACTGCTTGGTGATGCTCAGGATCTTCAGCAGGTCCTGCACCGTGATGCCGGGATTGCGCCCGACGAAATGCAGCACCCGGTGATGCGCCCGGCCATAACCGACGGTCGCCAGCACCTGGTCGGGGTCGGAGGTGAAGTCCCGGTAGGCAAAGAAGAGCATCTCGATCGCCTGCCGCAGGTCGCGTCCTGCGGGCCGGTTCTTGCCGTCAAACCAGGCTTCCCAATCCGCTGTCGCCGGGTCATCATCGGCAGGTTTCGGGGAGCCGGAAAAAGATACGTCAACCATGTTGACTTAGTTTCCTCACAATGTTACTCACAATACGCGTTGGGCGACACATTTGTATAAACGAGGCAGGCAATGAGCAACTTCGCGGACCAGGATGGTCTGATCTGGTACAATGGCGAGATGGTCCAGTGGCGAGATGCAGATGTGCATGTGCTGACGCATGGGCTGCATTATGCCAGTTCCGTGTTTGAAGGCGAGCGCGTCTATGGCGGCGAGATCTTCAAGCTGACCGAGCATACCGAACGGCTGGTCAAGTCGGCGGCGCTGCTGGACTTCGAAATCCCCTATACGGTCGCGGAGATCGACGCGGCCTGCCGCAAGGTCGTGGCCGACAACAATATCGTCGATGGCTATGTCCGACCCGTCGCCTGGCGCGGCAGCGAGATGATGGGCGTGTCGGCGCAGGCCAACCGCATCAACCTGGCCATCGCGGTCTGGGAATGGCCGAGCTATTTCTCGCCGGAGGAGCGGCTGCAGGGCATTCGCCTGCAGATCTCCAAGTGGCGCCGCCCCGATCCGGCGACCGCGCCGGTCGAGTCCAAGGCGGCGGGCCTCTACATGATCTGCACCCTGTCGAAGCACGCGGCGGAGAAGGAAGGCTATGCCGACGCGCTGATGCTGGACTGGCGCGGCCAGGTGGCGGAGGCGACCGGTGCCAACATCTTCTTCACCCGCAACGGCAGGATCTACACGCCGACGCCGGACTGCTTCCTGGACGGCATCACCCGCCGCACCGTGATCGCGCTGGCGAAGCAGCGCGGCTACGAGGTGATCGAGCGGCGGATCATGCCGGAGGAGATGGCCGACTTCGAGGAATGCTTCCTCACCGGCACCGCGGCGGAAGTGACGCCGGTGCGGGAGATCGGTCCCTACAGCTTCACGCCGGGCAGCATCTGCGAGGCCCTGATCGCCGACTATGACGCGGTCGTGCGCCGCAAGAACAGCAAGGAAGCCGCGTGAGTCCAGAACGCCCAAAGGGTGGACGGCGTCCGGGCGGTGGTGACAGCAGTCGCCGCCGCCCGCCCGCGTCCGGTGGCAGCGGGGGATCCGGCGGTTCGGGCGGCTCCGGTCGGCGGCACGGGGAGATCACGGTCCCGGCGGAAGCGCTGAATGTCTGGGTGGAGCGTGGCCTGACCCAGTTCAAGGTGGCGGAAATCGCCCTGGCCGAGACCCGCGACAATGCCCGGCTGGAGCAGGAGGCCCGTGCCCGCGCGAAGGGCATCCAGGGCCAGATCGTCTACAACTACCTGCTGAGCGGCAAGGGCAGTTCCGCCTGGTGGCAGGAATGGGGCGGCTATGACCTGGACTCGGAGATCCTCACCCAGGCCGTGCTGAGCATTCCGGCGATCAAGGCACGGATCGACAGCTTCGATCCGAAGGACAATGAATGGGGCCTGGACACGGTCGAGGACTATCGCGACGTGCTGCTGCAGGCCCACCATGGCGACGTGTCGGAGGACGACCTGCGCCGCGGCCTGCGCCGCTGGCTGGGCCAGCTCTCCCCCGAAGCCCGCCGCCTCTTCGCCCGCGACATCAAGAGCTGGCTGAAGGAACCTGCACCCAAGCCCGAGGGCTGACATTCCTGCCGCCAACCCACACTTACCGACGGCGTACCCGGGCTTGACCCGGGGTACCCATGTGTCGCGCTGACGCCCCAAGATGGGCTCGCGGATCAAGTCCGCGAGCGCCGTGACGGGGGAGGGGGTGGTGACTCACCTGCCCTCACACACTCACCGACGGCGTACCCGGGCTTGACCCGGCCCCCATGTGCCGTACCGACGCCGCAAGGTGGGCTCGCGGATCAAGTCCGCGAGCGCCGTGCGGGGGGAGGTGGTGGTGACTCACCTGCCCTCCCACGTTCACCGACGGCGTACCTGGGCTTGACCCGGGTACCCATGTGCCGCACCGGCGTCGCAGGATGGGCTCGCGGATCAGGTCCGCGAGCGCCGTGGCAACGGAGGAGAGGGTGAGGCGTGGCAATCGACGCCCGGCACCGGGGTCAATCGGGACTGCCGCACACCTCCTTCCCGACCTTCCCCCGTCGAGTGGGAGGGGGGGGAAAGCCCGGTGGCGAAGTGGAGTGAAACCTCAGGCCGATCTGCTGCAGACAGACAAAAACGCCCGGCGGCAGGGCCACCGGGTCGTCCTGTCAGATCAGATACCCGTCAGGGTGTGATCAGAGGCCGTCGCGCTGGGCGCGCTTGCGCGCCAGCTTGCGGGCGCGGCGCACCGCCTCCGCCTTCTCCCGCGCACGGCGCTGGGAGGGCTTCTCGTAATAGTTACGAAGCTTCATCTCACGGAAGATGCCTTCCCGCTGCATCTTCTTCTTCAGGACCTTCAGTGCCTGGTCCACATTGTTGTCGCGTACGCTGACTTCCAAGGCGTTCCTCTTTCGTCTTTCAGCATCGGGCCACCCGCAACGGGCGAAACCAGAGAAATGGCTATCGGTCCGGCGAACCTGCATTCGCCAGTCGCGGGGTCTATAGCATGGTCACCGCAGGACGCCAAGTTGTATGTGGCACCCGGAAACATGGGCCGGAAGCTGCGCGGAAGCGGGGTCCGGCCGGTGCGGTGAACTGATTTCGGATCATGGCCCGATGCTGTGTCGCATCGGAACCATGAAACCTGTGGAGGATACCGCGATGCAGTCCGTTGACGCGATCGCCACCGCCATCGTCGCGCGGGAAGGCGGTCTTGTGGATCACCCGGACGATCCGGGTGGGACCACGAAGCACGGGGTCACGGTGCACACGCTGCGCCGTCTCGGGATCGACCTGGATGGCGACGGGGACAGCGATGCCGATGATGTCCGGCACCTGTCGGTCGGCGATGCCGTCGCCATCTTCCGGGAGCACTACTACCGCCGTCCCGGCATCTGGCGGCTGCCGCACCCGCTGCAGCCCAGCGTCTTCGACATGCAGGTGAATGCAGGCGCGAACGCGGGGCGACTGCTGCAGGCCCTGCTGAACCGGAGCGGATTCGGGCCGGTCACCGTCGATGGCGTGATCGGCCCCGCCACAGCGGAGGCCAGCCACAAGGCGCAGGCGGAGATGGGGCCGCTGCTGGCCGACGCCTACGGCATCGAGCGGCGCGACTATTACTACCGGATCGCGGAGCGCAACCCGAAGCTGAGGACCTTTGCCCGCCGCCGCGACGGGGGCAAGGGCGGCTGGATCCGCCGCGCGGAGGAGTTCATCGCCAGGGGTTTTCACCTGACCGACACCCAGCACCGGGAAAGGACCGCGTCATGGGCCTGATCCGCGACCTGCTGTTCGGTGGCCTGGCCGGGGTGGGGGAAGCCGCCGCCAGCGTCGGCCGGGTGTTCGTCGGCGACAAGGCCGCCGGACAGGCCCAGCGCCACGACGAGACCATGGCCACGCTGGGCCAGTATGCCGCCGAGTTCCGCCGGCTGGAGCAGCGCACCTGGTGGGATGCTCTGGTGGACGGGCTGAACCGCCTGCCGCGCCCGCTGCTGGCGCTCGGCACGGTCGGCCTGTTCGCCCATGCCATGGCCGACCCGGTCGGCTTCGCCATCCGCATGGAGGGGCTGAACCTGGTGCCGGAGGAACTGTGGTACCTGCTGGGGGCCATCGTCGGCTTCTTCTTCGGCGCACGCGAACTGTCGCACGGGCGCAGGGCCAGGGTGTCGGTGAGCGCCCGGCAGCAGCAGGTCGAGGCGGTTGTCGGCAACATCACGCGGCTGCGCAGCCTCAGGACGGCGGACACGCCGGGCGTCGCCCGCATGGAGGACGAGAGCTTCCAGCGGGAGATGGCAGACGACAGCAAGCCGCTCAGCAATGCCGCGATCATGGAATGGAACCGCCGACGCGGTGTGCAACCAATGTGATCGGCACGGCTGACGTTAACCGGTCTGCAATGCTGTATCCTGCAAGTGTGCACCGCCGAGCAACGGCGGGCAGCAGGGAAGCAGCAGCGTGGAACAGGACGGCGCGACCAACTGGCAGTACGGGACATGTCCGCTGGATGCGGACGCGGCCGCGTTCGGGCCGTTTTCCGGGCTGGTCGCCATGTGGCAGGGCAAGCGCACTGCCGGTCAGCGCCTGCCCCTGCGCCGTGCCCTGGACTTCCCCGACTTCCGCGGCTGGTGGGGCCGGATCGCCATCGCCCGCATCACCCATGACCCCTTCGATGTCAGCTTCGTGCTCTGGGGCACGAAGCTGACCCAGTGGTGGGGTGTCGACTACACCAACCGCCAGCTCGGCTCCGCCGCCGCCAACCCGCAGGCCTGGCGCGCGACCGAGTTCAGGTACTTCGAGGCCATGGCCCAGGCCCCCTTCATCGGCATCGCCAGCGGCAACCTGGCCCAGCATGACCGTTCCTACATCACGGTCGTGGGCCTCGACCTGCCCCTGTCCCAGGACGGCGAGACCCTGTCGCACGCGCTGACCGTACACGTGGAGATGAAACGGGGGATGACGGCTGAACAGTTCCTGCCGGACTGCCCGATCACGCGCTTCTCGCCGGACACCGGCTCCTGAGCGACCGGGACTGGATGCCCCTTCAGGCTGAGACCGCAGCCCGGCAACCGTGCGCCGCCCCGTCGGAGCGGGTGCGCGAAGCGCGTTGGGCATGAGACGGGAAATGGTGCCGCCGGAGTGATTCGAACACTCGACCTCTCCCTTACCAAGGGAGTGCTCTACCCCTGAGCTACGGCGGCATGCAGGCCGCGCGTCATAGCCCGCGACCGGGGCGGGGTCAACCGTTTGTGCGCGGTTTCGGCAATGGAAATCAAAGCGATACAAAATCTTTCCGTATGACGCCGAATTGTGTATCATATCGACAGGTGACGCCGGGCCGCCCCGGCCCCCGGACATGGAGGAACGTGCCATGGCAGATGTCGAGAAGCCGGAACTGGTGCCGACGCCGGACGAAACCGCGCTGGAGGCTGCCTTCCAGGCGCGGGTGGACGCGGAGACGCGCGTGGAGCCGCGCGACTGGATGCCGGAGAAGTACCGGAAGTTCATGATCCGCCAGATCTCCCAGCATGCCCATTCGGAATATGTCGGGATGCTGCCGGAGGGGAACTGGATCACGCGTGCGCCGACCCTGCGACGCAAGGCGGCCCTGCTGGCCAAGATCCAGGACGAGGCCGGGCACGCCGCCTACCTCTACAGCGCGGCGGAAACGCTGGGCACCAGCCGCGACGAGATGCTGGCCGACCTGCATTCGGGCAAGGCCAAGTATTCGTCGATCTTCAACTACCCGACGCTGACCTGGGCCGACATCGGCACCATCGGCTGGCTGGTGGACGGCGCGGCCATCGTCAACCAGGTGGCGCTCTGCCGCACCTCCTATGGCCCCTATGCCCGCGCCATGGTGCGCATCTGCAAGGAAGAGAGCTTCCACCAGCGCCAGGGCTTCGAGATCATCACCACGCTGGCGCATGGCGCGCCGGAGCAGAAGGAGATGGCGCAGGACGCGCTGAACCGCTGGTGGTGGCCGGCGCTGATGATGTTCGGCCCGCACGACGCGGACTCGCCGAATTCGGAGATCGCCTTCCAGTGGAAGGTGAAGCGCCAGTCGAACGACGAGCTGCGCCAGCGCTTCGTCGACATGACCGTGCCGCAGGCCGACTACCTCGGGCTGACCATCCCTGACCCGGACCTGAAATGGAACGGGGAGACCGGCCACTACGATTTCGGCGCCATCGACTGGGAGGAGTTCTGGCGCGTGGTGAAGGGCAACGGCCTGTGCAACCGCGACCGCCTGGACGCCCGCCGCTCCGCCCACGAGGACGGCGCCTGGGTCCGCGAGGCCGCACTGGCCCACGCCGAGAAGAAGCGCGCGGCGAAGACCGCCGCGTGATTGCGGGGCCGCGACGGCAAGGCTGATCCGACCCAGATTGTTTGCGGCCTGTTCCATCCCTCTCCCCCTCCCGGCCACCCGCGGGAGTATCCTGAAATGGGTGGCCGGGAGGGGGAGAGGGATGGAACAGGCCACCTGAGACAAGGAAACCGACACCATGACGACACGCAAGGAATGGCCCCTGTGGGAAGTCTTCATCCGCAGCCGTGACGGCCTGCATCACAAGCATGCCGGCAGCCTGCATGCCCCGGACGCCGAACTGGCGATCCAGAATGCGCGCGATCTCTACACGCGCCGCTCCGAAGGAGTCTCGATCTGGGTGGTGCCGTCCGCCGATATCGTGGCCTCCGAACCGGCCGACAAGGACAGCCTGTTCGACCCGGCGGCGAGCAAGGTCTACCGCCACCCGACCTTCTACACGATCCCGGACGAGGTCTCGAACATCTGAGACTTCGGAGACTGTCTGACAGCCTGCTCCATCCCTCCGGGAGTCGTTTGCAGACTGTGCCGTCCCTCTCCCCCTCCCGCCCCCCCACGCAAGTATCCTGAAATGGGTGGCCGGGAGGGGGAGAGGGACGGCACAGGCCACCGACAAACCCCGGAGAGGGGAGGAACGGTCCACAGAAAGAGGCAATCCGCATGACCGTATCTGCCGATCACAATGACGCCCTGTTCCGCTACCTGCTGCGGCTGGGGGACACCAGCCACATCCTCTGCCACCGGCTGGGGGAGTGGTGTGGCCATGGTCCGATCATGGAAGAGGACATTGCCCTGACCAATGTCGCGCTGGACCTGATCGGGCAGGCGCGCCTGTTCTACCAGTACGCGGCGGAGGTGGAGGGCAAGGGCCGGTCGGAGGATGACCTGGCCTTCCTGCGGCCGGAGCGGGACTTCAACAACCTGCTGCTGGTGGAACAGCCGAACGGCGACTATGCCAGGACCATGGCGCGGCAGTTCCTGTTCGATTCCTGGAACCTGCTGCTGTTCCGCGCGCTGGAGCAGTCGAGCGATGCCCGCATCGCGGAGATCGCCGCCAAGGCGGTGAAGGAGATCACCTATCACCGCCGCCATTCCGCCGGCTGGGTCATCCGCATGGGTGACGGGACGGAGGAGAGCCGCACCCGCATCGTCGCCGCCTTCGAGCAGCTGATGGGCTTCACCGCCGAGTTCTTCCACATGGATGACGTGGACCGGCAGATGGCTGCCGCCGGTGTCGGCCCCGACCTGGAGGCCCTGCGCGAGCCCTGGATGGCCGACGTGGAGGCGGTGCTGGCAGAGGCGACGCTGGACTGGCCGACCGCCAGCTGGTCGGTGCTGGGGGGCCGCCACGAGGGGCGCCATTCCGAGCACCTGGGCTACCTGCTGGCGGAGATGCAGTCGATGCAGCGCCAGTTTCCCGGCCTGAACTGGTAGGCCAACGCAATGTCCCGCCGCCCCCCTGTCCCGCCGCCGCAGCCGAGCGGCGCCGCGCTGCCCGACGAGATCTTCGCGGGCTTCGCCGGTGCCCCGATGCAGGTCCGCGCGGAACCGGGACCACTGACGGAGGAGCGTGCGCGCGACGTGCTGGCCACCGTACCGGACCCGGAGATCCCCAGCCTGATGCTGCCCGACCTGGGAGTCGTTCGCGGCGTGGAGGTGACGGGGGACGCGGTGACGGTGCGCATGTCGCCGACCTATACCGGCTGTCCCGCCACCGACCTGATGCAGATGATGATCCGCGAACAGCTCACGGCCGCCGGGTTCGCGACGGTCACGGTGGAACTGGTGCTCAGCCCGCCCTGGTCCTCCGACGACATCACGGCGGAGGGGCGGCGGAAGATGATGGCGGCCGGCATCGCCCCGCCGGCGCACCGGGCCACCGACAAGCGCCACCTGACCGGCGCAGTGCCGGACGTGACCTGCCCGCACTGCGGGGCCACCGACACGGTCATGACCAGCGCCTTCGGCGCGACTGCCTGCAAGGCGCTGTGGCGCTGCAACGCCTGCCAGGAACCCTTCGACTATTTCAAGTGCATCTGACGGAGACCCGGAATGGCACCGAAATTCCACACGCTGAATGTCGCCGACGTGCGCCGAGAGACCGATGACGCGGTCTCCATCGCCTTCCAGGTGCCCGACGACCTGCGCGACGCCTACCGCTTCGTGCCGGGGCAGTACCTGACGCTCCGCGCCACGGTGGACGGGCGTGACATCCGCCGGTCCTACTCCATCTGTTCCGGCCCGGCGGACAATGACCTGCGGGTGGCGATCCGCAAGGTGGAGGGCGGACTGTTCTCCGGCTTTGCCAACGAGAGCATCGCCCCGGGCGACACGGTGCAGGTGATGACCCCGGACGGCCGCTTCACCTTCGAGGCGGACCCGGCGCGCAGCGGCAGCTACGCCGCCTTTGCCGCCGGTTCCGGCATCACGCCGATCCTGTCCATCGTCAAGGCGGTGCTGACCGGCGAACCGAGATCGACCATGACCCTGGTCTATGGCAACCGCACCACGCAGTCGGTGATCTTCCGGGAGGAACTGGAAGACCTGAAGAACCGCTTCCCCACCCGCCTGACCCTGGTTCACGTGCTGTCGCGGGAGACCATGGAGATCCCGCTGCTGTCCGGCCGCATCGATGCGGAGAAGGCGGAGGCGCTGCTGGGCCGCCTGATCGACGTGGAGGCGACGGACGCCTTCTGGCTCTGCGGCCCGGAGGAGATGATCGGCAATGTCTCGACGGCGCTGAAGGCCCATGGCGTGGCCCCGGACCGCATCCGCTTCGAGCTGTTCACCCCCGCCAGCGACGGTAACCCGAAACCGAAGCGGGTGGCAAAGCCGGGCGAGGAACTGCCAGTCCGTCATGTCGGGGTGATCATCGACGGCCACCGGATCAATTTCGACATGGTGGATGACGGCACCCCGATCCTGGACGCGGCGCTGGAGAACCGTGCCGACCTGCCCTTTGCCTGCAAGGGCGGCATGTGCTGCACCTGCCGATGCAAGCTGGTGGAGGGCCAGGTCACCATGGACAAGACCTACGCCCTGGACGATGACGAGATCGAGGCCGGTTTCGTGCTGTCCTGCCAGGCGGTTCCGGTCACGGATACCGTGGTGCTGGATTTCGACCAGCGCTAGGCCGAGAAGGCCGGTGAGCAGCCGGTCAGGCCGATCTCGCGAAGATCACCGGCGCGCCGTGGCTGGCCCTTTCGGCATCCGGGGATCCGGATGCCGCGCGGGACACCCGCGTGGCAGGCAGGGTGACACTGACGGCGGTTCCCTTGCCGGGTGTGCTCTCGATGTCGATGCCGCCGCCATGCAGTTCGATCAGTGACCGGGCGATCGACAGGCCGAGCCCGACACCCTGGTACTTCCGGATGAAACCGTTGTCCGACTGGTGAAACAGGTCCAGTGACTGCCGGACCTCGCTCTCCGACATGCCGATGCCCGTATCGGCGACCTGGATCACGACCGACCCGTCTGCGCCTTCCTTCACCGTCACATCGACCCTTCCCCCTGCCCGGTTGAACTTCACCGCGTTGGAAAGCAGGTTGGTAATCACCTGTCTCATCCGTTCGGGGTCGATCCGGACGGCGGGCAGGTTCGCGTCGGCATGCAGGAATATCCCGATCTTCCGGTCATCCGCCTTCTGCTGCACCAGGCGGATACAGCCCGAGACCAGGTCCACCGTGCCGGTCACTTCCTCGCGCATCGTGTCGGAGCCCAGGTCGACGCGGGAGACCTCCAGGATGTTGTTGATCTGGCCCAGCAGGTCCTCGGCGCTGGTGCGGATGTCACCGGCATAGCCCCTGTAGCGGCTGTCGATGGGGCCGAAGGTCCCCATCTCCATCATCTGCGAGAAACCGAGGATGGCGTTCAGCGGCGTGCGCAGTTCATGGCTCATGTTGGCCACGAAGATCGACTTGGCACGGTCGGAGGCTGCCGCCTGTTGCCGCGCCCGCTCTGCAGCCTCCGATTCCTTTCGCAGCTTTGCTGTCATGTCCTGCAGCACCTGTATCCGCGTCCGCTCCGTCGCCAGATCCTCCCGGAACACGGAGATGAAGTGCACGATCAGGATTCCGGCAAGCTGCGGAAAGACCGAGAAATACAGCACGACCACGTTGTCATGATGCATCGGCAGCGGGCCGATATAGGAGAGCACGACGACCGTGACCGTGAAGATGGCCAGGAACAGCAGGCTCCAGCGCAGGGCGTTGCCGCGGGAGGAGATGTAGAAGATCGCGGCGTGGTACACCGGCAGCCAGCAGACATAGAATACCAGGTGGTTCTCCGCCCCCGCATCTTCCGGATCGAAGAAGGCCAGACCGTCGATGGTTCCGGCGAGCAGCATGATCCCGCCAACGACCTTCAGGGCGTTCGTCACCAGGTAGAGTCGCTGGTCCGGCAGGCGGATGCTCGCGAGCAGGATCAGGAAGAAGCAGGCACAGAAGATCGGGGTCATCACCCGTTCCATGTCCGTGTGCCGCTCGAAGACGCTTCCGGTCATGGCGGTGAAGGCGACGCAGGCGAACACCACCGCGGACATGGAAACCAGGATCCGCCTCGGGATCAGGCGAATGACCCAGTCTTCCCCGTGCGGAAGAATGTTCCCGAGGCTCGGCACCCGATCAGAGAGAGGAATCGTCATTGTCCGAGACTGCACCGGATTGCTGAACAAATGGTTGCGCGCAACTGGCTGATTCCGTTGGGACCGGTTTTGATCTATGACCGCGATCATGGGCGAGACGGCGAAATCATCACCGGCGCGGGGACAGGGTGGCTTGCTGCGGGCGGCCATGACCGTGGGCGGGTTCACCCTGATCAGCCGCCTGACCGGATTCACCCGCGACATCCTGATCGCGGCGCTGCTGGGGGCCGGTCCGGTGGCGGACGCCTTCTTCGTCGCGTTCAAGCTGCCCAACTTCTTCCGTCGCCTGTTTGCCGAGGGCGCGTTCAACGCCGCCTTCGTACCCCGCTTCTCCGCCCACCTGAAACAGGATGGCCGCGACAGCGCGCATGGCTTCGCGGAGGACACGCTGGCGGTGCTGCTGTCGGTGCTGGTGCTGTTCGTGGCGCTGGCCCAGGCGGCGATGCCGGTGCTGATGCTGGGGCTCGCACCCGGGTTCCGGGACGATCCGGCGACCTTCGACCTTGCGGTGGAACTGACCCGGATCACCTTCCCCTACCTGCTGTTCATCAGCCTGGTCTCGCTGATGGCGGGGGTGCTGAACGGGGTCGGGCGCTTCGCCGCCGCCGCCGCCACGCCGATCCTGCTCAATCTCTGCCTGATCGGGGCGCTGCTGGGGCTGGTGGGGCTGGTGCCGACGGCGGGACATGCGCTGGCCATCGGCGTCTTCATCGCGGGCGTGGTGCAGTTCGCCTGGCTGCTGGTTGCGCTGCGCCGCGCCGGCCTGCCGCTGCACCTGCCGCGCCCGAACCTCACACCGGCGGTGAAACGGGTGCTGGTGATCATGGGACCGGCAGCACTGGGCGCGGGCGTGGTGCAGGTGAACCTGGTGATCGACATCATCCTCGCCTCCTTCCTGCAGGAAGGCGCGATCTCCTACCTGTTCTATGCCGACCGCATCAGCCAGTTGCCCATCGGCGTGGTCGGCGTCGCGGTGGGTACGGCGCTGCTGCCGCTGCTGTCGCGGCAGGCGGCGGCGGGGGAGGATGATGACGCGCGGCAGAGCCTCAACCGCGCCATGGAACTGGGGCTGCTGCTCTCCCTGCCCGCCATGGCCGCGTGCCTGGCGATACCGGGGGAGCTGGTGGCGGGCCTGTTCCAGCGCGGTGCCTTCACGCCCGCCGACACCGATGCCACGGCGATGACCCTGGCGGCCTACGCGGTGGGCCTGCCGGCCTATGTCATGGTCAAGGTGCTGGGTCCCGCCTTCTTCGCCCGCTCCGACACAATGACGCCACTGAAGGTCGCCATTGTCGCGGTCATGGTGAACCTCGCCCTCAACCTCGCCCTGATGGGACCGTTGCAGCAGGTCGGCCTGGCGCTGGCGACGGCGATCTCGTCCTGGCTGAATGCCGGGCTGTCGGCCTGGCTGCTGCACCGCCGGGGCTGGCTCAGGACCGACACGAGACTGCGCCGCGCCACTGCAAAGGCCCTGCTGGCCAGCGCCATCATGGCCGGGGTGCTGGTCGCCGCCGCGCTGGCGCTGCAGCCACTGGCCGGACAGGGTGAGATGCTGCGCGCCATCGGGCTGGCCGTGCTGGTGCTGCTGGGGTTGCTGACCTATGCCGTGCTGGCGCAAATCACCGGTCTGGCGCGGCTGCGTGACCTGCGCGCCCTGATGCGTGGCCGGGGGGCGGACGCATGATGGACTGGCGGCGGCTGCTCTCCGCCCGTCGGCTGGCGGACGTGGCACCGGAACCCTATGACGTGGCCCGCAGCCCGTTCCAGAAGGACTTCGACCGCATTGTCTTCTGTTCCGCCTTCCGCAGGCTGCAGGACAAGACCCAGGTGCATCCCCTGTCCGACAATGACTATGTCCGCACCCGGCTGACCCACTCGCTGGAGGTCGCTTCAGTCGGGCGCTCGCTAGGGGCCGGAATAGGCCAGGTCATCGCCGGGCGGCGACGGCTGCCAGTCGAACTGGGTGCCGCCGAGTTCGGACACATCGTCTCCGCCGCCTGCCTGGCGCACGACATCGGCAATCCGCCGTTCGGGCACCGGGGCGAGGAACTGATCCAGCACTGGTTCCGGGATGCGCCGAGGGGCCGGACGATGCTGCACGGCCTCACCCGCGCCCAGGCGCAGGACCTGCTGCAGTTCGAGGGCAATGCCCAGGGCTTCCGCATCCTCACCCGCCTGCAGAACTGGCGTGACAAGGGTGGCCTACGGCTGACGGCCGCCACGCTGGCCACCTTCAGCAAGTATCCCAGGCTGGTGGACGGTGCCCCGGCCCGCGATGGCAGTGATGCCGGGGCACAGAAGTTCGGCGTCATGCAGGCGGAGGCGGAGATCTTCCGCGAGGTGGCGCGGGAGACCGGGCTGCAGCCGGACGGTCAGGGGCGCTGGCTGCGGCATCCGCTGGCCTTCCTGGTCGAGGCGGCGGATGACATCTGCTACACGATCATCGACCTGGAGGACGGCTTCAAGATCGGCAAGATCCCGTTCGCGGAGGCGGAGGCACTGCTGCTGGCCATTGGCGGGGAGCGACGGCGCTACCAGGAGATCGAGGAGCCTGCGCGCCGCATCGCCTACCTGCGGGCCAAGGCGATCGGCGAACTGATCGGCCAGGTCATCACGGTCTTCCTGGAGGTGGAGCCGCAGATGCTCGATGGCCGCCACCGTGCGGCGCTGCTGGCGCAGGTGCCGGGTGCCCATGCACTGCATCACATCACGGACGTCACCGCGCGGAAGGTATTTGTCAGCGATGGCGACTATGAACGCGACCTCGGCGCGGATCGGGTGATAGACTCGCTGATGGACCGTGCGGCGATGGCGACAACATCGGGGATGAGCGCCTATGATCGCGCGCTTGCGGTCACGGACCGGGTCTCCGGCATGACCGACAGCTACGCGATGCAGCAGTTCGCGGGGCAGCGGTCGCCCCGCACGCGAACCGGTGGCATGAACGGATTTTCCGACGGGAGGCACTGAGCAATGACGGGACCACGGATCGACTGCTTCGGCGCACTGGCGTCGCCCTGGACCTTCATGGGCCACGGTCGGCTGCGCGCACTGGCCGACCGGGCCGGTGCCAGCGTGCGGTTCTGCCCCGTCGACCTGATGCAGGTCTTCAACGCCACCGGCGGCCTGCCGCTGGGCAAGCGCCCCCCTGCCCGCCGCGCCTACCGGATGCAGGAACTGAAGCGCTGGCGCGCCCGGCTGGACATTCCGCTCACCCTGGAACCCGCCTTCTTTCCCGTCGACGAGACGGAGGCGGCGCTGCTGACCTACGTGGCGCGGGAGGACGGGGCGGACGCGATGGACCTGGCCGGACGGTTCATGCGCGCCGTCTGGGTGGAGGAACGCAACATCGCCGACGCGGCAACCATTGACGAAATCGTGAGCGAGGCCGGACTCGACGTCTCACGACTTCGTGACAGAATGACGAGCATTGATCCGCAGGCCATTCGCGCCCGCGAGACGGAGGAGGCCATCGAACGCGGCGTCTTCGGGGCACCCACCTATTTCCTCGGTGACCAGATGCTGTGGGGCCAGGACCGGCTGGACTTTCTGGAACGCATGCTGACAGAGAAATGACAACCGACGACACCCTGCCCCTGCTGGACGACGCGGCACTGCAGGCACTTGCCCAGGACACCGGCGACGAGATCGTCGGCATCCTGGTGGACGAGTTCCTGGAGGAAGCGGCCCGGCGTGTGCGGGAAGTGTCGGAGGCGGCGGCATCCGATGACTTCTCCCGCCTGGGGTTCGAGGGCCACGCGCTGAAGAGCACCTGCTCGACATTCGGCGCCGCGCGTCTCGGCGCACGGGCCGCAGGCATCGAACGCGCGGTCAAGGATGGCGACAACAGCGGCGCGGTTGCGCGCTCCGAAGGCATCCTGCCCGAGTTCGAGGCGACGGCGGAAGCCTTCCGCGCCCGGTTCCCGACCGGCGACACGGCCTGAGGCGGGCCTTGCGCAGGGACTGGACACGGTCCGGTACACCGAAAATCAACGCCTGAGCAGCGATCATCACGCAAGTTTGGTCTTGCGGGATGGGAAGCCCATGCAAACAATCAGGTCCATGAGACACTCCAACCGCATCCTCACCCGTGCCCTGTCGGTCCCGTTCGGACTTGCCCTTGCCGCCTGCATCATGGGCTGGCAGCCGGCTGCCCATGCGGGTACGGAGGTCGCATCGAAGGACCAGAAGGCCGTGGTTGCCCCGGTCACGCCGGCCGCGCGGGTCTCGGGCAAGGGTTTCGGTGCCTTCCTGGCCGCGCGACAGGCGCGCAAGGATGGCGACATCGCCGCCGCCGCACGCTATTTCAACGAGGCGCTGGAGGCTGATCCGGAGAACACCTGGCTGCTGCGACGCGCCTTCCTGCTGACGGTGTCGGAGGGGGACGTGGAGGCCGCGCTGCCGCTGGCGGAGCGCATCCTGGAAGGTGACGACGCTGCCCCTGTCGCCAACCTGACCGTCGCCGTCCACGAGTTGAAGACCGGCAAGTTCGGCAAGGCGGAATCCCGCATCTCCAAGGCCAACAAGCGGCGTGGCTCGATGCGGCTGGTGGGGCCGCTGCTCCGGGCCTGGGCCTCCTTCGGCCAGGGCGACGGCGCGAACGCGGCACAGCGGCTGGAGCCGCTGAGCCGGACCGAGGCGTTCATCCCCTTCGCCAACTATCACCGCACCCTGATCCTGGCCACCGCGGGTGACCTGGACGGCGCGCTGGAGGCCTTTGCCACCTACGAGGAGGCCAGTCGGCCCGACCTCCGCTCCATGCTGGTCAAGGCGTCCATCATCGAACGCCGCGACGGCCCGGAGGCCGGGAAGGCCGAGCTGCTGAAACTGCGCGCCCGCTTCGGGGAGGACCATGTGCTGGTCGCCTATCTGAGCGGCGAGCGGGCGCTGTCGGAAGCGTTCCCGGTGCGGGACGCCAATGACGGCATCGCGGAGGCACTCTACGGCGCCGCCTCCGCGCTGGTGCGCGACGATGTCAGCGACGTGGCGATGATCTACCTGCGGCTGTCGCTGCATGTCCGTGCCGACCTGGACGTGGCCCAGGCACTGCTGGGCGATATCCGGGAGACGAACGACCGCTGGCTGGACGCCATCGCCGCCTATGAGCGGGTGGACCGGGAGTCCCCCTACAAGTGGGGTGCCCGGCTGCGCACCGCGTGGATGCTGGACAAGCTGGACCGGACGGACCAGGCGATCGAGCTGTTGCAGCGCATGGCGTCGGAGCGGAGCGAGGAAACCGTCGCGCTGATCACGCTGGCCGACCTGCTGCGCACCCATTCACGCTTCGAGGAAGCGGCGACGGTCTACAGCCAGGCGCTGGAGCGGGTCGATGAACTGCAGCCGCGCCACTGGGCGGTGCTGTATGCGCGCGGCATCGCGCTGGAACGCTCCGGCCGCTGGAACGATGCGGAGCGAGACCTGCTGCAGGCGCTGGAGCTGCGCCCCCGCCACCCCTACATCATGAACTACCTGGCCTATTCCTGGGCCGACAAGGGCATGCGACTGGACGAGGCGGTGGAGATGCTGCGCAGTGCCGTGGCGCTGAAACCGCAGGACGGCTACATCGTCGACAGCCTCGGCTGGGTACTGTTCCGCAAGGGCGACCACGAGGAAGCGGTGAAACAGCTGGAACGCGCCGTCGAATTGCGTCCGGAGGACCCGACGATCAACGAGCATCTGGGCGATGCCTACTGGCATGTCGGACGACGCCTGGAGAGCTGTTTCCAGTGGCGTCGGGTGCTGGTGCTCGGCCCGGAGGAGGAGCAGGCCAACTCGGTCACGCGGAAGCTGAACGAGGGGCTGGACGAGGATCGTGGCCGCTTCGCCGGCTGCGCCTGAGCCACCACGAAACTGCCCACCGGCCACCATCCGTAGCCCATGACCGCCGTTCGACCCGCCCCCGCCAAGCTGAACCTCTTCCTGCATGTGGTGGGACGGCGTGATGACGGACTGCACCTGCTGCAGAGCCTTGTCGCCTTCGCCGACATCGGTGACCGGATCACCGCCGAACGGTTCAGCGGAACCGGCCTCCAGTTCCAGGTCACCGGCCCCTTTGCCATCGTGCTTGCGGACGATGCCGCGACCAACCTGGTGGTCCGCGCCGCAACCGCTCTCGCCGCCTGCACCGGCCGGTCACTGGACGGGCTGCGCCTGACGCTGGAGAAGAACCTGCCGGTGGCTTCGGGCATCGGTGGCGGCTCGGCCGACGCGGCGGCTACCCTGCAGGCGCTGATGCAACTCTGGTCCAGCCGCCCTGAAGACGACGCACTGCAGTCGCTGGCGCTGGAACTGGGCGCAGATGTGCCGGTCTGCCTCGGCGGTCGCCCCAGCATGATGGAAGGGGTCGGCGAGCAACTCCGTCCCGCCACGGTACCGGCCGGGCTCGGCGTACTGCTGGTCAATCCGGGTGTCGAGGTCTCCACCCCGTCGGTGTTCCGGCAGTTCGCGGCGGAAGCTGCCTTCTCGGCACCGTTGCAACATGACGGACGCATGCCGACGGACCGGAACGGCTGGCTTGCCTGGCTTGGCGATTGCCGCAACGACCTGCAGGGTGCCGCGACAGGCCTCTGCCCGGTGATCGGGCAGGTGCTTCAGGCCATCGGCACCTGCAAAGGGGTCCGGCTGCACCGGATGTCAGGCTCCGGTGCGACCTGTTTCGGCCTGTTCGATGATCCGCAGGCAGCCGAGGCCGCGCGAGCGCAGCTGGCGCAGGCGCAGCCCGGCTGGTGGTGTGCAGCAGGCGCGCTGCACCACCGTTAGGCAGGAGGGGATCAGATGTTGGAGTCGATCCAGGACTGCAGCTGCGACTTCGGCAGCACGCCGACCTTGGTCGCCACGACCTCGCCACCCTTGAACAGCATCAGCGTCGGGATGCCGCGCACGCCGTAGCGGGTCGGGGTGTTCGGGTTCTCGTCGATGTTCAGCTTCGCCACCGTCAGCTTGCCGTCCATCTCCGCCGAGATCTCGTCCAGCGAGGGGGCGATCTGGCGGCACGGACCACACCATTCGGCCCAGTAGTCGACCAGCACCGGCTTGTCGGAAGCCAGCACATCGGTCTGGAAGTTGGCGTCAGTGATCTTGACGGTGCTCATCGGTCTTCTCCGCAATGTTGGGATGCCTGCACGGCAATGCTTCGATGCTGGGATGAAACTAGGTAGGGGCCGGGGGAGCGTCAAGCGGTCCGCTGCAGTGCCCTGTCCATCAGCCTGTCGGGCAGCACCATGGCCCGGGCCTCGTCGGTCCAGACGAGAATCGCGGTCACCGGGCGGTCCGGATGCAGTTGCTGCAGCACCGCGCGGTACAGCCCCATCTGGCGCAGGTAGGCCTGCGAGACGTCGGCAAGCCGCTGCGGCGGCGGCCGGTTGGTCTTGTAGTCGGCGACGATGATCCGGTCCGGCCCGATCAGCAGCCGGTCCACCTGTCCCGTCACCACCACGCCATCGACCAGGCCGGTGATGGCGACCTCCGCCCGGCTGCCTGATCCGAACAGGGGGGCGATGTCGGTCGCGGTCATCACCGCCAGCGCCTCCGCCAACATCGCGGCCGCCGTTGCCGCGTCCAGTTCCGGCGCGCGGCGTTGCAGCAGGGCCAGGCCGCGCCGCTCCCGCTCCGCCTCCGGCAGGGTCGGCATGACCTGCAGCAGGTAATGGATCAGCACCCCGCGACGCAGCGCGCCGGAACCGGCAACCGGCCCGGAAAGCGGACTGCGCACCGCCGGTTCCGCCCCCTCGGGCCGGGACGGCGTCAGCGGGCGCGGCGGCACCGGTTCCTCCGGCATCGGGCGGGTGGCCCAGTCGGGCAGCGCCTCCTCCCCATCGTCGAGGGCAAGACCCGGGGCCGGTTCGACCGTGGCGCTGCCCAGCACCAGTCCGGTCTCCGTCTCCACTGCCCCGGCCTCCCGCAGGCCGTCCTCCACCATCCGGTACCAGCAGTCATCCTTCGGCTGCCGACCCTGCGCGGTCATGCAGCCGCAGACATACAGCCGGTCCTCCGCCCGGGTCATCGCCACGTAGAGCAGCCGGCGGTATTCCCAGTTCTGGTCGCGCATCACCCGGTCGCGATGTTCCTGCAGCGCAATGGGGTTCTCCGCCGTCGTGCCAGTGACCAGCGGCAAGGTCATCCCCTCCCCTTCCAGGAAGGCGAGCCGGTCACGCGGTGCCAGCGGCACGCTGATCGTGTCCGGCAGGAACACCACCGGGGCCTCCAGCCCCTTCGCACCATGGACGGTCATGATCCGCACCGCGTCATGGCGATGGTCCATGTCGCGCTTGATCTCCACATCCTGGCGCCGCAGGCGGTGCAGGAAGCCCTGCATCGATGCCGGGCCATGGCGCTCATCGGCCAGCGCCGCCTCGAGGAATTCGTCGAGCGGGTCGATCTGGTCCGGCCCCAGCCGCGCGATCAGCCGCCGTCGGCCACCGCGCGGTCCGAGCAGGTTGCTGAAGAACTCGAACGGCGGCTGCAGGTCGACCAGCCCCAGCAGGTCCTGCAGTTCGGCCACCGCCTGCTGCCAGTGCGGCTGCTCCGGCGCACGCTCCCGCAGTGCCTGCCACAAGGTGCCGGAGCGGCCATGGGCCAGCGGGAACAGGTCGCTGTCATCATCGAAGTCGAACAGCGGCGACTTCAGCACCGTTGCCAGCGCCAGGTCATCCTCCGGCAGCAGCAGGAAGTCGCCCAGCACCATCAGGTCCATGACCGCCACCTGCTCGGTCAGACGCATCCGGTCGGAACCGGCAACCGGCACCCCCGCCACCTTCAGTTCCCGCGACAGTTCCACCACCAGCGCATCGCGCTTGCGCACCAGGATCATCACGTCACCCGCCCGTACCGGGCGCACGGGGCGATTGCCGCCTTCCGGGTCGCCGATGGTCTCCCGGTCGCGGATCATCGCGGCGATACGCTCGGCGACCGCCTTCGCCAGGCGGCGGCGCGGGCTGTCCGGTTCTTCCTGATTCAGCGGCGCGTCCCAGCGGTTCTTCTCCGGCCGCTCCATCGGTTCCACCAGCGGCCAGAGTTCCACCAGACCCGGCGTCGCGGCGCGGAACGCGTGGTGGCTGGGGGCGCTGTTGTCCGCCGTGACCCCGTGTGCCCGGTGATCCGACAGGACGTGGTCCACGGCGGCCAGGATCGCCGGTGTCGAGCGGAAGGACAGTTGCAGGTCCACCGCGTCGAAGCTCTCTCCCAAGCTACGCACCCGTTCCGCGAACCAGCGGCGGTTGCGCTGGAACCCCGCCGGATCGGCGCCCTGGAAGCTGTAGATCGACTGCTTCTCGTCACCGACGGCAAAGACCGTCCGCACGCCCTCCCGCGCGCCCTCGCCGACAAAGAACTCCTCGCTGAGTTCCCGCACGATGTCCCACTGGGCGGGGGAGGTGTCCTGCGCCTCGTCGATCAGGATGTGGTCGATGCCCTGGTCCAGCTTGTAGTGGACCCAGCCCCGGTCACGGCGCAGCAGCGCCCTGAGATGCAGGATCAGGTCGTCATGGTCCAGCAGGCCACGCTGCCGCTTCGCCTGGTCGTAGCCGCCCAGCAGCACCCCCGCCAGGGTCAGGAAGTCGGCGGTCCTGTCGGCCAGGATGGCGGCGCGCCAGCGGTCACGGGTGACGAGGATGCGGTCCTGCTCCGCCTCCATGACCTCCTCGACCAACGGGTCGGCAGCGGCAGCGGCCTTGGTGACGATCCGTTTCGCGGGTTCCCCCTTCTGGGTCAGGAACATGCTGCAATAGTCGTCGAACATCTGCTGGCGCCCGGCATCATCCGCCCCCAGCCAGCCCGACAGCCGCTCGACACTGCGCTTCGCCGTGGCCGTGCTGTCCTGCTGGAACGCGGCCAGCGCCCGCCGCAAGCCCAGGTCATCCCAGGAACCGTAGCGACAGGCGACCTCCAGCACGTCCGCCGCGGTCTCCCCGGCCTGCAGCCCCAACCGGTCCCGCAGCGCGTCGGCGACACCGGCTGGGCCGTGCAGCGCCTCCAGCACGCCGCCCAGCGCATCACGCCGCCAAAGGGCGTTGTTCAGCAGTGACTCGAACTCGGTGTCCGGCAGCCAGTCCACCAGGCGGTCCACGGCCCCGTTGATCGTGCTGTCGGCGTGACGCCCTGCCAGCAGGTCCTCCTTCAGGGCGGTCTTGACCTCGTTCGCCTGCACGTCGTCCAGCACGCGGAACTCCGGCGAGATCCCGGCCTCCAGCGGGAACCGCCCCAGCACCGAACTGGCAAAGGCATGGATGGTCTGGATCTTCAGCCCGCCCGGCGTCTCCAGCGCCCGTGCGAAGAGACGGCGCGCGACGCCGAGGTCGATCCCCTCCCCCGCAGGGCGTCCCAACAGGTCCTCCAGCTCTGCCTGCAGGTCCCGGTCGTTCAGCGTTGCCCAGGTGCCGAGCCGCGTGAACAGGCGGTTCTCCATCTCCGCCGCCGCGGCCTTGGTGAAGGTCAGGCTGAGGATGCGGCTCGGTTCGGTCCCGGCCAGCATCAGGCGGACGATGCGGTCGGTCAGCACGCGCGTCTTGCCGGACCCGGCATTGGCGCTGACCCAGGCGGAGTTCAGCGGATGCGCGGCGCGGCGCTGCCGCTCGATGGTGGCGGGCAGGTCGACGGTGGCCGGCGAGACAGGCACCAGGTCGGTCATGACTGCCCCTCCCCACCGTCACGGGTGGACCATTCCGGCACCCGCGCCAGGTGGTCGTAGTCGCCGGGATAGCCGAGGAACTGCACGCGCGGGCGCGACAGGTAGGGTGTCCGCAGGTCGCGATATTCGTTGATGAGCTGGGCCAGCCCGGCCTCCGTATCCTCCAGCAGTTCGTCCAGCGGAGGCTTCACCGGCGTCCATGCCCCGCCATCGCGGGTGCCGTGCACCCGGACATGCACCAGGTCGGCCAGTTCGGCCCGGCCCGCAGCCGTGAAGCCGCCATCGCGCAGGATCAGCCCCTGCAGCGGCATCTGCACGGCGAACCCGGCCTTGATCTGCGGCATGGAGGGCGGGGTGCCGGTCTTGTAGTCGATGATCCG
The DNA here is from genome assembly GCA_965228535.1 of Minwuia sp. Lineage (GTDB taxonomy): Bacteria > Pseudomonadota > Alphaproteobacteria > Minwuiales > Minwuiaceae > Minwuia. The sequence goes on along the minus strand of CBDDHU010000003.1, from coordinate 884,005 downwards.
CGCACTGCCGTCGGACATGATGTCGATCCGGTCGGCCTTCGCCGTCAGGGTGAAATCGTCGAGACCGGGCAGACCCGGATGCTGCCCCTTGATCTCCGCCAGCCGCCGGACGACGGGCGCGGGATCCTTCGCCTCCTGCGCCAGCAGCCAGCGGGCGGCCTTCTCGAACCGTCGCCACCAGAGGGCGTGCACCGCCGGGCGATGGGCCAGGCGGGCAAAGTGCTGCTGCCCGATGGTGCGCAGGCGCGGCCAGTCCTCCAGCCGCCAGGTCCCCGGCTTCTCCTTCGCCAGCTGCTCGAAGGCGGCATGGATCATGTCTCCCTTCAGCCGTGGTCCCGGTTCCTCGTCCAGCGGGTCGAGCTTGCGCAGGCGCAGGATGCGGCTGGCATAGATGTCGTAGGGGTCGCGGATCAGCCGCTCGACGGCGGTCACCGGCAGTTCCACCGGCCGAGCGGAGACCGGCGGTCGTGGCGCTGGCGGGGCCACGGGCGGCCGGTCCGGCGCCTTGTCGATGGCGGTCGCCCAGAGCTTCGGCCGCGGGTCCGGGTCCAGCGCCAGGCCCGCACCTCGCACGACGCTGCGCAGCCGCAGCAGCCAGCGCGACGGGACCGTCGGCGTACCCTCCGCCTTCAGCGCGCGGGTCAGCACAACGGTGCCGGAGGCAGCGAGCTGGGCGAAGTCATGCGCCTGTAGCCCGATCCGCCGTTCCGGTGACGGCAGGCCGAAATCGGCGCGCATGCCCCGGCTCATCCAGGGGTCGACATCGGCGGCGGCGGGCCATGTGCCCTCGTTCAGGCCACCCAGGATGACGAGATCGGCACTCTGCAGCCGGGCCTCCAGCGGCCCCAGGATGCGGATGCGCGGATGGGTGCCGAAGCGCGGGCGCACGGTGGCGCTGCCGACGAGCTGGTCCAGCATGTCGGGCCAGTCGGACAGGCCGACCGCATCGCTGTCGCCCGCCACATCCAGCAGTTCGGCAAACAGTTCGGCGGCGCGCTCGCCCGCCTCCCCGCGCCAGAGCCGCTCCGCCCCGGTTTCCGTCTCGGTGGCCGCGACATGCTCGGCAAGCTGCAGGAAACCGCGCAGCAATGCATCGAGCGCCACTGGCCCCGCCGCCAGCATCTGCCGCAGCGGGCGGGAGGCATCGGCAAGGGAGAGCAGCCACTCCGGCGCCGCGCCCTGCCGGGTGTCCTGCCCCAGCAGGGCCATGAACCCCTCCAGGTCGGCATGCAGCCGGATGCCGCGCATGGCGCGCCGCTCGAAACCGCGCACGACGCGTCGGAGGTCAGCCGTCGGCAACCCCATGCCCGCCAGCGGGTGCTTCAGCAGCGCCAGCAGGGTGACAGGGCCGAAACCATCCGCCAGCGCCGCCGCCAGCAGCCCGAGGAAGCGGCCCGGCGGGGTCAGCCGCAGCACGGTGCCGCCACTGTCATCGACCGTTACACCGAAGCGCGCCAGTTCCGCCGCCACCCGCCGCCCCAGCGCCCGGTCCGGCGTCACCAGTGCCGCCGTCTGGCCGGCGGTTTCCATTGCCCGGCGCAGCAGCAGCGCAATGGCCAGCGCCTCCTGCCCCGGGTTCTCCGCCTCTACCAGCGACAGCCCCTCCAGAGCGGGCGGGGTGATCGCACTCAGGTCCTGCCACTGGTCGGTGGTGCTGGCAGGACGCAGCGCCTCCCGCAGCAGGCGGGCACGGGCGGGATGTGTTTCATCCGCCATCGACCAGGCCGCCACATCGGCAAGATTCACATGAAGCTGGCGCAGCAGCAGGCGCATGCCGTGCTGCGGGTGCGCCGGCTCCTTCAGGATCTCCGCATGTTCCCGCGCACCGATCTCCGGGTCGAAGCCCGGCAGCACGATCTGGCCGTCCGGCAGTCCGGCCACGGCCTGCATCAGCTCCGCCGTGCCCGGCACGCTGCCCGTCGAACCGGCGATGATCACCGGGTGTCCGGCCCCGTGCTGCCGCCAGCGCGCGGCAAGCCGTTGCATCAGCAGGTCGCGACGGGTTGACGGATCGATCAGGTCCAGATCGGCCAGGATATCCGGCCAGGCATCGGTGATGATGGTGAGAAAGCGCAGGGTCTCTTCCCAGTGTGCCTGATAGGCGGCGGGCACGAGATCCTTCAGGTTCGCGAAGTCCAGCCGTTCCGTCGCGCTCTCGTCCAGCAGGTGCGCCAGCGCGTCGGCCAGTGCCAGCGCGCCCGCAGGCCCCGCCGTCGCGATCGGCCCGGCGGCCACCAGCCGCGCCAGGATCAGCCTGCGCCGCAGTTCCGGGATCGGCGCGGCCAGGTCCTCCTCGTCGACCGGGTCCAGCAGGCTGACCGGCGGCTCGTCCTCCGACAGGTCGCCCAGGGGCCGCATCACCGGCAGCAGCAGCGCCTGCCCGTCGCTGACCCGCAGGAAGGCTTCCGTCAGGCTGCGCACGGCGCGGCGGGTGGGCAGCAGCACCAGCGCATCGGGCAGCCGCCCGTCTCCGGCCGGTCCATGCCGCTGCAGCAGCACCCGCGCCAGGCAATCGACGAAGGGAACGCCCGCAGGGATGGTCGCGACGCCGTGCCTGCCCGAACCGTCCCTGGCAGGCGCGTCCATGCTCAGTCTCCCCGGTCGCCCGCGCGGCGCAGCTCCCGCTCCGCCAGGGCAAGCGTGGCCGGTGTCCCGACCTCCAGCCAGTCGCCGTCATGGCGGGTGCCGTAGAGCCGCCCCGCCTCCTGCGCGATGTCGTAGATACGGTTCAGCGAGAACGGTTCCACGGTCATGCCGTCAAAGACCTCCGGGCGCAGGATCTGCACGCCGGAGAACAGGAACGGCGCCACCTTCGGCGCACGGCGGCGGATCAGCCGTCCGGCAGGGTCCATGTGGAAATCCCCCTGCCCGTGATAGCCGAGCGCGCGGATCGTCGGCTGCATCATCAGCAGCGCATCCATCCGTTCCGGGTCGAAGTGCCGTCCCATCAGCGCCATGGTATCGGTCAGCCCGTCACGCCAGATCATGTCGGAATTGACCACCAGGAAGGGGTCGGGACCCAGCTTGGGCAGCGCGTTCAGCACCCCGCCGCCGGTTTCCAGCAGCACTTCCTCGTGCAGCAGGGTGATGTTCGGGCTTCCCCGTCGCTCCAGGTGCGCCGCCAGCATGTCCGCGCGGTAGTGCAGGTTGACCACCACGTCGGTGACGCCCACGGCCTCCAGGCGGTCCAGGGTGCGGTCGATCAGGCTGCGGCCCGCGACACTGACCAGCGGCTTGGGGCGCGAAAGGGTATGGGGACGAAGCCGCTTCCCCAGCCCGGCCGCCAGTACCATGGCCGTGCGGGGCAGTCCCGGCCGCTCAGTCTCCGCCATCAGTCTCTCCGCTCCATCTCGTCCGCCTGCCGGTCACTTGCCGCATGGCGCGCCACCCAGTCACGTACCGGGGCCAGCGCATCATGGGCCAGGTCACGCCGGACCAGCCGCCAGGTGCGCGCCAGCCAGCCTGTATAGGACGGCTTGCCATCCCGCCGCCAGAGCCGGGTGAACACGCCAAGGATGCGCATGTTCCGCTGCGCGCCCAGCACCGCGAGGTTGGCGCGGAATGCCTCCCCGTCCAGCCCGGTCCGTTCCAGATAATGCGCCAGCAGCCGCGACGCCAGTGCCGGATCGATGTCGCGGCGCACGTCCGACAGCAGCGACGCCACATCATAGGCCGGATCCCCGGCCACCGCGTCCTGGAAATCCAGCAGCCCGACCCGCGCCGTGCCCGCCCGTTGCGGCAGCCAGATCATGTTGTCGACATGGTAGTCGCGCAGCACCAGCGTGCCGGTGGCAAGGCTGCTGCCTTCCAGCACCTGCCGCCAGGCTGTGGTGAAACCTTCCGTTTCGGCCTTGGAAGCCGCACGGCCATGGATTTCCGGGAAGCGCCATTCCAGGAACAGCGCCACCTCCGCCAGCAGCACCTCCATGTCGTGGCGCGGCAGGTCCGCCGGTGCCGGGCGTTGCCGCAGCTCCGCCAGCACGTCGATGGCGGCCTGGTAAAGGACCGGTTCCAGCGTCCTGTCCTGCGCGATCAGGTGACTGAACAGGTCGTCCCCCAGATCCTCCAGCAGCAGGAACCCGGCCGCCGCATCCTCCGCCACGATCTCCGGCGCGGACAGGCCCCAGCCCTGCAGCAGCCGGGCGATGCGGACGAAGGGCCTGACATCCTCGCTTGCGGGCGGGGCATCCATCAGCACCAGCACGCGGCCATCCCGGCCATGCACGCGATGATAGCTGCGGAAGGAGGCATCGGCGGCCAGCGGGCGGACCTCGGCCCCGGACAGGTCCGCGTCCGCCAGCAGGCGCAGCAGTGCGGTCTGGCGATCAGGTTCCAAGCAGGCGCTCCAGCACGGCAGGTGGACCGCTGAGCCGCGCCGTGCGCGCCTGCCCGTCGCTCACCAGGTCGATGCGGACCGCGTCCGCCGGTTCCAGGTCCCCCAGCCGGTCCGGCCATTCGACGATCACCACCCCGTCGTCCAGGGCATCGAGGAAACCGAGTTCCATCACGTCGTCCGCGCTTTCCAGCCGATAGAGGTCGAAATGCGTGATCAGCATGTCGCCGAATTCGTAAGGGATCACGAGGTTGAAGGTCGGGCTGGGCACATCCACCGCGACACCGGCACGCGCCCGGATGATGGCCCTGGCCAGTTCGGTCTTCCCGGCCCCCAGGTCACCGGAGAGCAGCAACGCATCCCCGGTCCGCAGCCCCCTGGCAAGACGCTGCCCCAGCGCATGCGTGGCCTGCATGCTGTCCAGTCGGATGTGATCGGCAGTCATGGCGTGTCAGGCTTCGTTCTTCCCGACCGGGCCGGAGATCGGATGCACCGTTGCCGACGGCAGCAGTGTCGGCACATCGTCCGCATCCGCCTCGAAATCCGCGTCCAGTGCAATGAAGCGGCAGGCCACCCGCGTGCCTGCACCGCTCTCCGATTTCAGCTCGACCGTGCCACCCATCAGTTCCATCAGGCTGCGCACCAGCGCCAGGCCCAGCCCGGCGCCGCGCCTGGTGTGGCGGTCGCTGGTGCGGAAGGTCTCGAAGACACGCTCCTGCTCCTCGACCGGGATGCCGATGCCGTTGTCCTCCACGGCCAGTTCGACCGTGTCCTGCACCGTGGTGGCGGAGACCACCACCTCGCCACCGGGCGGCGTGAACTTCACCGCGTTGCTGATCAGGTTGCCGAGGATCTGCTCCACGCGGCGCTGGTCGCTGACCATCTCGCTCAGCCCCTGGGCGATCTCGACCCGCAGGCGGAGCTGCCGGCGCTGTGCCCTGTCGCGGTACTTCTCCAGCACCGCGTCGATGGCATCCGCGATCAGGAACGGCTCCATATCCACATGCAGGTGCCCGGCCTGGATCGAGGCCAGGTCGAGCATGTCGTTGATCATGGACAGGAACTGGCCGGAGGCTTCCAGGATACCGGAGGAGTACTCCTGCTGGCGCTCGTTCAGGGTGCCGAAATAGTCATTGTGCAGGATCTCGGCGAAACCGAGGATCGTGTTGAGCGGGGTGCGCAGTTCGTAGGACATGTTCTCCAGGAACTCGCTCTTGATCAGGTCGGCGGCGACCAGCGCCTCGTTCCGTTCCCGCAGCGCCCGCTCGATCCGCAGCGAGTCGGTGACATCGATGTAGGTGAACAGCGTCCGCGCATCCGGCAGCCCCGTCGCGGCATAATCGACGATGCGCCCGTCGGGCAGTTCCATGCGCCCGTTGTCGGCACGCATCTCGGTGGCGGAGGCGATCAGCCGGTCACGCATGGTGACGTAGATTCCCGGTTCCTCCCACAGATCGATGACATGATCCAGCAGGTCGCGGATATGGGGTTCCTTGTCCGTCAGTTCCTGGCTGATGCCGAGCATCTGGCGAAAGCCGACATTGGTCAGGTTCAGGCGGCCATCCGGTCCGAACACCGCCACCGCCTCGTGCAGGTTGTCCAGCGTCGCACGCTGCACCGCGATCAGCGTGTTCAGCGTCCGCTCCAGCACGATGCGGTCGGTCGCATCCTCGACCATGAACAGCAGGCCGCCAAAGCTGTGACGGGTGATGGTCTCGCGCACCATGCGCTCGTCCGGCAACTGGTACAGGTCCTCAAAGGGTTCCAGCAGCGTGTTGAAGAAGGCCTCGCGATTGCGCCGGAACTGACGGTACTCCACCTGTTCGGGCAGCTTCCGGTTCTGGTGCAGCCGGTCCATCACCTCGCCCAGCGTCGGCTGGTGCCCGACGAATTCCTCCTCCAGTCCCCAGAACTGGGTGAAGGCCCGGTTGGCGAAGATCAGCCGCTTCTCGCGGTCATAGATGCCGACCGCGGTCGACATGTGCTGCAGCACCTCGTTGTTGGCGCGGATGTGGCGACGCAGATCGCGGCGCAGTTCCTCCGTGTCGGAAACATCGATGGCGAAGCCGGCCGATTCGTCCTCCGACAGCAGCGGGGTCTCCAGCACCTGGAAGACGCGGCGCTGTCCCTCGACCACGAAGCGCCGTTCCTCCCCTGCCAGCGCTTCCTCGTCACGGGCCTTGGCCACCAGCGCCTGTGGCCGCCGCGCATCGGCCTTCGACGCCAGTTCGTCATGGCTGCCGTCACCGCCGAGCAGGTCCTCCAGCGTCGTGTTGCGCCAGATGATGTCCCCGGCAAGGTCGCGACGCCACGCCGCGAAGGGGGCGGCATTGAGCAGGCTGCGATACTGGTCGCGCTCCCGCCCCAGCGAGGTGAGCTTGTCCCGCGTCAGGCCGATCTCGGCCTCCTGGCGCTGGACATCGTTGCGGAAGTTCTCCCGCTCCCCCGACAGGGTCTCGATCTCGGCACGCAGGCGGCGGATGGTGCCGCCCTGTCGCTGCAGCAGGAAGGTCGTCAGGACCCCCACGACGATGGCCCCGGCCAGGATACCGACCGCCAGCACCAGCAGCGGCGGATCGGAGGCGATCTCGGCGTCGACGACGGTCTGTGCGTGTCCGGTGGAACCCAGGCAGGAGAACGCAGCGAACCCGACCCCGGTGAACCGGAGCCAGGTATCCAACGCTGCTCGCCTCTTGGTCATTCGGAACTGCCTGCGCGGTTGCTGTCGAATCCTCGCCGAACCTACATTAGGCCACGGGGAAGATTGAAGGAAAGTAACCGCAACGCAGCCCGGATGGTCAGTAGCGGTAATGCTCCGGCTTGAACGGACCGGCAGCCGGAATGCCCAGATACTGCGACTGGTCATCGGAGAGCTGGGTCAGCTTCACGCCCAGCCGCGCCAGGTGCAGGGCCGCGACCTTCTCGTCCAGGTGCTTCGGCAGCACGTAGACCTCGCGGTCATAGTTGCGGTGGTTCTCCCACAGCTCGATCTGCGCCAGCACCTGGTTGGTGAAGGATGCGCTCATGACGAAGCTCGGGTGGCCGGTGGCGCAACCCAGGTTCACCAGGCGGCCTTCCGCCAGCAGGATCAGGCGCTTGCCGTCCGGGAACTCGATCTCGTCAACCTGCGGCTTCACGTTGTGCCACGGGTAGTTGCGCAGGCCCGCGACCTGGATCTCGGAATCGAAGTGGCCGATGTTGCAGACGATGGCCCGGTCCTTCATCTCCCGCATGTGGTCGACGGTGATGACATCCTTGTTGCCGGTGGCGGTGACGAAGATGTCGGCAGTACCCGCCACGTCTTCCATGGTCTTGACGTCATAGCCTTCCATGGCGGCCTGCAGCGCGCAGATCGGATCGATCTCCGTCACGATCACCCGCGCGCCCTGGCTGCGCAGGCTCTCCGCCGAGCCCTTGCCGACATCGCCGAAGCCGCAGACCACGGCGACCTTGCCGGCCAGCATCACGTCGGTGGCCCGCTTGATGCCGTCCACCAGGCTCTCGCGGCAGCCATACAGGTTGTCGAACTTGGACTTGGTGACCGAGTCATTCACGTTGATCGCCGGAACCTTCAGGGTCTTGGCCTTTGCCATCTCGTAGAGGCGATGCACGCCGGTGGTGGTTTCCTCCGACAGGCCGCGGACATCGTCCAGCAGCGCCGGGAAGTTCTCGTGCATCCGCTGGGTCAGGTCACCGCCATCATCCAGGATCATGTTCGGACGCCAGCCGTCCGGACCCTCGATGGTCATGTCGATGGCCCACCAGAACTCCTCGTCGTTCATGCCCTTCCAGGCGAAGACCGGGATCCCGGCGGCGGCGATGGCCGCGGCAGCCTGGTCCTGGGTGGAGAAGATGTTGCAGGACGACCAGCGGATCTCCGCCCCCAGCGCCGTCAGGGTCTCGATCAGCACGGCGGTCTGGATCGTCATGTGCAGGCAACCGGCGATCCGCGCACCCTTCAGCGGCTGGGTGGCACCGAACTCGTCACGCAGCGCCATCAGGCCGGGCATCTCGGTTTCCGCGATCGCGATCTCCTTGCGGCCCCAGTCCGCCAGGCTCATGTCGGCGACCTTGTAGTCGGTAAACGTGCTCATCATCTGCTCCGGATGTTGAATGGCATCGCCCCGCCGTCCGGCCCCTGCCGGTTGGCGGAAATCGACACCGAATGTCTTGGCTGGCGCGCTGTCTATCAAGCTTGGGCGCGGTGGGCAAGGAAACGGCGGCGCAGCGACGGCGCTGCCAATCATATGATGCAGGAAGCGCACAATTCATGAACCTTGCAACTCGCAGAAGAAGCTGCGACTCACGTCGGAGTAATCAATGATAGCAAGCTGCCCTGCGTTCATCTCGACGCCCGCCAAGATGAACTCTGAAGCAAGCCAAGAAGAATGCCCTTCGTTCTATGAGATTGTTCTCGCAGAAGAGCTCCAAAAAAAAATGGTCCCGCAATCCGGGATACTTCATTAATTTAGCGATAGTTTCTATGATTTTGGAATATTGGGCACCGCAATGAAGCTTTCGGAATTGTACTCAAACACGCGCGCAACCGGTTTCACCATCAACTTCTTTATAAACACTGGACCGCACCCGAGACTAGGACTGTTGGCAGCGCCGTTCTTCACAACAAATCAACCTATCAAGGCTCTGACCGACAAAGGATGTGATGTCCGGCTGATCGTTCGGTTTTCGCCAATCACAACCCCAGAGGCGCTTCGTCAAGCTCTTGCGAATCCCCGGGTCAAAACCCGCTATTTCACGGATGCCAAATTTCACACGAAGCTCTACATCATTGACAATGTTGCGCTCGTCGGATCCGCCAACCTCACCAATGGCGGCTTAAATGCAAATCGGGAACTCTCTGTCCTATTGCGGCAGGACCGCGATGAAGCTTTCTACGCGTTGCCCGGCCTATTTGACGAGTTGTGGAACGACGCCGACGTTTTGAACGAAGAAGTGCTTCGCGAATATGAAAAGGCATTCAAATCCAAAGAGAAGCCGCAGGATGAGGACGCCTTCGAGAAGTTCATCCACAAGTTCGTAAAACCTGCAGCCCCCAGAAGCGTCGTTGTCGGAAGCGAAAAAAAGTCCAAAGAGCGCACCTTCATACAAGGCTTTCGTAGAAAATATGATGAGATCCTGGTGCCTGCGCACGATGAAATTCTCGGCGTCGCCCAACAACACGGCTTTGGACGGCCGGAATATGCCGGCCAAGATCCGCAGATCGAGATGGGAAGGTTCTTAGGGTGGCTGCGTCTCACACAAGGAAGCGGCGATGGTTGGCGTGAGACATCGTTGCTCAGCAACCCGAAAGATCGGGCCGAACGGATTGTCGAATATGTTCAGGTCTGGCAGTCAACCGACGATACTGTCAAAGGCGATATGTATCAAGCTTCGGCAGAGATCGAAAACATCGCGAACATCCGGACTTACCTTTGTGATCCGAACGAGTTGGAACGGCTGAGCTTCGACGAATTGTTCCGACATCTCACGGGCTGCCACGCCTTTCTCGAACGCTTGCGCTTTGTTTCCAAAGATATCGGCGAAGACTTGTCCGGCCTTGAGCGGCTACGCATAGACTTCCAGAAGAGAAACACAATCGAATCCGTAGTGCGAACCGTTCGCTATCTCCTAGCAGGCTCCGGCGATGCGATTGAGCGTGCCTATGACTGCGTATTTGGCAGCCATAAGCTCAATGGCTTCGGTGAAGCGTGTGTCATGGAGTTGCTCGGCTGGGGAGACTCCAAACGTCCTCCGTTCAATAATCGCTCCATTCGAGGTATCCGTTTACTAGGGTTTGACGTGGAGCACTTGGTCGCCGGTGAATAGCGAAACTCTTCGTAGCTGCTTTCTGCGCATTGCTCCATCGAACGCTCCACGCAGCATTCGATGATGTCGGCTCAAAGCGGCGATTCCATCAGCTTCCCGTAGCCGTCCAGCAGGGTCAGCACCTCGTCGCGGCCCTTGTCCGGCACGTCGAACAGCACCCGGTCGATTCCTGCCTCCCGGCAGGCCTCGATATGCGCCGGTTCGGGAATCGCGCGGAATACCGTCACCGACAGGCTGGACATCGGCCGCCCGGCGGCATCGGCGGCACGTTGCAGCCGGCCCATGCCCTCCGCCGGGTCGAAGTTGTAGTTTGCGCGCGGGAACCAGCCGTCGGCGAACTCCACCACCCGGCGGATGGTATGGTCGGTCTCACCGCCGATCAGGATCGGCGGATGCGGCTGCGTCGCCGGCTTGGGATAGGACCAGACCGGGTCGAAATCGACGAACTCGCCATGGAACTCCGCCTTCTCCTCGGTCCAGAGCGCCTTGATCGCCTTCAGCCGTTCCTCCAGCACCCGGAAACGGGTCTTCGGGTCGGTGCCGTGGTTGCGCATCTCCTCGATGTTCCAGCCACCGCCGGCCCCCAGCACGAAACGTCCACCGGACAGCAGGTCCAGGCTGGCCGCCGCCTTGGCGGTGACGATGGGATCCCGTTGCGTGATCAGGCTTATCCCGGTCCCCAGCGTCAGGTTGCGGGTCGCCGCCGCGGCGAAGGACAGCGCGACGAAGGGGTCATGGGTGTGGGCATATTTCTCCGGCAGTTCGCCCCCGCCGGGGAAAGGTGTCTCCCGGCTGACCGGAATGTGGGTGTGCTCGCAGAGGAACAGGGATTCGAAGCCGCGATCCTCCAGTTCCTTCGCCAGGTCGACCACGTCGATGGCGTATGCGGTGGGGAAGAAGAATGTGCCGAACTTCATGCCTGCGTTTCCCTGTTCTCCGGAATGGGCGGATGGCGTGGCGCAGATGGTAGCGCCTGAAACCACTTTATCCAGCCCGCACGCCGGGACCGCCCCCGACACGCCCGCTCGACAGGTCCGCTGGCTGCCTGTATCCCTTGCCGTTGAAACAGCGGACAGGGACCCTTGAAACATGACCGTCGGCGCGATCGAGCAGGTGGAACTGGAGGATGTGGGGCCCATCCGCGTGGAGACCCGCGCCTGTCCGCAATGCGGTGCCGACAACACCGCCCGCGCCGCGCGCCACACCCGTGCGCCCTGGATCATCAAGGACTGCGGTGACTGCGGCTTCGTCTACCTGGAGAAGGCCCCGGTCTATGACGAGCTGTTCCGCACCCTGGCCTGGCAGAAGAACTGGAAGCGCGAGGAGAAGCGGCGCAAGAAGGCCCGGCCGCTGAGCTATCGCGCGTCGAAGATGACCCGATTCCGGCTGCACATGTTCCCGCGCAAGCAGGTGGACGACCTGACCATCCGCTTCGCCAAGCCGGGCAACGTGATCGACATCGGCTGCGCCGGGGGCAAGCGGCTCGCCGCCCTGCCGGAACAGTTCGTGCCCTTCGGCATCGAGATCGAGGAGGAGGTCGCGGCGGAAGCCGACGCCCTGTTCCGCACCAAGGGCGGCCGTGCGGTCAATGCCTCGTCCCTGGACGGCCTGAAGCAGTTCGAGGACGGATTCTTCAGCGCCGCGACCCTCAGGTCCTACCTGGAGCACGAGGTGCAGCCACGCGAGGTGATGACGGAGATCGCGCGCACCCTGGCACCGGGCGGCATCGCCATCATCAAGGTGCCGAACTACTCGTCCGTCATGCGCCCGATCATGGGCCTGGAATGGTCCGGCTTCCGCTTCCCCGACCACGTCAACTACTTCACCCCGGCCAGCCTGCGCCGCATGATCGAAGGCGTCGGCCTGAACGTCCGCCGCTTCAACTTCCTCGACCACATGCCCACCTCCGACAACATGTGGATGATCGCGGAACGGCGGTGACGCGAGCATGGGACAATCGTTGCAAACGGACGAAACGCCCGAAGACATTGTCCGCAATGTTCTCTCCGACGCTGACATGTCTGCCTTGGCACTGGGTTCAGTCGCGTTGCGGGGCACTCGTGCGAGGTTGACGCATCGGCAGCGGACAGCTGTTCGCTTCACGCCCGAGCGAATCCCCGACAGGCTTGGACTCCCGGGCGACGTCGATGAACAGGCAGGCTCGTTCGAGATCGTGCTGTCAGCCGGTTGGCACGAGAGAGCCGAATTCTTCCGATGGTCCTTGCAGGAGCTTGTGCGCGTGCTGCGACCCGGCGGCGTGGCTGTGATCCTGCTTCCGACCATCAATGGCGATCCGGTCAGCCTGCCGACGGACCGTGCTTCCCGCGGGCCCCTGTCTGTCCGAACCCTGAGGCGTGCCCTGACGGGGCGACGCCCGGAACCAACCCGAGTCCCCAACATCGTCTCGGCAATGGAGGAGATCGGGCTGGAGGTCATGGAACAGTTTGCCCTGTCCGGTGAATCCACCCGTCAGGGGACAAGGGTCGATACCGGCTACCTGACTGCCCATGTGCCGCGGGTCGGACAGGATGCGGTCACGATGTTCATCTGCTCGAGGCGGGACACGATCTGGTCGCGGAACCCATTGCTGGCTGACAGGGCGAAACTGGAGAGCGTCTTCAGGAAGAACTACGAGAGCGAGATGGCGCGCCTGGCGTCATTTCAGGCGGCACATGGCGATCTGCTGTCCGAACAGGAGGCATCGGACCCCATCGGTGAGATCGGGTGTGCCCTGGTTCTCTCCCCTCATCCCGACGACGAACTGATCGGTGCCGGGGGAACTCTCCTCAGGCTCCGCGAGCGCGGCATACCGTTTCACGTGCTGCAAATGACAAACGGCAGGGGGTGCGCCAGTCTTGCCACCATGCCTGAGCCGCTGCGACGTTCAATCCGCCTGGAGGAGGCGGGCAAGGTGTCCGAAGGGCTGGGTGCATCCATGACCGCCTGGGATGATCTGGATGACGATATCCCGTCGGATGCCGACCTGACCGACAGACTGCTGGATCTGCTGGATCGAGTCAGGCCCGACACCATCCTTGTGCCTTTCCTCAATGATCCGCACCCCGATCACCTCTTTGCCAACCGGGTGCTTCGGGCGGCACTGGAGCGCGAACCGGAAACTTCCGTGAAGCGGATCCTGAGTTACGAAGTCTGGACACTCTGCCCACACAACCTGATTGTCGATACCACGACAGTGGCGCACAGAAAGACCGAACTGCTCGGGCACTACAGAACAGCACTGCGCGTCGTGAACTATGCCCGGACTTCCGAATGGTTCAGTGCCTGGCATGCCCACCGGTCCCTTGGGCACAAGGGCATGGCAGAGGCATTTCTTTCGCAATCCGTGGCCGGGTATCTTGTTCTGGCAGGGCGTATCCCCGGAGTTGGGCACTGACATGACCTGGAAGTTCGACTGGACACGCGATTGGGACACGATCCTGAGCGAAGACCATGTCCGACGCTGGCGTGCCGACAGTGCGGCGGAAGACGCCGTGACGGCGAGTCCGTTCTTCCATCCAGACGTCGTATGTGCCTGGTTGGAAAGCATGGGTGGGAGGAACCGCATCCAACCCTTCTTCCTGACCGCACGGTCAGACAGCAACGGCCATGCCTTCCTGCCACTCGCCCGGCTGAATGTCGGATGGAAACAGGGTGGCATCAGACGGCTTCGCCCTGTTGGTGATCGCCTCTTCGATTACCACGACCCAATCATCATCGGGACCGGGCAGCAGTTTCCGGAAGAGCTCTGGGCGGAGCTGTTCCATGAACTGCGCCGATTCAGGGGTGACTGGTTCGACGAGTTCGAACTGCCGCGCATTCGCCACCCGTCGGCACCTGACGCCCCCGGCTGGGACCTGTCGGACAAGGCCCCCTTTGTCAGGCTGGATGCCTACGCCAGTTTCGATGCCTATCTCGCCAGCCGGCCGAAATCACTGCGTGGGGACGTCCGCCGTCAGATCCGGCGGTTGGCGGAGATCGGAGAGGTCCGGTACCAGGTCCATGGCCCCGAAGATCTGGACGCTGTTCTCGACTGGATTCCCTTGTTGGAGCGTGAAAGGGAAGCAAGGTACCCGGGGTCGAGGCTTCCGTCCGGCTACCTTGCCAGGCTCGCAGGCACCATGTCGCCGGACAGTCCGGTTCACTGCTCGTCGATCACGCTCGACGGGAAGCCGGTCAGTTGGCACATCGGGTTTTGCTGGCAAGGTGTGATGTACTGGTATGTTCCTATCTACGACCCTGACTTCGCGACATGGTCACCGGGCAAGATCCACCTCTACTTCGCCCTTGAGGAAGCGTTCGCGAACGGCGTGCGGACGTTCGACTTCCTGCGCGGCATGGAAACCTACAAGGCCGGCTGGACGGATGCGGAAGAGTTCAGGATGTATGCGACATCCTTGCGGGCAGAGGGACCGGCAAGCCAACTGCGGCGCACGATGGCTGCCGGGCTGAACCAGGCGGGCTATGCAAGAGCCTGGTTGAGGCAACGCCGATGAATCCCTTCAACCTTGGACGTCGCCTGATCGGGCTGTTCAGGCTGATGAACTTCTACCAGACGCGTGGCCAGTACCCCAACGACGCGGTGGAGCAGGATCAGGCCAGGGTCGGCGTCGTCTATCGCGCGATTTCCGATCCTGACGAGATCAGACGCAGGGTGGCCGATCTCCAGACGGTCGTCTCGGGGCTTGAAGAGCGCATCGACAATGGCGACAGGCTTATCACGCTCATGCGCGCCGATGACATCGTGGTGTCGTTCGGCTGGATGACAGACCGACCTTCGATGTGGGTATCCGAACTTGGTGCAAGCCTCCGACCTCGCCGGACCTACATCCTGTACGATTTCTACACACCGGCCAGATTCCAGAGGAATGGCCATTATTCCCTGCTGCTCAAGTCCGCCGCTCTTTCCCGAAGTGGAGAAACCGGCCTGATCTATGCTCTGCGGACCAACGTTGCCTCCAACGGCGCCATCCGGAAGATCGGCTTTGTCCCGATCAGCGCTTGGCGGCTCCTGCTTGCCGGCAGGTTCTCAATGCGGCGATGAAGATGCAGCCCTGCACAAGAACGACTGATCCCGATGCGGCGGCCCAACGCTTGCGTTCCCGCTTCCCCTTGCGGACACTCGACACGGGAGTGGCTTTGCCGACGGAGGACGCACCGACATGCACGTGACCATACTGGGCAGTGGCTCGCCGCTGCCGCATCCGGAGCGGGCGGGCCCAGCGACGCTGGTGCAGGTGGGGGAGCGGCGGTTTCTGTTCGACTGCGGGCGGGGTGTACTGATGCGGGCCGCGGCGGCGGGGTTCGGGGCGCAGAACATCACCGCGCTGTTCCTGACCCACATGCACAGCGACCACACCACCGACTACAACGACATCATCACCACGCGCTGGATCATGAGCCCCGGCCCGAACCCGCTAAGGGTCTTCGGTCCTGTCGGGGTCGGCACCTTCACGGAACGGACGCTGGCGGCGCTGGAGACCGACATCGGCTACCGGCTGACGCATCACGAGGACCTGACCGAGGGACCGCAGGTGGAGGCGCGCGAACTGGCGCCCGGCACGGTGCTGGAGGAGGACGGCGTGCGCATCCTCGCCATGTCGACCGACCACAGCCCGGTGCACCCGACACTCGGGTTCCGCATCGAGGCAGAGGGCAAGGTGGTGGCCATCGCGGGCGACACCGTTCCCTGCGAGGGGCTGGACGCGATCTGCCGCGATGCCGACATCTATGTCCAGACCGTGATCCGCAGCGACATCATCCGCCAGGCCCCGGCGCTGAGGATGCGTGACGTGCTGGACTACCACTCCGACGTGGCGCAGGCGGGGGAGACGGCGCGGCGCTGCAATGTCCGCCACCTGGTCCTGAACCACTTCGTGCCGCCGCCGCCGCCGGGGCGGGAGGAGGAATGGGCGGTGGACGCCCGCGCCTGCTTCGACGGCGAGATCTCGGTCTCCCGCGACCTGCTGAAGATCAGCTGTTGAACCGCGCCCCCGGGGCGGGAAACGGCTAGACTGCCCGCATGGCTGAACGACCGACAGGTAATCTGAGGACCGGCTGGACGACCGGTGCATGCGCGACGGCGGCGGCTAAGGCCGCCTACCAGGCGCTGCTGACCGGACAGTTCCCCGATCCTGTCGGCATCACCCTGCCAAAGGGACAGACACCCGCCTTCGCGCTGGCCTTCATGGGACGCGGCGACGGCTGGGCCACGGCCGGGGTGATCAAGGATGCCGGCGACGATCCGGATGTCACGCACCAGGCGCTGATCATCGCCACCGTGCGACATGCGCCGCCCGGAACAGGCGTGCGGTTCCGCGCGGGCGAAGGCGTCGGCACCGTGACCCGGCCCGGCCTGCCGATCCCCCCCGGTGAACCGGCGATCAATCCCGTGCCCCGCGACATGATGCGCACCGTGATCTTCGACGTGGCGGAGAGCCATTGCGGCAGCGGCGACGTGGAGATCGAGGTCTCCGTCCCCGGTGGCGCGGAACTGGCCCGGCGTACCTGGAACGGTCGGCTGGGGATCGAGGGCGGGCTGTCGATCCTGGGCACCACCGGCATCGTGCGCCCGTTTTCCTGCGCCGCCTGGATCGCCAGCATCCATCGCGGCGTCGATGTTGCCCGCGCCTGCGGCACCGAACATGTCGCCGCCGCCACCGGCTCCACGTCGGAGGCAGCGGTGATCCGCCACTACGGCCTGGACAGTTCGGCAATCCTGGACATGGGCGACTTCATCGGCGGCACGCTGAAGTACCTGCGCGACCACCCGCTGCCGCGCCTGACCATCGCGGGGGGCTTCGGCAAGCTGGTGAAATTCGCGCAAGGGGCCAACGACCTGCATTCCGGACGCAGCCAGGTGGACCTGGCCGCCCTTGCCGCGCTGGCGGCGGAACTCGGCGCATCCGATGAAGTGACCACGCGGATCGCCGCCGCCAACACCGCGAAGCAGGCCCTCGACATCGCCGCGGAGTCCGGGGTCAGGCTGGCCGAGGCCATCGCCGGGCACTGCCGCGCACGGGCGCTGCAGCAGTTGGCGGGCGCACCGGTGCAGGTCGACCTGATGATAACCGACCGGCAGGGCCGGATCGTCGCCCATGTCCGCTGACAGTCCGCTGCACGTGCTGCTGCTGGCCGGGACGGGGGAGGCTGCGGCGCTGGACCGGGCCCTTGCCGGGCGGACCGGCTTCCGGGTCACGGCATCGCTGGCAGGGGTCACCCGGCGGCCCACCGGTTTCAACGCCACCCTGCGCAGCGGCGGCTTCGGCGGGGCCCCCGGCTTCGCCGCGTTCCTGCGCGCGCAGCAGGTGGATGTGGTCGTCAACGCCACCCACCCCTTCGCCGCCCGCATGTCCCGCACCGTCCGGGAGGTGACGCGCGAACTTGCATTGCCCGCCATCCGCCTGCTGCGACCGGCCTGGCAGCCACCGGCGGGGGCGCAATGGCTGGCTGCCACCGACCTGCCGCAGGCCGCGCACCTGCTGCCGCCGCACGCCACCGGCTTCCTGGCACTGGGGCAGCGGCACCTCGCGGCGTTCCGCGACCATCCGGCACGGCTGGTGGTGCGCAGCCTGGAGCCGCCGCCGCCGGACCTGCTGCCCCGGGCACAGTGGATCACCGGCCCGCCCGGCAGTTCGGTCGCAGAGGAACGGGAGCTGTTCACCAGGACGGGGATCACCCACCTAGTCGCCCGCAACAGTGGCGGCGCGGCGGGCTGGGCCAAGGTCGCGGCGGCGGCCGGGGCCGGATTGCCGACCATCATGATCGCGCGACCGGTCCAGGATGACGAGCCGGTGCTGGCCACGGTGCCGGACGTGCTGGCCTGGCTTGAAACCGTCGGACAGGCGCGGGGGCGCTAGATCAGCCGCCCGTGGCCCGCACCGTGTGACCGTGGTTCAGCGGCCCGTGTCCGCCGCCCAGGCCCGGCGCGGTCAGGATCGCGGTCCGCACGTAGTCCCGCGCCCGCGCCACGGCATCGGCCAGCGCCAGCCCCTGCGCGATGCCGCAGGCCACGGCGGAGGCGGTGGTGCAGCCGGTGCCATGGGTATGGCGGGTGTCGATGCGCTGCCCGGTGAAGACATGGCGTCCACCATCGGCATCCAGCAGCAGGTCGGTCAGGTCCGGGCCTTCCAGGTGTCCGCCCTTCAGCAGCACCGCACCGGCTCCGGCGGCCAGTAGTGCCTCCGCCGCCCGTTCCATGTCCGTGACGGTGCTGATGGTCATGCCGGTCAGCACCTCCGCCTCCGGCAGGTTCGGGGTCAGCAGCGTGGCCCGGGGCAGCAGCAGCGACATCAATGTCCCCGTCGTGTCATTGTCCAGCAACCGCGCGCCGCCCTTGGCCACCATCACCGGGTCGATCACCACCGGCACCCCGGCCAGGTGCGAGTCCAGCGTCTCGGCAACGCATTCGATCACCGACCGGCGGTGCAGCATGCCGGTCTTGACGCAGTCGGCGCCGATGTCATCGGCCACCACCGCGATCTGCTGCGCGATGAAGGATTCCGGGATCTCCTGGATCGCATGCACCGTGTGGGTGTCCTGCGCGGTCAGCGCCGTGATCGCGGTCGCGGCGTAGCCGCCCAGCGCGGTCACCGCCTTGACGTCGGCCTGGATACCCGCGCCACCGCCTGAATCGGACCCGGCGACGATCAGCACCCGGCCCTGGCCGACCGCCTCAGCCATCGGCGGAGACGGCCCGGATCGCGTCGCAGATGTCGTCGACCACCTGGCCGACCAGCCCTTCGTCCTCGCCCTCTGCCATCACCCGGATCACCGGTTCGGTGCCCGACTTGCGGATCAGCACGCGGCCCTTGCCGGACAGCCGGGCCTCCCCCTCCGCGATCGCTTGCTGCACCGGCTTCTCGTCCAGCGGTGCCCCGGCACCGAAGCGAACATTCTTCAGCACCTGCGGCAGCGGGTCGAACAGCGCCACCGCCTCCGACACCGGCTTCTCCGTCTCCGCGATGGCGGCAAGCGCCTGCAGCGCGGCCAGCGTGCCGTCGCCGGTGGTGGCATAGTCGGACAGCACGATGTGGCCCGACTTCTCCCCGCCGACATTGTAGCCCTGGGCGCGCATCTGCTCGACGACGTAGCGGTCGCCCACCTGGGTGCGGACCAGGTCGAGGCCCAGCCCGTTCATGTACCGCTCCAGCCCCAGGTTCGACATCACGGTCGCCACCAGCCCGCCGCCCTTCAGCCGCCCCTTCGCCGCCCAGTGCGAGGCGATCAGGCCCATCAGCCGGTCGCCATCGACCTCCTGCCCCTTCTCGTCCACCATGATCAGGCGGTCGGCGTCGCCGTCCAGCGCGATGCCCACATCGGCCCCCAGCTTCACCACCTTCTCCCGCAGCATCTCCGTCGCCGTGGAGCCGCAGCCGGCATTGATGTTGAGGCCGTTCGGCGCCACCCCGACCGAGATCACGTCGGCCTCCAGCTCCCACAGCGCCATCGGGGCGACCTTGTAGGCCGCGCCGTTGGCGCAATCGACCACGACCTTCAGCCCGTTCAGGGTGCGCCCGCGGGGGAAGGTGTTCTTCACGAACTCGATGTAGCGACCGCCGGCATCCTCCAGTCGCTTGGCGCGACCCAGGTCGTGCGAACCGGCCAGCTCGATCTGGCTGGCATTCTCCATCTCCGCCTCGATCTCCAGTTCCGTCTCGTCGGAGAGCTTGAAGCCGTCGGGACCGAACAGCTTGATCCCGTTGTCCTCGAACGCGTTGTGGGATGCGGAGATCATCACGCCCATGTCGGCGCGGAGCGAACGGGTGAGCAGCGCGATGGCTGGGGTCGGCAGCGGACCGACCATGACCACGTCCATGCCGACGGAGGTGAAACCCGCCGCCAGCGCCGGTTCCAGCATGTAGCCCGACAGCCGCGTGTCCTTGCCGATCACCACGCGATGCTTGTGCGCGCCACGGGTGAAGATGCGCCCTGCGGCAAGTCCCACCGCCAGCGCCGTCTCCGCCGTCATGGGGGCGGTGTTGGCCCTGCCCCTGATACCGTCCGTTCCGAAGAATTTCCGCGTCATGTCCTGTTTCCGGCCAATTGCCTGTACCTGATCATCCCGTTTGCGCCACAGATTACGCCGACCGGGTGGGGGGCTGTCCATGGGCCGCCGCACCGAACACGGTCAGCGCCTCCGCCGTTGCCCGCACATCGTGCACCCGCAGGATGTCGGCACCGGCGGCCGCCGCGAACAGCGCCGCGCCCAGCGACCCGCCCAGCCTGTCCCCGGCCAGCTTCACGCCCGTCAGCCAGCCGACGAAGCCCTTGCGGCTCGCCCCCACCAGCAGCGGCACCCCCAGCCCGTCGAACAGCGGCAGGTGACGCAGCAGGGCAAGGTTCTGCGGGAAGGTCTTGCCGAAGCCGATGCCCGGATCGGCGATCAGCCGCCCCCGGTCGATCCCGGCGCCGACGCAGGCGTCGATGCGGGCCTGCAGCGCGTCGAACACGTCCAGCACCACGTCGTCATAGGTCGGGTTCTGCTGCATGGTGGTCGGGTCGCCCTGGGCATGCATCAGCACGATGTCGGCCCGGGTCGCGGCGGCGGCGGCCAGCGAGGCCGCATCATGCGTCAGGGCGCTGACGTCATTGATGATCGGCACGCCAAGTGCCGCAGCCTCCGTCATCACGGACGCCTTGCGGGTGTCGATGGAGACGGTCAGCCCGTCATCCAGCAACGCCCGCAGCACCGGCGCGACGCGACGCCATTCCTCTGCTTCCGCCACCGGCTCCGCACCGGGGCGGGTGGATTCGCCGCCGACATCGATGATTGTCGCGCCCTCCGCCGCCAGCTGCCGCCCGCGCGCGATGGCCGCGTCATGTTCGGCGGCAAGCCCCCCGTCGGAGAAGCTGTCGGGGGTGACATTGACGATCCCCATCACCTGCGGCGCAGTTCCGCGGCGCCGGGCATCCGCCGCCAGTATCCCCCTCAGCGCCGCGACCAGCCCCGGCCCGGCATCACCGGTCAGCGCCGTGGCGAAGGCGAAGGCACCGTCGCGGCCGGTGCGCCAGCGCCGCGTGACCTGCTGCCCCCGGCTGATGATGTCGATGGCCAGCAGGTCGCCCGCCATGTCCCGCAGCGGCAGCGCGTGCAGCCGCGCATCGACAAGCGGCAGGTCCTGCGCCCTGCCGACCGGTTGCCAGTCACCGATGCCGGTTCCGTTTCCCATCCCCCGCGCCTAGCCCAAGCCGCGCATGGCGGCAAGCACCCTTGAAGCTTGTCCGGGCACCGAAGATCGGTTCTGTTGACGGCAGCCACACCTTTCAGCCGGAGCAGACAATTGAACACCTTCGACGATGCCGCGACCCCGCAGAAGCTGGCCGAAGCCGCCGAGATCATCACCCGCAACCTCGACCGCGCGCTGGAGGAATGCCTGGAGCAGGGACTGGAGCGGGAGATCTTCTCCGCCGCGGTGATGGCGACGCTGGTGCAGGCGATGCAGACCACGCTGGGCAGTTCGGCGCAGGACGCGCTGCGCGACATGGTGGAGCTGCTGGGCACCAGCGGCAGCGACGGCCCGGCCAACTGAGGCGCGCACGATGACCGACGGCATCGACCTGGCCCGCGACGGCGCCATCGCCACCATCACTATCGACCGGCCCCAGGCCCGCAACGCGCTGGATCCGAAGGCCGCGGCGGCGCTCGGCCGTGCCATCGCGGAGGTGGAGGCCGACGACGCCATCGCCGCCGTGCTGCTGACCGGTGCCGGTGGCCGGTTCTGCGCCGGGGCGGACCTGAAGCAGCTGGCCAGCGAGGGCGCGACCTACCAGGCCTGGGCCGGGACTGACGGCCCGCTCTGCCGCCCCTGCACCAAGCCCGTGATCGCGGCGGTGGAGGGGCATGCGGTGGCCGGCGGGCTGGGCGTGGCGCTCTGGGCCGACCTGCGGGTGGCCAGCGAGACGGCGGTGTTCGGCGTCTTCTGCCGCCGCTTCGGCGTGCCGATGAGCGACGGCACCCCCACCCGCCTGCCCCACGTCATCGGCCGCTCGCGGGCGCTGGACATGCTGCTGACCGGGCGGGAGGTGCGCGTTGACGAGGCGCTGTCCATCGGGCTGGCCGACCGCCGCGCGGCAGCAGGCGAGGCGCTGGCGGTGGCCCGCGCACTGGCACAGGACATCGTGCGTCACCCGCCACTGGCCATGCGCGCCGACCGCGCCTCCGCCTGGGCCGCCTTCGACACCAGAGAGGCGGAGGCCCTGAAGGCCGAGGCCGTCCGCGCAGAGGCGGCAAAGCACACCGAAGCCCAGGCCGGCGCCAGCCGCTTCAGCGCAGGCATGGGTCGCGGCGGCAGCTTCCGGGAGGGCTGAGGAAAATCGGCCGCCATTGCCCGGTGTCGGCAGGCAGATCACAACCACCTCCCCCTCTCGGCGCTCGCGGACTCGATCCGCGAGCCCACCTTGCGGCGTCGGCGCGGCACATGGGTACCCGGGTCAAGCCCAGGTACGCCGACTGTGCGGGTGTCAGGGGCAGGTCAATCACCACCCCTTCCCCCTCGACGGGGGAAGGCCGGGAAGGGGGTGAATCGGCGAAGCCGAGCGGCACCAGACGCCCCTGCCGCAGCCTGCGGCTTCACCCCCCCATCGACCGCTGCGCGGCCACTTCCCCCGCAAGGGGGGAAGAGGGAAACCATCGTGCTGACCAGGCCCCGCTACAGCGGGCTGAAGTCAGTGCGGGCCATGAAGCGCTGGTGCAGGCGGCGGTTGGCGGCGACGGGGTCGGCGAAGGTGAGGGCCAGGGCGTCGGCGGCGTCGGGGCTGGCGAGGCCGCGTGCCTTCATCCGCTCCTTCTTCTCCAGCAGGATGTGGCCGGTGCTGTCGAAGCCGTATTCCGGCCCCTTCAGGTCGGCCAGCAGTTCCGTGTCGTCGGGCAACGCGCCGCTGCGCAGCCACTTGCGCATCCGGTCCCACATCTCCGCCCGGCGGTTGGCATAGTCGCGGCGCTGGCGCGGCGCGCTGCCGCCATTTACGTCATGCACCTTGCGGCCCAGCTGACGGAGCCGGTCCACCACGCCGCCGCCGACTCCGGCCCCGTCGACGAAGACACCGTTGGGTTTCCACTGCTCGATCCGGTCGCTGACGATGGCGGCGAACTGCATCAGGTCGAGGCCCCGGTGCCGCTCGATCTCGCCGACGATCCGCAGCCCCTGGCGCAGCAGGATGACGGAGCAGTCATCGCCGAAGCGGGCCACGTCCACGCCCATGATGCGCGGCGCCTCCGGGTCGTGCGCCACCTCCGCCTGCCGCGCCAGCGCCGCGTCGACCAGCCTGGCGGGGATGAACTGCCGGGCGCTGGTGGAGGGAAATTCCCCCTTCACCCGCACCTTCACGAAGTCCGAGTCCGGACCGTAGTCGGTGATCCAGCGCCCGATCTGGGCATGGTTGGTCAGGCGGGTGCTGCGCGAATCCACCGTCCAGCACTGCCAGCGGTGTCGCAGCCCGTGGAAGCATTCGAAGAACCGGCCCGTGGTCTGGGTCGGGTTGCCGAAGACCACCCAGATGATCTCCGTCCCCCGGTCGATCAGCGATCCCTCCGCCACCTCCCAGATCAGGTCAGGGATGGCGCTGGCCTCGTCGAAGACCAGAAGCAGCCGCTTTTCCAGGTTGTGCAGCCCGGCAAACGCCTCCGTCTGGGTCAGCGACCAGGGCACCATGTCGATGCGCCAGTTGTCGGCCCGCCCCGCCGCCTTGGCCCGGATGCTGTTCGACATCTGGCTGAAGCGGTGCCGGACGCGGGCCAGCCGGTGCCACTTCGACAGTTCCGCCCAGGTCTTGGTGCGCAGCTGCGTCTCGGTGTTGGCGGTGACGGTGCCGCGCGTGTCCTCCATGGTGGCGATGGCCCAGAGCACCAGCCACGAGACCAGCGCCGACTTGCCGACGCCATGCCCGCTGGTCACCGCGATCATGGTCGGCTCCGGCGGCTCCCCGGACCGCGCCGCCGACCTGAGCCGCGCGCCGATGGCCCCCAGCACCTCCGCCTGCCAGCGGTCCGGCCCCATGTGCCGGCTCAACGGCGTCCCCTTCCGCCCCCAGGGAAACGCCCAGCGCACGAAGCCCAGCGGATCGTCCCGGAAGACCGAGAGCCGCCGGTCCAGCGCCTGCTCCATGGCGGCGGTCTCAGGATCAGCTTCCGCCGATGCGGCGCTCCTGCGACGGCGGGACGGGGCGGGTCTCGCGACCGCGGGCGAGGTCTCGGATTCGGGCTCTGTCACAGGGCAACCTCCGGTTCATGACGGCAATGCCATGGACCCTAGGTGCCTGACGGGAAATGAGTTCCGGAGGATATGGACAGTTGGAGCGGGTAGGGGGAATCGAACCCCCGCGTTCAGCTTGGGAAGCTGACAGGCTACCATTACATCATACCCGCCGGGTGGCCTCGCCAGCGCGTCAGCCACGGACAAGCGCATAGCCGGAATCCGGGGCGCTGGCAAGCGAGTCTGCGCGCACCGCAGCGTTACCATTGCTTTCTCGAAAAGAGCCCCTGGCGCGTTGACAATAATACCCGATTGACCCACTCTCGGTTGAGTTTGGGACAGATTATTGCGGTCAGAGAGTTCCCGATCCAAATTCAAATAGGTCGAACGAAACCATGATCGACGAAAGCGCGCTCAACTTCCTGTTTCCATTGAACGCAGAGGCCGAAGATTTAGATATCGAGTTTAAGAGAATGCTCCCATTGCAAGAAAAAAGTGGGAAAGCTAAACTCGCACAAGAAATTTGCGCTTTATCTAATCATGGTGGCGGGTGGATTGTGCTTGGGCGAGAGGATGATGGAAAATATCCTGCATCCCTACCTGTTGAGTTGAGCGGAATTGACCAAGATTCGATCAACCAAATCGCATCTTCTTACTTACAACCACCCCCCCATTGTTCTGTACGCTGGACCAGACCGCCCACAATAACATTTGATGTTTTGGTCATATGGGTGCCGACCGCTGGCGTATCGCCGGTCTGTGGCAAGAAAAATGGACCAGATGATACCAACGGCAAGACGCTGGGTGTGAAGAAGGGTCTTCATTATATTCGCAAGGCTGGCCCTGTTTCCGCGCCTATCGAGTCGCCTGATGAATGGCAAAATGTCATTCGGCGTTGTGTCTTGAATGATAAAGCAACATTGCTTAGCGCCTTAACTACGATGATAGAAAAACCCAGAACCACAAAAATGGAGGACAAAGAAAACATTCTGAACAAGGACTTTGACCATATTGTCGATAAATGGAAATTGGATTCTAAAGAATATCCATATGATGTAGATCTATCTAGTAATTTTGCCTGCTTTGGATTTCAGTTTTCGGAAAAATTTGCAGCAAAATTGGAAGAAATTCGACATTGCTTGGAGCATCGCCCTAGAGACACTCGAGGTGATTACCAGTTTTTTGAAATTCAACACGCCCCCCCAAGCAATCCGATAGTCATTGAGAACGGAGGGTGCGATGGACTCGAGGTTTATGCCACTTCAGAGAAGTTCGACCATCGCACTGCATGGAGAATCAGCGAGGCGTTGTCCGGCATTGAGATTATGTCTTATTGGGAAGACACTGAATGGATGAAGAGAGCAGTGGAGCGCAATTCTTCGCGCACCTGGGAACGTGGGAAGAAAATTTGGCTAAATCAACAGATTTCATATTGGGAAAATTTTCTGAGCGCTGTTAAGTATATTGCAGATTATTTTCAATATGAGGGTGCGGTGAGAATAATTGCATTCTTCTGCGGACTCAAAGGTCGCTCATTGGGTTCCACAGATATTTGGGCCTTCCGAATGTCGGATTACAATTTTCATCAAAATGACAAATTTGTAGATTTTGAAATTGACAAAATGGCGCTGAATAGTGAAGCGCGAAGCGCGACAATCGCAGAAATTGTTCAGGCTATGAATAAATTATCCCAAGGCCCTGTAGTCACGGCAGATACTGTGACCAGAGTTCGAAATGAAATGGGCAAATAGCAACGAAGGGTCAAATTTCACTCCTAATCAGATTCTCGGGCGCTGGCAATCGTACCAGAGCAACTTGCGCTGAAATTCCGTTTCACGGGAAGCGCTCGGCGATCTGAAATGGAGCGTGCGGCGGCTGTCACGTAGTACGCGGGACAATATCCGTTCACCCCCGCGTGAGGCGCGAGGTGTCGGCGTTGACAAGCGTTTGCCACCTGCCCACCTTCGCCTGATGCCGGGTGGAGGGTGAGGCGAATCAATGTCTTGTCCTGAGCGCACCGGAACAGACCGGGAGTGACCATGACCGATGCCGCGCTGAACCCTGTCCATCCGGGCATCGATCCGTCCAAGTTCCGCGATCCCGACATCACCGCAGACGGCAGCCGCCGTGCCTCCGTGGCGCTGAAGCGGTTGCAGACGCTGTGGTTCAACACCGGCACCCTGTGCAACCTGGAATGCGCCAACTGCTACATCGAATCCAGCCCCACCAATGACCGGCTGGTCTACCTGTCGGCGGGCGAGGTGGCGCGGCTGCTGGACGAGGCGGATGCGCGCGGCGAGACGGTGGAGATCGGTTTCACTGGCGGGGAGCCGTTCATGAACCCGGACCTCATCCCCATGCTGCGCGACGCGCTGGGCCGGGGATACCGCGTGCTGGTGCTGACCAATGCCATGCGGCCGATGATGAAATGCGCGGAGCCGCTGCTGGCGCTGGGCCGGGAATTCGGTGACCGGCTGCGCGTGCGGGTCTCCATCGACCACTATGCACAGCGGCTGCATGAGCTGGAGCGCGGTGCGCACGCCTGGGAGCGGATGCTGCCGGGTCTCGACTGGCTGGCGGCGAACGGGTTTCACCTGTCGGTGGCCGGGCGCACCATGTGGCAGGAGACGGAGGCACAGCTGCGCGCCGGGTTCGCGCGGCTGTTCGCGGAGCGCGGCATCGCCATCGACGCCGAGGACCCGGAACGGCTGGTGCTGTTCCCGGAGATGGACGGATCGGCCGACGTGCCGGAGATCACCACCGCCTGCTGGGGCATCCTGGATGTCAGCCCCGACGCCATGATGTGCGCCACCTCGCGCATGGTGGTGAAACGCAAGGGGGAGGCCGCGGCCACCGTGGTGCCGTGTACCCTGCTGCCCTATGACCCGCGCTTCGACCTGGGTGAAACACTTGAACAGGCTGCCGCCGACGTGCCGCTGAACCACCCGCACTGCGCCCGCTTCTGCGTGCTGGGCGGGGGGTCGTGCAGTGTCGGCTGAAACAGGTGGCGGCGGGTCCGCGCCGGAAGTCCTCGACCTGGGGGAGATCGACGGGCCGGTGCTGGTCTTTGGCGGCCCCTATTCCAACCTGCAGGCGACGCGCGCGCTGTTCGACCGGGCCGACGCGCTCGGCATCCCGCCGGAGCGGCGCATCAACACCGGTGACATCGTCGCCTACTGCGCCGCGCCGGAGGCCACCGCACGGGAGGTGATGGCGCGCGGCGGGCCGGTGGTGCGCGGCAATTGCGAGGAGAGCTTCGGCGCGGGCGCGGAAGACTGCGGCTGCGGCTTTGCGGAGGGCAGTGCCTGCGACCTGCTGGCGCGCGGCTGGTTCGCCCACGCGATGGCGGAACTGTCGCCGGAATCACGCGCCTTCATGGCCGCCTGCCCGGCAGAGGTCCGGTTCACCATGGCGGGCCTGCGGATCAGCGCGGTGCATGGCGGCTTCAGCGCCGTCAACCGTTTCATCTTCCCCTCCGACCTTGCGGCGATGGCGGAGGAATGTGCGCTGACCGATGCCGACATCGTGCTGGCGGGCCACAGCGGCGTGCCCCTGGGGCAGCAGGTGAAACAGCCGACGAAGGCACAGTGGTGGCTGAATGCCGGGGTGATCGGCATGCCCGCCAATGACGGCGATCCGCGCGGCTGGTTCATGCTGCTGACGCCCGATGCGGCGGGGCTGGAGGTCACGTTTCACCGCCTGGCCCATGACCATGGTGCCGCGGCGGCGGAGATGCGCGCGGCGGGGCTGGCGGAGGACTACGCCCGTGCGCTCGAAACCGGTCTCTGGCCCAACATGGACGTGATGCCGGCTGCCGACCGTGCCCGCCGGGGGCAGCCGCTGACCCTGCCGCCGCTGCACGTCGCGCGGACCAGCCGACGCGCCGCCTGATCGCTGGACAATCGGCGGGGTGCGCCGGATACTCCGCCCCATGTCCGCCGAGCAGCAGTTCGATACCGATGGCCGTTATGTCGCCCGCACCGGCGACCTGACCGTGCGCGTGAAACCGGTCTACCTGCCGAAGCAGTCCGAACCGTCGAAGAGCCGCTATGTCTGGGCCTACGAGGTGACGATCGAGAATGACGGCGAGGACACCGTGCAGCTGCTCGACCGCTACTGGCACATCACCGACGGCAATGGACGGGTGGAGGAGGTCGAGGGCCCCGGCGTGATCGGCAAGCAGCCGATCCTGCGCCCCGGCCAGAGCTTCTCCTACGCCAGCGGCTGCCCACTGAACACGCCGAGCGGCATCATGGTGGGGCATTACGGCATGCTGTCGGGCACGGGCCAGCGGTTCCGTATCGCGATCCCGCCCTTCTCCCTCGACCTGCCCCGCCGCGACAGCCAACTGAACTGAGCCGCACCCGCATGGGGGACCCACGGGGCATATTCCTGATCAACGGCATCTTCGCGGTGATGCTGGCGCTTGCCATGCTGATCCCGGCGGTGGTCGACCTGGTGGCAGGCAATGCGGACTACCAGGTCTTCGTGGCCTCTGCCGCCGCCTCCGGCTTCCTGGGCGGCACGGTGGTGGCCTGCACCTGGCGGCGCGGCATCCGGCTGACGCTGCGCGGGGCGTTCGTGCTCACTACCTCCGTCTGGCTGGTGCTGCCGACGCTGGCCGCCCTGCCCTTCGCGATGGCGGGGCTGGAGATGTCCTACACCGACGCCTTCTTCGAGGCCATGTCGGGCCTGACCACCACCGGCTCCACCGTCATCATCGGCTTGGACAATGCGCCGCCGGGCATCCTGATCTGGCGCTCCATCCTGCAATGGCTCGGCGGGGTCGGCATCATCGTCACCGCCATTGCCGTGCTGCCGCTGCTGCAGATCGGCGGCATGCAGCTGTTCCGCATGGAAAGCTCGGAAAGCTCCGACAAGGCGATGCCGCGCGCGGCACAGATCGCAGGTGCCACCGCCGTGATCTACCTGGTGCTGACGCTGGTCTGCGCGGCGCTGCTGTGGGGCACCGGCCTCGGGGCCTTCGATGCCATGGCGCACGCCATGACCACTGTCGCCACCGGTGGCTTCTCCACCCGGGACGCCTCCGTCGGTGGTTTCGCCAACCCCGGCATGGAATGGATCATCATCGTCTTCATGGTGCTGGGCTCGCTGCCCTTCGTGCTCTACCTGCAGGCAGTGCGCGGCCGCCCGATGGCGCTGTGGCGCGACACCCAGGTGCGCTGGTTCTTCCTGACCGTGGGCGGGCTGCTGGCGCTGGTCGCGCTGCTGACCGACCTGTTCGTCCAGGTGGAGCCGATGGAGGGGCTGCGGCTGATGCTGTTCAACGTCATCTCCGTCATGACCGGCACCGGCTATGCCTCCGCCGACTACGGCGAGTGGGGGCGGGCGGCGACGGCGGTGTTCTTCTTCACCATGTTCATCGGCGGCTGCGCCGGGTCCACCAGCTGCGGCATCAAGATCTTCCGCTTCCGGGTGATGTTCGAGAATGCGCGCGTGCAGATCCAGGAACTGATCCGCCCCAACTCGGTGATGATCCCCCGCTTCAACGGCCGACCCATCGAGAGCCACGTGACCGACGCGGTGATGAGCTATTTCTTCCTGTTCGCCATGGTCTTCGGCATGCTCGCCTTCCTGCTGACGCTGACCGGTCTCGACATGACCACGGCGCTGTCCGGCGCGGCGACGGCGGTGGCCAATGTCGGCCCGGGCCTGGGCGACATCATCGGACCCAGCGGCAATTTCCAGCCCCTGCCCGACACCGCCAAGTGGCTGCTCTCCGCCGGCATGCTGCTGGGGCGTCTGGAACTGTTCACCGTGCTGGTCCTGTTCACCCGCCGCTTCTGGGTGGCGTGAGCGGGACGGTTGCCTGTTGCCTGTTCCATCCCTCTCACGGTTTGTCTGTGGCCTGTTCCATCCCTCTCACGGTTTGTCTGTGGCCTGTTCCATCCCTCTCCCCCTCCCGGCCACCCACGGGAGTATCCTTGTTGGGTGGCCGGGAGGGGGAGAGGGATGGAACAGGCAACCAACCACGCGACAAAGCTTACCGTTGCGGCACAGCCACCCGTCATGCCACGTTTCGGGCAATCAAGAACGCGCGCCAGGAGGGAGACGCACCATGGCAAACACCTACCCCGTCAGCGACGAATGGGCGGCGAATGCCCATGTGGACAACGACACCTACCTCGCCATGTACAAGCGCTCCGTGGAGGACAATGAGGGCTTCTGGGCGGAGCATGGCAAGCGCATCACCTGGATGAAGGACTACACGCAGGTAAAGGACGTCTCCTATGACGCCGACAACCTGCACATCAAGTGGTACGCAGACGGCGAACTGAACGCCTCCGCCAACTGCCTGGACCGGCACCTGGCCGACCGGGGTGACCAAACCGCGATCATCTGGGAAGGCGACGAGCCGGACCAGGACGAGAGCATCACCTACCGCGACCTGCACGAACGGGTCTGCCGCCTGGCCAACGGGCTGAAGGCACGCGGCGTCCAGAAGGGCGACCGGGTCACCATCTACATGCCGATGATCCCGGAAGCTGCGGTGGCCATGCTGGCCTGCGCCCGCATCGGTGCGGTGCACTCGGTGGTCTTCGGCGGCTTCTCCCCCGATGCGCTGGCCGGGCGGATCGAGGACTGTGAATCGACCTGCGTGATCACGGCTGACGAGGGCGTGCGCGGTGGCCGCAAGATCCCGCTGAAGGCCAACACGGACGCGGCCATCGACGGGCGCGGCCTGGACGTGAAGACCGTCGTGGTGGTGAAGCGTACCGGCGGCGACATCGGCTGGAACGACAGCCGCGACGTCTGGTACGGCGAACTGACGGCGGCCCAGTCCACCGACTGCCCGCCGGAGCCGATGAATGCCGAGGACCCGCTGTTCATCCTCTACACCTCCGGCTCCACGGGGAAGCCGAAGGGCGTGCTGCACACCACCGGCGGCTACATGGTCTATGCCTCCATGACCCACGAGTATGTCTTCGACTACAAGCCGGGAGAGGTCTACTGGTGCACCGCCGATGTCGGCTGGGTCACCGGCCACAGCTACATCCTGTACGGACCGCTGGCCAATGGCGCGATCACGGTGATGTTCGAGGGCGTGCCGAACTATCCCGACAATGGCCGCTTCTGGCAGGTCTGCGACAAGCACGATGTCAGCCTGTTCTACACCGCCCCCACCGCCATCCGCGCGCTGATGGGCGCCGGTGACGGGCCGGTCAAGGCCAGCAGCCGCAAGTCACTGCGGCTGCTCGGCTCCGTGGGTGAGCCGATCAACCCGGAAGCCTGGCAATGGTACTACGACGTGGTCGGCGACGGTCGCTGCCCCATCGTCGATACCTGGTGGCAGACGGAGACCGGCGGCATCCTGATCACGCCGCTGCCCGGTGCCACGGCGCTGAAGCCCGGTTCCGCCACCCGCCCCTTCTTCGGCATCAAGCCGATCCTGGTGGACGAGCATGGCAAGGAACTGGAAGGCGCCACCAGCGGCAACCTGTGCATCACCGACAGCTGGCCCGGTCAGATGCGGACGGTCTATGGCGATCACGAACGCTTCATCCAGACCTACTTCTCCACCTATCCCGGTCGCTACTTCACCGGTGACGGCGCGAACCGTGACGAGGACGGGTATTTCTGGATCACGGGCCGCGTCGATGACGTCATCAACGTCTCCGGGCACCGCATGGGCACCGCGGAGGTGGAAAGCGCCCTGGTCGCCCATGCCAACGTGGCGGAGGCGGCCGTGGTCGGCTACCCGCACGACGTGAAGGGTCAGGGCATCTATGCCTATGTCACCCTGAATTCCGGCGTCGAGGGCACCGATGAGCTGAAGAAGGAACTGGTGCAGTGGGTGCGCAAGGAGATCGGCCCCATCGCCAGTCCCGACAAGCTGCAATGGGCGCCCGGCCTGCCCAAGACCCGCTCCGGCAAGATCATGCGGCGCATCCTGCGCAAGATCGCAGAGGATGATTTCGGCAGCCTGGGCGACACCTCGACCCTGGCCGAACCCGCGGTGGTCGATGACCTGATCGAGAACCGTCAGAACCGGAAGGGCTGACCCCTTGGCCGACGGCGCGTGTCATGGTCCGGCCATGATGCGCGCCGTGCGGCGGCTCCTCGGGCTGCTCCTCTGCGCGGGTCTTGCAGGATGCATGGCAACGGCCCCTGGACCGGTGCCGACGCGGCTCGAACTGACCGGCAGTCCCGACGCGGATGTCTTCCGCATCATCGCCGAGGCGGCGAACCTGATCGAGCAGGAGCATGTCGACCCGGTCGATTCGAAGGCACTGACCAGCGCCGCCGCCAGCGGCATGGGCGGTATCCAGCCGGGCCGGTCACGCGAGATGATCGTGCAGGGCGCCATCGAGGCCATGCTGGCCACCCTGCAGGGGGACAACTACCTGTCCGATCCACTGCCGCGTGGAGAGCCTGCGGCCGGGCCAGCCGTGACCGGCAGCACCGGCGTGCTGTTGCAGCGCTTCGGCGACGGGTTCATCGCCATCGGCACCGACAGGGGGACCGCGGCTGAAAGGGCCGGGATCGCACCCGACTGGGTGCTCCGCAGGGTCGATGGCCAGCCTGTCGCTGGTCTCAC
Source organism: Minwuia sp. (assembly GCA_965228535.1). Lineage (GTDB taxonomy): Bacteria > Pseudomonadota > Alphaproteobacteria > Minwuiales > Minwuiaceae > Minwuia. The sequence continues at coordinate 851,097 of CBDDHU010000003.1, read as the reverse complement.
GCACAATGCCCTTTACCGGCGACTGAACGGCGTACCGGGCAGCATCGTGCGGCTGGAATGGGATGCGCCTGGCCAGGGTCGCGTCACCACGGAGCTGGCCCGTGCCGTCCAGTTGCCCACGCCCGTGACACCGGATCACTGCGTGGACCGGCCCGTCTTCCGACTGCGCACGATCACGGCCCGGACGCTCGATGCCATCCTGGCCTACGACAGGACCTGCCCGCTGACCGGTCGGGAGGCCATCGTGCTGGACCTGCGCAACTCCAGCGGCGGCGGGCTGGATCCGACCGTGCGCCTGACCAGCCTGTTCGTCGGATCGGGCCGGCTCTTCTCGGTGGTTGGCAGGGAAGAGGTCTACCCCTTCTCCGCCGTCGCGGGGCAGGTTCGGGTCCGCAACCAGGTGCCCCTGATCGTGCTCACCAACCGCGCCACGGCCTCGGGGGCGGAACTGATGGCCCGCGCGCTGCAGTTCCTGAAGGGCGCACTGGTGGCCGGAACCCTGACCGCGGGGCTGGAGGACATCCATACGGTGATCCCCTTGCCAGGCACCCGCAACGCACTGCACCTGCTCTCCGGTCGCGCCCTCCTTGCCGGTGGTCAACCTGTGTCGAACGGCGTCACGCCCAACCTGGTCATCAGCGACGACCCGGCAACACCGGAGGACGAGGTGCTCGCACGACTGCCCCGGCTGATCGCGGAGTGGCACCGGCTCCAACCATCCCGCAACTGATCCGGCCAGGCGAGGCAGGACCACCACGTTTCCGATCCCTGTTGAAATTTATGTCAATATATATGACCATATCAGTAATACTGACCTAATGAACGGAGGGGATCATGGAATTTTCGTGCGCGCAGGACCGGGCGATGGACTGGATCGACGCCTGGAACAGCCATGATCTCGAGACCATCCTGGCCCTCTATGCCGAGGACGCGACCATGGCCTCCCCCTACATCGCGGAGCTGGGGATCAATACGGCAGGTGTCCTGCACGGCAAGCCCGCACTGCGGGACTACTGGCGCGGGGCACTGCAGCGGAAGCCCAACCTGCGTTTCCGCAGGCAGGGCACGTTCGCCGGTGCCGACAGCCTGGTCGTGACCTACTTCAACGAGGCGGACAGGCTGGTTGCCGAGTTCCTGCGATACGGCACGGACGGGCGGATCGTGCAGGGTGCGGCACAGCACGGGCGCTGACCGACCACGACCGCCTGCCTTCTCAACGGGCCTCCGGCAGGCGCAGGACGATGGTCAGCCCGCCATCCGGATTGCCCTCCGCCACCACGGTGCCGCCCAGCGCCTCCACATTGCGCCGCGTCAGCCAGAGCCCCAGCCCGTCATGACCGTCATCCGCGCCATTGGCGTCGCGGATCGTGACATGGCGGACGAAGATGAACTCCAGCCGGTCCTCCGGCACGCCGGGACCATTGTCGGCGATACGGGCCTCCACCATGCCGTCGGAAACCGCGCGGATGGTGATCGTGATCCGGCCATCCTTGCCCAGCAGGCCAAGCGCGTTCTCCAGCGGGTTCTCGATGGCGATGGTGAGCAGGTCGCTGTTGCCGATCACCGTGGTGCGCCCCTCGCTGTGCACGGTGATCGTCGCGCCCGACTCTTCCGCCACCTCCGCAAAGCCGTCCACGACCCGCCCGATCAGTTCCGCCAGGTCCAGCCGCGACTTTTCGGGGGAGATCAGGGCGGCCGTTGCCTCCTCGCTGCGGCGGATCGCGCCGATCAGGCTGTCGAGCCGCTCCACGGCGCGGTCGATGCGCTCGATCGACTGGTGTGGCGCGGCCTTGCCATCCGGGAAGGCGCGGCGGATCGGCTCCAGCGCCTGGGCGATGACCCCCACCGGGGTCTTCAGCGCATGCGCGTTCTCCTCCGCCGAGGTGCGCAGCTGGTCGGCGGAGCGGCGCAGGCTGCCGACCATGTCGTCGAAGCTGCGGGCCACGCCATCCAGTTCCGGCAGCCGGTTGAGGTCCCGGAAGCTGGATTTCCGCCCCCCGCCACGGCGCATGACTCCGGCCAGGTCGGCGAACCGCTGCAGGTTGCGTCGGACCGAGAGGAACAGCCCGAAGACCGCGACCACCATCAGCAGGTAGATGCCCGCGCTGACCAGCATTTCCGGGCTCTGCCAGTAGGGCACCTCCGCGGGGGAGCCGAGACGCGCCACCTCCGCCTTCGTCGTCACCACCACCCAGCATCCAGCATCGTTGCTGACTGGCGTCACCGACGTGATGGCGCGGCGGCTGCCCGAGACGGTCTCGTAGACGGAACCGGTCTGGCCGGTCCAGGCGCAGTTGTCTTCCAGGATCGACAGCGCCCCGGTGGCCAGCAGGCGCTGCTTCTCGCTGTCGAACGCGCTTTCAGAAATCGACGGCCAAGCCCCGACGAAGAAGAAGCCGCCGGTGTCACCGGTCGGACGGAACAGCACCCGGATGCCGTTGCCACTGCTGTCGAACTGGGCCAGCACCTGCTGCAGTTCGGGCAGGCGGGCGGGGTCGAGTGCCGAGCGGATGCCGCTGGCGATCAGCGCCCCCTGCTCCGCCACCGCCTGGCGCAGCAGCGTCCGGCGTTCGCCGTCGGCCTGCTGCAGTTGCAGGTAGATGATCGCGGGCACGATGGCGAGGATCGCCGACAGGATGACGAGGCGCATCCACAGGGAACGCAGGAAACGTGTCATCGGACCTGACCCGGCCGGTCAGGCATCGCGGCCCTTGCGCCAGCGATAGCCGAAACCGGGATAGTTCTCGATCTCCGCGAAATCCGGATCGATGGTCTCGAACTTGCGCCGGATGCGCTTGATGATGCTGCGCACGTTGGTGCGGAAGCCGTCATCGCCGGACCCTGCATGGAACCCCTCGCCACGCACCAGGTCATAGATCTCGCGATAGCGCATGTTGCGCCCGGCATTCTCCGCCAGATGGCGCACCACCGCGAACTCGGAGATGGTCAGGTCGACCTCCTGCTCCTTCCAGAGCGTGCGGGCGGAGTCCGTGTCGAGCAGCAGGTCCCCAGTCCGCTGTTCCGGCGAAGCGGAGGCACCTGACGACGCACCGCCGCGCGACCCGCCAAGGATCAGCTCGATCCGCCGCTTCAGGATGGAGAAGCTGCGCGACTTCTCGATGAAGTCGACGGCCCCGCCGATCAGCGCCGCCTCCTCGTAGATCTGGTCACTGAGCACGGTCAGGAAGATCACGGGCAGTTCGATCCCGTCGGCCCGGATCTGCTTCAGGACCTCGATCCCGTTCATGCGCGGCATCTTCCAGTCGAGCAGGATCAGGCCCGGTGCGCCCCCGGCCTCCAGCGCCGCGATCACGTCGGGGCCGTCAGGGAACTCCTGGACGCTGAAGCCTGCATCCTCGAGGTTCTGCGCCACGGATTCCCGAAACAGGTCATCATCGTCGACAAGGTAGATGCGCGGCTGCGCCTGCTCATCCATCAGCAACTTTCTCCGCCACCGGATCAGGACACCTTTCGTCCCTTCCGACGGTTGTATCGACCTCGAGGCCCGCTGTCTCGAACGTCAGCGCCTTCAGCAGCTGGTTGTTGACGTCCCGGAACAGGAACAGCGCCAGGCTGCAGCCGGAGAACCGGTATTCCCAGATCGTCGCCGGCGTCTGGATACGCACTTCTGCGGGGGATCCCATGTGGCGCAGCAATTCGTCGGCATTCAGGCCGACCAGCTCGCCGAACGGCAGTTTTTCCCGCGCCGTCTGTTCGCTGTCGGGTGCCGGGTCTGCGGCGGTCAGTACACCCGTCGCAGCGTCACCGGGACCACCCTTCACGACGGGGCGCGGCGGCGGCAGTGGTGGCGGGCCGGACTCACCGCGCTGATCCAGCACGGCCACTCCCGGTGAAGGCTCTGTCACCGGGCTGGAGGCGCCCCCGGCCAGGGATCGCTGTGCACCACCGGTCTGCGGTGGCGGCGCCTGTTCGCAGGCGGCCACCAGCACCAGTAGCGCCATGGCTGACGTGGCCCCGACCCAATTCATCCCGGCCAATCCCCCTACCGACAGTGCCGCATCATGGTACCCCGTAACGATCTGCAGGGGAATTCCGATACTTATCACGATATTCGGGCGGCGGATGACGTGTCCAGCGTCACAGGAAGACCCGGCTGATGTCAGGACTCCCGGGTCACCGTCTGTCCGAAGCGCGCTCCCGCGCGCCCGAAGTCGATCAGGCTGTTGAGGGTGCGGGTCCGCGCCCGCCGATCCGCGACGGCATCGTCGAGCGATGCCAGGCTGCGGGCGAGGCCGCTGCTGCGCCTGACCGCGCGACGCGCGGCCATTGCCTGGCGCATCAGCGAACCGCTGGAGACGGAGACGCCCTGCGCCCCGCCCCGGACATTCTGGCGTGCCAGGGACCGGGCCAGTTCCTCCTGCCCGCTGCGTTCGCGCTGCGCGAGGTCGAGACGGGTGCGGGCACGGGAGACCCTGCGTGTTGCGGAGGCCGCCGAGGCCTGTCGCGCGGTCGAGAGTGCGGAAAGCCCGAGGGCCACGCCTGCGGAAACCGGATCAGCCATTACTGTGTCACCTCTGCTGTGATCGAGAGAATCGTTGCGGGTTCGATCGATGTCCCGGCGACGCACACGGTCGCACCGACATCGCCCCGGCCACCGTTCCAGCCGAGCAGGCGGACGCTGGCCAGGTTGGGCGCTACCGGATCGCTGTCACCGAAGGAAGCCGTGCCGAAGCTGCGGGGTTCGACGTCGCGGCCATTCACCGTGAAGCGGCCCGCGGACCCGGAGCGCACCGTGGCGCGGACCAGCCGGTGCCGGTTGCCGACGAAGGTGCCATCGGCCAGTTCCGCCTCCAGCGGCATGGTCTCCACGGTCCAGTCGAACAGGAACCCGACCTCCAGCCCGGAAACCGCCTCCGGCGTCGTCACCGCGCCGTCCGTCACGGTCGCGACCCCCAGGTCCACGCCGTCGCCGAACATCCGCACCTCGACCCCTTCCAGCATGTCCAGGCCGCTCCAACCGGTCGTCGGCAGTGCCCCGTCTGGTGTTGCGACCACCGAGCCGTCAAGCCGGGAGGCAGGCTCCAGGCATTCGATGAAATGCCGCGCGCCGCCACCCAGGTCGCGCATGACGATGGCGTAGACGCGCGCACCGACGGCACAGATCGCCCTGACCTGGCCCCCGCCGCCGAGACGCAGCCGGGTCCACCCGGCAATGTTCTGGGACCGGCGGGTGTTGAGCACCGCAACCGTTCCATCGGCATTGGCGAGCATCAGGTGGTTCGCGCCATCCAGTTCGGTGCCCTGGCGGGCGGTCATGTCGACCGGCGAATCGATCAGCCCACCGGCCAGCAGCCCCAGGTCCTGCGGCACCAGCACCTGCCGGGCATCGTCGAAGACCAGTTCGTTGCAGGTCGCGCGCACCGCGTCGTCGGACGAACGGATGAACACCACGACACCGTCCAGTTCCACCGGGCGCACCCGCGCGGCCGGTAGTTCGCTCTGCCGCCGGAAGAAGAAGTTGCCGGGCGTAACCGGCGTCTCGGCGCAGGCATAGACACCGCCCGATGTCAGGGCGAGGAAGTCGTTGGAGACGAAGAGCTGCTCCACCGCCGCGATCCGGTCATTGTCCAGCGTCATCTCCACGGACTCGTCATCCAGCGCATCCGGCGTGGTTCCGAAATCGAAGAAGGATCCGGCCCGCGAGCCCCAGATCGTCTGCGGGCGCGCCCGGTTCTGCCCGAAATAGACGCGCCCCTGGAACAGGTTCACCGACCGGGGCCAGCCGCGCTGGTCCGACCAGGCGTCCTCCTCCACTGTCCATAGTCCCGGTTCGGCCGCCGTGGTTTCCTCCGGCGTCCGGACAACCGTGCCCTCGACCACCGTGCTGCTGGTCTTCGCCGTGACGTGGACCAGGCCGCCATGCAGCCGGACCCAGAAGCGCGGCGCCCCGGCGGACAGGTCGATGGCATCGAAATCCGTCGCGTTGGTGGAGGTGAGCGTCGCCAAGGTACCGGAAATCGAGATCGAGACCGTGCCTAGGGTCAGGCCCCTGTAGTTGAAGGTCGGCGTGTTGGTCAGCGGCAGGGTGTCGAGCACCCATTCCTCCGACACCTCGTCATGCTGGCGCAGCAGGCGGCGCGGGGGATGGTCGGGATGCACCAGGATCATCGTGTCCAGGCTCTGGGCCCAGGAGAGATCGGCCAGTTCGGCCGCCGTGCAGAACCTGTCCCCGTCGCCCGGCACTTCCGGGTCCGGCAGCAGGCTCTGGCTGAGCACGCCATCCTCGAAGATGTCGATCCGCTGGTGCGAGAAGGCGACCAGGTACGACTTGCCCAGCGCGAAGGTGAAGCTGGCCAGCCGGATCGCCCCATGCCCCTCCGGTGGCGTGATCTCGGCGACATGGCGAAAGCCGCCACGGGTCGCGACACCGCCCTGGGCCATGCCGAGCACGTTGGTCAGGTCACGCGCGCCGGCGAAGTAGGCCCGCACGTCGGTGCGCGCCTCCACCGCCGGGTCCAGCATGCCGCTGGTGAAGCTGAACTGCTGCAATGCAGTGCGTCGTGGCATCGGCTCACCCCCTCACATCGACCAGCGGGAACCGCTCGATGACCTGCGGCGTCTGCTGCTGCGCATCGATGGTCCGCGCGCGGGCAAACTCCAGTTCCGCCGCGCGCGACAGCATCTCGGTGCGGCTGGTGTTCTCCGTCAGCGGCAGGCAGAGCTCCGCGGCGAGCCGGCAGATCAGCGCCTGGTCGAAGAAGGCGGGGAAGGCACTCTCCTCGGGGCGGAAGATGTAGGTGAGCAACAGGCTGTCGGCGTTGGCATGAAGCCGCCGCTCCTGAATGCGGTAGGCCAGTCCGCGCCCACGACCCGACTGGCCATGTCCCGCCGACAGGACCCGCAGGAAGTCGCCTGGCAGGCTGAAGGCATGGTCGAAGTCCGCCAGGGGACTCTCGTCCAGCCTGGCAAGCTGGACCTGCGCGGTGGCAAACGACCAGGGATGGCCCGAGAGCAGGGAATCCCGGCAGACGCCGTAGAGCAGCGCGGCGATCTCCGCCTCCGCCGTGTTCTCGTCGAAGCTGGTGATCGGCTGGGCACCCACCTTGAGCAGCGCCCGTGCGCAAAGCTGCACGCTGTTGAGGGCCATTGGCGGCCTCCCTTGATGACTGGGTCGGAGAAAGGGAGGGACGCGGCATCGCAACGACGCCACGCCCCACCAGGTCAGGAGCCGTCCGAGCCGCCGACGGCGGTCAGGTCGGTGACATCGACGGTGCCGTCGGCGTTCTGGTTGACGATGGCGATGCCATGTCCGTCCGTCGCGCGGACGAAGATCCAGTCGTCGACCCGCAGCATGTCGCTGGCGGCGTCGAAGTAGCCGGCGGCAACCACGGCGGCCTTGGCGTCATCGGTGGTGGCATAGCCCCAGATGGCGAAGCCCGCGCCACCTCCGGCCATGCGCTCTATGTTCTCGATCTTCAGTGCCATGGGATACCTCCGGTCAGGATTCGGCGCAGGGGATGGTCACGACACCGGCGGTGTCGATCAGGACCGTGCCCTGGCTCATGAAGTTGTTGACGAAGTGCGAGGCGTGATCGCCGTGCCAGGTGATGTCGGCGGTGACATCGCTGCCGATGGCGTGGCCGACGGCGGTCTTGTGGTACCAGTGGCACAGCCGGTTGTCGGAACCGTCCACCGACAGGCCGGTATGCGGGAACCAGAGGGTGCCCAGCCAGGTCTTGGCCTGGGTGTGCTTCCACGGCAGCTGGCCGTCACCCACATAGTCCGCGTTGGCGAACTCCGGAATATCCAGCAGTTCCGACCACTGCTTCCAGCCGACAATGGCATAGCGGTCGCCATCATCCGGCACGTCCGCCTCGCCCAGGATCTCGAAGGCCTCCAGGATCTTCGCCTTGGTCAGGCCACCTGCCGTGGTCGGCGTCAGGTTGGTGGACTTGGCCAGCTCGGCCACGATCAGGTCATCGGTCTTGCGGCCCAGGGCATAGGCCCCGGCATTGACCTGCACCTTCATCTCGTCGGTACCGGTCTTGATCTGGTCCAGCCGGTCGACCCAGTCCCCGGCATAGAAGTCCTTCAGGAAGCACTCCACCGCCTCGTGCGCCACGTTCATGGTCGGAACCAGGCCGTGCCGCGCCTTCACCGAGGCGACACCCTTGCCGACCTTCTGGAAGACGGTCGAGGATCCCCTGACATTGTCCTGCGTGCGGACCGTTTCACGCAGCTTGGTGCCCTGTCGCTGGTAGGCGATATGGACGTTGGTCGCATATTCGCGACGAAAGCTTTCGTCGACGCTCTTGCTCATCTTGCAACTCCGAGAATCTGGTGAAATTCGCCGGGTCCGGGTCGGATGGGCCGGTCGATGCGGTGGCTGCATCGTTGCGGGCCACCTGTGCAGCGCCACGGACGGGCAGGGTCGGCTGGGATACCGATGGGCCAGGCAACCGGGCGCTGTGATGATTATGTATTTATACCGCTTTTTACCGAATTACAAGCCCATGCGATCCGGCGCGCTTGTCGGCTGCGGAACCAGCGGCCAAGATGCCTTCGCCGACGACGACAGGAGCGAGCAATGACGAAACCATTCCCGCGACATCCCCAGCTGACCGGCAACTACGCGCCGACGCCGATGGAGGGGGAAGCGCATGACCTGGTCGTGCGCGGTGACCTGCCGGCGGAGCTGAACGGCACCCTGTTCCGCATCGGGCCGAACCCGCAATACCCGCCGCGCGATCGCAACCATCACTGGTTCGCCGGCGACGGCATGGTGCATGGCTTCCGGTTCCGGGAAGGCCGCGCCAGCTACCTGAACCGCTGGGCCAGGACGCCGAAATTCCTGGCCGAACGGGCCGCCGGAGAGGCGCTGTTCGGCACCTTCGGCAATCCGATGACCACCGATCCCTCCGTCGTGGGGCAGGATTCGGGACTGGCCAACACCAACATCGTGCATCATGCCGGGCGGCTGCTGGCGCTGGAGGAGGCGCATCCCCCCTTCGAGATGTCCACCGAGGACCTGTCCTCCATAGGCTACCACACCTTCGGCGACCGCATGACCGGCGGCAAGATGACGGCCCATCCGAAGATCGACCCGGAAACCGGCGAGATGCTGTTCTTCGGCTATTCCACCGGCGGCTACTTCACCGACCGGATGACCTTCCATGTCATCGATGCGGCGGGGCAGGTGACCCGCGCCGAGACCTTCACGACGCCCTACTCGGCGATGGTGCACGACTTCTTCGTCACCCGGACCCACGTGATCTTTCCGGTCCTGCCGCTGACCGGCAGCCTGGAGCGCGCGATGAAGGGGCAGTCACCCTTCGCCTGGGAACCGGACAAGCCCGGCTGGCTCGGCGTGCTGCGGCGCGATGCCGGGATCGAGACGCTGAAATGGATCGAGGTTCCGGCCTGCTACGTCTTCCATGTGCTGAACGCCCACGATGATGATGGCGGGAACATCATTGCCGACGTGATGAAGTACGATGCCGCGCCGCTGTTCCCGCTGGCCGACGGCACACCGGGCGACCCGACCGAGGCCACATCGACGCTCTGGCGCTGGACGGTCAACGGCCCGGCAGGCAGCTTCTCGGAACGGCAACTGGATGACCGGCCCGGGGAATTCCCCAGGATCGATGACCGCCACGCAGGGCTGCGCCACCGCCATGGCTGGTTCGGCGCGGTGGAACAGCGCCGGTCGGGTGACCGGGGTGTCTGGACGGAGTTCGTCCATGTCGACCTGGAGACGGAGCGGCGCAACATCTGGACCGATGGCCCGGACACCCACCTGTCGGAGCCGGTCTTCGTCCCCGCATCCGCCGCATCGGAGGAGGGCGATGGCTGGATCCTCGGCACCGCCTACCGGGCAGCGGAGAACCGCAGCGACGTGCTGGTCTTCGCAGCCACCGACATCGGCCAGGGTCCGGTGGCGACGGTGGAACTGCCGCACCGGGTGCCGCACGGGTTCCACGGCAACTGGGTCGATGCCGCGGCCTGAGCCTGCGGGCGGCAACGCCGCGACAGGCCAGGCCGGGCCACCTCAGCCCAGGGTCGAGCGCAGGTCGCCGCGCTTGCCCAGGTCATCGACGAATGCCAGCAGCGCGCGTCGGCCGCTGGTGCGGGACCGGCGGTTGCGCAGCCTTGCAGTGTTCTGTTTCTCCAGCCGCCGCGCCTCTTCTTCCTCGCGGCGCGCCGCGCTCTCCGCCGCCGACGTATCGGCACCACCACCCAGCATGGCCATGTGACAAGCTCCACTTCTCCCGTGTCCCGCCCCATGCGGGCACTTCCGGGGTCAGCGGCAGTCTACCGGCCGGGCTGAATAGCGTTCCCCTGCCCCGCCACCCGCTCCAGCAGTCGCTTCACCGCCGTCGCCGAGGCGGGTGGGGCGTCCTTGAGGAACTCGGCCTCCTGCTTCAGTTCGCTCAGCTTCCGCATGGTCATGCCGGCAGGCCGCATCGCCCGCACGCTGAACGTGCCGTCGGGCCAGAGCCGGTAGTCGAGGTAACCGAGCATGGGCACGCCCGTGCCAATCCGCAGCCCCGACCGGTAGGCGGTGGCCGGTGCCCAGACGAACCGGGTCCGGTCCAGGCGGACATCGAGGTACTTGTGCAGGTGACCGCTTGCGACGAACCGCACGGCGTGGCGCAGCAGCAGAGACAGCAGCCGCGCACGCGGGCCGGAGGGGGCGATGATCTCCGCCGGTGTCCCCGCGGCTATGAGCCGGGCGAAGAACAGCGGCTTGTGCAGGAACACGCCGACGGGGCGGGTCTGCGCTTCCCGCAGCAACGGCGCCAGCCATTGCAGCTGCGCCGCTTCCTCCGGCAGGCCGGTTCCGAGCAGCTGGGAGTTCAGCCCGATCAGGCGCCAGCCCGCAATGTCGCGAACCCAGCGGTCAGGCCCCAGCGCGGCGCTATAGCGTTGCAGCGATTCGGCCGTGATCGGCTGTTCCATCATCGCGAAACCCGGCTCCTCCCCCAGGTCATGGTTGCCGGGCAGGGCAAGCACCGGGGCCTGGAACAGGCGGTTGGCCTGCGCGGCGAAGGCGAGGTCCGCCCCGCGCTCGACGCCGTTCACCGTCAGGTCCCCGGTATGCACGACAAGGTCCGGCGCAAGCCCGTTGATGCTGTCAACGGCCGCGAGACAGTTGGCGACGAAGAAGCCCTGCCTGTCGCTCAGGTGCGTGTCGGAGACCTGCACCAGGCGAAAGGCGGGAGAGGGCCTACTCGAACAGATCGAAGATCTCCGCCAGCGCGGTGGTCTGGCTGCCCCTGGTGGAGGACGGCACCAGGATCGGGGTCTTGACCCCCGCTTCGCGCCAGCGTTCCAGCCCCTCGAGGATGCGCGACTTCGGACCGGCCATGGTCACGCTGTCGAGCCATTCATTGCTCATCAGGCTGGGGATGCGGTCGGTCTGGCCGGCATTGATCGCGGCCTCGATGTCCGACATTTCCTGCTCGAACCCGGCCGCAGACCAGTACTTGCGGTAATTGGGCAACTGCACGTAGCGCGACAGCGTCTTGCGGTGCACCGCGCGCCCGGCATCGATGTCGTCATCCAAGGCGGTCGGGATCATCGCGGCGGTGAAGAAATCGTCTCCCGCCGAACGGGGGCGGGCGGCGAGCTGTGACGCCACCGTATCCCGGGGCCCGTTGGCCCAGACGGCCCCGTTGCCCACTTCCACGGCCAGGTCGAGCATCCGGTCACGCAGGGTGGCAAGCACCAGCGGCGGCAGTTCACCGACCTCCTTCTCCGCTTCCCGCATCTCCTCGACATAGGCGCGCATGTCGGTAACCGGCTTGCGGGTCCGGGGAACACCGTGGCGGTCCAGCGAGACCTCGTGGCTGATGCCGAGCCCCATGCGGAAACGCCCCCGCGAGATCTCGTGCAGGAAGGCCGCCGTGTCCGCCAGCTGCCGCGCGGTCTGGAAGTAGATCGGCTGGATCGAACTGCCAACCACCAGGCGCTTCGTTTCCTGCAGGATGGCCTGGCAGAAGGGCAGGCAGGCAGAGACACTGGTCACGAAGACACCAGAGAAGTCGCGGCTCTCCGCCTCCTTGGCGAACTCGATCATGCGGTCCCGGCGTCCGGGCAGCGCGGCGATGGCAAGGGCTGGTTTCTGCATGATCGGTCTGGTCCTCCCCAGGAACGTGAACGCGGCATCGTAGTCCGGACAGCATGCCGCCGACAATCATCCGCACACCACACAAATCCGGAACTGAATTCACAACTAGCGGTAACTGTACCGAAACACGGCCTGCCACGGAGCTGGCACCCGCGCCCCGTCCGCGTTGCGGGGTGTCCCGGAGGGCCGCAACCGGATCGGAGCAGTGCAAGCATGACCGAACACATCAAGATCAACGACACCGCGCCACGCGCCGAATATGCCGGGGACGGCAGCACCACCAGCTTTCCTGCCCCCTTTGCCTTCATGAAGGCTGCGGACCTGAAGGTCTGGGTCGGGGCGACGGCCCAGCAGCTCGATACCGACTTCACCGTCACGGGTGCGGGCACCACGGCAGGCGGGACCGTGACCCTTGCCACCGCCCCCGCCAGCGACCAGGGCGTGGTCATCACCCGCCAGGCGGCCATCGCCCGGACCACGGATTTCCTGCCCGGCGGCAGCCTGCGTGCCGACACGCTGAACGATGAACTCGACCGGCTCACGCTTGCGCTGCAGGAGGCGGCGGCGGCCAGGGCGCGGAGCCTGCGCATCGCCGACCATGACACCGGCACCGCCCCCGGCGCCCTGCCGAGCCGGGACGCAAGGGCATCGCGCGTGCTGGCCTTCGATGCGGCGGGGGACCCGCTGCCCGGACCGGTCACCAGCACGCTCTCCGACATCGGGAACGCGGTGAGCAGCGCGACCGGCAGCGCCGCCGCGGCCGCCGCCAGTGCGCTGGCCGCCGCCACCGATGCCGCATCCGTGGCCGACATTGCCGCGCTGGCCCAGAACATCCCCGCCACCGTTACCGCAACGGGCGACGGGGTGACGGTGACCTTCGCCCTTGCCGCACCCCCGGCGGATGACACTGCGCTGCTGGTCAGCCTGGATGGCATCATCCAGCACACCTCCACCTACAGCACCTCCGGCGCGACACTCAGCTTCACCGCCGCGCCGCCGGACGGGGTCGCGGTGGAAATCCGCGACCTTTCCGCGACCGCCATCATCGATGCGAGCGAGGTTTCCGCCCTCGCCGCAATCACGGCGGACATCTCCGCGGTGTCCGGTATCAGCGCGAACCTCCCTGCCGTTGCCGCCAACGCAGTCGACATCAGCACGGTGGCCGACGACCTGAACGGTGCGAACAGCATCGGTGCAGCGATCACGGCGGCAGGCAGTGCGGCCAGTGCGGCGACCGGTGCTGCGGCGAGCGAAAGCGCTGCCGCTGCCAGCGCGACCGCGGCCGCCGCATCCGAAGCCGACGCCGCCACGGCCGGAACGGCTGCCGAGGCAGCTCAGACGGCATCCGAGACCGCCCGTACCGCCGCCGAAGCCGCCGCGACCAGCGCATCGGCATCAGCGACCGGCGCGGCTGCCTCGGCCAGTGCCGCCGGATCGAGTGCCGCGAGCGCCGCCGAGGCGGTTGCCGATGCCATTGCGGCTGCCACGCGCGGCAGCTTCCGCAACCGCTTCGGCCTTGCGCCACCCTGGATCGCCGGGTTGGACCTGGGGGAAGTCAGTCAGGTCACCCTGACCCGCGCCACGGTCGGCTTCACCGACAATGACGCGGGCGGTATCGGCAGCCAGGCCATCGACGCTCTCCGCCTGACCCACGACCTCGCCACCGGGGAACCGCTGGGCCTGTTGCTGGAACCGCAGCAGACCAATCACATGATCCACAGCGACCTGCAGTCCGGCGGCACCGGTGTCACCAACACCGCCGACGACGCGATCGGTCCCGACGGCGCGATGACGGCGCGGACGATCTTCCAGACCGCCGCCGACAGCGGCCATTTCGTCGGCACGGCGACCAACACCACAGGCATCGTCTCCGGCACCCGCTACCTCGTCGCCATGTATGTGAAGCAGGCCGGACCGGTTGCCTCGCAGCATGCGCACTATGCCTACTCGGCCCCGTTCAACCATCCCGGCAGCGACTGGTTCGGCTGGCGCTGGGACTTCGCGACCGAGACCATCGCGCCCTACAAGGCAGGCTCCGGCAACGTCACCGTCGGCTCTCGCAAGCTGGCCGGTGGCTGGTACCTGCTCTGGGCGTCGACCGTCGCCATCGCCTCCGGCACCACGGGCTTCGTCACCCAGTTCACGGATGGCATCGGCGGCCCCACCAGCTTCGCCGGGGACACCGATGCCGGCATCGCCGTGAAGGGATGCCGCTGCATCGCGGTAAGCAGCGCCTCGGCCCTTCCCCCCAGCCGGATCGACACCGACGGCTCGCAGGTCACGCGTTCCCCCGATCTCGCGACCGTGGACCTGTCCGCCGTGGCGGCGTTCCGCCCGGACGGCTTCTCCGTCGTGGTCGAGGCGACCATCCTTGACGACCACGGTACCCTGTTCGCCATCGGAACAGGCACGTCGCACGAGGTGGCGCTGGAGATGCAGTCCGGCGACCTGCACATGACCAGCAGCACCGGCGGCCTGGACCTGACGGCGGCGAGCGGCCTGTCGCCGGGCGACCGGATCGTCGTCGCACTGCGGATGGCCACCGACGACGTGGCCGTGTCGGTCAATGGCGCGACCGCCGTCACCGACAGTTCCCACGGTCTGCAGGGGGACGCCGACACGATGCAGCTCGGCGCGGACCTCTCCGGGGGCGGCGGACTGCCCTGCGCCATCGGCCAGGTGGCGATCCTCGGCCCCCTTCCCGACGCAACCCTGGAGGCGATGAGCAATGGCTGATTTCACCGACCACTACCTGAAGTTCGCGGACGAGGGCACGGGACTCGCCGCGCTGGCCGGCGCGGGCCTGGACCTGTCGCCCGGCCCCGACAGGGACATCGACATTGTCGGCACCGTCTGGAACCAGCCGGTGCTGGACGGCAATGGCGAGATTCTCGTACCCGCCACGCCGCAGGCCGGATGGCACATCAACCTGCGGCTCCGCGGCAGCGACCTGCCGCCCTCCCTGCTGCCTGCCCGCCAGTTCCCCACCACACCCTTCAGGAGGTTCGTCTGATGCCCATCACCCAACCGGGACGAAACATGCTCAACGGCATCGGTGACGCGGCCGAGCGCGCGGTCGGCACCGGGCCTGGCGACCTTCCGGCCTTTGCCGACCTGCCCGGACCGGTCATCGCCAGCCAGGCTGAGGCGGAGGCCGGAACCGACGCCGCCAAGACCATGCCGGCGCTGCGGGTGGCCCAGGCCATCGCGGTGCAGGGTGGCGGGCTGCGTCGCGGCGGTTCCGGCGATACCTCCTCCGGCAGTGCCGTGACCGTCACCGACCTTGGCGGCATCACCGACCCGGACATGATCGAGCTCTGGCTGGACGGGGTCAGCACCTCCGGCAGCGACAGCCTGCTGGTCCGCATCGGCGACAGCGGCGGCCTGGCCAGCACCGGCTATGTCTCGGCCAGCGGCGCGGCCCCGACATCCGGGCAGTTTGTCACCAGCACGTCCGGGCTGGTGTTGTTTCCCGGAACCTCCGGCGTCTGGCGTGGGGAGGTGACGCTGCGCCGGACCAGCGGCAACAGCTGGGTTTCTGCCCATGCGCTGCAGGCCTCCGACAGCGGGCTGGTGATCTGCGGGGGTGGCAGCGTGACACTTGCTGGTCCGCTGGATCGCGTCAGCGTGCTGCCGTCCGGCGCGGACAGCCTCGCCGGAGGCTCGGTGCAGCTCTTCGTCGGCAGGTCGGCAGGATGAGCGAGGTGGAACTGGCACGTCTCGATATCCGTCTGAACGCGCTGGAGCGGAAGCTCGACCGCATAGAGGATGATATCCGGGAGACGCGGGCGATCTTCAATCGCGGGCGCGGCGCGGTCTGGGTGCTGGGTGTGCTGGGCGTGCTGGTCGGCATGGCACTCGGCTGGGCGGAGAAGCTGCAGAGGCTGCTGTCATGAGGATCAGCCACGTCTGGATGAACGCGGCACTGGCGTTCGGATTCGGCGTTGCCGGTGCCGTGACCATCAGCAGCATGACCCGGGTGGAGCGTGACGTGGATCGGCTGCTCCGGGACCTGTCGCCACCGGTGACCATCCACCGGACCCGTAGCGGCGGCAGGGTTGGCCGGACCCTGCTGATCGAGATCCATGCCACCCGACACCGCGACTGCCAGCTCTCCGTCTCGACCCAGATCGAGCCGGAGGACGGACCGATGATCGCCCGCGGCAACCCGAACCGCATCACCCTGGCAGAGGGCGAGACCGCATGGGTCCGCATCCCGGTCACGCTGCCGCCGGACCTGCCCCCCGGGCGGTACCGCGTCAGATCGACCGGCGAGTATGTCTGTCACGATGGGCGCGTGTTCGTCGTGCCCACGGGATGGGTGAACCTGACACTCTAGGGCGCTGCGAAGAGAAGGTTGCCTGCGCCGCCGCGGCTGTCACACTGGTGCACTTGGTGGTGTCAGGAGCGAGTTGCATGTCCGCGCAGGAACAGGTGGTCCGCAAGACCCCGGATGATGGCAGGCCGGGCGGGATGCCGTCCCGTCGCCCCGTGCCCCACGACCGGGTCGCCGGATAGGGCCGCGCATGGACCTGTCCGCCCTCACCGCAACGCTGCAGGAATGGTCCGACAGGACCTTTGGCGCCGACGGCACGCTGCTCAACCAGTTGCTGGCCCCGTGGACGCTCTACCAGTTCCTGATCCTGGTCGGGCTGGCGCTGCTGGCCCACGTCATCTCACGCATGCTCGCCCCCCTGCTTGCCGGGGTGGGCCGGGGCGGACCACATGCGCTCACCGCGCTGGCGAGTGCCATCACCGACCGCCGCCGCGCCCTGCTGCTTGCCCTGATGCTCTGGATCACCGTGCTGACCTTGAGGGAGGTGACCTGGCCCAGCCGGTCCCTCTACCTCGCGATATGCGCCAACCTGGTGACGGCCTGGTTCATCATCTCGCTGCTCTCGCGACTGGCCCGCAACAGGCTGCTCGGCAGGACACTGGCGGTGGCGATCTGGACGTTGGCGGCGCTGAACATAACCGGTGTCCTGCCGGTCGTGCTGGACGCCCTGGAGTCCGCCACCTTCGGCATCGGGGAGCGCCAGGTCTCGCTGCTGGCCATCGCCAACGGCCTGATCATGGCCTTCGTGCTGATCTGGCTCGCCGTCCTGGTCAGCCGCCTGGTGGAGCGGCGCATCCTCTCTACCCCCGACCTCGCTCCCGCGACGCAGGTGCTGCTGTCGAAGCTGTTCCGGATCGGCGTCCTGACCGGCGCGATCGTGATCGCGCTCGACCTCACCGGCATCGACCTGACGGCGCTCGCAGTGTTTTCCGGTGCGGTCGGCCTGGGGATCGGTTTCGGCCTGCAGAAGGTCGTCTCCAACCTGATCAGCGGCTTCATCCTGCTGACCGACAAGTCGATCAAGCCCGGCGACGTGATCACGCTGGGGGAGACCTTCGGCTGGATCAACAAGCTGAATGCCCGCTACGTCTCCGTCATCACCCGCGACGGGCGCGAGTTCCTGATTCCCAACGAGGACCTGATCACCAACCAGGTGATCAACTGGTCCTATTCCGACAAGAACATCCGGCTGGAGATCAAGTTCGGCGTCTCATACGACAGCGACCCGCACCTGGTGCGGAAGATCGCCGTCGAGGCGGCGACCGACGTGGAACGGGTGCTGTCCTCCCCCGCGCCGGTCTGCCACCTGGTGGAGTTCGGCGACTCCTCCATCGACTTCGTGCTGCGCTTCTGGATCATCGACCCGGCGGAGGGCGTGGTGAACATCAAGGGCAAGGTGTTCCTGGCGCTGTGGGACACGCTGAAGGAACATGACGTGAAGATTCCCTTCCCCCATCGCGAAGTCATCCTGCGGGAACCGATCAGGGCTGCCAGTCCGCCCGATACGTGATAGATCGCTGGCGGAACGGACTGGGTGGCCTGCTCCATCCTTCTCCCCCACCCGCAAGACGCAAATGGAGACGCCTGTTCATGGCAACGAAGATCAACGCTGGCAATTTCTTTGAGGACTTCCGTGTCGGGCAGGACCTGCCGCATGCCACACCGCGCACCGTCACCACCGGCGATGTTGCCCTCTATACCGCGCTGTTCGGCGGACGTTTCGCGTTGCAGTCGGCCGACACGGTGGCCCAGGCGCTCGGCCTGCCGCGCAGCCCCGTGGATGACTGGCTGGTGTTCCACATCGTCTTCGGCAAGACCGTGCCCGATGTCTCGCTGAACGCCGTGGCGAACCTGGGCTACGCGCAGGGACGGTTCCTGAAGCCGGTCTATCCGGGCGACACGCTCTCCGCCCGCTCCAAGGTCATCGGCCTGAAGGAGAACTCCAACGGCAAGACCGGCACGGTCTACGTGAATTCCGTCGGCACGAACCAGCATGGGGAGACCGTGCTGGACTATTGCCGCTGGGTGATGATCCGCAAGCGCGACGAGAGCGCCCCGGCACCAGAGCCGGTGGTTCCCGACCTGCCGGACCGGGTCGATCCGGCCAGCCTGCAGGCCCCGGCGATCAACCTCGCCGGCCTGGATGACGCGGTGACCGGCAGCCCCTGGCGGTTCGAGGACTACACGGTGGGTGAGCGGATCGACCATGTGGACGGCGTGACCATCGAGGAAGCCGAGCACATGATGGCGACCCGCCTCTACCAGAACACCGCCAAGGTGCATTTCAACCAGCACACGGAGGGCCAGGGCCGCTTCGGTCGGCGGCTGATCTATGGCGGTCACATCATCAGCCTCGCGCGGTCGCTGGGCTTCAACGGGCTGGGTTCGGCCATGTGGGTGGCCGCGATCAATGGCGGTGCGCATACCGCGCCGACCTTCGCCGGTGACACCATCTATGCCTGGTCGGAAGTGCTGGAGACAGCGGAACTGCCGGGCCGGACCGACCTGGGGGCGCTGCGCCTCAGGACCGTGGCAACGAAGAACCGGAGCTCCGGCGACTTCGCCGACAAGGGTGCGGACGGCAAGCGCGACCCGGACGTGGTGCTGGATCTCGATACCTGGGTTCTGGTCCCGCGCCGGGGCTGATGCCATGTCCGATGATCCGGCCAATCTCGCCCGACAGCTGATCCGCAGCCAGCCCGCCGCCACCCTGTCGACGCTGGCGGCGGACGATGGCTGGCCCCATGGCAGCCTGGTGCTGACCGCGACGGACATGGCGGGGCAGCCGATCCTGCTGATCTCCACCCTGGCGCAGCATACCCGGAACCTGATCGCCGATGGCCGCGCTTCCCTGCTGTTCGACGGCACCGCCGGACTGGCGGAGCGGCTGACCGGAGCGCGGGTCACGGTGCTGGGCCGGGCGGTGCGCTGCGACGGTGACGCATCGGTGCGCACCCGCTTCCTCGCCCGCCACCCCTCCGCCGCCGGCTATGCTGACTTCGGTGACTTCGCCTTCTGGCGGATCGAGGTCGAGCGTGCGCACCAGGTTGCGGGGTTCGGGCGGATCAACTGGATCGAGCAGGCCGACCTGCTGCCGGATTTCGGGGATGTCTCGGAACTGGCGGCGGCGGAGGCCGACATGATCGCGCACATGAACAGCGACCATTCCGACGCGGTGGCGCTCTATGCCAACATCCTCTGCGGTCGCCCCGGTGTCGGCTGGCGCATCACCGGCATCGACCCGGAAGGCGCCGACCTTGCCCGTCCCGGCGACCATTGCCGCATCAGCTTCGACAAGCCCGCCACATCGGCGGAGACCGGGCGGGTCGAACTGGTGCGGAAGGTGAAGCAGGCCCGCGCGCAGGTCAGTCGCGGATGATCCGGTAGCGCACCACCCGGTCATTGCCGGAATCCGCGATCCAGACATGATCGCCCCGTATCTCCACCCCCTCCGGCGTGGTGAATGCGTCCGGCCCCTTGCCCGGCTGACCGGAGCCGAGGGTCAGCAGCAGTTCGCCTGCAGCCGAGATGACCTTCACCTGGTGGTTGTTCTTGTCCGCCGCGATCACCGTGCCGTCCGGCATCACGTCCAGGTAGCGCACGCCGTTGAAGGCATATGCCGGACCTGACCATTCCTTCAGGATCTCCAGGTCGGGGGAGAGCAGCAGCATCCGGTCATTGCCTGCATCGGCCAGCCAGATGTTGCCGTCCGGGTCCCATTCGAGGTCGTGCGGGGAGCGCAGGCCCTGCAGTTCGCCCACCACGACACCATCGCGATAGATCACCACGTTGTGCGACCAGGCGCCGGCGACATAGATGCGCCCGTCAGGCCCGACCAGCACGCCCTCCGGCCCCCGCATCCCGCCAGACAGTTCGCCCTTCAGGGTGCCGTTGGTGCCGGACAGTTCATAGATCGTCACCCGGTTGTTGTGGGTATCGGCAACATGGAGATCGCCGAACGGGCCGAAATCCAGGTCATGGGTGCCGGACTGGTGGTCCGCGCCGAAGCTGCCGACCAGTTCCAGCGTCGCCGGATCGAGAAACGACACCCGGTTGTTGCCGAGATCGGAAACCAGGAGATGTTGCAGTCCCGCGCTGAGTTTCAGGTCGTGCGGGTTGCTCAGGACCGGCTCGCTCGCCGCCTCGAAACGCATCTCGAAAGCCTGTGCGACTGCCGGGGCGAGCATGGAAGCGAGCGCGAGGGCGGCAGCGGTGACGATGGCACGCATGGTGACCTCCTCAGGGCATCAGATGGAGCCAAGGACCTCGATTGTCCCATCCCTTGCGACACGCATGAACAGCATTTCGCCCGAACGGGTGCTCACATCCGTGAGAGCACTGATGTTGACCTGGTGGCTGACAAGAACCAGCGGGCCGTCCCCCGCCCGGGCGACCAGCCAGTCACGCAGGGCGGCGGTCTGGGCCTGCTCGCGCTCCCACTGCCGGAAGAAGGAGTTCAGGGGCGGCAATGTCTGCACGGCCCCCAGCCCCAGCAGTTCCGCGGTCTCGCGGCATCGGCACCAGGCGCTGGTGAACACGGCGGCACTGCTGATCCCGGCGGCGCGGAAGCGGTCACCGAGACCGCGCGCCTGTGCCCGGCCGGTCTCGTCGAGGTTGCGCTGCGTCGTGCAGTCATTGACGTCGAAGCTGGCGGGGTCGCCGATCCCCGGCGCCAGCGCATGACGCATGATGATCACGGCGTCACCATCCCGCGCGGCCTTCCACAGGGCAGCGTCATCCGCAGCCAGCACGGGCAGCGGCAGCAGCAGCCCGACCGCGAACAGCAGCGCGGCCAGGCGGTTGATCATGGTCATTTCCGGTCCTCCAGACCCTTGCGAGCGGCGTTGATTGCCTCTCCCAATACGGTCCGGTCACCAACATGGTTTGCCAGCAGCAGGTTCAGCCGCGCCGAGAAGGCCAGCGCATCCTCCGGCGAAAGGCGCTGCACGGCGTCGATCAGGTCCTGGTAGAAGCCGTCGGGATCATCGATGCCAAGGTCCTGTTTCAGTCCGCTCATCAGCCACCCCCCGTGATCGTCGCCAGGCAGTCACGGATCGCCGCCGCGTCCGGCGCCCGCCAGCAGGCCATGACATGCTGGTCGGGCCGCACCAGCACGACCCCGCTGTCCCTGACCCCGAGACCTGCCGCCACCACGCCGTCCACATCGTGGAAATCCCGCCCGGCATGCAACAGCCGTACCTCCAGCGGTGCATCGACCACCAGCCCGGCATTGCGCGGCCCGAAGCAGAGCAACGTGAAACCGTCGCCCACCAGGTCGGTCAGGTGGGTCACGCCAGGATCACCGGGCACGGAGACCGGCAGCGCCGGAACCGGGCTGCCGGGGCGCACCTCGCCCTGCAGTTCGTCCGCGCCGTTGAGACGGCTCCCTGCCAGGTGCGCCGGAACGGACAGACGCCCGGAATTGACCAGCGCCCGTGCGAAGGGGAAGTCGCGGGCGAGGTCCAGCACCGCGTTGCGATAGACCTCCGACACCGGGGTCTTCGGGGTGATGAAGTCGGTGGCGCGGGTCGAGTTGAGGATGTTCTCGGC
This sequence comes from Minwuia sp., assembly GCA_965228535.1. Classification (GTDB taxonomy): domain Bacteria; phylum Pseudomonadota; class Alphaproteobacteria; order Minwuiales; family Minwuiaceae; genus Minwuia. The sequence goes on along the minus strand of CBDDHU010000003.1, from coordinate 829,120 downwards.
GGCGGCAAAGCGCCGTTCCTCGTCATAGCTGTCCAGCAGTGTCTCGCCCGCCGCGCCCTGCACCACCAGCGCCAGCTTCCAGCCGAGATTGTCCGCGTCCTGGATGCCGCCATTGCCGCCGCGTGCGCCGAACGGGCTGACCTGGTGTGCCGCATCGCCGATGAAGATCACCCGGTCGTGCCGATAACGGTCGATCGAGCGGCACTGGAAGGTATAGAGCGACTTCCATTCCAGCTCGAACGGGGTGTCGGGGCCGATCATGCGGCGGATGCGGGCGAAGACATTCTCGTCGCGCAGTTCCTCCTCCCGGTCCACGTCCCAGCCAAGCTGGAAGTCCAGCCGCCAGACATTGTCGGACTGGCGGTGCATCAGGGCCGACGCCTCCGGCCCCCAGGGCGGATCGAAGTAGAAGCGGCGGATGGCCGGGCCTTCCCGCTGCATGATGATGTCGGCGATCAGGAAATGGTCCTCGAACACCTGTCCGGTGAAGCTCAGGCCCATCCGGCGGCGGATGGTGGAGCGCACGCCGTCCGCGGCCACCAGCCAGTCACAGGGCTGGACATAGCTGCCGTCCGGTGTCTCCACCGTCAGCCGGACGCCGTCCGCTCCCTGTTCCAGGTCCGTCACCCGATGGCACCAGCGCAGCTCGATCAGCGGCTGCTGCTGCGCCCGCTCGGTCAGGAACTGCTCCACGTAATATTGCTGGATGTTGATGAAGGCAGGGAACTTGGACCGCGGGTTCTCCTGCATGTTGAAGCCGTAGAGCTTCTCGTCGCGATAGAAGACATGCCCCTCGTTCCAGGTCACGCCCTTCGCCATCATCGGCGCAGCCACGCCCATCCGGTCCCAGATCTCCAGCGTGCGCTTGGCCTGGCAGATGGCGCGGCTGCCGTCGGAGACGGTGTTGTCCTCGTCCAGCAGCACGCAGCCGACACCCCGCTGCGCCAGGTCCAGCGCCATGGTCAGTCCCACCTGTCCACCGCCGACGATGACCACCGGCGCGGCAGGGGCGACACTGCCCGCGAAACCGGGCCGATGATAGGGGTAGCGGGGGTATTCGTAGGTGGCCACGGCCTGCCGTCCCTCAGCCCTTCGGGCGGTTGTCGACGATGCGCTGCGCCTTGCCCATGGAGCGGGCGACCCCGCCCACCGCCTGCAGGTCGATCCGCGCCGACAGGCCGCACATGGTCTTGATGCGCTGCGAGAGGTGCTGCGCCGCCGCCTCGCAGGCCGTGCTGTCACCGGCGACATCCGGCTTCGGTTCCACCCGCACGGTCAGTTCGTCCAGGTTGCCTGGCCGGTCCACCTGCAGCTGGTAATGCGGGCTCAGCCGGTCATCCTGCAGCAGCAGCTCCTCGATCTGGGTCGGGAACAGGTTGACGCCACGAATGATCAGCATGTCGTCGGAACGCCCGGTGATCTTCTCGATCCGGCGATGGCTGCGCGCGGTGCCGGGCAGCAGCCGGGTCAGGTCACGGGTGCGGTAGCGCACCATGGGCAGCGCCTGCTTGGTCAGGGTGGTGATGACCAGTTCGCCGAACTCACCGTCCGGCAGCACCTCCCCGGTCTCCGGGTCGATGATCTCCGGGTAGAAATGATCCTCCCAGATGTGCAGGCCGTCCTTGGTCTCCAGGCATTCGATGGCGACCCCCGGCCCCATGATCTCCGACAGGCCGAAGATGTCGACCGCCTGCATCCCTGCCCGCCCCTCGATCTCGCTGCGCATCTGCTCCGTCCAGGGCTCCGCACCGAAGATGCCGATCTCCAGCGGGCTTGCCGCCGGGTCCAGCCCCATCCGTTCCATCTCGTCGGCGATGGCGAGCATGTAGCTGGGCGTCACCATGATCACCCGCGCGCCGAAGTCGTGGATCAGCTGCACCTGCTTCTCGGTCTGGCCGCCCGACATGGGCACCACGGAACAGCCCAGCCGCTCCGCCCCGTAATGCGCGCCCAGGCCACCGGTGAACAGGCCGTAGCCATAGGCCACGTGCACGATGTCGCCGGGCCGCCCGCCCGCCGCGCGGATCGACCGCGCCATCAGGTCGGACCAGTTGTCGATGTCGGCCTGCGTGTAGCCGACCACGGTGGGCTTGCCCGTGGTGCCGGAGGAGGCATGGATGCGCACCACCTGCTGCCGCGGCACCGCGAACATGCCGAAGGGATAGTTGTCACGCAGGTCGGTCTTCACCGTGAAGGGAAACTTCGCCAGGTCCGAGAGCTGTTTCATGTCGTCGGGGTGGGCACCCGCTGCATCGAACGCGGACCGGAAATGCGGCACGTTCTGCCAGGCATGGCGCAACGACCATTGCAGCCTTTCGAGTTGCAGCGCCGAAAGCGCGTCGCGGCTGGCGTTCTCGATCGGGTCGGGATGGGCTCTCGGGTCGGTCATGGCAGTCTCTTCTCCGCTGTTCAGCGCGCGACGGGCAGGTCCGGCACCAGCGTGCCGCCGATGGTGGCGGAATTGCCCCGGAACACGGCCACCTTCTCACCCCGCTGGTTCACCACGGTCACGTCGTAGATACCGCTGCGGCGGCCGAGGGATATCTCCTCCGCCGTCGCGGTCAGCACGTCCCCGGCCCGGGTCGGGCGCAGGAACGTCACCTGCGCGGTCTGCGCCACGGAGCTTTCGTTGTGCGAGTTGCAGGCATAGGCAAACGCTGTGTCGGCCAGGGTGAAGGTCATGCCGCCATGGCCCATCTCGTGACCATTCAGCATGTCGCGACGCACCACCATGCGCAGCACCGAACGGCCCGGCGCGACCGAGACCACGTGAATGCCGAGCCGCCGCGCCGCACGGTCGGAGGCGAGCATGGCCTGCGCCGCCGCCTCCGCGATCTGCTGCGCATCGACCGGTGCCGTGTCCGCCACGCTCAACGCCCCCTGAAGTTGGCCGGGCGCTTCTCCAGGAAGGCCGTCACCCCCTCCGCGAAGTCTGCCGTACCGCCCGCGTCGCGCTGGTACTCGCGCTCCCAGTCGAGCTGGGTGTCGAGCGAGTGGGTGAAGGCTGCCTGCACGGCATTGCGGATCAGTCCGAGACCACGGGTCGGCCCCTTCGCCAGCTTCTGCAGGATCGCGTCGCCCTCCGCCGCCAGCGCGTCATCATCAACCGCCTTCCAGATAAGGCCCCAGTCAGCAGCCTCGTCGGCGGAAATCTTTTCTCCCAGCAGCGCCATGCCCAGCGCCCGGGCGCGACCCACCATGCGCGGCAGGTACCAGGTCGAGCCGGCATCCGGCACCAGCCCGATGTTGCAGAAGGCCTGCAGGAAGCTGGCAGAGCGCGCCGCGATGATGATGTCGCAGGCCATGGCCAGGCTCATCCCCGCCCCGGCGCAGGGACCGTTCACCAGCGCCACGATCGGCTTGTCGGCCGAACGCATGGTCTGGATCATCGGGTTGTAGGCGATCTCCAGCGTCTTCCCGGCATCGAACTCGGGATCACCCGGCTTCGGCCCGGCAGAGGACAGGTCGGCCCCGGCGCAGAAGCCCCGCCCGGCACCGGTCACGGCGATGGCACGGACCTGTTCGTCGGCACAGGCGGTCTCGACGGCGGAGGCGATCTCCAGCGGCATCAGGCCGGTGAACGCGTTCAGCCGTTCCGGGCGGTTCAGGGTGATGCGCGCGACGCCGTCCGCCACATCGTAGAGGATATGCTTGAATTCCATCAGGTGGTCTCTCCTGTTTCCGCTCTCTCAGCGGCCCCGGAAGGCAGGCTGGCGTTTTTCCATGAAGGCGGCGACGCCTTCCGCGAAGTCATGGGTGGCACCGGCAGTGCGCTGCATCTGCCGCTCCTCCGCCAGCTGTTCGTCCAGCGTGGCGGTCTCGGCATGGCGCAGCGCCTGCTTGATCAGGTGATAGGCGCGGGTCGGCCCCTTCGCCATGCGTGCCGCGAGCTCGCCTGCGCGCGGCAGCAGCCGGTCGTCATAGGTGCATTCCCAGATCAGCCCCTGGCTGGCCGCATCCGGCGCGGAGAGCCGGTCACCGGTCAGCGCCATGCCCAGCCCCCTGGCCCGCCCGCCATGATGCGGGAACAGCCATGACCCACCCAGGTCGGGCACGATGCCCAGGTTTGGGCCGAAGGTGAGCTGGAAATAGGCCGACCGGGCGGCAATGACGATGTCGCAGGCCAGCGCGATGGAGGCACCGCCACCGGCGGCGGGTCCGTTCACCGCGGCAATGACCGGCTTCGATACCCCGGCCAGTGCCCGCATCATCGGATTGAACTCCGCTTCCATCGCCACGGCCACGGCATCACCGGGTCGGCCGTCGCTGCCGGAAATGCGTTTCAGCAGGCTGAGATCTGCACCGGAGCAGAATGCGCGACCGGCCCCGGTCAGCACCAGCGCCCGGACCTCCCGGTCCCGCTCCACCGCCTCGAAAGCCTGCCACAGGGCCATGGTCAGGCCACGGTCCAGCCCGTTCAGCACGTCCGGGCGATTCATCGTCAGCCACGCGACGCCGTCGCGGGTCTCGCAGAGCAAGGGTTCTTCAGCCATCCAAAATCCTCCCCGCCCCGTATATGACACGACCTGAGCCGTTGCGAACAGGGTTCGCGCGTTCCGGTCCAATTGGCTGTACACAAGAAACTGGCAGGACCGATGAACCAGACAGCGAAATCCGAAGACACCCTGGACCAGGTTTTCGGCGCCCTATCCGATCGCACCCGCCGCGCCATCCTGGAACGCCTTTCCCTTGGCGAGGCCTCCGTGAGCGAGCTTGCCGCACCGTTCGACATGTCGATGCCCGCCATCACCAAGCACCTGAACGTGCTGGAACATGCCGGACTGATCCAGCGCCAGCGCGACGGCCGGATGAAGCGATGCACGGTCCGGCCGGAAGGCATGAAACCGGCACAGGACTGGCTGACGAGCCACGGGGACGCCACGGGTCCGGGCCTGAGGCGGCTGGAGCGCAAGGCCGCAAGCTGAATTATATTGCATCATCCCTTACCCGGCCGGGCGCTTGCTGCATGATATTGCACTTGCCAGGCCGGACTGCTAGACACTGTTACCCAAGAACAGAAGCGGACAGGAAAGCTGTCGTCGTCACCGGCGAAAGCCGCTACGCTCCGCCACGACAGGTTAGGCGAAAGCAGAAAGGGAGGCTTCGCGAGATGCTGAAACGCACGATCATGCTTGCCGCAGGTGCGGCGTTGCTGGCCACGTCGGCCATGGCGGCGGATCCGGTGAAGATCGGGTTCGTGACCACGCTGTCCAAGGGACCCGCCGTTCTGGGACGCGACATGCGCGATGCGGCCGAGCTGGCCATGGAGCACATCGGCGCCAGGATGGGCGGCCGCGATGTCGAGATCATCTACAAGGATGACGAGATCAACCCCGGCATCGGCAAGAAGGTGACGGACGAGCTGGTGCAGAAGGACCGCGTCGACTTCGTGACCGGCTACATCTGGAGCCACGTCCTGCTGGCGTCCTACAAGTCGGTCATCGGCAATGGCCCGATGCTGATCTCCGCCAATGCCGGTCCGTCGCAGATTGCCGGTGAGCTCTGCAACGAGGACTTCTTCTCGACCTCCTGGCAGAACGACCAGACCCCGGAAGCCATGGGCGAGGTGCTGAACCAGCTCGGCATCAAGTCGATCTACGTGATGGCCCCCAACTACGCGGCGGGCAAGAACATGGTCGCGGGCGTGGAGCGCACCTACAAGGGCGAGATCCTGGGCAAAGACTTCACCAAGTGGCCTGACCAGATCGACTTCTCCGCTGAGCTTGCCAAGGCGCGCGCCGCCAATCCCGGTGCGGTGTTCGTCTTCTATCCGGGCGGTGCCGGCGTGCAGTTCCTGAAGCAGTACGAGCAGGCTGGCCTGAAGGACAGCATCCCGCTCTACACCGTGTTCACGGTGGACGCGATCAGCCTGCCGGTGGTCAAGGACCTGGCCGTGGGCAGCCTGGCCACGCAGATGTGGTCCCCCGACCTGGACAATGCCGCGAACCGCAAGTTCGTCGACGGCTTCAAGGCCAAGTATGGCCGGTTCCCGTCCTTCTATGCGGCGCAGTCCTATGACGCGATCATGCTGATCAAGGCCGGTGTCGATGCCGTCAACGGCGACACCTCCGACAAGGCCGGCATGCGCGCCGCCATGAAGAAGGCCGACTTCGGTTCGGTCCGCGGGTCGTTCACCTATGGCAACAACAACTTCCCGATCCAGAACTTCTACCTGCGGGAAGCCATCAAGAACGATGCCGGCGAATACACCGTGAAGACGGTGAAGACCGTGTTCACCGCGCATCAGGACAGCTACCACGCCAAGTGCCCGATGAAGTAAGGCGCTTCACCTGACGGGGACGGGCCGGGGCCGCGTGTCCCGGCCCGTCCTGTCCGGTAGCCTCTGACGAGACGACATGAACTGGATCCTCCTGATAGAGCAGACGCTGAACGGTGTTCAGCTCGGCCTGCTGCTGTTCCTGCTTGCGGCCGGCCTGACGCTGGTCTTCGGGATCATGGACCTGGTGAACCTGGCGCACGGCTCGCTCTACATGGTCGGCGCCTACTTCGCCGCCACCTTCACGGCCTGGACCGGATCCTTCGTGCTGGCGGTGGTGCTGACGCTGCCCGCCACCCTGCTGGTCGGCGCGGTGGTGGAGGTGGTCTGCCTGCGCACCCTCTATGACCGGGACCACCTGGACCAGGTGCTCGCCACCTTCGGCCTGATCCTGTTCTTCAACGAACTTGTCCGGCTGGTCTGGGGACCGGCGGGCCTGAGCGTACCGCTGCCCGAATTCCTCTCCAGTTCCCTGGAACTGGCACCGGGGCTGGTCTATCCCAGCTACCGTATGGCGATCATCATCGCCTCCCTGCTTGCCGCGCTGTTCCTCTACTGGCTGGTGGCGCGCACCCGCATCGGCATGCTGATCCGCGCCGGGGCCTCGAACCGGGAGATGGTCGGCGCGCTGGGGATCAACATCCGCTTCCTCTTCACCGTGGTCTTCGGCCTCGGCGCCGCGCTGGCCGGGCTGGCGGGCCTGATGGCCGCCCCGATCTCCACGGTCGAGATCGGCATGGGCGAGAACGTGCTGATCCTGGCCTTCGTGGTCATCGTCATCGGCGGCATCGGCTCGATCCGCGGGGCCTTCGTCTCGGCGCTGCTGATCGGCCTGATCGACACGGTGGGCCGTGCCTTCCTGCCCGACGTGATCGGCGGCTTCTTCGATGACGAGTTCGCCGACGCCGCCGCCCCGGCGCTGGCATCCATGAGCATCTACCTGCTGATGGCCGTCGTGCTGGCCTTCCGGCCGGAGGGGCTGTTCCCGGCCCGGAACGGGTGAGGCCGCGCCGATGATCCGTTACGGCGTCATCGCCCTGATCATGCTCGCGCTGGCCGCCGTGCCCAGCGTCGCGACCGCCATCGACGAGCCCTTCTACGTCTCGCTGTTCACCCGCATGCTGGTGCTCGCCATCGCCGCCAGCTCGCTGAACCTGGTGCTGGGCTATGGCGGCATGGTCAGCTTCGGCCACGCGGCCTATCTGGGGCTGGGCAGCTACGTGGTCGGCATCGGTTTCTACCACGCCTCCAACGATGGCATGGAATGGGCGCTGAACGGCTGGCTGCACCTGGCACTGGCCATCATCATCCCGGGGCTGGCGGCGCTGCTGATCGGTGCCATCTCGCTGCGCACGCGCGGCGTCTATTTCATCATGATCACCCTCGCCTTCTCCCAGATGCTCTACTACTTCTTCATCGGGCTGGAGCGGTATGGCGGCGATGACGGGCTGAGCCTGTGGTTCCTGAGCGATTTCGGTTCCGTCATGGACCTGAACGACGACACCCAGCTCTACTACCTCGCCTACGGCCTGTTGCTGGTGGTGCTGTTCATCCTCCACCGGCTGGTCAATTCCCGCTTCGGCATGGTGGTGCGGGGCGCCAAGTCCAACGAACGGCGGCTGATGGCGGTGGGCTTTCCCACCTACCGCTACCGTCTCGTCGCCTTCGGCATCTCCGGTGCGATCTGCGGTGTCGCCGGGTTCCTGATGGCCAACCAGTCGGAGTTCGTCAGCACCTCGGAGATGCACTGGGTCCATTCGGGCGACCTGATCGTCATGGTGGTGCTGGGCGGCATGGGCACCCTGTTCGGCCCCGTGCTTGGGGCCGTCGGCTTCCTGATGCTGGAGCAGTACCTGCCGGAGCTGATGGAGGGGATCTGCCACCTCATCGGCGGCAACAGCTGCGTCGTGGCGGGCGAGTACTGGAAGATGGTCTTCGGGCCACTGCTGATCCTGATCGTGCTGTTCGCGCGCGGTGGCATCGACGGCCTGCTGCAGGGCAAGGTGGGCCGCAATGTCTGAGGCACTCGCCATCGAGGGGCTGGTGAAGCAGTTCGGCGGCCTGACCGCCACCGACCACCTGTCGCTCGACGTGACCCGGGGCGAGGTCCATGCCCTGATCGGCCCCAACGGTGCGGGCAAGACCACGCTGATCGGGCAACTGACCGGGGAGATCACCCCGGACGCCGGGACCATCCGCTTCGGCGGGCGCGATGTCACCGAACTGCCGGTCCACCGCCGGTCGATGCTGGGGCTGGCGCGGTCGTTCCAGATCACCAACGTGCTGGCCGACTTCACCGCAAGGGCCAACGTGGCGCTGGCGGTGCAGGCGCACCAGGGCCATTCGTTCCGGTTCTGGCGCAAGGCTGCGACCGACCCGCGGCTGATCGGCCCGGCGGAGGAACACCTCGCCACCGTCGGCCTGGCGGACCGCGCGGACATCACGGCCTCCAGCCTCAGCCACGGGGAACAGCGGCAGCTTGAGCTGGCCATGGCGCTGGCGACGCAGCCCACCATGCTGCTGCTGGACGAGCCGATGGCCGGGATGGGGCCGGAGGACAGTGCCCGCATGGTGGAGATCCTGCGGCGGCTGAAGGGCGACCTGACCATCCTGCTGGTCGAACACGACATGGATGCCGTCTTCGCCCTGGCCGACCGCATCACCGTGCTGGTCTATGGCCGCGCCATCGCGACCGGTTCCCCGGAGCAGATCCGAAACGACCCGGAGGTCCGCGCCGCCTACCTGGGCGAGGAGACTGCGGATGCTTGAGGTGACGGGTCTCGAGACTGCCTACGGCCAGAGCCAGGTGCTGTTCGGCATGGACCTGTCGGTTGCCGCCGGGGAGGTGGTGACGCTGATGGGCCGCAACGGAATGGGCAAGACCACCACCGTCCGCTCCATCATGGGCCTGACCAAGGGCCATGACGGCTCGATCCGGTTCGAGGGGGCGGAGATCCGTGGCCTGCCGTCCTACCGCGTTGCCAAGCTCGGCCTGGGCCTGGTGCCGGAGGGTCGGCAGATCTTCCCCAACCTGTCGGTGCGGGAGAACCTGGTGGCCACCTCCGACAACCGCTCCCCCGGCGCGGCGCGCTGGACGCTGGAGAGCGTGCTGGCCGCCTTTCCGCGCCTGGCGGAGCGGGAGGGCAACATGGGCAACCAGCTTTCCGGCGGGGAGCAGCAGATGCTGGCCGTGGCCCGCGCACTGATGACCAATCCGCGCCTGCTGATCCTGGACGAGGCGACGGAAGGGCTGGCGCCGCTGATCCGCCAGGAGATCTGGTCGATCCTGGGCAGCCTGAAGGCAGAGGGCCAGGCGATCCTGGTGATCGACAAGAACGTCGCCGCCCTGAAGAAGCTGGCCGACCGGCACTACTTCATCGAGAAGGGGCGCGTTGCCTGGTCCGGCACCACGCCGGAACTGCAGGCCGCAGCCGACATCGAGCAACGCTATCTCGGCGTCTGAAGCCGTTCTCTCCGGCTGATTCATCCTTTCTACACGGATTCTGGCTGAAACTGGTTCCAGATGGGAATTCCGGCAGCCGGTGAGGTGAATCCAAGATGTATGATCTGGACAGCAGTACGGAGGCCCGGCGCATTTCCGAGGCGGCCATGCAACTGCTGGAAGCCTACGAAATTCCGGCGAACCCCGATTATTTCCGACTGATGTACGACTATGTCTCCGGGCGCGATCCGGTGGTGACCCGCCAGCTCGGCGATGCGGCGAGCGAGAGCAATGTCCGGTTCCGTCGCGTGGCAACGGACCTGCTGCTGCATCACTATGGCGAGGGCCGGACGCTGAACCTGCTGTCGGAGACCGGCGGCGCACTGGGCGACATCGTCAACCGGTCGATGGGCCAGCTGGCCGAGGCCGGGGCAGAGGCGAAGGACTTCAGCTCCGAACTGGGCGGCTTCGCCGATGACCTGGGTGAGGTCGGCACGCAGGTCAGTGTCGGCACCCTGGTGGAGCAGATGGTCACCTCAACCCGCCGGATGCAGGCCAAGTGCGCCAAGCTGGAGACCGACCTGAACCAGTCCAGCCACGAGATCAACAACCTGCGCACCAAGCTGGACGAGACCCGCGCCGAGGCCCTGACCGACAAGCTGACCGGTATCTCCAACCGGGCCGGCTTCGACAAGGCGCTGAGCACCGCCATCGTGGAGGCGCGCGACGAGAAGGACCCGATGGCGCTTGTCATGTGCGACATCGACCACTTCAAGAAGTTCAACGACAATTACGGCCACCAGGTGGGCGACCAGGTCCTGCGCCTGGTGGGCGGTATCCTGCGCAGCACGCTGAAGGGCCAGGACATTCCCTGCCGCTATGGCGGGGAGGAATTCGCCATGATCCTGCCCCGCACCGAGTTGCAGGGCGCATCGAAGGTGGCGGAGGCGATCCGCGTGGCGATCGAGCGGAAGCGGATCGTGCGCAAGAGCACCGGCGAGACCATTTCCCGCGTCACCATGTCCTTCGGCGTCGCGGAATTTCAGCCGGGCGAAGCAGGCACCGACCTGATCGAACGGGCCGACACCGCGCTCTACCGTGCCAAGAAGGAAGGGCGCAACCGGGTCTGCCTGGGGGCACCGCAGGCACCGTCGGAAGGTGCCGATACCCGGCCCGCGCTGGCCGCGACTGCCTGATACGCGCAGACTGAAGGCTTTACACGCCAAGCCATAAGCGTCTATTCAGCCCGACGATTATCGCACCGGAGACCGCCACCCATGCCCAAACCCGAATGGGGTGCCAAGCACACTTGCTCCAGCTGTGGCACCAAGTTCTACGATTTCAACAAGACTCCGCTGATCTGCCCGAAGTGCGGCACCGAGAACCAGCCGCTGGTGGTGTTCAAGCAGCGCCGTCCGTCCCCCGCAGACGCACCCAAGAAGCCGACACCGGCAAAGGCCGCAAAGCCCGTCGGGGACGATGACGACGATGATGATCTGGAGGTCGATGACGACGACGACGCCCTGCTGGACGATGACGATGATGATGGGGATGTCTCGCTGTCGGATGACGAGGACGATGATGACGCCCCCGTCCCCGGCACCCCGGACGTCGACGAGGAAGGCGACGATGAGCCCGTCGATCTCGGCGATCCCGACATCGAGGATGATGACGAGGACGATGATGAGGAAGAAGACGACGACGACCGCAAGTAGGGTCTGACCGTTACCGTCCTGCCGCAGCGCGGAACCTGAATGAAGCCATCGCACGGACCCCCGGTCCGGCGGTGGCTTCTTCGTTTGCGGACAGGCGACCAGCCCGATTGACGCCCCCCGATAACTGACTACAGTTCATTAAGAGAAACGGGCAGCGTGGGAAATCACCCGAGGCGATCAGGGGAGGCAGCGGCATGACCGCAATCGACCAGAGCATTCCGGCACGTGCCGGGGAAGACGAACTGGCGCATCTTCCGGGGCACAGGGGCATGCCCGTGCTGGGTGACACGCTGAGGTTCCTGAAGGACCCGATGGGCCTGCAGAAGCAGAACTTCCGGGACTATGGCGAGGTCTACAAGGGCAAGACGTTCATGCAGTGGAACGTCACCATGCTGGGGCCCGACGCCCTGGAGATGGTGCTGATGGACCGCGACCGGAACTTCTCCTCGAAGCTCGGCTGGTCGCACATGCTGCGCCGCCTTTTCTCCGACGGGCTGATGCTGCGCGACTTCGACGATCATCGCGCGCATCGCCGCATCATGCAGGTGGCGTTCAAGCCGGCACCGATGAAGGATTACCTGCTGCGCATGAACCGCGGGATCGAGGCGCGGCTGGACGAGTGGGCGAAGACGCCGGAGTTCAAGTTCTACCCGGCGATCAAGGAACTGACCCTCGACCTGGGCGCCAGCGTGTTTCTCGGCCTCGACATGGGGCCGGAGGCGCGGCGCATCAACCAGGCCTTCATCGACGAGGTCGCGGCCGCCGTGGCGGTGGTACGCCGTCCGGTGCCGGGGCTGGCGATGGCGCGGGGCGTGAAGGCGCGCAAGTTCCTCAACGGCTTCTTCCGTGACCTGATCCCGGTGCGCCGCGCCGGGAACGGCGACGACATGTTCACCCAGCTCTGCCAGGCGGAATCGGAGGACGGGCAGAAGCTGTCGGACCAGGAGATCATCGATCACCTGAATTTCCTGCTGATGGCCGCGCACGACACCACCACCAGTTCGCTGACCACCATGTTCTGGGCACTGGCCGCCTTCCCGGAATGGCAGGAACGGGTGCGGGCCGAGGTGGCGGAGATCGGCGGCGCCCACCTGGCCTATGACCGGCTGGGCGACATGGACTATGCGGAGCGGACCTTCAACGAGGCGCTGCGCTGCGTGCCGCCGGTGCCCTTCATCCCGCGCCGGGTGATGCGCGACTTCGAATTCCGGGGCAAGACCATTCCGGCCGGATGCAATGTCAGTGTCAGCCCCGGTTTCGTGCACATGATGCCGGAACTGTGGACTGAGCCGGAGAAGTTCGACCCCGACCGCTTCTCCCCCAACCGGGCGGAGCACCGCAACCACAAGTTCGCCTGGGCTCCCTTCGGCGGCGGCGCGCACAAGTGCCTGGGCATGCACTTTGCCTACATGCAGGTGAAGGCATTCTCCTTCCAGTTCCTGCAGCGGTTCCGTGTCAGAGTGGAACCGGGCTACGAGCCGCAGTGGGCGCGCATCCCGATCCCGAAGCCGCTGGACGGCCTGCCGGTGAAGCTGGAACAGCTCTGACCCCTGCCACCGCACCGGCATTGCCGGTTGCCGCAAGGGGGCCGGAGCCACTACGGTTCCGCCATGAAGGATTACGTCATTGACCAGGGTTTCAGCGCCTACACCGACAGCGATCACGCGGTCTGGCGCACCCTGTTCGAACGACAGTCGAAACTGCTGCCCGACCGCGCCGCGCCGGAGTTCGTGGAGGGGCTGAAGGCGCTGGGCGTGGCCGCCGACGGCATTCCCGAATTCGAGGCCCTTTCCGACATCCTGGAGGCGGCGACCGGCTGGCGCATCGTCGCGGTGGCCGGTCTGGTGCCCGACGACGTGTTCTTCCGCCATCTCGCCAACCGCCGCTTCCCCGTCACCAACTGGATCCGCAAGCCGGAACAGCTCGACTACCTGCAGGAACCGGACGTGTTTCACGACTGCTTCGGCCACGTACCGATGCTGTTCAACCCGGTGTTCGCCGACTACATGGCCGCCTATGGCCGGGGGGGCATGAAGGCGCTGGACCTCGGCGCCCTGAAACTGCTGGCGCGGTTGTACTGGTACACGGTGGAGTTCGGCCTGATCCGGACCGACGACGGCCTGCGCATCTACGGGGCCGGCATCGTCTCCTCCCGCGGGGAAACCGTCTTCAGCTTGGAGGATCCGACACCGAACCGCCTGGCCTTCGACCTGCTGCGGATCATGCGTACCGACTACATCATCGACCACTACCAGCAGACCTATTTCGTCATTGATTCCTACGACCAGCTGTTCGACGCGACCCGGCCGGACTTCACGCCGTACTATGAACAGCTGAAACCGCTCGCCAGCCTGCAACCGGACCAGGTTCTGCCCACCGACAGGCGGATCTGACCATTGCGCGGCGCCCCGCACCGAAACCGGCAGACCCACCATGGAATGGACTGACGACGGCATCGTGCTGTCGGCGCGGCGCCTGGGTGAAGGCGGCGCGATCGTCAGCCTGATGACCGAGAGCCAGGGCCGCCATGCCGGGCTGGTGCGCGGCGCCACGTCGAAGCGCCTGCGCGGTGTCATCATGCTGGGCAACACGGTGCGCGCCAGCTGGCGGGCGCGGTTGGCCGATCACCTGGGCACCATGCGCCTGGAACCGGCCATCAGCCGCACCAACATGGTGCTGGACGATCCCGTGCGCCTCGCCGCGCTGGCCAGCGCCGCCACGCTGCTGGAGGGGGGGCTGCCGGAGCGGGAGGCGCACCCGGTGCTGTACCGCGCCTCCACCATCCTGTTCGACGCCATCGCCGCCGGGACCGATGACTGGGTCGAGGCCTATTTCGGGTGGGAGGTCGGCCTGCTGTCGGAGATGGGCTTCGGGCTGGACCTGTCGCGCTGCGCCGGAACCGGGATGGCCGAGAACCTGGGCTATGTCTCCCCGAAGTCGGCGCGGGCGGTGTCGCTGCACGCCGGCCAACCCTACGCGGAGAAGCTGCTGCCCCTGCCGCGCTTCCTGGTCGGCGCGCGGGGAAGGCCGGTGGCGAATCACCCCGCCACCGACTGGGCCGACGCGGCGAAACTGACCGGCCACTTCCTCGAACGGCAGGTCTTCCCGCGGGAGAATGGCGGTTTGCCCGCCGCAAGGGGGCGATTTGTTGAGTTGCTCTTGCGCCGGAACACTACATCTGGTGTGTTGGGCGAAGAACCTCCGGAACTGCCGGACCCTGCCTGATGCGCTGCCGCCAGGCCGGTCCCTGACCAGGAATTGCGTGCGTCATGAGTGAACTTTCCCCGCCCGACAAGGAAAACGTCACCCCGGTTCCGCTCGGCGATGCGTTGAGCGAACGCTACCTGGCCTACGCACTGTCCACCATCGTCTCCCGTTCCCTGCCCGACGTGCGGGACGGGCTGAAACCGGTGCACCGGCGGCTGCTCTATGCCATGCGGCTGCTGCGCCTGGACCCCGATGCCGGGTTCAAGAAGTGCGCCCGCATCGTCGGCGACGTGATGGGCAAGTTCCATCCCCATGGCGACCAGGCGATCTACGACGCGCTGGTGCGGCTGGCGCAGGATTTCGCCGTGCGTTACCCGCTGGTGGAGGGCCAGGGCAATTTCGGCAACGTGGACGGCGATAACGCCGCCGCCATGCGCTACACGGAGGCGCGGCTGACCCGCATCGCGGAGCGGCTGCTGGAAGGCATCGACGAGGATGCGGTCGATTTCCAGACCACCTATGACGGGGAGGAGAACGAGCCGCTGGTGCTGCCGGCCGCCTTCCCCAACCTGCTGGCCAACGGGGCGGCAGGCATCGCGGTGGGCATGGCCACCAACATCCCGCCCCACAACGCCACCGAGATCTGCGACGCGCTGCTCTGGATGCTGGAACGGCGCGCCGACATTCCCGCCGACGAGGGCGAGGAGGAGCGTCAGAAGCGCATCCGGCGCTGGCACCGCAGCCTGATGACCCGGATGCCCGGCCCCGACTTTCCTACCGGCGGGATGATCGTCACCGACGCCGCCACCATCGCCGAGGCCTACGAGACCGGGCGCGGCGGCCTGCGCCTGCGGGCGCGGTGGGAGAAGGAATCCGCCGGGCACGGCACCTACCAGATCCGGGTCTTCGAGCTGCCCTACCAGGTGCAGAAGGGCAAGCTGGTGGAGAAGATCGCGCAACTCATCAATGATAGGAAGCTGCCTGCCCTGGCCGATGTGCGCGATGAGTCCGCCGACGATATCCGCCTGATCCTGGAGCCCCGTTCCCGCACCATCGACGCCGACGCGCTGATGGAGCAGCTGTTCCGGCAGACGGACCTCGAGGTGCGTTTCAACCTGAACATGAACGCGCTGGATGCCAGCCGCACCCCGCGCGTGATGCCGCTGCACGACATGCTGCAGGGCTGGCTGGACCACCGCCACGTGGTGCTGCAGCGCCGGACCAGGCACCGGCTGGCGAAGATCGCCGACCGGCTGGAGGTGCTGGGCGGCTACCTGGTGGCCTTCCTGAACCTGGACGAGGTGATCCGCATCATCCGGGAGAACGACCGGCCGAAGGAGATCCTGATGGACCGCTTCACCCTGACCGAGCGTCAGGCACAGGCGATCCTGGACATGCGCCTGCGCCAGTTGCGCAAGCTGGAGGAGATGGAGATCCGGCGGGAGCATGACGAACTGACCGTCGAGAAGGCGGAGCTGGAAGACCTGATGGCCGACGAGGGCAAGCGCTGGGGCCGCATCGCGGATCAGGTCGGCGCCCTGCGCGCGGAACTGAAGCAGCAGCCCGACCTCGCGCGGCGCCGCACCGGGTTCGGCGAGGAACCTTCGGAGGAACTGGCCCAGGCTGCCGCCGAGGTACTGATCGAGCGGGAGCCGATCACCGTGATCTGCTCGGAGAAGGGCTGGATCCGCGCCGCGAAGGGCCACATCGACCTGGGGTCGGAGTTGAAATACAAGGATGGCGACCAGGGCCGCTTCACCTTCCATGCCCAGACCACCGACCGGCTGCTGGTGTTCGCCACCGATGGCCGCATCTTCACGCTGGGCTGTGACAAGCTGCCGGGCGGGCGCGGGCACGGTGAGCCGATCCGGCTGATGCTCGACCTGCCGAACGACCAGGAGATCGTTGACCTGCTGGTCCACACGCCGGGGGCCAAGCGGCTGATCGCCTCCTCCGCCGGGCGCGGCTTCGTGGTGGCGGAGGACGACGTACTGGCCGCCACCCGCAATGGTCGCCAGGTGCTGAACCTCGGCAAGGGCGAGGTGGCGAAGGCGTTCGTGCCGGTGACCGGCGACCATGTGGCGGTGATCGGAAAGAACCGGAAACTGCTCGTCTTCCCCCTGTCCGAGATGCCGGAGATGGGGCGCGGCAAGGGCGTCATGCTGCAACGCTACAAGGATGGCGGCATGGCCGACGTGAAGACCTTCGCCGCCGAGGAGGGGCTGACCTGGACCGGTCCGTCAGGCCGCACGGGGCGGGAGGAGGACTTCTCCGACTGGCTCGCCAAGCGCGCCAGCACCGGCCGCATGGCCCCGCGCGGCTTCAACAAGACGGGATTGTTCGCCTGAAGGCATCCAGGAACTGAAGCCTTGCGCTGTTCAGGCGGGTTGGGCGGCCATGCCGTGGGCCTGCACCGCGCCCAGCAGGCGGTCGCGGAGCCAGCGGTTTGCGGGGTCGGTCTCCGCGTCGGCGTGCCAGTAGAGGTAGGTGTCGTAGGCCGGGGTCTCGATGGGGAAGGTCAGCAGCCGGTTGCCGAAGTGCCGGTTCAGGGTGCGGGCATGGCTCTGCGGCATGGTCAGCACCAGGTCGGTGCGGCGCACCGTCTCGCAGGCTCCGAAATAGTCCTGGCAGCGCATGCGGATCTGCCGTTTCAGGTTGCGCCGCGACAGCTCGTATTCCTCCGCACTCAGCCCTCGGCTGCGGGAGGAGACGACGATGTGCTGCTGCGCCAGGTAACGCTGCAGGGTCAGCGGTTGCAGGGTCAGCGGATGGTCCTGCCGCACCACCACCGAAAGCCATTCCCGGCCCAGTTGTTGCCTGCGGATGCTGTTGGTCAGCGGCAGCGGCACGTCCATGCTCAGGTCGATCCGGCCCGACGCCAGTTCCCGCTCGATCTCGCGGCGGTCGGTGCGGACGATCATCAGGTCGATACCCGGTGCGGCGGTTCCCATTTCCAGCATCAGCAGCGGCAGGATCGCCGCCTGCATCGCCTCCCGCATCGACAGGGTGAAACGCTTGGTCGCCGTCGCCGGGTCGAACGCATCCGCCTTTCCCAGCGTGCCCTCCAGCCCGTGCAGGGACTGCCGCACCTGCTCGATGATGCGCCGGGCGAGCGGAGTCGGGGCCATGGTGCGGCCACTGCGCTGGAACAGCGGATCGTCGAACAGCTCCCGCAGGCGGCCGAGGGCATGGCTGACCGCAGGCTGGGACAGGTTCAGCCGTCGGCTGGCCGCCGTGATCCCGCCCTCCGCATAGATCGCCTCCATCACCACGAACAGGTTCAGATCGACACGCGACAAATTCATCTGGTTCATAATTCCTGATGAAAACAATGCATTTCACAGATGATACCGACTGGCCCACCTTCTGCGCAACGGCAAGGCGACAGAGGAGCGACCAGCATGAACTTCGAACATTCCGAGAAGGTCCAGGACCTGCAGGCGCGGCTGCAGGACTTCATGGCCGGGCAGGTGCTGCCGAACGAGGAGCGCTACGCGGAGGAGGTCCGGACCGGCGAACGCTGGAAGGTCGTCCCGGTGATGGAGGAACTGAAACAGGAGGCGCGGGAAGCCGGGCTGTGGAACCTGTTCCTGCCGGAGTCCAAGCATGGCGGCGGGCTGACCAACCTGGAATATGCGCCGCTGTGCGAGATCATGGGCCGGGTGCACTGGGCGCCGGAGGTCTTCAACTGCTCCGCCCCCGACACCGGCAACATCGAGACGCTGGAACGCTATGGCACGGAGGCGCAGCAGCGGCGCTGGATGGACCCGCTGCTGGCGGGCGAGATCCGCTCCTGCTTCGCCATGACGGAACCTGCCGTGGCCTCCTCCGACGCCACCAACATCGAATGCAGGATCGAACGGCAGGGCGACAGCTATGTGATCAACGGACGCAAGTGGTGGTCCACCGGGGCCATGCACCCGAAGTGCGAACTGTTCATCGTCATGGGCAAGACCGATCCGGACAATCCGCAGCGCCACCGCCAGCAGTCGATGATCCTGGTGCCGCGCGACACGCCGGGCATCCGCATCGTCCGCTGGCTGCCGACGTTCGGTTATGACGACGCGCCGCACGGCCATGCCGAGATCGCCTTCGACAATGTCGAGGTGCCGGCGGAGAACATGCTGCTAGGGGAGGGACGCGGCTTCGAGATCGCCCAGGGACGACTCGGCCCGGGCCGCATCCACCATGCCATGCGCGCCATCGGCCAGGCGGAGGTGGCGCTGGAGAGCATGTGCCGGCGGGTGAAGCAACGGGTCGCCTTCGGCAGGCCGCTGGCGGAGCAGACCGTGACCCTGGAACGGATCGCGGAGGCCCGTATCGCCATCGACCAGTCCCGCCTGCTGGTGCTGAAGGCGGCGGACCGCATGGACAAGGTGGGCAACAAGGAGGCCGCCGCCGAGATCGCCATGATCAAGGTCGCGGCCCCCAACATGCTGCAACGGGTGATCGATTTCTCGATCCAGGCCCATGGCGGGGCCGGCATGACCGACGATTTCGGCCACGGCTTCGCCGCCGCCAACGCCCGCGCCATGCGCATCTTCGACGGCCCCGACGAGGTCCACCGCAACCAGATCGGCCGGATCGAGTTGAAGAAGTATGCGTGAGGCGTGGGTGCGCCCTCGCAGGAGCGGTGCCTGGCAGGAAAATCACCTGACAGGCACCGCTCCGGAAGGTGTCTCAGTCGTTTGCAGGTCTCTGCGACTGCGCCCTGCAGCGCGCTTCGATCGGATTGAAGACCTCATCAAGAGGCAAGGATGGTCTGGAGTCGGCAAGTGACCGCCTGATCCGTTCGCGGATCACCTCCAGGCGCGCCTGCCGATCACCATCGGCACAGGCTGTACCCTCACCTTGTCCCCTCACCCCATTTCCGCGACCGCTGCTGCCAGGGCCAGCTGCTTCTTCGCCTGTTCGACGTGCAGGTTCTCGATCATGCGGCCATCGACGGTGACGACGCCCTTGCCCTCGCGCTCGGCTTCCTCGAAGGCGGCGACGATGCGGCCGGCCATTTCGAGCTGGGCCTCGGTGGGGGAGAAGACCTCGTTGCAGGGGGCGACCTGGCTCGGGTGGATCAGGGTCTTGCCGTCGAAACCCAGTTCCAGGCCCTGTTCGCAGATGGCGCGGAAACCGTCCTCGTCCTTGATGTCGTTGTAGACGCCGTCGAGGATCTGGATGCCGTAGGCCCGCGCCGCCAGCATGCAGATGCCCAGCGCGGTGATCATCGGCAGGCGCATCGGCGTGTGGTGCGCGCCGGTATCCTTGGCGATGTCGTTGGTGCCCATGACCCAGACCGCGACGCGGTCGGAGGCGGCACCGATGGACTGGGCATTCAGGATGCCGATGGGGGTCTCCATCATGCACCAGAGCGCCATGCTGGCCGGGGCGCCGGCCTTGTCCATGGCCGCAACCAGGCCCTTCACCGTCTCCGCATCATTGATCTTCGGCACCAGGATGGCATCCGCACCCGACTTCGCGATCGCGGCCATGTCGTCGGCACCCCAGGGCGTGTCGAGCCCGTTGATGCGGACGATCATCTCCCGCTTGCCATAACCGCCCCCGGCCAGCGCATCGACGATCTGCTGCCGTGCCGTGGCCTTGGCGTCCGGCGACACCGCGTCCTCCAGGTCCAGGATGATGGCGTCGGCGGCGATGGTCTTCGCCTTTTCCATCGCGCGGGTATTGGAACCCGGCATGTAGAGGACACTGCGGCGGGGGCGGACAGATGCGGCCATGTGGTAGGTTCTCCCTCTTGCCTGCCTGAACGGCAGTGCGATAACTGTGGCCGGACACTATAATTTCCCAGCGGCCCGACGCAACGAGAGGAACGGCATGGCGGTACTTTCCCTGTCCAGCCAGGTGGCGATGGGGCATGTGGGCAATTCGGCGACCGCCTTCGCGCTGCGCCGCCTTGGCCACGTGGTCTGGGACGTGCCGACAACCGTGCTGAGCTATCACCCCGGCCATGGCAGGCCGGAGGGCAAGGCACTGGAGTCCGGCGCGGTGTCGGGCATGATCCGCGCCATCATCTGCCGCGCCCGGCCCGACATGGTCTTTTCCGGCTACCTGGCCGAAGCCACCAACGGCGAGATGCTGGCCCGCCAGATCGACCACCTGCGGGAGGATTCCCCCTGCTCCTACGTTCTCGACCCGGTCATCGGCGACACCCACACGGGGTGCTATGTCCCGTCCGACGTCGCGGCGACGATTCGTGACACGCTGATGCCGCGCGCCGACATCATCCTCCCCAACCGCTACGAACTCGGGTTCCTGGCCGGGATGCCGACCACCACCGAGATCGAGGTCATGCTTGCCGCACGGCACCTGATGACGCTCGGTCCCCGCGCCGTCGTATGCACGTCGTCCCCCGGTGCAACGGACAAGGCCCAGGTCCTGGTGGTCCAGCGCGAGGCAATGCACCGCGTGTCCATGCCCGCGATCCCCAAGGCACCGCATGGCACCGGGGACCTGTTCGCCGGCCTGTTCATCGCGCGCCTGCTGGACGGCGTGCCGATGCAGCATTCCGCCGCGCTGGCCGCATCCGCCGTGCACGCGGTCATCGGCTGGTCCCGCGCGCTGGGCGACAGCGACCTGGCCCTGGTCGCGGCCCAGTCACTGCTGCTCGACCCACCGGTGGGGGCAGAGATCATCGAACTGCAGCCACGACTGGCGGAGATCGCATGAACATCGGCGAGGCAGCAAGGGCATCCGGTCTGCCCACCAAGACCGTGCGCTACTACGCCGAGATCGGCCTGGTCACCCCCTCCGCGCGCCGCAGCAACGGTTACCGCGACTATGGCAGCCAGGAGGTGCAGCAGCTTCGCTTCGTGCAGCGCACCCGCAGCTTCGGCTTCAGCATC
This sequence comes from Minwuia sp., assembly GCA_965228535.1. Classification (GTDB taxonomy): domain Bacteria; phylum Pseudomonadota; class Alphaproteobacteria; order Minwuiales; family Minwuiaceae; genus Minwuia. The sequence continues at coordinate 807,622 of CBDDHU010000003.1, read as the reverse complement.
GATGCCTGTCGCGAACTGCTGGCCCTCTATGCCGACCGCAACCGCGCCAGTGCCGATGTGAAGGCCATCGCCCTGGATCACCTGACCGCGATCGAACGCAAGATGGCCGAACTGCAGTCGCTGCACGATGAACTGACCCACCTGGCCGGCAACTGCCACGGCGACCAGCGCCCCGATTGCCCGATCCTGGAGGGACTGGCCGAAACGGAACCGGAGAACCAGACATGACCACGCGACCGGAACTGATCGTCGATCCGGCCCTTGTCGAGGCGGGACTGGAGGCGAAGACGGTCCGGGTGATCGACTGCACGGTCACGTTCGAGACGAAGCCGGTCGGTGCCTCCACCATCCACAGCGGGCGGGAAGCCTGGCTGGCGGGGCACGTGCCCGGAGCGGCCTACCTGCACATGGTCGATGACCTGTCGGACCCGGATGGCGCCTACCCGTTCACCATCGCACCGCAGGAACAGATCGACCGGGTGCTCTCCGGCATCGGCATCCGTGCGGACGATACCGTGGTGCTCTACGGTTCCGGCACGGCGGTCGCCGTGACCCGTGCCTGGTGGGTGCTGACGGTCTCCGGCCTGCGGGACGTGCGGATCATGGATGGCGGCTGGCAGCGCTGGGTGGCGGAGGGCCGCCCGGTCGCCTTCGGGGAGGAAAGCTTCACCCCGTCGGACTTCCGGGGCAGCCGAAACCCTGCGGCCATCGCCGACCGGGAGACCATGCGGCAGGCGCTGGCCGATGGCGGGGTGCAGATCGTCAACGCGCTGTCGGAGGCACAGTTCCGGGGCACCGGCGGCACGCATTACGGGCGTCCGGGCCGGATCCCGAACAGCATCAGCGTACCGGCGAACGCACTGCTCGACCCGATGAGCGGTGACTTCGCCACACCGGCGCAGATGGCCGAGGCACTGGCAGCGGTCGATGCCACGAAACCGGTGATCACCTATTGCGGCGGCGGTATCGCCGCGGCCGCGACCCTGTTCGCGCTGCACGTCGCCGGGCACGACGACCTGCGGCTCTACGACAATTCCCTGCTGGAATGGTCGGCGGAACCGGACCTGCCGATGGAACGCGACGACACTTGAAACAGCAACCGGCCGGGCCTCAGCCCACCGCGCTGCTGCGGATCGGCCGTCCCCGGATCAGGCGCTCCGCGGCATCGACGATGGCGGCAGCATCGATGCCGAAATGCGCATGCAGGTCACTGATCGTGCCGGTCTGGCCGAAATGCTCCACCCCCAGCGGCACCGTGCGGTGCCCGGCAACAGCCCCGAGCCATGAAAGGGTGGCCGGATGCCCGTCCAGCACGGTGATCAGGGTGCAATGCGGCGGCAGGGCACCCAGCAGCCGCTCCACATGGCTCTCGGCGGTTCCATGGCCGCGCGCCCGCGCCCGCCGTGCCGCCGTCCAGCCCGCGTTGAGCCGGTCGGCCGAGGTCACGGCCAGGACACCGATGTCGCGCCGGTCATTGGCGATGCGCCCCGCCGCCTCGATGGCTTCGGGCGCGATGCTGCCCTGGTAGGCGATCACCAGTTCGCTGTTCGGCCCCGGTTCCCGCAGCCAGTAGGCACCGTCGATGATCCCCTGCACCGGCAATGCGCCGACTTCCCTCAGCGGCTGCTCCACCGGCCGGGTGGAAAGCCGCAGGTAGACCGATCCACCGGTCTCGTCACGCAGCCAGGTCCGCTCGTCCGGGTCCCCTTCGCCATCCCGCTGCATGTAGTCGAAGGACCAGTCCATGATGGTCTTCAGTTCGTCCAGGAAGGCGGGCTCGAAGGCGGCGAGGCCATCCTGGCTCATGCCGATCAGCGGCGTGCCGATGGACTGGTGTGCCCCGCCCTCCGGCGCCAATGTCACACCGGACGGGGTGCCGACAATCATGAATCGGCTCTGCTGGTAACAGGCATAGTTCAGCGCATCCAGGCCGCGCACCACGAACGGGTCATACACAGTGCCGACGGGCAGCAGTCGCTCCCCGAACAGCGAATGCGACAGGCCCGCCGCGCCCAGCATCAGGAACAGGTTCATCTCCGCGATGCCCAGCTCGAAATGCTGCCCCTCCGGCGAGAAGGTCCATTTCTGCATCGACGGGATCTTCTCCTCCCGGAAGGTATCGGACCGGGGCTTGCGCGCGAACAGGCCCTTGCGGTTCACCCAGGGCCCCAGGTTGGTGGAGGCCGTGACGTCCGGCGACATGGTGACGATGCTGTCGGACAGCGGGCCACCCTGGCGCGCGACCTTTTCCAGGATCTTGCCGAAACCGGCCTGGGTGGAAAGCGTCCGGTCCTCCAGCCGCGCGCTCTCCGGCACCGGAACCGGCGGCGCGGAATAGCGCCGGGGACCACGGGCGAAGAACGGTGCATCGGCCACGAACCGGGCGAGGTCCGCCGTCGCGCCGGCCTGGGGGATGGTCTCCCACTCCTGTCCCTCCGCGACGCCCATGCGCTGCCGGAACTCGGCCATCTGCTTCACCGTCATCAGGCCGGCATGGTTGTCCTTGTGCCCGGCCAGCGGCGTGCCCCAGCCCTTCACCGTGTAGGCGATGAAGACGGTGGGGCGGTCGTCGTCCACGCCGTCGAAGGTACGGCACAGGGTCTCCAGGCAGTGGCCGCCCAGGTTCTGCATCAGCTCCGCCAGCTCATCGTCGCCGAAACCCTGCAGCAGCGCCGCCGTGTCCCCGTCATCCCCGATGTCGCGCAGCAGCCGCTCGCGCCAGGCCTTGCCCCCGGCAAAGGTCAGGGCGGAGTAGAGCGCGTTGGGGCAGTCGTCGATCCATTGCCGCAACCGTTCCCCGCCCGGCCGGTCGAAGGCGGCGAGCTGCTTCGTGCCGTACTTGATGCGGATGACCCGCCAGTCGAAGGCGGTGAAGATCGCCTCGATCCGCTGCCAGAGCCCTTCCCGCACCGTGCCGTCCAGGCTCTGGCGGTTGTAGTCGATGATCCACCAGCAGTTTCTCAGGTCGTTCTTCCAGCCCTCCAGCAGGCATTCATAGACATTGCCCTCATCCAGTTCCGCGTCGCCGATCAGGGCGATCATCCGCCCCTCCGGCCGTTCCGTCGCGCGGCCATGGGCGGTCAGGTAGTCCTGCACCAGGGAGGCAAACAGCGGCATCGCCGCCCCCAGCCCGACCGACCCGGTGGAGAAGTCCACATCGTCGATGTCCTTGGTGCGGCTGGGATAGGACTGCGCGCCGCCGAAGGCACGGAAGTCCTGCAGCATCTGCCGCGTCTGCTGTCCGGCGAGATACTGGATGGCGTGGAACACAGGGGAGGCGTGCGGCTTCACCGCCACCCGGTCCTCCGGCTTCAGTACGTGGAAGTACAGCGTCGCCATCAGCGAGACCATGGAGGCGGAGGAGGCCTGGTGCCCGCCGACCTTCACGTCGCCGTCCGACTTCTCCCGCAGGTGATTGGCATTGTGCACCGTCCAGCAGGACAGCCAGAGCAGACGCTGCTCGATGGCCTTCAGGTGGGCAAGCGTGTCTGTCATTCCCGGCCCCTGTCGCTGGCTGCTGCAAAGTCCGGGGATTGTCACACCTGTTGGCGGTCGATGTCGACAGCGGCGGCGAATGACGTCATAAGTCGCCACCATCAACTGCCCCGCTGCCCGAGGAATGCCGCGCATGACTGCCCCGACCTACCAGCGCCTGGAAGGGTTCGTCTCCACCGACATGGATGGCGAGACCGTGCTGATGAGCATCGAGCACGGATCCTATTTCGGCATCGGCGGCACCGGCTCGCTGATCTGGGAGCGCCTGGAGCAGCCGCAGACCGAGTCCGAACTGGTGGCCGCCGTCTGCGCCGCCTACCAGGTCGAGGAACCGGACTGCCGCCGCGATGTCGCCGCGTTCCTGGAGAAGCTGCGCGAGAACGGGCTGGTGGAAGCGAAGTAGCCCCATGTGGCGGACCCTGGCACGCAAATTCCGATCGCTGCGTGACCAGTCGGCCTTCACCCTGTTCTGGCTGTTCCCGGCCTGGCTGATGCTGGGGCTGTATCGCGGCATGATCCTGACCTTGCCGCTGAAACGCATGGCGCCGTTCTATGGCCGCGACATGGGGGTGGAGAGCTGGATCCCCCTGATCGGGCCTGCGCAGGTGCGGCGGGCCCGCGACATCCGCAGCACCATCACCATTGCCGCGAAGTACTGTCCCTGGACGGCCAACTGCTACCCGCAGGCGCTGACCGCGCGGACCCTGCTGCGCCTCTACCGGGTGCCGCACGCGATCTATTTCGGCCTCGCACGATCCGAGGACCGGAACGGCATGGATGCCCATGCCTGGGTGATGGCCGGACCGGTGCCGGTCAGCGGCGGGGCCAGCTTCGGGCGTTATCGCGTTGTCCGGATGTTCCTCGGCGAGGTGCAGGGACAGGAGAGCGCGGCATGATCCACCTGCAACGGCTGCTGCACCTGCTGCGCCGGGCGCCACGCCTGCAGGTCATCGTGCTGGCGCTGCTGCTGCTGGCCGCCAGCCTGACGGAGGGCATCGGTTTCGTGCTGCTGGTGCCGCTGCTGTCGTCCCTGACCGGCGGGGAATCAGGCAACGCCATCGTGCAGCAGCTTCTCGACCTGCTGGCGGCGCTCGGCATCCCCGCGACTCCCACCGGCTTCCTCGGCATCTTCGTGGCGCTGATCGCGCTGCGCAGCCTCATCCAGTTCGCCCGCGACCGGACCGGGCTGGTGCTGCAGCACCGGGTGGTGGACCGGCTGCGCGAGGCCTGCATCCGCGGCCTGATGCATGCGGACTGGCGCTGGGTCACGGAACAGACCCGCACCGACCACATGACGCTGGTGCTGGGGGAGGTGAACCGCGTGGGCCAGGGCCTGAATGCCGGCATCACCCTGCTGACGACCATCGCCACCGCCATCGCCTACTTCGCCGCCGCCGCGATCTTCTCCCCCGTCATGGCCGGACTGGTACTGCTGGCCGCGGCGGTCGGTTACGTCGCCATGCGCCGGATCAGGGCCAGCGCGCTGCGGCTCGGCACCCAGCAGGTGGATGCCAACCGTGACCTGATGGCCAACGTGCAGCAGGCCTTCGGCGGGCTGAAGCTGACCCGGATCCTGGGGCGCGAGGAACGGCACATCGACCTGCTGGTGGAGACCGTGGCGCGGGTGCGGCGCAACCAGCTGCGCTTCGGGATCGAGACCAGCCTGATGCGCAACCTGCAGCAGGTCATCGGCGCGGTGTTGCTGGCCGCCTACGTGCTGGTGGGCCTGACCTGGCTGGCGCTGCCGCTGGCGGAGCTGCTGGCGCTGACCTTCCTGTTCGCGCGCCTGACGCCGCTGCTGCTCTCCGCGCAGCAGTTCCTGCACCGCTGGCTCAACGCCGAGCCCGCCCTGGGGGCCATCGACCGCTTCATCGCGGAGAGTTCCGCCCATGCCGAACCCTTCGCCGCGACCGAGGCGCCTGCCTGGCCCGTCAGCACAGCCATCGAGCTGCAGGATGTCTCCCTGACCTATGCAGGCCGCGACCGACCGGCACTGCAGGACGTCTCCCTGACCCTGCCCGCCGGAACCACGACGGCGATCACCGGACCATCCGGGGCCGGAAAGAGCACGCTGGCCGACATCCTGATGGGCCTCGTCGCGCCGGACACGGGCACCATGCGTATCGACGGGAACATCCTGGACAGTGACGGGCGCGCAATTTGGCGGCGGAACGTTGCCTACGTGCCACAGGAAATCTTCCTGTTTCACGACACGATCCGCGCCAATCTGCTGTTCGGCAACCCTGCGGCAACCGAATCAGCGCTTCGCGCCGTGCTGGCGCAGGCATCCGCCGACTTCGTGCATGACCTGCAGGACGGGCTGGAAACGGTGGTGGGCGACAATGGGGTGCGGCTGTCAGGCGGCGAACGCCAGCGCCTCGCCCTGGCCCGCGCCCTGCTCCGCCGCCCGTCGCTGCTGATCCTCGACGAACCCACCAGCGCTCTCGACACGGAGAACGAGGCCGCCATCGCCAGTGCACTGAAGGCCATGCACGGCGAGATGATCATCGTGCTGATCGGTCACGGGGCAGGGATGATGAGTGATGTGGATCGGGTCGTGAAGATGAACTCGGGCAGCATCACCGGATGAACCGCGAAGCCGGAAGCCATCGCTGAAGGATCAGGACTGATCCGCTCCGTCCAACAGTGGGGATTGCCTCACAGGTCCAGCAACCACTTGATTCCGTTGCGTTCGCCTTCATGAGGGGCGCAACCGAACAGGCCCTGCCGGAACTGGCGCCTCGGAACGGCCGACCTTCAGGCTGGCAGGATGGCATTGCGCCGCACCCGCGTCAGCCCGGAAGGGCGTTTGGGGCGTCGATCAGACAGCAGAAGGCGAGCCCGCAGAAACCACGAGCCCGCCAGATCAGCATCGCAGAAGTGCGACGTCGAAGGGAATCAGCTGCTGGTCCCGCCGTCCGGATCCGTGCCCGGGCCGCCATCGGCAGTCTTCTCGGTCCCGAGAACCTTGAGCACGGGAGCTTCGTAAGCCTTCTTCTCCGACGCGTCGTTGGCCGGGAAGCTGTCTTCTGAATAGGTACGCTGTGTCATCGGGAGATTCCGCTGTTGGACGAACAAATGCACTCGCTGAATGTCTTGTAATCGCTTGCCTTACATGTGGCAAGGGCGATGTGACCCGGCGAAGGGCGACGGGGCGTTGCGCGACAATGGACCGTCGTCCTTCCCACAGCTATCCTGCCGGTCACACCGAACGGGTTGTTTGCCTTGCCTGGGCGGCTGCCACGTCGCGGCACCTGCAGGGCGTTCGGCGGACTGGATTCTGCTTGCATTGCCCTTCCGGATCATGGACACGGCATTCCGATGACCGATGCTGAACATACGCCGGAGCATCTGGCGCTTGAACTGATGTGCCGCCCTGATGGCGTGTCCGGGGAGCGCCTGCGCAACGTGTCCGCGCATGACTGGTCACTGGTTCAGGGGTGGGCCGCCGAGCACCGGTTCGCGCCGTATCTCCACTACAGCCTGTCGCAGGCCGGTCTCATCGACAGCCTTCCGGCGGAACTGGCGACGTTCCTGAAGTCCCGCTACCGCAACGCCTCTCTCAAGACCCTCTCCATGCAGCGTGACATGGTCCTGGTCAGTCGCCTGCTCGATGGTGCCGGGATCGAGCATCTGTTCATGAAGGGTCCCTACCTCGCGCAGTTCGCCTATCCGGAACTGGGGTTGCGGCCGATGCGCGACATCGACCTGCTGGTCCCGTCGGGCCAGGCCATCGCGGCTTTCGAAACCCTGCAGGACGGCGGACTGGATCGCATCGCGAAGCACAAGGGCACGCCGGAAGCGTTCCTCGCCCGCTCCAAGCACCTGCCGCCGCTCCGCACCCGTGAGGGTACCAATGTCGAGGTCCACACGCTGTTGACCTCGCCAAGCGAGTTCCTGCGCGATGACCTGACGCAATGGCGTTTCGAGGCGCTGTCCGACCGCATCATCAGCCGCACTGTCGCGGGCACACCCATCAGGTTTCCCGGACCGGAAGACCAGTTGCTGCACCTCTGCGTTCACGCGGCGATCGATCACCAGTTCAACAACGGCCCCCTGATCCTGAGCGATGTCGCCTGGCTGCTGCGCACCCACGAGATCAACTGGCCTGTCCTGTGGCAACTGGCGGAAAGCCAGGGCGCGACACGCGGCCTGGCGCTGGTGCTCAGGCTGGTGGAGCAGGAATGGCCCGGTCAGGAGGTTACCTGGGTTGGCGACACCGGCGCGGTCCTGCCGCGCGGAGCCCCGATCCTCAAGGTGGCGGCGCTCAGCCTGTTCCGCAGTTTCGAGGCACGGGGTGACGTGGCACTGGAGGCAGAACTGGCCTCCCGATCCGGCCTGAGGAGCAAGGCCATCTCGCTTCTCTCGCGCGTCTTCCCGACGCCCGAGAAGCTGTCCCGGGAAATGCCGCAGGCCGCCAGCTCGCGGTTGATCTATGCCTACTACCCTGTCAAGTGGGCACGGTTGTGCCGCCGCCTCTGGTCGTTCTCGCGAAGTCGTTTCGACGAACGGGCACGGGCGGACGCCGGCAATGTCGGTCAGTTGAGCAACTGGCTGCGGGCAGACAACTGACAGCGGACGATCATTCCATGGAAGAAACATGCTTCATCCCTACCGCGCCTACGGGCTGACGATCGCGTCCGAACTTGTCCTGCCGGAGGTCCTGGCTGCTGAGCCAAGCGACGGTGCATCCGACGTGACGATAACCCTTGGCCGCATCCCGTCCGATGGACTGGAGGGTGGGCAGCAGATATCTCCGTTCGCCTGGGTCCGGGACGATGTGTTCTGGCTCCATGTGCCCAAGGTCTGCCGGTTCCTGCTGACGGATGCTTCGCACATCGTCGTCGATCCGGAACCCGGGATCGACGAAGCCTCGATCCGTGTCTTCCTGCTGGGGTCGGTGCTTGGCGCCCTGCTGTTCCAGCGGGGGCACCTGCTGCTGCACGGCAATGCGATCGAGGTCGATGGACGATGCATGGTCTGCCTCGGGCATTCCGGCGCGGGCAAGTCGACCCTTGCGGCGGCACTGGTCGGCCGCGGCCATCGCGTCCTGGCTGACGATGTCGTCCCGGTGAACGCCGAAGGTGCTGCCGTGCCGGGCCTTCCCCGGCTGAAGCTCTGGCAGGACTCCGCCGACCGACTTGACGTCCGGACGGATGGCCTGACCCGGATACGACCGCAACTGCAGAAGTACAACGTGCCGGTGACGGACCTGTTCTGCGACACGCCCCTGCAGATCCGCTGGATCTACCTGCTGGAGAACGACAATCAGGACTCGATTCGGATCGAACCGGTGTCGGGCATGAACCGCTTCCAGCCCTTGCGGGCCAACACCTACAGGCGGCAATTCATGGAGGGACTGTCCCTCCGCCCCGAGCATCTCAGGCAATGTGGCGAACTCGCGGGGCGTGTCCACATGGCCCGGGTGGCAAGACCCCGACAGGGTTTCGATGTCGAAGGGCTGGTCGACAGCCTGCTCGCCGACATCAGGAAGGCCGGCTGAGGTGGGCGGAATCTACTGGCTCGCCTCCTACCCCAAGTCAGGAAACACGTGGTTCCGGGCCTTCCTGAGCAATTTCCTGTCGGACTCCGGGGAACCGGTCAGCATCAACCGGTTAAGCATCGGACAGATAGCTTCCCAGCGCCTGTGGATCGACGAGGTGCTTGGCTTCGATACGTCCGACCTGACGCAGGAGGAGATCACCAACCTGCGGCCGGAGGTCTACCGCTGGAAGCTGGCAGGCGGCGAGGTGGGCTATCACAAGATCCACGACGCCTACACCATGACGCCGGAGGGGCGTCCGCTGGTGGATGACATAGCGACCGTCGGCGCGCTCTACATCCTCCGCAACCCGCTGGATGTCGCGCCCTCCTATGCCAATCACAAGGGAGTAGGCATCGACGAGGCGATCGCGATGATGGGCGATCCGGCACATGCGCTCTCCCGTTCGGACGGCGCGCTTTCCCAGCAGTTGCTGCAGTTCACCGGAACATGGTCACACCATGTCCGCAGCTGGACGGAAGCCCCTGACCTGAATGTCCATGTCATTCGCTACGAGGACATGCATGCCTTTCCCCAACGGACCTTTGGCAGCAGCATCTCTTTCCTGGGTCTGGATCCCGAACCTGAGCAACTGGAAAGGGCGATCCGTTTCAGCCGGTTCGACGAGATGTCGAGACAGGAACGGCAATCCGGCTTCCGCGAACGCCCGGTGCGGGCGGCATCGTTCTTCCGCCAGGGGCAGAGCGGTGACTGGCGCCGGACACTGAGCCCGCAACAGGTGTCGCGAGTCATTGCCGATCATCACGAGATGATGACCCGTCACGGCTATCTGGACAGCTCGGGCAATCCCGTCTGAGGCACCATCACGGTGCGTTGCGGCCATTGATGAAACGCACGAAACGGACCGTTCCGAGACCCCGGTTCAGCGCGGCGACCACGTTCTGACGGTGAATGTTCGAGATTGCAGAACCGTCATCGTCGGGCAGTTGTTCGAGCGCGGTACGCAGGCGCTTTATATCGAGATACCGGGACACCAGCGGATCGGATGAGATCCATTCAAGTTCCGCCAGCAACTCGTCGCGTTGTTCACGCATGCGACGCGGCCAGTCCGCAGCCTGGCGACCACGGCGGCTCTCGTCGAGCACCACTGCCGGCACCTTGTCCCGGAGCAGGCGGCGGGCGAGCCAGCGCTTCCGGCCATCCCTCAGATACTGGTCGAGAGGGATACCGAGACAGAACTCGAACAGTGGCCGGTACGCGGTCGGATCGCGGCTCGGGATGCCATGCAGCCGATCCAGGCCAAAATGGAGATCACCGCCCTCGCTCGCGGCGTTCCCCATGATTGCCTCGCGGAAGTCGAGCACCCTCGTGATCGGCCTGAACGTGGTGTCGAAGCCCATCTCCACCGCACGTTCCTCAACCCGGTATTCCCTTGCAAAATCGGGGTTGAGCGGTGACCAGGATTCCAGCGGCGGCGCGGCTGCCTTGCCGAACTGCCTCCTGATCCAGTGTTCCGCGCCGGCCGGAACAAACGGCAGCACCGCCTCGCGCAAGATCCGTTTGGGCAAGGATGACACCGGCCCGGCCTTGACAAGTTCCCTTGCCAGGGTGGCAAGACGGCCCCGCCGCAGCAGGTCCTGCAGATGGCCGCTTCCGGCAAAACTGAACGTCCGGTTCCCCATGGCACCGGTCAGTAGCACGTCGGCACCTGCCTGCCGAGCATCCTTCGCCACCTGGTGCATCCAGTGCAGGTTCTCGGCGTTGCGCGGGGCGATCATCGCAGTCCCGAACAGGTCCAGCTGATGATAGCTCGAGTCCCGCCCTGACGTGTCGACCCAGTGGGGCACCAGTTGCGGATACATGGCGGCAAGCGCCTCCACATGAGGCCGTTCGTTGGTCAGCGCACTGCGATCCGGGGACGTCCAGTCCGGGATCGGCACGAAAGTGAACGACAGCAGCGACTGCTCCGGCCTGGCCAGCATGGCATAGGCCGCGACCGCCTGTGAATCGAAGCCGCCTGAAAGACTCACTGCCGGTTGACAGAAGCCTTCGAGAGCGGCGGCCACCGCCTCCCTGAACAGGGCATCGGCAGCCTCGACATAATCGCTGTCACGCTTGAAACGGACCGGCGCGATATCCCTGATGCTGTAGTAGCAGGTCTCCTGCACCCCGTCCGGCGTGATCCAGGCACGGCTGCCGCGCGGCAGACGGGTCACGCCCTGGAACCAGGACCGCCGTTCCTCGCGGTAGTTCAGGTACAGCGTGTCGGCGATCTTCTGCTCGTCGAGTTCGCGGGGGATCTCGCCGGTGCTGAAGATGGCCTGGACGGCCGTGGTGGCGATCAGCCGTTCCGGATCGTGGCGGTAGTACAGGGCCGGGGACTTGACCGGGCTGCGGGCCAGGCGGATGCGCCTGCCGTTCGGCTCCACCAGGATCGTCGCGTACTCCCCGGTCAGGTGCTGGTCGGCATCCTCCCCCCAGCGCGCGTAGGCGGCGGCATAGATGGCGGCGTCGCCGGGCGCCCGGACATCCAGTTCGGACCGCCAGCGGGCACGGTTCTCGATGAAGCCGTAGAGCAGCACCACGGACCCGTCCGGCGTGCGCGTGAGGTCCTGGCCCGGGGCGGCATGGCCATCGCAGAGCAGCACCCCGTTCGCCATGCCGGCGATTGGCAGACCCTCATCCGTCCTGAATGCGGTCGCGAACGCCCCGGCGCGGGACTGTGCCGCCTCCGGGTCGTGCCACAACGCATACAGGCCGATCATCGCGTTCTCCGTCCGAAACTGCTGCCACGGGGGTCAGCCGATGCCCTTATGACGGTTGCCGCGGTGCCGCTCAAGCCCGGTCCGGAAGCTCCGGCCTATTTCGCGAACAGCCGCCCGATGTCGGCGAAGGCCTTCATCTCGATGGCATTGCCGCTGGGGTCGGTAAAGAACATCGTCGCCTGCTCGCCCGGCTGCCCCTCGAACCGGATGTAGGGTTCGATGACGAACGCCACGCCTGCCGCCTTCAGCCGGTCGGCGGTTTCCTGCCACTCAGCCATCGGCAGCACCACGCCGAAATGCCGGACCGGCACCCCGTGCCCGTCAACGGCGTTCCGTGCCGCCGGGCCTGTCTCGTCGGGGGCCAGGTGAGCGACGATCTGGTGACCATGGAAGTTGAAGTCGATCCACTCGTCGGAACTGCGCCCCTCGGAACAGCCGAGCAGGTCACCGTAGAAGCCGCGCGCCGCGGCAAGGTCATGCACCGGAAAGGCGAGATGGAACGGGTGAAGCGGGGCCTGGCTCACGGGCTTTCTCCATCAATGGGAACAAGCGCACGCTACAGCATCCGGTCCGCCCGGCGAAGCCGCCAGCGACGGGACCGCAGCTACTTGGCGCAGAACATCTGGTAGACGATGCCGACAACCGCCCGCGCCTCGTCGCTGGAGAGCGAATAGTAGACCATCTTGCCGTCACGCCGGGCCTTGACCAGCCCCTCCGCGCGAAGACGCGCGAGCTGCTGCGAGATACCGGCCTGGCGCTGCTTCAGCAGGCGCTCCAGTTCTCCCACCGACTTCTCGCCCTCCGCCAGCGTGCAGAGGATGACCAGTCGGCTCTCATGTCCGATGGCCTTCAGGAACGCCGCGGCACGCCGGGCATTATCCATCAGTTCGTCAGATACGCTGCCCTGCTCCAGCAGGTTGACAATGGACATGGGTGTTCCCTTCAGCCTTGCGGCGGCAACTTCTGCATCATGCGGTCCAGAAGCCCCCAGAAGAAGTCCTCTCCCGGGTAACCGCGGATGCGACCGACCTCCCGACCGTCATGTACCAGAACGAAGGTAGGAGTGAAGCGCGATCCTTCAACATCTGCCAGGTCATCAGGTATCGGGTCATGAATGTCCACGCGGCGTATCGGCGCGCGCCGCCCCTCCGCCGTCAGGGGATAGATCGGCCCGATCTCCCTGGACCAGGCCTCGCACCATTCGCAGTTCTCCTGCTCGAACATGACCAGTTCGGTCCGTGCCTCACCCGCACGGGAAGCCCCCGCGAGCAGCAGGCCGGTGAACAATGCAATTGACGTGAGCAAGGCTTTCATGCGCCATACATATGATAACTGGAATATCTAGGCAAACGGCGCGATGGCATTCGATATCACGATCGGCGGAGCATTCCTCGCCGGGCTGCTTTCCTTCCTGTCGCCCTGCGTGCTGCCGCTGGTGCCGCCATACCTGTGCTACCTCGCCGGCATCAGCTTCGAACAACTGAGCGGCGATGCCGAAGCCGCCGACCGTCGGCAGATCATCGCCAAGGCCATCCTGTTCGTACTGGGCTTCACGACCGTCTTCGTCGCGCTGGGTGCGACCGCCAGCACGATCGGCAGTGCCGTGTCGGAGTATTTCGACATCCTGGCCATCGTCGCGGGAATCGTGCTGATCGTCATGGGCGCGCATTTCATGGGGATATTCCGCATCGACCTGCTGTTCCGGGAGGTCCGCTACCATTCCGGCGGGACACGTGCGGGCTGGATCGGGGCCTACTTCGTCGGCCTTGCCTTCGCCTTTGGCTGGACGCCCTGCGTCGGGCCCGTGCTGGCCGGCATCCTGTTCATGGCGGGCGCAGAGGATTCGATGGCCCGTGGCGCCATGCTGCTGGCGGTCTACGCGGCCGGTATCGGCATCCCGTTCCTGCTTGCCGCCGCCTTCTCCTCCGCCTTCCTGGGCTTCATGGCCCGCTTCCGGCGCAATCTCGGCACGGTCGAGAAGGTGATGGGCGGCCTGCTGGTGGTGACCGGCATCCTGATCATGACCGGCTCCATGAACGAGATCGGCTTCTGGATGCAGGAAGTGTTTCCGTCACTCGGCCAGGCAGGCTGATCCGACTCTCCGCGGCCTGTTCCATCCCTCTTCTAGGTTGTCTGTGGCCTGTCCCATCCCTCTCCCCCTCCCGGCCACCCATTTCAGGATACTTGCGTGGGTGGCCGGGAGGGGGAGAGGGATGGAACAGACCGGTCTCCGATATTTTACATTCATATATTGCAATATTTGCTTTGATTTCGCGCGCCTGGTAGCGTATGGCTGGAGACTGAAGCAACAAGACGCGGAGTGACCGAACCATACGGCCACCCGGGACCTGGGAGGGACACTTGAAAGCATCTGTGTATGTCATCTCGACACTGGCAGCTGGAGCGTTTGCCCTGTCAGCCATGGCCGGCGAGGCAACCGCGCCGTCCGCAGTGATGATGAATGACGCGTTCGCCGTCGAGAAGTCGCTGACCGGTACGCCGGGTGATGCCACCGCCGGACGCGACTGGTTCACCAACCGCAAGCTCGGGAACTGCCTGGCCTGCCACCAGAACACCGACCTGGCTTCGGAACCCTTCCACGGAGAGGTCGGCCCGGCGCTGGATGGCGCGGGGGACCGCTGGGAAACGGCGCAGCTGCGCGCGATCATCACCAACCCGAAGAAGGTCTTCGGCGACCGGACGATCATGCCCGCCTTCTACAGCGACCGGGTGGGTGCGCGCACGGCCAGCAAGTTCCAGGGCAAGACGATCCTGTCCGCCCAGCAGGTCGAGGACATCATCGCCTACGTCTCGACCCTGAAGGAATAGCCATCAAGTCCAAGGAGGTTTCAGTGATGAAACTCAATCGCCGTCAGGCCCTGGCCCTGGGTGCCGGCGCCCTGTTCGTCAGCCTCACCCCGTTCCGGGGCGGCGCGCTCGCCAGCACCGCGGAAGAGGAGATCAAGGCCTTCACCGGGGGCGCCGCCGTGATGGAGGACGACATCGTCTCCCTGACCGCACCGGAAATCGCGGAGAATGGCAACACCGTTCCCATCGGCGTCAGTGTCGACAGCCCGATGACCGCCGACAACTACGTCAGGCGCGTCCGCATCCTGGCCGACGGCAACCCGCGCGCCGCCGTCGCGACCCTGCATTTCAGCCCGTTGAGCGGTGCAGCCGAGGCCAACACCCGCATGCGTCTGGCCAAGACGCAGAACATCATCGCGATCGCCGAACTGTCCGACGGCACCTATCACATGGCCCGGGCGGCCGTGAAGGTGACCATCGGCGGCTGCGGCGGCTGACCCAGGGGAGCATCAGAGAATGGCAAAGGCAAAACCCCGCGTGAAGGTTCCGAAGTCAGCCGAGGTGGGTGAGGTCATCACCATCAAGACGCTGATCTCGCACAAGATGGAGTCCGGCCTGCGCAAGGGCAAGGACGGCAACCTGATCCCGCGCCAGATCATCAACCGCTTCACCGCGGAGTTCGGGGGCCAGATGATCTTCGCCGTCGACATCGACCCGGCGATCTCCGCCAACCCGTTCCTGGAATTCACCATGAAGGTGCCGGGGCCGGGCGAGTTCACCTTCACCTGGGTGGACGATGACGGCTCCGTCTACACCAAGAAGTCCAGTCTCAAGATCGGCTGAAGACCGGTCAGGACCGACCAGGGAGGAAACACGATGAAGAGGATCATGACCGCATGTGCCGTCGTGCTGATGACGGCCATGGCCATCCCGGCCCAGGCCGAGCTGGACACGGACAAGCTGAAGGGCGTGCAGCCGACAGCCAACGATCACCCGCTCGGGAAGATCATCTCCGGCTACGAGTTCCGCAACCGGGAAACCCAGATGCTGCAGGATGATGATTTCGACAATCCTGCCTTCATCTGGGTCGACGCGGGCGAGGAACTCTGGTCGACCGCGGATGGTGCGGCGGGCAAGTCCTGCGCCGACTGCCATGGCGACGCGTCGGAGAGCATGAAGGGCGTCAAGGCGACCTACCCGAAATGGAACGCGGCCAAGGGCAAGCCGCTGGCACTGCAGCAGCAGGTCAATGACTGCCGCACGACGCGCATGCAGGCCGACGAATGGGACTGGGAATCCGACGAGATGCTGGGCATGGCCGCCTACGTGGCCAGCCAGTCCCGTGGCATGCCGGTCAACGTCCAGACGGACGGCCCGATGACCCCGTGGTTCGAGAAGGGCAAGGACATCTACTACACCCGCGTCGGGCAGCTCGACATGTCCTGCGCCAATTGCCACGAGGACAATTACGGCAAGAACATCCGTGCCGACATGCTCAGCCAGGGCCAGATCAACGGTTTCCCGGTCTACCGGCTGAAGTGGCAGAAACTCGGTTCCGTGCATCGCCGGTTCAAGGGCTGCATGGGTAACATCCGCGCGACACCCTTCGGTGTCGGATCGGACGAGTTCGTCGCGCTGGAACTCTACGTGGCCTGGCGCGGCCAGAACCTGCCGGTCGAGTCGCCCGCGGTCCGGCAATAGCGTCCTCCCCGATGGCCGATGCCTACGGGCATCGGCCTGACCACCTGAGGGTCCCGGATCGAGCGCGGTTCGGGGCCCTTTCTGTCCAGGTCCCCTCCGAAACCCAGGTCATCCCATGATATCTCGTCGCGAATTCATCCAGATGGGCATCGCCGCCGGCACCCTGGTCGGTGCCGGAACGAGCTGGAGCCGTCTTGCCGCGCAACAGGCGCTGACGCAGGACGACCTGCTGCAGTTCGATCCCCTGGGCAATGTCACGCTGCTGCACATCACCGACTGCCATGCCCAGCTGGTGCCGGTCTATTTCCGGGAGCCGACCGTCAATATCGGGGTGGGGGATTTCGCCGGGCTGCCACCGCATCTCACCGGCAAGGCTTTCCTGCAGAAGTACGGGATCGACCCCGGCACGTCCCGTGCCTACGCGCTGACCGACCAGGATTTCGCGGCGCTGGCCCGTTCCTATGGCCGTGTCGGCGGCATGGACCGGCTGGCCACCCTGATCAAGGCGATCCGCGCCGAGCGCCCCGACCGGACCCTGTTCCTCGACGGCGGCGACACCTGGCAGGGCTCCCTGACCAGTTACCGCACCCGCGGCGAGGACATGGTCCGGGTCATGAACGCGCTCGGCACCGATGCCATGACCGCGCACTGGGAATTCACCTACGGCACGGACCGGGTGGAGGAGCTGGTCTCCCGGCTCGAGTTCGGCTTCGTCGCCGGCAACGTCGTGGATACCGAGTGGGAGGAACCGGTCTTCGAGGCCACGACGACCTTCGAACGCGGCGGTGCCAAGATCGCCGTCATCGGCCAGGCCTTTCCCTACACCCCGGTGGCCAATCCCCGCTACATGATCCCCGACTGGTCCTTCGGCATCCGCGAGACACTGGTGCAGGAACGCGTCGATGAAGCCCGCGCGGATGGCGCTGACCTGGTGGTCCTGCTGTCGCACAACGGCTTCGACGTTGACCGGAAGCTGGCGAGCAGGGTCAGGGGCATCGATGTCGTGCTGACCGGCCATACCCACGACGCACTGCCCGCCGCGGTGCAGGTGGACAGCACACTGCTGATCGCCAGCGGCAGCCACGGCAAGTTCCTCTCCCGCCTGGACCTGGATGTGCGTGACGGGAAAGTGAAGGGCTATCGCTACAAGCTGATCCCGGTCTTCGCCGACGTCATCGCACCCGACCCGGAGATGACGGAACTGATCGGAGAGATCCGCGCGCCCTACAGGGAGGAACTGGAAACCGTTCTCGGCAGGACCGACTCGACCCTGTACCGGCGCGGCAACCTGAACGGCACCTTCGACGACGTGATCTGCGACGCGCTGATGGAGCAGCGGGACGCGGAGATCGCGCTGTCGCCGGGCTTCCGCTGGGGGGCGTCGCTGCTGCCCGGCCAGGACATCACGGTGGAGGACGTGCACAACATGACCTCCATCACCTACCCGGCCACCTACCGCACGCCGATGAGCGGCGAACTGCTGAAGACGATCCTGGAGGACGTGGCGGACAACCTGTTCAACCCGGACCCCTACTACCAGCAGGGCGGTGACATGGTGCGGGTCGGCGGCATGGGCTTCACCATCGACCCGGCGCAGGAGATCGGCAGCCGCATCGGCGACATGACCCTGCTGCGCACCGGCGAACCGATTGATCCGACACGTGAATATGCTGTCGCAGGCTGGGCCAGCGTCAACGAGGGGACGGAAGGTCCACCGATCTGGGACATCGTCAGCGACCATGTCCGCGCCCACGGCACCGTCAGCGCCGAACCGCACGACAATGTGCGGCTGGTGGGCGGTTGAGCCTATACATATTCATAAAATAGAATATGATATCGACCCGACAGTCCGGGAGAGAGACGAGGTCTGATGATGAGCCAGAATGACAGCAAATCCGTCACGGTTCCTTCGCGTCGCCGGTTCCTGACCGGGGCGGCCGCCCTGGGTGCCGGAGCGATGGTCGGCAGCACGGCTGCGAGGGCGGCCAATCCCGAGAACCTGCCCCCCAACGTGCCCGACTGGTCACGCTACCTGGGTGACGGGGTCGATGCCCGCCCCTACGGCATGCCGTCCGAGTTTGAATCGCACGTGATACGTCGCAACGTGCCCTGGCTGACCGCCGATCCCGTCAGCTCCGTCAACTTCACGCCGCTGCATGAACTGGACGGCATCATCACCCCGAACGGCCTTGCGTTCGAACGCCATCATGGCGGCATCGCGGAGATCGATCCGGCGGACCACCGCCTGATCATCCACGGCCTGGTGGAGAAGGACCTGATCTTCACCGTTGACGAGATCAAGCGGTTCCCGCGCACCAACCGGGTCTACTTCCTGGAATGCGCCGCCAATTCCGGCATGGAGTGGCGCGGCGCGCAGCTGAATGGCTGCCAGTTCACCCACGGCATGATCCACAATGTCATGTACACCGGCGTGATGCTGAAGGACGTGCTGGACCATTGCGGCCTGAAGCCGAACGCGAAGTGGCTGCTGCCCGAAGGTGCCGATGCCTCCGGCATGACCCGCTCCATCCCCATGGAGAAGGCGCTGGATGACTGCATGATCGCCTGGAAGATGAACGGGGAGGCACTGCGCCCCGAACAGGGCTACCCGCTGCGCCTGGTGGTTCCCGGCTGGGAAGGCAACATGTGGATCAAGTGGCTGCGCCGGATCGAGGTCGGTGACATGCCCTGGCACCACCGGGAGGAAACGTCGAAGTACACGGACCTGCTGGCCAACGGCAAGGCACGGCGCTTCACCTGGCAGATGGACTGCAAGTCCGTGATCACCAACCCCAGCCCGCAGGCACCGCTGACCGCGAAGGGCCGCAACGTGATCACCGGGCTGGCCTGGTCCGGCCGCGGGACCATCGAACGGGTGGACGTGTCCATCGATGGTGGCGCCAACTGGCAGACCGCGCGCCTGGACGGCCCCAGCCTCGACAAGTCGGCCCACCGCTTCTACGTCGATTTCGACTGGGACGGTCAGGAACTGCTGCTGCAGAGCCGTGCCATCGATTCCACCGGCTACATCCAGCCGACCAAGAACCAGCTTCGCGCGGTGCGCGGCGAGAACTCGATCTACCACAACAACGGCATCCAGACCTGGCTGGTCCGTTCCAACGGGGAGGCGGAGAATGTCGAAGTTTCTTCCTAGGGCCGTTCTGGCCGTCGGCCTGCTGGCCACAGGTCTCGTCACCGCGCAGGCCGACGAACTGAAACTCGGCCGCCCCGCAACGGCGGAGGAGATCGCGGCCTGGGACATCGATGTCCGCCCCGACGGGAAGGGCCTGCCCGATGGCCAGGGTGATGTAACCACGGGGGAGCAGGTCTTCGCGGAACGCTGTGCCTCCTGCCATGGCGACTTCGCGGAGGGCGTGGACCGATGGCCGGTGCTGGCCGGCGGCTTCCAGACGCTGCGCTCCGACCGTCCTGTGAAGACCATCGGGTCCTACTGGCCCTATCTCTCCACCGTCTGGGATTACGTGAACCGGGCCATGCCGTTCGGCGATGCGCAGTCCCTGACCCCCGACGAGGTCTATGCGATCACGGCCTACCTGCTGTACGCCAACGACCTGGTGGACGACGAGTTCGTGCTGTCGAAGGACAACTTCACCGAAGTCCGGCTGCCCAACGAGGCCAACTTCATCGAGGATTCGCGGCCCGACACGCCGATGCTGAGCGACGGCGAGCCCTGCATGTCCAACTGCAAGACCAACGTGACGGTGACCATGCGTGCCCGCGTGCTGGACGTCACGCCCGACACCATAGATGACTGACCGTCGCCATGTCCTGACCGGGACCGCACTGGCCCTGGTCCTCGGCTGCAATGCCCATGCGTCAGAGCCGGTGACCGTGGAACAGCAGATCGGCGGCCTGACCGCCGTAGCCGACTGGGTCGCGGCGGAAGATGCGGTCGCCGGTGACCCGGTCGTCCTGCTGCTGCACGGCACCCTGGCGGACAAGGATCAGGAACTGGTCGACACGCTGCAGGAACTGCTGGCGGAGCGTGGCATCTCCAGCCTCGCGCCCAGTCTCACCCTCGGCCTGGATCGCCGCGACGGTCCCTATGACTGCACCGTGCCATTCCGCCATACGCACGAGGAAGCCGTGGACGAGCTGGCCGCCTGGGCAGCATGGCTGAAGCGTGATGGCCATCAGCGCATCGTCACCGCCGGTCACAGCCGGGGTGGCAACCAGGCGGCCCTGTTCGCCCGCGCTCATCCGGACCTGACGGAGCGGCTGGTCGCCATCGCCCCCGCCGTGGGCCATGACGAGACGGAGCGCGACCGGCGCTACCGCGCCCGCTACCGGACGGAGCGGGCGGAGGTGCTGGCCCGCGCCGACAGCGGTGCCGATCTGATCGACGTACCGGGTATCGTCTATTGCAGCGACGCGAAGGCAACACCCGCCGCCATCCGATCCTATCTCGGTGGCGGCTTCAGCGACCGTGACACCCCGTCAGTCGTGGCCACCCTGCCGATGCCGGTGATGGTCATCGCCGGATCCCTGGACACCACCGTCCCGGAAGTCCCGGAACGCATGGCCGCCATCGCCGATGGTGACCGCATCCGCTTCGAGATGATCGAGGATGCCGACCACTTCTTCCTCGACTTCCATGCCGAGGACGCCGCCGACCTGATCGCGGAATTCATCGCGGAGTAGCGGGCCGGGCAACCGCCTCTCATTCGAACTCCATCGCCTCGAACACGCGGCCGGCATTGCGGGTGGCGAGTTCGTTGAAGGTGTGGAGGTGGGCATAGGGGGACTGGTCGACATAGTAACTGTCCTCCAGCCCCTTGCCGGCATCGATGACCTCCCTGATCCTGCCGCGCAGGAAGACCAGGTAGTCATGGGTGTAGCGTCGGACCTGGGCATAGTTGGTGGGGTGACCGTGACCCGGGATGACGTAGGTCGCGCCCAGCCCCTCGAACAGCGGCCAGGTCTCGACCCAGCCCGCCGTGTCGGTATGGTCGAAGATCGGCAGCAGCCGCTCATGGAAGGCCATGTCGCCGGCAATCGCCAGCTTCTGCTTCGGCAGCCAGACCTGGGCGTCGCCCGGTGAATGGGCCGGGCCGAGATACAACACCTCGATGGTGAAATCGCCCATCTCCACCACGTGCCGGTCGGAGAAGGTCTCGTCGGGTCCGCGCAGGCAGGTGCCCTCGGCACGGTCCTTCAGGCGGTTGCGTGCGCTCTCGATGATCTGCGCGCCATATTCCTCGAACTCCGCCGCCGCGTCCTCATGCGCCAGGATCGGCACTCCCTGCTCCGCCCAGTAGCAGTTGCCGAGCATGGCGTGGCCCTGCCCGTTCTCGTCGATCACCAGCTTCACCGGCTGGTCGGTGATCCTGCCAATCTCCTCATGCAGCGCCTTCGCCAGCAGGTAGCTGCCGCCGCCATTGACCACGACGACCCCGTCACCGGTGACGATGAAGGACAGGTTGTTGTTGTGCCCCGCATTCTCGTATGTGGAGGGCGCGGTGGCCCCGATGGCCGACCAGACATGGGGGATCACCTCCACCGGCGGGCTGTAGAGCATCGACTGCGGGTACTGGTCGGGAATATTCTCGTTCGCCAGCGCACCGCCGCCCAGCAGCATCAGCCCGGCCATCATTGCCACAGGTCTCATTCAGATCTCCTGATCTCCCCTGCCCAGCAGGCTGCCGGTCATCAGATAACGGATGCCGAGGACGGCACCGGCGAAGATGGAGGCGAGCGCCAGGGGCGCGCTGACCGCCAGCGTGGACATGGCGGAGATGCCCTGCCCAACCGTGCAGCCCAGCGCGGCAACGCCGCCGAAGCCCATCAGGAACGCGCCCAGCAGGTGACGCCGCATCTCCCGGACATCGTCATAGACCTCCAGCCGGAAACCGGTCCGGGTCGCGGTGGTGACCAGCGCCCCGAACACGGTGCCGAGCGTGACCCCGATGCCGAAATTGATCTCCGCGCCCGTGAAGGTCAGCAGGTACTGGATCGTCTCTCCCGGTGGCAGGACGTAGGTCAGGGACTCCACCCGCTGCGGGTCGAAGTCGTCATTGCCGAGGATTCCGGTCGCCGCGAAACCACCCGCCACCGCCAGCCCGACCGCGATACCGGAGAGCACGCCGTAGCCGGAGCCCCTGAACGCCGCATCGCGGAAGCACCAGGCCAGCACCGGCACGCCGACGACCAGCGCCAGCAGCAGTCCGGCGCTGCCCGGCGCCAGGCCCGTGGCCACGCCCAGCATGTGGCCGAGCCCCTGGCCGCCGCTGCCGGTCATGTCCAGCCGCAGCGGCTCGAGCGCCCAGACCCGGCCGAGCGCGGTCAGCCCCCGGGCAGCCATGTAGGCGGAAAGACCCATCACCAGGAACAGCAGCACGGCCCGCATGTCGCCACTGCCCAGCCGCACCAGCACGCCGAAGCCGCAGGTGCCGACCATGGCCATACCCCATCCGAACAGCAGCCCGCCGATGATCGCGCCACCCCAGCCGAGCGAGGGCGCCAGATAGAAGCTCACGTCAATGCGCGCCATGTCCGTCGCGAACAGCAGCTGTACCGCCACCATCGCCACGATGATGGACAGCGCCCAGGTACGCAGCCGCGTGTTCCGGCCCGTGACCCACCAGTCCTCGATAGCGCGGTAGGTGCAGAAGTCGGCCCCACGGGCGGCGAGACCGGCAACGGTTCCAAGGCCAAAGCCGCAGATCGCCATCAGGATGTGGGGTTCGGTCTCCATGTCGCCGCCCTTGCCTGCCGGTTTCCGGTGCCTACCAGTTCTCCGGATCCTTGCCCGCCTCCCGCAGGCTGGCGAACCGGTCCCGCAGGTAGCGCTGGAAATCCTGTTCGGTGTAGTGGCCTTCCGCGATGTACTGGAACATCGTGAGGAACGGCAGCGGCTTGAAATAGCCCGGCATGCGGGCAACCTCCGCCGAGCGCCCGTCCTTGCCCTCCACGGCGGCGGGGTCGGCGGGGAAGAAGACGATGGTCGGGGTGAAGTTGACCCGCCAGCGCCGCGCCAGCTCCCGCTCCTCCATTTCCTCGCCATCGAAATCGGTGACGGCGCGACTGCCACGCAGGTCGAGCTGCAGGATGTCGAAATGCTGCTTCAGGTAGTCGGTGACCCGCGCATCCTCCAGGTTGACCTCGTGCATCTGGCGGCAATAGGGACATCCGCGCTGTTCGAAGATCACCGCCAGGTGGCGGCCTTCACCCGCCGCGGTGGCGAGGTCCTCGTTCAGGTCCAGGAAGCTGTCCAGGAACCAGTCCTGGAGGTGCAGGCCGTTGTCGCCGACTTCAGCCGCCGCGAGCGGCAGCGAAGTCAGGGTCGGCAGCGCCGCCAGACCCAGGGCACCTGTGGTGAAGCCGCGTCGGCTGATCATGTCGGCCCCCTTGCCTATTCCACGATGGTTGCTGGTGAGAGGGAACGGGGCTGAAGCAGTTGCACCGCCAGCATTCCGGCCAGCATGCAACCCAGGAACACCAGCGTCGGAAAGCCCCCCAGGGTTGCGGAGGTGACGGCCGGGCCGGGGCAGTAGCCGCCGATCCCCCAGCCGACCCCGAACAGCGCCGCGCCGGTCAGCAACCGGGCATCGACATCCGAACGGTCCGGCACATGGAAGCGATGCTCCAGGATCGGCTCCGACATGCCCAGCACGAAACGGTAGCCGACGAAGGTGACCACCAGTGCCCCGCCCATTACGAAGATCAGGCTGGGATCCCAGGTCCCCGCGATGTCGAGGAAGTTCAGCACCTTTGCCGGGTTGGACATGCCCGAGACAACCAGTCCGAGACCGAACACCAGTCCCGCCAGCAATCCAGCCAGTGCCCGCATCATGCCCCCCACCCCAGCAGGTGGCGCACGATGAAGACCGTGATCACGCCGGTCGCCATGAAGGTCAGGGTGGCGATGATCGAGCGGGTGGACAGCCGCGCCATGCCGCAGACCCCGTGGCCGCTGGTGCAGCCGCTGCCCAGCGCAGTCCCGATACCGACCACCAGGCCGGCCACGCCCATCCAGGCCGCATCACCCGGCAGCGCCGGTGCCGCGACCTCCCCGGTGGCCAGTGTCGCCAGCCAGGGCGCGGCGACCATGCCGACGACGAAGCAGATGCGCCACGCGGCATCGGACGCGCCCTCCGGCGGCATCAGCCCCTTGATGATGCCGCTGATACCGGCAATGCGGCCATTCAGTGCCAGCAGCAGGACAGCGGCGGCACCGATCAGGGCGCCGCCAGCCAGTGCGGATACGGGTGTGAACGTGGTCAGTCGGACCTCCTGTCAGCCAAACATGTCGGCGGTGATGCCCTGGTACCAGCCGACCGATTCCTCGTAGGTCTGCTTGCGCAGCTCGGCGGATTCCCCGGTCTTCGAGATGAAGCCGTCGGTCGAGGCGATCTTCTCCTCCGTCGCCTCGTAGTTCGCGCCCACCTTGACGCCGTCATTGGTCTCGATCAGCGACCAGCAGGTGTTGCGGAACCGCGCCGGGAACAGCTTCGATCCGGTCAGGGCATGGCGCACGGCCATGGCACAGACCTTGGCCTGGCTGTTGGCGGAGAAGCCGGACTTCGGCATGTCGCCGTTCACCGTCGCATCGCCCAGCACGTAGATGTTCGGGTCCATGCGCGACTGCATGGTTGCCGGCACGATCGGGCACCAGCCCTTCGCGTCCGTCAGGCCCGCGACCTCCGCGATGTGACCGGCCTTCTGCGGCGGGATGACATTGACCACGTCGCCGGTGAAGGTGTCGAAATCCGTCTCCACCGACATGGTGTCGGCATTCACCGACTTGATGCCGCCATGCACGTCGCCGCCGATCCATTCGACCATGCCGGGATAGTGCTTTTCCCAGCCTTCGGAGAAAAGCCCGCCCTTGGAGAACTTGGTCTTCGGGTCGATGATCAGGATCTTCGCGGTCGGGTTCGTCTGCTTCAGCACATGCGCCACCATCGACACCCGCTCGTAGGGACCCGGCGGGCAGCGATAGGGGTTCGGCGGCGCCACCATCATGAAGGTGCCGCCCTGGGGCATGGCATCGATCTGGTTCTTCAGCAGCGCCGACTGGGTACCGGCCTTGTAGGCGTGGGGCATCCTGCCCGCCGCCTCGACCGAGTAGCCCGGAAGCGCCTCGTACTTGAAGTCGATGCCCGGAGACACGACCAGCGCGTCGTAGGGCACGCTGACACCACTGGCCAGCGCCACGGTCCTGCCGTCGCGATCAACCCCTGTCGCCCAGTCATGCACGACGTTGATGCCGTATTCGCTGGCCAGCCTGTCATAGGTGTGACCGATGGAGGCGAGGTCCCGGAACCCGCCGATATAGAGGTTGGAGAAGAAACAGGTGTAGTACGTGCGCGTCGGCTCGATCAGCGTCACATCCACCGCACCCCTGGAGTCCTTCGCGATGTAGTGGGCCGCCGTGGCCCCGCCGGCCCCACCGCCGATGACCACCACCTTCGGGCGCGCAGCACCGTGAACGAAGCCCATCGGAGCGACCGAAGCCAGTGCCGCCGCCCCGGCGAGCCTGCCAAATTCCCTGCGGGTCATGCTCATCCGTTTTCTCCCTGTTCAGTCATCCTTGTGTTCCAGCGTCGCGAAGTAGGCGGCCAGCGCCTCGATCTGTTCGGTGTCGAGTGACTTCGCCACGTTCACCATCACCTCGTTGTCCCGGCCGCCCTGCCGGTAGGACTGCATCACGGCCACGAAGCTGATCTCGTCCCACCCCACGATGGAGGGGATGCCGTCATCGGCACCGGTCTTCTGATGGCAGGCCACGCACTCGCCCGACAGGTATTCCCCGTAGGCGGCATCACCGGCCAGCGTGCCGGATGTCATCAGGCAGAGCGCGGCTGCCCCGGTGCTGGCGGTACGCCGGAAGGCGAGCATCGCCATCCTCCCATTAATTCATATTTTCGAATATTTGCATCTGTATTCCACACTTTGTCAATGGAAAATACGCGATGTCAGCCGTCACTGTCCGGTGGCGCCCTGCGTTGCGGGTCATGGGCAGGGAAGCGGTGGGAGCCGAAACGCAGCACCAGGGCGGCGATCGCCAGCAGCAGGATGTCGGCCACGCCGGCGCTTCCCCGCTGCACCATCTCGACGAAGGCGAAGAACCCCGACCAGACCGTGGCTGCCCCGATGGCGAACAGCGCCAGGTAGTGGAAACCATCGACCAGCAGGTTGCCGATGCCATGCACATGGCGATCGACCTTCTGCTTCAAGGCCTCCCTGTCCGGCGCGGCACGGTCATTCACTGGCCCGATTGCTGTTTCAGGTAGGCAATGACATCCGCCCGGTCCGCTTCCTTCTTCAGGCCCGGAAATGCCATTCGCGTACCCTTCAGGTACTTCCTCGGCGCCTCCAGGTAGGCGGCAAGCGTCTCCTCGGTCCAGACCAGCCCGTCTTCACCGGCGGCCTGCATCTGCTTCGAGTAGCGCTTGAAGTCCGTGGTCCCTGCGGTGCGGCCTATCACGCCGTGCAGGTTCGGACCCACCGGGCTCTTCCTGCCCGCCTCCACCTGGTGGCAGGCCTTGCACTTCTTGAACACCTTGCCGCCATTCGCCGGATCACCGGCCAGCACGGGTCCGGTGCCCAGCAGTGCCAGTGCCGTTGCCGCTATCAGGATCCTCATGGACGTACTCTCCCTGTGTCTTGTCTTGCAGGCAGAGTACGCAACTGGAGAACAAATTCAAGAAAGCGAATATTAATGGCGGGAAGGATGCAGGGACCGGGAACCGGCTCCCGGTCCCGGCAGCCTAGTCGAACATGTCCGGCTGGGTCTCCGCCAGTTGCTCGTAGATCGGCTGGAAGTGCAGCCAGCCGATATATTCGCTGCCGACGTGCTCCCGGCTGTAGCGGGCGCGGTCAGCGGGCACATGCACCGGCTTGTGGCCGGTCGCCTCCACCATCAGCTGCTGCTGGCAGCACCGCTCCAGCGCGATGAACCAGAACGCGGCCGAATCGATGCTGTGGCGGCTGGCGGTGATCAGGCCGTGATTCTGGTGGATTGCCGCCTTCACCCCCTTGAAGGATGCAGAGACCTTCGGACCGGCATCCTCGTCCACCGCGACCTGACCGGCCTCGTCCCGGATCACCACGTGATCCTCGAAGAAGGCGCAAGCGTCCTGGGTGATCGGGTCCAGCGGCCGCCCCAGCGCCGCGAAGGCGGTACCGTGGATGGTGTGCGCGTGGCACATGGCCAGGATGTCGGGATGCTCCTCGTGCACCGCGCCGTGCAGCACGAACCCGGCCCGGTTCACCGCGTAATCGCCCTCGATCACCTTGCCCGAATGGTCCACCAGGATCAGGTTCGACAGCGACACCTGGTCGAAATGCACCGCCATCGGGTTTGTCCAGTAGAGGTCGGGATGCTCCGGATCGCGGATCGTCAGGTGCCCGGCGAAGCCGTAGTCGAACTTCTGCAGCGCGAAGGCACGGCAGGCGGCGACCAGCCGCTTCTTGCGGTAGAGCCGCAGCTCCTCGTGGGAGTTGAACTTCGGCTCCTCCGGGAACTTCAGGCCCTGCTGGGTGGGCTGGTAGATGGAGGTGCGGTTCTGCAGGTCTAGCATGCTTTCAGTCCCTCAGGCTTCTTGGTCTGCCGGGCTTCTTCCGGCTGTCAGGTCAGGCCGCGGCGCTTGCGCTCCGCATCGTCCCAGGCGAACAGCGGCTGGTAGTCGGGCACGAAACCGAGGCCCTTCCGTGCATCCGATGATACTGCCTCCCGCGACGTGACGACATCAATCACTGCGGGCGCGTTGGCCAGCCCGCGACGGATCGCATCGGCCAGGTCAGCGGGGTCCTCCACCCGTTCCCCATGGGCACCAAGCGCCCGCGCCATACCGGCATAATCCGAATGGCGCAGGATGGTGCCGACGATGCGTCCACCATAATTCACGTGCTGGTCGTGGCGTTCAATGTTCCATGCGGCATTGTTGGAGACAATGAACACTGCCTTCGCCCCGTGGCGCACGGCGGTGTCGATCTCCATGGCATTGATGCCGTAGGCCCCGTCGCCGTTGACCGAGATGACCTGCCGGTCTGGACAGGCCAGCGCCGCCGCGATGGCAAAGGGCACCCCGACCCCCAGGCACCCGAAGGTCCCGGCATCCATGTAGGTGCGCGTGTTCAGCCCGACGCGGGCGAAGCTGAGCAGGTCGCCGCCATCGGCGATGCCGATGAAATCCGGCTCCACCACCTGGTCCAGCGCGTCGAAGATCGCCATGGGATGGATCGCGCCATCGTCGCAGGTCTGTGGCACCGGGTTCGCGGCCCCTTTCTGCAGCCTTTCGCGATGTTTCGTGCGCAGGCCGTCAGACCAGTCGCTGTCTCGGCTGCCCGCGTCATTGCCCAGCGCCGCTGTCAGGGCATCGAGCGCCGGGCCGACACCGGCCAGGATCTCTGGCGTGCCGCGCCGGTTGTCCACCAGTTCACCGCTGTTGTCGGCGATGCGCAGGAACCGGGCATCGGGAAACACGGCGGGGGAGCCGAAGCCGAGCTGGTAGTCGAGTTTCCGCCCGACCGTGATCACCAGGTCCGCCTGTGCCATTGCCGCCGCACGCACCGCGCCGACGACAGCGGAATGGTCGCCCGGCACCAGGCCACGGCTTTCCTGCGTGTCGAGGTAGAGCGCATCCGTGGCATCCAGGAACCGGACCAGCGCCTCCCCCGCGTCCCGCGCCCCGCGTCCGCTGACCACCAGCGGCCGCCGTGCGGCGCGGATCGTGGCAACGGCCTCTGCCACCAGGGCCGGGTCCGGGGCCGGGCGACGCGGGGCCTTCGGCGACAGCCAGTCGGTGGTAACCAGGTTCTCCGGCACATGGGCGCGCAGCACGTCGGTCGGCACCTCCAGGTAGGCCGGTCCCGGTTCCCCCATGTCGCCGCTGGCGCGCGCAATGGCCTCGTCCAGTTCACGCAGCACCTGGTCGGCCACGCGGGCGGTACGGGAATAGCGCGTGACCGGCCGCATGATATCCACATGCGGAATGTCCTGCAGCGGCCCCATGTTCGCCTGCCGGGTGGAGGTACAGCCACCGATCAGCAGCACCGGCGTCCGTGCCAGCGCCGCGTTGGCGATGCCGGTGACGCAGTTGGTCACGCCCGGACCGGCGGTGGCCAGCGCAACGCCCAGCCCCCCGGTCAGTTCGGCATGGGCGTGGGCCATGTGAACCGCCGCACCTTCGTCACGCACATCGACGATCCTGATGCCGCGTCGGGCCACGTGGTCCCAGATCGGCTGGATGTGGCCGCCCTGCAGGCCGAAGACGCGATCGACGCCGCGTTCGGCCAGGGCACGGGCAATCCAGGCGGCGACGCTCAGCTCGTCGGCATTCAGGTCCTGGCTCTCGGTCATCGGGTTCCCTCCTCGGAGAATTCTCGTGTTGCGGCGGCGTCAGGACGCCCGTTCGGCCAGCATGTCCCGCAGCACGCGGTGCAGGATCTTGCCGGTGGTGTTGCGCGGCATCTCCGCCGCCTGCAGGAACGTGATCGCGCGCGGGCGCTTGTATCCGGCCAGCCGGTCACGCGACCAGGCGATCAGGTCAGCCTCGGTGGCTGACGAACCGTCACGCAGCACCACGGCCGCCTCCACCCGCTCGCCCCACTTCGCATCGGCGCAGCCGACAACGGCCACGTCGCGCACGTCGGGATGCGCCGCCAGCGCCGTCTCCACCTCCGACGGGTAGACGTTCTCCCCGCCGGAAATGATCATGTTCTTCTTGCGGTCGATCAGCCGGATGAAGCCGTCCGCATCACGCAGCGCCATGTCGCCGACCGACAGGTAGTCGCCACGGAAGGCCTCCGCCGTCTTCTCCGGCAGGTTCCAGTAGCCCTCGAACGCGTAGGGACCGCAGGAGAAGAGTTCACCCGGTTCACCGTCCGGCACCTCGTTGCCGTCCTCGTCCAGCAGGCGGATGGGGCTGGAGCCGACCACCTCCCGCCCGACCGTGCCCAGGTGGTCGAACTGCTCGTCCGGGTGCAGCATGGTGACCCAGCCCGCCTCCGTGGAGCCGTAGAGCTCGAACAGACCGGAATTCGGGAACATCTGCATCACCGCGCGCTTGGTCTCGGCCCGGGCGGGCGCGGAGGAGACCATCAGCTTCTCCACCCGCTCGAACCCGGCGGCGCCGCGCTCGCTCTCCGGCACCTCCAGCATCATGGTGAAATGGGTCGGCACCAGGGACGAGAAGGTGATGCCCATGCTGCCGATGGTCCTGAGGCAGAGGGCGGCATCGAAGTTTGGCCGGGAGAAGACAGTCACCGTTGCCCCGACCGACAGGAAGGCCGTGAAGAAGTTCAGCGAGTTGGCGTGGCACATGGGCATGACCAGCAGCGCGTCGTCCCTGCGGGTCAGGCCCAGTTCCACCTGCGTCATCAGCGCCAGCATGAACATGCCGCGATGGCTGCGTATCGCCCCCTTGGGATTGCCCGTGGTGCCGGAGGTGTACATCAGGCACCAGGGATCATCCGCCGTCACGGCAATGTCGGGTGTCCCGGCAGCCGCGTTGGCGATCAGCGCCTCGTAGCCGCTCCAGCCCTGCCGCTCCCCCGCGTCACCGATCAGGATGTAGCGGTCCGCAGCGAGCGGGAGTTCCGCGCGGATACCATCGACGATGTCCGCCAGCCGGTCTTCCGCGACCAGGGCCGAGACCCCCGCATCCGCGCAGATGAAACGGACCTCCGCCCCGACCAGCCGGAAGTTGACCGGCACCGCGATCAGGCCGGCCAGGGCCACGGCACCATAGATCTCGGCCCATTCCACGCGGTTGAAGGCCAGCACCGCGACCCGGTCCCCCTTCTGCAGGCCCAGACCGAGCAGCCCGTTGGCCAGGCGGCAGGCGCGGTCATGCCACTGGCCGAAGGTCAGTTCGCGCTCCAGGTCACGCGCACCCAGCCGGTCCGGCTGCAGCCGGGCGTGGGTGGTCAGCAGTTCACCGATCGTGAGCTTTCCGGACGTCATCGTGATGGCTCCAGGATGAGAAGGGGAGGTGAAGGGGTCAGCCGCCGGCGGCGGGGCTGACGTCACCGATGACCAGTGCCGCGTTCAGCGTCTCCGCCGCCCTGAGGTCGTGCGCGACAGCCAGTTCCTCGGCCCGTGCCTGGTCGCCGGCGGTCACCGCCTCCAGGATTTCCGCGTGCTGGCGCCAGATCTCCCGCGGCGGTTCCGCGTGGCGCAGCACCTCGCCCATGGCACGGCGCAGGTAGCGCCAGTGCGGCTCCGCCGCCCGTGCCAGCAGCGGGTTGCCCGAATGGGCGTAGAGCATGTTGTGGAAGGCCTCGTCCTCCCGCACCTGCAGTCCGACCGCGCCGCTGGCCACCGCTTCCTCGCCGCGTTGCAGGATGGTCCGCCCCTGTTCGGCCAGGCTACGTGCCAACGCCGGATCAGATGCGGCGCGGGACGCGCACATGCGGACGGACAGACCGTCAAGGGCGGCACGGATGTCGTAGTGGTGGCGCATCATGGTCAGGTCCAGTGGCGTGACCTGCAGCCCGCGCCGACCGATCTCCATCACCATGCCGTCCGCCTTCAGCAGCGTCATCGCCTGCTGGATCGGCTGCCGGGAAACCCCCAGCCGGTCCGCCAGGTCCTCCTGCACCAGGTGCGCGCCTGCCTGCAGGTTGCCGTCGCAGATCTCCTCGACGATAGCCTCGTAGACCTGCTGGGTCAGGTTCGGCTGGCTGGAAAGCGGCTTCATGTTTGCATCCTGAACTCTGAATTCAGAATACAATACCATTCGTTCGCCTCCGGTCAAGGACGATTTACGTTGGGGAAGACTCGGGAATTGCGAAGCTGTAACGAGGGGGGCCTGTCCGGCCACGCACACCCGAAGGCTGCGTCGTTGGCGGATTCAGTATGACTGGCCGAACTGGTACCAGGGGCCGAAGCCATCACCTGGCAGACCGCGCTCGACCCGGACGAGACCGGACGCCAGCCCACCGATGCGGGCGTCTGGCAGGCCCGTGATGCGGTCGGCAAGACCGTCACCGTTCAGGTCGGCGATGATGGCGGAAGGTGTCGCGCGGCCCTGCCCCGAAGCCGCCGGGGCCATGATGAATGCCAGCCCGTCATCGCCGGATCGCACCGAGACAAGGGTCCGCCCTCCGGCTCCGGCATCGACCAGCAGGCCAGCCTCATCAGCCTCGCCTGCCGACCGCACGGCAAGCCCCTGCCCCCAGCCCGTCACCGGCCCCGGCCGCGCATCCGGCACCAGGCGCGCCAGCGGCCGGAAGCCCTGGAACCGGTCGCCACGATAAAGGTAGACCGCGCCGCGCCCGCCATCCTCGCCCGGTGCGCCGACCGCAAGGTCGTTCACGCCGTCGCCATCCAGGTCGGCCAGCGCCAGCGCGGTGCCGAAACGGTCTCCCGCCTCGTCGGCGTCCAGGATGTTCCCCGGCGCCGAACCATAGACCGCGACGAGGCCGAAGATGTCGGCGGCACTCAGCAGCGGCACGCCCTGCGACAGGTCACGCTCCGCCGTTCCCGCGCAGCCCACCATGATCGAATCCGGGTCGTAGGCAGTCAGTGGCCTGTCCGCCTCCACGTACCGGATCGCCCCGTTGCGGATCACCTGGCAGTCCCTCGGCACCGCATCGCCGGGACGCGCGAACTCGTGCCCGAAGCCGAGCGCATGCCCGATCTCGTGCACCGGTGCCTTCACGTTGATCGACAGGGCGGCCAGGGTCCAGAGTTCCGGCAGGACGATCCCGTTCGGCATGCCATCGACATGTCGCCCGCGTGCCTTGGCATGGGGTCTTCCACGGGTGACCAGGATGCGGATGCCGCGGCTGTCGGGCTGGCACCGTCCCCAGCCGGTGAACCGCAAGGCGCTTTCCCGCTCCCAGGACGCGGCGATGGCCTTTCGCGCCAGGCGACGTTCCTGGATATGCCGGTCCAGCGGCGCTTCCCAGCAGACCGGGATGGACCTTTCAGGCCAGGCCGAACCTTCGGTCAACGTCAGGCCCGGCGCGGCGCGCGCGAACAGCAGGGCCGCCATCGCGGCCAGCAGGGCCGCAGGT
This sequence comes from Minwuia sp., assembly GCA_965228535.1. Classification (GTDB taxonomy): domain Bacteria; phylum Pseudomonadota; class Alphaproteobacteria; order Minwuiales; family Minwuiaceae; genus Minwuia. Next base: position 774,361 of record CBDDHU010000003.1, on the reverse strand, counting down.
GCCGACCGCCGCGCGGACAGTCTCACCGCGACAACCTGTCAATCGTCGTCGTCGTCGTCGAAGTTCCGCACGACCAGCGCGATGCGATAGCCTTCATCGGTCTTGCCAACCAGGTGGAACACCACCGGTTTCCTGTCACTGCCTTCCACGCTCGGGGGTTCATCATAAACCACCCGGACGCGGTGTGTCGGCTCCAGGTTGAAGGCGATCTGCGGTGTCTGCTTCAGCTTGTCGAAGGTGCTGGGCGGCACCTCCTCGATGGTGATCGATTCGATCTTGCGGCCCATGGAGCGCAGCACCTGGTAGCGGACGACATTGAACTTGATCCGCCCGGCCCGTTTCCAGTGCACCAGTTCCCGGTACTTCTCGAAATCCCGCTCCCTGATGGCCTCCGCCACCTTCTCCAGCATCGCCTCCGGCGTCTGGGGATAGGCCTGCGCCCGGGCATCGAGCGCACTGACCAGCAGGCAGACGAAGAGACCGGGCACCATGAGTGCCCGGCCCCACGGGACCCCGGTCCTGAACCGGAGCCCCGCCAGTACTGCTGCCATCAGGTCAGTCGATCGCGAAGACATGGATCGAACCGCCCTGCGGCACCGTCGGCACCCGGCCTTCCGGCAGGATGCTGGCCAGCAGGCCGCGCATGCGTTCCGCATCCACACCCCAACCGGACTGGACCGCGATGTACTGCTTGCCATTGACCGCGAAGGACGCGGGCGTGGCGGTCACACCCGAAGGCATCGGATGCTCCCACAGGATCTCGCCGTTGCGGGCATCCATGGCCCGGAACTTCCGGTCCACCGTGCCGCCGGTGAAGATCAGGTCACCGCCGGTGGCCAGCAGGGGCGCCCAGAAGGGCGTGTCCTTGAAGTCCGTGGCCCAGACCATCTTGCCCGTGTTCATGTCCCAGGCCTGCAGCTTGCCGATGGTGACAGGCTTCGAGGTGTCCTGGCTCTCGTGGATCCGCAGGCTCGACAGGATCACGTCGATCGGGATGCCGATATAGAGCTGACCGGGCTCGTAATCCTCGATCTCGCCGCTGCCGCCAAGCTCGGAGCAGAGGTTCTCGTGACTCGGGATGTAGAGCAGGCCGGTCCGCGGGCTGTAGGCCTCCATCGGCCAGTCCTTGCCGCCCCAGAGGCTCGGGCAGAAGGTCACGACACGGTTGAGACCGGGTGTCGCCGATTCGTTGTAGGACGGACGACCGGTCTCCGGATCGATGGAGGAGAACGCGTTCTGGCGGACATACTTGTCGGCCGCGATGAAGTTGATCGGTCCCTCGGGGGTCCGTTCCATCGACCAGATGAAGCCATTGCGGCCCGCATGGACGAGGCCCTTGACCTTGCGCCCGTCACGCTCGAAGTCCATCAGCACCGGTGCCGAGACCTCGTCCCAGTCCCAAGCATCGTTCCAGTGATACTGGTGATGGCCCTTGATCTCGCCGGTGTCGATGTCCAGGGCGATCACGGACGTGGTGTAGAGGTTGTCGCCGGGGCGCGCCTCGGGGATCCAGGGACCACCATTGCCGGTGCCGAAATAGGCCAGCCGGGAGTCGGCATCGTAGTTGCCCTGCATCCAGACGGAACCGCCGCCGGTCTTCCAGCTGTCGCCCTTCCAGGAGTCATGTCCCGGCTCACCCGGACCGGGAATGGTGTAGGTGCGCCAAGCTTCGGCGCCGGTCTCGCTGTCGAACGCGATCACGTAGCCGCGAATGCCGTACTCACCGCCGGAAACGCCGACCACGACCTTGCCTTCCGCCACCATGGGCGAGAGCGTCGCATAGTAACCGGCCTTGTAGTCACCGATGGCCGAGTTCCAGACCACGTTGCCGGTCTTGGCATCCAGCGCCACCATGCGGGCATCGACGGTGGCCATGTAGACCTTGTCGCCATACAGGCCGACACCGCGGTTGGTCGGATGCAGCTGGAACAGGTCCCCCGGAATCTCGTGCAGGTAACGCCAGATCTCGTTGCCCGTCACCGCATCCAGGGCAAAGACCTGGTTCTGCGGCGTGGAGACATACATCACCCCGTCATTGACCATCGGCGGGGCCTGGTGCCCCTCCGTGACGCCGGTGGCGAAGGTCCAGACGGGACGCAGGTTCTTCACGTTCTCCGTCGTGATCTCGTCCAGCGGGCTGTAGCCCCAGCCCTCGTAGTTGCCGCGCCACTGCAGCCAGTTGTGCGGTTCCGGATTCTGGAGCCTGGCATCCGTCACCGGATTCAGGTTCTGGGCAACGGCAGCACCCGTCCCCAGCATCATCAGCGCCGCCGCCGCGGCCAGTGTCCTTCGCATCGCATCCTCCTTTTCTTTCCGCCGGTTGTTCCGGCTGTTCGCGTTGGTTGATTGCAGTCCTATTTCGTGGCGGCCCCCGGGGTCTCGGTCCAGCCGGCAGCCGCCACCACGTAGCCCTCGGCATCGATCTCGATGGGTACGGCCGGCAGTTGCCGCCGCGCCGGACCGGACTCGACGGATCCGCCGGACAAGGGGTTGAAGACGGACAGGTGGCAGTGACAGCGCAGATGCTGCTGCTTCTTCATCCATGACTTGATGGTGCAGCCCTTGTGGGTGCAGATCGCCGAATAGACCAGGTTGCCCCCGGCACTGAGACCCCTTGTCTCCGCATCCATCGCTGCGGTCTCCAGCTTCAGCATCAGCACCCGGTTGTTGCGATAGACGTCGCGCGGTTCGTTGGTATCCGGCGTGACCGGAAAGCCCTCTACCGGCTTTTCCCCGGCCTCCAGCAGGTCGGCGGTCAGCAACGTGTTCTTCATCTTGCCGCGCGTGATCATGAACCTGTCGCCGGGCTGCACCGGCATGTTGAGCGGCCCCTCGTTCGCCTGCGCCACGCCGGGCAGGCCCAGTCCGCCGACCGCCGCCACGGCAGCGCCATAGCCGATGACCGCACGCCTGCTCAGCCCGTCATCCTCACACCCCGCGCAGCCGCAGGGTTCGTTGTCGTCTGAAATGTTCTCGGCCTCGTCGGCCTGTCCCCTGACATCACTCATGCGTGTTCTCTCCCCCTTGCAGAAATCCTAGAATCCGGGTGACGCGACGGAAACTTCTGTTGTGTATCTCGCGAGATACAGTTCTCAGCCCCGGTCCGGGACCTGCCGCCGAGCCCCTGCGCCCGCCACGGACAGAAGCAGCCCGACGATCCGGTGCCGGACACCGCGCAAGCGCCACTGCCTGGACCAGCGCGTCAGGATGCCTGCATCCGCTGCCGCGCCACCGGCACCGCCATAGGCGCCACGCTCCATGTTGGACAGGACGGGGCGGACCGGGGGCGGCGCGACGGCCGCGACTTCCCGCAGCGTCCGTGCGTCGGGGGCCACGGTGGCGCGGGCCCAGGTCACCACGGCACGGGCCTGGGCGATGCCGCCCCCCCGGCGCAGGTCCCGCCGCAGCCGCAGGTCCGCCGGCCGGGGTGCCAGCGCCAGCAGGATGGCAACCAGAAGCAGGCTGACCGGCAGCAGGACCAGCGCCGCCAGCAGGTAAAGCACCAGCCGGTCCCTGCTCCTGTCCGCCGCAGCCTCGGCCATCAGCGCGGCCCGCAGTTTCTCCGCATCGATGGCAAGCGGCTCGATGCGGGCGGCAGACACGCCGGTGCTGGCGGGACGCGACTCGACCGTGTTCCACCAGGTGACGGAAACGGGCGGAACGTTCACCGGGCTGTCACTGTCCACCGTGATGTCCCAGGACCGTGTCACCTCCGCCGTGGCACCGTCCGGTGCGAAACGGGTCCGCCGCTCCTCCCCCGCCGCGACGATCCGGGCGCCGGGGGTGATCGGCTGCACCAGCTCCGGCAGGCGATCAGCCGTCACGCCCTTCGCCACCATGGTGACGGTGCGGCGCACCGTGTCTCCGATCCGCAGGCTGGCGATTTCCCGCGACCAGGCCTCTTCCAGGGTGAGGCTCTCGGCAGCCACCCACCAGAAGCCGTTCAGGTAGCGGTGGGCGGGCAGCACCTCCAGCATCCGCGCCGTGCTTTCGCTGCTGAAGGCAATGACGGTGCCGTCGGGACGCTCGACCGAGCCGCTGGCCCGTACCGTCGGAACCTGCAGCGTGCCGCTTGCCGTCGGGAACAGGGCCAGCACCCGCTGGTGCCGCCAGCCGGACCCGCCATAGGTGGCGAACTCCCGTGTCCGCGCACGGGAAGCGGTATGGACCTCCGCCCCCGCGATCGCCGGCATGTCGACCTGCAGGGTCCGGAACGGATGCCGTGAGACCAGGCTGATGCGCACCAGTACCTGCTGCTGCACGAAGATGCTGCTGTCTGTCGCCATGGCCGTGACGACCTCCACGGCCAGTTCCGGCACTTCCGGCGCCCGCTCGTTCTGCGCGGTGGCCGTCAGCGGCCAGGCCAGCAGGGCCAGCATCAGCGACAGCAGCGGCCGGGTCATTCGGGGCGCTCCCGCAGCTTCTGCGCGTTGCGCAGTCGCGCCGCCAGCACCTGCTCCGGATGGTCGACGATCCGGCGCAGGATCTGCTCCGCCTGCTGCGCGGACTCGGCCCGGCGGGACCGCGCGGCAGATGCGCCCGTCAGGCCTTCCGGTGCTTCGTGCGGCCGGTCACCGGCCTCTGCCGCACCTGCCCTGGCACGCCCCTCCGGCGCGACGTCACCCGGCGTGCTGCGGCTGCCGCCGGACGCGGACTCGCTGCCCGGTCTCTCCGATGGCGCGGTCTCGCCGCCGCCCGCGCTGTTGCCGTCCTGCCGCACAGGCACGTTGGCCGCCGGGTCACCGCCATCGCGCTGCTTCAGCATGCCGTCCTGCCAGATGCCGGCGCGCTTCTCGTTCCTGCTCTCCTCGATCTGGCGCTGCTCCGCCGCCCGGGCGCGCCGCACCAGGGCCAGATTGTGCTGTGCATCGGCATGATCCGGTTCCAGCCGCAGCACCGCCTCGTAGGCCGCGACCGCCCCCGGCCACTGCTTCACCCGGGCATAGGCGGTCCCGAGATTGTAGAGCGACAGCGCGCTCCTGGTCTGCACGAAGGCCCCGGCGGCACGGTACAGCCGACCCGCACGGTATTCGGCCACGCCCTGCCAGACCGGATCGTCGAACAGGTAGGTAGCCTCCCGTGCCCGGCCCTCGCGCATCAGGTCCTGCGCCACCAGGTGCGGCTCCAGCGGCCGGTCGAGCGCCGGAACGAACCAGCCTGCCGCTGCGCCCGCGACCAGCAGGACAGCCATCAGCACCAGCCCCCGCGCGCTCATGCCGGCCGCCTGAACAGCAGCAGCCAGATCAGCCCCGCCAGGGCGATCAGCCAGGGTTGCAGCGGCACCTGGCCGGAAATCTCGGGGCTGTCGCCGACCAGGCTTGCCACCGCCTGGTCAAGCTGCCGGTCGAGGGTTCCGGCCTCCCCGGCCGTGACCAGGGTGGCATGTGTCTCCTCCGCCAGCCGCCGGACATCCTCCGGCGGGTTGCGCCCCGGACCGACATGGACGATGCCCCGCAGCCAGCGGTCCCGCGCGAACTGCCGCGTGGGCATGGAGCTGGCGGAGGTCACCAGCACCACCTGCCCGCCGATCATCCCGGCCCGCACCAGCATTGCCTCCGCATGGGCCAGGGCACGGTGCGGTTCGCGCCCTGCAACCGGCATCATGGCCGGGGCGAGCACGGAGAGATAGCGCGCCGCGTGCTGCCGGTCGGTGGTGAAGGGAACCACGTCGAAGGCATCCCCGGTGGCAGCGATCACCGCCACCGGCATTCCGACAGGGCGCGCACTGATCGCGGTCGCCATGCTGCGCACCGCGTCCGCGCCTGCCGGATCGGAAAGGTCCACCACCACCACCCGCCCGGCGAGGTTGGAGACAGATACCGCGGGCTGCGACTTCAGCACCGGCTCCGCCAGTGCCAGCCCGAGCACCAGCCAGAGCAAGGCGACGGTGGTCCCGCCCAGCCGGTCATGGGTGGCACGTACCTGCGCAGCGGCGAGCGCCCGCATGTCCGGCCCGACAAGCTGTCGCCAGGCCCCAGGCAGACCGGCGCGCGGACTGGCAAGGAGGAACCTTTCCGCGACCAGGGGCCAGAGGGCGAACAGGCAGACAGGCAGGAACCAGGGCTGCAGCAGGGTCATCGCGCCTGCCTCGCCAGCAGCAGGTGGGCCGCCAGCAGCAACGCCGCGAGCATCAGAAGGGTCCCGGACCAGTCGCGCCGCAACGGCGATGCAGCCTCGTCGGCTGCTCCCTGGCCGGTTCCGGCGGAAAGATCGGGCAGGCTCCCCCCGTCGGCAAGCTGCGAGAAGCTGCCGCCGGAGATCCGGGCGACCTGGCGCAGGATGTCGTCCCCGCCGCCCCCTGCCGCGTCGGCCAGGCCGACCGCGTGGATCGTCACGTCCCGGTCCCGGGCCAGCAGCGCCGCGTCCGGGGCAGGCAGCGCGCCCGCATTGTCTTCCCCGTCGGACAGGATCAGCACCGACCGCCGGTCCTGCTGCGTGGTGCCAAGGGTCTTCAGCGCCAGCCCGATGGCCACGCCGACGGAGGTCCGGCGCCCCGGCATGCCGACCACCAGCTCTTCCAGGTAGCCGTTGAGGGCGGTGAAGTCATGGGTCAGCGGGGCGATCAGGTAGGCCTGTTCCCCGAACGCGATCAGGGCCACGCGATCCCCGGGCGGCAACCGGTCGAGAAATGCCTCCAGCGCCGCGCGGTAGCGGTCGAAGGCCGTGACCCGCTGCCCCTCCTCCCTGCGGCCCATGCTGGCGGACAGGTCGATGGCGACAACGATGTCATGTCCGCTGGACCGGACCAGCGTGCCCAGCGGGGTCACCGGGCCGCCGAGCGCCAGCACCAGCGCCAGCCATCCGAGGCCGAGTAGCAACAGTGACTGCAATGCCCCCCGGCCCCGCACGCCGCCGCTCCCCATTGCACGCAGCAGCACAAGGACCGACTCGGTCGCCTGCAACCGGGCTATCGGTGCGGCGGGCGGCAGCAGCCACCAGGCCAGCAGCGGCAGTGGCAGGGCGAACAGCGCCCAAGGACGCAACAGCTCGATCATGGCCGCAGCAGCCGCTTGAGGTCCCGCGCCGCCTCCCGCAGCACTTCCGTTTCGACCGCATCGGCGCGGACGAAGCATTCCGGGGGCAGACGCGGCACGGCAAGGCCACGCGCGGCAAGGCTCCGGCGCAGGTCCAGCAGACCCTGCACGCCCCCGGCAGTCGGGTGCGCGATGAAGTCATCCACCCGCCGCTCCAGCGACCGCCGCCACGCCCCGCGCCGCCACAGCCTCAGCATGATGACGGCGAGCAGCAGCGTGGCGGTCACCGCGAGGGGCCAGGGACTGTACTGCCCACCCGAAAGGGCCGATGCCTCCGCCGCAGGCAGATGGATGTCGCGCAGCCCTGCCAGGATCTCCTCAGGTGTCATGGCTCAACAGGGGGTCACGACCGCTGATCGTGCCGCCGATCTGCCATCCCCCCGCCTGGAGCCTGCGGTTCAGTTCCGCCCGGACATCCATGGCCGCATCACCGGACCCGGACACACTGACCAGTATGTCCTCGTCCGGCCGGGCGGCGGCCATGCTGCGGGACGGGTAGCGACCGGGCGGGGGTGCGGTCTCGTGCACCGCGTCATCCACCTGCACCGCGACCCGCCGGCCGGATCGCCCGTGCTCGGCGGAGGGCAGCCGCGAGATCGCCTGCCAGTAATGGAAGTCGGAGAAGACCCGCAACTCGTCGGCGGAACGGACATGGGCCGCAGCACTGGCGATCGCGGTATCCAGCGGCACGGAGGCGGCAGTATCCGCGAAGGCTGCCGCCAGCCGGTCGAGCCCGTGCAGCAAGCGCCGCCGCCCCCGCGCCGGAGGCGTCAGCACCCCGTGGGGCGACGTGGCGACGCCCACCGGTTCGTCTCGTCGCAGCGCGATCCAGGCTTCCCGTGCCAGTGCCAGCGCCGCCCGCAATGCCAGTGATCCGCCCCGCGTGCCGAAACGCATGTGCGGACCCAGGTCCGCGACCAGCATGATCGCGCTGTGCGCCTCCCGCTCCCGCTCCTTCTGGCGCAACTGCCCGGTGCGGGCAAAGCCGCGCCAGTCGATCATGCGGATGTCCCCGCCGGGCATGTAGGGGGCAAGCCCGTCCGGGTCACCGGTCCGCAGGCCGCGCATGCCCGGCCGCACGCCCAGCGGGGTCCGGTTGCCCGGCTGCGAGGGGCGGCGCGCGCGAAACGGGTCCATGGCGATCAGCCGCGACAGGGTCAGCGACTCGACAGGTCCGGCTGTGCGGTTCTCAGACGGGCGCAACATGGCTGATCAGCCGTTCGACGATCACGTCCGGCGCAATGCCTTCCGCCTCCGCCAGGTGGGAGAGGCCGATCCGGTGCCGCAGGACGTTCGATGCATGGGCCAGCACGTCATCGGGCACCACGTGGTCGCGCCCTTCCAGCCAGGCGCTGGCCTTCGCCACCCGGGCCAGCGCGATGGAACCGCGGGGGCTGAGCGGATGCGACATCAGTCCCTTCAGGTCATCCGGCAGTTCATCGGCACGGCGCGAGAAGTCCACCAGCCGCACGATGTAGTCGCGCACCGGCTCCGACAGGAAGACACCCAGCACTGCGTGACGGGCCGCAGCCAGCTCGGAAGGCGCGATGCGGTCGACGGCGCCGGTCGCGCCACGACCGTCGATCTGGCCCTCCGCCTCCGCCAGGGCAATGTCCAGCAGCGCGCTCTCCGTTGCCGCATCGGGATAGCCGACCCGCACATGCATCAGGAAACGGTCGAGCTGGGCCTCCGGCAGGTCCCAGGTCCCCTCATGCTCGATGGGGTTCTGGGTGGCGATGACGAAGAAGGGCTGGGCCAGCACATGGGTCTCGTCACCACTGGTGACCTGGCGTTCCTCCATCGCCTCCAGCAGCGCGGACTGCACCTTGGCCGGGGCGCGGTTGATCTCGTCCGCCAGCAGGAAATTGGTGAAGATCGGACCCTTGCGGAACTCGAACTGCAGCGACGCGGGGTCGAAGATGGCGCTGCCCGTCAGGTCCTGCGGCATCAGGTCGGGGGTGAACTGGACCCGGTTGAAACGGCCCTCGAAAGCGGCAGCCAGCGCCCGCGCGATCCGGGTCTTGGCCAACCCCGGCGCCCCCTCCAGCAACACGTGTCCATCGGACAGCAGGGCAAGGACAAGCCGGTCGATCATCAGCGGCTGCCCGACCACCACCGCCTGCAGACGCTGTCTCAGGTCCCGGAACAGGGACAGCAGGTCATGATTGCTTTCCTGCCGGTCTATGCGGCCTTCAATGCTCAAGCTGACCCGCTGCCGGGGCATCGCCATAGACACGCTCCGCGATCGCCAGGAAATAGCGGATGTGCAGCCGCGCCCAGCGGTTTGCCCGCCTGGCCCGCCCCTCGACGATGGCGTTCAGGATGTTGCTGTGCTGGTTCCAGAACTTCTCCGGAACGTCCTCCACCTCGCGCAGGGTGCAGCTCATGATCCGCTGCAGGTAGCGCCAGTGGACCGTCGCGCTGTCCTTCAGCGCCGGGTTGCCGGTGGTGTCATAGACAAGGGCATGGAAATCGACATCGGCCCTGAACAGGGTCTTCAGGTCATCCGCCGCCAGCGCCGCCATGGCCTCGTCCAGGATCAGGTTGCCCTTGCGGCGGGTTTCCCGCGCCAGTTCCGGGTCCTCGGCACAGCGCTTGGCCGCAGCCTCCGACGCCAGGCTGTCGAGCACCAGCCTGACCTGGTAGCGGTGACGGGCCATGATCAGGTCCGGGGAGGCAACCGCCAGGCCACGGCCCGGCGCGTCATGCACGATGCCATCGGCCTTCAGCTTGTTCAGTGCCTGCTGTACCGGCTGGCGGGAGACGCCAAGCTGCAGCGCCAGTGATTCCTGTTTCAGTCGAGACTCGGCCGGAAAGGTTCCGGCACAGATCTCGTCCATGATCTCGTTGTAAACCTGTTCGGCAAGTGTCCCCGTGTCAGACATCGTCCCGTCCCCAGATGCACAATTTCTTGTCAGTTTGATCGACTTCTGGTCAGGAGACAATTGCAACGCACTTGATTCCCAATTGAATTCAGTTCGGACACTGGCAACTGCCCCTGAAAATGGGGCAGTTGCCTTGTCCTATTCACTGCGCGTCAGACGGTTTCGCCGAAGGGCATGTCACGCAGACGCTTGCCGGTCGCGGCGAAGACCGCGTTGGCAATCGCGGGCGGTACCGGCGGCACGCCGGGTTCGCCGACACCGGCGGCATGCACCTCGAACCCGTGCGGGACGACATGCGTGTGCACCTTCTGCGGATAATTGTCCGCCCGCACCATCTGGTAGTCGTGGAAGTTCGACTGCGTGACGGCACCGTTTTCGTAGGTGATGCCGCTGTGCATCGCCGTGGTCATGCCCATGACAGCCGCACCTTCCATCTGCGAACGGATCCGCTCCGGGTTGGCCGCGAAGCCGCAGTCCACGGCCATGTGCATCTCCGGCACCGTGATCCGGCCATCGACGATCTTCACCCGCGCCGCCGTGGCGACATAGGTGACGAAGGAACGGTGCACGGCCAGGCCGATACCTTCCCCGGCCGGCAGATCGCGGCCCCAGCCCGCCTTGTCGGCGGCCAGCGCCAGCACGTTCTTCAGCCGTGCGGTGTCGATCGGGTACTCGTCATAGACCTCGCCATAGTCCCAGAAGTTCTCCGGGAAACCCTGCTTCGGCGGATCGAGTTTCCGGTCCGGGCCGATCAGTTCCATCAGCAGGTCCTTGTGGTCCCGACCCAGCTCGCTCGCCAGCTCGGCGACGAAGGACTGCACCGCCCAGGCGCGCGGGATGTTCGACACCGAACGGAACCAGCCGATGCGGGTATGGGCCATGGCCGCCCCGTTCTCAACCGAGATGTTCGGGATGTCGAAGGGCATGTCGAGATGGCCCATCCCGCTTTCGATGAAGAACTGGTAGCCGCTGTCCGGGGCGAAGGTCGACAGGATCGACGGCGCGACGGAATTGTGCCGCCAGCCGGTGACCTTGTTGTCCGCATCCAGCGCAACCTCGATCCGTTCCACCGAGGTGGTGTGGTAGAAGCTGTGGCGGATATCGTCCTCACGCGTCCACTGCACCTTCACTGGTGCACCGATGCGCTGGCTGAGCTGCGCCGCCTCGATGGCGAAGTCGCACTTGGACTTCCGCCCGAAGCCACCGCCGAGCAGCGTGACATTCACCGTCACGTCCTCGATCGGCATGTGCAGCGCCGCGGCAAGGTCGCCACGGGTACCGAAGGGCGACTGCACCGGGGCCCAGATCTCGGCCTTGCCATTGGCGACATTGGCCACCGCGACCGGCGGTTCCATCATCGCGTGCGCCATGTGCGCCTGGCTGTATTCGCGGCCGAACACCTTCGCTGCACCGTCGAAGGCCGCCTTGGCGTCACCTTCGGCACGCAGCACGTTGCCGGGCTTCTTCGCGGTGGCCCGCATCTCCTCGGTGAAGGCCTTGGAGTTGTAGCCGCTGTGCGGCCCCTCCGCCCATTCGATCTTCAGCGCGTCACGGCCCTTGATCGCCGCGTCGGTGTTCGAGGCGATGACCGCGATACCACCCAGCGGCGCGAACTTCGCCGGGAAGGTGGTGATCTGCAGCCCCAGCACCTTCTCGACACCCGGCACCTTGTAGGTCTCGGATGCGTCGTAGCGCACCGGCTTGCTGCCCACGGCAGGCGGGCGGGCAATCGCCGCGAACTTCATGCCCGGCAGGCTGACATCGGCGCCATAGATCGCCTTGCCCGTGGTGATGTCATGCAGGTCGGTGATGCTGACATTGCCCTTGCCGATGTAGCGGAACTCGGACTCCTTGCGGAACGTCAGCGTCTCGAAGGCCGGAACCTCCATGGCCATCGCGTCGGCGGCAAGATCGCCGAACCCGGCCTTCCGGCTGCCCGAGGTCACCTCGTGCACGCCGACCTTGACCGACTTAACATCGACACCCCAGCGCTTCGCCGCGGCCTGGGCCAGCATGTGCCGGACCGACGCGCCCATCTGGCGCATCGACTGGATGTGATGGCGCATGGAACGGGAACCATCGGTGTCCTGGTTGCCGTATTTCGGCTCATCGCCTTCCGCCTGGACGATCTTCACGCGGTTCCAGTCCGCACCCATCTCATCGGCCAGCACCATCGGCAGGGAGGTACGGCTGCCGGTGCCCATCTCGGAGCGGTGGGCAACGATGGTGACCGTGCCGTCGGCATCGATGGCGACGAAGATCTTCGGGTCGTACCGTATGCCGTGCGGCATGAAATCGCCGCCGGTCTTGTAGCGGGCAAAGGCCCCGGCCTGGGTGGTGAAGGCAGCCACGGCGAAGCCGGTGGCGGCAATGGTCAGGAAACTGCGGCGCGAGACATTGGCGAACTCGAGCTGCGGGGCGCGCTGCTTCGGCGCGTCGGTCATGGCCTGTTCAAGGTAATGCAACATGGATCAGCTCCCCGTCGAGACGTGGCGGACAGCGGCGACGATGCGCTCGTAGCAGCCGCAGCGGCAGATGTTCCCGGACATGCCTTCCAGGATCTCGTCGTCGGAGAGGTCCGGTTTCTCCTGCAGCATCGCGGCGGCCTGCATGATCTGGCCTGCCTGGCAGAAGCCGCACTGGGGCACGTTGTATTCGCGCCAGGCGACCTGGACCGGATGGTTGCCGTCGTCCGACAGCCCCTCGATGGTCGTGACTTCCTTGCCCGCGACCTCACCCACGGTGGACAGGCATGAACGCACCGCCTGGCCATCGACATGAACTGTACAGGCGCCGCAGAGTCCGGCACCGCAGCCATACTTGGTTCCCGTCAGTCCCGCCATGTCCCGGATGGCCCACAACAGTGTCGTGTCATCCGGCCCGTCAATCGTCCGGGACTCACCATTGATCCGCAATGTTGCCATGTCGTTCCTCCCATTTTGCGGCTACCTCTTCGGGCAGCCATCACCCCGGCCGGTCGCCGCAGGGTCGGAACCGGCTCATTGTGGAAGATTTTGTGGTTCGACTTTACCCTGCGTCAACGGCCACTCTGTTTCTCCGCACGTACAAAGCGGCCTGACAACCTCTCCATTTGACCGCGGACCGACGCGGCCATAGAAGCGAAGCATGAAGAACGAGACCGAGATCCTGATGGTGGAGGACGATCCGGCCAGCGCGATGCTCTACGAGCAGGGACTGCTGCCGAGCTTCCGCAACATCACCACCGCCGACACGCTGAAGCTGGCGCGCCAGCGGGTGGCGGAGACATCGTTCGGGCTGCTGATCCTTGACGTGCGGCTGCCCGACGGAAACGGGCTCGATCTGCTGAAGGAACTCTCGGAAGCCGACCGGCTGATCCCCACCATCGTGCTGACCGGGCAGGGGTCGGTGAAGACCGCCGTCGATGCCATGCACCTGGGGGCGATGGACTTCATCGTGAAACCCTGCAGCCCGAAGAAGCTGCGTGAAGCCTGCGAGGCGGCACTGTCACGCCGTCAGCGGACCGCAGCGGCCGCCCCGGACAGGGTGGAGGCCGCCGTGTCCGACGGAGCGGCACCGGAGAAGCCGAAGCGCGGCCCGTCCGGGTTCCTGGGCGAGTCTGCCGCGATGAAGAATGTCTTCGCGCTGATCGAGGCGTCGGCGCGCTCCGACGCGCCGGTCTTCATCACCGGCGAATCCGGAACCGGCAAGGAGCTCTGTGCCAGCGCGATCCACAATACGGGGGAGCGTCGGAACGGTCCCTTCGTCGCCATCAACTGCGCCGCCATTCCGCGCGAGCTGATGGAGTCCTCGATCTTCGGGCACCGCAAGGGAGCCTTCACCGGTGCGATCTCCGACCATGTCGGCGCGGCGGAGGAAGCCAATGGCGGCACCCTGTTCCTCGACGAGATCTGCGAGATGGACCTGGACCTGCAGGCGAAGCTGCTGCGCTTCATCCAGACCGGATCGTACCGCAGGGTCGGCGACTCGAAGGACCGGCCAACCGACATCCGCTTCGTCTGCGCCACCAACAAGGATCCGCTGGACTTCGTGCAGCGCGGCAAGTTCAGGGAGGACCTGTACTACCGGCTGCACGTGGTGCCCATCGAGATGCCGCCACTGAGGGAACGGGCCGGAGACATCGCCATGCTCTCGCGGCGCTTCCTGAAGGATTACGGTGCCGTCGAGCGGAAGCGGTTCAAGGGCTTTGCCGACGACACCATGGCGATCATCCAGGGCTATGGCTGGCCCGGCAACGTGCGCCAGCTGGAGAACGTGATCCGCAACATCGTCGTGCTGCATGACGGGGAACTGGTGACACCGGCGATGCTGCCCCGCCTGCCGCAGTCGCCGGCCCCTGCCCCTACACCGGCAACTGCCGTGGCGGCGGAACCGGCGGCGATGGCACAGGCCATGCCGGCCGCGGCGGCGGCAGCGGTGCAGCCGGCGGCACCCACCAGCGCCTCCGACATCCTCGTCCGGCCGCTGGTGGAACTGGAGATGATGGCCATCGATGCCGCCATCGCGAAGTTCGAGGGCAACATCACCCAGGCCGCGCGGGCGCTCGACATCTCAACGTCGACCATCTACCGCAAGCAGATGGCCTGGGAGAAACGGAAGCAGGACAAGTAGCCGCTGCCGCAGGGCGCCCGGCGCCAGCCCGGCCAGCACCCCGACCAGGGCCAGCAGGGCAACGGCGGCGAGGCCGACGGCAATCTCCGACGCACTGCCCGGCTGCACGCTGACCAGCGTCATCGCGGCGGCGCCGCCAGCCATCAGCATGGCCATGCGCGCGATGGCATAGGGAAGCGGACGCCGGTGCTGCGCCAGGCGGACCACCAGCACCATCCGGGCAAGCTGTGCCACTGCCGTTGCGATGATGGCGCCCGTTACGCCCATGGACGGGATCAGCAGGCCGTAGAGGACCAGCGCGAGAGCGGCGATCGACGCTTCGACCCGGAACGCATCCCAGCCGGTCCGGCCGGTATAGATGCCGATGTTCAGCATCCCCGTGACCGCATGCAGCGTCGCGATGCCACTCAGCCAGGGCACCAGGTCCGCCGCCGCATGATAGGCCTCCGGCGTCATCAGCCGGATCGCGGTGGGCGCGGTGGCGGCGACACCGACACCGCAGAGCACGGTCCAGAGCACGCCTGTCCCGGCCATGGCCGCGACCCGCGCCTCCCCGTCCGGTCCGTTCAGCATCGGGAAGCGCCGGGCCAGCCACCAGAGTTCGAACGGCTGGGTCCCCATGGCGACCACCAGGCCGAACTTCACGGCGACCGCGTAGATGGCCACGGTCTCGACCCCCTGGAACGCGGCGATGATCCACCGGTCGCAACTGCCCAGCACGAAGGCTGCCGCACCCGCCAGCACCAGCGGTCCGCCGAAGGCCATGTGTGCGCGCGTCTGCTCCCGGTCGAGGCTGACGCCGGTCTGCCGCAACTGGTACAGGGTCAGCGAGGTCGCCAGCACCATGCAGGCGATCAGACCGGCCAGCAGTACACCGGCCACGCCGAAACCCAGCGCCAGCAGCAGGGCCGCCAGCACGGCCTGCAGCACCGCCCTGCCCGCCCCCGCCAGCGCGTAGAGCCCGGCCCGGTTGTTCAGCCGCAGCCAGGCCAGCGGCACCAGGATCAGGCCCGACGCCGCCAGGCTGACCAGGATCAGCCGGGTCTCGGAAACCGCCAGTCCGCCGGGCAACGCCGAAGTCAGCCACGGGGCGGCGATCTGGCCCGCCGCCAGGAAGATGACACCGGCCGCCGTCGCGATGCCGAGAATCGAGGCGGCCGCCCTGCGGCGCTCCGCTGCCTCGTTGGCGGAACCGGCGAAGCGGTAGACACTGTCCGCAAGCCCCAGCCCGACGACCACCGACAGCAGGTCGGCCAGCGTCTGCAGGATGTCCAGCCGCCCATAGTCCCCGGGTTCGAGGAAATGGGTGAAGACCGGGACCATCACGAACGACACGGCCTTCGCCACGGCGATGGACAGCGCGTACAGCAGGGTCTGCTGCAGGGCTGTCGGCAGCCGGTTCGCCAGGGCGCGGAACATCAGTCGGACTTCCGGCGGCGCAGGGCCACCACGCCAACCAGTCCGGCCAGCGCCAGGCCGCCCGCACCGGCACCAAGACCGGGCACCGGCGCCGCACTGACCTTCGGGATGTTGGAGTTCTGGAGCGCCTCGGCCGGGTCAGAGCGCACGATGAAGACCGCGTCATTGAAGTCGTTGTCGCCCGTGGCCCGGTTCAGGTCCTCGAACCCGACAAGAACCTGGTTCGCATCCGTGACGTTCAGCATCGCCAGGTGACGGGTCTCCCGGCTGACATCTGCGACGGTGGCGTCGGCGGTGTTCTCCGGGTTGAGAAAGTCCATCGACCAGTAGGTGGCGTTGTCGGCCAGGTTGTCGACGCCGTTCACGCCGCTGCCGTTCCATCCGTTCGCGACCAGGAAGAACCCGACATTGGTTCCCGCATCGAACACGGTGTCGCCGGTCATGGCCCAGCCATCGCCGTCCTGCGCGATGGTGCCGCCACCGATCACCACGGTGTCACCGGTCTGCAGCAGCCCGCCCGAACCCGCGCCGGAGAAATTGCTGAACAGGACGCCGATATCGTCCACGGCACCCACCGACTGCATTTCCGTGAAGCTGATGTTACCCGACCCGTTGGTGTCGAAATCACCGAAACTGTACTCGTCGAAGGCATTGTCCTGGTAGGTGAAGTAGCCGACGGCGTTCCGGTAGCCAGCGCCTTCGCTGACGAAGCTGACCGCCAGGTGCGAGGCCGCATCCAGACGGAGGCTGGGATAGTAGGATTCGTTCAGGAACGCGGCACCGACGGCCTGGCGCTCGGGCAGTTGCCGGGCCACCGTGTCCAGGATGTCCTGCGACACCGCGATGCTGGTCATGTCCTCCGGTACCTGCTGGGCGTTGGCCGAAGCTGCGGCAAGCAGGCCCGAGAGGGTGGTAGCCGCGATCATCAGATATTTCATTGCTGGTCTCCCATGTTCATCCGGGGACGGGCAGCAAGCCTTGTGCCCACGGTCTTGTTCAACGAATGCAGGGGGTTATCGGACGGCGCGCCGGGTCCGCTGCATTCCGGGCCAGCCGGGTACTGCAGATCGGAGCGGGTGCGCGCGTACTGGCGCAACGCGATGGCCAGGGCCAGCATGACGTAGATCGGCCAGACGAAGCCCTGGGTGAGGAAGGTGCCACTGACGCAGAAGCCGGTGAAGCCGCCGACCAGCGCACTTGCCGCCGCGCGCATGACCGGGGGCGTCGCGGCATCACCCAGCAGCCTGTTGCGGACCCGGAAGGCCGAGACCCCCAGGGTGATGACCATGGTCATGAAGGCGATGAAGCCGACGATGCCGGTCTCCGCCATGACCCCGAACCAGGTCGAGTGGACGGCATGGTTCTGGCCGTCCCAGTGCGGGCTGAACAGGTAGTAGTTGAAGTAGAAGTTATCCAGCCCGACCCCGAACAGCGGGTTCGCCAGCGCCATGCCGAAGGCGGCCTGCCAGGCGTAGATGCGGCCCATGGCGGATTCGTCGATACCTTCCTCGTGCGCGCCGCCCGACTGGCGGTCATCGATGCCGGCCACCGCGAACAGCACTGCCATGGCCAGCGCGCCGGCGGTGCCGAGCAGCAGTTTCGACCGTACCCGGCGGGCGGCGAAGATGCCGACCACGGCGGCAATGCCCAGCAGGCCGCCACGGCTCTGGGTGGCGATGACGGCGGCCGCGATCAGCACGAAGATGACGATCCCGCCCAGCCGCAGCATCCGGCCCAGCCCGACGGTATCCGCCGCGGCCAGCGCCCAGCCGGCCCCGAACAGCAGCACCAGCGACAGGTCGTTCGGATCCCCCAGCATGGAACCGATGTCCCGCCCGATGGTTACCCGCGTGCCCTCGACCAGGCCGATCCCCGCGGCCTTGTTCTGCAACGCCACCAGGGCAACCAGCGCGCCCGCGCCCAGCATGACCAGCAGCAGCTTCGCGAAGTCCTCCGGACGGCGCAGCAGCCAGGCCAGCGCGAACACCATGATGGCTATCTTGACGTAGGTGTCCTTCCAGTAGGCAAAGGCGTTGCCCGTGTTGGTGCCGGTGAAGACCCCGAGCGTCACCAGCGCGAAGAACACCAGGAACGGCGTGAACAGGCTGTCGCGATAGGTGGTCGTCCGACGGAACGCCAGGTTCCAGGCCAGCGTGCCCAGAACCCCCAGCGCCAGCAGCAGCGGCAGCTTCAGCGGCATCAGCTGCGGCACCACCTCGTGCAGGCGGAAGAACGAGAACGCGACGAACAGGATCCCCAGAACGCAGGCCTGCCGGATCGCCACCAGCATCAGGATCGGCAGCAATGCCAGCGCCGGTGCGATCACCGGATGCGCCGCCAGCAGCGTCGCGGCAAGCACGACCAGGCCGAATCCGGCGGCCAGGCTGACCTGCATGGCAGGGGACAGGTTCATCGCGGGAGCCTCAGGCCACGACCCGGCGATAATCGTCGATCATGCCGTGCAGGCTGCCGCGTCCCTCCGCGAAGCGGCGCGCCGCGTCCGGTTGCGGGCTCCGCAACGTCCTGGTCAGGGCCGCGGCGAACCGCGCTGCATCGCCTGCCGGGACCAGCTGACCCGACACCGGGCAGACGGCCTCCGGCACCCCGCCGACGCGGGAGGCCACGACCGGCACGCCACAGGCCTGCGCCTCGATCAGGGTCAGCGGATAGCCCTCCGCATCCGACGGCAGGCAGAGGCAGTTGATCGCCCGGTAGAACCGTTCCGTCCCGTCCAGGTGTCCCAGGAAATGCACCCGCTGCGACAGGCCGAGGGACGCCGCCAGGTCCTGCAGCGCCGCACGTTCGTCACCGTCCCCCGCAATGGCCAGGTGCACCCGCCGGTCATCCATCTGCTGCAGCGCGCGGATCGCCAGCGCCTGGTTCTTCACGCGGGTCA
Source organism: Minwuia sp. (assembly GCA_965228535.1). GTDB lineage: Bacteria > Pseudomonadota > Alphaproteobacteria > Minwuiales > Minwuiaceae > Minwuia. Next base: position 755,516 of record CBDDHU010000003.1, on the reverse strand, counting down.
GCCGCCCGGCAAGGCCGATGATCGGACCGTCGGCAGGCAGGCCCAGCGATGCGCGTGCGACCGCCCGACCACCGGGCCGGAACCGCAGCAGGTCGACACCGTTGCGGATGACCGCATCGACCGGCAGGCGGGCCAGGCGCTGTACCTGGTCGGCAACCAGTTCCGCGTCGGCAACCATCCGCGGCCGCACCATCCGCCAGATCCGCCGCACCAGCCGGGCGCGTTTCGGGTCCTGCAGGTGCCAGGCATCATGTTCGGTATGCACCAGCCGACGCACACCGGCGAGACGGGCGGCGATGCCGCCATAGATCATGGGACCGACATGGTGGGTGTGCACCACGTCCGCCTCGACCTCGGCCAGCAGGCGCGACAGCCGCCAAACCAGGCGGGGGCTGAGACCGGCCTGCTTGTCCAGGAAGACCAGCCGGTCGCCGTACTGACCCAGGCGCGGCCAGTGATGCACCGCGTCGGCAAGCGTGCCTTCCAGGCTGATCAGCAGCCCCCGGTCACCGGCGGGCGGGTTGGCCAGCAGGTCCAGGGCCAGGCACTCGATACCGCCGGGCCGCAGGTGCTGCACGATCTGTACATGGGTGGTCATGCCACGATCTCCCTGTCATTGATGCGCTGCAGTCGCAGCAGGTTATGGACACCGTTGCCGAGCGGGGTGACGCGCGGCATCACGGCGGTGACCGGATGTCCGGCCGACGCGGCCTGGGACGCTGTCCGGATCGAGCTGTCGAAGATCTCCGCCAGCGCCACGGCACCGGCACCGGCGGCAACCGCCGCGAAGAACCCGGCGATGACGAAGGCGATGGCAGGCAGGCCCTTCGGGCGCTGCGGCACGGCAGGCAGGTCGATGATCTTCACCCGCTCCGGCGCCTCGAACTGGCCCAGTGCGCCCGTGACCCGGGCCATGCCGGCCCGCTTCAGCAGGCGCTCATGCACGTCCTGGCGGACATCCACATCGCGCTCCAGGCGCTGCAGTTCCCGCTTGATCTCACCGAAGGCGGCGGTCCGCTGTTCCATCGCCGTGACCTCGTCACGCAGCACCTCGACCTGCCGCTCCCGCTGCACCAGCGCGGCATGGGTGGCACGCAGCCCCTCCACCTGGCTGACCAGCAACTGCTGCAGGCCGCTCTCCGGTGCGGTGCCGCGCAGGGCGGCGCCCCAGATCTCCTCGATCCGGCTCACGTCCAGGGCACGGGTCGCCTCCACCTGGCTGTCCCGTTCCGCCTCCAGGCGGAGCAGGCGTCGCTGGGCCGCGACCACGGCTGAATGGCTGTCGGTATAGCGCGCCCGCATGGCGGCAAGTTCGGTCCGCACCTCGACGATCCGATGCTCGATGTTCAGCACCACGGGATTCGCGGCGGCAAGGCGGCGCTGCAGGTCGGCCATGGCGGCGCGTGCGCCCTCCAGTTCCACCTCCCGCAGGGCCAGGTCGCTCTTCAGGTCGGCCAGGCGGCGCATGTTGCCGGCATGCAGGTCCGGCAGGCTGTCCGCATGTTCGGAGCGGAAGGCGCCGAGGGCGGTCTCCGCCAGCAGCAGCGCGGCCTCGCTCTCGGCCAGCTGCTTCTCGAGGAAGGCCACGGAACCGGCGATGGACGACCGTTCCGGCGCCAACACCTTCTCCATGAAGCGCCGGGCAATGGCCATCAGCACCTTGTCGATGTCGGTCGCGGAGGACTGGCGATAGCTCAGCTCGATCAGTTCCTCACCCACCAGCCGCAGGCTCACGGCCTCGGAGAGCTGGCGCACGACGCGCTCGCGGCTGGCATCGTCGCTGTCATCGTCGATCCAGCCCAGGTCCACCGCCACGCCCAGCAGGATATGGCGGCTGTGCAGCAGGGCATTCAGCGCCGAGAGGCGATCCTTCACGCGGGTCTCGACCGCCAGGTCCTCCAGGAACGGATTATGTTTCGCCGCCTCCTGGATCAGGATCGACATGTGGGTCTCGAAGGTGCGGCTGCGCAGCTGGCTCGCCACGCCCCCGACAACCGGCAGGATGATCAGCAGCGCGCAGATCATGTAGCGCAGCCGCCATGCCGTCTGGGTCCAGAGCCGGATCAGTTCGCGCCATTCGTCCTTCATGCCGAACGGCCCCCACGCACCAGCTTCAGGGTGCCGGGCGACAGCTCGGCATCACGCTTCACCCGGGCCTCGATCCCCATCACCGACAGCAGCCGGGCGACGGCCAGGGCGCGGCGATGGGCCCGCAGCCCCGCCACGTCCAGCGACGATCCGCAGGCGATGGTGATTGGCTGCTGCGGCGCGGCCGCGACGAAGCTGCCGATGCGGACCAGGTGGCCGGGCTCCGGCTCGACCGCGTCGCCGCTCCAGGTCAGCTCGACATGGCCGGGAGCAGCCTCGGGCTCTGCCTTCTCCTTGTCCGTGGCCCGCGCATTGGCGAGCATGTCCTCCACCGAGATCCGTCCCCCCTGTTTCGGGGCGGAGCTGCGGATCAGGGCAAGTTCGGAAGCGGGCACCAGCGACAGGGGATTGCCCTTGCTGATGCCGATGCAGCCGACCGTCGAGGTGCCGACGACGGCAATTGCCAGAAGTTTCGGTATGGCCTTGAACACGTCATGTCTCCTCATCACACGACGGACCAGTCGCAAGGGCCGTTCCGACCCCTAACCCATTGAAGAAATGTGTTTTTCGATTTCGCGTGGCGGTACCGTCCACTGCGGGCTGCAGCGGCTGGCGCAGAATGCAGCGGTGCGGAATCAGCCGGTGACGCTGGCGATCATCCGTTTCAGGTCGACGGCACGCGCACGCCAGCTCTCGCCAGCCACCGCACGCTGCCGCGCCAGCCGCGCCTCCGCACCATCAAGGCGCGCCTGGCCGAGGGCCGCGGAAAGCTCCGCGGCGCTCGCCACGGTGGCGATGTGGTCGCGATAGGGTGCCAGGGCGGGGAAGTCCGTGGCGATGACCGGCGTCCCGGCGGCGAGATACTCGCGCAGCTTCAGCGGGTTGCAGGCCCGGATCTGGGCATTGTCCACGAACGGCAGCAGCGAGGCCTGCCAGTGCTGGACGTAGCCGGGCAGTTCGGCATGCGGCCGGGGGCCGAGGAACCGGGTATTGGGCAGGGACATCAGCGCCGACAGCGCCTTCCGGTCGCTGGAGACCTGGCCGATGAAGACGAAGTCCCAGTCGGGGCGGCGAAGCGCGGTCTCGTGCAGCAGGTCATAATCCAGCCAGTCGGCGAGACTGCCGTAGAAACCGGCAACGGGGCGGTCACCGGGCAGGTCGGTCGCGCGCGGGGCGGGGGCACCGAAGCGGTCGATGTCGCAGCCATGCGGCAGGACGACGGTCCTTTGCGCCGGGAACTTCGCGGCGAGCACCGGGCTGGCGGCAATGATCAGGTCCGCCCGTTCCGCCAGTTCACGCTCCATGGCCCCGACCGGTGCATGATCCACACCTGCCAGCCCCTCGAAATCGTCACCGGCATAGTAGATCACGGCCTTCTCGCCGAACCTGCCGATGACATCGACGGCGCTGGGCAGCGAGGTCCAGAGGACAGGCCGGTCATCGTGCATTGCCCCGGTGAAGGGCTTCAGCGAGGCCGGAATGATCCGGCGGTTGATGCACCGCGCCAGTCGCGAACCGGGCCAGGAGATCGCCCGTGGCGATGCGACCCGGATGCGGTCCGGACGCGGGGCCGCCATTGCGCCGCCAGCGCGTTTCCTGCCGGTCATGGCCGACAGCTTCGCCATCACCCGACGGGCGTCGCCCAGGCTCGCGCGCGGGCGGCGCAGGCCGATGGAATTCACCCACAGGATGTCGCGGTCCTCGGCCAGGCGGGTCATCAGGTGCTGGGTGCTGGAGGGATGGGCACCCCAGTCCTCCCCGAACACGATCATTGGTGACAGGTTCATGACCGGCTCCTGTCCTCGGGACTCAGTTCCCGCACGATCCGGGCCGGAACACCGGCGGCGAGCACGCCCGGCGGCAGGTCGCGGGTCACGACGCTGCCTGCGGCGACAATGGTTCCGGCGCCGATCTCCACCCCGGCATTCACCGTGCAGCCGGTGCCGATCCAGACATCGCGGCGCAGGATGATGTCTCCCACCTGGTCATCGGTGTCGGGCAGGCCCGCAGCCCGGTCGGTCGCGTTCAGCGGATGGCCGGGATACCCGGCGAAGAAGGCACGTCCGCCGATACGGACATTGTCCTCGAAGATCACCTGCCGGCCGACCGCAACGGTGGTCTGCCAGCCGATGCCGACATTGTTGCCGACGATGAACTCGGGCGGGACCGCACTGCGTCCCCTACCGGAGATCGTCATGGCGGAGGAGAGCCGGCAGCCATCACCCAGCCGCACCCGCACCGGCCCTGTCAGCAGCGGCATGCCACCGCCGGCGATATGCAGGTGCCGGGAGGTGCCGCCGATGCGGGAGCGGAACATCGGCGTCCAGTAGAAACGGCGCGCGGTCCCGGCCAGCAGCCCGGAAACGGTGCGGTGGACATGGTACAGCAGCGAATGGATGCCGGGCACGACCGGCATGTCGAGTACCTGGACCTGCTTGATCAGGCGGTAGAGACGGTCGGCGGCCGGGTCTTCCCGGCGACGGATCCAGTTTGCGGTTCTTGTCAGGTTCATTGTTCAGCTCCTCAGGGCATCGGTTCGGGTTCGGGGTTCGGCAGGGTGGCGGCGGGTCTCCGGCCAAGAGACCCGCCGCCGGCACGTGGGGCACAGCCACCGGCAGGTTGCCGGCTGGTGTGAGGAGCTATCGGCCGCGCCCCAGGGCCATGACGGACAGCGTCTGGCCAACGATCTTCAGATCGCTCCTCAGCCAGTCGCCGAAACGGAAGGTCTGGACCGCGTAGGCATGGTCGAACATGACTTTGCTGCGCACGTCCTCGATGGTCTCGTCGTATCCCTGGCTGACCTGAGCCAGCCCGGTGATACCCGGCCGGAGGCCGAAGGTCCGGCCGCTGTAGTGCGGGATCGCGGTCTCCAGCCGCTTGTAGAACTCGGGACGCTCCGGGCGGGGGCCGATCAGGGACATCTCCCCGCGCAGCACGTTGATGAACTGCGGGATCTCGTCCAGCCGCGTCTTGCGCAGGAAGTTGCCGACACGGGTGATGCGCGGATCCCGCTGGCTGGCCCAGACGGCCCCGCTCGCGGCCTCCGCATCCTGGCGCATGGAGCGGAACTTGATCATCCGGAACAGCTCCGTCCTGTCCTCCAGCATCCGCCCGACCCGCATCTGGCGGAACAGCACCGGGCCGGGGCTCTCGATCCTGATGGCAAGGGCGATGACCGGGATCAGCGGCGCCGCGACGGCCAGGCCGACCAACGCAGCGGTCACATCCACCCCGCGCTTGGCGATCCGGGTTCCCCGGCTCATGTGGGTCTCGGTCATGACCGGCTCCTCCGGTTCCGCGGTTCGAGCGGTTCGATGCGGACACGCTGGTCCGCCGTGGAGAGATGACCTGAAAGGGCGGCCATCAGGGGCTTGAACGGCACTGGCTTGCGCCCGGTGACGAAGATGAACTGTGTGACCATTTCCGGGTCTCCTCTCAGGCCTGCGCCACGCGCTGCCAGGTGCCGTGCCTGCGGCCGGTGATGAACTGGGTGACCCCGACGGCGGAGGCGACATGCCCCGCCACCAGGTATCGCAGTGCCTCCAGCTTGCCGACGCGCTGCAGGCCGGGACGCAGCATCGGCAGGGCGGCGGCCAGGTAGGCAACGGCCTGTCCGCAGGCCAGGGCCAGCATCGGCACGGAACCCATGGCCGCACCGACGACCGATCCGGCCAGGACAAGCAGCATCAGGAAGGGCATCAGCACCCGCGCGCCCTTGCCGGACAGGAAGGCGAGGGCCAGTCCGGGGCGACAGCGGAGCAGTTGCGGCAACACTGCCGCCAGCTGCTGCGCGTTGCCCCGGCCGATGCGGATCCTGCGCCGGAAGTCTGCCCGGTTCGCCGTGGCCTCCATTTCCCGCACCCTGATCTCCGGGGCATAGACCGTCCGCCAGCCGCGCAGGGCGATCTGCATGGGGATCAGGAAATCGTCGTTCACCGTGTCGGGGGCGAGGCTGCGGTACAGGCCGGTGCGGATGGCATAGCAGGAACCGTGGGCGCCGATCAGGCCACCAAGCCGGGACTCGCCGCGCTTGATCCGGCCCTGGTACGCCCAGTAGGCCTTTTCCCCGTCCGTGGTATCCTCCGCCGGGCAGTAGCCCGCGCCGACGGCACCGACGGCCGGGCTGTCGAACCGTTCCACCAGGCGCCGGACCGCGTCCGCCGGAAGCAGGGCCGAGACATCGGTCAGCACCGTGATCCCGCCCCGCGCCTGGCGCATCAGGTCGTTCAGCACGGCGACCTTGCCGCGGTTGCGGGCATGATCGCTGATGATGATGCGCAGCTGCGGATGGCGGGCAGCGGCGGCACGGGCCAGGGCCGCCGTGGCGTCGGTGCAGCCGTCGCAGCCGATCAGGATCTCCAGGCGGTCGGACGGGTAGTCCTGTTCCGCCAGGCTGTCGATCTTCGCGGCAATGAAACGCGCCTCGTTGAAGGCCGGCATGACGACCGTGACGCGCGGCAGCTCGCGCCGCGCCGGCGCCGGCTGCTCGGCGGGAACCCGATCCCCCAGCATGGCGGCAAGCCGCGGGTAGAGTGCGTGGTGATAGACGATCAGGGCCGATCCGGCGGTGACCGCGATTTCCAGACTGGTGTCGAACATGGCCTTGCTCCTCAGGCAGTGATTGACCGGTTGTCCGCAATCTCCTCGCCATTTCGGAACCGGTCGTGCCGGAGCCAGCATTTCCGCGGTCCAGGGCGGATTCGAGTGGGTGCGTTGCCGGAGCGCGCAGCACTGCGCATTGCCATGCTGCAGCGGCACATCGCTGCGGATTGCAGCGGCTGCAGCGCGCCAGCCACCGAATCCTGCCCCCTGGAAGCGGCATCGGCCTTGCGAACAACGGACAAGCGAAGGACAGCGGCAGCAACGCCGATGAGGAGCATGAACCATGGATCACATCATCCTGGCACTCGACAGCAGCGCGGTCGGCGGAATCGAGACCCATGTGCTGGTGCTGGCGGAAGGCCTGATCGCCACGGGTCACCGGGCCACGATCCTGCGCCTGCGCAACCATGGCCCGCACCCGATGGATGCGCTTGCGCGTGCGCGCGGCCTGCCCCTGCAGGTGCTGTCCGACCAGGGGATCGGACTGGGCACCTGGCTGCGCCGCAACCGGGCAAGCCTGCTGCACACCCATGGCTATCGCGCGGGCATCATCGGACGGCTGACAAGGCCCGGGCATGGCCTGCCCGTGGTCTCCACCTTCCACAATGGCGACAGGGGCCGGGGCAAGCTGGCCGCCTACACGGCCCTTGACCGCCTCACCGCCCGCCTCTCGACCAACATCGCGGTATCGGAAGACATCGCCCGGTCGCTGCCTCGGCCAGTATCGGTGATCGACAATTTCGTCCCCATGCCTGCAGAACGCGCGGAGAGGGGCACCGCCATCGGCTTTGTCGGCCGGTTGAGCCACGAGAAGGGACCGGACCTGTTCGTCGAACTGGCCCGTCGGCATCCGGGGCAGCGTTTCGTCATGTTCGGCGACGGTCCCATGCGCGGCACCATCGAAGCCACTGCGCCGGAGAACCTGTCGGTGATGGGCGCGGTCCCCGGCATGCAAGATCACTGGCCGGAACTCGGCCTGCTTGTCATGCCCTCCCGGCAGGAGGGGCTGCCCATGGCCGCCTTGGAGGCCATGTCCAACGGCATCCCGGTTGCCGCCTTCGCGATCGGCGGCCTGCCGCGCCTGGTCGGCGACGGGGTCTCGGGCTACATCGCCGGGGCGGGGGACATGGACACCCTGTCGCGACAGGTGGCCGCCTTCTGCGCCGCAGGCACCGGCCAGCGCGAGGCAATGCAGCGGGCGGCGCGCCAGCGCATCCACGAGACCTGTTCGGTGGAGGCCCGGCTTCCCGACGTGCTGACGATCTATGACAAGGCCATGGCCGGGGGCCGACCGGCGTGCTGAGGGTCCCGGCATACCGGGCGGACCTGGTGGCGCTTGGCATCGCCGCGCTGAACGGACTTGCCGGGAACGTCCATGCCGCCGTGGCGCAGGCGGGACTGGCCGGTGCGATCCCTGAGCTGCTGGGAGTCAGTGCCGTGATCTGGCTTGCCCTCGGCCTGTCCCTGCACCGCCTCCACCGCGACCGCGAGGCCGCGACCCTTCCGGCACTGCCGCTGCTGCTGCTCGCCCTGGCCTGCATCGTCCCCTCCGCGCAGGTGAGCTGGCTGGCCGGAGCCGCCTACTTCGCCTGGCGCATCGCAACCCGCGGACGCGGCCACCATCCCATGATGGCCGGTCACCTGATCGCGCTGGCGCTGTGCGCCCGCACGCCGCTGATCTGGCTGCTGACGACCCTGTTCGCCGAGCCTCTGCTGCAGGCGGACGCGGTGCTGTCGGGCTTGCTGGCCGGACTGCTGACACAGGTCAGCGCCATCGAGGGCAATATCGTCGTCAACGCCACCGGCCACCGGCTGTTCGTCATGACCGGCTGCAGTTCGCTCAACAACCTGTCCCTGGCCCTGCTGTTCTGGTTCTCGGCAACGCGGGGCCTGCTGTCGCGGGACTGGCAACCGCCGCTGCACCACGCCGCCCTGCTGTCGGTCGCGGTGATCGGGGTCAACACGACCCGGCTCGCCCTGATGGCGCAGTCACCGGAAGCCTATGCCTGGCTGCATGATGGGTCGGGTGCAGACCTGGTGGCCCTGGTCACCATGCTCGCCGTCGCCGGTGTCACCTGCATCAGCCTGAATGGAGGCAGCCATGAAAACCGCTCCGCGTGACCTGCTGCTCCTGCTGGCGACAGTCGCCGGGCTCCTTGGTGCCGCGCTGAAGCCCGGTCCGGCCGCGATGGCCAGCGACCCGGTGCCGATACTCGCCCCTGCCGTGGCCGAACATGTCCGCAGCGCGCCCCTGAGTGACCAGGCCCCCTACGTGGCGCACCGCTACCTGGCGCGCGGTTGCCTGGGCGACATCTGGCTGCTGCCGCTTGCCCGCAACGGGGAGGCGGCGGACCTGCTGCCGGGCGTGCAGGGCTTCGTGCTCGACGGTCGCATCACACCCGGCTTTCCCGCAACGGCCTATACCCTGGCCCGGCTCTCGGCCTTCGCGGGCCTGCGCGACAGCGCCCCGCGGGTGCACGCCTTCGTCGAGACCGGAAGCTGCGAACTGGCAACCCGGATCGGAAGGGCGGCGCACTGAATGGGCCGGAAACTGCTGCAATCTCTGGCACTGGCCACCGCTCTTGCCGGCACATCGCCGCTTGCCAGCGCCGAGCCGCTGGCAGTGCTGCACCCGGTCGAGCGTCCCGCCTACAGCGACGACTGGCGCGCCGCCACCAGCCGTTCCGCGCGGCCGGGCGACAGGCTGTTCGTCATCCTGCGGGTCTCCGGCGCCCCCTGTGCGCCGATCAGTGCCAGGGGCGCGGCGGTCGCGTTCTGGCAGATGCTGCCGCTCACCACCACCACGCCGAGCGGAGAGGATACGCAGACAGGCACGTTCCACGAGGTGCTGGTCCCAAGGACAGCGGCAAGCTGCACCGCATCGGACCTGGTGCTGGCGGAATGGACGGCCGAGACCAGTGGCATCGTCGTACTGCGCCAGGCCGGGCATGAAGTCCTGGTCCGGCAACGGATGCTGTCCCGGCGGCGGCGCCCCGCCCTGCCCTTCCTTGTCGGCATGAACCCGGCCAACCTGCCGCGCGGCCACTGCCCTGATGGCAACTGCCCGGACAGCGCGGGGCTGCTGGCACGCTACGCGACCATGCTCGGGGAGCATGGGCTGCAGCCGATGCAGACCTTCGTGCGCTTTCCCCCGATCCGTGACGGGATGCTGGACCTCGATGCCGGCAGCGACAGCGGCACCTCCTTCCGGCAGACGGTGATGGCCCATGCGGTCCATGGCAGGATCGGCTTCCCCAGGGCGACGCGTTACCCGGACCGCGTCGCCTACCTGCGTGCCCTGCAGCGCACGGTCGTTGCGGAGGGGCTGGTCGGGCAGGCTTGGGTCTATGCTGCGGACGAGCCGACCGACATCGACGCCCTGGCCGCGCAACTGGAGCTCTATCGCCGGCACGCGCCGGATATGCGCGTCATGGTCACCACCGGAAGCGACCGTCGGCTGGACGGCCTGGTCGATACCTATGCGCCGGTCTTCAACCGGCTGGTCTCCCGCCGCCATCCCGGTCCGCGCGACTATCCGGACCATGAGCTCTGGACCTACCTGTCCTGCATGGGATCGTGCGGTCCGAACCGGGCGGACAAGGCCGGTGCGTTGCGCGATCCCGGCCCGGAAACGGGCCTGGCGGACCTGCTGATCGACCGGCCCGCCGCGCGCCTGTTCCGCTTCTTCGCGACGGTGTCCGGGCGCGTGGACGGGCTGATCTACTACGAGGCCACGGAGACCTACCGCCTGGTTCCACAGGGAACCGACATCCTTGCCGACACCTGGAACTTCGGTGGCAATGGTGACGGGCTGCTGGTCTTCCCGGGGCGGCCGGGCATGTACGGGCTGGACGCGCACCGGCCCCTGCCGTCGCTGCGGCTGAAGCTGCTGCGTCACGCACTGCAGAACGCGTGGGCCAGAACGCAGTGACCGGCGCTGCATTCCGCAGCACTCCAGGTTGCAGCGTCCGGAAGCGATAAATCAAATCATTGATTTTCATACATTATTTCTCCTGCCGATCATGGCGCATCGCTTGCGACTGCCGGTGCATCAAGTTCGCAAGGAGACAGATCATGACCACCTATCGCTTCGATGCCCCCGGCGCCCTGTTCTTTCGCCCCGAAGGCCCGCTTGACGCTGTCGGCGTCCTGTCCTGCGAGGGGATCATCGACGACATCACCGGCATCGCGGTGGATCACGTCACCATCGACCTGAACGACGTGTCCTTCATGGATCCGTCCGGGCTGGGCCTGCTGGTCGAGATCGCCAAGCGCATGAGGATGCGCGGCGGCGAGTTCGGCATCCGGGGCGTCCAGGGCCAGCCGTTGCGCATGCTGAAGCGGCTGAACCTGATGCGCCCGCTGAACGCCCGTTCCGCAGCCGAGGCGAGCCCGGCGGCACCGGTTTCCACCTTCGCCCTCGCCCAGGCTGCCTGACATGCACACCCTGGTGAAACTCGTCATCAGCGCCGGCGCCACGGCCATGCTGGGCGCCTGCTCGGTGACCTGGCCGACGGAACATGGCGGCGGCGCGGCGGAAATCAGCGCCCCCGTCGGTCACCCGGCACATGTGGTTGCCGCCAGCGAGGGCGAGCAGGCGCTGCAGGTCCAGCACGCCCACTGCCTGCGACAGCTTGAGCGGCTGATCGCGGCGGACGCGATGCGCTGGGCCCCGGCGGAGCTGGTGCTTGCCGAGCGGCTGGCCATCCGCGCCGGGCGCGAGATCGCCGGGGGCCTGGAGGCCGACGGCGCACGCAACCTGATCGCGCTGCAACAGCGCATCGAGAGGATCGAGAGTGCCATCGCGCGGGCGGCCAAGCCGCGCGATGACATCGCACGGCTCTAGGCGGCACAGACCGCGGGAGAGCTGACCAGCCGAACGGAAAAGGTGAGGAGCACCTGAGATGACCCGGTTTCACACGACGACGATCTACCTTCTGCTGGCATTGCTTGCCATCCTGTCCTTCCGTCCGCTGCATGCGGCGGAGCCTGTGCTGAACGCAGGCGACATCATCCAGATCGTGCTGCCGGGGGAGGCTGCCTTCGACGCCCCCTACCAGCTGGACAGCCGGGGCTTCATCACGCTTCCGGAAGTCGGTGACCTGCCGCTCTCCGGCATCGACACGGACACCGCACGGCGCCGCATCTCGCTGTCGCTCTCCAGTGTCTATCTTGACCTGTCGCAGCTGCAGGTGCGCCTGAAGGAACGGCGGCTGATCATCTCCGTCATGGGTTTCGTGAAGACACCCCGTGATGTCGACCTGCCGGCCAGCGGAAACGTGCAGATGGCCATCTCTGCCGCGGGCGGGCTGCGCCAGGGTGCGCAGCTCAACATGCTGCAGCTGCGCCGCGGCGAGCAGACCACCACCTTCGACTACAAGCGCTATCTCGACACCGGCAACCCGGCCGCGATCCCGGCGCTGCGGTCAGGCGACACGGTCTTCGTGCCGTCCTCGCCCCTGATCGGCAACGTCGAGGTCGAGTTCGACGCGCGGACGCTGACCGCCGCAGGCGACGCGGGGGAGGAAGCCGGGGCGGTGAAGGTCTTCGGCGAGGTCCAGAATCCGGGCACCTTCTCCTTCAAGTCCGACCAGACCGTGGTCGACGTGATCATGCGCGCCGGGGGCCTGACCCGCTATGCCGGTGTGGAGAAGATCCGCGTCATCAATGGTGGCGCGCCCATCGTGTTCGACCTGAAGCGCTATTTCGACACCGGCGATGCCGGGCTGCTGCCCGGCCTGCGCGAGGGCGCGACGGTCTACGTCCCGATCAACGTGGACGAGGTGAAGGCCGGTGTCCGCACCGTCTATGTCATGGGCGAGGTCGCCAAGCCGGGTTCCTACGAGATGACCGAAGGCGCCAACTTCTTCGATGTCCTGGCCAATTCCGGTGGTCCGAACCGCTATGCCGAGACCCGCCAGCTGCGCGTCATCCGCGCCAACGGCACCGTCATTCCCTTCGACCTGGCCGGTTACACGGAAGGCCGGGCGGGCATCACGGTTCCCGACATCGGCCCCGGCGACGCGATCTTCGTGCCGGAAAAGACCGACCAGCTGGAGAAGTCCTGGCTGAAGATCGGCACCAACCGCGCCATCCGCATCATCGGCCAGGTCAAGCGCCCCGGTCGCTACGAGTGGTCGAACGAGATGAGCCTGCTGGACCTGATCGCACATGCCGGTGGCCCGACCCAGTACGGCGACGCCACCCAGATCCGCATCCTGAAGCAGAATGGCAGCGAGGCGGAGGCCACCGTCTTCGACCTGCAGGGCTTCATCAACAAGGGCGGTTCCCTGGATGCGCTGCCGCAGCTGCGCGCCGGTGACACCGTGACCGTGCCGGAACTGCCCCGCGACCCCAGCGACAACCGCAGCCAGTGGACCCGGCTGGACGCAGATCGGGCGATCTACGTCATGGGTTCGGTCGGTGCGCCCGGTCGCTATGCCTTCAACCCGAGCCTGCACTTCCTGGACATCATCTCCGCCGCCAACGGGCCGACGCCGAACGCCGACATCCGCAACATCCGGATCAGCCACCGCGACGGCCGCGGCGCAGAGGTCTCGAAGGTCAACCTGGCGCTGTACTTCGAGACCGGTGACCCGGCCCTGCTGCCGAAGGTGGTGCCGGGGGACGTGATCTATGTCCCGAACCGCGACCGCGACTACACCGAGACCGATCCGTCCCGGATGGTCCGGGTGCTGGGATCGGTCCGCAACCCGGGCCGTTACACCTTCACCGACAGCATGACCATCCTCGACCTGCTGGCGGAGGCCGGTGGCCCGGCACAGGACGCCTGGCAGGAGAAGATCGTGGTGGTGCACGTGGTCAACGGGGAACCGAAGGCCACCGCCTTCGACCTGGTGCAGTTCGCCCGCAGCGGCGACTTCTCCGCCCTGCCTGTCGTCCGCGCCGGTGACACGGTCTACGTCCCCTCCGTCAGCCAGAGCGACTGGCAGATCTTCATGAACGGCGTGCGGGACGTGTTCCAGGTCGTTTCCATCTTCGCCATCGTGGGAGCCCTGTGATGACCCGCACGAGCAACCGCCTGTCCGCCGCCATCCCCACGGCCATGCCCATCGACCACACGGAACTGGATCACCTGGGCGCCCGGATCGCGGGGCTGGACAACAGCAGCCGCGCGCGCCGCGTCCTGGTCACCGGCCCCGGTCGCGGCACCGGCGCATCGACCCTGAGCTGGGCACTGGCCCAGCGCGCGGTGCTGGAGGGGCAGAAGGTGCTGTTCCTCGACCTCGATCCGCTGATGCCGTACACGCAGCACGTCCTGGCGCTTGATCCGGCGGAGGAACTGCAGCTCGCCGGAAACCTGATCCGCCGCCCCTGGCAGCTGCCCGGCCGGACGCTGGAGATCGCCTGCATCAACGGCACGGTGCCTGCCAACCGCAACCGCACCGACATCGGCCAGCAGCTTGCGGCGGAGCTGGACCAGCTCTCCGCCAGCTACGACCTGATCATCGCGGACGGAGCCCCGGTCGCGTCGAGGCGCAGTACCGGCGCGCTGGACGGCTGCGCGGTTGCCGGGCTGTTCGACATGACCTTCCTGGTGCTGCTGGCCGGAGTGACACGAGCCACCCAGCTGGAGGCCGCTGTCGGCCGGGTCCAGGAACTGGGGGGCCGGATCGGCGGCCTGGTGCTCAACGAGCGTGCGGTCGAACGCCCGCTGGAGGGGCTGCTGCGCCGGGGGCGCCAGCTTGCGGCCCGCTGGCCCTGGACGCTCAGGCTTCTTGGTCTGAGACCAGGAACCGCGAGCTGACGAAGTCCTGCAGCTCCCTGATCGAGTGCCGGGCCAGTTCCGGGATTCCGCTGGCCATGGCAAAGGCCGCATCCTCGTTGCCCTGCGACACGGCCGCCTCGATGGCGCGGCAGGTCCGGAACAGGCGCATGGCGCCAAGGGAGCCGGAACTGCTGCCGATCCGGTGCGCCACGGCATCGAGCGCGGCAGCATCCCCGTCGGTCACGGCCTGCAGGAACTCCTGCACCGCCTCCTCGATATGGCTGCAATAGACACGGGCGATCTCCGGCACCACCTCCGGGGAGGTCTCCTCGGCAAGCTGTTCGACGACATCCGCGTCCAGGATGGCGGCATCGCCCGAAGACGGGTCATGCGCCGCAGCCTGCGGCCCGGCATCCTGCTTGAAGACCCAGCGGTCGATGGTGCCGATCAGGTGATCGCGATTGATCGGCTTGGCAACGAAGTCATCCATTCCCGATGCCAGGATGTTGGACTTCTCGCTGTCCAGCACATGCGCGGTCATGGCGATGATCGGCACCTGGTTGCGCCCCTCCGGCAATGTCCGGATCGCCGCCGTCGCGGCCAGCCCGTCCATCACCGGCATCCCCACATCCATGAGTACCGCGTCATAGGACCGGCGCTGGACCGCCTTCAGCGCCTCCTCGCCATTGCCGGCAATGTCCAGCCGGAACCCGGCCTTTTCCAGCATCACCCGGATGACCATCTGGTTTGCCGGATTGTCCTCCGCGATCAGCAGGCGCACCCGGCTGCGGCGGTCGGCATCCGCTGCGGTGTCGTCCCTGGCCGCGGCTGCGGGTGCCAGCGGCAGCACCGTACGCTCCAGCTCGATCTCGAACCAGAAGTCGCTGCCCTTGCCGGGTTCGGTGCTGAAGCCGATCCGGCCATCCACGGCATCGACGATGCGCTGGCAGATCGCCAGGCCGAGACCGGTACCCCCCAGGCTGTCACCGGCACGACCGGAACTGGAGAACTCGGAGAACAGGTGGTCCTGCAGTTCCTCCGGCACACCGGACCCGGTATCCCGGACCGAGAACCGCAGGCGGGGGCGGTTGTCCGTCCCGCCGACCACCTGGACCACGAAGGTCACACCGCCCCGGTCGGTGAAGCGGATCGCGTTGGAGCCGAAATTGAGCAGGATCTGCCTCAGTCGCCCCGGATCGCCGAGCAACGGCGCCGGCAGGTCGGGTGCTGCCTCCAGCTTGAGCTCGATGCCCTTTTCCAGCGCGCGCGGGGACAGCACCTCGACCACGATGCGGGCGAGATCGGCAGGGTCCAGTGGCGAGTACTCAAGCTCCAGCTTGCCGGCTTCCATCTTCGAGAAGTCGAGAATGTCGTTGATCACCGTCAGCAGTGCCTCCGCCGAGGCGCGGCCGGTATCGACGAACCGGTTCTGCTCCTCCGACAACGGTGTCTCCGACAACAGGCCGAGAACGCCGAGCACGGCATTCAGCGGTGTGCGGATCTCGTGACTCATCATCGCAAGGAAGCGGCTCTTGGCGCGGTTGGCCTGTTCCGCCCGGTCCCGCTGCAGCATCAGTTCGGCCTCGGCACGTTTCAGGCTGGAGACATCGAACGCGTAGAGGTTGACCTCCTGCTTCTCCACGATGGGACTGAGCACGATGCTGTAGTCCGTCTCACCCACCGTGCGTTCCAGGCTGGCGGGCATGGCTGACGCCAGCACGCCCCGGATCCGCTGCCGCCAGTCGGTGCCGAGACGGGTACCGACGGCCACGTCGAGATGGGAGGCCAGTGCCTCGCTGGCCTCGTTGGCGTAGAGCAGGTCGCCCTGCTCCCCGAAGCGCATGACGGGTGCCGGGTTCTCGTTCGGCAGCCGCGCCATGTCCTGCACGCGCTGTTCCGCCAGCCGCCGTTCCGAGATGTCCCGGATATAGCTGACGAACTCGGGACCGGTGGCGCCCTCCACGACGCTGATCGACAGCTCGATGGGGAAGATCCGTCCCTCGGCATTCATCGCCTCGATCTCGATGCGGTTGCCGATCACCGGGCCTTCGCCGGTCTCCAGGTACCTGGCAAGGCCGGCCCGGTGCGCCTCCCGCATCTCGGGCGGGATGATCAGTTCGCTCATTTCCTGCCCCACGACATCGGTCGCGCGGTATCCGAACAGCTCCTCCGCTGCCGGGTTGAAGGCCATGACGTTGCCTTCGGCATCCATCATGATGATGCAGTCCAGCGCCACGTCGATGGTCGCCCGCAGCCGGGTCTCGCTCTCCTGCAGGGCGAACTCGCGACGCTTCAGTTCGGAGATGTCGCTGCGGAAGCCGACCGTTCCACCTTCCGGCGTCCGGCGTTCGATGATGCGCAGCCAGCGACCGTCGCCCAGATGCTGTTCCAGCGGTTCCTCCGGCGGATCGCGATGCATCGCCATGCGCTCCGCCACCCATTCCTCGACCCTGCCCTCCGCCTCCGCGTACTGGCCGCGTTCGGCACCGGTGCGGATGACTTCCTCGAACGTCCGGCCCGGAGTCATCATGTCGGCACTCAGGGCATAGAAGTCCCGGTATTTCTGGTTGCAGATGACCAGCCGGTCGTCCGCATCGTAGAGCACGAAGGCATCGGGAACCGCCTCGATCGCCGCGACCAGGCGTTCCTGCGCAATGCGGAGTTCCAGTTCCCGCTGCTTCAGCTCGGTGATGTCGGTACGGAAGCCGACGATCCCGCCCTCCGCCGTCCGCCGTTCGGTGATCCGTACCCAGCGACCATCGTCCAGCAACTGCTCGATCGGCTGTTCCGGCGGGTTGCGGTGCATCTCCATGCGCTCCGCCACCCATTCCTCGACCCGGCCGGCTGCCTCCGCGTACTGCCCCCGCTCCGCGCCTGCCCGCAGCCCGTCCTCGAACCGGGTACCCGGCTGCATCAGGTCGGCGCTGCGACCATAGAAATCCCGGTATTTCTGGTTGCAGACCACCAGCCGGTCGTCGGCGTCGAACAGCACGAAGGCATCCGGCACCGCCTCGATGGCCGAGAGCAGACGCTGCTGCAGCAGCCGCACGGTCTCCTGCGCCTCCCGCTCCGCCGTGCGGTCGGTCAGCGTGCCGGTGAACATGCGCCTGCCGTCGATCTCCGCCTCGCTGAACATCACGTCGACCCGGACCTCACGGCCGGACCGGTGCAACCCGGTCATCGCCTGCTGGCGGGGCAGATCACCGATGTGACCGGAAACGTAGGCATCGAAGATCTTCCGGTAGAGCGCGAACTGTTCCGCCGACATCAGGTTGCTGATCGGCATCCCGACCATTTCCTGGAGGTCGTGACCGA
Source organism: Minwuia sp. (assembly GCA_965228535.1). Lineage (GTDB taxonomy): Bacteria > Pseudomonadota > Alphaproteobacteria > Minwuiales > Minwuiaceae > Minwuia. The sequence continues at coordinate 737,782 of CBDDHU010000003.1, read as the reverse complement.
ACATCTCGCAGGCGGCCCGGTTGCAGCGCTGGATCACCAGGTTCATGTCATGGGTCAGCAGTGCCTCCGACAGGCTGTCGATGATGGAGGCGAGTTGACGGTCACGCTCCGTCTTCTCCGCCAGCAGGCGGGTCTCGTTCTGCTGCTCGGCCAGCAGCCTCTCGGCGTCGATGCGCGCCACGAAGGCACGGGAGAGACGACCGATCTCGTCCCCCTGCCCTGCAATGCGGTTCAGCCGTTCGGTTCCCGCGCCCGGGTCGGCCGCCGCACGCAGCATCGGCCCGATGCGCCGCTGGACAAGGAAGTGGTTGGCCAGCAACGCGCTCAACAGGGCGCCGGCCAGCGAGACGCCCAGCGCGACGAGTACGAACAGCCGCTCCTGCCGCAGCGTCTCGGTGACCCAGTTGCCGCCATAGTCGATGCGCAGGCGACCGTCATCGCCCAGCGGGAACATCGCCGTGCGTCGGCTCGGGCGGTCGATGCAGGACCGGTTCGGCCAGCCCTCGACAACCGTGCCGCCGCCATCGAGCAGCGAGACACAGCGGATCGAGCGGTAGCCCTGGGCCAGCCGCAGCAGCGGCGCGACCTCCGCCTCCGATCCGCTCGCCCTCGCCCGCGTGATCACCCGCGACAAGTTGTGACCGAAGGAGGCGACCTGGGCCGCCACCTCGGACTCCAGCGCCTCCCGCCGGAACTGGTCGTACCAGATCAGGAAGCCACCGGCGAAGACCATGAACATCAGGCCGAACACGACCGTGAAACGAACCGCCAGCGATGAGAGAAGCTGTTTCAAGGGAGGTTATTTTCCCATGGTCCTGCGGATCGCATCGCGGTCATTGACCAGGGTCTGAGTGATCCGGAACCCCTCACCCACCGGCATCACCAGGAAATCGATCTCGTGGGTCGTGCCATCTTCGGACAGGAAGTCGGCACACAGGAAATAGCCGTTGCGGAACGGCACGATCTTCGGGTGCAGGCTGGCCGGGGAGAGGCGCATGAGTTCGCCCGCCGCCGGGTCGAAGATGACGTAGCGCCCGTCCGACTCCCGTTCATCCAGGAAGGTCAGAAGGGTCGACTGGAGTTCGATCATGCGGCCCTGGTCCAGCTCCGCGCGGGCGGCGGACAGGGTCGCAAACAGCATCAGCAGGGCGATGAGGGGGGCAGCGAGGCGCATCGTTCCGGTCTCCGTTCTGCAGAGGGTTGATCCTACAACCCATGCAAGTCCCTCACCAACGGTTCCCTGCGGCAGGCGTCGGGAGGCGACGCATTCCGACGCAGCCGGTCACGGGATAGGGGCTGGCGGCGGCGGCGGGGTCGCGCCTATGCTCCTGCCGGGGCAGGAAGACACTGACAAGGGGAGATTGGAACATGCGCGCAGTGGGATTGATGGTCCATGGCGGACCGGAGGTGCTGCAGGTCGTCGAGGTGCCGGAGGTGCAGGCCGGGCCGGGACAGGTGCGGATCAGGGTCCACGCGGCGGCGGTCAACCCGACCGACATCGTCGGCCGCAATGGTGGACGCGCCAAGCTGCAGGCGAAGGATCCGCCCCCCTACGTGCCCGGCATGGACATCGCCGGCATCGTCGACCAGGTGGGGGACGGGGTCACCACAGGTGTCCGTGTCGGCGACCGGGTGATGGCGATGGTGGTGCCGGACGGGATCCACGGGGCCTACCGCGAGCAGATCGTGCTGGAGCAGGGGGCGGTCGTTGCCGCACCGAAGGGCACCAGCCACGTGGAGGCCTGTACCCTGCCGATGAACGGGCTGACCGCGCGCCTGTCGCTGGACCTGCTGGGCCTCGCACCGGGACAGGTGCTGGCGGTGACCGGCGGGCCTGGCGCCTATGGCGGCTACGTCATCCAGCAGGCGAAGACCGAGGGGCTGACGGTGATTGCCGACGCGCCGCCGGGCGACAGGGAACTGCTGCAGGCGCTGGGCGCCGACATCATCGTGCCGCGCAGCGACGATTTCGCGGGGGAGGTGCGACGCCACTTCCCCGACGGCGTCGACGGGCTCGCCGACGGCGCGCTGCTCAACGCGGCCGCGATACCGGCCGTGCGTGACGGTGGTGCCTTCACCGCCATCCGTGGCTTCCGCCCGAAGGAGGACGTGCGGGGCATCAACTTCACCGAGACCTGGGTGCGCACGCTGGACGGCGAACATGCGAAGCTCGACCGGCTGCGGCAACTGGTGGAGGACGGCAAGCTGACCCTGCGCGTGGCCGGCACGGTCCCGCCGGAGCAGGCCGGACGGGCGCATGCCGCGCTGGAGGCCGGTGGCAGCCGTGGCCGCTGGGTCATCACCTTCGCCGACGACTGACCGGCACGGCAATGGGCAGAGAAGGGGGAGACGGGGCCATGCAGCATGAACTGCGCGCCATCGGGGCGCAGGCGGATTTCCATCACCAGTACCTGCTGGGACTGCAGCTGATGGTGGCGGTGCGGCAGGGGCCGGAAGTCATCGGCGAATGGATGTTCCGCCTGTTCCGCCGCCAGCACGAGGAGAAGTTCCTCTCCAGTTTCGGGAAGCTGGGACTGGAGGGCCTGCCCGATGCCGTCGCCTGCGCCCGCTACCACGTGCTGTCCAACAGCATGGGCGGCGTACCCGTGGAATACATGGCCGAATCGGACACCAAGGCCTGGGTGCGGTTCCGCTATCCGCGCTGGATGTATGACGGCCCGACGCTCTGCGGCGTGCCGGTGGAGGCGAGCCGGGGCTTCCTGCGGGGCTGGTACGCGCAGAACGGCGTGTCGCTGAAGAACCCGCGCCTCGGCTTCGTCTGTGTCTCGGAGGACATGACCGGCCAGTTCGGCCTGTGCGGCTATTTCCGGGAATACGACCACGACCTGGCGCCGGAGGAGCGGTTGCGCTTCGCGCCGGACGAGGTGCCGCCGCCCTTCGATCCGGACGACCAGCCCGCCCCGCCGGACGAGCAGTGGAACGAGCTGCGCCTGGCCAGGGCCAACCGCAACTACGCGGTCGAATACATCCGCAACGGCATCCGCGAACTGGTGGGCACCGCCGGGCGCGAGAAGGCACTGGAACTGGCGAAGGCCGCGGCGCGCCTGACTGGCTTGCAGAACGGCCGCAAGCTGGGGGAGCTGCTCGGCACCGCCGACGGCGGCCCGGACGAGGTGGCGCGGCTGCTTGCGGGCATGTTCGCCGGCATGGGCGACGAGGCCACCATCGGGGGTTCGGGCGACAGCGTCACGATTCGGCAGGCCGGCCTGCGGGTGGCACGCGGCCTGGACGATGCGGAACGCGCCGACCTGCTGACCTGCTGGATCGAGCTCTGGCGCGGCGTGGTGAATTCCCATCGCGCCTTCATGGACGTGGACGCTGCGGTCGGCAGCGACGGCATCGACTGGCGCATCTCTATCCGCGCGCGGGCGCCAGCGCCCTGAACAGGACCGCGATCTGGGTCGCGTAGTTCGTCCGCTCCCGCGCGAGGTCCTGTTCCGCGTCGGCCAGCACGCGCTGGGCGTCCACCACGTCGAGGAAGCTGATCAGCCCCTGCTGGTACAAGGTCTCGATCTGGGTGAAGCTGCGCTGGCTGGAACGGACCGCCCTTTCGAGCGAGACCTGCCGCAGACCGGAGGAGCGGATCGCGGCAAGCACGGCCTCGACCTCCTCCGTCGCGGTGCGCAGGGCCAGTTCGTATTCCGCCAGCGCGGCATCGGCCCGTGCCCTTGCGATCTGCAGGTTGGCGTCCCGGACCCCGCCATCGGCCAGCACCTGCGTGACCAGCGCCGACAATGTCCCGATCAGCACGCTCGCGCCGGAGGCACCGCCGCCACCGGCGGCACTGAGGCCAAGCACGCCGCGCAGCCGGAAGGCCGGATAGTAGTCGGCCTCCGCCACGCCGATCTCCGCGATCGCCTGTTTCAGGTTGGCTTCGGCCAGCCGGACATCGGCACGGGTCGACAGCACATCCAGCGGCAGCACCTGCGGCACGGCACTGCCGTAGCCGGGGATCGGCCGGTGCGGTGCCAGCAATTGCTCGTAATGTCCCGGATAGGCCCCTGCCAGCCGGGCGATGCGGTTGCGGAAGTTCCGGATATCCTCTTCCAGCGGCGGCACACCGGCGCGCAGGCCCTGGACGGAGGCCTCCGCCCTCAACAGGTCGAGTTCCGGCGCCAGGCCGGAGGCGAAGCGGCTGCTGACGATTGCGAGCGTCTTTTCCTGCAGCACGACCGACTGGCGCAGCAGGTCAAGCTGCCGCTGGCTTCCGCGCATCCCGAGATAGGCGCTGGCAATGTCCGAACTGACGCCCAGCACGATGCCCTTGAGTTCGACCGAGGCGGCCTCCAGCCCCGCACGCGCGGCATCGACCTCCCGACGGGTGCGGCCGAACACGTCCAGCGGCAACGTCGCCTCCAGATCGCCGCTGACGCTGGCCGTGGTGCCGGACTGCCCGCCGCCGGAGCTGCCGCGCGCCTGGAGCTCGGCACCTGCACCGGTGGATGCCTGCAGCCCGTCGCCCGCGCCTGCCAGCCCGACACGCGCCCGCGCCTCCCGCACGCGAGCCGTGGCCGCCGCGATCTCCAGGCTGTTCTCCAGCCCCGTCTGCACCAGCGTGTCCAGGATCGGGTCACCGAAGCCGGACCACCAGTCGGCCCGAACGCGGCGGTCGGCCAGCCCCTCGTTCAGGCTGCGCAGGACATCCTGCGACTGGAACTGCGGCGGGGCATCGACCACCGGCGGCTGGTACTCCGGCCCGACCGTGCAGGCGGCGAGCAGCAGGGCCGTGACGGACAGGGTAGCAGCCGACCTCATGCCCCCTCCCTTTCCGCATCGCGCAGTTGCCTTGCCAGTTCGCGGCCGGCATGGGCGCGGGGCTTCAGATGGGGTGCGATCACCGCGTAGCCCAGCGGGGCGAAATACAGCGTGAACAGCGTGGACAGGCCAAGGCCGCCGAAGATGACCCAGCCGATGGCGTGCCGTGCCTCCGATCCCGGGCCTTCACCCAGCACCAGCGGCAGCGCCCCCAGCACCGTGGAAAGCACCGTCATGATCACCGGGCGGAGGCGGATGCGCACGCCCTCCATCACCGCATCGGGCACGTCGCGTCCCTCGTCGCGCATCTGGTCCATGAACTCCACCAGCAGGATGGCGTTCTTGGTCATCAGCCCGATCAGCATCACCAGCCCGATCTGGCTGTAGAGGTTCAGCGACTGGCCGGTCAGCAACAGCGCGAAGACAGCCGCCGCAAGCCCGAACGGCACGGTCAGGATCACGATCACCGCGCTGCCCAGGCTCTCGAACTGTGCCGCCAGCACAAGGAAGACCACCAGCAACGCGATCATGAAGGTGAGCGCGACCTCGTGACTGGTCTCCTGCAGGGTCGCGGCCTCGCCCAGGAAGAGGATGCCGTGACCGGGGGGCAGCACATCATCGGCGATCGCGCGCACCCGTGCCATGGTGTCGCCCAGCGGTGCGCCGGGCCGCAGGCCGAGGTCGATCTCCACCGCACGCCGCTGCCCGTGCCGGTCAAGCTCAGCGGAGACACCCCGCTCGGTCACGCTGATCAGCGCGCTGAGGGGCACCAGTTCACCGTCGCCGGTGGTGACGAAAACGTTCAGCAGGTCACCGGCATCGCGGATCGCGCCGCGCGCCGGTCCCAGCATGACCGGAACCGACTGGTCCTCGACACTCAGGTCGATGACGTCGAGCCGGTCGACCATCACCCGCAGGGTCTGGGAAATACGGTCCATCGGCACGTTGAGGTCGCTCGCCCTTTCCCGGTCGATGCCGAACAGCATTTCCGGCTGCGAGGTGTCGAACTGCACCCGGACATCCGTGACTTCCGGCAGCCGGTCCTGCAGTGCGCGGCCCAGCCGGTCGGCAGCCGTGGCGATGGCGCCGTAGTCATTGCCCAGCACCGCCAGCTCCAGCCCGGCGCCGCTGTTGCCCCCGCCGAAGCTGCGCCCGCGCGAGACGCGGACCTGCGCGCCCGGCATGTCGGATACTGCGGCGCTGATTTCCGCGGCCAGTTCCTGCTCACTGATGTCGCGGGCGTTCCAGTCCTCCATCGTGCCAATGATGTAGGCGCGGTTCTTGTCCCAGCGTCCGACGGTGGTGTGGATGCTGACGATCTGCCCCTGCTGCCGGTAAGGCTGCAGCACGGCCTCCACCTCGCGGGCCTGTTCGTCGGAATAGGCCAGCGAGGCACCGTCCGGCCCGGTCAGGAAGATCCGCACCGACCCGCGATCCTCGCGCGGCATCAATTCCTGATCGAGCATCATGAACCCGCCCGCGCCACCGGCCGCGACCAGCATCGCGACCAGGGCGGCAAGCAACGGCATCGCCATCAGCGCCTTCAGGCTGGAGAAATAGGCCTCCCCCAGCGCGCGGCCGATCCGGTCCAGCAGGTTCCTCACCACCAGGACATGGCGGTTGGTGTCGGACAGGTGCGGCAGGCGGGACGCCATCATCGGACACAGGGTGACGGCGACGAAGGAACTGATGACCACGGCGATGGCCAGCACCAGCCCGAACTCCCGGAACAGCCGGCCGGTCTCTCCGGGCAGGAAGGCGATGGGCAGGAACACCGACACCAGGGTGATCGTCGTGGCGATCACGGCGAAGAACACCTGCCGGGTGCCGATCACCGCCGCGGCCAGCTTCTCCTTCCCGGCACTGCGCAGCCGCTGGATGTTCTCCAGCACCACGATCGCATCATCGACGATCAGCCCGGTGGCCAGCACCAGTGCAAGCAGGGTGATGAGATTGATCGAGAAGCCGAACAGCCAGATCGCAGCCAGGGTCCCGATGATGGAGATCGGCATGGTGACGGCAGGGATCAGGACTGCCCGCAACTGCCCCAGGAAGACGGCGATCACCACCAGCACGATCGCCATGGCGAAGCAGAGCGTGAAGACGACTTCCAGCAATGCGCCGGTGATGTAGTCGGCATCGTCGGAGGTGACGACAAGGGAGAAGTCCCGGGCACGTTCGTTGATATGCGCGACCCGCCGCTTCACCTCGTCGGAGATGTCGATGGTGTTGGAACCGGCCTGCCGCACGATCCCGAGGCCGACCACCATCCGCCCGTCCAGCAGCGAATAGGACTCCGCCTCCATCGGTGCATAGAAGACGCTGGCCACGTCGGCGACGCGGATGCCGTCGCGCACATGCAGCTGCTCGATGGCTTCCGGTTCGACCACGGACGCATAGGCCCGCACGATCAGGTCCTGGCCTTCCGACTTGTAGCTGCCCGCCGGCACGTCGAAACGGATGTTGCGCAGGGTCTCTGCAATCTCGCTCACCGACAGGCGGAACGCGGCCAGTCTCGCGGGGTCGACAAGCACCCGCAGCACCCGTGGCTGGTCACCCGACAGGGGCACGTCGGCGACACCGTCGATGGACAGCAGTTCCGGCGCCACATCCTTCGCGATCCGCTCCGCCAGTTCGTGCTTCGACAGGGTCTCGCTGAAGGCGGAAAGCTGCATCACGTCGCGGGCGTCGTCATCGGCCTTGATCACCACGACCTGTTCCACGTCCTCGGGCAACTGCCGTTCCGCGCGGCTGACAGCCTCCCGGACGTCGCTCGCGGCGATGTTCAGATCGACGCCGGGGCGGAACTCCGCCCGCATGCGCATGTTGTTCTCCTCGCTGGAGGAGCGGATGCTGCGCAGCCCCGACACCCGCGCCACCGCGTTCTCCAGCACGCTGGTGACCTCCGCATCCATGGTCTGGGGCGAAGCACCCTGGTAGATCGCGCGCACGCTGACGATGGGGCGGTCGACATTGGGCAGTTCCCGAACGTCAACGCCCAGGAACGCCGCTGCCCCCGCCAGCATGATCAGGAAGTTGACCACCGTGATCAGGATCGGGCGGCGGACCCCCAGCGCCGTCAGGTCGAGACCGCTCATGCCCCGGTCGGGTTCGGTCATCGCCCGTCTGGCTCCACCACCTCGACCGGCAGGTCGGGACGCAGGCGCTGCACGCCCTGCACGACCACCTGGTCACCGCCGGCGACCGGACCGTCCAGCAGCACCCGGCCGGCCTTCCGCGCGATCACCCGCGCAGGGGTCTTCCGGGCGGCACCATCCGTGATCAGCCAGACATAGGATCCCTCCCGTCCCCACTGGACGGCAATCTCCGGCACCGTGGCATGGTCATCACCGGGTATCGTCCAGGTCGTCTCGAAGGACATGCCGGGCCGCAGCAGGTCGTCGCTGTTGTCGATGCTGGCACGGGCCTTCAGCGTGCGGCGCAGGGGATCGACGCGGCTCTCCAGCGCCGAGATCCGGCCGCTGAACCGCCGCGTCGGATAGGCCGGGGTGGTGGCGGTGACACCCGGCTGCTGTCCGTCCGCCCCGGTGAGCGCCCCGGCCAGGGCCTCCGGGATCTCGAAATCGACGAACAGAACCCGCCGGTCATCCAGGGCGGCAATCCGCGTCTCCGTGCCGACACGGTCACCCGGATCGACCGCGGGAATGCCGACGATGCCGTCAAAGGGTGCCTTCACCTGGCGCGCCTCCAGCGCCAGCCAGGCCTGCTCCAGGGCCAGTTCGGCGGCCTGGAACGCCGCCCGTGCGGCATCGACCTCGCTCTCGGGCACGCCGCCTTCCTTCACCGCCAGCTCGTAGCGGGAAAGCAGGCTCCTGGCGTCATCGGTCTGCACCCGCGCCAGCTTCACCGCCAGCCTCTCCTCCCGGTCATCAAGCTGGACCAGGATATCCCCCATGCTGACCTGCTGCTGCGCCTCGAAGAACACGGCGGAGACCTGTTCGGCAACGGAGGGATAGACCCAGACCGACAGCTGCGCCCGCCCGGTGCCGACGGCGCGGAATGTCCGGTCATTGGCGGTGACCTCGACCGACCGGGTGATGACCTTGACCGGGGCACCGCGGCGCGTGCCAGGCGCGGTCGGCGCGGCTGCGGCCCTGTCGGAATCCGGGTCGAGAACGGACAGCAGTGCCTCGTGGTTCCAGGCGGCGAGACCCAGAACCAGCAGCAGCACCAGAAGGGGAAGAAGCTTGCTCAGGCCCTACTCCACGACTTGCCGCGACAACAGGTCGGAACCGGTTCCCGACCGTTTCCGATGCGGCACTGAAAGGCATTGCGGGTCAGTATGAACGCCGCACCAAGCGGGTCAACCATGGCGCGCGGATGCCGGTCCGGGCGCGCCACGGTTGGGTCGGACTGGGTCAGGTCGGATCAGCGCCTGACGTTGCCGCTGACCTCCGGCACGCCGAACTCGGCGTGGCAGATCTCCGCCAGCCTCGCCACGCCTTCACGCAGGGTCTCCCCGGGCGGGTTGGCGAAGCAGAGGCGGATCCAGTTGTCGGCATCGCTGCCCAGCGACCATTCCAGGCCAGGATTGACCGCCACCCCCTGCTCCCCCGCCACCACGGCCAGCCGCGCCGTGCTGACGCCTTCAGGCAGCTTCACCCACAGGAAGATGCCGCCAGGCGGCTTGCGGTATTCGACCGTGGTGCCGAAATGTTCGTCCAGCGCCGCGATCAGCGTGTCCAGCTTGCCCTCCAGCACCGCGTTGCAGTGGCGCACATGGGCATCGAAATGGTCCGGGCAGTACTCGGCCAGCATCATCTGTTCAAGCGCGCCCGACCCCGCATCCGTCTTCATCGCCACCAGGCGGCCCAGCACCGGCCAGTCGGCATTGATGTAGCCGACGCGCAGCGCCGGTCCGACGGTCTTGGAAAAGGTGCCGATATGAATGACCATGCCGCTGTCATCCAGCGCCCGCAGCGCCGGGGGCCGTTCGTTCGACCAGACGATGTCGGAATAGCATTCGTCCTCGAAGACCGGCACGCCATGCTGCCGCGCCAGTTCCAGCAGGCGCAGCCGCCGCTCCAGCGGCAGGATGGTGCCGGTCGGATTGTGCACCGTGATGATGGCGTAGATGTACTTTGGCCGGATGCCGCGGGCCGCCAGATCGTCCAGCGCCGCATCCAGCGCATCCATGCGCATGCCGTGTTCGTCCAGCGGCACCGCGACCATGTTGACGCCCAGCGCGCGCAGCTTGGTGAAGGCGCCGCCATAGTTGGATTCCTCCACGATCACCGTGTCCCCGGCCTGCAGCAGCAACCGGTTCACCAGGTCCATGCCCTGCAGCGAGCCGGAGGTCAGCAGGATGTCCTCCGCCGTGGTCTCGATGCCGCTGTAGGCCTTCAGCTTCCGGGCGACGAACTCCCGGCAGGGCAGGTATCCCTGTGGCCCGCTCTGCAGGCCGTAGGTGGCCAGGTTCGCCCCTTCCTTCACCAGCGCCCGGTCCACCGCCGCCCGCAGTTCGTCCACCGGCACGGTCGCGTCGTCGATGTGTCCGCCCACGAAGTTGAACGCCGGAAACCCGTTCCAGCGCACCGCCGGGGCCGGAACATGGGCCGGCAGCAGGGGTGAGAAATCGAACGTCATCGGATGCCTCCTGTCAGGTCGCCGGTGCCTCGGGCGACAATCCAGCATGCGGGCGGACCGGGCACAAGCCGGGCGAGCGGGGGGCTGCACCGCATTGCCGTGCCGCGGGCAACCACCTAACCTCACCTGAAAGGGCAGGTGCGGGAGGTTCCGGTGAACAGCAATGGTGGCTCGGGTGCGCTGGCCGACATTCCCATCGACGCGCTGGATGTCAGCGATCCCGGCCTCTACCAGCGCGATGATTGGCACGGGATTTTCGCACGGTTACGGGCGGAGGCACCGATGCACTGGTGCCCCGACAGTCCACACGGCCCCTACTGGTCCGTCTGTTCCCACGAGCTGATCATGCAGGGCGAACTGAACCACGGGCTCTTCTCCAGCCGTGCCGACCTGGGCGGCATCCAGATCGCCAACATCGCACCCGACCTGGACCGCCCGGCCTTCATTTCCATGGACCCGCCGGAGCATACCGGGCGTCGCCGTGCGGTCGCCCCCATCGCCAACCGTGGCAGCCTGCGCGAATACGAGGACCTGATCCGGCAACGCACGCGGCAGGTGCTGGCCGCGCTGCCGCGCGACGAACCGTTCGACTGGGTCAGCCGGGTCTCCGTCGAGCTGACCTCGATGATGCTGGCGACCATGTTCAACTTCCCCCAGGAACGCCGGCAGGAACTGATGTACTGGTCGGACGTGGCGACCGCCAACCTGGCCGCCCCTGACGCGCCGGTCAGGACGGAGGAGGAGCGCTACGCCGTGCTGCAGCAGATGGCCGATGCCTTCCAGCCCTTCCTGGAGCAGCGGTCGGAGGGACGGGGCGGCTTCGACCTGGTGACCATGCTGGCCAATGACGATGCCACCCGTGGCATGGACCGGGCCGAGCTCATCGGCACGCTGTTCCTGCTGATCGTCGGAGGCAACGACACCACGCGCAACTCCATGACCGGCGGGTTGCTGGCGCTGCACGAGAATCCGGACCAGTTCGAACTGGTCCGGCAGGACCACGGCCTGGTCCCGAACATGGTCGCAGAGACGATCCGCTACCAGACCCCCGTCATCCACATGCGCCGCACGGCGCTGGAGGATTGCGCGTTCGGCGGGCGGCAGGTGCGGAAGGGCGACAAGGTGGTGTTCTGGTACGTGTCCGGCAATCGCGACGCGGCCACGTTCGAGGATCCGGATGCCTTCCGCGTCGACCGGAAGAACGCGCGGCGGCACCTGTCGTTCGGTGCCGGTGTGCATCGCTGCGTCGGCGACCGGCTGGCGGAACTGCAGCTGCGCATCCTGTGGGAGGAGTTCCTGCAGGCCGACATGCAGGTGGAGGTTGTGGCACCCCCGACCCGCATCTATTCCAGTTTCATCCGCGGTTTCAGCGCGATGTCGGTCAGGATCACCGGCTGAGACCACCGGGCCAGGCCAGGATCAGCACAGGCCGGGATCAGGCCGAACCGGCAGCCAGCACCAGTGCCACGGCGATGATCGCCGTCGATGCCGTGAAGGCACCCAGCGTGTGAAACGCCAGGGTGCGCCGCGATGGTGGGCGGACACCGGCACCGGTTCCAGATGCTGCAACATGCATGTTCCGTCTCCTTCGCTCCGTTCCGCGACAGGTGGCCATTCGCCGGATGCCGCATCAATGATATTGAGAATTATTCTCAACAAAGCTAGGTTCGGGGTCAAGCATTCGGGAACATTCGGAGTCCGGCATTGGCGGAGCAGGATCTGGAACGGCTGTTTTCCGCCTATGGCCGGGAACTGGAGAGCTATCTGACGCGGCAGGTCCGCTGTCGCGAGACCGCGGCGGACCTGGCGCAGGAAACCTTCGTGCGCATGGCCCAGGGCGCGCCGGAGGCGGGGGAGCAGAATGTCCGCGCCTACCTGTTCCAGATCGCGCACAACCTCGCCATCGACCATTTCCGCCGCCAGAAGCGCCGCCCCACCGTGCTGATGCCGCCGGAGGACCTGCACCTTCACGCGGACGAGGCGCCGGGGGCCGAACAGGCAACTGCCGGACGGCAGCGGCTCGACCGCCTGGCGAAGGCCGTCGCCGAGCTGCCGCCGCTGACGCAGGAGATCTTTCGCCGCAACCGGTTGCAGGGCCTGACCTACGCGGAAGTCGCGCGTCAGCTCGGCATCTCGGAAAGTTCTGTGCAGAAGCACCTGGCCCGGGCCCTGGCGCATGCCATGCGGCGCCTGCGGGAGGGATGAGGGAAAGACGATACGGATTTCGTTACCGGACCGGGACCGCCAGAGCGTCCTGAAGGGAGAGGGTGGTTCGCGCGGGCGGACCGCCCGGACCCGGCCGGTGGACGAGAAGGCAACGGACCGGTCGCAGGGGAACCGGTTGATGGGCAGGACGAGGATGCCGTGACGCAAGGTGAACGTGGCGAGAGCAGGATCGAGCTGGAGGCTGCCGAGTGGGTCGTGCGCCTGGAAGGGCGTGACCCCGATCCCGGCGAGGCACAGGCCTTCCGGGACTGGCATGGATCGAGCGAACTGCATGCCGCCGCCTGGCGGCGCGCCGAACGGACCTGGCAGGACATGACCCACCTGCCGGAAGGGGCACTGGACCGCCACCAGCCAGTGGATGTCATCGCCAGCACCGACCCCATGCCCTGGCAGACGGGGAAAGCGAACACCGGTCCCGCCGGCGGGACCGCGTCCCCATCTAGGCCATCAGGGCGGATCCGGCGGCGGGCCATCATCGCCATGGCCGCGAGCGTACTGCTTGCCCTGGTCACGCTGGGCATCACCGGTGACCCGATCACGGCGCTGACCGCGGATCACCGGACGGAAACCGGAGAGATCACCTCCGTCACCCTGCCCGACGGCAGCGTTGCCGACCTGAACACAGGCACAGCGATCCGGGTCAGCTTCGGCACGCACAGGCGGGAGGTCGAGTTGCTGCAGGGTGAGGCGCATTTCGATGTCGCCCCCCTGCCTGACGGGGCGCCGTTCATCGTCCGCGCGGCGGAGACGGAGGCCCAGGCCCTCGGCACCCGTTTCACGGTGCGGCGCGGAACGGAAGGCGTGACCGTCGGTGTGCTGCACCACAGTGTCGCCGTACGCGCCCCGGCTCAGGCCACCGGACGCGTCACCGCCGTGCTGCAGGCCGGTCAGGCGGTGACAAGCCGCGGGGAGGCCGGGCTGGGGCCGATCCGGCCGCTTGCCCCGCACCGGACGGCAGCCTGGCGTCGCGGGCAGGTCATCTTCGACAATGTCCCCCTCGCCGACGCGGTGCGGGAGATCAACCGCTATCGCACCGAACGGGTGGTGGTGCTGGGCGATGCCCTGTCCCGCCGCCGGATCAGCGGTGTCTTCCGCATCGACGACCTGGACCGCGCGGTGACCGCCATCGCGGCGGAACTGCGCGCCGATGTCTCGCGCGTTCCGGCCGTCGCGACCCTGCTGCACTGACCCTGCCGGCCTGGACGGGCGCACCGTCGCGGCAGGTCCCCTCGCCCGCCCGTGCAAAAAAATTCGGGCCGATGTTACCGAATGCCTCCCGACCGTGCGTCATACCCCTGACGAGATATTGAGAATTAGTCTCATTCCAATTTCCTGGCGTGACACGCTGGCATTCAGGGGGCCTGCATGAAAGCAATCGGTGCGGGTCGGATGTTCCATCCGGCCACCTTCCACAAGACCGCAGGTTTCCTGCTGCTGGCGACGGTATCGATGACGGCTCTCGGCATGCCGACCGGGGCCGGGGCCGCCAGCCATGGCGGCAGCCAGGCAGCGGCGGAACCCGCCTCCCGCAGCCTGAGCTTCAGCATTCCCCGCCAGCCGCTGAACAGCGCCCTGCTGCAGTTCGCGGCCCGCGCCGGAATCCAGATCGTCTATGATGCCGACCGGCTGTCGGGCATCAGCAGCAACGGCGTCGATGGCACCCACACCGTCCGGCAGGCGCTCTCGCTGCTGCTGGACGGTTCCGGCATGACCTACCGTTTCACCGGCCCGGACACCGTCCGGCTGCAGGCCGCCCCCCGGAACAGCGGCGATGCCGGCGCGGCGGAAGGACCGATCCTTCTCGAGGGCTTCACCGTCACGGCGGAGAAGATCGAACGCGACTACCGGGACACCTTCACCAGTGCCGGAATCGCGACGGAAGAGGACCTGAAGACATACAACAGCACCGACCTGGGTGACGTGCTGGAGAACATGGCCAACGTGCGCGCCTTCGCCGCCAACCAGGGCAACAACGCGCTGCAGATCCGGGGGCTCAACGCCGATGGCGTCAGCCAGCCGGCCAATTCCTCGCCCCTGGTCTCCGTCATCATCGACGGCGTCACCCAGTCGGCGGAGGGGCTGAAGCGCGGTTCCCGCGGCATCTGGGACATGGACCAGGTGACGGTCCTGCGCGGCCCGCAATCCACCCTGCAGGGCCGCAATGCCCTGGGCGGTGCCATCGTGCTGCAGTCCAACGAACCGACCTTCGAGACCGAGCGTGTGATGGAGGGATCGCTGGGCAACCAGCAGTTCCGGCAGGGTGCCTTCGTGCTCTCCGGCCCGGTCGTCGACGACCAGGTCGCGGCCCGGCTGAGCGGCGAGATCCACCAGGAGGTGAAGGATGTCGAGTTCGCCGACCCGGCCAACAAGCCCCTGGGCGAGGACGAGTACCGCAGCCTGCGCGGCAAGCTGCTGATCGAGCCGAACGCGTTCCCCGATCTCAGCATCAAGCTGCACGCCAGCCATGTCTTCGACCAGCCTGCCGCACCGCCCGTCTCGCCGCCGGACTTCTTCGACCGCCAGTTCAACGGTGCCGCGACCTTCACCGAGTTCCGGCAGATGCGGGTCAGCAACATCGGCGCAGACGTGGCCTACGAAAGCGGACCGATGCGGCTGCGCAGCGTGACCGGCGGCAACCTGACCAACCTGGCCATCGAATCCGCGCCGGGCAATGCGGGCTTCATCCGCAACGACAACCGCAACGACCGCGACTTCATGCAGGAATTCCGCCTGGAACTGCAGGAGAACGACAGTGGTCTCAGCGGCGTCCTGGGCCTGTTCTACGGCGACTTCAACCAGCGCACGGACTCGTTCGTGGATGTCGGCGGCAACGTCTTCCAGGACGCGATCTTCAAGAACGAGACCACCAGCATGGCCGCCTATTCCGACCTGCGCTACCGCGTGCATGACCGGGTGACGCTGATCGGCGGCCTGCGGCTGCAGCGGGACCAGTTGCGGAACTTCATCGCCAACAACTCGGTCTTCGGCAACACGCTCTCCGACCGGAAGGCCACCTTCGCCGTGCTGCTGCCCAAGGCGGGCGTCGCCTTCGACCTGACCGGCAGCCAGACCGTCGCGCTGACCGCCACCCGGGGCTATCGCCAGGGCTTCACGGAGATCGTTGCGGGCACCGCCAATACCGTGCTGGCGGTTTCGCCGGAATTCGTCTGGACCTACGAGGTCGCGTACCGCCTGACCGCGATGGACCAGCGCCTGCGGCTGGGTGCCAACCTGTTCCTGAACGAGTTCGAGGACCAGCAGGTCACCATCACCAGCCAGGTCGCCGCACCGCTGGCCAATACCCGTGGCGCGGACGGATCCCGGTCATATGGCGCGGAACTGGAGGCCAGCTATGACCTGGGCAACGGTTTCAGCGGCTTCGGTGCGCTGGGCCTGCTGAAGACCGAGCTGGGGGACTTCCAGGACACGGCCTGCGCCCCGTCGGGCGGCAACTGTCGCGGCAACGAGTTCCCGGAAGCCCCGAACGTCACCCTGTCGCTGGGCGGTGCCTACCGCGACAGCAGCGGCTTCTTCGGCTCTGCCTCCGTCACCTACACCGGCGGCTATTTCAGCCAGGGCGACGTGAACAACCAGGACCGCTTCCGCATCGACGGGCGCATGGTGGCCAATGCCCGCATCGGCTGGGAGGGCGAGCACTATTACGGCAGCCTGTTCATGAACAACATCCTCGGCCAGGACTACATCACCGGCATCGGCACCACGGGGGCGGAGGCGAGCATCGCCGACGACCGCACCTTCGGCGTCAAGGTCGGGGTGCGGTTCTAGGGAGCGCGGCGTGACGGTCCTGCACTGGCTGCTGCTGCTGTCCCTGTCGCTGGCCGGGCAGGTGGGCCTGTGGCACGCCAGCCCGGACCGCTGCGGCATCGCCCGGCTGCGCCGTCATCCCGCAGGCATCCGACTGCTGCGCCTGCTGGCCCTCGGCAGCCTGGTCCTGCTGCTGGTCTGGATGGCCGCGCTGATCGGCTGGGAAACCGGCATCCCGATCTGGCTCGGCGTCCAGATGGCGGCAGGGCTGGCCGGGCTCTACCTGGGTGCCCGCAACCCGCATCTCCGCGACCGCATCGCTGCCGCGGCCTGCATCGTCGCGCTGCTTGCCATCGCGCTGCTGATCACCGTGCCCGGTGCCCCGGCGGCCACGGTCGGAGTCTGACGGCGATGTCGGCATCGGCTGTCCTGCGCCTCGTCACCGGGCTGCTGCTGGCCCCGCTGGCGGCCATCTTCACCTCCAGCGCCTGGTCCCTGCACGGGCCGGGTGAACCGGCGGAGCGCCTGATCTGGTCCGGCGTCCTGTTCGCCCTGTTCTGGACCGGTTTCGCCTTTCTCGCCTGGTGGCCGCAGCGCGCCTGGCCTGCCCTTGCCCTGAGCCTCGCCTGCATCGCGGCGACCGGGGCCGTCGTCGCCACCAGTTGAGGAGCGGACATGGACCGCGACCGCACCCGCCGCATCTACGACCTGCATTCCTGGACCGGGCTGCTGTTCGGCCTGTTCATCTTCGTCGTCTCGCTGTCCGGCGTGCTGGCGCTGTTCGGCCGGGAAGTCGGGATCTGGGCCGAGCCCGCGGCACGGATCGACGTGCCGCGTCCCGCCGCCCCGGTGATGCCGGCCCTGCGCGACTTCATCGACGAGGTGACGGTGGACCGGCAACTGAGCGGCATCACCCTGCACCTGCCGGACCTGCTGGAGCCCTATGCCACCGCCTTCGTCGCCGTTTCCGACCCGGAGACCCGGGAGCGGCAGGTGGAGATCCGGCGCTGGACCGCGGATACCGGCGAACCGATGGCCCCGCATGGCGACGGGCTGTCCCACTGGCTGATCGATTTCCATGCCCGCCTGATGCTGCCGCGCACGCCCGGCCGTGCCGTGGTCGGCATCGCCGGCATCGCGATGCTGCTGCTGACCGTCTCCGGCCTGGTGACCCACCGCAAGATGGTCAGCGAGTTCTTCACCTGGCGGCTGGACCGCTCCGTGCGCCTGATGTGGCAGGACAGCCACAAGGCGATCGGTCTCTGGGGCACGCCGTTTCACCTGATGATCGCCTTCACCGGGGCATGGCTGGGGATGGTGGCGATCCTGGTGGCCATCGCCTCCGTGCTGGTCTTCAAGGGCGACCAGGCCGCCCTGTTCGAGACCCTTTCCGGCCCGTTCGACGCCCCCTCCGGCATGGCGGCGGAGATGGTCTCGCTGGACCGGGCCGCCGCCACCGTGCAGCAGGAGACCGGGCGCTGGCCGGAGATCGTCACCATCGAGTTCTGGGGCGATGCGGAGGCCCACTACACCTTTCTCGTACCCTCGGAAGGGACGCTGACCCGGTATCTGCAGGTGGAGGTCGGGGCGGTCGATGGCGAGATCCGGCGCAGCTACATCACCACCCGTGACGGCGTCACCTTCCGCCTCACCCCGGCAATGGTGGCGCTGCATTACGGCAGCTTCGCCGGGCTGTGGCTGAAGCTGCTCTATGCCGTGCTCGGCATCCTGCTCTGCCTGATGACCGCGACCGGGCTGATGCTCTGGATCGAACGCAGGCGGCACGGCAATGCCGGCCGCGCCGGACCGGCCTTCTATGACTGGAGCGGCCGCCTGGCGCTCGGCGTGGTGGCGGGCATGGTGCTGGCCAGCATCGCCATCTTCCATGTGGAGCGGCTTCACACCGGCGCGGCGGAAGATCGCCTGACCGTCATCGGCACCGGCTTCTTCGCCGTCTGGCTGGCCGGGCTGCTCTACGGCTTGGTGCAGCCCAGCGGCTACCGCGCCACCCGCCACCTGCTCGGCCTCTCCGCCATCGCGGCCCTTACCCTGCCCCTGCACGACCTGGCGCTGCACGGCATCACGGCCACCGCCGGAAACGCCGGCCTGTCCCGGCTTCACCCGGTCGCCGCCGCCGTCGATGCCGCCGCCCTGCTGACCGGCCTCACCCTTGCCCTGTCAGCCGCCGCCATCCCCCGCACCCGCCCGGCCGGCCGCCCCCGCACGCAAAGGGCGTGAAATGGCCGGGCCCGGCGCAGGGCCGACGCGAACCGGAAGGATCCGGCGGGGCGGGAGTTGTTGACCCCGGTCGGGCATGCTGCTACCCGACGCCCTGTCTGAAACAGGTCAGGTTCGGGACGGTTGGCCCGGCCCCCGCTCGTCGGGTCCTTCCGCTGCAGGCTCAGCGGCCCAAGACTGTCATGGCGCAGGCATGATGCAGGTGCCGACAGGAGGGGTATGGACATGAAACCTGCGATTTCCGTCATCACGCTGGGCGTTGCCGATCTGGAGCGGTCGCTTTCCTTCTATCGCGACGGCCTCGGCCTCGCGACCGAGGGCATTGTCGGCCGCGAGTTCGCACATGGCGCGGTGGCCTTCTTCGATCTCCATGGCGGGCTGAAGCTCGCCATCTGGGCGCAGGACGACATCGCCTTTGATACCGGCCTGCCCAAGGCCCCGGTCTCCCCGACCGCGATGACCATTGGCCACAACGTCTCGCAGCGACGGGAAGTCGACGAGATCATGGATGCGGCAAGGCGCGCCGGTGCCGAGATCATCAAGTCCCCGCAGGACACCTTCTACGGCGGCTATGCCGGATACTTCCGCGATCCTGACGGCCACCTCTGGGAAATCGTCTGGAACCCCGAGATGCTCCCCCCGGGCGACTGACGGGCCTCGCCCCCCCCGTCGGAGCGGGCGAGCGCAGCGCGTTGAGCGTGAGAAAGGAAATCATGGCGGAGAGGGAGGGATTCGAACCCTCGATACTGTCACCAGTACAACGGTTTTCGAGGGCGAAGTTGGGCCGCCACTGTGACAGGGTGTCCGCAGCTGTCCTCGAGTATCTCGAGCGCGAGGCGGGCGTTGACGCCACGGTCGCGGGCTTCTGGCTGAGGAACATGGCAAGGCATCACGAAGTCCCCTGATTCGCGAATATCGCAAGCAAGGGCCATCATTGGGGGCGGCTCTTTACTCGTGATTAACCGTTGCATTCTACCGCTAGGACAGCATGGTCTATCTGATTACCCTTAGTGGAACTGTGTTAGGGCCAGTGAAAAATATGGCATCGGAAACAAACCAGAAAACGCATCCACGAGAGACGAAAGGGGGTATGATTGAATGCGCTAACTGTTCTGCGCCACTTGCCGCTAGCGCTCGACGCTGCCCCAAATGCAGCTATCCATGGCCTCGAGCGCGTGACAAGAATCGGCAGATCTGTCGAGTTTGCAAGAAGAATTTCCCTGTTTATGTCAAGAAGTCGTACGATAGACTAAATCATTGGGACAAGATTGCTGATTGCCCGCATTGTGGCGCGATATATCCGGGATTTGGCGAGCAAAGCGTGGAAGCAAAGGGCAGCTACACTCCACCATCCAGCTGTGTCGAGAAATTTTTTACCTTCCTTTTTGCTGCTGTCGTAGTAGCTCTTATTATCTTGGCACTTCAATATTGAGTAGATTCCGATTTATTGCATTCCCCTCGCCCCGCTCCTTCCGCTGTAGCTCGTCAATAGCATTCAGCACCCGCCGCCAAATCACTACGCCACTATCGTCGCCAGCTTCCAGCAGCTCAGCCGCCCGCATCGCGGCTTCAACATCGACCATGTCGCCGTAGCGCTACACCATGAGCTAGGCGGTGCGTCAGAAATCGATGTCGGCAGTAATTCAATGGATTGTGCCATCAAGCCATACGATGTGAACACAGCGCTCGCTAGATGTTTAGACCCACGGTGTGATGGAATGATGCCATCGCTGGAGGAGCTGGACTCACTAGGGGACGAGTACTTCATTCCGTGGGACTAAGCACCTAGGGCTAAGGCTCTTGGCGGCCACACCTCTGCAAGAAGCCTTCCAGAGGACATGATACGGCCTGTCAACGCCGCCTCGCCTTCCTCCAGCGCCCGGCGCCAGCCCCCAAGTGTTACGGCGGGCGTCGGTCTCCAGCGTCGCCGGCGCGAATTGCAGCCGCACCAATCAGCCCCAGGGACAACCTGTCAAGATTTTCCATTTTGAGTGGCACCAACCGGCTTGCGCTCCTCGGCAACAAGACGTTCGCGATCCCGCTGTCTGCAAAGTGTTTGCAAATTCGCCAATCGACCAATTGTTCCCAGAATGGGCCACCACAACGCGGTTGAAAAATGTTCAGCAAAAAAAATAAATAAAATGGCGGTCCACGTAGTCCATTGCGAACCGTTCTCCGGGTGCCGTTTGCCTGTTTACAGGGAAGAACAGGGAATTTTTGCTATTTTTGGCCGTGGAGAAGCGCTTCTATCTGCCGTAACCCCCTGAATTCCTGCCTCTTTCCGCCCGAATTCCCTGTGACTAATAACAGGGAATTCAATTGCCGGAACAGGGTGCTGGAATCCGCTAGCAGGGAATCTGGATTGGCTTGCAGGGAACCCCGCTGCGAAGAGCTGCGAACCCCCAGGGAACAGGCGTCAGTCCGCGGCTCCCGGGGTGCCTCGGGCCACTGCCTTGGACAACGCCATGCACGCCTGGCCCGCAGCAACACCGGCTTCCACGGACATTGCAACTGCGCACTCGACAGGCCGGGCCCGGGCGCACCTTGCATAGGGACAACAGACGCTGCGCACCGGAATGGGCAGCCACCAGGCATGGTCGGACAGACGCCGAGGCACTTCGGTATGCGGGACGGGACGTGCCTGAAGCGGGACGGGCTTGCGCGTTAGTGGGACGATAGTGGGATGAAACGCGAGTAAACCGGGACGGGTTCGCTCCTTACCGGGACGATGGTGGGACAAGGAGGAGCCGTAACGGGACGGCGATCGAGGAACGCGGGACAGAATGACCGCATTGTGGGATTGATCTGGGACCGCCTGGAGGAACGACAGGCAGGAACTCGGGCATCTCGCGCCCGGCGATCGTGTGCTGCGCATCTCGCTTTGGATCCTCTTGATGCACTCGACCATCCGTGACGCTCCATGTGCCCCTGCTGCAATCGACAGAAGCGCCGAATGCTCGCTCTGCAGCGAGAGATGATGGATGTCTCCCGTCGAAAGGCGGTGTCATTCGTCGAGGAGCGCAATCCGGTCCGGATATGGCACCCGGCCGATCACTTCTGCCCCGTCCGCATGGTCTCGAGAGAGAGTGATTCGCGCGATGATTCGCCGGTTCCGCACCTGATGTCAGCCCTTCGTTGGCGGTATTGGCCCCGATTCCGACCCCGATCCTCCCCACCGCCCAAAAAATCGGTGGAGGGTTTCTGAACGCTCCTAAAACGCTTGAACGCTCTAAAACGCCTTTTGAACGCCTGTTTTGAGCCATTAAAACGCTCGCGGCTTCGAGCGTTCTGAAATCGGGGCATGCGAGACGGGTTCTTCCACAGGTTTTGCAGCGGAACGCTTTGACATTCCCGCAAGGATCGCGAATGCGTGGATGAAGGGCGCGATGGGAACAGAACATGATCATTCGTGTCCCCGTACAAGCCAACGCCATGTCGGAGAACCCGAGAATGAGTTCCAGAACCCAGCGCCGCGCAGGCGGTGCGAAGCAGACCGACCGAACCCGGAGCAGAAGCCCGGAACGGGTCGTATCCACGATCACCGAGCGCCGCATCGATGCGCTGCGCCCCTATGAGGGCAATGCCCGAACCCACTCGAGACGGCAGATCCGCCAGATCGCCGACAGCATCGATCGCTTCGGCTTCACCAACCCGGTGCTGATTGCCGACGATGACACCATCATCGCAGGCCATGGCCGCGTGCTGGCGGCACGGTCGCTCGGCATGACGGAGGTGCCGACGGTGCGTCTCTCGCACATGAGCGAAGCCGAACGCAGGGCCTACATCCTGGCCGACAACAAGCTCGCCCTGAATGCGGGCTGGGACCAGGACCTGCTGGCGATCGAACTGCAGGGACTGATCGATCTCGACTTCGATGTGGAACTGACCGGCTTCTCGCTGGCGGAGATCGATTTTACCCTCGATGCGGCCAGCGAGCGGGAGACACCGGGCCCGGCGGCACCGGAGGACGATATCCCGCCACTGCCGCAGACGGCGATCAGCCGACCGGGCGATCTCTGGCGCTGCGGGCGCCATCGCCTGCTCTGCGGTGATGCCCGCTCATCTGCCGACTACGATCTGCTGCTGGAACAGGAGCAGGTCGATCTCGTCTTCACCGATCCGCCCTACAATGTAGCAATCGATGGTCATGTCTCCGGACTTGGCAAGGTGCGCCACCGGGAGTTTGCCTTCGCCTCGGGCGAGATGTCGGAGGACGCCTTCACCGCCTTCCTGACCGGGACGCTGGGAGCGGCGGCCGATCGCTGTCGCGACGGGGCCATCGCCTTCGTCTGCATGGACTGGCGGCACATGGGGGAGTTGCTCGCGGCAGGCCGCACGGTCTTCTCGGAACTGAAGAACCTCTGCGTCTGGAACAAGACCAATGGTGGCATGGGGAGCTTCTATCGCTCCAAGCATGAGTTGGTCTTTGTCTTCAAGGTGGGGACGGGTCCGCATGTGAACAGCTTCGGTCTCGGCGAGTCGGGTCGCTACCGGACCAATGTCTGGGACTATGCCGGCATCAACAGCTTTGGTGCCAGCCGGGACACGGATCTTGCCATGCACCCGACAGTCAAGCCGGTCGCCCTGGTGGCGGATGCGATCCGGGACTGTTCGAAGCGGGGTGATATCGTGCTCGACGGCTTTGGCGGTTCGGGCACGACCCTGATCGCAGCGGAGCAGGTTGGCCGCCGGGCACGGCTGCTGGAGTTCGATCCGGCTTATTGCGACACCATCGTGCGGCGTTGGGAACGCCTTACTGGCAAGCACGCCACTCTGGAGGCGACGGGTGAGCGCTTCGAGGACGTGGAGGAGGAACGCCTTGCCGGGGTCGAGGCAGAGGAATTCGATCTCGACAACGATACATCTCACGAGCGCGCGACCGAATTGGCGAGTGAGAATGGCGCCCCTACCAACGGGGAGATCGCCGAATGAGCGGCGGTCAGGACGGTGGCAGCGGGCAACCGCGCCGACGAGCCAGCCCTGCGAATCACGACGACCGCACGAATACCGATGCTCATCACGACGACGGTGACGATTACGAGGTAGGCTTCCGCAAGCCACCACGGTCCACGCGGTTCAAGAAGGGCCGGTCCGGCAATCCACGTGGGCGACCGAAGAAGCCCAAGCAGGAACCCATTCATCTGGCCGATGCCCCTGCCGACACCTTCCTCGAACAGGAAGCCTATCGTCTGCTGACGTTCCGGGAGAACGGCCAGGAGGTTCAGCTTCCGGCCACACAGGCGGTGGTTCGTTCCTCGATCATGTCCGCGCTCAAGGGCAACCGCCTGTCTCAGCGCTTTGTCATCGAGCTCATGGACCGGAAGGAGGAGCAGTATCTTGAGTTACGTCTCCAGCGCTTTGTAAGGCTGAAGAAGCTGAAAGCCGAGGGCGAGGCGAAGATAGCCGAGCATCAGAGGCGGAACTTGCCACCGCCTGACCTGCTGCCGCACCCCGACGATATCGTGCTCAACTACCGGACCAGCGATGCGGAGATCCATGGACCCGAGACCCGCGAGGATCTCCGCGACTGCGCGTACACGGCCGATCTGCGCGATCTCTGCATGATGCAGGCTGCGCTCACTGAGAAGCAGCGCCGGAAAGCCAGGGGGCAGGACAAGGACAATATCTCCCTGCCCATGGTCCTTGCACAACTGGCAGACAGCTTCCTGCCCCGACGCTTGCGCTGGAGCGAGGTTGATGAACTCGTGCTGTTCATGGGCTTCATGGCCGAGGACCGCAGGAAACTGGAGGGCCGGATCGAGCGCGAGCTGGCCCGGCTTGAGCGCGAGCGGCCACCGTCGTTGCTGAATGACGCTCAGCGCGAACTGAGAGATTGGACAGTGCAGACTGTTCGCGACCAGCTCTGGCCGGAAGCAGAAGAGGGATGATGGCGTTCGCCGCCCAGACTGCCAGTCGGCAAGGGCTATCGCCGACCTGTTGACCGCTTACGGGATCATTCAGGTGGACTTCGGCCGTCAGCGAAGCCATTCCCGGTGTTGTGGTTGGTATTCGCCCACGAGAAGACACGAGGAACATTCTGATGGCACAGTTACGCCACCTGGGTCCGGGCTTCGACCCGACTGTCGTTGCCGGTATCGACGCAAAGCTGCACGAGGTCGAGGCGAATCATGGTGTCCGCATCCTGCTGGCCATCGAGAGTGGCAGCCGGGGATGGGGTTTTCCATCGCCGGACAGCGACTATGACTGCCGCTTCATCCATGTCCGCCCGCAATCCGATTATCTGAGCCTCTATCCGCCGCGCGATGTCATCGAGTATCCGCCGGACGCGATCTACGACGTGAACGGCTGGGATCTGGCGAAGACCCTGAAGCTGCTGCTGAAGGGCAATGCCGTGGTGCTGGAATGGCTGATGTCGCCCTTTGTCTATCGCGGCGATGCAGACTTCCGGGCTGAGGCGCTGGCCCTGGCCGACCAGGTGGTACAACCAGCTGCCATCGCGATGCATTACCTGCATCTGGGGGAACGGCAACGGGAGACCGCCTTTGCCGACGGATCAGAGGTCCGGCTGAAGAAGCTGTTCTATGTCCTGCGCCCGGCCCTTGCCTTGCGTTGGATGCGGCTGCATTCGGGCGCGGCGATCGTGCCCATGGCGTTCCGGACCCTGGTGGCGGAGAGCGATGTCTCTGCGGACAGCACCGCGATCATCGACGATCTGCTCGCCCGCAAGGCACAGACGCGCGAGATGGGGCACGGCAGGATGCCACGGGAGATCGGTGCCCTGATCGACGCGGAGTTCGGGCTGGCACGGCAGCACTGGCCGGAGCCGGCAACGCGGCCAGGGGGCGAGGCGGTCAGACTGGCGGATGCGTTCTTCCAGAGGTGGGTGGATAGCGGGGACAGCTAAGCAGCGTCTTGGGTCACGGTCCACCAAGGCTCAGGACTCATTGATTATATCCGGTATACGGCGGCTTCTGCGATTGCGATGGCTGACATGAAATGGACCTGTCGCGGTTTTGATGCCGGCGAACTTCGACAGGAAAACGCAGTCTGATCCGGATCAACCACTGCCGATTTCGATATTCGCGAATAGCTTGTCGATGATTGGACAATCAGGGACTTCGCCACCCTCACACTGAGTCGACATGTCCGCGAGTGTCTGCTCCAGTCGCATCAGATCACCGATCTTGGCACGAATGTTACCCAGGTGTTCGACCGTCATTGCGTGAACCTGACCGCAGCTGTAATCGCCGCCGTCGACGAGGCTCAGCAACCCCTTCAGCTCTTCAATGGTAAATCCCAGCTCACGACCTCGCAGGATGAACTTGAGCCTTCTGTGTGCGTCCTGGCCGTACAGACGATATCCATTTTCGGCACGCCTCGGTTCCGGCATCAGGCCGATCTTCTCATAATAGCGAATGGTTTCGATATTTGTCCCGGCGGCCTGTGCCAGGCCGTTCCGGGTCACATGATCGAGAGGGTCGTCGGGTTTGTTCAACATTTCTCTTGAGCCTGTAGGGACTACAGACCCTACCATCCGGCTATGAATTCTACAACGAGAGAGCAAGAAATGCCCGCCACACCGCACGATAACCCGTCTGACGGGGCCGACGGAACAGTCTCTGATATCGAGAGTCGCCGCAGCGGCCTGCTGGCCGGTGCGGGGTTGCTCGGCGCCCTTCTCGCTTCGTCGTGCTGCATCGTGCCCTTGGCATTTGTGACGCTCGGGATCAGCGGCGCGTGGATGAGCAATCTCACCGCGCTTGAACCCTACAAGCCGTACTTCGTGGCCGTAACCCTCCTGATGCTCGGGGCCGGGTTCTGGCAGGTCTACATCCGACCAAGGCGGGCGTGCGCGGCGGGGTCCTATTGCGCAAGCCCGGCTTCGGGACGGATTTCCAGGACGCTCCTGTGGCTGGCAACAGCCATCGTGCTGCTGGCCGCGACGATCAATTACTGGGCCCCCCTGTTTTATTAGGAGCAATGATGCTGAAACGAACTGCCGCTGTTCTTGTTGCATTGGCATCGATAGGTGCCGCTGGTTTGGGGGGATCCCATGTTCTGTCCAACGCGATGACGGCGAACGCCGCTGAAAGCGCCTCTGTCGCGCAGCAGACGCGAACCTTTGCGATCCGGAACATGACCTGTGCGCTCTGCCCGATCACGGTTCGGACGGCGATGGAAGCTGTCGAAGGGGTGGAGTCAGTGCAGATCGATCTCGACACAAAGACAGCTGCGGTCGTCTTCGATCCGGCGATCACGACACCGGATCAGATTGCCCGGGCTTCGACCAATGCCGGGTATCCGGCAAATGCGGTTCCCGAAGGCGGGTGAAATAAATGATCGCACGATACTGAGGACCGGGATTGGCGGGACAGTGGTTGCCGCACTCTGCTGCTTCACGCCAGTGCTGGTCATCCTGCTTGGTGTGACCGGATTGTCGGCCTGGCTGGGCTGGCTGGACTATGTGCTGCTCCCAGCCTTCGCGATCTTTATGGCCATCACGGTCTATGCCCTCTGGCGCAGAAGCAAGCGACAGAATGATGAGTGCTGCGAGACAGACAATGCGCAGGAAAGACGACAGGAACGCTGATGAACAATATCGTCAATATGGACCCGTCACGCGCCGCGGGCGCAGGCTATGATCTGGTTGTCGTCGGGGCGGGGTCGGCCGGATTTTCAGCCGCAATCACTGCGGCGGATGCCGGCGCGCGCGTTGCCCTCGTTGGGCACGGAACCCTTGGCGGCACATGCGTCAATGTCGGCTGTGTTCCCTCAAAGACCCTGATCCGCGCCATGGAAGGCTTGTACGGCGCAAACCTCGGCCGCTTTGCCGGGATCGAAGGCAAGGCGGTGATCAAGGACTGGTCGGCGGTTATCCGACAGAAAGACGATCTGGTGGAGGAGTTGCGGCAGGCCAAATACGCGGACCTGCTTCCGGCCAATGAAAGCGTCAACTATCTCGAAGGCCCGGCCCGCATTGTCGAAGGCGGGGTAGAGGTCAGCGGCAGGTTCATTCGGGCTGCCCGGACCATCATTGCGACGGGATCGCAACCATTGATCCCGGAGATTTCTGGTCTTGGCGACGTTCCCTACCTCACCAGTACAACGGCCCTTGAACTGCCAGACCTACCTGCATCCCTGCTGGTCATTGGCGGCGGCTATGTCGGTGCGGAGATCGCACAGATGTTCGCCCGTGCGGGCGTGCGCGTCACAATTGTCTGCCGAAGTCACCTGTTGCCCGAAGCCGAGCCAGAGATCGGCGCAGCCTTGTCGGGGTATTTCCGGGATGAAGGAATCATCGTGCAGCAAGGAGGGAGCTACAGGAATATCGCGGTATCAAGGGATGGCGTGACCCTGCGCGTGGACAGGGACGGCGACCTTGTCGAACTGAACGCTGAGCGGGTGCTCGTCGCGACCGGCCGTCGACCCAACACCGACGGGCTTGGACTGAAGGAGCGCGGGATAAGGCAGATGAGCAATGGCGGCATAGCCGTGGATGATCAGATGCAGAGTTCGGTGGCGGGCATCTATGCGGCGGGCGATGTGACGGGGCGCGACCAGTTTGTCTACATGGCCGCTTATGGTGCAAAGCTGGCCGCAGAGAATGCAGTGAACGGCGCGGAGCGGCGCTACGATGCGACAACGATGCCTTCGGTCGTGTTCACCGATCCGCAAGTAGCGAGCGTCGGTCTCACGGAACAAGCCGCCATGTCAAAGGGGCTAAAGGTTCGCACGTCGCTGCTGCCTCTTGAATACTTGCCCAGGGCGCTGGCTGCACGGGACACACGCGGCCTGATCAAGCTCGTTGCCGAAGCCGGAACGAACCGGATTCTGGGTGCGCACATCCTGGCTCCCGAGGGAAGCGACAGCATCCAGACGGCAATGCTGGCCATCCGCTTTGGCATGACGGTAGCTGATCTCGCTGACACGATATTCCCGTACCTGACGACTGTAGAAGGGCTGAAGCTGGCCGCACAGACCTTCGACAAGGATATTACAAGGCTGTCCTGCTGTGCTGGTTAAACAGAACGCTCTCGCTGTTCCTCGGGTTGTGAATGGACACCTGCCAATGTTGCAGGTAAAGATTGATGCATGAAAATGACGGCGCATATTCTGGTTCTTGCCCTGCTTGCCGCCTTCGGCACAGCTGCCTTTGCCAATGTATCGGCTGCAGGCAGCATGAAAATGCAGATGCTGGCGACCGCCGATGTTCACGCAGGCATGGTCGAGTGCGGTGATTGTGATGTTGACGGTCCGTCAACGATGTCGTGCGGTGAAATGTGCTTCACTTCCCACATGATAGCGTTTGCCGCGACTGAATCAGACATTCCCTCGATGCACCGCGTCGCATTTCTTGATGTCCCTGATTTTTCAATCGGTCGACAGGCATCACCCGACCCGTTCCCTCCGAAGGCAATCATCCTGAACTGACACCAGTCGGATTTCGATCCGGCCAGGCTGTCTTTCACGCACCGTTGGCCTAGGAGCGATGGTGTTCGGATGAATGTCGGCAATCTGCCCCAGTTCGCGCAGGTGCCGCGCTTCGGGAACTCTTCTGAAAATGTCTCAATTTCGCGATGCGGTGCTGTCGCGCCGCAGCATGTTGTCGCTGCTCATGGCCAACATGGGGGTGGCGGTCATGCCCCCATCCCTCAGGGCCACTACCCGGCAGGCTGCGGTGAAGGAATTTGATCTGCGCGCTGCGCCGGGGCATAGCCGATTGACCGCCGCTGCGTCTGACCAGACAGCTGTCTGGGCCTACAACAACAGCGTGCCAGGTCAGGAACTCCGCGTTCGCCAGGGTGACCGCGTTCGCGTGTCGGTGAACAATGACCTTGACGAGCCGACCACTGTCCATTGGCACGGAGTTCGGGTGCCCAATGCAATGGATGGGGTGCCCTATCTGACTCAGGCCTCCATCCAACCCGGTGGCAAGTTCATGTATGAATTCGATGCCGTGGATGCGGGGACCTATTGGTACCACCCACATCAGCGCAGCTTCGAGCAGGTCGGGCGCGGCTTGTACGGCCCGTTGATCATCGAAGAGCACGATCCTGTTCGGGTCGATCGCGATCTGACCTGGATGCTGGACGACTGGCGGCTGGGGCCGGATGGGTCGATCCGTGGTGACTTCGGCAACCGACACGACATGAGCCACAATGGCAGGGTGGGAAACACCGTGACTATCAACGGTCGCGCTCCCGGTGATCTTGTGGTGCGCTCAGGCGAGCGAATTCGCCTGCGCCTGGTCAATGCGGCCAATGCCCGGATATTTGCCCTCGATTTCGAAGGGCATGCGCCAATGGTCATCGCGCTTGATGGCCAGCCGGTCAGCCCGCATTCTCCGGCGAACGGGCAGGTCGTCATTGGCCCGGCCATGCGTGTCGATCTCATTCTCGACATGACGGACCGGCCCGGCAGCCGCAATGCCGTCATCGACCGCTTCTACAAAGGGCTCGAGTATCAACTGACGGAACTGACCTATGCGGCTGCGCCGCTCAGATCGAGCCCACCAGACTGGCCAATCGAGTTGCCGTCCAACGGGCTTCCGGAGCCTTCAATCGAATCCGCCATCAGGCATGAGGTCGTATTCAACGGCGGCATGATGGGGCGGATGGTCATGTCGGATATGGGCGGCAGCATGGGTGAAGGCCGGACCGGCGGCATGATGAACATGATGCGCGGTTCAGGCGTCTGGTTCGTCAACGGCGTTGCTGCTGAAGGTCATGTGCTGGAGCCGTTCCTGACCCTCGAGCAGGACCGAAGCCACATCATCTCCATGACGAACGCCACGGCCTGGCATCATCCGATTCATCTGCACGGGCACTCGTTCCGGGTGATCGCACGGAGCGGCGAACCTACCCGCCATCGTGAATGGCAGGACACCGTGATGATGGCTCCGCGGGAGCGGGTCGACATAGCCCTGGTTGCCGACAATCCGGGCGACTGGATGTTCCATTGCCACATTCTCGAGCATCAGGCTGCCGGAATGATGGGCGTCATACGCGTTAGCTGATCTGCATCAAAGGAGAAATCAATCATGCGCAAACACCTTTCACTTGCACTGTTCGGGCTGCTGATCTGGACAACTGCACCGGCATATGCCGAAGAATCATCGCGCGATGTAACGCTCTACAAGAACCCGCAATGCGGCTGCTGTGAGAGTTATGCCAGCTATCTGCGCGAGAACGGATTTACCGTCACCGTCAAGCCTACCCACGAACTGGCACAGCTCAGCCGAATGGCCGGAATTCCCGAGAATTTCGAAGGCTGTCACCTCTCGATGATTGACGGCTATGTCGTCAGCGGCCATGTGCCGGTTGCAAGCGTCGAAAGATTGCTCAGCGAGCAGCCGAAGATCGTCGGGATCACGCTGCCGGGCATGCCACAGGGTTCACCCGGGATGTCGGGCCGGAAGACGGAGCCTTTCACAACCTACGAAATCGGCTCTCAATCCCCGCGGATCTATGCTGTCGAATGATGCCGATGCCACCGTCCATGATCGGGACTGGCCATATGCGTGTCACCCTTGTCGCTACGCTGGCCGGCGTCTCGATGATGGCCGCCTGGCCGGGCCATGCTGGTCAGGCTGATCATGAAAACCCTCAACAGGTCGCACGTGGTGCCGAGGTCTATGTCGCCCATTGCGCGTCCTGTCACGGCACGAATCTGGAGGGACAACCGAACTGGCGGTCTCGCAAGCCGGATGGGCGACTGCCGGCCCCGCCTCACGATGAAACCGGGCGCACCTGGCATCATCCGGACGCGATCCTGTTCTCGATCACGCGGGACGGAACGGCAGCACATGCCCCTGCGGGATATCTGACGGACATGCCGGGTTTTGGAGACGTCCTCTCGGACGACGAGATCTGGTCTGTCCTTGCATACATCAAGTCCCGCTGGCCGAAACACATTACGGCCCGCAGGCAGGCTGCAATCAGGGAGAAGGCGAAATGATGGAACATATGGGCGGAATGATGTGGGGCATGGGTCTGGTCTGGATTCTAGTCATCCTGGTGCTGGGCCTCAGTGTAGCCGCTCTGATCAAGTACCTTCGATCCGGATCAGAAAGCCGGAGCGACAGTGATGACTGAATCCACCCTCCAGGAACCACAAGAAGACAGCGCCCCTGCAGGGAAATACCTGAGGTTTGCCGTTCCGCTACTCATCTTCAGCGTCATTGGCATTGCATTGGGCGTCGGACTGACCCTGGATCCGAAAAATATCCCATCAGCATTGATCGGCAAGCCTGTGCCTGTCTTTGATCTGCCTCCGGTTCTCGGACGCACACAGGGTCTTCAAAGTAGTGACCTTCAGGGGGACGTTGCCCTGCTCAATGTGTTTGCATCCTGGTGCACCGCATGCCGTGCGGAGCACCCCCTGTTCATGCGGCTGGCACGAGAGCAGATCGTTCCGATCCATGGACTGAATTACAAGGACCAGCCTCAGGACGCCGCAGCATGGTTGGAGCAGCTCGGCGACCCCTACACACGTACAGGCGCGGATATCAACGGGCGAGTGGGGATCGAATTCGGCGTCTACGGCGTCCCCGAAACATTCGTGATCGGTCGGGACGGTCGCATTGCCTACAAGCATATCGGACCTGTCACGCCTGACGCACTGACGAACACGATCCTGCCACTCGTCGAACGACTGAGAGAAAGCTCGGAGGAAATGGCTCAATGAGAATATCCGTTCTTGCATCATTTTTTCTTCTGTTCACCGCCGTTTCAGCGGGAGCTGAACCCACAACCATGCCGCTTCACGACGCAAAGCGTCCCGTTCCCGCCATCGTCTTTGCAGACGAAACGGGCAATCGCCTGACACTTGAGGACTGGCGCGACAAGGTCATCCTGCTCAACATCTGGGCGACATGGTGTCCGCCGTGCCGCCACGAAATGCCTACGCTGGACAGACTCCAGGGCAAACTTGGAGGAGAGAATTTTGAGGTTCTCGCCCTCTCAATAGACCGGGCAGGCCCGAAGGTGGTGCGGGCATTTTTCGACAAGATCGGAGTGAAGCACCTTCGGCTTCTCATCGATGAAACGGGCGCATCGGCCCGGAATCTAGGGGCCTACGGGCTACCGGTAACCTTGTTGATAGACCCCGACGGCGCGGAACTCTCACGAATAATCGGACCAGCCGAGTGGGACACACCCGAAATGATCGCATTCTTCGAAAAAACCATCGCGGCAGAGCGAGCAGGAAGGAAATAGTGATGGAACTCAATCAATCCAGTGATCGGCTCAGAAGAAATTTCCTGAAAGGGTGGTCACGGCTTCAAATGTCGCCTCGACGGCTTTCGTTGCTTGGTGTCGCGGGTGCTATCCTGATCGCCCTTCTGTACCAGAATTCGCTGATCGCGTTTGGCATTGCGCCAATTCTTATCAGCTTGTTGCCCTGCGTTCTGATGTGCGCGATGGGCCTTTGTATGCGCGGTTGTTCAGACAGGAAGTGCTCTGATCAACCCGTAGCCGACAATCAGCCGTCGGCGAAAGGCAGCATTCACTCGTGAACTGCCAACCCACCACCAACCCTTCGAAAGGAAAATATGATGTTCAAGATCGTTAAAGTACTCGCATTGACTGTGGCCATGGCAGGAATGGCCTCAGTCTCCGCCATTGCCGGTGCCGAAAAATCACCCGGTGGCACGATGGAGCATGGGTCCATGATGCAGAATGACATGCAGGAAGGCGAAATGGCCGGGATGATGAAAATGATGCAGCAGATGGCACCAATGATGGAAAAATGTAACAAAATGATGTCGGCCATGAGCGATCACATGAAGGCAGACAATCCTTCATCTGATGACAAGGGCTGATTAGCCAACCAGCGTCTGCCGCCTTCCGGGGCGGCAGACGCGCTCGCTTCATGGGAGCATCCGTATGCCATCAAAATTTTTCCCAATTCTCTTAGTCGCTGTTTTCCTGGTATTTGCCGGCCAAGCGACAGCAAATCATCCCGGTGAGTCTCTTGATGCTGAATTGACAGCAAAATCGAATTATTTCCAGATCATCGACAGACCAGCGCCGGACTTCCAACTCGCTGACCTGAGAGGTAATCCCGTGACGCTACGGGATCTCGCAGACAAGATCCTGATCCTGCATTTTGTATATGCCCGATGTCCCGATATCTGTCCGCTTCACGCGGAGAAAATCGCCGACGTGCAGAAAATGATCAACCAGACACCTATGAAAAATATGGTTCAGTTTATAACTATTACCACTGATCCAGAAAGGGATATTGCTGAAAATGTTATGAATTTTGGTGAATTACATGGATTGAATGAGGTCAATTGGTCCTTTCTAACCAAATTGCCAGATCAGGATGAGGCGGAAACGCGATCCCTCGTCCAGCAATATGGGCACAAATTCAAGGTCATGGATGATGGAATGCAAGTGCACGGCGTTGTTACTCATGTGATCGATCGTGGCGGTCGATGGGCTGCGAATTTTCATGGGCTGAATTTCGAGCCCGTGAACCTCCTACTCTACGTCAACGGTCTCTCCCATCGGGTTTGGCCGCCGAAATTGCAATCCAAACCAGGATTCTGGGAGAGAATGAGGAACATGTTTTGAAGAGCGATACACGTGCCGAAGAGAATGCGCCGATATCCGGACGAAATTGGCTGGTAAGCCTGCGGCGTTATTTCATCGTCAGTGCAATCGGCAATCTTGCGTGGGAATTCCTGCACCTTCCACTATACACAATCTGGACTGATTCCCCCTTCCGCGAGAATGCGTTTGCAGCCGTTCATTGCACCGCCGGTGACCTGTTGATCGCGTCGAGCACGCTCATATTGTCGCTACTGGCTTTGGGCCGGCACGATTGGCCGCAACAAGGTGTCAGACCGGTGATCGCCGCCACATTGACGATGGGGATCGCCTACACCATCTTCAGCGAATGGCTGAATATCGATGTTCGGTCAGCCTGGGCCTACCGGGAGATCATGCCCGTGATGCCATGGTTCGGAACAGGCCTCAGCCCACTGCTACAATGGCTTGTGGTACCCGGCGTGGCCTTCTGGTGGGCACTCAGGCCTGTGGCCAGCCTGAATGACGAAACCAGATGACGGCAGAGCTGACATTGCTGGGTATCGGGGCCGCCTTTCTGGCGGGTTCCATTTCCTTTTTGTCACCCTGCGTGTTGCCACTCATACCAGGATACGTCTCCTATATCGCCGGTCAATCCTCTGGCCCGGCTTCCACGCGAGGAAGAAATAGAGAGACGATTTGTCGTTGTGCCCTAATTAAAGAGAATAGAGGCTAATTTTTCCCTGACTTTTCAATGGCTGCTTGTACCTCTATTTGTGGCATTGTACCTTTAATTAGGATACTGTACCCTAATTTAGGATACAAGATTATCTGTGGATAACTTTCGGCGATTTGTGATGAAGACGCGCTGTGAAATCTGAAGCCGTTGCGAAACATCGTGCTGCTATTCTGCGGCCGCTTCTTGAGCTTGAAAAAAAGGGCGACCCAATTGGTCGTGCCATTGGCGACGCGGCATGGGAGTTGGGTCTTTCCAAAAGCTATACTTGGAAGCTTTACCGTCGTCTCAAAGAGAACGATGCTCGATCCGTTGCGCTGCAACCGGGTCGGCGCGGGCCTAAACCTGGAAAAGGGCGTCTTGCTCCGGATGTGGAGCGCATCATCAGCACCACCCTTAGCCGCTACTATCTGGTTCGAGAACGTTCAAGTTTTTTGCGCATTTGGCGTGAGATACGCTCAGAGTGTGATGCAAAGGGCTTCCAGCCTCCGACCCGTCGAACAGTTAAGCGGCGGCTAGATGCGATGGACCAGCGTAAGGTCATCTCAAAGCGACATGGCGCGGACGTAGCTGGACAATTGTTCGCAGCGCGTCCTGGCAAACTCGACGTTCCCGACCCACTCGACGTCGTGCAAATCGATCATACCAAGGCCGATGTATTTTTGGTCGATCACATCGATCGACAGCCTCTTGCGCGGCCGAACCTGACGATGGCGATCGATGTCACCACGCGTGTGGTGTTGGGCGTATACGTGAGTTTCGATGCACCGTCCGTTCTGTCGGTTGCGCTTTGTCTCGACCATTGCGTGCGCCGAAAGACAGTGCATGTGCCCGGCACCCTTGAAGAGCTTACCTGGCCTACGGCTGGTATTCCGAAGGCTGTTCATGTGGACAATGCCCAGGAGTTCCGCAGCAGAGCGTTCAAGTCCGCGTGCGAGGATTGGGGCATTGATGTTTCCTATCGTCCCAAGGGCGGCAAGCATTACGGAGGTCACATTGAGCGCTTGATCGGTACAACTATGGGTTCGGTTCACGTATTGCCTGGAACCACGCACTCGTCACCCAAAGACAAGGGTGACTATAACAGCGAACAAAACGCGACTTTGACGCTTGCTGAGTTTGAAGACTGGCTTCATCTTGAAATCTGTCGGTATCACAACACCCCGCATCGGGCTCTTGGCCGGACACCTCTTGCTGCCTGGAGCGATTTGGGTGGCGATACAGCAGGGCGGCAAGTTGTCGATGTGGACGCGTTTCGATCGAGCTTCATGCCTTTTGAATGGCGCAAGCTTGGCCGCACAGGGATCACGCTTTTTGAAGTGCGCTACTGGAATGATGCGTTTGCGTCCTTGATCGGGCGGGGCAAAGAGAAGGCGCAAGTCAGATTTGATCCGCGGAACCTATCGAAGATTTGGGTGCAGGTAGACGATGGTCGCATGATCGAAGCGCGCTACCGAAATCTCAGTCATCCCGAAATCTCTCTTTGGGAAAGTCGCCGCGCCCGCAAAGAATGGAAAGAAAAGCACGGTGGGCGGATCCACGAAAAGGCGCTGTTTGATATGGTAGACGCGCAAAGGCGTCTGGCCGAGGCAGCGCGCCAGAAAACCAAGGCAGCCAGGCTGGGTAAAGAGCGGGATGCGCGCCTGTCAAAGGCCCCAAAGCAGCGCGACCCTTCTCGTGAAATGTTCGCGATTGATACCGGCAACCCTGATCTTCCAACCTATCCCATAGATGAATTTCATGACCCAAAACGAAAGAATTGACCGCATTCGCAGCGACCATTGGATCGCTTTTGATCGTGCAACGATTGTCCTCAATCGATTGACATCATTGATGGAAACACCGCGACAAAGTCGCATGCCAGGTTTGATGGTCTATGGGAGCTCTGGCATCGGGAAGACGATGATCGCCAAACGTATGGCGAGCAAGTATCCCACTCAATACAAGAGTGATCTCGGGATCACCAAGACACCTGTATTGCTGCTTCAGGCACCACCCGCGCCGGATGAGAGAAGGTTCTACCAACACTTACTATCTACGATTGGCGCGCCCATGTGGGGGCGTCGCACAGTCTCGGAACTGGAGGTTCGGGCGCTGAACCATCTCAGAGACATGGACCTGAAAATGCTCATGATTGACGAGGTGCACAATCTGCTTGCCGGCAGTTACAGGGAGCAACGTCGGTTCCTCAACATGCTACGGTTCCTCGCAAATGAGCTTAGCGTATCGCTCGTGGTCTTTGGCGTTAACGAAGCGCTTGATGCCGTCCGTGGCGATGACCAGCTTGCGCGCCGGTTGGATGAACATTTTTTGCCGCTTTGGGAAGACGATGTAGAGTTCTCACGTCTGATCCAAACACTGATCGCGGCCATGGCGCTGGAAAAACCTTCGGGCCTGACCGTTGCTTCGCTCCGAACCATCCTGAAGGTGACCGGCGGGGTCACGTCCCGCGTCTTTATCATGATTAAGTCTCTGGCCATCGATGCGATTCATTCTGGGGAAGAGAGGATTACGGATGAGGCTGTCGCGACATGGCGGCCGACCTGGAACAAACATGCGTGGACGGTTCCGCTTGAGACGGCCGTTGAGGCCGAGTGACCATCAAGCTTCTGCCCCGCCGACCACCACCCCTATGCGATGAACTGCTTTCGAGCTGGCTTACCCGGCTGGCACAAGCCAATCACTGTTCAACCGAAGAACTGTGCGGCTATCTTGGCTTGCAAAGGGGCAGGGTGCCCGACCGCTCGAGCGACCTTGAGCAAGTTTGTGTAGACCGATTGTGCGCGGCTGTTGGAAGAAAACGTACCGAGATTGCGGCGATGACATTGCCAAATTTGAGCGCCCGCTCATTGAACTATCTGGCAACACATGACTTTCAGACCTGCACATATTGCCAAGAGCAAACGCCGGATCTGGTATTGCGCCACTGGCGGTTTGCTTGGTCGACAAACTGTGAAAGTTGCGGTCGGTCTCTGGTATCGACATGTCCGCATGCTGGTATCTCAAAGCGTATGAAAGCGCGTGCGGTTCAGGGGGCTAAAAGATTGGCGTCAGCTGTAGTCTCTGGCGACCAACAAAGCCTGCATCAGTTCAGACAAACGTCAGACCTTCTGCGATTGTGGAAATTGGCGGATGCAGATGCGCTGATCTCTGAGAACCAAGCCCAAAGAACAATTGTTCTCGCTGCGATTGAACTCGGATCAAAGCACCCGTTGCTTCGCACTGCCTATCGGGTGGCGCGAAACAACCGGGCAGCGCGGAGTCTGTTGCGTACGTTTCCGCGACAGAGTGAGGCTTTGGAGAATCTCCAGAGCTGGGCCCGACTTCATGAATATCGATATGCAGACCAGGGAGCCATAGGCCGCCGAGCTAGAACACGAGGGCTCGGAACAACTGGACTTGTGCCATCCGAGAGAGCGCTTCATGCGGCACGACGCGCAATTGAAGAACTCGGCTCCAACACTGATCGACATGCACTTCTGCTCCGCGCGCAAGAGATTTGGCAGACGGAACCACTCATCCGAAGGTCGCCGAAACCTGTGGACATATCCTAAATAGAGGCACAGAAATCGCCAAAATAGGCCAGAAGCGGTAATTTCTCTTTTATTAGGGTACTACGACAGCCGAACCGCCGACGCTCTCCAGAGAGCGCCGTGTAGAACTCGAGGGCCTTTCGCACGCGCAACTCGAGCCATTCTCCCTCAAACCCACGACACGCCTCTGTTGCTCCGTCAGATCGCGATGTGGCCTCAGTTTCAGGATCGCGCAGATGTGAATCCCGGAGACAAAATGGACAGCGGGAACGGTTAGATGTGCTGACCGTCGCGGAGTAATTTTCCGCATCTTTCGCCTGAGGCAACGAGCTGAAGGCGGGGAGATGTACGCTGTGGACCTATACGGGCGGGTGCGTCGGGCGTGCCATGTCGACGGGATGAGCAAGAGCGAAGCGGCACGGATGTTCGGCATCGACCGCAAGACGGTGGCGAAGATCCTGAAGCACTCTGTGCCGCCAGGGTATCGCCGTGCGAAACCGCCTGTCCGGCCGAAGCTCGATCCCTTCATTCCGATCATCGACCAGATCCCGGCGCTCAACAAGGCACTGACCATGGAACTCGCGCGTTGCGAGTTTGTCGATCGCCGCGAGAACGTCATTGCGCTGGGACCAAGCGGCACCGGAAAGACTCACATTGCCCTCGGCCTCGGGCTGGCAGCCTGCCAGAGGGGCCTGAAGGTTCGCTTCACCACTGCTGCCGCTCTCGTCCATGAACTCGTCGAGGCCGTCGATGAGCGCCGCCTGCAGCGCCTTCAAAAGACCCTCGCCAGCCAGGATCTGCTCATCATCGATGAGCTGGGCTTCGTGCCACTCTCCAAGACAGGGGCCGAGTTGCTCTTCGAGATCATCTCTCAGCGCTACGAACGCGGTTCGATCGTCATCACCTCGAACCTGCCCTTCGACGAGTGGACCGAGGTCTTCGGCTCCGAGCGCCTCACCGGGGCCATCCTCGACCGCCTGACCCATCACGTCCACATCCTCGAGATGAACGGCGAAAGCTTCAGGCTACGCCAGAGCCGCAACTCCAAAACCTGACCCCAACCAAACCCGTCCCTCAGAACTGGCCTTCGGCCAGTGCGCCTTGCCGCGCGTCAGCTATGTGGGGAGCACACGCGCCAAGGCGCAGGCTACATCCCTAAGGGCACTATCGCTCGAGGAACCTGGCCTATTTTGCTCCGAGATTGACACGTGTTCGGGCGAGGCCGACAGAGGAAACGAGCTTCAGTTCGAACCCGGCCTGTCCGAGATGATGCGCCAGGGGTCTGTGATAGTTGCCGGTAGCCTCGAACCCGATCCGAACCGGCAAGTCGTAACCGACCAGCGCCGCAGTCAAGCGTTGAAAGTCTTCCAACGTGTTCATGATCGTCATCCGGCGACGACGCTTCTTGCCGGGGACCCCGATCAGCACTTCATGGCGATGCTTGGAAATGTCGATGGCAACCAGAACGGTCGAAGCGATAGAATGGGTAGCGGTCATAGCCGGTCTCCTCAGCGGTGTGGTTCAGCAAAACCACTGTTGAGACCTGGGACCCGGTTATGGCCACACGCTGCGCTACTTGGAGGCTGCGCGCGCGGCCATAACCTCTCGGCAGCCCTTCTTCCTGACGTGCTATGGCAGCGAGTTCACCTCGAACGTCATTCACGCCTGGACCGATCGGAATGGCCTTGTTCCTCGCCCGACAGTTGGTTAGGTCATGGCGTTGGTCAGCATAGACGGCTCAACTATGGACACTTACCGCGAGTAATAATGACGAAACTCAACCTCGATAGCGGATTCTCGATCGCTGACCGCGCTTATTTGGAGCTCGAAGAACGCATCGTCACACTGCGCCTGCCACCGGGATCCGTGCTCTCCGAGCAGGGCCAGGCGGCCGACCTCGAGTTCGGCCGAACTCCTATCAGGGAAGCATTCCGTCGGCTCGAGCGAGAAGGTCTCGTGGTTATCCTACCTCGCCGCGGCATTCTCGTGAGTGACATAAACGTGCAGACGCAACTGAACCTTCTCGACACCAGGCGCGAGATCGAGCGTCTGCTGGCAAGACAGTCGGCCGAGCGCGCCTCTTCAGAACAGAAAGAGGAATTCGCGCTGATCGGGCGCAAACTACGAGAATTCTCGGACCAGATCGATGACGTTACATTCGCTCGCTGGGACAACCGGCTAACTTACCTCGAATTCGAGGCGTCCCAGAATGAGTTCGCTGCAAAGGCCATGGGCCTCATGCACGGATTGTCCCGGCGCTTCTGGGCAAAATATCATCGCAGGTACGCCAACATCCTCGAAACGGCAGCCGCGCATGCCAATCTCGCTGAGAAGATAGCGGCAGGCGACACTGCTGCGGCCGCCGCCGCGTCCGATGAACTGTTGGACAACATCGTAGCTTTTACCAAGAGGACGCTTGGGTAACGATCGCCGCCACAACGATTGCAGCCGAGCAATTCGTCGCGCGACTATCTTCCGGCGTTGGATAACGCGTCGCGGATATTGTCGGTCGTCAGTTCCCAATCGTTACCAAGGTTTGCGACCACGGCCCGCATGAAATAGTCGGCGTCCCGTAGCGCCTTTTGCCCGTCCTTGTGGTATTCTTTCAGGATAGCGAGGGAAAGCTGCATCGGTCCTTCGCCTTCGTAGCTCCATTCGAATAGACCGCTGCCGAAGGTTCCGAGATCGAAAGCCGGATCGATAGGCTGTCCGTCCACCGTGACTTGCACGCCGTCGATGGTTCTGCTTCCCAAAAACACGCTCATGACTTCCCTCGCAGGGCCATTTGGTTGTGGACCGGTCGGCGCACGACGTTCGTCACGAGAAGGCCCGATACGCGAGGAAGCCACCGTCGACGGGCAGTTCGATCCCGTTTACGTATGAAGCCGCATCTGAAACCAGAAAATGTACGGCTTCGGCGACTTCCGGAAACTGACCGGTTCTTCCGAGCGGAACTGACTTCAACAATTTCGGACGCAGATCGGGATCGGCCGAAGCAACCGAGGTTCGCATTGGAGGCATCCAGCCCGGGATGACCGCGTTGGCGCGAATGTTATCCTTCGCATAGTAGCCCGCAGCCGATTTCACGAGCAGCAGGATCGCGGCCTTGGCGGCGTTGTAGCCCATGTGGACATGCTGCGCGCCGACTTTGCCTGCGATCGATGACACCGCGACGATGGAGCCGCCGCCTGACTTGGCGATCACCGGGGCCGCATGCTTGATGCCAAGAAACGTGCCACGAGCATGGATGGCAAGCAGGGTATCGAAGTAATCCGTGTCCATGACGTCGGGCACCATGCCGCTGATCCCAGCATTGCTGACAAGTCCGGACAGCGATCCAAACCGTGCGACCGCATCGTTAATCGCGCGTTGCCAGTCCGCCTCTACACGGACATCCAGGGGAACGGTTGCGGCGGAGCCGCCGTCCGCATTGATCGACTCGGCGACGCGCGCGGCTTCGTCTGCCAAGATGTCTCCAATGACGATGTTGGCGCCTTCGCGAGCCAGTCGTCGTGCGACGCTCTCGCCCAGCCCACTCGCCGCTCCTGAGATTAGAAACGTTTTGTCGTTCAAGCTCATCCTTTTCCTCCCCGCATGTTGCGCCAATATGTTGTTGGGATGTTGTTAGATGTGGCAATGCGGGTTCATTTCCGCCGCACGTCCGGGAAAACCCAGATCGCTGACGTAATGAATAGACCGGCCGCCAACGCCACGAACGCCGGCACGGCCAGGCCAATGTAGTAATCGTAGAGAAAGACGCAGATGGCGACCGTGAGGCAAAGAGACGAGATGACAAACTTTATTCGTGCCACGATGGTTCTCCCTTCAAGCCGCCAGCAGCTTGTTCGTTATGACGTCGGACCGACACACGAACGTCAGTGCGGTAATTTGGATGCACATCAGAAGAGCCAGTCCCGCACGGGTGTCCCGCCACTTTTGCGGCACTGAATCGAACGCGACCGGCATGTAGAGGAATACTGCTGCGGAGACCAAAATGATGCTCGACACGCGTAAGCTGAGCGCCGCAAACAACAGCGTACCAATAACAAGAAGAAGAAGAGCGATGACGTTTCCGATGACGAGCACTGCTCCTCCCCGGACCGGGGAAGTTTCCCTCAGCGGCAGCATGCCGCTGATGGTCAAGCCGCTCACGCAGCAGACGAGCCATAGAAGGGCGAACCAGCTGAGCGAGGACAAGTCGGGCTCCACTGAATGCACAACCGACATTGCGGTGTCCATGAACAAATCTCCGGCCGGCGCTTTTGCTTCAGCTGCTCGCTGTCTTCAATGCAGCAGGCACCTCGTTCGATTTCACCACAGGCGTTCGCGCCGTCTGACGCAGATCAGACTTAACGTGCGCCCAGCTGCTGCCATTGAAGACGTGTCCGAAGAAACCCCGGTTCAGATCGGACGTGCCGTAGACCCAATCGAAGATGGGTGTACCGATCCCCATATTCACTTCCATCATCACAGAGTGATTATGGTGAGCCTTGTGATGACGGCGGGCGGTGTTGATGAGCGGACAATTGAGCAAGAACCAATTGTCGTCAACGTGGCAACAGAAGTGGACCAGTTCGTACCACATGTAGCTTCCGATCACGGCGGCCATAACCAGCCAGCCGACATTCGGAGAGATCAACAAACCGCAGATAGCCGCACTGGGCAGACCGAGAAGAACGAAGGCGGCCATCGTGAAGGGCGGAAAGAAGGTGACGCGCCAATCCAAATGATCAGCGAAGCGCATCTCGTGATCGGTGAAGAATTGATGATGCTGCAACGTGTGGCGCTTATATAGTTCTCGGAGCGCGCCGTTCTTTGCCGGCTTGTGAAGCCACAGTCTATGCGCCCAATACTCGCCGAACTGATAGGTGAGGAAGACGGCGGGAACGACCAGCCACTCCCACAGCGCAACATCGCGAAGGTTCGCCCCGCAGACGTAGACGATCGCGAACCCGGCGACGAAAATGACGGCAACGTGCAGCCATCCGTTGTACCAGCCTGCAATCTGATGCCGATAGGTTGCCCTGAAGGCCCGCTGTCGATCGGACATGTCGGATTTCTGGAGTTCCATGGCGCGAAGTCCTCATCGGTTGTGATCCATCACCGTGATGGACCTGTCGATACAACACCGTCAGTTCGGCGATTTTTCTGTTGATGACTGACATATCAGTTGTCGCCGATCCTCTCGGAGAAGTCAATCCCGTTGTTCGTTTGGTCTTTTGGATTGCGCCATCGTTGCTTGAACACTCTAGAGCAGATTGTGGGCTTACCGATTCGCTGAGGGGATTCACGGGTGCCGGTTGATATGCGATTCTGCCTCCGCACAAGATGTGGAGATGGGAACATGTCGCGAGCGTATTCTGCGGACCTCAGAGAGCGGGTTTTGGACGCCGTTGCGGATGGCGCTTCGGCCCGCGCGGCCGCGGCGCGGTTCGGGATTGGCGTTGCGACGGCCGTTCGCTGGGTGCGGCGTTGGCGCGACACGGGCAGCCGTATCGCTTATCGGCAAGGTCATCCGACCCGCTCGCCGCTCGATGCCCATGAAGTGTTCCTGATCGCGCTCGTGGAGGCCGCGCCGGACATCACGCTGGACGAGATGCGCGGCCGGCTCAGCAACGAGAGAAGCGTCTCGGTCGCGCGCAGCACGGTCTGGCGCTTCTTCTCGAGGCGCGGGTGGTCGCTCAAAAAAGTCCGGGCACGCCGATGAGCAGGCGCGAGCGGATGTGGCGGCCGCCCGGCGGACCTGGTTCGAGGGACAGCCCGATCTCGATCCCGAGCGCCTGATCTTCATCGACGAAACCTGGCTGAACACGAAGATGGCGCGGCTTCGCGGGCGGGCGCCCCGCGGTGAGCGACTGCGCATGAGCGTGCCGCACGGACACTGGAGGACCACCACCTTCGTCGCCGGCCTGCGCCTCTCCGGCATCGAGGCGCCCATGCTGATCGACGGGCCGATGAACGGCCCGATCTTCCAGTCCTATGTCGACCGGGTTCTCGTCCCGACGCTCCGCCCGGGCGACGTGGTGATCATGGATAACCTCGGCAGCCACAAGGGCGTGGGCGTGCGCGCCGCGATCGAGACGGCGGGAGCCGAGCTGCGGTTCCTCCCGCCCTACAGTCCCGACTTCAACCCCATCGAGAACGCCTACGCCAAGCTCAAGGCCCGGCTCAGAAAGGCGGCCGCGCGCAGCCGCGACCTTCTCTGGTGTCGTTGTGCCCTAATTAAAGAGAATAGAGGCTAATTTTTCCC
This sequence comes from Minwuia sp., assembly GCA_965228535.1. Lineage (GTDB taxonomy): Bacteria > Pseudomonadota > Alphaproteobacteria > Minwuiales > Minwuiaceae > Minwuia. The sequence continues at coordinate 693,157 of CBDDHU010000003.1, read as the reverse complement.
TGACTTTTCAATGGCTGCTTGTACCTCTATTTGTGGCATTGTACCTTTAATTAGGATACTGTACCCTAATTTAGGATACAAGATTATCTGTGGATAACTTTCGGCGATTTGTGATGAAGACGCGCTGTGAAATCTGAAGCCGTTGCGAAACATCGTGCTGCTATTCTGCGGCCGCTTCTTGAGCTTGAAAAAAAGGGCGACCCAATTGGTCGTGCCATTGGCGACGCGGCATGGGAGTTGGGTCTTTCCAAAAGCTATACTTGGAAGCTTTACCGTCGTCTCAAAGAGAACGATGCTCGATCCGTTGCGCTGCAACCGGGTCGGCGCGGGCCTAAACCTGGAAAAGGGCGTCTTGCTCCGGATGTGGAGCGCATCATCAGCACCACCCTTAGCCGCTACTATCTGGTTCGAGAACGTTCAAGTTTTTTGCGCATTTGGCGTGAGATACGCTCAGAGTGTGATGCAAAGGGCTTCCAGCCTCCGACCCGTCGAACAGTTAAGCGGCGGCTAGATGCGATGGACCAGCGTAAGGTCATCTCAAAGCGACATGGCGCGGACGTAGCTGGACAATTGTTCGCAGCGCGTCCTGGCAAACTCGACGTTCCCGACCCACTCGACGTCGTGCAAATCGATCATACCAAGGCCGATGTATTTTTGGTCGATCACATCGATCGACAGCCTCTTGCGCGGCCGAACCTGACGATGGCGATCGATGTCACCACGCGTGTGGTGTTGGGCGTATACGTGAGTTTCGATGCACCGTCCGTTCTGTCGGTTGCGCTTTGTCTCGACCATTGCGTGCGCCGAAAGACAGTGCATGTGCCCGGCACCCTTGAAGAGCTTACCTGGCCTACGGCTGGTATTCCGAAGGCTGTTCATGTGGACAATGCCCAGGAGTTCCGCAGCAGAGCGTTCAAGTCCGCGTGCGAGGATTGGGGCATTGATGTTTCCTATCGTCCCAAGGGCGGCAAGCATTACGGAGGTCACATTGAGCGCTTGATCGGTACAACTATGGGTTCGGTTCACGTATTGCCTGGAACCACGCACTCGTCACCCAAAGACAAGGGTGACTATAACAGCGAACAAAACGCGACTTTGACGCTTGCTGAGTTTGAAGACTGGCTTCATCTTGAAATCTGTCGGTATCACAACACCCCGCATCGGGCTCTTGGCCGGACACCTCTTGCTGCCTGGAGCGATTTGGGTGGCGATACAGCAGGGCGGCAAGTTGTCGATGTGGACGCGTTTCGATCGAGCTTCATGCCTTTTGAATGGCGCAAGCTTGGCCGCACAGGGATCACGCTTTTTGAAGTGCGCTACTGGAATGATGCGTTTGCGTCCTTGATCGGGCGGGGCAAAGAGAAGGCGCAAGTCAGATTTGATCCGCGGAACCTATCGAAGATTTGGGTGCAGGTAGACGATGGTCGCATGATCGAAGCGCGCTACCGAAATCTCAGTCATCCCGAAATCTCTCTTTGGGAAAGTCGCCGCGCCCGCAAAGAATGGAAAGAAAAGCACGGTGGGCGGATCCACGAAAAGGCGCTGTTTGATATGGTAGACGCGCAAAGGCGTCTGGCCGAGGCAGCGCGCCAGAAAACCAAGGCAGCCAGGCTGGGTAAAGAGCGGGATGCGCGCCTGTCAAAGGCCCCAAAGCAGCGCGACCCTTCTCGTGAAATGTTCGCGATTGATACCGGCAACCCTGATCTTCCAACCTATCCCATAGATGAATTTCATGACCCAAAACGAAAGAATTGACCGCATTCGCAGCGACCATTGGATCGCTTTTGATCGTGCAACGATTGTCCTCAATCGATTGACATCATTGATGGAAACACCGCGACAAAGTCGCATGCCAGGTTTGATGGTCTATGGGAGCTCTGGCATCGGGAAGACGATGATCGCCAAACGTATGGCGAGCAAGTATCCCACTCAATACAAGAGTGATCTCGGGATCACCAAGACACCTGTATTGCTGCTTCAGGCACCACCCGCGCCGGATGAGAGAAGGTTCTACCAACACTTACTATCTACGATTGGCGCGCCCATGTGGGGGCGTCGCACAGTCTCGGAACTGGAGGTTCGGGCGCTGAACCATCTCAGAGACATGGACCTGAAAATGCTCATGATTGACGAGGTGCACAATCTGCTTGCCGGCAGTTACAGGGAGCAACGTCGGTTCCTCAACATGCTACGGTTCCTCGCAAATGAGCTTAGCGTATCGCTCGTGGTCTTTGGCGTTAACGAAGCGCTTGATGCCGTCCGTGGCGATGACCAGCTTGCGCGCCGGTTGGATGAACATTTTTTGCCGCTTTGGGAAGACGATGTAGAGTTCTCACGTCTGATCCAAACACTGATCGCGGCCATGGCGCTGGAAAAACCTTCGGGCCTGACCGTTGCTTCGCTCCGAACCATCCTGAAGGTGACCGGCGGGGTCACGTCCCGCGTCTTTATCATGATTAAGTCTCTGGCCATCGATGCGATTCATTCTGGGGAAGAGAGGATTACGGATGAGGCTGTCGCGACATGGCGGCCGACCTGGAACAAACATGCGTGGACGGTTCCGCTTGAGACGGCCGTTGAGGCCGAGTGACCATCAAGCTTCTGCCCCGCCGACCACCACCCCTATGCGATGAACTGCTTTCGAGCTGGCTTACCCGGCTGGCACAAGCCAATCACTGTTCAACCGAAGAACTGTGCGGCTATCTTGGCTTGCAAAGGGGCAGGGTGCCCGACCGCTCGAGCGACCTTGAGCAAGTTTGTGTAGACCGATTGTGCGCGGCTGTTGGAAGAAAACGTACCGAGATTGCGGCGATGACATTGCCAAATTTGAGCGCCCGCTCATTGAACTATCTGGCAACACATGACTTTCAGACCTGCACATATTGCCAAGAGCAAACGCCGGATCTGGTATTGCGCCACTGGCGGTTTGCTTGGTCGACAAACTGTGAAAGTTGCGGTCGGTCTCTGGTATCGACATGTCCGCATGCTGGTATCTCAAAGCGTATGAAAGCGCGTGCGGTTCAGGGGGCTAAAAGATTGGCGTCAGCTGTAGTCTCTGGCGACCAACAAAGCCTGCATCAGTTCAGACAAACGTCAGACCTTCTGCGATTGTGGAAATTGGCGGATGCAGATGCGCTGATCTCTGAGAACCAAGCCCAAAGAACAATTGTTCTCGCTGCGATTGAACTCGGATCAAAGCACCCGTTGCTTCGCACTGCCTATCGGGTGGCGCGAAACAACCGGGCAGCGCGGAGTCTGTTGCGTACGTTTCCGCGACAGAGTGAGGCTTTGGAGAATCTCCAGAGCTGGGCCCGACTTCATGAATATCGATATGCAGACCAGGGAGCCATAGGCCGCCGAGCTAGAACACGAGGGCTCGGAACAACTGGACTTGTGCCATCCGAGAGAGCGCTTCATGCGGCACGACGCGCAATTGAAGAACTCGGCTCCAACACTGATCGACATGCACTTCTGCTCCGCGCGCAAGAGATTTGGCAGACGGAACCACTCATCCGAAGGTCGCCGAAACCTGTGGACATATCCTAAATAGAGGCACAGAAATCGCCAAAATAGGCCAGAAGCGGTAATTTCTCTTTTATTAGGGTACTACGACACCGCGTATTGCCCGGCAATCATTTCGATTGTGAACATCATAGCGTTGATCGCGATGACGATCCAAAGCCTGCGTTTATAATCATCCGAGACGCCATCAAACTTGGCGTCATTTCCACAACAATTAGCCATTTCGTTTCTCCAGCATCAAAGCCAACGTCGCACGCGCTGCGTGTACCGCAAGTAGTCGTCGCCAAAATTGTCCTGCAACGCGCTTTCTTCGGCCTTGATTTGCAAGTGATTCATGGACACCACGAACAAGGCAATTGCTAGAAACGCAATTACGTCTCCAAGATAGAGACACCATCCCAACAACAGGAATGCCATTCCGACATACATCGGATTCCGGGTTATGCGGTAAAGACCTGACACAACCAGTTTCTGAGCCTTGGACGGGTTCAGGGGATCAAAGGTCGTCTTGTGAATACGGAAGATGTTCAGTGCGATAGCCAGAAATCCGGCACCCGCAATACTGGCGATCCAGACCGCAACAGTCACCAGAGCGCCGTCGAACTGCCAGACTGGCAGGCCTTCACTCAGGCCCCAAGCAAAGGCTCCTGCAACAAGAACTTGAACTAACGGTGGAACCTTCATCGAACCGCTCCTCTCTTGACGATGGCGGTAATGTAATTGCTCTAGTGACTATAGGTTCAAGAGAAAAATGAAGCCTCCGCGTTTCATCGATCATCCGCGAGTTCGAATGCACACGGAACAGCTCGACAGCCCCCGTGTTCAGTCGTTCAAATCCTGATGATCAGTGAGGCATTCCGAGTGATCACGAAGCACTTCGAGGACCCTGCAATCACTTGTATGACCGCCGCTGCATTCCCGAACCATGCGTTTCAGCTCCGTACGCAAGGCATCGAGGCGCGACAGTCGCTGTTCGACCTGTTTGAGCTGTCGGCGTGCGATGGCATCGGCCTCGTTGCAAGGCCGGTCAGGATTGTCGCTGAGATCCAGAAGCTCCCGAATGGCGTCCAGCGAAAACCCTAGTTGCCTTGAGTGACGAATGAACGAGAGGCGGTCAAGCTCGGCGTCCCCATAGCGTCGTTGACCGCCTTCTGTCCTTCCCGGTTCCGGCATCAGTTCAATCTGCTCGTAGTAGCGAATGGTTTGAACCTTGGTTCCTGTCTTCTTCGCAAGTTTGCCGATGGTGAGCATTGGTAGCCTCCTGATATCTATAGCTACTATAGAAATGTGCGCTGGAGAAGCCGTAGTGTTTTTCGTCTTGACCCTCTAGCTGCTAGAGCATTTATCCAAGTATCCAATTGCGGATTGGGTTTGGGCAAACGGGTATGCGACTTTCAATAGTTCGAAGGGCTCTGTGGGTTCTGGCGGGTGTCGCCCTCCTGGCTTTCATTGCTCTTCAATGGGAAACGATAAGGCAGATTGAGAAACGCGAAGAAGCTGCTGAACCGGCTTTTCGCGCAGCATTTCAACTGACCGACCATCAAGGTGTCGTTCGAACGGAGAAGGATTATCAGGGACGCTGGATGCTGGTGTTTTTCGGCTTCGCCAATTGCCCCGATATCTGCCCGACAACCTTGGCCGAAGTTGCTGCGGTCATGGAAAGTCTGGGAGATCAGTCTTCCGATGTGCAGCCAATCTTCATATCGATCGATCCTGAGCGGGACACCCCGGAAGCCCTGGCTGAGTTTATGCCCTTGTTTGGGGCCGGCATCGTTGGGCTCACAGGTACGCCGGACCAGATTGCCAGCACCGCCGAAACTTTCCCGATCTTCTACGAGAAGATTGAAGAAGCTTCTGCGCCGGGCGGCTACACAATGAGCCATACATCGCATCTCCTGTTGTTTGATCCTCAGGCGGGGTTTGCAGATTCGTGGCCTTATGGCACGGCGGCGGAGGAAATTCTTGCCGATCTGAAAGCGAGGCTTTGACACTCATGCGCCGAATTTCGGGAGAAACCGCACTCATTCTGGCCTGGATCGTGGCGCTGGCCGCTTCGCTATCAGTGCTATTCATCGGAGAAGTCCTGGGCCAGACACCGTGCAATCTGTGCTGGTTCCAGCGGGCCTTCATGTTCCCTCTGGTGATTGTTCTCGGACTGGGACTCTGGTGGCGAGATCCGCGGGTCGGGCGTTACGGGATTGTCCTGGCAATCGGTGGCGGCGTGGTGGCCCTCTGGCATCTGGGCTTGTACGTCGGTGTTATCCCGGAAAGCATCAAGCCCTGCACTGCTTCCGGCCCATCATGTACTGATGACAATCAAGTCGTCCTCGGTATTCCGATTCCCCTCTTGGCGGCGGCTGCTTTTGCACTGATAGCGCTGCTGTCCACTTTCTCGCTCAAGGAGAGAACCGAATGAACCGCCGTGCACTGATCTTATCTGTTCTTGCCGTGGGCGCAGCCGGTTTCGGTAGCGCAGCGTGGTACGCCACTAGGCCCGCATCAACAGCTGAGGTATCGACAGTCGATTCAACATTCGCGCAGGCACTCATCCGACCGCATTCGCCGATTCTAGGTCCGAAGGATGCGCCAGTTACAATTGTAGAATTTTTCGACCCGGCTTGTGAAGCGTGCCGCGCCTTTCATCCCATAGTCAAAGATATCATGAAGGAGCACGCCGATACCGTTCGAGTCGTCATCAGGTACACGCCGCTTCATGGTGAAACATCCGAGGTGGCCGTCCGTATCCTTGAAGCGGCACGCGCTCAGGGCAAGTTCGAGGAAGTTCTGAATTTTATCCTCTGGAGCCAGCCGCAATGGGCTTCTCATGGCAAGATGAACTCGGATGTCCTTTACAGAATGGCCATTTCGGCAGGTTTGGACCAAGAGACGGCACGGACACAGATGCAGGCCCCACAGACGACACGGGTCCTTCAACAGGATCTGGCTGATGTGAAGACAGTTGGCGTCCGGAAGACACCTACTTTCTTTGTCAATGGGAAGCCGCTTGAACGCTTCGGGGAAGCAGAGTTGAGGGCGCTGGTCGCAACGGAAGTCGCCGCAGTGAAGGGATGATTGGAGACCATGGCTTGCTGTCTTGGATCATTGAAGGAGATTAGGTGGATTTACCTGATGCTCCTTTTCGTGATCGCGAGCGCTCCGGCATTTGCCGGACCGGATGATGTTGCCGTCGAGAACGCGTGGTCGCGCGCTTCCATAGTCACCAAGAGACCTGGCGTCGCCTATATGACGATCCGCAACAATGAACCGCCCCGGGATTGTCGGAGGCCCCAACTCCTGAGAAGAAGGGGCCATCATGAGCAGTACGACGAACAAGTTTTCACCTGAGGTGCGCGAGCGAGCCGTTCGGATGGTGAGGGAGCACCTTGACGAGTATCCGTCTCGGTGGGCGGCGATCACCTCCATTGCGGGCAAGATCGGCTGTGCGCCCTGGACGCTGTCGGGATGGGTCAAGAAGGCCGAGATCGATAACGGGGTTGTCGCCGGCGTCCCGAGTGATATCACCGAGAAGCTGAAGGCTCTGGAACGGGAGAACCGTGAACTCAGGCAGGCCAACGAGATCCTGCGGAAGGCGTCAGCATATTTCGCCCAGGCGGAGCTCGACCGCCCACTCAAGCGATGATCGCCTTCATCGACGATCATCGGGCGGAGTTCGGGGTCGAGCCGATTTGCAGGATGCTGCCGATTGCCCCTTCCACCTACTACGATCACCTGGCCCGGCGACGCGATCCGTCGCTGCTGTCTGAGCGTGCGAGGCGTGATCTCGCGTTGAAGGTCGAGGTCCGCCGGGTCTTCGAAGAGAGCTTCGGCGTTTACGGCGTGCGGAAGGTATGGCGGCAACTCCAGCGCGAGGGCCATGACGTCGCCCGCTGCACCGTCTCTCGTTTGATGCGGGAACTCGGGCTTCAGGGTGTCATTCGCGGCAAGACGATCCGGACGACGGTCGGCGACAAGGGGGCGCCGTGCCCGCTCGATCAGGTCAATCGACAGTTCCAGGCTCCGGCTCCCAACCGGCTATGGGTCTCCGACTTCACCTACGTCGCCACCTGGGCGGGCTTCGTCTATGTGGCGTTCGTGATCGACGTCTTCGCCCGGTACATCGTCGGCTGGCGCGTCAGTCGCACGGCGCACGCCAACTTCGTGCTCGACGCCCTGGAACAGGCGCTTCACGACAGACGGCCTACACATCGCAGTGGCCTGGTCCATCATAGCGACCGGGGAAGCCAGTATATCTCGATCAAATACACGGAGCGGCTGGCCGAGGCTGGGATCGAGCCGTCGGTAGGGAGCGTCGGCGACAGCTATGACAACGCCCTCGCCGAGACCATCAACGGCCTCTACAAAGCCGAGGTGATTCACCGCCGCGGACCATGGCGATCGTTCGAGGCCGTAGAGTTCGCCACTCTGGAATGGGTGGATTGGTTCAACAACCGGCGACTGCTGGAGCCGATCGGCAACATCCCGCCTGCTGAAGCCGAACAACGATACTACGCCATGCTGGACGAACAGAGCGTGGCGGCGTAACTCAAACCAAACGGCCTCCGGCAATCCCGGGGCGGTTCACGTGCCGATTGCCGAGTGACCTCAAATCATTGTTGGCAAATCAGCATCCCTGCCTGTCTCACCGAACTGAATTTCGGTCTGGACTGTCACACTCAGGCAAGCATTGCTTGGCCTGCGGAGTTGACCATCCCCTGAGCCCTCGTTCGACCTCCCCTGTGCAGGCCCTGACCGACCGATCGGCAGGGCCCTGGGTGGTGGGAGGCGTATCGGCTGACCACTGAGGTCCCGCCGATCGAAACGCCTCCCTGACCCAGGGAGGCTCTCATGTTCCACCTCACCGACACCCAGCTCGTCATCCTGTCTAACGCCGCACAGGCAGAGGGTGGCTTCGTCCTGCCACTGCCCAACTGCCTGACCATCAACGGAGGCGCCATCGCGTCGGTGCTCTCGAGCCTGCTTCGCAAGGGTCTGGTCGAAGAGCGCCCACTGCAAGGGAAGGGAATAGCAAGCGCCGGATTGCATGCTACCGGTTCTGTTCAAATTGGTGCCTGTCATGGCCAAGACCGGGTCTGGCGCAGTGATAAGGACGGCAACAGGTTTGCCCTCGCCATCACCCGCGCTGGCCTGGACGCCATCGGTGTCGATGCCGACGATGACGAGGGTACCAGCACTGGAGAGGTGGGAGCCGGCTCCCCCAGTGGCTCCGTGCCTGACGCCTCTGGCGCAGAACCTCCGCAAGATGCTGATACCAAGCACGCTTGCGTTGGTGTCGCGGAGACCAGTGAGCGGGCAGCATCGGGTCGAGCTGGTGGTAAGAACACCATCCGCCCAGGCACCCGCCAGTCCCTGCTGGTCGACCTGCTCCGACGCGACGGTGGTGCCAGCCTCGACGAACTGGTGCAGGCCACCGGCTGGCAACAGCACTCCGTGCGTGGCGCCATCAGCAGCATCGTCCGCAAGAAGCTCGGGCTCAAAGTGATGTCGGAGAAGGTGGAAGGCCGTGGCCGTGTCTACCGGATCATCCCGTGAGCAGGCGGTCGGCAAAGCGGCAGGACAAGGTCTCGCACAAGGATATCGATGCCCTGTCCGACCTCGACAAGCTGGACCTGAAGCAGCGCTGGGAAGAGACCTTCAGCCATCCACCGCCGAAGTACATGCGCAGGGATACCCTCGTGCGTGCCCTGGCGTACGAGATGCAGTTGGAAGCAGTGGGCGGAAAGCCCGCTGGCCTGGCCCGGCAGCTGGAACGGGCGGCAAGGTCCATGCGTGATGGCAAGACGTCTAAGTCTACCAGCGATCAGCTTCGTCCCGCATCCGGCATGACCATCAAGCCCGGCACCCGCCTGTTGCGTGACTGGCAGGGCGTCACCCACGAGGTGATCATCCTCGAGAAGGGCGTTCAGTACCGGGACCGGGAATGGAACTCCCTCTCCGCCGTCGCCCGCGAGATCACCGGCACCCGCTGGTCCGGGCCCCTGTTCTTCGGCCTGAAGGGACAAAGACCATGACGGTCACTGGTGGCAAGGGAAGCAAACGCAGAAGGACCGAGAACTCGGTACGGCGCTGCGCGGTCTATACCCGCAAGTCCACCGAAGACGGGCTGGAACAGGACTTCAACTCGCTGCATGCCCAGCGCGAAGCCTGCGAGGCCTATGTCCGCAGCCAGGCCGGCGAAGGCTGGAAGCTGCTGCCCGACCTCTATGATGATGGCGGCTTCTCCGGCGGCACCATGGATCGCCCGGCCCTGGCCCGCCTGCTGGCGGATATCGAGGCACAGAAGATCGACACCATCATCGTCTACAAGGTCGATCGCCTGACGCGCTCGCTGGCCGACTTCTCGCGCATCGTCGATGTGCTGGATGCGCATGATGTCTCCTTCGTCTCCATCACCCAGCAGTTCAACACCACCACCTCCATGGGAAGGCTGACCCTCAACATGCTGCTGTCCTTCGCCCAGTTCGAGCGCGAGGTCACGGGAGAGCGCATCCGCGACAAGATCGCCGCCTCCAAGCGCAAGGGCATGTGGATGGGCGGCTTCGTACCGCTCGGCTACGAGCCCGATGGCAGGACCCTCACCATCAACGAGGAGGAAGCAGGAACAGTCAGAAAGGTCTTCGAGCTTTATCTCGAACTGGGGAATGTCCGGCATGTGAAGCAAGCTGCCGATGACCTTGGGCTCACCACCAAGGTCAGGCGCAGGGGAGTTGGTGAAAGCGAGGACAAGGCGGAAGGGCCGATAGAGAACGATGCACCCGCATCGAAGCGGTCAGGTGGCGGGCGTCCGCTGTCGCGGGGTTACATCTACAAGCTGCTGGGCAATCCGCTCTACATTGGCTGCATCGCTCACAAGGGCGAGATACACGAGGGGCTGCATCCAGCCATCATCGACCTGACCACATGGGACGCCGTACAGCAGAAGCTGATCTCCAACCGGGGGCGGAAGCGCAGCATGCCCTCCCGCAGGACGGAACCCAGCCCGCTGATGGGCAAGCTGTTCGATTCCGATGGCCGTCCCCTGACACCCAGTCATGCGGTGAAGTCCGGCAGGCGCTATCGCTATTACGTCTCACGGCACCTGGTGAATGGCACCGTGGGGGAGAGCACCACCGATAGCGGCTGGAGACTCCCGGCACGGGAGATCGAGCGGATCACCGCTGATGCCATCACGGCACTGATCAGCAACCCGGCACGGCTGGCAGAGGCTGCACGGGACAGCGGCATCCCCGCAGACCGGATCGGCGCGCTACTGGGCAAGGTCTCCGAAAGCACCAACCCGGGCACGGGGAACGCCACCAGCCATCCAAGCTCTATCGGAATCAGGAATCATCCTCACGTTCTCGTGGACCGTGTCGTGCTCGGCAGCGACCGGATCGAGATCACGCTCGACCTGTCATCGATGACCGAACTGCCCGACACCACAATCACCCACCACATCCCGACCTGCATCCGAAAGCGCGGCGTCGAGATGCGGCTGGTGCTTGATGGACCCAACAAGGGAGAGGCACCGGCAAATCCGGACCAACGCCTCATCCGCTGCGTCGTGCAGGCCCATGCCTGGTTCGACGACCTCAAGCAGGGCCGGGTGGCTACCCTCTCGGACATCGCCCGATTAGAAAGTGTCAGTGACCGCTACATCAGCCAGGTCCTGCCGCTGGCATTCCTTGCACCCGACATCACCGAGGCGATCCTTGACGGGCGACAGCCGCCGGAGCTCACCGCCGAGACGCTGATCAAGCGCATCGACCTGCCGCTGCACTGGGATGATCAGAGGGCATTGCTGGGCTTCAGCTGAGCCGCATACAATCAAACACCAAAGCGAACCGCTGAAACGCCGGTAGAGAAAAGCGACCCGGGCGCGTGGAGAATCGACACGCCAAAGCGTTCTCGGGTTCGCAGTTGGGGGTATCAAGGCGCGGAGCCCCGCAGAAGCCGGGGGTTCCGGGAGGCGGCCCATGATAACATAAATATATCAACAAAAACAAGGACTTGATGGCGGAGAGGGAGGGATTCGAACCCTCGGTACTGTCACCAGTACAACGGTTTTCGAGACCGCCCCGTTCGACCACTCCGGCACCTCTCCGCGGATGCGCTGACGGTTGTCACCGGTTGGGGTGGCGGGCCGGTCGGCGCTGGTCTCGGACGGTCAGGGACCGCCCGCGGACGGCGGAACCTAGCCGAAGGCCGGGCGCGGTGCAACTGCTCCGCGCGCGGTCGCCGACCGTGGCCCCGCAGGCGGTGGATCAGTCCTGCCGCGTGCCCACGAACACCACGTTCTGCAACGGCTCGCCCCGGGCCAGGCGGTCGAGGTTGGAGGCGACGAAGCGCCAGCGGCGGTCGATCTGTTCCTGGGTCCAGCCGGAGTTGTGCGGCGTCATGATCAGGTTGTCGAGGTCCTGGAAGGGGAAGCGCGACGGCGGCGGATTGCGGTCCTCCGCATTCGGGTACTGGTACCAGACATCGATCACCGCCCCGCCGATCTGCTTCGTGGCGAGCGCGTTGTACAGCGCCTCCTCCTCCAGCACCGGGCCGCGGGCGACGTTGATGACGACGCCGGTTGGCTTCATCTGCCCGAACCGTTCCGCGTTCATCATGCCGCGGGTGGCATCGTTCAGCGGACAGCAGACCACCACGTAGTCGCTCTCCGCCAACAGCCGCTCCAGCCCCGCACCGACGGTCTCGTAGCGGTCAAGCTCCGGCGGGGTCTCCATCTCCCGCCGACCGACACCGGTGACGGTCATGCCGAAGGCGCGGGCGCGGATCGCGACCTCCCGCCCGATATGGCCATGGCCGATGATGCCGACCACCTTGTCGCGCACCTCTCCGTGCACCGGCCCCTGGGCCGCGCCCTTGCCGTCCCAGCCGACCTCCCGGAACTTCCGGTCGGTGTGGCGCAGGCCGATCTCCCACTCCAGCATGGCCAGAAGGATGTACTCGGCGATCGAGCTCTCATGCTCGTAGGTGTTGCAGCAGGCCGTGCCCTTCGACAGCTTCTCCGGTGACAGGAAATCGAAGCCGGTGAAGGGGATCTGGAACAGTTTCAGGTCCGGCGTCGCGGGCCAGGGCGCATTGATGTGGCCGCCGACGATGGCGTCGGCCTGCGGTGCCAGTTCCCGGAAACGCTCCGGCTCCTCCGCCGGGTCACAGGCCAGGATGGTCCAGTCGGTGGTCAGCGCCGCCTCCAGCGCCGGTCCCTTGCCTTTCGATACCCATCCGGCGAGCAGTACGGTCCTGGTCATGTGGTGTTTCTCCAGTTGAAATTGGCGAGATCGGCAAGGCGGGAAGCGGGTGATTGGTTGGCCTGCCCATCAGGAGTCGTTTGTGGCCTGTTCCATCCCTCTCCGGATTGGTTTGTGGCCTGTGCCATCCCTCTCCCCCACCCGGCCACCCATTAAGGATACTCCCGTGGGTGGCCGGGTGGGGGAGAGGGATGGCACAGGCAGCAGATGACTCCCGATGGAACAGGCAGCAAACAGTCCCCTCAGTAGCCCATCGCCATGCCGTCCTTGCGGGGGTCGGAGCCGGCGGCGAGGGTGCCGTTGGCATAGTCGATCATGATCGCCTGGGCACCGCCCCAGGGCATTTCCGGTTCCTGGGTCTCGTGGCCGAGGGATGCCAGCCCCTCCACCACGTCGCGCGGCAGGCTGCGTTCCACGTCCAGCTTGCCGCCGACATGGAAGGCACGGGCGCAGTCGATGGCTTCCTGCACGTCCATGCCGTAGTCGAAGATGTTGGTCAGCAGGTGCGCATGGCCGACCGGCTGGTAGCCGCCGCCCATCACGCCGAAGGCGATCTCGCAGCGGCCATCCTTCAGCGCCATGCCGGGAATGATGGTGTGCAGCGGGCGCTTGCGCGGGGCGACGCAGTTGGTATGCCCCGGCTGCACCACGAAGCCCGCGCCACGGTTCTGCAGCAGCACGCCGGACCCAGGTGCCGTGCGGCAGGACCCGAAGGCAAAGTAGAGCGAGTTGATGAAGGAGACGCAGTTCAGGTCGCGGTCCACCACCGTCAGGTAGACCGTGTCGCGATATTCCGGCCCGGTGGCCTTTGCCGGGTCCGGCATGGCGCGGCTCATGGAGATCTTCTCGCGCAGTTCGTCCGCGAACGCCTCCGACAGCAGCATCTCCACCGGCACGTCGACCTGGCGCGGATCGGCCACGTGCTTGTCACGGGCGGCAAAGGCCAGGCGCGTCGCCTCCGCCTCGATATGCAGCCGCTCGACACTGACCGGGCCGTAGGCGGACAGGTCATAGCCCTTCAGGATGTTCAGCATCAGCAGCGCCGTGATGCCCTGCCCGTTGGGCGGGATCTCGGTGATCTGCCGACCGGCATAGTCGCTGGAGATCGGGTCCACGTACTCGCAGTGCTGGGCGGTGAAGTCGTCCAGCGTGTGGGTGGCACCGATGCTGTTCAGGTAGGTGACCATGTCCTCGGCCACCGGCCCGGCATAGAAGCCGTCGCGCCCCTGGGCGGCGATGCGTTTCAGCGTCTCCGCCAGTTCCGGCGAGCGCCAGGTCTGTCCCGCCTTCGGGCTGGCCCCGTCGCGGAGATACTTCGCGGCGGAACTGGCATCACCGGCCAGGCGTTTCACGTTGCGCGACCAGTCGACGGAGACGCGCGGGGTGATGGCGAACCCCTCCTCGGCATAGGAGATCGCCCGCTGCAGCACCCGGTCGATGCCGAGGCTGCCATGATCGTCCAGCAGGCGGCACCAGGCGTCGATGGCCCCCGGCACGGTCACCGAATGCGGGCTCTCCAGCCCGATCTGGCTGATCCCCTGCCCCAGCAGGTGGTCGGCGGTCAGCCCCTCCGGCGCGTGGCCGGAACCGTTGAGACCGATCACCGCCCCCTGCGCACCCTTCTGCAGCAGCACGAAGCAGTCACCGCCGATACCGGTGGACATGGGCTCCACGACGCACTGCACGGCACAGGCCGCAACCGCCGCGTCGATGGCGTTGCCGCCCGCCTGCAGGATCTCCATCGCCGCCAGGGTGGACAGCGGATGCGACGTGGCCGCCGCGCCGTTGGTGGCGTGGACGACCGAACGGCCGGGCTGTTGCAGATCACGCATGGGGGAAGGCTCCCTGATACCGTCTTGGACTGATTGCAGACTGTCTACACGATTTCGGTGCGGTTGCCAGCCATGGCCTCAACCACGCATGGCGTCCAGTTGCGCGTCGTAGCCGCTGGCGTCGATATGCACGTCGACTAGGCGCGGGCCGGAGACCCTGTCGGCATTCTCCAGCACCTGTTCCAGTTCCTCCCACCTGCGCACCGTTGCCCCGTGACAGCCCAGCGCCTGCGCCACCTGGGCGAAGTCCACGGGGCGGGAGGCAACACCGGCCTGCGGGCGCTGCTGCTTGCGCTGCTTCACGTCGATCAGGCTCAGCATGGCGTCGTTCAGCACGATGATGGTGATATCCAGCCCCTGCTCCGCCGCCGTTGCCAGCTCCGGCAGGCACATCATCATGCCACCGTCGCCGGTGACCGCGACCACCGGGCGGTCGGGTTCGTGCAGCGCGCTGGCAATCGCCACGGGCAGGGCATAGCCCATGGTGGACAGGCCGTTGGATTTCAGCACCCCCAGCGGTTCCTCCGCCATCCAGCGGGCCAGGGTCGGGAACATGTGCGCCCCGGCATCCACGCTCAACCGTGCCCCCGCGCCCACCGCGTGCTGCACGCTGTCGATCACCATGTCGGGGGAGATGCCCTCCACGTCCGGGTAGGCGATGCGGCTGCGGTAGGCTTCGCGCAGCCGCGCCAGTTCCGCCCGGTCCCAGCCCGGCAGGGGCGCGTCCGGCGTCACCGCCCTGATCATCTGCCCCAGGTCGCCGCTGGCGATCTGTTCCGGCACCGGGTAGCCCCCGGCGGCAGCCCAGTCCCAGGTCGACAGTGCAACGACAGGTGCCGCGTAGCTCCAGACGCCGGGGATCATCTCGATCGGGTCATGACCGACCATCAGGATCAGGTCGGCGGCGGCCAGCACCCCCGCCTCCGCCGTGCCGCCGGTGAACTGCGCCACCAGTTGCGGGTCCCGGTCGGAGATCACGCCCTTGGCCTTGTAGGTGGTCAGGCACGCCGCGCCGAGCGCCCGGGCCAGCGCCCGTGTCTCCTCCGCCAGGTGCCGCGCCTGCAGCCCGACGATCATCACCGGCCTCTTCGCGCCGGCGATGCGCTGCCGCAGCGCCTCCGGCACGGCACCCGCAGCCGCGCGCGGGGCGGGACCGGGGATCGCCGGCGCATCCTGCGCCGCCTCCGCCGCCACCATGTCCAGGTGCACCGGCCCCTGCGGCTCCTGCACCGGCAGGTCCAGCAGGGCGGCGAGTTCGTCCGGGTCGGTATCGGGGCGGATCCAGCACGCGGCCTTGGAAACCGGGGTGAACCCGGCGGGCTGGTCGTAGATCTGGTGCCAGGTCGGCCGCGCTGCCGTCGGCTCGATCCGGTCGGTCAGCAGCACCAGTGGCGATCGCTCCAGCGCGGCGTAGGCCATGCCGTTCATCGCCGCCGCGGCACCGGGTCCGACACCGGTCAGCGCCGCACCGGGCGCGCCGGAAAGCTCCCCCGACGCCGCCGCCATCAGCACCGCGGAGGTCTCAGCCCGCGTCAGCACGAACTCAACGCCCTGGCGTCCGCAGGCCTCGATCAGGTCCAGGCTGGAGCCACCGCCGGGGACGCCGAAGATGTGCCGGGTGCCGCGCTGCCTCAGCGCCGCAACCAGCCGTTCCGCCAGCGCGGTCACGTGTCGAAACGGGGCGGTTTCACGCCCGCCATCCCGGCCACGAAGTCCAGCAGGGCGGAGAAGTCCTTCTCCCCGTACCCGGCGGTGCCCTTGGCCGCCGTCAGTGCCTGGGCAACGGCGGAACCGGCCATCATGGGGATCCCCGCCTCCTTCGCCGCGTCCAGCGCCAGCGCCACGTCCTTGTGTGCCAGCCGGATGCGGAAACCGGGATCGGTGTCGTCCACCAGCACCTTGTTCGGCCAGGCGCTGACCAGATGGCCGTTGGTGGCGGTGGTGCCGTTGATCACGTCCAGCGTGGCGCGGATGTCCAGCCCGAAGGCCTGGGCCAGGGTCACCGCCTCCGCATTCACCTGGCAGACGGAAATGGCGATCAGGTTGTTCACCAGCTTGGTGCGGATGCCGCTGCCGGGTCCGCCGCAGTGATGGATGGTGGTTCCCATCCCCTCCAGCACCGGTTTCACCCGGCCGAAATCATTGCCCGACGCCCCGACCATGAACAGCGATTCACCGGCGATGGCATGGGCAACCAGTCGCCCGACAGGCGCATCGGCGAAACCGATCCCGGCCTCCGTCAGGGCGCTGAACAGCCGGTCGGTGGTGGCGGGCGCGATGGTCGACATGTCGATCACCGCCATGTCGGGACGCCCGTTCTCCCTGACACCGCCGGGGCCGAGCAGCACTGCCTCCACGTCCGGCGAATCGGGCAGCATGGTGATGACCAGGTCGACGGCCTGCGTCAGTTCCGCCACCGATCCGGCGACGGATGCCCCCAGGTCGGCCAGCGGCACCGTCCTGGCCACGTCCGTGTCGTACACGGTCATGTCGTGGCCCTTTCGCGCCAGGTTGGCGGCCATGGGACCGCCCATGGCCCCCAGCCCGATGAAACCGATGCGATCCGCCATCTCTGCCCCTCCCCTGATTCCGGACGGGCCAAGGGAAGCACGGCCCGGCAGAGCTGTCATCACCGCTGCATGCGTCGTGGCAAAAGCAGCGCATGACGCGTGCGCGGACTTCCCCTCTGGCTTCACCGTGATAGAAGACCGTCATGGACCAGAGCCGTGACATCACCCTGCCGCCCGATGGCGACTGGCCGCCATTCCAGCCCGGCTGGGTCTGGCTGGCCGGGGCGGGCCCGGGCGACCCGGGACTGCTGACGCTGCACGCCCTGTCGGCGCTGCAGCAGGCGGACGTGATCGTCTATGACGCGCTGGTGGATTCCCGCATCGTCGGCTGGGCGCGCACCGGTGCGCTGGTCGAATATGCCGGCAAGCGCGGCGGCAAGCCGTCACCGAAGCAGCGCGACATCACCCTGCGGCTGATCGAACTGGCCCGGTCGGGCAAGCGGGTGCTGCGGCTGAAGGGCGGTGACCCGTTCGTCTTCGGACGCGGCGGGGAGGAAGCGCTGGCGCTGGTGGAGGCAGGAATACCGTTCCGCATCATCCCCGGCGTCACCGCCGGTGTCGGCGGCCTTGCCTATGCCGGCATCCCGGTCACCCACCGGGACGTGAACCAGGCCGTGACCTTCCTGACCGGGCATGACCAGAACGGCCTGACCCCGTCGCAGGTGGACTGGCATGCCATCGCCCGCGGCTCCCCCGTCATCGTCATGTACATGGCGGTGAAGCACCTGGCGCAGATCGCCGACAGCCTGGTGGCCGGGGGGCGGGACCGGGCGGAACCGGTCGCCATCGTCACCGACGCCACCCTGCCGACGCAGCGGGTGGTGGAGACCACGCTGGCGGAGGCGGCCGCGACCGTCGCGCGGGAGGGGCTGAAACCCCCGGCACTGGTGGTGGTCGGCGGCGTGGTCGGCCTGCGCACGGCGCTGGACTGGATCGGTGGCAGCTTCGCCGACCCGTCCGTGGTGACGGACAGACTCGGTCGGCGCGACCAGCAATCAGGATGAACCGGGCCGGGGCGCGCGGGCTGATCCTGGCCGCACCGCATTCTGGCGCCGGCAAGACCAGCCTCACCGCCGGGCTGCTTGGCGCGCTGCAGCAGGCCGGCGTCAAGGTGGCGGCGGCGAAGTGCGGCCCCGACTATATCGACCCCACCCTGCATCACGCCGTGCTGGGCCGCGACTCGGTCAACCTGGACCCCTGGGCCATGGACGGCACCACCCTGCGCGCGCTGGCAAGCGGTCAGGCCGCCGGAAACGACCTGCTGCTGGTCGAGGGGGTGATGGGCCTGTTCGATGGCGGCGCCGACGGCAGGGGCTCCACCGCCGACCTGGCCGCGGCCCTCGACCTGCCCGTGGTGCTGGTGATCGACGTGGCGCGCCAGGCCCAGTCGGTGGCGGCACTGGTGGAAGGTTTCATCCGCCACCGGGCGGACATCCGCATCGCCGGGCTGGTGCTGAACCGGGTCGGCAGCCCGCGCCACGCGGCGATCCTGACCGGGGCCCTGAAACACCTGGACGTGCCGGTGCTCGGCACGGTCCCGCGACAGGCCGGAATCGGCCTGCCGTCACGCCACCTGGGGCTGGTCCCGGCGGCGGAACTTTCCGACCTTGAAACCCGACTGGTGCAGCTTCGCCGGACGGTGGCGGAGGCGATCCCGCTGACGGACCTGCTGGCGGTCGCCGGACCTCTGGCGGCCTCGACCGGGGAAAGCCAATTGCTGTCCCCGCCGGGGCAGCGCATTGCCGTGGCGCGGGATACCGCCTTCTGTTTCATGTACCCGCACCTGCTGCAGCACTGGCGGGAGGCGGGGGCGGAGATCCATCCCTTCTCCCCGCTCGCCGACCAGGCCCCGGAGCGGAACGCCGACTTCGTGCTGCTGCCCGGTGGCTACCCGGAACTGCATGCCGGGCGGCTCGCCGCCAACCGGACCTTCCTGGATGGCATCCGCGCCGCCGCCGACAGCGGCACCCGGGTGCATGGCGAGTGCGGTGGCTACATGGTGCTGGGGGAGGCGATGACGGACGCTGACGGCGCGGTGCATCGCATGGCCGGGCTGCTGCCGGTCGCGACCAGCTTCGCGGTGCGGCGGCTGCACCTGGGCTATCGCCGCCTGAGCCATGCAGGCCAGCTGCCCTGGCCACGGCAGCTGGTCGGGCACGAGTTCCACTATGCCTCGGTCGAGCGGGAGGGGGATGGCACCACGCTGTTCCGGGCCAGCGATGCGCTGGGCGAAGTGCTGGCGGACATGGGCCGGGTCGCCGGGCCGGTCAGCGGCAGCTTCGCCCACCTGATCGGCCCCGCCCCCGCGGACTGAAGGGCGGCAGGCCTCCGGCCTCAGCCCATCTGCCAGGTCACGCTGCGGATGATCAGCCAGGCCGAGCCGACGATCAGCAGCAGGAAGGTGACCAGCGCACCGCCGAAGCGTCCGAGCGTGGCGCCGGAGGCCTTTGACAGGCCGCTGGCATGGGCGATCCGCGACAGGAACAGCAGCGCCCCGAAGACATGCAGGGCAATCGGGTTCTCCCCCGCCAGTTCCAGCAGCAGCAGGATCAGCAGCGCCGCCGGAACATATTCGGTGAAATTGCCATGTGCCCGGATCAGCCGGGCCGCATCCTCGTTGCCGCCATCGCCAATGCCGACATGGCTGCGCCTGCGGAACCCGATGACGCGAAAGGACAGGACGACAAGCAGCAGGCCCAGCAGCCCGGCATAGAGCATCGTGATGGTCGGAATCATGTTTCAGCATCCCATGCAGTGATCGGCGGTGGCATCCGCTACCGTCCCGGTTCAGGCTCTCGCCCGCAACCATACTACGTATCGACGGGGACGGGCGGATGAGCATGGCACGATGGAGAAGGCGGTTGGCCTTTTGCCTGAACCGGTTCCATATGCGGTACGTATCGGAATGCGCAGACCAGGGAGCAGATCATGACCGCACGAATCCTCGCCTTTGCCGGAAGCACGCGACGCAGTTCGGTGAACCGCAGGGTGGCGAAGGCCGCCGCGAAAGGCGCAGAGGCGGCAGGGGCGGAAGTGACGTGGCTGGAACTCGGCGACTATCCGCTGCCTCTCTATGACGGCGACCTGGAGGCCGACAGCGGCTTCCCCGACAATGTCATCGCGCTGAAGGACATCTTCGACGCCCATGACGGGCTGCTGATCGGCTGCCCGGAATACAACAGTTCCATCACGCCGCTGCTGAAGAACACCATCGACTGGGTCTCGCGGCCGATTGAGGGACGACCGAACCTGCACGCCTTCCAGGGCAAGGTTGCCGGGCTGGTCGCCGGGTCCGGCGGCGCGCTGGGCGGGCTGCGGGGACTTGTCCATGTCCGCGCCATCCTGGGCAATATCGGTGTGCTAGTGGTGCCGCAGCAGCGCGCGCTGAGCTGTGGCAAGGATACCTTCGACGACGATGGCGCGGTCCGTGACAAGGCGCAGCGCGAGTCGCTGGAGGCGGTGGGCGCGCGCGTTGCCAGCGTGGCGGCGGCGTTGAAGCAGGGCTGATTTCCGCAGCCGGTCCGCCCGGCGCAGGCCCTTCCCCGTGCCTGAAATTTCGGTCTACCATCCACAGGAACACTTTCCTGGGGAGGAACGACCATGCGGATGGGGGCATACAAGGGCTTCGAGCTTTCACTCAGCGATCCGGGCATCCTGTGGGTGACCCTGAACCGACCGGAACGCAAGAACGGCATGACCTCGGCCATGAAGCGGGAGCTGATCGAGGCCCTGACCCATGCGCAGATGGACGACAGCGTGCGGGTCATCGTGTTCACCGGCAGCGGCGATTCCTTCTCCGCCGGTGACGACCTGAAGGGCTATGCCACCGGCATGCGGGAGGAAGCGGGCGACGTGCCGCTGATCCCCGCCGGGCACGATACCGGCATCGGCACCTATGACGGGCTGCGCTGGATCTCGCAGCAGCTCAACACCACAATCCGCCAGATCGACAAGATCACCATTGCCGCGATCAACGGCATCGCCATCCAGACAGGCTTCTCGCTGGCGCTTTCCTGCGATTTCCGCATTGCCGCGACCACGGCGCGGATGGGCAGCGCCACCCTGCGCTTCGCGCTGCTGCCGGACGAGGGCGGGCAGGCGCTGCTGGTGCAGCATCTGGGCCTCAGCCGCACCATGGACTTCCTGATGCGCAAGCGCATCGTCACCGGCGCGGAAGCGGCGGAGATGGGGCTGGTCAGCAGCGCCGTCGCGCCGGAGGACCTTAAGGCGGAGGCCGAGGCGCTGGCGCGGGAGATGGCGGAGGGTCCGCAGGTCGCCATGCGCCTGCTGAAACGGTCGGTCTACAACGCGGCGGAGATGACCTGGCCGCAGGCGCTGGACGACATTGCCGGCAAGACCGCCGTCGTCGACCACCATCCGGACGCGCGGGAAGGCGTCGCCTCCTTCAAGGAGAAGCGCCGCCCCGCCTTCAATGCCTGGCTGGAAGGGCGGGAGCAGGACGCCGGATGACCGACGACGCGCAACCGGTGGACGGCGGTGACCGGCTGATCCTCTCCGGCATCCGCGTGATCGACGCGGCGACCTGGATCGCAGGGCCGACCGCCGCCACCGTGATGGCCGATTTCGGCGCCGACGTGATCAAGGTTGAACCGCCCGGCGGCGACGGCTACCGCCGCCTGACCGACACGCCCGGCTTTCCCGGCGCCGCGACGGACTATGCCTGGCAGCTCGACAACCGCAGCAAGCGCAGCATAGTGATGGACCTGGGGCAGGCGAAGGACCAGGCGCGCCTGCATGCCCTGGTGGCCAGCGCCGATGTCTTCGTCACCAACCATCCGCTGCCCGTGCGGCGCAAGTTCGCCATGACCTGGGATGACCTGTCGCCGCTGAACCCGCGCCTGATCTATGCCTCCCTGACCGCGCTGGGGGAGACGGGACCGGAGGCGGACGGCTCCGGCTTCGACGTCACCACCTACTGGGCGCGCTCTGGGCTGATGCACCTGGTGCGGCCGGACATGGCGGGGCCACCCGCCGTCTCCGTCGCCGGACAGGGCGACCACCCGACCGGCATCTCCCTGTTCGCGGCGGTGATGCTCGGCCTCTACGAACGGACCATGACCGGCAGGGGGCGGGAGGTTCATACCTCCCTGATCGCCAATGGTCTCTGGTCCAACGCGGTACTGGCGACCGCGTCGCTGGCCGGGGCGGAGAAGCTGAACCGTCGCCCACGAACCGATCCCTGGACCGCCATGGTGAACTACTACGAGACCCGCGACGGGCGCTGGTTCATCATGTCGGCACTGGAACCGGACCGCGATTTCCGGCGGCTGGCGGAAGTGATCGGACAGCCGGAGCTGCTGGATGATCCGCGATTCGCCACGCAGGAAGGCCGGGCCGCGAATGCCCAGGCCCTGACGCAGATCTTCGACCGGGCCTTCCTGCAGCGCGACTGGGCCGACTGGCAGGCGCGGCTGGGGCAGACCCGGCTGGCCGTCGGCCCGGTGCTGACGCCGGAGGAATCGGCGAACGACGTGCAGGCGCGCGCCGTCGGTGCGATCCGCGAGACGGGGGACGGTGCCCTGCTGCCACACCTGGTGGACACGCCGGTCTGGGTCTCCGGCCAGGACAAGGTGCCGCCGCGCCGGGCACCCGCCACGGACGAGCATGGGGACGCCATCCGCCGCGCCCTCGATGCGGGGGAGTCACCCTGGGAGGACTAGATGCGACCGCTTTCCGTTGCCTGCCTGTTCCTGTCCATTCTCTTCGCGACGGCCACCGCCAGGGCGCATGACGGGGAGCGCATCGCCCAGATATCGAGGGCCGTCGTTCCGGCACTCGTCCTGATCGAGGCCGATCCGCCAGAGAAGGAAGAACCTGAGAAGAAGGCCACCGGCGACCAGGCCTTTGCAGCCGTCGAGGATATCCTGCGGGACGCGCGCAACAGGCGGAAGCAACGGGGCACGGGCTTCTTCATCGACGGTCACGGCACGCTGATCAGCGCCGCCCACATGTTCCTTGATGCGGCCCTGATCCATGTCACGCTGCATGATGGCCGGGTGCTGCCGGCGGACCTGGTGGGCATTGACGAGCGCTCCGACGTCGCCGTGCTGCGGGTCCGGGGGCTGGCAGTTTCCCCGGGCGTGCTGTCGCTGTCGGACCGTGAACCGACCCTGGGCGAAGCAGTGCTGGCCTATGGCAACCCGTTCGGCATCGGTATCTCCCTGACCACGGGAGTGATCTCCGCCGAGTTCCGCAGCCTGCCCGGCACGGCAGGCGGAGGTGGCGGCGGTGACGGCATGGTGCAGTATGACGCCATGATCGGCCCCGGCCATGCAGGCGGACCCCTGCTGGACATGCAGGGGAAGGTGGTCGCCATGCACACCCAGATCTTCAGTCGCGCCGGGAACTGGAACGGCCTCTCCTTCGGTGTCCGCGCCAGTGTGCTGCGTCATGTCAGCGGCCAGTTGCTGGCCCACGGCAAGGTGGAACGCGGCTATCTCGGCATCCTGATGCAGGACGTGACGCCGGAAATCGCGGAAGCCTTCGGCCTGTCTGCCCCGACAGGGGCGCTGGTCGCCAGGGCCAGCGATGACGGCCCGGCCAAGGCGGCCGGCCTGCTGCCCGGCGACATCATCCTGCAGTTGAACGGCGAGACCGTGACCTCCTCCGCCGATCTCGCCAGCAGGATCAGCAGCCGCAGCCCCGGCAGCCTGATCGCGCTGAAGATCAACCGTCAGGGCACGGCGCAGATCATCACCGTCACACTGACAAGACTGCCGGAGCGGGAGTAGCGCTTGCCAGAGATGTGTTGAGGACAAGCGACACGAGAACGTGTTAAGAAAATCGAGAAATTTTAACACGTGATGCATGACATGTTAAAGCCGACCTACCTGCTGCCCGACCTGCCACCACCGACCGACTTCGATACAGTGGGCGTGCTGAAGGCCCTGGCCATGGCAAACCGTGCGCTGGCCGAGCTGAAGGGGCGGGCGGCTGTCATTCCGAACCAGGGCATCCTGATCGACACACTTGCCTTGCAGGAGGCGAAGGCAAGCTCCGAGGTCGAGAACATCGTCACGACACAGGACGAACTGTTCCAGGCAGATCTGTTTCCGGAGGGTCCGGGTTCCGCAGCCGCAAAGGAAGTTGCCCTCTACCGGGACGCCCTCAAGCTCGGTCATGACCGGCTGCGCGCATCCGGTGGGAACATCACGAACAACACGCTCATCGAGATGTTCCAGTTGCTGAAACGCCGGAACGAGGGCTTCCGCAGCACGCCGGGGACCGTGCTCCGACATGACAGTACAGGTGAGGTGGTCTACGTACCGCCGCAGGACGCCCGGCAGATCGCGCAGCACATGTCTGAACTTGAGCGTTTCATCAATATCGACGGGATGAGTAACCTGGACCCGCTCATCAAGATGGCCCTCATCCACCATCAGTTCGAGAGCATTCATCCATTCTCGGACGGCAATGGCCGGATAGGGCGGATACTCAACGTCCTCTACCTGACGCGATCAGGGTTGCTGGAAATCCCGGTACTGTATCTGAGCAGGCACATCACCCGGACCAAGGCAGACTACTACCGGCTGCTACAGGCGGTCCGGAACGAAGGGGCCTGGGAAGACTGGACCATCTACATGCTGGAGGCCGTCGCAGGAACCGCCCTGACCACGCTCGCAATCGTCGAGGGCATTCGCAGCCAGATGAGCGATGTGAAACGTCGCATGCGGGACGAACTGCCGCGACTGTACTCGCAGGACCTGCTGAACAATCTCTTCCGTCATCCCTACACCCGCATCGAGTTCGTGGTGAAGGACCTGGGCGTCACCAGGCAGACCGCCGCGCGGTATCTCGACACCCTTTCGGAACGGGGGTTTGTCAGGAAGCACCAGGCGGGCAGAAGCAACTACTACATCAACACGAACCTGGTCCGGCTGTTCCTGGATGTCTCCGGGGACGCATGATCACGCCGCCGTCTTCGCGTCCACGATCTCCACGATGTCGGCCATGATGGCGGCGAGGTCGAAGTCCTTCGGGGTGTAGATGCCGGCGATGCCCGCGGCCTTCAGGCTGGTGGCGTCGGCTTCGGGGATGATGCCGCCGACGACGACGGGGATGTCGCCCAGCCCCTCGTTGCGCAGGCCGGTCAGCACGTCGCGGGCGAGGGCCGCGTGGCTGCCGGACAGGATCGACAGGCCGACCAGGTGCACGGCTTCCTCCAGCGCGGCATCGACGATCTGTTCCGGGGTCAGGCGAATGCCCTCATAGACCACTTCCATGCCCGCATCGCGGGCGGCGACGGCGATCTGCTCGGCACCGTTGGAGTGGCCGTCCAGGCCCGGCTTGCCGACCAGGATCTTGATGCGGCGACCCAGCCGGGCGGAGACTTCCTCCACACGCTTGCGCACGTCGGTCAGGCTGGCGGCGGCAACACCGACCGCGCCGCCGACACCGGTGGGGGCGCGGTACTCGCCATAGATGCGGCGCAGCGTGTCGGCCCATTCGCCGGTGGTGGCACCGGCCTTCGCCGCAGCGATCGAGGCTTCCATGATGTTGCGGTCTTCCCGCGCGGCGCGGTCCAGTTCCGCCAGCGCACTCTCGACGGCCTTGCTGTCCCGGCCCTCCCGCCATGCGGTTAGGGCGGCGATCTGGTCGGTCTCAGCCGAATCATCAACGGTCAGGATCGCGTCCGCCGAATCGGCCAGCGGCGACGGCGCGCTCTCGGTGAAGCGGTTGACGCCGATCACCGGGATGTCGCCCTTCATGATCGCCTGCACCCGGCGGGCATTGCTCTCCACCAGGGCTTCCTTCATGTAGCCGCTCTCGACGGCGGCCAGGGCCCCGCCCAGCCGCTCAATGGTGGCCAGTTCCTCCCGCGCGGTGGCCTTCAGTGCCTCCACCTTCGCATCGATCACGGGGGAGCCGTCGAAGATGTCGCCATATTCCAGCAGGTCGGTCTCGAAGGCCACGATCTGCTGCAGCCGCAGGCTCCACTGCTGGTCCCAGGGACGCGGCAGGCCCAGCGCCTCGTTCCAGGCGGGCAGCTGCACGGCGCGGGCGCGGGCCTTCTTCGACAGCACCACCGCCAGCATCTCCAGCAGGATGCGGTAGACATTGTTCTCCGGCTGCGGCTCCGTCAGGCCCAGGCTGTTGACCTGCACGCCGTAGCGGAAGCGGCGGAACTTCTCCTCCTCCACCCGGTAGCGGTCGGCCAGCAGTTCGTCCCACAGGTCGACGAACGCCCGCATCTTGCACATTTCCTCGATGAAGCGGATGCCGGCATTGACGAAGAAGCTGATGCGCCCGGCGACGGCGCCGAACATCTCCGCCGGGACCTCGCCACGGTCGCGCACCGTGTCCAGCACGGCGATGGCGGTGGCCAGTGCGAAGGCCAGTTCCTGCTGCGGCGTCGCCCCGGCCTCCTGCAGGTGGTAGGAGCAGATGTTGGTCGGGTTCCACTTCGGCATCTCCGTCACCGTGAAGCCGATGACGTCGGAGATCAGCTTCAGGCTCGGCGCAGGCGGGAAGATGTAGGTCCCGCGCGAGAGATACTCCTTCACGATGTCGTTCTGCACCGTGCCCATCAGCTTCGCGCGGTCGGCCCCCTGCTCCTCCGCCGTGGCGACGTAGAGGGAGAGCAGCCACGGCGCGGTGGCGTTGATGGTCATGGAGGTGTTCATCTGCTCCAGCGGGATCTGGTCGAACAGCGCCCGCATGTCGCCGATATGGGAGATCGGCACCCCCACCTTGCCCACTTCACCCTTGGCCAGCGCATGGTCGCTGTCATGGCCGGTCTGGGTCGGCAGGTCGAACGCCACCGACAGGCCGGTCTGACCGCGCGAGAGGTTGGTGCGGTAGAGTTCGTTGGAGGCACGGGCGGAGCTGTGGCCGGAATAGGTCCGGATCAGCCAGGGCCGGTCCCGTTTCACTTCCGCGGACTCCGCAGCCGTGGTTTCCCCAGGGTTGGCACCGGTTTGAGCGTTCATCAGATTATTCCGTCCCAATCATCATCTACGCACGAAAATTACGCCTTGCGTGCGGCGGTGGAAATATCATATCACTTGCCGCGCTGCAAAACGCATTTTGCGGCTTTGCAACATAAACCCGTTGCCCCGAAGCGGTCCAGCATGTTGACTGGCGGGGCGGTACGGGGAGGCTTGGAGCATTGCCGCGCATAACTGGAGTAATGATCATGGCCGAGATGCAGGCAGTCGAGAACACCCCGATCGACCCGAACAATGGCGACCGTCGTGACCTCTACGAAGTGGGCGAGATTCCGCCGCTGGGTCATGTGCCGAAGAAGATGTACGCGTGGGCGATCCGGCGCGAGCGGCACGGCAACCCGGACACCGCCATGCAGTGCGAGGTCGTGGACACCCCGGAACTGGACAGCCACGACGTGCTGATCCTGGTGATGGCCGCCGGCGTCAACTACAACGGCGTCTGGGCCTCGCTGGGTACCCCGATCTCCCCCTTCGACAGCCACAAGCAGCCCTATCACATCGCCGGTTCCGATGCCTCCGGCGTGGTCTATGCCGTCGGTTCCCGCGTGAAGCGCTGGAAGGTGGGTGACGAGGTCGTGGTCCACTGCAACCAGGATGACGGCGACGACGAGGAGTGCAACGGCGGCGACCCGATGTTCTCCACCTCCCAGCGGATCTGGGGCTACGAGACGCCGGACGGGTCGTTCGCGCAGTTCGCCCGCGTGCAGGACCGCCAGCTGATGCACCGCCCGCGTCACCTGACGTGGGAGGAGAGCGCCTGCTACACCCTGACCCTGGCCACGTCCTACCGCATGCTGTTCGGCCATCGCCCGCATATCCTGCGCCCCGGCGACAACGTGCTGATCTGGGGTGCCTCCGGCGGTATCGGCTCCATGGCCGTGCAGCTCTGCGCCGCGGCCGGTGCCAACGCCATCGGCGTCATCTCCGACGAGAGCAAGCGCGAATTCGTCATGTCGCTGGGTGCCAAGGCGGTGCTGAACCGCAAGGACTTCAACTGCTGGGGCCAGATGCCCACGGTGAACTCCGACGAGTACCACGCCTGGACCAAGGAGATGCGCAAGTTCGGCAAGGCGATCTGGGAGATCACCGGCAAGGGCAACGACGTCGACTTCGTCTTCGAGCATCCGGGCGAGAGCACCTTCCCCGTGTCCTGCATCGTGGTGAAGCGCGGCGGCATGGTCGTGTTCTGCGCCGGGACCACCGGCTACAACCTGACCATGGATGCCCGCTTCGTCTGGATGCGGCAGAAGCGGATCCAGGGCAGCCACTTCGCCAACCTGAAGCAGGCCACCCAGGCCAACCAGATGGTGATCGAGCGCCGCGTCGACCCCTGCATGTCGGAGGTCTTCTCCTGGGAGGACATCCCGCGCGCCCACATGAAGATGCAGGCCAACGAGCACAAGCCCGGCAACATGGCCGTGCTGGTCTCGTCGAAGCTGCCCGGCCTGCGCACCATCGAGGACGCGATCGAGGCCGGCAACGGCTGAGACCCCGCGTCCGCCGCACCCTGAAAGGGGTACGGCAGAACCTTCTCCGGCCCGGCTGATGGCTCCCTGCGGGACCTGTCGGACGGGCCGGTTGCGTTGCGCGGCATTGCGGCCTGAATCTTCCGCAAGCTGTATCTTCCACTGTCGTGCTGGCCTATAACGCCGCCACACATCCATTCCGCCTACATCAACGGGAGGCCACGATGCCCGATTCCGCACCTGTCCTGAGTGCCACCGACGAATCCCCCGTCCTGTCCGATCTGCTGCGCCTCTGCCACGGCGCGCTGGACGCCGCCGACCGCTACAAGCAGGTGGCGATCAATGCCGTCGCCGGGCTGGTCCGCAACGAGGAAGGGCGGATCGACGCGAAGCTGCTGGAGCAGAACCAGTTCGCCAGCCACGGCCTGGCCTGGGTCGCGACCTATGTCGAGAGCCTGCGCGAACTGCTGAACTGGGCGGAGCGGCTGGACCAGGAAGGCAAGCTGGGCGAGCTGGAACAGCTGATGCTGCAGGCCGGGTTCGGCGAGTACCTGGCGCAGCTGGGCAACGGCATCCCGATGAACCAGGGCGAAGTGGTGCGGCCGCAGGACCTGAACATCGACATGACCCAGGTGCAGCGCCTGGGCGTGCCGGAGGTCCGGCGCCTGATCTTCAACGGCAACACCGCCGCCGTGCGCGCCCGCATCGCCATCCTGCTGGACAACGCGCTGGAGACCGGCAATTTCGGCGACCCGGGGCTGGACGAGACCTACGGCATGGTGCGGGACCAGTTCCGCAAGTTCGCCGACGACAAGGTCGCGCCGCATGCCCACAAGTGGCACCTGGACAACGAACTGATCCCCATGGACGTGGTGAAGGAGATGGGGGAACTGGGTGTCTTCGGCCTGACGGTGCCAGAGGAATATGGCGGACATGCCATGGGCAAGATGGCCATGTGCGTGGTGTCGGAGGAACTCTCCCGCGGCTATATCGGCGTCGGCTCCCTCGGCACCCGTTCCGAGATCGCGGCGGAGCTGCTGCTGACCGGCGGCACCGAGGAACAGAAGCAGCGCTGGCTGCCCGGCATCTGCTCTGGCGAGATCCTGCCCACCGCCGTGTTCACGGAGCCCAACACCGGCTCCGACCTGGCGTCGCTGCGCACCCGCGCGGTGAAGGATGGCGACACCTACCGCATCACTGGCAACAAGACCTGGATCACCCACGCCGCCCGTGCCGACGTGATGACCGTGCTGGCCCGCACCAACCCCGACGAGCCGGGCTATCGCGGCCTGTCCATGTTCTTCGCGCCGAAGCCGCGCGGGGAGGACGGCAACCTGTTCCCCGCCGAGGGCATGAGCGGCGGCGAGATCGAGGTGCTGGGCTATCGCGGCATGCGCGAGTACGAACTGGGCTTCGACGGCTTCGAGGTCGATGCGGAGAACCTGCTGGGCGGGGAGGAAGGCAACGGCTTCAAGCAGCTGATGGCCACCTTCGAATCCGCCCGCATCCAGACCGCGGCCCGCGCCATCGGCGTGGCGCAGAACGCGCTGGAGACCGGCATGCGCTATGCCAAGGACCGGGTGCAGTTCAACCGGCCGATCTACGAGTTCCCGCGCGTCCACGGCAAGGTCGCCTGGGCGGCGGTGGAGACCATGATCGCGCGGCAGCTGACCTATTTCTCCGCGCGCACCAAGGATGAGGGCCGCCGCTGCGACCTGGAGGCCGGGATGGCCAAGCTGCTGGGTGCCCGCGTGGCCTGGGCCAATGCCGACAACGCGCTGCAGAGCCATGGCGGCAACGGCTTCGCGCTGGAGTACGAGATCAGCCGCATCCTCTGCGACGCCCGGATCCTGAACATCTTCGAAGGTGCCGGCGAGATCCAGGCCCAGGTCATCGCCCGGCGCCTGCTGGAAGGCGCCAACTGAGAACGGAACGGCGTGGCGGCATGGGTCGCCACGCCAGCTTCCGGCGGCAGGGCTTGACCTTCCAGTGACGGGAAGGTCGAGATTGGACCCGACCAGCAGCCGGGGAGAGCTTCCGTGTCACGAATGCGCCTGATCGCCGTCCTTGTCCTTGCCAGCCTGACCTGTGCCGCCGTGCTCTGGCTGCTGTTCCGCGGCAGCACCTCGGAGCAGTCGCTGGCGCACCAGGTGCAGATCACCGTGCCGCAGCTTTCCGGCACAGCCGCCGCCGGCAAGGCCGTCTTCGACCGCAACTGCGTCGCCTGTCACGGGGCCAACGCCGCGGGCGGTCCGGGCGGCCCGCCGCTTGTCCACAAGATCTACGAACCCGGCCACCATGGTGATGGCAGCTTCGTTGCGGCGGTCAGGAACGGCGTCCGGCAACATCACTGGACCTTCGGCAGCATGCCGCCGATCCCCGGTGTGACGGACGCGGAGGTGGCGCAGATCATCACCTATGTCCGCACCCTGCAGCGCGCCAACGGTATCCGCTGACGCGCAAGGTTTCGCTTGAACGGCTCTCCCCCGCGCCGCACCCTGCCGGTTCCGCGCAGGCCCGGACCATTGCGGCACCGGCCGGCGCCAACGATCCGGGAGGGAAGAAGATGTCTGCCATTGTCACCCTGGAGCTGAGGATCAAGGACGAGGCCTGGGAAACGTTCCGCACCCAGTTTCCGAAGATCCTGCCCGACACCAGGGCCTTCGAGGGATGCGAGGCGCTGCACGGCGCCATCGACGAGGAGAACCGGACCATCCTGCTCTACGAGCAGTGGCGCGATGCCTCGGACCACAAGAAGTACATGGCCTGGCGCCAGGAACGCGGCGACCTGGACCAGATGGGCAAGGCCCTGCGCGAACCGCCGATCCTGCGCACCATGGCGATGATGGATATCTGAACCGTCCGGCGTGCCGTCGGGCCAGTCCTGCCATGTCGCCCCCGCCATGTCGCGCCCGTGCCATGTCGCGCCCGTGCCAGTGCGGGTCGGTGCCGGTGCAGCGCGGCTGCCGGTGAAGGCGCATGAACAGGCCATGACTTCTTGTGGCGGAGGACGGGTGCGATGAAGACCCATGCACGGGCGGTGGTGATCGGTGGCGGCGTCGTGGGCGTCTCCACGCTGTATCACCTGGCGAAGAAGGGCTGGTCCGACGTGGTGCTGCTGGAGCGCAACGAGCTGACCTCCGGCTCCACCTGGCACGCCGCCGGCCTGCTGCCGCTGTTCAACCTGTCCTACTCGGTCGGCCAGATCCACAAGTACTCCGTCCGCCAGTATGGCGAACTGCAGGAGGAAACCGGGCAGGATGTCGGCCTGCGCCGCGTCTCCAACATCCGCCTCGCCTCCTCGCGGGAACGGATGGACGAGTACCTGCAGTATGCCGGTGTGGCCGAGACCATCGGGGTCGATGTCCGCCAGCTCACCCCGAAGCAGGTCAAGGAGATCTGGCCGCTGTGCAATACCGAGGGGCTGATCGGCGCGATCCAGCACCCCGATGACGGCTACGTGCAGCCGGCCGACCTTACCCAGGCCTTCGCCACCGGTGCGCGGCAGCGCGGCGCCACCATCCATCGACAGACCCGCGTCACGGCGATCGAGCGCACCGCCTCCGGCGAGTGGAAGGTCACCACCGACAAGGGCGAGATCACCTGCGAGCACCTGATCACCGCCACCGGCAACTTCGTGCAGCAGACCGGGCGGATGCTGGGCCTGAAGATCCCCGTCATCCCGGTGGAGCACCAGTACATCGTCACCGACGCCCACCCCGACATCCTGGCCCGCAAGGAACAGGGCCTGCCGGAAATGGGCGTGCTGCGCGATTCCAACGCGTCCTGGTACATGCGGGAGGAGCGCGGCGGGCTGCTGCTCGGCCCCTACGAGAAGGGTGCGCCGGCCTGCTACGTCAACGGTCCGGCGGATGATGCGGAGTACGAGCTGTTCCAGGAAGACCTGGAGCGGCTGGAGCCGCATATCGAGAGCGCCATCTTCCGCGTGCCCGCCTTCGGCGAGGTCGGCGTCAAGCAGGTCTACAACGGCGCCATCTGCTACACCCCGGATGGCAGCCCGATCATCGGCCCGGCCTGGGACCTGCCGAACCTGTGGCTGAACGAGGGGCACAGCTTCGGCATCACCGCCGCCGGCGGCGCGGGCTGGCAGCTGGCGGAGTGGATCGTCGACGGGGAACCGACCATCGACATGCTGGGCGTCGATCCGCGCCGCTTCGGCGACTATGCCACCCGGTCCTACCTGGTGGTGAAGAACGAGGAAGCCTACGCCAACGTCTTCACCACCCATTTCCCGGACGAGGAGCGGGAGGCCGGTCGGCCGTTGCGCACCGCCCCCTGCTATGACCGGCTGAAGGCCCTCGGTGCCGTGTTCGGGCAGAAGTTCGGCTGGGAACGCGCCAACTGGTTCGCGCCGGAGGGCGTGGCGCAGCAGGACGACTGGTCGTTCCGCCGCTCCGCCTGGTTCGAGCATGCAAGGAACGAGGCGCTGAACGTGGCGGAGAATGTCGGCATCCTGGACATGACCGCCTTCGCCAAGTGCCGCATCTCCGGCCCCGGCGCGCTGAATTTCCTGCGCAACCTGCTGGCCAACCGCCTGCCGCGCGTCGGCCGCATCGGCCTCTGCCACGCCCTCAACACCCGTGGCGGGGTACATTCGGAGTTCACGGTGGTGCGGGAGGCGACGAACAGCTTCTACCTCGTCTCCGCCGGTGCCTACCAGAGGCTGGACCATGACTGGATCAGGAAGCACCTACCGACCGACGGCTCGGTCCGCTTCGACGCGCTGACCAACCAGAACGGTGTGCTGGTGATCGCCGGACCGAAGGCGCGGGAACTGATGCAGCGGGTCTCCGACGCGGATTTCTCCAACGCGGCCTTCCCCTGGCTGACGGCGCAGCAGATCGATGTCGGGCTGGCCCCGGCGCTGGCCTGCCGCGTCAACTTCGTCGGCGAACTGGGCTGGGAACTGCACCACCCCATCGAGTACCAGAACCATATCTTCGACGCGCTGTGGAATGCCGGGCAGGACCTGGGACTGAAGCCCTTCGGTATCCGCGCCATGGACATGCTGCGCATCGAGAAG
This sequence comes from Minwuia sp., assembly GCA_965228535.1. GTDB lineage: Bacteria > Pseudomonadota > Alphaproteobacteria > Minwuiales > Minwuiaceae > Minwuia. The sequence continues at coordinate 659,498 of CBDDHU010000003.1, read as the reverse complement.
TCGTACCGCATGGTCGGTACCGAACTGTCGATCGAGTATGCCGCCTATGAATCCGGCCTCGACCGGTTCGTGCATCCGAACAAGGGCGAGTTCATCGGCCGTGACGCCCTTGTCGCGTGGCAGCAGCGCGGTTTCGACAACGCCTTTGCAACAGTCGAGGTGCATGATGTGACGGATGCCGACGCGCTCGGCAACAACCCGGTGTATCTTGACGGTGCCCTTGTGGGGCGCGCAACGTCCGGAAACTACGGGCCGCGCACCGGCAAGTCACTGGCCATGGTCATGGTCCGGCCCGACCTGGCCGAAACTGGTACGGAACTTGAAATGAGAATACTGGATCGGATGCATCGCATTACGATTCTCGATGAAAGCCCGTTCGATCCGGAGAATACGCACCTTCGCGCCTGACCGCTCTCTCCTCCCCAGAATGACGTCGGCGCGAACAGCCCCGTCGCCCCACCTCCCCGGGGCGGCGGGGTTCTTCCTTTCGGGGTGTTGCGGGTCCGGTGCATCAGCGACAGGCACGGCAACTGGTCAATTTTCGGGCAGTTGGGTGATTTCACGTCAGGATGCAGCAGTCCCGACCACGCGCGCCTCGATCCGGCGATAGTACGCCCCCAGGGTCACCGTGCGGGCAATGTTCAGGATGCTGAGGCTGGCCCACAGGCCATGGTTCCCGAACAAGTCCGGCAGGGTCAGGATCGCCACCACGAAGACGCCGAGGGAGAGGATCATCGCGTTGCGCATCTCCGCCGTCTGCGTCGCGCCGATGAAGATGCCGTCCAGCTGGTAGCACCAGATCGCCAGCAGCGGATAGATCACGATCCAGACAAGGTAGGTCTCGGCGGCCGCCTGGATTTCGGGCTGGTCGGTCATCACCGCGATCAGCAGCGGCCCGGCCACCAGGTAGGTCAGCGCGACACCGGCAGAGACAACCAGCGCCCAGATGGTGCTGGCCACCACGGCCTGGCGCAGCGCGTTCAGGCTGCGCGCGCCCAGTGCACCGCCCACCAGCGCCTCCGCCGCGAACGCAAAGCCGTCCAGGCCGTAGGCCAGCAGGTGCACCATCTGCATCAGGATCGCGTTGGCCGCCAGCGCCAGGTCACCCAGCCGCGCGCCCACCCGTGTCGCCCAGGAAAAGGCGATGATCAGGCAGGCGGTGCGCACGAAGATGTCGAAATTGGCGCTCAGCAGTCGCCTGCACTGCATGGGATCGAGAATGGCGGGCCAGCTGAACCGCCCGCCATGCGGTCGCAGCACCCGCAGCGCCACCACCAGCCCCAGGATCGCCGCCGAGTATTCGCCGATCAGCGTGGCCCAGGCGACGCCGGGCACGCCCATGTCGAGGCCGATGACGAACAGCAGGTCGAGCAGGATGTTGACGCCGTTCAGCCAGATCTGGATGGCCAGCGCCAGCCGTGGCCGCTGCAGCCCGATGAAGAAGCCGAGCAGGGCGTAGTTCACCAGGGTCGCAGGACCGGTCCAGACCCGGATCGTGAAATACTGCTCCGCCAGCGCCTCGACCGTGGCACTGGGGTCCAGCAGGTGCACCGCACCGGCCCAGAGCGGTTGCTGCAACGCCACCAGCATGGCCCCGAACAGGATCGCGATCAGCACCGCACGGCCAAGGATCGCCCGGACTTCCGTGAAGTCGTCGGCGCCCATGGCCTGGGCGATGAAGCCGGTGGTGCCCATGCGCAGGAAGCCGAACATCCAGAAGATGCCGGTGAAGGCCGCGGCACCGATGGCCACCGCGCCGATATATTCCGGGCCGGGCAGCCGGCCGACAACGGCGGTGTCCACCAGTCCGAGCAGCGGGGTGGTGACGTTGGAGAGGATCACCGGCCAGGCCAGATGCCAGACGCGGATCAGCGACCCCCGGTCTGCGCCGTTCACCCGGCCCGCCGGTAGCGACCGGCCAGGCGGTCCTGCATGCCGTACCAGGCCATCGCCGGCCCCAGGAACCAGGGCCAGCCGCGATAGTAGAAGCGCCCCGGAAACGCCATGTCGTCGAAGGCCGTGCGGCCTGCCAGGTCCCCCATGGCCTTCTGTGCCAGCTTGTGGCCCAGCCAGACCGACATGGCCACGCCGGAACCGCCATAGCAGAGCGCATGGCCGATCCGCTCATCCAGGCCGATCTTCGGGAAATGGTCGAAGCTGAAGGCCACCTTGCCCCACCAGCAATGGGTGATGCGCGTGCCGTCCAGGTCCGGGAAGATCTGTCCGATCCGGTTGCCGACATACTGTGCCAGGCGCGGCCCCTGCTGCGCGGCGAACAGGCCGGGCCGGGTGCCGAGCAGGATGCGGCGCCCGTCCGGGCTGGGGCGGAAATAGTTCAGCAGGTTGAAACTGTCGGTGATCATCCGCCCGCCGGGGATCAGCCGCTCCACCAGCGCCGGGTCCAGCTCCTCCGTCGCCGCGATGGCACTGGTGACCGGTATGACACGGCGCTGCAGCTCGGGTTGCAGCGGGCCGGTATAGCCATTGGTGCAGACCAGCACCCGGTCGGCATTGATGAAGCCGAGCCCGGTGTCGAGGCGGATGCAGTCATCCTCCTCCTCCAGCGCCAGCACGGCCGTGCGGGCCAGCACGGTCACCCCGGCCTGGCGCACCGCGTCCAACAGCCCGTCATGAAACTTCGCCGGATGCAGCCCACCGGTGCGGGACTGCACCCGCCCGCCGGCATAGAGCGGGCTGGCCAGGAACTGCGCCTGTTCGTCGGCGCTGACCATGGTCGCGCCGATGTCGCCACGCGCTGCCTGCTCCGCCGCCAGCGACGCTTCCATCGCCCGGAAATGGGCCGGGTTGACCGCGGGGTAATAGCGGCCCATGCGTCCGAAATCGCAATCGATGCCCAGGTCGATGACCAGCCGTTCCAGGTAATCGACGGCGTTGGTCGGTTCCGCCATCAGCGCCCTGGCACGTTCGGTGCCGAACTGCTTCTCCAGCTTCGGGAAGGATGGTTTCAGCCGGTCGCCCACCATGCCGCCATTGCGGGTGCTGGCACCGTCGCCGGGATCCTCCGCATCGAAGACCACGACCTTCGCACCGCCCCGCGCCGCGGTCAGTGCCGCCGACAGGCCGGTATAGCCGCCGCCGACGATGGCGATGTCGGTCCGTTCCGGCATCTCCGGCTCCGGCAGGGCCTGGCGCTTGCGGGCTTCCCACCACCAGGGTCGGAAGACCAGGTCGTCGGCCAGCTTCAGACGGGCAGCTCTGGGCATTCGGCTAGGCAGTTCCTGTCGGTCGGGCGGTTTCCGGGCGGTCGCGCAGAATCAGTCGCGCCAGGAAGTATCCTTCCGATCGATCTCCCGCACCAGTGCGTCGAAGATGCGGTTGGCTGCGGTCTCGCCCTCGCCTTCGAAATTGTCCATCACGCCCTGCGAACGCTGGATGATCTCCGGTGTCACGGGAATGATCGGCTGCCCGCTCTGCTGCGCCATGATCTGCACGTCGCAAGCCCGCTGCAGGGTCCAGATCCGCTGGAATGCCTCCGCCGCCGTGCGACCGCAGGTCAGCAGGCCGTGGCTGCGCAGGATCATGCAGTTGTGGTCGCCCAGGTTGGCCACCAGGCGCACCTTCTCGCCCGCGTCGCAGGTCACGCCCTCGAAATCATGGTAGGCAACCCGGTCGCCGATGATCGCGCCGTAGAAATTGTCCTTCGACAGCCCCCCGGCCTGGCAGGCCACCGCGACACCTGTGGTCGAATGGGAGTGCATGACACAGTGCGCATCCTCCCGCGCGGCGTGGATCGCGGAATGGATCACGTAGCCGGCCGGATTGATGCCCCATTCGCTGTCGCCGATGATGTTGCCGTCCAGGTCCACCTTGACCAGGTTCGACGCCGTCACTTCGCGGTACCAGAGACCATAGGGATTGATCAGGAAATGATGCTCCGGTCCCGGCACCCGCAGGGTGATGTGATTGAAGATCAGCTCGTACCATCCGAAATGGTCGAAGATGCGATAGGCCGCTGCCAGGGTCTGCCGTGCCTGCCATTCCGCGTCACTGCAATTGGCACGAACCGAAGAAACCGGCCTTGAACCGTCTGCCATGATACTTGCTCCCCACTGTCTTTCCGCTACGATAATTTACCATGTCGCGGATGGAGATTGGAAATTAATCTTGTTGTCGCGGCAGGAACTTCCCCGATTGCCGGACAATCAGACCTGCGACATTCTGACAATGTATTCAGGAGAGTCCGGGAAGGGTGATTCCACCTGTGTACTGACAGACTTGTTCAATGAATTGGAAATCGGCCAAGGAAATACTTCCATTTCTCTGCAATGTGTCTAGATTGCGCGACGAATCCCCGGCCAGCAATGGTCGGCGGGACGGTTCAAGCGTTGAGTTTTACAAACAGGAGTTGCCATCATGGCACCGAATACGGCTGAGGCTGGCACCACGACACAGCATGACCTGCTGGAGATGACCGCCGAGGTCACTGCCGCCTACGTTTCCAACAATGTTGTCGCGTCCGACGAGCTGCCGGAGCTGATCAACCGCATCCACATGGCACTGGCCGGGGCCGGCAGCGCCGAGCCGGAGCCCGAGGCCGAGAAGCAGAAGCCTGCGGTCTCCGTCCGCCGCTCCGTCACGCCGGACTACCTGATCTGCCTGGAAGACGGCAAGAAGCTGAAGATGCTGAAGCGCTACCTGCGCACCAACTTCAACATGTCGCCGGAAGAATACCGGGCGAAGTGGAACCTGCCGTCTGACTACCCGATGGTGGCCCCGAGCTATGCCGAGAAGCGGGCCGAGATGGCGAAGGCCATCGGCCTGGGTCGCGGGGGCCGTCGCCGCCGCGCCTGATCCTGCACGGGACAGAAGCCGACAACGGGCGGGCCGCCCATCGCCGTGATCGCGGTGATGGGCGGCCCGTCGCGTTTCCGGCCTGCTTGATCGGCGGGGATGCAGCCTGCAGACTTGCCACCCCGCCCTGACTTCAACCTCATCCTGATCGGACAGAACCATGCGTGCCTGGGAAATCATTTCCGGTGACGGCGTCGACGCCCTGAACCTTGCCGAACGGCCGACCCCCGAACCGGGGCCGGGCGAGGTCCGGGTCAGGATCGCCGCCAACTCGATCAACTACCGCGACCTCAGCACCATCGAGGATCCGATCACCCGCAAGCTGCCCTTTCCCACCGTCCCCAACTCCGACGGTGCCGGGGTGGTCACCGCCACCGGCGCCGGTGTCGCGCTGAAGGAGGGCGATCGCGTCACCTCCTGCTTCTTCGAGGACTGGACGGCGGGGGAGATCAGTGCCGCCGCCATGGCTTCCGCGCTGGGTGGCGCACGCCAGGGGGTGCTGGCGGAGGAAGTGATCCTGCCCGAACGCGGTGTCATCCCGACCCCGGCGCACCTGAGCGATGCGGAGGCCGCCACCCTGCCCTGCGCGGCGCTCACCGCCTGGCACGCGCTGACCCAGCCGCGCTCCGTGCTGGCCGGGGAGACGGTGCTGCTGCTCGGCACCGGCGGCGTCTCGGTCTTCGCGCAGCAGTTCTGCACCATGATGGGCGCACGCACCATCGTCACCTCCTCGTCCGACGAGAAGCTGGCACGGATGCAGGCCCTGGGCGCGAACGAGACCATCAACTACCGCAGCACACCCGACTGGGACGCGGCGGTGCTGGAACTGACCGGCGGCACCGGTGTCGACCGGGTGGTGGAGGTCGGTGGCCCCGGCACCTTCGACCGTTCCGTCAACGCGGTGCGCGTCGGCGGCATCATCGGCCTGATCGGCATCCTGACCGGGGTCGCCGGACAGGCCAGCCCGACCGCCATCATGCGCAAGTCGGTGACGGTGCGCGGCATCTATGTCGGCCCGCGTTCCATGTTCGCCGACATGAACCGCGCCATCTCCAGCCATGGCCTGAAGCCAGTGATCGACCGGAGCTTTGCCTTCGAGGACGCCCGCGCCGCCTACCACACCATGCGCGCCGCCGGTCATTTCGGAAAACTGGTGATCGAGGTCTGACGCAGACCCGGCTCCCGCCCGGGCGTAGCGTGACGGGTCAGATGAACGTCGCGTCGGTGGGCAGGCCGAACAGCACGCGGCCGGTGAGCTCGTAGGTCGAGCCGTTCACCATCATGTGCTGGGTCATGGTGTGGGCATCGCGGAACCGGCGCTGCAGCGGCGACGACAGGAAGACGGAATCGCCGCCCGCCAGATCGTACATGCCGCGGGCGACATCGGCGGAGGTGCGGGTGGCATGGGTCGCCGCCAGCCGCAGCCGGGCACGGGTCCCGATGCCAAGTTCATCACCGGCTTCCGCCTCCGCCCAGGCCTGCCCCACCGCGTCGTCGACAAGGGCCTGCGCGGCGGAGAGGCTTGCCGTGGCACGGGCCAGGTCGGCCTGCGCCATGCCGCGTTCGGCCAGGGTGCGTCGTCCGCCGGTCGGTTTCTTCCCGGCAGCCAGCGCCACCAGGTCGTCGATGGCCGCCGCCGCGTTGCCCAGCGCCACCGCCGCGATGCCGAGCGCCAGCAGGCCGAAGGTGGGAAAGCGGTAGAGCGGCCCGTCCGCCGTCGACGCATCATGGCTCAGGGATACCGAGTGGCTTGCCGGGACAAGCAGGTCCGTCACCTGCATGTCGCCCGACCCGGTGCCGCAGAGGCCGGTCGAATGCCAGGTATCGATCAGTTCCGCCTCAGATGCCGGGAAGATCACCATGCGCGTCTCCGGCATGCCGCTGTCCAGCTTGTTCGGCTTGCCGTCGCGCAGGATCACCGCGCCGCCGCCCAGCCAGTTGCAGTTGGCGGAACCCGAGGCCCAGGCCCAGCGCCCGTTGACGCGGTAGCCGTCTCCCTCCACCTCCGCCCGGCCCATCGGTGCGAAGACGCCGCCATAGATGCCGTCACGCGCGCCGTAGACCTGCCGCGCCACGGATTTCTCAAGGAATCCCGCCTTGTAGCCGGAGGTCGCGGCGATCATCGTGCACCACCCGGCGGCGGCATCGGCGGCCCCGACCCGGCGCATCATGGCAAGAGCCGTCGCCGCGTCGCATTCCAGGCCACCGACATCGCCGGGCACCATCATGTGAAACAGGCCGGCGCGGGCCATCTTCGCCGCCAGGTCGGCGGGCAGGCGGCGCGCCTGCTCCGATTCCGGTGCGCGCTCGGCAATCTGCGGCAACAGGGCGGCAACATCGGTCTCGAAGCTCATGACGGATCCTTCGGAAAATCATCGGGGTCGGGGGCAAGGCGGACCAGCCTGCGACCGGTGTTCTCGCCCCGGAACAGCCCGGCAAAGGCCTCCGGCGTCGCCTCCAGCCCGCCGCCCAGCACTTCCCAGCGGCCGATCAGGTCACCGGCCACCATGTGGTCGGCCATCGCCGTCTCCGCCGCACCCCATTGCGGCAGGTCGTCGAAGACCACCAGGCCCTGCATCATCAGCCGGTTGGTGATGAAGGCGCGGGTGTTGTGCAGGCCCTCCACCTCGCCCTCGTCGCGGTTGTAGGCATCGACCTGGCCGGAGACGACGATCCGGCCGTTCTGGCGCATCAGCGGAATGATGCCGTCGATCATGCGGTTGCCGACATTGTCGAACAGCACATCGACGCCTTCCGGCGCAGCAACCGCGACCGCAGCCGCCAGGTCATCGGTCGCCTTGTAGTCGATGGCGGCATCGAAACCCGCCGGGCCGGTGAGCCAGCCGCACTTGGCCTCTCCCCCGGCGATGCCGATGACGCGGCAGCCCAGGATGCGGGCAAGCTGCCCGGCGGCGGAACCGACGGCACCGGCCGCGGACGTGACCACCACCGTCTCCCCCGCCTGCAGGCGGGCAACGCGGTGCAGCCCGAACCAGGCCGTCATGCCGGAGACGCCAAGCACGCCTAGCCAGGCGGCAAGCGGCAGGCGGCGGTCGGTGATGCGCCGCACGAAGCCGCGCGGATCGCCGATCACGTGTTCCGCCCAGCCATCGGCCAGCGACACGATCTCCCCCGGCGCGAAACCGGGATGGCGGCTCTGCACGATCTCACCGATGGAGAAGGCACCGACCGTGCCTCCCAGCTTCAGCGGCGGGATGTAGCTCGGCTTGCCGGAGAGGCGGGAGCGGGTGCCGGGATCGACCGAGATCAGGATGTTGCGCACCAGGAACTGCCCGTCCCGCGGTTCCGGCATCGGCGCTTCCGCGATGCGGAAATCCTCCACCACCGGCGGCCCGTCGCAATAGCGGGCCAGCACCACCCGTCGGGTTGTCGCGCTCATGACGCGGCACCCGTCAGGGTCCGGCGCACCGCGTCCTGCCAGCCGCGATAGCGGGCGTCACGCACCGCCGCCGCCTGCTTCGGGGCAAAGCGCCGGTCCAGCTTCCAGGTTTCCGCGAACCGGTCCGGCTCCGGGTAGAACCCCGCGTCCAGCCCGGCCAGGTAGGCCGCGCCCAGCGCCGTGGTCTCCAGCACCGTCGGCCGGTCCACCTCCACCCCCAGCGTGTCGGCGAGGCACTGCATGGTCCAGTCGGACGCCACCATGCCGCCATCGACACGCAGAACTGTGTCCGCCTCCCCGCCCGCAGGCCAGTCCTTGCGCATCGCCTCCAGCAGGTCGCGGGTCTGGTAGCAGACCGATTCCAGCGCCGCCCGCGCGAACTCCGCCGGGCCGGTGTTGCGGGTCAGGCCGTACATCGCGCCCCGCGCCTCCGCATCCCAGTGCGGCGCGCCGAGGCCGGTGAAGGCCGGCACCAGGTACACCGCCTGCGCCGGGTCCGCCTTCTCCGCCAGCACGCCACTCTCCGACGCCTTGCCGATGATGCCCAGCCCGTCACGCAGCCACTGCACCGCCGCCCCGGCCACGAAGATCGATCCCTCCAGCGCGTAGCTCCGCTGGCCGTCCAGCTGGTAGGCCACGGTGGTCAGCAACCGGTTGCGCGACGCCACCGGCGCGTCGCCGGTATTCAGCAGCGCGAAGCAGCCGGTGCCATAGGTGGACTTCATCATGCCGGGGCTGAAACAACCCTGGCCGACCGTCGCGGCCTGCTGGTCACCGGCAATGCCGCGCACGGGGATGGCGCGCCCGAACAGGTCCGGCTCCGTCTCCCCGAACAGGCCCGACGAATCCATCACCTGCGGCAGCATCGCGGCGGGTACGCGGATCAGGTCCAGCAGTTCCTGCGCGAACGCCCCTTCATGGATGTCGTAGATCAGGGTGCGGGAGGCATTGGTGGCATCCGTCGCATGGACCCGCCCGCCGGTCAGCCGCCAGAGGATGAAGCTGTCCACGGTGCCGAAGGCCAGTTCCCCGGCCTCCGCCCGCTGCCGCGCGCCCTCCACGTGATCCAGGATCCAGGCCACCTTGGTGCCGGAGAAATAGGGGTCCAGCAGCAGGCCCGTGCGCGCGGCCACGGTCTCCTCGTGTCCCGCTGCCTTCAGCTCGGCACAGCGGTCGGCGGTGCGCCGGTCCTGCCAGACGATGGCATTGTGGATCGCCTTGCCGGTGGCCCGGTCCCAGACAACCGTGGTCTCCCGCTGGTTGGTGATGCCGATGGCGGCCACGTCGGCCGCATCCGCGCCCGCCTGGCGCAGGGCCTTGCGACAGGTCTCCAGCGTCGTGTTCCAGAGATCCTCAGCGGCGTGCTCCACCCAGCCGGAGGCCGGGAAATGCTGCGGAAACTCCGACTGCGCCAGCGCCGCGACATGCATCTCCCCGTCGAACAGGATGGCGCGACTGGACGTCGTCCCCTGGTCGATCGCCAGCACGTACTTCCCCATCCGCTATTCCCCCCAGGCCCAGAAACGGATCGGCAGAGTGTCCTTCAGTTGCGCCACCTGGTCCAGCAGGGTTTCGCGCGGCAGCAACCCGGTCTGGGTGTCGATGTGGCTGACAACGGAGGCAGCGTTGACCGCTGCCGCCCGCAGCGCGTCCTCCACCGGCTGGCCCTGGCAGGTGAGCGCAGCGAAGGTGGAACCGAAGGCGTCGCCCGCCCCGGCGGTTCCCGCCACCTCCACCTCCCGCACCGGGCAGTGATGCAGCCCGTTGGCGTCGGCCAGGTAGGATCCGTCGCGACCGGCGGTGACCAGCACCATTTCCGGCCCCTTCGACAGGATGGCCTGGAAGAAGGCCCGGGCCGACATCTGGAACCCGCCGGAGGCAAAGCCGCGCCCGACCAGGGAATAGGGCGGCTCCCCCGCATCCAGCGGCAGGGCCGGTCCACCCTCCCCGAACTCGGCGATCAGGGAGGGCACCAGCGCATCCCCCTCCGCGCGGTTGATCGACAGGATGCCGACGCGGTCGAGGCAGTCGTAGAATTCATCCTGCCGGGCCGTGAGCTGACGCAGGCCCGGATTGGTCGCCACCATCGCCCCGGCCGCCCCCGCCCGGCGCACGAGTTCGCCGAAACAGGCCGCCGATTCGTTGGACAGGCCGGAGATGTAGACCAGGTCCATGGCGAAGGCATCGTCGCGCAGGTCCGCCTGCTGCAGCAGGGTATTGGCACCGCGGAAGGTGAAGATCGCGGCGTTGCGGTCATGCGCCGCCACCATGACGGAGGCCCCGGTGGGCAGTCGCCCGTCGCGCACCGCGAAGCGGGTCGAGACCCCCTCGTCGGCCAGCCGGGCCAGGATCTGGTCGGCCCTGGCATCCTTGCCCAGCTTCACCAGCGTGGCAGTGTCCAGCCCCAGGCGCGCCATGGACACGGCGGCATTCACCGCGCCCCCGCCGCAATGGGCGGAAATGTCTCGTGCCTCCGTCTTCCGGCCTTCCTCCAGCAGCAGGAACCCGGTATCGGCATTGGCCAGGCCCATGCGTTCGATCCGGTCACTGTCGATCAGCGCGATGGTGTCGATCATCGCGCCGCCAACGGTCAGTGCCTTCATTCCCGATGCCCTCCAGACCGGTGAATCCGGTGTCGGCCACCTTGCCAAAGGGCAGGGCGGAGCGGCAAGCGGTCAGACGAGGCTGATATCGGCCAGTACCGGCACGGCGCCGGACAGGTCGGCGATGGCGACGTAACCCGCCTGGTTGACGTCGGGATCGAAGATCAGGTGGGTCCCGTCGAACACCAGCGTGGACCCGTTCGCCACGCCGATGGCGTTGGTGCCGTCATAGGCACCGACGGTCAGGGCCAGGCCGGGATTGCCGAAGATGCCGGTGGCGAACTCGATCAGGTCGGTGCCCGTGGTGAAGCCGTTGATGTCGTTCACCGCGGCACCGACATTGGCGATGGTGTCGTTCACCACGATCTCGGTCCCGTCGGTCAGCGCCTCGAAGACGAAGGTATCCACGCCGGCGCCACCGGACAGGGTATCGACACCGGCACCGCCGATCAGCCGGTCATTGCCGTCCGCGCCGCTCAGATCGTCATTGTCGGCATTACCGATCAGGGTGTCGTTGCCGGCCTCCCCGCGCAGGCTGTCATTGCCAGCCCCGCCCGAGACACTGTCATTGCCGTCGCCGGTGAAGGCGAGGTCCGCCCCGTCACCGCCGAACAGGTTGTCCACCGCGTTGATCCCGGCAGGCGTGTCGAAGCGGTCATCGCCGCCGCCCAGGGTGAAGGTCATGTCGATGGAGCCGCCGCCGACCGTGTCAGAGAAGTCGGTGCCGACAAAGGCCTCGATGCTCGCGAAGCTGTCGCCGTCCGCATCGCCCGCCAGCCCCCCGGCAGCGGTGTTGCTGAAGTCACCGGCGATGCCCGGTCCGTCGGTGTTGGCAAAGGCGAAGGCCACGCCCGCCCCGGACTCGGCGAAGGACGCGGTATCGGTGCCTGCGCCGCCCTGCAGCTGGTCGGCACCGCCACCCCCTTCCAGCACGTCATCACCGGCTCCGCCCAGCAGCTGATCGGCACCGGCGCCGCCGCTCAGCGTGTCCTGCCCGCCTTCACCGGACAGTTCATCCGCCCCGGCACCGCCGAACAGGCTGTCTGCCCCGTCACCACCGACCAGGGTGTCGGTTCCCCCCGCGCCGGTCACCGCATCATCGCCGCGTTCCCCGCGCAGCAGGTTGGCATTGCCGTCACCGGTCAGGGTGTCATCATGGGAGGAGCCGAAGACATTCTCGATCCCGGTATAGCTGTCGCCGTCGGCGTCACCGGCGGAGCCGGAACCGGCAGCGAGATCGACACTGACGCCATCGGCGGAGCCCTGGTAGCTGACCGCATCCGTACCGGCACCGCCATCCAGCGTGTCGTCGTCGCCGCCGCCACGCAGGGTGTCGTTCCCGGCGCCGCCCGACAGTGCATTCCCGTCATCATTGCCGATCAGCTGGTCGTCACCGGCACCGCCGACGACATTCTCGATGGAGTTCAGGTCATCGGTCCCGATCTCCGCCCCTGTCGCGCGCCGACCGGCCAGGTTGACGTTGACCGACTGGGTGGCGCTGGAATAGCGCACCTCGTCCGTGCCGTCGCCGCCATCCAGCGTGTCATCACCCGCGCCGGTGCCACCGATCAGCGTGTCGTCGCCATCCCGTCCGGCCAGCCGGTTGTCGCCATTGTCGCCGGTCAACTGGTCGCCGAAGTCAGAACCCAGCAGGTTCTCCACGTTGGTCAGGCTGTTGTTGTCACCGTTCAGGTCAACCGCCACGCCGGTGGAGAGATTCGCGGTGACACCGACGGGGTTGTCCTCGAAGGACAGCGTGTCATCGCCGTCCCCGCCATCGATCACGTCATTGCCCGCTCCGGGCACCAGCATGTCGCGGTCACCGCCGCCGGTCAGCGTGTCGTTGCCTTCCCGGCCATCCAGGCGGTTGCCGCCCCCATCGCCGGTCAACGAGTCACTGAAATCACTGCCGATGAGGTTCTCGATACCGACCAGCGTGTCCCCGGCGGCATCGCCCCCGGCGGTCACGCCCGTGGAAAGGTCGACCGAAACGGCCTCCCCCGACCCGCCATAGTCGGCAACGTCGATGCCCGGACCACCCTCCAGCACATCCGCACCCGGCCCACCGATCAGCCGGTCGTTACCCGGTCCGCCCTGCAGCAGGTCGGTGCCCGGCCCACCGTCGATGGTGTCGTCGCCCGGCCCGGCGCCGATGGTGTCATTGCCGATGCCGCCGGAGAAGTTCTCTCCGCCGTCACCGCCATTGATCTCCTCGTCATCATCGTCCTGGGGAAACGGATCGTCGTCATCGCCGGGGCCGTCATCATCCAGCCCGGCCACATCGTCGTCATCATCGCGGTCCCGCCGCCCACGCCGCTTCGCGCCCCTGACCCCGTCCAGCAGTGCCAGAACGCCATCAAGCGGGTCGTCCCCATCGCCCAGGCGCAACTTCGTCCTCACCGCCCCGGGAACGACCTCGGCCAGTGTCTCCTCCGCCTCCTCGACCTCCTCGGCCTCGGCAACGGATTCCTCCTCTGCGCCCTCCTCGTCGTCATCATCGTCATCGTCGTCGTCATCGATGCCGATCTGACTGCCGGGTCCGCTGCCGTCCTCGGTGCCTTCGTCCTGCACGACAGCCTCGGCGACGTTGTTGATGTCCAGCGCATCGCCGCCACGGTCGTCGTTCCTGTCGCCGGGCGTGATCCTGAACATCTGCTGCAGATCGCCGGGATCGCCGAAACCGGACTGCTGCTGGAACGCCAGCAGTGCCGCGAACCGTTCGGCGATGCTCGCGGCAGGCTGGACCTGCGGTGTCAGCGGTGCGGCGCCCTCTCCCACCCGCGTTCCGTCAAAGGCACGCTCCAGAAGGACGCTGCCCTGTGCTCCGGTGACCGCGACCTTGCCGACGGAACCGTCTTCTTCCGGCAGGAGAACAATTTCGGTATCGGCCATGGAGAATCACACCCTGACAGCAGCAAACCCGGGCCCCCGCAAACCCGGATGGAGACAACCCACAACCCCCAGCCCGGCATGATGCCGCTTTCCGACCCGCGATTGAAGCCCCAAGCGCCCCGGACGTCTTCACGTCTCGGGGACGGGGTGACAGGGTTTCTTCCCTGGCGGGGTGGCCTGGCGGGATGGGCTGTCAGGGAACCTCCAGGATCATCTTCCCGATCACCCCGCGGCTGGAGATCACCTCCAGCGCCGCCACCGCCTCCGACAGCGGCATGGTCTGGTGCACGCTGGGGCGCAGCCGCCCCTGGTCCGCCATGTCCAGCATGGCCTTGATCATCCGCTTGCTGGCGGCGGGATCGCGGCGCGCATATTCCCCGGCACGGACCCCGATCAGCGAACAGCTCTTCAGCAGCGCATAGTTGGCGGGCACATCGGGAATGGTGCCGGAGGCGAAACCGATCACCAGCAGCCGCCCGCCCCAGGCGATGCAGCGCATGGACTGGAACAGCACGTCCCCGCCCACCGGGTCGTAGACCATGTCCACGCCACGCCCGTCGGTGATCTCCAGCACCCGGTCGCGGAAGGTCTCGCTGCGATGGTCGATCACGTGCTTCGCGCCCTTGGCCGCCACCGCGGCCGCCTTCTCCTCGCTGCCGACGACGGCGAAGACCTCCGCCCCCAGCGCCGCGCCAAGCTCGACGGCGGCCAGGCCGACGCCCCCCGCCGCACCATGGACCAGCAGCGTTTCCCCCGCCTGCAGGCCGCCACGTTCCACCAGCGCCACCCAGGCGGTGCAGTAGGCCGACCAGAACGCCGCCCCCTCCGCGAAGCTCCAGGCCTCCGGCAGCCGGATCGCCCAGGCCGCGGGCAGCGTGGTTTCCTCCGCATACATGCCGTTCTTGGCATGGATGACGACCCGGTCGCCGGGGCTGAACCCGGTCACGTCCGAGCCGACCTCCAGCACCTCACCCGCACCCTCCATGCCGGGCGTGAAGGGCAGCGGCGGCTTGTGCTGGTACTTGCCTGCGATCATCAGGATGTCGGGGAAGTTGAGACCGGCGGCGCGGATACGCACCCGGATCTCGTCCGGCCCCGGCGCGACGGAGGGCCGGTCCTCCATCCGCATGATGTCCGGTGTGCCCAGTTCATTGACGACAAGTGCGCGCATCACGGTTCCCTCCCCAGGGGTGGCGGCAGCGACAGGCTGTCGCCACTGACAGTCAGTTGATTGGCCTTGTGCCCCGCAGGCCCTAAACAGACGTATATCGGCCAAGTCACCGGACCACGATAGCAACAGCGCGGGAAGCAGGCGAGAAATGGCAGCGGAGATCAGCTTTGCATGGGCGGCAGTCGGCGGGTTCGTTTCGTTCCTGAGTCCCTGCGTGCTGCCCCTCGTCCCCGCCTACCTGAGCTACATGGCCGGGACCAACTTCGACGAGATGAACGAGAAGGCAGGCAAGGACCCGGCCCTGACCCGGCGTGTGGTGCTGATGGCGGTCTGTTTCGTGCTGGGCTTCTCCACGGTCTTTGTCGCCCTCGGCGCCACGGCAAGCGCCATCAACGAACTGATCCGGCCCTGGATGGACGTGCTGGCCCAGGTGGCCGGCGTGGTCATCGTGCTGTTCGGGCTGCACATGGTCGGGCTGCTCAGGATCGGCCTGTTCTACCGGGAAGCCCGGTTCGCCGCCGCCACCGGCAATCTCAGGGCGCCCGGCGCCTACCTGCTGGGCATGGCGTTCGGTTTCGGCTGGACGCCGTGCATCGGGCCGATCCTCGCCACCATCCTGGCCCTGGCGGCGAGCGAGCAGAACGTCGCCACCGGTGCGGCGCTGCTGGCGGTCTATGCGCTGGGTCTCGGCATTCCCTTCCTGCTGGCGGCGCTGGCGGTCCGGGCCTTCATGGGCTTCCTGGTGAAGTTCCGCCGCCACCTGCACAAGGTGGAGATCGGCACCGGGCTGCTGCTGATCCTGACCGGCATCCTGATCTTCACCAACCAGCTGCAGATCCTCGCCATCTGGCTGCTGGAGATCTTTCCGGGGCTGGCGACCATCGGCTGAGCCGGTAGGATGGCCACCGACCCGTCCATCCGAGACATGAAGGCCCGCAGCATGACCAGCCCCCTCGACGGCCCCCGTCATCCCCAGGCCCGTGGCGCGAAGCCGAAGCAGCTCGTGGTGCTGCTGCATGGCTATGGCGCCGACGGGCAGGACCTGATCGGTCTCGCCCCCTACCTGGCGCGCAGCCTGCCGGACGCGGCCTTCGTCGCCCCCAACGCGCCGGAGCCGTGCGACATGTCACCGATGGGCCGACAGTGGTTCGCCATCGACCTGGACGATCCGGCACGCGCCAGCGGCGACCCGCAGCAGATGGTGCAGCGCTATGGCGCGATGGGCAGCCGCGCCGACACCGTTGCACCGCTGGTGCATGCCTTCCTGGACCAGGAACGGGACCGCCACGGGCTGCAGGAGAAGGACGTGGCCCTGATCGGGTTCAGCCAGGGCACCATGCTGTCGCTGCATGTCGGCCTGCGCCGGGCCGCGCCACTGGCGGGGATCGTCGGTTTCTCCGGTGCCCTGCTGGGCGGGGAGACCCTGGCGGAGGAAATCACCTCACCCGCCCCGGTGCAGCTGATCCATGGCGACAGCGACGACATGGTTCCGGCCCTGGCCATGTTCCATGCCGCGGGCGCGCTCGGCGCGGCGGGCCTGCCAGTCGGGTTTCACGTCAGCCCCGGCACCGGCCACGGCATCGCGCCGGACGGGATCGAGGTGGCGACATCATTCCTCACCAGCGTCTTCGCCGGGCGGCTGCAGGCCGGACCCGGCATGTCCAGCAGGGTCTGACGCCGCAGGCTCAGTCCTGCGGCAGCGGCCAGCGGTCGAGGAACGGCTGCGCCTCCGGCTCCAGCTCCACCTGCAGCGTCTTCAGCACCCGGACAATGGCGCAGTAGAAGGCGATGGCCGCCGTCAGCTCGATCATCTTCTCCCGCCCGAAATCCGGGAACAGCGCCTGCCAGGTGGCATCCGTCATCTCTCCGTCGCGCGTCACCTCCCGCGCCGCCGCGATCACGTGCTTCGCGACCGGTTCCAGGTCGGTCTCCCGCCCCTCCAGCTCCGCGATCAGCCGCTCTATGTCCGCATCGGTCACGCCGAACTGGTAGCCAAGCTCGATATGGTGCGCCCATTCGTAGGCCGCGCGCTCGACATAGCCGACGGTCAGGATCGCCAGTTCGCGCAGCCGGGTGTCGAGCGCCGAATCGAAGCGCAGCCACAGCCCCATCTGGCTGAACCCCCGCGCCGCACCCGGCACATGCCCCAGCGCGTAGTAGATGTTCACGTCGCGCGCCAGCACATCGCGGTTGCTGTCATTGGCGTCGGCAGGGGTCAGCAGCGGGATTCGCGCCATGGGAAAGCTCCGTCGGGCAGGTCGGTGGGAAAGGTGAGGTGGGGGTAAGGGGCGACAGGCGGGTCCGTGGTTACTTGATGCGGGTCCAGGTCTGTTCCTGGCAGAAGAACAGCACGCAGCCCTCCACCTCCAGCGTGTCAGGGTCCTTCGACATCATGTTCGAATCATAGGTCTTGCCGCTCTCCGGATCGTAGATCTCGCCATCTTCCCAGACGCCGGGTTCTTCCTTCTCGAAGCCGCTGATCATCTGCAGCCCGATGATCGGATTGACGTGCCTTGATTCGTCCGGGTTGTTGATGTCGCGCTTCGGCGTGCCGTCCAGCCGGTTCGGCTCCTTCAGCCAGATGATGGTGCCGCACATCGATTCGCCGCAGGGCGCGATCTCGATATGCGCGCCGCCATTCTCCGTCAGCCAGACACCCTCGACCGGGTCGGAGGCGGCGAGCGCCGCGCCGGAGAAGAGGGAAAGCGAGAGGGACAGGGCGGAAAGCCTGAGGAGCGTCTTGAACATGCGCATCGAATTCTCCGTTGCAGGGGCGGGCCGGGCGGGACCGCTGGTGGTGCCGGGACCGGCACCGTGCAGGACAAGTGTGAATATAATGGTGATCCGCGAAGGGCAGAAGCATCAACCGTCGCGGCGTTCCTCATCCTGCTTCAGCACCGCGATTGCCAGGTCACGGCTGACATGCCGCTTCTGCTGTTCCAGCGCGGCACGGTCCAGGCGGGCGATCACATCCCGGACCCCGGCGAAGGAACGCTCCAGCCGGGGCAGGATGTAGGCATAGGCCGACGGGGTGAGGTCGAGTTGCCGGTCGCTGGCATATTTCAGCAGCAACGCGGCGAGCAGGTTGTCATCGGGCTGGTGAATCTTCACCGCCGGGGCCGTCGCCAGCCGCGAAGCCAGGTCGGGAAGGCCATGGGTCCATTCCGCCGGCGGCGTGCGGGCGGCGAACAGCAGGTGCGCCCCCGCCTCCCGCTGCATGTTGTAGAGGTGCAGGAACGGTTCGGGCCGGACCATGGCATCCGCGCGGTCCACCGCGACAGGCCGACCGGCGAGTTCGTGCGCGGCCTCCGTCGTCAGTTCCGGCCCCTGCAGCAGCACGCCCTGGCTGGCCTCCACCCAGATGTGCAGCAGGTGGGTCTTGCCGGATCCGGCCGGGCCGTAGAGCGCCAGCGCAGGGCCGGGCCAGTCCGGCCAGCTGCCGACCCATGACAGGGCCTCCGCATTGCATTCGGACGGCATGAAGTCCTGGCGGCCGTAACGGGGCGGCACCTCGAGCGCGAGCGGTTGCTGGGGCGTGACCTTCATCTGTCCGGCGCCTGTGACTCCTGCTCCGTGTTGCTGGGGTCATAGAAGTGGCTGCGCAGGTATTGGTCCAGGCCGAATCGCACCAGGACACCGACCACGGCACTGACCGGCAGGGCCAGCAGCATGCCGACGAAACCGAACAGCACGCCGCCTGCCAGCACGCCGAACATGACCCAGACCGGATGCAGGCCGATGCGATCCCCCACCAGTTTCGGCGTCAGGACATAACCTTCCGCCACCTGCCCGACGACATAAATCGCCAGCACGATGGCGACCCGGGCCATGTCATCGGGCCAGAACTGCAGGATCGCCAGGCCGATGGAGGTGATCGCACCGAAGATCGCACCGACGAAGGGAATGAAGGACAGCGCCCCCGACAGGAGGCCGATCAGGAACCCGAAGCTCAGGCCCGAGAGGCTGAGGGTGGTGGCGTAGTAGATCATCAGCACCAGGCAGACCGTGCCCTGGCCGCGCACGAAACCGGCCAGCGTGCGGTCGATGTCCCGCACCAGGGTGCGGATGGTCTGCGCGTAGCGGCGCGGCAGCCAGCCATCGATCTTCGCGACGATGTTGTCCCATTCATACAGCAGGTAGAAGGTCACGATGGGCGTGATCACCAGCAGAGAGAGGAAGTTGAGCAACGCCGCGCCACCGCGCACCAGGTTGCCCGCCAGTTCCGTGAAGAACCTGACCGCCTGTGCCGCATAGTCCTTCAGCGCCTGGGCGCCGTCATCGCGGCTGACATCGACCCCGCGGTCGGACGCCGCCTCCAGCATGTTCATGACGAAGGGCTGCAGCAGCTTCGTCGCCTGCTCGATGTATCCGGGCAGCAGCAGCAGCAACTCGCCTGCCTGCCGCACCACCAGCGGCACCAGGATCAGCAGCCCCAGCAGCAGGATGATGATGAACCCGACCGTGATGAGGATGGTCGCCTGGTTGCGGCTCAGGCGATGGCGTTCCAGCCAGTCGGCCATCGGGTCGCTCAGGTAGGCCACGGCCATGCCGACGACGAAGGGCAGCAGCATGTCGCGCAGGGCAAAGACCGCAAGCCCCAGCAGGACGACGAAGACCAGCCAGAATGCCGCCTGGCGCAGGGGACTCATTGGCGGCTTCCCGTGGCCGCACCGGCGCGGCGGATGGTCCAGTAGCCGTCATTCTCCTGCAGCACCAGGTCTTGCTGGGCCAGCGCCCGGCGCAGCAGGGCGTCGTCACCGATGTGGTGCAGGACGATGATGGCGTCCTGCACGGAGATCTGGCTGAGCTCCAGCCTGCGGACCACGGAGGCGGCGCTGATCGTGCGCTCCAGGGCCTGCCAGTCGGCGAGGCCACGGATCGGCACCAGCGCACTGAGCCGTCGCAGGTCGCCGAAGTTCTCGATGGTGCGCTGCTTCCACAGGTCCTCGATCTCCACCACCATCAGGTCGACGGCAGCGTTCATGAACTGTACCACGTCGGCATCGGGCGTGCTCTCGAAGCTGCGGATGACCGACGGATAGGGGTCGGGACCGAAGCTGTGCAGCAGGATGTCGATACGCGCCACGCCCAGTTCGGTATCGACGACCAGGGAGGCGTCGGCGACCAGCACGCTTTCCGCGCGATAGCGTTCCGAGATCACCTGCAACGGTTCCGGCTGGCCGGTCACCGCCTGCTCCGCCGAGATCGACAGCACGTCGTCGACATCGCCGAACGGGGCGATGATCGGCACCAGCCGGTCACGGCCATCGAACCGGGCCCAGGCCGCCAGCCAGGGGTTGGGATCGGCCCAGAGCGTCATGTCCCCCCCGGCGCGCAGCACCGGCAGGATCACGGCGGGAAGTGCCCGCGTCTCGGTGAAGGGAATCGAAGCCCGGTTCAGCAGGCCCCGCACCGCCTCCGGCTGGAAACTGAAGCTCAGGTCGGCAATGTAGCGGTCCGGCGCCGTCTTTTCGTTGGCGACCTGGAATGACGCGACCATCGCGGCAAGCGTGGCCTCGTCAGGCACCGGCAGGGACGGCCAGTCGGCCTTGCGGGTCAGCCGCTGCATCAGGGTCACGGATGCCTGCCTGCGCGCCTCCGCCACCGCATGCTGCTTGGCCAGGTCCGCGCTCTCCGCCACCACGTCCACGGGGATCGCCGACACCGTGTAGAGGTCCGCAAGCTGTGCCCGCGCCGCCTGGCCGGAGACCAGCAGGAGCAGCAGCACCGCGCAAAGGAAAGTCACCGGGCCCGACCGCGTCATCGACGGAAGGCGCGACAGATGGCGCAAGACGTGGCCAGGCATTGCAATCGGACTCCGTTGGCGGCATCGTCTGCCCTCATTCTAGCCGAGCGGGCGGAGGGCGTCATCACGAACGGGCTCACATACCGCGATGCGGGTGTCGATGTCGATGCCGGCAACGCACTGGTCGACCGGATCAAGGCCGATACGGCGTCAACCAACCGTCCCGGTTCCATCGGCGGGATCGGGGGCTTTGGCGGGCTGTTCGATCCGAAGGCGGCCGGATACAGCGATCCCATCCTGGTTGCGGCCACGGATGGTGTCGGCACCAAGCTGACGCTTGCCGGTGATGTCGGACGGCATGACACGGTGGGCCAGGACCTGGTCGCCATGTGCGTCAACGACCTGGTGGTGCAGGGCGCGGAACCGCTGTTCTTCCTCGACTACTTCGCCACCGGCGCGCTGTCGGTGGAACAGGCCGCGGACGTGGTCGCGGGCATCGCGGCGGGCTGCCGGCTTTCCGGCTGCGCGCTGATCGGTGGCGAGACGGCGGAGATGCCGGGTCTCTACCGCCCCGGCGAATATGACCTGGCCGGTTTCAGCGTCGGCGCGGTGGAGCGCGACGGCCTGCTGCCCCGGACGGACGTGATCCGGGCGGGCGACCGCATTCTCGGCCTGGCTTCGTCCGGCATCCATTCCAACGGCTTCTCGCTGGTGCGCCGGATCGTGGAGCGCAGCGGTGCCGACCTGATGGCACCGGCCCCCTATGACCCCGCGACCCCGCTGGGGGAGAGCCTGCTGACGCCGACCCGCATCTATGTGCGCAACCTGCTGGCTGCCATCCGGCTGGGCGGCATCGCGGCGCTGGCCCACATCACCGGCGGCGGCCTGACGGAGAACATTCCGCGCGTGCTGCCGGAGGGGCTGGGCGTGAAGCTGGACACCGCCGCTTGGGACCTGCCTGCCGTGTTCGGCTGGCTGATGCGCGAAGGCGGTGTCGCCCCGGCGGAGATGGCACGGACCTTCAATTGCGGCATCGGCATGATCGCCGTCGTGCCGGAAGCCGACGCAGAGAAACTGACCGCCTTCCTCACCTACAAGGGGGAGACGGTGCACGACATCGGCACCGTGGTCGCCGGAGAGGGCGTCGAGATCTCAGGGCTGGACCGTTGGCAAGACTGAAGCTCGGGGTGCTGATCTCGGGCCGCGGCAGCAACCTGCAGGCCCTGATCGACGCGACCGCCGATCCTGCCTTCCCGGCAGAGATCGCGGTGGTGATCTCCAACATCGCCGACGTGCAGGGGCTGCAGCGGGCCGCCGATGCCGGGATCGAGACCTGCGTCATCGACCACAAGGCACATGACGGCCGCGCCGCCTTCGAGGCGACGCTGACGGAGACGCTGGAGGCGCACGGCGTCCGCCTGGTCTGCCTCGCCGGCTTCATGCGCCTGCTGACCAAGGGCTTCGTCGATCACTGGCGCGACCGGATCATCAACATCCACCCGTCCCTGCTGCCGGCCTTCAAGGGGCTGAACACGCACGAACGGGTGCTGGACTACGGCGTCAAGTTCACCGGCTGCACGGTACACTTCGTCCGGGCCGAGATGGATGAGGGGCCGATCGTGGTGCAGGGCGTGGTGCCGGTGCTGTCCGACGACACGCCTGACAGCCTTGCCGGTCGGGTGCTGCAGGTGGAACACCGGATCTATCCGCTGGCCGTCCGCCTGGTTGCGGAGGGACGTGCCCGCGTCGTCGGCAACGCGGTCAATATCGACGTGAAGGACCACGAGGCCGAGGGCATGGTCCTGGTCAACCCGCAGGGCTGACCGGAGTCGGGATTCACCTGCCGCCTTTTCCGTCCCTCTCCCGAACCAATTGCTGCCTGTTCCATCCCTCTCCCCCTCCCGGCCACCCATTTCAGGATACTTGCGTGGGTGGCCGGGAGGGGGAGAAGGATGGCACAGGCCACCGGCAATCCGCCCTGCTCAACCCTTCGAGGGTTGCTGTCCATAGGTGCGGAACTTGCCCAGCACGATCTCCATCTCCTCTGCGGAAAGGATCACGGGACCGCCGATCTGGCGCGAGAGGATGTATTGCTGCGCCAGCACCTCGACTTCCTGCGCCAGGCCAAGCGCCTTCTCCACCGTGGCGCCCAGGGCGATCACGCCGTGGTTGGACAGCAGGCACGCTCGGCGGTCCTGCATCGCGACCAGCGCCACGTCCGAAAGTTCCTGGGTGCCGAACGTGCGGTAGGGCGCGCAGCGGATATCCGCACCACCGGCCGCCGCGACCATGTAATGGAATGCCGGAATGCCCTCCCCCCGGCAGGCCAGCGCCGTGGCGTGCAGCGAATGCGTATGGCAGATGCCGCCCGCATCCTCCCGTTCCCGGTAGACGTCCAGGTGAAAGCGCCATTCGCTGGAGGGTCTCAGCGGGCCGGACCATTCCCCCTCCAGGTCCATGAACACCATCATGTCGGTGTCCAGCCGGTCATAGGGCACGCCGGAGGGGGTGATCCAGAAACCGTCGCGGTCCCGCACGCTGAGATTGCCGGAGGTGCCGGGGGAGAGCCGCACCGCGAACATCGCCTGCGCCGCGGCCAGCAGTTCCGCGCGCGCGGTCGCGGCCTTGCGGTCAGCCTTCATCGCGTTTCTCCGGGTAGAGCGAGAGCAGCCCCTCCTCCGTCGCCGGGCAGAGACCGCGTTCGGTGATCAGCCCCGTCACCAGCCGCGCCGGGGTGACATCGAAGGCCGGGTTTGCCGCACCGGCCCCGACCGGCAGGATCTCGACCTCCGTCACCGTGCCGTCGGGCAGCCGACCGGAAATGCGACCGACCTCCTCCGCCCCCCGCGCCTCGATGGGGATCTCCCACACCCCGTCGCGTATCGCCCAGTCGATGGTCGGCCCCGGCAGCGCGACATGGAACGGCACGCCATTGTCATGCGCGGCAAGCGCCTTCAGGTAGGTGCCGATCTTGTTGCAGACATCGCCGGTCCGGGTGGTGCGGTCGGTCCCGGTGATGCACAGGTCCACCTGGCCATGCTGCATCAGGTGCCCGCCGGCATTGTCCACCACCACCGTGGCAGGCACGCCGTGCGCCCCAAGCTCCCACGCGGTCAGCGATGCCCCCTGGTTGCGCGGCCGGGTCTCGTCGACCCAGACATGGACGTCGATGCCCTTGTCATGCGCCTTGTAGATCGGGCTGAGCGCCGTGCCCCAGTCCACTGTCGCCAGCCAGCCGGCATTGCAGTGGGTGAGCACGTTGACGGGACCGGAGGAACGCTTCTCCGCCGCCGCCTCGATCAGTTCCAGGCCATGATCCCCGATGGCCGAGTTGATCGCGACATCCTCCTCGGCGATCTCGCCCGCCGCCTGCCAGGCAACCTCCGCCCGCGCCGACGGTGCCTGGTTGTGCAACGCGACCCGCATCCGCTCCAGCGCCCAGAACAGGTTGACTGCCGTGGGCCGGGTCTGCCGCAGCGTCCCGATGGCATGGTCGAGCCCGGCGTCGCTCGGGTCGGCGCGCATGGCCAGCGCCACGCCATAGGCCGCCGTCGCACCGATCAGCGGCGCGCCGCGCACCAGCATGGCACGGATCGCATGTGCCGCCTGCTCCAGCTCCGTCAGGGTCAGGGTCTCGAACCTGTGGGGCAGCCGCGTCTGGTCGATGATCACGACCGAGCTGCCATCCTGTCCCGCCTCGATGGGACGCCGGGGAATGCCATCCACCTTCACGCCGCTGCCTCCTGCCGCTGTCCTCTGCCGCACGATAGTTCCTGCCCCGCCGCAGACAATCGCTTTCCCCGCGACAAACCGCTGCCGCACCAGCGGCACGGCGGTCCCGAGCGATCACGGAAACCATCAACTCAACGTGAGACTGCCGCGATCACGGAGCCCTTCCCTGCCGAAATTCCCAATCAAGATATTGATTTCATTCACATTCATAGATTTTACATGATCTTGGCACGTCCGGCCGTGACCTTGTTCTCACGGGAATTCACGGAATCGCGTGTAACCAAACCACCCCCCCTGACGTCATATGGCCAGCAGACGCGGAACGGAGCCGCGTTCCAGACAGGGCTTCAAGGGAGCATTCGCAATGATGAGACATCTGAAGGCAGGCGCGATCGGCGCAGTGCTGCTGACCGGCAGCCTGGTGGCCGGAACCGCCTTCGCGGGGGAGCAGTATGTCGATACCACCGGCTTCGCGGCCAGCGGCTATGACGTCGTTGCCTATCACGGCCTGACACAGGCACCGGTCGGGCAGGCCCAGCCGGCCCCGGTTCCGGGCAAGGCCTCCATCACCGCAGAATACAATGGGGCGAAATGGGCGTTCGCGAGTGAAGCCAACCGCGATGCCTTCGTCGCCGATCCGGCGAAATATGCACCGGCCTATGACGGTCACTGCGCCTACGGCATCGCCCAGGGCGGCAAGGTGGCGGCGAACCCGGCACTGTGGCGCATCATCGACGGCAAGCTGTACCTGAACATCACCCGCACGGTTGTCGGTTTCTGGGAATCCGACATCCAGGGCAACCTGAAGCAGTCGGAAGTGAACTGGGCCAGCCTGGAGATGAAGTCCTCCCCCGGCGGTGCCGTTCCGCAGTTCGATGCCAGCCACGCACCGGTGAACTGAACCATCCATGAACCAGGCCGCCAGCAACGGGACACTTGCTGACGCCGCACCAGTTACTGTCGCCTTCCGGCGTCAGTAGGGGGTCCGCAAGGCCCGCACCACACGATCACATTCACGCCAGATTCCGTCAAGGCAATTGGCCCCGGAACGGAGGCGGCTAGACTGGATCGCAGCGGGCTGCAGGGATCCCGCCACCCTGAAACCAAGAAGCGCTTAACCTGAAGGAGACCATCATGAAGAACACGTCCATCAAGAGCCTTTCCGTCGCCGCCGCCCTGATGGGTGCCGTCGGCATGGCCGCCGCCCTGGCCCCGGTCGAAGCGACCGCCGCCGACAAGGTGAAGTGCTACGGCATCTCCAAGGCCGGCCAGAACGACTGCGCCAACAAGGCCGGCACCCACTCCTGCGCCGGCCAGTCGACCGTCGACTATGACGGTGGCGAGTGGAAGCTGGCGACGGCCGCCGAGTGCGAGGAAAAGGGCGGCAGCCAGACCGCCTTTGATGGCGTCAACGAGAAGGCCAAGGGCTGATCCGCGCCATTTCCGGAACCGGGGCGCTGGCCAGTCCAGCGCCCCGACCCCGGAAGCCGGACCCGTATCATCATGAAGGGGACAGTCACCAGTTTGCCGCCGACGGCCGGTTTCGGACTTCGCCATCCGCACGTGCTGGATGTCATCGACCGACCGCCCGCGATCGACTGGGTCGAGGTCCATACGGAGAACTACATGGTGCCGGGCGGGCCGCGCCTGCGCCAGCTCGACGCCATCCGCGAACGTTTCGAACTCAGTTTCCACGGCGTCGGCCTGTCGCTGGGGTCGGTGGACGAACCGGATCGGCAGCACCTGCGCCGCATCCGTGACCTGGTCCGGCGCTATCGCCCCGCCGCGCTGTCCGACCACATCGCCTGGGTGCGTGCGCCCGCGCGGTTCGGCGGGGCCAGCCTGAACGACCTGCTGCCGCTGCCCTGCACGGAGGAGGCCGTGACCGTCCTGGCCCGCAACATCGGCATCTTCCAGGATGCCACCGGTTGCCGGGTCATGGTGGAGAACCCGTCCATGTATGCCGCCTTTACCGGGGCGGAGTTGGACCATGCCGAGTTCGTTGCCGAGACCGTCCGGCGCGCCGGGTGCGGGCTGCTGCTGGACGTGAACAACATCCATGTCAGCGCCCACAATCTCGGCTTCGATGCCGGGGACTACCTGGCCCGGATGCCGTTCGACGCCGTGGGCGAGATCCACCTGGCCGGACATGCGGAGCGTGCCGATGCGACGGGCACGCTGCTGATCGACGATCATGGCAGCCGGGTCCGGGAAAGTGTCTGGGACCTGTATGACCAGGCCCTCGGCGCGACCGGCCCGGTGCCGACACTGGTGGAATGGGACACGGAGATCCCGGCGCTGGAGGTGCTGCTGGCGGAGGTCGCGCAGGCCCAGTCGCGCCTGGATGCGCAGTCGCCTGTCCGGCAGGTGGCGTCATGAGCCGCCTGGCCGAGATCCAGGGTCGCTTCGCCGACGGCGTGCTGCGGGGCGGGGACGGCATCCTGGGCGACCTGGAGGATGACGGTCGCCAGGCGTCACGGTTCGAGATCTATCGCAACAATACCCATGCCTCGATCCTGGCGGTGCTGGCCGATGCCTTCCCCACCGTGCAGGCCCTGCTGGGGGAAGCCCTGTTCACCCGCCTCGGCACCGCCTTCATCCGCAATGCCCCGTCCCGCGCCAACCACCTGCTCGACTATGGCGCGGAACTGCCCGACTTCATCGCCCGGTCGGAACCGCTGGCCGACCGGCCCTGGCTGGTCGACGTGGCGCGGCTGGACTGGGCCCGCAATGCCGCCTATGGCGCGGCGGACGCGGTTCCCATGACCGCCGACGCGCTGCAGGGCCTGGCCGCGGACCGGTTGCTGGCGCTCCGCCCCGCGCTGATCCCCTCCGCCACCCTGCTGGTGTCCGACTGGCCGGTACATGCCATCTGGATGCAGCCGGAGGTACTGAGCGACGGCCCGGTCCAGCCACGCGGTCAGGCCGTGCTGGTGGCGCGCCCCGCCATGCAGGTGGAGACCAGCCTGCTGCACCCGGCGGAGCTTGCGCTGCTGCAGACGCTGCGCGACGGCGGCTCGCTGGGCGATGCCGCCATCGCGGCGCAGCAGACCGACCCCGCCTTCGACCTGATGACCGCCTTCGCCGGACACCTGGCAGGCGGCATCTTCACCCACCGGAACCAGGACCATCCGACCGCAGACTGAGGGAGCCCCACCATGGCCAACACACAGGAAACTTCGCCCGGCGGCATCGCCGCGATGGTCGCGGCCATCACCCGGCCGCTGGACAACTGGGGCGGACCGGCGGCGGTCCTGTTCCTGCGGGTCGTGATCTTCCTGACCTTCTGGCGGGCCGGCATGACCAAGCTGGAGGACTGGGACAACACCCTGCTGCTGTTCGAGTACGAGTACATGGTGCCGATCCTGCCGGTCGCCGTCGCCGCCTTCCTCGGCACCTTCTTCGAGGTGGTGATGTCGGTGCTGATCCTGGTCGGCGCCTTCACCCGACTGGCCGCGCTGCCGCTGCTGGCCATGTCGCTGGTGATCCAGTTCGTGCTGGGTGCCCGGGCCGCTGCCTATGACAATTTCGAGCATTACTTCTGGATGGCGATCCTCTGCTACCTGATCGCCCGCGGGGCCGGGGCGCTGTCGCTGGATCACCTGGTGGCGAAGCGGTTCGGCCTGAAATAGACCGGGCCACCGGGCCGGAACGTCGGGCCAGGACAATTCCATCCGCCGCCTGATCGGTCTACCCTTCCCCGGACGGCAGACGCCACATGTTCCGGGGGAGGGGATCAGCCATGAAGTTCGGACTGCGCTATTGCAACACCGGTCCCTATGTCGATCCCGGCCCGGCGCTGGAGCTGCTGCAGGCGGCGGAGGAAGCCGGTTTCGACAGTGCCTGGACGGTGGAGCACACCGTGGTGCCGGCCGGGTACGGCTCCGCCTACCCCTACGCGACGGACGGCAAGATGGCCGGCGGGGTGGAGGATCTGCCCCTGCCCGACCCGCTGATCTGGATGGCCTATGTCGCCGCCGGAACCCAGCGGATCCGGCTCGGCACCGGCATCCTGATCCTGCCGCAGCACAGCCCGGTGCACGTGGCCAAGCAGGTCGCCACGCTGGATCACCTGAGCGGCGGCCGCACCATTCTCGGCATCGGCGTCGGCTGGCTGGCGGAGGAGTTCGCCGCCCTGGGCCAGCCGTTCGAGACCCGTGGCCCCCGCACCGACGAGTGCATTGCCGCGCTGCGCGCCCTCTGGGGATCGCAGCCCGCGCACTTCGAGGGCGAACATGTAAGCTTCGCGCCGATGTACTGCGTGCCGACGCCGGTCAATGGTGCGGTGCCGATCATCGTCGGCGGCCATTCCCGGGCGGCGGCACGGCGGGCCGGGCGGCTGGGTGACGGGTTCTTCCCGGCCCGCGATGCGCCGCAGGACCTGATCCGTCTGGCCCGGGAGACGGCGGAACGGAACGGTCGCGATCCGGCCGCGCTGGAGATCACCGTCAGCATGCCGCAGGACCGGCGACTGCTCGACGACTATGCCCGCCTGGGCGTCGACCGGGTGCTGGTCCCGGTGTCCGACATGGCCGGGCTCGCCACCGCCATCCGTCACCCGGAGGAGGCACGGGACTGGAGCGGGCTGATCAGCCAGTACGCCGGTTGAGACATCACCGGCAACGTTTCCCTTTCAGCCCGGCCCGTGCGAGAAGGGACAACGGAATTCAAGGGGAGGATGACCGATGAAACTGCGCCAGATTGCCTTCGCGGCGGAGAAACTGGAACCGGCGGAGAAGGTGCTGCTGGACGTGCTGGGGCTGGAGGTCGGTTTCCGCGACCCCGGTGTCGGGCATTTCGGGCTGCACAACGGCGTCATTCCGGTGGGCGACAATTTCCTGGAGATCGTGGCGCCGGAGCCGGGACAGACCGACACGGCGGCCGGGCGCTTCATGGCGCGGCGCGGGGGCGATGCCGGTTACATGGTGCTGCTGCACGCCGCCGACGCGGCCCCGACACGGGCACGGGCCGAGAAGCTGGGCATCCGCGCCGTCTGGAACAATGACGAGGACGGGGCAGTCGCGACCCATTTCCACCCGGTCGACCTGGGGGGCGTGATCCTGTCGGTGGACTCCTTCGCCGAGTCGCCGGACCCGTCGGAGGAATGGAGCTACTGGCGCTGGGGCGGGCCGGACTGGCTCAGCCATGTGCGCGCCGGGGTGACGGAGGCCATGGTGGGCATGGAACTGGTCAACCCCGACCCGGCCCGCCAGGCCGCCACTTGGTCGTCGCTGCTGGACATTCCGGCCATTGCCGTCGATGGCGGTTTCGACATGCCGTTGCCCGATGGCGGCATCATCCGCTTCCGCCAGACCGGCAGGGAAGAACTGCCCGGCATCACGGCGATCGACTTCCGCATGGCCGACAAGGCGGAGTCCCTCAGCCGTGCAAAGGCACATGGTCTGCCAACCGATGCCGACGGCTTCACCATGATGCAGGTGCGCTGTAACCTGATCTGAGGAATTCGGGCGTGGCCTGTTCCGTTGGGATTCGTTTGCAGCCTGTTCCATCCCTCTCCCCCACCCGGCCACCGACGGGAGTATCCTAATTGGGTGGCCGGGTGGGGGAGAGGGATGGAACAGGCCACCGAACAAGTCCGGAGAGGGGCGGAACGGTCCACTGACATCGCTACACCGGGGAGGAGAACTGCAATGACCGATCACTTGCTGGTCGAGGAGAAGGACGGCGTGGCCGTCCTGACGATGAACCGGCCGGACCGGCTGAACGCGCTGAGCGGGGAGATGCTGGAAGCGCTGGTGGAGAACTGCCAGCGGCTGGCCATGGACCGTTCCATCGGCTGTGTCGTCATCACCGGCGCGGGCCGTGGCTTCTGTGCCGGCGGTGACGTGAAGTCGATGGCGGAGGGCCGCGAGTTCGCCGACAACACGCTGGAAGCCAAGGTACTGAAGCTGCGCGGCGGCATGGAGGTCTCCCGCCTGCTGCACGAGATGGCGAAGCCCACCATTGCCATGGTGCGCGGCCCCGTCGCCGGGGCGGGCATGTCCATCGCGCTGTCCTGCGACATGCGTATCGCGTCCGACACGCTGAAGTTCACCACCGCCTTCGCCAATGTCGGCTATTCGGGCGACTTCGGCGGCAGCTATTTCCTTACCCACCTGGTGGGCACCGCCAAGGCGCGGGAGCTGTACTACACCGCCGACAAGCTGAACGCGGCGGAGGCGCACGCGCTGGGCATCGTCAACCGGGTGGTCGCCGACGCCGACCTGGAGGCGGAGACCATGGCCCTGGCACAACGCATCGCCAACGGCCCGAAGATCGCCCTGTCCTACATGAAGCGGAACATGAACGCGGCGATGACCGAATCCCTCGCCCGCTGCTTCGACATGGAGGCGATGCACCATACCCGCAGCGGCGAGACCGAGGACCACAAGGAGGCCGCCAAGGCCTTCGTCGAGAAGCGCACACCGACATTCCGGGGAGTTTGATCCGATGATCCCACGCACCATCTACACCGAGGATCACGAGATCTTCCGCGATTCCTGCCGCCGTTTCATGGAGACGGAGGTGGAGCCGCACCACCGCCAGTGGGAGAAGGACGGCCAGGTCTCCCGCGAGGTCTGGCTGAAGGCGGGCGAGGCCGGCCTGCTCTGCTGTGACATCCCGGAAGAGATGGGCGGTGTCGGCGCGGATTTCCTGTTCTCCGCCATCGTGCTGGAGGAACTGGCGCGGGTCGGCGCCACGGGGCCGAACTTCCCGCTGCACTCCGACATCATCGCGCCCTACATCCGCCACTACGGCTCCGCCGAACAGCAGAAGAAGTGGCTGCCGAAGATGACGACGGGTGAGGTCATCGGCGCCATCGCCATGACGGAACCCGGGGCCGGGTCCGACCTGCAGGGCATCCGTACCACGGCGAAGCGCGAAGGCGACGAGTACGTCATCAACGGTTCCAAGATCTACATCTCCAACGGCCAGCTCGCCGACCTGGTGGTGGTTGCCTGCAAGACCGACCCGAACGAGGGCTGGCGCGGCATCAGCCTGATCCTGGTGGAGGGCGACCGCGCCGGGTTCGAACGGGGCCGGAACCTGGAGAAGGTCGGCATGCACGCCCAGGACACGTCCGAGCTGTTCTTCAGCGACGTGCGGGTCCCGGTGTCGAACCTGCTCGGCCCGGAGGAAGGCAAGGGCTTCATCCAGCTGGTCAGCCAGTTGCCGCAGGAACGCCTGATCCAGGCGGTGAAGGGCGCGGAGACGGTGCAGGCGGCGATCGACTGGACCGTGACCTACACCAAGGACCGCCAGGCCTTCGGGCGCAGCATCGCCCAGTTCCAGAACACCCAGTTCAAGCTGGCGGAGCTGCAGTCCCACGCCACCATGCTGCGCGTCTTCGTCGATCGCTGCCTGGAGCAGCACCTGAAGGGCGAACTGAGCGAGATCGACGCCGCCATGGCGAAGATGAACGCCACGGACATGCAGTGCCGGGTGCTGGACGAGTGCCTGCAGCTGCATGGCGGTGCCGGCTACATGTGGGAATATCCCATCGCGCGTGCCTGGGCCGACAGCCGCATGTCCCGCATCGCCGGCGGCAGTGCGGAGATCATGAAGCAGATCATTGCCCGCGACATGATGGGCCGGAACTGACAGGATCGCGCCGTCTTGCCGGGATTCGGGAGGGGGTGACCTGACGTCCCCTCCCGGCCCCGGACCTTTCGGGGACGCACGGACGTGAAGATCTTCACCTGCGGCAACTGCCGCAACCCGGTCTATTTCGAGAACACCGCCTGCATGTCCTGCGGCGCGGCGCTGGGCTTCGTGCCCGACACGGCGCAGATGGTCTCGCTGGATGCCGACGGCACCGCGACCATGACGGCGGGTGATGACCGCTTCCGCTACGTGAAGTGCAGCCACCACGCCCGGGACGATGGCTGCAACTGGATGGTCTGGGACGGGGACGGCGATGCCTTCTGCATCTCCTGCCGTCTCAACAGCACCATTCCGGACCTGGAGGTGCCGGGACACCGGGCGCTCTGGCACCGGCTGGAGGCAGACAAGCGGCGGCTGGTCTATGCCTGCATGCGCCTCGGCCTCGATGTCAGCCCGAAGGCCCGGCGCCCGGACGGCCTGGCCTTCGACTTCCTGGCCGACGAGGACCCGACCTTCAGCGAACGCGGCCGTGTCCTGACCGGGCACAATGCCGGCCTGATCACCATCAACATCGCGGAGGCCGACCCGGCCGCGCGCATCCGCATGCGCCAGGAAATGGACGAGCCCTATCGCACCATCCTGGGTCATTTCCGCCATGAGTCCGGGCATTTCTACTGGGACCGGCTGGTGGCGAACTCCGGCTGGCTGGAGCCGTTCCGGCAGCTCTTTGGGGACGAGCGGCAGGATTACGGTGCGGCACTGGAGACGCATTACCGCAACGGCCCCCGCCGCGACTGGCGGGACCACCATGTCAGTGCCTATGCCGCCAGCCACCCCTGGGAGGACTGGGCGGAGAGCTGGGGCCACTACCTGCTGATGCTGGATACGCTGGACACGGCCTGGAACTTCGGGCTGGAGACCGGGCCGCGCCAGGTCCCGTCCGAGGGGCTGGAGACCGCACAGAACAACGACCCCCATGCGGAGACGGATTTCGAGCGGCTGATGCAGCAATGGATGCCGCTGACGGTGGCCCTGAACTGCCTCAACCGCAGCGTCGGGCACGAGGATGCCTATCCCTTCGCGCTCGCCGCACCGGTGGTGCAGAAGCTGGAGTTCGTGCATCGCGTGGTGCGGGGCCTGGGCCCCTGACCGGCACGGCCACAGTGCCGCCGACGGACACCGGCATGGGCTGGGCCATCCGGCTGTCGCTGTTCTATGCGGCGATCTTCGCCGTTGCCGGGGTGCTGATGCCCTGGTGGCCAGCCTGGCTGAGTTCGCGCGGGCTGGACGCGGACGAGATCGGCATCATCCTGGCCGCCGGGTTCTGGATCAAGCCGCTGACCAGCCCGCTCGGCACCCGCTGGGCCGACAGCCTGGGCCTGCGGCGGCGGCCGCTGGTGCTGCTGCTGGTCGGCACCACCATCGGCTATGCCCTGTTCCACTTCGCCGACGGCTTCTGGATGTTCCTCGGCTTCACCATCCTGGCGCAGGCGATCTATGCGCCGGTGCTGCCGCTCGGCGACAACCTGACCATGACCGCGGCGGCGCAGAAGGACCTGGATTATGGCCGCATGCGCCTCTGGGGCTCGGTCAGTTTCATCGCGGCGGTCTATGGCGCGGGCTGGCTGCTGGAGGGCGGCAACCCCGACATCACCCACTGGCTGGTGGTGGGCGGGCTGGCCCTGACCACGCTGGTGGCGCTGTTCGTGCCGGACATCCGCTTCCCCGTCGCCACGGGCAAGCGGCGCGGCACGCTGCGGCTGCTGGGGCACCCGGTCTACCGGCTGTTCCTGCTGGCGGTCGGCCTGAACGCGGCGGCGCACGCGGTGCTCTATGGTTTCGGCACGCTCGACTGGCAGGCGCGCGGCCTCTCGGACGTGGAGATCGGCCTGCTCTGGGCGGAGGGGGTGGTGGCGGAGATCATCCTGTTTGCGTTCGCCCGGCAGGTGATCGCCCGCATCGGGCCGATGCGCCTGATGATCGCGGGCTGCGCGGCCGGGATCCTGCGCTGGTCGGCGGTCGGCTTCGTCGACGGCTTCGCCGCGCTGGCGCTGCTGCAGGTGCTGCACGGCCTGACCTTCGGCGCCACCCACCTGGGCGCGATGCACTTCATCCAGCGCGCCGCCCCGCCCGACATGTCGGCCAGCGCCCAGGGCCTGTTCGCCGCCTTCGGCATGGGCATCTTCATGGGCCTCGGCGCCCTGCTGGCCGGCCGCCTCTACGGCGACTTCGGCGCCGACGCCTACCTCGCCATGGCCGCCCTCTCGGTCGGCGCGACGGTTGCCACACTGCTGCTCAACCGCAGGTTCGACGGGAAGTATCTGGCGTTCTGACGCGAACAGCCTTTGACGCTCCTGACCACCTGAGCTAACTCAATGATCAGATATTCTCCGTGGCCTGTTCCGTTCCGCTCCCCCTCCCGGCCACCCATGGGAGGGGGAGAGGGACGGAACAGGCAAACGCACGGACACACCAACATTCCGAATGGGGAGGGAAGAGCCATGTCATCACCTGTGGTGCTGGAGAAACGCGGCGCGGTGGGCGTCATCCTGGTGCAGAACCCGCCGGTCAACGCGCTCAGCCAGGCCGTGCGGCAGGGGCTGCGCGACCGGCTGGCGGAGGCGCTGGCCGATGACGGCATCACGGCGGTGGTGCTGGCCGGTGACGGGCGCACCTTCATTGCCGGTGCGGATATCCGCGAGTTCGGCAAGCCGATGGCCGGTCCGGGCCTGAACGAGGTCATCGCCGACTACGAGAACGCTACCAAGCCGGTTGTCGCCGCGATCCATGGCACCGCGCTGGGCGGCGGGCTGGAGACCGCGTTCGGCGCGCACTACCGCGTTGCCGTGGCCAAGGGCTTTGTCGGCCTGCCGGAAGTGAAGCTGGGCCTTCTGCCGGGTGCCGGCGGCACGCAGCGGCTGCCGCGCGTGGCCGGTGTCGAGACGGCGCTGAAGATGATCACCTCCGGTGACATGCTGCCGGCCCCGCTGGCCGAGAAGGCCGGTATCGTCGATGCCATCGTCGATGACCTGATCCCCGGCGCCTGCGCCTTCGCGGAGAAGCTGGTGGCCGACGGTGCGCCGCTGAAGGTGATCTCCCGCAGCCGTGGCAAGCTGGACGAGGCCGACAAGGGCATCTTCGACAAGTTCCGCGCCGACCTGGCGAAGAAGGCGCGCGGCGTGCTGGCCCCGCAGAACTGCATCGCGGCGGTAGAGGCTGCCTTCACGTCCGACAGCTTCGAAGCTGGTCTGAAGCGGGAGGGCGAGCTGTTCCTGGAGCTGATGCAGAGCCCGCAGCGGGCGGCGCAGATCCATGCCTTCTTCGGTGAGCGCGAAGTGGCCAAGATCCCCGACATCCCGAAGGGCACGCCGACGCGGGACATCAAGAGCTGCGCCATCCTGGGCTGCGGCACCATGGGCGGCGGCATCGCCATGAACTTCCTGAATGCCGGCATCCCGGTGACGATCCTGGAACTGGAGCAGGCGGCGCTGGACCGTGGCATCGGCATCATCCGCCGCAACTACGAGAACAGCGCCAAGCGTGGCCGCTTCACCATGGAAGAGGTGGAGAAGCGCATGGCGCTGCTGACCCCCACCACTTCCTATGACGATATCGGCCAGGCCGACATCGTGATCGAGGCGGTGTTCGAGGACATGGAGATCAAGAAGCAGGTCTTCGCCAGGCTGGACGAGGTGATGAAGCCCGGCGCCATCCTGGCCTCCAACACCTCCACCCTGGACATCGACGAGATCGCCTCCGTCACCAAGCGGCCGGAGGACGTGATCGGCACCCATTTCTTCAGCCCGGCCAACGTGATGCGCCTGCTGGAGAACGTTCGCGGTGCCAAGTCCAGCCCGAACACGATCCAGACCGTGATGGACCTCGGCAAGCGCATCGGCAAGATCTGCGTGCTGGCCGGCAACTGCCACGGCTTCATCGGCAACCGGATGCTGCACCCCTATGGCCGACAGGCCAGCTTCCTGGTGGAAGAGGGCGCACAGCCGGAGGACGTGGATCGCGTGCTATACGATTTCGGCCTCGCCATGGGTCCGTTCGCCATGGGCGACCTGGCCGGCCTGGACGTGGGCTATCGCGTGCGCCAGCACCAGCTGAAGACCTGGCCGCAGGGCCGCCGCTATTCCTCCCTGGCCGACAAGGTCGTCGAGCTGGGCCGTCACGGCCAGAAGACCGGTGCGGGCTGGTACCGCTACGAGGAAGGCAGCCGCGTGCCGCTGCCCGATCCGGTGGTCAAGGAGCTGATCGAGAAGAACTCGGCGGAAGCCGGTATCAAGCGCCGCGAGATCTCCGACGACGAGATCCTGGAGCGCTGCATCTACGCCCTGGTGAACGAGGGCGCGAAGATCCTGGAGGAAGGCATCGCCATCCGCTCCGTCGACATCGACATCACCTACATGAACGGCTACGGCTTCCCGAAGCATCGCGGCGGCCCGATGCACTATGCCGACCAGGTGGGCCTGGACAAGGTGCTGGAGCGCATCCGCCACTACTACGAGCAGTCAGGCGAGGATGACTGGAAGCCGGCCCCGCTGATCGAGAAGCTGGTCGCCGAGGGCAAGGGCTTCGCCGACTTCACGCGCTGACGCGCCAGTCCGCAACGGGACTGGTCCGCACCGACGCCCGCTCCCGCCCGTCGCCCCGTCTGATCCGGGGCTGGCGGGCGGGACGGCGCATCACGGGGAAATGCCATGACACTCAAGGTCGCCGTCCAGATGGACCCGATTGCCGGGATCGACATCAAGGGGGACTCCACCTTCGCGCTGATGCTGGAGGCGCAGGCAAGGGGCCATGCACTCAGCTGGTACCTGCCGAACGAACTGGCCTGGCAGGACGGCAAGGTCATGGCGCGGCTGCGTGACGTGGAGGTTCGGCGGGAGGTGGGAAACCATTTCAGCCAGGGCGAGGACCGCACTGTGGACCTGTCGGAAGTGGACGTGGTGCTGCTGCGCCAGGACCCGCCCTATGACATGGCCTACCTGACCACCACCTACCTGCTGGAACGCATCCACCCGCAGACCCTGGTGGTGAACGACCCGACGGAGGTGCGCAACGCGCCGGAGAAGCTGTTCGTCACCAACTTCGTCGACCTGATGCCGCCGACCCTGATCACCCGCAACGGCGACATGATCCGGGAGTTCCAGGCCAGGCACCAGGACATCATCATCAAGCCGCTCTACGGAAATGGCGGCGCGGGCGTGTTTCACCTGCGCCCCGGCGACGACAATCTGAGTTCGCTGCTGGAAACCTACGACGTGATGTACCGCGAACCGATCATCGCGCAGAAGTTCCTGCCCGACGTGCGCAAGGGCGACAAGCGCATCATCCTGGTGGACGGGGAGCCGGTGGGCGCGATCAACCGCGTCCCGGCAGAGGGCGAGAGCCGCTCCAACATGCATGTCGGCGGCCAGGCCGTCCGCTCCACCCTGACCGCGCGGGAGCGGGAGATCTGCGACCGCATCGGCCCGGAACTGAGGGCGCGCGGCATGATCTTCGTCGGCATCGACGTCATCGGCGACTGGATGACGGAGATCAACGTCACCAGCCCCACCGGCATCCAGGAGATCGACCGCTTCGACGGCTCCAACCTCTCCGGCCTGATCTGGGACGCCATCGAGGCCAAGCGCGCCTGAGGCGAGGTGGGCAACAATCATTGCCCAACCTCCGAATCCGTCGCCGCCGCCCGTCACCCCCTTCCCGACCTTCCCCCGTCGAGGGGGAAGGAGCGAACATGGCAAGGCCCGATCCTTCCTCCCCCCTGGCGGGGGAGGATCGAGGTGGGGGGGAAGCCCGGCATTTCCGAACTGACCCGGGTACCCATGGTGCCGCACCGGCATCCGCGGCGTGGCGGGCCGGTTACCCCTTCAGGAACCCCTGCACCCTCTTCTGCCAGACCGGCAGCACGGCGGTGTTCACCGGGCGCACCGGGTCCTTGCCGTCGAAGATGTCGATCAGCTGGGTCGCGGCGTAGCGGGCCATGCGCTCCCGGCTGTCGCGGGTGACGCCTGCGGTGTGCGGGCTGGTGATCACGTTGTCCAGTGACAGCAGCGGGTGGTCGGGGCCGGGCGGCTCAAGGTCCCAGACATCCAGCCCGGCACCGGCCAGGTGACCGGATTTCAGGGCCTGGTACAGCGCATCCTCGTCATGGATGAACCCGCGCGCGGTGGCGACCAGCCGGGCACCGGGCTTCATCAGGGCAATCGCCGTCGCGTCGAACATGCGCCGGGTCTCCGCGCTGAGCGGACAGTGGATGCTGACCACGTCGGCGCGGGACAGCACCTCCTCGAAGCTGACCTTCTGTGCATCCCGGCGCGCCATCTCGGCCTCGTCCAGGTAGGGGTCGTATGCCAGCACCTCGCAGTCGAAGGCGTGGCGGCAGATGCTGGCCAGCCTGCGCCCGATATGGCCGAGGCCTATGACGCCGACCGTCTTGCCCAGCAGGTCCGCGCCCCGGAAATCGGTGCGCGCGCCGTTCCAGCCGCGACGCAGCGCCCGGTCCGCCTCCGGCACCCGTTTCATCAGCAGCAGCATCATGCCGAGCGCATGTTCCGCCACGGCCTCCGCATTGCCGCCCGCCTGGTTGACCACCAGCACCCCGGCGGCGGTGCAGGCATCCAGGTCGAACGTGTCCACGCCGGACCCGCCGGAGGAGACCACAAGCAGTTCCGGCGCACGGGCCAGGAAGGCGGCATCGACCCTGAGAGGTTCCGGCACCTCGTCACGTGCGGGCACGCACTGGAAGGCATGGGCAGTGGCCAGGGTGGTGAAGCTCTCATCGAACGGGGCATGGCGGTCGATCCGGATCACCTCATGCTCCGGCCGCTCCGCCAGGATGGGCAGGGCGTTTTCCGCCGGAAACGCATCCAGATAGACAATCCGCGCCATGAAACACCTCCCCCTGGGCCCCTCCACCGGGCCTCTTGCCGAACCGGGGAGACTGGTAGCACGGTCGGACACCGGATGGGTGAGAGTTTTCACCTGCGCGACCGCTGTCCCCGCTCGCCAAAGCGTGATGTGAAACCCCTGCCGGATGGCGCACACTGGCTGAAACGGATCGGGAGAGACGCCATGAAACCTGAGGAAATCGACCCCCAGGTCTTTGACCTGTACGACGAGTACTGCCATTCGCAGATGTCGCGACGGGAGTTCCTGGAGCGGGCAGCGGCGCTGACGCTGGTCGGCGGCATCTCCGCCACCGCGATGGCGCAGGCGCTGCTGCCGCGCTATGCCGAGGCGCAGCAGATATCCTTCACCGATCCGCGCATCACGCCGGAATATGTCGATCACGACTCGCCCGGCGGCACGTCGGGGCGGATGCGCGGCTACCTGGTGAAGCCGGAGGGTACTGGCCCGTTCCCCGCCGTGCTGGTGATCCATGAGAACCGGGGCCTGACCCCGCATATCGAGGACGTGGCACGGCGCATGGCGGTGGAGGGGTTCCTGGCGCTGGCGCCGGACGGGCTGTCACCGGTCGGCGGCTATCCCGGCAATGACGATGCGGGCAAGGAACTGCAGCGCAGCCTGGACCGGGGCAAGCTGTTCACCGATCTGCTGAACAGTGCGCGCTTCCTGAAGGCGCATCCGCTGTCCACCGGCAGGCTGGGGGCGACCGGGTTCTGTTTCGGCGGCGGCGTGGTGAACCAGCTTGCCGTTCAGATGGGTGCCGACCTGCATGCGGCGGTGCCGTTCTACGGCGCGGCCCCGGCGACGGAGGACGTGCCCCGCATTTCCGCGCCGCTGATGGTCCACTTCGCCTCCGACGACCCGCGCATCAACGCGATGCGCCCGGCATTCGAGGCGGCGCTGCAGGCCCATGGCAAGACCCACGTGATGCACGAATATCCCGACACGCGGCACGGGTTTCACAACAACTCCACCCCGCGCTACAGCGCCGACGCGGCGGCCCTGGCATGGTCCCGCACGGTGGAGTTCTTCAGGACGCATCTCGGCTGACGGGCGCGGCGCTGCCATCACCGGCCTGTTGCAGCGCCTGCTCCAGCGCCGTGATGACCGCGGGGTCGAGCGACTGCGCCACGTTGAAACGCATGAAGGCACCGGCCGTCTCGCCGGGACTGAAGGCGTTGCCGGGGGCCAGCACAAGGTTCCGTTTCAGCGCGGCGCGGGCCACGTCCTCCGCCGCCAGCCCATCGGGCATGCGGCACCAGAGGAACATCCCTGCCTGCGGCGTGATCCATGGCTCCAGCCCCAGCGCGCGCAGGCGATCGCTGACCAGGGTCATGGCCCCGGCAAGGCGGGTGCGCATGGCGGCGGTGTGGCGTCGCCAGGTACCGTCCTGCAGCACGGCCAGCACCACCTCCGACGACAGGGCACCGCCGCCGAAGGAGGTGGCGATGCGCAGGTCCGCCAGTTCGCTGATCCAGTCGGGGCGGGCGGCGATGTAACCGACGCGGACCGCCGCCGACAGCGACTTGGAGAAGCTGCCGATATGGATCACCCGGTCGAGGCCGTCGAAGGCTGCGAGCCGGGGCGCGGGCTCATGCTCGAAGTCGGCGAAGATGTCATCCTCGACGATGATCAGGCCATGCTCCTCCGCCTGTTTCAGGATGCGGTGGGCCACCACCGGCGACAAGGTCGCGCCGGTCGGGTTGTGCAGCGCGGAGTTGGTGATGTAGAGCCGCGGCGCATGTTCCGCCAGCACCTGCCCGAACCTGTCGGGATCCGGCCCCTGTGGCGTGTAGGGCACCCCCACCACCTGCACTCGGTGCGCCCGCAGCATGGCGCGGAAGTTGAAGTAGCACGGGTCGTCGACCAGCACCGTGTCCCCCGGTTCCAGCAGGAAGCGGCACAGCAGGTCGATGGCCTGCGTCCCCGACTCGGTCAGCATGATCTGGCCCGGTGATGCGGTGACGCCCCGGCTGCCCAGTTGCCGCGACAGCAGCGCACGGAGGGCGGGCAACCCCAGCGGCGTGCTGTAGTCGGCCAGGCAGGCGGCATCCTGGCGGGCGACACGGCGCAGGGCGCGCCGGACCTCCTGCACCGGCATCCAGGACGGTGGCAGCCAGCCGCAGCCCGGTTTCAGTGCCGCCGCATCCGCCTCCAGCGACTGGCGCGCGATCCACAGCGGATCGACCTCCCGCTCCAGGTCCGGTGCCGTCTCCGCCAGGGAGAAGGGCGGCGGATGCCCGGCGACATAGAAGCCCGATCCCCGGCGGGAGCGGATCAGCCCCTCCGCCGCCAGCCGGTCATAGGCATCGACCACGGTGGAGCGTGAAACACCCATGCGGTCCGCCTGCTGGCGGATCGAGGGCAGCCGGGTACCGGGGGTCATCTGGCGTCCGGCGATCTGCTGCCGCACCGTCTGCACCACCTGCATGACCAGCGACCCGCCCACCGCACCTTCATCCTGCATCAGCATCTGTATTGCCATTTGTTCCAGTACAGTTTGTGGCAATTGTACTGCACTGTGTCTGGTACTGCCAGCATGTCCGGGCCAAGCTCGCCTCCTGTCAGGGCAAGGAGCGGGCAATGGACAGTCGGGCGGGTGCATGGATAAGCGGGTTCCTCGGGGTCGCCATCTTCAGCGGCAGCCTGCCGGCGACGCGCATCGCGGTGGCGGACTTCGATCCTGTCTTCCTGACCCTGGCGCGGGCCGCCATTGCCGGGCTGGCGGGTGGAGCCTGGCTGCTGCTGTTGCGCCAGCCTCGACCCGGTCGGGGCGACATGCCGTCCCTGCTGATCACCGCGTTCGGGGTGGTGGTCGGCTTTCCGCTGCTGACGGCGCTGGCGCTGCAGCACATCACCTCCGCCCACGCGATGGTCTTCATCGGGCTGTTGCCGCTGGCCACCGCGATCTTTGCCGTGATCCGGGCGGGAGACCGGCCGCGCCCGGCCTTCTGGCTGTTCTCCATCCTCGGTGCCGCGCTGGTCGCCGGTTTCGCCCTGGGCCAGGACCTCTCGGCATCCTGGTACGGCGACCTGCTGATGTTCGGCGCCATCCTGGTCTGTGGCCTCGGCTATGCGGAGGGCGCGAAGCTGTCGCGCAGCCTAGGCGGCTGGCAGGTGATCAGCTGGGCACTGGTGCTTTCCCTGCCGCTGATGCTGCCGCTGGCACTGCTGTACCAGCCCGCCAGCTACGCGGGGATCGGCGGGGATGCGTGGCTTGCGCTCGGCTATGTCTCCCTGTTCAGCATGCTGATCGGTTTCGTGTTCTGGTACCGGGGACTGGCACGCGGCGGTATCGCGGCGGTCGGACAGTTGCAGTTGCTGCAGCCCTTCATGGGGCTGATGCTCGCCGCCATGCTGCTGGGGGAGGCCGTCAGCACGGCCATGGCGCTGGTCAGCCTGGCCGTCGTCGCCTGCGTTGCCGGTGCCCGCCGTCACGGCTGACGCTCGACGGGCCGGGATTGTGGCCGCGCCGCCCATCCCCGATGATGGCAGGCAGACAGACCGGGGAGGAAGCACATGTCGGAACAGTCAGAACCCGCAACGTTCACGCTGGAAAAGGCGCGGGATGCGGCGAGGAAGTGGTTTGCCCCCTGGGTGGCCGACCTGGGGCTGGAGGTGGAGGAGATCCGGCGGGGCTATGTCCGCGTGCGGCTGCCGGACAATGCCAGGCTTAACCGCGTCGGTGGCATCCTGTCGGGGCAGGCGATCATGGCCGTGGCCGACACCGCGATGGTCTTCGCCGTCCGTTCCGCCCTGCGTGGCGAGGCAGACATCGCGACGGTGCAGCAGTCCACCAGCTTCTTCCGGGCCGTTGTCAGCACCGACCTGATCTGCGAGGCGGAGGTGACCAAGGAAGGCCGCACCATGATGTTCGGCGACTGCACGCTCTACGCCCCGGGCCAGCGGGAGAAACCGGCTGCACAGGCGACACTGGTCTACGCGGTAATACCGAAACGTTGATCAGAAAAATACCGCCTCACCGCTTGAAACGGTACAAATACCGCTATATTCTTCCGGTAGAACAACCGGAGGACCAGCATCATGGGCAAGCGCAGAGGCCCCTACCGCGATGAACGTCGCCGCACCATCCTGGGACCACGCTCGGGCCGAACACGGCGAAAATGCCTGAATTTCAGCGAGTGCGGCAACGAGATCATGAGCCTGGGCGCACATCACCGGATGTGCAACAGCTGCAGCGAGATGTCCGGAGACTACACGCTCAGCCTGCCGCCGGGCAGTATCCGGTAAATACCGGAATCACTTCTCCGGACCGACGGTCAGGATGTCCCCGTTTCGCAGCGGTACCCTGACCGTCTCCCCTGCCGCGCCCAGGACCATCGGCCCCTCCACCTCGTCAGGCAACGGGATGGTCGCCAGGGTCCGGACCGTACCGTCAGCCAAGGTGACCACGGCCAGCGACCGCCGGCCGATTTCCGGCAGCACCAGGTCCATGATGCCGTCGCGGTTCCAGTCCAGCGTGGCACTCAGCGCGAGGACACGGCTGCCGATGCGGTGGCTGGAGAAGCCGTGGCGTTCACCCTTCGCCACCATCCTGCCGCCCGCCAGCTGCCAGAACTGCAGCGTGCCGCCGATGTGCGGGGTGCGCACCAGCGCGACCTCCAGCCTGCCGTCACCATCATAGTCGGCAATGCCCGCGGGGTTGAGCCAGCGGTTCGCCGTACCGATCCAGGGGGTTCGCGCGATCCCCTGCAACCGCCCTGCCCGGACACCGAACACGGCCAGCGCCGCCCCCTGCTGCAGGTCGGACTGCACGACGACCAGTTCATCCTGCCCGTCACCATCCAGGTCGGCCAACCGGACCGTCAGGTCCTCGAACACCGAACGGTTGTCCAGCCGGTGCGCGACGACGCGACCGCCGGACAGGCGCGCGAACAGGGTTCCGGCCTCGATCCGGTCCCCCAGGATGCCATGACCATAGCGTTTCACCGGCTGCCCCAGCCAGGCGTCCCGGACCAGGCCCTTGCCATGCCCTGGCGTCGAATCGGCAAGCAGATCGGGGAAGGCACTGTTCGCAATGGCCTGGCCGGGGAGCACAGGGAACCCAAGCCCAAAAAACAGGCAGATCCTCGCAATTCGGGAAATCAAGACAAACATGCGCAAAATTTTTCCAGATTTTGGTGTTCTCATACTCCAGTCAGCCGCATTAGGAGTCCACAAGCTTTGGTGACTGTCGTATGTGAAGTCTGGGTTTGGGGAGCGGTTGATAGTACGCATGTCGACAAAGACGACGCTGTGGGCGGAGG
This sequence comes from Minwuia sp., assembly GCA_965228535.1. GTDB lineage: Bacteria > Pseudomonadota > Alphaproteobacteria > Minwuiales > Minwuiaceae > Minwuia. The sequence goes on along the minus strand of CBDDHU010000003.1, from coordinate 615,352 downwards.
TCGAGCAGTCGGATGAAATTCCGGAGAAGCTCGACACCAGCCTGCAGGATTTTCTCGACTACTGGTTGTCGCTCCAGGCGCGTCATGGCCGCGTGCCGCGCAAGAGCGAGTTCGATCCGCTGGACGTCGCGCGTCTCTGGCGCGGCATCGCGGTGATCGAGGTGATCCGGCAGGACGGGCAGGACAACCGCTATCGCTACCGGTTCCTCGGCACGTCCCATGATCTCATCAATGGCGCCAGCTACAGCGGCCGCTTCATCGACGAGACCCTGCCGGAGGTGGAGATGGCGGTACTCCGCCCCGTCTACGACAAGGTCGTCCGCTCACGTCGCCCGCACTACTGGCGTCGCCGTACCCACGACACCTCGGTCGAGCCTGCTGCCTATGAGCGGGTGCTGGCCCCGTTCCTGGGCGATGGCGACGGCGTCGACTACCTGATCGGGTTCTGGCGCTGGGAATGGCGCACGGGCATTCCGAAAGGGCTGCAGCATGCCCTTGCCGCCTCCGGTTCGGACGAATCCGAACTGCAGCACGCGGAAAGGGGTTGAGCAGCATCGCACAACCCGGACTAGTGCTGGCCGGCGGGCCAGAGGTCGGAACCGTTCAATAGACACCGATCTCCCGCAGGGTGACCTGAAGCTCCGGCGGCAGGTCATCGCCACCGCTGGCCGCGGCCAGGTCGGGCGGTGCATCCTTCACCTCCAGGTAGCGCCAGCCCTGGTGCGGTCGTCGTGCCCAGGGCTCCGTCCGCACCAGTTCCGGCGCCAGCACCAGTCCGCACTTGATGCCGGTATCCGTCTCCACCCGGTCGAGGCCGATGATGCGCTGCCGCACCCTGATGGCACCGGCGATGATCCAGTAGAGTGAGCCACCCGCCAGCACCTCGTCCTCCCGCCTGGGACGGCTGCGGGTCACATGGCGCAGGATCTCGCCACGGCCCACGCGCTGCGCCTGCCATTGTTCCAGTTGCTCCACCCGGTCGACCCCGACACAGATCTTCAGCAGGTGGACCGCCTGCACCGGCTTGTCGGCGCGCCGCTTCTCAGCCATCGAACCGGCCCAGCAACTGCCACCACAGGAAATCCAGCGGCAACAGGATCAGCAGGGTCAGGATCGCCACGGCCAGGGTCGCCCGGATGCCGTCCCGGACCGGCACCTTGCCAAGCTGCATCGCCACCACGACCGGCGGCCCCTGGAACGGGAACAGCACGGTCGAGAAGGCCGGAACCTGCATCATCAGCACCGTCACCAGCGGCAGCCCCATGGCCACCGAGAGCTGGTCGGCAAGCGGTGTCAGCACCGCCGGCACGTTCGGCGCGGTACTGAGCAGGCTGAGCGCGATGGATGATCCGACAACGGCGAAGAAGTTCCAGGCGTCCTTGCCCGGTGCCAGGTCGGCCACGCGCAGGAAGCCGTCCGCCAGGTGATCGGCGATCCCCGTCGAGGCGACGACGGCACCCAGGGAGAGAACCCCGGCAATGTAGAGCAGCGGCCGGATCTGCAGCGCGTCGGTGATCTTCGCCGAATCGACCAGGTTGAAGGGCGGCAGCATGCAGGCGACGCCTGCGCCCAGCGCCACCCAGGCCGGGGACACGCCATGGATGAAGTCGGTCGCCCACAGTCCCAGCGCCACCACCAGGATGACGCTCAGCCGCCATTCCGCCGGAGACAGCGGACCGGGCGGGACCGCGGTTCCGGCATCCTGACGGATCCGGTCGGGAAACAGCAGCCGCATCACCAGGACGACGGTCATCGCCTTCAGCAGGCCCAGCACCGGGAAATGCAGCAGCAGGTAATCGCCATAGACCGGCTTCAGCCCGTACAGCGTGTCGGCGGCGCCGATCATCACCAGGTTCGGGACATTGGCCGGCATGATGCCGAACCCCGGCAGGAAGGCCCCGAGACCGGCAGTCATGGCGATGCCGATGCGCCCCCGCGTGCCCTCGCCGAAGCCGAAGACATCCGCCAGGCCCAGCGCCACCGGCATCAGCAGCACCACGCGCCCGACCGATGACGGCATGACGAAGGCGAGGCCCAGCGCCACGCACATGATGCCGACCAGGATGCCGGTGTAGCTGACCCCCATGCGACGGGCCATCATGCCTGCGACCCGCGCGCCAAGCCCGGTATCGCGCACGGCGGCACCGACGATCATGCCGCCGAACAGCAGCCAGAAGGCGGAGGAGGCAAAGCCGGAGAACACCACCGGCGCGGTTGCCACCCCGGCCACCATGGCGATCAGGAAGAACAGCAGCGCCGTCACATGCTCCGGGATGGCGTTGGTCGCCCAGAGGCCGATGGCAGCGAGTGCCAGCGCCCCGCCCATCGCGGCCTCCCTCGGCAGCCCCTCCACCGGCAGGACCAGCAAGGCGGCACCGGCAAGCAGGAAGAGGGCCGCGACCGATGGGCCGGGGCGCAGCCTCACTGCCGTATCGCCGCGTCGCCCGTGCTGACGGTCTCGAAACGGCCGGTTTCCGGGTCGAGGCGCGTCAGTCGGCCCTGCGCGATACCGAAATGCATGCCATGCAGAGTGACGCGGCCGGTATTCACCGGCTCTGCGATCCAGGGGAAGCTCATCAGGTTGGCGAGGCCGAGGCGGATGTTCTCCTCCTCCATCTGCTCCAGGATGGTGGCCATGTCCTGCCCGGCGGAATGGGTCATCACCCGGTCGAGGATCTCCCGCGAGTTCGCCATCCAGGGGGCGACGAACTCCCCGATCCCGTCGGTGTTCTTCTCGTCCATCAGCAGCGCCTTGATACCGCCGCACTGGGCATGGCCCATGACCACGATATTGCTGACCCGCAGCACCTTCACGGCGAACTCCAGCGCGGCACTGACGCCATGCGCCCGGCCGTCCGGCGCATAGCCGGGCACCACGTTGGCGACGTTGCGGATGACGAACAGCTCGCCCGGTCCGGCGTTGAAGATGGTTGCCGGGTCAACACGGCTGTCGGCGCAGGCAATGATCATCGTCGACGGGGACTGGCCGTGTGCCTCCAGGTCACGGTATCGTTCGGCATCGGCCGCGAAACCACCCGCCATGAAGGCACGATATCCATCCAGCAACTTGTCCAGCGACACGAACATCTCTCCAGGTCCAGGGAAACAACGGGGAGACAATCGGACGCTTTGCGTTGTCATGCAAGGTGGCTAGGCTCAGCATTGGTGGGGTCTGGCGTCGCACGCGGCTGCGGGACCATGTTGGCGTGACGGAACTGGCGGGCAGATGAGCGTTTGGGGAAAACTGATCGGCGGCGGGCTTGGCTTTGCCGTCGGTGGTCCGATCGGTGCCATTGTCGGTGGCCTGGCCGGACACGCTGTCGACCGTATCCGGGAGGCGGACGAGGAAGAGGCGGATGCGCTGCTGCAGGACGATGCAGCGGACGGACGCCCCGCCGCCACCAAGAAGGTCGCCTTCACCATTGCCGTCATCGTGCTGGGCGCCAAGATGGCCAAGGCGGACGGTGTCGTCACCAAGGACGAGATCCTGGCCTTCCGGGAAGTGTTCCAGGTGCCGCCGGAGGAGATGCGCAACGTCGCCCGCGTCTTCAACCAGGCCAAGCGCGAAGCCACCGGCTACGAACCCTATGCCGAACAGATCGCCGGCATGTTCCAGGGCAATCCGGAAGTGCTGGAAGACCTGCTGGCCGGGCTGATGCACATCGCCCGCGCCGACAATGTCATCCACCCCAACGAGGTCACCTTCCTGAAGTCGGTGGCGGAGATCTTCGGCATCAGCCAGGCGGCCTACAGTCGGCTGCATGCCACCTATCTCGGCACGGACGAGGAAGATCCCTACGCCGTGCTCGGCATCGCCGCCGATGCTGACGATGCGACGGTCAAGTCGACCTACCGGCAGCTCATCAAGACCAACCACCCCGACCGGGTGATCGCGCAGGGCCTGCCGGAAGAGTTCGTCGCCGTGGCGAACGAGAAGCTCGCCAAGATCAACGCGGCCTATGACCGGATCTCGAAGGAACGCGGGTTCGCCTGATGCCCTCCCGGCCCGAGGCATGGTCCGGAGACGCGCCTCCGGTGCGTCACGACCATCCCTCGCCCAACCATGATGACCGGCGGGGAACCGCCATCGACATGCTGGTGCTGCACTATACCGACACGCCGGACGCGGCCACCGCGCTGGGCCTGCTGACGGACCCGGCGACGAAGGTCTCGGCCCACTACCTGATCGACACGGACGGGACGGTTCATGGACTGGTGGCGGAGCAGCGCCGTGCCTGGCATGCCGGGGTGGCGAGCTGGCAAGGAGTCACCGACATCAATGCCTGCTCCATCGGGATCGAGTTGCAGAACCGCGGTCATTCCAGCAGCGGGCCGGGTGGACCCGAACCCTATCCGGAGTCCCAGATAGCGGCGCTTGTCCGGCTGGTCCGCGCCATACGGTCCCGGCACGCGATCCCCGACAGGCGCATCCTGGGGCATTCCGACGTGGCACCCCGCCGCAAGCAGGATCCGGGCGCACATTTTCCCTGGGCACGGCTGGCAGCGGAGGGGATCGGTTGCTGGCCGGAGGATCGCCGGCCATTGCCACCGGGAACAGGCGAAACGGCAGCACTGCAGGCCGCGCTGGCCCGGATCGGCTACGGAATCACGGTGGACGGTGATCCCGGAGAGGAAACACGTGATGTCATCGCCGCGTTCCAGCGCCATTTCCTGCCGGATCGGGTCACCGGAACGGCAGACGCCGACACGGTTTCCCGTATCGGCGTCGTGGAAGCCCTGATGAACGGTTGAACGGCTGCGCCGTCCCCTGTTCACGATATTGAAATAATCTCAGGCAAACAGCGAGACGAATGCCCGGCGGATCGCCCTCAGCCCCTGCGCCGTCTCGGCCGCACGTACCGCCTTGGCGCGGGCGGTATAGTAATCCATGTCGATCGAACCGCTGTCGCGCAGGTGAATCTCCGCACCTGCAGTCCGGTTCAAGTCATTGAACGCGTTGATATCAATCTGCTGGTACTGCATCGGAACTCTCCGTCATCGGCGAGGCTTGGTCGTGTCAGGCGTCCCTCGCACAACATCTGACTGGGTCCAATATGTTGCGGCGCAGGTCCGATGACAAAGGATCATTTCTCATCAGATTGATGAATTGAACTCAATCAAAGAGCGAACCCGCAACCAGGCAGGGGCATGGCTGACCGGACCTGGATTCCGGAGCCATGCACTACACGCAACCCTATGTTGCGCTGCGGTAGAAACAGGAAACGCCGCCACGATTTTCCGCGACGGCGCCCCGATAGGTTAATCGAAAGTTGATTTCAGATCAGGCAAAGAGACGGAGCACTGCCTTGCGGATTCCCGCGATGCCCTGCAGGGTGGCGGTGGCACGGGCCGCATGGGCACGCCGCTCGACGTCATTCAGATCGATCATGCTGATCCCGACATTCTCGGTCTCGGACAGGTCAGACCGCATGAGGCCATTGAAATCATTCAGGTTGATCTGCTGGTACTGCATCTGGATACTCCTGGCTCAGCGAGGGTGCATTCGGTCAGGCGTCCCTCGCTCAACGTCTGACAGGGTGGAATATGTCAACGATGCTGACGCTTGACAAAGGATGATTTCTCATCACATTCATGAGCTGAGTTCATTGCTCGGGCAATTGTTGCATCGCAGCATGAAATCTCGCCCCGACTGGAGAGCCGCCAATGCCCAGAAGACTGCCCCCTCTCAACGCCCTGCGCGTCTTCGAGGCCGCGGCCCGGCACCTGAGTTTCACGCGGGCAGCGGATGAGTTGAATCTCACGCCATCGGCCATCAGCCACCAGATCAAGGGGCTGGAGGACCTGCTGGGGGTGAAGCTGTTCGAGCGGCGTCAGCGCAAGGTCATGCTCACCTCCGCCGGTGGACGCTACTACCCGGCACTGCGCCAGGCGTTCGACCAGATGAACGAGGCGACGGAAGCCCTGAGGGCGGAGGACAGCTCCGGTTCGCTGACCGTCAACGTGCTGCCCACCTTCGCCATGCGCTGGCTGGTGCCGCAGCTCTCCGCCTTCCAGAAGCGGCACCCGGAGATCGAGGTGCGGATGACCACCAATGTCGAGGCCATCGACTTCAGCCGCGTCGAGGCCGATGCCGCCATCCGCTACGGCGTCGGCGGCTGGAAGGGGCTGACGGCGAAACTGCTGCTGCGGGAGGAGATCGTGCCGGTCTGCAGCCCGGCGCTGCTGGAGGGACGGCCGAAGCTGAAGACCCCGGCGGACCTGGTGCACTACCCGCTGCTGCATGACGTGAACCGGCCCGACACCTGGCGGCAGTGGCTGACCGCCGTCGGCGAGACCAATGTCGATCCCGACCGGGGGCTGAAGCTGGACACCACCAACCTGGCGGTGCAGGGCGCGATCCAGGGCCTGGGCATCGTGCCGGTCAACCCCAACCTGGTCCGGCCGGAGCTGGAGTCAGGCACGCTGATCGAGCCGCTGGACTTCCACCTGGCGGTGAAGGGCGGCTATTACCTGGTCTATCCCGAAGGGCGGGAAAGCCGCCCGCGCCTGAAGGCCTTCGAGACCTGGCTGATGGAAGTCACGGCAGAGGCGGCAGTCGCTGAACAGCGGCGGCCGGGGGACTGATCAGGCCACGCGGTCGCCCTTCTTCGCCTGCACGGTCCTGTTGTCGACGGCGGGCAGCATCTTCGACGGGTCACGGGTGACCACCACGTCGATGACGCAGGGACCATCGGTGGTCTCCAGCCCGGCGGCGATGGCGCCCTGCAACTGGTCCGGATGCTCGACGCGAATGCCGCGGCAGCCCATGGCTTCCGCCACCCGGGCGTAGTTCACTTCCTTAAGGTCCGACGACTGGTAGGCCTCCGCGCCGTACATCAGGTGCTGCAGCGCCTTCACGTAGCCCGAGGCGGCATTGTTGACCACCATCAGCGCGAAGCCGACACCGAGGCGGCGCGCGGTCTCCAGTTCCCCGATCATCATGTTGAAGCCGCCGTCGCCGGTGATGGCGAAGGTCGGACGGTCCGGCGCGGCCAGCCTGGCCCCCGCCGCCCCCGGCAGGCCATAGCCGATGGAGGCGAAGCCCCGGTCGGGCACGAAACCCCGCCCCGCGCGAGGCTGGTCGTACAGCAGGCCGCCCCAGTGCGCCGCGAAGCCGCCATCGGCCACCAGCAGGGCGTTGTCGGGCAGCATGCCGTTCAGCTCGTTCAGCATCCGCGCCATGTTCACCGGCACTTCCGATGAGGTCAGCCGGTCCTGCACGGATGCCCGCCATTGCTGCATCCGCAGCGGCACGCTGTCCGCCCAGGCGCGGCGGTCGGCGTCGGGCCGGGCGTCGGACAGCGCCTCGGCCAGGTCCAGGCATCCCTCCCGCGCGTCGCCCCACAGCCGCACGTCTGCCGTGGTGGTGCGGTCGAACTCCTCCGCCAGGATGTCGAGATGGATGATGGTCTTGCCCTCACCGGGCAGGACATAGCGCTTGGTGGCGATCTCGCCCAGCTTGCAGCCGACCACCAGCAGCAGGTCGGCCTCCCCGATCATGGCGTTGGCAATGCGGTCATAGCGCCCGAACAGACCGGCGCTCAGCGGGTCGGTGCAGGCGATCGCGCCCTTGCCGGTCATGGTGTGCGCCACCGGTAGCGCGGCGGAGGTGGCCAGCGCATGCAGCGCGTCCCAGGCACCGGAGATGTGCACGCCGCCCCCGGCCAGGATCATCGGCTTCCGCGCCTTCGCGATCAGTGCCGCCGCCCGCTCCACGTCGGCGCGGGCGGGGCGGGTGCGGATCGACGGTGCCGCCCCGTAGGCCGGATCGACCTCGAAATCCGCCGGGTCGAAGGGGAAGGTGTCGTGCGCGATGTCCTCCGGCACGTCGATCACCACCGGTCCCGGCCGACCGGAGGTGGCAACGGCGAAGGCGCGGGTCATCAGTTCCGGAATCCGCTCGATCCGCTCCACCCGGATCAGTTCCTTCGCGGCGGGAGCCAGGATCTCGGTCTGCCGCGATTCCTGGGTCATGTTCTTCCAGGAATGGGCGCGGTGGCTGTCACCCACCAGCGCCACCACCGGGGTGCCGCTGTTGAGCGATTCCACCAGCCCGGTCACCAGGTTCGTCGCCCCCGGCCCCAGGGTGGCGTCGATCACGCCGACCCGCCCCGACACCTTGGCATAGGCATCGGCGGCGAAGGCGCCGAAGCGTTCGTCATTGACCAGGCTGTGGCCCAGCCCCAGCCGCCGCACGGCGTCGTAGAAGGGGAGAAGCTGGAAGCCGCCCATGCCGAACATCGGTCCGACACCATAGGCCTGGAACATCCGCGCCAGGGCCTCGCCGCCCGTCATCTCGTTGCTGGACATGGGCTTCTCCGTCTCTTCCCGCTGCGATGGTGCGTCGGCTGGCCGACCGGCGGCCTACTTGCCGGTGAACTTCGCCTTGCGCTTCTCGACGAAGGCCGTGACGCCCTCCCGATAGTCCTGGCGTTTCGCGCACTCGGCGAAGCATTCGGCCTCGAACTGCAGCTGGCTCTCGAACTCGTTCTCCAGGCTGCGGTACATCAGCCGCTTGCCCTGCCCCAGCACGAAGGTCGGGCCGTTGGCCAGGCGAGTGGCCAGCTTGTCGGTCTCTGCATCCAGGTCGGCATCGGGCACGACGAAGTTGACCAGGCCGGCATCCGCCATCTGCTGCGCGGTGTGGCGGTCGCCCAGCATGGTCATCTCGATGGCCTTCTTGATCCCGACCGCGCGCGGCAGGTGAAAGCTGGAGGACGCGTCGGGCGTCGTGCCGATATGCACGTAGGCCAGGGTGTAGAACGCGCTCTCCGACGACACCACCATGTCGCAGGCCGCGGCCATGGAGACACCGGCACCGGCGGCGGCACCGCGCACCTTGGCAATGATCGGCTTCGGCATCCGGCGCATGGAGTACATGATCGGGTGCAGGTCGTGGATGCGGTTGACGAAATAGGCCTGGATCTCGCTCTCGGACGCCGTGCCGAGATATTCATGCATGCCCTTCACGTCGCCGCCGGCCATGAAGTGATCGCCCGCGCCGGTCAGCACCACGCAGCGCACCGCGTCGTCATATTCCAGCTCGTGCATCGCCTCCCGCATCAGCGCGCGCATCTCCATCGACAGCGCGTTGCGCGCCTCCGGACGGTTCATGGTGACGGTGGCAATGCCATCCGCGATCTGGACTTCAAGGTCAGCCATTTCTCTCTCCCCTAGATGGACCTGTGAAACGATAGCGAAGCCGTTCAGCCTTCGCCACAGAGCGGGCACTGCGGATCGGGCCTGACGCGCACCTTGCGGAACGTGGCCCCCAGCGCGTCATGGATCAGCAACTGCCCGGCCATGCTCTCCCCCAGCCCCAGCAGTTCCTTGATCACCTCCACCGCCTGCATCGACCCCATGACCCCGGCAATGGCCCCCAACACGCCGTCCTGGGCGCAGGTCTGTTCCTCAGGCGGGATCTCCGGGTAGAGGCAGCGGTAACAGGGCAGTCCGTCCTCGTAGCCGCGCCAGGTCGCGAGCTGGCCGTCGAAACGCAGGATCGCGGCGGAGACCAGCGGCTTGCGGTTGCGGAAGCAGGCATCATGGACGGCGAAGCGGGTGGCGAAATTGTCCGACCCGTCGCAGACCAGGTCGTACCCGGTCACCAGCTCATCGGCGTTGGCGGCGTCGATCCGCATCCGGTGCGGCTGGATGGTCACGTCATCGTTCAGGCGCCGGACGGAGGTGATGGCGCTCTCCGTCTTCGGCCGGTCGAGCATGTCCACGCCATGCAGCACCTGCCGCTGCAGGTTGGAGCGGGAGACGATGTCGTCATCCACCACGCCGATGGTGCCGACACCCGCCGCCGCCAGGTACATGACGAGCGGCGAGCCGAGGCCGCCTGCGCCGATCACCAGCACGCGCGAGCGCAGCAGCTTCTGCTGTCCCGCGCCGCCGACTTCCTTCAGCACGATATGGCGGGCATAGCGGTCGATCTGGCTGTCAGACAGGCCGCTCATGCAGGAAAGTCCAGATCCAGGTCCGGTATCTCGCGATAGGCCGCCCGCAGGGCATCGGACCAGCGGTCGCGGATGTCCTCGAAATAGGGATCCCCCTCCTCGAAGCGCCGTTCCAGCCAGGTGCCGGGCCGGTTGCGCCGGTACAGCACCAGGTCGACCGGCAGCCCGACCGACATGTTGGAGCGCAGGGTGGAATCCATGGAGATCAGGCCGACCTTCACCGCCTCCACCAGCGGCATCTGGAAATTCATCACCCGGTCCAGGATCGGCTTGCCGTACTTGGTCTCGCCGATCTGGAAGAAGGGCGTGTCCTCCGATGCCTCGATGAAGTTGCCCTCCGCGTAGACCTGGTAGAGGCGCAGTTCCCGCCCCGCGATCTGCCCGCCGAGCAGGAAGGAGGCATTGAAGCCCCCCGCGCCCTGGTCCAGCGACGGGCCGTCCAGTGCCCGTACCTGCCGCACCGCGTCGCCCACCAGCCGCGCGATGGCGAACATGCTCGGCGCGCCGAGGATGGTCTGCGCCGGGTCGGCATTCGGGCTGGCGATCAGCTCCTGCAGGTGACCGATCACCGCCTGGGTGACCGCAAGGTTGCCGGCGGAAAGCAGGGTGACGAACCGCTCTCCCGGCCGGTGCCAGACAGTGGTCTTGCGGAAGGTGGAGATGCTGTCGATGCCCGCATTGGTACGGGTATCGGCCAGCATCATCAGGCCCTCGGCAGTCAGCATCCCAACGCAGTAGGTCACGGCTCACGCTCCCGTCAGGCGGATGGCGAAGGGCCATCCGACGGCAACGTTCTTACCCCATCGTCTGTTCCTGTCGAGCATTTTCCGGGATCGCCAGCGGGGCGTCGTCGGCTTCCGGGGTCAGCAGGAAATCCTTCCCGATCTGGGCGGCGATCTGCAGGTTGGTGCCGACCACCTCCGTCAGGAACTCGTGCAGCCCGGAATCCTGGCCGGTGATCTCCCCCACCTCGCCATAGACCAGCCGGGCCCGCAGTTTCCCGGCCATGCGGACGCAGCGCGGCTGGGTCCGGTAGCCCTCCGTCAGTTCCTGCAGGTTCTCCATGATGTTGTCGTAGCAACTGCGCACCGAACGCGGCATCTCCGGCCGCAGCACCAGCAGTTCCGCGACGTTGGTGTAGCGGATCTGGTCACCGAACATGCGGCGGTAGCTGCCCTGGGCAGAGACCGACTGCAGCAGCGCCGCCCACTGGTAATAGTCCGGAGCGCCGCCGACCACTTCCTCCGCCGGCAGGATCAGGTGGTACTTCACGTCCAGGATGCGGGAGGTGGAGTCCGCGCGCTCGATGAAGGTACCGAGCCGCATGAAGCTGTAGGCATCATCGCGGATCATGGTACCGGCCAGTGCCCCGCGTACCAGGTGGGAGCGTGACTTGACCCACTCGAAGAAGGCGGTGCGGCCCATGGCCTCCAGCTTCTGTGCATTCATGTCGCGGATACCGTGCCAGGTATCGTTGATTGCCTCCCACAGCTCCCGCGTGATGGTGTGGCGCTGTGCCCGCGCATTCTCCCGCGCCACGTGGAAGCAGTTGCGAATGCTGGAGGGATTGTCCTCGCTCAGCGCCATGAAGCGCAGCGTCGGCTCCGGCTCCACGCGGCCCACCTTCTCCGTGTAGAGCGGGGCAACGCCACCGGCGATCAGCACCGCGGTCCACTCATCGGTGCCGCCTGCCTGCTGCGGCATCAGGGCCATGCGGTCGGCCACCTCCAGCAGGCGCGCGACATTCTCCGCGCGCTCCACGTAACGGCTCATCCAGAACAGGTCGTCGGCTGTACGACTAAGCATGATCAGTCCTCCAGCACCCAGGTATCCTTGGTTCCGCCGCCCTGGCTGGAATTGACCACCAGCGAGCCTTCCTTCAGCGCGACACGCGTCAGCCCGCCGGGCACGATCCGCACCCGGTCGGCGCCGCTCAGCACGAACGGTCTCAGGTCCACATGGCGCGGCGCCACGCCTGACCCGACGAAGGTCGGACAGGTCGACAGCGACAGGGTCGGCTGGGCGATGAACCCGGCGGGGTCGGCCTTGATGCGTTCCGCATAGGCCGCCTGTTCCGCCTTGGTCGATGCCGGTCCCACCAGCATGCCGTAGCCGCCGGAGCCATGGACCTCCTTCACCACCAGCTCGCCCAGGTTCTCCATGATGTATTTCAGGTCGTCGTCCCGGCGGCCCATGTAGGTGGGCACGTTCTTCAGGATCGGCTCCTCCCCCAGGTAGAAGCGGATCATCTCCGGCACGTAGACATAGATCGCCTTGTCGTCGGCGACGCCGTTGCCGATGGCATTGGCGACGGCGATGTTGCCGGCCCGGTAGGCGCCGACCAGGCCGGGCACGCCCAGCATGGAATCCTTGCGGAATGCCAGCGGGTCCAGGAAGTCGTCATCCAGGCGGCGGTACATCACGTCGACACGCTGTGGCCCGCGCGTGGTGCGCATGTAGACCACGTCGTCACGGACGAACAGGTCCGCGCCCTCCACCAGTTCCACACCCATCCGGTCCGCCAGGAAGGCATGCTCGAAATAGGCCGAGTTGAAGCGCCCCGGCGTCATCACCACGACCTTCGGCTCCCGGTCCTTGTAGGGCGCGACGGAGCGCAGGGTGTCGCGCAGGAAATCGGCATAATGGTCCACTGGTCGCACCCGGTGCTGGCGGAACAGGCCGGGGAACAGGCGCATCTCCGCCTCCCGGTTGCCCATCATGTAGGACACGCCGGAGGGGGTGCGCACATTGTCCTCCAGCACGTAGAACTCGCCGTCCGCCTTCACCATGTCGACCCCGGCGATGTGGGCATAGATCCCCGCCGGCGGCGTCACGCCCACCATGGAGCGGACAAAGGCGTCGTTCGCCTCGATGATGTCGCGCGGGATGTGCCCGGCGCGGAAGATCTGCTGGTCGCCATAGACATCGTTCAGGAAGGCGTTGATCGCCTTCACCCGCTGCTCCATCCCCTTTTCCATCGCGTCCCACTCGGTACCGGTGATGACGCGGGGCACGACGTCATAGGGGATCAGCCGCTCGGGATCGCCACCCTCCCCGTAGACCGCGAAGGTGATGCCCAGGCGACGGAACAGCAGGTCCGCCTCCTTGCGCTTGTTCTGGAAGGTCTCGACGCTGGTATGGGTCAGCCAGTGCTCCAGGTCACGGTAGGCTTCGCGGACCGAGCCATCGCTGGCCGTCATCTCGTCATAGGGTGTCATTGCGTTGCGGCGCCCCTCAAACATTCAAGAGTCCCTATGAAGTGGAGCACGCACAACCAGCGCCCGCAACCGGGATGAGTGATAAGGCCGCATCTGCATTCGCGATCTTTCGTGGCGGGCACCGGCGGCGAATATTTCTTGGGCAGATGACGATTTTTTGGTCTTTTCTTGCAGTCACGCCGACAGTGTCGGCCCCTGCCCCGACAACCAAAACGCCTTGCAGCCCCCCTGCCCCCGTACTAAACCGCGCTGGCTGGGCCTGTAGCTCAATTGGTTAGAGCCGACCGCTCATAACGGTCTGGTTGCAGGTTCGAGTCCTGCCGGGCCCACCACTTTGTTGATCTCACGGTAGCTCGCTCCGCTCGCACCTCCGAAGGGACGGCGGACGGTCGGACCTGGCCATGCAACACATGCAAGGCGGCCTCCAGTGATGTCCCGGCGGCTCGATCTGCCCGGTATTCCGGGCCTGGGAGGGGTGGATTCGGGTCGGCCACGTCACAGTCTATTCGACTGTGCAACATCGACGTTCTATACCGTCTCCGGTATCAGACTTTCAAACGCACCAAATTGGATCGACCCATGCCCGACATCATCTACACCAAGGTTGACGAAGCGCCGGAGCTGGCCTCCGCGTCACTGTTGCCGATCATCCAGAAATTCGCTGCAGCCGCCGACGTCAGCGTTGGAACGCGGGATATCAGCCTCGCCGGGCGCATCCTCGCGGCGTTTCCCGAGCACCTGAACGAGGATCAGCGCCAGTCCGATGACCTGGCGGAGCTGGGCCGCCTGGTGCAGACCGCCGAGGCGAACGTCATCAAGCTGCCCAACATCTCCGCATCCGTGCCGCAGCTGGTCAGCGCGATCAAGGAGCTCCAGTCGCAGGGTTTCGCAATTCCCGACTACCCGGAGAATCCCGCGACCGAGGCAGAGAAGACCGCACGCGCCCGGTACGACGCGGTCAAGGGATCAGCCGTGAACCCGGTGCTGCGCGAAGGCAATTCCGACCGCCGTGCCGCGAAGGCCGTGAAGAACTTCGCACGCGCCAATCCGCACCGCATGGGTGACTGGACTGCGGACAGCAAGACCCACGTGTCGTCCATGTCGGGCAACGACTTCTTCGCGAACGAGACCTCCGCGACGCTGGGTGCCGCGACCGGCGCGAAGATCGTGCTGGAGACGGCCTCCGGCGAGACGGTTCTCAAGGAAGGGCTGAAGTATCCCGCGGGCACGGTTGTGGACGCGACCTTCATGAGCGTTGCCGCGCTGAAGGAATTCCTTGCTGCCGAGATCGACAGGACCAGGGACCAGGGCATCCTGTTCTCGCTGCACCTGAAGGCGACGATGATGAAGGTGTCCGACCCGATCATCTTCGGCCACGCGGTCAGGGCCTTCCTTGCGCCGGTCTTCGAGAAGCATGGCGACGCGATGGCCGCGCTGGGCGTGAACCCCAGTTCCGGTCTCGGTGACCTGCTGGCGCGCGTGAAGGACAACGCGGCAATCATGGCCGACATCGACGCCTGCATGGCAGCGCGCCCGCCGATGTACATGGTCGATTCCGACAAGGGCATCACCAACCTGCACGTCTCGTCGGACGTGATCATCGACGCCTCCATGCCCGCCCTCATCCGCGCGGGCGGCAAGGGCTGGGGCCCTGACGGCAAAGAGGCAGACTCCAACTGCGTCATCCCCGACCGGTCCTATGCGCCGATCTATGACGAGACGATCAGCTTCTTCAAGGAGAACGGCAAGCTGAACCCGGCCACGGCCGGGACGGTCCAGAACATCGGCCTCATGGCGCAGAAGGCGGAGGAATACGGCTCGCATCCGACGACGTTCGAGATTCCCGAAGCCGGCACGGTCAAGATGATCCTCGATGACGGCACCGTCCTGCACCAGCACGCCGTTGAAGCGGGCGACATCTGGCGTTCATCCTCGACCCGCCAGGCACCGATCGAGGACTGGGTCAGCCTGGCGATCTCCCGCCAGGAAGCGGAAGGCTGCGAAGCCATCTTCTGGCTGGATGCGGAGCGGGCGCACGATGCCCAGCTCATCGCCTACGTGAAGCCGATCCTCGAAGCCCGGGGCGTGGCGGACAGGTTCAGGATCATGGCCCCGCGGGAGGCGACACGCGCGTCGCTCGAAACCATCACCAGGGGCGAGAACTCGATCGCGGTCACCGGCAACGTGCTGCGCGACTATCTCACCGACCTGTTCCCGATCCTGGAACTGGCGACGTCCGCCAAGATGCTGTCGATCGTGAAGCTGATGAACGGCGGCGGGTTGTTCGAGACCGGGGCCGGCGGCTCCGCGCCCAAGCACGTCCAGCAGCTCAACGAGCAGAACCACCTGCGCTGGGACAGCCTCGGCGAGTTCTGCGCGCTTGGCGAGAGCCTGGTCTTCCTTGCCGACGCCAGGGGCAACGAGAAGGCGCGGATCCTCGGCAAGGCCGTCGAGCAGGCAACGCAGGGCATCCTCGACCATGACCGGTCCCCCTCCCGCAAGGTCGGCGAGCCGGACAACCGTGACAGCCACTACTGGTTCGCGCGGTACTGGGCGGAGGCCCTGGCCAGCCAGCAGCAGGATGCCGAGCTGGCAGCTCACTTCGCGCCGGTCGCGGAGGCCCTGGCGGCGGGCGAGGCGCAGATTGTCTCCGAACTTGCCGGTGTCCAGGGAAGCCCGGCCGAGCTTGGCGGCTACTATCGCCCCGACGCGGCAAGGACCGCCGCGGTGATGCGCCCGTCCGAGACCCTGAACGCCATCATCGGCAACCCTGCCTGATACCGGTCCGGACCGCGCGCCACCAAAGGGTGCGCGGTCCGCGACAAGGGCTGGAGGATGGGGCTGGAAGATGGGGCTGGAGGATGGCATGCACCTGCTGGACGACATCGCCGACGGCGTGCTGACGCTGACGCTGAACCGGCCCGAGAAGCTGAACGCCATCACCAATGACATGATCGCGACGCTGCTGGCGCACCTGGACCGTGCGGAGGCGGACGACACGGTGCGCACGGTCGTGCTGAAGGGCGCGGGCAAGGCCTTCTCCGGCGGGGACGACCTGAAGTCGATGGGTGAGATGCCCTGGCCGATGCCGCCCGGCGCGCATCCCATCCGCGAGATCCAGCAGCGCCTGATCAGGCGCTGGTACTGGTTCCCCAAGCCGACGCTCGTCGCCATGCGCGGACGGGCGCACGGCATTGCCGAGGACCTGGTGCTGGCGGCCGATTTCCGGGTTGTCTCCGACACGGCCATCCTGGGCGACCTCCGCGCCCGGCGGGCGGTGCCGGTCGGCTCCGGCGGCACCTGGCTGCTGCCGCGGATGATCGGCCTGCCGACGGCGACGCAGCTGATGCTGACCGGCGACACCATCGGGGCAGACGAGATGCAGCGGCTCAACCTGGTGACGGAACGGGTCGCCGACGTCCGGCTGGAGACGGCGGCGCATGACCTCGCCGCCCGGCTGGCCCGGGGACCGACCCGCGCGCTCGGCATGCTGAAGCAGCAGATGCGCCGGGGGCTGGCCAGCGACTTCGAGACCGCGCTGGAACTCGAGATGGCATGGCTCGACGCCCCGGTGGAGGACCGCGAGGAGGGTCGGCTGTCCTTCATCGAGGGCCGGGAACCGCACTTCACGGGCCGCTAGGCCCGGCCGTCACGCGCCCTGGCGCAGGTCCTGGCGCCGCACCCTGATGCCGGCAGCCTCCCGGTCGAAGGTGTCGCCGGTGATGCCCTCGTCGCGCAGCTTGTGCTTCTGGACCTTGTGCGTCTCGGTCTTGGGCAGCGCCTCCATCACCCGCACGAAACGCGGCACCATGAAATGCGCCATGCGCGGGACCAGGTACTCGACCAGTTGCCTCGGATCGACGGTCCGGCCCGGTTGCGGCTGGACCACGACCATCACCTCGTCTTCGCCATGTTCGGAAGGCACGGCAATCGCCGCCGTTTCCTGCACATCGGGATGCGCGTTCACCTCCGCCTCCACCTCGAAGGAGGAGATGTTCTCGCCACGTCGCCGGATCGAATCCTTCATCCGGTCGAGGAAATAGAAGTCGCCGTCAGCGTCCACGCGGAAGGCATCGCCGGTATGGAACCAGCCATTGCGCCAGGCCTTCGCCGTGGCCTCTGGGTTCTTGTGGTAACCGGTGGCCAGTTCCCAGGGCGCATCGGTGCGCACGACCAGTTCACCGACCTCACCCGGCCCGACCTCGCAGTCATTGGCATCGACGACGCGGCATTCCACGCCGGGCCGGGGACGCCCGCAGGTGCCGTTCTTGGCCGGATCGGCCTCCGTGACCAGCACCGAGGAAATCTCCGACATGTTGAAGGTGGAGAACCAGCTTGCGCCGATGCGCTGCGCGACGCCCCTCGTCTCCTCGTTCAGCGGTGCCAGCAGCACCAGCCGGAGCGGGGTCTGCCGCTCATCCTCGGTGACCGGCAGCTTGCCGAGAAAGCTGGCGATGGATCCCATCATCGTGCAGGTGGTGATGCCGAGCCGCCGGACGGTCGGCCAGAAATCATCGGTGCGGAAGCGGTTGAGCACCGCCACCGAGCCACCGCACACCAGCGCACGGGTGATCGGCGTCATGCCGGCCACGTGAAAGATCGGCAGGTGCATCATTGCCCTGTCATCGGCCCGGAAGAAGCGGCGGAACGCCGACGCCATCGCCGCAAGCTGGGCGTAGGACGACAGTACGCCCTTCGACGGCCCCGTGGTGCCGGAGGTGAAGATGATCGACTGCGTGTCCCAGGGCTCGATCGGGCGGGCCAGCAGCGGCCCGTCGTCGACGGCGTCGGGCCGGTCGCCCGGCAGCAGCGCGTCACGGCCATGCAGGGTCAGGCCCTCGGGACACCCGGCGGCGTCGGTCAACGCGACCGCCTGCACCAGCTTGTGCCGCCCGATCCCCTGCAGGAAGGGCAGCAGGTCACCATGCGCGACGATCAGCTTCGCATCCGACAGCCGGATCACGTGCTCCAGCAGCAGGCCGCGATAGGCCGTGTTGAACGGAACATAGACCGCGCCCAGCCAGTTGATGCCGAGCCAGGTACGGATGGCGTCCGGGCCGTTCGGCTGCCAGGAGGCGACATGATCGCCCTGGGCGACACCGAGCGCGGCAAGCCCGGTGGCAGCATGCACGGCCTCCGCCTTCAGTTCGCGGAAGGTCCAGCTTGTCCCGTCCTCGAAGACAGCGAACACGGTGTCCGGCTTCTCGACCGCAAAGCGGGTGATCAGGTCGCGGAAGACCACGGCCTCGCGCTTCGGGACGCGGGGGTCGGTATGGGCCTGGCTCATGCGCTTCTCCGGAAATCCTGCCGCTTGACGACAATGCCCGCCGCCTCCCGGTCGAAGGTGTCGTCGGTGACGCCGTCATCGCGCAGCCTGATCTTCTGCACCTTCAGGGTCGGCGTCTTGGGCAGGGCATCGATGACCCGAACGTAGCGAGGCACCATGAAATGGGCCATGCGGGGGATCATGAACTCGACCAGCGCCTTCGGGTCGACCGTGCGTCCCTCGACCGGTTCGACCACGATCATGACCTCGTCCTCGCCATGTTCGGACGGCACGGCGATGGCCGCCGCCTCCTTCACGTCAGGATGGGCGTTCGCCTCCACCTCCACCTCGAAGGAGGAGATGTTCTCGCCACGGCGGCGGATCGAGTCCTTCACCCGGTCGATGTAGAAGTAGTTGCCGCTCTCATCGACCCGCAGGGCGTCGCCGGTGTGGAACCAGCCGTTGCGCCAGGCCTTCGACGTCGCTTCCGGGTTCTTGTGATAGCCATGGTTCATCGCCCAGGGGGCCGCGTCACGGATGATCAGTTCACCGACCGTGCCGACGGGAACCTCGCAGTCATTGTCGTCGACGATGCGGACATCCGCCCCCGGACGCACGATGCCGCAGGTGCCGGTGATCTCCGGGTTGCGTCCCGACATGATCTGGCAGGAGATCTCGGTCATGTTGAAGGTGGTGTACCAGTCCAGGCCGACGCGCTTCGCCAACGCCATGGACTCCGCGGTCAGCGGTGCCAGGATGACCGATTTCAGCGTCGTGTTCCGTTCGGCATCGCTCACCTCCAGCTTCGAGAGGAAGGTCGCGATGGAACCCATCATCACGCAGAAGGTGACGCCGAGCCGGTTCACCGTCTCCCAGAACGTGTCGGTCTTGAAGGACTCCAGCACCGCGACCGAACCGCCGACGCAGAGCATCCGCGTGATGGCGGCGATCCCGGCGACATGGAACAGCGGCAGGTGCATCATGATCCGGTCGTCGCGGTCCAGCCAGTAGGTGCAGACATTCGCCATCCGGCCCATGTGCATGTAGGACGACAGCACGCCCTTGGACGGCCCGGTAGTGCCCGACGTGAACAGGATCGACTGGGTGTCCCAGGGTTCGACGGGGCGCGGCAGGTCCGGCGGAGCCTCCTGCGCCGTCGGCACCGGTCCGGGGGTCAGCGCCTCCTGCCCCAGGACCGTGAGGCCCGGAATCTCAGTGGCCGCGCCGCCGGTGACGATCACCGTCTCCAGGTCGAAATGCTTCACGTCCGCCAGCCTGTCCGCCAGCGCGGCATGGACCACCGCGACCCTGGCATCCGACAGCCAGACGACATGTTCCAGCAGCCCCCCACGATAGGCCGTGTTGAACGGAACATAGACCGCGCCGAGATAGTTGATCCCCAGCCAGGTCTGGATGGTGTCGCCGGAATTGGGTTGCCAGGAAATGACATGGTCACCCTGCCCCACACCCAGCGCCGCCAGTCCGCGCGCGGCGTGCACGGCCCTTGCCCGCGCCTCCGCATAGGTCCAGGAGCCACCCCCGTCAAAGACCGCGAAGGTCCTGTCGGGCTGGACCGTTGCCCAGTGTTCCAGCAGGTCGCGGAACACCACTTCGTCGCGGGCCGAGACCTGGCTCCAGTCGATATCCGGCAGTTCCATCAGTTCCTCCCCATCACTTGTTCCCACCATCCTGAACCCTGGTTGACGCTACGGCAAAGCAGACCGGCCCTGCGCCACCAGCGCAAGCGCCTCCGAACTCCAGCTGAAACGCACCGCGCCACCGGCTCTCGCCCGGGCCAGCGCGGCCGCCGCCCAGCGGTCCAGCGCCTTGCGGCGCAGTTCAGCCGCCAGTGCCGGCGAGACCGGACGCGTCTCCCGCCCCGTGACCTGCAGGACCACGAACCCCTCCACCGTCAGCAGCGGTGGCGAGACACCACCCACGGGCATGCGCAGCGCGATGTCGTCGATCAGCCGCCCACCGGGTATGCTGTCCAGCAGGGTGCAGTCGCCGGACCTGCTGCCCGTTGGCGTGACAACCGGTTCGATATCCGGGAACCGCTCCCTGGCACTGTCGATGGGCAGCCAGACCGGGCCCTCGCCACAATCAAGCTGCGCCTGTCCGGTGGCCGTGCCGTCATCCACGCCTGCGGGCGTCCAGCCGAGATCGCCGCCGGGCAGGCCCCGCGCGGCCAGTTCGCTCGCGAGATCACCCGACCCGGTTGCCGCACGGGCGACCGCGTCAGCGACCTGCCGGTCGTCGAACGCGGCAGCGGTCAGTCGGACCACCGCGACCGTGTCGCCATCGGTGCCGGACAGGTCAGCGGCCAGCGCCTCGGCGGCCTGGCGAAGCCGGAACCGTTCGAGCTGTTCCGCTTCCGAAAGCCCGGTGGCCCTGCGCACGGCCTCGAGCCGCTGTTCCTGGTCGTTCATGCCTTGGGAGGTCTCGCCGACCTGGCGGCTCATTGCCTCCGTGGCGTCGGCATGGTCCGGCACCAGCCCGCGCCGCGTCGCCTCCCGCAGGATCAGCCGCTCCCGCGCCATGGCCTCGAGCGTGCGCATGCTCGCCGCCAGCAGGCCTGCGGCCTCCGCGCCCCGACCGAGTTGCAGCCGGGCGGCGACATCGCGGACATCGAAGGTCTCGTCCCCCACCGTCAGCACCGTCTGCTGCCACGGCCGGACGTGAGTCAGGTACCAGGGCACGCCGATGATGCCGCCCACGGTCAGGGCATAGAGCAGCAGGATGATCGCCGTGCGTCTCATTCGACGGCCCCCGCCTCCGGCAGCAGCAGCAGCAGCGCCTCGAACCAGCTCTTCGCCACCAGGAAGACCGCGTCGTCCCCGAGGCGTCGGACATAGTGCTGGCTGCCGTCGGGTGTCGGGTCGCCGACCGCGATCACGGCCGGGCCGCTCGCGGGGCCGGAAAGCGTGATCCGCAGCAGCGGCGGCTCCAGGCCGTAGCTTGCCGGGCCACCGCTATCCGGCTGGAGACGGCGCGCCGCCTCCGGTGCCGCCAGCAGCAGCAGCGCCGCGTCGATCCGGGCACTGTCGCCCGCGCTCCAGCCAGACGCCTGCCGATCGAAGCGGCGCGCGATGCCGGAGGCATGGCGAAGTTCGAAGCTGCGCACCTCGGCGATCTCGATCCGCCACATCACCGGTCTCGCGTCGCCGGACCCGCCAGGCTGGTCCCACCAGAGCGTCACGGCGATGACGGCACCGGCCAGCAGCAGAAGCAGGGCTGTCGTGGTCGAGACCCGCATGTCAGCGCCGCCGCCACCAGAGGAACAGGGCCATCAGCAGCGCCAGCCCCGGCAGCACGGCCAGGCTGGTCAGCCTGAGCGCCGTGGCCTGGCCGTCATCGAGCACCAGGCGACGGAAGGCGTAGGGACGGGCGCGGATGTCGGTGAGCGGCTTCGATCCCGTCAGCCAGCGCGCCGCGTTGACCAGCAACTGCCCGTTCCCGCCGGAGTAGATGTGGGCGTTGGTGGCAAAGTCACTGTCACCGATCACCACCGCACGGCCTTCCGCGCCATCCAGCCGCCGGAGCGCCATCGCCGCCAGCGCGAAACGGCCCTGCAGCGTGCCGCCGCCGGGCTGGATCAGCACCCCCGTACCGGTGGTCACAGCAACCGGCGCGGCCACACCATCCGCGTCCACCACCGGCTGCTCCGGCCAGGCTCCGGTTCCGTCACCGGCCAGTTCCACGGGCGCGGCGCTGGGGAAATAGGTGGTCTCCAGCCCGCGACCGACCTCCGACGGCGGGTAGCGGTCCGCCAGCACGGCGGGCGTCAGCGGATCGTCACCGACATGTACCGAACGATCCGCCACCTGTGCCGCACCGACCGTCAGCCCCAGCGGTTCGGCCAGGTGGCGTACCGGGTCCGGGGACTGCGGGTCGGCCAGCAGCAGCAACCCCCCGCCGCCGTCGCGGAAGGCCGCCAGCGCGGCCAGCCTGGCCGTGTCGGGGGGACGCCGCGCACCGGCAAGCATGACGGCGGAGCAGCCGTCCAGCGCGGGCATGGTGGCGGTGACCGGCCGCAGGTCGAACAGGGCGCGACGCAGCCCGTCCACGGCCCGGGAAAGGCCACCCGGCCCGTTGTCGCCGATGTCCGGCCCGCCGAGATCGGTCATCACGCAGATTGTCCTGGCCGCAAGGCCCGCCGCCTGCATCAGGGCTTCGGTGTAGGCACGTTCGCCGATGGCCATGGTTTCCACCGACCGCTCGCCCTGGCGGAAGACCGTCACGCCGGAGCGGGTGACGCCCAGGCTCCGGGCCGCACCCGGGTTCAGTTCCGGATCGACGAAGCGGACGGTCAGCGCCGCGTTGCGACGGGCATAGAGATCGAGCAGCCGTCGCGCGGCATCCCGCTGCGCGCGGAACGCCGCCGTGTCCGGGAACAACGCCACCGCCTCGACGGGTCCGTCGATCTGCCCCAGCACCTCCAGCGTTGTCGGCGACAGCGTGTACTGGCCGGAGGCGGTGACGTCGGCGCGCCACGGGGCGAGGCTGGCGACGATGTTGGCGAGCACCGCCAGCGCGATCAGGATGGCCGACATCGTCGCGACATTGCCGCCGATCAGCGCCCGGCGCAGCCCGATCTCGCGGATGCTCCGGAACCCGCCGGTCGCGGCCCACAGCAGGAACAGGATACCGGCCAGCACGAGCAGCAGGATCCAGGAGACGCGGAGTTCCGGCCAGAGCAGGCCCACCAGCGCGGCCAGCGCCAGGCTCGACGCCGACAGCGCCAGCCAGAGGTGCCGGTCCCGCCCCACGATGCCTGCAGCGCCGCTCACAGCCAGCGCCTCGTCTCGATGATGCGGACGGCGAGAAACAGCGCCACCACGCCCAGGCTGACCGGCAGCACGATGGCCCGGAGGTCGACGATGCCGCTTGCCAGCTCATCGAACTGGTTGGCCAGCGACAGCGCGGCCTGCGCCTCCGGCGATACCGCCGGCACCAGGGACAGGAGCGCACCGGAGAACCAGACCACGAGGATCAGCCCGGCACCGAGCACGAAACCGAGCGCCTGGTTCCGCGCCAGCGCCGCACCCAGGATCGCCAGCGCGAGGAACAGTGCAGCGACCAGCCCGATGCCGAGATAGCCACTCACCAGCACCGCCGGGTCCGGATCGCCATAGAGCGCGAGCAGACCGGCCAGCGGCAGGGTTCCAGCCAGCCAGCAGGTCACCGTCACCAGCCCGGCGATGTACATGCCGGCAATGACCTCCAGGTCGGAGACCGGTGCGGTGAGGGTGAGTTCGATGGTGCCTTCCTCGAACTCCCGCGTGACCAGGCGCGCGGCAAGGGCGGGCACCAGGAACATCAGCGCGAACAGGACCCAGCCCAGGGTGCCACGCATCGAGGTTTCCAGGTGCGTGGCCGGACTGGTCGCGAAACCGTACCCGGCGGCGAACAGGAACAGCGCCGTCAGCACCCAGGCTGCGGGGGAGCGGCGGAGCACGCCAAGCTCCGCCGCAGCGATGGCGAGGGTGCGGCTCACCATGTCCGCGCCCCGGTCTCACCTGTCCCCGTCTCGCCTGCCCCGTCCTCGCCCAGCAGGCGGAGGAAGACACCTTCAAGCCCGTCACCTTCGTGCGTCAGGCGCAGCAGCGGGATGCCGGCACCGACCACGGTCGCCGCGACACGCGCCGTATCGGCATCCGCGGCCAGAGCAAGGCGGCACAGCGTGCGTCCGTCCGCCGCCGAGGTCTCGACCTCCCCGGCGGCCAGCGCGGACAGCAGCGTGGCCAGGCGCGGCGCAGGTGCCGCGGCCTCCACCAGGATACGGGCTGCACCCCCTGCGCTGCGGCGGTGTTCGCCCAGGATGCGTCCGCGTCCCATGACCAGGACACGGTCGCAGACCTGCTCGGCCTCGGACAGCACGTGGCTGGAGAAGAGGATGGTGTGCGATTCACCCAGCGCACGGATCAGGTTGCGCACTTCCACCACCTGGACCGGGTCGATGCCGCTCGACGGTTCATCCAGGATCAGGATCTCCGGTTCGTGCAGGATGGCCTGCGCCAGCCCCGCGCGCTGTTTCAGGCCCTTGGAGAGGCGTCCGATCAGCGTGTCCGCGCGCGCGGCGATCCCGCAGCGTTCCATGGCATTGTCGATCATCGCGCGCCGCCGCGCCCGTGGCAGCCCGAACAGCCGTGCCCGTGCCGAGAGGTAGTCGCGGACGGTCATGTCACGCCGGATCGGCGTGCCCTCCGGCAGGTAGCCGATGCGGCGGCGCATCTCCCGGGCCTTCGGCCCCGCATCGCCCGTGGCCTCCCCGCCGACCTCAATGGAGCCCGACGTGGGGGCGAGGAATCCCGCCAGCATGCGGATGGTCGTGGTCTTGCCCGCACCGTTCGGGCCGAGCAGGCCAACGGTCTCCCGCGCCGCGACGCTGAAGCCGACACCACGCACCGCCTCCGCCGCCCCGTAGCGCTTGACCAGGTCAACGGCGCGGATCGCCGGTGTCTCAGCCACGCCTGGCCGCCTTGGGCACGAAGGGGACAGTACCGATGATGCCGAGGTCAGCCAGTTCCTGCTGCTCGGCCTCGCTGAGCCCCAGGATACCGCCGAGAACCGCATCATTGTGCTCCCCGACGGTCGGGGCGGGCCATTCCAGCGCACCGCGTTCGCCATCGATGCGGTAGGGCGAGACCGGATGCGGCTTGCGGCCCACATGGGCGCGGTCGATCTCCACCCAGAACCCGCGCGCGGCAAGCTGGGCATCGTCCAGCAACACGTCACCGCGCAGCACCGGCGCGGCGGGGACGCCTGCCGCCTGCAGCATTCCGGCCGCCTGCATCGCGGACAGGCCGCGCGACCAGTCGGTGATGGCCGTGTCCAGTTCGTCATGGCCGTCGTGGCGGCCCTCTGCCGTGGTGAAGCGGCTGTCCGCGGCCAGGTCGTCGCGATCCATGGTCCGCGCCAGCGCCTGCCACTCGGCGTCGGAGGTGACCGCGACCGTCAGCCAGTCATCTTCCCCCGCGCCGGGATAGATGCCCTGTGGCGCGTGGACCGGATGGCGGTTGCCCGTCCGGGGCGGCGCCTCCCCGGTAAGTCCCTGGTGGATCGGGCCGTGAACGCCCAGTTGCAGCATGCATTCGACCTGGGCGATGTTGATGAACTGGCCTTCGCCGGTGCGCTTGCGGTGCAGGATGCCGAGCAGCAGCGCCGCCGCGGCATTGATGCCGCCGCAGGCATCGCCATAGGCAATGTGTGACTGGACCGGCGGTCCGTCCGGCGCGCCGGTCAGGTGCGGCAGGCCGGCGCCATGCTCCACCGTCGAACCGTAGCCGCGGTAGCCCGCCCACGGACCGGTCGAGCCGAAGCCCGGCATGGACAGCATCACGATGGACGGGTTGACCTTCACCAGGTCGTCATAGCCGAGGCCGAGCTTCGGCATCACCGGCTGGGCCTGGTTCTCGATCACGGCATCCGCGCGCGCGATCAGCCGCAGCACCAGGTCACGCCCCCGCCCGGTCGTCAGGTCCAGGGTCACGCCCAGCTTGTTGCGGTTCATCAGGTTGAACGCAGCCGTGGTCTCGTGGACCATCTGGCTCAGGGTTTCCTCGGTATGCTCCCAGCCGCGCCACCAGTCGGCGTACTGGCAGGCCTCGACCTTGATCACCTCCGCGCCCATGTCGGCCAGGTGACGGGCGGCGAGCGGGCCGGACCAGCCCATGGTGAAATCGACCACCCGGACATCGCGCAGCGGCTTCATGCGGCACCCTTCAGGCCGGGGGCCGCAAGCGTGTCGATCTCGGCATCGGACAGCCCCATGCGACCGGCAAGGACCGCGCGCGTGTCGGCGCCGAGCCGAGGCGCAGTCCCGCCCTGCCGCAGCGGCGTGGCGGAGAATTTCCACGGGATCACCGGTGCCTGGAAGTGCCCGCCGTCCGGCAGGCCGTAGGTCCCGAAGACGTCGCGCGCCTTGAAATGGTCCAGTTCCGACAGTTCCGCCATGGTCGGCACCAGCGCGAAGGGCAACCGCCGGGCCTGGCCCTCGTGGAACCAGTCCTCCGCGCGCCGCGCGGCTAGCTGGCGGACGAAGACCGCGTCGATCTCCCGCCAGTTGTCGTTGCGGTTCTCCGAGGTCTGGAACCTCGGATCACGGGCGAACTCGGGGACGCCGATCAGGTCGCAGGCCGCGTACCACTGCAGCGGCGTGACCGTGGAAACGCCAAGCCAGGTGTCCTCGGCACAGGGATAGATCGTCTGCGGGTAGGTCGGGCGGAAGCGGTTGGTGCCCTTCCGCACTGCCTTCTCGCCATCATAGGCGTGCTTCACCGGGCCGATCTCGGTGTAGGTGAGTTCGGCTTCCAGGATGCTCTGGTCGATGGTGCAGCCCGCATCTCCCGCCTCCCGGCCGATCAGGGCGGTGATGATGGCGATGAAGGCGGTGATTCCGGCGGTGACCTGGGCCTGGTAGCCGCCGGGAATGACCGGCGGTCCGGCCTCCGGACCGATGGGGTAGATGAAGCCGGACAGGGACTGGATCACGGCATCGGTTGCGCGCCAGTCACGGCGGGGGCCGGTCTGGCCGAACCAGCTCAGGATCGTGCGGACAAGGCCGGGGACGCCCTCGCCCAGCAGGGCACGGTCCCCGGTCCCGCCTTCCACCAGGATGTCCGCCCCGGCCACCAGCCGCTCCGCCACCTGCAGGCCGGTCTCCGCGTCGAGGTCGAGGACCACGCTGCGCTTGCCGGCGTTCAGGAACAGGTGCATGCCGCCATTCTCCGGCGGTGCGCCGACCTGCGCGAAGGGCGGCAGGGCCCGCACCGGGTCTCCGGCCAATGGTGGCTCCACCTTGATGACCTCGGCCCCCGCGGCGGCCAGCAATGCGCCGCAATAGGCCGACGCCACGTTGCCCGCGGTCTCGACGACCGTGCAGCCGGTCAGCACACCGGTCATGCCGCGTGCCCCTGCAACAGGTGGCAGCCCGCGGCGCGGCGTCCGCCGATGGACTGCAGTTCGGGCCAGTCGCTGCGGCAGACATCCATGGCATGGGGGCAGCGCGGGTGGAACTTGCAGCCCGGCGGCGGGTTGAGCGCACTGGCGATCTCGCCGGTGACAAGCTGTTCGCTGAGGCCGTGTTTCGGGTCCGGTCGCGGCACGGCGGCCAGCAGCGCCTGGGTATAGGGGTGCTTCGGGTCGTTGAAGACCTCAGCCGTCGGGCCGATCTCGACCAGGTTGCCCAGGTACATCACCCCCACCGTGGTCGAGACATGCTCCACCAGCGCCAGGTCATGCGCGATGATGAGATAGGTCAGGCCGAATTCCTTCTGCACATCCTCCAGCAGGTTGAGGATCTGCGCCCGGATCGAGACGTCGAGAGCGGAGATCGGCTCGTCCAGCACGATGAATTTCGGGTTGAGGGTCAGCGCCCGGGCAACGGCGATGCGCTGGCGCTGCCCGCCGGAGAACTCGTGCGGATAGTTGGCCTTCGCCCGCTGCGGCAGGCCGACGATCTCCAGCACCTCGTCGAGACGCTTCTCCAGTTGCCTGCGGTCCATGGCCTGGTGCGCCCGGATCGGCTCGGCCAGGATGTCCCGCACCTTCATGCGCGGGTTCAGCGAACTGTAGGGGTCCTGGAACACCGCCTGCGCGTTGCGCCGGTAGGTGCGGGTCTGGTTGCGGTCGAG
Source organism: Minwuia sp. (assembly GCA_965228535.1). Taxonomy (GTDB): domain Bacteria; phylum Pseudomonadota; class Alphaproteobacteria; order Minwuiales; family Minwuiaceae; genus Minwuia. The sequence goes on along the minus strand of CBDDHU010000003.1, from coordinate 587,271 downwards.
CTTCGTCAGGTCGACACCGTCGAAGACGATGCGCCCCCCGGTCGGCTGTTCCAGCAACAGGATCAGCTTGGCGATGGTGGTCTTGCCGCATCCCGACTCGCCGACCAGCGCGAAGGTCTCGCCGGCCTCGATGCCGAAGCTGACGCCGTCGACCGCCTTCACCGCGCCCTTCGGGCCACCGAAGGGGAAACCGCCGCCCACGGGGAAGTGCTTCACCAGATTGTCGATTTCCAGGATCATTTCTTCTCCGTCACTAGCCAGCAGGCCGCGGTGTGGCCCGGCGCGATGGTCTCCTCCGGCGGGTATTCCTGCCTGCAGCGATCCATCACGTGCGGGCAGCGGGCGGCGAACCTGCAGCCCTGCGGCGGGTTCTGCATGTCCGGCGGGTTGCCGGGGATGGAATAGAGCCGCTCCCGCCGCCGCCCGAGATGCGGGATCGAGTCCAGGAGGCCCTGGGTATAGGGGTGGCTCGGATTGGCGAAGATGGTCTCCACGTCGCCGATCTCCACGATCCGGCCGGCATACATCACCGCGACCCGATCGCAGATGTTGGCGGCAACGCCCATGTCGTGGGTGATGAAGATCAGCCCGACGCCGGTCTCCTTCTGGATCTCCCGCAGCAGGCGGATGATCTGCACCTGGATGGTCACGTCCAGGTTGCTGGTGGGTTCGTCGGCGATCATCAGGCGCGGCGAGCAGGCAATGGCCATGGCCGCGACCACGCGCTGGCGCATGCCGCCGGAATACTGGTGCGGAAAGTCGTCGAGACGGCGCTCCGGCGACGGTATGCGCACCCGGCGCAACACGTTGACCACCGCGTCACGGATGGCGGAACGGCCGCGCACGAGATCGTGGTAGCGGAAGGCGGCCCCCACCTGCTCCCCGATCGAGAAGACCGGGTTGAGCGAGGTCATCGGGTCCTGCGAGATCATCGAGACCTTCTTGCCGCGAATGTCCCGGACCATCGTCTCCTCATCCAGGTCCAGCACGTTGACGCCCTCGATCTCGATCCGGCCCGAAACGGTGCGCGCACCGGGCTTGGGAATCAGCCGCAGGATCGACAGGGAGGTCATGGACTTGCCGGAACCGGATTCGCCGACCAGGCCCAGCGTCTCGCCCGCATTGACGTGAAAGCTGACGCCGTCGACCGCCTGCACGGTGCCGCGCTTCAGGAAGATGTGGGTCTTCAGGTCCTCGACCTTCAGGACCGGCTGGTTCGGCTGTGCGCCCGGGTTCGCGTTCATAGCTGCCGCCGTTTCGGATCAAGGGTGTCACGCATCCAGTCGCCGAAGACGTTGGCCGCCAGGCAGACGATCATGATGGCGACGCCCGGCAGGGTGATGGTCCACCAGGCGCGGGCCATGTAGGGCCGGGCATCGTTCAGCATCAGGCCCCAGGACATGTCCGGCGACTGCACGCCCAGGCCCAGGAAGGACAGCGTGGCCTCGAAGATGATCACCGAACCGAGCTGCAGCGACGCCAGCACCAGCAGCGTGTTGAGCACGTTGGGCAGGATGTGCCGCCACAGGATGACGGGGGTCGAGCAACCGGCGACGCGGGCCAGCTTGACGAAATCCCGTTCCCTGAGGCTCAGCACCTCGCCGCGGACGATGCGCGCGTACCAGGTCCAGTAGGACAGCACGATCACCACGATCACCGTCGACATGCCCGGGCTCAGCACCGCGGCCAGCACCAGGGCCAGCGCCAGCGGCGGGATCGACATCTGGATGTCGACCAGCCGCATGATCACGCCATCCACGATGCCGCCGAAATAGGCGGAGATCATTCCCATCAGAGCACCGAGACCGCCGGACAGGATGATGGCGTACAGCCCCACCTCGACGGTCACGCGGGCGCCCTCGATGATCCGGCTGAGGATATCTCGGCCCAGGTTGTCCGTGCCCAGCAGGTGTCCGGAGACGCTGCCATCCTGCCAGATCGGCGGTTTCAGCGCCTTGCCGAGATTGAGCGCCGTCGGATCCCATGGTGCGATCACGTTCGCGAAGACCGCGCAGAACAGCAGCACGACCAGCGTGCCGCCGGCGATCCAGGGCAGGCGGCTCGACCGGATCAGCCGGAACCGTCGCAACAGGATGGCGATCGGCGACGGGGCCAGGGGGTCGGCCACCTGCGCGGATGCGTTGGCGTTGCGGGTACCGGGGGACTCAGTCATGGCGGATCCTCGGGTCGAGGACGCCGTAGCTGAGATCGACCAGCAGGTTCACCACGACGAACAGGATGGCGGAGAACAGGACGCCCACCTGCACAAGCGGGAAATCCCGGGCGAACAGGGCCTCGACCACCATCCGGCCCATGCCCGGCCAGGCGAAGATCACCTCCACCACGAAGGCGCCGGAGAGCATGTTGGCGAAGTAGATACCCATCATCGTCACCAGCGGCACGGCGGCGTTGCGCAGCGCGTACTTCCAGATCACGACGCGGTTCGGCACGCCGATGGCGCGGGCCATGCGGACATGGTCGGAATCAAGCACGTCCAGCATCGTGGAGCGCAGCATCCGGGTCATCGCGGCGACCGGGTACCAGCCCAGGGCGATGGCGGGCATGATCAGGCTGTCGAACCCTTCCCGCCCGAAGGCCGGCAACCAGCCAAGCTGCACGGAAACGAACAGGATCAGCAGCAGGCCGACCCAGAAGTTCGGCATTGCCTGGCCGAGCATCGCGAACAGCTTGGCGAAATTGTCGAACCAGGAGTCGCGGTAGACGGCGGACAGCACGCCGAAGGGAATGGCAAGCGCCAGGGCGAAGACCAGCCCGGCAATGGCCAGTTCCAGTGTCGCCGGCAGGCGGTCGAGGATCAGCGGCAGGGCCGGCTGTTCCCAGCGGTAGGAATTGCCGAAGTCGCCCTGCACCGCGTTGCTGACGAAGATGAGGTACTGCTGCAGCAGCGGCAGGTCGAGACCGAGCCGTTTCCTGAGATGCTCGACCATCTCCGGCGTGGCGTCGATCGGCAGCAGCAGCAGGGTCGGGTCGTCCATCCGCGAGATGACGAAGATGATCGCGGACGCACCGATGATCGAGATGATGCCCTGCAACAGGCGCTTGATGACGTAGTTCAGCATGATGCCGACACGGGCTCCCCGGAATTCGGGTTTCGGTCCGACGGCACTGCACGGCCGACAGGCTCCGTTGGGAATGGCGGCCGGGCCGGTTACTGCTTCAGTCCGATTTCCTGCAGCTTCCGCCAGAAGCCCATCCACGGCCACGGGTTGTAGTCCACCTTGGCCTCCCGCCAGGCGAAGGTGACCAGCGGGACATAGGTCGTGATGCCGCCCGCCACGTCCTCGTACTTCTTCCGGCCGATCCGCTTCAGCAGCGCGATCCGCTTGGCCGGATCCATGATGGTCGCCTGTTCCTCGATCAGCTTGTCCATCTCGGGATCGCAGTAGTGCGAGTAGCTGCCCCAGCCCTTGCCTTCCTCGTAGCAGTGCATGTGGCCCGACCACGGCGTTCCCGGATCGGCGACCACGCCATGCCCCCACATGTGGGTCAGGATGCCGTCATTCTGCGGCTGGCGGCTGCGGCTGTTGCGCGCGAGCCAGGGCGCGTATTCCTCGCCCACCACCTTGCAGCGGATGCCGATCTGGCCGAGATAGGCATAGAACGCCTCGCCATATTCCTTCACGTTCGGCTCGCGCGGCGTGATCAGGTTGTAGCAGTTGACATCGAAGCCATTGGCATAGCCGGCCTCCGTCATCAGCTGCTTCGCCTTCGCGGGATCGTAGGGATAGGGCTTCAGGTCGGGGTCATAGGCCTCGGAGCCCGGCGTCGTGGTGGTGTAGCGCTGGGCCTGGTTGAACAGCACGTTCTCGATGATGCCTTCCATGTCGACCGCCAGCGCGGCTGCCCGCCGGACGCGCACGTCCTTGAACGGGTTGTCGTTCCGCCCGGGCAGCTTGTCCATGTACTGCGGCAGGGTCATGAAGAGGTTGTTGCCCGAGGGCCGGGAGGCGGTGGCGATGCCGTCCATGTTCTTCACGTCGTCGATCATCGCCGGCGGCACGGCGTCGATCCAGTCCACCGCGCCGGTCTGCAGCGCCGCGACGCGGGTGATGTCCTCCGGAATGATCTTGATGGTCAGGTTCTTGACCCCGGGACGATGCTCCTGGTTCCAGTAGCCCTCATGCGCCTCGAGGACGAACTCCTCCTTCACCTTCCGGTCGACCAGCTTCCACGGACCCGTGCCGTCGGGGCGCTTCTGGATCTCTTCCTCGGTGTGGCTGTTGTAGTAGGCCTCGGAGATGCCGTAGAGCCGCATCAGCCCGGCACCGGGAATGAAGGTGCCGTCCGGCTCCTTGAAGATGATCTTGAAGTGATGGTCGTCGATCACGTCGATCCGGTCGACCTTGGCCTGGTAGTGCGGCCACTTGCTGACATCCGGGTTGGCCAGCCGCTTGTGCGCGAAGACCATGTCGCTGGCCTTCAGCTCGCCGCCATGATGGAACTTCACACCCTTGCGCAGCCAGACCTCGATCACCGGCAGGCCATCGACCTCCGTCAGTTCCCATTTCTCGGCCAGCCAGTTCTTCACCTCCAGGGTGGGGTCCGGCTGCAGCAGCTGCTCGTTGATGTTGCCGAGAATGTACCAGTCGACGCCCGCGGCGGCGCGGGTGACGTCCAGCATGGTGGACTCCGCGGCCTGGGCAATGGTCAGCGATCCGGTGACCGGTTCCGCCGCCTGGGCCGTGGCACAGAACGCCAGGGCCGCTGCGCCGACGATGGCGCCTGCACAATACTTCATGATGTATCCTCCCCTCGCGCGGTCTACCGCCAGCGTCTTGATGCGCCGGTTGCAAGTAGTTCCGCAAGAATCCGAGGCTCTTCCGCCCCGCTACTGCAATAATGACTCACTGTTCGGCGCTGTCCAACCAAAACTGACGTAGGGGAAGGTATCTGTTTTTTGCATGGTTCACATCTGGCGGCATGGTCTAATCATGCTCGCGGGGAGGATATTGATACTTTGGACAAACTGCTTGTAGCGAACCGCGGCGAAATCGCGGTGCGGATAATTCGTGCCGCCAACGATCTGGGATTGCAGACGGTCGGCGTCTATCCGGAGGATGACCGGGACAGCCTGCACGTGACCATGGCCGATGCGGCTGTGCAGCTTCCCGGGGCAGGCGCAGCGGCCTATCTCGACATCGACGCGGTGCTCAAGGCAGCGACAGACTCCGGGTGCGATGCCATCCATCCCGGCTACGGCTTCCTGTCGGAGCGTCCCGATTTCGCCAGGGCCTGCGCGGCAGCCGGCGTGACCTTTGTCGGCCCGACCGCCGAACTGCTGTCACTGTTCGGCGACAAGGCACGCGCCCGCGCGGCGGCGGTCGATGCCGGGGTTCCCGTGCTGCGCGGCCTCGACCATTCGATCTCCCTCGACGAGGCACGGGATTTCCTCGACTCGCTCGGTGCAGGCGGTGCTGTGATGCTCAAGGCCGTGGCCGGTGGCGGTGGCCGCGGCTCGCGCGCCGTCACGTCGGCGGACCAGCTGGAAGCTGCCTTCCGCAGTTGCCAGTCGGAAGCCCGTTCGGCCTTCGGCGTGGCCGACCTCTATGTCGAGGAATTCCTGCCCCGCGCCCGCCATGTCGAGGTGCAGATCGTGGGCGACGGCGGTGGTGCCGTCGCGCATCTGGGCGAGCGCGAATGCAGCGTGCAGCGCAGGTTCCAGAAGGTTGTCGAGGTCGCGCCTGCGCCCGGCCTGGACGCTGACCTCCGCCAGGAGATCATCACGGCCGCAGTCCGCTTCGCGCAGCAGACCGGCTATGTCAGCCTCGGCACCTTCGAGTTCCTGGTCGATGCCCGCGACGAACCGACCGGTCAGCCCTTCGTCTTCATCGAGGCCAATGCCCGGCTGCAGGTCGAGCACACCGTGACCGAAGCCGTCACCGGCGTCGACCTGGTCCAGACCCAGCTTCGCCTGGCCGGCGGCACCAGCCTCTCCGAACTGGGCCTGGACGATCCGTCCGTGGCCGTGCCGCGTGGTCATGCGGTGCAGGCGCGGGTCAACATGGAAACCCTGGAGGCGGACGGGTCCGTGCGGCCCGGTGGCGGCATCATCGGGGCCTACGAGCCGCCGGGCGGACCGGGCGTCCGCGTCGATGGCTTCGGCTATGCCGGGTACGAGACCAGCGGGCTCTACGATTCCCTGCTCGCCAAGGTGATCTGCCACGCACCGGGTCCGAATTTCGCGGATGCAGTGACCCGCACCGGCCGGGCGCTGGAGGAGTTCCGCCTGGAAGGGGTCGAGACCAACATCCCCTTCCTGAAGGCCGTGATCGGGCACGCCGATTTCACGGCGGGCACGGTGCATACGCGCTGGGTGGACGAGAACCTGCCCGCACTGGTGGAGACGGCGTCCGGATTCCGTTCCCGGTTCCAGCGCGACGGCACGGATGCAGGGTCGGAGGAGGACAGCGGCGGCCATGCCGGCGCGCGCGTCGATGCCCGCGATCCGCTCGCCCTGTTCGCGCATGATGCCCGGACGAAGGCAGAGAAGGGCAAGGCTCCAGCCGGTGGTTCCGGCGCGCCCGCGGCACCGGATGGCGCCGACGGCCTGAAGGCACCGATCCAGGGCACCATCGTCTCCGTCGATGTCGCCGTTGGCGATTCGGTGCGGAAGGGCCAGCAGGTCGCCGTGGTCGAGGCCATGAAGATGGAGCACGTGATCCGCGCCGAGCAGGGCGGGCTGGTGCGCAAGGTGACGATGAAGGCCGGTGACGTTGTCCGCCAGGGCTACCCGGTGGTCTTCGTCGAGGCCGGGGCCGGTGACGACACGGGGGAGGTCGCCACGACGGAGGCCATCGACCCGGATCACATCCGTGCCGACCTGCAGGAAGCCATCGACCGCCACGCGCTGACCCTGGACGAGAACCGTCCCGATGTGGTCGCCAAGCGCCACGGCTTCGGGTTCCGCATGCCGCGGGAGAACATCGCGCGGCTGGCTGATGACGGTTCGTTCCAGGAGTACTGGCCGCTCATCGTCGCCTACCAGCATCACCGCCACGACATGGACACGCTGCGCAAGCGCACCCCGGCGGACGGCGTCGTCGCCGGCACCTGTTCGATCAATGGCGACCTGTTCCCGGATGACCGTTCCCGGGCCTGCGTGGTGTCGTATGACTACACCGTGCTCGCCGGTACCCAGGGGCGGCGCAACCACTACAAGCAGGACCGGATGTTCGAGCTGGCGGACCGCTTCCGCCTGCCGCTGATCCTGTTCTCGGAGGGGGGTGGCGGACGGCCCGGCGATGACGATACCGGGCCGCGCGTCGCCATCGACACCACCACCTTCACCACCTTCTCCAAGCTGAGCGGGCTGGTGCCCATGGTGGGCATCAACAATGGCCGCTGCTTTGCCGGCAACACGGCCCTGCTGGCCTGCTGCGACGTGCTGATCGCCACCGAGGCATCGACCATCGCCATGGGCGGCCCGGCGATGATCGAGGGCGGCGGCCTGGGCGTCTACACGCCGGAGGAAGTCGGGCCGATGTCGTTCCAGGTGCCGAACGGTGTCGTCGACATCCTGGTCAAGGACGAGGACGAGGCCGTCGACACGGCGAAGAAGTACCTGTCCTACTTCCAGGGTCCGCTGGACCATTGGGAGGCCCCCGACCAGCGTCCGCTGCGCCATGTCATTCCGGAGAGCCGCGTCCGGCTCTACGACATGCGCGACGTGCTGTACGGCCTGGCGGACAAGGATTCGGTGCTGGAGATCCGGGAGAAGTTCGGCATCGGCGTGATCACGGCCTTCATCCGCATCGAGGGCCGGCCGATGGGCGTCATCGCCAGCAACCCGCACCACCTGGCGGGCGCCATCGATTCGGACGCGGCCGACAAGGCAACGCGCTTCATGCAGCTCTGTGATGCCTTCGACATCCCGGTGCTCAGCCTGGTCGACTGCCCCGGCATCATGGTCGGCCCGGATGTGGAGCGGGAGGCGCTGGTCCGCCACTCGGCGCGGATGTTCAACGTGGGCGCCAACATGACGACCCCGCTGTTCACGGTGATCGTCCGCAAGTGCTACGGCCTGGGTGCCCAGGCCATGTGCGGCGGCGGAACCCTGGTCGGGTTCATGACCGTGGCCTGGCCGACCGCCGAGTTCGCCGGCATGAACATCGAGGGTTCGGTCAAGCTCGGCTACCGCAACGAGCTGATGGCGATCGAGGACCCGGAGGAACGGCTGCAGATGTTCCAGGAACGGGTGGACAAGGCCTACGAGACCGCCCGCGCGGTGAATGCCGGTACGGGCGGCGGCATCGACGACGTGATCGACCCGGCCGAGACCCGGAACTGGATCGCGAACAGCCTCAGGCGGCTGCCGCCGGTGCCACCGCGGTCGGGGAAGAAGTATCCCTACATCGACACCTGGTGAGGGCTGCAGCGCGCTGTCCGGCGAGCGATCGCGATGCCCCGGCAGCATCGCGAATGGGGAGATTCCCGTGCCGATTCGCTGTAGACCGGTGGGGATGACGCAAGAGACGGCTTCGGCCCGTGCCGACAGACCGGCAAACCAGACAAGGTGACATGACCATGAACGCTCCCGTTTCCGCCGCCGCGCTGACTGCCGAGGAACATGCGTCGGGCATGGCGGCCTATTTCGCGGCCGGGGAACGCCGGGCGCTGGAACTGGGCAACCGCGGGCCGATCAGGCTGGACGATGCCGGCCGGCTGCATCCGGACATCCTGGCGGCCTACCGGGAGCACGGCTTCTACGTCTTCAGCAACGCCATCGGGGCGGAGGAACTGGCGGACCTGCGGGCGGACATGGACCGGACGCTGGCCCGTGCCCTGGCAGCGCCGGACAGCACGCTGGACAGGGACGGCAACCCCGCCCTTGGCCTGGACTTCGCCCGCCCGCCCTATCGCTTTGCCCGGCCACTCAGCGACCCGCTGGGGGGCACCAGCCGCAACAAGGGGCGGCACCCGGTCAAGGTGGCGGAGCCGACCCCCGCCGACGGCGCCCCGGAATGGACCATCGAGCTGCTGCACGGCAACCTGCAGCTGATGGATTCCTGCCTGCGCCTCTATGGCCATCCCGGGCTGCTGGCCGCCTGCGAGGCCGTGCTGGGCGACGATTTCGTGCCCTACAACGAGGTCGTCTTCATCAAGGAACCGGGGCTGGGGCCGTCCGTGGCCTGGCACCAGGACGGCACCACCCACTGGGACGCGCCGGACTGGGACATGGATGCGCACGGCTTCAACTTCATGGCGCAGCTCTATCCCAGCACGCCGGGCAACGGCGTCTGGGTCCTGCCCGGAAGCCACAGGCTGGGCCGGGTCGACATCCGGAAGCTGGTCGCGGACAGCGGTTCCGAGCGGATCGAGGGCGCCGTGCCGCTGGTCTGCGACGGCGGCGACGTGATCATGACCAACCGCCAGCTGGTGCACGGATCGTTCGCCAATTCCTCCCCCGACCGGCGGGTGACGGTGAATGCCGGTTTCTTCGCCCGCAGGCGGGTGCTGGACGTGACCACGGAACTGCTGTCCGGTGAGCGCGTCACCTTCGACAGGACGCGGGTGGAGGAACGCAGCCGCATGATCCCCGTCGCCATCGATGCGCGGCGACAGCGCTTCCCGGACGAGGTGCCCTACGTCTATCGCCCCGCGGCCGGCCAGGAAGACCGGAACCGCTGGAGCGAGGAGACCCGCGCGACCATCGTCCGGGACTACAACATGCGCGACATGTACATCTAGGCTCGCCCCTCGCCCCCCATCGGGCGGAGCCGGTGCGGCCTGTCGGGTCAGTCCAGCATCCGGTTCATCCGGTCGCGTGCATCCAGCAGTTCGTCGATCATCTCGTAGACGACCTGTTTCACGGTCGTCTCCTCCTTCATGTCGCCGACAAGCTGCCCCACCGGATAGGTGAGGAAATCATGGGCGCGAACCCGCTCCACGCGGGTCCGCCCCTCCTGCCACCAGAGATAGTTCTGCAGCGGCGCAGGCAGCGGGTCCGGCGCCGTTTCGGCGTCGTAGGCGCGGGTGAAGGCGTTGTTCAGGGTCCGGCAGGGCTTGCCGGTGACGGTCCGGGTCCAGACGGAATCGCTTGCGTCCGCATCGAACATCTTCTGCTTGATCTCCGGCGTGACCTCGCTCTGCACCGTCTTGAGCCAGACCGAACCGGTCCAGACCCCCTCGCAGCCCAGCGCCAGCGCGGCGGCGACCTGGCGGCCCCGGCCCACCCCCCCGGCACCGAGCACCGGCATCGGCGCGACCGCGTCGACAATGGCCGGCCAGAGCACCATCGAGGTCACGTCGCCTGTATGGCCCCCGGCCTCGTTGCCCACCGCGACCACGAAATCGCACCCGGCCTCCCTGTGTTTCTGCGCATGGCGCGGCTTGCCCGCCAGCGCGCCGAGGCGGATGCCCCTGGACTTCGCCATCGCCACCACCTCCGGCGGGGGCGAACCCAGGGCATTCACGATGGCCCTGATCGGGTGCCGCATGGCGGTCTCCAGCAGTTCCATGCCCTCCCGCGGGGTGAAGTTGATGCCCTGCAGGATTTCCCGCTTGATCTCCGCCTCGTCCGCTTCCGGCAGCCTGGGCACCCCGGCCTGGTCCAGCATGTCCCGGACGAAGTCGACATGTTCCTGCGGCAGCAGGCCGTCCAGGTCCAGTTTCCGGCCATCCGTCTCCTCCAGGCTGGAGGGCATCAGCACGTCAACGCCATAGGGGCGCCCGTCGATGTGGCGGTCGATCCAGTCCAGTTCCGCCTCCAGCCGCGCCGGGTCCTGCCGGGCCAGCCCCAGCACGCCCATGCCCCCGGCCTTCGACACCTCCACCACCACGTCGCGGCAGTGGGAAAACGCGAAGATCGGCACGTCGATCCCGAACATCTCGCAAAGACTGTTGTTCATCTGAACCCCTCCCCGGTTTCAGTCCGCCCGCCTGGCAGGCGGCAACAGGGTCGCCCGTCGGACAGGTGGCGTCAAATGCGCGGAAACCGACAGCGCGGCGGGGGCGGGAACCTGGCTGTCCGCCCCCCGTCCACTGCCTTCCGCCCATGCGCATTCCTGTGGTGAAACCCGCCGGACAGGCGGCTAATGTGCGGCATGGACCGAAACCTTATCTGCCGGGGAGCAAGGGCATGAGTGAAGCATGGATCATCGACGCCTGCCGGACACCGCGCGGTGTCGGCAAGTATGGCAAGGGCGCACTGTCGGAGATTCATCCGCAGCAGCTCGGGGCAGCCGTCCTGAAGGCCCTGGCGGAGCGCACCGGGATCAATACCGAGGACGTGGACGACATCGTCTGGGGCACCAGCGCGCAGGTGAACACGCAGAGCGGTGACCTGGGCCGCATGGCGGCGCTGGATGCCGGCTACAGCATGAAGTCGAGCGGCGTGACGCTGGACCGCTTCTGCGGCTCCGGCATCACCACGGTGAACATGGCCGCCGCCACCATCATGTCCGGCATGGAGGACCTGGTGGTTGCCGGTGGCACCGAGATGATGTCCATGCCGGGGCGTCGCGGTGACGGTCCCGCCACCATGGACCGGGGCAACAAGCGGCTGCGCGCGCATCACCCGCAGACCCACCAGGGCATCTGCGCCGACGCCATCGCCACGCTGGAAGGCATCGGGCGGGAGGCGCTGGACGAGCTGGGCTATCACAGCCAGCAGCGCGCCGCACAGGCCATCTCGGAAGGCCGTTTCGACAAGAGCCTGGTGCCGGTGCATCACGAGGACGGGACCCTGGCGCTGGACCGGGAGGAATATCCCCGGCCGCAGACCACGCTGGAAGGCCTGGCCAGCCTGAAGCCGGCCTTCGAGGCCATGGCGGACCAGCCGGTGGATGATGATGGCACCACCTATCGCAGCCTGGTGCTGCAGAAGTTCCCGGACCTGGACATCAGGTTCGTGCATCACGCGGGCAATTCTTCCGGCGTGGTGGACGGTGCGGCGGCACTGCTGCTGGCATCGCCGGACTACGCGAAGGCGCACGGCCTGAAGCCCCGGGCGCGCATCGTGGCCACCGCCAACATGGGCGACTGCCCGACCCTGATGCTGAACGCCCCCGTCCCGGCGGCGCGGAAGGTGCTGCAGCGCGCGGGCCTGACCATCGACGACATCGACCTGATCGAGATCAACGAGGCATTCGCCGTCGTGGCGGAGAAGTTCATCCGCGACCTGGACCTCGACCGGGAGAAGGTGAACGTCAATGGCGGCTCCATCGCGCTGGGCCATCCCATCGGCGCCACCGGCTCCATCCTGATCGGCACGGTGCTGGACGAGCTGGAACGCCGCGACCTGCAGCGCGGACTGGTGACCATGTGTGCCGCCGGCGGCATGGCCCCGGCCGTGATCATCGAACGGATCTAGGCACGACTGTCTGATTGCGGTCTGTGCCTTCCCTCTCCCCCTCCCGGCCACCCACGGGCGCATCCTTGTTGGGTGGCCGGGAGGGGGAGAGGGGAGGCACAGACCCGCGAAGCATCTCTACCGGAGTGAAAGCATGAATCTGGAAAACACCTCCGCGCTCGTCACCGGCGGCGCGTCGGGACTTGGACTTGCCTGCGTCAGGGCACTGGTGGCGAAGGGCGCATCGGTCGTGATCGTCGACCTGCCGACCTCCGCCGGGGCGGACGTGGCAGCGGAACTGGGCGACAAGGTCTCCTTCGTCGCTGCCGACGTGACCAGCGGCGAGGAGATGGAGGCGGCCGTTGCGGCGGCAGAGGCCAATGGCCCGCTGCGCTCCGTGCTGCACTGCGCCGGGCATGGCGGCGCGGTCCGACTGGTCAACCGGGACGGTACGCCCGGCTCGCTGGAGGCCTATACCCGCGTCATCAACACCAACCTGATCGGTTCCTTCAACGTGCTGCGTCTCGCGGCGGCCAGCATGGCCAAGAACGAACCGCTGGACGGGGACCGGGGTGCCTGCGTCATGACCGCGTCGGTCGCGGCCTTCGAGGGCCAGATCGGCCAGATCCCCTATGCCGCCTCCAAGGCCGGTGTGGTGGGCATGACCATCGTTGCCGCCCGTGACCTGGCGTCGAAGCTGATCCGCGTGAACACCATCGCGCCGGGCATCTTCGACACGCCGCTGCTCGGTCGCCTGGCGGAGGACATCCGCCGCAGCCTGGGCGCCAGCGTGCCGCACCCGGCGCGGCTGGGCAATCCGGCCGAGTTCGCGGCCATGGCCATCCACATGCTGGAGAACCCGATCCTGAACGGCGAGACCGTGCGCCTGGACGGCGCCATCCGCATGCCGCCGCGCTGAGCGGAACCTGCCCGTGATCCGGGGGTGACTCGGCCCTTGCCGTCGTCCCCCCGGTCATTCCCGGCGCTTCCTGCGCCGGTTCCTGCTGCACCGGCTGCAGCTACTCGAACATCTCCGAGAAGAAGAACACTGCCGCCGTGCATTCCGGGTCCGGCGTGTCCTGGCAGGCACGCGCCCCGGGCACATCGAACGGGGCAAAGGGCGAGACCACCGGCGGCCCGTTGCCGTCCTGCGGCAACCAGACATGCAGGTCCCAGATACGCGGGTGCCACATCAGCACATTGTCAGGTGTCGGGCCCTCGATGGCAGGGTCCGGAGACAGGCTGTCGACGACGACCTGCCCCCTGACGGTTTCGGCTGGGGGCCGCAGCGCCATGACACCGTTGGCCAGATGATATCCGGCCTCGTGCAGGAACCAGTCGCTGGAGGGGATGCAGCCCATGCTCGGCCGACGGGTGGCGCTGTCCATCACCTTGCCCCAGGCTCCGCCGATCACCCGATAGGGGGTGGTGTCTCCGTTCGGGTCCTCCACCAGGGCCTGGTACTCCGCATCGGTCTCGTCGGATCGCTGGGCGCGCGGGGCAACGAACAGCAGGCCGGGCTGCCCCATCTCGACGTCGTTGCCGGCAAAGATGCTGCCGGCACGGACGAAGGTCAGCCCGACCTGCGCCAGGCTGGTATTGGCATGCGGCACGGCAAGGTAGCCGGCGCCGGCCATGCCGAGACCATTCTCGATGTCTTCGAATGCGCGCAGGAACACGCCCAGCGTGTTGATGGACGCCTCTATGCTGGCATCGCTGCAGCCGATCACGAAGTCCCGGCGACCGGTACGGACAGTCGCGATCTCCGTGCCGGTGGGCAGCCGGTAATCGACGAACCATTCATAGAACAGGTGGTCGGCCTGCACGGCGGTCTGCGCCAGTGGCGGCGTCGCACGCCAGCGTCCACCGCCGATCGCCACCGCCGTCACGTCATGGGCATCCGCCGCGCCAGGCCAGTGGTGGCGGGCGTAGCGGGCATAGACTGCCACGAGCTGATACCCCTGGGGCACATCGACATCGACGGTCAGCACACGCGCATCACCAGACATCCAGCGCTGGGACGTGTCACTGATGGTCGGCTTCTCGAAGTTCTGCAGAACCTCGCAGCCGCCAAGCATGACCGCGAGTGCCGCACAGCAAAACCCACGCAACATGGCCCACTCCTCATCCGGACTGGTAGGATGATACCCGTATTTGTCTGGACAAGCGACCCGCGCGGACTGTTCAGCCGCTGCGCACCGCAGCAACCAGATCATGAAAACGGTCGCCCTGGATCACCACGTGGTCGCGCATGGCCTGCTCGGCACCGGCACCATCACCGGCACGGATCGCGGAGATGACCGCGTCATGTTCGTCGAAGGACTGCGACATGCGGTTGCGCACGCGAAGCTGCATCCGGCGATAGGGTTGCAGCACGGCGTGCAGCCGCCGCGCCTCCTCCGCCAGTGCCGCATTGTGGGTTGCCTTGTATATCAGGTGATGCAGCTGGCTGTTCTCACCATAGTAGCCGTCACTGTCACCGGCCTCCGCCCGTTCGCGGCAGGCGGCCTGGGCGGCGTCCAGCGCCTCCAGTTCGGCATCGGTGATGCGCCGTGCGGCAAGGCGGGCACAGACCCCCTCGATCTCCGCCATCAGCTCGAAACGCTCCGTCAGTTCCTCGATGCCGAGCTGCGCAACGTAGGTCCCGCGTTTCGGCCGGACAGTGACCAGCCCGGAGGCAGCGAGCTGGTTCAGCGCCTCCCGCACCGGTGTCCGTGAACAGCCATAGTCCGAGGCAAGTTCTTCCGGATCGAGCTTGGTGCCCGGCGGGAAGATGCCTTCAACGATCGCGTTCTCGATCCGGGTGCGGACGACCGCCGCCTGCGGAACCGTGGCCATGGGTTTCGGACCTCCTGCCATGATTCTCGATCAGCTCGATTGATATGTCTATCAAAATTCCTGTTGTATATAACATCATGGGTTGATAAATCCCCGCGCGATGGGGTTTCGATGGGGTCGCCATGCGGCGCGTCGCTGTCAGGCAGACCTGACACCGGTGATCGGCAACGCGGCGCGGATCCGCACGACGGATACCGGTGGAAGGGCACGGGATCCTGCGAGACCTTGTGACTGACGCACAAGAACGAACACCCGACCCAGCAACCGGGCCAGGGAAAGTCAGGGACAGCATGTCCAGGGAGGGGCAAGCCATGCCGATGCACACGATCCACGATGCCTTCTGCGCCCGGGCCGCAGAGAACCCGCAGGGCCACCTGGCGGAGAGGCCGGGCCTTGCGACGGTGACCTTCGCCGACGGGCTGGACGGCGTGGGGCGGCTTGCGGCGACCCTGGTGGCGCGTGGCGTGGTCCGGGGGGACCGGGTGGCGGTGCAGGTCGACAAGTCTGTCGAGGCCCTGCTGCTGTGCCTCGCCTGCCAGCGGCTGGGCGCGGTCTTCCTGCCGCTGAACACCGGCTATACTGCCAGCGAGATCGACTATTTCGTCAGCGATGCGTCGCCGCGCCTGTTCGTCTGCCGCCCGCAGGACGCGGAACGGCTGCGGGCCGACCTGCCGGATACGGTCGCGGTGGAGGGTCTGGGTGCCCGTGGTGACGGCAGCCTGATGCAGCTTGCCGCCTCGCTCCCCCCGGTGACCGACGTGACCGCCGTGGACCACGACGACCTGGCGGCGATCCTCTACACCTCCGGCACCACGGGGCGGCCCAAGGGGGCGATGCTGACCCATGGCAACCTGGCCTCCAACTGCGAGGCGCTGCTGCAGGCCTGGCGTTTCACCGCGCGGGACCGGCTGATCCATGCCCTGCCGATCTTCCACACCCACGGGCTGTTCGTGGCTGCCAACATGTGCCTGACCGCCGGCGCGACCATGATCTTCCTGGAGAAGTTCGAGGCCGACACCGTGCTCGACCTGATGGCCGAGGCGACGGTGCTGATGGGTGTCCCGACCTTCTACAGCAGGCTGGTGCAGTCGCCCCGGCTGACGCGGCAGACCACTGCCGGGATGCGGCTGTTCGTTTCCGGCTCCGCACCACTGCTGGCGGACGTGCACCGCGCCTTCCGGGACGCGACCGGGCACGCGATCCTGGAACGCTACGGCATGACCGAGACCTGCATGATCACCTCCAACCCCCATGACGGCGACAGGCGACCCGGCACCGTCGGCTTCCCGCTGCCGGATGTGGAAGTCCGCATCGCCGACCGGGAGAGCGGGGGAGCCGTGGCCCAGGGCGAGACCGGGGCCATCCAGGTGCGGGGGCCGAACGTGTTCCGCGGCTACTGGCAGATGCCGGAGAAGACGGCAAGCGAGTTCACGGATGACGGCTTCTTCATCACCGGCGACCTCGGCCGGTTCGACACCGACGGCTACCTGCAGATCGTCGGGCGGGACAAGGACCTGGTGATTTCCGGCGGCTACAACGTCTATCCGAAGGAGATCGAGCAACTGATCGACGACGTTCCGGGGGTCGCGGAGTCCGCGGTGATCGGCCTGCCGCATGCCGACTTCGGGGAGGCAGTGACGGCCATCGTGGTGCCGGAAAAGGGATCGGCGACCGACGAGGCCGCGATCATCGCCGCCATCGCCCCCGGACTGGCGCGCTACAAGCAACCGAAACGGGTTCTGTTCGCAGACGAATTACCACGTAATGTCATGGGGAAGGTACAGAAGAACGTTTTGCGTGAATCCCATGCCGGGCTCTACAAGGGAGACGGGGATTCGACGGAAGGGAGCCGGAAGGCATGAGCGACAGCAGCAGCGGCGCGCAGCAGCCCACGGAAGACGCGGTCTTCGCCGATGCCACCACGCTGTCGCAGGCCATCGCCGATCGCCGGGTCTCCTGCGTCGAGGTGATGCGGACCTACCTGGACCGCATCGCCCGGTTCAACCCGAAGCACAATGCCATCATCTCCATGCGCGACGAGGATGCGCTGATAGCCGACGCCGCCACCGCCGATGCCGAGCTGGCAGCGGGTCGGCGCCGGGGCTGGATGCACGGCTTTCCGCTGGCGGTGAAGGACCTGACCCCGACCGCCGGTATCGCCACCACCTATGGCTCCCCGCTGTTCGCCGACAACGTGCCGACGCAGGACTGCGTGATGGTGAAGCGGATGCGCGATGCCGGGGCCATCATCATCGGCAAGACCAACACGCCGGAGTTCGGGTTGGGATCCCACACCTACAACCCGCTGCATGGCCTCACCCGCAATGCCTGGAACCCGGACCTGTCTGCCGGGGGGTCCAGCGGCGGCGCCGCCGTCTCGCTGGCGCTCGGCATGCAGCCGGTGGCCGATGGCAGCGACATGATGGGATCGCTGCGCAACCCCGGTGCCTTCAACAACGTGCTCGGGCTGCGTCCGTCCTTCGGGCGCGTGCCCGCCGGGCCGAAACCGGAGATGTTCCTGCACCAGCTCGGCGTGAACGGACCGATGGCGCGCAGCGTCCGCGACCTGGCGCACCTGCTGGACGTGCAGTCGGGCTTCGAGCCGGTGGTGCCGCTCAGCCAGGACGCGCCACGGACAGCCTTCACCGCCGGCCTGGACGGCGACGTGGACGGCCTGCGCATCGGCTGGGTGGGGGACTGGAACGGCTACCATGCGTGCGAGGACGGTATTCTCGACCTCTGCGCCAGTGCCGTGCAGCAGTTCGTGGACCTCGGCGCAACGGTCGAGCCACTGGTCCCCGATTTCGCCCCGGAACGGCTCTGGACCTCCTGGACCACGCTGCGTCACTGGTCGGTTGCCGGATCCTACGGCATGCATCTCGCCAACCCCGAGACCCGCGACCTGATGAAACCGGAACTGGTCTGGGAAGTGGAGAAGGGACTGGCGCTGTCGGCCATGGATGTCCATGCCGCCAGCCTGACCCGCACCGCCTGGTACCAGTGCCTGGTCGATCTGTTCAGCCGCTACGACGCCATCGCAATGCCGACCGCGCAGGTGTTCCCCTTCGATGCGGAAATGGCCTGGCCCGACCGGATCGGGGACCGGAAGATGGACACCTATCACCGCTGGATGGAGATCGTGATCGGCGGCTCCCTGAGTGGCTGCCCCAGCCTCAACCTGCCGGCCGGGTTCGATGCCGCTGGCCGTCCCATGGGGTTCCAGCTGATCGGACGGCCGCGCGGGGAGCAGCAGTTGCTGCAGCTTGCCGCGCGCTACGAGGAAGCGACCGCCTGGCTGTCGATGCGCCCCGAGGGCGCCGCCTGAGCCTGGCTGTCCGAGCCATCGGAAAGGGTACGGGCGGTGACGGTCCGGTGCGTGATCGCCTTGCCGGTACGCGTGTCCACCAGCCGGGGGGACACGGCCTCCCCCGTTTCCCGGTCCACCAGCGTCACCGATGACCCGGTGCGGGAAGGGGCGTTGGCATTGGCCCAGTCCACCAGCGTCACGATGACCGGGTAGAGCGCCTTGCCGCTGTCGGTCAGCCGGTACTCGAAGCGCACGGGACGCTGCTGGTAAGCCTCCCGGTGCAGTACGCCGGCCTGCTCCAGCTTCTTCAGCCGGTCGGACAGCACGTGGCGGGTGATGCCCAGCCGTTCCTGCATCTGCTCGAAACGGCGGATACCCTGGAAGCAGTCGCGCAGGATCAGCATGGTCCAGCGATCCCCCACCACCGAAAGGCCGCGCGCCACGGGGCAGGTCTCGTCTCTCAGGTCGTTCCAGCGCATCGTCCGTGCCTCCTCACCCATCGGTCGTCCGGTCGCCGTCGCTGCAGCAGCAACAGGGCACCCATGCCATAGCACAGATTGACAGGTTCCAAAACAGAACGCATTGTCCGGGTTCCAAAAAGGAATGGACTGACTGGCCGGGACCCTTCCCGGTCCACCGTCCCCCACGCACAAGGATGACCCATGACCAGCAAGGCAGGCTCCGCCACCGCCGCAGATACGCCGCTGACCGCCGGATCACCGGCACCGGCCCCCGCGGCGGCCCTCTCGGCGGCACAGGTCCGTTCGGCGCGGACCCGCCTGCTGCTGACCGGCCCCATCGGCCCGACCCTGCTGCGGCTGGCGGGACCGAACGTGCTGGCCATGTTCGTCATGGCCGCCGTCAGCATCGCGGAGGGGTACTTTGCCGCGATGCTGGGCGTCTCCGCGCTCGCCGGGCTGGCGCTGGTGTTCCCGCTGGTGATGCTGACCCAGATGCTGTCCGGCGGGGCGATGGGGGGGGCGATTTCCGGGGCGATTGCCCGCGCGCTCGGCAATGATGACAGCGACCGGGCCGGCAGCCTGGTCTTCGCCGCCTGGATCATCGCCACCTGCATCGCGCTGCTCTTCGCCCTGCTGATGGGCCTGCTGGGGCGGGACATCTTCGAACTTCTGGGCGGCGGACCGGATGCGGTACAGGCGGCCCTGTCCTACGCGGGCGTGTTCTTTCCCGGCTGCATCGCGGTCTGGCTCTGCCATTCCACCCTCAGCACCGTGCGCGGCGCGGGCAACATGGGGGTGCCGTCGCTGCTGCTGTTCTGCGTCTCGCTCAGTTCGATCCCGGTCTCGGGCGCCCTCTCCCTCGGCTGGGGACCGTTCCCCGCGCTGGGGATGCAGGGCCTGGCCGCCGGGCATGTCATTGCCTATGGCGTCGGCGCGGTGATCGCCCTGGGCTTCGTCGCCTCCGGGCGGATCGGGTTCACCGTGCTCGGCCGACTGGCCGGGCTGCGCTGGAACCTGTTCGGCGACATCCTGCGTGTCGGCCTGTTCGCCTCCCTCAGCACCACGCAGACAGTGCTGACCACCGTGCTGATGGTGGCGCTGGTGGGACGCTACGGCGAGAGCGCGCTGGCCGGTTACGGGCTGGGATCGCGGCTGGAGTTCCTGATGATCCCCATCGTCTTCGGCATCGGGGCGGCCATGACCGCCATGGTCGGCGCCAACATCGGCGCGGGCCAGCGGGAGCGCGCGCTGCGCGTGGCCTGGACCGGATCGCTGGCCGCCGCCGTCATTGTCGGCAGCATCGGCCTGCTGCTGTCACTGGCACCGGACCTGTGGCTGCGCATCTTCCTCGATGCCACCGAGGTGCCGGTGCTGGAGGCGGGGCGGAGCTATTTCCGCACGGTCGCGCCGTTCTACCCCTTCTACGCCCTGGGCCTGGCCCTGTTCTTCGCCAGCCAGGGGGCAAGCCGGATGGGCTGGCCGATGATCGCCAGCATCTGCCGCATCGTCACCGCCTTCGGGCTGGCCCTGCTGCTGACCCGTTCCATGAGCTTCGGCGTGGAGGGCGTCTTCGCCGGGATCGCCGCCGGGATGCTGGTCTACGGCATCCTCACCGCCCTGTCGGTCCGCCTGACCGGCTGGCGCTGAGAGGTTTCACCGGCCCGTTGCTTGCCTCCTCCTCCAGACCACCCGACAGGGGTACTCCCAAGGCTGGCGGGGGGAGAGGCAAGGAACAGGCAACCATAGAAAAAGGCCGGGGCATTGCGGCCCCGGCCCGGTTTCTCGCGTCGCTGTCGCCTGGTGATCAGGCGGCGAGCAAGCGGTTCAGTTTCTCTTCGGCATTCTCGTGGGCGATCTTCTCCACGGCGGCCAGTTCGCGGGTCAGGCGTTCCTTCGCGGCCTCATAGATCTGGCGCTCCGAATAGGACTGGTCAGGCTGGTCCTCGTTGCGGTGCAGGTCACGCACGACCTCCGCGATGGAGACCGGGTCACCGGAGTTGATCTTCGCCTCGTATTCCTGCGCGCGGCGCGACCACATGGTGCGCTTCACCCGCGCGCGGCCCTTCAGCGTGTCCATCGCCTGCTTCATCAGCTTGGTGGAGGCGAGCGCACGCATGCCGGTCGCCGTCGCCTTGGTGACGGGGACACGCAGGGTCATCTTCTCGTGCGGGAAATCGATGACGAAAAGCTGCAGCTTGAAACCGGAGATCTCCTGATCCTCGACCGCGGTGATCTTGCCGACGCCGTGCGAGGGATAGACAACATAGTCATTGGCCTGGAATTCCAGCTTCGCCTTCTTCTTGCGCGGCGCAGCCTTGGCCTTGGTCTCGGTAGAACTTGCTTCGGTCATATCAGTCCTTCTTTTCCTGCCGCTGCGGGTGCCCTGACGCCCCGTGGCGGTTCCTGTCCGGCCGTCCCGAGTCGGCAAAAGGCTGCCTGAATCACCCGAAGGGCAATTCCCGCGAGACAAACTGGACATGCAAGGCCGGGTCGCAGACTGGGCGCGTGGTTTCAGACCGGTTCCGACACAAAAAACGGGCCGCCCTCAGCCGCCCGCCGAAATCCGGTCACACAGATGCGCGCCCGCAGCTACCTGACCGAAGGTATATATAACACAAAAATGACAGTATTCACAGCCCTGACTTGCGTTCAGCAAACGCAATTCGGGCGAATCGGCCATGCGTGAATGCATGGCCGGTGATCGCGGCAGGACCGCAGCAGCGAAGCGGTATCAGTCCCCGGCGCCGGGATTGGCGCTGAAGTGCTTCTCGAACTTGCCCTCGACCTCGCGCCAGTCATCGGCGTCGGCCGGGCTGTCCCCCTTGCGGGTGATGTTCGGCCACTTCTCCGAATATTCCCGGTTCAGTTCCAGCCACTTCTCGGCTTCCGGATCGGTGTCGGGCAGGATCGCCTCGATCGGGCACTCGGGCTCGCAGACGCCGCAGTCGATGCACTCGTCGGGGTGGATCACCAGCATGTTCTCGCCCTCGTAGAAGCAATCCACGGGACAGACTTCCACACAATCCTGGAACTTGCACTTGATGCAGTTCTCCGCGACGACATAAGGCATCTGCCTTCACTCCCCTTGCTAGGCGCCATGACCCGCCGGCGACCCATCACCGGCTTCTCGGGCATCACTCATTCGGATCCGCGCGCCAGCCTTTCGGCAACGCGCTGCCGCGCCTCTCCGTTTTCCCTGTCGGAAACATAGATGAGGCCTCCGACGCGGCGCAACAGATTGGCTTCATAGGCGTGCAGTTCACCATCTGCAAGCACGACCTCCCAAAGCATCTCGATCACTTCCACCCGGCGCTCCGTGGCATAGCCTTCCTTGATCGCGCGGGTGAAGGTGCTGATCTCCACCGCGTTCTCGTGGCGGCTCTCCGCCAGCTCGATCAGCGCCGTGGTCTCGTCGGCGGTGAGGGAGAACCTGTCGGCCAGCACGCGGCGCACCGTCTTCTGCTCCACCTCGTCGAAGGTGCCGTCCAGGTGCGCCGCCTCGATCAGCAGGATCGCGGCCGCCAGGTGCAGGTCATCGGGGGTGTCATCCTGTGCCCCGGCAGGGCTTCCGCCGCGCAGGCGGTCGAGCCAGCGCGTCACGCGGTTGGTCGTGGACATCGGCAAGTTTCCCTGGTTGCAGGTTCGGTTCAGCGGATCGTCTGTCCCGAAGACATCGTGCGCCGGTCAGAAAAGTCCAAGCGTATCGATCTTCGAGAGCTCCCGCGGGTCGAGCTGCCGCTGGTCCGGGTCACGCTTGTTGAACAGCACCAGGTCGGTCAGCAGGGCGTTGACCTTCTTCAGGCTCTGCTCCTGCGCGGCGGCGAGGTCGCGGATGCCCTCCGGCGGCGACATGGCACCGGCTGAGCGCAGCAGCGCCAGTTCGCCGCTGGTCGCGCCCTCCGGCCCGGTACCGGTCACCGAGGTCACGATGCGGCCATCCTGGCCGATGGCGACGGAGGTGACACGCTTGCCGGTACGCGGCGCAGCGGTCTGCTGCACGCCGCCGGGGCCCGGCGGGCGCAGGTTGAAGTCGGGCGGAACCACCAGCGGCGAGAACACCGTCACCCGACGCTCGTCCGGCGAGGACTTGCTCAGGCCCAGCGTGTCCTTCACCGTGTCACAGCCGCCGACCACCAGTGCCAGGGCCAGCACGGGCAGAAGACGGGTCAGGCGTTTTTCATGACTGCTTTTCATGGCTGCCGTTTCTAGCGCCATCGCGACGCCCGAACAAGGAATCCAGCAGCAGGATAGCCACGCC
This sequence comes from Minwuia sp., assembly GCA_965228535.1. Taxonomy (GTDB): domain Bacteria; phylum Pseudomonadota; class Alphaproteobacteria; order Minwuiales; family Minwuiaceae; genus Minwuia. Next base: position 564,097 of record CBDDHU010000003.1, on the reverse strand, counting down.
GCAGGAAATTGCGATATCCGCCACGTTGAAAGCGGGCCAGTGCCAGCCCGCGACGTGGAAATCGAAGAAGTCTGCGACCTGCCCGTAATGCAGCCGGTCGATGGCATTGCCGATGGCGCCGCCGATCACCGCGGCCAGCGCGTAACGCTGCCACGGCCCCTCCGCCCGCCGCATCCAGAGGAACAGGAAGACCGAGACCACCCCGTTGACGGCGGCCAGGATCCAGCGCGTCTCCGCCGGATCACCACCGAACAGGCCGAAGCTGACCCCCGGGTTCCAGACCATCACCAGGTTGAAGAACGGGGTCATCGCCAGGGGGACGAAGTCACGCGCGGCCATGACGTCGATCAGCCATGCCTTGCTGACCTGATCCAGCAGGATCAGGACGACCGAGAACGTCAGCGCGCGAGCGATCATGGCGGGTCCGGAACAGGAAGCACTATCGGACCTGACAGTTGGCCGTGGTCAGGTGCCGGGTCAAGCCCCTTCTCCTGCGATGGCGCAGGGTCCAGTATGGGGCAAGTGAATGGGCGACCCTGGGGAGGATCGGATATTGGCTCATGCGCATGTGCTGGACGGCGTTCGCGTTCTTGACTTCACACAATTCATCGCAGGCCCGGCCTGCACCCGGCTGATGGCCGAGACCGGCGCCGACGTGGTCAAGCTGGAGCACGCGCCGGGCGGGGATCTCTGCCGGGTGCTGCCGGTCATCAAGGATGGCCGGTCCGGCTATTTCGTGCAGCACAACCAGGGCAAGCGCTCGGTCTGCCTCGACATGCGCTCTGCCGAGGGCAAGGCGATCGTGCGTGACCTGATCGCCTGGGCCGACGTGGTGGTGGAGAACTTCTCCCCCGGCGTCATCGACCGCATGGGCTTCGGCTGGGAGGCGGTACATGCGATCAACCCGTCGGCCATCATGTGCTCCATCTCCGCCTTCGGGCAGGACGGGCCGCTGCACAGCCTGGTCGGCTTCGACTACATCGCCCAGGCCTATGCCGGCGTGACCTCGATGATCGGGGACGCGGATGCCCCGCCGCCCATCGTCGGCATGGCCATCGGCGATGTCGGCACCGCGATCACCGCGCTGGCGGCGATCAACGGTGCGCTGTTCCACCGCGAACGGTCCCGTGGCGACGGACCGGGCACCGGTCAGCACCTGGATATCTCGCTGGTGGACTTCTACTTCCATTGCCACGAGATCAACGTGGAGGTGCATTCGCTGAGCGGCGGGATGGTGCAGCCGCACCGCACCGGCAGCCACCATGCGCTGGTCGCGCCCATCGGCGTCTTCCGGGCCAAGACCGGTTACCTGATGCTGGTGGCGCTGGGGGACCAGTGGTCCCGGGTCTGCCGCGCCATGGGGCGCCCGGACCTGGTCGAGGATCCCCGTTTCATCGACAATGCCGCGCGCATGGAGAACCAGGCCGAGCTGATCCGGCTGATCGAGGACTGGCTGGGCAGCCTGCCCAGTGACACGGCGGGGCTGGAGGCGCTGCAGGCCGAACGGGTGCCCTGTGCCCCGGTGCTGAGCGTCGCGGATGCCATGCAGCACCCGCACCTGCTGCAACGCGGCACGGTCCGCCATATCGAGGATCGCGGCGTCGGTGCCATGTCCATCACCGGCAACCCGCTGCGCTACTCCGCCTTCCCCGACACACCGGACCTGACCGCCCCGTTCCTGGGCGAGCACAACGAGGCGGTGCTGGCAGACGTGCTCGGCCTGTCGGCGGAGCGGATCGACAGCCTGCGCAGCAACGGCGTGCTCCACGCGGAACGGCGGTAGAGTCTCAGAGGATCAGGCGGGGCCTGTACCGCCTGAATCTCTCGTTGGCTGTGCCAGGTTGTCCGTTGGCCTGTTCCATCCCTCTCCCCCACCCGGCCACCCAATAAGGATACTCCCGTGGGTGGCCGGGTGGGGGAGAGGGATGGCACAGGCCACAGCGAATCCCGGAGAGGGATGGAACAGGCCGAGGAGAAACCCTCAGCGCACGTTGACGATCACCTTGCCGGTGGCCTTGCGGGCAGCGAGCGCCTTCATGGCGTCCGGGGCCTGTTCCAGCGGGAAGGTCATGGAGACGTGGGGGCGCAGCTTGCCCTCCGCGCACCAGTCCAGCAGCGTCTTGAACTGGTTGCGGCACTCTTCGGGGTTCCGCTCCGTCCAGGCGCCCCAGAACACGCCGACGATCTGGCACTGCTTCAGCAGCACCAGGTTGGCCTTCGCCTCCGGAATGCGGCCGGAGGCGAAGCCGATCACCAGCAGGCGACCGTTCCAGTTGATGCAGCGGAGTGATTCGTCGAAGGCATCGCCGCCGACCGGGTCATAGATCACGTCGGCACCCTGGCCACCGGTCAGTTCCTTGACCTTCTCCCGGATCGAGTGGTCGGAATAGTTGAAGACATGGTCGGCGCCATATTCCCTGACGATGTCCATCTTGGCATCGGAACCGACGGTGCCGATCACGGTCGCGCCCATGCGCTTGCCCAGTTCCACCGCGTTCAGCCCGACGCCGCCGGACGCACCATGCACCAGCAGCACCTCGCCCGGCTGCAGTTCGCCCCGGTCCTTCAGCGCGTGGTAGGTGGTGCCGTAGGTGACCGGGAACCCGGCCGCCTGCTCGAACGTGACGCCATCGGGCAGCAGGAAGGTCTTGCCCGCCTTGGCGATCGCCTGCTCCGCATAGCCACCGCCCATGCTGGTCATGGCCATCACCCGGTCACCGGGGCTGAAGCCGCTCACCCCCTCGCCCACGGCGGAGACGACACCACCGACCTCCATGCCCGGGGAGAACGGGAAGGCCGGCTTGAACTGGTACTTGCCGGCAATCATCAGCAGGTCGGGGAAGTTCACGCCCGCGCAATGCACGTCGATCCGCACCTCCCCCGCGCCGGGTTCGGGTGAGGCCACCTCCTCCAGCTTCAGATCATCGGGACCGCACCATTCGTGACACAGCATCGCCTTCATCAGTTCATCTCCCCGGAAAACAGACTTGGTGCCCGATGACGTAACCCGCCACCCCGGTTCCGGCAAGCGCACGCACACCTTCCCCGGCGTAAAACCCTCCGCACAGCGCGAATTTGGCCTGATCCGGGCGATTCCGGTTGATCACCCGGCCAAATCGCTTTGGGATGCGACACGAAGCAGAACCCGAGAAAACAGGGAGATCCCGAGAATGCGGTTCCTGAAACACCTGACCCTGACGGCCGCGGCACTGGCCACCGCCGCAGCGCTGACCTCCGCCCAGGCCGAGGGCATGCAGCTCAAGATCGGCACGGAGGGCGCCTACCCGCCGTTCAACAACCTGACCGCCGACGGCAAGCTGGAAGGCTTCGACATCGACATCGCCAGGGCCCTCTGCGCGGAGATGAAGGCCGAGTGCACCTTCGTCACCCAGGACTGGGACGGCATCATCCCGGCGCTGCAGGCCGGCAAGTACGACGCCATCATCGCCTCCATGTCGATCACGGACGAGCGCAAGAAGAAGGTCGATTTCACCGAGAAGTACTACAACACGCCCCCGGCCATCGCGGTGCCGAAGGATTCGGCGCTGAAGGGCACCAGCCCGGCCGACCTGGAGGACGCGGCGATCGGCGTCCAGGGTTCCACCACCCACTCCAACTTCGCGGAGGCGAAGTACACCGACAGCACCATCCGCGGCTACCCGACGGCCGACGAGTACAAGCTGGACATCGCCAGCGGCCGCCTGGACGCGGTGATGGATGACGTCACCGTGCTGCAGGAATGGCTGGAGAGCGAGGACGGCGCCTGCTGCAAGCTGCTGGGCACCATCACGCCGGATCCGGCGATTCATGGAGAGGGCGCGGGCATCGCCATCCGCAAGGGCGAGACCGAGTTGGCGCAGAAGTTCAACGCCGCGATCAAGGCGATCCGCGCCAACGGCGTCTACAAGTCGATCAACGACAAGTACTTCACGTTCGACGCCTACGGCGGCTGACCGGCCGCGGACGTGCCCCGTCGACGGCACAGTTCCCGACAGGCCATGTCCTGGTCCTGTCCCCTCCACCGCCTGACCGGGCGGATGGAGGGGCAGGCACCGTCTGCCCGGCCCTGTCGGCATGGATGACGTCCTGACCCTGCTCAGCCTCGGCGACACCGGCTGGGGCGACGAGATCGCCTCCGGCGTCGGCGTCACCCTGTCGCTCGCGCTCGCCACCCTGCCGCTGGGCCTGCTGATCGGCTTCTTCGTCGCCCTGGCCAAGCAGTCCGAGGAGGGGACGCTGCGCCTGGCCGGCAACATCTACACCACCGTCTTCCGCGGCCTGCCGGAACTGCTGACCCTGTTCCTGGTCTATTACGGGGCGCAGATCGGCATCCGCGAGCTGCTGCTGGCCATGGGCCGGGAGACGACGATCGAGATCAACAGCTTCCTGGCCGGCATGGTCGCGCTGGGGCTGGTCTTCTCCTCCTTCGCCAGCGAGGTCTTCCTCTCTGCCTTCCGCGCCATCCCGCGCGGCCAGTACGAGGGCGGATACGCCATCGGCCTGTCGCGGTTCCAGACCATGCGGCTGATCATCCTGCCGCAGCTGATCCGCATCGCCCTGCCCGGCCTGAGCAATCTCTGGATGATCCTGCTGAAGGACACGGCACTGGTCAGCGTCATCGGCCTGTCCGACATCATCCGCCAGACCGGCATTGCCGCCCGGGTTACGAAGGAGGCTTTCCTGTTCTTCGGCGTCGCCTGCCTGCTCTACCTGGCGCTGGCGATCCTTTCCTCCATCGCCATCGGCGCCGTGAACCGCTGGGCCGCCAGGGGGGACGCCCCCCGATGACGGCCATCGTCAACGACCATGTCCAGCCCGCGAAACCGCCACCGCCGACAAGGCGACGCTGGAGCGGTACGCGCACCGTCGGGTGGATCGCGCTGGGCTTCATGATCCTGCTGCTGGGCGGGCTGGGCCTCTACCTCCTGCTCGCCTGGGACAGTGAGCTGGTGGCGAAGTACGCGCCGAAATACTGGCAGGGACTGCAGATCACGCTCGGCCTCGTGGCCACCTCGCTGGTCTTCGGCGCCGCCCTGTCGCTGCCGGTGGCCATGGCACGGCTGTCGCCGAACCGGGCGGTCGGTGCGGCGGCCTATGGCTATGTCTACCTGTTCCGGGGCACGCCGCTGCTGGCGCAGGTGTTCCTGGTCTATTACGGCGCTGGGGAGTTCCGGCCCGAGTTGCAGTCGGTGGGACTCTGGTCGTTCTTCCGCGATCCCTGGAACTGCGCCGTCTTCGCCTTTGCCCTCAACACCGCTGCCTACCAGGCGGAGATCCTGCGCGGGGCCATCCAGTCGGTGGCGAAGGGCCAGTGGGAGGCGGCGGCGGCACTGGGCCTCGGCCGCCTGCAGGCGTTCCGCAAGATCATCCTGCCGCAGGCCCTGATCGTGGCGCTGCGGCCCTATGGCAACGAGATCATCCTGATGCTGAAGGGCTCTGCCATCGTCGCCATCATCACCGTGCTGGACCTGATGGGCGAGACCCGCCGTGCCTATTCCCGCAGCTTCGACTTCCAGACCTACCTCTGGGCCGCCGTTGTCTACCTGCTGATGGTGGAGACCATCCGCAACATCTGGGAACGGCTGGAGAAACGCCTCACCCGCCACCTGCGGCGCGACGGGTGAGGTTCAGCGCCCCCGGCCATCCTCGCGGCGCTCAGTCCCGGAACTTCTTGAACAGGTCGTGGGCGACCTTGCGGATCTGGATCTCCTCCGTGCCCTCCGTGATGCGGTAGCGGCGGTGGTGGCGGTAGATGTGCTCGAAGGGCTTGTAGCGGGTGTAGCCCATGCCGCCATGTACCTGCATGGCCCGGTCAGCGGCCTCGCAGACGAAGCGGTTGGCGCGGTAATTGGCCATGGCGACCCAGTGGGTGACCTCCATGTGGTGCGCCTGGTCCAGGTGCCAGGCGCTCTTGTAGACCAGGTTGCGCAGCATCTCGGCCTCGGTGTTCAGCTCCGCCAGCGGCCACTGGATGGCCTGGTTGGTGCTGAGCGGCTTGCCCCAGGTGACCCGCTTGTTGGCCCACTTCACCGCCTCGTCGACGCAGTACTGGCCGGCACCCAGGCTGGACGCGGCCTGCCTGATCCGGTTCTCGTGGAAGAAGGCCTGGGCGCATTCCAGTCCGCGTCCTTCCTCGTGCAGGATGGCGCTGTCGGGCACCCAGACATCGCGGAAATGCACCTCCGCATGGTCGGAGGGCATGTTGAAGGTCCAGTGCATGTAGGCGATGTCGACGCCCGGCGTCTCCACCGGCACGATGAAGGCGGTGATCCCGTTGGGACGCCCCACGTCGCCCGAGGTCCTGGCGAACACCACGTCATGCGAGGCATTTGACATGCCGGAATTCCAGCGCTTGGTGCCGTTGATCAGCCAGCCACCGTCCTTCTGCACCGCCGTGGTTTCCATGTAGGTGGCATCGGAACCGTGGTTGGGTTCCGTGACGCCGAAGGCCACGCGCTTGCGGCCGGTGATCATGTCCTCGATGAATTCCTTCTTCTGCGCCTCGCTGGCAACGGCGTGGAAGATCATCACCACGGGGAAGTTGCCGACGATGGAACTCTCGTTCTGCAGGTCGTTGTGCAGGCCCAGGCCGCGATGCGCCAGATGCTCGCGGATGATCGCCATGCCCAGGTTCGACCCGGCGGACCCGCCGATGTCGGTGGGCAGCGCCCAGCGCAGGTGACCGGCCTTGTCGGCACGGCGCTTCATCTCCGCCAGCAGCTGTTCCCATTCCTCCTTCGGCTGGCCGCCCCGCTCCCAGTCGGTGCGCTCATATTCCCGCCGGTGGTCGAAGAAGCGGATGTTCTCCTCCTCCAGCGGCTTGATCTCCTTCTCGATGAAGGCGTCGAGCACCGCGATGTAGTCGCTGATCTCTTTCGGGATCGTGAAATCCATGGTCACCCCTCCCCGGGTCTGCAGTTCGTCTTCGGCCTGGGCCTTTCGGCAGTCACTGTTTTCGTTGGCCTGTTCCATCCCTCTCCCCCTCCCGGCCACCCACGGGAGCATCCTTGTCTGGTGGCCGAGAGGGGGAGAGGGATGGAACAGGCCGCTCTCAGACTCTTATCACCAGCTTGCCCACCGCCTTGCGGTCACGCATCGCGCGGAAGGCGTCGATGCCGTCCTCCAGCGACCAGGTGCCGCCGAGATGCGGGCGCAGCTTTCCTGCCGACCAGAGGTCCATCATCGCCGCGATGTTGGCCCGGCAGCGCTCCGGGAACCGGCGGGAGAAACCCTGGTAGGCCACGCCGATCAGCTCGATCTGCTTGATCAGGATGTGGTTGGCGGGCAGCTGGGCAATGTCTCCGGCGGCGAAGCCGATCACCAGCATCCGCCCGCCCCAGTTGATGGAGCGGATGGCCTGGTGGCTGTAGGCCCCGCCGACGGAATCGAAGATGACGTCGGCGCCGCGACCATCGGTCAGCGCCTTGATCTGGTGGCGCAGTTCATCGCCCTCGGCATAGTTCACCAGGTCGTCGGCCCCGCGCGCCTCGCAGATCGCCAGCTTCTCCTCCGAGCTTGCTGCCGCGATGACGCGTGCGCCCCAGGCCTTCCCGGCCTCGATCGCCGCCAGGCCGGTCCCGCCCGACGCGCCCAGCACCAGCAGGGTCTCGCCCGGCTGCAGCCGCCCGCGATCCTTCAGCGCATGATGGATGGTGCCATAGGTCAGGCAGAAGGCGGCGGCGGTGTCGAAATCCATCGCCTCCGGCAGGGGGAAGACCCAGTCGGTGGAACAGGTCACGTACTCGGCGAGGCAGCCGATCCAGGGGTGTGCCGCGACCCGCTGCCCCACCTGCAGCCCGGTCACGCCCTCACCCAGCGCGTCGATGGTTCCCGCGGCCTCCATTCCCGGTGCGAAGGGCGGTTCACCGCTGTACTGGTACTTGCCCTGCGGCATAAGCAGGTCGGGGAAGTTGAGGGACACCGCGTGCACCCGGATCCGCACCTCACCCCTGCCCGGCTCCGGCACCGGCAGGTCGCCGACCTTCAGATCCTCGATGGACCCGATCTTCTCGCAGATGATCGCCCGCACCCTGTCCTCCCCTGAACCTCGCGCTGGCACCAGCAAACCACAAGCGCACCGGGAAGGAAACGCAGCGTTTCCCGACCATGTGCTTGCGGAGAGGCAGGGTTGCGATCATGTCGGGTACAATCGGCAGGAAACGAACGGGAGAAACTTCATGGCACTGGACCGCATCGACCACCTGGCCTTCATCACGCCGGACCTGACCGGCACGATCCGCTTCTATCGCGACCTGCTGGGCATGGAGCTGTCCCTCGGCATCGGCCATGACGGGTTCCGCCACTACTTCTTCACCGCCGGTGCCAACTACATCGCCTTCTTCGCCTACGAGGGCGCGGCGGCAATGGAGCAGAAGTTCCATGGCACCCGCACATCCGACCCGCTCGGCTTCGACCATGTCGCCTTCACGGTGGAAACGCGGGAGGAGTTCTTCGAATGGAAGGACCGGCTGGAGGCGGCGGGGATCGAGGTCACCGGGCCGATCGATCACGGCGTCTTCTGGTCGCTCTACTTCTTCGACAACAACAACATCCCGCTGGAGATCGCCTGGAACCTGATGGAGGTGGCCGAGGCCCCGGCCGTGGTCGATGACGAGATCCCCGACATCGTGCATGAAGGCTCCGGCCCGCAGCCGGGTCACTGGCCGGAGATCAGCAAGCGCACCGCGCCGGAGGACATGCGGCCCGCCAAGGCCGGCAACGCCTTTGCCCTGCGCAAGGAACTGCTGGCCAGCGGCCGCGGCAGGCTGACCGCCGCCGGGCGCGTCGCACTGGAACAGATCGGGGAAGAATGACCTGCCCGCGCCGGATCAGAACTGGCGCAGCAGCCGCATGATGTAGTCAAGCTCGTCAGCCGGGCGGCTGCGCTGGCCGGAGCGACGGCGCAGTTCGTCGAGGATCTCGCGGGACCGCTGCAGCGCGCTCTGCTCCGGCACCATGTCGCCCGATCCCTCGCCCCAGCTGTCGGTGGGGGAGCGGCCCAGCGGATCGGTCGGCTCGCCGTCCCGTCCGTCCTGGCCCGGCGCGTCCTGGTTCTGCGCCTGGCCCTGGCCCTGGTCGGCCAGGTCCTGCAACACAGATTCGGCCCCGCGACGCAGGCGGTCCAGCGCCCGCGCCTGGTCGTCCATCGCCTGCTCCGAGGCACCGTCGCCCAGGGCCGACTGGGCCGAACGCATCGCCTGCTCCGCTTCTCCCAGCTCGCCGGGAATGTTGCCCATGCTCTCGCCGAGCTGCTGCATCAGTTCGCCGAGGCGACGACGCAACTGGCCCTGTGCATCGGCCAGGTCCTGCTCGCTCTGCTGCCCCGGCGTGCTGCCCTGTGCCCCCCGGTTCTGCTCGAAGCCCTGCGAGCGACCGAAGCGGTTGCGGTCAGGCGTACCGAACGGGTTGCGCTGGGACGGAAGCTGCGAATCCGGCTGAGTCTGCTGCTGGCGCCGCTCGAAGGTGCGGTCCATCAGTTCCTGCTGCTGTTCCATCATCTGGCCGAGCTGGTCGGCCAGGCGGCTGGCCTGCTGCTCCGACTGCGCGCGACCGCCCTGGTTCCCCATCTGCAGGTTTTCCAGCATGTTCTGAAGCTGCGACAGCATCTGCCGCGCCTGCTCCCGCGCGCCGGATCGCGAGAGTTCGCGCGCCTTGTCCAGCATGTCCGCCAGGCTCTGGCGCTCGACGCTTTCCGCGCCGTCCAGTTCCGGCAGTTCCTCGCCCGCCTCCATGCGCCGCTGGGCGTCCTGCTGCATGGCGCGCAGATACTCGTCCATCGCCTCCTGCAGCTCGTCCATCAGCGCCTGGATCTCGGCATCGGATGCCCCGTTGGCCAGCGCCTCCGACAGCCGTTCCTGGATGTCGCGCAGCCGGGCCTGGGCGACGGAGATGTTGCCGTCCTCGATCCGCAGCGCGGTCTGCCAGAGCATCTGCCGCGCCGAGGCGATGGTCTCCGCATCCCCGTCCGAGGCCAGGTCGGAGGCGAGCATGCTCAGCCCGATATGGACCGCGAAGTCACTGTGATAGCGCTTCGGATTGATCATCAGCGCGTGCAGCGCGCGCACCACCCATTCGCGCTGCCCCGCCGCATCCCGGTAGAGCCGCTGGCGCAGTTCGATGGCGGCACGGGCGGCAGGCTGCTTGAAGACGCGCGCCGGCAACACGAAGTCGAGCGCTTCGGAACGCCCGCCCTGCCCGGCATCGTCCCGCGCCTCCATCACCAGCACGACCGGCATCCCCGCCCAGGGATGGGCCGCAAGGTCGCGGAAGACCGTGTCGATGGCCTCCGTCGGGCGGCGGCTGGACAGCGGCAGGTCCAGCACGATCTCGCCATCATCGCCGTCCCGCGTGATCCGGGCCGAGACATTGGCAATGCCGTAGTCGTCGGTCGCCCGGTAGCCGAGGCGCAGGGCGCCGCGCAGCGTGCCCTGAGGCGGTTCGGTCAGCTCGATCTGCGGCTGCTGGTCGGGAATGATGCTGATCGGCCATCCCGCCAGTTCCTCCGGGCCGTCCATGATGCTGAGACGGTCGCCCGCGGTGATCAGCCGTTCGATCTGCCGGTCCTTCTCGCCGACCTGCTCGAACGCCTCCAGCGTTCCGGCAACCGACAGCGCCGGAGCACCGGCCCCGTGATAGCGGGCAAGGAACCGGCTGCCGGTGGGCACGGCCAGTGGTTCGGTCGTGGCGTCACTGTCCGTGGCCTGTTCCATCGCGCTGACGAACACGGGCGGCATCCCGGTATAGGCCGGCGGCGTCACCCAGGCCTCCAGCACCGTTTCCTCCACCAGCCCCTCGGCAGTGGTGCCGGTCTCCAGCGCCGCGACCAGCCGGTCGCCAGTCTGCGTCCCGGCAACGGCGAGACTGAGACAGAAGACCATCAGCACCAGCAGGCGCAGCCCCATCGGGTCCCGGGCCGGCATGCGCGTGTCGGCAACAGGCAGCCGCAGTGCGCCGATCTGCGCCGCCATCCGCCGCCGGTGGGCCTGCCAGAGCGCACGGGCGGCCCCGTCCTGCCCACCGATGGCGATCCGGTCCTGGACACTGGTGAGCGGCCTGTGGCTGCCGCCGGAACGTTCCAGCCGCTGCACCACGTCGAGATCGCTCGGCGCCTGCCAGGCCAGCAGGCCACGCAGCAGCAGGAACACGCAGCCGACCACGGCCATCGCCAGTCCGACCAGGTGCAGCACCGACGGCAGCACCTGCCACAGACCGAGCAGCGTGACGGAAACGAGCAGCAGGACAGCGGCAAGACCGGGCCAGAGCAGGGGCACCAGGCGTTCCCAGCCGAGGATCAGGCGAGTGGCCAGCAGCTTCCGCTGCAGCGCCGCGCGCTCCTTCGGCTCCAGGATGGTGTCGAGTGTCTCGTCGCGGTCGTCTGCCATCAGGCTCCCTGGTTACTCAACTGTCGCTTTCGAGCCATGGCGGCATGGCATCGAGACCCAGCAGATCATCGAACGTCTGTCGCGCACGCACAACCGCAAACCGGTCGCCGTCCACCAGCACCTCCGGCACCAGCAGGCGGGTGTTGTAGGTCGACGACATCACCGCCCCGTAGGCTCCGGCACTCATGAAACAGAGCGTATCACCGGCGGCGACGGCTGGCATTTCACAATCCCTTGCGAAGGTGTCCGTGCTCTCGCAGATCGGTCCGACGATATCGGCGCGGATCAGGTTCCCGTCCGGCTGCCGTTCCGTCCGCACCTCGTGCACCGCGTCATACATCGCGGGCCGGACCAGGTCGTTCATCGCCGAGTCGAGGATGACGAAGGTGCGCCCGTCGCCGTCCTTCACGTAGATCACCCGCGACAGCAGCGCCCCGGCATTGCCGACGATCATCCGCCCCGGTTCGAAGATCAGCGTCGCCCCCAGGTGGCCGACGGTGCGGCTGACAATGTCGGCATAGACATCCGGCGAGGGCGGCACCGCGTCCGGGCTGTAGGGAATGCCGAGGCCGCCGCCCAGGTCGATGGTGTTGATGTCGTGCCCGTCATCGCGCAGCGCCAGCACCAGTTCCGCGGCACGGGCGAATGCCTTCTCGAAGGGGCTGAGATCGGTGAGTTGCGACCCGATATGCAGGTCGACACCGATGATGCGGATACCCGGCAGCTTCGCCGCGCGGGCATAGACGTCGCGGGCGCGACCGATGGGAATGCCGAACTTGTTCTCCGCCTTGCCGGTGGAGATCTTGGCGTGGGTCAGCGCATCCACGTCCGGGTTGACCCGCACCGTGATCGCGGCGGTCAGGCCCAGGCCGGACGCGGTCTCCGACAGCGCCTCCAGTTCCGGCTCCGATTCCACGTTGAACTGGCGGATGCCGGCCTGCAGCGCGAAGCTCATCTCCGCCCGGGTCTTGCCGACGCCTGAGAAGACGATCCTCTCCGGGGCCACACCGGCGGCGAGGCCACGGCGCAGTTCCCCCTCCGACACCACGTCGACACCGGCACCCATGCGGGCAAGGGTGCGGATGATGGCGAGGTTGCCGTTGGCCTTCACCGAGTAGCAGATCAGGCTCTCCACGTCCGGGCAGGCGCTGGCCAGCGCCATCGCGAACACCCGGTACTGGCGACGCAGCATGGCGGAGGAATAGACATAGACCGGGGTGCCGACCCGGTCGGCGATATCGGCGATGGCGACATCCTCCACATGCAGGTGGCCATCGCGGTACTGGAACTGGTCGGTCATTCGGCGTTCTTTCGCTGCTGCTGCTTTTCCTGCTCGGCCTGCTGCCGGGCACTCTCGGACGGGGTCAGGGGTTCGCCCTTCTTGCCACAGGCCCCGACGCCGAGCGCCAGTGCCAGCAGCAGGGGAACGGCAAGGCGCCTCATGCCAGCCGCTCCCGCCAGCGGCGGACCTGCGCCCGCACCTGCTCCGGCGCGGTGCCGCCATAGGACTTGCGGGCATGGACCGCGCTCTCGGCATCCAGCACGGCATAGACCGCGTCGGTGATCCTCGGCTCGATCTGCTGCAGCACCTCCAGCGGCAGGTCGGCCAGGTCACAGCCACGATCCTCCGCCGCCTTCACCGCCGCGCCGGTGGCGTGGTGCGCCTCCCGGAACGGCATGTCGAGCGCCTGCACCAGCCAGTCCGCGAAGTCTGTCGCGGTGGCAAAGCCGGACGTCGCGGCGGCACGCAGCGCATCGCGGTTCGGCACCATGTCGGCGATCATCCCGGCCATGGCGGTGACGCAGAGCTCGATGGTGTCGGCAGCGTCGAACAGGCTCTCCTTGTCTTCCTGCATATCCTTGCCATAGGCCATCGGCAGGCCCTTCATCACCATGGTCAGCGCCACGTAGGCCCCGCTGACGCGACCGATCTTGCCCTTGATCAGTTCCGCCGCGTCCGGGTTGCGCTTCTGCGGCATGATCGAGGATCCGGTGGAGAAGGCATCCGACAGGGTGACGAAGCGGAACTGCGCCGAGGACCAGATCACCAGTTCCTCCGCCAGCCGCGACAGGTGCATGGCGGCGACGTTGGCGGTGTGCAGGAAGTCCAGCGCGAAGTCCCGGTCGGAGACCGCGTCCAGGCTGTTGGCGGTGGGCCGGTCGAAGCCCAGCGCCGCCGTCGTCGCATCCCGGTCGATGGGGAACGAGGTGCCGGCCAGCGCCGCCGAGCCCAGCGGCGACTCGTTCAGCCGCCGCCGCGTCTCCGCCAGCCGGTCCCGGTCGCGACCGAACATCTCGACATAGGCCATCATGTGGTGGCCGAAGGTGACGGGCTGCGCCACCTGCATGTGGGTGAAGCCCGGCATCACCGCGTCCGCATGGGCTTCCGCCTGGTCCAGCAGGGCCGTGATCAGGTCGCGGAAGGCGAGGTCCAGCCGGTCGATGGTGTCCCGCACCCACAGCTTGAAGTCCGTCGCCACCTGGTCGTTGCGGCTGCGCCCCGTGTGCAGCCGTCCCGCCGCCGGGCCGATCAGCTCCCGCAGCCGGTTCTCGACATTCATGTGAATGTCCTCCAGCGCGGCGGAGAAGCTGAACTCCCCTGCCTCGATCTCACGCAGAATTGTGTCCAGGCCGTCCTTGATTGCGGCAACGTCATCCCTTGTCAGGATACCCTGAGCGGCCAACATGTCGGCATGTGCCTTCGATCCCCGGATGTCCTGGGCATGGAAGCGCTGGTCGAAATCGATGGAGGCGTTGATCTTCTCCATCACCTTCGCGGGGCCGCCGGCAAAGCGGCCGCCCCACATCTCATTACTGGTGGACTTGTCTGACATGAATTCTCTGTGGCCTGGAATGTTGCACCTGATCGGCCTGCTGGCCCTGCTGCTGGCGATCCTTAGTCCGGCAGGCGCCGGAGCGGAACCCCCGCTGGCGCAATATGCCACCGGTCAGTTGCAGAATCTCGCGGTTCATGAGGCGCCGAAGCCACTGGCCGATGCCCGTTTCCGCGACGGGGAGGGCAACGAGACCGGCTTCGATGCCTTCCGGGGCAAGGTCGTGCTGGTCAACCTCTGGGCCACCTGGTGCGCGCCCTGCCGCCACGAGATGCCCTCCATCAGCCGCCTGCAGGCGGCGCGCGGCGGTGACGACTTCCAGGTGGCGGCGATCTCCGTCGACCGGGGCGGGGCCGAGACCTCGCTGGCCTTCCTGCAGGAGGTCGGGGCCGACAACCTGCCGCTCTACATCGACCCCACCACCCGCATCGGCCGCGCCCTCGGTGCCTATGGCCTGCCGGTCACCATCCTGCTCGACCGTCAGGGGCAGGAAGTCGCGCGCCTGGTCGGCCCTGCGGAATGGGACAGCCCGGAAGCCCTGGCCCTGATCGATGCACTGATCGCGGAACAGGGATCGTGAGTCATTGGGGGTAGCCTGTTCCATCCCTCTCCCCCTCCCGGCCACCCAACAAGGATACTCCCGTGGGTGGCCGGGAGGGGGAGAGGGATGGAACAGGCGGCAACCGACCCACCTCACTCCTGCTTCGGTTCGCAGAGCACGGCATAGGGGGCGTCGAGGCGCTGGCCGTTGTGGAACAGCGCGCCGGTGCGGCGGTTGACGGTGACTTCGCCGACATCGATCCCGGCATCCCCCAGGAAGGGTGGCGTGTCGGCGCCGAGGATCTCCGCCAGCGGGATGCGCAGGCCGATGCCGATCTCGTCGGGCAGTCTGATGCCGCCGGAGCCGGGCAGGTCCGCCGGGGCGACCGCGTTGCCGTTCACGTCGACACCGGGCCGGTACGCGACATCCGCATCCGGGCGGTGCACCGGCACCAGGCGACAGGTCTCCTCCGGTTCCGCCGGATAGGTCTTCGGTGCCGCCACGGCAGGACCGGGCAGGATCGACAGCAGGACCAGTGCGGAAAGGACAATGCGCATCCGGCCAGTCTGGCGGTGATTGCTTTCGATTTGGTTGCCGCCGCCGGGCCCGGACCCGGCTAGCGCCGCTGGAAGATCGAGAACTGGCCGTGCGCCGTGGCCGCCAGCTTGCCGTCGTTCCATATCTGCGATTCCAGGGTGGCCACGCTGCGCCCCTTGTTGGTTACCCTTGTCTCGCAGGTCAGCAGGCCGTCGCTGACGCCCCGGAAATAGCTGATGGAACAGTTGATGGTGGCGCAGCTCTCGCCCTTTTCCAGCAGACCGTAGAGCGCGGCACCCATGCCGGTATCCGCCAGTGAATAGAGGGCCGCGCCATGCACCACGCCATGCGGGTTCATCAGGTCCGGCCTCACCTCCAGTTCCATCGTGCTGGTGCCTGCATCGCGGCCCGTGAACCGGAACCCGATCAGGTCCTGGTAAGGGTGTTCCAGGTTGCTCACGTCTCTCCCCCTCCTCTGTCGGCCCGCGATGACACCCCAGCCGTGCCACACTGGCAAGGGACAGTTCGGCAACTGGACCCTGCGCCCGATCGGTGGCATCACCGGGAACCAGGGAGGCTGCCATGAACCCGACCTACGACATCATCGGCGTCAACTATGCCGACCTGCGCCGTCCCGACAGCCGCATCGCCGCGGCCATCGACCTGGCCCTGGGGGACGCGCGGACCGTGCTGAATGTCGGCGCGGGCGCAGGCTCCTACGAACCGGCAGGGCGCGCCGTCACCGCGCTGGAGCCATCGCAGGAGATGATCCGCCAGCGCCCGGCGGATGCCGCCCCCGTGCTGCGGGGCGTGGCGGAGGACCTGCCCTTCGGCGACAGGTCGTTCGACGCGGTGATGGCGGTGCTGACCGTGCATCACTGGTCGGACCAGGCGAAGGGGCTGGCGGAGCTGCGCCGCGTCGCGCGCGGACCCGTGGTCATCCTGACCTTCGACCCCGACCACCGGGGCTTCTGGCTGACCGACTACCTGCCGGAACTGATCAGCATCGATGCCGCCCAGATGCCGACCATGGACAGCTATGCCGACGCCCTCGGCCCGGTGCGTATCAGCCCGGTCCCGATCCCGCACGACTGCGCCGACGGCTTCCTCGCCGCCTACTGGCGCCGCCCCGCCGCCTACCTCGACCCCCGCATCCGCGCCGCCATTTCGTGTTTCTGGTCGATCGACGACGCAGACGCGAAGCTGGACCCGCTGAAACACGACCTGGAGACGGGGACTTGGGAGACGAAGTACGGGCACCTGCGGCAGCAGGAGAGTTGTGACCTGGGGTACCGGTTGGTTGTGGCGGGGTGAGAGCAGCGGGGCTTCCGGAGAACGAAGTTTTTTCGGAACGGACCAATGCCAGGTTGCTTCCTGATGCCAAGTCCGCGATCTGACCTTGGACCAGCTGACGCCCTTGGGCGCGACCTCATTGTCACTGGATCCCGATGACTACTCCTTCATCCAGTCTTCGCTGATAACAGCGTTCACATGTTGAATATTGCGATACCAGTGCTGCTTCATGCGACATCCGGAAACAGGAATCGGTTGAGTCAGCTCACCGGGGGCCGTAGCCTCTCGGCAACAAGGTAAATAGTCGATACTGAACAATACTTTCAGGTGAACAACCGTGAGATATCTGATTGTGATGAGCATTGTTGTTGCAGTTTCAGGCTGCTCGTTCGTTGACGAAGTTCATGTCAACCTTGGTGACGGCGTCCGTCTGATCAGCATCAACGATCCGGAAGCAGCCATCGAGGGCAATGATACGGTCGCTGACGGCGTGGTCTCGGGCATCACGAACCTCGATGCGAATTCGGGCGGATCGTCTCGTCCAGCGATGCAGGCAACAGGGTTCAGATGTTCACTCGAACAGAGCGGCACGCGCTCTTCGCTTCTGTCTTCACTCTTTTATCCGCCCAAGAAAACAGGCTCCGCATCACTTACCTGTTGGCGTTTGTTTGAAATGCCGCCAGATGGCAGCAGTCAACCCGATTGATCCGTCGGCAGGACGAGTTGTGACCTCGGCTACCGGCTGGTGGTGACGCGGCCCTGATGCCGGGCAGCCCCCTGCCCACTGCTCAACCGTCCGGAAGCTCGCCCTGCCAGATTCCTTCCCGGACCATCGCCTCCGTCTCGGCGCGCAGGGTGCCGGCGAAGATTCGCACCGCATTGGACATGGGCCGGGCGAGGGAGCGGGCGAGCACCAGCCGCCGTCTCGGTCCCGGTTCGGTGATCGCGCGCGCGGCCAGGATCCCGCGGGCGACGTCGCCATGCACCGCGGCCATGGGCAGCACGGTCATGCCGATGTCCCGCGCCGCCAGGTCCTTCAGCGTCTGCAGCGAATCCGCCTCCACCACCACCTTCAGTTCCAGGCCGGCCTTGCTGGCCTCCGCCTCCAGCAGCGCGCGCAGCCCCTGGCGCGGGCCGGGCAGCACCAGCGGCCGCCCCGCCAGGTCCGCCAGCCGCACCGCGTCCTCCCAGGCCGCCATCCGCTCCGGCGTGCCCACCAGGCACAGGCTCTCCCCGATCAGCGGGCTGGTGCTGATCTCCCGCGATGGCGCGGTCTCGTACATCACCGCCAGGTCGACCTCGCCTCGCCGCAGCAGGTCGTGCAGGTAGCCGCTGAAGGCGGGCACGATGCGCACTGTCACCGCCGGATGCTGATGCAGGAACCGCTCCACCAGCCGCGCCGCCAGCACCTCCCCCACCGTCGGCGGCAAGCCCAGCGTGACCCCGCCGGTGACCGCGTCACGGCCCGCCGCGACCTCCGCCCGCGTGTCCTCCACCAGGCGCAGGATCGTCCGCGCCCTGTCCGCCAGCAGCCGCCCGGTCGGGGTCAGTACCATGCCCCGGCCATGCCGCTCGAACAGGGCGACGGCGAACTCCTCCTCCAGTTGCCGCACCTGTCGCCCCAGCGCCGGTTGTGCCACGTGCAGGCTGTCGGCGGCGCGGGTGAGGCTGCCCTGGTCGGCGACGGCGAGGAAGGTGCGCAACTGTCTGAGGTCCATGACCCATACAATAGCGGCATATCTCTTCAAGAAACATGCTTCTTCCTTTGGGGTCCTGCCCGGCGTACCTGTTCCAGCGCCGCGACACCTGCGGCGAGATGGGAGAGACGTCCATGCAGAACCAGACCGGGCAGCCGGACCAGACCGGCGCCGATCCGACGCCGTGGCAGGAGCAGATCCTGCCGATCCTGCGCCGCTTCGACACCCGCCACATCGTCTATGTTCCGGATGCGGGCCATTCGGCGGCGATCCGCGCGGCGGAGGCGGACAACGACATCACCGCCCTGGCGCTGACGACGGAGGAGGAGGGCATCGGCTACCTCGCCGGGGCGTGGCTGGGGGGCGAGCGCGGCGCGCTGCTGATGCAGTCCAGCGGTGTCGGCAACTGTCTCAACACCCTGGCGATGCAGACCATGATCCGCTTCCCGCTGCTGATGCTGGTGACCATGCGCGGGGACTGGGCGGAGTTCAATCCGTGGCAGAACCCGATGGGCCAGGCGACGGAGGCGGCGCTGAAGCTGATGGGAGTACGCACCTGGCGTGCCGACCGGCCGGAGGACGTGGCGCACCTGGTCCACGGGGCCGCGACCATGGCGTTCAACGGCGACGAGGCCTGCGCGGTGCTGCTGGGCCAGAGCCTGATCGGGGAAAAGGAGTGGGTGAAATGACCGCTGGTGGACCTCTCGACCGGCGCGCTGTCGCCGCCGAACTGCTGCGTGACCGCGACGGGCTGCTGCTCGTCACCGGGCTTGGCTCGGCTTCCTACGACGCCATGGCGGCGGGGGATCACGAGCGCAACTTCTACCTCTGGGCCGCGATGGGCAGCGCCGCGACCGTCGGGCTGGGCCTGGCCATGGCCCGGCCGGAACTGCCCGTGCTGGTGCTGACCGGCGACGGGGAGATGCTGATGGGCCTGGGCGCACTGGCCAGCATCGCCCAGAAGATGCCGCTGAACCTGACCATCGCCGTGCTGGACAATGGCCATTACGGCGAGACCGGGATGCAGTTGAGCCATGCCGGGCGCGGCATCGAACTCAGCCGCGTGGCCGCCGCCTGCGACTATGGCTGGAGCGGGACCATCGACCGGATGGAGGATGTCACGGCGCTGCGCGACCGCATCCACCGCCGCCAGGGCACCAGCTTCGCCGCGATCAAGATCGCCGCCGACGAACTGCCCCGCGCCCTGCCGCCGCGCGACGGCACCTTCGTCAAGAACCGGTTCCGCGCCGCCCTGGGCCACGCGACCATCTGAGCGACAATCAGGGCGATGGGGGCCGCGCGGCCGACGCTTTCCGCTACCGGGACGCGGCTGCCAGGGCGGCCCCCATTGCCATGAAGGTGCCTCCGGTGACCCGGTTGAACCACCGACCGCAGCGCGCGAGCCAGGGCGCGATCCGCTGGGCAAAGCTGGCGAGCAGCAGCTCGTACACCGCCTCGATGACCACGAAGGTGCCGCCGAGGACTGCCAGTTGCGCCAGGAACGTTGCCTCGGCGACCATGAACTGCGGCAGGAAGGCGGCGAAGAACAGGATGCCCTTCGGGTTGGAGACCGCGACGAGGAATCCCTGCCGGAACATCCGGAACGGGCGGCAATCATGCGCGCCTGCAACTGTCGTGGCCCTTCGGAAATCCGCCGGGTCAGATCGCCAGACGCGCAGGCCGAGATAGACCAGGTAGGCCGCGCCGAGCCACTTCACCAGGGTGAAGGCCTGCTCCGACGTGGCCAGCAGGGTGCCGAAACCGGCCAGCGAGATCGCGACCAGCACCAGGAACCCCAGCGCGCCGCCAAGCACGGTGAACACCGTCGGCCGCAGCCCGTAGCTGGCACCATGGGTGATCGAGAGCAGGCCGTTCGGACCCGGCGCCAGCGAAATGCCGACCGCGGCCACGAGGTAGACCAGCCAGAGTTCAAGCGTCATCGGGCCCTCCATCACAGGATGCGGGCGAGCTTATTCCGCTTCCGCCGGGCCGCCAACGCGCCGGTTTCGCCAGGTGCCATGCAGGCCGCTGCCGGCATAGATGCCGCCGATCACCAGCACCATGCCGATAAGCAGTTCCGCGGTGACCGCCTCCCCCAGCAGGACCACGCCGAGCAGCATGGCCGAGAGCGGGTTGAGGGTGAGGTAGAGCACGGTCGTGGTCGGCGGCAGCCAGCGCAGCGCCCACATGAACAGGGAGAACTGCACCGCCCCCGCGACCGATCCCAGGAACAGCACTGACAGCCAGCCCCGGGTACTGAACTCCGGGACGGCAAGCCGGTCCGTCAGCGCCATGACCGGGAGGAGGGCGACCACGGCAAGGACCATTCCCAGCGCGGTGACGAACAGTGGCCCGTGACGCATCAGGGTCGGGCGGCTGAATACGGAATGGATGGCGGCGCAGAACACGCCGAGCAGCATCAGGCCGTCGCCGAGGAACAGCGCACCGTTGCCGGGCGCCAATGCGGCCGGTCCGAAGGCCACCGCGATGCCGAGGAAGGCGGCGAGCACGGCAAGGAGCTTCGGCAGTGTCATCTGCTCGCGCCTGAACAGCGCCGCCACCAGCAGGGTCTGGATCGGGATGGTCGCCAGGCCCACCGCCCC
The DNA here is from genome assembly GCA_965228535.1 of Minwuia sp. Lineage (GTDB taxonomy): Bacteria > Pseudomonadota > Alphaproteobacteria > Minwuiales > Minwuiaceae > Minwuia. Next base: position 543,211 of record CBDDHU010000003.1, on the reverse strand, counting down.
GCGCGCCGCGGGGTTGATCGCCAGCGCCGCGTTGAAGGCCCAGGGAAACAGCACGAAGAACAGGATCCCGAACAGCGCGATCCTGCCCAGCTCGGCAGCGGTCAGCCCCGTGCCCGGCCAGAGCCTCGGCAGGAACGGCAGGAAGCAGAGCACGCCCACGAGGTAGCGGTAGAACACCAGGGAGAGGGCATCCGTCTCCCCGATCACGTGGCGCGTGGCCACGACCGCAAGCCCGGCGCTCAGGGCCGCGGTGGCTGCGGCCGCATGGGCCAGGAGGGTCGGGCTCATGGCGTGTCGTGTTCCCGTTGCAGGAAGGAGGGAGGGTGAAGTGGCGGCCGGACCGAAGTCACTTTCATTTCACAAGTCACACTAGCCGACTGACTTCACTTTCACAAGTGACTTCGCTAGGCTGGTCGCGGGAAGCCCGCAGGAGCTGGCAAGGAGGCGTTCCGCCATGTCGGAGCATGAATTCAGGTCGAACTGCTCCATCGCCCGTGCGCTGGAGATCGTCGGTGACAAGTGGACCCTGCTGATCGTCCGTGACCTGATGTGGCACGGTCGCCACCGGTTCCAGGCGATGGAGAACGCGGCGGAGCACATACCGACCAACATCCTGTCGGCGCGCCTGAAACGGCTTTCGGACTGGGGGCTGGTACGGCGGGAGGCCTACCAGGAACGCCCTGTCCGCCACGAGTACCACCTGACGGAGGCCGGGCGGTCGCTGGAGCCGGTCCTGCTGGCAATCATGGCCTGGGGACATGACCGCCTCGACGGCGGTCTCTACGACCCCGAGACCGGCCTGAGCAGCCCGAAGGACGGATGAGCGCCAATGTCGGATGAGGCCAGGGTCAGCCGTTCATGGCCCTGAAGCTTCCGCCGTCTTCCTGATGCCAAGATGCCGGGATGGCTGCGCGGGGCCGGCAGGTCTGGGCGGTCTCAGTCGCCTTGCGGCCAGACATGGGTGTGAGGCAGTCCCTCGACCGGCCGGAAGCCCATGCTTTCCCAGAAACCGGGCGCGACCTCGGTCCCGGCATTCACGTTCAGCGCCCGGCCGGTTGCCAGCGCGCCCTGCAGCAGCGTCAGCGCCAGTTGCCTTGCAATGCCGTGGCGGCGGAAACCGGCGCGGACATAGAACCGGCGCATGCGCAGCGCCGACGGATCAAACGGGTCCGCCGTGACGCCGCCGATACCGGCGATGGTGCCGTCGTGGCGGGCGACCCGCAACTGTTCGCCGGGCCTGTCGAACCGGACATCACCAGACATCCATTCCCGCAACAGGCGATCCATGAAACCGAACCCCTCGCCCCCCGCTTCGGCACGGAGCACGGGGAAGTCCGGCGGCAGGTTCCCCCGGACTGGTTCGATCACGATGCTGCCTGTCATGACACTTCCGCCCTGCTGCGCGCGCCTTGATCGCGGGCGCCTGCCCGTCCTTCAGGATATGGCGGCAAACACCAGGCAGTCACGCGGCGTGTCCGACCGGTTGGGGAACATGGCGACGCGTTTCAGGCATCCCTCCCGCACCATCCCGGCCTTCTCCAGCACCCGCGCGGAGGCGAGGTTCTCCCTGTCGCAGATGGCGCTGACCCGCCAGATATCCGGCAGGGCGAGGGCATGGGCGAGCAGGCAGCGCAGCGCCTCGGTCATGACGCCGCGCCCATGCCAGGCGCGGGCGAGCACGAAGCCGACCTCCGCCGCGTGGCCGTCAAGGGTGATGCCGATGCAGCCCAGCGGCACCTCCGGCCGCGCCTTCCCGGCGATGATCCAGGCCAGTTCCCCCTCCCCCGTGCGCCAGGCCCGGTCGTAGCGTTCGACAAGCGCCACGGTCGTCGCCTCCGACGGGTGCGGCCGCCAGGTGAGGTAGCGCGTGACCTCCGCGTCGCTGGCCCAGGCCGCGAAGATCCCGCCCGCGTCGGCAGCAACCGGCCGACGCAGGACAAGGCGTTCCGTTTCGAATGTCTCAGGCAGTGGTACGGACGGCATGGCCGGAACCCTCCCCACGGTCACCGCGCGGACCCGCCTGTCACTCGATGTCCAGCCGGTCGCGGTGCCTGATGAAGGGGCTGTAGACCGGCGCATCCGGCTTGATCCGGCCATCGTCACCCCAGTCGGCCATGCGGTTGAAGGGCATGGCGCTTTCCGTCTCGATCGTCTGGAGCCGCGTCGCCCAGTCCTCCTCGATCTTCTGCAGCCGTGCCGCGACCACATCGGCATCGGAGTACCTCAACCCTGCCTCCACACCGTAGGCGACGTGGGGCGGGAGAACGTCGTAACCGACATAGGCGAGGGAGAAGTTGACCGGCCAGAGCATCAGGTCGATGTCGCCGCTCCGTCCGTTGAAGGCATAGGTCTCCGGGCTGGTTCCGACGGTCAGCGACAGCATCGCCTTCTTGCCGACGAAGCGGCCGTTCTCGAAGCGGTACGTGCTCCTGTAGACCTCGCCGTAGACGAGGACGCGGTCCATCCAGCCCTTCAGGATCGCCGGGGGCAGGTGCCACCACATCGGGTACTGGAGGATCAGCAGGTCGGCCTGCTCCAGGCGCGCGATCTCCTGACTGATCTCTGCGGGGAGTGTTCCCTCCGCCGAGGCATGTCGCTGCTCCGACTGCACATCGAACCTGTCGGCATTCAGCGGCTCCCGATAGTGGGCGGCCTTCTCGCAGGGATCGAACCCCTCGGCAGCGAGGTCGGTGAGCGTGACGCTCCAGCCCCGGTCCTGAAGGGCCTCCCGGGCCACCTGCGCGAGATGGGCGTTGTAGGATTTCGGCTCCGGATGGGCCAGCACGACATGGGCCTTCATCTTCACACGGTCCTTCCGGTCAGTTGGTCAGGCGATTCGGCATCGCCGAGCCATGCAGGCAGGCGATGCCCTCACTCGAATCCCGGCGGCACGTGGCAGCCGCCGAAGGCTTCCTCGATCAGGTGGGCGAAGCGGATGGTGGTGAGGTCGCCCATCCAGGGGCCGATGATCTGCACGCCGACCGGCAGGCCGCTGGTGCCGCCCGGACCCAGCGGCGCGACGGTGCCGGGCAGGTAGACGGAGCCGGAGATGCCGGCCCAGAACAGCTGGTCGTTGTACTCGACCTCGTGCCCGTTGACCGTGATCATCCGGTGCTCGCGGGGAATGCTTTCCTCCCGCGGGAACGCGGCGGAGGCGGCGGCGGGGCAGAGCAGCAGGTCATAGTCCCGGAAGAAGCCGTTCCACTGGTCGCGGTAGCCATAACGGCGGCGGTCGGCGGCGGCCCATTCGTAGTAGGTCTCCGTCGCCGCCTTGATGTTCATGCCGTTGTAGCTGCGGTCGTCATCGGCGATGCCGGGCCGCTGCGCCAGCCAGCCGTCGAACACCTCCTTGGGCAGGCGGCTGTGGGTGACGGGGCGGAACAGGCGGAAATAGTCCTCGTGGTACTGCAGCCAGTCGACCTCGAACGGGTCACGCTCGTCCACCGTGACGCCCGCCTTGCGCAGCTGGTCGGCCAGGGTGAGCAGCTTCGCCTTCACCTCCTCATCCACCTCCGAGGCCGGGGACTCCAGCATCAGCGCGACGCGGAAATCGCCCAGGTCGTCCTTCTTCGGCTGCGGCAGGGTCAGGTGCCAGCCCTCGCCATAGACCGGATCGGCCCCGGCAACGGCCAGCAGCGCCGCCTCCAGGTCCGCCGCGGAACGGGCCAGCGGACCGCAGACGGCCACGTCGCTCGGCTGGTTCGACGCCAACTTGCCGTGGCCGCGCGGCGGCACGATGCCCCAGGTCGGCTTGTGCCCGAAGACACCGCAGTAATGCGCCGGGTTGCGGATGGAGGCCCCGATGTCGGAGCCGAACTCCAGCCCCGTCAGCCCCGCCGCCAGCGCCGCCGCCGAGCCGCCCGAGGATCCGCCCGGCGTGCGCCCGGCATCCCAGGGATTGCCGGTGCCGCCATAGACATCATTGTAGGACTGCCAGTCGGTCAGGTTCAGCGGCACGTTGGTCTTGCCGAAAACCACCGCGCCCTGGCGCTTGATCCGCTCCACCACCACGGCGTCGGATTCCGCCACGTTGCCGACATAGGCGGTGTCGCCCCATGTGGTCTGCAGCCCGGTGACGTTGTAGCTCTCCTTCACCGTCATAGGCACGCCGTGGAACGGGCCAAGGCGATAGCCCCGGCGGTTGAGCCGGTCCAGCCCCTGCGCCGCCTCCCGCGCCGCATCGAGATCGGTGGCGATGACCGCGTTGATGGCGGGATTCAACCGCTCCGTGCGGTCAATGAAGACCTCCAGCATCTCCGCCGCCGTGGTTTCGCCGTCCCGGATCGCCGCCGCGATGCGCAGCGCCGATGCGTGGTGCAGTGCCTGGTTGGCCATGCCGAAGGTCCTCCCCGAAGTGTCGCGCTATCTGTTCGTGGCATCGATCATACGGATGTTTCATGGCGGGGTGTAAGCACCTGCTGCGCCAGCATGACGATTACCAATGGCAGCCCTGCATCCGTCTTGCTCTTTGGCGCCGCAAAAATCATGTTACAGTGCGACCACGTGTGTTCTGAACATGATCTATCGACCGGGAGGATTTGACGATGGCATCAGGTATTCGCGACAAGGTAGCCATTCTGGGAATGGGCTGCTCCAAGTTCGGTGAGCGCTGGGATTGCGACGCCGAGGACCTGATCATGGAAGCCTACGAGGAATGCGTGAAGGATGCGGGGATCGAAACCTCGCAGATCGATGCCGCGTGGTTCTCCACCGCCATCGAGGAAGTGCATGTCGGCAAGTCCGCCGTGCCGCTCTCCGTCGCGCTGCGCCTGCCCTACATCCCGGTCACCCGCGTCGAGAACATGTGCGCCTCCGGGACCGAGGCGTTCCGTGGCGCGGTCTATGCCGTGGCCTCCGGTGCCGCCGACATCGCCCTGGCGGTCGGCGTCGAGAAGCTGAAGGACACCGGCTATGGCGGCCTGCCGCAGCGTGGCCGCGGGCCCCTGAACGACATGGTGAACCCGAACGCCTCCGCGCCCGGCAACTTCGCCCAGCTCGCCACCGCCTATCGCCAGAAGCATGGCGTGCAGGCACAGGACCTGAAGCGCGGCATCGCCCAGGTCTCGGTGAAGAGCCACGACAACGGTGCCAAGAACCCGAAGGCGCACCTGCAGAAGGCCGTGACCATGGACACGGTGCTGAACGCGCCGATGATCGCGGAGCCGCTGGGCCTGTTCGACTGCTGCGGCGTGTCGGACGGTTCCGCCGCCGCCATCGTCACCACGCCGGAGATCGCGCGGAAGCTGGGCAAGAAGGACCTGGTCACCGTGAAGGCGCTGCAGCTTGCCGTCTCCAACGGCACCGAGTCGGCCCACAGCTCCTGGGACGGGTCGTACTTCATGACCACCCGCCAGGCCGCCCAGCGCGCCTACAAGGAAGCCGACATCACCAACCCGCGCGAGCAGGTTTCGATGTTCGAATGCCATGACTGCTTCTCCATCACCGAACTGGTGACGGCGGAAGATCTCTACATCTCCAAGGAAGGCGAGGCCTGGAAGGACTTCCTGGACGGCTTCTACAATTCCGACGGCAAGGTTCCGGCCCAGATCGACGGCGGCCTGAAGTGCTTCGGCCACCCGATCGGTGCCTCCGGCCTGCGCATGCTGTACGAGATGTACCTGCAGCTGCATGGCCGCGCCGGCGCCCGCCAGCTGTCCAACCCGACCATCGGCATGACCCACAACCTGGGCGGCGCGCCGCACCAGAACGTCTCCTCCATCGCCATCGTCGGCCTCTACAACGGCTGACCTCCCGGCGACAGAGACGTTAAGAACAAGGCCCGGCGGTTGCAAGACCGCCGGGCTTTTTCTTTGGCGACTACACCCAGGCCACGACGCACCCGCACCTGATGCGGGTGCCCATGGTGCCGCGCGAACACCGGAGAGCCGTTCCCCTGATCAGGTCAGGGTGCGACGTGGATTGATCGTGATTGGTGCGCTGCGCCGAACCCGGCCGTCACAGCACCTTCTGCAACGTCATTACGTCCAGCCAGCGGTCGAACTTGAAGCCGATCTGGCGGGCGGTGCCGATGGGCTCGAAGCCGAGAGCGCGGTGCAGGGCGACGGAGCCCTGATTGGTCTGGGGGTCGCCGACGATGCCGATCAGGTTGCGGCTGCCGAGATCACGGCAGGTATCGATCAGGGCGGTGAGCAGCGGTCGGCCGATGCCGGTGCCGACTGCATCCGGCGCGAGATAGATCGAGTCCTCCAGCGTGAAGCGATAGGCCGGGCGCGGGCGGTAAAGCCCGGCATAGGCATAGCCGACCAGTGCCCCGTCACGGGTGGCCGCCAGCCAGGGCAGCTCCTTGTCCTTCAGTGCGGTGAAACGTGACAGCATCTCCGTCGCGTCTGGTGCCTGCAGCTCGAACGATGACGTGCCGGTCTCGACCCAGTGGCCATAGATGGCGGTGATCGCCGGAATGTCGTCGGCACTCGCGGGCCGGATGTCCAGTGCCATCTGTGCTGTCTCCCCTGGGGCGGTTCGTTCCGCGCCGGAGTATCAGAGACCCAGCACCGCCTTGGCAAGAATGCCGCGCTGCACTTCCGACGTGCCGCCGGCGATGGTGTAGCCGCGATGATGCAGCTGGCCCGAGGTGATGCCGACCGCATGTTCCGGCCCGACCGGCAACTGGTTGCCGCCCCGGAACAGGAAGTCGGAATGGTCCGGCGCGCCGTAGCAGCCGATGGCCTGGTACAGCACCACGTCCAGGTCCTGCACCATGTGGCTGCCCAGCAGCTTGGTCATCGACGGCTCGGCACCGATCCGCCCGCCCTCGTTGGCGCGGGAGAGGATGCGCAGGCTGGTCATCTCCAGCGCGTTCAGCCGTGCCTCCAGGTCCGCGATCTTCATGGCGAAGTCCGGGTCTTGGAGCAGCGGCTGGCCGTCGGCGGTCTCCGTCTGCGCGACCTCCTTGACGATGCTCAGCACCCGGGCGTTCTCGGAAACGCGGGAGACGAACAGCCGCTCGTCCCCCAGCAGCTTCTTGGCCACCGTCCAGCCCTCGTTCTCGCGGCCCAGGATGTTCTCCACCGGCACCCGCACATCGTCGAAATGCACCGTGTTCCAGAGCCGCCGCCCGTTCAGCGCGATCAGCGGCCGGACCTCGATCCCCGGCGTGTCCATGTCGATCAGCAGGAAGGAGATGCCCTCCTGCTTCTTCGCGCCCGGATCGGTGCGCACCAGGCAGAAGATGTGGTTCGCCTCCTCCGCCGCGCTGGTCCAGATCTTGGAGCCGTTGACGACATAATGGTCACCGTCGCGCACCGCGCGGGTCTGCAGCCCGGCCAGGTCCGACCCGGCCCCCGGCTCCGAGTAGCCCTGGCACCACCAGTGCTCGTCGGAGAGGATCTTCGGCAGGTAATGTTCCTTCTGCTCCGGACGGCCGAAGGCGATCAGCGCCGGGCCGATCATGTTGAAGTTGAAGGCGAGCAGCGGCGGGGCATGGGCCAGGCGGCATTCCATGTCGAAGATGTGGCGCTGCATGATCGACCAGCCGGGGCCACCGGCGGATTTCGGCCAGCTTGCCGCCAGCCAGCCGCGTTCGCGCAGCGCCGCGTGCCAGCGCATCATGTCCTGGCGCCCCACCGGCAGGCCGCGCTTCACCCGGTCGGCAATGTCGGTCGGCAGCTTCGCGGCCAGGAAGTCACGGACTTCCCGCTGAAACGCCTGTTCCCCGGTACTGAGTGCAAGTTCCATCGGTCCGCCCCTCCCCTCAGCGCCCGGTGAAGCGGGGCGCCCGCTTCTCCTGCCAGGCGGCGATACCTTCGCGGAAATCCTCCGATTCCAGCGCGGCGGCCAGTTCCGCCTCCGCCTGCACCTGGGCCGTGTCCATCGACTGTTCCATCGCCCGCAACACCAGGTCCTTCATGATGCGGGTGGAGCGCGGCGAGACATTGGCGGCGATGTCGCGGGCATAGTCCTGCGCGGTCTGCAGCACGTCGGCCGCCGGCACCACCCGGTCCACCAACCCCATGCGCTGCGCCTCCTCCCCCTGGACGATCCGCGCCGAGTAGAGCAGGTCCAGGGCACGGGACGGCCCCACGAGGCGGGGCAGCAGCCAGGCCAGGCCATACTCCGCGACCATGCCGCGCTTGGCGAAGGCGGTGCCCATCTTGGCCTCCGCCGCCGCGATCCTGACATCGCAGAACAGCGCCATCACCAGCCCGACCCCGACCGCGGCGCCGTTCATGGCGGCGATCAGCGGCTTCGGCACCGTGGTCAGGTAGGCATACTTGGCGTGGAACCCCTCCGGCAGGTCCAGCCCGCCCTCGATCGCCCCGGCATTGGGCAGCGGTTCCTGCTCGCGCTTGCCGCTGGCGCTGTTCGACAGCCGCGCCGCGTCGGCCCCGGCACAGAAGCCCCGGCCCGCGCCTGTCAGCACGATGGCCCGCACGGCCTCGTCATCGGAGGCAGCCTGCATCGCATGACGGATCTCGCCGCCCATCTGCAGCGTCATCGCGTTCATCCGGTCCGGGCGATTCATGGTGATCGTGGCGACCCCGCCCGACACCTCGTAGAGAATCTGCTCGTACTGCATGTCCGTCTCTCCCCGCCCCTGAAGCACTGCGCTTCCTTATGCCGGGGATGCCGATTTGAGACAAGTGCATTAAACGCGCATCGAAGGTGCGCGGCACCTGGTGCCCGGATGAAGGAGAGGGGGGTCGGGGAAGCCCGGTCGGTCGGGGGGATCCGGGCTTCCCCGCCAGATGGCCACTGTCTGGGAAAGGAGGGGGCGACAGCACCACCTGGTTCGCTGACACGCCGACGGTGGGACCAGCCGGTGCGTTCCAGCGAACCTGTTGCCGGGCGGGACCATCCGGTCCCGCCCGGGATAGGCTGTGGATCAGTGGATGATGGCGGCGGGCGGTGTCAGGCGGGAACGGTCGAGCAGGGTCAGGGCCGCGCCCTCGATCGCGTACATGACGTCGCCGGCCAGGTCCCGGTCACAGGGCCCGCCATCAGCCAGCAGCAGCGCAAGGCGATAGCCGTCCGGGCGCTTGCTGTCGTGCTGGCGTGCCAACTCGCGGCGGAAGGCCGGATCGGTGACCAGCGTGTCGAGGCCATGGATAATGTCCAGCGTCGCCTCCAGCAGGCTGTTGTGGCGCGCCCGGCTGATGCCGCCTGCGGCGCGGACCGCGTCGAGGCCCAGGCCGTAGGGCACCGTCAGGTTGCCCGGGTAGGGATTGCTCGCCCGGCCGCCGGAGATCTCCTTGCCCCAGTCGGTGACGGCCGCCGCCATGCCGATCAGCAGCGACGGCGGCAGGGCGGAGGGCACGGGGGCCGCGTCGGCATCCTCGCCCGCCCGCAGCACCGCCCCGCGCACACCCACGATCTCGTTGGCGCGCAGCACGATGGGCAGCATGATGCTGACGAAGGCCTGCTGGCGTTCGGTCATGCGGCGGCTCTGCGACAGGTCGCCAGGCAATGTCGCCGCGAACCGGCGCGGCACCCGCAGCCCGGCGCGGGTGGCGTGATAGGGATCGTAATCCAGTTCCTGCAGCGCGCGGCGCGTGGTGACCGGGCTGTAGGTGGTGCCGCCGACGGAAACGCCGAAACGGCCGAGGGGGTGATCCTGCAGGGCTGAGAAGTACATGTCGCGTCCTTCCAAATGGTTTTCGTCCGGGATGCTCCCGGGCGTCTGCCGGTTGCGGACTGGCGGGGTGACCGCCCGTCGCTGAAACTGGATCTGGGGCGACCCGCGTGACGGGTCAGCGGCGCGGCTGTGGCCGATCTGTGACCGATGCGTACCGCCTGTTCCATGCCCGCCAGGCAGCGGCGTGGCGGGGACCAGGCAGGCATCCGGACCCACAGCCGTTGCATTGCGCGGGCTGCCAATCCTCTGCCGGTCGGTATCCGTTCCCTTCTCCATGCCGCCATGATCGCCTGGTCACGGTGGCAACGGTGTGGAACCGCAGGGGCAAAGCGGAGGCAGCCGCCGCGCCATGACGGGGGGCTGGAACAGACGGGAACGCTCTGTCAGGATCAGGGGATGAGCCAGGCCACCGACATGCAACCACAGGACGAGACGCCCGCCCTGCCCGAGGATGAACGGCTGGCACGGCTGCGGCTGATCCGCAGCGAGAACATCGGCCCCGCCACGTTTCATGGCCTGCTGGGCCGCTACGGCTCCGCCCGCCGGGCGCTGGAGGCGCTGCCGGAGATCGCGGCGCGGGCCGGGCGGCGGAAACTCCGCATCGCCCCGCCGGGCGAGGTCGAGCGCGAATGGCAGGGGGTCATGCGGCTGGGCGGCGACTTCCTGGTGGCAGGAGATCCCGACTACCCGGCCCTGCTGTCGGCAATCAGCCAGGCTCCGCCGGTGCTGGCCACCGTGGGGCGACGGGACCTGCTGTCACGGCCGATGCTGGGCATTGTCGGCGCCCGCAACGCATCCGCCAATGGCCGCACCTTCTGCCGCCAGATCGCCGCGGCGATGGGGGAAGCCGGCATCATCGTGGTCTCCGGCCTGGCCCGCGGCATCGACGGGGAGGCGCATCGCGCCAGCCTATCCGGCGGCACCGTCGCGGTCGTCGCCGGGGGCATCGACGTGTTCTATCCGCCGGAGAACCGGGAACTGCAGGCTGCCATCGGGCAGGAGGGACTGGTGATCGCGGAGGCACCGCTGGGCGCGGAGCCGATGGCGCGGCACTTCCCCCGGCGCAACCGGATCATTTCCGGCCTGTCGGTGGGCGTGCTGGTGATCGAGGCGCAGTTGCGCTCCGGCACGCTGATCACCGCCCGGCTGGCGGCGGAGCAGGGGCGGGAGGTCTTCGCCGTGCCCGGCTTTCCGCTCGACCCCCGTGCCCGTGGCGCGAACCGGCTGATCCGGGAAGGCGCGACCCTGGTCGAAACCCCCGAGGACGTCACCGACGCGGTGCTGGCCGCCCACGCGCTGATGGCGGCGCCGGGTACCGGCCTGCCGGAACCCCGCGCCCCCCGGTTCGATGCCGTGGCCGTTCCGGACCCCCCGGACGCGGCGGAGATGGACCAGGCCCGCGATGCGCTGCTCGCCGCCCTGTCCGCCGAACCGGCCGCAGCCGACCACCTGATGCGCACCGCACGGCTGACCGCCCCGGCCTTCAACGCCGCCATCCTGGAACTGGAGATCGCCGGTCGCGTGGACCGGCACGCCGGGAACCGGTTCTCCCTGATGCTGTAGCCGGTGTCGTGTGCTTCGGTCTCTCTGTGGTCTGTTCCATCCCTCTCCTGGAATTTCCGTGGGCTGTTCCATCCCTCTCCCCCTCCCGGCCACTGGATTGGTTGAGGTCTGTTCCATCCCTCTCCTCCACCCGGCCACCCAATAAGGATACTCCCGTGGGTGGCCGGGTGGAGGAGAGGGATGGAACAGACCAACGGCCAACCCCGGAGAGGGATGGCACAGGTCACAAACGACTCCCCCCGCAAATCCTCCGGCGTTGACAGGCTGGGAGGCTTTGCCCATGTTCCAGCCGCCCGAGGCGACCGGCAATCAGCGTCGCCCGAAGCCAAGCAGAGGTTCCATGGACGTCGTCGTCGTCGAGTCGCCTGCCAAGGCGAAGACCATCGGTAAGTATCTCGGCCCGGGCTACAAGGTCCTGGCATCCTTCGGTCATGTCAGGGACCTGCCGTCGAAGGACGGATCGGTGCTGCCCGACGAGGATTTCGCCATGACCTACCAGGCGGATCCGAAGTCCGCCAAGCACCTGAAGGCCATTGCCGACGCCGTGAAGGGCGCCGACCGCCTGATCCTGGCCACGGACCCCGACCGCGAGGGGGAGGCGATCTCCTGGCACGTGCTGGAGGCGCTGAAGGCCAGGCGCGCGGTGAAGAAGGATGTCGGCGTCGAACGGGTGGTGTTCAACGAGATCACCAAGCGCGCCATCCTGGCCGCGATGAAGCAGCCGCGCGACATCGACATGGACCTGGTGAATGCGCAGCAGGCCCGCCGCGCGCTGGATTACCTGGTGGGTTTCACCCTCAGCCCCGTGCTCTGGCGGAAGCTGCCGGGCGCGCGTTCTGCCGGGCGGGTGCAGTCCGTGGCGCTGCGCCTGATCGTCGAGCGTGAACTGGAGATCGAGAAGTTCGTCCCGCGCGAATACTGGTCGATCCGCGCCGTCTTCCGCACGGCGGACGGGGAGGAGGTCAGTGCCCGCCTGACCCAGGTCGACGGCCGGAAGCTGGACCGCTTCGACATCGCCACCGAGGCCCAGGCAACGGAACTGGCGGCACGTGCCGCGCAGGGCAGTTTCAGCGTTGCCGGGATCGAGACACGGCAGACCCAGCGTCGCCCGCAGCCGCCGTTCATCACCTCCACCCTGCAGCAGGAAGCCGCACGCAAGCTGGGTTTCAGCGCCAAGCAGACCATGCAGGTGGCCCAGCGCCTCTACGAGGGCGCGGACATCGGCGGCGAGACTGTGGGGCTGATCACCTACATGCGGACCGACGGCGTGCAGCTGGCTGCGGAGGCGGTGAACGATATCCGCAGCACCGTGCAGTCGACCTTCGGCAATGCCTTCCTGCCCGGCAGCCCGCGCGAATGGTCGACCAAGGCCAAGAACGCGCAGGAAGCGCACGAGGCCATCCGCCCGACCGACGTGACCCGCACCCCGGACGAGATGAAGCACGTGCTGTCGGCAGAACAGCACCGGCTCTATGACCTGATCTGGAAGCGCACGGTCGCCAGCCAGATGTCCAACGCCCGGCTGGCCCAGACCGGCGTCGACATCACGGCGGAGAACGGCCTGACCTTCCGCGCCAGCGGCACGGTGGTGGAGTTCCCGGGCTTCCTGAAGCTCTACGAGGAGGGCCAGGACGACCGCGCCGACGATGATGACGAGAGCCGCCTGCCGAAGCTGACGCAGGGCCAGGCGCTGCAGCGGGAGAAGATCGAGCCGAAGCAGCATTTCACCGAGCCGCCGCCCCGCTTCTCGGAGGCCAGCCTGGTGAAGAAGCTGGAGGAGCTGGGCATCGGTCGCCCCTCCACCTATGCCTCCATCCTGTCGGTGCTGCAGGAGCGTGACTATGTCCGCCTGGACAAGAAGCGTTTCGTTCCCGACGACAAGGGCCGCCTGGTCACCGCCTTCCTGATCAACTTCTTCGAGCGCTACGTGGAGTTCGACTTCACCGCGACGCTGGAGGAGGAACTGGACGACATCTCCGCCGCCAAGGTGGACTGGAAGGAGGTGCTGCGCCGGTTCTGGACCAGCTTCCATGCGGCGGTGGAGGAGACCAAGGACCTGCGCATCGGCGAGGTGCTGGACGCGCTGAACGAGTTCCTGGCGCCGTCGCTGTTCCCGCCGAAGGAAGATGGCAGCAACCCCCGCACCTGCCCGAAATGCGCCGTCGGCGAACTCAGCCTGCGGCTGGGCAAGTTCGGTGCGTTCCTCGGCTGCTCCAACTACCCCGACTGCAAGTTCACCCGGAAGCTGGGCGGCGATCCCTCCGAGATCGAGGCGCAGGCCGGCGAGGACCGGGAGATGGGCATCGACCCGGCCACGGGAGAGATGATCTGGCTGAAGCACGGGCCCTATGGCCCCTACCTGCAGCTGGGCGAGCCGGTGGAGAAGGGGCAGAAGCCCAAGCGCGTCTCCCTGCCCAAGGGGCTGGAACCGGACGCGGTGGACCTGCCGCTGGCGATCCAGCTGATCGCCCTGCCGCGCGAGGTCGGCAAGCATCCGGAGACCGGCAGCCCGATCAATGCCGGGCTCGGCCGCTATGGCCCCTATGTCGAGCACGAGAAGAAGTACGGGCGGCTGAGTGACTGGCGCGAGGCGCTGGAAGTCGGCCTGAACCGCGCCGTCGCCGTCCTGGCGGAGGCCAAGGGGCGCGGCGGACGCACCGCCGCGAAGCCTCTGAAGGTGCTCGGCGAACACCCCGATGGCGGTGGCGAGGTGCAGGTGCTGGACGGGCGCTACGGCCCCTACGTGAAGCACGGCAAGATCAACGCCACCATCACCAAGGGGATCGAGCCGACCGAGATCACCATGGAACAGGCCGTCCAGCTGATCGCCGACCGTGCCGCGAAGTCCGGCAAGAAGGCACCGGCAAAGAAGAAGGCCGCACCGAAGAAGGCTGCCGCGAAGAAGCCGGCAGCGAAGAAAAAGGCGCCGGCAAGCAAGAAGGCGGCAGGCGACTCGTGACCCTTCGCCCGGCATCGCCATGGTGAAGTCGGTACCCCCGCACCTGCCGTCGAAGCAGGAGATCCGGCGTTTCATTGATGAATCCGGGGGCCGCGCGGGCAAGCGCGAGGTCGGCAAGGCGTTCGGCATCAAGGGCCAGGACCGGATCTGGCTGAAACGGCTGCTGAAGGAAATCGAGGCGGAGCGCGCGTCGGAGGGACTGCCGGGCCGGAAGGACCATCCGCCACGGGAACGGCGGGCGGCCGCGGCCGGAAAGCAGCAGCGCCTTCCCCCCGTCGGCGTCATCGAGGTGACGGAGGCGGACGAGGACGGCGCCCTGCTCTGCCGCCCGATGAAGTGGGCTTCGGATGCGCCGCCACCACGCATCGAGCTGGTGGAGAAGACCGTGCGCGGCCCGGCGGCCAGGCCCGGTGACCAGTTCCTCGCCCGGCTGGGGCGCGACGGTTCCATGTACCAGGCGCGGGTGCTGCACCGGCTGGAGGTCAGGCCACGCAGGATCTTCGGCGTCTACCAGCAGGCCATGGAGCGGGGTCGCGGCGGCCGGGTGCAGCCCACCGACCGCAAGCTGCGGCAGGAGATGATCATCGAGCCGGGCCATGATGGCGGTGCCGTCACCGGCGACCTGGTGCTGGTGGAGACCCTGCCGGGTCGTCCGCTGGGACCACGCCTGGGCAAGGTGGTGGAGGTGGTCGGCAGCTTCGACGACCCGCGCGCCATCTCCCTGCTGGCGCTGCAGACCCACGAGATCCCGGGCGAGTTTTCCCCCGCCGCGCTGGGTGCGGCGACGGAGGCCATGCCGGTCACCGAACCGGGCAACCGGACCGACCTGCGGGACATGCCGCTGGTCACCATCGACCCGCCCGACGCCCGCGACCATGACGACGCGATCCACGCGGTGGCCGATGACGACCCGGACAATCCCGGCGGCTATCGCCTGACCGTCGCCATCGCCGACGTCGCCTGGTACGTCCGCCCCGACAGCCCCATCGACCGCGATGCCCAGCTGCGCGGCGTCTCCGTCTACTTCCCCGACCGGGTCGCACCGATGCTGCCGGAACGGCTGTCGGCCGATCTCTGCTCCCTGAAACCGGGGGAGGACCGCCCGGTGATGGCGGTGGAGATGGTGATCGATGCCACGGGACGGAAACGTCGCCACCGCTTCTTCCGCGCCATGATGCGCTCCGCCGCCAACATCGCCTACGCCGATGCGCAGGCCGCCATCGACGGCGACCCGCGCCCGGAACTGGACGGACTGCTGGAGACGGTGCTGAAACCGCTGTTCGCCGCCTGGAAGCTGCTGGACATTGCCCGGCACCGGCGCGGGCCGCTGGAACTGGACCTGCCGGAGCGCAAGGTGCTGCTGGGCGATGATGGCTACATTGCCGGAATCGTGCCGCAGGAACGGCTGGACGCGCACCGGGTGGTCGAGGAATTCATGGTGCTGGCCAATGTCTGCGCCGCCGAGACCCTGGAACGGCGCGGCAAGCCCTGTGTCTACCGGGTGCACGAACCGCCCGATCCGGAACGGCTGCAGGGGCTGAAGGACTTCCTCGGCACGCTGGGGCTGTCGTTCAGCGCCGGGGACGTGGTGAAGCCGAAGATGTTCAACCGCGCCCTGTCGAAGGTCGCGGGCCAGGAGACCGCGCCGATGGTCAGCGAGGCGGTGCTGCGGGCGCAGACCGCCGCCTACTATGACACCGACAATCTGGGCCATTTCGGCCTGGCGCTGCGCCGCTACGCCCATTTCACCTCCCCCATCCGGCGCTATGCCGACCTGCTGGTGCACCGGGCGCTGATCGATGCCATGGGGGCCGGCGCGGGCGGGCTGGGGGACACCGATGCGGACACGGTGCAGCGGCTGGCGGAACAGACCTCCACCTTCGAGCGGCGCGCCATGCTGGCGGAACGGGACGCGCTGGACCGCTTCACCGCGATCTACCTGCAGGACCGGGTGGGCGCGGATTTCTCAGCCCGGATCAGCGGCATCACCCGCTTCGGCATGTTCGTGGCCCTGTCCGAGACCGGCGCGTCGGGCATCATCCCGATGCGCAGCCTGAACAGCGATTTCTTCGACTTCGACGAGGCGGCGATGCAGCTTGTCGGTCGCCGCACCGGCAAGGTCTGGCGGCTGGGGGAACGGCTGACCGTGCGCCTGAAGGAGGCATCGCCGGTCACCGGTGGCCTGGCGTTCGAGATCGTCGATCCGGGTCGCGGCGACGGGACGGGCAAGGGCAGCCTGAAGGGGCCGGGGCGCGGCAGCCTGAAGCCGCACCGCCCGCCACCGGGCCAGAAACGCAGCAAGTCGCGACGTCGCAAGGGCTAGCCTGCGCGGTGTCAGGAAGCCGTCACGGCCGTGGCGCATCAAGGGCGCGGCGCAACAAGGTTGCCCGCAAATGCTTCGCGCCGCATGATGCGGCCACAGGGAATTCGACAGCACGAATGTGCGTCAAACAGGGAGAACAGTCATGTCCGACGAACTGAAGTATCTGGGTGATCGCGTGGCGCGCGGGCTGATGGACCGTCGTGCGTTCATGGGCCGGGCTGCGGCGCTGGGTGTCGGCGCGACGATGGCCGGTTCCATGCTGTCGGGCGCGGCCTTCGCCGCCGGACCGCAGAAGGGCGGCGTCCTGAAGGCAGGCATGGTCGGTGGCGAATCCACCAACAGCCTGGACCCCGCGACCTTCGCCAGCCAGGTGCCGTTCGCCTTCGGCCGGTCCTGGGGTGACACGCTGGTCGAGACCTCTCCCACCGGCGCTATCGTGAACCGCCTGGCGGAAGAGGTCAGCGCCTCCGCCGATGCCCGCATCTGGACCTTCAGGATCCGCTCCGGCGTGACCTTCCACAACGGCAAGACGCTGGACGCCGCCGACGTGGTCGCCACCCTGCAGCGCCACTCGGGCGAGGAGACCAAGTCCGGCGCGCTGGGCATCATGCGCGGCATCGAGACCATCACCCAGGACGGCAACAACGTGATCGTCGCGCTGAAGAGCCCGAACGCCGACCTGCCCTACCTGATGGCCGACTACCACCTGATAATCCAGCCCAATGGCGGCATGGATGCGCCGGACGCCGGCATCGGCACCGGCCCCTACAAGGTGGTGGTGAACGAACCCGGCGTGCGCTACGTCGGCGAACGCTTCGCCGACTACTGGGACGCGCCGAACCGTGGCCATGCGGACCAGATCGAGATCATCGTCATCAACGACGCCACGGCCCGCACGGCGGCGCTGCAGGGCGGCCAGGTGCACATGATCAACCGCGTGGAGCCGAAGATCGTCGACCTGGTGAAGCGGGTGCCGGGCGTCACGATCCAGAATGTCGGCGGTCGCGGCCACTACGTCTTCATCATGCACTGCAACACCGCGCCGTTCGACAACAACGACCTGCGGCTGGCCCTGAAGTACGCCATGGACCGGGAGCAGATGGTCGACAAGATCCTGCGCGGCTATGGCACCATCGGCAACGACATGCCGATCAACGCCGCCTACCCGCTGTTCGACGAGGGGATCGAGCAGCGCGCCTACGACCCGGACAAGGCGAAGTTCCACTTCAAGAAGTCCGGGCATGACGGGCCGGTGCTGCTGCGCACCTCCGACGTGGCCTTCCCCGGCGCGGTCGACGCGTCCCAGCTGTTCCAGGAAAGCTGCCAGAAGGCCGGCATCACGCTGGAGATCAAGCGGGAGCCGGGTGACGGCTACTGGTCGGAAGTCTGGAACAAGCAGCCGTTCTGCACCTCCTACTGGGGTGGCCGTCCGACGCAGGACCAGATGTATTCCACCGCCTACCTGTCCAGCGCCGACTGGAACGACACCCGCTTCTTCAACGACAGCTTCGACAAGCTGCTGCTGGAGGCACGGGCCGAGCTGGACCTGGCGAAACGCAAGGAACTCTATTCCGCGATGGGCACCATCCTGCGCGACGAGGGCGGGCTGATCACGCCGATGTTCAACGACTTCATCGACGCGGTGACCGACAAGGTCGCCGGCTACAAGGTCGATCCGGGTGCGGAGCTGATGAACGGCTATGCCCTGACCAAGACCTGGCTGGCCTGACCGGACGGGCGGTCCGGTGAACCCGGCCATCCTGAAACTGATTGCCCAGCGCCTGGCGCTGGGCATCCTCCTACTGCTCGCGGTCTCGGTGCTGATCTTCGTCGGCACCCAGCTGCTGCCCGGCGACGTGGCACAGGCCATTCTCGGCCAGTCCGCGACGCCGGAGGCACTGGCGAACCTGCGGGCGGAACTGGGGCTGAACGAACCGGCCTGGATCCGTTACTTCGACTGGCTGGGCGGAGTCCTGACGGGGGATCTCGGCACGGCGCTGTCCAACGGCCAGGACATCTCGGAGGCGCTGGGCAAGCGGCTGTCCAACACGCTGTTCCTGGCGATGTGGGCGGCGATCATCTCCGTGCCCCTGGCCATCATGCTGGGCCTGGTGGCGGTGCAGCACCGCAACGGTTTCATCGACAAGCTGATCTCCGCCACGACGCTGACCTCCATCTCGCTGCCGGAATTCTTCATCGGCTACCTGCTGGTCTATTTCGTTGCCGTGGAACTGCAGTGGTTCCCCAGCGTCTCCACCGTGTACGACGGCATGGGCTTCGCCGACCGCATGTCGGCCATCGCCCTGCCCTGCGCCACGCTGACCCTGGTGGTGCTGGCGCACATGATGCGCATGACCCGCGCGGCGATCCTGAACGTGATGCAGTCGGCCTATATCGAGACGGCGGAACTGAAGGGACTCAGCCCCTTCCGCATCATTGTCCGCCATGCCTTTCCCAATGCCATCGCCCCCATCGTCAACGTGGTGATGCTCAACCTCGCCTTCCTGGTGGTCGGCGTGGTGGTGGTGGAGGTGATCTTCGTCTATCCGGGCATGGGCCAGTACCTGGTCGACCACGTCTCCAAGCGTGACATCCCCGTGGTGCAGGCCTGCGGCATGATCTTCGCCGCCGTCTACATCTCGCTGAACATGGTCGCGGACATCGTCGCGATCATCGCCAATCCGCGCCTCCGGCATCCGAAGTAGGGAGTGGGGCGGATGCTGGAACTGAGAACCATTCCCTGGAGCGCCCGCATCGGCCTGGTGCTGACCGCGATCTTCGTCTTCGTCGCCGTGTTCGCCGACCTCGTGGCGCCCTATTCCAACACCGAGGTGGTGGGCGATGTCTGGGAGCCGGTGTTCGGCGACCACATCCTCGGCACCGACAACCTGGGCCGCGACCTGCTCTCCCGCATGATCTACGGCGCCCGAACCACCATCTTCGTCGCCGCCATGGCGACCGCGCTGTCCTTCACGCTGGGTTCGGTGCTGGGTTTCACCGCCGCGGTCATCGGCGGCATGGTGGACCAGGTCATGTCCCGCTCCGTCGACCTGCTGATGGCGATCCCGACGCTGATCTTCGCGCTGGTGGTGCTCTCCGTGCTGCCGGGAACGCTGATCGTGCTGATCCTGGTCATGGGCATCCTGGATTCGACACGGGTCTACCGGCTGGCCCGGGCCGTGGCGGTGGACATCACGGTGATGGACTTCGTGGAGGCGGCAAGGCTGCGCGGGGAAGGCAAGCTCTGGATCATCTTCCGGGAAATCCTGCCCAACGCCCTCTCGCCGCTGGTGGCGGAGCTTGGCCTGCGCTTCATCTTCGCGGTGCTGTTCCTGTCGGCGCTGTCCTTCCTCGGCCTCGGCGTGCAGCCGCCGGACGCGGACTGGGGCGGCATGGTGAAGGAGAACAAGGAAGGCATCGTCTTCGGCATTCCGGCGGCGCTGATCCCCGCTGCCGCCATCGCGGCGCTGGCCATCTCCGTCAACCTGGTGGCGGACTGGATCCTGAACCGCACCACGGACCTGAAGGGTGGACGCGGCAATGGCTGACACGGCAGGCAACGGATCCGCTGGCGACACCCTGCTCGACATCCGCAACCTGCGGATCGAGGCGACGGTGTTCCCGCCGGGGGAGGACCCGCTCGACATCACCATCGTCGATGACGTCTCGCTCACGCTGGGCCGCGGTCGCGTGCTGGGCCTGATCGGCGAGTCGGGTGCCGGCAAGTCGACCATCGGCCTCTCCTCCATGGGTTATGGCCGGGGCGGCGTGCGCATCACCGGTGGCGAGGTGCTGCTGAACGGGCGCGACATCCTGAAGGGCGGCATGAAGGAACTGCGCGGCGTGCGCGGGCGGGAGGTCTGCTACGTGGCACAGTCCGCCGCCGCCGCCTTCAACCCCGCCCACCGGCTGATGGACCAGGTGACGGAGGCAGCGCTGAAACATGGCAGCGCCGACCGCCAGACCATCCAGGCCCGCGCCATCGACCTGTTCGGACAGCTCGGCCTGCCGGAACCGGAGACCATCGGCCAGCGCTACCCGCACCAGGTTTCCGGCGGACAGCTGCAGCGCGTGATGACCGCCATGGCGCTGGCTTCCGGCCCGGACCTGATCGTGTTCGACGAACCGACGACGGCGCTGGACGTGACCACCCAGATCGACGTGCTGGCCGCGATCAAGCGCGCGATCCGCCAGACCGGCGTTGCCGCGCTCTACATCTCCCACGACCTCGCCGTCGTCGCCCAGGTCTCCGACGAGATGATGGTGCTGCGCAACGGCCAGCTGGTGGAGCATGGCGAGACCAGGCAGGTGATCGAGGCGCCGCGGGAGGAATACACCCAGGCGCTGGTCTCCGTCCGCTCCATCCGCCATCAGGAGAAACCACCGACCACCGACCCGGTGCTGACCATCCGTGGTGTCACGGCGGCCTATCCCGGCACCGGCGTCGACGTGCTGCGCGACATCAACGTGGAGGTGCATCCCGGCCAGACGCTGGCGGTGGTCGGCGAATCCGGGTCCGGCAAGTCCACCCTGGCACGGGTGATCACCGGGCTGCTGCCGCCGAGTGCAGGCACGGTCGAGTTCGCCGGGCGTACCCTGACGCCGACGATGGAGAAACGCAGCCGCGACGACCTGCGCGAACTGCAGATGATCTACCAGATGGCCGACGTGGCGATGAACCCGCGCCAGACCGTGCGCACCATCATCGGGCGGCCGCTGGAGTTCTATTTCGGCCTGAAGGGCAAGGAGAAGGAAGACCGGATCAACGAGCTGCTGGAAGAGATCGAGATGGGGGACGGCTTCATCGACCGTTACCCGGCGGAGCTGTCCGGTGGCCAGAAGCAGCGCGTCTGCATCGCCCGCGCGCTGGCCGCGAAGCCCGACCTGATCATCTGTGACGAGGTGACGAGCGCGCTCGACCCGCTGGTGGCGGACGGCATCCTGAAGCTGCTGCTGAAGCTGCAGGCGGAGGAACATGTGGCGTTCCTGTTCATCACCCACGACCTTGCCACCGTCCGCGCCATCGCCGATTCCATCGCCGTCATGTTCCAGGGGGAGGTCGTGCGCTACGGCCCCAAGTCGGAAGTGCTGTCACCACCCTTCGACGACTATACCGACCTGCTGCTGTCCTCCGTGCCGGAGATGAAGCTCGGCTGGCTGGAGGACGTGCTGGATCACCGCCGCATGGAGAGCGCAGGCAACTGATCGACCCTATCTGCCGCCGTCCAGCGGCAGGCCCAGAGCCTTTCGGGCCGCATCGTCGCGCAGCCTGAAATCCGTTCCCTCCCACGCCGCGCCACCGTCGCCGCAGAGATGGATTGCCGCGCGGGCCACCCATTCGGTCGGGATGTGCACCGACGGGTCGAGCTGGCTGACCGGGTTGACGCCGGACGCCTTGATCACGACCTGCATTTCCGTGGCCACCGTGCCGGGGCTGAGGCCCACCACGCGAATGCCCTGCGGTCCGTATTCCTTCGCCGCGACGGCGGTCAGGGACAGTGCCCCGGCCTTGCCGGCGCAATAGTGGCTCCAACCCTCCAGCGCGCCGGTGGCCGCACCGGAACTGATGTTGATGATGGTGCCGCCATCGCCCGCCAGCATCGCCGGGATGGCCGCGCGCAGGCCGTGATAGACACCCTTCAGGTTGATGTCGATGGCCTGTCCCCAGGCCGCCGGATCGCTGTCGGCCAGCCGCGCGATGGGCTCGATCACCCCGGCATTGTTGACCAGCACGTCCAGGCGGCCGAAGCGCGCCACCGCCTGCGACACGGCGCCCTCCACATCGGCCCAGGCGCCCACATCACCGCCGATCGCAAGCGCCTGGCCGCCCGCCGCAGCGATCTCCGCCGCAAGCGCCTCCAGCGACGCCGCGCTGCGCGCCAGCAGCACCACGTTCGCGCCCTCTGCCGCGAAACCGCGCGCCATCGCGGCACCGATGCCACGGCTCGCGCCGGTGATCAGGACGGTCCTGTCCTTCAGGTCGGTCGTCATGTGCGCTTCTCCGTGCCCGGTGATCAGTAACCCCGGCCGGGGTCCTTCACGTGGGTCTTCATCGGTTCACCCGCCTCGAAGGCGCGGACATTCTCCGCGAACAGGCGGGTGATGCCGCCCATGTAGTCGGGGAAGCCGCCCGCGACGTGGGGCGTGATGATCAGGTTCGGTGCCTGCCAGAGCGGGTTGTCGGCGGGCAGCGGTTCCTGCTCGAACACGTCCAGTGCCGCGCCGGAGAGGTGCCCCTCCTCCAGCAGGCGGATCAGCGCCGGTTCGTCCACCAGGCCGCCGCGCCCCAGATTGATCAGGCTGGCACCGGGCTTCATGCGGCGCATCATCGCCTCGTCCAGCACGTAGCGGGTTTCCTCGGTCAGCGGCAGGATGCAGACCACCACGTCCGCCTCCGCAACGATCTCCGCCGTGCGGTCGGCACCGACCACCTTGTCGACACCGGGCACGGCGCGCGGCTGGCGCTGGGTGCCGATGACCCGCATGCCCAGTGCCCCGGCCTTCTGGGCGAAGGATTCACCGATGCGGCCCAGCCCCAGGATGCCGATGGTGGATCCGGCGGCGGTGCCGGGCATGTACTGGCGCCAGCGGGCGGCGCGGTGGCCGGTATTGGCCCAGTCCGCCCGCTTGATCAGCATCAGCGTCAGGGTCAGCGCGTACTCGCCCATCGGTTCCGCCGCCAGCCCGGCGGCATTGCAGACCACCGTTTCCGGCCGCAGCCCGTCCAGCGGCATCAGGTGGTCGATCCCGGCCCCGAAGCTCTGCAGCAGGCGCAGCCTGCCCGCCTTCGCCCAGTGACCGCGTGGCGGTTTCAGCGCCATCAGGAACTCCGCCTCCGGCAGTGCCGCGACGAAGGCCGCCTCGTCATCCAGCGGCACGATCTCCGCGCCCGGAAAGTTCTCCGCCAGCGGACCGACAACCCGGTCGTTGAACTTGGAGAAGACGTGAATGCGATCCGGCATCAGGATGCCGCCTTCGTGGCGGTCGGCATGGCGGTACCGCCACGCAGCAGGCGACCGGGCAGGGCGTCCGTCGCCTCCCCGCCGCGGCGGATGACCTGGCCGGAGACGATGGTGGCATCATAGCCGCTGGCCCGCTGCATCAGCCGCCGCCCGCCCGCCGGCAGGTCATAGAGCACCTCCGGCGCGTGCAGGGTCAGGTTGGGATAGTCGATCACGTTCAGGTCCGCCTTCATGCCCGGCGCCACCAGGCCACGGTCGAACAGGCCCACCGCCTCCGCCGTGTCGCGGCACTGCGCCTTGATCACCCATTCCAGCGGCAGTTTCGGGCCACGGGTGCGGTCGCGGGTCCACAAGGTCAGCATGGAGGTCGGGAAGCTGCCGTCGCAGATCAGACCGACATGCGCACCGCCGTCCCCCAGGCCGGGAACGGTATGGGCGTCGGTCAGCATGCGATAGCTCGGGTCCAGGTCGTACCCGGCATAGTTCAGGAACGGCACGTAGACCATGCCGCGCCCGTTGTTGGCCGACAGCGCCTCCCACACCAGCAGCTGCGGCGGCACCCCGCGGGCACGGGCACGGGCGCCGAGGCTGTCGCTGACCTCCGGCTCGTAGTCCGGGGCATCGCCGAGGACGAACATGTTGTCGAAGTCGGCCAGCACGTGACGCGCGAAGCCCTTCGCCGCCTCCGGCCCCTCCGCCAGCAGCCGGTCGCGCATCGCCGGATCGGTCGCCGCCTTCAGCCGCTCCGCCACCGGCAGGTCGGCGATCGCCTTCCAGGACGGGTAGTCGGAGAACGGGTTCATGGTCAGCTCGAAGCCCAGCAGGATACCCACCGGGCGGCCACAGACCTGGGCGCGCATGGGCAGTCCTTCCTCCTCCGCCGCGCGGCCGATCAGGTCCAGCGTGTCGCGCCAGGCATTGGGCCAGCGCGGGTTCTGGGCGACGGAGATCGACATGGGCCGCCCCGATTCACGCACCATGCGGCGGAAGATGGCGAATTCCTCGTCCTGGTGCTTCAGGTCGGAGACCATCTGCAGCACCCCGCGCCCCGCCGCGCCGAGACCGTTGGCGATGCCGACCAGCTCGTCGGCCTCCGCGTTCAAGGTCGGGGTCGGCTGGCCGTCGCTGGTGCGGTGGTTCAGGGTGCGCGAGGTGGAAAAGCCCAGTGCCCCGGCCTCGACCCCCTGCCGCGCCAGCCGGGCCATCTCGGCAATGTCCTCCGGCGTCGCGGGTTCGCGGTTGGCCCCGCGCTCCCCCATGACGTAGACGCGCAGCGCGCCATGCGGCA
The DNA here is from genome assembly GCA_965228535.1 of Minwuia sp. Classification (GTDB taxonomy): domain Bacteria; phylum Pseudomonadota; class Alphaproteobacteria; order Minwuiales; family Minwuiaceae; genus Minwuia. The sequence continues at coordinate 518,524 of CBDDHU010000003.1, read as the reverse complement.
CCTGCGCCGCCAGGTCGATGTCATGCGGCACGGCGTCGAGGGCATCCAGGTAGTCGGGAAAGCTCTCCCAGTTCCACTTGAGACCTTCCGCCAGCACCACGCCGGGAATGTCCTCCACGCCCTCCATCAGGCGGATCAGCCGGTCGTGATCCTCCTCCCGGCAGGGCGCGAAGCCGACACCGCAGTTGCCCATCAGCACCGTGGTCACGCCATGCAGCGACGACGGCGTCAGGTGCTGGTCCCAGCTTGCCTGGCCGTCATAATGGGTGTGGATGTCGACGAAGCCCGGTGTCACCAGCCGGTCGCGGGCGTCGATCTCCTCCCGCCCCGAGCCGCTGACGGTGCCGACATGGGTGATCCTGCCATCGCTGACGGCCACATCGGCCTGTCGCGGTTCGCTGCCGGTTCCGTCAACCACCGTGCCGCCGCGCAGCACCAGGTCATGTTCGTTCGCCATCTCGCCTGCCTCCCCGAATTGCCGGACCATTGATCGGCTCCGGGGGACGCAACGTCAAGTGCAGAGGCTGCAGCCCTGCACCCCGTTCAGGCTTCGCCGACGCACTCCATCAGCGCGGCGTCGATGGCTTCCTGCGCCGTCTTTCCGCCCCAGAGGACAAGCTGTATCGCCGGGTAGAATCGTTCGCATTCGGAGAAGGCGATCTCGAACAGCATCTCCAGCGGGTCCAGCTCCAGTTCCGCATCCCGGCCCAGCAGCAGGGTATGCCGGAACAGCAGCAGCTGCTCGTCGGCCCAGAGGTCGAAATGACCGACGCTCATCTTCTCGTTGGCCAGCACCAGCAGCGCATGCAGTTCCGCATGCTGCCCCGGCGGGAACTTGTTGCCGAAGACGCAGGCGAAGTGCAGCCCGCCGATCTCCGGGCGCCACGAGACCCAGAGATTGAAGTCACACCATTTGCCGGTCACCACCACCGCAAGCTCGTCCTCGCCGGTGCGTTCCGACGCCCATTCATTGGCATCGATGAACGCTTCGACGAAATCGAGCGGATTGGTGACGGTGGGGTCGGCGAGTTCGATCATCATGCCCATGGCGACCGTCCTCCGATCCGTGACCGGGATGAGCCCGTCATCCAACGGTCACATGTTGTGCGCGCAGCGAATCAACGCGCTAGATAGAGGCTACGGAGTGCCAGGAGTCGCCGTCAAGCAGGGAAAGCCGGATCAGCCTTCGGGGTCGGACTTTTTTGCGGCGGTGGTCTTCTTCGCCGTTGCGGGCTTGCGGCGCGGGGCGGCCTGCGCCTGCTTCAGCGCTGCGAGTTCCGCCTTCAGTCCGGCCAGTTCGCTCGCCAGCCGCTCGTTCTCCAGCCGCGCTTCGGAAGCCATCTCGCGCACGGTCTCGAAACTCTCCCGGTCCACCAGGTCCATGTCGGCGAGAATGCGTTCCAGCCGGGTACGGAGCAGCCCCTCCATCTCGTCGCGTGCGCCCTGGAAGGTCCCGGCGGCGGATGTCATCAGGCGGGACAGGTCGTCGAACAGCGGATTGCGGGTCTGCATGGCTACCTCCTGTTGGAACCTGCCCCACCAGATGGCACCGGACCCCCGCCCGTTCCAGTGAGCGGATTGTCGCCCTTTGCCGCGCCGACCGGTTCGCGCTGCGTGAAATGCACCGTCGCGGTTCGCGAAGGATCGGTGCCGTTCCGCGCAGAACGGCTGGCGATCCGTGCGCCCGGCGGCAGGTTGTCAGCCATCCCGTACCGAGACCAAGGAGACCGAGATGGAACTGCTGCATGCCCTCTTCGCCATGGCCGCCCTGCTGACCGGCGGCCTGCAGGTCGTCCGGCGCAAGCAGGGGCGTGGCCATGTCTGGCTGGGCCGCGCCTGGGTGACCGCCATGACCGTCACGGCGCTCAGTTCCTTCTTCCTGCGCGACCTGACCGGCGGCTTCAACTTCCTGCACGGCCTGTCGCTGTTCATGCTCGTCAGCCTGGGGCTGGGGGTCTGGAGGGCGCGGCAATCGCGCTTCGCCGAACATGGCCTGTTCATGATCAATTGCTGGGGCGGGCTGATGACTGCGGGCTGGATGGCCGCCGCGCGCCACGGGCTGGAGCTGCCGGGGGCGGTGCACGGTGCCATCCTGGCCGGGTTCTGGTTCGCGCTGATCCTCGCCACCATCCCGCTCCATCGCCAGGCCCGCCGCAACCGGGGCCGGGCGGAGCCGCGACCGGACGCGGGAAGCACCTTCATGTCGCGGCTTGTTCGGGGTTAGGGCGGTCGCCGCTCAGCCCGGCCTGCCACGCCGGAACAGGCGGTAGAGGCTGGGGGCGAGGATCACCACGATGGCGATGCGGAACACGTGCATGGTGCTGACGAAGGCGGTGTCGATGCCCAGCGCCAGCGCGATCAGCGACATCTCGGCCAGCCCGCCGGGAGACAGCACCAGCGCCATCGCCTCCGGCCGCACCCCGATCATGTCGCTGAACAGCAGCATCGCGATGACCGCCAGGCCGAGCAGCATCAGGGTGGTGACAAGGGCGGTGCGGACGGTCTGCCAGACCAGGCTGATGGCGGTGCCGGCAAAGCGGCAGCCGACGGAGGCGCCGAGCACGAGCTGTCCCGCCGCAACGGCAACCGGCGGCGGGGTGACATAGGTCAGGCCCAGCAGGTGGGCGATGGCGGAAACCACCATCGGCCCCACCAGCGCCGCCGCGGGAATGCGGCAGAGCTTCGCCAGCGGCCAGCCGATGACGGCGCAGGCCACCAGGATCAGCCAGTCCTGCAGTTCCGGCACCACCCCTTCCCTGGCCGGCATCATGGCGGGGACATCCACCTCCATCACCAGCCGGAACCAGAAGGGAATGATCAGCACGATCAGCAGCACGCGGGTGGTGTGCACCAGGGAGACGCGGCGCGGGTCGCCGCCCATGGCCTCGCTGGCCAGCACCATCTCGCTGAGGCCGCCGGGGGTGGAGGCGAAATAGCTGGTCACGGGATCGAACCTCGCCACCCGGCGCAGGTAGAGATAGACCAGCCCGCTGCCGATCACGATGTAGACGAACAGCACCAGCAGCGCCTGCGCCCACTGCACCGCGCGGTCGACCACCTCCGGCGAGAAGGCACTGCCCAGGAACACCCCCAGGATGGCGACCATCACGCCCCGGAAGCGCTTGTTCACCACCGGGGTCCGGCCTGACAGCGCCACGATGGAGACGAACACCATGGAGCCCATCATCCAGGCCAGCGGCATCGACAGCAGGAAGAACAGGCCGCCGCCGACCGCCCCGACGCCCAGCGCCAACGCATGGTCGCGCAGCCGTGTGCCCGGCGCGGCCGGTGGAGCGGAGGGGCTGGCGGTCGCCGTCACGGCCTCCCCTGCCCTGCCGACAGCGGTGCGTCCTGCCGGATGACACGGCCCAGGCGGACAGCGGTCTGCCCCGCAACCAGCCGCCGTGACGGCATGATCAGCACGCAATTGTCATAGGGGGTGCGGACGGGCTTCCCCGCCTCCTCCGCGATCACCGTTCCGGCCCGGGGAATGGTGGCCAGGCTCTCGTACTCTTCCACGAAGCGGAAACCGTTGCGGCCCGATTCGGTGACCGTCAGCCGCTCCGTCACCTCGATCACCGTCGCGGGTCCATGTGACCGGAACGGCGCGATCCGTTCCGCCGTGTCCCGCCCGATGCAGCCCACCGCCAGCAGGAACCGCGCGGTGATCTCCAGCGCGTTCACCGCCGCCTCCCTGCTCTGGTGCTGGCCGCATTCCGCCAGCAGCGCCGTCGCGTCGGCCTCCGGGTCGGCAAACGCCCCGTGGTCGCGCAGCCGCCGCCCGGAGGCATGGCCACTGTCGGCGATCACCAGGCGCGGGAAACCGGTCTGCCGGGCCAGCGCCTGTCCGCGTGCGGTCATGCCGCTCAGCATCAGCGGCTCCCCGCCCGACTGCATGGAATGGATGTCCAGCAGCCGCGTCGCGCCGGTCACCAGTGGCCTGATCTGTCGCGCCCGTTCCAGTTCAGCGCTGGTGCGGTTGCCGTTCAGCTTCGCCAGGTCCCAGACCCGGTTCATGTCCTCGTCGATGAAACGCGCCCGCGTCGGCATGGCGTCGTCATAGGTGGCGTAGGCCCCGACATTGGCGAAGCAGAGCGTCAGGGCGCCGCGTTCGGGCCGGATGTCGAGATCCAGCAACCGTTTCAGCGCATGGGCGCCGCAGAGTTCGTTGCCATGCACCAGCGCCAGCACCACGACATCGTGCCCCGCCTGCCCGCTGTCGAAGCGATGGGCATGGCTGATGCCCAGGTTCCCCCGGGCATAGGCGGAGATGTCAACGGGCTGGAGCAGTTCCGGGCCCTGCGGGCTGTTCATGCGATGCGATCCGATGGTGCGCGGGCGACAGGATTTCCTATCACCCGGGCCCGTTGGCGTCCACGGGTCCCCTGCGCCGGGCGACGATACGCTGCCGCACGGCGGCGGTGGGTTCGGTCTCCGTCACGTCCTCGAACGCCACCACGTCCAGTTCCGGGCGGACCAGGTCGATCAGCTCGTTGCGCCGCAGCAGGAAATCCGGGTTGCGGGGACGGCCCAGCACCTCGTTGCCCAGCGCGAAGGTCTCGTAGAGCAGCAGCCCGCCCGGCGCGACGCAGCGCACCAGGTCGGCGAACCGGGGCCGCCAGAGATAGTTGGTCACGACCACCCGGTCGAAGGTGCGGCCGGCCAGTGGCCATGCCGCTCCCTCCAGGTCGGCCTGCAGCACCGCCAGGCGGTCGTCAGCGGTCAGGCTGGAGAGGGGTGAGGTATCGATGTCCACGGCAGTGACCCGGTAGCCGCGCGCCAGCGCCAGCCGCACGTGCCGCCCGCCCCCCGCCGCCAGGTCCAGCAGGGTCTGCCCCGGCCCGGCCACCGGCAGGTGGCGGTCGACCCAGCGGGAAGGCGGCGGTGTCTCGGGGCATGTCATCGCGTTCAATCCACTTGCGGCAGGGCGCGTCTGCCGCCATGTAACAGGCTTGTCACGAACCCGTCCGCGGCAGGATGCCCACGCCCATGATCCGCTTCGACCTGAAATGCAGGGACAACCATGTCTTTGAAGGCTGGTTCGGGTCCAGTGCGGATTACGAGGACCAGAAGACGCGCGGCCTGCTGGAGTGCCCGGTGTGCGGCGACGGCCAGATCGGCAAGGCACCGATGGCCCCCAATGTCGCCTCGCGCAAGGACTCCATCCGCCAGGCACGGGTGCCGGTGCCGTCGGAGCCGCAGGAACCGGCGCCGGGTGGCAGCGAGGGTGACATGGAGATCACCCCGGCACGGATGGTTGCCATGCTGCGGACCCTGCGCCGTCACGTGGAACAGAATGCCGAGCATGTCGGCCCGGCCTTCGCCGAGGAAGCGCGCAAGATGCACTATGGCGAGGCGGAGGAACGCGGCATCTACGGCGACGCCACGCCGGAAGAGGTCGAGGACCTGCAGGATGAGGGGATCGGCATCGCCTCCATCCCCTGGCTGCCCGACACCGATCACTGAAGCCCTTCACGCCTGCGCCCCAGCAGGGCATCCAGCGACAGCGGTCCGGCACCGTTGGCGAAGACAATGCCCATGCCACCGGCAATGGCGAGATTCTTCAGGAACATGATCGTCTGTGCTGGATCACCGAACTGCGCGTGCACCAGCAGGGCGGTCAGCATCGTGAAGCCGCCCAGCAGGAACGCCATCAGGCGGGTCATGAAACCAAGCAGCAGCAGTGATCCGCAACCGATCTCCGTGATGATCACGGGGATCGCCAGCTCTCCCGGAATGCCCTCCGCCTCGATGTAGCGCGCCGCACCTGCCAGGTCGTTCAGGCCGTGCACCCCGGACAGGATGAACATCACCGACAGCAGCAAGCGGCCGGCCAGGTCGGCCAGTGGTGAAAGCACGGTCATCGCCTCGTGTCCCCTTCAAGGAGCTTCTGCGCCCAGCCTACCGCAGCAGCCCGCCTGCGGAACAGCCTAGCCGAGGGCGGCGTGAACCCGGGACGCGACATCCGCCGGCACCCAGTCGCGCCAGACATCGCCATGTTCGCGCAGGAACCAGTCGGCGGTTTCCGCCGCGGACTTGCCGTAGAGGCGCTGGTGGGCCAGCACCGACGACACCAGGGCGCTGCCGGTGCGGTAGCGGCCGAGAAAGGCGATCAGCACGGGGGCTTCCCGGACCAGCCCGGCCTGCACGCCGATGCCCACCGGCGTCTCGGGATAGGCCGTCGCCCGTTCAGGTCGCCGTGACGCCATCATGGCCTGCCAGACCGCCGGATCGTGCGGTGGCTCCTCCAGCCGCACCAGGTCATAGGTCCCCAGCACCCAGGTCGGCGACCAGTAATAGGCGACGAAGGGTCGCTTGCGACGGTAGTTCTCCCCGATGGCCTCCGCCAGGGCGGCGCCACTGGCGGGGCGGAAGTTGGTGAAACTGTCGCTCAGGCCATAGGCGTGCAGCTTGCGGCTGTTCACCGCCTCGCAGGCCCAGCCGAGGCTGCAATTGTAGAACCGGCCCTTGTGCCGCTGCTCCGGATCGCTGAACAGGTCCTTGTGACGCGGAAGGTCGGAGACCGACTTCAGATCCGGCGCGCGCGCGCCTTCCCCCCGGACCAGCCAGGCCGGCACGTACCAGCCCTGGGTCGCATCGGCGAAGTTCACCCCCACCTCGACCACCTTGCCCGCCGCCACGGCAGCATCCCACTGGTCGGGAAAGTTCCCCTTCCAGACCTCCAGCGTCACGTCCACCCGCCCCGACGCCATGGCGCGGAACAGCGGCAGGGTGGCACCGGGCAGGACGTCGGTCCGGCAGCCGTACCCCGCCTCCACGATCCGCTGCACCACCGCGACGTGGAAGGCATTGGATGCCCAGGGCAGGTCGGCCAGCACCAGCGGCCGGTCGAGTTCGCAGACGGGACCGGACCGTGCCTCGGCCCGGTCGGTCGGCAGCAGGACCGGCATCATCACGACCAGGGTCAGCAGGGAAACTGCCCGCGTCACTGCCGGGACGCTGCGCCGGATCTTGGCCAGAAACCTCAAGTAGTGCTCCCACCCCGCTTCCACGCGGCAGGGGATGCCGCGTCGCTATCGGAACATACCAGCCACGGAACGACATTGCCCACCCCCCGCCCCTGCCCCACGGTTCCCCGGCGGCAGGGCCGCGAGGATTCGGCAATCCGCCGGTTGCGTCAGCGACATCGAACAGGGGTTTTCAATGCATGACTCAGCCGTCAATATGCGCCGCAGGTTGGCCGGTCCCCGGAAGATGGATTTGCCGGATCGGCCGTGACAGGGAGGAACTAGATGAAGACCTATGTGAAAGCAGCGGCCATTGCCGGTGCGCTGACCTTCGCCGCCTCGGCCGCCATGGCCGAGATGCCGGAGAAGATGACCTGGACCGCCTATGGCACCACGGCGTCCGGCTACGCCCAGTCGGTGGCGATCGGCAACGCGCTGAGCGAGGCCTATGGCGTCAAGATGCGCGTCATTCCGGGCAAGAACGACGTGTCCCGCATGGCGCCGCTGCGCGATGGCAAGGCGGACTACTGCGCCTGCGGTATCGCCGCGTTCTTCGGCCAGGAAGGCACCTTCCTGTTCGCCTCCAGCGAATGGGGCCCGCAGCCGCTGCGCGTCGTGCTGACCGCGGTGGGTGAGAACAACCTGAGCCTGGCGACCGCCAAGGACGCCAACATCAAGACCATGGCCGACCTGAAGGGCAAGCGCGTGTCCTACGTTGTCGGCGGTGACGCGCTGAACTGGAATGCCGCGGCCAACATGGCCTTTGCCGGCCTGACCTGGGACGACGTGCAGAAGGTCGAGGTCTCGGGCTTCAAGGCGTCCGTCGATGCGATCATCAACGGCCAGTCCGATGCGGCCTTCATGTCCACCATCACGCCGCATGCGCAGCGTCTGGCCGCCAGCCCGCGTGGCATCTTCTGGCCGCCGCTGCCTGCCGACGACACCGAGGGCTGGAAGCGCCTGAACAACGCGCACCCGGTCGCGCTGAAGCACGTGGCGACCCGTGGTGCCGACATCTCTGCCGAGAAGCCGCATGCCGGCTACGTCTACCCGTACCCGATCCTGGTCACCAACAGCGACCGCGATGCCGATGAGGTCTATGCGCTGACCAAGGGCATCGTCGACCAGCTCGACAAGTACAAGGACGCGGCACCGGGCGGCGCCGGCTGGGCGCTGGAGAACCAGACCCTGGTCTGGGGCATGCCGTACCACGAGGGCACGATCCGCTACTTCAAGGAAGCCGGTATCTGGACCGACGAGGCCCAGGCCAACAACGACATGCTGATCAAGCGCCAGCAGATCATCATGGATTCCTGGAAGTCGCTGGGCGACGTGTCCGGCATGTCCCCGGAAGACATCTCGGCCAAGTGGCTGCCGATCCGCGCCAAGGCGCTGACGGCTGCCGGCATGCCCGTTGTCTTCGAGTGACGGCTGACATTTCGTGAACCAGACCGCTGGTGAGACACCGGCGGGACCCGGACAGGGTCCCGCCGGCTCCGCCGGTCAGACGATGAAAGTGGCCGACACCGAATTCCGGTATCGGCCACTTTCGCCGTTCTGGCGTGCCATGCTTGTGATCGTCACGGTGCTGACCGTGGCCATGTCGATCTACAAGCTGTTCAACCTTGGCCACACGCTCGGCTACGTGCCGATCGACACCCAGTATTTCTTCGCACTGCTGGCGCTGCTGCTGCCGCTGTGCCTGCTCGTCTTCCCGATACGGCCGCCGCGCCCCGGTCCCGAGACCGGTACGGACCGCGCGCTGTTCCTCGTGGATATCGTGCTGATCCTCGCCGCGATCGGCGTGAACGCCTACCTGTTCTACTACGCCCGGGACATCGTGAACCTCGGCTGGGAGTACGGCGCGCCGACGCATATCCAGATCGCGGGCGGGATCCTCTGGGCCCTGGTGATGGAGGCCACGCGCCGTTCCGCCGGGCTCGTCGTTGCCATCATCGTGCTGATCTTCTCGCTCTATCCGACCTATGGCGAGTGGCTGCCGGAACCGTTCGAGACCTTCGAGAACGAACCATTCGGCAACACCTTCGGCTATCACGCGATTTCCTCCGAATCGATCCTCGGCATCCCGTTCCGCGCCTTCGCGAACCTGGTCATCGGCTTCCTGATGTTCGGCGTCGCGCTGCAGCACACCGGTGGCGGCAAGTTCTTCCTGAACCTGGCCTTCTCGCTGCTCGGCCATGTCCGTGGCGGCCCGGCCAAGGTGGCCATCTTTTCCTCCGGCCTGATGGGTTCCATGAGCGGCAGCGTCATCACCAACGTGATGACCACCGGCGCGCTGTCGATCCCGGCCATGAAGCGCACGGGATTCAAGGCGCATTACGCGGCTGGCGTGGAGGCCTGTGCCTCCACCGGCGGCGTGCTGATGCCGCCGATCATGGGTGCGACCGCCTTCATCATGGCGATCTACCTGAACGTGCCCTATTCGGAGATCATCATCGCGGCGGCGATCCCGTCCTTCCTGTACTTCTTCGGCCTGTTCATGCAGATCGACTCCTACGCTGCCCGTGCCGGGCTGAAGGGGCTGCCCAAGGTCGAGATGCCCAGCGTCCGCGAGACGCTGCGGGAAGGCTGGCACTATGTCTTCGTCTTCGCGCTGCTGGTCTTCATGCTGCTGTACCTGCAGCAGGAGGCACTGGCCCCCTATTACGCCACCGTGTTGCTGATCGCGATCAACCAGATCAACAGCAGCACCCGCTGGAAGCTGGCCAATGTCGGCACCTTCATCGTCGGTGTCGGTCGGCTGTTCGCGGAGCTGGCGGCGATCCTGGCCGGTATCGGCATGATCGTCGGCGCGCTGTCGCTGACCGGCAAGGTCTCCACGCTGGCCAGCGAACTGCTGGCGCTGGCGGGCGGGGACGTGATCCTGCTGCTGATCATGGGGGCGCTGGCCAGCTTCATCATGGGCATCGGCGTGACCGTGACCGTGGCCTACATCATCCTGGCGATCACCCTGGCCCCGGCCCTGACCCAGTCCGGGCTCAACCCGATGGCGGTGCACATGTTCATGCTCTACTGGGGCATGCTGAGCTTCATCACGCCACCGGTGGCACTCGGGGCCTTCGCGGCCGCCAGCCTGGCCGGATCGAACCCGATGCGGACCGGCTTCGAGGCCATGCGTCTCGGCTCCGTGATCTACTTCATCCCGTTCTTCTTCGTGCTGAACCCGGGGCTGATCATGCAGGGCACGGTGACCCAGGTGGTCACCGTCTCGGTCACGGCGGTCATCGGCGTCATCCTGATGGCGTCGGCGCTGCAGGGATACCTGATCGGGGTCGGGCGGCTGAATGTCGGCGGTGTGCTGCAATGGCCCATCCGGGTCGCGGTGGGCGTGGCGTCCATCCTGTTCCTGGCTCCGGGCGGCAAGCTGACCGGCTTCACCCATATCGAGCTGGTGATCGGGGCGCTGATCCTGCTGGTGCCGGCCCTGCTGGTCACGGTGATGCTGAACCGGAAGGGAGCGGTGGCCTCATGACCAGTGCAGCCGAACTGCTCGTCTCCTGCCTTGAACGGCAGGGGGCGGACCGGGTCTTCTGCGTGCCGGGGGAGAGCTATCTCGCGACCCTGGACGCGCTCGCCCGGCAGAACCGGATCGACCTGGTCCAGACCCGCCATGAATCCGGTGCAGGGTTCATGGCGGTGGCCGATGCCAAGCTGACGGGACGCCCCGGCGTCGCCTTCGTCAGTCGCGGCCCCGGTGCCACCAACGCCTCCATCGCCGTGCACACGGCGGAGCAGGATGCGGTGCCGCTGGTGCTGTTCATCGGCCAGGTGGCGCGTGACGAGATCGGGCGCGGCGCGTTCCAGGAAGTCGACTATTCCCGCATGTTCGGCGGCATGGCGAAGGCCGTGTGGACGATCATGGACGGGGAGCGCATCCCGGAGATCGTGGCCCGGGCCTGGCAGATCGCCAGCTCCGGCACGCCGGGACCGGTGGTCATCGTGCTGCCGGAGGACATGCAGTTCGACAGCGTCTCGAACCCGCCGCTGGACCCGATGCCGGTGCCGCTGACCCGTGCCGCCGATGCCGACGTGGCCCGCGTGGCGGAGCTGCTGGGCCAGGCGGAACGGCCGATCGTCATCGCCGGCGGCCAGGTCGACGGGGAACGTGGCCGTGCCGCCATGCTGCGCGCCGCCAACGTGCTGCAGGTGCCGGTCGTCACCAGCTTCAAGCGCCAGGACATCTTCCCCAACGACAACCCGCTCTATGCCGGCTACCTGGGCTTCAACATCCCGAAGCCGCAGGTGGACCTGCTGTCTGAGGCTGACCTGATCCTGGCCATCGGCACGCGGCTGGGAGACACCACGACCCAGGGCTATGTCTTCCCCTCCATCCCGCCGAAGCAGAAGCTGGTGCATGTCTACCCGGACGCCAACGTGGTGGGCCGGGTGTTCGCCGCCGATGTCGGGCTGACCGTCGATGCCCCCGCCTTCCTGGATGCGCTGGTGGAGGCCGCGCCCGCACCGCGGGACCGTTCCGACTGGCTCGGGCGGCTGCAGGCCTATGTCGACCGGCTGATGGGCGGCGCGCCGGAACCGGCCGCCGACGGGGTCAATTTCGGCATGGTGATCGAGGCGCTGAAGCCGCACCTGGCCGATGACGCCATCCTGGTGACCGATGCCGGCAACTTCTCCAGCTGGGTGCACAAGCATTTGCGCCTGAACGGGCGCCAGGTCATGGTCGGTGCCGTTTCGGGGGCCATGGGCATGGGTGTGCCCGCCGCCGCCGCGGCGGGGCTGCGCGCGCCGGATCGCCAGATCGTCACCTTCCTGGGTGACGGCGGCGCAATGATGACGGGCAACGAGATCGCCACCGCGATCTCGCGGCGGGTGCCGATCAGGATCTTCGTCTCCAACAACGGCGCCTACGGCACCATCCGCCTGCACCAGGAGAAGTTCTTCCCCGGCACCGTCGCGGGCACCGACCTGGTCAACCCGGACTTTGCCGCCTGGGGCGCCGCCTTCGGTGCGAAGGGCCTGACGATCCGCGATGACAGCGAGGTTGAAGCCGTGGTGGCGGAAGCCATGACGCATGACGGCCCCGTGGTGGTGGATGTCCATTCCAGCCTGGAACGCATCTCCGCCTATGTCTCCATGGCCGACCTGAAGGGGTGAACCGCAAGGGCACAGCGTGACCCGGCTTGACTGGCATCAGGGCCGCACGGGGCTGAACGATCTGGCGCTGCTCGATGCAGCGCCGGAATCGGACGGCATCGACCTGCATGCCGTGCGGCAGTACCGGCTGGGGCGGGTACGGCAGCAGATGCGGCAGGCCGGGTTCGACGCGCTGATCCTGTCGGACGCGGTGAACATCCGCTACGCCACCGGCACCCGCAACATGCAGGTGTTCAGTTCGCGCAACGCCGCCAGCCGCTACCTGCTGCTCACTGCCGACCGCTCGATCCTGTACGAGTTCACCGGCTGCATGCACCTGGCGGACGGCTTCGACACCATTGACGAGGTGCGCCCGGCGCTGACTGCCAGCTTCGTCGCCGCCGGGCCGGACATCGCGGCGCGGGAGCGGCTCTGGGCGGCGGAGATGGCCGACACGCTGCGCCAGGAGGTGGGCAAGGACGCGGTGGTGGGGCTGGAGCGGATGAATGCCGGGTCGGCCATCGCGCTGGCGGCGGAGGGGTTCACCATCCGCGACGCGCAGCACCCGGTCGAACTGGCCCGCGCCATCAAGTCGGCGGAGGAGGTGAAATGCATCCGTGCCTCCCTCGCCCTCACCGGCAAGGCGGTGGGCAAGCTGCGTGACGCGATCCGCCCCGGCATTTCGGAGAACGAACTCTGGTCGGTACTGCAGCAGGCGGTGGTGGCAGGAAACGGCGACTATTGCGAGACCCGGCTGCTGAACTCCGGCCCGCGCACCAACCCCTGGTTCCAGGAGACCGGGCCGCGCATCATCGGGCAGAACGAGCTGATTGCCTTCGACACGGATGTGGTCGGCTGCCACGGCTACTATTCCGACTTCTCCCGCACCTTCCATTCCGGCCCCGACACGCCGACCGCGACGCAGCGGGAACTGTATCGCGTGGCGCACGAACAGGTGCAGCACAACATGGGCCTGATCCGCCCCGGCCTCGGCTTCCGCGACTATGCGGAGGGCGCCTGGGACATCCCGGAAAAGTATGCCGCGCACCGCTACTACCTCTCCGCCCATGGCTGCGGCATGACCGGGGAATATCCCTACCTCTACCACCGCGCCGACTTCACCGATGCCGGCTATGACGGCGAGATCCAGCCCGGCATGACCCTCTGCGTCGAAAGCTTCATCGGCGCGGAGACAGGCGGGGAGGGCGTGAAGCTGGAACAGCAGATCCTCGTCACCGAAACCGGCACCGAACTGCTGTCGGATTTCCCTTTCGAGGACGCGCTGTTGGCGGGGTGAGCACCTCAGTCCCCGGACAAGGTCGCCAGATGCGACGACAGTTGCCGCGCCGCGATGCGGCTGCGCTTGCGCAGCATCGGCCTGATGGCGAGGCCGATCAGCATCCGTCCGAGCCGGGACCGGTTTCGACTCATGAAGCACCAGCGCAGCGATGTGCCGCCATCCGCGCTCCGTTCCAGTGTCATCTCCATGCGCGGGTGCAGTGGCGGGAACCTGCCCTCCGTCACGAAACGTGCGGGCGGCACACTCTCGACCACCGGAATGGCAATACATTTCTCCCGTCCCGGCGGCAGGCGGATCGTTTCCCGGTATGTCTTTCCCACCGTCCCGTGCGGTAGGCTGTCGTCGGAACGGATACCGATCACCCCCGGAAACCAGAGGGCATAGTTCTGATGATTGGACACGAAGGCGAAGACCGCTTCGACCGGGGTCGATGTGGCGATGGTGTGATCGAACAGGATCATGGGTTCTGGCTTGGTCATGGGCGTAGTTTACAAAATTTGTTCATTCTGTAAACAACCAAAGATGTTACGCAATCCCGAAACCGACCGTTCCGACACTGCTGACCAGTTGCTGGATGCAGCGTTGGATCAGTTCGCCCGTCATGGCTATGCAAAGACGACCATGTCGGACATCGCGACTGCCGCCGGGCTGTCACGGACGTCCCTGTACAAGCACTACCAGGCCAAGGATGCGATATTCGCCGACCTCAGCCAGCGCATGAACCAGCAGGTCGTCGATTTGGTCACCGCTGCCGCAACTGCCCCCGGCAGCGCCCCAGCGCGGTTGTCACAGGTGGTCCATGCCCGCGTGGACTGGGTCTATGACCTGCTGCATCGGGGGCCATTCGGGCACGAGTTGATCAACGAAAAGAACCGCATCTGCGGTGGCCACATCCTGGCGACCAACGACAGGTTCCAGCGGTTGCTGGCCGATCTGGTGGTCGCGATTACCGGCCAACGGGACAATGCCGATACCACGGCGCGCCTGATCACCCGCGCCCTGAACGGCGTGCTCGAGGATGCGACTTCACGGGAGCAGGCAGAAGCCGATGTGTCCCACCTGCTTGACCTGCTGATCCACGGGCTGGGGCGGCAGTCCGGCACCGCCCTGGCCTGAAGGCGCCGGACCGGCCCTCAGATGATGGAACCGGCACCCGCCCGCGCTCTGTCCACGTCCGGGCTGCGGTAAAGCTTCTCCGGCACGGTCCCGAGGGTGGATGGATGGACAGTTGTCGGGGTCAGGCCAAAGAACTCCTGAAAGCTCATCATGAGGGGCCGCCAGCGGATCGGGTCGATACGGTTCTCCTGCCCCGGCATCATGATGGACCGGGCCGCATGGACACGGGTGATTCGCGCCTCCAGCACCACCGTGAACCGACCGACGAGGGGGTCATCCTCCGCCAGCGGGCGATGATGCTCGATCACCGCCTCCAGCTGTACCGGGCATTCGCCCGCACGGGGCGGTGCCACTGTCTCCGCAAGCACCGGTGTCAGTCCGGCCCTTTCGAACTTCGAGGCTTCGTGGCGGTACCCGCGTACGGCCTTCGACTGCGGCACGGTCTCCGATCCGGTGGTCAGGGCCAGCCTGTCCACCGCTGCCACCTGATTCACGGATGGCAGGTTGATGACGCATTGCCGGTTGGCAATCAGGTTGCGCGTGGTCGCGGAAGTCGCGGCCAGTCCCAGCACACAGCGCCAGCCGAGCCAGAAGATGGAGGACATGGGGGCCAGATTGGCCGTGCCGTCCGGGTTCAGGGTGCTGATCAGTGCAACAGGCGTCCCGAAATAGAGGATTGCGGGTTCGCAGGTGACGGTTTCATGGGGCAGCGGTGCTTCCGGTCGCGCAATATCAGGCATCTTGTCTCTCCTTGTCTGGAGAGGCGAGAATGCGATGATCCGGGCAAGCAGGCGTCCCGCGCCTTGTTGCCAAACCCGGATCGCCGGTTGGCCCCTACTCCGCGCCCAGTTCCGCCCTGATCTGGTCGCGGAAGATGTCGATCGGGCGCAGCTTGCCCTCGACCTCGATGTGCCACCAGGTCCAGCCGTTGCAGCTTGCCGCGCCCTGCACATGGGCGCCGATCTTGTGGATCGAGCCGGTGGCGTCGGCGCAGATCAGGCTGCCGTCGGCGCGCACGCGGGCGACGTGGTCGCCGGTGGGACCGAACAGGTAGGTGCCGGGTTCGATCAGGCCGCGTTCCACCACCGCGCCGAACGGCACCCGGACCGCCTGCCGCTTCGGCGGCGTGATGGCGCGGTCTTCCTTCGGCAGGGTGCGGATGCGGCCGATGCGGTTCTGGGCCAGGCGGCAGTATTTCTCCTCCCGCTCGATGCCGATGAAGCGCCGCCCCAGCCGTTTGGCCACCGCCCCCGTCGTGCCCGTGCCGAAGAATGGGTCCAGCACCACGTCATTGTCCCGCGTGGCCGTGACCAGGATGCGGTGCAGCAGCGATTCCGGCTTCTGCGTCGAGTGCGCCTTCTGCCCGTCCTCCTTCAGCCGCTCGTTGCCCGAACAGATCGGCAGCAGCCAGTCGGAGCGCATCTGGACGTCATCGTTCAGCACCTTCAGCGCCTCGTAGTTGAAGGTGTAGCCCTTGTTCTTCTCCCCCTTCGCGCACCACAGCATGGTCTCGTGCGCGTTGGTCAGGCGGCGGCCGCGGAAGTTCGGCATCGGGTTCGACTTGCGCCAGACCACGTCGTTCAGGATCCAGAACCCCAGGTCCTGCAGGATCGCGCCGATACGGTAGATGTTGTGATAGCTGCCGATGACCCAGAGCGTGCCGGTGTCCTTCAGCGCCCGGTGCGCGGCCTGCAGCCAGGCCCGGGTGAAGGCGTCATAGGCCTCCAGGCTGGAGAACTGGTCCCACTCGTCATCCACGGCATCGACGAGGCTCTCGTCGGGGCGCCGCAGTTCGCCCTTCAGCTGGAGATTGTAGGGCGGGTCCGCGAAGACCATGTCCACCGATCCCTCCGGCAGTCCCTCCATGATCTGGACGCAGTCGCCCTGAATGATCCTGTTTACCGGCAGTTCCCGCATGGCGCCGCGCTGTCCTGTCTGATGTCCCACCCTGAACGCGCCGAAAACCCCTCGAATCAACAGCGCGTTGGCATAGTCACTTGAACCAGAATCTCAGGTCAACCGCTTTTGTTGCGCTGAGTCAGTCATTTATCGCCTGTTCTTGAAGGATCAAATCACGAACAGGCTGGAACGACCTGCGGTGCGCAGGGCAGGGTCCAAGTGCCGCAAGGGCTTGGCGATGCTGGCGTGTCGGGTACCCGGCATGCCGCTCGAAGCCGTATCCGGGCCAGCGTCCGGCCAGTTCCGCCATCAGCGCATCCCGATGCACTTTTGCAACAATCGAGGCAGCAGCGATGGCAGCGACCTTCGCGTCCCCCTTCACCACGGCCTCCCCCGGCACCGTCAGGTCCGGTGGCATGCGGTTGCCGTCGACCAGCACCGCCGCCGCAGGCATGGAGAGCCCGGCAATGGCACGGGACATGGCAAGCATGGCGGCGTGCAGGATGTTGAGGCGGTCGATCTCCGCCACGCTGGCTTCGGCGATGGAGACCGTCGCCTCCCCGTGCAGCCGCGCCGCGATCTCCTGCCTGCGGCGGGCGGAGAGGGCCTTGGAATCGGCCAGGCCGCCGATCAGCCGGTCATCGGGCAGGATGACGGCGGCCGCGACCACAGGTCCCGCCAACGGCCCGCGCCCGACCTCGTCGACCCCCGCAACCGGACCACCGGACCGCTCACGCCAGAGCCGCTCAAGTTCCCGGTCGGCCATTGCGTTCCCTGTCGGCAGCGGTATCCGCGTCGGGCACATCGTCGGCAGCGGCAGGTGTCGCCTCTTCCGCTGTCCCTGTCCCGGTGGTCTCGGCGGTCCCGGTGGTCTCGGCGGTCTCAATGGTCTCGGTGATCTCGCCCGCCGGCGCATCATCCGCGTTCCGGTCGGAATCGGCGGCCTGGCTGTCGCCGGCCGGGGCATCCCCCTCCGGCATGACATCGTCCTTCGCCTCCGCCTCCGGCGTGCCGGGGCGCTTCGGCTGCAACCTGCCGACGATGCGGTCCAGCTCGTTGCGGCCATAGTCGCCGACACTCAGCGTCACCCGCCCCACCCCACGGGCGGCACGACCGGAACCCTGCACGAAGGCCCCGGCATTGCGGCCATAGATGGCATGGGTGATGTCGCTGAAGGATCGGATGCGACGCCACTCCACCCGGTCCATCCGCCGCGCGGTGAACAGGAAGAACGGACTGGCCACCAGGCTGAGCGCGATCACCGCCGTCATCAGCTTGGAACTGAAGCCGTCGACCACCCCTGCCGCCACGCCCGCAGCCACCAGGACGAAGGAGAACTCGCCGACCTGGCCGATCACCGTCCCGGCCAGCCAGGCCTTTGGCCAGGGTTCCCCCAGCATCCGCAGGATGGTGATGTTGGTGGCTGTCTTGACGAGCGAGATCACCAGCAGCAGCCCGAGCACCAGCAGGATGTTGTCCCAGATGAAACCGAGATCCAGCAGCAGGCCGATGGAGAGGAAGAACACCATCAGCAGCACCGACTGCACCGGCTCCACCGCCGCGATCATCTTGCCGCGTTCGATGGTGTTGCCCGCCACCAGGCCGCCGATGAAGGCGCCATAGGCCGGCGACAGGCCGACAAGGCCGCTGATGGCGGCAAAGACGAAGCACATGGCCAGGCCCGACATGGCGGCCAGGTCGTGATTGTCGCTGATCCAGTGGGCGAAGGGCAGGTGCTCCCGCTTGCGGCGGCTGAGCAGGAAGACGATCCCGGCCAGGATGGCGACGGCAATGATCACCGGCACCAGGGCGCTGGTGGGGCTCGACCCCTCCTTCCCCATCTCGCTGACGATCAGCAGCATGGGCACCACCGCCAGGTCCTGCGCCACCAGGATGCCGACGGCCAGCCGTCCGACCTCCGTCCGCAGTTCGCCGATATCCTCCAGGATCTTGATCGCCACCGCGGTGGAACTCAGGCCCAGGCCGAAGCCGATGATCAGCGACAGCTCGGGCCCCCAGCCCAGCCCCTTGCCGAACATCCAGGCGAAGGCCAGCCCCAGGGCGATCTGCAGCCCGGCAATGGTCATCGCCATGCGCCAGATGCGCCGGAAGTTGCGCAGCGACAGCTCCATGCCGATCAGGAACAGCAGCATCAGCACGCCGAGTTCGGCGACGAGCTGCAGCTCCTCCCCCTCCCCCACCAGTTCCAGGACGGAGGGACCGAGCACCACGCCGGCGAGGATGTAGCCGACCACGACAGGCTGCTTGATCCGGCTGAGCAGCAGGCCGCAGAGCAGCGCCGCACCGGCAACGATCGCCAGGTTGATCAGTTCTTCTTCATGCATGACAGGACTGCACTCTGCCTTCCGCAACCAACAGGAAGGACAGGTTAGTTCACATCGACCGGATAGGCACCACCCTCCCGCACGCTGCGCAGCACGAAGCCGGACTGCATGCTGGCGACACCCGGCAGGCGCGACAGGCGGTTGCGGTGAATGCGTTCGAAGTCGGCCACGTCACGCGCCGCGACCCGCAGCATGTAATCGGCACTGCCGGTCATCAGGTGACACTCCAGGATCTCCTCCGTCCGGGTCACCGCTTCCTCGAACGCGGTCAGCGCCTCCTCGCTCTGGGAGGTCAGGCTGATCTCGACGAAGGCCTGGATCGTCAGGCCCAGCGCCATGCGGTCGAGCCGCGCGCCGTAGCCGGAGATCACGCCGGAGCCCTCCAGCAGCTTGATCCGCCGGTGACAGGCGGACGGCGACAGGCCGACCAGCTCCGCAAGCTGGTTCAGCGACAGGGAGGAGTCCTGCTGCAGGCGCTTCAGGATTCGCGCATCGGTCCGATCCATGGGATTTTTTATCATTATTTCGGCTTCCAATGGGAGATTTTTCCGTCTTCCCATGCGGAAGGGAGAAGAATCGAAGCACTTTCGAGAACTGGCGCGCGATACTGGCCCATCAGACAGATCGCACGGTTCAGGAGGCTGTGATGCGCGTCGGTACCCCGAAGGAAATCAAGAACCACGAATATCGTGTCGGCCTGACGCCGGAGAGCGTTGCCGAGCTGAAGCTGAACGGTCACGAGGTCCTGGTGGAGAGCGGGGCCGGCATGGGCATCGGCGCGACCGACGAGGCCTACGTGCAGGCCGGGGCCGAGATCGCGGCGGAGGCTTCGGAGATATTCGCCCGTTCCGACATGATCGTGAAGGTGAAGGAGCCGCAGGCGAACGAGCGCGCGATGCTGCGTCCCGACCAGATCCTCTACACCTACCTGCACCTGGCCCCCGATCCCGACCAGACCCGCGACCTGGTGAACAGCGGTGCCGTCTGCATCGCCTACGAGACCGTGACCGACCCGACGGGCGGACTGCCGCTGCTGAAGCCGATGAGCCAGGTGGCGGGCCGCATGTCCATCCAGGCCGGTGCCTCGGCGCTGGAGAAGGCCCATGGCGGGCTGGGCGTGCTGCTGGGCGGCGTGCCCGGTGTGGCGCCGGGCAAGGTGGTCATCCTGGGCGGTGGTGTGGTCGGCTTCAACGCCGCGCAGATGGCCGTCGGCCTGCATGCCGACGTCACCATCATGGACCGCAACCCTGTGGTGCTGGAGAAGCTGGAGAACCATTTCGAGGCCTCCGCGACCGTGCTCTATTCGACCCGCACGGCGGTGGAGGAACAGGTGGCCGCCGCCGACCTGGTGGTCGGCGCGGTGCTGGTGCCCGGTGCCGCCGCACCGAAGCTGGTGACCCATCACATGCTGTCGACCATGAAGGACGGCGCGGTGCTGGTGGACGTGGCCATCGACCAGGGCGGCTGCTTCGAGACCTCCCGCGCCACCACCCATGCGGAGCCGACCTACGTGGTGGATGGCGTGGTGCACTACTGCGTCGCCAACATGCCCGGCGGTGTCGCCCGTACCTCCACCTACGCGCTGAACAACGTCACGCTGCAGCATGCCATCGCCATCGCCAACAAGGGCTGGAAGGGGGCGCTGTCCGCCAACCCGCACCTGAAGAACGGCCTGAACGTCTGGAACGGCAAGGTTACCTACGAGGCGGTGGCCAATGACCTGGGCTATGACTACGTCCCGGCCGACGAGGCGCTGAAGGGCTGATTCGCCCTCTCAGGGACCTCTGCCAGTCCGGGCAAGCCGCCCGCGTGGGTGGCGCCGCCTGTGCCTCGACCAATGTCCTCTCCGGGAACCTTGCGACAAGTTTCCCGGTTTCCGGCCGGACCTGTCACCCCATCTAATGGGGAGGACAGGTCCAGTCAGGAGACACGCCCATGCCCCGCAGGAAGGATCCCGTCGGCCCCATCATCGATGCGGCCATGCAGCTCGCCGCGCTGGGCGGCTGGCGCAACGTCACGCTCTACGACATTGCCCGCGAGTCCGGCCTGGAGGTTGCCGAGGTGGTGGCAGCGGTGGGCAGCCGTTCCGGCATCATCGCCGCGATCGCCGAACGGGCCGATACCGCCATGCTCTCCGCCATAGATGATGACTGGCCCGACGAGGCGGTGCGCGACCGCCTGTTCACCCTGCTGATCGCCCGCTTCGACAACCTGAAACCGCACCGGGAGGGGCTGCGGGCCGTGCTGGCCAGCCTGCCGGCGGACCCGATGGGTGCCCTGACGCTGATGGCCGGCCCCGGACAGCGCAGCATGCGGCTGGCCCTTGAATCCGCCGGGGTCTCGACCGCCGGACTCGGCGGGGCGCTGCGCATGAAGGCGCTGGGGCTTGCCTATGCGCGCACCTTCCGCAGCTTCCTGGACGATGACAGCGACGACCTGTCGAAGACCATGGCCGCACTGGACAAGGCGCTGGCGGGGCTGGACCGGCTGGCGGGCCGGTTCCGGCGTGGCCGCTCCCCCTTCTCCGACAATGGGGCAGCGGACGCGGCCCCGGAGGCGGAGGCCACCGCGGGCTGACCCGGCATGTCGCTGGCGGTTGCCTGATGCGCGTACCGCACGGTGCACGCGGCCGACGCGGCTGTATGATGCCCCTGTCTGAACCGGGGAGGGGGATCGGCCGGCATGGTGGCATCGGCACGCAAGGCGCATGTGGTCGGCATCGGCCAGAGTGAATACACCCGCTGGGGCGGCATCCAGGATCGCAGCCAGTTCCGCATCACGGCGGAGGCCATAGTCGCCGCCGCGCAGGATGCAGGCCTGCCGGTCAGCGCCATCGACGGCCTGACATCCTTTTCCAACGACAGCAATGAAGGCCCCGTCATGCAGGCGGCGCTGGGCATTCCCGAACTGCGCTGGTCGGCCATGGTCTGGGGCGGCGGCGGTGGCGGATCCTGCGGTGCGATCTCGCTGGCCTGCGCGGCGGTGGAATCCGGCCAGGCGGAAGTGGTGGTGGCCTATCGCGGGCTCTGCCAGGGCCAGGGTCGCCGCTTCGGGCGTGCCGCGCCCACCCGCACCCATGGCAGCTACACCGCCCCCTTCGGCCTGTTCGCACCGCCACAGATGCTGGCGCTGATGGTGCAGCGCTTCATGCACCTGTACCCGATCACGCAGGATCACCTGGCCGAGGTCGCCCTGTCGTTCCGCGCCAACGCCAACCGCAACCCGCTGGCGGTGATGCATGACCGTACCCTGACGAAGGAACAGTACCTGGCATCGCGCTGGATCGCCGAGCCGCTGCGCCTCCATGACTGCTGCCTGGAGACCGACGGCGCGGCGGCGGTGATCATCACCACGGCGGAGCGGGCACGCGACCTGGCCGGGCAACAGGTGGAGGTGCTGGCCAGCGCGCATGGTGGCGGCGCCGGCTGGAGCACCGGCCCGCTCGGCAGCCACAACATGCCCGACGAGACCTATGCCAGCACGAACAACCGCCGCCTGGCGCGGGAGCTGTTCGGGGCGGCCGGGCTGACGCCGGACGATGTCGACGTGGCCCAGATATATGACCATTTCTCCGGCATGGTGCTGATGGCGCTGGAGGATTTCGGCTTCTGCGGCGCGGGGGAGAGCGGTGATTTCGTCGCCGACGGCAACATCCGCCACGATGGCGGGCGCCTGCCGCTTAACACCTCCGGTGGCCAGCTCTCGGAAGCCTACGTGCACGGCATGAACCTGATCATCGAGGGCGTGCGCCAGTTGCGCGGCACCTCGACCACCCAGGTCGCGGATGCGGCCACCTGCCTGGTCACCGGCGGCCTCGGCGTCGCGCCGACCAGTGCGATCCTGCTGGGGAGGAACTGATGGCCCTGTTTCCCGAGACCATGCCCCGCCCCGAGCCTGACATGGATGATGCGCCCTTCTGGCAGGCCTGTGCCGAGCGCCGGCTGCAGTTCCAGGCCTGCGGCGATTGCGGGCTGCTGCGGCATCCGCCGGCCCCGATCTGCGGCGGCTGCCACTCCACGGCGGTGACATGGGTTGCCGCCCCCGCGACGGCGGAGGTCTTCTCCTACACCGTGGTACACCATCCCAGTCACCCGGCAGTGGCAGAGCATGTGCCCTATGTCGTCGGGCTGGTGACCTTCCCCGAGTTGCCGGGCGTGAAGCTGGTCACCAACATCACCGACACCGATCCGGCCGCCGTGCATGTCGGCATGGCCCTGACGCTGTGGTGGGACGATATCGGCGACGGCATGCACCTGCCCCGCTTCCGGCCCGCCTGACGGACCTCCCGCTGCTTTCCTGACGTGCCCCCGAAAGGGCCGGTGATCAGAAGTTCAGCGAGATATCGCGGTGGCTGGAGCTGCAGGCAGCGATGAACAGGGCCTGGTCGCGTGACAGCTTCGGCTGCACCCGGGCACCCAGCGTCTCCCGGGTCGCAGCCAGGTAGGCCTCGATCCCCGGTTTCAGCGCCGCGGCCGCCGGGCCACGCCAGACCTGCTGTTCCTCGAACGCGATGATCGCGTCCTCGTACTCCTCCAGCGCCTTGGTCCGGTCCTCCCCGGCCTTCCTCAGGCCGCGACGGGCCTTGCCGAGGGCCTTGCGGACATCATCGGAGCCTTCCACGTCGCGGAAGGCACGCTCGACCTCCTGCACCGCCTCGGTCGCCTGCTTCTCCGGCAGGGTCTCGATGGCCTGGCGCAGGCCGCGCAGGTCACCCTCCAGCGCCGCGAAGGCCGCGTTGCCGTTCAGCACCGCCAGCACCTTCGCCGGTTCCTCGAAGGAATCGTCCGCCGCACGCTGGTAAGTGGTGCGTGCCTTGGCCTCGGCGCGGGTCAGGATGCTGAAGGACTTGTAGGTGGCCTCCCAGTCGGCGGGTATCTCGGCCCGCAGTTCCTCGACACGGGCCAGGTGCTGGCGCATCTCGGCCTCCAGTTCGGCCTTCTGGTCCTGCTCACCCTCCAGCAGGCGCCCGATGCGGGTCTTCAGCGCGTCGGCCTCCGCCTGCTCCTTGCGGATGTCCTTCTCCAGGTCACGCACGATGCGCAGCTTCGGCCGATAGGCGTCGGAAGCGGCCTCGACCGCCTCGCCAGCCGCCACCGTCTCCCTCAGCGCGACGATCGCCTTCTCCGCGTTGCCGATCCCGTTGCCGAGATCCTTCGCCAGGTCGCGCGGCAGGGTGGAGAGGTCCAGACCCTTCGCCTGCGTGATGGCCCCGTTGATCGCGTTGCCATCGGTCGCCAGCCGGTCGACCACGAACTCCTCCAGGCAGAGCTGCAGCTTCGGATTGCGCGGCGGCGGCGAGGTGTCGGACAGGAAGCTGACACGGTTGGGCAGGTAGTTCACCAGTTCCGGCGCGGCACCGACAATGCCCAGCGCCAGCAGCTGCAGGCTGATGAAGGCGATCACGCCGCGATACATCTGCACCGTGCGCACCGCCGCCGGGGCCACACCGCGCAGGTAGAACAGCGCGAAGCCGAAGGGCGGTGTCAGGAACGAGGTCTGGATGTTCAGGCCGATCATCACGCCCAGCCAGACCGCCGTGATGTTGGCGGACGGATCCGCCAGCAGGATCGGCGCGACAATGGGCACCACGACAACCGCGATCTCGATGAAATCGAGGAAGAAGCCGAGGATGAAGATCACCAGCATGACGATGATGAACTGGGTCCAGAAGCCGCCCGGCAGGGAGTTCAGGAACTCCCGCACCAGCTCCTCGCCGCCGAAGGCGCGGAACGCCGCGGTCAGCATCGCGGCACCGAGCAGGATGATGAACACCAGCGAGGTGGTCTTCGCCGTCTCCAGCATCACGCCCTGCAGGGTGCGGTCGATGCGCAGCACCCGCCAGCCGCTCCAGACCAGGGAGATGACCAGCAGGATCGCGGCAACCGCGCCGATGGCGATGCCGATGCGGTCATCGGCGCTGTCGATCGACTTCACGTTCATGTCGAAGGTGGCGAGCACGAAGGCGATCAGCAGCAGCGCGACGATGGCCATGATCGCCGGGACGAAGGTCATCGCCCGGCCCTCGGTCAGGCGATAGCCACCCATGATCAGCGCACCGGCGGCACCGATGGCACCTGCCTGGTTGACGGTCGCGATACCGGCGATGATGGAGCCGAGCACCAGGAAGATCAGGGCCAGCGGCGGGATCAGGGTCAGGGCCACGTTGCGCCAGAAGGCGCCGTCGAAACGCCCCTCGAACCGAACGGCGGGCGCGGCGCTGGGGCGGATGGTGGCGTAGACCAGGATGTAGAGCATGTAGAGCCCGACCAGCACCATGCCCGGAATGAAGGCCCCCAGGAACATCTCGCCGGCGCTGGTGGAGCCGACATCGAAGATCGAGGGCATGCTGATCTCGCCGGTCGCTTCCTTGTAGAGCGCCTTGCGCGCCGTGCCCGCCTGGTCGGTGGCGGAGGCAAGCTGGTCGGCCAGGATGATGAGCACGATGGAGGGTGGAATGATCTGGCCCAGCGTGCCGGACGCGGCGATGGTGCCGGTGGCAAGCGAGGGCGAGTAGTTGTTGCGCAGCATGGCCGGGAGCGAGATCAGGCCCATCGCGACCACGGTCGCGCCGACGATGCCGGTGGTGGCGGCCAGCAGCGCGCCGACAAAGACCACGGAGATGCCGAGACCGCCCGGCACCGGGCCGAACAGCTGGGCCATGGTGACCAGCAGGTCCTCCGCGATCTTCGACCGCTGCAGCATGATGCCCATGAAGATGAACAGCGGGATCGCGATCAGCGTGTCGCGTTCGACTTCCCAGTAGACCCCTCTGAGGTTCGTCACACCGGCGGACAGCCACTGGGCCGGCCCGCCGGAATGGAAATAGGCGTCCGGGTTGCCGGCGAACAGGTAGCCGGAACCGGCGGCCAGCGCGATGGAGATGATCGCGGCACCGGGCAGGGCGAAGGCGACCGGGTAGCCGGAGCCCAGCGCCGTGGCCATGATCAGGACGAGCAGTGCGAGAAAGAAGAGCTCCATTGCCCCGACCTCAATGCGTGACGGGCTGGTGATCGCGATGTCCGGGTTCGTCCCGGAGATCGGCCACCGCCTCGAAGAAATAGCTGACGAACTGGACCATCATGGTGATGGCGAAGATGCCGATGAAGCCCGCCATCTGGTACTTGATGAACATGCCCACCGCGCCGGTCTGCGAGATCTCGAAATTGCTGATCGGGCCGTTGATGATCGCCTGCTTGCCGTCGAAGCCGATATAGATGATGACCCACATGGTCGACAGGCCGAGCAGGATCGAACCGAAGGCGTTGACGTAGCCCCGGGTCCGCCGACCGAAACCGGCATACAGCACGTCGACCCGCACATGGCCCTCGTCGAACAGGGTGTAGGCGGAGGCGAAGAGGAACAGCGCCGCGTACCAGTAGCGCACCAGGTCACCCATAAGCGCCTGCTCGTAGGAGAAGACGAACCGGGTGATGACGATCAGCAGCTCCGCCCCGACGATCAGCAGCGCCAGCCAGGTGAAGCCCAGGGTCCGGGTGAAGGCGGCAATGACGAAGGCAACGGCGACCAGCGGCATGTGGATCCAGGGACCGACGAAGTGGGCCCGGGTCAGCGCACGCACCGCATCCTCGCCCATGAAGTAGTCCAGCAGGTTCTCCACCCGCATGAAGGCGATGGCGGAGTCCACCACGCCGACCAGCACCACCATCCAGAAGAAGCCGCGGATGATGAACAAGTTGAACCGGTGGATCATCTGCGCGTCCCAGCGCAGGGCGCGGTCCGGCGTGCGCAGCACGAACAGGACCGTCAGGATGACCGCCGCCGCATAGAGCGCGACCTGCACCCAGGCCAGTCCGTCACCGCCGGAGAAGGCGGCCGAGAAACCGGGCAGCCCGAAACTGACGATCAGGACATTCTCCGCCAGGAAGGCGACCAGCAGCGTCAGCATGGACCAGCCAAGTATCCGTGAGACCGGCGCCGGTCGTCCGTAGCGCGGAATCTCGACGGGGATGTCTGCGGTTACGCTGCTGTCAGTCATGGGCAATCCTGTGAGATTGACGACCCGGACATGCAGGTGTCCCGGTCGCTGGCAGCCTCGTCAAACGGGGCTGCAGAACGGAAAAAAGGGCGGAACCGGTCCGGTTCCGCCCTGATTCCTGTCAATCACCTGTCGGTCAGGTGAGGCCCAGCACGCGGTTGCGCTGGTTGACGAAGGTACCCTCGAACTTCGCCATGGTGCCGCCGATCTCCCGCAGGTTGGCCTGGAAGGAGTCATCGACCTCGGTCGCCAGGGCCGAATGGTCACGGGTCTCCGCGAACACTTCCGCCGCGGCATCGCCGAAGGCATCCCAGATGTCGTCGTTGAAGGCCCGGACCTCGACACCGTGATCATTGACCAGCTTGGTCATGTACTCACCGTTCTTGGCCATGTTCTCCTCGAACGCCGCGCCATGCTCCTCGTAGCAGGCCGCCTCGATCACCGCCTTCTCCCAGTCGGTCAGGCTGCCCCAGAAACCGGCATTCATGCCGAAGGACAGTCCGCCACCCGGCTCGTGCATGCCACCGGTGTAGTAGAACTTGGCAGCCTCGTAGAACTTCATGAAGTAGTCGTTGTAGGGACCGACCCACTCCGTCGCGTCAATGGCACCGGAAACCAGGTTCTCGTAGATCTGGCCGCCCGGCAGGGACACGGTGGAGACGCCCAGCTTCGACAGCACGGAGCCGCCGAGGCCCGGAATGCGCATCTTCAGACCCTTCAGGTCATCCGGGGACTCGATTTCCTTGTTGAACCAGCCGCCGGCCTGGGTGCCGGTCGCGCCGCACATCAGCGGCTTCAGGCCGAATTCGCCGGAAACCTTGTTCCACAGCTCCTGGCCGCCCTTGA
This sequence comes from Minwuia sp., assembly GCA_965228535.1. Taxonomy (GTDB): domain Bacteria; phylum Pseudomonadota; class Alphaproteobacteria; order Minwuiales; family Minwuiaceae; genus Minwuia. The sequence continues at coordinate 490,942 of CBDDHU010000003.1, read as the reverse complement.
ACTTGATCCAGGCGTTCCATTCCACCGTGGTCATGCCGAACGGCACGGCGGTGAAGTAGGCCAGGGCCGGGTGCTTGCCGGTCCAGTAGTAGTCGGCGCCGATATAGGCCTGGGAGTTGCCGGACGCGACTTCGTCGAAGCAGTCGAAAGCACCGACACGCTCACCGGCGGCGAAGTACTCGACCTTCAGCGCACCGTCGGACAGCTGCGCGATGCGCGCGGCCAGGCGCTGTGCGGAGATGCCCAGTCCCGGGAAGTCCCGCGGCCAGGTGGAAACGATGGTCAGCGTCTTGCCGCCCTGGGCAATGGCAGGCGCGGCCAGCGCCGCGGTGCCGACGCCCGCCAGCGCGGCACCCTTCAGAAATTTACGACGTTCCATAGACTTGAGGTCCTCCGTTGAATCTGTTCGTTCGCGGTCAGCACGGTTCCATGCGTTGTTACGCACACCTGAAAAGCTGCGCTGCGTTAATTGGCGGAATTCCTGCGACAATTGCAACCGGTTTCAGTCGCAAGTAGTATTTGAATACTCCATCAGGCCACTTTCGTGCATCCGGGATGGTCCCCGTGAATCCGCTCGGTCGAGGCAGGAAACCGCACCAGCATGGCCGCGGGCCGGATCGGGCGGGGCGCGAAGCCGCCGCCGCAGTTGGGGCAGGCATTGCCCAGCACCTGCTCGACGCAGTCCCGGCAGAAGGTGCATTCGAAGGTACAGATCATGGCCTGCTCCGATTCCGGCGGCAGGTCGGTGTCGCAGCACTCGCAGTTGGGTTTCAGGACAAGCATGGCGGGCTCCTCATTCCGGTGGATGATCCGTGCGGCGGAAAGGCTAGTATGGACCACATGGACATCGGATTGGCAGTGGTTCGGGCAGGCGAGAGATGACAGCAGACAGGGGCACGACGCTGGTGGCGGGCGCGATGGGTGTCGTGGGGCGGGCGGTGCTGGAGGAACTTGCGGCCTCCGGCCAGCCGGCCATCGGCCTGTCCCGCCGCTCACCGGACTTCGCCAGTGACGCCCGCCACATCGCCGTCGACCTGCTGGACCGGGACGCCTGCGCGGCGGCGCTGACCGGGCTGCAGGACGTGACCCACCTGGTCTATGCCGCCGTCAACGAGCAGGCGGAGATCGCAAGGGGCTGGACCGACCCCGGCCACGTGGCCACCAACCTGGCGATGCTGCAGAACCTGGTGGAGGTGGTGGAGGAACGCGCGCCCGACCTGCAACACATCACGCTGATGCAGGGCACCAAGGCCTACGGCATCCACATGGGGCCGTTCCGCCTGCCGGCGAGGGAGGATGATCCGCGCTACATGACGCCCAACTTCTACTATGACCAGCAGGACTGGCTGACCGCGCGGCAGCAGGGCAAGTCCTGGCACTGGACCGTGATGCGGCCGCAGCTGGTCTGCGGCTACGCGCTGGGCAGCCCGATGAACATCATCGCGGGCATCGGGGCCTACGCCGCCATCTGCCGCGAACTGGGGCTGCCGCTGCGCTTCCCCGGCGGGGAGCCGCGCACCATCGAGCTGACCGATGCGGCACTGCTGGCCCGCTCCATCGGCTGGGCCGGGCAGTCGGCCAATGCCCGCAACACCGTCTTCAACGTCACCAATGGCGATGTCTTCGTCTTCGCGCATTTCTGGCGCCGCGTCGCGGCCCACTTCGCCATGCCGACCGACGTGCCGCATCCGCACAGCCTGACCCGGTCAATGGTGGACAAGGAAGCGGTCTGGCAGCGCATCGTCGAACGGCACGGGCTGAAGCAGACCACCCTGGCGGACCTGGTGCCGTCCTGGTCCTTCATCGACTACTCGCTCGGCCATGGCAGCCGCCCGAACGACGTGATCCTGTCCACCATCCGCATCCGCCAGGCCGGGTTCGGCGACTGCATCGATTCGGAGGAGATGTTCCTCGGCTGGCTCACCCGCCTGCAGTCGGAGGGCGTGCTGCCGCGCTAGGCCATGCCGGGCTGGGAGCGGCCCGTCCCGGTTCGTGTCCGGGACAGGCCGATCAGTCGGGCTCCGTCAGAGGAAGACCGTGCCGCCATCGACGGCGATGGTCTGGCCGGTGACCATGGCCGACGCGTCGGAGGCCAGCCAGATGGCGGTGCCGACCAGGTCCTCGCTGTCGAGGTTGCGCTGGATCGACTGGCCGGAGGCGATGACGTCCAGCGCCTTCTCGTACTTCTCGCCCATGAACTCGACCGTGCCCTCGGTCAGCACGGCGGAGGGTGCAATGGCGTTGACGCGGATGCGGTCGCGCCCCAGTTCCCGCGCCAGCCCGCGGGTCAGGCCGATCACCGCCGCCTTGGAGACCGTGTAGTGCAGCGCGTAGGCCAGCCCGTAGGTCGCGGCCAGGGACGAGATGTTGATGATCGAACCGCCACCCAGTTCGCGCATCTGCGGCACGTAGGCCTTGGCGGCGTTCCACAGTCCCTTCACGTTCACGGCCATGGCCGCGTCCCAGCTTTCCTCGGTCAGCTTGTCGAAGCGGCCGCCACCCAGCGTGCCGTAGAGCGCGGCATTGTTGATCAGCACGGCGGCAGGGCCGAACCGTTCGGCGGACTTCGCCGCCAGTTCGGTCATCTGGTCCATCTTCGAGATGTCGCAGACCTGCGCCATGGCGACGCCACCGGCAGCGGTGATCTCTTCCACCACGCCATCACAGTCCGAGATGTCGGTGGCGACGACATTGGCCCCAAGCCCGGCGAAACCCTTCGCATAGGCCTTGCCGATACCGCGCGCGGCACCGGTGACGACGACGGTCGTGTTGATGAAACTCATGGCTGTTCCCTCCCCAGGGTTGTTGATGGATCGTCGGCGCAGGGGCGCCGCTCCTGGCTACTTCATGCTGACATCGGCCAGCACGTCGTGCTCCTCGAGATAGACATGGTGGGTCACCAGCGGTGCACCGGGCTGGCGGGTGTGCATCAGACAGGCGGGCGGCTCGGCGACGATGCTGACGCCGTCGGTGCGCAGCAGGTCGAGGCCGAGCTGATGCGCCGTGCTGGGGCAGGTATGCGCCGGCACGCCCGCGATCATGGTCGTGATCGGGCGGTGCACATGGCCCGCCGAAATGCCCAGCACCTGCCGGTTCGCGCCCAGGATGCGGGCCAGCTCCTCCCGTCCCTCCACCAGCCCGTTGGCGTCCATGCGGTCGATGCCGCTGGCAAAGGGCGGATGGTGCAGGAAAACCATGGTCGGGCGGTCCGGCTGTTCCGCCAGCCGCGCCTCCAGCCAGGCCAGCCGCTCCGCGCACAGCGCGCCCGAGGTCTGCCCCGGGATCTGGCTGTCCAGCGCGACCAGCCGCACCGACAGGTCCTCTACCGTGTAGTGGACGAAGCCTTCCCGCCCCAGGTAGGCATGGTCATCGAACACCATGCGCAGGTCATCGCGGGCATCATGGTTGCCGACCATCAGCCAGACCGGCACCTGCAGCGGTTCCAGCGTGTGACGCAGCCGCTCGTACTCGCTGGCGCGGCATTCGTTCACCAGGTCGCCGGTGACGATCACCCCGTCGGGGCGGGGACGCAGCCCGTTGATCCGCGCGACAGCCGCCGCGAGCCGTTCCGTGGTGCGAGCCAGCCGGTCCACCGGTTCGCCGGGATCCGTGATGTGCAGGTCACTGATCTGGATCAGGATCATGGCGATGCGTTCCCTTGCCCGGCTGACGCGTTGTCCGGCCCCCGCGTCCCCCGGTTCAGGACTCGTCGACCACGGAGAGCATATCCGGAATCGTGACGAATTTCCGCCTCGGTGCCTCGGCATCGGCCCGTTCCTGCTCGGCCCGGTCGATCACAAGCCAGTCCTCGTAGCTGACCTGCCGGATGCCGCGCGCGGTCAGCACCTTGTCCAGCCCGCTGCCGCCCGGCTTGCCGGCGCCGTCGCTCATGTCCTCCAGCAGCAGTCCGACCACGTCCTGCGCGTCGGGGCGGTTGGTGCCGATGGTGCCGCTGGGACCGCGCTTGGCCCAGCCGACGACATAGACACCGGGGGCAACGCGGCCCTGGTCGTTCACCACCTTGCCATGTTCCATCGGCAGCCCGTCGATGGGGCGGCTGACATAGCCGATGCAGCTGATCACCATGCCGCAGGGAATGTCGAAGATCTCGCCCGTGCCCACGGCACGGCCATCCTCCAGCCTGGTCCGCTCCACCCGGAGGCCGGTCACGCGATCCTCCCCCAGCACCTCCACCGGGCGCAGGAAGAACTCGAAATGCACGCCGACCTCTGCCTGGTCGCGGGTATTGCCCCGGAACGACTGCAGTACCTCCAGCACCGCCTTGCGGGCGCGGGCCTCCTTCGGGTCCATGTCGGCGGGCAGCTCATCCGGGATCTGGTCGTCATGCACCAGGGAGATGCCGCGCTGCAGCTCCCCCATCTCCCGCATCTCGGCGATGGAGAAGCTTGCCTCCACCGGGCCGCGCCGCCCGATCAGGTGAACGTCCGTGACACCGCTGTTGAACAGCACCTCGCCCGCCTCGTCGGTCAGGTCGGACGCCTTCATCTCGTCTTCCGTGCGGGCCAGCAGGCGCGCGCAGTCCAGCGCCACGTTGCCGTTGCCGACAACCACCACGTCGCTGACATCCAGGTTGATATCCAGGTCCACGAAGTCGGGATGACCGTTGTACCAGCCGACGAAGGCGAAGGACCCGAGCACCCCGTCCTTGTCCTCCCCCGGAATGCCCATCGGGCGATCCCCCTCCGCGCCGAAGGCAATCACCACCGCGTCGTAGAGTTCGCGCAGTTCATCCATCGTCACGTCACGGCCCAGCGTGACATTGCCGACATAGCGCACGTTCTCCCGCGACGCGGTCTGGTCGTACTTCTTCGTGACCCGCTTGGTCGTCTGGTGGTCGGGTGCAACGCCTGAACGGATCAGGCCATGCGGTGTCGGCAGCCGGTCGATCAGGTCGACCATGACCCCCTCACCCTTCGCGGCCAGTGCCTCCGCCGCGTAGAAGCCGGCTGGACCCGCGCCAATGATTGCCACTTGCAAGGCCATGAAATTCCTCCCCGTTTCATCATCAGGTCAGCCTGACCACATCCCCTCAGTCCAGGCCACCATAGCGATCATAGTATCCGCCGCGCGGCGGGGGCAGCCCCCCGTCGGCGGTTTCGAGATTTCGCATCGCGTGCGCCGTCGCCCGCGCATGGATCGCGCGGTAGAGATCGGCCGAGAGCTGCCGCGCCGCCTCCCCCGGCCAGTCCTTGCCCAGCACCGCCTGGGGCAGCAGCGGGTCGCGCAGCGTCACGCGGCGGAATTCATGGATCAGCAGCGTCCGGACCACGAACGCATCCCGGTCCGGCAGGCCGCCACCGCCCGTCACGTGATCCATCACCGGCGTGAACAGGCGGAGGAAATCGCTGTAGCCCCCTTCCAGGGAGGCGAGGTCCCAGGCTTCGCGTGCCAGGTGCCGAAGCGCCGCCGGATCGGAGTCCTGCTCCGCCCGGGCGCGCAGCACGACCACCTGGTCCTCCACCCCCTGGTCGTGCAGCAGCGCGCGCACGGTCTGCTCCGCCATGCCGGGATGCAGGAAGACACCGGGTGCGGGACAGCCGAACCCCATCCAGGCCAGGTCGCGTTTCAGCTGGTCGGCGCGGCGCATGGCGTCCGTCGTTGCCATCAGGGTCAGCCAGTTGCCGTCCCACGCCCCCCGTGCGGTGCGATAGATCGTGCGATGGGCGGCGTCGGAGCGGCGGCGGCCCGACGGCGCCAGGTCGTAGTAGCTGCGCCGCCCCGCCTGCCGGCCCTGCAACCAGTTGTCCTTCTGCAGGCGGAACACGGCGGTACGCACCACCCGCTCGTTCAGCCCGAAATCCGCCAGCAGCCGGATCAGGCTGCCGAGCCACACCGGGCAGTCATGGGCCGAGATGGTGTCGCCCCAGACCGTGACGATCAGTGATGGCGCACGCACCGGCACCTGGTCCAGCAGATGCCTCACCACGGGAACCAGTCCGGTTCCGCCGTGGTCGCCGGAGCCAGCCGGTGTCCGGCGATCTTGCATGGTCCTGGCCATGGAAGGCGATGTTACCGGCAAATCGCGACCGTTCAATCCCGCAGGGCTTGCGGTCCGGGGTTGCACATTCCTATCTGGTCGGAACAGGATTGGCGCAGGACACACGGGGAGACAACGACATGGCGCGCGCTTTCGCATCGACGCAGGATCTCGGACCCAAGGAAATCACGTTCGAGCAACTGACCGAGAACACCTGGGTCTATGTGGAGGAAGGCGATCCGACCTCCGGCGTCATCATCGGCGATGACGGGGTCATGGTGATCGATACCCGCGCCACGCCCATCGCGGCGGAGGACCTGATCCGCCGGGTGCGCCAGGTCACCGACAAGCCGTTCCGCTACGTGGTGCTGACCCACTATCACGCGGTGCGGGTGCTGGGTGCGGCGGCCTATGGCGCGGAGCACATCATCGCCTCCGAACCCACCATGGAGATGATCCGGGAACGCGGCGAGGCCGACTACAAGTCGGAGGCGGACCGTTTCCCGCGCCTGTTCCAGGGCATCGAGAGCATTCCGGGGCTGACCTGGCCGACCATGACCTTCTCCGACCGGATGACCGTCATGATGGGCGACCTGGAGGTGCAGATCATGCATCCGGGCCGGGGCCACACGCGCGGTGACACCATCGTCTGGGTGCCGTCCCAGAAGGTTCTGTTCTCCGGCGACCTGGTGGAGAACGGCGCCACGCCCTATACCGGCGATGCGCACCTGCGCGACTGGCCTGCCACGCTCGACAAGCTGCGTGCGCTCCAGCCCGAGTACCTGATCCCCGGGCGGGGTCCGGCGATGAAGACGCCCGAAGCCTGCGAGGAGGCGATCGCCGGGACCGAGAGCTTCATCCGCGCCCTGTATGACGGCGTGGCGCGCGAGGTCGCCGCCGACAATTCCCTCAAGGACGCCTACGACACGGTGGTCCCGGCGCTGGAGAGCAAGTACGGTCACTGGTCGATCTTCGCCCACTGCATGCCCTTCGACATCTCCCGCGCCTATGACGAGGCCAGCGGCATCGACCATCCGCGCATCTGGACCGCCGAACGCGACAAGGAGATGTGGCGGCAGCTGGAGCAGGGCTGAGCCGCCGCTACCGCAGGCTCAGAGAAACAGCGACAGCACGCCGGTGTAGGCATAGAGGCGGCTGTTGGCGATCTCGCCATTGCCGAAGAAGCCGACCAGCGGCAGGTCGGGGAAGCGTTCGCGGATCATCGCCGCCTCCGTCCGGGTGTCGTCGAACAGGTTCGGGCCACGCCCCAGGCAGCTGAAATACAGCCCGCCGCGCGGGGTCGCGCCGTCCGCGCGCTGTTCCAGCGTGTCGAGCATGCGCTCCATGTCGGCAACGGCCGATGCACCGTCGCGACGGCAGAAGGTCAGGCGCTGGCCGACCGTGACTTCCTCCGCCACGGCAACGAGGCCATGCTGCGGGTCCACGCCCGCGATCTCCCGCACCAGGTAGTCGCTGCCGTCCTGCCCGGCCGGGGCCAGGCCCGAGAAGATGAAGCCCGGAATGCGGTCCAGGTTGCGGGACAGGATCTCGCCGATGTCCTGCCGGAACAGCTCGAAGGCCGGACGGCCATCCAGCTCGATCACGATGTTGCGGTCCGCCCGCGTGATCTCCCGCGCCGGGCCGATGGGGGTGCAGCCCTGGGTCAGCGCCGTGACGATGGGCACCTGGTCGGAAAAGACCACTCCGGCCGGGCCACCGACGGCCAGGCTGCGCGCCAGTACCGCCCCCTGCCCGCGCGAGGCGGCAAGTCCGCCGACCCAGTAGCCACCGGGCTGCTGTTCCAGCACCCGCAGGCTCTCGCGCAGTTCCGGCTGTTCCGGTGTTGCATGCGCCACGCCGAACCATGGCGTGAACGGCAGGAATGACGGTGTGCCGGGCCGCAGCAGGCGCGATGTCCCGTCCGGTATCTCGGCGAGCATCACCGCGATGGCCGGGGTGTCGAAGAACTGCCGTTCATTGGCCAGGATGCCGATCCCGACCGTGCCGACCCAGTCGTCGATCCCGGTGCGGCCGCGCAGGACGGTCAGGATGGCCTGTGCATCGGCGGCGAAGTGATCGGACAGGTAGACGAAACCGGGGCCACGCCGGGCCGCGTCCGGCTCGATCATCTCGAGGCAGGCCCCCAGCGCCACGCGCCAGTCGGCGTCCGCGCCCCATCCGGCCTGGAATGGTTCCGTCAGTTGCATGAATGCCTTTCTGGACGTGACAGCGCACGCAGACAAGGGATGTTCACGCGGTTTCGCGTTTTCCTGCCGCCGCAGCGGGCATAGATTGGTCGCATGAGACGCATTGTTGTCATCTGCCTGCTGCTGTCCGGTTTCGCGCTGGCAACCGGTTGCGAGCCCCTGCGGGTCAAGGTCGACGGCGGCAGCCAGTCCGGCGTGGACTGGGCCGTCGGGGTTCGGTTCTGAAAGGGCCATCAGGTCACGTGCCGGGGGCCGGATGGCCGTCACAGGACCGGACAGGCGCTGCGATTCCCTTTGCCGGTCTCGCGCATTCCTTGTTCACTTGGCTGCTGGTCGTTCAGAATGTGGCTGAGTTGAAGCAGGGTCGTACGCTTTGTCCTCAATGACTCTACGTCGATTGATCTATTTCTCGTCCGCGGTTGGTCCGATGGAAACGGAGCAGCTTGACGAGCTGCTGATGCAGTCGCGCCGGAACAACCTCTGCTATGACCTGACCGGTCTCCTGCTCTATGGCGACGGGTCCTTCATGCAGCTGCTGGAAGGTCCGGACGAATGGGTCGAGGAGATCTACAGGCGCATTCTCAGGGACCCTCGCCACAGGAACCTGCTCGAGATCGACTACTCGCTTCGCTCCGAACGCCAGTTCTCCGAATGGTCGATGGCGTTCCGCAGGATCACGGACGGTCAGCAACTCGACGGGTTCCTCAGGCTGCACGAGGCCATACTTCGCGACACCGGCTATCGGCCTGACGGCGGCGTCGCTGACTTCATGGTCCGGAGCTTCCTGTTCTCCATCAAGGAGCACAAGTAGGCTTCCATCACCCCGCTGCCGCCGCCTTGCGGCCGCCAAGATAGGCGACGGCAATGCCCGGGGCCGCGACGACCAGCGCGATCAGGCTCAGCTCGATGTGGCTGAAACCGATCATCTCGCCGCCCGGCGCGGCGAACATCAGTCCGCCGACGAACAGGCTGGCACGGCCGACCATCCCCAGCGCACCGCCACCCAGGCGACCGACACCGAACAGGTAGCCCTGCAGCGCCGCAGCCACCATCAGGATGCCCAGCACTGCCGTGGCGCAGACCACGATGACCTCGATCGTCCCGGCATTGCCCAGCAGCGCCGGGTTGAACACGAAGAAGAACGGGATGAAGTAGATGATGGAGCCGATCCGCATCGCCTCGAAACCCGTCTGCATCGGCTCCGACCGGGCCACGGACGCGGCGGCGAAGGCCGCGAGTGCCACCGGCGGGGTGATGAAGCTGAGCATGCCCCAGTAGAGCAGGAACATGTGCACGCTCATCGGGTCCAGTCCCGCCGTGATCAGCGCGGGTGCCAGGATGATGGCCAGGAAGATGTAGGCCGCCGTCACCGTCATGCCGATGCCGAGGATGAAGCTGGTCACCGCGCCCATCAGCAGCAGCACCAGCGGGTGCCCGCCGGCCAGGTAGACCAGGTCGTTGGTCAGGGTGCCGGTCATGCCGGTGGCCTGCAGCGCGCCGACGATCAGTCCGACCGCCGCCAGCAGGCTGGCCAGTTCCGCCAGCAGGCAGCCGGTGGCATAGACGAACTGCTTCAGCTTCAGCCAGGTCAGCCGGTGCTTCGGGTTGAACTGGTTGATGATCAGCAGCAGCGCGGTGGCGTAGAACGGCGCCTGCGCCTCCCGCTTCATGTAGATCAGCATGAAGATCAGCAGCGCGAAGACGAAGAGATAGTACCAGCCCTCGATCACCACCTTGCGCACGGAGGGCAGCTCCGGCCGCGGCAGGCCGCTCAGCTTCCGCTCCGCCGCGTAGGCGTCGATCTGCATGAACAGGCCGAGATAGTAGAGCAGCGACGGGATCGCGGCGGCGAGCGCCACGTCGATGTAGCGGACCTGCAGGAAGTCCGCCATGACGAAGGCGGTGGCACCCATGATCGGCGGCATCATCACGCCACCGGTGGAGGCACAGGCCTCGATCGCGCCGGCGGTCTTGGAACGGATGCCGATCCGCTTCATCGCCGGAATGGTCAGCGACCCGGTGGTCAGCACGTTGGTCACCGGCCCGCCGGACATGGACCCGAACAGTCCCGATGAGAAGATCGCCACCTTGGCGGGACCGCCGCGCACATGCCCCAGCAGGGCGAAGGCGAAGCTGATGAAGAACTGGCCGGCGCCGGTATAGATCAGCGCCACGCCGAACAGCAGGAAGCCGAAGACCAGCAGCGCGAAGGCCTTCATCGGGATGCCGAGATAGCTCTCCTCGGAGAACATGTGGAAGGCAGCCGTGTCGAGGAACGGGCGGCTGAGGCCGGAGACCACCTGCGGCACCTGGTCGGCATAGATGGGATAGAGCGAGATCACCAGCACGATGAAGAAGACGGCGGGACCGCCCGCACGGCGTCCGGCCTCCATGATCACGGCCCACATGACGACGCTGACCCACATGCCGTGCAGCGGCGCGGCATACTCCCACGCCTCCAGCAGGATCGCCTCCGCGTACCAGACATAGTAGCAGGTCAGGCCAAGGGTCAGGATCATCAGGGCGATGTCGTAGAACGGGACCTTCGTCTTCGAGGCGCGCTTGAAGCCCGGCAGGACGATGAACACCATGGAGATCATGATGCCGCCCACCAGGTAGAGGTAGCGGTTGTCCACCAGCGCCTTGCCGATGACCGTCTGCAGCACCTCCAGCGCGAACATGCGGTCGATGGCGATCAGCATGGCAATGCTGGTCATGGCGGAGATGATGCCCAGCCAGACCGGGCCGAGGGACCGGTAGCGGCTGGCCTCGCGGTCATCGATCTCTTCGGGTTGCGTGGACGGATTCGTGGCGCTGTCGGACATGGGAGCCCCCAGGAAGGATCTGATCGGATCAGGCAGAAGGGTCGCGAGCAGAAAGGGCCGGCACGGCGGATTCGATGCCGGCCGGCCCCTGCTGGTCGTCTCTGTCCGGCACGCAGCGCGTGCCGGGTCGTCGTCTCAGGTGGTCAGATCACCAGGTCTCGAAGATGGTGATCATCCCGGCCGCGTTCAGCGCATCGAAACGCGCCTTCATCCAGCCCGTGTTGAAGGCGTCGTCATCCGACGGCGCATTCGCGGTATAGGCGGCCCAGGCATCCATCAGCACCTTCTGGCGGGCCAGGTTCTTGTCCTGGTTGGCCTGGGCGCCGTCGGTCCACTTGCCGACTTCCTTGTAGTAGCGGATGGCACCGGGATGGAACGGCAGGAAGACATGCTCCAGCTTCTGACGCTCCCAGGCCCAGCCGTTCGCACCCGGCGCGGAGGCCTTGTAGTCGTCGTAATGCTCGTACATCGCCTTGGTCATGTTGTAGGCGAGGTCGTCGCTGGCCTGCGTCGTGCCGACCAGGATCGGGTAGGCCGTGCCGACGCCCTCATAACCTTCGGCGGGGACACCCGCACCCTGCATGCAGCGATGCGGGAAGTACCACGGCACCACGGCATTCAGACGCTTCCAGCCCTCGACATCGTCATGCGGCTGCGGCGGATGGACCAGGCCGCGCGGGCCGGCCTCCAGCTTCACCATGGAGGTGGAGAAGGTCGCGCCTTCTGCCGCGTCATTGTCGCCGTTGATGATGCTGTCGATGGAGGCGCCGTAACCGCCGACTTCCACCTTCACCACGTCATCCCAGGTCATGCCGGCATGGGCCAGCATCGCCTCGACGGCCTTGTTCAGCGCCGGTGCGCCCTGCACCCAGGAAATGCGCTTGCCCTTCAGGTCCGCCATGGTCTTCACGCCGGTATCGGCGGCCACCGCCATCGACACGGCGCAACCGTCGGCCACGTTGTGCATCAGCAGCCGGATCGGCTGCGGGCCCCAGTTGCGGTTGCCGAAGGTGTAGACGGCTTCCTGCGCATAGACGCTGTCGGAACCGGTGGCGGAGAACTGCGCCACGCCCTTCACCAGCGGCGTCAGGCGGGACACGTCGTTCTTGCCCGGCAGCACGCGCAGGTTCACGCCATAGGTGTTCTTCAGTACCGAGCCGATGCCGACCGCCTGGTTGTAGCCCGACGTGCCGGTGTTGTACGCCGTCCATACCAGCGTGTTCGGCAGGTTGATCTCCGCCGTCGCGGTCTGCGCGGCGAATGTGATGGCCGCCGCGGCTGCGGCAGGCGCAATTCTCTTCCAGAGTGACATGATCCGATCCTCCCCGTTTGTGTCGGCCACCCCTGCTGGAGGCGGTCCATTCTTGCTTACGTCGCGGAAAGGTTAAGCGACCCCGATTGGATTGAACAGACCCGAATTCCATCCATCGGCGGAACGGTCTAGGTTCCGGTGTCTGCATGGGGAGGGAGAGCATGACACAACCGGACATCCGGACAATCGGCTTCATCGGCCTCGGCGTGATGGGGGAGGCCATGTGCCGGAACCTCGTCCGGCGCGGAACCTGGGCGGTGACAGCGTTCGACCTGGATCCCGCGCCGCTGCAGCGAATCGCGGCGGAGGGCGCGGAGAACGCGACCTCCGTTCCGGAGCTGATGGCCGCCGCGGACATCGTCATCACCTGCCTGCCGGGCGGGGAGCAGGTGCGCAAGCTGGCACTGACACCGGACGGGCTGGTCGCCCATTGCCGTCCGGGTCAGGTGCTGGTCGACATGTCCACGTCGCAGCCGACCCTGATGCGGGAGATCGCGGCGGCTGCGGCGGAGAAGGGCGCACGCTTCGCCGACGCCCCCATTGCCCGCACCCGGCAGGCCGCCGCCGACGGCACGCTGGCGATCATGGTCGGTGCACCGGACGACCTGTTCGGGACCATTCGCCCGGTGCTCGCCACCATGGGATCCGACATCGAGCATTGCGGCGATGTCGGTTCCGGCCAGGTCATCAAGATCATGAACAACATGGTGCTGTTCCAGACCGTCCTGGCACTGGGGCAGGCCGTCGCCATCGCGGAGAAGGCAGGTGTGCCGGGCAAGGTACTGCTGGAGACCATGATGAAGGGGTCGGGGGACAGCTTCGCCCTGCGCAATCACGGCGTGAAGGCGATCCTGGCCGATACCTACCCGGAGAAGTCCTTCTCCGTCCGCTACGCCGCCAAGGACCTGTCCTATGCGCTGGAGATGGCGGAGGAATTCGGCGTCCGCGCCCCCGGCGGCGAGACCGTGGCGCGCATGTTCGAGGAAGCCATCGCCAACGGCGACGGCGACCGCTACTTCCCGGTGATGCGGCGAATCCTTGACATCGCGGATGGCTGAGACACGCGGCTCCGGCGAAGCCGTGATCTCGACAGCGGGGCGGAGATGCTGGCACTCTGGCGCCAGCCGCAGGTTTCGGGAGTCACCGTCATGATGAGCCAGAAGCAGAATGACCTGATCACCCGCATCGGGCCGGGCACGGCGGCGGGGACGCTGCTGCGCCAGTACTGGCAGCCGGTGGCGCTTGCCGACGAGCTGATGACCGCGCGGCCCGTCGTTCCGGTCACCGTGCTGGGGGAGCGGCTGGTGCTGTTCCGGGACCAGGACGGCAGCCTGGGACTGATCGGCCGGCATTGCCCGCATCGCGGCGCCGACCTGGCCTATGGCCGGCTGGAGGATGGCGGGTTGCGCTGTCCCTTCCATGGCTGGCTGTTCGACTGCACCGGGCAATGCCGGGAACAGCCTGCGGAGCCCGACGACAGCGTCATGCACCGGCATGTGCGGGCCGTGAACTACCCGGTGGTGGAGCGCAACGGGGCGATCTTCGCCTGGATGGGCGACGGGGAACCTCCGGCCCTGCCCGCGCTCGACTGCTTCAGTGCCCCCGACAGTCACGTGTTTGCCTTCAAGGGCTTGTGGGAATGCAACTGGCTGCAGGCGCTGGAGGTCGGCATCGACCCGGCCCACGCCTCGTTCCTGCACCGCTTCCTGGAGGACGAGGACCCGGCGGAGGCCTATGGCAGGCAGTTCCGGGATTCGGTCGCCGACAGCGAGATCCCGATGACGAAGCTGCTGCGCGACCATCCCCGCCCAGAACTGAGGATCGAGGATTCGGATCACGGGCTGCGGCTGACCGCGCTGCGCCACATGCCCGACGGGCGCACCCATGTCCGGGTCACCAACCAGGTGTTTCCCCAGGCCATCGTGATCCCGATGTCGAACGAGATGACCATCACCCAATGGCATGTGCCGGTGGACGATGTCAGTTGCTACTGGTTCTCCATGTTCACCAGCTTCGCCCGGCCGGTGGACAAGGCGGTGATGCGGGAACAGCGGCTGAAGCAGCATCGCCTGCCGGACTATCGCCCGGTCACCGGTGCCGGCAGCAACTACGGTTTCGACCCCGAGGAGCAGGCGCGGGAGACCTTCACCGGCATGGGCCATGACATCAACGTGCATGACCAGTGGGCGGTGGAATCGATGGGCCGCATCCAGGACCGCAGGCAGGAGCACCTGGGCAAGTCCGACGTGGGCATCGTGCGCTATCGCCGCCTGTTGCGTGATGCCATCCGGCAGGTGGAGGCGGGAGAGACCCCGCCCTTCCGCGACAGCCAGACCCGGCGGAGCGGCCCGGTCGCGGTGGACAGCATCTGCGCCACGGAGAACTGGGAGGCGGACTGGCGCGACTTCGACACGGCGCGGCGCGGCGCCTGCCCCTGGCCTGCCGGGCTGGAGGCCTAGGGCGTGAACGACACGACATTGCCGGAGGCGGCGGAGGCGATCCTGGCGGAAGCGCGGGAGCAGGGCATCGAGACGGTGCGCATCAGCTTTCCCGACCAGCATGGCATCCTGCGCGGCAAGGCACTGCCGGTCGCGGCGCTGGAAAGTGCCTTCCGCAACGGCGTCGGCATGACCTCCACCCTGCTGCTGAAGGACACGTCCCACCGCACGGTGTTCCCGGTCTGGGGCGATGATGCCGGCTTCGGTGCCGGGGTGCTGACCGGGGCGGGCGACGTGGTGATGCGCCCCGACCCGGCAACCTTCCGCATCCTGCCCTGGGCACCGCACTCGGCCTGGATGCTGGCCGACATCGAACTGCGGGACGGCACGCCGTTTCCCTTTGCCGCGCGCCACCTGCTGCGCCAGGCGGTGCAGCGGCTGGCCGAGCGCAACATGCGGCTGGTCACGGGGCTGGAGCTGGAATTCCACGTCTTCCGCATCACGGATGCCAGACTGGCCCATGGCGACACCGGCATGCCGCCCGCCGCGCCGGAGACGGAACTGCTGGCGCACGGCTACCAGTACCTGACCGAGGACCGCTATGCCGCGCTGGAGCCGGTGATGGACATGCTGCGCCGGGCGGCTGAGGGGCTGCGGCTGCCGGTGCGGTCGATGGAGGTGGAGTTCGGCCCCGGCCAGTTCGAATTCACCTTCGAACCCGCCGACGCCCTGGACCATGCCGACAACATGGTGCTGTTCCGCAGCATGGCGAAGCAGGTCTGCCGCCAGCAGGGGCTGCACGCCACCTTCATGACCCGGCCACAGGTTCCGAACGGCATGGCCAGCGGCTGGCACCTGCACCAGTCCCTGGTCGACCGGATGAGCGGGCAGAACCTGTTCATGTCCCGGCCCGACGGCGGCCTGTCCGCCATTGCCAGCGCCTGGATCGCGGGGTTGCTGGACCACGCGGCGGCGACCTGCCTGCTCTCCACGCCGACCGTGAACGGCTACAAGCGCTACCAGAACGCGTTCCAGCTGGCGCCGGACCGCATCGCCTGGGGCCACGACAACAAGGGCACGATGCTGCGCGTGCTGGCCGCCACAAACGACCCGGCCAGCCGGATCGAGAACCGTGTCGGCGAGGCGGCGGCCAATCCCTACCTGCACATCGCCGCACAGGTTCTGGCCGGGCTGGACGGGGTGGAGCGCGGGCTGGAGGCGGGCGAGCCGGTGACCCGCCCCTACGAGAGCGATGCGCCGGCGCTGCCGCGCAACCTGGGCACCGCGCTGGAGGCGTTCCAGGCCAGTCCCTTCATCGACCGTGCCTTCGGCGACGGGTTCGGTCGCTATATCGGCACCATCAAGCGCGCGGAATGGGACCGCTTCCTCGCCACCGTCACCGACTGGGAACAGCGGGAATACTTCTCGGTCTTCTGATCCCGCAGGCCGGACCGGCCTGGCGATTCAGGGTCCCCGAAAACAATGACGCGGCCGGATTGCTCCAGCCGCGTCATCCTCCCCTTCCCGGCCTCCTCCCCAGTAGGCCCGGCGGAAATCGTGAAACCGTGTCGTGTCAGGCGGCGCTGGCCAGCCGTTCGGCGGCAGGCGGTGCCTTCTTCAGTTCAGGCATGACCTTCGTCGCGAACAGCTCGGCATTGCGCATGGATTCCGCGTGCGGCATCCCGGCATAGGAGAAGACGCCGTTGAAGCCGTCCGCACCGATGGTGTCGGCGGTCTTCATGATCTTCTCGTAGCACATCTCCGGCGTGCCCCAGACCTGCAGGTTCATGAAGAACTCCGTCGCCGCGTCGGGACCGTTCTTCAGCAGGTTGTCGCGGAACTGGGCGTAGTATTCGTAGCCCTTCATGTTCTGCATGTGGTCGCCATCGAACTGGTAGTGGTCCATGACCGTCTTCCAGTAGCCACCGATGTACTTCAGCGCCATCTCGTAGGCGCGGTCCCGGTTCTCGTCGCAGAACACCCAGCCACCGGCAATGGGCGCCGGAGCGTCCGCATTGTTCACCTCGCGGTAGATCGCGCGGTATTCGTCCAGCTCCTTGCGCACGGCGGCCCAGGGCTTCTGCGGGATGATCAGGATGCCGACCCCCAGCCGCGCCATGATGCGAGCTGACTCAGGACTGACGGCGGCGGCATAGGTGCGGCCGCGGAAGCTGCTGTGCGGGTTCGGGCGGATCTCGACGCGGGGCTGCTTGTAGTGTTCGCCGTCGAACTCGGCGTGGCCGGTCTCCAGGCTGTCGAGCACCATGGTCGCGGCCTCGACGAAACGCTCCCGGCTCTCCCCCATGTCGAGACGGAAGCCGTCGAACTCCACCTTGCCGGCACCCCGGCCGATGCCGAGGATGAAGCGGCCGCCCGACATGTTGTCGAGCATGGAAATCTGCTCCGCGGCGCGCAGCGGATCGTGCCAGGGCAGCACCACCACCATCGAACCGATCTGGATGGTCTTCGAACGCCCGGCCATGTAGCTGAGGAACATCAGCGGATCGGGGCACATGGTGTAGTCGGTGAAGTGGTGCTCGACGGTCCAGACACTGTCGAAACCCAGCGGCTCGGCAGCCTCGGCCAGCGCCATGTCGGCCTCGTAGACCTCGCGGTCCGACCGTTCCTTGCCGGGGTTCTGGAAGATCACACCCATGCCGACATGCATGAACCTACTCCTTCGTTTCGAAGTGCTACTCGCGGGTATTCTTTTGCCGGAACGGGACGTCTGGGTCAAGTGGTCGCAGCGGGAATGGCAAAAAAATCGGCATTCCGACGAGACATCGCCCAGCAATCAGGCAGCGTCAGGTGCCGGGAACGGCGGGACGGGCCTTGTCGGGGAAGGTCGGTCGGGGGGGCGAGAAGGGTCCGGTCAGACCCGGAAGGGCTGGCGCAGGCCGCCGCCATCCGGGCGCAGCACCATGGCCGAGAGATCGCCCGCCGCGCGGTAGGCGATGATCGCGTCGGTGGCACGGTCCGCGGCAGGCACGGTACCGTCCACGAGCTGCGCCTGGCGCTGGACCTCGTAAAGCAGGCGATGCCCGATCAGGCCCGACAGGGTGGGCGCGGGCCAGTGCGATGAAGTTGCGCCGGACGCCTGCGTCGCCTCACCGGTGCCCAGCGGGTTGGGCGGCGCGTCCTGCTGGCCGCGGCTGCCGCTGATCCGTTCCGCCGGTGTGACGGGCCGGTCGGCCGCACCACCACGCGCCGCCGGTGGCGCAGCCGCAGCCTGTGTCCGGGACACCAGGCCGGTGGGGGCGCTGACACTGTTCACGCGCATGTCGGAACCGGGAAAGACTTTCGCATCCCTGAAGAATAGGGCGTTTACAATTGGTTTACAAATAGTTAATCGGAATTCGTGGTTAATTTCCGACAGACTTGTTTACAATTTTATTCAAGCCGGACCGGTCAACCCTTCAGCTTCATCATCTTCTCCAGCTGGCGCTGCATGGCGTCGAGCTGGTCCTTCATCTGCTCGATATCACCGGAGGAAGTCGGTGTTTCCGGCGTCTCCTCGGGCGGGGGCGCGGATTTCCGGGGCGCGGCCTCGGGCGCAGCCGGGGACGTGTCCTGCAGGCCGGCAAACGGGTTGAACATGTTCATCGCCTGGTCGAACAGGGCCATGTTGCGCTTGGTCGCTTCCTCGAAATGCTTCATCGGCGACCCCAGGCTGCCACCGAAGCGCTGGCGCATCTCGTCCTGGTTCCGGGAGAAGGCGTCCATCGACATGTCGAGATAGCTCGGCAGCAGACCCTGCAGGCTGTCACCGTAGAAGCTGATCAGCTGCCGCAGGAAGTTCACCGGCAGCACGTTCTGGCCCTTGCCCTCCGCCTCGAAGATGATCTGGGTCAGGACGGACCGGGTGATGTCCTCCCCCGACTTGGCGTCATAGACCACGAAGTCGATGTCATCGCGCACCATCTCGGCGAGATGGTCCAGCGTCACGTAGGAGGAAGTGGAAGTGTTGTAGAGCCGCCGGTTCGCGTACTTCTTGATGGTGACGGGGCCCTCTCCGGCCTTGTCTCGACGGGACATTAAGAAACTCCGACCAGGTTGCATGCTTCCCGCTGGTATGCCGGGCGCGCGGACCTTGAACTATCGCCGGTTCATGCTGCATCGCGCAAGGCGTATTCGCGATTGCAGCGAAGACGTCCGGCGGTCGGCGATTTCGCAGGGCCGGGAAATGCTGTAGCGTGGCCGCAATGACAGCACCAGCTTCCGACCCCCCGGACCATGACCGGTTTGCCCGCCAGTTCGTCGATCTCTGGCAGGAACAGGCCGCCCGGGCCTCTGCCGATCCGCGGCTGAGGGAAAGCTGGAAGGCCTTGAGCGGATGGTTGCATGACCGCAACGGCGAACAGGATGGAACCGGAACCGACCGTCAGCCGACGGATCGGGCCGCGTCCGCTGGCGCTGCACCTGGCGACGGCGGGGGCGACGCTGACCGGGGCGATGGCGTCCCTGCCGCTGGCGCAGGCGGGCGGGATACCCTGGCACCCTGACATTGCCGACCGGGCCGAGACGCTGCTGGACCGGATGGCGGGGGCGGACAGCATGCGGCTGGGCGCGGCGGTCGCGGCGGAGTGCGCGCGGCGCATGCAGGCGACGCTGGCCGGTATCGAGCAGTACCAGACCCATCCCTGGCACCGGGCCGTGGAAGAACCGCCCGCGATCTGGCGACAGGGTGCGGTGCGGCTGCTCGACTATGGCCTGCCCGGACAGGCCGATGCCCCGGCGGTCATGTTCGTGCCGTCGCAGATCAACCGGGCCTGGGTGCTGGACCTGCTGCCCGACAACAGCATGCTGCGCTGGCTGGCGGCGGAGGCGGGCCTGCGACCGCTGCTGCTGGACTGGGGCACGCCGGGCCGACCGGAACGGCGCTACGACGTTGCCGCCTTTCTCAGCGGACCACTCTCCTCCGCGCTCGATGCCGCCACCCGGCTGGGGGGCGACCGTCCCGTGCCGGTGGTCGGCTACTGCATGGGCGGCACCCTGTCCGTCGCCCTCGCCACGCTGCGCGGTGACGCGGTTTCCGCGCTGGCACTGCTGGCCTCCCCCTGGGACTTCCATGCCGACCTGAGCCCGCAGGCCGAGGCCTTCGCCGCTGCCCTGCCCATGTGGCAGCCGGTGCTGGAGGCGTTCGGCGAGATGCCCATCGACCTGATCCAGGCCTTCTTCGCGGCGCTGGACCCGAACCTGGCCCAGCGCAAGTTCGCCCGCTTCGCCGCCATGGATCCTGACAGCGAGAAGGCACGGCAGTTCGTGGCGCTGGAGGACTGGCTGAATGACGGCCCCGCGCTGCCACCCCGGGTGGCGCATGACTGCCTGGTCGGCTGGTACAACGAGAACCTGCCGGGTTCGGGGCGCTGGCAGGTCGGCGGACGGGCCATCCGTCCGGGCGACCTGCGCATGCCGGTCCTTGCCGCCATCCCGTCCCAGGACCGCATCGTGCCACCGGCGTCCGCGCGCGGCGCGGTGCGTGACCTGCCCGACGCGACCATCATCGAGCCCGCGGCCGGCCATATCGGCATGGTCGTCGGGTCACGCGCGCGGCGCAGCCTCTGGCAGCCGCTGGCCGACTGGCTGCGGGCGGTCACATGATCCGGCAGGGGACCATGTTGCGCCGCGGGAAGGCCGCCGTTTCCGAGTCGCGACATACCGACACATTAACCAATCCGCCATTGCCGCCATCCGGTCGGAAAGGCACTCTTTTCGCAATGCAGCATTATTTTGTTGCGTCGCAGCAATTTCGCCGTGACGCAACGGAAACATGTTATGCTGTCCGAGAAACCACCAAGGAGGAAATCCTGAATGTCCGATATCGTCATCGCATCTGCAGCCCGCACCCCGGTCGGGACCTTCAACGGGGCGTTCGGGTCCGTTCCCGCGCATGATCTCGGCACCGTTGCCATCAAGGGCGCGCTGGAGCGTGCCGGCGTCGATGCCGCCGAGGTCTCGGAAGTCATCATGGGCCAGATCCTGACCGCCGGGCAGGGCCAGAACCCGGCCCGCCAGGCCTCCATCAATGCCGGCGTGCCGCAGGAAAGCCCGGCCTGGGGCGTGAACATGCTGTGCGGCTCCGGCCTGCGCACGGTCGCGCTGGGCTGGCAGGCGATCCGCAACGGCGACAGCAAGATCGTCGTCGCCGGTGGCCAGGAGAGCATGTCCATGGCGCCGCACGCACAGCACCTGCGCGCCGGTGCCCGCATGGGTGACACGAAGCTGATCGACACCATGATCCGCGACGGCCTGTGGGACGCCTTCAACGGCTACCACATGGGCAACACGGCGGAGAACATCGCCCAGCAGTGGCAGATCACCCGCGAGCAGCAGGACGAGTTCGCCCTCGCCTCCCAGAACAAGGCCGAGGCGGCGCAGAAGGCCGGCAGGTTCAAGGACGAGATCGTTCCGGTCACCATCAAGGGCCGCAAGGGCGACACCGTGGTGTCGGAGGACGAGTACATCCGTCACGGCGCGACCATGGACAGCATGACCAAGCTGCGCCCGGCCTTCGCCAAGGACGGCTCCGTCACCGCCGGCAACGCCTCCGGCATCAATGACGGTGCCGGTGCGGTGGTGCTGATGACCGCCGACGAGGCGGCGAAGCGCGGCATCACCCCGATGGCCCGCATCGTCTCCTGGGCCCAGGCCGGTGTCGATCCGGCGATCATGGGCATCGGCCCGGTCCCGGCCTCCCGCAGCGCGCTGGAGAAGGCGGGCTGGACTGTCGACGACCTGGACCTGATCGAGGCCAACGAGGCCTTTGCCGCCCAGGCCTGCGCCGTCGGCAAGGATCTCGGCATCGATCCGGCGAAGCTGAACGTCAATGGCGGCGCCATTGCCATCGGCCATCCCATCGGCGCCTCCGGCACCCGCGTGCTGAACACGCTGCTGTTCGAGATGCAGAAGCGTGACGCCAAGAAGGGCCTCGCCACCCTGTGCATCGGCGGCGGCATGGGCATCGCCATGTGCGTCGAGCGCGACTGAACCGACGACCGGCTTGCCGGCCCGGCCCGCCTCGCCCGACGGTGACGCGGGTCGGGACCGGCACGCCAGACCACCTCCCCCAAGAAGAAGAAACCAAGGAGCCCAATCTGATGGCACGAGTTGCACTCGTCACCGGCGGCACGCGCGGTATCGGCGCGGCCATTTCCACCACCCTGCGCGATGCCGGGATCAAGGTTGCCGCGAACTATGCCGGCAATGATGACGCCGCCAAGGCCTTCACCGCCGAGACCGGCATTCCCGCCTACAAGTTCGACGTCTCCGATTTCGACGCGGTGCATGCTGCCGTGGCGAAGATCACGGAGGAGGTCGGTCCCATCGACATCGTGGTCAACAATGCCGGCATCACCCGCGACGGCACGCTGGCGCGGATGAGCAAGGAAGCCTGGCAGGCGGTGATCGACACCAACCTCGGCGGCTGCTTCAACCTGGCCAAGGCGACCTTCGACGGCATGAAGGAGCGCAGCTTCGGCCGCATCGTCAACATCGGCTCCATCAACGGCCAGGCCGGCCAGTACGGCCAGGTGAACTATGCCGCCGCCAAGTCCGGCATCCACGGCTTCACCAAGGCCCTGGCGCAGGAAGGCGCACGGTTCAACATCACCGTCAACGCCATCGCACCGGGCTATATCGACACCGACATGGTGGCTGCGGTTCCGGCCAACGTGCTGGAGAAGATCGTCGCCAAGATCCCGGTGGGCCGGCTGGGCCATGCCGACGAGATCGCCCGCGGCGTGCTGTTCCTGGTGTCCGACGACGCGACCTTCGTCACCGGCTCCACCATGTCCATCAATGGTGGCCAGCACATGTACTGACGGCGCTCCTCCGCTCGGTCAGTCTGCACGAACGGAAGGGGCGGTATCCGCATGCAGCGGGTGCCGCCCCTTCGTCATTGAAGCAGGAGGTTCAGGGTGCGCTGTGGCGCGCGGTGACCCCGAACAGGTCGATGATCGCGGCAGGGGGCTGCTGCCTGAGACCGATCAGTTCCATCATCGGCAGCGGGTCCGCCAGGTTTGTCGATATCTCCAGCTTGCCGCCGCCGGTGACGAAGGCCGCAAGCTGCTGCCCCAGGGCGCGGCTGGCATCGGTGCCGATGCTGGCGCCCATCTGTTCCGCCATGGCACCGAACTGGGCACCCAGCATCTCCGCCGTTGCGCCCGGTCGCGCCGCCGCCTGCGATTCCAGCATCAGGGTGCGCAGACCCCGGTCCAGCACGGTGATCCGCGCATTGGCCAGGCGGGAGGTCATCACCCAGGCATTGCGGTGCTCCGGCGGCAGCGTGCGCAGACGCTCGTAATCGAGCCCCGTCATCCCGACCTCCAGCAGCGTGTCCGCCAGCTCCGCGCCCGACATGCCGACAGCCAGTGACCCGGTGCTGTCGCCCAGCCCGGCCTTCAGGGCGATGGAGGAACCCAGCAGAACCTCGTCAATGCCGTTCGCCTTCAGCATCTGCAGCAGCATCGCGGCCTGCGGCGGGGTGCCCGCACCGGCTTCCAGCGGGGCGCTGATGCCATCCATGCGGACGGCGAGCTCGACCAGCCCCTCCCCGCTGATCCGCATCCGCTCGATGGCGAAGAGATCGATCCGGACCGGCCTGCCATCCGGCCCGAGAACATCCATGCCCTCCATCGTGAAGGTGCCCAGGTCAACCTCCGGCACCAGTTCCACCAGGGTCTTGCCTTCCGCCCAGGCACGCGCCTTCTCCAGGCTGTCGGGGGCCAGCGGCTGGCCGAATACCTGGCGCAGCCAGCCCGGAAGCGCCGAGAAGTCACCGGTCTCACCATGGTAACGGTCGATACTGACGCTGACATCGCCCTCGACCTTCTGGCTCAGGCCCGCGACCTCGAAGCTGCCGCCCTTCAGGCCGAAGGCATCGCGGATGTCGAAGCGGT
Organism: Minwuia sp.; assembly: GCA_965228535.1. Classification (GTDB taxonomy): domain Bacteria; phylum Pseudomonadota; class Alphaproteobacteria; order Minwuiales; family Minwuiaceae; genus Minwuia. Next base: position 467,265 of record CBDDHU010000003.1, on the reverse strand, counting down.
CCATGCGCATCAGCATGGCCTCGCCGAAATTCGCCTGCAGGCCGACCATGGTTGCCTGGCCGATCCCGGTCTCCAGGTCGCGCGCCCGCTCCATCATCACCAGGTAGGACTCCAGCAGCCCGGCAATGGTTGCGGGATCCGCCTCGGTTCCCGGCTCCCTGGCCGCCAGCACCTCGAAGACAGAGCGCCAGATGACCAGGGCCTGTCGGTCGTAACGCAGGTCTGCCAGTTCGTAGCTGTCCAGCGTGATGCTCAACGGTTCCTTCATCGCCCGGGCAACATCCGGGTCGCTGTCCTTCGCCAACTTGTCCGGCAGGTCCAGCGCCATCGTCAGGCCGGACAGGGTGACCTTGCCGATCCGGCCAGGTTCGCCACGCTGCCAGTCAGTGACGGAGAAGCCGTCCAGCGCCACCTCGCCCTGGCCCGCCGATCCGTCGGACGCCGTCTCCACGGCCGTCGCCGCCAGACCGGTCAGGACGATGCTGTCGGCACTGTCGCCATGCCAGCCGGTCACGAGCACCGACGGCAGTTCGGCCCGGATCACGATGCTCTCCTCCATGCCTGTCCAGGCCGGTGAGGGAGTTGTCACGAGGTCCTGCAGGCTCAGGCTGTCGAAGGCAGCGGAGGTCAGCGCCCCGTCGGCCGCATCGAAGGTCACGGCATTCAAGCCCTCCAGCCGGCCTTCACCGGCGCTGCCCAGCGACGCGCCATCGGCCCGGCCCTCGATCCGCACGCCATCCCAGCTGACGGCCCGCACCAGTGGCCCCCCGGACGCGGTCGCCGCGCCGGACTGCAGCGCCGCCTCCAGCCGCGACCAGTCATAGCCATCGACGAAGATGCCGGAGACAGTGACCAGGGCCGGGTGGGCGGTCCCGCCGGGTGCTGGCAGGTCGACCGGCAGGCGCAGCTCATCCAGGCGGAGCTGGTCGTTCCAGTAATCCAGCGAGAGCCCGGAATAGCGTGCGCCCGCAGGGTCGGGCAGTCCGGCAATGTGATCGTCCAGCGCGGACGCGACCTGGCGCTCCACCAGCCAGGGCAGGCCGAAACGGCCACCCAGCACGGCCAGGACGGCGATCAGGAACAGGCCGATGGCGATCCTGGTACGGTTCAAGGTGCTGCTCCTGAAATGGACGGGATCAAGCGGGATACCCGTCAGGGTTCATCGACATGCCCGCTGGACGCGAACCGGTCATCAGGCCGCATTGGAGAGGAGCGGCCAGCCCACCGCAACGAAAAAAGGGCGCCTGCCATTGCTGGCAGACGCCCTGATTTCGGTGGCTCCGGCGCGTCAGGCCCCGAGGGGCCGTTGCCGGAACCCGGTCAGCCGCTTACTGGCCGCTGACCACCAGAACCGCGCGGCGGTTCTTGGCATTCTTCACACCGTCGCCGGTGTTGACCGCAGGCTGGCTCTCGCCGACACCGCTGGCCGTGATCGCCGAAGCGGCCACACCGTTGCTGGTCAGGAACTCGACCACCTGCCGGGCACGCTGGTTGGACAGGGCCAGGTTGTACTGGTCGGAACCGCTGGTATCGGTGTGCGCGGTCACGGAGATCTTGCCCGCCTTGCGCTTGTTGAGATCACCGATGGCGCTCTGCAGACGACCCTTCGACAGGTTGGTCAGGTTGGCCTGGTCAAACCGGAAGTAGATCGTGTGGGTGACGTCGGACATCCGCGGCGCGGGCTTCGGCGCCGGGGCCGGTGCCGGTGCGGGCTTCATCTTGGCCATGGCGGCCTCGAAGCCATCGCGGCAACGGAAGATGTGCAGCAGCTGCCAGCCTTCTTCCTGCTCCTGGATCCAGCAGTCCCACTGGGTCTGCGCGGTGGCCAGGTCAGCAGGCTGGGACTCGGCATAGCCTTCCGCATACTTCTGCATCAGGCGGGCACGGGCCTCGCTCAGCTCCGAAACCTTGCCGGCGTCCAGCGTGCGGGATGCAACCGTGTCGGGCAGCACCTCGAAGCCGGCAGCGGCATCGGCGGACTTGGCGCGGTAGTGCGCGGCGTCCGCGTCATCACCCTCTTCGGCCTCGTCAGCCGCGAGCTTCGCGTACATCGGCGCGAGCTGCGCATTCAGTGCCGGATACTTGGTTGCGACCTTGCCTGCATTCGGGTCCGTCGGCGCTTCCGACGCACACGCGGCCAGGATCAGGGCAGCCAGACCGACTCCCCCCAGTTTAAGCAATGCTTTCATGCCTTGCCCCCTTTCGTTTCTGTCCCTCAGGCAGCCGCGGACCTGCACATCGCAGGAACCGGTGACTGCACGTTAAGACCGGCGCGCCCGGCAGGGCGCACCAGTCCCGATGAACTGTCATCAGCACATTACATACCAGTACGCGCGGCGCGCACAACAGCGTTTGCGTGCCCTGGCGTGTCCCGAATGACACAAAAGGAGAAAGGAGCGACCGGAATGCACCAGTCGCCCCCTTCCTCCGTCTCATTACGTGACAGATCGCCGGTTACTGGCTGGAAACAACGATCTCGACACGGCGGTTCAGCGGCTCACGCACGCCGTCCGGCGTCTCCACGTCGGTGACCAGCTCACCCAGCGCAGCCTCGTCGATCCGGCCCGCCGTCACGCCGCTGGCGGCCAGCGCATCACGCACCGCATCGGCACGGCGCTTGGACAGGGCGCGGTTGTACTCGACCGAACCGGCGCGGTCCGCATGACCGGCAACGTCGATCCGGGCGTCCGCACGACGGCGGAACTCGGCCACCGCCTGCTGCAGCACCGGCTGCGCCTCCTGGGTCAGTTCGGCGCTGTCGAAGCCGAAATAGATGGTGAACTTGATGTTCTCGATCGCCTTGGCCTCAGCTTTCACTTCCGGCTTCGGCGGGCTCACCTGGGTGGCCGGCTTCGGGGCCGGGCGGTTGATGGTGGCCATGGCGACCTCGAAACCTTCCTTGCAGCGCTGGATGTGCAGCAGCTGGTAGCCTTCCTCGGCCTCCTGCAGGTAGCAGTCATAGCTGGTCTGGGCATCGGCCAGCACCAGCGGATGCTTCACCGGCGCGTCGCCGCCCAGCGCCGTGCGCAGGCGCTGGTGCGCCGAACCGGCATAGGCGCGCTGGTCCGCGCTCTCGATCGGGCGGCTGTCCGGCGCGTCGGGCAGGACCACCAGGCCCTGGGAGGCCTGGGCCGCCTTGTTGGCGAAGTGCGCCTCGTCCTTGGCATCCAGCTCCAGCTTCTCTTCCGCTGCCATGGAGGCATAGCGTGCCGCCAGCGCGCTGGTGAAGTTCTTGTGCTCCGACATCATCGGCTTCGCCTCGTGCGCGGCCGCATGGGCCCCCGACACGCCGAGAGTGAGCGCAATGGCGGTCGCGATGGCACCGCCGGCAATCTTCGTTGTCATGTTCATCATGTTGTCTCGCCTTTTCTCTGAAAGGTGGGTCCCGGTGAAACGCGATCAAAGCGGATCATCGCCGCCGATGCGTGGCCGGACCGTGCTGTCCGGCTCGACTGCCATCTGGGACCGGGACCATGTCACGTCAGTGACGACCCTGTGGCCAACGTGTGTCACACGTTGCCGAGGGGATACACTTGCGATGCCGAATGCACAGCCGGTCCTGACCCCTCGAAGACCAGCCATATGGTCGGTCGGGCGCGGATTGCAGCAGCCATGTGACAGAATGGCCCGGAATCCATGGGCAAGACAGGCAGTGTCCGGGCGGCGGGACGGGCCCCGGTCAGCCGCGCATGCGGCTTCCCGCCGGGTCGAAGATCGGCTCCGCGCACAGGCTGGCGCTGCGACGCTCACCGATGATCTCCACCTCGAACGGAGCATCCGCCATTCCGGCGAATGCCGCCGGGACGTAGCCCTGCGCCACGGAGGCACCGGAATGGTGGGCGAAGCCTCCGGAGGTGACCCAGCCCCGCACTTCCCCGTCGATCCAGATCGGTTCGTCGCCGATCACGTCGGCATCGCCCGCATCCACCCGCAAGGTCACCAGGCGCAGTTCCGGTCCCGCGTCCCGTTCCCGCAGCAGCGCATCGCGCCCGATGAAATCGTTCTTCGACGGCGCGACGAAGCGGTCCAGCCCGGCAGCATACGCGCCATAGATCGGCCGGTATTCCCTCGCCCAGGTGCCGAACCCCTTCTCCAGCCGCAGGCTGTTCAGCGCCCGCCCGCCGAACAGGGCCAGGCCATGCTCCGCACCGGCTTCCCGCAGCATGCGGTAGAGGGTGAGGAGATATTCGTGCGCCACCCAGATCTCGAATCCCAGGTCACCGGTGAAGCTGAGGCGCCCGACCATGGCCGGAACCAGGCCCAGGTCCATCCGGCGGAAGTCCATGAAGCGGAAGGCCTCCACGGAAACATCCGCGTCCGTCACCTTCTGCAGCACCGCGCGGGCCTGCGGTCCGGCCAGCGACAGGCCGGTCAGCCCCAGCCCCAGGGGCCGCACGGCAACACTGCCGTCATCCGGCAGCTGCGCCGCGAACCAGCGCATGTGGTAGCTCTCGGCAACGCCCGAGCCGAAGACCAGGAAACGGTCATCGGCAACGCGCGCCACCGTGAAGTCGCCGATCAGGCCACCCTGCCGGTTCAGCATCGGCGACAGCACGATGCGGCCGGTGCGCGGCAGCCGGTTGGCCAGCACCCGGCCCAGCCAGACATCGGCGCCCCGTCCCGTGACCTCGTACTTGGCGAAGTTGGAGATCTCGATCATGCCGACAGCATTGCGCACGGCCCGGCACTCCGCTGCCACCACATCATGGGCGTTGGAACGCTTGAAGGTCACGTCCTCCACCGGTTCCTGCCCCTTGCGCTGGAACCAGAGCGCATGCTCCAGCCCGAAGGAGGCACCGAACACCGCGTTCTCCGCCTTCAGCGCGTCATGGATGGCGGTGGTGCGCGCCGGGCGGGCCGCCTGCAATTCCTCGTTGGGGAAGGTGATCGAGAAGCGGCGGGAATAGTTCTCCCGTACCCGCGCATTGGTATAGGCCATGTTGGCATAGTCGCCGAAGCGGCTGACATCCATCGCCCAGATGTCGAAGCCCGGATCGCCCTCCATGATCCAGTTGGCCAGCGCCAGCCCGACACCACCGCCCTGGCTGAACCCGGCCATCACCGCGCAGGCACACCAGTAGTTCGGCAATCCCTTCACCGGGCCGACCAGCGGGTTGCCGTCGGGGGCGAAGGTGAAGGGGCCGTTGATGATCTGCTTGATGCCCGCCCGCCCATAGGCCGGGAAATGCTCGAAACCCAGCTCCAGCGAGGGCGCGATGCGGTCGATGTCGGGCTGCAGCAGCTCGTGGCCGAAATCCCAGGGCGTGGTCTTGGGACTCCAGGGGCGGCAGGCCTTCTCGTAGGTGCCCATCAGCATGCCCTTGCCTTCCTGGCGGGTGTAGATCTCGCCGCCGAAGTCGATGGCATGGATCATTTCCTTGCCGCTGGACTCGTTGAAGGCGACGACTTCCGGCATCTCCTCCGTCAGCAGGTACATGTGCTCCATGGCCAGCACGGGCAGTTCCAGCCCGACCATGCGGCCGACCTCCCGCGCCCACAGCCCCCCGGCATTGACCACGTGCTCCGCATTGATCGTGCCCTGTTCGGTGACCACGTCCCAGCTCAGGTCGGGGCGCTGGTTCAGTTCGATGACCCGGTTGTGGCGGTAGACCTCGGCCCCGTTCAGCCGTGCCGCGCGGGCATAGGCCTGGGTCACGCCGGACGGGTCCACGTGCCCGTCCACCGCGTCGAACATGGCCCCGACGAAGTACTTCTCCTCCAGCAGGGGGAACAGTTCCTTTGCCTCCCTGACGGAGATCAGCTCGGTATCCATGCCGAGATAGCGGCCGCGGGCATGGGCCATCTTCAGCCACTGCATGCGCTCTTCCGTGTCGGCGAGCATGACCCCGCCGGTGACATGCATGCCGCAGTCCTGCCCGGACTTCTCCTGGATCTCCTTGTAGAGGCTGATGGTGTAGGCCTGCAGCTTCGAGACGTTGGGATCGCCGTTCAGCGTGTGCATGCCCCCCGCCGCGTGCCAGGTGGAGCCGGAAGTCAGCTCCGAGCGTTCGATCAGCACCACGTCGGTCCAGCCCGCGCGCGTCAGGTGATACAGCACGCTGCACCCGACCACGCCACCGCCGATCACCGCAACCTTCACATTCGTCTTCATCGCTCGCCCTCACCTTGTCTGCGGTCCGGACCACCCCTTTTCCCCGCCCGGCCCTCCGCGGGGCCAACCCTGTCGGATGGCCGGGAGAAGGGAGAGGGGTGGAACGGTCAGTTCATGATCACCCGGCTACAGCCAGTCCTCCTCGTAGGGATAGCCGGACAGCGGCACGGCACCGGTCTCCGTCACCAGCACCTGCTCCTCCAGTTTCACGCTCTCCCGTCCGCCCGCACGCCCGACCAGGCTCTCGACACACAGGGTCATGCCCGCCTCGATGACACCGTCGTAGCCGCCATCGGCGAAATCCTGATCATAGACGATGGCCGGATACTCATCGCAGAGGCCCACCCCGTGGGCGACGACGCAGTAGCGGTTGGCCACGCAGTCGTCCGGCAGCACCGAACCCATGGCACTGAACTCCCGGAAGGTGAGGCCCGGCCGCAGCCGCTCGATGTTGCGCATGATCTGGTCGTGGGCCGTGGCATAGAGCCAGCGCTGCTCGTTACCCGGCCGGACATCGCCGCAGATCCAGCTGCGAGAGATGTCGGCACAGTAGCCGTTGGGTCCCACCAGGTCGGTGTCGAAGGAGACGATGTCCCCAGCTTCGATCACCCGCTGGCTGCATTCCTGGAACCAGGGATTGGTGCGCGGGCCTGACGTCAGCAGACGGGTCTCGATCCACTCCCCGCCCAGTTCGATGTTGGCCTGGTGCAACCGCGACCAGAGCGCATTCTCCGTGATGCCCGGCTGCAGGCAGGCGCGCATGCGGCGCATCCCTTCCTCGCAGGCGGCGATGGCCTCACGCATCGCCAGCAGCTCGACATCGTTCTTGATGGCGCGGGCCTGTTCCATCACCGACTGGCCATGGCAGACCCGGATGTCGTGGCGCTGGATTTCATGCGTCCCCAGCGGCTCCAGCAGGTCCACGGCCAGCCGCCGGTTGCCGCCGCCATGGGCATCCACCAGGTCCGCGATCTCGTCGCCCCAGCGGCGCGCCCGGTTCTCGGCCTCCGGCCCCGCGCCGAAGAAGAAGAAGCTCGTGGCCGGCCGGATCTCCGTCAGCACCTCGTTGTCGGCCGACAGGTGCCCGCAGCCGGTGAAGTCGAACAGGATCACCGGCCCCTCGGTGGCAATGAAGCAGTAGCGGGCGGCGTTGTGCAGGGTCCAGACCTGCATGTTGGAGGTGTCGGTCGCATAGCGGATGTTCACCGGGTCGGTCAGCAGGATACCCGCGACATCGACCCGCCGAAGCTGTTCCCGCACCCGGCCCAGCCGCCACTGCCGCAGCGCAACCCGGTCGACGGCGCTGTCATGAAACACGGCCACGGCAACGCCTCCTCTCAGAAATCCGTCGGCGCACCGCCGGCTTCCGTGCGGCGGGTGACGAAGGCCTGCAGTTCCTCCGCGATCGCGGGGTCCATGGGCGGGTTCTCGTGGGATTCGATGAGCTGGCGGTACAGCACCTCGGTGCGGTCATAGGCGGTCGGACTGCCCGCCTCCTCCCAGCTCTCGTAGTTGCGCCAGTCGGACACCATCGGCGGGTAGAAGGCGGTGCGATAGCGTTCCTGCGTGTGGGCGCAGCCGAAGAAATGCCCGCCCGGCCCCACCTCCCGCATCGCCTCCAGCGCCAGGGAGTCCCGGTTGACCTCCACCGGTGTCAGGAACTCCGCCACCATCTGCAGGATGTCCGCATCCAGGACGAACTTCTCGAAGGAGGTATGCAGTCCCCCCTCCATCCAGCCCAGGCCATGCTTCAGCATGTTGACCCCGCCCATCACCGCGCCCCAGAGCGAGAACACGGTCTCGTAGGCTGCCTGCGCGTCCAGCGTGTTGGCGGCATTCACGTTGGAGGAGCGATAGGGCAGGCCATAGCGCCGGGCCAGCTGCCCGCCGATCAGCGCCGTGCGCATCGCCTCCGGCGTACCGAAGGCCGGCGCCCCGGACTTCATGTCCACGTTGGAGGTGAAACCGCCATAGACGAAGGGCGCGCCGGGCCTCGTGGTCTGGCTGATCACCAGCCCCGCCAGCGCCTCCGCGTTCTGCTGCACCAGTGCGCCGGCCAGGGTCACCGGGGCCATCGCCCCGGCCAGCGTGAAGGGGGTCAGGCAGATCGCCTGTCCGCGCCGCGCCAGCTGCATCACCCCGTCCAGCATCGGCGTGTCGAAGCGCAGCGGCGACGAGGTGTTGATGATGGAGATCAGCGACGGCTGCCGGTCCAGCGTCGCATCGTCGATGCCGCGGGCGATGCGCGCCATCTCGATGCCGTCGCGGATCCGCTCCGGCCCCAGGCTGTAGGCGTGGATCGCCTTGTCGGACAGGGTCAGCATGTCCTGCAGCGCCACCAGGTGACGGATGGAGGCATGCACGTCCGTCGGCTCCACAGTGTAGCCGCCCCACATGTGTACCGCGTTCAGCACCTGGCCGAGTTTCAGGAAGCGGCGATAGTCCTCCAGGTTGCCGGGTCGGCGTCCACCGGCCCTGTCGGCACAGTTCGGCGCACTGGCCGCCGCGCAGTAGACGATGTGATCCCCGCCGAAGGTCAGGTCGTGCTCCGGGTTGCGGGCATGCAGGGTGAACTGCGCCGGGGCCAGCCCGATCACGCTCTCCACCAGTTGCCGGTCGAAGCGGACGCGGTCACTGCCGGGATCCACGTCGGCCCCCGCATCCTTCAGCAGGGCCTTCGCCTCCGGATGCAGGAAATCCATGCCGATCTCCTCCAGCACGTCCAGCGACGCCTGGTGGATCTGTTCGACCTGGTCATCGGAGATGGCGCGCATCGGCGCATAGATCATGCGCGGCTGGCGGAAGGGCTGCTGCTCCAGCACCGGTGCCTGTTCGCCGCCACCGCGCCGCCCGCGCCGCCTGCGACCACCGCCCCCGGCCGTGCCCTCCCTCTCCGCCGTACCGGCATCTGCCATGACTGGACCCCCCCGGTGGACCCCGCCGCGACCGGGATGGCCGCTGGTCCGGGAAAAGTCTGTCACAGGAGGGCGCGGGGCAAAGAGGACCAATTCCGGCGGTTCATGTTCCAAAAGCGGCAGCACCGGGTCGTCGGCGAACCGGGGGAACAGCAGTCCGGGAGAAGGTGTCCGTCGAAGGAGGCGGAAATAGAAAGGGCGACCCGGGGAGGAGTGGGTCGCCCTTTCCGTACTTCGAGCCGGGCGCTATTTGGGGAGGAGACGCAACCCGGTGGCTCGAATCTTCAATTTCCATATACATCAAAGAAGCGTGGCTGGGGAGCAACAACTGAACAAACTATGGGCAGTGCCCGTCAGCGCCTGTTCACGCTTCAATGATGCGGTGCAGCAGTTTTTTGCTGCACTGCAACGTATATCCGCTTCATGAGCCCGAATGTCAAGGGTAGCGTTCCGCTTCCCGAGAGATTATTGGCTGCAACGGCAGCAGGAGGACAGAAACATGACAGCGGTCACGATCCAGGACATCGAGGCGGCGCAGGCGCGGATGCAGGGTGCGGTACGTCGCACGCCGATGCTGCGCGTGGCCCCGGCTGTCGGACTTTCCCTGCCCTGCGACCTGCTGCTGAAGCTCGAGAACCTGCAGCTTGCCGGGTCGTTCAAGGCGCGCGGGGCGGCCAACACGGCCCTGTCGCTGACGCGGGAGCAGTTGCAGCACGGCGTGATCACGGCCTCCGGCGGCAATCACGGGCTGGGTGTTGCTGCGGCTGCGAAGGCAGCCGGAGTGCCCGCAAGCATCCATGTTCCGGTGACGGCAGCACCCGAGAAGGTGGCACGGATGCGTCGTTTTGGCGCAGAAGTGGTGGTCGAGGGCGACGCCTGGGATGATGCGAATCAGTTGGCGCTGGCCCGGGTGGAGGCGGAAGGGCGCGTCTACGTGCATCCCTTCGCGCAGCCCAGTGTCATCGCCGGACAGGGCACGGTCGGGCTGGAGATCCTGGAGGATGTGCCGGACGTGGAGACGGTGGTGCTGGCGATCGGCGGCGGCGGACTGATCTCCGGCGTCGCGACCGCGCTGAAGGCGCGCCGCCCCGACATCCGCGTCATCGGCGTGGAGCCGGAAGGAGCGCCGACGCTGCGCCGTTCCCTCGATGCCGGGGAACTGGTGACCCTGGAGAAGATCAGCACCAAGGCACCCACCCTGGCGCCGCGCCGGTCGGCCGAGATCAATCTCGACATCATCCGGCGCACGGTCGACGACATCGTGCTGGTCAGCGATCCGGAGATGTATGCCGCCGCCGCATGGCTCTGGGACGAGCTGGGGATCGGCACGGAACTGGCCGCCGCCGCAGGCATGGCGGCCCTGTTCAACCGCCGTTTCCCGGTGCGGGCGGAGGAGAAGGTCTGCGTCGTGATCTGCGGCGCGGGCGTGGACGGCTTCGCGGGCGGAACCTGAAACCCCGGCCTAGCGGTCGGCCTGCATCATCTCCCAGGCCTTCAGCGGCGCGGTGCCATGGGCCGTGTTCAGCGTGAAGCCGTGGATCCAGTAGCCGAACAGCCGCTGCATGTCGCGCGGCAGGTGAACGGCCTCCTCCGGCGGCGTGGTGATGATCCAGTTCTCCTGCTGGCGCAGCCAGGGACGGCAGTAGATCATGTTGATGGCGCGCCTGCGGCTGTCGCCATGCGCCGCGCCGCCGCCATGCCAGAGGCCGCCATCATAGACGAAGACCGAACCGGCCTTCACCAGCGCCTGCTGCGCCCGTGTCGCGTCGGGGGCGACCTCCCCGGCCTGCAGGTGCGACCCCGGCACGAACCGCGTCGCCCCGTTCTCCGCCGTGAAATCGTCCAGAGCCCAGATGCAGGAGACCACGAAGGGCGGGCGGGGCCGCGGGGCGAGGTAGTGGCCGTCATCGCGGTGCAGCGGCTGGGCCGTCTGCCCGCCATGCAGGGTCATGCCCTGCGCCGCGCTGATCACCGGCGGCTCCCCGAAATGGCTCTCGATCAGCGCCAGCATGCGCCGGTCGGCGGCCAGGAAATCGAAGTCGCGGCTGAGGGACAGCAGGCTGTAGACCCGCTTGGTCCGCTTGCCCTCGAACGCGTAGATGCCCCAGCGATTGGCCGCGTTGATCGGGTCCAGCGCCCGGCGGGCACGCTGCAGCGCCGCCCCGTCCAGCATGTCGGGCAGGATGGCGTAGCCGTTCCGGGCCAGCGAATCCGCCTCTGCCGCGACGGCGGCACGCTCCGCCACCGTCGTCATCAGCCGCTCCTGTGCCGCCTTCTGTGCCTCCGCCCCGAAGGGATCGGTCTCTCCGGCGCGGCGCGCTGCGGACTGCTCCGCTGCCGACTGCTCCCGTGCCTGTGACGCCTGCTTCTCCGACATGTCCCGACACCCTACCCCGGACCCCGCACGATGGTACCCGTGCGGCGGGCGATCGGGAACCGTGAACGGGTACGGGGTGGAGATCGCGAGCCGGGGCAACGGGAACGCTCGCGCACTTGTCAGCAATCGGGCATGGCGCGGCACCGCGCTTCGGCCTATCTGGGAGGCATGGACCAGTTCCTTCTCGACAACGAGGCCATGCTGCGGCTGGGCGTCTTCGGCGGCATGCTGGCAGCCATGGTGGTGGCGGAGCGGCTGGCACCGCGCCGTCGGCTGACGCAGGCCGTTGCCGGGCGCTGGTTCCGCAACCTGTCCATCGTCGTGCTGAACACGGTTGCGCTCCGGCTCGGCTTCTTCTTCCTGCCCACCCTCGCGGTCGGCTTCGCCTTCCTGGTGGCGGAGCAGGGGATCGGCCTGTTCAACCTGGTCGCCCTGCCGCCGGTGCTGGAGGTCGTCGCGGCGGTGCTGCTGCTCGACCTGGCGATCTGGGCACAGCACGTGGCGTTCCACAAGGTGCCCCTGTTCTGGCGGCTGCACCGGGTGCACCATGCGGACATGGATATCGATGTCACCACCGGCCTGCGCTTCCACCCGGTCGAGATCATCCTGTCGATGGTCTTCAAGTTCGCCGTCATAGCCCTGCTGGGACCGGCAGCGGTGGCGGTGCTGCTGTTCGAGGTGGTGCTGAACGGCGCGGCCATGTTCAACCACGCCAACCTGCGCCTGCCCGGATGGCTGGACCGGCCGCTGCGCTGGATCATCGTCACGCCGGACTTCCACCGCGTGCACCATTCGACGGTGCCGTCGGAGACCGACTCCAACTACGGCTTCAACCTGACGCTCTGGGACCGGCTGTTCCGCACCATGACGCCCCAGCCGCGGGCAGGGCATGACGGCATGGAGATCGGCCTGGCCGAGTATCGCGACGGTCCGCGCCAGGGCCTCGGCTGGATGCTCGCCCTGCCCTTCCGGCGCGGCTGAACCGGGCGTGACGGGCGTGGCGGGCCTCAGCGTCATCATTCCCTGCCTCAATGCCGGCCGGACGCTCGGCCCGGTGCTGGCGGCCGTGAGCGGATCGCCGGTGTCCGAGATCCTGGTGGTGGATGGCGGCTCGACCGACGACACCGGGCAGGTTGCCGCCGCGCACGGAGCCAGCGTGATCCGCACGGCGGCGGGCCGGGGCCACCAGATGCGGCAGGGTGCGGCGGCGGCCAAGGGGCCATGGCTGCTGTTCCTGCATGGCGATACCCGCCTGGCACCGGGCTGGCGCGACCTGGCCGACAGCTTCATGCGCGACCCCGCCAACCGGGCCCGCGCCGGGGCGTTCCGGCTGCGGCTCGACAGCGACCGGGCGGCGGCACGGCGGATCGAACGGCTCGTCGCCTGGCGCTGCCACGCCCTCGGCCTGCCCTGGGGGGACCAGGGACTGCTGATCCACCGCGACCTGCTGGCAACCGTCGGCGGCTATCCCGAACTGCCGCTGATGGAGGACGTGACGCTGGTCCGCCGGATCGGGCGGCGACGGCTGCACATGCTCGATGCCGACGCGGTCACCTCCGCCGCCCGCTACGAACGCGACGGCTGGTGGATGCGGCCCCTGCGCAATGCCTGCCTGCTGACGCTGCATGTCCTCGGCGTGCCGCCGCGTATCCTGCTGAGGCTGTACGGGTGAGGCCGCCGACCGTCATCATCTTCTGCAAGGCCCCCCGCTTCGGCACGGTGAAGACCCGGCTGGCGCAGGGCATCGGCAGGGCGCAGGCGCTGCGGTTCTACCGCGCCACGCTGGCGGCCACGATCCGCCGTGCCTGCGGCATTCCGGGCTGCGAGACCGTGCTCTGCATGACACCGGACCACGCGACGACCGCCCGCGACCTAGGGCCCGGCGCGTTGCCTGCGGTGCCGCAGGGCCGGGGCGACCTGGGGCAGCGGATGGCCCGCGCGCTGGACCGGTTCCGGGACCGGGACCGCATCCTGGTCGGTGGCGACATTCCCGGCATCCGCCGCCACCACCTGCGGCAGGCGCTGGCCCTCACCCGCCGCAACGATGTCATCTTCGGACCGGCCACCGATGGCGGGTTCTGGCTTGTCGGACTGCGGCGCGGGGTGCAGCCGCCCGGCCTGTTCCGCGACGTGCGCTGGTCCCGCCCGCAGACCCTGGACGATTGCCTGCACCGCCTGCCGGCCACCGCATGGCGGGTCGGCATGGCCAGCCGCTTGAATGACGTGGACGATCTGGAGGACTATCGGCGGCAGATGAATCGGCGCTGAGGACGACGCCGCGCGGGGGGAGAGCAGGTCATGAAGTACGGCATCGGGCAGTCAGCGGTTCGGGTGGAGGACAGGCGGTTCCTGACCGGCAACGGGCGCTATCTCGACGACATCAGCCCCGCCGGGTGCCTGCACGGGGTCATGGTCCGCTCCCCCGCCGCCCATGCAAGCGTGCGCAGCATCGACACGTCCGCCGCCCGCGACCTGCCCGGCGTGGTGGCGGTCTATACCGACCGGGACTGGCAGGCGGCGGGCCTCGGGCCGGTGCCGACCCGTCCGGCGATCACCAACATGGATGGCTCCCCCATCTGCAACCCGGCACGCTGGCCGCTGGCGCGGGGGCGGGTACGGCACGTGGGCGACGGCATCGCCTTCGTGGTGGCGGAGAGCCGGGCCATCGCGCGGGACGCGGCGGACCTGGTGAGCTACGAGCTGGAGGAACTGCCGGTCGTCATCGATTCGGTCGCGGCCCTGTCGCCCGACGCGCCCGCCGCCCTGCACGAGGAAGCCCCGGACAACCGCAGCTTCACCTGGGAGAAGGGGGAGCGCGCGGCGGCTGAGGCGGCGCTGGCGGACGCGGCACACGTGGCGGAGGTGCGGCTGCACAACAACCGCGTCGTCATCAACCCGATGGAGACGCGCGGCATCCTGTGCATCTACGACGCGGAGCAGGACTTCTTCACCATCTCCGGCTCGATCCAGAATGTCTTCATGTACCGCACCATGCTGGCGGAGAAGGTCTTCGACATCCCGGTGGAGCGCATGCGGGTGGTCGCCTATGACGTGGGTGGCGGCTTCGGCGGCAAGAACCAGGTGCAGCCGGAGCACCTGATGACGGTCTTCGCCGCGCGCGACCTGAAACGGCCGGTGAAATGGGTTGCCGACCGGACGGAGGGCTTCCTGACCGACGGGCAGGGCCGCGACCAGCAGACCCGCGTCCGCCTGGCGCTGGACGCGGAGCACCGCTTCACCGCGCTGCACGTGGAGACCACGGTGGACCTGGGTGCCTATGTCTCGACCAACGGCACCGGGGTGCCGACCGGGGCCACCACCTCCGTCATGGGCGGTCCCTACGACATTCCCAACGTCTACAACATCGTCCATGGCGCCTTCACCAACACGGTGCCGACCGACGCCTATCGCGGTGCCGGACGCCCGGAAGCCTGCTTCCTGCTGGAGCGGGCGGTGGACGTGGCAGCGGCGGAGCTGGGCCTCGACCCGATGGAACTCAGGCGGCGGAACTTCATCGCGCCGGACAGCCTGCCCTACAGGGCATCGCTGGGGCACACCATCGATTCCGGTGACTTCACCGCCCTGCTGGACCGGGCGCTGGAGCAGGCGGACGCCGCGGGCTTCGCCGATCGCGCGGCGCAGAGCCGGGCCCGGGGCAGGCTGCGCGGGCTGGGCGTCGCCAGCTACCTGGAGGCGACGCTGGGCGTGCCGACCGAGTATGCCCGGCTGGAATTCGACGCGGACGGCATCGTCACGGTGGCGGTCGGCACCCAGTCCAACGGCCAGAGCCACGAGACCACCTTCCCGCAGATCGTGGCGGAGAAGCTGGGCGTGCCGTTCGAGCAGGTGCGGTTCCGCCAGTCCGACACCGCCGAGACCCCCATCGGCCATGGCCATGGCGGCTCACGCTCGCTGCAGCTCGCCGGCAGCGCCATCCTGAACGCGGCAACGAAGCTGGTGGAGAAGGCGAAGGCGCAGGCCGCCGACCTGCTGGAAGCCGCGACCGACGACATCGACTTCGCGGACGGAATCTTCCGGGTGGTGGGCACCGACCGGACGGTGGACTGGTCCGACCTGGCCGCGGCAGCCTTCGACAGCAGCCGTCCGGCGGCGGAACGCGGCCTGTCCGACGAGGACACCTATACCAAGGACGGCACCGCCTATCCCAATGGCTGCCACATCGCGGAGATCGAGATCGACCCGGAGACAGGGGTACTGACAGTGGAGCGCTATACCGCCCTGGACGATTTCGGGCGGATCATCAACCCGATGGTGGTGGCCGGCCAGGTGATGGGCGGGATCATGCAGGGTGTCGGGCAGGCGGTGCTGGAGCACACGGTCTACGACCCGGAAAGCGGGCAGCTGCTCAGCGGCTCCTTCATGGACTACTGCATGCCCCGCGCGGCGGACCTGCCCCAGACCGACATCGCCTTCTTCGAGGATGCACCGACAAGAACCTCCCCCATCGGCGCCAAGGGCTGCGGCGAAGCCGGCACCATCGCCGGTCCCCCCGCCATCGCCAGCGCCATCTGCAACGCGCTGGGCGTGAAACACGTCGACATGCCCTACACGCCGGAGAAGATCTGGCAGCTGCTACAGCAGGGTTGAGAAGGCACCATGGGCTGCCGGGTCACGCCCGGCAGCGCCGTGGGAACAGGTTGAAGAACCGGCGCTGGCCGGATTGACGGACCAGCCTCAGGCGGCGTCGGCGTCACTTGTATCTTCAGGAACACGCAGCGGGCGGAGCATGAAGGCGGGGACGTGATCGCCCATGCCGACCGGCGTGTCGCCATCGTCGCGGCGGTTGCGCCCGCCGGAGCGGCCCTGGGAGGGGCGGCTGCGGCCTGCGGGGCGTCCCGCATCCGGACCGTCGCCGGAGGGTACGCGTTCCGGCGCCGTGTCAGCGGCCTTGCGGCGCGGTGCGCGGGCGGGCCGCTTCTCCGCCGGGGTTTCCTCCACGGCGGCAGGCGCATTGTCCTGCGACGCGGTTGACTGCTGCTCCGTCTCGGCCTGGTCCGCATCCTTCGCCTTTGCGGACCGGCGCGGGCGGCGCGAACGCCTGGCGGGCTGGGCGTCATCATCGCCATCCGCCTGCGCGGGTGCAGGTGCCGAGGCACCCTTCTTGCCGAAGCCCTCGATCTCGATGGTCTGGATGTTGCCGCCGATCAGCTTCTGGATCGCGTCAAGCGCCTTGGACTCCTTGGCGGTGGCCAGCATGAAGGCGCGGCCCTTCATCCCGGCGCGGCCAGTGCGGCCGATGCGGTGGACATAATCCTCCGCATGAAAGGGCACATCGAAGTTGAAGACATGGCTGAGGCCCTGGATGTCGATACCGCGGGCGGCAACGTCGGAGCAGACCATGATCTTCGCCTGGTCGGTCTTGAACTTCTCCAGCGTCGCCATGCGGTCGACCTGGTCCATGTCGCCATGCAGCGCCACGGCGTCGTAGCCATGCTTCTGCATCGACTTGTGCAGGATCTTCACGTCGGCCTTGCGGTTGCAGAAGATCAGCGCGTTGCGGATGTTCTCCTGGTTGATCAGGGCGCGCAGCGCGTCGCGCTTGTCGCGCTCATCCAGCATCGTCAGGTGCTGTTCCACCGTGGCGGCGGGGGATGCGGGCGGTGCCACCTCCACCTCGCGCGGTTCCACCAGGAACTTGTCCGCCAGCTTGCGGATCGCCGGCGGCATGGTGGCGGAGAAGAACAGGGTCTGGCGGCGCGGCGGCAGGCAGGAGACGATGCGCTCCACGTCCGGCATGAAGCCCATGTCCATCATCCGGTCGGCCTCGTCGATGACGAAGAACTGGATCTGGCTCAGCATCATGCGGCCACGGTCGAACAGGTCCAGCAGGCGGCCGGGCGTCGCGATGATGATGTCGCAGATGCCGTCCAGTTCCGCTTCCTGCTCCTTCATCCCCAGGCCGCCGATCAGCAGCGCGCGGGAAAGCTTCTGGTACTTCGTGTACATGTCGAAGCTGTCCGCCACCTGGGCGGCAAGTTCGCGGGTCGGCTCCAGCACCAGGGCGCGCGGCATGCGCGGCTTCGACCGGCCCTGGGCCATGACGTCGATCATCGGCAGCAGGAAGGCGGCGGTCTTGCCGGTACCGGTCTGCGCCGTGCCGAGCAGGTCCTTGCCCATCAGCACGTGCGGGATGGACTTCTGCTGGATGGGTGTGGCGGTCTCGTAGCCCGCCTCCGAAATTGCCTTGCAGACCTCGTCACTCAGGCCGAGGTCGGGAAATGTCATTGCGCTAATGTGGGTGCTCCCCTTGTGGGACGTTGCTTTCAGGTAAGGGACCGCAGGGATCGGATCAGCGACCGCCCTTGGGCGGTCAGGCAGCCTACCGGAGACTCCGCCTTCGTTCCTGTGGGATCGAGCCTGGCGGAAACCGGCCCTGAACAGTCTACTTCTCGGCGGCGACAGTACCATGACAAATCAGGCGCTTGTCGCACGACTTCGAGGGAAGTACTGAAGGACCGGTGCCCTGTCAATCACGAACACAGTGTTCGGGGTGTGGCGAGAACGCACGTCTGGAGTTCTTCATGACACGACCCGCCCTGCTTCTGGTCCCCGGCCTTCTCTGCACCGAACAGCTCTGGGCACCTCAGGTCGCCGCCCTCTCCGACATCGCCGAGATCCATGTCGGCGACCACAGGCGGGACGGCACCATCACCGCCATCGCCGCCCGCATCCTGGAGAATGCCCCGCCCCGCTTCGCGCTGGCCGGCCTGTCGATGGGCGGCTACATCGCCTTCGAGATCTGGCGCCAGGCACCGGAGCGGGTGGAGCGCATCGCCCTGCTGGACACCCGCGCCAGCACGGATTCGGAGGCGGAGCTGCAGCGGCGGCAGGAACTGCTGGCGCTGGTGGAGAAGGGCCGTTTCACCGGCGTGCATGACCGGCTGATGCCGCTGTTCGTGCATCCCGACCGGCTGCAGGACCAGCCCCTGCTCGACACCATACGCCGGATGGCGGAGGACACCGGGAAGGACGGCTTCGTGCGCCAGACCCGCGCCCTGATGGCCCGCGCCGCCGCCCATGATGTCTGTCGCAGCATCACCGTTCCGGCGCTGGTGCTGTGCGGTCGGCAGGACGCCCTGACCCCCCTGTCGATGCACGAGGAAATGGCCGACCTGATCCCCGGCGCACGCCTGGCGGTGATCGAGGATTGCGGCCACCTGTCGACGCTGGAACAGCCCGAAACCGTGAACCGCGAGATGCGCCGCTGGCTGCAGGACTGAGGCCGAGCCTGGCCCGGAGTCGTCTGGTGGGCTGTGAGTCGTCTGTTGCCTGTGCCGTCCCTCTGCTGGATTCTCTGTGGGCTGTGCCATCCCTCTCCGGAGTCGTTTGCGGCCTGTGCCGTCCCTCTCCCCCACCCGGCCACCCACGGGAGTATCCTGAATGGGTGGCCGGGTGGGGGAGAGGGACGGCACAGGCAAACGGACAAGCCCGGAGAGGGATAGAACGGCCCACCAACAAACAGAACCCGCAGATTCCGTTGGCCATTGCGCCTTGATTGGCGCTAGAAAACCGCCTTCACTGACATGTCGCTGAAACAAGGCGATTCGGACCTGCCCGGAGCAATCACGGCGTGCGTCGTTCGAACAAACCACTGGCGTCACGAATGGCCAGTCCGATGGGGCTGCTGTTCAACCGGTTCGCATTCGCGTTCCTGCTGGCGCTCGGCCTGACGCTGCTGGTGGCGGGCCGGTCCGGCATTGGCCCGGTGGAACAGGTGCGCACCGGGCTGCTGGA
Organism: Minwuia sp.; assembly: GCA_965228535.1. Lineage (GTDB taxonomy): Bacteria > Pseudomonadota > Alphaproteobacteria > Minwuiales > Minwuiaceae > Minwuia. Next base: position 448,106 of record CBDDHU010000003.1, on the reverse strand, counting down.
CGTGCTCGCCCCGGTGCTGGATGTCATCTCCCGCCCCGTTTCCGCCGTCAACGACCTCGCCGCCGAGATCGAACAGCTCTCCCGCGTCTACGAGGAGAATGACCGCCTGCGGGAGGAGAACGCCCGCCTGCTGCACTGGCAGGCCGTGGCCCGTGCGCTGGAACGCGACAACGCGCAGTACCGTCGCCTGCTGAATGTCCGCGCCCGCTCCGACGTCACCTACATCACCGCCCGGGTGGTGGGGGAGTCCGGCGGCCCCTTCGTCAAGACCCTGCTGCTGGCGGCGGGGGAGCGTGACGGGGTGGAGGCCGACCAGGCCGTGGTCAGCGAACTGGGCCTGGTGGGCCGGATCACGGAGGCCGGTCGCAACGCCGCGCGCATCCTGCTGATCACCGACCTGAACAGCCGCATCCCGGTGATGCTGGAGGGCAGCCGCCGCCGCGCCATCCTGTCCGGGGACAATTCCGGCCGCCCGCTGCTCGCCTTCCTGGAGACGGAGGCCGAGGTCCAGCCCGGTGACCGGGTCGTGACCAGCGGCCATGGCGGCATGCTGCCCCCCGGCCTGGTGGTCGGCGTGGTCTCCTCCGTGACAGAGGGGCAGGTCCGGCTGCGCCCCTTCGTCGACCTGGCCCGGCTGGAGCGGGTGAACGTGCTGCGCTATCGCCGCCCGTCGCTGCTCAATGACCGGAACGGGCCATGAGGCAGCGCCGCCGCAAGTCGGGTTCCACGCGCATCGGTGACGGTCCCGGCCTGCCACAGCTTGGTTTCTGGCGGCTGGGGCTGGCGATTCCGGGGCTGGTGTCGCTGGTGCTGGTGCTGCTGGGCAGCCTGCCGATCGGTGTCCCGTTCCTGGGTCCGGTGCTGCCGGCCTTCGGCCTGATCGCGGTGCATGTCTTCGCGCTGCAGCGCCCGGACCTGATGCCGCACTGGCTGGCCTTCTGCCTCGGCCTCGTCACCGACCTGCTGTCCGGCGGACCGCTGGGACTGACGGCGCTGGTCTTCCTGGGCGTGCAGGCCCTGTCCGCCAGCCAGCGCCGGGTGCTGATCGGGCGTCCCTTCGTGCTCGGCTGGGCCGCCTTCGTCGCCGTGGCGCTGGCTGCCGCCGGTGTCTCCTGGCTGATCGCCTGCGTCTACTTCCTCGACATCGTCAACCCGGTGGCCGCGCTGCTGCAGGTGGCGGTGACCGTGACCCTGTTCCCGCTGGTCGCCGCGCCGCTGCTGCTGCTCAGCCACCGCATGACCGGGCAGGCCTTCGCATGAGGGGGCGCGTCGAGAAGGCACGGTATCCCGTCTTCACCCGTCGCGCGCTGATGCTGGGAGGGCTGAAGGCGGCGCTGTTCGCCGCGCTGGGCGCGCGCATGTACTACCTGCAGGTGGTGGAGGGCGACCAGTACCGGATGCTGGCCGACGAGAACCGCATCAACCTGGCCCTGCTGGCCCCGCCGCGCGGGCGCATCCTGGACCGGCGCGGCGTGCCGGTGGCCACCAACCGCCAGAACTTCCGCGTGCTGATCGTGCCGGAGCAGACCCGGTCGGTGGAGGAGACGCTGGACCGCCTGCACCGCATCGTCCCGGTCAGCGCCCAGACGCGGGCGCGGGTGCTGCGCGATGTCCGGCGCAAGCGTCGCTTCGTGCCGATCTCCGTCACCGACAACCTGACGTGGGAGGAGTTCGCCCGCATCAATGTCCGCAGCCCTGACCTGCCGGGCATCCAGCTGGATGTCGGCCAGACCCGCGACTACCCGCTGGGGGTCTACCTGGCGCACACGGTCGGCTATGTCGGCCCGGTCAGCGAGAAGGACCTGAAGGAAGGCGACGGCGACCCGTTGCTGGAGCTGCCCGGGTTCCGCACCGGACGCCGCGGGCTGGAACGCAGCTACGAGGGCACGCTGCGCGGCATCGCCGGCAACCAGCGGGTGGAGGTGAACGCCTTCGGCCGGGTGATCCGCGAACTGTCGCGCACGGAGGGGCGACCCGGTGCCGACATCCAGCTGACCGTCGACGCCCGGCTGCAGCGCATCGCCACCCAGGCCCTGCGCCCGGAGAGCGGTGCCGCGGTGGTGATGGACATCCACAATGGCGACGTGCTGGCCATGGCCTCCACCCCCGGCTTCGACCCCAATGCCTTCAATGTCGGGATCGGCAACCGCGAATGGCAGCGGCTGCTGCACAACAGCCGCAAGCCCCTGACCGACAAGACCATTGCCGGGCGCTACCCGCCGGGATCGACGTTCAAGATGGTGGTCGCGCTGGCGGCGATGGAGGCGAATGTCGCCGGGGCCGCGCACCGGGTGTTCTGCAATGGCAAGCACGTGCTGGGCAACCACACCTTCCATTGCTGGAAGCGCTGGGGCCATGGCTGGGTCGACCTGAACGACGCGCTGGCGCAGAGCTGCGACGTCTATTTCTACGACATTGCCCGCCGGGTCGGCGTGGAGAAGATCGCGCAGATGGCGGAGCGGCTGGGCCTGGGCCAGACGCTGCTGCCGGAACTGGCGGGAGAGAGCGCCGGGCTGGTGCCGAACCCGGCCTGGAAGGAAGGCGCGATCGGGGAGGCCTGGCAGGGCGGCGAGACGCTAATCCTCGGCATCGGCCAGGGCTACCTGCTGGCCACGCCGCTGCAGCTTGCCACCATGACCGCGCGGCTGGCGAACGGGAAGCGCGCGGTCTCGCCCCGCCTGGTGTTCCGGGACGAACCGGACAGCGATGCGCCGCCGCTGGGCATGTCGCAGGATGCGCTGCGCCACGTGCGGCAGGGCATGTTCGAGGTGGTGAACGGCAAGCAGGGCACGGCCCGCGCACACCGGCTGCAGCGCGATGACGTGCAGATGGCCGGCAAGACCGGCACATCCCAGGTCCGCCGCATCAGCCGCGCGGAACGCGAGTCCGGGGTGCTGAAGAACGAGGAACTGGAATGGCGCAGCCGCGACCACGCCCTGTTCGTCGCCTACGCACCGGTGGACGAACCGCGCTACGCCCTGTCCGTGATCATCGAGCATGGCGGCAGTGGCTCCACCGCCGCCGCCCCCGTGGCGCGGGAGATCATGGAGGCCACGCTGGAGCTCGACCCCGCCACCAACCGGCGCCAGCGCATCGCGGCCAACCCGGAACGGGAGGGCTGAGCCATGTCGATGAGCTGGCGCGATGACGGCACCGACCTGCGCCTCGGACGGAAGCTGCTGAGCCTGAACTGGGGGCTGGTGCTGCTGATCGCCCTGACCGCGTCGGTCGGCTTCGCCATGCTGTATTCCGCTGCCGGCGGCGACGTGCAGCCCTGGGCGATCCGCCAGATCATCCGTTTCGGCGGCGGTGCGGTGCTGATGCTGGTGATCGCGCTGATCGACATCCGGTTCTGGATGCGCTGGGCCTACCTGATCTACCTGGTCGCGCTGATCCTGCTGCTGGCGGTGGAGTTCGTCGGCCACACCGGCATGGGGGCAACGCGCTGGATCAGCCTCGGCTTCTTCAACCTGCAGCCGTCGGAGGTGATGAAGATCGCGCTGGTGCTGGCGCTGGCGCGCTATTTCCACGGCCTGTCGCTGCAGGACACGGGGCGCATCGGCTTCCTGCTGCCACCGCTGGCGCTGATCGCCATGCCGACCCTGCTGGTGCTGAAGCAGCCGGACCTGGGCACGGCGCTGCTGCTGGCCGCGGGCGGTTCCATCGTGCTGTTCCTGGCCGGGGTCCGGCTGTGGAAGTTCGCCCTGGCCCTCGCCGCCGCGCTGGCCGCCATGCCCATCGCCTGGTCACAGCTGCACGAGTACCAGAAGGGCCGGATCATGACCTTCCTGAACCCGGAGAGTGATCCGCTGGGCGCCGGGTACCACATCATGCAGTCGAAGATCGCGCTGGGGTCCGGCGGGATCTCCGGCAAGGGCTTCCTGGAGGGGACGCAGAGCCACCTGAACTTCCTGCCCGAGATGCGCACCGACTTCATCTTCACCATGCTGGCGGAGGAATTCGGCATGGTCGGCGGCCTGGCGCTGATGGGCCTGTACGTGCTGATCCTGATCTACGCCTATGCCATCGGCTTCCGCTCCCGGCACCAGTTCGGACGGCTGGTGGCGGTGGGCATCGCCACCACCTTCTTCCTCTACATCTTCATCAATGTCGGGATGGTGACCGGCATCCTGCCCGTGGTCGGCGTGCCGCTGCCGCTGATCTCCTATGGCGGCACGGCGATGCTGACCCTGCTGATCGGCTTCGGCCTGATCCTCTCCGTCTCGATCCACCGCAACGTCGAGATCCCCCGCAGCCGCGGCTGAGGAAGGCTGGTGCTGCCTGTCGGACCCCTCGTGAGTCAGTTTGTGGCCTGTTCCATCCCGGTTATCCGTTGGCCTGCTCCATCCCTCTCCTGACTCATTTGCCGCCTGTTCCATCCCTCTCCCCCACCCGGCCACCCATCAAGGATACTCCCGTGGGTGGCCGGGTGGGGGAGAGGGATGGCACAGGCCACAGAGAACCCCGGAGAGGGATGGCACAGGCCGCAACAGACCTACGCGGCCTGCGGCATCGGGATCGCGTCGAGTTCCGGCTGCACCAGGTCGATGAACCTGCGTGTTTGGTCCATGATGTCCGCATCGCTGCCCGCGATGGGCCGCAGGATGAACTTGGACGCGCCGGCGTCGACATAGGCGCGGATGCGGTCGAGGATCGCGGCCTCGTCGCCGACCACGAAATAACCGCTCGGGTCCTTGCGCAGCCGCTTTTCGAACCGGCCGGCCTCCGTCGCCACCACCTCCTCATCCATGCTGCCGAAGCGGAACGGGAAGGCGGCGCCGAAATGGTCGTCGGGGACGGTGCGGCCCTGCGCCTCGGCGGTTTCCCGGATGGCGCGGACCACGGGGGCGAGCTGGGCCGGGCTCTCGAACGCGGCCTGCCAGCCGGTGCCGTACTTCGCCGTGCGCTCCACCGCCGCCTTGGTCGAGCCGCCGATCCACATCGGGATGTGCGGATTGACCGGCGTGGGGGAGATGCGCGCGCCCTTCAGCTGGAAGAAGCGGCCATCAAAATCGACGGTCTCCCCCTTCCAGAGGCGGATGATGATCTCCAGCGCCTCGTCCGCCCGCGCGCCGCGCCCGGCGGTGGGGGTGCCGGTCGCGGCCCAGTCCGGCGCCAGCTTGGCCCCGATGCCGAAGGCCGGCAGCAGCCGCCCGCCGCTGAGATAGTCGATGGTGGCGCACTGCTTCGCCAGCAGCACCGGCTCCCGCAGCGCCAGGGAGGCGACGTTCATGCCGAACTTCAGTCGCCGGGTGCGCCCGGCAATGGCCCCCAGCGCCGCCATCGGCTCCAGGTGCGGCCGGGCGGAGGCGATGCGGTCGGACTGCCAGTAGCTGTTGACCCCGCCATCCTCCAGCATGTCGATCCAGTCCCAGAACGGGGCCGCCCCGGTGAAGGGCAGTTCCCCGAAACCCATTCCGACCCTGACAGGCATGATGATGTCTCCGATCTTTCAGTGGTCTGTTCCATCCCGGAGTCTGTTGCGGCCTGTTCCATCCCTCTCCCCCACCCGGCCACCCACGGGAGTATCCTTATTGGGTGGCCGGGTGGGGGAGAGGGATGGAACAGTCGGCAAACGAATCCCGCGATGGAACAGGCAGCAAACGACTCCCGCCCTAGTCCCGGGCGCGTTCCAGGATGGTGACAGAGCAGGCGGCTTCCTCGAAGCCGATGACGCCGCCGCCATTCTCCGCCAGCGCGATGCGGGCATCCGGCACCTGCCGCTCCCCGGCCTCGCCGCGCAGCTGCGTCGTTAGCTCGTAGATCATCGACAGGCCGGTGGCGCCGACCGGATGGCCCTTGGACACCAGGCCGCCGGAAGTGTTCACCGGCACCTTGCCGCCCGGACCTGTCTCGCCCGCCTCCACGAAGCGGCCACCCTCGCCCACGTCGCAGAAGCCCATCATCTCCACCTGCAGCACCTCGCAGAAGCTGGTGGCGTCATGCACCTCCGCCACCTGCACGTCGTCCGGCGTCAGCCCCGCCTGGGAATAGGCCTTCTTCGCCGCCGCCATGGACAGCGACGGCTCGTCGAGGCGCTTGTACTTGCCGCCCGACAGCGCGTTGGCGCGGATCTTCACCGCCCGGTCCTTCACCGCCTGCGGCAGGCCCTTGAAATAGTCCTCCGACACCACGACCGCCGCCGCTGCCCCGTCCCCGATGGGGGCACACATGGCGCGGGTCAGCGGATGGGTGACCGGCCGGTCCTCCATCACCTGGTCCACGGTCATGGGGAACTGGTACTGGGCGTTCGGATTCTGCGCGCCGTAATTGTGGTTCTTCGCGGCCCCGGCGGCGATCTGGCGCTGCGTCGTGCCGTGCTTCTTCATGTGGTAGCAGGCCTGCATGGCATAGGTGTCCATGAACACGGTGCGGTCCGGGCCGGTCTCGAACGGCTTGCCGGCTTCCTCGCCGGCGTTGCGGTAGTAATCCTGCCACTCCTGCGGATCGAAATTGTCGATCCCGGCGAAGAAGCTGCGCTGGATCTTCTCCGGTTCGTCGGGGATCCAGATCTTCTCCACGCCGATGGCCAGGCTGACATCGGTCTGGCCGGACAGGATGTCCTTCCACGCCCCGTGCAGCGCCATGGAGGCGGTGGCACAGGCACCCTCCACGTTCACCATCGGCACGCGGGCGGGAAACAGCCCCTCGTTCACCAGCGGGGTGAAGCAGACCTGGCCGCGGATGGAGCCCTGGTCGTTGTGCAGCCACATGCCGCAATTGCCGAACCAGCCGAACTCGATGTCGTCGCCGTTCTCCATACCCGCGTCGGCAAGCGCGCCCAGGTAGGCCTCCCGCGTCAGGTCCTTGAACGACTTGTCCGGCCATTTCTGGAACCGGGTCGAGAACGAGCCGATGATGTATGCGTCCGTCATGTCTGCCTCCCCAGGCTGGCGCGTGACAGGGCGGGTGCGCGCCGTGTCCGCCGGATGTCAAAACGGTGACCGGGAAAAAAGCTGCACTTCGCCCAATTGTCGCCGTGATCGAACGGGACTATGGATAACGTCAATTGAGGGAACAGACCAGCGAGGAAGGCGGAGACCGCACATGTTCACCCGCAAACCGAACGGACAGGACGGCGAAGGCAGCAGCGAGGCCCAGCGCCCGGCCCCGAAGACAAGCACGCCGATGCCGACGGAGGACCTGATCGCCCGCCGCCCGCGCCCCGACATTCCCCGCCCGCGCCAGGACGCACCGTCCCGCGCCCCCGGCAGCAGCGCGAAGCAGGAGGAATCCCGCCTGCTGGTCGGCAGCGGCATCACCCTGAAGGGCGAAGTCACCAACTGCGCCGAGCTGGTGATCGAAGGCTCGGTCGATGCCCGCGTCGAAGCGACCAGCTTCCGCGTCAGCCCCGGCGGCAGCTATTCCGGTGAGTGCCACGTGGATACCGCCGACATCGCCGGCGACTTCGAAGGCACCCTGAACTGCCGCGAACGTCTGATCGTCCGCTCCACCGGCAAGCTGAAGGGCGTGCTTCGTTACGGCGAAGTCGAGATCGAAGCCGGCGGCCGCATCGCCGGCGAGATCCAGATCTTCGGCGAGGGCCAGGAGACGGAAGCGGCCGACGCCACGGCGCGGAAGGCGGCGAACAGCGAGTGAGGGGCGGGAAAGCTTAGGCGGTGGACAATTGGCTCGAGCAAACTGCTAAGGCCGCCTTCAATCTGTCAGCAGGCGAGTATTCTCCTGCAGCACCTTCTCCCAGAATGGATTGCGAAGAGCTTTGGCGTGGAGAAATTCGCGTAGATCGGCCGTTGATGTCCTAGAGTCAATGAAATCAATGCCTCGTGCGATAGCAAAAAGGCTCTCCGACCGCTTCCACACTTCCGCAGTTGATTTCATTGCCAAACGAATTGATCCAGTATGCACGTAGCCGGTATTGGGGGCAGGCCTCTCAAATTCGTCAATTGCACTTTGAGTATTAGAAATCATCAGCTGATAGAAATGCAATAATCGGCGTACTGAGTCGGCGATTTCTTCATCGGCAATTCCGGCAACTTCTATAAGCCTCTCAAGTTGACTATTGCTCAGTTGAATAGCATCAGCACACCATTCATTTGCTCCGCGTGTGTCATTATTAGCATGGTTTGCCGCCAGAACTGCTAAATTAAAATTCTGCCTTGCGCACTCTATCAATGAACTCAAATCAATAGGCAAGGCGGCAGTCGCCTTTCTTTGCCTCAGCTTTGTTTCTTGCACCATCTCCGCATCACGCAGACTCAGTTGTTCGCTGTGAATACGGTCCTGCTGTGCCATCTGTCTACGAACATGCGCGACACCCCAGAGTGCGGCAGCAAGCGCGAGCAAACCAGTGACCAAGGTCTGGTAGTTTCTAACAAGCTGAAACCAGTGGGCTGTCGAAAGATCAGAAATAACGATTGCCAGGAGGAAGCCAACACCAAGGCAGACGACTGAGATGAAGGCTCGATCGATCACCGAAATCAACTCCGTCAGATTAACGGCCAGCAATCAACACCAACTCACTTGGCGACTGCAACCACCTAACTCATTGAAAAGAATGGTGCCGCTGAGTGGACTCGAACCACCGACCTACTAATTACGAATCAGTTGCTCTACCAGCTGAGCTACAGCGGCGCACCGGGCCTCTGCCGAGGCGCGGTCTATAGCGGGAAAAATTCGGGGGTGCAACTCCCTGTCGGTCGCAGGCGCGGGGCTCAGTGCGGGGTGGCGGTGCGGCGGGACAGGGCGTGGAGGCGCAGGGGCCGGTCGCGGCCACGGATGGCGGTGCTGCCGATGTCGGTGATGCACAGCCCCTCGGCACCTTCGGCCACGGCGGCGGGGCTGTCAGCGTCCAGCACGGCCTCGCTGGCCAGCAGGTCGTGGCCCAGCGCCCGGCACTGGTCCACCAGCCGCGCGGTGGTGTTCATGGCATCGCCCAGCATCACGATCTCCTGCCGCAGTTCCCCCATCTCCCCCATCACCACGGGCCCTGCATGGACCGCGCCGCGCAGCCGCGGGGCGAGGCCGTAGGTGCGTCGGTAGCGGTCGGCGGCAGCGTCCAGCACGTCGCGGAAATCGAGCCCGCACTGCATCGCGGCCAGCCGGTTGGCCGGGCTGTCGGGCCAGGCCACGATCATCTCGTCGCCGACATATTTCTCGATCACGCCGCGCCGTTCGATCACCGGGCCGGTGAGGTCGCGGTAGACATCGCGCAGCAGCCCGTGGAAACGCAGGTCGCCGATGGCCTGGGCCGCCGCCGTGGAGCCGACCAGGTCGACGAACAGCAGCACCCGCCGCTCCACCACCGGGCGGTGATAGCGACCGGTGAGGAAGTTGCGGAACACCGCCTGCCCCAGCAGCCGGTTCACCGCCATGGCGAAGTTGACTGCCAGGCTGATCAGCAGGGAGAAGCCGAGCTGCATCGCGGTCTCCCCGTTCCAGCCGAAGGGTGTCCCGGCGGTGACCGGGAACAGCGCCGCGCCGGAGCGGATGCCGGCCAGGATCACCAGCAGGTAGAGCAGGGAGCGGAGCAGCAGCTGGGCCGTGAAGGACAGCCGCCCGATCCAGGCCCCCCGCGCGGCGTTGATGTAGAAATGCTCCACCGCCACCAGCAGCCCGGCGATCAGGCCGCCGGTCCAGACCCCGCGCAGCGCCGCCGCGACCACGGTGGCGGTCGGTGTCCCGCTGTCGCCACCCAGCGCGATGGCGATGCCGAAGACCGCGCCCAGCAGTGCCGCCACCCCGGCGATCAGGATGCAGGAACGGATCTCGCGCTGTAGCCGTCTGTTCATGCAGCCTGCCTATATAGCGGTTCACCGGTCCGGGAAATGCCTGACCGGCCGGGGGACTGGCGGACAGGCCGCGGTAGCGGCATGATTCCCCCATCGGCGGCACGGAAGCGGAAGAGAGAGACAGACAGATGAGCACACAGAGCGAGGGTCGCATCGACCTGATCATCGCCGGGGGCATGGTGATCGACGGCACCGGCGACCGGCCGGAGCAGATGGACATTGCCATCAGCGGCGACCGCATCGTTGCCGTGGGCGACCTGGGCGACCGCTCGGCGCAGGCGCGCATCGACGCAGTGGGCAAGGTGGTGGCGCCGGGCTTCATCGACGTGCACACCCATGACGACGCGGCGCTGATCGAGACCCCGGACATGGAGATGAAGATCAGCCAGGGCGTCACCTCCGTCGTGGTGGGCAATTGCGGCTTCTCCACCGCGCCGTTCGACACCGCCCGGGTGCCGGACTTCCGGCTGGAGCCGATCATCCGCGGCGAGGGGCTGATGGAGCAGCGGCTGGGCGACTACATGCAGCGGGTGGAGGCGGCGCGACCAGCGGTCAATGCCGCCTTCCTGACCGGCCATTCGACACTGCGCTACGACGCCATGGGGCTGGACGTGGAACGGCAGGCGACGCCCGCCGAGATCGACCGGATGCAGCGCAGGCTGTCGGAGGCGCTGGAGGACGGGGCCATCGGCATGTCGTCCGGCCTGTACTACCCCCCGGCGGCGAAGGCGACGACGGAGGAGGTCTGCCGGGTCGCCGAACCGCTGGGCGCGGCGGGCGCGGTCTACACCGCCCACATGCGCGACGAGGGCGACGACATCCTGGCGGCGATGGACGAGGCCTTCCTGATCGGCCGCCATGCCGGGGCGCCGGTGGTCATCTCCCACCACAAGTGCAATGGCCGGGCGAACTTCGGCCGCACGGCGGAGACCCTGCCCAAGTTCCGGGAGGCGATGAAGCACCAGCCGATCAGCCTGGACGTCTATCCCTACATCGCCGGGTCCACCATCCTGCTGCCGCACATGATCGCGCGGGCGGAGCGGGTGATGGTCACGGGGTCGAAGCCGCACCCGGAATGCGCCGGTCGCGACCTGGACGCCATCGCGCGGGACTGGGGCTGCACGGAGGCGGAGGCGGTGGAGCGGCTGCAGCCGGCGGCGGCGATCTACTTCTCCATGTCGGAGGATGACCTGCGGGAGATCCTGCGCTTCGAACATGCCATGATCGGCTCCGACGGCCTGCCGGGCGACCCGCACCCGCATCCGCGCCTGTGGGGCACCTTCCCGCGCGTGCTGGGGCATTACGTGCGGGAGCTGGGGCTGATCCCGCTGGAACATGCGGTGCATCGCATGACCGGGCTGTCGGCGACCAATTTCGGCCTGCGCGACCGGGGGCACCTGCGCGCCGGGGCCCATGCCGACATCGTCGTCTTCGACCCGGACACGGTCGGCGACCGCGCCACCTTCGATGCGCCGCTGAACCCCTCCGCCGGGATCGAGCATGTCTTCGTCAACGGCCAGCTCAGCTTCACCGACGGGGCGGTGTGCGCGGAGCGGAAGGGCCGGGTGCTGCGGCGCGGGGCCTGAGACTGCACCTGCGCCTGCGCCCCTGCCCTCTGCTCAGATGTAGGCGTTGAGACGGTCCCGTTCCGTGTCACCGGCGCTGCGTTCCGCGACGGGGCCATAGCCCGCGCCGCCGCCGGTACGGACCACCAGCAGGTCACCGCGCTTCAGCGGCATGCTGGTCTTGGAGGGCACCTCCACCCGCGCGCCGTCACGCTCGATCCAGACCTCGGCCTTCGCGCCCGGTTCGCCGCCGAACAGCCCCTCCGGCGCGATCTCGAAACGGTCGCCATAGGCGGCGAAGGTGACCTCGTCGGCCGTGATCTCGTAGACCCGCTGGAACCCCAGTCCGCCGCGATGGCGGCCCTGACCGCCGGACCCGGCGACCAGGCTGTAGTCGCGCACCCGGAAGAAGGGGTAGGCCATGTCCTGCGCCTCGATGGGGATGTTGCCGCAGTTGGACAGCGGGCTGTCCACCGCGTTGCAGCCGTCATTGGCCGGACCCGCGCCATAGCCGCCGCCGAAGATCTCCAGGTAGATGTTGTAGCCCTTCGGCCCCAGGTGGCTGAGGCAGCAGGCATAGGTCGTGTCGTAGCCACTGGCGATCACCCGCTCCGGCACCGCCTGGGCCAGCGCCTTCATCACCGCGTTGAACACGCGGTAGGTCGGCAGCAGCCGCGCCCGCACCGGGGCCGGATAGATCGGGTTCAGGATCGACCCGTGCGGCGCGGTGATGGTGACCGCGCGGGCACAGCCGGTGTTGAACGGCAGGTCGGCGGAGGTCAGCGCCGATTTGATCACCGACAATGCCGCCCCGACGGTGGAGGCGAAGGGGCTGTTGATGTTGGTCTTCACCTGCGGGCTGCTGCCCTCGAAATCCACGCTCAGGTCGGAGCCCTTCACGGTGACGGTGGCGGCGATGCGCAGCGGGCCGCTGCCCTGGCCGTCATCATCCAGGAAGTCCTCGCCCCGGTAGGTGCCGTCCGGCACCGCCTCCAGCGCCGCGCGCATGCGCCGTTCCGCATAGTCCAGCATCCCGGTCATGGCACTTTCCACCCGCTCCGTGCCGTGCTTGGCGCAGAGGTCGCGCACCCGCTCGATGCCGATCTGGTTGGCGGCGAACTGGGCCTCGAAATCGCCGATGGTGTGGTCCGGCATGCGGATGTTGGCCCGCACCATGCGCTGCAGCGCGCCGTCATTGCGCCAGTCCCGCTCCAGGTTCCAGCGTGACGGCGGGAAGATGATCCCCTCCTGGTGCACGTCGGTGGCGTTCGGGTTCAGCCCCGGCGCGCCGCCGCCGAGATCGATGTGATGCGCCACGGTGGCGGAGAAGCCGATCAGCCGTCCGGCCACGAAGATGGGGGAGAACAGGAAGACGTCCGGCAGGTGCTGGCCGCCATTGTAGGGATCGTTGGTGATGTAGAAGTCACCTTCCTGCAGCGTCTCCGGCGGCGTGATCGCGGCACAGGGACCGAAGGTGTGGGCGATGGAGCCGAGCTGCAACGGGATCAGTTCCGACTGCGCCACCACGTTGCCCTTCGCGTCCAGGATGGCGGAGGAACAGTCCTCCGCCTCCCGCACGATGGTGGAATGGGCGGACCGGATCAGCTTCACCCCCATCTCGTGCGCCGCCGCGATCAGCGCCTGGGTGATGATGGCCTGGTCGACCGCCGAGACCGTGTTGAGTGCCGTGTCAGCCATGCCGTGCCTCCTCCTCGAACCGCAGCACCAGATTATGCGCGGAATCCACCGCGCCGCGCCAGCCGCTCGCCACCAGGATGGTGGACGTGCCGTCCTCCACCAGCGCCGGACCCGTGATCTCCGTCCCCGCGCCCGGCCGTGTGGTGCAGGGGGCGGAGCTGTGCTGCTGCCCGCGCTCGAAGAAGCCGGTCTCTTCCGCCATCGCTGCCGTCGCGGCGTCCCCCGCAAGGTCGGGCTGTGCCCCCGGCGCAACGGCGGCACCGGCGCGGAAGGCGACGATCTCGATCGCCGAACCACCGGCCTTGTCGAACTCGAACACCCGGTGGTGCGCCGCCTCGAACAGCGCGCGGATGGTCGCCATGTCCAGCTGCTCCGGCGCCCGGTCCCCCAGGTCGACGGGAATCTCGAACGCCTGCCCGACATAGCGCATGTCGAGACTGCGCTTCAGACCGACCTCGCCCTTCAGCCCCAGTTCGCGCAGGTGCGCCGCCGCGGCCTCCCCGACCTCCACGATCACCTGGCGGATCTCCGCCTCGTTCGCCGCCTCCAGCCGGACCTGGTGGGTGCGGCTCTCGAAATGCACGAAGTCGGAGACCAGCAGGCCATAGGCCGACAGCACCCCGGCGGCGGGCGGCACCAGCACCGTGTGGATGCCCAGGTCCTCCGCCACGCGACAGGCCAGCATCGGGCCGGCACCGCCGAAGGGCAGCAGGGCGAAGTCGCGCGGATCGTGTCCCCGCTCCGTGGAGATGCGCTGGATGGCGCGGACGATGTTGGCCTCCGCCACCCGGATGGCGGCATCCGCGGCCTCCACCACCGGCAGGCCGAGCCGGGCCGCGACAGGGGCGATCACCGCCTCCGCCGCCGCGCGGTCAAGCTGCATCGCGCCGCCCAGGAAGGTCTCGGCGCGGATCGTGCCACGCACCAGGTGGCAGTCGGTGATGGTCGGACGCTGCCCGCCCCGGCCATAGCAGGCGGGGCCGGGATCGGCGCCAGCCGATTCGGGGCCGACCCGCAGCAGGCCGCCATCATCGACCCAGACAAGCGAACCACCGCCCGCGCCGACCGTGGCAATGTCGATCACCGGGGTCTTCACCGGCAGGCCGTCGATCTCCGTCGCCGCCGCCAGGTCGGGCTGGCCGTCCCGGACCAGGCAGACGTCGGTGGAGGTGCCGCCCATGTCGAAGCTGATGATGTTGGCGTGCCCGGACCGCAGCGCCTGGCGCGTGGCCCCGACCACCCCGGCGGCGGGACCGGAGAACAGCGCGGTGATGGCCGACCGCGCCATCCCCGCTGCCGGCAGCCGCCCGCCATTGGACTGCATGACCGAGAAACGGCCGCGATGTCCCCGGGTCGCCAGCTCCGCCCCGAAACGCCCGAGATAGGCGTCGATCACCGGCTGAACGTAGGCCGCGAGGCTGGTGGTGGAGGCGCGCTCGTACTCCCGGAACTCCCGGCAGACATCGGCGGAGATGGTGACCTTCACGTCCTGGAACCGCTGCCGCACCGCGTCCGCCACGGCCTGTTCGTGCGCCGGTTCGACATAGGCGTTCAGCAGGCAGATCGCCACCGCGCCGTAGGGCTTGCCCTCGGCCTGCGCGGCCTCCAGCCGCTCGCCGATGCGCTGCATCGTGGTTTCCAGGTCCAGCGCATCGACCACCGCGCCGTTGGCGTCGATCCGCTCCGGCGCCTCCACCACGTCGCGGCGCTGCACCACCGGCTCCGGCTTGGCATAGAACAGGTCGTAGATGCGGCGGCGGTTGTGGCGCTGGATGAACAGGATGTCGCGCGTGCCCTCCGTCACCACCATCAGCACCCGCGCGCCCTTGCGTTCCAGGATCGCGTTGGTGGCGACGGTGGAGCCATGCACCAGGTCCTCGACCCGCGCCAGGTCCAGCCCGGCGCTGTCGATGGCGTTCAGCGCGCCCTCGTCCGGCCGGGCCGGTGTGGACGGCACCTTGGTGACCTGCAGGCGGCCATCATCACCGATGGCCACCAGGTCCGTGAATGTTCCGCCGACCTCGACACCGACACGCATCAACCGTTCCTCCCCTTTTGAGTCGCCGAGGGTAGGCCAGTCCGGTTTGCCATGGGAAGATGGCAGCAGGGGATTCGCTGCCGGGTGGGGACTGCCATGCATCGCGCGTGGGTGATCGTGATCTTGTGTGCGCTGGTGGTCGGCTGCTGCCTGGGCCTGGCGCGCTTCGCCTTCGGCATGCTGCTGCCGGGCATCAGCGCCGGTGTCGGGCTGGACTACGCCCAGGGCGGCCTGCTCGGCACCAGCTACTTCATCGGTTACCTGGTGATGGTGCTCGGCGTGCCGCGCATCGTGCGCGCGGTGGGACAGCGGGTGATGATCCTGGCCGGGCTGGTGGTGCTGACCATCGGCATGGTCGGCATGGCCATGGTCAGCCGGTTCGAGCCGCTGCTGGTGCTCTATACCCTGACCGGCATGGGCGCGGGCGGGGCCTACGTCCCGGCCATGAGCCTGGCGTCGAGCTGGTTCGAGGCGTCGCACAGGGGCCGCGCCGCCGGCACCATGCTGGCCGGGGCCGGGATCGGCATCGTGCTGTCGGGCCTGCTGGTCCCGGCGCTGTTCCCCGTCGCCGGTTTCGCCGGGTGGCAGGTGGGCTGGCTGATCTTCGCGGCAATCGCCGGTGTCACGCTGCTGGCCTGCCTGGTCGGGCTGCGGGACCGCCCGGCACAGCTTGGCCTGGCCCCCTACGGCACCCCGGCACCCCCGCCGGTCGCCGGTTCACCCCCGCCCCGGCGCGGCTGGCTGGTGCTGCTGCATCTCGGCGTGATCTATGCCTGCTACGGCATCACCTACATGGTCTACACCACCTTCATCGTCACCACGATGATCGACGAGCGGGGGCTGGACGCGGCCCAGGCCGGGCAGGTCTGGAGCATCGTCGGCTTCTGCTCCATCTTCTCCGGCGCGCTGTTCGGCGGCCTGTCGGACCGGATCGGGCGGCGCGGCGGGCTGATGGCCTCCTCCCTGGCGCAGGCGGTCGCCTTCGCGCTGGTGGCGGGCAGCTTCGGGGAGGTGGCGCTGTTCGCCTCCGTCGTCTGCTTCGGCATCTCGGCCTGGAGCGTGCCCACCATCATGGCCGCTGCCGCCGGGGACCAGGTCGGCCCGGAACGCGCCGCCGGTGCGCTGGCGGTGATCACCCTGATCTTCGCCGCCGGGCAGGCCATCGGCCCGGTCGGCGCGGGCGCGCTGGCCGAATGGACCGGCCGCTTCGGCCCCGGCTTCGGCGCCTCCGCCGCCATCGCCATCCTCGCCGTGGCCCTGTCGGCCCTGCTGCCGGAAAGGCGGTGAGCCTGTAGCGGCTTGTCCGTTGGCCTGTTCCATCCCTCCGGGAGTCTGTTTGCGGCCTGTTCCATCCCTCTCCCCCACCCGGCCACCCATTAAGGATACTCCCGTGGGTGGCCGGGTGGGGGAGAGGGATGGAACAGGCAACAGAGAATCCCGACGGCACAGACCGCAAACAACCTCCCCTTAAGCCCGCGTTAAGCATGTTCGGCTTACATGCCGCCATTGCCAGACACCGATGGAATGCCATGTCCGACGCGCTTGAACAGTTCCGTACCCCTGCACTGAAGAACAGCCTGCTGGCCGTGGCCTGGTTCGAGAGCCAGGGGGCAGAGGCAGGCAGGCGCATTCCGCCGCGCAAGATGCAGATGCTGCTCTACATCGCGCAGGCGCTGTACGCGGCGGTGAACGGCTGCCGCCTGCTGATCCCCAGCGTGTTCGTGGCCAGCGCCATGGGGCCGCAGGATCCGAACCTCTACGACATCCTGGAGAATGCGAAGGACCTGCCGAAGCCGAAGGAGCTGGAACCCCGGGCCGAGGCCTGCCTGACCCTGGTCTGGCGGCGCTTCGGCAGCATGGGCGTGGACGAGCTGGACAGCTTCATTGCCCATGACGGGGTGATGGAGGAGGCCCGCCAGACCGCCACCGGCGCGATCCTGCCGCTTCCGGCGCTGGCCGAGGCCTATCGCCGGACCATGATCGAACCGGCCCAGGCCGAACAGGCCGCCCGCGCCCGGGCCGCCGCTGCGCCCGCCGCCGCGAAGCCGGAGCCCGTCCCGACGACCGTGCCGGAACCGGAGGGCCTGCCAGACAACGTCCCGCGCATGACCATGGGCGGCAAGCCGGTGAAGCGCTGGGCGCCGAAGCGCCGGGTCTACTGATCCGGGTTCCTGCCCACCGCCCACCCGCCACCCGCAGCCTGCGCCACTACGCCCGGCGGCAGCGATTCCATCAGCGGATGGAATGATCTAGAGTCCCCCCGGGCTGATCATGCTGAGGGGGAGGTCGCCGCAGATGCCGGTGCTGAAATCGGAAATCAACACGCGTTCAGACGCGTTCAAGGCCAACACGGCCCACTGGCGCGAGGAGATCGCACGGCTGAAGGACCGGGTGGCGGAGATCAAGCTGGGCGGCGGCGAACGCGCCCGCACGCGCCACCTGGAACGCGGCAAGATGCTGCCCCGTGAACGCATCCGCGCGCTGATCGATCCCGGTGCGCCGTTCCTGGAACTGAACCAGCTTGCCGCCTGGGGACAGTATGACGGGGAGGTACCGTCGGGCGGCATCATCACCGGCATCGGCCGGGTGTCGGGCCGCGAATGCATCATCATCTGCAACGATGCCACCGTGAAGGGCGGCACCTACTACCGGGAGACGGTGAAGAAGCACCTGCGCGCCCAGGAAGTGGCGCTGGAGAACAACCTGCCCTGCATCTCGCTGGTGGACAGCGGCGGCGCCAACCTGCCGCAATGGCCCGACGTGTTTCCCGACCGGGAACATTTCGGCCGCATCTTCTACAACCAGGCCAACATGTCGGCCCAGGGCATCCCGCAGATCGCCGTGGTGATGGGCAGCTGCACCGCCGGCGGGGCCTATGTCCCGGCCATGTCCGACGACGCCATCATCGTCCGCCAGCAGGGCACCATCTTCCTGGGCGGCCCGCCGCTGGTGAAGGCCGCCACGGGTGAAGTGGTCTCGGCGGAGGACCTGGGCGGTGCCGACGTGCATTCCCGCACCTCCGGCGTCACCGACCACTACGCAATGAACGATGCCCATGCGCTGGCCATGGCACGCAACATCGTCGCCAACCTGAACCGGGTGAAGCCGGTCACGCTGCAGACCCGCGCGCCCGTCGCCCCGGCCTTCGACCCGGAGGAACTGTACGGCGTGCTGCCGCTGGACGTGCGCCAGCCCTACGACGTGCGCGAGCTGATCGCGCGCATGGTCGACGGTTCCGAGTTCGACGAGTTCAAGAAGCTCTATGGCCCGACCCTGGTCTGCGGCTTCGCCCACATCATGGGCTACCCGGTGGGCATCGTCGCCAACAACGGCATCCTGTTCTCCGAGTCCTCGAAGAAGGGCGCGCACTTCATCGAGCTGTGCAGCCAGCGTCACGTGCCGTTGCTGTTCCTGCAGAACATCTCCGGCTTCATGGTCGGGCGGAAGTACGAATCCGGCGGTATCGCCAAGGACGGCGCCAAGCTGGTCACGGCCGTCGCCACGACGAAGGTGCCGAAGTTCACCATGGTGGTCGGCGGCTCCTACGGGGCCGGCAACTACGGCATGTGCGGCCGCGCCTACAGCCCGCGCTTCCTCTGGATGTGGCCGTCGGCGCGACTGGCGCTGATGGGGTCGGAGCAGGCGGCGGGCGTGCTCGCCACCGTCACCCGCGCCAACTACGAACGCCGCGGCGAGGAATGGTCGGAAGAGGACGAGGCGGCGTTCCGCAAGCCGATCTTCGACCAGTTCGAGGAGCAGTCGGACCCCTATTTCGCGACTTCGCGACTGTGGGATGACGGGCTGGTCGACCCGGTGGACAGCCGCATGACCATGGGGCTGGCGCTTTCCGCCGCGATCAACAGGCCGCTGGAGGATACCTCCTTCGGCGTTTTCAGGATGTGAGGGCGCTGGCATGGCACTGTTTGACAAGATTCTGATCGCGAACCGGGGCGAGATCGCCTGCCGGGTCATCCGTACCGCCCGCCGCATGGGCATCCGTACCGTCGCCGTGCATTCCGATGCCGACGCCAACGCCATGCACGTGGCCATGGCGGACGAGGCCGTGCGCATCGGCGAGGCGGAGGTGACGAAGAGCTACCTGCTGGCCGACCGGGTGCTGGAGGCCGCGCAGCGCACCGGCGCGCAGGCGATCCATCCCGGCTATGGCTTCCTGTCGGAGAACGCGGCCTTTGCCGACGCCATCGACGCCGCCGGTCTCACCTTCATCGGTCCCAGCGCGGAATCCATCCGCCGCATGGGCCTGAAGGATGCGGCCAAGGCGATCATGGAAAAGGCGGGCGTGCCCGTCGTGCCCGGCTATCACGGCGACAACCAGGACCCGGAGGCGCTGGCGGCGGAGGCGGAACGGATCGGTTATCCGGTGCTGATCAAGGCCGTGGCCGGTGGCGGCGGCAAGGGCATGCGCCAGGTGCACAAGGCGGAGGACTTCCCCAAGGCGCTGGAAGGCGCGATGCGGGAGGGCAAGAACGCCTTCGGCGATGAGCGTGTGCTGATCGAGAAGTACCTGGTGAAGCCGCGCCACATCGAGGTGCAGGTCTTCGGCGACACCCATGGCAACGCGGTGCACCTGTTCGAACGGGACTGCT
The DNA here is from genome assembly GCA_965228535.1 of Minwuia sp. Classification (GTDB taxonomy): domain Bacteria; phylum Pseudomonadota; class Alphaproteobacteria; order Minwuiales; family Minwuiaceae; genus Minwuia. Next base: position 428,449 of record CBDDHU010000003.1, on the reverse strand, counting down.
CCATCCAGCGGCGCCACCAGAAGGTGATCGAGGAAGCGCCTGCCCCCGACATGCCGCCGGAGATGCGCCAGGCGATGGGAGAGGCCGCCGTGGCCGCCGCCCGCGCCATCGACTATCGCGGCGCCGGGACCATCGAGTTCATCGCCGACGTGTCGGAGGGGCTGAGTCCCGACCGCTTCTACTTCATGGAGATGAACACCCGCCTGCAGGTGGAGCATCCGGTGTCGGAGCTGATCACCGGGCAGGACCTGGTGGAATGGCAGATCCGTGTCGCGGCGGGGGAACCGCTGCCGCTGTCACAGGACGACCTGTCGATCACCGGCCACGCGCTGGAGGCACGGCTGTACGCGGAGAATCCGAACCGCATGTTCCTGCCCGCCACCGGCAAGCTGACCCGGCTGCGCTTCCCCGAGGGCGATACCGGCCCGGGCGGCAACGGCCTGCGCGTCGATACCGGTGTCCGCGAAGGCGACAGCGTCACCCCCTTCTACGACCCGATGATCGCCAAGCTGATCGTGCACGGCAAGGACCGGGCGGAGGCGATCCGGCGCATGGCCGGGCTGCTGGAACGCACCCGCGTCGCCGGGCTGGTCACCAACATCTTCTTCCTGAAGCAGCTGGTGACCCATCCGGCCTTCGACGCCGCCGACCTGGACACCGGTTTCATCGACCGGTTCAAGGACGGGCTGCTGCCGCCCCCCGCGCCGGTCGACGACACGGTGCTGGCGCTGGCCACCCTGTCGGTGATCGCCGAACGACGCCGCGCCGCCACCCGCGCCCATGGCAGCGACCCTTTCAGCCCCTGGGACAGCGTCGATGGCTGGCGGCTGAACGATGACGGGCGGGAGGTCATGACCTTCGCCGGAGGCGATGCCCCGACCGAGGTCACGGTGCATTACCGCCGTGGCGGTGGCATGGTGCTGGACCTGCCCGGCGGTCCCGTGATGGCGGACGCCGCGCTGGACGACAGCGGCGAGTTGTTGGCACGGCTGGACGGCCACCGGGTCAGCGCCCTGGTCGCCCGCGACGGCAATGACCTGACCGTGCTGCGGGAGACCGGCCAGTGGAAGCTGGAACTGCTCGACCCGATGGACGCGGAACTGGAGGACGCCCAGGCCGGCGGCGCCATCACCGCGCCGCTGCCGGGCAAGCTGATCCGGGTGATGGCGGAGGAGGGCCAGAAGGTCCGCAAGGGCGACGCCCTGCTGATCCTGGAAGCCATGAAGATGGAACACACCATCTCCGCCCCCCAGGCCGGCACGGTGGCCAGCCTCAGCTTCGCCGAAGGCGACCAGGTCGAGGAAGGCACCGTCCTGCTGGCCATCGAAACCGCCGAATAGCATCAGCACCGCCCCCGCACCGGGGGCGGTCGCCCTGCCTCACGCCCCCAGGGCGCCGTTCAGGCTGGCGTGGTAGTGGGTCAGGGCGGGTTCGTTCAGGCCGTAGATCAGGGCTTCGTGGGCGCCGGCGGTGTGGCCGGACTGGATGGCTTCGCTGAGCGGGAAGTCCTCCCCGTCCACGGTGCGGATGGCGAGGTCGATGTTCTTCTCGTAGAAGCGCTGCGCCTTTTCCGTCTCCACCGCCTCCGGCGTGAAGACGGAGACCTCCACCCGGCTGCGGTCGGCGGCATCGCCGTCGGGATAGCTGCGCCACATCTCCACGTGACCGGCCTGCACCACCATCGTCACGTTGGGGAAGAAGTTGTAGATGATCGCCGTCTCCGGGATCAGCCGCCAGTCGCTCTCCGGCCTGTCGCGCAGTTCGGTGATGCGCCGCCGCGGCAGGGTCAGGCGCGAATGCGGACCGAACGCGTCGAAGGCCATCAGGTTGGAGAAGAAGATCGGCGCCACCGAGTCCCGGTGCAGGTACTGCAGGTGATAGCCTTCCATGAAGGTCTCCGGGCAGAGCTTCCAGTTCATCTGCCGTTCGATGGTCAGGCTGCGGTAGTGGTGGAAACCGTCGAAGCCATAGGCCGCCATGTCCCGCTCCAGCCCGCCCAGGTGCGCGTCGGCATCGATGGGCGCGCCGCCGCCGGGGCGAATGAAGATCATCCCGTGGCGCTCCACCGACGGCACTTCCAGCAGGCCGTTCTCCGCCTTGCAGACGCCGTCGAAGCTGCGCCCGTCGGCGATGGCCTGCAGCGATCCGTCCAGGCCGTAGGTCCAGGCGTGGTAGGGGCAGACGAAGCGCCGGGCATTGCCGGAGCCCTGCGCCACCGGGGCTGCGCGATGGCGGCAGACATTGTGGAAGGCGCGGACCGTACCCTCCCGGTCGCGGGTGACCAGGATGGAGCGGCCGTCGATGTTCTCCACGAAGTAGTCACCCACCTTCGCCACCCGGCCGCTGAACCCGACCAGCAGCGGCGTGTCGCGGAACAGGGCCTTGCGTTCCCGCATCAGCCGGTCGGCGCAGGTGTAGCTGCTGACCGGGTTGTGCCCCATGTGGTCGGCATAGCTGGTGGTTCCGTCATCGATGTGGCGGAACAGGCGATGGATCATCGCGATCTGGTCTTCATGGCGCATGGTCGTGGATCCCGGTCAGGCGGCGGCGTCGAGGCCGAGATGCGCCCGGATGCTGCGGTGATAGTGGGTCATGGCGGGCTCGTTGCGGCCATAGACGACATGCTCCGACGCCCCGTTCTCCGCATTCTGCTGGATGATCCGGCCCAGCTCGAAATCCTCCGCCTCCACCGTGTCGATGGCCAGCTGCATGTTCTTCTGCCAGAAGTTCCGCGCCTTCTCCGTCGTCGGCTTCTCCGGCACGTAGGCCGACAGCTCGATCACAGACCAGCCGGGGCGCCCCCTGTCGGGCCAGACCCGCCAGAGCTCGATGTTCGCGGCCCCCTGCACCACGCCGATCATGGTGGGGAAGAAACCGTAGACCACGGCGGCATGGGTGATCAGGTCCCGCTCGTCCTCCGGCATGTCGTTCAGGGTGGAGAAGGTGTTGCGCGGGGCGACCATGCGGTGATGGTCACCGAAGGCATCGAAGGTGGTGCGGTTGGTCTGCAGGTAGGGGGCGATGGTTTCCTTGTGCAGGACACCGATGTGATAGGTCTCCAGGAAGGTGTCGATCACCAGCTTCCAGTTCATCGGCTGCACCATGCGGTAGCTGCCGAAGAAGTGGTAGCTGCCGAAGTCCCATTCCGCGAACTCCTCCGCCAGCGATCCCATAGGGTTCTCCGGCATCGACGTGGTGCGGTCCAGCGGCCCGATCCAGATCATGCCGTCCTTCTCCAGCGCCGGGATCTCGACCAGGCCGAGTTCGGACTTGTCGACACCGTCGAAGCTGCGGGCATCGGGAATGCCCTTCAGGCTGCCATCCAGGTTGTAGGTCCAGGCATGGTAGGGGCAGGCGAACATCCGCGCCTTGCCGCAGCCCTCCGCCACCGGCGCGCCACGGTGCCGACAGACATTCAGGAAGGCATGCACGATGCCGTCACGGTCCCGCGTGAGCAGCAGCGGGTTGCCGTCCACATTGTCGGTGGCATAGGCGCCGGGTTCCGCCAGCCGGCCGCTCAGGCCGAAGGGCAGGGGGCGCTGGCGGAAGAAGATCTCCCGCTCCCGCGCGAAGCGTGCCGGATCGACATAGGCCTGCAGGTCGTTCTGCCAGGGCGTCGGCGCGTAGGCCGTGCTGCCCTCCTCCTGATGCTTCAGCAGTCGCCGGATCAGGTCCAGCTGTCGGTCGCGTCGCATCGGCTCCTCCCCCGGATCAGCGCCAATTGGTAAGCTAGCGTACTAAATCACGGGCAAGGGGTCAACCACGCAGCAGCCAGACCATCCCGACCCCCAGGATGGCGGCGACCAGGCCGATCATGCGGATACGTTCGGTGGGCTGGGACAGCACCAGGGCGAGGGAGCGGCGCATGGCGTCGGGGAACAGCGCGTACAGCGCCCCCTCGATCACGGCCACCAGCGCCAGTGCGACAAGGAAATCCTGCATTGCGGGTCAGAAGGTCCGGGGATGCAGCGTGGCCTGCCCCAAGGAACGGGGGCAGGCCACTGTCAGGTCCCGGTCAGCGTCCGGGGGTGCCCTGGACGCTGCCGATGTCGCCGAAGAACTTGAAGAAGTCCGACTTCGGGTTCAGCACCATCGTCGTGTCGTCACCGCGCAGCGCGGCGCGATAGGCCTGCAGGGACCGGTAGAAGGAATAGAACTCCGGATCCCGGTTGGCGACATTGTTGAAGATGGCGGCACGGGCACCGTCGCCCTCACCACGCAGGATCTCCGACTGCTTCTCCGCCTCCGCCAGCAGGACGGTACGGTCACGTTCGGCGCGGGCGGTGATGCGCCGCGCCTCCTCGTCACCCAGCGCCCGTTCCTCCCGCGCCTCACGCTGACGCTCGGTCTGCATGCGGTTGAAGATGGCGTTCTTGTTTGCTTCCGGCAGGTCGGCACGCTTGATGCGCACATCGACGATCTCGACGCCGAACTCGCCTGCCTTCTGGTTCATCTGCTCGGCGATCTTGGCCATCAGGGTGGAGCGTTCACCGGACAGCAGCGTCACGAACTCCTCCTCACCCAGCACGGCACGCATGCTGGAGATCAGGATCGGCTGCAGCCGCGACCGCGCCTGGCCGGTGGTGCGCACCGCCTGGTAGAACTGCAGCGGGTCGGTGATCTTGAAGCGGCTGAACGCGTCCACGACCATGCGCTTCTGGTCCTTGGTGATCAGCTCTTCCGGCTCGATGTCCAGCGACAGGATGCGCCGCTCGATCGGCACCACGTCCTGCACGAACGGAATCTTGAAGTGGATGCCCGGCTCCGTGTCGATGCGCTGCGGCGCGCCGAACTGCAGCAGCAGTGCCTGCTGCGTCTGGTGCACGGTGTAGACCGAGCTGAACAGCACCACCCCGGCAATCGCGACCAGGATGGCGAGTGCGGCAAGACCCTTGCTCATCAGTTCGTCCCCCGCTTGCGGTTGCTCAGTTCATTGAGGGGCAGGTAGGGCACCACGCCGGAGCCGCCGCCCTCACCTTCCTCGATGATGATCTTGTTCATGTCGCGCATCACCTCCTCCATCGTCTCGAGGTAGAGACGGCGGCTGGTGACTTCCTTGGACGTCCGCCACTCGTTGACGATGGCGTTGTAGCGGGATGCCTCACCCTCGGCCTCGGCGATCTTCTGTTCCTTGTAGGCCTGGGCCTCTTCCAGGATCTTGGCCGCCTGGCCACGGGCTTCCGGGATGATCGAGTTGGCGAAGCCCTGCGCCTCGTTCACCTTCCGCGCCCGGTCGGCCTTCGCCGCCTGCACGTCACGGAACGCGTCGATGACCTCCGCCGGCGGGTCCACGGTCTGCAGCTTCACTTCGCTGATCAGGATACCGGCACCATATTCGTCCAGGGTCTGCTGGATGGCGGCCTGCACGGTCTGCTCGATGACCAGCTTCTGCGCCGTCAGCACGTCCTGGATCGGACGGCGGCCGATGACCTCGCGCATCACGCTCTCGGCCACGGCCTTCAGCGTCTGCTCCGGGGTCTCGATGTTGAACAGGAACTGCCCGGCATCGGCGATCCGCCAGATCACCGTGAAGTCGATGTCGACGATGTTCTCGTCGCCGGTCAGCATCAGGCTCTCGTCCTTCAGGTCACGGCGCTGGACCGTGCCGACACGCTGGAAGCCGACGTCAAGCTGCTGCACGCGGGTAACCTCCGGCAGCAGCACCGTCTCGATGGGGGCCGGCAGGTGATAGTTCAGGCCGGGATCGGTGGTATCGACCCACTCGCCGAAGCGCAGCACCACGCCCTGCTGGGACGTATCGACACGGTAGAAGCCGCTGGCCAGCCAGATCACCAGGATGATCAGCAGCACGACGATGACACCCAGCCGACCGCCGCCACCGGGCGTGAAACGTTTCAGGCGGTCCTGACCCTGCCTGATCAGGTCCTCGATGTTCGGGCCGGGGCCACCGGCACCGCCGCCGCCACCGCCCTGACCGCCGCCGGACGGGCCCTGTCCCCAGGGGCCGCGGTTTCCACCGCCGCCTTGCCATCCGCCGCCGCCGCTTCCGCCGCCTTGATTGTTCCAGGGCATCTGCCGTCCCTTGCTTTCCGTGTCACACGTTCCGAGAAATCATCCGTCAGCCCGCCCCTTTCGGGGGCATGGCAGGCGCGTTATATGACGTTGGCCCGGTCGGGGCAAACCCGACGGAACAACACTGTTCATTGCTGGCATATCGGTGACAAGGCGGAGTTTTTCAACGATGGCGGATATTTCCGAGTCCGAGGTACGCAAGGCCCTTTCCGGGGTGGTCGATCCCGACGCGGGGCGGGACGTGATCTCGGCCGGCATGATCAGCGGTCTGGTGGTGAAGGGCAGCAATGTCGGCTTCGCGCTGGAAGTCGATCCGGCGCAGGGCGCGGCCAAGGAACCGCTGCGCGTTGCCTGCGAGAAGGCGGTGATGGAACTGCCCGGCGTCACCTCCGTCACCGCGGTGCTGACCGCGCACAATCCGAAGGCCGCGCAGACCGCACAGAAACCGCAACAGCCCAGCGGTCCCAGGCCACCGCAGAAGCAGGGCGTGCCCGGCGTGAAGTCCATCGTCGCCGTGGCCTCGGCGAAGGGCGGTGTCGGCAAGTCCACCACCGCGGTCAACCTGGCCGTCGCCCTGTCGAAGCAGGGGAAGAAGGTCGGCCTGCTGGACGCCGACATCTACGGCCCGTCCGTGCCGCGCCTGATGGGCCTGTCGGGCAAGCCGCATTCACCGGACGGCAAGTCCATCGACCCGATGGGCAATCACGGCATCGTCTGCATGTCCATCGGCTTCCTGATCGAGGGCGATACCCCGATGATCTGGCGCGGCCCGATGGTGATGAGCGCGCTGGAACAGCTGCTGCGCGACGTGAACTGGGGAGAACTGGACGTGCTGATCGTCGACATGCCGCCGGGCACGGGCGACGCGCAGCTGACCATGGCGCAGCGGGTGCCGCTGACCGGCGCGGTGGTGGTCTCCACGCCGCAGGACATCGCCCTGATCGACGCCCGCAAGGGCCTGGCCATGTTCCGCAAGGTGGACGTGCCGGTGCTCGGCATCATCGAGAACATGAGCTATTTCCTCTGCCCGCATTGTGGCGAGCGGTCGGAGATCTTCGGCCATGGCGGCGCGAAGGCGACGGCTGAGGAACTTGGCACCGACTTCATCGGCGAGATCCCGCTGCACATGTCGATCCGCGAGACCTCCGACGATGGCCGTCCCATCGTCTCCGTGGAGCCGGACGGACCGCACGCCATGATCTATCGCGGCATCGCCGACCGGGTGGCGGAGAAGATCGACGCCCAGCTTTCCGGCGGCAACAAGGGTCCGCGCATCGTCATCCAGTAGGTTGTTTGTGGTGGCCTGTTCCGTCCCTCTCCCCCACCCGGCCACCCACGGGAGTATCCTTATTGGGTGGCCGGGTGGGGGAGAGGGATGGAACAGGCAGCAGCAGACTCCCGCTCAGCCGGCCATTGCCTCGTGCTCGGCCAGCAGGTCGCGGAAATAGGCGATGGTCGGGACCAGGCCCTCGGCCAGCGGGATGGTCGGCTGCCAGTCCAGCAGGTTGCGCGCGCGGGTGATGTCGGGGCAGCGCTGCATCGGGTCGTCCGACGGCAGCGGCTCCCGCACCAGGCTTGAGCTGCCGCCGATCTGGCCCAGCACCTGCTCCGCCAGCTCCAGGATCGAGAACTCGCCCGGATTGCCCAGGTTGATCGGGCCGGTGACGCTGTCATCGGTCTCCATCAGGCTGACCAGGCCCCGCACCAGGTCATCGACGTAGCAGAAGGACCGGGTCTGGCTGCCGTCGCCATAGATGGTGATCGGCATGCCGTTCAGCGCCTGCCAGATGAAGTTGGACACCACGCGCCCGTCCCTGGGGTGCATGCGCGGGCCATAGGTGTTGAAGATGCGGGCCACCTTGATGGCGAGGCCGTTCTGGCGGTGATAGTCGAAGAACAGCGTCTCCGCGCAGCGCTTGCCCTCGTCGTAGCAGGACCGGATGCCAATGGGATTGACGTGGCCCCAGTAGTCCTCCGTCTGCGGGTGCTGCTGCGGGTCGCCATAGACCTCGCTGGTGGAGGCCTGCAGGATCCGGCAGTTCAGCCGCTTCGCCAGCCCCAGCATGTTGATCGCGCCATGCACGGAGGTCTTGGTGGTCTGCACCGGGTCATGCTGGTAGTGCACCGGGGAGGCCGGGCAGGCCAGGTTGTAGATCTCGTCGACCTCCACATAGAGCGGGAAGGTCACGTCATGGCGCATGAACTCGAAGCGCGGATGGTTGTGCAGATGCTCGATGTTGCGCTTGGTGCCGGTGAACAGGTTGTCCGCGCACAGCACCTCGTGCCCCTGCTCCAGCAGCCGGTCACACAGGTGGGAGCCGACGAAACCGGCGCCGCCGGTGACCAGAATGCGCTTGCGGCTGTCGTAGAGCCTCATGGATCGGCTTCCCCGGAAACTGTTGCAGACGGAACCGGATGAACCGGCCCGCCCCTGATGCCAGTTTCGGGCGCGCGCGACAATGGTGCAGATGTGCCGCGAAGACCGATGCTGCCTTCGGGTTTCCGGTGTGCTAGGCATCGCCGCATGGCAGGGTCATCGCGCACAGGATCGGACACACACGACAGCAGCCAGGGCAGCAGGCACGGCAGCAGGCAGGCCGACCGGGGCAGGCGGCAGTTGCGGCGTGTCGCGCTGCCGGTGCTGCTGCTCGGCTTCCTGGTGCTGTTCGGCATCCATGCCGCGCGCACGGTCCCGGTGCTGCCGTTCCTGGCGGAGCGGGACATCGCCACCGTGCCGATGGCGGAACTGTTCACCCGCGCCGACTTCCATGTCCACCAGGCAGGCGTCGCCATCGAGACCGCGAGCGCGGAGCAGCGTTTCCTGCGCCGCATGCGCATCCTGCTGGACGCCGAAATGGCGGCGCGGAAGGCGCTGGCCCTGCGTCCGGTCAGCAGCGAGGCCTGGCAGGACCGCGCCTATGCCGCGCTGAAGTCCGGCCGAACCGACGACGCCGAACGCCATACCCTGCTGGCGCTGCAGGACGGCCCCTTCACCAGCCGTTTCGCGCCGTCCCGCCTCAGCCTCGGCCTGCGGTTCTGGGACTCGCTGTCTGCCGCACAGCAGCAGCGCCACTATGCGCTGATCCGCAAGGTGGTCTATTACGAGCCGGAGATGTTCGTGCGCGGCATCGTGCCGATGCCGGACATGGTGGTGCACCTGCGGGCCGCGGTGGCGGACGATGCGCGGTTGCAGGGCAATATCGACCGCCGCCTGCGCAATCTCGGCTACCGGCCCGACGGAACCCGGGGCTGACCCAGGCCGACGCTGACCCTGGCCGGGCGGGCGTGACCGCCGCTCAGCCGCCCCCTGCCTCCGGCGCCAGCCTGATCCGCCACAGCCGCTCCGGCAGCGCGAAGCCGCGCAGGGTGGCCCGTTCCTCCGAGGCATCGAAGGGCTCCAGCAGCGGCTGCACCGTGGGATCGTCATGCAGCCGTCCGGAGATCACGATCTCGCCGCCCTTCGCCTCCCCCTGCAGCCGGGCGGCCAGGTTCACGGTCTGGCCGAAATAGTCCAGCCGGTCATTCAGGGTCACCGCCAGGCAGGACCCGGCATGCAGGCCGATCTTCATGGCGAGGTCGGCCTGGTTGCGCTGGTTGAAACCGTCGATCCCCTGCTGGATGTCGATCGCGGCGCGCAGCGCGTCGGCCGGTTCGGCGAAGGCGGCAAGCACCGCGTCCCCCATCGTCTTGACGATGGCCCCGTCATGGCGACGCACCTGGTCGGCCAGGTAGGCGAAGTGTCCGCGCACCTGGCCATAGGCCAGCGCATCGCCGACGCGGCGATACAGGTCGGACGAGCCCTTCAGGTCCGTGAACATCAGCGCCACCTGGCTGACCCCCGCCCCGTCGCCGGGGCGCAGCCGTTCCGCCGCACAGATATCGCGGAAGCCCTGGAAGGTGGTGACCCGCTCCGCCGTCAGCGCATCCTCCGCCCAGTCCCGCCGCTCGATCACCGCGTAGCGCGGGCGCGCCGTCCGGTTGCGGAAGTGCAGCGCCCCCTCGTCCGCATTGTCGCCGGTGACGATCTCGTTCTCGGTGATGACCAGCGCCGGAAAGGCCCCGTCCCGGTGCTCCACCTCCGCATAGGGTCCGGCATCGAGGGTGCGCAACCGGTAGGAACCGGGCGGCAATGCCCCTGCCTCCGTCCGCGTGCCGTCGCGATCCACCTTCAGCTGTGCCAGCACGTGCGGCGTCGTCATCGGCCCGCCAAGGCAGAACTCCCCGTCATAGACCGGCCTAAGCGACGCCGCCGGGGTGAAGGTGAGCTCCACGTTGCGGGCGAAGTCGCGGTCATAGTCGATGTTGCAGGCATCGCAGTGGGCGGTCTCCGGCAACTGGTCCAGCCCGTCCACCGTCAGCTTGGCACCCCGGCAGCGCGGGCAGAGCAGGTCCCAGCGCTGCTGCAGCAGCCCGACCCGCACCGCCTGCAGGCAGGACTCCACCATCGGCCTCACCTCCGCGCCGAAGCGACGGGCCAGCGCGACGGGCCGCATGCGCACCAGGTCGACCTCCGACGCCTGCAGCACCCAGTCCACCAGCCGGTCCCCCAGACCGTGGCCATAGGGCGAACGTTCCAGCGCCAGCACCATCTCGTCCACCCGCCGCCGGGCGGGGGCGTCGAGGTGGTGGGGTTCGAGTTCGAACGGCAGCGGCCGGGCCTGCCGTGCCCATTCCTCCGCCTGGGTGCACAGCGTCTCGAACGTGGCCTTCGCGCTGCGGAAGAAGCCGGTGTTCAGGATCAGCCATCCGAACGGGTTCGCCGCGGTCGCCCGGACCTCGTAGTGGCAGGTGCAGCCACCGTCCGGCGTCGGTTCGAAGGTCGCCAGCGCACCGAGTGTCGCGACCGGGCCGCGGGAGAATTCCCGCCAGTGCCAGAACCACCTGTGCAGCACCCACTCGACCGGAAATTCCTCCCACGCCAGCTCGACCTTGCCCATGCGGCCGGATGCGAACATGCGCAGCGTGCCGTCCGGTTGCGGCCGTTCCTCGATGCCGTGCTTCGGGAATCCCGCCGCCTCGTTGTAGCGGGCGGTATCCGCCAGCGCGGGCCAGATGGCCTCCACCGGTTCGCTGAAACGGTGGGAGAAACGGCGGGTGTAGACCTGGCTCATGGGATCTTTCCAGTAGACGGGGAGCATCCGGACGCAAGCTTATAGAACCCATATCCCCAACAGATCACAAACGGTCGATCAGAAATGCGGGAGCGGACAGTCCGGGCCGCCGCGACGCAGGGGCACCGGTTGCATGGCAAGGCGGCGTGCGGATCACATGCAACAGGCATTTGACCGTCCGCAGGAACGGTCTAAGGTCCGCCGCCATGGCCGAACATTCCCACAGCCCGACGCCGTTCCAGCGTGGCCTGCCCAACCTGCTGACAGGTTTGCGGGTGGCCGTCATCCCGCCGCTGGTGATCGCGTTCTTCCTGCCCGACCCCTGGCGCGCCTGGTTGCCGCTGGTGCTGTTCGTCGCGGCCAGCATCACCGACTGGCTGGACGGCATCCTGGCCCGGCGCTGGAACGCCGGCAGCAAGCTGGGCCAGTTCATGGACCCGATGGCCGACAAGCTGCTGGTGGTCGCGGTGATCATCATGCTGGCCAGCGACGGCACCGTCGGCGGCTGGCACGTGGTTCCGGCCATCGCGATCCTGTGCCGGGAGATGTTCGTCTCCGGCCTGCGGGAGTTCCTCGCCTTCCGCCAGGTCGAGGTGCCGGTCAGCCGCCTCGCCAAGTGGAAGACCGCCACCCAGATGGTGGCGCTGACGGTGCTGCTGCTGCCGTTCGAGGCGGCGCTGCTGCCCGGCCTGGTGCTGTTCTGGATCGCCGGTTTCCTGGCCCTGCAGACCGGTTTCGCCTACCTGTCCGCCGCCTGGCCCGAGTTCAGGGACGATGCCCGATGAGCGTCCGCCACAACGTGCTGGGCATCGCAGGCTGGAGCGGTTCCGGCAAGACCACCCTGATCACGCGGCTGATCCCGGTGCTGGTGGCGGGGGGGCTGCGCGTCTCCACCATCAAGCATGCGCATCACCGCTTCGACATCGACACGCCGGGCAAGGACACCTGGCGGCATCGGGAGGCCGGGGCGAGCGAGGTGCTGATCTCCTCCCGCGCGCGGCTGGCGCTGATGCGGGAGATGCGCGACGAGCCGGAACCGGAGCTGGAGGACCTGCTGCAGCGCCTCGCCCCGGTCGACCTGGTGCTGGTGGAGGGCTACAAGGCCGCCGGGCATCCGAAGATCGAGGTGCATCGCGCCGCCACCGGCAAGCCGCCGCTGTTTCCCGGTGACCCGACCGTGCTGGCCGTGGTCAGCGATGCGGTGACGGAGGCGGAGGCGGGGGGACGCCCGACCTTCGCGCTGGACGACATTGACGGGATTGCCGCCTTCGCCGCCGCACGGGTGCCGCGATGAGCCAGATCAGCGACGACTGCTTTGCCTTTGGCGGACCGCTGATGACGGCGGACGAGGCGACGGCACGCATCGCCGCCAACGTGCCCGCCCTGACCCCGTTGCAGACGCTGGAGCTGGCGGCGGTGGACGATCACGTGCTGGCGGCGGATGCCATTGCGCTCAGCGCCTCCCCGCCCGCCGACAATGCCGCCGTGGACGGCTATGCCTTCCGCTTCGCCGACCTTGGAGCGGACGGGTCGGCACTGCTGCCCGTCGAGGGTCAGGCGGCGGCGGGGCATCCGCTGGACCGGTCGGTCACGCCGGGCAGCGCCGTGCGCATCTTCACCGGGGCCGTCATGCCCGAAGGCGCCGATACCGTGGTGATGCAGGAGGATGTGAGCCTGGACGGCAGGCGGGTCCGCATCCCCGCGGGGCTGAAGGCCGGGGCCAACCGCCGCCGCGCGGGGGAGGACATTGCCGCCGGTGACCTGCTGCTCGCGGCGGGGGAACGGCTGGGTCCGGCCCAGGTCGCGCTGCTCTCTGCGGGGGGGCTGACCCGGGTCCGGGTCCATGCCCGCCCCCGTGTCACCATCTTCTCCACCGGTGACGAGATCCGGCGGCAGGGCGGCGTGGCGGTTCCGGGGCAGGTGCATGACGCCAACGGCCCGATGCTGCGCGGCCTGCTGCGGCGCATCGGCATCGAGGCGGTGGATGGCGGCGTGCTGCCCGACGATGCGGCGGCGGTACGGACGGCGCTGGCCACCGCCGCCGGTCATTCCGACCTGATCCTGACCTCCGGCGGGGTCTCCACCGGGGACGCGGACCATGTCCGTGACGTGGTCGGCGAACTGGGTGCCGTGCACCTGTGGCGGCTGGCGGTGAAGCCGGGCCGCCCGCTGGCCTTCGGCCATGTCGGTGGCCGCGCCCTGGTCGGGCTGCCCGGCAACCCGGTGGCGGTGATGGCCTGCTTCCTGGTTTTCGTGCGGCCGCTGCTGGACCGGCTGGAGGGCGCGCGGCCGAAGCCGCTGCGCCGCTGGCCCGTGGTCTCCGGTTTCGCCATGGCATCCAAGCCCGACCGGCGGGAGTGGCTGCGCGGCACCCTGGCCGTGGGAGAGGGCGGCGAACTGGTCGCCAGCCGCTACCCGAAACAGGGCTCCGGCGTCATCCGCTCCCTGACCGACAGTGACGGGCTGATCGAGATCGCGGAGGAGGTGACGGCGGTCGCGCCCGGCGATAGGTTGGGCTTCATCTCGTTCCGGGAGGCGCTGTCATGAAACTGCTCTACTTTGCCTGGGTGCGGGAACGCACGGGTGTGCACGAGGAGAGCTGGGAGCTGCCGCAGGGCGTCGCCACGGTGGGCGAACTGATCACCGCGCTGTCGGCGCGCGGGCCGGGTTTCGCCCATGCCTTCGCCGACGTGAAACAGGTCCGTGCCGCCGTGAACCAGGAAACCGCCGGGCTTGACGATCCGGTCAGCGATGCCGACGAGGTCGCCTTCTTTCCACCCATGACCGGGGGCTGATCCATGACCGTGCGGGTGCAGCGGGAGGATTTCGACCCCGGCGTCGAGCTGGCGGCGCTGCTGGACGGTCGCCGCGACATTGGCGGCGTGGTCAGCTTCGTCGGGCTGGTGCGCGACTTCTCCGATGCCCGCGATGTCGGCGCCCTGACCCTGGAGCACTATCCCGGCATGACCGAGAAGGCGCTGGCCGCGATCGAGGCGGAGGCGCATGAACGCTTCGACATCCAGGCCAGCCTGATCGTGCATCGCCATGGCCGCATGGAGCCGGGGGAACGCATCGTGCTGGTCATCGCCGCCTCGCCGCACCGGGGGGAGGCGTTCCGGGCCTGCGAGTTCCTGATTGACTGGCTGAAGACGAAGGCACCGTTCTGGAAGTCGGAGGATACGCCCGACGGCCCGCAATGGGTCGAGGCCCGGTCGACGGACGATGCCGCGACGGAGCGCTGGTCATGACCGCGCCGGAGCAGGAAAAGGCGGGCGAGCGGATCGCCAAGCGGCTGGCCCGCGCCGGTATCGCCAGCCGTCGCGAGGCGGAGCGGATGATCGAGGCCGGGCGGGTCAGCGTGAACGGCAAGCGGCTCAGTTCCCCGGCCTTCAACGTCACGGCGGAGGACAGCATCCAGGTGGACGGCAAGCCGGTCGCCGCCGCGGAGCCGACGCGGCTCTGGCGCTATCACAAGCCGTCGGGACTGGTCACCAGCACCAGCGACGAGCAGGGCCGCGCCACCATCTTCGACCACCTGCCGAAACGGCTGCCGCGCGTGATGAGTGTCGGGCGGCTGGACCTGAACTCCGAGGGGCTGCTGCTGCTGACCAATGATGGCGGGCTGAAGCGGGCGCTGGAACTGCCCGCCACGGGCTGGGTGCGGCAGTACCGCGCCCGCGCCTTCGGCACGCCGGAGCCGGAGCGGCTGGCCCGGCTGGCCGACGGTATCCGGGTGGACGGGGAGCAGTTCGGGCCGATCAAGGCCACGGTGGAGCGCCAGGCCGGGCGGAACTGCTGGCTGCTGGTGGAACTTGCGGAGGGGCGCAACCGGGAGGTCCGGCGCGCGCTGGAGGCCGCGGGACTGACCGTCAACCGCCTGATCCGCACCCGCTACGGCCCCTTCGCGCTGGACCGGCTGCAGCGCGGCGAGGTGACGGAAGTGCCGGGGTTCGAGCTGCGCAAGGCGGTGCGCGGCATCTTCGAGATCACGCGCGACGGCGAACGGGGCTGAACCCGGATGCGCATCGTGGCAGGCAGCATGCGTGGCCTGAAGCTGGAGGGCGGCGATGACCGCACCATCCGCCCGACCGCCGACCGCACGCGGGAAGGGCTGTTCAACGTGCTGGCCCACAATGGCGAATTCCGCAGCGACCACGGTCCCTGCCCGGCCGGCCTGGCCGTGCTGGACCTGTTCGCCGGGTCCGGCGCGCTGGGGCTGGAGGCCCTGTCGCGCGGCGCGGCCAACGTGAGCTTCATCGAGAAGGCGGAGAGTTCGCTGAAGGTGCTGCAGCACAATCTCGGCAAGGCCCGCGCGGCGGACCGCACCCGCATCATCCGGCGCGATGCGCTGAAACCCGGCCGCGCGCCGCTGGCCCATGACCTGGTGCTGATGGACCCGCCCTATGGCCAGGACCTCGCGGCCCCGGCGCTGCTGGCGGTGGCGCGGGACGGCTGGCTGGCAGCGGGCGCGATCGTCGTGGTGGAGACGGACGGGACCGACCCGTTCGACTGGCCGGAAGGGTTCACCGCCCTCGACCGGCGCAAGCACGGCCGCGCCACCCTGCATTTCGGCCAGGCCGCCTGAAGCGAGACGGTCACTGCCGCTTGCGCTGCATGGCGGCGAGGGGGATGGCGAAGGTGGCGACCAGCGCGAGGACCAGGCAGATCCACAGCATCGCGTCATAGCCGCCCAGGCCCCATAGCCAGGCAGCGGCCAGCGGTGCGATGGCATAGCTGGTCATGGTGATCGCGGCGATGGTGCCGGAGATCGCGCCGAACCCTTCCCGCCCCAGCAGTTCCGCCGTGACCACCGGGCGGGTGATCGAGTTGACGCCGACACCGGCACCCTGCAGCACCACGAAGACGACGATCAGCGCCGGGACGGCCGCCGTGCCCAGCAGGGCCATCGCGGCCACCGCCATCGCGCCGAAGGCGAAGGCGGTGATGCGCACCATGGGGATGTGCCGCTCCGCCGCCATCATGGCCAGCCGCCCGGCCACCTGCATCGGCCCCACCATCGACGCCGCCAGCACCACCGTCTCCCGCTCGAACTGCCGCTCCTGCAGCAGCGGCATCAGGTGGTTGATCAGCATGCCGTGGTTCATGGTGATGCAGGCAAAGGCCAGCGCGATGAACCAGAAGGCCGGGCGCGCGATCAGCCGCACCGGGGGCGCGGCGGCGGCGGTCGGGGAGGTGGTCGGCGGCGTGAAGGGCAGCGCCCGCTCGATCCGCCCGGTGGCGATCCAGGTCAGCGGCACCGTGACCAGCAGGATCAGCCCGGCGAACACCATGACGCTCAGCCGCCAGCCGCCGACCTCCGCGATGGCGAAGGCCGTGGGGAAGGACACGGTACCGGCGAACCCGGCCACAAGGCTGATCAGGGTGATCGGCCGCTTTGCCTCCGCGCCGTAATGGTGGGTGATGAAGGCGAAGCAGGGTTCGTACAGCGACGCCGCCATGGTGCAGCCGAGCAGGATCCAGACGGCGAGGAACTGGGCCTGGGTCTGCACCTGGGAGAGCACCAGCAGCAGCAGCGCCGCCACCACCGGGCCGAAGGTCAGCAGGTAACGGCCCCGGCCCCGGTCGATCATGCGCCCGACCAGCGGCGCGAAGGCGGCGGAGGCGATCAGCGCCAGGGTCAGCCCGGCGGACAGGTCCGTCTTCGACCAGCCGAGATCCTCCTCCCACCATGCCAGCAGGCCGGCAAAGCTGTAGAACACCCCCGCCCAGACGACGGTCTGCGCGATCGCAAGCGGCAGGATCGCCCTGCGCCATGGCAGGGCGGCGGTCACGCGCTCCCGGCCCCGGCAGTCTCCGCGCCCGTGCTCTCGATCCGCCAGGTGGTCCCGGCGGCGCTGTCCTCCAGCACCACGCCGCGCGCGGCCAGGTCATCGCGAATGGCGTCGGCGCGGGCGAAGTCACGTCCCTTGCGGGCCGCCTGCCGCTCCGCGATCAGCGCCTCCACCTCCGCCGGGTCGATGCCGCTGGCTGCCTGCTTCGCCGCGAACCAGTCCGCCGGGTCCTGCTGCAGCAGGCCGAGCAGTCCGGCGCCGTCCAGCAGCGCCGCGCGCAGCCGCTGCCGCTCCGCGCCCTCTGCCGCCTCAAGCGCCTTGGCGATGCGGAAGATCTCCGCCAGCGCCTTCGGCGTGTTCAGGTCCTCCGACAGGGCCTGGATGATGGCGGCCACGTCCGGGTCATCGGCAGCCACTTCGCCACCGGCCGCCGCCGCCGTGTCGCGCAGCAGGCCATAGAGCCGGTCCAGCGTCTTCTGCGCCTGTTCCAGCCCGGCAGGCGAGAAGTCCAGCGGATGCCGGTAATGGCCGGAGATCAGCAGCCAGCGGATCACCTCGCCGGGCCATTCGGCGCGCAGTTCGGAGATCAGCAGCACGTTGCCGATGGACTTCGACATCTTGGTGCCGTCCACCCGCAGCATCGCGTTGTGCATCCAGTAGCGCGCGAACACCTCCCCGCCATGGGCGCAGGTGCTCTGGGCGATCTCGTTCTCATGGTGCGGGAAGATCAGGTCCTGCCCGCCGGCATGGATGTCGATGCTGCGCCCCAGATGGGTCTCGGCCATGGCGGAGCACTCGATGTGCCAGCCCGGACGGCCGCGTCCCCAGGGGCTGTCCCAGCCCGGCATGTCGTCGGTCGACGGCTTCCAGAGCACGAAGTCGGCCGGGTCCTTCTTGTAGGGCGCGACCTCCACCCGTGCCCCGGCGATCATCTCGTCGCGGCTGCGGTTCGACAGGCTGCCATAATCCGCGAAGGAGCCGACATGGAACAGCACGTGGCCATCGACCTCGTAGGCATTGCCGCGCTCCACCAGGTTGGCGATCATGGCGATGACCTCCGCCATCGTCTCCGTCACGCGCGGCTCGATGGTCGGCGGCAGCACGCCCAGCGCGGCCATGTCGGCGCGATAGACATCGATGTAGCGGTTGGTGATCACGTCGATGGAGACGCCCTCCGCCCGGGCCTTGTCGTTGATCTTGTCCTCGACGTCGGTGATGTTGCGGGCATAGCGCACGTCCGGATAGAGCCGCTGCAGCAGGCGGTAGAGGATGTCGAACACCACCGCCGGGCGCGCATTGCCGATATGCGGGTCGTTGTAGACCGTCGGCCCGCAGACATACATCGTCACGCAGTCAGGGTCGGCCGGTACGAAGGCTTCCCGTTTCCGTGCGAACGAGTTGTAGATCGTCAGGGTCATTGGTCTGTTCCCGCGTCCTCTTGTATCCGGGTTGGCTTGCGAGCGTCCTTATCGACCCTCCCACCAGGCAACGCAAGCCATGCGTCCTGCTGTGGATGACATGACCGTGTGGCTGCGCAATAATCGGGCAAGGATGCTTGTGAAACCGGCTCGCCGCCTTACCTGTGCTTACCGGTGGCGGAATGATCCGCGCCCGGTAAGGCAACGTATCTGTAGCCTGACGAGGGGGCCCCGAGACAGGGCCACGGACTGGACGAGGAAGGACGACGAGCCATGGATGCTCTGGTAACGGAACCGGGCAAGGGGACCGAAGGGCGGGAATACGACCCCGCCACCGGCAAGACCCGACCCAGCCGCGAACAGGCGGAGGCCGCCGTCCGTACCCTGATCGAATGGGCCGGCGACAACCCGGAACGCGAGGGGCTGCTGGACACGCCGAAGCGCGTCGTCCGCGCCTACGAGGAATTCTTCGCCGGCTATGACGAGGATCCGGAGGAGGTGCTGGGCCGCACCTTCGAGGAGGTCGAGGGCTATGACGACATCGTCATGCTGCGCGACATCCGCATCGAGACCCATTGCGAACACCACATGGTGCCGATCATCGGCAAGGCCCACGTGGCCTACTTCCCGAACGGCAAGGTGGTCGGCATCAGCAAGCTGGCCCGCGTGGTGGAGATCTTCTCCAAGCGCCTGCAGACGCAGGAGACCATGACGGCGCAGATCGCCCAGACCTTCGAGAAGGTGCTGAAGCCGCGCGGTGTCGCCATCATGATCGACGCCGCCCACCAGTGCATGACCACCCGCGGCATCAAGAAGCCCGGCGTGTCCTGCATCACCACCCGCTTCACCGGCGTCTTCCGCGAGGATCGCGACATGGAACGCCGCTTCCTGGAGCTGGCGCGCGGGATCTGAGGGCGCGTCACGGCCCCATCTGTCTGAGCCATTGCCAGTCTGTCAGGGTTGGACTCCGGTCCCCATCTCTCCCCTGCGGGGGAAGTGGCCGCGCAGCGGTCGATGGGGATGCAGCCGAAGGCTGCTGCACCGAAGCTCAACGGCAATCCGGCTGCGCCTACTCACCCCCCTCCCGGCCTTCCCCCGTCGAGGGGGAAAGAGAATTCCGCCACCCCAACGAAAAAGCCCCGGCGGTGAGGCCGGGGCTTTCAGATGGATCGACCGATCCGTCTGTCGGGTCAGAGCAGTTCGAGGTTGCCTGCCGCGCTCTTGCCGCGATCAGGAATGATATCGAACTGGATCTTCTGTCCGTCGTTCAGGCCGCGCAGGCCCGCGCGCTCCACCGCCGTGATGTGGACAAAGACATCCTTGCCCCCGTCATCCGGCTGAATGAAGCCATAACCCTTGGTGGTGTTGAACCACTTAACCGTACCGGTCGCCATCAGATTCTCCCAGGCGCAACAAGCTCGGAGCAGCCGCAAGCGCGACCCCATTCACTGCAACCATGTTCTGATGTTTCATATGCAAGCATGACGAAACCACAGACGCTTGCGGCACATTCCGAACAGTTGCTGTCAGCAAAGACAACATTGAAGCAGAATGTGTTGGTCGCAGTCTCTTCAATACCACAGACCGGGAAACCGGTCGAATGGATTCATTTCACCTGTTGGGTACGTACTTCGAGCCATTGCAGCAAAGCTGCCTGAAAACCAGGCATCGACTTGTAGCGGCGCATTTCTTCGGGCATCGCCAGGATCGCATCACGCATGTCACGGGCTTCCCCGGCGCTGCGCACCCGGTCCTGCAGCCGCGACTGGTGGATGCGCACCGTGAAGACCGCCGTGCCCGTTGCGGGCAGCAGGCCGAGCGTCTGGCGCTCCACCCGGAACCAGAGTCGGCTGCCCACCGTTTCCGCATCCAGTGACCGGCCCGCCGTGCCGCTGCCATGGCCGCCGGGCTGGTGCAGCGCGGGATCGTCCAGCAGCGACCAGTTGCTGCGCCAGAGCAGCCGACCGGGCCGCAGCCCGGCGAACAGCCGGTCCATCGGCCGTTCCAGGTGCGCGGCGTAGCCCGGCACGGGGGCGTGGATCGCCGCCAGCGGCCGCCCCATCTTCTCCGCTAGGGACCAGCGGGTGGGAAAGGCCAGCATGCCGGCCACCAGGCGGAAGTCCCCGTCCGCGCCGGGCTGCAGCAGCAGCACGTCCTCCTGCACCAGCGCGGCGGCCGCCAGCAGCGGCGCCGCCGGGTCCGGCACCACGTTCCGGCCCGTCGCGACGACATGGATGCCATCCGCGGTGCGGCGGAAGCCGTCCGGATGGTGGCGGCAGAGATGCTCCACCAGGTGGCCGATGAACGCCTGCTGGGCGGGGATGCTGTCGGGCAGGGCCTGGAAGACGGCGTCGCGGTCCTGCGCCAGCAGCCGCTGCTTCTCCGCCAGGTCATCGGCGTAGGCGCTGTCGATCTCGATCCAGTCCGCCTCGGCCAGCACCTTCAGGCCCAGCACCATGCGGAACCGGCCACCCTCCGGCGGGAAGTAGGGAACCTCAGGCCGGGCGGTCGCTGTCACGGGCCTCTGCCCCCATGGTCTCCTGCTGCCTGTCCGGCTGCCTGTCCGGCTGGCCCTCCTCCTCCGCCCCGACGATGGTGCCGTGGCGCTTCACCACCGGCAGCTGCGCCAGCGCGAAGATGAAGGTCATCGGCATGATGCCGAAGACCTTGAAGTTGACCCAAGCGTCGGTGCTAAAGTTGCGCCAGACGATCTCGTTGACGATGGCCAGGAAGACGAAGAACAGCGACCAGCGGATGGTCAGGATGCGCCAGCCCGCCTCGTCCAGCCGGAACGCGGCCCCGAAGACGTAGCGCAGGAACAGCTTGCCCGCCGCCAGCCCGCCCAGCAGGATCCCGGCGAACAGCAGGTTGGTGATGGTCGGCTTCACCTTGATGAACAGGTCATCCTGCAGGTAGAGCGTCAGCCCGCCCATCACCAGCACGAACACCCCGGTGACCAGCGGCATGGCCGGCAGCCGCCGCTCCAGCGCGTAGTTCGCGGCCAGCGAGATGGTGACGGCAACCATGAAGGCAGCCGTGGCGGTGAAGATGTCGAAGCGGTTGTTGGCGAAGAAGAAGACGCCAAGCGGCCCGACCTCGATCAGGAACTTGGTGAAGGGGCTGATGCGCTGCCGTTCAGCCACCCGTCACTCCTCCACCGGCGTGCCGCCCAGTCCGATGATCGCGGCCTTGAGCTGTTCCACCGCGCGCTCCAGCAGGTCGGCATCGGTGGAGCGCAGCACGAGGGAGGAACCGAAGCGGCCGTCGCGGACGAAGGGATAGGACCCGGCCTCCAGGCCCGGATGGTCCTTCTCCACCTTCTCCAGCGGTGTCGCGATCACCCCTTCGGGCAGCATCGAGGTGACAGTGCGCGACAGCACCGGGTCACCGCCCGCCAGCTCGTGCGCGATCTCCTTGAACATGGCCTGCATGATCGCGGGGATACCGGCGAAGGTGTAGACGTTCTCCACCCGGAAACCGGGCGCGGTGCTGATCGGGTTGCGCACCAGCACGCCGCCATGCGGGATGCGGGTCATGCGCCGCCGCGCCTCGGTGAACTCGCCGGGCTTGTAGCGGCGCTCCATCATCTCCACGGCTTCCGGGTTCTCCGAGATGCCGACGCCGAAGGCCACGGCGATGGCGTCGGCGGTGATGTCGTCATGGGTCGGGCCGATGCCCCCGGTGGTGAACACGTAGTCGTAGCGGGCGCGCAGCGTGTTCACCGCGTCCACGATCTCCTGCTGGATGTCGGCGACGACGCGGACCTCCATCAGGCGGACGCCGCGCGCGGTCAGCTCCTCCGCGATGAACCCCATGTTGCGGTCCTTGGTGCGGCCCGAAAGGATCTCGTTGCCGATGATGATCAGTGCCGCCGTGACGATCCTAGGTTCGGCCATGTGCTGCGCGCGCTCCCGCCTGTTCGTTGCGTCCCACCATGTGCGGGCGAAGCACGCCCTCACCGGTATTCGCCGGTTCAGGCCACCTGGTTCAGCGGCACGTTCCGGTCAAGGAAATCCAGCACCGCATCGGTGAAGATGTCGTTGCGGTCGCCCGCCACCATATGACCGGCACCGGAAACGTCAACGCAGGCCGCATCGGGGCGCAGCGAAAGCAGGTGTTCGGCGGATTCCTCGCTCGCCACGTCGGAATGGCGGCCCCGCACCAGCAGGATCGGGCAGTCGATGCGGCGCACCCCGTCGCACAGCCGCTGGTGCAGCAGCACCATGTCCTCGTCACCGCCATCCTTCAGGCATTTCGGATCCCAGTGCCAGAACCAGCGACCGTCACGCTCGCGCAGGTTCTTGCGGATGGAATTGAGGTCCACGGCGCGCCGGCGCTCGGGCGTGTAGGCCTGCACGGCGGCGGCGGCATCCTCCAGCCGGTCGAAGCCGCTCTCCATGTTCTCGCGCATGAAGGAGATGATGCGGTCGGTCCCGGTCTGCTCCATCAGCGGCGCGATGTCGACCAGCACCAGCGCCCGCGCCTGCACCATCGGCGCATGGCCCAGCGCCAGCATGCCGGCAATGCCGCCCAGCGATGCGCCGATCACCACCGGCGGGCGTCCGACATGGTCGGCCCAGTCCCGCAGGTCGCTGGCATTGTCGTCGAAGGCATAGGCCGCGTCCGGCGACCAGTCGCTGTCGCCATGGCCGCGATGGTCACAGGTGAAGGCGGAGCAGCCGCGCCGCGCCATCTCCATCGCGGTGCCGCCCCAGCTGTGCCGGGTCTGGCCACCGCCATGCATGAAGATCACCGGCTGTCCGTCGGCCGGACCGTAGCGGTCGGCGACGAGGGAAAGCCCGTCCCGCGAACGGATCCGCACAAGCTCCGCCTCGGGGCTGGTTCGTGAATGCATCGGGATCTCCACCCATCAGGTTCGGCAAAGTCGAACCGACCTTAGCCGCAATGGCCGGGGCGAAACCACCGATGCGGGGACAGACGAGACAGGCGTCAGGCGCGGAGCAGGCGGTGCGTGCCGCCAGCAGTCCCTGTTCCCTGGCCGCGCTATTCGTTGACCGCGCGGGGTCGTGGCGGCGGTTCCTGGGCGGCCTTCATTTCCTGCTTGCGCCGGTACATGCGCCGGTCGGCCTCCGCCAGTGCCGTCGAGGCATCGTCGCCGCGACCGAAGGGGAAGACGCCGTGGGCGACCTCCACATGCACCACCGTGCCGTCGATATCGACCGGTTTCTCCCGGATCGCATCGACAAGCTGCTGTGCCTTCTCGCGCGCCACGTCCTCGTCCGCCTGGGCCAGGATGACACCGAACTCGTCGCCGCCAATGCGGCCCACCACGTCGGTATCGCGCACCCGTTCGCCCAGGGTCGTGGCCACGGCCATCAGCGCCTTGTCGCCGGCGGCATGGCCCATGGTGTCGTTGATCTGCTTCAGCCCGTTGACGTCGAAGAAGACCAGGCTGGAAGGCACGCCGTAGCGTTCCGTGTAGGACATCATGCGCGACATCTCCCGCACGAAGGCGCGGCGGTTGGCCACCGGCATCAGCGGGTCCTTGTCGGCCAGTTCCTCCAGGTCGTTGATGCGGCCGCGGGCGGCCTGCAGTTCGCGGCGCAGCGAGTCCACTTCCTCCATCAGGCCCACCAGGGCCTCCCGCACCTTCGGCGTCAGCTCGCCGTCCGGCACACCGAAGAAGTCACCGACCTCCACGGCGCGGGTCGCGTCGGTCCCGCCCTCGCGAACGGCGGAGGCCGAACCGGTCCTTGCGGTCCCGCGCGGACGGTCCACTGCGCGGATACCCGGCAGGGGGGAATAGGCACCGATCTTCATCTGAATCCTCGTCTTGCCCTGAGCCGTAGCGAAGCAACTGGATTCCAGATTGCGCCGGAAGGATTAAGAAAGCCTTCTCCCGCTTGTGGTCGCGGGCCGCATCCCTATAATCCGCCGCCTGTTTTTCCGGGCCTTCCCCCGTCCTCGGGGGAGGGTCAGCACCGTTCCGGTGCGGCAACCAGACAGCGCAATGACCAACGGGTGGATCAGGTGACCGGTTCAGAGACAACAGGCGGATCGCAGGCGGCATCGGCCCCGCGCGTGGGCGTGATCATGGGCAGCCAGTCCGACTGGGAGACGATGCGGGAGGCCGTGGAGGTGCTGGAAGCCCTGGGCGTCGCGCACGAGGTGCGGATCGTCTCCGCCCACCGCACGCCCGACCGCATGGCCGACTATGCCCGCACGGCGCGGGATCGCGGGCTGCAGGTGATCATTGCCGGTGCGGGCGGCGCGGCGCACCTGCCGGGCATGGTGGCGGCGATGACGCCGCTGCCGGTGCTGGGCGTGCCGGTCGAGAGCAAGGCGCTCAGCGGCATGGACAGCCTGCTCTCCATCGTCCAGATGCCGGGCGGGGTGCCCGTCGGCACGCTGGCCATCGGCCGGGCCGGTGCGAAGAATGCGGGCCTGATGGCGGCGTCCATCGTCGGGCTGAACGATGCCGAACTGATGCAGCGCCTCGGCGCCTGGCGCGCCGCCCAGTCCGCCGCCGTGGCGGAGGAGCCGCAGCGGTGAGCACCGCATCCGGCAGCACGGCGGCAGGCACCGGGACGGCCGGCACCGGGACAGCACTGCCCCCCGGATCCGTCATCGGGGTGCTGGGCGGCGGACAGCTCGGCCGCATGATGGCGCTGTCGGCGGCGCGGCTCGGCTACCGGGTGCATGTCTACGGGCCGGAGGCGGCATCGCCCACCGAACAGGTGGCGGACCGGGCCACGGTCGCGGCCTGGGATGACCTGGCGGCGCTGGACCGCTTTGCCGACAGTGTCGACGCCGTCACCCTGGAATTCGAGAACGTGCCGGTCGCCGCCGTGGAACATCTCGCCCGCAAGGTACCGGTGCGTCCCGGCGGCCATGTGCTCGCCGTGGCGCAGGACCGGCTGGCGGAGAAGAACGCGGCCCGGCAGTTCGGTGTCCCCGTCGCCCCGTTCGCGGAGGTCTCCTCCGCATCCGGCCTGGAGGCGGCGGTGCGGCAGATCGGCGTGCCCGCCGTGCTGAAGACCCGCCGCGAGGGGTATGACGGCAAGGGCCAGCGCATCATCCGCGATGCCGGGCAGGCCGCTGCCGCCCATGCGGAGCTGGGCCATCGCGCGGCCATCCTGGAGACCTTCGTGCCCTTCACGGCGGAGATCTCGGTGATCGCGGCGCGGGGCATCGACGGCACCCTGCTGACTTGGCCGGCGGTGGAGAACCGCCACCGGGACCATATCCTCGACCTCACCATCGCACCTGCGGCCCTGCCCGAGAGCGTGACCGCCGCCGCGACCGCCGCCGCGCGGGCGCTGGCGGAGGGGCTGGCGGTGGTCGGGCTGCTGGCGGTGGAGTTCTTCGTCACCGCCGATGGCGGCATCCTGTTCAACGAGATGGCCCCCCGCCCGCACAATTCCGGGCACTGGACCATGGAGGCCTGCCGGGTGAGCCAGTTCGAACAGCAGGTCCGCGCCACCATGGGCCTGCCGCTGGGCGACACGGCCCCGCACCACCGGGCAGTCATGCGGAACCTGATCGGCGCCGACTGCGACACCTGGCCCACCCTGCTGCAGGGCGAGGGCACGCTGCACCTCTACGGCAAGGCGGAAAGCCGCAAGGGCCGCAAGATGGGCCACGTGACCCGCCTCTACCCGAACGACACCACCCCCTGGCCTCCGGCGGACGCTGACCTGCCCTGAGGGAGACCCGGTTGCGGGCTGTGCCGTCCCTCTCCCCCACCCGGCCACCCACGGGAGTATCCTTAATGGGTGGCCGGGTGGGGGAGAGGGACGGCACAGGCAGACGGACAAACCGGCAGAGGGATGGCACAGGCAGCGATGGACTCCCGATGGCGCAGCCAACGGGCGACTCCCGCTTGACGACCGTCAGGTGCTTGTCTATAAGCCCGGCCTCTACAACACCCTACAGCAATGCACGGAATTCTCAGGCATGGCCAACATCAAGTCCGCGATGAAGCGGATCCGTCAGGATGCGAAGCGCACGGAGCGCAACAAGGCACGGCGCAGCCGGGTCCGGACCTACGTGAAGCAGGTCGAGGTCGCGATCGCCGCCGGAAACGGTGACGATGCCCGCACCGCCCTGGTGCTGGCGCAGAAGGAACTGGACCGGGCAGCAGGCAAGGGCCTGATCAAGCGCAACAATGCCTCGCGCAAGGTTTCTCGGCTGAATGCCCGGGTGAAGGCGCTCGCCGCAGCCTGATCCGACGGCCCTGGTGCCGCGCGACTGACAGTACCCAATACAACCGACAGGGGCGTTGCGACCGGCGTGTCGCGACGCCCCTGTTGCGTCTGTCACACACTCGTCGGGCATCGAAAAAAAAGTGTCATTTCCGATTCAGGTGATTCCCCTTTTGATTCCGTTGCCTTGCGCGCAGGCCCTGTCACGGGGGTCGATGGAATCGGTATTCGGACCTTCTGACAGAGCTTGCACAGCCCCCCCTGAACGATCTATGTTCTCCGGCGTCAGGCAGATGGGGCTTGCTGGTGAAAAAGCGCATAAAATTGCAAGAAAAAAGCGTGATTTCCGGGCGAAATATCCAAGGTCGGCACTAATTGTAGCTGTTCGCTGTTAACCAGGTACGTGTGATTTCTTGGATCGCGCGGAACAGGAAGGTTTTGTTCTTTTTGTTCCGACGTGCGACGAATGTGAGGGAGGCGGGCTTGAGGGACCGGGATTTGTCAGAAGCGCCGACTCCCCAGGACCAGGGCGCCGACGACAATCAGCGTGCACTTGATCTTCTTTGGCTCGGCGTTTCGCAGCGTGCCATGCGGACGGTGGGCGAGGCGTCATACAACAGCTGGTTGCGTCCGCTGCGTCCGGTCGCGCTGCATGACGACCAGGTTGTCCTGCTGGCCCCGACGGGTTTCCTGCGGGACTGGATTTCCAACAATTACCGTACCTTGCTGGAGCGGGAGTTCCGCATCGACATCCCGCACCTGCGCGAGGTGGTGATCGATGTCGGCATGGATTCCCGGCTGGAGGCGATGACCGGCCGCAAGGACGCGATCACCGATGACGGGGCCGTGGTGCCGCCCGCGGACGCCGCGCAGCGCATCGATGCGGAGGCGGTCGGCAAGGTGCCCGAGGCGCCGTCGATCATCCGCCCGGCGGATGCCGACCAGGACAAGGGCCTGGTCAGCGCCCTGGACCAGAACCTCACATTCGACCGCTTCGTGGTCGGCAAGCCGAACGAGCTGGCCTATGCCGCCGCGCGGCGCGTCGCCGATGCCGATGGCGTCGCCTTCAACCCGCTGTTCCTCTATGCCGGTGTCGGCCTGGGCAAGACGCACCTGATGCACGCCATTGCCTGGCACATCCGCAAGCGCCGTCCCGACCGCAAGGTGCTCTACCTCACCGCCGAGATGTTCATGTACCACTTCATCAAGGCGGTACGGTTCCGGGACACCGTCTCCTTCAAGGAGAAGTTCCGCTCCGTCGACGTGCTGATGGTGGACGACCTGCAGTTCATCTCCGGCAAGGAGTCGACGCAGGAGGAGTTCTTCCACACCTTCAACGAGCTGATCGACCGCAACCACCAGATCGTCGTCTCCGCCGACCGTTCGCCCTCGGACCTGGAGGGCATGGAGGAACGGGTCCGCTCGCGCCTCGCCTGGGGGCTTGTCGCCGACATCCACCCGACCGATTTCGAGCTGCGCGTCGGCATCCTGGAACAGAAGCTGGCGCAGGAGCCGGAGGTCACTGTCCCGCGGGAAGTGATCGAGTTCCTGGCCCACCGCATCACCTCCAACGTGCGGGAGCTGGAAGGCGCGATGAAGCGCGTCATCGCCTACCACGCGCTGATGGGCCGCGCGATCTCGCTGGAGATGGTGCAGGAGGTGCTGGCCGACGTGCTGCGGGCCAACGCCCGCAAGGTCTCCATCGACGACATCCAGCGCAAGGTGGCGGAGCATTACAACATCCGCATGGCGGAGATGTCCTCCGCCCGCCGGGCCCGGGCCGTCGCCCGTCCGCGCCAGGTCGCCATGTTCCTGGCCAAGCGCCTGACCAGCCGCAGCCTGCCGGAGATCGGCCGCAAGTTCGGCAACCGTGACCACACGACGGTGCTGCACGGCGTGCGCCGGATCGAGGAACTGATCCAGTCCGATGTCAGCCTGGCGGAGGATGTCCGGATGCTGGAGGCCGCGCTCTCGAACTGAGTCTGCCTGATCGGCAGCCTGACTCATTTGCGGCCTGTGCCGTCCCTCTCCCCCACCCGGCCACCCAATAAGGATACTCCCGTGGGTGGCCGGGTGGGGGAGAGGGACGGCACAGGCTGACGGACAAACCCGGAGAGGGATGGCACAGGCCACAAACGACTCCCCTCCCGCCTGCCGATTCGGGCCGGTTTCACTGGCGAATCCGGAAATGCCCATGCTATAGGGAGTCTCTTGCCTGATGGTCCTGTCGGGCAAGATTCCTGGCAACGGCATCTGGCTGGAATCGACGATGAAACTTACCATTGAACGCACCGCCCTGCTGGTCTCGCTGAACCATGTCCAGAGCGTGGTGGAGCGGCGCAACACCATCCCCATTCTCAGCCATGTGCAGATCGAGGCGACGGCGGACGGCGTGCGGTTCCGGGCCACGGACCTGGAGCTTGCGGTGGTGGAGAGCTGTGCCGCGATGGTGGAGGCACCGGGAACCGCCACGGCCCCCGCGCACACGCTCTACGACATCGTCCGCAAGCTGCCCGACGGCGCCGACATCCAGCTGAGCCTGGACACGGAACGGCGGCGGCTGAACCTGCAGGCCGGACGGTCGCGCTTTGCCCTTGCCTGCCTGCCGAACGACGATTTCCCGACGATCGAGGATGACGAGCTGCCGCACCGGTTCCACCTGCCGGTGGCGACCGCCCGGACGCTGCTGGAGCGGACCCGCTTCGCCATCTCGACGGAGGAGACCCGCTATTACCTGAACGGCATCTATGTCCACGCCACCGATGACGGCAAGCATGTCCGCGCCGTGGCGACGGACGGCCACCGCCTCGCCCGCTTCGAGATGGAGGCGCCGGAGGGCGCGGAGGAACTGCCCGGCGTCATCATCCCGCGCAAGGCGGTGACGGAGATCCACAAGCTGCTGGGTGATGCCGGTGGCGACATGGCGGTGTCGGTGAGCGAGAGCCGCATCCGCTTCAGCGTCGGCGACACGGTGCTGACGTCGAAGCTGATCGACGGTTCCTTCCCCGACTACGAACGCGTCATCCCGTCCGGCAACGACCGCAAGCTGGAAGTGGATGCGAAGGTCTTCCTGTCCGCCGTCGACCGCGTCTCGACCATCTCCACCGAGAAGTCGCGGGCGGTGAAGCTGAGCCTGCAGGACGAGCGCATGACGCTGTCGGCCAACAGCCCCGACGCCGGCAGCGCGACGGAGGAACTGGCCGTGACCTACGCCGCGGAGGACATGGAGATCGGCTTCAACTCCCGCTACCTGATGGACGTGGCGAACCAGATCGACGGCGAGACCGCGATCTTCGAACTGGCGGATTCCAATTCGCCGACCCTGATCCGGGACGCGGATGACGCGTCGGCGCTCTACGTGCTGATGCCCATGCGGGTCTGACGCCGGCGGTGGTGGCAGCGGCAGAGAGAAACCATGCCACCGCGAGTGCCGGTGTGCGTCGCCTGATGGTGACGGATTTCAGGTCCTACCACGCTGCCGTGCTGGAACCGGCCATCGGCCCGGTGGTGCTGAACGGGCCGAACGGGGCGGGCAAGACCAACCTGCTGGAGGCGGTGTCGATGCTGTCTCCGGGACGCGGCCTGCGCCGGGCCCGGCTGTCGGAGATGGTGCGCAACGGCGCGGAACGCTGGGCCATCGCGGCCCAGGTGGAGACAGTGTCGGGCCCCTGTGCCATCGGCACGGGCCTGAGCGTCGAGAACGGGGCCGAGCGGCGCGTGGCCCGGATCGACGGCGAGACGGTGGGTCCGGCGGCGCTAGGCGGCCTGGTGCCGGTATCCTGGCTGACGCCGCAGATGGACCGGCTGTTCGTGGACGGGGCCTCGGCCCGGCGGCGGTTCGTCGACCGGTTGATCTTCGGCTTCGACCCCGGTCACGCGACCCGCGCGACCGCCTACGAGAAGGCGATGCGGGAACGGCTGCGGCTGCTGAAGGACGGGCGTTCCGACGATGCCTGGCTGACGGCGCTGGAGGCCCAGATGGCCGAACATGGCGTGGCCATCGCCGCCGCACGGCGGGCCTGGTCCCAGCGCATCTCGGGCGCGCTGGGACAGACGGTCGGGGCCTTTCCGGCAGCGGAGATCGCGCTGGAGGGACTGGCGGAGGAGCTGCTGGCGACGCGGCCGGCGGTGGAGGTCGAGGAGGAACTGGCGCGGCGCTGGCGGGACGGGCGCGGACTGGACCGCCATGCCGGGCGGACCGCGGACGGGCCGCACCGCACCGACCTGCGGGTGCGACACGTGGCGCGGGACATGGCGGCGGAGCAGTGTTCGACCGGGGAGCAGAAGGCGCTGCTGATCTCGCTGATCCTCGCCGATGCGCGGATGCAGCAGGCGGAACGCGGCGTGGTGCCGGTGCTGCTGCTGGACGAGGTGGCAGCGCACCTGGATGCGGAACGGCGCGCGGCGCTGTTCGACGAGATCGTGACCCTGGGTGGCCAGGCCTGGCTGACGGGCACCGACCGGGGGCTGTTTGCGGGCCTGGAGAACCGGGCGCAGTATTTCGGAATTGATGGCTCGGCGGTGACCCCCGCCTGAGCCGGATGACGGAGAAGTTGGAATGAGTGACGAAGAGAACCGGACCGGCGAGCAGCCGAATGCCTATGACGCCGACTCCATCAAGGTCCTGAAGGGCCTGGATGCGGTGCGCAAGCGTCCCGGCATGTATATCGGCGACACGGAAGACGGTTCCGGCCTGCACCACATGGTCTTCGAGGTGGTGGACAACGCCATCGACGAGGCGCTGGCCGGCCATGCCGACACGGTGTCGGTGGTGCTGAACGGCGACGGTTCCTGCACGGTCTCCGACAATGGCCGCGGCATCCCGGTGGACATCCATGCGGAGGAAGGCGTCTCCGCCGCGCAGGTGATCATGACCCAGCTGCATGCGGGCGGGAAGTTCGACCAGAACTCCTACAAGGTCTCGGGCGGCCTGCACGGGGTCGGCGTCTCGGTGGTCAACGCGCTGTCGACGGAGCTGGACCTGGTCATCCGCCGCAACGGCAAGGAGCATTTCCTGCGCTTCCATCACGGGGAGCCGGAGGGCGACCTGAAGGTGGTGGGTGACGCGGCGGGCCGCAGCGGCACCACGGTGCGCTTCATGCCGAGCCCCGACACCTTCAAGATCGTCGAGTTCGACTTCGCGGTGCTGGAGCATCGCCTCAGGGAACTGGCCTTCCTGAATTCCGGCGTGCGCATCACGCTGGAGGACCGGCGCCATGTCGAGACGAAGCAGGTGGAGCTGTTCTACGAGGGCGGCATCGAGGCCTTCGTGAAGTACATCGACCGCAACCGCACGCCGCTGATCAGCACCCCGATCAAGGTCAGCGCGGAGCGCGACGGCATCACCGTGGAGGCGGCGCTGCAGTGGAACGACGGCTTCCACGAGAACGTGCTCTGCTTCACCAACAACATCCCGCAGAAGGATGGCGGCACCCACCTGGCCGGCTTCCGTGCCGCCATGACCCGCCATGTCAACGCCTATGCCGCCAACAGCGGCATCGCCAAGAAGGAGAAGGTGAACATCATCGGCGACGACGCGCGGGAAGGACTGTCCTGCGTGCTGTCGGTGAAGGTGCCGGACCCGAAATTCTCCAGCCAGACCAAGGAGAAGCTGGTCTCCAGCGAGGTGCGTCCGCCGGTGGAGAAGCTGGTCGGTGACGGGCTGGGCCAGTGGTTCGAGGAGAACCCGAACGAGGCCAAGCTGATCATCCAGAAGGTCGTGCAGGCGGCCGCCGCGCGGGAGGCGGCGCGCAAGGCGCGGGAGACCATCCGCAAGCCGACGGGCCTCGACCTGGGCGGCTTGCCGGGCAAGCTGGCCGACTGCCAGTCGAAGGATCCGACCGAGTCCGAACTCTACCTGGTGGAGGGTGACTCGGCGGGCGGTTCCGCCAAGCAGGCGCGGCATCGCCGCAACCAGGCGGTGCTGCCGCTGCGCGGCAAGATCCTGAACGTGGAGCGCGCCCGCTTCGACAAGATGCTGAGCTCGACGGAGATCACCGCGCTGATCACCGCGCTGGGCACCGGCATCGGGCGGGAGGATTTCGACCTCGCCAAGCTGCGCTACCACAAGATCATCATCATGACGGACGCGGACGTGGACGGGGCGCACATCCGCACCCTGCTGCTGACCTTCTTCTTCCGCCAGATGCCGGAGCTGATCGAGAAGGGGCACCTCTACATTGCCCAGCCGCCGCTGTTCAAGATCACCAAGGGCCGCTCCTTCGTCTACCGCAAGGACGAGCGGCAGTACGAGGACTACCTGCTGGACAACGGGCTGACCGACGCGGTCTTCATCGATCATGCCGGGGTGCAGCATGGCGGCGCGGAACTGCGCGAGCTGCTGCTGGAGGCACGGCGGGTGCGGCGGCTGCTGGATTCCGTGGGCCAGAAGTACCCGGACTGGATCGTGGAGCAGATGGCCATCGCCGGCGCCCTGTCGCCGGAGGTCTTCGGCGATGCCGGGCAGGCCGAGGCCGCGGCGGGCCTGGTGGCCGAGCGGCTGGACGCCCTCGCGCCCGATTACGAGCGTGGCTGGTCCGGCAGCCGGGCCGGTGACGGCTCCATGCTGTTCGAGCGTGAACTGCGCGGCGTGCGGGAAGCCTACCTGCTGGACGACCGCCTGGTCGGATCGGGGGAGGCCCGCAGCATCAACCGCGCCAGCGCGGAGCTGAAGGCGCTCTATGACCGGCCCGGACGGCTGCTGATCAAGGAGAAGGAGACGGCAGTGCACGGCCCCTCCAGCCTGTTCGAGGGCGTGCTGGATGCCGGGCGCCGGGGCCTGTCGGTACAGCGCTACAAGGGCCTGGGCGAGATGAATCCCGACCAGCTGTGGGAAACCACGCTGGACCCGGCGGCGCGCACCCTGCTGCAGGTGCGGATCGAGCACCTGGAGGATGCCGACCAGGTCTTCTCCACCCTGATGGGCGACGTGGTCGAACCCCGCCGCGACTTCATCCGCGACAACGCCCTGGCCGTGGCCAACCTGGACATCTGATCCTGACCGGGAACCGGGCCATGCGCGGCGGCAAGGGGGATGTGGCACTTGCCGCGCATCCTCGCCACCGCCGCTCACCCCCTTCCCGACCTTCCCCCATCGAGGGGGAAGGGGCGCAGACGGCGTCGCCTGTTTCCTCCTCCCCCCTGGCGGGGGAGGACCGAGGAGGGGGGGAAGCCCCGGCCATCCCGGGACAGCCCGGCGCATCAAACCGTGATTGCCTGGAGTTGAGTGCATGATCCGCCGGATCGTGAAATGGGGCCTGCTGCTTGGCCTTGCGGCGGGGCTGGTGGTGCTGGTGATCCTGCTGCACGACCTGCCGGAGCCGCGCACGCCGGTGAATGGCGGCACGGTGACCATCCTCGACCGTTCGGGGCGGGAGGTCGCGATCTATGGCGGGCCGGGGTCGCGCGCCGTGCCGATCGAGCGGCTGCCGCAGCATGTGCTGGACGCGGTGATCGCCACGGAGGACCGGCGCTTCCACAGCCATTTCGGCATCGACCCGCTGGGCATCATCCGCGCCGCCTTCATCAACCTCACCTCCGGCCGGGTGGTGCAGGGCGGCAGCACCATCACCCAGCAGCTGGCCAAGAACCTCTATCTCGGCCCGCAGCAGACCCTGAAGCGCAAGCTGCAGGAAGCCATCCTGGCCATCGGGCTGGAGAGCCGCTTCAGCAAGGACGAGATCCTGGAGCTGTACCTGAACCGGGTCTATTTCGGGGCCGGGACCTATGGCATCGAGGCGGCGTCGGAACGCTACTTCGCCAAGTCGGCGACGGAGCTGACCCTGCGGGAGGCGGCGCTGGTCGCCGGGCTGCTGAAGGCGCCCAGCCGCTACGACCCGACCCGGAACCCGCAGGGCGCGGCGGAGCGGATGCGTATCGTGGTCGCCAACATGGTCGATGCCGGGCTGCTGGACGCCGCCCGCGCGGAAGCCGTGCTGAACGCCCCCGCTGTGCCGGTCGGCCGTCCGCGCGGTGCCGGCATCCGCTATGCCACCGACCGTGCCCGCGACGAGGTGCGGGAACTGCTCGGCACCCCGGACGGTGACATCACCGTCCATACCACCATCGACCCGCAGGTGCAGGACGCGGCATCCGCTGCCCTGGCGGAGGCCCTGCGGCGCGACGGCAAGCGTCTCGCCGTCGGACAGGGCGCCGTGGTGGTGCTGGACACCGACGGGGCCATCCGGGCACTGGTCGGCGGCCGGGACTATGGCGAGAGCCAGTACAACCGTGCCGTCCTCTCCCGCCGCCAGCCCGGCTCCGCCTTCAAGCCGTTCCTCTACCTGGCGGCGCTGGAGGCCGGGTTCGGGCCGGACGACACGGTGCAGGACGCGCCCATCGAGATCGACGGCTGGCGGCCCGCCAACTACCGCGATGTCTATCTCGGCCGGATCACCCTGACCACGGCGCTGGCCCGCTCCGTGAACGCCGGAACGGTCTGGCTGGCGCGGGAGGTCGGCTGGAGCAACGCCATCGAGATGGCGCACAGGCTGGGCATCAACGAGGACCTGCCGGACAATCCCTCCATCGTGCTCGGCACCACGGAGATCACGCCGCTGGCCATGGCCGGGGCCTTCGCGCCACTCGCCAATGGCGGCAGGGCGGTGGTGCCACACCTGGTCGCGCGGATCGTGGACGGCGACGGTGACACGCTCTGGCGTCGGCAGGGCGACGGCCTCGGCCAGGCCCTCAGCGCCCGCGTGGTGGGGGAGATGAACCGCATGATGCAGGCGGTCATCACGGATGGCAGCGGCCGCAAGGCCCGGCTTGACCGCCCCGCCGGGGGCAAGACCGGCACCAGCCAGGACAATCGCGACGCCTGGTTCGTCGGCTACTCGGCGGACCTGGTGGCCGCGGTCTGGGTCGGCAATGATGATGACAGCCCGACGCGCAACGTCTTCGGCTCCGGCCTGCCGGCGGAGATCTGGCGCGCCACCATGCTGTCCGCCCATCGCGGCCTGCCCGCCCGACCCCTGCCCGCCGCGCCGGAACGCGGGTTCTTCAGCCTCGGCGACGACCGCGCGCCACCGTCACGCGGGGACAGTGACGATGGCGGCGGCCTCTGGAGCCGGCTGGAACGCCTGTTCGAGGCCGGCGCCCGCCGCCAGCGCCAGGAAGGACCGGCACAGGACTACAGGATCGAGCCGCCGAACTGATTGGGTGGCCTGTGCGGGAGTCGTTTGTGGCCTGTGCCATCCCGGTTTGGTCTGTGGCCTGTTCCATCCCTCTCCGGGATTCTCTGTGGTCTGTGCCATCCCTCTCCCCCACCCGGCCACCCAATAAGGATACTCCCGTGGGTGGCCGGGTGGGGGAGAGGGATGGAACAGACCGCAGACGACTCCCATGGCACAGACAACAAACGACTCCCGCACAGGCCACCCAATCACCCGCCCATGCTTGACAGTCTGCGGCCCACCCCTTATCAACCGCCGCTCCGGGTTTCGGGTCCTGAGCCGGATCACCGCCAGGGACCGGCTTTCCAAGGATTGAGAGAGTACGATGAAAGTTGTCAATTCGCTGAAGTCGCTGCGTTCGCGCGACCGCAACAACCGCCTGATCCGCCGCAAGGGCCGGGTGTACGTCATCAACAAGCGCAATCCGCGCATGAAGGCGCGCCAGGGCTGATCGCCCGCTGCGGGCTGACCGGATGCGGTGTGATGGCAGGCCATGACTGACACCACACCCGCCGCGCCCCACACGGTCCTGTTCGACCTCGGCAACGTGCTGGTCGACTGGAACCCGCGCTACCTCTACCGCAAGCTCTTCAGGAACCGGCCACGGGAGATGGACTGGTTCCTGACGCATGTCTGCAACGGTGCCTGGAACGTGCGCCATGATGCCGGCGAGTCCTTTCCCGACAATGTCGCCGCCCTGGCCGCAGAGCACCCCTGGTACCGCACCGAGATCGAGGCCTTCTGGCATCGCTGGCCAGAGACCATGCGAGGGCCGATCGACGGCACCGTGGTGCTGCTGGAGGCGCTCTACGCCCGCGACGTGCCGCTCTATTCCCTGACCAACTGGTCGGCCGAGACCTTCCACCATGCGGAGGAGCGGCTGCCGTTCCTGTCTCGGTTCCGGGGCATCACGGTCTCCGGCCGGGTGAAGGTGGCCAAGCCCGATCCCCGGATCTTCGAGATCTGCCGGGAAACCCACGGCCTGGACCCGGCCCGCACGCTGTTCGTCGATGACAGTGCCCGCAACACCGCCGCCGCCGCCGCGCTGGGCTATCACGTGCACACCTTCACCACGCCGGACGCACTGAAGGACTGCCTGCACGGTCACGGTCTGCTATAACCCGGGAAAGCGACGGCCATAAGGCCGCGGGCACGGGGCCACACGCCCCGGCCATGGGAGATGATGCAGGGGGGCGGGTCCATGCAGATGCCGAAACCGGACGAGACGGTGATCGCGCGCCGCAGCGAACTGGTGGCCGCATTCCGCGAATTCCTGCCCGCGTCGGGCGTCGTCGTCGACGAGGCGACGCTGAAGGCGTTCGAGAGCGACGGCCTGACCGCCTATCGCCAGCCCCCGATGATCGCCGTGCTGCCGGAAACCACCGAAGAGGTGAGCCGCATCCTGAAGCTCTGCCGCGACCAGGGGGTGAAGGTGGTGCCGCGCGGTTCCGGCACCTCGCTCTCCGGCGGGGCGCTGCCCCTGGCCGACGGGGTGCTGCTGGGCCTCGGCAAGTTCAACCGGGTGCTGGAGATCGACTACGACAACCGCACCGCCACGGTGCAGCCCGGCGTCACCAACCTGGCCATCACCCAGGCGGTGGAGGGGGAGGGGTTCTACTACGCCCCCGATCCGTCCAGCCAGATCGCCTGTTCCATCGGCGGCAACGTGGCGGAGAATTCCGGCGGCGTGCACTGCCTGAAATACGGCCTGACCACCAACAACATCCTCGGCATCGAGATGGTGACCATCGACGGCGAGATCATGCGCATCGGCGGCAAGCACCTGGATGCGGAGGGCTATGACCTGCTGGGCATCATGACCGGGTCGGAGGGGCTGCTGGGCGTGGTGACGGAGGTGACGGTACGCATCCTGCGCAAGCCGGAGACGGTGCGGGCACTGCTGGTCGGATTTCCCACCGTGGAACAGGGCGGCGACTGCGTCGGGCGCATCATCGGCGCGGGCATCGTGCCGGCGGGCATGGAGATGATGGACAAGCCCGCCATCCACGCGGCGGAGGCGTTCTGCAATGCCGGCTACCCGCTGGACGTGGAATCCATCCTGATCATCGAACTGGACGGGCCGGAGGCGGAGGTCGATCACCTGACGGACGTGGTCAGCGGCATCTGCAACGATTGCGGTGCGGTCTCGGTCCGGGCCAGCCAGACGGAGGCGGAGCGGCTGAACTTCTGGGCCGGGCGCAAGGCGGCCTTCCCCGCTGTCGGCCGCATCTCGCCGGACTATTACTGCATGGACGGCACCATCCCGCGCCGCCAGCTGCCGCTGGTGCTGAAGCGCATGTCGGAGATGTCGGAGAAGTACGGCCTGGGCGTGGCCAACGTCTTCCATGCCGGGGACGGCAACCTGCATCCGCTGATCCTCTACGATGCCAATGCGCCGGGGGAACTGGAACGGGCGGAGGCTTTCGGCTCCGACATCCTGAAGCTCTGCGTCGAGGTCGGCGGCGTGCTGACCGGCGAACATGGTGTCGGGGTGGAGAAGCGCGACCTGATGCCGGAGATGTTCACGGAGGTCGACCTGAACCAGCAGCAGCGCCTGAAGTGCGCCTTCGACCCGGACGGCCTGCTGAACCCGGGCAAGGTCTTCCCCACCCTGCACCGCTGCGCCGAACTTGGCCGAATGCACATCCACCGGGGCCAGGTGCCCTTCCCGGACCTGCCGCGCTTCTGATGGGCGGGAGCTGTTTCATGCCATCTGCGTCGGGTCACACCTTCCTCCTCCCCCCTGGCGGGGGAGGATCGAGGTGGGGGGGAAGCCCGGTATTTCATGGTCATCACACCCATCCGCAACAGCCGCCGCGCACCCGCTTCCCGACCGTTCCGCGTCGAGGAGACCTCAGCGAAAGTGGCGTGCGGCACCGATTCAGGCGATCAGCATCGTCGTCCCACCCCACGGCGCTCGCGGACTCGATCCGCGAGCCTATCTTGAGGCGCTTGAGCGACACCATGGGTGCCCGGATCGAGTCCGGGCACGCCGTCCGGATGGGCGGCACCATCTTCGCCCTTCTGGCTGATGCATTTCGCAGAGATCTCCTCGACGGGGGAAGGGGCGCAGACTTCAGCCGCCCGGGTCCGGGAGAACCTTCGCGATGAGCGGGCAGGATTTCAGGCCGGGGTCGGAGGAACACCTGGCGGAGGTCGTGGCACACGCGATCGCCGCCGGGCAGCCGCTGGAACTGGTCGGGCGCGGGTCGAAGCGTGGCTTCGGGCGGGCGACACAGGCGGCGGGCCTTCTGGACCTGTCGGGTTTCAGCGGCATCCGCATGTACGAACCGGACGAGCTGGTGATGTCAGCCGGACCCGCGACCCCGCTGGCGGAGATCGAGGCGGCGCTTGCGGCGGAGAACCAGGAACTGGCGTTCGAGCCGCCGCACATGGGGCACCTGCAGGCCAACGCGGTGACCGACGGCAGCATCGGCGGTGTCTTCGCCTGCAACCTGGCCGGGCCGCGCCGTTTCAGGGCCGGGTCGGCGCGCGACCACCTGCTGGGCTTCCGTGGCGTCTCCGGGCGCGGCGAGATCTTCAAGTCCGGCGGGCGGGTGGTGAAGAACGTCACCGGCTATGACCTGTGCAAGCTGGTCTGCGGCAGCTTCGGAACCCTTGCCGCGCTGACGGAGGTCACCTTCAAGGTGCTGCCGCGGGCGGAGAAGGTCCGCACCGTGCTGGCCTTCGGCCTGACAGCGGAGCAGGCGGTGCGGGTGATGGCGGATGCCGCCGGATCGCCGCATGACGTGACCGGTCTGTGCCACCTGCCGACCGGGATCGCGGCCCGCAGCTCGGTGGATTTCGTCTCCGGTGCCGGGGCCAGCGTCACCGCGATCCGGGTCGAGGGACCGGCCCCGTCCGTCAGCCATCGCGTGACGGCGCTGAAGGCCATGCTCGGCCAGGCGCCGGGCATCGAGGAACTGCACAGCCACCGTTCCGTCGCCTTCTGGCGGGAGGTGCGCGACGTCGCGCCGCTGCTGGATGGCGGAAACGTGACCGGCGATCCGCTCTGGCGGCTGTCGGTGACACCGATGGAGGGTGCCAGGACCATGGCAACGATCCTCGACCAGTTGCCGGGCCGGGGCCTGCTGGACTGGGCCGGGGGGCAGCTCTGGCTGGCGCTGGATGCGGGGGCGGAGGATGGCGGTGTCGCCACCGTGCGCGGCGCGGTGCAGGGGGGCCACGCGACCCTGATCCGCGGTGCCGCCGACCTGCGGGCGCGGATCCCGGTGTTCCAGCCGCAACCGGCGCCGCTGGCCGCCGTGACGAAACGCATCAAGGACGGGTTCGACCCGAAGGGCGTGCTGAACCCGGGCCGCATGGTGGAGGGGGTCTGAACCATGCAGACACGGTTCACCGAGGCGCAGCTCGCCGATCCGGGCATTGCCCGCTCCAACGAGATCCTGCGCAACTGCGTCCATTGCGGCTTCTGCACCGCCACCTGCCCGACCTACGTCACCCTGGGGGACGAGCGCGACAGCCCGCGCGGGCGCATCTGGCTGATCCGGGAGATGCTGGAGACCGGCGGCGCACCGGCACCGGAGGTGGTGCATCATGTCGACCGCTGCCTGTCCTGCCTGTCCTGCATGACCACCTGTCCCTCCGGCGTGCACTACATGCACCTGGTCGACCATGCCCGCGCCCATATCGAGGAACATCACGAGCGGCCCCGGTCGGAACGTTTCCTGCGCGCGGTGCTGGCGGAGGTGCTGCCCCATCCGGGGCGGTTCCGCCTGGCCCTGGTCGGTGCCTGGCTGTCGCGCCCCCTTGCCGGCCTGCTGGGCGGCCTGTTCGGCGGCCGCATGGGGGCAATGCTGCGCCTGGCCCCGGCGGACCTGCCGGGCCCGTCACCGATGGACAGGCCCCAGACCTTTCCGGCCGAGGGCTCCCGCCGCCGCCGCGTGGCGCTGATGACCGGCTGCGCGCAGCAGGTGCTGAACCCCGCGATCAACGAGGCCTCGATCCGGCTGCTGACACGGCTGGGCTGCGAGGTGGTGGTGGCGCGCGGGGCCGGCTGCTGCGGTGCGCTGACCCATCACATGGGGCACGAGGAACCGGCCCTGGCCTCCGCCCGCGCCAATGTCCGCGCCTGGAGGCGGGAGATGGACGGCGCGGGGCTGGATGCCATCGTCATCAACGCCTCCGGCTGCGGTACCACGGTGAAGGATTACGGCTTCATGCTGCGCAACGAACCGGACATCGCCGCCGAGGCCGAGGCGATTTCCGGCATCACCATGGACATCACCGAGCTGCTGGCCGATCTCGGCCTGCCGGAGGGGCTTTCGGCACCGGAGGACCTGGGCGTCACCTATCACTCCGCCTGTTCCCTGCGCCACGGCCAGCGGGTGCTTGACCCGCCGAAGGACCTGCTGCGCGCCGCCGGGTTCCGGGTCAGCGAACCGGCTGAACCGCATCTCTGCTGCGGCTCCGCCGGGACCTACAACATCATGCAGCCGGAGATCGCGGAGAAGCTGAAGCAGCGCAAGCTGGCCAACATCGCCCGCACCCGGCCGGACGTGATCGCCGCCGGCAACATCGGCTGCATGACGCAGCTTGGCAACGGCGCGGACGTGCCGGTGGTGCACACCGCCGAACTGCTCGACTGGGCCACCGGTGGCCCGAAGCCCGCCGCCCTGGAGAATCGCAGGGGCGCCTGAGGCCGGGACCGGACGGTCGGCTCAGTTCGCGCGGGAGCGGAACGGCACGTAGCGCCCGTCCTCGATGCTGTGGAAGAACTCGTTCACCTGCGGATGCTCGACGGGATCACCGGACTCGTCCCAGAGCAGGTTCTGCTCCGACACGTAGGCGATGTAGGTGGTCTCGTCGTTCTCCGCCAGCAGGTGGTAGAACGGCTGGTCCTTGCGCGGCCGCACCTCGGCCGGGATGGATTCCCACCATTCCTCGGTGTTGTTGAACTGGGGATCAACATCGTAGATCACGCCCCGGAACGGGAAGAGGCGATGACGCACGATGTCGCCAATACTGAATTTCGCCTCGGGCAACTGGATCACGAACACGCTCCGCCACTGGTCCTGCTGGTTCACTGGCATCATTGATGCGAATTTCACCGCATCAGGTCAATGGGTCAGATGTATGGCAGACGCGAAAACGCCGCCGGGGGAGGGGGAACCGGCGGCGTCTCGGTTTTCGCATCAGGCTGGAGGAGTGCGTCTTTCCCGTCATGCCTGTATGAACCCGATATGGGGTGCCCGTGGGGAAACCCAAGTGACATGCATCACAGCCGTGATTTGCGCGCCGGAAGGGCGCCGGACCGGGCTCAGTGCGGCCGGATGCCCGGATCCTCGTCGAACAGCTCCGCCAGCTTGTCCATCATCACGCCGCCCAGCTGCTCCGCATCGACGATGGTGACGGCGCGGCGGTAGTAGCGGGTGACGTCATGGCCGATGCCGATGGCGATCAGCTCGACCGGGCTGCGGGTCTCGATCTGCTCGATCACCTCCCGCAGGTGGCGGTCCAGGTAGTTGCCGGAATTGACCGAAAGGGTGGAGTCGTCCACCGGCGCCCCGTCGGAGATCACCATCAGGATGCGCCGCTGTTCCGGGCGGCCGATGACGCGGTCATGCGCCCAGAGCAGCGCCTCCCCGTCGATGTTCTCCTTCAGCAGCCCCTCGCGCAGCATCAGGCCGAGATTCTTCCGCGCCCGCCGCCAGGGCATGTCCGCCGGCTTGTAGACGATGTGGCGCAGGTCGTTCAGGCGACCCGGATTCTGCGGCTTGTTCGCCGCCAGCCAGCGTTCCCGCGACTGCCCGCCCTTCCAGGCCCGGGTGGTGAAGCCCAGGATCTCCACCTTCACCGCGCAGCGTTCCAGGGTGCGGGCCAGGATGTCGCCGCACATGGCCGCGACCGTGATCGGCCGCCCGCGCATGGAGCCGGAATTGTCCACCAGCAGCGTCACCACCGTGTCGCGGAAGTCGGTGTCCCGCTCCATCTTGTAGGACAGCGGCAGCGACGGGTTGGCCACCACGCGGGCCAGCCGCGCCGTGTCCAGGTAGCCGTCCTCCAGGTCGAAGTCCCAGGACCGGTTCTGCTTTGCCATAAGCCGCCGCTGCAACCGGTTGGCCAGCTTGCTGACCACGGACTGCATGTGGTGGAGCTGCTGGTCGAGCTGGCCGCGCAGGCGGGTCAGTTCCTCGCTGTCGCACAGGTCACCCGCTTCCACCACCTCGTCGAAGTCGGTGGTGAAGGGACGGTAGGACGGGCGCGGCGGCTCGTTGGAGAAATCGTCCGGGTAGAGCGGACGGCGACCCTTGCCGGCCTCGTCGCCCTCGCCCTCCATCTCGTCCTCGCCCGAGGACTGCACCTGCTCGCCCTGCTGGTCGGCGGCGTCTTCCCCGTCACCGGCTTCGGCGGAC
Source organism: Minwuia sp. (assembly GCA_965228535.1). Classification (GTDB taxonomy): domain Bacteria; phylum Pseudomonadota; class Alphaproteobacteria; order Minwuiales; family Minwuiaceae; genus Minwuia. The sequence goes on along the minus strand of CBDDHU010000003.1, from coordinate 385,381 downwards.
TGCGGCTCGGCGGCGTCCTGGCTGCCGTCCTGGCCCTCTTCCTCGCCCTGCTGCTGCTGCTCGGCGCTCTCGTCGGACTCCTCGTCCTCGTCCTCGTCGCCGTCGGTCTGCTCGTCCTCCATGTAGCCGAGATCGCGGATCAGCTGCCGAGCGGCCCGGGCGAAGGCGGCCTGGTCGTCCAGGCTGGCCAGCAGGCTGTCCAGGTCGCCGCCGGACTTCTGCACCAGTTCGTCACGCCAGAGATTGAGCAGGTTGCGCCCGTCCTCCGGCAGCGGCCGGTCCGACAGCGCCTCCCGCATCAGCATGCCGACGGCCTCCGACAGCGGGGCCTCCGACTGGTCGCGCAGGCGGCCATAGCCACGCACGCGGCAGCGTTCCTCCAGCGCCGCGTGCAGGTTGTCGGAGACACCCTGCATCTGCCGTGCGCCGATGGCCTCGACCCGCGCCTGCTCGATGGACTCGAAGATCGCCCGCGCCGTGCCGCCCTGCGGCATGTTGCGCAGGTGGACCGCCCGGTCGTGATGCTTCAGGCGCAGTGCGAAGGCGTCGGAGGTGCCGCGCACCTGCGCCAGTTCCGCCTTGTCCATGGCCCGTCCGGGCACCGGCAGGCGCGCACGCTTGCCACGTAGGGTCGGGGTCTCGGGGCCATAGGTGACCTCCAGATCCTTTTCCCCGGACATGGCGCGCATCGCCGCCGCGACGGCGCGCTTGAACGGTTCTGTCGGCCCCTCCGCACCCTTGCTCACGGTAAGCTGATCCTTCGGTTGGTGCGTCCGGCTGTGCCGTCCCTCTCACCCACCCGGCGGGAGGTCATCTGCGGGCTGTTGCATCCCTCTCCCTCACCCGGCCACCCATTGAGGATGATCCCGTGGGCGGCCGGGTGGAGGAGAGGGATGGAACAGGCCACTGCGACACTCCGGGAGAGGGGAGGAACGGTCAGACGGACAATCGCCTCTTAGTTCACCGTCACGCTGGCGGCGGACTCGGGCAGGTCGATGCCCAGGCTGCGCTGGAAGTACTCGGCGACGATGCTGCGTTCGGTCTCGTCACACTTGTTCAGGAAGGTGACGCGGAAGGCGAAGCCGACATCGCCGAAGATCTCCGTGTTCTCCGCCCAGGTGATGACGGTACGCGGCGACATCACCGTGGAGATGTCGCCGGAGACGAAGCCCGCACGGGTCAGGTCGGCGACATTGACCATGGCGCTGAGCATCTTCTTGCCTTCCGGCGTGTCGTAGGACGGTGCCTTGGCCAGCACGATCCCGGCCTCCGCATCGTGGTCCAGGTAGTTCAGCGTGGTGACGATGTTCCAGCGGTCCATCTGGCCCTGGTTGATCTGCTGCGTGCCGTGGTACAGGCCCGTCGTGTCGCCCAGGCCGATGGTGTTGGTGGTGGAGAACAGGCGGAAGCAGCTGTGCGGATGCAGCACCCGGTTCTGGTCCAGCAGGGTCAGCTTGCCGTCATGTTCCAGCACGCGCTGGATCACGAACATCACGTCCGGGCGACCGGCGTCATACTCGTCGAACACCATCGCCACCGGGTTCTGCAGCGCCCAGGGCAGGATGCCGTCCTTGAACTCCGTCACCTGCTGGCCGTCGCGCAGCACGATCGCGTCCTTGCCGACCAGGTCGATGCGGCTGATGTGGCTGTCCAGGTTGACGCGCACGCAGGGCCAGTTCAGCCGCGCCGCGATCTGCTCCACGTGGGTCGACTTGCCGGTGCCGTGATAGCCCTGGATCATGACGCGGCGGTTGTGCTTGAAGCCCGCCAGGATGGCCAGCGTGGTTTCCTTGTCGAACAGGTAGGCCGGGTCGGTCGGCGGCACGCGGTCCGTCGACTCGGAAAAGGCCGGGACTTCCATGTCGCTGTCGATCCCGAACGCCTGGCGCACCGACAGCATCATGTCCGGGGAACCTGAGGGCAGGCTCGGCAGATCGTCAAAATCCGAGTGAGTCATTCGTTTCCCCTGAAAGTGTAAGGGACCGCTGGCCGCGAACCGGGGGCTTGCCCCGGCCACGGGGGTCGTCAGGAAAGACCGGCGTTGAGCACGCTGAAGGCCTGGTTGATGTTCTTCAGCCGGTCCTCGGCGCGGCGGTCGCCGCCATTGGCATCCGGATGAAACCGTTTGACCAGTTGCTTATAGTGTCTCTTGAGCGCGTGCAAGTCATCGGTCGGGTCTATGTCCAGTGTTCTGAACGCATCCCTCTGTTCCGCCGTGTACTGGCGCCTCTGGCGACGTTTCTCGGCCTCTTTCGCCGCCGCGCGCTCCGCCTTCTGGTCGGCAAAGCCGAAGGGGTCCGAGAACCCGGCGGTTTCGGAGAAACCCGCCTTCGCCCGCATGGTCGCCGTGCGGTGCCCCATCGGCCAGGTCTGGCGGTGGCCATAGGCGGCGGAATGCTGGAAGGACGCCGCCTCGTCCGGCGCCATGTCGGCGAAGTAATTGTAGGACTTGTTGTATTCCCGGACGTGATCGAGGCAGAACAGGTGATAGCCCGCCGCCCCGTCCCGCGACTTGGGCGCACGGAATTCCCCCGGCTCCAGGCAACCCGGCATCTCGCAGGGCCTGGCGTCGGCTTCCTCCACCTGGATCCGCCCGTCATAGCGGGTCCGGCGCTTCTGCTGCGTCCGTGGCATGGGCGGAGTATGGTGAGGCCAACCGGCACGGGCAAGCTTGACAGGCACGATATTGGCGCAAACTACTGTCGCACCCTTCCCACCGTCCCGCAGGAACCCGCCATGACCTACGCCGAACGCATCAGGCAGCAACTGACAGAGGCGCTGGCGCCGCAGTCGCTGGAGATCGAGGACCAGTCACACCTGCACAAGGGCCATGTCGGCGCCCGGCCGGAGGGCGAGACCCATTTCCGTGTCCGCATCGTCTCCAGCGCCTTCGCCGGGCAGAGCCGCGTCAACCGCCAGCGCAGCGTCTACCGCCTGCTGAAGGCCGAAATGGACGAACGCGTCCACGCCCTGGCCCTGGAAACCCTGACCCCGGAGGAAGCGGCCGGCTGAGCGGGAGTCGGCTTGCGGGCTGTGCCATCCCTCTCCCGGTTTGTCTGTGGCCTGTGCCATCCCTCTCCCGGTTTGTCTGTGGGCCTGTGCCGTCCCTCTCCCCCACCCGGCCACCCACGGGAGTATCCTTGATGGGTGGCCGGGTGGGGGAGAGGGATGGCACAGGCAGCGATGGACTACTGATGGAACAGGCAGCAGGCGACTCCTCCCCTACACCTCCGGTTCGTCGATCCCGGCGGCGCGGCAGGCGGCGGTGATGGTGTTGGCGAGCAGGCAGGCGATGGTCATGGGACCGACGCCGCCCGGTACCGGGGTGATGGCCCCGGCATGGCCCACCGCCGCGGCATAGTCCACGTCGCCCACCAGCCGGGTCTTGCCGTCATCCTTCGGGATGCGGTTGATGCCGACATCGATCACCGTGGCGCCCGGCGCGATCCAGTCGCCCTGCACGAAGTGCGGACGGCCGACGGCGGCGACGACGATATCGGCGCTGCGGCACAGCTCCGGCAGGTTGCGGGTGCGGCTGTGGGCGATGGTGACGGTGCAGTTCGCCTGCAGCAGCAGCATCGCCATCGGCTTGCCGACGATGTTGGAGCGGCCGACCACCACCGCGTTCAGCCCCGACAGGTCGCCCAGCCGGTCCTGCAGCATCATCATGCAGCCGCGCGGGGTACAGGGCACCAGCGCCGGCAGCCCGACCTGCAGCCGCCCGGTATTGATGACGTGGAAGCCGTCCACGTCCTTCGCCGGGTCGATGCGGTCCAGCACGGCGGTCTCGTCGATCTGGGCGGGCAGCGGCAGCTGCACCAGGATGCCGTGGATGCCGGGATCGGCGTTCAGCCGGTCGACGACGGCCAGCACCTCCGCCTGCGTCGCGGTATCGGGCAGGCGGATCTCGTCGGAGCGCATCCCCGCCTCGTTGGTCTGCTTCGCCTTGTTGCGGACATAGACCTGGCTGGCCGGGTCCTCCCCCACCAGCACCACGGCCAGTCCGGGCTTCAGCCCGTGGTCGCGGACCAGGATCTCCGTCTGCGCGGTGACGCGGGCGCGGACGCGGGCGGCGAAGGCCTTGCCGTCGATGCGGTTATCAGGCTGGCTGGCGGCGGTTTCTGCTGCGGTCATGATGGTGATCCCTGTCTGCTGGCTGGCGGCGGATGGTTTCCGGTGGCGGCATGCGGTGGCAGCTGGCGGCGAAGCGTGGCCTCGTCGCCCGCAATCTGGACTGTCTTGGCGCGGCTGATCTCTCCACGCACGACCTGGATATCCCTCGGCGCGACCTGCAGCAGGTCGGCAAGCAGCCTGATGGCCGCCTGGTTGGCCCTGCCCTTCTCCGGCGGGGCCGCGACCCGGACCCTGAGCCGCTGCGTGCCGTCAGGCTCCGTGCGCCAGCCCTCCACCGCCTGGCGGCTGGCGCCGGGCGAGACATGCAGGTGCAGCAGCAGCGCCCCGTACCCGTCAGCCGGTATAGCCGGTGCAGAAACCCATGACATCGCAGATGATGAAGGTGCGGGCCACCATCAGGCCGATGATCAGCACCACCGGCGACAGGTCGATGCCGCCCAGGTCCGGCAGCAGCCGCCGGATCGGCGCCAGCGCGGGCTCGGTGATGCGATAGAGGAATTGGCCGATGGTGCGCGCGATGTTGTTGTGCGGGTTCAGCACGTTGAACGCGACCAGCCAGCTCATGATCGCCGATGCGATCAGGCAGATGATGTAGAAATCAACGACAAAGTCGATCAGTTGCGCAATGGCGGCCATGTCGGTGGCTCCTGCAGTCCGGTGTGTGCGGTTGCCGCGACCTTTAGCGCAGAACTGCGGCCAAGGGAATTGGCTGTGCGACAGGAAACCGCCCGTGGTGCCGGGGCAGAAAAAAGCGGGCACCAGAGAGGGGGGTCTGGTGCCCGCAGGGGGGAAACCGGTCGGGAGGGGTGGTAACCGGTTTCAGGGGTTTCGTTGCAGGGAGCGGGAAGGGCCCGCCCGGAACTCAGTAGGTGCCGACAGCGATGCTGCGGCGGTAGGTGGAGAACTCTCCGGTGTGATCCTGGTACAGGGAGATGCCGCCGCGCGGCACGCCGACCGTCTGCTGCGTGGCGCCGACCTGCGCCTCTCCTGCCTGGTGCTTGCCCGGCATGGCCGAGCTGACGCCGAGACTCGCCAGCAGGGCGGCGGTCACGATCCAGACCCCCAGATGCTGTCGAACGATGCGGCTCATCATGATCTTTCCTCAACTCTGTCTGGCCACCGGCTGGTGGCTGCGCTGGCGGTGAAGGGCTGTCCCTGCCGCCGATGACACGGAGATGGGATGCTGGAATAGCGAATCAATATATATCGAAACGATATAGGTGCTTTTTTTAGGAAATTTTTGCCTTTCCGCTGGTGCTGCCCTGTCCGCAGCGGGAACCGCGCACCGTGCTGCGGCATTCCCCGGCCTGCCAAAATGGGCTAGATCATGCGGTCAGATGACGGGCGGAACGCCCGGTTGCCGCCGGATTCGCGGGATCTCGGCGGCGTGGGGACGAAACAGGGGAGGACGATCCATGGAGCCGACAGGAACGAATTTCGCGCGGGCCGGTGACGCATGAGCATGACCTATGACGATCCGATCACGTTTTCCGGCGCACCCCTGGACCGGGTCTCCGAACACCGCAAGGACGGCGACTGGCTGGCCGACCGCATGATGGACCGCGACAGCCGCTTCATGCCGCTGTCGCGCCTGCGCGCCTTCATCGATGTCAGCGCGGAGCCGGAGATCGCCTGGTGCTCGCCGCTGGAGGTGCTGGACCTGCTGGAGGAACATCGCCCGCTGCTGCTGGGGGTGCGGGACGGCATCGCCCACTTCGCCATCGAGGCGGATCCCCGCCGCGCCCCGCGGGACGCCGTCTGGCCGGACCGGGGCAAGTTCATCGATGTCCGCTCCATCGCCCCGGCCCTGCCGGTGGGGGAGGCCGCGATCCTGGCCCAGGCCCGGTCGATGCTGGACTGGCACCAGCGGCACCGCTTCTGCGCCGTCTGCGGCGCCCCGTCCGAGATGCGGGAGGCCGGTTACATGCGCGCCTGCACCGACGAGGGCTGCAAGGCGCAGCATTTCCCGCGCACCGACCCGGTGACCATCATGCTGGTGTTCGACGGCGACCGCTGCCTGCTGGGCCGCCAGCCGCGCTTCCCCGAGGGTTCCTATTCCGCGCTGGCCGGGTTCATGGAGCCGGGAGAGTCCATCGAGGAATGCGTCCGCCGCGAGATCTGGGAGGAAGCCGGGCTGAAGATCGGCAATGTCCGCTACATCGCCTCCCAGCCCTGGCCGTTCCCCTCCAGCCTGATGATCGGCTGCTTCGCGGAGGCAGAGACCACGGAGATCACGCTGGACCCGGAGGAACTGGACGACGCCCAGTGGTTCAGCCGCGAACAGGTGATCGAGATGCTGGACCGCTCGGAGACCGGCGAGGGCCTGCGCATGCCCCCCCGCCTCTCCCTCGCCCACCAGCTCGCCCGCCGCTGGATCGCCGGCGTCTGATCCCCCGGCTGCCGCGCGGCGGGAAGCAACGGCGTGCCCGGGCTCGACCCGGGTACCCATGGTGCCGCGCCGAGGCAGGAGAGTGGACACCCGGGTCAAGCCCGGGTGAGGCGTGGGTAGGGGGTCAGGCAGCGTAGCGATCGTTTCTCGCCGAAACCCGCCACCACCGCCCGTCACCCCCTTCCCGCCCTTCCCCCGTCGAGGGGGAAGGGCGCAGGTGGCGACGCCATGTCCTTCCTCCCCCCTGGCGGGGGAGGATCGTGGTGGGGGGGGAAGCCCGGTGATGCAGGGTCGACACCCGAACCTGCCCGCCTCAGGCAGCGAGCGGGGTGGCGCGGTCGATGAGGGGGTGCAGGTCGAGGCCGGGTTCCAGGGTGCCGAAGGCGTGGCCCCAGTGGCCGTCAAGGCGGCTGGCGAGAAAGGCTTCGGCGACGGCGGTCGGCGCGTCGGCGGTCAGCAGCGTGGCCTGCAGGGTCAGCGCCATCCGCTCCACCACGGCGCGGGCGCGCACCTCCATGTCCTCCGGCCGGGCCAGTTCGGCCAGCAGCTGGTCGATGGCGCGGTCCAGCCGCGTGTCACGGCCCCGCGCGGCATTGATCTCGCCCACGAACGCCTCAACCGATTCCGGTTCGCGCTGCATCGCGCGCAGCACGTCGAGGCAGATGACGTTGCCGGAGCCTTCCCAGATGCCGTTCAGCGGCGACTCGCGGTAGAGCCGGGGCATGATCCCCTCCTCCACGTAGCCCGCGCCGCCGAGGCACTCCATCGCCTCCCCCACCACCACGCCGACCCGCTTGCAGGTCCAGTACTTGCCCACCGCGACCGCCAGCCGGGCAAAGGCGGCGGCCTGCGCGTCGCTGGCGCCCTCGTCGAAGGCGCGGGCCAGGCGCATGCTCAGCATGGTCGCCGCCTCCTGCTCCAGCGACAGGTCGGCGATGACGTTGCGCATCAGCGGCTGCTGCGACAGCTTGCGCTGGAACGCCATGCGGTGCTCCACGTGATGCGCCGCCTGCACCACCGCCTGGCGCATCAGCGCGGTGGGGCCGATGGCGCAGTCGAGACGGGTGTGGGTCACCATGTCGATGATGGTGCGGACGCCGCGCCCCTCCTCCCCGATCATCACCGCCTCCGCGCCGTGATACTCGATCTCGCTGGAGGCATTGGCCTTGTTGCCCAGCTTGTCCTTCAGCCGCTGCAGCTGGATGGCGTTGCGGCTGCCGTCCTGGCGCCAGCGCGGCACCAGGAAGCAGGAGACACCGGCTTCCTCCTCCGCATAGGCCAGGGTCAGGAAGGCATCGCACATGGGCGCGGAACAGAACCACTTGTGCCCGGTCAGGTCGTAGGTCTCGCCGGGGCCCCCGCGCCCGCGCGGCACCGCCCGCGTGGTGTTGGCGCGCACGTCCGATCCGCCCTGCTTCTCCGTCATCGCCATGCCGATGGTCAGCCCGGCCTTCTCCGCCGCGGGGATGGAGCGCCCGTCATAGGACCGGCTCATCACCCCGTCGCGCCAGAACGCGGTGGCTTCCGGCTGGTTCAGCAGCGCCGGCGTCGCGGCATAGGTCATGGTCAGCGGGCAGCAGACCCCCGCCTCCACCTGGTACATCATGTAGAGCATGGCGGCATGGGCGACGTGGCCGCCGGGCTGCCCCTCCCAGGCGATGGAATGCTGGCCGTGCTTCATGCCCAGCGCCATCAGCGCGTGGTAGGAGGGATGGAACTCCGCCTCGTCAACCCGGTGGCCATAGCGGTCATGGGTGCGCAGCACCGGCGGCACCGCGTTGGCCAGGCGGCCATGCTCCAGGTTCTCCGCCGTGCCCAGCTCCGCGCCGTAGCTCTCCACCGCCGCGACATGCGCCGCCGCCCCCTCCCGCGCCAGCGCCTCCACCAGGGCGGGGTCGCTGCGGTACAGGCTGTAGTTCTCCAGCGGCGGTGGCTGGTTGAAGACATCGTGTGTCGCCAGCTCGGTGCGCGGATTGAAGGCAGCCATGGCGATTCCTCCCTTGTCGCGGCATGTCCCGGGCGGTGAGTATGGGGCCAGGCCGAGGAACAAGGCAATCAACGCGGAGGAGGCGTGCAATGGTGGACCAGGAACTGGCGCAACGGATCGTGGCGGAGGTGGATCGCGGCTTCGATGCCCAGGTCGCCTTCACGCAGGACCTTGTCCGCTTCCCGTCCCAGCGGGGGCAGGAGCACACGGCGCAGGACTTCCTGCATGACGCCTTCGCGGAGCGGGGGCTGAAGATGGACCGCTGGACCATCGACGTGGCGGAGATCGAGAACCATCCCGGGTTCTCCCCGGTCAATGTCTCCTACGACAACGCGGTCAACGTGGTCGGCACCCACCGGCCGAGGCAGGAGACCGGGCGTTCCCTGATCATGAACGGGCATGTCGACGTGGTGCCGGTCGGGCCGCTGGACATGTGGAGCACGCCCCCCTACGAGCCGCGGGTGGAAGGTGACTGGCTGTATGGTCGCGGCTCCGGCGACATGAAGGCGGGCATCGCCGCCAACCTGTTCGCCTTCGACGCGCTAAAACGGGCCGGGGTGCAGCCGGCCGCCACCGTCTACATGCAGTCGGTGACGGAGGAGGAATGCACCGGCAACGGCGCGCTGTCCTGCCTGACGCGCGGCTATCACGCCGACGCGGTGCTGATCCCGGAACCGACGCATGACTGCCTGGTGCGCGCCAATGTCGGCGTGCTCTGGTTCCAGGTGGAGGTGCGCGGCCGCCCCGCCCATGTCCGCGATTCCAACGCCGGTGCCAGCGCCATCCTGGCCGCCTATGACCTGATCGGCGGCCTGCAGAGGCTGGAGGCGGAGATGAACGCGGAGAAGGTCAACCAGCAGCATTTCGAGCACATGGAGAAGCCGATCACCATCAATGTCGGCAAGATCGCCGGGGGGGACTGGGCCTCTTCGGTTCCGGCCTGGTGCAGGTTCGACGTGCGCGCCGGCATCTATCCCGGCACCTCGGTGGAGGAGGCGAAGCAGCGGGTGGAGCAGGCGCTGCGCTCGGTCTCGCTGAAGGACCCGTTCCTGTCGAACCACCCGCCCACCGTCACCTACAACGGCTTCACCGCGGAGGGCTATCGCCTGGAACCGGGGTCGGAGGCAGAGGCCTGCCTGGCCAGGGCACACCAGAGCGCGCGCAACGCCGTGCTGGGCGACACCACCACCCCGGCCTACCTGGATGCCCGCGTCGCCGTGCTCTACGACAACACGCCCGCGCTGGTCTACGGACCGGTTTCCGAGCATGTGCACGGCTTCGACGAGCGGGTGAACCTGGTCTCGACACGCGAAGTCACGCGCACCCTGGCCCTGTTCGTGGCCGACTGGTGCGGCGTGGAAGCGGCCTGAGACTGCCCGGGGCAGGACGGCACGGACAGCAGACGACCCGCACCGGGTACGAAACAGGCCAATGAGAGAACCGGGGAACCTTCCATGGATCTGGCGCACTGGATCGAGGGCTGGGCAGGGCAGGCCACGGACAAGCCGGCGATCGTCACCGACGGTGAAACACTCGGCTATGCCGGGTTCGCCGCTGCCATCGACCGGGCGGCGCGGGCGCTGCGGCACGGGCTGGGGGTGCGGCCCGGTGACCGGGTGGCACACCTGGGGGAGAACTCGGTCGCGGAGCTGGTGCTGTTCTTCGCCTGCGCCCGCGCCGGAGTGATCCTGGTGACGCTGAACTGGCGGCTGGCCCCGCCGGAGCACGGTTTCCAGCTTGTCGACAGCGGTGCGAGGGTGCTGTTCGCCGATCCGGGCTTCATTCCCCATGCCGACGCGATCCCCGGCGACCTGGCGGACCTGCAACATGTTTCACTGGGCGCGGCACAGGGTTCGTGGAGCGCCTGGGACGAGCACCTGGACGCCGCCGCGACGGCGGCACCGGTCCCGCCAGAGGCGGATCATGAAACACCGGTGCTGCTGGTCTATACCTCCGGCACCACGGGGCGGCCCAAGGGCGCGGTGCTGACCCAGGGCAACGTCTTCTGGAACGCGGTCAATGCCGCCCACGCGCATGACATGGTCAGCACCGACCTGGTGCTGACCAACCTGCCGCTGTTCCATGTCGGCGGCCTGAACAACCAGACCACGCCCGCCTTCCATGCCGGGGCGACGGTGTACCTGCAGCCGCGCTTCGACCCGGCACTGACGCTGGGCGCGATCGACCGGATGCGGCCGACGCTGGCGCTGGCGGTTCCGGCCATGATGCAGGCGCTGACCGACCATCCCGACTGGGCCACCACCGACCTGTCCTGCCTGCGGCTGGTGATGGCCGGTTCCACCACCGTGCCCACGGCGCTGATCGAGCGGTTCCACGCGCGCGGGGTGCCGGTGGGCCAGATCTACGGCTCCACCGAGACCGCGCCGCTGGCCATCGTGCTGCGCGCGCCGGACGCGCTCGGCCATGTCGGCTCCTGCGGTCGCCCGGCGGTGCATGTGCAGGTGCGCATCGTCGGCAATGACGGCCGCGACGTCGCCGACGGGGAGGCGGGGGAGATCCTGGTGCGCGGCCCCAGCGTCTTCTCCGGCTACTGGCAGAACCCGGCGGCAACGGAAGCCGCGTTCGTCGATGACGACTGGTTCCGCATGGGCGATATCGGCCGCCGCGATGCCGACGGCTTCTACCGCATCGAGGACCGGGCGAAGGACGTGGTGATCTCGGGCGGGGAGAACATCTACCCCGCCGAACTGGAACAGGTGCTGGCCGCCCATGCCGACCTGGCCGAGTTCGCGGTGGTGGGACGCCCCGACCCGCGCTGGGGGGAGGTGCCGGTGATCTTCGCCGTGGCGCGGGAGGGCCAGGCCATCGACGCCCCGGCCCTGCTCGCCCTGTTCCACGACCGCCTCGCCCGCTACAAGCACCCCAAGGACGTCATCCCCATCGACGCCCTGCCCCGCAACGCGCTGGGCAAGGTACTGAAATACGAACTCAGGGCGATGCTGGCGAAGGCGGGGTGAGTGCCTGTTCTAGTTCGATGCCTGTTTCGGCAGACCGTCCTCGCCATAGAGATCAGCATGGTCAGCGGAGACTGACCCGCCAATCACATGAGCAGAACACGTCAGGCCAATCTGCATGAGGACCTCGGATAGCTGTCCGACGTTCTTCTCGCGCGGCACATCGCCGTGATCGCTGACGTCAATCTCATAGTTCTCGATATCGCTCATCAGAATCCGCTACACATGCCGCACCTATTGTTCCCAATCAGGCTATCATAGAATACCAAACGGCAATACGCTGGACGATGGACATAGGTTCCACCGCTAGTCGTCACTTTGTGTCGCTAGCTAGCTGCCACTCGCAGATACCAAACTTAGGAAGACAAGGCCGGATGAACACAATAAGGTGTCGTCACTTGTTCACTCAGTTTCTGGTGTGTTGACTTCAATGTCACGAAGTTGCTGGTGCATAATAGTCTTGGCTCTCGGAATGTTGACGGCCTGCGCGTGGTATGCACAAGTTAGGGCGGCGGAGAATGTACATGACGCCAATAACTCATCGAACAAATTAAGCGATGAGGCCTTTTTGGAAGACATAAACAACCAAGAATCAGACTCTAGTGAGGTCGAATATGATCAGGTAATACCTAATTGGGAAAAGCAGCATTCTGCACGAGATCTCATTGCACAAGAAGGAATGGCCAAATGGACATTCTGGATACTCATCGTTACAGGAATAAATGTGGTCGTCACGGTCGCAGGCGTAATCCTGGTCTATTTTACATTGAAGCATAGTCGCCGTGCGGCCGACGCTGCTTTCGATATGGTCGAAGAGGCAAAGGCAACCACCGAGGCCGCGAAAGGCGCGGCGTTGGCTGCGTTTAACCAAGCGACAACTGCCGACAACGCTTCGCGTAGGTTAGAGCGTCCGTATCTGTTTCCCAAAGTCGAGCACGTAGGTGGATTGCATAATCCAGGAGCCCGAAACATTGCTCATATTAAGATTCGATTGCATAATCATGGACGTCTTCCCGCGACGTTGGTTTCAATCAATACACGGTTGGTAGATCACCCAGAAACTACGAGCTTGATTCTATCTGCATCTTCAGAACAAAGATTTTATGAGATCATTGAGACAGGTGGTCGTTCAGATGAATTGATTGTTCATGTTGAAGGTGCTCGAGAAGGAAAGTCTTGGAATGGGAATGAGGCAAAACGGTTGGTACTGTTATTTTGTATAGAATATCTTGGGCCCTTTGGTGCACGGCACATTGATAGACATCGTTTGAGGTTTCTACATAATGGCAGCAACCAAATACAAGAAGGTGATTCACAATACAACTATAGAGAGACAATTGAACCCGAAGACATGCTAGAATCTTGATATGCCGAGATTAAATCTCTTGATATGTTGATTGGAATAATCAGGACTTATGTAGTACAGGCTGCGTATGTCCCTTCACCCGCCCAGCAGGGCGCCGGTGATGCTGTTGAGCAGCAGCCGTCCCGGGGGGCGGACGCGGAGGGTACCGTTCGCGGTCTCGATCAGGCCGTCGGCGGTGAGGCGTTCGCGGGCGCGGGCGTCGAGGATGGCGGCGAGCGGCTGGCCGCCGGTGCGGGCCTGGAACCGTGCCTCCCCGATCCCCTCCGACAGGCGCAGGCCCATCATCAGCGCTTCCTCCGCCTGTTCCGGGGCCGGGATCGCGCGGTCCTCCGCCAGGGCGGTGCCTCCGGCCTCGACCGCTTCCAGCCAGGCCTCGGGCTTGCGGTGGTTGGCGCTGGCATGGCGCGTGCCGTCCGACAGCACCGGGCGGCCATGCGCGCCGGGGCCGACACCGATCCATGAACCGTACTGCCAGTAGAGCAGGTTGTGGCGGCAGGCCCCGCCGGGGCGGGCATGGTTGGAGGTCTCGTAGGCCGGCAGGCCCGCATCCTCCATGATCGCGGCGGTCAGCTCGAACAGGTCAGCCGCCCGGTCGTCGTCCATCGGATCGAACACGCCGCGCCTGACCTGCCCGGCAAAGCCGGTATTGGGCTCGATGGTCAACTGGTAGAGCGACAGGTGATCCCCGGCGAGGTCCAGCGCGGCGGCCAGCATGGCGCGCCACGCCGCCTCCGTCTGGTCGGGCAGGGCGTAGATCAGGTCGAAGGAGAAACGGTCGAACGTCGCCGCCGCCGTGGCGATGCCCTGGCGCGCGGCAGCCGCATCATGCGCCCGGCCGAGGAAGCGCAGCGCCTGGTCGTCGAAGCTCTGCACCCCCAGGCTGACCCGGTTGACCCCGGCGCTGCGGAAATCACGGAAGCGCCCGACCTCGATGGAGGAGGGATTGGCCTCCAGCGTGATCTCCACATCCGGGGCGAGGCTGAAACAGTCCTCGATCTGCTGCAGCACCGCGGCCACCGTGGCGGGCGGCATCAGCGACGGGGTGCCGCCACCGAAGAAGACCGTGTCCACCGGTTGCCGGGGCACCCGCGCCGCCCAGGCCCGGATCTCCGCCAGCAGGCCGTCGCGCCAGCGGTCCTGGTCCACCGTTTCGCGCACATGGCTGTTGAAGTCGCAATAGGGGCACTTGGAGACACAGAAGGGCCAGTGGACGTAGACCCCGAATGCCGGCGCGGGGTCCTGTTTCATCCCTCCAGCGGCTGCGTTGCCGCGGCCAGCCAGGTGGCGGCCTCCCCGTCCAGCAGCGGGGTCAGGGTTTCCGCGACGCGGGCATGGTAGCCGTCGATCCAGGCCCGCTCCGCCACCGTCAGCATCTCCGTCACGATCAGGCGGCGGTCGATGGGGGCCAGCGTCAGGGTCTCGAAGGCCAGCGTCGGGCGCTCCCCGCCCTCGATGACGCTGTCCACCACGGTCACCAGGTTCTCGATGCGGATGCCATAGGCCCCGGCCTTGTAGTAGCCCGGTTCGTTGGAGACGATCATGCCCGGCTGCAGCGCCACGGCGCTGTGCACCCTGGAAATGCGGTGCGGCCCCTCATGGACGCTGAGGTAGCTGCCGACGCCATGGCCGGTGCCATGATCGAAGTCCAGCCCGGCCTGCCAGAGCGGGGCGCGTGCCATGGGGTCGAGCTGGCTGCCCGTGGTCCCGGCGGGGAAGCGCGCGGTGGCCAGCGCCACGTGACCCTGCAGCACGCGGGTGAAGCGGTCGCGCATCTCCGGCGTCGGCGTGCCGATGGCGACGGTACGGGTGATGTCGGTGGTGCCGTCCAGGTACTGCGCGCCGGAATCCACCAGGAACAGCTCCCCCGGCTGCAGGCGGCGGTTGGTTTCCGCTGTCACGCGGTAATGCACGATGGCCCCGTTCGGGCCGGAGCCGGAGATGGTGTCGAAGGAGAGGTCGCGGATCAGCTCGTTCTGCCGCCGGAAACCCTCCAGCGTCTCCGCCGCCAGCATCTCGTCCACCGAACCGTCCCCGGCATGGGCATCCAGCCAGGCCAGGAAGCGCACCACCGCCGCGCCGTCGCGGACATGGGCATCGCGGCTGCCCTGCACCTCGACCGGGTTCTTGCAGGCCTTGGGCAGCATGGTCGGGTCCTCGCCCAGCACCACTTCCGCACCGACATCGCGCAGCCGTTCCGTCACCGCCCTTACCGCGCTCGGCCGGTCCACCAGCACATGCTTGCCGGCCAGCGCCGTCAGCCCGTCGGCGAACTTCGCCTTGGGCGCGATGGCTACCGCGTTGCCCATGTGGGCGCGGGCCGCGTCGGTGATCTTCTGCGGGTCCATGAACAGGTCCACCCGCGCGTCACCGTGCAGCACCGCGAAGCCCAGCGGCAGCGGCGTGCGGGGCACGTCGCCACCGCGGATGTTCAGCAGCCAGGCGATGGATTCCGGCAGGGTCAGCACCGCCGCGTCCGCGCCCTTCTGTTGCACGATCGCGGCGATGCGCTGGCGCTTGGCCTCCGCCGTCTCACCGGCATGGGCAATATCGTGCGGCACCACCGGGGCCATCGGCGGGGCCGGGCGGTCGCGCCAGATCAGGTCCACCGGGTTGGCTGCAACCGGCACCAGCTCCGCGCCCGCATCCTTCACCGCCTTCTCGATACCGGCGAGGCCTGCCGCCGTGTGCAGCCACGGGTCGAAGCCGAGCCGCTGTCCGGGCTTCAGTTCCGCGCGCAGCCAGTCGCTGGCCGGTTCGTCGGTGATGTGGCGGATGGCGAAGGTATCCAGGTCCACCTGGTCGCGCACCGCCAGCGTGTAGCGCCCGTCAACGAACATCGCCGCCCGGTCCGCCAGCACGATGGCGAGACCGGCGGAGCCGTTGAACCCGGTCAGCCAGGCCAGCCGCTCGCAGTTGGCCGGCACCCACTCGCCGAAATGCTCGTCATTGCGCGGGACCAGGAAACCCTGGATTCCCGCCGCCTGCATTTCCGCCCTGAGACGGCTGACGCGTTCCGACATGACTGTACTCCGGTTGGGTGAGGTTTCGACGCGTCCCAGCACCACGCGGGTGGCTGGTGCGACAGGGTGAGGCAGCGTCGGGGCCGATCCCGGCGGATGGCGATGACCTTGATGTCCTCCACACCACGGCGCTCTCGGGCTTGACCCGAGAGCCCAGTTCCCCACGCCGGTGCGGCATCATGGGTACCCGGGTCATGCCCGGGCACGCCGTCAGTTCGGGCGGTGGGCGGAAGTGACGAACCGGAGGCGGCGGGGGTTCCGGTACGGTTGATCCGGTCAGCAATCATCGGAGACATCTGCGCGACGGGCGTGACAGCCGCAGCACCGACCATTCGTTGCGGCGGTGGTGGGTGACCAGTTTCAGACCCAGCGGGCAATAGCGGCTCAGCACCATCGGCACCTGGCGGGTCAGGATGCCGGCCAGGATCAGGTCGCCGGCCGGTGCCACCTGCCCGGCGATCATGCGCGACATCTCCGCCAGCGGCCGGGCGAGGATGTTGGCGAAGACCAGGTCGTAGGGTCCGCCGTCGCGGACCAGCCGGTGCCGCGTGCCGTCGGCCACGGCGAACCGGGTCAGGTGCTTCGCATCGTTCAGTTCCGCGTTCTCGATGGCAACCGTGACCGAGATCGCGTGGATGTCGGTGCCGACGCAGCGCGCACCGGTCAGCCGGGCGGCGGCGATGGCCAGGATGCCGGCCCCGGTGCCCACATCCAGCACCCGCCGCACCCGGCGCTGCCGCGCCAGCTGCTGCAGCAGCACCAGGCAGCCCTCCGTGCTCTCGTGCCGACCGGTGCCGAAGGCCTGCCCGGCCTCGATCACCAGGTCGATGCGGCCGGTGATGGCAGGCCGGTCCCAGCCGCCCCGGACATGGAAGCGGCCGATGTCCAGCGCCGGCAGCGCCGCCTGCGACTCGGCCACCCAGTCCCGCATCTCCAGCGGCGCGGCCTCGCTGTCCCCCGGCAAGGGCCAGTGGGCCAGGTCGGGTTCGTGGTCCAGGATCGCGGCCACCCGCCAGCGCCCGTCCTCCGCCCGGAAGACGGAGGTGGAGAGCGGCAGGTCACCCAGCGCCGTCTCCACCGCCTGCATGTCCGGCAGGTCGGTCAGGGTGATGACCTGCCAGTAGGTGTCTTCCGCGGCGTCGGCGGTCTCGGTCATGCGGCTGTTTTTCCTGTCCGGTCTCAGAGGCCGTCGAACAGCGCGGTGGAGAGATAGCGCTCGGCGAAGGACGGCAGGATGACGACGATGGTCTTGCCCGCCATGTCCGCCCGCTGCGCCACCTCCAGCGCCGCCGCGACCGCGGCACCGGAGGAGATGCCGACGGGGATGCCTTCCTCCCGCGCCAGCCGCCGCGCGTTCTCGAACGCCGTCTCGTTGCCGATGGTCAGCACCTCGTCCACCAGGGCGGTGTCCAGGTTCTCCGGCACGAAGCCGGCACCGATGCCCTGGATCTTGTGCGGGCCGGGATTGCCGCCGGACAGCACCGGGCTGTCCTCCGGCTCCACCACCACCAGCTTCATCGCCGGGTTGCGCTGCTTCAGCACCCGGCCGATGCCGGTGGCGGTGCCGCCGGTGCCGACGCCGGAGATCACCACGTCGACCTTGCCCGCCGTGTCGGCCCAGATCTCCTCCGCCGTCGTGGCGACATGGATCGCCGGGTTGGCGGGGTTGGCGAACTGCTGCGGCATCACCGCGCCGGGCGTTGCCTCGATCATCTCCTTGGCACGGGCGATGGCGCCGGGCATGCCCTTCTCCGGCGGCGTCAGCTCCAGCGTCGCGCCCAGCAGCTTCAGCATCCGCCGCCGCTCCACCGACATGCTTTCCGGCATGACCAGGGTCAGCGGGTAGCCCTTGGCCGCGGCGACGAAGGCCAGCGCGATGCCGGTATTGCCGGAGGTCGGCTCGATGATGGTGCCGCCGGGCTTCAGCGTGCCCTCGGCCTCCATCGCCTCGATCATCGCCACGCCGATGCGGTCCTTGACCGAGGAGAGCGGGTTGAAGAATTCCAGCTTGGCCAGGACCTGCGCGCCCTCCGCCACCTTGTCAGTGACCCGGTTGAGGCGCACCAGCGGCGTCGAGCCGATGGTCTCGGTGATGGAATCGTAGATGCGCCCGCGCGGGGCGGTGAAGCGCTGTTCGGTGCTCATGATGTGGTACTCCCCCGGAATTGGTTTTCTGTTTCAGCTGCTCAGATAAGGCTGGCGGTCAGATCGTGAAGTCCCTGGATGCGCGGGTGGCCCGCGGCACGCCCGCATCCTGCGCGCGACGGCAGAGATCCTCCAGCGTCACGGTCTCCAGCCGTTCCATGATCTCGTCCTGGATCTCGGTCCAGAAGGGGCGGATGATCTCCCGCCCCAGTGCCGATCCGCCCTGGTCCTGTTCCTCGTCATCCGCCGCGATGATGCGCACGATCTCCGCCACGCTGATCCGCCGCCGCTCCCGCGCCAGCGTGTAGCCGCCGCGCGGACCGCGCACGCCCTTCAGGATACCGGCACGGACAAGCTGCTGCATCGCCTGTTCCAGGTAGCGCGGCGGAATGCCCTGCCGCTCCGTGATGTCCTTGGACTGCACCGGGTCGGGGCGGGCGTTGTAGGCCACGTCCACCACCGCATCCAGCGCGTAGAGGGTCTTCTTCGGCAGGCGCAGTGCATCGGTCATGCGGATGGTTCCCCCGTCGTCTTCCGGCCCCCGGTGGAGCCGAAACCGCCAGCGCCGCGCGCCGTCTCCGGCAGCGTCTCGCGCTCCTGCCAGTGGCCGCGCGCGACGCTGGCCAGGACAAGCTGCGCGATGCGGTCGCCATGGGCGATGGCGAACGGCTCCGTCCCGTGATTGATCAGGATGACGCCGACTTCCCCCCGGTAGTCGGCATCGACGGTGCCCGGCGTGTTCAGCACCGTGACCCCGTGTTTCAGCGCCAGCCCGGAGCGTGGCCTGACCTGCGCCTCGTAGCCCGGCGGCAGGGCGATGGCGATGCCGGTCGGCACCAGCGCCCGTCCGCCCCGCGGTGCCAGGGTGATGCCGCCGCCCGGCAGCGCCGCCCGCAGGTCCATGCCCGCGGCGCCCGCGCTCTCGTAGGCCGGCAGGGGCAGGTCGGCGCCATGCTCCAGCCGCCGCAGCGCGATGGCGACATCGCTGCTCATGCGCGCCCCAGGAACAGTGCGATGTGATGCACCAGCCGCTCCGCCACCTGCTGCTTGGTCAGCGGTGGCCAGGCCTCCGGCTCCCCGCCGGAAATCAGGATGACGCTGTTGTTGTCGCCGCCGAAGGTGCCGGTGGCCGGGCTGACATCGTTGGCCAGGATCCAGTCGCAGCCCTTGCGTTCGCGCTTCGCCACCGCGTGCTCGATCACCTTCTCGGTCTCGGCGGCAAAGCCGATCACCAGTCCGGGACGCCCCTCGGCCCGCCCTGACAGGGTGGCGAGGATGTCCGGGTTCTCGGCGAAGGCGAGGCTGGGCGGTCCGCCGCCCTTCTCCTTCTTCAGCTTCTCTCCCGCCTCCGTCGCCACCCGCCAGTCGGCGACCGCGGCGGCACAGACGGCAATGTCGGCCGGCAGAGCATCCTCGCAGGCGGTCAGCATCTGCCGCGCGCTCTCGACCCGGCGGATCTCCACCCCTGCCGGATCGGGCTGGTGGGTGGGGCCGCTGACCAGCACGGTCTCGGCCCCCGCCGCGGCCAGCGCCGCCGCGATGGCATGGCCCTGCTTGCCCGACGAACGGTTGGCGATGTAGCGCACGGGGTCGATCGGCTCATGCGTCGGGCCGGAGGTGACGAGGGCGCGCAGCCCCTGCAGCGGCCTGGGCCCGAAATGCGCCTCCAGCGCGGCAACGATCTCCAGCGGTTCCGCCATGCGGCCCGGCCCGAACTCGCCGCAGGCCATGCTGCCGTCATTGGGGCCGACCACCAGCACGCCGTCCTGGCGCAGGGTGGCGAGGTTGCGCTGCGTCGCCGGGTGCAGCCACATGCGCACGTTCATCGCCGGGGCGAGCATGACAGGCTTGTCCGTGGCGAGCAGCAGGGTTGCAGCCAGGTCCGGGGCCAGGCCCGCCGCCATGCGGCCCATCAGGTTGGCCGTCGCCGGGGCCACCAGCACGATATCGGCCTGGCGGGAGAGCTGGATGTGCCCCATCTCCGCCTCGTCGGTCAGGTCGAACAGCTCCGTGAAGACCCGGTCCTCCGACAGCGACGACAGCGCCAGCGGGGTGGTGAATTCGTGCCCTGCCGCCGTCAGCACGCAGCGCACGGCGGCCCCGCGTTCCCGCAGCCGCCGGATCAGGTCCGGTGCCTTCACGGCAGCGATGCCACCGCCGACGATCAGCAGCACGCGGCGCCCGGCAAGCGGGGAGGCATCGGTCGGAGCCGTCATGGGCAATCGTCCAATTCACGTCATGGGCATGTGGTTCGCATATAAACCCGAAAGCGCGGAACCGGCAACCGGAAGCGGCGTCCATGGCCCCGTTTGCCGTGCCTCGGACGGATTGATGACGGTCAACAAGTGCTTGCATAACAGAAGCTTCGTTTGACAGGACTGTCCCGCAACCGCACACTGACGGCCTGAGCGGTCGGGGGGCCGGAGAATATTCGTCTGTTCCCGCCGGTCACGTTCATGGATTTGGGGGATGGTACGCAGCGTCCGAGGGTCGGGCGGCGTGCCATCGGTTTTCCACGTGGTCCATCCGGCACGGTCATCGTCCGGGACCCGTGGCAGCAAGCAGGGGGTCAGACATGACGAACACCAATCGCCCGTTGTCACCGCATCTACAGGTCTACCGTCTTCCGCTCATCGCCAAGCTGTCGATCCTGCATCGCGGCACGGGCGTGGCGCTGGGGGGCGGTCTCGTCCTGTTGCTCTGGTGGCTGGTCGCGTTGGCGAGCGGGCCGGAATATTACGACTTTGTCATGGGGATCGCGGGCAGCATCATCGGCCGCCTGGTCCTGCTGGGCTTCACCTGGGCGCTGTTCTACCACCTCTGCAACGGCCTGCGGCACCTGTACTGGGATGCCGGCTGGGGCTTCGAGGTCTCCGCGGCATTCCGCAGTGGCTACATGGTGGTGATCGGCGCGACGGTCCTGACCGTATTGGCATGGATCGCCGCTTACGGATGGGGAGGCTGACCATGGCCAGATCGCGTCTCAACACGCCGCTGAAGAACGTCCGGGGCCTGGGCTCGGCCAAGGACGGCACGGAACACTGGTGGATGCAGCGGGTCACCGCCATCGCGCTGGTGCCGCTGGTCTTCGCCTTCGTCGTCCTGGCCATCCGCCTGACCTCCGCCGACTACCTGACCGCTGACGGCATCGTCGGCCATCCGGTGGTGGCCGGTGTGCTGCTGCTGCTCATCGTGGCGGTGTTCTGGCACCTGAAGCTGGGTATTCAGGTGGTGATCGAGGATTACGTGCACGGCCATGCGTCGAAGCTGGTCCTCATGTTCGTCAACACGTTCGGCTGCTGGATCGGTGCCCTGATCTGCGCGCTTGCCGTCCTCAAGATTGCCTTCGGGGGTTGAGCACGATGTCAGATGCTTACGAGATTACAGAGCACAAGTTCGACGTGGTGGTGGTCGGTGCCGGCGGTGCCGGGCTGCGTGCCGCCATGGGCTGTGCCGAGGCCGGTCTGAACACCGCCTGCGTCACCAAGGTGTTCCCGACCCGGTCGCACACCGTTGCGGCGCAGGGCGGCATCTCCGCCTCGCTGGGCAACATGGGCCCGGACAACTGGCGCTGGCACATGTACGACACCGTCAAGGGGTCGGACTGGCTGGGTGACCAGGACGCCATCGAGTACATGGTGCGCGACGCGGTCAACGCGGTGCTGGAGCTGGAACATTTCGGCGTGCCGTTCAGCCGCACGGAAGAGGGACGCATCTACCAGCGTGCCTTCGGCGGCATGACCACGGAGTTCGGCGAGGGACCGGCCGCGCAGCGGACCTGTGCCGCCGCCGACCGTACCGGCCACGCCATGCTGCACACGCTGTATGGCCAGTCGCTGAAGAACGACACCCACTTCTTCATCGAGTACTTCGCCATCGACCTGATCATGGACGAGGAAGGCGCCTGCACCGGCGTGCTGTGCTGGGACCTGTCGGACGGGTCGCTGCACCTGTTCCGGGCGCAGATGGTCATCCTGGCCACCGGCGGCTATGGCCGCGCCTACTTCTCCTGCACCTCGGCCCATACCTGCACCGGTGACGGCGGCGGCATGGTGCTGCGTGCCGGCCTGCCGCTGCAGGACCTGGAGTTCGTGCAGTTCCATCCGACCGGCATCTACGGTGCCGGCTGCCTGATCACGGAAGGCGTGCGTGGCGAGGGCGGTTACCTGGTGAATTCGGAGGGTGAGCGCTTCATGGAGCGTTACGCCCCGTCCGCCAAGGACCTGGCCAGCCGCGACGTCGTCTCCCGCGCCATGACCATGGAGATCCGGGAAGGCCGCGGTGTCGGCAAGGATGCCGACCACATCTTCCTGCACCTGGATCACCTGGATCCGGCGATCATCGCGGAGCGGCTGCCCGGGATCTCGGAATCGGCGCACATCTTCGCCGGTGTCGACGTGAACAAGGAACCGATCCCGGTGCTGCCGACGGTGCACTACAACATGGGCGGCATCCAGACCAACTACAAGGGCGAGGTGCTGACGCTGAAGGACGGTGATCCGGACGCGGTGGTGCCCGGCCTGATGGCGGCGGGCGAGGCGGCCTGCGTCTCGGTCCATGGCGCCAACCGGCTCGGCTCCAACTCCCTGATCGACCTGGTGGTCTTCGGGCGGGCCTGCGCCAAGCGCTGCGCCGAGATCCTGGAGCCCGGCGCGTCGCACAAGGACACCAACAAGGAATCGCTCAACAAGGCGCTGGACCGCTTCGACAGGATGCGCCACGCCAAGGGCGACATGCCGACATCGCGCATCCGGGGCAACATGCAGCGGGTGATGCAGAACAACTGCGCGGTGTTCCGCACCTCCGAGGTGCTGGCGGAAGGCAAGGGTCTGATCGACGAGGTCTATACCCAGATGCCGTCCATCGGTGTCAGTGACCGCAGCCTGGTCTGGAATTCGGACCTGGTGGAGGCGCTGGAGCTCGACAACCTGATCCGCCAGGCGGTCGTCACCATGCACTCCGCGGAGAACCGCAAGGAAAGCCGCGGCGCCCATGCGCACGAGGACTTCTCCGAACGCGACGACGAGAACTGGATGAAGCATACGCTGAGCTGGTTCGATGAGGACGGCAAGGTCACCATCGATTACCGCCCGGTGCACACCTACACCCTCTCCAACGAGATGGAGTACGTGAAGCCGAAGGCACGCGTTTACTGATCCAGCACCAGAATTCCCGGGCCGGATCAGCAAGTCCGGCCCCGGATTGGGAGACACGACATGGTCGAATTCAATCTTCCGGCAAATTCCCGGATCAAGTCCAACGGCAAGACCTGGCCGAAGGTCGGATCGGGCAGCAACACCAAGAAGTTCAAGATCTACCGCTATGATCCGGACTCGGGCGAGAACCCGCGGGTCGATACCTACGAGGTCGATCTCGACGATTGCGGCCCGATGATCCTGGACGCGCTGATCCGCATCAAGGACGAGGTCGATCCGACCCTGACCTTCCGCCGGTCCTGCCGCGAGGGCATCTGCGGCTCCTGCGCCATGAACATCGACGGCACCAACACGCTGGCCTGCACCAAGGGCATCCAGGACGTGAAGGGGGACGTGAAGATCTATCCCCTGCCGCACCTGGACGTGATCAAGGACCTGGTCGGCGACCTGACCCACTTCTACGCCCAGTATGCCTCCATCGAGCCGTGGATGCAGACCAAGACCCCGGCCCCGCCGGACCGGGAGCGCCTGCAGGACCGCGAGGACCGGGTGAAGATCGACGGGCTGTACGAGTGCATCCTGTGCGCCTGCTGCGCCACCTCCTGCCCCAGCTACTGGTGGAACAGCGACCGATACCTCGGCCCCGCCGTGCTGCTGCAGGCCTATCGCTGGGTCATCGACAGCCGCGACGAGGCCACGGGCGACCGGCTCGACAAGCTGGAAGACCCGTTCAAGCTCTATCGCTGCCACACCATCATGAACTGCGCCCACACCTGCCCGAAGGGTCTCAACCCGGCCCGGGCGATCGCGGAGCTGAAGAAGATGATGGTGGAGCGCAAGCTCTAGGCCGGTTCGCCATCTGATTGCCGTTCCGTCCCTCTCCGGGTCTGTCTGTGGTCTGTTCCATCCCTCTCCGGACTTGCTGGTTGGCCTGTTCCATCCCTCTCCCCCTCCCGGCCACCCACGGGAGTATCCTTATTGAGTGGCCGGGAGGGGGAGAGGGATGGAACAGTCAGCGATGGACTCCCGGAAGGTCGCCTCGGGACCCCACGGCGCGACCGGGCCAGGCCCGGGTGCCCGGCTCGAGGCGTTCGCGACCGGCAGGATCCCGATGAAACCTGACACCTGACCGTTCGGACAGGTACAGTTCCCGTTCCGGCTGCAGCAGTATGGCGCTGACGGAGGGGACCGGATGGCTGAACAGGGACCGGATCTGGAGTTCGAGCGGCAGATGGCGGAGGCCATCTCGCTGGACGATCTGGGCGACGCGCTGGAATACCGCGTGCGCGGCATGGGCTATGCGGGCTTCGTCTACTACACCCACCGCCGCATGCCGCTGGACGAGGTCGCGGCGGGGGAGGCGTTCGTGCTCTCTCGCGGGCCGGCCTTCCTGAAGGCGTTCGAGGCAATCTACTACAGCCGCCGCATGTTCCGCTTCGACCCGATGCTGCAGCTTGTCTCCGAACGCCATGCCCCCTTCACCACCCTGGCGGAGCGGTCGGGAATGGTGCTGACCCGGCGGCAACGCTGGATCTGGGCGCTGGAGAAGCGCTTCGGCATCAAGCATGACCTGTTCATCCCCATGAACACCCCGCTGCGCACCCAGGCCCTGTACCTGTTCATGCTGGGCGACCCGGCCGGCGCGGCGGAGACCATCGCCGCCACCACCAACGAGGTACACCGGCTGGCGCTGCGCTTCACCGTCAGCATCGCCGACTACCTGGTGCTGGGCGGGGAGGGCGAACTGGCGGACGTCATGTTCTCCCGCCGGGAACAGGAATGCCTGCTGTGGATGTCGAGGGGCCGCAGCAACTCGGAGATCGGCGAGATCCTGGGCATCAGCGAACGCACCGTGAAGTTCCACGTCGCCAACGTGATGAAGAAACTCAACGCCGCCAACCGCACCGAGGCCATCGCCATCGCCGCCCGTTCCGGCTGGCTCACCAACTGAACCGGGGATCAACGCGCCGGACACCTCCGCCCCGCGCTCCTGTTGCCCTATTCCAGCGCGATACCCTTCGGCAGGCCCTCGCCCTGCGACGTGGGCGCGACCCGGGCATCCGGGAGTACCGCACGAACATCCAGGGGCCGGACCAAGCATCAGGTTCTCGGTCTGCGGGGGGAAGGCGAAGCGACCCGCTACCCGACAAACAGGGCGCGGCTGAGCTTCTGCACCTCGATCAGCAGCCAGAGCAGGTCTTCCCAGACATGCAGCACCGCCGACCCGATCCACCAGATGCAGAAGGCCAGCAACGCGGTCGCCGCGATGGCGATGACCCAGCGAACGCTGAGCAGGAAGCCAATCAGCGGGTTGTAGCCCGCATCCGGTCCCAGCGCGATGAGCCGCACGATCATGCCCTGCAACGGCGGAAAATTGGCGGTCAGCGCGCTGAACAGGATCACCACCAGATGCACCAGGGTCGGAATCAGGGTGGAGAACAGGGCAAAGTAGATCCAGAGATGCCGCGCCGCGTCCGGTTCGGCACGGATGTCATGCAGCGTCGCCGCAACCGGCGCGATGGGCTCGCTCATGCCACCCGCGAAACCCACCGCATTCAGCCCCTCCAGCGCCACCACCATGGCAACGGCAACGCCCAGCAGCAACAGCGCCGCCCCGGCAATATCCGCCAGCCACCAGACAATCCGCTCCCGCAACCGCTGCCGTTGGAGACCCAGGCGCAGCAGATAGCGTGTCAGCCCGACCGACAGCCAGTCGAACGGGGCGTTGACGAGGGGGAGGAGCACCAAACCGACGAGGATCCCAAACCGGGTCTCTGATACGTCCGGTCCGGCTGCGAGGCCGACCACAACATATGCTGCAACAAGATTCAGGATGGACACGCAACCGAAGACGATGGTCCTCCTGTCCAGCGTCGCCGCGACAGCGACAGCGAAAGCGAAAGCCACAGCGAAAGCGAAAGCGACAGCGACAACGAAAGCGAGAGCGGCAACGCCAGCAACAGCGAATGCGACAGCGACAGCGACAGCGAAAGCGAAAGCGAGAGCGACATCGCCAGCGACAGCGAAAGCGCCAGCGACAGCGAAGGCGACAGCGAAAGCGACAACGAATGCTCTGGCGTCGGCGTCGGCGAACAGCGTGTCCGCCAAGTTTCCTCCGCCAACAAGGATTGCCACATAAAGCACGACACAAACCGGGCCCTTCCAGCCATTGAGGGCCAGCCCGGCGACGAAGAAACCCGTCCCGACCGTGAAGACTCCTCCTACATAGAGGCGGTAGAGAGCATCGGAAATGTCCACGAGGCCAAGGGCTTGCCCGAGAGTTCCGGCCTCCCCCGCGATCAGCCAGGACAGCAGGGCGGACGCAATCGGATAGATCACTGCCAGCAGCAGGCAGCGGTCATAGCTGGCGGCGCTCCAGGCCGGGGCCTGCCAGGACCGGTCCCGGATTTTCGGTGGGCGGCGGTAGTCGGGCGGGCGGCGGAACAGCCAGCGCGCGAGGCGGCCCAGACGGGTGGCCGGATCGATGTCGTCCTTCGGATCGTAGGGCTCGCCCTCGAAGAACCGGTCGACCTTCGCCAGCAGCCATTTGAGGGTCCAAGCATAGACCAGGGCGGTGGTACTGCCCTTGCGCAGGCTGGCGCGCAGACGCAGAAAGGCCTTGCCCTGGCGGTGTTTCAGCATGTCGAGGTAATAGGCCGACAGGCCGCCGAGAACCGTCAGCAGCAGCGCCAGCAGTCCGATGATCTCCCCCACGCCCATCACCATGCGTGTATCCCGCCCCCGTCCGGCCACCTGCACGTTCACCACAGCAGACCACGCGCCGGATCACGGGACAAGCGGCGACGGGCGGCGCTATTCCAGCGCGATACCCTTCGGCAGACCCTCGCCCTGTGGCGTCAGGCGGAAGGGTTCGGTCGCGGCAAGGCGGTCGGACAGCGCCGTCAGCTTCGGGCAATCCATGCGGGCGAAGAAGTTGGGGCGTTTCTCCACCCCGAACTGCCAGAACACCGCGACGGTCAGGTCGGCCTGGGTCATGCGGTCACCGACGAACCAGTCGCCCTGCAGGCGCTGCTCCAGCCAGCGGAAGCCGTCCGTGGCCTGGCGGTCGCACATCTTGGCCCATGGCCGGTGCACCATCTCCGGCGGCCGCAGGTGATGTTCGTAGAGCGACGAGACCAGCTTGTCGGTCGCGCCGGAGGCGACGGCGAGCAGGTTCAGCACCGCGCGGCGCTCCGCCCCCGTTGGCGGGGTCAGCGCACGCTCCGGCCCGACCATGTCGTCCAGGCAGTCGATGATGGTGCCGCTCTCCACGATGGTCTCGCCATCCGCCAGCACCAGCGCCGGGATGCGGCCCAGCGGGTTGAACTTCCGCACCTCCGCCTTGTCCTCGCCGAAGGGCAGCCGTTCCACCAGCTCGAATTCCAGCCCGCAGGTCAGCATGGTGATCGCGACCCGGCGGACATAGGGCGAGGTGTAGCGCCCGACCAGTTTCATCATGGTCAGCGCCAGACCCGCACGGGGAAGCTGGTCATGCCCCGCGAGACGTAGGAATCCGACCATTGCTGCACCGGTTTCACCGCCTCGATGCGGCTGAAGCGCCGCAGCAGGATGGGGAAGGCCACCTCCGCCTCCAGCTTCGCCAGCGGCGCGCCGATGCAGAAATGGATGCCGAAGCCGAAGGTGACATGCCGGTCGGCATTGGGCCGCCGCAGGTTCAGCCGGTCGGGATCCTCGAACACCGTGCCGTCGCGGTTGGCGGCGCAGTTCCACAGCCAGATGCGCTGGCCCTTGGCGATGGTCTGGCCATGCAGTTCCACGTCCTCCGCCGCGATGCGCGGCGAGGTGAGGCTGGGACCGTCGAAGCGCAGCAGTTCCTCCACCGCGTTGCGGGTGAAGGCCGCGTCATCGCCATGGGCACGGAACTCGGCCAGTTGGTCGGGATGCTGCAGCAGCGCGTGCAGCCCGTTGGCCAGCAACTGCGTCGTGGTCTCGTGTCCGGCGAACAGCAGCAGGATGCAGCTTGCCACCAGCTCGTCCGCGGTCAGCCGGTCGCCCTCGTCCGTGGCGTCGATCAGGCCGTCGGTCACCAGTTCCCCCGGGTTGGCCCGCCGGTCCTCGAGAAAGCCCTGGAAGTAGCTGTTCATCTCCGCCAGCGCCGCCGCCGCGACCCTGTACTTGTCCGGGTTGGTCTTGGAGGTCAGCACGAACTGCGCCAGCGCATCCGACCAGCGCTTCAGGTGATCCACGTCCTGCTGCGGCACCCCCAGCAGCAGCGCGATCACGGTCGCGGGCAGGGGATAGGCGAAGGCCTGGTGGAAATCCACTTCCTGCCCGTCCTGCCAGTCGGCGATCAGCCCCTCCACCATCTCCGCCACCTGGCCACGCAGGCTCTCGACCCGGCGGCTGGTGAAGGCCTTGTTCATCAGGCCGCGCAGGTGGCCGTGGCGCGGCGGGTCGTTGAACACCGCCCAGTGGCCGATATGGTCGCCCAGGAAGCCGATCTCCTCCCCGTCCGGGCCGTTCCGCTGGGCCTCGACGAAGGGGCGGATGCGGTCCGCCGACATGCGCCTGTCACGGAACCCCTTCCGCACATCCTCGTAGCGGGTGATGTACCAGGCGCGGCTGACCTGGCTCCAGTGCAGCGGTTCCTCGGCCCGCAGCATGGCCAGCCCCGGATAGGGATCGGTGATGGTCTCGGGCGCGTTCGGATCGAATGCAATGCTCATGATGGTCCTCCCCGGCGCAATGGCCCTCCCCGGCCGCTCGCCTTCCCCCAAGCTCTAGCGCTTTTTCCCGGTCTGTTCCAGTAGAGGCGATGGGGAGAGGGATGGCACAGTCTGACGGCATGACAAGGGGGAGAGCGTGATGAAGAGGCCCGAGATCGGCGTCGGTGCCGTGATCTTCCGTGCCGACGAGGTGCTGATGATCCGGCGCGGCAAGGCCCCGCGCAAGGGCGAATGGGCAATCCCCGGCGGACGCCAGGAACTGGGCGAGACGGTGGCGGAGGGCGCCCGGCGCGAGGTGCTGGAGGAAACCGGCGTCACCTGCCGCATCCACGGCCTGATCGACGTGGTGGACGGCATCAACCGCGATGCCGACGGCAGGCTGGTCTATCACTACACCCTGGTCGACATGTGGGGCGAGTGGCTGCAGGGGGAGGCGGTGGCCGGCAGCGACGCCATGGCCGCGTGCTTCATGCCGCTGTCGGAGGTGCCGCGACTGGGGCTGTGGCCGGAGACCATGCGCATCATCACCATGGCCGAAAGACTGCGCGCGGCGGCGAGCGGTTGACTCGGCAGAACCGCCAGCAGCGCTGATGCAAAGCCGTCTGCGCCCCTTCCCCCTCGACGGGGGAAGGTCGGGAAGGGGGTGCGCGGCGACAGTGGCAGCTTCGGGTGACGAAGCTGAAACACCGGGCTTCCCCCCCCTCGTTCCTCCCCCACCAGGGGGGAGGAGGGGCTCAGGTGTTCATCGAGTCGAAGAAGTCCGCGTTGTTCTTGCTGTCCTTCAGCTTCGACAGCAGGAACTCCATCGCGTCGGTGGTGCCCATCGGCGCCAGGATGCGGCGCAGCACCCACATCTTGGTCAGGGCCGCCTTGTCCACCAGCAGCTCCTCCTTGCGGGTGCCGGACTTGGTGATGTCGATGGCGGGGAAGGTACGCTTGTCGGCCAGCTTGCGGTCCAGGATCAGCTCCGAGTTGCCGGTGCCCTTGAACTCCTCGAAGATGACCTCGTCCATGCGGCTGCCGGTCTCGATCAGGGCGGTGGCGACGATGGTCAGCGAGCCGCCTTCCTCGATGTTGCGGGCGGCACCGAAGAAACGCTTCGGGCGCTGCAGCGCGTTGGCATCGACACCGCCGGTCAGCACCTTGCCCGATGACGGCACCACGGTGTTGTAGGCGCGGGCGAGGCGGGTGATGGAGTCGAGCAGGATGACCACGTCGCGCTTGTGCTCGACCAGGCGCTTGGCCTTCTCGATCACCATCTCCGCGACCTGCACGTGGCGCTGCGCCGGCTCGTCGAAGGTGGAGCTCACCACCTCGCCATTCACCGAACGCTGCATGTCGGTGACTTCCTCCGGCCGCTCGTCGATCAGCAGCACGATCAGGTAGCATTCGGGATGGTTGGCGGAGATCGCGTGGGCGATGTTCTGCAGCAGCACGGTCTTGCCGGTGCGCGGCGGCGCGACGATCAGGCCGCGCTGGCCCTTGCCGATCGGGGCCACCAGGTCGATCACCCGCGACGACCGGTCCTTGTTGGTCGGGTCGTCATGTTCCATGTGCAGCCGCTCGTCCGGGTAGAGCGGCGTCAGGTTGTCGAAGGCGACCTTGTGGCGCGCGGCCTCCAGGTCCTCGAAATTGATCAGGGAGACCTTCATCAGCGCGAAGTAGCGCTCGCCTTCCTTCGGGGCGCGGATCTCCCCCTCCACCGTGTCGCCGGTGCGCAGGGAAAAACGGCGGATCTGGTTCGGGCTGACATAGATGTCGTCGGAACCGGGCAGGTAGTTGGCCTCCGGTGAGCGCAGGAAGCCGAAACCGTCGGACAGGATCTCCAGCACGCCGACGCCGGTGATCTCCTCACCATCCTCCGCCAGCTGTTTCAGGATCGCGAACAGCATGTCCTGCTTGCGCATGGTGGACGCGTTCTCGATCTCCAGCTCTTCCGCCATGGAGAGCAGTTCCGTGGGAGTCTTGGCCTTCAGTACACCTAGATTCATAGCAACCATCAAATCTGGAAGGGATCAGGGTCCGGCCCCGGGAGCGGACCGGTATCTGTGCATCAGTGGATGCCGGATGCCGGGGAGCGCCTGCTGGAGGCTGTCAGTTTCCGGTTCCGGTAAGAGGGAATGGTGCCGCGGACGCGCCGCAACGGTCTTTTCCATACACGGTTCGGGCAGGGCTGCAAACGGAAAATGACGTCAGCGCAGCCAGACCGGGTCCTTCACCGCCTGCGCGAGAAAGGCCTGGTGCGCTTCCTCCTCCGCCGCCGGCAGCGGCGGATGCGGCCGTGCCTCCCGCTGGATGCGGCGGACGGGACCGCCATCATCGCCCGTCCCGGAGGCGCCGAAGGTCAGCCCCGCCTGCGTGGCGCTGACCAGGTGGTAGTAGACATCCGCCAGCAGCCGGGAATCGATCAGCGCCCCGTGCAGGTCACGCGACGAGGTATCGACATCGAAGCGGCGGCACAGCGCGTCCAGGCTGGCGGGGGAGCCGGGGAACTTCTTGCGCGCGATGGCAAGCGTGTCGATGGCCTGCTCCATCGGCAGCACCCGGTGGCCCGCTGCCTTCAGTTCCCAGTTGAGGAACTTCATGTCGAAGGCGGCATTGTGGATCACCAGCGGATCGTCACCGACAAAGCCGATGAACTTCTCGGCGATCTCGGCGAAGACCGGCTTGTCGGCCAGGAACTCGTCAGACAGGCCGTGCACCTTGAAGGCGCCTTCGTCCATCATCCGTTCGGGATTGATGTATTCGTGGAAGGTGGCGCCGGTCCAGACCCGGTCCACCAGCTCCAGGCAGCCGATCTCGACGATGCGATGGCCGTCCTTCGGGTCCAGCCCGGTGGTTTCGGTGTCGAGAACGATCTCACGCATCAGGCAGACCCATCATCTGGTGCTCAGGGAGCCGGAAGCTACCATATGGCGCGGAGTCCTGTCAGCCCTCCGCTGCCAGCCTCGCGCGCAGTGCCGCGACCAGCGCCTGCACCTGTGCCTCGGTCTCGGCCAGGGTCAGGCTGGTATCGATCACATGGTCGGCGCGGGCACGCTTCTCCGCGTCCGGGGTCTGGCGGGCCAGGATGGCCTCGAACTTCGCCGCCGACATGCCGGGGCGGGCCAGCACCCGCTCCCGCTGCTGCTCCGGCCGGGCACTGACCACGACGACTGCATCCACCTTCTTCTCGCCCCCCGTCTCGAACAGCAACGGCACGTCGACCACCACGATCTCCGCGCCCTCCGCATCCGCCCGGGCGCGGAAGGCGGCACGATGCTCCCCGACCAGCGGATGCACGATGGCCTCCAGGTCCCTGATCGCCGCGTCGTTGCCGACCACCTCCGCGCTCAGCCTTTCCCGGTCCACGGCACCGTCCACCACCGCGTCGGGAAACCGCTGCCGCACCGGTTCCACGGCCTTGCCGCCGCGCGCATAGATCTCGTGCACCGCCGCATCGGCATCCCAGACCGGGACCCCGGCAGCACGGAACATCGCCGCCGTCGCCGACTTGCCCATGCCGATGGACCCGGTCAGGGCCAGTACGTAAGCCATCCTCACCTCCCCAGCACATGCGCCCGCAGCGCATCCGTCACCGCCACGTCCCGACCGAAGAAGGCCCGGAACGCCGGTACTGCCTGATGCAGCAGCATGCCCAGCCCGTCAACCGTCCGCAATCCGCGTTCCCGGGCTGACCGCAGCAGCGGTGTCTCCAGCGGGACATAGACGATGTCATGTATGCAGGCGCCCGGCGGTAGGCCCGACAGATCGACTTCCAGCACCCCCTTGCCCGCCATACCAAGGCTGGTGGTGTTGACAAGCAATACAATGTCATCAGGCAACTGTTCCAGACAGTTAAGGGGCAATACCGTGATCCTGTCATCAACCATACCCTCGGCCAGCGCCTCCGCCGTTGCCCGGGTCCTGTTGGTCAGGTAGAGCCGGGGACAGCCGGCGTCGAGCAGGGCATGGACCGCCGCCCGCGCCGCGCCACCGGCACCGATGACCAGTGCCGGTCCCACCTCCGGATCGACCCCGCCCTGGCGCAGGTTGGCCATGAAGCCATGGGCATCCGTGTTGCGGCCAAGGATGCGACCGTCGGCCTGGAACACCAACGTGTTCACCGCACCGATGGCGCGTGCCGCCGCGTCGGTCTCGTCCGCCAGTTCCAGGGCCGCAAGCTTGTGCGGCACGGTGACGTTCGCCCCCCTGAAACCTGCCGCAGACAGACCGCGGACCGCGGTCTCGAACCGGTCGGGCGGAACCGGCAGGCCGAGATAGCTGCCATCAAGTCCCTGTTCCTGCAGCCAGAAACCGTGCAGCCGTGGCGACAGGCTGTGCGCCACCGGCCAGCCCAGCACCGCCGCGATGGCCCCGGGAACGGAGGCCCCGGCATGATCGTCAGACATGTTTCACTCCCCCTGTCCGGTCGCTTCCGGCCATGTCAGCCCCGCCTCGCGCAGGGCAGCGAGCAGCGGCAGCAACGGCAGGCCCAGGATGGCGGACCAGTCCCCGTCCATGCGCCGGAACAGGTGAATCCCCTCCGCCTCGATCCGGTAGCCACCGACCGACGACATCACCGCCTCCGGCGCGGATGCCAGGTAGGTCGCCTGCTCCGCCGCCGTCAAGGGCCGCATTTCCATCTCGCAATGGTCGGAGTAGGACCAGATAACCTCTGCCCCGCGCATCAGTACGACCCCGTTGACCAGGTGATGGACCCGGCCGGAAAGCTGCTGCAGGTGCCGCGCAAGACCTTCCCGGCCTACCGGCTTGTCCAGCAGATCGCCAGCCACGGAGAGCAGCTGATCCGCCGCCAGGACAAGCGCATCAGGATACAAGTCACTGATCCTGCTTGCTTTCCCCTCCGCAAGCGTGAGGGCAATGCGTTCGGGAGCCAGGCCCTGCTGTACTCCTGCCCGCTTCACCGCAGCCTCGTCGATGTCGGCGGGCATGACCTGGAAGGCGAGACCGGTTGCCGCCAGCAGGCGGCGACGGGTCATACTGCCGGAGGCGAGGATCAGCCCGGTAGAACCACCTGAAGTCATACTTCCTGCCCGGCCATGCGACGCTGGTACAGGGAAAGTATGGCTGCCGCCGATTCCTCGATGGATTTCCGGGTGACGTCGATGGTGGGCCAGCGGTTGCGGGCAAAGACCCGCTTCGCCTCCGCCAGCTCGCTGGCCACGATCTCCGGGTCGGAATAATCACTGTCTCCGGATTCCCTGAGGCTGAGCAGGCGGTTGCGACGGATCTGGCTGAGCCGTTCGGAGGAGGTGGTCAGCCCGACCACCAGCGGGCGGCGCAGTTTCAGCAGCTGCTCCGGCAGCGGAACCGACGGGACGAAGGGCACGTTGGCCGCCTTCAGCCCCCGGTTCGCCAGGTACATGCAGGTGGGGGTCTTGGACGTGCGCGAGACGCCGACCAGAACCACGTCGGCACGGTCCAGGTCCTCCACATGCTGACCGTCATCATGGATCAGGGTGAAGTGCATCGCCTCGATACGGTCGAAATACTCGTTGTTCATCTCGTGCTGGATGCCGGGACGGCCCCGCGTCTCGCCGCCGAGAAAGCTGCCGAGCGCGGTCATCACCGGGTCCAGTGCCGCGACGCTGCGCACCCCCATGCGGCGGCAGGCATCCTCCAGCATCAGGCGCAGTTCGGCATCGACCACGGTGAAGACGACGATGCCGGGCATGTCCTGGATGCTGCGGATCACCAGTTCCATCTGGGCGCGGTTGCGGATCATCGGCCAGAGATGCTTCACGGCATCGGCTTCCGCGAACTGCACCAGCGCCGCATTCATGATCCCGGTGAGCGTCTCGCCCGTGGAATCGGAAACCAGGTGCAGGTGGAAACGGTTCATGGTGCCGGTCCGACAGGGTTGCCCGAAGCGGTGCCAGTCCGGCGTCGGGTGGGGTCATCCACAGGCGAATGTACAGCCGGTGGGAATCCGATGCGAGGGCACAGATTGCCGGATCCGCACACACTGGCCCGTTCCCCCTCCACAGCTCCGCCGACTGGCGGTCCGAAGCGGCGGCGGAACGGGAATCACGGGGAGAATGTGAAACCGTCCCCGCAGGCCTGTGGAGCGATGATCGCGACCGCCCGGATTCCGCGATCCGGAATGGCGGGCAAGATGTGGACATCCGTTCCGGTGCTGCATCCTGCTGTGCGCCGATCCGGGAGAGCAAACAATCCCCGTCACTCAGCGACCAGCTACAACCTCAGGATTCTTATCTATAAGATAAGAGAATGGCAGCAGGCCTGTGAACGGCACGAACGGACCAGACACACGATGAATGACAGAGATACGCTCACCCTTCCCGATCCGGTGACCGGGCCATCCGCCTGGCGGGGCGAGGCGCTGCAGCACCGGCCGGAGGTCTGGACCGACCGGCTGGACGACAGCTTCATCGCGGCCCTGTCAGACCGGGTCGATGCCTGCCTGGCCAGCGGCAAGCCCCTTGCCGCCATGACCGCCGGCGAGATGCAGCACCCGGTGCTGACCGCCAGGACACGGGACTGGTGCGAGACCCTGCTGTCAGGAAGGGGGTTCGTGCTGGCACGGGGGCTGCCGGTCAATGACTGGAGCCACGAGAAGGCGGCAGCGGCCTGGTACGGGCTGGGCCTGCTGATGGGCGTGCCACGCAGCCAGAACGCGCTGGGCCACCTGCTGGGCCATGTGCGGGACCTGGGCCTGTCCACGGATGATCCGAAGGTCAGGATCTACCAGACGACGGAACGGCAGACCTTCCATACCGATTCCTGCGACGTGGTCGGCCTGCTCTGCCTGAAGACGGCGCGGACCGGCGGGGAGTCGGCCATCGTCAGCTCGATGCAGATCTACAACGAAATGCACCGGGACTGCCCGGAGCTGCTGGCGGCGCTGTTCAACAGCTTTCCGACCGACCGGCGGGGCGAGATCCCGCCCGGCAAGAAGGCCTGGTTCGACATTCCGGTGTTCAACCATCATGCCGGCCACCTGTCGGCGATCTATGCGCGGCGCTACATCACCTCCTCCGCCCGGCTGGAGGGGCCGCGCCGGGTCACGGAGCTGGAGCTGGCGGCGCTGGACCGCTTCGATGCGCTGGCCAACGATCCCGCCATGCACGTGAAGATGGAGTTCCGCCCCGGCGACATGCAGTTCGTGCACAATCACACCATCCTGCATGACCGGCTGGCCTACCAGGACTGGCCGGAGCCGGAGCGCAAGCGGCACCTGCTCAGGCTCTGGCTGGCCATTCCCGGCGCACGTCCCTTGCCAGAGGTGTACGCGGAACGCTATGGCTCCACCACCATCGGGGACCGGGGCGGCATCGTGGTCGAGGGCACGCGGCCGACCGTACCCCTGGAGCCGGTCTGAGCCTTCTGCCGTGTCCGGGCAGCGCACGGAAACCCCCGTTACGGAAACCCTTGTTGACTGGAGTTCTGATGACTGAGACGAAGCGGTTTCTCGCGGCGCTGAACGGTGAGCCTGTCGACCGTCCGCCCTTCTGGTTCATGCGCCAGGCCGGGCGTTACCTGCCGGAGTACCGGGCGACACGGGCGGAGGCCGGGGACTTCCTGGATCTCTGCTACCGTCCCGACCTGGCGGAGGAAGTGACGCTGCAGCCGATCCGGCGCTTCGGCATGGACGCGGCGATCCTGTTCGCCGACATCCTGCTGCTGCCGCAGGCCCTGGGCCAGCACCTGGCCTTCCGGGCCGGGGAGGGACCGGTGCTGGAACCGATCCGGCGGGTGGAGGACATTCCGGCGCCGGACATGGACCGGCTGCACGAGGGGCTGTCACCGGTCTACGAAACCGTCAGCCGTCTCAGCCGCTCCCTGCCTGCGGAGACCGCTCTGATCGGCTTTGCCGGGGCGCCCTGGACCGTCGCCACCTACATGGTGGAGGGCGGGGGCAGCCGTGACCATCCGACCATCAAGCAATGGGCGTTCAGCGACCCGGAGGGCTTCGGGAAGCTGATGGACCTGCTGGTGGAAGGCACGGCGGCCTACCTGAAGGCGCAGATCGCCGCCGGGGCGGAGGCGGTGCAGCTGTTCGACACCTGGGCAGGCGCCCTGCCGCACGCCTTCCTGGAGCCGCTGGTGTTCCGGCCGCTGCAGCGGATCGCGGCGCTGATCCATGCCGAGTACCCGGACATTCCCGTCATCTGCTTTCCGCGCGGCATCGGCACGGCACTGGCCGAGGCCGCCCGCATTCCCGGGATTGCCGGTCTCAGCGTCGACTGGGCCATGGACCCGCAATGGGTTGCCGCCAACGTGCAGCCGCACCGGGTGGTGCAGGGCAATCTCGACCCGCGCCTGGTGGTGGTCGGCGGGGAGCCGATGCGACAGGCGACACGCCACATCCTGGACTGCTTCGGCAAGCGCAACTTCATCTTCAACCTCGGCCACGGCTTCGTGCCGGAGACCCCGCCGGAACATGTCGCGGAACTGTCGGAGATACTGAAGGCGGGGTGAATGCGGGAGTCCATCGCTGCCTGTTCCATCCCTCTCCCCCACCCGGCCACCCATCAAGGATACTCCCGTGGGTGGCCAGGTGGGGGAGAGGGATGGCACAGACCGCAAACAACTCCCGCCATCCAGGCCCCGGAACGACCCAGCGGAGCGCATCGCATGAGTGAATATTACGACCTGTTCAAGACGCTGCACGTCATCAGCATCATCGCCTGGATGGCCGGGATGCTCTACCTGCCGCGGCTGTTCGTCTACCATGTCGACGCCGCGCCCGGCTCCGACAAGTCGGAGACCTTCAAGATCATGGAGCGGCGGCTGATGAAGGCGATCATCAACCCGGCGATGATCGCGAGCTTCATCTTCGGTGGGCTGATGCTCTGGGTCGGTTTCGACAGCGGCTTCTTCACCATGGCGGATGGCTGGCTTCACGTGAAACTGCTTGCCGTGGTGCTGATGGCCGGGGCGCACGGTGTGCTGAGCAAGCGCCGCCGGGAGTTCGAGGCGGACAGCAACACCCGCTCCACCCGCTACTACCGCATCCTCAACGAGGTGCCGACCCTGCTGATGGTGATCATCGTCGTCATGGTGATCATGAAGCCGTTCTGAGGGGAGTCGTCTGCGGGCTGTTCCATCCCTCTCCCCCACCCGGCCACCCACGGGAGTATCCTTAATGGGTGGCCGGGTGGGGGAGAGGGATGGAACAGTCAGCGATCGACTCCAGAGGACTCAGGCAGACCGCAAACAACTCCGCTCCGCAATGGACTCGAACCGGCGGCGAACAGGCCATAAGCTCTGGCACGGCTCATACCCTGGGGAGGGATCTTCATCATGCACCAGACTGTCCACGCCCTGTTTCAGGAGGCCGCGGCGGATTCGCCGGACAATGCCTTTCTCGCCTGTCCGCCATATCCCGGTCGGGCCTATCATCCGGAGGGGGCGGAGTTCAGCTATGGCCAGGCCAGGGTGGAGGTTGACCGGCTGACCGCGCTCTACCGCGATGCCGGTTATGGCCTGGGTCACCGGGTGGCGCTGCTGATGGAGAACCGGCCGGAGCATTTCTTCCATCTGCTGGCGCTGAACGCCGTCGGGGCATCCTGCGTCCCGGTCAATCCCGACTACACCCATGACGAGACGCTCTACCAGATGCAGCATTCCGATGCCGACCTGGCGGTGGTGATCGCCGACCGTGTCGAGCGGATGCGCGCAGTGGCGGCGGACCGGCCGGAGAAGGCACTGCACGTGGTCAATGCCGACGACCTGCCCGCGCGGCTGCCTGCCCCGGCAAGCGCCGCCGCGCCGGGCGAACCGGGCCTGGAGACGGAAGTCAGCCTGTTCTACACCTCCGGCACCACGGGGCGACCCAAGGGCTGCGTCATCACCAATTTCTACTTCCTGAATGCCGGTGAATGGTACTGGAACATGGGTGGGCACTTCACCATGCAGCGCGGCAGGGAGCGGCTCTACAACCCGCTGCCCGTGTTCCACATGAACTGCGGCGCGGTCACCTTCGTCTGCATGATGCTGGGCCGGAACTGCCTGATCGTGCCGGACCGGTTCCACCCGACCCGCTGGTGGAAGGACCTGGTGGAGCTGCGTGCCACCGGCTTCCATTACCTGGGCATCGTCGCGCCGGTGCTGCTGAAGCAGCCGGAATGCCCGGAGGAGAAGCAGCATGATTGCCGTTTCGCGCTGGGGGCAGGGATGGAACCGGAGATGCATCCGCTGTTCGAGGAACGCTTCGGCACGAAGCTGGTCGAGGTCTGGGGCATGACCGAGACGGGGCGGATCTTCGCCGACAACCATGATCCCCGCCAGATCACCACCCGTGCCTTCGGGCGGCCCTTCGGCGGGCTGGAGGCGAAGGTGGTGGACGACAGCGACACCGAGGTGCCGCGTGGCACGGAGGGTGAGCTGCTGGTCCGCTGGGGCGGGCCGGAGGGGCCACGGCACGGCTTCTTCTCCGGCTACCTGAAGAACCCGGAAGCGACGGAGGAGGCCTGGCGGGGCGGCTGGTTCCACACCGGCGACGCGGTGCGCCAGGACGAGAGCGGCATGCTGTTCTTCGTCGACCGCAAGAAGAACATCATCCGCCGTTCCGGCGAGAACATCGCGGCGGCGGAGATCGAGGCGACGATCCAGGCCATGGACAGGGTGAAGCAGGTCGCCGTGATGCCGGTGA
Source organism: Minwuia sp. (assembly GCA_965228535.1). Taxonomy (GTDB): domain Bacteria; phylum Pseudomonadota; class Alphaproteobacteria; order Minwuiales; family Minwuiaceae; genus Minwuia. The sequence goes on along the minus strand of CBDDHU010000003.1, from coordinate 345,901 downwards.
CCGACGAGATGCGGGACGAGGAGGTGATGGCCTGTGTGGTGCCGATGGACGGAACCGAACCGTCCGCCGCCTTCGCCCGGGAGATCCAGGACTGGTGCCTGGAGAAGATCGCCTACTACAAGGCGCCGGGCTGGCTGTACTTCCTCGACGCGCTGCCCGTGACCGGAACCCAGAAGGTGCAGAAGCAGGAGATCTTTCCGAAGGACACCGATCCGCGTGCCGCGGCGGGGGTCCACGACCTGCGCGACAGCAAGAAGCGGCGGCGCTGACAGGAACCGCAGACGGGGATCACCGGCTGGCGCAGCGACACCGGATGCCCTAGCGGAAGAAGGGGTCTTCGGCGTCCTTGAGCTGGCACAGGTTGCCGTCCGGGTCGCGGAACCGGGCGGTGATGCCCCAGTCGTGTTGCCGCACCTCGACGGCGATGCCCTTCGCCTCCAGTTCCCGCGCCCGCTCCGGTACGTTCATGACGTTGAACCGCAGCATCATGCCGCCCGTCTGTCCGACCTCCCCGTCGCGTTCGACCATCAGGTAGCCGTCCCCGAAGCGGAAACAGGTGAGCGTCGGTTTCTCGTACCAGACCGGCAGTTCCAGCAGGTCGCGGTAGAAGCCGACACAGCCCTCGTAGTCGGCGCAGAACAGCACCACGCCGTGATTGATGACATCCCTCATGCCGTCATCATGCCACGGGTTCAGTCGGCGGCGTCGGCCTTTTTCTCGTCCTCGCCATGGCCGATGATCGCCATGGTCTCCGCCGGCGAATAGAACACGTCGGCAATGTCGATGTTCTTCTGGTACAGCGCTGTCCGCTCGATCGCCGGATGCTTCTGGATGGAGCGGTAGTAGCGCTCCGCGGTCAGGCTCTTGCCGACATACTTGGAGAACACCGCCGACTCGTGGCCGGTGCCGGGGGCGATGTCGGCGCTCTCCGCACCCAGGAAGTCGGCGATGGAGGCCATGACGCCCTGGCGGTTGTCGATCAGGTCCTCGAACTTCACGAACAGGGTGCGGTTGACCACGTCCGGGTCGTCGAAGGGATAGAGTTCGAACGGCTTGCGGTACTGGTTGATGGCGCGCGGAATGTCGCCGTAGCGCTCCAGTAGGGAGGCGATGCCGGTGATCGGGTGGCGCACCATGAAGATGATCTTGGCGGCCGGATACATCTTCAGGATCGCCTCGATGCGCATGGCATTGTCCGGTGTCTGCTCCCCGTAGATGTGGCCGCTGGCGTTCACGGAGTGCACGAACTCGGCATAGAGCGCGGTGACCGAGTTGGCCCAGGTCGGGTTCTCCGGGTCGTAGCGCGCCATGTAGCGGTCGAACTGCATGTTCTCCAGGTAACGCTTGTGCGCGAAGCGGTCCTTGGTCACGTCGGACCGGGCGGAGTTCACCATGTTCTCGTAGTAGGTGGCGTGATAGAGCGACTTGTGCAGGAACGGCGTCACCTTCGCCTTCGTCACGAAGTCCACCAGGGTTTCGCACTGGTCCAGGCTGAGCCCGTCCACCTCGCCGTCCTGGCTGACCACATGCCGCATCAGGTCCTGGAAATTGGCCAGGCGGGTGAGGATGGTGGTTCCCTGCATGGCGCAGATTTCCGGGTACTGGTCCAGCATGGCGCAGGTCACCGTCGTGCCGCTGCGCTCTGACCCGGCGATGAAGAAGTCAATCCGTTCCGGCGCCATGGCGGTGCCTCCTCTCACGTCTGTTGCGGACGCAAGCATGGGAGGGAAGCATGAAGATGCGGTTAACCATCCCGACCTTCCCCCGTCGGGGGAAGGGGGCTGGCTTCGCGGATCAGATCTCCAGCGCGACCTTGCCGAAGTGGCGGCCGGCCTGCTGGTGCGCCATCGCCTCGCGGATCTCGTCCAGCGGGAAGCTGTCGGAGATCACCGGGTGGATGTCATGCGCTTCCATGGCCCGGTACATGGCCATGTGCATTTCCCGGCTGCCGACCGTGATGCCCTGGATGCGGCTGTTGGTCATCAGCACGAAGCCCATGTTGACCTCGCTCTTCTGCCCGGCCAGCACACCGATCATGGCCACGGTGCCGCCGATGCGCACGGCGCGCAGCGACTGGCCCAGCGTTCCGGCGCCGCCGACCTCCACCACCAGGTCGACACCGGCGCCGCCGGTCAGGCTCTTGGCGGCCTTGCCCCAGTCGGTGATGTCGCGATAGTTCAGCACCTGGTCTGCACCCAGCTCCCGCAGCCGCGCGGCCTTGGCGTCGGAGGAGGTGGTGGCGATCACCCGGGCACCCATCGCCTTGGCGAACTGCAGCGCGAAGATGGAGACCCCGCCGGTGCCCTGGGTCAGCACCCAGTCGCCGGGGCGGATGCGGCCCTGTTCCACCACGGCCTGCCAGGCGGTGAGACCGGCACAGACGGTGCTCGCGGCCTCCGCATCCGACAGGAAGTTCGGTGTCCGCACCAGCCCGTGCTCGGGGAAACAGCGGAACTCCGCCGCGCAGCCCTGGGCGGAGCCACCGAGCGCGCGGGCCATGCCCTGTGCCGTCGGCTCGCCGCCCATCCAGTCGGTGAAGAAGATCGGCGTGACCCTGTCGCCGGGCTGGTAGGCGCGGACACCGGCACCCACGGCGACAACCTCCCCCGCGCCGTCGGAGAGCGGGATCAGCCCGTCCTGCTTCTGCTTCGAGCCGTAGCCGCCCTCCACGGTGATCAGGTCGCGGTAGTTCAGCGAACTGGCACGGATGCGGACCTTGACCTCCCCCGGTCCCGGCTCCGGCTCCGGCATGTCGGTGATGGACAGGTTGGCGATGCCCGGCGTCGTCAGCACGGCAGCCTTCATGATGGTGTCTCCCCGTTGGTTGCTTCCGGTGCGACCGTACCGTTCCTCCCACCGCCGGGCCACCCCACCGGGGAACCTGCCGTTGTCGTCGGGGTGGGGCCGTGGATGGTGCAGCCCGCCCTACAGGTGCATCCCGCCGTCGATCACCATGGCCTGGCCGGTGACGTACTGGCTCTCGTCGGCCGCGAGGTAGAGCGCCAGGGAGGCGATCTCGTCGGCGCGGGCGAGGCGGCCCATCTTCTGCCGGGCGATGAAGTCCTTCCGCGCCTGGACGGGATCGTCGAAGGCGTTGATGCGGTCATCCAGCGAAGGGGTCTGCACAGTGGCGGGGCAGATCGCGTTGCAGCGGATGCCGTCGCCGATATAGTCCGCTGCCACCGACTTGGTGAAGCCGATCACCGCGCCCTTGGTGGCACCGTAGGCACAGCGGTTGACCACCCCCATCTCCGAACTGACGACGGAGGCCATGTTGATGATGGAACCGCCGCCATTGGCCAGCATCGCCGGCAGGAAGGCCTGCGTGACCACGAACAGGGCGCGGCAGTTCAGCTCGAAACTGAAGTCCCAGCCCTTCATGGTGGTGTCCAGCAGCGACCCGTGATCGACGTAACCGGCGCAGTTGAACAGCACGTCCACCGCGCCGACCTGCTTCGCCATCGCCGCCACCGCCGCGTGGTCGGTCACGTCCAGCGGCCGGGTCTCGACCCCCGGCAGGCCGTCCAGCGCGGCCAGCTTCCCGGTGTTCACGTCGGTGGCGATGATCGTCGCGCCCTCCGCCGACCAGGCCTCCACCGTTGCCTTGCCGATGCCCTGCGCCGCCGCGGTGACGAAGCACTTCTTCCCCTGCAGCCGTCCTGCCATCTGCTGTCTCCCTGTTCTTCTTGCTTGTGGTTTCTGGTTCCCGTTCGCCGGTCGCGGATGCATCAACCGGCCAGATGATTGCCCACCGGCTCCCCCAGCGCGAGGTGATGGATCGCGCCGCCGACGACTTCCCCGTCCACGGCGATCGCCTTGCGGTCCGGGAAGCAGCGCGCGATCAGTTCGAACGCCTCCCCGTCGCGCGGGTCACCGAAGCGCGGGATCAGCACCGCGCCATTGGCCAGGTAGAAGCCGCAATAGGTCATGGAGGCGGGACCGACGGCGTCGGGTACCGGTACCTCCAGCATCTCCAGCGGACGGTCGAACGGATCGGAGGCGGCGCGCAGCCGCTGGACATTGTCCTGCATGGCCAGGAAGTCGGGATGTTCGGGGTCCGCCGGGGAATGCAGCAGCACCTTGCCCGGCGCGATGAAGCGGCAGAAGCGCCCGACATGGCCGCCGCCGCCGACCAGGCCGCTGATGCCCTCCCCCAGCCAGATCACCCGCACGATCCCGAAGAAGTTCATCAGGATCTCCTCGATGTCGCGCCGACCGACCAGCGGGTTGCGGTTCGGGCTCATCAGGGTCTGCTCGCTGACCAGCGCCGTGCCCAGTCCGTCGGTCTGCACCGCACCGCCTTCCAGCACGATGGGACCGCGGTAATAGGGTACCTGCATCAGCCGGACCAGTTCCTCCGCGAAACCATGATCCTCCTCGTGCACGATGTGGCGACCGCCCCAGCCGTTGAACTTCCAGGCCACGCCCTTGGTCCGTCCCTGCTCGTTGGCCAGGAAGGTCGGTGCGAGGTCGCGGATCCAGCCATGCGCCACGTCGTGCGGTACCAGCTCGACCGTCGGGCCCAGGGTCAGCGCGGTCTCCTTCATGTCCGGCTCCGGCACGATCATCCGCACCGGCTCGCAGGCCGCGATGGTGCGGGCGATGTGGGCAAATGCGACACGGCTCTCCAGCAGCCCCGCCGGCATCTCGGTCGGGTCCGTCGGCCAGGCCATCCAGGTACGGGAATGCTCCGCCCAGTCGGGGACCGGAAAGTAGCCTTCGAAGGAGGGGTTCTCTTCATCCATGCGCGAAGCCTATTGCATTTTGCCCGGAAGGAAAGCGGGGAGTGGTGGGTTGCTTCATCGCTCGGGAGTCCATCGCTGCCTGTGCCATCCCTCTCCCCCTCCCGGCCACCCATCAAGGATACTCCCGTGGGTGGTCGGGAGGGGGAGAGGGATGGAACAGGCCACAGAGAATCCTGGAGAGGGATGGAACAGGCGGCAAGGAGAGGAACGGCGCAGGCGGTAGACAGTCTCCCGCAGCCAGCGCCTATCCCTGTGCGTGGAAGGTGCGGCCCAGGCTGCCGGGCGCGCGCAGCAGGGCGCGGGTGGGGCGGGCGGAGATGGCGACCAGCACGGCGATGGTCACCAGGTAGGGCAGCATGGACAGGTACTGCGAGGGGATGGCAATACCCAGGCCCTGCACGTGCAGCTGCAGGATGGTGACACCGCCGAACAGGTAGGCACCCAGCAGCGCCCGTGTCGGCCGCCAGCCCGCGAAGACCACGATGGCCAGCGCGATCCAGCCCCGGCCTGCCGTCATCTCTTCCGACCAGAGCGGCGTGCGCGCGACCGACAGGTACGCCCCGCCGAGACCGGCCAGCGCCCCGCCCCAGGCCAGCGCGGCCAGGCGGATCAGCACCACCGGATGGCCGATGGCATGGGCCGCGTCATGGTTCTCCCCCACCGCCTTCAGGATCAGCCCGGCGCGGGTACGGGTCAGGAACCAGCCGGTCAGCGCCAGCAGCAGGATCGACAGGTAGAACAGCGGCTCGTGGTTGAACAGCAGCGGCCCGATGAAGGGGATGTCCGACAGCAGCGGGATCTCGATGCGCGGCAGGGCGGGAACCGAGAAGCCGGAATAGCCGCTGCCCAGCAGGGCCGACAGCCCCAGCCCGAAGATGGTCAGCGCCAGTCCGGACGCGACCTGGTTCGCCAGCAGGACCTGCGTCATCAGCCCGAACAGCAGCGCCATGGCCGCACCGGCCAGCGCGGCGACCAGGATACCCACCGCGTGGGAGCCGCTTTCGGCCGTGATGATGAAACCCGCCACGGCACCGATCACCATCATGCCCTCGACGCCCAGGTTCAGCACCCCGGCACGCTCCACCACCAGTTCCCCGGTGGCGGCGAACAGCAGCGGCGTCGCGGCGAGCATCATGCCCAGGATGATGTTGACCACCAGTTCCATCACGCCGTCCCCCGTACCCGTCGCCGCAGGCGGAAGCGGTATGTCGACAGCACGTCCATGCCCAGCAGGAAGAACAGCAGCAGCCCCTGGAACACCGCCGTCACCGCGTTGGGCAGCTGCAGGGTGATCTCCGCCGCCTCCCCACCCAGGTAGGTCACGGCCATGACGAACCCGGCAATGATGATGCCGATGGGGTTCAGGCGGCCGAGGAAGGCGACGATGATGGCGGTGAAGCCGTAGCCGACGGGCAGGCTTGGAACCAGCTGGCCCACGGGGCCCGTCGCCTCGAACAGGCCCGCCAGCCCGGCCAGTCCGCCGGAGACCAGCAGGCAGAACCAGATCACCCGCGCCTCCACGAACCCGGCGAAGCGGGCGGCGCGCGGTGCCTCCCCCAGCAGGCGGATCTGGAAGCCGACCACGTGACGGCCCAGCAGCAGCCAGGCCACGAGTGCCGCCACCAGCGCGACCAGGAAACCGACATGCGCCCGCGTCTCGCCGATCAGCAACGGCATGGCGGCGGAGCCTTCGAACAGGCGGCTTTCGGGGAAATTGAAACCGTCGGGATCCCGCAGCGGCCCGGTCACCAGCGCCGACAGCAGCAGGGTGGCGACATAGACCAGCATCAGGCTGACCAGGATCTCGTTGGCGCCGAAGCGGGTGCGCAGGAAGGCCGGGATCGCCGCCCAGGCCATGCCCGCGGCGCAGCCCGTCAGCCACATCAGCGGCATCAGCCACAGCCCTTCCGAACCATGGAACGCCAGCCCGACCGCGCCACCGGCCAGCGCCCCGATGGTGAACTGCCCCTCCGCCCCGATGTTCCAGATCCCGGCACGGAAGCCCAGTGACAGGCCGATGGCGATGAGGATCAGCGGCGTCGCCTTCACCAGCAGTTCCGACAGGTTGTAGAGATCGGAGAAGGGGCTGAAGAAGATCACCGCGACGGTCTGCAGTGGGTCCTTGCCCAGCATGGCGAACAGCACCATGCCCACCAGCACGGTCAGCACCAGCGCCAGCACGGGCGTCAGCCAGAGCATGGTGCGGGAGGTCTCCGGTCGCCGTTCCAGCCGGATCATGCGGCGTCGTCCTGCTGTTCCTGCGCGGCACCGCCCATCAGCATTCCGATCTCCGCCACCGTCACGTCACCGCTGGAACGGGGTTCCGACAGGCTGCCCCCGGCCAGCACGGCGAAGCGGTCGCTGATCGACAGCAGCTCGTCCAGGTCCTGACTGATGATCAGGATCGCGGCACCGGCGCGGGCAAGCTGGTCCAGCGCGGTGTGGATCTCCGATGCCGACTTCGCGTCGACGCCCCAGGTGGGCTGCGCGGCGATCAGCACGGTCGGACCCTGCAGGATCTCCCGCCCGATCACGAACTTCTGCAGGTTGCCGCCGGAAAGGCTGCCGGCCTGGCGCGTCACGGCAGTGGTGGCGACGTTGAAGGACTTGACGATCTCCGTCGCGAAGCGCTTCGCCGCGCCGAAATCCAGTACCCCGCGCCGGGCCAGGCCGCGACGGCCACGGGCGGAGATCAGGGTGTTCTCGGTCAGGCTCATGGTGGCGGCGGCCCCGTGGCCCAGCCGCTCCTCCGGCACGAAGGCCATGCCCATGGCGCGCCGTCGCGTCGGTCCCAGGTGGCCGACCGGGGCGCCGTCCAGGCTGATCGCGTCCGGGGATGCCGCCCGACGCTCCCCGATCAGCGCGGTCATCAGCTCGTCCTGGCCATTGCCCGCTACCCCGGCAATGCCGATGATCTCCCCCGCCCGGACCTGCAGCGAGACCTCCTTCAGCGCGACGCCGAACTCGCTCGCTGCCGGCAGGCTCAGGCGGTCGATGGACAGCCGCACTTCGCCGGGTTCCTGCAGCTTGCGGACATGGCGGCGGACGGCGTTGCCGATCATCATCTGCGCCAGCGACTCCGGGGTTTCCTCGCCCGGGTCACAGGTCGCCACCACCTTGCCGCGCCGCAGCACGGTGGCGTGGCTGCACAGGTTCCGGATCTCCCGCAGCTTGTGGGAGATGTAGAGGATGGAACGCCCCTCCTCGCGCAGCTTGCGCAGCACGGTGAACAGCCGCCCGACCTCCCCCGGTGTCAGCACCGAGGTGGGTTCGTCCATGATGATCAGGCGCGGCGACTGCAGCAGGCAGCGCACGATCTCCACCCGCTGCCGCTGTCCCACCGAGAGCTGGTCCACCCGGCTGAACGGGTCGAGCACCAGGCCGTAGGACGCGGAGATGTCGCGGATGCGGTCGGGCAGGTCCGACCCCACCAGTTCCGCCGGCAGCGCCACGGCCACGTTCTCCGCCACCGTCATCGCCTCGAACAGGGAGAAATGCTGGAACACCATGCCGACCCCGGCGGCCCGCGCCGCGCCTGGGCTGGCCGGGGCATAGGGTTTCCCGTCCAGCAGCATCCGGCCGCTGTCGGGGCGCAGCGCGCCGTAGATCATCTTCACCAGCGTCGACTTGCCGGCCCCGTTCTCCCCCAGCAGGGCGTGGATCTTGCCCTGTCCGACGGTCAGGTCGACCCGGTCGTTGGCCACGATCCCGGGGAAGGAACGGGTCAGGCCTTCAAGGTGCAGCAGCGGGGGCGTGGTCATGATCCCCAAGCATTACACGCGGATCGAATCGGACGCCATACCGGTGCTGCCCAAGCGCAGGCTTTGGCGCTATGCTCCCCGCGGCTCGCAACTGGGGAGATTGAGACATGACCGGGACACCCGCCTTCGAACTGCAGCACTGCCTGATGCCGGAAGATCAGATCCTGCCGATGCTGGAGGGACGGCGGGAACGCAGCCAGGGCCGGGTCATGGACCCGAAGGCCCAGGTGGTGGCGGAGTTCTCCCGCTCCGTCCGCGTGCCGGGCTACTTCCCGCCGCTGCCGGAACTGCGCCAGCAGATCCGCACCCTGGTCGATCTGCTCGACACCCCGGCACCGGCGCTGAAACGGATCGAGGACATACAGGTTCCGGGGGCCGAGGGGCCGGTGAATGCCCGCGTCTATGCCGATGCGGACGGTCCCCTGCCGGTGCTCGCCTTCTTCCATGGCGGCGGCTGGGTGCAGGGTGACCTGGAATCGCATCACGGCCTCTGCGCCCACTTCGCCAAATGGTCGGGTGCGATGGTGGTCGCCATCGACTACCGCCTGGCGCCGGAGACGAAGTTCCCCGGCGGGCTGGAGGACTGCATCGCCGCCTATGCCTGGCTGCGGGCGAACGCGGCGGAGATCGGCGGTGACCCGGCGCGGGTCGCGGTCGGCGGTGACTCGGCGGGCGGCAACCTGTCGATCGCGGTCAGCCAGCATGTCGCCCGCACCGGCGGCACGGTGCCGGACTTCCAGTGGCTGATCTACCCGGCCACCGACTTCGCCATGACCGCCGCCTCCCACGAGGAATTCATCGAGGGCGCGATAATCCCGCGTGACCGGGTGCTCTGGTACCGCGACCAGTACCTGGCGCAGGAATCCGACGGCAAGGACGTGCGGGCCTCACCGCTGCTGGCGGCGGACCTGCAGGGGCAGCCCCCGGCACTGATCCAGACCGCCGGTTTCGACCCGCTGCGCGACGAGGCCCTGGCCTATGCCAACCGCCTGCGCGATGCGGGCGTGCACACCACGCACCATGAATATCCCGGCCAGATCCACGGTTTCATGATGCTGACCAAGGCCATCCCGGAAGGGCTGGTGGCGATCCGCGAAGGCGCCGACTACGCCCGGAGGCACTGGGATCTCTGAACGGGCACCCTTGGTGCCGCGAAGTCGGCTCAAGCCGGGCACCCGTATCAGGTAGGGGCGCGCCGGGGCGTGGTTGCGCGCGTTTCCGCCCGGTCAGAGCGGCCCACCCAGGGGCAGGCCGAGTGCGAAGCGGCCGCGCGCTTCCCGCAGGCTGTCGAAGTCGACGATGGCATGGTGGGTGGCGGTGTTGATGTCGCGGAACCAGCGTTGCAGCGGGCTTCGGTCATGGGTCGCGCCGGCCCCGGCGGCGGCATAGACCCGCTCCGTCGCGCGGCGGCAGAGTTCCGCAGCATAGGACGCGTTCCAGCGGATGGCGACCACCGACTGGCGGTTCAGCGGTACCTCGCCTGCCGCCATGGCCGCGTCGAGCAGCGCCGCATTCTTCATCACCAGCATCTCCGCCAGCTCGATCTCTCCCAGTGATTCCGACAGCCGCATCTGGATGCCCGGCCGCGCCGCCTTCTCGGCACCGGTATAGACTTCCCTGCGCACCCGCGTGGCCTCGATGAAGGCGTCCGTTCCACGCTGCGCCATGCCGACAATGGTGCCTGCCAGCATGCTGGCCAGCCCGCCCATCACCGGCAGGCGATAGAGCGGCCCGGCATCCCCTTCGAAGTCGCCACGGAACAGTTCCCGCGTCGGCATCACCCGGTGGTCGGGGACGAACAGGTTCTCTGCCACCAGGTCCTTCGATCCGGTGCCGCGCATGCCCAGCGTGAACCAGGTGTCATCCACGGTGATGTCGGCGGTGGGCACGACAAGGTGCACGGCGGGAATCCCGCTCTCCACCTCCCCCGGCACCGCCTTCGCGCCGAGCAGCAGCCACGGTCCATGATCGACACCGCTGCCGAACTGCCAGCGTCCGTCCAGCATCCAGCCGTCCGCCACCTTCCGCGCACTGCCCTGCGGTGCCAGCGCTCCCGGAATCAGCACGTCGGGATCGGCCCCGAAGACCTCCTCCAGGCAGGCCTGTGGATAACGGCCGACCACGAAGGTGTGCGCGGCACAGACCATGTGAACCCAGCTCGCCGCCGGGCAACCGCGGGCCAGGTCGATGCAGGAGCGGATGTGCTGGCTGACCTGCAGTTCCATGCCGCCCAGCGCCTTCGGGGCCAGCATGCGCGACAGGCCCGCCTTGCGGATCGCGGCCATCGCTTCCGCCGCGACCTTCCGGTCCACCTCCGACCGGTCCGAGTGCCGCGCGAGCTCCGGCAGGATCTCCTGCGCTGCCGCACGGGCGTCGATCGGCGCGGTGGAACTGGCCGCTTGTGTCTGCACATGCTGCATCATAAGGTCTCCCCACAGTGTTGGTAGACTAGTATACCAGTTCGGAAGGATCGCGCCACCATGCTGTTGCCCGCCCCCGACCCGGCCCTGGAAGGTGACGTGGCCATGCGCCATGACCGGGCCTTTGCCTACCTGACCGGCCTGCTGCTGGACGGGGGGCTGGAGCCGGAGGATGTCTTCTCCACCGATGCGGTGGGCAAGGCGCTGGCAATCAGCCGGGCACCGGTCACGGACGCGGTGAAACGGCTGGTGCGGGACGGTTTCATAGCCGTGATTCCCCAGGTCGGCTGCAAGGTCCGCTTTCCCGCGCCCGGGGAGGTGGAGGACTTCTACCGCCTGTTCGCGCGCAGCGAGGGGGTGATCACGGGCCTGGCGGCGGAACGGCGGACAGCGGCGGAGCGTGACAGCTTTGCCGTCCTGGCTGCAGGCATCGACGCGGAGCAGGAGGCCTGCCGCGCCCTGCCCGACCCCGGACCCCGCCTGCGCGCCCTGAACCGCCGCCGTTACGAGGCGATCCATGCCATGGCCCGCGCCCGCGTTGCCGGGGAACTGGTGGCGAACATGTGGGACCGCAGCGACTTCTACATCCGCGTCGCCTTCGGCCAGTTCGCCTATACCCGCAGCGTCCACGCCGCCAACCGGCAGATCGCGCAGGCCATCATCCATGGCGATACCGAGACCGCCATCCGCGTGACGGAGGCCTACCTGGCGGAAGCCGGCGCCCGCACCTCGGCGGAACTGCGCCGGAGACTCGCAGGCAAGGGGGACTGAACGCGGCTGCCTGTCGCGGCACCAGGGGTACCCGCATCAGGTGCGGGTACGCCGTCTGTGAGGATGGAGGTCGCAGGTGAGTCACGGCCACCTCCCTCGTCACGGCGCCCGCGGACTTGATCCGCGAGCCCATCTTGAGGCGTCGGTTCGGCACCATGGGTAACCGGGCCAGGCCCGGGTTTGCAGTCGGTTTGGGGGATGGCGCTGTCAGTCGCCGGTCAGGGCCTCGATGATGCGGAACTTCTGCACCTTGCCCATCGGGTTGCGGGGCAGTTCGTCGGCGATGATCACCCGCCGGGGAACCTTGTAGCCGGCCAGCCGCTCCCGGCAGAAAGCCTCCACCGCGCCGGGATCCAGCGCCGGGTCGCGGCTGACGATCATGGCGGTGACCAGTTCGCCCCAGCGCTCGTCCGGCAGGCCGACCACCGCGGCCTCGATGATGTCCGGGTGCTCGTGCAGGATGCGCTCCACCTCGGCGGTGTAGATGTTCTCCCCGCCCGAGATGATCATGTCCTTCTTGCGGTCGACGATGCAGAGCCGCCCGTCCGGCTGCCAGATGCCGACATCGCCGGACATGACATAGCCCCGGTCATGGCCCGCCGGCCGGTGCCAGGCCGCCGCCGTGGCATCGTCGCGGCCGAGATAGCCGGAGAAGTGCGTCAGTGCCTTCACGCCCACTTCCCCCGGTTCACCCACGGGACAGGGGTTCCCCGCCTCGTCGAACACCGCCACCTCGTTGCCGAAGGTGGGCCAGCCGACGGAATGGGCCAGCAGGGTGTCGCGGCGCTTCACCTCGAAGGTGACCCAGCCGCCCTCGGTCCAGCCATAGGCCTCCGCGATCTCGGCGTTCGGGAACATGTCGAGGCACTGCTTCGTCAGGGACAGCGGCCCTGGCGCACCGGACGAGATCATGAAGCGGAAGGCACTGATCGGCGGGCAGTCCTGCCTGCGCCATTCCTCCGCGATCATCGTGGTCATGGAGGGGACGAGGAAGGCGAAGCTGCAGTGTTCCGCCAGTTCCGCCATGGCCAGCGGGGCCTCGAACGTCTGCATGATGCGGATGCGCGCGCCGATGGCCAGCGCGGCGAAGGACAGCCCGGCATAGGAGAGATGGAACAGCGGCCCCGGCACCAGCATCACGTCGCGGGCGGTCAGGCCGAATTCCCAGCCCCAGCGCATGCAGGATGTCAGGTAATGGTCGTTGGAATAGAGCGCGCCCTTCGGAAACCCGGTGGTGCCGGAGGTATAGCCGACCACGGCATGTTCGGCACCGCGCTCTGACTCCCCCAGCACCAGCGGCCCGGTACGCGGCGGGGTGGCGATGCTGTCGGCATCGATCACCGTCGCGCCGGTGGCGGCGGCGATGGTGCGGGCGGCGTCCAGCCAGGGTCCGGCGGCAAGGATCAGCTTCGCGTCCGAATCCTTGATCACGAACTGCATCTCCGGCGGCGCCATGCGGCTGTTCACCGGCACCGCCCCGGCCCCCGCCCACTGGCAGGCCATGTAGGCCAGCACGTGGTCGGCGGCGTTGGGCAGCAGGATGCCGACCATGCGGCCGTGCCGACCGGGGGCGGACCCGGCCATGGCATCGGCCAGCGCCTCGATGCGGTCGCGCACCTGGCCATAGGTCAGGCTGGGACCGCCCTGCAGCACCTCGATGGCGATGCGGTCCGGATGGTTGACGCAGCGGTTGAGGATGGTCTCGGCCAGGGTCAGGCGCATGAACTCAGCTCCGCGTCACGATCATGGAGGCGTTCTGCCCGCCGAAACCGAAGGAATTCACCTGCACCACGTCGAAGTCCTGGTCCTTCGGCCTGCCGGTGACGATCTCGAACTCCGCGTGGGGATCGGGATCGGTGGTGTTGGCGGTGTGGGCGAAGCGCCCGTCGGCCATGCCCATCAGCCCCTCGATCAGCGCCATGCCGCCGGAGGATGCGCCGGAATGCCCGGTATGACCCTTCAGCCCCGTTACCGGCAGCGGCGCGGCGCGGCGCGATGCCTTGCCATGCACCAGGTTGATCGCGTTGATCTCCGCCGTGTCGCCCTTCGGCGTGGCGGTGGCGTGGGCGAACAGGCCGCCGACCTCCGACGGGCTGATCCCGGCGCTCTTCAGCGCCTTCTGCATCGCCCGCGCCTCCCACTCCCCGCTCGGGTCGGGGGAGGAGGGATGGTAGCTGTCGGCCAGCGAGCCGTAGCCGCGCAGGTAGCCGAGTATCCGCGCACCACGCGCCCTGGCATGGCTCTCCCGCTCCAGCACGATCATCGACGAGCCCTCGCCCACCACGATGCCGGACCGGTTGACGTCGAACGGCAGCATGGCGCGCTTCGGATCCTCGATCGCGCCCTCCATGCCGTAGGCACCGCCGGCATAGTACATGGCGGGGACGAAATCACCGTCCTGGGTGCCGTCGGCCAGCGCCAGCCCCCCCTCCGTGCCGCCGGCGACGATCACGTCGGCCTCCCCCGCCCGGATCAGGTTCGCCGCCGTGCCGATGGCGTCCAGCGAACTGGCGCAGGCGGTGGTCACGGTCAGGTTGGGGCCGTGCAGCCGGTAATGCAGCGCCACCTGCGCCGCCGCCATGTTGGCCCAGACCTGCAGCTGGGTCTTGCGCGGCACCGCCTCCGGCCCCTGCGTGTCCAGCATGTACTGCGCCTTCTGGAAGGCACGGACACCACCGCCGGAGGTGCCGTGCACGACACCCGTCCGTTCCGCGTCGAAGCCGCCCTGGTCCAGCCCGGCCTGCTGCATCGCCTGGCGCGCGGCGGCGATGGCGAACTGGGCGAACATGTCCGACCCCTCCGCCACCTTGGGCGACATCCAGTCATCGGGATGGAAGTCCGTGACCGTGCCCCAGAAGATCTTGCGCGGGTCGCGGTCAGGGTCGTACCAGGTTGCCACGCGGATCCCTGTCTGCCCGTTCATGACATTGCTGTGGAACTTCGGCACGTTGCTGCCGAGTGACGAAACGATTCCCGTTCCGGTGATCGCGATTGCTTCCATGGTGGTCCTCCCCTGGTGCCGATGCTAAACCGCTGCGGCGCACGCGTGAACAGTCGCGAACGGCGTGCATGGCTCATGTGCAGGAGGATTGGTCATGGCGACCCTGGTGCTCGGCAACCGCAACTATTCATCCTGGTCGTTGCGTGGCTGGCTGCTGGTCCGCCAGGCCGGCCTGGCGGCGGAGGAGATCGTGATCCCGCTGCGCACGCCGGAGACCGCGCCGCAGATCCGCCGCCATTCCCCGTCCGGCAAGGTGCCGGCCCTGGTGGATGGTGACGTGACGGTGTGGGACAGCCTGGCCATCGCCGAATACTGCGCGGAGCAGGCGCCGCAGGCCGGTCTCTGGCCCGCCGACAGCGCCGCGCGCGCCGTGGCCCGGTCGGTCTCGGCAGAGATGCATGCGGGGTTCCAGGCGCTGCGCGGGGCGTGGCCGATGAACCTGAAGCGGGTCGGCCAGGCGCTGGCCCCGACGCCGGAGGTTGCCGCCGACATCGCCCGCATCACCGCGCTGTGGGCCGACTGCCGCACCCGGTTCGGCGCCGACGGCCCGTTCCTGTTCGGCGACTGGTGCGCGGCGGACGCGATGTACGCGCCCGTCGTCACCCGCTTCGTCAGCTACGCCGCGCCGCTGGACCCGCAGGCCACGGCCTACTGCAACGCGGTGATGAACCATCAGCTGATGCGCGAATGGTCGGAGCAGGCGGCGGCCGAGAGCTGGGCGATCAGCGACATCGACGGGCTCTGAGGTCGTTGCCGCTGCGCCCGCTTCCCTGAACGCGAGCCGTTCTAGGGCAGGATCACCGTGGAGCCGCTGGTCTTCCGCCCCTCCAGGTCGGCATGGGCCTGCGCCGCGTCGGCCAGGGCATAGCGCTGGTTGATCTCGATCGTCACCTTGCCCGATCCGACCATGTCGAACAGCCGCCCGGCGGAGAGTTCCAGGTCGGCGCGGGTCGCGGTGTAGGTCATCAGGGTCGGGCGGGTCATGTAGAGCGAGCCCTTGCCCGACAGGATGCCCGGCGCGAAGGGCGGCACGGGGCCGGAGGCATTGCCGAAATTGACGTAGAGGCCGCGCGGCTGCAGGCAGTCCAGCGACTTCTCCCACACCGTGGCGCCCACCGAGTCATAGACCACCGGCACGCCCTTGCCGTCGGTCAGCTCCATCAGCCGGGCCTGGAAGTCCTCCGCATTGTAGTCGATCACCTCCGCGAAGCCGTGCTGCTTCGCCAGCGCGCATTTCTCCGGTCCCCCGGCGGTGCCGATGGCGCGGACCCCTAGTGCGTTCAGCCACTGCCCCGCGATCAGGCCGACACCGCCCGCCGCCGCATGGAACAGCACCGTGTCACCGGCACGGCATTCGTAGGTGCGGTGCACCAGGTACTCGGTGGTCATGCCCTTCAGCATCATCGCCGCCGCCTGCTCGTCGCTGACCTGGTCCGGCACCTTCACCGCCTTGTCGGCCGGGAACAGCCGCGCCTCCGCATACGATCCCGTCGGACCGCCGGCATAGGCCACCCGGTCCCCGGTGGCCAGGTGCGTGACGCCCTGCCCCACCGCCTCCACGACGCCCGCGGCCTCCATGCCGATGCCCATCGGCATCGACGGCGCGGGATAGAGCCCGGTGCGGAAATAGACATCGATGTAGTTCAGCCCGATCACCGTGTGGCGGATGCGGATCTCGCCGGGACCGGGATCGCCCAGCTCCACATCCTCCAGCCGCATCTGTTCGGGTCCGCCCACCTCGTGAACGCGGATTGCCTTGACCATTCCCTGCCTCTCCCTCTGTTTTCCTTGTCGGTTTCTTTGTCGGCCCTGGTCCGGCCGCCCATGCTGTCGCGTCAGTTTCCCACACTGGTCAGCCGCATCAAGTGCGGGCGTGGCGTGATTGGCTACGGGAGGTACCAACCCCGGGACGGCGCTGCCGGGCTTGATCCGGCCGCCCATGGTGCCGCTTCGGCATCCCAGCATGGGCACCCGCATCAGGTGCGGGTGCGCCGTTGGGTTGGACCGGTTGCGTTCACGTCCCCGCTCATGTCCCCTTCCCCCTCGACGGGGGAAGGCCGGGTAGGGGGTGAATCGGCGCAGCCGAGTGGCACCGGACCCGGGTTCAGCAGCCTGCGGCTCCACCCCCCATCGACCGCTCCCGCGGCCACTTCCCCCGCAAGGGGGGAAGAAGGAGGCCCGACCGTTCCGCCTCTCTCCCGCCGCGAGCAGGCTCGCGCGCATCCTGATCGGCAGCGAGGGAAACCACCCCTCTGGACGACGCTGCCGGACTCGATCCGGCAGCCCATGGTGCCGCTCCGGCGTCCCGGGATGGGCACCCGCATCAGGTGCAGACACCGGCCTGTGACGCTGCAGAATGGACTCGCGGATCAAGTCCGCGAGCGCCGTGAAGGGAGGAGTGGCTAGTGATTCACTTGCCCCGCCGCATCAACCACGGCGTGCCCGGGCTCGACCCGGGTACCCATGGTGCCGCACCGACGTCGGAGAGTGGTTCAGCGGACGGCTCTGCCTCTCAGCCCAGTGCCTTGCGGAACAGCTCCAGCGTGCGGCCGTTGGCGAGGTCGGCGGAGGCCTGGTCGAAATGCTCGCCACCCTTGCGGGCGAAGGCGTGGTCCTGGCCCTCATAGTCGAACAGGGTCACGTGGTCGTGGCCGTCCAGCGCCGAGTGCATCGCCTGCTGCTGCTCCGGCGGCACGAAGCCGTCCGCCGTCGGCACGTGCAGGATCAGCGGGCCGGTGATGCTCTGCGCCTCGTCCAGCATGTCGGCGATGCCGACGCCGTAATAGCCCGAGGCCGCGTCCGCATCCGTCCGCGTCATGGTCAGGTAGGCCAGCAGCCCGCCCAGGCAGTAGCCGGTGGCGCCGACCTTGCCGGTGCAGCCCTCCACCTGGCGCAGCGCGTCGATGGTGGCCTGCACGTCCTCCATGCCCTTGGCCACGTCGAAGGCCTTGAAGCATTCGAACGCGCGGCCCCAGTCGGCCTCCGTCTTGTCGGTCAGCTCGATGCCCGGCTCGATGCGCCAGAACAGGTCCGGGCAGAGCGCCACGAACCCCTCCGAGGCCAGCCAGTCCGCCGTGCCGCGCATCACGTCATTGACGCCGAAGATCTCCTGGATCACGACCACGCCGGGCCCGTTGCCGGACGCCGGCATCGCCAGGTACCCGCCGAACTCCTCACCCGCCTTCGTCGTGATCGTCGTGTTCAACCCCATCGTCTTTCCTCCCGCCTGTTTCACGTGAAACGAGGTTCACGCGTGGTGTGCCCGGCGGGATGGTAGGGAGACGGTAGGGTGGGGGCAAGGGGAGTGAACGCGAGTGGGATCGGTAGATATGAGCGGAATTCGGTCGTTCGCTGCACCATGCACCAAAGTCAGCTGTTCTGGACAAAGCAGACCCAGCATGATTGATGCCTTGCAGACTTGTATAGCTATAGGATGAGCAGCACGCAGAGGGAGAACTGGAGATGCATCCTGACGAATACTGGAAGAATTTCAATCTTGGCACTGAGCTGGATATTGTCGGTAGATTTCTGTTCAATGGGCTGCAAGCATTCCACGAAATGAGAGACTTCGCAGCCGAAGAAGATGCCTTTGAGTTCCTCTATGGCGTCGCGGTGGGGATCGAGCGATTGCTAAAAATTGCGGTTATCATGACCGAACACGATAAGGTCACGGATCAAAGCGAGTTTGAACAGGGGCTCATTACCCATAGTCACCAGGAACTAATTAGGCGCCTTCAAGAAAGTCATAAAATCAGCCTTGCTGGCGTACACAATGAATTCATCGGAATTCTACTCGGATTTTACAAGTCACACCGTTACGGTCGGTATAATTTGGCATCGGTGTATTCTCCGGCGCGCGAGCGGGACGAACTTATTGCCTTTTTAGAAAAACATCTGAGTATCAAGATCGACATTGAAGGGGTGTTCACTGTCACGCCCAATGAGCGCCGCCACAAGAATTTCATTGGTAAGGTGATCTCGAAAATTGTGCTTCCGATTTTCGAGATCGTTAGAAGCGAGGCTGGCAGACTCAATCTCTATACATATGAAATAGAATATGGCTCTAAAGCTTCAAAGATATTTATTCGAAAAAGCTTTGATTTCGAAGCCGAGGATATACTGCAAGTCGAGTTGATAGCGTACTTCTCTTCGAGAGAGGCATCTGGCCCCAATGTTAGATTCATACGTGACCTTATTAAGCCGCTGCCATTCGATCCGGCATTGGAAGCCGACTACCTCTCGGCATTGAGATCGGATCGTCAGAAGCAGGGCGTGCTCGACGAGTTGGAGGCGCTTTACGAGGAGGTCGAAGACTTCAAAGAAAGGCGTGAGATGCTGGAGGCGGCAACCTCTGACCACTTGAGTTACGGCGAAGTTGAAGCGGACAGCGTGGATAACCTTGATCAATGGCCTTGAGAATGTCTAGAAGGGCCTCCGCTGACTATTCTGTGGTTGAACATGAAAAACCAACGTCGAGATCGGATGTGAACGTTGGGCGGGAAGGATAAAGAAGACTTTCCTAATGATCTTGTTATTGCCTGCTTTCTGCTCAGCAACACAACTCGCTAACCCTCAGGCAGGTCGATGTTCACCCTGATTGCAGCTCCTATAGGCCCTGAGCGCCGATAAACTAATCGTTCAATTAGTTCACTGTCCTCCATGCTGTAACGTCGACCGACTTTGCAACGCAACAATAAATCAGCGACCCAATGCTCTAAGCGCCAATATTCATCTCGGGCAGTTTTTTTAATCGAGCCAATTGTCGGGCCCTTTTGAACGGTCCCGTTGATAGACAGGACTTGGTCGATCGTGGCGCTTCTTACAACTCTTGCACCTTCTGGTGGAAAACTCACGCTTTGATAGGTTGTTGATGGAAGGCTTGTCTTAAATGGAAGAGTGCTGGGATTGTATAGGAGGTAATAAATGGCTTCATCAAACTGGTCGTGAAATTCTTTGATCCGCTCTAACTGTTCATTTGGGTTGCGTATGGCATTGTACCTAGATGTGTCGAGAAACTCATAATTTCTCTGCAGTTTCGACAGGGAATTACCTGAACTTGGTTCGATCAAACCGTTTAGTCCCATACTGAACGATATTGGGTCGTCATCGTCGACGTCGAAATTTTCAGGATAGAGCCGCTTAGACTGGAGAAGGCCGATTTTTTGATCGAGGGGTCTACCGAACATTGAGACGTGAACCACGAAGGCTATGTCCGCAAGTTCCCATTTATCGAACTGCCGAAGACCGCCGATATTGTGAACCTCCAACATAACAATAGCTCCAGATGGCAGTGCTTTAGGCGCTGCGAACTGGGAAACCTTGTTAATAAATGCATCATCAAGAGACGGCTCGCGAATATTGGGCTGATTGACCAATCGCTCTGTTACGTCATCATTGCAAGCTTGCATGATAGCGCGGACCCAATCCACGACATCTTTGGGCAACGTGTTCCAATCCATGTTCGTCTCCAATTGCTTTTCAACTAAAATGAGGCGGCTATGATCTATCCGACAGTCGATAGCAGACCATAGGCACATTTGCGGCAATCAACACATTGGGCACCTTTCCACCGTTCGCCGCACTGTCCACGAGGGTCCGCTATGGGCCAATTTCGACCAAAGCAAACTCGACGCTCTATGCTTGCTGTTCAGAAAACTGATTCACATTGCGGCAGGATGGGTAATTCTGCTCCAACGGTACCTGGCCTACAACAACGCCCCCTCATGCCTTAGCAGCCACACCTTGTCCTCCACCCCACCCGCCGCTGAAAACCCGCCCATCTTGCCGTTGGCGGCGACGATGCGGTGGCAGGGGATGATGATGGGGATGGGGTTGCGGCCGCAGGCGGTGCCGACGGCGCGGGCGGAGGCGCCGAGTTCCTCGGCCACGCCGCCATAGGTGCGGACATGGCCCTTCGGGATGCGCTGCATGATGTGCCAGACCAGGCGCTGGAAGGTGGTGCCGGCGGGGCGGACGGGCAGGTCGAAGCTGTCCAGCTCGCCCGCGAAATAGGCCCGGAGCTGGCGGTCGGTCTCCGCCACCAGGGGATGCTTCAGGGCGGTTTCGGTCGGGGTGACGGCGTCTTCGTCCCCATCCTCGGCGTTCCAGCGCAGTTCGGTGATGGCGTCGTCGTCTATGCGCAGCCGGATCGGCCCCAGCGGACTGTCGAGGATGGTGGTCAGCATCAGCCGGTCTCCCTTTCCTTCTGTTCTCGCCGTGTCGCCCGGGCCGGTCATGCCCTGGCCATTGCGCCCCGTCCGATCACGCCCTGAGCCCATTGCCACCTGATCCGATTCCGCCCGGCCGCGTCTGCCCCGAGTTGTCCGTTACCCGGCCTCGGCCAGGGCCTGCGCCAGTTGCTCCGGGTCGGTGATGGGCAGGCCGCAGACCATCTGGCGGCAAAGATACGCCGTCGGCTGCCCCTGCGCCATGGTCTTGCCGTGGGCCGGGTGATGCGCGGGAAGGGGGGTATCCGGGTCGATGCGGGTCAGCAGCCGGTCCGGTCCGGCCCCCAGCGCCACGGCGCGCAGCAGGGCGTCGGTCTCCGCCGTGTCCGCCGGGCCGACCACCACCACGTCCTGCGCCGCCATGTCGAAGGCGACGGCGTTCAGCGCGGTGGCGATGGGGAAGAAGTTCCGCGTCATCTGGTCGGCCACCACGTCGGTCAGCGCCTGCAGCCGCTGTTTCCATGCCGGCCTGCCGGTCAGTCGCCAGAGCCGTGACAGGTTCTCGATCATCACCGCGTTGCCGTTCGGCGTCGCATTGTCGCCGAGGCTCAGGCTGCGCACGATCAGCGCCTCCGCATCGTCGGCGGTGAAGTGATAGGCCCCGCTGCCGGGTTCGAGGAAATGCTGCTCCAGCACCTCCACCCACCGCGTCGCGTGCTCGATGAAGCGCGGGTCGGGATTGACCTCGTGCAGCGCCAGCGCGGCGCGGATCATGCCGGCATGGTCGTCCAGGATCCCGGCATGGCGGGCCTGCCCGTCGCGGAAGCTGTGATGCAGCCGCCCGTCGCCGGCATCCATGTCGCGCACCACGGCGTCGAAGGCCTGGCGCGCGGCGGTGATCCAGGTCGGCTCCGCGAAGGTCGTGCCGGCCTCCACCAGTGCCGCGATCATCATGCCGTTCCAGTCCGCCAGCACCTTGTCGTCCCAGCCCGGCCGCACCCGACCGGCACGGTGGGCCAGCAGGCGGGCGCGGCAGGTCGCCAGCATCGCCTCCGTCTCCGCATCCGCCAGGTCCGGCTGCAGGCGGCGGTTCAGGATGTTGCGGCCTTCGAAATTGCCCTCCGGCGTGACGTCGTAGTGGCTCTTGAACAGCGCCGCGTCGACGCCCAGCACGGCATCGACCTCCGCCTCCTCCCAGACGTAGAACCTGCCTTCCTCGCCCTCCGAATCCGCGTCCAGCGTGGCGGCGAAGGCACCGTTGGCGGCCACCATCTCGCGCAGGGTCCACTCCGCCGTCTCGCGGATGCGCTGTTCCAGCAGGGGATGGCGCTCCCGTCGCCAGACCTGGGTCATCAGCATCAGCAGGGCGGAATTGTCGTAGAGCATCTTCTCGAAATGCGGCGCCAGCCACTCCGCATCGACGGAGTAGCGCGCGAAGCCACCGCCCAGGTGGTCATAGATGCCGCCCTGCGCCATGCGCACCAGCGTGTTCATCACCGCGTGGCGCATGTCGGCATTGCCGGTGCGCAGGTGGGCGCGCCAGACCAGCTCCAGGATCGGCACCTGCGGAAACTTCGGGGCCTGGCCGATGCCGCCATGGGAGGGATCGAACTCCTGCAGCAGCCGCTCCGCCGCGCGGTCCAGCACCTCCGGCGTGACCTGCGGCCGCGCCGTGGCGTCGGGCAGCTTCGCGTTCTGGCGCAGGCCGTTGGTCAGCGCCTCGACATTCTTCTCGATGGTGGCGCGGTCGGTCTCGTAGACCTCCCGCACCCGCTCCAGCACCGCGGGGAAGCCGGGGCGGCCATAGCGTGTCTCCGGCGGGAAGTAGGTGCCGCCCCAGAACGGCTTGCCGTCCGGCGTCAGGAACATGGTCAGCGGCCAGCCGCCCTGTTCCCCCAGCATGGCGAGCGCGGACTGGTAGATGGTGTCGATGTCCGGCCGTTCCTCCCGGTCCACCTTGATGTTGACGAACAGGTCGTTCATCAGCGTCGCGATCGCCGGGTTCTCGAAGCTCTCGTGCGCCATCACGTGGCACCAGTGGCAGGCGGCATAGCCGACCGAGAGCAGCACCGGCTTGCCCGTGCGCGCCGCCTCGTCCAGCGCCGCCTGCGACCAGCCCTGCCAGTGCACCGGGTTGTCGGCATGCTGCTGCAGGTAGGGGCTGGTCTCGCGGTCCAGGTTGTTGCGGGCGAAATCCAGGGTCATGGGGCGGGGGCTCCTGTCAGGTTCCGCCGATCACCGCCATTGCTCCCGGGGGGCGGAATGGGGTCAAATCGGCTGTCACGTCATGACCATAGGACGGCCATCATGAAAGTCACCATCGACATCGACTGCACGCCGGAAGAAGCCCGCACCTTTCTCGGCCTGCCCGATGTGCAGCCGATGCAGGACCGCCTGATGACGGAACTGGAGGAGCGGCTGCGCCAGAACGTGCGGGACATGGAGCCGGAGGCGCTGATGAACAAGTGGCTGCCGCTGGGCCTGCAGGGGATGGAGAACATCCAGAAGGCCATGTGGTCGACCATGATGAACGCGGGCAAGAAACCGTCCGAATGACCGCGCCCGGCAGGCCCTGAGCCGCCATCGTTCCGGTTCAGCGAAGGATCGTGAGGATTACCGCAGCAGACACGATACACGCCCTGTCCAGCGCGCCGGGACCGGCCGGTGTGGCCGTGGTGCGGCTGTCCGGCCCCGCCACCGCCGCGACCGTCAGCGCGCTGGCCGGGGGACTGCCCGCGCCACGCCGCGCCGTGCTGCGCCGCCTGCGCGACCCGGCGACGGGGGAGGTGCTGGACCGCGGGCTGGTGCTCTGGTTCCCCGCGCCCGGCAGTTACACGGGGGAGGACCTGGCGGAGCTGCACATCCATGGCGGCCGCGCGGTGCTGGACGGGCTGTTCCGGGTGCTGGCGGCGCAGCCCGGACTGCGCATGGCGGAGCCGGGGGAGTTCACCCGCCGCGCCGTCGCCAACGGCAAGCTGGATCTGACGGCGGCGGAGGGGGTGGGCGACCTTATCGCGGCGGAGACCGCGGCGCAGCGGCGCCAGGCGCTGCAGCAGGCGGACGGCCACCTGGCTGCGATCCACCAGGGCTGGAGCGCGGAACTGGTCGGCATCCTGGCGCACCTCGAGGCCTGGCTGGATTTCCCCGAAGAGGAACTGCCGGAGGACCTGGTGCCGCAGACCGGTGAACGGCTTGCCCGGCTACGGCAGGCCATCACCGGCCATCTCGCCGATGCGCGGCAGGGGGAGCGGGTGCGGCAGGGGTTGCAGGTGGCGATCGTCGGCGCACCGAACGCGGGCAAGTCCACGCTGCTGAACGCGCTGGCGCAACGCGACGTGGCCATCGTCACGGCGGAGCCGGGCACCACCCGCGACGTGCTGGAGGTGCATCTGGATCTCGGCGGCCACGCGGTCACCCTGCTCGACACCGCCGGGCTGCGGCAGACGGCGAATGCGGTGGAGCAGGAGGGCATTCGCCGGGCGCGGCAACGTGCCGGTCGTGCCGACGTGGTGCTGCACCTGGTGCCGGCAGGGGCGGCCCCGGAGCCGCTTGACCTGGAGGCGCAGGACCCGCCGCCGAAGCTGATCACGGTGCGCAGCAAGGTGGACCTCCCGCACATGCCGGAGCCGCAAGATGTTGTGTCATCACCTGTCATCAACCTCTCGGTCATGAGTGGAGAGGGCCTACCGGCGCTGCTCGAGCTGCTGACCGGGACCGCCCGTGAGCTGACCGTTACCGGGGGTGCGGTACCACCGACACGCTGGCGTCACCGGGAGAGCCTGACTCATGCAAGGGATGCCCTGGCGAGGGCGGAGCAGGGCCTCGCCGACGGGCTGCCGTTGGAGCTGGTGGGGGAGGATCTGCGCATTGCCATCCGTGCGCTGGGGCGCATCACCGGCACGGTGGACGTTGAGGACCTGCTGGGCGTGATCTTCCGCGATTTCTGCATCGGCAAATGAGGCCGGAAGGCACCTGTTTCACGTGAAACAGGGGGTGGTCCCGGCCCGGATCGCCACGGACCGTTGACTCGCCCGTGATCAGGAGTAGAAGCAGGTCCATGGGTACGGAAAGCAACAGTTCCTGGGATGTCGTGGTGATCGGCGGCGGGCACGCCGGCTGCGAAGCTGCCGCCGCTGCGGCCAGGGCCGGTGCGCGCACCCTGCTGCTCACCCACCGGCTCGACACCATCGGGGAGATGTCCTGCAACCCGGCCATCGGTGGCCTGGGCAAGGGTCACCTGGTGCGGGAGATCGACGCGCTGGACGGGGTGATGGGCCGGGTGGCCGATGCGGCCGGAATCCAGTTCCGCCTGCTCAACCGCTCCCGCGGCCCTGCCGTTCGCGGCCCCCGCGCCCAGTCCGACCGCAAGCTCTATCGCCAGGAGATGCAGGCCATACTCGCCGCGCAGGATGGTCTGACCCTGAAGGCGGCGGCAGCCGAGGACCTGGTCATCGACCGCAGCGGGGACCGACCGAAGGTAACCGGCGTGGTCACGGCGGAGGGGGAGGTCATACCGGCCGGACGGGTGGTGCTGACCACCGGCACCTTCCTGCGCGGGCTGATCCATATCGGGGAGAAACGCATTCCCGCCGGCCGGGCAGGGGAGGCACCGGCGACCGGTCTGGCCCTGACCCTGGAGCAGGCCGGTTTCGCCCTCGGTCGGTTGAAGACCGGAACCCCGCCGCGCCTGGATGGTCGCACCATCGACTGGTCGGCGCTGGACGAGCAGAAGGGTGACGAGCCGCCGGTGCCGTTCTCCTTCCTCACCAACGCGATCACCACGCCTCAGATCTCCTGCCACATCACCGAAACCAACATGGCGGTGCACGACATCATCCGGGCGAACCTGTCGCGCTCGCCGATGTATTCCGGGCAGATCGAATCCACGGGCCCACGCTATTGCCCGTCCATCGAGGACAAGGTGGTCCGCTTCGCAGACCGTTCGCGGCACCAGGTCTTCCTGGAGCCGGAGGGGCTGGACGACGACACGGTGTACCCGAACGGGATTTCCACCAGCCTGCCGGAGGATGTGCAGCACGCCATGCTGCAACAGATGCCCGGCCTGGCGCAGGCGCGGATCATCCGGCCGGGATACGCCATCGAGTATGATTTCGTCGATCCCCGGGAGCTGCATCACAGCCTGGAGACCCGACGCATTGCCGGTCTCTATCTCGCCGGGCAGATCAACGGCACCACGGGCTACGAGGAGGCCGCGGCCCAGGGGCTGATGGCCGGACTGAACGCGGCCCGTGCGGCAGGGGAGGCGGAGCCCTGCATCCTTGACCGGGCCGAGGCCTATATCGGCGTGATGATCGACGACCTGGTGACACGCGGTACGGCAGAGCCCTATCGCATGTTCACCTCCCGCGCCGAGTACCGCCTGACCCTCCGGGCAGACAATGCGGACCAGCGTCTGACCGCGCGCGGCATGGCGATGGGCTGTGTCGGACAGGACCGCGCCCGTGTCTACAATGCGAAGGCGGTGACCCTGGCGGAGGCGCGGGCCACTGTCTCCCGGCTTGACCTGACACCGCAGCAGGCCCGACGCCACGGGCTGCAGGTCAACCTGGATGGCGCCCGTCGTACAGCAGCTGACCTGTTGCGCTACCCCTCCATCAGCCTGTCGGACCTGGTGCCGGTCTGGCCGGAGCTTGACCGCTACGATGCCGATGTGCGGGAGCAGCTGGAAATCGATGCGGTCTATGCCGGGTACCTGGAACGGCAGCAGGCCGACATCGTCGCCTTCCGCAAGGACGAGTCGCTGGCCCTCCCGGCAGATCTCGATTTTACTCGCATCAGCGGTCTCTCCAACGAGATGGTGGAGAAACTGCAGCGGGCGCGCCCGTCCACCCTGGGGCAGGCGGGGCGCATTCCCGGCGTCACGCCTGCGGCCCTGAACCTGCTGCTGGCGCATGTACGGCGCGGTGTCGGCGTCAGCCGGAAGCCGGCCGTCTGATCCGCCGATGGACGCGGAGGGTTTCAGGCAGCGCAGTGGTGTTTCACGTGAAACACTGTCCCGGCTGGTCCAGCTGGAGGCACTGCTGAACCGCTGGAACCCGCGCATCAACCTGGTCGCCCGTTCCACCCTTTCGGCCTTCTGGTCCCGGCACGTGCTGGACTCCTGGCAACTCGTTCCGCTGGTGCCGGGGGGCGCTGCAAGCTGGATCGACCTGGGCAGTGGCGGCGGCTTTCCCGGTCTCGTGGTGGCGGCCTGCCATGGTGCCCGTGTCACCCTGATCGAATCCGACGCCCGCAAGTGCGCCTTCCTGCGGGAGGCGGCGCGGACCATGGGTCTGGAGATCGCGGTCCTGAACCGGCGGATCGAGACAGTCACGGACCTGCAGGCGGATATCGTCAGCGCCCGCGCACTGGCGCCGCTGCCACAGCTTCTGGATCTTGCCGCGCCCTTCATGCAGGACAGCAGCCTGGGCCTGTTTCTCAAGGGTCAAGATGTTGAGAGTGAGTTGACCGCGGCAACGAAATGTTGGAAATTCTCCTGGGAGCGCCATGAGAGCCTCAGTGACGGGGCGGGCGCCATACTCCTGGTCCGGGGGCTTCAGCATCATGGAAACGCCGATTCGTAAGCGACAGGCCCGCAAGCTTGCCGTGGTGAACCAGAAGGGCGGGGTCGGCAAGACCACCACCGCGATCAACCTGGGCACGGCCTTGGCGGCGGTGGGGCGCAAGGTGCTGCTGGTGGATCTCGATGCACAGGGCAATGCCTCCACCGGTCTCGGCATCGACCGCGCCAAGCGGGACCGTACTTCCTACCACCTGCTGGTCCGGGCGACGACGGTAGGGTCTGCGATCGTGCCGTCGGCCATACCCAACCTGGACATCATTCCGGCATCGGTAGAACTGTCCGGCGCGGAGCTGGAACTGGTAGAACTGAACCCGCCGCAGCGACAGCTGGACGAGGCGCTGCGCCCGGCCATGGCGGATTACGACTTCATCCTGATCGACTGCCCGCCCTCCCTAAACCTCGTCACCGTGAATGCCATGGTGGCGGCGGACGCGGTGCTGGTGCCGCTGCAGTGCGAGTTCTTCGCGCTGGAGGGCCTTTCGCAGCTGCTCTCCACCGTCGACCGGGTGCGGCGGACCCTGAACCCGCGGCTGGAGGTGCAGGGGATCGTGCTGACCATGTTCGACCGCCGCAACCGGCTGTCGGAGCAGGTGGCCGACGATGTGCGCGCCCATCTCGGCGCCAAGGTCTATGACACCATCATCCCGCGCAATGTCCGGGTCTCCGAAGCGCCCTCGCACGGACGCCCGGCCCTGTTGTATGATCACCGCTGCGCCGGCAGCCAGGCCTATATCCAGCTTGCCGGCGAGATGCTGCGGCGGGAGCGTCAGCGGACCGCCGCCTGAACACGGGCAGAAGCCGCGTCGCTTGTGCCGGATGGCCGGACCGGTGCCTGACCAGGGCCCGCCAGCCAGCGGTTTCCGGCGGTTCCGTGCGCCGGTGACCAGTTCCAAGGAGCCAGAGAGACAATGACCTTCAGCGACGATCCCGGCGACCAGGGCCGACCCAGGCCGGAGGCAGGCGGCAGCGCCCGCAGCTCATCCTCCCGTGGACTGGGGCGTGGGCTTTCGGCGTTGCTGGGGGAGGGCGTGGGCGATGCCGCGCCGTCCGCTTCAGCCTCCCGGGGGCTGCGACAGGTGCCCGTCGCCTACCTGCGGCCGGGCCGGTTCCAGCCGCGCCAGGCCTTTGACGAGGACGAGCTTGCCACCCTGGTGCAGTCGATCAATCGGCAGGGCATCCTGCAGCCGCTGATCGTCCGCCGCCTGCCGGGGGAGGAAGACAGCTACGAGATCGTCGCGGGTGAGCGTCGCTGGCGCGCGGCACAGGTGGCGCAGCTGCATGAAGTACCGGTCATCATCCGGGAGCTGAACGACACCGAGACCCTGCAGATCGCGCTGATCGAGAACATCCAGCGCCAGGACCTGAACCCGATGGAAGAGGCGGAGGGCTACAAGCGGCTGATGAACGAGTTCGGTCATTCCGCCGCCGACATCGCGGAGGCGGTCGGCAAGAGCCGCAGTCACGTGGCCAACGCGGTACGCCTGCTGACCCTACCGGATGACGTGAAGTCCTACGTGCGGTCGGGCGAACTGTCCGCCGGTGCGGCGCGCGCGGTGATCACCTCCGACGATCCGGCGGAGCTGGCGCGGGAGATCGTGGAGCGTGGCCTGAACGTGCGTGACGTGGAATCCATCCGCCGCCAGGTCAAGCAGGGCAGCCAGCCCAGGCCGAAGACAGAAACCCGCAAGGACCCGGATACCGCGGCTTTGGAGCAGAGCCTTGCCGATGCGCTTGGGCTCAAGGTGGACATCCGTCACAAGGGCACGCGCGGCGAGGTGCGGATCAGCTATCGCACGCTGGAGCAGCTGGACGAGATCTGCCAGCGCCTCACCCGCCCCTGATTCCCGGGGCATTCTGCGCGTCATACCGCTTCCCGGTAGGACCTGCATCTCCGTCACGAATAGGTAAGGCTGCTCAGAAGCGACGCGCGCGTTTCGCCATACCCTGGGCAGCCGCGCCGAGCCTCAGCAGCAGGTCCCGGTAGACCAGCTCCTCCGGCAACTGGCCGGACCGTCCCCTGATGTCAGCCTCGACGATCAGTCGGCGGGCATGGGCCCTACGTTGGGATGGCCAGTAGTTCGCCATGCGCTGGAAGGCATCCTGGCGGGATTTCGGGAAGATGCGCATGGCCTTCATGGCCACGTCGGCGGACTTGCCGGCCTGGCGCGCGGCCTCCAGCGCATCGAAGCGGTCGAACTGGGTCAGCAGCGAGGAGACGGTGATGATCGGGTGGGTCTTCTCCGCCATGCTCTTGTCGAACAGGCGCAGCGCCTCCGCCGTGTCGCCACCCAGGCAGGCGAAGGCGATGGTCTCGAAACCGACCGCCGAGCTGTCGCCAAGCGCGGCCTGCACATCGGCCAGGGTGATTTCCTGCTGCGGATCACCGGCATAGAGCGTCAGCAGGCGCACGGTTTCGCGGTTCATTCGCCGGTCGGGGCCAAGCCTGGCCAGCAGACCCTGCCTGGCGTCGCCCTGGATGCGGAATCCTTCATCGCGCAGCACTTCCTCGACCAGGCGGTCCATGGAGCCGGCATCGTCGGGATAGCAGCCCACCGCGACGGCGTTCTTTGTCTTCTCCGAGGCCACGCGGCTGCGCAGTTTCTGGCCCGGCCGCACATCGCCGACTTCCACGGTAACGAGGGAGCCGACGGGATCGTCGAGCCAGCCCTCGATTGCCCGGGCGGCTGCCGCGCCGGAGGCATTGACCACGCGGATTACCCGCTCCCCGCCGAACATGCTGACCTGTGCAGCCTCGTCGGCCAGACGCGCCGGATCGTCACCCAGCGTGTCGCCGTCAAGGCGCAGGATGTCATCCGGTCCCGCCCCGTCACCCAGGTGGATGCTTGCCACCTTCAGCGCGCGTTCGGCGGCAAGCCCGGTATCGGGACCGTAGAAGAGGAAGAGCCGGATATCGGGATGGGGACGACCGAGTCTGCTTTCCGCGTCCCGCCCCTTCCATTCCATGGGATCACCTGTCCCGCAGGGCCAGCAGCAGGCGGGTCCGTATCGCCTCCCCCACCTGCTGTCCGGCGAGGCGTTCGGCGTCGCGCTGTCCCACCAGCGTGGCATAGGTGTCGGCCACCACGTTGTAGGCCACGGTACGCCGTACCTGGCCCTGTTCGAACGTCGTCTGTCCGCCGGAATCCTGCAGCTGCCAGTTCACATCGACGATGACATTGATCCGCGCCGCCGATTCATCGGCCTGGATGGCGACGCGTTCGGTGCTGACCTTCATCTGGGTGCGCAGGAAATAGCGCGGCTGGATCCCGCGCTCCCGGTCGCCGATCCCGTCCAGGATGGCGAGACGGAGCGCCTGTCCGACCCGTCCCGGCGGCTGTTCGATGCTGACTTCCCGCAGCGCGGTGGAGAGCGCGCCGCCATTCGGCGCATAGACCGGTTCGAAGCCGCAGGCGGCCACGACTGTCAGCAGCAGCCCGAGCAGGCCGTGCCGCAACAGGCGCAGAGGTGTCGCGAGCCTGCCCCGGCGCAACCGGTCGCGGGCCGCCGTCCCTGCCGCCGCTCCGTCGGTTGCCCAGTTAGCTGCCCTGTGCGCCCTGTCAGTCATCAGACCACAATATTGACGATCCGGTTCGGCACAACGATCACCTTCCGCGCCGGCTTGCCGTCCATGGCGCGGATCACGTTCGGCGCGGCCAGCGCCGCCTCCCGCACCGCGTCCTCCGCGCTGTCCCTGGCGATCTCGATCACCGCGCGCTTCTTGCCGAGCACCTGCACCGCGATGCTGACCACGTCCTCCGCCACCAGCGCGGCATCGGCCTCCGGCCAGGGGGCATCGACCAGCAGGCCGGAGCCGTCCAGCATCTGCCAGGCTTCCTCCGCCATGTGCGGGGTCAGCGGAGCCATCAGCCGCACCAGCGTCTCCACCGCGAAGCGGCGCACGGCAATGTCGGCGGGCGCGTCGCCCCGGAACTTCTCGATGGCGTTGGTCAGCTGGTGCAACCGCGCCACCGCCTTGTTGAAGTGGAACTTCTCCAGGTCGTCGGTGAAACCGGCAATGGTGCGGTGCGCGGTGCGCAGCAGCTCGTCCGCGGCGGATCCCGCCTCCGGTGCCGGGGCATCGGCCACCGGTCCGGCCTGCACCGCCTGCCGCACCGCGCGCCAGGCCCGCTGCAGGAAGCGCCACGCGCCGTTCACCCCTTCGTCGGACCATTCCAGGTCGCGCTCCGGCGGGCTGTCGGAGAGCATGAACCAGCGCGCGGTGTCCGCGCCGTACTTGCCGATGATCGCACCGGGATCGACGGTATTGTTCTTCGACTTGCTCATCTTCTCCAGCGGCCCCTCGGTCACCGGGGCACCGGTTCCGGCCTGGCTCAGGCTGCCATCCTCCGCCTTCTCGACTTCCTGCGGATAGACCCAGATGTCGCCGCCATTGGCGTCCTTGCCGGCGTGATAGGTGCGGTGGGTGACCATGCCCTGGGTGAACAGGCCGTCGAACGGCTCGTCCAGCGCGCCATAGCCGCTCTGCTTCATGGCGCGCATGAAGAAGCGGGAATAGAGCAGGTGCAGGATCGCGTGCTCGATGCCGCCGATATACTGGTCCACCGGCAGCCAGTAATCGAACTCCTGCGGCCGGACCGGCACGTCCTCCGCATCGGAGCTGGCGAAGCGGGCGAAGTACCAGGACGAATCGACGAAGGTGTCCATGGTGTCGGTCTCGCGCCGCGCGTCCGCGCCGCATTTCGGGCAGGCCACGTTGCGCCAGGTCGGGTGATGGTCCAGGGCGTTGCCGGGCTTGTCGAAGGTCACGTCCATGGGCAGCGCCACCGGCAGGTCGGCGGCCGGCACCGGCACCACGCCGCAGGCATCGCAGTGTATGACCGGGATCGGGCAGCCCCAGTAGCGCTGGCGGCTCAGCCCCCAGTCGCGCAGGCGGAAGTTGACCGTGCGCTCACCCGTGCCCTCGCCCTCGATCCGGTCGATGATCGCCGCCTTCGCATCCGGCACGGTCATACCGTCCAGGAAGCGCGAATTGATCAGCAGGCCGTCGCCGGTATACGCGGTGTCGCCGACCGTAAACGTCGCCGCGTCGCTGTCCGACGGACAGACGACAGGGGTCACGGGCAGGTCATACTTGCGGGCGAAGTCCAGGTCGCGCTGGTCGTGCGCCGGGCAGCCGAAGATGGCCCCGGTGCCGTATTCCATCAGCACGAAGTTGGCGATGTAGACAGGCAGGGTGATGCTGTCATCCAGGGGATGCCTGACCCGCAGGCCGGTGTCGAAGCCCTTCTTTTCCGCGCGTTCCAGCGCCTCCTCGGAGGTGCCCATCTGGCGGCACTCCTCGACGAAGGCCTGCGCACCGGGATTGCCGGCGGCGATCTGCTGGGCCAGGGGATGCTCGGCGGAGATGGCCATGAAGCTGGCACCGAACAGGGTGTCGGGCCGGGTGGTGTAGATGGTCAGGCCATCCACGTGCCCCGCCACCGTGCCGTCGAAGCGGAAGGTCATGCGCAGACCCTCGGAACGGCCGATCCACTGGGTCTGCATGGCGCGCACCCGGTCGGGCCAGCGGTCCATGGTGCCGAGCGCGGAGAGCAGTTCCTCCGAGAAGGCGGTGATGCGGAAGAACCACTGGGTCAGCTTGCGCTTCTCCACCACCGCGCCGGAGCGCCAGCCTCGCCCGTCGATCACCTGCTCGTTGGCCAGCACGGTATGGTCGACCGGGTCCCAGTTGACCCAGCTCTCCCGCCGGTAGACCAGGTCCTGCTCCAGCATGTCCAGGAACAGCTTCTGCTGGTGGCGGTAATAGGTGACGTCGCAGGTCGCGAACTCCCGCGTCCAGTCCAGGCTCAGGCCCATCGACTTCAGCTCGGCGCGCATGTTGTCGATGTTGGCCCAGGTCCATTCCGCCGGATGCACCTTCTTGTCGCGCGCCGCGTTCTCCGCCGGCAGGCCGAAGGCGTCCCAGCCCATCGGGTGCATGACGTTGAAGCCCCGCGCCCGCTTGTAGCGCGCCACCACGTCGCCCAGCGTGTAGTTGCGCACATGCCCCATGTGGATGCGCCCCGACGGATAGGGGAACATCTCCAGCACGTAGTACTTCTCCCGCTCCGGGTCGGCCTCGGCGCGGAAGCTCTGGCGTTCGTCCCAGACCGCCTGCCATTTCGGCTCGGTCTCGGCGGGGTTGTAGCGTTCGTTCATGTCGGTCATGGCGGCTGTCATCTGTACGGCAAGGGATAGGCGGTTGTCGGCACCGTCCCCGGAAAGGCCGGTCAGGTCAGGCGACCGGCGGGGAAGGCGCGATGGCTGAGTTGCGGGGGCGCGCCACGGCTCTCAGGGGTGCCGCGGCCCGTCCCCGGTCATAGCAGTCCGGCGTCCTGGCGAAGCTGCAGAGCCCGGAACAGGATGGTTTCCTCCAGGTTGGACCGCACCTGCTCCGTGGCCGGCAGGTCGATCCACTGCCCGGTGCCGCGCAGCTCCTGCCGCACCAGGCCGACCGAGAAGGCATCGGGGGAAAGCGAGCGTGAGGTAAATGTCACATTCACGCGGAAACGCTCCGTCGGGGCGGCGGCGGGAACGTACCATTCGGTCCGGATCCGCCCCTCGCTCTCCGATGCCTCGGTGATCGGCAGGAAGCCCAGCGTCTCCAGCGACGCGGTCCACAGGAACGGGTTCACCACGGAGCGCGCGGAAACCGCCCGCTGCTGCTCCTGCGCTGCAACCCGCTGACTCTCAACGGATTCCGCATCGCCGTCGCTGAACGGATTGAGCGACGCGCACGCGCCGAGGGCCAGCGTGGCGAGGATCAGGATCGTCCTGCCCGCGCCGAGACGTGCTTTCATGTCTGCAATTCCGATGTTCTGACCATTGCTGATCCGGTTCTATCCGACGTTCCGCGGGACCACAACAGGCGCTGACACGCCGCGCGCCGGGATTGATTCACCGTCGTGTAATGTGTAGTTCCCACCTGTCAGTAACCGCGTCTTCACAGTTTGCCGAAAACATGCGTTCCATGTCCGTTGTCCCTGCCATCCCCGCCGACGTCCGCAAGGCCCTGCGCCATGCGCTCGCCACGGTGTCCGTGCTGGCGATGCTGGGTGCCGGTCAGGCCATGGCGGCACCGGAAGGCGGTGCGGGCGGCACCCTGCGGCTGGTGGCGCCGGAGGAGAAGTCCGTTCCCTCCGTCGGGCGCATTCGCGGCGCGGACGCCCCGGCGCTGATCGACCTGCTCAGCCTGACGCCCCGCGATGGTGGCGAACCCGGTGCCGCGCTGAACCTTTCCGTCGAGCCGTCGGGGACCGAGACCGGTTCGCCGCGCGTCGGCATCGATTTCAGCGACCGGGCGATGGGGCTGGACTTCACGGTCTTCGGCAGCGTCGGCGACACGGCGCAGCGCTACGGCGTTTCCTCCCTCGCCCCGGCGGAGCCGGTGTCCCGCTTCGGGCTCTCGGCGGCCTCCGTCGATCCGACCTTCGACCCGGAACGCGGCAACGCCTGGCAGGTCGGTGGCCGCATCGGCTATGACGGTTTCTCCATCGGTGCCGACCTGGCGCAGGGCGACGACCTGAAGCTCGGCCGCCTGCTGACCGACTACCGGCTGGGCATGAGCTATGCCGGGTCCAACTGGCAGGTGGGCCTGAAATATGTCCGCAGCCTGTCGGAGCGCCAGCAGCAGCAGCCCGACACCGCCGACGCGCTGGAGATCGGTGGCGCCTGGCAGCTCACCGGTTCGGTGGGCCTGGTCGGTGGCATCCAGTTCTGGGACCAGGGTCCGTCCGATGCCCTGGACAGCGAGACCAGCCGCGACGCGCTGATCTTCTTCGGTACCCGCATCCAGTTCTGAACGGTTCGCGGAAGCGTCCCCGACGCTTCGCCGTGTCCGCCATGGCGTGACCGTGATGCCGCGTGCGCACAACACGCCCTTGCCCCCCGACGCATCCTCGCATAGTTGAAGGCCCGACCGGGGCGCGCGCCGCCTCCGACTGACAGCGACACGGGACATTGCCATGGATCATCTCGACCGGCTGGAAAGCCAGAGCGTCTACATCTTCAGGGAGGCATTCAACCGCCTGGGGCGTGTCGGCATGCTCTGGTCGCTGGGCAAGGACTCCAATGTCATGATCTGGCTGGCGCGGAAGGCCTTCCATGGTCACGTGCCGTTCCCCGTGATGCATGTGGACACGGAGAAGAAGTTCCCCGAGATGTACGAGTTCCGCGACCGCTACATCAAGGAATGGAACCTGAACTTCCTCAGCGGCAAGTGCCCGCCGATCGAGGAGATCGACCCCAGCCTGCCGCCTGCCGCCCGCTCTGCCGCGCGCAAGACGGAGGGGCTGAAGAACTTCCTGGCCGCGAACCCGTTCGACGGCATCTTTGCCGGTATCCGCCGCGACGAGCAGGCGACCCGCGCCAAGGAGCGTGTGTTCAGCCCGCGCGGTGCCACCGGGGCCTGGAACTTCCGCGACCAGCCGCCGGAGTTCTGGGACCAGTTCAACACCGACTTCCCGCCCGGCACCCACGTGCGCATCCACCCGCTGCTGCACTGGACCGAGATGGACATCTGGCTCTACACCAAGCGGGAGAACATTCCCGTCATCGACCTGTATTTCGCCAAGGACGGGAAGCGCTACCGCTCCCTCGGCGACAAGGACATCACCCACCCGGTAGCGTCGAACGCCGAGACGCTGGACGAGATCATCGAGGAACTGCGGACCACCAAGGTCTCCGAACGGTCCGGTCGGGCCATGGATCACGAGGCGGAGGACGCCTTCGAGCGCCTGCGCGCCGACGGCTACATGTAAGGGGTCCGGACCATGAGCAACCATCGCGAATCCCTGAAGACCGTCTTTGTCGGTCACGTCGATCACGGCAAGTCCACCCTGGTCGGTCGCCTGTTCCACGACACCGACTCCCTGCCCGAGGGCCGGGTGGAGGAAATCCGCAAGATGTGCGAACGGCGCGGCATGCCGTTCGAATATGCCTTCCTGATGGACGCGCTGCAGGCGGAGCGTGACCAGGGCATCACCATTGACACCTCGCAGATCTGGTTCAAGACGCCGAAGCGCGACTACGTCATCATCGACGCGCCGGGGCACAAGGAATTCCTGAAGAACATGATCACCGGCGCGGCCGCCGCCGATGCCGCCATCCTGGTGATCGACGCCAACGAGGGCGTGCAGGAACAGTCCCGCCGGCATGGCTACCTGCTGCACCTGATGGGCATCGGACAGGTCACCGTCTGCGTCAACAAGATGGACCTGGTGGACTATTCCCAGTCCCGTTTCGAGGCCATCGAGACCGAGTTCCGTGCCTACCTGAAGGGCATCGGCGTCACCCCCAACCACGTCATCCCGGTCTCGGGGCGCGAGGGCGACCTGATCATCGGGCCGTCGAAGCGCATGCCCTGGTACCTCGGCCCCAGCATCACGGAGGCGCTGGACGGGTTCCGCGTGCCGCTGCCGGCCACCGACCAGCCGCTGCGGTTTCCGGTGCAGGACGTCTACAAGTTCGATGAGCGTCGCATCATTGCCGGCCGCATCGAGAGCGGCACCATCCGTGTCGGCGACACGCTGCTGTTCTCCCCCATCAACAAGACGGCGAAGGTCCGCACCATCGAGGCCTGGAACGTCGATCCGCTGCCGATGAAGGCATCTGCCGGGCAGTCGGTGGGCATCACGCTCGACGAGCAGCTGTTCATCGAGCGGGGCCACATCGCCAGCCACGAGAACCAGCCGCCGATCGAGACCGACGTGTTCCGCGCCCATGTCTTCTGGCTGGGCAAGGATCCACTGGTTCCCGGCAAGACCTACAAGATGAAGCTGGCGAATGCGGAGGCGCGGGTGACCGTGCAGTCCATCGACCGGGTGATCGACACCGGCGACCTGAGCCACACCGATTCCGACCGGGTGGAGCGCAACGCGGTGGCGGAAGTCACCATCCGTGCCCGCCAGATGCTGGCGCTGGACGAGTTCCGCCACAACCAGAAGACCGGCCGCTTCGTGCTGGTGGACGGTTTCGACATCGCCGGTGGCGGCATCATCTCCATGGAAGGCTATGCCGACCAGCGCAACCTGATCACCGTCCGCGCCACCAACGTCACCAAGGTGGAGGCGGCCATCGGGGCGGAGGAACGCCACAAGCGCAACGGCCACAAGGGCGGCGTGCTGTGGTTCACCGGTCTCTCCGGTGCCGGCAAGTCCACCATCGCCGTGGCGACGGAACGTCGGCTGTTCGACAAGGGCTACCAGGTCTTCGTGCTGGACGGGGACAATGTGCGCTTCGGCCTGAACGCCGACCTGGGCTTCAGCCCGGAGGACCGGGCGGAGAACATCCGCCGTGTCGGCGAGGTCGCGGCGCTGATGGCCAAGGCCGGGTTCATCGTCGTCACCGCCTTCATCTCCCCCTACCGCTCCGACCGTGACCGGGCGCGTGCGGCGGCGGGCGATGATTTCCACGAGATCCACATCGATGCCGATGTCGCCACCTGCGAGAGCCGCGACCCGAAGGGGCTCTATCGCAAGGCCCGTGCGGGCGAGATCAAGGACTTCACCGGCATCTCCGCACCCTACGAGGCGCCGGAGGCGGCGGAGCTGACCGTGGACACTTCCAACCTGTCCGTCGACGAGAGCGTTGCCCGCGTCTCGGGCTATGTCGACCGCATCTTCACGCGGGTCTGAGGGGGGACGGCGTCGGGGCGGCCGGTGCTGATCGCCGCCGCCTCCACCTTCCCGGCGCTCGCGGACCGGGCTTGAGGCGCCAGCGCGGCACCATGGGTGCCCCCGGGATCAGCAGGCGCGAAGGCGGCTACGGCGCCTTGGCGGGTTCCGCTTCGTCCAGGTCGATCTCGGCCAGGCAGCCGGCGCGTTTCAGTTCGGGCTGCAGGCGGTCGGCGAGCCACATGAAGAACATGCGGAAGTCGCTGATCAGCGACCAGAAGGGATAGCGGAAGGTGGCCGGTCGGTTCTTCTCCACGAAGAAGTGCGCGAACCAGGCCGGGGCATAGCCGCAGACCGCCGCCGCCAGAAGGTACCAGCCGTTCCAGTCTGCCACCGCCATGATGATGCCGATGATGGCCAGCCCGGTGCCGAAATAGTGGATGCGCCGGGTCAGGATGCGGGAATGCTCCCGCAGGTAATAGTGCCAGAACTGGCGGTAATTGGTGGGCTGGCTGGACATGCGTGAATCCCGGCTGCGCAATTTCACGGAAAGGCCCGTTCAGCACTTGACGTTTACGTCAACGTAAACTACCTACGCAGGTAACCGACGCAGCACCTGCGTCACCCAACGGACGTCCAGAGAATACATCATCATGACCGAAACGAAAACCTACTCCATCCGGGACCTGTCGCTGGAATACGACATCACCCCGCGCACCCTGCGTTTCTACGAGGACAAGGGCCTGCTGAGCCCACTGCGCAAGGGCACCCAGCGGATCTATGACCGGCGCGACAAGGGCCGCCTGGCGCTGATCCTGCGCGGCAAGCGCCTGGGCTTCAGCCTGGCCGAGATCCGCGACTGGCTGGAACTCTACGAACTGCGCGACGGCCAGGTCGTCCAGGCCCGCCGCCTGCTCGACGCCTCGGAGGAGCGGATGGCGACCCTGCAGCAGCAGCGCGCCGAACTGGACGAGACCATCGACGAACTGAAGGACCAGATGCGCCAGGTCGAGACCTGGCTGTCGGAACAGGGCCTGGCCGCTGAAGCCGCCGACTGAGCGGTAGGCTTTTCGGCTGACTGTTCCGTCCCTCTCCCCCTCCCGGCCACCCACGCAAGTATCCTGAAATGGGTGGCCGGGAGGGGGAGAGGGACGGAACAGGCCACCAAGACGAACCAACAAAGCTACACCTGCGAGGGAGAACCCCCGACATGACAAACGTGGTCATCGCTGGCTACCAGCGCTCACCCTTCACCTTTGCCCACAAGGGCGCCCTGGCGAAAGTCCGCCCGGACGAGATGACCGCCCAGGTGGTCCGGGCGCTGGTGCAGAAGACCGGCGTCGAGCCTGCCGACCTGGAGGACCTGATCGTCGGCTGCGCCTTCCCCGAGGGCGAGCAGGGCCTGAACGTCGCCCGCCTGATCGCGTTCCTGGCGGAACTGCCGCAGACCATTGCCGGCACCACCGTCAACCGTTTCTGCGGTTCCTCCATGACCTCCATCCACATGGCCGCCGGTGCCATCGCCATGGGTGCGGGCAAGGCCTTCATCTGTGCCGGTATCGAGAGCATGAGCCGCGTGCCGATGGCCGGTTTCAACCCGGCCCCGCATCCGGGCCTCTACCAGCGTTACCCGGAGGCCTATGTCTCCATGGGCATCACCGCGGAGAACCTGGCGAAGAAGTACGACATCTCCCGCGCCGAGCAGGAGGCCGTGGCCGTCGAGAGCCATGCCCGTGCCGCGAAGGCGCAGGCGGAGGGCAAGCTGGCTGACGAGATCGTCGCCATCGTCGACGGCAACATCCGTGTCGAGGAGGATGGCTGCATCCGTCCCGGCACCACCGCCGATGACCTGTCGGGACTGAAGCCGGCCTTCGACCAGAACGGTTCGGTCACCGCCGGCACGTCTTCCCCGCTGACCGACGGTGCCTCCGCGGTGCTGGTCTGCTCGGAAGAGTATGCCGACGCGCACGGGCTGGAGAAGCTGGCCCGCATCCGCTCCACCGCCGTCGCCGGCTGCGCCCCGGAGATCATGGGCATCGGCCCGGTTCCGGCCACCGAGAAGGCGCTGGAACGTGCCGGGATCAAGGTCTCCGACCTGGACATCATCGAGCTGAACGAGGCCTTCGCCGCACAGGCGCTTTCGGTGATGAAGGAAACCGGAATCGGCTTCGACAACACCAACATCGACGGCGGCGCGCTGGCGCTGGGCCATCCGCTGGGGGCCACCGGTGCCCGCATCACCGGCAAGGCGGCGCAGCTGCTGAAGCGGGAAGGCAAGGGCCTGGCCCTCGCCACCCAGTGCATCGGCGGCGGCCAGGGCATCGCCACGGTCCTGGAGGCCTGCTGAGATGGTGGAGATCAACAAGGTTGCCGTCATCGGTGCCGGTGTCATGGGGGCCGGTATCGCCGCCCATGTCGCCAATGCCGGTGTCCCGGTGGTGCTGCTCGACATCGTGCCGAAGGGCGCGAACGACCGCTCCGCCATCGCCAAGGGTGCCGTGGCGAAGATGCTGAAGACCAATCCCGCCCCGTTCATGCACAAGCGCAATGCGCGGCTGATCGAGACCGGGAACCTGGAGGATGACCTGGGCGCGCTCGCCGACTGCGACTGGATCTGCGAGGCGATCATCGAGAACCCGCAGATCAAGCGCGACCTCTACAAGCGCCTGAACGAGGTGCGCAAGCCGGGCTCCGTCGTCACCTCCAACACCTCCACCATCCCGCTGAACGTGCTGACGGATGGCCTGGGCGAGGATTTCGCCGGGGATTTCGCCATCACCCACTTCTTCAACCCGCCGCGCTACATGCGGCTGCTGGAAGTGGTGAAGGGGGAGAAGACCCGCGACGACGCGTTCGAGGCGCTGAAGCGCTTCGGCGACGTGAAGCTGGGCAAGGAAGTGGTCGACTGCAAGGACACGCCGGGCTTCATCGGCAACCGCATCGGCATCTTCTGGTCCACCGTCGCCACCCGCTCGGCCTACGACCTGGGCCTGACCGTGGAAGAGGCGGACTCCATCGTCGGCCGCCCGACCGGTGTGCCGAAGACCGGCATCTTCGGCCTGGGCGACCTGACCGGCATCGACCTGGGGCCGCACGTCATCGCCTCCATGATCGACCTGGTCCCGGCGGATGATCCGCTGCGTGACTTCGTCGACCCGGACCATCCGCTGACGAAGCTGATCCAGAAGATGATCGCGGAAGGCTATACCGGCCGGAAGGGCAAGGGCGGCTTCTACCGTCGCACGAAGATCGACGGCAAGTCGGTCAAGCAGGCCATCGACCTGAAGACCGGCGAGTACCGCGCGGAGCAGAAGTCGACCCTGGCCAGCGCCCGCGCGGCGAAGAAGGGCCTGCGCGCCCTGGTGACGCACGAGGACAAGGGCGGCCAGTATGCCTGGACCGTGCTGAGCCACGTGCTGAGCTATGCCGCCTCGCTGGTGCCGGAGATCTCCGACGATATCCGCGGTGTCGATCTGGCCATGAAGACGGGCTACGCCTGGAAGTGGGGCCCGTTCGAGATGATCGACATGCTGGGTGCCGACTGGCTGGCCGGCAGGCTGGCGGAGGAAGGCCGCCCGGTTCCGGCGCTGCTGGAGACCGCGCGCGGCAGGACCTTCTACAAGGAAGAGGGCGAGAGCGCTTACATCCTCACCACCTCCGGCGACTATGCCGAGATCGTGGTGCCGGAGGACGCCTGGACCCTGGCCGACCGGAAGCGCGGCAAGCAGCCGGTGAAGTCGAACGCCTCCGCCTCCATCTGGGACGTGGGTGACGGCGTGGCCTGCCTGGAGTTCCACTCCAAGATGAACAGCCTGGACGAGAACTCCATCGCGATGATCGTGCAGGCGGCGAAGATCGACAAGCTGGGCTTCAAGGCGCTGATCATCGGCTCCGACGCCGACAATTTCTCGGTCGGTGCCAATGTCGGCGTGGCCCTGTTCGGTGCCAATGCCGCCATGTGGCCGGTAATCGAGAACGGCGTCGCCTCCGGCCAGAAGGCCATGCAGGGGCTGAAGAATGCCCCGTTCCCGGTGGTCGCGGCGCCGGCCGGCATGGCGCTGGGCGGCGGTTGCGAGGTCTGCCTGCACGCCAACGCCATCCAGGCCCATGCGGAAAGCTACATGGGACTGGTGGAGGTCGGTGTCGGCCTGCTGCCCGGCTGGGGTGGCTGCAAGGAGCTGACGATCCGCAACATCGCCAACAAGCGCCGCCCGCAGGGACCGATGCCGGCCCTGTCCGCCGCGTTCGAGGCGATCTCGACCGCCAAGGTGGCGACCAGTGCGCAGGAAGCGCGCGACATGCAGATCCTGCGCGAAGGCGACGGCATCTCCATGAACCGCAGCCGGGTGCTGGCCGATGCCAAGCGCAAGGCGCTGTCGATGGTCGATGGCTACGAGAAGCCGGAGCCGATCGAGATCAACCTGCCCGGTCCCTCCGCCGCCACCGCATTCCGCATGGCCGTGGAAGGCTTCGCCCTGCAGGGCAAGGCCACGGCCTACGACATGGAAGTGGCGGAGCAGGTCGGCCGGGTGCTGTCCGGCGGCGATACCGACATCACGGAAGTGGTGACGGAGAAGCAGCTGCTGGCCCTCGAACTCGAAGGTTTCATGAAGCTGATCCGCAACGAGAAGACCCTGCAACGCATCGAGCACATGCTGACAAAGGGCCGCCCGCTGCGGAACTAGGCACTGTTTGACGTCTGTTCCGCCCCTCTCCCCACCCGGCCACCCAATAAGGATACTCCCGTGGGTGGCCGGGTGGGGGAGAGGGACGGAACAGACCACCAGAAAAGATTTCGACAGGAGAAACGCGAATGCCCGCGACCTATCAGGCCCCTGTGAAGGATTTCCAGTTCCTGCTGCACGAGTTCATCGACCTGCAGCGCTATTCCAACCTGCCCGGCTTTGCCGACGCGACCCCCGACCTGGTGGACGCGATCCTGGAGGAGGGCGCGAAGTTCTTCGAGAACGAGATCGCGCCGCTGAACCCGGTCGGCGATACCGAGGGCTGCACCCGTCACGACGACGGTTCCGTCACCACCCCCACCGGTTTCAAGGAAGCCTACCAGGCCTATGTCGAGGGCGGCTGGGGCGGCCTGACCGCTGACCCGGACTATGGCGGACAGGGCCTGCCGCACGTGCTGGGCTTCGCCGTCTCCGAGATGGCGTCGTCGGCCAACATGGCCTTCGCCATGTATCCGGGCCTGACCCACGGCGCCTACGAGGCGATCCATCACTGGGGCACCGACGAGC
Organism: Minwuia sp.; assembly: GCA_965228535.1. Lineage (GTDB taxonomy): Bacteria > Pseudomonadota > Alphaproteobacteria > Minwuiales > Minwuiaceae > Minwuia. The sequence goes on along the minus strand of CBDDHU010000003.1, from coordinate 302,588 downwards.
AGAAGCAGCTCTACCTGCCGAAGATGGTCAGCGGTGAATGGACCGGCACCATGAACCTGACGGAGCCGCATTGCGGCACCGACCTGGGCCTGATGCGCACCAAGGCCGAACCGCAGGATGATGGCAGCTTCGCGATCACCGGGCAGAAGATCTTCATCTCCGCCGGCGAACACGACATGTCGCAGAACATCATCCACCTGGTGCTGGCCAAGATCCCCGGCGGGCCGGAAGGCATCAAGGGCGTCAGCCTGTTCGTGGTGCCGAAGTTCATCCTGGACGAGAATGGCGAGCCGGGGGAGCGCAACAGCCTGGTCTGCGGCGCCATCGAGAAGAAGATGGGCATCCACGGCAACTCCACCTGCGTCATGAACTATGACGGGGCGAAGGGCTGGCTGGTCGGCGCGCCACACAAGGGCATGCGCGCCATGTTCACAATGATGAACGCGGCCCGGCTGGGCGTCGGCATCCAGGGCCTCAGCCAGGCCTCCGCCGCCTACCAGAACGCGGTGATCTACGCCAAGGACCGTATCCAGGGCCGTTCGCTGACCGGCGTTAAGGCGAAGGACAAGGCCGCCGACCCGATCATCGTCCACCCGGACGTGCGCCGCATGCTGATGAAGCAGAAGGCGTTCGTGGAGGGCGCGCGGGCGCTGGCGCTGTGGACCGGCCTGATGATCGACTTCGCGTCGAAGCACCCGGACGAGGAAGAGCGCCAGGCGGCGGACGATTTCGCGGCCTTCATCACCCCGGTCGTGAAGGCCTACCTGACCGACATGGGCTTCGAGTGCGCGGTCGATGCCATGCAGGTCTATGGCGGCCACGGCTTCATCCATGAATGGGGCATGGAGCAGTATGTCCGCGATGCCCGGATCACCATGATCTACGAGGGCGCGAACGGCATCCAGGCGCTGGACCTGGTGGGCCGCAAGCTGCCCGACGGCATGGGGCGGCTGATGCGTCGCTTCTTCCACCCGGTGGATGCCTTCATCCAGGCCAACATGACGAACCCGGAGATGAAGGACTTCGTCATGCCGCTGGCCAAGGCATTTGCCCGGCTGCAGTCCGTCACCGCCGATCTCGGCCCGAAGATGATGGCCAACGCGGACGAGGCCGGTGCGGCCTCCACCGATTACCTGCGCTGCGTGGCGCTGGTGGCCATCGGCTTCATGTGGGCGCAGATCGCGGAGAAGGCGCAGGCGAAGCTGGCATCGGGGGAGGGCGACAGCGCCTTCTACGAGACCAAGCTGGCCACTGCCCGTTTCTTCATGGAACGGATGCTGCCCGACATCCACGCCCACGCGGCGAAGGCCATGTCCGGCGGTGCGACCCTGATGGCCCTGTCCGAGGACGCCTTCTGAGGCCGGGACCGCCTGTCCCCCCGGATCGCGCCCGGCCCCGGTTCGCGCCGGGGCAGCGGATGATGGTGGGGAGGTGCCGGATCCACGGCCCTCCCCGCCTCACCGCGCACCCCTGCCCGGTACGGCTGCCATTCCTGCGACGTGGCAGCGCCTCGGCCTCCCGGTCTGCCTGCTGCATCGCCGGGTAGGGCCGCGCATTGCGGTTCCGTGAATATCCACAGGAATCAGCCACTTTCGCCACTGTCTGGTGGTTTCTGCGGCGGTTATCCACAATATATTGGACGAATCAGGCCATTCCTGCTTGGTCAGGCTTGCCCGATCCCGTATCTTGTTGCGCAGAGGCTGGTGTTCACCAGATATAGCGCGGGAGACGGATCATGTCGGCAGGCTGGACAGAAGAACGGGTGACGCGGCTGAAGGAACTCTGGGGCACGGGCATGACCGCCGCCCAGATCGCGGAGCAGCTGGGCAACGTCACCCGCAACGCCGTGATCGGCAAGGCCAACCGCCTCGGCCTCTCCAAGCCGGGCCGGCCCCGTGCCGCCAAGGCCCGCCCCGCAGCCCAGCAGCAGCGCCCCCGCTTCACCCGCCCGGCCCCGAAGCCGGAGCCGGAGGAGGTCGCGCCCCAGGCCCCGGTCGCCGCACCGCCGCCGCCGGGCGCCCTGCCGCAGCATCGCCGCTGCCAGTTCCCGGTCGGCCATCCGGGCGAAGCGGACTTCCATTTCTGCGATCACGAGACGCTGACCGGCAAGCCCTACTGCGACTACCACTGCTCCATCGCCTACCGCCAGAAGGTGGCCTGAGCGACGGAGGTTCTGGCCCTTCCAAACGAGGCAGGAGAAGGGCCCTTGCCTCCGGCGGCGAGCATTGTCATTTCCACCCCACGGCGCTCGCGGACTCGATCCGCGAGCCCATCTTGAGGGGCTGAAGCGGCACCATGGGCTGCCGGATCAAGTCCGGCAGCGCCGCGGGAAGTGTGGCAACCCCCACGACCAGCGGACCGGACAACCAGGGAAACAGCAGCCATGAGCACGCCGACCTTCCGCCAAGCCACTGCCGCTGACGTGGCGGCAATCGTCGGGTTGCTGGCGGATGACCGCCTGGGCGCGACGCGGGAGGACGCGTCGCTGCCGCTCGACGAGCGCTACATCGCGGCCTTCGATGCCATCGAACGGGATCCGAACCAGTTTCTGGCGGTGGCGGAGCGGGACGGCCACATCGTCGGTTGCCTGCAGCTCAGCTTCATTCCCGGCCTGTCCTTCATCGGCACCTGGCGCGGCCAGATCGAGAGCGTTCGCATCCACAGCAGCATGCGCGGCACCGGGCTGGGGCAGCAGATGATCCGCTGGGCGGTGGAGACCTGCCGGGAGCGGGGCTGCGGCCTGGTCCAGCTCAGCACGCACCAGAGCCGCGGCGATGCCGTGCGCTTCTACGAGAAGCTGGGTTTCGCCAACAGCCATTTCGGCATGAAGCTCAGCCTGGAGAGTTCCGGCAACTGATTTCGGACCGGGTCGATCCGATCGTTTGGCAGAACGATCCGGGCAATTGCTCAGACCGACAGCAGCCGCTCCCGCAGTTCCCGGTCGGCGGCGAGTTCGGCCATGTCGCCGGCATGGGCGACCTGCCCGTTCTCCAGCACCACGCACCGGGCCGCGACCTCCGCCGCGAAGCCGAGGCTCTGCTCCGCGATCAGCAGGGTCAGCCCCTCCGCGCGCAGGGTGGCGACCGTGTCGGCGATGCGGTCCAGCACCACCGGGGCCAGTCCCTCCGCCGGTTCGTCGAGCAGCAGGATGCGCGGGTTGCCGGCCAGGGTGCGGGCAATGGTCAGCATCTGCTGCTCTCCGCCCGACATGCGCCCCGCGCGCCGGTCGCGCATGGCATGCAGTTCCGGGAACAGTTCGTAGAGCCGCTGCTCCGGCCAGGCGGGGGCATCGTCGCGCGGCGGGCGGCGCCCCACCTCCAGGTTCTCCGCCACCGTCAGCTCGGCGAAGATCCGCCGTTCCTCCGGGACGTAGCCCAGCCCCAGCCGGGCGATCTTCTGCGGCGGCAGGTGACCGATGGCCTTCCCGTCGAAGCCGAGCGCCGTCGCTTCCCGCCGCACCAGCCCCATGATGGCCTTGATCGTGGTGGACTTGCCCGCGCCGTTGCGCCCGAGCAGGGCCAGCGAGTCCCCCTGTGTCAGGCTGAAGGACAGGTCATGCAGCACGGTCGCGGGGCCATAGCCGGCACTCAGCCCGTCGATCACCAGCATCGGCTCAGCCATGCTCCGCCGCCTCCCCTGCTTCCCCGCTCTCGGCGCGACCGAGATAGACCCGCCGGACTTCCGGATCGCGGCGGATCTGTTCCACCGTGCCCTCCGCGATCAGCCGCCCGCGTGCCATGACGATGACCCGGTCGGCATGGCCGAACACCGCCTCCATGTCATGCTCCGTGAACAGCACCGCGACGCCGGAGGCGGCGACGATGGCGCTGACCTGGTCCATCAGCAGGGCGCGGTCCGCCGCCGCCATGCCCGCCGTCGGCTCGTCCATGAACAGCAGCCGTGGCGACGACGACAGCGCCATGGCCAGGTCCAGCCGCTTCACGTCGCCATAGGGCAGCTCGGTCACCGGGCGCGCGGCCTGGTCCTGCAGCCCGACCTGGCCCAGCAGTTCCGCGATGCGGGCACTGGCGTCCGGCGCACGGCGGAACGAGAGCGTGTGACGGGTGGCGGCATCCAGCGCGGTCTCCACCGCCTCCTCCACCGTCATCGACAGGAACGACCGCGCGATCTGGAAGGTGCGGCCGATGCCCAGCCGCACGATCTGGCGCGGCTTCCGCCCGGTGATCGCCTGCCCGTCCAGCACCACGCTGCCCCGGTCGGCGCGCAACTGGCCGTTCAGCAGGTTGAAGCAGGTGGTCTTGCCCGCGCCGTTCGGTCCGATCAGGGCCAGCCGTTCCCCCGCCGCCACCTGGAAGCTGACGCCGTCCACCGCCGCGACGCCGCCGAACGACTTCGCCAGGTCCGTCACCTGCAGCAGCGCGCTCATGCCGCCTTCCGCCTGCGGACCAGGGTGCCGAGACCGGCCATGCCGCCCGGTGCCACCATGGCGATCAGCAGGATCACCCCGCCGAGCATGGAGCGCCAGGCCTCGAACTGGTTGAACACGTCCTCCAGCACCACGAAGGTGGTGGCACCGATCAGCGCGCCGGCCAGCACGTCGACACCACCCAGCAGCACCATGATCAGCGCATCCACCGATTGCGGGATGGCCAGCACGTCGGGGAAGACGCTGCCCTTCTTGAAGACGTAGAGACCGCCCGCCAGCCCCGCGACGGTCCCGGCCAGGGTGAAGGCCATCCATTGCTGGTTCTGGACATTGATGCCCAGCGCCTCCGCCCGCAGCGGCGCATCGCGGGCGGCGGTCAGGGCGCGGCCGAAGGGGCTGCGCGTCGCCTGCCGCAGCACCATCACCGCGATCGCCGTGAAGGCCAGCGCCAGGTAGTAGAAGGCCGTGTCGTCGCCGAACATCCGCGCCGGCCAGATGCCGGTCAGCCCGTCATCGCCGCCGGTGAAGTCCTGCAGCTGCACGGCGGCGGCCCAGACGATCTGTGCCGCGGCGAGCGTCAGCATCGCCAGGTAGACCCCCGACAGGCGGACGCAGAACCAGCCGAAGAACAGGGCGGCGGCGGCGGCGACCACCGGTGCCACGGCCATGGCCCAGCCCATGTCGGCCTCCAGGTGCCGCACCAGCAGCGCCGCGCCATAGGCCCCGACGCCGAAATAGGCGGCGTGGCCGAAGCTGACCATGCCGCCCGGCCCCATCAGGAACTGCAGCGACATGGCGAACATGCCCAGGATCATGATGTCGATGATCAACACGGTGATGAAGCTGTCGATCACCAGCGGCAGCAGCGCCAGCAGAAGGAACAGCCCCGCCCAGGCCATGCCCGGCAGGCGCAGGGTGCCCATGCCCGGACCGGGTGGTGTCTCGGGGGCCGACGGCGGGCGTCCCAGCAGGCCGTAGGGGCGGATCACCAGCACCACGGCCATCGCCGCGAAGGCGACGATCAGCGTGATCTCCGGCAGGATCAGGATGCCGAAGGCGTTCAGTTCCGAGATCAGGATCGCGGCCAGGTAGGCACCGGGGATCGAGCCCATGCCGCCGACCACGGTGATCACGAAGACCTCCGCGATGATCTCCAGGTCCATGGTCAGGGTCACCGCGTCGCGCGGCACCTGCATCGCGCCGCCCAGGCCCGCCAGCCCCGCACCGAGGCAGAACACGGCGGTGAACAGCTTCGCCTGGTCGACACCCAGCGCCGCCGCCATCTCCCGGTCCTGCGTCGCGGCGCGGACCAGCACGCCGAAGCGGGTGCGCTGGAACAGCAGCCAGAGCAGGAACAGGGTGATCGGCCCCATGGCGATCAGGAACAGGTCATATTCCGGGATGCGCTCGCCGAAGATGATGACGATGCCGGACAGGCCGGGTGCGCGCGGGCCGAACCGGTCGGCCACGCCCCAGATCCATTCCGCCACGTCCTGCGCGATCAGCACGATGGCGAAGGTGGCGACAAGCTGGAACATCTCCGGCGCGCGGTAGATGCGGCGCAGTACCGTCACCTCGATCAGCCCGCCCACCGCCGCGGAGACCAGCGCCGCGATGGGCAGCGCCAGCCAGAAGCCGGGCACCTTGCCGAACAGGCCGATCACGTCCATCGCGACGTAGGCACCGATCATGTAGAGCGAGCCATGGGCGAAGTTGACCACCCGCGTCACGCCGAAGATCAGGCTGAGCCCGGCGGCCACCAGGAACAGCGACGATGCGCTGGCGAGCCCGGTCAGGGCCTGTGCGAAGTAGAATCCCATGTCCCGGAGTTGGCGGGATCACGCCTGATCCGTCAAGTGCATAGCGGGGGGCCGGGTGGGGCAGAGCGATGGAACCGCCCACCGGCAATCCCCCCCGCGCAGTACGGCGCGGCCATTCACCCCGCGGCCGGCGATCCCATGGTGATGATGATCTTGCCGTCGCGGCCTTCCCGGGCGGCGTGGCGCAAGGCGTCGGCGACCTGGCCGAGGTCGTAGGTGGCCTCCACCGGCACGAACAGGTCGCCGCTGACCACCTTCTCCGACAGGAAGCGGTAGGTCTCGCCGATCTCCTGCGGCGTGGCCTCCGTGAACCAGGGGGCGAGCCAGAAGCCGCGCACGGTGATGTCGCGGAACACGGTTTCCCGCGCGTCGATCATCAGCGGCTCCCCCGACAGCAGCCCGTAATTCACCACCGTGCCCCTGTCGGCGGTGGCCTGCGCCAGGCGCTGCACCGCGCTGCCGCCGATGGCGTCGATGGCCAGCTTCGGCAGGTTGCCGCCGGTGGCCTCCGCCACCCGTTCGGCCAGATCCGGCCCGTCCACCAGCACCACGTCGGCACCCAGCTCCGTCAGTTCGGCGACCAGTTCCGGGCGGCGCACCACGTTCACCGATTTCCAGCCCGATGCCCGCGCCAGCCGGATCAGGTGCCGCCCCACGGCGGAGTTGGCGGCGTTCTGGATCACGAAGTCGCCGGCTTCCAGCGTCACGTACTTCGTCAGCATCAGCCAGGCGGTCGCCGGGTTGGCGCGCAGCATGGCGAGCTGCAGCAGGTCCGCCTCCGCCGGCAGCGGCACCAGCCCCCGCGCCGGACCCTGCACCTGTTCCCGCCAGAGCCCGCGTGCCGGGGGCGTGACCAGGTCACCCACCTTCACATTGTCGACGCCTTCGCCCACCGCGGTGACGCGACCGACACCCTCTGCGCCCTGGGTCATGGGCAGCGGCGGCTGTTCCGCACCGTAGCGGCCCTCCATGTTCAGCAGGTCGGCCGGGTTGATCGGGCTGGCCAGGACCTGGACATTGACCCGCCCCGGACCGGGCGCGCCCGGCGCATCGACCTCCACCAGCTCGACCACCTCGTGCGGTACGCCGAAGCGCGAGAACTGCATGACCTTCATGATGAAATCCCTCCCCGGATCGTTTGGTGCAGGATAGCCGCCTCGCCAAGGAATGCGAGGGGTGGATGGTTCCCGTGCAGCATCTGTGCTTGTGCAGAGGCTTTCCTTGCGTCAGTTTGCGGGCAATCGGGCCGTGCATGGCCCGCAACGCAAGCCTGAAGCCAGCGCACCCGGGAGGAAAAGATGCCGGATACCGCACCGATCGTGAAATCTGTCCGCAACAAGGTCTCGGACGAGGAATGGGCCGTCCGCGTCGATCTCGCCGCCTTCTACCGGCTGGTTGCCCTGTATGGCTGGGACGACCTGACCGCCACCCACATCTCCGCCCGCGTGCCGGGGGAGGATGCCTTCCTGCTGAACCCGCATGGCCTGTTCTTCGACGAGATCACCGCCTCCAGCCTGATCAAGCTCGACTATGACGGCAACGTGCTGATGCAGGGTGACTTCGGCGCCAACCCGGCGGGCTACACCATCCACTCCGCCGTGCTCTCCGGGCGTCCCGACGTATTCTCCGTCGCCCACACCCACACCCGTGCCGGCATGGCGATCTCCGCCCAGAAGGACGGGCTGCTGCCGCTGAACCAGACCGCGCTGCGCTTCTACAAGCGCCTGTCCTACCACCCCTACGAGGGCGTGGCGCTGGACCATTCGGAGCGGGATCGCCTGATCGGTCACCTGGGCACGAACAAGGCGATGATCCTGCGCAACCACGGCCTGCTGTCGGTGGGCGAGACCATTCCGGAGGCCTTCAACGTGCTGGCCTACCTGGAGAAGTCCTGCCAGGCCCAGATCGACGCGCTGTCGGGCGGTGTCGAGCTGGAACTGCCGAGCGAGGAAGTCTGCGAGCACACCGCGCAGCAGTTCGAGAAGTTCGCCCCGCTGGGTCATCGCGACTGGCCGGGCCTGCTGCGCAAGCTGGACCGCATCGACCCGAGCTACCGCGACTAGGCTCTTCCGCCTGCCGGAAACGTCACCGGGCGCGCGCCGTGCTTCAGCGCGCGTCCGTGGTGATGCGCCGTCGCGGCTGGTTCACGGGGCCGGAGAGCGACATCAGGCTGTCGCGGTTCACCGTCCCGGTGGCCTGCAGCCGCGTCTCCAGGTCCAGCGTCCAGTCGGCCATGTCCACGCTGCCGCGCCAGGTGGTCCGGACCCCTTCCGCCGTGACCTGCAACGGCGCGGCCGGGGAGAGGATGCCCCCCGCGATCCCCAGCATCACCTCGATATCGCCCAGCGCCGAGCGGCCGCCGCGCAGTGCGGCTGCAGCCGTATCGTCCCCCGGCGCCTGCTGCCAGGCGGCGATGTCGATGCCGTCGATCACGGCGTCCCGGGCCGCGATGCGCAGTTGTCCCTCCGCCGCGCGGGCCATGTCATAGGGCGCCACGCCGCGCGCCCGCAGGCCGAGATCCACGTCGCCGCGCGCGGCGATCACCTGCGTCGCCGTGGCCAGGCCGGCCAGCGCCCCGATATCCGCATCGCGCCACTCCAGGTCCAGGTCCAGCTCCGGCCGGGTGCCGCCGGTCAGGCGGGCCGTGCCGGTCAGCAACCCGTCAGCCATGCGCGCCCCGATGCCGCTGAGCGACAGGCTCCCGGCCTCCAGCTCGGCACGGGTGACCAGGCCCGCCAGGCCGAGTCCACGCACTTCCAGCCTCTCCAGCCGCACGTCGACGGCCCCCTGCATCTGTCCCATCCAGAGCAGGTCCAACGGCGCCCGTGACCAGCGCCGCGCCGTGTCGGACCGCAGCGCCGCGAGGGCCGCGCCGCTGTCCGCCGCCGACAGCAACGGGTCGAGGGTGATGCTGCCCGAGGTCACGGCCCCGGTCAGCCGCCGCGCCTGGCTGTCCCAGCGCAGGCCGCCTGCAAGCGTCAGCGGGGCGGAGTCCAGTTCCAGCCCCTCCAGTTCCAGCAGGCCGGGTTCCACCGTCAGCGTGCCCAGCATCTCCACCGGTCCGGTCGCATCGACGGTCGGTGCCAGGCCGGGAAACAGGGTGACGGCGAGCGCCGAGAGATTCTGGTGGCGCACGGCCATGCCGCCCCTGAAACGCCGCCGGTCCGCCGGGCCGCTGATGCTGCCGTCAAGTTCCATCCGCCCTGCCAGCGCATCGACATGGCCGAGCAGGCGGTAGGTGTCTGCCGTTCCGTCCAGCCGCAGGTTGGCCAGCAGCGCGTCATCCAGGTGCGCGGGCCAGCGCAGTTGCGGGAACAGCAGCTCCATCACCGGCAGCAGCCGCGCCCGGTCCACCGCCAGCGCCAGGTCGAAGCGCGGGTCCTGCAGCCAGGTGCCGACGGTGCCTTCCAGCGACAGCTGTCCCCGGGGCAGGTCGACGCGGCTGGTCAGGCGCACGCTGTCCAGCGTCCCCTCCAGCGTGAAGTCGGCCTCGAACCCGCCGAAGCGGGCGGCGACACTGTCCAGCGGCAGGCCGAACGCCAGCAGCATGGAGCGCGGATCATCGCCCGATCCGCTGCCCCGCACCGCGAACCGGGGATCCTCGGGATTGTCGAGGGAGCCGTCCAGGGAGAGGCGCGCCCCGCCGGGCAGGTAGAGCTGCAGCGCGTTGAGGGAAAGCTGGCCGCCGATCAGGCTGGCATCCAGGCTGAGGTCGCTGTAGGTCCGGCCATTCAGCCAGAGCTGGTCCACGCTGAGACGGCTGTTGGTGTCCAGCGCGGCGAGGAAGGCCAGGTCCGGCAGTCCCTCCGAGCCGCTGATGCGCGCGAAGTGCATGTCCAGCCCCAGCGCCTGCAGGTAGGCGTCGGCATTGAGCTGGTCGACCCGCAGGTCGAGACTGAAGGAGGGACGGTTGCGCACGGCAACGGCAAAGCCGCCGCTGATGCGAGAGCGGTCGAGCCGCATGTCCAGCCCGTAGGCCTGGATCACGTCATCGGTGGCGCTGACGGTGGCGGTGATGCTGGCATTGCGCAGCCGGTCCACGGCCCGATCCGTCACCGGAACGCCGGCCCAGTCCAGCAAGGCACGCAGGTTGTCGGTCGCGGCCTCCAGCGTCCCGTCCAGCCGGGGATGGCCGGTCAGTGTGCGCAGCTTGCCGGTGAAGGCGAGATCGGAGCCGCCGGGCAGCAGGGCACTGAGGCGACCGATCGCCAGCTCCCCGCGCGACAGGGCGGCATCGAAGGCGAGCTGGCGCAACTGGCTGCCCCCCAGGGAGACGACCCCGACATCCAGGCGCAGCGCGGCCGTGATGCCGGTCGGCAGCGTCGGCCCCTGCCCCTCCGGCCCGGACAGCAGCGGCTGCAGGCGGCGCAGCAGGTCATCACCGTCAAGCTGCTCGAAGCCGACGCTGACATCCAGCACCGGCGGCCCGCCTGCACCGGCGCCCTCCGGCAGGCTGGCGCTGACCCGTCCGCGCCCCTCGATCCCCGCCACGTCGAACAGCATCTTCTCCAGCACCAGGCCGCTGTCGCCCAGGATCATGTCGCCATTGACGTTGCCCGCCACCGGGCCGGGGAACCGCGCGGCATCGAGGTCGAGCCCGAGAAGCCGCAGGCTGGCCACCAGGTCCGGAGTCTCCGCGGTCAGGCTGCCGCGCAGGCGGGATGGCGTGCCGGACGTGACCTTGCCGCGGAAGGTCGCGGTGCCGCCGCTCGGGTCATTCATGACCAGCGACACGCGGGTGCCGGAGGCCGGGGCGGCGGCATTGATCTCGATGGCCAGCGGCAGGCCGGTCGTCCGACCGTTCATGCGCAGCGTCGGCGAGCGCCCGTCCCCCCCGGCATCCAGGGTGCCGGCCATCTCCGCCAGGGTCAGCTCAACCCCGGTCCTGGCATTGCGCACGTCTATCAGGCCGTCGACGAAGTCCACGTGGCGGATCGCGGGCGCGTCGCCGGTGCCGTCATCGTCGGGAGCCGACCCCTGGCCCAGCAGGCCGGACAGGCCGGAGAGCGGGGCACCGCCGGCATGGTTGCGGCGGCCATCGGCCAGGGTCACGAGGTTGAGCTGGGGGCGGATCAGGGTCACCCGGTTGGCCACCACGTCGCCGAACAGCAGGTTGCGGATCGACAGCCGGATATCCACCGCGCGGGCCAGCAGGACCGGCGGCAGGTCACGCGCCGCGGCGGGGCCGGGGGCCTTCACGGCGACTTCCTCCGCCCGCAGCCGGGGTGTCGGCAGCAGGCGGAACCCGATCGGACCCTCCAGCACCACGGGCCGGCCCAGCAGATCCTGTGCCTGCCGCGCGATGGCGTCGCGATGGCCCTCCGCATCGATCAGGAACGGTGCCGCGAACAGGCCCGCGACCACCAGCACGACAAGTGCGACGAGCGCGGCAGCAAGTGCCTTCATGCCCGGCCCCTCATGCGTGCTGCCCCATCCATGACCGCCTGGGATCGTGGTCCCATGGCCGAAACCCTACGCCACCTGCCATGTCCGTTCCCGTATCCGTTCCGCGAAAGCCCTGGCCCTGTTGTATCGCCAACGAGCGTGATGATCGACACCATGCCGGTTGCGGACCTTGCGTCAACGGGACTTTCGGTTAAGCTTTTTCCGTGAATGGCAAGGGGGTTGGCGGTCAGGATGCGCGAAACGTGTGTTTCGCCGGAACCGGGCGCGCAATGCGGGTCCGGCCGGCCTGGGTTCGGTCAGTCTGGCCAGGGTCGGTCCGTCCGGGCCACATCGAAGGGGCAAGTCGATGGCAGACCTGATCAATCTCCGCCAGGCTCGGAAGAGCCGTGACCGCCGGGCGAAAGCCGAAAGGGCCGCGGAGAACAGGATACTTTTCGGACGGACGGGTGCCGAGCGGCGGCGTCAGGAGACCGAAAGCAACAGGCGTCGGGACTTGCTGGACGGCAAGCGCCTGACGGAAGGGGAAACGGAACAGGACGGCCATTGACCGGTGGTGGTCATGACCGGCCCGGCTTCGGGTCCTGGGGTTTCGCGGTACGGGATGCCGCAATGGAGGGTTGAACAATGAAAGCTTCGGATCTTTTCGTACGTTGCCTGGAGGAAGAGGGTGTCGAGCGCATCTTCGGCGTGCCGGGTGAGGAAAACGCGGACACCATGATCTCGCTGATCGACAGCAAGATCGACTTCATCCTGTGCCGGCACGAGCAGGCCGCTGCCTTCATGGCCGACGTCTATGGTCGCCTGACGGGCAAGTCCGGCGTCTGCCTCGCCACGCTCGGCCCGGGCGCCACCAACCTGGTCACCGGCATCGCCGACGCCAACATGGACCGTGCGCCGGTGGTGGGCATCATCGGCCAGGCCGGCACCTACCGCCTGCACAAGGAAAGCCACCAGAACATGGACTCCATCGCCATGTTCCGCCCGATCACCAAGTGGGCGCAGACCGTCACCAACGCCAATGCCATCCCCGAGATCGTGCGCAAGGCCTTCAAGGTCGCGGAGCAGGAGAAGCCGGGCGCGGTGCTGATCGAACTGCCGGAAGACCTGGCCAAGAACGATGTGCCCGACTCCGCAGCCAAGGCGATGAAGCCGGTCCGCACCCGTCGCCCCGGTGCCGACCACAAGGCGGTCAAGGAAGCCGTGGACGTGATCCTGGCGGCCAAGAACCCGATGATCCTGGCCGGCAACGGCGCCATCCGGAAGCGCGCCGCGGCCCAGCTTGCCATCATGGCGGAGAAGCTGGGGATCGGTGTCATCAACACCTTCATGGGCAAGGGCGCGGTGCCGCGTTCGTCGGAATACTGCCTGTTCACCATGGGCCTGCAGGGCAAGGACCATGCGAACGTCGCCATCGACGCCTGCGACACCATCATCTCGGTCGGTTATGACCTGGTCGAGTACAGCCCCAGCCACTGGAACAAGACCAAGGGCAAGAAGATCGTCCATATCGACTTCTGGCCGGCGGAGGTCGATGCCGACTACGACGCCACCGTCGACGTGCAGGGCGACATTGCCGATGCGCTGTGGCAGGTAAACCAGGAACTGGACAGCCGCGGCATCACCAAGCCGCCGTTCGACATTGCCAAGGTGCAGCCGCTGCGCCAGCGCATCCTGGACGACTTCGCCATGGAGAAGGACTCCGACGCCTTCCCGATGAAGCCGCAGAAGGTGCTCTGGGACGTGCGCGAGGTCATGGGCGAGGAAGACATCCTGCTGTCCGACGTGGGTGCCCACAAGATGTGGATCAGCCGCTACTACCAGTGCGACACGCCGAACACCTGCCTGATCTCCAACGGCTTCTGCACCATGGGCTTCGCGATGCCCGGCTCAATCGGCGCCAAGTTCGCCAAGCCCGACAGCAAGGTGCTGGCGATCAACGGTGATGCCGGCTTCATGATGAACGTGCAGGACATCGAGACCGCCGCCCGGCTGCGGCTGAACGTGGTCTGGATGGTCTGGTGCGACAGCGAGTACGGCCTGATCAAGTGGAAGCAGCAGAACCAGTTCGGCGGCAAGCACTCGGAACTGAAGTTCACCAACCCGGACTTCGCCAAGATGGCCGAGAGCTTCGGCATCTGGGGCCGCAACCTGAGCTCCGCCGCGGAACTGAAGCCCGCGCTGGAGGAAGCCTTCCAGCAGGACGGCCCGGCCCTGATCGCGCTGCCGATCGACTATGCCGAGAACGTGAAGATGACCAAGCGCCTGGGCGAGATCGACGCCGTCATCTGATCCTCACCCCACCGGGGCGGCTGCACAGGCACCGCCCCGGCAGGGACACGAACGAAGAAGCCGACCGCGACACCTGTCACGGTCGGCTTTCTTGTTTCGGCGTCAATGTCCGCGCGGCACCGTGGGTGCCCGGGTCAGGCCCGGGCATGCTGTTTTCGGCCGTCGGCCTGGTTGCTTCAGGCGGCGTCTTCCATGGCGGCTTCCCACTCGCCGCGGGCGGCGAGCCAGTTCATGCGGGCGCGGTGCAGGTAGGCGGCCTTGGCTGCCGGGACATTGTCCGCCTTGCCGAGCCAGGCCTTCAGTGCCGACTGCTGCAGCGCGCGGCCATAGGAGAAGCTGAGCGCCCAGGGCAGCGGCCCCATGCGGTTCATGGCGTCCAGGTGGGCCGTCGCCTCCACCTCGGTCTGGCCACCGGAGAGGAAGACGATGCCGGGGACGGCGGACGGCACGCAGCGCTTCAGCGTCGCGACGGTGGCGGCGGCCACGGCCTGCACGTCGGCGCGGTTGGCCGCATCCTGGCCGGAGATCACCATGTTCGGCTTCAGGAGGATGCCTTCCAGCTCGACGCGCTGGGCGTACAGCTCGCCGAACACCGCATCCAGCGTGTCCTCGGTGACCTTCTGGCAGCGGGCCAGGTCATGGTCGCCGTCCATCAGCACTTCCGGCTCCACGATCGGCACGATCCCGGCTTCCTGGGACAGCTTCGCGTAGCGGGCCAGGGCGTGGGCATTGGTGTCGATGCAGTAGGCGGACGGGATCTCGTTGGTGATCTTGATGACCGCGCGCCACTTGGCGAAGTCGGCCCCCAGCTGGCGGTACTCGGCAAAGCGTTCGCGCAGGCCGTCCAGCCCCTCGGTCACGGTCTCGCCCTCGGCACCGGCCAGCGGCTTCGCGCCCATGTCGACCTTGATGCCCGGCGCGACATTCTCCGACCGGATCAGGTCGACCAGGGTGGTGCCGTCCGCCGCCTTCTGGCGCAGGGTCTCGTCATACAGGATGACGCCGCCGACATGCTTGCCGTGACCGGCGGTCCGGAACAGCAGCTCGCGGTAGTCGCGGCGATTGTCCTCGGTGTTCTCCACCCCGATGGAATCGAAACGCTTCTTGATGGTGCCGGTCGACTCGTCGGCGGCGAGCACGCCCTTGCCGCCCTCGACGATCCCCCGGGCAATGGCATTCAGGTCACGGTCAGACATCCTATCCTCCACACACTTCATTCTCGTCGTGGCGGGCGACATCTGCCCGCCGGAATCTCGTTCGGTCGGGCGGCCTCAGCCGTCCTGGTTCATCAGCACCGCGACGCCGGGCAGTTCCTTGCCCTCGATCCATTCGAGGAACGCACCCCCGGCGGTCGAGACGTAGGAGAAATCCCCGGCCACGCCCGCATGGTTCAGGGCCGCCACGGTGTCGCCGCCACCGGCCACGGAACGCAGCTGCCCGGCGCGGGTCCGTTCTGCCGCTGCCCGGGCCACGGCAACCGTCGCCGCGTCGAAGGGCGGGAACTCGAAGGCCCCCATCGGACCGTTCCACATCAGGGTGCGGCATTCGCCGATACGGCGCACTGCCTCCGCCGTGCTGTCCGGTCCCACGTCCAGGATCATCCGGTCGGCGGGCACCGCGTCGATGGCCACCGTTTCCGTGGCCACGCCCTTCTCCAGCTTCGTCGCCACCACCGCATCCGTCGGCAGCAGCACGTCGCAGCCATTGGCCGCCGCCTGCTTCAGGATCCGCGCGGCGACCTCCACCAGGTCCGGCTCCGCCAGCGAGGCACCGACGTCCCGGCCCTGCGCCAGCAGGAAGGTATTGGCCATCGCCCCGCCGATGATCAGCAGGTCGACCTTCGCCGTCAGGTTGGTCAGCACGTCCAGCTTGGTCGAGACCTTGGCCCCGCCCACCAGCGCAGCTGCCGGACGCTCCGGATCGCCCAGCGCGGCCTGCAGCGCCTCCAGCTCCGCCTGCATGCAGCGCCCGGCGGCACTGGGCAGGCGGCGGGCCAGCCCCTCCGTCGAGGCATGGGCGCGATGGGCACAGGAAAAGGCGTCGGCCACGAACAGGTCACCCATGGCCGCCAGCCGGTCGGCGAAGCCCTTGTCGTTCTTCTCCTCGCCGGAATGGAAGCGGGTATTTTCCAGCAGCACCACGTCGCCATTGTCCATGGCGGAGATCGCGGCCTCCGCCTTCGCGCCGATGCAGTCCTCCCCGAAGCCGACATCCTGGCCCAGCAGTCGCTGCAGCGCGTCGGCGACGGGCCGTAGCGTCATGGCCGGAACCACCTTGCCCCTGGGCCGGTCGAAATGGGCCAGCAGCACCACCTTCGCACCCCGTTCCGACAGGTCGCGGATCGTGGGCAGGACCCGCTCGATCCGCGTCGTGTCGCCGACGATGCCGTCCTTCACCGGTACGTTCAGGTCGACCCGTACCAGCACGCGCCGACCCGCGACCTCCAGGTCGTCGATGGTCTGGAACGCGGTCATTGCCGTCTGCCCCATGGCCTCGCCCTGCCCGGCGCGGCTCAGATCAGCGCGCCCATGGCGACGGCGGTGTCGCCCATGCGGTTGGAGAAGCCCCACTCGTTGTCGTACCAGCTCAGCACGCGCACGAAGGTGCCGTCGATGACCTGGGTCTGGGTCAGGTCGAAGGTGGAGCTGGCCGGGCAATGGTTGAAGTCGATGGAGACCAGCGGCGCGTCATTGACGTCCAGCACGCCCTTCAGGCGACCGTTCGCGGCCTCGATCATGGCCTGGTTGATCTCCTCCGCCGTGGTCTCGCGCTCGGCATTGAAGGTCAGGTCGATCAGGGAGACATTGTTGGTCGGCACGCGGATCGCGGTGCCGTCCAGCTTGCCGGCCAGTTCCGGCAGCACCAGGCCGACGGCCTTGGCCGCACCGGTGGAGGTCGGGATCAGCGAGGACGCGGCGGCACGGGCGCGACGCAGGTCGCTGTGCAGCGTGTCCACCGTGCGCTGGTCGCCGGTATAGGCATGCACCGTGGTCATGTAGCCCTGCTTGATCCCCACCAGGTCGTTCAGCACCTGGGCCACCGGGGCCAGGCAGTTGGTGGTGCAGGACGCGTTGGAGACAACGGTGTGCTCGGCGGTCAGCTGGTCATGGTTGACGCCGTAGACCACGGTCAGGTCGGCGTTGCTGGCCGGGGCGGAGACCAGGACGCGCTTGGCGCCCGCATCCAGGTGCATCGCCGCCTTGTCGCGGGAGGCGAAGATGCCGGTGCATTCGAAGGCGATGTCCACGCCCAGCTCGCCCCAGGGCAGCTTGGCCGGGTCACGTTCCGCCGTCACCCGCACGTCGCCGGCGCCGTAGTTCATGCTGCTGGCGGTGGTGGTGACCTTCGTCGGGAAACGGCCATGGACGGTATCGTACTGCAGCAGGTGGGCATTGGCCTCGACCGAGCCGAGATCGTTGATGGCCACGATCTCGATGTCGTCGCGGCCCGACTCGGCGATGGCGCGCAGCACCAGCCGACCGATGCGTCCAAACCCGTTGATTGCAACACGTACTGTCATGGTTCTCGTCTCCTTCAGGAAAGGCTGTCCCGTACGGCCGCCGCGACGTGGGCTGCCGTGATTCCGAAATGTTCATAGAGCGCAGGGGCGGGGGCCGAGGCGCCGAAGCTGTCCATCCCGACAATGATGCCGTCGGTGCCGACATAGCGCTCCCAGCCCCAGCGGGAAGCGGCCTCCACGGCGACCTTCAGCGTGTCGGTGCCCAGCACCTCGTCACGCCAGTCGCGGCCCTGGGCGTCGAACAGCTCCGTGCAGGGCATGGAGACGACGCGGGTCGGGATCGATTCGGCCTGCAGCAGCTTGCGGGCGTCCAGCGCGGTCTGCACCTCGGTGCCGGTGGCGATGATCGTCACCTTCGCCGCGCCGCCGCTGGCTTCCTCCATGATGTAGCCGCCGCGCGCGGTCAGGTTCTCGTTCACGCGGGTGCGCACCGTCGGCGTGCCCTGCCGCGACAGTGCCAGCAGCGACGGGCCGTCGCGGTGCTCCACCGCCAGCTTCCAGGCCTCCGAGGTCTCGACGGCGTCCGCCGGGCGGAACACGCGCAGGCCGGGCATGGCGCGCAGCGATGCCAGGTGCTCGACCGGCTGGTGCGTCGGTCCGTCCTCGCCCAGCCCGATGGAATCATGGGTCATGACATAGATCACCTGCTGCCCCATCAGCGCCGAGAGGCGGATGGAGGGGCGGCAATAGTCGGTGAAGACCATGAAGGTGCCGCCGAAGGGCAGGATGCCGCCATGCAGCGCCATGCCGTTCATGATCGCGGCCATGCCATGTTCGCGCACGCCGTAGAAGACGTAGGAACCGCCGAAATCGCCCGCATCGACCGGGGTCATGCCGCCGGTGCGGGTCAGGTTCGACCCGGTCAGGTCGGCGGACCCGCCCACCATCTCCGGCAGGTGCGGCTGGATGGCGGCGATGGCGTCCTGCGAGGCCTTGCGGGTGGCGACCTTCGGCTTGTCGGCCACCAGCTTCTCCAGGTGCGCCTTCAGCGCCTTGTCCCAGCCGTCGGGCAGCTTGCCCGCCAGCACCCGCATCAGCTCGTCACGGCGTTCCCGGTCCATGCCGGCCACCGTCTCCTCCCAGGCGGCGGAGCGGGCGCCGCCACGGGCACCGACCAGCCGCCAGGCATCCAGCACCTCGTCGGGAATGACGAAGGGTTCCGCGCTCCAGCCCAGCCGTTCGCGGGTCGCGGCGATCTCGTCGGCACCCAGCGGCGCGCCATGGGTCGCGGCCGTGCCTTCCTTGTTCGGGGCGCCGTAGCCGATGGTGGTGCGGCAGGCGACCAGCGACGGGCGCGGATCGTTGCGCGCGGCCCCGATAGCTTCCTCGATGGATTTCGGGTCATGCCCGTCGCAGTCCAGCACGTGCCAGCCGGAGGCGGCGAAGCGTGCCAGCTGGTCGTCGGACACGGTCAGGTCGGTCGAGCCGTCGATGGAGATGTGGTTGTCGTCGAACAGCACCACCAGCTTGCCCAGCTTCAGGTGTCCGGCCAGGCTGATCGCTTCATGGCTGATGCCTTCCATCAGGCAGCCGTCACCGGCGATGCAGTAGGTGTAGTGGTCGATCACCTTCTGCCCGAAACGGGCGGACAGGATGCGCTCCGCCAGCGCGAAGCCGACCGCGTTGGCGATGCCCTGGCCCAGCGGCCCGGTGGTGGTCTCGATGCCGCTGGCATGGCCGAACTCGGGGTGGCCGGCGGTCTTCGCGCCGAGCTGGCGGAAGTTGCGCAGCTCATCCATCGTCATGTCGGGATAGCCGGTCAGGTGCAGCAGGGAATAGAGCAACATCGACCCGTGGCCCGCGCTCAGCACGAAACGGTCGCGGTTGGCCCAGTCCGGACGCCGCGGATCGAAGTGCAGGAACTTCGAGAACAGCACCGTCGCCACGTCGGCCATGCCCATCGGCATGCCGGGGTGTCCGGAGTTCGCCTGCTGGACAGCATCCATCGACAGGGCGCGAATGGCATTGGCCATGGCGCTGTGATCAACTTTCATGACGGGCCTCTGGATATTCTGGATGCCGGAAGTGCCGGGCGGGGTGCCACGGCTGTGTCGCGGCGTGGTGTACTGCTTTCCCGTCGCGGGCGCAAATATTCGCCACGCTGCCCACCGGATCGGCAGGGAATCGGCGCAGGGGTGACGGCGGGCACCGAATTCGCCCCCTTCGGTGTTGTTGACGCTGTGCCCGCGCTGTTTCTATAGTCACCCCTCAACGACGCGATCTAACTGCATGACAGGCAAACAGGTTTTGACTCCGGTTTCTGACATGGACGATGACGGGGATGTGCTCGCCCGGATAGAGGCGGCACTGGACCGTCTTGACCGGCTGACGGATGCGGAAAGCTTGCGGCGAACAGCCGCAGAGTCCGGTGCAAATGACAGTGATTCCATGCGCTTGCAGGCAGAGAACGACGATCTGAAGGCGCGGCTGTCAGTGCTGGAGGAGCGGGAGGTTTCCCGCCGGGCCGCGATCAATGATGTCACCAGCCGCGTGGATCGCGCCATCGGCAACCTCGATACCGTCCTGAAAGGCTGAGCGGCCATGGCAACCACAGTCACGGTATCCGTCGGCGGCCAGAGCCACACCATCGGCTGCGGGCCGGGGGAAGAGGCGCGGGTGACGGAGCTTGCCGAGTATCTCGATTCCCGTGCCGCCGAACTGACTGCCGGGGGTACTCAGCCGTCCTACAACCGGCTGCTGCTGATGACGGCGCTGATGATCGCCGACGACCTGGCCACCGCGCTGGACGACGTGGACCGGGCGAAGGAACAGGCCGCGGCGGAGGCTGCCGCGACCACCGCGCCGCCGGTTGACCGGACCCGGCTGGCCCGGATCGCGGAACGGCTGGAGGCCTATGCCGACCGTCTGGAGCAGGACTGACCCGCGGCGGGTCATTTCCTTCCGGCCCGCGCATCGCTATATAGCCGGTTCGGGCGGGTTCTGTACGGTACGACAGGCACGCAAAGCCCCTGGGCCAATAACGTCCTCTCGGGAGCTGTCCCTCGACGGAACCGTGGTTCCGATGACACGGCGCCCACCTGGTAACCCAGGTCCAAGAGGCGCTTTCAAGCCAACGGCCCCAATGGTCCCGCCCGAGCTTCTGTTTCGCCTGCCGCCTGTGCCGTCCCTCTCCCGGTTTGTCTGCGGGCTGTTCCATCCCTCTCCCCCACCCGGCCACCCACGAGAGTATCCTGAATGGGTGGCCGGGTGGGGGAGAGGGATGGAACAGCCCACCAAACGACTCCTGACAGCCGACCAAACGACAGGGCGCAGGCCACCCGACATCCCCTCTTCCCACCGTTGCATGGCGACGCGGCCCGAAACTCGGTTATCCTGCTGGCAACGGGGTGTGATCGGGGGTTGCGGAAGGTCATGCATGAGGGTTCGGACCTTCTTCGCGAGGTGCTGGTGTTCCTGGCGGCGGCCGGTGTCGTGGTGCCGATCCTGCAGCGGCTGCGGGTCAGCCCGGTACTGGGGTTCCTGATCGTCGGCATCATCGTCGGACCCTATGGCCTCGCCCGCTTTTCCGACTCCGCCCCCTGGCTGCATCACATCTCCATCGGTGATCCCGAATCCGTCCGCTCCATCGCGGAGCTGGGGGTGGTCTTCCTGCTGTTCATGATCGGGCTGGAGCTGTCGCTGGAGCGCCTGCGGGCGATGCGGCGGCTGGTCTTCGGGCTGGGCGGGGCGCAGGTGCTGGTGACCGGTACGGTGATCGGCCTGATCGCGTCCCAGTTCGGCAACAGTCCCGCCACCTCCATCGTCCTGGGGGCGGCGTTCGCGCTTTCCTCCACCGCCGTGGTGATGCAGCTGCTGTCGGAACGCGGTCGCATGGCCTCCCCCACCGGGCGCACCGGCTTCGCCATCCTGCTGTTCCAGGATCTCGCCGTGCTGCCGATCCTGTTCCTGGTGGTGGCGCTGGCGGCACAGGGGGACGGCTCGCCCGTGCTGGCCTTCGCCCTCGCCATGGGCCAGGCGCTGGTGGCGGTGATCGTCATCCTGGTGGTCGGCCGTTTCGTCATCCGCCCCGTGTTCCGCGTGCTGGGGCGGGAGGCCGGGCCGGAAATGTTCCTGGCGCTGGTACTGCTGCTGATCATCGGCATCGCGGTGGCGACGGAGATGGCGGGCCTGTCCATGGCGCTGGGGGCGTTCCTGGCCGGGCTGCTGATGGCGGAGACCGACTATCGCCACCAGATCGAGGTGGACATCGAACCGTTCAAGGGCCTGCTGCTCGGCCTGTTCTTCGTCTCCGTCGGCATGAGCATAGACATTGCCAGCCTGGCCAACCGGCCGGAATGGCTGCTGGCCAGCGTGGTCGGCCTGATCCTGATCAAGCCGCCGATCATCCTGGGGCTGGCCCGCGCCTTCGGGCAGCCGCTGCCGGTGGCGCTGGAATCCGGCATCCTGCTGTTCCAGGGCGGCGAGTTCGCCTTCCTGATCGTGGCCATGGCGCTGGATGTCGGCCTGATGCCGCAGGAAACGGCGCAGTTCATGCTGATCGTCGCCAGCCTCAGCATGATGCTGACACCGCTGATGGCCAGCCTCGGCATGCGGCTGGCGCTGCAGCTGGAGGACCGCTCCGCCAGGCGTGGCGCGACCGCGATGGAACCCACGGGCGACCTGGCCGAGCATGTCATCGTGGTCGGCTATGGCCGGGTCGGTCGGTCAGTGGCGGGAACGCTGACCTCGCAGGAGATCGACCATATCAGCATCGACATCGACGCCGCCCGCGTCGCCCGCTACCGCCGGGAAGGGCGCGGCGTCGTCTTCGGCGATGCCAGCCATCCGGAGATGCTGAAACGGCTGGGCGCGGGCAAGGCGCTGGCGCTGGTGGTGACGCTGGACCGGCAGGCGGATGCGGAGCGGATCGTGGAGGTGGCGTCGCGGCACTGGCCGGACCTGATCATCCATGCCCGCGCGCGGGACAACGCCCATGCCACCCGCCTGAGCACGCGCGGTGCCGACCGGGTGGTGCCGGAGGCGCTGGAGGCCGGGCTGCACCTGGCGGAGGGCCTGCTGATCGATATCGGCATGCCCCAGACCGCCGCGCGGCAGGCCGTCGAGGCCCGGCGGCAGCTGGCCCAGGCCGACCTGCAGGACCGGCTGTCAAGGGTCAGCGACCACGGCCATGCCTGAGACGGCCTGCGCCAGGCCCTAGCCCAGCTTCGCGAACAGCTTGTGGTGGCGGTTGAAGGTGTGGGGGCGGACCTCGCCGGGCCAGCGGCCCTGCTCCACCGCCTCCGCCCAGGCATCGCTGGCCAGCACGTCGGGCGAGTCGATCTCGTAGAGCGCGGTCCAGGTCGGGGCCTCCACGGCCACGTCCTTCAGGTCCCCGCCGATGCTGACCCTGAAATCCTGCGCCTTCATGCGGGTGACCTTGCGCACGCCCGGCACCTTCAGCAGCAGGGGCACATGCTCGGTATCGTAGACCTCGTTGAACAGCGCCTCCTTCTCCGGTGCCACATCCATGCTCACCTGAAATACGTACCCACCGCTCATCACTGGTCCCCCTGTTCCGGAATTCATGCCACTGTGACCGGGCCACGCTGAAGACTCAATGATCCTGGGGGGAACATGCGATACTGGGAAGACATGGTGGTGGGGGAGAGCTTCGTCGCCGGACCGCACGAGGTGACGGAGGAAGCGGTACTGCGCTTCGCGGGCAAGTTCGACCCGCAATATTTCCACCTGGATGCGGAGGCTGCGAAGCAGGGCCCGTTCGGCACCCTGACGGCGTCCGGCTGGCATTCCGCGTCCATCGCCATGCGGCTGATGGTGAAGGGCATGCTGGCGGAGCTGGACAGCCAGGGCGCGCCGGGGGTGAAGCTGTGCCGCTGGCTCCGGCCCGTGACGCCGGGCATGCAGCTTTCCCTGCATACGGAGATCACCGACAAGTACCTGCCGAAGAGCCGCGACGACATCGGCTTCTGCAGCGTGCGTCACTTCCTGCGCAACGCCGACGGCACCGATGTGCTGCGCATGGAGAACGTGTTCATGGTCGGCCGTCGCGGCAGCGCCGGGGAAGGAGAGGCCGCATGAGCCGCTGGTTCGAGGATGTCGAGGTGGGCCAGGTCAGCGAGACCGGCAGCTACGTGATGACCCGGGAGGAGATCATCGAGTTCGCCACCGAGTTCGATCCGCAGCCGTTCCACCTGGACGAGGAGGCGGCGAAGCGGAGCGTGTTCCGCGGCCTCTGCGCCTCCGGCTGGCACACGGCGGGCATCCTGATGCGGTTGCAGGTGCTGTCGCGGGGTGGCGATGATGGCGGCTCCATGGGGTCGCCGGGTTTCGATGACCTGCGCTGGCTGAAACCGGTGCGTCCCGGCGATACCCTGCGGGTGCGCAGCACCTGCGTGGAGAAGACGCCGTCCCGGTCCCGCCCCGACCGGGGTTCCGCCGTCTTCCTGGCGGAGGTTCTCAACCAGAAGGATGAGGTGGTGATGGATGCGCGCCTGATCGGTATCATCCGCAAGCGCAACGCCTGAAGAAACCGAAACGGGGGAAATGGCCATGGGTGACTGGATGAAGCTGACGGCGGGGGATGGACACACCTTCGACGTCTACCGGGCGGAGCCGGAAGGCAAGTGCCGCGGCGCGGTGGTGGTGGTGCAGGAGATCTTCGGCGTCAACCCGCACATCCGCAACGTCGCCGACGGCTACGCGGAGGCCGGTTACCTGGCGCTGGCACCGGCGATCTATGACCGGGTGGAGCCGGGTCTGGAATGCGGCTACACCCCCGACGACATCGTGAAGGGCCGGGACTGGCGCGCGGCCTGTGACCTGGACCAGGTGATGCTGGACCTGTCGGCGACCGTCGACGAGGCGGCGAAGTCCGGCAAGGTGGGCATGGTCGGCTATTGCTGGGGCGGCACCCTGACCTTCGTCTCCGCCTGTCGCCTGGCCCCGCGCCTCAGCGCCGCCAGCGGCTATTATGGCGGCCAGATCATGCCGCACATCGCGGAACAGCCGGGTGCCGCGACCATGCTGCACTTCGGGGAACTGGACAAGTCGATCCCGCTGGATGACGTGGAGGCGATCCGCACGGCCCATCCCGAGGTCGAGGTCTTCGTCTACGAGGGCGCGGGGCACGGCTTCAACTGCGATCACCGGGCCGACCACCATCCGGCCCATGCGGCCACGGCGCTGAAACGGACGCTGGAGCTGTTTGCGCGGCATGTCGGCTGAGTTCCGGTTGCATGGTGGCGCTGTCCGGCCTAACCAGTGAGCAGGGAAGAACACGCACAACAGGCTGAAACAACGGAAATCAGTCTTGGAGGACAAGGCCAATGAGCCGACAGGATCTCTACCTCGTTTTCGGCGGCACGCTGAAGGACCCGCGCGAGAACGTGCTCGCGGACCCGGACAAGGTCGATGTCGCGGGCATCTTCCCGACCTACGAGAAGGCGATGAAGGAATGGCGCAGCCGCAGCCAGGCCAACGTGGACGATGCCTATGTCCGCTATTTCATCGCGCCGCTGCACCGGCTGATGCACCCGGAAGATGCCAACTGACCCGTCATCGGTGAGGTGAACCGGCATGCGGCTCGACGTGGTGGATGGTGACATTACCCGGCTGCATGTGGACGCGGTGGTCAACGCCGCGAACGAGAGCCTGCTGGGCGGTGGCGGCGTCGATGGCGCGATCCATGCCGCCGCCGGGCCGGACCTGCTGCAGGCCTGTCGGCTGATCGGCGGCTGCCCGACGGGGCAGGTGCGACTGACGGACGGCTTCCGCCTGCCCGCGCGCCACATCATGCACACCGTCGGCCCGGTCTGGCAGGGCGGAACGGCGGGGGAGGCGGAACTGCTCGGCCTGTGCTACCGGCGCTGCATGGAACTGGCGGTCTCCCGCCGTTTCCGCTCCATCGCCTTTCCCGCGATCTCGACCGGTGTCTACGGCTACCCGCTGCGCAAGGCCGCGCAGGTCGCCGTCGGCACGGTGCTGGAATTCCGCAAGGTGAAGCACGCCCCCACCCGCATCACCTTCTGCTGCTTCGGCCGCGAAGCCACCGACGTCTACAGCCTCACCCTGGCAGAGATGGGTTCCGCCTGAGGCCGGGGCATGGCGAAGCCGTCGCGACCGGTGCGCGGGGTGCCTCAGGCGCGTTCGAAGCCGCGGGCGATCTCCCAGTCGGTGACGATGCGCTCGTGCTCCTGCTGCTCCCACAGCGCGACATGGACGTAATGGTCGACGACATCGTCGCCCAGCGCCGCCCGCAGCATGTCGGAGTCCTGCATGGCGCGGGTGGCGTCGCGCAGGTTGGCGGGGATGCGGCGGATGCCGGTGCCCTGGTAGGCATCGCCCTCGAACCGGGGTTCCAGTTCCAGCCCGCGCTCGATCCCGTCGATGCCGGCGGCGAGCAGGGCGGCCATGGCCAGGTAGGGGTTCAGGTCGGCACCGCCGACGCGGCACTCGACGCGGATCGCCTTCGTTCCCTCGCCGCAGAGGCGGTAACCGGCGGTGCGGTTGTCGCGTGACCAGATCGCGGCGGTGGGGGCGAAGGTGCCCGCCTGGAACCGCTTGTAGCTGTTGACGTAGGGGGCCAGGAACCAGGTGATGGCGCTGGCATGTTCCAGCTGCCCGGCCAGGAAATGGCGCATCAGGTCCGAAATGCCCAGCGGGTCCGCCGGGTCATGGAACAGCGGCTTGCCGTCCATGTCCTGCAGCGACTGGTGGATGTGGCTGGAATTGCCTGCCGCGTCGGTGTTCCACTTGGCCAGGAAGGTCAGCGCCCGGCCCTTCGCCCAGGCGATCTCCTTCGCCGCGTTCTTGATGATGGCATGGCTGTCGGCCATCTCCAGCGCCCCGGCATAGCGGACATTGATCTCGCACTGCCCGGCATCGGCCTCCCCCTTGGAGTTCTCCACCGGGATCCCGGCACCCTGCAGCCCGTTGCGCAGGGCGCGCAGCACCGGCTCCTCCTTCGTGGTCTGGAAGATGTGGTAGTCCTCGTTGTAGCGGCTGAAGGTGCTGAGGTCGCGATAGCCGGACCCGGCAGCCTGCTCGAAGGACTCGTTGAACAGGAAGAATTCCAGCTCCGACGCCATCATGGCGCGCAGGCCCATGCCCTCCAGCCGCGCGATCTGGCGCTGCAGCACCGCGCGCGGCGAGTGCGGCACCGGCTGGTGGTGATGGTCCAGCACGTCGCAGAGCACCAGCGCCGTGCCCTCCAGCCAGGGCACGCGGCGCAGCGTGGCAAGGTCCGGCCGCATCACGTAGTCGCCATAGCCGTTGGCCCAGCTTGCGGCGGCGAAGCCCTCCACCGTGATCATCTCCAGGTCGGTGGCCAGCAGGTAGTTGCAGGCGTGGGTCTCCTCCCAGCCGCTGTCGAGGAAGAACTCGGCCTGGAACCGCTTGCCCATCAACCGGCCCTGCATGTCCACCATGCAGACCAGCACGGTATCGATCTCCCCCGCGCCGATCGCGTTCGCCAGTTCGTCCATCGTCAGATTGCCGGGCATGGCTGTCCCCCTCTTCCGCTGCGGGATGCCTTGACTTCCCGTGCTGCAGGCAAAGCATACTGCAACCGCGCCCGCAACGGGGCCTTTGGGAACGGGGAGATCGTGATGGTGGCACTGCAGACACTTCCGACCATGCTGGTGGGCAGCTATCCGCAGCCGGGCTGGCTGGTGGACCGGGAGGTGCTGATGGGCAGTTCCCCGCCCCGGGTGCGGATGCGCAACGTCTGGCTGCCACGGGCCGAGGAACTGCAGGAGGCACAGGACGACGCCTGCCTGCTGGCCCTGCGGGACCAGGAAAAGGTGGGGATCGACATCGTCTCCGACGGGGAATGCCGCCGGGAGAGCTACTTCAACCACTTCGCCAACGCGCTGGGCGGCATCGACCTGGACAACCCGGCGGAGGTTCCGGGGCGCACCGGCAGGCCGACGCTGGTGCCGCGCGTGGTCGGTCCGATCACCCGCACGGGCGGCGTGCAGGTGCGCGACGTGGCCTTCATGCGTGCGCATACCGACCGGGCGATCAAGGTGACCATCCCCGGTGCCTTCACCATGGCCCGCATGGCGAAGGACGAGTTCTATGGCGACCAGGGCAGGCTGATCGAGGCCTATGCCGCCGTGCTGAACGCCGAGATCCGGGAGATGAAGGCCGCCGGTGCCGACATCATCCAGATCGACGAGCCGCACATGCAGGCCCACCCGGAGGAGGCGCGGACATACGGCATCGACGCCATCAACCAGGCGCTGGACGGGGTGGAGGGCATGACCATCGTCCATGTCTGCTTCGGCTATGCCTACGTGGTGAAGGACAAGCCGTCGGGCTATTCCTTCCTGTCGGAGCTGGATGCCTGCGACGCCAGCGCCATCTCCATCGAGGCGGCGCAGCCGAAGCTGGACCCCTCGATCATCGACCGGCTGCCGTCGAAGCGGATCGTCTATGGCGTCATCGACCTCGGGACCAATGACGTCGAGACACCGGACCATGTGGCGGAGCGGCTGCGCGGCGCGGTGGACCATGCCGGGGCGGAGCGGGTGATCGCCGCGCCGGATTGCGGCATGAAGTACCTGCCGCGGGAGGTGGCCTTCGGCAAGCTGGCGGCGCTGGCCGAGGGCGCGGCCATTGTCCGGCGGGAAGTGGCAGGGGACTGACGGCGGCATGACCAGCATCTATGTCGATGCCGATGCCTGCCCGGTGAAGGACGAGGTGCTGCGCGTCGCCGGGCGTCACCGGCTGCAGGTCTTCATGGTCTCCAATGGCGGCATCCGGCCCAGCCCCGACCCGCTGGTGCAGACAGTCATCGCGCCGGAGGGACCGGACGCGGCGGACATGTGGATCGCCGACCGCATCGGCCCGGGGGACATCTGCGTTACAGGCGACATTCCCCTGGCCGCGCGCTGCCTGGAACATGGCGGGGCCGCGATCCGCCACAATGGCGACCCGTTCACGCCGGACAATATCGGTCACCAGCTTGCCATGCGCGACCTGATGGCGGACATGCGCGCCGCCAACCCGCTGGGCACCGGCGGCGGTGGCCGCCCGTTCAGCAAGGCCGACCGCTCCAACTTCCTCAACCGGCTGGAAACCATGGTGCAGGCCGCGAAGCGGGTCTGAGCGGGGGGTTGTTTGCTGGCCGTTCCACCCCTCTCCCCCTCCCGGCCCCCCATTCCAGGATACTTGCGTGGGGGGTCGGGAGGGGGAGAGGGGCGGACCGGTCTGTCATCCGGGTCCCAGCCGAACGGATGACAGCGCCCGGCTGATATGGCATTGGGGGGCCAACACGGACATCGGGAGAGCAGAACCATGAGCGATCTTTCCGTCTATCTTTCCGGCGAAATCCATACCGACTGGCGCGAGCGCATCGAGGCGGGTGCCGCCGCTGCCGGGCTGGATATCGAGTTCACCGCGCCGGTGACCGACCACGGGTCCAGCGATGATTGCGGCGTGGCCATCCTGGGGGCGGAGAACAGCGGCTTCTGGAAGGACCACAAGGGCGCCAAGATCAACGCCATCCGCACCCGCACCCTGATCGAGCGGGCGGACGTGGTCGTGGTGCGCTTCGGCGACAAGTACAAGCAGTGGAACGCCGCCTTCGACGCCGGTTACGCCGCCGCCATGAACACGCCGCTGATCGTGCAGCACGACCCGTCGCTGACCCACCCGCTGAAGGAAGTCGATGCCGCTGCGCTGGCCGTGGCCGAGACGCCGGAGCAGGTGGTGGAGATCCTGGCCTATGTCATCAAGGGCGAACTGAAGCAGCTCTCGGCGTAGGTCTGTTTGCGGCCTGTTCCATCCCTCTCCCCCACCCGGCCACCCAATAAGGATACTCCCGTGGGTGGCCGGGTGGGGGAGAGGGATGGAACAGGCCACAGAGAATCCCGCCACCAGATGAAGCATGAGGAACAAGCGTGCGATACGTGAGCACCCGGGGTACGGCCCCGGTCCTGGAATTCGACGATGTGCTGCTGACCGGGCTGGCGCGGGACGGCGGTCTCTACGTGCCGGAGGCCCTGCCGCAGCTTGACCTGGCGGAGCTGCAGGGCCTGTCCTATGCCGACCTGGCGGCGCGTGTGCTGGGGCCGCTGACCGGTGACAGCGTCGGCGGGGACGCGTTCCGGCAGATGATGGCCGATACCTATGCCGCCTTCGACCATGCGGCGGTGGCACCGCTGAAGCAGATCGGGGCCAATGACTGGGTGATGGAGCTGTTTCACGGCCCGACCCTGGCGTTCAAGGATTTCGCGCTGCAGGCGCTGGGCCGCTTCTTCGACCGGGTGCTGTCACAGCGCGGGGAGCGGGTGACGATCCTTGGCGCGACCTCCGGCGATACCGGCTCCGCGGCGATCGAGGGCTGCCGGGGCCGGGACGCGGTGGACATCTTCATCCTCTACCCGGAGGGCCGGGTCTCCGACGTGCAGCGCAGGCAGATGACGACGGTGGAGGATACCAACGTCCATGCCATCGCCATCGAGGGCGATTTCGACGACTGCCAGGCGCTGGTGAAGGGCGCGTTCAACGATCTCGGCTTCCGCGACCGGATGCGGCTGTCCGCCGTGAACTCGATCAACTGGGCGCGGGTGGCGGCCCAGGTGGTCTACTACGTCCATGCCGGCATCGCGCTGGGCGGGCAGCGGGTCGCGTTCTCCGTGCCGTCGGGCAATTTCGGCAATGTCTTCGCCGGGGAGATCGCGCGGCGCATGGGCCTGCCGGTGGACACGCTGCTGATCGCCACCAACGTCAACGACATCCTGACCCGGTTCTTCGACACCGGCGAATACCGCACCCGGGGTGTCACCGCGACCATGAGCCCGTCGATGGACATCCAGGTCTCGTCGAACTTCGAGAGGCTGCTGTTCGACATGGTGGACCGCGACGGTCCCCGCGTGCAGGGCCTGATGGACAACCTGAAACAGTCCGGCGGCTTCTCCGCGCCGGCGGCGGCCTTTGCCACCATGCAGCGGACCTTTGCCGCCCGCCGGGTCGACGAGGACGAGACACTGGAGGAGATGCGCCGGGTGTACCGCGAGACCGGGGAGGTCCTGGACCCGCACAGCGCCATCGGCACCGCCGCAGCCCGCCGCGCACGGGCGGAGGGGCGGATCGATCCGTCGGTGCCGAGCGTCAGCCTCGCCACCGCCCATCCGGCCAAGTTCCCCGACTCGGTGCAGCGCGCCATCGGCCTGCACCCGGCCCTGCCGGAACGGCTGGCCGACCTGCATGACAGAAAGGAGCGCAGCATCACCCTGCCCAACGACCTCGGCGCGGTCCAGCGCCACCTCGAAGCCCATGCCCGCATTGCCGCCGGAGGTGGTGCTTGAGCGCGGGACTGCTGCACACGCTGCCGAGCGGCCTGCGGGTCGCGGTGGCACCGATGCCCGGCGTGGAAACGGTCTCCGTCGGGGTCTGGGTCGATGTCGGCGGGCGGCACGAGAGGGTGCACGAGAACGGCCTGGCCCACATGCTGGAGCACATGGCCTTCAAGGGCACGG
The DNA here is from genome assembly GCA_965228535.1 of Minwuia sp. Classification (GTDB taxonomy): domain Bacteria; phylum Pseudomonadota; class Alphaproteobacteria; order Minwuiales; family Minwuiaceae; genus Minwuia. The sequence continues at coordinate 271,721 of CBDDHU010000003.1, read as the reverse complement.
CGCGGCGGTCGGCGCTGCGCATCGCGGAGGAGATCGAGGATGTGGGCGGCTACCTGAACGCCTATACCAGCCGCGAGCAGACCGCCTACTACGCGCGGGTGATGCGCGACGATATCGGCCTGGCGATCGAGCTGATCGCCGACATCCTGCTGCAGTCGACCTTCCCCGAGGAGGAGCTGGCGCGGGAGCGGGAAGTGGTCCGCCAGGAGATCGCGCAGGTCAACGACACCCCCGACGACCTGATCTTCGACCACCTGCAGGCCGCGGCCTATCCCGACCAGCCGGTGGGCCGGTCGATCCTGGGCCTGCCGGAGCGGGTCTCCAGCTTTGCCCGCAGCGACCTGCAGGGCTTCCTGCAGCGCGGCTACGGCGCGGAGCGGATGGTGGTCGCCGCCGCCGGTGCCGTCGATCCGGACGCCTTCCTGAAATCCATCGAGGCACTGTTCGCCGATATCGGCACGGTGGCCGACGACACGCCGGAACCGGCGGTCTGGAAGGGCGGCGCGATCATCGACCGGCGGCAGCTTGAACAGACCCACCTGGCACTCGGCTTCGACGGGGTGACGATCCACGATCCGGATTTCGTCGCCGCGCAGGTGGTCTCCAACCTGCTTGGCGGGGGCATGTCATCGCGGCTGTTCCAGGAAGTGCGGGAGAAGCGCGGCCTGGCCTATTCCGTGTTCAGCTTCGCCGGGGCGATGGCGGATGGCGGCATGGTCGGGGTCTACGCCGCCTCGTCACCCGACAGCGTCGCCGAGCTGGGGCCGGTGCTGGCCACCGAGATCCGCCGCCTGGCGGAGGACACCAACGAGGTCGAGACCGCGCGCGCCCGGGCCCAGATGAAGGCCGGGCTGGTGATGTCGCTGGAAAGCTCCTCCGCGCGGCTGGAGCAGATCGCGCGGCAGGTCCTGGTGCATGGCCGCCCGCTGGAGGTCGCCGACCTGCTCTCCCGTGTCGATGAGGTGGATGTCGCGGCCGCCCGCCGGGTGGCGGAGAAGCTGTTCCACGGTGCCAGCCCCCTTGCCATGGCAGCGGTGGGAGACACGGAACAGCTTGCGTCGCCGGAGGACTTCGCCGCACACTTTGCCTAGGGGAAGCCTGGTCCATCCTGCGGACCGGATGCGGCGCGGCAGGCAAGGCAGGTGGCAGGCCGGTCCCGACAACGGAACATCGGAGGGGCACATGTTCGCGAACATGGTGACGGAAGATGCCCGCCCGCTGCTGCGTGGCCGCCGCATCTACCTGCGCCCGCCCCTGGCACATGACTGGCGGGCCTGGGCGGAGATCCGGGCCGCCAGCCGCGCGTTCCTGGAACCGTGGGAGCCGACCTGGCCGGCCGACGCGCTGTCACGCTTTTCCTACCGGCGTCGCCTGCGCCTCTACCAGCGCGATGCCCGCGCCGACATGGCCTATTCCTTCCTGATCTTCCGCAATGGCGATGATGCGCTGCTGGGCGGGATCACCCTGTCCAACGTGCGCCGTGGCGTGACCCAGGCAGCGTCCGCCGGGTACTGGATGGGGCAGCAGCATACCCGCAACGGCTACATGGCCGCCGCCATCACCCTGGTCTGCGACTGGTCCTTCGGCGACCTGGGGCTGCACCGGGTGGAGGCGGCCTGCCTGCCGGAGAACCTTCCCTCCGCCAACCTGCTGCGCAAGTGCGGCTTCACGGAGGAAGGCTATGCCCGCAAGTACCTGCGCATCGCGGGCTACTGGCGCGACCACCTGCTGTTTGCCGCGCTGGAAGCGGACCCACGCCCCCGTTTCGACTAGGCCAGCCCCTGCGAAACCGGCCCGGATGTCGGCATCGGCAAGTCCCCTGACGGATTAATGGTTAACGCATCGAATGGATGTTCACTTCCGTGGCAATTGCAATGCCCGGTACCGGTTGGGCGTGCAAACCCTTGATCATCAAGACTAGAATGTAGCATGTGAATACCAATATCGGAATCGGTGGGCATGTCGGCCAGTGGATGCCGACACCTGTCCGGGACGGGAGTCGAGTTGGAAACGCGTCTGGTGAGGAACGAGGACCTGCGGCTTGCCGCCCTGCACGGGCTGGACCTGCTGAACGGGGATCCTGATGCCGATCTGGACTTCATGGTGGTCTGCCTGACGCAGCAACTGGGCTTTCCCGTCGGCTTCGTTTCCCTGGTCGACCGGGACTTCCAGTGGTTCAAGTCCATCCATGGGCTGGATGTCCGGCAGGCACCGCGCAGCACGGCCTTCTGCGACCACACCATCCGCGACGACATCCCGCTGGTGGTGGAGAACGCGTTGCTGGACCCCCGGTTCGACACCAATCCCTTCGTCACCGGCGCACCGCACCTCAGGGCCTATGCCGGGGTGCCGATCAGGACGGCGGACGGCTTTCGCATCGGCACCGTCTGCGTCGCGGATTTCCAGCCGCGCACGATCGGCGACCCGGTCACGGCCAGCCTGTGCCGCTTCGCCAGCCTGGTCGAACGGCTGATCGCGCGGCCGGCCGTGCCCGGTCCGCCCGTCCTGTCCGAACCGGACACGGAGCCGCCGCGGCAACGGCTCGATGAACAGTACCGGCGGCTGGAGCAGACCCTGGCGGCAGGGCACTGGGAGATGGACCTGGACAGGGGCACCTCGCTGCTCAGCCCCGGTGTCATCGACCTGCACCAGCTTCCCGACGATGCCGCGCGTGGTTTCAGGTCGGTCGTTGCCTGCTACCCGCCGGAGGAGCGTCGCCGCATCTCGGAGGCCATGCGTCTCGCCCGTGACGTGGGCCGGCCGTTCGACATGAAATCCTTCTTCGTCGATGCCAGGGGACGCGCCCGGCAGGTGCGGGTGCGCGGCGAACGGCTTTCCGGCGACGGCCGGTCGGCGCGCATCGTAGGCGTCGTCCATGATGTCTCCGGCCTGCACGACACGGAGTCCCGCCTTTCCAGCGCCATCAATGACGATCCGGTCACCCGCGTGCACAACAGCCAGGCCTTCAGGAAGGACCTGGCCGACAGGATCGCCGGTTCCCGTGACCGGCCCTTTGCCCTGATCTCGGTCGGGATTCCCGACATCGTCACCGTGCGCCAGTCGCATGGTCTGTCGCAGATGGATTCCATGCTGCGTGACGTGGCCTCCGTGCTGCGCACCGAACTGCGCGAGGGCGAGATGCTGGGCCGGATCTCCTACGAGGCGTTCTCGCTGATGACCTCCGGCGATGTTCCGGTGGAGGGGCTGCGGGCGCGGTGCCGCCGCATGCTGGAGCGGCTGAATGTCGAGGTGGCGGTGCTGCAGCGGCGGCTGGACATCAACCCGCAGGGCTCCATCGCGATCTATCCGCAGCATGGTCCGACTGTCGACCGGCTGCTGCGCTCCGCCGATCTCTCGCTCCGTGTCGCCTATGACGACCCGCATTCCGACGTGGTGGTCTTCGACCCGCGGATGCTGGACCGGTTCGAGATCCGGGAGAACGCTACGGATTTCCTGCAGTCGGCGGTGGATGAACAGCGCCTGATCCCCTACCTGCAGCCCATCGTCAGGCTTTCCGACGGCCGGATCTCCGGCTTCGAGGCGCTGGCCCGTGTCAGCCTGCCGGACGGATCACTCTCCGACCCGAGCCAGTTCTGGCCGGCACGGCTGGACCCGAACCTTTCCCGCAAGGTCGGTTTCATCATGCGCGATGCGGTGCTGCGCCTGATGACCGAATGGCGCGACAGGCTCGGCCTGACGCCCTGCCTGTCGCTGAATGCAGCCTGGTCCGACCTGTCGAACGGCGGCATGCATGCGGACCTGATGGAGATGCTGGGGGCACGGAACCTCAGACCGTCGCAGCTGAAGATCGAGGTGACGGAGAGCGTGATGCTCTCGCAGCCGGCGACCAGCGTCGATGCGAACCTGAAGTCGCTGCGCGCCCAGGGGGTGCTGATCTCGCTGGACGATTTCGGCACCGGCTACGGATCGCTGATCAGCCTGCTTTCCCTGCCCACCGACGAGGTGAAGATCGACCGCAACTTCGTCGGCAGCGTCGACCAGCGCGGGGCCAGCCGCGCCATCACCGGCTCGATCATCGAGCTGGCGGCGAAGATGGGCATCACCACCGTCTCGGAAGGGATCGAGACCGCATCGCAGCTCGCCTTCGTGCGCGAACGCGGATCGACCCATGGCCAGGGCTACCTGCTGGGCCAGCCGATGCGGGCCGATGATGCGGCGACCCTGCTGCAGCGGGGCACCATCGACCTTCCCGCGATCCAAACAGCATCTTGCGCTTGAATGCTGCACGCGCGAACATTGCGCATGCCTGACACAGACCGTCCTGCCACCGCGTCACCCGACACCGTCCTGCTGGTCGTGCACCAGCGCCATTCCGATCCCGGTCGGGTCGGGCTGCGCCTGCGCACGCTGGGTCACCGGGTGGAGATCTGTCGCCATGCCTGTGGCGAGCCGCTGCCGACCGACATGGACCGCTATGCCGGGGTCGCCGTGTTCGGCGGGCCGATGAGCGCCAATGACGATCACGAGGACTATATCCGCAACGAGATCGACTGGATCCCGGACGTGGTGGAGAGCGGCACGCCGTTTCTCGGCATCTGCCTGGGCGCGCAGCTGCTGGCCCGCGCCGCCGGGGGCACGGTGGCGGAGCATCCGGAGGGCCGGGTTGAGATCGGTTACTACCCCGTGCGCGCGACGGAGGCCGGCAAGGCCTTCTTCCCCGACGAGATGCGGATCTTCCAGTGGCACAGGGAAGGTTTCACCACGCCGGACAGCGGCACCCTGCTGGCCACCGGCGACTGCTTTCCCGAACAGGCCTTCGGCATGAACGGCAACGCGCTGGCGATCCAGTTCCATCCGGAGGTGACGGAGCAGATGAACCGCCGCTGGCTGATCGGCGGTGCCCACCGGCTGGTCTGCCCCGGCGCGCAGCAGCCGGAGGAGCACATCACGGGCCGCCGCAACCATGACCCGCACGTGGATGGCTGGGTCGACGGTTTCCTGCAGCGCTGGCTGGCGCTGGACCGGCGGGAGCGGCCGGGGAGGGAGCGGCCGGAAGCGGAACGAAGCGGGACCGGAGAGGTCGCGGCAGCCGCCGCCGGTGCCTGAAACTTGACTCTGTTGACCGGAACAGGCGCGAACGAAGCCGGAAGATCCGGATAGTCGAAACGAATCGATTCGCGGCACCGCGAATCAGACGGGTTGGGGAGCCCTGAACAGATGATCTTTCGTGATCCAGTACACATGACCGAGGAACTGGGGATGCTGCGCGATACCGTGCGGCGCTTCGTGGCGGAGGCGGTGGCACCGCATGGCGACAGCTGGGAGGCGGAGGGCCGCAGCCCGAAATCGGTGCTGAAGCAGATGGGCGACCTGGGGCTGCTCGGCGTGCGCTATCCCGAACGCTTCGGCGGCTCGGAACTGGATACCCGCGCCACGGTGGCACTGCACGAGGAACTGGGCCGCGCCACCTTCGGCGGCTTCAACGCCATGGTGGCGGTGCATACCGACATGGCCTCGCCGCACCTGGCCCGCTATGGCACGGACGAGCAGAAGGACCGGCTGATGCCCGGCATCGTCGCCGGTGACATCCTGACGGCGGTCGCGGTGACGGAGCCGGGGGCCGGGTCCGACGTTGCCGGGATCACCACGAAGGCGGTGCGCGACGGCAATGGCTGGCGGCTGAACGGGTCCAAGGTGTTCATCACCAACGGGGCGACGGCGGACGTGCTGTTCGTCGGGGCCAAGACCGATACCAATGTGAAGGGCAGCCGCGGCATCTCCATCTTCATCGTGCCGCGCGACACGCCGGGCTTCAGCGTCGCCCGCACGCTGGACAAGACCGGCTGGCGGTCGTCCGACACCGCGGAGCTGGTGTTCGAGGATGCGTACCTGCCCGGCGATGCCCTGCTGGGGGAGGAGAACCGCGGCTTCTACGCCATCATGGACAATTTCCAGAACGAGCGGCTGACCCTCGGCGCCATGTCCGTCGGCATGGCCATGGCCGGGATCGAGCTGACCCTGGACTGGGTGAAGCAGCGCCAGGCCTTCGGCAAGACCCTGTGGGATGTCGGCGCGATCCGCCAGCGCCTGTCGATGGCGGCGGCGGAGGTGGAGGCGTCGCGGCAACTGCTCTGGCATGCCGCCTGGCTGGATGCGGAAGGCCAGGACTGTGTCCGCGAGGTCTCCATGGTCAAGGCCCTGACCGGCGAGATGGTCAACCGCGTGCTGTATGAATGCACCCAGTTCTTCGGCGGCATGGGCTTCATGCGGGAGAACCCGGTGGAGCGCCTCTACCGCGACGCCCGCGTCATGTCGATCGGCGGCGGCGCGACGGAGGTGATGCTGGAGGAAGTGGCGAAGCGGCTGTAGCGGACGGTCACGCCCGCCACAGCCGCACCCGCCGGGTCAGTCCCCGTGGCTCACTTCCGGGCCTCCACATGGACCTGGACCTCGACCCGGCCTGCCTCGCGGAAGACCAGCACCAGGTCGTGGACACTCTCCAGTTCCAGGCCTGACGTCAGGCCCATCAGCATGATGTGGTCTCCGCCGGGCTGAAGCAGGGCCTCCCCGCCTGCCGGGATGATGATCTGCTCGACGGGGCGCATCCGCATGGTGCCATCCTGGTGGATGTGGGTGTGCAGCTCGCTGCGCGCCGCACCCGCGAATTCAACCGCCACCAGCGCGTCGGCGCTGTCGCCGCCGTTGCGGATGCCCAGGAACACCGCACCGGCCCGCGCGGCGCCGATGCTGGGGAAGGCGTAGGGATGGGTGATGGTCAGGTCGCCCTTGCTGAATTCGTGCGCAGATGCCGCCTGCAGGGCAAGCCCCAGCAGCAGGGCGGCGAGAACCGGGATGGTCCGCGTGATGGATCGGTACATGTCGTCATTCCTCTTCTTGAAACGGTGCGCCCGGACAGGTGTCAGCCGGACGCGATTGCTGGATCATCGGGCGTGTTGCAGGCCCGGTGTCAGAATCAGCTCGGCCTCCATCTGCGGACCGTCGAGGCCCTGGCAGGCGGGCGGCGTGGCCGCGAAGCCCGGTGACGGGCCTAGCGGTTGCGCGCCGCTTTGGTCGGAAGCGGCTGCCGCGGGACTGGACAGGGCCAGCATGGCCACGCCCATGGCCGCGAGCGCGTGGCTCGCGGCATAGATTGCTGTCTTCATTGCATTCCTCGCACCCGGCCGCGCGGCGCGCGCTGCCACCCTGGACGCGCATTGCGGGCCAGGCCGGTCAGGACTGCCGGGGCCGGAAATTTCCGGTTGTCGGGATCAGCTGGTGATGAGGACCGGTACCGGTGGCGCGCGTGGACGCGACCTTTCGAGGAAGACCTGGGTGAGGACCGGATCGGTCGACCGGCGCTCCGCCAGCACCAGCTCGCCGATGGTGGCGGGGTGCAGTGACGCGATGGTGGGCGCCACGGTGCCGCCGCCACACATCTGGCTGCATTCCGGGCAGGTCTCGCTGGCCGGGGCCCTGGCCGTGCCGTCCGGCAGGACCGTCTGCTTCAGCCCTTCGGGCGTGCAGATCAGGATGCTCAGATCGCCGGTTGCCGTGCCCGTCGCCTGGTAGGTGATCTGCACCGCGCAGGCCACCCAGAACCAGGCATGCAGCGCCAGCGCGATCACCGCGAAGGCGCAGACGACAGGCTGGATCATGTACATGCGGGCGTGCATCGGCGGGCTTCGGGCTGTCCGGCTGTTCGTGTCAGGTCGAGGTCAGGACCTTCGCATGCGGCGCAGTACCGACGAACAGGTCAGGATGACGCGCTCGTCGGTGTAGATCTCGCCGCGCACGAAGACCATCTGGCCGGTGCGCCGCACCACCTCCGCCCGTGCCTTGATGATCTCGCCACGATTGCCACTGGCCATGAATTCGGAGTTGAAGGAGACGGTGAAGACCCCGTTGTCGTCCGTGCCCTCCGTCCCCGTGGCGCACATCATCAGGTCGGCGAAGGTCATCAGCAGGCCGCCATGGACGATGCCGCCGGAGTTGCAGTGCTTCTCCTCCGCCTCGAAGGCAAAGCGCAGCCGCCCGTCCCGCTTGCGCCAGAAGAACGGACCCGTGTTGGTCTCGTGCGGATCCTTCGGATCGAAGACCTTGTAACGGTCGCCGGGATTGCGCTTCGCGGCGAAGTAGTCGGTATCCCTGTCCAAGACAGTCTCCTCAATGTGTTTCAGTCAGCCTGTTTCATCGGGAGTCGTTTGCGGCCTGTTCCATCCCTCTCCCCCACCCGGCCACCCAATAAGGATACTCCCGTGGGTGGCCGGGTGGGGGAGAGGGATGGAACAGGCAGACGAAAAAACCGGAGAGGGATGGCACAGGCCACAAACGACTCCTGATGGAACAGGCTGCGATGGACTCCCCTCAGTCGAAGCCTTCCGGGGCCTGGAAGCCGCCGGTCAGGCTCTCGATCACCCGGGCCACGGCCAGGGTGCGGCGGTCGCCCATCTCCGGCCCGACCACCTGGATGCCGACCGGCAGCCGCTCCGCCGTCATGCCGCCGGGCACCACCGTGCCGGGCAGGTAGCTGACGCCGGTCATGCCGGCCCAGAACAGCTGCTGGAAATAGGGCACGGTGCCGCCGTTCACCGTCAGGGTGCGGGCGTTCATGTCCTCCGATTCGTCGTGGGGGAAGGCGGGCACGGACGCCACCGGACACAGCAGCACGTCAAAGGAGTCGAAGAAGTCGGCCCAGGCGTAGCGCATCCGCGTCCGTGCCTCGTTGGCCGTGGCCCAGTCGCGGTGGCGGATGGTCTGCGCCCGCAGCACCTTCGCGCCATCGGACATGTCGTCCGGGGACAGGCTGTCCAGCCGCCGGATGTTCTGCTCGAACTGTGACTGCGGCTGCCGTGCCGCCATGGCGGAGAACAGCAGCGTCCGGTACGTGTCCATGCAGTGTTCCGGCGAGAAGTCGGGCCGGGCCTGGTCGTCGACGATGGCACCGGCATCGGCCAGCGCCTCTGCCGCGTTGCGCAGCACGGTCTGCACGCTGTCATCCACCGGGGCGATGGCATCATCACACCACAGCGCCACGCGCAGCCCCTCCGCGCCCTCGACCTCCGCCGGGGCAAGGTCCAGCTTCCAGCCGGGTTCATGCAGCCGGTCCGACCCGGCGGTTAGCTCCAGCGCCAGTTCCAGGTCATCGACACTGCGGGCCAGCGGGCCGACCACGGAGATGTCGGTGGGGGTCAGCGCACCGGTCAGCGCATGGCCGCGCATCGGCACGATGCCCCAGGTCGGCTTGTGCCCGCAGACGCCGGAATAGTGCGCCGGGTTGCGGATCGAGCCACCGATGTCGGAGCCATATTCCAGCGCCGTGAAACCGGCCGCCAGCGCCGCCGCGCCACCGCCCGACGAACCGCCGGGCGTGTGCCCTTCACGGTGCGGGTTGTGGGTGGTGCCATAGACGGCGTTGTAACTCTGGAAGTCGGCCAGCATCAGCGGCACGTTGGTCTTGCCGAAGATCACCGCCCCGGCATCCTTCAGCCGCTGCGGCACGACCCCGTCCCGTTCGGCGATGTTGTCCTTCATCTCCGGCACGCCCCAGGTGGTGGGCAGACCGGCCAGGTCGAAGCTTTCCTTCACCGTCATCGGCACGCCGTGCAACGGCCCGTGGGAGACGCCGCGCGCGGTCGCCGCATCGGCCTCGTCAGCGGCGGCGCGTGCCCGCTCGAAGTCGCGCACGACGACGGCGTTGACCCGGTTGTCATGACGCTCCACCCGCGCGATCAGGTGGTCGAGCAGTTCGCGGGATCCCAGGCGGCGCGCACGGATCATGGCGGCAAGCTCGGTTGCCGACTTCCATTCCAGTTCAGACATCGGATTTCCTCCCCGACAGGCAATGACAGGGGAGGATACCTCCAAACGGCCCGGCGGCAACGCCCCGTTCCGGCAGCGTCCGCCCTGGCTCCTCCCTCCCGGGCACCCCTGCCGGAACGGCCGGCGCGGGATCAGGCGGCGAGCGCGGCCTCACTCTCCGGGTTGCCGGCAATGCGGCTGTGCCACATGCGCCGCGCCTGGGTGAAGGGCCACGGCGTGGCCTGGTGCATCAGGCGACGGTTGTCCCAGATGACAACGTCACCGGCTTCCCACTGGTGGTGATAGACCCGGGGCGGCTGGCAGGCGAAATCCACCAGGTCCTGCAGCAGCTTCTCCGATTCCTCCGGCGCCATGCCGATGATGTCGTAGGCGTGGCGGCCGACCAGCAGGTTCTTCCGCCCGGTCTCGGGGTGGACCTTCACCAGTGGGCGGATGGACACCGGCCCCTCGTGGAAGCCATAGCCGCCATAGGTCTTGCCGGTGCTGTCGTCGGCATTGACGACGGAATCCTTCACCGGTTTCGCCTGGTGCCCGACCTTGGCCTGGGAATGGTAGAGCGAATGGTGCGCGCGCAGCCCGTCGATACGCTGCTTCGTCGCGTCATCCAGCGCGTCCCAGGCATGGCGCATGTCGGCAAAGCCGGTGGCCCCGCCCTCCTGCGGCACGATCTCGGCGGTGAACACGGCACCCTTGGCCTGCACCGGCATGTAGGTGCTGTCATGGTGCCAGCCCATGTTGCCGCGATTGATCTTCATCATGTCGTCGGAGCCGTCATCGGGGCGCAGCGTGCCGTCCTTGCGCATGTTGCCGATCTCGGCGATGTCGAACTCCAGGTCGCCGAACCGCTTGGCGAACGCGACCTGCTGTCCGCGGTCTAGGAACTGCCCGCCGATGATCAGCAGGCCATGTTCCAGCCACTGCCGGTACAGTTCGTCAAAGCTGGCCTGGTCCATCTCCGTCAGTTTCACACCGGAAACCCGCGCGCCGAAACAGACACCGTCCAGGGGCTCGAAGCTCATGCTGCTCATGTCATCCTCCCGCAAATGCACATGAAACCCGTGCCGCGATTGTGCCGCGCGGGATGCGGCCTGCCAAGCGGCGGCGCGCAGGGTAGGTATGCGAGGTGGCCGGGAGTCGGTTGCGGCCTGTTCCATCGGGAGTCCATCGCTGCCTGTGCCATCCCTCTCCCCCACCCGGCCACTGGATTGGTTGAGGCCTGTGCCGTCCCTCTCCCCCACCCGGCCACCCACGGGAGTATCCTTGATGGGTGGCCGGGTGGGGGAGAGGGATGGAACAGGCAACAGAGAATCCCGGAGAGGGATGGAACGGGCCGGTTCGGGTCTGCGGCAATCAGGGGGTCACGCGGAACCGTGTTCGTGACCCCCCGACCGCAGAACGGGCACTAGGCTTGGCCCGGCCGATTGACGGCCCGTCCGCAAGTTTCGGGCACGGCACGGCTCAGGGCTGCCATGTCCGTGTCCGAACGCCCCCGACCCCACCAGGTGGCGGCGCCTCGTTCACCCCCGGCCGCGCAGGAGGACGCAACCCGGGGTGATTCGCTGATCCGGCCCGGTCGGGGTTGCGGGAACCCCGCGAAGGGCTGCCGGAGCCGGAAATTTCCTCGACCGGAGATTGGGAGCCTGCGGGCCAACCGGAGTGGTGCGGTATCATGATGCCGCATGTCCGGTTATTTCGTTCGTCCCATTGACCGGTCTTCGCTAGACTTGCCCGAACAACACACGGGACCGGGTGCTTATTCACGTCGTCATGTCCGATGCCGATCACGAAACTGTGAGAGATGGGCTCGAGGCCCATCTGCCGCGTCTGTGGCGCTATGGCCTTTCCCTCAGCCGCAACCCTTCCGTGGCGGAGGAACTGGTGCAGTCGACCTGCGTGCGTGCCCTTGAAAGACAGGCACAATTCCGGCAGGGCACCAACCTTCGCGCGTGGTTGTTCACCATCCTTTCATCCATCTGGAAGAACCATCTGCGGGCCGAGAAGGTGCGCATGGGGGGTGGCTTTGCCGACCCGGAGACGGAGCTGGTGGTCGACGGATCCGTCAGCATGGAAACGAATAATTTGTTCCGGCGGGTGTTGAGCGAGGTGTCGGAACTGCCGGAAGCGCAGCGACAGGCGGTGATGCTCGTGTACGTGGAGGAGTTCACGTATCGTGAGGCGGCTCACATTCTGGAAGTTCCCATCGGTACTATCATGAGCAGGCTGTCTGCCGCGCGGGGCAAACTGGCCGGGCTTGATCCCAGCGCAACCAGTGCGCGAAGAACCAGTGACGGTGAGGTCGAGGAAAACTGATGTCAGCCGCCGGTCCGGCAGATCATCCGAGAGACGAGGACCTGGTCGCCTACCTGGACGGTGAGCTTTCGCTTGCCGAACGCCAGGTGATCGACCAGGCACTCTCGGATTCCGCCGATCTGCGGGCGCGGCTGGAGACGCTGCGGCAGGGTGACCGCCCCTTCAGGGAGGCGTTCGACACCCTCCTGGACCAGGCGCCGATGGACCGGCTGCTGGCTGCCCTGCCGGCACCCGGCCCGAGCGCCAGCGTGATCGCCACCAGCACCGCCCCGCCACCCCGACCGGCCAACGACCGGCGCGCCATCGGTGTCGCGGCGATGCTGCTGCTGACCCTCGGCATCGGCTTCGCGGTCGGTTTCGGAACCAGTTCCGACCGTGCGCAGACGCGGGTGGCGGCGCTGCTGGCAGAGCTTGACGAGATCGAGGCGGAGCTGGAGGAAGCCGAGGAACTGGCCAGTGCCCGGCCCGTGCCTGCGGCGAAGGGCTGGCGCCAGGCCGTCGCCGATTACCAGGTGCTGTTCACCACCGAATCGCTGACGCCGGACCAGGGTGGCGATGACGCGCTGGCCCTGGCCTCGGCACGGGTCGGGCTGCCGCTTGATCCGGCAACCCGGGCGGCAGCCGGGCTCCAGTTTCGCCGTGCGCAGTTGCTGGCCTTCAACGGCAAGCCGCTGGTGCAGCTCGCCTACCTGGGGGAGGATGGCGTGCCCGTCGCCTTCTGCATCATTGCCTCCAACAAGCCGGAGGCGGATACCCAGTACGAGGTCCGCAACGGCCTCGGGATCGTGCACTGGATCATCGGCGGTTTCGGCCTGATGGTCATTGGCGACCTGCCGGAGGACCGGCTGAACCGCATTGCCGCCGACCTGCGCCAGAGCATCAATCTCTAGTCATCGTCCTTGGACCTCAGTAGGTTAAGCAAACATTCAGCTATGCTGAATAGCTTCACCGGGTCCATGCGATGACACTTTGCCGTGGCGCGCGTGACCCTGACCGGACCATGAGAGTGACTGGAAGCCATGCCCCCAACCGACAGGACGGGTAGTCGCGCCGGGGCGGCAGGCCGCGATCACGCGTGGCAGCGCAAGAAGGGCTTCGGCGTCATCGCCGTCATCTTCGTGTGCCTGCTTCTCCTGTCACTGGCTGCCAGCTACGCCGCCATCGAGGTCGTGGACGCGACCCGTGCCTATGCCACCGGGGAGGGGCGCTATTCCAAGGCCCAGAAGCTTGCGGTGCTGCACCTCTACCGGTTCGCCTATACCGGGGAGCAGGGTCATTTCGCGGCGTTCGAGGACGCCATCGCCGTGCCACGGGGGGACCGGGCGGCGCGGCTGGCACTGGAAGCGGACAGGGTCGATGTGGCCGCCGCCCATGACGGTTTCCTGCGCGGGGAGAACCATCCCGACGACATTCCGGGCATGATCCTGCTGTTCCGCCTGTTCAGCTGGTGGTCGCCCTTCGCCGCCGCGGTCGATGACTGGCGGGAAGGCGATGCGCTGGTCGCCGAACTGATGGAACTGGGCGGGACGCTGCGGTCGCGGCTGGCCGAGCCGGATTTCGGCGAGGCCGAGCGCACCGCCCTGCTGCGACAGCTCGACGGGATCGATGGCCACCTGACCCGGCTGGAGGACACCTTCTCCACCCACATGGGGGAGGCGGCACGCAGTGCGGCCCTGCTGGTGGTACTCGGCCTGGGCGGCCTGATGATCCTGCTGTGGGGCATCGGCACGCTGTTCGCCTCCCGCCTGCTGCGGCGGCAGCTGGCGCTCGACCAGCAGCTCGCGATCAGCGAGAGCCGTTTCCGCGACTATGCCGAGATCGCCTCCGACTGGTACTGGGAGACCGACCGTCAGCATCGCGTGATCTACGTCTCGGAGCGCTTCTTCCAGAACACGGACCTGCGGCCGGAGGATGTGCTGGGCCATTCGATCCAGGATTTCGTGCAGGCCGGCCTGATCGCGGAGCTGTCGGACAGCGAACTGCCCGACCTGGACGATCACCAGCGCTTTCGCGACATCCGCATCCGGCTTCCCCGTCGTGCGGGCGGTGTCGGCTACTGGTCGCTCTCCGCAAAGCCGCGGCTGGATGCCCGGGGACGGTTCATCGGCTATCGCGGTGCCGGTACCGATATCACCGGCACGGTCAACAACGCCCTGGCGCTGCGCCAGGCCCGCGACCAGGCCAACCTGGCCAACCGCGCCAAGTCGGAATTCCTGGCCAACATGAGCCACGAGCTGCGCACGCCGCTGAACGCCATCCTCGGCTTCTCGGAGATCATCCGCGACGGGCTGCCGGGTGCCAGCAACCAAAGTGGCCGCCGCAACAGCGAGTATGCCAGCGATATCCATGACTCGGGCGCGCACCTGCTTTCGATCATCGACGAGATCCTCGACCTCTCCAAGATCGAGTCGGGCAATGCCGAGGTGGAGGAGACCGAAATCACGGTCGGGGCCATCATCGAGGGCACGCAGCTGCTGCTGGGCAACGCGCCGGGACGGGCCCGCCTGGTGGTGTCGGCGGATGCGGCGGACCTGGCCCGGCGCCTGCGGATCGACGAACGGAAGTTCAAGCAGGCGCTGCTCAACCTGGTCTCGAACGCGATGAAGTTCACGCCGGAAGACGGCACGGTGGAACTGCGCATCGTGTGGGGCGACACCAGTGCCTTCGGCATCGAGGTGCGTGACGATGGCATCGGCATGTCGGCTGCCGACATGGAGACGGCGCTGACCGCCTTCGGCCAGGTCGCCAGTGCCTACGACCGGGGCCATGCCGGGACCGGGCTGGGCCTGCCGCTGACCAGGGCGCTGATCGAACTGCATGGCGGCAGGCTGAGCCTGGAGAGCAGCCCCGGTGTCGGCACCACGGCGACGCTGTGGCTGCCGCCGGAGCGCCTTGTCGGTGACCGGGACAGCAGCCATCGCGCCGACAGGCAGTCACGCGTCAGCGCGGTGCCCGACTGTCGCTGAGCCGGGTCCGGACTCAGGTCGGGTCGGGGCCGAGACGGACGATCTGCTTGCCGAAATTCTCGCCCTTCAGCATGCCGATGAAGGCTGCGGGTGCATTGTCGATGCCTTCCGCGATGGTCTCGCGGTACTTCAGCCTTCCTTCCTTCATCCAGCCGGTCATGTCGGCGATGAACTCCGGCCGGCCGTCGAAATGCTCGGAGATGATGAAGCCGCGGATCATCGCGCGGTTGATCAGCAGCGACTGGGCATTGTGGATGCCCTCCGGCTTCACCAGGTTGTACTGGCTGATCATGCCGCAGAGCGCGATGCGGGCGTAGGGATTGATGTTGGCCAGCACGGCATCCAGCATCGCGCCGCCGACATTCTCGAAATAGACATCGATGCCGTCCGGGCAGTGCTCCCGCAGCGCCGCCTCCAGCGAATCGGCCTTCCTGTAGTTGAAGCAGGCATCGTAGCCGCAGGCCTCCATCGCCCAGGCGCACTTCTCGTCGTCACCGGCGGAGCCGACGACACGACAGCCCTTGATCTTGGCCACCTGGCCGACCACCTGGCCCACCGCGCCGGAGGCCGCCGAGACATAGACGGTCTCGCCCGGCTTCGGCTCACCGATCTTCAGCAGGCCGTAATAGCCGGTATAGCCTGGCATGCCGAGGATGCCGAGATAGTGGGACAGCGGCGCCGCGGCGGCGTCTACCGGCAGCAGGCCCTCCCCGCCCTTCACCAGCGTGTGCGTTTCCCAGCCCAGCATGCCGTTGACCACGGTGCCGACCGGCACATTGTCGTTGCGCGAGGCAATCACCTCCCCCACCGCGCCGGCATTCATCACCTTGCCCAGCTCGAAACCGGCGGCATAGGACTTCCGGTCCGACATGCGACCGCGCATGTAGGGGTCCACCGACATGACGATGTTGCGGGTCAGCACGTCGCCTTCCGCCAGCTCCGGCAACGGCGCGTCCTCGATCCGGAAGCAGTCGGGCGTCACCCAGCCCTCCGGTCGCTTGGCGAAGATCACGCGGCGGTTGGTGTCGGTCATGGCTCGGGCTCCCCAGTTTCATTGCCGTTGGCAGTCGTCACGGTTCAGGACCGAAGATAAGGCAAGCCACGCCGATTGGAACGGACCGAATGGCAGCCTTCCGGGATTCCCACCTGGACCTTCCGGTCGCGTCACAGTCCTTCGACGGAAAACTCCGGTGAGCCGTTCCAGACCAGCCTCCAGCTTGCGCCGGGGCGCACGTTCTGGATGATGCCGGGATCGAAGCTGACGAAACAGCGCCCGCCCGGCTGCCGCACCGACGGGTAGACCAGGCCCCGATGGCCCTGCCGCCGCAGGTCGTCGGCGAGGGCCTGGCCCGCCGGATAACCGCTGTCCGGATCGGGATCCAGCGCGGGATGGGTTCCGGTTCCGTGCAGGTCGGGGAAATCCCCGATGAAGTCGGCAAGCAGTTCCACATAGCGCGCCTCATCCTGCCAGCGGCCGACATGACCCAGCTCACGCGTGCGGTGAAACCCGACCTCCTGCGCGGCGGTCAGACTGTCCCAGGCACAGTACCAGGCCCCCCTGTCCCCCCTGTTGAAGCGGTTGCCGGACGGTCGAGCATAGGCAAAGGCGGCGTTGATGTGGCTCTGGCCATAGAGGGCGAGATCCTGTGCCCGGCGGGAGAAGGCCAGTTCACGGCGATCCAGCGCCGGGCGACCCTGCCGTTCGGCGATCAGGCGCGCACTGGTCCGCCCCTCCAGTTCGGCAAGGATCTCCGCCTCGTCGTCACTGTCGACCAGCCCCCGCAGTACCGGTGGCTTGTGATGCGTCTCCGGCAGCAGCCTGACCAGGGCGCGATCATTGATGGAGGTGAGCCTCAAACCCCGCCCCGGAGCGCATCCAGGTGATCCCTCGTCCGCAGGATTCCGGGCAGGCCGTCGGCGATCATCCTGTCCACCGGCCGCGCGCCGTCAAACTGCGGACCCCGGTTGGGAAGCCGGACCCAATCACGCGAGAGCGGCATGTCGAAGTAGAGTTCAAGTGCCTTGTAGAGACCGACCAGCGCACTGAGACGCAGCGTCTGGTCGTGGGTCAGCTCACCGCTGTAACCGGGTTTCCTCGCCCGCTTCCAGGTCGATTCGGACATGTCGGCAAGGGCCGCCGCCTCGCGCAGCGGCAGGCCCCAGGCTTCCGCGATACGCGCGAAGGCCTTCAGTGCAACCGCCTGCGTGTCCGCGGTCGTGGGGTGCCGTGCAAGTGCTTCCATGACCACAAGATAGTCCATATGATCCAGATGACAAGTTCATATGGACCGGATTGCCGCCCGGCCTGTCAGTTCACGGTCCGCGCGGCCTTCGCGATCTCGTCGGCGGCGATCCAGAGGCCGTTGCCGTCGAACTGCGGCATCACGGCCTGGACGAAGCCCTCCATGATCTCCTCCGGCGCCGGCAGGGTCATGGGGTCCTCGCCGGGGAAGGCGCCGGCGCGCATGGCGGTACGGGTGGGGCCGGGATTGATGACGTTCACGCGGACCTTGGTCTGCTTCATCTCGACCGCATAGGTCTCCGCCATCTTCTCCAGCGCCGCCTTGGTCGCGCCGTACAGGCCCCAGAAGGGGGAGGCGACGCGGGTGATGCCGCTGGTGACGAACAGCACCCGACCGGCGTCGGAGGCCCTGAGCAGCGGGTCCAGCGCGCGGATCAGCCGCCAGTTGGCATGCACGTTCAGCTTGAAGGCCCGTTCCCAGATGTCGGGCGGGAAGTGGCCCATCGGCGAGAGCTGTCCCAGCATGGCGGCATTGCCGACCAGCGCGTCCAGGCGGCCATAGCGTTCCAGCAGCGGCGCGGCGAGGCCGTCGATCGCGGCCCATTCGGTCAGGTCCATCGGCACCAGCGTGGCGGTGCCGCCCAGGCCGTTGATGGCGTCGTCCAGGCTCTCCAGCCCGGCGGTGTCACGGGCGATGGCGATGATGTGCGCGCCCTCCGCCGCGTAGGCCATGGCGATGGCGCGGCCGATGCCCTTGGAGGCACCGGTGACCAGGGCGATGCGGCCCTCCAGGCGTTTCAGGCTCATCGCTGGCCCTCATGGAACAGGCTGCCCTGGTCGGCCTCGACACCCTTGTCGTTCTCGTCGAGCAGCGGAATGGCATAGTCGCCGCTGAAGCAGGCGTCGCAGTAACCGGCCTCCAGGCTGCGCCGGCTCTCCCCCACCGCCCGGTAGAGGCCGTCGATGGAGAGGTAGGCCAGGCTGTCCACCTTGATGGCGTTGCGCACCTGGTCCAGCGATTCGAACTGGTTGTAGATCAGCTCCGACTTGGACGGCGTGTCGACACCGTAGAAGCAGGGGCTGATGGTCGGCGGGCTGGCGATGCGCAGATGCACCTCGCTGGCCCCTGCATCGCGCACCATCTCGACGATGCGCTTCGACGTGGTGCCGCGCACGATGGAATCGTCGACCAGCACCACGCGCTTGCCGCGCAGCAGCCCGCGATTGGCGTTCAGTTTCCGCAGCACCGCCAGGTCGCGATGGCGCTGGTCCGGCTCGATGAAGCTGCGGCCGACATAGTGGTTGCGGGTGATCGCCAGCTCGAAGGGAATGTCCAGCACCTCGGCATAGCCCAGCGCGGACGGGGTGCCGGAATCGGGCACCGGCACCACCATGTCGGCGGCCACCACTTCCTCCCGCGCCAGCTCGCGGCCGATGTTGCGGCGGATGGAATAGACATCCTTGCCGTTCACCTTCGAATCCGGGCGGGCGAAGTAGACATATTCGAAGATGCAGAAGTGCGGTGCTTCCTCGGCAAGCGGGAAATGGCTCTCCATCCCGGTCTCGTCGATCACGATCATCTCGCCCGGCTTCACGTCGCGCACGAAGTCGGCGCCGATGATGTCCAGGCCGCAGGTTTCCGACGACACCACCCAGGCCTCGTCCAGCCGTCCCAGCACCAGCGGGCGCACGCCGGCGGGATCCCGCGCGGCGATCAGCTTCTTCTTCGACAGGGCGACCAGCGAATAGGCCCCGACGATGCGCTTCATGGCGCTGACCAGCCGCTTCACCAGCTGGCGTTCGTTGCTGCGCGCCACCAGGTCCAGGATCACCTCGGTATCGGTGGTGGACTGGAACCGCCGCCCCTCCGCCCGCAGCTCCTTCTTCAACTGCCTGGCGTTGGTCAGGTTGCCATTGTGCGCCAGTGCGAAGCCGCCGGATTCATCCAGGTCTGTCCAGAGCGGCTGGATGTTGCGGATCATGGTCCGGCCGGAGGTGGCGTAGCGGGTGTGGCCGATGGCGGCCCGCCCGGTCAGGCGGGAGATCGGGTTGCTGCCCGACTCGTCCGCGACGCCCTTGCCGAAGACATCACCGACCAGGCCCAGCGCGCGGTGGACGTTGAAATGGCCGCTGTCGAAGGCAACGATGCCACAGGCCTCCTGCCCGCGATGCTGCAGCGCGTGCAGGCCGAGGGCGGTCAGTCCGGCGGCACCGTCCGTGCCCCAGACGCCGAAGACGGCGCATTCCTCGTGGAAATGGTCATCGTCGAAAGGGAGGGTCGTCCCGGGAGAAAGGGTGCTCATTCGCGCTCCGTCACGGAATCCATCAGGCGGTCGAGTTCACGTTTCTGCTGCTTCGTATAGCCGGTCTCGGGCTCCGCGTCGTGTGCCTCACCGTCGCGGCTGTCATTCCCGCCTTCGCTGCCATCGTCGCGGTCCAGCAGCGGCCGCAGGATGCGCGCGGCGCGGTTGGCGTCCTCCGCTGCCCCTCGCGTCTCGTCGGCGGTACCGCGCGTGGTCTCCCGCACCCGGCGCGGAATGACGGAGGTGACATAGTCGGTCGCCATGATGACATAGGGCAGGGAGCGGGAGTCACGCACCGTCTTCGGCGGGTTGTCGGGCATAAGGTAGTCGATCACCAGCCAGGCGGCGATGATCACCAGCGCGCCGCGCCCGACCCCGAACAGGATGCCGAGGGAGCGGTCCAGCGTGCCGATGGCGCGGCTCTCGCGGACCCGGCTGGCGATGTTGTGGGTGATGATGATCAGGATGATCAGCGCGCCGAGGAAGATCACCAGCGCGGAGACGATGTCGGCGGCGGTCGGGTCGCCGATCTGTTCCAGCGCGAAGGGGCGCAGCAGCGGCTGGCCGTACCAGGCGGCGACACCGGCCCCGACCCAGCTGCCCAGCGACAGGACCTCCCGCGTGAAACCGCGCATCAGCCCGAACACGGCGGACAGCGTGATCACGCCCAGGACGATCAGGTCGGCAAAGGTCAGGCCCATCTCAATGTCCCTCATCCAGCGGGAACAGGGCGGCAAGCGCGTCGAGGCGGTCGATCTCCGTCACCCGCAACAGGTCGCGCCCCTCCGATCCCGCAGGCACGATGGCATGGCGGAACCCGAGCTTGGAAGCTTCCTTCATCCGCGCCTCCGCCCGCGCGACGCGGCGCACCTCCCCCGACAGGCCGATCTCCCCGAACACCACCGTGGCGGCGCGCACCGGGTCGTCCGACAGCGATGACAGCAGCGCCGCCGCCACCGCCAGGTCTGCTGCAGGCTCCCCGATCCGCAGGCCCCCGGCGACGTTCAGGTAGACCTCGTTCTGGCCCAGCGAGAGGCCCAGCCGCGTGTCCAGCACCGCCAGGATCATGGCCAGCCGCCCGGCATCCCAGCCGACCACCGCCCGGCGCGGCGTGGCCAGCGGCGACGGCGCGACCAGCGCCTGGATCTCCACCAGGATCGGGCGACTGCCCTCCATCCCGGCGAAGACGGCGGCCCCGGCAACCGGTTCCTCCCGCTCCCCCAGGAACAGGGCGGACGGGTTCGGGGTCTCGATCAGCCCCGCTTCCGCCATCTCGAACACCCCGATCTCGTCCGCCGCGCCGAAGCGGTTCTTCACTGCGCGCAGGATGCGGAACTGGTGGCTGCGGTCGCCCTCGAAATACAGCACCGTGTCCACCATGTGCTCCAGCACGCGCGGCCCGGCGATCTGGCCGTCCTTGGTGACATGGCCGACCAGCACCACCGCCGTGCCCGACTTCTTGGCGTACTGGATCAGCTCGTGCGCCGTTGCCCGCACCTGCGCCACCGTGCCCGGCGCACTCTCCAGTGCCTCCGAGAACACGGTCTGGATCGAATCGATGATCACCAGGTCGGTGTCGGACTGGTCCTGCAGGGTGGCCAGGATCTCCCCCAGCCCGTTGGCGTTGGTGACCTGCACCGGCGCGCCATCGACCCCCAGCCTGCGGGCGCGCATGGCGATCTGGGTCGTCGCCTCTTCCCCCGAGACATAGATGATCTTCGCGCCCGTCGCCGCCATGGCGGTGGCGGTCTGCAGCAGCAGCGTCGACTTGCCGATACCGGGATCGCCGCCGATCAGGATGGCGGACCCGCGCACCAGGCCGCCGCCCAGCACCCGGTCCAGTTCCCCGATGCCGGTGCCGCGCCTTGGCTCGTCCAGCGTCTGCACCGAAAGGTCGGTCAGCGGCGCCGGCCGCGCCTTGCCCCCGGCCACGACACCGAAGGCACGGGGCCGGGGCGCAACCGTTTCCTCCTCCACCGAGGAGGCGGTGCCGCAGGCGTCGCAGATGCCGCGCCACTTGGGGTAGCTGGCACCGCATTCGCGGCAGACATATCGGATGCTCGCCTTGGCCATGGTTTCCGCTTCATGCCCCGTATCGGATCGGGCGGATCAGGTGCGCGCGGCACCGGGAATCGGTCGCCGCCCTCCAGCCATGCCATGCCGGAGCGGCAGACGGAATCACAATTTCCGGACCTGCATCCGGATCGGCCCCTCGGCACGGCCATTGATGAACTGGTCGACGAACTCGTTGCCCGAATGGTCCACGTCCGCCGCGGTGCCGTGCCAGATGATGCGCCCCTCGTAGATCATCGCGACCCGGTCGGCGATCTTGCGGGCGGAGTGCATGTCATGGGTGATCGACATGGTGGTCGCCCCCAGTTCCTTCACGCACTTCACGATCAGGTCGTTGATCACGTCGGCCATGATCGGGTCCAGCCCGGTGGTCGGCTCGTCGAAGAAGATGATCTCCGGGTCCGTGGCGATGGCGCGGGCCAGGCCGACACGTTTCTGCATGCCGCCCGAAAGCTCCGCCGGGGACAGTTCCCCCACATCCGCGTTCAGCCCGACCTGCGCCAGCTTGGCCATGGCGATGTCGCGGGCCTTGTCGCGCTTCATGCCCTTGCCCTGGATCAGGCCGAAGGCGACATTCTCCCAAACCTTCAGGCTGTCGAACAGCGCCCCGCCCTGGAACAGCATGCCCATGCGGGCCATGACCTCTTCCTGGTCCCGCCCCTTCAGGTGGGTCACGTCCTGGCCGTCGATATGGATGCTGCCCTCGGTCGGGTGCAGCAGGCCCAGGATGCATTTCAGCATCACCGACTTGCCGGTGCCGGAACCGCCGATGATCACCAGCGACTGGCCGCGCTGCACCTCCAGGTCGACGCCGCGCAGGACCTGCTTCGGCCCGAAATGCTTGGTCACGCCCTTCAGGCTGATCTTCGGCTGTCCGGTGCTGGGGCTTGCGGTGCTCATTGGGCGAAGAACAGTTCGGTGATGATGTAGTTGGCGGTCAGGATCATGATGGAGGCGGAAACCACGGCATTGGTGGTGGCGCGGCCGACACCCTGGGCGCCGCCCCGGCTCATGAAGCCGTGATAGCAGCCCATCAGGGAAATCAGGAAGCCGAAGATGGACGCCTTCACCAGGCCGGAGATCACGTCATCCATGTGCAGGAAGTCGATGGTGTTCTGCAGGTAGATGCCGACATTGAACCCCAGCTTCTCCGTGCCGACGACGAAGCCGCCGAAGACACCGATGACATCGGCCACCAGCACCAGCAGCGGCAGCATCGTCGCACCGGCGATCAGGCGCGGTGCCACCAGGTACTTGAAGGGGTTGGTGGACAGGGTGGTCAGGGCGTCGATCTGCTCGGTCACCCGCATGGTGCCGATCTCCGCCGCCATTGCCGCCGACACCCGGCCCGCGACCATCAGGCCGCCGATCACCGGCCCCAGTTCACGGGTGATGCCCAGCACCACGATGGAGGAGACCAGGCTCTCCGCGTTGAATCGCGAACCGCCGATATAGATCTGCAGCGCCAGCACCGCGCCGGTGAAGAAGGCGGTCAGGCCGATCACCGGCAGCGAGTAATAGCCGATCTGCAGCATCTGCCGCAGCAGGATGCGGGGGTAGAAGGGCGGCGTCACGCAATGCAGCAGCCCCTTGCCGGTGAAGACCGACAGCCGCCCGACCGCCGCGAAGAACTGCAGGATCACGCTGCCGATCAGGGCAAGGAAGTTCCAGCGCATGGCTCAGTCCGCCCCCTGGCCGTGATGGATGCGCCGGTAGCGCGGTCCCAGCCCGGCCAGCAGTTCGTAGGCGATGGTGCCCCCGGCCGTCGCCAGCACGTCGATGTCGACGCCGCCGCCGATCATGGAGATCTCCGCCCCCGGACCGGACAGCGGTTCCGGAACGGTCGAAACATCGAATGTCGAAAGGTCCATCGAAACGCGCCCCACCAAAGGCACCACATGGTCGCCGATCCGACCGTGCGCCTGGTCGCTGAGCGAACGGAGATAGCCGTCCGCATAGCCGACACCAACGGTCGCGATCCTGGCGGGCCCGGCCACCGGATGGCTCGCACCGTAGCCAACGGTCCGGGGGGTGTCAACGCGATGGACTTGCAGGATTTTTGCTTTCAGATGAATGACTTCCTGCATCCTGACGGTGGCGAGCGGTGACGGGTTGGCACCGTAGAGGGCGACACCGGGCCGGATCAGATCGAAATGCCGGTCGGTACCGAGATGCAGGGCAGGGGAGTTGCAGAACGATGCGGGGGCAGGCGGCAGCAGCGCCAGGCGCTCCCGGAAGCGGTCGAACTGGATCGCGTTCAGCGGATGGTCGGGCAGGTCGGCACAGGCCGGATGGGTCAGCCAGAGCACGACCTGCAACCCGTCCAGCCGGGTCAGTTCCGCCGCCAGCCGCTCGGTATCCGGCCCCCTGAGCCCCAGCCGCGTCATGCCGGTATCGAGCTGGATCGCCGCCGGCAGCACGGTCCCCTGCCGCCTGGCCCAGGCCTGCCAGCGTTCGATGTCCGCCAGGTCGTTCAGCACCGGGATCAGGTCGTTGCCGGTGAAGCTCGCCTCGCTGCCCGGCAGCAGGCCGTTGAGCACGAAGATGCGGACCGTGCGGTCGACGCCGCGCAGCCGCACCGCCTCGTCGATGGTGGCGGTGAAGAAGGTGCGGCACCCGGCGCGCGACAGGGCGCGGACAGCGGGTTCCAGGCCCAGCCCATAGGCATTGGCCTTCACCACCGCCGCCGTCTCCGACGTCGGCGCCAGCCCGGCCAGCGTCCGCCAGTTGGCCGCCAGCGCATCCAGGTCGACATGCAGTTCCGCCGCGGCCGTCATGGGTCGGGGGTGCACATGCAGTACCGCCATTCCGGACGGCGTGCCCGGGCCTGTCCCAGGTACCCATGGTGCCGCGCGACCGCCTCAAGCTGGGCACCCGGGTCAAGCCCGGGTGCGCCCTGAGAAAACCCGGCGCGGCGGGCGAGAGAACGGGACTGCAGGGGTTTCCCCCACCTCGACCCTCCGCCGCCAGTGCAGAGGAGGAATGGCGTCATGCGATCCAGGACCT
This sequence comes from Minwuia sp., assembly GCA_965228535.1. Lineage (GTDB taxonomy): Bacteria > Pseudomonadota > Alphaproteobacteria > Minwuiales > Minwuiaceae > Minwuia. Next base: position 247,041 of record CBDDHU010000003.1, on the reverse strand, counting down.
CAGTGGACATCACGCGGGTCGTGGATGCGGTCGTAGTCCTTGAAGGTGGTGTATTCGGGTTCGAAGAACAGGTCGATCGTGCCGGTGGGGCCGTGGCGCTGCTTGCCGATGATGACCTCGGTCTTGTTGTAGATCCGGCTCATCTTCTCCTGCCACTCCTCCATGGCGACCTGGTCGGTCTCGTCGGGCTTGTTCTTCTGCTCGTAATAGGCTTCGCGGTAGATGAACATGACCACGTCGGCATCCTGCTCGATGGAGCCCGATTCGCGCAGGTCGGAAAGCTGCGGACGCTTGTCGTCGCGCTGTTCGACGGCGCGGGAGAGCTGTGACAGGGCCAGCACCGGCACCGACAGTTCCTTCGCCACCGCCTTCAGGCCCTGGGTGATCTCCGTGATCTCCTGCACCCGGTTCTCGGTCCGCTTGGCGCCGGAGGGACGCATCAGCTGGATGTAGTCGACGATGATCATGCCGAGACCGTGCTGGCGCTTCAGCCGGCGCGCGCGGGAACGGAGCTGGGAGATGGAGATGGCCGGCGTGTCGTCGATGTAGAAGGGCAGTTCCACCAGCTGCTGCGTCGCCGGGACCACCGTGTTCAGGTAGGTCTCGCGGTCGATGGTGCCCTTGCGCAGGTCGTTGGAGCGGATGCGGGTCTGTTCGGAGACCACGCGGGTGGCGAGCTGTTCCCGCGACATTTCCAGGCTGAAGAAGCCGACCACCGCCCCCTCCGTGTCCACCACGTTGCCCGCATCGTCGAGGATCTGGCGGTAGGCGCGGGCGGCATTGAGGCCGATGGTGACGGCCAGCGAGGTCTTGCCCATGCCCGGACGGGCGGCAAGCACCAGCATGTCGGTGCGGTGCAGACCGCCCAGCCAGTTGTCCAGGTCGCGCAGGCCGGTGGTGACGCCGACCAGCTGCCCCACGCGGCGATAGGCGGCCTCGATGCTCTCCAGGCTCTCGGTGACCGCCTGGCGGAACGGGCGCAGGTCGTTCTGCGCCTCCCCGGCCTCGGCCAGGGAATAGAGGCTGGCCTCCGCCGCCTCGATCTGCTTCTCCGCCGTGTCGGACAGGTCGGCATTGTGGCTGCGTTCCGACATTTCGTCGGACAGCAGGATGATCTGCCGCCGGAGATAGAGGTCATAGAGGATGCGGGCATATTCCTCCGCCCGGATGGCGTTCACCGCCCGCGCGCTCAGGTCCACCAGGTAGCCCGCGCCCCCCAGCTCCCGCATCGCCGCATCCTGCTCGAACCGGGTCTTCAGGGTCACCGGGTTGGCCAGCTCGCCGCGCTCCACCAGCAGGCAGATGGCGTCGTAGATGCGCCCGTGCAGCGGCTGGAAGAAATGCTCCGCGCGCAGGAAGTCCATCAGCCGGGCCGCCGCGTCGTTGTTGTAGAGCAGGGCGCCGAGCAGCTGCTGCTCCGCCTCCAGGTTGTGCGGCAGCTCCTTCGGAGCCTCGGCCTCGGCCGTGGTCTCCTCCGGGTTCCGCATGCGTGCGTCGATGATGTCAGCCATGATCCGAAGAACCTATCATCCCCTCGGCCCTGCCGCAGGCGCGGCGCGCGGGACCGTCACACTTTCCTGTGGAACGTAATATCCACCGGGCAGGGTAAAGCGGGGATAACCAGCAAATCAGTCGGCATTGTGGCGGACTGGCGCCCGCCCCGGCCTGTGGATCATTCATGCTCCAGGATGACGAAGGGGGCACGCATCCGCACGCCCCAGAACTCGTAGATCACGTAGTAGCGGCGACCGGTCTCCAGCAGGCTGCGGTGCAGCAGCAGGCTGTTGGTGGCATAGATCGTCTCCCCCGGCGCCAGTTCCAGCACCGATTCCTTCGGCGGGCAGTCGGACTCGCCCCGCGTGGCGATCAGGTCATTGTTGGGATAGACGATGTGGTAGTTGTGCACCTCGCAGATGCTGGGCGCCTTGATCACCAGGTCGTCCGTGCCGGTGTTGGTCAGCTCGATGTTGACCGGGATGCGCGCCGCCGCACCGCCCTGGGGCAGGCGCACGCGCCGGTCCACGGTGATGCGGCCCACCAGGTTCTCGTCGGTCGTGGCGACCTTGCTTTCCGCCACCGCCGTGGTCGCGACGGCGAACATGGTCAGGAAGACGGAGGCAAGCAGGGCAAGTCCGGTGACGACACCGGACACGGGGACGATGCGGGGCATGCTGTCGATACTCCAGGGAAACTGATCCTGCATGAAGAGTGGGGGCGCGGCGCGGTCGCGGCAACCCTGCAGCCGTCACGTTCCCGGCTCTTCCCCCGTCTGCGGCGGAAGGTCCATCCAGCCGTCCGGCGTCAGCTGTTCCAGCGGCCGGAAGGCGGACTTGTAGGCCATCTTGCGGCTGCCCGGGATCCAGTAGCCGAGATAGACGTTGGTCAGCTGCTCCGACAGCGCGTGCCAGACATGCCACTGCAGCACGTAGACGCCCAGGCTGCGCCGGTCATCCTCCGTGCTGAAGAAGCTGTAGACCAGCGAGAAGCCGTCCTGCATCCGGTCGGTCAGGCAGACCGCGTGCAGGTTCAGCTCGGCGTCGCGGAACTCCACCAGGAAGCTGTCGACCGGCGTGTCCTCCACCATGGCGCGGTAGTCGCCGAAGCGCATGTCGGCCATGCCGCCTTCCGCATGGCGGGTGGTCAGGTACTGGCGGAACAGCATGTAGTGTTCGCGGGTCGCCAGCGCGGGCACGATGCGGGCGCTGAGATCCTGGTTGCGCCGCCAGTTGCGCCGCTGCGTGCGGTTCGGCCGGTAGCGGGCGACGGGCACGCGCACCGGGATGCAGGCATTGCAGTTGTCGCAGGCCGGGCGGTAGGCGAGGTCCTGGCTGCGCCGGAACCCGGCGGCGGACAGCGCGCTGTGCAACTGGTCCGGTTCCTCCCCCGAAAGCAGGGTCACCACCTTCCGCTCCATGCGGCCGGGCAGGTAGGGACAGGGGGTTGGTGGCGTGGCAAAGAAATGCCGCAGCGGGATCTGGACTCGCTTCATGGCCGGAAGCGTAATCCAGCACAACGCGCCATGCAGCAATTTCTTGCGGCGCATTTTCGGCAGTTTTTCGCAATGCCCGAACAACGGGCGGAAATCGCGCCACTGCCTTTCTTTTGGGCAGTCGGCGCCACGCGTCTCCGGGCGGGTCCGGCAACGGGCTGATTCCAAACGACAAAAGAATCCGTCGATGCTGGCACGTGGCTTGCGCATCAGGTCTGAAATGGGCGACTAGGGTTCCGGCGGCCTGATCAGGGCACGCGTCTGGTCCGAGAGTTGCCATCCTGCCGGAAACACGGCGGGACACACGGCGGGCCAAAATCCCGGGAGATCTTGCGCGGCGTTGCACGCCTGACGAGGTCTGACCCGACCTCCGAAGTCCGGTACCAGCGCCAGGGAGTGACGGATGAGGAGGGTGAGATGAAGAAACTCGCTGCACTGATGATGGGACTGGCGCTGCTGGGCGCGGTCTCCCTTTCCCCTGCACAGGCCGAGAAGAAGGACAGTTTCCGCGTGGCCTGGTCGATCTATGTCGGCTGGATGCCATGGGGCTACATGTCGGATTCCGGCATCATGAAGAAGTGGGCCGACAAGTACGGCATCACGGTCGAGATCGTGCAGATCAACGACTACATCGAGTCCATCAACCAGTACACCGCCGGTGCCTTCGACGGCGTGTCGGCCACCAACATGGACACGCTGTCGATCCCGTCCGGCGGTGGTGTCGACACCACGGCGCTGATCGTCGGCGACTTCTCCAACGGCAATGACGCGGTGCTGGTGAAGGGTGATGGCGGCTTCAAGGCGCTGGCGGGCAAGCCGGTGAACCTGGTGGAGCTTTCGGTCTCCCACTACCTGCTGGCGCGGGGCCTGGAGAGCGCGGGCATGAAGGAAGCCGACATCAGCGTCGTCAACACCTCCGACGCCGACATGGTTGCCGCCTTCGCCACCCCGGACGTGCAGGCCGCGGTGACCTGGAACCCGCTGGTCTCCACCATCATGGAGATGCCGGGGGTCGCGAAGATCTACGACAGCGCCGACATTCCGGGGGAGATCATCGACCTGATGGTGGTGAACACGGAAACGCTGGCCGACAACCCGGCCTTCGGCAAGGCGCTGGTCGGGGCCTGGTACGAGACCATGCAGATCATGTCCTCCGACACGGTGGAAGGCATTGCCGCGCGGGAGGCCATGGCCGCCGCCTCGGGCACCGACCTGGCCGGTTACGACGCGCAGCTCGCCACCACCCAGATGTTCTACCAGCCCGCCGACGCGGTGGCCTTCACGCAGGACGCGAAGCTGATCCGGACCATGGACTTCGTCCGCACCTTCCTGTTCGACCATGGCATCCTGGGGGAGGGCGCGCAGTCGGTGGATGACATCGGCATCGCCTTTCCCGGCGGCAAGACGCTGGGCGACACGGGCAACATCACCTTCCGCTTCGATCCCGCCTACATGCAGATGGCGGCCGACGGCGCCCTCTGACGGGACTGCCTGACCCCGACCGCCGTGCCGTGCCCCGACCGGGGCCGGTGCGGCGGCGGGTCGGAGGCACCATCCGGAAACACTGACCATGCGCTGGATCAACAGACGCCCCGGACGCCCGCTGCTGTTCGTGCTTGCCGCGCTGCCGTTCGTGCTGACGCTGCTGGCCTATGTCGTCGGCTCCGACATCCGCCGCAGTGCCAACCCCAACGACAAGCTGCTGCCGGCACTGGAGAAGGTGGTGGAGCGTGCCGAGGCACTGGCCACGGAGCCCGACCGGCGCTCCGGCGAGATCCTGCTGTGGAAGGACACCGCCGCCAGCCTGCAGCGCCTGGTCATCGGGGTTGCCTGCGCCGCCGCCATCGGCCTGGCCTTCGGGCTGCTGATCGGGCTGTTCCCGCTAGCACGGGCGACCCTCGCCTCCTATGCCGCCGCGCTGTCGCTGATCCCGCCGCTGGCGCTGCTGCCGGTGCTGTTCCTGGTCTTCGGGCTGGGGGAGACATCGAAGATCGTGCTGATCGCCATCGGCATCACGCCCTTCCTGATCCGCGACCTGGGCCAGCGGGTGCTGGAGATTCCGCTGGAACAGCTGGTGAAGGCGCAGACGCTGGGCGCGTCCTCCTGGCAGATCATGACCCGCGTGGCGATGCCGCAACTGGCGCCGCGGCTGATCCAGGCCGTGCGGCTGTCGCTCGGTCCCGCCTGGCTGTTCCTGATCGCGTCGGAAGCCATCGCCGCGCAGGCAGGTCTCGGCTACCGCATCTTCCTTGTCCGGCGCTACCTCGCCATGGACATCATCATTCCCTACGTCCTCTGGATCACGGTACTGGCCTTCCTGATCGACTGGTCGCTGCGCCTCACCTCCCGCCGGGCCTTCCGCTGGGCACATGTCGACGGGGAAAGCCTGTGAGCGCCGTGACCGTCCGTGACGTGTTCAAGTCCTATGGCGGCGCGCCGGTGCTGGAGCGCGTGAACCTGGAGGTCGCGGATGGCGATTTCTGCGCCATTGTCGGTGCCTCGGGCTGCGGCAAGTCCACCTTCCTGCGCATGCTGCTGGCGCAGGAACTGCCGACGCGGGGCCGCATCCATGTCGGCGACGAACGCCCGGCGCGGGAGCCGGGACCGGACCGGGGCGTGGTCTTCCAGCGCTATTCCGTGTTCCCGCACCTGACCGTGCGCGACAACCTGGTGCTGCCCGTGTCGTTCCGCGACGCGCCCATCCTCGGTCGCCTGTTCGGCGCGCGGCTGCGCCGGGCGGAGCAGGAGGCCGACGCGACGCTGGAGCGTGTCGGGCTGGCCCACATGGCCGATGCCTGGCCCAGCCAGCTCTCGGGCGGCATGCAGCAACGCCTGGCCATCGCCCAGGCCCTGGTGCGGCGGCCGCGCGTGCTGCTGCTGGACGAACCGTTCGGCGCGCTGGACCCGGGTACGCGGCTTTCCATGCACGATTTCCTGCTCGATCTCTGGCGGGAGAGCGGCATGACCATCTTCATGGTCAGCCATGACCTGTCGGAGGCGTTCAAGCTCGGCACCCGTGTCGTCGTCTTCGACAAGCCGCGCTGGGATCCGCAGGACCCCAGCCGCTACGGCGCGACCATCACCCATGATTTCAGACTTGGCGACAAGAAGGGGGAGACCACCCATGAACCGGCCCACCAATCCGAGCGAGAGACGGCGGCAGCGGCAATCCACGGCACCGGGACGGCAGGGCCCGGCGGAGACCCGGCGACAGCACCATCCTGACCTGACGAAGCTGCTCGGCTGGAAGGCGGCGCGGGCGGAGGCGGAACTGCCCTCGAAGGAATGGGAGAAGGAGCGGCAATGGGCGCTGCGCATGGGGCTGACGGCGGCGGAATCGGTGGAGGACCGCTCCATCCCCACCTTCGCGCGCGGTGAACTGCCCCACTATGCCGGCATCAACACCTTCCTGAAGGCGCCCTATGCGGAGGACGTGACCGATGTCGGCCATTTCGACGCCACCGTGCTGGGCGCGCCGTTCGACGGCGGCACCACCTACCGCCCCGGCACCCGCTTCGGGCCACAGGGCATCCGCAAGATCTCCGCGCTCTACACCCCCTACAACTACGAACTGGGCGTGGACCTGCGGGAACAGATGACGCTGTGCGATGCGGGCGACATCTTCACCATCCCGGCGAACATCGAGAAGACCTTCGACCAGATCTCGCGCGCCTGCGCCCATGTCTTCTCCAGCGGGTCGATGCCGATCATCCTGGGCGGTGACCATTCCATCGGCTTCCCCACCGTGCGCGGCATTGCCGAATGCACGTCGAAGACCATCGGCATCATCCATTTCGACCGCCATGCCGACATCCAGGAGAAGGACCTGGACGAGCGGATGCACACCACGCCCTGGTTCCATGCCACCAACCTGCCCAACGTGCCGGCGAAGAACCTGGTGCAGATCGGCATTGGCGGCTGGCAGGTCCCGCGGGAGGCGGTGGCCGTGGCGCGGGAGCGCAACACCAACATCATCACCATGTCCGACGTGGAACAGCTCGGCCTCGACCGGGTTGCCGACATGGCGCTGGAGATGGCCTGGGACGGGGCCGACATGGTCTACCTGTCCTTCGACATCGACTGCGTCGACTGCGGCTTCGTGCCCGGCACCGGCTGGCCGGAACCGGGCGGCTTCCTGCCGCGCGAGGTGCTGCACCTGGTCTCCCGCGTCGCGGCGGAGGGGCTGTGCGGCATGGAGGTGGTGGAGGTCTCCCCGCCCTACGACACCTCCGACATCACCGCGCTGTTCGGCACGCGGGTGATCGTGGACGTGCTCGGCTCCATGGTCGCGGCGGGCAAGCTGGGCGCGCACAAGGGCCATATCGACAAGCCGGTGACGACCGAGATGGGCGACTGGGACCCGGCCAGCGACGGCCATCGCTGGTCGAACAAGCCGGTGGGAGCCTGAGCCATGCCGCATGACCACCATTCCCACGCCCATCACCACGCCCAAGATCATGGGCATCCCCATGGGCATGACCATCCCCACGGAACCGGCCACAACCACGCCGCCGACGCCCCGCTGCACCTGCACTCCCACATGGAGGAGGAGGACGCGGCGACGGAGATCGGCATGCTGTGCGAACAGTTCATCGAGGGCTTTCGCGACGCCACCGACAAGGCCACCTTCCTGCGCCTGGCCGGCGTCGCCTTCGAGATCCCCGGCACGGCGGGCGGTCCGTCGCTGAAACTGGTGGACGTGAAGGTGGAGACCGCCTGGCAGGTCGGCGCCGCCTCCCCCGCCTTCGGCAGCCGGGAACTGTCCTACCTGCCCTTCCCCGGCAGCCTGATCCGCGAACGCACCAACTGCGCCCTGGTCTACGTCTCGAAGTCCGAACGCCGCGACCTGGACCTGCGCGAATTCATGCAGCAGCGGCGCGCGGCGATGTAGCTCCCACCCATCACGGACGGAAAAAGGGCCGCGCTCCATCGGGAACGCGGCCCTTTTCGTTTCGGCTGATGAAGCCCGTGCCGACGGTGAGGTCGGCGCGGGTTCGTCAGGTGGTCAGTTCCAGCGGCGGATTTCCAGGCGCGCCAGCTGGTCGCGATGCACCTCGTCCGGGCCGTCCGCCAGGCGCAGGGTGCGCTGGTGGGCGTACATGTTCGCCGTGCCGAAGTCGGTGGTGACACCACCGGCGCCGTGGGCCTGGATGGCCCAGTCGGTGACCTTGCAGGCCATGTTCGGCACGGAGACCTTGATGCCGGCGATTTCGCGGCGGGCTTCCTTGTTGCCGACGGTGTCCATCTTCCACGCGGTGTAGAGCACGTGCAGGCGGCACTGGTCGATCATGATGCGGGCCTCGGCAATGCGCTCCCGCCACACCGACTGCTCGATCACCGGCTTGCCGAAGGCCACGCGGGACTTCAGGCGCTTGATGGTGATCTCCAGCGCGCGCTCGGCGACGCCGATGGAGCGCATGCAGTGATGGATGCGTCCCGGGCCAAGCCGCCCCTGGGCGATCTCGAAGCCGCGGCCCTCACCCAGCAGGATGTCGCTGGCGGGCACCCGCACGTCCTCGAACAGCACCTCGCCATGGCCGTGCGGCGCGTCGTCATAGCCGAACACCGGCAGCATGCGCTTCACGGTGACGCCCTTGGCATCGCGCGGCACCAGGATCATGGACTGCTGCTTGTGGCGGTCCGGGTTGTCCGGGTCGGTCTTGCCCATCAGGATCAGCACCTTGCAGCGCGGATCGCCAATTCCGGAGGTCCACCACTTGCGGCCGTTGATGACGTACTCGTCGCCGTCACGCTCGATGCGGCAGGCGATGTTGGTGGCGTCGGAGGAAGCAACCTCCGGCTCCGTCATCGCGAAGGCGGAGCGGATCTCGCCTTCCAGCAGCGGTTTCAGCCACTTCTCCTGATGCTCCTTGGTGCCGTAACGGGCCAGCACTTCCATGTTGCCGGTGTCGGGCGCGGAGCAGTTGAAGATCTCGGACGCATAGCGCGACCGGCCCATGATCTCGCACAGCGGCGCGTAGTCCAGGTTGGACATGGAGAAACCATAGGGATTCTCCGGCAGGAACAGGTTCCACAGGCCCTGCTCCTTGGCCAGCTTCTTCAGCTCTTCCGACTTCGGAATCGGCTGCCAGCGATCACCCTCCGCCAGCTGCTCGTCCATCAGCTGCTCGTTGGGATAGACGTGCTCGTCCATGAACGCCTCGATGCGTTCCGCAAGATCACGCGAAAGGTCTGACTGTTCGAACATCGCGACCATTAGGTATCCTCCCCCTCTACAAGTTGGTGTTCGTCAAAGATGGGCGGAGCATAGACGGCTTCGCCGCGATGTCACAGCCCCATCCGCCATCCCGGCCACGCATGTCCTGCATGGCTGGGGAAGCTGTTCGTGGACCGTTCCGCCCCTCTCCTGGTTTGTTCGCTTGACCGTACCTCCCCTCTCCCCCTCCCGGCCACCCACGGGAGTATCCTTGATGGGTGGCCGGGAGGGGGAGAGGGGAGGTACGGTCGGCCATATGATACCCCCTACCGCCTGTGTCGCAGTTCCGAGATCATCACGCCGGTGGCCATCAGGGCGAGGGCGACCAGGGAGTGGATGCCCGGTTCCTCCCGGAAGAACAGCGCGGCCCAGCCGATGGCGGCGATGACGGCCAGGTAGTTGAACTGGGCGAAGAAGGTCGGTCCCCAGCGGCGCACCAGCTCCGCGAACAGGATGATGAAGACGGCGTTGACCGCGGCGGAACCCACGGTCGGCAGCATCAGTTCCGGCGACAGCGGCAGGTAGGTCTGGCCGAACAGCAGCATCAGCGGCAGCAGCGACAGCGCCGCCCCCAGCAGGAACCCGGCGCCCATCACCGTCGATGTCGCCTCCGGCGGGCGCAGCAGCGCGGCCGAGACATTGGCGATGGCCAGGAAGACCGGCACGATCAGCGCCAGCAGGAACCAGCTCACCGCGTCCGTTCCCGGCATGGCGCTGTCGGGGGCGATCACCACCGCGACACCGGCGAAGCCCAGCAGGATGCCGACGATGCCGAAGGCCGACAGGCGGTCGATGCGCAGCAGGATGCTGGCCAGGTAGGTGCAGGTCGGCGACAGGGCCAGCACCAGCGAGACGATGGCGGTCGGCAGGTTGGGGCCGACAAAGGTCAGCAGCGCCATGGGCAGGCCGAAGCCGAAGGCCCCGACCACCACGTAGGCGCGGAACCAGACCCAGCCGAACGGCACCCGCTGGCCGCGCAGCATGGCGACGATGTACAGCGCCACCCCGGCCAGGAAGACCTGCCAGAAGGCATGGCCGAAGAAGGTGCCCCCCGCCTCCGCCGCCAGCTGGTTGAAGGGAAAGACCAGGCCGTAGATCAGCGCCGCCGCGATCAGCATGCCGATCGGCAGCGGTGCCAGCGTGCGTGGCTTCTGCTCCGTCATCATTTCCTCCCCGGTTCCCGGCCCCGTCCTGCGGACCCCGGGCCACCTGTCGGGGGACAGTGTGACAGCACCGGCCTCGCCTGACCTGTGCGGGCGGCGCACCTTTTGCAGCATTCGCGCGTACTGGCACGCCGTGCCGTCTTGCCAGCCGCCGCGTCCGGTGCTCCGGTTCGCACCGAAGATGCCCGGGCATTTCCGGTATCCATGCAGCGTGGGGGACAGAAAGCGATGCGATTTGCGGTCGACACGGGGGGAACCTTCACCGATCTGCTGGTGGAGGAGGATGACGGCACGCTGCGCATGTTCAAGGCGTCCACCACTCCCGACGACCCGATCCGCGGCGTGATCGACAGCCTGCAGGTCGCCGCCGACGGCATGGGGCTGGCGCTGGACGACCTGCTGGGCCGGGGCAGCCTGTTCATCCACGGCACCACCCGCGCGATCAACGCCATCATCACCGGCAACACCGCGAAGACGGCGTTCCTGACCACGGAGGGGCATCCCGACATCCTCGTGCTGCGCGAAGGTGGCCGGTCCGACGTGTTCAACTTCACCGTTCCCTACCCCGAACCCTACGTGCCCCGCGCCCTGACCTGGGAAGTGTCGGAGCGGATCAACACCGATGCCGAGGTGCTGCAGCCGCTGGACGAGGCCCAGGTGGTCGCCATCATCGAGGAGATGAAGGCCGCCGGGGTCGAGGCCGTGGCGGTCTGCCTGCTCTGGTCCATCGTCAACGGCGCGCACGAGAAGCGCATCGGCGAGCTGCTGGAGGAGCACATGCCCGGCGTGCCCTACACGCTGTCGCACCGGCTGAACCCGTCGCTGCGCGAATATCGCCGCGCCTCCTCCACCGCCATCGACGCCTCGCTGAAGCCGCTGATGGGGGCCTACATGCGCAACCTGTCGCAGCGGCTGAAGGATGCCGGCTTCGGCGGCCGGGTGCTGATCGTCACCAGCGGCGCGGGCGTCATCGATGCGGCGGATGCCGCCGAGACGCCGGTGCATCTGATCAATTCCGGCCCCTCCATGGCGCCGGTGGCCGGTCGGCACTTCACCGACGTGGATGCGCAGGCGGAGACGGCGATCGTCGCCGATACCGGCGGCACCACCTACGACCTCAGCCTGGTGCGCCGGGGGCGGATTCCCTGGACCCGCGAGACCTGGGTCGGTGGCGAGTATCGCGGCCACATGACCGGCTTCCCCTCGGTCGATGTGCGCTCCATCGGGGCGGGTGGCGGCTCCATCGCCTGGGTGGATGATGGCGGGCTGCTGCATGTGGGGCCGCAGTCGGCCTCCGCCGTGCCGGGGCCGGCGGCCTACGGCAATGGCGGCACGGAGCCGACCCTGACGGATGCCTGCGTGGCACTGGGCTATGTCGATCCCGACTTCTTCCTCGGCGGCAGCATGAAGCTGGATGCCGACGCCGCCCGCACCGCCATCCAGAGCCGCCTCTGCGCCCGGCTCGGCCTCTCGGTGGAGGACGCGGCGCTGGCCATCGTCCGCATCGCCACGGAGAACATGGTGCAGGCGATCATGGACATCACCATCAACCAGGGCATCGACCCGGCGAAGGCGGTGCTGATCGGCGGCGGCGGCGCGGCGGGGCTGAACTCGGAGCGGATCGGCGCCCGGCTCGGCTGCCCCATGGTGCTGATCCCGGACGTGGGTGCGGCCCTCTCGGCGGGCGGGGCGCTGATGTCGGACCTGATGGCCGATGCCCGCGCCACCCTGTTCACCACCTCCGCCGACTTCGACCGCGACGGCGTCAACGCCGTGCTCGCGGATCTGAAGGCCCGTTGCGAAGCCTTTGCCGCCGGACCCGGTGCCGGTGCGGTGCGGACGGAGATCACCTTCATGGCGGAGGCCCGCTACCCGCACCAGGTCTGGGAGATCGAGGTGCCGCTGCGCGGTGACAGCTTCGCCTCCGATGCCGACGTGCGGCAGCTGGTGCAGGATTTCCACGCGGCGCACGAGGAAGTCTTCGCCATCAAGGACGCGGAATCGGAGATCGAGGTCATCGGCTGGTCGGCACGGGTGAGCTGCACCCTGCGCGAAGGCGGCATCGCCAGCCTGTCCGACACGGCGGCCGGCACCGGTGAACAGCCCAGCCGCAAGGCCTGGTTCGGCGCCGGCGGCTGGCTCGACACCGCGATCCGCAGCTTCGACTCGCTGCAGGTGGACGAGCCGGTGCCCGGCCCGGTGATCGTGGAGAACTCCTTCACCACCGTCGTGGTCGGCCCCGACGCCACCGTCAGCCGCCGCCCCTCCGGCAGCCTCGCCATCGTCCCCGGCGGCCAGGACTGACACTGCGCGGTGAGGCGGAGGTCGTCGTGACTAACCTGCCCCTCCACCAACACAGTCGGCGTGCCCGCACTTGATGCGGGTACCCACTGTGCCGCGCCGGCGCCTCAGAATGGGCTCGCGGGTCAAGCCCGCGAGCGCCGTGACAGGGGAGTTGGCGGTGACCTACCTGCCCCTCCACCAGAACAGCCGGCGTGCCCGCACTTGATGCGGGTACCCATGGTGCCGTACCGGCGCCTCAGAATGGGCTCGCGGGTCAAGCCCGCGAGCGCCGGGATGGGGGAGATGGCGGTGACCTACATGCCGCCCCACCTACACAGTCGGCGTGCCCGCACTTGATGCGGGTACCCATGGTGCCGCACCGGCGCCTCAGGACGGGGAAACGCGGCAGGGAGAAGGGGTCAGGTGGCCTGTAAGCCGGGTTCTGTCCATTCCCGTTGCCGGGAACTGGATGACCATTCATCTGGGACACCCGTCGCCGGATGCCTCCTGCAACCAACCCGGACGGCGGGCCGGAGCGCCCTGCTGCCTCTGCCTTGCTGCATGACAGCCAGCCATCCCTATTCGGTCTTGCTCCCGGTGGGGTTTACCCTGCCAGCGACGTTACCGCCGCCGCGGTGCGCCCTTACCGCACCGTTTCACCCTTGCCCGTGTCACCACGGGCGGTCTGTTCTCTGTGGCACTTTCCCTGGGGTCGCCCCCGCCGGGCGTTACCCGGCACCGATTCTCCGTGGAGCCCGGACTTTCCTCCCCCGCACCTCGCGGCACGGCAGCGGTCATCCAGCCACCTGACAGGGCGGATGTACGCCGCACGGGCGAAGCGGTCAATCGGCGCGGCAGCCCGTTCACCCCCGCCGCCATCCAGCCTGGCGTGGGCGCTGGCCTCGCGCGTGCCTTGTGGCACCGGTGCGGCACATGGGTACCCGGGTCAAGCCCGGGTACGCCGTCTGTGGGTGTGGGCGGGGCAGGTGAGCCACCGCCACCTCCCCCTGTTCCGGCGCTCGCGGACTTGATCCGCGAGCCTACACTTGCGGCTTCGGTCAGGCAGCGTCGGCCTGGCGCTGGGCTTCCTCCAGCGCCTCCTCCGCCAGCATCCAGGCGGCTTCGGCGTTGGCCAGGGCGCGTTCGCCGTCGGCCTTGGCGCGGGTCAGGCGGGTCACTTCCTCCTGCGGGCCGGCATAGATTGCCGGATCGCGCAGCCGCACGTCGATGCGGGCCAGCATGGCGGAGATGCGCTCCATCTCCTGCTCCGCCGCCTTCACCGCCTTGCGATAGGGCACCAGCCGCTTGCGCGCGTCGGCCGCGGCCTTCCGCGCCTCCTTGCGGTCGGCCTTGCTCTCGGTCGGGTCGGGCGGCTCGCTGCCCTTGCGGGATTTCCGTTCCTCCGCCGCATCGCCCAGTGCCTTGCGGCGATAGTCGGTCATGTCGCCGTCGAACGGCGTCACGGTGCCGCCCTCCACCAGCCAGAGCCGGTCCGCCACCGCCTCCACCAGGTGCGCGTCATGGCTGACCAGGATCACCGCGCCCGGAAAGTCGTTCAGCGACTGCACCAGCGCCTCGCGGCTGTCGATGTCGAGGTGGTTGGTCGGTTCGTCGAGGATCAGCATGTGCGGTTCGGCCTGCGCCATCAGGCACAGCGCCAGCCGCGACTTCTCACCGCCGGAAAGTTCCCCGGCCGGGGTCTCCACCCGCTTCGCGTCCAGTCCGAAGCCGTCCAGCCGGGTGCGCAGCTTCTGGTCCGGATCGTGCGGGCGGACGTCGCGCATGTGCTCCAGCGCGGAACGGCCCGGCGACAGGTCCTCGATCTGGTGCTGGGCGAAGAAGCCGATCTTCAGCTTCGACGACCGCCGCACCTCGCCCGATTCCGCCTGCAGCCGCCCGGCGATCAGCTTCGACAGGGTCGACTTGCCGTTGCCGTTGGCCCCCAGCAGGCCGATCCGGTCATCCTCGTCGATGCGCAGCCCCAGGCGGCGCAGCACCGGCTTGCCGGGCGCGTAGCCCACCGCCGCCCCGTCCATGTGGACCACCGGCGGCGACAGTTTCGTCGGTTCGGCAAAGGGAAAGCGCGGCGCGCGGTTCTCCACCATCGCCGCGACCGGCTGCATCTTCGCCAGCATCTTCAGGCGGCTCTGCGCCTGCCGCGCCTTCGACGCCTTGTAGCGGAAACGGTCGACGAAGGCCTGGATGCGTTCCCGCTCCGCCGACTGGCGGTTGGCCAGCGCCATCTGGTGGCGCTGCGCCATGCGGCGACGTTCCTCGAAACTGTCATAGCCGCCGGGATAGAGGGTCAGCTTCTGGTCTTCCAGGTGCAGGATGTCGGTGACGGCGCGGTTCAGCAGGTCGCGGTCATGGCTGACGATGACGATGGTGTGCGGATAGCTGGCCAGGAACCCCTCCAGCCACAGCGCCGCCTCCAGGTCCAGGTGGTTGGTCGGTTCGTCCAGCAGCAGGATCTCCGGTTCCGCGAACAGGGCCGCCGCCAGCGCCACGCGCATGCGCCAGCCGCCGGAGAAGGAATCGCAGGGCAGGTTCTGGCGGTCCTCCAGGATGCCGAGACCGGCCAGGATCGTTGCGGCCTTGGCCGGGGCGGCATAGGCACCGATATCGGCCAGCCGGGTCTGGATCTCGGCAATGCGGTGGCCGTCGGTCGCCGTCTCCGCCTCCGCCAGCAGGGCATGGCGCTCCGTGTCCGCCGCCAGCACGGCGTCGATGGCCGGCAGGCTGCCGCCCGGCGCCTCCTGCGCGACGGCGCCGATGCGGGACCCGCGCGGCACCTCGATGCTGCCGCCCTCCAGCCCGATCTCCCCCAGCACGGCGCGCAGCAGGGTGGTCTTGCCGGTGCCGTTCGGCCCCACCAGCCCGACCCGGTGCCCGGTCGGCAGCCGCACGCTGGCATTCTGCAGCAGGCTGCGCCCGGCAATGCGGATGGTGATGTCGTCCAGGATCAGCATGAAGCGGGGGGCCTTCGGGTATGGCGGCGGGGGAGAGGCGGGTTCTCGATGTCGACCGTTCCACCCCTCTCCCCCTCCCGACCACCCACGGGATGATCCTTGCCGGGTGGTCGGGAGGGGGAGCGGCGCGGTCCGGCCCCAGCCAATACCCCGGCTGCGGCCCGGCGTGCAAGGCGCGCCGCGACAATGGGTGCCGTGCAGCATGGTTGCAGTCCGCCCGGCGCCAAGTTATGCAGCGGCGCAGCACTGGACCGGCGCGTTCTGCGCCCTCAACCCGCAAAGATGCAAGGACGACCGAAATGGCCCTGGAACGCACCTTCTCCATCATCAAGCCCGACGCGACCCGCCGCAACCTGACCGGCAAGATCAACGCCAAGATCGAGGAAGCCGGCCTGCGCATCGTCGCCCAGCGCCGCATGCACCTGACCCGCAGCCAGGCCGAGGGCTTCTATGCCGTCCATGCGGAACGCCCGTTCTTCGGCTCCCTGTGCGACTTCATGACCTCCGGCCCGGTCGTCGTGCAGGTCCTGGAAGGCGAGAACGCCATCGCGAAGTACCGCGAAGTGATGGGCGCGACCAACCCGGAGAACGCCGACGCCGGCACCATCCGCAAGGAATTCGCAGAGTCCATCGAGGCCAACTCCGCCCACGGCTCCGACAGCCCGGAGAACGCGGCCATCGAGATCGCCTACTTCTTCTCCGCCCTCGACATCGTCGGCTGAGGTAGGTTCGTCTCGGCCTGTGCCGCCTGAGTCATCTGCGGTCTGTGCCATCCCTCTCCCCCACCCGGCCACCCGTTAAGGATACTCCCGTGGGTGGCCGGGTGGGGGAGAGGGATGGCGCAGGCCACCAACGACTCCCGAGGGCAGGCCGGGGTCGGAGAGCGACTCAGGAGGCAACCATGGTCAAGCCCATCGAATATGCGGATGCCGGACCCGAGGTCCGGGCCGTGTTCGACGAGATCATGGCGGCCCGCGGCGTCGGGGACGTCAACAATTTCTGGAAGTACCTGGCGCATGACCCGGCGGAGCTGCGCTCTGTCTGGGAGACCCTGCGCGAGGTGATGGCTGACGGCGCGCTCAGCCCGGAGGTGAAGGAGCTGATCTACGTCGCGGTCTCCATCGCCAATGGCTGCGACTACTGCATCGCCAGCCACTCCGCCGCCGCCAGCGCCAAGGGCGCGACGCCGGAGATGCTGAACGAGGTCAGGCGCATCGTCGCCATGGCGTCACGCACCAACGCGCTAGCCACCGCCCTGCGCGTGCCCGTTGATCCCCAGTTTGAGGGCTGAGCCGCAAGGGCCAACCCGCACCGACGGCGTACCCGTGCCTGACCCGGGTACCCAAGGCTCCGACGGGTGCCCCTTGTCCGGAATGTGAAACGCATCCGGTACGCCTGTGCACCTGCTTTTGGCGTCTGGTGCCCAAGCGGTGCCCTTACCCGACGACCTCCCCTCTGCCATGATCTTCCTGTCGGATGCAGGACCGGAGGGCGCGCCGTGAAATTCTCGCTGATGTACAGCTTCGTGGTGGAACCGGGCGGGCCGATGAGCCACCTGGCGACGTTCCGGGAGATGGACCGGCTGCTGCCGCTGGCGGAGGAGCTGGGTTTCCACGCCTTCCATACCACCGAGCACCATTTCCAGAACAATGGCTGGGCGCCGAACCCGCTGCTGGTGCTGGCCAAGGCGGCGGGCCTGACCACGCGGATGCGGCTCGCCACCAACATCATGGTGGTGACGCTGTGCCAGCCGCTGCGGCTGCTGGAGGACCTGCTGACCCTGGACAACCTCTCCGGCGGACGGGTCACGCTCGGCACCTCGCCGGGCTATGTCTCGGAGGAATTCTCCGCCTATGGCGTGACCTACGAGGACCGGTTCCGCCTGCACGAGGAGATCATCGACTTCCTGCAGCATGGCTGGGCCAACCCGTCCGACGTGGGCTTCGAGGGGAAGCTGTTCCAGGTGCCGTCCGTGGCGCTGATGCCGACCCCGGTGCAGCGTGAACTGCCGATCTGGTACGGCGTCTCCGGCCCGAAGCTGCTGGCCCGCGCCGCGCGCCGCCGTGTCCCGGTCACCGCCTCACCGCGCCATGCGCTGGGGGAACTGGAGGAACACTTCGCCCGTTACGAGCAGGTGGCGGCGGAGGTCGGCTACGTGCCGGAGGAACGGCCGGTGATCCGGGAAGCCTTCGTCGCGCCGACGGTGGCGGAGGCGGAACGGCTGGCCGGTCCGGCGCTGGAGCAGATGTTCAGCCTCTATGCGCGGAAGTCGGCGGAGGGGGAGCGGGGACTGCGCAACGACAATGGCGACCTGGTCACCGAAGCCTCCGCCGTGAAGTTCCAGAACTTCGCCTCCCGCTACATGGTCGGCGACCCGGAGGTGATGCGCCGCGACATCCAGGAACTGATCGACCGCCTGTCCCCCACCGAGATCGTTCTCCGCATGCAGCTCCCCGGCATCCCGACAGACGCCCTGGAACAGTCGCTGCGACTGTTCGCGAAGGAGGTCATGCCGGCGTTCCGGTGAGGAGGGGCTGAAGCTCTCCGAGCACCTGAACACGATTAACTTTTCTGGGAGATTGAGCGAAGCAACTAACCTAACTGCCTTGTTTTGCTTGATTCGTCTAGCTGTCATATTTGTGTAGCTGAATTTGTCCATCCTTTGCGTGTTCCAAGGCATATGACCGCAAAGGAGAGTTGCATGATTACCCTTATAATTCTGTTTCGATCCGTGTTTGTTCAGCCTGAACCGGATCCGATCCGCGAGTACCCGCCCGAGCCTGTTGCTGAGCCCCAGGCCGATGATGGGCACTTCATCGAGGATCTGGACTGGGAGACCTCGTTCTCGGAGTTCTCGTCGGAGAGTTCGGAACAGGACCAGGTTGCAGTCAACGAGAACACGGAACGCCCCAGCCATTGCCAGGGCGAGAAGGTGTCGCTTCGGAGCATGGCTGAGATGATCAAGTGGTTCGAGGAAAATCCGGCTGCCTGATCAATCACAAGGCCATTCAGGAGGACAACGCAGAAAAGCGCGTTTGAGGGGAATGAACAGGTCGATCTGCCTGAGGTCCAGACCTGTTTCTTTTGGGAATATTCACGGCGCGGCAGGCCACGTGATCGCTTCGCCAACATTTGACAGATGGTCCGGCATATTCTCCGGTTCAAGCCTGACCGAAGGTGATCGTGTCACCGATCGTTGGACGCGCATGGTCTGAGGTGCCTTCACCACCCACTCACCCGCCCGGCAGCTTCACCGCTCCGGCTTCCGCCAGTGCGGCGATTTCCCTCTCTCCGAAGCCCAGGCCAGCCAGGATCTCCGCGCCCTGTTCGCCGATCTCCGGGGCGTGGGACAGGTCGGCGGGGGACTGGGGGGCGCCGGGGACGCGGACCAGGGGGCTGTCGCCGAAGCCGGGCTGGGCCGCCACCGGGGCGCTGTCGGTGGCCTGCACGTGCGGGTGGGCCAGCCAGCCGGGCAGGTCCATCACCGGGTCGCAGAGGATGTTGCGCGCCTTCAGCAGGTCCAGCCATTCGGCGGAGGTCTTCTCCCGGAAGCGGGGCAGGAAGGCATCGCGGATCACGTCCAGGTGCTGCCCCCGGTCGGCGAAGCTCTGCAGCCGCGGGTCGGCACCGATCTCGGGCAGGCCGATGGTGTCGCAGATCACCGGGAACTCTGCGTCGCGGACCAGGGTCACGGCGATCCAGCCGTCGGCGGTCTGGTAGTTGCCGGCCGGCGGGTTGAAGGATTTCGGCGTCTCCCCGGCAATTGCGGCCTCCAGCACCTTCGGTGCCAGCAGCGCCGCCGCGCCGCCCATCAGGCTGATGTCCAGGTGCCGCCCCTCGCCGCCATTGCGCCGTGCATAGATCGCCGTCGCCACGGCCTGGTAGGCGAACAGGCCGGTCAGCGTGTCGATGATGACCGCGCCGACCTTCACCGGCGTGCCGTCGGACGCGGTGTTGACGCTCATCAGGCCGGAGAAGGCCTGCGCCACCGTGTCGGTGCAGGGTCGTTCGCGGTAGGGGCCGGTCTGGCCGAAGCCGGAGATGGAGGTATAGAGAAGGCCGGGGTTCAGCGCGCGCATCGCGTCATAGCCGACCCCCAGCCGGTCGGCGACACCGGGGCGGAAGCTCTCCAGCATCACGTCGGCCTCCGCCGCCAGCCTGTGCACGATGGCCAGGCCGTCCGGGTGTTTCAGGTCCAGCGCGATGGAACGCTTGCCGCGGCTGTAATAGACCGAGTGCGCCGAATGCTCGCCCTTGCGCACGCCAATGGGTCGGATCCAGTCGCCGACAAAGGGCTCCACCTTCACCACCTCCGCGCCGTACAGCGCCAGCAGCATGCCGCAATGCGGCGCGGCCACGCCCTGCGACAGGTCCAGCACCTTCAGGCCCCGGAAGGGTGTGGCGTAGTCGGCTGTCGGTTCGGTGCTCATGGTCTTTCCCCCCCAATCGGTTCAGTCTGCCGGTTCCGCGCCCTCAGGCGGGGCGCGCCGGGTCCGGCCTGGTTGTCTCCACCTCGCCCTTCACCTTGCGTTCCCGCCAGGCGATGTAGAAGCCGCCGGAGAAGATCAGCGCGCCGCCAACCCAGACCCAGAGGTCCAGCACCTGGGCGAACAGGAAATAGCCCAGCAGGGCGGAGAAGATCAGCTTGCCGAAATCGAACGGCAGCACGGCGGTGGCGTCGGCCAGGCGGAAGGCCTGGGTGAAGCTGAGCTGCGCGATGGTGCCGACAATGCCGATGGCCACCAGCCAGGGCCACTGTTCCGGCGTCGGCCAGGTCCAGACGAAGGCCGCGGCGATGCCGGAGATCGGCCCCATCATCAGCACCATGTAGAGCGCGACGGTGACGGCGGAATCGGTGGCGGTCAGGCGCTTGATGATGATCATCGCCACGCCCCAGACCATGGCGGAGGCCAGGATGTAGACCGCGCCGGCCGGGATCGCCGCCACGCCGGGCCGCAGGATGATCAGCGCACCGACGAAACCGATGACCAGCGCGGCGGTCCGGTGAGCGCGGAACCTCTCGCCCAGGAACAGCACGGCGAGCACGGAGACGAACAGCGGCGCGGTGAAGGACAGCGCCTGCACCAGTCCCAGCGCGATGCCGGTGGTGATGCCGTAGAAGAACAGCAGCATCGCCACCGAGTTGATCACCGCGCGCAGCCCGTGCAGCGGCAGGCGCTGGGTCCGGAACGGCGCCAGCCCGTGCCGCATCAGGATCGGCAGCAGGGCGAAGAAGCCGAAGACGTTGCGGAAGAACGCGATCTCGAACCCGTGTATTCCGGTGGTGCCAAGGTACTGGATCATGGCGTGCATGACACTGAAGCCCAGCGTCGAGAGCACCATGAAACCGGCGCCGGCAAGGGTATTGGACTGGTTCAAGCTGGAGTTCCTGAAGGGGGGAGGCAGTTCAGACAGATGTATTAGTCCGAATCGGCGCAGGGCAGAAGGGGCAACCGCGCAGGGCTGGCCCCCACAGGGACCGGTGATCCAGCAACAGGTCGGTCCCGCCAGTCCGCGCCTGCGACGCCGGTCCCGTCAGGCCGGACGGTCTCCGGCCAGGGTGATGCGGTGCATGATGCGGCGGTGCCCGTGATAGTCGTTCACCGGGTTGTGCTGGGCGCAGCGATTGTCCCAGAAGGCGATGGCACCGGGTGACCAGACGAAGCGGCAGGTGAATTCAGGCCGCACCTGGTGCTGGAACAGGTAGTCCAGGATCGGCTTGCTCTCCTCCTCCGTCATGCCGTCGAAGCGCACCGTGTGGGCGACATTGACGAACAGCGCCTTGCGCCCGGTCTCCGGGTGGGTGCGCACCGCCGGATGATGGGACAGGTAGTCCTTCCCCGCCTCCGCCGTGCCGCCGGACTTGATCCGGTCCTCCCGCGTCTTCGAGACATCGGCCTTGGCGGAGCTGTGGATCGCGGTCAGCCCGTCCAGCAGCCCGCGAAAGGTCGGGCTCAGCGTCTCGTAGGCGAGGTACTGGTTGGCGAACAGGGTATCGCCGCCCTGCGGCGGGATCTCCCGCGCCAGCAGCATGCTGCCCATCGGTGGCTCGTCCAGGTAGACGGTGTCGGAATGCCAGATGCCGCCGAAATTGGTGGTCTCCGTCTCCAGCTTCGCCACCTCGATGATCTGCGGGAAGTCATCCAGCCCCTTCACGAAGGGATATTCCACCGGCGCGCCGAAGGCGCGGGCGAAGTCGAGGAAGCGGGCGGGCGGCACCGGCTGGTCGCGCAGGAAGATCACCAGGTGATCCAGCAGCGCCTGGCGCAGCACGGCCACGGTTTCCGGCTGCAGCCCACGCGAGAGATCGACGCCGGACACCTCCGCGCCCAATGCTCCGGCCACCCGCCGGACCGTCACGGACTCACTCATGATTGTCAGATTTCCCTGTCCTTCAGTGCCTTCTCGATCTCGTCGGCGCGCTGCCTGATCTCCGCCATGTGCGGGTTGATCAGCAGCGCCTCGCGAAAGGCCTGCAATGCCGCCTCCGGCTGCTCGATCCGGTCATAGATCATGCCCAGCCCGGACAGGGCACCGAAATGCCGTGGCTCCAGGTCCAGCACCTTCTGGATGTCCTCGATCGATCCGGTGTAGTCCCGGCGCATGAAGCGCAGGGTGGCCCGCCGGTTCCATCCTTCCGCGAACTCCGGTGCCAGCTCCACCGCCGCATCCAGCTGTTCCTCCGCCTGGCCGAGAAGGCCCATCTGTATCGCCTCCCGCGCGTCGAGCAGCAGCAGGTCCACCATCTCGCTGCCGGAATCGAACCAGACCTCCCAGATGCGGTTCTGCACCTGCTGCGCCGACTTGCCCTCCACGGACTGCAGGTCGGCGAACAGGTTGTCGAGTTCCGGGTCACGCTGGTCCGCCCTCGCGCCCCATGTCGAGGCAAGGGCGAACGTGACGATCAGGCAGGTGAGCAGGACCGGGAAGCGAGACATGTCCCATCCTGCCATGATCCGCCCCGAACCAGAAGACCCCCGCCTTCACAAGAACGCGCGGTCCTCGTTGCGGACCGTTCCGCCCCTCTCCCCCACCCGGCCACCCATCTCAGGATGCTTGCGCGGGTGGCCGGGTGGGGAAGAGGGCGGAACGGTGAGGGACGGCGAGGGACGCTGAACGGCCCCTCAGAACACCCAGTAGCCGCCGTCGATCAGGAAGCTCTGCGCGGTGTGGAAGCTGGAGGCCTCGCTCATCAGGTAGACGGCAACGCCGCCGAAATCCTCCGGCTTGCCCCAGCGGCGCATCGGCATGCGCGGCATGACATTGCCATGGAAGCGGGGGTCGGCGAAGGCACCCTCCGTCATGTCGGTCTCGATCCAGCCGGGCAGGATGGAGTTGGCGGTGATGCCGTAGCGCGCGAACTCGATGGCCATGGCGTTGGTCATGGAGATCAGGCCGCCCTTGGACGCGGCGTAATGCTCGTTGCGGGCCGGGCCGGAGATGGCGGCGAGGGAGGCGGTGCCCACAAGCCGGCCGAAGGGATCGCCGTTCTTCGCCCGGTCCACCATGTGCCGCGCGGCGGCGCGGAAGGTCAGGAAGGCGCCGTCCAGGTTGACGGACATGACCTTGTGCCAGTCATCCAGGGTCATGTCGGTGAAGGAGGTGCCGCGTGCCGACATGCCGGCATTGGCGAAGCAGCCATCGACCCGGCCATGGGCCTCCAGCGTCTCGGCGAAGCGGCTGTCCACTTCCGCCTCGTTGGTGACGTCGCAGACCAGGGCGGTGTGCGTGCCGCCCGCGCTGACCTCGTTCAGCCGCGCCAGGGCCTCCGCGTTCTTCTCCGCGCTGCGGCCCCAGATGCAGACATCGCCGCCGGCCATCGCGATGGCCTCGCCGAAGCCCAGGCCGATGCCGCCATTGCCTCCGGTGATCAGGGCCACCTTGCCGCTCAGGTCGAAGGGTGTGTAGCTCATGGAAATCCTCCCCAGGGTGTTTCAGGCGGTCTTGATAGCGCATTCGGATGCGGTTTGCATCGGCTTGCTGGCGTGATGGCGGAAATCGGGACGCAGGGAGGGAGGGACGCGATTCCATCCGCCGGGCGACTGCGATATAAGGCGCGCAGTTGCGACGGGAATCAGGGACAGGATCACATGGCGGTCAACAGGAACCATCCGCAGTCACAGGAGGCGGCGCGCCTCGTCAGCCGGATGCTGATCGAGACGGAGGCCGTGCGCTTCAACGCGGAGACGCCGTTCATCTTCACCGCCGGCTGGGCCAGCCCGGTCTATATCGACTGCCGCAAGCTGATCGCCTTCCCGCGCGTGCGCATGAAGATCACCGAACTGGCGGCGGAGACCCTGGGCCGGGAAGTCGGCTTCGAGGCCTTCGACAGCGTCGCGGGCGGGGAGACGGCGGGCATTCCCTACGCGGCCTGGATCGCCGACAGGCTGATGCTGCCGATGCAGTACGTGCGCAAGAAGCCGAAGGGTTTCGGCCGCATGGCGCAGATCGAGGGCAACCTGAAGGAAGGCGAGCGGGTGCTGCTGGTGGAGGACCTGACCTCCGACGGTGGCTCCAAGATCAATTTCTGCGACGCCATCCGCAATGCCGGGGCGCATGTCGACCATGCCTTCGTCGTCTTCTACTACGACATCTTCCCCCACGCGCAGGCGAACTTCGAGCGCGCGGCGATCGAACTGCACTACCTCGCCACCTGGCGCGACGTGCTGGTGGCGGCGCGGGAGAGCGGATATTTCGAGACCCAGACGCTGGACGAGGTCGAGAAGTTCCTCGACGACCCGGTGGGCTGGTCCGGCGACCATGGCGGGCGCTCCGACATTCCCGAGTGATCCGGTCGAAGGGGCCGGTCCGGCGCAGACCTGGCCGGAACCCGCTGCCAGCAACATTTCGCCGCACCGCACACGAGCTATTGTGCAATGCAGCATGAATTGCTATCTGTGCTTCAGATTCCGGAGCGTCGCGTGACGCGTGTGAATACGGAGATTCCTGATGACAGAGAACAAGACGGACGAAACGCCGAAGGCCGCCGAGACGGCTCCGAAGGCTGACGCCGCGCCGAAGACCGAGACGGCAGCCCCCGCGACCAACGAGGCAAAGGCGGAGCCCGCGAAGGCGGCAGCCCCGAAGCCGGCCGCGGCGAAGGCCCCGGCAGCCAAGGCGACGACGGCCAAGGCAGCCCCGGCGAAGAAGGCCCCGGCCCGCAAGGCCGCCCCGGCGAAGAAGCCGGCCACGGTGGCCAAGAAGGCTGCGCCCGCAAAGGCTGCGCCCGCAAAGGCTGCGGCCCCGAAGGCTGCAACGCCGAAGGCGACGGCTCCAAAGGCAGCGGCGCGCAAGGCCGCCAGCCCGAAGCCGACGGCCGCGAAGAAGCCCGCCGCCGCCAAGGCCGCGCCGAAGCAGGCTGCCGCCACCGCGGAGGCCGTGGCCAGCACGTTCCAGCCCGACATGTTCGCCGCCCTGCGGGAGAGCATCGGCATCGTGGTCGAGACCAACCGCACAGCGGTGGAGACCGCCATGGAACTGCAGGAGACCACCACCAGCTTCGTGCAGAGCCGTCTCGCCGCCAATGCCGCCGTGGTTGACCGTATCGGCAGTGCCGCGGACCTGACGGAGATCGCCGACCTGCAGCGCGAATATGCCGAGACCGCCTTCGAGGCCTGGTCGACGCACCTGGGCGTGGTCAGCACCACCTACCAGGACGTCCTGGCCCGTGGTGTCGAGCTGGCCACCCAGCGGGTGAACGCCGCGTCGGAACAGCTGCGCAAGTCCAGCTGGTTCTGATCCCGGCAGGGACATCGTTCGGGAGAGGCCGTCAGGCCATGTAGCGTTCCCGAAGGCAGAGGGGGTCACCTTGCGGTGGCCCCCTCTTGCGTTTCAGGCAACGCTGATCCCCCGGGGCGGGTCGTCGCCGCCTTCCCGCTGTTGCCATGGCGGCGTGAAACGGTCTAAAGCAGCCGCTCCACGATCCAATCTTCACAACGAGACCTGATCATGAGCAAGGGCCGCATCTTCTCCGGCGTGCAGCCGACCGGCAATCTGCACCTGGGCAATTACCTGGGGGCGATCCGCAACTTCGTCCCCCTGCAGGACGACTACGAGTGCATCTACTGCGTCGTCGACATGCATGCGATCACGCTCTGGCAGGACCCGGCGGAGCTGAAGGCACAGACGCGGGAGGTCGCATCGGCCTACCTGGCCGCAGGCATCGACCCGGCGCGCTCCATCGTCTTCAACCAGAGCCAGGTAGGCACCCATGCCGAGCTCGCCTGGATCTTCAACTGCGTCGCCCGCATGGGCTGGCTGAACCGGATGACCCAGTTCAAGGAGAAGGCGGGCAAGCACCGGGAGAATGCCTCCGTGGGCCTGTTCGTCTATCCCAACCTGATGGCGGCGGACATCCTGACCTACCGCGCGACTCACGTGCCGGTGGGCGATGACCAGCGCCAGCACCTGGAGCTGTGCCGCGACATCGCGCAGAAGTTCAACCATGATTTCGGGCAGGAATTCTTCCCGATCACGGAGCCGCTGATCCTGGGCGCCGCGACCCGCGTGATGAGCCTGCGCGACGGCAAGGCGAAGATGTCGAAGTCCGATGCCTCCGACAATGCGCGTATCAATGTCACCGATGATGCCGACACCATCGCGCGCAAGATCCGCAAGGCCAAGACCGACCCCGAACCCCTGCCCGAGAGCATGGAAGGGCTGGCCGACCGGCCGGAGGCGGACAACCTGATGGGCATCTACGCCGCCCTGTCCGACACGACCAAGGACGCCGTGGTGGCGGAATTCGCGGGCCAGCAGTTCAGCGCCTTCAAGCAGCGGCTTGCCGATGTGGCGGTGGCCCGCATGGGTCCGATCGGGGCGGAGATGCAGCGCCTGATGGCCGCGCCGGACCACGTGGACAGCATCCTGCGCGACGGTGCCGAGCGGGCGGAGGCGCTGGCCCGGCCGATCCTGAACCAGGTGAAGGATATCGTCGGCTTCTTGCGGTAGGGTGCGGCTTACCCCATCTGCAACGGAGGCGTGTTCGCCGATGTGCGGGCGCGACCCGGCCATGTGCAGGACGAGAGAGGCAGGATTTCATGCGAGAGCTTGGTGACGACCCCGCGGACCGCATCGTCGGGGAGGACCGTCCGAAGCTGAAGGGCGGTGGCGGTACCGGACGCGCCATCGTGCGCCGGACCTGGAAGCCGCTCGGCATCGCCATCATCCTGTTCGCCGCGCTCTACTACCCGGTCGGCAGCCTGATGATCCAGAATATCTCCGACGATGTGGACTACCGCATCGAGCCGGTGGACGTGCCCTCCGGCGGGTCGCGGGTGGTCGGCACCATCGCCGCGCTGCTGGAGCGGGAGGTGAACCAGAACTGGTGGACGCCGAACGATCCCTGGTTCCTGCCGTCCGCCGCGCTGGACAACATGCCGAACTTCCAGCTCGGCCTCCTGGAGGCGAGCAACCGCCTGACCATCGAGCTGGTGGACCAGCTCGGCCGGGTGCGTGGGTCCTCCGCCGCCGACGAGGACCTGAAGGAAGCCCGCAGCAAGCTGAGCATCTCCGGTACCAAGTGGACCTGGAACCCGTCGGTGTCGCTGATGCCGACGACCCCGGCCGAAGCGGAATACCGGGCCGCGATCCGCAACCTGCGCAACTACAACACCCGGCTGGCGGCAGGCAGTGCCGTGTTCGACCGCCGCGTGGACAACCTGCAGGTCACCATCGAACGCTTCGCCACCGACCTGGGGGCGGCGAGCCAGGCCATCGACGACCATGTGCGGGCGAACAGCGGCAGCTTCCTGCCCGACTTCCAGGTCGATGACGAGTTCTACCGCATCAAGGGCAAGGCCTATGCCTATTACCTGTTCCTGCGCGACCTCGGTTACGACTTCGACAGCGTGCTGGCGGAGCGCAACCTGACCCGGCCCTGGGCGGAGATGCTGGGCGTGATGCGCAGCCTGGCCGACCTCAATCCGCTGGTTGTCCAGAACGGCTCCCCCGACGGGATGCTGCTGCCAAATCACCTGCTGAATCAGGGCTTCTACCTGCTGCGGGCACGCACCAAGCTGAAGGAAATCTCGAACATCCTGCTGAAGTAGCGGAGTGCTTGCGGGCCGATCCGGAGTCGCTTGTGGCCCTTGCCATCCCTCTCCCCCACCCGGCCACCCAATAAGGATACTCCCGTGGGTGGCCGGGTGGGGGAGAGGGATGGCACAGGCAAACGGATAAGCCCGGAGAGGGATGGCAAAGCCCAAAAAAACCAGCCCGGAGAGGGATGGAGCAGCCAACCGCCGGGGCGCGCGCCCACCACTGACAACCGCACTGGCGCTGGTCGGTGAATTCTGAAAGACTCGGTCCATCGTTCACAATCGTGCAGCATCCATATGCATCAGGGTCACCAGCGATGAGTGGTGAACAGTCCGAGCGCAAGCCGAGGCATTTCCTTGTCGTGGTCGATGACACGCCGGAGTGCCGCAAGGCCCTCCGCTTTGCCGCGCGTCGCGCCCACTCGGTCGAGAATGGCGGCGTCATGCTGCTGCGCGTGACCGAACCGCCCGACTTCCAGCACTGGATGGGTGTCGGCGAGCTGATGCGGGAGGAAGCGCGGCAGGAGGCCGAGGCGCTGATGACCGACCTGGCCGCCCAGGTGCAGCGCGATACCGGCATGATGCCGCTGTTCGTGATCCGGGAGGGCAGCCTGCGCGAGGAAGTCGCCCGGCTGATCTCCGAGGATGAATCGGTGCGCATCCTGGTGCTCGGTGCCTCCGCCGATTCCTCCGACCCCGGCCCCCTGGTGCGGGCCTTCGCCGGGGAACTGGCCGGGTCGCTGCGCATTCCCGTCACCGTGGTGCCGGGCACGCTGACCACCGAACAGATCGACCAGTTGAGCTGACACGCCGCGCCATCCCGGAAGCGGCCCGTTAAGGGCTTGTTCATCTTCGGCTGGTTGAATGACCGATGGAAATCTGTCCTTGCGACGGAACAACTCGGGAATCAACGGCACGCGCCATGGTCGGCATCTTCGGCAACAACAATGAAGGCACGCGGACGATCACGCTGATCAACATCAGCACGGACCTGATCGCCGGTGCCATGAATGCCAAGCTGAGCCAGCAGCAGGTCGCGAACTTCAGCGCGCCGCGCCAGTCCACCAACAGCGCCTTCGGCCCCGACGTGATCGCCCCCTGGGACAGGCCGCCCTCCACCCTGACCCTGCCGGACGGGCTGGGGGAACAGCTGGCGCGCTCCCCCCTGTTCGCCCGCAACGACCCGGACGTGCTGACCAGCGGCGGCAACGAGACCAGCGAGAACCTGTTCAGGCTCTGGAAGGGCCTGAAGAAGATGCAGGAACTGGCCAACTTCGCCCTGAACGACAGCCGGGGCGAGCGCCTGCTGCCGCAGCTCGACAAGCAGTTCAGCCGCTACCAGGAAGAGGTTGCGACCTTCCTGAACAACAACCGCTTCGACGGGGTGAACGTGCTGCACGGGCCGCTGACCACCAAGGTCGAGACCGATGCCCGCATCCCGCGCGACCGCTCGGTCTACGAGGGGCGGCTGCAGTTTTCCTCCACCGACGAGGTCGTGGCCGGCCTGGGCAGCGGCGCGCAGTTCAACATCAACATCGTCAAGAGCGACGACACCAGCGTCGACATCGCCATCAACCTGGACGACATGGGCGCGACGGAGAAGACGGTCGCCAACATCGTCAACCATGTGAACGAGCAGCTGGAGGCGGCGGAGGTCACCACCCGGTTCCGCACCAACCGCGACGATGACGGCCGCATCGGGCTGAAGATCGAACGCTCCATCCTGGAGACGGTCAACCTGACGCCGGTGGACTCGGCGGCCGCGGTCTATGTCAGCGGCACCTCGGGTGACGGTGACTTCGCCAAGGCATCGCTGCGCAAGTTCACCGAGATCGATACCACGCCGACCCAGAAGTTCGACGTGAAGCAGGAAGTGACGGACGGCGTCTCCGCCGCCTACGCCACCGCGCTGGGACCGAACGGGGAGGTCTATACCCTCGGCACCACCACCGGCGATGTCGGCGGACAGGTGGTGGGCGGGGAGCAGGATGTCTTCCTGACCCGGCACGACGCGGCGGGCAACGAGGTCTGGCGCAGGCTGGTCGGCGCCTCCAACTCGGCGGACGGGCTGGGCCTGGCCGTCGCCGCAGACGGCTCCATCGCCATTTCCGGCAAGGCCGATGCCCCGCTGACCGAAGGCTCCCCCGACAACGGCATCAACAGCTTCGTCACGCTCTACGACGCGGACGGCGAGGCGCAGTGGACCCGCAACACCGGTCCCGCGGCCGTCGATTCCGCCTTCGCGGTGGATTTCGACGATGTCACGGGCGACGTCATCGTGGTCGGCGCGACGGCCGGACCGATCAGCGGCCAGACCCACAATGGCGGGCAGGATGCCTATGTATCCCGTCTGTCGGCCAGCACCGGCAGCCTGGTGGAACAGGTCCAGTTCGGCGATGCGGGCGACGAGATCGCCACCGCCGTGACGGTAAGGAACGGCATCATCCATGTCGCCGGCCAGGACGATTCCCAGGGCTTCCTGAAGACCTTCGACGTCAATGACCTTGCCTCCGGCCCGATCCTGGATGTCGCCATCGGCGGCGCGGGGGAGACCACGCGGGCGGCGGCGATCCAGGTCAATGACGCCGGGCAGATCTTCGTTGCCGGTGACACCACCGACGCCAGCTTCACCGGGGCGGGCACGGACGGGCGGCTGACCCATTCAGGCAGCAGCGACGCCTTCGTCGCGCGCTTCGACGGCACCACGGGTGCCATGGATTTCGGTGCATATGTCGGCAGCGCGGGCGCGGACAAGGCGCGGGGCCTGGCCCTGTCCGGCGGCGAGATCTACCTGGTCGGCCAGACCCGGGGCGACCTGCAGGGCAACACGCTGATCGGCAGCCAGGACGGCTTTGTCGCCCGGCTGGATGCCAATGGTGCCCCCCAGTCGGTCACGACCATGAGCGGCATCAACGGCCACGCGGAACTGAACGGCATCGCCGTGGATGAAAGCGGCGATTCGGTGCTGACCAAGCTGGGGCTGGGGCATGGCGACATTGGCGACCTGGGCTCGCTGACCGTCACCTCCAACAGCGCGGTGCGCCCCGGCATGTCCTTCACGCTGGCCATCGGCGACGGGCCGGAGCGGCGCATCGAGATCGAGGCCGATGATTCCATCCGCTGGGTCGCGTTCCAGATGAACCGGATCCTGGGCAATGACGGCGTCGCCGAGGTCAAGAAGGACGGGGATTTCGAGTTCCTGCGCATCACCGCGAAGGGCAAGAACGAGGTGAAGATCGGCGCCGGGCCGGAAGGATTCGATGCGCTGGCAGGCCTGGGCCTGCGCGAGGGCTCGATCTTCGGCAAGGAAGTGAAGGACGACAAGAGCTTCTTCGGCCTGGGCTTCGGCTTCGTCGACCTGAGCAACCGGGAGCGGGCGGAAGAGGCCCGCGACCACATGGGCTTCACCCTGCAGCAGGTGGAGAAGGCGTTCGAGTTCCTGGAGAAGAAGGAAAAGGACCCCCTCGCCGCCCGCCGCCTGGAGGCCGCGCTGGCCCAGCCGCCGGCCCACCTGCAGAAGCAGATTGCCTCCTACCAGGCTGCCCTGCTGCGCCTGACCGGCCAGGGATAGGCTGACCGGCAACGTCCCGGCGTCAGCGCCTGTCAGCCAGCGAACGCCTGTGCCGCGCCGAGCAGGTCTGCATCGGTCCCGGCAGCACCCATCAGCGAAATCCCGACCGGAGCGCCGTCAACGAGGCCGGCGGGCAGCGTCACCTGGGGCAGGCCGGCATGACCGGCCAGGCAGGTGAGGGCGATGATGCGGTAGCGGAAGGCGTCCAGCAGGGCCGGATCCCAGTTCATCACCGGCGCCGGGCCGGGGGCAGTGGGCAGCACCAGCACGGTGCCGTCGGCCAGCAGGTCGGTGAGCGTCCCGCGCAGGGCATCGCGTACCGGCTGCATCGCCGTGACCTCCGCATCCGTGATGCCGGCGGCCATGCGGAAACGGTCCACCACGCCGGGGCCGAAGCCGGGCTGCACCCGGCCTACCCAGTCGCCGTGCACCTCCCAGATCTCCCGCGCCTGCAGGATGCGGAAGGCTTCCTTGAAACGTTCCGGGTCGAAGCCGGTATCGACTGTCTCCACCGGCATGCCGAGCGTCCCGACGGCGGCATCCAGGATTCCGGCAGTGGCCGGATCGCAAAGGCTGAACATGGCCGGGTCGGCGACCAGCCGTGCCGGTCGCGCCGCTGTCACGGGCCGGTCGAGCAGCACCGTGCCGACCCTGGCGAGGACTTCTGCATCACGCGCGAACCAGCCGCAGGTGTCATAGCTGGGTGCCAGCGGCATGCAGCGGTCCAGCGGGATGGCGTCGAAGCTGGTGCGGATGCCGTAGAGACCGCAATAGGTGGCCGGGATCCGGACCGAGCCGCCGGTGTCGGAACCGATGGCGAAATCCACCAGCCCGGCGGCGGTGACACTGGCGGAACCGGAGGAGGAACCGCCGGGAATCCGTCCCGGTGCCGCCGGGTTGACCGGCGTGCCGTAATGCGCGTTCTCGCCGTTCAGGCTGTAGGCCAGCTCGTCCGTATGGGTAATGCCGGTCAGCCGCGCCCCGGCGGCAAGCAGCCGTGCCAGCACGGAACAGTCGGCAGGGGCCGGACCGTGCGTGCGCTGCCAGTCCGGGTTGCCGCAACCGGTGACCCGGCCCGCAACGTCATAGAGATCCTTCAGCCCGAAGGTCAGGTCGTCCAGCGCCCCGGAACCGGTGGGCGCGCGCTCCAGCCGTTCGATGAAGCCGTCGATCGCCGCCGCGCTCACTCGGCCGCGGCCCTCTCCCGCGCCAGCTCCCGCAGGCAGTCGTCATCCAGCGGCTGGATCGGGGCGAAGTCGCGATGGGCGATCCATTCCTCCCGCTTGAACTGGCGGATGTGGTTGTCGACGTGGCAGAGCGACAGGTAGACGATGGTCCGCCCCCACGGCCCGATGTTGGGCGAGCTGGCATGCACCAGGTTGGAGTGGAACATCAGCACTGACCCGGCATTGCCCTTGGCGGAGAACATGCCGTGCCGGTTCGCCAGCTCCGTGATGCTCGCCTTGTCCAGGGTCCAGAGCGGGTAGGACGTGGTGGCCAGGTCATGCCCGGCCTCCAGCACCCCCTGCTTGTGGCTGCCGGGGATCACCCAGAGCGGCCCGTTGAACTCCGTCACGTCATCGATGAACAGGGCGATGTTCATGGCGCGCGGTTCCGGCATCTGGTCGTCGCGCGCCCAGGTGCCGTAGTCCTGGTGCCACTGCCAGACATCACCGTCGAAGGCGGCCTTGGCGTTGATCTTGTACTGGTGGATGTAGACATCGCCGTCCAGCAGCTGCTGCACCGGGCCGATCAGGCGCGGATGCGCGCCGATGCGCCGGAACGGTTCGCTGTAGCGATGGGCGGCAAAGGCGGTACGGACCACGCCGGAGCTTTCGCGCCAGACCTCGGGCCGGTCCAGGGCATAGATGTGCGGCAGTTCCTCCTGCAGGACGCTCACCTCTGCCGGGTCGAAGACATCCTGCAGCATGACATACCCAAGCTCGTCGAACTGCTGCAGCTGTTCCGCTGTCAGTTTCATCACCGATCCTCCCCGTGCCTTCGTGGGCTGGCTGTTTCCTGTCGGCGGTCACTATAGACCTGATCCGGCAAAGACAGAAACGCTGCGGCAGCCTATCCTGACCGCCCTGCTCCACATCACCGGAGGATACCCGATGCGCATCCTGTCCCTGATCCTGGCGACCCTGCTGCTGACCGGCGGTGGCGTGCTGGCCCAGTCCCCTGCGCCGGAAGGTGCCGCCGCCTACATCATCAGCCCTGCCGACGGGGCCACGGTCTCCTCCCCCGTCACGGTCCGTTTCGGACTGGTCGGCATGGGCGTCGCACCGGCGGGGATCGACAAGGCCGGTACCGGCCATCACCACCTGCTGATCGACCGGCCGCTGCCGACCGGGGAGGACCTGGAGTTCTCCCTGCCGGCGGAGGACGGGCTGCGCCATTTCGGTGGCGGCCAGACGGAGGTGACGCTGGACCTGCCGAAGGGCACACACACGCTGCAACTGCTGCTCGGCGACCACAACCACGTCCCGCACGTGCCGCCCGTGGCGTCCCCGGTCGTCACCATCACGGTCGAGTAGGGGGCTGACCTGACTGCCGACATGGCCCGGCCCCGCCTCTACCTGGCCGGGCCGGATGTCTTTGCCCCGGACGCCGTGCAGAGAGGCGCGGCGAAGCAGGCGATCTGTGCCGAACTGGGGGCGGAGGGGCTGTTCCCGCTGGACAATGATCCGCCGCCGCCGGGGCTGGATGCGGCAGGGGCCGCGCATCACATCTACCGCGCCAATGTCGGGCTGATGCAGGGGGCCGATGCCTGCATCGCCAACCTGTCGCCGTTTCGCGGCCCCAATGCCGATGACGGCACGGCGTTCGAGGTCGGCTGGATGATCGCTGCGGGAAAGCCGGTCTTCGGCCATGTGGATGACCCGCGCCCGCTGGCGAGGCGCAGCGCGGTGCCGGACCGTAGCGACGGCCAGGGCCGCGCGGTGGATGCGGACGGCTGGTGGGTGGAGGATTTCGGCTGGCCGGTGAACCTGATGCTGGTCGCCGGGGCGGAGCAGAATGGCGGCAGGATCTTCGCCCGGTCGGGGGAAGAGGAACCGCTTGCCGCCTTCCGCCGTGCCGTGAAGGCGGCGGTGCGCCTGTTCCGGGAACAGGCGCGTTTCCGCGACGGGGACTGAGGTGCCCCCGCCGACCGCGTCGGCTTACTTGTGCTTGAAGTTCGGCTTCCGCTTCTCGGCAAAGGCGGCCATGCCCTCGCTCTGGTCCTCGGTGGCGAACAGGGAGTGGAACAGGCGGCGTTCGAACATCACGCCTTCCCGCATCATGCTCTCGTAGGACTTGTTGACCGCTTCCTTGGCCATCATCACGGACGGGCGGGACAGCTCGGCGATGCGGGTGGCGACCTTCACGGCCTCCTCCACCAGGTCGTCGGAGGGAACGATGCGGCTGACCAGGCCGGAACGCTCGGCCTCCTCCGCATCCATCATCCGTGCGGTCAGCACCATCTCCATGGCCTTGGACTTGCCGACGAAGCGCGTCAGGCGCTGGGTGCCGCCGGAACCGGGAATGACGCCCAGGTTGATCTCCGGCTGGCCGAACTTGGCCCCGTCACCGGCCAGGATGAAGTCGCACATCATGGCCAGCTCGCAGCCGCCGCCCAGCGCGTAGCCGTTCACCGCGGCGATCACCGGCTTGCGGCAGCGGGTCACCCGCTCCCAGTTCGCGGTGATGAAGTCCTCCATGTAGGCATCCATGTAGGACTTGGGCTGCATCTCCTTGATGTCGGCGCCGGCGGCGAAGGCCTTGGCGGATCCGGTGATGACGACACAGCCGATGGCGTCATCGGCCTCGTAGCCGTCCAGCGCCTGCGCCAGCTCGTCCATCAGCTGCTTGTTCAGCGCGTTCAGCGCCTCCGGCCGGTTCAGCGTGATCAGGCCCACGGGACCGCGCGTGTCGGTCAGGATGCATCCATAGCTCATCTTCAGGTCTCCCCCTGGTCGTGTCTGTTGACCGTTTCGTCCGGCTCAGCCCTCGGGCGCAAGCCGGAAAACCACAAGTGTCTGTCCGTCGGCGTCGGTCACGGCAATGGCCAGTTCCTCGCTCTCGCGCAGGAAGCGGCCGGTCCCGACCCGGTGCCAGCCAAGCTCCGGCAGCACCCGCCCGTAGTACTGTTCCACTGCCGCCGCTGCAACAGCGCCGCGCGCCTCCACCACCACGACGCGGCCCGTGGCGGTCTCGAACACCGTCCCCGCCTGCACGTCCTCCGCCAGCCCCTCCATCAGCGGGATGTCGAGCTGGTCCAGCCAGGACTCGGCCCGCGCCACCCCGGTCAGCAGCAGCAGCGACAGCAGCAGGACCGGAAGGCGTCTCATCGCTGGCACACCGGGCAGTGGAAGGTGGACCGGCCCGACTGCACGATGCGGGCGATGGTGCCCCGGCACTTCGGCTTGCGGCAGGGTTCGCCCTCCTGTCCGTAGGCGCGGAAATCGTGCTGGAAGTAGCCCAGCTCGCCGGAGGCCTGGACATAGTCGCGCAGGGTGGAGCCACCGGCGGCGATGGCTTCCTGCAGCACGGCCTTGATTTCCGGCACCAGCCGCGCCGCCCGGCGGCCCGCGACCGTCATGGCCAGCCGTGTCGGCGCGATCCCGGCCCGGAAAAGCGCCTCGCACACATAGATGTTGCCCAGCCCCGCAACGACCCGCTGGTCCAGCAGGGCGGCCTTGATGGGGGTGCGCTTGCTGGCGATGGCGGCGGACAGGCTGGCCCCGCTGAAACCGTCGCCCAGCGGCTCCGGCCCCAGGTCGCGGAAGAAGCGGTGCTGGTCCAGCGCCGCCGTGGGGCAGAGGTCGAAATAGCCGAAGCGGCGATGGTCCTGGAAGATCACCACCGTGCCGTCCTCCACCGAGAAGACGATGTGCTCGTGCGGTTCGGCATGGTTGGGCCGGGCATCGTGGATATGCATCCGTCCCGACATGCCCAGGTGGCCGATCAGCGTCTCGCCATTGTCCAGGTCGTACAGCAGGTACTTCGCGCGGCGGCGCATCGCCTCCACCCGGCGACCCGTCAGCCGCGCCCCCAGGTCGGGCGGCAGCGGGAAGCGCAGGTCGGGACGGTTCACGGCCACATGGGTCAGGCGTCGCCCGGTCAGGCGACGGTCCAGCCCGCGACGAACGGTCTCTACTTCGGGAAGCTCCGGCATGGGGGGCACTGTAGCGTGGCCCCGGCGGCTCCGCTATGGTGCGCGGCATGGTCGAGACACGAAACAGCGACGGCGAATCCATGGCGTCCTTCGGCTTCCGGGAGGTGCCGGAGGCGGAGAAGGCGGGCCTGGTCGGGCAGGTCTTCCACTCGGTCGCCCAGCGCTACGACCTGATGAACGACGTGCTGTCGCTGGGCGTCCACCGTGTCTGGAAGGACCGCTTCGTCACCGACCTGCGACCGCGGGCGGGGGAGAGGATGCTGGACCTGGCGGGCGGCACCGGCGACATCGCCCGGCTGATCCATCGCCGCACCGACGGCGCGGCCCATGTCACCCTGTGCGACATCAACGCGTCCATGGTCCAGGTCGGGCGTGACCGGCTGCTGGACCAGGGGCTGTTCCGGGGCATCGACTGGACGGTCGGCGACGCGGAGCGCCTGCCGTTCCGGGACGCGCACTTCGATGCGGTGACGATCGCCTTCGGCATCCGCAACGTCACCCGCATCGACCTGGCGCTGCGGGAAATCCGGCGCGTGCTCCGCCCCGGCGGGCGATTCCTTTGCCTGGAGTTCTCCACCGTGTCGGCGGCGGCGCTGAAGCCGCTCTACGACGCCTGGTCGTTCCAGGCGATGCCGCGCATCGGCAAGGTGATCGCCGACGATCCGGAGGCCTACCAGTACCTGGCGGAGAGCATCCGCCGCTTTCCCGCACCGGATGACTTTGCCGGGATGATCGGCGAAGCCGGCCTGCGCCGGGTCGGGTTCGATGCCCTGACAGGCGGTATCGCCGCGATCCATCGCGGCTGGCGAATCTAGCACATGCTCAGACGCCTGACCTATGTCGCGCGGCTGGTCTTCATCGCGCGCACATTGCAGAAGCACGACGCCCTGTTCCCGCTGGAACGGCTCGACGCCCCGCCCTTCGTGCTGCGGCTGGCGCGGCTGTTCGCGGGCCGGTCGCGGCGCAACCGGGACCGGCGGCCGGGGGAGCGGCTGGCGGCGGCGCTGGAGGACCTGGGGCCGTCCTTCATCAAGCTTGGCCAGGCGCTCTCGGTGCGCTCCGACCTGCTGGGGGAGGGGATCGCCGATGACCTGGGGCGGTTGCGCGACCGGCTGCCGGCCTTTGGTTACGAGGCGGCGCGGCAGACCATCGAGAAGGAGCTGGAACAGCCGCTGGAGCAGATATTCCTCGAGTTCCAGCGCAAACCCGTTGCCGCCGCCTCCATCGCCCAGGTCCATTTCGCCACCGTGGCGACCCCGGACGGCCCGGCAGAGGTGGCGGTCAAGGTGCTGCGGCCCGGTATCGAGGACGAACTGCAGCGCGACATGGACCTGTTCTTCTGGCTGGCGCGGATCGCGGAGCGGGCGGACCCGAAGCTGAAGCGGCTGCGCCCGGTGGACATCGTGCGCACCCTGCAGCAGTCGGTGGCGCTGGAGCTGGACCTGCGGCTGGAGGCCGCCGCCGCCGACGAGATGGGAGAGGTGTTCAGCCAAGACCCGGACTTCCGCACCCCGCTGATCGACTGGGAACGCACCGCCGGACGGGTGATGACGATGGAGCGGATCGTCGCCGTGCCCATCGGCGACAATGCCGCGCTGGATGCCGCCGGGATCGACCGCCCGGCGCTGGCGGAGCGGGTGATCCGCATCTTCCTGCGCCAGAGCCTCGCCCATGGCTTCTTCCATGCCGACATGCACCAGGGGAACCTGTTCGTCGATCCCGACGGCACCGTGGTGGCGGTGGATTACGGCATCATGGGGCGGCTGGACCATCGCACCCGGCTGTTCATGGCGGAGATGCTGGGCGCCTTCATCGCCGGTGACTACCGTCGCGCGGCGGAGGTGCACATCGCCGCCGGGTACGTGCCGCCGGAGACCTCGGTCGACCTGTTCGCGCAGGCCTGCCGTTCCATCGGCGCGCCGATCCGCGGCAAGCCGGTCAGCGAGATCTCCATCGGGCGGCTGATGGCGCAGCTGTTCCGGGTGACGGAGACCTTCGCCATGGAGACCCGGACCGAACTGCTGCTGCTGCAGAAGACCATGGTGACGGTGGAGGGGGTCTCGCGCGGCATCGACCCCGACATCAACTTCTGGAGCGCCTCCCAGCCGGTGATCGAGGGCTGGGCGCGGGACAATCTGGGGCCGGAGGCGCGCATCGCCGGTTTCATCACCGACACGCTGGACATCGTCGAGACCGTGCCGCGCCTGCTGGCCCGGGCGGAGCAGGCCTTCGACCGGCTGGAGCAGATCAAGGGCGAGGCGGTGGGGGAGGCGGTGAGCGGCAATGTCCGCTGGGCCGCCCTGGCCGGCGTCGCGGGGGTGGTTGCGGGTCTGCTGGTGGCGCTGGCGCTGGGCGAGGCTATCTGGTGAGCGCGTCGCGCCGCGCCCGCAGCGACGGCTGCAGCAGGGCGAGGGTCACCACCCCGGCCGCCACATAGGCGACGCATCCGCCTGCCAGCATGTCGAAGCCGACACCGGCATCCAGCAGCAGCCCGAAGATGATCGGCGACGCGGCGGTGGCCATCACCATCGTTGCCTGGATCAGGCTGCGGATCGCGCCCAGGTGGCCGGTGCCGTGCATCTCCGCGAACACCGCGCCCATCAGGGTGAAGCCGGCCCCGGCGGTTGTGCCGACCAGGATCATGTAGACCAGCGCGCCCAGCACGTGGTCGGTGACGATCAGGGTCAGCGCCGCGAGGCCGAGGGCAGGCAGGTAGAAGGGCAGCAGCCGGATGCCGCCCAGCCGGTCCACCAGGGTCCCGGCCACCAGGCTGGAGAGGGCCTGCGCCACGGCAAAGCCGACGAAGCAGCTCGCCAGCCATTCCAGGCTCCAGCCCTTCACCTCCGCCAGGTGAACCTGGTGGAAGAACAGGCCGGTGGAGATGAAGGCGGGGGCCATCATGGCCAGCACCTGGGGGTAGAAGACGGGGTCGCGCACCACCTCCGACAGGGTGCGGGAGCGGACCGGGCGGACGCCGGACTGCAGCGCGTCGGCCAGCCCGGCCTGGCGCGCGGTCTCCCGCTCCGCCTGGCCGCGCAGCAGCCAGAGCATCAGCGGCGCGACACCGACCAGCAGCACGATGCCGAAGCCGCCCCAGGCCCAGCGCCAGCCGACCAGGCCGAGCAGCAGCACCGCCAGCGGGGGAAAGATCGCCTCCCCCAGCGGGTGGCCCAGCGCCGCCAGGCTGACCGCCTTGCCGCGCGCCCGGTCGAAGTAGCGTGCCATGGCGATGATCGAGACATGGCTCATCAGCCCCTGCCCGGTCAGGCGCAGCAGGTAGAACACCAGGCAGAGGAAGATCGCGGACGGCACCACCGCCGTCAGCAGGCAGGCGAAGGCGAGCCCGCCGGAGACCATCAGCGTGTAGCGGGTCAGGTCGACATGATCGATCTTCCGTCCCAGCCAGATCAGGGTCAGCCCGGCGCAGAGGGTGCCGAGGGAATAGAGCGTGCCGAAATCACCGTGGCTCAGCCCGAACTCCGCCCGCCACGCGCCGCCGAACAGGGCGATGAAGAAGGTCTGGCCGAAGCTGGACAGGAACGCCGCCGTCACCCCGAACGACAGGAAGCGCCGGTTGGCGGCAATGAAGGAGAGATAGGAATTCAAGCAGGCTGTCCGCTGGATCTCTGGGGTCGGTCAGCGCTGGAAGTAGGCCGGGCGCCCGGCGCCCCAGTGGTCGCCCCACATGCGGGCGCCGCCATCCACGTGCACGATCTCGCCGGTCATGAACTTGCCCGTCGGGCCGCCGACGAAGACCGCCGTCTCCGCCACGTCCCAGAGGTCGCCGACCCGCTTCATCGGGTTGGAGTCCTTGAACGTCTCCCGTCCCTCGTCGGTGTAGTTCTCGAAGCCGCTGCTGGCCACGGTGCCGATGCCGAGGCAGTTGACGCGGATATTGAACGGCGCCCATTCGGTCGCCACCGTCTTCGACAGGGTGTTCACGGCAGAGCGCGAGGCGGCGGTGTGCGCCATCTGCGGGATGCCCCGGTCGACGCTGGCGGTGATGTTGACGATGCTGCCCGGCTGGCCCCGGTCGCGCCAGCGCTTCGCCGCGGACTGCATCATGTACCAGGTGCCGTTCAGGTTGGTGTCGATCACCGCGTTCCAGCCCTTGACGGAGAAGTCGATGGCGTCCTGCGCGAACTGTCCCCCGGCATTGTTGACCTGCAGGTCCAGGCCATCGAAACGCGTGAACACGGCCTCCATCATCTCATCGACCGCCTCCGCGTCGCGGATGGTCAGGGCGCGGGTCTCCACCTCCCGCCCCAGCCCGGCGACGAGTTCCGCCGTGCGTTCCAGCTTCTCGGGCTTGCGGCCGCAGAGATACAGGTTGGCCCCCAGCCGCGCGAAGACGATGGCCATGGCCTTGCCGAAGCCGCTGCCGGCGCCGGAGACCAGCACGGTCCGCCCGTCGAACAGGCCGTCGCGGAACGACAGCGGTGTCTCCAGCATGTCGGCTTCGGTGAAGCCGTATTTCGCTTCCGTGGTCATGATGCACCCTCCCCGGCGCTGTTCAGAGTTCCCGCGCGTCCAGCATCTGCCCGACCACCAGCCCGTCCCAGTTGCACAGCGGCGGGCGGCAATGCCCGGTCATGGCGGCGCGGATGCCGTCATCCAGCAGGCCGAGCGTCTCCAGCACCGACCAGAGCGCGGCGGCCGAGGCGCGGGAAGCCCCGTCCTCCGCCTTCAGCGCCACGCCGAGACGCTGTTCCGGCAGGTAGACGACATAGACGCCCTCCGCGCCGGTCTTCGACAGGATGCGGCCGCCGGAGGCGCGGATCAGGTCCGTGTCCACCCGCTCCGTGCCGCCGATCATCTCCGGGTGCGCCTGCATCGCGGCACAGAGGCTGCGGCAGGCGTCCGCCCGCACCGGCCCCAGGCGGGCCGGATCGGCCTCCGCGACCCGTGCGGCGGCCACGGCGACCGCCTGCAGCGGCAGGTTGGGGTTGGGTGCGGAGCAGCCGTCGATGCCGAACGGGGCATCGGAGAGGTCGGTGTCCGCCATCTCCCCGATGGCGACGAAGATGCGCTGCTGCACCGGGTGTCGCCGGTCCTGGTAGTGCGCCACCGGGTCACCCAGATGCAGTGCCGTGGTCAGCATGCCGGAATGCTTGCCGGAGCAGTTGTTGTGCAGGCGCACGGGCTGCTGGCCTTGCCGGATCATCCCGGCCTGGTCGTCGGGGCGGCGCGGCCATTGCGGGCCGCAGGCCAGCGCGTCACCGCTCAGCCCCAGGCGCTGCAGCCAGTTGCCCACCGCGCCGGTATGGAAGGTCTCTCCCTCGTGCGAGGCGCAGGCCAGCGCCAGTTCCGCCTGCGACAGGCCATGGGCGCGCGCAGCACCGCTCTCCACCAGCGGCAGGGCCTGCAGCGCCTTGATGGCGGAACGGGGATAGGTCGGCCGGTCAGCCTGTCCGAAGACATGGGTGGCGATGCCGTCGGGACCGGCGACAACGGCGTGGACGCGGTGCGTGCTCTCGACCACGCCGCCCCGCGTGGCGGCAATCTCGATGGCGCTTGATTGGGTCATCTGTCCCGGTATCCCTGCTCAGGTCAGTTCGATGAAGTGCAGGCCCGATATCAGCTTGTTGACCGTCCTGTCATCGTCGGAGAAGGGCAGGATCAGCCGTTCCATGCGATAGACGACATCACGGATGTTGCGGAAGTTGCGTTCCCCCAGCACAGGAATCCCGTCCCGGGCGCAGGCGCCATAGTCATCCAGCACACTGGTGGTGTTCGCCCCGAAATAGATCTCGTCGAGATAGCGCCCGGTGTAGTCGGTGCCATAGACACTGGCCACGCGGGTGCCGAGGACACGGACGATCAGCCGTCCGGTGTCGGGTTCGACATCCAGCAGGATCAGGTTGGGAAGCAGCCGCGGAACCTGGATCGGGTCGAAGGCGGCACGCGGCGGAATCCGCCTGCTGCCTCGCATGGACAGCCAGTAGGCGTACAGATCCTTCAGATGCTGATCGCGGATCGGCAGTTCATCCGCGTCATCCCCAGCCATGCTTGCCACCCCGTGCGGTTCCCCAGTCGTGGTATCATGATCGTCACCGGGTGTCGAACGATGGCTGAATGGCAGCTGTCATGCGGTAAGAGCACGGGTGAGCCGGTAAATTGAACGGGAATTTACCGGCTCACCACGTATCTAGAACATGTTCCTGCCGAACTTCACGACGTGATCCGGTACTTCAACCCCGTCCAGCAGGCGCCCGTCATCCACCGGCGCGCCCAGGGTCGTCCGCAGCGGAATGACCCCGGCCCAGATCGGCAGGGCATAGTCCTCGTCATCGTCGACGGGGCCACCGGTACGGACCTTGGCGGAAGCCTCGCTGACCGGCAGCGACAGGACGGTGGTGGCCTTGATCTCCTGCGCGTTGTTGGGGCGCAGGGTCTCGACGCGGCCCGGGAACAGCCCCTCGACGAAGTTGTTCAGCAGGGTGTTCTTCAGCTCGTCATCCTCGATCGGTGTCGCCTTGCCGAGGATCATGACGGAGCGGTAGTTGACCGAATGGTGAAAACCCGACCGGGCCAGCACGAAACCGTCCAGGCAGGAAACGGTCAGGCAGACATCCATGCCCGATGATGCCCGCAGGGCCTGGCTGGCGGAGGAGCCGTGGAAATAGACGGTATCCCCTTCCCGCCACTGGAATGTCGGGGTGACGAAGGGATGGCCGTCGCGGACATAGCCGATGTGGCAGAGCGGCTGGGCATCCAGGATCGCGTTGATGCCTTCCCGGTCATAGACGGCGCGCTGGTTGGTGCGCTTCACCCTTGTGCGTTCGCTCGGTGCCCCGGACTCTCGTGCCATGTGACTTCTCCATTGGTGGTCAGTGTCCCCGCGTCGCTGGATAGACGGTCATTGGCATGGTAGAAAGTGCCAATCCTGAGCAATCGAACAAGTCCAATTCATGCCTGATACCCTGCCGGCCGCCCTGCTGACCCTCGGCGTGGACCGGTCGCTGCGGCGGCCGGCCTTCATGCAGCTCTATGACCAGATCAGGGACCTGATCCTCGGTGCCCGCCTGCGTTCCGGCGGGCGGCTGCCATCCAGCCGTGACCTGGCGGCGGAACTGAACCTGTCGCGCACGACGGTCGTCGCCGCCTATGACCAATTGCAGAGCGAG
This sequence comes from Minwuia sp., assembly GCA_965228535.1. Classification (GTDB taxonomy): domain Bacteria; phylum Pseudomonadota; class Alphaproteobacteria; order Minwuiales; family Minwuiaceae; genus Minwuia. The sequence continues at coordinate 203,526 of CBDDHU010000003.1, read as the reverse complement.
GGATATGTCGAGCAGCGGCGCGGCGCAGGCACCTACGTGGCGGAGCTGGTGCCGGAACTGCTGGCCGGGGCGTCGGGCAGCCGTGCCGCGACCCCGGTCCCCTCCGCCCCCCCTGCTGCACCGGAGGCGCCGGGGCCGCTGGCGCACATGGTGCCGGACCCGGGCAGCATCGCCCGCCGCGAGTGGGGGCGGCTGCTGCAGCGCGGGTTCCAGACGCTGGATGCTATTCACCTGGAGCGGGGCGACCCGTTCGGCCTGCCGGAACTGCGCGCGGCCATTGCCGGGCACCTGAAGGACTGGCGCGGGCTGGAGACGGACCCGGAACAGATCATCATCACCGCCAGTTCCGCCGAATCGCTGCGGCTGGTGCTGGCGGCGCTGTTCCCCGCGGAGGCGGAGGTGGTGATGGAGGATCCGGGCTACCAGGACATGCGCGCGGTGCTGTCGGAGGCAGGCCTGGCGGCGCGGCATGTCGCGGTGGATGCGGAGGGGCTGCGCAGCGACCGCTTGCCCGAAGACGCGCGGGTCCGTGGCGTCATCGTCACGCCGTCGCGGCAGTTTCCGCTGGGCATGACCATGACCCTGCCGCGCCGGCTGGCACTGCTGCAGTGGGCCGGGGCGGCGGACCGTTTCGTGATCGAGGATGATTTCGACAGCGAGTACCGCTATCGCGGCAGCCCGCTGGAGGCGCTGGCCAACCTGGACCGTGACGGGCGCGTGGTCTATCTCGGCAGCTTCTCCAAGGTGCTGTTCCGGTCGCTGCGCATCAGTTACCTGGTGGTGCCGCGCGGCACGCTGCAGCGGTTCCGCGAGACCCTGCGGCACCGGTCGCCGACCGTTTCCATCATCGCGCAGCCGGCCCTGGCCGAGTTCATTTCCGGCGGCGGTTTCGCCACGCACCTGAGGCGGATGCGACGGCTCTACGGCCAGCGCTACCAGGCGCTGGCGCAGGCGATGCAGGCCTCGGCCGACCTGCTGGACCTGCAGGACGTGGACAGCGGCATGCACGCGATCGGCTGGCTGACACCGGCGTTGCGGCAGCGGATGACGGACGTGGAGGCCGCCCGCCGCGCCGCCGCCGCAGGCGTGACCGTGCGGCCGCTCAGCCCCTTCTACATGGCAGGTCCGCCGCTGCAGGGGCTGATCCTCGGTTTCGCCGGATTTGCCGGGGACGAGATCGCACGGGCGGTCCGGCGCCTTGATACCGCGCTGCGGGCGCAGTGAAGGCTTTCCGGCCCGGCGACGCTTGCGCTATGAATGCAGCAGGCCCGGCGCGGGGAGATGCGACGCGGCCAGCCAGATGACCGGGGAGGGCCGCGAGCCATGGATCTGTCTTTCAGCGCCGAAGAGATCGCCTTTCGTGAGGAGGTCCGGACCTTCCTGCGGGAGAAGGTGCCCTCCGATATTCGCGAACGGGCCAGGATCGGCTGGTCCTACCTGCCGAAGGACGATTACCTGCGCTGGCAGAAGATCCTGTACGAGCGTGGCTGGATCGCCCCGAACTGGCCGGAAGAGTATGGCGGACCGGGCTGGAACGCCGCCCAGCGCTTCATCTTCGACGAGGAATGTGCCCGCGCCGACTGCCCGCGCATCATTCCCTTCGGCGTCACCATGGTCGGGCCGGTGATCTACACCTTCGGCACGCCGGAGCAGAAGGAGCGGTTCCTGCCGCGCATCCTCTCCACGGAGGACTGGTGGTGCCAGGGCTACTCGGAGCGGGGTGCGGGGTCCGACCTGGCCCGCCTGGCGACGAAGGCGCGGCGGGAGGGTGACCACTACGTGGTGGACGGCCACAAGATCTGGACCTCCGGCGCGCACCGGGCGAACTGGATGTTCACGCTGGTCCGTACCGACCCCACGGCGGACAAGCCGCAGCAGGGCATCTCCTTCCTGCTGATCGACATGCGGACGCCGGGCGTCACGGTGAAGCCCATCGTCTCCATGGATGGCTATCACTACCTGAACGAGGTCTTCCTGGACGATGTGAAGGTGCCGCTGGACTGCCTGATCGGGGAGGAAGGCAAGGGCTGGACCTGTGCCAAGTTCCTGCTGGGCAACGAACGTACCGGCATTGCCGGGGTCGGGCGCTCCAAGGGCCGCCTGGAACGGCTGAAGGAGATGGCGGGCGCGGAGGCCGATGGCGGCGGTCGCCTGATCGAGGATCCGGCCTTCCGCCGCAAGGTGGCGGAGATCGAGACGGAGCTTTCGGCGCTGGAGGTGACCAACCTGCGCAACCTCGCCGAGGCTGCGGCGGGCCGTCCGCCGGGAGCCGAATCGTCGCTGCTGAAGATCCGGGGTACGGAGATCGAGCAGTCGATCAACGAGACCATGGTGGAGGCGCTGGGCTATTACGGCGCGCCCTATGTCCACACCGCGCTGAACTGGAAGGGCAATGTCGCGCCCGTCGGCCCCGACCATGCGGACGGCGTGATGCCGGAGCACCTGCTGAAACGGGCTTCCACCATCTATGGCGGCACCAACGAGGTGCAGAAGAACGTCATCGCCAAGGCGGTGCTGGGGCTGTGAGGCGCGCGGTCCGGGCGGTCCTGCTGCCGCTGCTGCTGGGGCTTGGCTTCACGGGTGCGGCGGCGGCCGAAGAGACCACCTGGCGTGAGACCTGCCTGGCCCAGGGGCATCCCGAGTTCGCCTTCGGTGATGCGAGCCTGCCCGCCGAGGCACGGCCGCTGTTTGCCTGCGCGCAGCGCAGCGGTGCGCGGGAGGACGCGGACCAGCAGTTCCTGGAGAAGCTGGAACGTGAAGGGATTACCGACCTGGATACCGCGCGTGCCCTGATCCGGATGGGCTGGAAATGGATCGGCACCCGCCAGCCCGGTTCCGCCATCAGCCGCTTCAACCTTGCCTGGCGCTACGCTCCCGATGATGGCGATGTCTATCACGGCATCGCGGTGACCATGGCAGAGCTGGGGCAGCCGACGGAAGTGGTGGACTACTGGTTCGCGCAGGCGGTCAGCCGGACCCAGGGCCGTCCGGGCCGTTTCGCCGACTATGGCCGCTACATGGTGGCCAACCGCCGCCATGCGGAGGCGCGCCCGGTGCTGCTCCGTGCGCTGGAACTGGAACCGGACAATGCCTGGGCGATGATGTACCTCGCCGACGTGCATTTCTGGTTGGAGGAGCGCGATCTCGGCTGCGCCATGATCCTGCGTATCCTCGACACCGCCCCGCCACAGGGGTTCCCGCAGGCCGAGTTCGACAAGCTGCTGGAACACTGGCGCAACCGCGCTGCCGTGGCGCAGTGCCCGACGGGCTGAGCACCGGGGCAGGGGGCTGACGGCTCAGGCCCGCCTGATGTCCGGCAGCCGGATGGTGACCGTGGTGCCCTCGCCCAGCCTGGACTTCAGCTCGATCTGGCCCTGCAGCAGGTCCACCAGTTCCTGCGTCAGAGCCAGTCCCAGTCCCGTCCCGTCGTGATTGCGGGTCAGGGCGTCGGCGACCTGTCCGAACGGGGTCATGACGTTGGCCAGGTCCGATTCCGGAATGCCGATGCCATTGTCGATGACGTCGATGATGATCGGCCATTCCCGGCCCGATGACAGGCGAATGCGGATCGCCCCGCCGGGATCGGTGAACTTCACGGCGTTGGAGAGCAGGTTGACGATGATCTGCTGGATCTTGCTGACATCGCTGTTGATCGCGGGCAGGTCGGCATCGGCCTCCGTGGTCAGGGAGATGCCCCGCGCGGCCGCATCCTGGCGGACCAGCGCGACGGAGAAGCCCACGGCCTCCCGCGCATCGACGGGGGCCAGGTCAAGCTGCAGGTGACCGCCCTCGGCACGCGTCAGTTCCAGGATATTGTCGACCATGGTCAGCATGTGTTGCCCGGCGCGCAGGATATCCTCGGAGAACTCCCGGGTCTGCTGCGCATCCTCGGGGTGCATGTCCGGGTCGCGCATGATCTCCGCGAAGCCGAGGATCGCGTTCAGGGGGGTGCGGAACTCGTGGCTCATGTTGGCCAGGAACCGCCCCTTGGCCCGGTTCGCCGCCTCCGCCCGCGCCGCCTCCGTGCGCAGGCGGCGGTTGGCGTTGGACAGGTCGTTCAGCATCTGGTTGATCGCGTCCGCCATGGCCGCGATCTCCTTCGGCGTCCGTTGCGGCAGGTCGCGGACCCGGGCGCTGGTATCCCCGGCGCTGACCGCACGTGCAACACCGGCCACCCGTTCGATCGGGCTGGCCAGATGGCGGGCGATGACCCAGGCCAGGATGATGGCGACCAGCAGGCCGAGGCCGCCGATCAGGATGGACGCCTGCTGCACGCTGCGGGCGTGGGCCGAGAGCTCGGCCAGCGGCTGCGGCACCATCACGCCCCAGCCGGTATGGGGCGCGCTGGTGAAGCCGGCGATCATCTCCGCGTCCATGGCAGGGGAATAGAAGGTGGTGACGCCGGTCTCCCCCTTCATCATCCGCTGGACCGCGGAGACGGCGGAGATGTCCTTTGCCTGCTGTTGCCAGTTCCTGTTCGGATGGGCCATCACGCGACCGAACTGGTCAACGATCGCCGAGTGTCCCCGTTCCCCGAAGGCGATGCCCCGCTGCACCTCCACGATGTAGCTGGTGCCCAGGGTGCCGATGGCCAGCAGCCCCTCCGACAGTTGCCGCAGGATGTGGACGGTCGGACGCCCCTCCGCATCCAGGCTGACGCCGGAGAAGACGGGCTGCCCCGCCGCAGCCTCCGCCAGGCGTCGCAGTTCGGTCATCTCGCCGACCAGGCGGTTGATGGGCTGGCCCTGTGCCGTGCCGCTCAGGCTGCCGACGATGCGTCCGTCCCGGTCGATGATGCAGGTATGGCGGAACCCCATCTCCGCCAGCAGCGCCGCAACCGCCGTCGCGCTGGCGTCGGGGCGTTGCATCTCGTTCATGGCCAGCCGGAAGACCGCCTCCACGTCCTCCGAATAGCGGTCCAGCGCCTGGGAGAGGTTCTGCGCGATCAGCAGGTGCCGCTCGCTGACCTCCGCCAGTTCCTTCTCGAACGCGGAATGCTGCTGCCAGGCGGCGAGCAGGCCGACCGGGATTGTCGCGATCAGCGTGAAGGCCACGAACAGCACCGTGCGCAGCCGGGCGGACCGCAGCCAGCCGGGCATTCGTGCGATCAGCGACGGGGCACGGGGGCTCTGCGCGGCGGTCAACCTGTTGTCCTGTATCGACATTCTACCTGATCTGAAGTGCTGGCGTCGCAGTATAGCACAGGCAGGCAGAGGACTGGATGTACGGCCATCACCGTCTGGTGCGGCTTTCGTGCCCCCCTAGAACGCCAGCGGCGGCAGCTTGACCGGCGCACAGGAATTCGGTGTCCGCCCGCAATAGAACAGTTCCAGGTCCGGTGCGCCCTTCAGGATCAGGCGCAGCTCGTTCAGGGCCTCTGCCCGGGACCTGTAGGGCCGTGGCGGCTTTCCCTTGTCGGGCCAGATCTTGTAGGCGCCCTCGGTATAGAGGGAGGAGTGCTTGCATTCCTCGATCGGCAGGCCGCCGACAGGGGAGGGCACGCGCCGGCACCGGTGCACCTTGCCCTGGCGGAACCGTTCCGGCATCCGGTACCACTGGAAGGCCCGTTCGCCCTGGTAGAGTGCCGGCAGGGCACGCATCACTGCCAGCACGGTCCTGGGCGGAACCGAGTCCGAGAAGTTGACCCGCAATGTCAGGTCGCGGCGCTTCGCGTCCTCCGGGCGCACCATCTCCGAGTTGAAACCGGCCGGGCCGTCATGGAAGTCGGCCGCCCGGGCGGCGTCCATGACCGGATCATCACAGCCGCCCACGCCCAGCAGGCACGTCAGCAACAGGGCGGCCAGCCCCCGGTACAACCCTTCCATCCACGCTTCCCCCGATTCACATCCAGGCAGAGTAGACACTGCTGGTCTTGCAACCGTAATGCCGGGGGTGAGGGGTATGCGGGCACGCCGGGGCCAGTGCCCCTTGGCAATGATGCCCGAACTCGTGTTTATTGCGCTCAAGCGCACCATATCGCGTTCATCGCGTTTCTTTCGGGGGCCTCCAGGGGAGGGAGCCCTGCCCCCCGGACCTGCATGAGGAGAAGCAGACAATGTCCAACAGCATGAAGTTCTACATCGACGGCGCCTGGGTCGATCCGGTTGATCCGAAACCGTTCGACGTCATCAACCCGGCCACGGAAGAGGCCTTCGCGCAGATCAGCCTGGGCAATGCGGAGGATGTGGACCGCGCCGTGCAGGCCGCCAAGCGTGCCTTCCCCAGCTGGTCCCAGACCACGAAGCAGGAGCGCCTGGACCTGTTCGAGGCCATCATGGCCGCCTACAAGAACCACTACGCGGAGATGGCCGACGCGATCTCCAAGGAGATGGGTGCCCCCGCCACCTTCGCGCAGAAGGTGCAGGCCGCGACCGGCATCGGTCACTTCAAGACCATGTCGAAGCTGCTGGCCAAGTTCGAGTTCGACGAGGATCGCGGCACCACCCGCATCAGCAAGGAGCCGATCGGTGTCTGCGGCATGATCACGCCGTGGAACTGGCCGGTGAACCAGATCGCCGCCAAGGTGGCCCCGGCGCTGGCCGCCGGCTGCACCATGGTGCTGAAGCCGTCCGAGATCGCGCCGATGAGCGGCATCGTCTTCGCCGAGATCCTGCACGAGGCCGGTGTGCCGAAGGGCGTGTTCAACATGGTCAATGGTGACGGCCCGGGTGTCGGTTCCGCCATCAGTTCCCACCCGGACGTGGACATGGTGTCGTTCACCGGTTCCACCCGCGCCGGTGTCGCGGTGGCGCAGAACGCTGCCCCGACCGTGAAGCGCGTGTCGCAGGAGCTGGGCGGCAAGTCGGCCAACATCATCCTGGACGATGCCGACTTCCAGAAGGCCGTGTTCGGCGGCGTGCTGCAGTGCTTCGGCAATACCGGCCAGTCCTGCAACGCCCCGACGCGCATGCTGGTGCCGATGGACCGGATGGAGGAAGCCGGGGAGATCGCCAAGGCCGCGGCCGCCAAGGTCCGCGTCGGTGATCCGGCGGACGAGAACACCACCATGGGTCCGCTGGTCTCCAAGGCCCAGTGGGACAAGGTGCAGGGCCTGATCCAGAAGGGCATCGACGAGGGCGCGACCGCCGTCACCGGCGGCACCGGCCTGCCGGAAGGCGTCAACAAGGGCTACTTCGCCCGCCCGACCGTGTTCACCAACGTCACCAACGACATGACCATCGCGCGGGAGGAGATCTTCGGCCCGGTGCTGTCGATCCTCGGCTACAAGGATGACGAGGACGCGGTCAGCATCGCCAACGACACGCCCTATGGCCTGTCCGGCTACGTCTCCGGCGCCCCGGAACACGCCCAGGCCATCGCCAAGCGGCTGCGGACCGGCAACGTGCATGTCAACGGCGCCATGGCCGATGTCTTCGCACCGTTCGGCGGCTACAAGCAGTCCGGCAACGGCCGCGAATGGGGCGAGTACGGCCTGGAGGAGTTCCTCGAGGTCAAGGCCATCATGGGCCACAACGCGGCGTAAGGGGAACAGGTGGGCTTGGGCTGGCCGGGTCGGCCAGCCCGCCGTCGCCATTGTTCTCCAGCGGTGCTGCGGTGTCCGGTCTTCGACACCTGCGCGACACATGGGTACCCGGGTCAAGCCCGGGCACGCCGTCGGAGCGGGCGGAGGGGCAGGTAAGTCACCACCATCGCCCCCCTCACGGCGCTCGCGGACTCGATCCGCGAGCCCACCTTGAGGCGGTGGAGCGGCACTGTGGGTACCCGGGTCAAGCCCGGGTGCGCCGTCTGGGTGTGTGCTCAGGGGCAGGGGCGACGCTCCGCCGGAAACGCGGCTGCCCCTAGAAGTTGCCCTTGATCTGGTTGTCCAGGTCATCCTCGATGAAATGACGGACGATCTCGTCGATGGAGGCGTCGGTGTGAATGCCGAGGGCCTCTGCCCGCGCGCCCTTCGTGCCGGAGGGCCAGCCATTGACGATGGCCTGGATGGCGGGATCGGGACGGAAGCGGATCTCCCCCAGCTTGCGGTTGCCACGGTTGCGCAGCACCGCCTCCTGCATCTCGCCGGCGGTGGCGGTGAAGCCGGACAGCAGCAGCGTGCGCCAGTCGCCCAGCTCCGCCGCCGCGACCTCGTGCGCGGTGACGAAGGCCTCGACGACGCGGCGCGGGCTCATCAGCGCCATGCCGCTTTCCGGTGCCACCGGCACGTCCATGTCGATGCCGCACAGCGGTTCGCGGATCATGGAACTGGCCCAGGTGGAGGCCGCCCGGTTGGGCTTGCCCGTGCGGACGCAGATGGTGGGCAGCCGCAGGCTGCGCGCGTCCAGGAAACCTTTCCGCGACGCATCGTTCAGCAACTGCTCCCCGCAGGCCTTGGCCACGCCATAACTTGTCTGCGGCGTGATCGGCGTCTCGTCGGTGACGGTGCGCGGCAGCTTCGCGCCGCCATAGACCGCGACCGAGCTGGCGAACACCACCTTTGGCGGGGACGGCATGGTCCGCGCCGCCTCGATGACATTGCGGGTGCCGTCGAGATTGATGCGCATGCCGAGGTCATAGTCCTCTTCCGCATGGGCGGAGACGATGGCGGCCAGGTGGAAGATGCTCTCCGTGTCCTGGCCAATGACGGCGGCGACCTGCGCCCGGTCGGCAATGTCCCCGGCAATGGTGGTGACGGCGGGCGTGTCCGCGAAGCCCGTGGCCTCCACCACGTCGAACAGGGTGATGGCGGTGACGGATTTCTCCTCCCCCGCCGCGTTGGTCAGGCTGCCGCGTTCCAGGATGCGCCGCGCCAGCCGCTTGCCGATGAACCCGGCGCCGCCGGTGATGACCACCCGCATGTCAGTGGCTTTCGCGCGGGATCGGTGCGCCGGAACCGCCGACCAGGAAGTCGAGGTCACAGCCTTCGTGCGCCTGGGTCACGTGATCGTGGTAGAGCCGGACATAGCCGCGTTCCATCGGTGTCGGCGGCGGGGTCCAGGCGGCCTTGCGGCGGGCCAGTTCCTCGTCGCTGACATCCAGGTGCAGGCGGCGGTTGGCCACGTCGAGTTCGATCATGTCACCGGTCTGCACCAGCGCCAGCGGACCACCGGCGGCGGATTCGGGGCTGACATGCAGCACCACCGCGCCATAGGCCGTGCCCGACATGCGGGCGTCGGAGATGCGCACCATGTCGGTGATGCCCTTGCGCAGGATCCTGGCCGGCAGGGGGAAGTTGCCCACCTCCGGCATGCCGGGATAGCCCTTCGGCCCGGCCCCCTTCAGCACCATGACGCAGGTCTCGTCGATGTCCAGATCGTCATCCTCGACCTGTGCCCGCAGTTCCTCGATGCTCTCGAAGACAACGGCACGGCCGCGATGCTTCAGCAGTTCCGGGGTGGCGGCGGAGGGCTTGATGACCGCGCCGTCGGGGGCGAGGTTGCCGCGCAGCACGGCCAGGCCCACATCCTTGTTCAGCGGGTTGTCGAACGGACGGATGACGTCGTCGTTCCAGTTCCGTGCCTCGGCCGCGTTGGCGGTGAGCGAAGCACCATTCACCGTCACCACGTCATCGTTCAGCAGGCCGTTCTCTGCCAGCGCCCGCACCACCACGGGCAGGCCACCGGCATAGTAGTAGTCCTCCATCAGGTACTTGCCGTTGGGCATCAGGTTGACCAGCAGCGGCACGCCGCGCGCCAGCCGGTCGAAATCGTCGATGGTCAGTTCGACCCCCAGTCGTCCGGCCAGCGCGATCAGGTGGATGATGGCGTTGGTGGAGCCACCGATGGCCGCGTTGACGCGCACCGCGTTCTCGAACGCCTTCCGCGTCACCACCTTCGAGAAGCGCAGGTCCTCATGCACCATCTCGACGATACGCCGCCCGACCAGGTGCGCGATGCGGTAACGGTTGGCGTCCACCGCAGGCACGGCGGAGGCACCGGGCAGGGTCAGGCCCAGCGATTCGGTCATGGAGGCCATGGTGGAGGCCGTGCCCATGGTCATGCAGTGGCCGTTGGAGCGGGACATGCAGTTCTCCGCCTCCATGAAGTCGGCCAGGGTCATCTTGCCGGCACGCAGGTCCTCGGAGAAGCGCCAGACATCGGTGCCGGAGCCGATGTCCTGGCCCTGGAACTTGCCGTTCAGCATCGGGCCGCCGGTGATGACGACGGTCGGCAGGTCACAGCTTGCCGCCCCCATCATCATGGCGGGCTGGGTCTTGTCGCAGCCGGACAGCAGCACCACGCCGTCCAGCGGGTTGGCGCGGATCGATTCCTCCACGTCCATCGCCATCAGGTTGCGGAACAGCATGGTGGTCGGGCGCATCAGGGTCTCGCCCAGCGACATCACCGGGAACTCCAGCGGAAAGCCGCCCGCTTCCCAGACGCCGCGCTTCACCCGTTCCGCCACGTCGCGCAGGTGGGCGTTGCACGGGGTCAGTTCCGACCAGGAATTGCAGATGCCGATCACCGGGCGGCCGTCGAAGGCGTCATGCGGCGTGCCCTGGTTCTTCATCCAGGCCCGGTGGTTGAAACCGTCCTTCGCCCCGGCCCCGAACCAGTTGGCGCTGCGATACTTCCTGCTGTCGTTGCTCACCTGCAACCCTCCCCTCTTGCGCCGCCGGAGAGGTCGTTCATCGCCTCCCGCACGGTCATTGCCCCAACAGTAGGTCGTGGCTGCGCCAGCGGCAATCGTCAGCGTCGGTGTGCGCGCTTTTCATCGGCCTGGGCGCCGGATAGTGTCGGGCCACCGGAATGCAGAGGGGAGAGAACCGATGAGCGACGAACTGCTTTACGAACAGGACGGCCACGTGGTGACGCTGACCATGAACCGCCCGGAACAGATGAATGCCCTGTCGTACCAGGAGACCTTCGAGGCCTTTGTCGGCGCGGCGGAGCGCATCCAGAACGACCTGACGGTGCGCTGCGTGATCCTGACGGGCAAGGGCCGAGCCTTCTCCGCCGGGGGCAACGTGAAGCAGATGCGCGAACGCAGCGGCATCTTCGGCTCCGGCGGCATGAAGACCCGCGACAGCTACCGCACCGGCATCCAGAAGATCCCGCTGGCCATGTACGAGCTGGAGGTGCCGACCATCGCCGCGGTGAACGGCCCGGCCGTCGGTGCCGGCTGTGACCTGGCCTGCATGTGCGACATCCGGCTGGTGGCGGAAAAGGCGTTCTTCGCCGAATCGTTCCTGAAGCTGGGGATCATTCCCGGCGATGGCGGCGCCTTCCTGCTGCCGCGCGCGGTGGGCATGAGCCGGGCGGCGGAGATGACCTTCACCGGCGACCGCGTCTACGGCCCGCAGGCCGCCGAATGGGGCCTGGCCAGCAAGTGCGTGCCGGAGGAGGAACTGATGGCGGAGGCGAAGGCCCTGGCCGCGCGCATCGCCAGCAACCCGCCGGAGGTGCTGCGCATGTCGAAGCGGCTGCTGCGGGAGGGACAGAAGACCGACCTGAAGGGCGTGCTGGAGCTTTCCGCCGCCTACCAGGCGCTGGCCCACCAGACGGCGGACCATGCGGAGGCGGTGGAAGCCTTCTTCGAGAAGCGCACGCCGACCTTCACCGGCGAGTAGGCCGGTCGGATGGCCCCCGGCGCGCAACCCCCGGCTTCGGCTTCGGAGCTGCTGGCCCTGTTGCAGCAGGGCAAGGCGGGGGAGGCCGCGCGCCGGGCGGCGAAGGCGCTGAAGAAGGCGCCGCGAGACGCCTCGCTGCTGTTCGTCGCCGGGCTGGCGGAACATGCGACCGGCCAGACGCGCCGGGGCATCACGCACCTGAAACGCGCGGCGAAGCTGGAACCCGGCGCCCTGGCCATCGCGCTCAACCTCGGCACGATGCTGCTGGCCGCCGGTGACACCGAAGCCGCAAGGGCGGAACTGGAACGCGCCGACACGCTGCAGCCCGGCAATTCGGAGGTCCTGGCGCAGCTCGGCATCGCCCAGGTCCGGACCGGTGATCCGGAGGCGGCGACGCGAACGCTGCAGGCGGCATTGCAGGGCCGACCGGACAATCCCGAGGCGGCGTTCTGGCTCGGTACGGCCTGGTCGAGGCTGGGCGGGTTCGACGCGGCGGAGCGTGCCTACCGCGACGCAATCCGTCTCGCCCCGGCGCATGTTCCGGCGCACCGGCAGCTTGGCAACATGCTGACCAAGATCGGACGGTTCGCCGATGCGGCCATCGTCAACGAGGCCGCGCTGCGGCTGGCCCCCGGCGACGGGGCGGTGCTCTATGACCTGGCCCATGCGCTGGCCAGTTCCGACGCGCCGGACAGGGCCCTGGAGCGGCTGGACCCGGTGATCGCGACCGGCAAGGCCCCGCCGGACTTTGCCGAGCTGGCGGCCTTCGCGGCCTTCCGCAAGGGGGATGTGGCCGACTGCATCCGCCGCTGTGATGCCATCCTGCGGCAGCATCCCGGCCGGACCACCGCGCTGGCCTACCGGGGCATGGCGCTGAACGAGGTCGGGCAGCGGGAGGCGGCGGCGGAACTGATGGCGCTGGACCGGCTGGTCACCAGCCGGATCGTCGAGCCACCTGAGGGCTACGGCTCGCTCGACGCCTTCAACACGGCCCTGGTGCAGGAGATCGAGGCGCATCCGTCATTGCAGTATTCGCCGCTGAACCGTTCCCTGACCCGTGGGCGCAGCACGGACGAGCTGTTCGAACGTCCGGCCGGTGCGATCGCCGCTTTCCGGCGCGTGGTGGAGGCGGCGGTGGCCGAGAGGGTGCGGGAGGTTCCCACGGATCCATCGCATCCCTGGCTGGCGCAGCGTCCGCGGCGCACCAGGACCGGCTGCTGGGCCAACATCATGGACCGGGGCGGGTTCCATGACGTGCATTTCCATCCGCCCGGCTGGCTGAGCGGTGTCTACTACCCGCAGGTGCCGCCCGGGGTCGGGGACGGTGTTTCGGGGCATGAGGGCTGGATCGAGTTCGGCCGCGCCTACTACATGCTGCAGAGCGAGGATGAGCCGCCGGTGCGGCTGCTGAAGCCGGAACCCGGACTGATCGTGCTGTTCCCGTCCTACCTGGGACACCGCACCATCCCGTTCGCGGAACAGGACTACAGGATCAGTGTTGCCTTCGACGTGATGCCGGACTGACCCCTTCGTTCGCCGGGGGGATGCAGCGTCAAGCGGGGTGGGACGAACGGACGAGGCCCAAACGAAAAAGGGCGGCTCGTGAGAGCCGCCCCTTGCCGAACCGGAAGTGATTCCGGTCAGTAACGCTTTTTCCTCTTCGAATCGCCGACGATCGTGAAGGAGCCATCCGCGCCGGAAAACACACCCGGACCGGGTGCGATCTCGCCATGCTGGGGTGGCTGCTCCTGAAGCGGCGTGTGTGAGCAGCCGGCCAGAAGACCGACTGCCACACTCGCGAACGCGATGCGAAGAAGATGACGCATCAGAACTTGACGCGCATACCGACCATGCTGGCAACGGCGTCGCCGACGGCGCCTTCGTTACCGCCGTGGAAGGTCAGCTGGGCATAGGCCTCGGCACCAGCCGCGACACCCTGCACCAGGCCGAAGCCGATGCTGTACAGGTTGCCCTGACCGTCAGCACCGCCATTGTTGGACATGTACTGCACGCCCAGTGAGGTCGGCCCCATGTCCACATACGAACCCTTATGGGCCAGGCCCAGGGCGTAGTAGAAGCGGTCGTTGTTGTCTTCATCCAGTTCTTCCGCGAAGGAGCCATTCAGGGCCACAACACCGAAGTTGATGCCGAACGCACCAGCGATCAGCGGGTCCTGACGAACAACACCGACGACGGGATTCTGCTGATAGCCCAGGGAGGCCAGCACACCCAGGCCAGCGACCTGGCCAGCATAACGAATGGCTGCAGTCACGTCACCATTGTCGCGGGTCGAGATGGAGGCCTTGGCGCCGCCGAAGTTCGGGGTGTCGTAGCGGATGGCATCCTGACGGCCACCGTCACCGAACGACAGGAAGTTCACGCCGGCGTTCGCAATGCCGGTGGTGTCTTCCGGGTTAATTCCGGCAAGAGACGCATAGTTGAAGGAGCTGTGCAGCAGACCTTCGGTCGCCTCACCCTGCTGACCGGTGGTCAGCGTGCCGAAGCTGCCCTTGATGTAGACATAGGCATGACGGGCAACGAAGGCGTTACCACCGCCATTGCCGTTCAGGACTGCCGCGTTGGAAGCGTTGGATTCCATTTCCATCTCGAGGCGGGTACCGACCTCGGTGCTGTCGGAAACGTTGGCCACGGCATCCCAGCGGACGCGGGTCGAAGAGGCGTCGTTGTCAACATAGTTGAACGCGGACTGGTCGTTGCCGTCGCTGACGAACATCACGGCGCGGTTGACCTGGCCGGACACCTTCAGGCTGACGCCCTTGACGCCACCGGAAACGCCGCCCTGGTTGGCGCTCAGCTGTTCCACCTTCTTCGACAGAGCGTCGATCATGGCGGCCTGAGCCTGGAGCTGGTCGCCACTGTGCGACGCAGCAAACGCGGAGCCGGCGGTCAGCAGCGCAGAAGCTGCAACACCAGCGAGCAGGTGCTTATGGTTCACTTAATTGCCCTCCTAAAGGAAATACGCACTTCCTCCGTCGCCATCGTCGGGGCCCTTCCCCACCGATTTGCGACTTGTCTGTCTGTTACGCCAGCAACGCGGCGGGTGCAAGCGTCTCCGTGCAGCCTTGTCGAACCGGCCGGGAAAGTGTCACCGACCCTGAAATATGGCCCAAGCAATTGTAATTGCAGGGAAAAACGAGGTAACGGGACCGTGAATTCGGCGAGTTTCCGGCAAATCTGCCCCAATTCCGGACATCATGTTGCCTGAAGGACACACAAATGCGGGGTGGGCCAAACGGGGTCAGCGGGTGCCGCCGCTGAGGTCGCGCAGCGCGGCATTGATCTCCCGGTCATCGGGGGCCAGCCGGGCGGCCCGTACCAGCGCCGAGATCGCGGCGGTGCGGTCTCCTGCGCGGCGATGCGCCTGGGCCAGCTGCTTCCAGAGGGCGGCGTTGCCGGGATTGCGCTCCGCCGCTGCCGCGAGTTCGCCGATGCCGGCGCCGGCAGGCAGCCCCTGCGTGGTGACGCTGTCCGCACCGGTCATGCTGTAACCATAGGCGGCGGCGGCGAAAGCCCCCGCGACAGCCACGATGACCAGCCACCGCCCGCCCCGTGCCTTTTTCGAACTGTTGCGCATCATTCCCCGCCGATCTGTTGTTTCGTGCGACAGCGGTCATATCGGCGACAGATCGTGATGAATCAACACTTTCATCAGCCGTGCGGACTGATACACTGACGCCGCGTCACGAAACGGTTCGTTCAGACAAAGCCAATAACACGGGCGGACAGGACGCAGCAGTGAACTGTGGTGGTAAACAGATTCAAGGGGTGGCAGACGTGCTCATGTCTGGACTACGCAAATTCGGCCTGGCGCTGTTCGCGGCGGCGGGCTTCATGGTGGCAGGCGCCGCGGTCAACGCGCAGCCGACCAATGTCGGGCCCGAGGCCTGCAAGGATTGTCATTCGCCGGAGTACAAGGTCTGGGAAGAAATGGCCCATGCCACCTCGTACAAGGACATCCACAAGAGGGATCTTGCCGACAAGGTCACGGATGCCCTCGGTGAGCGGAGCATGAAGCGCTCCGATACCTGTGGCCAGTGCCACTACACCCAGGCGCCGAAGAAGCCGGGTGGCCGGGTCGGCAACAACTTCGGCCCGTCCTGCGAGAGCTGTCATGGCCCGGGTTCCGAGTATATCGAGATCCACAATGTCTATGGCCCGAAGGGTACCAAGAAGGCTGACGAGTCGGACGCGCACAAGAACGAGCGCTTCCAGAAGGCCCGTGATGCCGGCATGCGGTGGCCGCGCTGGCGCCAGGACATTCCGGCGATGCCTGCCGACATCAACTTCGATGTCGCGGCCAACTGCTTCAACTGCCACGGCATGGCGCGTGACAGCCTGGACGGCGACACCGCCGGCAAGATGCTGGATGCCGGTCATCCGCTGAAGGCGGAGTTCGAGCTGGTGCAGTACAGCCAGGGCCAGGTGCGTCACCGCTTCTACAACAGCGCTTCCGACAACGAGGAGATGAGCGAGGCCGAGAAGTCCCGCTGGTTCGTGACCGGCCAGGCTGCCTCCCTTGTTCAGGCCAACAGCGCCATGAGCAAGACCTCCCACGCCAAGTATGTCGGTGTGCAGCAGGCACGTGCGGAGAAGGCCAAGGCCGCGCTGAAGGCCACCGGCCTGCCGGAGGCCGAGGCCCTGATCGCGGACCCGAGCGAGGCGAATGCCCGTGCCCTGGTGGCGAAGATCTACAGCGAGCAGATGGATCTGACCGGCCAGGTCGGGTCGCTTCTGCCGGCGCCCTCGACCTACAAGTAGGCGTCCGCTCGCGATCTGAACGTCCGGTCGGGGTGGTGTCGCCTAATGGCACCACCCCACCGCGTTCTACCGGTACCGGCATGCGGGGGCTTGCCATCCATGCCGGTATTGTTGACGCTACGACAGGGGTTGGTGTTCCGGATTCACGCACGGGAAAGATGTGTGGCGAAGGGCATCATTGGAGGGGTTGAGATCAGATGGTGACAGCCGTCGAGACGATGGCCCGTCCGCAACGGTGGTCCACACCGTTCGGGCCGGACATGACCGATGAGACCATTGATGAGCTGATGAAATATCCGATCTTCGGGGATATTGACGAAGATCGGTTTCCGGCGAACACGCCGTTGCGCGGCATTCTCGGCAACGACACCAGGGTCATCAATTTCCAGCCGGGCGACATCGTCGTCCGTGAAGGGGACTACGGCAATTCGGCCTTCCTGATTCTCGATGGCAATCTCCGCGTCGTCATCAGCCCTGACCTGCCCCAGAACCTGCTGGGTCGCGCCAGCGCGTCCAAGAAGGGCTTCTTCGAGGCGCTGAGCCAGCTCTGGCGCAATTCGTGGCGCCCGGAGGTCCGGGACCCGGACCGTTACAAGAATGCCGTGCAGCAGGTGCATGCATCGTCTTCGGGCGGTGCATCGTCGTTCCTGCAGGACATTCCCGTCATTCTCGACAAGCACCAGACCGCCCAGCTGGGGCCGGAGATGATCTTCGGCGAGTTGGCCGCCCTGGGGCGTATCCCGCGCACCGCCACCGTCTTCGCGGAGACGGAGGCGCGGGTGCTGGAGATCCGCTGGCAGGGGCTGCGGGAACTGCGCCGCTTCGACAACACCTGGCGCACCAAGATCGATACCGCCTACCGCAACAACGCGCTGGGCAATGCGCTGGCTGAATCGCCGATGTTCAAGCATCTGTCGCCGGAGCAGCTGAAGAAGGTCGCCGACCGGACCCTGTTCGAGACTCATGGCGCCTTCGACTGGCACACCAGCTACAAGCGGATGCTGGCGCAGGGTCGGGAGATGGAGCACGGCACCCCCATCGCCAATGAAGGGGACTATCCCGACGGCATCCTGATGGTGCGCGCCGGTTTCGCCCGTGTCTCGACCCACCTGGGCAATGGCGAGCGCACCCTGACCTACCTGGGGGCCGGGGACTTCTTCGGGCTGGAGGAGCTGTACCACGCCTGGAAGAACCAGGATCCGGACATCGTCTTCGGCAGTTCGCTGACGGCGCTGGGCTATGTCGACCTGCTGCGCATCCCGCGCCAGGTGCTGGAGGAGTTCGTGTTCCCGAACATGGCCCCGCCGCGCACCAGCCTGAAGGACCAGGCGGGCAAGGAGATCAGCGCCGACGCCCTGAAGGAGTGGGCCGTCGGGCGCCGCTACATCAACGGCACCCGCTCGATGCTGATCGACCTCAACCGCTGCACCCGCTGCGATGACTGCGTGCGGGCCTGCGCCTCCACCCATGGCGGCAACCCGCGCTTCATCCGGCATGGCCAGACCTTCGACAACTGGATGGTGGCCAATTCCTGCATGCACTGTGCGGACCCGGTCTGCATGATCGGCTGCCCCACCGGCGCGATCCACCGCTCCATGCATGACGGCTCGGTGGTCATCAACGACGACACCTGCATCGGTTGCGGCACCTGCGCTGCATCATGCCCCTATGACAATATCCGCCTGGTGCAGGTGGCGAACCTGTCAGGTGAGCCGCTGGTCGATGACGAGCACAAGCCGATCATGAAGGCCACCAAGTGCGATTTCTGCTCCACCAATCCGGGTGGGCCGGCCTGCCAGAGGGCCTGTCCGCATGATGCCCTGCGTCGGGTCGACTTCAGGGGACCGGATCCGTTCAGGAGTCCCTATCAATGAGGTCCCTGCACCGCGCACTGATCATCTTCTGGCTCGCGGCGATCGCGGGATTCATCTTCGTGGCCTGGAACGCCTGGCAGACCTGGCTGCACAATGGCGAACCGGCCGTGGTCACCGGCTACACGCTGGCCGGCATCTTCGTCTTCCTGATGCTGTTCAACATGCGCAAGCGCCTGGCGATGATCCCGCTGGGGCGCGGCGCGTACTGGACGGCGGCGCACGGTGTTGCCGGGGTCTTCGCCATCGGCGTGTTCTTCGTGCATACCAAGGGCGTGTTCTGGCCCGACGGTGCCTACGAGCAGCTCTTCGCGGTGCTGTTCTACCTGGTCAGCCTTTCCGGCGTGCTCGGCTACTGGCTGCAGCGGATCATGCCGAAGCGCCTCACCGACAACGGCATGGAGATCATCTGGGAGCGCATCCCCAACGAGCTTGCCGACATCCGTGAGCAGGCGGAGGCGATCGTCGAGGAGGCGGCCGACAAGGCGGCCTCCGACACCCTGGCGCAGTACTACATCGAGACCCTGGCCTGGTTCTTCCGCCGTCCGCGCTTCATGTTCAGCCATTTCTTCGGTGCCCAGTCGGGACGCGCCTGGATCCGGCGCGAGTTCACGGCCATGCGGCGCTACGTCGATGAGACCGAGGAATCCTACCTGCGACAGCTGGAGGACCTGGCCCAGATCAAGAACCGGCTGGACTTCGCCTATGCCGTGAACGGCTTCCTCAAGATCTGGCTCCTTTTCCACGTGCCCCTCGCCGTCGGTATATTTCTGGTGATGATCTGGCACATCATTCTGGTTCATGTGTACCTGCTATGATTACAGACTCTGATCGCTTCAGTTACCAGAAGAGCGCCTACGAACGGCCGACGTTCCCCTATGTCTGCGGCCGTGCCTGCGCCTTCGGCAAGCCCTGCAGCCGGGGTCCGAACTTCGACGGTTCATGCGGGGGCACGACTGAATGCCGGCCCTTCCGCAATGGCGACCGCTGGGAATGCCGTCGGCCGCCGAGTGCCGGCGGACCCTGCAAGGACGGGCCGTTGCCCGACGGTTCCTGCTGCCAGTCCCATCCGCCGTGCAAGCCGCGCCCGTCGCTGCGGCGCAGGCGCCAGCAGATCTCCTGGCTGGTCGCGACCTTCGTTGTTGCCGTGATCGCGGCGTTCCTGCACTTCACGCCCGAATCCTTCGTCGGTGAGAAGGCGGCGCTGTCGTCAATCAGCCCCGGCGCGCTCTCCGGCGCCCACTCCAACTTCGCGCTGGAGGAAAAGGGCTGCGCCGCCTGTCACGAGAACCATGGCAAGGGCGTGGTGGCCTGGGCCAATGCCTTCGTGACCAACCAGTCGGTGGGCGAGAGCTGCGTCGATTGCCACAGCTTCGGCGGTTCCGCCACGTCACCGCACAACGCCAGCTTCACCGGCGCGGCAGGCACCTCCTTCGCGGCCGACTCGCCCAGCGCGAACATGAAGACCGACTGTGTCATGTGCCATACGGAGCACAAGGGGCAGGACGCCAACATCGCGCCGATGCGGGACGCGCAGTGCAACAGCTGCCACGTCCAGTCGATCAAGTCGTTCGGCAAGGACCACCCGGCTTTCGGCGACAGGTTCCCGCATGACCGGCGCCCGGCCATCGCGTTCGACCACACCAGCCATTTCTCCAAGCACTTCCCGGAAAAGCTTCCCGCAGGCGAGACCCGGGGTTGCGTCGACTGCCACCAGATCGAGAAGGCCGGCCTGACCGTGCCGCCGGGCAGCTTCGAACAGAACTGCTCCTCCTGTCACCTGGAAGGCATCGTGGATCGCAGGCTGGCCCTGGTGAACGTGCCGTACATGGAGGAGAACCCGTTCGATCCGGACACGGTGAGCGAGATCTGCGCCCCGACGCCGGATGAGCTGGAACTGCTCCGGGAGGCGGCGCAGACCGGTGAGCTGGAGGAATACGAGCCGGACGAGTACTTCTTCGAGGACAATGGCGACAATGTTCCCGCCGGACTCGCTCTGGCCCTCGGTGTCGTCGCCGATGACCCGGACGGGTATCTCGACGCCATCGGCGCGCTCTACCCGGAAATCGCCGAATCCGGCGTGGACGCGATCTTCGAGCGGATCGACGCGCTGCCCGGTGACCACAGGACCGACCAGATGCTGGCCGGTCTCGACGGCGAACTGCTCCGCCAGGCAGTCTGTGCCTGGATGCAGCGCATCGAGCATGAATCGCCGAGCGAGGTGCGCGGCGGCGGCTGGTCTTCTGACGGCCTTGCCGTCAGCTACCGGCCGAGTGGCCATGCCGATCCGGTCGCGCGGGCATGGTTCGACTTCGCGATCAATGCCGAGCAGGCGGCGGAAGCTGCCGGCGCGGATGACGTGACCATCGAGCAGGCGGCAGCACTGAGCGGCCTGCTGACGTCGGAGTACGGGCTCGGCAACTGCACGAAGTGCCACGCTGTGACCCAAGTCACCGACAGCGGCAGCGAAGGCGCCGACACTGTCGGCGGCCTGAAGGTGGAATGGGGTTATCAATCAGTGACTGATCGCCCGTACGTCGAGTACGACCACCGGCCGCATGTTAACCTGCTGGGGCCGGGCACCTTGTGCACCACCTGCCACAAGCAGGACGAGACCGCGGAATTCGCTGCGTCCTACAAGCAACATGACGCAACGAAATTCGCACCCGGCTTTCTGCCGGTGTCGCAGGAGACTTGTTCGCAGTGTCATACTGCAGGCAAGGTCCGTCAGGACTGTCAGCTTTGTCATGAGTACCACCTGGAGCCGGGCTTCAACCGGACGATGGGCTTCCAACACCAGGCCCGGAGCGAGACTGAAGCAGGCAAGGAAGGAGGTTGAGGATGTTAGACGCGTTTGAGGGTCGTCGTGTCACGACGTGGTCGGCCCGTCTTTTTGTTTCACTGTTCGCGGCCATGGTGCTGTTCGCAGTGTCGGCACCAGCCGATGCGCAGCAGGCCAGTGAAGGCGATATCGCCCACACCGAGCTGTTCTCGGAAGAAGTCTTCCCGAGTGCATCGAAGTGTGCCTCGTGCCATGAGGATATCTACAAGGAGTGGGCTTCCTCCAACCATGCCTACGCCTCGATTTCCCCCATGTTCCACAAGTTCGAACAGGCCATCACCAACCTCACCCAGGGTACGATCGGCACCTTCTGCGTGCGTTGTCACCAGAGTGTCGGCACGACGCTCGGCGAAAGCCGGGCCGCGCCGCTGTGGGAGCGCAGCCAGGTGTCCCGCGAGGGCATCACCTGCATCACCTGCCATCGCGTGAAGGATACCTACGCGAAGGCCAACGGTGAGCGCCGCATCGAGCCGGGCAAGATCTACTCGCCGGTCTACACCAACTCCGATGGTGACGGCCTGCAGAAGGTCCTGGAGGACAAGAGCTTCTACCGCGTCGCCACCAGCGACGAGGAGCGTGGCAACCAGATCCACACCGAAGTGGTCAAGTTCACCCAGATCTCCAAGTCGGAGTTCTGCGTCAGCTGCCATCAGGTGGCGGTGAACCTCGGCATCAAGCTGGAGGTCGTCTGGGACCAGTATCGTGACAGCCCGGCCAACGCCGCCGGCGTCACCTGCCAGGAATGCCACATGGGCAAGGATCCGGGCCTGCCGAACGGCTATGCCCGCGGCCCCGCCGCCGTGGTGAACGGTGAGGAGATCAATCCTGACCGCGTGCGTCACAACCATGCCTTCTACGGGCCGGGTTACCCGATCGCGCATCCGGGCATCTTCCCGCACAACCCCGCGGCCGAGAACTGGACCATCGAGGAATGGCTGCAGTTCGACTATCGCGCCGGCTGGGGCACGGAAGAGTTCGAGGAGAAGGTCTACGACGGCGAGATCACGGTCGAGTTCCCGGAAGTCTGGGACAACGAGGATGACCGTTTCGAAGCCCGCGAGATCATTGAGGAGAACCTGGAAGGTCTGGAGTACAAGAAGGAACTGCGCCGCGCGGTCATGGAGAACGGCAGCCACCTGGATGGTCCGTTCTTCGACAATGGCCCCCGGGTCGGTCAGGATTTCGACTTCAACTACCTGGTCACCAACATCAACTCGGGTCACAACCTGCCTTCGGGCAGCCTGGGCGCCCAGCCGGAGATCTGGCTGAACGTTGCCCTGAGTGATCCGGACGGCAACCGCATCTGGGAATCCGGTTATGTGGACAGTGCCGGTGACATGGCTGACCAGCACTCCCAGGACGTGCAGGCCGGGCTGATCGAGTATGATGATCAGCTGTTCAACCTGCAGACCAAGTTCCTGACCACGAACCTGAAGGGTACGGATCGGGAAATGTTCCTGCCGGTGAACTTCGACATCGACCAGCGTCCGTTCCTGCGCCAGGCCAACGTGCCGACCACCGTGCTGAACCATCCGCAGTTCATCCGGATGGAGGGCCGCTCGATCCCGCCGCTGGGCGATCGGGAAGCCAAGTACTCGGTGCCGGGCGAACTGCTGACGAAGCCGGGAACCTATCGTCTGTCGGCCCGCATGCGCAGCCGTGCCGAGCCGATCTACTTCATGCGCTTCGTCGGTGCGACGAAGGAAATGGAGCAGACGATGAACCAGTGGATGCTGGACATGCATCCCTACACGGTGGAGATCGAGGTCAAGTAAGGAAACGACCTCAGGTGAATGGTGCCGGGGCGGTCGGCGGACCGCCCCGAAGCGCCAGCCGACAAAAACAGGTGCTCTGACAGGAGCAGGAGGGGAAGTTGGGTATTCTGGATCTCCGTCACGTTCGACGGTCAGTCGCGGGCCTCACGGCGGTCGCGGCACTTGTCGTCTTCACCGGTCCGGCATGGGCCGCCGAGGACTACAATCCGAAGATGTCATCCGGCGCCAAGCGGGTCGATCTTCAGGAAAACGCCTTCAAGCCTGATCCGGCCTACGAGGATCAGCCCTATGACATCGAGGCACAGCTCGCCATCTATGGCGGCAAGTCGGAAGTCGAGGCCCCGCGCCCGCTCTTCGAACTGGGCCGCAAGCAGTACGTCCCGGGCCAGCTGCCGGAGCCCAGCGAGGCCTTCGGTGAACTGAACCCGACCAATTTCGCGGTGCAGGCCTTCGGTGACTGGCGCACGGCGGTGGCGTTCAACGATTTCGGCAACAACGAGCTGGCGCAGATCGCCACCCGGTTGAACATCGACATCGACATGAAGATCACGTCGACGGAACGGCTGCATGCCTTCATCCGTCCGCTCGACAGCGGCAACGACTTCACCCGCTGCGAACTGGCCGGCAATGACCGGGACCAGGGCTGCAAGCTGCAGGCCGACCTGAACCTGGAGACGCTGTTCTTCGAGGGCGACCTGGCCAACATCGCGTCGGGCATCACGGGCGACTACTACAAGACGGACCGTCCGTTCACCTTCGGCTTCGTGCCGCTGTTCTTCCAGAACGGCCTCTGGATGGATGACGCCATCTTCGGTGGCGCCTTCTCCTTCCCGGCGCTGAACTCGCCGGTGCTGGACATCTCCAACATGGACTTCACGGTGTTCTACGGCTTCAACGACGTGAACAACGCGGCGATCCGTGACCTGAGCGGCGGCGTCGCCGACCACAGCGTCCAGGCCTATGGTGCCCATGCCTTCATCGAGGCGCGGGAAGGCTACCTGGAAGTCGGCTACGGCATTCTCGATGCCGACCGCAGCAAGCTGGGCGACCAGGACCTGCATAGCCTGGGTATCTCCTGGTCCTCGCGCTACAAGAACCTGATGTCCTACTCGCTGCGTACCTTCATCAGCCGCCAGGCGCGTGATGATGGTGGCCAGGACCTGGGCAACGGCATGGCCTTCCTGTTCGAGACCAGCTGGATGACCTCCAAGCCCTACACCTTCGTGCCGTATGCCAACTTCTTCTTCGGAATGAACCGGCCGCAGCCGCTGGCCAATGCCGAGGGCCTGCTGATCAACACCGGCATCAACTTCGAGACGGACGGCCTGACCGGCTTCCCGTTCCTGGATGATACCGCGGCAGACACCTTCGGTGGTGCCATCGGCCTGCAGTACCTGTTCAACCTGGACCAGCAGCTGGTGGTCGAGGCGGCGACCGTGCAGAAATACGGTAACCAGGCGAACATCGCCGGTGACCAGTATGCGCTGGGCGTGCGCTGGCAGCTGCCGATCTCGAAGGCATGGATCGTTCGTGCCGATGCGATGTATGGTATCCGCATCAACGATGATGACATCGGTGGCGTGCGGTTCGAGGTGCGTCGCAAGTTCTGACGGCTTCCGTCCGGCGGGTGGGGCTTTCCATCCGCCGGACCGGCCATTGGAACCGACCTGTGACATCCAAAGGGGGACGGGATGGAATTCGGACTGGTCAATACCGCAGCATTCGCCGTGCTGGCGCTGCTCGGTTTCTATGTTCTCAGCCTGATCTACAACAACTTCCGCACTGCAGGGATCGTTGATCGCGGCGTGCAGGAGGAGATCGGCTTCCTTCGCCAGAAGGTGGAGCAGATCAAGGCGGTCCGGGAATTCGACAAGCAGAAGAACGAACTGTCCTGGAACGGCATCCGCAAGTTCCGCGTCGATCGCAAGAACCCGGAGAACAAGGACATCTGCTCCTTCTACCTCCGGCCGCATGACGACCGGCCGCTGCCCCCGTTCAACCCCGGCCAGTACCTGACCTTCAAGCTCGACCTGCCGTCCGGCAAGAAGGTGACGACGCGCTGCTATTCCCTCTCCGACAGCCCGAAGAGCGAATATTACCGCGTCTCGATCAAGCGCAACCCGCCGCCGAAGGATCCGGCCAAGGCGGATGTGGGCAAGTCGTCGTCCAACTTCTTCCATGACAACATCAACGAGGGCGACATCCTCGACGTGCTGGCGCCGAACGGGGACTTCTTCCTCGACATGCACCGCCAGACGCCGGTGGTGCTGATCGGCGGCGGTATCGGCATCACGCCGGTGCTGTCGATGCTGAACGCCATCGTCGAGTCCGGCTCCAAGCGCGAAACCTGGTTCTTCCTGGGTGTCCGCAACGGCAAGGAGCATGTCTTCCGGGAACACCTGGAGGCCATCGACCGGGCGCACGAGAACGTGCATGTCCGCATCTGTTATTCCGGCCCCGACGACACGGATGTCGAGGGCAAGGACTATCACCACCAGGCCCGCGTCGGCGCCCCGCTGTTCCAGGAAGTGCTGCCGTCGAACAATTACGACTACTACTTCTGTGGTCCGCCCCCGATGATGGAGAGCCTGTTCCACGGCCTGCGTGACTGGGACGTGCCCGAGGATCGCATCCATTTCGAGGCCTTCGGTCCGGCGACGGTGAAGTCCAAGAAGTCGGCGGAGGCCCCGGCCGATGCCGCGGCGGCACCCGCCACCGGCTTCAAGCTGAAGTTCGTTCGCTCCGAGAAGGAGATCGTCTGGGACGGTTCCGCGGACACGATCCTGGAGTTTGCGGAGGCGAACGACATCGACATGGATTCCGGTTGCCGCGCCGGTGCCTGCGGCACCTGCGTCACCGCCGTGCTGAAGGGCGATGTCAACTACGCCACCGAACCCAGTGCCGAGGTCAGCAAGGGCTCCTGCCTGACCTGCATCTCGACGCCGAAATCGGACATGGAGCTGGATGCCTGAGGCCTCGCGCCCTGACGCATCGTGGCAATGACCTTGGGGCGTGCCCGTCAGGCGACAGGCGCGCCCCTTCCGATTCCGGCCCCCGCGCAGGCCGTGTGACAGGTCCATGTGCAGGCCCGGCATTCCTGCGGAAAGGCCGGCACCATGGCTGAAACCCTCGACCAGTTGCTCGCGGACATCCGCGCCTGCCGCATCTGCGCCGGGGACCTGCCCGAAGGGCCGCGACCGGTCCTTGCCGCCACCACGTCGGCACGGATCCTGATCGCGGGCCATGCCCCCGGTATCCGCGTCCACAGGACAGGCATCCCGTGGAACGACCCGTCGGGCGACCGGCTGCGTGACTGGCTCGGCGTCGACCGGGACAGCTTCTACGACCCCCGTCGCTTTGCCATCGTTCCCATGGGGTTCTGCTATCCCGGCACGGTGAAGGGGGCGGGCGACCTGCCGCCCCGGCCGGAATGCGCTGCGACCTGGCATGAGCGGCTGATGGCGGCCCTGCCTCGGGTCGAGTTCACCCTGGTGCTGGGACGCTACGCCCAGGACTGGCACCTGGGTTCCCGTCGGCAGAAGACCCTGACAGAGACCGTGGCCCACTGGCAGGACTACACCCCCCGATACCTGCCCTTGCCCCATCCCTCCGGCCGCAACAATGGCTGGCTGGCGCGCAATCCCTGGTTCGAGGCGGAGGTGATCCCGGCCCTGCGGGCGCGAATCCAACAGCTTCTCGCCTGATACCCCAGCGCAGTGCCGGAGAGCATGGCATGGGGCACCGGCTTCAGTGCAGCTGCCCCGGACCTTCCTCCCCCGCGCCCGGTGTCTCAGCCGGTGCGTGGATGGCACCGGCCTGGTGATGCACCATGCGCCAGCGCTGCCCCTCCAGGCGGAAGACGTTCGTCGCGGCAAGTGAATGCGGCCCGATCCGTTCGCGGCAGAGCACGATCCCGGTATCGCCATGCAGGAACGCCACCGCATCGGCAAAGCTGATCCCCGGCGGCTGCTGCAGGATGTCGAACCAGCCCGACAGCACCTCCGTCCGGCCCTGGCTGGCGCCATGCCCCGGATGGATGCAGGTGATTTCCCGCCGCGCCGACCAGATGTCGGTCATCCAGGCCAAGTCGCCACTGGCAAACGCGGCATAGAACGCTTCATTAATCGCCAGCAGGTGATCTTTGGGGTCGATTTCATCCGTCATCCGGGCATCATAGCGGCCATGATCGCGAATTGTATCAATACCCTGCGCCTGCACAGGGACGCGGCACGCTTCAGTCGCCTGCTCTGCGCCGGAATGGCCCTCGGCATGCTCAGCGCCTGCACCGCCATGCAGCAACCCGCCGGACCCAGCATCGCCGCGCCGCAGGTCACGGACACCCATTTCGTTATGGCTGACGGATACCGGCTGCCCTTCACCCACACTGCCCCCGACAATCCCAGGGCCGTGGTCATCGCGCTGCATGGCTTCAACGACTACCGTCGCGCCTGGGAAGAACCGGTCAACCGCTGGACCGGGCAGGGCATTGCCGTCTACGCCTATGACCAGCGCGGCTTCGGGGAGACCGAGAACCGGGGCATCTGGCCCGGTGTGCCCACCCTGACCCGCGACCTCTCCAGCGTCGTGGAACTGGTCCGGGCGCGGCATCCCGGCCTGCCGGTCCACCTGGTGGGGGAGAGCATGGGCGGTGCCGTGGTCATGGCGGCACTGGGCAGCGCGGAGCCGCCGCGCGTGGACAGCGCCGTGCTGTCTGCCCCGGCGGTCTGGAGCCGCAAGACCATGTCCGGCTTCGCCCGCTGGGCGCTGGAGTTCTTCTCCTCCAATCTTCCCGGCTACAAGGCGACCGGCAGCGGGCTGGGGGTGCGAGCCTCCGACAATGACGCCATCCTGCGTGCCATGGGCGCCGACCCGCTGTTCATCAAGGCGACGCGCTTCGATGCCGTGTCCGGCCTGGTTGACCTGATGGACGCGGCCTACAACGCCGTGCCGAACATCCGCACGCCCCTGCTGGTGCTCTATGGCAGGCGGGACCAGATCGTGCCCTGTGCCTCGGTCAGGCGGACGCTGGAACGGTTCCCGCAGCCCCCAGAGATCGCGGTCTATGATGATGGCTGGCACCTGCTGTTCCGGGACCTGCAGGGCCCGATCGTGCAGCACGATGTCGGCCGCTGGCTGCTCGATCCCGACAGCGTCCTGCCCAGCGGTGCCGGCGGCGGGTCCGTGGAAGCCCTGTGCGAAGCCCCCGCACCGGACGCGCGCCTCGCCAGCGCCAGCGGATAGCCAGTCCGTCACGGGCCAGCCGGGTCAGCTCAGGCGAAAGCCCTCGTAACCCTTCGCGACGACATCGGCGCATTTCTGCAGGTAGGCGGGAAAGCCACCGATATAGGGCATGAACACCCGTGGCTTGCCCGGAATGTTGGCGCCGATGTACCAGGAACTGCAGGTGGAGCGCAGGGTCAGACCGGCGACCTCGTCACCATGCGCGACCCAGGCTTCCTCCGCTGCCGGTTCGGCCTCGATCCGCTGCAGGCCCTTCTCCGCGATGTGGGCGATGCAGTCGGCGATGAACTCCGCATGCTGCTCCACCGATGGCAGCATGTTGGTCAGCACCGACGGGCTGCCGGGGCCGGTGACCATGAACATGTTGGGGAAGCCCGCCGTCATCAGTCCCAGGTAGGTCTTCGGACCCTCCTGCCACTTGTCGGCCAGAGCCCGCCCGCCGCAGCCCCGGATATCGACCCGCAGCAATGAACCGGTCATGGCGTCGAAGCCGGTGGCGAAGACGATGCTGTCGAACTCATGGGTGCTGCCGTCGGCGGTGCGCAGCCCGGTCTCCGTCAGCGCCTCGATGGCATTGCCGCTGATGTCCACCAGGTGGACATTGTCGCGGTTGAAGGTCTCGTAGTAGCCGCTGTCGACGCACAGCCGCTTGCAGCCGATGATGTTGGTCGGGCAGAGCAGCTCCGCCACCTTCGGGTCCTTCACGGTCTCCCG
Source organism: Minwuia sp. (assembly GCA_965228535.1). Classification (GTDB taxonomy): domain Bacteria; phylum Pseudomonadota; class Alphaproteobacteria; order Minwuiales; family Minwuiaceae; genus Minwuia. Next base: position 174,795 of record CBDDHU010000003.1, on the reverse strand, counting down.
GATCTTGTTGCGCACGAAATCGGCGGCGAAGCGGTTCGATTCCTCGTCCAGCAGCAGGTCGTTGAAGGCACCCAGGAAGGTCAGGCCGCCCTTCTGCCAGCGATGCTCGAACCGGGCCTGCCGTTCGGCGGCATCGACCGCCTTGGCCGACACGTCGTTGGCCTGGAACAGGATGCCGGCGGGCATCTGTTTCGCCTGGGCCCGCATCTCGCCATAGCGGGCCTTGGTGCGTGCCACCTCCTCCGCCTCCAGCGGCCGGTTGCGGGCGGGAATGGCATAGTTCGCGGTGCGCTGGAACACGGTCAGCGACGCCGCCTGTTCGGCGATGATCGGGATCGACTGGATGGCGGACGACCCGGTGCCGATCACCGCGACCCGCTTCCCGGTGAAGTCCACGCCCCCATGCGGCCACTGGCCGGTGTGGTGGATCTGCCCGCGGAAGCTCTCGACGCCCGGAATGTCGGGCATGTTCGCCGAGGACAGGCAGCCGGTGGCCATCACGAACCAGCGCGCGGTCAGGCTGTCCCCGTCCTGCGTGGTCACCTGCCAGCGGTTGCTGCCCTCGTCCAGGTGCGCCGCCGCGACCCGGCAGTTGAAACGGATGTCGCGGCGCAAGTCGAAGCGGTCTGCAACGTGCCGGGCATAGCGCATGATCTCCGGCTGGGTGGCGTAGCGTTCGCTCCATTCCCATTCCTGCTGCAGCCCGTCATCGAACTGGTAGGAATACTGCATGCTCTCCACGTCGCAGCGTGCACCGGGATAGCGGTTCCAGTACCAGGTGCCGCCGACATCGTCCCCGGCCTCCATCACCTGCACCCGGAAGCCCAGGCCCCGCAGCCGGTGCAGCAGGTACATGCCGGCGAACCCGGCGCCGACGACGATGACGTCCCGGTCGGTGGTGTCGGCGTCAGCCGCGCTGCGTGATTGTGTCATGTCTGCTGTCCGGCACGGCCGGCTCCCTCCCCAGGGTGGTCGATGCGTGTATTGTGCTGGCTCCGGCGCACGGGATCAAATGCTGACAGCCATGCATCGGTGGCCGCATGCCGGTGACAGCCCTCCGCAGTGCTTGACCGATGCGCGGGAACCCGCTAAACACCCGCGCTCCGGCCCCCTGATCAGGGGACCGATCCAATTTTCACGACTTGCGCCCATCGGGGCCGAACATGCGGGAGAACAACCATGGCGCGACGCTGTGAGCTTACCGGCAAGGGTGTGCAGACCGGACACAATGTCAGCCACTCCAACATCAAGACGAACCGTCGGTTCCTGCCGAACGTGCGTCACACCAAGCTGATGTCGGAGGCGCTGGGCCGTTCCGTGTCACTGCGGATTTCCGCCGCGGCGCTGCGGTCCGTTGACCACAACAGCGGCCTCGACAACTTCATCCTGAAGCAGTCGGACGCGAAGCTGTCGGACAATGCCCGCAAGCTGAAGCGGGAGATCGCCAAGGCCCGCGCCGAGGCGACGACGACGGAAGCCTCCGCCGAGGCCTGATCGCGCGTCCGATCACGGATCTGGAAAGGCCGGGCCCTGCTGCCCGGCCTTTTCTTTTCAGGCGAAAGAAGCCTCAGCCCTAGGCCGGCCAGTCGGGGTACCAGCGCGCGCGGCCACGTTCGACATAGGCCACCAGGTTGGCATGGCGCATCAGCGCCTGCTTCAGGGGGCTGTCGATCTCCGGCACCGCGATGCTGGCCAGGAAGGCAACGCCGGTCGCGTCGACGCCGGTCGGTGCCGCGCCCATGAACCAGTCCCGGTCCCCCAGCAGCGCCGCACAGGCATCGATGTCTGCCTTGCCGAAGGCCATGATGTCGTCGGTGTCGTGCAGGCCCAGCCCGTGCCCGGCCAGGTTGGCCCGGACCTTCCGCTGCGCCAGCACCTTGATGAGCGTGCGGATCACCGGCGGCATGTCGCCGAACAGTTCGCGGGCGAAGCGGTCATAGGTCGGCTGGTGGATCCAGCGGCTGTGCACGATGACCCAGTAGAGCCGCTCCTCCAGCATCCGCGCGATGGCATGGGCCGTGGCGCGCTGCCGGTCATCCAGCGCGGCATCCGGATCGAAGCCGAGACGCAGCGCCATCTGCTGCCGGATCAGTTCCGAGTCCCCGATCATCGGTCCGCCGTCGAAGCTGACGGCGGGCAGCTTGCCTCTCGGCCCCTTGCGCGGATCGTTCACGGTCTCGATCACGTGATCCGCGCCGGACATCTTCAGCAGGATCTCCGCCTTCATGCAGAACTGGCTGGAACAGGGCAGCCCCAGCGCCGGCGGAAACTGCCGAAGGGTGATCAAGCCAGCACGTCCCCGAGGAACGCCCGGGTCCGCTGCCAGGACAGTGCCGCATCCGCCGCGTCATAGCGGGCGCTGGTCGGGTTGGCGAAGGCGTGGTTGGCGTCGTACCAGTGCGTCGTCAGCGCCTTGCCGGCCTTCGCCATCTCTGCCTCGAAGCCGGAGACCATGGCCTGGTTGATCCACTGGTCCTGGGTCGCGAAATGACCAAGCACCGGTCCCTTCAGCGTCTTCAGGTCCTCCGCCTTGCGGCTGACATTGCCGTAGTAGACCACCGTGCCGTCCACCGGCGCGGCGATGGAGGCATTCAGCGACCAGCCACCGCCGAAGCACCAGCCGACCGTGGCCACCTTGCCGCTGGTCCTGCCGTGATCCTTCAGCCAGCCGATCCAGCTTGCCAGCGTGTCCGTGGCCTCCGCCCCGTCGACCTGTCCCATGTAGCTGCGGGCGGCGTCGGGTTCCGTCGCCACCTTGCCGCCATACAGGTCCACGGCCAGGGCGACATGGCCTTCCTCCGCCAGCTTGGCGGCGACCGACTTGATCTGGTCGTTCAGGCCCCACCATTCATGGATCAGCAGCACCGCTGGGGCCGTTGTCGCGGCAGGCAGGGCCAGCGCGGCGTTCACCGACCTGCCGCCCGCAGTCGTGATGCTCACATCCTGCAGGCCATGCGCTGAGGCCCGTGCCAGCATCGGGTCGGCCAGGATGGCGGCGAGGGGCAGGCTGGCCGCCCCCTTCAGAACAGAGCGTCGGGCAAGCATCTTCGGTCCTCCTGCCGGGTTTGTCCTGCTGGGAATGGTATCGGGTGCGGCGCGGGCGACCAATCACGCTCGCGTTAACCAATCCGACAGGGCCAGCATGACAGGATGGTGACGGTCAAGCTTGACAAGTCGGTGACATTATTGTGCGCTGCACAATCCGAACAACGAAGGATATGCGGTATCCTCCGATTCGCGATGCAACCGGGAGACCCAGTTTGCTGTACCACATGTACGAACTGAACCATGCGGCCATCAAGCCATGGCGCGCCGCGGCGCACATGACCCAGATGATGCTGCGTCATCCCATGAACCCGGTCGCGCACACCGCTTCCGGGCGCGCGACGGCGGCCGCCGCCGACGTGTTCGAGAGCATCACCCGCCGTTACGGCAAGCCGTCCTTCGGCATTGACGAGATCACCATCGACGGCGCGCCGGTGCCGGTGACGGAGCAGATCATCTGCCGCAAGCCGTTCGGCCAGCTGAAGTACTTCTCCCGCGATACCAGCAGCCTGAACCGGCGCCGGGCGGACCCGCGCGTGCTGATCGTGGCACCGCTGTCGGGCCACTACGCCACCCTGTTGCGCGGCACGGTCGCCGCCATGCTGCCGGAGCACGAGGTCTTCATCACCGACTGGCGCGACGCCCGCAACGTGCCGGTGGCAGAGGGCAATTTCGACCTCGACGACTATGTCGACTACGTGATCGAGTTCCTGCGCATCCTGGGTCCCAACACCCATGTCATCGCGGTCTGCCAGCCGGGACCGGCGGTACTGGCGGCAACGGCGCTGATGTCGGAGGACGGGGACGCCGCGACCCCGGCGACGCTGACCATCATGGGCAGCCCGATCGACCCGCGGAAGAGCCCGACCGTGCCGAACGACCTGGCCACCTCGCGGCCCATCGAATGGTTCAAGACCAACGTCATCACCCGGGTGCCGCTGCCCCATGCCGGCTTCATGCGGCCGGTCTATCCCGGCTTCCTGCAGCTCACCGGCTTCATGACGATGAACCTGGACCGCCACATCGACGCGCACAAGAAACTGTACGAGGGGCTGATCGCCGGTGACGGTGACAGCACCGCCGCGCACCGCAAGTTCTACGACGAGTACCTCTCGGTGCTCGACCTGACGGCGGAATACTACCTGCAGACGCTGGAAGTGGTGTTCCAGCGCTTCGACCTGCCGAATGGCACGATGATGCACCGGGGCCGCCGCGTCGACCTGACGAAGATCAGCAAGACCGCGCTGTTCACGGTGGAGGGCGAGAAGGACGACATCTCCGGCATCGGCCAGACCCAGGCGGCGCATGATCTCTGCATCAACATCCCCGCAGCCAAGCAGATGGACTACATCCAGGAAGGCGTCGGCCACTACGGTGTCTTCAATGGTGGCCGCTGGCGCACCGAGATCCAGCCCCGCATTCGCGACTTCATCCGCTCCTTCCCGGTGCTCGGCGCCTGATCCATGGGCATGGCGGGGGGCAGCGGACCGCTGAGCGGCCCCGGCATCCTCAATGCGTTCCTGGCCTGGCAGGCGGCAACCGCTGGTGCGCCGCGCGACTGGGACTTCGGCGCGGACCCGACGGACCGTCCGGGGCTGCCGCTGCCCGGCGACCTTCTCTTCCCTGGGGAATCAGCGACGGACAAGGCGCTGGCGGACTGGCTGGCGACCGCGGCTCCCCACCTGGTGCAGCCGGTACGCCTGCTGCGGCCCGCCCCGAAGGCGCGCGGGCTTCGCCGCCTGTTCGGGGGACGCGGTGCGGCGGCGAGCGAGACCCTGGACCCCACCGACAGGCTGGTCAGTGCCATGCTGGGCGCGCCGGAAGGCCGCTACGTGGTTGTGCGGGCCATCCTGACCGATGTCACCCGGCTGACCATCGCGCTGGCCCGGGATGCCGCGCGACGGGGCGGTCGCGTCTTCAGCGGTGGCGCCGAAGCGACGCCGGCAGGGGAGGAACCGGCAGGCCTGTTCGCGGTGCTTGCCCGGCCCTGGCCGGAAATGGCCGGACTGCATGAACTGCCCACCGTAGCCGGCCCCCTCAGCCTGATTCCCCTGCCCGGTGACCTGATGCTGGCCCATGCTCCGGCAGGCGGGGAACTCGCAACGGCAAGGGACCTGCAGGGCCTGTTGCAGGCCACGCTCTCGCGGAAGGCGATGGTGCGCCAGGTCTCGGAAGGGTCGGTCGGCGACGTGGCAATGCTGCGCGACCTGCTGCCCTTCGCGGAGGGGCTGTCTGCCGGGACGGACCCCCTGCATGACGGGGAGATGGCTGGCGGCCATGGCCTGTTCGCCAACCGCGTTGCCGCCACCTGGGCGCATCTCGATGCCGCCATCATCCGCACCCTGATTGCCCGCCACGGCGCATCGACGCCGGAACTGCTGGACGGGGTGCATCGCGATGCCGACCTGGGGGAGGATTTCGGCGGCGGCCTGCGCGCGCGGGAGGTGGGCTGGATGATGCGTCACGAATGGGCGACGGATGCGGACAGCGTGCTGCATCGCCGGGGCCCCTTTGCCCTGCTGGGTGCCGATGCCGGAAGGTTGCACCGCTGGATGGAACAGAACGGCGGACTGGTGTAAGTCATTCCCCGACATTCGCGCCAGACGAAGGGAACAGGGGAAACACATGGCCACGACCGTCGCGGAACTGCTTGCCACGGGTGCCGATGATGCGCCCGCCATCGGGGCGGAAGGACGCGCCGACCTGACCCATGCGGGCCTGCGCGCCTTTGCATCGGAGGTGGTGGCGACCCTGAACGGGTTCGGCATCGGCCGCAATGACCGGGTCGCCATCGTGCTGCCGAACGGCCCGGAAATGGCGACGGCGTTCCTGACCGTGGCCTGTGGCGCCACCACCGCGCCGCTGAACCCGGCCTATCGCATGGACGAGTTCGACTTCTACCTGGATGACCTGAACGCGAAGGCGCTGATCGTCGCCGATGACTATGACGGCGACGCCATCGCGGCGGCGGAGAAGCGGGGCGTTGCCGTGCTGCGCCTGACCCCGCGCAGCGGCGCGGCCGCCGGGCTGTTCGACCTTGCCGGGCCATCCGGGGCCAGCGCGCCGGAGGCCGGGGGCATGGCGGCGGCGGAGGACGTGGCGCTGGTGCTGCATACCTCCGGCACCACCTCCCGCCCCAAGATCGTGCCGCTGTCCCAGGCGAACGTGGCCGCCAGCGCCCGGCACATCCGTGCCGCGCTCGACCTGGCAGCGGATGACCGCTGTCTCAACATCATGCCGCTGTTCCACATCCATGGCCTGATCGCTGCCGTGCTGAGTTCCGTGGGTGCCGGGGGCAGCGTCTGGTGCAGCCCCGGCTTCAACGCGCTGCGCTTCTTTGCCTGGATGGAGGAGGCGAAGCCCAACTGGTACACGGCGGTGCCGACTATGCACCAGGCGATCCTCAGCCGCGCGGGGCGCAATGCCGACCTGATCGCGGCACAGCCGCTGCGGCTGATCCGGTCCTCGTCCTCCTCCCTGCCGCCGCAGGTGATGGCGGAGCTGGAGGAGACCTTCGGCTGCCCGGTGATCGAGAGCTACGGCATGACGGAGGCGGCGCACCAGATGGCCTCCAACCCGCTGCCGCCCGCCGCGCGCAAGCCCGGCTCCGTCGGCATTGCCGCCGGGCCGGAGGTCGCGATCATGGACCCGGCCGGGAACCTGATGGCCCAGGGGGAGACGGGGGAGGTGGTCATTCGCGGCCCCAACGTCACCGCGGGCTACGAGGCCAATCCGAAGGCGAACGCGGAGAACTTCACCAATGGCTGGTTCCGCACCGGTGACCAGGGCGTGCTGGACCCGGAGGGCTATCTGAGCATCACCGGCCGCCTGAAGGAGATCATCAACCGTGGCGGCGAGAAGATCTCCCCGCGGGAGGTGGACGAGGTGCTGATGGACCACGAGGCGGTGGCCCAGGTGGTGACCTTCGCCATGCCGCACCCGAAGCTGGGGGAGGAAGTCGCTGCCGCCGTGGTGCTGCGGGAGGGGGCGAGTGCCACCGACCGGGAGATCCGCGACTTCGTTGCCACCCGCCTGGCCGACTTCAAGGTGCCGCGCAAGCTGCTGATCCTGGACGAGATCCCGAAGGGCGCCACCGGCAAGCTGCAGCGGATCGGCCTGGCCGAGAAGCTCGGCCTCGCCTGAGGTGATCGAAGGGGTCACGCGACTGGCTGTCCCCGATTTCTGCCTTGTCCTGCTGGTGGGGGCGGCGGGGTCCGGCAAGTCGAGCTTTGCCGCCCGGCATTTCCGCCCGACCGAGATTGTCTCGTCGGACCATTGCCGGGCGCTGGTCTTGGATGATGAATCCGACCAGTCGGCCAGCGCGGCGGCCTTCGAGCTGGTTCACTTGATCACGGAGAAGCGCCTGGCCGCACGTCGCCTGACGGTGATCGACGCGACCAACGTGAAGCAGCACCACCGCCAGACCTTCCTGTCACTGGCCAGGCGGTTCCATGCGCCGGTGGTCATGTGCATCTTCATGCTGGATCACGCGACCTGTGTCGCGCAGGTCCGGCAGCGGGTTGCGGCGGGGGGACGCGACGTGCCGCAGGCGGTGATCGCGAGCCAGCTGGCGGACCTGAAGAAGGGGCTGCCGGGCATCCGCAAGCTGCGGAAGGTGAAGGCGCTCCATGGCTTCTCGACAGCCAGCGAGGTGGCGGCTGTGGAGCATGTGGAACGGTACCCTCCGGAATGCGACCGGCGAGAGGACCATGGACCGTTCGACATCATCGGTGACGTCCATGGCTGCGCGGATGAGCTGGAACGGCTGCTGGCCCGGCTTGGCTATCGTGTGGCGGAGCAGGGGCCGCCCGGTCAGCGCCATTACGAGGTGCAGCCGCCGGAAGGGCGGCGTGCGCTGTTCCTGGGTGACCTGGTCGACCGTGGCCCGCGCACGCCTGATGTGCTGCGCCTTGTCAGGGGCATGACGGAGGCGGGGAACGCGCTCTGCCTGATGGGCAATCACGAGGCCCGGCTGATCCGCAGGCTCCGGGGTCATGACGTGGCACTGACCCATGGGCTGGAAGCCACGCTGGACCAGCTTTCGATGCAGCCGGAGGGGTTCGCGGCGGAGATCCTGCCCTGGCTGGAGGCCCTGCCGGACCATTTCGTGCTGGACCGGGGTGACCTGGTCGTTGCGCATGCCGGCCTGAAGGCGGAACTGCAGAACCGGGTCTCGGGCAAGGTCCGGGCCTTCGCGCTCTACGGCGAGACCACGGGCATGACTGATGGGGATGGCCTGCCCGAGCGTGTCGACTGGGCCGCCGACTACCGTGGTGCCGCACGGGTGGTCCATGGCCACACGCCCGTGCAGGAACCGGAATGGCGCAACCGGGTCCTCTGCATCGATACCGGCTGCTGTTTCGGTGGACGGCTGACCGCGCTGCGCTGGCCGGAAATGACGCTGGTCTCGCAGCCGGCCGGGCGCGCCTGAAGCGTCAGCTCTGTTCCCGCTCCAGTCCCGCAAGGTAGGTGTCGGCGACCATGTCGGCATATTCGTCCGGTCCGACCGGGCCTGCCGGGTCGTACCAGAGGTAGGTGTAGTTGATCATGCCGACGCACATCATCGTCTGCGCCATCAGGGTGCGGTTGGTGATGCGGCCGGAACTGTCGCAGTCGCGGATGCGGTCCCGCAGCACGGCGATGATCTGGCGCTGCTTCGCCACGATCTCCGCCCGCTCCGTCGCGCCGAGGTGCTGAAGGTCGTGCAGCAGCACCACCTGCAGGTCGCGGGAACCGGCATTGATGCCGACGATGGTGCTCACGGTGGAGCGGAAGCGATCCTGCGCCGTCGCGCCCTGCGTCGCCGCCACGGTCGCGGCATCCAGCATCATGTCGAGATGGCTGTTCAGCATCTCCTGCAGCAGCGCTTCCTTGGAGGCGAAGTAGTGGTAGAGCAGGCCGCGCGAGACGCCGTTGGCCCTGGCCAGGTCGGCGATGCTGGTCGTCGCATAGCCCTGGCGGGCAAACTCGGTTGCGGCGCAGTCCATGATCCGGCGGCGGATCTCCTCGTAGTTCTCAGCCTGCTTGCGCGCCATCGCCCTTTTCCTTCATCTCGTCCCGGCCTTGCACACGACCGTCTGGCCGCACGCGAAAGGCGCTCCTTCCCCCTCGACGGGGGAAGGTCGGGATGGGGCTGAACCGGCGAAGCCGGTGCAGCCTCGAAACTGCCTGCAGCAGCCTGCGGCTCACCCCCCCATCGACCGCTGCGCGGCCACTTCCCCCGCAAGGGGGGAAGAAAGGGATGCCCGTGCCTTCAGTCACCATCCGGGAGTGTCCTCCCCCGCCGGGGCAGAAGGTCAAGGCCATGAAGGAACGACCGCCCGCCTCAGTCGCGCACCAGCACTCGTTGTGCCTTGGCCTCGTAGCGGGGCAGGGTGCCTTCCTCGTGGCATTCCACCGGCACCTTCAGGCCCAGTCGGCTGGTCAGGCTGCGGCCCACCGCGTCCGCCAGTTCGTCGGGGGAGCCGTTGTGGCTGCGTTCGCGCTCGATGGCCACGACGATCTGCTTCGGCGCGCTGCCCGGCGTATCGACATAGATCTGCCAGGCCTCCTTCACCGTGCCGGGGGTGGTGGCGATGACATCCTCCACCTGCGACGGATAGACGATGACGCCGCGCACCTTCAGCATGTCGTCGGAACGGCCGATGATGCGCCCGATGTTGCGCATGCCACGGCGGCCGCAGGGGCAGTCGTAGGGATGCTCCGACAGGCGCACCAGGTCGCGGGTACGCCAGCGCACGACCGGGGAGCCCTGCTTCTCCAGCGTGGTGACGACGATCTCGCCCACTTCACCCGGGCCGACGGGGCGCAGGGTCTCGGGGTCGAGGATCTCCGTCAGCACCGTGTCCTCGTTGATCAGGTGCATCTCGTCGCGGGCATGGCTCCAGGGACAGGATGCGGCGACGATGGGACCGCCGGCCTCCGTCGTGCCGTAGGTGTTGAAGGTCATGAAGTCGTCGGGCAGCGCGGCCTCCAGCTCGTCGCGGAAGGCGCGGGAAACGGACTGGCCGCCGATCACCGCCCGCTTCAGCTTCCAGTCGGTCTTCGGGTCGATGCCCTTTTCCTGGCTGGTGCGGATCAGGGTGGCGAGGAAGACCGGCGAGACGGTGGCCAGCGACCATTCCATGTCGCGCATCCATTCCACCACCAGGTCGCTGCGTCCCGGCCCGACGGGGAAGTTGGTCATGCCCAGCTCCGCCATGCCCAGGTCGTAGGCCAGGCCACCGACCCACAGCCCGAAGCCGAAGCCGTTGTAGCCCCGGTCGCCGGGGCGGCAGCCATGGGCATGGAGCTGTCGCGCCACCTGTCCGGCCAGCAGCACCTGCATGTCGCGGCGGGTATAGCCGAACAGCACCGGCAGGCCGGTGGTGCCGGAGGTGGCACAGAACCGTTCCACCTTCTTCGTGCCGATCCCCAGCATGGGGAAGGGGTAGCGGTCGCGCAGCTGTGCCTTCTCCAGGAAGCCCAGACCCTCCAGCGCCTGGCGGTCGGCCAGGTCATTCGGATGCAGGCCCGATTCCCGGAAATGCGCCACCCACTCGGGCGATTGCGCCAGCCGCTGGCCCAGCGCGGCGAGCCTGCGGTCCTGCAGGGCGATCAGGTCATCATGCTCCAGCGTCTCGATCTCGGGGTGCAGCATCTGGGCGTCCGGTCCGGCCATTCGGTGTCTCCTCTCCTGGATCCCGGTCCGTTGTCCGAACCATGGGCATTGCAGTCCTGCCGCCTTTCTATTATAAACCGGACAGCCGTTCAATGAATAATCCCAGCGACCCTGCCTGATGGAGCGCGCCAGATGAATGTCATGACCCACCCCGCAACGCCGCAGGTCGGCAGCCTGATCCAGCCGGACCGGGTGCACGGATCGCTCTACACGGACGCGGACATCTTCCGCATGGAACTGGAGCGCATCTGGTACCGAACCTGGGTCTATGTCGGGCACGAGAGCGAGGTGCCGGAGCCGTTCGATTTCGTCACCAAGTCCATCGGGCCGCAGCCGGTGATCATGACCCGCGGCGCGGACGGCCAGATCAACCTGCTGCAGAACCGCTGTCCGCACCGGGGCAACCAGGTCTGCATGGAGGCCAGCGGCAACGCGCGGAAATTCACCTGCCCGTTCCACAACTGGACCTTCGCCAATGACGGCCGGCTGGAGGCAACGGCATTCGCCGATGGCTACAGGGGCCAGGACCTGTCGGCCCTGTCGCTGGGGCGTGTCACGCGGGTGGCCAGCTATCGCGGCTTCGTCTTCGGTTCCTTCGCCGCGGACGGCCCGACGCTGGAGGAACACCTGGGCGGTGCGGCGGAGACGCTGGACCGGCTCTGCGACTCCTCCCCGACCGGGGAGGTGGAGATCACCGCCGGGTTCCTGCAGCACCGGGTGAAGGCGAACTGGAAATTCGTGCTGGAGAACGAGACCGACGGCTATCACCCGGCCTTCGTCCATGCCTCCGTCTTCAAGGTGACCGACAGTGGCATCGGTGGCCTTTACGGCGCGAAGTCCACCGCCGTCACCCGCGACTTCGGCAATGGCCATACGGAACTGGACCTGCGCCCGGAGTTCCGCCTGCGGGACCAGCCGCTCAGCTGGTTCGGTACCACGGCGGAACGGTTGCCGGACTACGTGGCGGCGATGGAGCAGGCGCACGGACCGGAGAAGGCGCGGCAGGTGATGATCGACGGCACGCCGCACGTGATGATCTTCCCCAACCTGTTCATCGCGGAGATACAGATCTTCGTGCTGCAGCCGCGCGCGGTCGATGACACGATCCAGCATGTCACCGCGCTGCAGTTCAAGGGCGCGCCGGACATCAACCGGCGGCTGAGGCAGCAGACCATGGGATCGGTGGGCCCGGCGGGGTTCCTGCTGGCCGACGATTCGGAGATGTACGAGCGTACCCATCGCGGCGTGCTCTCCCGCGATCCGGAATGGCTGTTCCTGGCGCGCGGCGAACAGCGCGAACGCACCGATGCGGACGGCTATCGCATCGGCCACGCCACGGACGAGGTGCCGTCACGCGGCATCTGGCGCCACTACCGCCAGGTCATGGAGGACGCGTGATGGGCATGATCAAGCCGGAGCATGACCTGCTGCGCGAGGTCGAGCAGTTCATATACCGGGAGGCGCGGCTGCAGGACGAGCACGACTACGCCGCATGGGAGGCGCTGTGGACCGATGACGGGGTCTACTGGTTGCCGGCCAACGGCGCCGACATCGACCCGGAGAAGCAGATGTCGATCATCTATGACAACCGGTCCCGCATCGGTGTCCGGGTGCGGCAGCTGCTCAGCGGCAAGCGCTACACCCAGGATCCGAAATCCGCCATCCGCCACCTGGTCACCAACGTGGAGATCCTCTCCCGCGATGCTGACGGGATCGCCGTCGGCTGCAACGTGATGGTCTATGAATCCAGCCAGCGCGGTGAAACGCTCTGGGCCGCCCGCACCGAGTACCTGCTGCGCGACACGCCCGACGGCCTGCGCATGGCGCGCAAGAAGGTGGCACTGGTGAACAACGACAAGCCGCTCTTCACGCTCTCGTTCCTTATCTGAACCGGTCCCCGGCCAGCCCTCTCGGGAGTATGTCTGCTGCCTGTTCCATCCCTTTCCCCCACCCGGCCACCCATTCAGGATACTCCCGTGGATGGCCGGGTGGGGGAGAGGGATGGATAAGTCCAACGACCAACCGGGAGTGCGCTGACCGGGGTCTGCGAACAACCATCGGAGACCCATCATGAACCTGCCAACCGAACCCGTCGGCGACGGCAACGTGCTGCTCAGCCACCAGGACGGCATTGCCCATATCCGGCTGAACCGGCCGAACGACGCCAATGGCATGAACAACGGCCTGCTGCGTGACCTCTACCAGGCGATCATGATCTGCCATGGCAGCGAGGACGTGCGGGCGGTACTGCTGACCGGCGCGGGGAAGAACTTCTGCGCCGGGGGCGACATCAAGGAGTTTGCCTCCAAGGGGGAGAAGCTGCCGGCCCATATCCGCACCGCGACGGCACTGCTGCAGGACGCGGCGCAGGCGCTGATGCGGCTGGATGCGCCGGTGATCGCCGCCATCCAGGGCTATGCCACCGGCGGCGGCGGCTTTGGCATGGCCTGCGCGGTGGACCTGGTGGTCGCGGCGGAGAGCGCGAAGTTCCTGGCCGGGGCCACCAAGGTCGGCATGTCGCCCGATGCAGGCACGACAACGACGCTGCCGGCGCTGGTCGGGCACCGCAAGGCGATGGAGATCCTGCTGACCAACCCGACCATGACGGCGCAGGAGGCGAAGGACCTCGGCATCGTCAACCGCGTCGTGCCGGATGCCGACCTGCTGGACGCGGCGATGCACCTGGCCCGCGAACTGGCCTCCGGCCCGCCGCTGGCCCAGGCTGCGGTGAAGCGGCTGCTGCGTCAGGGCAAGGCCCTGCCGGTGGAGGCCTGCTTCACGGAAGAAGCCCGCAACGTCGCCGAGCTTTCCGGCACCGCCGACGCGCGGGAGGGCCTGGCCTCCATGATCGAACGCCGCCCGGCGACGTTCACCGGGCGGTAGGCTTCACTCCCCGCCCAGCGCCAGGAACTCCGCGTCCGGCAGCACGCGCAGCGGCAGCAGGTCGCTGTCGGTGGTGATGATCAGCGCCGGGTCGAGGCGGATGCCGACGCCGGCGAAGGAACCGGCGACGGAGAAGGCCTGGATCTGCGCGTTGCGCCCGGCGACGCGGGGCAGCTTCCACAATTCCTGGTAGATGGTGTCGCGGCTCTCGAACTTGCCCTCGGTCGCCGCCACCAGGTCCTCGCGATGGTCGTAGAGGGCGATGTTGGCGCCACAGCGACCGACGATGGGCTTCGCGGCATAGCCGGCGGCGCGCAGGCTGTCGGTCAGTTCCCAGGCACTGTCCAGCAGGAAGCGGCTGCTGGGGAACATCTCCCGCACCACGGGCAGGATCGCCTTGTTGCTGGTGACCAGGGTCCAGAGCGGTTCGAACACCATCACCCCTTCACGCAGCAGCACGTCGACGATGCGCGGCGGCTGGGTGGCGCGGTCGATGGTGCGGTGCAGGCGCAGGTTCTCCTCGTCCTCCGCCAGGTCGTCGCGGATCTCGTCGAGCGCGGTCTCCCAGGCCCAGGTCTTCCAGACCCACCGGATCGGCAGCCCCTCCGCGTCCAGCACTTCGCCGCCATCGCCCCATTGCAGCCCCTCGACGCCGGTGATGATGCGGCTCTCCAGCCCGGCCTCCGCCATCGCGCGCTGCATGAACAGGGCGTGGTAGGCTTCCTCGGTGTCGTCATCGCGCATGATGTGCAGCACGCCGTCGATCCCGGCCTCCCGCCAGGCCTCCACCAGCATCCCATGCAGCCGCGCGCCGGGATCGCGCCCGGCCGTGCAGCCGAAGGCATCGGCCCAGCGGCCCAGCAGCGACCCGGCCTCCATGTAGCAGGAGGCGGAATCGGCGTTGTACTCGTAGGCCTTCAGCCCCTCCGGCCGCATGGCGAAGTCGAAGCGGCCGGTGATCATCTCGTTGCGGCGATTGTTCCAGGACTGGCGGATGCGCGGCCACAGCGCCGGGGGCAGGTTGAACCGGGCCAGCAACGCATCGTCCGACAGCACGTGGTTGGTGGCGTGCAGGAACATGCGGTGCAGTTCGTTGGTGGCCCGCTGCAGCTCCCGCATCGCGGTCTCGCTGATGCAGTAGTAGGCGCGCAGGTCCGCCGGGTCCTGCGACAGCACCGGCCCGCCCATCAGGTCGATGTAGTTGGCGTCGATCGGATCGGCCGGGTCCAGCCACGCCACTTCCCCCTGCGGCGCGGCGTCGAGCACCTGCCGCCGGATGCCGTAGAGCGCCGGATTGTCCTCCAGTTCCGTCTCCGCGCCCGTGGCGTCGTCGGTCTGGATGACCCAGCCGAGGATGCTGGCGTCCGGGTAGGTGCAGTCCAGCCAGTAGCCGCCCTCCGCCGTGCGGCGCAGCGGCAGTTCGCGGGACCAGTGCTGCCCTTCCGGCCAGACCGTGTCATGCACGTTCTGCTCGATGCAGCGCACCCGGTCGGGCAGCACCTCCGTTACCACCGCGACATGGCCGGTGACCTCGAACTCCCCGCCCTCGTTCCAGATCAGCAGGCAGCCCGGCTCCGGCGGGCGCGTCGCGCCGTTGCGGAACGAATGCAGCGGCAGGGTGCTGCCATCGGCGATCACCTTGACCTGGCGCAGGCGGAAGATGTCGTAGGCCATGGAGATGTCGTCGAAGACATAGCCGCAGTTCTGGTACATCCAGCGCCGCGCCAGCTCCACGCACTGCCACTTGAAGCCCATGTAGACGCCATCGACGATGCTGTGGAACGACTGCCGCGTCGGCATCGCCTCCCGGTCCACCGTGTCGTAGTCCGACGAATGCACCGCCGTGCCGCCGGGGCCGTGACCGAGAACGGTGCCGAAGGGGGCGGGCGTGGTGGCGTGATGATGTTTCATGGCGGGTTCCGGGGCAGGCGAGGGGCGGACACGCGTCACGCCGCGCGTGCCTCTATACCCATGCATGACCCTTGGCGAGCGGAATCAGCGCCCGACCCGACGGTTCCCCGACGTTTTTCCGGTGCTGTTGCCGTCTCAGCCCTTCGCCCAGTCCGGTGGGCGCTTGTCGATGAAGGCCTGCACGCCCTCCTTCGCCTCGTCGGAGCGCTGGGCGGCGGCAAACTGGGTGGCGGCGATGTCCAGCGCGGCCTCCACGTCATGGTCGCGGACGGCGCGGATCACGGTCTTGGCGCGGGCGATGGCCCCCGGCGCGCCCTTCAGGATCTCGTCCAGCACTTCCGCCGCCTTCGCCTCCGCCGCGTCGATGTCGTCACACAGCCAGTCGATGATGCCGATCTCCACCGCCTCCGCGCCGGAGAGCATGTTGCTCATCACCGCCAGGCGCCGGGTCAGCCGCTCCCCGATGCGCCCGATCACGACCGGCAGGATGGCCGCGGGCAGCACCCCCAGCCGTGCCTCCGTCAGGCCGAAGCGGGCGCGGGGCGTGGCGATGACGATGTCGGCGGCGCAGACCAGTCCGAAGCCGCCGCCCAGCGCCGCACCGTCGGCGACCACGATCAGCGGCTGCGGCGTGCGGTCCATGCGCTGGAAGAAGGCACCGCCCTGGCGGTTGCGCTCGGCGATCGGGTCGGCCCCGCCGGTCCCGTCCGCCGCACCCGTCTGCTGGCTGGCCTTGAAGCCGCGCACGTCGCCGCCGGCGGAAAAGCTCTTGCCCGCGCCGCGCAGCACGATGGCCCGGCAGGTCCGGTCATCGGCGACGGAGGCGATGGCGGCGTCGATGCCGTCCAGCAGTTCCTGCGACATGGCATTGCGGGCATCGGGCCGGTTCATGGTGACGTGCAGGACCCCGCCCTCGCGGCGGGTCAGGACGATCTCTTCGGTCATGTGGTGGTTCTTTCTGTTGGTGGCGTGTTTCATCTGCGGTCTGGTCCATCGGGAGTCTGTCTGCGGTCTGTGCCATCCCTCTCCCCCACCCGGCCACCCATCAAGGATACTCCCGTGGGTGGCCGGGTGGGGGAGAGGGATGGAACAGACCAACGACCAACCCCGGAGAGGGATGGAACAGGCCGCGATAGACTCCGGGACAGGGCAGCCCGCGGACGATTCCTATCCCCGCTTGCCAGGCAGGATGTTCATGCTCTTGCAGATGATGGACAGCATCACCTCGTCCGCGCCGCCGCCGATGGAGGACAGGCGGCCGTCGCGGAACATGCGGCTGATCGGGGTCTCGTTCATGAAGCCCATGCCGCCCCAGTACTGCAGGCAGCTGTCATAGACCTCCCGCTTCAGCCGCCCGATCTTCAGCTTGCCCATGGAGGCGAGGCGGGTGACGTCCTTGCCGGCGGTGTATTCCTCGATGCAGCGGTTCATCAGGCTGCGCAGCAGTTCCACCTCCGTCTGCAGTTCCGCCATGCGGAAGTGGATCACCTGGTTGTCCAGCAGCGGCTTGCCGAAGACCATGCGCTGACCCGTGTACTCGATGGTCTGGTCGATGGCCTTCTGCAGCCCGGCAATGCCGGACGCGATGGCCCACATCCGTTCCTCCTGGAACTGCTGCATCTGGTAGGTGAAGCCCTTGTTCTCGTCACCGATGCGATGGCGCTGCGGCACCCGCACGTCCTCGAAGAAGATCAGCCCGGTGTCGGAGGAGTGCATGCCCATCTTGTCGAGCTTCTTCGCCCGGGTGACGCCCGGTGAATCCATCGGCACCACCACCAGCGACTTGTTGCGGTGGACCGCCCCGTCCGGGTCGGTGTTGACCAGCATGACCATGTAGTCGGCCTGAAAGGAGTTGGTGATCCACATCTTCTGGCCATTGATGATGTAGTCGTCGCCATCCTTGCGTGCCCAGCTCTTCAGCGAGGCCACGTCGGACCCGGCGCCGGGTTCGGAAACACCGATGCAGGTCACCATCTCCCCGGCGATGGCCGGGGCCAGGAACTCGCGGCGCAGCTCGTCGGAACCGTGCTTCGACAGGGCCGGCGTCGCCATGTCGGTCTGCACCCCCAGCGCCATCGGCACGCCGCCGCAATTGATGCTGCCCAGCGCCTCCGCGAAGGCCAGGTTGTAGGAATAGTCGAGGCCAAGACCGCCATATTCCTCCGGCTTGTGGATGCCGAGGAAGCCCAGTTCGCCGAATTTCCGGAACACCTCGTGCGCGGGGAAGGCGCCCTCCGCCTCCCACGCGTCGACACGGGGGTTGATCTCCTCCTCGATCAGCTTCCGTGCCGACCGCTGGATCTCCAGATGCTCGTGTGTGTAGACGCCCAACTTTTCCTCCCCAGGTGGCGGCGACGTGCTCCTGCTGGCCGTTCCACCCCTCTCCCCCTCCCGGCCACCCACGCAAGTATCCTGGAACGGGGGGCCGGGAGAGGGAGAGGGGCGGCACGGTCCGGAGCCGATGACCCCGCCATCATAACCCTGATTTTCCGGGCCTGTGCACCCATCGGTGCGGCATGGTGGGAATCCATCTAGCCAGCGCTTGGCGTCGGACCACCAGATGTGGTAACAGCGCGGCTTCCGACCTCATTCATCGCGGGAACTGCCCCCATGTCCAGGATCGCCCTTGCGTCAGACCATGCCGGGTTCGAGCTGAAGGAAATCCTGCGGGATGAACTGGAGGAACTGGGTCACGAGGTTCTGGACCTCGGCACCGACAGCCTCGACTCGGTGGATTATCCCGATTTCGGGCGCAAGGCGGCAGAGGCCGTGGCGGCCGGTGAGGCGCAGGCGGGGGTCATCGTCTGCGGCACCGGCATCGGCATCTCCATCGCCGCCAACCGGGTGCCCGGTGCGCGCACCGCGCTGTGTCACGACATCACCACCGCGCGCCTGTCGCGGGAGCACAATGACGCCAACATCCTGGCGCTTGGGGCCAGGATCATCGGCACCGAGATCGCGCGCGACTGCGTGCGGACATTTCTTGCAACGCCGTTTGCCGGGGGACGGCACCAGCGTCGCGTGGACAAGCTGGGCTGAGGCCCGTCACCGAGCTTCAAGGGAGCATCGCACATGAACATGGTCGCCACCGCCGCCGCGGGTGCATCGATCTGGTCCGCCGATATCGAGCGGGATGACCAGGCGGTCCAGGATGCCATCAATGCCGAGTTCGAGCGCCAGCAGAACGAGATCGAGCTGATCGCGTCGGAGAACATCGCCAGCCCGGCGGTGATCCGCGCCATGGGCAGCGTGCTGACCAACAAGTATGCGGAGGGCTATCCGGGCCGTCGCTACTACGGCGGTTGCGAGCATGTCGACGTGGTGGAGGCACTGGCCATCGAGCGCGCCTGCAAGCTGTTCGACTGTTCCTTCGCCAACGTGCAGCCGCATTCCGGTGCCCAGGCCAACCAGGCCGTCTTCCAGGCGCTGCTGCAGCCCGGCGACACCTTCATGGGCATGTCGCTGGCCGCGGGTGGTCACCTGACCCACGGCGCGCCGCCGAACCAGTCCGGCAAGTGGTTCAACGCCGTGCAGTACGGCGTGCGCCGCGAGGATGCGCGGGTCGATTTCGACGAGGTCGAACGGCTGGCGAAGGAGCATCGGCCGAAGCTGATCATCGCCGGTGGTTCCGCCTACCCGCGTTTCATCGACTTTGCCCGTTTCCGCGCCATTGCCGATGAGGTGGGCGCGCTGTTCATGGTCGACATGGCGCACTTCGCCGGCCTGGTCGCCGGTGGCGTGCATCCGAACCCGCTCGACTACGCCCACGTCGCCACCACGACGACGCACAAGACCCTGCGCGGTCCGCGCGGCGGCATGATCCTCAGCCGTGACGAGGCGCTGGGCAAGAAGATCAACTCCGCCGTCTTCCCCGGCCTGCAGGGCGGGCCGCTGATGCATGTCATCGCCGCCAAGGCGGTGGCGTTCGGCGAGGCGCTGCGGCCGGAGTTCAAGGCCTATTCGCAGCAGGTGGTGGACAATGCCCAGGCGCTGGCCGCGTCACTGGTGGAGCGGGGCTTCGACATCGTCTCCGGCGGCACCGACACGCACCTGATGCTGGTCGACCTGCGCTCCAAGGGGGTCACCGGCCGCGACGCGGAGCGCACGCTGGAGAACGCCCACATGACCTGCAACAAGAACGGCGTGCCGTTCGACCCGGAGAAGCCGATGGTCACCTCCGGCGTCCGTCTCGGCACGCCCGCGGCGACGACGCGGGGCTTCGGCACGGACGAGTTCCGCCAGGTCGGGTCGCTGATTGCCGACGTGCTGGAAGCCTATGCCGCCTCCAACGGCGACAATGGCGCCGCCGAGGCACGGGCGCGCGAATCGGTGCTGGAACTCTGCAAGCGTCATCCGATCTACACCCAGGGTGTGCTGTAACGGATTCTCGATAGGCGAAGCCTGCTCCATCCCTCTCCCCCTCCCGACAACCCGCGCGCGTATCCTGATGGGTGGTCGGGAGGGGGAGAGGGATGGCCGGGGACCGAAGACACAAAGGAACCTCCATCATGCGCTGCCCCTACTGCCAGAACGCCGACACCCAGGTGAAGGACTCGCGCCCGACGGAGGACAACACGGCGATCCGGCGGCGGCGTGCCTGTCCGAACTGCGGCGGACGCTTCACCACCTTCGAGCGGATCCAGCTGCGTGACCTGACAGTGGTGAAGAAGAACGGACAGCGCATCCCCTTCGACCGTGACAAGCTGGCCCGCTCCATCGACATCGCCATCCGCAAGCGCCCTGTCGACCCGGAACGGGTGGAGCGGATGATCAATGCCATCGTGCGCCAGCTCGAGAGTTCGGGTGAATCGGAGATCGATTCGGTCCGGATCGGTGAACTGGTGATGCAGGGGCTGGCGAGTATCGACCAGGTGGCCTATGTCCGCTTCGCCTCGGTCTACCGCAACTTCCGCGAGGCCGCCGATTTCGAGGACTTCATCGGTCGCGAGATCGCCGGTCGCGACGACGACTGAGACGCGGCAGTCCCAAATGGCATGGCTGCACGTACGGTCGTTCGCTTGATCGCGGGCTGATGCGGCGGCAGACTGGCGGGTATCAAGCCAGCAGGACCAGCACTGCCCATGCGAAACGGAACGCGCCCACTGCCGAACATGCCGTCATCAGCGGATGATGGTATCGCGCATGGCAACCACCGTTCGTCTCGATGCCGGGGACAGGTGCCGGGATGCGGCGCATGATCCACCTGGTGCATCCCCGTTCCGACATTCCACTGCGCAGTCCGGTCACCAGGGCCTTGCGCGATCACTGGCTCGGGCTTCGCGGCGACGGGCAGATCCCGGACTGGAGGAGTTTCGACCCGATCGCGGTGCGCAAGTTGCTGCCGCACCTGATCGTGGTGGACTGCCTGCCCGAACCGCTGCGGTTCCGCTTCCGCCTGATCGGTACCTTCGTCACGAACATGGCCGGACGGGATTCAACCGGGCGGATGCTCGACGCCGACCTCTATGGCGATAGGCTGGAGGCGATGACCTGGCACTACAGGCAGAGCGCGGAGACGGGGGAGCCGCTTGCCACCCTGGGCACCGTGCATTTCATCAAGCGCGACTGGGTGGTGGCGGAGCATGTCTTCCTGCCCTTCGCACCGCCGGGCGGTCCGGTGAATGTCATCATGGCCGCGCTCGACACGCTGGACGGTGACGCCTGGCTGAGCGGCTACAGCCACGAGATCGAGCCGATCCTCGACTGGGAAGCCTAGACGACCGTTCCGGCCCGTTGCCCTGCGGGGTCAGTCCTTGTCGTGGATGCGGTGCGGGTTGACCATGCCCATGACGTTGAAGCCGCTGTCCACATGGTGGATCTCGCCGGTCACCCCCGCCGACAGGTCGGAAAGGAAATAGACACCGGCACCGCCGACATCTTCCTTGGTTATCGCCCGCTGCAGCGGGGCATGGTCGCGGGTCCAGCCATAGACATAGCGCGCGTCGCCGACGGCCGAGCCGGAGATGGTGCGCATCGGCCCGGCGGAGATGGCGTTGGCGCGGATCTGCTGCGGTCCCAGGTCCACGGCGATGTAGCGCACGCTTGCCTCCAGCGCCGCCTTGGCCACGCCCATGACGTTGTAGCTGGGCATCCAGCGCTCTGAACCGGCGAAGGACAGGGTCAGCAGGCTGCCGCCCGCGGTCATCAGCGGTGCGGCGAGGCGCGCCGTCTCCGTGAAGGAGTAGCAGCTGATCGCCATGGTGTTGGAGAAGTTCGCGGCCGTGGTGTCGATGTAGCGCCCGGACAGCTCGCTCTTGTCCGAATAGGCCACCGCGTGCAGCACGAAGTCGAGCCGGTCCCAGGTGCTGGCGACACGGTCGAAGACCCGTTCCAGGTCCCCCTCCCGCGTGACGTCGCAATTCTCCAGGAAGGCACCGTCCACCTGGTCGACCAGCGGCTTCGCGCGCTTCAGGAACGCGTCGCCCTGGTAGGTGAAGCCCAGTTCCGCGCCCTGATCGTGCGCCGCCTTGGCGATGGCCCAGGCGATGGAGTGGTCGTTCGCCACGCCCATGATCAGGCCACGGCGGCCCTGCATCAGCTTTTCCGCCATGCTGTCAGTCCTCGAACCGCTTGAAGATCAGCGACGCGTTCGTGCCACCGAATCCGAAGCTGTTCGACATGACGCAGTTCAGGCCGGCATTGTCGATGCGCTGGCGCACCAGCGGATAGTCGCCGGCACCTTCATCCAGGTTCTCGATGTTGGCCGACTCGGTCAGGAAATCTTCCTTCAGCATCAGCAGGGAGTAGATCGCCTCCTGCACCCCGGCGGCGCCCTGGCTGTGGCCGGTCAGGCTCTTGGTGGAGCTGACCCAGGGCAGGTCCCGCCCCTCGAACGCCGCGCGGATCGCGTTCAGTTCGATGATGTCACCCACCGGCGTCGCGGTGCCGTGGGCGTTGATGTAGTCCACCTTCGTGTCGCCGATGGTGGACATGGCCAGCTTCATGCAGCGCTCCGCCCCCTCGCCCGAGGGCGCGACCATGTCGACCCCGTCGGAGGTGGCGGCATAGCCGACGATCTCCGCATGGATCTTCGCGCCGCGTGCCTTCGCGTGCTCCAGTTCCTCCAGCACCAGGATGCCGCCGCCGCCGGAGATGACGAAGCCGTCCCGGTCGCGGTCATAGGCGCGGCTCGCCTCCGTCGGGCGGTCATTGTACTTGCTGGACATGGCGCCCATGGCGTCGAACAGCATCGACAGGGTCCAGTGCAGTTCCTCCCCGCCGCCGGCGAAGATGATGTCCTGCTTGCCGAGCTGGATCGTCTCCATGGCATTGCCGATGCAGTGCGCGCTGGTGGAGCAGGCGGAGGAGATGGAATAGCTCATCCCCTTGATCTTCATTGCCGTCGAGAGGTTGGCGGAGTTCGTCGAGGACATGCAGCGCGGCACCATGTAGGGGCCCATGCGCTTCACGCCCTTCTCCCGCGCGATGTCGGCAGCCTGCACCTGGTTGGAGGTGGAGGGACCGCCGGAACCGGCGATCAGGCCGGTGCGGGGATTGGAGACGTCGTCCTCCTCCAGCCCGGCATCGGCGATCGCCTGCTTCATGGCGATGTAGTTGTAGGCCGCGCCGCCGCCCATGAAGCGCAGGACGCGCCGGTCGATGTGATCCGCCGGATCCAGCTTCAGGGAACCCTGGATCTGGCTGCGCATGCCGATCTCGGCATATTCCGGTGCGAACTCGATACCGGAACGTGCGCTCTTCAGGGACTCGGTGACTTCCGCAGCATCATTGCCGATGGATGAAACGATACCCAGCCCTGTAACAACAACCCGTTTCAAGAAGAGACCTCAAATGTATCAGGTGGTGGTGAACAGCCCGACCCGCATGTCCTTGGCCGTGTAGATTTCCTCACCGTCAGCCTTGACGACGCCGTCCGCGATGCCGAGCACCAGACGACGTGCGATCGTGCGCTTGATGGACAGATGGTAGGTGACAAGCTTCACGGTTTCCAGAACCTGTCCGGCAAACTTGACCTCGCCCACGCCCAGCGCGCGGCCCCGCCCGGGAAGGCCGAGCCAGCCGAGATAGAAGCCGACGGCCTGCCACATGGCGTCCAGCCCCAGGCAGCCGGGCATCACGGGATCGGTCTCGAAGTGGCACTTGAAGAACCAGTGGTCGGGCGTGACATCCAGTTCCGCCTCGATCTCGCCCTTGCCGTAGGCACCGCCCTCGCTGCTGATCTTCGTGATCCGGTCAAACATCAGCATCGGGGGCAGCGGCAGGCGCGCATTGCCGGGCCCGAATAGCTCCCCGTGCCCGCACTGCAGGAGTTCGTCGTAGGAAAAGCTGCTCTTCCGATCCGTCAAGATTGTGACCCCGCTTCAAAGTTCGCCTGATGATGCCGCAACCGTGACAGCAGGCCGTTCGTGATGATTTGCGTTGGGGACTATAGCCTTATGACACTGGCGACAAAACCCGCAAAACAGGCCTGATCGGGCGGTTGCGGGGTGGGGGCTTCTCTTGCGACCCGCTCCTAACTATATTCAGGGTCATGACTGAGAAGGTTGACATGAAGATCGCAGACCGGCTTCGCGGTTCGGGGCTGCGCCCGACGCGGCAGCGCGTGGCGCTGGCCGAGCTGCTGCTGTCTGCCGGTCCGCGTCATCTGACGGCGGAAATGCTGTTCGACGAGGCGCGGCAGGCGGGCGTGCCCGTGTCGCTCGCCACGATCTACAACTGCCTGCACCAGTTCACCCAGGCGGGCCTGGTGCGGGAAGTCGTGGTCGATCCCGGACGGTCCTATTTCGACACCAACGTGGCGGAACATCACCATTTCTACCACGAGGGATCGGGCAAGCTGACCGACATTCCGGGCGACACGATCGCGCTGGGCCACCTGCCCGCCGCACCGGACGGCATGGTGATCGACCGGGCAGAGGTCATCATCAGGCTGCGCGACGCCTGAGGCATTTCCCGGCCATGTCCGGCGCGGGCCGGGCAGCCTGTGGCGAAATGCGTCTTTGGAATAATTCCAAACTATTGACCTCCGGCTTCCAGACCCCATAATTGATGTGTCCGCTGCCCAGGACGGGGAACGGGCACGTCATCATGAGGAGGAGGACAAGGTCATGTCGCTCAAGGGTTCGAAGACTGAACAGAGCCTGAAGGAAGCCTTTGCGGGCGAATCCCAGGCAAACCGCCGCTACCTGTATTTCGCGCAGAAGGCCGACGTCGAAGGCTACAACGACGTTTCCAGCGTGTTCCGCTCCACCGCCGAAGGTGAGACGGGCCATGCGCACGGCCATCTGAAGTTCCTGGAAGAGGTCGGCGATCCGGCGACGGGCGAGCCGATCGGCTCCACCGAGGCCAACCTGAAGGCCGCCATCGCGGGCGAGACGCACGAGTACACCGACATGTACCCGGGCATGGCCAAGACCGCGCGGGACGAGGGCTTCGACGAGATCGCCGACTGGTTCGAGACGCTGGCGAAGGCGGAGAAGAGCCACGCCGGTCGTTTCCAGAAGGCCCTGGACTCGATGGGCTGACCGGTTTTCCGGGGGCGGCGCCGCGTCGCCCCCGGAACCTGCCTGCGACAGGCCGCGTGGGTCCGCGGCCTTTCGCACGGTCAACCTGCAGACGCTAGCAGATGTGCGTGCCGGTACGGGGATACCTGCACGTCACCTTGCCGGTGGCAGGGCGATGAACGCCCGCGCCGGCGAAGCCTGAATCATGGTGGAGATGACAGATGGAAGGCGGCCTTGGTGCGCCGGAGCGGCATCCGCTCGACTGGCAGAGTGACGATTTCTACAACAAGGAAGCGATCGACGAGGAGCTTCGGCGGGTCTTCGACATCTGCCATGGCTGCCGTCTCTGCTTCAATCTCTGTGACAGTTTCCCCCGCCTGTTCGACCTTATCGACGAGAGCGAGTCGGGCGAGCTCGACACCGTTGACTCGGCGGACTTCAAGCCGGTCGTCGATGCCTGCACGCTGTGCGACATGTGCTTCATGTCCACCTGCCCCTACACGCCGCCGCACGAGTTCCAGCTGGATTTCCCGCACCTGATGCTGCGCTACCGCGCGACGGAGCATCGCGACGGCAAGACGCCGTTCTGGGACCGCCAGATGACGAAGACCGACCGCAACGGCAAGCTGGCCGGCATGACCGCGGGCATCGCCAACTGGGCGACCGACCGGGGCAACAGGATCACCCGCCCGATCCTGGAGGACATTGCCGACATCGACCGCAACGCCGAGCTGCCGAAGTTCCACGCGAAGAGCTTCACCGCCCATGCCGCCCATCCCCCGGCGCGCAACGCGGAGGCACCGGCCGCCGCCCGCAAGGCGGTGCTCTATGCCACCTGCTTCGTGAACTACAACAATCCCGGCATCGGCACCGCAACCCAGGCCATCCTGGCCGCGAACGGCGTCGAGACCGAAGTGGTCTATCCCGAGTGCTGTGGCATGCCGCAGCTGGAGCAGGGGGACCTGGACGACGTGGCGCGGCGCGCGAAGAACGTGGCCATGGCGCTGAAACCCTGGATCGAGGATGGTTATGACGTGGTCGGCCTGGTGCCGTCCTGCGCACTGATGCTGAAGTTCGAATGGCCGCTGCTGCTGCCCGACGATCCCGACATTGCCCGCCTGTCGAAGGCGACCCGCGACGTGGCGGAATACATCGTCGACATTGCCCGCAACGAGGGACTGGTGGCGGAGCCGAAGCCGCTGGAAGGCGGCGTCAGCCTGCACCTGGCCTGCCATGCCCGCGCCCAGAACATGGGCCAGAAGGCGGCGGAGATGCTGCGCCTGATCCCGGACATGGACCTGAAGGTGATCGAGCGCTGTTCGGGCCATGGCGGCAGCTGGGGCATCAAGAAGGACAATTTCGAGACGGCGCTGAAGGTCGGCAAGAACGCCGCACGGGCCGCAGGACGCGAAGACAAGGCGCATGTCGCCTCCGAGTGTCCGCTGGCCGGTGTCCACATGCTGCAGGGCATGGAGCGCCTGAACGAGGAGAACCCGGAGAACTTCAAGGCACCGCCGTCGGTCGCCAGCCATCCGGTGGAACTGTTCGCGAAGGCCTGTGGCCTGCTCTGACCGGGCCGCGCGAACCGTCTGTCAGCCAACCTGTATGGGAGAGTACCAATGATCGAACGCCATACATCACTGAAGGCCGAGCACATCCTGCCCCCCGCCCGCTTCGATGCGGAGCGCGCGGCGTTCCAGGCGGAGCTTCGGACCCACAAGCAGCACCGGCGCGTCGATGTCGGCCCGTTCGCTTCCGTCTTCTTCGAGAGCTACTTCACCATGTGGTGGCAGGTGCAGGAGATGCTGCGCGTGGAAGGCGGTGGTGCCGAGCAGCTGGTGGACGAGCTGGAGGCCTATGCCCCGCTGGTCCCTTCCGGCCGTACCCTGACCGCCACCATGATGCTGCAGATCGAGGATCCGGTGCGCCGTCACCGGGAACTGTCGCGGCTCGGCGGCATCGAGCACGAGGTGGCGCTGGTCATCAATGGCGAGGCGGTGAAGGGGGAGGCCGATGACGACCTGGACCGCACCAATGCGGACGGCAAGGCATCGTCGGTACACTTCTTCGTCTTCAGCCTGTCGGATGCCCAGGCGGAGAGCCTGAAGGACGGCTCCGCCGAGGTGCAGCTGCGGATCAGCCACCCCAACTACAACCACATGGCCGGCCTGACGGCCGACCAGGTCGCCTCGCTGGCCGGGGACCTCGCCTGAAGGACCTTGCCTGAGACCGTGTGCCTGGAGCAGCATGCCTGAGGGGACGGCCCCGCATCTGCGGGCCTGAGCAATCCGCGCCCCGTGCCCGTCGGTCTTCCGGCAGGCGCGGGGCGCAGTGCCGAAGGGGAGGGCAGGCATGGACCAGCCGAGGCAACGTGCGGCAAGGGGCCTGGGCGCGGGTGACAGCTTCACCATCACCCGCTGTTTCTCGGACGCGGAGATCGACGCCTTCTCCGCCCTGTCCCGGGACTACAACCCGGTCCATTGCGACACCGGCTACGCGGCGCTGAAGGGGATGAAGGGGCGGATCGCCCACGGCCTGCTGACCGCCAGCCTGGTGACCGAGATCGGTGGCCAGATCGGCTGGCTGGCCAAGGGGATGAACTTCCGTTTCCGGCGCCCCGTCTATGCCGGGGAAACCCTGATCTGCACCTGGACCATGCTGGAGATCGACGGGCGGGGGCACGGCCAGGCGGAGGTCACCGTCACCAATGGCGACGGCATTGTCGTTCTGGTGGCGGAAACCGCTGGCGTCCTGCCGAACGACCGGGAACGTGAGCACTTGGCCGGGATGCTGGCCGAGGGCGATCCCACCAACGGCGTCACCAGCCCCGCCTGACTGCCGCCCGGGATCCCGCCGACCGTCCGGCCGGGAGGCCGGGACGGTCGGTCAGGATGGCCTGATGTTCAGGCCAGTGCCTCGTGGATGCGCCCGATCAGGGCGGCGCGGTCAGCGCGGGCCTGCAGGGCTTGGTCCATGGTCACCTTGACGAACTGCGTCGGCGTGTGCGGCTGCATCTGGCCGATCAGGTCCATGTCGGCGGAGATCACCGTGCCGAGCATGAAGTAGCCACCGCCCGACACCGCGTCGCGATGCAGGATGATCGGTTCCGTGCCGCCCGGCACCTGGATGGAGCCGTAGGGGTAACAGCCATCGACGATGTTGGACGGGTCCGAACCGGCACCGAAGGGCCGCTCGCGTTCGGTGAACTCGATCGGCTGCCCGCCCCGGAAGCGGTAGCCGATGCGGTCCGCCTCCGGTGCCACCTTCCAGGTATCGGCGTAGAACTGTGCGCCTGACTTGTCGGTGACCCAGTGCCAGTAGATGCCCGGCAGCACCCGGATCTCGGCCGGGGAACCGGGCGCGCGCCGCAGGGAGGCATCGAGGGTGCGCCCCACCGTGCCCTTGCCGCTGCCGACGGGAACCTCGTCCCCCGCAGCCAGCGGACGCCCGCTGAAACCGCCCAGCGCACCCAGGGTGTAGGTGGAGCGACTGCCCAGCACGACCGGCACGTCGATGCCGCCGGAGACGGCGATGTAGGCACGGGCACCGCCCTTCAGGAAGTCGAAGCTGAGCACCTGCCCGGCCTTCACCGCGAAGGAGTCCCAGTTCGCCTGCTCCGCGCCATCGACCTTCGGGGTCATGGCGGCACCGGTGACGGCGACCACCGCGTCGGCCGTGAACTCCAGCTCCGGCCCCATGAAGGTGGCTTCCAGCACGGCGGCGTCGGCGGCATTGCCGACCAGCAGGTTCGCTGCCTGCAGGGCAAGCTGGTCCATGCCGCCCGACTGCGGGATACCCAGGTGGTAATAGCCGGAACGTCCCATGTCCTGGACGCTGGTGGCGAGGCCGGGATTGATAACCTTGATCATTTCAGCGCTCCCTCCAGCTTGGCGTTGCAGGCGGCGATGTCGGCATTGAACTCGTCGAGGGAGAAGCGGACGTCGCGGATCTTCGGCTCGTACTCGTTGGCTTCCACCGCCTCGACCGCCGCATCGTAGGTGTCGCGGTCGATGGGCGAGAACTTCACCAGGTCACCCGGCTTGAAGAAGATCATGAAGTCCCGGAGATAGCTGATCTGCTGCTGCGGGTCGAAGATCGGCATCGGCGTCACGCCGAACATCTGGTAGCCGCCGGCCCCGCGCACCGAGTAGATGCAGCTGAAGCAGCCGCCATAGCCGACCGTCAGCTTCGGCGTGTCGGTGCGGGGGCGGAGATACTTCGGCACCTCGATCTGCTTCGCCCGTTCGACGGTCTGGTAGAGGAACGGCAGGCCGGCAACGAAACCGACCATGGACACGAACCACGGCGAGCCGGAGTGGGCGGCGATGAAGTCATCCACCGTGCCGTAGCCGTTGATGCGCGCCGAGTAGTCGAGATCGGTGCCGCTCGGGTCCTGGTGCCGTTCCCGGAACCGCATCAGGGTCTCGTGCGTCCAGGGATCGTTGTAGAGCACCGGCACCTCGACGATGCGGGTGTCCATCACCGATTCCGCGCTCTCCGCCTGGACCTCCAGCTTCCTGATCTCCGCCAGCATGTCATCGGGCTTGATGATGTCCGGGTCGAACTTGATCTGGAACGAGGCGTTGGCCGGGCAGATCTCGGTCACGCCGCGGATCTGGCTCTCGCGCACGGCATTGGTCATGGAGAGGCTCTTGAAGAACGCCTCCAGCGACATTTCGGTGTCGACTTCGCAGAAGATGTGCTCGTCACCGCCGAAGGTGTATCTGGATTCCATTGAGAGAGAACCTCCTCTGGATTGCGTCAGGACGGGATGGGATTGGCCTCGAGCCAGGGCTCGAGATACTGGGTATGGATGGCGTTCGCGCGCACGTCGCCGGATTGCGCCAGCGCCTTGTGCAGCGGCACCGTGGTCCTGAAGCCGTCAATGGTCAGGCCCTCCAGCGCCGCCGCCATGCGGTCGATCGCCGTGGCCCGGTCGGGGCCGTGCACGATCAGCTTCCCCAGCAGCGAGTCGTAGAAGGGCGGGACGGTATAGCCCTTGTACAGCAGGGTATCGAAGCGGACGTGATCCGCCTCCGGCACCACCAGCCGCTCCACCGTGCCCGGCGCAGGCATGAAGTTGTTCGACGGGTCCTCCGCATTGATGCGGCACTCGATGGCATGGCCGGTCAGGCGGATCTGGTCCTGTTTCAGGCGCAGCTTCTCGCCCCCGGCGATGCGGATCATCTCCTGCACCAGGTCGATGCCGGTGATCATCTCCGTCACCGGATGCTCCACCTGGATGCGGGTATTCATCTCGATGAAGTAGAACTCCCCGCTGGCGTCGTCATAGAGATATTCCAGCGTGCCGGCACCGCGATAGCCGACGGACCGGGCCAGGTCGACGGCGGACGTGCAGATCGCCTGGCGCTTGGCCTCGTCCAGCGCGGCGGACGGCGCCTCCTCCCAGACCTTCTGGCGCCGTCGCTGCAGGGAGCATTCACGCTCGAAGCAGTGCACTGCGTCGGTGCCGTCGCCCAGCACCTGCACCTCGATGTGGCGCGCGTTGCGGACCAGCTTCTCCATGTAGAGGCTGCCGTCGCCGAACGCGGCCTGTGCTTCCGACCTGGCCTGGGAGACCAGCCTGGCCAGTTCCTCCGAGTTCTCGGCGATCTTGATGCCGCGACCGCCACCGCCGGCGGAGGCCTTGATCATCACCGGGTAGCCGATGCGCTCCGCCGCTTCACGGGCCGCATCGACCGAATCGATCAGCCCCTCGCTGCCCGGAACCGTCGGCACGCCGGCCGCCTCTGCCGCCGCACGGGCCGCCGCCTTGTCACCCAGCCGGGAGATGGTCTCGGCTCTCGGGCCGACAAACACCAGGCCCGCATCCTCCACCGCCTGCGCGAAACCGGCATTCTCCGACAGGAAGCCATAGCCGGGATGCACCGCGTCGGCGCCGCTGGACCGCGCCGCTTCCAGCACCGCCTCCACCTTCAGGTAGGACTTGGCGGCGTGCGGCGGGCCAATGTTCACCGCCTCGTCGGCCAGCTTCACGGCCAGCGAGTCGGCGTCCGCCATGCTGTGCGCCTGCACGGTCCGGATGCCCAGCGCCTGCGCTGCGCGGATGATGCGGACGGCGATCTCGCCGCGGTTCGCGATCAGAAGCTTGCGTATGGCCATGTGTGCGCGATCAGCCCAGTTCGACCAGGGGCTGGCCTGCCATCACGGCTTCCTCGTTGTCGGCGACGAAGCTGGCGATGGTGCCGGCCTTGTCGGCCTTCACCTCGTTGAAGGTCTTCATCACCTCGATCAGGCCGATCACGTCACCGACGGCGACCGTGTCGCCCTCTTCCTTGAAGTTCGGCTCGTCGGGGGAGGGCTTGCGGTAGAAGGTGCCGGGAAGCGGGGAGACGATCTGTTCGGCCATGATGCAGGTTTCCTCTGTCTGGTTCGTTATTCGGCCGCCTGGGCCATGTAGGGGCGGATCGCGTTGTTCACCGCCTCCGCCACTGCCTGGGCATTCGGTGTGTCGGAATGGACGCAGATGCTGTCGGCGCGCACGGCGACATCGACACCGCCGGTGGAGAGGGTCTTGCCTTCCGTCACCGCACGGATGGCCCGGGCCGCCGAGTCCTCCGGGTCCACCGGATCATGCACGCGGGTGACGATCAGGTTGCCGGCATCGCCATAGAACAGGTCGGCATAGTACTCGGCGACGAACTGGTGGCCCCGCGCCGGGTAGATCTCCTCGTGCAGCGTGCCGATCATGCCGAACAGCGGCACCCGGAACACGTCCGCCGCGTCGGCGACCGCGTGGGCGATGTGCTCCTGCTTCGCGGCCATGCCGTAGAGCGAGCCATGCGGCTTGATGTGGTTGAGGGTCATGCCCTCCGCCTCCAGGAAGCCCTTCAGCGCGCCGACCTGGTAGATCAGGCAGTTCGCCATCTCCTCCCGGTCCATCTTCATCTCGCGACGGCCGAAGCCCTGCAGGTCCGGCAGCGACGGATGCGCGCCGACCCGGACGCCGTGCCGCTTGGCCAGGCGTACCGTCTCGCGCATGTGGTTGTAGTCGGAGCCATGGAAGCCGCAGGCCACGTTGGCCACGGTGATGAAGGGCATCAGCCCCTCGTCGTCACCCATCTTGTAGAGCCCGAAGCTCTCACCCATGTCGCAGTTGATCTCGACGGCCATGATGCCCTCCTCTGCCGGGGTCAGTCCTTGCGTTTCAGGATATAGCTGCCGCTCTCGTGAAGCGAGGCCCGCCAGCCCGGTTCGATCACGATGGTGGTCGTGATCTCCTCGATCACCGCCGGACCGTCGACCACGGCCCCGGTGCCGAGCTTCGAGCCGTCATAGACCGGGCCGTCCACCGTTGCCCCGTCGGCGCTGAAGATCATCGGGCGGCGTGACTTGATCGCCGCCGACACGTCCTCTCCCGCCGCAAGCTTCGGCAGGGCCGGGCGGTCGACGCGGCCATAGAGCGTGCTTTCCAGGTTCACCACCTCGATCGGGGTCTGCCGTTCGGAGTAGGTGTAGAGCTGCTCGTGCTTGGCATGGAACGCGTTCCGAAGCCGGTCCACGGTCTCGGCATCGATGGTGAAGTTCTCGATATCCACCGAGCATTCGTGCACCTGGCCGACATAGCGCATGTCGATGCGGCGACGGATCAGGATGCGGTCATTCTCGAAACCGTCGGCCAGCAGGTGCTGCACGCCGGTTTCCTCGATCTCCGCGAAGGTGTCGTTGATCTGGGCGTAGGCCGCATCGCCCTCCAGCCGCAGCGGGCAGGTGGCCATGTAGTTGTACTTCACGTCGGAGATGATCTGGCCGAAGGCGCAGAGGCCGGAGGCCAGCTTCGGCACCAGCACCGTGTTGATGCCCATCTCCGTCGCCAGCGCGGTGATGTGCGCGGAGCCCGCGCCGCCCGCCGCCACCAGCACGAAGTCACGCGGGTCATAGCCGCGTTCGACGGAGACGCGGCGGATGCCGTTGACCATGTTGTTGTTGACGATGGTGAACATGCCGTGCGCGGCGCGCTCGACCGAGATGCCGAGCGGGTCGGCGATCTTCTCCTTCACCGCGGCCCAGGACTTCTCCCGGTCCAGCTTCATCCGTCCGCCCAGCAGCGCATCCGGGTTGACGTAGCCCAGCACCAGGTTGGCGTCCGTCACGGTCGGCTGGTCGCCGCCATTGCCGTAGCAGGCGGGGCCGGGGTCGGAGCCGGCGCTCTGCGGTCCGACCTGCAGCAGGCCCAGGTCGTCGATCCAGCCGATGGAGCCGCCGCCCGCGCCCAGGGTCTCCACCTGGATCATCGGCACGCCGATGCGGTAGCGCAGGAAGTCGATGTCCTTGTTGATGTTGGTGTTGCCGCCGCTGGTCAGCGTGATGTCGAAGGACGTGCCGCCCATGTCCACGGTGATGACATTGTCATGGCCGAACGGGCTGCAGACATACAGGCCCGCCTGCGGGGCGGAGGCGGGGCCGGAATTGATGGCATAGACCGACCGGTCCGACATGGCCTGGCCGATGGCGAGGCCGCCGTTCGACTGGAAGTAGCGCACCGGGTACTTCGCGCCCAGGTCGCGGAAATAGTCGTCGATGCCGCCGACATACTGCTTCAGCGTCGGGCCGAGATAGGCATTGGTGATGGCGGTGGAGGTGCGGGTGTACTCGCGGATCTGCGGGTAGAGTTCCGAACCGACGGTCAGGAACACGCCCGGCATCATCTCCCGCACGATCTCCGCCGCCCGCCGTTCATGGTCCTGGTGCAGCACGGACCAGACGAAGGAGATGGCGACCGTCTCCACCCCCTCCTGCAGGAACAGTTCGCACGCATCGCGCACATCCTGCTCGTTCAGCGGCGTCTTCACCGATCCGTCGGAGACCACGCGCTCCCGCACGCCACGGCGCAGGTAGCGCGGCACCAGCATGCGGGCGGGCGGATAGTCGGCATCGTAGCGGTAGCCGTCTTCCTTGTGGCCCAGCCGGATCTCGATGGAATCCTCGTGACCCTTCGTGCAGATCAGGCCGGTCTTCGCCCCCTTGTGCTGGATCAGTGCATTCAGGCCCACCGTGGTGCCGTTGATGCACAGGTCGCACTGGGAAATGATCTCCTCCGCCGTCGCGCCGACGGCCTCGGAGATCTGCTTCAGGCCGTTGGAGATGGCCTCGGTCGGATCGTGCGGCGTGGAAAGCGCCTTGAACAGGCGGACCGTCCCATCCCGGTCGGCCAGAACGAAGTCAGTGAAAGTGCCCCCGGCATCGACGCCGAGGCGGTATTTGGTGCGCATTGTCCCTCCACGCGGGGCGGTTGTCGTTCGTCGGTCTGGTGCGGTGCCGGCTGCCTAGTCGGCGGCGACGGCGGCGCCGCGCATCGCGGACGTGGCGTCCCGGTCCACCACCAGCTTCGTCGGGTCGGAGAAGATCACCCCGTAGTCCTGGCGCGCGCCCTCGATGGAGACGAGGCCGTTGCGCACGTCCCAGACCACGGCGTCGATCTCCCGCTCGTAGGGATCGCCATAGCCGCCACCGCCGGGATTGCGGTTCGCCGCCCGCTCACCGGGGTTGATGGTCTCGATCACGTTCTCCTTGATCGTCTCCACCTTGCCGCCGCGGCTGATCTCGATGCGTCCGACCTTGGGTTCCACCATGCGGGAGAACGCGCCCGCCGCCCCGGAAGCCGGGTTGTGACGGCCCTCGCCGAAGGTGATGAAGTCCATGGGCTTGTCCAGCGGCTCCACCTCCCAGCAGGTGCCGGAGCCGCCGCGATACTTGCCCGCGCCGCCGCTGTCGGTCATCAGGCTGTATTGGTGGATGACGATCGGGTAGGAATATTCCAGCAGCTCGATATCGCCCGAAGTCAGCGCCCCGAAGCAGCATTCCGGGCCGCAGGCGTGCCAGCCGTCCTGGGTCGGCGTCGCCCCCGCACCGGAGATGATGGAGGCGAGGATCATCGAGACATATTCCTCGTCATGCCGGGTGTCCCAGCCCGCGATGTTGCAGCCGTTGGCATGGCCCCAGCCGGCCGAGACCTTGTCCGGTGCCGCGGCCTCGAACGCCAGCCGCACCGCGTCGGTCAGGGTCTCCATCGGGGTGGTGGTGCAGTTCATGTGCGGGGCCGGTTCGACCGCGTTGCACAGCGTGCCCTTCGGCCCCATGTCGACGCTGACGCAGCGGTACAGCCCTTCATTGTAGGGCGGGGGCACCTGGGCGAACATCATCACGCCGAGATAGACGCCGGAGTAGGAATTGCCCTCGTAGGAATTGATGAAGTAGGGAATCTGCGGCGGGCTGTCGATGCGGATGTCGCAGGTATCGCCCTTCACCGTGACCGTGGCCGTGATCTCCAGCTCACCGAAGCCGTGACCGGCATCCTCCACCGACGACTTGCCGACATAGGTACCGTCCGGGACCGTGGCGATCAGGTTGCGCATCTGGCGGTCGGCCATGTTCATCAGTTCGGCGATGCAGGCCTGCACCTGCTCCATGCCGTACTTGTCCAGCAGCGCGACCAGGTTGCGCTCACCCACCTGCACCGCCCCCAGCTGGGCGTTCAGGTCGCCTTCCTGGTCGCGGCGGGCGCGCATGTTGGTCAGCAGCAGGTTGATCACGTCATAGCGGCGCACGCCCTTCTCGTAGATCTTCACCGGCGGGATGCGCAGCCCCTCCGCATAGATCTCCGTCGCGTCCGGGTTGTAGCCTGCGGGGACCGGGCCGCCGATGTCGGTCAGGTGGCCCTTGCAGACCGTCCAGAAGACCAGCTCGCCCTTGTAGAACACCGGCTTGTACATGCAGGTGTCGATCATGTGGCTGCCCATGTAGGCGGGGTCGTTGTGCAGGATCACGTCACCGGGATGGATGTCGTCGCCGAAATATTCCGCCACGCACTTCATCGCCGGGATCAGGCTGCCGAGGTGGATCGGGATGTCCTGCCCCTGCATGATCATCTCGGGCACATGGTTGAACAGGGCGTTGGAATAGTCGTGGGCCAGGTTGAAGACGCTGGACCGCGCGGTCTTCTCCAGCGCCAGGGTCATCTCCCGCTGGGTTGTCTCCAGCACCCCGCGCACGACGGAAAGAGTGATCGGATCCACGGCAGACATGACAGTTCGCCCTCCTGAACAGCTGGTACGTTTCAACGGGGAACGATAGCAGCCATGCAGGTCCCTGCAACGGGCAATCCCGGCGCCTCTGCCGCCGTCAGGCGGAAGTGCGTTTCAGTCCAACTCCGCCAGCAGCGCGGCGGTGGTGACCTGGCGGCAATAGCCCCTGTTGAGTGCCAGGGAACTCTCGTGCCGGGCCATGCTGTGGGTGGCGCAGGCGTCGGTCACGACGGTGACCAGGTAGCCGAGATCGCAGGCATCGCGTACCGCGGAATCGACGCACTGGTCGGTCAGCAGGCCGCTGATGACCAGCTGCCGCACCCCCAGGTTCCGCAGCACGTAGTCGATGTTGGTGGAGATGAAGACGCTGGAGGATGTCTTCGGAATGACGATCTCGTCCACGCCGGGGGCCAGGGCGTCGATCACCTCCGCGTCGCGTGACCCGCGCGGCACGTTGAAACCGGTGATCTTGTAGTCGAGGCTGCGGTCGCGCCCGTCGCGGGTCAGGCTCTCGATCACCGTGTACATCACCTCGATCCCGTGGCCACGGAACGCGGACTGCAGCCGCTGCATGTTGGGCAGGGTCTCGGCCTCGAAATGGCGGAAGAACCAGCCGTACCTGTCCTCGAAATGCGCAGGGTCCATGCCGTCATACTCGCCGCCCTGCGGGTCGGCGCTGAACTTCTGCACGTCGATGAACAGCAGCGCCGACTGGGACGGAACCAGCGGCAGGTCGCGGCTGGTCGGATGGGGTTCGGTCATCGGGCATCTCCCTCAAAGTCGCTGATCGCGATGGCCAGCAGGTCGGCCCAGCGGATGATGCCGCCTTCGTCCTGCAACTGGTCGTTCCGGACCTCCACCAGCACGTGCGGCAGGCCATTGCCCTCCCCATGCACCGGCACGGTGAAATCGGAGATGTCGTCGACCGTGTAGGGTTCGTTCAGCGACAGCACCAGGTCCGGCGCCGCCGTGCCGATGCTGACCATGAAACGGTGGGCGACGTCCGGCATGCGGTTGGCCAGGAACCCGGCATGCATGGTCCGCGCTTCCGTCCCCATCACCGGGGTGAAGCTGTGGATGGACACCAGCAGCCGGGGCCGGTCCTGCGCGATCTCTGCCGCGATGCGGTCATGAAACGGTGTGTGGATCGCCTTGGTCCGGGACTGCACGTCCTCAGCCGACAGGTCGCGGTTGGCGGGAATGCGTGTTTCATCGCTGACTGCCGGGACCAGGTCAGGCGAGACCGGACCCCGGTTGCAGTCGATCACCAGGCGGCTGTAGCGCTGGCTGACCAGCCGGGCTGAAACACGTTGCAGCAACGCCTGCGACAGGGCCAGCGCGCCGATGTCCCAGGCGATGTGACGCTCCATCTCCTCTGCCGCGACCCCCAGGTCGCCTAGCACGCGCGGCACCAGCCGACCGCCATGCTCACAGGTCAGCAGCACATCACCCGCCCCTTCGGAACGGTGAAACAGCACGGGATGCGGGTCATCCGCAGTCAGCATCGGGTTGCTCCTCTGTCGACCGTCTGCTCCATCCCTCTCCCCCACCCGGCCACCCACGGGAGTATCCTTATTGAGTGGCCGGGTGGGGGAGAGGGATGGAGCACGCTACAACCAATCCAGTGGCCGGGTGGGGGAGAGGGATGGAGCAGACAGCGGACAACCCCGGGAGAGGGATGGAACAGGCCGCAAGCGACTCCAGCCTCCGGATTTGACAGGACTATGCGCCGCCCGGATGATTTCCTGCAACAGGTTGAGGGCGTTGGAGCGTGGCCATGGCGAGCAGTGAACAGATCATCATGGCCTGCTGTGCCGACATTGCCGGCCAGGTCCGGGGCAAGGGCTTCCCGGAGGGGGACCTGCCGGTGCGGCTGAAACGCGGGGTCGGCTGGACACCGACGAACGTGCAGATCACCTGTTTCGACGTCATCGCCGACAGTCCCTTCGGGGCGCTGGGTGACCTGGCGCTGATCCCCGATCCGGCCGCCGCCTGGGTGGTGCATGACCGGGCCGGTGACCCGGTGGAGCATGTCATGCTGGGGGACATCCGGACGCTGGAGGGCGACCCCTGGGACTGCTGCACCCGATCCATCCTGAAGGCGGCGCTGCAGCGCCTGCAGGACGTGGCGCAGCTCACCGCCACCGTCGCGTTCGAGCATGAGTTCCAGGTCAGCGGCGGGGTGGCGGGCGACACCGGCAGTGCCTACTCCCTTGCCGGTGCCCGTTCCGGCGCTGCCCTGGGCCGGCGCATCTTCCAGCTGATGGCCCGCAACGGGCTGCGCCCGGACACCTTCATGAAGGAATATGGCGCGGAGCAGTTCGAGGTGACGATGAAACCGGCGGACGGCCTGGCCGCTGCCGACCGGGCGGTGATCCTGCGCGAGCTGGTGCGGGTGGCGGCACGGGAACAGGACCGCCGCGCCAGCTTCACCCCGATCCGCGATCCGGCGGGTGTCGGCAACGGGGTCCATGTCCATGTCAGCCTGAACGATGCCGACGGCCAGCCCGCGACCCACGACCCGGACAGCGAGACGGGACTGTCGCAGGTCGCTGCTTCCTTCGCCGCCGGGATCACGACCTTCCTGCCGTCGATCCTGGCGCTGCTGGCCCCCAGCGCGATCTCCTACCTGCGGCTGACCCCGCACCGCTGGAGCGCTGCCTTCAACAATCTCGGGATGCGCGACAGGGAAGCATCGGTGCGCATCTGCCCTGTCACGTCGCTGGATCCGCTGGCCATCGCCCGGCAGTTCAATCTGGAAGTCCGGGCCTGCGACGCCGCCGCCAGCCCGCACCTGCAGCTTGCCGCGATCATCCATGCCGGAACGGAAGGCATCGCCCGCAACCTGCCTGCCCCGACGGTGACGGAGGCGGACCTCAGCATCATGGACGCCGCCGAACTGGGCGAAATGGGGATCGAGCGGCTGCCGACAAGCCTGGAGACTGCGCTGGACGCCTTCGCGGCGGAGCACTGCATCAGTGAATGGTTCGGGGAGCGTTTCCGGGACGTCTATCTTTCCCACAAGCGCGGTGAATTGGCGGTGGTCGAGGGATTGACGCCGGAGGAAATGTGCGCACATTACCTTGCGGTGTATTGAGCGTAAATTTTGACTGTTAGTATATTGGTGATAGCAGGTTGAGAAGGAAAACAAATGTCAGATAGTAATGTATTTGATGAATTTTTTCGGAGAATAATTCGGGGAATTCGGATAGCTATAATTTCAGCTGTGACTATTTTTGGGGCCTTTACTATTATAGACATAGTAGAATCAGGTGGGTTCGATAGTTTATCGAAATTTGTGCTTTATTGTCTAGAGAGATATAGATATTTGGTGGATGGCATATTTGGATTTGTTGATGTATGGCTTCGTTTTATTGTTAGGTTGATTGAGGAATTGTTTTACATACGCATTCCTATTTCGGAATATTGGGTGGATATGTTTGCTCTTATGGCGTTGTATATGTCCATTCATGCGAGAGACGCTTTGCGTGGCTCAGACAGGAAATGGATTGCGGCACCTTTTAGATTTTTTTGGGGCATTCTCGTTGCATTTGTGGTTTGTATTTTTTCATCTTGGCTTCCTGCAGCAGGAAATAGCTCCCTGCTTTCGGCCAGTGCAGCATGTTTTTTTGGTGTAATTGGATATAGAATTGGGTTTTCTGCACAGATGGCATATGATTTATCAAAAAGAGAAGATCCGACCCCGTTCATAGAAACATTCTTATCTAAGATGAGGGATTCATGGATTGTTATTGTTCCAGCCGCCATATTGATCTTGTTATTTCTTGCTGAGTACTTTGCCAATTTTGAGATATTCACAATAGGAATTGAACTTTTCGTTTTCTTTTTTGTGCTATCATATTGCGCCTTTTTCCACCTATATTTGTCTTTTAGAAAATACGCTGAAAATCTGTATGATGTTCTACTGAAAGATTTTGAGGGGAGAAATTTGAAGAAATTTAGAGCAATGTTTGGTGTTCTTATCTATTTTCGTAGCAAGCCAATTGAAATAATTAGGAATTGGCTTGGTAGAGAAATGAAAAAAGGAAATTTCGAGATTGGTATCCGTATTTTTTTCACAATTTTAGCAAGTATATTCTTGATTTTTGCGTCCCCAGGAATCGAAAAATCTATTCATTTTGTTTTTGGAATTAGCTAGATCTTCTGATTTTAATTGTAAATATTTAAAATAGACAACAAAGTTGAGCTTGCAATGCGTTGTTTTTTCTATTCTGCAATTCTTTGATATCAGTGAATTTGATTTATCATTGTTCCGTGTCAGGTCAGCCGGCGCCGCGCATGGCGCGGGTAATCAGCACGCCGACCACCTGGTCCTCGCCCAGCACCTTCTTCGCCTGCTTGGTCAGGCGCTTGGAGACATTGGCGAAGTCGATGGTGCCGTCGCCGCTGGCGATGGTCTTGCTGTAGAACTCGCGCAGGAAGGCGTCGTGCAGGCGCGGCTTCAGCGGGCTGGCGTCGCTGCGGGCACCGTCATCCTTCATCTCGATGCTGACATTGAGGAAGATGTAGTGGCGGACATGGGTGCCCTTCATGATCGGCGCGGTCAGCCCGTCCAGGCGCAGGTAGACCGGCTCCTTGCTCATGACGATTTCCGGCATCTCGGCCTTCTTGTTGGCGGTCTTGTCCTCACCGCCCATCATCATGAAGGCCCCGGCACCCCCGCCGCCAAGCAGCAGCACGGCAGCACCGATGATGATGATCTTCTTCATGGAACCAACACTCCGCAGCCGTCAGGAAAGCATGCTGCAGACGGTAGGCGGGAAACCTCTCCAAACCTTTAAGGGGCCCCTGCGAAATTGCGGTGGGCAGCGACAGTTCCCGTATGTGGCGACGACCGATATCCCCGAAACCCCACGGCGCGCCCGGGCTCGATCCGGGTGCCCGGCTTGAGGCGTTTGTGCGGCATCCTGCGTACCCGGATCGAGTCCGGGCACGCCATCCGGATGAGTGGCAACAGCTGTGCCCCGTTTGGCCCCGCATTCCGCAGTGTTCCCTTCAAGGGGCCGGGCGTCGGTTCAGAAATGCCGCCAGCCCTGACCCCTGACCGGCATCGGACGCCCGGCGGCGAAGGGCGTCACGCCCTCGCCCGCGACCACGCGGCCGATGCGGGTCACCGGGGTGCCGGTGGCACTGGCCTGCGCCATGATCGCCGCACGCTGCGCCGGGGGTGCGGTGAAGACCAGTTCATAGTCGTCGCCGCCGTTCAGCGGCAGTTGCGCCAGGTCGGGACGTTCCACCAGGGCCTCCCGCGCGGCGATGGAGAGCGGCAGCAGTTCCAGGTGCACCTCCACCCCGACACCGGAATGGCGGGCGATGTGGCCCAGGTCCGCCAGCAGCCCGTCGGAAATGTCCTGTGCCGCCGTCGCCAGCCCGGCCAGCGCCGGACCCAGCGCGGTCCGTGGCTGCGGCAGGCGATAGCGGTCCCCCAGGAAGGCGGCATGGGTCTCCGACAGCTCGAGCGCGCCCTGCAGCACCCTGAGACCCAGCGCGGCGTCACCCAGCGTGCCGGTGACCAGGACATCGTCGCCCACCGCGGCCCCGTTCCGGCGCAGCAGCGCATCCCGGCGGGCGGTGCCGAGGGCGGTCAGTGACAGGGTGAGGGGGCCGGGTGTGGATACCGTGTCGCCGCCGAAGAGGCCGATGCCGAACGCGGCCTGGTCCGCCGCCAGCCCGTCAACGAAGCCTGCGATCCAGTCCCGGGTCGTTTCCGGTGTCCAGGCGCAGGCCAGCAGGTAGCCGCATGGCACGGCCCCCATGGCGGCAAGATCCGACAGGTTCACCCGCAGCAGCTTGCGCGCCACCTGTTCCGGCGGATCGTCGGGCAGGAAGTGCACGCCCGCGACCATGGCGTCCTTGGTCACCACCCAGCCCTCGCCGGTCGGCAGTTCCGGCAGCAGCGCGGCATCGTCGGTCAGGCCGAACGCGCCGTCGGCCGCCAGCGGTGCCAGCAGGTCGGCGATCACCCCGAACTCCCCACCTTCGATTGCCACGATCTTCTCTCCTGAACTGGTCTCGGGACCGGCGGATCACGGCACCACAAGCTGCGTAGGGCAAGGGGAGAAGGTAATGTCACCCATCCCGACGGCGCTGCCGGGCTTGACCCGGCAGCCCACGGTGCCGCCCCGCCGCCACAGGATGGGCGCCCGGGTCGAGCCCGGGTGCGCCGCGGGGTGGTGGTGCTGACGCTCACCGCAAGGCACAGGCCCCCTTCGCCGATGGCCCCCGACTTGTCCCATTCCCGCCGCGTGCTTCCTGCAAGGGCGATGGGGAAACGATGTGCCGCTGGTCCCGGTCCGTCAATGGGCAGGGGCGGAAGAAGGGGCGGTGGCCTACCGCCGGGCCTGGCCGCCGATCTCGCCGGGGCGGATCTCCCGGGCCATGCGGTCCAGCACGCCGTTGACCAGGCCGGTCTCGCCCCCGGCGAAGAACGCCATGCCGAGATCGACATATTCGTTGATCACCACCTTTGCCGGCACGTCGATGCGCGCCAGCATCTCGTAGGCGGCGACGCGCAGCAGGGCGCGCAGCAGGGTCTCCAGCCGGTCCATGGTGTAGTCGAGGCTGAGCGAACGTTCGACGATGCCGTCCAGTTCGCGGCTGCGGTCGGCGGTTCCCAGCACCAGGTCCTGGAAGAAGTCGCGGTCGGCGGGCAGCAGTTCCTCGCCGTCGATGTCCTGGCCCAGCCGGTGATCGAGATACTCGGAGACAATGTCCGCCACGCGGACTTCGTTCAGTTCAAGCTGGTAGACGGCCTGCACCGCATGCATGCGCGCGGTGCTACGTTTCCGCCTGTCCTCGGCGCTGGTGCGGCCGCTGCGGGGATTGCTCATTGGTCCTGTTCGAGCTCGCGGCGGATCTCCACCATGCGCAGCGCGGCGCGGGCGGCATCACCGCCCTTGTCCTTCTGCGCCGGGTCGGAACGGACCAGGGCCTGGGCCTCGTTCTCCACCGTGATGATGCCGTTGCCCACCGCGACGCCGTCATAGATGGTCAGGTCCATCAGCCCGCG
Source organism: Minwuia sp. (assembly GCA_965228535.1). Taxonomy (GTDB): domain Bacteria; phylum Pseudomonadota; class Alphaproteobacteria; order Minwuiales; family Minwuiaceae; genus Minwuia. The sequence goes on along the minus strand of CBDDHU010000003.1, from coordinate 131,757 downwards.
TGCGGATTCGTTGGAGACGATCTCGTAATGCAGCGTCTCGCCGCGGATGACGCAGCCCAGCGCGACATAGCCGTCATAGGTGCGGTCACCCCGGTCCACCGCGGCTTCCGCCATGGCGATGGCACCGGGCACTTCCAGTGCGCCGGGCACGGACATGCGGTCCCAGGTGCCGCCTGCCTTCTCGATGGCGGCGATGGCGCCGTCGGCCAGCCCCTTGGCGATGTGCTCGTAATAGGGCGATTCGACGATCAGCAGGTGCGGTCCGGCCATGGTCAGTCTTCCTTCAGGGGGCGGGTGCCGACGATCTCCAGATCATAGCCCTCCAGCCCGACAACATTCTTCGGTGAGTTGGTCAGCAGCACCATGCGGGAGATGCCGAGATCGGTCAGGATCTGCGCGCCGATGCCATAGTCGCGCAGTTCGCGCAACTGCTCGACATTGCCTTCCTCCTGCAGCTGCAGGAATTCCGACATGCGTAGTTCCCGCGTTTCCCGCAGGAACACCAGCACGCCACGGCCTTCCTGGCCGATGATGCGCATGGCCTGTTCAAGCTGCTTCGCCTTGCCGCCGGATTCGCCGAACAGGTCGTTGCGCGGGTCATAGGCGTGCATGCGCACCAGCGGCGGCTCGTCGCCGGAGATGTCGCCCTTGATCAGCGCCAGCGGCTCCGCGTAGGCCACGTCCGAATTGAACACCACCAGCTTGAACTCGCCGCCGAAGTCGCTGGTCAGCGTGGTCTCGTAGCTGCGCTTGACCAGCTTGTCGGAGCGGCGGCGATAGGCGATCAGGTCGGCGATGGTGGCGATCTTCATGTTGTGGAACTGCGCGAACTTGATCAGGTCGGGCATGCGCGCCATCGTCCCGTCATCATTCATGATCTCGCAGATCACCCCGGCCTGGTGCAGCCCGGCCATGCGGGCAATGTCCACCGCCGCCTCCGTGTGCCCGGCGCGGCGCAGCACGCCGCCATCCTTCGCCACCAGGGGGAAGACATGGCCCGGCGTGACGATGTCGTCGGCGGTGCGTGCGGGGTCGATGGCCACCTGGATGGTCAGCGCCCGGTCATGGGCGGAGATGCCCGTGGAGATGCCGTCCTTCGCCTCGATCGACACGGTGAAGGCGGTCTGGTGCCGGGCCTTGTTGTTCTGGGACATCAGCGACAGGCCCAGCTCGTCCACCCGGTCCTGCGTCATCGACAGGCAGATCAGGCCACGGCCGTACCTGGCCATGAAGTTGACCGCCTCCGGCGTCGCGAACTGCGCGGGGATGTAGAGGTCGCCCTCGTTCTCCCGGTCCTCGTCATCGACCAGGATGACCATCTTGCCGTTGCGCGCATCCTCGACGACATCCTCGATGGAGGACAGGTAGCGGGTATATTCCGATGACATGCAAATATCCTGAAACGTGTGAAGTGCCTGTAGCGTGAGATGTAACTGGCCGTCAGCCTGCGACCGTGTCCTGCAGACGGGCCACATACCGCGCCAGCACGTCGATTTCCATGTTCACGCGGTCTCCGACCCTGGCGTCGCCGAAGGTGGTGCGTGACTGGGTGTGGGGAATGATGTTGATCTCGAAGGTGGCGCCATCGACGGCGTTGACGGTCAGGGAGGCACCGTTCAGCGCCACCGAGCCCTTTTCCGCCACGAAACGGGCCAGCGGCTCGGGCGCCCGGAAGACGAAGCGGCGGCTGTCGCCCACGGTCTCCAGCGTCTCGATCACCGCGACCCCGTCCACATGGCCGGTGACGATGTGGCCGCCCAGCTCGTCCCCGACGCGCAGCGAGCGCTCCAGGTTCAGCGGCGACCCGGCCTCCAGCTGCCCCAGCGCGGTGCGGTCCAGCGTTTCCTTGCTGACATCGACGGCGAACCAGCCCGGCCCCTTGTCCACCACGGTCAGGCAGATGCCGTGACAGGCGATGGAGGCGCCCATGTCCACGGTCGCCATGTCGAAGGCGGTTTCGATGACCAGACGCATGTCGCCACGGGGTTCGATGGCGCGGATGCGGCCGATGTCGGTGACGATGCCGGTGAACATGCGGTCCCTTCCCAGGTCTGGATCAATCCTGACTGACATGCCGCACGGGCCAGGGCCCGGACGGTGCTGCAGGGGGGTTTTACGCCTGCCTGCGCCACGTTTCCAGCAGATCGTCGCCCAGTGGCATCGCCGCCATGCGCCGGAAGCGCGGCGCATCCGCCAGCCGCTCCAGCGCCAGCGGTGCCAGCGCCGGGTACCCGTCACCGCCGAGCGCCAGCCCGGCCCGGTACCAGTGGATGCGGTCGACCAGCCCGGCAGCCAGGAAGGACGCGGCGATGCCGCCGCCACCCTCCAGCAGCAGCCGGGTCACCCCGTGCCGGGCCAGGTCCTGCGCCACGGCACCGGTGTCGGGTCGGCCCTGGGGGTCCGGCGCGACGTGACGGACCTCCGCCCCTGCCTGCCGCAGGGCTGCGATCCGCCGGGCATCGGCAGAGGGATCGGCATAGATGACCAGGGGAACCTCCGACGCCGAACCGACCAGGCGACCGGTCAGCGGCAGGCGCAGGTGACGGTCCATCACCACGCGGACAGGCGACCGGTCCTGCAGGCCCGGCAGGCGGCAGGTCAGTTCCGGATCGTCCGCCACGGCGGTGCCGGCACCGATCAGGATGGCGTCGTGGCTGGCGCGCAGCATGTGGCCGGAGGCGCGGGATTCCGGGCCGGTGATCCACTTGCTCTCACCGGCGGCGGTGGCGATGCGGCCGTCCAGGCTGCTGGCGACCTTCAGGGTGACGAGGGGGCGTCCGACGGTGCGGTTCAGCACGAAGCCCTGCTGCAGTTCCTGCGCCTCCGCCTCGCAGACCCCCGTCTGCACCGACACCCCGGCATCGCGCAGCATGGTGATGCCGCGCCCGTCCACCCTGTTGTCCGGGTCGGTCATGGCGACCACGGTCCGCGCGATACCGGCCGCGACCAGGGCGGCGGCACAGGGCGGGGTCTGTCCATGGTGGCTGCAGGGTTCCAGCGTCACGTAGGCCGTGGCGCCGCGGGCATGTTCACCGGCCTCGGCCAGGGCGGCGGTTTCCGCGTGCGGGCGCCCGCCGGGGGCGGTCCAGCCCCGTCCGACCACCCGCCCGTCGCCGACGATGACACATCCCACTGCCGGATTCGGTGCGGTGCGTCCCAGTCCCCGGCGCGCCAGCCGCAGGGCGTGGCGCATGTGCCGGACATCGTCGCGGCTGCTGGCGGCTGTCATGGGTGGACTCTCTTGCATCGGTTGCCTCGGGCGGCGATGCAATCACGTCCTGCGGCGCAGCGCCAGTGCGCAGCCGCGCCGCCGGGAAGATCAGGCGGCGGAGACGGAGCGGCCTTCCAGGCAGGCCTCGATCTTGCGCAGCAGGCGCGGCATGTCGATCGGCTTGGTATCGAAGTCGATGCAACCTACCTGCACGCTCCGCTCCCGGTCACTGGACAGCGCATGGGCGGTCAGCGCGATCACCGGAATCGACATGGTGTCCGGATCGGACTTGATCAGCCGCGTCGCCTCCCAGCCATCCATCTGGCCGAGCGCGATGTCCATCAGGATCAGGTCGGGACGCCGTTCCTTGGCCGTGGCGACACCGCCCGGGCCATCGACGGCGAAGATCACCGAGTAGCCCCGGCGCTCCAGGCGGCGCCCCAGCATGTCGCGGTTCATCTCATTGTCCTCGACGAGGAGAATCTCAGCCATGTGCGGCCTCCTTTGCGTACGAGCCCTGATGCGCGTCGTCCATGTTGAGCATTGCCAGCGCGGTGGTGCGGATGTCGTCGCGGTCGCTGGCGTTGAAGATGGTCCGCGCCGTGCGCGGAATCGAGAGCGTGCTGTTCGGTGCGGCCTCGCTCTCGACCAGAACCAGCACGGCGGTGCCTTCGAGATCCTTCAGCCCCTCGACGAAGGCTACAAGGCCGGCGCTGATGCTGTCGCTGTCCACGATCACAAGATCGGGCTGCACCTGGTGCGCGCGGGTCAGGCCGATGCCGAAGTCCGGCACCATCGTCACATGCCAGCCCGCTTCGCGTGCCGCGACCACCGTGGAGGCGGAGGAAGTGCCGTCATCGTCGATCACCAGGATCTCGTTGCCGGGAAACCCGGCCTCGTCACAGACCTGGCTGATGGTCTCCAGCAGCGGTTCGCGGTCCACCGGCTTCACCAGGAAGGCGGAGGCGCCGAGCTGGTAGCCCTTGCGCGGGTCGTCGATGATCGACTGGACGATGACCGGAATGTCGGCCGTGCGCTCGTCGGCGTTCAGGGACCGGAGCGCCTCCCAGCCGTCCATGTCGCCGACGGCGACGTCCAGCACCACCGCGTCGGGCCGCAGGGTCCGGGCGATCTCCATGCCGTCGCGCGCCCGTTCCGCCACCACCACGCGATAGCTTTCCTTCTGCAGCAGGCGCTCCATGATCTCCAGGGCGGACGGATCCGGATCGATCACCAGGATCGTCTGCTTCTCGCCCTCCTGGCCACCCTGCGCGGTGGCAGCGTCCAGCGGCGTGATCTTGGCGGACGTATCGGCCGTGATTTCCGAGACGGTCTCGTCGCTCGGCGTCGAAACGGCGGCCAGCGCCCGGGTCGTGGCCGGCAGGATGATGGTGAAGGTCGTGCCCACTCCCATCTTGCTCTCGACCGTGATGTCGCCGCCCATGAAGCGGCAGAGCTTCTGGCTCAGCGACAGGCCGAGGCCGGTGCCGCCGAACTTCGAGGAGATCGAGGGCGCGGCCTGCGAGAAGTTGCGGAACAGGTTGTTGATCTGGTCCGGCGCGATGCCGATGCCGGTATCCTGCACCGCGATCTTCACCCAGTCGCGATTGTCCACCCGCTCACGCCGTGCCGACAGGGTGACGCGACCGTTCTCGGTGAACTTCGCGGCGTTGCTGAGCAGGTTCAGCAGGGCCTGGCGCAGCTTCGTGGCGTCGCATTCCAGCCGTCCCAGGTCACTGGCGCGGCGGATGACCAGCTCGTTGGCGTTCTTGGCGATGATCTGGCGGCAGGTGGAGGCAACCTCGCTGACGAAGCTGTCGAGATCGACCTCCTCCGTGTACAGCTCCATCTTGCCGGCCTCGATCTTCGACAGGTCCAGCACCTCGCTGACCAGGGCCAGCAGGTGCTTGCCGGCGGAGTTGATCTTCTTCAGGTCGGCCGAGTCCTCGCCGCGCCCGTCGATCTCCGCATCCTCCAGCAGCATCTCGCTGTAGCCGATGACGGCGTTCAGCGGTGTGCGCAGCTCATGGCTCATCTTGGCCAGGAAGTCGGACTTGGCACCGTTGGCGCGTTCCGCCTCTTCCTTGGCTTCCAGCAGCTGCGAGGTGGTCGACTGGTGCCGCTCGATCTCCGCCAGCAGCTCCGACTGTGAGTCGACGACATTGGCGTAGTAGACGGCCATCATGGAGACGTAGCTCATGGCGCAGATGATGGAGACGATGCCGATCGGCACCATGGCGCTGCTGTCCACGTGCTCCGGAAAGCCGCCGCCGAACTGGTAGAGCAGGTAGAATCCCACCAGGCCGGTGCCGGTCATGCCGAACACGAACATGCGCGCGATGGGGTTGGAGCCGAGATAGAAGAAGGCCAGCAGTGGCACCACCAGCAGCCAGACCAGGAACGGCGACTGGATGCCGGCATAGTGGTAGGAACCCCAGAGCACGGCGAAGATCAGGTTCAGCACCGAGAGCAGTGCCAGCACCGTGTAGCAGAGATGCGCCTCGAAAAAGCGGCTGCTGATCTTCAGCGCCGGCGGGAAGACCAGGAACAGCGTGATGGAACCGGCCAGCACGTAGACATGGGGTGTCGGTTCCGGGTCCAGCAACAGCAGCGCCAGCGTGATCGTCTGGCCAAGGAACGGGCCCAGCGTGTGGCTGATGATGAACATGCGCACCCGTTGCGCGTAGTTCCTGTCGTCGATCAGCTCGGACGGAATCCAGCTGTCGATGAAGCCGTTGAAGGCGTTGTTCAGTCTCTGCGCTCTCATGGTCGGCACCCTGGCCCTGTTACCCGCGATTGCTGGAGGCTGGCACGGGTTGCCTTAAGGGCAGGTTAATCCGCCGCGGAAGGGCCGGAAAACAAGGCGACTTGCACAAATGGCCGATCACGCCATGCTGTCGGAAGGCATTGCTTGACTGACGGGGGAGGGACGGAATGCTGGAACAGGCAGAGGATTTTCGCGCCGAGAGCGAGGCGTTGCACGCGCTGGTCAGGGACCTGCCCGACAGCGCCTTCGAACAACCGACGGCCTTCAAGGACTGGACCATCAACCGTGTCCTGGGCCACCTGCACATGTGGAACTGGGCGGCCGACCTGTCGCTGACGGACGCGGAAGGTTTCGGGAAGTTCATGCAGGACGTGATCCGCCGCCGTGACGCGGGTGGCAGTGTCGGTGACCTGGAGCGTGACTGGCGTGCGGGTATCGGCGGCCAGGCGCTGGTCACCGCCTGGCGCGACTACTACCAGGGCATGGCCGACCGCTTCGCCGCCGCCGACCCGTCCGCCCGCGTGCCGTGGGCAGGCCCGTCGATGAGCGTGCGTTCCTCCATTTCCGCCCGCCTGATGGAGACCTGGGCCCATGGCCAGGAAGTCTATGACATGCTGGGCGTGGTGCGGCAGAACGCCGACCGGATCAGGTCGATCGCGGTCTTGGGCGTCAATACCCATGGCTGGACCTACAAGGTGCGGGGGCGGGAGGCGCCGCAGCCCGCGCCGCATGTCCGCCTGACGGCACCGTCGGGGGAGGTCTGGACCTGGAACGAACCGTCGGAGAGCGAACTGATCGAGGGTCCGGCGGAGGAATTCTGCCAGGTGGTGACCCAGGTCAGGAACATTGCCGACACGACGCTGAAGGTGACCGGCCCGAACGCCACCGAATGGATGTCCATCGCCCAGTGCTTCGCCGGCGCCCCCGAACAGCCGCCGGCACCGGGCGCGCGGCGGACCATGACGCGGGATTGATCGCTCGCGCCGCTGTCCTGCTTGACAGCGGACGGCGGCGTGCCGACATTTCCTGTCATGTTCGCGTTGCGCCCATTCCGACTGTCGCTCACGGTCCTGACCGTGCTGGCCATGATGCTCGGCAGCGGTTTCGGCGCATCGGCGATGTGCGGGCTGACCGGCCAGGACGTCGCCGCGCAGGAAGTCGCCTCGACCCATGCGGGTCACGGACAGATGTCTGCCGTCGACATGGAACCCGCACCGGCTGCATCGATGGACGGCCAGATGTCCTGTGACATGTGCGTTGGCGACGGCGGCTGCGACCATGGTGTCTGCACGCCGGGCATCACCGTTCCCGTCATGTCCGACAGCACGCGTGCCGCGGGCGACCATGATCGGGCCTGGCTGTCGCGCATGGTTTCGCACGACCTGTCACACCAGCCACCGCCTCCACGACACATCTCCTGAACCGAACCGTCGGGTTCCGCTTGCCGGGACCCTGATCCAGCTTTTTCAGGAGATCTTCCATGTCTGCAATGACACGTCTGCGCGCCTGCGCGCTCGCCCTTTCGCTCATTCCCGTTGCGCCGCTGGCATTCGCCGCGGGCAGCCACGACCATGGTCATGGGGACGCGGCGGCCATCGGAAAGCCGGGTGCGGCCTCCGACGTGACCCGCACCGTCACCATCATCATGCGTGACAACCTGTTCGAACCGGAATCGCTCGATATCCGGGAGGGCGAGACAGTCCGTTTCATCGTCCGCAACGAAGGGGAATTCGTCCACGAGTTCAATATCGGCACCGCCGCCATGCATGCCGCCCACCAGGAGGAGATGATGGGCATGATGGAGAGCGGTGCGCTGGAACCGGACCGGATCAACCATGCGAAGATGGGGCATGGCGAACACGGCATGAAGCACGATGATCCGAACAGCGTGCTGCTGGAACCCGGCCAGAACGGGGAGATCATCTGGACCTTTCCAGACCATGCGAAACTGGAATTCGCCTGCAACGTGCCCGGCCATTACCAGTCCGGCATGGTTGGCGGCATCCGCCTTTCGCACTGACCCGTCCGTCCAGGAACGAGAAACATCATGATGACTGAATTGAACGGATTCCGGGCGGCCCTGCTGGGGGTCGGCCTGGCGCTGGCGTTCCCGGTCGGTGCGATGGCGGGGGAATACAACCTGACCATCGACCCGGTCGAGATCGATACCGGCACCTTCACCCGCTCCGGCGTCGGCTTCAACGGCGCCAGCCCCGGCCCGGTGCTGCGCTTCCGGGAGGGGGAGGAGGTCACGATCAACGTGACCAACAACCTCGACGAGGACAGCTCCATCCACTGGCACGGCCTGATCCTGCCCTACCAGCAGGACGGCGTGCCGAAGATCAGCTATCTGGGAATCGCGCCGGGGGAGACCTTCACCTACCGCTTCCCCATCGTGCAGAGCGGCACCTACTGGTTCCACAGCCATTCCGGGTTCCAGGAACCGGACGGGGCCTACGGTGCCATCGTGATCGAGCCGAAGGACGCGGAACCCTTCCGCCATGACCGGGAGTACGTGGTCCAGCTGGCCGACGCGCATCCCCATTCGGGTGACCGCATCATGCGCAACCTGAAGATGATGCCCGACTACTACAACCGCAAGCAGCGCACCCTGCTGGACTTCTTCGACGACGCGTCGGAGAAGGGCGTGGGCGCGGCGCTCCGTGATCGTGGTGACTGGGGCGACATGCGGATGATGCCCACGGACATCGAGGACCTGCAGGGCTTCACGCCGCTGATCAACGGCAAGGGGCCGGAGCAGAACTGGACCGGCCTGTTCCGGCCCGGTGAGCGGGTGCGGCTGCGCTTCATCAACTCCTCCGCCATGACCTACTTCGACATCCGGATCCCCGGACTGAAGCTGACCGTGGTGCAGGCTGACGGCAACAATGTGCAGCCGGTGGTCGTGGACGAGTTCCGCATCGCGGTGGCCGAGACCTACGATGTCATCGTGCAGCCGACCGAGAACCGGGCCTACACCCTGTTCGCGGAGTCGATGGGACGCACGGCCTATGCGCGCGGCACCCTCGCCCCGCGTGAAGGCATGACCGCTCCGGTGCCGGAACTCAGGGACGCGCCGCTGCTGACCATGGGTGACATGGCCGGGCATGGCGGGATGGATCATGGTGGCATGGACCATGGAACCATGGATCACGCCGCGATGGGTCATGCCATGCCGCCGAAGGACGGTGTGGACCATGCCGCGATGGGTCATGCCATGCCGCCGAAGGACGGTGTGGACCATGCCGCGATGGGTCATGCCATGCCGCCGAAGGACGGTGTGGACCATGCCGCGATGGGTCATGCCATGCCGCCGAAGGACGGTGTGGACCATGCCGCGATGGGGCACGCCATGCCGCCGAAGGACGGTGTGGATCATGCCGCGATGGGACATGGTGCAATGGGTGGAGCGGTCGGCGCGGCCGATCCCTTCTATGCGCCCGGCAGCGGGCTGCGGCCGGAAGCGGCGAATGGTGGCCGCTTCCTCTCCTATGCCGACCTGAAGGCGCAGAAGCCGCTCTACGAGCACCGGCCGCCGACGCGGGAGATCGAGCTGAAGCTGACCGGCAACATGGAGCGCTACATCTGGTCCATCAACGGTGTGAAGTATGCCGATGCCGAACCGATCCGCCTCAACTACGGGGAGCGGGTACGTTTCAAGTTCGTCAACACCACGATGATGACCCACCCGATGCACCTGCACGGCATGTGGTCGATCCTCGACAATGGCAGCGGCAAGTGGAACCCGGTGAAACACGTGATCAGCGTCGCCCCGGCGACCACGGTCTACATGGAGACGGAGGTTGATGCCCCCGGCGAGTGGGCGTTTCACTGCCACCTGTCCTACCACGCCGATTCCGGCATGTTCCGCAAGATCGTGGTGGAGGGCGGTCCCGAGACCGCTGCCGCTTCCCACGGCGTGAAGCAGGGGGGCTGACGGCATGAAAAGGCTGTTGCTGAGCGCCGCGCTTGGCGTCGCGGTGCTGTCCGCAGGTCGGACTGCAGTTGCGGAACCGACCGTCTGGGGCATCCAGGCGGAGCAGGCCGAGTACCGCGTCGGTGGAGACACCGACGTGGCGGCCTGGGACCTGGATGCCTTCTATGGCGGTGACGAACTGCGCTTCGTCTTCCGCAGCGAAGGCGAGTATGCGGTCGATGAGAAGGCCTTCGAGACCCTGGAGAACCAGTTCCGTCTCTCCACGCCGGTCTCCGACTTCTTCGACGCGGTCGCCGGCGTACGCCTCGACACCGCCAGCGGTCCGGACAGGGTCCACGGCGTGATCGGCCTTCACGGGCTGACCCGCCAGTGGTTCGAGGTCGATGCCGACCTGTTCCTCTCCGATCACCCCTCGGCGCGGTTCGAGGTGGAGTACGAGGGCCTGATCACCAACCGGATCATCGTCGTGCCCAGCATCGAGCTCGATGTGCCGCTTGCGGATGACATCGCGCTGGACCGGGCCGCGTTCGGGCCGAAGCTGGAGATCGGTGCCCGTGTCAGCTACGACCTGATCGACCGCTTGCTGTCGCCTTACGTGGGGCTGCATTACGAGCGGACGTTCGGGCGCAGCGCGAACCTGGTCAGAGCCTCGGGCGAGGATGCGAGTGCCGTCTTCCTGGTGGTTGGCGCACGCATGATGTTCTGAGGTCGCACCGCCCCGGACCAACGGCCTGTTGCCCCTCCGGGCGCGGGTCCGGGCCGGGGCGGTGTCTCCGCCCCCATGCGGACCTGGTCCTGCTGCGGCCTAACCCAGGTCGCTCAGCCAGCCCGCGGCGAGCCAGGCGGTCACGGCGGTCATGGCGAGCGCCAGGATCATGAACAGCCCGTCACGGGCGGTCAGCGCCATGCCGAAGACGAGGATGGTGACCGACGGCAGCAGCACCGCGAAGGGCACCAGTTCCAGCGGGATCATCAGTCCTGCCAGCCCGACACAGAGCAGGGCGGCGATGCGGCGGGCCACGGCGTTCGTCACCCAGGTGAGCCGCGTGCGCACCAGCCAGTCGGCGCGGCGCAGCCAGCTCCGTCCCTTCTCACCGGCCATCTCGATCTTCCGCACGGAGAAGCTGCGCGAACGCAGGCGACGCGGCAGCCAGGGATGCGTCCGGCCGAGCACGAGCTGCCCGGAAACCAGGATGACGACCAGTGCCAGCATGCTCGGGACCGTGGGAATGGCGCCCAGGGGGGAGGATGCGAGCAGGCCGAGTGCGATCAGGATCGGCCCGAACCCGCGATCCTGGAAGATCTCCAGCAGTTCGGCGACCGTGACCGTTTCACCCTCTGCCTCGCTGGCAGCCGTCTCGATGACCGCCTGCAGCGGTCGCTTCTCCAGATCAGCCATCCTGTCCGGTTCCCGTCCATGGTTTCGGTCGGCCCGCCCAGTCGCTGGAAGCGCCGGGGGCGGCGCAGACATGGGGACGCGCACCGCGTCCGCCAATGCCCGGCAATCGGCAACGCCCTTGCTGCCCCCGCCGAACCGCTTCAGGATCAGTACCTTGAACCGGGGGAGGACAGAAATGGATTTCGAGTTGAGCGAAGAGCACCGGATGCTGCGGGACCTGGTGCAGCGGTTCGTGCAGGACGAGCTGATGCCGCTGGAGCCGGAGGTGCTGGCGCGGGAGGCCCGGGGCGAGGGCGCGTCCCTGACGGCGGAGGAGCGGGCGCACATCGATGCGCGTTCGCGGGAGCTTGGCCTGTGGGGGCTGGACGCGCCGGAGGATGTCGGGGGCGTCGACCTGCCGACGGAGGCGATGATCGGCGTCAACATCGAACTCGGCCGCACGGTCACCCCCTACATGCTGCCGCCGGACTCGCCGAACCTGCGCATGCTGATGGCGACGGTGAACGAGGACCAGCGCAAGCGCTACCTGGAACCCTACGTGAAGGGCGGCACGGTCTCCGCCATCGGCATCTCCGAACCGGGCGCGGGGGCCGACCCGGCGGGGATGCGCACGCGGGCGGTGCGCGACGGCGACGACTGGGTGATCAACGGCTCCAAGATCTGGATCAGCCGCGCGGAGGAGGCGGACTTCACCATCCTGATGGCGGTGACGGACCGGGAGAAGGGCGCACGTGGCGGCATCTCCGCCTTCCTGGTGGACCGCGGCACGCCTGGCTTCAACATCGCGAGGCGCATCCCGATGATCGGCGGGGCCTTCACCTACGAGATCGCGCTGGAGGATTGTCGCGTGCCCCACGCCAACCTGCTGGGGGAGGAAGGCAAGGGCTTTGCCCCGATGCAGGTCCGGCTGTCCACCCGTCGCCTGGAGATGGCGTCATGGTGCATCGGCATGGCGGAACGGGCGCTGGAGATGATGTGCGAGTTCGCACCGCAGCGGCAGACCTTCGGTGCGCCGCTGTCGGAGCGCCAGGCGATCCAGTGGTGGGTGGCCGATGCCGCGGCGAAAATCCGCGCCAGCCGCCTGATGGCCTACGAGACCGCCTGGAAGCTGGACCGGGGCATGGATGTCCGTACCGATGTCTCCATGATCAAGGTCCACGCGACCGAGATGGCGTGGGAGATCCTGGACAACGCCATGCAGACCTTCGGCGCCATGGGCATGACCCGCGAACTGCCGCTGCACCAGATGGCGTCGCAGATCCGGCTGATGCGGATCTATGACGGCCCCTCCGAGGTGCATCGCTGGGTCGTCGCGCGGAAGCTGCTGGGCCTCAAGCGCTAGGCTGGGAAAGGCTTCTTCCTGTGCGGCCCGTGCGAGTTTGCTGCTGACTGCCCCATCCCTCTCCCCCACCCGGCCGCCCACGGGAGTACCCTTACTGGGTGGCCGGGTGGGGGAGAGGGATGGAACAGGCCCACGGAAAACCCCGGAGAGGGATGGAGAAGACAAACGGAAAGAAGACCGGGGAGGGCCGAAACCGGGCGCGGTCCGTCCGCTGTTTCCGGTGAACTCACCGGGTTCGCCGGTCGGTCCTGAATGGCGGTTCGGATTGGCGCGGACAAAAAAAAGGCGGGTCGCGAACGACCCGCCGAGTCAAACAGGGAGGCTTCACGTCTGGGAGACGTCGGACATTGCTGAACAGGGAGGCGCCAGGAATGCCCGGTGATATTGCGCTGCAACATCGACAGGTGGAGATTTAGGGTTTCCCCGTGAGGAAATAAAGGGCAGCGCCTGCACGCGGGCCATGCAGTTTGCGAATGGCTCGGAAGGTGCTGTTTCCTGAGGGTTTTCGCCTGTCAGGGAACACTACCGCGCAGCTGTTGCAAATCGGCCATGCCCCGAAAACAGTCAGAACACCGGTCAGAACCGGGTTTCGGCCACCTTGCGGATCAGGAAATCGCGGAACACGGTGATGCGCTTGGAATTCCGCAGTTCCTCCGGATAGACGAAGTAGGTGTCGAACTTCGGCCCCGCCACGTCATCCAGCACGCGCACCGGCTGGGTGTGCCCCTGGACGATGTAGTCGGGCAGGGCACCGATACCGAGACCGCTCTCCACGGCCAGCAGCAGGCCGTAGATGTTGTTGACCTTCAGCACCGGGTTGCGCGGCTTCTCCGGGTTGGCACCCAGTTCCATCAGCCAGTCGCTGGCGCGCACCGGGTTCGGCGTGTCGTCGCCATAGACGATCAGCGCGTGCTTATCCAGGTCCTCCGGCGTCTTCGGCATGCCGCGCCGCTTCACGTAGTCGGGCGAGGCATAGAGATGGAAGTTCACCGTCATCAGCTTCCGCTGCACCAGGTCGGGCTGGGTCGGCGGCCAGAGGCGGATGGCGATGTCCGCCTCCCGCATGGTCAGGTCGACCTCCCCGTCGGTCAGGACCATGTTGACGTTGATGTCCGGGTAGGCCTCGATGAACTCGCGGATGCGCGGGGTCAGCCAGGTGGAACCGAGGCCGATGGTGGTGGAGACCTTCAGTTCGCCGCGCGGCTTCTCCTTCGCGTCGGTCAGCATGGCCTCCGCCATCGCCAGCTTGGCGAAGACATCCCGCGCGGTCTGGTACAGCAGTTCACCCTGTTCCGTCAGGATCAGGCCGCGCGCATGCCGACGGAACAGCGTCGTCCGAAGGCTTTCCTCCAGCGCGCTGACCTGGCGACTGACAGCCGACTGGCTGAGGTTCAGAAGATCACCTGCATGCGTGAAGCTTCCGGCCTCCGCGACCGTGTGAAATATGCGCAACTTGTCCCAATCCATGGGGGCGAAAATATCCTTCCGGGCGGAATCGACAAGGGAAATCAGTCAGATTCGTTCGCGGCCTTCCGCAGGGGGCCGCAAGTAGCGTCACTCGGCGGCTTCGGCGACCTCGTGCGCCGCGATGAACTTCTCGGCTTCCAGTGCTGCCATGCAGCCCGTTCCGGCGGCAGTCACCGCCTGGCGGTAGGTCTTGTCCTGGACATCGCCCGCGGCGAAGACACCGGCCACGCTGGTGGCGGTCGAATCCGCCGCGGTGATCACGTAACCTTCTGAATCCATTGTCACCTGGTCCTTGAACAGGGCGGTGTTGGGGTCGTGTCCGATGGCAATGAACACGCCGTGCATCGGGATCTCGCGGGTTGCCCCGGTGCTCACATGGCGCAGCCGGACGGCGCTGACACCCGGCGGATCCTGCTCCCCCAGCACCTCCTCCAGGACATGGTCCCAGACGCATTCGATCTTGGGGTGCTTCAGTACCCGGTCCTGCAGGATCTTCTCGGCCTTCAGCTGGTCCCGGCGATGTACCAGCCAGACCTTCGTGGCGAAATTGGTCAGGAACAGCGCTTCCTCCGCAGCGGTGTTGCCGCCGCCGACGACGCAGACTTCCTTGCCGCGATAGAAGAAGCCGTCGCAGGTGGCGCAGGCGGAAACGCCGAAGCCCTGGAACTTCTGCTCGCTCTCCAGCCCCAGCCAGCGCGCGGAGGCCCCGGTGGAGATGATCAGGGTCTCGCCGACATAGGTGTCGCCGCTGTCGCCCTTCGCCACGAAGGGACGGCGGCCGAGATCGACTTCCGTGATGATGTCATTGACGATGCGGGTGCCGACATGGGCGGCCTGCTGCTCCATCTGCTGCATCAGCCACGGCCCCTGGATGACCTCCGCGAAGCCGGGATAGTTCTCCACGTCGGTGGTGATGGTCAGCTGCCCACCCGGCTGGATGCCGTGCACCATCACCGGCTCCAGCCCGGCGCGGGCGGCGTAGACGGCGGCGGTGCAGCCGGCCGGACCCGAGCCGACGATCAGAACCCTGGTGTGAATCGTCTCGGCCATGATCGCGCTCCCTTGCATCCGGTTGGCACCCGCTATTTCGCATCGTCCGCGCGCATGTCAAGTTGTGCGCTCGATGAACACGGAACGGTGCCGGTACTTGCCATGGATATAGACGAATTCCGCAGCCACGCCCATCAGATGGTGGACTGGATGGCCGACTACATGAGCCGCGTGGAGGATCTTCCCGTCCGGGCGCAGACGGCACCGGGGGACGTGGATGCCACGCTGCCCCGGACCGCCCCGGAACAGGGGGAGCCGATCAGCGCCATCATGGCGGATTTCGACCGTGACATCATGCCCGGCATCACCCACTGGCAGCATCCCAGCTTCTTTGCCTACTTCCCGGCCAATTCCAGCCCGCCGTCGGTGCTGGCGGAGATGCTGACCGCGACCATCGGCGCGCAGTGCATGCTCTGGCAGACCTCCCCCGCCGCGACGGAGATGGAGACCCGGGTGCTGGACTGGGTGCGGCAGATGATCGGGCTGGAGGATGGCTTTCACGGCGTCATCCAGGATTCCGCCTCCGGTGCCATCCTTTGCGCCCTGCTGACCGCACGGGAGAAGGTGACCGGCAACGATGCCAACGAGAGCGGGCTGGCCGGCACCGCGCCGCTGGCCGTCTACTGCTCCGACCAGACCCACACGGCAACGGAGAAGGGGGCGAAGATCGCCGGCTACGGGCGGCGGCACGTGCGCAAGGTGGCGACGGACGACCGTTTCGCCATGCGGCCGGAGGCGCTGGAACAGGCGATCCGGGCCGACATTGCCGCCGGGGTCCGGCCGGCCTGCGTCGTGGCGTCCCTCGGCGCGACCGGTGTCGGGGCCATCGATCCGCTGCAGGCCATCGGAGATATCTGTGCCCGGCACGACATCTTCTTCCACGTGGATGCCGCCTGGGCCGGGTCTGCGCTGATCCTGCCGGAGCATCGCTGGATGCTGGAGGGGCAGGGCCATGTCGACAGCCTGGTGTTCAACCCGCACAAGTGGCTGCTGACCAACTTCGACTGTGCCGCCCACTATGTCCGCGACCCGGAGGCGCTGATCCGCACCTTCGCCATCGACGCGGCCTTCCTGCAGAGCCGGGAGGGGCGGCAGGTCATCGACTACCGGGACTGGGGCGTGCCGCTGGGGCGGCGGTTCCGGGCACTGAAGCTGTGGTTCGTGCTGCGCAGCTATGGCGTCGAGCGGCTGCAGCAGATCCTGCGCAGCCATATCGGAATGGCGGAGGGGCTGGAGCAGCAGATCAGCGCGTCGGACGATTTCGAACTGGTCGCCCCCCGCGTGCTGTCCCTGCTCAATTTCCGCTATCGTCCGGCAGGCATGGATGACCCGGCCTGCGATGAACTGAACGAGCGGCTGCTGCATGCGCTGAATGATTCGGGCGATGCCTATTTCACACCCAACCGGGTCAATGGCCGCTACGCCATCCGCATCTCCATAGGGCAGACACGCACGGAACAACGCCACGTGGATGCCGCATGGAAGCTGGTGCGGGAGACCGCGCGCAGACTGGCCGGAAACTGAACGCCGTCCTTTCAGGCAGTCGGATGGGTCAGTATGGTTGACCTGGCAAAAGTGTCCACGAGTCCTGTGGATAAGCTTGTTGGGGAAATTTAGACAGAGGGCCTAGCCCCCCGTAATCATTACGCTTTCATTACGCTGCCCACAAATTGGGCAATTTAGGTAAGCTTTTGTTTTTTATAGAAAATTTCTGCATCGATGCCGATGCAACGTGAAATTCCTTGTCGCGCGGGGGGTTGCGCGGTTCCAGCCCGCCACCTGTGCAAACCAATCCGAAGAGTCAACCCGTGAATAGGCCGCGACGACAATTTTTCCTGTGACTTTCGTGTGGCAGTACTTAACCATCCAGTTCCGCTACGTCACGCGTCAGCGGTGGCCAGGGCAGGAACTGCCCGCCATC
This sequence comes from Minwuia sp., assembly GCA_965228535.1. Lineage (GTDB taxonomy): Bacteria > Pseudomonadota > Alphaproteobacteria > Minwuiales > Minwuiaceae > Minwuia. Next base: position 114,663 of record CBDDHU010000003.1, on the reverse strand, counting down.
CAGGGCGAGCATCTGCCCGGTCATCGCCGGGGCGTTCAGCAGGAAACCGACAGCCGCCGCGATCTCTTCCGGTTCGGCCCCCCGCTGCAGCAGGGTCGATTGCCACTGGCGCTCGAACTGCTCCGCCGTCTGCCGTTCGTTCGGCAGCACCGGGCCGGGTCCGATGCCGTTGACCCGGATGCGTGGTGCCAGGGCCATGGCCAGGGTCTGGGTCAGGGACAGCAGCCCGGCCTTGGACACGGTGTAGGACGTGAACCAGGGGGTCGGTTTCCAGACCCTCTGGTCGACGATGTTGATGATGTTGCCGCCAAGTTCCTCCGGCAGTGCCTTCGCGAAGGCCTGCGACAGCAGCAGCGGTGCCTTCAGGTTCACCGCCAGGTGCGCCTCCAGGCTCTCCGGCGTCAGTGACCGGATCGAATCGTTCTCGAACAGGGACGCGTTGTTCACCAGCAGGTCGATGGGTCGCCCCAGCACCGACCGCGCCTTGGGCAGCAGTGCGGCGGCTGCGGCACTGTCCGACAGGTCGGCCGCGACCGTCACGGCGCGGACCCCCTGGGCCCGGAGTTCCGCCGCCGTCTGCTCCGCCGCGGCAGCGGATTTCCGGTAATGCACCGCGACATCGGTGCCCCCGGCGGCCAGGTGCAGCGCGATGGCCCGTCCGATACGCACGCCGCCGCCGGTGATCAGGGCGGCACTGGCGCCCGTGGTTGCCGGGGAACCGCCGGTCATGCTCAGAGCCCTGCGAGTTGCTTGATGGGCATGCCGGAGACACCCTGGAACTGGGCGATGACATAGCCCGCATAGGCCAGCAGGAACACCAGCCCGGCCACGCGGCCGATGGGGATGCGGGCCCAGGCGAAGGGGAACAGTATCAGGGCCGAGCCGAGCATCACCCAGAGATCGAAGCTCAGCATCTGCGCCGGCACGGGGATGTGGCTGACCATGGCGGTGATGCCGAGGATGCCGAGGATGTTGAAGATGTTGGAGCCGAGCACGTTGCCGATGGCCACGTCACCATGGCGGCGGAAGGCGGCGACGGTGGAGGTCGCAAGTTCCGGCAGGGAGGTGCCGAGGGCCACCAGCGTGACACCGATGACTTCCTCCGACACGCCGGCGGTACGGGCGATGTCGCGGGCCCCTTCCACCAGCAGGTGCGATCCGGCGACCAGGCCGGCGACGCCGACAGCCATCATCAGAAGGATGATCAGCGGATTGCCCGGAACGCCTTCGCCCAGTTCCTCGACCTCGTCGCCCAGGCTCTCCACGCCGTCGCGGCGGGCCTGGCGGTAGGCGTTGAACAGGAACGCGAACAGCAGCAGCAGCAGCAGCAGCCCCGGCCAGAACCGGACGCCGTCCTGCCAGGCGATGATCATGACCAGGGCCGTGGCACCGACCATCACCAGCCCTTCCCGCCGCATCACGCCCTTCTCGCACAGGAAGGGCGCGATCAGGGCCGGCAGGCCAACCACCAGCAGCACGTTGGCGATGTTGGAACCGACCACGTTGCCGATGGCGATGCCGGGCGCATCCTCCAGCGCGGCCTGCACACAGACCAGCAGTTCGGGCGCAGAGGTGCCGAAGGCCACCACCGTCAGGCCGATCACCAGCCGGGAAACGCCAAGCCTGTCGGCCAGTGCGACGGCAGCGCGGACCAGTGCCTCGCCCCCGATCAGCAACAGGACGAGGCCCAGCGCGACCATTCCATACATCAGCAAGTGGCGTTCCCCTCTGGGCGTCCGGCGTTCATGTTCATTGCTCTCCCGCTCCGGCCATCACGGACATATGGCGATGGTCCTGCCGGATTGAACCGCCCGCGCGACCCGGACTCTCTGACATGTGGAACGGCGCGGTGCAATCTTCCCGAAACGTGATCAATTACCATATTATGGGTAGAGGTCTGCCCGTATTGCAGGAAGGTCACAATGCCGATCGTCCGAACCATCCTGATGGAAGCCGCGCGCCGGATCGCCAGCAATCCGGAGTTGCGCGCCCGCGCCATCGACGTCGCGCAGCAGGAAGTCCTGCCCCGCGCCCGTACCGCAGCGCGCAAGGCGGGAGAGGAAACCCAGAGACAGCGCGATCTGCTGCGCGCCGACATTGCGGCCGCCCGCGAACGCGCCGGGGCGGAGGCATCGAATGCGGAGGTTGCGGGGCGGTTGCTCCGACGTGTCGCGAAGCGGGTCCGCGACGGAGAATAGACCCGGAGACCGGTGGAGGAATGTTGATTGACGAGCATGTTCACGACGTCAGGAGTCTTTGTGATCATCCTGGCCTTGCTGGCAATCGTGCTGGTGATGGCCGCGGTGAAGGTGGTGCCCCAGGGCAATGAATATACCGTGGAGCGCTTCGGGCGATTCACCAACACGTTGCCACCGGGACTGCACCTCATCCTGCCGATCATCGATCGCATCGGACGACGTCTGAACATGATGGAACAGGTGATGGATGTCCCGGTGCAGGAGATCATCACCAAGGACAACGCGATGGTCGCGGTGGACGGCGTGGTCTTCTACCAGATCATGGACGCGCCGAAGGCGGCCTACGAGGTACGGCAACTCGAGCTTGCCATCCTGAACCTGACCATGACCAACATCCGCTCCGTCATGGGCAGCATGGACCTGGACGAACTGCTGTCGAAGCGTGACGACATCAACGGTCGCCTGCTTGCCGTGGTGGACGAGGCGACGGATGCCTGGGGCGTGAAGATCACCCGCATCGAGATCAAGGACATCAACCCGCCGCGCGACCTGGTCGAATCGATGGCCCGGCAGATGAAGGCGGAACGCGAGAAGCGGGCGGACATCCTGCAGGCCGACGGCCACAAGCAGGCCGCCATCCTGCGTGCCGACGGTGCCAAGCAGGCCGCCATCCTGGAGGCGGAGGGCCGCAGGGAATCCGCGTTCCGCGATGCCGAGGCGCGGGAACGCGAGGCACAGGCCGAGGCCGAGGCCACCCGCATGGTCTCCGTCGCGATCTCCGAAGGCGACGTGCAGGCCATCAACTACTTCGTGGCGCAGAAATACGTCGATGCGCTGGGCCGCATCGCCACCTCGCCGAACCAGAAGATGTTCTTCATGCCGCTGGAGGCGTCGAGCGTCATCGGTGCCATCGGTGGTGTCAGCGAACTGGCGCGGGAGGCGATGCAGAAGCAGGCGGAACGCCGCGACGTGGCGTCCTCCGGCAGCGTTCCCCGCGTCGAGGAGTGATCCATGTTCGTGGTTGATCTGCTGCAGCAGCACGGACACTGGACCTGGGCGAGCATCGGGCTTGTCCTGATCCTTCTCGAAGTGGCGGCCCCCGGTGCCTTCTTCCTCTGGGTCGGGATTGCCGCGGGCGTCCTCGCGCTGCTCACCGCGATCTTGCCGGACATGGGCTGGAAGGCACAGCTTGCCGTCTTCGCGGTGCTGTCGGTGGTGTCGACCCTGCTGGGCCGACGCTACTTCCGCTGGCGACCGATCCGCACCACCCATACCGGTCTCAACCGGCGTGGCGAAAACCTGATCGGGCAGCGTTTCGTGCTGCAGCAGGCCATCGTCAACGGCACCGCGCGTCACAGGACCGGCGGAACCACCTGGCAGATCGAGGGGCCGGACCTGGCCGCCGGGGTGCCGGTGCGCGTGACCGGCCTCAACGGCATCCACCTGGTTGTCGAGAAGGCCGAGGACGGGGTAGTGCAAGGCGTCTGAGACGAATCGCGGTCTTCCGACTGCTCCCTGCCAAGGTCCGACTGATGCTGCTGCGCGCCCTGACTTGCCTTGCCATCGCGATCATGTACGCGTCCCTGCCCGGAGCCGTGCACGCGGTGGAGGATGCCGCCGCAACGGTGGGCAGCGTCACCGGCCTGCCCCTGCCACGGTTCGTGTCGGTGAAGGCCGGCAAGGCGAACCTGCGCACCGGGCCGGGCAGGAAATATCCCGTGCGCTGGGTCTACCTGCGCCGCAACATGCCGGTCCAGGTCCTGGGGGAGCACGAGAACTGGCGCGAGGTGCGTGATCCCTGGGGGGAGGAGGGCTGGCTGCATTCCAGCCTGCTGTCAGGGCGACGCACGGCGATGGTCAGCGGCGACCTGGTGGCCCTGCGCGACAGCGCGGATGAAGCCGCGCCGGTGCTGATGTACCTTGAGCGCCGGGTCATCGTGACGGTGGAGGCCTGCCGCACGGCCTGGTGCCGGATCAGCGTCGATGGCCGGGCCGGGTGGCTGCCCGCCGACGGCGTCTTCGGCGCCGACCGGGACAGCCAGGCATCGCGCCAGGACCGGTGACGCAGGACAAGGGGAGGAACCGGGCATGAAGGTGATCATCGTCGGCGGCGGGATCTGTGGGCTGACCACGGCACTCAGCCTGCACCGGGCCGGTATCGCGTGCGAAGTACACGAGGCAGCGGCGGAACTGCGCGCGCTGGGTGTCGGCATCAACCTGCTGCCCCACGCGGTGCGGGAACTGGTGGAGCTGGGCCTGGGTGACGCGCTTGCACGGGTCGCCATCCCCACCGCCGAACTGATCTATGCCAACCGCCACGGGCAGCGCATCTGGCAGGAACCGCGCGGGCTGGATGCCGGGTACAACTGGCCGCAATATTCCGTCGCACGCGGCGACCTGCAGATGATCCTGCTGGACGCGGTGCGGAACCGGCTGGGTCCCGATGCCATCCGCACCGATCATGCCTTCACGGCCCTGCAGCAGCATGGCGGCAAGGTCACGGCGCATTTCGTCCGCCGCAGCGATGGCAGCACCGCCGACCCGGTGACCGGCGACGTGCTGATCGGCGCCGACGGCATCCATTCGGTGGTGCGTGCACAGTTCTATCCCGATGAGGGCGCACCGATCTGGAACGGCTGCGTGCTGTGGCGCGCGACCTCGGTTGGGGAGCCGTTCCTGACCGGCCGCTCCATGGTGATGGCCGGACATGCCGACCAGAAGTTCGTCTGCTACCCGATCAGCCGGGAACTGCTCGACCAGGGCCAGTCGCTGATCAACTGGATCGCGGAGATCCGCTATCCCACCGATACCCCGTGGCCGCGGGAGGACTGGAACCGCCCCGGCAGCATCGATTCCTTCCTGCCTGCCTTCATGGACTGGGACTTCGGCTGGCTGAAGGTGCCCGACATCATCCGGCGCGCCCGGGCGATCTACGAATTTCCGATGGTCGACCGTGACCCGGTTTCCTCCTGGTGCTTCGACCGTGTCGTGCTGGCCGGGGACGCGGCGCATCCGATGTACCCCATCGGCTCCAACGGCGCGTCACAGTCGATCATCGACGCCCGTGTGCTGGCGCGTCACCTGGCGCTGGCCGAGAGTCCGGAGGCGGCGCTGAGGCAGTTCGACCAGGACCGTCGGCCGCCCACCACCGCCATCGTGCTGGCCAATCGCGGCAACGGCCCGGAGCAGGTGATGCAGATGGTGGAGGACCGCGCGCCGCAGGGCTTCGCCGACGTGCATGACGTGATCAGCCCGGAGGAACTGGAGGAAGTCTCCAGCCGCTACAAGATGACCGCCGGCTTCGTGCCCGAAGCCCTGAACAGCCGCGCATCCCTTGACGCCCACGTGACCGGAGTCTGAGTGGACTGCTTGCCGCCTGCTCCGTTCCTCGGGAGTTGTTGGCGGTCTGTGCCGTCCCTCTCCCCCTCCCGGCCACCCAATAAGGATACTCCCGTGGGTGGCCGGGTGGGGGAGAGGGATGGAACAGGCCACGGAAATTCCAGGAGAGGGATGGAGCAGGCTGACCAACAGCCTCCAGCCATTCCTCAGCGACGGGGGGCGGAGGACCAGCTCTGCGCCCAGGTGACGCCGATCAGCAGGACGAACAGGTAGACCACGGCGGGGCGGTGCAGCGGGTAGTCGACCGTGTTGTGCAGCGCGGCCATCAGGAACAGCACCAGCCCCAGCGCGGCATAGTGGTTGTCGCGGCGGCGTTCGATGAAACCGGTGGAGAGCCGGATACCGAGCAGGATCAGCGCGGCCCAGAACAGCAGCGCCACGACCGGGCCCATCTCCACCAGGTGCTCGATGAAGATGTTGTGCGCCGAGTCCCAGCGATAGAAGTAGTAGGTCTCGAACTTCCACGGCTCCGCCGCGATCTCGAAGGTGCCGAGACCGGTCCCGGCGAGCGGCCCGGCGAGCACCATGTCGAGGCCGGTGGCATACATCGTCGCACGCTCCAGGAAGCCGCCGAGGCCGCCGCCGGGCACATGGAACTGTGCAATGGCCAGGGTCAGCACCAGCGGCGCGGCGATGGCGGTGGCCAGCAGGATACGGGCGGTGAGCTTGCGGGCGACGGCGGGCAGGAACGACAGCAGCAGCAGCGCCGCCATGCCGACCGCCAGGTTCGCCAGCCCGGCGCGCGAACCGGCGAACCAGATGCTGGCGATCCCGACCGGGATGGCCAGCAGCAGGGTGATGCGGAGGCCACGTTCCACCGGGGCGCTGAAGGTCGCGGTCCTGCCGTCGGCGGCGAGGTAGGAGCGGAACAGCCAGGCCACGCCGCAGACCAGGCACATGCCGGCATAGTAGGCGTAGGTGTTGGGGCTTTCGATGGTGGCGCCCACCACGGGCTCCAGCGTGCGCCGGGCGACACCGAAGATCTCGTTGCGGCCGAGCGCGAACTCCATCAGCCCGTAGAGATTGTAGCCCAGGCCGAACAGCGCCACGGTCAGCAGCACCATGTTGGCCACCGTCTGGTAGCGACCCAGCCGACAGCCGATCCAGAAGACCAGGGCATAGGAGATCAGCCGCATGGCGAACTGGCCGCTGCGGTCCGGGTCCAGGGTGATGCGCCCCGCGCCATCGGTCCGGTCATGGGCCGGGTGCCAGAGGAACTCCGGCAGGCCGTCCATGGTCTGGATCAGCGCCCAGAGGCTGACGGCGAGGAACAGCAGGATCGGCCATTGCAGCCGGGTCATGGTCTCGGCGGCGGAGCGGCGGTCGGTCAGGTCACAGACGGTCGAGAACAGGAACACCAGCGCGACGGCGACGGAGAGCGGGATCCAGAACCAGGGCCGGTAGCCGCCCAGCGGCACGACCGACAGCAGGACAAGGGCAAGCGTCGCGACCAGCAGCGCGACATCAAGGCCTCGCGGGCTTCTCACTGGGCCTCGGCAACCAGATCCGCCCAGACCCAGATCTCCTGGCCCGCATCGCCCGCCGGTGACAGGACACGGTAGTGACCCCAGCCCTCGTCAATCGAGATGCGGCTCAGGCGATGCTCCGGGCCGAGACGCGCCACGATGGGGAAGGATGTTCCGGGACCGGCCCGGCCATTGACGGTGGCACCGGTCACGCGCCAGAGCACAGGTGCCGGTTCCTGCGCTGCTGCGGCGGGGGCCGGTGCAGCAGGGGCGGCAGGGGCGGTGGTTTCGCTCTCGACCGTGGGCTGCTGCGCGGCGGGGGCTGTGCCGCCGGTACGCAGGGGGGCGGCCTGGCCAGCCGTGCTCGACCCGCTCAGGGCTGCCGGTTCCGTGGAAGGCAGCGCCGTCACGCCTTCCCGCTGGACAATCGTGCGTCCGTCACGCTCCAGCGTCACGATGCGCCAGCAGTTGGCCGTGCTCTGGATCCGGTCGCAGACCAGTTCGGCCACGCCGTAGAAAGGTTCCGTCCGGCCGTCTGCCGCGGCATTGCCACGGAAGTCCCACTCGCCGGGAGCGACCTGGATGCCGGAGACCATGGTGACGATCTCCAGGCCCGACAGCTCGTCCAGCATTGCGCGGATACCGGTCGAAACGGTGGCCTTGCGCTCCGCCGCCCGCTTCGCCTCCGGACTCTGGCCCGATGTCAGGTACAGCACCCCGACAACCGCAAGCGCCAGAATGACGATGCCGGTCACGAACCATTCCAGCTGCTTCATCTGCACATCCCGAAAAGAAAGTTCCAGACACGCTGTCCGCCCGACGGGCGAACTGCATCTCGCCGCTTCAGAGCGGCCTGCGAAACGCGCGCTCAACGGTTGGTTTGTCTATAGGGGGCGCCTGCCCCCCGTCAAGCATGCGTCGTGGCGTGGCGGTTCCAATGGCGGCGACCGTCACGCATGGACCCCGGACCCGCAACCGGGTGACGTCAGTCCGCCCTGTCGAGCAAGCGGTAGACGAACAGGCCGAGATGTTCCTTCAGCGCGATCGTGGTCAGGCCGAGCGCGCCTGAACTGGGAATAAGGTCCAGCGCGGTGAAGGTTCCGCCACCGGTCGCGAACACTTCCGCCGTGGCGGGAATGGCGTTGATCCCGGCGCGGGAGAACGTGGCCAGCGCCCGTGGCATGTGGGTGCCGGAGGTCACCAGCAGTATCCGTTCGGGAGGTGTCGGACCCAGCATCCGGCGCGCGCCGCGTGCATTCTCGAAGGTGCTGCGGCTCTCCGTCTCGACCTCGATCACGGAGGCGGGGACGCCCCATTCCACCAGGATGTCGCGGATCGATTCCGCCTCTGCCTGGGCATCGGCGCTCCAGGGCGGGTTGCCGCCGACGATCAGCAGCCGTGGCACCCGACCCTCCCGATACAGCTGCGATGCGAACCAGATGCGGTCGGCCGCGCCGCCCAGGTCGGGCCGGACGCGGGGCGGTGCAGCGGCACTCAACGCCCCACCCAGCACGATGGCGAGATCGGCCTGCGGCGTCTCGGCGGCGGACAGGGGGGGATGGTCGCGTTCCAGGGTGTGGGCGAGCCAGAAGGCGATGGGCGAGACCGATGCCGTCCAGAGCAGCAGCAGGCCGAAGGCGATCACGAAGGTGCCGGCCCGGGTGCGACGGAACAGCAGCAGCACCAGCCCGAGCCCGAACGCGGTCATCGACATGCCGAGCGGAAAGACCAGTGTCTGGAGCACCTTGGAAAGATAGATCGTCAAAGGGGCGCCTTCGCGCTGGGGTGGTGGGCGGCGGGCATGGGCAGGACTGGCTTGATGATGGCGGTCACGCCCGTCATTCCGCTGTCACGCATGGCGTTGTGAAACCGACTGCCCAAGGGTATGGTCCGCGCAAAATCTGGCTGTTCCTTCTCCTTAGCATCTGGTTGGGCATGAGCAACACGACATTCGGTACAGATATCCCCACCGTCCGGTCCGAGCCCTCGGCGGCTTCGCGCATCACCGACAGCATCGATATCCGGCGGATCATCTCGATCATCTGGCGTCGCAAGTTCCTGATTGCCGGCGTGACGCTGCTGTTCGTGCTGGCGGGGCTGTACCAGCTTTCGCGCATCACCCCGATCTACACCACCAGCGCCACGATCATGCTGAACAACCGGCAGACCAACGTGATCGACATCGACAGCGTGGTTTCCGGCCTGTCCACCAGCAACACCGCCGTCGGCAGCGAGATCCAGCTGCTGCGCTCCACCCAGCTGCTGGAACGGGTGGTGGACAAGCTGCGGCTGGAGAATGATCCGGACTTCAACTACTCGCTGCGTCCGGCGAAGCCGGCGTCACGGCTGATGGGCCTGGAGTCCTACCTGCCCGGTGCGCTGGTGGACCGTCTGGTCGGCCCGGCCCCGGCGCCGGAAGGGGCTGTCCAGCGCGCCGCGTTGTCCGATGCGGAACGGCGCGATCTCAGGCGTTCCATCATCGGTGCGCTGCGCGGCGGCATGTCCGCCGGTCCGGTTCCGGGCACGCTGGCCATCCAGGTCGGCTTTTCCTCGCCCGACCCGAAGAAGGCGCAGCTGATCGCCAACACGATCGCGGAGCAGTACATCATCGACCAGCTGGAGGCGAAGTACGAGGCGACCCGCCGTGCATCCTCCTGGCTCAACGAGCGGCTGGAAGACCTGAAGAGCCAGGTCGAGGAGAAGGAAGCGGCGGTGGAGGCGTTCAAGGCACGCCAGTCCAGCCGCACCGGCCAGGGCGCGGCGCTGACCTCGCAGCAGCTCACCCAGCTCAACTCCGAACTGGTGCTGGCCCGTGCCGCCCGTGCGGAGGCGGAGGCCCGCTACAACCAGGTCGCCGGCCAGGTCAGCAGCAGCGGCGTGTCGAGTGCCTCCGAATCGCTCTCCTCGCCCCTGATCGAGAACCTGAACCAGAAGCTGGCGGACCTGCGCAGGCAGGAGGCGGAGCTGTCGACGCGCTATGCGGAGAAGCATCCGCGCATCCTGAATGTCCGGGCGGAGATCGCCGACACCCGCGCCGCGATCGAGCGCGAGGTGGAGAAGGCGGTGCGGTCGCTGCGTACCGAACTCAACGTGGCGACGGCGCGGGAACAGACCCTGCAGCGCAGCGTGCGGCAGCTTGAACAGCGCGCCATCACGCAGGACCAGTCGTCGGTCGAACTGCGCCAGCTGGAGCGCGAGGCCGAGGCGACGCGGGTGCTCTACACGAACTTCCTCTCGCGCTTCAAGGAGACCAGCGAGCAGCAGGAGATCCAGCAGGCGGACTCCCGCATCATCTCCTCCGCCGACGTGCCCCATCGGCCGTCGAGCCCGAACCGCTCACGCTCCATGATGATCGTGCTGGTGCTGGGGCTGGCGGTCAGCGCCGGCCTGGTCATGCTGCTGGAACAGCTCGACAACGCCTTCCGCTCGCCGGAGCAGATGGAGAATGCACTGGGCCTTGTCACCTTCGGCACGATCCCGCTGGTGAAGGGCTTCCGCAAGAACCGCTCCGACGTGCTGCAGTATGTCTCCGACAAGCCGACATCCGGCCTTGCGGAGGCCTGCCGAAGCATGCGTGTCTCCCTGATGCTGTCCAACGTGGACAAGCCGCCCGAGGTGGTGCTGGTGACGTCCTCGCTGCCCTCCGAAGGCAAGAGCACGACCGCGGTCCTGCTGGCCCACGCCATCGCCAACCAGGGCAAGAAGGTCGTCATCATCGACTGCGACCTGCGCCGTCCGTCGCTGCACCACACGCTGAAGCTGGACAACACCACCAGCGTGCTGGAGGTGCTGACGGGCCGGGTGGAACTGACCGAGGCGATCCAGACCGACCACCCGTCCGGGCTGCATGCCCTGCCGGCGCGGGAGACCGCGGCACAGGCCATCGACCTGCTGTCATCGAAGGCGTTCGAGCGCATGGTCAGCCAGCTGCGGGAGATGTACGACATGGTCGTGCTGGACGCCGCGCCGACCCTGGCCGTGTCCGATGCGCTGGTGATCAGCCAGTTGAGCGACGCGCTGCTCTACGTGGTGAAGTGGGATGACACGCCGCGGGAGATCGTCTCCTCCGGCATCGACCGGCTGAAGGAGAACGGTGTCCGGGTCACCGGTGCCGTGCTGGCGCAGGTCAACATGTCCAAGCAGGCGCGCTACGGCTATTACTATTCCGGCGCCAGCTACTATTACGGAAAGTACAAGAACTACTACAAGAACTGAGGCCCGGAGGCCGCCCGGTCGCGCGCGGCCGGTGGGGCGGGGTCGGCAAGTCGGGAAGGGGAGCGGCAGCATGATCGTGGTCAGCGGTGTGATCCGCGTCGCCGCCGGGAGCGAGGCCGAGGCCCGCGCGGCGGCACTGAAGGTGGCAGAGGCCACCCGTCGGGAAGAAGGCTGCGTTTCCTACGCCTTCTATGCGGACCTGGAGCAGCCGGGATCGTTCCGGGTGTTCGAGGAATGGGAGAGCGACGCGGCGCTTGCCGCCCATTTCAAGACCCCGCACATGGCGGCGTTCCGGGAAACCCTGTCGGGGCTGGAGTTCATCAGCCGGCAGGTGAAGCGCTACGTCGTCACCGAGTCCAGCGACCTCTAGCCGTCACGTCCGGGACAGGGGAATCCTGCGGTATTTCCGTACCCTGCCTGAGTGCCTGCACTGGTGCGCCGAAGCGGCACGAATGGGCTGTCGGGTGGAGCCTGTCAGCGCCCCTGGTGCGGGTGGAGATCCCACTGCCCGTGGATCAGGAATCTCTCGGAATCAGGTGAGCCGTTCAGGCCTGGACGGGGGAGCCCTGCCAGGCGCGGGCCGTGGGAGCGTGGCTGCGATACTCGCACAGGATCACGTTCTCGAAGAACGAGACGGCGGAATTCGCCTCATCCGGCGTGTCACGGAAACGGAGACCGATCTCGCCGCCCCGGCACCAGACCACGTCAGCGATGGTCCTCAGGCCATTGAAGGTCACGGCAACCTGCCGCACGGCCCAGTCGGCCAGTTCACCGATCCGCAGGCGGGCGCCACCAAGACTGATGTCCAGCAATGTGGCGGACAGATGCCTGGCCGTGTCGCCGAGTTCCACGATGGTGCGCCCGGTCAGGTTGATGCGGGTGTGGTTGCGACGGTTCTGCGGCCCTGATGTCATTGTCCTGTTCCTTCCTTCCGGACCGATGGAGGGTTCTGCCTCCATGGCCTGCAGGAAGATCAGCAATCGGTGTGCCAGACGCCCCTTGTTGCAAGGTGCGGAATCAGTGGCTTCGGGCGTTTCTGATTGGAGCAGGTCGGGTCCGGGACTGTCCCGGTTCCGGACAGGTCGTCCGGGGAAGGGCGGCTGAAAGTGCCGGTAGGCAGAAAACGTGACTCGGGCGAGTCACGAAATCTGCCTACCGTCTCATTCCGTACACGCGGACGGTGATCGGGATCAGGCGATGGTCGCGTAACCGTTGTTCAGCGCCACCACGTCACGTTCCAGCACCGTGGTGCGGAAGGAGATGTCGTTGCCGTCCTGCCAGTACTCGGTCCTGAGCGTCTCGCCCGGATAGACCGGGGAGGTGAAGCGCAGGCCCATCTTCTTCAGGCGGTCGCCATCATAGTCGCACAGCGCCTTGACCAGCGCGTGGCAGGCCAGGCCGAAGCTGCACAGCCCGTGCAGGATGGGCGCCTTGAACCCGGCGGCCGTGGCCACGTCCGGGTCGGCGTGCAGCGGGTTGTAGTCACCGGACAGGCGATAGATCAGCGCCGATTCCGGGCGGGTCGCCAGGTCGACGAAACCGTCCGGCGCCCGGTCGGGCAGCGGATGCGGCTTCGGCGCGGGCTTGTCCGGGCCGCCGAAGCCGCCGTCGCCGCGTCCGAAGGTGGTGGAGGTCAGGGTACAGACCTTGTCACCGCTCTCGTCATAGACCACGCGCTCCGAATACATCAGCGCGCCCTTGCCGGCGCCCTTGTCGATGATCTCCGTCATCGTGGACTTGCCGGTCAGCTTGCCGTTCACGGGAATGGGCTTGTGGATCTCCATGCCCTGCTCCCCGTGCAGGACCTTCACCCAGTCGACGCCGGTGTCCGCGTTCTTCACCCAGAAGCCGGGACCGGCCAGGACCACCGCCATCGACGGAAAGACCTTCTGGTCATCCTCGTAGGTGTAGCGGAGCTGGCGCTTGTCGAGCTGGTCCTGGCTGAGACCGATGCCGAGCGCGTAGATGATCGCGTCCCGGAAGTTCATGTCCTGGACACCGTCCGGGATCGGGTAGTTCATCAGGTGATCGTAGTCGATTGCCATTGGTTGCTGTCCTCCCCTTGAAATCGAATGCCCGGACCGGCGCGGTTTGGTTCCGTCCGGCCCGGGCACTGCGTGGATTCGGTCAGACCGGATCCCAGCTGAAGATGTCGGCGGAACGGTCGAGACCGAAGAACGACTTCTCCAGCGCCGGCATGCCGTGATCGGCGATCGCTTCCGGCGTCCAGCCCTCGCTGTTGTGGGTGGAGCGGACCGGGCGCGGCTGGCTGAACAGGAAGATCTCGTTGCCGCGCACGCCGAAGATCTGGCCGGTCACGTGGCTCGACTGGTCGGAGCCGAGATAGACCGCCAGCGGCGCCTGCTGGGCCGGGGTCATGCGCTTGATCTTCTCCAGGCGCGCCTGCTGCTCCGGCGTGTCCGAAGGAATCGTGCCGATCATGCGCGACCAGGCGAACGGCGAGATGCAGTTGGAGCGGACGCCGAAGCGGTTCATGTCCAGCGCGATCGACTTCGACAGGCCGGCGATGCCCAGCTTGGCCGCGGCATAGTTGGCCTGGCCGAAGTTGCCGATCAGGCCGGAGGTGGAGGTGAAGTGGATGTAGGAGCCGGAGCTCTGCTCACGGAAGTAGGGCGCGGCGGAGCGGGCGACGTTGAAGCTGCCCTTCAGGTGCACGGCGATGACCATGTCCCAGTCCGGTTCGTTCATCTTGTGGAAGATGACGTCGCGCAGGATGCCCGCATTGTTGACCACCACGTCGATCTTGCCGAAGGCGTCGACCGCGGTCTTGATCATGTCCTCGGCGTCCTTACGCTCGGCAACCGAACCGAAGTGCGGCATCGCCTTGCCACCGGCGTCGTTGATCGCCGCCACGACGTCGCGCGCGGGCTTCTCGTCGTTGCCGTCACCGGACACCGCGCCGCCCAGGTCGTTGACGATCACCGACGCGCCGTGCGCCGCCATCAGCTTCGCGATCTCGCCGCCGATGGCTCCGCCACCGCCGGTCACGACGGCGACCTTGCCGTCCATCAGTTTTGCCATCTTGTCTTTCTCCCCATGGCCGTTTCAGTGAATGGATAGTTTCGGCTGCGCGTTGCCGGGCCGGATCAGGGCTCCAGCACCACGCGACCGACGATCTTGCCTGCGCGCAGGTCCTCCAGCGTCTCCCACGCGGCATCCAGCGGACGGCTGGCGACCGGCAGCGGCGGGACCTTGCCCTGCTTCACCAGGTCCATCAGCGCCTTCATCTCCGCCGGGCTGCCGACCATGGAACCGCGGACGGTGATGTTCTTGAACGCGAACAGCGGTACCGGGACGGTCAGCGCGCCGCCGAACAGGCCGACGATGGCCAGCACGCCGCTGGCGCCGAGCGAGGTCACGCCGAAGGTCGCGGTCTTGTCGGAGCCGACGAAGTCCACCGCGCCGGGCAGGCCGCCGCCGGTCAGCTTCGCCACCTCCTTGCGGGTGGTGGGCTCGGCCGGGTTGAAGACGTAGTCCGCACCGGCTGCCGTCGCGGCGTCCAGCTTGGCCTGGTCGATGTCGAACACGATGGTCTTGGCGTTGATTGCCGCCTTGGCGATCATCAGGCCGGCCATGCCGACGCCGCCCGCGCCGATGATGCCGACGAAGCCACCGGCCTCCGCCGCGTCCTTCACCTTCATCAGTGCGCCATAGGCGGTGATGCCGGAGCAGGCATAGGTGGCGGCGAGACCCGTGGGCACGCCGTCATAGTCGAACAGGAACTGCGCGTCCGGCACCATGACATGGGTGGAATAGCCGCCATCGACCTGGACGCCGAGATTGCGCGGCGAGGCGCAGAGCTGGGTGTTGCCGCCCGTGCAGGTCGGGCACTCCATGCAGCCGATCCAGGGATAGACGATGCGCTTGTCGCCGACGGACACGCCCTTCGCGTCCGGTCCGACGGCCGCGACCTCGCCCACGATCTCGTGACCCAGCGTGAACGGCAGCTTCCGGCCACGGGTGACATCGGCCTTGTTGCCGCCGCCCATGTCGAAGTAGCCCTCATGCAGATGAATGTCGGAGTGGCAGACGCCGCAGGCTTCGATCTTCACCAGAACTTCCGCACCCTGTGGTGTCGGCGCGTCATAGGTGAACTCCTTCAACTCCGCTCCGTACTCGTCGAACTGCATGCTGCGCATCTGATCCCTCCCGATCTGCAAAGATATTGCCGCACAATAGGCATGGCATTGCAGCCGGACAACATGCTCAATCCGCAATCGCGGGTTCGAGACAACACTTGACGCCCCGGCTTTCCTTGCTATTAAAGCTGCCCAGTGAAGTGTACTGGGAAGTATCGGCGGATACCGATACCCGGGCATTCTGGTTCGGACCGGCAACAAGACCGGACGTGGTGGGATCAAGGGAGGCGAACGGTTGCGCCGATATGCGACGCGATCGTGCACCGTCACCGGAGGGTGGCGATGAGCACGGATATTCTCGAAGTTGAAGACGTACAGGTCCGGTTCGGCGGCATTGTCGCCCTGGACGGCGTGTCCTTCACCATGCCGGAAGGCAAGATTGTCGGCCTGATCGGTCCGAACGGGGCCGGCAAGACGACCCTGTTCAACTGCCTGAGCCGCCTGTATGTGCCGAACGACGGCGACATCCGGTTCAAGGGCAAGACCATCCTGCAGAGCCCGCCGCATCACATCGCGGACATCGGCATCGGTCGCACGTTCCAGAACCTGGCGCTGTTCAGCACCATGTCGGTGCTGGAGAACGTCATGGTCGGTGGCCATTCGGCGACCAGCAGCGACTTCATGTCGAACGCGCTGCGCCTGCCCTGGCGCGGCCGGGAAGAGCGGAAGCTGCGCGAACGCAGTGCCGACCTGATCGACTACCTGGGCCTGGGCAATGTCGCCCATACCACGGTGGGCGGCCTGCCCTTCGGCACGCAGAAGCGCGTCGAGCTGGCCCGCGCGCTGGCTTCCGAGCCGGAGCTGCTGCTGATGGACGAGCCCGCGGGTGGCCTGAACCATGACGAGCTGGAGGAGCTGGGCAACGTGATCCAGCAGATCCGCGACGAACGTGGCGTGACCGTGCTGCTGGTGGAACATCACATGGGGCTGGTGATGAGCATCTCCGACAAGGTGGTGGCCATCGATTTCGGCAAGAAGATTTCCGAGGGCACGCCCGAGGAAGTGCAGAACGACCCGGAGGTGATCCGGGCCTATCTGGGGACTGGTCACTGATGGCGCTGCTGGAGATCAAGGGGCTGAAGGCCTATTACGGCCAGATCGAGGCGCTGCATGGCTTCGACCTGGACCTGGAGGAAGGCGAGATCACCGCGGTCCTGGGCGCCAACGGCGCCGGCAAGACCACGACGCTGCGCGCGATCTGCGGCATGGTGAAGACCAGCGGCACGATCACGGTCGAGGGTGAGAACGTCGTCGGCATGTCGACGGAAGCCATTGTCGCCCGCCACAAGATTGCTCACGTGCCGGAAGGGCGCGGCACCTTCGTGCGCGTCTCGACGGAGGAAAATCTCCGGCTGGGTGCCTTTACCCGGCGCGACAAGGAGATCGAGAAGGACTACGAGCGGGTCTACCATTACTTCCCGCGCCTCAAGGAGCGCCGCAACCAGCAGGCCGGCACCCTGTCGGGTGGTGAGCAGCAGATGCTGGCCATCGGTCGCGCCCTGATGCTGCGTCCGAAGATCATGCTGCTGGACGAACCGTCCTTCGGCCTGGCGCCGATCATCACCGAGGAGCTGTTCAAGATCCTCGGCCAGATCAACAGGGAGGAAGGCGTCTCGATGCTGGTTGTCGAGCAGAACGCCAACCTGGCGATCGAGATCTCGAAAGAAGCCTATCTCCTCGAAACCGGCAACGTCGCCATGAACGGTCCTGCGGACAAGATCATGGATGACGAGCAGGTTCGCAAATCCTATCTCGGTTACTGACGGGGCACGTCCGGACATGGAACTCTTCATCGAACAGACGGTCAGCGGACTTGCGTCAGGCGCGATCTATGCCTGCCTCGCCCTTGCCGTCGTCATGATCTATCAGGCCATCGACCACTTCAATTTCGCCCAGGGCGAGATGGCCATGTTCTCCACCTATATCGCCTGGTACCTGATGGACGATGCCGGTCTCGGCCTGCCGTTCTGGATCGCGTTCTTCGTGTGCATCATTGTCTCGTTCATCGGCGGTGCCGCGATCGAGCGGATCGTGTTCGCACCGATCAGCGACGCGCCGGTGCTGAGCCACATCATCGTCTTCATCGCGCTGTTCTCGATGTTCAACAGCCTTGCGGGCTTCCTGTTCGACTTCACGCCGAAGCAGTTCGATACCCCGTTCGGCCATACGCCGCTGATTGACGGAGTGATAAGTGCGCATCGAGCGGGGATGGTCGCGGTGACGCTGATCATGCTGGCCATGATCTATGCGTTCTTCCGCTACACGCCGATCGGACTGGCGATGCGAGCGGCAGCCGCCGCACCTGAGTCGGCACGCCTCGTCGGCATTAGGGTTGGCTTCATGCTGGCTCTCGGCTGGGGTCTTGCCGCAGCCGTCGGGTCGGTTGCCGGGATGCTGATCGCGCCGATCACCTTCCTGACGCCGGACATGATGCTGGGTACCCTGCTGTACGGCTTCGCCGGTGCGGTTGTCGGTGGCCTTACCAGCCCGCTGGGTGCCGTTCTGGGTGGGTTCCTGGTCGGCATTCTCGAAAACTGGATGGGTACCTTCATTGTCGGCAGCCAGCTCAAGCTGACGGTTGCTCTGGTGCTGATCATCGTCGTCCTGTTGGTCAAGCCCGCCGGCCTGCTCGGTCGCGTGGTCGTGAAAAGGGTCTGATCATGGCAAGCTCGAACGTGGCCGGAAACGTCCCGGCATTCCTGAACCAGAACCCGAAGGACCGCGTCATCGTCCTGGGTGTCCCGCTGCCGTTGCTGGAGAAGGTCGGGCTCTATGCCCTGCTGGCCGCGGTCGTGATCCTGCCCATGGTCTATGACGGCTATGACATCTACGAGTTCGGCAAGATCCTGATGTACATGCTGGCGGTGCTGGGCCTGAACCTGCTTACCGGGTTCAACGGCCAGTTCTCGCTTGGCCACAGTGCCTTCTTCGCGGTGGGTGCCTATTCGACGGCGATCATGATGGACCAGCTGGGCATGCCCTACTGGACCACCATCATCCCGGCGGCGGCGGTCTGCTTCGTCGCGGGTTTCCTGTTCGGCCTCCCGGCCCTGCGCCTGGATGGCCTGTTCCTGGCGCTGGCGACATTTGCGCTCGCCATCGCGACGCCGCAGTTGCTGAAGTATGACGGCATCGCGCATCTGACCGGTGGTGTGCAGGGCATCGTGCTCGACACGCCGTATCCGCCGGCCTGGATCGACGGCATCGTCATGTCGATCACGGGTGAGGAACTGTCGGTTGACCGCTGGAAATACATGTTCACCGCACTCGTGGCCGTGATCATGTTCGCGGGTGCCTGGAATCTGGTGCATTCGCGCACCGGCCGTGCCCTGATCGCGATCCGCGACAACCCGCTGTCGGCGAAGACCATGGGAATCAATACCTCGGTGTTCAAGTCGGCGGCGTTCGGTGTCAGCGCCATGTATACCGGCGTCGCCGGGTCGCTCTTCGCGATCATGGACGAGTATCTGGCGCCGGAGAGCTTCACCTTCGCGGAGGCGATCAAGTTCCTGGTCGGCGGCGTGGTCGGCGGTATTGCCAGCCTGTTCGGTGCCATCTTCGGTGGCTGGTTCGTTCTGGAGATACCGAATTTCGCGGATCTGGTGGCCTCGAGCCTTGAGAACTACATCAACAACCCGCAGGGCCTCACCGGTCTGATCTATGGCCTGTTCCTGATCTTCACGGTTTACGTGATGCCGATGGGGGCAGCCGGCCTCGCGCAGATTTTGGTGCATAAGATCAGCACCAGGCGCTAGGATCACTGCATTCAGCTAACCGATGGTCCGGTACGGGCCGGGACCATCGGACAGTAACAAGCCCGACGTGCAACAGAGGAGACAGACATGAAACTGCTCACGACAACCATGGTGTCCGCGGCTGCGCTGGCCGTTGCCATGGGTGCCGCCGAAGCGCGCAACGCGCCCGGTGTCACCGCCAAGGAAATCAAGATCGGCAATACCAACCCGTATTCCGGTCCTGCTGCCGCCTACAGCTCCATCGGCAAGTCCCTTGGGGCCTGCTTCGACAAGTTCAATGGTGAAGGGGGCGTCAACGGTCGCCAGATCAACTTCATCTCGGTCGATGACGGCTACAGCCCGCCGCGTACGGTTGAACAGACCCGCAAGCTGGTCGAGCGCGAGAAGGTCGCGTTCGTGTTCCAGGGCCTCGGTACGCCGACCAACTCCGCCGTCCACACCTACATGAACAAGAAGAAGGTCCCGCAGCTGTTCGTCTCGACCGGTGCCACGAAGTGGGGCGACCCGAAGAACTTCCCGTGGACCATGGGCTGGCAGCCGAACTACCAGTCCGAAGGTGTGGTGTATGCGCGCTACATCCTGGCCACCCAGCCGGACGCCAAGATCGGCATCCTCTACCAGAACGACGACTATGGTAAGGACTACGTGCATGGCCTGGAGAACGGCCTGGGCGACAGGGCCGGTTCCATGATCGTGTCCCGCGAGTCCTACGAGGTGACCGATCCGACCATCGACTCGCCGATCGTGAACCTCAAGAACTCCGGTGCCGACGCGTTCTACAACGTCACCACGCCGAAGTTCGCCGCGCAGGCCATTTCCAAGAACTTCGAGCTGGGCTGGGCCCCGCTGCATGTTCTGAACTCGGTCTCCAACTCGATCGGTTCCGTGGTCTCCAAGGCCGGCTTCGAGAAGAGCCAGGGCATCCTGTCCGCCGCCTACCTGATGGATCCGACCGATCCGGAATGGAAGACGCATGACGAGTACAAGGAGTGGGACGCCTGGATGGACGAGTACTATCCGGACGGCGACAAGACCGACGCGTTCACGGCCTATGGCTGGTCCGTGTGCCACACCCTGGTGCAGGCCCTGAAGCAGGCCGGTGACGACCTGAGCCGTGAGAACATCATGGCGCAGGCCGCGAACATCCAGAACTACCGTGCGCCGATGCTGCTGCCGGGCATCACCATCAACACCAGCCCGACGGATTTCTTCCCGATCGAGCAGTGGCAGCTCATGCGCCTGAAGGGTGAAGGCTGGGAGCGTTTCGGTGACATCCTCGACGGTGCCGTCGGTTCCGGCTCCTGACCGGACCGGCTGACACAGCCACAAGGATCTGGGGTCGCCGGTTCGTTCGGCGGCCCCTTTTCTTTGCCTGCTCCGGACAGGTGCGGCGTTGGGATCGAGAGAGGTGGACGTGGCGGACGATCATTCGACAGGTACGGTTCTCATTCCGGTTCCCGACCTGGCGGCACTGCTGGATGCGGTGGCGCAGGAACTGCGTTTCGATGCCGGTGCGACGCCCACGGTCTGCATCCTGGGCGATGCGGGCGGGCAGGGCGCGCGCAGGGCGATACAGCGCTTGCCAGACGCCGCGATCACGCTGATCGAGGCGGATGCGGAGCGGCTGGCCGTCGCGCGTGATGCGCTGGGTGCCGACGGTGTGGGCGTGGACATGCGGGACGGTGATCCGCTACGGGTCCGGCTGCCCAAGCCCGCCGATGCCGTGATCATGCTGTTCACCGCGAACCGGATGACGGATGCACAGAAGATCGACCTCTATTCCCGCACCTACCAGAGCCTGCGTCCGGGCGGAGTGCTGGTCCATGCCACGAAACTGGCGGGGGAGGGCGAGGTGCTGCAGCACCGCCAGCACTGGGCCTGGCTTGCCGCGCTGCGTGCTGCGGGCGCCGACGAGACCATGATCGCGCGGGCGCTTGCGGCGGCGCAGGGGGAGCAGCTTTCCCCGCTGTCGACCCATCTCGAATGGATGCGCCGGATCGGGTTCGGCCACGTGGATTGCGGCTACCGGCGCGGCGCGTTCGCGGTTCTGTCAGGCGAGATGCCGATGGACCCGCAGGCGCGACCGCGCAACCTGTTCAGCGTGGAACGGATGCTGAAGCGCGGCTGAAGCCCCGAACGGTTCAGGCCGCCAGTATCGCTGCCCTCTGGCGGGCGGTCGCTGCGGCATCACCAAGCCCCGCCAGTTCCATCGCCCGTGCATGGACCGACCAGTTGTAGGGGCTGCCCGGTTTGCGGTCGATGCGTTCCGCCGAAAGTGCACGGGCCAGGGGCACACGGCCCGCCGCCATTGCGCTCTCCAGCAGCACCCGCTCGAAGATGTCGCGCTGGGCATGGCTGCCGCCGACCAGGTGAAACTGCTCCCGCAGTGGCAGCAGGATGTCCACCACCCGGTCATGCCGCCCCATGCGGGCGTCGATGATCGCTTCCGTCAGGCCGATGCCGACCTGGCGGTAGACGGTGCCCTGGCTGCTGGTCTCGTCGACATTGGCGTTGCGCATGTTCTCCAGCAGGGCCATCGCGTCGGCCTCCCGCCCCGTGGCCCCCAGCGCCATCGCGTAATGCACGTCGGCGAAGCAGAGCAGGTGGTCCGCCACCCGCTCCGCCGACCGGTCAGCCAGTTCGGCCCAGCGGTTGCCTACGTCCGCGCCTTCCTGCTCCAGCCGCCAGAGCAGTGCCGTGCCGTTGGTGATGTCGAGATATTCCTCCGTCGACTCCGCCCGGATCTCCCGGTCATAGAGGTCCAGCACGGTGGCATGGTCGCCCAGCTCCAGGTGGTACAGCGCTCGGTGCCACCAGACATGGAAGCGGAAATTGTTGGTGCCGCTGGCCCAGTGCGCCTCGTTGGCGCTGATCCAGCCGATCCCCTCCCGGTGCCGACCCTGCATCTCCATGATGTGCGCCCCGGCATGGATGCCCCAGAGGTCAGCCGGGTTGATCTCGATGGCGCGCCGGGCATGGACCTCCGCCGCCGCATACTCCCCGTTCTCCTCCAGCCCGAAGGCATGGATCGCCTGGATGTAGCCGGCGCCCGGCTGGTCCGGCGTCCAGAACGGCAGCACCCGGGCCGACGACTGCCGCATTGCCCGGCCGCCATTGGTGTAGAAATGCAGGTAGTGGCTGAGCCGCAGGGCCATCGGGTCCAGCGGATGGTCCAGCAGGATGGCCTCGAACGCGGCGGTGGCCCGTTCCCAGTCCCCGTCCGCCCAGGAATCCAGCGCAGTCAGGTAGTGGCGTTCACGTGGGTTGGCACTGCCCCCTTCCAGCAGCCTGCAGGCCGCATCGCGCGCCGCCAGCCCGCGCACATGCATCTTCGGCTGGCAGAACAGCAGGAAGAAGAAGCCGCTCCAGATCAGCCCCAGCGGCATCTCCGGGTCCGCCTGCATCGCGTCCTTCAGGTGGGCACCGGTATCCAGCCGGAAGCCGAGATAGGACATGACGGTGCGGTCCAGCGCATCGACGGCCCGGCTGTTGGCTGCCGTTACCGGGTTTCCCCACTGGTCCTGGTACATCGTCTGCGCCCCCGCGTCTCACCTGCCATGCCTTTCAGGTTACGGCAGGGGGCGCGTCGCGCAAGCCGAACTATTTCGGCGACCACTTCGTGTGGGGACGGTCCTGCAGCACCCCGTCGATGCGGATGTCCACGCGCTCGTTGTAGAAGCAGTGAAGGTCCCGGATCGGCGCGGCCTCCCGCACCGGGTCGGGATAGTGCCAGGCCAGGTTCTCGTGGCGTGTGCCGGCCAGGTCGACATGGTGATAGGCGGCCACGCCCTTGTAGGGGCAGGCGGTCGCCAGTTCCGACGGCAGCATCAGGTCCGGGCGAATGTCCTCCGCCGGGATGTAGTGGCGCACCGGCAGCCCGGTCTCGAACAGGAACAGGGCACGGTTGCTGTCGGCCAGCACCGTGCCGTCGAGGCTCACCTCCACCCGGCGGCTGGAGGGCAGGATATCGAGGCGGACATGCGGATCGCGGGCATGGACGAAGACCTCCTCGTCCTCCTCCAGCCACTGGTCCATCCGGTTCCAGTAGAACGCGGCATGGCCTCTCAGTTCCGGGACCGCGCTGATCGGGTCGGGGTAGGACCAGAGAGCGTTCTCCGCCACCCGGTCGCCCACCCGGATGTTCCAGTAGCGGGCGTCGCCCTTGAACGGGCAGTGGGTGGCGTGATCCGTCGGCTGCCGGAACCGTTCCGGGATGTCGTCCAGCGGGATGTAGTAGACCGGCGGGATCGGTGGCTCGAACAGCAGCAGGGCCCGCACCGTGTCGGCAACCGTCTCGCCATTGAACCGGACGCGGATGCGCTTGGCGCAGGGTTGGGTGGTGACGCGGTGGGCCTTCGTGCTGTCGGGCATGGCGGCTTCTCCTTCCGTGCCGGTCCTGCCCGCCAAGGTGGGGCATGACGTTGCGGCAGGCAAGGTCTGCGTGACGGGCCGGGCGGTCGCGATTCCCTTCCGCCTCGATGCACCATAGACTTGCCGTCATGACCAACCTGACCGAATTCCTCGACCTCTGTGCCGCGCGCGCCGGTGACCGACCGGCCCTGATCTACCGCGACGAACCCGTCAGCCATGCGGAACTGGCCGCTGCCTCCCGGCGGGTGGCGCAGGGCCTGGCGGACCTGGGCGTCGGCCGGGGGGACCGGGTGGCACTGTGGATGCCGAACGCGCCGGCCTACCTGGCTGCCTTCTTCGCCTGCGGGCGGATCGGTGCCATCGCGACGGCGGTGAACACCCGCTACCGCGCCATCGAGGTGGGGGACATCGTCCATCGCTCCGGCGCGAAGGTGCTGTTCTGCTGGCCGGGTTTCAAGGGCATCGACTTTGCCGGGATTCTGGCGGAGGTGGCCCCGGAACAGCTCTCGGGGCTGGAGCACCTGGTGGTCTACGGGGAGGGCGATTCCACGCCGGACCTGCCCGCGATCCCGGGTGTCCGCACCATCGGCTACAGCGAACTGGACCGCGCGGCGGAAATGGCCGACGACCACGCCGATGATGCGCTGGGTTGTGCCATCTTCACCACCTCCGGCACCACGAAGGCACCGAAGCTCGTGCTGCATCCGCAATCCAGCATCGCCGGTCATGCGCTGGAGGTGTCGGACCGTTTCGGCTGGCGCGGGGAGGGCGTGACCATCCTGCAGCCGATGCCGTTCTGCGGCGTCTTCGGCCTGACCCTGATCACCGGCGCGCTGGCATCGGGGCGGACATCGGTGGTGATGCCGTTCTACGACACCGAAGAGGCGGTGCGGCTGATGCGTGACCATCGCATCACCCACACGGCCGGATCGGACGACATGTACAACATGCTGCTGAACGCCACCGACGAGCCGGTGCCGTTCCCGGATTTCCGCTATGGCATCTATGGCAGCTTCAATGCCGCCCTGGATGACATCGCCGAACGCGCCGACGCCCGTGGCATGGTGCTTGTCGGCGTCTATGGCATGTCGGAGGTGCAGGCGCTGTATTCCCACTGGGATCCGCAGGCACCGCTGGCACGGCGCAAGCTGGGCGGCGGTATCCCGACCTCTCCCGATGCGGCCATCCGCGTGCGGGACCCGGAAACCGGCAAGCTGCTGGGGGTCGGGGAGCCGGGGGAGCTGGAGGCGCGCGGCCCGTCGCAGATGATGGAGTATTTCCTCAACCCGGAGGCGACGGCGGAGACCATCACCGATGACGGCTTCATCCGCACTGGTGACCTGGCCGAACTGACCGAGGATGGTGGTTTCATCTTCCTGTCCCGCATGGGCGACGTGCTGCGTCTCGGCGGCTTCCTGGTCGCCCCGGCGGAGATCGAGGCACGGGTGCTGGACCACCCCTCGGTCGGCGACGTGCAGGTGGTCGGTGCCACGGTCGGCGGTCGCAACCGGGCGGTGGCCTTCGTGCTCGCTGCCGAGGGACAGGACGTCGACGAGGACGCGGTCATCGCCTTCTGTGCGGAGGGGCTGGCCCGCTACAAGGTGCCGGCGCGCGTGGTGGTGCTGGACGCCTTTCCCACCACCCAGTCGGCCAATGGCATCAAGATCCAGAAGGCCAAGCTGCGGTCGATGGCCGAGGCGCTGGACGGCGGCGGCTGAGACCTGTATCGCAGGCGCAGATCCGTCGGGACCACCGACCCAGCCTCAGGACTTCCCCATCATGACCGTGCCCGCCATCGACCACCTGGAGCCCCTCGCGCGGGCGCATGACGCCTTCCTGTTCGATCTCTGGGGCGTGGTCCATAACGGGGTGCAGGTCTTTCCCGGTTCGCTGAGGACGCTGCAGGCACTGTCGGACCTGGGTCGCCCGGTGATCCTGCTGTCCAACGCCCCCCGCCTGGGGCAGGACGTGGACCGGCGGCTGCAGGAAATGGGTATCGCCCGCGACCTCTACCGCCGTGTCGTCGCCTCCGGCGACCTGGTGCGGCACGCCATGGTCACCCGCGATGCGCCGCTTGGCCGCCGCTACCTGTTCTGGGGCAAGGGTGCGGACCGCTCGATCCTTGCCGGGCTGGATTTCGAGGAGGTGACGGACCCCGCCGCCGCCGACTTCCTGCTCTGTGCCGGACTGGATGACGTGACCACGGAAACGGTGGAGGACTATCGCCCGCGCCTGCAGGCGGTGCGGGCGGCGGGTCTGCCGCTGGTCTGTGCCAACCCCGACTACGTGGTCCAGCATGGCGACACGCTGGAACCCTGTGCCGGGGCGCTGGCGCTGGCCTATCAGCAGATGGGCGGGGTCAGCCACTGGTTCGGCAAGCCCTTCGCCAATGCCTATGACTATTGCCGCAAGGAACTGGATGGCGTGGACTTCGCGCGCAGCCTGATGATCGGCGACACCATCCGTACCGACATCCGCGGCGCGACGATTGCCGGGATCGGTTCCGTGCTCATCGCCTCCGGCGTGCATGGCGGTGACTTCGTGGAGGGGGAGAGCGTCAACACCGATGCAGTGGCTGCGGCCTGCGCAGCGGCGGATGTTTCACCCCGCGCGGTGATGCGGCTGCTGGACTGGTAGGCGGGAGCCCCCCCGGGAGACCGGTGGGTGTGAATCCACACGCAAAAAGGCCGCGGTGAAACACCACGGCCCATCAGATCGGCAAGTCCGGATCGGAACGTCCCGGTCGGGGATCGTTACTTGATCTTGGCTTCCTTGAACTCGACATGCTTGCGCGCGACCGGATCGTACTTCTTCAGCGCCATCTTCTCGGTCAGCGTGCGCGGGTTCTTCTTGGTGACGTAGTAGTAGCCCGTGCCAGCCGTGCTGACGAGCTTGATCTTGACAACGGTTGGCTTGGCCATGGGTCACTTCCTGCTCTGAAGCGGTGAATTCAGGTCGCGGAACATAGCCACGGCACCGGGTTTGTCAAGCGCTGTGGCCCGCAGGCCGCCCGTGCCATGCCCGTGCCATGCCCGTGCCATGCCTGCTACTGCCCGCCTGACAGCACCACGCCCTCCCGTCGCGGGTCGGCGCCGCCGCGCAGGATGCCGTCCACCTGCTCGATCCCGTGCAGGCCGCTGTTCAGGGTACGCAGGCGCACGTCATGCCCCATGGCGGTCAGCGCCGCCATCTGCTCCGCGATCACGGTGCCGAGTTCCAGGTCGGTGGTGCCGTTGCGGTTGACGTGGTGCGGCAGGTCGATGGCCGACTGCACGTCCAGGCCCCAGTCCAGCACCGCGACGATGGTCTTCGCGACATAGCCGATGATGCGGCTGCCACCGGGGGAGCCGATGGCGAGGCGCAGGCTGCCGTCACCGTTCAGGACGATGGTGGGCGACATGGAACTGCGCGGGCGCTTCTGCGGTTCCACCCGGTTGGCGACGGGGCGTCCGTCCCCGTCCGAAGGGCGGAAGGAGAAATCGGTGAGCTGGTTGTTCAGCATGAAGCCACCCACCATCAGCCGCGAGCCGAAGGCGTTCTCCACCGACGAGGTCATGGAGACCACGTCCCCGGCCCGGTCTATCACCGTGAAATGGGTGGTGGCGGGCTGGCTGAGATCGGCACCGGGCTGGAAGTTCCAGGTCCGGTCCAGCGGGTTGCCGGGTGCCACGGGGCCGGTGCTGCGCTCCGCGTCGATGGTCGCGGCGCGGCGCTGCAGGTAGGCCGGGCGCAGCATCGCCGCCACCGGCACATCGACGAAGTCGCTGTCGGCCAGGTACAGGCCCCGGTCGGCATAGGCGCGCCGCTCCGCCTCCGAAACCAGGTGGATGGCGCGGGCCGAACCCGGCGCGGCGTCGGCGATGGACAGGTGCTGCAGCTGTCCCAGGATCTGCGCCACCGTCACGCCGCCGGAGGTCGGTGGCGGCATGCCGCAGACGCGGTAGCCGCGATAGGGGGTACAGACCGGTTCCCGCTGCTTCGCCGTGTAGCGGGCAAGGTCGCCCTGGGTCATGACGCCGGGATTGGTCGGATGGCCCTGCACGGCGGCGACGATGGCGGCGGCAAGCGGGCCGCGATGCAGTGCTTCGGCCCCGTTCCAGGCAATGTCGGCCAGCGACCGCGCCAGCGCGCTGTTGCGCAATTGGTATCCCACCGGCAACGGCTCCCCGTCGCGGTAGTAGAACCGGCCCGCGACCTCCGACTGCTTCAGGAAGACATCGCGCGCCAGCAGGTAGTGCAGGCGCGGCGAGACCGGGAAGCCGTTGGTGGCCGCATCGATGGCCGGTTCGAACAGGTCCGCCCACGGCAGCAGCCCGTGCTGGCCATGCGCCAGTTCCAGCATCCGCACCACGCCGGGCACGCCGACCGAACGGCCGCCCACCACGGCCTCGAAGAATCCCAGGGGCTCCCCTTCCGCATCAAGGAACAGCTTCTCCGTCACCGCCTTCGGCGCGGTCTCCCGCCCGTCATAGGCGGTCACCTTTCCGGTGGCCGAATCAAGGTGCAGCATGAAGCCGCCGCCGCCGATGCCGGACGATTGCGGTTCCACCAGGGTCAGCATGGCCTGGATGGCGATGGCGGCATCCACTGCCGAGCCGCCGAGGGCCAGCACCTTCATCCCGGCCTGGGCCGCCAGCGGGTGCGCGGCGGAAACCATCTCGCGCCGCAACTCCGCCTGCGCTGTGCCGCCCCAGAGGCTGGCCAGCAGCACCAGCGGCAGCAGCCAGCGCCGCGCCAGCGCTGTTGTCCCCGGCCACCTGCCCTGCGTCGTGGCGGTCTTGTCACCCTTGACTGGAACGGGTCTCATCGCTTTGCCTTTTCTCGTCACCGCAGGATCCTGTTCATGCCACAGACCGGCCCCCGCAACCTGATCACGGATGTTCCCGGCCTGAAAGTCGGCAACGCGGAGGATAGCGCGGTGATCACCGGAGTCACGGTGGTCCTGCCCGACAGCCCCTGCATCGCGGCCGCCGACGTGCGTGGCGGCGGCCCCGGCACGCGGGAGATCCAGGTGATGGACCCGGAGAACCTGGTGGACCGGATCGATGCCGTGGTGCTCTCCGGTGGCTCTGCCTTCGGGCTGGATGCGGCGGGGGCGGTGATGAACCGGCTGGCGCACCGGGGCAGGGGGTTCGCGGTCGGCCCGCACCACATCCCGATCATCCCCGCCGCGATCCTGTTCGACCTGATGAACGGCGGAAACAAGCACTGGGGGGAGGAACCGCCCTACCGTGAACTGGGTCGCAGCGCGCTGGATGCGGTGGACACCGATTTCGCGCTCGGCAATGCCGGGGCCGGCATGGGCGCGACCGCCGGGCCGCTGAAGGGCGGTCTCGGCTCAGCCTCCCTGGTGCTGGATGACGGCACCGTGGTCGGGGCGCTGGTGGCGGCGAACCCGACCGGTTCCGTGGTGATGGATGATGGCCGCACCTTCTGGGCCTGGGCGCTGGAACGGGACGGGGAATTCGGCGGCAACCCGCCGCCCGGCGCGCCGTCCCCGGAAGCAGGTGCCAAAGCGACCGGCCTGCCCGGTGCCAACACCACCATTGCCGTGGTCGCCACAGACGCGGCCCTGTCCAGGGGCCAGGTGAAACGTGTCGCCATGATGGCGCAGGACGGGCTGGCACGCGCCATCCGGCCGATCCACACGCCCTTCGACGGTGACACGGTGTTCGCGCTCTCGACTGCGGCACGCAGCGGCGATGTCGACCCGGCCCGGCTCAGCCAGATCGGCAGCGCCGCCGCCGACTGCCTTGCCCGCGCCATTGCCCGCGCCGTCTGGCACGCGGAACCGGCAGGGGCCTACCCGGCCTACCGCGCATGACCGACGCGGCAGCGCAGGGCGCGAAACAGAATCCCTACGCGTGGGTGATGGTGGCAGTCGCCTTTGGCTTGCAGACGCTGGCCTTCGGTGGTGTCGGCTCCGTTGGCGTGTTCCTGAAACCGATGACGGAAGCCTTCGGCTGGTCGCGCGGCGAAGCCTCCGCCGGTTACACCGCGCTGGCGCTCTCGGCGGCGCTGTTCGGCATCCTCTGGGGCTGGCTGGCGGACCGCAAGGGCGCGCGCAACATCGCCCTGTTCGGGGTGCTGATGATGGGCATTTCCTTCTTCGCCCTCAGCATGACCGGTGCGCTCTGGTACTACTACCTGATGTATTTCGCGTTCGGCGCACTGGGCAACAGCGCGGTCGGCACGCCGATCTACGCCACGGTGGGATACTGGTTCAGCCGCAACCAGGGACTCGCCATCGGGCTGATGGCGGCAGGCGGGGCGTTCGGCCAGGCGGTGGTGCCGTTCGTTGCGCGGCTGCTGATCTCCGCCTGGGACTGGCAGACCGCCTACGCGACCATCGGCATCGGTTTCCTGGTGCTCGGCATCCCGCTGGCGCTGCTGGTACGTGACCCGCCGACGCGCATCGCCGCCGCGGGGGTGGGGGACACGCCGTCACCGGCGGCGGAGCCCGATCCACCCGCGCCGCCGCGCATCGTCGTGCCGTTCCTCAGCGCCGCGGCCTTCTTCTGCTGCATCTGCATGGCGGTTCCCATCGTGCACACGGTGGCCCTTGTCTCCGACCGCGGCATCGCGCCGGAGGCAGCGGCCAGCGTGCTGCTGGTGCTGATGATCGCCGGTATCGGCGGGCGCATCCTGGGCGGGCGGCTGGCGGACATGGTGGGGCCGGTGAATGGCTGGATGCTTATGTCGTTCGGCCAGACCGTGCTGGTCTTCGCCTTCCCCTTCGTCGAGGGACTGTGGGCGACGTGGGTGCTGGCGGCGGTCTTCGGCCTGTTCTATTCCGGCGACATGTCCTCCATCCTCGTCACGGCGCGGATGATGATCCCGGCCCGTGTCGCGGCACGGTCCATGGGCATCGTCATCTTCTTCGGCTGGCTCGGCATGGGGATCGGGGCCTGGTCCGGCGGCTACATCTTCGACCTGGCGGGCAGCTATGTCTGGTCCTATGCCGTGGCTGCCGGGGGCGGCATCGTCAACCTGCTGATCCTGTGCGGTTTCCGTTTCATCCTTGCCGGCGGCGGCTACAGCCGCTCCCCCAGCTTCCTGGTCCGGCAATAGCCGGGGATCAGGACCGGCCGGTCAGGAAGCGTGCGGCCCAGCGACCGAAGCGGGCGTTCTCCGGTGCGTCGGAGAGGGAGGCACGGGCGCGATCGACGATGTCTGCGGGCAGGGTCTCGACCGCGCGGACATCCAGCAGGTCGCGGGTGAACGGAACGGTGAACTCGGGGTGGAACTGGGCCGTTGCGACGGGCTGGGCATAGCGCACCACGCCCATCGGGCAGAAGGCATTGCCGCCGAGGACACGCGCCCCGTCGGGCAGGTCGAGGACCTGGTCCTGGTGAAACACGATCATGCCGATCTCCGGCGCGCCGTCGCCCAGGTCGACCTTGTAGGTCTGGCGGCCCACGCCCCAGCCGCGCGCCGACTTCGCGGCATGTCCCCCCAGCGCCTCCGCGGCGATCTGGTGACCGAAGCAGATGCCGACCTGCGGCACCTCCGCCTCCGCCGCCTGGCGGATGAACTGCTTCAGCGGCCCGATCCAGGGCAGGTCGTCATAGACCCCGTGCTTGGAACCGGTGATGACATAGCCGTCGAACTCCGACGCCCGCTCCGGCAATTCGCCGTCCACCACGGGGATGCCGGTGAAGGACGCGTCGGGCATGGCGGGATGCAGCCACGCCGCCATCAGCGCGGGATAGTCGCCATGGATCTCCTCGATCTGCTCCGGCAGGCGGCCGGTCTCCAGGATGCCGATGCGCATGGTTCGCGTTGCCTCGCTCAGTCGCGTTTCATGATGGCGTTCAGGCGGGTGCGCCCGGCAACGCGATAGCCATGGCGCTCGCAGAGCTGCACCACCGGCGGCGCGGCCTCGCCCTTGCCGGCCTCCACCACCAGCATCCGGGGCCAGAGAGCTTCCGGCGCCTGCGCGAACATGCCGGACAGCGCCGCCTCGTCATGGCCTTCCAGGTCCACCTTCATGGCGTCGATGTGGCTGACGCCGTAACGCGCGCAGATCAGGTGCAGGGGCAGGATCTCGAAACCGTCGCCCGCGCCGTCGCCGTCCGTGGACCCGCTGACCGCCACCTGGTTCTCGCCGCGATTGTTGCCATGCTCGACAATCCTGCCGCGCCCGGCCTCCGCGCCCACCGCTACCGGGGCGACGGTGACATTGTCGGCACCAGAGGCGGCGAGATTGGCCAGCAGCCGCGCCCGCGTCACCGGGTCCGGCTCCACCGCCAGCACCTGCAGTTCGCGTCCGGCCGCCCGCGCGCTTGCCACCATCCACAGGCTGTAGAGGCCGACATTCGCCCCCAGGTCGAGGAAGGTGAATGGCACGCTGCCGTCGGCCTGCCCAAGCGCCGCAGCCAGTGCCGCACGTTCCTGGTGATCATAGAACTGGGCACCGGTCAGCACCCGCTTCTCGCAGCGGTTGGTGCCGGGGCGCAGGCGGGTGCGGATGCCGGGAAACACCTCCGCGTCGATCGGCTCCTCCGGTCCACGGCTGACGATGCGGCGGACCAGCGAACTCAGCGCGCGCCCGGCCCGGTTGGCCGGCAGGTGTGCCGTCGCGGCGCGCAGCCGTTCCATCGGTGCTGACAGGCGATGGGTGCCGAAAGGTGGCTCCATCTGGCGAATCTCGCTCATTTGCCGTGACCCCGCAGGCTTGAAGATGCGCCGCTGCGCTTTTCCGTTTACATACGCTGTATGCAGCCGGTTGGCGAGATCAGGGGAGAGGGAACTCATGGAAGCAATCAGAAGCCCGGAACAGGTCGGTTTCAGCAGCCAGCGACTGGCCCGGATCCGGCCCTGGATGGACCGCTACGTGGATGCGGGGAAGCTGCCCGGCGCCATGACCGTGATCGCCCGCCACGGGCAGATCGCCTATGCCGACTGGACCGGCAGGCGGGACGTGGAGGCCGACAGGCCGTGGGAGGCGGACACGCTGCTGCGCATCTATTCCATGTCGAAGCCGATCTGCTCCGTCGCCCTGATGATGCTGTTCGAGGAGGGGCTGTTCCACCTGGATGACCCGGTGGCGACCTTCCTGCCGGAATTCGCCGACGTGAAGGTGCTGGTGAAGGGGGCGACGGCGCTGGACCAGGTGGAGGACTGCCAGCAGCCGATGACGGTGCATCACCTGCTGACGCACACGTCCGGCCTGACCTATGGCTTCAATGGAGGCGTGCTGGGGGATGCCTACGTGGCCGGCAAGATCGACTTCGGGCCGAAGCGGGGCGGCGGGCTGGCGCCGATGGTCAGGGAAGTGGCGAAGTACCCGCTGGCGTTCCAGCCCGGCAGCCGCTGGAACTACGGCGTCTCCACCGACATTGTCGGGCGGCTGGTGGAGGTCATCTCCGGCCAGAGCCTCGACCGTTTCCTGACCAGCCGGATCTTCGAGCCGCTGGGCATGACGGAGACCTTCTTCGGCGTGCCGCAGGACAAGGTGGACCGCTTCGCCGCGCTCTACACGCCGAACGAGGACAACTCGATGAAGCTGCTGGAAAGCCCGGCGAAGAGCGTCTTCCTGCGCAGCGAGGGCATGACCTTCTCCGGCGGTGGGGGCCTGGTCTCCACGGCGGTGGACTACCTGAAGTTCGCGGAGATGATCCGCTGCAAGGGCCGGTCGGGGGAGGAACGTCTGCTGGGGCCGCGCACCATGACCTACATGGCGTCGAACCACCTGCCGGGCGACCTGGCGAGCATGGGCCAGCCGGTCTTCTCCGAGGTCTCGTTCGCCGGGGTCGGGTTCGGTCTCGGTTTCTCCGTCACCCTGAACCCGCCGATCAGCCAGAACATGGGCAGTGTCGGCGACCATGGCTGGGGCGGCATGGCATCCACGGCCTTCTGGGTCGATCCGGTGGAGGACATGGTGGCGCTGTTCATGACGCAGCTCGTGCCCTCCAGCCATTACCCGCTCCGCAAGGAACTGCGGGCGCTGGTGCACCAGGCGCTGATCGACTGAGCGACCGGAGCCGCGTCGCGGTCAGCGGCGGCGCGGCGGGCGGCCCATGACGCGGCGGCCGAACAGGCTGGCGGTGAGGTCGCGCATCAGCCGCGCGGTCTTGCCCCGGTCATCCAGGTAGGGATTGATCTCCGCCAGGTCGACGGAGGTGACCAGGCCGCTGTCATGCAGCATCTCCATGATCAGGTGTGCCTCCCGCACCGTCGCGCCGCCGGGCACGGTGGTGCCGACACCGGGGGCCACGTCGGGGTCGAGGAAATCCACGTCCAGGCTGACATGCAGCAGCCCGTTGGCGGCGCGCACCCGCTCGATGAAGGCGCGGGTCAGCCCGGCAAAGCCGATCTCGTCCACCGCGCGCATGTCGTGGATGTCGATATGGTTGTCCAGCACCAGGTCATGTTCCGTCTCGTCGACGGAGCGGATGCCCATCATGGTCACGTTGCGCGGGTTCACCGGGGCCTGCAGCGGCGCGCCATAGACCTCCGCGCCGTCGATGCCGCAGAACATGGCGACGGGCATCCCGTGGGTGTGGCCGGATTCGGAGCTTTCCAGCGTGTTGAAGTCGGCATGGGCGTCGAGCCAGAGCACGAACAGCGGCCGGTCCTGGGTTGCCGCGTGGCGGGCGATCCCGGCCACCGTGCCGATGGCCAGGCTGTGGTCGCCGCCGACGAAGATCGGGGTCCAGCCCGCGTCGGCGATGCGCGAGGCGTGGTCCATCAGGCTTTCCGCCCAGGCTGCGGTCATGGCGATGTTGCGGGTGCGGCCACGTTCCGGCACCTCCCGCGCCAGCGGTGCCGGTTCGGCATTGCCGAAGTCCCTGACCTCGTGCCCCAGTTCCTGCAGCGCCTCCCCCAGCCCGGCGATGCGCATGGCATCCGGCCCCATCTGGCAGCCGCGCAGGCTGGCCCCTGAATCCACCGGCGCACCGAGGATGGCGATCTTGCGGGTCTGGTCTTCCTGCATGTCCGGGCTGTCCGTCCCTGGCTGAAACGAAAAGGGGGAGCCGTCGGCTCCCCCTTCCCGTAACCCGAAAGTGGCTGCTGTTACCAGAGGGCCACCGGATTGATGATCATCTGGACCGTGCCCTTGATGCGGGCCTGCCCCAGCACGAACATGAACTCGGTCACGCCCTCCGCGGCGAGGCGACCGGTGTTCATGGTCTCCAGGATGTAGATGCCGTTCTCCTTCAGCAGGGTGACGTGACCGTAGAAGATCTTGTCGCCCTGTGCCGGGGGCACCACGTCCAGGCCCCAGGTGTCGGCGCCGACCGCCATCACGTTCTGGGCAGCCAGGTAGACCGCAGCCTCGTTGTTCATGCCGGGTTCACCGCTGACCCAGGCCTGCGGGTCGGAGGCGAGCTTGCCGTCAGTCCAGCCGGTGTGGAACAGCACCACGTCACCCTGCCGGATCTCCACGCCCTGCGCCTGTGCAGCGGCACGGATGTCGGCGGAGCCGAAGGACTGGCCGGCTTCCATGACCTCGACACCGAAATGCTTGGCCATGTTGATCAGCACGCCACGACCCACCAGCGGCGGGATGTTGTGCACACCCAGCTTCGTCAGGCCGGTGACCTGCGAGATCTCGGTGTCGGAGTTGCAGTTGTAGTACATGCCCTTCTCGCCCAGGTGGCCGAGACCGTCGATCTGCGGGCCGATGCCGAACCAGAGCTGGGCGATGTCGTCATTGTAGATGGCTTCGTAGCCGAACTGGGTCAGGCGGTTGCCGCCGGCCTGGCCGGGCGAGACCACCTGCAGCATCATGCCACGCGGCGGGAAGGCCGGGGTCGAGCTGTCGATGACGATGCCGAGCGGGTGGGATTCACCCTTCTTGATCAGCTTGGATGCCATCAGCACCTGGTCGGTCGTCACGTAGTTGGCCGAACCGATCTCGTCGTCAGCACCCCACTTGGAGGGCTTGCAGTCGGACGCGGCATGGCTGCCTGCCATGACGCTGCCAGCGGCGAACAGGGCGAGGCCCAGGCTGGCACCAAAGAGGGATTTCTTCATGGATGTTTCCTCCGTCGTTTCCCCAAAGGACGGTCGTCATTTGGTGCGACCGTTCCTCCCCGCCCGGATCGATCCCTGGCAGGCTGCGAGCATTGTCGGGGGCAGGCACACGCATTTGCAAGGGAGAATTGCCGCCGGGGAATGCGCCGCCGTGATTCCGTCGCGGTACCAAATGGTCTATCGTCCGGCGATCCAGCGGACTTGTGGGAAGGTGGGACGATGAATGACGAGACCCTGAGCCCGGGGCGCGGCCTGCGCGCGGCGCAGCGGGAAATCCTGGCACCCGGCGCCTATCCGCGCGTCAGGATGCGGCGCACCCGTGCGGCGGACTGGACCCGGCGGATGGTGTCGGAGAAGGTGCTGACGCCCGCCGACTTCATCTGGCCGCTGTTCGTGCATGAGGGCACCGGCGTGGAGGATGTGGCGGCGATGCCCGGCGTGCGCCGGTACGACGTTGCCAGCCTGCCCGCCGCGGTGGCGGAAGCGGCGGAACTCGGCATTCCGGCCATTGCCCTGTTCCCCGCGCTGGACCCGGCGAAGAAGGACGCGGAGGGGACGGAGGCGACCAACCCCGACAACATCGTCTGCCGGGCGATCCGCGCGGTGAAGGCGGAGGTGCCGGAGATCGGCATCCTGTGCGATGCGGCGCTGGACCCCTTCACCTCCCATGGCCATGACGGTGTCATCCGCGACGACTACGTCGCCAATGACGAGACCGTGCAGATCCTGGTGCGGCAGTCGCTGAACCAGGTGGAGGCGGGTGCGGACATCATCTCCCCCTCCGACATGATGGACGGTCGCGTCGGCGCGATCCGCGAGGCGCTGGAGGCGGAAGGTCATGTCAACGCCATGATCATGTCCTACGCCGCCAAGTATGCCTCTGCCTTCTACGGCCCGTTCCGCGATGCCATCGGCAGCCAGGCCAACCTCGGCAAGGCCAGCAAGGCGACCTACCAGATGAACCCGGCGAACGGTGACGAGGCGATGCGCGAGGTGGCGCTGGACATCGCGGAAGGCGCCGACATGGTGATGGTGAAGCCCGGCATGCCCTACCTGGACCTCTGCCACCGGGTGAAGAGCACCTTCGGCGTGCCGACCTTCGCCTACCAGGTCTCCGGCGAGTACGCGATGCTGCAGGCGGCGGCGGGCAATGGCTGGCTGGACCTGGAGCGGGTGATGCTGGAGAGCCTGCTCGGCTTCAAGCGGGCGGGCTGTGACGGCGTCCTGACCTATTTCGCCGTCGAGGCGGCACGCAAACTGAAGGAACTGGGCTGACCCATGACGCTTGCCGCATCGGAACGGGGTGGGCCGCTTTCCGGCATCACCGTGATCGACCTGACCCGGGTTCTTGCCGGTCCCTACTGCACGCTGATGCTGTCCGAACTGGGCGCACGCGTGATCAAGGTGGAGGAGCCGGAGGTGGGCGACATCAGCCGCTCCATCGGTCCCTTCGTGAAGGGCAAGTCGGCTTATTTCATGAGCCTGAACCGCGACAAGGAAAGCATCGCGCTGAACCTGAAGCACGACGACGACCGGGCCATCTTCGAGCGGCTGCTGGACCAGGCGGACGTGCTGGTGGAGAACTACCGCCCCGGCACCATGGAGAAGCTGGGCTATGGCTGGGACGTGCTGCAGGCGCGCTGGCCGTCGCTGGTCTTCGCCGCTGCCAGCGGGTTCGGCCAGACCGGCCCCTACGCGAAGCGCCCTGCCTACGACATGGTGGTGCAGGGCATGGGCGGGGTGATGAGCCTGACCGGCCATCCGGGCGGGCCGCCGACCCGTGTCGGGTCTTCCATCGGTGACCTGGCCGCCGGCATGTTCGCCGCGGCGGGCATCAATGCGGCGCTGTTCGAGCGGACGCGGACCGGCAAGGGCGCCATGGTCGACATCGGCATGCTGGACTGCCAGGTGGCGCTGCTGGAGAACGCCATCGTCCGCTACACCACCACGGGGGAAGTGCCGGGGCCGCTGGGCGCGCGGCACCCCTCCATCGCGCCGTTCGCGGCCTTCAGCAGTGCCGATGGCCACATCATCGTCGCCTGCGGCACCGACAAGGCGTTCCGCGACCTGGCGGCGGCGCTGGGCACGCCGGAACTTGCCGACGATCCCCGCTTCGCCACCCCCACCAGCCGGGTGGAGAACGTGGAGCAGCTGCAGGCGGTGCTGGACGGCCTGTTCGCCACCAAGCCCACCGCCGAATGGCTAGCGATCCTGGAGGCGAAGGGACTGCCCTGCGGCCCGATCAACAATGTCGCGCAGGTGATGGCCGATCCGCACGTGGCCCACCGCAACATGATCGTGCACACCGATGACCCGGTGGCCGGTCACGTGCAGATGGGGGGCAACCCCATCAAGATCTCCGGCCATCCGGACGGGAAACTGCGCCGCCACGCGCCGGACCTGGACGAGAACCGGGCGGCCCTGCTGGCGGAACTGGCGGCAGTGGAGGCGGAGGCACGATCCGCAGGCTAGGGGCGGAAGCAACGGAAGGGGGCAGGGGCGATGGAATGGCTGACGGAGCAGAAGATCCCCATCGGCAAGGCCGCCAAGTCGGTCGTCGAATGGATCACGGACAATTTCGCCTGGGGCTTTGACGCCTTCTCCATCGCCACGGAGACCGCCATCGACGGCTTGCTCTGGTTGCTGCAGGCGCCGCACCCGCTGCTCATCGTGGCGCTGGTGACGGCGCTGGCCTGGCTGCTGAAACGCTCCATCGGCTTCACCGTCTTCGTCGCCCTGTCGCTGCTGCTGATCATCAACCAGGGCTACTGGGAGGAGACCACCGAGACCCTGGCGCTGGTGCTGTCGGCGGCGGTGGTCTGCATGGTGGTGGGGGTGCCCATCGGCGTCGCGGCGGCGCACCGGCCCTGGCTGTTCCGCCTGCTGCGGCCGATCCTGGACCTGATGCAGACCATCCCGACCTTCGTCTACCTGATCCCGGCGCTGATCCTGTTCGGCCTCGGCATGGTGCCGGGACTGATCGCGACGGTGATCTTCGCCATCCCGGCCCCGATCCGGCTGACGCATCTCGGCGTCTCCTCCACCCCGAAACCGCTGATCGAGGCGGGGCAGGCGTTCGGTGCCACCGGCTGGCAGCTGCTGTGGAAGGTGGAACTGCCCTATGCGCTGCCCTCCATCTTTGCCGGGCTGACCCAGACCATCATGCTGTCGCTGTCGATGGTGGTGATCGCGGCGCTGGTCGGTGCGGACGGGCTGGGGGTGCCGACCCTTCGCGCGCTCAACACCGTCAACATCGCCAAGGGGTTCGAGGTCGGCGTGGCCATCGTGCTGATCGCCATCATCCTCGACCGGCTCTGCCGCCGTGACGAGGGACCGAAGGGGCCGGGCAAGTGAGCGGGGACGTCGCTGCCCCGGCAGTCGTCCGCTTCCGCGATGTCGACATCGTCTTCGGCGACAGCCCGTCCAGCGCCCTGCCGCTGGTGGAAGAGGGCCGCTCCCGCGCGGAGATCCAGGAGGCGACGGGCCAGGTGGTCGGCGTCAAGGGCGCCAGCCTGGAGATCCACGAGGGCGAGATCGTCGTGCTGATGGGGCTGTCCGGCTCCGGCAAGTCCACCCTGCTGCGCGCGGTCAACGGCCTCAACCCGGTGACGCGCGGGCAGGTGCTGGTGCATGATGGCACGGCGGAGGTGGACGTTGCCGGATGCAGCGCCGCCGACCTGCGGCGGCTGCGGATGCACCGCATCGCCATGGTGTTCCAGCAGTTCGCACTGCTGCCCTGGCGCACGGTGGCGGAGAATGTCGGCCTCGGCCTGGAACTGGCCGGTGTCGCGGCGGCGGAACGGCGGGAGCGGGTGGCGCGGCAACTCGACCTGGTGGACCTCGGGGCCTGGGCCGACCGCCGCGTCCACGAGCTTTCCGGCGGGATGCAGCAGCGGGTGGGGCTTGCCCGCGCCTTCGCCACCGATGCGCCGCTGCTGCTGATGGACGAGCCGTTCTCGGCGCTGGACCCACTGATCCGGGCGCACCTGCAGAACGAGCTGCTGGACCTGCAGGCACGGCTGCGCAAGACCATCATCTTCGTCAGCCACGACCTGGACGAGGCCATCAAGCTCGGCAATCGCATCGCGATCCTGGAGGGTGGGCAGATCATCCAGACCGGCCGCCCGGAGGACATCGTGCTGAACCCGGCCAACGACTACGTGGCGGAGTTCGTTGCCCACATGAACCCGCTGCAGGTGATGCGCGCCGCCACCATGATGCGCGCCGTCGGTGACCTGCCGCGCGACGATGCCGGACGGCTCCGCCTCGACCGGCACGGCTGGTTCCGGCTGACGCTGGATGCGGACGGCGCACCGGTCGAGGCATCCTGCAACGGCGACGCCTGGTCGCTGGTCAGCGCCGACCCCGACACGGCACCGGAGACCGGCCAGATGCTGATGGCCGGGCCGGACGTGGTGATGCAGCAGGTGATCGACTGGCGCGAACGCTCCGGCGGCCCGGTGCTGATCGTGGAAGGCACCCGGATGCTCGGTGCCATCGGCGACGACCAGATCTTCCGCGGCCTGCTTCGCCGCAAGGTGTGAGGGGCATCTGGATGGATGGCCCCGGTGATGACCAGCGATGACCACGACCCTCCCCACCCCGCGGCGCACCCTTGACTGATACGGGTGCCCACCTTGAGGCGCTGAAGCGGCACCATGGGCTGCCGGGTCAAGCCCGGCAGCGCCGACAGAGAGGGTGGATGCACCTGTGCCCCTTCCCCCTTGACGGGGGAAGGTCGGGATGGGGGTGGATCGGCGTCTCGGGATAATCATCCGCGCCCGCCACCGGAACCGACGGCGTGCCCGGACTTGATCCGGGCACCCATGATGCCGCTTCAACGCCCCAGAATGGGCACCCGCATCAAGTGCGGGTGCGCCGTGGGGTGGCCATGGCAGTGGTCGTCGCCAGGCCAGTCATGTTTCGCAGGGGGCGCCGCATGGTAAGAGCCCTGGCGTCCTTGCTCAGCCCCGCAGCCGCTCCGGCAGGGTGGTGGCAGGCGGGGTGTTGCGGCTGCGCTCGCTGGTGATGGCGCCGTCGATGATGGTCATGCCGACGCCGGGCAGGTTCCCCTGCTCTATGGATTCAAGCATGTTCTTGCCCGGCGCGTGCTGGGCCTGGTCCAGCAGCACGAAGTCGGCGGCCATGCCCACCTCGATCAGGCCGGTGTCCAGGTCGCGCATCCGCGCCGTGTTGCCGGTGGCGAAGCAGAAGGCCGTCTCCGCCTTCACGTCACCGAAGGATGCCAGCAGCGCGATCATCCGCAGGATGCCGAGCGGCTGCACGCCGGACCCGGCGGGGGCGTCGGTGCCCAGGATCACCCGGTCGAGCTGACCGATCTCCCGCGCCGTGTTCATGGCCAGCAGCGCCGCGCGCTCATTGCCGTTGTGCACCAGCTCGATGCCGCGCCCGCACTGCTCGCACAGGCAGACGATCTGGTCGTCGGGCAGGGCGGTGTGGCCGCCATTGATGTGGCCGATGATGTCGGCATCCGCCTCCAGCACCACGTCCTTGTCGATCAGGCCCGATCCCGGAATCGACGGGCCGCCGGTATGGATGGTGGACTGGATGCCGTATTTCCGCGCCCAGCCGACCATCTCCTTCGCCGTCTCACCGGCCTTGACCGAGCCCAGCCCGACCTCCCCCAGCAGCTTCACGCCCGCGTCGGCCAGGTCCTTGAAGTCGTTCTCGTCCATGCCCTGCTCGATCACCGGCGCGCCGCCATGCACCTTCACGCCGGAGGGGCGGAAATTCTCGTACCAGCGCTGGGAAGCGATCGCGAGCGCCTTCAACCCGACAATGTCCTTCGGGCGACCGGGCAGGTGCACCTCACCGGCGGAGATCATGGTGGTGACCCCGCCATGCAGGCAGGAATCGATCCAGTTGAGCTGTGACTGGCGGGGCGTGAAGTCGCCGATCACCGGATGCACATGGCTGTCGATCAGCCCCGGCGCCACCGCCGTCCCCTTCGCATCGACTTCCACGTCAGCCTGGTCGGTATCCAGATCCTTCGCCTTGCCGATAGCCGCGATCCGGCCATCCAGCGCCACGATGCAGTCCGCATCCAGTATCGGGTTCGCCAGGTCACCGGACAGCAGCAGCCCGATGTTCCTGATGACGGTCTTCTTCGGCATGGCGGTTCCCCCTCCTGAGCTGCGAGCCAGAGCGAATCCTGCCTCTACAGCAGCTTCATGTCGAGGATCGCGCCGAGTTCGGTCAGGGCCTGCTTAGCGCCCGTGACCTTGATGGTCTGCATGCCGAGCGCCTTCGCCGGTTTCAGGTTGATGCCGAGATCGTCCAGGTAGACGGCTTCCGAGGGGTCGATGCCGATCTCGCGGCAGGCGAGGCGGTATATCTCCGGGTCGGGCTTGCGCAGGTTGACCTTCGACGATTCCACGACGATCTGGAACCGGGCCATCACCTTGGCCACGGCGGCGGCCTTCTCGCTGTCGCTGGCGATGCCGGGGCCGTGCCCGGCGCGGACATTGTTGGTGATGCAGGCGCAGATCCGGTCCTGCCTGATCAGGTCCAGCGCGCGCACCATCTCCGGCCTGAGCGTGCCGGACAGCAGCGCGATCACGTCCTTGCCCGGGATCGGGTGACCGATGGCCGTGCTTTCGGCCAGGAACAGGCCGTCGAAGGTGTCCAGGTCGACGTCATTGCGTTCGAACTGCGCCCAGGCGTTGGTGTCGGGGTTGGTGGCGTTGATGCCCCGGATGGTGCCGACCGGCATGCCCTTCGCCGTCTCGTACTCCGCGAAACGCTCGAACGGGCTGGAGGTGAAGACCCCGCCGAAATCCCAGATGACGGCCTTTACATTGCCTGCCGGTACCTTGTTCGACGCGACGCTGCTGCTCATGGATGGTTCTCCTCCCCCTCGACCGGCTCGGTGAGGAAATGCCGGCCCGCCCGGTCCTCCACCTCGACCACCCAGAGGTCTGGGTCGGTCGCCAGTCGGCGCTGAATATAGCTGTCGGCCTCCGCTGCCGGAACCGGCTCCGTGCCGGAAGAACGCAGCCATGTGCGCACCCCGTCCAGATAGCCGGGTGAATAGACGGTGGCACTGCCGCCCACAGCCTCCACCTTCAGCAGGATGCTGCCCGCCTCCTCCGCCCCGCGCCGCACCAGGTAGGCGAATCCGCCCTGCGCCCGGACGGAACGCAGATAGGCCGCGACCCAGACCTCCGCCTTCAGGCGAGCGGTCATGTGAATTCGTTCGCTGGCTGTTCCATCCCTCTCCCCCTCCCGGCCACCCACGGGAGTATCCTTAATGGGTGGCCGGGAGGGGGAGAGGGATGGAACAGCACGCCTGCCACCAACGACATGGTTGAACCGCTGACCGCACGCGCGTCAGAATGCACGAAATACGAAACAGCCGGGGAGGCAGGGAACATGGGCGATCCGTCATACATGTCGGCGCGGGAACTGGTGGCCGCCATCGGCCAGCAGACGCTGCGCTCGGAAGAGGTTCTGGATCATTACCTTGAGCGGCTGGACCGGTTCAACGGGCAGATCAACGCGGTGGTGGCGACGGACGTGGACGCCGCCCGCGCCCGTGCCCGCGCGGCGGACGCAGCGGCGGCGAAGGGGGAGAGCTGGGGGCCGCTGCACGGCCTGCCCATCACCGTCAAGGACACGTTCGAGGTGGTGGGGATGCCCTGCACCGCCGGCGCGCCGGAGCTGAAGGACCATCGCCCGGCCCGCCACGCCACCGCCGTCGAGCGGCTGATCGAGGCAGGGGCGATTGTCTATGGCAAGACCAACACGCCGCTTTGGGCCGGGGACCTGCAGACCTACAACGCCGTATACGGCACCACCAACAATCCGTGGGACGTCAGCCGCGCGCCGGGCGGATCGTCGGGCGGATCGGCGGCGGCGCTGGCGTCCGGTTTCACGGCGCTGGAGCTTGGCTCCGACATCGGTGGCTCCATCCGCAACCCGGCGCATTTCTGTGGCGTCGCGGGCCACAAGCCGAGCTTCGGCGTGGTGCCGATCCGGGGCCACATCCCGGGACCGCCGGGCGCGCTGACCGGCGCGGACATCGGCGTTGCCGGTCCGCTGGCCCGCTCGGTCGACGACCTGGAACTGGCGCTGGACGTGATGGCGGGGTCCGACATGCTGGACCGGTCGGGCTGGCGGCTGAAGCTGGCCGATGCACGGCACGAGGCGATCCGCGACTACAAGGTCGCCGTCTGGTCCGACGATCCGTTCTGCGCCGTGGATCCCGCCGTGCGTGAGCTGATCGAGGGCGCCGGCACGGCGCTGGAGCAGATGGGGGCCAGCGTGGACCGGACCCTGCGCCCGGCAGTGGACATGCAGGAGTCGCACGAGACCTATTACAGCCTGCTGGCGGCGGCGCTGGGCGCGGCCCTGCCCGAAAGCCTGCGCCGGAAGATGCGGGAGAATCCGCCGGACCCGGACGACCGCAGCCACCAGGCGATCTATGCCCGTGGCGCGGTGATGGAACATGCCGAGTGGCTGGACTGGAACGAACGCCGCGCGATGCTGCGGGAGATGTGGAACCGGTTCTTCGGCGACGTGGACGTGCTGCTCTGCCCGGTGATGCCGCGCGCGGCGATCCCGCATGACCAGTCCTCCAGCTTCGGCAACCGCACAGTGGAGATCGGCGGGACACAGCGCAACTATGTCGACATGATCGTCTGGTGCGGCCTGACCTGCGGCGTCTACCTGCCGGCCACCGTGGTGCCGGTCGGCCGCACGGACGAGGGGCTGCCGGTGGGCGTGCAGGTCGTGGCCAACTTCCTGGAGGACCGCTCGGCCCTGCACGTCGCGCGGCACCTGGAGAAGGCGCTGGGCGGCGTGGTGCCGCCCCCCGGCTTCGCATGAGGATTGCCGTCCTCGGCGGCGGGCACGGTGCCCATGCCGCCGCCGCCGACCTGTCGGA
Source organism: Minwuia sp. (assembly GCA_965228535.1). Taxonomy (GTDB): domain Bacteria; phylum Pseudomonadota; class Alphaproteobacteria; order Minwuiales; family Minwuiaceae; genus Minwuia. The sequence goes on along the minus strand of CBDDHU010000003.1, from coordinate 70,212 downwards.
ACAGGGTCACGAGGTGCGTTTCTGGCGGCGTGACGCGGCGGCGCACCAGGCGCTGGTCGAGCGGGGCAGCCTGCGCCTGACGGACGCTGCGGGCAGCCGGGACGTGGCGATCCACCTGGCCACCACCGACATCGCCGCCGCCGTCACCGGGGCGGAGCTGATCCTGATGCCCGGTCCCGCGACGGCGCAGGCCGACATTGCCCGCGCCATGGCACCGTACCTTGCCGACGGGCAGGGCATCCTGATGCCGCCGGGCAGCTTCGGCACCTGGGTGGTGACGAAGGAGCTGCGTCGCAGCGGCTGCACGGCGGACCTGTTGCTGGGCGAGTCCGGCACCCTGCCCTGGCTCGCCCGGATGCAGGGGCCGGGGGAGGTCGCCATCGTCACCCGTGCCACCCGGCTGCCCACCGGTGTCTTCCCGCTGGCGCGCGCCGACGCGGCCTTCGACCTGTTCAGCCGTGCCTTCCCGGCCATCGAGCGGCTGACGGACGGGCTGGACGGGGCGCTGATGAATGCCGGGCCGATCATCCATCCGCCGCTGATCCTGATGAATGCCGGACCGATCGAGCATTTCGAGCACTGGGATATCCACAACGAGGGGACGCAGCCCGCGATCCGCAGGGTCACCGATGCGCTGGATGCCGAACGCGTGGCGGTCCGGGAGGCGCTGGGCTACGGCGCGCCGCATTTCCCGCTCGCCGACCATTACGACGACAGCCGACCCGAATGGATGTACGGCCAGGCGGCGCATGACCGGCTGGTGGTCAGCAGCCGCTGGCGGGAACGGCTGGACCTGACCCGGCACCGCTACGTGCGGGAGGATGTGGCCATCGGCCTTGCCTTCCTCGTCTCCGTCGCCCGCTGGGTCGGTGTGCCGGCGCCCGTGGCGAGCGGACTGCTGGCGCTTGCCGGGGCGGTGAACGGGGAGGATTTCCTGCGCACCGGACGGACGCTGGAAGGACTCGGGCTGGCGGAACGCGGTCCTGCGGAGTTGCAGGCCGAGCTGAGAGACGGCTTCTGATGCCCCGCGTCGCCCTTGTCGGTGCCGGCCGCATGGGCCGTGGGCTGGCGCATGTCTTCGCCTGGGGCGGCTGGCAGGTGGACCTGGTGGACGCCAAGCCGCGCGGGGAGGGTGAGGCGGCGACCCTGCTGGCGGCGGCCCGTGACGAGGTGGTGCGTACCCTGAACCTGATGGCGGAGTTCGGCCAGTGCGCGGCAACGGCGGTGCCGGGCCTGCTGGCCCGCATCGCCTTCCATCCGCGCGCGGCCTTGCCGGACCTGCTTCCCCGCGCCGACCTGGTGATGGAGGGGGTGCCGGAAACGCGGGAGGCGAAGGCGGAGGCGCTGGGGCTGATCGCGGCCCATGCGGGGGCGGAGACCGTCATTGCCTCCACCACCTCCACCATGCTCTCCACCGAGCTGGCGGCGCACGTGACACGGCCGGAGCGTTTCCTCAACGCGCACTGGCTGAACCCGGCCTACCTGATCCCGCTGGTGGAGGTCAGCCCGCATGACGGCACCGCGCCGGAGGTGCGTGAGCGGCTGCTCGGCTGGCTGCGGGAGATCGGCAAGCAGCCGGTGGTCTGCAAGGCCAGCCCCGGCTTCATCATCCCGCGCATCCAGGCGCTGGCGATGAACGAGGCGGCGCGCATGGTGGCGGAGGGTGTGGCCAGCGCGGAGGACATGGATACCGCGATCCGCGCCGGGTTCGGCCCGCGCTTCGCCGTGCTGGGGCTGGTGGAATTCATCGACTGGGGCGGCGTCGACATCCTGCACCATGCCAGCCGCTATCTCGCCGAGACGACGGGGGAGGAGCGGTTCCGCGCGCCGGGCATCGTGGACGAGAAGATGGCGGCGGGGGAGACCGGCCTGCATGCCGGTCGCGGTTTCCATGACTATGAAGGGGTGGACCGCGACGCCTACCAGCGCGACCGGATCCGCGACTTCGTTTCCGTGCTCGGCCAGCGCGGCCTGCTGGCCCCGCCGAAGCCCTGATCACGGGGCGCGTCGGCGCAATGCGGGCCGCCCGCTCGCGCCGTCCGGGCCGGTGGTGATGCCGTTCCTACTTGCCGCCACTTCCTGACGGGCGCGGATCGCTGACGCCGAGTTCGGTGAGCGCGGCCTGCCAGTCATCCTCGAAGTAGCTCTTGTCGGCGCAGTCGCGGTTGTAGTCCCGGACCAGCTGGTTCAGCTGCTCGCGACGGCGCTCCAGGGTCGGCAGCATCTCGTCATTGTAGGTATCGATCATGGTGCGGTGGCGTTCCACCCGCGCATTGTAGACCTTCACCGCCTCCGGATCGGTGCCGTCGATCTGCTTGCGGCGACGGTCCAGTTCCTTCTCCAGCGCGGTGATGCGCTCGCGATGCGTGGCCATGCTGGCCTGGTAATCGGCAAGCCGCTTCTCCAGGTCGCCCAGCCGCTGGTCCTGGCGCAGGCAGGCCCGGATGTCGGCGGGCTTCAGCGTGCCGGCATCATAGACCTTGATGACCTCCGCATCCCCGGAGGCGCCGGAACCGGTCTGTGCCGTCGCGGTGCCGGCAAGGGCGAGCGCGACCAGGGTTGCCGCCGCAGCGGTGTTCACCAGAATTCTCATCAGACCATCACCTGTACCGGGTTGGACAACCGCTGCATTATCGGCAGTCCGGTCGGGCGAATACAAGGTGGCAATGCGGCAAAGCTGTGGCGCCTGTCGGTCGCGCGGCGGTTCAGCCGGTGCGGATGTACTCCCGCATCGCATCCGCTTCGTGCTGCAGCTCGTCGACCCGGTTCTTCACGATGTCGCCGATGGAGATGATGCCGCAGAGCACGTTGGCCTCCACCACCGGCAGGTGGCGGATGCGGTATTCCGTCATCATCCGCATCAGGTCGGCCACGGTGTCGGACTGGCCACAGGTGATCACGTCCCCGGTCATGATGTCGGCGGCGGTGCGTTCCAGCGCGTCACAGCCATGCGTGGCCATGGCCCTGACCACGTCACGCTCCGACACGATGCCGTTGATGCGGTGTCCGTCATCGGAAACGACCAGGGCACCGACCCGTTCGCTCTTCAGGCGTCCGACCACGTGCTCGACGGATGCGTCGGGGCGCACGGTGGCAACATCGCCACCCTTCGCATGCAGCAGGGTTGAAACAAGCATTCCATGAACCTCCTCTGACGGGGCCGCTGGAGCGCTGTTCTGTCGGTCAGGCCATCAATTGTCTGGCAGTGGCTTCCTGTCCAAGGCCGGATACGTTCAGAGCGGCCCTCCAAGCGGGCCATGGTGATCAAAGATCATTCACTGACAAGTGTAGTTCAGGGATACCGTTTCGACAATCAAGAGCCGTGCGAATGGCCAAGAAAAACGGTCAACAGCGTTGTCATTGTCTTGAAGTGCCGGCTAGTCGGCGGAAAAGCCTGGTGTTTTCCGCCTTCTGGATGCGATACGCGCCGTCTCTTCTGGAAGTACAGTGCGTATCACGACCGGATTACTGGGGAGTAGTTTAGGCTTCCCCTGCGTCAATCACCGTCCCGTCGACGGAACTTCTCGGCGGCGGCGTCGAAGGTGCCGGAGGTGGCGATCAGGGCATTCAGTTGCGTGCCCATGGCGAGTGCGTCGTCCCGCGGCATGGTGCGGGCGGCGCGGTGCAGGGCCTTGGTCAGTTTCACGCCCTCCGGGTTCAGCGCGGCGGCGCGGCCGATGAAGCGGCTGGCCAGGCGCTCCAGTTCCTCCGCCCCGTCCGCCAGCCGGTTGACCAGGCCCATCTCGTAGAGCCGGGCGGCGTCGATCATCTCTCCGAACAGCAGCATCTCCAGCCCCAGGCGGGAACCGACAAGCTGCGCCAGCAGCGGCGTGTTGACCGCCGCCGGAAAGCCAGAGCGCATCTCCAGCACGCCGAACTGGGCCGTCCGTTCCGCGATCACGAAGTCACAGCCCATGGCCAGCGTGAATCCCCCGGCCACGGCATAGCCCTGCACCACGGCGACGGAGGGGATGGCGAGACGGTCGAGGCGGCGGAACACTTCCGTCCAGGCCTCGTAGCGTTCGACGGCGGGGCCGAGATTGCGGTCCTCCCCCTGGGTCAGGTCGCGCCCGGCGCAGAAATGCTCGCCCTCACCGCGCACGGCGAGGCAGCGCACCTGCGCATCGCGGGAGATGTCATCCACGGCGCGCGCGATGTCGGCCATCATGCCGGCCGTCATCGCGTTCCGCGCCTCGGCCCGGTCCAGCACGATGCTTGCCACCGGCCCCTCATGCTCGATCCGGATCACGCGGCAGGACCCGATTGCGGCGCAACGCCATGTTCCCTGGTGTGGCCCTCGTCATCGATGGCGACGAAGACGAAGTCACCCTCCGTCACCTTCACCGTCTCGGTGCCGAACTTGCGGTGCACGATGGTCTCGATATGCACGGTGACGGAGGTGCGTCCGACCCGCTTGATGTCGGTGAACAGCGAGACCACGTCGCCGACGCGGATCGGTGCCTCGAACGTCATCGCCTCGATGGCACGGGTGACGCAGCGGCTGTTCAGGTGGCGGGAGGCGGCAATGCCCCCGGCCATGTCCATCTGCGACAGCACCCAGCCGCCGAAGATGTCGCCGTTGGCGTTGCAGTCGGATGGCATCGGTGCCGGACGCAGGGTCGGTTCTCTGCCTGTCATTGTTCCTGTCTCCTTTGGTTTGTGCCTTTGGGCTGTGCCATCCCTCTCCGCCACCCAGCATCATGAGCGTTCCGGGATCACGCAAACGAAAACAGGGGGCGCGGTGCCCCCTGTCTGCCGGTCGTCTTCGCTGGATAGGGCGTCAGGCGGTTCCGCGGATCGGGTAGCCCTTTTCCTGGATGAACCTGATGCCGCGCAGGATGCTGGCGATCTCCGGCCGCGCGAAGGGCGCGTTGGAGATGTCGACGATCTGCACCTGCCCCTTGTCGTTGACCACGAACAGGCCGGGTTCGGGGAACTCGTGGTCGGTCTCGTTGGGGCGCGGGGTCGAGACATAGAGGCCAAGCTGCTGCATCTGTGCCCTGGTCAGGCCATAGCCCAGCGGCACCTTCACCCCGGTCTCGTCGGCGACGGCCTGTGCCTGTTCCTCCGAATCGCCGGAGAGGGCGACCACGCTGAGACCAAGATCGTCGATCTCGTCCTGCAGCGCCTCGATCCCGCTCAGGTAGCGCTTGCAGATCGGGCAGTGCTTGCCGCGATAGACGATGACCATGCGCCAGCCTTCACCGCCACCAAGGTCGATCTCGCCGCCTCCCAGCTTCGGGACGCTGATGGCCGGCATCATGGCACCGGCGGTGATCTTCTCGCTCATCCTTGCCTCCAGTCGGTTTCCGGGACAGCCGGGCTCAGGCGGCCAGCCCGTCGGTCGGGGCAGGCTGCGTCTCGACCCGTCCGGCATCGGCCGCGTCGCGGGCCCTCCGCAGCACGCCGTCCGACAGCTTCTGCAGTGCCTTGTGCTCGATCTGCCGCACCCGTTCCTTGGTCACGCCGAGCTGCACGCCCAGTTCCTCCAGCGTCACCTTCTCGTCGTTCAGCTTGCGCTCCCGCACGATCAGCTGCTCCCGGTCGCTCAGGTCCGACAGGGCTTCCTTCAGCCAGGCACCGCGGATGGCATTGTCGTGCACGTTCTGCGTCACTTCCTCCGGCGAGGGGCGGTCATCCACCAGGAAGTCACCCCACTCGTCGGAGCCTTCCTCGCCCGCGGGGGCGTTGAGGGACTGGTCGCGGGACGACAGCCGGTCGGCCATGGCCATGACCTCGCGGGTCGAGACCTTCAGCTTCTCGGAAATCTGGTCGCGCGCCTCCTCCGTCAGGCTGACGGCCCCGGCGCCGTCGATCTGCGCACGCAGGCGGCGCAGGTTGAAGAACAGGGCCTTCTGCGCGGCGCTGGTGCCGGACCGCACGATGGACCAGTTGCGCAGCACGTATTCCTGCATGGAGGAGCGGATCCACCAGGTGGCGTAGGTGGAGAAGCGCACGCCCCGTTCCGGCTCGAAGCGGGCGGCGGCCTGCATCAGGCCGACACAGCCCTCCTGGACCAGGTCGGCGCGCGGCAGGCCATAGGCACGGAAACGTCCGGCCACCGAGACCACGAGGCGCATGTAGGCGGACACCAGTTCGTGCAGCGCCCGCTCGTCGCCCTGGTCGCGCCAGCGCAGCGCCAGGTCCTGCTCATGTTCGAAGGACAGCAGCGGTGCGGACATCGCCGTGGAGATGAACTGCTGTTCTTGCCGAACCGACTGCATGGAGTTGTCATGAATCATCGTCGTCACCTGTCTTTCCTGCTCCACCCGTCAGGTCCGCCAGAACCTGATCCCCCGGGCAAGCCATGCGTGCGACCGACTGCCTCTTGGCAAATTGGTTTCGCCTCGATACCTTATGCCCCGGGTGTGATCCCGACAAGTATTAATTTTCGAGTCGAAACCAAATGTCCGTGAATGACGGTCGAGGCAACAGCGAAGCGGCTGGGAGTGACACTCCGATGACGGACGTGCAGCCCGATCACGCCGCGCGGGTCGCGGAACTGATCGACCGCCTGGGGCGCATGACGCGCGAACTCCAGTATGTCGACGGGCTGAACCCGGCGCAGTGGGAAGCATTGCGGTACCTCAATCGCGCCAACCGCTATTCCCGTACGCCGGGCGGCGTGGCCGAGTTCCTGGGGGCGACCAAGGGCACCATCTCGCAGACGGTTTCGGCGCTGGAATCGAAGGGGCTTGTCCGTCGCACGCCGAGTGACCGCGACAAGCGCGTCTGCCTGATCGACCTGACGGAGGAGGGGGAGCGGATGATCGCCCGCGACCCCGTGCGCTGCATCGAGACCATCGTGGGCAGCATGGATGACCGGACGGCGGCGCTGATGGTGGATGGCCTGGGACGCCTGATGGCCTGCCTGCAGATCGAACTCGGATCGAAGCCCTTCGGTGTCTGCGCCGCCTGCTGCCGGCACCTGACGCCGGAGGCCGGGTGCAAGCCGTCTGAGGCGACGCCGAAATGCGGCATGACGGGGGAGCCGCTGAAAGGCGATGCGCCGCAGCGGATCTGCGTCAATTATCTCGGCGAGGCAGCCGAATAAAAGCAGAACATCCGCGTCGGTCGGGTTAGGATCGGCGCATGAATGACGCGTCCGCGCCAACCCACGTCCTGCCCGGACAGTTCACGGAATGGTTCGCCCGCCGGGGCTGGCAGGCACGGCCGCACCAGGTGCGACTGGCGGAGGTCGCGGCGCGGGGGGACGATGCGCTGCTGATCGCGCCCACCGGCGGCGGCAAGACGCTGGCCGGGTTCCTGCCCAGCCTCATCGACCTGGCCAGGGACCCGCGCCCGGGACTGCACACGCTCTATGTCTCGCCGCTGAAGGCACTGACCTACGACATCGCGCAGAATCTCGACGCCCCGGTGCGGGAGATGGCGCTGCCGGTCTCGCTGGAGACACGCACCGGCGACACGCCGCAGTCCAAGCGCCAGCGCCAGAAGACCACCCCGCCCAACATCCTGCTGACCACGCCGGAGCAACTGGCGCTGCTGCTGGCGGCGCGGGAGGCGAAGCGGCTGTTCCAGGGGCTTGGCGCGGTGATCATCGACGAACTGCACGCCTTCGCCGACACGCGGCGCGGTGACCTGCTGGCGCTCGACCTGGCGCGCCTGAAGGCCATCGCCCCGGGCCATCGCCGCGTCGGCCTGTCGGCCACGGTGGCGGAGCCGGAGCGGCTGGCCCGCTTCGTCGGGCGGGGCGGGGACCGGCGACCATTGTCCGTGGCCCGCCGGGACCGAGACCCGACGTCACCATCCTGCGGGCGGAGGGGCGGATCCCCTGGTCGGGGCACACGGCACGGCATGTCATCCCGGAAATCTACCAGGCGATCCGCGACCACCGCACCGTGCTGGTCTTCGTCAATACCCGCAGCCAGGCGGAGCTGGTGTTCCAGGAGCTCTGGCGGGTGAACGACGATGCCCTGCCGATCGCGCTGCATCATGGCAGTCTGGACGTGGAGCGCCGGCGGAAGGTGGAGACCGCGATGGTACGCGGTGCCCTGCGTGCCGTGGTCTGCACCTCGACGCTGGACCTCGGCATCGACTGGGGCGACGTGGACCTGGTGGTGCAGATCGGTGCGCCGAAGGGGGCAGCGCGGACGCTGCAGCGGATCGGACGTGCGAATCACCGGCTCGACGAGCCGAGCAAGGCCATGTTCGCCCCCGCCAACCGGTTCGAGGAAATGGAGTGCCTGGCGGCGCTGGAGGCGCTGGCGGAGGGTCAGGTGGATGCACCGCCTGCCCGTCGCGGGGCGCTGGACGTGCTGGCGCAGCACGTGCTGGGGGTGGCTTGCGGCGCGCCCTTCGACGCCGACGGGCTGTTCACCGAGGTCACGTCCACTGAGCCCTATGGCGATCTCGACCGGGAGACCTTCGACAGGGTGATCGATTTCGTCGCCACCGGTGGCTACTCGCTGAAACGCTACGAGCGCTACCACCGGCTGCGGCAGACGGTGGAGGGGCTGTGGCGGGTCGCCAATCCCCGCGTGGCGCAACAGTACCGCATGAATGTCGGCACCATCGTCGAGGCGCCGATGCTGAAGGTGCGGCTGCGCGGTGGCCGGAACCTGGGGGAGATCGAGGAATATTTCATCGAGCAGCTCGCCCCCGGCGACACCTTCGTCTTCGCGGGGGAGATCGTGCGCTTCCAGTCGGTGCAGGAGACCACGGCCATCGTCGTCCGGGCACCGGGGGAGGAAGCCAGCGTGCCGAGCTACCAGGGCGGCAAGTTCCCGCTGTCCACCTTCCTGGCCGACAAGGTGCGCGGCATCCTGGCCGATCCCGGGCAGCATCCGGGCCTGTCGCCGCAGACCCGTGACTGGCTGGGGCTGCAGAGCTGGCGGTCGGTCCTGCCCCGGCCCGACGAGTTGCTGGTGGAGATGTTTCCCCGCGCCAGGAAGCACTACATGGTGGCCTACCCGTTCGAGGGGCGGCTGGCGCACCAGACGCTGGGGATGCTGCTGACCCGGCGGATGGAACGGCTGGGGCTGCGTCCGCTCGGCTTCGTGGCCAGCGACTACGCCATGGCCGTCTGGTCGCTGCGGCCGGTGCAGGACGTGGACGCCCTGCTGGCCCCGGACATGCTGGGGGATGACCTGGAGGCCTGGCTGAACGAATCCATCCTGATGAAGCGCACCTTCCGCAATGTGGCCACCATCGCCGGGCTGATCGAGCGGCGCTTTCCGGGGCAGGAGAAATCCGGGCGGCAGATGACCATCTCTTCCGACCTGATCTATGACGTGCTGCGGGAGCATGAGCCGGATCACATCCTGCTGCGCGCCACCTGGGAGGACGCGGCCACGGGCCTGCTGGACGTTCGGCGGCTGGGCGACATGCTGGTCCGGGTGCAGGGGCGCATCGTCGCGCAGAGGCTGGAACGGATCTCGCCCCTTGCTGTGCCGGTGATGCTGGAGATCGGCAAGGAACCGGTGCACGGCATGGCGATGGAGGACATCCTGGCGGAGGCGGCGGACGACCTGATGGCAGAGGCATCGGTGCTGCTGTGACGGAGGCGACGACGACAGTGAACGGCACCATGGTGGTGAACGGTGCCCGCCTGCAGCCCGACCCCGGCGCGGCGCTCTGGTGGCCGGCGGAGCGGATGCTGATCGTCTCCGACCTGCACCTGGAGAAGGGGTCGGCGATGGCGCGGCGGGGCCATGGCCTGCTGCCGCCCTATGACAGCGCAACGACGCTGCGCCTGCTGGAGGAACTGGTGGCGCGCTACCGGCCGGCCCGGCTGCTGGCCCTTGGCGACAGCTTTCATGATCGCGATGCCTTCGCACGGTTGAGCGGGGAGGAGACCGACCGGCTGGCCGCCCTGTCGCAACGCCAGGAGATGATCTGGATCACCGGCAACCATGACCCGGAACCCCCGGCGGACCTGGGCGGACGGATTCTGGCTGAGTATCGCTGCGGACCGCTGCTGTTCCGTCATGAACCGTCGCCGGGCCGCGTTGCGGGGGAGGTTGCGGGACATCTGCACCCGAAGGCGCGGGTCAGGGGACGCGGGCGCAGCGTCCGCGCCCGCTGCTTCGTCACTGACGGGCTGCGGCTGGTGGTGCCGGCCTTCGGGGCCTACACGGGCGGGCTGGACGTGACCGATGATGCCTTCCGGCCCTATTTCCCGCGGGCGTTCCATGCCTGGATGCTGCTGCGCGACCGGGTCCACCCGGTGCGGTCGTCGCGGCTTGCCGGGGTGGCGGCGAACGCCTGAACCGCGCAGCGCCCCAGGCGGGCAGGCGGGTCAGCTGGCCTGGGCGGTGGCGGCGTCTTCCTCTTCCCAGGCGGAGCGCTTGCGGTAGATCGTCTGCGGCGCGATGCCGAGCAGGGCGGCAGCGGTGCGGATGTTGCCGTCACAGCGTTCGATCGCGCCCTCGATATAGTCGCGCTCGACCGCGGCGAGGGGACGGATCTCCGCCGACAGGGACTTCACGTCGGACGGTCGTGGCCCGGCCGGGGGAGCAGCCGGTGCGGCCTCGGCCTCCTGCGGCGGCGGCACGCGGGACGCGGGGACGCTCGGCGTCACCTGTGACAGCGGCGGCGGCAGCATCTCCGGCGTCACCAGCTCGCCATCATGCAGCACGACGGTGTTCTGGATGACGTTCTGCAGCTCACGCACATTGCCCGGCCATTCATAGGACATCAGCACGGCAGCGGTCGCGGTGTCGAAGTCACGGAACTTCCGCTTCTCCTGCTCCGCGAAGCGGGACAGGAAGACGCGCGCGATCTTCACGATGTCGTCGTCACGCTCCCTCAGCGGCGGCAGGTGCAGCGGAATGACGTGCAGGCGGTAATACAGGTCCTCCCGGAACCGGCCTGCCTTCACCTCGCCCATCGGGTCCTTGTTGGTGGCGCAGATCAGGCGCACGTCCACCTTTTCCGTCACGGAGGAGCCGACCTTGCGGTAGGTCTCGGTCTGGATGAAGCGCAGCAGCTTGGCCTGCAGGTCAAGGTCCATCTCGCAGACCTCGTCCAGGAACAGGGTGCCGCCATTGGCCATGGATGCGGCACCTTCCCGTTCCCCAAGCGCGCCCGTGAAGGCACCCTTCACGTGGCCGAAGATCTCGCTCTCCATCAGGTCATGCGGGATCGCGGCGCAGTTGATGGCGATGAAGGGGCCGGCACGGCGCGGGCTGCGGTTCTTGATCGCCTCCGCGCAGACTTCCTTGCCGGTTCCGCTCTCCCCGGTGATGAACACCGTCGCCTTGGACGGCGCTGCCGCCTCGACGATGCGATAGACCGCCTGCATGGACAGGGCACCACCGACAAAGCCCTCGAAGCCGTCCTTGTCGATCTCGTCGCGGTAGGTGTTGACGATGTCCTGCAGCTCGGTCTGCTTCAGCGCGTTCTTCAGCGTCACCTTCAGCCGGTCGGCATTGAACGGCTTGACGATGAAGTCGGCGGCACCGGCCTGCATGGCGGTGACGGCGGTCTGCACCGACCCGTGCGCGGTTATGACGATGACCGGCAGGCCGGGATCGACTTCCTGCACATGGCGCAGGATGTCCATGCCGTCCATGTCCGGCAGCTTCAGGTCCAGCAGGATCGCGTCCGGGCGCTGTCGCTCGATGAATTCCAGCGCCGGGCGGCCCAGTTCCTCGTGATGCACCTCGTAGGGTTCGTTGCGCAGGAACTGGATGTAGCTGCGGGCAAGTGTAGGTGTATCCTCGACCAGCAGGATCTGCCTCGCGCCGTTTCTGCTCATGGTTTGAAACTTTCCATCAGACGACCGCGCAGGAACGGAAGCAGCCTGCCGGCTGATTGCCAGGGGCGCCGTCCGGTCACACTGCGACAGGCGCGACATCCCGAGGCGACGCTGCTAAATTGCTTCGTCAAATGCGCTCGGTCAATATTCTTAACGGTACAGTACAGCCCGGCGGGCAGGAGGAAAAGCTCTCCGGCCGATGGGGCGGCGTGCGTTTCGCACTGCTCGGGCTTGCCATCGCGGTGCTGATGGCGACCACCGTCTTCTCCATCCTGACCCTGCGCCAGGAATACAATGCCAGCTCCAGCCGCTATGACAGCGTTGTCTGGGGCGCGACCCACACGCGCAGCGAGCTTTCGCTGTTTCTCAGCACACTGGACAATTACGTGCTCGGGACCGCGGGCATGTCGCAGGCCGAGTTCCAGCAGCGCTTCGGATACATGAAACAGCGGCTGCCGACGTTCCTGGCGGCGATGCGCAGTGACGAGGCGGATTCGCTGGGCGCGGGGTCCATCGCCGCCCGGATCGCCAGTACCTTCGCGGACAACGACCAGCGCCTGATGGCGCTGCAGCCCGGCGACTTCCGCAACTACAGCGCCGTGCGCAAGGAACTGGTGGCCCTGTTCCAGTCGCTGCAGCAGCTCACCAACTCCAGCGAACTCAACGTCACCCAGTCGCGCGTCGATCGCCTGCAGCCGATCTATTTCGAGCTGCTGCTTTCGGCTGTCGGCACGTTGCTGGGGGCGGGGGCGCTGGTCTGGTTCCTGATCCGCGAGATCCGGCGGACCCGGCGTCTCTACCGCAAGGTGGCCCGGGCGGAGGCGCGGGAGAGTGCAGCCCGCACCCAGTTGCTGGAAGCCATCGATGCGATGACGGACGGATTCGCGCTGTTCGACGCCGATGACCGGGTCATCCTGTTCAATGCAAAGTACCGGGAATACTACTCCACCAACGATGACCACATCGTCGAGGGACAGCGGTTCGAGGACATCATCCGCAAGACCGTGACCCACCGGGTGCTGACCAATGGCCAGAGTCCCGAATCCTGGGTGGCGGAGAGGATGGCCCGGCATCGCAGCCCCACCGGTCCGGTGGAGACCCAGCTGGCCGACGGCCGCTGGCTGCTGGTCGGCGAGTTCGTGACGGAGGATGGCGGCCGTGTCAGCGTCCATACCGACATCACGGCGCAGAAGGAGAACGAGATCGCGCTGAAGGAGGCGAAGGAACGCGCCGAGGACGCCAACGTCGCGAAGTCCCGCTTCCTGGCCATGATGAGTCACGAGATCCGCACCCCGATGAACGGTGTGCTGGGCATGACCAACCTGCTGATGGAAACGCCGCTGAACGGGGAACAGCGCCAGTATGCGGAGACGGTGCGGCTGTCCGGCGAGGCGCTGCTGACCATCATCAACGACATTCTCGACTTCTCCAAGCTGGAGGCCGGGCGGCTGGAGCTGGAGGACGTGGCCTTCGACCTGTCGGAGCTGGTCGACGGCGTGGCGGACCTGCTCTCCGCCCGGGCGTTCGAGCGGGGGATCGAGGCGGTTGTCATCCTCGACCCGGCGATCCCGAAGGTGCTCACCGGCGACCCGACACGTATCCGGCAGGTGCTGCTCAACTTTGCCGGCAACGCGGTCAAGTTCACGGAGACGGGGGGCGTCACCATCGATGTCTCGCTGGCTGGCGGGACGGAGGCCGCGCCGGTGCTGCGCTTCGATGTCCGGGACACGGGAATCGGCATCCCGCAGGATCGCCAGGACGCGCTGTTCCAGGAATTCACCCAGGTCGATGCCTCGACTGCCCGGCGCTATGGCGGCACCGGCCTCGGCCTCGCCATCTGCAAGCGCCTGGTCGGGCTGATGGAAGGCCGCATCGGGCTGGAGAGCGTCGAGGGGCAGGGCAGCACCTTCTGGTTCGAGGCCCCGCTGAAGGCCGGGGAGATGCCGGCGCGGGATCCGCTGGCCGGGCTGCTGCAGATGACGGACGGGCGCAGCGTGGCCGTGCATGCCGCCAATCCGGTACTGCGGGAGGCGCTGGCCGCCAGGGCGCGCGGGCTGGGCCTCTCGGTGGCGCACCAGGTGGTGGACATGCAGCCCCCCGGGGAGGCCGTGGACCACGCGGTCATTGCCGGGGAACTGGCGGAGGCGGCGGATGTCGCCGCGATCCGCGCGCTGCGCCGCATGGTCAGTGGCAGGCTGCTGCTGGCCATCACGCCGGCCCAGCGCGGACGCGCCGATGAACTACTTGCCCGGGGCTTCGACGGGTTCGTCACCCGCCCGGTGCGGCTGCTGCCGCTTGCCCGGTCGCTGACGGGCCGCGACCTGGAGCATGGTGGCGCGGTCGCGGTGCAGACGGAGCAGGTCGGCGATGCCGCGGCAAGGGGCAGCCGCGTGCTGGTTACCGATGACAACCGGATCAACCTGCAGGTCGCCAAGGTGATGCTGCAGAAGGCGGGTTATGTGGTCGACACGGCAGAGGACGGCGCTGCGGCGCTGGCCGCCGTGTCCGCGAAACCCTTCGAGCTTGTGCTGATGGACGTGCAGATGCCCGACATGGACGGGTTCGAGGCGACGGCACGGATCCGCGCGCTGGGCGGCAACCGCGCGGCGGTGCCCATCGTCGCGGTGACCGCCAACGCGATGGCCGAGCATCGGGAGGAGTGCCTGGCGAAGGGCATGGACGACTTCATCGCCAAGCCGTTCGACAAGGTGGAGCTGCTGCAGCTGGTCTCCCGCTGGGCGCTGGTCGGTGCCCGCGCCACCGGTGGCCCGGATCGGCCCGTGGAGCCTGTCGGGGACAATGATGACACCGCGGCCCCTGTTGTCGTGGCCGCAACGGAACCCGAGACGCTGCCCGCGCCGGAAACCGAAGGTCCGGCGGAGACCGTATCGGGCGAGGCACCGTTGATCGACCAGGGCATCCTGGACCAGTTCGCGGAGGATGTGGGGGAGGAGATCCTGCCGGAACTGATCAACGCCTTCATCGAGGACACGCTGCAGCGTGTCGAGATCCTGCGGCAGGAACCCGATGCCGCGAACCGGGAGGCGCTGGGGCGGGAGGCACACAGCCTGAAGGGCAGTGCGGGAACGGTCGGCGGGATGCGCCTGTTCGAGGCCGCGAAGGAGGCCGAGGAACTGTTCGAGCAGAACGAACTGGACGCCGCACGGGCCGCAGTCGAGCGGTTGCAGCCGATAGCGGAGCGGACCGTGGCCGCCTATGGCAAGATGCTGGATGCTCGGGCCGCGTGATTCGCGGTTCGCGTGGGGGTAGGCATGGCATCAGGCTTGCTTGATTTCGACTGAATCACGAATTGTGACACCATGACGGTGTCGCCGATGCGGTTGAGGACAAACAGAATGGACCAGATTTCGGGCCGGACCAGCGCGGAGACCATCATCTCCGACGAGTCGACCGATGTTTCCGGTTTCGTGCTGCCGGCCAGCCAGGTGGAGGGCGCGGTGGATCGCGCCAGCCTGGTGGAGACGGTTCAGCTGCAGCAGTCCGGCGAGACCGGCACCCTGTCCGTGCGGACCGTGTTCGGTGACGTCTTCGTCGTGCGTGTCGATGGCACCCAGGGTCCGCTTGGAACCGGGGAGCGGGTGGGGCCGGGCGACATCATCCTGACGCGCGGTGACGGTGCGGTCGAACTCGTGACCGCAGACGGCGCGGCGGCGTTCTTCGACAGCGACAGCCGCATCCTGCTGGAGGCACCGGAGGAGCCGGGCGCCAGGGAACCGCAGTTCTTCATCATCCAGGGCCAGTTCGCCGTGGACAACACCGGTGCCAGCAATGGCGGTGCCGACGTGCTGTTCGTGCGCACGCCGGTGGCCAACCTGACGGTGCGCGGCGCGCGCGTCATCGGCAAGGCGGCACCGGAGGCCCAGGCCAACACCTTCGTGCTGCTGCCCAGCACCAGCGGGCTTGCCGCCGGTTCCGTCGCGGTGGCCACCGCCGGTGCGGTGCTGGTGCTGGACCAGCCGCTGCAGGGCATGGAAGTGCTGTCCATGTTCCGCCAGCCGACACCCTTGAGCGATATCGACATCGACGTGCTGCTGGGTGCCTTTGCCCCCGGCGTGCTGGCCTATACCGATCTCGGCGACCTGCCGGAGGCACCGGAGGCCGAGGATGCCGGCGTCCTGACACAGATCAGGGCGGCGCTGGGCCTGGACGATGAAGGCGAGATCGAGATCGCGGCGGGCGAGGAGATCGGCGACACAGTCGCGGAAGAGGAAGTCATCGGCAGCGTCGGCGACGACGACCTGGATGACCGGCAGGACGATGACGAACAGTTCGACGATGGCGATGACGGCAACAACGGCATCATCACCTTCGACGGGGCGCAGACCTTCAACATTGCCCAGGGTGACGCGACCCTGATCGGCGGCGCCGGTACGGACACGCTGACGGTGATCGCCGACGCGGACCAGCCCAATGTCCTCACCGGCGAGACCGTGAACGGCCAGGCGGTGCTGAACTTCGACGTGGAAGGCACCGCGACCCAGGTCACCATGCAGGACATCGAGGAACTGGAGGTCGATCTCGGGCTGGCCAGTGACCAGGTGGTGCTCGGCAACCTCGCCGGTTCCGGCATCCTGGACAATACCATCGTCATCCGCTCCGGCGATGGCGGCGACCTGCTGGACGGTTCGCAGTCGGGCCTGGCGCTGGAACTGTTCGGTGGTTCCGGCAACGACACGCTGACCGGCGGCACGTCCGCAGACCTTCTGGACGGCGGCAGCGGGGCCAACACGCTGACCGGCGGCGGCGGCAATGACACGCTGACCGGTGCGGACGGCATCGACCGCGCTGTCTTTGCCGGGGACATCGCGGGCTTCCAGGTCGCCGTGGACGATGCGACCGGCGACCTGACCCTGACCGACACGGTGGGGGCGGAGGGCACCGACACGCTGCGCGCCAGCATCGACCAGATCGATTTCAACGGTGCCCTGTTCGACATCGTCCAGGGGGATGCCGGTGCCAACAGCCTGACCGGCGACGCGGGCAACAACATCCTCGCCGGACGGGCCGGTGACGACACGCTGTCGGGCGGGGAAGGCAATGACTTCCTGACCGGTGGCTCCGGCACCGACACGGCCATCTTCGCGGGCGTGGCCCCCGGGTTCCTGGCCAATGTCTCGGCCGACGGCCAGACCGTCGTGCTGCAGGACACGCTGGGGTCGGAGGGTACCGACACGCTGTCCGCCGACATCGAGATCCTGGAGTTCGGCGGCACCGGCCTGAACACCACCTTCGGCACCGGCGGCGGTGACACGCTGCTGCAGGACAATGGCGGCGCGGTGGCCGTCGGCGGTGACGGCAACGACACCATCATCGGCGGTGATGGCAGCGACGTGCAGTTCGGTGGCGCGGGGCAGGACAGCCTTTCCGGCGGCGCCGGTGGTGACACCCTGCTGGGGGAGGCCGGCGACGACACGCTGACCGGCGGCAGTGGCGATGACGTCTTCTCCGGCGGTTCGGGGACGGACCTTGCGGTGTTCATCAGTGCCATCGGCGACGTGGTGGGCAGCGCGCTGTCCGACGGATCGGGCTTCACCATCGTCACGGCGGCAGAGGGTTCCGACACCATCGGCAGCGATGTGGAGCAGGTGACATTCGCGGCGGAGACGTTCGACCTTTCCATCGCCACCGACAACGCCGAGAACCTGACCCTGGGCGACGGCAACGACATCCATGCGGCGCTGGGCGGCAACGACACGATCAGCGCCGGTGCCGGGCGTGACGCCGTGCTGGCAGGCGACGGCAACGACAATGTCTCGGGCAATGCGGGGCAGGACACGCTGCTGGGCGAGGCCGGGAACGACACGCTGACCGGCGGTGTCGGCAATGACGTGCTCTCCGGTGGCGACGGCGCGGCGGACCGTGTCGTCTATGCCGGTGCCGTCGGTGACTTCACCTTCTCCGCCAACGATGACGGCAGCGCGATCACGGTGACCGACACGGTCACCGGTGATGTCGACGAGGGCACGGACCAGCTCGACGGCACCTTCGAGGAGGCGCAGTTCTCCGGCGAGACGCTGGTGCTGACCGCGGGCGATGCGGGCGATGATTCCCTGGCCGCGGCGAATGTCCGCAGCATCATCTTCGGCGGTGGCGGCACCGATACCGTGACCGGCGGCACGGCGGCGGACCTGCTGTTCGGCGGTGCGGGAACCGACAGCGTCAGCGGTGGCGCGGGCGCGGACCTGGTGTCCGGCGATGCGGGCAACGACACGCTGGCCGGTGGCACGGGCAATGACACCCTGGCCGGTGGCGGCGGCACCGACCGCGTGCTGATCGCCGACAACGCGCTGGCCAATGCGGGGGACCTGGCACGCACCGTCGAGGTCGCGCCGATCAGCGACGGATCGGGGGTCACGGTCACCCAGGTCGGGACCGGGGAGGTCGATACCCTGTTCGCCGATGTCGAGGAGGCAGCGTTCGACGATGCCCTGTTCTCGCTGCAGCTTCTGGACGACACGGCGAACAGCCAGGCCGCGCAGGGAACCAACGACATGGTGCTGGGGCAGGGCGGCAACGACACGCTGGCGGGCGGTGACGGAACCGATTTCCTGCGTGGCGATGACGGTGATGACAGCCTGAGCGGCGATGCCGGCAACGACACGCTGGCCGGCAATGCCGGTGACGACACCCTCGCCGGCGGCGCGGGCAATGACCGCTTCCGCTTCGATGCCAGCGATTCCGGTACCAACCAGGTCGCGGGTGGCGACGGTGCGGATGACGAGATCAACCTCCTGCTGGACGATGCCGGAGGTACGGCGGTCGCCGTCGCGGCCAGCGGCAGTGACGTGACGATCCAGACCACCACGGGTGCCACGGTGCAGACCATCACCGGCGACGCCGCGGTGGAGCGCCTCGGCATCTCCGGTTCCGAAGGGAACGACACCCTGACCGTCGGCGACCTGGCGGCCACCGGCATCGGCAACCGCAACCTGCAGGCGGACCTGCAGGGGGGCAACGACAGCTTCGACGGCCGCGATGCCACCACCGGCATCCGGGTCCGTGGCCTGGCGGGCGACGACACGCTGCGCGGCGGTGCGGGCAATGACACGCTGGATGGCGGCAACCAGAACACCGGCGGCGGCGACGTGGTCACCTACGACCACCTGACCGCGGATGTGCTGGTCGATCTCAGCACCCGCTTCGCCTTCAGCCTGGCCTCCGGCACCGACGTGCTGGACCGGCTGGAGACGGTCATCGGTGGTGCCGGCAACGACACGCTGACGGGTGACGACAGCAGCAACCGCCTGGTGGGCAATGCCGGCAATGACAGCCTGACCGGCAACCTGGGCGACGACACCCTGGCCGGTGAGGCGGGCAATGACGTGCTGAATGGCGGTGACGGCATCGACGTCGCCGACTACTCCGCCATCGGCGCGGAGGACCTGACCATCACGGTGACGGATGCGACCGTGACAACGGCAGCCTTCGGCACCGACACCCTGACCTCCATCGAAGGCATCTTCGGCGGTGCGGGCAATGACGTGCTGACCGGTGACGGCAACACCAACCGCATGAACGGCGGCGCGGGCAACGACACGATCAGCACGCTCGGCAACAACGACACAGTCATCGGCAGCACCGGCAACGACCTGCTGGATGCCGGGGATGGCACCGACACGGTGGACTATTCGGCGATCAGCGGCGGCGGCGTGACCCTGGACCTGGCCCAGGGAACGGCGGTCGTCACCGGCATCAGCAACGACACCATCTCCGGCTTCGAGAACGTGATCGGCACCAACCAGTCCGACAACATCTTCGGTGACGATGCGGACAGCCGGATCGAGGCGCGCGGCGGCGATGACTTCGTCGATGGCGGCAACGGCATCGACGACATCCTGGGGGAGGACGGCAACGACACGCTGACCGGCGGCGACGGCGCCGACAGCCTGCGTGGCGGTTTCGGCCAGGACTCGATCAATGGTGACAATGGCAACGACTTCATCCAGAGCGAACAGGACAATGACACGGTCTCCGGCGACGCGGGCGATGACACCATCTCCGGCGGTTCCGGCGCGGACCTGGTGGATGGCGGTACCGGCGCGGACAGCCTGAACGGCGACGCGGGCAACGACACGGTGCGTGGCGGCGACGGCAACGACATCGTGACCGCGCTGTCGGGCCAGAACAGCCTGCAGGGCGATGCCGGTGATGACACCATCATCGGCGGCGACAACATCGACGAGATCTTCGGCGGTATCGGGTCCGACGAGCTGACGGGCAATGCCGGCAATGACCGCTTCCGCTACGACACGCAGGCGGAGGCGGGTGACCTGATCACGGACTTCACCACCGGCAGCGACAAGTTCCTGATCGAGAGCGGGGGCTTCGCCAATGTCGGCGGTGGCGCCACGACCCTGACCGACGGCCAGAACTTCGTCAGCCAGGCCTTTGACCTGACCAACAATCCCGGCGGGGTGGAACTGGGCACCAGCGAGGCCACGTTCTTCTTCGACGAGAGCGACAGCCGGTTGCACTTCGATCCGGACGGTGGCAACAGTGCCAACAGCTTCGAGATCGCCCGCCTGTCATCCGGCAGCGTGCAGGCCGGGGATTTCGAGATTCAGTAACCCGTTCCGCGACTTGACCTGAGCCCGCTTTGACCTAGGTTCGCCCGCTCCGGCTTTCCCGGCAATCACATGGACAGGCGACAGGATGAACAACGGGCTCGGCAGCGTGGCGGATGGCCTGCGGATGTCGTTCGGCTTCTCGCTGGGCGCCTTCACCTTCGGCACGGTCTATGGCTCCGCTGCCCATGTGCAGGGGATGACGGATACCGAGACGCTGGTCCTCAGCATCACCGCCTTTGCCGGGGCGGCGCAGTTTGCCGTGCTGCCCTTCTGGACCGATCCGCTGCCTTACCTCGCCATCGTGCTCTCAGCGGGCCTGGTGTCGTCGCGCAACATCCTGATGGGCCTGACCCTGGCACCGATGCTGCGCCAGATGCCGCCGCTGCGTCGTTTCCTGGGCATCTGGCTGCTGGTCGATGCAAGCTGGGCGCTGGCGATGCGGGAACGCAGCCGCAACGACGTGACGGTGCTCTACCTGACCTGTTCGACCGTGCTGCTGGTGACCTGGATGGCGGGGGTCAGTGTCGGCCTCAGCCTGCCCGGTGCGCTGGATCCACTGACCCTGCAGGCGCTGGGGCAGGGCGGGGTGATCTTCCTGTTCCTGATCCTGGTGATGGTGACCCGCAGCCGTATCGGCCCGACCCTGCCCTGGATCATCGCCGCCGCCGCCGCCATTGCCGCCGACATCTGGCTCGACCCGAAATACACCCTGCTGGTCGGGGTGGGGGCGGGCGCAACCGCCGGGCTGATCCTGCCGGAGAAGCGCCATGACTGACCCCTGGTCGCCCTGGATCGCCATCGCGCTGCTGACCCTGGTGGTCTTCGCCTCCCGCAGTCTCGGCTACCTGCTGGGGTCGCGGGTGCCGGAGCAGGGCCGGCTGCGGCGGCTGCTGAACGTGCTGCCCGGCTGCGCCATCGCGGCGGTCGTCGCGCCGCAGATCGCCGCCGCAGGCCCGTTCCAGATGGCCGCACTGGCGATCTCCGGCCTGGCCCTGTGGTTCACCGGAGAGGTGGCGGTGGGCCTGGTGCTGGGCCTCGGCCTGTTGATCGCGGGCGCACACCTGGGGTTCTGAGACCGACGGGCGGGGGAGCGATGTCGCCGCAGCCCGGCAGCGCTTTCTCACGTGGGTGTGATTCAATTGCCTTCGAATAATCGCATGTGCTTGCTTGTTAATCATGTGACTGGTGCGGGATGATGGGGCACCGTCGTGAAGACTGCCGAGGGGTCGGTGGTCGGTGATTGATGGCGGTCGGAAATCCTGAGGAGGAACCTGATGAAGAAGATCATTCTGGCGGGCTTCGCGGCTACCGTGTTCGCAGGTGCCGCGCTTGCGGGCGCACATGGCAGCATGTCCGACAAGCGCGTCGCCGCGATGAAGGAAATGGGTGGCGCGATGAAGGCCATCTCCGACGTCGCCAAGGGCAATGCGGCACCGAGCGCGGACACCGTGGCCGCCGCGAAGAAGATCAACATGCTGGCGACCAACGCGCTGGAGATGTTCCCCGAGGGCAGCATGGAATACCGCGCCAAGGCCAGCATCTGGAGTGACTGGGCCGGGTTCAAGGCCGCGAACGACCGCCTGGTTGCGGCTTCCGCCGACCTGGTCACCGCGACCGAGACCATGGACGCGGCGAAGATAGGTGCCGCGCTGGGCGCCACCGGCAAGACCTGCGGCGGCTGCCACGACGACTATCGCGGTCCGAAGCCCAGCTGACGGTCGTGACCGCTTCGATTCGCATCTGCGGGGGACCGGGCAAGGCCGGGCTGCTTTCCGGCCTTGTCCTCCTTCTCCTGCTCGCCGCCCTCCCCGCCAGCGCCGACACGATGGTGGAGAAGGGTGCGTACCTGGTCCGTGCCGGTGGCTGCATCGCCTGCCACACGGCGAAGGAAGGCGGGACGCGCTTTGCCGGCGGGCTGGGGCTGGAGACGCCGTTCGGCACCTTCTACAGCCCCAACATCACGCCGCACCCGGAACATGGCATCGGTGCCTGGTCGGACGAGGATTTCGTCCGCGCCATGCATGACGGGGTCGCCCCCGATGGCGGACGCTACTTCCCCGTCTTTCCCTATGGCAGCTACACCAAGATGACGCGGGAGGATGCGCTGGCCATCAAGGCCTACCTGTTCTCCCTCGAACCCGTGGCGGAGCCGAACCGCGAGCATGATGTGGGCTTTCCCTTCTCCTGGCGGTTCATGCAGCGCGGCTGGCGCATGCTCTTCTTCGACGCGGGGCGTTTCGAACCTGATCCGGCACAGTCCGACGAATGGAACCGCGGGGCCTACCTGGTCGATGCGCTGACCCATTGCGGTGAATGCCACACGCCGCGCAACATGTTCGGCGGCATGAAGGACAGCATGTACCTGGCGGGCACGCCGGACGGGCCGGAGGGGCAGCTTGTACCCAACATCACCCCCCATGCCACCGGCATCAGCGACTGGGGCAAGGGCGACCTGGTGGAACTGATGAAGAGCGGCATGAAGCCGGACTTCGACAATGTCCAGGGGTCGATGGAGGAAGCGATCTCCGACGGGCTGAAACACCTGACGGATGCCGACCTGCAGGCCATCGAGACCTACATCTACAGCGTTCCGGCCATCGACAACACGGTGACGCGCAGCGACTGATTCCCTTCCCGGCCCCGATCGGCTAGATGTTGCGGACAGCATCGTCGGCGGCATTTCCGGTCGGCGGCACGCAGACAGACAGGGGATCCCGGAACATGTTCTATCGCGCTGACCAGCCGCATGGCCTGAAGCACAACCCGTTCAAGGCGCTGGTGGCGCCGCGTCCCATCGGCTGGATCTCCACCGTGGGCCGTGACGGCACGCCGAACCTGGCCCCGTTCAGCTATTTCAACGCCGTCACCGACTTTCCGCCGACGGTGCTGTTCGGTGCCAACGGGCCGCACCCGGAAGGCGACATCAAGGACACGGCCGCCAATGTCCGCGACACCGGCGAGTTCGTGGTGAACATGGTCACGGCGGAACTGAAGGACCAGATGAACGCCAGTGCGGCACATGTCAGCCGCAATGTCAGCGAGTTCGAGAAGGCCGGACTGACGGCGCTGCCGTCGGAGCTGGTTGCCGCGCCCCGGGTCAAGGAGTCTCCGGTGAACCTGGAATGCCGCCTGGTGCAGATCATCCAGTTGCGTTCATCCTCGCCGAAGATCGTCAACAACCTGGTGATCGGCGAGGTCGTGGGCATCCACATCGATGAGCGGATCATCAAGGACGGCATGATCGACATGGCGACCTACCGCCCGCTCGCGCGGCTTGGCTACATGGACTACACGATCGTGGAGGAAACCTTCTCCATGGACCGGCCGGACTGACAGGTCTGCCGCCTGTTCCAGCCTTCTCGCCGTTGCGGGAGGGATGGAACGGGCCGTCAGCGAAAGACGCCGCTACTCGGCCGCCTGCGCCATGCTGAGCGGGCCGTCATGGCGGGTGCCGGAGCCGGCGGGACGTTCGTCCTGTTCCGATGATTCCTCGGCCAGTGCCCGGACCAGGGTCGAGATCGCGCCACGGATCGAGGCATTGTCCAGCCGTCCGAAGTTGCGCGCCAGGTCGATGGTGGTGCGGTTGGTGCCGCCATGGGCCAGGTCGGAGACCGTGCGCGCCGTCTCGCCCTCCAGCCCCTCGAAGAAGAAGCCGATGGGGGAACCGAGCTGCTGCGCCATCTCGTAGAGGCGGCCCGCGCTGACCCGGTTCGCACCGGTCTCGTACTTCTGGACCTGCTGGTAGGAAATGCCGAGCAGGGTGGCGAGGTCGTGCTGCGTCATGCCCAGCTCTGCGCGTCGGCTGCGGATCCGCTCCCCGACATGGCGGTCGATGTGGCGAAGGTGGTGCATTGTGTGACCTCTGTCCTGCTTTGTGATCCGAAATGCGATTCACCGGGCCCGGCGGTTCCGCGTCAGGGATTTCAGTCACGGCTGCATCAAAAGCCGTGCCGCATGGCGCGCGTCGCTTGATTTCGGCAGGGGCGCGTGAGACATAGATTTCATGAAACACCGGCTTCAGGTCATGGATGGCGGCGGGCGCGGCATGCTGTTCGGCATGGTGCTGCTGCTGGTTGCGGCGTGCTCCGGCGATTCCGACAAGAAGCCCATTGCGGAGGCACCGGAAGAGACCCCGGTGGAGGTGATCTACAACCAGGGCCTGGACGAGGTCACTGCCGGTGACTACCAGGATGCGGCGCTGACCTTCGACCTGGTGGAGCGGCAGTACCCCTATTCGGTCTGGGCCACGAAGGCGCAGCTGATGGCCGTCTTCTCCTACTACATGACCAACGATTACGACCTGGCCATCGGTGCGGCGGACAGGTTCATACGGCTGCATCCGGGCAGTCCCGATTCGGCCTATGCCCACTACATGATCGCCGTCAGCCATTACGAGCAGATCACCGACGTGGGGCGCGACCAGGGACGCACGGTCAGGGCGCTGGAGGCGCTGGAGGAAGTGATCCGCCGCTTCCCAACCTCTGCCTATGCCCAGGATTCGCAGGCCAAGCTGGCGCTCACCCGCGACCACCTGGCCGGCAAGGAGATGGAGATCGGGCGCTACTACCTGCAGCGCCAGCACTATGTCGCCGCCATCAACCGGTTCCGCAACGTGGTGCGTGACTATCAGACCACCAGCCACACGCCGGAGGCGCTGCACCGCCTGACGGAGTCCTACCTGCTGCTGGGCGTCACGGACGAGGCGCAGGCAACGGCGGCGGTGCTGGGCCACAACTTCCCCAACAGCAGCTGGTACCGCGATTCCTATGCCCTGCTCTCGGGCAGGCAGCTTGCCCCGCTGGAAGATGACGAGTCCTGGATCTCCGGCATCTGGAACGCCGTCTTCTGACGGCCACGCCATGCTGAGATCGCTCGCGATACGCGACATCGTTGTCTTCGAACGGCTTGACCTGGGCCTCGACCGGGGCCTGTGCGCCCTGACCGGTGAGACCGGCGCGGGCAAGTCGATCCTGCTCGATTCGCTTGGCCTGGCCCTCGGCGCACGGGCGGAGGGGCGCCTGGTCCGCACCGGGGCGGAACGGGGTGGCGTCACCGCCATCTTCGAACTGCCGGCAGGGCACCCGGTGCGTGCCTTCCTGAAGCAGAACGACCTGCCCGACTGGGACGGGGAGGAACTGTTCCTGCGCCGTGCGGTCGGCACCGACGGGCGCAGCCGGGCCTGGATCAATGACCAGCCGGTCAGCATCAGCCTGCTCTCCAGCATCGGGGCGCAGCTCGTGGAGATCCACGGGCAGGCGGCGGAGGTCGGCCTGCTGGATGCGGCAAGCCATCGCCCGATCCTGGATGCCTTTGCCGGGCACGAGGCGGATGTCGTGGCCCTGCGCCGCCGCTGGGACGCCTGGCAGCAGAGCGCGGCGAAGCTGGCGGCGGCGCAGGCGTCGCTGGAAAAGGCCCGCGCCGAGGAGGACCTGCTGCGCCACACGGTGGAGGAGCTGAACGAGCTGGCGCCGATGGAGGGGGAGGCCGACCAGCTCGCGGAGCGCCGGGGCTTCATGATGCAGGTGGAGAAGATCGCCGACGCGGTCAGCGACGCGACTGCCGCGCTGGAACGGGACGGCGGGGTGGCGGCGAAGCTGCGTACGGCGGAACGGGCCCTGGACCGGGTGCGGGAGCAGGCGGGCGAACGGCTGGGCCCGGCGATGGAGGCGCTGGCGCGGGCCGGTGTCGAGCTGGACGAGGCGATCAACGCGATCATGTCGGTCAGTGCCGACCTGGAGGCCGACCCGGCCGACGTGGACGCGGTGGAGGAGCGGCTGTTCGCGCTGCGTGCCGCCGGGCGCAAGTACCAGGTCGATCCGGACCGGCTGCCCGAACTGCTGCAGGAAAAGATGGCGGAACTGGCCTCGCTGGAACGTGGCGACCGGGACCTGGCCGAGCTGCAGGCGCGGACGGCGGAACTTGCCGCCGACTGGAAGCAGGCGGCGGAGGCATTGAGCGAGGCGCGACAGGCGGCCGCGACGCAACTGAACCGGGCTGTCGAGACGGAACTGGAACCCCTGCGCATGGGTGGCGCGCGCTTCATCACGGAGGTGACGCCGCTGCCGGAGGGCCATTGGGGGCCGGAGGGGCTGGACCGGGTGGCCTTCATGGTCGCCACCAACCCCGGCGCACGCCCGGGACCGATCGCCAAGATCGCCTCCGGCGGTGAGCTCTCGCGCTTCATGCTGGCGCTGAAGGTGGTGCTGGCGGGCACCGGCGATGCCCCCACCATGATCTTCGACGAGGTGGATCGCGGCGTCGGCGGCGCCACGGCTGATGCGGTGGGGGAGCGGCTGGCGCGGCTGGCGGAGACGTTCCAGGTGCTGGTGGTCACCCACTCGCCGCAGGTCGCGGCCAGGGCCGACCGGCAATGGCTGATCGCCAAGAAGGTCGGTGAGACCGCAAGCACCAGTGTCGACCCGCTGCAGGGCGACGCGCGGCGGGAGGAGATTGCCCGCATGCTCTCCGGTGCCCAGGTGACGGCGGAGGCACGGGCGGCTGCTGACCGCCTGCTGGGGGAGAGGAATCCATGAGCGAGCTGACCCCGGAGCAGGCGCGCGACCGCCATCGCAGGCTGGCAGCCCGCATCCACGCCGCCAACCGGGCCTATTACACTGCCAGCAAGCCGCTGATGACCGATGCCGCCTACGATGCGGAGTTCCGGGAACTGCAGGCGCTGGAGGCCGAGCACCCCGAACTGCTGACCCCGGACAGTCCGAGCCAGCGCGTGGGCGCCGCACCGGCAGCCGGCTTTGCCAAGGTGCGCCATGCCCGGCCCATGCTCTCGCTCGGCAACGCGTTCTCGGAGGAGGACGTGGCGGAGTTCCTGAAGCGCATCCGCCGTTTCCTCAGCCTGGATGACGAAACGGAACTGGCGATCTCGGCCGAACCGAAGATCGACGGCCTGTCCGCCAGCCTGCGCTACGAGCAGGGTCGCCTGGTGCAGGGCGCCACCCGCGGCGACGGGCAGGAGGGGGAGGATATCACCCGGAACCTGCTGACGCTGGAGGACATTCCGGAAGTGCTGCAGGGCGACGTGCCGGAGGTGTTCGAGGTGCGGGGGGAGGTCTACATGTCCAAGCCCGCCTTCCAGGCACTGAACGACGCCCAGCAGGAGGCCGGGAAGCCGGCCTATGCCAACCCGCGCAACGCCGCCTCCGGCTCGCTCCGCCAGCTTGATCCGGCGATCACGGCACGACGGAAGCTGAACTTCTTCGCCTATTCCTGGGGGGAGGTCGCGGCACTGCCGGCGGAGACCCAGTCGGGCGTGCTGCAGGCGCTGTCTGCGTGGGGGTTCACCGTCAACCCGCTGACCCGCACCTGCACGACGCTGGAACAGATCATGGGCTTCTACCGTGACGTGGAGACCCGGCGCGGCGCGCTGGACTATGACATTGACGGGGTGGTCTACAAGGTCGATCGCCTCGACTGGCAGGACCGGCTCGGCTATGTCAGCCGCAGCCCGCGCTTTGCCATTGCCCACAAGTTCCCGGCGGAACAGGCCAGCACCATCCTGCGCGGCATCGACATCCAGGTCGGCCGTACCGGTGCCCTGACCCCCGTCGCGCGGCTGGAGCCGGTGACGGTGGGCGGCGTCGTGGTCTCCAACGCCACCCTGCACAACGAGGACGAGATCCGTCGCAAGGATGTGCGCATCGGCGACACGGTGACCCTGCAGCGCGCCGGTGACGTGATCCCGCAGATCACCGGCGTGGTGCTGGACCGCAGGCCCGAAGGCACGGAACCCTTCGTGTTTCCGGAGACCTGCCCGGTCTGCGGCAGCCATGCCGTGCGCGATGTCAGGGCATCCGGTGAACTGGACGTGGTGCGGCGCTGCAGCGGCGGCCTGATCTGCAACGCGCAGGCGATGGAGCGGCTGAAGCACTTCGTCTCCCGCAACGCCTTCGATATCGAGGGGCTGGGCGCGAAGCAGATCGAGATGTTCTTCACGGCAGGGGAGATCACCAGCCCGGCGGAGATCTTCACCCTGGAGGCCCGCAACGATGACCTGAAGCTGCAGGAGCGTGACGGCTTCGGCGAGACTTCCGTTGCCAAGCTGTTCGCCGCGATCAATGAACGCCGCACGATCCCGCTGGAGCGTTTCCTGTTCGCGCTCGGCATCCGCCATGTGGGCCAGACCACGGCCCGGACCCTTGCCGCGACCTACCTGACCCTGGATGCGCTGCTGGCGGCGCTGAAGGCGGCAGTGGCCGACCCGGAGGGCGAGGCATACGCGGAACTGGAGGGGATCGACGGCATCGGGCCGACCGTTGTCCGCGAACTGCTGGAATTCATGGCGGAGGCGCACAACCGCACCGTCCTTGACGACCTGCTGGCCCAGCTTCGCGAGGTCGAGCCGTTCGACGCCCCGGCGCAGGACAGCCCCGTCGCGGGCAAGACCGTGGTCTTCACCGGCACGCTGGAGGCCATGACCCGCGACGAGGCCAAGGCCCGCGCCGAATCCCTCGGCGCCCGCGTCTCCGGCAGCGTCTCGAAGAAGACCGACATTCTTGTGGCGGGACCGGGTGCAGGATCCAAGGCGAAGAAAGCCGCAGAGCTGGGGATCACGACCCTGACAGAGCAGGAATGGCTGGAGCTGATCGGGGGCGGTTGATCCGCCCCCTCTCCCTCACGCCGGGCGTTCGGCGGTCAGGTGCAGGCGCCAGGTGAGGATGTCGTCGTCGCTCTGCCTGGCATAGTCGGGGTGGACCGGGGGGCGGCTGTCGATGCGGAAGCGTTCGGCGTCCAGGATGCGGAAACCGGCATTCTCCAGCTTCGCGATGATCTGCTCTGCGGGCAGGCGGTTGATGTACTGCACGTCGTTTTCCAGCCAGTTGCGGAACAGGCTGTCGGAGTGCCGCAGGTAATGCTTCTTGGATCGGCTGGGGTCGTAGTGGGCCAGGTGGTCGTCCAGCCCGACCTGGGCCACCAGCCGACCGCCGGGCTTGGTGACGCGGAACCAGTCGGCGGCGTTTGAATCGAAGCCGCTGGCCACCACGTGCTCCAGCACGTCGACCGAGTAGAGCACGTCGAAATGGCCGTCCGGATAGGGCAGCGCGCCGTGATGGTCGATGGCGTAGTGCAGGTCCAGCGGCGCGTAGGCGGCGGCGAAATCCTCCGCGGCCTCCACCCTGGAAAGCCGTTCCAGCGCCCGTTCCCGCTGTTCCGGTGCCAGGTCCATCGCGGCCAGCCCCTTGCGGACCTGCGGCAGGGCGTTGCGGAACGCCGCGAACGACCGGTTGTCCCAGACGTCGAAGCAGTGCACCTCCGCCTCGTGCAGCAGCGCCGGGTAGAGGCTGTAGGCGTGCATCCAGCCGGTGCCGAGTTCCAGGAACCGCCTCGGTTCCGTCATCGGCGCCTCGGCCAGTCGCTCCAGCACCCAGCCCGCGCGCTCCTCCGACAGTTTCCGCATCGGCTTGCGGTTGCCCAGCCAGCGATAGAGCGCCTTGGTCGGCCCGGTCGCGGAGAAGGCGCGGAGCGCGGTGGCCGCAAGATAGTAGTTCATGATCCTGCGGCCCCGCCCTGCTGCATCAGCCGTCGACGTCCGCGGCGACCTTCACGCTGATCATCTTGTCGGGATAGCGCGGCGGCTCGCCCGGTGCGATGGAATCGACGTGGTCCATGCCTTCAACCACCTTGCCCCAGACCGTGTACTGGCCGTTCAGGTGATAGGCGCGCTGGAAGGTGATGAAGAACTGGCTGTCGGCAGAGTTCGGGTCCGACGTGCGGGCCATGCCGATGATGCCCCGGTCGAACGGCACGTTGGAGAATTCAGCGCGCATCTTCTTGCCGCTGCCGCTGGTGCCGGTGCCGGTCGGGTCGCCGGTCTGGGCCATGAAGCCCGGAATGACACGGTGGAAGACGATCCCGTCATAGAAGCCTTCGCGGGCCAGTTCCTTGATGCGGGCCACGTGGGTGGGGGCCACATCAGGCATCAGCTCGATCACGACGCGGCCGTGTTCCAGTTCGATGTAGAGGGTGTTCTCCAGGTCGCGGGCATCCGCCGCATTTGCTGCCGACATCAGTAAGAGACTCCAGAAAATTACAAGAATTCGACGCATCACATGCTCCCAAGGCAGTCCGGTCGTGGTCGCGACCCGTCTGGCCGCGTTTGTAGCAATGCTCGACCGTGAAGAAAAGCCGCGCCAGCACCGCCGAAACAGGGCATGATTGCCGTATCCGGTCCAGGAAGCCATATCGCCATGAAGTGCTGGAACGCAAATGTCATCATGCCGGGCCGTCGCAGCGGTGCCCTGGCGGGCGGCTGCACCCAGCGGGTGAAGCAGCAGCAATGGTGGCCGCCGGGTCGGGGGCCTGCCGCGCGCATCTGACCGACGCACCCGCGATGCCGGGGGTGCCCCCTTCCGACCCGAGAACCGGAACCCCGAAATGACCGATATCCGCGTTGCGCTGGAACAGCGTGATCTGGTGCTGCAGTGGCCCGATGGCGACAGCAGCCGCTTCCCCTATGTCTGGCTGCGGGACAATGACCCCGCCGAACTGCATCCCGACACGCAGGAACGCATGTTCGAACTGTTGAGCGTGCCGGAGGATGCGCGCCCCGTGGCGGCGGAGGTCGACGGGCCGGACATCGTCCTGACCTGGCCGGACGTGCCCGAACCGCGCCGCCTGGGCCTGGACTGGCTGGAGGCCTTCCGCCCCGGCAGGGTCCGCCCCGACGCGGCGATGATCCCGCCCCTGCCCTGGGCGGCGGACCATGCGCCGGTGCGCGTCCCGGCGGAGGCCTTCGACACCGACGCGGACCTGCTGGCGCAACTGGTGACGCTGAAGCAGCAGGGCCTGCTGATCGTCACCGGGCTGGCCGATGACCCTGACAGCGGCGTGCGGCTTGGACAGCGGATCGGGTTCCTGCGGCCCACCAATTTCGGCCTGACCTTCGATGTCCGCTCGAAGCCCAGCCCCAACAACCTAGCCTATACCGCCGGGCCGCTGCCGCTGCATACCGACCTGCCGAACCAGGAACTGCAGCCCGGAATCCAGTTCCTGCACTGCCTGGTGAACGACGCGCGGGGCGGCGATTCCGTCTATGTCGATGGCCTGAACCTGCTGCGTGACCTGAAGGCGCGGCACGGCGACGCCTTCGAGGTGCTGCTGCATACCCAGGTGCCGTTCCGGTTCCATGACGGGGAGGCCGATATCCGCAGCCGCCGCAGCGTCTTCGACCTGGACCCGATGGGGCATCCGTCACGACTGTCGATCAACAGCCACATCATGGACGTGATCGACCTGGAACCGGAGCTGGCGCACCGCTGGTACGCCGCCATGCGGTGCCTGAAACAGCTGCTGGCGGAGCCGGAGCGGCAGGTGCTGCATCACCTTCTGCCCGGCGAGATGGCGGTGTTTGACAACCGCCGCATCCTGCATGGCCGCACCGGCTTCGACCCGGCCAGCGGCGACCGGCATTTCCGGGGCTTCTATGTCGATCACGGTGAACTGGATAGCCGGATCAGGGTGCTTTCGCGCATGATGGGATGAAGCGAATCACCCACCAGAGACAGCCTGCGCAGCACGCCGACCGCATGAATGACCTGCCGTCCGACCTGAAGATCGTCCGCAACCCGCGCGCCAGGCGCCTGCGGCTCAGGCTCGACCGGCGCCACGGCTTCCCGGTGCTGACCCTGCCGCAGGGGGTGCCGGAGCGGACGGGACTGGCCTTCGTCGAGGAGCATCTCGACTGGATCCGCGACCGGCAGGCGGAGCGGCCCGCGCCGATCCCGTTCCTGCCCGGCACGCGCATTCCCTTCGGTGACCGGGAACTGCTGATCACGCGCACGGCCGACGGGCGCGGCACCACCCGCCTGAAGGGCGATTGCCTGCTGGTGGGCGGGGCGGAGGCGCACTGCAACAGGCGGGTCACCGACTGGCTGAAACTGAAGGCGCGGGAGCGGCTGAAGCAGCGGTCCGTGCTGCACGCGGCCAGCATCGGTGAGACCGTGCAGCGGGTGCGTGTCGCGGACCAGTCCAGCCGCTGGGGCAGCTGTTCCGGACGGGGTGTGCTGTCCTTCAACTGGCGGCTGATCCTCGCGCCGGACCATGTTCTGGACTATGTCGCCGCGCACGAGGTGGCACACCTGCGGGAGATGAACCACGGCCCGCGCTTCCATGCCCTGCTGGCGACCCTGCTGGACGACCCGCGGGCGGGGGACCGCTGGCTGGTCAGCAATGGGCAGAAGCTGCGGCGTTACGGGATGCCGGCGACGGATTCCTGAACCGGGTCCAGCTCGAAATCCACCAGCGGTTCGTAGCGCGCGCCTTCCGATCCGAGGTGGCTGCGGAACAGGGTGAAGCCGTCGACCGTGAAGGGGGCGAGGGACAGCGCCCCATGGTCGCCGACAAAGCCCTCCAGCCGTCCCTTCGGTGCGTCCTTCAGGCGGGCGATGGTGACGTGCGGGTGGAACTTGCGTCGCTCCGCCTCCAGCCCCGCCGACTGCGCCGCCTGCTCGATCTTGGACTGCAGGTGGCGCAGCGGCGCGGAGGGATGGGCACCGACCCAGAGCATCCGGGCCCTGCGCCGGTCGCCGAACAGGCCCATGCCGGACAGCGTCAGGTCGAAGGTGGAGGCACGGATGCGCGACAGGCTGGCCACCAGGTCCTCCGCCATGTCGCTGGACGCCTCACCGACGAAGCGCAGGGTCAGGTGCAGGCTCTCCGGCGCGACCCAGCGTGCACCGGGCAGTCCGCCCTGCACCAGCGACAGGCGGGTGCGGACATCGGGCGGCAGATCGATGGCAATGAAGAGACGCATGGCAACACCCTGCGCGCGGCATGTGACAGTTCAGAGGATGGCGAGCACCGATTCCGGCGGACGGCCGATCGCGGCCTTGCCGTTGGCCAGCACGATGGGCCGCTCGATCAGCTTCGGCGTGGCGATCATGGCGGCGATCAGTTCACCGTCCGACAGCCCCGTGTCATCCAGGCCCTCGGCCTTGTACTCCGCTTCCTTCCTGCGCATCAGCTCGCGCGGCGCGAGGCCCAGCTTCGCCAGGATGTCGCCGAGTTCGGCTGCGGTCGGCGGTGTCTTGAGGTACTCCACCACCGTCGGCGTGATGCCCTTCTCCTCCAGCAGCTTCAGCGTCTCCCGCGACTTGGAGCAGCGGGGATTGTGGTAGATGGTGACGGACATTCGGGACTCTCCGGACGTGAAACGGGTGGCGACAGGTGGGCCGCCGCGTCAGGGACGCAGCAACTCGGCAACCGGACCGGCCATGCGCCGGGCGATGACGGCGGCACCTTCCGCGTTGGGATGGATGCCGTCAGCCTGGTTCAGGGACGGTTCCGCCGCCACACCATCCAGCAGGAAGGGGTAGAAGGCAACGTCGGCCGCCGCCGCAACGTCGGCGAACAGCGGGTTGAACTGCGCCGCATACTCGTTGCCCAGGTTGGGCGGGGCCAGCATCCCGGCGACCAGCACAGGGATGTCGCGCGATGTCAGGCTCTCGATGATGGCCACCATGTTGCGCCGGGTCTCCGCCGGGTCGATGCCGCGCAGCCCGTCATTGCCGCCCAGCGCCACGATCACCAGGTCGGGCTGGCCCTGCACGGCCCAGCCCAGACGCGACAGACCGCCCGCGGTGGTGTCGCCGGAAACCCCGGCATTCTCCACCTCCACGTCCAGGCCGTCGGCCCGCAGTTCCTCCCCCAGCAGGCGCGGCAGCGCGGCGGACGGCGGCAGGCCGAAGCCCGCAGTGATCGAATCACCGAACATCACCACCCGCATTGACGAAGCGTTCACCGGTTGCAGGCTAAGAATCGCGGACAGCATCAGGATTGTGACGAAAAGCAACAGGCCGTTGATCCCGCGCCTGTCGCGGCCATATCGAACAGATGGCGCGTCGGGGGCGGAGCGCGCGGAACGCCGGGTCTGAAGCCGAGGAGAAAACACTGACATGGGCGACAGCCTCATTCGTCTGGAAGACGTTCACATCACTCTCGACGGCGCTGCAGGCGCGGTCAAGATACTCAAGGGCATCAGCCTGGACGTGGCCTCCGGCACCGCCGTGGCCGTGCTTGGCCCCTCCGGTTCCGGCAAGTCCACCCTGCTTGCCGCCGTGGGCGGACTGGAGAGCGTGACCAGCGGCAGGCTGACAGTGGCGGGCAGCGACCTGACCCGCCTGGATGAGGATGGCCTGGCCCTGTTCCGTCGCCACCATGTAGGGATCGTGTTCCAGTCCTTCCACCTGCTGCCGACCATGACGGCGCTGGAGAACGTGGCCGCGCCGCTGGAACTCGCCGGAAAGCCGGATCCGTTCGCCAGGGCGGAGAAGGAACTGGCTGCCGTGGGGCTGAAGGACCGTGCCGGGCACTATCCCAGCCAGATGTCGGGCGGGGAGCAGCAGCGCGTGGCGCTGGCGCGCGCCCTGGCCGCCGATCCGGCGCTGATCCTGGCGGACGAGCCGACCGGCAACCTGGATGGCGAGACCGGGGAACGGATCACGCAGCTGCTGTTCGAGGCGCAGCGGGAGCGCGGGACGACCCTGCTGCTGGTGACGCATGACGAGGACCTGGCGACCCGCTGTGACCGCATCGTGCGCATCCGCGACGGGCTGATCGCCGACGATTCCCTGGCCAGCCAGACCAACGCGGCGGCCTGACCGCCATGCAGCATTTCCAGACAGCCTGGCGCATTGCCCTGCGTGACCTGCGCGGCGGCGTTGCCGGTTTCCGCATCTTCCTGTTCTCGCTCGGCCTTGGTGTTGCAGCCATTGCCGGTGTCGGGTCGCTGACCTCCTCCATCCTTTCCGGGCTGCAGGCCAACGGCCAGCAGATCCTGGGGGCGGATGTCGACCTGCGGCTGATCCATCGCGAACCCTCCGCACCGGCGCGGGACTGGCTGGCGGCCAACAGCGAGGTGGTCTCGGAAAGCCTGACCATGCGCACCATCGTCCGCGCCACTTCCTCCGACGCGCGAACGCTGTCGGAACTGAAGGCGGTGGACGGTCTCTACCCGCTCTATGGCCAGTTCCGGCTCCAGGGTGGCGGCGATCCCGTCGCCGCGCTGGCGGAGGCTGACGGCCGCTACGGCGTGGTTGCCGCGCCCGAACTGGCCGACCGCCTGGACGTGGCCATCGGCGAGGTGCTGCGGGTCGGCGATGCGGAGGTGGTGCTGCGCGGCATCATCGCGGAGGAACCGGACCGGGCCTCCAGCGGTGCCGTGCTGCTGGGGCCGCGCCTGATGATCTCCACCGCCGCGATGCCCGCGACGGACCTGATCCAGCCCGGCAGCATGATCTTCCGTCACTACAAGGTGAAGCTGCCGCCCGGCGGCGACCTGGCCGGTTTCGTCACCACCCTGCAGGACCGCTTCCCCGACGAGGGCTGGCGGGTGCGCGACAGCCGTCGCGGCGCGCCGGGGGTGGAGAGCTTCATCGAGCGGCTGCGGGTGTTCCTGATCCTGGTCGGGCTGACGGCGCTGCTGGTGGGCGGTGTCGGTGTCGGCAACGCGGTTAAGGCGCACCTGGACACCAAGCGCCGTTCCATCGCCATCCTGAAGTGCCTCGGCGCGACCGGTGCCGACATCACCCGCATCTTCATGCTGCAGATCCTGATCCTCGGCACGGTGGGCATCGTTGCCGGACTGGTCATTGGCGGCCTGGTGCCCTTCGTCGTCGGCAGCCTGATGGCCCAGGTGCTGCCCGTCGCGCCGGACGTCAACCTGTTCGCGCTGCCGCTGCTGCTTGCGACGCTCTACGGCATCCTGATCACCCTGACCTTCGCGCTGTGGCCGCTGGGTTCCGCCCGCCGGACCAGTGCG
Organism: Minwuia sp.; assembly: GCA_965228535.1. GTDB lineage: Bacteria > Pseudomonadota > Alphaproteobacteria > Minwuiales > Minwuiaceae > Minwuia. The sequence goes on along the minus strand of CBDDHU010000003.1, from coordinate 34,133 downwards.
GCGAGCCTGTTCCGGGCCATGCTGGGGGACGGCGGGGAGCGCCCGCCGCGTGCCTTCATCATCGGCACCGTGCTTTCCCTGGCCGGGCTGGCCGGCCTGACGCTGGCCAGTTCCGACCAGCCGATCTTCGCGCTCTACTTCGTGGGCGGCGCGGCCGGCTGCTTCCTGGTGCTGTGGCTGGCGGCGCAGGGTGTCATGCGCGGTGCCGCGCGGGTGAAGGGGCCACGCAGTTCCACCTTCCGCATGGCGCTGGCCAACCTGCACCGGCCCGGCGCGCCCACGGTCTCCGTCATGATCTCGCTCGGCCTCGGCGTCACCCTGCTGGCGGCCGTGGCGCTGATCGAAGGCAATGTGAAGGGCCAGGTCGACCGGCGCGTGGCGGAGGAAGCCCCGGCCTTCTTCTTCATCGACATCCAGCCGCACCAGCTCGATCCCTTCCTGGAGACGGCCAACGGCATCGACGGGGTCAGCAACGTGCAGACGGTGCCGACCCTGCGCGGCCGCATCACCCGCCTGAACGGCGAGATCCCCGACGAGAGCAAGGTCGATCCGGCGGAGGCATGGGTGCTGCGCGGTGACCGTGGCCTGACCTATTCCGCCGAACCGCCGGAGAACAGCCCCATCGTCGCCGGCGAATGGTGGCCCGCGGACTACCGGGGCGAACCGCTGATCAGCTTTGACAAGGAGGCGGCGGACGGCCTGGGTGTCGGCATCGGCGATACCATCACCATCAACGTGCTGGGCCGTGACATCACCGCCCGGATCGCCAGCCTGCGCACCATCGACTGGGGCACCTTTGCGATCAATTACCTGTTCATCTTCGATCCCTCGACGCTGGCCGGGGCACCGCATACCCATCTCGCCACCGCCCATGCCGAGGGCGAGGCGGAGCAGCAGCTCTACCGCGCCGTGACCGACCGGTTCGCCAATGTCAGCGCGATCCGGGTGAAGGAGGCGATGACCCTGTTCGACCAGATCCTGGGCCAGGTCGCCACGGCGATCCGCGCCGCCTCCGGCGTGACCCTGTTCGCCGGGATGCTGGTGCTGGCCGGTGCCATCGCGGCAGGCCATCGCCGACGGGTCCGGGAATCCGTGGTGCTGAAGGTCATCGGCGCGACACGCGGGCAGATCCTGCGGATCAACGCCGCCGAGTTCGCGGTGCTGGGCCTTGTCACCGCCATCGTTGCCGCCGTTGCGGGGACCGCCGCCGGGTGGGGTGTGATCACCTTTGTCATGCAGGGCGAGTTCACCATCCTGCCGACCCGGCTCGCCGTGGTGATCGTCGGTGCCATCGTGCTGACCACGTTGCTGGGCCTGCTGGGTGCATGGCGGGCGCTGGGTCGTAAGCCGGCTGCAGAACTGCGGGTGGAGTAAGCCGGCCTTATCGGTCTAGACTTCCTCCGCCTGGTTCTGGGGAGGATGCAATGGCAACGGACAAGTCCGGCTGGATGATCGGCAAGGTGCTGGCGGCGCAGGCAGAGGCTCGCCCCGACAGCCCCTTCATACAATTCGAGGATGGCGAGCCCTACAGCTACGCCGCGTCGCACCGCATGGCGAACAGCTATGGCAACGCCTATGCCGGGGCCGGGATCGGCTTTGGCGATCACGTGGTGCTGATGCTGCACAACCGGCTGGAATATGTCTGGTCGTGGATCGGCCTCAGCCGCATCGGCGCGGTGACGGTGGCGGTCAACACCGCCTACAAGGGTCGGTTCCTGACCCACGTGCTGACCAACTGCCGTGCCCGCGTCGCGGTGGTGGAACCGGAGTTCCTGCCCTGGCTGGCGGAGATCGAGGACACGGTGCCGGACCTGCAGACGGTCTACGTGCCGAGTGACGGTGCCGACGTGCCGCGCCCCGATTTCGCGCGCATCGATGTCCGCTCCTTCGATGAACTGCTGGACGGTCCGGACGACGAGATCGGTACGGAGGTCGCCTTCAGCGACATCGGCATGATCATGTTCACGTCCGGCACCACCGGCCCGTCCAAGGGCGTGCTGATGCCGCACGGTCACCTGCACCTGTTCGGGGTCGCCATGCAGCAGTCGATGCAGCTCGGCCCGGAGGACCGCTTCTTCACCTGCATGCCGCTGTTCCATGCCCAGGGCATCCTGATGCAGACCTACGGCACGATACTCGGCGGCGGCAGCATGGTGCTGGCCCGCATCTTCCGCGCCAGCAGCTGGATCGACGAGGTCCGCCGTCACCGGATCACGGCCACCAACCTGCTGGGTGCGATGAATGACTTCGTGCTCAGCCAGCCGGCGCGGCCGGAAGACCGGGACAATGACCTGCGCATCATGTGCGCCCTGCCGGTGACGACCGAGACCCAGCAGGCACTGTCGGATCGCCTCGGCGTCAACAAGTTCACCGAACTGTTCGGCATGACCGAATGCAACCTGCCGGTCTGGCGTCCGTTCGATGCGCCGAACGAGGCCGGCTGTTCGGGCAAGGTCTGGGACGAGTATTTCGAGGTCATCGTCGCCCACCCGGACACGGACGAGGAGATGCCGGTGGGCGAGGTCGGCGAGATCCTGGTCCGTCCGAAGGAGCCGTTCTGCTTCATGCAGGGCTACAACGGCATGCATGACCGCACGGTGGAGACCTGGCGGAACTTCTGGTTCCATACCGGCGATGCCGGGCGCTTCGATGAGCGGGGCTACCTCTGGTACATCGACCGCATCAAGGACACGATCCGCCGCCGGGGAGAGAACATCTCCTCCTTCGAGGTGGAGGCCGTGCTGCTGGAGCATGACGCGGTGGCGGAAGTCGCTGCCGTTGCCGTGAAGGCGGAACTGGGCGGGGAGGACGAGGTGCTGGCCTGCATCGTGCTGAACCCGGGCGTGGCGGCCCCGGATCCGGCGGCGCTGCTGGATTTCTGCACCCCCCGGATGCCCTATTTCGCGGTGCCGCGCTTCATCGAGTTCATCGACGAGATCCCGAAGACCCCGTCATCGAAGATTCAGAAGAACAAGCTGCGTGATCGCGGCCTCAGCGAGAACACCTGGGACCGGGAAGCGGTCGGCTACAAGGTCCGGCGATAGCGTCGGGTGGCGGGGGCGCCGTGGCCCCCGCCTCGCTTCAACGGCCGACCAGCGCGGCGGCGGTGGCTTCCTCGTTGGCCAGGTAGGCGGTGATCGCCTGCTCCCCGGTCATGGCCGTGTCCGGGTCCTTGCCGTCGCCATGGCTGATCAGGGCCAGTGCGAACCAGCCCATGCCGGCCTTGGCCGGACGGATCTGCTTCTCCCATGTGCCGCAGCCTTCCGCGCCTGACAGCAGCTTGTTGGGCACGTCCGGCTCCACGCACATGGGGCGGCCCAGGCCGATCATGTCCAGCGCGCCGCTGGCCAGCGCTTCCTCCATGCCCTTGCGGCTTCGGAAGCCGCCGGTGACCATCAGCGGCAGGCTGGTGACCTTCCGCATCTCCTCGGCATAGGTCAGGAAATAGGCTTCCCGCCGCACGGTGCTGTCGGCGACGGTCTCCCCCTCGGTGTTCTTCGATCCCATCATGCTGGGCTCTTCATAGTTGCCGCCGGAGATCTCCAGGTGGTCGATCCCGGCCTGCTCCAGCCATTGCACCACCTGCAGGCAATCCTGGCTGCTGAAACCGCCATTCTGGAAGTCGGAGGAATTCAGCTTCACCGAGATCGGGAACGCGGCGCCGCAGGCCTCCCGGATCGAGCGGACAACGGACAGCAGCAGGCGCGCCCGGTTCTCCAGGCTGCCGCCCCACTTGTCCTCCCGCCGGTTCACCAGCGGGGTCAGGAACTGGCTGAGCAGGTAGCCATGGGCGGCATGGACCTGGACGCCGGTGAAGCCGGTATCCTGCGCCACCTTCGCGGCGTGGGTGAAGCGCTGGATCACCTCCTCCACCTCCTCGCCGGTCATGGCGCGGGGATGGGCGAAGGCCGATTCCGGCAGCGCCAGGGGCACCGCCGACGGGGCCACGGGCTGTTCACAGACCCGGCGCGGGGTCTGGCGGCCCGGATGGTTGATCTGCATCCACAGGTGCGTGCGGTTGGCGGTGCCTGCCGCCGCGTAGGCCCTCAGCCCGTTCAGCGCTGCCGCGTCCTGCGGGCCGTCGATCACCACGTTGCCCGGCCGCTCCAGGTAGCGCCGGTCGACCTGGACATTGCCGGTGACCACGACCCCCGCGCCGCCCTTGGCCCAGCGGCCATACAGGCTGGCATGGCGGGCCGTGGCCCGGTTCATCGCGTCGGCCAGCCCTTCCGTCAGCGGTGCCTTGCCGAAGCGGTTCTTGACGATGGCACCACAGGGCAGGGTGAGCGGGCTGGCGAGCGTGACGGACATGGCAGGCGACCTTCATTGGTTGGAATCGCCGCAGTTCAGCCCATCACGCCCGGCAGGGTCAAATGCGTTCCCGTCAGGGCTGGCCCACTGCCGGTGAAGTCGCCGCCGGCGCGCTTCCGGTCGGGGGTGTCGGCCGGTTCTCCCGCTTCCACCGCTTCTCGTCTTCCGAGTCGGGCAGCGGCGGGCGATAGCCCTGGATCGACCAGAGGTCGAACGCGGTCTCGTCGATGTGGAATTCCCAGTCCAGGCCCCGGTCACGGATGAAGGGAGCCAGCGCCTCGTCGCACTGGCCGATCCACCAGGCGCGCATCTCCGGCGTCGGCAGGGTGCGGGCAATGTGGTCGATCCAGATGCGCACGAAGTTCCCGTTCGGCTTGCCCCCGATGTAGAAGCTGTCCGCCGCCACCTCCTGGAACACCACGCCGACGTAGAATTTCGGCAGGTTGCGGTAGAGGGCGGTGATCCGCTCCGACAGCTGCTGGCGATCGTCGGGGGTGAAGGCACCGGCGGGGTGGTAGACTTTCCAGAGAGGCATGATGGTTGCTCCATGTCAGACGGTTGACAATAATGATGATCGTCATCATTAATTCGGAGGCCGGACAGGAAAGTCAAGCTCGGGTGGTGAAACGACATGCGGATCAGCAGGGAACAGGCGCGCAGGAACCGGGAGAAGGTGCTGGAAACGGCATCGGAAATGTTCCGCGAGCGCGGCTTTGACGGGGCCGGTGTCGGTGACCTGATGAAGGCTGCCGGCTTCACCCATGGCGGTTTCTACAACCACTTCCCGTCAAAGCAGGCGCTGGCGACGGAGGCGCTGGACCATGCCTGGCAGGAGATGGCGCAGAAGCGCGCGCGGGCGCGTGACCTGGAGCAGTTGCTGCGGGGTTACCTGTCCGATGCGGCCCGCCGCGCGCCCGGGCAGAACTGTCCCGCCGCGGCGCTGGGGGGGGAGGTGAGCCGTCAGTCGGGCGAGGTCAGGGCCTGCTTCGCCGGGGGTCTGGAGGGGATGATCGCCTCCGTCGGCGCCCTGCTGCCGGAGCCGGAAAGCGCCGGGGCACGGCACCGCGCGGTGGATATCGTCAACCGCATGGTCGGTGCGCTGATGCTGTCTCGCGCCGTGCCGGACGACAGTCCGCTGGCGCAGGAGATCCTGGAAAACGCGTTGCAGGCCGCCCTGCGGGATGCCGGGACCTGAAGGCCCCTGTCATCCGGCGACGGCCCGGGGACGCGGGTGCGCCCGGGTCGCCGCCACGGTCAGCATGTCAGGTCAGATCGCCAGGTACTCGTGGCGCAGGTCCGCATTCTCCAGCACTTCCTGCGCGGAACCGCGGAACACGATCTGCCCCATGTCGAGGATCAGCGCGCGGTCGGCCAGTTCCAGCGCGGCCACGGCATTCTGCTCGACGATGATGGTGGTGATGCCGAGGTCCTTGATCTCGGCCACGATCTTCTCGATCTCCTGCACGATCACCGGTGCCAGCCCCTCGTAGGGTTCGTCCAGCAGCAGCAGTTTCAGGTCCCGCGCCAGGGCGCGGGCAACGGCCAGCATCTGCTGCTCCCCGCCCGACATGGTCACGGCCTCCTGCCTGCGGCGCTCGGCGAGGCGCGGGAAATGGTCATAGATGCGTTCCAGCGACCATCCCAGCGGCTTCTCGATCTGGGCCAGCTTCAGGTTTTCCTCGACCGTCAGGCCCTGGATGATCCGCCGGTCCTCCGGCACCAGCCCGACGCCGAGCTGGGCGGCCTGCCAGTCGGCCATGGTGTGCAGGGGCGTACCCTCCAGCCAGATCTCGCCCTCGTGCAGCTGCGGGTCGTCCATCCGCGCGATGGTGCGCAGGGTCGAGGTCTTGCCGGCACCGTTGCGGCCGAGCAGGGCAAGGATCTCGCCCTTCTGCACCTCGAAGCTGACATCCTGCACGATGTAGCTCTCGCCGTAGTAGCTCTGCAGGCCCTTGCAGGAGAAATAGGTGTCTCCGCCTGCCGTGGCGGCCGCCGCCGGCCGCTCCGTCGTTGCGACATTCATGCGTGTGCCCCCCCGAGATAGGCTTCCTGCACCTTCGGATTGCCCTTGATTTCCTCCGGCTTGCCACCGGCGATCACCGTGCCCTGGGCCAGCACGCTGATGTGGTCGGCCAGGCTGAACACGACATGCATGTCATGCTCGATCACGATCTTGGTGATATGCGTGCCGACCCGCTGCAGCAGGTCCACCGTGTTGTTGGTGTCGGCGCGGGACATGCCGGCCGTCGGCTCGTCGAGCAGCAGCAGCTTCGGATCCTGCACCAGGCACATCGCCATCTCCAGCCGTCGCTTGTCGCCGCGCGACAGGCTGGCGGCAATGGTGTCGCGCTTGTCCTGCAGGCCGACTTCCTCCAGCACCTTCTCCGCCATGTCCTTGACCTCGCCGCGGGTGGCCACCGTGTTCCAGGCGTTGATGCGGAAGGCACCGTCCAGCTTGGCGAAGGCCGGGATCATCACGTTCTCCAGGATGCTGAGATCGGTGAAGATCTCCGGGGTCTGGAAGACGCGGGCGACGCCGGTCTGGTTGATCTCGTGCGGGGTGATGCCGAGCAGCGACTTGCCGTCGAACATCACGCTGCCGGTATCGGGGATCAGCCGCCCGATGAAGCAGTTCAGCAGGGTCGACTTGCCCGCACCGTTGGGGCCGATGATGGCGTGCACGGTGCCTTCCTCCACGGACAGGTTCACCGCGTTCAGCGCCTTCAGGCCGCCAAAGGCCTTGTTCACGTCGTTGACTTCGAGAATTGCCATGTCCGTGTTCCCTACTCGGCAGCCTGGTTGGCGACGCTGTGTTCCTTGCCGTCCTGGCCGCGCCTGCGGTACCAGGTCCAGATTCGTGCCAGGCCTTCCATCAGCCCGCCGGGCAGGAAGATGACGATGGCCATGAAGACGATGCCCAGCAGCAGGCTCCAGCCCTCGCCCACGAACGGGCCGACGACGAACACCAGCGCCTCGTTCAGGAAATCGGGCAGGAAGGAGAAGGCTTCCGTCAGCAGACCGTCATTGTAGGACGAGAAGATGTTCTCGAAGTACTTGATCAGGCCGGCGCCCAGGATCGGACCGATCAGGGTGCCCGCTCCGCCCAGGATGGTCATCAGCACCACCTCGCCCGACGCGGTCCACTGCATCCGCTCCGCCCCGGCCAGCGGGTCGGTCACGGCCAGCAGCGATCCGGCGAGACCGGCATACATGCCGGAGATGATGAAGGCGGTCAGCGCATAGGGCCGGGTGTTGAAGCCGGTGTAGTTCATGCGCACCTGGTTGGTCTTGATCGCCCGCAGCATCATGCCGAACGGCGACCGCTGGATGCGCAGCGCGATGAAGAAGGCGATGATCAGCAGCACGCAGCAGAAGTAGAAGCCGGGATAGCCGCTCATCTCCAGCCCGAACAGGTTTGTCGAGGGCAGGCCCACGGATTCCTCGACGAACAGCCGGTCCAGGATGCGCGGGTCATTCTGGTCGAGCTGCAGCCCCGTCTCGCCATTGGTGATCGGCGTCAGCACCGAGTAGGCGAGGTTGTACGACATCTGCGCGAAGGCCAGCGTCAGGATCGAGAAGTAGATGCCCGACCGGCGCAGGCTGATGAAACCGATCAGCGCCGCGAACATGCCCGATACCAGGACACCGAAGATCACGGCGGGAATGACGTTCATGGTCACCCCCTTGAACATCCAGACCGCGGCGTATGACCCGACACCCAGGAAGGCGGCGTGACCGAAGGACAGGTACCCGGTCAGGCCGAACAGGATGTTGAAGCCGATGGCGAAGATGCCGTAGATGGCGAATTTCTGCAGCAGGTCCGGATAGTTGGCGCCGATGGGCCAGGCCAGCAGCGGCATGGCCAGGGCGGCAATGGTGAAACCTGCGAACAGCAGCTTGTCGTTGCGTGAGAGACCGGCAAACATCATCAGGACTCCATGACACCCTTGCGGCCGAGCAGGCCACGGGGACGCACCAGCAGGATGACCACGGCGATCAGGTAGATGATGATCTGGTCAATGCCGGGCAGGATCGACTTCACCTCGTTCATGGAAGCGAACGACTGCAGGATGCCGAGGGTGAAACCGGCCAGCACCGCCCCGCCGAGCGAACCCATGCCGCCGACGACCACGACGACGAAGGACAGCACCAGGAAGTCCATGCCCATGTGATAGTCGGGAGGCAGGATCGGCGTGTACATCACGCCGGCCAGTCCGGCGATCACCGCGGCCATGCCGAAGACGATTGTGAAACGGCGCTGGATGTTGATGCCCAGCAGCCCGACGGTCTCCCGGTCGGCCATGCCGGCACGGACCACCATGCCGTAGGTGGTGAGGTTCAGGAAGGCGAAGGCCAGGGCGATGACCACGGCGGCGAAGGCCAGATAGATCAGCCGCCACCATGGATAGACCACCGACTCGCCGAGGCCGACCCAGAGGCCGACACTGGCACTGCCGGAAATCACCTCCGGCGCCGGGGTGGGGATCGGGTTGGCGCCGAACTGGGCCTTGATCAGTTCCTGCACCACGATGGCGAGGCCGAAGGTCACCAGGATCTGCTCCGCGTGCGGGCGCTTGTAGAAATAGCGGATCAGGCCGCGTTCCATCCCCAGGCCGATCAGCAGCATCAGCGGGATGGCAATCAGTATGGACAGCGGGACGGCGTAATCGATGATCATCGCGCCGGTGTCGCCCCACCAGGCCTCCAGGTACGGGATCTCCTTGTAGGCGTCGAAGAACTTGATGCTCTCGTCCTTCACCTTCTTCGAGATGGTGAGCAGGGCCTGCACGGATACCGCACAGAACGCCCCCAGCATGAACAGCGCGCCATGGGCGAAGTTCACCACCCCCAGCGTGCCGAAGATGATGGTCAGGCCGAGAGCGATCAGCGCGTAGGCGCCGCCCTTGTCGAGACCGTTGAGAAGCTGAAGCAGAATGACGTCCATGATCCCACCCGTCCGGAGTCAGTTCACCGATCAGACAAGCCTAACCTGCTGCCTGTCCGAAACGAAGATGGTCCGGCCATCCCGGGGAGGTGGGGTGACCGGACCAGTCCGAATTTCCGGGGTCGCCAGCAGCGGCCCCGGAAACTTCCGTGGTTCAGACCTTGTACGGGCCCAGTTCGCCACCGAAGATGCTCGGGTCGTAGGTGACCTGCGACGCCGGGACTTCCTGCACGACCTCCAGAAGGTCGAACTGGCTGGTCGCGTTCTCGTTGCCGCGCACGACCAGCACATCCTTGAAGCACTGGTGGTCGGCACCGCGATACAGCGTCTTGCCGTTGCCCATGCCGTCGAACTCGAAGTCTTCCAGCGCCTTGATCACCTCAGGCGGATAGAAGGTGCCGGCGCGGGCGCAGGCATCGGCATAGAGCAGGGTCTGCACGTAGCAGGTGTGCGCAGCCTGCGACGGCGGGAAGCCGTATTCCTGGCCGAAGGACTTCACGAACGCCTGCGAACCGGCGTCACCCAGCGACCAGTTCCAGTTGGTCGTGCCGTAGATGCCCTTGATGTTCGCGCCGGCACCCTGTGCCATCAGGCGCGAGTAGAGCGGCACCACGATCTGGAAGTCCTTGCCGTTCACCTGCTTGTCGCGCAGGCCGAACTGGACCGCCTGGGTAAGCGAGTTGATCATGTCCTTGCCGTAGTGGTTCAGGATCAGCACGTCGGCACCGGAGTTCAGCACCGGCGTGATGTACTGGGAGAAGTCACCGGCACCCAGCGGCGTGCGGACCGCGTTCACGGTCTCCCAGCCCAGGGCCTCGGTGGTGTTCTTGATCGACTCTTCCTGCGTCCAGCCCCAGGTGTAGTCGGCGGTCAGGTGGTAGGCGCGACGGTCGGTGCCCATCGTCTCCTTCAGCACCGGACCCAGCGCGGCACCCGACATGTAGGCGTTGAAGAAGTGGCGGAAGCCATAGCGCCGCTTGTCCTTGCCCGTGGTGTCGTTGGAATGGGTCAGGCCGTTCATGAAGATGACGCCCATCTCCTGCGCCAGGCTCTGCTGCGCGATGGCCACGCCCGACGAGGAACCGCCGGAATACATGATCACGCCGTCCTTCTCGATCATCCGCTTGGCGGACGCGCGGGCAGCGTCGGACTTGGTCTGGGTGTCACCGGTCACGTACTCGACCTTCTTGCCCAGGATGCCGTCACCCTTCATCGTCAGCGGCTGCATGGTGTTCATCATGCCACCGTCGCCCTCGCCGTTGATGTGCTTCACGGCCAGCTGGTAGGCACGCAGCTCGTCCGCGCCCTCGTCGGCATAGGCGCCGGTCTGCGGCACGTTGAAGCCGAACTTGACGCTGGCAGCGTTGCCCGGATTGTTGCGGAATTCCTCGGCCCATGCGTTGCGCACGAAGAAGGTCGGCGCGATCACGGCACCGGCGCCCAGCGCCGTGCCTGCCTTCAGTACGCTGCGGCGGGACATGCCGCCTTTCTTGCCGTCATTGAACGTTGTCATCTGGATTTCCCTCCCAAACGGGTTTTCGTGGAAACGACTCCCTGCCGCCCATGGCTGAGGCCATCGGTTCCCGCAAAGGCTACGCCGCGTTGTAAATCATGGCAATTGACCGTTGAAAGAATTGGAAAATTTTGTAAATTACTTTCAGTTTAGGAAGTGTATTCTGTAAATTGTTTACCATTTGCCAGGCCGGGAGGGTCCGTTGACGGTCGCCGCACCCATCGGAATGAAGATCAGGACACGGCGCAAGGCGCGGGGTCTGACGCAGAAGGCGCTGGCGCGGAATGTCGGCATCTCCGCCTCCTACCTGAACCTGATCGAGTCCGACCGGCGCGCCGTGGGCGGCCGCCTGCTGCAACGGATCGCGGAGACCCTCGGGCTGCAGCTTGCCGACCTGAGCGGTGACCAGGAACGCCGACTGGTGGAGCGGCTGGGGGAACTGGCGGCCGACCCGTCGATCCTGCAGCATCACATCGACCCGGCCAGCGCAAGCGCCCTGGTCAGCCGCCATCCCGACTGGGCGGCGGCACTGCTCAGCCTGTCGCGTGCGGTCAGGGACGCCGACCAGCAGATCACGGCACTCACCGACCGGCTGGACCAGGACCCCGCGCTGATGGAGGCGGTGCACCAGGTGCTCAACAATGCCGCCGCCGTGCGCTCCACCATGGAGATCCTGTCCTCCGTCGAGGACCTTCCGGCGGAGCAGCGGGCGCGCTTCGTTGAGATCGTGCTGTCGCAGAGCGGGGAGCTTTCCGGCACGGCGGAGCGGCTGGTGACCCTGTTCAGTGCCGGCAATACCCGCAACCGCTCGCTCTCCCCGGCGGAGGAAGTGGATGACTTCCTGATCCAGAACCAGAGCTACTTCCCGGCGCTGGAGGATGCGGCCCGTGACCTTAGGCGGGACATCCGCACCTTCGGCCAGACCATCGAGGGCGCGCTGAACACGTTCCTGCTGCAGCGGTTCGGGATCTCCGTCTACAACCGTTCCCCGGTCGAGGCCGACCTGAGCCGGTTCCGCAACCACAGCCATTTCGATGCGGAGAACCGGGTGCTGGTCTTCCTGGACAATGCCCCGCCATCGACACGCCAGTTCCAGCTGGCGCGGCTGGTCTGCCAGCTCACGGCACCCGACCTGATCGACAGTGTCGCCCGTGACGAGCTGCTGACCAGCGAGGAGGCGCGGTCGCGTGCGCGCGGCGCGCTTGCGAGCTGGCTGGCGGCGGCGGCGCTGTTCCCCTACGAGACGTTCCTGGAGGACGCGATCCGCCATCGCTACGACGTGGAACTGCTGCGCCAGCGCTTCTCCGCCAGTGTCGAGCAGATCTGCCAGCGGCTGGTCTCGCTCCGCAAGCCGGGGGCGGAGGGCATTCCCTTCGGTTTCCTGCGTGCCGACCCGTCCGGCCATGTCAGCAAGCGCTTTCCCATCGCCGGGTTGCCGATCCCGCGAAGCGGCAATGGCTGCCCGCTCTGGCCGCTCTACGGCGCGTTCCAGACGCCGGACCGGGTGATCCGGCAGCTTGCGGAGTTCCCGAACGGCAGCCGTTACCTGTTCATCGGCCGCACCGTACGGCACGAACCGGCGCTGTTTCACGAGGCTCCCTTCCTGCATGCCGTGATGCTGGCCTGTGACGAGGTGCATGCCGACCAGACCGTCTACGCCGACGGGCTGGACTTCGCCGCGCGGCAGATGGCGACGCCGGTCGGACCCAACTGCCGCCTCTGTTCCCGCGACAACTGCCTGCACCGTGGCGAGGACTCGATCCTCTATGCACGCTGAACGCTGTACCCGTGGCGGCGAGTTCGTTCTAGACTGGGGGGCAGGAGCGATCCGGGCGCGGCCAACGATGCCCGGACGATCAGGGGAGGATGCCGCCGTGACGGAACCAGGGGCGGATGGACAGATGAAACGGATCCTCATCGCGGAGGATGAGCCGAACATCGTGGAACTGCTGACCTTCATCCTGGAACGTGCAGGCTGCAGCACCCGTGCGGTCACGGACGGGGAAGCAGCCATCGCGGAGATCCGCAGGGATGCACCGGACGTGCTGCTGCTGGACCTGATGCTGCCGAAGCATGACGGCTACGCGGTGCTCAAGGCGGTACGCTCCGGCGCACAGAACGCGGAGCTTCCCGTGGTGATGCTGACCGCGAAGGGGCAGGAGCGTGACCGCAAGGTCGCGGAGTCGCTCGGCGTGAATGCCTTCATCACCAAGCCGTTCTCCAACCAGGACGTGGTGGACCAGGTGCTGGCGCTGGCAGGGACCGGCGCGGGGGCGCGCTGATGCCGCGCCAGAAGCTGCGGGATGCGGCCTTCATCCTGCCGTTCTTCGGGCTGATCCTGATCATGCCGCCCTTCATCGACATCTTCTTCAGCGCATCGCTGCTTGCCGGGGTGCCGGTGATCCTGCTCTACATATTCTGTGCCTGGACGTTCCTGATCCTGCTTGGCTGGCTGCTGTCCCGGCGCATGGTGACGGATGCCGACGGGATGGACGCGCGGAACCACATTCCCGCCGCACGGCCGCCGGGACAGTCCGATGCTGACGGCTGATGTCGTCGTCGCCATCGCGCTGGCCTATGTCGGCCTGCTGTTCCTGCTCGCCTTCGCCAGCGACCGCTGGAGCCGCAAGGGCAGCCGCTGGATCAGCAACTCGCCGCTGGTCTACACGCTCTCGATCTCCGTCTACTGCACGTCCTGGACGTTCTATGGCGCGGTCGGCTCGGCGGCGCGCAACGGACTGGAGTTCATCACCATCTATCTCGGGCCGACGCTGGTCTTCCTAGGCTGGTGGTACCTGCTGCGGAAGCTGGTGCGCATCGGCCATGTGAACCGCATCTCCTCCATCGCCGACCTGATCTCCTCGCGCTATGGCAAGAGCAACACGCTGGCTGTCCTGGTCACTCTGATGGCCGTGATCGGCAGCACCCCCTACATCGCCCTGCAGCTGAAGGCCGTGACCACCAGCTTCCAGGTGGTCAGCGGCGGTGACGAGGCGCTGCTGGGGACCCTTTCGGTCAGCGGTTCGGGCATCGACCCGGCGCTCTGGGTGGCAGCCGGCATGGCGCTGTTCACGATCCTGTTCGGCACCCGCAACCTGGACGCCAACGAACAGCATCCCGGCGTTGTCGCGGCCATCGCGTTCGAGGCGCTGGTGAAGCTGCTGGCGCTGCTGATGGTGGGGCTGTTCGTCGTCTTCTCCTTCGGCGGCCTGGACAACCTGTTCTCGGAGGAGATGAGCCGACGCCTGCTGGAGCGGGAGAATGTCTTCGGCGGCCGCTGGGCGGTGCTCACCTTCCTGTCGGCCACGGCCATCATCTGCCTGCCGCGGGAGTTCCAGGTGACGGTGGTGGAGAATTCGCGGGAATCGCACCTGCGCACGGCGGGCTGGATGTTCCCGGCCTACCTGCTGCTGATCAGCCTGTTCATCCTGCCGATCGCCGCCGCCGGTCTCAGCCGGCTGCCGGACGGGGCCAACCCCGACATGTTCGTGCTGACCGTGCCCATGGCGGCGGACCAGGAGATGCTGGCCCTGTTCGCCTTCATCGGCGGTTTCTCCTCCGCCACCTCCATGGTGATCGTCGCCTGCATCGCGCTGTCGATCATGATCTCCAACCACATCGTGATGCCGGTGGTGCTGCGCCTGCGCTGGCTGCGGCTGTACGAGAGTGCCGACCTGAAGACGCTGGTGCTGTTCAGCCGCCGCTTCTCCATCCTTCTGATCCTGTTCCTCGGGTTGCTCTATTACCGGCTCAGCGCCCAGACGGAGGCGCTTGCCGCCATGGGCCTGATCGCCTTTGCCGGGGTGGCGCAGTTCCTGCCCAGCCTGCTGGGCGGACTGTACTGGCGGCAGGCCACGGCGCGGGGTGCGAAGCTGGGCCTGGCCGGCGGCGTGGTGCTGTGGGTCTATACCCTGCTGCTGCCCAGCCTGGCGGAGGACGGCACCATCTTCGGCGACATCGTCAGCAACGGCCTGTTCGGGCTGACCATGCTGCGGCCGGAGGCACTGTTCGGCATGACCGGCCTCGACCCGCTGGTGCACGCCATCGTCTGGAGCCTGACGGTGAACACGGCGCTGCTGATCGCCGGGTCACTGTTCAGTGAGCAGGCCCCGCTGGAGCGGCTGCAGAGCGCGCTGTTCGTGGATGTCTTCCGCAATGCGCCGGGCGACGAGTCCCGGGCGCTGGTCCGGTCCGCCGCCATCGACGACCTGCGGCTGCTGTCCCGCCGTATCCTGGGGGAGGACGCCGCCGACCGCCTGTTCCGGGAGTTCGCCCTCCGCCAGGGGCGGGAGGATGGCGTGCCGGTGGCGGACACGGCCTTCATCAGCCATCTGGAGCGCCAGATCGGCGGCAATGTCGGCGCCGCGTCTGCCCGCGTCATGATCTCGGAGGTGGTCTCGGGCGAGACCATCAGCCTGGACGAGATCATCCGCATGGTCGACGAGACCCAGCAGGTGATCGAGTACAGCCAGGCGCTGGAGGCCAATTCCCGCACGCTGGAGCAGACGGCGGCACAGCTGCGCCAGGCCAACCAGCGGCTGATGCGGCTGGATACGGAGAAGGACGATTTCCTCAGCCAGGTCAGCCACGAGCTGCGCACGCCCATGACCTCCATCCGTTCCTTTGCCGAAGCACTGCTGAAGGCGGACGAGATGCCCCCCGACCAGGCCCGTCGCTTCATGCGGATCATCCATGACGAGAGCCTGCGCCTGACCAGCCTGCTGGACGACATCCTGGACCTGAGCCACCTGGAGAGCGGGGAGGTGCGCTGGCAGGTGGAGCGGCTGGACCCCGAGACGGCGGCGGTCAATGCCATCGCGGCCTGCGAGGGGCTGGCGGCGGAGACCGGTGTCCGCGTGGACCATGTGCCGGCGGAACAGCCTGTCGCGATCAGCGGCAACCGCGACCGGCTGAGCCAGATCCTGATCAATCTGATCTCCAACGCCATCAAGTACAACGACTCGCACGATCCCTGGGTGCGGATCGAGAGCCGCCTGGAGGGGGGGCGCTGGCGGGTCGACGTGCGTGACAATGGCCCGGGCGCGGGGGACGTGGCGCCGGACCAGCTGTTCTCCAAGTTCGCGCGCGGCTGGCGGCAGATCGCGAAGGGCCGCTCCGGCACCGGCCTGGGTCTAGCCATCAGTGCCGAGATCGCCCGGCGTCATGGCGGTGACCTGTCCCTGACCGAAAGCTCCGATCAGGGAAGCTGCTTCACCCTGACCCTGCCGCTGCTGCAATAGCCTGACAGCCATTCCGGCAGCAGGCGGAACGGCGGCGTCTCAGGCACCGTCCAGGTGCCGGGCAAGGCAGGCATGGGCCTCCTCCACCGCCTGCGCGATTTCTGGCAGCACCGTCTCCCGCCGGGCGCGCACTGCGGCACCCTGCAGCTTCTCGGCATAGGCGGCGAGCCGCGCGACCTCGTTGGCACCGATGCCCCGGGCAGCACCCTTCAGACCATGGGCCGCGTCCTTCCAGCCCTGGCCGTCCAGCTCCCTGCTCATCTCCGCCAGGTAGCGGTCGGTGGAGACCCGGAACAGCTCGGCGAGTTCCTTCTCCAGCGACGGATCACCGGCGGTGTAGGTGGCCAGGTGAGCAAGATCGACCGCCGAACCGGTCGTGACAGGTGTGCCGAGCGCGGTATCGATGGCTGCGGCAAGTGCCGCCTCCCCGACAGGCTTCCTCAGCCAGGCCCGTATCGGAGCATCGCCCCAGTCATCGCGTGTTCCGTCGGCGGGCGAGAGGCCGATCACGGGCATGCCGCCCGAGCCCTGTCGTGCCGCGATCTCCGGCCCGTCCGGTCCCGGCATGTCGAGATCGACGATGACCAGGTCGAAGGTCACGACTGCCAGCGCGGAAACCGCCTCGGTGCCGTTCTCGACCGTCATGGTCTCGTGCCCGAGGCGTTCGAGCAGTGCCGCGACCTGGGACCGGGTGGCCGGGTTGTCGTCCGCCAGCAGGATATGCAGCGGCCCGCCAGTCATCGCGGCGGAAGGCTCGCGAGCATCTGCTGCATGCGGGCAACCAGGTCGGCGGTCACCTCGTCGCGGTTGGTCTCGTTCAGGATCTCGTGGCGGGCACCTTCATGGAGCCGGATCGTGACATCCGTCAGACCGGCATGGCGATAGAGTTCATGCAGCCGCGTGACGCCCTTGCCGAAGTCGCCGACAGGGTCGCGGTCACCTGCCGCCAGGTGGATCGGCATCTGCTTCGGAATGCGCTGCAGGTTGCGCACGGCAGCCAGCCTGGGCAGGGCATCGAGCAGGCTGATCCAGCTTGCCGTCGATGCCACGAAGCCGCACTCGGGATCGCTGATGTAGCGGTCGACCATCTCCGGGTCACGGCTGAGCCAGTCCATGTCGGTCCGGGCGGGCTGGAATGCCTTGTTCATGCCGTCGAACCCGAGCGCATGGATCAGCTTGCTGCGTCCGGCGGCACCCAGCCGCAGCTTCTCAAGCCGGGCGATCAGCCTGCCGAGCGCGGCAAGCGGCGGCGGCGGACCGTTGGATCCGGAAAGCACCGCGCCGTCGAACAGTTCCGGCCAGGACCACAATGCCTGCTGCACCAGGAACGATCCCATGGAATGCCCGAAAAGGATCAGCGGCAGGCCGGGCTGGTCCGCCCGCAGCGCGGCGACACCCGCGGCGGCGTCCCCGACCATCGCGGTCCAGCCGTCCCGGTCGGCGAAATGGCCAAGCGTCCCGCCATGCCGCGCTGTCTGCCCGTGACCGCGCTGGTCGTGTCCTGCGACAGTAAACCCGGCCTGGTTCAGCGCCCGGGCGAAGCCGTCATAGCGGGCGACATGCTCTGCCAGGCCATGCACCAGGTAGACCAGTGCCACGGGCTGTCCGGCATCCCAGCGCAGGCCGTGCAGGGTGGTGTCGCCCGACGCGAAGCGCCATTCCTTCGCCGGCATCAGGCTTCCCTCCGTTCGGGTTCACTGCTGAAGAGGCCTTCGATCGTCTCCACCAGCTCGCTGAACTGGAAGGGCTTCGTCATGTATCCACGCACGCCCTTTCCCAGCGCGAAGTCGCGTGTCGTCTTCTCGCCCAGCGCCGTCAGCACGATGACGGGAATGTCCGTGAGGTCCGGATGGTCAGACAGGACAGCCAGCGTGCCGAAACCGTTCAGCGAAGGCATCATCATGTCACAGATGATCACGTCCACCGGTTCCTGCATCAGCCGGGCCACCCCTTCCGCGCCGTCGCAGGCGCCGGATGCCTGGTACCCTGCGAAGCCGAGACCCCGGACGATGCGTTCGCGGATATCGGTCTCGTCCTCGATCACAAGGATCCTTCGCGGCGGTACGTTCAACGTGCTGGCTCCTTGCGGTCGGGCAGGGGCAGGCTCACGGTAGCCGTGGTTCCCACGCCTTCGATGCTCTCGAGACCGAACGATCCGCCGAGCAGGGTGACCGAACGATCCACGATACTCAGGCCGAAGCCAACCCCACCGACATCGGCGACGTTGCTGCCCCGGCTGAAGGGTTCGCGCACATGCGCCATGTCCTTCTGCGGAATTCCGATGCCCCGGTCAGTTACCGTGATCACCAGTCGGTTCGCGACCTCCGCCAGCCGGACCGTCACCGCCTGGTCTGCCGGGGAATATTTCAGGGCGTTCTGCAGCAGGTTGCCGACGATCTGGCTCAGGATACGCCGGTCGGCCCTGACGGCGGTCGGCGCGGTGCGGTCATCGACAAGGTCCAGCGCGCGGCCCTCGCTCGGCAGGCCGCCCTGCCAGTGGGCGCGAACCAGGGCAGGCAGGTCGATCTCCTCCGGCACCAGTTGCCGGGTCTCCCCCTTCTCCAGCAGCAGCGCCTCGGTCAGCAGCCCGTCGATGGCTGCAACCCGGTCGCGGATCGTGTCCATCTCCTTCTGCCGCTCCGCCTCCGTCATCCGTTCGCCGAAATGGTCCAGCAGGTCCGCTGCCGCCTGGATCGTCGCCAGCGGCGTGCGCATCTCGTGGCTGACCGTCGAGATGAAACGGGACTTCAGGTCACGCAGTTCCCGTTCCCGCTCCAGCGCCTGGCTGATCGCCTCCGATTCGCGCCGTGCCCGTGCCAGGCGCCGGGCATAGAGCAGGGCCAGCAGGGCAATGGCCAGCAGGCTGACCACGACGGGAGGCAGCAGGTCCTGGCGCAGGCGGGTGCCCGGCCTGCTGGGGTCCCAGGTCAGATACGCCGTTGCCCATTCGTCCCTGGCGGAGATGGGGGCATAGACCCGGGCCTGGTCCGGCAGCGCCAGGCTGACCGCCAGGTCGTCGAGCAGGAATGCCTCCGAGAGTTCCCGCAGGAAGCCCTCATCCATCGCGGAGGCAAGGATCAGCACCGGACGGGGGGCACGCGGCCGGTCGGGCAGCAGCGTTTCCTCCGGAGTGAAGGCGCTGGCGGCGATCGTGTGGACCCGGCCGCCGATGACCGCGTAGCGCACGATCGCTTCCGGCGCATCCATCGGTGCGGCGTTGGCACCCCTGATCAGCGTGTCCAGCATGTCTGGTGTCAGGAAGTCCTTGGCCGCGCCCTGCTGCAGTTCTCCGTCGCGAAACATCATCCTGGTCCGACCCAGGGCAGAGAGGACGATGGCCAGGTTCACCCGTGACGTTTCATGGGCATAGCTGCCGATATTGTCGTCGGCCCAGTCCCGGTCGCCGGCGATCACCAGACGCTCGATGGCCTCGTCCCAGAAGGACAGGTCCTTGGCAACGAAACCGAGACGTTCGGCCTCGTTCGCAAGCGCGGTCCGGGCCAGCGCGACGTCCCGGTTCTCGGTCTCGTGATCCAGGCGTTCCGCCGCAAACCAGGAAACCGCGATGATCACCACCACGGCGATGCTGAGCAGCAGCACCATCGGCACGATGAGGCCGCGCAGCGGGTCCGCCGCGTTGAGGAACCGCTTCGTTTCGTTCTGTTTGCCGTGTCCGGGATCGGTTGCCGTCATGCTGCCCGCCGCTTTGGTGGATAGGCTCCCTTATCGCACGGAACCGGCGAACCCAAAGTTAACGAAACCTGTGCGATCATGAGTGGTCGAAGCTGCTGACGTCTGGAACGGGGTCAGTCGCCGGTTAAGAGTGGGACATGCCAGAGAATACCAGTTTCCGGGCCATCGTGGAGCAAAGCCTCGATGGCATCGTGATCCATCAGGATTCACGGATCGTCTATGCCAACGCTGCGGCGGAGCGCATCTACCGTCACGAGCCGGGCGGCATGGTGGGAGTCGATCCATACCAGCTGCTGGTTCCGCGCGAACGCGTCAGGGCGCAGCGTCTGGCGCGGCGCCGGCTTGCGGGCGAAAAGATTCCTGATCGCATGACGTTTCGCGGCCTGCGCCATGACGGGGTCGAGATCGATGTGGAGATGGTCGGGTTCCGGATCGACTGGAGCGGTGCCCCGGCCGTTGCCTTCTCGGTCAACGACGTGACGGACCACAACCGGGCGGTGACCCAGCGGGAAGAGGCGGAGCACCTGTTGCGCACGTCGCTGGAGCATTCCCCGCTGCCCATCATGATCATCATCGACGGGCGTTATACCTTCACCAACAAGCGCGCGCGCGACCTCTTCCAGCCAAGGGGCCGGAACCTTGTCGGCATGAAGGCGGAATCGGTCTACGAGGATCCGGCGGTTCGCGGCAGGTTGCTGCAGGAAGTCCGGAAAACCGGCGCGCTCGAGGGTATCGAGGTCTCGCTGCGTCGCTGGGACGGCGTGATCATCCCGGCGCTGCTCTATACCGTCAAGACGATGTTCCGGGGTCAGGAAGCGTTCTTCACCACCATCGTGGACCAGACCGAGAAGCGGGCAGCGGCAGCACAGGCGCAGCGGACCGAGGCACTGCTGACCGCTGTCATGGATCACGCACCACTCGGCTTCGCCTTCCGTGATCCGCAGGGCCGGTTCGAACTGATCAACCAGGAAAACGCCAACCAGTGGCAGCAGCCCATCGACGCGATCCTGGGCCGCCGGGCGGATGAGTTCACCGCGCCGGAGGCCGCGAAGTGGTGCCAGTACCTGGACGACCAGGCGGTGCGGGAGGGCAAGGCGGAAGGGCAGGCGACCTACGCCTTTGATCCCGAGCACGGCGCCCGGCGGATCCGTGCTATCCGCTTCCCCGTGCGGGACAAGGCCGGGGTGCTGCTGGGGATCGCGAACTTCACGCTCGACATCACCACCGAATGGCGCACGCAGGAGGCACTGAAGCTCGCGGAGGCCGAATCGCGGCGCACCGCCCGCATGCTGCGGTCGATCGTCGATCATGCGCCGATTGCCTTCACCTATCGTGACAGCGAACGGCGGGTGCAGATGCTCAACCCGATCGCGGAGGAATGGATCGGTCATGAAGAGGCCGAAGCCGTCGGCAAGACCCTGAGGGAACTCCCGAACTACGTCATTTCCGAACGGACCGAGGAGATCGAGGAACTGGTCTTCGAGCAGCAGGGGACGTTCGATGACAACATCCGGCTGCGTACCGCGGACGGTCGGACCCGACCCATCCGGGGCATCCGCTTCCCGGTGTTCGAGGCGTCCGGGGCGCTGGCCGGTGTCTGCAACCTGGGCCTCGACCAGTCCCAGGCCCAGATCTACCAGGAACTGATGGTGGCGACGCTGAATGCCGCGCGCCTGGCCATCCTGCGCACCGACGACCGGGGGATCATCGAATCCTTCAATCCGGCCGCGGAGGAGGCGTTCGGCTACAGCGCCGCCGAAGTCATCGGCAGGGACAGCTTCCTGCTGATGAGTGACGAGGACGCAGCGCCGCATCGCGCCGCGGTGCGCAAGGCCCTGGCAGGCGAGGAGCGCCGCTTCCTCGGTCGCAACATAGAGCTTCGCGGACGGCGCAAGGACGGCACCTCCTTCCTCGCCGAACTGTGCGTGGGAGAGGCGATCGTGGATGGTCAGCGCAAGTATATCGGCACGATCCGTGACCTGTCCGAACTGCGCGCGGCGGAACAGCAGCTGCGCCAGGCACAGAAGATGGAGGCTGTCGGCCAGCTCACCGGCGGCATTGCGCACGACTTCAACAACCTGATCGCCGTCATCTCCGGCAGCCTGGAACTGCTGGGCGAATCGTCCGGCCTGAATGCCCGGCAGGAACAGCTGATCCAGTCGGCGCGACGGGCGTCGGACCGTGGACGCGACCTGACGGCGCGTCTGCTGAACTTCGCGCGGCAGCGGCCGGTGACGATGGAGGTGTTCGATCCCCATGCCTGCGCCACGGCCGCCCTCGACATGATCACCCGCGCCATCGGCCAGGGCATCCGCGTGGAACTGGATGGGGAGCCGGGCCTGTTCATCCGCTCCGACCCGGCCCAGTTCGAGACCGCGATCCTGAACCTGGCCGTGAACGCCCGCGATGCGATGCCCGATGGCGGGACGATCCGCATCGGGGTGCATGCGTCCGGTCGTTCCGGTGAGGTGGTGGTCTCCGTTGCCGACGATGGCGAGGGGATGCCGGAGGATGTGCG
Source organism: Minwuia sp. (assembly GCA_965228535.1). GTDB lineage: Bacteria > Pseudomonadota > Alphaproteobacteria > Minwuiales > Minwuiaceae > Minwuia. Next base: position 11,913 of record CBDDHU010000003.1, on the reverse strand, counting down.
GTCCCGCGCCTTCGAGCCGTTCTACACGACCAAGGGCGTCGGCAAGGGAAGCGGCCTCGGTCTCGCGATGGTCTATGGTTTCGCCCAGCAGACCGGCGGCAGGGCGCAGATCCGCGACGGGGATGGTGGTGGCACCTGCGTCGAGATGCACCTGCCGCTGGCCGAAGGGCTGCCCGATGATGCACCGGACCGGCGCCTGGCGACGGCAGCAGGTACCGATCCGGCGACCATCCTGGTCATCGACCCTGACCCGGACGTGCGCAACCTGCTCGCCCAGGCGCTGCAGAACCTGGGACACGAGGTGATGTCGTTCAAGGATGTGGACAGGGGGCTGGGGTTCCTGCAACTGACCTGGAACGTCGATTTCCTGATCCTTGCCGACGAGCTGGCCGTGGTGGCGGAGGGCAGGAACCTGCGGGACTGGGTCACCCGCAACAGGCCGGAGATCAGGACGGTGCTGCTGACGCCGCCTGCAGCGGACGGCGTCAAGGCACCGTCCCCCGGTGGGCACTGGACAACGCGAATGCCGAAACCATTCTCCACCGGTGACCTGATGAGCCGGTTCGGGTCCGCCACGGGAGGGAGCAGTCATGTCCAGTGAGCCGATGAAGCGAGTCATGATCTGTGATGACGAGCCGGATTTCCGGGCCATCGTCGCCGACGTGGTGACAGGCATGCGCATGGAGGCCATCGAGGTCGCGCGGCCGGAGGCCTTCGCGGAGACCTACGAGGCCGGTGCCCCGGACATCGTCGTGCTGGACATCGTGATGCCGAACATCGACGGGCTGGAACTGGTCGACTGGCTGGCCAACGCCGGTTACCGCGGGCGGCTGGTGCTGGTCAGCGGCTACAACCCGAACTATGCCCGCGCCGCCCATACCATGGCCGACCTGAAGGGCATTGCCAGCGTCACCGTGCTGCAGAAACCCGTCTCCCTGGCTGACCTGCGCGCCGTGCTTGCATAGGCGGGGCCGGTCCCGGCACCCTGTCGCCAGGCGCTGTACCGCGCCGCGCGAAGGGGAGGACCAGCACGCCCATGCCAGACACGTCGGCAATACCGCTCCGCCAGGTTGATGTCAGCGATCCGGCGCTGTACCGCGACGACAGCTGGCACGGGATCTTCCGCCGCCTCCGTCGCGAGGCGCCGGTCCATTTCTGCCCGGAAAGTGCCTATGGTCCCTACTGGTCGGTGACCCGCTACGACGACATCATGACGGCCGAGCTGGACCATGAAACCTTCTCATCGGCCTCCGAACTGGGCGGTATCCAGCTGCTGGACCAGACCGGCGGGCAGCAACTGCCCAACTTCATCCGCATGGACCCGCCGCGCCATACCGCGCAGCGCAAGACCGTCGCCCCCATCGTCGCGCCCAGCAACCTGCGCAATTTCGAGGACACGATCCGCGACCGCACCTCCGGCGTGCTGGATGGCCTGCCCGGGGGCGAGACCATCGACTGGGTGCGGCAGGTGTCGGTGCCGCTGACGACCATGATGCTGGCCACCCTGTTCGACTTCCCGTGGGAGGACCGGGACCTGCTGAGCTTCTGGTCCGATGTCTCCGTTTCCGTGCCCGGTGACCCCGGCGCGCCGGTCAGCACCGATGCGGAACGCATGGCCGAGCTGACCAGGATGGGGCAGTACTTCGCCGAACTGTGGAAGGTGCGGGAGGCGGAGCCGCCGACGCCCGACCTGATCTCCATGATGGCGCACAGCGACGCCACGCGCGACATGCCGGTGCCGGAGTTCATCGGCAATATCGGCCTGCTGATCGTCGGCGGCAACGACACCACCCGGAACTCCATGACCGGGGGCGTGATGTTCCTTGCCGACAACCCGGAAGAGGACCGCAAGCTGCGCGCCGACCCGTCCCTCGTCAGTTCCCTGGTGCCGGAGATCATCCGTTTCCAGAGCCCGGTGATCCACATGCGCCGCACCACCCGCCGCGAGACGGAACTGGGTGGCCAGCGGATTCCGGCCGGGGCCAAGGTGGCCCTGTGGTACGTCTCCGGCAATCTCGACGAGAGCGCGATCCCGGACGCGGAAAGGTTCATCATCGACCGCCCCAGGGCCCGTCGCCACCTGTCGTTCGGTGCCGGCGTCCATCGCTGCGTCGGCGACCGTCTGGCCGAACAGCAGCTCCGCATCCTGTGGGAGGAGATCCTGCGCCGCGACCTGCGGATAGAGGTCGTCGGTCCGCCGGAACGCATCTACTCCAACTTCATCCGCGGCATCCGCCACCTGCCGGTCCGCGTGACGGGACCGTAGGCATGTCGACAGCGCGGAAGTGTGGACTGCTTGTGTGATTGGCGGGGGCACTGGCGGTCCACGTAGTCCATTGCGAACCGTTCTCCGGGTGCCGTTTGCCTGTTTACAGGGAAGAACAGGGAATTTTTGCTATTTTTGGCCGTGGAGAAGCGCTTCTATCTGCCGTAACCCCCTGAATTCCTGCCTCTTTCCGCCCGAATTCCCTGTGACTAATAACAGGGAATTCAATTGCCGGAACAGGGTGCTGGAATCCGCTAGCAGGGAATCTGGATTGGCTTGCAGGGAACCCCGCTGCGAAGAGCTGCGAACCCCCAGGGAACAGGCGTCAGTCCGCGGCTCCCGGGGTGCCTCGGGCCACTGCCTTGGACAACGCCATGCACGCCTGGCCCGCAGCAACACCGGCTTCCACGGACATTGCAACTGCGCACTCGACAGGCCGGGCCCGGGCGCACCTTGCATAGGGACAACAGACGCTGCGCACCGGAATGGGCAGCCACCAGGCATGGTCGGACAGACGCCGAGGCACTTCGGTATGCGGGACGGGACGTGCCTGAAGCGGGACGGGCTTGCGCGTTAGTGGGACGATAGTGGGATGAAACGCGAGTAAACCGGGACGGGTTCGCTCCTTACCGGGACGATGGTGGGACAAGGAGGAGCCGTAACGGGACGGCGATCGAGGAACGCGGGACAGAATGACCGCATTGTGGGATTGATCTGGGACCGCCTGGAGGAACGACAGGCAGGAACTCGGGCATCTCGCGCCCGGCGATCGTGTGCTGCGCATCTCGCTTTGGATCCTCTTGATGCACTCGACCATCCGTGACGCTCCATGTGCCCCTGCTGCAATCGACAGAAGCGCCGAATGCTCGCTCTGCAGCGAGAGATGATGGATGTCTCCCGTCGAAAGGCGGTGTCATTCGTCGAGGAGCGCAATCCGGTCCGGATATGGCACCCGGCCGATCACTTCTGCCCCGTCCGCATGGTCTCGAGAGAGAGTGATTCGCGCGATGATTCGCCGGTTCCGCACCTGATGCCTGCATCGCGTTGGCGGTATTGGCCCCGATTCCGACCCCGATCATCCCCACCGCCCAAGAAATCGGTGGAGGTTTTCTGAACGCTCCTGAAACGCTTGAACGCTCTAAAACGCCTTTTGAACGCCTGTTTTGGGCCATTAAAACGCTGCCGGCTTCGAGCGTTCTGAAATCGGGGCATGCGAGACGGGTTCTTCCACAGGTTTTGCAGCGGAACGCTTTGACATTCCCGCAAGGATCGCGAATGCGTGGATGAAGGGCGCGATGGGAACAGAACATGATCATTCGTGTCCCCGTACAAGCCAACGCCATGTCGGAGAACCCGAGAATGAGTTCCAGAACCCAGCGCCGCGCAGGCGGTGCGAAGCAGACCGACCGAACCCGGAGCAGAAGCCCGGAACGGGTCGTATCCACGATCACCGAGCGCCGCATCGATGCGCTGCGCCCCTATGAGGGCAATGCCCGAACCCACTCGAGACGGCAGATCCGCCAGATCGCCGACAGCATCGATCGCTTCGGCTTCACCAACCCGGTGCTGATTGCCGACGATGACACCATCATCGCAGGCCATGGCCGCGTGCTGGCGGCACGGTCGCTCGGCATGACGGAGGTGCCGACGGTGCGTCTCTCGCACATGAGCGAAGCCGAACGCAGGGCCTACATCCTGGCCGACAACAAGCTCGCCCTGAATGCGGGCTGGGACCAGGACCTGCTGGCGATCGAACTGCAGGGACTGATCGATCTCGACTTCGATGTGGAACTGACCGGCTTCTCGCTGGCGGAGATCGATTTTACCCTCGATGCGGCCAGCGAGCGGGAGACACCGGGCCCGGCGGCACCGGAGGACGATATCCCGCCACTGCCGCAGACGGCGATCAGCCGACCGGGCGATCTCTGGCGCTGCGGGCGCCATCGCCTGCTCTGCGGTGATGCCCGCTCATCTGCCGACTACGATCTGCTGCTGGAACAGGAGCAGGTCGATCTCGTCTTCACCGATCCGCCCTACAATGTAGCAATCGATGGTCATGTCTCCGGACTTGGCAAGGTGCGCCACCGGGAGTTTGCCTTCGCCTCGGGCGAGATGTCGGAGGACGCCTTCACCGCCTTCCTGACCGGGACGCTGGGAGCGGCGGCCGATCGCTGTCGCGACGGGGCCATCGCCTTCGTCTGCATGGACTGGCGGCACATGGGGGAGTTGCTCGCGGCAGGCCGCACGGTCTTCTCGGAACTGAAGAACCTCTGCGTCTGGAACAAGACCAATGGTGGCATGGGGAGCTTCTATCGCTCCAAGCATGAGTTGGTCTTTGTCTTCAAGGTGGGGACGGGTCCGCATGTGAACAGCTTCGGTCTCGGCGAGTCGGGTCGCTACCGGACCAATGTCTGGGACTATGCCGGCATCAACAGCTTTGGTGCCAGCCGGGACACGGATCTTGCCATGCACCCGACAGTCAAGCCGGTCGCCCTGGTGGCGGATGCGATCCGGGACTGTTCGAAGCGGGGTGATATCGTGCTCGACGGCTTTGGCGGTTCGGGCACGACCCTGATCGCAGCGGAGCAGGTTGGCCGCCGGGCACGGCTGCTGGAGTTCGATCCGGCTTATTGCGACACCATCGTGCGGCGTTGGGAACGCCTTACTGGCAAGCACGCCACTCTGGAGGCGACGGGTGAGCGCTTCGAGGACGTGGAGGAGGAACGCCTTGCCGGGGTCGAGGCAGAGGAATTCGATCTCGACAACGATACATCTCACGAGCGCGCGACCGAATTGGCGAGTGAGAATGGCGCCCCTACCAACGGGGAGATCGCCGAATGAGCGGCGGTCAGGACGGTGGCAGCGGGCAACCGCGCCGACGAGCCAGCCCTGCGAATCACGACGACCGCACGAATACCGATGCTCATCACGACGACGGTGACGATTACGAGGTAGGCTTCCGCAAGCCACCACGGTCCACGCGGTTCAAGAAGGGCCGGTCCGGCAATCCACGTGGGCGACCGAAGAAGCCCAAGCAGGAACCCATTCATCTGGCCGATGCCCCTGCCGACACCTTCCTCGAACAGGAAGCCTATCGTCTGCTGACGTTCCGGGAGAACGGCCAGGAGGTTCAGCTTCCGGCCACACAGGCGGTGGTTCGTTCCTCGATCATGTCCGCGCTCAAGGGCAACCGCCTGTCTCAGCGCTTTGTCATCGAGCTCATGGACCGGAAGGAGGAGCAGTATCTTGAGTTACGTCTCCAGCGCTTTGTAAGGCTGAAGAAGCTGAAAGCCGAGGGCGAGGCGAAGATAGCCGAGCATCAGAGGCGGAACTTGCCACCGCCTGACCTGCTGCCGCACCCCGACGATATCGTGCTCAACTACCGGACCAGCGATGCGGAGATCCATGGACCCGAGACCCGCGAGGATCTCCGCGACTGCGCGTACACGGCCGATCTGCGCGATCTCTGCATGATGCAGGCTGCGCTCACTGAGAAGCAGCGCCGGAAAGCCAGGGGGCAGGACAAGGACAATATCTCCCTGCCCATGGTCCTTGCACAACTGGCAGACAGCTTCCTGCCCCGACGCTTGCGCTGGAGCGAGGTTGATGAACTCGTGCTGTTCATGGGCTTCATGGCCGAGGACCGCAGGAAACTGGAGGGCCGGATCGAGCGCGAGCTGGCCCGGCTTGAGCGCGAGCGGCCACCGTCGTTGCTGAATGACGCTCAGCGCGAACTGAGAGATTGGACAGTGCAGACTGTTCGCGACCAGCTCTGGCCGGAAGCAGAAGAGGGATGATGGCGTTCGCCGCCCAGACTGCCAGTCGGCAAGGGCTATCGCCGACCTGTTGACCGCTTACGGGATCATTCAGGTGGACTTCGGCCGTCAGCGAAGCCATTCCCGGTGTTGTGGTTGGTATTCGCCCACGAGAAGACACGAGGAACATTCTGATGGCACAGTTACGCCACCTGGGTCCGGGCTTCGACCCGACTGTCGTTGCCGGTATCGACGCAAAGCTGCACGAGGTCGAGGCGAATCATGGTGTCCGCATCCTGCTGGCCATCGAGAGTGGCAGCCGGGGATGGGGTTTTCCATCGCCGGACAGCGACTATGACTGCCGCTTCATCCATGTCCGCCCGCAATCCGATTATCTGAGCCTCTATCCGCCGCGCGATGTCATCGAGTATCCGCCGGACGCGATCTACGACGTGAACGGCTGGGATCTGGCGAAGACCCTGAAGCTGCTGCTGAAGGGCAATGCCGTGGTGCTGGAATGGCTGATGTCGCCCTTTGTCTATCGCGGCGATGCAGACTTCCGGGCTGAGGCGCTGGCCCTGGCCGACCAGGTGGTACAACCAGCTGCCATCGCGATGCATTACCTGCATCTGGGGGAACGGCAACGGGAGACCGCCTTTGCCGACGGATCAGAGGTCCGGCTGAAGAAGCTGTTCTATGTCCTGCGCCCGGCCCTTGCCTTGCGTTGGATGCGGCTGCATTCGGGCGCGGCGATCGTGCCCATGGCGTTCCGGACCCTGGTGGCGGAGAGCGATGTCTCTGCGGACAGCACCGCGATCATCGACGATCTGCTCGCCCGCAAGGCACAGACGCGCGAGATGGGGCACGGCAGGATGCCACGGGAGATCGGTGCCCTGATCGACGCGGAGTTCGGGCTGGCACGGCAGCACTGGCCGGAGCCGGCAACGCGGCCAGGGGGCGAGGCGGTCAGACTGGCGGATGCGTTCTTCCAGAGGTGGGTGGATAGCGGGGACAGCTAAGCAGCGTCTTGGGTCACGGTCCACCAAGGCTCAGGACTCATTGATTATATCCGGTATACGGCGGCTTCTGCGATTGCGATGGCTGACATGAAATGGACCTGTCGCGGTTTTGATGCCGGCGAACTTCGACAGGAAAACGCAGTCTGATCCGGATCAACCACTGCCGATTTCGATATTCGCGAATAGCTTGTCGATGATTGGACAATCAGGGACTTCGCCACCCTCACACTGAGTCGACATGTCCGCGAGTGTCTGCTCCAGTCGCATCAGATCACCGATCTTGGCACGAATGTTACCCAGGTGTTCGACCGTCATTGCGTGAACCTGACCGCAGCTGTAATCGCCGCCGTCGACGAGGCTCAGCAACCCCTTCAGCTCTTCAATGGTAAATCCCAGCTCACGACCTCGCAGGATGAACTTGAGCCTTCTGTGTGCGTCCTGGCCGTACAGACGATATCCATTTTCGGCACGCCTCGGTTCCGGCATCAGGCCGATCTTCTCATAATAGCGAATGGTTTCGATATTTGTCCCGGCGGCCTGTGCCAGGCCGTTCCGGGTCACATGATCGAGAGGGTCGTCGGGTTTGTTCAACATTTCTCTTGAGCCTGTAGGGACTACAGACCCTACCATCCGGCTATGAATTCTACAACGAGAGAGCAAGAAATGCCCGCCACACCGCACGATAACCCGTCTGACGGGGCCGACGGAACAGTCTCTGATATCGAGAGTCGCCGCAGCGGCCTGCTGGCCGGTGCGGGGTTGCTCGGCGCCCTTCTCGCTTCGTCGTGCTGCATCGTGCCCTTGGCATTTGTGACGCTCGGGATCAGCGGCGCGTGGATGAGCAATCTCACCGCGCTTGAACCCTACAAGCCGTACTTCGTGGCCGTAACCCTCCTGATGCTCGGGGCCGGGTTCTGGCAGGTCTACATCCGACCAAGGCGGGCGTGCGCGGCGGGGTCCTATTGCGCAAGCCCGGCTTCGGGACGGATTTCCAGGACGCTCCTGTGGCTGGCAACAGCCATCGTGCTGCTGGCCGCGACGATCAATTACTGGGCCCCCCTGTTTTATTAGGAGCAATGATGCTGAAACGAACTGCCGCTGTTCTTGTTGCATTGGCATCGATAGGTGCCGCTGGTTTGGGGGGATCCCATGTTCTGTCCAACGCGATGACGGCGAACGCCGCTGAAAGCGCCTCTGTCGCGCAGCAGACGCGAACCTTTGCGATCCGGAACATGACCTGTGCGCTCTGCCCGATCACGGTTCGGACGGCGATGGAAGCTGTCGAAGGGGTGGAGTCAGTGCAGATCGATCTCGACACAAAGACAGCTGCGGTCGTCTTCGATCCGGCGATCACGACACCGGATCAGATTGCCCGGGCTTCGACCAATGCCGGGTATCCGGCAAATGCGGTTCCCGAAGGCGGGTGAAATAAATGATCGCACGATACTGAGGACCGGGATTGGCGGGACAGTGGTTGCCGCACTCTGCTGCTTCACGCCAGTGCTGGTCATCCTGCTTGGTGTGACCGGATTGTCGGCCTGGCTGGGCTGGCTGGACTATGTGCTGCTCCCAGCCTTCGCGATCTTTATGGCCATCACGGTCTATGCCCTCTGGCGCAGAAGCAAGCGACAGAATGATGAGTGCTGCGAGACAGACAATGCGCAGGAAAGACGACAGGAACGCTGATGAACAATATCGTCAATATGGACCCGTCACGCGCCGCGGGCGCAGGCTATGATCTGGTTGTCGTCGGGGCGGGGTCGGCCGGATTTTCAGCCGCAATCACTGCGGCGGATGCCGGCGCGCGCGTTGCCCTCGTTGGGCACGGAACCCTTGGCGGCACATGCGTCAATGTCGGCTGTGTTCCCTCAAAGACCCTGATCCGCGCCATGGAAGGCTTGTACGGCGCAAACCTCGGCCGCTTTGCCGGGATCGAAGGCAAGGCGGTGATCAAGGACTGGTCGGCGGTTATCCGACAGAAAGACGATCTGGTGGAGGAGTTGCGGCAGGCCAAATACGCGGACCTGCTTCCGGCCAATGAAAGCGTCAACTATCTCGAAGGCCCGGCCCGCATTGTCGAAGGCGGGGTAGAGGTCAGCGGCAGGTTCATTCGGGCTGCCCGGACCATCATTGCGACGGGATCGCAACCATTGATCCCGGAGATTTCTGGTCTTGGCGACGTTCCCTACCTCACCAGTACAACGGCCCTTGAACTGCCAGACCTACCTGCATCCCTGCTGGTCATTGGCGGCGGCTATGTCGGTGCGGAGATCGCACAGATGTTCGCCCGTGCGGGCGTGCGCGTCACAATTGTCTGCCGAAGTCACCTGTTGCCCGAAGCCGAGCCAGAGATCGGCGCAGCCTTGTCGGGGTATTTCCGGGATGAAGGAATCATCGTGCAGCAAGGAGGGAGCTACAGGAATATCGCGGTATCAAGGGATGGCGTGACCCTGCGCGTGGACAGGGACGGCGACCTTGTCGAACTGAACGCTGAGCGGGTGCTCGTCGCGACCGGCCGTCGACCCAACACCGACGGGCTTGGACTGAAGGAGCGCGGGATAAGGCAGATGAGCAATGGCGGCATAGCCGTGGATGATCAGATGCAGAGTTCGGTGGCGGGCATCTATGCGGCGGGCGATGTGACGGGGCGCGACCAGTTTGTCTACATGGCCGCTTATGGTGCAAAGCTGGCCGCAGAGAATGCAGTGAACGGCGCGGAGCGGCGCTACGATGCGACAACGATGCCTTCGGTCGTGTTCACCGATCCGCAAGTAGCGAGCGTCGGTCTCACGGAACAAGCCGCCATGTCAAAGGGGCTAAAGGTTCGCACGTCGCTGCTGCCTCTTGAATACTTGCCCAGGGCGCTGGCTGCACGGGACACACGCGGCCTGATCAAGCTCGTTGCCGAAGCCGGAACGAACCGGATTCTGGGTGCGCACATCCTGGCTCCCGAGGGAAGCGACAGCATCCAGACGGCAATGCTGGCCATCCGCTTTGGCATGACGGTAGCTGATCTCGCTGACACGATATTCCCGTACCTGACGACTGTAGAAGGGCTGAAGCTGGCCGCACAGACCTTCGACAAGGATATTACAAGGCTGTCCTGCTGTGCTGGTTAAACAGAACGCTCTCGCTGTTCCTCGGGTTGTGAATGGACACCTGCCAATGTTGCAGGTAAAGATTGATGCATGAAAATGACGGCGCATATTCTGGTTCTTGCCCTGCTTGCCGCCTTCGGCACAGCTGCCTTTGCCAATGTATCGGCTGCAGGCAGCATGAAAATGCAGATGCTGGCGACCGCCGATGTTCACGCAGGCATGGTCGAGTGCGGTGATTGTGATGTTGACGGTCCGTCAACGATGTCGTGCGGTGAAATGTGCTTCACTTCCCACATGATAGCGTTTGCCGCGACTGAATCAGACATTCCCTCGATGCACCGCGTCGCATTTCTTGATGTCCCTGATTTTTCAATCGGTCGACAGGCATCACCCGACCCGTTCCCTCCGAAGGCAATCATCCTGAACTGACACCAGTCGGATTTCGATCCGGCCAGGCTGTCTTTCACGCACCGTTGGCCTAGGAGCGATGGTGTTCGGATGAATGTCGGCAATCTGCCCCAGTTCGCGCAGGTGCCGCGCTTCGGGAACTCTTCTGAAAATGTCTCAATTTCGCGATGCGGTGCTGTCGCGCCGCAGCATGTTGTCGCTGCTCATGGCCAACATGGGGGTGGCGGTCATGCCCCCATCCCTCAGGGCCACTACCCGGCAGGCTGCGGTGAAGGAATTTGATCTGCGCGCTGCGCCGGGGCATAGCCGATTGACCGCCGCTGCGTCTGACCAGACAGCTGTCTGGGCCTACAACAACAGCGTGCCAGGTCAGGAACTCCGCGTTCGCCAGGGTGACCGCGTTCGCGTGTCGGTGAACAATGACCTTGACGAGCCGACCACTGTCCATTGGCACGGAGTTCGGGTGCCCAATGCAATGGATGGGGTGCCCTATCTGACTCAGGCCTCCATCCAACCCGGTGGCAAGTTCATGTATGAATTCGATGCCGTGGATGCGGGGACCTATTGGTACCACCCACATCAGCGCAGCTTCGAGCAGGTCGGGCGCGGCTTGTACGGCCCGTTGATCATCGAAGAGCACGATCCTGTTCGGGTCGATCGCGATCTGACCTGGATGCTGGACGACTGGCGGCTGGGGCCGGATGGGTCGATCCGTGGTGACTTCGGCAACCGACACGACATGAGCCACAATGGCAGGGTGGGAAACACCGTGACTATCAACGGTCGCGCTCCCGGTGATCTTGTGGTGCGCTCAGGCGAGCGAATTCGCCTGCGCCTGGTCAATGCGGCCAATGCCCGGATATTTGCCCTCGATTTCGAAGGGCATGCGCCAATGGTCATCGCGCTTGATGGCCAGCCGGTCAGCCCGCATTCTCCGGCGAACGGGCAGGTCGTCATTGGCCCGGCCATGCGTGTCGATCTCATTCTCGACATGACGGACCGGCCCGGCAGCCGCAATGCCGTCATCGACCGCTTCTACAAAGGGCTCGAGTATCAACTGACGGAACTGACCTATGCGGCTGCGCCGCTCAGATCGAGCCCACCAGACTGGCCAATCGAGTTGCCGTCCAACGGGCTTCCGGAGCCTTCAATCGAATCCGCCATCAGGCATGAGGTCGTATTCAACGGCGGCATGATGGGGCGGATGGTCATGTCGGATATGGGCGGCAGCATGGGTGAAGGCCGGACCGGCGGCATGATGAACATGATGCGCGGTTCAGGCGTCTGGTTCGTCAACGGCGTTGCTGCTGAAGGTCATGTGCTGGAGCCGTTCCTGACCCTCGAGCAGGACCGAAGCCACATCATCT
>CBDDHU010000002.1:0-8008 GCA_965228535.1 Minwuia sp. | reverse complement strand
CGAGAAAGTGAAAATGTTCAGCGTCGCTGGACATAGGGTTTCTGGGGTACTGGAGCGCTCCCAATTGCATCTGGGACTCCAAGGGGCTCGTCGAGAACTGGCTCCCATCGCCCGGGTGCTCGAAGTTGCTGCACTCCCCCAGGTTGGCGTCGTCGGTGTCCCGGAAGGACACGAAGGCGCCCAGTAGCTTCGTAAAGGCCCTCGCCACGGTGACGTTGTGGGAGGTCGAGCCGGCGGGGATGCTGGAGACCTGCGTGTGCATGGTCGGGTAGGCGAAGACCAGGCTCCTGCCGCTGAGCAGGATCTTCTGGTAGGACTCGTAGAGGGCCGAGTCCAGGGTCACCTGGCTCGCCAGCACGCGGACGTTTTCGATCGAGTAGTCCGTGGAGCCGCCGCCGGGGCGCAGGGCGTCGGCGGGCTCGGCGAACTCCAGCTCCAGGACCAGGTTCAGCTGGGGAGGCAGGAACTTCCCGGCTTGAAACATGCCGATGAGCGTGGGCGCCATGAGGACGTCCTTGTAGTTCTGCGCGGGGATGGGCGCGGGCACCAGTCCCGCGAGCTCCCAGAAGCCGGTGATGCCCCTGTTCTTATACCATTCCTGACTTTTGAGTAGGGAGTAGAGGAAGCAGCACCTGCCGTACTCGGAGATGTCGTCGCAGCGCTGGCCGTTGGCGAAGAGCTGGACCCGCTTGATGAAGCAGGAGGGCTCCTGGGTGCCGGGGTTCAGGTCCAGCGTGGCGTCGTTGTTGCGCACCCGGAAGGCGATCTTGAGCGATTCTGGGTCGATGAAGTCCATTCCGGAGGTTAGGGGGATTCGGGCCACTCTGGAGGTGGTCGGCGTGAAGGTGCTGAGGGAGCTCGGGTAGTACTGGACGTCGCGCCGGGACTGAATGTAGTTGACATTGGAGCTTCCGAGCTTGTAGTCCAGCGATTTGACGAGCTCATCTTGGACCGCTTGGGTCACGTTCTCCATCTCTTTACCTTAGGCAGCTTCCGGTTCGCTCGCCTGACGAAGGGCGTCGAAGGACGGCTGCGCGAAGGGGCGGGCCGAGCCCTGGGTGCCCAGAGGCCCCCGGTCGCTTCGGGACTGACGGCTGATGCGGTCGCTGTCGGAGCTCACCGGGATGGGCACCTGGTTGATGCCGAAGGGCGTGGGCTGCTGCCGGCCCTGGCCCTGGCGCCGGATGGGGCGGGCTCTGATCTGTTGCTGAGGCTGGGCTTGCGGCTCGCTCTCGGAATCCGTGTCGATCCGGAAGACCCGCGGCTGCTGCCGCAGTTGCTGCGCGAAGAAGTGGTCGATGGCCCCCGATTCTTGCATCCCGTTCAGGGTTTGGACGTCGGTGGCTCGGGAGGGCCGCGAGCGTCGCTGTCCGTGCCGCCGCCCGTCTCGGCGCCCCAGCCCAGCATGTGCGAGGCCGCGTTGACTCCGCCCTCGATGGCCCAAGCCGTGCCGACCACGGCCGCTGCGGCCCCCGCGGCCACCAGTCCCCCTGTCGCTGCGCCCGCAGCGCCGGCCACCGCCAGGGCGCCCTCGCCCAGAGCGGTCAGAGCTCCGCCCGTTTCCACGGCCGCCGCCGTCTCCGCTCCCGCGGCCGCCACTTCCGCCGCCGAAGCGAAGCCTTCGGTTGCTTCCGCCTCCGCCACTTGCTGCGAGGCGAACCGCTCGATGTCCTGCGCCGCCTGGCGCTCCACCTCCGCCGCCCTCTGCCCCGCTCGCTGCAGCAGGGGCTCCACTTCGCTGGGCCGTCCGATGATTTGAGGAGCCGGCACCTCGTCGGGAGGCGGCGCCAGTCCCGGCGGGCGCCTGGGGATGCGCAGCGTCCGATCCAGCCAGTCGCCGCCGCCCCGCAGCACGTTCATCGTCTGGTTCTCCGAGACACTCCTCGTCGCGGCCGCAGCGCCCGCGGCGGCGCCCGCAATCACCGTCTCCGCCGCTTGGATGCCGCTTTCGCGGAGCCGGCCTCCCAGAGTCGGGGGCCTGGGCGGGTCCAGCCCGTCGTTGCGCAGGGCCTGGCCGGGATCCGTGCCCCCGTCGTCGCTGTCGGGCAGGAAGGACGGCCTCGTGAACTCCCTGGGGGGCCGCGGGAAGGGGACCCCATCGTATCCCTCGTCGGCGGTCTCGAACGCAGCCGCCGGGTTCAGCGTGGTGTGGGGCAGCGGCGTCTCGCTGACGGGCTCCGGGGCGTTGGGGTAATCGTCAAGGTAGAGATGACTGGAAGTGTAGATGCTGGCCTTCCGGTTCGGGAGGTCCAGGGCGAGGGGCTCGCCTTCCTGGATGTAGCCCAAGACCTGACCAAAGCTGGGCTTGACGCGGAAGCCTCCGCGTCTCTGTTCCTCCATCTTTTACTAGAAGCTGATGTGCAGCGGTCGGTGGCTGTAGGAGCTGGAGGCGCGGGCCCGCTGCACGCTCTCCGAGTTGGCCACGGGGTCCCACCTGAGGGAGAGCTCGCCGGCGGCGCCGCTGGTGAACTTGTGGAAGTGCAGGGTCGTCTCCCGCTCCACGCCCCACTCCTCCTCCAGGTCTCGCTTGTGCTGCTCGGTGAGCTCGTCGTCGAAGGCGAGGCTCACGTGCAGCGGGTAGTGCTCCGCCTCCGCGAGCCGCAGGGGGGACTTGCCCTCGAAGCCGATGGCCCAGAGCGTGGGCTCGCCCTCCTGGTGGGGCGGCAGCTGCAGGAGCTCCCGCTGGATCCGGTAGTACTCCCTGTCCGCCGGGCGCTCTCTGTACCACTGCCTCCGCTCCTCCTCGGGCCAGTCGCTCTCCGTGGCCTGCTCCCAGAGGCTCTCCTCCATCTATTTCCCAAACCGGGGGATTCCCGGTTCCGAACCGGGGGAATCCCGGATTAGGATTTTGAGGCCCCGCTTGCCCAGGTAGCTCCGCTCGCTGGCCCGCTGCACGATCTCGCACAGGTAGCTGAGCACCGTGTGAGTCTGCGCCTCGTAGCGCACCAGCACTCGCTGGGGCCTGGCCCACCGCCGCCGGAGGAGCCGCAGGATCTCCTGGCCCTCCTCGTCCTCCAGCTCGTCCACGAAGGCGAGGGGGATCTCCGCTTCCGGGCTGGAGAGCACCCAGATGGGGGGGTCTTGATACTTCACCAGCTGGAGGTTCAGTTTCATCTCACATAAGGCCGCCATAGACCTGGGAGTCGTTGGTGTTTCTACCAGCGGCCACATCCCGGGCCATGCGGTGAACGCCGGCACGCTCCGCCGGGGCGTAGCGCAGCTGCGGGATGCGTCGGTTCACGGCCTCCGTCATGCGCCCCAGCTCGTCCGCGTAGGTTTGCCCGTCTTGCTGCAGGCGGCGATTGGAGAGCCACTCGTTGAAGGCTTGTGCTTCGACGAGCTGCTGTTGCCGCCTGCGGAGAAGCGGATTGATGTTGAAGCTGGGATACAATTTGCTGAATTGCCGCAGCATCTGCGGCTCGTTCCGACGCTCGAGAGGCATCATCTTCTCTTTATGGACACTGTCCAGTCGCCCTGCGGGCGGCCTCGCCGAGGCTCATCGTCCGGCGGAACGCGGCGATCTCCTCGAGGAGGAGCTCTTGGTCGTTGCAGATCTCCCAGCCCTGCCAGCGCAGCGAAAAGATGATGGCGGCCTCGGGGTCGTTCTCCTTGCGGAGTCCGAGAAGGATCTCCGTGTAGCTCTCGTCCAGGCCGTTGTCCAGATCGCTCCAGAACTCCTCCTCCATGGCCTCGGCGACCTTGAGGATCTCTTTCAAGGCGCGCAGGATGGTGTGGGCCCTCCGGATCTTCGCCAGGGGCCTCTCGGCCGGCTCGGCTTCTAGCTCCGTCATGGCTTTTCTTTGTGGCACCCTCGTGTTTCCCGGTCGGTGAACGCACCTGTCGCAGAGGTACCCTCACAGGTACCCTCACAGGTACCCTCACAGGTACCCTCACAGGGTTTGTGCGACGGACATCAGAACTCGTGGGTGTTCCTCGAGAGCAGCTCCATGTACCGGTCCGCCCGCTGCATGTAGCGCTGTGTGCGCTCCTGGGCCGGTGTCATTCGGACTGGCTCGAGCGGCTCAGGGGCTGGGGCGGGAGCGGCGGGAGCCTCCACCGGCTGCGCGGGCTGAGCCGGCGGAGGCTCCTGGGGCTCGGGAGCCGGTGGCTCGACTTCCGCCGGCACGGTCTTGGGCGGCTTGGGTTTGTTCTTGGACCCGGGCGGGCGGCCCCTTCGCTTGGGGGCCGGCGTCTCCGGCACAGCTTGCGCAGGCGGCGCAGGCTCTGGTGCAGGCTCCGCAGGCTCTGGTGCAGGCTCCGGGACAGGCTCTGCAGGCACTGGCTCAACTTCATCCGCCATTTCTTTAATAGTTTTTTTATGATTCGGTGTCCAGGAACAATGCGAAGGAAACGCTGGTGCCCCGGGTGTTTACTACGTTGCCGTCCACGTCGGTGAGCTTGAAACGCAAGTACCGCAAGGTTATGGGGCCGTGTAATCTGACATAATGGCCTTCGTCGGTGCGAGTTTGCATGATAAAGCCCACACCTTTGTCGACTATGAGCTTGCAGATTATATCGGAGCCCAGAGGACCTTTGATTTCGGCAGCGTTCGCGAGCGTGGAACACCTGAGATAGAGCTCTGAATATGGGTTCATGACCACGAAGTTGTGGATTTGGAGGGCTCCGTCGATGAAACTTGGCCCCAAAAGGTGGTTGATGGAGAGAGGCTTGCTGGCCGAGGCGCCCGGTGGGTAGCTCCCTGTGTCGGGAAATTGGTCCCGGAGCTCTGAGTCGTTCAACACGCGGCGGTTCCCGTCGTAGGCAATCTGGATCTCGTTCGTCTCCGCCACGTACGTGGCCGCAGCGTAATTGCTGCTGATCCAGGCCGCCAGCCGAGTCCCGGTGTAGGCGCCGACGGGCAAGGTGGCCCAGTTCAAGCTCCCGAGGGCTGAGTCGACCCAGTAAAGGAACTGGCCTCGGTCCGTGGAGAGGAACGAGTCAGCCACGCGGAACTTGAGGACGCTGAGCTTGGCGCCCGTCTGCAGGTGGATGGTCTCCCCGATGTCCATCTCGAAGCTGGCGTCGTCCCCCGCGACCCTCTTGCGGGAATCGCAGTAGATTGTTGTCATGTGGCGCTGCTTTCTTCTACGCCAGAAAGTGGCCACCGACGTCTCGGAGCCCTCGCTGACCTGCCGGGGCCGCTCTGGGTAGGGCCACCTGGGGTCCACCACCCGCTGCGTGCTGGTGCAGCACTGGATGTTGTGGCACTCACTGTCGCACACCGGGCCGCCCCCGAGGAGCTTCCCCACCACTTGGCTCAGGAGGTTCCCCATTTTCGATCACAAAACGTTCCTCCCAGCGCTTATAAAACATCTCGGACCTGGGCTTCAGGTAGTGGATGAAGAGGAAGGAGTAGGGCTCCCGGATCGCTTCCTCGTAGATGGCCTGCAGCTCCTTCTTGGGCAGCAGGGCCGTGAGCTCCTCGAGCACGGCTTCCAGCTCGAGCTGGTTGCGCAGCCGCCACACGCACATGAACTGCATGTTCACGCGAACCGCCGCGCTGATGAGCCGCAGTTTTTGGGAGCTGACCCAGGTGCTGATCTGCATGTGCCGTCCGCGGATGAAGAGCGTGTCCAGGGCGCCGTCGCCGGTGCGGCGGTGGAGCTCCGGCTGATCCGCGAAATCGTCAATCACGATCAAAATCTGGTACAGCTTTTTGAAACCCATCTCCTTCGTCGTGCGCGTGATCTTCTTCTGCTGCTCGATGATGGTGCGAAGGGCCCCTTCGTCCCACTTGTCGAAGTAGACTTGCTCCCGATCCGTGTTGACGCCCATGTCATGTTCTATGAAATGCTTCACGGGCTTCCAGGCATCGTCGATGTCAATGCTCGGGCTCAGAACAATCACCCTTTCAAAAACCGATTCGCCGCTGGCCGTTCGGTACTGGTCGAGAATGGCACTGATCAGCGCCACCGTCTTCCCGGATTTGCTCGGCCCGAGGAAGATTCCAGTGCACGGCACGCGGGGAACGATCGGGTCGCGTGGCTGTTTTGACGTGTAGTCGGCGGTGGGGAAGAGTTTCACCCGTCCCATTCTGGCTTTTACTGAAGAGCGCTTTGAAGCACTCGAAACACATTTACCGACCGGGCAATCTCCTCGCACAGCTCGCGGGGTATGGTGTAGAGCTGCTGCTGGCAGTGGCTGCCGCGCTGCGCCCTGGTGGGGTGGCACCCGTCGCGGAAGCTCTCGCAGCGGGAGCCCTTGAAGCACTGGGGCCGCGGGACGAAGGGCAGCGTGCCCCAGATCCTGGTGCGCTTCCGGTAGGGGCTGCCGTAGGAGCAGTAGGTCACGTCCTGGAAGGGGAGGCCTTCCATGTAGGGCCGTGTCTTGAGCAGCCCGCTCTGCGGGTTCTCCAGGCCCCAGAACCGGGGCTTGAAGTAGTCGATGAGCTCCAGCGTCCTGAGCACCAGGCGGTCGCCCTCCTCCAGGCGCTTCGGCCTCCTGGTCAGGGCCTTGGAGAACTCGCAGCAGACCGGGGACGCCCAGACGACCTGGAAGTGCCCCGACAGAAACGCGGTGTAGTCCCAGTCCAGGATGTCACACTTGATCGTGGGCTCGCCCTCCAGGTCCAGGCTCGTGACCTCCCAGCCCAGGGCCTCGAAGGCCCGGCCGATGCTCCCGGTGCCGGAGAAAAGCTCGAGCAGCCTCATTTGATGATGTAGCTTCCCCGAAGGCACGGGTCCTCCGGTTCATCCCAGGGCCTGGCCGCCAGCCAAATCGCGGCCACGACGCCGGCCAGCAGCAGGGTGGCGCAGAGGAACTCTCCGAAGGTCACGGGGCTGTCGGCGCGTTCAGGCGCCCACATTTTTAATGTTGCAGAGAGAAAACCGGAAGCATGAGCGCGCAGTCAGCCATGGCGATGCAGCTCGGAAACATCCAGACCAAGTCCAAGGGAGGAAAGTACTTGCCGCTGCGCGGACAGGGCGGCGACCCGCCGACCTGGAAGAGCGAATGGCTGAAGGTGCTGTGGAACCCGTCCTGCTACGGCGACCCCGAGGCCGTGCGCGTCTCCGTGTGCCTGGAGCCCGACGAGGCCGCGAAGAGCTTCTTCCTCGAGGTCGAGGACCAGCTCGCCGCCCAGCTCTCGGAGCACTCGAGCCGCGACCAGCGCATCTTCGGAAAGTTCCTCCAGCCGGAAGACGTGAAGCAGCGCATGGTCTCCGCGCTGAAGGTGAGCACCCGGGGCACCGAGTTTCTCAAGCTCAAGCTGCACTGGGAGAAGGCCCAGCTGTGGGGCCCGGCCGGCGAGGAGATCCCCCGGCAGGCGCTTGACCTGCAGGGCTGCCACTGTAAGCTGCGCGTGGAGCTCCGGCAGGTCTGGCTCATGACCTCCCAGTGCGGCGTGCTGGCCGAGATCACGGATGTCATGCTGCAGCAGCAGGAGCCGCCCAAGCCGTCCTGTCCCTTCTGACGCGTTGAGACCGCCCGCTTCTCCACGGTCCGGCTAATAAATCATGTCTTCTTGGACCCGACAACGTGAGAGCATCCGCCGGGCCGTCGAGGCCGGCGCCTCCGCCAGGACCTCAGGACAGGGCTCCGAGCTCCTACGCCTGCCCAGCGGGCAGCAGCTGCTTTTGAGCCGACCCAATGGCCAGCCGACGCGAGCCGGCCAGTTCTACTACCAGCTGGCCGGACGCCGGGCGCCCTCCCGGCGCTTCAACGAGAACCAGCAGCTCGTGCGCGAGGGCCCCAACGACTACATCTACCTCCGGGGCGGCGCCAAGAAGCTGGTGCGCAGCCTGCAGCCGGACGGCGAGTACAGGGTGACCAAGCTGGGCAAGAGCTTCTTCCGAGACAAGTGGACCGATTTCCTGGCACACATGCCGGTGAGGATCCGCGGGCGGCGCCGGAGCGGCCAGCCCTACGAGCGGGAGACCCTCCTGCCCGTGGCGCTGGACGGCCTGGGGCGCCAGAACGACTCGCTGGGCGAGGTGCAGGCGCACCGCAACGTGATCGCCGCCGCATGGGCGACCCCGAGGACGGCGCCACCGTCATGGAGCTCTCGGAG
>CBDDHU010000001.1:0-8862 GCA_965228535.1 Minwuia sp. | reverse complement strand
AAACAGCCCCGCGACCCGATCGTCCCCCGCGTGCCGTGCACGGGGATCTTCCTCGGGCCCTCGAAATCGGGGAAGACGGTGGCGCTGATCTCAGCCATCCTGGACCAGTACCGCACGGCCAGCGGTGAGTCCGTTTTTGAAAGAGTGATAATCATGTCACCGAGCATTGACATTGACGACGCCTGGAAGCCCGTGAAGCACTTCATCGAGCACGACATGGGCGTCAACACGGACCGGGAGCAGGTCTACTTCGACAAGTGGGATGAGGGAGCCCTTCGCACCATCATCCAGCAGCAGAAGAAGATCACCCGGACCACGAAGGAGCTCGGCTTCAAGAAGCTTTACCAAATTTTGGTCGTGATCGACGATTTCGCGGACCAACCGGAGCTGCACCGCCGCACCGGGGACGGGGCCCTGGACACGCTCTTCATCCGCGGACGCCACATGCAGATCTCCACGTGGGTCTCGAGCCAGAAGCTGCGGCTCATCAGCGCCGCCGTCCGGGTGAACATGCAGTTCATGTGCGTCTGGCGCCTCCGCAACCAGCTCGAGCTGGAAGCCGTTCTCGAGGAGCTCACGGCCCTGCTGCCCAAGAAGGAACTGCAGGCCATCTACGAGGAAGCGACCCGGGAGCCGTACAGCTTCCTGTTCATCCACTACCTGAAGCCCCGGGCCGAAATGTTCTACAAGCGCTGGGAGGAACGCTTCGTGATCGAAAATGGGGAACCTGTTGAGCCAGGTGGTGGGCAAGCTGCTCGGGGGCGGTCCGGTGTGTGAGAGCCAGTGCAAGAACGTCCACTGCTGCACCAGCAGCCAGGCAGTCGTGGAGCCCCGGTGGCCCTTCCCGGAGCGGCCCCGGCAGATCAGTGACAGCACAAGCTCCGAGAAGTCGACGGGGCGCAGCTTCTGGAGACGTAAGAAAAGGATGAGCACCACTATCTACGTGGACAGCCGCAAGCGAGTCGCCGGAGACGACGCCTCCTTCGAGTTTGACATCGGGGAAACCATCCACCTCCAGACGGGCGCCAAGCTCTCCGTCTTCAAGTTCCGGGTAGCAGACGCCTTCCTCAGCACGGACCGGGGCCAGTACCTCTACTGGATCGACGAGGCCCTGCAGACCCTCAACTGGGCTGTGCTGCCGATCGGAGCCTACACGGGGACGCGGCTGGCCGCCTGGATCAGCAGCAACTACGCGAGCGCCAGTTACGTGGAAGCGACCAATGAGATAGGAGTCGCCTACGACGGCAACCGGCGCATCCTCAACGACTACGAGATCCGAAGCCTCTTCCCGGGCACCGGGAGCTACCCGGCGGGCGCAACACCCTCCCGCCCCCTGAGCATCAACCACCTGCTGGGCCCCTCCTTCATCGACGGCGCCCTGCAGATCTTCACCTTCGTCACCATGAATCCGTACTCTGAGTTGCTGCTCAGATGCAGCACCCTCGCCACGGCTGCCGACATCAAGGGCCCTTTGGGACAAGACATCATCTGCAAAATGATAATAAACTTGGGCGTGGGGAATATCATGCAAACAAGAACGGACGAGGGCCATTTCCTGAAACTCCACGGCCCCATCACCCTGCGCACCCTGCGCTTTAAGCTCACCGACATCGACGGAAATGTGGTAAATACCCGCGGAACCAGCGTTTCCTTTGCGATTTTCCTGCATTATGAGAATTAATATCTTTATTAAGAAATGGCGGACAATGTGGTGGAAGATCCGGACCCTGTTCCAGAGCCTGCCCCGGAGCCTGTTCCGGAGCCTGCGAAGCCTCAGGCTGAGCTCTCGGTTCCGGATCCCGTGCCCACGACGCCGGAGCCCCCCGTCGCAGCCCCGAAGCGAAGAGGCCGGCCGCCCGGCTCCAAAAACAAGCCGAAGCCCCCGAAGACGGTGCCGGCCGAAGAGGCCGTCCCAGCACCGGCTCCCGAGCCCGCGCAGCCTCCGTCGGCTCCCCCTTCCGCGCCTCCCGCGGAGCCCTCGGCCCCGGCTCAGCCCGCGGAGCCCGTCAGGATGACGCCCGCCCAAGAACGGGCCCTCCGGTACATGCAGCGGCAGGACCGGTACATGGAGCTGCTTGCGAGAAATACCCATGAGCTGTAAAGGGAACCATGATGCCTCTCGAGAGGCGCAACGAGCCGCAGATGCTGCGGCAATTCAGCAAGATGTACCCGAGCTTTAACCTCAACCCCCTGCTCCGGAGGAGGCACCAGCAGCTCGTGGAGGCGCAGGCCTTCAACCAGTGGCTCTCCGATCGGCGCCTCCGGCAGGACGGCGAGACCTACGCGGACGAGCTGGGCCGCATGACGGAAGCCGTCAACCGGCGGATCCCGCAGCTGCGCTACGCCCCGGCGGAGCGCGCGGGCGTTCAAAGAATGGCGAGGGACGTGGCCGCTGGTAGAAACACCAGCGAGTCCCAAGTCTATGGCGGTCTTATGTGACATCAGCTTCTCAGTAAAGATGGAGGAGCGCAGAAGCAACGGCTTCCGCGTCAAGCCCAGCTTTGGTCAAGTCTTAGGGTACATCCAGGAGGGCGAGCCCCTCACCTTGGACCTGCCCAACCGCAAGGCCAGCATCTACACTTCTAGTCACTGGTACCTAGAAGACTACCCCAACGCCTCGGAGCCCCTCAGCGACGCCCCGCTGCCCCACACCACAATCAATCCGGCGGCTGCTTTTGAAACCGCTGACGAG
Organism: Minwuia sp.; assembly: GCA_965228535.1. GTDB lineage: Bacteria > Pseudomonadota > Alphaproteobacteria > Minwuiales > Minwuiaceae > Minwuia. The sequence continues at coordinate 6,170 of CBDDHU010000001.1, read as the reverse complement.
GGCTACGATGGAGTCCCTTTCCCGCGACCACCCAGAGAGTTCACGAGGCCGTCCTTCCTGCCCGACTCCTCGGATGATGGAGGCATGGACCCGGGGCAGGCCCTGCGCAATGATGGGCTGAACCCGCCGAGGCCCCCGACCCTGGGAGGCCGGCTGCGGGAGTCGGGCATCCAAGCTACCGAGGCGATAATCGCCGGAGGTGCTGCTGGTGCTGCAGCGGCGACGAGGAGCGTGACCGAGAACCAGACGATGCTCGCCCTGCGGGGCGGCGGCGACTGGCTGGACAGGACCCTGCGCATCCCGAGGCGGCCGCTGGGAATGGCCCCATTGCCGGACGAAGTGCCGGCACCCCAAATCATAGGGCGCCCCTCGGAAGTGGAGCCGCTGCTGCAAAGAGCGGGCCAAAGGGCGGCGGAGGTGGAGCGGCAGGCGGCGCAGGACATCGAGAGCTTCGCGTCCCAGCAGCTCGCGGAGGCGGAAGCATCGGAAGGCTTCGCCACTGCTGCCGAGGCAGCGGCGGGAGTGGCGGAGGCAGCTGCGGCTGCGGAAGGCGGAGGGATGCTGGCAGCACTGGGCGAGGGAGCCCTGGCTGCGGCGGGCACCGTGGGCGCGGCGACGGGAGGCCTGGCCGTGGCGGGAGCAGGGGCTGCCCTGGTCGGCACGGCGTGGGCGATAGAGGGAGGGCTCAACGCGGCTTCGCACCTCATGGGCTGGGGTGCCGCAACGGGAGGCGGCACGGACAGCGACGCCTCCCGGCCGAGCATGACCACGGACGTGCAGACCCTGAATGGCATGCAAGAAAGCGGCGCCGTGGACCACTACTGGATCCAGGAGCAGCGCAGGGCCCAGCGGCCGGAAGTGTTTAGGATCGACACGGAGTCGGAGAGCGAGCCCAGGAACCGGCCGCTGCCGCAGATCCGAAGCCGCCCGGCGAGGCGCCCGAGGCCGCAGACACAGACGCCCTTCGGGCTGAACAACGTTCCCATCCCGGTGTCCTCCGGCAGCGAACGGTCCCGGGTCAGCCGCCAGTCCCGCGGCGACCGAGGACCCTTGGGCACCGAGGGCTCAGCCCGAGGCTTCGCCCAGCCGTCCTTCGAGGCGCTTCGACAGGCGAGCGAACCGGAAGCTGCATAGGGTAAAGAGATGGAGCAAGTGACGCAAGCCGTCAACGACGAGCTCGTCGCCAGCCTCGACTACAAGCTGGCTACGGGGAACACCAACTACATCCAGTCCCGAAAATCGGTGCAATATTTCCCAAGTTCCCTGAGCACTTTTACGCCCACGACCTCGCGGGTATGTCGCATCCCCATCACGTCAGGGATGGATTTTGTCGATCCGGAGTCCGTAAAGTTGGCGTTTACCTTCCGCAACACGGACGGCTCCAGCGACATGCTGTGCGGGTCGCCCGATCCGAGCTGTTTCATTGAAAGAATTCAGCTCTTCGCCAACGGGCAGCGTGTGGAAGATATCAGCTACTACGGCCGTTCGGCCTTCATGTACTCACTTTTGAAGCCTGACGAGTGGTGGAAGGGCCGCCAGTGGGAGGGCCTGCCGGTGGATGCCGGCGGCTGGGCGCTGCCGGTGCAGCCCGGACAGAAGCGCGACGTGCTCATGGCGCCGCATCTGATCGGAATGTTCAACTGCGGCAAGATGCTCCCGCCGCAGCTAAACTTGGTCCTGGAGATCGAGTTTGCCGAGCCCGCCATGGCCATGCGCGCCGGCGTGGGCTCCAGCCTGTCCTACCAGATCGAAAACGTGCACCTTTTGGCCGACCAGGTCACCCTGGACAGCGCGCTGCGGGAGTCCTTCGAGCGCATACTCTTGTCGAACAGGTCCCTGGTCTTCAGCTTCCCGAGCCTGCACGTGCAGCAGTCCTCGATCCCGGCGGGAGCCACGAGCTACAACATCACGGTGGCCCGCGCTTTCACGAAGCTCCTGGGCGCCTTCGTGACCTTCAACAAAACGGGAGAGAACCACGTGTCCAACTTCGAGTATCCCGGCGAAGCCTTCCCCAACGTCACGGCGGCCACCGTCATGGAGGGTCAGTTGCAGCTCGGGGCGCTTCAGTTCCCCCGCAACAGCGTCAAGAGCATCGCCGAATGGCAGCACTTTCTCGAGATCATGGCTGGGACATATGACTCCAAGATACGCAACATGCGCCTCCCGAACTTCGACAACACCGATTTCATCGCGGCCTTCCCCACGGAGCGTGTGCCGAAGCACCCCACAAGCGGAATCTCCACGAGGAGCGGCGACCTGTGCCGCTTTACGTTCAAGTCGATGCTCGCGGACCGTGTGGACCAGTGCTTCATCGGCCTAGTCAGCATGCAGATCGTTACCCTCTCGGGCAGCGGGGTCAGTGTTCTGGACTAACAGAAATGTCATTGTTCCCATCCACCATCACGGGGCGAATCCTGGACGACGGCGTCACGGACGCACCTGTCATAGAGCTGCAGGGCATTTCCGCCGGGCAATTGGCCACGGTCCTCACGGCCTACACGCCCCTCGAAACTACCACTGCCAACACCGCCGACATAGGCACCAACGCCGCGGCCATTGCCGCACTGCAGGGCCAGGTGGCCGCCCTGCCCGCAGCGCCTGACCTCACCCCCTACGCCCTGGCCAGCGACCTCGCCGCCGCCGAGGGCTCCATCGCGGCCAACGCCTCCGGCCTCGTGGCCGTCAACACCAGCCTGACCCAGGGCCTGGCTACCAAGGCCAACCAGTCGGCCCTGGACGCCCTCCAAGTCGAGGTCGACGGCAAGAGCACGCCCGCCAGCGTGGACCTGAAGCTCGCCAATCATCCGACCACGGCAGCCATGAACAGCGCTGTGACCAGCGCCAACAACGCAACGCTCGCCCAGGTGGCGACGACCTACGCGCTGAAGTCGGTCGTGGACCAGCTGGCCCTCGACGTCGCCGCCCGGCAAACAGCGGCGGACGTCACCCAGGCCATCGCCACGGCCCTGCTCCCCATGGCCAGCACCAGCGACCTCACCGCCGCGGTGGCTCTCCGGACCACGCCCGCGGACGTGAGTCAGCTCATCGCAACGGCCCTGCTCCCCTTCGTCCACCAGACGGCTTTGGACGCAGCGCTGGCGTTGAGGGACGGGCGGCTGGACGCGGCGGAGGCGGTGCTTGCGGCGCTGCAGGCCGCGGGCTACCAAACGGCCGGGGACCTCACCACGGCGCTGCTGGGGTACGTCACCCAGACCGCCTACGACGCCGGGCAGGCCATCCAGGACTCCCGGCTGGACGGCCACGACGCTTCCATCCTCGCCCTCCAGAACGCCGGCCCCTACGCCACGGGGGCGGAGCTGGCGGCCCTGCAGCTGTCCCTGCAATCCGCCATCGACGGGCTTCTGGCCGAAGTCGCAACCCTTGGCGGGGCAACCAATCTCGTCAACGCCCCCGCCTGGCCGGGCAACATCACCTGGGACCTCTTGGTAGGCACCAATCAAATCCGCAACTTTCACGCCGTCGCCCCCATGGGCCTGGGCCTCGTCAACGACGACTGGACGCTGCAGCTGACCTGCGATGCGTACAGCACCGCCCAGACGGACGCCCTGCTGCTCCCCAAGGCCAGCGAGTCCTGGGTGCTCGCCCAGCTCGGCGGCTACAGCACTGCCCAGCAGACCAGCGACGCCATCGCGGCCGCCCTGACCAATCACTTCACGAGGGCGGAGGCCACGGCGAACCTCGTGGCCTTCCTGGCGCAAGCCAACACCTACACGGACGACCAGCTCGGGGACTACAGCACCACGGCGGAGATGAACCAGGCCATCTCCGATGCGCTGGTGCCCTACGGGACCATCGTCCAGCGAGACGCAGCCATCGCCGCGGCGCTCGCGGCCTACTACACGTCGGCGCAAACGGACAGCGCCATCGCGGCGGCGGTGGCCACGATTGACCTCACGCCCTACTGGACCATTGCCCAAGTGCAGGCTGCCATCACGGCAGCACTGGTGCCGGTGACACTGAGCAACGGACAGAACTGGAACGGCGGCCCGACCTTCAACCTGCTCCGGGGGACCAACGTGCTGAGAAACCTTTCGGTGGCCGGGGCCCTCACGGCCAGCTTTCAAAACTTAGACGACACCATCCTCATAGAGTCGGACTCCTACGCCCGCAGCGAGACCTACACGCAGCTGGAGACGGGGGCCGCCATCACGGCTGCCATCGATGCCCTGGATCTGTCCCAGTTCCAGAACGAGACCCAGGTGCTGGCCCTCATCTCCGGGGAGCTGGGGCCCTACTGGGACCAAACGGAGGTGGCCAATTACGTGGGCGGTCAGCTGTCCAACTACCAGACCAGCAGCCAGGTGAGCTCGGCCATCAGCTCGGCTTTGTCAAGCTACGACAACAGCAATGAGGTCGACTCCAAGATCGTCACGGCACTGCTGGACTTCTCCACTTCCTCAGAGGTCACGCAAGAGATTGCCGACGCCCTGAGCAACGTGGACCTCTCGGCCTACTACACCTCGGCCCAGACCGATTCCCTCTTCTATCCCCGCACGGAGCTGGATTCTCTGCTCACGGCCACGCTCCTGCAGTACTGGACGTCGGGAAGGACCCAGTCTGAAATCGACGACGCCCTCGCGGGCTCCGGCTTCCTGGACCAGGCGGCCGGCGACGCCCGCTACCTCGTGCGCCCGCCCGGCGCCGCCAGCGGCTCCATCCACCAAATCGTGCAGAACCAGTTCTTCCCTCCCATCATCAAGAACCTGCTGCTCCAGCCGCCGCTGGCCGGAGCCAGCATCCTCGGCAACGGCAGCACCCTCCAGATCACCTGCGACTGCTACTCGAAGAGCGAAAGCGACTCGCGGTACCTGAGCACCTCCGACTTTGCCCCCCTGGACGCCCGGTACTTCGTCCGGGAGCCCTTCCCGGAGGGCAACGGCATCTTCAGCATGGTCCAGGAGGCCTTCACGCCCCGTATCATTCGCTCGCTCTTGTGCCAGAGCCCGCTCTCAGCTCAGCCCATCCTGGGCAACGGCAGCACTCTCCAAATCAGCTGCGACTGTTGGTCCAAGGGGCAATCGGACGGGCGGTACCCTTTGATCGCCAACTTCAACAGCCTGGGGAGCACGGTCACGTCCATCGACAACCGGCTGACCACCCTCGAGAACAGCGGCGGCGTGGCCCCCACGGCCGACCTGACGGTCAACAGCGTCACGGCCGCCAGCTTCCTGGACCCCGAGCTCCGGAGCTCGGCCGGGGACCTGCAGGTCCAGAACGCCCTGGTGACGGTGCGCAAGGAGGACGGGGCCCTGCTGGCTTCCTTCGCGGACGGCGGCATCAGCCTGGACCGGGACGTCACGGTGGCGGCGGCCAGCACCCTGAACGCCACCACGGCGGACTTCGCCCAGTTCTTCGTTGGCAGCACGGCGGCCACGGGGCCCTTCAACTCCAATTCCACCATCACGGCCAATGGCCTCATCACGGCAGACGGCGGCCTGGCCGTCGCGGGCACCGCCACCTCGGACAGCGTGGAGCTTACCACGGAGCTGCGCAGCCCCATCGTGAAGGCGCGGCCCGCGGACGACTACCTCACGATCACCGGCGGCACCCAGGGCATCTACGTGAACACGGGGGCGGTCTACATGGGCGGCGCCCTGGTGGCGGATCCGGGGCTGGTGACCACGAACAGCTGGCTGCAGCTCGTCGGGGGCACGCAGGGCGTGCGGCACCAGTGCGAGACGATGCAGGTGACGGGCAACCAGTCCATCGTCACCGCGGAGGTGACGAACACCTCGGCCACGGGCTTCGCGCGGCTGCGCCTCCTGGCCAACGGCGGGATCGGCGGGGCGGACCTGGAGGTGGCCTCCAGCGGCGGCTGCACGCTGGCCAGCATCAACCAGACCATCAGCTTCACGAACGTCGGCGGGGGCTTCAGCTCCGCCAACGTGATCATCTACCCCCAGAGCAACCAGAGCCTCCCCGGCTGGATGGTCGCCACCTACGGCTTCACGGAGGCGTCGGACGCCCGCGTCAAGACCAACGTCCGAGCGATCAAGCACCGGGACATGGTCGAGATCTTCGACAACCTGGAGCCCAAGCTCTACGACCGCTCGGACAGCGAGCAGAAGGACCAAGTAGGGTTCATCGCCCAGGAGGTGCAGGCCGCCGGGAAGCTGGGGCCCCTGTTCACGCACGCGACGGACGAGGGC